>NZ_CP168514.1:2500-4935000 GCF_059491875.1 Pseudomonas sp. Pseusp49 | reverse complement strand
CTGAAACCGTATGCGTACAAGCAGTGGGAGCAGACTTTGTTCTGTGACTGCGTACCTTTTGTATAATGGGTCAGCGACTTATTTTCAGTGGCGAGCTTAACCGAATAGGGGAGGCGTAGCGAAAGCGAGTCTTAATAGGGCGTCTAGTCGCTGGGAATAGACCCGAAACCGGGCGATCTATCCATGGGCAGGTTGAAGGTTAGGTAACACTGACTGGAGGACCGAACCGACTACCGTTGAAAAGTTAGCGGATGACCTGTGGATCGGAGTGAAAGGCTAATCAAGCTCGGAGATAGCTGGTTCTCCTCGAAAGCTATTTAGGTAGCGCCTCATGTATCACTGTAGGGGGTAGAGCACTGTTTCGGCTAGGGGGTCATCCCGACTTACCAAACCGATGCAAACTCCGAATACCTACAAGTGCCGAGCATGGGAGACACACGGCGGGTGCTAACGTCCGTCGTGAAAAGGGAAACAACCCAGACCGTCAGCTAAGGTCCCAAAGTTATGGTTAAGTGGGAAACGATGTGGGAAGGCTTAGACAGCTAGGAGGTTGGCTTAGAAGCAGCCACCCTTTAAAGAAAGCGTAATAGCTCACTAGTCGAGTCGGCCTGCGCGGAAGATGTAACGGGGCTCAAACCATACACCGAAGCTACGGGTATCACCTTCGGGTGATGCGGTAGAGGAGCGTTCTGTAAGCCTGTGAAGGTGAGTTGAGAAGCTTGCTGGAGGTATCAGAAGTGCGAATGCTGACATGAGTAACGACAATGGGTGTGAAAAACACCCACGCCGAAAGACCAAGGTTTCCTGCGCAACGTTAATCGACGCAGGGTTAGTCGGTCCCTAAGGCGAGGCTGAAAAGCGTAGTCGATGGAAAACAGGTTAATATTCCTGTACTTCTGGTTATTGCGATGGAGGGACGGAGAAGGCTAGGCCAGCTTGGCGTTGGTTGTCCAAGTTTAAGGTGGTAGGCTGAGATCTTAGGTAAATCCGGGATCTTAAGGCCGAGAGCTGATGACGAGTTACCCTTTGGGTGACGAAGTGGTTGATGCCATGCTTCCAAGAAAAGCTTCTAAGCTTCAGATAACCAGGAACCGTACCCCAAACCGACACAGGTGGTTGGGTAGAGAATACCAAGGCGCTTGAGAGAACTCGGGTGAAGGAACTAGGCAAAATGGCACCGTAACTTCGGGAGAAGGTGCGCCGGTGAGGGTGAAGGACTTGCTCCGTAAGCCCACGCCGGTCGAAGATACCAGGCCGCTGCGACTGTTTATTAAAAACACAGCACTCTGCAAACACGAAAGTGGACGTATAGGGTGTGACGCCTGCCCGGTGCCGGAAGGTTAATTGATGGGGTTAGCTAACGCGAAGCTCTTGATCGAAGCCCCGGTAAACGGCGGCCGTAACTATAACGGTCCTAAGGTAGCGAAATTCCTTGTCGGGTAAGTTCCGACCTGCACGAATGGCGTAACGATGGCGGCGCTGTCTCCACCCGAGACTCAGTGAAATTGAAATCGCTGTGAAGATGCAGTGTATCCGCGGCTAGACGGAAAGACCCCGTGAACCTTTACTATAGCTTTGCACTGGACTTTGAATTTGCTTGTGTAGGATAGGTGGGAGGCTTTGAAGCGTGGACGCCAGTTCGCGTGGAGCCATCCTTGAAATACCACCCTGGCAACTTTGAGGTTCTAACTCAGGTCCGTTATCCGGATCGAGGACAGTGTATGGTGGGTAGTTTGACTGGGGCGGTCTCCTCCTAAAGAGTAACGGAGGAGTACGAAGGTGCGCTCAGACCGGTCGGAAATCGGTCGTAGAGTATAAAGGCAAAAGCGCGCTTGACTGCGAGACAGACACGTCGAGCAGGTACGAAAGTAGGTCTTAGTGATCCGGTGGTTCTGTATGGAAGGGCCATCGCTCAACGGATAAAAGGTACTCCGGGGATAACAGGCTGATACCGCCCAAGAGTTCATATCGACGGCGGTGTTTGGCACCTCGATGTCGGCTCATCACATCCTGGGGCTGAAGCCGGTCCCAAGGGTATGGCTGTTCGCCATTTAAAGTGGTACGCGAGCTGGGTTTAGAACGTCGTGAGACAGTTCGGTCCCTATCTGCCGTGGACGTTTGAGATTTGAGAGGGGCTGCTCCTAGTACGAGAGGACCGGAGTGGACGAACCTCTGGTGTTCCGGTTGTCACGCCAGTGGCATTGCCGGGTAGCTATGTTCGGAAAAGATAACCGCTGAAAGCATCTAAGCGGGAAACTTGCCTCAAGATGAGATCTCACTGGGACCTTGAGTCCCCTGAAGGGCCGTCGAAGACTACGACGTTGATAGGTTGGGTGTGTAAGCGCTGTGAGGCGTTGAGCTAACCAATACTAATTGCCCGTGAGGCTTGACCATATAACACCCAAGCAATTTGCGAACTCGAGAGAGGCCAGATTGCGGTGTGTGAAGACGAAACGAACCGAAAGTTCGAGAGACTCGCAAAACACCCGCTGTCACATACCCAATTTGCTGAAGCGAGGCCAACTGGCCACGACTCGGTACCCGAATTTCTTGACGACCATAGAGCGTTGGAACCACCTGATCCCATCCCGAACTCAGAAGTGAAACGATGCATCGCCGATGGTAGTGTGGGGTTTCCCCATGTGAGAGTAGGTCATCGTCAAGATTAAATTCCGAAACCCCAATTGCGAAAGCAGTTGGGGTTTTGTTTTTATGCGCGAAAAAACAGGGAACGACCCATTCAGGGTCAATTGTGAAAAAAATCACACAAACCTGACTTCCCGGGTTTGGTAAGGTGCAGCTCATTTTTAATGGACTGAGTCTGCGCCCACGGATCGGCATTCTTTTCAAAGAGTTGCTGCACAAGTGCCTGAACCGATACCGATCAAGGACCACGAAAAAGAAACACGCCTGGTCAACAAGAGACTCCTGGCCTGCGCCTTGTTCGTTGCCGCCATCACCTGTGCTCTGGTGGTACGCCTGTATGTCCTGCAGGTCGTTGAGTTCGACTATCACTCGACCATCTCCGAAAACAATCGCGTACATGTCCTGCCGATTACGCCTACCCGCGGATTGATCTATGACCGCAACGGCGTGCTCCTTGCGGACAACCGCCCCAGCTTCAACCTGACCATCACCCGCGAACGTGCTTCCAATGTCAACGAAGAGCTGGATGAGGTCGTCAATCTCCTGCACTTGTCCGCTGAAGACCGCTCGCAATTCGACAAGGTGATGAAGCAGGCCCGTCACCCCTTCGTACCGGTGACGCTGTTCTATGAACTGAGCGAAGAACAGATCGCCGTGCTCGCCGTCAACGAGTTCCGATTGCCGGGCATCGATGTCGAGCCGCAGTTCGTTCGGCACTATCCGTTGGGTGCGCACTTCGCGCATTCGGTCGGCTACGTCGGACGCATCAACGAGAAAGAGTCAAAGGCTCTGGATACGGTCGAGTACCGAGGTACCCAATCCATTGGCAAGACCGGGATCGAAAAATTCTACGAGGCGCAACTGCACGGCCATGTCGGTTATGAGGAAGTCGAAACCAATGCCCAGGGCCGCGTGCTGCGAGTGCTCAAGCACACGGATCCGGTGCCGGGTGAAAACATTGTCCTGAGCCTCGACGTCAAGCTGCAGGAAGCCGCCGAACAAGCTCTGGGCGATCGTCGCGGCTCGGTGGTTGCGCTCGATCCGTCGACCGGTGAAGTGCTGGCCATGGTCAGTAACCCGAGTTTCGACCCTAATCTGTTCGTCACCGGCATCAGCTCCAGGGAGTACTCCACGCTACGCGACTCCGTCGACCGACCGCTGTTCAACCGTGTGCTGCGCGGTCTGTACGCGCCGGGTTCGACCATCAAGCCGGAAGTCGCAATCGCCGGCCTCGACGCGGGAGTCGTCACGCCACAGACCCGTGTGTTCGACCCCGGTTATTACCAGCTGCCGGATTTCGATCACAAGTACCGCAACTGGAACCACAGCGGCGATGGCTGGGTGGATATGGATGCAGCGATCATGCGTTCCAACGACACCTATTTCTATGACCTCGCACACAAGCTGGGGATCGATCGCCTGCACGACTACATGGCGATGTTCGGACTGGGTGAGAAAGTTTCCCTGGACATGAACGAAGAATCCCCCGGCCTGATGCCATCCCAGGCATGGAAGCGCGCCACGCGTCGGCAGGCCTGGTTTCCTGGCGAGACGGTGATTCTCGGTATCGGCCAGGGCTACATGCAAGTCACGCCGCTGCAATTGGCCCAGGCTACGGCGCTGATTGCCAACAAGGGCGTGTGGAATCGCCCGCACCTGGCCAAAACCGTGGACGGCATCGCGCCGGTGGATGAGCATCCAATGCCCAATATTTTGCTCAAGGATCCACGCGACTGGGAGCAGGTCAACCATGGCATGCAGATGGTGATGCACGATGCCCGCGGTATTGCCCGGGCCGCAGCGGCGGGCGCGCAATACCGTATTGCCGGCAAGAGTGGTACCGCGCAAGTGGTGGCGATCAAGCAGGGCGAACGTTACAACCGGGAGAAAACCCGTGAGCGTAACCGCGACAATGCCTTGTTCGTCGGTTTCGCCCCGGCCGAGCACCCGAAGATCGTGATTTCGGTGATGATCGAAAACGGTGAGGCGGGTGGCCGCGTCGCCGGACCGGTCGTACGACAGATCATGGACGCCTGGCTACTCGATCAGGACGGGCACCTGAAGCCGCAATACGCAGCGCCGAGCAAGGCGCCGGGCGATCCTCAGGTCTGAACCTTCATGGCTTCACAGCACAGGCTCGCGGATGCTGAGCATGTGCAGGAAGCTCTCCAGGAACACCGTTTCGGCCGGGCTCATCTTCTGTTCGCGGTTCCACAGCAAATGAATGTCGACATCGGCAATCCCTTCGTGGGGCGGCAGGCGCCAGAGTAATCCGGCGTCGACGTCCGCTGCATGCTCAGCTCCTGGCCAATCAGCCGAAAGGTGTGCAGAAGGTTCCAGTCCAGACGGTCATTGCGCAGGCATTGCATAGACGTTCATCTGCAAGTCAGGGGGCGATGGGGAAAGTCCATGGCTTGCAAGCGCCGTGCGCAAGCCATGGAAAATCTACAATCGCGAGTTCGTAACGCTATTGGCACGCCGCAGCCGAAGCAAGTCGGATCCTGCAAAAAAGCCTCATGCGTAGGCGAGGTTTTTTTCTTCCAGCAGTTCCTCATACAACGCCGCCCATTTGCGACCCATTTCGTCCGCCGTAAACAGATTCTGATAGCGGGCCTGCGCCTTCTCGCCCATTTGTGCCGCCAGCACCGGGTTTTCCCAAAGCGTGCGCATCGCCTGACGAAACGCCAGTGGATCACTGGGCGGCACCACCAGTCCGGTTTCGTTATGGATGTTGATGTAACTGGTGCCCGTGCCAATCTCACTGGAGATCATCGGTTTGCCATACATCGCGCCTTCAAGCAGTGAAATGCCGAAGGCTTCGGAACGCAGGTGCGACGGAAACACCACTGCATAACTCAACTCGAGCAAGGCAACCTTGTCTTCATCACCGAGGAAGCCGAGAAAGTGCAGGTTCTGCAGCCCCAGTGTCCTGGCCTGGGCATGCAGCTCTTCTTCCAGCGGGCCGGCACCGACGATCACCACGGGATAGTTCAGTCCCCGCATCGCTTCGAGCAGAATGTGCAACCCCTTGTAGTAGCGCATGACACCGACGAACAGGAAGAATTTGTCTCCCAGCTTCTGGCGCCAACGATCGGCCCGTGCCGCGTCATGCTTCGGATAACCCGACTTGTCCAGGCCGTAGGTGATGATTCTGGTCTTGTCCCGGTAGTCCTTGAGCACGTCGCTGGTGTGAAAGTAGTTGGGGGACGCCACGGTGATTCGATCCGCGCTGTCCAGGAACCGGCGCATCAACGGACGGTACAGCTTGAGCAAATAACGCTGGCGAATGATGTCGGAGTGGTAACTCACCACGCTGGGCTTTTTGGTGGCGCTTGCAAAATGCACCAGGTCCATGAAAGGCCAGGGGAAGTGGTAGTTGACCACGTCGGCCTCAGCCGCGAGCTCACGAAACTGCTTGAACACGCTGTAGGAAAAACCGGTGGAGGCGAATTGAAAATCCATTCTGGCCTGATGCACCTGGTGCTCGCGGATCTGCAACACGCCCGGCGCCGGGTTATTGCTCAGGGTCAGTACCGTGCTGTCGACACCATGGCGCACGCCAATTTCGCTCATCTGGAAAATGACTTGCGCGATGCCGCCCATGGAGTCGGGCAAATAGGTTTTGTAAAAGTGCAGAACGCGCATATCAGTTCTCCATAGCCTGGCGGTAGGCGCGGGCGGTCACCGTCGCACAACGCTCCCAGGAAAAAAGCTTCGCCCGCTGCAAACCCGTCTCGCGACAGGCCTGCCAGTGTGCCGGGTCGTCGATCAACCGCAGCATGGCATCGCGCAAGGTGTCAGGGTCGTGCGCCTCGATGTAGTTGCCGGCCTCGCCAGCCACCTCCGGCATCGCCGATATACCCGTCAGAATCACCGGGGTGCCACTGGCCATGGCTTCCAGCACCGGCAGACCGAACCCCTCGTACAAGGAAGGGAAGACCAGCGCCCGGGCGCCGGCCAGCAATTGCGCCAGATCCTCGTCGGGCAGGTAACCCAGCAGGCACACGTGACCTGAGGCGAGGGCCGAACGCAACTCGTCGTTGAACTGCTGACGCTGCCAGCCGGCCATACCGGCGATCAGCAAGGGAAAACGCTGGCGCACAGTTTCCGGTAGTCGGGCATGGGCGCGCAGGGCCTGGGTCAGGTTCTTGCGCGGCTCCAGGGTGCCGACGCAGAGAAAATACTCCCGCGCCTCGACGCCGTGGGTCTTGAGGACGCGATCGATGGCCTCGGGTTCACGCGGGTGGAATCGTGCGGCCACACCCAGCGGTGCCACCACGAAGCGCTCGGCAGGCAGTGCGAACCAGGCCTGCGCTTCATCGGCGATGTGCTGCGAGTCCGTCAGAATCAGCCGCGCCCGTTGTACGCCGTCGGCCAGTCGCCGCTCGATTTCGCGCAGACGGGCCGGTGGTTGAGTGTCGGGATAGTGCAGGTGGGTGAGGTCATGCAGCGTGATGATGGTCGGGCCGTTGAACGACAGCGGCCACAGGCTCGGCTCGTGATACAGATCGATTGCCTGGGCGGGTCGCTGGTCGAAGCGCTTCTGTTCCAGCCAGCGCCGTGCCTGATAGGCCCCCGGGATCTGTCGCAACAATGGCGTCAAACGCGAGTAACCGGGCATCGCCGCTTCAGGCAGGCTTGAACTCCAGCGCCAGCCATGGAACAACGCCAGATCGACGTCTGGTTCTCGGGCCAGGGCTGTCGCCAGTTCGGCGACGTAGTGGCCGATGCCCGTGCGCGGGGCCTGGAGGATGCGGGCGTTAAGGGCAATTCGCATGCTGACTCTCAGGCACCCTCGCATCGCTGTGCAGGTTGTACTGTATGCGATCGACCAGTTGCGCACTTGCCTCGCGCCAGCTCAGCCAGCGCCAGTTATCCAGGTTGAGGGGCGCGGGAAATGCGCCGCTCGTTTCCATGTCGATGATCATGTCGGCCAGGTTCTGCGGGGCGGTAAGATCGAAGTACGCCATGTACTCTCCACCGATTTCGCGGAACACCGGGATGTCGCTGGCCATTGCCGGCAGACCACGCTGCATGGCTTCCACCAGCGGCAACCCGAACCCTTCGACGTAGGACGGGAACACCAGCGATGTCGCGTGGGAATAGGCGTGTTCCAGGCTCTTGTCCGAGAGCGTGTTGAACATGAACAGGCGCTGGTTCAACTGCGGATGCAGGCGGATACGCTCGATCAGCGCCTCGCACTTCCAGCCGATCTTGCCGACGATGCACAGGCGGGCCCTGGACCCGGCCGCCCAGGCGCGCTCGAACGCGTCGAGCAGATACGCATGGTTCTTGCGCGGTTCGATGGTGCTGACCATCAGGAAGACAGGGTCCGCCGATTTGAACATCTGCAGCAGCCCCGGGTCGACGGCGGAGCGGGCATCGCTCAGGTCGAGCTCGGAGCCGAGGTGAAAGTAATCGAACCAGCGTTGCTGGACCTGCGCGGTGCCGATCCTGCGGGTCATTTCCTGGCGCACCTGGTCGCGGATGGTGGTCGAGATCGTCACGTAGCCATCGGCGGTACGGGCGATCCAGTCGAACCATTCATTGAACACCTTCACCAGCCCGCCATCGCAGAACTGCGGGTGGGTCAGGGGAATCAAGTCGTAGATCACCGACACGATGCCGACCCCGTCACGCTTGAGTTGCTCGGCCAGGGGGAAAAAATTGGCGTGCCAGGACGAGTCCAGCAGCACCAACTGGTCGCCAGAGCGATGTTTCAATGGCACGCAGCGCTCGGGAACCGGCTTGCCCTTGAGTATCCGGTCCAGCAGGCGAATCGGCAGGCTCAGGCAGGCAAATGCGGTGAGTCGGCAACCGACATAAAGCACCCCGCGGGCGAGCTTCGATTGGCTGAAAGGACGGCGTCGTTCCAGCGTGCGGTGGCGCAACCAGAACTGATTGGCGACCTGCTCGATCTTCACCCGCAGGCTCGTCAAATCCACTTTGACGGTCGGTAAAGGGGCCAGGCTTTTCACCTCGAACAACGCGCCATTGAGCATCACCACCGGAATGCATTCACGCTGGGTGTCTGCGGCCGGCAATTGCTGAATTACATTACGAACGACCCGTTGAATACCCGAGTTGGCATCCGGGTGTTCGAAGACGTAGGTACATTCCACCAACAATCTGGTCATCGTGTTTCCCCAATAGATTCCACCCGATTCTCACTGGAACGGGTTACGCTGGTCTGCGCTTCGAGCCAGGAGCAGCCCACGAAGTCTTCCTGGCGATTGTTGATCACGTGGAAGACCAGCCCGTAGTCACGCCATTCGAAATTGCGATCCAGATGCGAATCCAGCCGCGACAGGCTCAGGGCCACTGAATAATTGCCTTTGCCCAGGCGCATGTCGAAGGCAAAACGGTAGGTGATGCGTTCGCCGGCACTCAGGTCGGTGAGGGCTTTGTCGATCCGGTGGGTATTGATGCCGTACATGGGCTGGCCGAGGCGATCCTTGATCATGAAGCCGAGAATCAGCCGTTCGATATCCTGGCGCACCTCGACCTGCACTTCCAGGACCATCGCCTGACCGACTTCTGCCACTTCCACCGAACGGCCCTTGGGGTCAAGCAGACGGACGCTGAGAATGCCCGCTTCGCCTGTCCCGGAAATGGTTTGCACCTGCCCGTTGGCGAGCATTTCCTGGCGCACCGTCTGGCCCTCGCGCTGGGCGAGCATGGCGTTGTAGTAGTCCATCACTTCTTCGGGTTTGCCGTGCATGGCCATACGCCCGTTTTCCAGGAGGATGGCGGTGTCGCAGATCGACTGGATCGCGGAGCGGTCATGGGACACGATCAGCAACGTGGTGCCGGCTTTGCGGAAGTTGCGGATGCGATCGAAGCTTTTGTGCTGGAAGTAGGCGTCACCCACGGACAGCGCCTCGTCGACGATCAGGATATCCGGCCGTCGCGCGGTGGCTACGCTGAACGCCAGGCGCATCTGCATGCCACTGGAGTAGGTGCGAACCGGGTGGTCGATGGCCTCGCCGATTTCGGCGAAGCTCTCGATCTCCGGCATCAGCGCTTCGATTTCTTCCACCTGCATGCCAAGCAACTGGCCGGCCATGAAGGTGTTCTGCCGACCGGTGAAGTCCGGGTGGAAACCCATGCCCAGTTCAAGCAGCGCGGCCACGCGGCCTTGCAACTGGATGTCGCCGCAGGTTGGCTGGGTGGTGCCGGTGATCATCTTCAACAGCGTACTTTTGCCGGCACCGTTGACCCCGACGATGCCCACGGCTTCGCCAGGCTGAATCTCGAAATCGACCCCTCGCAGCACCCAGTGCAACTGATGCCGGGTAGGGGAAAAGGGCACCAGCCATTCGAACAACCGGCTCCAGCGATTCGGGTATTGCTTGTAGGCCTTGCCCAGGCCACTGACACGTATCTGTCCCATCAGAGCTCGTCCACCATTTCACCGACACGCTGGCGGAACAGCCGCAGCGCCATCCCGCAGAACAACAGGCCGATCACCAGCAACGGGACCAGCGAGCTCCAGTTCGGCCATTGGTTGTAGAGAAACAGGTTCTGGTAGCTGTTCATCAGTGCCGTCATCGGGTTCAGTTCGATGAAGCTCTGGATACCCGACGGCAGGATCGACAGCGGATAAACGATCGGCGTCAGCCAGAACCAGAATTGCAGGCAGATGCCGAAAAACTGACCGACGTCGCGAAAGAACACGTTGAGCACACCCAGGATCATCCCCAGCCCCGCGGCGAACATCACTTGCAGGATCAGCAACGGCACCAGCGCCAGTAACGCGATGCCGGGCAGCCGCCCGCTGATCAACAGGAAGCCGAGGAACAAGCCCAGGATGATCGCGAAATTGATCCCGGCATTGAGCAGCGCGATGACCGGCAGGCAGATTCGCGGGAAGCTGATTTTCTTCAGCAGATTGGCATTTTCCAGGAACATGCTCTGGCTGCGCGTGGTGATCTCGGCGAACAGGCCCCAGGTGAGCAGGCCGGCGCAAAGGTAGACACTGTAGGCGAGCCCATCATCTACGCCCGGCAAGCGGGCGCGCATGATCGTGGAAAAGATCACCGTGTAGACCAGGATCATCGACAGTGGATTGAGCACGGTCCACAAGGCACCGAACAGCGAGTTGCGATAACGCGCCTGGAACTCTCGTTTGACGCTGCCGAGGATGAAACCCCTGTAACTCCACAGCGATTGGTAAAGATTACGCAGCATTCAAACCGTCCGCCCGTATTGGTCTTCGAAGCGGACGATGTCGTCCTCTCCCAGGTATTCGCCGCTTTGCACTTCGATGATCACAAGGTCGATCACACCGGGATTCTCCAGGCGATGCTTGTGACCGGCGGCAATGAAGGTCGATTCGTTCTTGGCCACCAGGTGCGTGCCGGTGCCGTTGTTGGTGACCTTGGCCATGCCTTCGACCACGACCCAGTGTTCATTGCGATGGTGGTGCATCTGCAAGGACAACTTGGCGCCGGGCTTGACCACGATACGTTTGATCTTGAAGCGCGGGCCTTCCTCGAGCACGGTGTAGGTGCCCCATGGCCGGCTGACCGTACGGTGCAAGCGATAGGCCTCGTGTTCTTTGTCCTTGAGTTGCCTGGCCACCCGGCGCACGTCCTGGGCGCGGTCGGCGTGGGCTACCAGCACCGCGTCGGCGGTGTCGACGATGATCAGGTCATCCACGCCCACGGTCGCGACCAGACGGTTGTCGCTCTGGACAAAGTTGTTGTGGCTGTCGATGAAAATCGCCTCGCCGACGGCGCGGTTGTTCTGTGCATCCGCCGGTACCAGTGCGGCCACCGCGCCCCAGGAGCCGATGTCGCTCCAGTCGAAACGGGCGGGCACGACGACCACTTTGTCGGAGCGCTCCATCAACGCGTAGTCGATGGAAATGTCCATGATTTCGCCAAACAGGGCCGGTGACAGTTCCTGTTGTACGCTCCCGGCGTTTTCCACCGCCGCGCTGGCGGCCATGCAGGTTTGCGTCTGCTCCAGCAAATCGGGAGCGTGGGTTTGCAGTTCGGCCAGCAGGGTGGCGACCGAGAAGCAGAACATCCCGGAGTTCCACAGGAAGTTGCCGCTTTCCACGTAATGCGTGGCGGTTTGCAAGTCGGGTTTTTCGACGAAGCGTCGCACGCTGGCAGCGCCCTTGTCGTCCAGTGGTGTGCCGGCCTCGATGTAGCCAAAACCGGTTTCCGGAGCAGTCGGCACGACACCGAAGGTCACCAGGTGACCGCTCCTGGCCAATGTCACGGCATGCTCGACTGCGTCCTTGAGTGCGTCGACATTGACGATCAGATGATCGGCCGGCATGACCAGCATGATCGCGTCGTCGCCATGCAGGGCCTGGAGGGAGAGGGCAGCGGCGGCAATCGCCGGCGCCGTATTGCGTCCCGTCGGTTCCAGCAGGAAGTGCCCGCGATGACGGCCAAGGTGCGCGTCCCGAAAGTGATCCTTGCTCTGGAAGTAGTATTCGCGGTTGGTCACTGTGACGATATCGCCCCAGCCGTCAAGCAGGTCGGCGGCACGCCGATAGGTCTTGCCCAGCAGCGACTGGCCGTCAGGCAAGGCCATGAACGGTTTGGGATGGCCTTCACGCGACACCGGCCACAACCTTGTCCCGGCACCGCCGGAGAGAATCACGGGAATCAGCATGGCCTACTCCTTGGCAACGCGTTTCATGTCCGCATCCATCATCATGCGGATCAAGGCATCCAGGTCGGTTTTTGGCTTCCAGCCCAGCACACGCTGGGCCTTGGCCGGGTTGCCGAGCAGCACTTCCACTTCGGCCGGGCGGAAGAACGCCGGGTCGATCTTCACGTAGTCGCGGTAGTTCAGGCCCACATGATCGAAGGCGATCCGGCACATCTCGCGTACGGTGGTGGTCACGCCGGTGGCCACCACGAAGTCGTCGGGTTTGTCCTGTTGCAGCATCAGCCACATGGCTTCGACGTAGTCCCCGGCAAAACCCCAGTCGCGCTTGGCGTCTATGTTGCCCAGGCGCAGTTCCTGCTGTTTGCCCTGTTTGATCCGGGCGGCGGCGTCGGTGACTTTGCGTGTCACGAACTCGATACCGCGCAGCGGTGATTCATGGTTGAACAGAATCCCGCTGCTGGCGTGCAGGTCGAAGCTTTCACGGTAGTTCACGGTAATCCAGTGGCCATACAGCTTGGCCACGCCATAAGGGCTGCGCGGATAGAACGGCGTGTTCTCGTCCTGCTGCTCGGCCTGGATCAGGCCGAACATTTCACTGGTGGACGCCTGATAGAAACGTGTGTGCGGACTGAACTGGCGGATCGCTTCGAGCAAGTGCGTAACGCCCAGGCCGTCGACGATGCCGGTGGTCACCGGTTGATCCCAGGAGGCCGCGACAAAGCTTTGCGCGGCGAGGTTGTAGACCTCGTCCGGCGCTGACTTGATCACCGCACGCTGCACTGAACAGGCATCGGCCATGTCGCCATCGAGGTAGACGATGTCCGCCTCGACCCCCATCTCGCGCAGGCGCCAGCGCGAGTCGCTACTGCGACGCGCGACCAGACCGTGGACTTTGTAACCCTTGTCGAGCAGCAGTTTGGCCAGATACGCGCCATCCTGGCCGGTGATCCCCGTGATCAATGCACTTTTAGTCATACTTGTCGTACTCGCTTCTCCCAGTCGGACAGGATCGCCCGCAGGGATTGTTGTGTTGTGATTTCAGACTTCCATCCGGTGGTCCGGGCCAGTCTGTCAGGGCTGCCACACACCCGACGCTGATCCGCGCGGCGAAGTCGCGCAGGGTCCTGGACCAGTTGCAGGTCGACCTGGGCAAGATCTGCCAATTGTTCGATCAGACTGCGAATGCTCTGCTCGCGTCCCGAGCAAATGTTGTAGACCTGCCCCGGTATGCCTTTTTCCAGCAAGGCCAGGTAGGCCGAGACCACGTCCGCGACATCAAGGAAGTCGCGCGTGACGTCGATGTCCCCGACCTCCAGTCGTGGCGCTTGCAGGCCTTGCTTGATCCGGCAGATCTGGTGCGCGGCGCCGGCAATGACGAAGCTGTCTTTCTGCCCGCTGCCGATATGGTTGAACGGGCGGGCAACCAGCACAGGCCAACCTTCGCTCAGGCCCCATTGCAGACTCAGGAACTCGGCCGACAGTTTGCTCACGGCATAAGGATTGCGCGGGCAGGGGGGCTGCAATTCAGTGATGGGCAAATGCTCTTCAGCGACCTGGCCATAGACATCACCGGAGCTGACGTACAGAAACGTGCCGGTGAACCCGCGTGCCTTGAGGGCTTGCAGCAGGTTCAGGGTGCCCAGCAGATTGATGTTCAGGGTGCCGGCCGGATCACGAAAGGCCTCCGGGACGAACGTCTGGCCGGCCAGGTGAATCACCGCATCGGGCATTTGCGGCCACAAGCCTTCAAGGCTGTCCGGCGCAGCAAGATCGTAGCGGCAAGGAACCGGCAGCAGCTCCCATTCCGAGGTATCAGCCTGCAAACGCGATTGGATGTGTTGTCCTACGAATCCACTCAGACCCGTGACAAACAGACGTTTTTTCAAACAGCGACCCCTTGGTCATGCATTTCATCCATTTTCCACAGGCTCCATGGAAAAACTTGCGAGCGACATGATCGCTCGAATGGTGGGTGAAATGTTTGTTGTAGTTGTTTGGTAGCCAATCTGTGCCATTTGCTCGGCAATTTCAACAAGTCCAATCGTGACTGATCGGTTCTCGTCAGCGTACCCCGATTTATTCTCGTCGGGCGGTTCACGAATCATCAACGGATGTGGTTAGAATGCCCCTCGTCACGATTACCCGGGGTTCGGCAGCGTCACTTCGAAACTGCGAGAAACTGACCACTAAAACAAGAACGTAGACGAGCAGGAAGACGATGGGCGAGCGCTGCTAAACGCGGGCTCGAACCCTGTCCTCCCCGTCATAGCGTGAGGCTGCCGGGATGGCGGCGTCACCGTGGGGTGCCATGAACTTCATTCTTTACTCCGACGTCAACGACAGCTCCATCAGCCAGAGTCTCGGCCGTCCCGAGTACAGTTACTACTTCGTGCTCAAGGCGTATCGGCCGTTGTTCGAAAGCCTGGGACCGGTGCACGTCGTGTCATCGGCCTCTGAAGTCGATCCGCTGTACCGACAGTTGCAGCAGGCCGGTCAGGACTGCCTGTTCATTTCGTTCGCGCCACCGCACAAGACTCCCACTGACTTGCAATGTCCGATGGTGTGCGTGGTCGCCTGGGAGTTCGACACTATTCCCGCCGAGCACTGGGACAACGATCCGCGGCAGGACTGGAGCCGGACACTGGCACGCCTGGGGCGGGTGATCACCTTGTCCACCCACACTGCCGAGGCCATCCATCGAACCTTGGGCGACGACTTCCCGGTGCTGGTGCTGCCGACGCCTTTGTGGGAACGCTTCGCCGACATTCGCCAGCAGTATCCCGGTGCGCCGGTGAACGCCGGTGCCACGCTGCAGATCAAGGGTTGCATCCTGGACAGCCGCGCGATGGGGTTGTCCGCCGATGGCCTGATCGCGCCGATCATCGAGCAACCACCCGTGGAAATCGTTGAGCCGGAGCCAATACCAGAACCAGAACCAGAACCAGAACCGCAACCCGCGCCGCCGTTGACCCTGCGGCGACGCCTCTTCATCACAAGGCATTACGTGCTGCTGTGGTATTGCGAAGCCATTCGCGATCTGGTGCCGGATGCCGTTCGCCCATGGCTGGCCAGGTTTCGCAGGCCTCAGCCGTTGCCGATCGAATCTGTCGTCAGCGTACCCTCCGTGCCGGATGAACCCGCCCTCAGCGCAGCTTGCGCGCAGGACGAGCATCCACAAGCGGCTTTCCCTGACACCAGCCAAACGGTCGAAATCGAGGTCGACGGCGTCATCTACGTGAGCGTGTTCAACCCTGATGATGGTCGCAAGAACTGGCACCACCTGATCACGGCGTTCTGCTGGGCGCTGCGTGATGTAGAGGACGCCACGCTCGTGTTGAAGATGACCCAGAACGACCTGTCGACCTATTACGTCGAGCTTATCACCTTGCTGTCCCAACTCTCGCCCTTCGCCTGTCGCGTGGTGGTCATGCACGGTTATCTGCAGGACGAGCAGTTCGCCCGTCTCTATGGCGCGGCGAGTTACTACGTCAACGCGTCACGCTGCGAAGGCCTGTGCCTGCCGCTGATGGAGTTCATGTCGTGCGCCCGGCCGGTGATCGCCCCGAACCACACGGCGATGGGCGACTATATCGACGAACGTGTGGCCTTCGTCGTCAAGTCCAGCCAGGAACCGACGATCTGGCCGGAAGATGCGCGAATCCTGTATCGCACCCTGCGTCACCGTCCGGATTGGGGTTCGTTGAAAACGGCTTATGAGAACAGCTACGCCATGGCAAAAAACCGGCCGGACGCCTGGCAGGCCATGGCGGTCGCGGCCAGCGAACGCATGCACGAATACTGCAGCTTCGCGCCGGTGCAGCAGCGGCTGGCGCTGTTCTTCAAACAGGAATCCGTCCGTGATGTCGTGCCGGTGGTTGCCGAAACGGGAGCTGCATCGTGCTGATCATCATTCATTCGGAAACCAACAAGAGCAACATCCAGCAGAATCTGGGGCGACCCGAGTACAGCTATTACTTCGTCCTCAAGGAATTCCGCCCGGTGCTCGAACGGCTGGGGCAAGTGATCGAGGTCAGCAACCCGGACGAGTTGGTCGACCGGCTGTATTTCGATTGCCTGGGCCGGGGCGAAGACTGCGTGTTCCTGTCCTTCTCCCCGCCGCATCGCACGCCGGTCCACTACGCGTGCCCGACGATTCCGGTGTTCGCCTGGGAGTTCAGCACCATTCCCACCGAGAGTTGGCAGAGTGAACCGCGACATGACTGGCGGATGGTGTTGGGCACCTGCGGGACGGCGATCACCCACTCCAGTTTTACCGTGAATGCCGTGCACGATGTGATGGGCCGCGATTACCCGATCAGCGCCATCGCGGCCCCCGTCTGGGACCGTTTTGCCGCCCGCGGTGAGCTGCTGGACAAGCGTCCGGTCGTGGGCCCCACGCGCCTGAACCTGCGCGGGCTGTTGATCGACAGTCGCACGGCGGACTTGCGCCCCTATGGCCCCGAGCGTTTGCGCGAGGGCACGCCGATCGCCTTCGATCAACCGCCGCGCGACTGCGAGCTGTTGCTCGAGGGCGTGGTCTACACCTCGGTGTTCAATCCGTACGATGGCCGCAAGAACTGGAAGGACATGATCAGTGCGTTCTGCACTGCCTTCCGCGATACACCCGACGCGACCCTGGTGCTCAAGCTCACGCACCATGACATCGCCAATGCACTGACCGACATGATGCACCACGTCTACAAGAACCAGTCCTACCAGTGCCGCATCGTGTTGATCCACGGCTATCTGGCCGACATCGACTACGAGCGCCTGGTCGAGGCCACCAGTTACGTCGTCAACTGCTCCTATGGTGAGGGGCAGTGCCTGCCGTTGATGGAGTTCATGTCCTGCGGCAAGCCGGCGATTGCGCCGCTGAATACCGCAATGGCCGACTACATCGACCGTGACAACGCGTTTATCGTCGAAGGCACCGACGAGCTGACATCCTGGCCCCACGATCCTCGTGCAGCCTATCGTACCCTGCGCTACGTCACGGACTGGGACTCTCTGTGTACGGCTTTTTCCGCCAGCCATGACGTTGCCAAACAGGACGTCGAGCGCTATCAGCGGATGTCGGCCCATGCCGTTCGCAGCCTGCAGGGATTCTGCAGCCAGGCCGTTGCCGAGCAGCGCCTGAAGGCGGTGTTCGAGCAGTTGCTGCAACGGCGTGAAGCAAACTGCGCACAAGCGTCGGACACATGATCCGGCGCCTGCTTGCGAAGTTACGACCCGCACCGGCAGCGGTCGCCCCACCAGAAAAGCGAGTCTCGCCCAGGGACATCGGTTTGTACGATGCCCTGCTCGACGGCTGGTTTCTGGGCGACAGCGGCGAATTGCTCAAAGGGTTTGCCATCACCGCCGACGACACCTTGCTGGATGTCGGCTGTGGCGAAGGGGTCGCGACCTTGTTTGCGGTGCGTCAAGGCGCTTCGGTGATCTTCACCGACAGTGAACACGACAAGGTCCGCGACCTGGCGCTGCAAGTGCAAGCGCAGTCGGATAAAGCGAATCTCGGTCTGGTCAGCAACAGCCTGCCGCTGCCATTGGCCGATGGTTGCGCGAGCAAAGTCGTGTGCATGGAAGTGCTCGAGCATATCGACCAGCCGGAACCCTTCATGGCCGAGCTGGTGCGTATGGGCCGCCCCGGCGCGCAGTACCTGCTGAGCGTACCGTCGCCGGTGGGCGAGCATTTGCAGAAAGGCATCGCCCCGGCCAGCTACTTTCAATCGCCCAACCATGTGCAGATATTCACCCCCGAGCGGTTCGCCGCGCTGGTGGAGGACGCAGGCCTGGTCATCGAACATCGCCAGGCCACCGGGTTTTTCTGGGTCATGGGCATGATTTTTTTCTGGGCCAGTGAACGGGCCGCCGGGCGCGACCTGGGGGGTGCGGTTCGCGACCGGATCCAGGCGCCGTACCCGCCGCTGATGGAGAGCTGGGCGAAAACCTGGCAGGACTTGCTGGCACAGCCCGACGGGTTGGCGATCAAGCAGATGCTGGACCGGTTCATGCCCAAGAGCCAGGTGATCATTGCTCGAAAACCTCATGTCCGGGAGGGCGCATGAGCAACGAAAAACGGATCATGGACATCGAACTGTTGCGCGGCATCGCGGTGCTTGGCGTGCTGTTTCATCATTTGCAGGACAGCCTGTTCGCGGCGGCTGTGCCCTTGCTGCAGGCCATCACGCTGTACTGCCAGCCGTGGTGGGGCGTGGATCTGTTTTTCGCGATCTCGGGCTTTGTCATTGCCCGCAGCCTGATCCCGGCCATGCGCCGCTGCACAACGCGCCGGGAGTATTGGCAACAGACGCGCAATTTCTGGTTGCGCCGGGCCTTTCGATTGCTGCCGTCAGCCTGGTTGTGGCTGGCGCTGATGTTGCTGGCGTGCCTTTTTCTCAACCGCTCCGGCGCCTTCGGCACCCTGCACGCGAACCTTCAGGCGACCCTGGCCGGTGTCGCGCAGTACGCCAATTTCCGCTTTGCCGACAGTTTCTATCGCTACGAGTACGGCACCAGTTTCGTGTACTGGAGCCTGTCGCTGGAAGAGCAGTTCTATCTGCTGTTCCCGCTGATGATCGTGCTGTTTCGCAAACACCTTGTGTGGCCTTTGCTGGCGCTGGTTGCGGTGCAGTTGTTCACCTTGCGCACGCCGATCCTGATGGTGGTGCGCACCGACGCGCTGGCCCTTGGCGTGCTGTTGGCGATGTGGAGTACGCAACCGTCGTACCTGCGCTGGGAGCCAACATTCCTGCGTCGTCCATGGGCGGGTGTTGCCGCACTGATCACGGTGTCGCTGCTGCTCAGCTACATGGCCACGGATCGCTTTACCTTTACCCATTACCGGATCGGTGTGATCGCGGTGCTGTGCGCAGTGCTGGTCTGGATCGCTTCCTACAACCGCGATTACCTGTTGCCGCGCGGTGTGTTCAAGCACCTGATGACGTGGGTCGGCAGCCGTTCCTACGGGATCTACCTGATCCATATCCCGGCCTACTTGCTGGTACGTGAATTCATTTTCCGTTTGCAGGCTGCCGGGCTGCCCAGCCCGGCTGGCCATCCGATACTGATGTTGCTGATGGCAGGCGGCCTGATCGTGCTGCTGAGCGAACTCAACTATCGCTACATCGAAATGCCCATGCGCAACCGCGGCGCCTCGCTGGTCAAACGCCTGGGCACCTCCCGAACAGCCGTCTCATCCTCTGGAGCCACCTCATGCTGAGCCTTTTGAAGAAACTCACGGCGGGCACGCCCGCGCCTGTGCAGCCAGAGATTGCGCCTGCCCCACCCCTGGCGGAGAAGGTCGACCCCTATATGCTCGGCCTGCACGACGCCATGCTCAGCGGCTGGTTCAATCAGCAGACCGGCGAACTGTTCAGCGGTTTCCCGGTGACCCCCGAGGACACACTGCTGGATGTGGGCTGTGGCGACGGCGGCAACGTGCATTTCTGCGGGATGCGCGGAGCGAAGATCATCATCGCCGATATCGACGCGGCCAAGGTCGAAGCGACCCGCCAGCGCTTGAGCGATACACCGGCCCGCGACGTCGAATGCCACGTCACCGATTGCAACCCGCTGCCGATTGCGGATGCGACCGCCACTCGGGTGGTGTCGACCGAGGTCATCGAGCATGTGGACGATCCGGTCCAGTTCCTCGCTGAACTGGTGCGAGTGGGTAAACCGGGAGCGTTGTATCTGCTGAGCGTCCCGCACCCCAGCTCCGAAGACCTGCAGAAAGACATCGCGGCGGCCGAGTACTTCCAGAAGCCCAACCACATTCGCATCATCAGCGAAGCGCAGTTCAAGGCCATGGTCAGCGATGCCGGCCTGGAAGTGATCAGCCACAGCCAGTATGGATTCTACTGGTCGATGTGGATGCTGCTGTTCTGGGAAGCCAAGGTCGACTTCAGCAACCCGGACCATCCATTGCTCAACCACTGGGCGGACACCTGGCAGGCGATCCTGGCTTCGCCGCGGGGTACACAGATCAAGCAGGCGCTGGATGCGGTGGTAGCCAAGAGCCAGGTGATCATTGCGCGTAAACCCTGATTGGCCAACGGTGGGGGTGACGGTCTGCAACAGGCCGTCAGGCACAGCCATGGATGCCGTCCCGTAGCATCGCATCAAGCCGGATCAGCAAAGTCCGCCAGGCTGCGGGGGCAGGCAGCCCCTGGCAAATGCGGCCGGTGCAACAGGGCCGCCCCTCTCTCCATAAATGGGGCATTACACCCACCCAACTGGGCGGTTACCACCAAAGTTGAGGAATATTCCCCCCTCACGCTTCCTCTTGCTTGAAACATTCTGAAACAGCCTGTTCATTAATCTGAGCTTTTTCTTCGCCCTGGGTAATGGCTCATTTGTTGCACCACCTCAGGCACCCGAAACAGCCGTCGTCCCGGACATCATGGAGACGCCAGGGCTTGCCGGATTCGGCCGGACGCGAGGGGTGAAAAATGAAACATGCGACATCAACCTTGAGCTCCATCGCCTCTCATGAGGAGCTTCTTATGAGTCCCACGATCAAGATTGGCATTGTTGACGATCACCCACTGTTAAGGGATGGGGTCACAATGGCGCTGAAGAAAATAGCTGACTTTCAGGTGGTCGAGCAGGGCGGGTCTGCCGATGATGCCATGGAAATAGCCGCTCGTTTTGCTCCGGATGTCTTGCTGATGGATGTCAATATGCCGGGCGACAGCTTTGCTGCCGTGCGAGCGATCTCGGCGTCTTCACCGGCCGTTAAAGTATTGATGCTGACGGTATCCGAGTCCATCGAGGACGCCTATTCCGCTCTCGAAGCGGGCGCGCAGGGATATGCGTTGAAAGGCATCAGCGGTCTTGAGCTTGTGCAAGCCATCAGAAATGTTGCCGGAGGTGAAACCTTCATTACCCCTAAACTTGCCGGCAGGCTGTTGAGCAATATCAGAAAGAATGCGGGTGACAAGCCAAAGGTCGAGCTGACCCATCGCGAAGAACAGGTTATCCGAGAGGTATCGAAGGGCCTGACCAACCGCGAGGTGGCTATCAAGCTTGAGCTCTGCGAGAAGACCATCAAGCACTACATGACGAATGTCATGTACAAGCTGCGCGTTCGTAACCGGACGCAGGCGGTGGCTGCAGTGATACGGCATTGGGAGAGTGACCATATATCCAGCCTGTGTGGTGCTCTTCAACGCCGCGACTGGAATGACAACAGGAAGTCGAATAACGAGCCATAAGCGCTTGCGGTGACTTGGGCGCAACGATCAATCTGGTACGGGTTATCAGATTTTGAACTGCGCCCTGGCTTTGGTTCCGGCATTGGGAGCCGATTCAATGCTGAATACGCCGCCGAGGGATTCGACGCGATAGCGCATGCCGACAAGACCCAGACGAGTTCTGCCTCGACCTGGCACACTCGGTTTCTCGGTTGAAATACCCATCCCCGCATCCTCGACTTGCACTTCCAGCAATCCTTCAGAGTGCGAGGCGCTGAGTTTTTGGCCTTTTCCCCCGGCGTGAACATAGGCATTGTTCAACGCTTCCTGAGCGAAGCGGTAAATACCAATTTTAAGCGCTATCGGTACATCCTCCGCAAGCGTACCAAGGTGCAGCTCGACTTGCGTCTCGGTTCGCTCTTCGTGCCGCTCGGCCAGCAATACCAGGGCATCGTGCAGGGTCAGGTCATTGACTTCCGGAAGTGCCAGGCCAAGTGATATTTCCCGCACTTCGTTTAAAGCATCCTCGCCGGCACGCCTGATCATTTCCAGGGCTTCTACATCCGAGGCGCCTTCCGAAGATTCGAGCTCTTCAAGGCGAAGGAGAATAAGTGCCAACAGCTGGGCAGGACCATCATGCAGATCGGCCCCGATCCGCCGCAGAGTAAGTTCATTGATTCTGGAGAACTCGCGATTGGCTTTAGTGACTTTGCGCTGAAGGGCGGCATTGTTTGAGTGCAATCTGGTTTGCTCATCCATTCGCCATTTAAGTGCTGTTTCATGCAGTTTTATTATCTTGTCACCACGCCGAACGATAAAAAACAACAGTAAAATCATGGCTGTCGTTGCTGCCCCGACAATCGCCCACACTTTCTTGCGAACGTTATTGATTTCGCGCTGTAACGCCTCCGCGGTTTCGTAGAACTCACCCACCGCAATAATCTTTCCAGTACCCGCTTCGCGCAGTGGAGCAAATATTTCATAGAACGGAATATTCAGGCTTCGCTCAAAGGCATCTTCAATATCGTCCACCGCATAACTTCCAGGATCATTGTCGAACTCTGTATGGATCTTGCCGGTCAGCGCCTGTGAGATCTCCTCTGTCGGAAAGGTTTTCTGCACCGTGGATTTGTCGGTGCTGTAGACAATCATGCCGTCCGGCAACCAGATCTTCACCGAGACAACATGCGTACTGAGTGAGGTGCTGGACAGCAGGTGGTCAATGGTCTGAATGGTTTCATCGGGGAGTTCCTTTGCCGTGGTCAATTCCTGGACGAAAGGTTCGAGAAAGTTCTGCATGTAACGCGCGCCCGTCTCTGCCGCCGTTTGAACCGCTGCATCTTCGATGCTCTGGCTTACGAGATTGCCAACGAACGTCATGGTCAAGCCCAGAATGATTGTGGCGCAGATCACGAACTGGGTTGAGCGGCTCAAATGGCGCAGTTTCGCACCGCTGCCCGGTCTCCCGGGCCCTGTGCCATGGGACTTTAGGCCAGGGTCCGATTCGACCAAGGTCTGATCCGATTCGTTGACCAAGGTCTCGGAATTTGGCTGGGCTTTCGTCTCTGTACACATCCGGGTAGCCCTTCAATACTCATTTTCAATGGAGTGTAAAACTGGTGTTTGAGGTTGAGGGCGGGAGGCGCGATGAGTATTTTAAAAAGATTCTCAAACAGACTGGGTAATCGTTACTTCCGGCCACAACAGCCTGGGGTTATTACCCATAGTGCTCAGCTCAATCAAAACCAAACCAATGGTTTGAATGATTTCCTGACGCCTCCAGCAGGCGTGAGCAACCACTCTCCCATACATACTAGTCAATTCGTAGTCGATGCCAGTTTTCTCATGGATAAAAGGCTTGTTGACGAAGCCGCATGGACGCAGAACCGTGCCATCACCCCTCAGGAAGTCCCGGACTCTGATCGCTGGATGTGTGGCATCTGTGACAAGCCCCCCATGCCTGAGAGTGCTCCATGGACAGATGCATAAAGCCCCGATACGTGACGGGGCCATTAGCAAGTCACACCTTCTATTCGACCTGCGTTCATGGGCCGTCGCCTCCTTGAGACGCAATACCCGCCTGTAGATACGGTTGTCACGGGGAATCAATCCTCAGTCGAGCACTGCTGATTGCACGCAATCGGGCAAGGGTTCGGTGCGGCCGTGGTACCAGGTCCCGTCGTGCAATTTTCGATTTTCTGTTTATGGGGTTCAGCACTAAACCACGCGTTTGCAGCGGTGTTTTATGCGTGTGGTTTCCTGATTGCCAAGCATCGAGGAAACAGCCATGGCCAGCTTCATCAAGTCCGATCTAGAGTTCATTCTCGAACAAATCTTCATCTCCGAACGGCATGCGGCAGGCGAGAGTCTGATAGACATGCTGCCGAACGTAGAAGTCCCCTTCGGCCTGCGCACCGTAACCGGCATCTACAACAACCTGGCCAATCCACAGTTCGGTGCCGCCGACAATTTCTTCCCGCGCATGACGACGCCAGTGTTCAATACCGCGCAGGTCCAGCCGGTCGGCTTCTTCGGGCCCGCCGACCCTGGCGGAACCACGCCGACCTCCTACCTGCAGACCAGCGGTGCCGTCTTCGACTCGCAGCCGCGCACCATCAGCAACCTGATCGTGGACCAGACCGCCAACAACCCGGCGGCGGTCGCGGCCGCAGCGGCTAATCCGGATTCACAGGTCGTCACCAGCCCAGGCCTGGATGGCCTGTTCGGCACCGCCGACGACGTTTCCGTCTTCCAGATCCCCAACATTACGCCGGACGCGGGCCTGACCGCGCCGTTCAACCAGTGGATGACGTTCTTTGGCCAGTTCTTCGACCATGGCCTTGACCTCGTGACCAAGGGCGGCAGCGGCACCGTGTTCATTCCGTTGCAGCCGGACGACCCGCTTTTCGTGCCGGGCAGCCCGACCAACTTCATGGTGCTGACGCGCGCCACCAATCTGCCTGGCCCCGACGGCATCCTGGGCACCGCCGATGACATCCACGAGCAGAGCAACACCACCTCGCCGTTTGTCGACCAGAACCAGACCTACAGCTCGCATCCGTCGCACCAGGTGTTCCTGCGTGCCTATGAGCTCAACGCCGCGGGCGATCCGGTCGCCACCGGCAAGCTGATCACCAATCGTGACCTGGGCGTCGATGGGCATTTCGGCACTGCCGATGACGTCGAAATCGGCGGCATGGCCACCTGGGCGGTCGTCAAGGCCCAGGCCCGTGATCTGCTCGGCATCAACTTGACCGATGCAGACGTGTTCGACGTACCGTTGCTGGCGACCGATGCCTACGGCAACTTCATCAAGGGGCCCAACGGTCTCCCCCAAGTCGTGATGAAGGGCGTGGACGGCATCGCCGGCACCGCCGATGACGTGCTGGTCGAGGGTAACCGGGCCGCGCCGATCAGCCTGACGAACGCTGTTCGCACCGGCCACCAGTTCCTCATCGACATTGCCCACAGCGCCGACCCCACCGGCGGTCTGACGGCTGACGCGGACACCGTCATTGGCGGCCCGCAAGCCCCCGGCACCTACGACAACGAACTGCTCGACAAGCACTACATCGCCGGTGATGGCCGCGTTAACGAGAACATCGGCCTGACCACGGTGCATGAGATCTTCCACAGTGAGCACAACCGGCTGATTGACCAGACCAAGGAGACAGTGCTGGCCTCCGCCGACCTCGACTTCCTGAACAAGTGGCTGATGCCCGACGCCCAAGTGACCGCGCTGCCCGTGACGCCGGCCGACATCGCAGGCCTGCACTGGAACGGCGAGCGGTTGTTCCAGGCCGCCAAGTTCGGCACCGAGATGCAGTACCAGCACCTGGTGTTCGAGGAGTTCGCGCGCACCATCCAGCCGCAAGTGGACGTGTTCCTGGCGCCTATGGGCAACGACACCACCGTCAATCCGGCGATCGTCGCCGAGTTCGCGCACACGGTCTTTCGCTTCGGCCATTCGATGCTGCTGGAGACGGTCGATCGTTTCGACCCCAACTTCAATGTCGTCGGCGATGGCAATCCGGTTGACCCTGGCAATCAACAGACCGGCCTGATCGCGGCCTTCCTCAACCCTCTTGCGTTTGCTGCAAGCGGCCCCACGCCGGAGGAGGCGGCTGGCGCCATCGTGCGCGGTGTCACACGGCAGGTCGGCAACGAGATCGACGAGTTTGTCACTGACGCTCTGCGCAACAACCTGGTCGGCCTGCCGCTCGACCTTGCGGCGCTCAACCTGGCACGCGGCCGCGAAACCGGCATCCCGTCGCTGAACGCGGCGCGGCGTGAGTTCTACCACATGACCGGCGACAGCCAGTTGACCCCCTACACGAGCTGGGCCGATTTCGTGCAGCACATGAAACACCCGGAATCGCTGATCAACTTCATCGCCGCCTACGGTACGCATTCAACCATCACTGGCGCTACGACGCTGGCGGACAAGCGCGCCGCGGCTGCGGATCTGGTGCTCGGCAGCGCCACGGCCCCGGCCGATCGCCTGGACTTCCTGAACAGTACCGGTGTCTGGGCCAGCAACGCCGGTGCGGACGGCATTCTGCACACCGCAGATGACGTGACCACTACCGGCCTGGACTCCATCGACTTCTGGATCGGTGGCCTGGCCGAGGAGAAAATGCCCTTTGGCGGCCTGCTGGGTTCGAGCTTCAACTTCGTCTTCGAAACCCAGTTGGAAAACCTGCAGAACGGCGACCGCCTGTACTATCTGGCCCGCACCGCAGGCCTCAACTTCGGCACTGAACTCGAGAACAATTCGTTCTCCAATCTGGTGATGCTCAACAGCAACGCCACACACCTGGCGGCCAACATATTCCAGACACCGGCCTTCACCCTGGAGGTCGACCAGACGCAGCAATTCAACCCGAGTGTGGTGGCCGGTCCGGACGGCATCGTCGGCACGGCCGACGATCTGCCCGCCAACGCCGACCCGTTTGGCCCGTCGGAGCACCCGATCGGCTCACCAAGGATTGACCATATCACGCCGCTGGTGATCCGCGACAACCCCGACACAGTGGGCCCCGATACCAATTACCTGCACTACACCGGCGGCGACACGGTCGTGCTGGGCGGTACGGCCGGCAACGATATCCTCATTGCCGGTGACTCGGACGACGACACGGTCTATGGCGACGCCGGCAACGATCGGCTCGACGGTGGCTACGGCAACGACAACGTCTTTGGCGGTGCCGGCGACGACATCATCACCGACATCGGCGGCAGCGACACCCTGCGCGGCGAGGACGGCAACGACGTCATCCAGGCCGGCAACTCGACCTTCGGTCTCAACAACCTGGTCTTCGGCGGCGCTGGCAAAGACTTCATCATCACCACCGAAGACATCACGATGACCTTCGCCGGCGCGGGCGACGACTTCATCCTCGGCGCCAAGGTCAACCTCGCACCGACCGGCAACGAAGGCGACGACTGGATCGAAGGCGGCACCCAGGACGGTGCGCCCGGCGATAACATGAGCCCGACTCTGACCGACGATGTGCCCGGCAACGACATCTTCATCGGCACCGGCGGATTCGATGAAATGATCGGTGAAGGTGGCGACGACGTCTTCGTCGCCAGCGATGCCCAGGACAAGATGGACGGCATGTCCGGGTTCGACTGGACCACCTACAAGAATGACAAGTACGGCGTGACCGTCGACATGGTCGTTCCCTTCTTCAGCCCCTATCACGCGGTGCCCAATGCGGCGGGCGATATCGTGGGTGCAGTAGGGCAATCGCCCGATGCGGTCTATGACCGGTTCGCGGAAGTGGAGGGCCTGTCGGGGTCGGCCTTCTCCGACTTCCTGCGCGGCGATGAACAAAACGCGGCCATCATCGCCAACATCACGGCCAGGGGCAGCATCCTCACCAACTTCGATCTCGTCAGCGGCCTGCGGGACTTCGTCGGCAGCGCCGGTTTCGGAGCCGACGGTATCGGGGGCACGGCCGACGATCAGTTCGGCGCGGGCAACATCATCCTCGGCGGCGATGGCAGCGACATCATCGAAGGCCGTGGCGGCAGCGACCTCATCGACGGCGACAAGTGGCTCAACGTGCGCATCAGCGTGCATCAGAATCTGGATGGCACCGGGCCGGAGATCGCCAGCTTCGACAGCATGACGCAGATGATCCCGCTGATGTTGAACGGCACCTACAATCCGGGCCAGCTCGTCGCCGTGCGGGAGATCCTGCCGGGCGTGGGTGGCTTCGACACCGTCAACTTCCTGGGCCCACTGGCGAACTACACCGTCTCCGTCAACGATAACGGCACGGCGCTCGACTTTAGCGACGACATCGTCAGCGTGACCGACAATGTCGGCAAGGAAGAAACCGACCGTCTCACCCACATCGAACGGCTGCAGTTCTCCGATCAGTCGATGGTCCTCGTGCCCGGGCTCAACGCTGAGCCGGTGGGTGCGCTGACGGTGGATAACACCGCGCCGACCGTTGGCCAGACGCTGACCGTGTCGGCGGCAGGCCTCAGCGATGCCGACAACGCGGGCGGGGCGATCCACAACTCGATCAGTTACATATGGCAGTTTGAAGCGACACCGGGTTCGGGCGTGTTCGAGGACATCATCCTCGGGCCAGGCCGCATCGGTATCGGATTTACCCGAGCTGACGCGCCCACGCTCACGGTGACCCCGGATCTTGCCGGCCTGGCCGTGCGCGTCAAAGGCATTTATGCGGACGATCATGGCGTGACCGAGCAGGTATTCTCGGCACCGACCACGGCAATAGTGGCCGCGGCGCCAGCCCCCGCACCAGCGCCTTCGCTGATCGATCCGCAGACCAGTGCCCCGAGCAACGGTGTGCGTTACACGCAATCGGACCTGGCGTTCATCCTTGACCAGATCAAGATAGCCGAACACCACGCGGCCGGTGAGAACCTGGTTTCTCTGCTGCCGAACATACGCGTGCCCTACGGTTTGCGCACGGTCGAAGGGACGGAAAACAACCTGCTTCATCCCGAGTTCGGTGCCGCCGATAATGTATTCCCGCGCCTGACCACGCCGGACTTCCGCCCGGCCGACGCCGGCACGAGTTACACCCAGACCAGCGGCCTGGTGATCGACTCGCAACCGCGCACCATCAGCAACCTGATCGTCGACCAGACCGCCAACAACCCGGCAGCGGTCGCGGCCACCTTCGACCCTGGCCTGGATGGCATCCTCGGCACGGTTGACGATGTCCTCAAGGCCGGCGCGCAGGTGGTGACCGGAACCCGCACCGACGGCAGCACGTTCCAGACCTTCTTCGACCCGAACGTGAGTCCCGACGCGGCCCTGACCGCGCCCTTCAACCAATGGATGACCTTCTTCGGCCAGTTCTTCGACCATGGCCTGGATCTCGTCACCAAGGGCGGTTCGGGCACCGTGTTCATTCCGCTGCAGCCGGATGACCCACTGTTCGTGCCCGGCAGCCCGACCAACTTCATGGTGCTGACGCGCGCCACCAATCAGCCCGGCCCCGATGGCATCCTGGGCACGGCCGACGACATCCACGAGAACACCAACACCACCTCGCCGTTTGTCGACCAGAACCAGACCTACAGCTCGCATCCTTCGCACCAGGTGTTCTTGCGTGCCTATGAGCTCAACGCAGCGGGCGATCCGGTGGCCACCGGCAAATTGATCGAAAATCGTGATCTGGGCGCCGATGGCGTGTTCGGCTCTGCCGACGACGTCCAGATCGGCGGCATGGCCACCTGGAAGGTGGTCAAGGCGCAAGCCCATGATCTGCTCGGGATCAATCTCACCGATGCCGATTTCGATAACGTGCCGCTGCTGGCGACCGACGCCTACGGCAATTTCATCAAGGGGCCGAACGGCTTCCCTCAGGTGGTGATGTTGGGCCCGGACGGCATTGCCGGCACGGCCGACGATGTGCTCGTTGAAGGCAATCCGGCGGCGCCCATCAGCCTGGCCAACGCCGCGCGCACTGGCCATGCCTTCCTCAACGACATTGCGCACACCGCCGTTCCGGTGGACGACCAGACCGGCGCGGCACTCCTGCCCGATGCCGACAATGTCGTTGGCGGTACGCCTGCGCCGGGCTTCTACGACAACGAACTGCTGGACGCGCACTACATCGCCGGCGACGGCCGGGTCAACGAGAACATCGGCCTGACCACCGTCCACTCGATCTTCCACCATGAGCACAACCGCCTGGTCGATCACACCAAGGAGGTGGTCCTGGCGACAGCGGCAAGCGGCGATGTGTCGTTCCTCAACGAGTGGCTGCTGACGCCCGTCACTGCCGTTCCCGCCGACACCTCGACCCTGGACTGGAACGGCGAGCGCCTGTTCCAGACGGCGAAGTTCGGTACCGAGATGCAGTACCAGCACCTGGTGTTCGAGGAGTTCGCGCGGACCATCCAGCCGATGGTCGATCCCTTCTTCGCCCCGGGCCAGGTGTACGACACCGCGATCGATCCGAGCATCGTTGCCGAGTTCGCACACACCGTCTATCGCTTCGGGCACTCGATGCTGCTGGAGCAGGTCGACCGGCTCGATCCGAACTTTGCCTCGAGCGATATCGGGCTGATTCAGGCCTTCCTCAACCCGCTCGAGTTCGCGGGCAGCGGCCCCACTCCGGAAGAGGCGGCCGGTGCCATCGTGCGTGGCGTGACCCGCCAGGTCGGCAACGAGATCGATGAGTTCGTTACCGAAGCCCTGCGCAACAACCTGCTGGGCCTGCCGCTCGATCTGCCCGCCATCAACCTGGCGCGTGGCCGCGATACCGGCGTTCCGTCCCTGAACGCGGCGCGGCGGGAGTTCTATGGGCCCACCGGCGACGCAGAGCTCAAGCCCTACACGAGCTGGGCTGATTTCGTGCAGCACATAAAACACCCGGAATCGCTGATCAACTTCATCGCCGCCTATGGCACGCATTCGAGCATCACCGATGCCATTACGCTGGCGGACAAGCGCGCAGCGGCTTCGCTGCTGGTGCTCGGCGGTGCGGGGGCGCCGGCCGATCGCATCGACTTCCTCAACAGCACTGGCGCCTGGACCAGCACCGCGGGTACGGACGGCGTTTTGCACACGGCAGACGATGTGACCATCACCGGCCTGGATGCGGTCGACTTCTGGGTTGGCGGGCTGGCCGAGGAGAAGATGCCCTTTGGCGGCATGCTCGGCTCGACCTTCAACTTCGTCTTCGAGAACCAGATGGAGAAACTCCAGGACGGTGACCGCTTCTACTATCTGGAGCGCACCGCCTCGATGGACTTTGGCGCCGAACTGGAGAACAACACGTTCGCCTCGCTGGTAATGGCCAATACCGATGCCACACACCTTTCGGCCAGAGTCTTCCTGACGCCGGCCTACACGTTGGAGGTCAACCAGGCGAACCAGTACAACCCCAGTGTGATTGCCGGACCCGACGGCATTGTCGGCACCGCCGACGATCTGCCGGCCAATGCCGATCCGTTTGGTCCGTCGGACCACCCGATTGGCTCACCGCGCACTGACTTCCTCACGCCACTGGTGATCCGCGACAACCCCAACACAACGGGCCCGGATACCAACTACCTGCACTACACCGGTGCCGATACGGTCGTGTTGGGCGGTACGGCCGGCAACGACATCCTCATAGCCGGTGACTCGGACGACGACACGGTCTACGGCGATGGCGGTAACGACCGGATCGATGGCGGATACGGCAACGACCAACTCCTTGGCGGTACCGGTGACGACATCATCACCGACATGGGGGGCGACGATGTCATCCACGGTGAGGACGGCAACGACGTCATCCAGGGCGGCAACGGCCTCAACCTGATCCTCGGCCAGGCCGGCCAGGACTTCATCATCACCGGTGAAGACGCGGCTGACTCCAGCGGTGGCCTGGGTAACGACTTCATCCTCGGCAGCAAGGCGAACGAATTCGCGCGCGGTGGCGAAGGCGATGACTGGATCCAGGGCGGATCCGCCGATGGCGTTGCCGGTGACAACTTCGACCCCTTCGGCAACGATCCGATCAATGGCAACGACGTCTTCATGGGCGATGGCGGACCGGACAACTTCGACGGGGAGGGCGGCGATGACATCATGGTCGGCAGTCCCAGCGAGGCGGACCGTTTCATCGGGTTCTCCGGGTACGACTGGGCGACCTACAAGGATGATCCGAGCGGCGTGACCATGGACCTCAACTCCAGGCTGCGCTTCTTCGATCAACCGGCGGTGCCTGGTTCCAACGCGTCGATCCTTGCCCGGCTGGACCTGGTGGAAGGGCTGTCGGGATCGGCCCATGCCGACTTCCTCAGCGGCGATGACTCCACTGCCGACTTGCTCGCCGTCGCTGGCGCCAAGGGCAGCGTGCTCACCAACTTCGACCTGATCAGCGGTCTGCGGGACCTGGTCGGCAGCGCCGGTAACGGCGCGGATGGCATCGCCGGCACGGCCGACGACAAGTTCGACGGGGGCAACATCCTCCTGGGTGGCGCCGGCAGCGACATCATCCAGGGCCGCGGCGGCGACGACCTGATTGACGGCGACAAGTGGCTCAACGTGCGCATCAGCGTGCGGCAGAACATCGATGGCACCGGTCCGGAAATCGCTACCTTCGACAGCATGACACCCCTGGTCCCGCTCATGTTGAACGGCACCTATAACCCCGGCCAGCTCCAGATCGTGCGCGAAATCCTGACGGCGACCGGTCCCGACTTCGACACTGCGTTGTTCTCCGGCAACCTGGCGGATTACACCGTGGTGGAAAACGTCAACGGCACCTTTACGGTCACCGACAGTGTCGCCGGCAGGGACGGGACCGACACCCTCAGCCATATCGAGCGGTTGCAGTTCTCCGATCAGGCGCTCGTGCTCGGCGGTTTGAACGCGGAGCCAGTCGGTTCGCTGAGGATCGACGATCCAACGCCCTCCGTCGGCCAGCGGCTGACGGTATCGGCGGCTGACATTACCGATGCCAACAATACCGCGACCGGTGGCGCGATCACCGGGCCGATCAGTTACTTCTGGCAGTTCGAAGCGCGCCCGGGCTCGGGTGTCTTCGAAGACATCACCTTCTTTGCCGCCGGCGAGGTCGCGCGCGCAGAGGGCACGACTGTCACGGTGGGCTCGGAACTCAGGGTCCCACCACCGGCGACCCTCATCGGCGCCGTACCGGCTATCCCGGAACTCGTCGTGGCAGCGGGTCTGGCCCTGCGCGTCAGGGCAGTCTACAGGGACGCCAATGGCGTGCTGGAAGAGGTGTTCTCGGCGCCCACCGCACCGATCGCGCCGGCCGGTACCGGCACTGTCAATGTCCTGCCGGTCGGAACGGTGCTGATCAGCGATACGACCCCGGCGAAAGGCTCGGTACTCACCGCTACGGATGCGTTCACCGACGCCAACGGGACCACGACCTCGGTGATTGCCCATCAGTGGCAGGTGGGGAGCGGCGCGATCTTTACCGACATCGCCGGCGCGACGGGCGCAACCTTCACGCCCGACCAGGCACAGGTCGGCCAGCAACTGCGTGTCGTCGCCAGCTACACCGATGACCTCGGCACACTGGAGCGAGTCACCTCGGCTGCAACGACAGTGGTCAGTGATGTGTTTGTCGGTACCGCCGGTGTCGACGTATGGACCGGCACGGCGGGCGACGACGTGGCCAGCGGAGGTGCTGGCAACGACATCCTGAACGCCTTGGGCGGCAACGACATCCTCAATGGCGACGCGGGCAACGACTTCCTCAATGGCGGTACGGGCAATGACCAGATGGCGGGTGGAACCGGCAACGATACCTACCGCGTCGATTCAGTCGGGGACGTAGTGACCGAGTTGACGGGCGAGGGTCAGGATTCGGTACAGACCACGCTGGGCAGTTACACACTGGGCACTAATGTCGAGCATCTGATCTACCTCGGCGCCGGCAACTTCACCGGCAACGGCAACGCGCTGAACAACGTCATCACCGGTGGGGTGGGTAATGACATTCTCAACGGCGGTGACGGCAACGACACATTGATCGGTGGTGTCGGTAACGACGTCCTCACTGGCGGTGCGGGCAATGACGCAATGGTCGGCGGAGCCGGCAATGATACCTTCCGCGTCGACTCAGCCGGGGACCTGGTGACCGAGGCGGCGGGTGGGGGAGCGGACTCCGTACTCACGACGCTGAACAGCTACGCGCTGGGCGCCAATGTCGAGCACATGCTCTTCACCGGAACCGGCAACTTCGTCGGTATCGGCAACGCGCTGAACAACGTCATCACCGGCGGGGTGGGCAATGACACCCTCAACGGCGCTGACGGCAACGACACCTTGCTCGGTGGAGCCGGCAACGACTTCATCATGGGCGGTGCGGGCAATGACCGGATGGTCGGCGGCGTCGGTAACGACACCTTCCGCGTCGACTCAACCGGGGATCTGGTGACCGAGGTGGCGGGTGAGGGTGCGGACTCCGTACAGACGACACTCAACAGCTACACGCTGGGTGCCAATGTCGAGCACATGATCTTCACCGGAATCGGCAACTTCGTCGGCAACGGCAACGCGTCGAACAACGTCATCACCGGCGGGACGGGTAATGACACCATCAGCGGCGCTGACGGCAACGACACCTTGCTCGGTGCAACCGGCAACGACTTCCTCATTGGCGGTGCGGGCAATGACCGGATGGTCGGTGGCGTCGGCAACGACACCTTCCACGTCGATTCGAGCGGAGACCTGTTGGTCGAGACGGCGGGTGAGGGGGAGGACTCCGTACAGACGACACTCAACAGCTACACACTGGGTGCCAACGTCGAGCACATGATCTTCACCGGCGTTGGCAACTTCGTCGGCACCGGCAACGCGTCGAACAACGTCATCAGCGGCGGGGTGGGTAACGACACCCTCAACGGCGCTGACGGCGGCGACACCTTGCTGGGCGGCGCAGGCAACGACATCCTCGATGGCGGTGCCGGCAACGACGCTATGACGGGTGGTGCCGGCAACGACACGATGTTTGCCAGCACTGGCAACGATATCTTCGTGTTCGCAGCGGCCTTCGGCAATGACCGGATCGTCGGCTTCGATACCGACGCGGCGGGCGGTCAGGATCTGCTCAATATCGCCTCGTTGAACATCACGGCAGCGACCTTTGGCAGTAGCGTCAACGTCGTCGATCTCGGTGCGGATACGTTGGTCAACTTCGGCGCTGACTCCATCACCCTGGTAGGTGTGGCCGACGCAACAACCGTTACGGCCTCGGACTTCATCCTGGCCTCTTGAGGTCCTGACAAGTCCTGTCGCAGGGAGTGTGGAAGACGGAGGGGAGGGCACTGGATGCCCTCCCTTTCTCATTCCGTTCAATTGCCCAATGGGCATCGGGGGGGGGCAGCAGCGTACTGGAGCTCACTAAAGCAGGTTGGAATCGAACTCCTGGTTGGGCCCGCGCATTGTTGCGGGACGGCACCGAATGACGGTGACGAGCGGCAGGGGAAAGACGGTTGCTCCCACCGTGTCCGAGTAAAACCGCAGATTTGCGGACGGCACTGAACCTGTGGGAGCGGGCTTGCCCGCGAAGAACGATAATGCGGCCCACCTGACGGAACACAAACGCCCTACGGCACTTGCCATAGCCCTTACGTTAACGTAAAGATTGCGGCAGGGCGCCGACGTATGAAGGCGCAAGGGCGGACGACCCGGAGCGCTTGATGACGCTAATAAAAACAAACTCCCCCAAACTGCATCGCGAAGCCCGGCTGGCCCGGGAAAAGCTGCACCTGGAAGGCGAAGTGCCGGATGGCGTCCTGCGTGCGGAAATCGATGCCTCGTGGCGGCGCAGCCTGAGCCATGGCGTGCATTTCAATGCCAAGCACGAGCTGGCGCTGGAATCGAGCGCCAGCCTGGACCTGTTGCTGGCCAGCAATCGCCTGCTGATCGACGCCGCGTTGCCGGCCATCGATTACCTGGCCGAGCGTCAGGGCAAGGAAGGGCTGATCATCCTCGCCAACTCCGACGCCACCATCCTCGCCGTCGAAGGCCGCGCCGATCGCCTCAAGGGCAGTGGCCTGCAGGACATCACCCTCGGCGCCTGCTGGAGCGAAGCGGTCCGCGGCACCAACGCCCTCGGCACGGCACTGGTGGAAGCCCGGCCGACCCTGATCGATTGCGGCGAACATTATCTGGACCGTCTCAGTGATTTTTCCTGCACCTCGGTGCCGATCCATTGCCCCCAGGGCGATATCCTCGGTGTCCTCGACCTGACCCGTGAAGGCCCGCTCGGCCGCGCCCACGACAGCACGGCGCTGCTGGCCATGGCCGTCAGCCAGATCGAAAGCCGGGTGTTCAACGCCAGTTATCCGGACGAAATCGTCCTCGCCTTCCACAGCCGTCGCCAATACCTCGAATCCCCGTGGCAAGGCTTGCTGGCGGTGAGCCTTGGCGGGCAGATCCTCGCGGTCAGCGCCCAGGCTTGTCAGTTGCTCCACGCCGAGCGCTCGGCCCTGGTCGGTCGGCGCTGCGAGGAGTTTCTCGGCGTCGACGGTCTGCAATTGTTGGCACGCCTGCATCAGGGCGGCACCGGCAGCCTGCAGACCGCCAAGGGTGAATTCTTCTACAAAACCCTGCGCGCGCCACAACGCTCGATCAACGTCGGCAGCCCGCCGCGCACTGTGGCGAAACCGGCCAAGGCGCAACCGGATCTGGAAGCGCTGGCTGGCAGCAATACGCGCTACGCCCGTGCCTTGCGCATGGCCCGTCAAGGGTTGGCCAACGAACTGCCGGTGTTGTTATTGGGCGAAACCGGCACCGGCAAAGAGGTGATCGCCCGCGCCCTGCACATGGCTGGAGCGCGCTGCGACAAACCCTTCGTAGCGGTGAACTGCGCGGCCATTCCCGAGGGCCTGATCGAGTCCGAACTGTTCGGCTACCGCGAAGGCGCGTTCACCGGTTCACGCCGGGGCGGTATGGTCGGCCGCCTGCAACAGGCCCATGGCGGGACCTTGTTCCTCGATGAAATCGGCGACATGCCCCTGGCCTTGCAGGCCCGACTGTTGCGGGTGTTGCAGGATCGCAAGGTCGCGCCACTGGGCGCTGGCGAGGAGCAGGACATCGATGTCGCACTGATCTGCGCCACCCACCGTGACCTCAAGCGTCTGGTGGAAGATAAACACTTTCGCGAGGATCTGTTCTACCGGGTCAACGGCATCAGCGTGATGCTCCCGGCCCTGCGCGAACGTGAGGATTTCGCCGCGCTGGTCAGCCGCCTGCTGGTGACACTGGGCGCACCCGCCGTGGTCCTGCACGATGATCTCGATCGCTTGCTCAGCGGTTATCACTGGCCGGGCAACATCCGCCAGCTGGAGATGGTCCTGCGCACCGCGCTGGCCATGCGCGAACCGGGTGAAACCGTGCTGACCCTCGACCACCTGCCCGACAGCATGCTCGACGAATTGACCGCCAGCGAACGCCCCCAGGCCGGCAGCATCCGGGAAAACGAACTGGAGCTGATCCGCCAGTCCCTGGACGCGCATCAGGGCAACGTCTCGGCCGCCGCCGACGCCCTGGGCATCAGCCGCGCGACCCTGTATCGCAAGCTCAAACAGTTGCGCTCCTGATGCAACGCCTGATCGTCCGGCTGATCGACAGCCAGAACCCCGAGGCCTTGCAGGCGTCGCTGCGCTGGCTGTACAGCTTCGTGCGCCCCCATCGCCTGGCGATTGCCGGGCTGCTGGGCCTGTCGGTCTGCGCTTCGGCGCTGGTGCTGGTGCAGCCCTGGCTGACCAAACTGTTGATCGACGACGGCCTGCTGGCGCGCAACTTCCCGATGCTGGTGCTGATCGCCGGGCTGATGATCGTTGCCGGGTTGCTGGGCACGGCGCTTTCGGGCATCAACCGCTACCTGCACACGCGACTGTCCGGGCGCATGCTGTTTGCCCTGCGCGATGACCTGTACCGGCATCTGCAAACCCTGTCGCCGAGCTTTTACGGTCAGCGGCGCATCGGTGACCTGATGTCGCGCCTCGATGGCGACGTCGCGGAGATTCAGCGGTTCGCCGTGGACTCGCTGTTCTCGGCGGTGTCGAGCGTGATTGGCCTGGTGGTTGCCATCGCGATGCTGGTGACGCTGTCGTGGAAGCTCTCGCTGCTGGCCCTGGTACTGATCCCCCTCGATGTCCTCTGGCTGCGCTGGATGCGGCGCAAGGTCGAGCGCGATGTGCGGCAGTTGCGCGAGCGTTCGGCGGACATGTCATCGTTCATGGTCGAGACCTTGCCGGTGATGAAGTTCATCCAGTCCGCCGGTCAGCAACAGCGCGAAGCGCGGCGCCTCGAAACGCTGGGGCAGGGCTACATGAGCCAGTTGCTGCGCCTGCAAGTCACCGAGTTTTTCACCCAGGCCGTGCCGGGTACGCTGACCTCGCTGTCCCGGGCCTGCGCCTTTTTGATCGGCGGATACTGGGTGGTGCAGGGCACCTGGCAGCTCGGGGCGCTGATAGCGTTTTCCACCTACCTGGGGATGGCCGTGGGGCCGGTACAGAGCCTGCTCGGGCTCTACGTGGCGATTCAGCGGATGACCGTCAGCCTCGGCCGGGTCATGGAGCTGCGCGGCGAACAGCCGACCGTATCGACGCCTGCCAGACCTCAGCCGATGCCCAATGGCGGCGATCTCTGGTTCGACAACGTGCACTTCGCCCACCCCGGTCGCCAATCGACCCTGCGCGGTATCGAAGCGCGAATTCCCTACGGTTTGAAAGTGGCCCTCAGCGGCGGTTCGGGCGTGGGTAAATCCACCCTGATCGACCTGCTGCAACGGCATCACGATCCGCAATCGGGAAGGGTGCTGCTGGGCGACGTCGATGTGCGCGAGCTGGACCTGTTCCAGTTGCGTCGACGCATTGCCATCGTCAGCCAGGACATCGTGCTGTTTCGCGGCAGTCTCGCCGACAACCTGGCTTACGCGGTGCCGGACGCCAGCCGCCAGGCGATTGCCGAAGTGGCGCGCCTGGCGCAACTCGACAGCCTGATCGAGTCCTTGCCCGAGGGCCTCGACAGTCCGCTGGGCGAGCGCGGCCAGCAGTTGTCCGGTGGACAGAAGCAGCGCATCGCGATTGCCCGGGCGCTGTTGCAGGACCCTTTGATTCTGGTGCTCGATGAAGCGACCTCAGCGGTAGACGAAGCCACCGAGCGCGAAGTCATCGACGCCATCGACCGCTTGTTTGCCGCACGCACGCGCATCCTGATCAGCCATCGCCCTTCAACCCTGGCAGATGCCGATCTGCGGTTCGAATTGCTCGACGGCGTGCTGACCTCGAAAACGGTGCTGCATGAAACCTGAGTTGCGCGTGGGTGTGGTGGACAGCGGCCATTCGGCGGCGCAACGGGTGCAAGTGATCGCCGGTCGGCGCTTTTCATTGCTCGAAGACGGCCTGGCCGAGGGCGACTTGCGCGAGGATCCGCTGGGGCATGGCAGTGCGGTGATCGAGGCGATTGGCCGGCGTGCACCCTCGGCGCTGTTTTGCGTGGCCCAGGTGTTCGACCAGCGCGGTGTCACCAGTGCCTTGCAGATCGCCACGGCGATTGACTGGCTGGTGGCGCAGAACGTGCGGCTGATCAATTTGAGCCTCGGCCTGCGCCAGGATCGCAGCCTGTTGCGCGCGGCCTGCGCGGCGGCGGTGGCACGGGGCGTGCTGTTGTGTGCGTCGAGTCCGGCCCAGGGCGAAGGGGTGTTTCCGGCCAACTATCCGCAGGTGTTGCGGGTGACCGGCGATGCGCGCTGCGCCGAACAGGAATGGTCGTGGCTCAACAGCGCCCAGGCGGATTTCGCCGCCTGTGTGCATGGCACGTACCCGGGGCAATCCGGGGCGAGCCTCGGTTGCGCCGCGTTGAGCGGGCACATCGCCGGGTTCCTCGTCGAGCAGCCTGATGCCAGCAATGAGCAAGTCATCGAGTGGCTGCGCGACCATGCCCGTTACCGTGGCCCTGAACGGCGCTTCGGGCCATGACGGACATCGTCATTCTTGGCGCCGGACCGGCTGGAGCCGCTGTCGCACTGGGGCTACGGCGGCTTGGCCATGGCGTCACGCTGATCAGCGAATGGCGCCGGTTTGCGGCGCTTGAAGGCGTGTCCGTGCGGGTTCTGGATGCCTTGCGCAGTGCGGGCCTGCATCAGGCGGCGACGCAGGCGGCGCTGCCTTCTCAACGCCAGGTGAGCTGGAACGGCCAGCACCATGCGCAGAACATCGAGTACTTGCTCGACCGTCCGCTGTTTGACCGAGGCCTGCGTGAGGACTTGCGCCTGGCGGGAGTCGAACTGATCGAAGGCCGAGTGCTCAGGGTTCAGTCATCGGCCAATGGCCACCGAATCGAAATCGACGGACACGAAGCGCTGCTCGCGCCGTTTCTCGTGGAAGCCCGAGGACGCCAGGCACCCGCTATCGGCAAGGGCTTGCGTGGCCCCGAGACCGTCAGTTTGCTCAATCGCTGGCAGGGCACGCCGGGCAGCACCGCCAGCGCCGTGGAAAGCCTTGCCGACGGCTGGGCGTGGATGGCGCGCCGCGCCGACGGCCAGTGTTACTGGCAATGGACGGTGGATGTGGCCAGTGCCGGGTTGCCGGGCAAGGCCATGTTGCTCGATTACTGCCGGCAAAAACGTGGGGAGTCGGCAGTGGCCCGTGGTTTTTTCGGCGGCGAACCGGAGCTGGATGTGCAGCTGCATGCCCGCAGCAGCACGGCGATTCTCCACCCACAGGTTTGCGGCGATAACTGGATTCGGGTCGGCGATGCGGCGATGGCCGTGGACCCGTTGTCGGGTAATGGCATCTTTCAATCGCTCTCCTCGGCGTTGCAGGCGCCGACGGTGATCAACACGCTGTTGTGCAAACCTGAGCGAGCGGCTCTGGCCCGGCGTTTCCACCAGCAACGGGTGGAACAGCTGTTCCTGCGGTTCGCGCGGATCGGCCGGGATTTCTATGCCGATGAGCAGCGTTGGCTGGACCAGCCATTCTGGCAGGCCCGGCGGCAATGGCCGGATGCTGAAATCGCCCATGCCGAGGCCGATTTCAATGCGCTGAGAATCGAACGCGCACCGGTGCTGCGTGACGGATTTGTCGATGAGGCCGAGGTGGTGATCTCGGTGGATCAGCCGCTGGGGATCTGGCATGTGCAGGGGGTGGAGGTGGCGCCGTTGGTGCGGCGGTTGCGCACGGAGCCGGCTGAGCAGGTGTTGGCCGGGTTGACGGTGGAGCAGGGAAGGATGGTTCGGGGTTGGTTGTTGGCTCAGGGATACAAACCCTGATATTTGGGCTGTCTGGACCGGCCTCTTCGCGGGCAAGCCCGCTCCCACACTGGAATGCGTTCCCCTGTGGGAGCGGGCTTGCCCGCGAAGGCGGCCTAAAGGACGCTACAAATCACAATTTGATCAACACCGACTTCAACTCGGTGTAATGCTCGATCGCCGCATACCCCATCTCACGCCCGACGCCGGACATCTTGTAGCCGCCGAACGGCAACGCCGGGTCCAGCGCGCTGTGGCAGTTGACCCACACCGACCCCGACTTGATGCGCGGAATCATCCGGTGCACCGCCGCCAGATCATTCGACCAGATGCTCGCCCCCAAGCCGTAGGGGCTGTCATTGGCCATGCGCAGGGCATCGGCCTCGTCATCGAACGGAATCGCCACCAGCACCGGGCCGAAGATTTCTTCCTGCACCAGTGAGTGCTTCTGATCGACATCGACAATCACCGTCGGCTTGACGAAGAACCCCGGGCCAAACTGCTCACCACCGCAGGCGATGGTCGCGCCGCTTTCCCGGCCTTTTTCGATGTACCCGTACACTCGCTCCTGCTGGCGCGCCGAGATCAACGGGCCCATGTCGACGCTCGGGTCCAGGCCGTTGCCGAGTTTCATCGCGTTGGCGATGTCGCTGATGTCAGCCACCACGTTGTCGAAATGCTTGCGCTGCACATACAGCCGCGAGCCTGCGCAGCAGACCTGGCCCTGATTGAAGAAAATCGCGCTGGCGGCACCGGCTGCGGCGGTTTTCAGGTCGGCGTCGGCCATGACGATGGTCGGCGACTTGCCGCCCAGTTCCAGGGTGACCCGGGTCATGGAGTCCATGGCGATCTTGCCGATCTGCTTGCCCACCGCGGTGGAGCCGGTGAAGGTCAGTTTGTCCACCAGCGGGTTGTGGGTCAGGGCGGAGCCAGCGGTGATGCCGGTGCCGGTGACCACGTTGAACACGCCTTCGGGATAACCGGCCTCCAGCACCAGCTCCGCGAGTTTCAGTGCGGTCAGCGGGGTTTCATCGGCTGGTTTGAGCACCACGGTACAACCGGTGGCCAGGGCCGGGCCGAGTTTCCAGCAGGCCAGCAGCAGCGGGAAGTTCCAGGCAACGATGGCACCGACCACGCCCACCGCTTCACGACGGATGAAGCTGTGGAACTGATCGTTGGGCATCAGCGGTGCCGACACGTCAACCGTCGAGCCTTCGATCTTGGTCGCCCAGCCGGCCATGTAGCGCAGGAAGTCGATGGCCAGTTGCACGTCCATCACCTGGGCCACGGCCGCGCTTTTACCGTTGTTCAGGCATTCCAGTTGCGCCAGCAGCTCGGCGTCGCGCTGCATCAGGTCGGCGAGTTTCCACAACAGGTTCTGCCGCTCCCGGGGGCGGGTGCGGGTCCAGGACGAATCGTCGAATGCCTGGCGTGCGGCGAGTACGGCACGATCGACATCCTCCGGCGTTGCCCGTGGCACCACGCACAGCACTTCACCGGTGGCCGGGTTGTGCAGGGGCATGGTCTGGCCGTCGGCGGCCTCGACCCAGTCACCGCCGATGAGCATGCGCGGGGCGCGCTGGATGAACGCCGAAGTGGCGGGAAGCAGGTGTGGGAGCGACATGATGAAACCTCGTCTTGTTCGTGTGGCGAGGTCTTTCGCAATGGCTGTGCCAGTTGTGCTCGTTTGATTGGAACCCTGATCGGATGGGCCTCTTGGGCTATTTGCCGATGTCAGGGGAACAAGTGAGCGTCGCAAATTGCGACAGTGAGGATCAAAAGATCGCAGCCTGCGGCAGCTCCTACACGAAAATCGCCGCACACCTGTAGGAGCTGCCGCAGGCTGCGATCTTTTGATCTTGATCCTATGCTTGTCTCAGAGTGAAACAACTGTCGCGAAATTGGACGCCTGTCGTCTGCTTCAGAAGGCGCCAATAGCCCTGTATTTCAACTAAATGATTGATAAAGAACACTATTCATAAGCTGGCACGCTCCGTGTATTGCTCATCGCAGACGTTTCTCTTGCCTCCGTCAGCGGTGCACCGCCGGCGGCAGAAACCATAAAAACGCTAAGTCACAACAATAAGAACGCACCGTGCGAGGTTCGACGTTGATGAAGAGAAAACTCCGATCAGGCATGAGCGCCAGCCTGCTGGCCGTAGCGGCTTGCATAGCGCTGCATTCGCCCTATAGCCTGGCAGCCCGCGACGCCCAGACCATCCTCAAGGAAACCTGTCAGGGCTGTCATACCCCCGAAGCCGATAACGCCCTGAGCCGCATCAGCCACCAGCGCAAAACGCCGGAAGGCTGGCTGATGAGCATTGCCCGCATGCAGACCATGCACGGGTTGCAGATCAGCGACGACGACCGTCGCACGCTGGTCAAATACCTGGCCGATACCCAGGGCCTGGCGCCGAGCGAAACCGACGGCGTGCGTTATGCGCTGGAGCGCCGGCTCAATACCGTCGAGCAATTCGATGAGCAGACCAGCCAGATGTGCGGCCGCTGCCACTCCGGTGCGCGGGTCGCCCTGCAACGGCGGCCGGCCCAGGAGTGGGAGCGCCTGGTGAACTTCCACCTCGGTCAATGGCCGTCGCTGGAATACCAGGCGCTTGCCCGCGACCGCGACTGGTTCGATCTGGCCCGCAAAGAGATGGTGCCGCTGCTGGCCAAGCGTTATCCGCTGGACAACCCGGCCTGGAAAAAATGGCAGAGCGCCGCACCGAAAAGCGAGGCGCTGGCGGGGGACTGGAGCTTCAGCGGTCACTTGCCGGGCAAAGGCGAGCTGGCCGGTGTCATGAGCGTAACCGCCGACGGCAGCGATACCTTCAAGGTCAGCGTCAAAGGCCAGTATGCCGACGGCACGCCATTCAACGGCGACGGCAGCGCGATTCTCTATACCGGCTATGAATGGCGCGGCAACGTGACCATCGATGGCGTGACCATGCGCCAGGTGTTCGCCGCACAAGGCAATGCCATGCAGGGCCGCATGTTCGAGGCCGAGCACGACGAGCGCGGCCTGGACTTCGTCGCTGCCAAACAGGGCTCCCAGCGTTTGCTGGCGGTGCAACCGGGCTACGTTAAGGCCGGCAGCGAAACTGAAGTGACCCTGATCGGCAGCGGTCTTTCCGGCAAGCCGAATTTCGGCAAAGGCGTGGAAGTGGTCGAAGTCGTCTCGCAGAGCCCGGAGCAGATCAAGGTCAAGCTCAAGGCCGCCGCCAATGCCCAGCCGGGCGCGCGTGCAGTCACCGTCGGCACGCTGAAAGGCCCGAGCCTGTCGGTGTACAGCAAGATCGACGCAGTCAAGGTCGTGCCTGAGTTCTCGGTGGCACGGATCGGCGAGGGTGGCGGTTCGACGCCGAAAGTCCAGGGCCGTTTCGATGCCGAGGCCTGGGGCAAGGGCGCCGATGGCAAGCCGTACCGCATCGGCGTGTTCCCGGCGCAGTGGAAGGTCGAAGCCTTCGACGACCGCGCCAAGGAAGACGAAGACGTCAAGTTCGCCGGCACCATGCAGGCCGACGCGGGCGTGTTCACCCCGGGCGATGCCGGGCCGAACCCGGCACGCAAGATGTCCACCAACAATGCCGGCAACCTCAAGGTGATCGCCGCCGTCGACGATGCAGGGAAATCCCTGACCGGCGAAGGCCACATGATCGTCACCGTGCAACGCTGGAACAATCCACCCATTCCATAAGTTGACTGATCTCTCACGGTTTCAGACATCTTTTTGGAATGACCGCAGGCCCCGCCAACCGGGGCCTGCACAGGAGGTTTGCAATGGGCGCTATCTTGAATCTGGTCGAACGCAATCTGCACGAAGTGCAGGTCGATGCCGACCGCATGCTGTTTCACATCCCCAGCAGTTCGCTGTTCGCCAGCGATGAACTGACGGGCACCATCATCGATACCCTGCGCGGCCCCGGCTGCTCCTCGGACGACCTGATCCAGCGCCTGGCCGCGCGCTTCAACGGCGAGGAAATCACCGAGACCCTGCGCGAGCTGATGGCCCTGGAACTGGTCAGCGACGGCTCGCCGCTGACCCCGGACATCGCCACTAAACGGGTCGAGCGCACGGCGATCAACACTGTGGTGCTCAACGTCAACACCGGCTGCAACCTGAGCTGCACCTACTGCTACAAGGAAGACCTCGACAAGCCCTCGGCGGGCAAGAAAATGGACGTCGAAACGGCCATCGCCTCGGTGGAAATGCTGCTGCGCGAATCGCCGGACGAAGAGCGTTTCACCGTGGTGTTCTTCGGCGGCGAACCTCTGAGCAACCGCAAGCTGATCGAGTACATGGTCGATTACTGTGAAAAACGTTTTCGCGAGGCCGGCAAGTTCGTCGAATTCGTCATGACCACCAACGCCACGTTGCTCACCGAAGAGACCGTGGACTATCTCAACGCCCACCGCTTTGGCTTGTCAGTGAGCATCGACGGGCCGAAGACCGTGCACGACCGCAACCGCATCACCGTGGGCGGGCAGGGCACCTATGACGTGGTGCGGCGCAAGGCCGAGATGCTGCTGTCGCGCTACAACAGCCGTCCGGTGGGCGCGCGGGTGACCCTGACCACCGGCGTCACCGATGTCGAGACCATCTGGGATCATTTGTTCAACGAGCTGGGTTTTGCTGAAGTCGGCTTTGCCCCGGTGACTTCCGGCGATATCAGCAGCTTCAACCTGACCAGTGATGAGCTGATCGAAGTCTTCGCTAGCATGAAACGCCTCGGTCGGCGCTATCTGGAAGCGGCGCTGGAGCACCGCAACATCGGTTTCTCCAACCTGCACCAGCTGATCACCGACATCCACGAAGGCCACAAAAAGGCCCTGCCGTGCGGCGCGGGCCTGAAGATGCTGGCGGTCGATCACAAGGGCGAGCTGAACTTGTGCCACCGTTTTACCGGTTCGAGCCTGCCGACCTTCGGCAACGTCCACAGCGGCGTCAAGCAGGTGGAGTTGAACGACTTCCTGTCCCAGCGCCTGGACCGCACCAACACCGGTTGCGAAGACTGTCAGATCCGCAACCTGTGCTCCGGCGGTTGCTACCACGAGAGCTACGCCCGCTACGGCGACCCGACGCACCCGACCTATCACTACTGCGAACTGATGCGTGACTGGGTCGACTTCGGCATTGAGGTCTACACCCGGATCATGGCCCATAACCCTGCGTTCATCAGCAGTTACATCACTCCGCGCAAGGCTCACTGATATGAAACATCTCAAGGCAATCAATAACAAGGCGTTGAAGCTGGATCAGGCTGCGGACGAGAACCGCATTGAGGAAGTGGTGGCCATGAGCTCCGTGGCGGGCTGTGCCTCGACCACCGACCCGGGCTGGGAAATCGATGCGTTCGGCGGTGTGTCGTCACTGTGCCAGCCGATGGAGGCCGACCTCTACGGGTGCTCCGACCCGTGCTGGTGGCCGGCCCAGGTGCCCGACATGATGAGCACCTACCCGGACTGGAACAAGGATGCCCAGGCGTCCAACGAAAACTGGCGCAACCTCGGCACTGTCTTCCCCAAGGACAAGTGATGCCCTTGAAAGCAGCGTATAACAAGAAGGATTCCAGCATGCACAGCATCAAAGCCTGCGGCCTGGCCGCGTTTGCCGTCCTGAGCAGTTGTTCGGTCAGTGTCCTGGCCGATGAAAACACCGCGCTGCAGGACGGTCGCGAATACATGTTGACCACCAACTACCCCAACAACCTGCACGTGATCGACCTGGCCACCGACACCTTGTACAAGACCTGCAAGATGCCCGATGCCTTCGGCCCCGGCACCGTGCAACTGTCGCCGGACCGCAAGACCGCCTACGTGCTGAACAACCACTACGCGGATGTCTACGGCGTCGAACTGGACAGTTGCAAACAGGTGTTCCACGCCAGTATCACCCAGAAGCCGGGGGAGAAAGCCAGGTCGATGTTCGCCTTCACCCTCAGCCATGACGGCAAGGAACTGTTCACCATCGCCAACCCGACGCTGATGATGAACGACCGCTACGAAGTGCAGCAGCCTCGGCTCGACGTGTACAAGACCGACGCCGGGATGGATGCCAAACCGGTGCGCAGCTTCCCGGCGCCGCGGCAGCTGACCATCATGCAGAGTGGCGACGACGGCACCTTGTATGTGGCGGGGGCGGACGTCTACAAGGTCAACGTGCAGACCGGCAAGTTCGACGTGCTGATCCCCAGCCGTCACTGGAAACGCCCGAACTACAGCGCGCCGGACGTGCTCTACGTGTGGAACCAGCAGACGTATCGGCACGACTTCTCGCTGCTCTACACCGCCGCGAAATTCAAGGACAAGAAGCAGGACCCGGCCACCGCCGAATACCTGTACGGCCTGTTCAGCGTCGACCTGAAAACCGGCAAGACCGAAACCACCGACTTCGGGCCGCTGACGGAAATCTATTTCAGCGGCATGCGCTCGCCCAAGGACCCGAACCTGATGTTCGGCGTGCTCAATCGCTTGGCCAAGTACGACATCAAGGAGAAGAAAATGCTCCAGGCGGCGACGCTTGATCACTCCTACTACTGCATTTCCTTCAACAAGGACGGCAGCAAGATCTACCTGGCCGGGACGTTCAACGACGTGGCGATCTTCGATGCCGACAGCCTGAAACAGACGGGCAGCATCAAATTGCCGGGCGGGGACATGGCGATTACCACGGCGCAGATTTTCGTCCGGTAATTGCGGCGCCTGAAAGGACTCCATCGCCGGCAAGCCGGCTCCTACAATGGATCCCTGTCTACTGACGATCTACTGTAGGAGCTGGCTTGCCAGCGAAGCTGCCCTCAAAAACACTACAAATCTTAAACCCCCGGCACCGGACAACTCATATCCCCCTCCTGGCACTTCAGGTAGTTCTTGAACGTCTGAACCCGTGCCTTCGTCAGTTCCGTGGTGCAGTTGCTGTAGATCAGCGGATACACACTCCCGCCTTCCACCCCGGAGGCCGAGAACTTGCACTCGGCATCGCGGAACGCCACCCACGCCCGCTGCGCACCCACCAGCAGCTTCTTGTTGTCCGGGTTGCCCTTGAATCGCGAAGTGATCTGCTGGTACAGCGCATTCAATTCCTTGTCGGCGGCCGCATTCTGCTGCGCCGCACACTGGTTCATCGTCGCCTGGTCGCTGGCGTTGTCGCAGTCCACGGCGACAGCCATGGGGGTGAACAGCAGGGGCGTCAATGCCAATAGTAAGCGTGGGTTCATGCCGGATTACTCGCTGTGACCGAATGTTGAGGTGCAGTGTAGCCGTGTGACGGATTCAGTCCGCTACGCTTGCCACTGCAAATGTTTTCACCAGCGATTGCCATTCGATGCTTTTCAGCAGAGAGCGTAAGCAGTTTCGAGCCTCTGACTTTGTGATTGCCCCAGAACTTATCCGCGCAAATGCAACCGAATATCTCAGGCATGGTTGATTGCCCATCCCGATTGGTACAACTTTAGGGTTGGTCTTGTGGTCTTACTGACCTACTGTTCAAGTACAGGAGGTGACTTATGAACCCAGCATCTGATCGCATCGAAAGGAAAATCCTGCTCAAGGCCAAGCGTTCGCAGGTCTGGCGCGTGCTGGCCAATGCCGAAGAGTTCGGGAAGTGGTTTGGCGTGGCGCTGCAAGGCAAGCGTTTTGTGGCAGGCGAGTGGACCCAGGGGCAGATTACTTACCCCGGTTATGAGCATTTGCGCTGGAATGTACTGGTGGAGCGGGTCGAGCCGGAACGGCTGTTTTCGTTTCGCTGGCACCCTTATGCGATAGAGCCGGAGTTCGATTACTCCCAGGAACCCACCACCCTGGTGAAATTCGAACTTGAAGACATGGATGACGGCACGCTGCTCAAGGTGTCCGAATCGGGTTTCGACCACATTCCCCAGCATCGTCGCCTCAAGGCATTCCGTATGGACAGCCGTGGTTGGGATGAGCAGATGAGCAACATCGAACAGTTTCTTGTGGAAAGGGCCAAGGCCCACGAGCTTCAGGGTGACTGACCAGCGCCTGGCCGTCGAAAGTCAGCTGGAGGCCTTTAGACTCGCTGCTTCCAGGCCAGGCACCTGAGGCGTCTAAGGGTTTTCGGAAGGTGCCTTATAGCGAATGTCTTACACGCGATGGTAGTGATATCGCCTGTTACAATTTGGATCCGATGCGTATTCTGGCCTCACCCACTGAAGCACAGGATGTGCTCAGGATCACGGATGATCGACCATATGCAAGGAACGCTGCGACAAGGAGTCGTCATGGTCTTGGAAAAACCCGCTTCGGCGGGTTTTTTTGTGACCGCAGGAAAGGTCGGGGCGGCAGCAAGCGGATGCCCGCCGCCGTTTTCCTACTGACGATCGAGTTTCGCCGCCGCGCGCTCGGTGATTTCCGCCCGCAGCTTCAACGAGGCGGCAGCCCGCTGGCGAGCCTCTTCCAGCACACTGGCTGGCGCCGTCTCGGGGCTGCCCGCCGTAAACGGCGGGGCCGGAGCGTATTCCAGTTGCAACTGCACCAACTCGGCGGTGGCCGGATCGAACAGCTCGGCGGCCAAGGTCAGGGCGAAGTCGATACCGGCGGTGATCCCGCCACCGGTCAACAGATGGCCGTCGCGAACCACCCGATCCTTTACCGGGATTGCGCCCAGCGGCTTGAGCAACTCGTGATAGGCCCAGTGAGTGGTGGCGCGTTTGCCCTTGAGCAATCCCGCTGCGCCCAGTACCAGTGCGCCAGTGCACACCGACGTGATGTACCGGGCGTTGGCGGCCTGGGCCCGGAGGAAGTCCAGGGTCGGGTCATCTTCCATCAACGGCCCCACGCCACTGCCACCGGGTACGCAAATCACGTCCAGTGCCGGGCAATCCTCGAAGGTGGTCGTCGGTTTCAACAGCAGGCCGGTGCTGGCGGTGACCGGCATCAGGTCCTTCCAGATCAGATGCACTTTCACATCCGGCAGCGAGGCCAGTACGTCATAAGGGCCGGTCAGGTCCAGTTGCTGAACCTGTGGAAACAACAGAAAGCCGATCTGCAACGTCATGGTGTTTTTCTCGTGAAGTGGGTGGACGGTTCAACTGTAGGCTCGTAGGATTTGGCGTATACGCCAATATCCCCACGAATTACGCCAAATGTCGAAAACCATCCATGTACTCGCGTTCGCCAACGTGCAATTGCTCGACGTCACCGGGCCGTTGCAGGTATTCGCCTCGGCCAACGACATTGCCCGTCAGCAAGGCCTGCCGCCACCCTACGCGCCGACGGTGATTGCCAGCGGCGGCGGGGCGGTGATGTCGTCGGCGGGCCTGGCGCTGTTGGCCGAACCCTTACCGGATGACGGCACTGACACCCTGATCATCGCAGGTGGCTGGGGTGTCTACGCGGCGGCACAAGATGCGTCGTTGGTCGCCTGGGTGCGCGAGCATGCCCGTGGCTGCCGACGGGTTTCCTCGGTGTGTACCGGTGCGTTTCTGCTGGCGGCCAGCGGCTGGCTCGATGGCCGGCGCGTGGTCACCCACTGGACCCGCTGCGAGCAACTGGCGCAACAGCACCCGCGCTTGCAGGTCGAACCCAACCCGATCTTCATCAACGACGGCCCGGTCTGGACCTCGGCCGGCGTGACGGCCGGCATCGACCTGGCGCTGGCCATGGTCGAACAGGACCTGGGGCGCAACATGGCCCTGGAAGTCGCCCGGCAACTGGTGGTGTTTCTCAAGCGTCCGGGTGGCCAGTCGCAATTCAGCGTGACCCTGTCCCTGCAACAGGAAGGCCAGCGATTCGACGAACTTCACGCCTGGATCAGCGAAAACCTGACCAAGGACCTCGGCATCCCGACCCTGGCCTTGCAGGCCGGCATGAGCGAACGCAGCTTCGTGCGCCACTACCGCGCCGACACCGGCCAGACCCCGGCCCGGGCCATCGAACTGATCCGCGTCGAAACCGCGCGGCGTCTGCTCAGCGATACCGGAGTGCCGGTCAAACGGGTGGCGGTGCAATGCGGCTTCGGCAGCGAAGAAACCCTGCGCCGCAGCTTCCTGCGGGCCATGGGGGTGACACCGCAGGCTTACCGGGAGCGGTTTTCGGTCAGTGCTGGAGTAGATCCAGTCGTGCCTTGAGTCACTTACTGCCTGAACTCGAACATTGTTTGATCCGGACTCAAGGCTGCCAGACAACCTTCTCCCCACTCAACCTGCGGTCCAGAAAACACGCCGCACTGATCAACGCCAGATGCGTCAGCGCCTGCGGCGTGTTGCCCATGTGCCGTCCATGGCTGTCGAACTCTTCGGCATACAACCCCAGCGGGTTGGCGTACCTGAGCAACTGTTCGAACTCCAGGTGGGCCTTGTCGAGCTGGCCGGCGCGGGCCAGGCATTCGACGTACCAGAACGAGCAGGCGGCGAAGGCGCCTTCGCTGCCGGGCAGGCCGTCGATCTGGCTGTCCTCGTTGCGGTAGCGGTAGATCATGCCGTCGCGCACCAGGCTCTTTTCGATGGCTTGCAGGGTCGTCAGCCAGCGCGGGTCGCGGGCGCTGACGAAGCGCAACAGCGGCATCAGCAGCATCGAACCGTCCAGGCCGGTGCCGCCGATGTGCTGGACGAAATGCCCGCGCTCCTCATTCCAGAAGTTTTCCCAGATGTCGGCATGGATCGCCTGGCGAGTCTGGTCCCAGCGGGCGAACGGGGCGGGCAGCGAGCGTTTGGACGCGAGGCGGATGGCGCGGTCCAGGGCGACCCAGCACATCAGCCGTGAATGCAGGAAATGATATTGCTCGCCGCGCATTTCCCAGATGCCGACGTCCTTTTGCTCCCAGGTTTCGCAGACCTGGTCGATGACTTCCACCGTGTGTTTCCAGCCTTCATGGGAGATGGCTTCGCCGTACTTGTTGACCAGGTAAATCGCGTCCATCAGCTCGCCAAAGATGTCGAGCTGGACCTGTTGGTACGCCTGGTTGCCGATGCGCACCGGTTGTGCGCCACCGTGACCGGACAGGTGCGTCAGCTCGATTTCCGGCAACTCCTGGCGACCGTCGATGGCATACAGGATGTTGAGTTTCATCGGCTTGCCCCGGCAGTCGCTGACCCGCCCGCGCAACCAGCGCATGTAGGCGTTGGCTTCTTCGACGAAGCCCAGGCGCATGAACGCATAGACCGTGAACGAAGCGTCGCGGATCCAGGTGAAGCGATAGTCCCAGTTGCGCTCGCCACCGGGGCTTTCCGGCAGGCCGAAAGTAGCCGCGGCGAGAATGGCGCCGTGCTTGCGCGAGGTCAGCAGCTTCATGGCCAGGGCCGAGCGGTTGACCATTTCACGCCAGCGCCCGCGGTAGTTGGACTGGCCGATCCAGTCGCGCCAGAACTTCAGGGTGCGTTCCAGGCACAGATCGGCGGCACCCTCCTTGAAGCGTGGGTCGCCAGGCGCACCGAGCAGGAACTGGGCGGTCTGGTCTTGCTCAAGGGTGAACCGCGCGACCGCCCCATTGGCATCAATGTGCATGGCTTGATCGGCGCACAGTCGCAGGGACGGCTGGTCGGCAGCCTCGAAGATCACGTCATCCTTATCCATACTCGCGCGGGTGCTGGCGCGGGCGTAGTCATGGCGCACCGCGCAACGCATGTGAAAGGTGGCGCGGCCGCTGACCACGCGGATCCGCCGCATCAGCAGTGGCAGGTCGTCTTCGGTGTCGCCGACGGGCAGCAGGTCGGTGACCTCGACCACCGCCCGGTCACTGAGCCAGCGGGTTTGCAGCACGTTGGTGTCGGGCAGGTAAATCTGTTCGCGGCGGGCGTCGGGCAAATCCGGCGACAATTGGAAAATCCCCGCCTCGGGGGTGTCCAGCAGCGAGCAGAAGATCGACGGACTGTCGAACTCCGGCCAGCAGAAAAAATCCACGCTGCCCTTGTCGTTGACCAGCGCCGCGCTGCGCATGTCGCCGATGATGCCGTGGGCGTCGATGGGGCTTTGGCGTTCGGGGTGATCAGCCATTGTCGCGCAACTCCGGGGAATCTGGGGCCTATTTAGCTGACTGGTCCGGTTGGTCGAGAGTTCATTTGGCGGGGAATGTGAGTTGTCTGTGAGGGCCTCTTCGCGGGCAAGCCCGCTCCCACATTGGACGGCGTACACAAATCAACTGTGGGAGCGGGCTTGCTCGCGAAGGGGCCTTCACATTCAACCAACAATTCCACGCTTCCCCCGCAATCAGCCGTTATGGCAACGTGCAGTCCCCTGATGAGACCCGACCCATGGCAAACCCCTATCGCGAGTTATTCAAAGCCCCTGGCAGCGGCGCATTCGTGCTGGCCGGCATGGTCGCGCGCATGCCGATTTCCATGACCGGCATCGGCCTGATTACCATGCTCTCGCAGTTGCAGGGTGGCTACGGTCTGGCGGGCGCGGTGGCGGCGACGTTCGCCCTGGCCACGGCCTTTTGTGCGCCGCAGGTCTCGCGGCTGGTGGATCGGTATGGCCAGGGGCGGATTCTGCCGGTGGCGGCGCTGCTCGGCGGTGGGGCGCTGCTGCTGTTGTTGCTGTGCACGCGGTTGCGGGCGCCGCACTGGACACTGTTTGTCTTCGCCGCGCTGGCCGGTTGCATGCCGAGCATGTCGGCGATGGTGCGGGCTCGCTGGACCGAGGTGTATCGCGGGCGCCCCGAGCTGCAGACTGCCTACGCCCTGGAATCGGTACTGGATGAAGTCTGCTTCATCGTCGGGCCGCCGCTTTCCGTTGGCCTGTGTGTGGTGGCGTTTCCCGAGGCCGGGCCATTGGCAGCCTTGCTGGCACTGGCCGTCGGCGTCACCGCGTTCGTGTTGCAGCGCAGCACGGAGCCGCCGGTACATCCCCACGAAGATCACCATCAAGGCTCGATCATTCGCTCGCGCGACATTCAATTGCTGATGCTGTTGATGGTCGCCATGGGCACCATCGTCGGCGTGGTGGACGTGGTCAGCGTCGCCTTCGCCCAGCAGCAGGGCCAACCGGCGGCGGCGAGCATCGTGCTGTCGGTGTACGCCATCGGCTCGTGCCTGGCCGGGCTGGCCTTCGGTGCGCTGCGTTCGAAAGTACCGCTGGCGCGCCTGTTCCTGTACGGCGGCGTGGCAACGGCGGTGACCACCTTGCCGTTGTTGCTGGCGGCGAACATTCTCGGCTTGTCGCTGGCGGTGTTTGTCGCGGGGCTGTTTTTTGCTCCGACGCTGATCGTCGCCATGGCCCTGGTGGAGCAGATCGTGCCGCCGGCCAAACTCACCGAAGGCCTGACCTGGCTAGTCACCGGGCTGAGCATCGGCGTCGCGATCGGCGCCGCCGGCTCCGGCTGGCTGGTGGACGCCTTCGGCGCGCGCAGCGGGTTCTGGCTGGCGATTGCGGCGGGGGCGCTGGTGCTCGGCTCCGCGATCCCGAGCTATCGCCATCTGAAATGAAGATCGACCTGTGGGAGCAACTGTCTTCCCCCTGCCACTCGTCACCGCCATTCGGTGCCGTCCCGCAACATGGCATTCAGCCTAATCAGTAAGACCCGCATGCAGGCGATGAGCGCGACTTTCGCGCTCTTGCCTCGCTCCCGAAGAGCGTCATAACGTGCCTTGAAGTCTGGCTGATGACGGATCACGACCCAGCAAGACATGTAAAGCGCACGTCTGACACGGGCTCTGCCTCCATAGATTTGACGTTTTCCGCTGTGATTGCCGCTGTCGTCGTTGTACGGCGCAATTCCCGCCAAGGCCGCCACTTCACGACGATCAAGCTCTCCCAATTCAGGCAGGTAAACCAGCAAGCTGGCTGTGGCCACCGTACCGATACCTTTAACGGAAATGAGTCGCTCGGCTTTTTCGGCATCCAGTTCATGCATGCTCTGATGGATGGTTTTATCGAGCTGCTTGATCTGCACTTGCAGGTAGTGAACAAGACCTTTGATCGCCTCGATAACAACGGGTAGCTGGACTTGCTGAAGCCGGCGCTTGTTGTCGTCTCGTTGCTGAACAAACTGCTCGCGCAACTGGATCAGCTCGCGCAGCGCTTCACGTTCCGGCGAAATGATCTTGTCGCGGGATGCATGCAGCACTTCAGCGAAGTCCGCCAGCACGGCCGCGTCGATGGGGTCGGTCTTGGCATTCTTGCCCATCGCCACGGCGAAGGCTCTGGCCCGGCGGGGATTGATTCTGAGCACGTTGAAGTCGGCGCCCTGCAGTGCCGCCATGACCTTGCTCTCGTAACCACCGGTGGCCTCCAGCAGAACCCGGCCAACCTCGTACCGGCTCAGGCGCTCAATCAGCTCAACAAAGCCTTCTGACGTATTGGGAAGGTCAAAACCTTCACCCTGAGGTTGAACCCATACAACCAGGTTTGATTTGGAGATATCGATGCCGACCCAGGAAATCATGGCAAAACCCTCTTACACTCAGGAGTGAGAGTGCTCTGGCTTTGCCCACGCTTGTGATTCGAGTGGCGCTCGTCCAACTGTTCGGGCTTATGGGCCAGAGTGGAAAGGTGGATGGCAGCTTGGCTCCCACACGTGCTTTTAGCACCGCGGACTCACAGCTTGCCATCCACCCCTCTCACCTCGAAGTCTATTCCTGGATCTAGACACAAGCGGGCTTGCTCGCGAAGGCGGTGTGTCAGTCGACATCAATGTTACATGACACACCGCCTTCGCGAGCAAGCCCGCTCCCACATTTGGATCTGCGACTAATTCCGGCTACACCTCATCCGTTCTCCAAGCAGACAACCTTCGAGGAAATCCCGGTGACCCCGCTGACATTGCTGTGCCTGCCCTATTCGGGCGCGAGTGCCATGGTCTATAGCCGCTGGCGGCGCAAACTGCCGGAATGGCTCAAGCTGCAACCGGTGGAACTGCCGGGGCGGGGCGCGCGCTATGGCGAGCCCCTGCACACCGACATGCGCCGCCTGGCGCTGCAACTGGCCCACGAACAGAAGGCCACGCTCAAGGCACCGTATGCGTTGTTCGGCCACAGCATGGGGGCGTTGCTGGCCTGCGAGATGGCCCACGCGTTCCGCTCGCTGGGTTGCCCGGAACCGGTCGCGCTGTTCGCCTCGGGCACTGCCGCGCCGACCTTGCGCGCCGACTACGACCGCGGCTTTGCCCAGCCGAAAACCGATGCCGAACTGATCGAGCAATTGCGCACCCTCAACGGCACCAGCGAAGAGATCCTGGCCAATGAAGAGTTGATGAGCCTGACCCTGCCGGTGTTGCGCGCGGACTTCCTGTTGTGCGGGCGATTCACACCGATCCAGCGCCCCTTGCTCAAGTGCCCGGTGCACGTGCTCGGCGGCAAGGCCGACCGCGCCACCACCGAGCAATTGATCGGCTGGAGCCAGGAAACCCGCGGCAGTTTCTCGGTGGACATGCTGGCCGGCGGGCACTTCTTCATCCATGAGCAGGAGGCCAAGGTGCTGCGGGTGATCAAGGACCAGCTTGAGGGGCATCATCGGCGGCATGGGTTGATGGCTGTGGGCTGATCCTATTCTGAATTCACCACAAAACCTGTGGGAGCGGGCTTGCTCGCGAAAGCGGTGTATCAGACGTTATGCATGTGACTGACACACCGCCTTCGCGAGCAAGCCCGCTCCCACATTTTGAACTGCAGCAACCACGGTTTTTCGTGTTTTACCCTTCCTCCTGATACTTGTTCCCCTGCGCTAATTTTTCCCGCCTGCATTCGTTTTATAGGGACGACGCGCCCTTGCGCCTGCTGCCTACTGATGCGGATGCCGATAGATGAATGCTGAAGACTCCTTGAAACTTGCTCGCCGGTTTATCGGGTTGCCCCTGGAAAAGCGTCAGATGTTCCTGGCGGCCTTGCACAAGGAGGGCGTGGATTTCGCTCGTTTCCCGATCCCGGCCGGCATCGAGGCCGAGGATCGCCAGGCGTTGTCGTACGCCCAGCAACGCATGTGGTTCCTCTGGCAACTGGACCCGCACAGCGGCGCCTACAACCTGCCGGGCGCGGTGCGGTTGACCGGGCACTTGAATCTGTCGGCGTTGGAGCAGGCGTTCGCCAGCCTGGTGGCGCGGCATGAAACCCTGCGTACGGTGTTCCAGCGTCAGGTCGACGACAGCTTGCAGCAAGTGCCGGCCACGGCGCCGCTGCTGATCGAACAGGTGGATTTCAGCGCACTGCCCGCCGAGGAACGCGAACGGGCCGTGGCGCAAACCGCCGAGCAGCAATCGATGCTGCCGTTCGATCTGGCGACCGGTCCGCTGCTGCGGGTCACCTTGCTCAAGCTCGCAGAACTTGAGCACGTGCTGTTGCTGACCCTGCACCACATCGTCTCCGACGGCTGGTCGATGAACGTGCTGATCGACGAATTCATCCGCTGCTACGACGCCTTTGATGCGGGCACGCAGCCGCACCTGGCAGCGTTGCCGATCCAGTACAGCGACTACGCCCTGTGGCAGCGCCGCTGGCTGGAGGCGGGCGAGCAGGCGCGGCAACTGGCGTACTGGCAGGCGCAACTGGGCAATGAGCATCCGGTGCTGGAATTGCCCCTGGATCATTCGCGCCCGGCGATGCCGAGCTATCGCGGCACCCGCTACGAATTCGCGGTCGAAGTGCAACTGGCCGAACAACTGCGCAGCACCGCGCAGAAGCACAACATCACCCTGTTCATGCTGTTGCTCGGCGCCTTCAACGCGCTGCTGCATCGCTACACCGGGCAAACCGACATCCGCGTCGGCGTGCCGATCGCCAACCGCAACCGCGCGGAAATCGAAGGCCTGATCGGTTTCTTCGTCAACACACAGGTGCTGCGTACCCAACTGGACGGCCAGACCCGGGTCGACGACCTGCTGCGCGCCGTCAAGGAAACCGCCCTCGGCGCCCAGGCCCATCAGGACCTGCCGTTCGAGCGCCTGGTCGAAGCGTTGAAACTGGAGCGCAGCCTCAGTCACACGCCGTTGTTCCAGGTGATGTACAACCACCAGCCGCACGTGGCCGACATGGCCTCGGTCAGCACCGCCTCCGGCCTGGTGCTGGGCAGCCTCGACTGGCAAAGCCGCACCACCCAGTTCGACCTCACCCTCGACACATGGGAGAGGGGCGGCAAGCTGCACGCCGCGCTGACCTACGCCAACGACCTGTTCGAAGCCGACACCATCGCGCGCATGGCCCGGCACTGGACGCGCCTGTTGCAGGCGTTAGTCGACGACTCGACGCAAAAAATCGGTGAGTTGCCGATGCTGAGCGCCGATGAGCAACAGGTGCTGGTGCAGGACTGGAACCGCACCGCCGAGGTCTATCCCGTCGAGCAGTGCATGCATCAGCTGATTCAGGCCCAGGCCCGACGCACGCCCGAGGCAACGGCACTGGTGTTTGGCGAGCGCCAGTTGAGCTACGCGCAACTCGATGCCCGCACCAATCGCCTGGCCAATTACCTGCGCGGGCAGGGCGTTGGCCCGGATGTACTGGTGGGGATCTGCGTCGAGCGTTCGCTGGAAATGGTCATAGGCCTGTTGGCCATTCACAAGGCCGGGGGTGCCTACGTACCGCTGGACCCGGAGTACCCGGCCGAACGTCTGGCCTACATGATCGACGACAGCGCGATTGGTCTACTGCTCACGCAAGGCAACCTGCTCGGCGCGCTGCCCACCGACGGCGTCAAGGTCATCGCCCTGGATCAGCCGCGAGACTGGCTCGACGGCTACAGCGATGCCTGCCCGCAGGTCGAGGTGCATCCGTTGAACCTGGCCTATGTGATCTACACCTCCGGCTCCACCGGTAAGCCCAAAGGCGCCGGCAACAGTCACGCGGCGCTGGTCAACCGCTTGTGCTGGATGCAGCAGGCCTACGGGCTCGATGGCAGCGATTCGGTACTGCAGAAAACCCCGTTCAGTTTCGACGTGTCGGTCTGGGAGTTCTTCTGGCCGCTGATGACCGGCGCGCGTCTGGTGGTGGCGCCACCGGGCGCACATCGGGAACCGGCGCAGTTGATCCGCCTCATCGCTGACCACGGCATCAGCACGCTGCACTTTGTGCCGTCGATGCTCCAGGCGTTCATCCACGAACCGGGTGTCGAGGCCTGCACCGGCCTCAAGCGCATTGCTTGCAGTGGCGAAGCCTTGCCGCTGGATGCGCAATTGCAGGTGTTCAAAAAGCTCCCGGGCGCCGGGTTGTACAACCTGTACGGCCCGACGGAGGCGGCCATCGACGTGACCCACTGGACCTGCGTCGACGAAGGTGCCGACAGCGTGCCCATCGGCCGGCCCATCGCCAACCTGCGCACCCATGTGCTGGATGCGCAATTGCTCCCGGTTCCGGCTGGCGTGGCGGGGGAGCTGTACCTCGGCGGCGCCGGGCTGGCGCGCAGTTATCACCGGCGTCCGGCGCTCACCGCCGAGCGCTTCGTGCCGTGTCCGTTCCACGACGGCGCGCGCTTGTACCGCACCGGTGACCGTGTGCGGCAGCGTGCCGATGGCGTGATCGAATACCTCGGGCGCCTCGACCATCAAGTCAAATTGCGCGGCCTGCGCATCGAACTGGGGGAGATCGAAACCCGCCTGATGCAGCACGACTTGGTGCGCGAGGCCGTGGTGCTGGTGCAGGGCGGCAAGCATCTGGTGGCATACCTGGTGCTGGAAAACGCCGACGCCGATGCGCAGTGGCCGCAAACCCTCAAGGCCTGGCTGCTCGGCAGCCTGCCGGAATACATGGTGCCCACCTACCTGATGCCGCTGGATGCCTTGCCGGTGACCGCCAACGGCAAGCTCGACCGCAAGGCCTTGCCGCCACCGGACGCCGCGCCGCAACAGGCGTTCGTCGCACCGCAGGATGCCATGCAGACCATGCTGGCGCAGATCTGGCAGGACGTATTGGGCACGCACCCTGTGGGTCTCGAAGACAATTTCTTCGAACTCGGCGGCGATTCGATCATTTCCATCCAGGTGGTCAGCCGCGCCCGTCAGGCCGGGATTCGCCTCAGTCCGCGGGATCTGTTCCAGTACCAGACCGTGCGCAGCCTGGCATTGGTCGCGACGTTCGATAGCCGCAGCAACATCGATCAAGGCCCGGTCAGCGGCGAGGTGATCCTGACCCCGGCGCAGCATTACTTCTTCGAACAGGCCATCGCCCAGCGTCAGCACTGGAACCAGTCGCTGCTGCTGACGCCCCGGGAAGCGCTGGATCCGAAAGCGTTGGAGCGGGCCTTGGTGGCCGTCGTCAATCATCACGACGCCTTGCGCCTGCGCTTCATCGACGGTGCCCAAGGCTGGCAGCAACACCATGGGCCGCAGGTCGAATCCGCTGGGTTGTGGCTGCGGCGGGCGTCTTCGGCCGAAGCCCTGACTGTGCTGTGCGATGAAGCGCAACGCAGCCTCGATCTGGCCAACGGGCCGCTGCTGCGCGCCTTGCTGGTCAACCTCGACGATGGCAGCCAGCGCCTGTTGCTGGTGGTCCATCACCTGGCGGTGGACGGCGTGTCGTGGCGGGTGTTGCTCGAAGACTTGCAACAGGCTTACCGGCAAGTGGCGCTGCCCGAGAAAACCAGCGCCTATCAAGCCTGGGCCGCGCACCTGCAACAGCATGCCGGCACCTTGTCTGGGCAACTGCCGTACTGGCAGGCGCAACTGGCGGATGCCCGGGACCTGCCGTGTGAGCAGCCGCAGGGCAGCTTGCAGCAGCGCCACGGGCACAAGATCGAATCGAAACTGGATGCCGAGCTGACCCGTCAATTGCTGCAACAGGCACCGGCGGCCTATCGCACCCAGGTCAACGACCTGTTGCTCACGGCGTTGGCGCGGGTCATCTGCCGCTGGAGCGGGCAGGGCTCGACGCTGATCCAGCTTGAAGGCCACGGCCGCGAAGACCTGTCCGACGACCTCGACCTGAGCCGCACCGTCGGCTGGTTCACCAGCCTGTTTCCCGTGCGCCTGCAACCCGAGGCCGGGGTGGCAAATTCGATCAAGTCGATCAAGGAACAACTGCGCGCCATTCCGGGCAAAGGCCTGGGCTATGGGCTGCTGCGCTATCTCGGCGAACCGGCGCAGCGCCAGCTTCTGCAAGACCTGCCGGCGCCTCGCATCACCTTCAACTACCTGGGGCAGTTCGACCGTCAGTTCGATGAGGCTGCGCTGTTCGTCCCGGCCCCGGAAAGCGCTGGTCAGGCCCAGGGCGATGATGCGCCGCTGGCCAACTGGCTGACCGTGGAAGGCCAGGTGTATGGCGGGCAGCTCTCGCTGCAATGGGGTTTCAGCCGCGACATGTTCGCCGAATCCACGGTGCAACAACTGGCCGATGCCTACACCGAAGAACTCAAGGCACTGATCGAACATTGCTGCGCGACAACGCCAGGCCAGGTCACACCGTCGGACTTCCCGCTGGCGCGCATCACCCGGGCACAACTCGATGCCTTGCCTGTCCCGGCACCGGCCATCGAGGACGTTTACCCACTGACGCCGATGCAGCAGGGCATGCTGTTCCACACCTTGTACGAACCCCAGGCCGAGGCCTACATCAATCAATTGCGCCTGGACATCCAGGGGTTGGAGCTGGCGGCATTCGGCCGGGCCTGGCAGGCGGCGATCAACCGACACGACATCTTGCGCAGCAGCTTCCACTGGTTGGGGCTTGAGTGCGCGCATCAGGTGATTCATCGCCAGATCGACCTGCAACTGCAAGTGATCGAAGCGGCCGATGTCGACCTCGAGGCACTGGCCGCCGAGGAGCGCAGTCGCGGCTTCGAACTCGGCGCCGCGCCGTTGTTCCGCCTGGTGCTGGTGCGCCGAAGCCCTGAAGACTGGCACCTGATCTACACCAGCCATCACATCCTCATGGACGGCTGGAGCAACGCGCAGTTGCTCGGCGAAGTGATCCAGCAGTATGCCGGCCAGACGCTGGCCAGGCCGTTGGGGCAATACCGCGATTATCTGGGCTGGATTCAACAGCAGCCTCTGCTGGCTGCCGAGCAGTTCTGGAAGCAAGCGCTGGCGCCACTGGAAACGCCGACGCTGCTGGCGCAAGCCTTGCCGACACCGGTCGAAGGGCGCGGCATGAGTGAGCATCAATTGACCCTTGAAAGCGCCGCGCTACAGCGCCTGGGCGATTTCGCCCGCCAGCAGAAAATCACCCTCAACACCTTGCTGCAAGGAGCCTGGGGCCTGCTGTTGCAGCGCTACACCGGCCAATCCTGCGTGGCGTTCGGCGCCACCATGGCCGGACGCTCCGCGCCGCTGCCGGGCATCGAACAGCAATTGGGGCTGTTCATCAACACCTTGCCGATCATTGCCGCACCGCCGGCAGGGCAGTCGGTGGCCCAGTGGCTCGACCACCTGCAAGCACTGAACCTGAGCCTGCGCGAGTTCGAACACGTGCCGCTGTACGACATCCAGGGCTGGGCCGGGCAACAGGGGGCGCTGTTCGACAGCCTGCTGGTGTTCGAGAACTTCCCGGTGGCCGAAGCCCTCAAGCAAGGGGCGCCGGCGGGCCTGACCTTCGGTGCGCTGCGCAATCACGAAATCACCAGCTACCCGCTGACCCTCGGCATCGAAGTCGGCGCCACCCTGCGTCTGGATTTCAGCTTCGACCGCAGCCGGTTCAGCGCGGCGCAGATCAGCCAGTTGGGCGCCAGCCTGTTGCAGGTGCTGGAGCAGTTCGTCGCACAGCCACAACAGGCATTGGGCGCGATCAGCTTGCTCGATGCACAGGCTCAAGCAAAGGTGTTGGCCGGTTCGCGTCCACCCGCGCCGCCATTCGACAGCCCGTTGCTGGCCCATCAGCGTTTCGAGCAACAGGCGGCACGCACGCCCGATGCACTGGCGGTGATGGTCGGCGACGAGTGCCTGACCTACGCCCAGCTCAATGCGCAAGCCAACCAGCTCGCCCATCGCCTGCGCGCCCTGGGTGTGGCACCGGGGCAGCGGGTCGGCCTGTCGGTGCGGCGCAATGCGCAGATGATCGTCAGCCTGATGGCCATCCTCAAGTCCGGCGCCGGTTATGTACCGCTCGATCCGGATTACCCGGCCGAGCGACTGGCCTACATGATCGAAGACAGCGGCAGTGACCTGCTGCTGGCGCAACCGGGCTTGCTCGCCGATGTAGCGCTGCCGCAAGGTTTGCCGCGCCTGGCGCTGGAGGCGAGCGTTGACGGTTACTCCACCGAAAACCCGGAAAACCTCGCCAGCGCCGAAGACCTCGCCTACCTGATCTACACCTCCGGCTCCACCGGACGCCCGAAAGGCGTGTGCCTGGCCCACGCCGCGCTGCGCGAGTTTTGCGTGATCGCGGCGGACTATTCACAACTCACAGCGCAAGACCGTGTGCTGCAATTCGCCACCTTCAGCTTCGACGGCTTTGTCGAGCAGTGCTACCCGCCGCTGTGCGTGGGCGCGGCGCTGGTGATGCGCGGCGATGAGTTGTGGGACACCGACACGCTTTATCGGCAGATCATCGCGCACGGCGTGACCCTGGCCGACCTGCCGGCCGCCTACTGGTTCTTGCTGGCTCAAGAGTGGGCTGCGCAACCGCAGCGCGAGAAAGGGCGCTTGCGTCAGGTCCACGTCGGGGGCGAGGCCATGTCGCTGGAAGGCCTGAAGTTGTGGCATGCCGCCGGTCTGGGCGATGTGCGCCTGCTCAATACCTATGGGCCGACCGAAGCCACGGTCGTTTCCAGTACCCACGAATGCACCCTGGCCGATACCCGCAATCCCCTTGGCGTGCCGATTGGCCGCGCGCTGCCGGGGCGTGCGTTGTATGTGCTGGACAGCGAAGGCCACCTGCTGCCGACCGGTTGCGTCGGCGAGTTGTGCATCGGCGGTGACGCCGGCCTCGCCCAGCGCTATCACCAGCGTCCGGGTTTGAGCGCCGAGCGTTTCATTGCCGATCCATTCTCCGCCACGCCCGGGGCGCGGCTGTACCGCAGCGGCGACCTGGCGCGCTATCGCGAGGACGGCGCACTGGAATACCTGGGGCGTATCGATCACCAGGTGAAAATTCGCGGATTCCGCGTCGAACTGGGTGAGCTGGAGGCGCACCTGCAAGGCCTGCCGATGATCAGCGAAGCCGCAGTGCTGGTGCACGAAGGCGTCGGCGGCAAGCAGTTGATCGGCTACGTGGTGCCGGCCCTGGATGAACAGCTGGACGCGGATGCGCGACAACTCACCGACACCGTACGCCGCGCCTTGGGCGAGCGCCTGCCGGACTACATGCTGCCGACGCAACTGGTGGTGCTGGCCGCGTTGCCCCTCAACCGCAACGGCAAGCTCGACCGCGCCGCGTTGCCGGCCCCGCCAGTCTGGGAGGTTGCAACCGGTAGCGCACCGCAGGGGGCACTGGAAATCCAGCTGGCGCAGATCTGGCAGCAGGTGTTGCAGGTCAGTCGCGTCGACCGCGAGAACAGCTTCTTCGAATTGGGCGGGCACTCGTTGCTGGCGACGCAAATCGTCTCGCAGATCCGCCAGCGCATGGGCCTGTCGGTGAGCCTGCGCAGCCTGTTCGAACACCCGCGCCTTGAGGATTTCGCCGCTCAGGTACAGACGCTGCAACACCGCTGTGAACGCCCGGCGCTGGTGGCGGACACCTCTGGCGAACGCCAGCCGCTGTCCTTTGCCCAGCAGCGCTTGTGGTTCCTGTGGAACCTGGAGCCGGACAGCTCGATGTACAACATGCCGGGTGCCTTGCGCCTGCGCGGCGAGCTGAACCTCGACGCCTTGCGCCAGACCTTCGAAACCCTGGTGCAGCGCCACGCGGTGTTGCGCACCACCTTCTACGAGGAAGACGGCCAGACCTGGCAACGGGTACACCGGCAATTGCCGTTGAGCTTCGAGGCCGGCGACCTGCGGCATCTGCCGGCGCCGGACGTCGAGGCGCAACACCTGGCCCGCGAGGAAGTCGCGCGGCCATTCGACCTGCGCCACGGCCCGTTGCTGCGGGTGCGGGTGCTGCGGGTCGCGGATGACCAGCATGTGCTGTTGCTGACGGTGCATCACATCGTCGCCGATGACTGGTCGTTCCGCGTGCTGATCAATGAATTCGTCACGCTCTATCCAACCCTCAACCGTGGCCAGACCCCGCAACTGCCGGCGCACAGCGTGCAGTACGCCGACTTCGCCAAATGGCAGCGCCAGTGGCTGGAGCAGGGCGGCGAGTTGCAACGCCAGCTCGACTACTGGCAGCAGCGCCTTGCCGAGCCGCAAGCGGTGCTGGAGTTGCCCGCCGATGGCGACCGGCGCACGGCGCAAGAGGGTGCCAGCGCGCATTTCACCTTCAGCGCCGAACTCAGCCAGCAGTTGCGCGACTTTGCCCAACAGCGCGACCTGTCGTTGTTCATGCTGCTGCTGGCCGGTTTCACCCTGGTGTTGCGCCAGCGTACCGAGGTCGCTCGGGTGCGCATCGGCACCGATATCGCCAACCGAAATCAAGCCGAGCTTGAAGAAATGGTCGGCTTCTTCGTTAACCAACTAGTACTGCAAGTGGAAGTCGATGCCGGGCAGCCGGCCGCGCAATTGCTGGAGGCCTGTCGCCGGGCGGTGCTGGAGGCTTCGGACCATCAGGATCTGCCGTTCGAGCGCCTGGTGGAGGCCTTGCGCTTGCCGCGCCGGGCCGGCCGTTCGCCGCTGTTCGACATCAAGTTGATTTACCAGGAAGGCGTCGGTCGCTTGCCCTCGATGGATGGGTTGCACGTGGAGGATTTCCCGTCCGGGCGTCAGGCCGCCGAGATCGGCATTGTCGCTGCGTTCTACAACGACGCGCAGCACATCCACCTGAGCTTCGAGACACCGGCCGGCCAGTACCTGCCGAGCACGCTGGAATGTCTGTTCGAACAGATCCGCGCGGTGCTCGAGGCGTTGGTAGGCGCTGAGCCATTGCAGGTCAGTGAGTTGCTGAACCTGGCCAGCGAGGTCCAGCGCCGTGCCGAGGCGCGCTTGAACGAGCAACGCAAGGCCTTGCTCGGTGGCGCCATGGCGATCAAGCGCCGCTCGGCGAACCGGGGTGCGTCGACAGCGCATACCGCAGCGGACTGATACAGGCGACGGCGTCCTTTTAGCGCCGCCGTCAACATTTTCTGGAGGGGTTTATGACCGTTTCAACGACCAAGTCCATTCCCAAGATGGGTCGTGGTGCCCGCAAAAGCCTGTCCACCGATCCGACGCGGCTGGTGATTTTTGCGCCGATGTTCGAAGGCCACAGCATGCCGCTGGTGTGCCGTCCGGCCGTGTCCGGCGTGAACCTGGTGGAATGGGCGAGCCAGAATCGCGCGCTGATCGAAAGCAAGCTGCTGGAGCACGCGGTGATCCTGTTCCGTGGCTTCCAGGTGGCCGATATCGGCGAGTTCAACCGCTGCGTCGATGCGATTTCCGGCGGCGCCCTGGAGTACCTGTTCCGCGCCTCGCCACGCACCCAGATCACCGGTCAGTTCAAGATCTACAGCTCCACCGATTACCCGGCGCCGGAGAAAATCTTCCCGCACAACGAACACTCGTATTCGCCGGTGTTCCCGCGTCACCTGTATTTCTACTGCGACACCCCGTCGGCCACCGGCGGCGAAACGCCGTTCGGCGATACCCGCCAGATCCTCGCGCGGATCGACCCGGCGGTGCGCGAAGAATTCGCCCGTAAACGCATCATGTACGTGCGCAACTACGGTGACGGCATGGGGCTGCCGTGGCAGACCGTGTTCCAGAGCGAGGACCGCGCCGAGGTCGAAGCCTACTGCGCCAAGATCGGTATCCAGGCCGAGTGGAAGTCCGGCAACCGCCTGCGCACCCGGCAGAACGGTCCGGCCATCGTGCGCCACCCGCTGACCGGCGAGCGCATCTGGTTCAACCACGGCACCTTCTTCAACGCGCTGACCCTGCCTGACAGCATCCGCGACAACCTGCTGCGTGAATTCGGCCCGCAAGACCTGCCGCAGAACACCTTCTTCGGCGACGGCTCGCCGATTCCCGACGACGTGATTCGCCACCTGCAAGGCATCTACCGCGAGGTGATGGTCGAGTTCGCCTGGGAGAAGGGCGACGTGGTCCTGCTCGACAACATCCTCAGCGTGCATGCGCGCAACGAATTCACCGGCTACAGAAAAATCCTCACGGCCATGGCCATCGCGCAGAAAAGCGCCGACCTGGATCAGGAATAAGGACACCCGACATGAACACCACCGCCCTCGAACCTTCGGTAGACGTCTTCCAGACTTCGGCCCAGCAGGCCTTTTATTTGCGCGTCCAGGAACTGGGCGCCCAGCCGCTGTTCGCCGCCCTGACATTGCCGGTCGCCAGGCCGGTGGATGCCCGGGCGTTGCGGGCGGCGCTGGAGACACTGGGCCGGCGTCACGAAACCCTGCGCACGGTGTACCGCCGCTTGCCGGGCATGAAGTGGCCGGTGCAGAGCCTGTGCGAAGCGCTGCCACTGACAGTGCTGGGCGACCAGTCTTCGGTGGCCGAGGCCTTGAGCCGCAGCCGTGAAGTCCTGGTTGAAGATTCGAATCAAGTGCTGGTGGTGGCACAGGTCGAGGGCGAAACAGGGCAATCCATCGTCACTCTGCTGACCCCGGCGTGCAGCTTCGACCAGGCCTCGCTGCGGGTGCTGTCGGCTGAAATCGCCAGTCTGTTGCGCGGCGAAACCCTGGTCGAAGACGAGGACGCGCTGCAATACCTGGACTACAGCGCGTGGCAGCAAGCGCTGCGCGAAGAAGACATCGGCCACCAGGGCGCTGCGTTCTGGCACAACCTGCAACAGCAGTTCGCCTTGGCCCATCGCTTGCCCTTCGAAAAAGCGCTCGATGTCACCTTGGTTCGTCGTCAGGCCACCTTGATTGACGGCCCATGGTTGGCTGGGGTGCAACGGGCCGCTGTCGAAGCGGGCGTTGAGCCGGAGCAATTGGCGCTGTTGCTGTGGACCGCGTTCGTTGCACGCATCGGCCAACAGGAAAAACTGCTGATGGGCTGGCAGGTGGACGGTCGCAACGAGCAGACCGCCGCCACCCTCGGCCGATTCGCCCGGCGTCTGCCGGTGGCCTTCGAGCACCGTAGCCAGCAGACACTGACGCAAGCCTTGGCCACCTTTGCGGCCAGCGTTGAGCAGTCGCTGTCCTGGCTCGACTGCCTCAACGAGTTCGAACTGAGCGCCGAAGGCACCGCGCCGCTGCGTTACGGCTTCGTCTATCAAGCCGCCATTGATGCCGACATCGAGGTGGACGACGCCAACCCCGAAGTCCTGCGCCTGCTTATCCAGGGCGAGCAGTTGCAGCTGTCATGTCTCGACGGTGCGCTGCCGGAGTCGATGCTGGCCGAATGGCTGGAGCAGTTTGTCGAGTTCAGTCGTCAATTGCTGGCATCGCCCGAGCTGACCCTGGCTCAGGCGAGTCTGGTCAATGCGGCACAACTGACCCGCCTGATCGAGGGCTTCAACCCGAACGCCACCGGCCAGGCATTGCCGTGCCGCTTCCTGCAGGAGTTGTTCGGCGAACAGGCGCGCCTGCATCCACAACGCATCGCCCTGAGCATCAACGGTCAGCGCCTGACCTATGCCGAGCTGGATGCGCGCGCCAACCAGGTGGCCAATACCTTGCGCGCCCAAGGCGTGGCGGCGGATGAAATCGTGGCGGTCTACGGCCAGCGCTCGCTGGAAATCGTCATCGCCTTGTTGGGTACGCTCAAGGCCGGCGCTGCGTACTTGCCGCTGGACCCGAACTACCCGATCGAGCGCCTGGCGTTCATGCTCGCCGATACCGGCGCGCGCCAGGTGCTGGCCTGCCAACCGCTGCCGGACGCATTGGGTCATGAGCGGATAATTTCCCTGATGCCGGGGGCCGAGGTCTGGGCCGCTGCGCAAACCGAACCTGCGCCTCAGGGCGACAGCGCCAACCTGGCCTACGTCATCTACACCTCCGGCTCCACCGGCAAACCCAAGGGCGTGATGATCAGCCATGCCAACGCCGTGGCCTCGACCCTGGCGCGCACTGGGTTCTATCGCCAGCCGCTGCGCGCGTTCCTGATGCTCTCGTCGTTCTCCTTCGACAGCTCGGTGGCTGGGGTGTTCTGGGCGCTGGGGCAGGGCGCGACCCTGTGCCTGCCGGACGAGGACAGCTACAAGGATCCGGCGCAACTCGCGGCGCTGATCCAACGCGAAGAGATTTCCCACTACCTGACCTTGCCGTCGTACCACGCACAGATTCTCGAACACCTCGATCAGCAGGCCCTGGCCTGCGTCATCGTTGCCGGCGAAGCCTGCAGCAACGCCCTGGTGCAGCGACATCGCGAAGCATTGCCGGGGGTGGCACTGGTCAACGAATACGGCCCGACCGAAGGCACCGTGTGGTGCTCGGCCTGGGAATTGCCGCTCGGCCAGGACGCCGATAGCATTCCGATCGGCCAGCCGATAGCCGGCATGCGCATTCACGTGCTCGGCCCGGACCTGCAACCGGTGGCCGTGGGCGCCGAGGGTGAACTCTACGTCGGCGGTGCCGGTATTGCCCGGGGTTACCTGCAGCGTGCCACGCTGACGGCCGAACGTTTTGTCCCCGACCTGTTCGCGAACGCGGAGGGCCAACGCCTGTACCGCACCGGTGACCTGGCGCGCTATCGCGCCGATGGCGTGCTGGAGTATCTGGGCCGGGTCGATCACCAGGTGAAAATCCGCGGCTTCCGCATTGAGCTGGGCGAAATCGCAGCGGCCATGCGCAGCGCACCGGGCATCGAGGACGCCGCCGTCATCGCCCGGGAAACCCCGACCGGTCCGCAACTGCTGGGCTTCGTGGTGTCCCCGGCGGACACCGCCGACATCCGCCTCAACGAATTGCGCAGCCATCTGGCCGAGGCGCTGCCCGAGCACATGCAGCCGGCGCGCTTGCAGGTGCTGGAAGGTTTCCCGCTGATGCCCAACGGCAAGCTCAATCGCCAGGCCTTGCTTGATCTCGATGTGCGCCGCAGCGCCTTCGTCGCGCCGCGCAACGACCTGGAAAAAACCCTGGCGGCGATCTGGGCCGAAGCGCTGCATGTCGAGCGCGTCGGCGTGCACGACAGCTTCTTCGAACTGGGCGGGCACTCGCTGCTGGCCACGCGCATTCGCGCGCGGATTCAGGACGAACTGAACCTGGCGATCCCGCTCAAGCTGTTTTTCGACGGTGACACCCTGGAACGCCTGGCGGCGCAGATCGAGCAGTTCCGCCAGCAAAGTGAACACCAGGAAAACGATGTAGACGCCCTCGAAGCGTTGTTCGACGAAGTGGATGAGGAACACGCGCAATGAGTGCTGCACCGGACAGAATGATGACCCTGGCCCAGCGTTTCTGCGGCTTGAGCGCGGACGCCCGGCGTGCGTTGCAACAAAAGATGCACGCTCAGGGGCTGACCCTGGAATTACTGCCGATCCCGCCACGGGACCGCGCCGTCGACACGCTGCCGGCGTCCTACGCGCAGCAGCGCTTGTGGTTCCTCTGGCAGATGCAGCCCCAGGCCACGGCCTACAACCTGACCGGTGCCTTCCGCCTCAATGGCGAGCTGAACCGCGATGCATTGGCGCAGACCCTGGTAACACTGGTGCAACGTCATGAGGTGTTGCGTACCACGTTCGTCTTCGACGAACAGCAAGTGCTGCAGCGCATCCACCCGCAGATGGACACCCCGCTGGTCGAGGTCACTGCCGCCGACGACATCGAACTGCAACGCCAGATCGCCCTCAACGCCGAGCAGCCGTTCGACCTGCAGCACGGCCCGTTGATGCGCTGCCGCTTGATCCGCCTCGATGCCCGGCAACATGTGCTGGTGCTGACCTTGCACCACATCGTCACCGATGGCGGCTCGCTGCCGATCCTGTTGCAGGAATTCACCCAACTCTATGGACAACTCAGTGCAGGGCAGGCCGCGCAGCTAGCGGAGCCGGGCATTCAATACGCCGACTTCGCCCGCTGGCAGCGCCTGTGGCTGGAGGCCGGCGAGGCCGAGCGCCAGCTCGATTACTGGCGCGAACAGCTGGGCAATGAACACCCGCCACTGAACCTGCCGACCGACCGTCGTCGCCCGGCGATCCCGAGCCAGCAGGGCGCCAGCGTCGAGCTGAAAATTCCCGCTGCGTTGACCGCTCAACTGCGCGAGCTGGCCCGCCGCGAAGGCTGCACCCTGTTCATGCTGCTGATGGCTGCGTTGCAGACGCTGTTGCATCGCTACAGCGGCGAGCAGGACATTCGCGTCGGTGTGCCAATTGCCAACCGTACCCGACAGGACGTGGAAAACCTGCTGGGCTTTTTCGTCAACACCCAGGTGCTGCGCAGCCAGCCCCGGGCCGACCAGCCGTTCGTGCAATTGCTGGCCGAGGTCAAGGCCGCAGCGCTCGGCGCACAGGCCCATCAGGACCTGCCGTTCGAGCAACTGGTCGATGGCCTGGGCGTGGAGCGCAGCCTGAGCCACACGCCGCTGTTCCAGGTGATGTTCAACCACCAGCGCGACAGTGGCGACCCGCAACGCTGGGACTTGCCGGGCTTGAGCGTCGAACCGCTGATCTGGGACGAAAAGACCACCAAGTTCGACCTGATGCTCGACACCGTCGAAAGCGACGAGGGCATCCACGCGTCGTTCGTCTACGCCACCGAACTGTTCGACGCCGCGGCCATCGAGCGTCTCGGCCGCCACTGGGTGAACCTGTTGCAGGCCATCTGCAGCGACCCAGGTGTGGCCTTGGCCGACCTGTGCATGCTCGACGCCTCCGAGAAGCAAGCCACGTTGCTGGACTGGAATCGCAGCGCCGAAATCAACGCGCCAGAAGCTGCGAATGCCCTGTGTGCCCATCAACTGATCGAAGCCCAGGCCGCCGCGCACCCGCACAACATTGCCGTGACCTGCGAAGGCATCACCCTCACTTACGCCGAACTGAACAGTCGCGCCAACCGCATCGCCCATCGTCTGCGCGAACGCGGTGTGGGCCCGGACGTGTTGGTGGGCATCGCCCTGGAGCGTTCGCTGGAGATGATCGTCAGCCTGCTGGCGATCCTCAAGGCCGGTGGCGCCTATGTGCCGCTGGACCCGGATTACCCGCAGGATCGCCTGGCCTACATGCTCGCCGACAGCGGCACACGCCTGTTGTTGACTGACTCGGCCCTGATGCCGCGCCTGCCATTGAACGAAGGCATTGAAGTGATCTGCCTCGATCACGCCAGCGACTGGCTCGATGAGGCCAGCGCCGACAACCTGCCGAACCTGACTGCTGCAGCGAACCTGGCCTACGTCATCTACACCTCCGGTTCCACCGGCAAACCCAAGGGCACGCTGCTGCCCCACAGCAACCTGACCCGCCTGTTCAGCGCCACCGGGCACTGGTTCGGTTTCAATGCGGACGACGTCTGGAGCCTGTTCCATTCCTACGCCTTCGACTTTTCCGTATGGGAAATCTTTGGCGCGCTGTTCTACGGCGGCAAGCTGGTGGTCGTGCCGCACGCGGTCAGCCGCTCCCCGGAAGACTTCGCCCGCTTGCTCAGTGATGAAGGTGTCACGGTACTCAACCAGACCCCCTCGGCCTTCCGCCAGCTGATGCCGTTCGCTTGCGCCAACGCGCCAGGCATGGCCCTGCGTTATGTGGTGTTCGGTGGCGAGGCGCTGGACGTGGCCAGCCTGCGGCCCTGGTACGACGCTTTCGACGACCGGCAGCCATTGCTGATCAACATGTACGGCATCACCGAAACCACGGTGCACGTGACCTACCGCCCGCTGTCCCACGCCGACCTCGATGGCGCCAACAGCTCGCCGCTGGGCGAGCCGATTGCCGACCTGCGCTGGTACGTGCTCGACCCGCGCCTGAACCCGGTGGCCAAGGGTTGCGTTGGTGAGCTGTACGTCGGCGGTGCCGGTCTGGCCCGGGGTTATCACCAGCGTGCCGACCTGACCGCCACGCGCTTTGTGCCGGACCTGTTCGCCACTGAGCCGGGCGCACGCCTGTATCGCACCGGCGACCTGGCGCGTTATTGCGCCGATGGCAGCATCGAGTACGCCGGGCGTATCGACCATCAGGTGAAGATCCGTGGCTTTCGCATCGAACTGGGGGAAATCCAGGACCGCCTGCAAAGCCACCCGGCCATCGAGCAAGCGCTGGTCCTGGCACCGCAGGTCAACGGCAGCCAGCAACTGGTGGCGTGGTTCACCGCGACCCACGACGACAAGGATTTGCGCCAGTCCCTGCGCGAACATTTGCAGGGCGGTCTGCCGGACTACATGGTGCCGGCGCACCTGATCAGACTCGAGCACTGGCCGCTGACCAGCAACGGCAAGCTGGATCGCAACGCATTGCCCAAGCCTGACGCAGCCTTGGCGCAACTGGCGTACACCGCGCCAATGGATGACATGCAAACCGAGCTGGCGGCGATCTGGCAAGACGTGCTCAAGCTTGAGCGCGTAGGCATCGACGACAACTTCTTCGAGCTGGGCGGTGACTCGATCATCTCCATCCAGGTGGTCAGCCGCGCGCGTCAGGCCGGGATTCGCATCACCCCGCGCGACCTGTTCCAGCACCAGACCGTGCAGAGCCTGGCGAAGGTCGCTGTGCGCAGCGCCGGGCTGGTCATCGATCAGGGGCCGGTGCGCGGTGACGTGTTGCTGACGCCGATCCAGCACTGGTTCTTCGAACAAACCATCGAAGCCCGTCATCACTGGAACCAGTCGGTATTGTTGGAACTGCGCGAGCCGCTGGACAGCGGCTGCCTGCAACAGGCGCTGGCGGCGTTGCTGGAACATCACGACGCATTGCGCCTGCGTTTGCATCGGGTCGATGGTGTCTGGCAACAGGCACAAGCCGAGCAATGGAGCAGCGCCGATGTACTGTGGCAGCGCCAAGCCGCCGATGCCGATGAACTGCTTGAACTGTGCAACGTTTCACAGGCGAGCTTGAATTTGCAGGACGGCCCGTTGTTGCGTGCCTTGCTGGTGGACATGGGCGCGGCAGGCCAGCGCCTGTTGCTGGTGGTGCATCACCTGGCGGTGGACGGCGTTTCCTGGCGCCTGCTGCTCGAAGACCTGCAAGCCGCCTACGCTCAGGCACGTCGGGCCGAGCCGCTGCGCCTGCCGGCCAAGACCAGCGCCTATCAGGCCTGGGCCGCACGTTTGCAAGGCCATGCGCAAAGCCCGGCGCTGGCGCAGCAAGCCGCTTACTGGCAAGCCCAATATCACGATGTCGCGGTGCAACTGCCGGCGGACAACCCGCAAGGCAGCCTGGCCAGCCGGCACGCCGTCAGCGTGGAAACCGTGCTCGACAGCACCTTGACCCGCCAACTGCTGCAAGACGCCCCGGCGGCTTACCGCACCCAGGTCAACGACCTGTTGCTGACGGCACTGGTGCGGGTGCTGGGCCAGTGGACCGGTCAATCGTCGACCCTGGTCAAACTGGAAGGCCACGGCCGTGAGGACCTGTTCGACGACATCGACCTGACCCGCACCCTGGGCTGGTTCACCTCGATTTTCCCGGTCAAGCTCACCCCAGCCGACGACCTGGCCGCGAGCATCAAGGCGGTCAAGGAACAGCTGCGTGCCGTGCCCGACAAAGGCATCGGCTTCGGCATCCTGCGCTATCTGGCCGAGGCTGGCCTTGAGGCGCTGCCGTCACCCCAGGTCACCTTCAACTACATGGGCCAGTTCGACGCCAGCTTCGACGAGCAGGCGCCGTGGCGTCCGGCGAAGGAAAGCGGCGGTGCCGAGCAGGGCGCCTCGGCCGAGCTGGACCGGGGCCTGAGCATCAACGGCCAGGTCTACGCTGGCCAACTGCGCCTGAGCTGGACCTTCAGTAGCGACCTGTTCAAAGCGCAAACCGTACAGCACCTGGCGGATGCCTATGCCATGGAGTTGCAACGGCTGATCGAGCATTGCCTGAGCGGTGCCGGTGGCCTGACCCCGAGCGACGTACCGCTGGTGCGCGTCGATCAGGCGCAGCTCGATGCCTTGCCGCTGGCGGCCAGCCGCATCGAAGACATCCTGCCGCTGTCGCCGATGCAGCAAGGCATGTTGTTCCACAGCCTGTTCGCCCCGGATGCCGGTGCCTACGTGCCGCAGATGCGCGTGGATGTGCAGGGGCTGGACGTCGAGGCGTTCGGCAATGCCTGGCAGCAGACGCTGGCGCGCCATGAAGTGCTGCGCGCGGCGTTCTTCAGCGAAAGCAACGGCTCGCGGCCGCTGCAAGTGATCCTCGCCGACGCCACGTTGCCGATGAGCCTGCTCGACTGGCGCGACCGGCCTGATCTGCCGCACGCGCTGGAGCGACTGGCCGAGGACGATCGCCTGCGCGGTTTCGACCTGACGGCGGCACCGCTGCTGCGCCTGACCCTGGTGCAGACCGCCGATGACAGCCATCACTTGATCTTCACCAACCACCACATCCTGCTGGACGGCTGGAGCACCTCGCAGTTGTTCGGCGAAGTGCTGCAACGGTATTGCGGAATCATGCCCGCGCCGAGCGCCGGTCGTTATCGCGATTACATGGGCTGGCTGGGCACCCGTGACCGCGCTGCGTGCGAAGCGTTCTGGCTGGAGCAATTGCAGGCGTTCACCGAGCCGACCCGTCTGGCCGGCGCCTTGCCGGGGCCGGTCGCAGGACAGTGCAGCGGACATCGCACCCTGCACCTCAGCCTGGACCGCGCCGCCACCGAACGTCTCAGCGGGTTCGCCCGCCAGGCCCGCGTCACGCCCAACACCCTGCTGCAAGCCGCATGGCTGTTGATATTGCAGCGTTACACCGGCCAGTCGACGGTGGCGTTCGGCGCCACGGTGTCGGGGCGTCCGAGTGAACTGCAAGGCATCGAGCAGCAGATCGGGTTGTTCATCAACACCTTGCCAGTGATCGCCACGCCGCACCCCGAGCGTACGGTCAGCCAATGGATCGATGAAGTCCAGGCGCTCAACCTCAGGTTGCGCGAAGTCGAGTACACGCCGCTGGCGGACGTGCAGCGCTGGGCCGGTCATTCCGGCGAGACGCTGTTCGACACCCTGCTGGTGTTCGAAAACTACCCGGTGGCGCAAGCGTTGGAGGAGGGCAACAGCAGCGTGCTGAAATTCTCCGGCCTCGGTCACCACGACCAGACCAGTTTCCCGCTGGCCATTGCCGCCGAGCTGGGCGAATGCCTGGACCTGCGTTTCAACTACGACGTGGCACTGTTCAGTGCCGAAGCCATCGAAGGTTTGAGCACTCGGCTGGTGGCGTTGCTCGATGCCATGGTCTGCGCGCCGCAACAGCCCTTGGGGCGCTTGAGCCTGCTCGATGCCGTGCAAACGGCGCAGCAGGTCGAAGGCTTCAACCGCACGGTGCAGGACTGGGCGGATGTGCGCCCGGTCTACCAGTGCTTCGAAGCCCAGGTGCTGCAAACCCCGGAGGCCCCGGCCCTGGTGTTTGCCGGCCGGACCCTGAGTTATCGCGAGCTCAATCAACAGGCCAACCGCCTGGCGCACCTGTTGCGCCGTCAGGGTGTGGGCGCCGAAGTGTTGGTGGGCATCGCTGCCGAGCGCTCGCTGGAACTGGTGATCGGCTTGCTGGCGATCATGAAGGCCGGCGGCGCCTACGTGCCGCTGGACCCGGACTACCCGCGCGAACGCCTGGAGCACATGTTCGACGACAGTGGCGTGCACCTGCTGCTGACCCAGCGTCATCTGCTTGAGCAGTTGCCGATCCCGGCCGCCATCACGGCGATCTGCCTGGACGACATGGCGCCGTTGCTCGAAGGGCTGAGCGAGGAAAACCTGCCCTGCGTGGTCGAGCTGCAATCGCTGGCCTACATGATCTACACCTCCGGCTCCACCGGCAAACCCAAGGGCGCGGCCAACCGTCACGATGCCTTGTACAACCGCCTGGCGTGGATGCAGGGCGCCTATCCGCTGGACGGGCGCGACACCGTCTTGCAGAAAACCCCGTTCAGTTTCGACGTGTCGGTCTGGGAGTTCTTCTGGCCACTGATGACCGGCGCACGGCTGGCCGTGGCCGAACCGGGGGCCCATCGCGATCCGGCGCAACTGGTCAGCCTGATCGAGCAGTACCGGGTCAGCACCCTGCATTTCGTACCGTCGATGTTGCAGGCGTTTGTCCAGGGCGAAGGCTTCGAGCGTTGCGCCAGCCTGCGGCAGATCATGTGCAGCGGCGAAGCCTTGTCGGCAGACTTGCAGCACAGCCTGTTCCGCGTCCTGCCGGACGTCGCCCTGTACAACCTGTACGGCCCCACCGAAGCAGCGATCGACGTGACCCACTGGACCTGTGTCGATGACGGCGGGTTCAGCGTGCCGATCGGTTATCCGATTGCCAACCTGGTGACCTACATCCTCGACGACAGCCTGCAACCGCAGGTGCAGGGGTGTGTGGGCGAGCTGTACCTGGGCGGCATCGGCCTGGCCCGTGGTTACCACAACCGTCCGGACCTGACCGCCGAGCGTTTCGTCGCCAGCCCGTTCGGTGAGCAGGGCGAGCGCCTGTACCGCACCGGCGATCTGGCGCGTTACCGCGAAGACGGCGTGATCGAATACGTCGGCCGCATCGACCATCAAGTGAAGATCCGCGGCTTGCGCATAGAGCTGGGGGAAATCGAAGCCTGCCTGCTTGAGCATCCACAGGTGCGCGAAGCCGTGGTGATCGCCCTGGACGTTGGCAAGTCCAAGCAATTGGTGGCTTACGTCGTAGGTGATGCCGCTGTTGATCGTCTCAAGCAACACCTGCGCAACGCGCTGCCAGAGCACATGCAGCCGAGCCACGTGTTGTTGCTCGATCAGTTGCCGGTGACACCCAACGGTAAGCTCGACCGTCGCGCATTGCCACAGCCGGACCAGCAAGTACGCGAATACGTTGCGCCGCGCACTGCCGTGGAAGCGACGCTGCAAGCCGTATGGCAGGCGTTGTTCGAAGTGCCGCAAGTGGGCATGCACGACAACTTCTTCGAACTGGGCGGCGATTCCATCGTCTCGATCCAGGCCGTCAGCCGCGCACGCAAGGCCGGCTTGAGCATTTCGCCCAAGCATGTGTTCAGCCATCCGACCCTCGCCGAACTGGCCACGGTCGCCCAACCGGTCGCGGCGGATCAAGCCGTGCCGACTGTGGTTGCACCGGCAGCAAAAATCGAACTGAGTGAAGCGCAATATCAGGCGCTGGAACTGACAGCGGACGACGTCGAGGACGTTTATCCGCTGTCGCCGATGCAGCAAGGCATGCTCTTCCACTCGGTGCAGGACGGCGATTCGGGGCTGTACGTTAACCAGATCGAAGTGGGCGTGCGCGGCGTGGATGGCGCGCGTTTCCGTGAAGCCTGGGCCGATGCCGCCCAACGTCACGGGATTCTTCGCACTGCCTTCCTCTGGGAAGGCGACAAGGAGCCGCTGCAAGTGGTGCGGCGCCATGCACCTGCGCTGCTGACCGAGCTGGACTGGCGCGGGCTGGATGATCAGCCTGAACGCGTCCGCCAACTGGCCCTGGAGGAGCGCGAACGCGGCTTCTCGCTCAATCGCGCGCCCTTGTTGCGCCTGTTGCTGGTGCGTCTGGAAGACGACCGCTATCGCCTGATCTGGACGTACCACCACATCCTCATGGACGGCTGGAGCGTGTCGCGCCTGATCGGTGAAGTGCTGCGCCATTACAGCGGCGATGAACACGAGCCGGTGGCCGCCTACCGCGACTACATCGACTGGCTCGGCCAGCAAGTCGCCGAGGCCAGCGAGGCGTTCTGGAAAGGCAAACTCGCCAACCTCGAAGGCGCCACGCACCTGGCCCGCGCCTTGCCGGTCAAGGCGCCGCAAGCGGGTTACCACGCGATCTATACGCACCTGAGCGCCGGGCAGACCGCGCGTTTGCAGGCCTTTGCCCAGCAACAGCAGGTGACGCTCAACACCCTGGTGCAAGCCGCGTGGTTGCTGCTGTTGCAGCGCTACACCGTCCAGCGCACGGTGACGTTCGGCGCCACCGTGTCTGGGCGCCCGGAAACCCTCAACGGCTCGGAGAACATGCTCGGGCTGTTCATCAACACCTTGCCGGTGGTCAACAGCGTGCCGACCGAGGCCCGCGTCGGTGACTGGCTGCGCGAGATCCAGGCCTGCAACCTCGACATCCGCGACTTCCAGCAAACCCCGCTGAGCGATATCCAGCGCTGGGCCGGGCAGGGCGGGCAGTCGTTGTTCGACAGCATCATCGTCTTCGAAAACCAGCCGGTGGACCGCACCCTGCGCGAATGGAACGGCGACTCGCTGCGCTTCGAAGACGTGTCCGACTTCGGCCTGACCAGCTTCGCCATGGACCTGATGGTCAGCCTCGACGAGGGGCTGCGCATCGAGTACATGCACCAGCGCGACCAGTTCGATCTGGCGACCGTCGAAACCCTGCGCGGCCACATGGAAAGCCTGATGCAGCGCCTGTGCGACGACGCCGGGCGTGCTGTCGGTGAGCTGGGCCTGCTGACCCTGGACGAAGGCCGGGCGCTGGACGGCGAACGGCCGGTGGTGGCGGGCGGTGACGAGACACCGGTGCACGAGCTGATCCGTCAGCGTGCGCGACTGCAACCGGATCACAGGGCGTTGGTGCTCAGCTATGCCGAGCGCGATGCCGAGCACCTGAGCTACGCCGAGCTAGACCGACGCTCCGATGCGTTGGCGGTGCATCTGCTGGAACAGGGCGTGCAGGCCGAAGACGTGATCGGCGTGTTCATGGAGCGTTCGCTGGAGCTGGTGGTGTCGCTGCTGGCAGTGATGAAGTGTGGCGCCGCCTACGTGCCGCTGGACCCGCAATACCCCCAGGAACGCCTGCGCTACATGATGGCCGACAGCGACATGCGCCTGCTGCTGACCCAGGAACGGCTGCGCGACACAGCGCAGTTGAATCCGGGCACGGCGATGGTCGCGGTGGACCGATTGAACCTCGACGTCGAGGTGCCGGCACCGCAACGTGCTGTGCACGCCGAGCAACTGGCCTACCTGATCTACACTTCCGGCTCGACTGGCAAACCGAAGAGCGTCGCCGTCGCCCACGGCCCCCTGAGCATGCATGTACAGGCCATCGCCGAGCTGTACGAAATGGACCCGGGCAATCGCGAACTGCACTTCATGTCGTTCGCCTTCGATGGCGCCCATGAACGCTGGATCACCGCGCTGATCAGCGGCTCGACCCTGGTCATTCGTGACAATACGTTGTGGACCGCCGAGCAGACCCTGGCTGTGCTGCACCGCCAGCGCATCAGCGTCGCCTGCTTCCCGCCGGCGTACCTGCTGCAACTGGCCGAGCACGCCGAACTGCAGGGCGGTGATCCGCCGCCGGTGCGCATCTACTGCTTCGGTGGCGATGCGGTGCCGGACGCCACGTTCGAGCGGGTCAAACACACACTCAAGCCGCAATACCTGGTCAACGGCTACGGCCCGACGGAAACCGTGGTCACGCCGCTGCTGTGGAAGATCGCCGCCGACGGCCATTGCCAGGCAATGTACGCGCCGATTGGCCAACGCGTCGGCAGCCGCAGCCTGCACGTGCTGGACATGGACCTCAACCCGCTGCCGATAGGCATGGTCGGTGAGCTGTACATCGGCGGACGGGGTGTCGCGCGCGGTTACCATCGTCATCCGTGGCAGAGCGCCGAGCGCTTCGTCGCCGATCCGTTCAGTACTGAAGGCGGGCGCCTGTATCGCACCGGTGACCTTGTGCGCCGTCGCGAGGATGGTGTGTTCGACTACGTCGGGCGCATCGACCATCAGGTCAAGGTGCGCGGCTTCCGCATCGAACTGGGCGAAATCGAAGCCCGCTTGCGCGAGCAGGTCGGGGTCAACGATGCGCTGGTGGTCGTGCGGGACAACGGCCAGGGGCCGCAACTGGTGGGCTATGTGGTGGCGGCACAAGACGATGGCCTCGGCCCGCGTTGCCAGGCGGCATTGCGCGAAAGCCTGCCCGACTACATGGTGCCGACGCAGGTCGTGGTGCTGCCGCGCTTCCCGCTGACACCCAACGGCAAGCTCGACCGCAAGGCTCTGCCGGATCCGGCCTTCACCGGCCGCGACTACGTGGCCCCGCGCACGCCGCTGGAATGGGCGCTGGCGGACATCTGGCAACAGGTGCTGGGCATCGAGAAGGTCGGCATCACCGACAATTTTTTCGAACTGGGCGGTGATTCGCTGCGCACCCTCAAGGTGATCTCGAAAGTGCGTGCGCTGAACGCGCCGGATTTCCAGATCAAGCTGCGCGACATGATGGCCAAGCCGACGATTGCCGGGTTGTCCGGTGTCGATGAGCAGCCCGTGCGCCAGAGTCCGCAACCGCTGTTGCTGCTCAATCAGCTGGTGGCGGATCAGCCGGCATTGTTCTGCCTGCACGCCGGTTTCGGCACGGTGTTCGATTACGAGCCGTTGGCCCGGCGCCTGGACGGTGAGCGCACGGTGTACGGCGTGCAATGCCGAATGCTGCTCGACCGGCAGTGGCAGGACATTTCGCTTTCACAGATGGCCGCCGACTACGTCGAGGCGATCCGCGCCAGACAACCCCAGGGACCGTACCACGTGCTGGGCTGGTCGCTGGGCGGGGCGTTGGCGTTGCTGGTGAGTGAGCTGTTCGAACAGCAGGGCCAGCGTGTGGCGTTCGTCGGTCTGGTGGACAGCTTTGTACCGACCCAGGCCAATGCCGTTGCCAGTGCAGATGAGTGGCGAGTGGATCTGGCCGAGTTCCTCGGTGCAACCCTGGGCATGGATGGCGAGGTGATCGCCCGGGCGTTGAGTACCGAGTCGGCGGGGGACCACGATGCTGTGGCGCGGATCATTCGCGCGGTGATCGACAGCCAAAGCGATCAGGCCAGCGGTTATGCGCTGCTCGGTGCCGATGAGCTGGCCCAGACGTTCATGGTCAGCACGCGCTTGAAGGCGCTGTCGCGGCAGGTTGAAACCCTGCCGATTCCGCAAGCCGGGCTGCATTGCTGGTGGGCCGATGGCAACCCGACGGCCGAACGCGCCACGCTCGAACGCCAGCAACCGCGGCTGCGCGAGGTGCAAACGGTGACGGCCGGGCACTTCGATATCCTGCAGCAGGATGAGTGTCTGGATGCCGTGGTGGCGCTGCTTGGCCGGGAGGTGGTGCCGCAGATCTAAGCTGTTCATTCTTGGTCAGGACCACAGGCAAGTGGTCCTGGCCACAGATTGTCATTTGGTTTGAGCAGTTCTTGAGCTCGCCCTAATGAACGACCCTCACCGTTCGTTTATTGGGCGAGCTTTTTTTATTTTTGGAGACTACCGCCCATGGCACTGCACCCGGACATCGAAGGTTTTCTGGAACTGGCCGAGTTCGGCCGCCTCAGCGGCAAAAGCCAACCCATGCATGAGCTGTCGCCTGGCGAAGCCCGGCAGCAATTCGAACAGACATCGCAGTTGCTCGATGCCACCCCGATGGGCGCATTGACGGTGACGGCGGTCAGCCTTCCAGCGCGGGACGGGCATGTGCTCAATGCGCGGCTGTACGCCAAACCGCAACCGCACAACGAGCCGCGCCCGGTGTTGTTGTACTTCCATGGCGGCGGCTACGTGGTGGGCAGCCTCGATTCCCACGACACCCTGTGCCGGCGTCTGGCGCTGGCGGGGGAATTTGCCGTGTTGTCGGCGGATTATCGACTGGCGCCGGAACACCGTTTCCCCACCGCTTACAACGATGCCGAAGACGTGACGCGCTGGCTGGCTATTACCGGCGCTCAAGCCTTGGGACTGGACGCGAGGCGCATAGCGCTGGCAGGGGACAGCGTCGGCGGCAGCCTGGTGGCATCGCTGTGCATCGCCATGGCCCAGGACCCGCTGGGATGGCCGCTGGTGCCGCGCCTGCAAGTGTTGCTGTACCCGGTGATCGACGCGGTAAAAAAACGCCCGTCCCTGGAGCGATTCGCCGAAGGCTATCTGCTGGAAGCCACCACGCTGGAATGGTTCTACCAGCAATACCAACGCAGCGAAGCGGATCGTGCCGACTGGCGTTTTTCACCGCTGTACGCCGAAGGCCTGGAACGCCTGACGCTGACGGTGCTGTGGCTGGCCGAGTACGATCCATTGCTCGATGAAGGCCTGGCCTGGGCCGAAAAACTGCGGGCCGCGGGGCAACCCCTGGTGCTGGAGGTGAAGGCCGGCATGACCCACGACTTTGCGCGCATGGGCGAGATGGTCCAGGAAGTGCCGGGGATGCTGGTGCAACTGGCGGCGCAGATCAGCGAGAGCCTAGGCTGACTTGCGACGACGGGGCTTACCCTGATGAAACCTATGGCGAGAGGGCTTTTGTGGCGAGGGGGCTTGCCCCCGTTCGGCTGCGCAGCAGCCGTAAACCCGAACAACGCGGTATGCCTGAAGAACCGCGATCGCTGGTTTTGGGGCCGCTACGCGACCCAACGGGGGCAAGCCCCCTCGCCACAGAAAGCCCAGTCACTGCAACGACGGCGGCGACTAAGGCGGATCCAGCCGATCCAGCGCCCGATTCACCGCCAGTTCCCCCAGCATGATCACCTGCGCAATCCCCAACAGCGCATGGCGACTCGTCCCCTGCAAATGATCCACCAGATCGTTGGCCATGACATTGGCCGACGCCAGCGACTCACAGGCGTGCACCAGCAGGGTTTCGGTACTGAGTTCGGGATTGACGATGAACAAGGTGCTGGGTGCGCGCGGGGTGGCCATGATGCCGGGGCCTGGATCGAAGGCGCGCTCGGCGGCTTCATGGGATTGTTTTGATTCGGGACTTTCGTGTGGGGAGGTCGGGTCGGTGTCCGGCGGATTCGGAGTAACTTTGAACATAGATACTTACCTTCAAAGAGGGCCGCACCAGTTCGCTACTAAACGAAGGGGTGGCAGCTGTGCGCAAGTTAGTAGACCGGTGAGGTAAGCAAAAACCGGCGCGCCCGAGGACGCCATGCGCACAGCCACCATCAAGCACAGGCGAATACCTGACTGATGATACTCATGCGACCGCTCTTACCTTGGCCGGGCTACTAAACCCGATCACTGGAAATCAGTGACCCGAATCAAGTTACCGACGACTCCCAAGGCGCACAAGCCGGCGGATTCTGGCGTACATGTAGGCAACGACGCAAGGCGTTGTGGCTTTCATGAAGTAACCTGTAGGCCGCTTAAACAGGCGCTATCGAGTGGGTCTTAATCTGCTGTTATGCCTTATCAAAGAGCGTTGAATTCCCCGGAGTCGGCAGGAAGCGTCCTACGAAAGTTTGCGGTTGGCCGTGGGAAGTACAGCCCTTACGATCTGAAAAAAACTGCTAAATTCACCGCCCGATTTGCACGACAAGGATTGTTCTTACATGAAACCTGTTGCCCGGTTGATGGCTGCATCCAGCCCATCAGCGTGCTGAAAAAAACCAAGGACGATTCAATGTCGGATCTTAGAAAAAACCTCATCAGTTGCCTGATATTCCCCATCGCCCCAGTCGCTGTCATTTATCTCACCGCAGCCCTGTGCAAGGACATCTGGATGGAAGGTTTCTACACGCCCGGCGAGGATGGCGGAGAAGTCGAACTCACGTTGACGCTCTACATCTTTCCGCTGCTGCTGATTATTTTTGCCCCTTTGCTGGCGGGGCTGACCGTGTTGACTCGTTGGGGGGCGCGGCGCTTTGTACCCGGAGCCTGGTGGCGGTGGGTAATGGCGATTCCACGCGTCATCCTGGCGGCCATTTCATTGTTTATGTTTTTGCTTTCGACCGGTTTCCTGATGGGGGATGTAATCGGCCCTTTCAGGCATTGGCAGGTGGCGTGTGCGTGGGTAGCCTGCGCGGTCACCGTGGGGGCGTTTGTGGTTCAGCAATTTTCACGCTTGAGGGAGTAGTTCTCAAGCCACGGACGGGGTTGCCGAGCTATCTTCCGCATCGTGTATCGGCTATGTAATATCGACATCGGCCCGATGCTACCCGCCGTTCACGCCCGCCGGGAAAGAGAAAAACGGCTCCTCCTTATTGATCAGCCGTTGCGATCCGCTGCGACCTGACCCGCTTTGAACCATCTGCTACTTAGGATGAACACGCCATGACCACGCAGGACATTTCGCTTCAAGACATCGCCGCGCCTGAAGGCGTTTGTTATGGCTGCGGCAGCCAGAACCCGCACGGGCTGCACATCAAGAGCTTCTGGCATGAAGACGGGGTGCATGTCATGGCCGAGCATATGCCCGATGACAAGTATTGCGGCTGGCCGGGTCTGGTTTACGGCGGTTTGATCGCGATGCTGGTCGATTGCCACTCCAACTGGGCCGCGATGGCTTATCACTACCGCGCCGAACAGCGCGAAGTGGGCAGTTTGCCCCACGTCACCTGCGTCACCGGTAACCTGGGCATCAAGTACAGCAAGCCTACCCCCATGGGCGTACGTCTGACATTGCGGGCAAGAGTCGAGGGTGAGGTCGGGCGCAAAAGTCGCGTCATCTGTGAGGTGTTCGCCGGGGACGTGCTGACCGCTGTCGGGGACTCCACGTTTGTCCGCGTCGATACCGAGCAACTCCGGACCGCCGCGCACGACAACAAGGTCGGCTCCTGACCCCGGCGCCTCACCGTTCGTCAGCGAGCCAGCACCTTTCCCGATATCGGGTCTTCCAAGGTTTATACCTCACCGGGGAGACCCAAATAATGAACAGGAAAATGCTCGCACTCATGGCTGCGGGTCTGCTGTCGACGGGCTCTTTTTTTGCGCTGGTCGCCGAGAACGCGACGGCGGGTTCCGCTGTTCCGCCTGCTGCCGTGCCTGGCATCAACCAGCCGCAGGTTGCTGAAGCCAAAGACGAGAAGGCCGACAAGAAGGGCGAGGAGGCTGCGGGCTCAAACTCCGGCGCCGATTCGCAAGCGACGGAAAAGGATGCCGCGACCTCAAGTGGTTCGACGGACGAAGAAAACGAACCCACGCGGTGACGGCCTGAATCGACCGGTTTGTCCCGGCCATTACGCGACGTCTACGCCATCACCCGGTTGCGCCCGCTCTGCTTGGCCAGATAGAGACGTTCATCGGCCAGTTTCAGTACGCTTTCGGGCATTGGGGTGTCCGCACTCCGGCAAGCCACGCCGATGGACATCGTCAGCTTTCCAACCTGCGGCACCTCGGTCTGTGCGATGTGCTCGCGTATCCGCTCGGCAATGACCCTGGCGGTATCCAGCGGCGTATCCGGAAGGATCAGCGCGAACTCTTCACCACCGGCGCGGCAGGCGAGGTCGCCGGTCCGGGAGTTCTGCTTGAGTATGCCGGCGACCTCTTTCAGGGCCACGTCACCGGCGTCATGCCCGAAGGTGTCGTTGACCTTTTTGAAGTGATCGATATCCAGCGCCAGCACCGAATAGGCTTGCCCGGTTTTTGCCAGCAGATCCAGTACGCCGCCCATGGCCCTTCGATTGGCCAGGCCGGTCAGGGGATCGCTTTGCGCTTCGTGGCTGAGCTGGCCAAGCTTTTGCTGGAGCAACTGCACACCGGTCAGCATGGCCTGGCGAATGGCCGATGCGTCGCGGTACCAGGCATGGACTTGCCGCAGTTGCTCGGTCGTTTGCGGGGCGGCCAACTGGTCGGCGGCGGCCGATAACTGGCGCAACGGGCGGGCGATCAGGGTGGTCCCGAGCAAAATCAGCCCCAGCCCCAACAGCCCGGCAGGGATCATGTCCAGGACCATGTCGCGCATGAGTTGTCCCAGCGGCGCCAGGCTGAGGTCCCGGGGTTGTTGCGCGACAACCGCCCAGTTGGCGTCCGGCACCTGGGCAAAACCGGCGAGCATGGGCACACCTTTGTAGTTCGGGCCTTCCAGGGAGCCACGTTCGCCGCGCAAGGCCGCATCGACCGTCAGGCTCCAGCCCAGGACCTCACCGATGCGCTTCTGGTCCGGGTGATACAGCAGCCGCCGATTGCCATCGGCGATGAACGCAAAGGTCCCTTCGTGATGGAAGTGACGGCTGATGATCGTATGAAAGGTGCTTTGCTTGAGCAGGTAGACCGAGCCGCCGACGACGCCGAGGAACGCCCCTGAGGGGTTGAAAACCGGTTGTGAAATGAACACCACCAGGTTGCCCGCCGCGGAAACGTAAGCGGCGCTGACCGCTGGACGACGTTCCTTGAGCGCCTGCTGGATGCCCTCCGACGTCAATGTGGCGCCGACAATCTGCGAGGTATCCGGATAGGCCTGCAGGACTTTGCCTGCCGCATCCACAATGGCAATGGAGTTGAAGTCGGCATCCTGGGCTTGCAGGCGGATGGCTTCTTTGCGCAGCACTTCGGGGTCGTTCCAGTGCTGGCCGAGGGCCGTGGCGCTGTAGTTCAAGCGACTGTGCGCCGAATTCAGGAACTCACCGATGCTGGAAGCGACTTTTGCGGCATAGGCTGCGTTGGCCTCAAGCGTCGTATGGATCAGGGACTGACGCTGCACCCGGTAAGCGACGTAGAGGCTGTTGCACAATGTCGCGAGGACTGACAGCAGGACGAAGAAAAGAATCAGCCCTCGCAGGTCGATGGGCAGGGGCCTGGACAGCCTCGCGCGGCTACCTTGCTGGTTGATGGCGCTGTTGGGGTCATCCGCTGGCGTCGTCATTTTCGATCCGTGAATGGTGTGCTGTGAGGGGGGGCAAAGACTGCCTTGCAGGATAGGCAGAGAGCGCCGAGTTGTCACATGCACGCCACAGAAAACAGAATCGGGTCCTTGCGGCTGATGCCGATCAGTCGAGTCCAGACCCTGATCTTGACCCTGATCCTGTGGCGAGGGAGCTTGCTTGTGGCGAGGGAGCTTGCTCCCGCTGGACTGCGCAGCAGGCCCATTTTTTGGGGCCGCTTCGCGACCCAGCGGGAGCAAGCTCCCTCGCCACAGGTGATCGGCGCTGGTCAATCCCTTAAGGGACCCGGCAATCAGTACTGCGCGCGCAGGCTCAGGGTCACGGTGCGCGGGTCGCCGTAGAAGTTGGTGCCCCAGGACGCATCGACGCGGTCGTAGTACTTGCGGTCGAACAGGTTGTTGGCGGTGAGTGTCGACGACAGGTTTTCGTTGAACTTGTAGCCGACCTGCGCCGTGGTGATCGCAAAGCCGCCTTGCTGGAACTTCACGTCTCGCTGGTAGTAGGTGTCGCTGACCGCCCGCACGCCACCGCCGACGCTGAAGTCCTTGAGCGGACCGTCGGTGAACTCGTACTTGGTCCACAGGTTGAAGTTGTGCTTGGGCGTGATGGTGCTGAATGTCTTGCCTTTGTTGGCCGCGTCGCCGTCCAGGAACTTGGTGGAGGTGTAGGCGTAACCGGTGACGATGCTCCAGTTTTCGGTCAGGTTGCCGCTCAGTTCGGTTTCCCAACCCTCGCTGCGTGCCTTGCCTTCGGTCATGTAGGCACCGGAGTTGTTGTCGTATTCGGCGCGGTTTTCATCGTAGATGCGAAAGGCCGCGAGGCTGGCGTTCAGGCGACCGTCGTAGAACTCGCGCTTGAGGCCGATCTCGTACTGCTTGCCTTCGCGCGGGCCGACCGGCTCGCCGTCCGTACCGATTTCGCTCTGCGGTTTGAACACGCCGGTGTAGCTGAAGTAGGTCGACAGTTCCGGGGTAATCTTGCCGATGATGGCACCGTACGGCACGACCTTGCGGTTGATGCTGGTGTGGGCTTCGCCGAAGTTGTTGAAGAAGGCGTTGGCGTTCTTCGCGTCGGCTTCGTACCAGGTCACACGGCTGCCGCCGATGACATCGAGCCAGTCGGTGACGTTGAACTTGGCACGGGTATAGACCCCGTACTGGTCGGACTTGGACCAGTTGCCGTTGACGTGCGCATAGTCGTTGCGGGGAATGTCGATGCTGCCCGGATCCCACACGTTGATCGGGAAGTACTCGCCGCCGCCGTAGGTGAAGTCCTTGTCCAGGTGCTGGTACTCGGCGCCCAGGGTGAACTCGTGGCGGCGATCGGCGAACTCGAAGGGCGTGGTGACGAAGCTGTCGACACCGATGGTCTTGATGTGGGTGTAGTAGTCGTAGGCCACGGCCCAGCTGTCACCGGTGGCCGGGTCGACCGCGCCGTCGGCCCAGGTGAAGTTACGCTCCGGGGTTTCGGCATCGCGGTAGGTCAGGGTGGTCTTGAATTGACCGCCGTTGTCCAGTTCGTGATCAACTTCGGCAAAGGATTCCCAGACCTTCTCGTTCAGGGTGTTCCACTTGGCGTCGACGAAGGTCGAGCGCGGAACGTCCAGCAACGAGCCATCGGCGTAGGCCGGCAAGCCGAACGCCGGGGTGGAGTTGTTCTTCTGGTAAGCGCCGCCGACCGACAGGGTGGTGGCCGGGTCGAGGTCGAATTCCAGGCGACCGTAGACCATCGGGCGTTCGTTCTGCGCGTAGTCGACGAAGGACTGGTTGTTCTCGTAGGCGGTGATGAAGCGGCCGCGCACGGTGCCCTGGTCGTTCAGTGGGCCGGTGACGTCGACCATGGAGCGGTAGTGATCGTAGGAGCCAGCGGCCAGTTCGCCACCGAGGGCGAATTTGCCCAGGGCGCGCTTGCGCACCACGTTGATCGTACCGCCGGGTTCACCCGCGCCCTGGTACAGGCCCGACGGACCGCGCAGCACTTCGATGCGGTCGTACATCGCCAGGTCGAAACTGGTGGCCATGTCGCCCTGGCCGGTGGGTTGCGAGACGCCGTCGACCTGCACCTGGTCGACGAGGAAGCCGCGCATGTAGACGTCGTTGAGGCTGGAACCGGAGTTGTAGGTCTTGATGGTCACGCCGGTGACCTGGCGCATGGCGTCCTGCAGGCTGTTCATGTTCTGGTCGTCCATGCGCTGGCGCGTGACGACGGACACCGACTGCGGGATGTCCTTGACCTTGATATTGCCTTTGCCGATGGTCACTTCATCGCTGGTGTAGGAGTGCGTGCCTTCGGTGGTCGGCCCCAACGCCACGCCGGTGATGGACGTCGCACCCAGCTGCAATGCACTGGAGTCACCGACCGCCGGCACCAGCGACACGGTGTTGCCATTCAACTGAAAATTGATGCCGCTCCCCAGCAGCAAGGTTTTCAGTGCCTGTTCCGGTTCCATGTTGCCGGACACCGCCGTGGACTTGATGCCGTTGACCATGTCCTGGCTGTAGAGAATCTGCAGGTTGGTCTGCTGGCCCAGTTCGCGCAATGCACTGGCCAGCGACTGGGCCGGCACGTTGACGTTTACCGGGGCCGCTTCGACCTGGGAAGTACCCAGCAGCAACAGGGTCAACAGCGCGCCCGGTACGACAGTTCGGAATTTCTTTTGCCGATCGATGGCTAATGCCAAGGGTGCGCGGGACAGAGTAAGGCTTTGCATTGCTCGAATCGCTCCAGAAGGGGGTGTGCAGTTTTTTTTAGTTAATGATAATTATTATTAGACGTACCGCTTTGCCTAAACCGGAAAACAAACTTCAAAAAAACAACAACCTGCGTGCAACCACCGCTGTCAGGCGGTCGCGCGCTCGGTGACGACCCGGCCCGATTCCATGCGCACCAGTTGATCGGCCATGTCGAAATAACGGTCGTCGTGGGAGATGACGATGATGGTCTTGCCCAGGCGTTTGAGGTCCGGTAGCAGCTCGGTGTAGAAGATGCGGCGGAAGGTCGGGTCCTGGTCGGCGGCCCATTCGTCGAACACCAGCACCGGGCGTTCTTCCAGCCAGGCATTGACCAGGGCCAGGCGCTTGCGCTGGCCGGTGGACAGGTCGGTGGTGGTGAAACTGCCGTCCCTGACGCTGACCTTGTGCGCAATTTCCAGGCGTTGCAGGTAGGCATTGGCATCTTCGGGGATGTGCTGGTCACCCTGCACCACGTCATCGAACAGGTAGTAGTCGGCAAAGATCGTGGTGAACAACTGGCGGTAGTCGTCTCGATTGTGCGCATCGATGCCTTGGCCGTTGAGCAGGATTTCGCCGTGTTGCGGGGCGTAGAGGCCCAGCAGCAACTTGATCAGCGTGGTCTTGCCGCAGCCGTTTTCGCCGACGATGAAAATGATGTCGCCTTGCGCGATGCTCAGGTTCACCGGGCCGAGGCGAAACGCGTCGCTGCCCGGCGCGGCGGGGAAGGCGTAGCTGACGTTGTTCAGTTGCAGGCTGTCGACCACGGCCGGCGGGGTGCCTGGGTCGTTGAGCAGCAGGTGCGGTTCCGGCGAGGAAAACCGGCTCGACAGTTCGGCGATGCGGCGAAAGGCGATGCGCGCCCGACTCACGATCGGCAAGGTGCTGACCAGGTGCTCGATCGGGCCTTTCATGTACAGCAGCACCAGCACGAATCCGCTCATCACCGCTTGGTCGGCGCTGGGCCAGAAGGATTGCAGGGCCAGCGCCAGGCCGATGACCACGAAGAACAGCATCGAGCCGAGGGTCTTGGCGATCACGAAGGTGTTGATCGAACGTACCTGGGTGTCGCAGATGAAATCGGCGGTGCCCTGGATGCCCTTGACGAACATGCGCTGGCGGCGCGGACGGTGGATGCGCAATTCCTTGGCGCCGCCGGCAATGGCGTTGTAGTGCTTCTGCAATTCGTCTTCGGCGTCGCGGGCGGCCATGAACCCCTGGATACCCTTGCCTTGCGCGTAGAACTGGATACCGGTGCCGATGGCAATCGCCAGCACCATCATCAGGAACATCGGCCACGACAGCATCGCCAGGTAACCCATGCAGCCGAGGGTCACGGTCAGGGAAATGGCGAGCGGCGCGAAGGCGAAGGCGAAGTCGCTGATGGTATCGACGTCGTGGGTCAGCACCGGGATCAGTCGGTGGCTGCGGTAGCGCTCGATCTGCTCGATGGGCGCCGACAGCACTTTTTCCCCCAGCTCTTTGCGCAGTTTGGCAATGATGTGCTGGCCGACGTAGTTGGTGCCGATGTCCGAGCAGATCGAACTGCCCAGGGCCAGCAGGCACAGGCCGCCGAACAGCGCGACCACGCCCTGGGTCAGGCCGTCCGGCGAATGCAGTGCGTTGTTGATGGTGGCCAGCAGCACCGTCACGCTCAGGCCGCCGACCATGCCCAGGAGGATCGACAGACTGACGACGAGCCGGAACGGTTTCAGGAGGCTGAACAATTCATGAATTGCACCGCGCGTTGGCTGGGTCATGAGCAGAGGGTTCCTTGGGTCTTGAGGCAGATACCCAGTAGAACGTCTGATGGGGGGCTTAATTTATATGGTGGGCGACACAAAACCTGTGGGAGCGGGCTTGCTCGCGAAGGCGGTGGCTCAGAAAAGTTGATGTTGGCTGACACGACGCCTTCGCGAGCAAGCCCGCTCCCACAAGGTGTGGGGGGAGGTTAGAGACTGCGTACTACACGGAATCCGATCCAGTCACCACGGGTCTGCGGGTCGATGTCGTTGCGGTTGCCCGAACGGGAAAACACCGGTGCTTCGCCCCAGTCGTTGCCACGGATGCGCAGGGTGTCGCAGTCGGGCTCGGTCCAGGCGCTGCCGTCGGTGGGCGCGCCGACGTAGTCCGGGTGATAGCAGTCGGCGATCCACTCGTAGACGTTGCCGTGCATGTCGTACAGGCCAAAGGCATTCGCTGGGTAGCTGCCGACCGGCGAACTGTAGCTGTAGCCGTCGGTCGGGCCGTAGGTGTTGGCGTGGGTGGCGATGCTGTACTCGGTGCCGGGGTCGAACGGGAAGGGGAACGAGCCCGTCGATCCGCCACGGGCTGCGTACTCGCGCTGGGCTTCGCTGACGATGTGGTAGTGCTGGCCGGTTTTCATCGACAACCAGGCGACGTAGGCGCTGACCTCGGCGAAGTTCATGCACACCGCCGGCTGGCGCGGGCCCTGGGGGTAGCTCGGCTTGCCGTTGCTGCACGCGCGGCCGGGGCGGGTGTCGCCGTCGGGCAGGGTGATGCCGGTTTCCTTCATGTATTGGTTCCATTCGCCGGCGGTGATCTGGTAACGGCTCATGGCGAACGGTTTGTCGAACGTCACCTCATGCATCGGGCCTTCATCAGGCTCGCGGCCGACTTCGTCGTCCGGGGTGCCCATGGTGAAGGTGCCGGCGGGCAGCACCACCATTTCCGGGCAGTCACGACAATCCTTGAAGACTTTACCCGGTAATGGCGCCGTATACGCCTGGGCCAGGCCTGGCACGGTACTGCCGAGCAATCCCAGCAGCATCAGGGCGCCGAGGTTTTTGAGGGGGCTTTTCATAGAGGTTCTCGCTGCTTGAAATCGGTGGGTCAGAGCCGGCTGGCCAGCAGTTCCATCAATCTGTCGATGTGCGCCTGGGTATTGAGCAACCCCGGCGACACTCGAATGATCGGCCCGACATCACGGTCCACGGCATCGCACACCACGCGCTGATCCATCAGGTAATTGGCGACTTCTTCGCAGTCGCGGTTCTTGATGCGGAAGAAGGTGAAACCGGCGGAATATTCCGGTGACAGGGGCGTGACCAGTTCCACCGACGGGTGCTGCTGCAAGCGTTTTTTCAGGTAGCTGTTGATGTCATGGATGCGTGCCGCGACCTCGGCCTTGCCCAGGTCCAGGTGCAACTTGAAGGCTTCGGTCAATGCCCAGCGGTGTTCGAACGAGTGATAGCCGCCGTAGGTCATCACCGTGGAAAACTGCGTGGCTTCGGAGAAGGTCGGGATGGTCGGGGTCACGTCCTTGAGCTCGTCGGAACGGGCGCAGATGATCCCGGTGCCCCGTGGGCCGAACATCCATTTGTGGGTGCCGGCGATGAAGAAATCGCAGTGCATGTCCGGGAAGTCGAGGTTCTCCACGCCGAAGCCGTGGACGCCATCGATTACGTAGAGAATGCGGTCCTTGTCCTCGCGGCCACGGTTTTTCTCTTCCACCAGTTTGCCGATCTCGCCGATGGGCAGCTTCACGCCGCTGCCGGAGTGCACCCAGGTCATGCCCAGTACGCGGGTCTCGGGGCGAATGTTGCGCTCAATCGCGGCCAGCACTTCGGCGGTCGAGACCTTGTACGGATCTTCGAACAATTTGATCTTGCGAACCTGGGTGCCGTCCTTCTGGGTACGGTATTCGAACACGCTGTTGGCGGCGTAGTGCTCGTGTTCGCTGGTGAGGATTTCCTGGTCCGGGCGCACGTGGATGCCGGCGTAGATCATCGCCAGGCCTTCGGTGGTGCTGCCGGTCAGGGCGATCTGCGACGGTTTGGCTTTCAAATAGCGCCCGGCCCAGACGCGCACCTCTTCTTCGCGGCGTTCGGTTTCACCGCGATGCCAGTCCATGGCCAGGCCTGGGTTGCGATCGAGGTTGGCGCGGTGCATCTCGATGGCTTCACGCACCGGACGCGGGTGCGAGGTCACCAGGAAGTTGGCGAAGTGCAGGTAGTTCGGGTCCTGCGTGAACAGTTGACGCAACTGGTCCCATTTGTCCTTGGGCAAGGGTGCCGGGGCAGCGGCCAGTGCCGGCAGGTTCACGGCCGAGGCCAGGGGAATGCCGGCCGCCAGAATGCCGGCCTGCTTGAGGAATGAACGACGGTTGGTCATGGATTCGGTTCGCTTTGGCAAAAGGAAATAATCAGTTCTGGACCACGGGCCGGGAGGACTTTTGCACCTGGTCCCAGACCCGCAGGAAATTGCCGCCCCAGAGCTTGGCGATGTCGGCCTCGCTGTAGCCGCGGCTGATCAGTTCGGCGGTCACGTTGCGGGCTTCGCTGACGTCTTTCCAGCCGTCGAGGCCGCCGCCATCGTTGAAGTCGGAACTGATGCCGACGTGGTCGATGCCGATTTTTTTCACGGCGTAATCGATCGCGTCGCCGTAATCCTTGAGGCTGGCCTTGGGTTCTTCGTCAAGGATCGAATAGAGCTGGCTGGCGTACTCGCCGAAACGCTGCTCGGGCCAGACGGTGATCACCGGGTCACCCGGCATCAGCGCCATCTCCAGGCCTTGCAGCGGTTGCAGGTCGAAGCGCGCGCGCAGGTCGTTGAGCTTGTCCTGGGTGGCCTGGCTCAACGGGCGGATGTAGGTCGGGAAACCGACAATCTGCACCACGCCGCCGCTGTTCTTGATCAACTGCATTTCCCCATCGCTGAGGTTGCGCGGGATGTCCACCAGGGCGCGCGGCGCCGAGTGCGAGGCGACCATCGGCGTGCGGCTCAGGTGCGCGACCTGCTCCAGGGCCTTGGTCGACATCTGCGACACATCGATGATCACGCCCAGGTCGTTGAGACGCTGCACCGCTAGCTTGCCGATGTCCGACAGCCCGCCGAGGGCGTCCCGCGAGTCATTGAAGAACGGCAGCGGCCGCGACGAGTCGGCCCAGGCGTTGTTGCCCACGTAGCTGAAGCCGAACATGCGCATGCCGCGCGCCGCCCACTTGTCCAGGGCGTTGAGGTCATTGCCCAGCGGGTAGGCGTTGAGCATGCTGATGAAGATCGCGAACTTGCCTTCGCCGTGCAGGCGACGGAAGTCGTCGGGGGTGTAGGCGATGGCGACTTGATGGGGGAAGTCACGCACCATCGCGCTGATGATCTTGTAGCGGGTTTCCTGTTCGTGTCGGGCCTCGTCGACGAAGCCGGCGGTCGGGCGATGGGGCGCGTTGGGGCCGTTCCAGATTTCCGGCCAGCCGAAAATCGTCAGCGCCGCCCCGGACAGGCGCCCGCGTCCGGTCTTGACCAGGTCGAACTGGCCTTCGCCGTCCTTGTCGACTTCGTTGCCGGCGGTGCCGAAGTCCATCGGTACGGTGATGTGGCTGTCGAACGAGAGGATACGCTCCTGCAGTTGATCGGCCTGTTTCATCACCTTCACCGGGTAGCCGGGATTGTCCCTGAACCAGTAGTCCCAAGCCCCGAAGCCTGCCCCCGCGCTGATCGCCAGGGCCAGCGGCAAGCCGATGAAAAGAGCCTTTTTCGAACGTGGTTTTGTCATTGCCGTCTCAGTCAGGTTCGCCGTCGGGGGGCAGGCGCGGGGGCCTTTGCTATCTGGGGGGAACGAGTGGCTGGCCATGGAATTTAGGTTGCTCCCAAAAGATCGCAGCCTTCGGCAGCTCCTACAGGTGGGTCCCATGTAGGAGCTGCCGAAGGCTGCGATCTTTTGGGCGCGCCATAAATTTCCGGATGCAACAATCGTTCTAGCTTGGATAAAGCCTGCTCCATGGCTGACACAGGTAGGGCAATGACGATTTCTCGACGATGGTTCCTCGCGGGTCTGGCGCTGACCGGTGCCGCCGTGCCTGCGGTCTACTACGGGCATCGCGAACTGACCAAACCGGACCCGACGATTACCCCGGACGAAGCCTCGTTCGACGTGGCGGACGTGGCCGGCCAACGGTTGGCGGACGCCTTGCGCGGGGTCTGGCAGATTCGGTTCGAAGGTCGTGACGCCGGTCTCGAAGGCTTGCCCCTGGAGGGACTGGAGGTCTTTCTCGACATCGCTCACAAAGGTCGTGGCGTCGTCGGTTTCCTCGACACCGCCGAGCGTTTGCGCTCTGCCGAGGAGCCCCGTTACCGGGTGCTCGGCGATCTGTCCGGGGCCAACCCGAAGCAGCTCGGTTGGCGGCTGCTGGGTGCCAGCGGCTGTTGCGAGTACGAATTCGACATGACCCTGGATGAGGTCTGGGCCGGTTTCGCTAACGCCGGCAGCGGCAGTCTCAGCGGGCGTGTGCTGGACCTCAAGCGCCCGCTGATGCTGACGGCCCAGGACAATCGCTTCATTGCCGTCAAGCGGGTGTTCCCTGAAGCGCGCGAACGCAGCGGCCTCAATCCGACCCTGCTGGCCTGGCTGGTATCGCCGCAGCACCGTTTGTTCCACCAGCTCTGGCATGCCTCCCGGGACAAATGGCACAAGCTGTCCGAAGACCAGCGCGGCGCCCTGCGCGGGCTCGGCTGGCAACCCGGTCCGCGAGACAGGGAGCGCGATGGCCGAGGTGTGCGCAAGGATCGCAACGGTTCGGGGGTGGACTTTTTCTTCATGCACCGGCACATGCTCGGCACGGCGCGTTCGATGCAGGACTTGCCGTCCTGGACGCACTTCCCGTTGCCGCAGCCGGAGCTGGCGCGGGACCGGCCCGGCTTCGCCCGGTACTTCGACAACCACGATGGCACCGCGTTGCCGCCGACCTGGCTGGCCGAGGACGATGACGAGTACACGCAATGGGTCAGTGACATCAAGACCGGCGAGACGTACCACAGCAATTTCCAGGTCTGGGAATCGCGCTACCGTGATCCGCGTTACCTGTCGACGCTGACCCTCGGCCAGTTCGGCTCGGAGGTTGAACTGGGCCTGCACGACTGGCTGCACATGCGCTGGGCTTCGGTGCCGCGCGATCCGTCCAACGGTCAGCCGGTTCCGTTTGCCCGTGATCCGGCAGACTTTTCCGCGCGCTGGTTCGCCGCGGAAAACGACTTCCTCGGCGACCCGTTTTCCTCCCATGTGAACCCGGTGTTCTGGCATTTCCACGGCTGGATCGACGATCGTCTGGAGGACTGGTTCCGCGCCCATGAGCGCTTCCACCCGGGACAGATCAGTCGGCTGCAGGTCAATGGCGTGCCCTGGTTTGCACCGGGACGTTGGGTCGAAATCGATGACCCGTGGCTCGGCCCGGTCACCCATGGCTGCAGCACCACGCCGGGGTTGCAGGCGGGCAAGTCAGTGGAAATGGACCCGGAAACCATGAAGCTGGCGTTGCGCATTACCTTTGGCGAGGACGAGAAGAAGCTGAAGGATTTGTTCCGCAAGGTGCCGCAGCGGCCGTGGTATGCGCGCAATCTGAAGGCTAAGCAATCTCAGGCTTGATACCGCGTTATCGTTCAATCGCTGGCAAGCCAGCTCCCACAAGGTTTTGTGTTTGCCGCATGATCCGGGCACGACGCATAACCTGTGGGAGCTGGCTTGCCAGCGATGGCGTACGCAGCGGCCGTGAAAGCAGAAGATCGCAGCCTTCGGCAGCTCCTACATGGGAATGCGTACCCTGTAGGAGCTGCCGAAGGCTGCGATCTTTTGATCCTTAGAGCGCCTGCCACCCCCCACCCAACGCCTTGTACAACGCAATACTCGCCTGCATCCGCGACAAGCGCAGTTGCACATTCAAATCCTGCGCCGCATACAGCGTGCGTTGGGTTTCCAGGACCGTCAGCAAATCCTCGGCCCCGGCCTGGTAACGGCTTTGCGCGATGTTGAACGCGGTCTGCGCCTGGCTCAGTTCTTCACTCTGCCAGCCGCGCTGTTCATCCAGCCCGCGAATGCTGTTGAGGGCTTTTTCGACGTCGGCGAAGCCGTTGATGATCGCGCCGCGATAGGTTTCCAGCAGTTCTTGCTGGCGCGCCGTGGCCTTGTCGCGCTGGGCGCCGAGGCGGCCGTTGTTGAATACCGGCGCAAGCAGCCCGGCGCTGAGGTTGTAGAAGGGGCTGCGCAGAATATCGTCGGCCCGGTCGGCCCCGGAGCCGATTTCGGCGGTGAGGGTCACGGTCGGTAGCATCGCAGCCCGGGCGACGGTGACGTCGGCCTGGGCGGCGGCCAGTTGCGCCTCGGCCTGGGCAATGTCGGGACGGCGGCTGAGCAACTGGCTGGGCACCCCGGCATCGATGGCGGGCCAGGTCAGTTGATCGAAGCGTTCCTGACCCAGCGACAGTGCCTGCACCGGGCGGCCGAGCAGGGCGGCGAGGCTGATTCGTGCCTCTTCGGCCTGTTGCCGCACCAGCGGCAGCTGGCGTTGCTGCGCCGCCACCAGGCTTTTTTGCTGCGCCAGTTCCAGGGCCGTGGCCGAGCCCGAATCGAAGCGGGTCTGCACCAGCTTCAGCACGCTTTGCGCGTTGGCCAGGTTCAACTCGGCGATGCGGCTCTGCTCCTGCAACGACAAGGCTTGCGCGTAACTGTTGGCCACGCTGCTGAGCAAGGTCAATTCCACGGTGGCCTGATCGAACTCGCTGGCGTCCAGACTGAATTGCGCACTGTCGCGGCTGGCGCGCTGGCCGCCCCAGAAATCGATTTCGTAGCTGGCCACCAGGTTCGCATTGAAGTAGTCGACGGCGTCGTTATCGCTGTCGGCATCGAGCTGACTGTAGCCGTTGCCCCGCATCAGCTTCTGGCGATTGGCATTGGCCGCGGCCTTGACCTCCGGCAGTTGCGAGCCGCCGGCGATGACCGTGTCGGCCTGGGCCTGGCGCACTCTGGCGATGGCGGCGGCCAAATCGTAACTGCCGAGCCGCGCCTGTTCGATCAGGCGACCCAGCTGCGGACTGCCGAAGCGGTTCCACCATTGCCGGTTGTCATGGACAGCGCCTGCGGTGTGCGGCGATTGCCAGGCGGCCGGCGGCTGGATGCCGCTGTCGGGGCGCTGGGCGGGGGTGCCGCAGGCACTGAGCAACAGGCACAGGGTTAACACACTGAGTGGCGGCTTCATCAATCGATCATTCACTGGTAAGGGCCGTGACCGGGTCGAGTCGGGCAGCTTTGCGGGCCGGCATAAAGCCGAAAACAACACCGGTGACCAGGGCGCAGCCGAAGGCGCCCAGCACCGCTATCAGGGAGAATGCGACAGCCACTTCGCTGAAAATCAGCACGCCACCGACGATCAGCGCCAGGGCGATGCCGGTGAGGCCGCCCACCACCGAGAGCATCACCGCCTCGGTGAGGAACTGGCGCAGGATGTCGCGCTGGCGTGCGCCGGTAGCCATGCGGATGCCGATTTCGCGGGTACGTTCGCGCACGGTCATGAGCATGATGTTCATCACGCCGATCCCGCCCACCAGCAGCGAAATGGCGGCGATCGAACCGAGCATCAGCGACAGGGTGTTTTGCGTGCGTGCCTCGGCCTGGATCATCGCGGCGTTGTTGGTCAGTTCGAAATCGTGCTTGCCGTCGTGCAGGCGCAGCATCAATTGCTCGATGGCTTTTTCGGTTTCCTTGACCTTGCGCGCGTCGGCGGCGGCGATGGCGATGTACTCGGGATTGTGCGTGCCGAACAGGCGCACACTGGCGGCGGAGTAGGGGATGGCAATGCGGTCGTCGCTGTCGGAGTCGCCGGAGCTGGCGCCTTTTTCGGCGAGCACGCCGACCACCTGGAAGGGTACGTTTTCGATCAGGATGTACTGGCCGATCGGGTTGGCCACGTCCTTGAGCAACTTGGTCCGCACCTTGTGCCCGATCACCGCGACCGCCGCAGCGTTCTGTTCATCGGCGTGGGTGAAGTAGCTGCCTTCGACCACCGGCCAGTTGAAGATCGCCGGGAAATTGGTGTCGTTGCCACCGACATAGCTCATGTGATCAAGGTTGCCGAAACGCACCCCGGCCTCCTGGCCGTTGACCGGCATGATCCGCGTGACCTGGGGCAAGCTGGCGATCGCCGCGACCTCGTCGAGGGTGATGATGCCCATCGGCGTGCGCGGATTGGGCGCCGAGCCGCTGAGGTAAATGATGTTGGAACCGAACGCGCCCATCTGCGCCATCACCTGGCGCTTGCTGCCTTCACCCACGGCTAGCATGACCACCACCGAGGCGACGCCGATGATGATCCCGAGCAAGGTCAGCGCGGTGCGGAACTTGTTGATCCACATCACTCGCCACGCCGCGTGCACGGCATCGACCAATTCGCCCTTCCAGGCGCCGGTGGCTTCGGCGCCTTCACTCAAGCGCTTGCGCAGGTCGACGGCTTGTAGCGCAGCGGGGTTGGCCGAGTTTTGCGCGGTCGGGTTTTCACTGGCGCTGTCACTGATGATCAGGCCGTCGCGGATCTCGATGATGCGTTTGGCCCGGGCCGCCACTTCGCGGTCGTGGGTGATGAGGATCACCACGTGGCCCTGGCTCGCCAGCTCGTCAAGCAGAGCCATGACCTCGGCGCCGCTGTGGCTGTCGAGGGCGCCGGTGGGTTCGTCGGCGAGAATGATGTGGCCGCCGTTCATCAGCGCACGGGCGATCGACACCCGTTGCTGCTGGCCGCCGGAGAGCTGATGGGGGCGGTTGCCGGTGCGCGAAGCCAGGCCGAGGCGGTCGAGCAGGGCGGCGGCGCGGGCGTGGCGTTCGGCGGCCGGGGTACCGGCATAGATCGCCGGCATCTCGACGTTCTCCTGGGCCGAACCGGATGGAATCAGGTGGTAGCCCTGGAACACAAACCCGAAGGCTTCGCGCCGCAGCCAGGCCAGTTCGTCGCTGTCGAGGGCGGCGACGTTTTCCCCGGCGAAGCGGTATTCGCCCGAGGTCGGGCGGTCGAGACAGCCGAGGATGTTCATCAGCGTCGACTTGCCGGAACCGGAGGCGCCGACAATCGCCACGAACTCCCCGGCATGGATCGACAGGTCGATGCCGCGCAATACGTGAACTTCAGGCGCGTCGCCACCGCCGTAGGCTTTGCGGATGTCCGAAAGGTCGATCAGGGGCGTCTGCATTCAGCCGCCACTCCCGTCGACCGGGCCGATCAACAGGTGATCGCCTTCTTGCAGGCCGTCGAGGATCTGCACCCGCAGGCGATCACTGATGCCGGTGCGCACGTTGCGCTGTTCGATGCTGCCGTTTTTGGCGACCACTTGTGCGGTCTGCAGGTCTGGCTGTGCGCCGGTTTGCAGGGCGGCGATGGGCGCGGTGAGGACGTTCTGCGCCTGGCTGGCGACGAAGAACACCTGGGTGGTCATTTCCGCCATCAGCGCGTTGTCGGCATTGTCGACGTCCAGCAGCACGGTGTACAGCACCACGCGGGCACTCCCGCTTTTGCTGGTGCTGGCGGGGCTGCCGCCGCCCTGGCTGGTCTGGTCCAGGGGCTTGGGCGGCACGGGGAGGATTTGCCGCACGGTGCTGGTCCAGCGCCGGGTGCCGCCGCTCAGGGTGGTGAACCAGGCGTGCATGCCGGGTTTGACGTGGCCGATGTCGGCCTCCGAGACCTCGGCCCACACGGTCATTGGCGACAGTTTGGCGATGCGCAGGATCAGCGGTGTCTGCTGTTGGGCGTTGAGGGTCTGGCCCTCGCGGGCATCCAGCGCCACCACTGTGCCGGCCATCGGTGCATAAATCCGCGTGTAGCCGAGCTCCGCCTGATCGCTGCGCAGGCTGGCTTCGGCCTGGCGGATCTGCGCCTGGAACATGTCGATGCGCGCCTGGGTCACGCGCAGTTCGGCCTGGGCGGTCTGCACGTCTTCTTCACGGGTGGCGCCGCCGGCGGCGAGGTTCTGCTGGCGCTGGTATTTCTGCCGGGCCAGTTCGTGTTGCGCCCGCTGTTCCTGCAGCTGCGCCTTGAGGTTTTCGATGGAGAAGCGTCCGGCATCGAGTTTGGCCTGTTGCGTGGACGGGTCGATCTCCACCAGCAACTGGCCTTCCTTGACCCGGTCGCCGACTTCCACGTGGATCTTGTGGATTTGCCCGGAGGCCTGGGCACCGACGTCAACATAGCGCCGCGGTTGCAGGGTGCCCAGGGCGGTGACGCTGCTTTCAATGTCGGCGCGGCTGACCTGGACGGTGGTGAACTGGTCGCGGCCCGGCGGGATGAACTGCCAGGCGGCGACGGCCACCACGGGGATCAGGCAAAGTGCTGCAAGCAGGGCGCGTCGGGTCTGTCGGGGGCGTTTCATGCAGGGTTCCGGCCTTGGGAAATCGGCCCGTCCGGGCAGAGACGGGGAGCTGTCCTAAGGACGATGAAAGCCCCCGGGAATTTAGCCCCGGACACACGACGTAACACCTGTAGGAGCTGCCGCAGGCTGCGATCTTTTGATCTTCGAGGTGGCTGATCATGCTGAAGATCAAAGGATCGCAGCCTGCGGCAGCTCCTACAGGGAGGTGACTATTTACCGCGCATGGTGAAGCAGTACTTTAAATCTATATGAGAATTACTATAAATTACACTTCTCAAATTGCCACTATCGTGCCACTGCGTGTTCCAGCGGTCGCCGAGACGGCTCAAGGACAGCAACCGCACCCCCGTGCGGACGGGAGTCATGTTGGAGAACTACTATCGCGAGCTGGTGTGTTTCCTGAACGCCAGGCTGGGCAACCGTCAGGTGGCCGAAGATGTGGTGCATGACGCTTACCTGCGGGTCCTGGAGCGTTCCAGCGATACACCGATCGAGCAGCCCCGGGCATTCCTTTATCGCACCGCCCTCAACCTGGTCGTCGATGGCCATCGGCGCAACGCCTTGCGGCGCACCGAGCCGCTGGACGTACTCGACAGCGAAGAAAGCTGCTTCATACCTTCACCGCACAAGGTCCTCGATCACGGCGAGCGGCTGGACATGCTCCAGCGTGCCCTGGCGGAACTGCCACGGCTGTGCCGCGAGAGTTTTCTGCTGCGCAAGATCGAGGGCCTGTCCCATCTGGAAATCGCCGGGCAACTGGGCATTTCCCGTGCGCTGGTGGAAAAGCACATCGTCAACGCCATGAAGCATTGCCGTGCGCGGATGCGTCAGTGGGAAGGCCACTGATCCTCCGGGATTCATCAAGCCCCGTTAAATTTAGTTCCATTGTCCTCGTTCCTACTCAACAGACGACCTGTTGTGCGGCCCAAGGCCTGTCAGGTCACTTAGGTTCAATGTCCCGCTGTTGCGGGGAACATCCAGAGGACACTGGAAATGACACAGGCTATTGCATCGCCCCTCGTTCACGACCTGATCGGCGTCGGTTTCGGCCCGTCGAACCTGGCACTGGCCATCGCGCTGCAAGAGCGCGGGGCGAGCCAGGGCAACCTGGATGTGCTGTTTCTCGACAAGCAGGCCGACTACCGCTGGCACGGCAACACCCTGGTGACCCAGAGCGAGTTGCAGATTTCCTTCCTCAAGGACCTGGTGACCCTGCGCAATCCGACCAGCCCTTATTCGTTCGTCAATTACCTCAAGGCTCACGGGCGCCTGGTGGACTTCATCAACCTGGGCACCTTCTATCCGTGCCGCATGGAGTACAACGACTACCTGCGCTGGGTGGCCGGGCAGTTCACGGCGCAAAGCCGCTACGGTGAAGAAGTGCTGACCATCGAGCCGGTGCTGCACAACCATCAGGTCGAGGCATTGCGGGTGATTTCCCGCGATGCGAGCGGCCATCAACAGGTACGCACCACCCGTTCGGTGGTGGTCAGCGCCGGTGGCACGCCGCGTATTCCCGAAGTGTTCAAGGCGCTCAAGGATGATGGCCGGGTGTTCCACCATTCCCAGTACCTGGCGCAGATGGCCAAGCAGCCGTGCGTGAACAACCAGCCGATGAGCATTGCAATCATCGGTGGCGGGCAGAGCGCCGCCGAGGCCTTCATCGATTTGAACGACAGCTTCCCGTCGGTGCAGGTGGACATGATCCTGCGCGGCTCGGCACTCAAGCCGGCCGACGACAGCCCCTTCGTCAACGAAGTGTTCTCGCCGGAGTTCACCGACCTGGTGTTCCAGCAGCCCGACAGCGAGCGCGAGCGACTGGTCAACGAGTACCACAACACCAACTATTCAGTGGTGGACATCGATCTGATCGAGCGTATCTACGGCATCTTCTACCGGCAGAAGGTCTCGGGCATCGCCCGCCATGCGTTCCATACCCTGACCACGATCGAAAAGGCCACCGCCAACGAACGCGGCGTCGAACTGGTGCTGCGCAACAACGCCACCGGTGAAGTCTCGGTGCGTCACTACGATGCCGTGGTCCTGGCCACCGGTTACGAGCGGCAGATGCACCGCAAGCTGCTGGCGCCGCTGGAGGAGTACCTCGGTGACTTTGAAGTCGACCGCAACTACAAACTGATCACCGACGAGCGCTGCAAGGCCGGCCTCTATATGCAGGGCTTTTGCCAGGCCAGCCACGGGCTGAGCGACACCTTGCTGTCGATCCTGCCGATCCGTGCCGATGAGATTGCCGGGTCGTTGTATGAGCATGGCAAGCATCGCGGGCATGGGCGGTCGGTGGTGGATCTGTTGTTGGCCACGGCCAGCTGATTGTCGAAAAGATCGCAGCCTGCGGCAGCTCCTACAGGGGCATGGCGTACGCCTGTAGGAGCTGCCGAAGGCTGCGATCTTTTGCTCTTCCTGAACCCTTCCTGAAGAACCCCGCGTTTCCCCCTGCAAGACTTTGTAACGGGTTTACTCTCCAAACATCGGGGCGTAAGCTTCGCGCGTTTTCATCCATTACGGAGACCCACAGTGGGTACTAGTTCGAGTGACAGTTGTCGGCCGGTCTCGGTAACCGGCATTTTCTCGGCCAGATAACGCGCAGTCTCCTGTGCCGTTGTCTCGCCGACAAGCGAGCAGCGGCATCCTGATCATGGCCAGTCCCGGCCGTGTCCCGACGTCCCTCTCATCGACACTGAACAGTGCGTGGTTCGACTTTTTGTCGTGGCCGCCGCTCTATCGACACGCCTGTCATTCGTGACCGGCGCGCCAGGCCTTGCCTTGCCGGTTGTTCCGGCGGCAAAGGCGTGGACCTGCCTGCTCGACGGTTTCCCGGCTGACCAAAGGGGCACCAGCCATGAAACTTACCCTCAAGGAATTCTTCGCAGGCTTCCTGCGTAACCGCCACATCGCCCGGCACTTCCGTCGCCTGGCGTTGCTGGAAACCTTCACCGACACCACGGTCAGCCGTGAAGTCCCGCCCACCCTGGCGCAAACCCTGGTAACCGCTGCCGGCAGCGACACCGGCCAGTTGCTCAACACACTCGGCTCCCACACCGATGGCTTGAGCGAACCTGAAGCCGATGCCCTGCGCGAGCAATTCGGCCTCAACGAAGTCGAGCACGAACAGCCGCTGCCCTGGTGGACGCACCTGTGGCACTGCTACAAGAATCCGTTCAACCTGCTGCTGACGCTGCTGGCGGTCATCTCCTGGCTGACCGAAGACATGAAAGCCGCCATCGTGATTTTCTCCATGGTGGTGCTCTCGACCTTGCTGCGTTTCTGGCAGGAAACCAAATCCAACCAGGCTGCCGATGCCCTCAAGGCCATGGTCAGCAACACGGCCACCGTGATGCGCCGGGACCTTGAGGCGCGCCGCGCGCCGCGCATCGAACTGCCGATCAAACAACTGGTGCCGGGCGATCTGATCGTGCTGTCGGCCGGGGACATGATTCCCGCCGATTGCCGGGTGCTCAGCGCCAAGGACCTGTTCGTCAGTCAGGCGGCCATGACCGGTGAATCTATGCCGGTGGAAAAATTCCCTCGGCAGCAGGACCGCGACACGCTCAACCCGCTGGACCTGGACAACATCCTGTTCATGGGCACCAACGTGGTGTCCGGCACGGCCATGGCGGTGATCCTCACCACCGGCAACAGCACCTATTTCGGTGCCCTGGCCCAGCGGGTCGGTGCGACGGATCGCGCGCCGACTTCGTTCCAGACCGGCGTCAACAAAGTCAGCTGGCTGTTGATCCGCTTCATGTTCGTGATGGCGCCGCTGGTGTTGTTCATCAACGGTTTCACCAAGGGCGACTGGACCGAAGCGCTGCTGTTCGCGCTGTCGATTGCAGTGGGCCTGACCCCGGAAATGCTGCCGATGATCGTCACCTCGACCCTGGCCAAGGGTGCGGTGTTCCTGTCGCGCAAGAAAGTCATCGTCAAACGCCTCGACGCGATCCAGAACTTTGGCGCCATGGACGTGCTGTGCACCGACAAGACCGGCACCCTGACCCAGGACAAGATCTTCCTGGCGCGCAACGTCGACGTCTGGGGCAACGACTCGGATGACGTGCTGGAAATGGCCTACCTCAACAGCTACTACCAGACCGGCCTGAAAAACCTGCTGGATGTGGCGGTGCTCGAACACGTCGAAATCCACCGTGAACTGAAAGTCGGCACGGCGTTTCGCAAGGTCGATGAGATTCCGTTCGACTTCACTCGCCGGCGCATGTCGGTGGTGGTCGCCGAGCGCGATCAATCGCACCTGCTGATCTGCAAGGGGGCGGTGGAAGAGGTGCTGGCGGTGTGCTCGCGGGTGCGTCACGGCGAAGTCGATGAAGCTTTGAGCGAAGAACTGCTGGCACGCATCCGTCAGGTCACGGCCAACTTCAACGCCGAGGGCCTGCGGGTGGTGGCGGTTGCCGCGCGGCCGATGATCGAAGGCCGCGACACCTACAGCCTGGCCGATGAACAGGCCCTGACGCTGATCGGTTATGTGGCCTTTCTCGATCCGCCGAAAGAAAGCACCGCGCCGGCCCTCAAGGCGCTGGCGGCCCACGGCGTGGCAGTGAAAGTGCTGACCGGCGACAACGAACTGGTGACGGCGAAGATCTGCCGCGAAGTCGGCCTGGAGCAGCAGGGCCTGCTGATGGGCAACGACATCGAGCGCATGAGCGACACCGAGCTGGCGAAAGCCGTGGAGACCACCAACGTCTTCGCCAAACTGACGCCGTCGCACAAGGAGCGCATCGTCCGTCTGCTCAAGGGCAACGGCCATGTGGTCGGTTTCATGGGGGACGGCATCAACGACGCCCCGGCCTTGCGCACTGCCGACATCGGTATTTCCGTGGACAGCGCCGTGGACATCGCCAAGGAGGCGGCCGACATCATCCTGCTGGAAAAGAGCCTGATGGTGCTGGAGGAGGGCGTGCTGGAAGGGCGCCGCACCTTCGCCAACATGCTCAAGTACATCAAGATGACCGCCAGTTCGAACTTCGGCAACGTGTTCTCGGTGCTGGTGGCCAGTGCGTTCATCCCCTTCCTGCCGATGCTGCCGATGCACCTGCTGGTGCAGAACCTGCTCTATGACATTTCGCAGATCGCCATTCCGTTCGATAACGTCGACGACGAGATGCTCAAGCAACCGCAGCGCTGGCAGCCGGCGGATGTCGGGCGCTTCATGCTGTTTTTCGGGCCGATCAGCTCGATCTTCGACATCACCACGTTCGCCTTGATGTGGTACGTGTTCGATGCCAATACCCCGGATCACCAGACCCTGTTCCAGTCCGGCTGGTTCGTGGTCGGGCTGCTGACCCAGACCCTGATCGTGCACATGATCCGCACGCCGAAGATCCCGTTCCTGCAAAGCCGCGCGGCCATGCCGTTGCTGGTGATGACCGGGCTGATCATGGCCGTGGGGATTTTCCTGCCGATGGGCCCGCTGGCGCACTACTTCAAGCTGCAGGCATTGCCATCGCTGTACTTCGTGTTCCTGCCGGTGATCCTGCTGGCGTACATGGCGCTGACCCAGGCGGTGAAGGGGTTCTACATTCGCCGGTTTGGCTGGCAATAAGGCGTGTCCGCATAACCTTTGTGGCGAGGGGGCTTGCCCCCGTTCGGTTGCGCAGCAACCGCAAAAACTGAGAGCACGGTTTACTGGAAGCACCGCGTTTTTCGGTCTTGGGGTCGCTTCGCAACCCAACGGGGGCAAGCCCCCTCGCCACAGGAGATCGTGGGTTTCTTAAGGAATATTTATGCAAGCCATCAACAACCTCAACCTGACCTCCCTGCTCGACACCCTGGTCAGCCTCAGCGCGGCCTTCATCCTCGGTGGCCTGATCGGTTTCGAGCGCCAGTACCGGCAGCGCACCGCCGGCCTGCGCACCAACGTGCTGGTGGCGGTGGGCGCGGCGATTTTCGTCGACATGGCCAACCGGCTCGCCGGTGCCGAAGGCGCCGTGCGGGTCGTGGCGTATGTGGTTTCCGGCATCGGATTTCTCGGTGCCGGGGTGATCATGCGCGAAGAGGGCAATGTGCGCGGCCTCAATACGGCCGCCACCCTCTGGACCTCGGCGGCGGTCGGTGCCTGTGCCGGTGCCGACCTGCTGGCCGAGGCCTTGCTCGGCACGCTGTTCGTGCTCGCGGCCAACACCTTGCTGCGGCCGATCGTCAACAACATCAACCGTCAGCCGCTGGACGTGATTTCGGCGGAAGTCACCAACATCGTCTATGTCATCGCCCGGCGTACGCAGCAGAAAACCGTGCTGGCCTTGCTCGAAGCCGAACTGGAGCGCAGCAACTACCCGGCCAGCGATGTCGATGTGCATGCTTTCGGCACGGATGAAATCGAAATCGAAGCCACCCTGGCGACCACCTCGGTCGACGGTGATGAACTGGATGCCCTGGTGGCACGGATATCGACCTCGACCCTAGTGGTGCAGGCGTTCTGGAGTCCGAGTACTACGGAATGAAGACCAAGGTTTCCCTGGCAAGCGTCAGACTAACCGGCATTTATTTAGGAATATTCCTACATAAACCTAGGAGTGTCTTCCGTAGGCTTTGCGACCTCTTGAAACCGACATCCTTTTGGAGGTCACCTTGCCGGATAAATCCTTGCGCATCCTGATCGCCGATGCGCAGCACTTCAACTGCCTGCGGATCGAGCGGCTGTTCAACCAGCTCGGCTACTTTCGGGTGGCGCCGGTGCACAGCCTCGACGAGCTCCTTCCACTGGTGGAGTACGCTGGCGAACCTCTGGATCTGGTGCTCGTCAATGGGGCGATGGCCAGCGAAGGGCTGGACCTGCTCAGTTTCCTGGTCGACAACCCGCAGGTTCATCACGGGTTTATCTTCAATGAACAGCAAGCGCCGCTGCCGCCCGTCGCGGGCAAGGTCCAGGTCAGCCAGGCCGCTCTGCCTGACCTGGCGTCGATTAAGCAGTTGATGAGCGCCATTGATTGTGGGTTACCGTTCGTCGGAACTGTCATTTCTGTCAGGTAGTACTTTCCAGCCTTCCATGCAAAAGTCTATGCGCAGCGTTGTGCCCAGCTGCTGCGATGCCTGGAGGGCATTTTTTGCCCGATCGTGTTGTTTTGCACGGGAGTTGTCATGAAGTCAGCACTGATTGTGGAAGATCATCCGGTGGTTCGCTCCATGATCAAACTCGTACTCAAGGGCGAAGGATTCAAGCAGATTTACGAGGCCTCCCGTGGCGACGAGGTCCTGTCGTTGATCCGGGAGCATCAACCGGATGTCGTGCTGCTTGATCTGGGCCTTCCCGGGGTGGCGGGGCTTGAGGTGATGGATCGCATCAAGGCCGAAAACACCCGATGTCGCGTGGTGGTGTTCACCTCGCTGGAGGCGCAGTTTTATCAGGACCGCTGCATGCGTGCCGGGGCTGTGGCCTATGTTTCCAAGAGCAAGGACCTGGATGACCTGAAGGCGGCGGTGAATTCGGTGATGGCCGGCTACACCTATTTCGCCCAGCTCCCTTCGAGTTCCGTGGCGATGGGGGAGTTGCAACGCAGTGAAAAGCAACTGATCGACAAGCTCTCCAATCGTGAACTGACCATTCTGCAGTACCTGGCCCGGGGTTCGAAAAACCTGGAAATCGCCGAGATCATGCACCTGAGCTACAAGACCGTCAGTACCTACAAGACCCGACTGACCCTCAAGCTCAACATGAGCTCGTCGGTGCACCTGAGGGATTTCGCCCTGCGCAATCATCTGATCTGAATGAACCTTCTCCGACGGCTGGCGGGTTGGGTGCTGACGGGCCTTCTTCTCTGGGCGCCGACTGTCGGTGCGCAACAGTCGTTGACCCTGTTGGGGCGCTCGAGTGCCGAAGGCCTGAGCGCCGGCTTGTCGGACACCGAGTTGCGCTGGCTGCAGCAAAAGGGCCGATTGGTGCTGGCTGTCTCGGCGCCGGACTATCCCCCCTTCGAGTTCAATACGGCGGGCAAGGTGTTCGAAGGCCTGACAGCCGATTACGCCGGGTTGCTCGAACAATTGTTGAACGTCATCGTAGAGGTGCACTGTTATCCGTCGCGAGCCGACGCGGTGCAGGCCATCAAGGAGGGGCGGGCGGACCTGCTGGGAACGGCCAATCGATTTGAGGCCGAAGATCCGCAGCTGCAAATGTCCAGCGCCTACGCGGTCGATCAGCCGGTGCTGGTCACGCGTACCGATTTCCCTCCGGTGCTCGACCCGACACTGGCCGGCAAGCGGCTAGTGATGCTGTATCACTACTTGCCCGAATACAGCGTGCAACAGTTCTATTCCAGGGCGCAGGTCCAGTTGTTTCCCTCGACGCTGGCGGCGATGGGGGCCGTGGCTTTCGGCCAGGCCGATGTCTACCTGGGCGATGCGATCAATGCCCACTATCTGATCAGCAAGAACTACCTGAACAACGTGCAACTGACTGACTTCTCGCCCATGGAGTCCGGGCGTTTTGCCTTTGCGATGGCCCGCGACAACGATTCGCTGTTGCACATCGTCAACAAGGCGCTGGCGGCCATCACCACCAATAAACAAATGAATATCCTGCGTCGTTGGGGGGCAAACGGGGTGTCGATCCCCGGCACCCAGTCATTGCAATTGAGCGTGGCCGAACAGCTCTGGCTCGAGCGCCACCCGCGGGTGAGGGTCGCGATCAACGAAAACATCCCGCCGATTTCATTTATCGACAGCGAAGGCAAGTTTCGCGGCATCGGTGTCGATGTGCTGGCGAAAATCAGTGTGCGCACCGGGCTGCAATTTGACATCCGCGGCATGAAGTCGGTGGCCGAGATGATGACCGGCATCAGGAATGGACAGATCGATGTGCTGGCCGGTATCGGCCTCAGTTCCCAGCGTGAAGATGAACTGCTGTTCACCCGGGCGTTTCTGAGCAGCCCTTCGGTACTGGTGACTCGCGTAGCCGCGGACAGCCCCAGGACCCTGGATGACATGGCGGGAAGGACGCTGGCGCTGACCCAGGGCAACATTGCCGGTGAGTACCTTCGCAAGCATTACCCGCAGATCCAGATGGTGGATGCGCCACTGTCGACGGACGCCATGGAAATGGTCGCCCAGGGCAAGGCCCACGGCGGCATCAACTCGTTGATCAGCGCCCGTTACCTGATTTCCCGTCAGTATCGCGATCGCCTGCAAGTGACCAGCACCGTGGGCACCGACCCCGCCCGCAGCACCCTGGCGACCAGTCGCGAGGCCACTGAGTTGCATTCGATCCTGGACAAGGCGCTGCTCAGCATCCCGCCCGAAGAAATCGACGAGCTGACCCAGCCCTGGCGCTATGACTCGATGGTCGAGCAGAGTTACTGGCTGCGACACCGACAGGCGATCGTTCAGGCGTTTGCGCTGGCGGGGGTCTTGCTGTTGCTCGCGTTGGCCGGGATCGTCTGGCAACGGCGGCAGATTCGCCAGCGTCAGCAATTGCTCGGGCAATTGCAGGAAGCCAAGGACGCGGCGGACGACGCCAACCGGGCCAAGACCACGTTCCTGGCCACCATGAGCCATGAGATTCGCACGCCGATGAACGCCTTGATCGGCATGCTCGAACTGGCGCTCAAGCGGGCCGATGAAGGGGTGACCGACCGTGCCGCCATCGAGGTGGCGTCCAACGCCGGGCAGCAGTTGCTGGATTTGATCGGCGACATTCTGGACGTCGCCCGGATCGAGTCGGGGCATTTGTCGCTGGCGCCGGAGCGGGTCAACCTGCATGCGCTGGTGGCATCGGTCTGCCGGGTGTTCGAAGGGCTGGCGATTCAGAAGAATCTGCAATGGCGGGTCGAGCTCGCCGAGCACAGTGACCGCGATGTGATGCTCGATCCCGTGCGCTTCAAACAAGTGCTGTCCAATCTGCTGAGCAACGCCATCAAGTTCACCCGTGAAGGCCAGGTGAGCCTGACACTGCGAGTGCGGCCGCAAGCTCCGGCGCATCTCGCCGTCAGCGTGCGGATCGAGGACAGCGGCATCGGCATCAGTGCTTTTGACCAGCAACGCCTGTTCAGCCCGTTCGTGCAGGCCGATAACAATCAGCAGACTGCCCGGCAAGGGTCCGGCCTGGGCCTGGTGATCAGTCGCACCCTGTGCGAAATGATGGGCGGGCAGTTGCATCTCGACAGTGAGCTTGGGCGCGGCACCCGGGTGGACATCAGCCTGGTGCTGCCCGCCCTGCAAGCGTTGCCCGCGGAGGAGATGCCCCAGGACTCGGCGCAGCTCACGACCCGGGCGTTGTCGATCCTGGTGGTCGACGATTACCCGGCCAATCGCCTGCTGCTCTCGCGGCAGTTGAGCTATCTGGGCCACCGTGTGGTGCTGGCGGAGGACGGGGCGCAGGGGCTTGAACAGTGGCGCGGACAGGGTTTTGAACAGAGTTTCGAACTGGTCATTACCGACTGCAACATGCCGGTGCTCAGTGGTTATGATTTGGCCGGCGCGATACGTGAGCAAGAGCGGTTGCAGGGGCTGTCGCCGACGCTGATCCTGGGCTTTACCGCCAATGCGCAGGCCGAGGAGAAAGCCCGGTGTCAGGCGGCGGGCATGGACGATTGTCTGTTCAAACCCATTCGCCTGGTGGATCTGCAGGCGTGGCTGGCCCAGCGGTTTTCCAGCGCTTCCCCGGCGGCAAATGACGATCCAGGCTTGGCCGGGTTCGACTTGAGCGGGCTGGAGCGCTATGCGGAATCGGATCGTGAGCTGATCGATCAACTGTTGCACGATCTGGCGTTGACCAACCGCGAGGACCGCGTGCATTTGCTGGCCTTGCACACCAGCGGCAATCGCCCGGGTTTGCAGACGCTGGCACACCGGATCAAGGGCGGGGCGCTGATGGTGCGAGCGCTTGCCCTGGTCGAGTGTTGCGAACAACTGGAGCGGGCGTGCAATGACGGCCGCGCGGCACTGATCGACGCCGCCGTCGACCAGTTGCAGCAAGCCATGGCCCGCCTGGACCAGCGTCTCGAGCAGGACTGAGGATCAATCCCAATCCGGTGCGATGCCTTTGGGGCTGGTCAAACGGTGGCCGCGGTCCAGTGTTGCGATCAAGGCCATGTCGGCCTCGCTCAAGGTCAGTTCGCGAGCCTTCAGGTTGCTTTCCAGGTTGGTCCGGCGAGTGGACGACGGGATCACCGAGTAACCCGATTGCATGGCCCACGCCAGGGTGACCTGAGCCGGCGTCGCTTGCAGGCGTTCGGCGATCTGCTGGATGAGCGGGTCCTTGAGGACTTCACCGTACGCCAGGGTCATGTAGGACGTGATGCCAATGCCCTGGCTCTGCGCGAACGCGACGACCTTGCGGTTTTGCAGGTAGGGGTGCAGTTCGATCTGGTTCGCGGCGATGTGCTCGGCGCCGATGGCCGCAATCGCCTGTTTCATCAGGTCGAGGGTGAAGTTGGACACGCCGATCTGTCGGGTCAGGCCCATGCGTTTGGCTTCAAGCAGGGCGCCCATGAACGCTGCGACAGGCACTTGATCGTCCGGCGACGGCCAGTGGATCAGGGTCAGGTCCAGGTAATCGGTCTGCAGTTTGCCCAGGCTTTCCTTCAGGCTGTCGATCAGTCGATCACCGGCCAGGTTGGCGACCCAGATCTTGCTGGTGATGAACAGGTCTTCCCGGGCGATGCCGCTGGCGGCGATAGCCTCGCCGACCTCGGCTTCGTTCTCGTAGATTTGTGCGGTATCGATCACCCGGTAACCGAGCGCCAGGGCGGTGCTCACCGAATCGATGACCACCTGGCCTTGCAAGCGAAACGTACCCAGGCCGAAGGCGGGAATGGACATTGATGACTCCAGAGGTTGCAGTGGGAATGGGCGGCAGTATCCGCGCTGGCATCCGTGAGAAAAACCGCTGGATTGGCAAAGCAATGTTTACCGTAAATCAAGAATCATCGGCAGTCTGGTTGGGTTAGGGTGTCTGATCCGACGCCTTCGCGAGCAAGCCCGCTCCCACATTTGGAATGCATTTCCCTGTGGGAGCGGGCTTGCTCGCGAAGGGGGCGACTCGGTTTCAGAATCTTTCCCCCCCGCACTTCAAAGCTTGCCGCTGCCTTCAAGCAATATCACTGCGACTGAATTCCTCCCCGAGAAAATCGATCAACGTGCGCACCGACGGCAGCAACCCCCGACGCGAGGGGAAGATCGCATGGATCACACCGCTCTTCGGTGCCCAGCCCGGCACCAGTTCCACCAGTTGTCCGGCAGCGATTTCATCGCGCACCACCACGCTGGGCAGGTGCACGATGCCGATCCCGGCGACCGCCGCATGGCGCAAAGCCAACAGGTCATCGGTGACCATGCGCGGGGCATGCCGGATCATCGCCGTGCTGCCATCGGCGCCGAACAGTTCCCACTGATATTCGCGCTGCGCCGCGCCCCAGTGCAGGCTTGGCAAGCCGCTGAGGTCGGCCGGGGAGGCCGGTGTCGACAGGCGCGATAAAAAGGCCGGGCTGCCAACCACGCTCTGGGTGCTGTTGCCCAGCACCTTCATCACCATGTCAGTGTTTTCCAGCGGTGGAAAGCGTACCCGCAGGGCAATGTCGATGCCTTCGTGAATCAGATCTACCCGGCGGTTGGTGCTCTCGATGAACACTTCCACCAACGGGTACTTGAGCATGTAGCGGGTCAGCATCGGCCCGACCCAGGTGTTGAGCAGCGCCGTCGGGCAACTGATACGCACTATGCCCTGAGGCTCGGAGCGGTTGCGTTCGATCAGTTCGGCGGCGCTTTCCGCCTCCACCCGCATGGCCAGGCAGCGCTGGTAATACGCCTGGCCGATTTCCGTCAATGAGCAATGCCGGCTGGTGCGGTGCAGCAGGCGCACGCCGAGGCGTTCTTCAAGCTCGGCAATGCGTCGGCTGAGCTTCGACTTGGGCATGTCCAGTGCCCGGCCGGCCGCAGCGAAACCGTGATGCTCCACCACTTGGGTGAAGTAGTAGAGGGTGTTGAGGTCTTCCACCATCGTTCTCCAAATAGAACGCTAAAGCTGATTTTTGCAGTCTAGCGCAGCAAAGGTCACGGTTTTAAGCTTTGTCCATGGCTTCACACCCCTCATCAGGAGACACCATGAAAAACATCATCGGTATCTACACCAGTCCACGGACCCATTGGGTTGGCGACGGTTTTCCGGTTCGCACGCTGTTTTCCTACGACAACCTGGGCAAACACATCAGTCCGTTCCTGTTGCTCGATCACGCCGGCCCCGCTGAATTCACCCCGACCACCGAGCGACGTGGCGTTGGTCAGCATCCTCATCGTGGCTTTGAAACCGTGACTATCGTTTACAAGGGCGAACTGGAGCACCGGGATTCCACCGGCAGCGGCGGCAAGATCGGCCCCGGCGATGTGCAATGGATGACCGCGGCCTCGGGGATCCTGCACGAAGAGTTTCACTCCGACGGTTTCGCCAAAAGCGGCGGCACCCTGGAGATGGTGCAACTGTGGGTCAACCTGCCGGCCAGGGACAAAATGGCCGATCCCGGCTACCAGACGATTCTCGATGCTGACATCCCGAGCATCGCCTTGAAAAACAACGCCGGCAGCCTGCGCCTGATCGCCGGTGAGTTCGACGGCCACAAGGGCCCGGCACGCACCTTTACCCCGGTCGACCTGTGGGACATCCGTTTGAATGCCGGCAAATTGCTCACCCTTGACCTGCATGAAGGGCGCAACACCGCACTGGTGGTCTTGCGTGGCACGGTTCAGGTCAACGGTCTGGAACCGGTGCGCCAGGGGCAACTGGCCCTGTTCGATCGCAAGGGCGATCAGATGACCCTCGATGCCAGCGAAGACGCGGTGGTGTTGTTGCTCAGCGGCGAGCCGATCGACGAGCCGATCGTCGGTCACGGGCCGTTCGTGATGAACACCGAGCAAGAAATCCACCAGGCCTTCGCCGACTTCCAATCCGGCCGCTTCGGCCGGATGCACGCTTAATTCACAGCGCTTCAACACCCGACTCTACACAGGATGAGTAGGCCGGTTTTCAGGCCAGGGATGGCTGTTGCCCAAAAGAAAGAGGAAACGCACATGAGTACTGTCTACGCGGCCAACTTCAACGGCCAGAAACCGACCATCGATCCTAACGACAGCGCGATGCTGTTGATCGATCACCAGAGCGGACTGTTCCAGATCGTCAAGGACATGGATGTGCCGCAACTGCGCGCTAACGCCATAGCCCTGGCCAAGGCTGCAACCTTGCTGAAAATGCCGGTGATTACCACGGCTTCCGTTCCCCAGGGGCCGAACGGGCCGCTGATTCCGGAAATCCACGAGGCCGCACCCCATGCGCAGTACGTGGCGCGCAAAGGCGAAATCAACGCCTGGGACAACCCGGAGTTTCACGCGGCGGTCAAAGCCACCGGCAAGAAAACCCTGGTGATCGCCGGCACCCTGACCAGCGTGTGCCTGGCGTTCCCGTCCATCGCCGCCGTGCATGAAGGCTACAAGGTGTTTGCGGTGGTCGACGCCTCCGGCAACCACTCGAAACTGGCCACCGACCTGACCGTTGCCCGCCTGGCCCAGGCCGGGGTGGTGCCGATCGACATCATGGCGACGCTCTCTGAGCTGCAAGGCTCGTGGAACCGCCCCGATGCCGAACAGTGGGCCGCTGTCTACGCCCAGGCCATGCCGCATTATCAACTGCTGATCGAGAGCTACCTCAAGGCCCAGCAAGTGGCGAACGAACACGAGGCGCTGGATTCCCAGCGCTAACCGGCTGACCCACGCCGATCTCCAATCGGCATCGATAACCTGCGAGGATTACTGCAATGACCACTTCCTACAAGCGTCTGGACAAGGACAACGCCGCCGTTCTGCTGGTGGATCATCAGACCGGCCTGCTGTCACTGGTCCGTGACATCGATCCTGATCGCTTCAAGAACAATGTGCTGGCCCTGGCCGACCTGGCCAAGTACTTCAAGCTGCCGACCATCCTTACCACCAGTTTCGAAACCGGCCCCAACGGCCCGCTGGTGCCCGAGCTCAAGGCGCAGTTCCCCGACGCGCCGTACATCGCTCGCCCTGGCCAGATCAACGCCTGGGACAACGAAGACTTCGTCAAGGCGATCAAGGCCACCGGCAAGAAGCAACTGATCATCGCCGGCGTAGTGACCGAAGTCTGCGTGGCGTTCCCGGCACTGTCGGCGCTGGCCGAAGGCTTCGATGTGTTCGTGGTTACCGACGCGTCCGGCACCTTCAACGAACTGACCCGCGAATCGGCATGGAGCCGCATGACCGCCCAGGGCGCGCAATTGATGACCTGGTTCGGCCTGGCCTGTGAACTGCACCGCGACTGGCGCAACGATATCGAAGGGTTGGGCACACTGTTCTCCAACCATATTCCGGACTACCGCAACCTGATGACCAGCTACAGCACGCTGACCAACAGCAAATAACTTCGGCATCACGCATCCCCCTGTGGGAGCGGGCTTGCTCGCGAACGCGGTGTGTCAAACAACATAAACGTTGCCTGACACACCGCCTTCGCGAGCAAGCCCGCTCCCACAGTTTTTTTGGTGTCCATCGAGACGTGTTCATCCAGCGAAATCAATTGCTCCTACACTAGTGCCAATCCACGCTATCTTCGCGTCATTGGCCCTGGATGGAGTTGCTTGATGCTGTCATTGCTCACTGAACACCCATTGATCTGCGCCATGGCGCTGATCCTGATCGATCTCGGGTTGTGGTATTTGCTCAGCGCCGCGGGCAGTGCCTGGCGGCTGCTGGTGCGGGTGGTGATTTTCTCGTTGTTCAGCCTCCTGTTGTTCAACGAAGGCCTGAACCCGATGGAGCCGCCGCCCTGGGCCGATAACGTGCCATTGCACCTGGCCGCCACCGGCTTGCAGATCGGCTGGTGGTTGTTCGGCGCGCGGACCCTGACCGTGTTGATCGGCGCGGTGATGATGCAACGGGTCGGGCATACCGGGCGCTTGCTCCAGGATTTGCTTGGCGCGGTGATTTTCCTGATCGCGGTGATTGCGGCCCTGGCCTATGTGCTGGAACTGCCGGTCAAGGGCGTGCTGGCCACCTCCGGCGCGTTGGCGATCATCGTCGGCCTGGCGTTGCAAAGTACCCTCAGCGACGTGTTCTCCGGGATCGTCCTCAACACCACCAAGCCCTATCAACTGGATGACTACATCTCCATCGACGGCATGGAGGGCAAGGTGACCGACATCGACTGGCGCGCCACCCGCCTGCAGACCTCCCAGGGCTGCATGGCGGTGATTCCCAATTCGTTGGCAGCCAAGGCCAAGATCATCAATTTCAGCAGGCCGAACGACATGTTCGGTATCTCCGTATCCCTGGAAGTGAGCCCTCATGCTAGGCCGAACACGGTGATCGACGCGTTGGAGCGGGCCATGCAAGGTTGCCGTGCGCTGCTGGATAAACCGTCACCCAGCGTTGGCCTGAAAACGTCCAGCAACACCGGAGCGATCTACGAAATCAGCGGGTTTGTCGCGTCGATGGATGAGAAACGCTCGGTGCGCAATCAGCTGTACGACTTGGCCTACCGGCATTTGCAGGCGTCCGGGGTCAATTTGTTGTCGAGCGTGGAGCCCAGCCCGCCGATCAACTCGACACGCAAACGGGCCTTGCTGGACAGCTCGCCGATTTTCTCCACCCTGCGTCAGGAAGAGAAAGACACGTTCAGCCAGAACATGACCCTGCAAACCTTTCGCGCCGGGGAGGTGATCCTGGAAGCGGAGGAGGTCAGCGATCACTTGTTCATTATCGAGTCCGGCGTGATCTCGGTGACCGTGATGCGCCACGGAACGCCCTACGAATCCGGGCGCATGGGGCCGGGGGAGGTGATCGGCGAGGCGGGTATTCTCACCGACAGCGCGCTGCCTGCGCAGTTTACCGCCAAGACATTCTGTGGCCTGTACCGCATCGAAAAGTCCTACCTCAAGCCGTGCCTGGATGCCCGTCACGACATCAACAATGCAATGAAAGCCTTGCTCGATTACCGGCTGCAAAAAGCGAAAACCCTGACTCAGGAGCTGCCGGTGGCGGTGGAGAAAAAGGGCTTTCTGCGGTGGTTGCGCAGACACACCGAGGTTTAATTTCACCCAAGGGTTAAGTTTTCAAGGTTGTAAGTGTTCATTTTTTGCTATAGCCAAGGGCTATATATTTAATTCGGTAGTGTTCTATAAAGCTGTCATTTATGACAGCAGTAGTTATTTTCTGCTGAGAGTAGCTTTACCCTCTCTTAACTCATTATTTATGAGGGCATGGAAATGGCTGGCGAAGAGATTCAAATGCAGACCTTTAAATTCCAGAGCCTGGAGCGTCCGGACTGGATGATCAAGGCAGGTCTGGACAAGGGGACGTTTCATGATCGACATGACTTGGGAGTTGTACTTCCCTATGGTACCGAGATTTACTTTCGCCTGAAAACACCGGCATCAAACATCGGTGTGCAATTACGTTTGCTGAATGATGACGGAAAGACGGAAAAACAATCTGAAGTAAAAACGGAATGGCGTTCACTGTTTGCTACCGTGGCTTCGGTGCCTTTTGTCGATACTCGATACACAGAAAAAGCTGGCGAGTTGATTGAAATTGAAGTGACGTTTGTGGGTGATGTAACCAGGTTGTCGAAATATTATTCTGGTACGCAGGGGGAGGCTTTTTTTACAAGCTGGAATGCGACGGGTGCTGCATTTGCTCTGTTGTGCACGAAGTATGCACAAATTTTAGTGCCTGTAAAAGACAAGGTTTTTTTATCGAGTCTAGGCGGGTTGCAAAAACTATCTGATTACTATGATCAATTGTTCGAGTACTTTAATTACTTGACGGGCCTGTCATTTGATACGACGGTGCCCACTGACAGGAATATTCCCAATCGTTATTTTATGAAGGCTGACAAGTCGGGAGGAGGAGCCGCTTATTATGGCGGGGGGTGGACCGCAGAAGTGGGTGGTTCAGTTGCTGGTTTCTGGTTGGATGTCGAGGCGACAAATTGGGGCTGTCTACACGAAGTGAGTCATGGTTATCAAGGGATTTTTTTTAGTGATGAAGTTATCCAGATGGGCGAAATTTGGAATAATGTCCTGTCTCAACTCTATCAGGATAAGTGGTTGGGGGCTGATGTTTACAGTAAGGGATGGCTTTACACTTCGGGGGAAGAAAGATTCTACGCTGACGCCAGGAAAGTATTTGATCTAGGTATGAGTAGTGCAGGTCCTGCCGGTCACGTTGTACTGTTTTTTTACATGCTGATTATTTGGAAGGCGGGCGAGAAAGGTTTGGCGGAGTTTTATCAGCGTTACCGTCGCATAAGCAATATTTCAACGGTTGACGCCGTGAATTACCCGGCGATGGATATGCTGAGCAGCGTCTCTATTGATGTCGGGAACGCTGATGTGTCCGGGTTCATGGAATATGTAAAGGTTAAACTGACCAGGCGTCAGATCATAGAAAATTCCTACAGCGGTGCGACACCCGTTTGTCCGCTTTATGTACCCCTGGCGCCATCTGATCCAGAAGCGTTTCGGAAAATGGTAGGTGTGAGAAGTTTCTTGCATCTTGTGAGCACTGCCCAGTTGGCCGTCACCGGCTTGAAAGGTGGGGTGATTTTTAAATTTAAACCTGATGTTTACAATCAAGTTGTTGGCAAGTCCTTGGTTTTAAAGAGTGGAAGCGGGAAGTCCAGGGTGATAAGCGTCAGGGGTCAAAGCAATTTGGTGGCAGATTTGCCTGTGGGAATATATTCCTTGCAGTTGCCTTCTGCTCGTGTTGGTGGTTTTGAAGCTGACAGATTCTATGTGGTGGTTCGAGAAGGTATAAACGAGTTTGATTGTGTTTATGTTGATAAGCGGGCAAGTGTTTTTGCAGATCAAACAATCTATTTAGGAGGACTCTACGGCGACTTTGGTACGATTAGGGTGAATATTTCGCAAGGCGCGTTGGTATTTGATATATCGTCGGAAAATCCTCACGAATATTTTAAAGATGAATTATATACAAAGGTGACTATAAAAAACTCTGAGGGCAGGCTGGTTTTTGAGCGCGAAATTTTGGGGGAGACTACTTTATTTCATCTGGAGCTTTCAATTTCCCTTGGTTTTACGATTGAAGTCATTCATGTGGAGCCTGATCGCTTGAGAGTGTCGAATGTCGTGAGCGGGTCACCTGTCATCGATGAAACTAATAAAGTAAATATTTTGACGGTTACGGAGCTTGGTCTTGTCAATCAAGATCTGGGAACCGATGCTGGTGAAAACTTGAAGGTTGCCATGGAACGAGTCGCTGAAGTTTACGAGCGATTGCCTCATCTGGTTCTGCATGATGACTTTCCGATGAAAGGTGATTTTGTACGTGCCATTAATTTGTTTGCCGAACCTGAGCGAAGTGAGTTGTTTTCACGTTATAAAAAAATTGAGTTTTCTACTCCTGGCACGAATGGTAATGCGGGTGGTAATGTCGTATGGTATCTAAAGGGGTTTGATGATGGTTTGATAGGGCTTGTAAGTTTTAAACTTTCAGAAAACCTGGTTGAGTTAAAAATCTTTCCCGTGATGCCGCATAGTTATTTTGCCTTCCCGTATGTTGCCGTTGTTCTCAAATCAAGCAATGGCGAAATTCGATATTTGCGTGAGCTGCGAGGAGATGCCCTCGCCGAGGAAGAGTCGGTGGTGCTTTCATTTACAACAGGTGACACCGTCAGTGTCATGCACAAAGAGCCTAGCCGTAATTATCTGGAGGATGAAGATGGTTTCCGGTATGCGACGGGGCTCGTTCAACATGCTACCTACAGCGCTCTACGGCGATTGGAGCTGTCCAGCTACTGGTCGACAACTTTGGACAATCCCGACTCTGAAAATGCCTCGAAGGAATGCAAAGTTGATGGCTAGATCGGTTTTGAAACGATGATCGAAGAGTTGACGTTATTGCGTTAATCAGAGACTCGTTCACCCTACGTTATCTTGCGGCGGACCCTTGCATTTAGCCCCGGCGCGTGAGTGTCCGGCGACTGATGCCTTCGTAGCGCAAGGCTCGTTGCCTGGCTTGGGCATGCTCGGCACTTCGGCTTCCGGCAGGGGAGCGCAGACCAAGTGATGGCAATTCTGAAATAGCCCTTCCTTCAGGAAGCCACCGCCAATGGCCTCCTCGACTTCTGGAATATTGGCTATTTGTGCAGACCAACCGAGGGACTAACGTAGCGACACACCCACTTGCCCTGGAGCACGTCATGCAACCCCGTATCGATTTCTACACTGCCAGCCCCGACGCCCTCAAGGCGATGATCGCCCTGGAAACCGCAGTGTCGAAGCTGCCGCTGGAAAAAAACCTGATTGAACTGGTCAAGCTGCGCGCTTCGCAGATCAACGGCTGTGCCTTCTGCATCGACATGCACACCGCCGATGCGATCAAGGGTGGCGAAACCCCGCGTCGTCTGTTCGCCGTGACGGCCTGGCGCGAGGCGCCGTTTTTCACCGAGCGTGAACGCGCTGCGCTGCTGTGGACCGAATCCCTGACCCAGCTCAGCCTGACCCACGCTCCGGACGAAGACTACGAAGTGGTCAGCGCACAGTTCACGCCCAAGGAAATGGTCGACCTGACCGTCGCCATCAGCACCATCAACAGCTGGAACCGCCTGGCAGTCGGCTTCCGTAAAACGCCTCAGGCCTGATGTTCAACCAACCGCCGATGCCTCAATGGGCATCGGCACTCGGCGCGGCCGGTGGTTGCACCTTGCGCATCAGGGGCACCATCGCCGTGGCAATGACAAAGCACACCCCGATCATCAGAAACGCGTCGCCATAGGTTTGTGTCTGGGCTTCGCGGTAGGTCAGCAACCATAGCTGATGCAGGCTGGCGGTGACCCCGGCATCACCGCTCTGGCCGAGGGCGGCGAAGTTGTTGCCGACCTGGGACAGCCATTGGTTGAGGGCCTCGTTGGTGCTGTTGAGGTTTTCCGCCAGCCGGGTGAAATGCAGGTTGGTGCGGTCGTTGAGAATGGTCGCACAGGCGGCGATACCGATAGCCCCGCCCAGGTTACGCATCAGGTTGAACAGCCCCGATGCATGTTTGAGCCGTGCCGGTGCCAGGCCGCCGAGGGTCAGCGTCACCGCGGGCGGCACCGCCAGTTGCTGGGCAATCCCGCGAAAGGCTTGCGGCAACATCAACTCCCTGGCCCCCCAGTCATGGGTGATCGGGCTGAAATCCCACATCGATAACGCGAACAGCCCGAGGCCGGTCATCATGATCCAGCGCAGGTCGACGCGGTTGGCCAGAAAGGCGTACAGCGGAATCGCCATGATCTGGAACACCCCGGTGGAGAAAACCGCCAGACCAATGTCCAGCGCACCGTATCCACGCACCCGGCCGAGGAACAGCGGCGTCAGGTAAATGGTGGCGAACAGGCCGATGCCGGTGACGAACGAGAAGAAGCAGCCCAGGGCAAAGTTGCGATCCTTCAGGGCGCGCAGGTCGACAATCGGATTGGCCACATGCAGGGTCCGGCCGATGAACGCCAGCCCGGCCAGGCCGCTGATCCACGCGGTGGTCAGGATCGTGCGGTCGCTGAACCAGTTCCAGCGCGGGCCTTCTTCGAGGGTATATTCCAGGCAGCCGAGGAACAGCGCCAGAAACACCATGCTCAAGTAATCCGCGCCTTTGAGCAGCGACAGTTCCGGCTGGTCGATTTTCACCAGCATCGGCACGGCCACCGCGACGAAAATCCCCGGCACCAGGTTGATGTAGAACAGCCAGTGCCAGGACGAGATGTCGGTGATCCATCCACCGATGACCGGCCCCAGTGTCGGCGCAAGGGACGCCACTGCGCCTATGGTCGCGGCGGCGATCACCCGTTGCTTGCCGGTGAAGAACACGAAGGCCGTGGTGAACACCATCGGGATCATCGAACCGCCGAGAAAGCCTTGCAGGGCGCGGAAGGCGATCATGCTCTGGATGTTCCAGGCCACGCCGCACAGCAGGCTGGTCAGGGTAAAACCCACCGCCGATGCGCAGAACAGCCAGCGTGTGGAAAACACCCGGGACAACCAGCCCGACAGCGGAATCACGATGATCTCGGCGATCAGGTAACTGGTTTGCACCCACGCGGTTTCGTCGGTGCCGGCGGAAAGTCCGCCGCCGATGTCACGCAACGAGGCCGAGACAATCTGGATATCCAGCAGCGCAATGAACATGCCGATGCACATGCTGGCAAAGGCGAAGACCTTGGTGGCCGTCGCCATGTCCGCGGCATTGAACGGTTGCGCCGGGGCGGCGAGGGCGCGGTTCATGGCGCGCTGGCCACGGCGGGCGCATCAGGCACCTTGCGCGTGTCCACTTCAGCGGTCACCGACAACCCCGGACGCAGGTGGCCGAGCACACTGTCGGCCGGGTCGAGGTGAATCCGCACCGGTACCCGCTGCACGATCTTGGTGAAGTTGCCGGTGGCGTTTTCCGGTGGCAATACGCTGAATTGCGAACCGCTGGCGGGGGCGAGGCTGTCCAGGTGACCGTGGAACTCCTGCCCCGACAGCACGTCGGCACGGATCACCACCCGTTGCCCCGGCACCATGTGCGCCAGTTGGTCTTCCTTGAAGTTGGCGTCGACCCACAGGCCGCTGGCCGGTACCACCGAGAGCAATTGCGAGCCGGCCTGGGCATAGGCGCCGACCCGTGCCCGACGGTTGCCGATCACGCCGTCAACCGGTGCCTTCAGTTCGGTGTAGCCGACATTCAATTGCGCCAGATCACGCTCGGCCCTGGCCTGGATCAAGGCGGCACGGGCCTGTTGTTTCTGGGTGTCGATCACATTCAACTGGCGTTGCGCGGCCAGCAATTCCGCCTGGGCGCGGTTGCTTTGCGCCTGGGCGGTCTTGAACGTGGTGTTGGCTCGCTGGGCGCTTTCCACCGAGACGGCGTTGGTGATCACCAGTTTTTTGTAGCGGGCATCGTCATCCCGCGAACGGGCGGTTTCGGCACCGGCGGCGTCGATGCCGGCGCGGGCCTGGCCGATGACCGCCTGTTGCAGTTGTTCGGTGGCGTCGAGGTTGGCCAGCAAGGCTTCCTGGGCGGCCACTGCGCCTTCGGCCTTGGCCAGATTGGCGCGGTAGTCGCGCGAATCGAGACGGATCAGCACATCGCCGGCCTTGACCTTCTGGTTGTCAGTCACCAGCACTTCGTCGATATAACCCGCCACCTTTGGCCCGATCACCGTTACGTCACCGCCGATGTAGGCGTCGTCGGTTTCTTCGATGAAACGCCCAGCCGTCCACCAATGCGCGCCATATACACCGGCCAATACCAACGCTGCGATGCCCACTGTTGGCAGCAGCAGGCGTTTGAGCAGGGGAGGTTTGGCGGCAGTCACCGGGGCAGCCAGGTCGGGTTCAACGGTGGACATGCTGGTCATGGAGGATTACCTGTTGGAGCGCTGGTTAATTATGATGGCTGTAATATGACGTGTGTAATATTTTGTGGCAAGTGGTTTTTGCTGCCGGTCGTCAGGTAGTTTTCCGGGAAGATGAGCTTCTGTGTGCGCTGGAGAACCCCTGTGGGAGCGGGCTTGCTCGCGAATGCGGTGTGTCAGCCAACATCGTCGCGGCCTGACACTCCCTCTTCGCGAGCAAGCCCGCTCCCACAGAGGATCCCGGCGCCGCCACCAACCCATCCTTGCCTTCCCGGTTGCAGCTGGCGGATAACGGCAATCCGTGTCGTTTCCCGTCAAGTACGTGCAAGGCGTCGCTCTACACTGCCAGGCAAACGATCAGAATCCGGGAGCCGGGGATGAATCTATCTGTCGAACAATTGCGAATCCGACTGGCCTGTGCGTTCCGCTGGGCGGCGCGGTTGAACCTGCACGAATCCATCGCCAATCACTTCAGCGTCGCGGTGTCCGGGGACGGCCGGGAGTTTTTGATCAACCCTTACGGCAGGCACTTCTCGCGGATCAAGGCCAGCGACCTGCTGCTGGTCAACGCCGACGACCCCGCCAGCCTCGACCGCCCGGACGCGCCGGACATCACCGCTTGGGCCTTGCACAGTGCCTTGCACCGCAATCAGCCCCACGCCCGATGCATCCTGCATACCCACTCGAAATACGCGACGGCCCTGGCCTGTCTGGCGGATTCACGGTTGCCGCCGATCGAGCAGAACTGCATGCGTTTTTTCGAGCGGGTGGTGATCGACGAAGGCTTCGACGGCATGGGCCTGGGAGACGAGGCGGAGCGGGTCAGCCGTCTGCTGGGGGATAAGCCGATTCTGCTGATGGGCAACCATGGCGTGCTGGTGGCGGCGCCGAGCATTGCCCAGGCGTTTGACGATCTGTATTACTTCGAGCGTGCCTGCGAGACCTACATCACCTCGCTTTCGACCGGCCGTGAACTGCGCATCGCCAGCGACGAAATCGCCCGCAAGACCTGCCGGCAATGGCTCGACTATCCGGGCTTTGCCGACAAGCATTTCAATGCGTTGATGGGCATTCTCGATGAGGAAGAACCGGGTTATCGCCTGTGAGTCAGTCTGCCTCGAGCGGTCGGTGTTCCTTGCGCAACGGCTGGCGCATCACCGGGGCGGTCCAGACCTGGCTGCGGTCTTCGCTGGGCGGGCAGCCGAAGCGGGCGCGATAGGTGCGGGAGAAATGCTCCAGTGAACCGAACCCGGAACAGGCCGCCACTTGCGCGACGCTCAGGCGCGTCTGTTGCAGCAGGCTGTGGGCCTTGGCCAGGCGCAGGGTGATGTAGTACTTGAGCGGCGACAGGCCGGTCTGATGCTTGAATTGGCGCTCCAGTTGTCGCCGTGACAGGCCGACCTGAACGGCAATCGCTTCGCAATCCAGCGGTTCTTCCAGCGCCTGTTCCATCAACCCGATGGCACGGCGAATCTTGCCGCCGTACAGCCCGGTGTTGGTCAGGCCGCCGTCCAGTTGATTGTCGGCCGGTGCGCGTACCTGGCCCATCAACAGGTGCATGCCGATTTCCCGCGCCAGTTCGCTGTCGAGGCTCTGGCCGATCCAGCCCAGCAGCATGTCCAGGGTCGTGGTGGCGCCGGCGCAGGTCATGCGCTGGCGTTCCAGAGTGTAGAGCTGTGGCCGGGCATGGACCCGTGGATAGCTCTCCTGAAACCCTTGCAGATTGTCCCAGTGCACGGCGGCTTCGTAGCCGTCGAGCACCCCGGCGGCGGCGAGCAGTTCGGTACCGGTTTCCACGCCCATCAACACCGCGCCGAACAGCGCCTGCTTGCGCAACCAGCTTTTGAGCGCGAGGTTGCGGCTGTGTTTGTGCACATCGAAACTGGCGAGCACCACGCACACATCGAAACCCTGATCGGCCTTCAAACCGTCATTGGCGACCGTGGTCAGGCCATTGCTGGCCTGTACCGGCTGGCCGTCCAGGGACAGCAGCGACCACTCGAACAAGGGCCGTTGAGTCAGCCAGTTGGCAATGGCCAGCGGCTCCAGCACGGCCGCCAGACCGAAGTTGGAAAACGACGGCAGCATCAGCACCGCGACCCGCAGTGGCGCGACCTCGCCGCGCCGCCAGGTGAAACGTGCATCGGTGCTGATGGACGACTGATTACTCATGAGTGATCTCTATCGTTGCTGCGTTTGCCATTGTGGGTGAATCCACACCGGGGCGTCGACGGCCGGCAGTGGCGGCAAGCCGCGAATCAGGTCGCTGGCCTTTTCCGCGATCATCACCGTCGGTGCATTGGTGTTGCCACTGACGATCACCGGCATGATCGAGGCGTCCACCACCCGTAATCCGTCGAGGCCATGCACCCGCAATTGCGCATCGACCACTGCTTCGGCATCGCCCGCCGGGCCCATCTTGCAGGTGCCGCTGGCATGGTAGCCGGTTTCCGTGACCTGCCTGGCCCAGGCGTCCAGTGCTGCATCACTTTGCGCTTGCGGGCCGGGCACCAGTTCTTCGCCCCGGAAAGCGGCCATGGCCGGTTGTGCGATGATCTCGCGCACCAGCCGCGCACCGGCACGCATGTCGGCTCGATCCTGCTCGGTTTTCAGGTAATTGAACAGGATGCGCGGCGGTTGCCTGGGGTCGGCGCTGTTGAGTGTGACGCTACCCAGGCTGGAGGGGCGCATCAGGTCGATATGGATCTGGAACGCATGGCCCGGCACCAGATCGACGCTGCCGGGTTTGACCGCCAAGGGCATGAAGGTCAGTTGCAGATCGGGATGTTCAATCCCGGCCCGGGAGCGGATGAACGCCCCGGCTTCAAAGTGGTTGCTCGCCGCCAGGCCGTCGTGAGTGGCGAACCAGCGTGCGCCGATCCACCACTTGCCCGGCGCGGTGGTCCACGGGTAGAGCGACACCGGCTGCTTGCAGCGGTATTGCACCACGGTGTCCGGGTGATCGTTGAGGCGGCGGCCAACACCGGGTAAATCATGCTTGACCGTGATCCCCAGATCCCGCAGCTCCGCCGCCGGGCCGACTCCAGATAGCAGCAACAGTTGCGGCGAGTTGATCGCCCCGGCGGTCAGTAATACTTCGCGCCGGGCAAAGGCCTGGCGGATCTCGCCGTTGTGTTCGTACTCAATGCCAACGGCGCGTTTGCCGTCGAACAGAACGCGCAAAGCCAGGGCATCAGTGCGCACCTGCACATTGCCGCGGGCCAATGCTTCACGCAGATAGCCACGGGCAGTGCTCCAGCGTCGTCCGTCGCGGGTGGTGCGGTCCACAGGGCCAAAGGCTTCCTGACGATACCCGTTCAGATCATCGCTCAGGCCATACCCGGCTTCGGCACCGGCCGCCAGAAACGCCGCGCACAACGGCGTCGTTGTATCGCCCGGGGTGACGTGCAGATGGCCTGCCGCGCCGCGGTAATCGTCCGCGCCATCTGCATGGGTTTGCGCACGCTTGAAATACGGCAGCACATCCTGATAACGCCAGCCGTCGCAGCCCTGTTCGGCCCAGCCGTCGTAGTCCCGGGCATGGCCACGGATGTAGACCATGCCATTGATCGACGACGAACCGCCCAGCGTGCGGCCTCGCGGTGTGCCGATCCGGCGACCGTCCAGATACGGCTCCGGTTCGGAGCTGTAGCTCCAGTTGTAGCGCGTGCCGCCAACCACCAGGCCTACGGCGGACGGCATGTCGATCGTCCAGCTCTGGTCCGCCGGGCCGGCCTCCAGCAGCAGAATCCGCACCCTCAGGTCTTCGCCCAGACGATTGGCCAACACGCAGCCAGCGGACCCTGCGCCCACTATCAGGTAATCAAATTCATGATCGGACATGGTTTAGGGTGCTCCCTAAATGAAAGGTCAGGACACATAACCCTGTGGGAGCGGGCTTGCTCGCGAATGCGGAGTATCAGGCAATGAAAATGTCGACTGACACTCCGCTTTCGCGAGCAAGCTCGCTCCCACAGGGACGGCATTCGTCCGGTCAATTCGCGGTCGACCCATGAATCCCGTTGAATACCAACCGATGGAAGTGATGCACCAGATGCTCGCTTTCATTGCTGCGCTGGGCATCGATCATGTAGCGGCCCTGGTCGTAACCGAGCGAATGCAGGCCCTTCTGCACTGAGATGTTCAGGGCGATGTCCTCCGGCCCCAGATCCTCGTTCATCCACTTCATGCACGACGTACTCACCGCCGCAGTCTCGGCATTGCTGGAGTAGTAACCGAAGCGCAGCAGCGAGCGCTCGGCGTCCAGCGGAATCATGATGAATGAGCCCAGGAACTCCGAGAACGGGAAGGTGTAGAAGGTATTGTTCGGCCACATGCCGATGTTGAAGAAGCACTCGTCCGGGTTGAGATCCTTGCGCAGCGGCACGCCGTAGGCTTCGGTCACTGAGAGGTTGGCCGGGGCGATGTAGGTCCACCAGTTGTCGCGTTTGCTCAATTGGTAGCCCTTGAAGTCAATCAGCCGGGCCAGGTCGATGTGGCAAGGCCCCGACAGTTTGAAGTGATAACCCTCGATGGAGTTATCCATGATCACTTTCCAGTTGGCCGGTACGATCACGTCTTGCTCTTCGATCAGGCGCATGTCGGCCAGGTCCGGAAACACCCGGCGCATTTCCTCGTCCGCCCCGGGGAACAAATCTCGCAGGGACGGCGCAGCCGGGTCGAGGTTGAAGTAAATGAAGCCGCCCAATTCTTCGGTGCGGATCTGCGGGATGTTGAACTGCTGCAACTCGAAGTTCTTCATCTTCTCGCAGCGGGGTGCGCTGCGCAGGCTGCCGTCCATTTCGTAGCACCACGAGTGATAGGCGCAACGCACCACGCCACCGGTGGTGCCGCGCCGTTCTTCGAGCAGGCGATTGCCGCGATGCTGGCAAACGTTATGGAAGGCGTGGATCTGGCCCTGACGGTTTTTCGCCACCACTACGCTCTGGTCGAACAGATCCGTGACCACGTACTGTCCCGGCTCGGCGAACTCACTGACGTGCCCGGCCACGTGCCAGGCGTGCATGAAAATGTTGTCGCGCTCGGCCTTGAACAGTGTTTCGTCATAGAAGTAACGCGAGGGCAGGGTGAAGGCTTCTTCCGGGTCCTGATGGTCCCAGCCGTCGATCGGGCTCTGCTGCTTACGGTTCTGGAAACTGTGCATGGGGCGATCTCCTCAGTGACTGGCCGCGCGGTACGGCTTCGTGTTCTGAGGGGTAATCTAGGGTGCGGGGCGGGGGCGGTATTGATCGATTGCGACCAGTTGCGCGGAGAAAACATCAAGTACACCCCCTGTAGGAGCTGCCGCAGGCTGCGATCTTTTGATCTTGAACAATCAAAGTCAAAAGATCGCAGCCTGCGGCAGCTCCTACAGGAGGGCGTGTGAAGGGCGTGGGTTGCTTAGGTGCGTTCGAAAATCGCCGCAATCCCCTGGCCGCCGCCGATGCACATGGTCACCAGCGCGTAACGGCCGCCGGTGCGGTGCAGTTCGTGGATGGCCTTGGTGGCGATGATCGCGCCGGTCGCGCCCACCGGGTGGCCCAGGGCGATGCCCGAACCGTTCGGGTTGACCTTGGCCGGGTCGAGGTCCAGTTCCTGGCTGACGGCGCAGGCCTGGGCGGCGAAGGCGATGTTGGCTTCGATCACGTCGAGGTCGGCGACGGTCAGGCCGGCGCGTTTGAGTGCCAGGCGGGTGGCCGGGATCGGGCCCAGGCCCATGAATTCCGGTTCGACGCCGGCGTGGGCGTAGCTGACCAGGCGGGCCAGTGGCTTCAGGTTGTTGGCCTGGACCGCGTTGCCGCTGGCCATGACCAGTGCGGCGGCGCCGTCGTTCAGGCCCGAGGCGTTGCCGGCGGTGACCGAACCGTCCTTCTTGAACGCCGGCTTCATGGCTGCCAGTTGTTCCAGGGACGTGGCGCGCGGGTGTTCGTCGACGCTGAACAGTTTGACGCCTTTGCGATCCTGGATTTCCACGGTCGCGATCTGCTCGCTGAAGAAGCCGTTGGCAATCGCGTGTGCCGCGCGTTTCTGGTCTTCCAGGGCCAGGGCGTCCTGCATTTCGCGGGTGATGCCGTTGCGCGCGGCGACGTTTTCGGCGGTGATGCCCATGTGGATGCCATGGAAGGGGTCATGCAGGATGCCGAGCATGTAGTCGATGACCTGGGCGTTGCCCATGCGCGAACCCCAACGGGCGGACGGCATCAGGTACGGGCCACGGCTCATGGATTCGGCACCGGCGCCGACGACGATGTCGGCATCGCCGAGCATCAGGGTCTGGGCGGCGTTGATGATCGCTTGCAGGCCGGAACCGCACAGGCGGTTGACGTTGTAGGCCGGGGTTTCCTTCGGGATGCCGGCGTTCATCGCGGCGACGCGGGAGATGTAGGCGTCGCGGGTTTCGGTCGGGATCACGTTGCCCATCACCAGATGGCCAACGAGCGCCGGGTCCACGGCGGCTCGCTCCAGGGCTGCTTTAACGGCCGTGGTCGCGAGGTCGGCCAGGGGCACGTCCTTGAGCGAACCGCCGAAGGTACCGATGGCGGTACGGGCGGCGCTGACGACGTAGATTTCCGGAGTGTTCATGGCTGGTTTCCTTTCGGTGGATTCTTGTCTGTACTGCGATTGAGCAGGGCGTTCAAGGCGGTTTTCGCCTCGTCGGTATTCAGGCGCTGGATGAACAGCGTGTTTTCTTCGCGCAGGGTGGCTTCCAGTTCCGGCAACGTCGCCTGCTTCATCAACTGCCGGGACTGGCGCAAGGCCTCCTGGGGCAGGGCCAAAAAGCGCTGGGCGATTTTTCTGGCCGCTGCCAGGCATTGCTCGCCATCGTCGAAGGCTTCGTTGGCGATGCCCCAGTTCACCGCGTCGTTGCCGTCCAGGCCGTTGCCCAGCAGGAGCAGGCTCGCGGCGCGGGCGTGGCCGAGTCGACGGGGCAGCAACAGGCTGGCACCGAACTCGGGGCACAGACCGATGTTGACGAACGGCATGCGCAGCTTGGCGTTGCGGGTGACCAGCACCTGATCGCAATGCAGCAGCAACGTAGTACCAATGCCGATGGCCGCCCCGCAGACTGCCGCGATCAGCGGCTTTTGCAGGCGCGTGACGACCTTCATCAAGTAGAACGCCGGGGCGTCCAGATGCGTCGGCGGATGCTGGAGGAAATCCACCAGGTCATTGCCACTGGTGAAGCAGGCCGGGCCGCCGGTAAGGATGATCACGCCGGTCTGCGGGTCTTCGTCGGCGGCCAGCAACAGGTCGGCCAGTTGCGTGTACATGGCGTTGTTCAGCGCGTTGAGCTTGTCCGGGCGGTCGATGGTCAGCGTCAACACGCCGTCGCGTTGCTCGTGTTTGATCAAATCTGTCATCGCAGGCTCCGCAGGGTCGGTTCAGGCTGCCACTTTAAGCGCCGGACAAATCCCGATCTATGGCAAAACGGGTCAACTGCGCTGCCGCTTTTTGCCATGCCGGTGTGCCAAAAACGACACACACCCATTCGGGGTATGGTTCCGCCCGGCCAATCGACCAATAGTGGAGGCACCCGCTCATCCAGAGCCGAACTCGCTATAAGGTGCATTTGCTATGGGCAAGACACTGCTTAAGGTGATTTCCAGTCTGTTTGTTGTACCGCTGACCTTTCATGCCTACGCCGCACAAGTGGACGAGAGCAATACGCTGCGGCTCTATAACTGGGCGGATTACATCGGTGAAAAAACCATCGCCGACTTCGAAAAGGCCACCGGTATCAAGGTGGTCTACGACACCTTCGACTCTTATGAAACGGTGCAGGCCAAGTTGCTCACCGGCCATTCCGGTTATGACCTGATCGTGTTGAACGCCTCGCTCGCGCCACCCCTGATCAAGGCCAAGGTGTTCCAGCCGCTGGACAAAAAACAGCTGCCGGGCTGGACCAACCTCGACCCGCAAGTTCTCGAGGATCTGCAGGGCTATGACCCCGGCACCCAGTACTCGGCGCCCTACACCTGGGGCAGCAACGGCGTGACTTACAACGTCGACAAGATCAAGGAGCGCATGCCGGACGCGCCGATCGGTTCGCTGGCGATGATCTTCGATCCGAAGATCGTCTCGCGCTTCGCCGACTGTGGCGTGACCCTGCTCGATGCGCCGACCGAAGTCATCCCCATGGCCTTGACGTACCTGGGACGCGATCCGAGAAGCGCCGCGCCGGAGGATCTGAAAGCCGCCCAGGACTTGCTGTTGTCGGTGCGGCCCTACATCCGCAAATTCGACTCGGTCAACTACCTGACCAGCCTGCCCAACGGCGATGTGTGCATGGCCATGACCTGGTCCGGCGACTACGCCACGGCCATGGCCCGCGCTGCAGAAGCCAAGAAGCAGATCAACCTGGCGTACTTCATCCCCAAGGAAGGCTCGCTGATCTGGTTCGACAACCTGTACATCCCGGCCGATGCAACGCACGTCGCCAATGCGCACAAATTCCTGGAATACCTGATGCAGCCGCAGGTGATGGCGGATGTGAGTGACTACATCAATTACGCCAACAGTAACGCAGCGGCCACGCCCCTGTTGAACGCCGAAGTGCGCGACAACCCGGCGATCTACCCCGATGCACAGACCCGCAAGCGCCTGTTCCCGCAGAAGACCCAGGACGCCAAGGACATGCGGGCGATTACCCGGGTCTGGAGCACCGTGAAAAGCGGCATCTGATTTGTTCGATCGTGAGTCATTTCGGTTAGAGGTTTATTTATGGCGACGCCAACACGCAGCGTTTTTTCCCCAGCGGACGAGTCCCGGCTGGTCAAGGCCGACAAGGCCCATCACATGCACGGCTACCACATGTTCGACGAACATGCCGAACAAGGCTCGTTGAACATCGTTGCCGGCGATGGCGCCTACATCTACGACACCCAGGGCAACCGCTTTCTCGATGCGGTGGGCGGCATGTGGTGCACCAACATCGGCCTGGGCCGCGAGGAAATGGCCGAGGCCATCGCCGACCAGGTGCGCCAGCTGGCCTATTCGAACCCGTTTTCCGACATGTCGAACAACGTCGCCATCCAGCTGTGCGAAAAACTCGCCAGCCTGGCTCCCGGCGATCTCGACCATGTGTTCCTGACCACCGGCGGCTCCACCGCGGTGGACACTGCTTACCGGCTGATCCAGTACTACCAGAACTGCCGTGGCAAGCCGGAAAAGAAACACGTCATCGCCCGGTTCAACGCCTATCACGGCTCCACCACCCTGACCATGTCGATCGGCAACAAGGCTGCCGACCGGGTGCCGGAGTTCGATTACGCCAACCCGCTGATCCACCACGTCTCCAACCCCAACCCGTACCGCGCGCCGGACGGCATGGACGAGGCGCAGTTCCTCGACTTCCTGGTCAAGGAGTTCGAAGACAAGATCCTGGCCATCGGCGCGGACAAGGTCGCCGCTTTCTTTGCCGAGCCGATCATGGGCTCGGGCGGAGTGATCATTCCGCCCCGGGGCTACCTCAAGCGCATGTGGGACGTCTGCCAGCGCTACGACATCCTGTTCGTCGCCGACGAAGTGGTGACCTCGTTCGGGCGCCTCGGCAAGTTCTTCGCTTCCCGGGATGTGTTCGACGTGCAGCCCGACATCATCACCACCGCCAAGGGCCTGACCTCGGCCTACCTGCCGCTGGGCGCGTGCATTTTTTCCGAGCGCATCTGGAAAGTCATCGCCGAGCCGGGCAAGGGCCGCTGCTTCACCCACGGCTTCACCTACAGCGGCCACCCGGTGTGCTGCACGGCGGCGCTGAAGAACATCGAAATCATCGAGCGGGAAAACCTGCTGGCCCATGTCGACACGGTGGGGGCTTATCTGGAAGAACGCCTGGCAACCTTGCGCGACTTGCCGCTGGTGGGGGATGTGCGCTGCCAGAAACTCATGGCCTGCGTGGAGTTCGTGGCGGATAAACGCACCAAGGCGCTGTTCCCCGACGAGATCAACATCGGCGAGAAGATCCACGTGCGGGCCCAGGCCCGGGGCTTGCTGGTGCGGCCGATCATGCACCTCAACGTGATGTCGCCACCGTTGATCCTGACGTTTGCCCAGGTCGATGAAATCGTCGAGACCTTGCGCGACTGCATTGTCGAAGTGGCCGCTGAGCTTCAGGCCAGCGGTCAGTATGGCGGCCAATGAACTCGCTAAACAGGCTTTTACCAAGGGCCTGCGCACCCGCTAGACTGCGGGGCATGAGCAAACCAGACGACGATACGCTGATCGCGATGCCCTTCGGGGCGTTGCACAAATGGCATGGGGGAATGCGCGAGGCATTCGCCCATGTCGATGAGCCTGACGCCCTGCAGTACCTGGCGTCAGCGTTGGCGCAGCTGGTGTCCGTCGAGTCGATGATGATCAGCCTGGAGCGCAAGGACCGCGCGCCACAGCTGCTGCATCAGCGCGGGATTGCCCAGGAGTATCAGGTCTCGATTCTTGAGCGCTATTTTTCCGGGGGCTATTTGCTCGACCCGTTCTGCCTGGCGGTGGAGCAGGGGTTGGCGCAAGGCTTCTATCACCTGGAGGAAATCGCCCCGGACAACTTCTTCGACAGTGACTACTACAAATCCTATTACCTGAAGGCGGGCTGTTCGGAAGACAGCTACTACATCGTCGATACCGGCAATGACACGAAGATTTCCGTCAGCCTCTATCAGGGTTTCGGCGGTGAATGCCTGAGCGACGAACAGTTGAACCTGCTGCGCGCCGTCGAACCGCTGGTGCGTGAATTCATCAGCGAATTCAGCCAGCGTGGACTGCTGCGCAGTGCCGGGATCGAGCGTGATGACGAGCAAGGCCTGCGCGATGATCTCAAGCATCGCGTGCAGGCGGCGTTCGAAAATTTCGGTTGTGAATTGCTCACCGAACGCGAGCGGGAAGTGGCGCACATGGTATTGCGCGGGCACTCGGTGAAGTCCACGGCCAGCCAGATGAACATCTCGCCAGAAACCGTGCGCATGCACCGCAAGAACCTGTACCTGAAGCTGGAGGTGGGTTCGCAGTCGGAGTTGTTTGCGCTGTTTATCGAGTGGTTGCGCAAGCACTGACAAGCAAAAGATCGCAGCCTGCGGCAGCTCCTACAGGGGTGGCGTACACCCGGATGCACCCAATCCCTGTAGGAGCTGCCGCAGGCTGCGATCTTTTGATCTTCTACTCAGACGGATCGACCCGGTCCAGAGCCCGATTGACCGCCAACTCCCCCAGCATGATGACTTGCGCAATACCCAGCAGCGTATTGCGACTCGACCCCTCCGTCCGGTCCGCCAGATCCATGGTCATGACATTGGCCGAAGCCAGTGACTCGCAGGCATGAGCCAGAAGGCTTTCGGTATCGAGTTCAGGGTTAACGAAAAACATCGTGCACAGTTTGCGTGGAGTGGTCTGTATGTCGGCGAATGAGGGGATGCGCTCGGAAGGTGTTTCCGAATAGTTGTTCGGCGGATTCGGTGTGGGTTTGATCATAAATGCTTCCCTTTAATAGTAGGGCCGCACCATTTCGCGACTAAACGTAGGGGTGGCGGCTGTGCGCAAGTTAGTCGACCGGCAAGGAAAGCAAAAACCGGCGCGTCCGAAGACGCCAAGCGCACAGCCACCATCGAGCGCAGGCTGATACCTGACTGATGATACTCATGCGACCGCTTTAACCTTGCCCGGGCGACTAAACCCGATCACTGACAATCAGTGACGCGAATCAAGTTACCGAGCGGCCCCAAGGCGCACAAGCCGGCGGATTCTGGGGTAACTGTAGGCAACGACGCAAGGCGCTGTGGCTTTCGGGAAGTAACCTCGCGGCCTTTTAAACAAGCAGTAACTTGCCCATAAAAGCGCCGCGAATAAAGGCCCGCAAACCCAATTTGCCGCAGCCGCAGTCATGCGCAAATTGATCTCATCAACCATCGAGAGGTGAAGTGAAGAGGCCGGTGGTACGTCAGGGAGACACGCATCAAAAGTCAAAAGATCGCAGCCTGCGGCAGCTCCTACAAGGGTGGCGTACACCCGGATGTACCCGATCCCTGTAGGAGCTGCCGCAGGCTGCGATCTTTTGCGCTTGACCTTTACTCTTCGCGCTTGACCACCAGGGTCAAAATGTCATAACTCGCCACCAACTCACCCAACTGATTGGTGACCTCCACATCCCACGCCACCACCCCCTGCGGAATCCCCTGCGGGCTCTTCTTGCCCTGGTCGATCTTGCGTTTGCAGGTCAGGCGCGCCTGGATGGTGTCGCCGATGCCCACCGGGTTGATGAAGCGCAGGGTGTCCAGGCCGTAGTTGGCCAGCACCGGGCCGACGCCGGGGGAGACGAACAACCCGGCCGCTGCCGACAGCACGAAGTAACCGTGGGCGATGCGCTTGCCGAATTGCGATTCCTTGGCCGCGATGTCGTCGAAGTGCATGTAGAAGTGGTCGCCCGACAGGCAGCCGAAGTTCACCAGGTCCGCTTCGGTGACGGTGCGGCGGTGAGTCAGCAGCGACTCGCCGATTTGCAGGTCCTGGAAATGGCGACGGAACGGATGCACGTCGGTTTCGATGACCTTGGCGCCGCGCACGTATTCGCCGGTGACCGCTGCCAGCATGGTTGGCGAACCTTGCACCGCCGCGCGTTGCAGGTAGTGTTTCACCGCGCGCAGGCCGCCGAGTTCTTCACCGCCGCCGGCTCGGCCCGGGCCGCCGTGCTTGAGTTGTGGCAGCGGCGAACCGTGACCGGTGGATTCGCCGGCGCAGTGGCGATCCAGCACCAGCAGGCGCCCGTGCCAGGCTGCCGCCACCGGAATCGCCTTGGCAGCGATCTGCGGATCCTTGGTCACCAGGCTGGCCACCAGGCTGCCTTTGCCGCGCGCGGCCAGGGCCAGGGCTTCGTCGAGATCGTCGTAGGCCATCAGGGTGCTGACCGGGCCGAACGCTTCGATGTCATGGGCACCGCCCTCGGCATGCGGGTCACGGGCCTGCAACAGGGTCGGGGCGAAGAACGCGCCTTTGTCGACATGTTCACCGCGCGGTTCAAAACCGTCGCGGGCGCCGAACAGCATGTCGCTGCTCTGCAACAGGGCTTCCAGGCGTTCGGCCACGTCTTTCTGCTGGTCGTGGGAAGCCAGTGCGCCCATGCGCACGCCTTCCACCGACGGGTCGCCGACCACCACTTTGGCCAGGCGATCACGCAGACGGGTAGCGACGGCGTCGATGTGTTTGGCCGGCACGATGGCGCGGCGGATGGCGGTGCATTTCTGCCCGGCCTTGGTGGTCATTTCCCGGGCGACTTCCTTGATGAACAGCTCGAACTCTTCGTCGTCCGGGGTCACGTCCGGGGCGAGGATCGCGCAGTTCAGCGAGTCGGCTTCGGCGGTGAACGGTACCGAGTTGCGGATCAGGTTCGGGTTGACCCGCAGCTTGGCCGCCGTGTCGGCGGAACCGGTGAAGGTCACCACGTCCTGGCCCTGCAGGCGGTCGAGCAGGTCGCCGGTGCCACCGATGATCAGTTGCAGGCTGCCCGCCGGAAGCAGGCCGGACTCATCCATCAGGCGCACCACGGCTTCGGTCAGGTAGCTGGTGGCGCTGGCCGGTTTGACGATGCACGGCATGCCGGCGAGGAAGCTCGGCGCGAACTTCTCCAGCATGCCCCAGATCGGGAAGTTGAAGGCATTGATGTGCACGGCCACGCCACCGCGCGGCACGAGGATGTGGGTACCGGCGAAGGTGCCCATTTTGCTCAGTTGCAGCGCCGGGCCTTCGTGGACGACGTTGCCCGACGGCAGTTCCCGCGAACCGAGGCTGGCGTAGGTGAACAGCGTGCTGTTGCCGCCCTCGATGTCGATCCAACTGTCGGCACGGGTCGCGCCGCTGTGGTGGGAGATCGCGTAGAGCTGTTCCTTGCGCTCGCTCAGGTACAGGGCCAGGGCCTTGAGACGCTGGGCGCGTTGCTGGAAGTCCAGCGCCATCAAGCCGCTGATGCCCTGGCGACGGCCGTGCTCGATGGCTTCGGCGAAGTCCGGGCGCTCTTCATGGGTACGGAAGATCTCATGGCCGTCGATGGCGCTGCGCAGGATTTGTGCGCCGTGTTGGCCGATCCAGCGGCCGGCGATGAAGCTTTGCAGGGTAGGGGCTTGGGACATGCTGACTCCTGGAATCAATATATTGGGTTGCTGCAAATCCCTGTGGGAGCGGGCTTGCCCGCAATCGGGCCATCAAATTCAACATTGATGCTGCCTGGCATTCAGTCTTCGCGGGCAAGCTCGCTCCCGCAGGGGAGATGTGGCAGCAGTGAGAACGGGGTATCAAAGCTGATCGAAATCCAGCACCACCTTGTCGCTGATCGGGAACGCCTGGCACGACAGCACATAGCCGGCGGCCACTTCGTAGTCTTCCAGGGCGTGGTTGCTGTCCATTTCCACTTCGCCTTCGATGACCTTGCACTTGCAGGTCGAGCACACGCCGGCCTTGCACGAGTAGGGCAGTTCCGCACCTTGCTCGTTACCGGCGTCGAGGATGCTCTGGCTGTTGCGCGGCAAGTCGAAGGCCAGGGCGCGGCCATCGCTGATCACGGTGATCTGGCTGACCGCCGCATCGACCTGGCGGGCGGCTTCGCGGGCCGCACGTTTTTGCTCGCTGCCGGCGGCGGCGAACAGTTCGAAATGGATGCGCTCAGGTGGCATGCCCTTGGCCTTGAGGCTGTCGCGCACGGTCTCGGTCATTTCCTGCGGGCCGCAGATAAACGCCGCATCGAGCGCCTTGACGTCGAGCCAGCGGGTGAACAGCTGCTCGCACTTCTCGGCGTTGATCCGGCCGTTGTACAGGTCGACGTCCTGCTGCTCGCGGCTGAACACGAAGATCAGGTTCAGGCGTTGCAGGTAGCGGTTCTTCAGGTCTTCCAGCTGCTCACGAAACAGCGCGCCGGAGCTGGAGCGGTTGCCGTACAGCAGGGTGACGCGGCTGTGGGGTTCGGTTTCCAGGGTGGTCTTGATGATCGACAGGATTGGCGTGATCCCGCTGCCCGCGGCTACGGCCAGGTAGTTGCCGTGGCGAGCCGGGTCGAGCTCGACGCAGAAATGCCCGGCCGGCGGCATCACTTCCAGGATGTGCCCGGCCTTGAGCTGTTCGTTGGCAAACGCCGAAAAGCGTCCACCGGCCACACGCTTGACCGCAATACGCAATTCACCGTCGTTGACCCCGGTGCAGATCGAATAGGAGCGGCGTACTTCTTCGCCGTCCAGTTGGGTGCGCATCACCAGGTGCTGGCCCTGGGTGAAGTGGAAGCTGTCTTGCAGGTGCTGCGGAATCTCGAAGGCGATGGACACCGCGTCACGGGTCTCGGCGCGCACGTCCTTGATGGTCAGGCTGTGAAATTTGCTCATTGTTGTTCTCCAGCTGGGACGGCCGATTCGCCGCTCAGATGCACTTGAAATAGTCGAACGGTTCTCGGCAATCGACGCAGCGGTACAGCGCCTTGCAGGCGGTGGAGCCGAACTCGCTGAGGACCTCGGTGTGGGCGCTGCCGCATTGCGGGCACACAACCTGCGGGCTTTCACCGAGCAGGCTGCGCTTGCTGGTGCTGCCCTCCGGCGGCGCAATGCCGTAGGCGCGCAGGCGTTCACGGCCGCTGTCGCTGATCCAGTCGGTGGTCCAGGCCGGGGTCAACTTGCGCTCCAATTGCGGCGCCTTGAACCCGGCGAGTTCCAGGGCTTCGCGGATATCGCTCTCGATCACTTCGGTGGCCGGGCAGCCGGAGTAGGTCGGCGTGACCACCACGTGAAGGTGGCCGGCCTGCCAGTCCAGGTCGCGGACGATGCCCAGGTCAACCACGCTGACCACCGGCACTTCCGGGTCCATGACCTCAGCCAGAATCGCCCATGCGGCGGCCAGGTCGGTCGGCCCCGCCGGCCGGGCACCGAGGTCGCTGGCGATCAGCTCACCAGGTTGCATCGGGGTACGCTCGTGGCAGGCATTGCATCTCGGCCAGCAGGATGCCCAGGTGTTCGCTGTGCAGGCCCTTGCGGGCATTCAGGTAGAAATAGCTCGGCGCGGCGGGCACGGGCAGGGTGGCGCTGGCGAAGATCTGCTCGACCTTGGCCTGCCACTGGGCGGCCACGCTGGCGATGTCCGGGGTGATGCCGGCTTCGCACAGGCGCTGTTCGCTGTCGTCGGCGGCGATCAGTTCGACGGTGAAGCGCCAGACTTCAGGGATGGCCGCGAGCATGCGCTTGTGGCTTTCCTCGGTGCCGTCGCCCAGACGTTCGATCCACTCGCCGGAGCGGCGCAGGTGATAGGTCACTTCCTTTACCGCCTTGGCGGCGATCCCGGCGATGCGTTCGTCGCTGGACTGGCTCAGGCCCTGCAGCACCGGCAAATGCCAGGCGTCGTAGAGGAACTGCTTGAGCATGGTCACCGCGAAGTCGCCGTTGGGTTGTTCCACCAGCAGCAGGTTGCGGTAAGCGCGCTCGTCGCGGCGAAACGCCAGGTGATCGGCGTCGCGGCCGTCGTCCAGCAGTTCGGCAGCGTATTCCAGCCAGTTGCGCGCCTGGCCCACCAGGTCGAGGCCGACGTTCATCAGCGCCAGCTCTTCTTCCAGTGCCGGGGCCTTGCCGCACCACTGGCACAGGCGCTGGCCCTGGATCAGGGCGCTGTCGCCGAGGCGCAGCAGGTATTCGATCAGATCAGTCTTGTTGTCCATGGTCGACCTCACATGTGCCCGACTTCGGCCGGCAGCTCGTAGAAGCTGGCGTGGCGGTAGACCTTGTCGTCCGACGGATCGAACAGCGGGTCTTTTTCATCCGGCGACGAGGCGGTGATCAATGCCGAAGGCACCACCCACAGGCTCACGCCTTCGCTGCGACGGGTGTAGAGCTCGCGCGCGTTTTCGATGGCCATGGTGGTGTCGGCGGCATGCACGCTGCCGACGTGCTTGTGGTTCAGGCCGTGCTTGCTGCGCACGAAGACTTCGAAGAGGGTCCACTCGGACATTTCAGTTACTCCACATCTGTTCGGTTTTTGCTGGCGGGGCGGAAGATCAAAAGATCGCAGCCTTCGGCAGCTCCTGCATGGAATCACCGGCTTCTGTAGGAGCTGCCGCAGGCTGCGATCTTTTAGCGGCTCTGGAGCCGCTGAAGATCAAGATCAAAAGATCGCAGCCTGCGGCAGCTCCTACAGGGGGGGCGGTTTGACTTACGCGGCGTTCTTGTTTTGTTTTTTGCGGGCATGGGCGACGGCGGCTTCGCGAACCCAGGCGCCGTCTTCGATCGCCTTGCGGCGGGCGGCGACGCGTTCCTGGTTGCACGGGCCGTTGCCCTTGAGCACTTCGTAGAATTCGTTCCACTGGATCTGGCCGAAGTCGTAGTGGCCGCGCTCGGCGTTCCACTTCAAGTCCGGGTCGGGGCAGGTGCAGCCCAGCAGCTCCAGCTGCGGGATGGTCTGGTCGATGAAGCGCTGGCGCAGTTCGTCGTTGCTCTGGCGCTTGATTTTCCAGGCCATGGACTGGGCGCTGTTCGGCGAGTGTTCGTCGCTTGGGCCAAACATCATCAGCGACGGCCACCACAGGCGGTTGATCGCGTCCTGGACCATGTCTTTTTGCGCCTGGTTACCGTGGCGCATCATGGTCAGGAGGATTTCGTAGCCCTGGCGCTGGTGGAAGCTCTCTTCCTTGCAGATGCGGATCATCGCCCGGGAATACGGGCCGTAGGAGGTGCGTTGCAGCACCACCTGGTTGACGATCGCCGCACCATCCACCAGCCAGCCCACCGCGCCCATGTCGGCCCAGTTCAGCGTCGGGTAATTGAAGATGCTCGAGTACTTGGCCTTGCCGCTGTGCAGTTTGGCGATCTCTTCATCACGGTCGGCGCCGAGGGTTTCCATGGCGCTGTACAGGTACAGGCCGTGGCCGGCTTCGTCCTGGATCTTGGCCATCAGTTGCAGTTTGCGTTTGAGCGACGGCGCGCGGGTGACCCAGTTGCCTTCGGGCAGCATGCCGACGATTTCGGAGTGGGCGTGCTGGGAGATCTGCCGGATCAGGGTCTGGCGGTAGGCATCTGGCATCCAGTTCTTGGCTTCGATCTTGATTTCTGAATCGATTTTTTCCTGGAAGGCGCGTTCCTGGTCGGACATTTCCGAGAGGTCCTTGATGCGCTTTACGCCTGTTTCTACGAGCTGTGCGTACATTTTTGAGTTCCCGCCTTGAATCTGTTCTGGGGCATGTGGACTTTATAAGCGATACAGAATTTAATATCAAACACAAAATGACGTGTCGTATTTGTTTTTTGTATCGCTTTGGGGGTTGGGGGGCTTTGGGTGGGGGTGCATATCCGTTTCTTCGGTTGCGGCGGCTGGCGGTTTCGCCCTTACGGCGACTCACTTTTTTTACAAGCGCCTAAAAAAAGTAAGCAAAAAAACGCTCGCCCCGAACGTACGGCCCCTCGCTGAGGCTCGGGGTACCTTCGCTCCGGTATTCATCCGGGGGCATTGCCCTCCGGTCGGCTTCGCTTCGACCTACATGCAATGAGTTCGACTGCGTCGAACGGCGCTGTGCGCCAGTCCCCGGATGAACACCTCCACTCAGCCTGCCGAGGGGGCGGGTGGATCAAGATCAAGAGCTGCAGGCGAGCTAACGCTCGGCCTGTAGGAGCTGCCGCAGGCTGCGATCTTTTGATCTTGATCTTCCGCCTCTCCGACATTGTCAAAAACCAGAATCAAAAGATCGCAGCCTGCGGCAGCTCCTACACGGAAAAACGCACGCATCAGAATCAGGCCGGCCGGTAGGCCGCCTCGCTTTGCTTTTGCGGTGTACGCCCCCTCGTGAGGCCGAGCGCAGGTTCTGCGCAGTGGGCAACCCGGCATGGATGCCGGGTTAGCCGCCCCCGGCCATGGATGGCCGATGGCGGCGGGCCCACGGAGCAGGACCGGAGCGAGGGCATGCCGAGCCACGGCGAGGCACCGAATGTCAGGGGCAAGAGCGTTTGGTTACTTTGCGCTTTTCAAAGTGACCCGCTGTAAGAGCGGAACCATAGGAGGCCGTTACCGAAGAAACGGATATGTACGCAATCAACAAAAGACAGGCCGGCAGTCAGGCCGCCTTCGCGAGCAAGCTCGCTCCCACAGGGATTGTGCTCGGCTCCAGAGTCAGCGAAGCCCCGGCAAAAAAAAGCCCCGCAATAAGCGGGGCCATAAAGGGTGCAGCAGTCATGCTTTAGGACGTTTATCCAACACGTGGCAAGCCTTGCCCTCGGATCGCTTGATCGAGTGGAAAGGCTGCAAAACAACCCGCGAACTGATCCCGATATACGTCTTGATGTGTTTGCTCAATTCCCCGCAAACAGCCTTCTGCTGTTCATCGCTCAGGTGCTGGTGCTCGGCCTTCAACTCGACATGCACATCGACACTGTCCAGGTTGCCATTGCGATACAGATGGATCTCATAGCACTCGGCGAGTTGTTTGACTTTGAGTACCTGTTCCTCGATCTGTGTCGGAAACACGTTGACCCCGCGGATGATCAGCATGTCGTCGCTGCGTCCGGTGATCTTGTCGATGCGGCGCATCGGTCGCGCCGTACCCGGCAGCAGGCGCGTCAGGTCGCGGGTGCGGTAGCGGATCATCGGCAAAGCTTCTTTGCTCAGGGAGGTGAACACCAGTTCGCCCATCTGCCCGTCCGGCAGTACTTCGCCAGTGACCGGGTCGATGATTTCCGGGTAGAAGTGGTCTTCCCAGATGGTCGGGCCGTCCTTGGTTTCGGCGCATTCCATGGCGACACCTGGCCCCATGATTTCCGACAGGCCGTAGATGTCCAGGGCGGTGATGCCCAGGCGCGCCTCGATGGCGCTGCGCAGTTCGGCGGTCCAGGGTTCGGCGCCGAAGATGCCCAGGCGCAGGGCGAGTTTGTGCGGGTCGATGCCCTGGCGCTCGATTTCGTCGGCGATGTTGAGCATGTACGACGGCGTGACCATGATGATGTCCGGCTGGAAATCCTTGATCAGTTGCACTTGTTTTTCGGTCTGGCCGCCGGACATCGGGATCACCGTGCAACCCAGGCGTTCGGCACCGTAGTGCGCGCCGAGTCCGCCGGTAAACAGGCCGTAGCCATAGGAGATGTGCACCTTGTCGCCACGGCGGCCACCGGCGGCGCGGATCGAGCGGGCCACCACGTTGGCCCAGGTGTCGATGTCGTTCTGGGTGTAGCCGACCACGGTCGGTTTGCCGGTGGTGCCGCTGGACGCGTGCAGGCGCACGATGTCGTTCATCGGCACGGCAAACATGCCGTAGGGGTAGTTGTCACGCAGGTCGGATTTGGTGGTGAAAGGGAATTTCGCCAGGTCGTCGAGGGACTTGATGTCGTCCGGGTGCACGCCCAGCGCATCGAAACGCTGACGGTACAGCGGCACGTTGTTGTAGGCGTGGTTCAGGCTCCAGCGCAGGCGCTCGAGCTGATGTTGGCGCAGCTCGTCGATGCTGGCGGTTTCCAGCGGGTCCAGCACAGGGTTCAGCACGGCTTGGGCAATTGGCATGTTCATGTGTTCACTCGAATTGTTTTTGTGTTCCAGCCCTTTTGCACAAGGGCTTTGAGTGCATGCCCCAAGGATACCTCTCGGCTCCTTGGGAATCGCGATTCTTTAGTGGGATAGACGCTCGATGATCAGCGCGATCCCCTGGCCGACGCCGATGCACATGGTGCACAGGGCGTAGCGGCCGTTACGTTCCTCAAGCTCATGCAGGGCGGTGGTCACCAGTCGCGCGCCGCTCATGCCCAACGGGTGGCCGAGGGCGATGGCGCCGCCGTTGGGGTTGACCCGCGGATCGGTGTCGCTCAGGCCAAGCTCGCGCAGCACCGCCAGACCCTGTGCCGCAAACGCTTCGTTGAGCTCGATCACGTCCATGTCGGCCAGGCTCAGGTTGGCCACTTCCAGCACCTTGCGCGTGGCCGGCACCGGGCCGATGCCCATGATTCGTGGTTCGACGCCGGCGGTGGCCATGGCCACGACTCGGCCACGGGCGGTCAGGCCGTGGCGCTTGGCGACTTCCGGGCTGGCCAGCAGCAGCGCGCAGGCGCCGTCGTTGACCCCGGAGGCGTTGCCGGCGGTGATGCTGCCGCCTTCACGGAACGGCGTGCCGAGTTTGGCAAGCTGTTCGAGCGTGGTGTCGCCGCGTGGATGTTCGTCGTGCTCGACCACTTTGGCCGGGCCTTTGCGCTGCGGGATTTCCACGGCGACGATTTCTTTCGCCAGGCGCCCGTTGGCCTGGGCGGCCGCTGCACGCTGCTGGCTGCGCAGGGCGAAGGCGTCCTGGTCGGCCCGGGAGATGTTGAACTGTTCGGCGACGTTCTCCGCGGTTTCCGGCATGGAGTCGATGCCGTAGGCCTTTTTCATCAGCGGATTGACGAAGCGCCAGCCGATGGTGGTGTCGAAGATCTCGGCCGCACGGGAAAACGCCTGCTCGGCCTTGCCCATCACCAGCGGAGCGCGGGACATCGACTCAACACCGCCAACCAGCATCAACCCGGTTTCGCCGCTGCGAATCGCCCGGGCAGCCGTGCCCACCGCGTCCAGCCCGGAGCCGCACAGGCGATTGAGGGTGGTGCCGGGCACGCTGACCGGCAATCCGGCCAGCAGGGCCGACATGCGCGCGACGTTGCGGTTGTCTTCGCCGGCCTGGTTGGCGCAGCCGTAGATCACGTCGTCGACGGTGCTCCAGTCGACTTGCGGGTGGCGGCGCAGCAGTTCGCGCAGCGGCACCGCGCCGAGGTCGTCGGCGCGCACGCTGCTCAGGACCCCGGCGTAGCGGCCTATCGGGGTGCGGACGGCGTCGATGATCAGGGCGTCATTCATTCGGGGTCTCCTGCGTCAGCACCGGGCCGCGCACTTTGTAGGATTTGCCATGGAACAGGGCGATCAACTGGCCCTGCTGGTTTTCGATACGCACGTCGTAGTTGCCGGTGCGCCCGGAACGGCTCTGCTCGATGCAGTCGGCATTGAGCGTGTCACCCAAGCGGGCCGGGGCGATGTAGTCGATGCTGCAACCGATGGCCACGGTGGCTTCGTTGTAGCTGTTGCAGGCAAAGGCGAACGCCGAATCGGCGAGGGCGAACAGGTAGCCGCCGTGGCAGGTGCCGTGGCCCTGGACCATGTCGGCGCGCACGGTCATGCCGACCCGGGCGCAACCGGGGCCGGCCGAGAGCAGGCGCATGCCCATGGCCTGGCTGGCGGCGTCGCGCTGGAACAGCGATTGCGCGCATTCACTGGCCAGGGTCATGGCTTCATGGTTAGTCATGGAAGGTTCTCCCTTCGGCGACGCGACGGCGCAGCAGCAGCGACGGCCGGTAGCGTTCTTCGCCGTAACTGGCTTGCAGGTTTTCCAGCGTTTGAAGAATGTGCGACAGGCCAATGACATCGGCCCAGGCCAGCGGCCCTTGCGGATAATTGACCCCGGCGCGCATCGCCAAATCGATGTCGGCGGCCGACGCCACGCCCTGCAGCAGGGCATCGGCGGCTTCGTTGGCGAGCATCGCCACGGTGCGCAGGACGGCGAGGGCCGGGCTGTCGCTGAGCAGGCTGACCTTGAGGCCGGCCCGTTGCAGCAGGGCCACGCCTTGTTCGAGGGCCTGCGGATCGATGCCTGCCGCATGGCTGATGGCGATGCGTTTGGCATTGGCGTAATCGAACGCCAGATCCAGCAGGATCAGGTTACGCAGGCCATCATCGCGAGCCCGCTGACAGGCCATGCGTCCATCGCTCAAGGCCAGCACGGCATCACCGACTCGCAGCAAGCCCAGACCATCGCGCTGGACGATCTCGACGCCTTGTTCATGCAAGCGTGCGAGCAAACCTTGAGCAATACCGAGGTTGCCCTCCACGGCACAGACCTCGACCTTCGCATCGCTGCTGATTTCAGCGGCTTGCGGGCGTTCCGCGCCTTGGGCGTAGCAGTAGAAACCCTGGCCGCTCTTGCGTCCCAGGCGTCCGCCGTCCACCAGTTCTTTCTGGATCAGCGACGGCAGGAAACGCGTGTCCTGGTAATAGGCGTCGAACACCGAGCAGGTCACGGCGTAGTTGACGTCGTGGCCGATCAAATCGGTCAGCTCGAACGCGCCCATGGCAAAGCCGCCGGCTTCGCGCATCAACGCATCCAGGGTCGGGCAGTCGGCCGCGCCTTCCTGCAGCATCCGCAGGCTTTCGGCATAGAACGGCCGGGCCACGCGGTTGACGATGAAGCCCGGCGTGGAGCGGGTGTGCACCGGTTTTTTGCCCCAGGCCTTGGCGGTGTCGTACAGGCACTCAGCCAGGATGGGATCGCTGGCCAGGCCGGAAACGATTTCCACGAGTGCCATGACCGGCGCCGGGTTGAAGAAGTGCAGGCCGAGCAGGCGCTCCGGATGTGCAAGCTGCGCGGCGATGCTGGTGATCGACAGCGACGAGGTGTTGCTGGCCAGAATGCAGTGTTCGCTACAGATGCCTTCGAGCTGGCGGAACAGTGCACGCTTGACCTCGAGGTTCTCGACGATGGCTTCGATGATCAGCTCGCAATCGGCCAGGGCTTCGATAGCTTCCACCGCTTGCAGGCGGGCAATGGTTGCGCTGCGTGACTCGGCGGACAGCTTGCCGCTTTCGACTCGTTTGCCCAGCTGCCGATCGATGCCTTCGATGGCCTGGGCAGCGGCACCGGGGCGGTTGTCCAGCAGCAACACCGGATGGCCGGCTTGCGCCGCGACCTGGGCGATGCCGGCGCCCATGGCCCCGGCGCCGATCACGGCAATGCGTGCAGAGGTGTTCAATGCGGTCATGACTCAGCGCCCCTTGAAGCTTGGGGTGCGTTTTTCCATGAAGGCGCCGACGCCTTCGCGATAGTCCTCGCTGCGCCCGGCCAGGCGTTGCAGGTCGCGCTCCAGTTCCAACTGTTCGTCGAAGCTGTTGCTCAGACTGGCGTTGAGGCTGCGTTTGATCAGCGCCAGACCGTAGGTGGGCTGAGTGGCGAGGTGGCGCGCCAGTTTCAGCGCTTCGTCGCGCAGGGCGGCGTCGTCCACACACTGGTAGATCAGGCCCCATTGTTCGGCCTGTTCGGCGCTCAGGCGATTGCCAAGCAAGGCCAGGGCTTTGGCTCGGGCCATGCCGACCAGCCGTGGCAAGGTCCAGGTGCCACCGGAATCGGGAATCAGGCCGATCTTGCAGAACGCCTGGATGAAACTGGCCGAACGCGCCGCCAGCACCAGGTCGCAGGCCAGCGGAATGTTGGCGCCGGCACCGGCGGCGACGCCGTTGACCGCGCAGATCACCGGCAGCGGCAGGTCGCGCAACTGGCGGATCAGCGGGTTGTAGAACTTCTCGATGGATTCGCCCAGGTCCGGCACGGCACTGCCCGGCGCGACATTGCGGTCGCTCAGGTCCTGCCCGGCGCAGAAGCCGCGACCTTCACCGGTCAGCAGTAGAACGCGCACGTCCGGGTTCTGCCGCACTTGCTTGAGTGCTTCTTTCACTTCGCCGTGCATCTGGGTGTTGAAGCTGTTGAGCTGGTCTGGCCGGTTGAGGCTGAGCAGGGCGACGCCGGCGTCGATGGAAAACAGGATGTGTTCGAAGTTCATGGTCTGGGCGTTCTCTTGGCAGTCGTTCGAATTCGTTTAATTACTGGCCGGTGAAGGTCGGCGCGCGTTTTTCCTGGAAGGCCGCAATGCCTTCGTCGCGGTCGCGGGTGCCGGCCAGCACGGTGAAGGCGTGGCGCTCGAAGCGCAGGCCGCTGGCCAGGTCGGTGTCCATGGCCTTGAGCAGCGCTTCCTTGGCCAGGCGTACGGCCAGTGGCGCCTTGGCGGCAATGCCCCGGGCGATGTGCAGGGCGCGATCGACGGTGAACTCCGGCTGAGTCACTTCGCTGACCAGGCCGGCGCGCTGGGCCTGGCGGGCGTCGATCGGCTCACCCGTGAGGACCATCTGCATGGCCATGGATTTACCGACGGCGCGCAGCAGACGCTGGGTGCCACCTGCACCGGGCATGATCCCGAGGTTGATTTCCGGCTGGCCGAAGCGCGCGTCTTCCCCGGCAATGATGATGTCGGCGTGCATCGCCAGTTCGCAGCCACCGCCGAGGGCGAAGCCGTTGACCGCGGCGATCAGCGGTTTGCTGAAGCGGGTGATGGTTTGCCACGAGGCCTGGCGCGGGTCGTCGAGGATGCCGACCAGGTTGCGTTCGGCCATTTCCTTGATGTCGGCACCAGCGGCGAAGGCCTTGCGGCTGCCGGTGAGGACCACGGCACGGGTGTCGGGGTCGACTTGTGCGGCGTTCAGTTCGGCGGCCAGCTCGCCCAGCAATTCAGTGGTCAAGGCGTTCAGGGCTTGCGGGCGCTGCAGGGTAATCAGGCGGACGCCAGGCTCGATCAATTCGACGGCAAGGGTCAGAGGCATGGCGGATGCTCTCGCGGTGCACGCTCGGCGTGGTGCCGGCTCGTTATTGGATCGGCCGCAGGGGCCGGTTTTGCCCAAGTATAGCTACAACGTGATACGCAAATGCAATACGAAAATAGATTTAATGTGTCTTAATTGTGTGGCTTTCGATTGTTCGTCTTCCTGGTAGAAGGGCGCTTGTAACGGGTTTTTCCTTGAATTCATTGGGTTTTATAGCGTTTTTATGGACGCATTGGTTTTCGTCGGAAAGGGGCCTTTCAAGTGATACGGTTTTTAGTCTTTGTACTGGTAAAAATGATGTGATACAAAATAGACCATTATTTGCATCGCTTTGCGAAGGAACCTGCCATGACCTGCTACAGCCTTGATGGCCTGACTCCGGTGGTTGACCCGAGCGCTTATGTGCACCCGTCGGCCGTATTGATCGGCGATGTAATCATCGGCCCGCATTGCTATGTCGGTCCGCTGGCCAGCCTGCGCGGGGACTTCGGGCGGATCGTGCTGGAGGAGGGCGCCAACCTGCAGGACACCTGCGTGATGCACGGTTTCCCCGACAGCGACACAGTGGTGGAGCGCAACGGCCACATCGGCCACGGCGCGGTGCTGCACGGATGCCGGATCGGCGCCGATGCGCTGGTGGGCATGAATGCGGTGGTGATGGACAACGCCCGGATCGGTCCGCGTTCATTCGTGTCGGCGGCGGCGTTCGTCAAGGCCGGTTTCGAATGCCCGGAACAGTCGCTGGTCATGGGCGCACCGGCCAGCATCAAGCGCAGCCTCAGCGATCAGGAAGTGGCGTGGAAACAGGCCGGCACCCGGGAGTATCAGCAACTGGCCCAGCGTTGCCTCGAGCAGATGCAGGTGTGCGAGCCGCTGAGCGAACCGGAACCGGATCGCCCGCGTATCAGCGACAGTGGGTTGCGGCCAAAAGGCAGTGTTTCGTGAACACAGGTCCCCTGTGGGAGCGGGCTTGCTCGCGAAAGCGGAGTGTCAGACGACAAATTTATCGACTGACATACCGCCTTCGCGAGCAAGCCCGCTCCCACAAGGGATCGGGATTAACCCATTAGCTTTCGGTATATTCCTTTTCTTTTTTTGCACGGAACGCCCATGTCGTCCCTGACTCCCTTGAACCACCTGATTACCCGCTTCCAGGAGCAGACGCCGATCCGCGCCAGTTCCTTGATCATCACGTTGTACGGGGATGCCATCGAACCCCATGGCGGCACCGTGTGGCTGGGCAGCCTGATTCAGTTGCTCGAACCCATCGGCATCAACGAACGGCTGATCCGCACCTCGATTTTTCGCCTGACCAAGGAAGGCTGGCTGACCGCCGAGAAAGTCGGTCGCCGCAGTTACTACAGCCTGACCGGCACCGGCCGTCGCCGTTTCGACAAGGCCTTCAAGCGGGTCTACAGCACCACGATGCCGGCCTGGGATGGTTCCTGGTGCCTGGTGATGCTTTCGCAACTGACCCAGGACAAACGCAAACAGGTGCGCGAGGAACTGGAATGGCAAGGCTTCGGCGCGATTTCGCCGGTGGTGCTGGCCTGTCCGCGCAGCGACCGTTCCGACGTCAACGCGACCCTGCTCGACCTCGGCGCCCAGGAGGACACCATCGTCTTCGAAACCACCGCCCAGGATGTACTGGCCTCCAAGGCCCTGCGCCTGCAGGTACGCGAGAGCTGGAACATCGAGGAGTTGGCCGCGCATTACAGCGAGTTCATCCAGTTGTTCCGGCCGCTGTGGCAAGCCCTGCGCGAGCAGGAAAACCTGCAACCGGCCGACTGCTTCCTGGCGCGGGTGCTGTTGATTCACGAGTACCGCAAGCTGCTGCTGCGCGACCCGCAATTACCGGACGAGTTGCTGCCCGGCGACTGGGAAGGCCGCGCCGCCCGCCAGTTGTGCCGCAACATTTACCGTTTGATCTACGCCAAGGCCGAAGAATGGCTGAACGCTGCACTGGAAACGGCAGACGGCCCGTTGCCGGATGTCGGTGAAAGCTTCTATCGGCGTTTTGGCGGACTGAAGTAGCACGTCACTGTTCAGGGAGTGGTGCGGTTCAGGAGACTCGAAGCATCCGGTGTCGTGTGGAATGACGTAGACAATAAAAATAAGCCTGCGTGAGGCCTGACATGATTTCTACAACAGCACAGCGCCATGAAGGGTTCGACCAGTGGATCCATCAGATCAACCAGATCTGTGGCGCCTTCAACGCACAACCCCTGGGCAGCGAATTTGCCGGGCGCATCCGCGAATACCAGAGCGATGCGCTCAAACTCAGTTTCGTCGACGTGTGCCAGGCGCGTTTGTACCGTACGCCCCAGGAAGTCGCGGCGGGCGAGGGCGGCAAGTATTTCGCGGTGTTCCAGCTCGACGGCACGGCGGGCATGGCCCAGGGCGACGACAAGGTCTTGCTGTCCCCCGGCGACATCACGCTGATCGATGCCTCGCGCCCCAGCGATTTCACCTACGGCGAAAACTCCCGGCAGTTGTCGCTGATCCTGCCGTATCAACTGGTCGAGCAAACCCTGCGCTTCAACCCGGTCAAGTGCGGCCACCGGATTGCCGCGTCCTCGCCCATCGCCATGCTCTCGCACCGGTTGATCCTCGACGCCACCCGCCAGCAGCACCTGACCCGCCAGGAAAGCGAAGCGACCCTGGAGGCGATCGTCAGCCTGCTGCGCCCGGCGATCAGCCAGGCCGACGACTGCACCGATGTCCATGAGCGGATCTTCCGCAAGACGCTCACCTGTATCGACGAAAACATTCGCTCCGAAGACCTGTGCCCGGAATGGCTGGCGCGGGAAGTCGGCATGTCCACTCGCGGCCTGTACCGGATGTTTGCCAAGAAGGGGTTGGTGGTGGCGCGCTACATCAAGAACCGCCGCCTGGACCTGTGCGCCGAATCCCTGCGCCAATCGGGCAAGGAGCAGAAGTTGTCGGTGCTGGGGTATTCGTGGGGGTTTTCCGATTCGAGCTACTTCTCCACCGCGTTCAAATCGCGCTTCGGCATTGCGCCGGGGGAGTATCGCAAGCGGTATGCCTGATATCTCAATGGCAATGCATCGCCCATGTGGGAGTGGGCTTGCCCGCGAAGACTGAGTGTCAGTCGATATCAATGCTATCTGACACACCGCTATCGCGGGCAAGCCCGCTCCCACAGGGTTTTGTTTGTAGCCTATTCGCGGCGTTCATCAAAAAGCTCTACGGTTTGAGCATTTGGCTGAACGCCTCCAGCTCACTTCTCTCCAGATCGGAAACCAGCACGAAGCGCATGTGGTTTTCTTGCCAGGACACGACATTGAAACCTCGGATCGTCTGGCTCTGTCGCGGCTTGTCGGCCGCCTGCACGGGCAAGATGAACACATTGATTATGTGCTTGGCCCGGCCATAACTCAGGGCCGCCGTGGTCTGATGCTGCAGATAATCCAGCCGTCCGCCCAGCAGGGGAAAACCTTGTGCGGAGTAATCGAATACCGGCGGCGAGAAGTCGAGTTTGCCGGTGAACCAGGGCTTCACGGTATGGTGGTCGGACGACACCACATCGTTCAAATGCTCGCCCATCAACGAACGCACATGGCTGGAGACCGCCTCGTCCATCAAAGGCTGTTCGCTGCCCGGCGTCGCTACATATAACACCACCGCGAAGGCCAGAGCCGCCGCTGAAAAAGCGGGTGCGAACCATTGGCGCCAACGCTCGACGAAGCTGGCTGCCGGGGGAGCAGGGGGGAACACCAGCGCAGTCAATGATGCCGGCGCTGCGTAATACGGCGCCCGTTGCTTCACACCGGCCTTCAGCAGCTTCGTTTGATCATGCAACCGCGAACACTCGGCGCACTCGGTCAGATGCCCGGCCACGTTCGCAGCCGCCGCCGAATCAAGTTCCTGGTCCATATAGCCATGCATCAGCGTCTGGCAAACCGTGCAGTCGAGTTCATTCATGATCGTGCAACTTCAGTAGTTCGAGCTTGAGCATCGCCCGCGCCCTGGCCAGCCTCGACATGACGGTGCCGATGGGAATGTCGACCACCAGGGCGATGTCCTTGTAGGGCATGTCTTCGAGTTCCTTGAGCACGATCACCTCGCGAAACGCCGGCGGCAGGGCGCACAGGGCTTGCTGGATCAGCGCCGCATTTTCGTTGTGGATGGCCAGCAGTTCCGGGGTCTGGCTGTGGCTGAGTGCCTTGTCGTCTTCGGGGAGTTCATCGCCGATGGCGACCCAATTGTGGCCGGCCGAAGTTTTGAGCCAGGTGTAGCTTTCATTGCGCACGATGGTCAGGAACCAGGCCTTGGCGTTGCCATTGGCGAAGCGGTGCAAAAACCTGAAGGCGCGCAAGGCACTTTCCTGCACGACATCGGATGCGGCGCTGTCGTTGCCGGTGAGCCAGCGCGCGAGGTTGTAAGCGGCGTCCAGGTGGGGTGCAAACAGTTCCTCAAATCGCTTCATAGTGGTTTCCGCACTGTCCCACCTCTATAACCGTGAAGCGGCGCATTTTATTCCCGGAAAAAAACATGTTTTTTCATCTGGAATAAAGTCCTGTCCCGCTCGGTTTACCTCGTGTCAGCTACATCACCCGCTTCACCACTGTAGTACGCCACCGAGGGCATACCGATGGACATTCATGCAAAAAACCAACGACGCACCGACGGCCCGCTCAACCCCGATCGCCGTACGCTGCTCAAGTGCTCGGCATGGGCCGGGGCAGGCGTGATCTGGGCCATGAGCGGCGGCATTCCCCGGGCCTTCGCCCTGGATGAGGCGGGCAATGTTTCCAACCCCAAGGCGCTCGCCAGCACCTTCCACTTCGTGCAGATCAGCGACTCGCACATCGGTTTCAACAAGGAGGCCAACCCGGAACCGCTCAAGACCTTGCAAGTGGCGATCGACAAGGTCATTGCGCTGCCAAAACGACCCTCGCTGATCCTGCACACCGGTGATATCACCCACCTGTCCAAAGCCGACGAGTTCGACACCGCCGCACAATTGCTTAACGGCCTGCCGTCCACCGTGCACTACGTGCCGGGTGAGCACGACACCCTCGACGAGGGCGGCGGCAAGCTTTATCTGGAGCGTTACGGCAAGGGCACCAAAGGCAATGGCTGGTACAGTTTCGATGACCACGGCGTGCACTTCATTGCGCTGGTGAACGTCTTCAACTTCCAGGCGGGCCGTGAAGCGACTCTGGGCGCCGAACAACTGGCCTGGCTGGCCGACGACTTGCGCGCGGTGACCAGCAGCACGCCAATCGTGGTGTTTACCCATATTCCGTTGTGGACGATTTATCAGCCGTGGGGCTGGGGTACCGAGGATGGCGATCAGGCGATCGCCATGCTGCGCAAGTACGGTTCGGTGACGGTGTTGAATGGGCATATCCACCAGGTCATCCAGAAGGTCGAAGGCAATATCACTTTCCATACCGCTCGCGGCACGGCTTATCCACAACCCGCGCCGGGCACTGCGCCGACACCGGGACCGATGACGGTAGCGGCTGATCAGTTGCGCAATTATCTGGGAGTCACCGATGTGCGAGCGACCCAGGGGGAGCACCCGCTGGCGCTGATCGATTCGACACTGGTTTAGGGAGGCGGTGCAATGAAAACGCGATTGTTGGCCGTTGCCTGCCTGATGGTATCGATGCCGGTGTGGGCTCAGGAGGTGAAAATCGACATCAAGGAATTCATGTTCGGCCCCAAGGATCTGAACGTGGCTGTGGGCACAAAAGTGACGTGGGTTAACGACGACGAGATCCCGCACACGGTGGCGGAATCCCACAAGGTGTTTCGCTCCGGGGCGCTGGATACCGGTGACAGCTATTCCTGGGTGTTCGACACGCCGGGGGAGTATGAGTATTTTTGCGCGCTGCATCCGCAGATGCTCGGCAAGATTGTGGTGAGCCAGTAAACATGTCCCCTGTAGGAGCGAGCTTGCTCGCGAAAAACTCGAAGGCGCCGCTGGGCATCTGGTTTTACGCGTAATCGTTCACGCTCATCGCGAGCAAGCTCGCTCCTACAGGGGGCACGTATTTTTTATTCCGGGGTGCTGAGGTTCAACGTCGGCGTTTCATCGAAGAAGTTCCACGGCTTGAGCAGCACGTGCACCCATTCGGTCGGCATGATCGGCCATTCCTCGGCGCGGGCGATGTGGGTGGTGCCGGTGGTCAGCCAGACCACATCGTCGGTGTTCTCGATGGAGTGGTTGTCCTGGGTGAATTGCCCCAGGCCCGAGTCCTTGTCCGAGCGGTTCGGGTACTTGCCTTCCGGGTATTTTTCCTCGGGGTTGTATTGGGTCACCCACAGTTGCTTGTCCATGAAGCTCAGGCGGTGATAGAGCCATTCGTCCTTGCCGAAGTTGGCGCCCTTGGCCACCGGGTGGGTGCCGCCGGCGTATGGAATCAGTTGATAGGAAACCGGGTTGCCGACCTTGTTCTCCTTGCTGAAGTTGGTCAGCAGGCGCACGGTCGACGGGTCGAATTTCTGCGCCGCTTGCTGCTCGGTACCGACCACTTTGGTTTCGGTCTGCATGGTGCTGGTGCGCGGGCCGCCACGGTCGTTGGGCAGCACCACCGGGTTCACTTCCACCAGTGAGTTCTGCTCGCCGTCCACGTCCATGTCGAGGCGGAAGTTGTAGATGTGCTGGTGCGTGGTGCCGACGATGTTGTGATCGAGCAGGGTGCCGTAGCGGGTGTCTTCCCTGGCGGTGTCTTCGTGCATGGTTTTGGACTTCACGCCCTTGACCGCTTCGATGCCGGTGGCGCCGGCGTCGATGCCGATGGTGCCGTTCTGCTGGAAGACCCAGTCGAAGATGTAGTCGTAGTTGCCGACGGTGCTGATCCAGCGCACCACCAGTTCACGGCGCTCGGTGCTGAGGTTGGGCTGGCCCATTTCCTGGTGTTTGTATTCAGGCCCGGCGTAGCGTTCGAACACCGCCATGGCGCGGGGGATCGCGGTCGGTGCGCCGGTGTAGTCGGCGATGGTGGCGTCCAGCAGCACGGCGTTTTGCGGGGCGTCTTTGCCACGGGCAATCGGCGAGGTCAGGGTGCCCATGCCGTAGTCGCCGGAGTCGAGGTAGGCCTTGAAGTACCAGCCGACATCCGGGTCGCCGTAAGGCACGATCATGCCGCCCAGCGAGCCTTCGTACATGATCTTGCGTTTCTTGCCCTTGTCGTCGTAGGTGACGGTGGACAGGATCGGCCCGACCCGCGAATCGAGGCGAACGTGGAAGTCCCAGTTCTGCCAGTGAATGCTGTTGCCGCTGATGGTGTAGTTCTTGCCCTCGGGTTCGATGATTTCCAGCGGCTTGACTGCGACGCCCTGGCGTCCGCGTCCGTCATACGGCGTCGGTTTCATCGGCACCGGGATCAGCGCGTCGTCTTCGATCTTGATCAGTTTCTTCTGTTCCAGATCGACAATCGCCACCAGGCCCTCGATCGGGTGCGCCCAGTAGTTGCCGTCACCGGTGTTGAGGTAGCTGACGATTTTCAGCAGGCGCTTGTCCTGCGCCAGGCCGTCCTTGCCGTCGAAGTAACCGACGGTCAGTGGCGTGGCCACGACCTTCTTCACGTCGTTGATGCCGCGCTTGGCCAGGGCCTGGGCGTATTCCGGGCTGGTCTCGACGGCCGACTGTACCGTTGCGAAGTCGTCCAGCAAGACCATGCCGTGGGCGCCTTCGATCGGCTTCCAGGACTTGAGTGTCTTGGTGTCGAGATCCACCAGCGCTTCGATCACGTGTTTGCCGTCGAGCACCACGATCGAGGCCTCGCGCGGCTGGGCGACGTTCTGCCCGGTGAGGGCGAAGTTCCACACCTGATCCTTGGGCGGCGCCTTGACCGAGACTTCGGTGAAACGGAAACCGGGCTTGTAGTTGTCCGATTTCTTGACGATGTCCACGGCCGTGGTGATTTCGGCGGCGCTCAGGGGGTTGAGCGGGTTGGGGCGGGTCTCGACGACGAAGGTCTTGTCCAGCCCGGACTGGAACACCTGGTTGATGAAGTCGGTGGACATGAACGCCTTATGGTCCTTGAACACCACCGGCACCGTCAGCTCGATGCGCTTGCCGTTGAGCATCGCCACTTTGCTCTCGGGCTTGACCTTGAGATAGACCCCGTCCTTGGCAATGGTGAACAGGTTGGCGTAGTCGTCCCATTTCACCGTGGCACCAAAGGCCTCCAGACCCTCTTGCAGCGGCACCATGTCGGCATGACCGCCGTGGGCCTGGGCATTGTCCGCCCAGTAAGGCAGGCCAAGCGTGCCCAGCGTGATAGCCAGGGCGAGGCGGGCCAGCGGTTTTCTGTTTCGCAGTGCAAGGGAGGTGAACATTCTGGGTTCCTTCGGAAAAGCCGATAACAGCCATGCCCGCACTTTGCTACAGCCAGTGAATGGCTGCATTGGGAATCCTGCCAAAAACCTTTGGATCTGTGCCTGATAGAGCGTAGTAGGGCGGATTCTGATCGCTTTGCTATCAGTTGTCGTACAACGATGAATGGTCGATGATCCCTTTCAAAACTGACAAGGGAGTGAGCGGTGAGTCGCGCTACCTGCGTCCAAGAGCCCGTTTAACGGGGTTATTCGATTATATATCGCATTTTCAAGACGGTCAGGCCGTTCAGATCTAAGGAGTTTTCTTGTTGACAGTGGCCCATGGGACTGGCTATAAATCTCCCAAGTCATACGACGACATATGACATGAACGTCCAAATTAAAATAAAAAGAGTGTCGACCTCAACATGAATCCAATCGCCTCCCTCTCGCCCCTGAAGCTCCCGTGTTCAGCCATCGGCTTCCATGTGCACGCACCCTTGCGCCCGTTACCCGTGACAACCCGTCACTGACTCGCCTGAGAAACGCAGGCTGAGCAATCAGTCCCTGCTTCCCAGTGGGTTGTCTGATGAGTTGTCCGAAACCAGTTGGCCCGATCCCTCGGCGGAATATGGCCCGTTTCGTCGTGGACCGATGCATTGAAGTGAAGCCCGGTGGCCCAATTGATCTCGTTTTACACCGAGAGATCATCACCCAAAATCTACAATAAAGTGATGCCATGAACTTGAACGAGCCCATTACTGCGCAACGCGTCAGCCAGTCTGTCGGTAAATACCGATGGACCATTTGTGCATTGTTGTTTTTTGCAACCACCGTCAATTACCTCGACCGCCAGGTGCTGAGCCTGCTGGCGCCGGATCTGTCGAGGCAGTTTGGCTGGAGCAACACCGATTACGCCAACATTGCCGCCGTCTTCCAGTTCACCTACGCGATTTCCATGCTGTTCGCGGGCCGTGTAGTGGACAAGATCGGCACCAAGGCCGCTTTTGTGGTGGCGATTTGCATTTGGTCGACCGGCGCCGTCATGCACGCCTTTGCAGAACCCATGGGCGAGGGTATTGCCGCCATCTGTAGCGCGCTCGGTATTGCGGTCATCCCGGTCTCGATCGCCGGCTTCATGCTGTCGCGCGCCGTGCTGGCGGTCGGTGAATCGGCCAACTTCCCGACCGCAATCAAGGTCACCGCTGAGTATTTCCCGAAGAAGGAACGCTCCTTCGCCACCGGCATCTTCAACTCCGGGGCCAACGTCGGCGCGATCCTGGCACCCATTTCGGTGCCGCTGATCGCTGGCCTGTGGGGCTGGCAGACCGCGTTCATCGTGATCGGCATGCTGGGCTTTATCTGGATGGGCGTATGGCTGGTGTTGTACGACAAGCCGGAGCAGCAGAAGCGCCTGTCGGCGCAGGAACTGGCGCACATCCACAGTGATTCCCCCGCCAGCGCCGCTGTGCAGACGGGCGTCGGCAAAAAGGTTTCGTGGTTCCAATTGCTGAAATACCGTCAGACCTGGGCGTTCGCCTTCGGCAAGTTCATGACCGATGGTGTGTGGTGGTTCTTTCTGTTCTGGCTTCCGACCTACCTGTCGGAGCAGTACGGCCTGAAAGGCGCAGCCATCGTGGTGCCACTGGCGGTGTTGTACAGCATGACCATGGTCGGCAGTATCGGCGGCGGCTGGTTCCCCAGCTATTTCATGGCACGTGGCGACAAGCCGTATGACGGCCGCATGAAAGCCATGCTGGTGATTGCCGTTTTCCCGCTGGTCGTGCTGTTGGCGCAGCCATTGGGGCACATCAGCGTCTGGGTGCCGGTGTTGCTGATTGGTGTGGGCGCGTCGGCGCATCAGGCCTGGTCGGCCAACATCTTCACCACAGTGTCCGACATGTTCCCGCAAAAGACCGTCGCGTCCGTGGTCGGCATTGGTGGTATGGCGGGTGGGTTGGGCGGAGTCTTGCTGACCAAGGTCGGTGGCTGGGTGTTCGACTACTACAAATCGGTGGGTGAAATCCGTACCGGCTACATGATCATGTTCGCCGTCTGCGCGCTGGCCTATCTGGTGGCGTGGAGTGTGATGAAGATGCTGGTGCCTCGCCACAAGGAAATTACCGACCTCTGAGTGACGGCTTCGAGGGTACCTGCAAGACGGACTAACCCGTCGGATTGAACAAGGCCGCTGAGCAATCAGCGGCCTTTTTTCGTTACCTGTAGGAGCTGCCGAAGGCTGCGATCTTTTGATCTTTCTTGCAAAAATCAAAGTCAAAAGATCGCAGCCTTCGGCAGCTCCTACAGGGGGCGTGTTTGAGGTCGGAAGCGATTGCTTTGGTTTAATAAGAAGCATTACTATTCACGCCCCGTTTCCACAGCACAGCGCAATGACCCTCAAGCTGCCCCGCAGACACGGCTTTTTCGAGCATTACGAAGAGTTGGTTGGTACCTGGACCCGTCGCCTGAGGAATCGTCAGCAGGCCGAGGACCTGGCCCACGACACCTTCGTGCGGGTGCTTGAGTCCGATTCGGCGCGGGTGGAACAGCCCCGGGCGTATTTGCACCAGACCGCGCGCAACATTGCCGTGGATGGTTACCGGCGTGAGGACCGGCGGGGCGCCATGGAGTCAGAGGCGATCGATCTCAGTGAGTCGCCGACCGGCGACCCGGAGCATTTCATGCACGCGATCCAGCTGGCCGATTCCATCGAACGTGCGCTCACCGAGTTGCCGGTCAACTGCCGCAAGGTGTTTGTCTGGCAGAAAATCGAGGGCCTGACCCAGGCCGAAATCGCCGAACGCCTGGGGCTGTCCAAGAACATGGTGGAAAAGTATATGATCCGCACGCTTCGGCACCTGCGCGATCGCCTGGACGGGTTGCAGTCATGATGCGCTGCGGCCATGAACCTACCCGTAGGAGCTGCCGAAGGCTGCGATCTTTTGGCGGCCTTGGCGTTGCCGAAGATCAAAAGATCGCAGCCTTCGGCAGCTCCTACGCCAAGCCGATGCGGTGTGATGATTTTTCCCCGGCCCAACAGGAACTTCCATGATGGATACTCGTGATTGTGCGTGCGGGCAAACAAGGGTTCGCGATGACGCGGCGCTATGGTTTGTACGTTTGCAGGAACCTGTCGTCAATGTCGAAGTGCGTCGCCGGTTCCAGGCCTGGCTGGACCAACACCCCCAACACCGAAACGAATTCGACGTGCTCCAGAGTTTGTGGAGCGCCGCCGATTTGCTACCGGCGGCGCGTTTGCGTGCCTTGTGTGAAACTCCGCCAGCCCTGAAAAAACCTCGCCCGGTGCTGCGTTACGCGGTAGCCGCCAGCGTGCTCGCGGTGGCGCTTGGCCTGGGTCTGTTCAGCAGCCTGGATCATCCGGCGCCTTACACCGCCGAGTTTTCAACGGCCCTGAATGAGCGGCGCCATGTGGCGTTGCCGGACGGTTCGGCGGTGGATCTGGACAGCCGCAGCCGGATTCAGGTGCGTTTTGAAAAGGGTCAACGCCACGTTGAGCTGAGCGAAGGTGAAGCGATGTTCAGCGTCGCGCACGACACCCGCCGACCCTTTGTGGTCGAGTCGGGCAGCGGCAAGGTCACGGTCACCGGCACCCGGTTCGACGTACGCCGTGGCGCCAGCGAGACCCGGGTGGTGGTGGAGCAGGGCACGGTCAAGGTCCAGGGGCGCGAGGCTGCCGATCACGATTTCATCAATCTGACAGCAGGCCTGGGCACCCACGTCGATGCCCAGGGCAAGGTCGCGGCCGCCTACGCCGTCAACCCGGCGGAAATGACTGCCTGGCGCAGCGGCAAACTGGTGTTCAACAACGCCAGCCTGGCCGACGTCGCCGAGCAGGTCTCACGTTATCGGGAGAAACCGCTCAAGGTCGCCAGCGCAGCGGTCGGCGATCTGCGCCTGACCAGCGTGTTCAAGTCCGACAACACCGATGCACTGCTCAAGGCCTTGCCGAGCATTCTGCCGGTGGCCGTGCGCACCCTTGGCGATGGCAGCCAGGAAATAATTTCAAAATAAAATTCAGGTTTTTTTCGAGTTCATCGTCTTCCTGTTCAACTGCAACTGGTTTGCATTAACAAGCGCACACTTTTGCGATCCACAGGATTACGTTCGACGTGAAAAACTCCACCGCTAAAAACAACAAATTCCCCTGGTTGCCGCTGGCGCTCGCCATCGCGGTCAACGTTGCGCTGCCCCAGGCCTTTGCCGCCGACGGCATCCGCATCCCGGCGCAACCCTTGGGACAAGCCTTGAGCCAGTTGGGCCAGCAAACCTCGCTTCAGGTGTTCTTCAGCCCTGAGCTGGTCGCCGGCAAACAGGCTCCGGCGGTGGACGGCAATATGTCCCCGGAAGACGCACTGCGCCAGTTGCTGCAAGGCAGCGGCCTGCAATACCAGATCGATGAAGGATCGGTGACTCTGATGCCGGCGCCGACTTCGGCGGCCAACGGCCCGCTGGAGCTGGGTGTGACCGACATCAAGGTGGTGGGCGACTGGCTCGATGACGCCGATGCCGCCTTGGTGCAGAACCACCCTGGCGCACGAACGGTGGTCCGCCGCGAAGCCATGGTCGAACAGGGCGCGATGAACGTCGGCGAGGTGTTGAAACGGGTTCCCGGCGTGCAAGTGCAGGACGCCAACGGCACCGGTGGCAGCGACATTTCCCTCAACGTCGGCGTGCGTGGCCTGACTTCGCGCCTGTCGCCTCGCTCCACCGTGCTGATCGACGGCATCCCGGCGGCGTTCGCGCCCTACGGGCAGCCACAACTGTCCATGGCACCGATTTCCTCCGGCAACCTCGACAGCATCGACGTGGTACGCGGTGCCGGCTCCGTGCGCTACGGACCGCAAAACGTCGGCGGTGTGATCAACTTCGTGACCCGCGCGATCCCGGAACAGGCCTCCGCGGAAATCGGCACCACCCTGGAAACGTCGCAGCACGGTGGCTGGAAACACATCGACACGGCGTTCATGGGCGGCACCGCGGACAACGGCATGGGCGTGGCGCTGTTGTACTCCGGCGTGAATGGCAACGGTTACCGTGAAAGCAACAACGGCAACGACATCGACGACGTGATCCTCAAGACCCATTGGGCGCCGACCGATGTCGACGATTTCAGCCTCAACTTCCACTACTACGACGCCAAGGCCGACATGCCCGGCGGCCTGACCCAGGCGCAGTACGACGCCGACCCGTTCCAGTCGGTGCGCGACTACGACAGCTTCAGCGGCCGTCGCAAGGATGTGTCGTTCAAGTGGGCGCGGCAGATCGACGATCGCACCCAGGCCGAAGTGCTGACTTACTACACCGACAGTTTTCGTGGCAGCACCATCGCCTCGCGTGACCTGAAGACACTCAATTCCTATCCGCGCAGCTACTACACCTTCGGTATCGAACCACGGGTGTCCCATGTGTTCGATGTGGGCCCGACCATCCAGGAAGTCAGCGTCGGTTATCGCTACCTGAAAGAAGCCATGCACGAAGAGGCCAGCCGAGTGGCGCTGGTCAACAACGAGCCCGTCGTGCGTCCGGGGGCGGACGGCCATGTCTATCAAGACCGCACCGGTGGAACCGAGGCCAATTCGGTCTACGTCGACAACAAGATCGACGTGGGCAACTGGACCGTCACCCCGGGTATTCGCTTCGAACACATCAACACCGATTGGCATGACCGCCCGGTACTCGATACGGCCGGTAAACCGGTGGCGGAGAAAAAACGCAGCATCGAAAGCAACGAGCCGCTGCCGGCCCTGAGCGTGATGTACCACATGTCCGAGGCCTGGAAGCTGTTCGCCAACTACGAAACCTCGTTCGGCGCGCTGCAGTATTTCCAGCTGGGGCAGGGCGGTATCGGTAATGAGCCTGCCAACGGCCTGCAGCCGGAAAAGGCCAAGACCTACGAAATCGGTACGCGCTACAACGATGACGTGTGGGGCGGCGAGGTGACGCTGTTCTACATCGACTTCGACGACGAACTGCAATACATCAGCAACGATGTGGGCTGGACCAACCTCGGCGCGACCAAGCACCAGGGCATCGAAACCTCGGTGCACTACGATATGGCGGCGCTGGACCCACGCCTCGACGGCCTGAGCGCCAACGCCGGTTTCACCTACACCCGCGCCACTTATGAAGGTGAAATCCCGGGCTTCAAGGGCCGTGACCTGCCGTTCTACTCCCGTCAGGTGGCCACCGCCGGCCTGCGTTACGACATCAACCGCTGGACCTGGAATCTCGATGCGTTCGCCCAGTCGAAACAGCGCTCGCCGGGCACCGGGGTGAACGCCGACGGCAGTTTCAACGGCAACTACATTACCGAAGGCTCCGCCGACGGTCAGTTCGGTGATATTCCGGGTTACGTGACCTGGAACGTGCGTAGCGGCTATGACTTTGGCCCGCAGGTGTCGAACCTGAAACTGGGTGCCGGGGTGAAAAACATCTTCGACAAGCAGTACTTCACCCGCTCCAGCGACAACAACTCGGGCATGTACGTCGGCGCGCCGCGTACGTTCTTTGTGCAGGCCAGTGTCGGATTTTAACGCCTGAAGTGCAAAAGATCGCAGCCTGCGGCAGCTCCTACAGGGGGATACGATTCATGTAGGAGCTGCCGCAGGCTGCGATCTTTTCGCTGTTCAAACCCTCAACACCCTCCCGCCAATGGCCACCGCCACCAGCAGCACCGCCATCAACCCGAAGGCAAAACTCAAGCTGGCGCCATGGGCGACAAAGCCGATCAGCGCAGGCCCTGCGAGAATGCCCGCATAACCCAGGGTGGTAATGGCCGGCACGGCGATGCTCTCGGGCATGACCGTCTGCTTGCCTACAGCGGTGTACAGCACCGGCACGATGTTCGAGCAACCGGCGCCCAGCAGCGCGTAACCCACCAGCGCCGCCTCCCAACTCGAGGCGAACGTCGCCAGAAACAAGCCCGCGGCAGCCGTCAGCCCGCCGAACACAATCACCCGTGTCGCGCCCAACCGCCGTACGATTTTGTCGCCGGTCAAACGCCCGGCCGTCATGGTCAAGGCAAACGCCGCATAGCCGAGGCCCGCGTACGCCGTGTCGATGCCACGTTCCTGTGCCAGGAAGACCGCGCTCCAGTCCAGCGCTGCGCCTTCGGCGAGGAACACAATGAAGCACATGCCACCGATAAACAGGACGATGCCATGGGGCACCGCGAACGCCGGCCCTGAACTTTCACTGCCGTAGGGCAACAGGTGCGGCACGGCCCTGGCCAAGGCGATCAGCAGCATCACGATCACCACCAGCGTGGCTCCCAGTGGTGAAATCCCCAGGCCCAGCAAGCCGCTGACGCCTGCCGCACCGACGATCCCGCCCAGGCTGAACAGGCCATGGAAACCCGACATCATGTTTTTGCCGCTGGCGCGCTCGACGATCACCGCTTGCAGGTTGACCGTCGAATCCACCGTGCCGAGGCCCGCGCCGAACATGAACAGCGCCGCGATCAAGGCCGGAATCGATGACACCGTGGCCAGCAGCGGCAGGGCGGCACAGATCAGCAAGGTCCCGCCGGTCGTCACCCGCCGACAGCCGAAACGCGTGGCCAGAATCCCGGCCATCGGCATCGCCAGGATCGAACCTACCCCCAGACACAGCAGCAACAGACCCAGGGCGCCTTCATCCAGCCCGGCCCGGGCCTTGGCATAGGGCACCAGCGGCGCCCACGCGGCGATGCCGAAGCCGGCGATGAAAAAGGCGATGCGCGTCGACATCTGTTCCAGGCGGCCGGGAACGAAGGTGGTCTGGCTGTTGAGGCTGGTCATATCAATCCCTGGCAAAAAACGTCACGTCCTCAACGGACAGTAATCGACCGAGGAGGGTTCGATCAGTGCCCGGAAAGTTTTACGGTCAAACAGGGCGACATCGTTGCACAGCGCCGCTGTTTTTCGCGATATGTTGAGCCATTCCAATGACACACGGAGGGCGCCATGGCGCAGAGGTACGATGCACGGGGCAATATTTACATCGTGGTAGCGCCCGAAGAATTGCGCCACCAGGGCATCGACTTGCCCGATCAGGCCAGCCACGCAGCACAAACTCGTCAGGCATGGGCCGTGGCGGCCATCGAAGCCTGCTGCAACTGGGCACCCGGCACGCAACCGGCCGGCAGCAAGGATCATCGCAGCGACGGATTGCTGGTCGGACCGTTCCAGTCCTCGCCCCCCTTTGACCTGTTGATCGTCAACACCGACGGTACCCTGGCCGAACGCAGTGGCAACGGGCTGACGATTTTTTCCCAGGCGTTGAGCGACCAAGGGCTTTTACCCGGCGACGAATCCTGTCTGCTCAGGGTTCACCACGACAAGTCCGACACGCCTTCACCGGGGCAGACTTCGGTGAAAGCCGCTGAAGTCGAGGACGTGCAGGGTTTCTGGCTCGACCTGGGCCAGCCTGGTTTCGGGCCGTCGGCGGTCAGTGCCGAGGGTGTTGAAACGGCGCTGTTGAATGGCCGCGAACTCAGCCACGTCAAACCGCTGTCGGCACTCAATGGCGCATGGTCGCGCAGCCAGTTCGCGCGGGTCGGTAATCCGCATTGCGTGACGCTGGTCGAAAACGCCGACGACTTGCCGAGTAATGAGCAGATGCGAGAACCGGCGCTGGGTGACGGGTTGATGCGAATTGCCTACGCCATGCCGGTCGGTGCAGGCAAACCCTGTCCGGCGGGGATCAATCTGCAATGGGCGATGCGCTTGTCAGATGGACACATCGCCGCGCGGGTATTCGAGCGCGGCGAGGGACCGACGGCGTCGTCGGGGACCAGCGCCAGTGCGGTGGCCTGTGCGGCCTGGCGCGTGGGTTGGGTCAGGGCCGGGGAAGTGAAGGTGACGATGCCGGGTGGCACGGCGCCGATCTTGCTGGAAGAGGAGCGGGGGGAGTTGAGGCGGGTCAGTCTGTTTGGTACGGCTCGGTTAATCGATTGACTTCAAAATAGCCTTCGCGGGCAAGCCCGCTCCCACAGGGTTTTGTGAACGACACAAATCTACTGTGGGAGCGGGCTTGCTCGCGAAGAGGCCAGATCAGTCAACACCAAACTCAACTCAGCTCACTGAACTCCACCACCGGCATTGTCCGCTTCATCAACACCTTGCCCTCGCGCACCGAGTACAGCGGCAAACCCTGGCTGCGGATCACCTCGTAATCACTCTCCGCCGACAGAATCAGCAGGTTCGCCGGCCGCCCGCGTTCCAGGCCATAGCGTTCGCCGAGGTTCATGGCCCTGGCGCTGTTGTCCGTCACCAGGTCCAGCGCGCTTTGCAGGTTGCGATAACCGAGCATGTGGCAGATGTGCAGCCCGGCCTCGAGCACCCGCAAAATGTTGCCATTGCCCAGCGGGTACCACGGATCGACGATGGAGTCCTGGCCGAAGCACACGTTCATCCCCGCTTCCAGCAACTCGTTGACCCGGGTCACGCCCCGGCGTTTCGGAAAGCTGTCGAAGCGACCTTGCAGGTGGATGCTTTCGGTGGGGCAGGAGACAAAGCTGATCCCCGAATGCCCGAGCAAGCGAAACAGCTTGGCGCAGTAGGCGTTGTCGTAGGAGCCCATGGCCGTGGTGTGGCTGGCCGTGACCCGCGAACCCATGTCGCGGCTTCGGGCCTCTTCGGCGAGCACTTCGAGAAAGCGTGAATGCGGGTCGTCGGTTTCATCGCAATGCACGTCGACCAGGCAACCGCTGCGTTCGGCCAGGTCCATGAGGAACTTCACCGAGCTGACACCCTGGTCGCGGGTGTACTCGAAATGCGGAATGCCACCGACCACGTCCGCCCCCATGCGGATCGCCTCTTCCATCAACTCGCGACCATTGCGGTACGACTCGATGCCTTCCTGAGGGAAGGCGACGATTTGCAGGTCGACCAGGTGCTGGCTTTCCTCGCGCACTTCGAGCATCGCCTTGAGCGCGGTCAGTTGCGGGTCGGTGACGTCGACGTGGGTGCGCACATGCTGGATGCCGTGGGCGGCGAGGGCCTGGATGGTTTTCTTGGCACGGGTCTTGGTGTCTTCCTGGGTGATGGTCGCCTTGCGTTCGCCCCAGCACTCGATGCCTTCGAACAGCGTGCCGCTCATGTTCCAGCGCGGCTCGCCGGCGGTCAGGGTGGCGTCGAGGTGGATGTGCGGCTCGACAAAGGGCGGCACCACCAGATTGCCACCGGCATCCAGGTCGCCAGGGCCTAGGGTCGGGGCCTCGATCTGGCGGGCGATGCTGCTGATCAGGCCGTTTTCCAGGTTCAACTCATGCAGGCCTTCCTGGTTGCGCAGACGGGCGTTGATGATGTGCATCGGGCGAGTCCTTTTAGCGAATCGTATTGGCAATACCTTTACGTTAGCTCGGTGGTGGCGATCCCCGCCAGTTCAAAATGTGGGAGCGGGCTTGCTCGCGAAGGCGGTTGTACATTCGACATATGCATCGACTGATACTCCGCTTTCGCGAGCAAGCCCGCTCCCACAGGGGATTGGGTTTGTTCAGGTGGATTGAAGCAGGGGCAGAAAACGCAGCAGCGCGGCGACTATGGCTTCAGGCGCATCTTCCTGAACCAGATGACCGGCGTTGGGGATCGGATGGAACTGCGCGCCGGGAATCATCTGCTGCAAGGCCCGCCCGCGTTCGACGGGAATCCACTGATCGTCTTCACCCCAGAGAATCTGCACCGGGCAGCGAATCGTCGGGTACAAGCCTTCGGCCTCACGGGTATAGCGCTCGTCCATCTGCGCGATCTGCCGATAGAACGCCGCTTGCCCCAGCTCCCCCAGCCACGGCTGAACGTAGGGGGCGAGATCGGCGTCGGGGATTTCGCGCTGGATGGCCCCGCGAATATAGGTTGGCACGATGGCGCGCTGGATGTAATCGGGCAGTCCGCTGAACGCCGCTTCATGCTGGCGCACATGCTGCACGAACGGCGAACCCCAGGGCGTCAGCGCCACCGGATCGATCAGCGTCAGGCTGCGGTAATCCTTGCCGTTGAGCAGATGCGTGCGCAGGGCGGTGGCACCGCCGAAGTCGTGGGCCACCACGTCGGGGCGATCCAGGCCCCAATGCTCCAGCAACTGTGCCAGCAACTCGTTCTGCACACCCAGGGACACGTCGCCATCGACTTTCTCGGATTGCCCGTAGCCCAGCAGATCGAAATAGTGCACCCGGTGCGTGGCGATGAAATGCGGGGCAATCCGGTGCCAGACACAGGAGGAGAAGGGCGTGCCATGCACGAACACCAGCGACGGGCCATCGCCGCGCACGGCGTAGCGCACGGAGTGCCCTTTGAAGCGATAGGTCTGGGGCAGTGGCCAATCAGTCATGGGCTTGTCCTCTTGGCGGGGGAAGAGGCAAAAAGCATAGGCATAAAAAAACAGCCAATGAAGGCTGTTCTTTATTTCTCTGACAAAACGCTGTTCCCCTGTGGGAGCGGGCTTGCTCGCGAAGGCGTAGTGTCAGTCACCACAATGTCGAATGACACGACGCCTTCGCGAGCAAGCCCGCTCCCACATTCGATGGGGAGCGCCGGGATTACTCGCCGCGATAGATGCAACCGCTGGTGCAGGTTTCGTGGATACGAATCGCACTGAGCTCCGGCAGCAATGGCTTCATCTCATTCCAGATAAACTTGGCCAGCACTTCGCTGGTCGGGTTTTCCAGGCCGGGAATGTCGTTCAGGTAGTTGTGGTCCAGACGCTCGTACAGTGGCTTGAAGATCGCCTTGATCTCGGAGAAGTCACGGATCCAGCCGGTGTGCGGATCAAGATCGCCGCTCAGGTGGATCGCCACTTTGAACGAGTGACCGTGCAGGCGCCCGCACTTGTGGCCGTCCGGTACGTGGGGCAGGCGGTGGGCGGATTCGAAAGTAAATTCCTTGAAGATTTCCACAGTGTTTTCAGCTCTGTTCAGGTGGCGTTCGCCGCAGCGATTCGGGCAGGCGGCGAGTTTACCAGTTTGTCCTGACTAAAGGGTCAGCAAGCGTTCGCCGAGGCGACCGTTGGCGGCCAGTTCGAGGAATTCGTCGCCCAGGCGGCGGCTTTCTTCCATGGTGGTGCGCCAGTATTTCTGCCGGCTCGGGGCGTCGCCCATGAAGCGTTTGAAGTCGTTACGGTCCGGCAGTTTGCCGTAGGGCAGGCGCGCCAGGTATTCCTTGGACGGTGCCAGCAGCAGCACGTTTTGCAAGCGGGCCGGGCAGGCGCGGCGCCACGGCAGGGTCTTGTCGAACCAGCCGGGAATCACCCGGTCGGTGAAATGTGGGTAGAGCACGATGTCATCGCCGCTGTAGGGCAGGTCCAGGTGATAGTCCAGCAGACCGCCGTCGCGGAAGGTGCCGGCACCGGCGCCCGGCAGGTCGCGCACGCCTTCCATGACCATCGGGATCGAGCCGGAAGCCAGCAAGGCCTGGCGCAAATTGCCGGCATCGAGGGCGACGAAGCGCGACGGGAAGTCGTTCAAGGCATTGACCGGAGGCGCCAGGCGCGGGTCGTGGATGATCAGGCGTTCGAAGTGCCGGGCCAGCCGCGCCCGGCCGCGCAGGTTGTCGGCGATGACCGAGGACAGCCCCAACCCCAGGCGACCGCGATGGTCGTCGGCGAGCAGGCCGTGGCTTTTGACCACCATGATGTTCAGGCGGTAGGCGCTGTTGCCGAGGATCGCGGCATCACGACCGTCGAGCAGGTCATCGAGCATGCGCCGCGAGCTCTGGCTGATTTGCGCCATGGTCACGCCCTTGGCAAAGTTTTGCTCGGTGTACAGCTGCCCGAGACGCCGGATGCCCTCGGCGGCGTCCGGCAGGCAGGCGCTGGCGAAGCGCCAGGAGCCCACCGATGCACCAATCAGCGAGCGCTCCCGCGGTGCCGCCGGCAGCCACTCGCCGAACAGCGCCAGGTCCAGCCCCTGAATCCCCAGCGCCTTCGGACCGCCCGCCGCACCGGGCAGGGTGCCGACCTCGGCGGCGTTCAAGCCGCTTTCACGGATGCGCGCAAAAGCGCGCGGACCGGCCTTGAGGGTCAGGGAAGGAAACTTGATGTGGATGGCCGTCATACCGGTCTCGAATGTTGGCAAGCGGGGAATTATAAACACCACATCCCCTGTAGGAGCGAGCCTGCTCGCGATGGTCGTCAACGATTACGCGGGTAACCTGACACCCCGCGGCGTTCCAAGGTCCATCGCGAGCAGGCTCGCTCCTACAGGGGGTGCGGTGTGAGCAATGATGGCAATTCAGTTTCAATTAAGTTTAGCGGGTTAAGGTGGCTCGGCTGGCCCCCCGACGCAACGCTGGTACCATTGCGGCTTTCGAGAAGCTCACACCACTCGCATTAGACCCGGTCAGCGGGCAGTGACTCAAGGATCATCAGGATTCGTAATGAAGGTGTTTCTACTCAATCGATGTTTCGCACGGCGAATGGCGCTGCTGCTTCTGGCATTTTGCTCGGCAGTGATGGCCCGCGACCTGGATCAGGATGAAGCCCTGCGCCTGCGTCAACAGGGCGTGATCCTGCCGCTGGAGCAGCTGTTGCAGCAAGCGATGGATCGCTACCCCGGTGCAAAACTGCTGGAAGCCGAACTCGAAGAGAAGCACGACATCTACCTTTATGATGTTGAATTGCTGACGCCCGAAGGCGTGGTCCGTGAGCTGCACATCGATGCGACTGACGGCCGACTATTGAAAGACAAGGAAGACTGATCCATGCGTTTGCTGCTGGTGGAAGACCATGTGCCCCTGGCCGACGAACTGCTGGCCGGTCTCAACCGCCAGGGTTATGCGGTGGACTGGCTGGCCGACGGTCGCGACGCGGTGCATCAGGGCGGCACTGAGCCATACGACCTGATCATCCTCGATCTCGGCCTGCCGGGCGTGCCGGGGCTCGAGGTGCTGGCGCAATGGCGCGCGGCGGGGCTGGCCACGCCAGTGCTGATCCTCACGGCCCGGGATTCCTGGGCCGAACGCATCGAAGGCCTCAAGGCCGGCGCCGACGATTACCTGACCAAACCCTTTCATCCCGAAGAGCTGTTCTTGCGCATCCAGGCGTTGCTGCGCCGCTCCCATGGCCAGGTCAACCAGCCGACGCTCCAGGCCGCCGGGCTGCACCTGGACGAAGGTCGCCAGTGCGTTGTCCGCGACGGTGCGGACATTCAGCTGACCGCCGCGGAGTTTCGCCTGTTGCGTTATTTCATGCTGCACCCCGAGCAGATCCTCTCCAAAAGCCACCTCGCCGAACACCTCTACGACGGCGAAACCGAGCGCGATTCCAATGTGCTGGAGGTCCACGTCAACCATTTGCGCCGCAAGCTCGGCAAAAGCGTGATCGAAACCCGGCGTGGCCAGGGCTACCTGTTTGGCGGGCAAGCGCGGTGAGATCGATCCAGCGTCGCTTGAGCCTGGGCCTGATCAGCGTGATGGTGGTCGTTGGCCTGGTGCTGGCGCAAACCAGCCTGTGGCTGTTCGAAATGGGTTTGCAGCGCTACCTCGAAGCCGGGTTGCGCAATGACAGCGAGAGCCTGCTGGCGGCGCTGGTGCGCGGGCCGCAAGGTTTGCAACTGGATGAACGACGTCTGTCGCCGGCCTATCAGCGGCCGTTTTCCGGGCATTATTTCCGCATCGATTTCACCGATGGCCATTGGCGTTCCCGTTCGTTATGGGATCAGGAACTGCCGGCGCTCGATCACCCCGGTCTGCACGACGATCTGCAACTGGGGCCGGAAGGTCAGCAGTTACTGGTGCTGCGCACGGACTATCGGCGTTTGGGGTTGCCGATCTCCATCAGCGTCGCCGAGGATTACACGCCGATACGCGAAAGCTTCCGGCGCGTGCAACAGCTCGGGTTGGGCCTGGGTTTGACCGGGCTGCTGTTGATTCTGTTGCTGCAACGGATTACCGTGCGCCGCGCCTTGCGTCCGCTGGAACAGGCCCGCGAGCAGATCGCGCAGTTGCAACAGGGCCAGCGCTCGCAACTCGATGATCAGGTACCGCTGGAGCTGGAGCCACTGGTGGCGCAGATCAACCACTTGCTGGCCCACACCGAGGACAGCCTCAAGCGTTCACGCAATGCCCTGGGCAACCTCGGCCACGCGTTGAAAACACCGCTGGCGGTTCTGTTGAGCCTGGCCTCGAGCGAGCAGCTTGAGGCGCACCCGCAACTGCGCAAGACCCTCAAGGAACAACTGCAACAGGTCGAGCAACGGCTCAATCGGGAACTCAATCGTGCACGGTTGTCCGGTGATGCGCTGCCGGGCGCGCTGTTTGATTGCGATGCCGAACTCCCCGGATTGCTGGCAACCCTGAACATGATCCATGGCGAACACCTGGCGCTGAGCTACCGCGTTCCGGCCGGCCTGCAATTGCCCTGGGATCGTGAAGACCTGCTGGAGCTGTTGGGCAACCTGCTGGATAACGCCTGCAAATGGGCGGATGCCGAGGTTCGCGTGAGTGTCGCCGAGTTGGCGAACGGGTTTGAACTCAGTGTGGAAGATGACGGCCCGGGCATTCCCGAAGAGCGTCGCGATCAGGTGTTCGGCCGGGGAACACGGCTGGATGAGCAGACCCATGGGCATGGCCTGGGACTTGGCATCGTGCGCGACATCGTCGATAGCTGGGGTGGCAAGTTATCGCTGCTGGAAAGCGAGTGGGGCGGGCTGAAGGTTGTCATCGAATTGCCCAAACACTGAGATCCATTGTGGGAGCGGGCTTGCTCGCGAAGGCGGTTGTACATTCGACAGATGCATCGACTGTTACTCCGCCTTCGCGAGCAAGCCCGCTCCCACAGGGGTTCACTGATTGGCTGGCAAGTTTCAGGTGTGATGAATCTCCCGATCCTTGGTTTCAGGCATGAAGAAAATACCCAGCACAGCCGTCATCACCGCGATGACGATCGGATACCACAGCCCGTAATAGATATCCCCCGTGGCCGCGACCATGGCGAACGCCACCGTCGGCAGGAAGCCGCCGAACCAGCCATTGCCGATGTGATAGGGCAGCGACATCGAGGTGTAGCGGATGCGCGCCGGGAACAGTTCCACCAGCCAGGCGGCGATCGGCCCGTAGACCATGGTCACGTAGATCACCAGGATCGTCAGGAGCAATAGCACCATCGGGTAGTTGGTCTTGGCCGGGTCGGCTTTCTCGGGGTAGCCGGCGTCCTTGAGGGCGGTGGCGAGGGTGGCGGTGAAGGCATCGTTTTTGGCCTTGAAGTCGGCGGCCGGCATGCCGGTGCCCTCGAAGCTCTCGATCACTTTCTCGCCGATGCGCACCTGCGCAACAGCGCCCGGCTCGGCGTTGACGTTCTTGTAGGGGATGGCCCGCTTGGCCAGCACGGTCTTGGCCAGGTCGCAGGAGCTGGTGAATTTGGCCTTGCCTACCGGGTCGAACTGGAACGAGCACTGGTCGGGATTGGCGACCACCGTGACCGGGTTTTTCTCCTGCGCAATGAACACGTCGGGGTTACCGTATTGGGTCAACGCATGGAAGATCGGGAAGTATGTCAGTGCGGCGATGATGCAGCCGGCCATGATGATGCCCTTGCGGCCGATGCGGTCGGACAGGCTGCCGAATATGACGAAGAACGGTGTGCCGATCAGCAGCGAGCCGGCAATCAGCAAGTTGGCGGTCTGCGGGTCGATCTTCAGCATCTGCAGCAGGAAAAACAGCGCATAGAACTGCCCGGTGTACCAGACCACGGCCTGGCCGGCGGTGCCACCGAGCAGGGCCATGATCACGATCTTGAGGTTGTCCCAGCGGGCGAAGGATTCGGTCAGCGGTGCCTTGGACGATTTGCCTTCCGCCTTCATTTTCATGAACACCGGTGACTCGCTCAGTTGCAGGCGGATGTACACCGAGATAATCAACAACAGGATCGAAAGCAGGAACGGAATCCGCCAGCCCCAGGCTTCGAAGGCTTCCGTGCCCAGCGCGGTACGGCAGGCCAGGATCACCAGCAGTGAAAGAAACAGGCCAAGGGTGGCTGTCGTCTGAATCCACGAGGTGAAATAGCCGCGCTTGCCCTTGGGCGCATGTTCGGCCACGTAGGTGGCTGCGCCGCCGTACTCGCCACCCAGCGCCAGGCCCTGCAGCAAGCGCAGGCTGATCAGGATGATCGGTGCGGCCACGCCTATGCTCGCGTAGCCGGGCAGCAAACCCACCACGGCCGTCGAGACACCCATGATCACGATGGTGATGAGGAAGGTGTGCTTGCGTCCGATCATGTCGCCCAGGCGGCCGAACACAATGGCGCCGAACGGCCGGACGGCGAAGCCGGCGGCGAAGGCGAGCAGGGCGAAGATGAAGGCTGTCGTTTCGTTGACGCCGGCGAAGAAGTGCTTGGCAATAATCGCCGCGAGGGAGCCGTACAGGTAGAAGTCGTACCATTCGAACACGGTGCCCAGGGACGACGCGAAGATGACCTTGCGCTCCTCCTTGGTGATCCCGTGGTTGGGCGCGCTGCCCGTGGTTGCATTGTCGATTGCTGCCATGAGTATTCTCCGTCTTGCTCTTGTTGTAGGCCGGAGTTCTCACCAACACTTGCCGTACCCAGGCCCTGGGGCTGAAGTCATCGGATCACGTGGCTTGCATTCAAGTTGACGCCAGAAAAAGCTGCAAGGTTCCATGAAGCATAATCGGCTTGTGGCAGATATCCACTTGCCACCATTTCATTCAGCAGCGCGCAGAAAAATGTGGGAGCGGGCTTGCTCGCGAATGCGGTGGATCAGTCAGCAAAGATTGCGCCTGACACACCGCATTCGCGAGCAAGCCCGCTCCCACATGGGGATTTTGCAAGGCTTAAACGCGGAACTGGTCCATCAGACTCTGCTGCTGGTTCGCCAGGCTGTTGAGCGACTGGCTGACCCGTGCCGACTCATTGGCCTGGCCCGACAGCGACTCGGTCACGTCGCGAATGGTCGCCACGTTGTTGTTGATCTCCTCGGCCACCGCGCTTTGCTCTTCGGCGGCGCTGGCGATCTGCATGTTCATGTCGTTGATCACGGTCACCGCGTCGCCGATCTGGCGCAGTGCGGTCACGGCCTGGCCAACCTGCTCGACGCTGCCCTGGGCCTGGCGATGGCTGTTGTTCATCGAACCCACCACGTCCTGGGTGCCGCTTTGCAGTTGTTCGATCACCAGGCGGGTTTCCTCTACCGACTCCTGGGTACGCCGCGCCAGGTTGCGCACCTCATCGGCGACCACGGCAAAGCCGCGCCCGGCCTCACCGGCACGGGCCGCTTCGATCGCCGCGTTGAGGGCCAGCAGGTTGGTCTGCTCGGCAATCGCGCGGATCACTTCCAGCACCGTGCCGATCTTCTCGCTGTTGGCGGCCAGGCCTTCGACCTGGATCATGGCCGCGCTCATGTCGGCGGCGAGGTTGTCGATGCTGGCGGTGGTGCGGTCGATCACGGTCAGGCCCTGACGGGTTGCCTGATCGGCATCGCGGGCGGCGTGTGCCGCTTGCGCGGCGCTGCGGGCGACGTCCTGGGCGGTGGCGCTCATCTCGTGGGAGGCGGTCGCGACCTGATCCACCTGGCGGTACTGCTGCTCCATGCCGGCGCTGGTCTGGGTGGCGATGGCGGACGACTGGTCCGCCGTGCTGCGGGCGTCCTGCACCGAGCGTTTCACTTCGGCAATGATCGGTTGCAGCTTGTCGAGGAAGCGGTTGAACCAGCCGGCCAACTGGCCCAGTTCATCTTTCTTGTCGTAGGCCAGGCGGCGGGTCAGGTCACCTTCGCCGCTGGCGATGTCTTCGAGCATGTTTGCCACGCCGAGAATCGGCTTGGTCACGCTGCGGGCCATCAGCCACACCAGCATCAGGCCGAGCAGCGCGGCGAGCCCCCCCAGGCCGAGCTCGACCAGGGTGCCGGCGGTGTTGCTGTCGTCCAGTTGCTTTTTCAGGGTTTCGGCGGGGCCGACCAGGACTTTCTCCGGCACGTCGAGCAGTACGCCCCAGGACTTGCCGCCGGGAATCGGCTGGAAGGGTGCCAGCACTTTCAATTGCTGATGGCTGTGCAGGCTGGCGGTTTTGCTGCTGGCGGCCAGCATGCGCAGCAGTTCGGTACCGCTGTCCTTGTCCACGGCATCCAGGCGCTGGCTGAGTTTGCTGGCGTCCGGGCTGTAGCCGGCGAGCAGGCCCGCCGGGCTGATGATGCTGACACTGGTCTGGCCGTCGTAGAGTTTCTTGCTGGCCCCCAGGCTGACCGCTTGCAGGCTGTTGAGGTTGATGTCCACCGACAGCGAGGCGATGACCTTGCCGTTGACCATCAGCGGGAAAACGATGCTGGTCATCAGCACGTTCTGGCCGTCGATCTCATAGAAGTAGGGTTCGATCACGCACGGCTTGAGCGTGGTGCGCGGGCAGGTGAACCAGGCGTTGGCCGCTTCGCCGCTGGGGCCGGTGCTGGTGTCGGCCATATCCTTTTCCGGCAGCGCCATGGACGTCAGCTTGCCCGGCGTCGGCTGCGACCAGTAGAGGGCGAAACGGCCCTTGTCGTTGCTGCCCAGTTCCGCTTGGCCGGCGAACAGGTCGTCCTTGCCGTCCAGCCCGTTGGGTTCGAACACCAGGGACAGGCCAAGCAGGTCCGGATTGGCCTGCAGGGCCGACTTGACCTGGCGGGTCAGGTCTTCGCGCAGGTCGAAGGCATCGAGGAAGCGCTTTTCGGCCTGCTCGCGCAAAAACAGCACCTGCCGGGAGAAACCGTGGCCGTACTGATAGGCGTCCATGAACTGCTGGCGGATCCCCAGTGCCTGGTTCTCGCCCTGGGACTCGATCCGGGCCTGGGCCGATTCGGTCAGCATCTCCATGCTCGAGGCTTTCACCAGCTCGGAGCTGTGCTCCATGCGGTACAGCGAAAGACCCACCAGCAGGGTCACGATGCCCGCCAGGCACAGCCCGGCCAGCAGGGTGATTTTCCATTGAATGGAAAGTTGTCTGAGCGACATGGAGGCGTCCTTATTCGATAAATATCTGAGACTTTGCACTGTAGCGGCCGCCGTTCGGCATTCTTTAAGCCGCCCCTTGAATTTCGTCTCCCCCCTGTAGGAGCTGCCGCAGGCTGCGATCTTTTGATCTTCAACGTCGGCAAAGACGCCAAAGATCAAAAGATCGCAGCCTGCGGCAGCTCCTACGCGGGTTTGTGCGGGCTTTGACAAGGCGGCAGCGGTCCGGCAAAGTGCGCGCCCTCTAATAAAACCCATTCCTGTTATCCGCTGGCGGCTCACGCAGACTGCCGGGCGGACTCTTTCCGTTTGTCACGAGGTTACGAAATGAATGCAGTCATTGCCGCGGTCGGCATCATGCTGGTGCTCAGCCTGTCCCGCGTGCATGTGGTGATCGCCCTGATCGTCGGTGCGCTGGTAGGTGGCCTGACCGGTGGCCTGGGCATCGAGGCGACGCTCAAGGCTTTCAACAGTGGCCTGGGTGGCGGGGCGACGGTGGCGTTGTCCTACGCCTTGCTCGGCGCTTTCGCTGTGGCCATTGCCAAATCCGGCATGGCCCACGCGCTGGCCGACAAGGCCTTGGCAATGGTCGATCGCCAGCATGCCAGCGGCGGTGGCCAGGTCAAATGGCTGCTGATCGGCCTGCTCTGGGTCGTGGCCATCGCCTCGCAGAACATCCTTCCGATCCATATCGCGTTCATTCCGTTGCTGGTGCCACCGCTTCTTTATGTGCTGACCAAGCTGCAACTGGACCGTCGACTGATCGCCTGTGTCATGACCTTCGGCCTGATCACGCCCTACATGTTCCTGCCGGTGGGCTTCGGCAATATCTTCCTCAATGAGATCCTGCTGGCCAACGTCGCCCGCAGCGGCGTGGACATCAGCGGCATCAACGTGACCCACGCCATGGGCATTCCGGCGCTGGGCATGGTGGCGGGCCTGCTGATCGCGTTTGTCAGCTACCGCAAGAAGCGGGTCTACGACCTGGCAAAGATCGAGCAGGTCGAGCAAGTGGCGGTGCAATACAACCCGCTGAGCCTGATGGTGGCCGGCGTGGCCATCGCCGCGGCGTTCGTCATTCAGTTGTTGCTCGATTCGATGATTATCGGTGCACTGGTCGGCTTCCTGATTTTCTCGGTATCGGGCATCGTCAAATGGCGCGACACCGATGACCTGTTCACCGAAGGCATGAAAATGATGGCGATGATCGGTTTCATCATGATCGCCGCCTCGGGCTTTGCCGAAGTGATGAAGGCCACCGGTGAAGTGCAGACGCTGGTCGAGTCGTCGGCGTCGTACATCGATCACAGCAAAGGCATTGGCGCCTTGCTGATGTTGCTGGTGGGGTTGCTGGTGACCATGGGCATCGGCTCGTCGTTCTCCACCGTGCCGATTCTGGCGGCGATCTTCGTGCCGCTGTGCGTGCAACTGGGCTTCAGCCCGTTGGCGATCGTGTGCATCGTCGGCACGGCCGGTGCCCTGGGCGACGCCGGTTCGCCGGCTTCGGACTCGACCCTCGGCCCGACCTCCGGCCTGAACATCGACGGCCAGCACCATCACATCTGGGACACCGTGGTCCCGACCTTCCTGCACTACAACCTGCCGCTGTTGGCGTTTGGCTGGGTGGCGGCGATGGTGCTGTGATCTGACAGGCACAAGATCAAAAGATCGCAGCCTTCGGCAGCTCCTACAGGTGAACACCCTTCCCATGTAGGAGCTGCCGCAGGCTGCGATCTTTTCGAGGCGTTCAACTTTTGACCTGGCATGCCGTTAAAGCTTTTAACCACGCCAACAAAAACAAAAGAGTGAACGCCATGCGCATGAGCCTCAAGGCCAAAGTCCTGTCCCTTGCCGTCCTCCCGGTGCTGCTGTTTGCGCTGGTCATCAGCCTGACCACGCTGTTCATTCTTCAGGAACAGGCCCGCAAGGAGGTCGAGCAGACCCGCGAACGCCTGCTCGGCGATGCCAAGGCGACTTTGCAAAGCTACGTGGCCGTGGCCATGACCACGATCAAGCCGCTGTATGACGCGGCCACCCCCGGCGACGAGACGGCGCGGGCCCAGGTGATCAAGCTGTTGTCGAGCATCACCTATGGCAAGGACGGCTACTTCTTCGGCTACGACTCCAACACCGTGCGCCTGTTCAAGGCCAACAGCCCCGAAGGCGTAGGCCAGAGCTTCAAGGACAATCGCGACCCGAACGGTGTCTACGTCAACCGCGACCTGGTGAAAGTCGCCAAGGACGGTACGCACTACCTGCAATACAGCTCGCCATTGCCCGGCAACACCCAGGTGCTGGTGCCCAAGCTCGGCTACACCGAATACCTGCCCAAGTGGGACATGGCGGTCGGTACCTCGGTCAACCTCGACGGCATCGAAGCACAAGTGGCGGTGGTCCAGGACAAGGTCCAGGAGCGCATGCAAGGCATGGTGCTGAGCATCGTCGGCGTGGCGGTCGTGGTGTTGCTGGTGATCGCCGCAGCCGGGATGTTGCTGGCCAACACCATTCTGCGTCCGCTGCATTTGATGAAAGCCAACCTTGACGACATCGCGGCGGGCGAGGGCGATCTGACCCGCCGCCTGACCATCACCAGCCAGGACGAACTGGGCGAACTGGCCGGCTCGTTCAACCGTTTCGTCGACAAGATTCATGGGCTGGTACGCCAGATCAGCGAAATGACCACGCAACTGACCGGGCTGGTGAACCAGGTGTCCGACCAGGCCAATCGTTCGGATCAGGCCATGGAGCGTCAGCGCCATGAGACCGATCAGGTGGCCACGGCGATCAACGAAATGTCGGCGGCGGCCCAGGAAGTGGCCAAGAGCGCGCAGAACGCTGCGGTGGCAGCCCAACAGACGGATGAAGAAGGCCAGGCGGCCAAGCGGGTGGTGGCCGGCAGCATCGAGAAGATCCATGCGTTGGTGGACGACATCCGCAGCAGCGGCGTGTCCCTCGACAGTCTGCAAAAAGACGTGTCATCGATTGTCAGCGTGCTGGGGGTGATCCGCTCGATTGCCGATCAGACCAACCTGCTGGCGCTCAACGCGGCCATCGAAGCCGCCCGTGCCGGTGAGGCCGGGCGCGGTTTTGCGGTGGTGGCCGATGAAGTGCGGGCGCTGGCCAGCCGTACGCAAATCAGCACCCAGGAAATCCAGGGCATGATCGACCGCCTGCAGGCCGGCACCCAGTCGGCGGTGGAGGCGATGCGTCGCTCCAGCGAGGCGGGCGACGGTACCTCGGCCCAGGCCAACGAGGCGGGAGCTTCGCTGGACACCATGGCCCAGTTGATCGCGACCATCAATTCGATGAACGCGCAGATCGCCAGCGCCGCTGAAGAACAGACCGCCGTGGCCGAAGAGATCAACCGCAGCGTGCATCAGATTGCCGTGGCGGTGGACAACGTCGCCGACGAAACCCAGCTCGGCGCGCAGACTTCGCGCAGCCTGGCCGAGCTCGGTCAGCGCCTGGGCAGCCTGGTCGGGCAGTTCCGTATCTGATCAAAGTTTTTGTGGCGAGCGAGCTTGCTCGCGCTGGGCTGCGCAGCGGCCCCCCAAAAACGGTGAGCGCTCCGCACTCAAGCGGGAGCAAGCTCCCTCGCCACAAAGATCGCAGCCTGCGGCAGCTCCTACACTTACGGTGTGCGTATGAGCACTGGCGACCACACAAGAGGAGTCAGACCCATGATTGACCGTGAAAGTATCTGCGATTGTCCGAAATGTTCCTGCAAGCTCGGTGAACATCCGATTGCCCGTCACGGCAAGCATTACTGCTGTGAAGCCTGCGCCAAGCACCATGAGCACGGCGAGGAGTGCGCTCATAAAGGCTGCAAGTGCTCCCATGGCTGACGGCATTCGCGACACGCTATGAAAAGTGGAGCCTAGTCCGGCTCCACTTCCAGCCTGAGGCTGTCATCCTCCAGGCGTTCGCTGTGGCGAACGGTGCCCTGCAAGCGCCGCCCTTCGACCCGCAGCACCAGGGTGCTGGCTTGCTCCAGACCTTCCGGCAGTGGCGCCGGGACGCGTACGGCGAAGCAGAACGGGTCATTTTCAACCGCTTCCAGTCCGATCCGGCATTCCGCGCTTTTGGTGATGCGGCCGGACTGTGTGTCCAGGCCGTAGTCCAGCAGTGCAGGGCTGTAGACGGATGTCGCACTCATATCACCTCCCCGAACCTGACGGTTGCCAGTGATCAGTTCGCCGGCCGCCACTTGACGTTTTCCACGCCGAACTTTTCAGCCATCGGCTTGCTGGTCTTTTGTACCTTCTCGCGTCCAAACCGGGGAATTCGCCCCACCCCCGCGTCACAGCTCGCCCAATGCCAGGCTTCTGCGTTATCCATTTTATCCAGGCGGATAATGAATGATTTCGGAGTGCCATGGAGTGTGTACTCGATGACGAATAATTTTGCACTGTTCATAAAGCCCCGGTTCCTCCCTGTTGTACATAAAAGGATCGCGTGCCATCAGGAAAATTCACTCGGATTGTCGGATGCCGGTGGTTGCTGGCGACAAGTTCGGTGCCCCGTTACCATGGAATCCTCCCGAACCCCAATGAACATAGACCATGGCCCTCGCCGCACCGCCTGACCTGAGTGACACCGATGTGCCGGTGCAACCGCTGGCTCGCACCTATCCGCGCGGGTTGTACATCGAGCCTCATGAGCACGTCTGGGGCCAGTTGCTGTATGCGATGAGCGGGGTGATGTGGGTCGAGACGCCGCATGAGGCGCTGGTGGTGCCGCCGCAGCGGGCGGTGTGGCTGCCGCCGGGCGTGCCCCACGGGATTCGCGTGGTGTCCGACCTGCAAATGCGCAATATCTACCTGCGACCGTCCCTGGCCGCGACCCTGGATGACATTGTGCAAGTCATCGAAGTCGGCGGTTTGCTGCGCGAGCTGATCGTCGCTCTGGTGGAGCAGGGTAACGACGCAGCGCCTGAGTACTACGACGCGCTGGTGGGCCTGGCGCTGCTGGAACTCAAGCGGGCCAGGCGCTCGCTGCTGAAAATCCCGCTGCCGGACGATTCCGACCGGCGATTGATGAATGTGTGTCAGGCGGTCATGGCCTCGCCTTCACTGGCTATTCCTTTCGAACACCATGCCGATAACGCCGGTGCCAGCGTGCGCACCCTGGCGCGGCTGTTCAAGGACGGTCTGGGCATGGGCTTCGCCGAGTGGCGGCGTCAGGTGCAACTGGCGACGGCGGTGGCCGGGTTGATCCAGGGCGTTGCGGTCAACTCGATTGCCCGGGAGCTGGGCTATTCGCCGAGCAGCTTCAGTGACATGTTCCGGCGTGAACTGGGAGTTGCCCCTTCGCAGTTTCCTGTGGCGCAACGCCAGGACTGAGTTCGCCGACGCCAGGCTTTGGCCGACATTCAGAAGTACTTGGCCGATGCTCGAGGGCATCGCCCTCTAGACTTGGCGCCTACCTCGATTGCTGCGGAATCTGCCATGAACTACCTCCTGTCACTGGCTATCGGCCTGGGTGTCGGTCTGCTCTACGGCGCCCTGGATTTTCGTTCCCCCGCACCCCCGGCCATCGCGCTGGTGGGCCTGCTCGGCATGCTCGCCGGCGAAAAGCTCTGGCCGATGGGCCGTGAGCTGGTGGCTGGCTGGATCTCCTGAACCCTTTTCGACTCGATGGATACGCCCATGAAAGCTCTGCAATTCGATAAAACCGGTGATCTCTCGGCCCTGCGCTACGTGGAGGTGCCTACGCCTGTTCCCGGCGCCGATGAAGTGCTGGTCGAGATCAAGGCCGCAGGCCTCAACCCCAGCGATGTGAAGAACGTGCTGGGACGTTTTCCCTACACCACCTTGCCGCGGATTCCCGGTCGGGATTTTGCCGGGGTGGTGGTGGCCGGCCCGCAGGCGCTGATGGGGCAGGAAGTCTGGGGCACGGGCCGCGAACTGGGTTTTTTCGCCGACGGTTCCCATGCCCAGTTCGTCAAGCTGCCGGCCAATGGCGTGGCGCTCAAACCCACGCACCTGAGCTTCGCCCAGGCTGCCAGCCTCGGTGTGCCGTACACCACGGCGTGGGATGCGCTGGAGCGCAGCCTGGTGACGGCCCAAACCCGTGTGCTGGTCATCGGTGGCGGGGCGGTCGGCAGTGCCGCGCTGGCCTTGGCCAAGGTGCGCGGAGCCCGGGTACTGGCGGCCGCGCGGCGTCCGGAGCAGGTCAAGGACTTGCAGGACCAGGGCTATCAAACCCTGCAACTGGATAAACCCGAGGACCTCGCAGCCCAGGTCAACGCGGTCTATGCCGGCGGTGCCGAGGTGATTTTCGACACCACCGGATTCTGGTTGCCGGCCTCGGTGCCGGCCCTGGCCGCGTTCGGCCGCATTGCGATCATCGCCGCGCCCGTGGACGGTCACGTGCAACTGCCGGCCCTGGCGTTGTATCGCAAGGGTGGCTCGGTCGTGGGGATCAATTCGTTGCTGTACGGGGTGCAAGCGTGTGCAGCGATGCTCGACCAGTTCGGCAAGTTCTTCGATCAGGACCTGTTGCCGTTGCCGCAGGGCTTGTTCGAGTCGCCATTGGCCGAAGGGCTGGCGCGTTATGCCGAGGTGAATCAGGGCAGCGGCGACAAGGTGATCCTGCTGCCATAACCCAACCCCCTTGTGGGAGCGGGCTTGCTCGCGAAGGCGGTGTGTCAGCCAACATGTTTGGCGACTGATACGACGCCTTCGTCGGAACGCCGCCCGGAGCAAGCCCGCTCCCACAGGGGGCCGGTTTCCACCAGCGCATCTCCTGCAAAGAAAAAGGCGCGATTGCTGTAGGATTGGTTACCTAGACTCCAAGAGGTGACCCTATGAGCGAGCCGATTCGCCTGACCCAATACAGTCACGGCGCCGGATGCGGTTGCAAAATTTCCCCCCAGGTGCTGGAAGTGATCCTGGCCGGCAGCGGGGCGCAGAATCTCGACCCGAAACTCTGGGTCGGCAACGCCTCGCGTGACGACGCGGCGGTGTATGCCATCGATGAAGAACGCGGTGTGGTCTCGACCACCGACTTTTTCATGCCGATCGTCGACGATCCCTTCGATTTCGGCCGAATTGCCGCCACCAATGCCATCAGCGACATCTACGCCATGGGTGGCGATCCCTTGATGGCGATTGCGATCCTGGGCTGGCCGGTGAACGTGCTGGCGCCGGAAATCGCCCGGGAAGTGATCCGCGGTGGGCGTTCGGTGTGCGACGCCGCGGGCATCCCGCTGGCGGGCGGACACTCCATCGACGCACCCGAGCCGATCTTTGGCCTGGCCGTCACCGGCCTGGTGGAAAAGCGCCACATGAAGCGCAACGACACCGCCACCGCCGGTTGCCTGCTCTATCTCACCAAGCCCCTGGGCATCGGCATCCTTACGACGGCCGAGAAAAAGGGCAAGTTGCGCCATGCCGACATCGGCCTGGCCCGGGACTGGATGTGCACCCTGAACAAACCCGGCAGCCGCTTCGGCAAGCTCGATGGCGTGACCGCGATGACCGACGTCACCGGTTTCGGCCTGCTCGGGCACCTGGTGGAAATGGCCGACGGCAGCCAGCTCACGGCGCGCATTGAATATGACCGGGTTCCGCGTCTGCCGGGTGTGGAGTATTACCTCGAACAGGGTTGCGTACCGGGCGGTACGCTGCGCAATTTCGACAGCTACGCCAGCAAGCTCGGACGCCTTCAGGAGCTGCACAAACGTGTGCTCTGCGACCCGCAGACCAGCGGCGGCCTGCTGATCGCCGTAACGCCGCAAGGCAACGAGCAGTTCCTTGCCGTGGCCGCCGAACTGGGCCTGAGCCTGGAACCGATCGGTGAACTGGTCGAGCGACAGAGCAACGCGGTCGAGGTGTTTTGATGTTCGTCGACTGCACCGATTACCGCGACATCTTCCTCAACGACCGGCCCATGATGGACGCGCGCGCGCCGGTCGAATTCAACAAGGGTTCGTTTCCCGGTGTGATCAACCTGCCGTTGATGAATGACCATGAACGCCAGCGGGTCGGCACGTGCTACAAGCAGCACGGCCAGCAGGCGGCCATCGTGCTCGGGCATCAACTGGTATCGGGCGCGGTCAAGGCCGAACGCATCCAGGCCTGGGCCGACTTTGCCCGGGCGCACCCCGACGGTCTGCTGTATTGCTTCCGCGGCGGCCTGCGCTCGCAGATTGTCCAGCAATGGCTCAAGGACGAGGCCGGCATCGACTATCCACGGGTGGGCGGTGGCTACAAGGCCATGCGTACCTTCCTGCTGGACACCCTCGATCAAGCGGTTGCCCAGTGCGATTTCGTCCTGCTGGGCGGGATGACCGGTACCGGCAAAACCGAGGTGCTCACGCAACTGGGCAACAGCGTGGACCTTGAAGGCCATGCCAACCACCGCGGCTCCAGTTTCGGCAAGCGCGCCACCGGCCAGCCCTCGAATATCGACTTCGAAAACCGCCTGGCCGTGGATGTGCTGAAAAAACGCGCCCGGGGTATCGAGCAGTTCGTATTGGAAGACGAAAGCCGTGCGGTGGGCAGTTGCGCATTGCCGTTGCCGCTGTACCAAGGCATGCAGCAGTTCCCGATGGTCTGGCTGGAAGACAGCCTGGAGGGTCGGGTCGAGCGGATCCTGCGCGATTACGTGGTGGATCTGTGCGCCGAATTCATCGACGTGCATGGCGATGACGGCTTCGCCCTGTTTTCCGAGCGGTTGCTGGAGAGCCTGAACAATGTGCAGAAACGCCTGGGCGGCGAACGTCATCGGCGCATGCTGGTTTTGATGGAAGAGGCGTTGGCGGAGCAGGCCCGCAGTGGCGCGGTGGATCTGCACCGGGGCTGGATCGAAGGGTTGCTGAGCGAGTATTACGATCCGATGTACGCGTTCCAGCGGGAGAAGAAAGGTGCGCGGATCGAGTTTGCCGGGGAGCGGGGGGCGGTTCTCGAGTATTTGCGTGAGCGGGGCAGTCAGATAGGTTGAGGGTGTTTTTGCCGGCCCCTTCGCGAGCAAGCCCGCTCCCACATTCGATCTCCAGCGAACACAAATTTTGTGACTGTCGCTGATTAAATGTGGGAGCGGGCTTGCTCGCGAAGAGGCCCGATCAAGCAATGCACAACCTCAGGTCGGGCAGGTTTCAGCACCATTATCCAGACCTTGCTTGTACACATGGCTCTGCAGACTGGCCTTGCCGTTGTGCCAGGTCAGGGTGAGCACATACAGCGAGTCGTAGTCGCTGGACTCCCAGTCTTCGGTGATGGTCGTTTTCTTGCCGGTGGCGTCGCCGGCCACCTTGTTGATCAGCTCCGGCAGGTAGCCGTGCGACCAGGCGGTGTAGATGACCGAGTTGTGATACTTGTCGTGAAGCAGTTCATCGGCCAGGTCACTGGTGTCATTGGCGGAGAAATTGATGTTCACCGGCAGGCCCAGCTTGATGGCGCTGGGGCTGATGGTCATCAGGGGGCGGATGTAGCTGTAGGAATTGTCGAACTCGCCTTCCTCGACGTTACGGGTCGGGTTCGCCGCAAACACGTAGTTGGCCTTGCCGAACTTTTCCGGCAGCAACGTGGCCAGGTCGATGGCGCGGTTCAGCCCCTGGCAATTGAGCTGGCCGAGGCCACCGTCGGGTTTTTCGCCGTGGCGCAGGAACACCAGCGTCTGGGTGCCGTCCATCGGTTGGGCACGACTCAGGCTGGATTCCAGCAACAGGAACACCGCGCTGACCGCCAGCAAGACGGGCAACAGCACGTAGGCGCGATGTTTAAAGCGTTTGGTAAAGTTGAACAGATTCATGAATAAAAGGTTCTTCAGCGCAATTCGGTTAAGGCTGACAAACCTTTACACCACGACTTTCCAGCGTCGGGTGTGTTCCATGTCGTTGAAGCCGGTCCGTTTTCAAAGGGGGTGGTGCTCAGAGTCCCCTGAACCCGTTTGGTTCGATTCCGGCCAAGAGCGCAGCAATGTACCGGTAACCTTTAGCGGATTGCAGTGAAGGTTATCGACAGGATGTTGCGGATTTATGGACAGGCTATATCAGATGGTGGTGAAACCGTCGTGATCTCTCTTGATCTCCTCTATCAGCGAGATTGATGGCTCCAGGGGATCGCTGAGCCGATATCTCCATTATGATCGTCACTCTCACTGTCTTCGTGGATCCTGCCCATGACCGATTTGTCCGCATTCCCCATCACCAGCAAATGGCCTGCCCAATACCCGGAGTGGATTCAGCTGTACTCCTTGCCGACCCCCAACGGCGTCAAGGTTTCGATCATGCTCGAAGAGATCGGCCTGCCGTATGAGCCTCACCGGGTAGGTTTCGACACCAATGACCAGATGTCCCCGGAATTCCTGTCGTTGAACCCCAACAACAAAATCCCGGCGATCCTCGACCCTCACGGTCCGGACGACAAGCCGCTGGCGCTGTTCGAGTCGGGAGCGATCCTGATCTACCTGGCCGACAAGAGTGGGCAACTGCTGGCCCAGGAATCGGCCGCGCGCTACGAAACGATTCAATGGCTGATGTTCCAGATGGGCGGCATTGGCCCGATGTTCGGCCAGCTCGGCTTCTTCAACAAATTCGCCGGCAAGGACTACGAAGACAAGCGTCCCCGTGATCGCTATGTCGAAGAGAGCAAACGCCTGCTCAAGGTGCTCGACGGCCGGCTCGAAGGGCGCGACTGGATCATGGGCGAGCGCTACACCATCGCCGACATCGCCACCTTCCCGTGGGTGCGCAACCTGATCGGTTTCTATGAGGCCGGCGACCTGGTGGGCATTCAGAATTTCCCGAACGTCACACGGGTGCTGGAGCGCTTCCTGGCGCGGCCGGCGGTGGTGCGCGGGCTGCAGATTCCAAACCCCGTCGCCAGCTGATACACCGCATAACCTGTGGGAGCGGCGGTGCGGCGGTCCGACTTGCTCGCGAAAGCGGTGGGTCAGTCAATATCAATGCCGTCTGACACTCCGCCTTCGCGAGCAAGCCCGCTCCCACATTCTGTCCTCTGATATTCAGGAATCCCCATGTCCAGCCAGTTCCCCGAAGCACGCCCACGCCGTCTGCGCCGCAATGCGAGCCTGCGCAGCCTGTTCCAGGAGACCGAGTTCAGCCTGAATGACCTGGTGCTGCCGATTTTCGTCGAAGAAGAAATCGACGACTTCGTACCGATCAAAAGCATGCCCGGGGTGATGCGCATTCCCGAGTCGAAGCTGGCCGGTGAGATCGAGCGCTACGCCCGCGCCGGGATCAAGTCGGTGATGACCTTCGGCGTGTCCCATCATCTGGACAGCAGCGGCAGCGACACCTGGCGTGACGACGGCCTGGTCTCGCGCATGTCGCGCATCGCCAAGGACGCGGTGCCGGAAATGATCGTGATGTCCGACACCTGTTTTTGCGAATACACCGACCACGGCCATTGCGGCGTGCTGCACAACCATGAAGTCGACAACGACCAGACCCTGATCAACCTCGGCCGGCAAGCCGTCGCGGCGGCCCGAGCCGGTGCCGACGTGATCGCCCCGTCGGCGGCCATGGACGGGCAGGTCCAGGCGATCCGCCGGGCCCTCGATGACGCCGGGTTTACCCAGACGGCGATCATGGCTTATTCGACCAAGTTCGCCTCGGCGCTCTATGGTCCGTTCCGCGAGGCGGGCGGCAGTGCGCTCAAGGGCGACCGCAAAAGCTACCAGATGAACCCGATGAACCGCCGCGAAGCGGTGCGCGAGTCCTTGCTCGACGAACAGGAAGGCGCCGATGCGCTGATGGTCAAGCCGGCCGGTGCCTACCTGGACATCATCCGCGACATCCGCGAAGCCTCGCGCCTGCCGCTGTCGGCGTATCAGGTGAGCGGTGAATACGCGATGATCAAGTTTGCCGCCCAGGCCGGGGCCATCGATGAAGACCGCGTGGTGCGCGAGAGCCTGGGGGCGATCAAGCGCGCCGGGGCAGACCTGATTTTTACCTACTTTGCGATGGATCTGGCATTGGCCGGGATCTGAAACCCGACACTTTCCCCCCTGTGGGAGCGGGCTTGCTCGCGAATGCGGAGTGTCAGTGACAGATGTATTGACTGACACACTGCATTCGCGAGCAAGTCGGATCGCCGCACCGCCGCTCCCACATTTTGATCTGTGTTGAATCAGGGCGTGCCAAAAAACGAGCGGATCCCGTGATCACGGAAATACCGTTCGATCACTTTCGGGTCCGCGCACGTCTCGGCAATCGCTACATAGGTATCGGGCCGCAACAGATAAAAGCCGTTGCGCCCCAGGCCCGCCGCTTCGAACGCCGGTCGCCAGTCGAACACATGCAACGGCAGATGGTGCTCGTGGCACCAGGCGATCATTTCGTCGCTGGTGTCGCCATAGACATGCACCTGCCAGGTCATGCATTTGAGTGACTCAAAGTTGTCCCCCTCACCGTCGTGGGCCCAGGGCAGGCGATCACCGCCATGCACGTGCCCGGCAACGCCTGTGCTCAATGGCATGCCCCGATAATTCAGGGTGATCTGCGACACCGTGCGAAACAGGAACTGGCGGGAGGTTTCGAACGAGGTGATTTTCGGGATCAGGAACGGCGCCAGGCGCGTACGCAGCAAATCGGCCATCGGCCCGTCGGCGGTAACGAAGGTGAAGACCCGATCAGTGGTCGCCACCAGTTTGCGCGCAAAGGCGATGCGCTCGGTTTCATAGGTGTCGAGCAGCCTGGCCTCGGCAGCGCCGCTCAGCACGGCCGCCAGTTTCCAGGCCAGGTTGATGGCATCGCCTATCCCGGTGTTCATGCCCTGGCCGCCCGCCGGGCTGTGCACGTGGGCCGCATCACCGAGCAGAAACGCCCGGCCATCGCGAAAATGATCCGCCACCCGGTGATGCACGCGGTAGGTCGAGAACCAGTTCAGTTGCTCGATCTGCACCTTCATGTGCTCGATGGCCCGGCTGCTGACGTCTTCGAAGCACAGGGTCTCGGCGTGGTCGGCGCGCTCGTCGCGTACGGTGCCGATCAAGCGCGCGCGGCCACTGCCTGCCAGCGGGAACACGGCAAGGAAGTCCGCCTCGTCGAGGTCCACGTGCAGTTCACCGTTGAATGTCGGGCCGCTGCCCTGTACGTCGGCGACGTAGAAAATCTGCTGGTAAGTACCGCCGGGAAACCCGGTATCCAGGGTCTTGCGCACAATCGACCGGGCGCCGTCGCACCCGGCGAGGAAACAGGCCTGACAGATTTCCTGCTGGCCGTCGGGTAGATTCAGCGTGGCGGTGATGCCGTCGGCGGTTTGCTCGAAGCTGGCCAGTTCGGTGTTGCGTTCCACCGAGATGCCGAAGGCTTGCAGGCGCTCGATCAGCAGTCGTTCGTGTTCGTCCTGCGGGAAAATTTCCAGGAAGGCGTAGGGTGTCAGTCCCTCGCCGACCTGGGTCAGTGGCAGGTGCGCCACGGGTTCACCCTTGACCCAGAAGTTGGCGGCCGCCACCCGATGGCCGTATTGCACAACCGCGTCGGCCAGCCCGAGTTGTCGATACAGTTCCAGCGTCCGCGCCTGGACAGCCAGTGCCCGGGACGTGGTGCCAGGGGCCGAGGCCTTGTCGACAATCCGCACGCGCACGCCCAGTTTGCTCAGCCACAACGCCAGGACCAGCCCGGTCGGGCCGGCGCCGATGATCAACACATCGCTTCTGTGCATGAACCTGTCCTCCTCGCTGGGTAGAACAAGTATGGACGACCCGGCCCCCTGTAGGAGCGAGCCTGCTCGCGATGAACGAAAGAGCGCCGCGTTAATCCTGAGAGTACGCGTTATCGTTAACGTCCATCGCGAGCAAGCTCGCTCCCACAGGTACAGGCACAGGCACTCGGCCCCCTGTAGGAGCGAGCCTGCTCGCGATGAACGAAAGAGCGCCGCGTTAATCCTGAAAGTACGCGTTATCGTTAACGTCCATCGCGAGCAGGCTCGCTCCTACAGGTACAGGGCTGGGCTGCCCTCAATCAGAAGTCGATGGTGCCCGACAACTTCGCGGTACGCGGTTCGCCCTGGGTCAGGTAACCCCCCTGGGCCGATTCCCAGTAGCTCTTGTTGGCGACGTTTTCCACGCCCAGGCGTACGGTCACGTCTTTCTCCTGGACCTTGAACGCGTAGCGGGCGCCGGCATCGAAGCGGTTCCAGGCCGGCAGGCTGAGGTTGTTCGCCGCGTCGGCGTATTGGCCGCCGGTGCGCAACATGCGTCCGTTCAGGGCTGCGCCCGGCAGGCCCGGTACATCCCAATCGAGACTGGCATTGAACTGGAAGCTCGGCACGCCGATGGCCCGGTTGCCATCGTTGAGGCCGTCCTGGGTGTTCTTCAGTTCGGTGTCCATCACGGTCACGCCGCTGAGCAGGCGCAGGCCGTCGATGGGTTCGCCGAAGACATTGAGTTCCACGCCTTTGTTGATCTGTTCACCGTCATGAACGAACACGGCGGTGGTGTCGTCGATGACTTGGGTGTAGCCGTCAGCCGGTTGTTCGATGCGGTACACACCGAGGGTCGCACCATAGGTGCCCATGTCGACTTTGACCCCGGCTTCAACCTGTTTGGAGCGCGACGGTGCAAACACTTCATTGCCGTTGACCACGACCCTGGAGCCTGAGGTCGTCGGAGCCGTCGGCCCCTGGGCCAGGCCCTCGATGCGGTTGGCGTAGAACGACACGTGGTCCCACGGCTTGAACACGATGCCGTACACCGGCGTCGTGATCGACTTGTCGTAGTTGGACGTGCGGTTTTGCGTGTCGTAGTCGTAGCCTTGAACGACCAGCTGTTGACGGCGTACGCCCAGGGTGACCAGCAGGCGATCATCGATAAAGCCCAGGGTGTCGGACACGGCGGCGCTGCGCATGAAGGTTTTGCCGGTGATGCCCGGATCGCCCAGGTCACCGCCGGAGAAGCCGCCCGCTGGTGCTGGAACGTCAATCGGATGGTAGATGTTGTTCGGGTATTGGGTCAGATCGAAATCGAAGGCGTTGCGCTGTTGGGTCCAGATCCCGGCCAGGCCGAAGTTCAGTTTATGGGTCACCGGACCCGTGGCGAAACGGCCATTGAGGCCGGCCATGGCACTGGTGTTGTCTTCTTCGTGGGGAATGAACGAACCGCTGGTCACCGAGCTGCCATCGTTGCCCACCAGGGTAGTGGAGTCGTAATTGCCGACTTCGCGGGTGTGCTTGGCGCCGCCGGCGGCATAGGCGGTCCAGCTGTCGTTCAGGTCGTATTCGGCGCGCAGCATGCCGAAGGTGTCCTCGATCTCGCTGAAGCCCCACTTCTGCGCGTAGTTGGTGTCGGCGGAGGGCGCATCCGGGATGTGCGTGGTGTCGCCAAGGTTGACCGAGCTGCGGCCGCCGTTGATGCGTTCCTTCGAATAGACGAAATCGCCGGACAGGCGTAGCGCATCGCCGCGGTAGTCGAGGCCCAGGGCGAACAGTTTGGAGCGCTGGTTCTCGTCGTCGATGGCGGTGTCGCCTTCACGTTGGGACAGGTTCAGGCGGGCACCGAAGCGGTTGTCCTCGCCAAAGCGCTGACCGATGTCCAGGTGTTCGCCGATGCGCCCGTCGTCGCTGATGTCCGTGGTGAACCGTCGCAGCGGCACGTCACTGGCGCGCTTGGGTTGCAGGTTGACGCCGCCACCGATGCCGGAACCGGTCGGGGTGACACCGTTGATGAAGGCGTTCGGCCCCTTGAACACTTCCACGCGCTCCAGGGCATCGGTGGAAATGATCTGCCGCGGCAGGATGCCGTACAGGCCGTTGAATGAAATATCATCGCCGTTCAGGGGCAGGCCGCGAATCATGAAGGTCTGGGCCTGGTTGGAAAAACCGGAAGCCTGACGCACCGAGGCATCGTTGAGCAGCACGTCGCCGACGGTTTCGGCCTGCTGGTCGCGGATCAACGCTTCGGTGTAGGACGTCATGGTGAACGGAACATCCATGATGTCCTGGTTGCCCAGGATACCCAGTTGAGCGCCGCGTGCGACCTGACCACCGGCGTAAACCGGGGGCAGGTCGGACGGTGCCGGGGCCTGGGCGTTGACATTGACGTCGCCCAGTACCAGCGGTGTTCCCTGGGCCTCGGTTGTTTCGGGCGTTGCGGCATGGGCCGTCAGGGACAAGGAGCAAAACAGGGCCAGTAGCGTCGGGCGAAAAGGTACGCGCAGTCGTGCTGGAGTGGTCATGATGGGTTCCTGGGCGGCGCGCGGCCGATTGAAAAAAAGGGGCGGCGCGGGAACTCCATGCGCAAATGCGACTCCTGATGCAAATGGTAGTTATTCTCAGTAACGTTGTGCAATGCGTTTTCTGCAAGGCACACAGGCATTTTCTGCAAATGCAGATTTCGGATAGCGGAGCTTCAGGGCCGTTTCAGTGACTAATAAAGGCACGTGGTGGACAAGGGTCATAGCCGCTGCCCTGCCATTGCTCGTATGGTTAAGCCGGACCCAAGGACTAGATGGAACGACATGCAAGCCAATCGATTGATCTTCAGCATCGCCGCTTTGTTGATACTGGCCGGTTGCGGCAGCCAGCGGACCCAGGAACCGGCGGCGCGTAGTCCGGCCCAGGTGAAGGCTGAGATTGTGCGATTGCTGCCGGCCAAAGCCGCCGACCCCCAGGGGTGGGCCACGGATATCCAGGTGGCGTTTACCGCGCAAGACATCTCGCCGACCACGCAAAACCTGTGCTCGGTGCTGGCGGTGACCGAACAGGAGTCGACCTTTCAGGTCGATCCGAGCGTACCGGGCCTGGGCAGGATCGCCCGCGACGAGATCGACCGCCGCGCCGCCAAGGCACACATTCCCGGCCTGCTGGTGAACAGCGCGTTGAAGCTCGACTCGCCCAACGGCAAGAGCTACAGCGCCCGCCTGAATGCCGCGCGCAGTGAAAAGGAGCTGAGTGGCATTTTCGACGACTTCATCGGCATGGTACCGATGGGTAAAACCCTGTTCGGTGGCTTCAACCCGGTGCATACCGGCGGACCGATGCAGGTCAGCATCGATTTTGCCGAGCAGCAGGCCAAGGGCTACCCGTACCCGGTGCAGGGCTCGATCCGCCATGAAGTGTTCACCCGGCGTGGCGGCATGTATTTCGGCATCGCGCATCTGCTGGGGTATCCGGCGAACTACCCACAGCCGCTGTACCGCTTTGCGGACTTCAACGCGGGTTGGTACGCCAGCCGTAACGCCGCGTTTCAGAACGCGGTGAGCCGGGCTTCCGGTATCCCGTTGGCGCTGGATGGCGACCTGGTGCGTTACGGTTCGATCATGCCCGGCACCACGGAACTGGCCGTGCGCACCCTGGGCAAGCAGCTGGACATGCGCAATCCGACGATCCGCGAGCAACTGGAAGAGGGCAATACCCTGGCATTCGAAGACAGCAAACTCTATCGACGGGTTTTCGAACTGGCCGAACGGGTCGAGGGCCGGCCGCTACCCCGTGAAGTGTTGCCGGGGATCGTGCTGCAAAGCCCGAAAATCACACGCAAACTGACCACCGCGTGGTTCGCCAAACGGGTCGATGAACGTTACCAGCGCTGCATGGCGCGGGCAGGGAAGTAATCGGTCGTTCACACAACTCCGGGCAACTGTAGGAGCCAGCTTGCTGGCGATGGACACCAGTGCGCCGCGGTTATCCAGCTCACCCGCGTTATCGTTAACGACCATCGCTGGCAAGCCAGCTCCTACAAGGGAACTTGCCCAGGCTGAAACTGTAGGAGCCAGCTTGCTGGCGATGGACTCAAGCGCGCCGCGTTCATTCAGTTCGCACGCGTTATCGTTCACGCCCATCGCTGGCAAGCCAGCTCCTACAAGGGGCCATGCCCACGCTGGAAATGAAGCGACCTCCAAAACAGTGAAAGCTCCAAGCATAAAAAACCCGGCGGGTGAGGCCGGGTTTTCGTCGAGTCCTGCGGTAAAGCCCTGCATTCAGACTGCGCGGCTTTCGATCAGACGATCCGAACCACCTTCAGCAACGCGGTTCTGCAGCAGCTTATCGGAGCCACCTTCGGCGACGCGGTTCTGCAGCAGCTTATCGGAGCCACCTTCGGCGACGCGGTTCTGCAGCAGCTTATCGGAGCCACCTTCGGCGACGCGGTTCTGCAGCAGTTTGTCGGAACCACCTTCAGCGACGCGGTTCTGCAGCAGTTTGTCGGAACCACCTTCAGCGACGCGGTTCTGCAGCAGTTTGTCGGAACCGCCTTCGGCAACGCGTTTTTCCAGCAGGCGATCCGAACCACCTTCGGCCACACGATTCTCGATCAGACGATCCGAACCACCTTCAGCCACACGGCTTTCAATCAGACGATCCGAGCCGCCTTCAGCGACCACAGGTTGAGCAGAAGTTGCGGCGAAAGCGTTAACTGCGAAAACCGAGAATGCGATGCTGAGGAGGGTCTGGCGTTTCATGATGGTGTGCTCCGGGGTGCTTATGGGTGGGTATGGAGCAGATGTTACGCCGCGGATTTTTTAAGAGAACTTCATTGAGGTGATGGTGAACATCGATGGCAGTGATAGGACCTGCGCCATACCTCTTGTGAGCTTGATGGTGCGATCGTCGGATGGTCGCTGCGTGGCAGGTGGCGGCTTCTACACTGGAAAGCTGACGCGTTCCTCTGCCGGGACGGATGATGAGGCACTGCAGAGATCGCGGTGTGCAAGGAGACGATCATGTACCAGCTCTACGGTCATCAGAACTCCGGGGCCGCGGCCATCGAAGCCGCCCTTGAACTCTGTGATGTTCCCTATCGCTTCATCGATGTCGAGGCGTCCGCAGAGGCGGCCCATGCGCTGGAAAAACTCAATCCGCTCAAGCAGATTCCGACCCTGCAACTCCCTGATGGCGCTGTCCTGACCGAGAGCGTGGCGATCCTGATTCACCTCGGGCTGAGCTTTCCCGCTTCGAGGTTGTTGCCCCAGGACCCGGCCGAGCGGGACCAGGCCATTCGCGCCATGGCGTACATCGCCAGCAATTGCTATGCGGCCATCGGCATCATCGATTACCCCGAGCGCTGGCTGGCCGGGGCGGACGAGTCGTCCAGGCAGAACCTCATGGAGGGAACCCGCCGGCGCCTGCACTGGAGTTGGGAGGTGTTTGCCGACCAGTTTTCGGGCGAGCTGTATCTGGGCAGCGAGAAACCAGGGGCCCTGGATGTGCTGACGGCGGTGATCTCGCGGTGGGCGGGCAGTCGGGAACATTTGCGCACTGCGCGGCCCGGGTTTTTTGCCTGGCTGGAACGCATCGACCGCCATCCGGCTCTGGCACCGGTGTTCGCCCGGCATTGGCCGGCCTGAACACCGAATACCAAATGTGGGAGCGGGCTTGCTCGCGAAGGCGTCGTGTCAGACAGCATTCATGTTGACTGACACGACGCCTTCGCGAGCAAGCCCGCTCCCACAGGGGATCTTCGGTGTGTCGATTATTCCCCGCGAATGTACTGCTCCAGCTGGCGAATCAGCTCCGCCTGTTCGGCAATCGCTTCCTTGACCAGGTCACCGATCGACAGCAGGCCGATCAATTTGCCGCCTTCGACCACCGGCAAGTGACGCAGGCGTCTATCGGACATGATGCCCAGGCAGGTATCCACGGTTTGATGGGTGTCGACGGTAATCACCGGTGACACCATGATGTCGCGCACGGGCGTGCCCACCGAGGAGCGGCCGTGCAGCACCAGTTTGCGCGCATAGTCCCGTTCGCTGATGATGCCCAGCACTTCATCATTCTCCACCACCAGCAAGGCGCCGACGTTTTTCTCGGCCATCTTCATCAGCGCTTCGAGCACCATGTGATCGGGTTTGATCTGGTGCACTTCCTGATTCTTCTGATCTTTGAGCTTGAGCAGTTGGGCGACGGTTTTCATGGTGGTTACTCGGGTGTTGTCGTTGTCCTTGAAGAATCGTAGACGCAGGCGCTCAGGGCAAGGGCGAAAGCGGCAGATAACACGCAAAAAACGTCATTCGGCGGTTTTTCTTCGGTAAACCCCTTATTTCAGGCCAACGAACCACCTGTGGGAGCGGGCTTGCTCGCGAAAGCGGACTGTCAGCCAGCAAAGATGTTGACTGTGCTGGCCCCTTCGCGAGCAAGCCCGCTCCCACAGGTTCGGTGTCTGCCTGACAGGCCTGCGGCAAACGCGCTATCCCTGCCGATGACAGGTAGAATCCCCCTCTGAATCAACGTTGAGGTTTGCAGTGGTGGATCTACAGCAGGGCTTCGTCCTGACCCGGCATTGGCGCGACACTCCGGCCGGTACGGAAGTCGAGTTCTGGCTGGCGACCGACAGCGGTCCCCGGCGCATCCGCCTGCCTTTGCAGCCCTCGGTGGCGTTCATCCCGGCTGCGCAGCGTCTGCAGGCCGAAAGCGTCTTGCATGACGAGAAGAACGTCGAGCTCAAGCCCCTGAGCCTGCAGGATTTCGACCATCGCCCGGTCCTCGGTCTCTACTGCCGGCAACATGGCCAGTTGATGCGCCTGGAAACCGCATTGCGCCGAGCCGGTGTCGACGTGTTCGAAGCCGACGTGCGCCCGCCGGAACGCTACATGATGGAGCGCTTCATCACCGCACCGGTGCGCTTCAGTGGCACGCCGAATGCCGAGGGCCTGCTGCTCGACGCACAGATGAAGCCCGATCCCGACTATCGGCCGAGCTTGAAACTGGTGTCCCTGGACATCGAGACCACGGCCCAGGGCGAGTTGTATTCGATTGCCCTGGAAGGCTGCGGCGAGCGTCAGGTGTACATGCTCGGCGCGCCCAATGGCGACGATAGCCTGGTGGATTTCCAGCTCGAGTACTGCGATTCGCGGACCCTGTTGCTGAAAAAACTCAACGACTGGTTTGCCCGGTTCGACCCCGACGCGATCATCGGCTGGAACGTCGTGCAGTTCGACTTGCGGGTGCTTCACGAACACGCCCGGCGCCTGGCGGTGCCGTTGAAACTGGGGCGTGGTGGCGAGGAAATGCAGTGGCGCGAACATGGCAATGGCAACCACTACTTCGCTTCAGCCGCTGGCCGCCTGATCATCGACGGTATCGAGGCCCTGCGTTCGGCGACCTGGAGCTTTCCCTCGTTCAGCCTGGAAAACGTCGCGCAAACCTTGCTCGGCGAGGGCAAGTCCATCGACAACCCGTACCAGCGCATGGACGAAATCAATCGCATGTTCGCCGAGGACAAACCGGCGCTGGCCAAATACAACCTCAAGGATTGCGAATTGGTCACGCGGATTTTCGCCAAGACCGAGTTGCTCACCTTCCTGCTGGAGCGGGCCAGCGTCACCGGTCTGCCGGCCGATCGCATGGGCGGTTCGGTGGCGGCGTTCACCCACCTGTACATGCCGCTGATGCACCGTCAGGGTTTCGTTGCGCCGAACCTCGGTGGCAAGCCACCTCAAGCCAGCCCGGGCGGTTTCGTCATGGATTCGCAACCGGGGCTGTACGAATCGGTGCTGGTGCTCGACTACAAGAGCCTCTATCCGTCGATCATCCGCACCTTCCTGATCGACCCCGTGGGGCTGATAGAAGGGCTCAGGCACCCGGACGATAGCGAGTCGGTGCCGGGCTTTCGAGGCGCACGCTTTTCTCGCACCCGGCATTGCCTGCCCTCCATCGTCGCCCGGGTCGCCGAAGGCCGGGAAACCGCCAAGCGCGAACACAACGCACCGCTGTCACAGGCGCTGAAAATCATCATGAACGCGTTCTATGGGGTGCTCGGCTCCAGCGGTTGTCGCTTCTTCGACACGCGCCTGGCATCGTCCATCACCTTGCGCGGGCACGAGATCATGCTACGCACCCGCCAGTTGATCGAGGCCCAGGGGCATGCGGTGATTTACGGCGACACCGATTCGACGTTCGTCTGGCTGCGTCGCGCCCACGGCCAGCAGGAGGCGGCGCAGATCGGCCAGGCGCTGGTGGCACACGTCAATCAGTGGTGGCGCGAGCATGTGCAGCAGGAATATGGCTTGCAAAGCGTTCTCGAACTGCAGTTCGAGACCCACTACAAGCGCTTTTTGATGCCGACCATTCGCGGTGCCGAAGAGGGCAGCAAAAAGCGCTACGCCGGACTGGTGACCCGCGCCGATGGCAGCGACGAAATGGTCTACAAGGGCCTGGAAACCGTGCGCACCGACTGGTCGCCGCTGGCCCGGCAATTCCAGCAAGAGCTGTATTCGCGGATCTTCCTGCGCAAGCCCTATCAGGATTACGTGCGTGACTACGTGCGCAAGACCCTGGCCGGCGAGTTCGATGACCGGCTGGTTTATCGCAAACGCCTGCGCCGCACCCTCGATGACTATCAGCGTAACGTCCCGCCCCACGTACGCGCGGCGCGCCTGGCCGATGAGTACAACGACAGCCAGGGTCGCCCGCGGCAATACCAGAACGGCGGCTGGATCAGCTACGTGATCACCGTCGCCGGCCCCGAACCGCTGGAAGTGCGCAGCGCGCCCATCGATTACGACCACTACATCACCCGACAACTGCAACCGGTGGCGGACGCGATACTGCCGTTTGTCGACGACGACTTCTCAACCCTGATTGGGGGGCAACTGGGCCTGTTTTGAGTCCATCAGCGACAAGGTCCAGTCATCCAGGATGCCGTGGAAGTACTGGTTCAAGGCTTGCTGGAAAAGGCTGTCGGCGGCATCGACCTGGGCGAACAGGGTCATCGAGGAATGAAATTTCAGGTCGTCGGGATGACCGAAAATCCCGGCCACCGAGCGCTCCCGGATGTTCAGCACTTCCTGGGTGCAGGTGCGCAGGCGGGCGCCGAGCAACGGATGTTCAAGGTAGGCCAGGGCCTCCTCTCGCGAGCGGATGGCAAAGCGGCGCGACATCTCGCTGCCGCCGAGCCCGGCAAACTGCGGAAAAATGAACCACATCCAGTGGCTGCGCTTGTGTCCGTTGTTCAGCTCGTCTTGAACCCGGTCGAATACCGGGTCCTGAGCCTGGAGAAAGCGTTGCAGATTGAACGGGTCCAGGTGGTCGGTGCTTCTCATGGCGAAGCTCTCTGACTGCGTTGGCTCAGACCATGGCCAGCCGCTGTTTGCGTTGTGGCGCATGAAACGCGTGGTCCAGCGCCTCCAGATCCCCGGGTTCAAGTTGCAGTGTGGCGGCTTGGGCATTGAGTCGCACATGTTCGGGCCGGACCGCTTTGGGGATGGCGATCATGCCGTCCTGGCGCATTATCCATGCCAGCGCCACCTGTGCTGGCGTCACGCCGTGCCGGGCGGCCACCTGCTTGAGCGTGGCATTGGCGAGCATTTTTCCACCCTGGCCGATCGGGCAGTAAGCCATGACCGGCAGCCGTTGCTGTTGGCTCCAGGGTAACAAGTCAAATTCTATGCCGCGCTGCTCCAGATTGTAGAGCACCTGATTGGTGGCGCAGGCCGGGGCGTCCAGTTCCAGCAGGTCGTCGAGGTCGAAATTGGACACACCCCAACGCCCGATCTTGCCGGCTTCGCGCAGGCGCTCGAAGGCGTCGACGGTTTCCTCCAGTGGAAACTGGCCGCGCCAGTGCAGCAGATACAGATCGATGTAATCGGTGCCGAGCCTGCGCAGGCTGCGCTCGCATGCCTGAGGAATGCCCTGGCGGCTGGCGTTGTGCGGGTACACCTTGCTCACCACGAAGACGCTGTCGCGCTGGCCGGCGATGGCATCGCGGACCACTTCCTCGGCGCCGCCTTCGGCGTACATTTCAGCGGTGTCGATCAGGGTCATGCCCAGTTCGATGCCCAGGCGCAGTGCCGCGACTTCTTCCCTGTGCCGTGAGTGGTCCTCGCCCATCTGCCAGGTACCCTGGCCAATGACGGGCACCTGGGCGCCAGCCAATTGAAGCGTGCGCATGCAAACCTCCTGTGTGTTCGGTGATGTAGGAGCTGCCGCAGGCTGCGATCTTTTGATTTTAATTGTTCAAGATCAAAAGATCGCAGCCTGCGGCAGCTCCTACGGGGAGTGTGGACCGTTTCATGATGTTCTGATCCGTTTTTTCTATGAACATTCCCCTGCCAGTGATCGATTGGTGTCGCCCGATACTGCACTTTTTCGAAATGTCCGGCTCTATCCATGGCAGCCTGCGGCGATCCCCACCGTCGGCCCATGCCCAAGTTCAACAACCCATGGCTCGAGTTTCACCTGCGATCAGTACAAAAATCCGCCGTCATTGCCTGCTGCTGGCAGGTCTGTCGATGTTCTTCGTCACCGGTTGCAGCCCGCAGCAGGGCGGCGACATCTTCACCCAGATGCGCGAAGGCCAGCCTCAGGAGTTCCTGCAGACCAGTGTCGACCGCATGGCCACCCTGACCATGCGCGACAACCTCGACAGCCTTTACCTGCTCATGGGCAAGCTCTACCTGCGCAACCCCGATGAGCTGAAAAAGTCCGGTTTCCTCGATGCCCGTACGGCCGGCAAGCAAGTGCGCCTGGCCATTGAACAGCAGCAGCCATTACCGACCCTGGGCGGCAAAAAGGACCTGGCGGCCCTGCGTTTTGCCATGAGCCCGGAGTTTCTCGGCGATCGGGTCGGGGCGTTCATCTATGCCATCGGCAGCATGCTGGTGACCGCCCATGGCAATCGCACCGAGTTCTACATGACCGATACGATCAACCCGGTATTCGTCAGCAATGCCGCACGCAACATCGAGATTGCCACCTGGATCCTCAGCCAGCGACAAGACAAGCAAGGCCAACCCCTGCTGTTTTCCAACGAAATCTCGGAGGAGGGCAGCAACCTGAGCTTTGCCGTCGAGTTCGGCAAGATCGTCGCCCGGCTGGACCTGCTGACCCAGATGCTCGACGAGCGCTACCGACGCATCGGCCTCAACTACGCCCAGAGCCTGCTGTTCCTGAATTTCCTGCCGGTGCAGTGAGCACGACACATATTCCCCTGTGGGAGCGGGCTTGCTCGCGAAGGCGGTGGGTCAGTCAATATTAATGTTGCCTGACACTACGCCTTCGCGAGCAAGCCCGCTCCCACAGGAGGGGTGGTGGTTCCGGAATAAAGATAGATCGCATCGATATAACTGGTTATAAGAAATATCGCTATGCTGCGGGCCAGATTTCCCCTGCGATCTTTGTGGACGTATCAATGGATTTAGTGAACATCGGGTTGGTCGTGGCCGGGTTGGTGGTTGGCTTTATTGTCGGCATGACTGGCGTCGGTGGCGGGTCGCTCATGACCCCGATCCTGCTGTGGTTCGGTATCAACCCGGCGACGGCGGTCGGTACCGATCTGCTCTACGCGGCGATCACCAAGTCCAGCGGCGTACTGGTTCACCGAAAGAACAACAACATCGACTGGGCGATTACCGGTTGGCTGACCCTTGGCAGCGTGCCGGCGGTGGCACTGACGTTGTGGTTCCTGAGCAGCCTGCACTCCAGCCCCGATGCGATGAACGCGATCATCAAGCAGGCCCTCGGCTTTGTGTTGTTCGCCACGGCACTGGCGATCCTGTTCAAGAAGCGTCTGCTGGATTTCGCCCACAAACGTGCTGGCGGCCACTACAACCCCAGCGGCTCGCGCCTCAATGTCCTGACAGTCATCACAGGCCTGGTCCTCGGCACCATGGTCGCACTGACGTCCATCGGTGCCGGTGCACTGGGCACCGTGGCCCTGTTCATTCTCTATCCGATGCTGCCGACCCGCCGTCTGGTCGGCACTGAAATCGCCCACGCCGTACCGCTGACCCTGGTCGCCGGCCTCGGCCATGCGAGCATGGGCAACATGGACTGGCACGTCCTGGGTTACTTGCTGGTGGGTTCGTTGCCGGGGATTTACCTGGGCAGCCACCTGACCGGGCGCATCTCCGACGAACTGCTGCGCCCTTGCCTGGCGACCATGCTGTTGCTGATCGGCTACAAGCTGGCGTTCTGATTCAATTCGTTACGCCGACCTCCTTCGCGGGGCAATGCCCAGTCGGTGCCTGTCCGGGCACCCCTTGCGACCCGCTTGATCCTTGATCTGCCTTGAACTTTGTAAGTCCTGAGATGACCCCGAGTTGTTGCGCAATGACCGCCCTGACCTAAGCTTGGGACAAGGCGAAAAAATTTGCGGTACGTCACCCGGAACAATCGCCGCGATGCGCAATCATTAGAGCGTGGATATCAAAAAGGAGATGCGCATGCTCATCAGGTCACTGACCATGGCTATCTTGCTGGCGATTGCCGGCACCTCGTTCGCCGCCGATGGCGACTCACCGCTGGACATGGACAAGGGCAGGGCACGACCACTGATTGTCATCGCTCCAAGCACTGTGGATCCGACCTGGGTCAGCCTGAAAAAGTCGCTGGATGAACCAGCCAACGGCAAGGGTTTCACCGACCGCAACATGGTGCTCTACACCGTGCTCAACCTGATGGGCCAGCGCGACGGCAAAGACCTCGGGCCACAGGACACGGCGGCGCTGATCCGCTCGCTCAAGCTGGGTGCCGGCGCCAAGACCAAGGTGATTCTGGTCGGCAAGGACGGCGAAAAGAAACTGGAACAATCGGACACCATCAAGCTGGACGAGATCTTCAGCGCAGTCGATCAACTGCCGGCGGCCGAGAAAGAATTTACCGCGACAGTGGCCGCTCCCGTCGCTGAAGCCGAGCCGGCGGCCAAAGGCGCCAAGCCCGGGAAAAACAGCAAACCGGCGAAGCCCGCCAAGCCGCCGGAAATGCCGGATGATTGATTCGGCCCTGAATCCTGGTGGTAAGCAATTAACTTGTGGGAGCGAGCTTGCTCGCGATGGGGGTCTGACATTCAACAGTTATATTGACTGTTACGACGCCATCGCGAGCAAGCTCGCTCCCACAGGTTTCGTGTGTTAACTGATCAGTATCAACCTCCAGTTTTTTCTCTGGGAGCGCGAACCAGACTTATTGGGCAAGCGCACTCAAAATCTGATGCGCAATCCTGACCCGCTGCGCATTCGGGAAGTTCTTGTTGGCCAGCATCACAATGCCGATCTCCTTCGATGGCACGTACGCCACGTAAGCGCCAAAGCCACCGGTTGAGCCTGTCTTGTTGATCAGTACGTTTTGCGGCTGCGCTTGCGGCGGGTTCAGCCACTGGACTTCATGGGCCTGCATGGCCATCGGCGTGGAGTTGCCTTCGAGCAAGCGATCCAGTGTGATCGGGTAGCGATACATCTCCCAGCCCAGGCCCTGGGTCATGTCGCCAACGCTGTAGTAGGCGCTATGGGTCAAGGCGATGGCTTGCTGCAAGGGCTTGTCCAGATGCGCCGGCTTCATGTTGGCGTCGACGTAGGCCAGCAAGTCAGAGGCGCTGGTTTTCACCCCGTACGCCTCTGAATCCAGTGCGCCCGGAGTGACCCGCACCGGCTTGCCGTCCTTGTTGTAGCCCTGGGCGTACAGCGCCATCTGGTCCTGCGGTACATGCACATAGGTGTGCTTGAGGCCCAGTTTCGGCAGCAGGGTTTTCTCCATCAGGTCATCGAACGGCTGGCCCATGCTGTGGGCGGCGAGGTAGCCGAACAGGCCGAGGCTGGGGTTCGAGTACAGTCGGTGGGTGCCGGGGGCGTAGAGCGGTTTCCATTGTTTGTAGTAGCCGAGCATTTTGTCGGCCGAATCAGATTCGGCAGGAAATTGCAGCGGCAGGCCGCCGGCGCTGTAGGTGCCCAGTTGCAGCACGCTGATGTGGTCGAAAGCGCTGCCGCGCAAGGCCGGCAGGACCTGGCTGGCCTTGTCCGACAGTGACAGCTTGCCCGTAGCCTGGGCGTAGGCGGCGAGGGTGGCGGTGAAGGTTTTGCTGACCGAGCCGATTTCGAACAGGGTGTCCTGTGTGACGGGGGTGCCGGTTTCCTTCGAGGCGACGCCATAGTTGAAGTAGTGCGGTTGGCCGTTGACGGTGACCGCTACGGCCATGCCGTGGATACCTTCGGCCTGCATCACCGGTTGTACGGCGGCGTTCACCAGCGTCTCGATCTGATCCTGTGCCACGCACTGGCCTGCGGCAAATAGTGCCATGCCGGCGGCGATGGTTTTCAGCCTGTCCATGTGGGTTTCATCCGTCGTTGATTCAGTTGCGCGCCATTTTAGGGGGTTAGGAGCTAGGCTCCGAGCGCTTTTTTAAAAGGTTCTTCACGGCACAGATTACGAAATTTCTGTAGGAGCTGCCGAAGGCTGCGATCTTTTGATCTTGCTTTTGCGATCTGGAAATTTCTGAAGATCAAGATCAAAAGATCGCAGCCTTCGGCAGCTCCTACAGTTTCCCGGAATTACGTGATGAACCTTTTTAAAGCGGCCGCCAACAGGCGGCCACGCGCAACCCTTGAATCAACTCACTTGGCGATTCAACCCACTGGGCGTTTCAACGCACCAGGCACGGCCGCTTGTTGTCGAACGTCCAGCCCGGAATCAAAAACTGCATGGCCACGCTGTCATCCCGCGCCCCCAGGCCCATGCCTTTGTACAGTTCATGAGCTTTGGCGACCTGATCCATGTCCAGCTCGACCCCCAGCCCCGGTTTCTGCGGCACCTGCACGCAGCCGCCGACGATTTGCAGCGGGGCCTTGGTCAGGCGCTGGCCGTCCTGCCAGATCCAGTGGGTGTCGATGGCAGTGATCTCGCCCGGCGCGGCCGCCGCGACATGGGTGAACATCGCCAGGGAAATGTCGAAGTGGTTGTTGGAGTGCGAACCCCAGGTGAGGCCCCATTCGTGGCACATCTGCGCCACGCGCACCGAACCCTGCATGGTCCAGAAGTGCGGGTCGGCCAGGGGAATGTCGACCGACTGCAACTGGATCGCGTGGCCCATCTCCCGCCAGTCGGTGGCGATCATGTTGGTTGCGGTTTTCAGCCCCGTGGCCCGGCGGAATTCAGCCATGACTTCGCGTCCCGAGTAACCGTTTTCCGCCCCGCACGGGTCTTCGGCGTAGGCCAGCACGCGGTGCTGATCGCGGCACAGGCGGATGGCTTCCTTCAGTGACCAGGCACCATTCGGGTCAAGGGTGATGCGCGCATCGGGGAAGCGTTCGGCGAGGGCCGTGACCGCTTCGATTTCGGCGTCGCCGCTGAGCACGCCGCCCTTGAGCTTGAAGTCCTTGAAGCCATAACGCGCGTGCGCCGCCTCGGCCAGGCGCACCACCGCTTCGGCGGTCATGGCTTTTTCGTGACGTACGCGGAACCAGTCGTTGTCGGCGTCTGGCTCGCTGCGGTAGGCGAGGTCTGTTTCGTTGCGATCACCGACATAAAACAGATAGCCAAGCATCTTCACTTCATCGCGCTGCTGGCCTTCACCGAGCAGGGCGGCGACCGGCACGTCCAGGTGCTGGCCGAGCAGGTCGAGCAGCGCGGCTTCCAGGCCGGTGACGGCGTGGATGGTGATGCGCAGGTCGAAGGTCTGCAATCCGCGACCGCCGGCATCGCGGTCGGCGAAGGTCTGGCGTACCTGGTTGAGAATCTTCTGGTAGGTGCCGATCGGGCTGCCGACCACCAGGCTGCGGGCGTCTTCCAGGGTCTGGCGAATGCGTTCGCCACCCGGCACTTCGCCGACGCCGGTGTGGCCGGCGTTGTCCTTGAGGATCACGATATTGCGGGTGAAAAACGGGCCGTGGGCGCCGCTGAGATTGAGCAGCATGCCGTCGTGGCCGGCCACCGGAACAACCTGCATGCTGGTGATGATCGGGGCTTTGGCGATGTCGTGTGCGGTCATGTCGTTATCCTTTTAAACCAATGATTCAGGCGTGGTGGGGCGCTGGTTTGCCCGGTGCGGTGACGGGGGTGACCTTGGGTTTGTTGCGTGCGGCAAAGACGATGATCGCGGCGATGATCGAGGTCGCGGCCAAGCCGTAGAGTCCGCCCTGGATGGTACCGGTGCGCTCCTCCAGCAGACCGAAGGTGGTCGGCGCGACGAAGCCGCCGAGGTTGCCCACCGAGTTGATCAGCGCGATGACGCCGGCGGCGATGCGTGCGTCCAGGTAAGCCTGGGGAATCGGCCAGAACAGCGACGAGGCCGATTTGAAACCCAGCGCCGCAAAGCAGATCGCGACGAAGGCGAAGACCGGCCCGCCGGTGGTGGACATGAACATCCCGGCAGCGGCAATCAGCAGGGCCGCGGCGACCCAGGCTTGCTGATGCTTCCACTTGGCCGACAACGAGGCAAAGGCATACATGCCGACAATCGACAGCAGCCACGGAATCGAGTTGAACATTCCGACCTGGAAGTCGCTGAGGTCGCCCATCTTCTTGATGATGCTCGGCAGCCAGAAGGTCGCGGCGTAGATGGTCAGTTGGATAAAGAAGTAGATCACGCAGAACAGGATGATCTGCCGGTCCTTGAGCAGCTTGCCCAGTGACGGCTTGACCGGTGTGGCGGCTTCGCGGGCCAGTTGTTCGTCGTCGATGGCCTTGACCAGTGCGTCCTGCTCGTCGCGGTTCAGCCATTTGGCATCGTGGGGTTTGGAATCGAGCCAGAACCAGACAAAAACACAAAGACCCACCGAGAACATGCCTTCGATGAAGTACATCCATTGCCAGCCATGCATGCCGAGTCCGCTGATTTGCAACAGCAAACCGGACAGGGGACCGGAGATCAGCGAGGCAATCGCCGAGCCACTGAGGAAGATGGCAATCGCCTTGCCGCGCTCCACCCCAGGCAACCAGCGGGTGAAGTAGTAGATCACCCCGGGGAAGAACCCGGCCTCGGCCACGCCCAGCAGAAATCGAAGGATATAGAAGTGGGTTTCGTTCTGGATGAACGCCATGCCCGCGGCGACCAGGCCCCAGGTCAGCATGATTCGCGTCAGCCAGATGCGGGCACCGACTTTTTGCAGAAGGATGTTGGAGGGCACTTCGAACAGCGCATAACCGATGAAGAACAGACCGGCGCCGAGGCCGTAGGCGGCCGCGCCAATGCCCAGGTCGTGTTCCATGTGGGCGCGGACGAAACCGATGTTCACTCGATCAATGTAATTGACGATGAACATGATGACGAACAGTGGCAAGACGTGACGTTTGACTTTGGCGATGGCGGACTTCAGCGCTGAATTGGCGTCGTCGTGCATCCCGGAGACGGATGTATTCACTGCGTGTTCTCCCACTCGTTATTTTTATGCGGGGTGAAGCTGGGTACTGCGTTGTTGATAGACATCATACAACTAGGTTTTTTGATCTTGCAACCGCCTTTGTCCAATGAAATGGTGCAATTGTGGAGGAATTTTATTCTATTGATGGTGGCGAGCGGCTTTATGAGCGATCAATATGGGCTGATTGTTGAGTGTTGTCATACAAGCTGGGCGAGATTTTTCAGGATTCCCGCCCGACGCAGTGCTAGGATTCGATAGCCCTGACTTCCGGACACCCTCATGCAAGAAGACCTCGAAGCACCCGCCCGCAAGCGCAGCCACAACCTGGCCCATGACCTGGTGGAGAAACTGACCCAGCGCATCCTGCTCGGCCAGATGTTGCCCGGCGACAAGCTGCCGTCGGAAAACACCATCGTTCAGGAACACGGGGTCAGTCGCACAGTGGTGCGCGAGGCGATCTCGAAGTTGCAGGCCTCGGGGCTGGTGGAAACCCGGCATGGCATTGGCACGTTCGTGATCGAGCGCGCACCGGAGCAGGGGCTGCGGCTGAATGTCGACACGGCGTTGGGGGTGCGCAGCATTCTGGAGTTGCGCATGGGCCTGGAAACCCAGGCGGCGGCGCTGGCGGCAACTCGCCGCACCGATCTGCAACTGGCGCAGATGCGTGAAGCGCTGGATGACTATCAAAACCTGCTGGCCAACAACGACAGCTGTGTCGAAGCGGACCGGCGTTTTCATCTGCTGATCGCCGAAGCCACCGGCAATGTCTGCTTCACCGAAATCATGCAGCACCTGGGCAGCGCCATGATCCCGCGCACCCGGGTCAATGCGGCCGAGCGGGGGGCGGTGGACTTGAGCAAGCTCGGTGAGCTGGCCAATCTTGAGCACGAGGCGATTCTCAATGCCATCAAGCGCCAGGACCCGGACGCGGCGCGGGCGGCGATGTGGTTGCACCTGACCAACAGTCGTGACCGGTTTTCGGCTAGCTGATGGTCAGTGACACCGCGTTATCGTTCATCGCGGGCAAGCCACGCTCCCACAGGTTCTGGGTCGTGCTCAAGAACCGCGGCAACCATGAAACCCTGTGGGAGCGAGCTTGCTCGCGATAGCGCCAGACCTGACAGCGAAAAACCTGAATCAGACCCTGACAGCCTGAACAACCACAGCCCGCCGCTCCAGATTCAACGCCAGCACACTCGCCAACACCACCAGCCCGCCGACCACGATCATCAACGTCGGCCGTTCACCGAGCGCATAGGACGCAATCACCATCGCCGTCGGCGGTGTCAAATACAGCGTCATGGTCGCCCGGCTCAAATCGACATGCGCCAGCACATAGGCCCAGGCCAGGTACGCCAGGGCACTGGGGAATATCCCCAGGGCAATCACCGCCCATTGCACGCGCAGCGGCGCCAGGGCGACTTGATCCACAAGCCCGGGCAGAAAAATCAACAGCAGCACCGTACCGGACCACACCGTGTAGCACACCAGCGTCAGCCCGTCGTAACGCCCGGTGTGATGTTTTTGCAGGGCAAAGTAGAGGCTCCAGGACACCGCCGCCAGCAGGATCAGCAAGCCGTGGGCGTCAATGCTGCCCAGGCCATGATCGCCCGCCACCACTATCACCACGCCAAACAACCCGAGCAGCACACAACCCCAGCGCCACAGGCTCACCTGATCCTTGAACACGAAGCGCGCGATCAATGTGCTGAACAGCGGCGTGGTCTGGGCCAGGACGCTCGAAGCGCCAGCGCTGACACCCTGCTGCCCGAAGTTGATCGCAACGTGATGCAGGCTCACGGCAAAGAAACCCAGGCCGAACATCAGCGGCAAGTCTCGCAGGCTGGGCAGGCGAATGCCTTTGATGACCGCGACCACGGCCATGAACACGGAGGCCAGCAGGAAGCGCAGCAGGGCCAGGTGCACGGGGTCGTAGGCCTGCAAGCCGATATGGATGCCGGTCGGGGAGTAGCCCCAGCACGCCACGACAAACGCCATGGCCAGAATGATTTTCCAGGGTGAAACGGGGGAGGGTGTGAGCGGCGTCATGGTCGTGCACCTGAGGGCTGATGCACGGAGTATCAGAAAGCCTATCGTTCGCCACAACTGACTTATACTGCGCTAATCGTTCACTATGGGTGATGTATGGAGCTGGCACAGATTCGCATGTTCAAGACCGTGGCCGACGTCGGCAGCATTGCCCGCGCGGCTGAATTGCTACATTGCGTGCCGTCCAACATCACGGCACGGATCAAGGCCCTCGAGGCTGAACTGGGTGTCGCGCTGTTCCTGCGCGAAGGCCGAGGGCTGCGCATCAGCCCGTCGGGGCAGACTTTCCTGGCCTACGCCTCGAAAATTCTCGCCCTGACCGCCGAGGCCAAGCGCGCGGTCGATCCTTCGGCCGAACCCTCAGGGCCGTTGCGCATCGGCGCCATCGAGTCGTCGGCCACCGGGCGGTTGCCGCGCCTGCTGGCGAAATTCCACAAGCGTTTCCCGCAGGTGGCGCTGGAGCTGACCACCGGCGCCTGGGGGCAGTTGCTCGATGACACGCTCAATCACAAGCTCGACGGCGCCATCGTGGCGGTGGATGTCGAGCGTTCGTACCTCAAGCGCACGCCGATGTACCGCGAAGATTTGCTGCTGATCGCCTCGACATCCCTGGGGCCGTTGCGCGACATCAGCGATTTGCAGGACCAGACCGTGTTCATGTGGCCCCAGGGCTGTCCGTACCGGGCGGCGCTGGAGCATTGGTTGCTGCGACAGGGGCAGGCACTGCCGATTGTCAGCCTGGCCAGTTATGGCGCGATTGTCGGTTGCGTCAGTGCCGGGGCCGGTGTGGCGCTGGTGCCCAAGGGGATCTTCGACCAATACGCCAAAGGCGCGGGGTGCGCGGGGTTCGAGTTCCCTGAACTGACCGCCGTCGACAACCTGTTTTACTGGCACGAAAACGCCGGGGTGCACCCGGCGCGCGAGGCGTTCGTGGCGATGCTCCGCGAAGAGTTTGCGTAACGCAGTACCTGTGGGAGCGGGCTTGCTCGCGAAGGGGCCGGCACATTCAAAGTTAATATTGGCTGACACACCGCCTTCGCGAGCAAGCCCGCTCCCACAGGGATTACGGCAGGTTGATATCTCGCATCAACAACCCAAACTGCAGATCCACCGCATCCGGTATCGGCAAATACACCGTATGCCCATCCCCCGGTGCAACGTCGATCGCTTCACCCTTGGCGTTCTGCAGCTGATGCAGATCGAAGTGGAAGTTGCCCTTGGGCGTCATCAGCTCCATGTGGTCGCCCACGCCGAAGCGGTTTTTCACCTTGACCTCGGCCAGGCGATCCCGGCGCTGCCCGGTGAGCTCACCGACAAACTGTTGCCGTTCCGACACTGAGCTGCCGTTCTGGTAGTTCTGGTATTCGTCATGCACATGGCGACGCAGAAAACCTTCGGTGTAGCCGCGCTGGGCGAGGGATTCCAGGTCGCTCATCAGGCCACGGTCGAAGGTCCGGCCCGCCACGGCGTCGTCGATGGCCCGGCGATAAACCTGGGTGGTGCGCGCGCAATAAAAGTGCGATTTGGTCCGGCCTTCGATTTTCAGCGAATGCACGCCCATCTGCGTCAGGCGTTCGACGTGCTGCACGGCACGCAGATCCTTGGCGTTCATGATGTACGTGCCGTGTTCGTCTTCGAAGGCGGGCATCTGTTCGCCGGGACGATTGGCTTCCTGCAACAGGAACACCTGATCGGTGGGTGCGCCGATGCCCAGGGTCGGTTCGGGATCGAATGTCTGCACGATCTCGCCCAACTGGTTTTCCGTGGCCGGCTGCGCCGTGTATTTCCAGCGACAGGCGTTGGTGCAGGAGCCCTGATTGGCGTCGCGCCTGTTCATGTACCCCGACAGCAGGCAGCGCCCGGAATAGGCCATGCACAACGCGCCATGCACGAACACTTCCAGTTCCATGGCGGGCACTTGTCCGCGGATCTCGGCGATCTCTTCCAGCGACAGCTCCCGCGACAGGATGATCCGGCTCAAGCCCTGTTGCTGCCAGAACTCGACGCTGGCCCAGTTCACGGTATTGGCCTGCACCGAAAGGTGGACCGGCATCTGCGGGTAGTGCCGGCGCACCAGCATGATCAGGCCCGGGTCGGACATGATCAGCGCATCGGGGGCCATGGCGATCACCGGTTCAAGGTCCTTGAGGAAGGTCTTGAGCTTGGCGTTGTGCGGCGCAATGTTCACCACCACGTAGAAGCGCTTGCCCTGCGCCTGGGCCTCGCGAATGCCGAGGGCGAGGTTGGCGTGGTCGAATTCGTTGTTGCGCACCCGCAGGCTGTAGCGCGGCTGGCCGGCGTACACGGCATCGGCGCCATAGGCGAAGGCATAACGCATGTTTTTCAGGGTGCCGGCGGGGGCGAGCAGTTCTGGCGCGGTGAGGTTCATGGCGGTGTCGGTCGCAAAAGCCGCGCAGGATAAACGCTCGGCATGGAGCGTTTATTGACCTGGATCCATGTCTGGTCAACAAAGAGATGGCACTCGCGCGAGCCGTAGCGGACTAAACATCAGGGCCCAAGTGTTGCGTCCCGGCGGGCATGGATCGGATATGAACGAAGAAACCCTGAAAGACAGATCGCTGACGATCCTTCTGGCCCTGGTGAGCATTGCCTTCATCTGGATCCTGCTGCCGTTCTACGGCGCTGTGTTCTGGGCGGTAATCCTCGGCATCCTCTTTGCCCCGCTGCAACGGCGACTGCAGCTGAAGTTCGGCTGGGAGCGCAACCTCACGTCACTGCTCACGCTGAGCATCTGCCTGTTGATTGCGATCCTGCCAGTGATAGTCCTCAGCATCCTCCTGATCCAGGAGGGGGCCGCGCTCTACAAGAACATCGAGAGCGGCGAACTGGACATCGCCGGGTACGTGGCGCAGTTCAAGCACATCCTGCCGCCCTATTTCCAGCACCTGCTGGATCGCTTCGGCATGGGCGAGCTGAACGGTTTGCGAGAAAAAATCGTCAAGAGTGCGATGACTGGCGGGCAGGAACTGGCCGCCCAGGCCTTCATTTTTGGCCAGGGCACGTTCGAGTTCATCGTCAGTTTCTTCATCATGCTGTACCTGCTGTTCTTCTTCCTGCGCGACGGCGCGGAACTGGCGCGCAAGGTGCGTGCGGCGGTGCCGTTGGAGGAACAGCAGAAACGTCGTTTGCAGCTCAAGTTCAATCGCGTGGTACGGGCTACGGTCAAGGGCAACCTGCTGGTGGCGATCACACAGGGCGCGCTGGGTGGCCTGATTTTCTGGTTCCTGGACATTCCCAGCGTATTGCTCTGGGCGGTGTTGATGGCGTTTCTGTCGCTGTTGCCGGCGGTGGGGGCGGGGATTGTCTGGGTGCCGGTGGCCGCGTTTTTCCTGCTCACCGGGGCGATCTGGCAGGGCGTGGTGCTGGGATTGTTCGGGATCTTCGTGATCGGCCTGGTGGATAACGTGCTTCGACCGATTCTGGTGGGCAAGGACACCCGGATGCCGGATTACATGATCCTGATCTCGACCCTCGGCGGCCTGGCGATTTTCGGGCTGAACGGCTTTGTCATCGGCCCGTTGATCGCGGCCCTGTTCATGGCCAGCTGGGACATTTTCATCGAAACCAAACCGCGGGTGCAGCTGCCCTAGGCGCTGAACCTGCCGGACTGGCCGGTGCCGATGCGTTGCGACAGCTCACGGGCGGCGGGCAGCGAAGTGAGCGGGCCGCTGATCTGCACACCGTCCTGCACCAGATACCAGCAGGCGAGCATGCCCAGCTCTCTGAGCTGTGCGGGGACGGCGCTGCCGATAACGGACATGATCTGAACCTGGGACATGAAAAGTACCTCCATCAATCTGTGGAGCTACTTTAAGGTCCGGATGCCTCGAGGAGTAATCAACGCTTTCGATAGTGGTCATTGATGCCAGCGGGGGCAAATGACCGTTGGTCGGTCAGTTGACCACCTGATCGAGCATATTGACCACTTCCTGCTCGTTGAGCAGGCCCTTGCGCACCAGGTTTTGCGTCAGCAGCGAGAGAAACTTGGCGCTGCGATGACCTTCCAGGTGCTTGAGTTCGGTCAGTGCGTTGTACACCTTGCTGGAGGTGCACAGACCGACGATGCGGTGCGGGTTTTGCGTTGGCATGTGGTCGTCCTTGTTGTTATCAACCTGTTTTCGACGGACAGCACCGAGCTTGCGGATCTGTCATGACAAAAATATGACCGTTTTTCGCCGCACGGCAGAAAACCGGTCGAGTCCATCTTGCCCGTTTCTGCCGCGCGCACTGTCCCGATAGCGACCTTGGCGAGATTTATCCAGACCTGTACCGCCCAATGGGCATAAAAAAGGTAGTTCATGTCATTCCGGGAAACACCGATACCTGTAGGAGCTGCCGGAGGCTGCGATCTTTCGATTTTCAGCAATCTCCAGATCGCAAAAGCAAAATCAAAAGATCGCAGCCTTCGGCAGCTCCTACAGATGTTTCCGTGAAGTCCCATAAAAAAGCCCCGCTGTTTCAGCGGGGCTTGATGAATTCGTTACCAGCGGCCGTAGTGGGGGCCGTAGTAGCCGCGTGGCGGGCCGTAGTAACCACGGGGTGGCCCATAGTAGACCGGGGCCGGGCGGTAGTAGATCGGTTGCTGCACGTAGACCGGGGCCGGCTGGTAGTAAACCGGGGGCGGTGGCGCGTAATAAACCGGAGGCGGTGCTGCGTAGACCGGTTGTGGCGCGACATAGACCGGGCGGTTGGCGTTGATCAGAGCCGAACCTACGATGGCAGTACCGACGATCGCGCCAAACACCGCCGGACCCTGCCAGTAATTGCCACCACCATGGGCTTGCGCCTGTCCCGCGATAGCGAGGGCGCCGATCAGCAAGGCTACTGTGGGGATTTTACGGATCATGATAGTTCCTCGTTTCTTCAGCCCGGCGCCTGCGTCTGCAATAGACCCAGGGATTGTCGCGGGGATACTTCTAAGACAGCGTTTTTTCGAAAAACAGCACGGCCGCCGGGTAAATTTTGTGTAAGGTCTGTACCGACTTTCTTACCGACCTGCTCAAGCCTGTGCGTCCAGGCTTTCATGATCGATCAGATCCCGATGGACGGCTAATCCCGTCCATCCGAAAAGTGCATTTGAAGGAGCTTTGCCATGCAGATGAACCCCAACAAAGACACCCAGCTGTGCATGTCCCTTTCAGGGCGCCCCGGGAACTTTGGCCTGCGTTTTCATAATCATCTGTATGAACAACTGGGCCTGAATTTTTACTACAAGGCCTTTGCCAGCCAGGACCTGCCGGGCGCCGTCGCCGGCATTCGCGCCCTGCGCATTCGTGGTTGTGGCGTGTCGATGCCGTTCAAGGAAGCCTGCATTGCCCTGGTGGATGAGCTCGACGCCTCTGCCGCCGCCATTCAATCGATCAACACCATCGTCAACACCGACGGTCATCTCAAGGCCTACAACACCGATTACATCGCCGTTGCCCAGTTGCTGGAAAAACACCAGGTGCCCAAAGACTCGACCTTTGCCCTGCGCGGCAGCGGCGGCATGGCCAAGGCCGTGGCGAGCGCCTTGCGCGATGGCGGCTACGAGAACGGCCTGATCGTGGCCCGCAACGAGCGCGCCGGGCAGGCACTGGCGCAGTCGTTGGGCTATGAGTGGCAGGCAGAGCTGGGCAATCGTCGCCCGCAGATGCTGGTCAATGTCACCCCGATCGGCATGACGGGAGGGCCGGAGGCCGAGCAACTGGCCTTCGAGGGCGATGTGATCGAAAAAGCAGACACCGTCTTCGATGTGGTGGCGATCCCCTCGGAAACGCCGCTTATCGTGCGTGCCCGTGCCGAAGGCAAGCGGGTCATCACCGGGCTGGAAGTGATCGCGATCCAGGCATTGGAGCAATTTGTGCTCTATACCGGTGTACGGCCAACGGATGAGCAGTTCCAGAAGGCCGTGGCTTTTGCCCGCAGCTAGGAGGTGTCCATGCACCCGCCCATTCTCAATCTGAACACTGTCGAGCTTGAACCGCTGCCCGAAGGGTTTGCGCCGACCGGTGAAACCGCCGGTCGCTATCAACAGCGTCTGGCCCGAGTCGGTCAGCAACTGGGGGCGCAAAAGCTGGGATATCGCCTGTATGTGCTGGAGCCGGGCATGCGCGGCAGTCCGTTTCACAGCCATCGAGTCAACGAGGAAATGTTCTACGTCGTGGCCGGGGAAGGGCACGTTCGCCTGGGAGACGAGCGTTTTCCAATCCGCGCCGGAGATGTGATCGCCTGTCCACCGGGTGGGCCTGAAAAGGCCCATCAGATCATCAATACCAGCAACGGCGAGTTGCGGTATCTGGCCGTCAGCACCCAGCAATCGCCGGAGATCTGCGAATACCCGGATTCCGGCAAATATGCCGTGATGGATGACTTCAAAGTCGATGCCGAGGGTAATGCATCGGGATTTGTCGCGGTGGCCCGGCAGGCCGATGGGGTGGATTACTGGGACGGGGAGTAAGTTCTCACAGGTTCTGTGCCAATCACAAATGCCAGTCAGTCCACAGCTCCACTGTGGGAGCGGGCTTGCCCGCGAAAGCGTCGGCACATCCAGCATTGATGTGACTGACAATCCGCTTTCGCGAGCAAGCCCGCTCCCACAGGTTTTGTGTCAATCACAAAGCCAGTCAGCCCACAGGTTTTGTGTCAATCACAAATGCCAGTCGGTCCACCGATCCACTGTGGGAGCGGGCTTGCCCGCGAAAGCGTCGGCACATCCAGCATTGAGGTGACTGACAAACTGCTTTCGCGAGCAAGCCCGCTCCCACAGGTTTTGTGTCAATCTCAAATGTCAGTCAGCCCACAGGTTTTGTGCCAGGCAAAAATCCAGGCTATTCCAGCCGTGCCAACCGCTCTTCCAGCGCCGCAATTCGCGCTTCCAGCTCCTCGATCCGTTCAACCGAAACCCCACTGCTGCCGCGCTCGGACGGGTTCTGCCGGGCCGCCATGATTGCCTCGATATCCGCCGGATCACCCAGGGCGTGGGTGTAGCGGTCTTCGCGCTGGCCGGCCTGACGCGGTATCAGCACGGCCAGGCCCCTGGCAATCAGGCGTTCCAGTTGATGCACGACCTGTTCGGCGTCTTCGAATTCATGCATGCGGCCGCTGCGGGTCAGCAGTTCGTTGACGGTCTGCGGGCCGCGCAGAAACATCAGCCCGGTCAGGATCACCTGCGCCGGCACCAGTTCCAGGGCCTTGTCGACCTTGTGTTCCCAGCGGTCGGCACGGCTGCCCATCACCAGCCTGGCGAAGCCGCGTCCTTCGAGTGCACGCAGGCTCTGGCCGACCTGGCCCGGCGTCAGGTTCATCACCGGTTCGCGGCTGGTTTTCTGGTTGCAGGCGATCACCAGCGCATTGAGGGTCAGGGGATAGGTTTCCGGGCTGGTGGCCTTTTTCTCGATCAACGAACCCAGAATGCGGATTTCCGTGCTGTTGAGCCGTGGTTCGTCAAAAGTCGTCTCTTGCTCAGTGCTCATGGTTCTGCATCCTTAGCCGATTCATGTTTTTCACTTGCGTGGGTGCACTTTAGATGGGCAGGCGCCAATGGCAACAGAATTCGCTGTGTCATCAGGGCAATGATGACAAAAAGTGCATGGAATATTGACGCGATTTTTACAAACGGCCGGGCACCGTGTGCGAGGTCGCGCGAGTGTGTCCACGGGACGGGGCACTGTTGGCGTCATCGCCGTGAAAAGCTGAGTACTGCATCGAGTCGGCCGGTGTACGACACCTTGATTCGCCTCTGATAAAAGAAATCCAATAAAGGCGAGAGTGACTCCATGAGCCAAGACATTTTTGTATCCGTACTGATTCCCGCCAAGAACGAAGCGAACAACCTCAAGCCGCTCATTGAGGAAATCCGCGTGGCGCTGGCCGATGAGTCGTACGAAATCATCGTCGTCGACGATGGCAGCACCGATTCGACCCTGCAGGAACTGCGGCAGATCCGCCAGAGCGGGCTGAACACCCTGCGCATCCTCCATCACGAGCGGTCGCTGGGGCAGAGCACGTCGCTGTACCACGCCGCCCGCGAGGCCCGCGGGCAATGGCTGGCGACCCTCGATGGCGACGGCCAGAACGACCCGGCGGACATCCCCGGGATGCTGGCGCTGGTACGCGGCGAACCGGGCAAGGCCGATGTGCAGCTGGTCGCCGGGCACCGGGTCAATCGCCGCGACACCGCGAGCAAACGCTACGCCTCGCGGTTCGCCAACAACCTGCGCCGCCGCCTGCTCAAGGACGCCACCCCGGACACCGGTTGCGGCCTGAAGCTGATCGAGCGCGCGGCGTTCCTGCGCCTGCCATACTTCGACCACATGCACCGCTTCATTCCGGCGCTGATCCAGCGTCACAACGGGCGCATGATCGTGCACCCGGTCAACCACCGGCCGCGCACGGCCGGGGTGTCGAAATACGGCAACCTCGACCGCGCACTGGTCGGCATTCTCGATTTGTTCGGCGTCTGGTGGCTGATCAAGCGCACGCGGCTGAACACCATTGCCCAGGAGATAGAAGGATGAATCTCTCCCGCGAAGCCCTCTGGCTGGCCGTCGGTTTTGTTGGCCAGATCGCCTTTACCGGGCGGTTTGTCCTGCAGTGGCTGTACAGCGAGTACAAGAAACGCAGCGTGATCCCGGTGAGCTTCTGGTACCTGAGCATCGTCGGCAGCACTTTGTTGCTGGCCTATGCCATTTACCGCGAGGACCCCGTGTTCATCGTCGGGCAGGCCTTCGGCTCCCTTGTCTATTTTCGCAACCTGCAGTTGATCGCCAAAAGTAAAAGCCTGAAGGAGTAGGTCATGCGCGGATCGTTATCGACCCGAAATATTACGTTGCTCGTGGCCATCGCGGTTGCGTTGCTGTTTTTCTGGGGACTGGGCAGCGTGCCGTTCCTCAGTGTCAACGAGGCCCGCCGCGCCGTTACCGTGCGCGAAATGCGCGAGGCGGGTAGCTGGCTGCTGCCTTACATGAACGGCGACTTGTATCTCTCCAAGCCGCCGTTTTTCTATTGGGCCGGTCTGGTTTCAACGGCGGTGCTGGGCAGCTTGTCCGAGTGGAGCGTGCGCCTGCCTTCGGCGCTGGCTGCCGCCTTGTGCTGTTTTGGCACCTATCTGTACGGCGTCCGGCAGGCGGGGCGGCAGGTCGGATTGTTCGCCGTGGTGTTCCTGGCCGCGAACGGTGCCTTCAGCCTGTTCGCACGGCGCTCGGAAATCGAGATGCTATTGACTCTGCTGTGCTTCGGCGCGCTGCTGGCGGCCTGGCAGTTCATCTTCCTGCAGGGGCGGGCCCTGTGGAGTCGATTGAGCTACGTACTGCTGGGGTGCGCGCTGCTGACCAAAGGGCCGGTCTGCCTGTTGTGGGTGACGGCACCGATCCTGACCTATGCCTTGATTTACCGCGATGCCCGGGCCAAGGCTTATCTGTGTGACGGTTGGGGCTGGCTGATTGCCCTGGTGCTGGGCAGTTCCTGGTACGTGGCGGTGTCGGTGAGCCAGGGCTGGGGCATCTGGGCCTCGATCATCAGCGAAGACATCGTGAAGAAGATCGACGGGCAGGGCGCCGAGGCCTGGTATGCCTATCTGCTGTACCTGGCCGGTGATTTCTTCCCGTTCTGGCTGATCGTGTTTGTACAGCCGCGCAAGTTCTGGGCAATGATCCGCGCGCGCCGTGAGGCCGGCATGCTGCTGTGCTGCAGCCTGTTGCCGCTGCTGGTGTTTTCCCTGTTCACCGAAAAGCATGGCAAGTACCTGTTGCCGGTCTATCCGTCCATGGCGTTGCTGCTGGCGATGCACTGGTCGGCGCTGCTCGACGAACTGAAGGGGCGCTGGCGCACGGTCCTGGCCGTTGTGCCCTACGTGATGCTGGCCGGGTTCGTGGTGTTCTACATGTTCGTCGAAGCGCGGGTGTTGTCGCACCGGGTCGGCGGTCTTGAGCAGGTTGCCACGCTGGCCGACAGCCAGCCGGGGCAGAAGGCTTATACCCTCGGTGAGCCGGATATCCGCCTGGTCTATTACATGGGCCGGCCGGTGGCGCCGCTGACGGTGGCGCAGTTGCAGTCCGGGTCCCGTCCGGCGGGGCTGCTGTTCCTGCAAGAGCCTCTCGCGGCTGAACTGCAGAACCTGGCGTCGTGCCAGGTCGGTGAAATCAACCCGTACCTCAAGCCGCACCGTTCAGCGCTGCTTGTGCGCATGGGGGGCGACTGTCGCTGATCGGCTTCCCGGCTGAGCAGTCACCGCAGCACATCACCCGTTCGGACTAGGCAGGGCTAACGATTCTGCCGCGTCCGGGCGGCGCCAAACTTCATGCTCAAAGGGGTGTTGCGCCATGCGCGCCCCGCCAAACGAGCAGAAGGCGCCGCGATGGAGTTTGCATTCAGCGACGAACAGGAAATGATCCGCGCATCGGCCGAGGGCTTCCTCGCCGATGTCTCGGATTCAGCCGCCGTGCGGGCGGCAATGGTCAGTGAACGGGGCTTCGATGAAGCCCTCTGGCAGCGGTTGTGCCAGGAAATGTACTGGCCCGCCATTCATATCCCCGAAACCTACGGTGGCCTTGGCCTGGGCTTTGTCGAGCTGACGATCCTGCTCGAGCAGATGGGCCGGCGTTTGCTGTGCTCGCCGTTTTTCGCCACCGCCTGCATGGCCACACCCGCGCTGTTGCTGGCCGCCAATGATGAACAGAAACAGCGCTGGTTGCCGTCGATCGCCGATGGCAGCGTGACGGCGACCCTGGCGTTCAGCAGTGCCAACGGCTGGTCGGCCGACGATGTCCAGGCAACGGTGGTGGCCGAAGGCGACGGGTTTGTCCTCGATGGCACGCTCAAGCATGTGCTCGATGGGCATGGCGCTGATCTGTTGATCATTGCCGCACGACAACCCGGAACCACTGGCGAAAAGGGTATCAGCCTGTTTGCCGTGAGCGCCGCAAGCGCAGGCATCGAGCGGCAGATGTTGCCGACCATGGACCAGACCCGACGTCAGGCGCGGATCCAGCTCAAGGGCCTGTACCTTGAAGCTGACGCGCTGCTGGGTGAGTTCGGTCACGGCTGGCCGCACCTTGAGCGCGTCCTGCAACTGGCCTGCATCGGCCTGGCTGCCGAACAGACCGGCGGCGCGCAGCAGGTGCTCGACCTCAGCGTGGCCTACATGCAGGAACGCCAACAGTTCGGGCGCCCGATTGCCAGTTTCCAGGCCCTCAAACACCGCGCCGCCGACATGATGCTGCAAGTCGAATGCGCGCGATCGGCCAGTTACTATGCCGCGTGCGTGGCCCAGGAAGTCCTTGATCCCCAGGGCGATCCGCAGGTCGCGGCCGAACTGCCGCTGGCGGCGGCGCTGGTCAAGGCACAGTGCTCCGAGACCTATTTCGACTGCGCGTCCGAGGCGATCCAGTTGCATGGCGGCGTCGGTTTCACCTGGGAATACGACCCGCACCTCTACTTCAAGCGCGCCCGCGCCAGCGAGAGCTTCCTCGGGCTACCGGCCTGGCATCGCGAGCGGATTGCTTCGGTGATTCTTGGAGAGCAGCCATGAAAATCAGTTTCAGCGAACAGGACGAACGCTTCCGCCAGGAAGTGGCCGACTGGATGAGCGCCAACCTTTGCGGCGAATTCGAAGCCCTGCGCTTTCGCGGCGGTCCGGGCGATGAGCACATGTTTCCCGAAGAGCGCAAAGCCTGGGAGCGCAAGCTCGCCGAGGGTGGCTGGACCTGCGTCGGCTGGGCGCCGGAACATGGCGGGCGTGGCTTGTCGATCACCCGGCAAGTGATTTTCCACGAAGAATACGCCCGCGCCGGCGGCCCCGGTCGCATGGGCCATATCGGCGAAGGCCTGGCCGGGCCGACCATTGCCGCGTTCGGCACGGTTGAACAGCAACAGCGCTTTTTGCCGGGAATCGTCAGCGGCACGTCGTTCTGGTGCCAGGGCTATTCGGAGCCGGGCGCCGGTTCCGACCTGGCCAACGTCAAGACCCGCGCCACGCTGGATGAGGCGAGCGGCCAATGGGTGATCAATGGCCAGAAAGTCTGGACATCCCTGGCCCACGAATCGGACTGGTGCTTTGTCATCGCTCGTACGGAACCTGGCAGCGTCGGCCATCGCGGCCTGTCGTTCCTGCTGGTGCCGATGGCCCAGGCGCAAATCACCGTGCGGCCTATCGAGCAACTGACCGGCACCTCGGAGTTCAACGAAGTGTTCTTCGACGATGCCCGCACTGACGCCGCCAACATCATCGGCGCGCCGGGCGACGGCTGGAAGATCGCCATGGCGCTGCTCGGTTTCGAGCGCGGTGTGTCGACCCTCGGCCAGCAGATGCAGTTTCAGAACGAACTGAACGAAATCATCGCCATTGCTAAAGCCAACGGTGCCGACCGCGATCCGATCCTGCGCCAGCGCCTGGCCGAAGCCTGGAGCGGGTTGCGGATCATGCGCTACAACTCGCTGCGCATGCTTTCGGGTAGCCAGGACGGTTCGCTGCGCAAAGAGGCGACCATCTACAAGCTGTTCTGGTCGACCTGGCACGCCAGCCTCGGCAAGTTGGCGATGGACGTACTCGGCGCCGAAGCGGAATTGCTCGAAGCGGCGCCTTACCAACTGACTCGCTTGCAGTCGCTGTACCTGTTCAGCCGCGCCGACACCCTGTACGGCGGCAGCAACGAAATCCAGCGCAACATCATCGCCGAGCGTGCCTTGGGCATGCCCAAAGAGCCGCGTCCGCGCGTCTGAAAGGAGAGAGTTCATGTCTGTACCTCAATATGTTGAAGGGCGCGGCCTGCTGCGCGGCAAGTCGGTACTGATCACCGCGGCGGCGGGTGCCGGGATCGGTTTTTCCGCCGCCGTGCGCGCTGCCGAAGAAGGTTGCCGGGCGCTGATGATCAGCGATATCCATGAAGGTCGGTTGGCCGAAGCAGTGCTGAAAATTCGCGAAACCACCGGGCTGCAGCAGGTCTTCGGCCAGGTCTGCAACGTCGCCGACGAAGCCCTGGTGCAGCAGCTGATTGCCTGCGCCGAGCGCGATCTGCAAGGCGTCGATGTGCTGATCAACAATGCCGGCCTCGGCGGCTCGCGCCTGCTGGTGGAGATGGGCGACGAAGAGTGGAACCGGGTGCTGGATGTGACGCTCACCGGCACCATGCGCATGACCCGCGCCATGCTGCCGAAAATGATGGAGCGGCGTGCCGGGGTCATCGTCAACAACGCCTCGGTACTGGGCTGGCGCGCGCAGAAAGAACAGGCGCACTACGCCGCGGCCAAGGCCGGCGTCATGGCGCTGACTCGCTGTGCAGCGGTCGAAGCCGCGGACTATGGCATCCGCATCAATGCGGTCAGCCCGAGCATCGCCCTGCACGATTTCCTGCGCAAATCCGCGCCTCAGGCGGTGCTCGATCAACTTGCCGCCAACGAAGCCTTCGGCCGCGCCGCCGAAGTCTGGGAAGTGGCCAACGTGATGATGTTCCTGGCCAGCGACTACAGCTCCTACATGACCGGCGAAGTGTTGTCGGTATCCAGCCAGAGGGCGTGACCATGCCACGTATTTTCGACACGCCGATGGCCCTGTTCGAAGCCGTTGGCCAATCGCTCGGCGTCAGCGACTGGTTGCTGCTGGAGCAAGACCGCATCGACCGGTTCGCCGACGCCACTGGCGATCACCAGTGGATTCACGTCGATCCGCTCAAGGCCGCCGATGGCCCGTTTGGCGCCTGCATCGCCCATGGCTACCTGAGCCTGTCACTGGTCAACCTGTTCCTGCCGCAGATCGTCGAAGTCCGTGGCCTGGCCATGGGCGTCAACTACGGCTGCGAGCGGGTGCGCTTCCCCTCGGTGGTACGCGTCGGTTCGCGGGTGCGCGGCAGTGCGCAATTGATCGCGGTCGAGGAAGTGAAGGGCGGCGTGCAGGCGACCATCCGCGTCAGCGTCGACATCGACGGCGAGGAACGCCCCGGCTGTGTGGTCGACACCATCAGTCGCTATTACCCGGCCTGACCTTCAACAGCATTTTCGAGGAATCCAGCATGAAAGAAGCCGTCATCGTTTCGACCGCCCGTACTCCGATCGGCAAGGCCTTTCGCGGTGCGTTCAATGACACCGAGGCGCCGCAACTGGGTGGCCACGTGGTGCGCGAAGCCGTACGTCGCGCGGGCATCGAGCCGGGTGAAGTGGACGACGTGATCATTGGCGCCGCCGCACAGCAGGGTACGCAGTCCTACAACCTGGGACGCCTGTGCGCGATCGCCGGCGGCTTGCCGGCATCGGTTGCCGGGATGGCCGTCGAGCGCCAGTGCTCGTCGGGCCTGATGAGCATCGCCATGGCCGCCAAAGGCATCATGTGCGACGAAATCGACATCGCCGTGGCCGGTGGCCTGGAGTCGATTTCCCTGGTGCAGAACAAGCACAAGAACCTCTATCGCAACCAGTCGGCTTCGGTGATCGAGCTGGACCCGCACGCCTACATCCCGATGATCGAAACCGCCGAGATCGTCTCCGCGCGCTATGGCATCTCCCGCGACGAGCAGGACGAATACAGCTACCAGAGCCAACTGCGTACCGCACAGGCCCAGAGCGCCGGGCGCTTTGACCGGGAACTCGCGCCGCTGGCCAGTCGCAAGGCACTGTTCGACAAGGCCACCGGTGAAACCAGTTATGAAACCGTGACCTTGCTGCGTGACGAATGCAACCGTATCGACACCACCCTCCAGAGCCTGAATGCACTTGAGCCGGTATGGCCGGGCGGTCAGTGGAGCGACAAGGGGCGTTTTATCACTGCCGGCAATGCCTCGCAGTTGTCCGACGGTGCGTCGGCCTCGGTGTTGATGAGCGCGAAAATGGCCGAGAAGCGCGGCCTGGAACCGCTGGGGATCTATCGCGGCATGGCGGTCGCCGGTTGCAATTCCGACGAGATGGGCATCGGCCCGGTCTACGCCATTCCCAAGCTGCTCAATCGCCACGGCCTGACCATGGACCACATCGGCCTCTGGGAGTTGAACGAAGCGTTCGCCTGTCAAGTGCTGTACTGCCGCGACACCCTGGGCATTCCCGCCGAGCGCCTGAACGTCAACGGCGGGGCGATTTCCATCGGCCATCCATTCGGCATGTCCGGGGCGCGGATGGTCGGCCATGCGTTGGTCGAAGGCCAGCGTCGCGGTTTGCGCTATGTGGTGGTGAGCATGTGCATCGGTGGCGGCATGGGCGCCGCCGCCCTGTTCGAGGTGGTCTGAATGATCAGCGCACAGCAGATCCAGACGACCATGGCGCGTTATGTGGAGCTGGTGGATGCCGGCGACATCGAAGGCATCCTCGCGCTCTACGCCAAGGACGCCACCGTTGAAGACCCGGTCGGCCAGGCGCCGTTGCAGGGCATCGACGCCATCGCGCGTTTTTATCGTGAAGGACTGGGGGCGATGAAGGTCTCGGCAACCCGGACCGGCCCGGTGCGCGCGACGCTCAACGGTTGCGGGGCGATACCGTTCCGGGTCGACATGGAGTGGGGCGGGCAACCGTGCTCGCTGCATGTGATTGATGTGATGGAGTTCGATGCCGACGAAAAGATCCGCTCGATGAAAGCCTACTGGAGTGAAGTTAACGTAACTGCGCGAGGTGAAGCATGAACCTGGAACAGCGGATCGCCCGCCTGGAAGCGCTGGAGGACATCCGCCAGCTCAAGCATCGCTACCTCAACGCCTGCGACCTCAAGCAGGTCGAGGTGATTGCCGACTGCTTTGCCGAGGGTGAAGTGCTGATCGATTACGGTCCGTTGGGGATCTTTCGTGAGCGCGACAGTTTTGTCGCGCTGTACGGTGAACTGGCCTGCCATGCGCGGGTGATCGACCTGCATCATGGCGCCAACCCGGAAATCGAGGTGCTGGACGAGGATCAGGCCCGGGGCCGTTGGGCCCTGTGGTATTTCAACCTGGATGGCGAGAGCGGGGCGACGCGGCAGTTGGGCGGCTTCTATAAGGACCGTTACCAGCGTATCGCCGGCCAATGGAAGATCGTCGCCACCCATTTTACCGCTCACTCGGAAGTGGCGCGCCCTTGAACACTGGCGACAATTGTGGCGAGGGAGCTTGCTCTCGCTGGCGGTGTGTCAGGCAACATTGATGTTGGATGTTCCGGCCCCTTCGCGAGCAAGCCCGCTCCCACTGGTTTTAGGGTGAGCCTGGTATTTGCGCACACCCCAATCCCCCTGTGGGAGCGGGCTTGCCCGCGAAGGCGGCGTGTCAGGCGACATCAATGTTGGATGTGCTCAAAGCCATATCAGAATTCTGCGTCCGGCCGGTTTCGTAGTACGCCTTGAGGTTCTCGGCAATCTGCCTCACGACCTTGTCGAAGGCCTTGGCCAGCAGCCACTCTGCCAACCGGCCACCGCGCAGGCTGTAACGCATTTGCAGGGTGATGCGGGTCGCACTGCCTTCGGCTTGCAGGGCATAGCTGAAGCTGGCCTCGCGAAACGGAAAGGGCGAACCATTGCTGCCTTTGTGCAATAGCAGCACGAACCCCGTGCCTTCCTGCCACTGCATCACGCTTTCATCCAGGTACTGACCGCCCTTGCGCAACACACGGCGACTGGCGCCGACACCTTCCGTTGCGCCGGGATGAAACTGGCAACCGGTCAGCCCTGGCACGTAGTGCGGGGCGAGGCTCAGGTCGCGCAGTTTGGTCCAGGCGGCTTGTGGCGGGAGATTGAGTAAAACACTGTGGCTGGCGATTGCGGGCATGTCGGAACTCCTTTTGTTATTCGAATGCTGGAAAGATCGCAGCCTGCGGCAGCTCCTACAGGTACGGCATTATCTTGTGTAGGAGCTGCCGCAGGCTGCGATCTTTTCAGGATTGTGCCGCGCCGAGAAACGCCGGTCGCTCGCCGGCACCGTGCACCGCAATGTCCGCGCCGCTGACATAACGGGCCAAAGACGACGCCAGGTACAGGCAGGTATCGCCAATGTCCTCCGGGGTCGCCAGGCGTTGCAATGGAATGGTCGCCGCCACCCGGGCAATGCCCGCGTCGTCACCATAATGCATGGCCGCCTGTTCGGTGAGAATCAGCCCGGCGGTGACCGCATTGACCCGCACCTTCGGCGCCCATTCCACCGCCAGCGAGGTGGTCAGGTTCAGCAGACCGGCCTTGGCCGCGCCATAGGCGGCGGTGCCGGGGGAGGGGCGGGTGGCGCTGACGCTGCAGATATTGATGATCGCGCCGCCGTCGGGCTGGGCCTGCATCGCCTGGTTGGCCTGCTGGCACAGGTTCAGTGGTGCGATGAGGTTCAAGCGAATGATCGCTTCACTGAAACGGGGAGATGCCGTGGCCGCGTCGGCATTCGGTGAGCCGCCGGCGTTGTTGACCAGCACATCGAGGCGGCCGAAACGCTCGACGATCTGTGCGATCAAGCGTCCGGATTGTTCGACATCCCGCAGGTCGCAGGGCACGAACAGCGCCTCGCGCCCGCCGCTGGCAGGCAAGGATGGCGGGGCTTCGCGACCGCAGATCACCACTTCGGCGCCACAGTCCAGAAAGCGCTGAGTAATGCCGCGACCCACACCTTTGCCACCGCCGGTGACCAGTACCACTTTGCCGCGAAAGTCCATTGGATCAAGCATGGGAATTCTCTTTTTGCCGCTCGGGAATGCCGTCGATGCTAGGTCTGTGGTCCCTGTAATCCAACGTCCGATGAGACTAGGGCCTTCTGTAGGAGCGAGCCTGCTCGCGATGGACGTCAACGATAACGCGTAAAACCTGATGCCCCACGGTGTCCTGGCGTTTTTCGCGAGCAGGCTCGCTCCTACAGGGGCGTAGTCCTGTCGGACGATGTTGCGCACCCGGCCCGCCTGAATAATCCGACTACAACAACAGGCCGGGAGGACACCTTATGGGCGCTTCAGCGCAAGGGCACTTCGTTACGCTGCCGGATGGTTTGCAGCTGCGCTATGTGGATACAAGCGGGAAGGATGGCGGCAACGGCGAGCCGGTGATTTTCATCCATGGCAGCGGGCCGGGCGCCAGCGGTCACAGCAACTTCAAGCAGAACTACCCGGTGTTTGCCGAGGCCGGTTACCGGGTCATCGTTCCCGACCTGCCTGGCTACGGCGCCTCGGACAAACCCGACACCCTCTACACCCTGGACTTCTTTGTCGCGGCCCTGAGCGGTTTGCTCGATGCCCTCGACATCCAGCGTTGTGTGCTGGTTGGCAACTCCCTGGGCGGCGCGATCGCGATCAAACTGGCCCTCGACCAACCGCAGCGTGTCAGCCGTCTGGTGCTGATGGCGCCCGGTGGCCTGATGGAAAAGGAACAGTATTACCTGCAGATGGAAGGCATCCAGAAAATGGGCGCGGCCTTCGCCAAGGGTGAGCTGAACGATGCGGCGGGCATGCGTCGGCTGCTGGCTCTGCAACTGTTCGACGAAAGCCTGATCAGCGACGAGACGGTCGACGAGCGCGTGGCCGTGGTGCAACAGCAGCCGGTGTGCGTGCTGTCGACCATGCAGGTGCCGAACATGACGTCGCGCCTGGGTGAGTTGCAGTGCCCGATCCTCGGTTTCTGGGGCATGAACGACAAGTTCTGCCCGTCCTCCGGTGCCCTGACCATGCTTGAACACTGCAGCAAAATCCGTTTCGTGATGCTCAGCGAGTGCGGGCATTGGGTTCAGGTCGAGCACCGTGACTATTTCAACAGCCAGTGCCTGGCGTTTCTTCAGGAGGCCCGCGGATGAGCGTGCAATTGCGCCGTGAGTTCGGCGAAGAGCTTTATCAGGCGCTGCGCAGCGGCTCCACCCTGGCGCCGCTGACCGAGCGTTGGCCGTCGATCAGCATCGAAGACGCCTATCACATTTCCCTGTACGCCATTGAGCGTCGGGTCGCGGCCGGTGACCAGATCGTCGGCAAGAAGATCGGGGTGACCTCGGCGGCAGTGCAGCAGATGCTCAACGTGCATCAGCCGGATTTTGGCTTCATCACCCGGCAGATGTCGTTCGATGACGATGCGCGCATTTCCCTGTCGGCGAACAAACTGATCCAGCCCCGCGCCGAGGGCGAAATCGCCTTCAAGCTCAAGCGCGACCTGGTCGGCCCCGGCATCACCGAAGCCGATGTGCTGGACGCCACCGAATACGTGATGCCGTGCTTCGAGATCGTCGACTCGCGGATTCACGACTGGCGCATCCGCATCCAGGACACGGTCGCTGATAACGCCTCCTGCGGCGTATTCGTACTGGGCGACAGCAAGGTCGACCCCCGCGAGCTGGACCTGCCGAACTTGCACATGCGTGTGTTCAAGAACGGTGAACCCCTGAGCGAAGGCCTGGGTTCGGCGGTGCAGGGCAATCCATTGACGGCGGTGGCCTGGCTGGCCAACACCCTGGGTGCCTTCGGCATTCCGTTCAAGGCCGGGGAAATCATCCTGTCCGGCTCCCTGGTGCCACTGGAACCGGCCCGTGCCGGCGACCGCTTTTCTCTGACCATCGATGGCCTGGGCAGTGCCCGGGTGTCTTTCTGCGCCTGACTTTTGGAGTTTGACCCCATGAGCAAAAAACTCAGAGCGGCCATTATCGGCCCGGGCAATATCGGCACCGATCTGCTGATGAAAATGTGTCGATCGGAATGGATCGAGCCGGTATGGATGGTTGGCGTCGACCCCGAATCCGAAGGCCTGAAACGTGCCCGGGAAATGGGCATCAAAACCACCGCCGGCGGAGTCGACGGCTTGCTGCCGCACGTGCTCGACGATGATATTCGCATCGCTTTCGACGCCACCTCGGCCTATGTGCACGCGGAAAACAGCCGCAAGCTCAACGAGCTTGGGGTGATCATGATCGACCTCACGCCGGCGGCCATCGGCCCGTTCTGCGTGCCGCCGGTCAACCTCAAGGAGCACGCGTCGAGCCTGGCAATGAACGTCAACATGGTCACCTGCGGTGGCCAGGCGACCATCCCGATGGTGGCGGCGGTGTCGCGGGTGCAACCGGTGAGCTACGGCGAAATCGTTGCCACCGTCTCTTCCGGTTCGGTCGGCCCGGGCACCCGACAGAACATCGACGAATTCACCCGCACCACCGCCGGTGCGGTGGAGAAGATCGGCGGTGCCCGACGCGGTAAAGCCATCATCGTCATCAACCCGGCCGAGCCGCCGCTGATGATGCGCGACACCATCCACTGCCTGACCGATGACGAGCCGAACCAGGATGCGATCCGCACCTCGGTACTGGAAATGGTTCGCGAGGTGCAGCGCTATGTGCCCGGCTACAAGCTGATCAACGGGCCGGTGTTCGACGGGCGCAAGGTGTCGATCTTCATCGAAGTCGAAGGCCTCGGCGATTTCCTGCCCAAGTCCGCCGGCAACCTCGACATCATGACCGCCGCCGGTTTGCGCACGGCCGAGATGTTCGCCGAAGAAGCCCACAAGGGCACCCTGCAACTGCCTGTCCGTTGAGTGGAGAATTGCCATGAATTTGCAAGGTAAGAGCGTCCGTCTGCATGACATGAGCCTGCGCGACGGCATGCACGCCAAACAGCATCAGATCAGCATTGAACAAATGGTCTCGGTGGCCACCGGTCTCGATGCGGCCGGTGTGCCGCTGATCGAAATCACCCACGGCGATGGCCTGGGCGGTGCGTCGCTGAACTACGGTTTCCCGGCCCACAGCGACGAAGAGTACTTCGCTGCGGTGATCCCGCAGATGAAACAGGCCAAGGTTTCGGCTCTGTTGTTGCCGGGGATCGGTACGCTTGATCATCTGAAAATGGCCCATGAACACGGCGTATCCACGATTCGCGTGGCGACCCATTGCACCGAAGCGGACGTGTCCGGCCAGCACATCGGCATGTCGGCGAAGATGGGCCTGGACACCGTCGGTTTCCTGATGATGGCGCACATGGTCAGCCCGGAGAAACTGCTGGAGCAGGCGCGGCTGATGGAAAGCTACGGCGCCAATTGCATCTACTGCACCGACTCGGCCGGCTACATGCTGCCCGATGAAGTGACGCAAAAGATCGGTGCCCTGCGTGCCGGCCTGAACGCCGGGACTGAAGTCGGCTTCCACGGCCACCACAACATGGGCATGGCCATCGCCAACTCCCTGGCCGCCATCGAGGCCGGTGCTGCACGCATCGACGGGTCCGTTGCGGGCCTTGGCGCGGGTGCGGGCAACACGCCGCTGGAAGTGTTCGTCGCGGTGCTGGAGCGCATGGGGGTCAACAGTGGCGTGGATCTGTACAAGATCATGGACGTGGCCGAAGACCTGGTGGTGCCGATGATGGACCAGCCGATCCGCCTCGACCGCGATGCGCTGACGTTGGGTTATGCCGGGGTCTACAGCTCGTTCCTGCTGTTCGCCAAACGGGCTGAGCAGAAGTACGGGATTGCTGCTCGGGAGCTATTGGTGGAACTGGGCCGACGCGGGACCGTGGGTGGGCAGGAGGACATGATTGAAGACCTGGCGTTGACCTTGTCGCGGGCCCGTGGGGTATTGCCAACCTGATCCATGCAGCAACGAAAAAACCACCGATGATTCGGTGGTTTTTTTATGCCCGGTGAAATTTTGCGCTCAAGGCAACAGATTACGTACCAGCGGTGGATAACAATTGATCGCCGTGCTCGCACAGCTGAAATACGCCGTGGTCGGTCGATAGGCTTCGTTTTTGAACAGTTGGCACAGGCTGGTGGACGCGCCAGCACAGACGATGATGAACAGAGCACAAGTGGATTTGCGCATGGTGGGTCTCGACACGGTTTTATTGTTGTAGAGACAGGTTAGGGCGGCGGATGGCGAGCGGCTTCGTCCGAATGGACTAGTTGATCAATGTGAAGCTCCGCGGATCCCTTGTGTAGGCGCTGTCGAGTGCAACGAGGCTGCGATCTTTTGATTTTCAAGAGCGAGATCAAGAGATCGCAGCCTTCGGCAGCTCCTACAAGGATGGGTGTGTCAATCACGGTGTAACAGCGCCGCAATGCCCACTGTAGGAGCTGTCGAGTGCAACGAGGCTGCGATCTTTTGATTTCAAGAGCAAGGTCAAGAGATCGCAGCCTGCGGCAGCTCCTACAAGGATGGGTGTATCAATCACGGTGTAACAGCGCGGCAATGCCCACTGTAGGAGCTGTCGAGTGCAACGAGGCTGCGATCTTTTGATTTTCAAGGGCAAGATCAAGAGATCGCAGCCTGCGGCAGCTCCTACAAGGATGGGGGTATCAATCACGGTGTAACAGCGCCGCAATCTCTTCTGTAGGAGCTGTCGAGTGCAACGAGGCTGCGATCTTTTGATTTTCAAGAGCAAGGTCAAGAGATCGCAGCCTTCGGCAGCTCCTACAAGGATGGGTGTATCAATTACGGTGTATTAGCGCCGCAACCTCCTCTGTAGGAGCTGTCGAGTGCAACGAGGCTGCGAACTTTTGATTTTCAAGGGCAAGATCAAGAGATCGCAGCCTTCGGCAGCTCCTACAAGGATGGGGGTATCAACCACGGCGTGCTATGGCGCCCATGGCCATGAACAGCGCGGCAATCGCCCGGGCTTCATGGAGGTCGCCGCGGGCCACCAGTTCGGGGATCTGTGCCAGGGGGACTCGCAGGCATTCAAGGGGTTCGGGTTCGTCGCCTTCGAGTTGGCAGGGGCTCAGCTGTTCGGCCAGTACCACCCGGTAGCGATGGCACAAATGCCCCGGTGCCAGGGTCAGCTCGCCCAGCTCGGTGAGGCGTGCGGCGCGCAGGCCGACTTCTTCGCTCAGCTCGCGCTGCGCCGCCTGCAGGTAGTCTTCATCGGGCTCGGCGCCGCCCTTGGGCAGGCCGAGGATGGTTTTTTCCACACCGACCGCGTATTCGCGCACCAGCAGCACATGCTCCGGATCAGGCATCGCCACCAGCATCACCGAGCGATAACCGGTGCCGCGCAGGCGTTCGTAGACCCGCTGCTGGCCGTTGCTGAATTGCAGGTGCAGGGCTTCGATCTGAAAGTGGCCGCTTTGCGCCAGCAGTTCAGTCTTGAGGATGGTTGGGCAGTTGCGCATGGGGCAGTCCCCTGTTTGGGATAAGGACACTGTGCGCTGTACAACGGGGGCCGCCATCGTCCGAGCGGACGAGGGCGGCAATGAGGTTCAGCCGAGGGTCGCCACGCTGCGCAGGATCAGGCGCACCAGCATGGTCTGGCGGGTCACGCCGGTCTTGGAGAAGGTCGAGCGCAGGTGGGCCCGCGAGGTGTTGCGGCTGATACCCAGTTCTTCCGAGGCTTCGTCCAGGGTCAGACCGTTGGCCAGCAGCATCGCCAGCTGGGTTTCCGCCGGGGTGAAGTCGAACAGCGCACGCACGATTTCCTGCGGTGCGGTGGACTGTTGTTCCGGGTCGCTGATGAAAATCACCACGGTCGGGCACTGTTTGCCTTCGCTCCAGTCGGTCAAAGGCACCGAGCGCACGATGATCCCCAGGTCCGCTTTGCCGGACGGTCGCTGCACACGCAGGGCTTCGACCACCGACGGGTTGCTGCTCTTTTGCGACAGCAGCGACTGCTTGACCAGGCGACGGAACTCCTGGGTGTCCCGGGCCGTGCCCACCTGCAGGCCATCGTTGACCAGTTTGATGCCGTCCTTTTCCTGGATCAGCCGGTCGGCCACCTGGTTGGTCTGCAGCACCTTGCCGGACTCGTCGAGGATGATCGTGCCGACCGCCATCTGGTTCACCGCGCCGGCGTACAGGTTGCGCTCGGCTTCGATGCGGTTGAGCTGCATGTGGATCTTGATCGACCGCTCCAGGTGCGGAATGAAATGCGTGAGCATGGCCTTTTCTTCGTTACCGAAAGGCTTGTCGTCACGTCCGCGGCTGATGCGAATGCGACACTGGGCGCCGTCGACGGTGTTGATGTCGGCACCGAGGATGTGGAACACGTCCACCGGTTCAAGGAAGTTCTTGTAGAACTCGGAATTCTGCCAGTCGTCGTTGGAGACGAACTCGGCGAGGGTCACGACCTGGCGGTTGGGCAGGTCGACAAAGGGGTCGAGGCTGAAAAAGTGTTTGTTGTACGACGCGGTCGCCTCGGTCGAAGTGCCGGTGGTGTTGACCATCAAGCCGTCCACGTGGGCGCTGGGCGGACGCAGGATGAAGGTCACGTACTTGCTGTTCAGATGCACATTGAGCTGATTGAGGAACGTCGCCCAGGGAATGTTTTCCAGCGGACCCTGATAGAGGTTGCCGATCAAATCACTGAACGTATCGAGGCTGAGGCTCTGCTGCATAGGGAAAAACCGTTTTTATTATTAGCGTTGGCGGTGGCCGAGAATAAGCGCCGGTATCGACTCCTTGCAACGCTCGGGCTCAGGGCCTGACAGGCGGCTGCCGATCAGGCCCGGGGCGGGCGAAAAGCCGCTGATATCAAACCCGTTCGCTGGCGCGCACGACAAACTTCTTGTGTTCGGCAACGTCCGCCGACAGCGCCTGTACGTCGGTGTAGAACTGCTCGTACCAACGGCGCAACTGATAGACCGGACCGTCGCCGTCGCACAGCAGCGGGTTGTCGACGCGGGTCTTGCTGTGCCAGATGGCCACGTCTTCGTAGAAGGCTGCCTGGGCCTGTGCCACATAGGCCTTGGCCATTTCCTGGTTCTGCTCTTCGCTGAGCCCCGGGATTTTTTTCACCAGCACGCCGTAGCGCAGGGTGAAACTGTCCAGATCGATCGGCACATGGCAGTTGAGCAGGATCGAGTGGATCGGCTGGCCGTTCATGGCGCCGTTCATTTCGGTGATCTGATAGGCCGGGCCGAAGTAGGTGGCTTCGGTGGTCAACACGCTGTCGCCGGACAGGCGTTCGCTGCGGGCGCGCATGATCTGGGTGGCCAGGTGGCCTTCGAAAATGTTGATGAACTCATCGACCGGCGCGCCGTGCACAGTGCCGAAGTGCGCCATGTCGGCGATGTTGTCGATCAGTTCGCGGCAGTTGGTGCCAATCTGCAATTCGGCGACTTCCCATGCAGCCCATTCGTCGCTGTAGCAGGCGTCGATGCGCGGAATGCGTTGCTCCGGCAGCGGCGGGTTGCCTTCGGGGTCATTCCAGACGAACAGCAGCTGGTTTTCTTCCATGATCGGCCAGCTCTTGATCCTGGCCCGTGGCGGAATGCGCTTGGCATAGGGGATGTCGTCGCACACGCCATCGGCGCCCCAGCGCCAGGCGTGGAACGGGCAGCGGATCGAGTTGCCCTCAACGCAACCGGTGCTCAGGTCGGCGCCCATGTGCGGGCAGTAGCCATCAAGAATATGCAGTTCGCCGTCTTCACCCTGGAACGCCACCAAGCGGGTGCCGAACACCTCCAGGCGATGGGCCTTGCCGTCGCGGTATTGCGCGGCCAGGCCCAGGCAATGCCAGCCACGGGCGTAGCGGTCTTCCAGCAGTTTGGCTTCGATGCGGTGCAGGGTACTCATCTTATTATTCTCCCAAGGGATCACGGGGTTGGCGCATGTAAGGGATTCTGCCGCCCCTGTAAAAGCGGGCATCGTCTGAATGGACGATGGCTGCTTTAAGCAGGCCCGCTCTACTGGCGCCATTGGACCCATGGCAGGAGTTGGCGATGAGTAATGAACAAGGGCCGGTCGCGGTGATTACCGGGGCCGCCAGTGGTATTGGCCGAGGCTTGGCCGAGCACGCGGCGACGCTGGGCATGCGCCTGGTGCTGGCGGATCGGGATGCGGCGGGCCTGCAAGCCCTGTGCGACGAATTGAAGGCCGCTGGTGCGCAAGCGATTGCCTGCGTCACCGATGTCGGTGTGGTGAAGCAGGTCGAGCGCTTGCGTGACCGGGCTGTCGAGCACTTTGGCGGGGTCGACCTGCTGTTCAACAACGCCGGGGTGATGCAGACCGGTTTCAGCTGGGAGATCACCGAAGCACAATGGCAGCGCATGCTCGACGTCAACCTGGGCGGCGTGATCAACGGCATTCGCAGTTTCGTGCCGCTGTTGCTCAGCCAGGGCCGGGCAGCCCATGTGATCAACACCGCGTCCCTTGCCGGGCTGGTCAGCAGCCCGCTGATGGCGCCGTACAACGTGACCAAACAGGCGGTGGTCGCGCTCTCGGAAACCCTGCATTACGAACTCGCCATGCTCGGAGCGCCGGTGTCGGTTTCGGTGCTGTGCCCGGGGCCGGTGGCCAGTGAAATCATGGCGTCGAACCAGGTGGTGGACAGCGCCGGATCCGACTTCAGTCAACTGCTCGACAGCACCATTCGCCAGGGCATGACCCCGGCGGAACTGGCTGCGCAAGTGTTCGCCGCCGTCGCGCAAAAACGCTTCTGGATCCTGCCCCACAAGGGTTTCAAGCCGGCCCTTGAGCGCCGGGTACAAAGCATCCTGGGCGAGACCAATCCGCAATTTCAAATGACCGACGTAGAGGACGATGCCCATGCCGCTCGATAAGCAGATCGCCGGGGTTCTCCAGCAATTTCGCGACCTCCCGGAGCCCGATTTCAGCCAGGTCGATGCCGCTCAGTACCGGCAGTTCTCCGATAACCTGCTGCCGGCCATCCCCGGCGATCCGATGAGCGAGGTGCGCGATCTGAAAGTGGCCGACGCGGACGGTGATCTGGATGCACGGCTGTACCGGCCATCGCAAGCGCCCGACCTGCCGTTGCTGGTGTATTTCCATGGCGGCGGATTTGTCATGGGCAATCTCGATACCCACGATAATCTTTGCCGTTCGCTGGCGCGCCAGACCGAGGCGGTGGTGGTGTCCGTGGCTTATCGATTGGCCCCGGAACACCCGTTCCCGGCGGCGCCCCTCGATTGCTATGCGGCCACCTGCTGGCTGGTTGAGCACGCAGCCGAGCTTGGTTTCGATGGCAGCCGACTGGCCGTGGCCGGCGACAGTGCGGGTGGCAATCTGGCGCTGGCGGTCAGCCAGCTGGCGACGCGAGGCAAGGGACCGAAGATCAGCTATCAGTGCCTGTTCTACCCGGTCACCGATGCCGGATGCGACAGTCAGTCCTTCGAAGAATTCGCCGAAAGTTATCTGCTTTCGGCCAAGGCGATGCGCTGGTTCTGGCAGCAATACCTGCAAGAGGATGGACAGGCGGATGATCCGTTGGCCTCGCCATTGCGAGCCGAAAGCCTGGCAGGCTTGCCGCCGACCACCTTGTTCAGCGCCGGGTTCGATCCGCTGCGGGACGAGGGCGAAGCGTTGGCCGAGTGCCTGCGCGAAGCCGGTGTGGTGGTGCGCGTGCAGCGTTACGAAGGCATGATCCACGGTTTTATCAGCATGGCGCCGTTTGTTGAAGCCGCAGCACAAGCGTTGACAGACGCTTGCGCCGATTTGCGTGGAGCACTCCAATGAGTGGCCTGGCCTTCAACACGGTGCCGCAACTGATCGAGGCCATTGGTGCCGGTCAGATGGTGGTGATCACCGACGATGAACACAACGGCGAAGGCTCGCTGCTGATGGCCGCCGAACAGGCCGGGGCCGAGGCCGTCACCTTCATGGCGGTGCAGGCACGCGGGCTGATTTGCCTGGCCCTGACCGAGCAGCGCTGCCGCGCGCTGGGCCTGGACCTGATGGTGCCCAACTCCCGGGCGCAGCATGGCGTGGGGTTTACCCGCTCGATCGAAGCCGCCACCGGGGTGTCCACCGGCATCTCGGCGGCAGACCGGGCGCGGTCGATCCAGGTGGCGGTCGACCCGGCCAGCGTACCGGCGGACCTGGTGCAACCGGGGCATATCTTCCCGGTGCAGGCCTTGCCCGGTGGCGTGATGCAGCGCGCCGGTCATGTCGAGGCCGCTTGCGACCTGACACGGCTGGCGGGGCGGCAACCGGCGGCAACCCTGGTGGGCATTCTCAACGAGGACGGTGAACTGGCCCGTGGTGCCGAGTTGCATGACTTCGCCCAACGTCATGGCTTGCGGATCGGCACCATCGCCGACCTGATTCACTACCGCATCCTGCATGAGGGCACGATCGAGCGCGGCGGTGAGTATCCGTTACAGACACGCCATGGCGAGTTCCAGGTGACGACCTATCAGGACACCTACCAGGGCGCGTTGCACCTGGCGCTGGTCAAGGGCCGGATCGACAGCACGCAACCGGTGCTGGTGCGGGTGCAAAGCATCGAGACGTTACGTGACGTGCTGGGGTGTGATAGCGAAGGCGGGACACAGCAGTGGACCCTCGAACGCTCGCTGGCGAGCATCGCCGCCACCGGTAACGGCGTACTGGTGTTGCTGGCACAGAAGGAAACCGCCGACGGCGTGCTCGAACAACTGCGCCAGCGCAGCGGCAGCAAGCCGCGCACACCGCAGTTTCCGCAACGGACCCTGGGCATCGGCGCCCAGATCCTGCGCGACCAGAACGTGCGCAAAATGCGCCTGATGAGCTCGCCGGTGCCCTACAAGGCCGTGTCCGGGTTTGATCTGGAGGTGACTGAGTTCGTGCCGTTTCAGCCCGCAGGCTAAAGCAAATACAAAACCTGTGGGAGCGAGCTTTTGTGGCGAGGGGGCTTGCCCCCGTTGGGGCGCGCAGCGGCCCTGGAATCAGCGTTCGCGTTTTTCAGTGAGAACGCATTCGCCGATTTTACGACTGCTTCGCAGCCGAACGGGGCGGTGCGGCGATCCGACAAGCCCCCTCGCCACAGGTCAGTGTGTTCCCACGGATTCAACTTAAGGCTTGATCCCGCGCAACATCATCTTCGCCTGATCCTGCACCGCCGCCGGTGCCGTCATGTTGCCGTCGATCACGGTGATCACCGCATGGCCTTGCCACAGTTGGTACGCATCGGCCTTTTGCTGGGCTTCGGTCGGTGACAGCGGGGCGGCCAGGTTGACGTGGACCACGCCGTCGGCGCCACGTTGTGAGGTGAAGTTCACCCGGTCCCAGTTGCCGATCGGGGCAAAGCTCACGCCCTTGACCTCATCGGGTTTCAGCGGCGGGTAGTTGAGGTTCAGGCCGCTGACGCCCGGCAGGCCCAGCACGTTCAAATCGCACTGATGTTTGCTCCTTGCACAGGCCTGTCTGGCTTCTGTACCGGCCAGGCTCGCCTGCTCTATCACCTTCACGGCAAAGCGCGCCGTGTCGTCCATCGCGCCGAGGGTCTTGCGGTATCCAGCCTGCTGGTCGCGGATGATCAGGTCCATGTCGATGGCCGTGGACACCGCCACCGCCGGAACCCCTTTGAACATCGCCCGCACAGCCGCGTTGAGGGTGCCTGACATCTGCGTCAGCGGGCCGACGTTTTCGCCAAAGTTGCTGCCCGAGACCACCAGGTCCGGCGGCGAATCCTTGAGGATCACGTCGAGGCCGACGTTGACCGCATCCACCGGCGTGCCAATGGCTGAGGTCTTGCCGGCAGGTGGGGTGTAGCCCTGCGGTGGTCCGACGCAATACCGGCCCGGCGCCAGTTCGGTCACCGCCAGGGCCTGACCGGGCACGACCACGCTGGCGGCACTGATGCCGCTGCTGTCGTTCAACGGGCCGACCAGGGTGACTTTGTGTCCGGCAGCGGTCAGGGCGCGGTACATCGCATCGATGCCGGGTGCGCGGCAGCCATCGTCGTTGGTCAGCAGGATGTTCAGGGCGTTGGCCTGCATCGACAGGCCAACGCTGGCCATGGCGATGACGCCGGTGAGGAGTTTGTTCATGGGGACTCTTCCGTGGGAGGCGCGGATTTTACAAAGCACAACGCCCCGACCGAAGAAATCGGTCGGGGCGCGGTGAGTTTAGCGGGTGCCGAGTTTGCGCAGGTTGCCAGGGGTGAATTCGTCTTCGGTGAAGGCGGTGGCGTTGAGCTTGGCCGGTTTCTGATCGACCAGCATGCGGTCAACCAGGTAGGAGCCGGCGATCAGGTCGTGGTAGATGCCGAGGCGAGCGTGGTAGCGCTGCATCTCGTAGGCGTAGATCGAGGTCTGCATGTTGGTGCGCCACAACTGGCCACGGCTGTCGTAGTTGTCGGCCATGGTGGCCGACCAGGTGTCTTCGTCGAGGTACAGCACGCGCTTGGCATACACGTGGCGGGCGCCTTCCTTGAGGTTGGCCTGCAACACCCAGACTCGGTGTTTCTCGTAGCGCATGTACTGCGGATCGACGTGACCGGTAGTGTCCAGGATCTGGTCGGCCGTTACGCTCGGGTCGTCGATCTTGTAGTTGTGGTACGGGATGTAGATCTCTTTCTTGCCGACGATGGTCCAGTTGTAGCGGTCCGGCGCACCGTTGAACAAACGGTCTTCGTCGTACACGCGAAAACCACCGGCGCCGGTCGGCGAATCGTAGCCCACGGTCGGTGCGCGACGTACCCGGCGTTGACCCGGGCTGTACTGCCAGGCCTGGCGCGGGGAGGCGGTCGGGTTGATGAACTCGTGGCCGACCACGATCTCGCCTTTCTTGCGCACCGGCTCCAGGGTGGTGATCAGGAAGTGGGTGAATACACCGTTCGCAGCTTCCAGGCTCTTGTCCGGGCTCGACCAGATCGAGAAGATCTTGTAGTTGACCTCTTCGAGCACCTTTTCCTTGTTGGAGTACACCACCGCCTGGCCGTAGTTGGCCTCTTCAGTGCTGGCGCGCCCCTGCAAGGTATGGTTGAACATCAACTCGCTGCCGTTCTTCGGGATCGGGAACGGCGAAGCTCCCCACGCGTTCTTCGTGTCGTTGTTGTCATTGTCGAGTTCGGCAGTGACGGCGTTTTTCTTGACCTGGTCTTCAAGGCGCTGATCGAGGCGGAAGTCGCGGTGGCTCGGGTACACCGGGATCTTGAACGTGTCAGGGTAACGCTTGAGCAACGCTTTCTGGCCATCGGTCAGGTTGTCGGCGTACTTGTCCATGTTCTTCGAATCGATCACGAACAGCGGTTTTTCCGCGGCGTACGGGTCCGGGTACGGCGTGCCCGGACCGGCGTATTTGAGGCCGGGCGGCAGGCCGCGCCATTTGCCGGACCAGGCCGGGATGCTGCCGTCGGCGTTGCCGGCTTTTTCGGCGCCCATCGGGGTCAGGTCCTGGCCCAGGTGGGCGGCTTCTTCAGGGCTGACCTTGGCGTAGGCCAGGCCACTGCCGAGCAGGCTGACGGTCAGCGCCGTGCTCAATAATGTTTGGGTGAATCTGGACATGCTGTGCTCCTCCGATTGGGGAATCAGAACCGGTACTTGAAGTTGAGCGCGACGTTGTCGCGGTCGGCCAACGGGCTGTTGTTGGCGTTGCCGAGGTAGGCGTTGTAGCGGGCCTCGACGGTGAAGTTGCCCAGGTAGCGCCACGAACTGCCGATGCTGGCGCGGTTATCGTTCTGGCCGGCGTTGATCGAGCCGACCATCGAACTGTCGCCGTGGGCGGCGGCGCTGAAGGTGACAGGCACCGACATGTCCCATCCGCTGAATACGTCGTTGTAGTCAAAGTTCGCCTGCACCGTGTAGCCCCAGGCATCGCGGTCATAGACCAGGCTGTCGGTTCCCGGCAGCGCGAAGCCCGGCGCCAGGGTGACCGGCTGCGACTTGTCGTTGCTGACCACGGTGTTGTAGACCAGCTCACCGGTCAGGGTGGTGTTGTCGGCGAAGGAGGTCGGGCCGAGCACGTAGATCATCGACGTTTGCGCCTGCACGGTCTTGCCACGCACGGGGCTGGAGAAACCGTTGTCGACCATCACTGGCGTGCCGTCGCGGTAGCTGACTTCACCGGCCCAGCTGACGTCGCCCAGCACGGTGGCGAAGCTCGCGCCGAACAGGTCGATGTTGTCGAAGTAGCGCACCTGGTAGCGGCCCAGCGTTGTCGCGAAGTCCAGCGACGGGGTCTTGTCGTGATAGCGCGAGTAGTAGATGCCGAACTCGGTGTTGTTCAACGACTCGGCAGCGTAGGTGAAGGCCAGGCCGTACTGGCCGCTGTCGCTCGGCTTGTCGTCCTTGAGGCGGGTGACGAAACCGGAGGCGTCGTTGAAGCCGCCCTCATCGATGAAGTCGGTGGTGGAGAAGTAGCTGCCCACGCCGAACAGTTCGGTCTTTTCCCACTTGTATTGGTAGTACGCCTGGATACCCAGGCTTTCGGTCAGGGCGAACTGGGTGAACAGTTGGCCGACCGGCAGCAGGATTTCCTTGACCTCGACGCCCGGGGTGGTCGCCTTGGTCGCATCGACCGGGCTCTGCGCTGCGGAAATACCCGGGTAGAACAGGCTTTCACCCCAGCTCACCACCTGATTACCCAGGCGCGCGTTGAGGGCGTGGCCGCTCACGTCCCAGGTACCGTAGGCGTAGTAATCGAGCATGCGCAGTTCATTGCGATGCTGGTCGACGGTGTCCTGGGAGAAACGGTCGGGTTGGCTGCAATGGCCACCGGCGAAGCAGTTCGAGGTGCCAGTGGTGTTGTCGTTGCCCTGATCGTAGACGTTGTCGTAGAAGCCCGTCGCGCGGACGAACACGCCGTAGTTGTCTTGCCACTTGATGTTGGCTTCGGTGAGAAAGCCGCTGCGGTTGTTGATCAGGCTGCCTTTGTCGAAGGCGTTGTCGCCGTCGTTGGCGTTGGCATCGGCAGTCAGTTTGTGATCGCGAGACTCGGTCCGCCAGGCGAGGCTGTACGTCAGTGTGGTGTCCCAGTCGATGCTCAAGTCTTCGCTCGGCTGAAAGCTCATGGCGTTAACGTGAGCGCTTAATCCGCCAGCCAGCAACAGCAATGCCAGCTGTACGCGAGGGTGCTGTGTTGGTGGGGCGATTATTGTTTTTATCATGTCGTCCTCATGGCCCAGGTCAGACCTGCCCGACCTGCATTTCAGGGGGGTGATTGGTGCTGTGGGCGACTATGGAGTCACGACTTGCGCGCAACATCGTCCAAGCGGACTAAGCGATTTGTACGGGAACCGCCACACCGGATCGCTGTAGGAGCTGCCGCAGGCTGCGATCTTTTGATCTGGCCTTTAAAAGATCGCAGCCTCGTTGCACTCGACAGCTCCTACAGGGAGTGGGGCGCTGCGGTTCTCGCTGTAGGAGCTGCCGCAGGCTGCGATCTTTTGATCTGGCCTTTGAAGGATCGCACCCTCGTTGCACTCGACAGCTCCTACAGGGAATGGGGCGCTGCGGTCTTCTCTGTAGGAGCTGCCGCAGGCTGCGATCTTTTGATCTGGCCTTTGAAGGATCGCAGCCTCGTTGCACTCGACAGCTCCTACAGGGAATGGGGCGCTGCGGTTCTCGCTGTAGGAGCTGCCGCAGGCTGCGATCTTTTGATCTGGCCTTTGAAGGATCGCAGCCTCGTTGCACTCGACAGCTCCTACAGGGAGTGGGGCGCTGCGGTCTTCGCTGTAGGAGCTGCCGAAGGCTGCGATCTTTTGATCTGGCCTTTGAAGGATCGCAGCCTCGTTGCACTCGACAGCTCCTACAGGGAGTGGGGCGCTGCGGTTTTCGCTGTAGGAGCTGCCGTAGGCTGCGATCTTTTGATCTGGCCTTTAAAAGATCGCAGCCTCGTTGCACTCGACAGCTCCTACAGGGAGCTGCGGTCTTCGGCTTAGTCCCATCGGACGATGAACACCCGGCGCGTGCGGCGAACAATCCCGAGACCGACTGCACCGGGCGAAGATCCGGCGGTGGCGGTTTCTGCCTGATGGGCGCTGAACAAGGGTGATCGCATGAACGCTGCCGGGATCAAATGGGACGAGTGTTGTGATGTGTTGGTGATTGGCTCGGGAGCCGGGGGCATGACCGCTGCGCTGCGCGCCCACGACCTGGGCCTGAATGCGCTGCTGATCGAGAAGAGCGGCGAGTACGGCGGCACCTCGGCGGTGTCCGGCGGTGGCATCTGGATCCCCAACAACCACCGGATCAATGCACTCGGCGGCAGTGATTCGGCAGCCGAAGCGATTGCCTACATCCGCGCCGTGACCCATGGCGAGATCGACGACGGGCGCATCGAGGCCTATGTCGAACATGGCCGGGAGATGGTCGAGTACCTGGAAAGACACACCCGGGTGCGCTTCGAGGCGCAACCTCGCTACGCCGATTACTACCCGGAAGTCGCGGGCGGCAAACCGGGCTATCGCTCGATGGATCCACAACCTTTCGATGCCGCCGAACTCGGCGAAGAATTCCTGCGCATGCGCGCACCGTCCCCCGGCACCCTGATGATGGGGCGCATGGCGATGACCATGAAAGAGGCGCAAGTGCTGCTGTGTCGTGGCCCCGGCTGGTTGCGCCTGACCCTGCGGGTGATGTGGCGCTACTGGCGTGACCGCGAGGGGCGACGCTTGTCCCGCCGTGACCGCTACCTGACCCTGGGCAATGCCTTGATCGGTGCCTTGCGCTGTTCGTTGCAGGACCGCGGTAAATCCCTGTGGCTCAACTGTGCGCTCGAAGAACTGCTGTTGGTCGGCGACCGGGTCGGCGGTGCGCGGGTCAATCGCAACGGTCAGTTGCTCAACGTCAAGGCGCGCTACGGGGTGATCGTTGCTGCCGGTGGTTTCGAGCGCAACCAGGCGATGCGCGAGCAGTACCTGCCGCAGCCGTCCCGGGCCAACTGGAGTGCCACGCCGCCGAACAATACCGGCGACGGCATTCGCGCCGGCCAGGCCATTGGTGCGCGGACCGCGTTGATGGAGCACAGCTGGTGGGCGCCAACTACTTACGTCAAGGGCGAAGAGAAGCAGCGTGCGTTGTTCGTCGAACGTACCTTGCCGGGGTGCGTGATGGTCAACGCCGCAGGCGAACGTTTCGTCAATGAAGCCGCGCCCTATACCGACATCGTTTATGCGATGTACGCCAACAACCGCGAAGGCGCCGCGAGCGTGCCGTGCTGGATGGTGTTCGACGCCGAGTTCCGCCGCAAATACCCGTGCGGTGCCTTGCTGCCGGGCTATGCCCAGCGCGATTGGCAATTGCCCGAGCATCTGCGCGACTACTTCCACAAGGCGTCGAGCCTGGAAGAGCTGGCGACAAAAATCGGCGTCGACGCTGGCGGGCTGCTGCGCACCGTGCAGCGCTTCAACGGCATGGCCGTGCAGGGCGTCGACGAGGATTTCCACAAGGGAGACTCACTGTTCGACCGCTACTACGGCGACCCGAACGTGCAACCCAATCCGTGCCTGGCACCGTTGCTCAAGGGACCGTTCTACGCCGTGCGCATCGACGCCGGTGACATCGGCACCAAGGGGGGGCTGCTGACCGACGTGCACGCCCGCGTGTTGCACGAAGACGGGCAACCGATCAACGGCCTGTACGCCATCGGCAACAGCGCCGCCTCGATGATGGGCCGCACTTATCCAGGTGCCGGCTCGACCATCGGCCCGGCCATGACCTTCGGCTACCTGGCCGCCAATCACATCAAGCGCCAGAGCGAAACCGCTTCGGCCAAAACCTTGTTCGGGAGCGTTGAATGAATCAGCCACGTCAACAAATCGCTATCGTGACCGGTGCCAGTCGCGGAGTGGGCCAGGGCATCGCCCTGGCCCTCGGTGCGGCGGGCATGACCGTATACATCACTGGCCGCGCCCCGGCGCAGGGCGGCTCGAATCTGTATGGGCATGCCTTGTGCGGCTCGCTGGAGGACACCGCCGCCGCGATCACCGCCGCCGGTGGACGCGGTATCGCGGTGGTCTGTGACCACGCCGATGACGCGCAGGTCCGGGCGCTGTTTGCCCGAGTAGAAGCCGAGTGCGGGCATCTGGATTTGCTGGTGAACAACGCCGCGTTCATTCATGACCAGTTGATCGAACCCGGACCGTTCTGGGCCAAACCCCTGGACCTGGTGCGCATTCTTGACGTGGGCCTGCGCTCGGCCTACATCGCCAGCTACTACGCCGCGCCGCTGTTGCTCAAAAGTACCCAAGGACTGATTTGCTTCACTTCGTCGTTCGGGGCCGGGTGCTACATGCACGGCCCGGCGTACGGTGCGCAAAAGGCCGGGGTCGACAAACTGGCGGCGGACATGGCGATCGATTTCGAGGGGCAGGGCGTGGCGGCGTTGTCGCTGTGGCTCGGCCCCCAACTGACCGAACGCACGAAGATTGCCGGCGAGCAGCATGGCGAGCAGTACCAGGCGTTTCTCGCCCATGCCGAAACCCCGCAGTTCAATGGGCGGGTGATCCATGCCTTGCTCAATGATCCACAGTTGATGGCGCTATCCGGGCAGACCTTGATCACCGCCGAAATCGCTCCCGGCTACGGCATCAGCGAAGCCGAAGGCCGCCAGCCGCCGTCGCACCGCGCCATGCTCGGCGACCCTCGCCAGCAGCATCCGGCGCGGGTGGTCTGAATTCACAGTCGTCAGGCACACACAAACCTGTGGGAGCGGGCTTGCCCGCGATGAGGGCGTCAGCTTCAACATTGATGTTGACTGACACACCCCCATCGCGGGCAAGCCCGCTCCCACAGGTAATGTGGCATTAATCAAAATATCGCCGACGCTTAACTGACTGGCTGCAATGCCCACTCGCGCAACACATTCTTCGTCACTTTGCCCGCCGCATTGATCGGCATGCTCTGCAGCACCTGCACCCGGCGCGGCACCTTGTAGTTGGCCATCTGCTCACGGCACCAGGCGAGGAATCGCGCCTGCTCGATTTCCATTCCGGGTGCCGGCAACAGGAACGCCATCGCCACCTCACCCATGCGCTCATCGGGAATACCGATCACCGCGGCCTGGGCCACGCCCGGGTAGGTCAGCAGACACTGTTCGATCTCCGCCGGGTACACGTTGAAGCCACCGGTGATGAACATGTCCTTGAGGCGATCGGTGATGCGCAGATAACCCTGTTCATCGAGCATGCCGATGTCGCCGGTGTGCAGCCAGCCGTCGGCGTCGAGAATTTCCTGGCTGGCGTCGGGGTTGTTGAGGTAACCCTGCATCAGGTTGTAACCGCGAATCTGCACTTCACCGGGAGTGTTCGCCGGTTGGCTGCGACCCGTGTTGCCGACACAGCGCACTTCCACCCCAGGCATCGCCCGGCCACTGGTGTTGGCGACCAGTTCCGCGGAATCACCGGAGCGGCAGATCGTGGCGAAACCGCAGACTTCCGTCAGGCCATACGCGGTGACGATGGTGGCGAACCCCAGTTCGTCGCGCATGCGGTGGATCATCTCCACCGGGATCGCCGCCGCGCCGGTTACCGCTACCCGCAATGAGCCCAGGTCGAACTCGCCGCGTTGCGGATGGGCCAGCAACGATTGATACAGCGTCGGCGGCCCGGGCAACACGGTGATGCGTTCGCGCTGCACGCATTCAAGCACGGCCTGCACGTCGAACACTTGCTGCGGCAGGAGAGTGCAGCCACGCATCAATGCGGCCAGCCAGCCGGCCTTGTAGCCAAAGGAATGGAAGAACGGATTGACGATCAGGTAGCGATCGCTCTCGCGCAGTCCGACGATGTCACTCCAGTCGCGCACGATGCGCAGGTTCTGGCCGTGGCTGGTCATCACGCCTTTGGGCTTGCCGGTGGTGCCCGAGGTGAACAGCACATCGGACAAGGCTTGCGGGCCAACGCTTTGCTCGCGGGTGCGCAGGGCCAGTTGCGGCACGTCGGCCGCCAGATCCATGAACCGCTCCCAGGCCAGGGTGCCCGGATTGGCGCCGCGCAGGCTGACGATGTGACGCAGCTCAGGGAGGTCTTCCGACACCAGCATGCCGGGGTAGTCCGCGCCGAGGAATTCGCCGATGGCGAACAGCACGCAGGTGCCGCTTTCGCGCAGGATGTAGCCCGCCTCGCTGCCCTTCATCCGGGTGTTGAGCGGTACCAGGGCGGCGCCGACACTTTGCAGGGCGCCGGCGGCGACGATCCATTCCCATACGTTGGGCGCCCAGATCGCCACGCGGTCCCCGACCTGTACGTCGAGGGCCAGCAGTGCGCGGGCAGCCTGGCGACGCAACTGGTCGAGTTGTCGATAGCTGATGCTGTGGCCCGCGTCCTCGATGGCCGGGCGGTCGCCGTAGGCCTGGGCAGCGTTGGCGAACAGTTGAGCGATGGTCAGTGCGGTGGCGACAGGCGGCATGGGGCCTCCCCGGTTAGAAGACAATGACGAAAAAGGGAGTAGGCCGGGCAGGGCGCCCGGCCGGATTGCGAATTACTGGGCGGGCGGGGCGAAACGGCGACCGGCGGAGAAACCACCGTCCACGGCGATCATCTGGCCGCTGACAAAGGACGCTTCGTCCGAAGCCAGGAACAGCGCGACATTGGCCACTTCTTCCGGTTGCCCGGAGCGGCTGAGCATGTGCTGCGAGGCGAAGAAGGCGTGGAACGCATCGTTGTCACGGACCATGCTGGTCATCGGCGTTTCGATCAGGCCCGGGCACAGGCCGTTGACGCGAATGTTGGCGTAGCCGTAATCGATGGCCATCGAGCGGGTCAGCTGGTTGATGCCGCCCTTGGACACGTTGTAGGCCACGTTGCCGTCGCAGCCTTGCAGGCCGAAGATCGAACCGACGTTGATGATCGAACCACCGCGCTGCTCCACCATCGACGCCAGCGCGTACTTGCTGGTGAGCATGCTGCCGGTCAGGTTGATGTCCATCACCCGTTGCCAGTTGGCGGTGGTGGTCTGGGTCACGCTGCCCTGGTCGGCGACGCCGGCGGCGTTGACCAGAATATCGATGCGCCCGAAGCGGCTGATGACGTCTTGCATGACCTGCTGCACCTGCGCTTCGTCGCGCACGTCGAGGGTCATGAACAGGCCGGGGAAGTCTGCCGGGGCGCTGCCGATGTCCAGCCCGACCACTTGCGCGCCTTCGGCCGCGAAACGGCGCACGCAGGCCAGACCGATCCCCGAAGCGCCGCCGGTGACCACCGCGACCTTGTTCTGCAAACGAGCCATAACTGCACCTCTTTATTGTTGTGGGCTAATGCTGTGGCCGAGTCTAACTGCAGACCGGGCCTGAGTGATCGTCCGTTGAGACTAAGGCGACAAAGCCTGTACGCAATCCCCTGTAGGAGCTGCCGCAGGCTGCGATCTTTTGATTTTCAAAGGCAAGATCAAAAGATCGCAGCCTGCGGCAGCTCCTACAGGGTTATGCGTAGCCTTAATCCGGGAATTTCAGGCGTACCCGGGCACCCGTCGGGCGGCTCTGGCAGGCCAGCGTCCAGCCGTCGGCGAGTTCCTTGGGGGTCAGTACGTCGTTGCGCGCCAACTGGACTTCACCTTCCTTGACCACGCACATGCAGGCCCCGCAAAAACCTTCTTCACAGGACGACGGCACGTCGAGGCCAGCCGCTTTGCAACTTTGCAGCAAGGTGTCGCCGGGTTGGCAGGCAATTTCGTGTTGCTGGCCGTCGAGTTCGACGATCAGCGCTTCGCATTGCGACTGCATGGCCGCGGCTCGCGCCACGGCCTCTTCGGCCAACAGCTCGTCGGGGTCCGGGGGCGAGACGAAGCGTTCGACATGAATGCGTTCGGCCGCTTCGCCCAGTGCCAGCAGCGTGCGCTCCACGGTGTCCATGAAAGGACCCGGCCCGCAGATGAAGTAGTCGCCGCCGGCCGATCCGCGCAGCAGATGATGGACCTGATGGTCCGTCAGGAAGCCCTGCACCGAATCGAGGACGTGCACCACGTGCAATTGATCAGGATGCGCCTTGATCAACCGGCACAGCTCGTCCTTGAAAATCACCGACGCCTCATCGCGGTTGGCGTAGATCAACTTGATCGGCCGCCGGCTGCCATGGAGCACTGATTTGAGAATGGAAAACACCGGGGTGATGCCCGAACCGCCCCCGAACAGGACCAGGGGCTTTTCGGTGTCCGCCTGCGGGTCCAGGCAGAAATGCCCGGCCGGTGGCAACACTTCCAGCCAGTCGCCGACCTGGACTTCGTTCATCCAGTTCGACACCCGGCCGCCGTCGACCCGTTTCACCGTGACCTTGGGCAGTGCGTCCGCGAGGGGCGAACTGGCCATGGAGTAGCAGCGGGTCAACAGTTTGCCGGCGAAGGGCACGCGAAAACTCAGGAACTGGCCCGGTTTGTAGCGAAAGCGCTCACGCAGGGTTGGCGGTATGTCCAGCACCAGCGAGCGCGCATCGGCGGTCTCGTCGATCACCGCGCACACTTGCAATGAGACGCTTGCCGTCGTCGATTCGGCCGGGGTCAGGTTCTGTTGTTGCGTGCCCATGTTCACCTCGACCTCAGAGCCCGCTGATCAGTTGGGCGTTGTCGACGCGGATCTCGGCACCGTTGACGAACCGCGACTCGTCGGTGGCGAGGAACAGCACCACGTTGGCAATGTCCCGTGGCGCCGCCATGCGGTTCATCGGGTCCTGGTCCAGCGCTTCCTGCGGGATCGGCTGACCACCGGCCAGGGCCTGGGTCATCGGCGTGTTCACGCCATCGGGGTGCACGCTGTTGCAGCGAATGCGATAGCCCTGCTGCTTGCAGTGCAGGGCGATGGAGCGGGTCATCGCCGCCACCGCGCCTTTGGACGCCGAGTAAGCGCAGAACATCGGCATGGCGCCCAGGGCGGCGACCGACGACATGTTGATGATCGAGCCGCCACCGCTTTCCTTCATCGCCTGGATGGCGTACTTGCAACCGAGGAAGTAGCCGTCGCCGTTGATCTTCTGCACCTTCTGCCACAGCTCCAGGGTGGTGTCTTCGATGCTGCCCAGGGCCAGGATCGCGGCGTTGTTGACCAGTACGTCGAGGCGGCCGAAGCGTTCGACTGTGGTCTTGACCACGTGTTGCCAGTCGCTTTCGCTGGTGATGTCGTGGCGGATGAACAGCGCGTTGGCGCCGATTTCTGCGGCGACATGGCGGCCGGCTTCTTCGTTGAGGTCGGTCAGTACCACTTTGGCGCCTTCGCGGGCCAGCAGCAGAGCGTCTTCGCGACCAATGCCGCTGGCGGCGCCGGTGATGATGCAGACTTTGCCTTCTACACGTTGCATTGTTGTTCTCCTGATCGTGCGGTTTGAAGTGCGAATTGGTCGGCCACGTGGGCGGCAGCCCGGCGACCGGAATAGATGCAGTCGGCCAGTGACAGGCCGGAGACATAGAGGTTGGAGGCGACCCCGACCGCATTGCGGCCGGCGCTGTACAGGCCGTTTATTGGTTGGCCGGCGTGGTCCAGCACCCGACCGCTGGCCTCGCAGACTTTCAACCCGCCCAGGGTGATGACCGGGCAGGGGAACAGTTTGCTGGCGAATGAAAGGTCGAGGGCATACCACGGGCCCTGATCGAGGTTGGCGAGCATCGCCGCGGATTTGCCGAACTCGTCGGCGACTTCACCGCGTGCCGCGCGGCTATAGCGTTCGACACTCTGGCGCAGCAGTTCCGGCGGCAGATGGCAGCGCTTGGCCAACCCGGCCAGGCTGGTGCTGCGTTTGGCGTTGAACAGCAAATTGAGCAGCACTGGCAGGCGCTGGAAATTCCACACTTTGCCCGGGCCGACCTGACGCAACGCTTCGCCGACCAGCGCGCGGTTGAGCAGCAGAATGGCGCGGCCATCCTGTTCTTCGACCATGGCGTGGCCGAGGGTCGCGCCGTAGATTTCTTCGTTGGCGTAACGTTGTCCCCGGGCATTGACGATCAGCCCGCGAGCCCAGGCCAGCGGCGGATTGATGAAACGCCAGGCGCTGACCTTGTCCATCCGCGCCACGCTGCCACCGGCGCTCTGGCCCAGGGCGATGCCGCTGCCATTGCACCCGGTGGCGCCCAGCGGCAGACCGGCCAGGTACTGCGGCGCGTGCTGGCTCACCAGATCGCGATTGAAGATGAAACCACCGCTGCTCAACAGCACTGCCTGTTCGGCGCGAATCAATTGGCGGATGGCGCAGGTCTGTTCGATGCGACGTTGACGGGCGCGCAAGCGGTCGGCCAGGGCCGGAGCGTACATATGAATGGCCGCGGCCCAGCGCGACAGCCGCGCATGTTGCCGGGCGGCGCGGCTGCCCGACGGCAACTGCCAGGCTTCGACGCCGAGGACCTTGTCGTCGAGGTCGAGCACCAGCCGCCGCACTTCACACTGACTGCGCAGGCGTGCGCCGTGGCGCAAGGCGCTGGCCTTGAGCGGGGCGAACAGGCTGGCGCCGGACATGCCCGGGCCTTTGGTGCGGTGACCCCGTGGCGCTGGTTTGGCGCTGGCGGCATAGGCCGGTACGGCTTCGTTGCCCGAGTAATAGAGGTAGTACTGATCGCTCGGGTACGAGGTCTTGTGCGGCGGCACGCTGGCTTCGAAGGCCGTGCCTTGACGCTCCAGCCAGGCCAGTTGCTCACGGCTGCCTTCGCAGAAATCCCGTAGTGTCTCGAGGCTGACGGCCTCGCCGACTTCCTGGCGCAGGTAATTGAACATCGCCTCGCTGGTGTCTTCATAGCCAGCCTGGCGCTGATATGGCGTACCGCCGCCGGCATAGACCACGCCACCGCTGAGTGCCGTGGCGCCACCGCCTTCGAAGCGATCCAGGGCGAGCACCGACAGGCCGCGAGTGCTGGCTTCGATGGCGGCACAGGCGCCGGCTCCGCCAAACCCGACGATCAGCAAGTCGCAGCGGTCATCCCATGGCAACGGGTCGGCGCTGTTCACTCGCAGCGCCGTCAACCGGTTCAGGCTGTCCATGTTCGGGCCTCAGCCAGCGGCTGCGAGAGAAGGTGCGGGTTTGGCGGTGGTGGTGTAGCTGCCGTCGAGGTAGACCAGCGGGGTGATGGCGTCAGTGGTGTGAATCTGCAGGATGCGTCCGATGAACACGGTGTGGGTGCCGTAGCTGAAGTGGCCGTCCTGGCGGCAGAGGATCGCCGACTGTGCGTCGCCCAGGTAAGGAATGCCGCCGGGGCTGGTGAGCCAGTTGCCACGGTCGAAGCGCGCTTCGCCCTTGATCGCGCCGCTGCACAGGTTGGCCAGGTCTTGTTGTTCGACACCGAGGATGTTCACGCAGAAGTCGGCGCCGGTCGCCAGTGCGGCGTGGGGCGAGGCGGTCTTGTTGACACAGATCAGCAGCGATGGCGGTTCGGTGCTCAGGGAGTCGACCGCGGTGGCGGCCATGGCGAAGCGTTCGGAGCCGTTGCTGGTGCTGATAATGGTGACGGACTTGGCCAGGCGGCGCATGGCCTGGAGCATGTCGGCTTTGAGATTGGCGTCGTTCATCGCACTGGGCCTTTTTTGTTGGGGGTGGAGTGCGATGGATTCTTGCTCTGGTGTCTATTTGGAACATCGTCCGAGGGGACTAGGCCTTGGCGGCCTCTGGGCCGACCAGGCTGATGTTGTGTTGTGTACATATCCGTTTTTTTGGTAACGGCGGCTTATGGTTTCGCCCTTACGGCGAGTCACTTTTTTTACAAGCGCCTAAAAAAAGTAACCAAAAAAACGCTCGCCCCTTACGTACGGCCCCTCGCTGAGGCTCGGCGTTCCTTCGCTCCGGTATTCATCCGGGGGCATTGCCCTCCGGTCGGCTTCGCTTCGACCTACATGCAATGAGTTCGACTGCGTCGAACGGCGCTGCGCGCCCATCCCCGGATGAACACCTGCGCTCAGCCTGCCGAGGGGGCGGGTGGATCAAGATCAAGAGCTGCAGGCGAGCTAACGCTCGGCCTGATGAGTGGTGAGAAGCGGCGCGGTGTGGGCTGCTCTGCTTTTGCTCTTCTGTGGGAGGGGCGGTGCGGCGATCCGACTTGCTCGCGAAGGCGGCCTGGCAGCCGACCTGATATTTGCAGATGTCCCCAATCCCTGTGGGAGCTGGCTTGCCAGCGATGGCGGACTACTGGTCGGCAGAAACCTTGCTGCTGTACTCAGTTCCTGTGGGAGAGAGCTTGCTCGCGAAGGCGGCCCGACAGCCGACTGGAATTTTGTGTATGTATCACCTCCAAAAGATCGCAGCCTCGTTGCACTCGACAGCTCCTACAGGGGAATGCGCATGCATCAGAACCAGGCCGGCCTGTAGGCCGCCTCGGGCGCCGTTGTGGTGTACGCCCCCTCGTGAGGCGAGTGGAGGTTCTGCGCAGTGGGCAACCCGGCATGGATGCCGGGTTAGCCGCCCCCGGCCATGGATGGCCGATGGCGGCGGGCCCACGGAGCAGGACCGAAGCGAGGGCATGCCGAGCCTAGGCGAGGCACCGAATGTCAGGGGCAAGAGCGTTTGGTTACTTTGCGCTTTTCAAAGTGACCCGCTGTAAGAGCGGAACCCTAAGCGGCCGTTACCGCAGAAACGGATATGTCCACCCTCAAAAGTCCATGCCGCCTGACACAAAGCCATCGCGAGCAAGCTCCCACAGTGATCTTCAGTGGCCACCAGTCTCGAATAAAACAGGGAGCTCAATGTGGGTCTGCCCGCGAAGACGGCCTGCCAGCCAACACATCACCTTCTGATTCACCCCCACCCAGATACCAGTTCCCCAAAACCACATGGTCCGTTTGAGGGATGCCCGTCGCTTTGCGCATTGTTTGAATGCCAGCGTAGGGGCACTACACCCGCCCCGTTGCACGCGCGCCCCGGCGGATGGGGTGAACAAAGGAGAACAATAAAAATGCTCAACCAAGACCTGATTCGCCAGCGTCTGAGCCAACGTGCCCGTGAGTTGGTGCCGATCCTGCGTGAACGCGCCCTGAACGCCGCGCAAGCCGGGCAGTTGCCTGAAGAAACCCTGAAGGATTTCCACGACGCCGGGTTCTTTCGCATCCTGCAACCGTCCCGTTGGGAAGGCTATGAGCTCGAGCCCAAGGATTTCTTCGACGTGCAGATGACCCTGGCCGAAGGCTGCATGTCTTCGGCCTGGGTGCTGGGGGTGGTGGCGATCCATAACTGGCAGCTGGCGCTGTTCGACGACCGCGCCGCACAAGATGTCTGGGGTAGCGATTCCAGCGTGCTGATCTCGTCTTCCTACATGCCGGTGGGCAAGGTCGAGCGAGTCGACGGTGGTTTCAAGTTGAGCGGCCGTTGGGGATTTTCTTCCGGCAGCAAGCACTGCGACTGGGCGTTCCTCGGTGCGCTGGTGCCGCCGGAAGAGGCGGGCGGGGCGCCGGATTATCGGACGTTCCTGGTGCCGCGCAGTGACTACCAGATTCTCGACAACTGGAATGTCATGGGCCTGGAAGCCACCGGCTCCCACGACATTCTGGTGGAGAACGCCTTCGTTCCCGAGTACCGCACCCATCGCGCGCTCGACGGTTTCATGCAGAACAGTCCGGGCAATGCTGTGAACACCGCGCCCTTGTTCCGCCTGCCGTTCGGACAGATTTTCGTGCGTGCCGTTTCGTCCTCGGCCATTGGTGCCCTGCAAGGTGCGGTGGATCAGTTTGTCGAGCACAACCGCGCTCGAGTCGGGGTCAATGACGGTCGCAAGATGGTCCAGGACCCGGCCGCGCAATCGTCGCTGGCCAATGCCATGGTCTGCGTCGACGAGTGCAAGACCGTGCTGCACCGCAATTTCGCCCTGATGCTGGAGCGCGCGCAGAAGGGGGAGCCATTGAGCATGCCCGAGCGGGTGAAGATGCGTTACGACTCGGCGCTGGTGGCCGACAAGTGCGCCAAGGCTGTTGGCGACCTGATGTTCAACAGCGGTGCCTCGACGATCTTCCGCAGTCACGCAATCAACCGTGCCTTCCGCGACATTCACACCGGTCGCGCCCACGTCGCCAACAGCCCGGCCAAGTACGCCTGGAACCTTGGCGGCGTGAGCATGGGGCAGGACAGCAGCGACTTTTTCCTCTGACGCTTCCCTACAGCTCTTTTTCTATGAAACGGGCTAGTCCGTTTGCGTGATTCGAGCGCCCCGTCGATGCACGAGCATTGACGGTAAGGCGAAGGTCTACGGCGCCGACTGCGCATCCAAATAAGCACAAGGATCAACCATGAAATTTTCCCTGATTTACGAAGCCCAGACGGTGGACTCCAGCCGCGAAGGCGACCGCAAGATTTTCCAAGACACGGTCGAGCAGGCCGTCCTCGCCGACAAGCTCGGCTTCGACACTTTCTGGTGTGTAGAGCACACGGCGCTGAGCAACTACTCGCACATGTCCGCGCCGGAAACCATGCTGGCTTTCGTGGCCGGTAAAACCGAGCGCATCGGCATCGGTCACGGCGTGGTCTGCCTGCCTCCGGCGATGAACCACCCGGTGAAAGTCGCCGAGCGCATCGCCACCCTCGACCTGCTGTCCAAGGGCCGTGTGCACTTCGGCGTCGGCAAGGGCGGCACCCAGCAGGAAGCCGGCACCTTCGGCTACGACCTGGCGACCTTGCAGCCGCAGATCGACGAGATGATGTACCTGATCCCGAAAATGTTCGTGCAAGACGAGATCGAGCACAACGGCGACTTCGTGCAGATCCCCAAGCGTCCGATCCATCCAAAACCGTATCAGGACCCGCACCCGCCGATGTACCTGGCGTGCACCAACACCGAATCGCTGAAGAATGCCGGCGGTCGCGGCATGGGCGCGCTGGTGCTGGGCTTCGGTGGCCCGGAGGAAATCGCCAAGAAGGTCGAGGTGTATCACACGGCCTACGACAACCGCGATGAGAAGAAGCAAGTGGGTTTCCGCCCTAATCGGCACATCGCCGCGCTGTGCCCGGCCATCGTGCTGGACGACAACGAGGAGGCGCGCCGCATCGGTATCCGTGGCCAGCGTTACTTCATGGAGTCCCTGGGCTACTGGTACGGCGGTGGCGAGCGTCCGGATCCTGAGAAGTGGAAGGACGACACCTTCGTCGACGGCAACGGCCAGAGCGTGATCAAGTCGCGCTTCGCCTCCGAAGAAGTCAGTGTCGATTTCTCGGACCCGACCATGGCGATGATGAACCCGAACCACGCCTACGGCACCGTCGAGGATTGCATCGGCTACGTGCAACGCCTGATCGACGCCGGCGCCGACGAAATCCTGTTCATCTGCCAGATGGGCACCGTGCCGCAGTGGGCGCAGCTCGAGACGCTGAAGAACATTGGCGAGAAGGTGATTCCGCACTTCCGCAAGGGTTGATTCCGGACGAGGCCTGTTGGTTAACGAATGTTCTCCATGCGGACCGAACCTGTGGCGAGGGGGCTTGCCCCCGTTCGGCCGCGCAGCGGTCGCAAAACAGGGTTGCACGGTTTTTCAGACATTCCGTGTCGCCTGGATTTGGGACTACTGCGTAGTCCAGCGGGGGCAAGCCCCCTCGCCACAGGAAGTAGCACAAGGAAATTGATCGCTTGTGTTACAGGCCTGGCACGGACGTCAGGTCACCTTTCCAACGGGTCCCCAAGGCCCGTTTTTTTATGCCTGCACTACTCCCTCAGCCACCACACCTCTGTAGGAGCTGCCGCAGGCTGCGATCTTTTGATCTTGATCTTCAGTCATTCCAACTCCGCCAAAAGATCGCAGCCTTCGGCAGCTCCTACAGGGTGTTTGTGAGGGTTGTTTAATGCCTGTCGGAATCCCAACCCGTCGGACACCGATCAAATCGAACAACTCGCCTGACACGCCCCTGTAGGAGCTGCCGAAGGCTGCGATCTTTTGATCTTGATTTACATCGACTCCGAGAAAATCGCGACCATCGATAATTCCTACAGGGATTTCCGGGTCTTGACGAAGAGGTTAAAACACCCATTATTTTGTTGGCCTTTATTGAAGGTCATTACTGCTGTAATTGTTTCAAATATATACCTGAGTATTGTGGGCGGCTGATATCACTTCTATATTTCATCAGCTGCTCGCAGCGATTGTTTTTTTGAGGGCAAAAAACAACAAACAAGCGTCACCACTAAAATCGGCAAGGAATTATTCCATGCGAAAATACAACGCAATGTTTAAAGGCCTGCTCCTCGCTGGACTACTCAGTCCACTTGTCAGCCATGGAAAACAGATGGAAGATAAGACTGATATTCAGGCATTGGCCACATCTCCTCAATGGTTGACAACCAAGGTTTATATAGAGGGAGCCCCGGAAGTCGACGTCAAGGAAAAATATCCGGGTGTTGTTGGAATATCCATGTGGGATCCCGGACGTAATCGCTATGAATTTTTTTATACCGATACCGGGCAATCAAAGTATGACAATGGCGGCGGCGGTTACTTCCTTGTCACCGGTGACAAATCAACACATATTCTGGTACCTGATAAAGGAACTGTCAGAACGGTGGTCAGAAGACTGGAAAAGTTGAATGACGAAGAATTCACCTACTCACGAGAGGTGCCTCGCGACATGGTAGATACCAATGCCCCTGTCCGGATCTATGTGGTCCATGCGCCCTACAGAGGGCCTTTAAAGACCTCGATGTCAAACTAAATGCCTTTTGGTAGTCATTTATTAAGTAGTTATTTCGATACTTCAACACGTCCGCGTTAAATGACGCCACTCTGAAGTAGCATCCATAAAATCCATAAAATAAAAGGTGTGACATGAGTATGAAAATCAGAACGCTATTGATGTCTACGCTACTACTGGCCGGAATATACTCGGCTGGCGCCCATGCACAGCCGACAACACCTTCGGCCGCAAAAGACGCTATCGCCACGCCAGATAATGCACTCATGCTGACTGTTTTCCTGAAGCACGATCAATCGCGCCCATTGGGAGAGTTGAAAGAGCAACTCGCCAAACAGGATTTTTACAAGGTGTTCCCTCCGGCCGGGGTGGAGGTTGTCAGCTGGAATATAACCATGGGGATTGGACAGGTCATCGTTTTGCGCCTGCCTGCCTCGCGTCTCGCAGCGGTCAACCTCGCACTCGAAAACACCGCGTGGGGAAGTTACCGGACAGAATTCTTTCCGACCTATGATTTCAAGGAAATAGCCCTGGCAGAGCAAAAGAAAGTGCGAGAAGCCAAGTCTACCCAGTAATCACAGAGCCAATGCGCAGCGTCTTTGCCTGTAGGATTTTCCTCGGCTTTGAACACAATCGCACTTTCCTCAAACGGGCCATTTATGGCCCGTTTCTTTATGCCTGCACTCATCCCACAGCCACCACACCGTTGTAGGAGCTGCCGCAGGCTGCGATCTTTTGGCGGAGTTGGAGTGACTGAAGATCAAGATCAAAAGATCGCAGCCTTCGGCAGCTCCTGCAGGGTTGAATCCGCTAGTCCCATTGGACGATGTTGCCCCTCCCCGAACCCGTTTGAATAGGCCCTACATAAAGTCTCCCCCGGCACCAGCCGAAGGGCGGCACCGCCTGAGTAAAACGAGGAGTGCATCCATGGATATCCGCGGTCTGGGTTACGTCACCCTGTTATCCAGCGACCTGGCGCAATGGCGCCACTACGCAAGCCAGGTGCTGGGCATGATGGTCAGCGGCGACGATGAGCTTTTGTACCTGAAAATGGACGAGCGTCATTACCGCGTGCTGGTGCAGAACAGTGCCGAGAACGGTTTCGGTGCCTGCGGCTGGGAAGTGGCCGGCAAGGCGGCGCTGGAGCAGGCGGTCAGCGAGCTGCAACAGGCCGATGTGCAAGTGACCCGTGGCACCGCCGCCGAGGCCGAGCTGCGCAAGGTTCAGGAACTGGTGCACTTCAGTGATCCGGATGGCAATCGCCACGAAATTTTCTGGGGCCCGCTGCAGGACTTCGCCCGTTTCGTCTCGCCGGTGGGCGTCAAAGGTTTTGTCACCAACGACCTGGGCATGGGCCACGTGGTGCTGCCGGCACCGGCCTTCGAACGCTGCCGCGACTTCTACGAACAGGTGATGGGCTTTGGCCTGTCGGACCTGATGAAAGTCCGCTTCACCCCGGACCCGGCCGAGCCGCAAAAGCGCATCCACTTCCTGCACTGCAACAACGGCCGCCACCACTCGCTGGCGATTTTCGAGTGCCCGATGCCCCACGGCTGCGTGCACATGATGGTCGAGGTGAATGCGCTTGATGAGGTGGGCAGAGCGCTGGACCGTGTCCACGCCAACGGCGTGAAGCTGTCGGCCACCCTCGGCCAGCACACCAACGACCAGATGATTTCTTTCTACATCAAGACCCCGTCCGGGTTTGACCTGGAATACGGCTGTGATGGCCTGGTGGTCGACTGGGACCGCCACACGCCGTTCGAAAGCACCGTGGTCAGCCACTGGGGCCACGACTTCAGTGTCGGTCGCCAATGAGGAACATGACGATGGACAAGCAAATGACTACGGCCGAGATCGTCGGCCAACTGCGTGACGGCATGACCATCGGCATCGGTGGCTGGGGCCCGCGACGCAAGCCGATGGCGCTGGTGCGCGAAATTCTGCGCTCGGACCTCAAGGACCTGACGGTGGTTGCCTACGGTGGTGCCGATGTCGGCATGCTCTGCGCCGCCGGCAAGATCAAAAAACTGGTGTTCGCCTTCGTCTCCCTGGATTTCATTCCGCTGGAGCCGTACTTCCGCAAGGCGCGCCAGGAAGCGGCGCTGGAAGTGATGGAAATCGACGAAGGCATGTTGCTGCTCGGCCTGCGGGCGGCGGCGATGAATGTGCCGTTCATTCCGACGGCGGTGGGCCTGGGCACCGATGTGCTGCGCTACAACCGCCAGATCAAGTTGATCGCCTCACCCTACGCCGATGGCAAGGACTGGGTGGCGATGCCGGCGCTCAAGCTCGACGCAGCACTGGTGCACGTCGACCGTGCCGACAAACGCGGCGTGTGCCAGATAAGCGGCCCCGATCACTACATGGACGACCTGTTCGTGCGGGCCGCGACCCACAGCTACGTGACCTGCGATGAACTGGTCGACAGCGACTACTTCCATCAGGACAGCGCCCACGCCCATCAAGTGTTCTGGGAGCGCAACCTGACCACCGCCGTGGCCCACGTGCCGGGTGGGGCGCACCCGTCGTCCTGCGCGCCGCTTTACGGTTTCGACGTCGCGCACTTCAAGGCCTACAACGCCACGGTGCAGGCGGCCGATGGCTGGGAGGGCTACGTGCGCGATTACGTCGACTGCACCCACGAACAGTACCTGGACAAGGTTGGCGGCCTGGCTGCGATCCGTGAACTGCCGTTGCCGATTTTCTAAGGGAGCCTTCCGATGAGCACTACCACTTACAGCCTCGCCGAGCTGATGATCTGCGCCGCCTCCGAAGCCTGGCGCGAAGACGGCGAAGTGTTGGCCAGCGGCATCGGCGTGATCCCGCGTCTGGCCGCTTCGCTAGCCATGCTGACCAGCAACCCGCAACTGCTGATGACCGACTCCGAAGCCTACATGGTCGCCGAACCGGTGCCTTTGGGCGCACGCAAGGGCTATGAGCCCAAGCGCGACAGCTGGATGGGTTTCTCGCGAATTTTCGACAACGTCTGGGGCGGCAAGCGCCATGCACTGGTCGGCCCGACACAGATCGACCGCTTTGGCCAGGCGAACATTTCCTGCATCGGCGACTACGCCAAGCCCAAGGCACAGATGCTCGGTGTGCGCGGTTTCCCCGGCAACTCGATCAGCCACGCCAACTCGTTTTGCGTGCTGAGCCACAACCGTCGGGTGTTCGTCGAAGGCGAGGTCGATATGGTCGCCTCGGTCGGCTACAACCCGGCCCGCCTGGCGCGCGGCTGGGGGCTGGACGACATCGACATCCGCCTGATCATCACCGACCTCTGCGTCCTGGATTTCCTCGGCCCGCAACGACAGATGCGCATTCGTTCGCTGCACCCCGGCGTGACGGCGGCGCAGGTCCAGGACAACACCGGCTTCGAGTTGCACGTGCCGGACGACTGCCCGACCACCGCGGCCCCGACCGCCGAGCAATTGCAACTGATCCAGCGTCTGGACCCGCACAACCTGCGGGCCATGCAGCTCAAAGACAACCCGCCAGGCCAGCGCTGAGCGCCCGCGTTTTCGGAGACAAGTGATGGCTGAACATAACGACAAGAACGAGGCCGAGGTGGTCCTGTACGAAGTGCGCGACGCGGTGGCAATCGTCACCATGAATCGTCCCGAGTACCACAACGCACAGAACTCGCAGATGACTTATGCGCTGGACGCGGCGTTTCGCCGGGCCTGCGATGACGATGAAGTGAAGGTCATCGTGTTGCGCGGCGCCGGCAAGCATTTCTCCGCCGGGCATGACATCGGCACCCCGGGCCGCGACGTCGACAAGACGTTCGATCGGGCGAGCCTTTGGTACGACCACACCAACAAACCGGGCGGCGAGTTTCTCTATGCCCGGGAGCAGGAAGTCTATCTGGGCATGTGCCGGCGCTGGCGCGAGATGCCCAAGCCGACCATCGCCATGGTCCAGGGCGCGTGCATTGCAGGTGGGCTGATGCTGGCCTGGGTCTGCGACCTGATCGTCGCCAGCGAGGATGCGTACTTCGCCGATCCGGTGGTGCGCATGGGCATTCCCGGGGTCGAGTATTTCGCCCACGTGCATGAATTGAACCCGCGCATCGCCAAGGAATTCCTGTTCCTCGGCGAGCGCATGCCGGCACCGCGTGCCTATCAGATGGGCATGCTCAATCGGGTGGTTGCTCGCGATGAGTTGGAGCATCAGACCCTCGACATCGCCGGGCGCATCGCCCAGATGCCGCGCCTGGGCCTGCAACTGAGCAAGCAAGCGGTGAACAACGCCGAAGACCTGATGGGCAAGCGCGCGACCATGGACATGGTGTTCGGCCTGCATCACTTCGCCCACGCCCACAACGAACTGGTGTCCGGCGACCGCCTCGGCGGCTACGACGCCAAGGCCATGGCCAGTTCCCAGCGCAAAACGGGCGAGGCGTGAGCATGGCGATTTCGTTGAATACCCGCCTGACCGAACTGCTCGGTTGCCGCTACCCAATCATCCAGACGGCCATGGGCTGGGTCGCTGACCCGAAGCTGGTGGCGGCCACGGGCAATGCCGGTGGTTTCGGTTTTCTCGCCGGTGCGACCATCGAACCGCAGCAGATGGAAGCGGCGATTATCGAAACCCGACGCCTGACCGATCAGCCGTTCGGGGTCAATTTCCACATGTACCAGGCCAATGCCGGTGAGATCGTCGAGCTGGTGTTGCGCCACAAAGTCCGTGCGGTCAGCTACAGCCGTTCGCCGGGCAAGCTAATGATCAGCCGCCTGAAAGATGCCGGCGTGGTGTGCATTCCCACGGTCGGCGCGCTCAAGCATGCACAGAAAGCCGTGGAAATGGGCGCCGATGCGGTGACCGTACAGGGCGGCGAGGGCGGTGGGCACACCGGTTCCGTGCCGACCTTGATGCTGCTCGATCAAGTGGTCAACGCAGTCTCAGTGCCGGTGGTGGCGGCGGGCGGCTTCAAGGACGGTAAGGGGCTGGTTTCTGCATTGGCCTACGGTGCCGAAGGCATCGCCATGGGCACGCGTTTTCTGATGTGCGCCGATAGCCCGGTGCCGCAAGCAACGTTGGCCCGTTACCTGGCGGTCAAGGACCCGGCGGCGATCATCATCAGCCGCGCCATCGACGGCATGCCGCAACGGATGATCCGCAACGAATTGCTCAACCAGCTGGAAAACAGCGGCGGTCTCAAGCGCCTGCTGCTGGCCTTGCAGAGTGGTCTGGCCTACCGCCGCCACACGGGCATGAGCCTGACGCAACTGCTCGGCAGTGCCCTGAAAATGCGCGGTGCCGGAGAGCTGACCGCCGCGCAAAGCATCATGGCCGCCAACGCGCCGATGGTCATCCAGAAAGCCATGGTCGATGGGCAACCGGCCGCGGGCGTGTTGCCCGCCGGGCAGATCGCCGCTTCCATCGACAGCTTGCCCAGCTGCGCCCAATTGATTGAACAGATCGTCCGCGACGCCGAAGCGCGTCTGGGCGAGTTGTGCCGCCGTGTGTCGTAAGGGGAAAAGACATGAAACCATTTAGTGTCAGCATCGATAACGGCATTGCCGAACTGGTGTTCGACCGGCCGCCGGTCAACGCCTTCAACAACCAGGGCTGGGCGGATATCGCCAGCGAAATCGAGGACCTGGGCCGCAACAACGACGTGCGGGTGATCGTGATACGTGCCGAAGGTCGCGGCTTCTGCGCCGGGGTCGACATCAAGGAACTGGCCGCCGACGGCAACCTGATCGTCGCGGTGAACAAGGGCAACTACGACAGCTTCAAGGCCATTCACCGCAACCCGAAACCGGTGATCGTGGCCGTGCACGGCTTCGTCCTGGGCGGCGGCATCGGCATCTGCGGCGCTGCCGACATCATTGTCGCGTCCGAGTGCGCCACCTTCGGTGTGCCGGAAGTGGATCGCGGGGCCATGGGCGGCGGCGCGCATTTGCAGCGGCTGTTCCCGGTGCAGAAAGTCCGCCACATGTACTTCACCGGCGAGCCGATCGACGCCGCCGAGGCTTACCGCCTGGGCGCCGTGGAGCGGGTGGTCAAGCGCGAAGACTTGCGCGAAGCCGCGTTACAGATCGCCCGCACCATCGCCGCCAAGAGCCCGGGCATGATCAGCCTGGCCAAGGAAGCGTTGACCGGCATCGAAGACGGCAATCTGGAAGACAAATACCGCTGGGAGCAGGGCTTCACCCTCGAAGCCTACCGCTCACTGGACTCTCAGGAAGCACGCGACTCGTTCGTCGAGAAACGCGATGCCCGATTCAACGGCTGAAGGCATATCCATGGACCTGACCTATACCCCGGCCCAGCAGGCCTTTCGTGCCGAGGCGCGAACCTGGCTGGCGGCCAATGTACCGAGTGAACCGCTGCAATCGTTCGACACCGAACGGGGCTTTGCCGAGCATCGCGCCTGGGAAGCCAAACTCAACGAAGGCCGTTGGGGCATGGTCACCTGGCCGACCGAACTCGGCGGGCGCGGCTGCGACCTGATCGAATGGCTGATTTTCGAAGAGGAATACTACCGTTCCGGGGCACCGGCACGGGTCAATCAGAACGGTATCTTCCTGCTCGGCCCGACCCTGATGGAGTACGGCAGCTTCGATCAGAAAGCGCGATTCCTGCCGCGCATGGCCACCGGCGAAGACATCTGGGCCCAGGCCTGGTCCGAGCCGGGTGCCGGTTCCGACATGGCGGCGATCCGCTCCAAGGCGGAACGGGTGGGCGACCACTACGTGATCAATGGCCAGAAGACCTGGTCGACCCGCGCGGTGTGGGCCGATTGGGTGTTCGGTATTTTCCGTACCGATCCACAGTCCCAGCGCCATCACGGCCTGACTTTCATCCTGCTGCCGCTCAATACACCGGGCATCACCGTGCGCCCGATTCCGCAGCTCAACGGCTTGCCGGGTTTTGCCGAGATCTTCTTCGACGACGTCAAGGTGCCGGTGGAAAACGCCCTCGGCGGCGAAGGCATGGGCTGGCACGTGGCGATGTCCACCGCCGGTTTCGAGCGCGGTTTGCTTTTGCGTTCGCCGGCGCGTTTCCAGGAAACCGCCAAGCGTCTGGTGCAGCTGTACCTGGCCAACCGCGAGCAGGCCGACCGCGACCCGGCCATCGGTGAGGCGGTGATGCGCGCCTGGCTCGATGCCGAGGCCTACACCCTGAGCACCTACATGACCGCCTCGCAACTGGTGCAGGGCGGCAAGATCGGGCCGGAGTCGTCGACCAACAAGATCTTCTGGTCCGAACTCGACCAGCGCATGCACGACACCGCCATGAGCATTCTCGGTTTGCGTGGCGAGCTGCTGCCGCAAGCCCCGGCCGCCGGTGACGTCGGCCATTGGCTGGACGGTTTCCTGTTTGCCCAGGCCGGGCCGATCTACGCCGGCACCAACGAGATCCAGCGCAACATCATTGCCGAACGCATGCTCGGCATGCCGCGTGCCTGAGGAATAGACCATGGACTTTAGTTTCAGCCGCGACCAACTGCTGTTTCAGGACAACGTCCGCAGCTTCCTGATCAACGAAGTCACCCCGGAGCGCATTCGCGAACTGTGGCAGAGCGACAGCGGGCGCAGTGAGCGGCTCTGGGCGCAACTGGTGGAACTGGGCCTGACCGCACTGACCGTGCCCGAGGCGCAGGACGGCATGGGCATGAATGAATTGGATTTCGTGCTGATTGCCCAGGAATGCGGTTATGCCGGTCTGCCCGAACCGCTGGTGGACACCATGTTGGTCGGCGTGCCGTTGCTCGCCGCCCTCGATGAGCAACACGCGGCGCTCACGCAATACTGGTTGGCGCGGGTCGCCGGGGGCAGTGCACGGCTGGCCGTTTCCGAACCGGGGAACCCGTTGGTCAGCGATGCCCATGTTGCCGATCTGCTGTTGCTGGCCCATGGCGATGAAGTGCATGCGCTGGAGCGCGATGCCGTGCGCCTGACCCGCAATGAGTCGGTCGACCCGAGCCGTCAACTGTTCCAGGTCGAATGGACGCCGACTTCCGCTACTTGCGTGGCCAGCGGCGAACAAGGAAGGCAACTGTGGGCAGCCGCCTTCAACCGTGGCGCCCTCGCCAGCGCCGCGCAATTGCTCGGGCTGGCCAAACGCATGGTCGACCTGGCGGTGGACTACACCTTCGAGCGCAAGCAGTTCGGCAAGCCGGTCGGCTCGTTCCAGGCGGTCAAGCATTTGATGGCCAACGTCGCGGTGCAGATCGAGTTCGCCAAAGGCCCGTTGTACCGCGCCGCTTATGCGCTGGCCGAGCAGCAACCGGGGCAGGATGTGCTGGTGTCCCACGCCAAGCTGGCAACGGCGGAAGCGGCCATGCTGGCGGCGAAGAACACCATCCAGGCCCACGGCGCCATGGGTTACACCTGGGAAGTCGACCTGCATCTGTTCATGAAACGCGCCTGGGCGCTGGACAAGGTCTGGGGCGATCGCGGCCGTCACAAAGGGCGGATTCGCGCGGCGTTGTTCGAGGGCAATCCAGCGTTGGGTGCGGGCAGTACGTTTTAACTCGTCAGTAAGAGTGGCGCCCCCCCCTGTGGGAGCGAGCTTGCTCGCGATGGCGGTGCGTCAGATGGCATCAATGTCGGATGTGTCGGCCTCATCGCGAGCAAGCTCGCTCCCACAGGTTTTTCGGCGCTCTCAATACCAGATTTCAATTTCTTCACCGAGGTAGACCATGCCTGAAGCCTATATCGTCGACGCCCTGCGCACCCCCACCGGGCGGCGCAAGGGTGGTCTGAGCCAGATTCACGCCGCCGACCTGGGTGCGCATGTATTGCGCGCGTTGGTCGAGCGCAATGACATTCCCGACGAGGATTACGACGACGTGATCTTCGGCTGTGTCGATACCATCGGTCCGCTGGCCGGTGACATCGCCCGCACCAGTTGGCTGGCGGCCGGCCTGTCGCAATCGGTGCCGGGCACCACCATCGATCGCCAGTGCGGTTCGTCCCAGCAAGCGGTGCACTTCGCCGCCCAGGCGGTGATGAGCGGCACCCAGGACGTGGTCGTCGCCGGTGGCGTGCAGACCATGACCCAGATCCCGATTTCCTCGGCGATGATTGCCGCCGAGCCCTTGGGCTTCACCGATCCGTTCAGCGGCTCCGAAGGCTGGGTGCGGCGCTATGGCGCGCAACCGCCGACGCAGTTCCGTTCGGCGCAGATGATCGCGGAAAAGTGGGACCTGTCCCGGGCGCAGCTCGAAGCCTATTCGCTGGAGTCCCATCGACGGGCCCTGCAGGCCATCGAGCAAGGTCGTTTCAACCGCGAGATCGTGCCGTTGGCCGGTGTGCTGCATGACGAAACGCCGCGCCAGACCAGTCTGGAAAAAATGGCCGAGCTGGAATTCCTGTTCGGCTGCGACCGGGTCACTGCCGCGGTGTCGAGCCAGACCTGCGACGCGGCCAGCGCGATGCTGATTGTCTCGGAGGCGGCGCTCAAGCGTTACGGCCTAACGCCACGGGCCCGCATCCATCACCTGAGCGTGCGCGCCGAAGACCCGATCTGGATGCTCACCGCGCCGATTCCGGCCACCGCCTACGCGCTCAAGCGTGCGGGGATGAAACTGCAAGACATCGACCGGGTGGAGATCAACGAGGCCTTCGCTTCGGTGGCCATGGCCTGGCTCAAAGAGACCGGTTATCCCCACGACCAGACCAACGTCAACGGCGGCGCGATTGCCCTCGGCCATCCGCTGGGCGCCACCGGCACGCGTTTGATGTGCAGCCTGCTGCATGAGCTGGAGCGCAGCGGTGGCCGCTTCGGTTTGCAGACCATGTGCGAAGGCGGTGGGCAGGCCAATGTGACGATTATCGAGCGTTTGTGAGTTGACCTGATTCCAGGAAACACATCGATCCTGTGGGAGCTGGCTTGCCAGCGATGCAGGCGCCGCGGTGTATCAGGCGCACCGCAGTGATCCTATCGCTGGCAAGCCAGCTCCCACAGGTGATGTGTGTATTTGAGATGAAATTGAAGGAATACCCGCATGAAAATCTGTGAAAACCGCGTCGTGATCATCACCGGCGCTGGCGGTGGCCTGGGCCGGGCCTACGCGATGGCGTTCGCCGCCGAAGGCGCGAAGGTGGTGGTCAACGACATCAACCGCGAAGCGGCCCTGGCCGTGGTCGGCGAAATCCTCGGCCAGGGCGGCAGTGCCGTGGCCAACAGCGACGACATCACCCGATATGACTCGGCAGGGCTGATCGTGCGCCAGGCCATCGAAACCTTTGGCGACCTGAACGTGGTGGTCAACAACGCCGGCATCTGCCGCGACCGCATGTTCGCCAGCCTCAGCGAAGCCGACTGGGACGCCGTGGTGGCCGTGCACCTCAAGGGCCACTTCTGCATTTCCAGCCACGCCGTGAAGTACTGGCGTGAGCAGGCCAAGGGCGGTGCCAGAGTCGATGCGCGGATCATCAACACCAGTTCCGGCGCCGGTTTGCAGGGTTCCATTGGTCAGTCCAACTACGCGGCGGCCAAGGGCGGTATTGCCTCGCTGACGCTGGTGCAGGCGGCTGAGCTGCGTCGTTACGGGATCACCGCCAACGCCCTGGCGCCGGCCGCGCGGACCGGGATGACCGAGCAGGTGTTCGCCGACACCATGAAAAAGCCTGAAGAGGGCTTCGATTACTTCGCCCCGGAAAACGTCGCGCCGCTGGTGGTGTGGCTGGGTTCCGAGGCGTCCGCCGAGGTGACCGGGCAGATGTTCGAAGTCGAGGGCGGCAAGTTGTCGATCGCCGATGGTTGGCGCCGTGGCCCGCAACTGGATCGGCAGGGCCGCTGGGCGGTTGGCGAGATGGGCGATGCCGTCGCGCAACTGCTGACGCAAGCGGTCCCGGCGGCCAAAGTGTACGGCAGCTGAAAAAGACCGGTCTCGGGAGGACGGCACGCGGCTATAATCGGCCCCTGATGCTGATCACCTGTAGGAGCGAGCCTGCTCGCGATGGACTTCGGCGCAACGCGTTCATCCAGACAGAACGCGTTATCGTTCACGTCCATCGCGAGCGAGCTCGCTCCTACAGATGCACATGAACCACGTTCCTCCACACGAGACCTGCCATGACCATTTCCCTGTACGACGCTTCCGTGCCAGTTTTCCAGCAAATGCTCAATGCCCTGAGCGATGTACTGAAAAAGGCCGAGGCTCACGCCACCGAAAAAAACATCGACCCTAACGCTTTCCTGCAAGCGCGCCTGTTCCCGGACATGTTCCCGCTGGTGCGTCAGGTGCAGATCGCCGTTGATTTCGCCAAGGGCGTTTCTTCGCGTCTGGCTGAAGTTGAAGTGCCGAAGTACGACGACACCGAAACCACTTTCGCCGAACTGCAGGCACTGATCGCCAAGGTTTTGGCCTACATCGGCGAGTTCACGCCGGAGCAGATCAACGGCAAGGAAGGCATAGAGATCGTGACCCGTCCGGGCACGCCTAAAGAGAAGCGCTTCAGTGGCCAAGCCTACCTGCTGACCTACGGCCTGCCGCAGTTCTTCTTCCACGTCACCACCACTTACGCACTGCTGCGCCACAATGGCGTGGAAGTGGGCAAGCGCGACTACATGGGCGCGTTCTAAACCACCCAGGTACAAAAAAGCCCGCCAAGGTTTACGCCTTGGCGGGCTTTGTTTTACGTCAAAAGATCGCAGCCTGCGGCAGCTCCTACATGGGAACGGTGTACGCCCTGTAGGAGCTGCCGCAGGCTGCGATCTTTTGATTGTCAGGCCAGGCGCTCTTCACCCAGGCAAGCCGCCGCGGTGAACAGTACATCGGTGGACGAGTTCAGCGCGGTTTCCGCCGAGTCCTGCAACACGCCGATGATGAAACCGACCGCCACCACCTGCATGGCGATTTCGCTCGGGATGCCGAACAGGCTGCACGCCAGCGGAATCAGCAACAGCGAACCACCGGCTACACCCGAAGCGCCGCAGGCGCAAATCGCCGCGACCAAGCTCAGCAGGATCGCGGTCGGAATGTCCACGGCGATGCCCAGGGTGTGCACGGCCGCCAGGGTCAGCACGGTGATGGTGATCGCAGCACCCGCCATGTTGATGGTCGCGCCCAGCGGAATCGATACCGAGTAGGTGTCTTCGTGCAGGCCCAGGCGCTTGCTCAGTTCCAGGTTGACCGGAATGTTCGCCGCCGAACTGCGGGTGAAGAATGCGGTGATGCCGCTTTCGCGCAGGCAGGTCAGCACCAGCGGGTACGGGTTGCGGCGCAGTTTCCAGAACACGATGATCGGGTTCATCACCAGTGCCACGAACAGCATGCAGCCCAGCAGCACGGCCAGCAGGTGCGCATAGCCGATCAAGGCGCCGAAGCCGGAGGTGGCGAGGGTCGAGGCGACCAGGCCGAAGATCCCCAGCGGGGCGAAGCTGATCACCAGACGCACGATCACGGTCACGCCGTTGGACAGGTCGCCCAGCACTTCACGGGTAGTGTCGCCGGCATGGCGGATGGCGATACCCATGCCGATGGCCCACGCCAGAATGCCGATGAAATTGGCGTTCATCAGCGCGCTGACCGGATTGTCGACCACGCTCAGCAACAGGCTTTGCAGTACTTCGCCAATCCCGCCCGGTGCAGTGACTGCAACGTCCTGGGTCGACAGCACCAGGCTCGACGGAAACGCCATGCTGGCAACCACCGCGACCACGGCGGCGGCGAAAGTGCCGAGCAGATACAGGAACAGAATCGGCCGGATGTGGGTTTCCTGGCCGTGCTTGTGGTTGGCAATCGACGCCATGACCAGCACGAACACCAGAATCGGCGCGACGGCTTTCAGTGCCGAAACAAACACTTTGCCGATGAACGCCGTGGATTTGGCCACGTCGGGGGCAAACAGGGCCAGGGCAATACCGGCGATCAGGCCGATCACGATCTGCGTGACCAGGCTCAAGCGTTTAAGGCGGTGCAATAGAGAAGGGGATGAAGCAGTCATAAAACAGCATCTCTGATTTTTTATTAATGCATGGTTTCGCAGGTTTGCGGCAACAAACAGGGCAGGCCGCAGGCGGGAAACCGAGAAGGAAACACAGGGCTAATGCCAGCGCTGATTCCTGTGGCAAGGGAGCTTGCTCCCGCTGGGCAGCGAAGCGGCCCCAAAAAATGGGCCTGCTGCGCAGTCCAGCGGGAGCAAGCTCCCTCGCCACGGGGGCTCGGCTAACCGATCGGCATTAACCACAGGGTGTACTTTTTTCAGGGCGCGGACTTTATCACAGCGCAGGTACGATCCTTCAGACCTGTGACGAACTGACGCCCTGGTCTTCAACGCGAATTGCAGGTTCGTGCAACCGCATCCGAAAACACTCTGTTAAGATTCGCCATCCTCATTTTCATGTCTGCCAGTGGGCCTTCGGGCTATCGCTGGTGTCGTCGTTTTCTGGAGTTGTGCATGCGGTTGTTGCCCATTCTTCTGTTGTCTGCCGCCGGCTTCACGGTGCTTACCACGGAATTCATCATCGTTGGCCTGTTGCCGGCGATCGCCAGGGACCTGGAGGTCAGCATCCCGCAGGCCGGTTTGCTGGTGACCTTGTTTGCCTTTACCGTGGCCGCGTTCGGGCCGTTCCTCACCGCGTACTTCGCCCGCTTCGAGCGGCGCAAGCTGTTCATCTCGGTGCTGGTCCTGTTTGGCCTGGCCAATACACTGGCGGCGCTGGCGTCGAACATCTGGGTGATGGCGTTTGCCCGGTTGATCCCGGCGCTGGGGCTGCCGGTGTTCTGGGCGCTGGCCAGCGAGACAGCGGTGGACATCGTCGGGCCGGATTACGCCGGTCGCGCCATTGCCAAGATTGGCTTCGGCATCGTCTGCGCCACGGTGTTCGGCATTCCGGTGGGCACGCTGATTTCCGATGCGTTCGGCTGGCGCAGTGCCTTTGCGATTCTGGCGGTCATCGCCTTTGCCAAGGCGTTGCTGCTGTTTATCTATCTGCCCAGGACCAATCTGCACCAGCATCAGGTGAGCTTCCTGTCGCAGTTCAAGATCCTGCGCAGCCCGCTGATGCTCGGTCATGTGTTGTTGTCGGTGATCGTGTTCAGTGGCATGTTCACGGCCTATACCTATCTGGCCGACATCCTCGAGCGTCTGGCCGGCTTCAACGGCACCGTGGTCGGCTGGTGCCTGATGGGCTTCGGCGCGGTCGGGTTGATCGGCAACTCCCTGGGCGGCCGGGCGGTGGATCGGCATCCGTTGATGGCGTCGATGATGTTCTGCGCGTTCATGATTGCTGGCCTTGTGGCGCTGGTGCCGAATATCCATTCGCCGCTCGGTCTGGCGGCGGCGATGGGCATCTGGGGCGTGACTCAGGCGGCGTTGTTCCTGGTCAGCCATGTGCGCCTGATGAAAGCCGCGCCCGAAGCGCCGGCATTTGCCGCGTCGCTGAACATCGCCGGGGCCAACCTCGGCATCGGCCTGGGCGCGATGATCGGGGGCCGGGTGATCGACAGCGTCGGCCTGCAAGGCCTTGGCTTTGCCGCCGCCGCTTTCATTCTGGCTTCGATCCTGCTGGCCATCGCCCTGATGACGTTCAAGCCGCGCGAAGCGGCTACAGCGCTGTAAACAGCTCGCGTCGGGCACCTTCGGTAATCGCGACAATGCCGGGGTGCTTGACCTTGCGCTCCACTGAGATGGCATAGAACGACTCGCTCACCGCGTCGGTCTGGCCTATCACTTGCACGCCACACTGGCGTTGCACTTCATCGGCAATCACGCTCGGGCCGATGAAGATCCCGCTGCCGGATTGGCCGAAGGCCTGCATCAGGGCACTGTCGTCGAACTCGCCGACAATCTGTGGCTGGATCTGCTGCTCGGCGAACCAGCGCTGCAAACGGCTGCGCACCACGGTTTCCGGACCCGGAATCAGCAGGGGCGCACCGTGCAGGTTGCGCGGGAAGTCCTGACCGTAACGGGCCGCCAGCGTTGGGGTGGCGAAGAAGCTGATCCCGCACTCACCCAGTTTCTGGCTGTAACCCTTGATGTCCAGGTGCGACGGCATCGGGCTGTCTGAGATCACCAGGTCCAGGCGCTGGATCGCCAGGTCGGCCAACAAACGTTCAAGCTTGTCTTCGCGGCAGGTGATGCGCAGCGGTTCGCTCAGCTCCATTGTCGGGGCGATCAGGCGATAGACAATGGATTTGGGCACCACGTCGGCCACGCCGACACGAAACAGAATCTGCTGCTCATTGGGTTGTGCCCGCAGCATCAGTTCCAGTTCGCCACCCAGCTGGAACATTTGTTCGGCATAGGGCAGTGCCTGGCGTCCGGCCTCGGTCAGTTCGAGTTGCCGTCCGACGCGCCGAAACAACTCGATGCCGAAGGTCTGTTCCAGCAATGAAATCTGCCCGCTGATGGTTTGTGGCGTGAGGTTCAGCTGTTCGCAGGCGCGCACGATGCTGCCGGTCTTGGCCACCACCCAGAAATAATGCAGTTGTCGATAATTCAACATAGGTACGTAGTCCCGGTAGGAGCTGCCGAAGGCTGCGATCTTTTGATTTGAAAGATCGCAGCCTTCGGCAGCTCCTACACAAAAGCAAGAAGGTATGAGTTCGTGAAAATCGAAGTATATACCGCAAAAATACGAATTTTCCTGAAGTGTTTGCTTCCCTAGAATGCATCGCTATCAACGGGCCATCGTTTCGGTCCCGTTCGTTCTATCGAGGGAGCATCATGAAAATTAAAGCCACGGCGCTGTTGATCACATCTTTACTGGTATTGGCCGGTTGCGACCAGGCCGAGAAAAGCGCGCAACAGTTGATGGGCAAGGCCGCCGAAAGCGCCAAACAGGCGATTGACGATACCCACAAGGCCGCCGAACAGGCGCTCAGCGATGCCACCGGCGGGTTGATCAGCAAAAAAGAATCATCGGAAAAAGAATCGGAAAAAACCGAATCTTCCTCCCAGGAAATCTAAACCGTATTACAACGAGTCAGGACTGACCCATGGACTACCTTTTACAACTTGCCGCCAGCCCCACTGCCTGGGTTGCCCTGGCCACCCTGGTGGTGATGGAAATCGTGCTCGGCATCGATAACCTGATCTTCATTTCGATCCTGACCAACAAGCTGCCGGAGCAACACCGGCAGAAGGCGCGGCGCATCGGTATCGGCATGGCGCTGATCCTGCGATTGGGCCTACTGAGCACCATCGCGTTCATCGTCCAGTTGACCGCTCCGGTGATCGAGATTCTCGGCCACGCGTTTTCCTGGAAAGACATGATCCTGATTGCCGGTGGCCTGTTCCTGTTGTGGAAGGCGACCACCGAGATCCATCACAGCATGGACCCGGCGCCGGATGATCCGACGTCGAAGACATCCACCGTGACCTTGGGCTTTGCTGCCGCGATCGGCCAGATCCTGATGCTGGACATGGTGTTTTCCATCGACAGCATCATTACCGCTGTCGGCATGACCGAGCATTTGCCGATCATGATCATCGCGGTAGTGGTGTCGGTGCTGGTGATGTTGTTTGCGGCTGATCCGCTGGCCAAGTTCATCAACGACAACCCGACGGTGGTGATGTTGGCCCTGGGCTTCCTGATCATGATCGGCATGACCCTGATCGCCGAAGGCTTTGGCGCCCATGTACCGAAAGGCTACGTCTATGCGGCCATGGCATTCTCTGCTTCGATCGAGGTGTTGAACATGATGTCCCGTCGGGCCCGGCAGAAGCGGGTAGCCACTGAAGCCTGACCGCCGCTAAAACGAAACGCCTGAACACCTTGTAGGAGCTGCCGCAGGCTGCGATCTTTTGATCTTCTGGAAAAAAGATCGCAGCCTGCGGCAGCTCCTACAGATGTGTTCAGGCGTTTTTGTTTGTAATGCAGGTCAGTGGGCGCTGGCGTGTCGGCGGGTTGCCTTGGCGGGTTTTGCAGGTTGAACGGGAGGGTGGTGGTGGCGGCGAGTGATGCGCAGCACACCCCACAGCATGGCGGCGGCTACCGCCAGCCAGCTGCCAATCAACATCGCAAGGATCATGGTCAGGCTCATCTGCGCCTCCTCTTTGCCCTGCTGCGGGCACACACGCTTCACTGTCGTCTCTTTAGAACACAGTCTAGCCGTTACTGCATTTCAGACTATTGACCGAAAGTCGGCAGTCACCAACCAGTTCGCTCTATCGAATGCACTCGTCTGCCGTTTAAAGCTATACCCGGGCAGCGCGGCGACCTATGATCGACGACCGAGCCGGGAATGGGATTGCCTGGCGTCTGAACCTGAACAAGAGAGAGCTGATGGTGCGGGTATTTTCTCGAATTTTGTCGGCCATGCTGATGGCCGGTTGCGTGGCAAGTCTGGCGGGCTGCGCCGGGAGTGTTGCGCCCGAGATCAAGCGTTTGCCGGAGCGAGTCGAACTCAGCGGCCGATTCTACCGGGGCGACGCGTATCAAAGCGGGCCGCAGGTGCTGGCCAGCATGCTGTCCCAGCAGGGCATCGTGATCACCCCGGGCTTGCTCGAAAAGCCCTTGCATTTGCCGGGGGGCGAAGCGCAGTTGCAACAGAACATGCAGAACCTGGCCCGCGAGTACGGGATGGTGGTTTATCCCCTCGACAGCAACCTTGCGGCCTTGTTGACGCAGGTCGCCGCCGGTTTTCCGGTGATGGTGCGCTTCACCGAGGGCTCGGCGATGTGGGCCGAACCGCGTTACGCCATTCTGGCCGGCTACAACCGCCAGAAGCAGACGGTCCTTTTGCGTGCAGGGATGGATCGCCGCGAACTGATGAGCTTCAGTGCCTTCGAGTCGGCCTTCAAGGACGCCGGTGGCTGGGCCGTGCTGATCCAGAATCCGACGCAAATCCCCTCTCAGGTCGATCAGCAGCGCTGGCTCAAGGCTGCCAACGATCTGGCTCAGGCCGGTCAGGAGCAGGCTGCCGCGAAGGCTAAAAAGGCCTTGGCCGCCCACTGAGTCCGTTGGTCACCCGGCGGGCACCATCGCTCGCCGCCAGCCTCTGATCTTCAAGGGCCCGGATCATTGTTCCAGGCCGAGATCAGGAGGCACCCATGGCTCACACCACAACGCCCGTCGGTCCGCACTCGTCTGAACATTCCTCTGGCGATGAGCTGGGTTTCGATCCCGATTCCCCGGACCTTGCCGATCCTCAGGTCGACCCGATCGGGCCCGCCAAGGCACCGAGGGATGTAAAGCCGGGTGACAACCCCAAGGCTCCGGCCAAGCCCTACGATCCACTGGGTGATCTGAAACATTAGGTCCAATGGAGGTGTGTATGTCTACCGATTCCAGTTTCGACGACAAACGTCCTGAAACAGTCCCCACGACTCCCGAGCAAAGCACTGACCCGGTGATGGATCCGGACAGCCCGTTGCGCGATCCCCTGGCGCGGCCAACAGTGGTGCCCACTGAAAAGCCGAAGGGTTGGAGAGATCCAAGTACCGGCGACGGCATCCCGGATGACGACCAGATGCCGCTGCCCAACGACTGAGTAGCCGCCACCTGTAGGAGCTGCCGAAGGCTCGGGCCGCGTTCGGACGATCTTTTGATCTTGCTTTTAAAAGATCAAGGTCAAAAGATCGCAGCCTTCGGCAGCTCCTACAGATTGAAGTACCAAAAAAAGCCCCGAGTGATCGGGGCTTTTTCATGGGTCTGCAGCAAGGTTACTTCGACGCTTCAACCACGCCGGTCTGCCGCTGCTTGAGGTTCTTGTCTGCCTTGTACTGCAAGGCTACGGAAGGCACCTCCGCGCTCTTTCCGCTCTCTACCCAATTACGCATGCGCGTGGCATCGGCAAAATGGGTGTACTTGCCATAGGCGTCAAGAATCACCAGGGCCACCGGGCGGTTACTCATTCGGGTCACCAGCACCAGGCAGTGGCCTGCTTCGTTGGTGAAACCGGTTTTTGTCAGCTGGATGTCCCAGTCCGGCTTGCGGACCAAATGGTCGGTGTTGCGGAAACCCAGGCTGTAGTTCGGTTTACGGAACGAAACGGTCTTTTCCTTGGTTGTACTCAGCTCGGTCAGCAACGGGTACTTGTGCGCGGCGATCAACAGCTTGCTCAGGTCGCGAGCAGTGGACACGTTGCGCGGGGAGAGACCGGTTGGTTCGACGAAATGCGTGTTGGTCATGCCCAGTGCCCGGGCCTTGGCGTTCATGGCCGCGATGAACGCGGCATAGCCGCCCGGATAGTGGTGCGCCAGCGTCGCGGCGGCGCGGTTTTCCGAGGACATCAGGGCAATCAGCAGCATTTCCCGGCGCGGCAGCTCGCTGCGCAGCTTGACCCGGGAGTACACGCCTTTCATTTCCGGTGTGTCGCTGATGTTGACGTCGATGAATTCGTCCATGTTCTGCCGGGATTCAACCACGACCAGGCCGGTCATCAACTTGCTGACGGAGGCGATTGGCACCACCACGTCAGGGTTGCTGGCATAGATGACTTTGTTGGTCTGCATGTCCAGCAGCAGGGAGCTGCCGGAAGCGAGCTTGAGTGTCTTCGTGTCTCGCGGCGCTGCGGTGGTCTCGTCAGCACTGGCGAGGGGCGTGAGGAAAGTCCCTGTTACTGCAAAAAATAGGCTCAGGATGGAAAGACGGATTTTCACGCTGGCAGACTCACAAAGTGTTGATAAGCCGTTTTGTAACGGGCTATTTCTTAAAAAGCGCGACATTCTGGAGTATGGCTGAATAACTGTCGATGGTTGTTCAAACAACAGGCGAAAGTCCTGAGAAACATGAAAAAAATGTCATTTTCCGTCGGATGGTCCAGCGTGTGTTGCAGGCAAAAAAAACCCCGCCAAGGGCGGGGCTCTTCGATTCGCTGACAGCGTCTGCGGTGAAACTCAGCTGTGCAGGGTTTCAGCGGCGTACAGGGTGTTTTCCAGCAGGCAGGCACGGGTCATCGGGCCAACGCCGCCTGGCACCGGAGTGATCCAGCCGGCGCGGGGCAGGGCGGTTTCGTAGATCACGTCACCGACCAGCTTGCCATCGTCCTGGCGGTTGATGCCGACATCGATCACGATCGCGCCTTCCTTGATCCATTCGCCCTTGACCAGGCCCGGCTTGCCGGCGGCGACGACGACCAGGTCCGCACGACCGACATGCCCGGCCAGGTCCTTGGTAAAACGGTGGGTGACGGTCACGGTGCAACCGGCCAGCAGCAACTCCATCGCCATCGGGCGGCCAACGATATTGGACGCACCGACGACCACGGCATTCATCCCGTAGAGATCGACCCCGGTGCTTTCCAGCAGGGTCATGATGCCTTTGGGGGTGCATGGGCGCAGCAGCGGGATACGCTGGGCCAGGCGACCGACGTTATAAGGATGGAAGCCGTCGACGTCTTTGTCCGGACGAATGCGCTCCAGCAGTCTGGAGGCGTCCAGGTGTTCGGGAAGCGGAAGCTGGAGCAGAACGCCGTCGATCGCGGGATCGTCGTTCAGGCGATCGATCAGCTCGGTCAGCGCTTCTTGAGTGGTTTCGGAAGGCAGGTCATAAGCTTGGGACAGAAAGCCGACCTCTTCACAGTCTTTACGCTTGTGCGAGACATAAACCTGAGAGGCAGGATCGCTACCGACCAGGATCACCGCGAGGCCGGGCGTGCGCAGGCCTTGCTGGCGACGCTCGGTGACACGTTGGGCGATCTGCTGGCGCAGGCTGGCGGCGATCGATTTGCCGTCGATTAGTTGTGCAGTCATTGCGCGTGATTAACCATCGAGAGGGGAAAAAAAGAGAACGCATTCTCGCATGTCATGCGGTGAGGGCAAAGGCGCTTGGTCTGCAAATTCCCCTAACTCCTTTAATTAAATGAATTTTTTTTAAAAAGGATTTGACGACCTTCGGGTGGCTCTATACTATTCGTCGCACTTGTCGGGCACAGCCTAGCACTGGTTAGGAAGGTTGAGCGGGATTACGATTCTGCAAGACTGGAAAGCACTTAGTTTGTAGTCCTCCAAGGGTACAGCTAACAAGGCGCCCGTAGCTCAGCTGGATAGAGCATCCGCCTTCTAAGCGGATGGTCGCAGGTTCGAGTCCTGCCGGGTGCGCCATTAGGCAGCTTTGGCACAAGTAACGCGATATGGTGGGCGTAGCTCAGTTGGTAGAGCACGGGATTGTGACTCCCGTTGTCGTGGGTTCGATCCCCATCGTCCACCCCATATTTCGAAAGGCGCCAGATTAACAGTCTGGCGCCTTTGCTTTAACGGCTTCATCCGCGGATGTGGTGGAATTGGTAGACACACTGGATTTAGGTTCCAGCGCCGCGAGGCGTAAGAGTTCGAGTCTCTTCATCCGCACCAAATAAAGCTTCACTCAGGCTGTTGGCCTGGCTGGAGCTTGATAAAGAAGTTTGTTTGGCTTCTTTAACAGGCAATATGGTGGGCGTAGCTCAGTTGGTAGAGCACGGGATTGTGACTCCCGTTGTCGTGGGTTCGATCCCCATCGTCCACCCCATATTTCGAAAGGCGCCAGATTGAAAAGTCTGGCGCCTTTTTTGTTTCAGCGGCCGCAGGTTCCGGGTCGCAGGGGCGGGGCGTTTCGTCGTATTTATGTTTCTCGATGATGCTGTCCTGTCCGCCGGTCCTGCTTGCGAGATCGGCTGTCAGGGAGATGATTGGCGACCTCTTCCATATAGGAACGGTCGGCGCAGAGCCCTGGCGTGATTGGTTGTATTTGCCATCGGGGCGAGGTGCATTCGTGCATTCGCACCTATAAATTGCCTGCTGCTTTTTTACCCGTTTTCAGTAGGGTGACTTCTTGAGTTTGACCCACTAGAATGCATGCCCTTGATTCTGGGGTCGGAAACGGCCGGCTAACGTCTGTGCAACGAGGAATATCCATGCAAGTTTCTGTTGAAAATACTACTGCTCTTGAGCGCCGCATGAGCGTCACCGTGCCGGCTGAGCGCATCGAGAGCCAGGTCAACAAGCGTCTGCAGCAGACCGCCCAAAAGGCCAAGATTGCTGGCTTCCGTCCAGGCAAAGTGCCAATGAGCGAAATCAAGCGCCGTTTCGGTGCTGACGCTCGCCAGGAAGCTGTAGGCGACGTGATCCAGTCTTCTTTCTATGAGGCTGTGGTTGAGCAGAAGCTGAACCCGGCTGGTCAGCCTTCGATCGAGCCAAAATCCCTGGAAGCGGGCAAGGACCTGGAATACGTAGCTGTATTCGAAGTGTTCCCTGAGTTCACCGTTGCCGGTTTTGACGGTATCGCTGTCGAGCGTCTGAGCGCTGACGTGACTGACGCCGATCTGGACAAGATGCTGGAAATCCTGCGCAAGCAGAACACCCGTTTCGAAGTGGCCGATCGCGCTGCCCAGAACGAAGATCAGTTGAACATCGATTTCGTCGGCAAGGTCGACGGTGAAGTGTTCGCTGGCGGTTCCGCCAAGGGTACCCAGCTGGTTCTGGGTTCCGGCCGCATGATCCCTGGTTTCGAAGATGGCCTGGTTGGCGCCAAGGCCGGTGAAGAACGCGTTCTGAACCTGACTTTCCCAGAGGACTATCAGAACCTGGACCTGGCTGGCAAAACCGCCGAGTTCACCGTGACCGTCAACACCGTTTCCGAGCCAAAACTGCCAGAACTGACTGAAGAGTTCTTCGCTCAATTCGGCATCAAGGAAACCGGTCTGGAAGGCTTCCGCGCCGAAGTTCGCAAGAACATGGAGCGTGAGCTGCGTCAGGCGATCAAATCCAAGGTCAAGAATCAGGTAATGGACGGTCTGCTGGCCACCAACCCGATCGAAGTGCCAAAGGCTCTGCTGTCCAACGAAGTTGACCGTCTGCGCGTGCAGGCTGTCCAGCAGTTCGGCGGCAACATCAAGCCTGACCAACTGCCGGCCGAGCTGTTCGAAGAGCAAGCCAAGCGCCGCGTAGTGCTGGGCCTGATCGTCGCTGAAGTGGTCAAGCAATTCGACCTCAAGCCAGACGAAACCCGCGTTCGCGAGATGATTCAGGAAATGGCTTCGGCCTACCAGGAGCCTGAGCAAGTTGTGTCCTGGTACTACAAAAACGACCAGCAACTGAACGAAGTTCGTTCGGTTGTGCTGGAAGAGCAAGTTGTGGATACTGTTCTGCAGAAAGCTAGCGTGACCGACAAATCGGTCTCTTACGAAGAAGCGGTCAAGCCGGTAGAAGCACCACAAGCCGACTGATCACTTTTGCGGTAAGAAGCAAACACCATAAGCCAGCCTTCGTGCTGGCTTATGCGTATTCAAGACATAACTATTTGGGAGTGACTGCAGAGCATGTTCCGTAATTCGTATATTCAGCAGAACTCTGATATCCAGGCCGCAGGCGGCCTGGTCCCGATGGTTGTCGAGCAGTCCGCTCGTGGCGAGCGCGCCTACGACATCTACTCGCGCCTGCTCAAGGAGCGAGTGATCTTTCTGGTTGGCCCGGTAGAGGACTACATGGCCAACCTGATCTGTGCGCAACTGCTGTTCCTTGAAGCGGAAAACCCGGACAAGGACATCCATCTCTATATCAACTCCCCGGGCGGTTCGGTGACGGCGGGCATGTCGATCTACGACACCATGCAGTTCATCAAGCCTAATGTATCGACCACCTGTATCGGTCAGGCGTGCAGCATGGGCGCGTTCCTGCTGACGGCCGGTGCCCAGGGCAAGCGTTACTGCCTGCCGAACTCGCGTGTGATGATTCACCAGCCACTGGGCGGTTTTCAGGGCCAGGCGTCGGATATCGAAATCCACGCCAAGGAAATCCTCTTCATTCGTGAGCGTCTCAACACGCTGATGGCCAAGCACAGCGGGCGCACGCTTGAAGAAATCGAGCGCGATACCAACCGCGACAATTTCATGAGTGCGGAAGCCGCACGTGAGTACGGGTTGATCGACGAAGTGATCAGTCAGCGCCCTGCTTAAAATAAGCAGCTCAAAATAAGGTTGGTCGGCGGGTCCGATCACCTGCGGGCTTGAAAAAGCCCGCAATAGCCTTCATCTTGTGTTGCAAGCCTATCGGATTTGGATCGAACGAATGACTGACACCCGCAACGGCGAGGACAACGGCAAGCTGCTCTATTGCTCCTTCTGTGGCAAAAGCCAGCATGAAGTGCGCAAATTGATTGCCGGCCCCTCGGTCTTTATCTGCGACGAGTGCGTCGACCTGTGCAATGACATCATCCGCGAGGAGGTGCAGGAAGCACAGGCCGAAAGCAGCGCGCATAAATTGCCTTCGCCTAAAGAAATCAGCGGCATCCTTGATCAGTATGTGATTGGTCAGGAGCGTGCGAAAAAGGTTCTGGCCGTAGCGGTGTATAACCACTACAAGCGCCTGAATCAGCGTGACAAGAAGAATGACGACGTCGAACTCGGCAAGAGCAACATTCTGCTGATCGGCCCGACAGGCTCGGGTAAGACCCTGCTTGCCGAAACACTGGCCCGCTTGCTGAACGTTCCGTTCACCATCGCCGACGCAACCACCCTCACCGAGGCGGGTTACGTGGGTGAAGATGTCGAGAACATCATTCAGAAGCTGCTGCAGAAATGCGATTACGACGTGGAAAAAGCCCAGATGGGCATTGTCTACATCGATGAAATCGACAAGATTTCGCGCAAATCCGACAACCCGTCGATCACCCGGGACGTATCCGGTGAAGGCGTGCAGCAGGCCCTGCTGAAGTTGATCGAAGGCACGGTCGCTTCCGTTCCGCCTCAAGGTGGTCGCAAGCATCCGCAGCAGGAATTCCTTCAGGTCGACACCCGTAACATCCTGTTCATCTGCGGCGGTGCGTTCTCCGGTCTGGAAAAGGTTATTCAGAACCGTTCCACCAAGGGCGGTATCGGTTTCAACGCGGAAGTGCGCAGCAAGGAAGAAGGCAAGAAAGTCGGTGAGTCCCTGCGTGAAGTCGAGCCTGACGATCTGGTCAAGTTCGGTCTGATCCCGGAATTCGTCGGTCGTCTGCCGGTGCTTGCGACGCTGGACGAGCTTGATGAGGCTGCGTTGATGCAGATCCTCACCGAGCCGAAAAATGCTCTGACCAAGCAGTATGCCAAGCTGTTCGAGATGGAAGGCGTTGACCTGGAATTCCGTTCCGACGCTCTGAAATCGGTCGCCAAGCGTGCCCTGGAGCGTAAAACCGGTGCCCGTGGCCTGCGTTCGATTCTTGAAGGTGTATTGCTCGACACTATGTATGAAATCCCCTCGCAATCCGAGGTGAGCAAAGTAGTGATCGATGAAAGCGTGATAGAAGGCAAGTCCAAGCCACTGTATATCTATGAAAACAGTGAGCCGACCGCCAAGGCCGCGCCAGACGCTTAAGCGTCACGCAGCCTGAACAAAGAAGGGGCCTTCGGGCCCCTTTGCTATTTGGGGCTGGCTCGCCAAAACGGCGGCCTGGCTTTTGTAGGAGCTGCCGCAGGCTGCGATTTTTTGACTTTGCTTTTCAAAAGAGCAAGATCAAAAGATCGCAGCCTGCGGCAGCTCCTACAGGGTTATGCAACGTATCCAGCCACTTGCAGGCTTCGATCTTAAAAGTCGTTCCTTTATCTGCTTGTTTTTTTCCAGAGCAGCCCCCATCTTGGTTTCAAGCTTACTTCCATCTGTTTACGGCCTTACGGCCGCCGTAGAGGCGAAATCATGAAGACCACCATCGAATTGCCTCTCCTGCCATTGCGTGATGTCGTGGTTTATCCGCACATGGTTATCCCGCTGTTCGTGGGGCGCGAGAAATCCATCGAAGCCCTCGAGGCTGCGATGACGGGTGACAAGCAGATTCTTCTGCTGGCCCAGAGAAACCCGGCTGACGACGATCCTGGTGAAGATGCCCTGTATCGCGTGGGTACGATTGCCACCGTTCTGCAGCTGCTGAAGCTGCCTGACGGCACGGTCAAGGTCCTGGTCGAAGGTGAGCAGCGGGGCGCCGTTGAGCGCTTCAGCGAAGTGGACGGCCACTGCCGTGCCGAAGTCTCCCTGATCGACGAAGTTGACGCACCAGAGCGCGAGTCGGAAGTGTTCGTTCGCAGCCTGCTGTCGCAGTTCGAGCAATACGTGCAGTTGGGCAAGAAAGTCCCGGCTGAAGTCCTCTCGTCGCTCAACAGCATCGATGAGCCAGGCCGCTTGGTGGACACCATGGCTGCGCACATGGCCCTGAAGATCGAGCAGAAGCAGGAAATCCTCGAAATCATCGATCTGTCGGCCAGGGTCGAGCACGTTCTGGCGTTGCTCGATGCCGAGATCGACCTGCTGCAAGTCGAAAAACGCATTCGTGGCCGCGTCAAGAAACAAATGGAGCGCAGCCAGCGCGAGTACTACCTGAATGAGCAGATGAAGGCCATTCAGAAAGAGCTCGGCGACAGTGATGAAGGTCACAATGAAGTCGAAGAGCTGAAAAAACGTATCGATGCCGCCGGCCTGCCCAAAGATGCCCTGGCCAAGGCGACGGCCGAGCTGAACAAGCTCAAGCAGATGTCACCGATGTCTGCGGAAGCGACCGTGGTGCGTTCGTACATCGACTGGTTGGTTCAGGTGCCGTGGAAAGCCCAGAGCAAGGTACGCCTGGATCTGGCGCGTGCCGAAGACATTCTGGATGCCGACCACTATGGCCTCGAAGAGGTCAAGGAACGCATCCTCGAATACCTCGCCGTGCAAAAACGCGTGAAGAAGATTCGTGGTCCGGTGCTGTGCCTGGTCGGTCCTCCAGGGGTCGGTAAAACGTCCCTGGCAGAGTCGATTGCGCATGCCACCAACCGCAAATTCGTACGCATGGCCCTCGGCGGCGTGCGTGACGAGGCGGAAATTCGTGGTCATCGCCGTACTTACATCGGTTCGATGCCAGGAAGATTGATTCAAAAGATGACAAAAGTGGGCGTGCGCAACCCGCTGTTCCTGCTCGATGAAATCGACAAAATGGGCAGCGACATGCGCGGCGATCCGGCATCGGCGTTGCTGGAAGTGCTCGATCCCGAACAGAACCACAATTTCAACGATCACTATCTGGAAGTCGATTACGACCTGTCCGATGTGATGTTCCTGTGCACTTCGAACTCGATGAACATTCCGCCGGCGCTGCTCGACCGGATGGAAGTGATCCGTCTGCCGGGCTACACCGAAGACGAGAAGATCAACATCGCCGTGAAGTACCTTTCGCCGAAGCAGATCACTGCCAACGGCTTGAAAAAAGGCGAGCTGGAATTCGACGCCGAGGCAATTCGCGACATCATCCGCTACTACACCCGTGAAGCCGGTGTACGTGGCCTTGAGCGGCAGATTGCCAAGGTTTGCCGCAAGGCCGTCAAGGAGCATGCGCTGGAAAAACGCTTCTCGGTGAAGGTCACCGCAGACATGCTGGAGCACTTCCTGGGCGTGCGTAAATTCCGCTATGGCCTGGCCGAGCAGCAGGATCAGATCGGCCAGGTGACCGGGCTGGCGTGGACTCAGGTGGGTGGCGAACTGCTGACCATCGAAGCCGCCGTGGTACCGGGCAAGGGCCAGTTGATCAAGACCGGTTCCCTGGGTGATGTGATGGTCGAGTCGATCACGGCCGCGTTGACCGTTGTTCGTAGTCGGGCGAAGAGCCTGGGCATTCCCCTGGACTTCCATGAGAAGCGCGACACGCACATCCATATGCCGGAGGGGGCGACCCCGAAAGACGGCCCTAGCGCCGGCGTGGGCATGTGCACGGCCCTGGTTTCGGCGTTGACCGGCATTCCGGTGCGCGCGGATGTCGCCATGACCGGCGAAATCACCTTGCGTGGCCAGGTGCTGGCCATTGGCGGCTTGAAAGAAAAACTGCTGGCTGCCCATCGCGGTGGAATCAAGACGGTGATCATTCCTGAAGAGAATGTGCGCGATCTCAAAGAGATTCCGGACAATATCAAGCAGGATCTACAGATTAAACCGGTTAAATGGATTGACGAGGTCCTGCAAATTGCGTTGCAATACGCGCCGGAGCCCTTGCCGGACGTGGCTCCGGAGATAGTCGCGAAGGATGAGAAACGCGACGCGGATTCTAAGGAAAGAATTAGCACGCATTAGTACGTATTTGCCTGGGGGGCTTCCTTGACAGTTTTTTAGAGCCCTTGTTATAAAGCGGCTCTTAAGTGTCTGTAGGCCATTCAGCACTCGTTTTTGCTTTCACCAAAAAAACTTAGAATCATACTCAAATAGATATAAGGGGACTTAGAGTGAACAAGTCGGAACTGATTGATGCTATCGCTGCATCCGCTGATATCCCGAAAGCTGCTGCTGGCCGTGCGCTGGACGCTGTAATCGAATCCGTCACTGGCGCTCTCAAGGCTGGCGACTCTGTTGTTCTGGTTGGTTTCGGTACTTTCTCCGTAACCGATCGTCCAGCTCGCATCGGTCGTAACCCACAGACCGGTAAGACGCTGGAAATCGCAGCAGCCAAAAAACCAGGTTTCAAAGCCGGTAAAGCACTGAAAGAAGCTGTCAACTAAGTTCGATTCAGGTTTTTACCCATCCGGGTCGGGGTCATGCCTGACTTGGCAGCGGAGCGGCAGTCCTGACTGCAGGTCGCCGGTTCAAGACACCAAGGGTCGCCAGTTCGAGTCCTTGATCCGCTCCGCCAGTTACGAGAAGGCGCATCCTCGGATGCGCCTTTCTTCTATCCGGATTCTACCCACGCTCCACGGTTGCCTAATTTTGAAGTTCAACCGTTTCTGGGGGACGCATGCTGCAGAATATCAGGGACAATTCACAAGGCTGGATTGCCAAGACTATTATCGGGGTCATCGTTGTTCTGATGGCCTTGACCGGTTTCGACGCCATTTTCAAGGCCACGTCGCACAGTAATGATGCGGCCAAGGTCAACGGCGATGAAATCAGCCAGAACGAGCTGAGCCAGGCGGTCGATATGCAACGCCGCCAGCTCATGCAACAGCTGGGCAAGGATTTCGATGCTTCCTTGCTGGATGAAAAAATGTTGCGCGAATCGGCCCTCAAGGGCCTGATCGATCGCAAGCTGCTGCTGCAAGGTGCAGAAAAATCGAAGTTCGCCTTTTCCGAAGCGGCACTTGATCAGGTCATCCTGCAAACACCGGAATTTCAGGTTGATGGCAAGTTCAGCTCCGAGCGTTTCGATCAGGTGATTCGCCAGCTTGGCTATACCCGCATGCAATTCCGCCAGATGCTGGCTCAGGAAATGCTGATTGGCCAACTGCGTGCCGGTCTGGCCGGTAGCGGTTTCGTGACCGATGCGCAGGTGCTGGCATTTGCCCGACTGGAAAAGCAGACCCGCGATTTCGCTTCGCTGAGCATCAAGGCTGACCCGTCGGCTGTGAAGCTGACCGACGAAGAGGTCAAGGCCTATTACGACGAACACGCCAAGGAATTCATGACGCCGGATCAGGTGGTCATCGATTACCTCGAGTTGAAGAAGGCTGCTTTCTTCGACCAGGTCAGCGTCAACGACGAAGACCTGCAAGCGGCCTATCAGAAAGAAATCGCGAACCTGTCCGAGCAACGCCGGGCTGCGCACATTCTGATTGAAGTGAACGACAAGACCACCGAGGCGCAAGCCAAGGCGAAGATCGAAGAGATCCAGGCCCGTCTGGCCAAGGGTGAGCAGTTCGAGGCACTGGCCAAGGAGTTCTCCCAGGATCCGGGTTCGGCAAACAACGGCGGTGACCTGGGTTATGCCGGTCCTGGCGTCTACGACCCGGCGTTCGAAAAAGCCCTGTATTCGTTGGCCAAGGACCAGGTTTCGGCGCCGGTTCGCACCGACTTCGGTTTCCACCTGATCAAGCTGTTGGGTGTGGAAGCACCTGAAGTGCCAACCTTCGCCAGCCTGAAAGACAAACTGACCCGTGGTCTGAAAACCCAGCAGGTCGAGCAGCGTTTCGTTGAGGCGAGCAAGCAACTGGAAGACGCCTCGTTCGAAGCGTCCGATCTGGCTCAGCCGGCGCAGGACCTGAAACTGACCGTACAGACGTCCAAGCCGTTCGGTCGCGAAGGCGGTGAGGGTATTGCAGCCAACCGTGCCGTGATCACTGCCGCCTTCAGCCCGGAAGTCCTGGATGAGGGTGCGAACAGCACAGCCATCGAGCTCGATCCGGAAACCGTGGTCGTGTTGCGTGCCAAGGAGCATCTGAAGCCTTCGCAGCTGCCGCTGGAAAGCGTTGATGCGGCCATCCGCGGGCAATTGGCCAAGGAACACGCCAGCGCCGATGCCAAGACCAAGGCTGAAGCCTTGATCGCCAACCTGCGCGATGGCAAGACCCCACTGGATCAGGCCGTCGACGGCCAGGCCTGGAAAGTCACCGAGGCGGCGACTCGCGCTCAGGAAGGGGTTGATCCTGCCGTGCTGCAAGCGCTGTTCCGCATGGCGAAGCCGGCGGCCAAGGACAAGCCGACCTTCACCAGCGTGACGCTGGCGGATGGCAGCCTGATGATCGTGCGCCTCAATGGCGTGAACGAAGCCGCGGCGCCTACCGACGAAGAGAAAGCGCAGTACCGTCGCTACCTCGCATCGCGCATCGGCCAGCAGGACTTCGCGGCGTATCGCAAGCAGCTGGAAAGCCAGGCGGACATCAAGAAGTACTGATGCCTGACCAGGTTTAGCGCGACACAGGAGACCCCGGCCGAAACGCCGGGGTCTTTTCGTTTGGCCGTACGTCATTTGCCGCGGTGACTTTTACGCAAAACCGCGGTCAATCAGCCTGTAACCGTTTTAAGACACGATCGATGCTCCGCTAAGCATCGATCTGTTGCACAATACGCCCCGAACCGTTTTCCTCAGGATGTTCAATGTTTAAATCATTTCCCATGCGGATTGTCGGCGTGGCTGCCGTGCTGGCCGTTGCTGCCGGTTGTTCATCGAACAAGGCTGCCATCTACGAGCATGAGAACTTCGACGATTCCGGCACCTTTTCCCGTAACTATCCGGTCACCGATATCCAGAGCTGTGAAGCCGCCCGCCGTGCCTTGCTCAGCCAGGGTTACATCATCACCAGCAACGATCCGAAGCTGGTCAGCGGTCACAAGAGCTTCCAGCAGACCGGCGAAAACCACATGGAGATCAGTTTCAGTGTGGTGTGTGCCGATGACGGTAGCGAAGGGCACCACGCGACCGTGTTCGCCAACGCCCTGCAGGATCGTTATGCGCTGAAGAAAACCAACAACTCCGCCAGTCTGGGTGTGGGTGTGCTGGGCTCGGTGTCGATGCCGATCGGCTCCTCTGACGACTCGATGGTCAAGGTCGCCAGCGAAACCGTCTCGTCTGCCAAGTTCTACGAGCGTTTCTTTGCACTGGTCGAGCTGTTCCTGCCGCCGGAAGCGAAAAAGGCTGCGCACATCACCGAAAAGCCGAAAACAGACCTGGGCATGCCTGAAGCCCAGGTGGCACCGGCGCCTCTGGCGCCTGCCGCAACCACGGCACCGGCTGCACAGCCAACCCCGGCAAACCCGGCGCCTGCTCCAGCGGAACCCGCTCCAGCGGCCTCGGAACCGCTCATGCCGCCGCCTGAAGCGGCACCCATTACCCCGGTTCAGAACATGGATCCGGCACCGTCGGCAGAAACCATCACGCCACCGACAAATCCAACCGACATGCCGCCGCCGAGCGAGGCGATTCCGGCGATGCCTGTCACCGGCCAGTGATTGTTCCCGCTACGGGGTCGGCCAACGAGTCACGATCCCGTAGCGAGCGCATGGATTGATCCGCGTCAAACAAGGCCGCTGTCCTGCGGCCTCCCGCGAAAAAAACCAATGATAAATTCCTGACCAACTGCTACGTTTTATTCAGTAGCGACGGAGCGTCGTGTCCGCGTCATTTTTCTTTCATGCGGACACTTTATGCTCAAGGCATTGGTCATTTGTTCTGACGTTTTTCAATACGGGTTGGGGGATTCAACAATGGACGATTATCAAGAAGAACTGCTCGAGTACCAGGCATTCGAACTAGATCCGCTGGAGCCTGCAGAAGACGCTACCGAGCTTTAAAGCTCCAACTTGTCGCTTGCGGCTAAAGGCTTCAGGCTGTTTTTCCATGACTGCGGCGAAATTCGCCGGGTGTCTGCCCGTTCCAGCGTTTGAATGCGCGTTGAAAGGCTTCGGCTGAGGCAAAGCCCAGCAGGTAGGCGATTTCCCCGAACGCCAGTTCGGTGTCGCGTACGTAGGTCATGGCCAGATCGCGACGGGTTTCATTGAGGATGGCGCGAAATTGCGTGCCTTCCTCGGCAAGTTTGCGGCGCAGGGTCCAGGTGGGCAGCTTCAGGCGTGCCGCCACTTCTTCCAGGTCGGGCTCCCGGCCACCATTGAGCAGGGGGCCCAGCAACGCGATGATGCGCTCACGCAGGCTGCGGGTGCGTGTCAGTTGTTCCAGCTCCTGCTCACACAGTTGCAGCAAATGCCGCCAGGTACTCGGGCAATGCTCGGGGTTGCGCTGGGCGAGGCTTGCCAGGCTCAGGCGCAGTTGATTGCGTTCGCTGCCAAACTGGATCGGACAGTCACCCAGTACGTCATAGGCCGCACGGTAATCGGGTTCGTCGAATTCAATCTCGATACGTTCGGCGCGTAGCGCGATGGCGCTGACGCTGGATAATTGCTGCAACCAGCCGGCAATGATCGAATCCACCACGAAGCGGTTGTAGGCGTTATAGGGGCTGATCGAATAGAAACGCAGCCAGGCGCCCTGGGCGTCTTCGTGAAAGCTTGATTGGCCGCGATAATTGGAACCGTACAAGGCTTCGAAGCGGATCAGGCAGCGCGCGGCTTCACGTACTGTGGGTGCCTGGGCTGCGGTGACCCCTGCGAGGCCGACCTGGCTCAGGCGACTGAGCTGCCCCATGCGCAAGCCAAGGGCCGGGTTGTCGGTCAGTTGAATGGCGCCGTGGCCCAGTCGCATGTAGCGCGGTATTGACAGGCGGGCGCCGGCCTCGCTCAGTCGCGCTGTATCGAGGCCGTATTGATCGAGCAGTGGCTGCGGATCGATGCCATGACTGCGCACGGCATCGGCCAGGCTATGAACAAAGCCTACCGATAGATCGCCGAGGCGCATCGGCTGCGGTTTCATGGCTTACAACCAGAGGTTCAGCAAACGCGCACCCTGGGCGTTGCCGTCGGCAAACTGCTGGCCGTTGCGGCTGAGGAAGCTGTGCCCGGCGCTGCCTTGATCCCAGAATTGCCCCCGCAGGAACACGCTCATGCCCGCGACAGCCTGACTGGCCGGTACCCGGGTCGTGAGGGTCAGGCGCTGCCAGGCCTGGCCTTCGCTGACTTCTCCTGGCTTGAGGTTGACCGACGCCGGCTCCGATGCCCCCCTGTAGCCACGCCACGGCTGCTCCCAGGTGCCACGGCCGGAAACAAAGGCCGGTACCGCAACCAGCTGTACGCTCTGGTCGTTGAGCTTGAGGTAGTTTTCCGGGTACCAGCTGTCGTGTCCGATCAATACGCCCAACTTGCCTGCGGGGGTATCCACGACATTGAGCGAGTGTTCGGCGTTCGCCTTGATCCCGTTCTGTTCTGCGAAGAACGGGTGCATCTGGCGCTGGGGCTGGCCGATCGGCAGGCCATCGTTGTTGAACACCACGCTGCTGTTGTAAAGCGCGCCGCGACCGATCTTCAAGGTGCCGTCGATGATGCTCGGTTCGGGCAGCACGATGGAGCCCGCGACCAGCGTCACGTGGAACTCCCTGGCCAATCCACCGAACAATGCCTGGTAGTCTCTGGCCATCGCCTTGGCTTTCATGCGCAGGTGGGCATCGTCCAGACGGTTGCCTCCCTCGGCGCTGATCAACGCTTTGGCGAACTTCAGGGGATTGCTCACCGCCAGCCAGTTCATGGCCTCCTTGAGGGTGCTGGCCTGATACAACTCATCCTTTTCGCCGCTGACCATCAGCCAGGTGCCGACGTGTTCCGGCAGCACGACGACGGTCTTGCCGTTCAACAAACCCTGGTCCCGGGCCGCTTGCAGATAGGCCGCGAGTTTGCGGTGCAAACGCTCGGGGCTTTGATAATCGGTAGGAAAGAGTTCGGGCTGAATGCCCAGCAGATTGCCACGATCGGCAGGGGTACCCTGGTCGACAGCCAGGTTGATCCGCAGGTCCGAAAGGTAATGACCCACCGGCCTGTCTGCGGCCCACATCGCGTAGGTCGTGAGGACGGCGAGCAATGCCATGGATAATGTCAGATACAAAAGTTTGCGCATGGGGACACAGTTTACAGCCTGGAGCCGGGCGTGGCTTTTGATTTGGAACCGGATCGAGCATAAAGGGAATCAAGGGCCAGGTGGGCAAATTTCAACGCTGACGGTTTTTTGCGGTCGGCGGCTTTTCTGCATCGATAGGCGGCAATGAATGACCGGGTTAAACGCCAGGGGAATTGACGGGGAGGGGGGGCACCGGTCAGCCACCCCTTTGCTCGACCGGCCGGCAGGTGAACGTTATTTGGTGACCAGCAGTTCCGGGCCGAGGTAGTTGTTGATCTGGTCGATATCGTCGTCGCCCAGGCTGCCCACCGAAGAAGCCAGACGCAGACGCGACAGCAAATAGCGCACTTTGGCCTCGAACAGATCGTGACGTGCAACAAAGAGCAGTTCTTCGGCATTGAGGACGTCCGAGTTGGTGCTGGTGCCGCCTTCCTTGAAGCCCTTGCGTGTCGATACCAGTGAGCGTTCGTTGGACACTACGGCCTTCTCCAGGGCGCGAATGCGTTTGGCGCCACTCAGTATGCCTTGATACTCACGGGTGGTTCCGGTGATGACTTCCTGACGCGCGGCGTCAAGCTCATCCAGGGCCTTGTCGCTATTGGCACTGGCCTGGCGTGTCAGCGCGCTGACGCCGCCACCGCTGTACAGTGGGATATTGACTTCCAGCCCGATCGAGCCGTAATGGTTGCGTTGGTTCAGTTCGGAAAGTGATTGGCTTTCACCCGCGGTGTAGCCGGCAATGAAGTCCAGTGTTGGCCAGTGGCCGGCGCTGGCACGCTTCACTTCTTCTGCGGCAAGGTCGCGGCTATAGCGGCGCGCATGGATCAGCGGGCTGTCGGTCTGGGCTTTGACCAACCAGTCCTGCAGGTTGCTCGGCAGCAGCGGCGGTGTATCGAAACTCGGACGCAAGGTGGTCAGGGATTCCGGGGTTTCACCTATGTACTCCTCAAGCTTGGCGCGCGCGTTGACCAGGTTGTCCTGCGCTTCGATCAGTTCGGCTTCGGCGAGGTCGCGGCGGGCGGCCGACTCGTCGATGTCGGTGACGGTGCCGGCGCCCAACTCCATGCGCCGTTTCGCCGAGGCGAGTTGTTCATCGAAGGCGTTCAGTTTGGACTTGGCCAGGGTGATGGTTTCGCTGGCCAGGAGCACGTCGAAATAGCTTTCGGCCAGGCGCACCGCGGCGTCCTGGCTCTTGGCATCGAACACCGCGTTGCTGTAGTCGGCACGCTGCTGACCCTGGCGGTACTCGGCCATCTTCTGCTTGTTGAACAGCGGCTGGCGCAGGCGCACGTTGGCACCCTTGGAGTCGTAGTGCAGATCTCTGTCGATGCCGCTCTGGCTTTGAGAGCCATTGACCTTGTTGTCGTAGGCCGACGCATTGATCTGCGGCAGCAGGCCGGCCTTGCCGATGGCGCGGTTTTCGCCGCCGGCTTCTTTTTCATGCACGGCGGCCTGGTAGATAGGGCCCTGGTACTGCAACAGGTCCCAGGCTTGCTTGAGGTCCATTGCGTCAGCCGGCAGGGCCAACCCCAGCAGGCAGAAGAGCAGGCAATGACGTTCCATTTCATTGTTCCTTGAATGAGCTGTCCACGCGTTCGAGCATTGGTTTAAGAAGATAGCTCATCATGTTGCGTTCGCCCGTCTTGATGGTGACGCTGGCGGGCATGCCGGGGCGAATGTGATTGGTGCCAAGCAGGTTCATGCCGTCGGGTGTGACTTCCACCTGGGCCAGGTAGAAGGGTTGCTTGCTTTCCTCGTCCATCAGGCGGTCGGCGGAGATGGTCAGCACGCGGCCGGGAATGTTGGGCGTCCTGGCATGGTTGAAGGCCGGGAAGGAAATATCCACGGGCAGTCCGGGGACCATCTTGTCGATGGCCTGCACGGGAATCATCGCGTCGACCTGCAGCGGTTCGTTGAGCGGAACGATTTCCATGATCTTGAAGCCGGGCTGAATGACCCCGCCGACGGTGGCAATACTCAGGCCCTGGACCATGCCATCGATGGGCGAGCGAATCACCGTGTGGGTCACTTCATAGTCGAGCGCGCGCAGGCGGTCGGCCAGGGTAGTGTTTTCCTTGGCGGTTTCAGTCAGCTGCGATTCGACTTCCTTGAGGTAATCGTGCTGGCGCTGCAGGATGCGCAGCTTGATTTCAGTAGTCTGGCTACGCACACGGGCGATGTTATTGAGGTTCTCGGCCTGGCCGGCGGACAGGTCGGCGTTGCTGCGCTCCAGTTCGAGCAGGCGGTTGCGCGGCACATAGCCTTCAGCCGACAGCACGCGGGTGCCTTGCAGTTCCTGGTTGAGGAAACCGATCTGCGAGGCGCGGGCGCTGTAGACCTGCTGCAGGCCCTTGAGCTGCACTGCCGATGCTGCCAGGTTCTCCTGCAGGATGCTGATTTCGCCAGCGAGTCCGGCGCGGCGGGTGTCCAGCAGGCGCTGCTGCAGGTCCATGGCGGCCTCCAGGCGGTAATCACCCTTGAAGCGCTTGAGCAGTTCGGGATCGTAGGTCACTACATCGCGACCGTCCCGTTCCGCTTCCAGGCGGTTTTCCACGGTCTTGCTGACGATGTACTGGGCGCTGATCGCACCTTCTTCGGCAGTGGCTCGCAGCGAGTCGAGGCGGACCACTTCCTGTCCTTTTTTCACTAGATCGCCTTCGCGAACGAGAATGGCCTCCACGGTACCGCCGGTGAGGTGCTGTACGGCTTTGCGATTGTTGGTGACTTTGACCGTGCCGGTCGCGACCACGCCGGCATCCAGCGGTGCCAGCCAGGACCACAGGAGGAAGCCGCCGAAGCCGGCAATCACCAGCCACACGCCCCATCGCGCAGGTCTGCCGACGTCCAGATCCACCATGCTGCGGGGATCGGCAGGAATCATCTCGGTATGTTGGCTCATTTGCATGATCGGTCACTCCCGTGCTTTGACGGAGGCCAGCGGAGTCGAGGCGCCTGCAGGCATCACACTGGCCTTGCGCAGCGCTGCGAATACTTCATCGCGCGTGCCGAGCATCTGCACGCCGCCGTCACGCAGCATCAGCACCTTGTCGACGGCGCAGAGTACGTTGGGACGGTGGGAAATCAGGACCACGGTGGCGCCACGACCCTTGAGTTCGGCCAGCGCATCGACCAGGGCCTTTTCGCCGATGTCATCGAGGTTGGCGTTCGGCTCATCCAGCACGATCAGATTGGGCTCGCCATACAGTGCGCGGGCCAAGGCAATGCGCTGCTTCTGGCCACCGGAAAGCGGGCTGCCATCGGTGCCCAGGCGGGTGTCATAACCCTGCGGAAAACGCAGGATCATCTCGTGCACCCCAGTGATCTTGGCGGCGCGGATGACCGCTTCGCTGTCCACTTCGCCAAAGCGCGCAATGTTGTCGGCGATGTTGCCTTCGAACAGCTCGACGTCCTGTGGCAGGTAGCCGAGCCAGGGGCCCAGTTCGCCTTTGTTCCAGGTGAATATGTCCGCGCCGTCCAGGCGCACCTTGCCGGCCTGCGCCGGCCAGACTCCGACCAGCAGGCGGGCGAGGGTGGATTTGCCCGAGGCGGACGGGCCGATGATGCCAAGGCTTTCACCGGGGACCAGGCTGAAGCCCACACCGCGCAGAATCGTGTTGGTGGTACCAGGGGCACCGGCATACACATTTTCCACCGCCAGCATGCCCTGCGGCCGCTGCAGCGACATGCTCGGTGGCCGGCGTGGATAGTCGTGCAGCATTTCGTTGAGCCGGGCCCAGGCCGAGCGGCAACCGAGCAGTTGCTTCCACGAGGCGATGACTTGTTCCACCGGACCCAGTGCACGGCCGGTGAGGATCGAACAGGCAATCATCATCCCCGGGGTGATCTTGCCTTCGATCGCCAGCAGTGCGCCGGCGCCGAGGATCAGTGATTGCAGCGTGATACGCACGAAGCGCCCGGTGCTGCTGATCAAGGCGGCGCGGTCGGAGGCCAGGGTCTGCATTTCCAGAATGCGCAAATGGCTTTGGAACCAGCGCTTGCTGATCGAAGGCAACATGCCCATGGCCTCGATGACCTCGGCATTGCGCAGGTTGTTGTTGGCATATTGGGCGGAGGACATGGCGGCCTGATTGGCTTCGGCCAGCGGTTTCTGCGTCGCCTTTTCAGTGAGATAAGCCAGGCCCATCAGAATCAGGGAGCCGACCAGCGTGAGCAGTCCGAGCAGCGGGTGGATCAGATAGGCGACCAACAGGTAGATCGGCGTCCACGGTGCATCGAAGAACGCGAACAGGGAATTGCCGGTGACGAACTGACGAACCTGGGAGAGGTCTTGCAGGGCCTGGGCCGGATTGCCCCCGGCGCGGCTCAGGTTGCGTTCGAATGCCGCGTTGAAAATGCGTCGGTTGAGTTCCATGTCGAGACAGTTGCCGACCCGGATCAGCACCTTGGTGCGGACCATCTCCAGGGTGGACATCAGCAGGAAAAGACCCACCACCAGCACAGTCAGCATCGTCAGCGTCGTGACGTTGCGACTGACCAGGGCTCGATCATAAACCTGCAGCATATAAACGGCTGGCGTCAACATCATGACGTTTATGACGCCGCTGAACGCCGCCAGCATGTAAAAGCTGCGGCGCATGCGAAAAAGGGCGTCGGAAAGTTCGGAACGGATGCTCGACTGCTTGGGCATGGTGATCCTCCCACTTCGAAAAGGCGGTTGCCCTTGGGGCGCAACAGCTAACAGTAAATGTAGTCCCTTAAACGACTTATGCACGCGCAGGCTGGTCGCTCTGTGGATGGCGAGTCTTCCGAAATCTCTGCGTTGCTCCCTTATGCAGGAGCGTAGGTCGCGCCGTAACACTCCGAAATAACATTTCGCTCTATACCTGCACTCAACTTTCTATATGTCTTTTAAAAACAGCTAGTTGTGATCACCAAGCACCAGTCGTCTGTTTTAACGACGTAATATTGACAAAGATTTGCTATGGAACTTTAGTCTTAGTTATCGGGGGGCCCACCCGCCTGAAGCTTGTCATCGTTTTGGCAACGCAAGGTGCGGTGATTTCCCGGAAGGAGCAGAGCATGTCGATCATTGCGTTCTTTTGCAGAGTGAAGGGGCTTTCCAGCCAGTTTGCCTTTACCTCCTGTTTCCATGGCCCGCCCAGGGCGCGTACTCGCTCTGCCTGACCGTTCGGCGAGCCATCCACTACGCGAATTCCAGGCGCGTATCCCGGGTCCCGGGTAACGCCAGCTCTCTCGCTAGAAAACAAGACCAACAAACTGCACAAGCCAGCACGTGACTTGGCGCGGATGGACCTTCTCGTCCCGCGCCTTTACCCAGACAGATCGAGGGCAATCCAAAATGGCCAATTTCAACAAGTCGGACCTGGAGTTCATCCTCAAGCAAATCTTCATCGCAGAAGCGAATGCCGACGGCGCCAGCCTCAGTGATTTGCTTCCCAACAGTCAGGTGCCATTCGGCCTGCGTACCGTCGATGGCAGCTTCAATAACCTGGTCACCGGCCAGAGTGAATTTGGCGCCTCGGACAACGCCTTCCCGCGCCTGCTTGATCCTTCCTTTCTATCGCCGGCATACGCCGGGACCGGGACGGTGATCGACCCGCAACCACGGATTATCAGTAACCTGGTCGTCGACCAGACCGCCAACAACCCGGCGGCCTATGCCGCAGCTTTCGACCCGGGCCTGGACGGTGTGCTCAACTTCGGCACGGCGGGTAATGACGACGTACTCAAGGATGGCGTACAGATAGTCTCCAGCCCTGGTCTGGATGGGGTGTTTGGCACGGCCGATGACAAGGACGTGTTCTTCATGCCCAACGTCTCGCCAGACGTCGGCCTGACCGCCAGTTTCAACTCGTGGATGACCTTCTTCGGTCAGTTCTTCGACCACGGTCTCGACCTGGTCACCAAGAGCGCTACCGACGTCGTGTTTATTCCGCTGCAGCCGGACGATCCATTGTTCGTACCGGGCAGCCCGACCAACTTCATGGTGCTGTCCCGTGCCGTGCGTACGGCTGGCGCGGACGGAGTAATCGGCACGGCCGATGATGGCCAGCCCAACACCACTTCGCCGTTCGTGGACCAGAGCCAGACCTACAGTTCGCACCCGTCGCATCAGGTGTTCCTGCGTGAGTACGTGCTCAATGCCGCAGGCGATCCTGTTGCAACAGGACGCTTGATTACCAACCGCGATCTCGGCGCCGACGGCGTATTCGGCACTGCCGATGATGGCGCCGGTGATGGCATGGCGACCTGGAAGGTGGTCAAGGCACAGGCCCGTGACATACTCGGCATCGACCTGACTGACGCCGATGTACACAATGTTCCGCTGCTGGCAACCGATGCTTACGGCAACTTCATCCGTGGGCCGAACGGCATGCCGCAAGTGGTGATTCGCATCAGCAACGGAGCCGACGGCATCGCCGGGACGGCTGATGACGTCACTCAACTGGTCGAAGGCAACCGGGCTGCCCCGATCAGCCTGGCCAACGCCGTGAGCACCGGACATGCCTTCCTCGACGACATCGCCCACAATGCCGCGCCGGTCGTCGTCGGCGGGGTCCTGCAGGCGGATGCCGACATCGCTGTCGGCAATGCGCAGCCCGTTGGCCCGACCGGCAACAACCTGACCTATGACAACGAATTGCTCGACGCCCACTACATCGCCGGCGACGGTCGGGTCAACGAGAACATCGGCCTGACCACCGTGCACCATGTGTTCCACTCCGAGCACAACCGCCTGGTCCAGCAGTCCAAGGACACCATCCTTGCCTCCGGCGACCTGGCCTTCCTCAATGAGTGGCTGGCTGACGACGTGACCGCGATACCGACTACACCCGCCGAGATCGCGGCGCTGGTGTGGGACGGCGAACGCCTGTTCCAGGCCGCCAAGTTCGGCACCGAGATGCAGTACCAGCACCTGGTGTTCGAAGAGTTCGCGCGCACCGTTCAGCCACAGGTCGACGAATTCCTTGCGCCCAACGGCTATGACACCTCGATCAACCCGGCAATCCTCGCCGAGTTTGCCCACGTGGTGTACCGCTTCGGCCACTCGATGTTGACCGAGACCGTCGATCGCTTCGACCCCGCATTCAATCCACTGCTCACTAACCCGGCCAACCCGGACTCGCAACTGGGGCTGATCGCGGCCTTCCTCAACCCGCTGGCGTTCGCCGGTAGCGGGGTGACTGCGGACGAGGCGGCAGGGGCGATCATTCGCGGTGTGACCCGCCAGGTCGGCAACGAGATCGATGAGTTCGTCACCGAAGCGTTGCGCAACAACCTGCTTGGCCTGCCGCTCGATTTGCCGGCCCTGAACCTGGCGCGTGGTCGCGACACTGGCATTCCCACCTTGAATGAAGCGCGGCGTGAGTTCTATGCATCAACCGGTGACAGCCAGCTCAAGCCCTACATCAGTTGGGCTGACCTGGCGGACAGCCTCAAGCACCCCGAGTCACTGGTCAACTTCATCGCGGCCTTTGGCACGCATAGCACGATCACGGCGGCGACCACGCTGGCAGACAAACGCGCTGCAGCCTTGGCGCTGGTACTCGGTGGTGCGGGTTCGCCGGCTGACCGCCTGGACTTCCTCAACAGCACCGGTGCCTATGCCAACGTAACGACGGCCGGCAAGGATGGGATACTGGGAACAGCAGATGACCAGACAGGTGTGACGGTCACAGGCGTCGACGACATCGACTTCTGGGTCGGCGGTCTTGCCGAACAGAAGATGCCGTTCGGCGGCATGCTCGGATCGACGTTCAACTTCGTGTTTGAAACCCAGATGGAAGCGTTGCAGAACGGCGACCGCTTCTACTACCTGTCGCGTACCGCGGGCCTGAACTTCGGCACTGAGCTTGAGAACAACTCCTTTGCCAAGCTGATCATGCTCAATAGCGATGTCACCCACCTGTCGAACACCGTGTTCCTGACGCCGACGTTCACCCTCGAGGTGGATCAGACCCATCAGTTCACCGGCCTGGGTGTAGCCGGCCGCGATGATCCGACAGGCGGCATCATGATCAACGGCGTGGAAGTCGTACCGCTGGTGATTCGCGACAACCCCGACACCGTCGGTCCGGACACCAATTATCTGCAGTACACCGGTGAAGACCATGTTGTCATGGGCGGCACCGCCGGCAATGACATCATCATCTCCGGTGACGGCGATGACACCGTTTACGGCGATGCCGGGAACGACCGCCTCGAAGGCGGTGCGGGGAACGATGCGGTGCTGGGCGGCGATGGCGATGACATCATCAGCGACTCCTTCGGCGACAACCGCCTGGAAGGTAATGCCGGTAACGATGTGATCGTGGCCGGCAGCATGCTTGCATTGGGCAACCTGATCCTGGGGGGCGATGGCCAGGACTTCATCATCACCACCGAAGACATCACCACCACCTTCGGTGGCCAGGGTGACGACTTCATCCTCGGTGCCAAGACCAACTTGCCTCCTACCGGCAACGCAGGTGATGACTGGATCGAGAAGGGCACCCAGGACGGAGCACCTGGCGATAACTTCTCGCCGTTGCTCACTGACGATGTGATCGGCAACGATATCTTTGTCGGCGGCGGTGGCTTCGACGAAATGATCGGCGAGGGTGGCGATGACATCTTTGTCGGCAGCGATGCCCAGGACAAGATGGACGGCATGTCCGGCTTCGACTGGGTCACCTACAAGAACGACAAGGTCGGCGTGACCGTTGACCTGAGCCTGGCCGCGCTGGCGCAGCCACACGGCAATGCACCAAACCAGAACGCCGGGGTGTTCAATCCGGTCGGCGCCTCGCCGGCCTCGATTCTTGACCGGTTTGCCGAGGTCGAAGGCTTGTCCGGTTCGAGTTTCGGCGATGTGCTCAAAGGCGATGATGTTGATGCAGTCACAATCGTCAACCACGGTGGTGCCACGGGCAGTGCGCTGACCAATGTGGCGTTGATCCGCGGACTGGACCAGTTCCTGGCCGATGCCGGCTTGCCGGTCACCGGCTTTGCCACTGGCAACATCATCCTCGGCGGCGATGGCAGTGACCTGATCGAAGGTCGCGGTGGCGATGACCTGATCGACGGCGACAAATGGATCAACGTCAGGATTGCCGTTTATGCCCCTGGCGACGTCAACCATACCGGTCCCGAAGTCGCTTCCTTCGACAGCATGGTCGATATGATCCCGTTCATGCTGGACGGTACCTTCAACCCCGGTCAGCTCAAGGCCGTGCGGGAAATCCTGCCCGGTACTTCGACCGGCGGGGCGGCCTTCGACACGGCCATTTACTCCGGGCTTCAGAGCGAGTACACGGTGACCGTCGACGATCGCGGCACCGCCGATCTGGCGGACGACGTCTATACCGTGACAGACAGCGTAGCGGGCCGTGACGGCGCCGATACCCTGCTGCATATCGAACGCCTGCAGTTCTCCGATAACCAGCAAGTGCTGGTGGACGGGCTCAATGCCCAACCGACTGGCAGTCCGACTATCACCGATGGCAACGGCGGCGCGATCGTCGTGGGCGACACGCTGACTGTCAGCGTGGCCGGGCTGCGCGATGCCGACAACATCACGGCGGGTAATCCGCTGGGCTTGATCAACAGCTCCGTGTCCTACTACTGGCAGTTCGAGGCAACTCCGGGCAGTGGCGTTTTCGAGGACATCATCCTGTTGCCGGCCGGTGACCTGGCGTTCCAGAGTGCCGATGGCACCTCGTTCAAGGTCTCTCCCGACCTTGCCGGGCTGTCGTTGCGGGTCAAGGCGATCTACCAGGATGCCCATGGCACCACTGAAATGATGTTCTCGCAGCCGACCTCCGTGGTGGCTCCGGGCACACCGGTCGTACCGACGGCGCCAGTACCGGTCGTGGATGCAACCGCCGGTGGCGCAGGCCTGCACATGGTCCGCTCCGACCTCAACTTCATTCTTGACCAGATCAAGATTGCCGAGGCTGAAGCGTCCGGTCAGGACATCCTCTCGCTGATCCCGAACATCCGTGCGCCATTGGGCCTGCGGGCGGTCGACGGGTCGAACAACAACCTGCTGAACCTCAACGGCAATAATCACACCGAGTTTGGTGCTGCCGACAACGTCTTTCCGCGGTTGAGCGATCCGGTCTTCAATCCGGCGGAAGGGGGAACGACGTATGCGAGCAACGGCGGCCTTGTGATTGACTCGCAGCCGCGCACCATCAGTAACCTGATCGTCGACCAGACGTCGAACAACCCGGCGGCCTATGCCACGGCATACGATCCGGGCGTGGACGGAGTGCTCAACTTCGGCGCGGTGGGTAACGACGACGTGCTCAAGGATGGCGTACAGATAGTCGCCAGCCCCGGCCTGGACGGTCAGTTCGGTACTGCCGATGATCACGACGTGTACCTGTTCGAGAACACTGCGGCGGATGCGGGGCTGTCAGCTCCGTTCAACGCCTGGATGACTTTCTTCGGGCAGTTCTTCGACCATGGCCTGGACCTGGTGACCAAAGGTGGCTCGGGCACTGTCTTCATTCCGCTTCAGCCGGATGATCCACTGTTTGTCCCAGGTAGCCCGACCAACTTCATGGTCCTGACCCGCGCGACCAATCAGCCAGGGCCTGATGGCGTTCTCGGCACCGCCGACGACATCCATGAGCACACCAACACCACCACGCCGTTCGTGGACCAGAACCAGACCTACAGTTCTCACCCGTCGCATCAGGTGTTCCTGCGCGGATATGAACTGACCGCCGACGGCCCTGTCGCGACAGGCCGGTTGATCACTAACCGTGACCTGGGAGCGGATGGTACCTTTGGTACCGCTGACGACGTTGAAATCGGTGGCATGGCCACCTGGAAGGTGGTCAAGGCGCAGGCCCGTGACATTCTCGGTATCAACCTGACCGACGCCGATATCGACAGCGGCCCGCTGCTGGCGACTGACGCCTATGGCAATTTCCTCAAGGGGCCGAACGGCTTCCCGCAGATTGTCATTCGGGTCAACAACGGGGTAGACGGCATTGCCGGCACCGCCGATGACGTCACTACGCTTGTCGAAGGCAATCCGGCCAGTCCGGTCAGCCTCGTGAACGCAGTGCGCACGGGGCATGCCTTCCTTAACGACATCGCGCACAACGCCACTCCGGTCGTTGTCGGTGGCGTTCTGCAGGCGGACGCTGACACCGATGTCGGCAATGCGCAGCCTGTTGGCCCAGGCGGCAACAACCTGACCTACGACAACGAACTGCTCGATGCTCACTACATCGCCGGCGACGGTCGGGTCAACGAGAACATCGGCCTGACTGCAGTGCATGCGATCTTCCACTCCGAGCACAACCGCCTGGTCCAGCAGACCAAGGACACCGTGCTCGATTCGGGTGACGTGGCCTTCCTCAATGAGTGGCTGCTCAATCCGGTGACCGCATTGCCTGCCACCCAGGCCGAGTTCGATGCGCTGCAGTGGAATGGCGAGCGCTTGTTCCAGGCTGCCAAGTTCGGCACCGAGATGCAGTATCAGCACCTGGTGTTCGAGGAGTTTGCGCGGACCATCCAGCCTAACATCGACCTGTTCTTCGCACCGACCCAGGTCTATGACGTCGACCTCGATGCCTCGATCGTTGCCGAGTTCGCCCACACCGTGTACCGGTTTGGCCACTCGATGCTGACCGAGACCGTCGATCGTTACGATATCGACTTCAATGTGATAGGTGATCCCGCCAGTGCCAACCCCGATCAGCAAATGGGCTTGATCGCGGCGTTCCTCAACCCGCTGGCGTACGCCGCCAGTGGCGTATCGCCAGAGGATGCAACCAGTGCAATCATACGCGGGGTAACACGGCAAGCCGGTAACGAAATCGACGAGTTCGTCACCGAGGCGCTGCGCAACAACCTGCTCGGCCTGCCGCTCGACCTGCCGGCGCTCAACATCGCCCGTGGCCGCGACGTGGGGATTCCTTCACTCAACGCCTTCCGCCGCGACATCTACAGTCAAACCGGTGACACCCAACTCAAGCCGTACAACAGCTGGGTCGACCTGGTGCAGCACCTCAAGCATCCGGAGTCGTTGATCAACTTCATCGCCGCCTATGGCACGCATGACACGATCACGGCGGCGACCACGCTGGAAGGCAAACGCGCTGCAGCGCTGGCGCTGGTCTTCGGTGGTGCGGGTGCACCGGCTGACCGCCTGGACTTCCTCAACGGCAGCGGTGCCTGGGCCAACGTGACGCTGCCTGGCAGGGATGGAGTGCTGGGTACTGCCGATGACCTGAAGGGGGTGACGATCACAGGCGTCGATGCCATCGATATGTGGATTGGCGGCCTGGCCGAACAGAAAACTCCGTTCGGCGGCATGCTCGGCTCGACCTTCAACTTCGTGTTCGAGAACCAGTTGGAAAAACTGCAGGACGGCGATCGCTTCTACTACCTGGAGCGCACCTCTGGCCTGTCGATGAATGCCGAACTCGAAAGCAACTCGTTCGCCAAGCTGATCATGGCCAACTCCTCGGCCACGCACTTGCCGGGCCTGGTGTTCTCGGATCCGGGGTTCTACCTGGAAGTGGACCAGGGCAAGCAATTCAACGAAGGCCTGGTCTCCGTTGATCCGCTCGGCCCGAACGGCGAGCAGGTGGTGTTCCGCGACAACCCGCTGACCGTGGGGGCAGACACCAACTACATCCGCTACAACGGTGCCGAGCACATCGTGCTGGGTGGCACCGATAACGACGACATCCTCATCTCCAGTGAAGGTGATGACACGGTCTGGGGCGATGGCGGCAACGATCGCATCGATGGCGGTGACGGCAACGACCAACTGCGTGGTGGTACCGGCGACGACATCATCACTGACACCGGTGGCGACGATAACATCCAGGGTGGCGACGGCAACGACGTGCTGCATGGAGGCAACGGCGTCAACCTGATCATCGGCGGGTTCGGCAACGACTTCATCGTCACTGGTGAGGACGCCTCCGAAGCCATTGGTGGCCAGGGCAACGACTTCATCCTGGGCAGCAAGGCCAACGAACAGGACATGGGTAACGAAGGCGACGACTGGATCGAGAAGGGCACCTCGGACGGTGCACCTGGCGACAACTTCGACCCGCTCGGCAACGACCCTGTAATCGGCCACGATGTATTCGTCGGCGGTAACGAGAACGACAAGTTCAACGGCGAAGGCGGTGACGACATCATGGTCGGCAGTCTCGGCATGGGTGACCGCTATATCGGCGGCTCCGGCTATGACTGGGCAACCTTCAAGGATCTCGCCCAAGGCGTGACCATCGATTACAGCGATCGCTTCTTCGATGTGCCACCGGTGCCGGGTTCAGGTGCTTCGGCGCTGGTGCGGTTCGACATCATGGAAGGTCTGTCGGGGTCGTCTCACGGTGACTTCCTGCGCGGTGACAACGAAGATGCAACTTCGCTGCCTACCGCGGGTGCAACCGGCAGTGTGCTGACCAACATCAGCCTGATCAACGGTCTGTCTGATCTGCTGGCAGCCGGAGCGACGTTCTTCGACGGCGGCAACATCATCCTTGGCGGCAGCGGCAGCGACCTCATCGAAGGTCGCGGTGGTGACGACATCATTGATGGTGACAAGTGGCTGAACGTGCGCATCAGCGTACGGGCGAACGCTGATGGCACTGGCGCGGAAATCGCCAGCTTCAACAGCATGGAGCCGATGGTCCAGGCAATGCTGAACGGTACTTACAACCCGGGCCAGTTGGTCATCGTGCGGGAGATTCTGAGCGGCACTGACAGCTTCGACACCGCAGTGTTCTCCGGTAATGCATCGGAGTACACCGTCACAGTCGATGGCAATGCTGTCATCGTGACTGACCTGGTGGCGGGCCGTGATGGCGTCGATCGCCTGACCGGCATCGAGCGCCTGCAGTTCGCTGACCAGGCGCAGGCGTCAGGCGTTGGCACCGCCTTGAACAGCGGGCCTGTGGGGCGTCTGGCGATCCTTGATAATGCCACCGGTGCGCGTGAGGATACGCCTGTCGCCGGCCAGTTGTTGCGCGTCAGCGATCAGTCGATCCGCGACCTGGACAACGTGGGTGCGGGCAATCTGACTGGCGCGGTTACCGGTCCGGTGGCTTACTACTGGCAGGTCGAAAACGTTGCGGGCTCGGGTGTCTATGAAGACATCACCTTTGTCGCCGCCGGTGAGGTATCGCGGGCGATCGGTGCCACCTATCTGGTGGCGGATGATGTCGCCGGTCTGAACATCCGTGTTCGGGCGGTGTATCAGGATGCCAAGGGTACGCTGGAGTTCGTCAGTTCGTCGGCGAACAACGCACCGACTGCCGGGCCGACCGTTACTGGCCTTGCGACGCAGAATCAGGTGTTGACCGCTGACCCGTCGACCATCATCGATGTCGATGGTCTGAGCAATCCGCAGTTCACCTTCCAGTGGCAGGTGACCAACGGCGTCAACTTCGTCAACATCGCCGGGGCCACCGGTAGCACGCTCACGCTTACCCAGGCTCAGGTCGGTAATCAGGTGCGGGTGGTGGTCAGTTACGTCGATGACTTCGGCGTCGCCGAAAGCGTTGCGTCCGATGCCACGGCACCGGTGGTCAACGTCAACGATGCACCGACAGGCGCGTTGCTGATCAGCGATACCACACCGACCCAAGGGCAGGTGCTGACCGCACAGACGGCCGGGATTGTCGATCCGGACGGGGTGGGCACCTTCAGCTACCAGTGGCAGCAAGGTACCGGGACTACCTTCACCAATATCGCCGGCGCGACCAACGCGACTTTCACCCCGGGTGCGGCGCAGATCAACCAGCAACTGCGGGTGATCGCACGCTATACCGATGGCTTCGGCACGCTGGAGTCGGTGACCTCTGCGGCGACGGCGCTGGTCGTGCTGCTGGGTGCGGTGCAAACGGGTGACGCCCTGGCGAACACCCTCAACGGTACCGCAGGTAGCGATGTGCTGTTTGGCTTGGGCGGGAACGATACGCTCAATGGCCTGGGTGGTGTCGACCAGTTGTTTGGCGGCCTTGGCGACGACTCTCTCAGCGGCGGGGACGGCAACGACTTCCTCAATGGCGAGGAAGGCAATGACTTCCTTAACGGTGGTGCGGGTAATGACCAGATGCTCGGCGGTGTCGGCAACGACACCTACCGCGTCGATTCAGTCGGCGATGTGCTGATCGAGTTGACGGGTGAGGGTGCGGATTCCGTACAGACGACACTCAACAGCTACACACTGGGCGCCAACGTGGAGCACATGATCTATCTCGGCACCGCCAACTTCACCGGCAACGGCAACGCGTTGAACAACATCATGACCGGTGGGACGGCCAATGACACCCTCAACGGCGGTGACGGCAACGACACACTGATCGGTGGCGCCGGCAACGACCTCCTCTCTGGCGGTGCGGGCAATGACCGGATGGTCGGTGGCGCCGGCAACGACACCTTCCGCGTCGATTCGAGCGGAGACCAGGTGGTCGAGACGGCGGGTGAGGGTGCGGACTCCGTACAGACGACACTCAACAGCTACACATTGGGTGCCAACGTCGAGCACATGATCTTCACCGGAACCGGCAACTTCACCGGCAACGGCAACGAGCTGGGCAACATCATCACCGGCGGGGTAGGTAATGACACCCTCAGCGGTGCTGACGGCAACGACACCTTGCTCGGTGGAGCCGGCAACGACTTCCTCAATGGTGGTGCGGGCAATGACCGGATGGTCGGTGGCGTCGGTAACGACACCTTCCGCGTCGACTCAACCGGGGATCTGGTGACCGAGGTGGCGGGTGAGGGTGCGGACTCCGTACAGACGACACTCAACAGCTACACCCTGGGAGCCAACGTCGAGCACATGATCTTCACCGGCGTCGGCAACTTCACCGGCAACGGCAACGCGTTGAACAACATCATTACCGCTGGAGCCGGTAATGACACGCTCAACGGCGGTGACGGCAACGACACCTTGCTCGGTGCAACCGGCAACGACTTCCTCATTGGCGGTGCGGGCAATGACCGGATGGTCGGTGGCGTCGGCGGCGATACCTTCAACGTCAATTCAACCGGGGATCTGGTGACCGAGGTGGCGGGTGAGGGTGAGGACTCAGTGCAGACGACACTCAACAGCTACACCCTGGGTGCCAACGTCGAGCACATGATCTTCACCGGCGTCGGCAACTTCGTCGGCACCGGCAACGCGTCGAATAACGTCATCACCGGCGGGGTGGGTAATGACACCCTCACCGGCGGCGACGGCGGCGACACCTTGCTGGGCGGTGCAGGCAACGACATCCTCGATGGCGGTGCCGGCAACGACGCTATGACGGGTGGTGCCGGCAACGACACGATGAATGCCAGCGCTGGCGACGATGTCTTCGTGTTCGGACCGGCCTTCGGCAACGATCGGATCATCGGCTTCGATGCCAACGCGGCGGGTGGCCAGGATCTGCTCAACTTCGTCGGGGTCGGCATCACGGCTGCGACGTTCAACAGCAGTGTCAACGTCTTCGACCAAGGAGCGGATACGTTGCTCACCTTCGGAGCCGGTTCCATCACCCTGGTAGGTGTGGGAGACCCGAACACCATCTCGGCCGCAGACTTCATTCTGGCCTCTTGATGTTCTGACAAACACTGTCGCAAGGAGCGTGGACCACGGAGGGGAGGGCAATGGATGCCCTCCCTTTTTTTTTCCACTCGATGACCCATCGTGAGTCGGGGTGCCAGCAGCGTACTGGAGCTCAACAAAGCAGGCTGGAACCGAGCTGCGAAATCAAAAAAATGGTAAAGGGGAAACCTGGCCGTGAACATTTCAGCCATCTGCATCTTGAGCAGCCTACTGGTTTCCGTCGCGGCTTCTGCTACCGGGGCCGCTTCGGTCTTCGACCTGGACTTCACCAGATCAGCCATGGAAACGCTGGAAAAACTGGATATCAACGACGCTTGCATTATCTCCGTATCAAGTCCTGCCGCGTTTACCTTCTGCCGAGAAGGATCGTCAACACTCTGGAAGTATCAGGTGCTGGATCTGGAGCAACAGGCGGCGATGCAGGTGGGGCAAAAGCGCTCTGTGACGGACTATCAACGAATTACCGTTGTGCAACTCAATAGCGTTGCCTGCGAGCAGGATCACCTTGCAGCCTTGGCTGAACCGGCCATCAGGCGAGGACTTGCCCTTGGCCTGATCACCCTGTTTCTGTTGGTCGGCCTGCGGCAAACCTACCGGGCAATCAGGCAGGGTTATTACGTACAGGCCGGTGTTGCGAGGCCCGGTTTTCAGCGATTGAGCGAATCCGGATTACCGCAAAATTCAACGGTCATGGCGTTGCTCGCCTGGGGTATGGCGGCAGCTACGGCTTTTGTGTATTTCGGCTTTTGAGTCTGGGGCGAACAGCGTTCATCCATCAGACGGAGTGAGCTCGCTGGCTCACACGCTTGAGCACCTGCCAGTAAGTGGGTGGTGGCGGCACGATGCCGCGTTGCCGCAAAAGAGCATGCAACTTCGGCAGGCGAAAATACGGCACCGATGCCATCAGATGGTGCTCGATGTGGAAGTTGACCCGGATAGGCGCCACGCAAGCGCGGGCGATCAAACCGGCCTGTGTGGTTCGCGTATTGCGAAGGACGTCCGTGTCTGGTTCCAGGCAGGCATGTTCCGCCATGGAACGAATGCGGATGAACAACGGGAACGGCGTGACATAGGCCAGCACCCACACGCCGTACAACCACGCCTGTCCACTGATCCAGAATGCGGCAAGGAGCAGGCCGTTGGTGAGCAGCATTCCGCTGGCGTTTCTGAAAAAGGTCCGTGGGTAATCCCACCAGCGACGACCTGCCTGTGGCAGGCGGCGGATATCGCTGGTGAGCGACCACTGCAGCACGCCGGCATCCATCAGCACGCGTCCCGCCAGGAACTTGAGCCCGGTAATGCCTGAAAGATCACGCAGGCACTTGCGCATCATGGAGCGGCGCGTCGCAGGCAATCCGGCAACCAGGCAGAGATCGGGATCGTCGACGGATGAGGTCTTGGCGTGATGAGTCAGGTGATAGGGACGATATTTGCGCAGCTCGTTCCAGATCGGCCGGGCGCACACCCAATCGACCAGTACGTCATTGCACCATTTGCTCTTGAACAATGTTCCGTGCGCGGCGTCGTGCTGCAAAATGCCAAGGCACAACTGGCGTCCGGCAATAATCACGACACCCACGATCAGAGCGGGACTGAATCCCCACCAGGGCAAGAATTCGCGGGCCCAGGCCAGGCTTGTAAAGGCCAAGGCCAACACGCCCCAGGTAGACACCACCGCCCAGGCACCCCAGAGGTCTGAGCGTTCGCTGAAGGATTTGATTTCGTCGCGGCTGAGAATATCGCTGATTTTGGTTTTGTTATGCATGTCTATCCTCGACATCAAGGGCCTGGAACGGCACGGGTGATGAGTCAGTTGAGTCTTCAGGGGTGTTGCAGAAAGGTGCGCCAGATTTGGTGGCCGCGATCCACGAATCGCTGGGTGCAGGCAAAGAACTCTGTGCGCAGCGCCACATCGACCATAGGTTCCGGTAGCAGGGGATCGAAGACGATCTGGCGGATGCCTTCGCGACCGAGGATGAAAGACTCGCGTGCGGCCATGTCCGGCTTCAGTTGCCCGGCGCGCAGTGTCCAGCTTTCCAATTGCTCGCAATGGCGGCGGTAGCTGTCGTCGAGCAACTCACCCTTCCACAGGTTTTGTATTCGCTGCGCCTGCGCCTCTTCGAAGCCCTGGGCCTGGAAAACCAGTGCGGCCGGTTCCAGGCCGAGTTCGATCAAACGTCGACGCAACGACTCGATATCAGGCGAGATATTGTTCGGGCGTACGTACAGGTCTTTGTCCAGCTCCGCGAAACCCAGCATGTGCAGGGCCCGTTCACGCTGGCGCAAGATGTTGCGATCACTGCGCCCCAGGGCGTTGCACGCCACCATCAGATAACTGCCGTCCCACGGCCGCAGATGCTGCTCCACGTTGCGCCACTCGAACAACTGCGCCGAGATGTCCCTGGCCTGCGGCCCCAGCTGATAACTGCCTCGGCCCGCACCTTCCAGCAACGCTTCGATAGTGAGGCGCGCCAAGGTGACCCGGACGTTGTTTTCGCTGATGCCGAATAGCTCGCAGGCTACGATGGCTTCCCTGACCTGCAGAGGGGCGCCGTTTTTAGCGACCAGCAGTTCGAGCACCAGGCTTTTTACGCAAGGTTTCATTGTCTTTCCAGGTCATTACAGGTTCTGAATAAATCTATCGTGATGTGTAATATTACACAATAGTAAGTTAATTCATTTTTGGTGTAATGATCAGGGTGACGGCCTTATGTCATGCACCGGTCTGGAAAACGCCTTCGCCGGCAAGCCGGCTCCCACAGGGATTTGCGTCGCTCACAAAACGAGGGTGAATCCGCGTTCTCTGTGGGAGCTGGCTTGCCAGCGAAGACGGCCTCGGGTCACGCACCGGCCTGGAAAACGCCTTCGCCGGCAGGCCGGCTGCCACAGGGATTTGCGTCGCTCACAAAACGAGGGTGAATCCGCGTTATTTGTGGGAGCTGGCTTGCCAGCGAAGACGGCCTCGCGTCAGGCGCCGGCCTGGAAAACGCCTTCGCCGGCAAGCCGGCTGCCACAGGGTTTTGCGTCGCTCACAAAACGAGGGTGAATCCACGTTCTCTGTGGGAGCTGGCTTGCCAGCGAAGATCGCCTCACGTCAAACGCCGGCCTGGAAAACGCCTTCGCCGGCAGGCCGGCTGCCACAGGGTTTTGCGTCGCTCACCAAACGAGGGTGAATCCGCGTTATTTGTGGGAGCTGGCTTGCCAGCGAAGACCGCCTCACGTCAGGCGCCGGCCTGGAAAACGCCTTCGCCGGCAGGCCGGCTGCCACAGGGTTTTGCGTCGCTCACCAAACGAGGGTGAATCCGCGTTCTCTGTGGGACCTGGTTTGCCAGCGAAGATACCTTGGGCTGCCTGATCAACGGCGGTTTACCGCTCCAGGCGTGGCCACTACCCACCTTGTGGCAGCACCCGAGCATTATTCCCCGAGCCTTCGATGTAAACGTTCATGCCTTTGCTCAGGGCTGGATTGATCGGCTGGGTCACCGATACCAGCACGCCACTTTTCACCCGCACGATGACCTGTTGCGCCGCTACCGGCTGGTCATACTTTTTCTTCTCTGCATAGTTACCGCCCACCGCACCGGCGAGTGCGCCGGCAACCATCGCGACGTCGCGCCCGGTGCCACTGCCGATCAGGCTGCCGATACCGAGGCCGCCAAGGCCCCCGAGTACGGCGCCGACACCACTGTCATGATTGGTCTGCATCTGCGTCAGCGATATCTGCTCGATCTTGCCCGAGCGAATCTCCATTTCACCGGCGCCGCCATCGTTCGACCCCACGGCGGAACAGGCACTGATCAAGACCGTCGCCAACGTGACCGTCAGCCAGGACATGATTGCTTTCATAGCTGTACACCTCGTCATTGGTATTTGATGGCAATGCCTTTGAGCTTGCGACCCTGGATCGTATCGATGTCGCGGTTCCACAGAGGACCGGTCACGTAGGCGGCGACGGGTTGGATCCGGTCGTAAACCACCACCACCGCGTCTGCACCCAGCTTGGCGCCTTCTTCACGCAGTTTCTGTTCGACCTGGGTGATGGGCGGTGCCGGGTCGACGCTGGCATCAATCAGGATTTCGCCCAAACGCACACTGGGTCGCGTCGGTTCCGTGCGTAATATCTGGACTTCGGCGGGCAGGGTCGGAGCAGGGTGCTCGACCCCGACGTAGGCGGTCGTCTGGGCATCCACCGTTGCGCAAGCGCTTAACGCAAGCGCGCTGGCGATGAGCGCTGCGGCGATTAAAGGTCTGTGCAAATGTGTGAGTCGAAGCAATGCATGGGAAGCCATATCAGCCATTCCTCTTCCGGGAGCGATTCAGCCGCCAACATCGGTTGGCGGGTTGAATCAGGGATTCAACTGCGGATGAATGCCCAGAGATCGACGTTCAACTTGTCGATCGCCGCCTTGAAGTCCTGGGCGGTGATTTTCTGGGTTTCGTTGGACAGTTGCTTGCCGAACACCTTGCGCACGACCCTGACCACAGTCTGGTTGTCTCTCGCGTCGATGAGCTCGGCCTCGATATACAGCTCGGTGTCCTGATCGCGGTGACCGGTAGCCGCCTGTGTCGCCCCGACGACAGCGGCGATGGGCACCACTTCATACCATTTCATGCCTTCGTTGGAGGCGCTCACGCCGGTAATCGCGGCGCGCAGGATCAAGGGTTTCGAACCTTTTGGCGCGGCACTCGTGTGGTGGACCATCCGGTATTTCTGCCCCAGCGTCGCCTTGACCCTGTTGCTCATGTAGTCCCGGATGTCATCGAGTGTCTGCTGGTTGACCCGCTCATTGGGCTTGGGCGCCGGATACAGTTCCAGTCGCTCGAACGCTACCGTGTCATAGGCATTGGGGTTCCACGATGGGCTCACCCAGCGCATCGCCGTACCGCCGCTGGGCGTGGTGACCTCCTGCAGATTGTCGTAGTTGGACAGGTAGCCGGAGTACTGCGTCTGTTCAGTGACTTTGGAGGTGCAACCGCCGAGCAGAAGCCCGGCCACGGCGGCACCGAAAAGCAGGTTTCGGGACAGATTCATGATGCTGTGTGCTCCTCGGATGAAGTCGCTTTGGTGTGGCAAGACACTCAAAAGCGCCAGGTCATGTTTCCGGTCACGGCTTGAATCCAGGCGCTGTCGAATTGACCGGAAATTCGATTGCCCGAAACGTTTCTGGTCTGGTCAACCGGCATGTCGCCAATCCAGATCATGGCCCAGCTGAGGTTGACGTCGGTGTCCTTGTCCAGCGCATAGGTGGCTCCTGTCGCAAGGCGCCAGGACTCGGCCATCGGTACGGTCACGGTGCGGTTGTGGTCCGACACGGCGCTGCTGTCGTACGCCACGCCGACGTTCCACAACCATTGCTCGGTGGCCTGGTATTGCGCGCCGAGCGACAGATGCCAGGTATCCTTGAAATGTGCGTCGACCGTGGTCGATTGGGAGCCAGCCGCGGTGGTGTCGACCTGCACCGCAATGTCGCCGAACTCTGACCAGTCCTGCCAGTTGAGCGAAGCGAGCAAGGCCCATTGCCGGTCCAGTTGCTGGAACAGGCTCAGGGTGACGGTTTGCGGCACCTTCATGTCGAGTTCGGTCTTGGTGTTGTTGACGCGCTCGAGCAGTCGGCCATCGCCATTCACGTCCAGCCGGTCCTCGAAGTCCAGATCGACCTGGCTGGTGTAGGTCAGGCCAATGCGTGTGCCGGCTTGCGGGGCGTAGATGACGCCGACATTCGCACCGAAACCCCAATCCTGGTCCTTGTACTTGAATTGGCCGTCTGTGCGGTCGGTAAAACCGAACGGCGAGCGGTCAATCGCGGTCTGGGCTTGCAGCATGCCGTACATGGCCTTGACCCCCAGACCCACCGACCATTGCTCGTTGAAGCGATAAGCCACGCTCGGCACCAACGACAAACCACCGAGGCTGGCGTTCTGTGCGAAGTAGCGCCCGGACCAGTCGTTGTCGTAATTGACCGCCAGGCCGAAATCGGCGTATTGGCCGAAGCCGACGCTCCAGTGATCGTCCAGTTCATGGCTGATGAAAAAACTGCCGCCGGGGATCGGGTCGAGGGCATTGCCGCTGCCGCTGCCCGGCACGTTGGTGTCGGCATCGCGATCGAACTTGAGGTTGCCGTAAAGCACCTGCAAGCCCGCGGTGATCTGTGTTCCCGGCAAGTAACTCAGGCCCGCCGGATTGCTGGCGATAGTGGAAGGGCCCTGGGCCCGGGCGGAGGCTCCGGCATTGGCCAGGCCGGCGTTATCGGTGCCGATTTCGTAAAGCATGATGCCGCCGGCGTTTGCTTGCTGGCTGCACAAGGCAAGTAGCGTAAAGGCAGGCAGTGCACCTGTTCTGGTTTGCATGGATCAGATCCCGGCAAATGTGCATTTTCGAATAAGGGTGAATTAACGAACGTCGAAAAACCTGAGTTACGTTCAAGTGGCCTGGTGGGGGCACACATAAGTGGTAGTTCATATTCTCGATATTGGAAGGAACAACTTGTGAATAGCGCCATCCAGGCTCGTTATTGTTTATTCAGGGTCGCGAAGTTGAACGCCAAAGCGCTTCATCCCCGGGCAGGATGAAGCGCAGTCCTGGTGGATTACTGGAGGGTGCCTGGCAGTAATTCAAAGGTCGGGGTAAACGGGGTGATTGCCGCCATCAACATTTCGAACGGTTTGCGGTTGCCTTCGAAGGTGGCCTTGCCGGTTGCGACGAGTTGCTCAAATCCGGTCTTGCGCGCCATCACGCCTTCCAGATCAGCACGGTCAAGGGTGATGGTGAGGTCGGCATTGCTGGCTTGTTGCCCCTTGATATTGGTCAATGTCGAGTTGCTCAACTCCACCACGAACTGCTCGCCGTTATCGGGCGTCTTGAGATTGAAGATGAAGTGTTGATCCGCGACTTTGCTGCCATCGAGGGCAATGCCCAGGTATTCGAGCCATAACTCGGTGCTCATGCCGCGAATCATGTCGGGGCCGCCGGTTTTTGGCGGCAAGCCCTTGGGCATGCCATGGCGCAGTTCATAGGCTGCCGAAAGGAAACTGTTGCGCACGCCGGCACTTTCCTTCTGATAACCGACTTGCTCATAGACATCCGCGAGCAAGTCCTTGGCCTTGCTGTTCTGCGGTTCGGCATACACCAGCTTGTTGAGGATTTCATAGGCTTCGCGGTACTTGCCCTGATCGAACAAGGATTGCCCCTTGGTCATGATCTTGTCGGCGCCTCCCATCATTTCCACGTAGAGCGGGGCCGAGTCCTTTGGCGATAGCGGCATCAGCGTCGCCGGATTGGCATCCCAGTAACCCAGGTAGCGGTTGATCACCGCACGACTGTTGTGCTCTTCCGAGCCGTGGTAGCTATGGGTCGCCCAGTTGTTTTTCAGGCTTTCGGGCAACTTGTAGACGTTTTGAATCTCGTTGATGGTGACGCCCTGGTTGGCGGCATGCAGCACGGCGTTGTTCAGGTTGGCGTAGGCGTCGCGTTGCGCGCGCATCACATCCTGAATCCGCTCGTTGCCCCAGCGTGGCCAGCTGTGGGAGGCGAACATGACGTCTGCCGTTTGACCGTAGCGATACAGGGCATTGTTGATGTTCTTCGACCAGACCAGCGGGTCGCGGACGAGGGCGCCGCGCAGGGTATAGATGTTATGGATGGTGCCGGTGATGTTTTCGGCGGCCCAGAACGCCTTGAACTGTGGGAACCAGGTATTCATCTCCGCAGGCGCTTCAGTGCCCGGCGTGCTCTGGAACTCCATTTCGATACCGTCGATGGTCAGGCTTTCGAAATCTTTGGCAATGTATCGGTTGGGCTCGATCAACCCCATGTTGCCAATCGAAGCATTTTTACCAATGGCCATGTCGACATGACCGTACGGGCTGTGGGGCAACAGCAAGCCATATTGCAAGAACGCCCGCCGGTTCATGGCGTTGCCGGCGTAGACGTTTTCAGCCACGGCATGCTCCATGAAGCCTTGCGGCGCAATCAGCGGGATCTTGCCGCTGCGGACATCGGCCTCGTCGACCACGCCGCGGATTCCGCCAAAGTGATCGGCATGGGAGTGGGAGATCACCACCGCCACGACCGGGCGCTTGCCCAGTTTTTCGTTGATGAAGTCCAGGGCGGCCCTGGCGGTTTCCTTCGACAGCAGCGTGTCGAAGACAATCCAGCCGGTGTCGCCCTTGATGAACGTGATATTGGCCAGGTCAAACCCGCGCACCTGGTAAATCCTTTCCGGAACGACTTCATAGAGGCCATAGGCCGTGTTGAGCACCGCCTGACGCTGCAGCGACGGATTGATGCTGTCGTAATCCTTGCCTTCATTCAGGAAGTTGTAGCTCCCCATGTTCCACGCGACGTTCCCGGCGTCGGCCATGATCTTCTTGTAGGGCGGTGCGGCGATAAAGCCTTTTTTCGCTTCTTCAAGGTCGCGCTTGTCGGCAAAGGGGAGTGTCTTGCGCACAGTGTTCTGCATGTCGACCGTGTAGGACGAAGGCGCCTTGCCTTTGCTGTCGAAGTGCACGTTTTGCGATGGAGCCGGATCGGAAGCTGCGCCGTTTGCATCGGCAGCGAAAACGCAAGGGCTGATGCCACCGCCAAGTGTGATCGCCAGTGCCAGATGGAGGGTCTTGTTGTACATGAAAGGTTCCTGCGCCAGATGAAATGTCCAGGGGCGTCAAGGCAACGCAAGCGTTCTGCGTTCTCGGCTTGACCCGTCGAACCATGAATAGCATATTGGTCTGATTCCTAAAAATTCCGTTTTAAATGTTTTCGATAACATAAAGGTTATGAAATGACGCCGAACCGTCTACGTCAGTTTTTGGCATTGATCGAGCACGCACACTTTGGCCGGGCCGCCAAGGCTCTGGGTGTTTCCCAACCGGCGCTGAGTAAAAGCATCCAGATGCTGGAACGCGAACTCGGGGTCACGTTGTTCGATCGACGCACCGACGGTGTGGTATTGACTGCATTTGGCCATTTGCTGCGGGAGAAGAGTCGGCGCCTGTTAGTGGCGGAGCAGGATCTGCGGCGTGACATCGCCTTGCTGGCGGGCGGGGATATCGGCGCACTGAAAGTCGCTTTCGGTCCTTACCCCAGCATCATCAGCGGCTACGCCGGCATCGCGCGGATGCATGCCCGGCATCCGCAAATCAGGGTGACGGCCCATGTGGCCGGGTGGCGCGAGGTGGCTCACCAGGTCACAACCGGCGTGGTGGATCTTGGCATCGCTGAAATCAGCACCTTGCAAGGCCGGGAAGAACTCACCTGCGAGCTGTTGGGGGAGCATGAAGGCCGCCTGTTCTGTCGCCCGGACCATCCGCTGCTTGGGCAAGACCGTCCTCTGACGCTGGCACAAACACTCGATTACCCCTGGGTGGCTTCGCGCATTCCCTTGCGGTTGGCGACCCACTTGCTTCCGGCAACGCTGGGCTGCGCCGGTGCCTATGATGCGCTGACCGGAGACTTCGTACCGGCCATTGAAATTGATGTCCCCATGCAAATCGTGAAGTTCGTCGAGAACAGCAACGCCCTGGCACTGGGGAATCTGTCGACGTTCGAGCGCGAATTGTCGGCGGGTGAAATCGCGCCGTTACCCGTTCAGGACCTCGCACTGCGTACCCGGTACGGCTTCATTTACCTAAAGGAGCGTTCGCTGCCACCCGCGGTAGAGGTGTTCATGCAAGAAGTGAGGGCCGTGGAGGCCGACGTTTGCCAGCGCGAAAGTCTGTTGGTCAAGATCATGGGGGCGTGAAAGCAAGGACAGATGACACTGTCAGCGTTTCTTCTATTTTTTTGCCTGATCACCGGGTGACAGGTGCGAAGTTGTCCAATGCGGATTTATTGAGGTACAGCCCATTTATTAATGAGCTATACCCAATGTTCCCCCATGCACTTCTTCCACTTTCGGAGGTTATTATGAATGCCCGCATCGTTCCACTCGCGCTACTCATGGCAGGTCTCTTCGGTTGCAGCACGGCTTCAAATCATTCAATGAATCTGCCTCTGGCTGCCACCCACAGAAATGCGGGCCAGACGGGCAACGCCACACTGACAGCCGAAGGCAACCAGACCAATTTTGATTTCTATATCACTGGCGTTCCGACCGGAACCCTCCTGCCGCCGCGCATTTACACCTTCATCAACAAAGGCAGCTGTCAGCAACCCGGACCTGTCGCCTATGCAATGAACGATAAGGTCAATACAAAAAATGAAGCCGGGTCCAATGGCTGGAGTTTTTACCGCAATGCGCCGATCGCAACGTCAGAGTTGCTTTCCGGAAAATATTCCGTCGTCGTGCGGACATCACCCGAAGACGGCAGCGTCGATATTTTCTGCGGCGATGTTGCGCAGGCAAAGCGATGAAATGAGGTGATCCAAGGAGGGGCGGCCTTGCGGCCGACACCTTGTAAATGCGCGTCTATACTCACCATCCGGTTAGTGGTAGGGCTGAGCACTGGGTATGCATAGGACTGGAGCCAATCGCCATTGCGGTCAAAGCTCAACATATTTAAGAAAGCCGCACCCGTGACGGATGACCGTCAGTATTAAGGATGGGGCAGTTGAAGTTTTTGAGCCTTGAGAGATGAGAGCACGACGTATCCGAGATGGGTAGTTATGTGAATCAACTGGAAGAGGATCAAGTTCATGAAACTGAGAAAACTTGTACTGACGGGATTGGCGTTAAGCAGTCTTGCCGGTGCAGCCAGCCTGTCGACAGTGACTCAAGCGGCCGACAAGAAACCCAACATCCTGTTCATCATGGCCGATGACATCGGCTGGATGCAGCCGAGCATCTATCACCAGGGCCTGGCGGTGGGTGAAACGCCGAATATCGACCGCATCGCCCAGGAAGGCGCGAAATTCATGACCTACTACGCCGAGCAGAGTTGTACGGCGGGGCGCAATGCTTTTTTTACCGGGATGCACCCGCTGCGTACCGGCATGATCCCACCGCAATTGCCCGGCAGCCCGTCATGGCTGCGCCCTGGCACACCTGCGTTGTCCAAGTTCCTGCTGGATCTGGGCTATACCACCGGTGAGTTCGGCAAGAACCACCTGGGCGACAACTTCGAAGCGCTGCCGACATCCCACGGCTTCCAGGAATTCTGGGGTTACCTCTATCACCTCGATGCGATGCAGGGCGTGAGTTTTGTCGACATCAACAAGACGCCCCAGGTGCAGGGCATAGCCCCACCCTGCAAGGCCACACCGATCAACGGACTGCCGGACGTGCCTGGCGCCATCGATCCGCGGGAAGGTACCTGCCTGACGCCACCTCGTCCGGTCATGTCCTGCGTCTCCAGCGACGGTACGCAAAAGAACACCACGTGCAAGGACGAAGGGCCACTGACGCTGGAACGTTCGAAGTCCGTGGATGAAGAAATCTCCGCCAAGGTCATCGACTTCCTTGACCGCAACGATCCGAAGAAGACCAGTAAACCCTTCTTCGTCTGGTACAACCCGGCACGCATGCACATCACCACGGTGCTGCCACCCAAGTATGACGCCATGGTCGGAGAGCCCGGCGGAAAAGACTGGGGCACCAACGAAGCGGGCATGAAACAACTGGATGACAACATTGGATATGTCCTGAAGAAACTCGAGGACATGGGCCAACTGGACAACACCATAGTCGTCTTCACCACCGACAACGGCGCGGAAACCATAACCTTCCCCGACGGCGGCACGACCCCGTTCAAGGGCGGCAAGCTGACCACCTGGGAAGGTGGCATGCGCGCTCCGCTGGTCATGCGCTGGCCTGGGGTGATCAAGCCAGGCACGATCATGACCGACATCTTTGCCTCGCTCGACTGGGTGCCGACACTGGTCAGTATCGCTGGCGGCAAGAAGGGCAATGAGCTGAACGAGCAGATCATGGCGGGCAATTATCCCGGCATCGTCAAGACCAAGCTCGATGGTGTGGATCAAACCGATTACCTGACCGGCAAGTCCGACAAGTCGGCGCGCGACACCTTTTTCTACTACACCGGCTCGCAACCTTCGGCAGTGCGCTACAAGAACTGGAAGATGTACTACACCATGGTGCCGGATACCGCGACGGGCGGGTTGTATGGCGCGACCACTTTCCACTGGACCCAACTGCTCAACCTCAAGCGCGACCCCTTTGAAACAACCGTCGGTGCCGACGCCAAGTCCATCACCGGCTATGGCGGTGCCTTGGGCTCACCGGGCAACGCCTATATCTACAACTGGAACATGCTGCCGATCGGACAATTGCTCTGGGAGAAGGAGTTGATGTCGTACAAGGACTTCCCGCCCATGCAGGCGCCGGAAACCTACAACCTGGACGGCATTCTCAAAGCCATGCGGCAGAGTGGTCATAACGGACACGATTAAACAGGCGTAAGGCCGATCAGTTAGGCGTGAGAAAACGGCAATCACTGTAGGAGCCGGCTTGCTGGCGATAGCGCTTGATCAGACGACAATTGTGTCGACTGTACCTGCGCAATCGCCAGCAAGCCGGCTCCTACAGGTTTATCTCCTTAACTGACTGACATTACCCACACAGGCGCCCGTTTTTTTGCGGGAGAGCTTTCAGTCCTACTTCGTTACACCGTTGAGTAACACCCCATAGGACTGCAGAAACTCCACCGTCCCGTGAAAGATCAGCCCCACGCCCATCGCCGAAACGAAAAAACCGACGATGCGGGTCGCGGCATCGATGCCTTGCGGGCCAATCTTCTTGAGGATGGTGTTGGCGTAGGCCAAAGAGAGGTAAGTGACCAGCATGGTGGCGCAGATTGCCAGCGCCACGACGGCGAAGGACAGTACGGCGCGGTCGGAGTCCTTGATGGTGCTGGTCAGGCCGATCACCGTGGCAATGGCGCCGGGGCCGAACATGATCGGCATGGCCATGGGGATGAAAGATACGTCCTCGTCGCCTTTGCCACCGCTTGGAATCAGGCTGCTGTCGGGCGAGGGCGCAAAAAGCTCGAACCCGATCCGCATCAGGATCACCCCGCCGACCACCCGAATCATACTCAGCGGAACTTCAAACAAACGCAGCAGCAGGTTGCCGAAAATCAAAAAGAAAAACATCAACAGCAGCGCATAAAGGCAGGCTCTGCGTGCAACGCGGCGCTGTTCGGCAGAGTCTTTGCCCTGCAGCAGACCCAGGAATACCGGAATGGCCTCCAGTGGGTTGATGATTGCCAGCAGGGTTGTGAACATACCGAAGAACAGGGTGAGGTATGAGTTCATTGCTGATCTGCCCAAACGGGTGGTCGACCCAGTTACCTTAGCTGATCAGGAACAAATCACCTCAAACCACTGCCGCACTGTCCGGAACCTGTGTAGCGAAACCGCTGACCTGCGGCAGTAACGCCGAAGGTCGATTCGACAGCACGATCACCTGCTGGCGGACACCCAGTCCGCTGCGCGTTCGGCGATCATGATTGAAGCGGCGTTGGTGTTGCCGCCCACCAGCGTCGGCATGATCGAGGCATCCACCACCCGCAGCCCCTCGATGCCATGCACACGCAATTGGCTGTCCACCACCGCATGCTCGTCGTTGCCCATCTTGCAGGTACCGACCGGGTGATAAATGGTGTCGGTACGCTGGCGCAACAGTTCGATCAGCTGTTCATCGCCGTACAAGCCCGCGCTGAACATATCCTTCAAGCCATAACGCGCCATCGGTGCTTGTTGAATGATGTTGCGGGTCATGCGGTAGCCCGTGAGCAGGGTCTCGACATCGTCGTCATGCCCGAGAATGTTCGGGTCGATGCGCGGTGGGGCGTTCGGATCGTTTGATTGCAAACCGACACTGCCGATGCTCTTGGGCCGCAACACGCAGACGTGGCAACTGAAGCCGTGACCCCAGTGCAGTTTGCGGTTGTGGTCGTCGATCATCGCGATCACCGAATGCAGCTGGATATCCGGGCGTGCAAGTTTGGCATCGGTTTTCAGGAAGCCGCCACCTTCGGCGAAGTTGCTCACAAAAGGGCCGCGCCGATGACGGGCATAGTCGATCAAGGCCTTGCCCATCTTCACACTGCCGCGCAGGGAGACACCCATCAATGACGTATCCTGGCTCCTGTAGCTGAGCACGACATCCGGATGGTCCTGCAGGTTTTGCCCGACACCGGGCAGTTCGTGCTGCACCGTGATGCCTTGGGGTTTGAGTTCCTCTTGCGGGCCAATCCCCGAGAGCATCAGCAATTGTGGGCTGCCGAAACAACCGGCACTGAGCAGGACTTCCCGGCGTGCTTTGATGGTCTGGCGATTGCCCTTGAGACGCAGCTCGACACCGACGGCTTTTTTGCCTTCGAGCACAATGCGTTCGGCCGCAGCCGAAGTCAGCACCGTGAGGTTCTTGCGCAGGTGTCGAACCGGTTTGAGGAACGCGGTGGCCGTGCTCCAGCGCCGACCGTTGCGGATCGTCACATCGAACTGGCCAACGCCCTCCTGGTCGACGCCATTGAAGTCGGGATTGTGGCGGTGTCCGGCCATCTGCCCCGCTTCGATGAACGCTTGCGTGACGGGATGCATCGGGTTCTTGCCGACATAGAGTTCGCCCTGCGCCCCGTGGTAGTCGCATGCGCCGCGGTGGCTCATCTCACTCTTGCGAAAGTACGGCAGTACATCGGCGAACGACCAGCCGGGGTTGCCCAGCGCCTGCCAATCGTCGAAGTCACTGTGGTGGCCACGGATATACACCATGCCGTTGATCGAGCTGCTTCCGCCCAGTACCTTGCCGCGTGGCTGGTAGCCGCGACGTCCGTTCAAGCCGGGCTGCGGTACTGTGTGAAATGCCCAATTGACGTGTCGGCTCGGCAGGATCGCCGCGACCCCCACCGGGGCATGGATCAATGGCGAGCGGTCTTCCGGACCGGCCTCCAGCAAACATACCGTGATATCGGGATTTGCACTCAAGCGGTTGGCCAGGACACAACCGGCTGAACCGGCACCAATGATTACGTAGTCGAATTCCATCACACAATGATCCCGAGCGAGCGAACAGGGGCTGCTTCACCAGGAAGCAACAAAGGTACCCGGGACCGATTGTTGGCTGAAGGCGTTAGAAAATAATTGACCTCTCATGCCAATTATTTGATCTTTGACGACATGACTACATTGATCAGAACAAGCTCGTTTACCGGATTCCGTGAGGTGGCAAGCCAGCTTGGCGGGCAAGCCGACCTTATGCTCGAGCGCTTCCGCATCCATCCGGACGTGCTGATGGACGAGGAGGCACGGGTTCCGTTGCGTTCGCTGGTCGGGCTGCTGGAGTTTGCCGCACGAGAGCTCGATTGCCCTGACTTTGGCCTGCGCATGGCCGAGTACCAGGACTTGCACGTCCTGGGGCCGATTGCGGTCATCGCTCGAACGTGCGCAACGGCAGGGGAGGCGTTGGAGCAAATCATCCGTTTTATCGGCTACCACAGCCCGGGCATCCAGCTTGATCTGGACCTGAGCGAGAACCACGCGCCGCGCCTGTTGATCGACATCCGCCTGTCCGGACCGACCCCGCGACGGCAAATGGTGGAGCTGGCAATGGGGGTGGCGCATAACGGCATGAAGCTGCTGTATGGCGACAACTTCGTTGCCCAGGCGGTTCTGTTTTCCGCCAATCACCCAGCGGCTCAGGCACGGTACCGGCGCTATTTCAAAACCGCGGTGTGCACCGGCCAATCCTGCAACGCCCTGGTACTTCGTGACGAACAACTCAATCAGCGGATTGAACAGCAGGCCCCCTACCTGCATCGCGCACTGGAACAGTATTTCCAGCAGTTCGACTTGCAAGCGACGTCGGATGTTGTCAGCCAGGTCGAGCGCCTGGTCTTGCGCATGATGCCGATACAGCGTTGCCGTTTGCCATTGATTGCCGAGCAACTGGGCATGCACGTGCGTATGTTGCAGCGAAGGCTGGCCGAGCAGGGGAGAAGCTTCGATGAAATAGTCGAGAGCCTGCGGCGTGACCGTGCCGATCACTATCTGGCGGAGCGGCACATGCCGATGTCCCAGGTTGCCGGTCTGCTCGGCTATAGCGAACAGAGCGTGTTCAATCGCGCTTGCCAGCGCTGGTTTTCCATGTCGCCGGGAGCCAGGCGCCGTCAGTTGTTCGAATGAAAGGTTATCGATCTTCGCGCGGGACCTGATGGCTGGCGACATCGAGACCGTCGCCGAAATGGCTGCTTTTGCGAATCACAGCCTTTAACCAGCGCCGCAGCCGCAAGACTTTGGGAGACATCTCATTGCCATTGAGACACAGCAGGCGGTAGGCAGACACTCGCTCCAGCCTCTCCTTGAAAGGCAGGACCAATTGGCCATTCTTCAGGTGCTTTTCGATAAGCCCCAGCGGAGCCATCATCAATCCGTGACCGTCAATGGCCGCCTGCAGGCCATCACTCAGATTTTCAAAAAGCAGCTCACGCTGTGGCGGGATATTCATGCGTCCGGCGGCTTGATTCCAAAGCGTCCAGACCCCAGGCGCTTGGGCTAGCGCAATGCGAGGGATACTCTCGATACGTTCCCCGGCAACGAGTCTTGCCGCTATTTGCGGTGCACAGACAGGCGCACCGGATACATCTGCCAGTTTTTCGGAAAAAACGTTGAATCGGGTTTGCGTGGTATGGCGAATGGCGATGTCCAGCTCGCGGGCTTCCAGATCGGCCACCCTGGATGAAAACTCCATATGCACGGTGATGTCCGGGTTCTCACGTTCGAACTGCGCCATGCCCGCACTCAGATAGGTAGCCGCGAAACTGGGCGCCACGCTGATGCGTAATGGGCTGGTGTCACTGGCTTGTTTGACCGCCTGAAGCCCGATAGAGATCTCGGCCAGCCCCCGGCTGACGTGCAGCTGCAGCTTGCGCCCGCTTTCGGTCAATTCGATTTGCCGATTGCGTCGAACAAAAAGCGCCACACCCAATACGCCTTCCAGCCTTCGAACCTGGTGACTGATCGCCGAAGGCGTCAGGTGCAGGAACGTCGCGGTCTCTTGAAAGGAGCCCAGCCGCGCAGCGGCTTCAAAAGCATTGAGCGCGGGCAGCTGTCGCACGCTTTCCGCAGGGATGAGGATCTTCTTTTCACGTGACATTTTGTCATCCAAGTAAAACCAATGTCGTTTGTCGAGCTCACGACCCCGCTCGTACTGTGGTTCACGAGTCGATGACCCCTAAGGCGCACCAACGTGCCTCGGAACATGCGATGACCAATACCACGAGCGGGGTAAATACATGAATTCATTTCTGTCGCAAAGGCCTTTGGAAGTACCTGTCGGTTCCTTCGCCGGGCTATTTCTGGAGCGAATCCAACGCTACGCAGACAACCCGGCGTTGATCGACGGGCTGAGCGGTGAACAGCTCACCTATGCCGAACTGTCCCGGCATGTGCGTGTGCTTGCCGGCAATCTGATCGAGCGTGGTCTGGAGCCTGGGGAGGTCACCGCCATCATCGCGCCGAACAGCATCTGGTTCCCGGTGGCTCTGTACGGTATAGCCTTCGCCGGCGGCGTGTACTCCACACTCAATCCCATGTCCTCGCCGGAGGACGTGCGAGAACTCCTCAAGCTGGTGGGGGCCACGCGTGTGATCGTCACCCCGCAAGTCTTCGAACGGCTGCGTGACACCTTGATCACGTTGCCGTTGAAAGACATTTTCGTGCTGGGTGAGTCCGCGGGCCTCACGCCGTTTTCCTCGTTGCTGGAGGGCAAGCCTCTGGCCGAAGAGCGCTGCCGTGATCTGCAAAAAGACCTGTTGGCCCTGATGTTCTCCAGTGGCACCAGCGGCTTCCCCAAGGCGGTGATGCTCAGCAATCGCAACTACGTTGCGGCGACCGAGCAGGTGACCGCCGCCCAGGTTTTCCGCCGGTCCGACACCATCCTGGCGGCGCTGCCGTTCTTCCATATCTATGGACAGACCAGCTTCATAGGCTCGGCGCTTTCTCAGGGCGCGTGCTTGATCGTGCTGCCCGCACTCGACCTGGAAGTGACTTTGCGCGTGATTCAGGACTACAAAATCACTGTCGCTCCGGTCGTTGCGCCCGTTGTGTTGCAGTTTGCCAAGCATCCTTTGGTCGATCACTTCGACCTGTCGAGCCTGCGCCTGGCCATCTCCGGTGCCTCGCCCATCAGTGCCGAGCTGCTGAAGAGCGCCGCCGATCGATTGAAAGTACCGGTGCTCAACGGCTGGGGCCTTACCGAATCCACCACCACCGGCGCTGTTTCCGAGCCAGGCATGCCGAAAGAGGCCGAAGGTTCGGTCGGCCGGGTGATGCATGGCATTGAGGTGCGGGTCGTGGAAATCGGCGGCAACCAGGACGTGGCGCCAGGTGCGGATGGCGAGTTGCTGATACGCGGTCCCAACGTGATGCTCGGCTACTTCAACAATCCGGCGGCAACCGCCGAAACGATCGATGCGCAGGGCTGGCTGCGAACCGGAGATGTAGGCCGGATCGATGAGCACGGCAATCTGCGAATCATCGACCGCGCCAAAGAGTTCATCAAGTTCAAAGGCTTCCAGATCAGCCCGGTCGAACTCGAAAGTGTGTTGTTGATGCACCCGGCGGTGGCCGATGCCGGCGTCGTGCCCAGCCCTGACACCGAATCCGGTGAGGTGCCCAAAGCCTTCGTTGTGCTGCGCTCACCTGTGACCGAAGCCGAACTGATCGACTTCGTCGCCCAGCGTGTAACCCCCTATAAAAAGCTGCGCGACATCGAATTCATCGACGCCATTCCAAAAACACCTGCAGGGAAAATCCTGCGGCGGATCCTGGTACTGCGCGAGCGCGAAAAACGTGAAACCCTCGCCGTGTCCGGCGACCGCCTCGAGGATCGGGTGGTCATCACACGCCACGGTAATGTGCTGTCGATCTGCCTGGACCGTCCGCGCAAGATGAATGCCTTCGACCGCGACATGTTCATCGGCCTGGCCAAGGCCATGGCGATCTACGAAGACGATCCAGGCCTGCGTTGTGCGGTGTTGCATGCCAATGGCCTGCTCTTTACCTCGGGCATGGACATCGTCAGCTCTGCGCCTCTCGCCGCACGTGGAGAGTTGCGTATCGGCGATCCATCGCTGGTGGATATGCTCGAAATCGACCCGACCGTTCGCCGCCGGAGCAAACCGGTGGTCCTTGCCGTTCATGGCAAGTGCATGAACCTTGGGGTGGAGCTGGCGGCAGCGGCGGACATTGTCATCGCCGCGCAAGATGTCACGTTCATTCAACGCGAGGTGGCAGTCGGCTTGTTCCCGTTCGGGGGGGCCACCGTGTTCTTGCCGGCAAAAATCGGTCTCGGTAATGCGCTTCGCTACATCCTGACGGCGGAGGAGTTCGATGCTCAGTCCGCTTGCCGGATGGGGCTGGTGCAAGAAGTCGTCCCGCAGAGCCAGCTGATGACGCGCGCTTTCGAATTCGCACGGCTGATTGCGCAGAACTCACCGTCCGGTGTTAAGGCAGCGCTTGCGTCGGTGCGCCTGGCCCGTGAAAAAGGCCCCGAGGCGGCGCTTGCAACTCTGCTAAGTGAAGTCGCCCGGTTGACCGGCGCAGAAGACTTCAAGGAAGGCGCTGCAGCCTTCCTGGAAAAACGAGCGCCGAACTTCAAGGACGCGTGAGCGCCACACCTGAGGCATTGAATCCTTTGCAATAGAAGGGGGGGCGGCTGCGCGACAAGCGTAGCCAAACCCATTTGCCGCCTTTCAATCACTACACAAGGAACTCGGCATGAGTGCCCTGAACATTGCCCAGCCCATCGTTCCCCCTGCCATGCAATCCTGCTTCGAGCACCAACGCGCCGCCTACCTTGCCATGCCCGAGCGCAGCCATGCCCAGCGCGTGGAAGACCTCAAGAAGTTGGCGCGGATGCTGAAAGACAACCGCCAGGCACTGATCGAAGCGATCAACCAGGACTACGGCAACCGCTCCACCTTCGAGACGCTGTTCGCCGAGTTTTTCGTCGTGCTGGGAGACATCAAGTCCACCATCAAGCACCTGAAGAAGTGGATGAAACCGCAGAAACGCCACATCGATCTGATGGTCTACCCCACCTCCAGCAACCGTGTCATTCCCCAGCCGCTGGGCGTGGTCGGCGTGATCGTACCCTGGAACTTTCCGCTGCTGCTGTCGTTCGGGCCACTCACCGCCATCTTCGCCGCCGGCAACCGGGCGATGGTCAAGATGTCGGAAAACTCGAACAATCTGACGCGTCTTCTGATGTCCATCTCACCGAAATATTTCCCGCCGCAACAGCTTCAGTTCTTCGAAGACAGCGGCGCCAATGGCTCGGTGGGCCCGGCTTTCTCCTCGATCTCCTTCGACCATCTCTTCTTCACGGGCTCGGGTCAGACCGGCCGCGCCGTGATGGCGAATGCTGCGCGCAACCTGACCCCGGTGACACTGGAGTTGGGCGGAAAATCACCCGCTGTGGTCGCGCCGGATTTCCCGATGACCCTGGCCGTCGATCGCATCATGTGGAGCAAGGCCTTCAACGCGGGACAGATCTGCACCAACGTAGACTACGTCTTCATTCCCGCCGGCTCCGAGGCGGACTTCGAACGCGAAGCCCAGCGGGTAATAGCCGAGCGCTACCCCGACATCAATCATGCCGATTACACGTCCATGATCGACCAGCGCGCCTATGACCGCATGCAGGCCACGCTGGATGACGCTGTGGCCAAGGGCGCGCGGGTGGTCAATCTTTTCCCCGACCAGACGCCGGACAAGACCCTGCGAAAATTCCCGCTGACCCTGGTATTCGACGTCAGCGACGACATGGTCATCATGCAGCGCGAGATCTTCGGCCCGCTGCTGCCGGTCAAGACCTACACCAGCCGCGAAGACGTGGCTGGTTATGTCAACCAGCACGACAGGCCACTGGCGCTGTATCCCTTCACCAGGGACCGCGCCCTGCAGGACTACTACGTGACCCACATCATGTCGGGCGGCGTATGCATCAACACCGCGCTGCTGCACGTGGCTCAGCACGACATGCCCTTCGGCGGCGTCGGCGCCAGCGGCATGGGCCATTACCACGGTTACGAAGGCTTTCAGACCTTTTCCAAAATGCGCCCTGTCTATCGTCAGGGCTTCTTCGCCGCCACCAGGATGATGCTGCCGCCCTACGACAAGGGACCGCTCAAGCCCAACAAGCTGATCGAACTGATCATCAAGTTGAAGGGCTGAAGCCCTGTGTACCTGACTGTTGCATAACGTCTTCAAAGGAGTTTTCCATGCCCCTCTATGAATGCCAGACCGTCAAGGGAACGCTCAGCGAGCGTCAACGCCAATCGCTGGCCGAGTCCATCACATCCATTCACACCCAGGAGACGGGCGCGCCGGCCAGCTATGTGCACGTGCTGTTCAAGGAGCTTGAAGCGGGAAGCGCATTCACCGCCGGCCAAGTCGCGGCCCCCGCGATAATCCGCGGCCAGATCCGTGCAGGACGACCACAAGCGACGCGCCACGCCATCCTGCGCGCAATCACCGAGGTTTACATGGCCGTCACCGGGGCCGATGCGAATGCAGTGGTCGTGGCAGTGGTCGACATTCCCGCTTCATGGGCCATGGAAGGCGGTCATATTTTTCCGGAGCCGGAACAGCCCCCTGAAGTGGCCTGACACGCTTCGCTGCGACGAAAACATTTGCGCATTTTCGCGCTTGTTGGGCATCCGCGGGTGTAGCAGCTATTTCCCAGTCACTCCCTGTTGCTGCACATTTCGATCATTAAGTTGTCAGTTACGGTCATTGAGCGACGGTGTCGCGGCTCTTAGTCTGTCGAACATGACTGACGGGGGCCACAGAGCTCCTGCACTTTCCGTGATCGATCGATGTGGAGTTACCGATGACCGCCGCTCAATACCCGCACCTTTTGGCTCCGCTGGACCTGGGTTTCACCACGCTGCGCAATCGCACCCTGATGGGCTCGATGCACACGGGCCTTGAAGAGAAACCGGGTGGTTTCGAACGCATGGCGGCGTACTTTGCCGAACGTGCCCGTGGCGGTGTCGGCCTGATGGTCACCGGCGGCATCGGCCCCAACGACGAAGGTGGCGTGTATTCCGGTGCGGCCAAGCTGACGACCGAAGAAGAGGCGCTCAAGCACCGTATCGTCACCCGTGCCGTTCATGACGCAGGCGGCAAGATCTGCATGCAGATCCTCCACGCCGGTCGTTATGCCTACAGCCCGAAACAGGTTGCACCCAGCGCCATTCAAGCGCCGATCAATCCGTTCAAACCCAAGGAGCTGGACGAGGAAGGCATCGAGAAGCAGATCAGCGATTTCGTCACCTGCTCGGTACTGGCGCAAACCGCCGAGTACGACGGTGTGGAAATCATGGGCTCCGAAGGTTATTTCATTAACCAGTTCCTCGCCGCCCACACCAACCACCGTACCGACCGCTGGGGTGGCAGCTATGAAAACCGCATGCGCCTGCCGGTGGAAATCGTTCGCCGCGTGCGTGAAGCGGTCGGCCCGAATTTCATCATCATTTTCCGTCTGTCGATGCTCGACCTGGTCGAAGGCGGCAGCACCTGGGAAGAGATCGTTCAACTGGCCAAGGCCATTGAGCAGGCCGGTGCGACCATCATCAACACCGGTATCGGCTGGCACGAAGCGCGGATTCCGACCATCGCCACCAAAGTGCCGCGTGCGGCGTTCAGCAAGGTCACGGCCAAGCTGCGGGGTTCGGTGAATATTCCGCTGATCACCACCAATCGCATCAACACGCCAGAAGTCGCCGAGCAGATCCTGGCCGAGGGCGATGCCGACATGGTGTCCATGGCGCGGCCATTCCTCGCCGACCCGGATTTCGTCAACAAGGCCGCTGAAGGTCGCGCCGATGAAATCAACACTTGCATCGGCTGCAACCAGGCCTGCCTCGATCACACCTTTGGCGGCAAGCTGACCAGTTGCCTTGTGAACCCGCGTGCCTGCCACGAAACCGAACTCAATTACCTGCCCGTGCAGCAACTGAAGAAAATCGCCGTGGTCGGTGCCGGCCCTGCCGGTTTGTCCGCCGCGACCGTGGCGGCCGAGCGGGGCCATCAGGTGACGCTGTTTGATTCGGCCAGCGAAATCGGCGGTCAGTTCAACATCGCCAAGCGCGTTCCGGGCAAGGAAGAGTTCTTTGAGACCCTTCGCTACTTCAACCGCAAGCTGCAGACCACCAATGTCGAAGTGTGCCTGAACACCCGCGTCGACGTGGCACAGCTGGTCGAGGGCGGCTACGACGAGATCATCCTGGCCACCGGCATTGCGCCGCGCGTGCCGGCGATTCCTGGCGTGGAAAACGCCAAGGTGCTGAGCTACCTGGATGTGATCCTTGAGCGCAAACCGGTCGGCAAGCGTGTCGCGGTGATTGGTGCCGGTGGTATTGGTTTCGACGTCTCCGAGTTCCTCGTTCATGAAGGTGTCGCCACCAGTCAGGACCGCGCCGCGTTCTGGAAGGAGTGGGGCATCGATACGCACCTTGAGGCACGCGGTGGTGTCGCCGGTATCAAGGCTGCGCCCCATGCGCCGGCCCGCGAGGTGTTCCTGCTGCAACGCAAGAAGTCCAAGGTCGGCGACGGCCTGGGCAAGACCACCGGCTGGATCCATCGCACGGGTCTGAAGAACAAGCAGGTACAGATGCTCAACAGCGTTGAATACCTGAAGATCGACGACGAAGGCCTGCACATCCGCATCGGCGAAACCGGCGAGCCGCAGGTGCTGCCGGTGGACAACATCGTGATTTGCGCCGGGCAGGATCCGTTGCGTGAGTTGCATGAAAGCCTGGTGGCGGCAGGGCAGAGCGTGCACCTGATCGGCGGCGCGGATGTTGCGGCAGAGCTGGATGCCAAGCGGGCGATCAATCAGGGTTCGCGGTTGGCGGCGGAGTTGTAATACGCATCGTTTGGGCTCACACACAACCTGTGGCAAGGGAGCTTGCTCCCGCTGGGCCGCGAAGCGGCCCCAAATCGGTTAGTCCGGTACATCGAGTGTTCCGGGTTTGCGCCTGCTGCGCAGCCGAGCGGGAGCAAGCTCCCTCGCCACAAATCAGGTGATAACATGCCGGCTCTTCACCCAGAGCCGGCATTGATGCTTCTCCCTCCCGACACCTGGCTACCCCAGGCTCCCCTCGAACCCCTTCAACTTGACTGGCTCACCCACGCCGGCATCGAAGTGGCGATCCTGCGTCTGGACCAGATCGATCCGCTGATCAGCGGCAACAAATGGTTCAAGCTCATCGAGCACCTGAAGGCCGCCGACCGCCTCGGTGCAGAAGGCATCATCAGTCTCGGTGGCGCGCATTCCAATCACCTCCACGCCCTGGCGGCGGCGGGCAGGCGTTTCGGCTTTGCCACTGTCGGCCTGTTGCGCGGGCATCCTCAGGAAACGCCGACCGTGAGGGATTTGCAGGCATTTGGCATGCAGTTGCACTGGCTGGGTTACGGCGGCTATCGGGCGCGACACGAGGCCGGTTTTTGGCAGCCATGGCAAACGCAGTATCCGACTTTGCATCCGGTGCCTGAAGGTGGAGGCGGATTACCCGGCGCACGAGGGTGCATGCAGTTGCGGGCGCAGGTTTGTGCGCAACTGACTGGATTAGGCTGGAGTGATTACGACGGCTGGTGGCTGGCCTGCGGAACCGGCACGACGCTGGCAGGCCTGGTACTCGCCGAAGCGGGGGATCACCCGGTGTACGGTGCCCTGGCGGTGCCTGACGATCATGGGGTGGCGCAGCTGGTCGAGCGGATCGTGCAGGAAGCCGGTGTGGTCGATGCGGCGTATGAGCTGTTTGAGGCCAGTCGCGGCGGCTTCGCGAAGGTCGATCCGCTGCTGCTTGAGTTCATCGAAAAGACCGGGCAGGCCAGCGGCGTACCCCTGGAACCGCTGTATACCGGCAAAGCGCTCATGGCCCTCGAGCAACAAGTCACTGCAGGCAAGTTCGCTCCGGGCACGCGACTGATCTTCATCCACACCGGCGGCTTGCAGGGGCGGCGGGGATTGAAATCAAAAAACTGAGCGGCGCTGCGATCCAGTGTGGGAGCGGGCTTGCTCGCGAAAGCGGAGGATCAGTCAATTTTGTATTGCCTGACACACTGCCTTCGCGAGCAAGCCCGCTCCCACATTTGAATTCATTGGTTTCAGGAGTCGCGGTTCACGCTCTTGGGCATCATCCGCAGCAAGGTGTTATCGCCCACCACATAATGGTGATACAGCGCGGCCACGGCATGCAGGCCGATCAGCCAATAGCCGATAGTGCCGCCGAGCTCGTGCCAGTCCTGGAGTTGTTTGGCCAGGTCCTTGTTTTCCGCAATGGGCATCGGCAGGTCGAAACCGTAGAACATCACCTGGTTGCCTTTGGCGCTGGTGACCAGCCAGCCGAGAATCGGCGTGACGATCATGAAAATGTACAGCGCCCAGTGCATCAGCCTGGCCAGCGTCGTTTGCCAGGGCGGCGAGGCGGGGAAGACCTGCGGCGCCGGGCCGAGACTGCGTGCGAACAATCGCAGCCAGACCAGGACGAATACGGTCAGGCCGAGCATGAAGTGTGATTCGACGATCAGTGTTCGCCCGCCACTGCCCTTGGGAAAGAGCCCGCGAAACTCGATACAGGCATAAACCAACGCCAGCAGGACCAGCATCAACCAATGCAGCGTGATCGATACGGTGCTGTAGCGCGAGGCAGAGTTTTTCCACGGCATTCGGTGTTCCTCAGAGGTCCGGTTTAAAGCCACCGCTCTTGTCCGACGGTGTGCCTTTACTGTAATCCTGTTTCACCGGGTTTGCCTGAGGTGATTGATCGCTGGATGCTCTGGATCAGGTAATTGACGGCAAAAACGTATCGGCCCCTGTAGGAGCTGCCGCAGGCTGCGATCTTTTGATCTTCAGGTCCCCAATGACGCCGAAAATCAAAAGATCGCAGCCTGCGGCAGCTCCTACAAGAGCGGTGCGGTTTTTAGCTTGATTGCGGCATTTCGCCGTTGGCCAGGCGCTTGTTGATGTCGGCGATCACTTGCGGCAGATCGGTGATGGTGTCGATCATGTAGTGCGGGCGCGAATCTTCGAACATCCCATGGATACGCTTGCGCTCGCTGTCCAGTTGGTCGCTGCCCAGCGCGCGATAACCTTCGTAATCCAGGCCCAGGGCGTTGCCCGAGCAGATCAGCGCCACGGTCCACATGCCGGCGCGGCGACCTTCGAGAATGCCTGGCACGGTGTCATCGATCTTCACGCACGCGGCAACATCGTCGATGCCCAGGGCGATGACGTTGGCCAGTGCCTGGGCGGGCCATGGGCGGCCATTCGGGACTTCGTCGGTGGCTACCACGTGATCGGCCACATAGCCGTTGGTGGCAGCCAGTTCGACCACCTTGTCCATGACCTGTTTCGGATAACCGGAGCAGGAGCCGATCTTGATCCCTTGCTCGCGCAGGTTGGCGATGGTCTCCAGAGCGCCCGGAATCAGCGCCGAGTGTTCGGCGATTTTCTCGATCTGCAGCGGCATGAAACGCTGGTAAATCGCGGTGACGTCGTCGTCGGTCGGTGTGCGGCCGAAGACTTTGCGATAGCGCTCGGCAACTTCCGGCAGATCGCACAGGGTGCGGATGTGGTCCCACTTGCCCATGCCCATCGGGCCACGGGCTTCTTCGATGGACACCTGGACGTCGAACTCGGCGAACGCCTCGACGAAAATCTGCGTCGGGGCGAAGGAGCCGAAGTCGACCACGGTGCCGGCCCAGTCGAGGATGGCGGCCTGGAGTTTGCTTGGGTTGGAGTAGTTCATGGTGATCAAGTCCTGTGGCAACTGGCTAATAGGGAAGCTGCTTTTGGTGGGAGCGGGCTTGATCGCGAAAGCGGTGTGTCAGCCGACATCTACGTTGAATGTCGGTCCGTCTTCGCGAGCAAGCCCGCTCCCACAGGGGAATGCGGTGTGGGTCAGATCTCCAGCACTTCCATCTCGCGCAACACCTCGCCAATCGCGGCCACGGCTTCGCGCATCTCGGCCGGTTGCACATGTCCGATGCAGCCGACGCGGAAGGTTTCGACCTGGGTCAGTTTGCCGGGGTAGAGGATGTAACCCTTGGCCTTGACCCGCTCGTAGAATTCCTTGAACTGGTAGCGAGGATCTTGCGGGGCGTGGAAGGTGGCGATGATGGGCGCCTGAATGGCAGCCGGCAGGAAGCTGCGCAACCCCAGGTTGCCCATCTCTTCCATGAGTGCCTGGCAGTTGGCGGCGTAGCGTTCGTGCCGGGCTGGCAAGCCGCCTTCTTCGTTGTATTGCAGCAGGGCTTCGTGCAGCGCCGCGACCACGTGGGTCGGCGGGGTGAAGCGCCACTGGCCGGTCTTGGCCATGTAGGCGTGCTGGTCCTGCAGGTCCATAGCCAGCGAATGCGAGTTGCCGGCGGCGCTGGCCAGGGATTCTTTGCGAGCGAAGACAAAACCCATGCCTGGCACGCCTTCCAGGCATTTGCCCGAGGCGGCGATCAGGGCATCGAACGGCACTTGTTGCGCGTCCACCGGCAAGGCACCGAAGGAACTCATGGCGTCGATGATCAGGCGCTTGCCGTGTCCCGCCACGACCTGGGCGATCTCCGGCAACGGATTGAGGATGCCGGTGCTGGTTTCGCAGTGAATCAGGGCGACGTGGGTGATGCCGTTGTCGGCGCGCAGCAGGCGGTCGACGTCGGCAGCGGTGGTCGGTTCGTCTTCGGCGGTTTCGAAGGTGCTGAAGGAACGGCCCAGCACTTCGCAGATTTTCGCCAGGCGTTTGCCGTAGGCGCCGTTGATCAGTACCAGGACCTTGCCATCGCGAGGCACCAGGGTGCCGATCGCGGCCTCGACGGCGAAGGTGCCACTGCCTTGCAAGGGTACACAGTGGTGGGTCGCGGCGCCGTTGACGATCGCCAGCAATTGCTCGCAGAGGCTGGCGGTCAGTTGATTGAAGCGGTCATCCCATGAACCCCAGTCGATCATCATCGCCTGACGGGTGCGGGCCGAAGTGGTCAACGGGCCGGGGGTGAGCAGGATGGGTTCGGCAGCACTCATGTTCGTGTCCTCGCATTCGATGGGATGAAGCTACGGGGCTTAAATTGCAATTTGCCGTGCTATCAATCAAATTGTTTGTTGTTATGCCAGCCATCAGTGAGGGTTATTCATGAACCTGTTTCAGCTCCGCGCCTTCGATGCCGTGGCCCGGGAAGGCAGCTTTACCCGGGCGGCGGCGCGGCTGTTCATCAGCCAGCCGGCGGTCACCGGGCACATCAAGGCGCTGGAAGAGCACTACCAGATCACCCTGCTGCGCCGCACCGCCCGACGTGTGGAACTGACGGAGGAGGGCACCAAGCTGGCGGCGATCACCCGGGCGATGTTCGGCCTGGCCGAGGAGGCGCAGGTGATGCTCGAAGCCAACCGGCAGTTGCTGACCGGGCGCCTGGAGGTGGCGGCGGACGGTCCGCACATGGTCATGCCGATGCTTGCCAGCCTGCGCGCGCGCTATCCGGGGATCACGGTGAACCTGCGCCTGGGCAACGCCCAGGAAACCCTGGCGGCGCTGCTGTCCGAACATGCCGACGTCGCGGTGCTGACCGAAGTCGAGCCGCGCAAGGGCTTGCATCTGCAGGCACTGAACGAATCACGGATTTGTGCACTGGTGCCTGACGGGCACCCTTGGGCGCAGAAGACCAATGGCGTGCAGCTCAAGGAACTGGATCAGGTGATCATGGTGCTGCGCGAACCGAGTTCGATTACCCGGCGCACCTTTGATGAGGCTTGCGCCCAGGCCAGGGTCAATCCGCGGGTGTTGCTGGAACTGGACAGCCGCGAAGCGGTGACCGAGGCGGTGGCCGCCGAACTGGGGGTGGGGGTGGTGTCGTCGGTGGAAGTCAGCCACGACCCGCGCGTGGCGGCGGTGCCGATCATTGGCGAGGGGTTGGTGAACCGGCACATGATCGGGTGCATGGAGCGGCGGCGGGATTTGCGGTTGATTCAGGCTTTTTTCGGGTTGGCGCCGAATCTGAATTGACCCATTCCCTTGTAGGAGCTGTCGAGTGAAACGAGGCTGCGATCCTTTGACTTTCAAGATCAAAAGATCGCAGCCTCGTTTCACTCGACAGCTCCTACAGAGGGTTAGTCGAGGCTTTCTCGCACCATCTCGAGAAACGTCGCCACGATTCGCCGCGAACTCTGCTCGCGCAAGCACACCAGGGTTTCCGTCAGGCGGCGTTTACAATCGGTAATCGGCAAGGCGCACACCCGTGAGTCGGCGCCGAACTCGGCCGCCGACACCACGCCGATGCCAATCCCGACCACCACCGCTTCACGAGCGGCTTCCCGACCTTCAACCTGGATCGCCGGACGAATGCGCAGCCCTGCACCGGCCATTTCCTCCTCCAGGGTCTGGCGCGTCACCGAACCGATTTCCCGCAGTACCAGCGGTGTGTCATCGAGGTCGGCGAGGGTGATGGATTCACGGTCGGCCCACGGATGATTGCGCGACACGAACGCCACCATCGGGTCATTGCGCAGGGGCAGGGAAATCAGGCGTTCGTCACTGACATCACGGCCCAGCAACGCCAGGTCGGCCTGATAGTTGAACAGTCGAAACAGCGACTCATCGGTGTTGCCGGTTTCGATCTTCACGCTGATGCCGGGGTAGCGTTCGCAGAATCGGGCAATCTGCGGCAGCACGTGCACCGGCGCATCCACCGCCAGAATCAGGCTGCCGGTCTGCAGGGCCTGGGAATCCTGCAGCAGTTCCTGGGCTTCGGCCTCAATCACAAAAAGCCGCTGGGTAACGCTCAGCAGGCGTTCGCCCAGATCGGTCAGGCGCACCGAACGTTTGTTGCGGTGAAACAGCAAAACACCGTAGCGCTCTTCAAGTTTGCGCACTTGGTCGGAAATCGCCGGCTGCGTCAGAAATAGCCGCTCGGCGGCTTTGGTAAAGCTTCCATGTACCGCAACGGCATGGAACGCTTTGAGTTGGGCGTGGGAAACCGACATCGATATCTCCAGTAACAAGCAAAGCTTATTTTGGAAATACGATAAATCGATTTCACTTATTAAACAGTAATTGTTTTTATCACTCTCAGCCCCGCTGACCGGTCAGTCGAACCGCAGCGGGTGCCATGAGCCTGGGCGTGCAAAACAGGACTCATCTGACCGGTATCCGCCGTAGGGACAGGGCGATATCGCAGTGCTCAACAATAAAAAAACAGGCGTTTGCTTCCAATTCTGCCGGCACACTCACACCCTGAGGTCAGAACCACAATGAACAAGCACATCGGCACCATCAAGCGTTGGCGCGTGCAGATCTTCGCGATCACCTGGCTCGCCTACGCCGCTTTCTACTTCACCCGCAAAGCCTTCTCGGTGGCCAAACTCGGCATCGCCGAAGACCCGACCTTCATGCTCGACAAAATGGCCATGGCCAACCTCGATGCCATCTACCTGACGGCTTACGCCGTGGGGCAGTTCACCTGGGGCATACTGGCCGACCGCTTCGGGCCGCGGGTGGTGGTGCTCGGCGGGTTGCTGATTTCCGCTGGCGCGGCGCTGGTGATGGGCAACTTTGCGACGTTACCGATTTTTGCTACCTGCATGCTGATACAAGGCCTGGCGCAGTCCACCGGCTGGTCGGGATTGTGCAAGAACCTGGGCAGTTTCTTTCCCTCCGAACAGCGCGGGCGGGTTTTGGGCCTGTGGAGTTCCTGCTACGCCTTTGGCGGGCTCGTGGCCTCGCCGTTTGCCGGCTGGTGGGCGTATACGCTCATCGGCACCTGGCATGCGGCGTTTGTTTCCAGTGCGGCGGTGGTTGGGCTGGTCGCCGTGCTGTTTTTTATTTTCCAGCGCAACAAACCTGAAGACGTCGGCTTGCCGGCTGTGGAGCCGGAACCCGAACTGACCGCTGAAGAAGCCCTTGCCCAAAGCAAAATCAGTATCTGGGTGCCACTCAAGGAAATCCTGCGCAACCGCACGGTACTGGTACTGGGGCTGGCGTACTTCATGCTGAAACCGGCGCGCTACGCGATTCTGCTGTGGGGGCCGGTGATTGTCTTCGAACAGATGCCTTCGGTGGGCAAGGTCGGTGCGGCGATCATTCCGACTTCGTTCGAGCTGGCCGGGTTGCTCGGGCCGATCATGATCGGCCTGGCCTCGGACAAACTGTTCGGCGCCCGACGCATGCCGGCTTGCGTACTCAGTCTGTTGGCACTCACCGTGACTCTGGCATTGTTCATGGGCGCCCTGCATACCGGCAGTGTGGTCCTGGTGGTGGCGCTCTTGTTCGTCATGGGGCTGACCCTCTACGGGCCGGACTCGATGATCAGCGGCGCGGCAGCGATCGATTTCGGCACGGCCAAGGCCGGTGCGACGGCGGCCGGGTTCGTCAACGGTTGCGGTTCCGTCGGGGCGGTGCTCGGCGGATTGTTGCCGGGTTACTTCGACTCGGTCACCGTATTCATTGTCTTCGCCGGCTGCGCGATGTTCTCGGCGCTGGTGCTGATCCCGCACTGGAACAGCCGCCCCGGCGGCCTGAAAACCAAGCATCCCTGCGCGCCCGATCGGGCGATGAACATCAAACCCCTGCGAACCTGAGTCCTGTTCCTCGTCGCCGATGTGTACATCGGCGGCGTTTATACCGGGCTGTGGACCGCGATCATGCTCAAGGACGGTGGAGCAGCCAGTCGAACAGCAGGCGGGTATCGCCCCGGGGCTCACGGGGCGGTGGATTCAGAGGTTGTGGCCGAGGGCCCAACGCCGTACAGAGCACCGGGCGATCCGGGTCACTGTCGAGGAAAATCACCTGTACTTCACTGCCGGCCACGGGCAAGCGGGACGGATCGATCCAGTCCTCGGCCGTGGTCAGCGCCAAGGGCAGCCAAAGACCACTGGACAACGACTCTGTGGCTGAATCTGTGGCAGGCCAGAGGATCACTCGAATCCGGCCATCCTCGTCCACAGTCGGCGGCTGTCCGACAGGGCCGCCCACCCGGCCGGGCTGATACCCGGGAATGCTCGGCCGGGGTTGTTTCAGCGCGGGCCTGAACACCGTGGACCAGGGGATGGCGCTGAATTGATTGCGATAACCCAGGGCCATGCCCGCTGAGTCGTCGAGCAGAATCGATGGCTGGCCCCCCTGATGGCTTGTTTCGGTCACCAGCCATTGATCGTTGAAGTTCGCCAGGGGATGGCCGGCCACCTGCACGATCCGGCCGCTGCGTAATGCTCCCAGGTTGCTTTGACCGTGTATTTGCAGGTGCCGGCACCGCAGGCGTTCCAGCTGTCGCCGGCTGAGCTGGTCGCGATGCTGCTGTTCGTGAGTGGTGAACGAGTGATTGGCTGCGCCGTCGCTGATGTCCGCTGCACCGGGATTCCTCGCACCTGGGCGCACAGGGGGGAGCGAGGCATCATGGCGCTGGAACAATTCGCTGATCGCAGGTTGGTGATGATCGTCGAGTGCGTCGCTGCGCAGCGGCATGAGCAGCGGCTCCTGGGGGAAACTCAGGCTGTCATCGGCCAACACCAGTACATGGCCGTCGCGTTGATGCTCGAAGTGGTAGTGGATGCCTTCTTCCTCGCACAGTCGTTGCAACAACGCCAGGTCGGTTTCTTCGTACTGAATGCAAAACGGGCGCAGGGGATAGTGCCCGGTTGCCAGTTCAAAGCGATAACTGCTGGCGGGCAGCCCATGTTCCTCGAGCAACTGGCGCAGGATCATGGGCACGCTGGCGCGCTGGAAAACCCGTCGGCGGCGTTGCTGCTCCAGCGCCTGGAGACGGGACACCAGCACCAGTTTGTAAGCGACCCGGTGTGCGCTTCGATGTTCACACCCGGCGCTGTGCAGCACGCCATGCAGGCCCTGGTCGTGGCCGAATTCGAGGAACGCCGGCTGGTGCAGCAATCGTTCAAGGTTCAAGGCCGGTGCCAGGCCGATAACCTCGATGTCGAATCGATAGGGCTGGTTGAGTGCTTCGTGACCGCTGAACCGGACCACCTGGAAACTCAGGTCGTCATCGAGAAGCGTCAGGGTGGTGGGACTTTCCTTGTCGTTGTGCATCGAACACGCTGCCGCCGTTGAATAGGGTGCAAAGCGTACGAAACCCCGGCGCATTGCGGACAGGCCAAAGCGGCATTTCAGAATCCCCCTACAACCGCTGGTGAAGATGTCGATGCCAGTCGGGATTTTTTGGTCGATTGCCAACTTTAGGCCGTATAAACTTGCGCAAAGCGTCGGCCAATGGTTGTCTCGACGCCACAGATGTCACAGATAAGAGAGTGAGAAATGGGCGCACAGTGGAAGGTTAAACACAAAGAAGCGGCAGCCAATGCCAAGGGCAAGATCTTCGGCAAACTGGTGAAGGAAATCACCATTGCTGCGCGCAACGGCGCTGATGTTGCGACCAACGCGCACTTGCGCCTGGTCGTTGAACAGGCCAAGAAAGCTTCGATGCCCAAGGAAACACTGGATCGCGCCATCAAGAAGGGCGCGGGCCTGTTGGGCGAGACCGTGCAATACCATCGCGTGACCTATGAAGGGTTCGCCCCGCATCAGGTGCCGTTGATCGTCGAGTGCGTGACCGACAACATCAACCGCACCGTGGCCGAAATCCGTGTGGCGTTCCGCAAGGGCCAACTGGGCGCTTCCGGTTCGGTGGCCTGGGACTTCAACCATGTCGGGATGATCGAAGCGTCGCCGGACTCCCCGGACGCCGATCCGGAAATGGCCGCCATCGAAGCCGGTGCACAGGATTTCGAACCGGGTGAAGAGGGTGCAACCCTGTTCCTGACCGAACCGACCGACCTCGACGCAGTACAGAAAGCCCTGCCGGAACAAGGCTTCACCGTGCTGTCGGCCAAACTGGGCTACCAGCCGAAAAACCCGGTCAGCGGCCTGAGCGACGAGCAGATGGCCGAAGTCGAGGCGTTCCTCGAAGGCCTCGATAACCATGACGACGTGCAGGATATGTTTGTCGGCTTGGCGGGTTGATCTGACTTGTGGCGAGGGGGCTTGCCCCCGTTGGACGGCGAAGCCGTCCCAAAAGCGACGGCTGCTTCGCAGCCGAACGGGGGCAAGCCCCCTCGCCACAGGTCCTGTATTTATTTCTTGAGCCCAGCCAATTCCTGAACGATCGCTTCAAACCCCGGCCGCGCCAGCACCTGCGGCTGACAGCAACGCCGCTCCAGATCTTCCAGCCCCCCACGCCGTTCATCGCTCAACCCCGAGTCGATCCGTGCCAGCAACTCCCCCAGCAACACCCCGAACGCCCGCACCTCAATCCGCTGCAAGGCACGGCTTTCCAAAGTGTCGGAAGTCGCATGGAAGGATGCCGCGCCAAAGTCCCCCAGCAAGCAATCTCCCTGTTCATTCCACAGGATATTGTGCCCGTAGAGGTCGCCGTGGGTGATGCCATGGCTGTGCAGGTGTTCGGCCACCGAGGCAATGCCCGAGGCAATGCGCAGCGCCACGGCCGCACTGAAACGCAAGTCGTCGGGGTAGATGTCGCGGCTGCACGACGCCAGGCTCGGCAGTCCGGCGAGGTTGCGGTAACTCGGTGCGATCAGTTGCATCACCAGCCCGGCGGTTTGCTGCGGGTGATCGACAATCCGCCCTTCGACGCGGATCAGGTTCGGGTGCAGGCCGGCGGTGATGCAGGCGTTCATCTCGTGCAGCGGTGAACCATCGCTGGTCATTTCGCCCTTGTAGAGCTTCACCGCAACGGCCATGGGCGGCTGCTCAGCCGGTTGCCAGACCGCCTGATGGATCACCCCGGACGCACCTTCGCCGAGCTTTTTCTCCAGGCGCAATGCCGACCAGTCAATGCGCGGTGTCGCGTCGAGGGCCGCGGCGTCGGCTTCGGTTTCCAGCGGGTTACCGGCGTACGCCAGCCAGGTCAGGCTTGGCAATTCCAGCAACCATTGCGGCAACTCGGTCATCTGGTTGGCGGCGATGCGGATCAGTTCCAGCCGATGGCACTGACGCAAGGATTTCGGCAGCGCGTGCAAACGGTTGCCGGCGAGCATGAGCTTTTGCAGGAATGGCCGCTCTCCCAACTCGCTCGGCAGCGTCTCGATGCAGTTGTCGGTCAGGATCAGCCAGCGCAGCAGCGGTGGCAGTGCCGCAGCGGGTACGTGGGCGATGCGGTTGGCCTTGAAGCCGATCATCGTCAGTGCGGCGCATTGGCCCAGGCAGGCCGGCAACTCGGTGAAACGGTTATCGGAACAGAACAGCACGCGCAAGCGGGTCAGGCGATGCAAGTCCTCGGGCAGGGCGCTCAAGGCATTGCCGCTGAGGTTGAGTACTTCCAGCGAGTCCGCCAGATCGAAAATCTCCCGAGGGAATTCGGTGAGGTCGTCGACCAGATCCAGCCGTGTGATGCCTGACAACTCGCCGGCACGCAATTGAGCAAGGGTATGCATGAACAGATTCGCCATTAGCCAAAGAGAGGACGCGTGGCCCTGGAAATGGGCGACATGATAGCGGGAAAGATGTGGCGACTGTCAGGCCGCCTTCGCGAGCAAGCCCGCTCCCACAGTTGACCGCGTTCCAATGTGGGAGCGGGCTTGCTCGCGAAGAGGCCCTTCAATACAACAAAATAATATCGCTCAGGCCGGCTCGCTGACTTCAACCAGTTGCCCCAGTCGACTGCGGGTGCGTGCCAGATCAATGGCATCACCGTCCAGGCTTTCGCGCAGGGCGTGCTGTGCGAGCAGTGTCAGGTGCTTGTCCTGGTCGTACAGTACGTCGATCAGGTTGATGAAGCGCTGTTGGGCGGCCATCGAACACTCACCGAGCCGCGGCAGGTCATCGATGATCCAGCGATCGAAGCGGCGGCACAGCTCCAGGTAATCCATCACGGCCACAGGCTGCTCGCACAGGTCGGCGAAAGTGAAACCGATGCGGCGCTCATCGCACAAACGTGCCTGGAAATGCCGGGTGCCTACGGGGAGCGAAAGGGGCGGGGCGCTGCGATCCGGCAGATTCAACGAGCGCCGCTGCACCGCGCTGGCCGGCCACACATAATGGCCTTGGGTGAACAGCTGTTGTGCGTGGCTGCGGACCTGGCTGCGATAGTCGTGCGGACCGCCGACTTCCATGACTTGCATGCGCGCATTGATCAAGTCGATCACCGGTTTGAAGCGGGCGTGGTACAGCGGATTGGGCAACAGGCCTGCGGGCGGGTAGTTGGAGGTGACCAGCAACAGGATGCCGCGCTGAAACAGTGCCTTGAACAACCGGGTGATGAGCATCGCATCGCCGATGTCGTGCACATGGAACTCATCGAAACACAGCACCCTGCAATCGCTGAGCAGGGCATCCAGGGTGATCGCCAGGGCGTCGGGCTGTGCGCGATGCTCGAACATGCCCTGGTGCAGTTGGGCAAAAAACTGATGGAAGTGCAGGCGTTGTTTTTGCGCGAGGGGAACGGCCCGGAAAAAACCGTCGAGCAGCCAGCTCTTGCCGCGCCCCACGGCGCCATGCAGGTAAAGGCCGGGAAGGGTTTGTGTCGAAGCGTCCATCAACAGGCAGGCATGCCGGGCCATGCAGTCGATCACGCGTAGCTGGCTGTGACTGAGGGTGTAGCCCCGGGAGTGGGCCTGGTGACGAAAGTAGTCGTGGATAGCCTCGCCTGCCTCGCCTGCCTCGCCTGCCTCGGCGTTGCCGGCAGCCGGTGCCTTGCCGAGAAAACGACGCAACGATTGCCAGCGCGATTTGATTCGCGAACGATTGGGTGGTCGAACGGCCACTGAGATGTCACCTCTGGTGTGCGGGCAGGCTCCCCCGAGCCGGGGCGGCACAGTTTAACCGGATGAGGGAATTTGCCTCCAGCTGTGTCGGCATATTCCAAGCCACCGTCACCGGGTTCTAAAGGAACACCGCGAACCCTGTGGGAGCTCGCTTGCTCCCACAGAGGGGGATCAGAACTGAGTGGTCTGACTCAGCATCTGCGCCGCCGGCGTATCCGCCGGGCTGACCATCGCATAGTTGTAGCCACCACCGGACCAGTACTCGGCCTGCAGGCCTCCATCGCTACGGCTGCCACGGGGCAGCAGGAAGTTTTTCGGTCCTGGCGGGCGCACATAGAAACTGATTTTCTGCCCGCCCTGATTCTCGTAGACCACCATCGCTGCCGGGCCTTGCTCGGTACTCAGCAAGCGCCCGCTGGCCGGCTTGAACCCGGCACCCGAGAGGTCGGGCAGGCGATTGGCCCGGGTGAAGTAGCGGTCGAGCCAACCTTGCATGTCACCATCGTCGCCGGCCTTGTAATCCGCCGGCAGGATGCCTTGCTGGGCAATCAGGCGATACGCCTGCAGGGCATCGGTCATTGGAAGCGGGGGGCTCGCGAGTGTCATCTCCCGCGCTTGCCAACCGCTGAAACCGCCGACGCTGACGGCGATGAGCAGCACCGCGGCACTGGCCAGGTGTCGACGGGATTGGCGTTTGAGGCGTTGGCGTATCACCGCCGGATCCAGGTCCGGGTTCGACGGTTGTTGCAAGGCGCCACTCAAGGCCGCGCGCAGTGTCTGCGCATCCTGCTGCCAGGCGCGCACTTGCGCCGCCACCTGCGGGTTACTGGCCAGAAAAGTCTCCACCAGGCGCCGGTCGGCGTCGCTCAGTTGGTGGTCGACGTAGGCGTGCAGGTCTCGCTCGCTGGGGGGCATGCTGATCATTTGAGTCTCCGCAGGGAGGGGCGGTTGATTTCGCCATCGCTGAGTTGGCGCAGGGCCTGGCGAGCCCGGGACAGGCGGGACATCACGGTGCCGGTGGGGACGTCGAGAATCTCGGCGACCTCTTTGTAACTCAAGCCTTCTACCGAGACCCAGAGCAGCAGCGCACGTTGTTCGGTGGGCAGTTGATCGAAGGCATTGAGGGTCGATTGGGCAATGACGGTGCGCTCCACCGAGGGCTGGGCATCGTCGCGGCCGGTGAAAAAATCGAGCATGCGCGCGTAGCGCCGGGAGCGGCGGTGCGCATCGAGAAACTGTCGATACAGAATCGAGAACAGCCAGGCGCGCAAGTCGCCCTCGGCGCGTTTGCCAGCCCAACTCGACAGTGCCCGCTCCAGGCTCGCCTGCACCAGGTCGTCAGCGCTGCTCGGATTGCGCGTCAGCGACACGGCGAACCGTCGCAATCGGGGAATGATTTCTCTGAGTTGTTCGTCGATATCGTTCATGAAGTCCTGACTAGTCACTACGCTGGACAGTGGACCAGGAAGACGCTCGGTATTCGAGGTTATTCCACGCCTGAAAAAATAAATACCGTGCGTGGGAATAAACCTGTGTGCGGTTCGTCTGCTTGATTCTTCTCACTTGTGGCCGATGGCCCTGGAGTCTTTCATGGTAGATCGATCATCACCGCCCACCCGGCCACCCTTGAGTGCGGCGAGCCTGACGTTGCGTCTGGCGGGTATTGCCGTGGTCGTTGCCGCACTGGCCGGGGCGTTTGCCTACGTCAACGGCACCTTCGACCCACAGCGCCTGACCCCGAAGAAACTGATCAACGTGCTGGAAACCAACAACGGCGTGCATCCGGGTTTCCGCCGCAACCATTCCAAGGGCGTGTGCGTGATCGGGCATTTCGAAAGCAGTGGCGAGGCGCGCAGCTATTCCACCGCTCAGGTGTTCAATGAGGCGCAGACGCCGGTGGTCGGGCGTTTCGCCTTGCCGGCCGGTAACCCCTACGCGCCGGACAGTGCCGTGCCGATCCGCAGCATGGCCTTGCGCTTCACCCAGGCCAACGGCCAGCAGTGGCGCACCGGGATGAACAGCATGCCGGTGTTCCCGGTGGGCACGCCCGAGGCGTTCTATCAATTGCAAAAAGCCCAGTCGCCAGACCCGGCCACCGGCAAGCCGGACCCCAAGGCCGTGCCCGCATTCTTTGCTTCGCACCCGGAAGCGGCACCTTTCCTGGCCTGGATCAAAACCGCCAAGCCGTCGGCCAGTTATGTGACCGAAAACTACAACAGCGTCAATGCGTTCTACCTGGTCAACGCGGCCGGCCAACGCCAGGCTGTGCGCTGGAACATGGTGCCTCTGGCCCAGGACGCACCCGGGGCCACGGCACCGGAGGGCAGTGATTTCCTGGAGAAAGACCTGGTCCAGCGAATCGCCGCAGGCCCGTTGCGCTGGCAACTGAACATCACCCTGGCCAACCCCGGCGATCCGGTGAACGACGCCAGCAAGGCCTGGCCCGAAGGTCGCAAGGTGTTGAATGCTGGCACGCTGGTGCTTGAAAAGACTCAGCCGCAACTCAACGGCGAATGCCGTGATATCAACTACGACCCGCTGGTGTTGCCTGCCGGGATCGAAGGTACCGACGACCCGTTGCTCGCCGCTCGTTCAGCCGGGTACGCCAATTCCTACCTGCGTCGCACAAGCGAAGTCAGCCAGTTGCCCGCCGCCAAGCAGGAGGTCCAGCAATGAGCACTCAACCGAACCATTTCGCGCCGCTGGCGCGCCTGCTGCACTGGCTGATGGCGCTGATGATCATCGCCATGCTGTTTATCGGTGCCGGCATGGTCGCCTCGGTGTCCGAGCGGCATGAATGGCTGATCCATTTGCACAAACCCTTGGGGGTCGCGATTTTGCTGTTGGTGATCGTGCGTCTGGTGGTGCGTTTCTCCACCGCACAGCCTCCGCTGTCAGCGGACCTGCCGGGTTGGCAAGCGCTGGCGGCCAAGGCTTCGCACGTCTTGTTGTATGCACTGATGCTGGTCTTGCCGCTGCTGGGCTGGGCGATGATTTCTGCGTCGGGTGAACCGGTGATGCTCAGCAGCTCGCTACAGTTGCCGTCGATTGTGCCGGCGAACGCGCAGGTGTTTGCGTTTTTGCGCAAGGCGCATGGCTATCTGGCGTACCTGCTGTTTCTGACCGTGTTGCTGCATCTGGCGGCGGCGTTGTTTCACGGTTGGGTGCGGCGTGATGAGGTGCTGGACAGTATGTTGCGGGGTAAGGATCGCGGTTAATCGCCGCCTGAAAAAGATCGCAGCCTGCGGCAGCTCCTACAGAGGTACGCCGATTCCTGTAGGAGCACCGCAGGCTGCGATCTTTTGATTTTGAAGGAACGCCAGTTGCCCGCCGCCACAGAGGAGCCCCGGCAATGAGCACTCAACCGAACCACGTCGTCCCGCTGGCGGCCTAGGCTTCGCACGTCTTGTTGTATGCACTGATGCTGGTCTTGCCGCTGCTGGGCTGGGCGATGATTTCGGCATCGGGCGAACCGGTCATGCTCAGCAGTTCGCTATAGTTGCCGTCGATTGTGTCGGCGAATGCTGGGCTGTGATTTGGCTTTTGTCACAGTGTGATTGTCTGCTTACCTGTCAACTCTGACAGTTTCGCTGATCTGAAAAAGCACGTTCAATGCTCAAAGACTGCGTTGGTTCCGAATGGGGCCCGTCGGACAGCACTGATCGTGCGATTCAGGGAGACGAACCATGTTCAAGACTGCAGGGGTGCGTTTCATACGACGTGCTTTTTCCGGGCTGTCGTTAGTGTGTTTGGCGGTGATACTCGGTGCTTGTGCGCACCCGCCGACGACTGACTCCGGAGAGTCGAAAAGCTGGGTTGTCGAAAATGTTGCGAGTAAATCCACAGCTGAACTGTATGCGGACCTGATCAAACCGGGTGTGTTTGAGCGGTCGAGTTCGAAGGTCATTGATGGTTATACCCTCGAGAGTGGCAAGCTGCGAATGCCAGATAAGTCCGAGGGGTCGCTGGTGACGGTGCGTTCGGCAAATGGAAGTCTTGTCTCGTTAGTCAATATGCCAGGTAAAAGCGGGTTATTTTTAGTCAACAAACAAGGCTTGAGTACGTTTAGTCCAGAGCCAAAATTTGATCCGGCAGTCGAGGACGGCATTCCAAGTCCCGATGAAAAAGTTGCCACGGCGCTGGTAAATTCAGCCAACGAGGATCCCAAAATTGTTGATGTCTTGTTGGGCTATTCTCGTGCGGCGGTTAATCGAGTAGGCGGGGATGTGATGGCCCATGCGTTATCACAAATAGAGTCTGTTAATTTAGCCTTGAGAATCTCAGAGGTCTCCAATGTTTCACTTAGATTGGTCGGGATTCAGGTAGTGGAGCAGAATTACCCAATAACGTCAGAGACCCGGAAGCAATTAACAACGATTTTTTCTGCAGGCATGGCCGAATACGTACCTGACATAATTTTTGGTTTTTTTGATTCGACTCCAGAGGATACGGCCATAGGTTGGGGGAGTATAGGAGGGCGTACGGGTATTGGATTGGCACGTAGCATCAATACGTATAGGCATGAGGTAGGTCACAATGCTGGAAGTATTCATTGCAATCCCAATGGCGGGGCTAATTACCATTATGGGTATAACAATGGGAGGACTTCTACGATTTTGTGTGGACAGTCAACAGGGTACTATTCAACACCTGCTCTGAGCGATGAGTTCGGTTTGCCGCGTGGGGATGCCGTAACGGCAGATACAGCGCGTATATGGCGCGAAAATGCTGAGCGGCTATCCTCTTACGCTCCACCCCAATCCCCACCAATAGCGCCGGAAAATTTTGCCAAAGTTTGGTCAACCCCTAGCACGATTACTTTTAGCTGGGAGGCATCACCCAAAGCAGTTCGATATGAAGTGTACAGTAGGGGAATTACTTCTCCATCAATGAAAATTGGAGACAGTACGGCGCCATCGTTTACCGCAACCAATGTTGTAGGGTCGGCTTATTACTACGTTAAGGCTGTTAGTTTTATTGGGCTGGTTTCAGTCCCGAGCAATTCCGTTCTTGCAAAGCCATAAATGCTCAAGTAAGTGACGTGGCCTGTTGTCAGGCCACGTCACTATGTAGTCGAATCAGCGCAGGGTATCGACCATATCGGCAAGCGTGGTCAGCACATCCTTGCCCAACTGCTTCGAGCGCTTGCCCGACCAGCCCGTCAACGGATTCGGATGATCGTCATGATCCTTGAACGGCATTTCCAGGGTCAACGACAGGCAGTCGTACTTCTGGCCGACGCTGTTGCAGGCCAGCGTCATGTTGGCCTGGCCCGGTTCGTCGCGGGTGTAGCCGTACTTGGTCTGGAAGTCTTTGGTGGTGTGTTTCAGATGGCTGCGGAAGTGCTCCTCCAGCTTTTCGATCCGTGGCGTGTAGCCTGGATTGCCTTCGCAACCGGCGGTGAACACGTGAGGGATTTCCTCGTCACCATGGACGTCGAGGAACATATCGACGCCGTACTTTTCCATCTGCTGCTGAACGAACAGGACCTCCGGGCTGATTTCCTGGCTGGCGCTCTGCCAGGCACGATTGAGGTCCTGGCCCATGGCGTTGGTGCGCAGGTGACCGTGGAAAGCGCCGTCCGGGTTCATGTTCGGCACCAGGTACAGGTCGGCGCTGGCCAGCAGTTTGTTCAGCACAGGGTCGTCGTGTTTTTCCAGGCGTTCGATCACGCCTTCCATGAACCACTCGGCCATGTGTTCGCCCGGATGTTGCTGGGCAATCATCCACACCTTGCGTCGACCTTCGGCCCCGGTGCCTTTGCGCAACAGCTGGATGTCACGGCCTTCGACGCTCTTTCCGGTGGCCAGCAGTTCGGTTCCGGCCTTGCTCAGCGCCTGCTCGATCAGCCAGTCGTGGCGGCCGCGGCTGTAGGGTTCGAAGTAGGCGAACCAGGCGTGGGTCTGTTCGGCTTCGAGGCTGAAACGCAGGCAGTCGCCTTCGAAAATGGTGGGTACGCGGAACCAGTTGACGTGATCGTAGGACGCCACCGCCTGATAGCCGGTCCAGGCCTTGTTATAGGAGGACTGGCTGGCATTGTTCAGGCGAAACCAGTGGTCCTGGCCGACATGCAGGCCGCTGGCCTTGAAGTGGAACCACTGGAAATGGGCACTGCGGGTGTCCGGACGAATGGCCAGAAGCGGTTTGAGCGGATCGCTGATGTCGATGACTTGGATGTTGCCGCTGTCGAAGTTGGCACTGATGTCGAAAGAGGATTTGGCCACGGTCATAATCGGGTCCTGAATATGATTTTTATCGCGGCTACTTTACACGCAAGAGAGGGGTGAAACCGAGGGAAATTGCGGGGTGCAGAGGTGGGGGCGTCCTCCTTGACGCTGACGCAGCTTAGAGATTATGCGATTGATTCTCAAGTGCTATCTGTCGCTGGTTTGAACCCATGATGCCGGGCTTCTCTTGCCAACTGGAATTCTTTTGATATCATCCGCGCCATCGAATTTGCGGCACCCAAAGACTTCATTAGCCTGAAGCCAAAGCCAGAAAAAACTGGCAAAAAAAAGACCCGGCAAAAAGCCGGGTCAAAAACCGTGATTAGCCTGATGAGGAGATAGTCCAGGAGACCGACCTAAGGTCACCTGGTCCATCGACTGATCTCGCGACCAGCTGATGCAATAATAATCATTCTCGTTTGCAAGTCAAACGTTTTCACCTGCGCGACAGAAAAATTCTTTTCTGTCCTCTTGATCTGCCTTCTCACCTCAAGCGTTTTCATACTTTTCCAGCGATCGATCGACCATCGCCTTGGCCATGTCGATCATGTGCACCGTCGAAAACGCCAGGTCACGGTTTACGCCTTGCAGGTGACTGGCTGATTCGTACGCGGTGGCGGCAGCACAGCGCAACAGGTCCAAGGCATGGACCAGTGCCTCTTCGCCGCTGATGTTGCGGTTCACATCAAAAAAACGCGATTCGGCCACTTCCTCCGAAACAGCAGGTTTCAAGTAATAGTCCAGCGCGCGTTGTGCCGCCGCCGAGTCCAGGGATGAGGTGAGGGTGGTGTCGATTTGCACGTCCGGCAGGTCATTGGCGGGTGGGTTCATGGCGATGGCAAGCTCCGTGTTAGATTCAGATCCGTGAGTCGATCCTAATACGAACTGTATTTGTGACGAGGATTTAAATACTACAATTTGTGTTTTGATGGTCGGAGGCGCCCACGTATCGTGCCGCACATGGATAAATGGATTGAATTGGTCAAGGCCAAGATGAGTGAACTCAAAATCACTCAAGAGATACTCGCCGAGCGCCTCGGGATGTCCCAGGGCGGCATTGGCCACTGGCTCAACAAACGTCGTGAACCCGGCATCGATGACATGAACCGGGTGCTGCAGGCGCTGGGCCTCGAGTTTCTCGAGGTGGCGCTGGTGATCCGGGAACCGCAGGCGTCAACCGACGACGAAATCCCCCTGACCCACAAGTACAACCCGTACTTTCGCTATCCGATCAGTGACTGGCATGAGCCTGCCGAAGTGCGCGACGGCGAGGTCCCGGTGTACGGCAAGGAGCGCTATGAGCTGTCCGATTACCACGCCCGGGGGCCGGCATTCTGGTTGAGAGTGGCGGGCGACGCGATGACCGCGCCCAATGGCATCAGCATCCCGGAAGGCATGTTGATTCTGGTGGACCCGGCCGTGGAAGCCGTGCCTGGCAAACTGGTCATCGCCCAGTGGCCGGACAGCGCCGAAGCCACATTCCGCAAGCTGATCGAAGAGGGCGGTCAGCGTTATCTGGTCCCGCTCAATCCCACGTATCCGAAAGCCTTGTACGCCGACGAATGTCGAATCATCGGCGTAGTGGTTCAGGCAATAGCCAGGTTCTGATCGGATCGGTCCTGGCAATGCGCAGGACCGATCTTCATTTCACGCTTCTTCCAGTTCGACCAGCGCACTGCCTTCGCTGACCATCTCGCCTTCCTGGCAGTACAGCGCCTTGATCACCCCGGAATGGGGCGCGCGAATGCTGTGCTCCATCTTCATCGCTTCAAGTACTACCAACTGCGCCCCGGCCTCGACCGATTGCCCGGCCTCCACCAGCACGCGGACGATGCTGCCGTTCATCGGTGCGGTCAATCCGCCCTGATGGCTGTGGCTGGCCTCGACGGCGCTGATCGGGTCGTAGGCCTCGATGCGGTGCAATTCGCCATCCCACTGCAAATACACCTGCTCGCCACGGCGTATCGCGCGGTGTTGACGGCGTACGCCAGCCTGCTCGGTCAACAGATGCTCGCCCTTGAGGCGGGCGCTGTGGGCATTGATGTCGCCCAGCGTCAGCGCACGGTCCTGGCCTTCACAACTCAAGTGCAGAGTGATTTCTCTCGGCAAACCGGCACGCAGGCCATTAGGCGCCGCCCACGGTGAAGCCGGGTCATCGGCACGGGTTGCGTGCGGCTGGCTCTGGGCAAATGCCTGGGCGGCGGCTTGCCAGAATTCATCGCCGAGTTCCGCTGGCGCCGGCAGCAACTGTTCCTGATAGCGCGGAATGAAGCCGGTATCGAGTTCGGCAGCGGCGAACGCCGGGTGACCGATGATGCGCCGCAGGAAATTGATGTTGGTCTTCAATCCGCCGATGGCGAACTCGTCGAGCATGCTCAGCAGGCGCAACCGTGCCTGTTCACGATCCTCGCCCCAGGCAATCAGCTTGCCGAGCATCGGGTCGTAGAACGGCGAGATCTCATCGCCTTCTTCGACGCCGCTGTCCACCCGGCGTCCAGGCCCCGGGGCGGATTCGCGATACAGCTCCAGGCGACCGGTCGCCGGCAGGAAATCATTGCCCGGATCTTCGGCGTACAGCCGCACTTCGATCGCGTGGCCTACCAGCGGCACCTGATCCTGAGTCATCGGCAACACTTCGCCGCGTGCCACGCGAATCTGCCAGGCCACCAGGTCGAGACCGGTGATGGCTTCAGTGACCGGGTGTTCGACTTGCAGGCGGGTGTTCATCTCCATGAAGAAGAATTCGCCGCGGGCATCCAGCAAAAACTCGACGGTGCCAGCACCGACATAGCCGATGGCCTGCGCCGAGCGCACAGCCGCTTCACCCATGGCGCGCCGCAGTTCCGGGCTCAGGCCCGGTGCCGGGGCTTCTTCGACGACTTTCTGGTGCCGGCGCTGAATCGAGCAGTCACGCTCGTTGAGGTACAGGCAGTTGCCGTGCTGGTCGGCGAACACCTGGATTTCCACATGACGTGGCTTGAGCAGGTATTTCTCCACCAGCATCCGCGAATCGCCGAACGACGATTGCGCCTCACGCTGGGCCGAGGCCAGGGCTTCGGCCAGCTGGCTGACGTCCTCGACCACTTTCATGCCTTTGCCGCCGCCGCCCGCAGTAGCCTTGAGCAGCACCGGGTAGCCGATGCGTTCGCAGGCATCGCGGAAGGTTTCCAGGTCCTGGGCTTCGCCGTGATAACCGGGCACCAGTGGCACGCCGGCGGTTTCCATCAAGGCTTTGGCCGCGGACTTGCTGCCCATGGCGTCGATGGCCGAGGCCGGTGGGCCGAGGAAAATCAGGCCGGCGTTTTCGATGGCGCGGGCGAATCCGGCGTTCTCCGACAGAAAGCCATAGCCGGGGTGAATCGCCTGTGCACCGCTGGCCTTGGCGGCGGCGATCAGCTTGTCGATCTGCAGATAGCTGTCGGCGGCTTTGCTGCCACCCAGGTCAACGCGAATGTCGGCTTCGCGGCTGTGCCGGGCGTCACGGTCGGTGGCGCTGTGCACGGCCACGGTTGTCAAGCCCAGGGCCTTGGCGGTGCGCATCACCCGGCAAGCGATTTCGCCACGGTTGGCCACCAACAGGGTGGTGAGGACAGGTGCGCTCATCAACGGGGCTCCTTGGCGGTTTCGGCTTGCCAGCTCGGTGGACGTTTTTGCAGGAAGGCGCGCAGGCCTTCCTGCCCTTCGGGGCTGACGCGGATGCGGGCGATGGCGTTTTCGGTGTAGCGGCGCAATGCCGGGGTCAATGAGCCGTCGCCGACTTCGCGCAAAAGATCCTTGCTGGCGCGCATGGCGGCCGGGCTGTTGAGCAGCAGGTTGTCGATCCACTGTTCGACTTTCTGCTCCAACTCGGCACTGGCATAGCTCTCCGACAACAGGCCGATTTCCCGTGCCCGTTGCCCGCCAAAGCGCTCGGCCGTCAGGGCATAACGCCGGGTCGCGCGCTCGCCGATGGCTTGCACCACGAATGGGCTGATCACCGCCGGTGCCAGGCCGATGCGCACTTCCGACAGGCAGAACTGCGCGTCATCGGCACCGATGGCCATGTCGCAGCAACTGATCAGGCCCAGCGCGCCGCCGAAGGCTGCGCCTTGCACCACGGCCAGGGTCGGCACTTTCAGTTTGGCCAGGTTGTACATCAACTCCGCCAGTTCCCGGGCGTCATCGAGGTTGGTGGCGTAATCGAGTTCGGCCGATTGCTGCATCCAGGCAAGGTCGGCGCCGGCGCTGAAATGCTTGCCACGGCCGCGCACGATCAGGAAGCGCAGGCTGGCATCGCTGGCGACTTTGTCGAGGGCGATGATCAGTTCGCGGATCATTTCGGCGTTGAAGGCGTTGTTCTTTTCTTCACGGCTGAGCCAGAGAGTCGCAAAACCCCTTGGATCGCTCAGCAGTTCGAGGGTGTTGAAGTCGCTCATGTTGTCCGTCTCCACGGTCCTTGTGGGAGCGGGCTTGCTCGCGAAGAACGATAACGCGGTGCAACAGGTGAACCGCGGCGGATCCTTCGCGAGCAAGCCCGCTCCCACAGAAAATCACATCCGGAACACGCCGAAGCGGCTCGGTTCGATTGGCGCGTTCAACGACGCGGACAAGGCCAGGGCCAGTACGTCGCGGGTCTGGGCCGGGTCGATGACACCGTCGTCCCACAGGCGCGCGCTGGAATAGTAGGGGTGACCCTGCTCTTCGTACTGATCGAGGATCGGTTGCTTGATCTCGGCTTCCTGCTCGGCACTGAAACCATGGCCGCTGCGTTCGGCCTGTTCGCGCTTGACCTGCACCAGAACGCCGGCCGCCTGTTCGGCGCCCATCACGCCGATGCGTGCGTTCGGCCACATCCACAAGAAGCGCGGATCGTAGGCGCGACCGCACATGCCGTAGTTGCCGGCACCGAAGCTGCCGCCGATGATCACCGTGAACTTCGGCACCTTGGCGCACGCCACCGCCGTCACCAGTTTCGCGCCGTGCTTGGCAATACCGCCGGCTTCGTATTTCTGGCCGACCATGAAGCCGGTGATGTTTTGCAGGAACAACAACGGAATGCCGCGCTGGCACGCCAGTTCAATGAAGTGCGCGCCTTTCTGCGCCGCTTCAGCGAAAAGAATGCCGTTGTTGGCGAGGATCGCGATCGGGTAACCGTGCAGGTAAGCAAAACCGCAGACCAGCGTTGTCCCGAACAGCGCCTTGAACTCGTCGAACACCGATCCGTCCACCAACCGCGCGATGACTTCGCGCACGTCGAACGGCTGCTTGGCATCGGCCGGCACCACGCCGTACAAATCGTCGCTGCCGTAGAGCGGGGCGATTGGTGTGCGTTGCTGAACCTCGCCTTGCTTGCGCCAGTTGAGGTTGGCCACACTGCGGCGCGCCAGCGCCAAAGCATGCTCATCGCTCTCGGCGTAGTGGTCGGCCACCCCGGAAATCTTGCAGTGCACATCGGCCCCGCCGAGGTCTTCGGCGCTGACCACTTCACCGGTCGCGGCCTTCACCAGCGGCGGGCCGGCGAGGAAGATCGTCGCTTGCTCGCGGACCATGATCGCTTCGTCGGCCATCGCCGGCACGTAGGCGCCGCCAGCGGTGCAGGAGCCCATGACCACGGCAATCTGCGGAATGCCCATGGCGCTCATGTTGGCCTGGTTGAAGAAGATCCGCCCGAAGTGCTCACGGTCGGGGAACACTTCATCCTGGCGCGGCAGGTTGGCGCCGCCGGAATCGACCAGGTAGATGCACGGCAGACGGTTCTGCTGGGCGATGGTCTGGGCGCGCAGGTGTTTTTTCACGGTCAGCGGGTAATACGAGCCACCTTTTACCGTGGCGTCGTTGGCGACGATCATGCACTCGACGCCTTCCACGCGACCGATCCCGGCGATCACGCCCGCAGCGGGGACGTCTTCGCCATACACCTCATACGCCGCCAGTTGGCTGATTTCCAGAAACGGCGAGCCCGGATCGAGCAAACGGTTGATGCGCTCTCGAGGCAGCAGTTTGCCCCGCGAGGTGTGGCGTTCCTGAGCCTTCGGGCCGCCACCCTGCGCCACTTGGGCGAGCAGGGTGTGCAACGCGTCGACCTGCTTGAGCATCGCCGCGCTATTGGTGGCGAACTCCGCTGAACGAGGGTTGAGCTGGGTATGCAGAATCATGGCTTACTCCGTAAGCAGCTTTAAGCGGCAAGCTTCAAGCTGCAAGAGGATCGCTTCTGCTTGTCGCTTGAAGCTTGCCGCTTGCAGCTGACGAAATTCATTTCGTCTCGTTAAACAGTTCGCGACCGATCAGCATGCGACGGATCTCACTGGTACCCGCGCCGATTTCGTACAGCTTGGCGTCACGCAACAGACGGCCGGCCGGGAATTCATTGATGTAGCCGTTGCCACCGAGAATCTGGATCGCGTCGAGGGCCATCTGCGTGGCGCGTTCGGCGCTGTAGAGGATCACGCCGGCGGCGTCCTTGCGCGTGGTTTCACCGCGCTCGCAAGCCTGGGCCACGGCGTACAGGTAGGCGCGGCTGGCGTTGAGCTGGGTGTACATGTCGGCGACCTTGCCCTGGATCAGCTGGAATTCGCCGATGCTTTGGCCGAACTGCTTGCGGTCGTGGATGTACGGCACGATCAGGTCCATGCACGCCTGCATGATCCCGGTCGGGCCACCGGAAAGGACGACACGCTCGTAGTCGAGGCCGCTCATCAGCACTTTCACGCCGCCGTTGAGCACGCCGAGGATGTTTTCTTCCGGCACTTCGACGTCATCGAAGAACAGCTCGCAGGTGTTCGAACCGCGCATGCCGAGCTTGTCGAACTTGTTGCTGCGGCTGAAACCTTTCCAGTCGCGCTCGACGATGAAGGCGGTGATGCCGTGGGGGCCCTTTTCCAGGTCGGTCTTGGCGTAGATCACGTAGGTATTGGCGTCCGGACCGTTGGTGATCCAGGTCTTGCTGCCGTTGAGCACGTAGTGGTCGCCACGCTTGTCGGCGCGCAGTTTCATCGATACCACGTCGGAACCGGCATTCGGCTCACTCATGGCCAGCGCGCCGATGTGCTCGCCGCTGATCAGCTTCGGCAGGTATTTGGATTTCTGTTCGTGGTTGCCGTTGCGGTTGATCTGGTTGACGCAGAGGTTGGAGTGAGCGCCATAGGACAGGGCCACCGAGGCCGAGCCACGACTGATTTCTTCCATCGCAACCACGTGGGCCAGGTAACCCAGGCCAGCACCGCCGTACTCTTCCGGCACGGTAATGCCCAGCAGGCCCATGTCGCCGAACTTGCGCCACAGGTCGGCGGGGAACAGGTTGTCGATGTCGATCTGAGCGGCGCGCGGGGCGATCTCCTTGGCGACGAAGGACCGGACCTGATCGCGCAGCATGTCGATGGTTTCACCGAGGGCAAAGTTCAGGGATGGATAGCTCATGGGTCACCTTTTGGCTTTTTTATGGGGCGGGGGAGGGCCGTGATTGGGTTCTCACCTTTACGTTAACGTAAGCCTGTGACGAATGGCTGTCAATCACCCTTTACGTTAACGTCAACTTGAGCGAGAGTAGAGCCAGTTCAAGATAGAACGCGGACCCATCCTGTGGTGATGGCCTGTGGCGAGGGGGCTTGCCCCCGTTGGGCTGCGCAGCAGCCCCAAAATTTCCGATATGTCGAAGATCTTGTGAGTGCTGCGCACTCAAACGGGGGCAAGCCCCCTCGCCACAGGTTGCTCTCACAGGTAGCCGCGACAAGCCCATAAATAAAGACAATAGGGGTCGTCATGGATCAACCCAGTGCAAGCCCGCAACGCAGTTACACCCGTGGTTCCCAGGACAAAGCCTTGCTGGCGATGACCATCGGCCAGGCGTTCGACAACACGGTCGCGCAGTATCCGGACGGGGAGGCGCTGGTGGTGCGCCATCAACAGCTGCGTTACACCTGGAGGCAGTTGGCCGAGGCCGCGGACCTGCACGCCAGGGCGCTGCTGGCGCTGGGGCTGCAAGCCGGGGACCGCCTTGGTATCTGGGCGCCGAACTGTGCGCAGTGGTGCATCAGCCAGGTTGCCACCGCGAAAATCGGCGTGATCCTGGTCAATATCAATCCGGCGTATCGCAGTTCCGAACTCGAATACGTACTCAAGCAATCCGGCTGCCAATGGCTGGTGTGTGCCGGCGCCTTCAAGACCTCGAACTATCACGCGATGCTGCAGGGCCTGGTGCCGGAGCTGGCCGAGCAATCCATCGGCAAACTGCAAAGCGAGCGGTTGCCGGAGCTGCGTGGCGTTATCAGCCTGGATGCCGAGCCGCCGTCGGGGTTCCTGCCCTGGTCGCAATTGACCGGTCTGGCGGGCAGCGTGACGGTCGAACAACTGCATGAGCGCCAGAACAGCCTGCATTTCGATCAACCGGTGAACATCCAGTACACCTCCGGCACCACCGGTTTTCCCAAGGGCGCGACCCTCAGTCACTACAACATTCTCAACAACGGTTACATGGTCGGTGAAAGCCTGGGCCTGACGGCGGCCGATCGCCTGGTGATCCCGGTGCCCTTGTATCACTGCTTCGGCATGGTCATGGGCAATCTCGGCTGCATCACCCATGGCAGCACGATGATTTACCCGAACGACGCGTTCGATCCGTTACTGACCCTCGGCACTGTGGCTGACGAAAAAGCCACGGCGCTGTATGGGGTGCCGACCATGTTCATCGCCATGCTCGATCAACCGAAACGCGCCGAATTCGATCTGTCGAGCCTGCGCACGGGGATCATGGCAGGCGCAACCTGTCCTATCGAAGTGATGCGCCGGGTCATCAGCGAAATGCACATGAGCGAAGTGCAGATTGCCTATGGCATGACGGAAACCAGTCCGGTGTCATTGCAGACCGGTCCTGCAGACGACCTGGAATTGCGCGTGACCACCGTCGGCCGCACCCAACCGCAGCTTGAAAGCAAGATCATCGACGAAGCGGGCAACCTGGTGCCGCGGGGCACCATCGGTGAGCTGTGCACTCGCGGTTACAGCGTGATGCTGGGTTACTGGAACAACCCCGAAGGCACCGCGGAAGCCATCGATCAGGCAGGCTGGATGCACACCGGTGATCTGGCAAGCATGAACGATGAGGGCTACGTGTGTATTGCCGGGCGCAACAAGGACATGATCATCCGTGGCGGTGAGAATATTTACCCGCGGGAGCTGGAAGAGTTTTTCTTCACGCATCCGGCTGTTGCGGATGTTCAGGTGATCGGCATTCCATGCTCGCGCTACGGCGAAGAGATCGTCGCCTGGATCAAGTTCCACCCCGGTCACAGTGCTACCGAACAAGAACTGCAAGCTTGGTGCAAGGAGCGCATCGCGCACTTCAAGACACCTCGTTACTTCAAGTTCGTGGAAGAGTTTCCAATGACCGTGACCGGCAAGATCCAGAAATTCCGGATGCGCGAGATAAGCGTCGCGGAGCTCAAAGCGAAGCTGTAGGAGCTGCCGAAGGCTGCGATCTTTTGATTTTCAAGGGCAGGATCAAAAGATCGCAGGCTGCGCCAGCTCCTACAGATGTATGTGGGAAACCTGAATGCCAGACAGCACAAAGGGGAGCCGAAGCTCCCCTTTAATTTGTCGTTGCGCGTGCTCTTTTTTTATTATTGAGGGTCGGTCTGTTTTTGTTTTTGGCAACCGTTGCCCTTTACCGCTGTTTTTGGCGATCCCCATCCGGGATCAAGAGCAAACGTATTTTTTTGAGCGCTGATCTGCTTTTTCGCTGAGCGATCCAACCAGTACGGGAGCTACCTGAAGGTAGTTTTATTATTCTCTGTCTGGCCGCGGGTCACTTCGAAAAGCACCCTGAAAAGCACATCTTCTCCAAAAAAATCTGTTAGCTGCGTCTCTGCCGTGTTGTTTTTGTTATGTCAGAGTCGTTACGTCTTGTTTTTATTAGGGTTGCCGCAATTTTTTTATTCTTGTTATGCGATAGATATAGCAGGAGCCGTGCCAACTTTTTAAAAGCCTTTAAAATCAACGCTTTGCGGTTTTGTAGGGTTTTTCGCCTCAGGCAAAACCCTACATTTTGTTTCCGTGTTACTCGCTTGTGCCCACGTTTGAGTCTGTGCGGTAACACCCGGACACACTCACTGTGCGCTGCGGGCCCTGGCCACGCGGGAACCGGTAGGGCGACCCAACACGGTGCAAATCTGTTGACCGGCGAGCATCAGGGCGTCGAGGTCGATTCCGGTGTCGATACCCAGGCCGTTCAGCAGGTAAACCACATCCTCGGTTGCGACGTTGCCGCTGGCGCCCTTGGCATAGGGGCAGCCGCCGAGACCGGCGATGGAGCTGTCGAACACCGAGATACCTTCCAGCAGGCTGGCGTAGATGTTGGCCACAGCCTGGCCGTAGGTGTCGTGGAAGTGCCCGGCGAGCTTTTCACGGGGTACATCCTTTGCTACCACTTCGAACATTTTCCGGGTCGCGCCAGCGGTGCCGGTACCGATGGTGTCCCCCAGCGAGACCTCGTAGCAGCCCATGGCATAGAGCTCGCGAGCGACCAAAGCGACTTGCTCCGGGGGGACGTGACCTTCATAGGGGCACCCCAGCACGCAGGACACGTACCCGCGCACGGTCACCCCCTGTTGTCTGGCGGCCTCCATGATCGGCGCGAAACGCTCCAGGCTTTCGCTGATCGAGCAATTGATATTGCGCTGGGAAAACGCCTCGGACGCTGCGGCGAACACCGCCACTTCCTTGACCCCGGCGGCGAGGGCATCTTCGAAACCGCGCAGGTTGGGAGCGAGCGCGCCATAGACCACACCCGGTTTGCGCTGGATCTGCGCGAAAACCTCGGCGGAGCCGGCCATCTGCGGCACCCACTTGGGCGACACGAAACTGCCGACTTCTATATAGCCGAGCCCGGCTGCGGTCAGTGCATCGACCAGTTGCACCTTGTCGGCAACACTGATGGGTTGGGCTTCGTTTTGCAGGCCGTCGCGCGGGCCGACTTCGACAATGCGTACGTGGGAGGGGAGGGACATGGGCTTCGACCTGTTCTAATTGTCATAAGGCTACAAAGAACCTGTGGGAGCGGGCTTGCCCGCGATGGCGGAGGATCAGTCGGCATCAATGTTGAATGTCATGCCCTCATCGCGGGCAAGCCCGCTCCCACAGGGAATTGTGGCGGGTTATTGAATCGATTCCTGGCTTTTGAGCGTCTGCTCCAGCGCCTGTACGCAGCGCTCTTCGGCAGTATCGAGCTCCAGTTTCATCTGCTCGATGTCCAGCAACTGCTGTTCAAGCTGCTCACGGCGCTCGCTGATCTTCGCCAGCATGCTGTGCAACTGTTTGGTGTTACCGCTGGACGGGTCGTAGAGCTCGATCAGCTCGCGGCATTCAGCCAGCGAGAAACCGATGCGTTTACCCCGCAGGATCAGCTTCAGGCTGACTTTGTCCCGGGGCGAGTAAATGCGTTCCTGGCCACGGCGCTCGGGGCTGAGCAGGCCTTGTTCCTCATAAAAGCGAATGGCGCGGGTGGTGATGTCGAGCTCGCGGGCGAGGTCGGAAATGCTGTAGGTCTGGCTGCTCATGGAAGCGCTCGCAAAAGGTCATGGCGCTAAGCTAATGGCAGGTTGACGTTTACGTCAAGGGAGAAAAGATCGCAGCCTGCGGCAGCTCCTACAGGGTGAATACAATTCCCATGTAGGAGCTGCCGCAGGCTGCGATCTTTTGATTTTTCTCAAGCCGGCTGCTTATCCAGCTTTTTCTCCTGCGCCGTCACCTGCTGGCACAGCTCGATCATCTGCTCGCGCATCCAGCGGTTCGCCGGGTCCTGGTCAGTGCTTTCGTGCCAGTAAAGGTGGGTTTCCACCGGCGGCACATCGTTGACCGGCAGATAAAAGGCGTGCAGGTCGTTGCGGCGGGCGAAGCGTTCCGGCACGGTCATGACCATGTCCGTCTGCTGCAATACCTGCGAGGCCATCAGGTAATGTTGGGAACGCAGGGCGATCTTGCGCTGGATGCCCATCTTGCCCAGCGCCAGGTCGACATAGCCGAGGCCGCTGCGGCGACTGGAAATATGGATGTGGGTCAGGCTCAGGTAATCATCCAGCGTGAGTTTTTCCTTGCCCGCCAGCGGATGCCCTTTGCGCATGGCGCACACGTAGCGGTCTTCCATCAACTTGACGTGACGCACCTGCGGGTCGGTGTTGAGCGGCGCATCGACGGCAAAGTCCAGGCGGCCGGCCGCCAGTTCCTTGGTGGTCTCGCGGCGTTTGGACAGAAAACTCTCGATGATCACCGTCGGTGCCAGGCGGCGCAGACGCTGGAACAGCGGTGGCAGGATTACCGCTTCGGTGAGGTCGGTCATGCTGATGCGATAGGTCTTGACCGCTTGCTGCGGGTTGAAAATGCGGCTTTCCTGCACCGACACCCGCAGCAGCGAGAGCGCATTGCGCACCGGGCCGATGATGTTCTGCGCCATGGGCGTCGGCACCATGCCCTGGGCCGTGCGTACGAACAGCGGGTCGTTGAAGGTCTCGCGCAGGCGGGCCAGAGCGTTCGACACCGCCGGTTGAGTGATGCCGACAATCTGCCCGGCGCGGGTCAGGTTGGCTTCGGTATAGATCGCGTCGAAGACGATGAAAAGGTTGAGATCGACCTTGCTCAGATTCATTACGCGGCTCTCTTATTGTGTGGGCGGGCTGACCTTGACGATCAGCCGATCATATATCGGTGATGAATGTTTATACACGCCGAGAATAGGCTAGGTAAATTTTCATGGCTGTTCTAGCATCGATTGCATGATCTAAACAACCTCCCCCAAGAAGGTATCTCGCTCATGGATTTCGCTTATTCGCCCAAGGTTCAGGAATTGCGTGAGCGCGTAACAGCGTTCATGGACACCTACGTTTATCCCGCCGAAGCCGTGTTCGAGCGCCAGGTCGCCGAGGGCGACCGTTGGCAGCCGACCGCGATCATGGAAGAACTCAAACTCAAGGCCAAGGCTGAAGGGCTGTGGAATTTGTTTCTGCCTGAGTCTGAACTCGGTGCCGGTCTGACCAACCTCGAGTACGCGCCGCTGGCGGAAATCATGGGCCGCTCATTGCTGGGGCCAGAGCCGTTCAACTGTTCGGCTCCGGATACCGGCAACATGGAAGTGCTGGTGCGTTACGCCAACGAAGAGCAGAAGCAACGCTGGCTCGAACCCTTGCTGCGCGGAGAGATCCGCTCGGCATTCGCCATGACCGAACCGGACGTGGCGTCCTCCGATGCCACCAACATGGCCGCCCGTGCGGTGCGCGATGGCGACGAGTGGGTGATCAACGGCAAGAAATGGTGGACCTCGGGTGCTTGCGACCCACGCTGCAAAATCCTGATTTTCATGGGGCTGAGCAATCCGGACGCGCCACGCCACGCCCAGCACTCGATGATTCTGGTGCCTGTCGATACCCCCGGCGTGAAGATTGTGCGCCCGCTGCCGGTATTCGGTTACGACGATGCGCCTCATGGTCACGCCGAAGTGCTGTTTGAAAACGTCCGGGTGCCGTACGAAAACGTCCTGCTGGGCGAAGGACGCGGTTTCGAAATCGCTCAAGGTCGCCTTGGCCCGGGCCGGATTCACCACTGCATGCGTTCGATCGGCATGGCCGAGCGTGCACTGGAACTGATGTGCAAGCGCTCGGTGAGCCGTACGGCATTCGGCAAGCCCCTGGCGCGCCTGGGCGGTAACGTCGACAAGATCGCCGATTCGCGGATGGAGATCGACATGGCACGCCTGCTGACACTGAAGGCGGCGTACATGATGGACACCGTTGGCAACAAAGTGGCCCGCAGCGAGATCGCTCAGATCAAGGTCGTCGCGCCGAACGTTGCATTGCGGGTGATCGACCGGGCGATCCAGATCCATGGCGGGGCAGGGGTTTCCAACGATTTCCCGCTGGCCTACATGTACGCGATGCAACGCACCCTGCGCCTGGCCGACGGCCCGGACGAAGTGCACCGTGCGGCGATCGGCAAATTCGAAATCGGCAAATATGTGCCGAAAGAGATGATGCGTAGCGGACAGTAATACCGCGTCATCGTTCTTCGCGAGCAAGCCCGCTCCCACAGGCTCAGTGTGATCCCTGTGGGAGCGGGCTTGCTCGCGAAGGCGTCATTCCATTCAATGCAGCAACATCAGATTCAATACACCCAAACCTCAACCCGCCGATTCTTGATCCTTCCCTCATCGGCGCTATTGGTCGCCACCGGCATCTGCGCTCCAAACCCGCGAATCTCGCGAAGCACCACACCGCTTTTAACCAACTCCCGCCGTACCGCCATGGCTCGCAGCTTCGACAACAGATCGGCGCGCGCCGGGTCGCTCTTGGCATCGCCAAAGCCCACCAGTGCTACCTGGCCATTGGTTTTGTCGTGCTGCTTTATATAGTCGAGCACCCGGGACAAGTCTTGTTGCGCCTTGTTGTCCAGCGTTGCGCTGCCTTCTTCGAAACGAAAGTTGACCGACAAACGCTGCGCATGCCGGCTGAGGGCCTGATAACCCTCGGGCATCAACGCATTGGGTGTCACGCTCATGGCCTGGACGGTCTGGGCGATGAAACCGTTGGCGGCGACAATCGCTTGCCCTTTACTGCTTTGGGCGAACGCCACCAGTGCATCGGCCCAAGGGTTCTTTGCGCTCGGCGGCAGATAGAAAAACAGTCGGCGGGACAGCGGATAGTCTTCCGTGGCAATCAGGTTGTTCAGTGGCGGCATGGCCTGTGATTGCCCATCGACAATCGCCACGGTTTTGGTCTGACGTACGTAGGGCAGGCCGATAAAACCAATGCCTTGTGGGTCTGCACTCACGGCGTCGGACAGTTGTTCACTGGATTCGAAGCGTTTCGCCGTGCTGCTGAGACTTTTCCCTCGATCACTCAGAACCAGTTCCTTGAAGGTGTCGTAGGTACCGGACTGATCATCCCGCGCATACAGATGAATCGGCCCGCCGCGGCCGCCGATGTCTTCCCAGGTTTTGACTTCGCCACTGAAAATGCGCGCCAGTTGCTCGGTGCCGAGTTGAGTCAGCGGATTGTCCGGGTGAAGGATGATCGCCAGGCCGTCGATGGCGATGACTTGTTCGGCACCCGGGCTTTTCAGATCGCCCAGGGATGCAAGGCTCACCCGTTCGCTGTCCTTGATCGGGCGTGATGAGGCGGCGAGGTCTGCATTGGCGGCTTTCAGGGCGGCAAAACCAGTGCTCGAACCATGGGCTGCGACTTCAACGACAACCCGGCTGCCCTGATCGGTTTCACCCACGATGCGCAGTTCGTTGGCGTTAGCCAGGGTTTCGCGGTGAATCCTGCGCAGGCCCTGTTCGCCCAGCAGGCCCTCGACCAGCGCCGGTCCCAGGGCCGCGCCGATGGTGTTGGAGCCCTGAATGCGCAGCACCGGGCCTTGTCCGGATGTCGGCAAATTGCCGGCAGCCGCCAGGTGTGGCAAGCCGAGGCATAGCATCAACAGGAACAACACGCGCAGCATCATGCCGGCACCTTATATAGCCAAAGGAGGTGTCGGGAGATTAAGTCAGTAAGGTTTCCGAAAAATGACAGTCAAAAGATCGCAGCCTGCGGCAGCTCCTAAAGGTCTAGGTAGGAGCTGCCGCAGGCTGCGATCTTTTGCTTTTCAGCTCAACTCAAGCCAGATCGGCGCATGGTCCGAAGGTTTTTCCATGCCGCGCAGTTCGTAGTCCACACCGGCGGCCTTCACCCGCGGCAGCAAGCCGTGGGAGGCGAGGATCAGGTCGATGCGCAGGCCTCGCTTGGGTTCGTCTTCGAAGCCACGGCTGCGGTAGTCGAACCAGCTGAAGGTGTCGGTCACGTCCGGGTTCAGGTGACGGAAACTGTCGACCAGGCCCCAGTTCTTCAGGCGCGCCATCCACTCGCGCTCTTCAGGCAGGAAGCTGCATTTGCCGGTCTTCAGCCAGCGCTTCATGTTGTCCGGGCCGATGCCGATGTCGCAGTCTTCCGGGGAAATGTTCACATCGCCCATCACCACCAGCGGCTGGTCGTTCTTGAACTGGCTTTCCAGCAATTGCTGCAAGTCGCCGTAGAAACGCTCCTTGGCCGGGAATTTGGTCGGGTGGTCGCGGCTTTCGCCCTGTGGGAAGTAGCCGTTCATGATGGTGACCGGTACACCGTTGGCGTCGGCGAAGGTGCCCCAGATGAAACGCCGCTGAGCATCTTCTTCGTCGGTGGCAAAACCTTTATGCAGGGCCAGCGGTTCCTGGCGCGAGAGCAGGGCGACGCCGTAATGGCCTTTTTGCCCGTGGAAATACACGTGGTAGCCCAGCGCCTGCACCTCGGCCAGCGGGAATTGCTCGTCGTGGACCTTGGTTTCCTGCAGGCCGATCACATCGGGCTGGTGCTTTTCGATCAGCGCCGCCAGCTGATGGGGACGGGCGCGCAGCCCGTTGATGTTGAAGGAGACGATCTTCATGGTCGGCAGTCCTGGCAAAAGGGCGATGCTAGCTGACATGTGGGAATCGGGCCAGTGTGGGGTGAGGGGATTGGGTTTTGCCTGTCAGTCTTGTGTGGGCAGTGATGGCCCTTTCGCGAGCAAGCCCGCTCCCACAGGTTATGCGCCGGCCTTTGCCTTTGTGGGAGCGGGCTTGCTCGCGAAGGCTATTTCATTGCCTACACTGATTGCGGATCTGTAAGGAACTGTGTCAGCGCCGATCAGCTCGTAACAACAGTAACAACAAGAGCGCAGCCATCCGAGCTGTGCCGGGGAGATCAACCGTCATGCCCGAAACCTCGACCGCCATCGCCGATATTCACATGCTCGACAGCGGCTACGCCCGTGAAGCCCGTTCGCTGCTGTACCAGGCTTATCGACACGAACCGACCTTCGGCTATCTGTTCGAAGCCGAACGCCCCGGATACGAACAGCGGGTGCGCGCCACGGTGCGTGAACTGGTGACCCAGCATTTTCTCCAGGACCTGCCGGCCATCGGTCTGCTGGTCAACGACCGCCTGATCGGCATCGCCCTGATCGCGCCGCCGCAACGTCGCCTTGGGGTCACCGAAAGTTGGGCGTGGCGCCTGCGCATGGTGCTCAGCACGGGATTTCGCTGCACCCGTCGCTACCTCGAATATCACGCTGCCGTGGAGGCCTGCGTGCCGAACGACTCGGTGCACGTCTTGCCGTTGCTGGGGGTTCACCCGCAGTTCCAGGGGCAGCATTTCGGCGAGCAACTGTTGCAAGCCGTGCACAACTGGTGCGCGGTGGATGAACACTCACAGGGCGTGATCCTCGACACCGGGAATCCTCGTTATCTGGAGTTCTATAAGCGTCAGGGCTATGAGGAAATCGGTGAAGTCGCCGTAGGGCCGGTTCGTGAGCACGTGTTTTTTCACCCCAATCCCCAGGTGTTACAAACAGCAACGGCTTAGACCACGAACTTTCCGGGCATGTCAGGCTCTATCACGCTTCCATGTTCATGAACCATGCTCGTGATAGCATCCGCGCCTATGAAGTTTCCAGGAAGATTTACCAGTGGCGTGCTCATGCTGTTATCCAGCTGCACGGCGCTGGCGCAAAGTGAATTGGATGTGCGGATCAAACCGTCCAACGATGAACTGAAGGCCAATATAGAGGGCTATATCGGCAGCCTCGGCGATCGTGACGAAGAAGCCTTGCAGCGCTTCAGTCGTGGCGCCGAGGAGCAGGCGCGCAAGGCCGCCCAGGCCTTGGGTTATTACCAGCCGCACATCGACAGTGAAGTGAAGGGCGGCGAAAAGCCGCGCCTGGTGTTGAAGGTCGACCCCGGCGAGCCGGTGCACCTGCGCAATGTCACGGTGCGAGTCGAAGGACCCGCAGCGTCCCTCAAATCCTTTCGAATCCCCAAAAGCGACGCGCTCAAGCCCGGTGCCGTGCTCAACCATGGGCATTACGAGGACGCCAAGCGCCTGATCCAGAACCAGGCTTCGCGGTATGGCTTTTTCAGCGGCCACTTCACCCGTTCGAAACTGTCGGTCGACCCGCGGGCCGGCGTTGCCGATATCGAACTGATCTATGAGAGCGGTCCGCGCTATACCTTGGGCAAGGTCAGTTTCGAGGGCGATACGCCGTTCGATGACGACCTGCTGCAACGCATGGTGCCATTCAAGGCCGGTACACCCTATGACTCGGAGCTGATTGCCGAACTCAATCAGAACCTGCAATCGAGTGGCTACTTCGAAGGCGTGCGCGTGGACGCGGCACCTGCGGCGTCAAAAGAGAATGCGATCCCGGTGGACGTCAAGCTCGAAACCCGCAAGCCACGGACCATGGGCCTGGGCCTGGGTTTCTCCACCGACGTCGGCCCACGGGCCAAGGCCAACTGGACCCGGCACTGGGTCAATGCGCAAGGGCACAGTTACGGCTGGGAGGCCGAAGTCTCGGCGCCTCGGCAGAACGTCGGGTTGTTCTACGACATTCCACTGGATCCGCCGCTGACGGACAAACTGCGTTTTGCCGGCGGCTATCAGAATGAAGACATCGCCGGCACCGACACCCATAGCAAACTCTTGACCCTCGGCCCCGAATGGCACAGCAAACTGCCCAGCGGCTGGCAACGGGTGGTATCGCTGAAGTGGCAGCGCGAGGATTACCAACTGGGCGATGACTCGGGACTCAGTACCTTGCTGATGCCCGGTGTGAGCTATTCGTACCTCAAAAGCGACAACCGCATCGACCCGCACAACGGCTATCGCCTGCAATTCGAATCCAAGGTGGCCAAGGAAGGTCTGGGTTCCGACAGCAACCTGCTCTACGGCACGGCGTTGGTCAAAGGCCTGACCACGGTGTTCGATAAACACCGCTTCCTCGGGCGGGTGCAGGTCGGCGGCAGTGCCACCAACGGCTTCAAATCGGTGCCGCCATCGCTGCGCTTCTTCGCCGGTGGCGATCAGAGCGTGCGCGGCTACGACTATCAGAGCCTGTCGCCGGAAAACTCCGACGGCGACCGTATCGGTGGCCGCTACATGGTGGCCGCCAGCGCGGAGTATCAGTATTCGGTCGCCGAAAAATGGCGAATCGCGACCTTTGTCGATCAGGGCAACGCCTTCAACACCCTCGAGCTGCCGAGCCTCAAGACCGGGGTCGGTATCGGCGTGCGCTGGGTCTCGCCGGTGGGGCCGCTCCGCCTCGACCTGGCCCATGCGCTGGACGACGATGGCGGCATTCGACTGCACTTTTCCATGGGGCCTGAGCTGTGAAGCGTGGTTTGAAAGTAACGCTGCTGGCAATAGCCGCACTGTTGATGCTGTTTGTCCTGACCCTGGCCACGGTGCTCGGCACGGCGACGGGCAGCCGCTGGGCCTTGGGCTTCGTACCGGGTTTGACCCTGGACAACTTCCAGGGGCGGCTGGGCGGGCAGTGGAGTGCCGACCGGTTGCTGTGGCAGCAGGACACCAGCCGGGTTGAACTGAACCAGGTGATTTTCGCCTGGTCGCCGTTGTGCCTGACCCGCATGACCTTGTGCATCGAGCAATTGCAGGCCGAGCAGGTCAGCCTGACGTTTCCGCCGGGTGGCGAAGAGCCGGACAGCGGCCCGATCACGCTCCCGGAGCTCAAGTTACCCTTGGCTATCGAACTGGGGGAAATCAAGGTCGGCAGCCTGTTGTTCAACGGCAGTGAAGAGCTCAAGGGTTTGCAACTGGCGGCGCACTGGACCGCGGCCGGTTTGAAGCTCGATTCGGTATCGTTACAGCGTGAGGACCTGACCCTGAACCTGTCCGGGCTGCTGCAACCCAGCGGCAACTGGCCGCTCGGCGCCGAAGGCAAACTGACCCTGTTGTCGACGCCTGAACCCTTGGTGCTGGCGTTGAAGGTCGACGGCGACCTGCTCAAGACCCTGAACCTGAAAGCTGACAGCAGCGGTTACCTCAACGGGCAACTGACCGGCGAGCTGCAACCCCTGGTGGACAATCTGCCGGCCAAGGTGCGGATCACCGCCGATGGTTTCAAACCCGCTGCCGATCTGCCGGACACCCTGCAACTCAATCAGCTTGAGCTAACCGGCGCTGGCGACTTGAAGAGCGGCTACGCGCTGCTCGGCAAAGCCACGTTGCCCGCCGAGCAAGGGCCGGTCGCCCTGGCGCTGCAAGGCAAGGTCGACGCCAACGGCGCGCAGATCGCCGCGTTGGACCTGACCGCCAACGACAAGCAAAGCCTCAAGCTCACAGGGCTTGTGGATTGGAGCAAAGGCCTGAGCGCCGAAGCGAAAATCGACTGGCTGGACTTCCCCTGGCACCGTCTCTATCCATTGATCGACGAGCCGGAGGTGGTGTTGCACCGCTTCACCGGTGAGGTGTCCTACACCGACGGCAAGTACCTCGGTCATTTTGAAGCCGCGGCGGATGGTCCGGCCGGCGCTTTCACCCTGGCCAGTCCGTTCGCCGGCGACCTGACGAAAATCTACCTGCAACAGATTCAACTCCAGGCCGGGCAGGGCAAGGCTGAAGGGCACCTGAACCTGCAGTTCGCCGACGGTATTGCCTGGGACACCGCGCTGGATCTGTCGGCGATCAACCCGGCGTACTGGGTCGCGGAGCTGCCGGGCACGCTGGCGGGGCCGTTGCGCAGCACGGGCGAACTGAAAAACGAAGTGCTCAGTCTCAATGCCGACCTGGACCTCAAGGGCAAACTGCGCGGCCAGCCGGCGGTGATCCAGGCCAAGGCCGATGGCCGTGGTGAGCAATGGAACCTCAACGCCCTGCAGGTTCGCCTGGGCGAGAACAGCATCAGCGGCAAGGGCAGCCTGCAACAGAAACTCGCCGGGCAGATCGATCTCAAGCTGCCGCGCCTGGCGCAGCTCTGGCCAGAGCTGCGCGGCCAACTCAATGGCCGCGTGGATGTCGCCGGCACGCTCAAGGCGCCCCAAGGCAAGCTTGACCTGCAAGGCTCGCAATTGGTTTTCCAGGACAATCGCCTGCAAAGCCTGAACCTGGACGCCACGCTGGACAGTGCGCAACGGGCGAAAGTCGATCTCAAGGGCAGCGGAATCCAGGCCGGCGACACCTCGCTGGGAACGCTGACCGCCAGCGGCCAGGGCGACATCAAGAACCAGAAGTTGAGCCTCGATCTGCAAGGGCCGAAGCTGAAACTGGCGCTGGGCCTGGACGGCGCGCTGGATAAAGGCAATTGGCGCGGACGCCTGGCCAGCGGTGATATCCAGGCCGGTGGCCAGGACTGGAAGCTGCAAGGGCCGGCGAAACTCGAACGCCTGGCGGACGGCAAAATCAACTTCGGTGCCCATTGCTGGGCATCCGGCCAGGCCAGCCTGTGCGGGGAAGACTCGCGCCTGATGCCCGAGCCGAAGCTGCGTTATCACCTCAAGCAGTTCCCGATCGACAGCCTCGCGCAGTGGTTGCCGAAGGATTTTGCCTGGCAGGGCCGGCTCAATGCCGACCTGCAACTGGACCTGCCGGCCAGTGGCCCCAACGGCCAGGTCAGTGTCGATGCCGGCGGCGGCACGTTGCGCATCAAGGAAAAGGACCAGTGGCTGGACTTCCCGTACCAGACCCTGAAACTCACCAGCAAACTCACGCCCAAACGTATCGACACCGACCTCAATTTCGTTGGCGGCAAACTCGGCGAACTGATGGTGCAGGCGCAGCTCAATCCGTTGCCGAAGAACAAACCGTTGAGCGGCTCGTTCCGCTTGAGCGGGCTGGACCTGTCGGTGGCGCGACCGTTCGTGCCGATGGTCGAGAAGCTGGCCGGGCGCCTGAATGGCAGCGGTACGATTTCCGGCGGGCTTTTGGCGCCGCAGGTCAATGGCAGCCTGCAACTCAGTGACGGCGTGGTGGCCGGGCCTGAATTGCCGATGGAGCTGCAAAACCTGCACGTTCAGGCGCTCATCGCCGGTGAAAGCGTGCAACTGAACGGTGGCTGGAACAGCGGCAAGGCCGGGCAGGGCAGCTTGAACGGCAACATTGCCTGGGGTCAGGCGCTGGTGGTGGATTTGGCACTCAAGGGCTCGCAGTTGCCGGTCACCGTCGAGCCTTACGCCAAGCTTGAAGTCGCACCGGACCTGAAGATTTCGATGAAGGGCGATGAGCTGGCCATCGCCGGTAAAGTGCTGGTGCCCAGGGGTGAAATCACCATTCGTGAATTGCCGCCGTCGACGGTCAAGGTCTCCGATGACACGGTGATCGTCGGTCAGCAGACCGAGGAGGGCAAGCCACCGCTGGCGATGAAGATGGACATCGAAGTGCTGGTCGGCGAGGACAAGCTGAGCTTTGCCGGGTTTGGCCTGACGGCGAATGTGCAGGGGCATGTGCACATCGGCGACAACATGGACACCCGTGGCGAGCTCTGGCTCAACGACGGGCGTTACCGCGCCTACGGCCAGCGGCTTTCGGTGCGCCGGGCACGTTTGCTGTTCGCCGGGCCCATCGATCAGCCGTACCTGGACATCGAAGCCATTCGCAAGACCGACGACATCATCGCCGGCATTCGTTTGAGTGGCAGCGCCGAACAACCGACCACGCAAATCTTTTCGGAACCGGCGATGAGCCAGGAGCAGGCCTTGTCCTATCTGGTGCTCGGGCGTCCACTGAGCAGCAATGGCGAAGACAACAACATGCTCGCCCAGGCGGCCCTCGGGTTGGGCTTGATGGGCAGTTCCGGTGTGACCAGCGGCATCGCCAAGAACCTGGGCATCCAGGACTTCCAGCTCGACACCCAGGGCAGCGGCAACACCACCAGCGTGGTGGCCAGCGGCAATATTTCCGAGAAGCTCAGCCTGCGCTATGGCGTCGGCGTGTTCGAACCGGCCAACACCATTGCCTTGCGCTACAAGCTGAGCAAAAAGGTCTACCTCGAAGCCGCCGGCGGCGTGGCCAGTTCACTGGACATCTTCTACAAGCGGGATTTCTAGGCCCGCCTGAATCAAAAGATCGCAGCCTGCGGCAGCTCCTACAGGGTTTTGTGTACACCTGTAGGTGCTGCCGAAGGCTGCGATCTTTTCGCTTTATCCGACACCATTTATCAACTAATTACCAAGCATGCTAACTATTGCGTTGACATTCGCTGCCTAGGCAGTAACATCTCGACATACATTCACTGCCTAGGCAGCTAACCGGTGGTCAGATGAAACATTTCTCTCCAGACGATTTCCACAATTGCCATCTTGGCCTGCTGCTCGGACGCGCCGCGCTGCTCAAGGACCGGATCATCGACACCCACATGGAACCCCACGGCATCACCGCCGCGCAGTTCAAGGTGTTGATCATCATGGCCCAGTACGGCGTCGATTCGCCGGGCGAGTTGTGCCGTCACCTGTCCCTGGACAGCGGCTCGATGACTCGCATGCTCGATCGTCTGGAACAGAAGGGCTTCCTCGCCCGCCAACGCTCCGAGGCGGATCGCCGTCAGGTGCAGCTGGTACTCACGGACGACGGCCAGAAGCTCGCCGGGCTGTTGCCGCACATCGGTGCCGAAGCCATGAATGAACTGGCCGGTGCCATCACTCCAGATGAGCTGAAAACCCTGGAGATGATTCTGAAGAAGATTTTGGTAGCAGCCGGTGACTCGATCACCCTGCTGCGAGTAGGTGACAAATGAGCAGTAAACCCTTGCGTGCCGGCCTGAGCCTGGTTTTGTTGGCCATGAGCCTGGCCGGTTGCGCCAGTTACAGCGGCCTGAAAACCGAAGGTGTCAGCCTCGACGCGAAAAACTTCAAGGCCGGGCAATCCCTCGGCGGCGTGACCCTGTCGCCGGCCGCCTGGCCGAAAAGCGACTGGTGGAAAAGCCTCGGCGACCCGCAACTCGACGGCCTGATCCGCGAGGCCCTGCGCGACAGCCCGGACATGCAGATCGCCGACGCCCGTGCCCACCAGGCCAGCGCCGCCGCCTACGCTGCCGACGCTGCGCGGATGCCGACCCTGGATGCCAGCGCCGGTATCAGCCGCTCGCGCCTGGCCCGGGACCAGGACCCGCTCGGGCAGGGCGACGCGTACGCCACCATTCGTAATATCAGCACCAGCTTCAACTACAACTTCGACCTGTGGGGCGGCCAGCGCGATGCCTGGGAAGCGGCCCTCGGCCAGGCCCGTGCCGCCGAAGTCGACCAGCAGGCCGCGCAACTGACATTGGCCGCCGACGTCGCCCGGGCCTACAGCGATCTCGGTCAGGCGCACATCGTGTATGACCTGTCCAGCGAAGACCTCAAGCGCACCCGGCAAATGCTCGAACTGAGCCAGCGGCGCCTGACGGCCGGGATCGACAGCCAGTACCAGTTCCAGCAGACCGAAAGCCTCGAAGCCACCTCCCAGGCCAATTTGATCGACGCTGAAAAGCGCCTGAACAGCGCGAAGATCGCTCTTGCGGTGCTGCTCGGCAAAGGTCCGGACCGCGGTAATGAAATTGCCCGGCCGAACATTCTTCAGCCGAGTGCGGTAGCGCTACCTTCGGTGTTGCCGGCCGAGCTGCTCGGGCGTCGCCCGGACCTGGTCGCCGCGCGCTGGCGGGTCGAGGCGGCGAGCAAAAGCATCGATGCCGGCAAGACCCGGTTCTACCCCAACCTGAACCTCAGCGCCGCTGCCGGTGCCGAGTCCTTGTTGGGCGATGCGATGTTTGGATCGGCCAGCCGCTTCTTCAGCATTGCTCCGACGATTTCTGTGCCGATTTTCGACGGTGGCCGCTTGCGCGCCGACCTCGATTCCCGCGACGCCGACTACGACCTCGCAGTGGCGCAGTACAACAAAAGCCTGGTGAAGGCGCTGGGGGATGTCAGTGACAGCATCAACCAGCTGCGCGATATCGGCCGGCAGATCGCTGCCCAGCAGCACGCCACCGACATCGCCCAGGAGTCCTACAACACCGTGGTCCAGCGTTACGGTTCCGGCATCGGCAACTACCTGGACGTGCTCAGCATCGAGCAGCAATTGCTCCAGGCCCAGCGTCAGCTGGCCAACCTGAATGCCGAGCAGATCGACCTGTCGATCCAACTGATGCAGGCGCTGGGCGGCGGTTTCCAGCCTGAGGCCATCGCCTCGGCCAATGCCACGCCAGCCACGCTGACCCACTAATTCAAGGTACTTGTCATGGCCACTGCCGATACAACTCAACCTCCGGAAAACACCCAAGGCAACCCCAACTCGGGCAAGCGCAAGTTCATGTTGTTGATCCTCGCTGTCGCCGTCGTGCTGAGTGGCGCGGGCGTCTGGGCTTATCACGAGTTCTACGGACGCTGGAGCGAAAGCACCGACGACGCCTATGTGAACGGCAATGTGGTGGAAATCACCCCGCTGGTCACGGGCACTGTGGTCAGCATCGGCGCCGACGATGGCGATCTGGTGCATGAAGGCCAGGTGCTGGTGAACTTCGACCCGAACGACGCCGAAATCGGGCTGCAAAACGCTCAGGCCAATCTGGCGCGAACCGTGCGTCAGGTGCGCGGCCTGTACAGCGATGTGGATGGCATGAAAGCCCAGGTCAACGCGCAGAAAGCCGAAGTGCAAAAGGCCCAGGACAACTTCAGCCGCCGCAAGAACCTCGCCGCCGGCGGGGCGATTTCCCAGGAAGAGCTGTCCCACGCCCGCGACGACCTGACCTCGGCGCAAAACGCCCTGGCCAATGCCGAACAAAAGCTCAAGACCACCAGCGCGCTGGTCGATGACACCGTGGTTTCTTCGCACCCCGATGTGATGGCCGCCGCCGCACAACTGCGTCAGGCCTACCTGAACAACTCACGCAGCGTCCTGATTGCACCGGTCACCGGTTACGTGGCCAAGCGCTCGGTGCAACTGGGCCAGCGCGTGCAACCGGGTACCGCGCTGATGGCGGTGATTCCGCTGGATCAACTGTGGATCGACGCCAACTTCAAGGAAACCCAATTGCGTGACATGCGCATTGGCCAACCGGTGGAGATCGAGACGGACCTGTACGGCAGCAGCGTCAAATACAGCGGCACCATCGACAGCCTCGGCGCCGGGACCGGCAGCGCCTTTGCCCTGCTGCCGGCGCAGAACGCCACCGGCAACTGGATCAAGATCGTGCAGCGCGTACCGGTGCGAGTCCACGTCAACGCCGAGGAACTGGCCAAACATCCGCTGCGGGTCGGCCTGTCGACCATGGTCGACGTGGACCTGCACGACCAGAGCGGACCGGTGTTGGCGCAACAACCGCCGCAGAAGGCTTCGTTCAGCACCAATGTCTACGATCGTCAGTTGGCCGAGGCCGACGCGATGATCACCCAGTTGATCCACGACAACAGCGCGGCGGTCAGCAAAACCGCGCAACGCTGATTCGCCACTACACCGCCCCTGTGGGAGCGGGCTTGCTCGCGAAGGCGGAGCGTCAGGCGACATCCATGTTGAATGTGCCGACCTCTTCGCGGGCAAGCCCGCTCCCACAGGGTTGGCTGCGTCCGTAACGGACGCAGCACCAATCAGGCTTCCAAGGATTCGCGATGAGCAATAACGCCTCTTTCACGCCCCCCAGCCTGCTGCTCAGCACCATCGGCCTGTCGCTGGCGACCTTCATGCAGGTGCTCGACACCACCATCGCCAACGTGGCGTTGCCGACGATTTCCGGCAACCTGGGCGTGAGTTCGGAGCAGGGCACCTGGGTCATCACCTCGTTTGCGGTGAGCAATGCCATCGCCTTGCCGCTGACCGGTTGGCTCAGTCGGCGTTTTGGTGAGGTGAAGCTGTTTGTCTGGGCTACGCTGCTGTTCGTGCTGGCCTCGTTCCTGTGCGGGATATCCACCTCGATGCCCGAGCTGGTGGGCTTCCGGGTGCTGCAAGGGGTGGTGGCGGGGCCGTTGTACCCGATGACCCAGACATTGCTGATCGCGGTCTATCCGCCGGCGAAACGGGGGCTGGCCCTGGCGTTGCTGGCGATGGTCACGGTGGTCGCGCCGATTGCCGGGCCGATCCTTGGCGGCTGGATCACCGACAGCTACAGCTGGCCGTGGATTTTCTTCATCAACGTGCCGATCGGCCTGTTCGCGGCATGGGTGGTCACCCAGCAGATGAAAAAGCGCCCGGTGGCCACCAGCCGCCAGCCAATGGATTACGTCGGTCTGATCGCGCTGATTATCGGTGTCGGCGCGCTGCAAATTGTGCTCGACAAGGGCAACGATGCCGACTGGTTCGAATCCAGCTTCATCGTGATCGGCAGTGTGATTTCAGTGGTAGCCCTGGCCTTCTTCATCATCTGGGAAATGACCGACGAACACCCGGTGGTCAACCTGCGCCTGTTCGCCCACCGCAACTTCCGCTACGGCACCATCGTGCTGATCCTGGGCTATGCCGGGTTCTTCGGGATCAACCTGATCCTGCCGCAGTGGCTGCAAACGCGACTGGGCTACACCGCGACCTGGGCCGGTTTTGCCGTGGCACCGCTGGGGATCCTGCCGGTGTTGCTGGCACCCTTTGTTGGCAAATATGCACCGAAATTCGACATGCGGTTACTGGCGGGCGGGGCGTTCCTGGCCATCGGCCTCAGTTGCTTCATGCGCGCCGGGTTCACCAATGAAGTGGACTTCCAGCACATCGCCATGGTGCAGCTGTTCATGGGGATCGGCGTGGCGTTGTTCTTCATGCCGACCCTGACCATCCTGCTTTCGGACCTGCCGCCGAGCCAGATTGCCGACGGCTCCGGGTTGGCGACGTTCCTGCGGACCCTGGGCGGTAGTTTCGCGGCGTCGCTGACCACCTGGATCTGGATTCGCCGTGCCGACCAGCACCATGCCTACCTGACCGAAAGCATCACCCCGTTCGACCCGGCGACCCGCGAAGCACTGAGCAACCTGGGCGGGGCGGGGGCCAAGGCCTACACGCAACTGGATCAGATGGTGATCAGCCAGGCGTACATCATGTCCACGGTGGATTACTTCACCTTGCTGGGCTGGATGTTCATGGGGCTGATCCTGATCGTGTGGCTGGCCAAGCCGCCGTTTACGGCCAAGGCCGGGCCTGCGGCCTCCGCCGGGCATTGATTAAAAGATCGCAGCCTTCGGCAGCTCCTACACAGGCATGTGTACGCCTGTAGGAGCTGCCGAAGGCTGCGATCTCTTGATCTTCAAGACGCTGCGAAGTCAAACGGCGCCAGCGCAAACCCTTGCTCATCCACCTGCAACGCCCACCCTTGGCGATCCCAATCCCCCAGCACAATGCGCCGGGCGGCCTGGTCGCCCAACTGCAGCTTGTGGATGGCCGGACGATGGGTATGCCCATGGATCAAGGTCTTCACCCCGTACTCCTGCATGATCCGCGGAATCTCTTCGGGCGTGACGTCGACGATGTCATTGGCCTTCATCCGCACCTGGGCACGGCTTTCATTGCGCAGTTTGCGCGCCAGCTTGTGCCGGGTGCGCAAGGGCAGGTTGCGCAGGATGAACAGGGTGATCGGGTTGCGCAGGTAGCGGCGCAGCTTCATATAGCCTTCGTCGCGGGTGCACAGGCTGTCACCGTGCATCAGCAGCACCGGCTCGCCGTTGAATTGCACGACACTCGGGTCCTTCAGCAGGGTGCAGCCGGCCTGCTTGCAGAAGGCCTTGCCGAGCATGAAATCGCGATTGCCGTGCATCAGGAAAATGGCCGTGCCGCTGTCGCTGAGGGCGCGCAGGGCCTGGCAGATGGAACGCTGGAAGGGCGTCATGGCGTCGTCGCCAATCCACACCTCGAAAAAGTCGCCCAGGATGTACAACGCACTCGCCGAGCGGGCGCGTCCGGCGAGCAAATCCAGAAACGCCCGGGTAATGTCCGGGCGCTCCTCTTCCAGATGTAAATCTGAAATCAGCAATATCACTCAATGATCTCGGCTTTCTCGATGATCACGTCGTCTGCCGGTACGTCCTGGTGACCGGCCTTGGAAGTGGTGGCCACGCCTTTGATCTTGTCGACAACGTCGGTGCCGGCGGTCACTTTACCGAATACCGCGTAGCCCCAGCCTTGAACGTTCTTGCCGCTGTGGTTGAGGAAGCTGTTGTCCGCCACGTTGATGAAGAACTGTGCGGAAGCCGAATGCGGCTCCATGGTGCGGGCCATGGCGATGGTGTACTTGTCGTTGGAAAGACCGTTGTCGGCTTCGTTCTGGATGCTTGGACGCTTGTCTTTCTTTTCTTTCATGCCTGGCTCGAAACCGCCGCCCTGGATCATGAAGTTACCGATGACACGGTGGAAAACGGTGTTTTCGTAGTGACCGGCTTTAACGTACTCGACGAAGTTGGCCACGGTGATCGGGGCTTTGTCGGCGTTCAGTTCGATGACGATGTCGCCGAAATTGGTAGTCAGTTTGACTTGGGTCATGATCGTTACTCACTAAGGGAATTCGTGGTTTTGGGACATTCCATCCCGTAACCGGTTCAGCCTGTCTCGGCCAAGGTGCGCAGTTTAGCGTGACAGGCACGAATTTCGAGGCAGTTTTTTCATTTGCGGCCCATTAAATGCGACGGTTTACAGAGTGCGCTCTGTCAGGTACTTGACGGCATCGGCTATGATAGCGGCTTTGTTTTGTCCGGCCTTCATTACGGCCACGCACTTGTACGTTCAAGGATCCTATGAGCAAGCCCACTGTCGACCCTACCTCGAATGCCAAGACCGGCCCAGCCGTGCCGGTCAACTTCCTGCGGCCGATCATCCAGGCAGACCTGGACTCGGGCAAGCACACGCAGATCGTCACCCGTTTCCCGCCTGAGCCCAACGGCTACCTGCACATCGGCCATGCCAAGTCGATCTGTGTGAACTTCGGCCTGGCCCAGGAGTTCGGCGGCGTCACGCACTTGCGTTTCGACGACACCAACCCGGCCAAGGAAGACCAGGAATACATCGACGCGATCGAAAGCGACGTCAAATGGCTGGGCTTCGAGTGGTCCGGTGAAGTGCGCTACGCCTCGCAGTATTTCGACCAGTTGCACGACTGGGCGGTGGAGCTGATCAAATCCGGCAATGCCTACGTCGATGACCTGACTCCGGAGCAAGCCAAGGAATACCGTGGCAGCCTGACCGAACCTGGCAAGAACAGCCCGTTCCGCGACCGCAGCGTCGAAGAGAACCTGGACCTGTTCGCCCGCATGAAGGCTGGCGAGTTCCCGGACGGCGCACGCGTGCTGCGGGCCAAGATCGACATGGCCTCGCCGAACATGAACCTGCGTGACCCGATCATGTATCGCATCCGTCACGCTCACCACCACCAGACCGGTGACAAGTGGTGCATCTACCCGAACTACGACTTCACCCACGGTCAGTCGGACGCCATCGAAGGCATCACCCACTCGATCTGCACCCTGGAGTTCGAAAGCCACCGTCCGCTGTACGAGTGGTTCCTCGAGCATCTGCCGGTACCGGCCAACCCGCGCCAGTACGAGTTCAGCCGCCTGAACCTGAACTACACCATCACCAGCAAGCGCAAGCTCAAGCAGTTGGTCGATGAAAAGCACGTCAACGGCTGGGACGACCCGCGCATGTCCACGCTGTCGGGTTTCCGCCGCCGTGGCTACACGCCGAAATCGATCCGCAACTTCTGCGAAATGATCGGCACCAACCGTTCCGACGGCGTGGTCGACTTCGGCATGCTCGAGTTCAGCATCCGTGACGACCTCGACCAGAGCGCCCCGCGTGCCATGTGCGTGCTGCGTCCGCTGAAAGTCGTGATCACCAACTACCCGGAAGGCCAGGTCGAAAACCTCGAACTGCCGCGTCATCCGAAGGAAGACATGGGCGTGCGAGCTTTGCCGTTCGCCCGTGAAATCTACATCGACCGTGAAGACTTCATGGAAGAGCCGCCGAAGGGCTACAAGCGCCTGGAACCGGCCGGTGAAGTGCGTCTGCGTGGCAGCTACGTGATCCGGGCCGACGAAGCGATCAAGGACGCCGATGGCAACATCGTCGAACTGCGCTGCTCGTACGATCCGGACACCCTGGGCAAGAACCCGGAAGGCCGCAAGGTCAAAGGCGTGATCCACTGGGTGCCGGCCGCGGCCAGCGTCGAGTGCGAAGTGCGTCTGTACGATCGTCTGTTCCGTTCTCCGAACCCGGAGAAGGCCGAAGACAGCGCCAGTTTCCTGGACAACATCAACCCTGATTCGCTGCAGGTACTCACCGGTTGTCGTGCTGAGCCTTCGCTGGGCAATGCACAGCCGGAAGACCGTTTCCAGTTCGAGCGCGAAGGTTACTTCGTTGCCGATTTGAAGGACTCGAAACCAGGTCAGCCGGTATTCAACCGTACCGTGACCCTGCGTGATTCGTGGGGCCAGTGATTCAGCGTCAAGGGAAATAACGTGCTTACGATCTACAACACGCTCACCAAGAGCAAAGAAGTCTTCAAGCCGCTCGATGGCAACAAGGTGCGCATGTACGTGTGCGGCATGACCGTGTACGACTACTGCCACCTGGGCCACGGCCGCAGCATGGTTGCGTTCGACCTGGTAACCCGCTGGTTGCGTTTCAGCGGCTACGACCTGACTTATGTGCGCAACATCACCGACATTGACGACAAGATCATCAACCGGGCCAACGAGAACGGCGAGTCGTTCGAAGCCTTGACCGAGCGCATGATCGCGGCGATGCACGAAGACGAAGCGCGCCTGAACATCAAGAAGCCGGACATGGAGCCGCGTGCCACCGATCACATCCCGGGCATGCACGCGATGATCCAGACCCTGATCGACAAGGGCTACGCCTATGCCCCGGGCAATGGTGACGTGTACTACCGCGTCGGCAAGTTCATGGGCTACGGCAAGCTGTCGCGCAAGAAGATCGAAGACCTGCGCATCGGCGCGCGCATCGAAGTCGACGAGTCCAAGCAGGATCCGCTGGACTTCGTGCTGTGGAAAGCCGCCAAGCCGGGCGAACCGAGCTGGGAATCGCCGTGGGGCGCCGGGCGTCCGGGCTGGCACATCGAATGCTCGGTGATGTCGACCTGCTGCCTGGGCGAGACCTTCGACATTCATGGCGGCGGCAGCGATCTCGAGTTCCCGCACCACGAAAACGAAATCGCCCAGAGCGAAGCGGCCACCGGCAAGACCTACGCCAACGCGTGGATGCATTGCGGCATGATCCGTATCAATGGCGAGAAGATGTCCAAGTCCTTGAACAACTTCTTCACCATCCGCGACGTGCTCGACAAGTACCACCCGGAAGTCGTGCGTTACCTGCTGGTGTCGAGCCACTACCGCAGCGCGATCAACTATTCGGAAGACAACCTCAAGGACGCCAAGGGCGCCCTGGAGCGTTTCTACCACGCGCTGAAAGGCCTGCCGAACGTGGCACCTGCCGGCGGCGAAGCCTTCGTCGAGCGTTTCACCCAGGTGATGAACGACGACTTCGGCACGCCGGAAGCCTGCGCGGTGCTGTTCGAGATGGTCCGCGAGATCAACCGTCTGCGCGAGAGCGATCTCAATGCAGCGGCCGGCCTGGCGGCGCGTCTGAAAGAACTGGCCAGCGTGCTGGGTGTGTTGCAGCTCGAAGCCGATGACTTCCTGCAGGCCGGTGCCGAAGGGCGCGTGGATGCAGCCGAAGTCGAGGCGCTGATTGCCGCTCGCCTGGCGGCACGTGCCGGCAAGGACTGGGCCGAATCCGACCGCATCCGCGACCAGCTCACCGCCATGGGCGTGGTGCTGGAAGACGGCAAGGGCGGCACGACCTGGCGTCTGGCTGACTGATTGCTGCTTGCGCTACAGACAAAACCCGCCTTGTGCGGGTTTTTGTTTTTTAGAATCAAAAGATCGCAGCCTGCGGCAGCTCCTACATATGGATTGCGTACACCTTGTAGGAGCTGCCGCAGGCTGCGATCTTTTGATCTTCGCTTTCGTCTGGCTGACTGATTGCTGCTTGAGTTACAGACAAAACCCGCCTTGTGCGGGTTTTTGTTTTTTAGAATCAAAAGATCGCAGCCTTCGGCAGCTCCTACATATGGATTGCGTACACCTTGTAGGAGCTGCCGAAGGCTGCGATCTTTTTCAACCGTCCAACTGCCGCAACCGCTTGTAAAGTGTATTGCGGCTAACCCCCAACAACCGCGCCAGATACGAAATATTCCCGCCGACCGCCTGCAACTGCCGATTCAGTGCTTCCACATCATTCAAGTCGATGCCCAGCGGCTCCGGCGTCTCCACGGGTTCCATCTCCAGGTCGACAAAAAAATCATCCGGCAAGTGCTCTGCCCGCACCGGTTGTTCCTCGGCCATGGCCAGGGCCACCTGGATCACGCTGCTGACCTGGCGCAAGTTGCCCGGCCACGGGTGGCGGCTGAATAACGTCATCACTTCCTGGCTCAAACCAGCCCATTGCGCCGGTTCGCGGTGCTGCTCCCACAGGCGTTTGAACAGTGCCTCCTTATCGCTGCGCTCACGCAGGGGCGGCAGTTCCAGGGTCAGGCCGCCGATGCGGTAGTACAAGTCTTCACGAAACCGCCCCAGTTGTACTTGTTCGCGCAGCGAGCGATTGGTCGCTGAAATGATGCGCAAGTCCACAGGGAACAATTCGCTGCTGCCCACTGGCTGCACGCAACGCTCCTGCAACACCCGCAACAGTCGCGCCTGAGTCGGCAGCGGCATGTCACCGATTTCGTCGAGAAACAGCGTGCCTTTGTCAGCCTTGCGGATCAGCCCGATGCTGCCTTTCTGGTTGGCCCCGGTGAACGCGCCTTTCTCATAGCCGAACAGCTCGGATTCTACCAGTTCGGCGGGGATCGCCGCACAGTTGACGGCGATGAGCGCTTGTTTGCTGCGCGAACTGGCCTGGTGCAGGGCTTTGACGAACACTTCCTTGCCGACCCCGGTTTCACCGTGGATCAGCAGTGGAATGTCTTTTTCCAGCAAGCGTTCGGCCTGGCGCACGGCTTTTTCCACGCGGCTGTCGCCGAAATGCAGGGTGTTGAGGCTGATGGCCGCGGGTGTAGCGACAACCGGCTCGGTGAACACTCGGGGTTGAATGGATGCCTGTTTCGGCCGCTTCAGCAGGCACTGGAAGCGGTTGCGTCCTGAGGTTTGCAAGGCGAAGGGCAGGCCTTCGGGCTGATTGAGCAGTTCCAGCAGCGAGACCTTGAACAGGCTCTCGACACTGACCCGCGACAGGCTGATGCCCAGCAGATTGTCGGCCCGGCGATTGGCCGACAGCACCTGGCCACTTTCATCGAAAATCAGCAAGCCGGCCCATTGGCTGTCGAGGTTGTTCAGCCCGGTATTGAACGTCAACTGGAAATGCTGGCCATGGAACAGGTTGAGGATCAGCCGGTTTTCCACGGTCTGGCTCATCATCTTGACCATGCCCAGGGTGTGCGATGGTGGCAGGTAGCTGTCGCTGGACACATCCAGCACCGCGATCACCTTGCGCTCGGCATCGAAAATCGGCGCGGCGGAACCGGTCATGAAGCGGTTGGCCTTGAGGAAATGCTCGTCGTGCTCGATGTGCACGGCTTGCTCACAGGCCAGGGCGGTACCAATGGCGTTGGTGCCGGTGCAACGTTCCATCCAGCTGGCGCCGGCGCTGAAGCCCCGGGCCAGCTTCGGCTCGATAAAGCGCTGGGTGCCCCAGGACGTAAGCACCTGGCCCTGATGGTCGGCGAGCATGATCAGGCAATTGGAATTGCTCAGGATGTTTTCGTAGTAGGGCAGCACTTCCTGATGGGTGGTTTGCACCAGTGAATGCTGGCTCTCCAGCAGTTGCGCGATGCCTGCGGCCGGCAATTGATCGAATGTCGGCGCGCTCTGATGACTGAGGCCGAACGCGCGGCAACGCGACCAGGAGTCCTGGATGATGGCGTCGTGGGACAGCGGCGATGCGGGTGCGGGCATGGCAGTCAGTCTCTGAATCAGCATTTTATTGTTGTTATGGGGTAGTGCACACCACGTCGGATCTCGCACGTGATGTTCTGAACATGCCGCGAACCTGTAGGAGTCCGGCTTGCCGGCGATAGCGTTTTTGAAGACGCCATCGCCGGCAAGCCGGGCTCCTACAGGTCTGCGTGAACAGTCCATAGAGTGTTGTTCACTATTGTTCACTGTCAATGGGTGAACTGTTCAATTGTTCATTTCAGATTGTTCATTTGTGTTCAGCAACGAACGTCGACGGGCTGTGGTTTCCACTCATTTCTAGCTGAATCAATGGTTTGGGATTTTTGGCACGGATGTCGCTTTATCGCTCCGGTCGCTTGACTCCAATAATAAAAGGCCGAGCCATGTCACTCACCCTGGAGCACGTCAGCCGCACCGTCGAGGGCCAGACCTGGATCGACGATGCCAACCTGAGTTTTGAACCCGGTTCCTTCAACGTTTTGCTGGGGCGCACCCTGTCCGGCAAAACCAGCCTGATGCGCCTGATGGCCGGTCTGGACAAGCCCGACAGCGGCCGCATCCTGATGAACGGCGTCGACGTTACCCAACGGCCGGTGCGCTTGCGCAATGTGTCGATGGTCTATCAGCAGTTCATCAATTACCCGACCATGACGGTGTTCGACAACATCGCCTCGCCGCTGCGCCAGGCCGGTGTATCCAGCGAGCTGATCCAGAGCAAGGTGCTGGAAACTGCGAAGATGCTGCGCATCGAAAAGTTTCTGAAGCGTTATCCGCTGGAGCTTTCCGGTGGCCAGCAACAACGCACGGCCATGGCCCGGGCGCTGGTCAAGGATGCCGAGTTGATCCTGTTCGACGAGCCGCTGGTCAACCTCGATTACAAGTTGCGCGAAGAGCTGCGCCAGGAAATGCGCGAGCTGTTCAAGGCGCGCCATACCATCGCGATCTATGCCACCACCGAACCCAACGAAGCCCTTGCCCTGGGCGGTACCACCACCATTCTTCACGAAGGCCGGGTAATCCAGAGCGGCCAGTCGTCTTCGGTCTATCACCAGCCGCAAACCGTGCTGGCGGCGGAGCTGTTCTCCGAGCCGCCGATCAACCTGATGCCGGGGCGCATTGCCGGCAACGAAGTGAGTTTCGCCAACTTCGTGCACTTTCCGCTGAACGTCGATTTGCGCCCGGTGGGCGAGGGCGAGTTCCGTTTCGGCGTGCGACCCAGCCATATCTCGCTGGTGCCGAGCAATGACGATGACCTTGAACTGGCGGTGACCGTCGAGGTGGCGGAGATCAGTGGCTCGGAAACTTTCCTGCACGTGCGCAACGAGCATTTCCTGCTGGTGCTGCACTTGCCGGGTGTTCACGAGTACGACGTCGACGCGCCGATCCGTATCTACATCCCGACCCATAAACTGTTTGTGTTCGATACGCAGGGCCGGCTGGTGCAGGCGCCGGGCCAGCGTGTCGCGAGGGTAGCCTGATGGCCGAAATTCGTTTGCAGAACCTCGCCCACAGCTACACCAAAACCCCGGTGGGACCCGAGGACTACGCGATCCGCGAGATGGACCACATCTGGGAGCAGGGCGGCGCCTATGCGTTGCTCGGTCCGTCGGGCTGTGGCAAATCAACCTTGCTCAACATTATTTCCGGGCTGCTCAGCCCGTCCCAGGGGCATGTCTTGTTCGACGGCAAAGCGGTCAACGACCTGACGCCGGAGAAGCGCAACATTGCTCAGGTTTTTCAGTTCCCGGTGGTCTACGACACCATGACGGTGTTCGACAACCTGGCCTTCCCCCTGCGCAACCAGGGCATGGCCGAGGCAAGAATCCATACCAAGGTCCAGGAAATCGCCGAAGTCCTCGACCTGCAGAACCTGCTGAACAAAAAGGCGCGCAACCTCACCGCCGACGAAAAACAGAAAGTCTCCATGGGCCGCGGGCTGGTGCGCGACGATGTGTCGGCGATCCTGTTCGACGAGCCGCTGACGGTGATCGACCCGCACCTGAAGTGGAAGCTGCGACGCAAGCTCAAGCAGATCCACGAACAGTTCAACATCACCATGGTCTACGTCACCCACGATCAACTGGAGGCCTCGACCTTCGCCGACAAGATTGCGGTGATGTACGGCGGGCAGATCGTGCAATTCGGCACACCACGGGAACTGTTCGAGCGCCCGAGCCACACCTTTGTCGGCTACTTCATCGGCAGCCCGGGGATGAACCTGATCGAGGTGCAGCCACAACCGGGGGGCGTCGGGTTCGCCTCGACCCACCTGCCGCTGTCCGAGGCCATGCAGCAACGCATCGCCGAATCCGAATGGAAAACCCTGAAGGTCGGCATTCGCCCGGAGTTCGTCCATGTCTGGGACGAAGCCTTTGATGACGCGCTGCGGGCACAGGTCGTACACGTCGAGGACCTGGGCACCTACAAGATCATGACCCTCAACCTCGACGGCGCGCCCCTGAAAGTGCGCCTGGCCGAAGACAAACCGGTGCCGCAAGGCACGGCCTACATCAGCTTTCCGGCGCAGTGGTTGATGGTGTATGCCGATGATTTCCTGCTCGAAGCCCATGCCAACCAGGAGGCGCAGCCATGAACAAGGTGCAGAACAACAAGGCCTGGTGGCTGGTGTTGCCGGTGTTCCTGCTGGTGGCGTTCAGTGCGGTGATCCCGATGATGACTGTGGTCAACTATTCGGTGCAGGACATTTTCGACCAGTCCAGCCGCTATTTCGTCGGTGCCGATTGGTACAAACAGGTACTGCTCGACCCTCGGCTGCACGACTCGCTGCTGCGCCAGTTCATCTATTCCGCTTGCGTGCTGCTGATCGAAATTCCGCTGGGCATCGCCATCGCCCTGACCATGCCGACCAAGGGCCGCTGGTCTTCGGTGGTACTGATCGTGCTGGCCATCCCGCTACTGATCCCGTGGAACGTGGTCGGCACCATCTGGCAGATCTTCGGCCGCGCCGACATCGGCCTGCTCGGTTCGAGCCTCAATGCCATGGGCATCAGCTACAACTATGCGGCGAACACCGCGGACGCCTGGGTCACCGTGCTGGTGATGGACGTCTGGCACTGGACCTCGCTGGTGGCGCTGTTGTGTTTCTCCGGGTTGCGGGCGATTCCGGATGTGTATTACCAGGCGGCGCGAATCGATCGTGCCTCGGCCTGGGCGGTGTTCCGGCATATCCAGTTGCCCAAGCTCAAGAGCGTGCTGCTGATCGCCGTGATGCTGCGTTTCATGGACAGTTTCATGATCTACACCGAGCCGTTCGTGCTGACCGGCGGCGGTCCGGGCAATGCCACGACATTCCTCAGCCAGACCCTGACGCAGATGGCCGTAGGGCAATTCGACCTGGGGCCGGCCGCGGCGTTCTCGCTGGTGTACTTCCTGATCATCCTGTTGGTGTCCTGGCTGTTCTACACCGCCATGACTCACTCTGACGCCAACCGTTGAGGCCCGCGCCATGAGCAAAAGAAAGCTTATCCCTTTGCTGCTCTACATCCTGTTCCTGCTGGTGCCGATCTACTGGCTGCTGAACATGTCCTTCAAGAGCAACAGCGAAATCCTCGGCGGCCTGACGCTGTTTCCGCAGGATTTCACCCTGGCCAACTACAAGGTGATCTTCACCGACCCGAGCTGGTATACCGGCTACATCAACTCGGCGTATTACGTGAGCCTGAACACGATCATTTCCCTGACCGTGGCACTGCCGGCGGCCTATGCCTTCTCGCGCTATCGCTTCCTGGGCGACAAGCACCTGTTCTTCTGGCTGCTGACCAACCGCATGGCGCCGCCGGCGGTGTTCCTGTTGCCGTTCTTCCAGCTGTATTCGTCGATCGGGTTGTTCGACACCCATATTGCCGTGGCCCTGGCTCACTGCCTGTTCAATGTGCCGCTGGCGGTGTGGATTCTCGAAGGGTTCATGTCCGGCGTACCCAAGGAAATCGACGAAACCGCCTACATCGATGGCTACAGTTTCCCCAAGTTCTTCGTGAAGATTTTCATTCCGCTGATCGGCTCCGGCATCGGCGTAACGGCGTTCTTCTGCTTCATGTTTTCCTGGGTCGAACTGCTGCTGGCACGAACCCTCACCTCGGTGAACGCCAAACCCATCGCAGCGGTGATGACCCGCACCGTTTCGGCATCCGGTATCGACTGGGGTGTACTGGCGGCGGCGGGGGTGTTGACCATCCTGCCGGGCATGCTGGTGATCTGGTTTGTTCGCAACCACGTGGCCAAGGGCTTTGCCCTGGGCCGGGTATGAGGAGCTGATGATGGAATGGATGAGTTGGACCGCCCCCACGGCGGCGTTCTTCGGCGTCATTGCCTTGATCCTGGTGGGCATGACCACCTGGGAGTTGCGTTCGCCGAGCGTGCTTCGGCGAGGTTTGCTACCGATTGCCACCACCCGTGGCGATCGTTTGTTCATCGGTCTTCTCGGCAGCGCCTACCTGCATTTGCTGGTAATCGGCGTCACCGACTGGAGCATCTGGGTGGCGTTCGCGTTGTCCCTGGTGTGGCTGTTGGCTGTGATGCGTTGGGGCTAGTCGAATTGCTCGGCACTGTTGCTCCGAAACTCAATAAGGAGGTCTCTATGTTCGACAAAAACAATAAGCTGCGACATAGCATTTCATTGGCAGCCATGCTGGCACTCAGCGGTTTGAGCGCTTCGGCCTGGGCCGATGCCTACGAAGATGCCGCAAAAAAATGGATCGGCAGTGAATTCAAGCCATCCACACTGACGGCCGATCAGCAGCTGGAAGAGTTGAAGTGGTTCATCAAGGCGGCGGAACCCTTTCGCGGAATGAACATCAAGGTGGTGTCGGAAACCATCGCCACCCACGAGTACGAGTCCAAGGTGCTGGCCAAGGCCTTTACCGAGATCACCGGGATCAAGCTGACCCACGACCTGCTGCAGGAAGGCGACGTGGTGGAAAAGCTGCAGACCGTGATGCAATCGGACAAGAGCATCTATGACGGCTGGGTCAACGACTCGGACTTGATCGGTACGCACTTTCGGTACGGCAAGACCGAATCGATCACCGACCTGATGGCGAACGAAGGCAAGGACTTCACCTCGCCGACCCTCGACCTCAAGGACTTCATCGGCATTTCCTTCACCACTGCGCCGGACGGCAAGATCTACCAGTTGCCTGACCAGCAGTTCGCCAACCTGTACTGGTTCCGCGCCGACTGGTTCGAACGCGCGGACCTCAAGGCCAAGTTCAAGGAAAAGTACGGTTACGAGCTGGGCGTCCCGGTGAACTGGTCCGCCTATGAAGACATTGCCAAGTTCTTCAGCGAAGACGTCAAGGAAATCGATGGCAAACGCGTCTACGGGCACATGGACTACGGCAAGAAGGACCCGTCCCTGGGCTGGCGTTTCACCGATGCCTGGTTCTCCATGGCCGGTGGCGGCGACAAGGGCATCCCCAATGGCTTGCCGGTGGACGAGTGGGGCATTCGTGTCGAGGACTGCCACCCGGTGGGTTCCAGCGTGACCCGCGGCGGCGACACCAACGGCCCGGCGGCGGTGTTCGCCACCACCAAGTACGTCGACTGGCTGAAAAAGTACGCGCCTCCGGAAGCGGCGGGCATGACCTTCTCCGAGTCCGGCCCGGTGCCGTCCCAGGGCAGCATCGCCCAGCAGATTTTCTGGTACACCGCCTTCACCGCCGACATGACCAAGCCAGGCCTGGCGGTGATGAACGCCGATGGCACGCCGAAATGGCGCATGGCGCCGTCACCACGGGGACCGTACTGGGAAGAGGGCATGAAGCTGGGCTATCAGGACGTGGGGTCCTGGACCTTCATGAAGTCCACGCCTGAGAAGCAGAAACTGGCGGCCTGGCTCTATGCGCAGTTCGTGACCTCGAAAACCGTGTCGCTGAAGAAAACCATCGTCGGCCTGACGCCTATCCGCGAATCGGATATCAATTCGCAGGCGATGACCGACCTGGCACCGAAACTCGGCGGCCTGGTGGAGTTCTACCGCAGCCCGGCCCGCGTGCAATGGACCCCGACCGGGACCAACGTGCCTGATTATCCTCGCCTCGCGCAGTTGTGGTGGAGCCACATCGCCGAAGCGGCCAGCGGCGACAAAACTCCGCAACAGGCACTCGACGGCCTGGCCAAGGATCAGGACGCGATCATGACCCGTCTGGAGCGTTCGAAGGCACAAGCCACCTGCGCACCGAAAATGAACCCCGAGCGCGATGCTCAGTACTGGTTCGACCAGCCGGGTGCACCGAAGCCGAAACTTGAAAACGAGAAACCGAAAGGCGAAACCGTGAGCTACAGCGAGCTGCTGAAATCGTGGGCGGATGCGCGTAAGTAAGTGTTTGGGAGTGTGAAAGGCGAACGGCACCGAAAGGTGCCGTTTACTTTTGTACTTGATCTGCCGTCTTCGCGGGCAAGCCCGCTCTCGCAGTTTCACGGTATGTCTGCTGATTTTCGCGAACATCATCAAACTCAGAGGTAAAAATCAGCGTTGTACGTTACTTGCAAATTCTGTAAGCAGTTTTATTTTATTCCTGTCGTATACGTCGATTGAGTACTGGGCTAGCTCGTACGGATCCGCCGCCATGTCCACGGGATAAACTTTATAGTCCCTCTTGGAATAAAGAAAATTTATGCCTTGCACATCCTTGTGGAACAGATCTTTTTCCTCCATTTCATCGAACATATCTAGCAAAGCCCTGGCGGCGTGCTGCGGTATAGAACCTTTTTGAATCTCGTTGAGGGGGATGCCATCCAGTTTGATCATCTTGAGATACACCTGATTGTCCTCCAGGAGTGCTGTTGCGGATCCGGCTCCGTAATAAGCGTTAAAACTCTTTGCTTCGGACTCGATAGAACGGGGAATGCTGGTTTCCTGATTCATGCCCTTGAACTTCTTGTAAACATGTTTTCCATCAGAACTCTCGTAGATTTCCCCTTCGCCGCCTCCCGCTATACGGGTACGACCACCAATATCCTCTGCAACAGAAATGAATCTACTCCCGGTTTTTTCAGGTGCCAGATGAAGCTTTTCCATTAATTCGTCAAAAGGATCCGTATTGCTGGTGCTTTCTGGAGGGCTAGGAGGCGTATCAGGGGAATTGAGTTGTTGGCTGTCGGTACTAACAATGTTTGCTGAAGACGGTGTTCCTGATAACGACGGAGGCAAGTACTCAAAGGCCTCTTCTTTCAGATGCTCTCTATTAACCCCCTCGCGTACTCGCCCATCAACATCGAAGTAAGTGATCGGATTGTTTTTCACGATAGCAAACAAATTCAATCCATCCTCCGTCCCCGCCGGATCCGGATTGAGCCAACGCTGCAACCACGCCACGTAATACCTGCAACCAAAGTAATAAAGCCCCGTTGCATCCCGCTCTTTCCCCGAATACCGCACTGTTTTATGACTCGCCTCGACGTCCCCGCATCCGGCGAACCACGCAGTTGTGCCAAAGGGGTGATACCGCTCCTGGCTGATCACGTAACCTGAACTGTCGAGCTCCAAGGCGCAGGAACCCAGATGATCATTGAGGCTGTAACGATATTGATCGTTGGGAGTATCTTTGGGTGGCTCGGATTCCCAGTGCAGGACCCGCACGGTGCTGCGTCCGGCCTGAACGCTGATCACCTGCAACACGTCCCCCGTACCGCTATGGGTGCGGATTTCCAGATTTGGAAGATAACGGACTTCAGAGAACAGCGTTCGGGTATTGGTTTGCATCTGCCGGACTTTACGCATACGCATTCCATCGGCGCCATAAATGTAGCGCTCGCTATCGTCAGGACCAGAGGCTCGCTCAACTGGCCGGACTTCGCGCAATTGGTTGCGCAGGTCCCAACGCAGAGATTGTCCGGGTTGCAGGTTCAGCATATTTCCGTTGGCATCGAAGTTGTTGCGAAAGTCTTCCTCGGTCGGTTCCACACCATTGCGCACTGGTAAACAACGGTTGCTCTGCGTGGCTGCAACCAGGCGATGGCCGTGGTTTTGCGCACCTTGGTGAGTTAATTCCAGTAGATTGCCACCCCGGTCGTAGCGGTAGGTCTGGGTGTAATTGGCGCACGGTGCTGGATCGTCGAACACCAATACCTGCGGGCCCTGATTGGGTCTACCAGACTCCCACCCCGTCGCCTTTATCAACTGATAGAGGCTGTCATACAGATAGTGGTTGATCGGTTCGACCCGCTGATTGGCGAAGTAGCGAATCGGCAGGGCAGCGTCTTCGATGCTGAGCACATTGCCTACCGGGTCGTAGGCATAATGCAAGTCTTGCAGAACGCCGTTGCTCCGTTTGGTTTGAAGCCGAATCAGGCGGCCGCTGTCAGGCGCGTATTGCAGCGTGGTGATTGCGCCGTTGCCAGCTATTTCCTGGACCGTCTGAGAATGGGCGTTGTACTGGATGGCACTGACCAGGATTTTCGGCTCGGTCTCCTTCGCCAATTGCAGGCTAACCTCGCGCAATTGGCCTTCGAGGGTTTGGCCAAGAATCTGTCGGTGGCCTTTGGCGTCGGTCTGCTCAATGATTTCGCCCAACGAGTTGAAGTGTGAGCGGCTCGTGGCCCCTTGGCCGGACTCAAGCAACTTGTCGCGCTCGGTCACAAACTGGGGCCAGTCGGGGAGTTCCACAGAGCACAGAAAATATCGAGTCAGCTCTGAAACCCCTCCGGTCAATCCGAATGCCGAAAATAGCTGCGTGCCTGCCGGATCATCGTGACGAATCAGTCGCCCACACTGGTTGCGCTCGGCGAATGCTGGGTCAGCTCCGCCATAACCACATCGCTCGGTACACAACGGCTGGCCATCAGCCGTCTGCTCGAACACCGCCAGCGTTCGCATTTGCTCGTCGTAGTCAGCCCAGCGCTGACTGCCCCGGCTATCCCAACTGTGCTCGGGCCGATCCGACGAACTCAACAAGCTGACATGCCACCCTGCATCGACGCTGATCGTGCTAAATACCCGGCCGGACAGGGAGTACGTCGTGGAGAGGTTGGCGGGAGCAGAGGCGTCTGTCGATCGTCGCGGATCCCGCTGTGTCACCAGCCGTCCGGCGACGTCATACTGCTGCACAGTGACCCGAGCCTCGCACTCGCTGGTGTCCTGGCGCCAGTAGGCAACCTGACGCACCGGCAAACCACGGCTGTCAGTGACCGCGATGTGTGGGGTTCGCGAGTCGATACTTGAATTCATGCGCCAGTTCCAGATCAAGTCTATGGCACGACTCAAACTAGCAATTAAACAAGCACGGGGTAAGCTGTCAGAGATGACAGTCCGATCAACTTTTTAGACCGAACTAATTCGAGTGGTTTGTGGGTGGACTCAAGAGGGTAGGGCAGTAACAAGTCCAAAAACGCAAAAACGGTACCCGAAAACTTGTCAGCCATCACCAGCCGTCGCATAGGCTGCTTCCTGAAAAGGGTAGAGCATTAAGATCAAAAGATCGCAGCCTGCGGCAGCTCCTACAGGCTGTACACCTCCCCAATGTAGGAGCTGCCGCAGGCTGCGATCTTTTGACTTTGCCCCCCCAAAAACGCAAAAACGGCACCCGAAGGTGCCGTTTCCGTTTGTTGCCGAGTATCGTCTAAGCGATCAACCCGCCAGACCCGACTGTTGAACCAGGTTCAGCAGAGGTTGTGGGTACAGGCCGAGGAAGAACGCGAGTACCGCGATGGCCAGCAGCATCACGCCGCCTGCACGTTGTTCCCAGTGCAGTTGCGCATCGTGGCGACGCAGGTTCGGTTCGATCAGGTACAGGGTGACCATCACACGCAGGTAATAGAACACGCCGATGGCGCTGCCCAGTACCAGGGAGGCGACCAGCCACCACTGATGCGACTCGACGCCGGTGGCGATGATGTAGAACTTGCCGATGAAGCCGGCGGTCAGCGGGATACCGGCCAGGGACAGCATCATCACGGTCAGTACGGCAGTCAGGTACGGACGGCGCCAGAACAGGCCGCGGTATTCGTACAGGGCATCCGCGTCACGGCCGTTGTACGGCGAGGACATCAGGGTGATCACGCCGAAGGCGCCGAGGCTGGTGATCACGTAGGTGACCAGGTACACGCCGATGGCTTCCACGGCCAGACCCTTGCTCGCCACCAGGGCGATCAGCAGGTAGCCGAAGTGGGCGATGGACGAGTAACCCAGCAGACGCTTGAGGTTGCTCTGAGTCAGGGCCAGCAGGTTACCGAACAGGATCGACGCGATGGCGATGATGGTCAGCACGTTGCTCAGCACACCGCTGCTCGCCGCTGGCGAGATCTGGAACAGACGCACCATCACCGCGAACACCGCCACTTTCGACGCGGTGGCCAGGAACGCTGCAACCGGCGCCGGAGCACCTTCATAGACGTCCGGGGTCCAGAGGTGGAACGGCACCAGCGACAGCTTGAATGCCAGGCCGATCAGCATCATGCCCAGGCCCAGTTGTGCCAGCGAGCTTGGCAGGCCGGTAGCCGCCAACGCTTGGCCGATACCGACGAAGCTCAGGGAACCGGCGTCAGCGTAGAGCAGGGCCATACCGAACAACAGGAACGCCGAGCCGGCCGCCGACAGCACCATGTACTTGATGCCGGCTTCCAGCGAGCGCTTGTTGAAGAAGGCATAGGCCACCAGACCGTAGACCGGTACCGACAGCAGTTCCAGACCGACGAACAACCCGGCCAGGTGCTGCGCGCTGACCAGCACCAGGCCACCGGCGGCGGCCATCAGGATCAGCAGGTACAGTTCTTCACGGTTGCCCGGGTAACCCGAACCGCCATCGCCGAGGTAGGCGTGGGCGAGGGTCACACAGGCGAGGGTGGCGACCAGGATCAGCGCCATGTACAGGCAGGCGAAGGTGTCGATCTGCAGCAATGGGGTCACGGCCAGGGGCGCGACTTTCAAGGCAGGCAGGATCGACAGCAATGCCAGGTTCAGACCGGCCACCGACAGCAGGAAGGTCTGGGAGTGGTTGCGGCGCCAGGCGATCGCCAGCATCACCACGATGATCGTGGCGCTGGTAATCAACAGCGGCGCTAGCGCGATAAAGTGTTGAGTCGTGAATTCCATAGCGCTCTTACCGGGCCGAAGCGAGTTGAGTGAAGGCGGTGCCGAGCCACTGCTGCACGCCATGCATCGTAGCGGCAGAGGTATCGAGGAACGGTTGCGGGTACACGCCGATGTAGATCAGCAGTGCTGCCAGGCCGACCACCATGATCATTTCGCGACCGTCCATGCCATGCAGCACCGCGTCCGACTTGGCCGGGCCGAAGTAGGCGCGATGGATCATGATCAGCGAATAGACCGAACCGAACACCAGGCCGGACGTGGCGATGATGGTGACCCATGGGGCGATCGGGAAAGTGCCGATCAGGATCAGGAACTCACCGACGAAGTTACCGGTACCCGGCAGGCCCAGGGACGCCGCCGCGAAGAACAGGCTGAGGGCCGGCAGGTAGGCAATCTTCGACCACAGGCCACCCATTTCACGCATGTCGCGGGTGTGAGTGCGTTCGTACAGCTGGCCGCTCAGGATAAAGAGTGCCGCCGCCGACAGACCGTGGGCCAGCATCTGCATCACCGCGCCCTGCAGCGCCAGTTGGCTGCCGGAGTAGATGCCGATCAGTACGAAACCCATGTGGGAAACGGACGAGAAGGCGATCAGTCGCTTGATGTCGGTTTGCGCGAACGCCAGGAACGCACCGTAGAAGATCCCGATCAGACCCAGGGTCATGGCGATCGGCGCAAACTCGGCCGAGGCATTCGGGAACAGTGGCAAGGCGAAACGCAGCAGGCCGTAGGCCGCAGTCTTCAGCAAGATACCGGCGAGGTCGACGGAACCGGCGGTCGGTGCCTGGGCGTGAGCGTCAGGCAGCCAGGAGTGGAACGGTACGACTGGCAGCTTGACCGCGAAGGCGATGAAGAAGCCGAGCATCAGGATGTACTCGGTGGTCGTCGACATCTTGGTCTTCAACAGGTCGGCGTAGTTGAAGGTGATCACGCCGGTGTCGTTGAAGTTGACCAGTACCAGGCCCAGGATCGCCACCAGCATGATCAGGCCGGAAGCCTGAGTGAAGATGAAGAACTTGGTCGCCGCGTAGATCCGGGTTTTCTTGCCGTCCGAAGAACTGTGACCCCAGAGCGCGATGAGGAAGTACATCGGCACCAGCATCATTTCCCAGAAGAAGAAGAACATGAACAGGTCGAGGGCGAGGAACACGCCGACGACACCGCCCAGGATCCACATCAGGTTCAGGTGGAAGAAGCCCACGTGACGCTGGATCTCTTTCCACGAGCAGAGTACCGAGAGGACACCCAGCAGGCCGGTCAGCATGATCATCAACAGCGACAGGCCGTCGAGGGCCAGGTGCACGTTGATGCCGAAGCGCTGGATCCAGACATGCTTGAACTCAAGCGCCCAGGTCGGATCGGCACCCGGTGCCGGAGCAAATGAATAGTCACCGTTGGCCCACAGCCAGAGGCCGAGGGAGAGCAGCAGGGACATGGTGATCAGCGCAATCCAGCGGGGGAGGGTGGCGCCGAAGCGCTCACCCATCCAGCACAGCAGGCCGCCGATGAAGGGGATCAGGATTAGCCAAGGCAGAATCATGACGGGTTCGTTTCCTTTCGCAAATTCGCAAGGTTCATATCAGACCGCTACCAGCACGACGGCGCCGATGACCAGCACGGCACCAGCAGCCATCGAGGCGGCATACCAACGCAGTTGACCGGTCTCGGTACGGCTCAGGGCGGTGTGACCGCCTTTGGCCATGCGCGGGATCAGACCTATGGTCTGGTCGAGCGGGTCTTTGCGCAGGATGTGGCTGATCGCCAGGTACGGCTTGACGAACAGTTTGTCGTAGATCCAGTCGAAGCCCCAGGCAGCGAACCACCAGGCCGAAAGGACACGGCCGATGCCGCTGTTGGCGATGGCCGTCACGAAGCGACGCTTGCCGAGGAACAGCAGCGCGGACAGCAGGATACCGGCCAGGGCGATGGCGCCCGAAGCGATTTCCAGGCTGTGCTTGGCTTCGCCGCCGGCATGGCCGACGCTCTCAGGCAGCACGCCGTGCAGTGGCGGAACGATCATGGCGCCGACGAAGGTCGACAGCACGATCAGTACCGACAGTGGCAGCCAGTGGGCAATGCCGTGACCGGCGTGGGCTTCGGTCTTCGCTTCACCGTGGAACGCGATGAAGATCAGGCGGAAGGTGTACAGCGAAGTCATGAACGCACCGACCAGACCTGCATACAGCAGACCTTCGTTACCGCTGGCAAACGCTTCCCAGAGGATTTCGTCCTTGGAGTAGAAGCCCGCGGTGACCAGTGGCAGGGCCGCCAGGGCCGCGCCGCCGACGATGAAGCTTGCGTAGGCCAGTGGCAGTTTCTTCCACAGGCCGCCCATCTTGAAGATGTCCTGCTCGTGGTGGCAGGCAACGATCACCGCACCGGATGCAAGGAACAGCAGGGCCTTGAAGAAGGCGTGGGTCATCAGGTGGAAGATCGCGCCATCCCAGGCACCGACGCCCAGGGCCAGGAACATGTAGCCGATCTGGCTCATGGTCGAGTAGGCGAGGATACGCTTGATGTCGGTCTGAACCAGGGCTGCAAAACCAGCCAGGACCAGGGTCACGCCACCGACAATGCCTACCAGGTGCAGGATTTCCGGCGCCAGGGTGAACAGGCCGTGGGTACGGGCGATCAGGTAGACACCGGCGGTCACCATGGTTGCGGCGTGGATCAGTGCCGAAACCGGAGTAGGACCGGCCATCGCGTCCGCCAGCCAGGTTTGCAGTGGCAGTTGCGCGGATTTACCGACAGCGCCGCCCAGCAGCATCAGGGTGGCCATGACCATCCAGAAGTCGCCGGCCTGGAATTTCTGCGGTGCCAGCACCAGCAGTTCCTGAACGTTCAGCGTGCCCAGTTGGGCAAACAGAATGAACAGGCCGATGGCCATGAACACGTCACCGATGCGGGTCACGATGAAGGCTTTGAGTGCGGCGTTACCGTTGTTGCGGTTGCTGTAGTAGAAACCGATCAACAGGTACGAGCACAGGCCCACGCCTTCCCAGCCGAAGTACAGGAACAACAGGTTATCGCCCAGCACGAGGAACAGCATGCTGGCGATGAACAGGTTGGTGTAGGCGAAGAAACGCGAGTAACCGGCTTCACCGCGCATGTACCAGGACGCGAAAAGGTGGATCAGGAAGCCGACGCCGACGACCACACCGAGCATGGTCACGGACAGGCCGTCCAGGTACAGGGCGAAGTTAGGCGTGAAGCCTTCCACCGCCATCCACTGCCACAACACCTGGGTGTAGTGGCCGCCTTCCGGCGGGGCGACGTTGAATTGCCAGATCACGTAGGCGGTAACGATCGCCGACAGACCGATGGAGCCGACGCCAATCAGCGCGGCCAGGTTTTCCGAGATGCGTCCACGGGAGAACGACAACAGCAGGAAACCGATGAGAGGGAATACGAAAGTCAGATAGAGAAGGTTCATCCGCGCATCTCACTGGCAGCGTCGATATCGAGCGTGTGGAAGCGGCGATACAGTTGCAGCAGGATCGCCAGGCCGATACTGGCCTCGGCGGCTGCCAGGCTGATCACCAGGATGAACATGATCTGTCCATCCGGCTGCGCCCAGCGGCTACCGGCAACGATGAACGCCAGGGCGGAGGCATTCATCATGACCTCCAGGCTCATCAGCACGAAAAGGATGTTGCGGCGGACCATCAGGCCGACCAGGCCGAGGCAGAACAGGATGCCGGCGACCGCCAGACCATGCTCCATGGGGATAGCAGGCATCGTCATTGCTCCTTGGCTTCGTTGCGGCCCAAGTGGAACGCCGTGACGGCTGCAGCGAGCAGCAGCATCGAGGCGAGTTCGACCACCAGCAGGTAAGGACCGAACAGGCTGATGCCCACGGCCTTGGCGTCTACGGTGGTGTGGCCGACGGCCTGGCCGCTCTGGTGGGAGAACAGCACGTACAGCAGTTCCACCAGCAGCAGCGCGGCGAGGAGGACCGGGCCGCCCCAGATGCCGGGCTTGAGCCAGACGCGCTCTTGCTGAACCGAGGCGGGGCCCAGGTTCAGCATCATCACCACGAACACGAACAGCACCATGATGGCGCCAGCGTAGGCGATCACTTCCAGGACACCGGCAAACGGTGCGCCGAGGGCGAAGAACGTCATGGCCACGGCGATCAGCGAAATGATCAGGTAGAGCAGGGCGTGCACAGGGTTGGTGTTGGTGATCACGCGAAGCGTGGACACCACAGCGATACCCGATGCGAAATAGAAAGCGAATTCCATCTTTCTTCCTTAAGGCAGCAAGCTCTTCACGTTGATCGGTTCGGCTTCGTTCTGCGCGGAGCCTTTCGGCTTCCCGGCAATCGCCATACCTGCAACACGATAGAAGTTGTAATCAGGGTTTTTGCCGGGGCCGGAGATCAGCAGATCTTCTTTCTCGTAAACCAGGTCCTGACGTTTGAACTCGGCCATCTCGAAATCCGGTGTCAGCTGGATCGCGGTGGTCGGGCAGGCTTCCTCGCAGAGGCCACAGAAAATGCAGCGCGAGAAGTTGATGCGGAAGAAGTCCGGGTACCAGCGACCGTCTTCGGTTTCAGCTTTCTGCAGCGAGATGCAACCGACCGGGCAGGCCACGGCGCACAGGTTGCAGGCTACGCAACGCTCTTCGCCATCGGGGTCACGGGTCAGGACGATGCGTCCACGGTAGCGCGGCGGCAGGTAGACCGGTTCTTCCGGGTACTGCAGCGTGTCGCGCTTGCGGAAGGCGTGGCCGAAAATCATCACCAGGCTGCGAAGCTGGGTGTAGAAGCCATGCACGATGTCAAATATGTACTTCATGATTCTCTATCCTCACTGAGCCGCGACGGCGGGCGTGTTGAGCAACACGATCGCAGCGGTCACCAGCATGTTGACGAGGGTCAGCGGCAGGCAGAACTTCCAGCTGAAATCCATCACCTGGTCATACCGTGGGCGCGGAATCGACGCGCGCAGCAGGATGAACATCATGATGAAGAACGCGGTTTTCAGTGCGAACCAGATGAACGGGATCTGCGGCAGGAGACCGAACGGACCGTGCCAGCCACCGAAGAACAAGGTCACCAGCAGCGCCGAAATCAACACGATGCCGATGTACTCGCCGACGAAGAACATGCCCCATTTCATGCCGGCGTATTCAATGTGGTAACCGTCGGCCAGTTCCTGTTCCGCTTCCGGCTGGTCGAACGGGTGACGGTGAGTCACGGCCACGCCAGCGATGAAGAAGGTCAGGAACCCGAAGATCTGCGGAATGATGAACCACAGGTTCTGCGCCTGATATTCAACGATGTCGCGCATGTTGAACGAGCCGACCTGGATCACGATGCCCATCAGCGACAGGCCCATGAACACTTCGTACGACACGGTTTGCGCCGAGGCACGCAAGCTGCCCAGCAGGGCGAACTTGTTGTTGCTCGACCAGCCGGCGAACAGCACCGCGTAGACCGAGAGGCCGGCCATGGCGAAGAAGAACAGGATGCCGATGTTGATGTCCGCCACGCCCCAGGTCGGGGTGATCGGGATGATCGCGAAGGCAATCAGCAGGGCGCTCATGGCCACGACCGGTGCCAGGGTGAAGATCATCTTGTCGGCGAATGGAGGCGTCCAGTCTTCCTTGAAGAACATCTTGATCATGTCGGCAGCGATCTGGAACGCGCCGAACGGGCCGACGCGGTTCGGACCGTAACGGTCCTGCCAGAGGGCGAGCAAGCGACGCTCGACCCAGCTGAGCAGGGCGCCGCAGATCACCACGGCGAGCAGAATCACCACGGCCTTGAGGACCGCGATGATCACGTCGATCACTTCAGGAGTGAACCAGGTCATTGAGCTGCCTCCTGCAGACCGTCAACGGATTTGCCAAAGATTGCTGGCGGAATGCCGGCGATGCCCGCAGGCAAGGCCACCAGGCCTGCGCCCAGTTCTTCATTGATGCGCAGTGGCAGACGCAGGGTCTGGCCGGCCACGTTCAGGCTCAGCATGGCACCGTCGTTGACGCCCAGGCGGTCGGCTTCGGACTTGGCCAGTGCGACGTAGGCCGCCGGAATGCGTTCCTGGACCGGAGCGGCTTTCGAAGAGTTCTCTTCGCTGCCGAACAGGTGGAAGAACGGCACGACCTGCCAGGTGCCTGGAGCCGGGTTGAACGCGCGCGGAACGCTGGCGAACCAGTTCAGCGAATCACCGGTGCTTTCGATCAGGCGGGTGCCCGGGTCGCCAGCGCGGATGTGACCACCGACTTCGTCCTGGAACTTGTTCCAGGCTTGCGGCGAGTTCCAGCCCGGAGACCAGGCGAATGGCACTTGCTGACGCGGTTCGGCCGAACCCGAGTAACCTTCCATGGAGAAGGCGAACGCGGTGTCCTTGTCCTGCGGGGTACGCGGTTCGTGCACGCTGATGTCGGCGCGCATGGCGGTACGACCGGAGTAGCGCAGCGGTTCACGGGCCAGTTTCATGCCCTTGATGCGGAACGCGGCGGACGGTGCGGCGTCGACAATGCGGTTCAGGACCGGTGTGCTGGAAGCGACAGCGGCGGTGACGTGGTCCAGCTGGGTCCAGTCGATCGGCTGGTTCAGCAGGGTGGCGCGCAGGGCATGCAGCCAGCGCCAGCCTTCGTGAACCAGGATGCTCGCGTCCATGTACTTCGGATCGAAGACCTGGAAGAAGCGCTGGGCGCGGCCTTCCTGGCTGACCAGGGTACCGTCGCCTTCAGCGAAGCTGGCGGCTGGCAGGACCAGGTGCGCGCGATCGCTGGTGGCAGTCTTCTGATGGTCGGCCACGATCACCACTTTTGCGGCAGTCAGGGCGGCATCGACACGGGCTTTGTCGGTACGGGTGTACAGATCGTTTTCCAGTACGACGATGGCGTCAGCCTTGCCGTCGATCACGGCTTGCAGCGCGGCGTCGACCGATTCGCCACCGAGCATGGCCAGGCCGAGGCTGTTGGCCTCCGGCACGATCAGGCTGATGGAGCCGTTCTTCTCGCGCAGCTTCAGGGCCTTGGCGATGTTCGCGGCAGCTTCGATCAGGGCTTTGGAGCCCAGGGAAGTACCGGCGATGATCAGTGGGCGCTTGGCCGCGAGCAGGGCGTCGGCGATGCGCTTGGCCAGTTCGAGGGCTTCAGCGTCCAAGCCTTCAACGGCAGGCGCGCTGGCGTCGAGGGCATGGGCCACGGCGAAACCGATGCGGGCCAGATCGTCGGGAGCGGCGTGAACGCACTCTTCGGCGATGTCGTCGAGCTTGGTTTCAGCCAGGCTGGCGATGAACAGCGGGTTCAGCGCGTGCTGGCCGATGTTCTTCACCGCGGCGTCGAGCCAGGGCTGGACGCGCATGGCGTCGGCCATGTCTTCGGCCTTGCCCTTGACCGATTGACGCAGGGACAGGGCCATGCGCGCAGCCGTCTGGGTCAGGTCTTCACCGAGGACGAACACGGCGTCGTGGTCTTCGATGTCGCGCATGTTCGGCACTGGCAGCGGGCTGTCCTTGAGCACTTGCAGGACCAGGCGGATGCGCTCCAGTTCGGACGCTTCGATACCCGAGTAGAAGTGCTCGGCGCCGACCAGTTCGCGCAACGCGTAGTTGCTTTCGAGGCTGGCGCGTGGCGAACCGATACCGACGATGTTGCGACCGCGCAGCAGGTCGGCGGCTTTATCCAGCGCTTCGTCGAGACTCAGCTTGGTGCCGTTGGCCAGCAGCGGCTGACGTGGACGGTCTTCGCGGTTGACGTAGCCATAGCCGAAACGGCCACGGTCGCACAGGAAGTACTGGTTCACCGAACCGTTGAAACGGTTTTCGATGCGGCGCAGTTCACCGTAACGTTCGCCCGGGGAAATGTTGCAACCGCTGGAGCAGCCATGGCAGATGCTCGGCGAGAACTGCATGTCCCACTTGCGGTTGTAGCGCTCGGAGTGAGTCTTGTCGGTGAACACACCGGTCGGGCAGACCTCGGTGAGGTTGCCGGAGAACTCGCTTTCCAGGGTGCCGTCTTCAACGCGACCGAAGTACACGTTGTCGTGGGCGCCGAACACACCCAGATCGGTGCCGCCGGCGTAGTCCTTATAGAAGCGCACGCAGCGGTAGCAAGCGATGCAGCGGTTCATTTCGTGGGAAATGAACGGGCCCAGTTGCTGGTTCTGGTGGGTACGCTTGGTGAAGCGGTAACGGCGCTCGTTGTGGCCGGTCATTACCGTCATGTCTTGCAGGTGGCAGTGACCGCCTTCTTCACAGACCGGGCAGTCGTGAGGGTGGTTGGTCATCAGCCATTCAACAACACTGGCGCGGAAAGCCTTGGATTCTTCATCATCGATGGAGATCCAGGTGTTGTCGGTGGCAGGGGTCATGCAGGACATGACGATACGACCGCGGGTGTCGTTCTCGTCGGTGTACTGCTTGACCGCGCACTGGCGGCAAGCGCCAACGCTGCCCAGGGCAGGGTGCCAGCAGAAATACGGAATATCGAGGCCCAGAGACAGACATGCCTGTAACAGGTTGTCTGCCCCATCGACTTCGAGCGCTTTGCCGTCTACGTGGATAGTGGCCATGGTTCAAAGTTCTTCGTTGGCCCGGTGTCAGCGGGCGTGGCTAATGGAATCTTGTTATCCGTGTGAATCAACACAGCCGCTTACGGCGTCATCACACGAAAAGCGAAGGGCACGGACCCTTCGCCTTTTTAAGCGGTTACGCGCCGACTACGATCGGCCTTGCCAGAGGCGGGACGGCGGCGCTGACAGGCGCGATACCGGCTTCGAACTCTGGACGGAAGTATTTGATTGCGCTGCCCAACGGCTCCACGGCGCCCGGTGCGTGAGCACAGAAGGTCTTGCCCGGGCCGAGGAAACCGACCAGACCCAGCAGGGTCTCGATGTCGCCTGGCTGGCCTTCACCGTTCTCGATGGCCATCAGGAGCTTGACGCTCCATGGCAAGCCATCGCGGCACGGGGTGCAGAAGCCACAGGATTCGCGGGCGAAGAACTGCTCCATGTTGCGCAGCAGGGACACCATGTTGACGCTGTCGTCCACCGCCATGGCCAGGCCGGTACCCATGCGGGTGCCCACTTTGGCGATGCCGCCGGCGTACATTTGCGCGTCCAGGTGTTCCGGCAACAGGAAGCCGGTACCGGCGCCGCCAGGCTGCCAGGCCTTGAGCTTGTAACCGTCGCGCATGCCACCGGCGTAGTCTTCGAACAGCTCGCGACCGGTGACGCCGAACGGCAATTCCCACAGGCCCGGGTTCTTGACCTTGCCGGAGAAGCCCATGAGCTTGGTGCCCATGTCTTCGCTACCTTCACGGGCCAACGATTTGTACCAGTCCACGCCGTCGGCAATGATCGCCGGCACGTTGCACAGGGTCTCGACGTTGTTCACGCAAGTCGGCTTGCCCCACACGCCAACGGCGGCAGGGAAGGGCGGCTTGGAGCGCGGGTTGGCGCGGCGGCCTTCGAGGGAGTTGATCAGTGCGGTTTCTTCACCGCAGATGTAACGCCCGGCACCGGTGTGGACGAACAGCTCGAAATCGAAACCGCTGCCCAGGATGTTCTTGCCCAAAAGGCCTGCTGCCTTGGCTTCTTCCACGGCACGGTTCAGGTGCTTGGCGGCGGTGGTGTACTCGCCACGCAGGAAGATGTAGCCGCGGTAGGTTTTCAGCGCGCGGGCGCTGATCAGCATGCCTTCGATCAGCAGATGGGGCAGTTGCTCCATCAGCATGCGGTCTTTCCAGGTGTTCGGCTCCATTTCATCCGCGTTGCACAGCAGGTAGCGGATGTTGATGGATTCGTCCTTGGGCATCAGGCCCCACTTCACGCCAGTGGGGAAGCCTGCACCGCCGCGACCCTTGAGGCCGGAATCTTTCACGGTCTGGACGATGTCGTCCTGGGCCATGTCGGCGAAGGCCTTGCGCGCTGCGGCGTAACCGTTCTTGGCCTGGTACTCGTCGAGCCATACGGCTTCGCCGTCATCGCGCAGACGCCAGGTGAGCGGGTGAGTCTCGGCCGAACGCTTGATGCGGTTGGCTGGACCGAAGGAAGTCAGGGTCATACGTAGCCCTCGAGCAATTTGGCAACGCCTGCTGGCTGCACATCACCGAACGTGTCGTCGTCGATCATCAGCGCCGGCGCCTTGTCGCAGTTGCCGAGGCAGCAGACCGGCAGCAGGGTGAAACGACCGTCGGCGGTGGTCTGACCCAGGCCGATGCCGAGCTTGCTCTGGATTTCGCTGACCACGGACTCGTGGCCGCCGATGTAGCAGACCATGCTGTCGCAGACGCGAATGATGTGACGGCCGACCGGCTGACGGAAGATCTGGCTGTAGAACGTCGCCACGCCTTCAACATCGCTGGCCGGGATGCCGAGGATCTCGCCAATGGCGTACAGGGCGCCGTCCGGCACCCAGCCACGTTCCTTCTGGACGATCTTCAGGGCTTCGATCGACGCCGCGCGCGGGTCTTCGTAGTGATGCAGCTCGTGCTCGATGGCCGAGCGCTCGGTTTCACTCAAGGTGAAACGGTCTGTCTGGATAAGCGTGCTGTTCATGCTTAGCGGTCCACGTCGGCCATAACGAAATCGATACTACCCAGGTACGCGATCAAGTCCGCGACCATGCTGCCTTTGATCACCGAAGGGATCTGCTGCAGGTGCGGGAAACTTGGGGTACGAATCCGGGTGCGGTAGCTCATGGTGCCGCCATCGCTCGTCAGGTAATAACTGTTGATGCCCTTGGTCGCTTCGATCATCTGGAAGGATTCGTTGGCCGGCATGACCGGGCCCCACGAAACCTGCAGGAAGTGCGTGATCAGGGTTTCGATGTGCTGCAGGGTGCGCTCTTTCGGCGGCGGCGTGGTCAGCGGGTGATCCGCCTTGTACGGGCCTTCCGGCATGTTGCGCAGGCACTGGTCGATGATCCTGATGCTCTGGCGCATCTCCTCGACGCGCACGATGCAGCGGTCGTAGGCATCGCCGTTGGCGGCCAGCGGCACTTCGAATTCGAAGTTCTCGTAGCCCGAGTACGGGCGCGCTTTACGCAGGTCGAAATCGCAACCGGTCGAACGCAGGCCGGCACCGGTGACGCCCCATTCCAGGGCCTCTTTGGTGTTGTAGTCGGCAACGCCGATGGTCCGGCCACGCAGGATGCTGTTGTCCAGGGCGGCTTTCTGGTATTCGTCCAGACGCTTGGGCATCCACTCGACGAAGTCCTTGACCAGCTTTTCCCAGCCGCGCGGCAGGTCGTGGGCGACGCCACCGATGCGGTACCAGGCCGGGTGCAGGCGGAAACCGGTAATGGCTTCGATCACCGTGTACGCGCGCTGGCGGTCGGTGAAGGTGAAGAACACCGGGGTCATGGCGCCGACGTCCTGGATGTAGGTACCCAGGAACAGCAGGTGGCTGGTGATCCGGAAGAACTCGGCCATCATGATGCGGATGACGTCGACCTTCTCGGGCACCTTGATGCCGGCCAGCTTCTCGACCGAGAGCACGTACGGCAGGTTGTTCATCACGCCGCCGAGGTAATCGATACGGTCGGTGTACGGGATGAAGCTGTGCCACGACTGACGCTCGGCCATCTTCTCGGCGCCACGGTGGTGGTAGCCGATGTCCGGTACGCAATCGACGATCTCTTCACCGTCCAGTTGCAGGATGATGCGGAATGCACCGTGCGCCGAAGGGTGGTTCGGGCCGAGGTTGAGGAACATGTAGTCCTCGTTCGGGCCGGAGCGCTTCATGCCCCAGTCTTCCGGCTTGAAGCGCGCGGACTCTTCTTCGAGCTGCTGCTTGGCCAGGTTCAGGGTGAACGGGTCGAACTCGGTGGCGCGCGCCGGGAAGTCCTTGCGCAGCGGGTGACCTTCCCAGGTCGGCGGCATCATGATGCGCGACAGGTGCGGGTGGCCTTTGAAGTCGATGCCGTACATGTCCCAGACTTCACGCTCGTACCAGTTGGCGTTCGGCCAGATGCTGGTGACGGTCGGCAAGCTGAGGTCGCTCTCGGACAAGGCGACCTTGATCATTACGTCACTATTACGTTCGATCGACATCAAGTGGTAGAACACGGAGAAGTCGGCGCCGCTTGGCAGCCCTTGACGCTTGGTGCGCAGACGCTCGTCCACGCCGTGCAGGTCATAGAGCATGACGTACGGCTTGGGCAGGTTACGCAGGAACGTCAGGACTTCGACGAGTCTGGCACGGGCAACCCAAAGCACCGGCATGCCGGTGCGGGTAGGCTGGGCGGTGAACGCCTCCGGGCCAAAACGGTTGTTCAGTTCGACGACCACATCCTGGTCGTCTGCCTTGTAAGGCGGGATGTACAGAGCACTGCCTGTAGTCATGGTTATTTATCGCTTTCGGTCAACGTAAAGAATGAAGCCAGCTTCTCGTTTCTTTGAAACAGCAGATCTGGATCAGACTTCGTCGGGGCTGCGCAGGTTGGTTACCTGAATACGCTGTTCGCGGCGCTTTTCCTTCTCGGAAGGCATCTCGGCGCGATACACGCCTTGATCGCCAACGACCCAGGAAAGTGGGCGACGCTCCTGGCCAATCGACTCCTGCAACAGCATCAGGCCTTGCAGGAAAGCTTCAGGGCGGGGCGGGCAGCCAGGCACGTAGACGTCCACGGGCAGGAACTTGTCCACCCCTTGAACGACGGAGTAGATGTCGTACATGCCACCGGAGTTGGCGCACGAACCCATGGAAATGACCCATTTAGGCTCGAGCATTTGCTCGTAGAGACGCTGAATGATCGGCGCCATCTTGATGAAGCAGGTACCGGCGATAACCATGAAATCCGCCTGGCGCGGCGATGCCCGGATAACCTCGGCGCCAAAGCGCGCGATGTCGTGGGGCGCCGTGAAGGCGGTGGTCATTTCCACGTAGCAGCACGAAAGACCGAAGTTATACGGCCACAGGGAGTTCTTGCGCCCCCAGTTGATCGTGCCGTTGAGCACGTCTTCGAGCTTGCCCATGAAAATGTTTTTGTGGACTTGATCTTCTAACGGATCGGAAACGGTTTCCCGTTGGCCAATCGGATACTGCTCGTTAGGAGCATCGGGGTCGATCCTGGTGAGATTGTATTGCATTGCCAAAGCCTCATTGTTTCAGCTTCGCTTGCCGCTTGCGCCGAGCTTCCGGAGCCCAGTCAAGGGCGCCCACTCGGAATAGGTAGACAAGGCCTGCCAACAGAATTGCTATGAAAACGAGAGCTTCGACGAATCCGGTCCAGCCGCTTTCGCGGACGGACACAGACCATGCAAAGAGAAAGAGGGCTTCGATATCGAAGATCACGAAAAGCATCGCGACCAGATAGAATTTGGCTGAGAGCCGCAAGCGGGCGCCACCTGTAGGTAGCATGCCGGACTCGAACGGTTCGTTTTTGCTGCGGCCCCAGGCTTTTGACCCGAGGAGGCTGGAGACGCCCAGCATGAAGGCGCAGAGGCCGACGACGCCTAGAAGGAAAATGGCAAAGCCCCAGTTGTGGGCCATGAGTCCTGTCGCTTCGGGCATGCTGGTAATCCTTAACAGAGAGCAAAGGTCTCTGAGCTTGAAAAGAAACAAAAGCAGTGACGATATGTCGCAGCAATCAATCCCGCTGATTTTATGGCTAAACACCCGGCAAGTAAAATTCCTATAGCGAAATTATTTATAGGAATAAGGACATAGCGAGCCATAAAGGCCCTGCAGCCCATGCGTTACGGGCATTAGCCGACATTTCGTCAATTATGTTTTGTAGGGAATGTAACGAACATAGTTGCATCTGAATGATAATCAATATTGTTTGGCTTGATTTTTAAACTGCTTGTCCTTCAGGTGTTCGGGAAGTTGTCTTATATGGGCGTTACTGCAAGTAGCGGCGGTGAGCGTTTTAGCGGATTTTTCTGACAGCGATAGCGCTCTGGATCAATGTTTTGCCCGCCTGCCACCGGGCCTTGTAGGAGCTGCCGCAGGCTGCGATCTTTTGATTTTGATTTTTAAAAAACAAGATCAAAAGATCGCAGCCTGCGGCAGCTCCTACAGGGGGGCGCGGAGGTTGTTGAATCGCAGGCAAAAAAACGCCCCGAACCAGTCGGGGCGTCAGATGTGCAGCGCTGCGGTTAGCTTTCTATCCGGTCCGCGGCGGCTGTTTACTCAAGAAGCCGATCAGTGGAACTGTTCTTCTTCAGTCGAACCGGTCAGTGCGGTAACCGAAGACGAGCCGCCCTGGATCACGGTGGTCATGTCGTCGAAGTAGCCGGTGCCCACTTCCTGCTGGTGAGCCACGAAGGTGTAGCCTTTGGCGGCGTCGGCGAACTCCTGCTCTTGCAGCTTCACGTAGGCAGTCATGTCGTTGCGGGCGTAGTCGTGCGCCAGGTTGAACATGCTGTGCCACATGTTGTGAATGCCGGCCAGGGTGATGAACTGGTGCTTGTAGCCCATGGCGGACAGTTCGCGCTGGAACTTGGCGATGGTCGCGTCGTCCAGGTTTTTCTTCCAGTTGAAGGAAGGCGAGCAGTTGTACGACAGCAGTTGGTCCGGGTATTCCTTCTTGATCGCTTCAGCGAAGCGACGAGCCTCGTCCAGGTCCGGCTTGGCGGTTTCGCACCAGATCAGGTCGGCGTACGGAGCGTAGGCCAGGCCGCGAGCGATGGCCTGGTCCAGACCGGCGCGCACTTTGTAGAAGCCTTCCTGGGTACGTTCGCCAGTCACGAATGGCTGGTCGTACGGGTCGCAGTCGGACGTCAGCAGGTCAGCGGCGTTGGCGTCGGTACGGGCCAGGATGATGGTCGGAGTACCGGCGACGTCAGCTGCCAGGCGGGCAGCGGTCAGCTTCTGTACGGCTTCCTGGGTAGGAACCAGTACCTTGCCGCCCATGTGGCCGCATTTCTTCACGGAAGCCAGTTGGTCTTCGAAGTGAACGCCGGCGGCGCCTGCTTCGATCATGCTCTTCATCAGCTCGTAGGCGTTCAGTACGCCGCCGAAACCGGCTTCGGCGTCAGCCACGATCGGTGCGAAGTAGTCGATGTAGCCAGCGTCGCCCGGGTTCTTGCCGGCTTTCCACTGGATCTGGTCGGCACGACGGAACGAGTTGTTGATGCGCTTGACCACGGTTGGAACCGAGTCCACCGGGTACAGCGACTGGTCCGGGTACATCGATTCGGCGGAGTTGTTGTCCGCAGCAACCTGCCAGCCCGACAGGTAGATCGCCTGGATACCGGCTTTGACTTGCTGTACAGCCTGGCCGCCGGTCAGGGCGCCCATGCAGTTGACGAAATCTTTCTCAGGACGGAAGGCTGGCTTGGCACCCTGGGTGACCAGGTTCCACAGCTTCTCGGCGCCCATTTTTGCAAAGGTGTGCTCAGGTTGAACCGAGCCACGCAGGCGGACGACGTCAGCAGCGGAGTAAGTGCGTGTCACGCCTTTCCAGCGCGGGTTTTCAGCCCAGTCTTTTTCGAGGGCTGCAATTTGCTGTTCGCGTGTCAGTGCCATGGGAGATAAACCTCGTCGCGTCTTTATGAAAAGTTGTTCTGCGGTGGAAAATTCCTGCGCTCGCTGACCAGAAGCTTAAGCGGACAAGTCGGATTCGGCGGGGAGGGCGACGGGATGAACGATGGGCTCGAGGGGAAGTGAGCAGGTAAAGGCGAACTGCGGGCGCATTCGGGCGTCGTGGGCCTTGGTACGAACATCAGTGTGGTGCCGGGTTACCTATTACGCTTCCGTCCCTCGGGACAACTTCGTTCCAGTCGACAACCTCGTCAAACACACCTTGTGGGCGGTACAGACACGAAGCGGTTCGCGGGGTAGGTGCGAACATCGCCTCGAAGGCCCTTGCCAGGGCCCCTGATTAGCGGGAGCGAGGCCATCATGCCTTCGCTTTTTTGGCTCGTCAAACGTTTTGTAGTGCTTTTTTTCAAGCACTACATCTTTGGTCTAATACGACTCGTCAGTCAGTTTTTGGTGATTTAGTCCAGGGTGTCGACTTTCACCCGCAAAGTCATGTCGTTGCGGCTCTGGGTTGAGTAGCTGCGGGTCTGGCCCTGTTTGTCGGCCTGGGTCTGGCCATTGACCCCGGCCAGCAGGATCCACTCACCGAGGTGGCCGGTGACGGTTGTGTCGGTGCTTTGCACGTTCACTACATCGGGACGCTCCTGGCTCATGCGGTCACGGTTGGTACTGATCGAGAGGTGAACGATGTCGCCGGTGACGTTTGCGGTGACATAAAAGCCCTGGGTGACGTTGCGGTATTCGGTCTGGCTGCGCAGGTCGCCATAGCCATCGGTCTGCGAACTGGTCAGTGGCACGCTTTGGCCGACCTGGATCAGCGCCGGTGCGCCTTCGCTGGCCTGAACCTGCTGAATGCCGCCGTCGCGGCTGTCGGTGCTGTAGTTGATGATGCGGGTCCTGGCGCCGTTGGCTGAAGAACCCTGGTCATCCTGGAAGTTGTTGTCACTGGTGTCGACGGTGATCAGCAGGCGCTTGGGTGCCGTGTCGAGTTGGGAAAGAAGGGCTTTAAGTTCGTCGATCTTGCGCTGATCAGCGTTGACGATGAGTTGATTGCCGTAGGCGCTGACCTGTCCGTCCTTACCGACGAAATCCTGCGCCACCGGCAGAAGATCGGCACTGGTGTGGTACTTGAGGGGGACGATTTCTGTGGCTGCCATCACCGAAAAAATGCAGCCCAGCAGCAGTGTGGTGAGCAGGGTGCGTAGGGACATATCCGTTATCTCCGCCAAATAAACAAAGCCCGTAGGAGCTGCCGAAGGCTGCGATCTTTTGATCTTACCCTTGGGTTTTTACTGATAGTGCCACTTTGTCGGCCCGGGATGGGGCAAGTTGAATGGTAGACAGCAAAACGCCCCGGTATCGTGTGATGTCGGGGCGTTTTGTGGTGTGCTGCCTATAAAGATCGCAGCCTGCGGCAGCTCCTACAGGAGAAGGCTTAACTGTGCCGAACCATGTCCACATGCGGAATCCCGGCTTCCAGGAACTCCTCACTGACCATGTGAAAGCCCAGGCGCTCATAGAACGCCGTGGCTTGTACCTGGGCGCTGAGCATCTGCTGCTTGAGTCCGCGCTCTTCGGCTTCACCAATGACCGCTTGCATCAGCGCGTCGCCGACTTTCAGCCCGCGCCAGTCCTTGAGTACCGACACCCGGCCGACGTGTCCATCGGGCAGCAGGCGCGCGGTACCAATCGGAAAGTCGCCTTCGTAAGCAAGGAAATGCACGGCATCAATGTCATCGGCGTCCCATTCCAGTTCTGGCGGAACGGATTGCTCGGCGACGAACACCGCTTCACGAATGCGCCGGATCTCGGCGTTGTCCTTTTGCCAGTCTGCGACACGTACGTGAATCTTATTCATCGGCAAACCCCAGGCTTCCTTGCTTGACCAGTTCGCACAGCAGGCCGCGGCCGTCTTCATCGCTCAGCCATTCGCCGAGGTTGTCGGCGTGCAGGGCGTCGGCGGCGCAGATCATCTTCAGCAGTTCGCGCAGTTTGCCCGGCAGGTAACGGCTCTGGCCGCTGGCGAACAGCAGCAGGTCGTCATCGACTTCGGACCATGCCAGGCGCGCGCTCGGGTTGCGAATCAGGATCGCGCCTTGCTCCAGGGCGGACATGAAGTCCTCTTCTTCGACGTCTTCCGGACCCACCACCAGTTCCGGGTAGCGAGGCTCGGTCATGAACTGGCCGAACCAGGTCAGCAGCAGGCGCTCGTCGCTCATGTGCTCAGCCAGCAGGCCTTTGAGGCGGTCGAGTGCATCGCGCTGGATCTGGTGAGGATCGGCAGTCGGCAAGGCGTCGGCGTCGGTGTAGCGTTCTTCGTCCGACAGGAACTGGCTGAGGAAGTCGGTGAAGTGGGTCAGCACTTCAGCGGCGCTCGGCGCGCGGAAGCCCACCGAGTAGGTCATGCAGTCATCCACGGCGACGCCACAGTGCGCCAGGCGCGGCGGCAGGTAGAGCATGTCGCCCGGTTCCAGCACCCATTCATCGGTGGCTTCGAATTCGGAGAGGATGCGCAGGTCGGCGTGGGCCAGCATCGGGCTCTCGGTGTTGCACATCTGGCCGATCTTCCAGTTGCGCTTGCCGTGGCCTTGCAGCAGGAACACGTCGTAGTTGTCGAAGTGCGGACCCACGCTGCCGCCTGGCGCGGCGTAGCTGATCATCACGTCGTCGATGCGCCAGCTCGGCAGGAAGCGGAAGTTTTCCAGCAGTTCGCTGACTTCCGGGACGAACTGATCCACGGCCTGAACCAGCAGGGTCCAGTCACGCTCAGGCAGCTTGCTGAATTCATCTTCGGCGAACGGGCCGCGACGCAGTTCCCATGGACGCTCGCCATTCTCGATGATCAGGCGTGATTCGACTTCTTCTTCCAGCGCCAGGCCGGCCAGTTCGTCGGCGTCGATCGGGCTTTCGAAATCAGGAATCGCCTGGCGGATCAGCAGCGGCTTTTTCTGCCAGTAATCGCGCAGGAATTCCCGTGCCGTGATGCCGCCCAGAAGTTGAAGAGGAATATCAGGATTCATGTGTAACCTATTGAAAAAATGCACTTTTTAGACGGGAATAAAAACGCCCGGCGCGGCCGGGCGTCTTCAAAGGGTCTAGCGATCGATCAGATGCGTTTGGCTTGCTCTACAGCGTTGCCGATGTAGTTCGCCGGGGTGAGCAGTTTCAGCTCGGCCTTGGCGGCGGCTGGCATGTCCAGGCCGTCGATGAAAGTCTGCAGCGCTTCAGGGCTGATGCCCTTGCCGCGGGTCAGTTCTTTCAGTTTTTCGTACGGGTTTTCGATGTTGTAGCGACGCATCACGGTCTGGATCGGCTCGGCCAATACTTCCCAGCAAGCGTCCAGGTCGGCGGCGATCTTCTGCTCGTTGAGCTCAAGCTTGCTGATGCCCTTGAGGCTGGCTTCGTATGCGATCACGCTGTGGGCGAAGCCGACGCCGAGGTTGCGCAGTACGGTGGAGTCGGTCAGGTCGCGCTGCCAGCGGGAGATCGGCAGCTTGCTCGCCAGGTGCTGGAACAGTGCGTTGGCGATGCCCAGGTTGCCTTCGGAGTTTTCGAAGTCGATCGGGTTGACCTTGTGCGGCATGGTCGACGAACCGATTTCGCCAGCGATGGTGCGCTGCTTGAAGTAACCCAGGGAGATGTAGCCCCAGATGTCGCGGTCGAAGTCGATCAGGATGGTGTTGAAGCGAGCGATCGCGTCGAACAGCTCGGCAATGTAGTCGTGCGGTTCGATCTGCGTGGTGTACGGGTTGAAGCCCAGGCCCAGTTCGTCTTCGATGAAGGCGCGGGCATTGGCTTCCCAGTCGATCTCGGGGTAGGCCGACAGGTGGGCGTTGTAGTTGCCGACAGCGCCGTTGATCTTGCCCAGCAGCGGAACGGCAGCGACTTGAGCGATCTGGCGCTCCAGGCGGTAAACCACGTTCGCCAGTTCTTTGCCCAGGGTGGTCGGCGAGGCCGGTTGACCGTGGGTGCGCGACAGCATCGGCACGTCGGCGAAGCGGATGGCCAGTTCGCGGATGGCGTTGGCGGTCTGGCGCATCAGCGGCAGCATCACGTCATCACGGCCTTCGCGCAGCATCAGGGCGTGGGACAGGTTGTTGATGTCCTCGCTGGTGCAGGCAAAGTGGATGAATTCGCTGACCTTGGCCAGTTCCGGCAGCTTGGCCGCTTGCTCTTTGAGCAGGTATTCGATGGCCTTGACGTCGTGGTTGGTGGTGCGCTCGATCTCTTTGACGCGCTCGGCGTGCTCCAGAGAGAAGTTTTCCGCCAGGGTGTTGAGCACAGCGTTGGCTTCGGCGGAGAACGCCGGCACTTCGCTGATGGCAGGGTGAGCGGCCAGGCGCTGGAGCCAGCGCACTTCAACCAGAACGCGGGCACGGATCAGGCCGTACTCGCTGAAAATTGGGCGCAGGGCCTGGGTTTTGCCGGCGTAGCGGCCGTCAACAGGGGAAACCGCAGTGAGCGAAGAGAGCTGCATGGGGTGTTCTCGGACAGTCGGGCAACGAAATGGGGCGCGTATCATACATGAAAAAATCCGCCGGTCCGTCGCCAACTGACCGGCGTATTACGCGTATTGCTAAGTTCTGTTCTGTCGATGCGGGTTATTCGTTACGCATCAAGGGGTAAAGCTCTTTGAGCAATTTGCGACGGCTGATCACCAGCTGCCAGCGATGACCGCCCAATTGCCGCCACAGGCGTGCAGAACGGATGCCGGCCAGCAGCAGGGCACGAATTTTCGAGGCGTTGCTCGGTTGTTGCAGGTTGCGCATGTCGCCATGCACCTGGATGCGTTGGCGCAGGGTGCTCAACGTGTCCTGGTACAGCGCGCCACAGGCGGCGATCACGTTTTCGTGGGCTGGGCCGAAGTGTTCGACCTGGGACTGGATCTGCGGTAAACGCTTGCCGATCACCTCGAGCATGTCGCCACGTTTTGCCAGTTGGCGCTCAAGACCGAGCATCGCCAGGGCATAGCGCAGCGGCTCGCGCTGCAGGGCGCTCGGGTCGCGCTCGAGGGCGCCGACAAGGGCGCGATAGCCTTCACGCAGGTTGATGTCATCGCCGCCATAGACTTCCAGGGTGTCCTTGGGGTCGCGGATCAGCAGGCTGCCGAGCATGCAGCTCAGGCCGGCCTCGTTGGTCTGGCCGCTCTTGGCAATCCTGTCCACCAGCACGGCGGCGAGAAACACACCGCCCAGTGCTGTCAGTTGCTCCTGAATCGGGTTCATAGGGCCTGGCCCTTGCTCGTCCACGGCTCGGCTACTTCAATCACGCCGCCGCCGAGGCAGATCTCACCGTCGTAGAACACCACGGATTGGCCTGGAGTGACCGCGCGTTGCGGATCATCGAAGGTCGCGCGATAACCGGTGGCGGTTTTTTCCAGGGTGCAGGGCTGGTCGCTCTGACGATAACGAACCTTGGCGGTCAGCTTGCGTGGCTGGCTCAGGTCGATCGGGTTGACCCAGTAGATATCGGAAGCGAGCAAGGCGCGGGAGAACAGCCACGGGTGGTCATTGCCCTGGCCAACGATCAGCTCGTTGTGCTCCAGGTCCTTGATCAACACGTACCACGGCTCGTCGCTGGCGTCTTTCAGGCCGCCGATGCCCAGGCCCTGACGCTGGCCGATGGTGTGATACATCAGGCCGTGATGACGGCCGATGATTTCACCTTCGGTGGTCTTGATCTCGCCCGGTTGTGCCGGCAGGTACTGTTTGAGGAAATCGCTGAAACGGCGTTCGCCGATGAAGCAGATCCCGGTGGAGTCCTTCTTCTTCGCGGTCGCCAGCTCGTATTTCTCGGCAATCGCGCGCACTTGCGGTTTTTCCAGTTCGCCGACCGGAAACAGGGTCTTGGCGATCTGTTCGCCGCCGACGGCGTGCAGGAAGTAGCTCTGGTCCTTGTTCGGGTCCAGGCCCTTGAGCAGTTCGGTGCGACCATCGATGTCGCGGCGACGCACGTAGTGGCCGGTGGCGATCAGGTCGGCGCCAAGCACCATGGCGTAGTCGAGGAACGCCTTGAACTTGATTTCGCGGTTGCACAGGATGTCCGGGTTCGGCGTGCGTCCGGCCTTGTACTCGGCCAGGAAGTGCTCGAACACGTTGTCCCAGTACTCGGCGGCGAAGTTGGCGGTGTGCAGCTTGATGCCGATCTTGTCGCACACGGCCTGGGCGTCCGCCAGGTCATCCATGGCGGTGCAGTATTCCGTTCCATCGTCTTCTTCCCAGTTCTTCATGAACAGGCCTTCCACCTCATAACCCTGCTCGATCAGCAGGAGGGCGGAAACGGAAGAGTCCACGCCGCCGGACATGCCGACAATGACGCGCTTCTTTTGTGTGTCAGAAGGGGCTGGATCACGCATAGGGATTCAATGAGTGTCTTGAAAAAGGACGCGATTCTAACAGGCCGGAGCCTGCATGGCTAAAGAGAAGGACGGATCAATTCAAGGCCGAAGTGTTGGCCTGCCAGATAGTCATCGATGCAGCGCATGATCAGCTCGCTGCGCCAGTTGTCGCGCTGCTCGATTAATTCCTCGCGGGTCAACCACTTGGCGCCGACTATGCCGTCGTCCAGTTGATAGTCGGGGTGGTGTTTCAGCGCTTTGGCGATGAAGCACACTCGCTGGTAGGTCACGCCGTTGCTCGGGGCGGTGTAGAGGTAAATGCCCAGTACGCCGGTCGGTTCGACGTCCCAGCCGGTTTCCTCGAGGGTTTCGCGCACGGCGGCTTCGGTCAGGGTTTCGTTAGGGTCCAGATGGCCGGCGGGCTGGTTGAGCACCACGCGACCGTGCTTGAGTTCCTCGACCATCAGGAAGTGGCCGTTGTCTTCGACGATGGTGGCGACGGTGATGTGGGGTTTCCAGTCCATGAAGTGTCCTCGGTTTTGAGCATTGAAACCCGACCCCTGTGGGAGCTGGCTTGCCAGCGATAGCGGTGGGTCAGCCAATATTGCTGTTGAATGGTAAACCGTCATCGCTGGCAAGCCAGCTCCCACAGGGGCGGGTTCCCACAGATAAATTTGGGTGAATCCACAAACACAAACCCCGGCACATGGCCGGGGTTGGTGGTGCTTCCTTACAACCTTAAACCAACGCTGCAACCGCTGCGTTGAAGGTTGCGCTTGGACGCATGGCCTTGCTGATCAGCTCGGCGTCGGCGTGGTAGTAACCGCCAATGTCCACTGGCTTGCCCTGAACGGCGTTGAGTTCGGCAACGATGGTCGCCTCGTTCTCGGTCAGGGTTTTGGCCAGGGTCGCGAACTGCGTTTGCAGTGCAGTGTCTTCGGTCTGGGCGGCCAGGGCTTGAGCCCAGTACAGCGCCAGGTAGAAGTGGCTGCCGCGGTTGTCGATGTTGCCGACTTTGCGCGATGGCGACTTGTTGTTGTCCAGGAACTGGCCGGTGGCCTGGTCCAGGGTCTTGGCCAGTACCAGCGCCTTTGGATTGTTGTAGGTCACGCCCAGGTGTTCCAGGGACGCGGCCAGGGCCAGGAATTCACCCAGCGAATCCCAGCGCAGGAAGTTCTCTTCCAGCAACTGCTGAACGTGCTTCGGCGCCGAACCGCCGGCGCCGGTTTCGAACAGGCCACCGCCGTTCATCAGCGGCACGATCGACAGCATCTTGGCGCTGGTGCCCAGTTCCATGATCGGGAACAGGTCGGTCAGGTAGTCGCGCAGTACGTTGCCGGTCACCGAGATGGTGTCCTTGCCTTCGCGGGTGCGCTGCAGGGTGAACTTCATGGCGTCGACAGGCGACATGATCTGGATGTCCAGGCCGGCGGTGTCGTGATCCTTCAGGTAGGCCTGAACTTTCTCGATCACCACGCCGTCGTGGGCGCGCATTGGGTCCAGCCAGAAAATCGCCGGCGTGCTGCTGGCGCGAGCACGGTTGACCGCCAGTTTGACCCAGTCCTGGATCGGTGCATCTTTGGTCTGGCACATGCGGAAGATGTCGCCGGCTTCGACCGACTGCTCCAGCAGCAGGTTGCCCTTACTGTCGGTGACGCGAACTACGCCGTCAGCCTTGATCTGGAAGGTCTTGTCGTGGGAGCCGTACTCTTCGGCTTTCTTCGCCATCAGGCCAACGTTCGGCACGCTGCCCATGGTGGTCGGGTCGAATGCGCCGTTGGCTTTGCAATCCTCGATCACGGCCTGGTAGATGGTGGCGTAGCAACGATCCGGGATCACGGCCTTGGTGTCGTGCAGCTGGCCGTCGGTGCCCCACATCTTGCCGGAGTCACGGATCATCGCCGGCATCGAGGCGTCGACGATCACGTCGCTCGGTACGTGCAGGTTGGTGATGCCTTTGTCGGAGTTGACCATCGCCAGGGAAGGGCGAGCGGCGTAGACCGCCTGGATGTCCGCTTCGATGGCCGCTTGCTGTTCAGCAGGCAGGGCCTTGATGCGAGCGTACAGGTCGCCGATGCCGTTGTTCAGGTTGAAGCCGATCTGTGCCAGCACGTCAGCGTGCTTGGCCAGTGCGTCTTTATAGAACTCGGCAACGATCTGGCCGAACATGATCGGGTCGGAGACCTTCATCATGGTGGCTTTCAGGTGAACCGACAGCAGCACGCCTTGTGCCTTGGCGTCTTCGATTTCAGCGGCGATGAAGCTGCGCAGGGCGTTTTTGCTCATGACCGCGCAATCGAGGATCTCACCGGCTTGTACGCTGGTCTTTTCTTTCAGGACGGTGGCGCTGCCGTCTTGAGCGATCAGTTCGATTTTCACGGCGTCAGCGGCGTCGATCAGGGCGGCTTTTTCGCTGCCGTAGAAATCGCCGGTGCTCATGTGTGCAACGTGGGACTTGGAGTCCTTGGCCCAAGCGCCCATTTTGTGCGGGTGCTTGCGCGCGTAGTTCTTGACCGAAAGCGGGGCGCGGCGGTCGGAGTTGCCTTCACGCAGAACCGGGTTCACGGCGCTGCCCTTGACCTTGTCGTAGCGCGCCTTGGCTTCTTTGTCGGCGTCGCAGGTCACGGTTTCCGGGTAGTCCGGCAGGTTGTAGCCCTGGGCTTGCAGCTCTTTGATCGCGGCTTGCAGTTGTGGAACCGAAGCACTGATGTTCGGCAGCTTGATGATGTTGGCTTCAGGCGTAACGGCCAGGGCGCCCAGTTCGGCGAGGTGGTCGGCTACGGCTTTGTCACCCAGTTGCTCGGGGAAGCTGGCCAGGATGCGCCCTGCAAGAGAGATATCGCGGGTTTCAACGGCGATATCAGCCGAGGCGGTGAAGGCCTCTACGATAGGCAACAGTGAATAGGTGGCGAGGGCAGGAGCTTCGTCGGTGAAGGTATAGATGATCTTCGAGCGGGTGGGCATATTCGGATTAACTCTCTCTTCTTTGCTAAAGCGTGCGCAGAAACTCGAGGGCGCCGGGTAAGCGCGTTCGTTCAAAGTCATCCATGAGCCGAATATCGAGGTTTCGTTGCTGTGATGTTGGGTGCATCAGTAGGGCGTCATGCAGTCGGGCTGCGGTAACAGACCGGCTAATCGGGCGTAAACACTCATCGTAGAGCTGCTCAGTCCGTCGTGACCCTTTAGTCAGCGGCGGCATTATACATAGGTAGCTGGCAATCTGCCGATGGTTCATACGCAACGAATGTCGTCCATTGGTCTAAAGGTCGCAGGGGCGAGGAGGGCGTAAGGTCATTCGTCGTGCTTGAGTTTGGCGTTTTTCCCTTTGCTTTCAGGCTTGTAAGCCGCTGGTTGTGCGGCTTTGCGGCATATGGATAGAACATAGGGTTTGCGCGCCGATTCAACTGGGTTACGCTCGAACCAAGCCAGATGTTCAATCCAATCAATGGAGTTCAGCATGGGTTACAAGAAGATTCAGGTTCCAGCCGTCGGCGACAAAATCACCGTCAATGCAGACCATTCTCTCAATGTTCCTAATAACCCGATCATCCCCTTCATCGAAGGCGACGGCATTGGTGTCGACATCAGCCCGGTCATGATCAAGGTTGTCGATGCTGCTGTTAAGAAGGCTTACGGTGGCGAGCGCAAGATTTCCTGGATGGAAGTGTACGCCGGGGAAAAAGCGACTCAGGTCTACGATCAGGACACCTGGCTGCCTCAGGAGACCCTGGACGCGGTCAAGGATTACGTGGTTTCCATCAAGGGCCCGCTGACCACCCCGGTCGGTGGCGGCATCCGTTCGCTGAACGTGGCCCTGCGTCAGCAACTCGACCTGTACGTCTGCCTGCGTCCGGTGCGCTGGTTCGAAGGCGTGCCTAGCCCGGTCAAGAAGCCGGGTGACGTCGACATGACCATCTTCCGCGAGAACTCCGAGGACATCTACGCCGGCATCGAGTGGAAGGCCGGTACGCCGGAAGCCACCAAGGTCATCAAGTTCCTCAAGGAAGAAATGGGCGTCACCAAGATCCGTTTCGACGAGAACTGCGGTATCGGTGTCAAGCCGGTTTCGCTGCAAGGCACCAAGCGTCTGGCGCGCAAGGCCCTGCAATATGTGGTCGACAACGATCGCGATTCGCTGACCATCGTGCACAAAGGCAACATCATGAAGTTCACCGAAGGTGCCTTCAAGGAATGGGCCTACGAAGTGGCGGCTGAAGAATTCGGCGCGACCCTGCTCGACGGCGGTCCGTGGATGCAGTTCAAGAACCCGAAAACCGGCAAGAACGTCATCGTCAAGGATGCCATCGCCGACGCCATGCTCCAGCAGATCCTGCTGCGCCCGGCCGAGTACGATGTGATCGCGACCCTGAACCTGAACGGTGACTACCTCTCCGACGCCCTGGCGGCGGAAGTGGGCGGTATCGGTATCGCTCCGGGTGCCAACCTGTCCGACACCGTGGCCATGTTCGAAGCCACCCACGGTACGGCGCCGAAGTACGCCGGCAAGGACCAGGTCAACCCGGGTTCGCTGATCCTCTCCGCTGAAATGATGCTGCGCCACATGGGCTGGACCGAAGCGGCCGACCTGATCATCAAGGGCACCAATGGCGCGATTTCCGCCAAGACCGTGACCTATGATTTCGAGCGTCTGATGGAAGGCGCGAAACTGGTGTCGTCTTCCGGTTTCGGTGATGCGCTGATCTCGCACATGTAAGAAAACGCAGGCACACAAAAACCGCCTGATTCAAGAAGTTGAGTCAGGCGGTTTTTTTATGACTGGATGACGCGGCGATATTAAACCGAAACGGTCTGCTCAGGTGACTGTGTCGCGGCTTTCGAGGCATCTACCGGGTTGCCGATGTTGACCGCGTGAAGACCTTTGGGGCCCTGGATGATGTCGAATACGACAGCTTGCCCGGCTTTCAGGGTTTTATAACCTTCCATTTTAATGGCCGAGTAGTGGGCAAACAGATCTTCTGTCTTGCCTTCCTCGTTGATGAAACCGTAACCCTTGGCGTTGTTGAACCACTTCACCTTGCCGACTGCCATACCCAACTCCCTCTGCAACAGACTCCATCACTGGAGTATCATCCACTACATCCGCAGTCGAACCTGTAAATAAGTTTGACTCCGCGGACCTTTTTTACCCACTGTGGGCTCTATTGGTTGTAACACCCTTTTGCCGATAGTCAAGCTGACCGGCAGTCGGAGTTGAAATCGCTGATAGCCGCCCCCACCACTGTATTTGAACAACTGACGAACCTTTCTTTCCATGCATGCAATCAGCCAGATTCGACTAACATTCAATCAGGATCGCCCTGATTTACACGACGACGATTCCGCAGGCATTGCTGTTCAGGAGGCAAAGCCTGCTCTACAGGCGCCGCCGATGTACAAGGTGGTTTTGTTCAATGATGACTACACACCGATGGATTTCGTCGTCGAAGTGCTCGAGGTGTTTTTTAACCTGAATCGCGAGCTGGCGACCAAGGTCATGCTGGCCGTCCATACAGAAGGGCGGGCAGTATGTGGAGTGTTTACCCGCGACATCGCGGAGACCAAGGCCATGCAGGTCAACCAGTACGCCAGGGAAAGCCAGCATCCGCTACTCTGTGAAATCGAGAAGGACGGTTAATCGCCGACCACTTGGGTATGAGGTGAAGCTATGTTAAACCGCGAGCTCGAAGTCACCCTCAATCTTGCCTTCAAGGAAGCCCGTTCGAAGCGTCATGAGTTCATGACCGTCGAACACCTCCTGCTGGCCCTATTGGACAATGAGGCTGCCGCCACCGTTTTGCGTGCGTGCGGCGCAAACCTCGACAAACTCAAGCATGACCTGCAGGAGTTCATCGACTCCACCACGCCATTGATCCCCGTGCATGACGAGGATCGCGAAACCCAGCCAACCCTGGGCTTCCAGCGTGTCCTGCAACGTGCTGTGTTTCACGTACAGAGCTCGGGCAAACGCGAAGTGACTGGTGCCAACGTGCTGGTCGCGATCTTCAGTGAGCAAGAGAGTCAGGCAGTGTTCCTGCTGAAACAGCAGAGCGTTGCCCGCATAGATGTCGTCAACTACATCGCCCATGGCATTTCCAAGGTGCCGGGGCATGGCGATCACTCTGAAGGTGAGCAAGATATGCAGGACGACGAGGGCGGTGAGTCTTCTTCCTCGGGCAATCCCCTGGATGCTTATGCCAGCAACCTCAACGAACTCGCGCGCCAGGGTCGTATCGATCCGTTGGTGGGGCGTGAGCTGGAAGTCGAGCGTGTCGCACAGATCCTGGCACGTCGGCGCAAGAACAACCCGCTGTTGGTGGGCGAGGCGGGCGTGGGTAAAACCGCGATTGCCGAAGGCCTGGCCAAGCGCATTGTCGACAACCAGGTGCCGGACCTGCTGGCCAACAGCGTGGTTTACTCCCTCGACCTGGGTGCCTTGCTAGCCGGTACCAAGTATCGTGGCGATTTCGAGAAGCGCTTCAAGGCGTTGCTCAATGAACTGAAGAAACGGCCGCAGGCGATCCTGTTCATTGACGAGATCCACACCATCATTGGTGCGGGTGCTGCGTCCGGTGGTGTCATGGATGCCTCGAACCTGCTCAAGCCGCTGCTGTCCTCGGGTGATATCCGTTGCATCGGATCGACCACCTTCCAGGAATTCCGCGGCATCTTCGAGAAGGACCGTGCCTTGGCCCGGCGTTTCCAGAAGGTCGATGTGTCGGAGCCTTCGGTGGAAGACACCATTGGCATTCTGCGCGGCCTGAAGGGGCGTTTCGAAAGCCATCACAATATCGAATACAGCGATGAAGCCCTGCGCGCGGCTGCCGAACTGGCTTCGCGTTACATCAACGATCGTCACATGCCGGACAAGGCGATCGACGTCATCGACGAAGCGGGTGCCTACCAGCGCCTGCAACCGGTCGAGATGCGCGTTAAACGCATCGAAGTGCCTCAGGTCGAAGACATCGTCGCGAAAATCGCGCGGATTCCACCAAAACACGTCACCAGCTCCGACAAGGAACTGCTGCGTAACCTCGAGCGTGACCTGAAATTGACCGTATTTGGTCAGGATGCCGCGATCGACTCGCTGGCAACCGCGATCAAGTTGTCCCGTGCCGGCCTCAAGTCCCCTGACAAGCCTGTCGGTTCGTTCCTGTTCGCAGGGCCTACCGGTGTCGGTAAAACCGAAGCGGCGCGTCAGTTGGCCAAGGCGCTGGGTGTCGAGCTGATTCGCTTCGACATGTCCGAGTACATGGAGCGCCACACCGTATCGCGTCTGATCGGTGCGCCTCCGGGCTATGTCGGGTTCGACCAGGGCGGTCTGCTGACCGAAGCCATCACCAAGCAGCCACACTGCGTGCTGTTGCTCGATGAGATCGAGAAAGCGCATCCGGAAGTCTTCAACCTGCTGCTGCAGGTCATGGACCACGGTACCTTGACCGATAACAACGGGCGCAAGGCGGATTTCCGTAACGTGATCGTCATCATGACGACCAACGCCGGTGCCGAGACAGCGGCTCGTGCTTCGATCGGTTTCACCTTCCAGGACCACTCGTCCGATGCGATGGAAGTGATCAAGAAGAGCTTCACGCCGGAATTCCGCAACCGTCTGGACACCATCATCCAGTTTGGTCGCCTCAGCCATGAGGTCATCAAGAGCGTGGTGGACAAGTTCCTTACCGAGCTTCAGGCGCAGCTGGAAGACAAGCGAGTGTTGCTGGAAGTCACCGATGCGGCCCGCAGCTGGCTGGCCGAGGGTGGCTACGATGCAGCGATGGGTGCTCGCCCAATGGCTCGCCTGATCCAGGACAAGATCAAGCGTCCACTGGCGGAGGAGATTCTCTTTGGCGAACTGGCCGAGCATGGCGGTGTGGTGCACATCGACATCAAGGATGGCGAGCTGACCTTCGAGTTCGAGACCACGGCCGAGATGGCCTGACGTTTGGAAGCAATGCAAAAAGGCGCCGAAAGGCGCCTTTTTGTTATCTGAACACGAATCCCCCTTGTAGGAGCTGCCGCAGGCTGCGATCTTTTGATCTTGTTTTTAAAAAAATCAAAGTCAAAAGATCGCAGCCTGCGGCAGCTCCTACAGGGGATCAGTGTCAGGAATTCGAGAGTGGGTCAAATCCCGCACAAACAAAAACGCCCGGCATATGCCGGGCGTCTTGTATTGACCAGATTAGCGGGCGCGGTAAGTGATGCGCCCTTTGCTCAAGTCATAGGGAGTCAGCTCTACGCGCACTTTGTCGCCGGTAAGAATACGGATGTAGTTCTTGCGCATCTTGCCGGAGATGTGCGCGGTTACGACGTGCCCATTTTCCAACTCCACACGAAACATGGTGTTGGGCAGGGTGTCGACGACAGTGCCTTCCATTTCGAAGCTGTCTTCTTTCGACATGCAGTAAAGCCCTCGGTGTCCAATGAATGGCCCGGTGCAACTGCGCCAGGCAAAAGCGGCGTGCATTGTGCCCGAAAAGTGGGGTTTAAGCCAAGGGGTTTAGGGCCGGCTCTAGTTTAGAACCACCCAGCGCTGATTAATCAGCAACTCAATGGGGCGATATTGAGTCTTGTAATTCATTTTTTTGCAGTTTTTGATCCAGTAGCCGAGGTAGACCGCCTCTAGTCCCAGTCGCCGGGCCTCGGCGATTTGCCACAGGATTGCATAGCGCCCAAGGCTGCGGCGCTCTTCGGATGGTTCGTAGAAGGTGTAGACCGCCGAAATACCGTTCGGCAGCAAATCGGTGACGGCAACGGCCAGCAGTTGACCGTTCAGGCGGAATTCATAAAACCGTGAAAACGGCAGGTCCCGCACCAGGAAGGTCGAAAACTGGTCGCGACTGGGCGGGTACATGTCGCCATCGGCGTGACGCTGTTCGATGTAGCGCTGGTAAAGCTCGAAGTACTCTTCGTTGAAGCAGGGCTTGGCCGGACGCACCTGCAAGTCCGTGTTGCGCTTGAAGATGCGTTTCTGTTGCCGGTTGGGCGTGAACGGCCCCACGGGAATGCGCGCCGGAACGCAGGCATTGCAATTCTGGCAATGCGGCCGGTAGAGATGATCGCCACTGCGACGAAACCCCATCTCCGACAGGTCTGCATAGACATGCACATCCATGGGCTGGCTAGGGTCGAGGAACAGGGTTGTGGCCTGCTCATCGGGCAGATAACTGCAAGAGTGCGGCTGAGTGGCATAGAACTTCAAACGCGCCAACTCGGTCATGATCAACCCTCGGGATAATGCTTTTGAATAAGTGTAAGCCACGCGGGAGAAAGTCGCTCAGCAAACCCAGGTGGCGGTGTTGGGTTGGTCAAGGTGTCTGACCAGATAGCTCGCAAATTCGCGGCGGGGTATCGCTCGGGCGCCCAGGCTGTGCAGGTGATCGGTGGGCATCTGGCAATCGATCAGTACAAAACCCGAGTCTTTCAGATGCCGGACCAGGGTGGCAAAGCCGAATTTAGAGGCGTTGTCAGCGCGGCTGAACATCGACTCGCCAAAAAATAACTGCCCCATCGCCAGGCCATACAGGCCGCCGACCAGTTCGTCCCCGTCCCACACTTCCACCGAGTGCGCGTGACCACGCCTGTGCAGTTCGATGTAGGCCTCTTGCATCGCTTCGGTGATCCAGGTGCCGTCGGCGTAATCCCGGGGCGCCGCACAGGCGCGAATGACGGCGGCGAAGTCCTGGTCGAAGGTCACTTGATAGCGTTGCTGGCGCAGCAGTTTGTTCAGGCTGCGCGAGACGTGCAATTCGTCGGGAAACAGAACCGTGCGCGGGTCCGGCGACCACCAGAGAATCGGCTGGCCTTCGGAAAACCATGGGAAGCAGCCATGGCGATAAGCCGAGATCAGCCGATCGGCGGACAGGTCGCCACCGGCAGCCAGCAGCCCGTTGGGGTCGCGCATGGCCTTTTCCAGCGGTGGGAAATGCAAGGTGTTGCGTTGTAACCAAGTCAGCATGGCATCCGGGCTTGCAGAAGGGGAGGGCAGTGGCGGGCATTGGCCCGCCATAAAGTTTGCCTTCAAACGGCAGGAATGTCGTCGAGGTATTTTTCGGCGTCCAGCGCCGCCATGCAACCGGCCCCGGCAGACGTAACGGCCTGGCGATAAACATGATCGGCCACGTCGCCGGCGGCAAACACACCTGCAATCGCCGTGGCGGTAGCATCGCCTTCGCTGCCGCCCTTGACCAGCAGATAGCCGTCGCGCATTTCCAGTTGCCCGATGAACAGGTCGGTGTTGGGTTTGTGGCCGATGGCGATAAACACCCCGGCCAGCGGCAGCTCTTTGGTTTCACCCGTTTGGCTGTCCCGCAGGCGGGCACCGGTCACGCCACTGGCATCGCCGAGCACTTCGTCCAGATTCTGGTTCCAATGCAGCCGGATATTGCCGTTGGCGGCTTTTTCGAAGAGTTTGTCCTGGAGGATTTTCTCCGAGCGCAGTTTGTCGCGTCGATGGATCAGGTGCACTTCCCTGGCGATGTTCGACAGGTATAACGCTTCTTCGACCGCCGTATTGCCACCGCCGACCACCGCGACCACCTGGTTGCGATAGAAGAACCCGTCACAGGTCGCGCACGCCGACACCCCTTTGCCGGCAAAGGCTTCCTCCGACGGCAGGCCCAGGTATTGCGCGGAGGCGCCGGTGGCAATGATCAGGGCGTCGCAGGTGTAGGTGCCGCCATCGCCGATCAGTTCGAACGGCCGTTGTTGCAACTTGGCGGTATGGATGTGGTCGTAAACGATCTCGGTGGCAAAGCGCTCGGCGTGTTTTTGCATGCGCTCCATCAGCACGGGGCCGGTCAGGCCTTCGACGTCGCCTGGCCAGTTATCGACTTCGACGGTGGTGGTGAGCTGGCCACCTGCCTGTATGCCGGTAATGACAACGGGCTTGAGGTTGGCGCGGGCGGCATAAACGGCTGCGCTGTAACCGGCAGGGCCGGAGCCCAGGATGATCAGGCGGGAATGCTTCGCTTCGCTCATAAAAACACCTCATAAGCCTTTGTCACAAAAGACAATGCATGCTCAAATTGAATAGCATGTCATGTGCTGTTGACTATGCTACACCCAAGGGTCTCAAGCATGGCGTCGTGCGTACAAACCCGTACAATGCCCTGCGTGTTACATATATTCAGTGCGCACCGTGTTTATAAAAACCGGGGCGCAGTGTTAAAAGTAGTCCCGGTTACGTGTGTTAACTTTTTTACCTGCCTGGATTGGGCAGTTTTTAGACTTTCAACAGATGGACGCGCCATTGGCGCAGGAAAAGTAGCGTTTTGAAGAAATCCACCGCAGCACCTAAACCAGCCGTCGTTCCGCTCTGGCGCCAGCACTTGCACTACCGACTCAAGGAAGGTGCGCTGATCGCCATCGGTGCCCTGTGCCTGTTCCTGATGATGGCCTTGCTGACCTATGGCAAGGATGATCCGGGCTGGAGCCATAACAGCAAGATCGACGACGTGCAGAATTTCGGCGGGCCCGCGGGCTCCTACAGCGCCGACATCCTGTTCATGGTGCTGGGTTACTTCGCCTACATCTTCCCGTTGCTGCTGGCGGTCAAGGCGTACCAGATCTTCCGCCAGCGTCACGAACCGTGGCAGTGGAGCGGCTGGCTGTTCTCCTGGCGCCTGATCGGCCTGGTGTTCCTGGTGCTGTCGGGGGCCGCGCTGGCCCATATCCATTTCCATGCCGCGACCGGTCTGCCGGCCGGTGCAGGCGGTGCGCTGGGGGAAAGCCTCGGCGAACTGGCGAGGAACGCCCTGAATATCCAGGGCAGTACGCTGCTGTTCATCGCGTTGTTCCTGTTCGGCCTGACGGTGTTTACCGACCTGTCGTGGTTCAAGGTGATGGACATCACCGGCAAGATCACCCTCGACCTGTTCGAATTGTTCCAGGGCGCGGCCAATCGCTGGTGGGCGGCCCGTACCGAGCGCAAACAGCTGGTCGCCCAGTTGCGTGAAGTCGATGACCGTATGGATGAAGTGGTTGCGCCGAGCGTCACCGACAAGCGCGAGCAGGCCAAGGTCAAGGAGCGGTTGATCGAGCGTGAGCAGGCCCTGAGCAAGCACATGTCCGAGCGTGAGAAGCAGGTGCCGCCGGTCATTGCACCCGCGCCGCCAAAACCGGCCGCACCGAGCAAACGCGTCGAAAAAGAGAAACAGGCGCCCCTGTTCGTCGACAGCGCCGTGGAAGGCACCTTGCCGCCGATCTCGATTCTCGATCCCGCGGAAAAGAAACAGCTCAATTATTCGCCCGAATCCCTGGCGGCGGTCGGCCACCTGCTGGAAATCAAGCTCAAAGAGTTCGGCGTCGAAGTGACCGTGGACTCGATCCACCCGGGTCCGGTGATTACCCGATACGAAATCCAGCCCGCCGCCGGCGTCAAGGTCAGCCGCATCGCCAACCTGGCCAAAGACCTGGCCCGTTCCCTGGCGGTGACCAGCGTGCGCGTGGTGGAAGTGATTCCGGGCAAGACCACGGTCGGTATCGAGATTCCCAACGAAGACCGGCAGATCGTGCGTTTCTCCGAGGTGTTGTCGACCCCCGAGTACGATAACTTCAAATCCCCGGTCACCCTGGCCCTGGGCCACGATATCGGCGGCAAACCGGTCATCACCGACCTGGCGAAGATGCCGCACCTGCTGGTGGCCGGTACCACCGGTTCCGGTAAGTCGGTGGGCGTGAACGCGATGATCCTGTCGATCCTGTTCAAGTCCGGCCCGGAAGACGCCAAGCTGATCATGATCGACCCGAAAATGTTGGAACTGTCGATCTACGAGGGCATTCCGCACCTGCTGTGCCCGGTGGTCACCGACATGAAGGACGCCGCCAACGCCCTGCGCTGGAGCGTTGCCGAGATGGAGCGACGCTACAAGCTGATGGCCAAGATGGGCGTGCGCAACCTGTCTGGCTTCAACGCCAAGGTCAAGGAAGCCCAGGACGCGGGCGAGCCGTTGAGCGATCCTCTGTACAAGCGCGAAAGCATCCACGACGAAGCGCCGCTCCTGCAAAAGCTGCCGACCATCGTGGTGGTGGTCGACGAATTCGCCGACATGATGATGATCGTCGGCAAGAAGGTTGAAGAGCTGATCGCCCGTATCGCCCAGAAGGCGCGTGCGGCCGGTATCCACTTGATCCTCGCGACCCAGCGCCCGTCGGTGGATGTAATCACCGGTCTGATCAAGGCCAACATCCCGACCCGCATGGCGTTCCAGGTGTCGAGCAAGATCGACTCGCGGACCATCATCGACCAGGGCGGTGCCGAGCAACTGCTGGGCCACGGTGACATGCTGTACATGCCGCCGGGCACCAGTCTGCCGATTCGTGTCCACGGTGCCTTCGTGTCCGACGATGAGGTTCACCGCGTGGTGGAGGCCTGGAAGCTGCGGGGCGCGCCGGAATACAACGACGACATCCTCAATGGCGTCGAAGAGGCGGGCAGCGGCTTCGAAGGCAGCAGCGGGGGCGGCGACGGTGACGATCCCGAGGCCGACGCGCTGTACGACGAAGCGGTGCAGTTCGTGCTGGAAAGCCGTCGCGCCTCCATTTCCGCGGTTCAGCGCAAGCTCAAGATCGGCTACAACCGCGCCGCGCGCATGATCGAAGCCATGGAAATGGCCGGGGTCGTGACGTCCATGAACACCAACGGTTCGCGTGAAGTCCTGGCCCCCGGCCCGGTGCGCGACTGACCCGAATATGAAAGGGTGGTGCCCTTTGGCGCCGCTCTCACTCCCACGAATGTTATGAGGACTCCCATGCGTCTGATCCGCATGCTGTTGCTGCCGGTACTGGCTTTGACCACGCTCCAGGCTAACGCCGATGACAAGGACGTGGCACGCCTGACCCAACTGCTGGAAAAATCCCAGACCCTGACGGCGCGTTTCTCGCAACTGACCCTTGATGGCACCGGCACCCAGTTGCAGGAAACCGCCGGCGAGATGTCCCTGCAGCGTCCGGGCCTGTTCTACTGGCACACTGATGCGCCGGCCGAGCAGACCATGATCTCCGATGGCAAGAAAGTCACCCTGTGGGACCCGGACCTGGAACAGGCCACCATCAAGAACCTCGACCAGCGCCTGACCCAGACCCCGGCCTTGCTGCTGTCCGGTGACGTGTCCAAGATCAGCCAGAGCTTCGACATCAGCGCCAAGGAAGCCGGCGGCGTGATTGACTTCACCTTGAAGCCCAAGACCAAGGACACCCTGTTCGACAGCCTGCGCCTGTCGTTCCGCAATGGTCTGGTCAACGACATGCAACTGATCGACAGTGTCGGCCAGCGCACCAATATCCTGTTCACCGGGGTGAAAGCCAACGAGCCGATCCCGGCGTCCAAGTTCAAGTTCGACATCCCTAAAGGGGCGGACGTGATCCAGGAATAAAACGCAGAACCCCTGTAGGAGCGAGCCTGCTCGCGATGGACTCAAGGACACCGCTGGGTGTCAGGCTGCCAGCGTTATCGTTAACGTCCATCGCGAGCAGGCTCGCTCCTACAGGGGATGGAGAACCAGTGAGGTTTTGTAGATAGTCATGGACCTGTTTCGCAGCACCCCCATCGCCCAGCCCTTGGCCGCCCGCCTGCGCGCGGCCAATCTGGACGAGTACGTCGGTCAGGAACACGTGCTCGCTCGCGGCAAGCCCTTGCGCGAAGCGCTGGAGCAGGGTGCCCTGCATTCGATGATTTTCTGGGGCCCGCCCGGCGTGGGCAAAACCACCCTGGCGCGATTGCTCGCGGAAGTCTCGGATGCACACTTCGAAACGGTCTCGGCGGTACTGGCCGGGGTCAAGGAGATCCGTCAGGCGGTGGAAATCGCCAAGCAGCAGGCCGCGCAGTACGGCCGCCGCACCATTCTGTTCGTCGACGAAGTGCATCGTTTCAACAAGTCCCAACAGGACGCGTTCCTGCCTTATGTCGAGGACGGTACGCTGATTTTCATCGGCGCGACCACGGAAAACCCTTCGTTCGAACTCAACAACGCCTTGCTGTCGCGGGCGCGTGTCTACGTGCTGAAAAGCCTGGACGAAGCGGCCCTGCGCAAACTGGTGCAGCGCGCGCTGACCGAAGAACGGGGCCTGGGCAAGCGCAACCTGACCCTCAGCGATGAAGGCTTCCAGATGCTGCTGTCGGCCGCGGACGGCGATGGTCGACGCCTGCTCAACCTGCTGGAGAACGCCTCGGACCTGGCCGAAGACAACAGCGAAATCGGCACCGAGCTCCTGCAAAGCCTGCTCGGCGACACCCGTCGACGCTTCGACAAGGGTGGCGAAGCCTTCTACGACCAGATATCCGCGCTGCACAAATCGGTGCGCGGCTCCAACCCCGACGGCGCGCTGTACTGGTTCGCGCGCATGATCGACGGCGGTTGCGACCCGCTGTACCTGGCCCGGCGTGTGGTGCGCATGGCCAGCGAAGACATCGGCAACGCCGACCCGCGCGCCCTGAGCCTGTGCCTGGCGGCGTGGGAAGTGCAGGAGCGTCTTGGCAGCCCGGAAGGCGAGCTGGCGGTGGCCCAGGCCATCACCTATCTGGCCTGCGCGCCGAAAAGCAACGCGGTGTACATGGGCTTCAAGACCGCGCTGCGCGCCGCCGCCGAACACGGCTCGCTGGAAGTGCCGCTGCACCTGCGCAACGCGCCGACCAAGCTGATGAAACAATTGGGCTACGGCGACGAATACCGTTATGCCCACGACGAACCGGATGCCTACGCTGCCGGGGAAGACTATTTCCCCGAAGAACTCGACCCTATTCCGTTCTATCAGCCCGTGCCCCGTGGCCTGGAGTTGAAGATCGGCGAAAAACTCAACCACCTGGCAAAACTCGACCGTTTAAGCCCTCGGCAGCGGAGAAAATAGTGCTTCCCTTGATCGTTGCGGTTTCCGTCGGCGGGATGGCCGGCACGCTGTTGCGCTTTGCCACGGGTAACTGGATCAACGCGAATTGGCCGCGGCACTTCTATACCGCGACGCTGGCCGTTAATATCGTGGGCTGTTTGCTGATCGGCGTTCTATACGGTCTGTTTTTGATACGCCCGGAGGTACCCATCGAGGTGCGCGCCGGGTTGATGGTCGGCTTCCTCGGGGGGCTGACGACTTTTTCATCCTTTTCACTGGATACGGTGCGCCTGCTGGAAAGCGGGCAAGTGCCGCTGGCCCTGGGCTATGCGGCACTCAGCGTATTCGGCGGGCTGCTTGCCACCTGGGCCGGCCTGTCCTTGACCAAACTTTGATAAACGAGAAACCGACATGCTCGATTCCAAACTGTTACGTAGCAACCTTCAGGACGTAGCGGACCGCCTGGCATCCCGTGGCTTTGTGCTGGATGTTGCGCGCATCGAAGCGCTGGAAGAACAGCGCAAGACCGTCCAGACCCGCACCGAAGCACTGCAGGCTGAGCGTAACGCGCGTTCCAAATCCATCGGTCAGGCCAAGCAGCGCGGCGAAGACATCGCGCCGCTGATGGCGGACGTCGAGCGCATGGCGGGCGAATTGAGCGCCGGTAAAGTCGAACTGGACGCGATCCAGACCGAACTGGACTCGATCCTGCTGGGCATTCCCAACCTGCCGCACGAATCCGTGCCGGTTGGCGAAGACGAAGACGGCAACGTCGAAGTGCGCCGTTGGGGCACGCCGACTGCCTTCGATTTCCCGGTTCAGGACCACGTGGCCCTGGGCGAGAAGTTCGGCTGGCTGGACTTCGAAACCGCCGCCAAGCTGTCCGGTGCCCGTTTCGCCCTGCTGCGTGGCCCTATCGCCCGTCTGCACCGGGCCCTGGCGCAGTTCATGATCAACCTGCACGTCACCGAGCACGGCTACGAGGAGGCCTACACGCCTTACCTGGTCCAGGCCCCGGCGCTGCAAGGCACCGGTCAACTGCCGAAGTTCGAGGAAGACCTGTTCAAGATCGCTCGCGAAGGCGAGGCCGACCTGTACCTGATCCCGACCGCCGAAGTGTCGCTGACCAACATTGTCGCCGGCGAAATCGTCGATTCGAAACTGCTGCCGATCAAGTTCGTCGCCCACACGCCGTGCTTCCGCAGTGAGGCCGGCGCTTCGGGTCGTGACACCCGCGGCATGATCCGTCAGCACCAGTTCGACAAGGTTGAAATGGTGCAGATCGTCGAGCCGTCGAAATCGATGGAAGCGCTGGAAGGCCTGACCGCCAACGCCGAGAAAGTCCTGCAACTGCTTGAGCTGCCTTACCGCACCCTGGCGCTGTGCACCGGCGACATGGGTTTCAGCGCGGTCAAGACCTACGACCTGGAAGTGTGGATCCCGAGCCAGGACAAGTACCGCGAAATCTCGTCGTGCTCCAACTGTGGCGACTTCCAGGCCCGCCGCATGCAGGCGCGCTTCCGCAACCCGGAAACCGGCAAGCCGGAACTGGTACACACCCTGAACGGCTCCGGCCTGGCAGTGGGTCGCACCCTGGTGGCGGTGCTGGAGAACTATCAGCAGGCCGACGGTTCGATCCGTGTCCCTGAAGTCCTCAAGCCGTACATGGGTGGCCTTGAGGTCATCGGCTAAATGAAATATCTGCCGCTGTTTCACAACCTTCGCGGCAGTCGTGTGTTGGTCGTCGGTGGGGGGGAAATTGCCTTGCGCAAATCCCGCCTGCTGGCCGATGCCGGTGCGCTGCTGCGGGTGGTTGCACCTGAAATCGAAGCACAACTGCGCGAACTGGTTGCCGGCAGCGGTGGCGAGTGCCTGTTGCGTGGCTACGCCGAGGCGGATCTGGACGGTTGCGGGCTGATCATTGCCGCCACCGACGACGAAGCGCTGAACGCACAAGTCTCCGCCGATGCCCATCGGCGTTGCGTGCCGGTCAACGTGGTGGACGCGCCGGCCCTGTGCAGCGTGATCTTCCCGGCCATCGTCGACCGCTCCCCATTGATCATTGCTGTGTCCAGCGGTGGCGATGCGCCGGTGCTGGCACGCTTGATCCGCGCCAAGATCGAAACCTGGATTCCTTCCACCTACGGTCAACTGGCCGGCCTGGCGGCGCGTTTTCGTCATCAGGTCAAAGGCCTGTTTCCGGATGTGCAGCAGCGTCGGGCATTCTGGGAAGATGTTTTCCAGGGCCCGGTTGCCGATCGGCAACTGGCCGGGCAGGGCGCTGAAGCCGAGCGTTTGCTCCAGGCGAAAATCGATGGTGAAGCTCCCGTGGCGACCGGTGAGGTCTATCTGGTGGGCGCAGGGCCAGGTGATCCCGATCTGCTGACGTTCAAGGCACTGCGTCTGATGCAGCAAGCGGACGTGGTGCTGTACGACCGTCTGGTGGCGCCGGCGATTCTCGAACTGTGCCGTCGCGACGCCGAGCGGGTTTACGTTGGCAAGCGCCGTGCCGATCACGCGGTGCCGCAGGATCAGATCAACCAGCAATTGGTGGACTTGGCCAAACAGGGCAAGCGCGTGGTGCGACTGAAGGGCGGCGATCCGTTCATCTTCGGTCGTGGCGGCGAGGAGATCGAAGAGCTGGCGGCCCATGGCATCCCGTTCCAGGTCGTGCCGGGGATCACGGCGGCCAGTGGTTGCGCGGCCTATGCCGGGATTCCGCTGACCCACCGCGATTACGCGCAATCGGTACGCTTTGTCACCGGGCACCTGAAGGACGGCTCAACCGATTTGCCGTGGGCCGATCTGGTCGCGCCGGCACAGACGCTGGTGTTCTACATGGGGCTGGTGGGCTTGCCGATCATCTGCGAGCAACTGATCAAGCACGGTCGCGGTGCTGATACCCCGGCGGCGTTGATCCAGCAGGGCACCACGGTCAATCAGCGTGTCTTCACTGGAACCCTGGCCGACTTGCCACGATTGGTGGCGGAGCATGAAGTGCATGCGCCGACGCTGGTGATCGTGGGTGAAGTGGTGCAACTGCGCGAGAAGCTGGCGTGGTTCGAAGGGGCTCAATCACAGGTTTGAGATCTGTAGTGTTTGTTGGAAAAAGATCGCAGCCTTCGGCAGCTCCTACAAGGTGTACACCTTACCCGTGTAGGAGCTGCCGAAGGCTGCGATCTTTTGCTTTTAGCTCTTTTTCCAAACCCCTTTCCCACTCAACCGCTCCCGATCATGGGCCAGGGTAAAGTCCTGCGCCGGCCCCTTGGGCACCACACCCGTCGGGTTGATGGTGCGGTGACTGGCATAGTAGTGATTCTTGATGTGCTCAAAATCCACCGTCTCGGCAATCCCCGGCCACTGATAAATCTCCCGCAGCCAGTTCGACAGATTCGGATAATCCGCAATCCGCCGCAGGTTGCACTTGAAGTGCCCGTAGTACACCGCATCGAAGCGAATCAGCGTGGTGAACAGGCGGATGTCCGCTTCGGTCAGGTATTCGCCAGCCAGATAGCGGTTGGCACCCAGCAGCAGTTCCAGGCGATCCAGTTCGGCAAATACTTCGTCGAAGGCTTGTTCATAAGCCTGTTGCGACGTGGCAAACCCGGCGCGGTACACGCCATTGTTCACCGCGGGATAAATACGCTCGTTCAACGCATCGATCTCACCGCGCAGCGGCGCCGGGTAGAAGTCCAGGTCGTTACCGGTCAGATCGTCGAAGGCGCCATTGAACATGCGGATGATTTCCGATGATTCATTGTTGACGATGCGTTTGTGCTGTTTGTCCCACAGCACCGGCACGGTGACGCGGCCGGTGTAATCGGCGGTATCGGCGGTGTAGCGCTGGTGCATGAAGTCGAAGTGATCGAGCTTGTCGCCGGTGGAGCCGAGGGCTTTGTCGAAGGTCCAGCCGTTTTCCAGCATCAGCCAACTGACCACCGAAACGTCGATCAGGCTTTCGAGGCCTTTGAGTTTGCGCAGGATCAGGGTGCGGTGGGCCCACGGACAGGCCAGGGATACGTACAGGTGATAGCGACCGGGTTCTGCGGCAAAACCGCCGACGCCGGTCGGCCCCGGCTTGCCATCTGCGGTCAGCCAGTGCCGACGTTGCGCCTGTTCACGCTGGAACGCGCCGTCCTTGCTGCTTTCGTACCACTTGTCCTGCCAGCGGCCATCGACTAACAAACCCATGTTCAAGACTCCAGAAGCCAATATTCGTTGGAGTCGAGTCTATTCCCATGGGTTCGAACAAAAAGCGCAAAGATCGGGCGCGAATGATCGGTTAAATCGATTTGTTGCGCGCGGCCCAGTATTGTTCGGCGGTTTCAAAGGCCTGTTCGCGGCTCTGGCCGAGTCCACGCAGGGCCAGGGCCATGGTCGAGATCAGGGCCATTTGCGGGTAGCTGTCGACCACCTCGCCACGCCACACCGCTTTCAGGTGCTCGGGATCGAGCGAGGCGGGTTTGACGTGACGCTGCGCCGACAACTGCGGCCATTCTTCGTCCCAGCTCTGGCCGCCAGTGGTGCCGTACAGATGGCTGTCGGCGTCCGGGTTGATCTCGATCTCGCCGCCATCGCCCTTGATCACGATCGCGGTATCGCCGAGCAAGCCGCTGGCATCGCGATGCACGGCCTGATAGCCGGGGTGGAAAATGCTCTGCAGGCCGCAACGCGCGCCCAGCGGATTGAGAATCCGCGCCAGTGAGTGGATCGGCGAGCGCAGGCCGAGGGTGTTGCGCAGGTCGATCATCCGTTGCAGCTGCGGTGCCCAGTCCACCAGCGGCATAAAGGCCAGGCCGCCGTTATCCAGCGCCGAGCCGACCTGTTGCCAGTTGCGGCACAGCGGGATGTTCAATTCACCCAGCAGTTGCTCGCTGTACAGGCGACCGGCCGTGTGGGCGCCGCCGCCATGCATGAAAATCCGCACGCCGTTTTGCGCCAGGCACTTGGCCGCCAACAGGTACCACGGCAAATGCCGCTTCTTGCCGGCATAGGTCGGCCAGTCCAGGTCCACCGCCAGCGCCGGAGGGTTCAGGCGTTCGCGCAAGGCTTCGGTGAACCCGGCCATTTCCTCGGCGCTTTCTTCCTTGTGCCGCAACAGCATCAGGAATGCGCCGAGCTGGGTTTCCTCGATCTTTTCATCGAGCACCATGCCCATGGCTTCGCGGGCTTCGATCCGGGTCAGGTCACGGGCGCCGCGCTTGCCTTTGCCGAGGATCCGCACGAACTGCGCGAACGGGTGCTCGGCGGGTGTTTCGAGGGTCAGTGCTGGGTAATCGGTCATAAGCAATTCGTCGGTTTGGGCAGGCCCGCCAGCTTCGCGGCGAGTTTGGCGGGGGTGCCTTTGAACAGTCGGTTCAGGTGCAGGCTGTTGCCTTTTTCCGGGCCGAGTTTCAATGCGGTGTACTTGATCAACGGGCGGGTGGCCGGTGACAGCTGGAACTCGGCGTAGAAACTGCGCAGCAGTTCGAGGACTTCCCAGTGCTCGGGCGTCAGCTCGATGTCTTCGGCCGCCGCCAGGGCGCTGGCCACATCGGCAGACCAGTCATTCAGTTCGACCAGGAAGCCGTCCTTGTCCAGCTCAATGGCGCGAGCGCCGACCGTCAATGCATTCATAGCCAACTGTTGACCTTGTCATAGTGAATCGACAGTTCGACGAAGGCCGGGTAATCGATCGCCCGGGCCCAGTCCGGAACCACCAGCGCACGGGCCTGGGCATCTTCGGCCAGGACGAACAGCTTCAGGCCACGGGTGCTGAGTGCCGTGAACGGTTCGGTGCCTGGCTGCAACGCATAGGCGGCATCGCCGGACAGCAGCAAGCCGTCGTTGGTACCGATCACGCGCAGGCAACTGGTCAGGCGTTCGTCACCGAACGGGGAGTGAGACAACACATGCAAAGTCGACATCAGAGGGTGATCACCTGGTCGTAACGGTCAATGAGGGCGGTGATTTCGTCGGCGGCCAACACCCGGGCTTCTTCCAGCGCCAAGCCGCTCGGGTCGAGGCCGCGCCGGTTGATGCTGTCGCCGCAGGCAAACAGTTCCTCGACACCGAACAGCGGCAGGGCTTGCAGGTTGGCGCTCAGGTCTTTCTGTTGCAAGGTCCTGGCGTTCTGGCCGGCGGCGAGCTGGAACACGCCGTCATCGAGAAACAACAGGCCAATCGGCAGATCGAAGGCGCCGCCGGCCAGCACGATATCCAGCGCTTCCCGCGCGCCCGGGCCGGACCATGGCGACTGGCGGCTGATGATCAATATGGATTTGGCCATGTCATGCGCCTCCGAAACAGATCAGGCGGTCGGCATCCTGCGCCGCGTCATGCAATTGGCCGAGGCCGGACAATTCCCACGGCGCACCGACGGCAACAGCCTCGCGCTGATAGCGCCGGGCTTCTTCTTCATTCAAGACACCACGGCGCAGGGCGGCGGCGATGCACACCACGCCATCGAGTTGGTGGTCGCTGACAAAGGCGCGCCATTGCTTGGGCAAGTCCGCTTCATCCTGGGGCGTGACCACGCTGGATGACGCGTTGTAGACACCGTCCTGATAGAAAAACAGCCGGACGATCTCATGCCCGCCGGCCAGCGCCGCTTGGGCGAACAGCAGGGCGCGGCGCGAGGAGGGCGCGTGGGCGGCGGAAAACACGGCGATGGCGAACTTCATGACAGACTCGATCAGCGAAACTGCGGCCATGATAATGCTTTATCGGCGGGTCGGCGAAAGTAACCTGCCCTATACCCGAAAACCCCCTGTAGGAGCTGCCGCAGGCTGCGATCTTTTGATCTTGTTTTTAAAAAATCAAAGTCAAAAGATCGCAGCCTGCGGCAGCTCCTACAGGGGGTCAGCGCGGCATGTACCCCAACTGCCAGCGTCGCGGGATCTTCAACGACAATACCCCGAGCGCGGCAGCCAGCAGGCCACTGGCAAACAACGCCTTGAGTCCCAGGTGATGTTCCAGCACGGCACCGAGTACCGCGCCGGCGAACATGCCGGTCCAGGGGATCAGTTGCACGCGCCAGCCGTTGCGGCGCTCGCCGAGCATCCAGCGGCCCAGTCCGCGGCCGAAGCGCGACAGGGCGCCGGTGACGTAGGTCAGGCCCACCGGCAGGCCGTTCACTTCTTCCACCGCGGCGTTGAGCATGCCCATTGCAATGATCGCCGCCAGCAGGGCCGGCAGTTGCGCCTCATAAGGCCAGGCTGCGGCGGCGCAGAGCAGGGTGGCGATGCACAACAGCAGTGGCAGGGCCCGACGACCACCCAGGCGGCTGACGATAATGCCCAGCGCGTTGCCGACAATGAAGGTGGCGACGAGGATCACCAGGCGCAAGGTCAAGCCAAGGTCGCCAGCGCTGATGGCGACCGCCATCCGGGTGGTATTGCCGCTCATGAACGAGACGAAGTCGCCGCTGGCCATGAAGCCGATGGCGTCAGTCATGCCGGCGAGTACCGAGAGCATGGCCACCAGGCTCAGGCCTATGCGCCCGCGCCATTTCTGCGTGTGCAAGTGACCGGGGCTGGCGTGGGTCCTGGCGGTGTTGGGCAGCATCGACGACGGCATCCTTGAACAGTGCTCAGGGTTTTATCCCATTCAACTCGCAATACTCCAGCCAGTCCATACCGGCCATTTCCGCGACTTCCCGGTGCACTTCCAGGCGCTGCGCTTCGTAGTCTTCGGCCGTAGCAGCCGTCAGTTGCAGCGTCAGCTCCCAGGCGAACAATCCTTGGCGTTCCGCCTCGGCCTCGAAGGCTTCGTGCAAGCGTTCGTCGCGGTACTGCGCCGGGGTTTCACCCTTGGCCTGGGCCTGCAATGGGTTGAGGTTGTCGAGGTCGTGGCGCAACTCGGGGCGTTCGTCGAGAAACCGCTTCAGTGCCTGTTCATGTTGCTGCTCGGTTGCCGCCATGGTCGCTCCTTGAGAACGGATTACGAGGATTGCTGCTTGCTGGCCTTGGCCGCTGCCGCCAGGCATTCGAGGGCAAACTGCTCGGTGTAGGTCATCTGGATCGGCGTGGTTTCGCCTTTGACGGTTCTTTCGCCGTCGAGGATGTAGCGAATCCGCTTGTCGGTGACGCCGATTCGCTTGGCGATCCAGGACGGCGTCTGCCCGATCTGGCTGATCAGCTTGTCGGCATATTCAGTGCTCGGTTTGTAGAACTCGGCATTAGGTGTCATCGGATTTCCAGTCAGGGGTGCGATGGGGCGTTATTGGCGCGACAGGGTGCGCGAATCGTTGTGCGCTGTCGCGGTATAAATGCAGTAAAGCAGAACGATACGGGCTGCCGGGGTGATAAAGTCCGCTTTTTCCCGATGAGTGAATGCAATGCGAATTCTGATGGTGGCGCTGGCCGTGACGTTGCTGGCCGGATGCGCCGGCTCGGCGATGAACGACGCCCGCACCAAGGCCCCGTACAAGACCCTGAACTCGGATAAACCGGGAAAGGACGTCGCCCAGTGCGTGCAGTTTTCCTGGCAGGACGAGGCCGTGTTCGGCGTGGATGCCGCCGCCTATCTGGAGCCTGGCGAGAAGGGCGGCACGACCGTTTATACCCGTTCGGCGGAGTCCTTCGTCGACGTGACCACCGATGCCTCGGGCACGGTGTTGAGCTACTACGCACAGAAGGATGATTTCGTGGCCAAGCGCCGGTTGGCGGCGTTGGCGACTTGCCTGTAGGCAAATCAGGATCAAAAGATCGCAGCCTGCGGCAGCTCCTACAGGTTTCGCGTCCTCTGTAGGAGCTGCCGCAGGCTGCGATCTTTTAGCTCAGGCGCTTCTGGAAGAAGAAGTGCTTGTGGCCCGGCGGGTAATCGGCAATGTGCCCGATCTCGCTGTAGCCGCATTTCTTGTAGAACTCCGGCGCCTGGAATTCGAAGGTTTCCAGCCACAGACCGACGCATTCCTTTTCGCGCGCAAGGTCTTCGGCCATCTGCATCAACCTGGTGCCCATGCCTTGTCCCCGGGCCTGTTCCGGCACCGCCAGCAAGTCTATGAACAACCACTGATAAAACAACCGGGCGTAGACGCCGCCGACGATTTCGTCGTTGTCGTCGCGTATCAGCAATGCGATATGTTCCGGTGGCGGGCTTGCAGACTTCGAGGCGTTGTAGGCGCGCAACGGCACGAGGATCGCCTCGCGTTCTTCGGTGCTGGGGTTGTGCTTGCGTTCGATACGCAGGTTCATGGCTATATCCTTATGGCAGTGAAGCCGCAGCCTATCCCGGTTGCTGTGATTGTTCCATCCCCGGGAAAGTTGAACCGTCGCCAACGCACAGCTGTCATTGCTTAAGACGCGTCACTCCAGACGCCGCCGATGAGGACAACGCCCCGTGAACATATTTGAAGCCTTGCGCGAAAGCCACGAACGCCAACGGACCTATGCCAAGGCGCTGATCCATACCAGCGGCGATACGCCTGAGCGGGTCGAGGCGTACAAGCAACTCAAGTCAGAATTGCAGGCTCACGCCACGGCCGAAGAGCGGCATTTCTACATCCCGTTGATGAAGTTCGACAACGGCGTCGACCTCAGCCGTCATGGCATCGCCGAACATCACGAAATGGACGAAATGATGGAGGCGCTGGATGACACCGAAATGTCCAGCCCGGCCTGGCTGGTGACCGCGAAGAAACTCTCGGAGAAGGTGCATCACCACCTCGAGGAAGAAGAGCAGAAGTTCTTCCAGATGGCCGGCAAGCTGCTCGACGACAAACAGAAAGAGTCGTTGGCCGGGCAATACGAGAAGGAGTACAAGGCGCAGCTTGCTTGAAGAGGCAGGTTTTCACCTAACATGTGCACTCTCTGAGAAATAACAGGACGCGTTGTCATGTCGAACACAGCCGAGCGGGTCAACATTCTGGAGTCCCAGGTGTTGTCCCACGACTGGTACCTGCTGAAGAAAATCACCTTCGATTACCAACGCAACAATGGCGAGTGGCAACGCCAGGTGCGGGAGGTCTACGACCGTGGCAACGGCGCGGCGATTCTGTTGTACAACCGCGAAAAGAAAACCGTGGTACTGACCCGGCAATTTCGCCTGCCGGTGTTCGTCAACGGTCACGACGGGCTGTTGATCGAAGTGGCGGCGGGGTTGCTGGAAGGCGCGGCGCCTGAAGACCGCATCCGTGATGAAGCGGAGGAGGAAACGGGTTACCGCGTGCACCATGTGCAGAAGGTGTTCGAGGCGTACATGAGCCCCGGTTCGGTGACGGAAAAACTGCACTTCTTCATTGCCGAATACGACGCCAGGTCGAAAGTCAGCGACGGTGGCGGGCTGGAGGCGGAAACCGAAGAGCTGGAAGTGCTGGAGTGGGCGTTCGACGACGCCCTCGAAGCGTTCTACCGTGGCGAGATCTGCGACGCCAAGACCATCATGCTGCTGCAGTATGCGGCGATGAAAAACCTCTTCAATCAACCCTGATCTCCCCGTAGGAGCTGCCGCAGGCTGCGATCTGTTGATCTTTTAAATGCAAGATCAACAGATCGCAGCCTGCGGCAGCTCCTACAAGGTCAAAAGCCGGGCAGGCGTGCGGTGCCGGGCGTTTGCCCGCCTTCAAGGGTGAGCAACAATGCCTTGGCCTCCAGCCCACCGGCAAACCCGGTGAGCTTGCCCGACGCACCAATCACCCGGTGACACGGCGCCACGATCGAAATCGGGTTCTTGCCATTCGCCGCACCCACCGCCCTGACCGCCGCCGGGTTGCCGATCTGTTCGGCGATCTGGCTGTAGCTGCGGGTCTCGCCGAACGGGATGGTCAGCAGCGCCGCCCAGACCTTTTTCTGAAATTCCGTGCCGGCAAAGTCCAGTTCCAGTTCGAAGCGATCGCGGGTGCCGGAAAAATATTCGCGCAGCTGCGCGGCGGTGCGCACCAGTATCGGGTTGTCCGGCGCCTCGCTCATCGGGCCGAGGCGCACCCGCCCGGGTTTGTTGTTTTCCCAGAGGATGGCTGCCAGTCGCGAACCGTTCGCCACCAGCTTCAACTGGCCGACCGGGGAAGCCACGGTGATGCAGGTATAGGTCATGCCAGGGCTCGCGGAAAATTGCTGAACAAGCGTTAAGGATACTGTGTCGACGAGGAGGCGCAATACGTAATCCCGACCATACTTGCTCACTGCTTTTGAAGCGTTCCCCAGGTTAATGACAAGAAGAGACCGACTCATGAAGTACGAACCTTTTGCCAAATCGCTGATTGCGACCTCATTGGCTCTCAGCTGCCTGACTGCTCACGCCGCCTCCGTGGCCCCGGCGACCGGGGAAAACGGCATGGTGGTCACCGCCCAGCACCTGGCCAGCCATGTCGGCGTGGATGTGCTCAAGAACGGCGGCAACGCTGTCGACGCAGCGGTCGCGGTCGGCTATGCGCTGGCGGTGGTGTACCCCGCGGCAGGCAACCTCGGTGGCGGTGGTTTCATGACCATCCAGTTGGCGGACGGGCGCAAGACCTTTCTCGACTTCCGTGAAAAAGCGCCGCTGGCCGCCACCGCCAACATGTACCTGGACAAGGACGGCAACGTCGTTCCCGATCTGAGTACCCGTGGCCACCTGGCCGTGGGTGTGCCGGGCACCGTTTCCGGCATGGAACTGGCGCTGTCCAAGTACGGCACCAAACCGCGCAAGGAAATCATCGCCCCGGCCATCAAGTTGGCCGAAGACGGTTTCGTGCTGGAGCAGGGCGACGTCGATCTGCTGGACTACGCCACCGACATGTTCAAGAAGGACATGAAGGATTCCGGCTCGATCTTCCTCAGCAACGGCGAGCCGATGCAGGTCGGCCAGAAGCTGGTGCAAAAGGACCTGAGCAAGACCCTGCGGGAAATCTCCGAGAAAGGCGCCGACGGTTTCTATAAGGGCTGGGTGGCCGACGCCATTGTCACCTCCAGCCAGGCCAACAAGGGCATCATCACCCAGGCCGATCTCGACAAATACAAGACCCGCGAACTGGCGCCCATCGAGTGCGACTACCGTGGCTACCACGTGGTCTCGGCACCGCCACCGAGCTCCGGCGGCGTGGTGATCTGCGAGATCATGAACATCCTCGAAGGCTATCCGATGAAGGAACTGGGCTATCACTCGGCCCAGGGCATGCACTATCAGATCGAAGCCATGCGCCACGCCTATGTCGACCGCAACAGCTACCTGGGCGATCCGGATTTCGTGAAGAACCCGATTGCCCACCTGCTGGATAAAAACTACGCGACCAAGCTGCGCGAAGCGATCAAGCCACAAAAAGCCGCGGTATCGAGTGAGCTCAAGCCCGGCGTAGCGCCCCATGAAGGCAACAACACCACGCATTACTCCATCGTCGACAAGTGGGGCAACGCGGTGTCGGTGACCTACACCCTCAACGACTGGTTCGGCGCGGGCGTGATGGCGAGCAAGACCGGGGTCATCCTCAACGATGAAATGGACGACTTCACCTCGAAAATCGGCGTGCCGAACATGTACGGCCTGGTGCAGGGCGAGGCCAACGCAATCGCACCCGGCAAGGCGCCGCTGTCGTCCATGAGCCCGACCATCGTCACCAAGGACGGCAAAGTGGTGATGGTGGTCGGCACTCCGGGTGGCAGCCGCATCATCACCGCGACCTTGCTGACCATGCTCAACGTGATCGACTACGGCATGAACATCCAGGAAGCGGTGGATGCACCGCGTTTCCACCAGCAGTGGCTGCCGGAGGAAACCAACCTGGAAGCCTTCACCACCAGCCCGGACACAGTGAAGATCCTCGAAAGCTGGGGGCACAAGTTTGCCGGCCCACAGGACGCCAACCACCTGGCGGCGATCCTGGTCGGTGCGCCGTCCCTGGGCGGCAAGCCGGTGGGCAAGAACCGTTTCTACGGGGCGAACGACCCACGGCGTAACACCGGGTTGTCGCTGGGTTACTGAGGGTTGTGTCCGGAGGGGGACGGGCTTATGTTCGTCCCCTGAACCATCGACCGTTCAAGGAAGGAAATCATGACCACTGCGTTGTTAATCATCGACGTCCAGCAGGCTTTGTGTTCCGGAGAGTACGAGTGTTTCGAGATCGGCCGGGTCATCGACACCATCAATGACTTGTCTGCCCGGGCGCGCAAGGCCGCCGTGCCCGTGGTGCTGATCCAGCACGAAGAAACGGGCAGCCCGCTGGCGCATGAGACTGCCGGCTGGCAACTGGCCGAAGGGTTGCAAACCTCGCCCACGGATCATCGCGTGCGCAAAACCACCCCGGATTCGTTCTACAAGACCCACCTGCAAAAACTGTTGCCGGGGCAAGAATTCGATCGCCTGGTCATCTGTGGCTTGCAAACCGATTACTGCATCAATACCACCGTGCGCCAGGCCCTGACACTGGGCTACGACGTGGTGCTGGCGAGCGACGCACATTCCACCGTCGACAACGGCAACCAGACCGCCGAAGACATCATCGCCGAACACAACAAGGACCTGAAGCGCCTGACAGGTTCCGTGGCGCGGATGGACGTGATCCCGGCCAAGGACATCCACTTCTGAAACCACCCCATCCCCCTGTGGGTGTGCGCAAAATCTGCGAGCGACCAAAATCACTGTGGGAGCGGGCTTGCCCGCGAAGGCGTCATTACTGCCGATATTGATGCTGACTGACCCACCGCCATCGCGGGCAAGCCCGCTCCCACAGGTTCAGTGGGTGTGCGCAAAATCTGCGAGCGACCAAAATCACTGTGGGAGCGGGCTTGCCCGCGATGGCGTCCTTACTGCCGATGTTTATGTTGACTGACCCACCGCCTTCGCGAGCAAGCCCGCTCCCACAGGGACTGTGTGCCTACAGGCTGGCTACCACTCAAGTCGCAAACATCAAGACCCTTTCCTCCCGCACCGCAGTCGGCATCACACCGCCGAGCACCAGCCGGGTGATGGTGGCTGCGGCGTTGGCGTAGTCCTCATCCTGAGGCGTCTCGCGTCCCGTGATGTGCGCCATCTGCCAGCCCAGGTTGGTGTAGGTCCGGGTCGCTGACCAGATAAACAACATCAAATGCTGCGGGTCGACCGGTGCGATCAAGCCCCGGTCGATCCAGCTGCGCAGGCAATCGACATTGCGCTGGGCCTCGGCATACAGCAGGTCACGGCATTCTTCAGGCAGCTGCCTGGCCCCCAGCAGCAACTCACCGCTGAACACCCTGGCAATGTGCGGATGCTCCCGGGCAATGCGGATGCGGGCGGTGATGTAGGCCTGCAATCCCGCCACCGGGTCGTCGCTTTCGCGCAGTACCGCGGAGGCGTCCAGCAACGGCTGGACGAAACCAAGCAGGACCTGGCCGTAGAGGTTTTCCTTGCTCTGGAAGTAGTAATAAAGATTGGCTTTGGGCACCCCCGCACGCGCCGCAATGTCCCGGGTTTGCGTGCCGTCGAAGCCTTTGCCGGCGAATTCGGCGCTGGCAGCTTGCAGGATGAGGTGCTGATTGTGCTGACGGATACGGCTCATGGGGCTATCTGGGGGAAATAAGTTGCGCAATATACAAAACTATATAGCGATTGAGCACATCGCTCGGCGACTGCTTCTCTACAGGGGGCCGAAAATCTCGATCAGCTCGTTGAGGAACGCACTCACCAGGTCCTTCTGACGAGACGAATGCCGCACCGCCGCATGAAAGCTCACCTCATAGCGCAGCAGCTCCGGGTTCAGCGGGTGCAATTGCCCCAGCTGTTCATGCCGGGTCGCGTAGTGCTGCGGCAGAAACCCCAGGTGCTGGCCGGACAGGATCAACAGGGCGGCGCCGTCCATGCTGTCGGTGAGCACGGTCAGGCGTTCGATGGAGGTGGGGGCCGGCATCTCCGGCAACGGATGGCTCGGCCAGACCCAGTCAAAGCCGCTGACATCTTCGCGGGTCAGTGCGCCGACCTGGTCGAACAACGGATGCGAGGGTGCGCAGTAGGCAATCTGGGTTTCCGGGAACAGCGGGAAATAATCGATGCTGGGCAGGCGGTGCCAGAAGTAACCAATGGCCAGGTCGATATGGCCGTTGATGATTTTCTCTTCCAGCAGCGACGACGACAGCTCGGTGAAATGGAAGTACAGCCCTTCGTGCCGAGCCCGCAAACGGGCAATGGCCAGGCCGATTTTCTTGTTCGCCACCGGATCGATCTGCCCCAGCAGGCCGATGTTGATGCTGCCCGAGACTTTGCGGTTGATGTGCTGCACCTCGACCCGGAATCCTTCGGCCGCCGCCAGCAAGCGTCGGGCCGCCTCGATGAACTGCGTGCCTTTGGGCGTGACGGAAAACCCGCCACGCCCGCGCTCGCACAGGCGAAAACCGACCCGCGCTTCCAGCGTCGCCAATTGCGCGCTGATCGTCGGTTGCGTGGCGTTGAGGGCGGTTTGAGCCGCCGAGATGCCGCCCGCCTCGACGACGGTCAGAAATACCCGGATCAGGCGCAGATCCAGCTCCGTTACAGTTCCCAGCATGGGGGCTCCCGATTGTCGATTACATAGGTGCTGATCTATGTGAACAGTGTGCCTGCGATATTTTATTGCCCTGATTCACGCCCTACATTGCCGTGAAACCAGCGTCATCGTCAGCTTTTTCTGGAGTTTCACCCGATCTGGACGTCGTAGCGAGCGCTGTAACCACAAAAACAACAAACACCAGCATAGGAACAATCGTATGTCAGGTTCCCCAGTGTCTGCGCGCGCCGCCGAGGCGAGTGGCGGATTGGCCATCGAAGGCCACTCCATCGATTACATTCCGGAAAACGAACGTCACGCCAAACTCAGCAGCCAGGGGCCGTTCTGGTTCCTGGGCAACTTCCACTTCTTCACCATCTCCATCGGTTTTGTCGGCCCGAGCCTCGGATTGTCCGCGCTGTGGACCATGCTCGCCGGTGCCCTGGGCATCATGTTCGGCACCATTTTCATGGCGTTCCACGGCTCCCAGGGGCCGGAAATGGGCCTGCCGCAGATGATCCAGTCCCGCGCCCAGTTCGGTTATCGCGGGGTGATCCTGGCGTTGATGGCGACCATGTTCGTGTTCGTCGGATTCAACGTGGTGAACATCTCGCTGATCATGAACGGCCTGGAACATGTGTTCGGCATCGACCCGACCATCGTCGCCGTTACCGTGGTGCTGATCGGTGCGCTGTTGTCGATCTACGGCCACGACCTGATGCACAAGGCGTTCAAGTGGGCCTTGCTGGCGACCTTGCCGCTGTACGCCCTGGTGACCATCGCCCTGATGTTCGGTGCGGGTCAGGAAGGTGTCACGCCGGCGACCGATCTGGGCTTCAACTGGGTGGCCTTCGCCACGCTGTTCGCCATCGGTGCCAGCTACAACATTTCCTATGCGCCCTACGTGTCCGACTATTCCCGTTACCTGCCGAAAAACACCAGCAGGGTGAAACTGATCGCGGCGGTGTTCATCGGTGCCTCGTTGTCCGGCAGCTGGATGATCGGCCTCGGCGCCTGGCTGGCGCAGCAGTTGAAAGCAGCGGATGCACTGGTGGCGTTGAATCAGGTCGGTTCTTCCATGGTGCCGGGGTTGGGCAATCTGCTGGTGATCGTCTCGGTGGCGGGCTTCCTGCCGATCATTGCACTCAACACCTACAGCGCCATGCTGACGCTGCTTACCGGTGTCGACTCGATCAAAAAAATCACCCCGACACCCCGCGCCCGCGTGCTGTCGATCAGTGTGATCAGCGTGATTCTGTTGACCTGCGTGCTGTCGATCAAAGGGGACGGCATCGCGCTGTTGAACACCTTCCTGGTGCTGTTGCTGTACTTCCTCGTGCCGTGGACCGCCGTCAACCTGGTGGACTACTTCTTCGTGCGCAAGGGCCGCTATGCGATCCCGCATTTCTTCACGCCGAAGGGCATCTACGGCGCCTGGCAATTTCGCGGGATCGTTTCGTACCTGATCGGCTTCGCCGCGATGGTGCCGTTCTTCTACATCTTCGATGCCGCCGCCGGCAAAGAGGTGTTTGTCGGGCCGCTGGCGCGGGTGCTGGAAGGCGTGGACATCGCCTGGCTGGTGGGCCTGGTGGTCTCGGGGCTGACCTATTACCTGCTCAGCCGCTCGATTGACCTGGCCGCCGAACGCCGGGTGATCGACGCCCTGAGCGAGAGCGACATCGTCGCCATGACCCATTCATCTGCGGAGGCAGGGCGTTGAGCAGCGTAAAAAATACCGTGGTCGCCTGCTGCCAACTGGCACCGAAAGTAGGTGACCTGGGCTACAACCGCACGCTCACCGAGCGCGCGATTCGCCAGGCGGCGCACCAGGGCGCGCAAGTCGTCGTGCTGCCCGAACTGGTGCAGAGCGGCTATGTGTTTGCCGACCGCGACGAAGCGCTGAGCCTGGCGGAAACCCTTGACGGTCCGACCTTGCAGTTGTGGCAGGCCCTGGCCCGTGAGCTGAACCTGGTGATCGTCGGCGGCTTCTGCGAACGCCTGCCCGGCGATGAGCTGGCCAACAGTGCGGCGATGATCGACGCCAATGGCCTGCGCGCGGTGTACCGCAAGGCGCACCTGTGGGATGCCGAAAAGGACATCTTCACCGCCGGCGATGCGCCGCCGCCGGTGGTCGAAACGCTGCATGGACGGCTCGGCATGCTGATCTGCTACGACCTGGAATTCCCCGAATGGGTGCGCCTGCCGGCGCTGGCCGGCGCCGATCTGTTGTGCGCGCCGGTCAACTGGCCCGACGGTCCGCGGCCGCAAACCGAGCGCCCGGCGGAAGTCCTGCGGGTGCAGGCCAATGCCTCGGTGAACCGCCTGTTCATTGCCGCGTGCGATCGCTATGGCCATGAGCGCGGGGTCGGCTGGGTGCAAGGGTCGGTCATCGTCGATGCCGACGGTTACCCCTTGGCCGGTCCGGCGGAGCAGGGCGGCGAGCAGATCCTGCTGGCGACGCTGAACCTCACCGAAGCGCGCAACAAGCGCATCAGTGCCCGCAACGACCTGCATCAGGACCGCCGGCCACAGCTGTACGGGTTGCACAGCACTTTGTAACCGATGATGTCATTGCGTGCTGGACGCCCGTCAGGGGCCTATGGCATCGTCGAAACGAAAGGCCATGCAGTGAACGGGATCGCAATGATGGGGGCGGGAAATAAAGTCGACGGTGACGCAACGATGGTCACGCTCAAGGCGTTCAATCATTGCGTACTGCACCTTGGCCGGCTGGCGCGGGAGAGCGGGGCGTCGCGATTCATCGCCGATGGGCTGCAGGCATTCGGTCAACTGGTGCCCTTCGCCTCTGCCTGGTGGGGCGAAATGTCTGCGCCAGGTCATGATGTGCCCATGCAAAGCTGGATGCATGGCAGCATCAATCTTCCTGAATCCTTTGCCGCCGAATGGCATCCGGTGGCGGCCAACGATCAGTTTTCCTACGCCACGCTCAATCGTCCCGGTGAAGTGGTGCGCGACAAGGGTTTCACCGACCCTTGCGAGGCAGTCAATGATTTCGCCCGGCGCTTCGATCTCTATCACTTGATGAGCATCACCTACGAATTGCCCGAAAGCGGCCTGATGTTTTTCGTCTGCCTCTACCGGGGTGAGGATGAACAGGCGTTCGAGGAGAACGAAGCCGAGCTGTTTTTGGCGTTCTGCGATCACCTGTTCCAGCTGTGGCGGTTTCAAGTGCAGGACATGATTCGCTTCGACAGCGAAAACGGCGCGAGTGATTTTGGCATCGCGCGCATGGACGGCAGTCTGCTCTATGTAGGGGCCAGGTTGTGCGTTGCCATCCAGCGCGAACTGCCCGGCTGGAGCGGTTCCACGCTGCCACCCGAGGTGATCGCGCAACTGTCCAGAGCCCCCTGCGTGATCCGTCTGGGCCGCTGCGCCCTGACCCTGAGCCCCAACGCCGAACACGTCATCCTGTCCCTCGAAGCCCCCTCGGGCGGGGACGGTCTGGCACCTCGGGAGCGCACGGCGGCGATGCTGTTCGCCGCTGGCCACTCCTACAAGGAAATCGCCAGAATGCTCGCCTTGAGCCCGTCTACCGTGCGGACCTACCTGCGCAATTGCTACTTGCAGCTCGGTGTGAAAAGCAAGGTGGAGCTGGGCTCTGTCCTGCGTTCGCCGGGTGCGCTGACGGAGTCCGTGCGCCGGGATTAATCCCTGCCGTTTCAATTATTTGCCTGACCCCTCCTCATTTGCAGAGGTCCATTCGAACGCTGCGCCCTATAGGGTAGGCCCTGTCTATGCAAGGGCTTGTGCAGCCGTTCGGGCCGCTTCAAAACAATAAGAACAGGGGTGAGGCATTTGATACTTTCCAGGCTTTTTGTCGCCATTGCGGCGACCACGACATTTTCCGGCATGGCGTTGGCGGCGACACCCGCCGACACGGTCATGCGCAATGGCTACGTCTACACGGTCGATGGCCAGAGTTCCGTGCAGCAGGCCATCGCCATTTCGGGCGGCAAGATCGTCTACGTCGGCAGCGATGCCGGGGTCGACGGCTACATCGGCAAGCAGACACAACTGATCGACCTGGCCGGGCGCATGCTGATGCCGGGCTTCGTCGATGCGCACATGCACCCGGGGGATGGCGGTCGCGCCATGACGCTGTGCGACCTGAAATACCAGACCATGACCCGCGCGCAGTTTCAGGCAAGCATCCAGGCCTGCCTCGATGCCGAGAAGGACAAGGGCCCAGACGTGTGGCTGGAAGTCGGCAGCTGGGACCGCATGGGCATGACCGGGCTTGACGGCGACGCCGACAAATCGACCCTGGACGCGCTCAAGACCCAGCGTCCGATCCAGGTGCGCTCCACCGATTTTCACACCGTGCTGACCAACTCTCGCGGCCTGGAACTGGCCGGGATCAACAAGAGCACCGCCGACCCCGAAGACGGCAAATACCGACGTGACAGCGCCGGCAACCCGAACGGCATCTGCGAGGACGGCGCCGCCGAGTCTCTGGCCGCCGTGGTGCCGCCCGCCACCGACGCGGAAAAACTCAACCAGACCCGTGCGGCCCTCGACGCCATGCGCCAGCAGGGCATCACCAGCTTCTTCGATGCCCTGTCGGGGCCGGAAAGCGGCAAGGCCTTCACCACTCTGCAAAAGTCCGGCGAACTGACCGCCCGGGCCTTGCTGGCGATCAAGCTGGACCCGGCCGCCGCGGCCGCCGACCCGGTGAAAACCATCGCCGAGGCCAAGGCCCTGGCCAACACCTACGACCAGGGCGAAGTGCGTGTCGCGCCGGGCGTGAGCATGCGCCACGTCAAACTGTTCATGGACGGCATCATCAATGCCCCGGCGGACACCGGCGCCATGTTGACCCCGTACCTGCACAACAGCGGCACCGACAAGGCGCCGAAGTGGACGCCGGGCAAGAACCTGGGCGAGCTGTACTTCCCGCCGCAGGTGCTCAATCCGTTGGTGCTGCAAGCGGTCAAGGCCGGTCTCGATCCGCACCTGCACGCCACCGGCGAGCGCGCGGTGCGCGATGCACTGGACAGCGTCGCCTATGTGCGCAAAGAACTGCCCGGTGCGGATTTCCGCCCGGCCATCGCGCACGCCGAGTCGGTCGATCCTGCCGACTATTCACGCTTCAAGGCGCTGGATGTCACCGCGACCATGTCGTTCCAGTGGGCGCAGCAGGCGCCGTCCACGGTCGACGGCACCAGCGATCACCTCGGCGCCGAGCGTTTCGAGCGCATGGAGCCCTCGGGCAGCATCGCCCATGCCGGCGGCCGTGTGGCGTTTGGCAGCGACTGGCCGGTCGATCCCCTCGATGAGTTCCTGGCGCTGAAAGTCGGTGTCACCCGCTCCGGCGACCCCACCAATCCGCACAGCTATGGACCCAAATATGCCGGGCGGCTCAACAGTGATCCGGCCATGTCGCGAGCCGAAGTACTGCGCAGCATCACCCTGAATGCCGCCCAACAGCTGAAGCTGGAGGCGGTGCTGGGCTCGGTCGAAGTCGGCAAGTTCGCTGACCTGATCGTGCTCGACAAGAACTTCATGCAGGTGCCCGAGGAGGAACTGGGTCGCAATGACGTGCTGCTGACGCTGGTCGGCGGCAAGGTCGTGTGGGCCAAGGCGCCGTTCCTGGGGCTTGCGCCGCACGTGGTTTCCCAGGCTGTTACTTCCCGATCCGCCCAATAAAAACTAGAGAGCGTTCCGATGCGATTGATTCCAAACCTGTTGGCCGCCGCACTGGCCTTGTCGTCGGTGCAGGCGATGGCCGCCGCTGACCTGGTGTTGTTCAACGGCAAGGTCTTTACCGCCGAACCCGGCCAGGCGCTGGTGCAGGCTGTTGCGGTGCAAGACGGCAAGATTCTGAAAGTCGGCAGCGATGCCGAAATCAATGCCCTGGCCGATGCCGGGACCCAACGCATCGACCTGGCGGGCAAGGTGTTGATGCCAGGCATGATCGACACCCACAGCCACCCGGTGGTGGGGGCGTTCGACAGCATGAAGGCCAACCTGCTGGACGAAGTCAAACCGCTGCCGGAACTTGAGCAGTGGTTGATTGAAGAGGACAAGGCCGGGCGCGCCCGGGCTGGCGATGTGATCAGCGTCGCCGGGGTCAGTTCGGCCTATTGGGAAAAAAGCCGTGAACTGGGCAAGGTGTTCAATCAGGGGCGCTGGGCCGATCAGCCTGTCGTATTCAGCGGCATCGACGGCCACACCGGTTGGGCCAACAACGCGATGCTCAAGCGTCTGAACATCGACGCGGCACTGGTCAAGAGCCTGCCGGAGAAAGAGCGCGGTTACGTCGGCCATGAAGCGGACTTCACGCCGAATGGCTACTTTGCCGAATCACGCTGGGACGTGGTGCGCAGCGCAATTCCCGCGCCCAGCCAGGAGACCATGCTCAAGGCCGCGAAAGAGGCGGTGCGGGTCAACAACCAGTTCGGCATCACTGCGTGGATGGACGCCGCGGCGAACGGCGGCAGTGAAGACTCACTGTTCGATTTCCATGCCACCGCCGAAAGCATCGGCGTCCTGCCGTTGTACAAGGCGCTGGCGCAGAACGGCGAACTCAGCGCCCACGTCGCCGCGTTGATGGTCACCAACCCGAAGAGCAAACCGGCCGACCTGGAAGTGATCGCCACGGTGATGAAGCAGTTCGAGGGTGTGCCCAACCTGACGTTCCCCGGCATCAAGGTCTTTGTCGACGGCATCCTCGAGTTCCCGGGGCAAACCGCAGCGGTCATCGTGCCGTACAAGAACAGCCACAAGGACGGACAACTGCTGACCGACCCGGCGCACTTCGGTGAACTGGTGGTGGCGGCGGAAAAACGTGGCTGGATCGTGCACATGCACGCCGTCGGCGACCGCGCGGTGCGTGAAGCACTCAATGGCGTGGCCTATGCGCGCAAGCTCAGCCCGAACCCGGTGCCGCACAGCATCGCGCACCTGCAACTGGTCAATCCCAAGGAGTTTCCGCGCTTCAAGCAGCTCGGCGTGATCGCCTCGATGCAACTGCTATGGGCCACCGGTGAGTCCTACACCGTCGAACTGGTCAAGCCCTACATCAGTGCCTTTGCCTACGGTTACCAGTATCCCGCGCGGTCCCTGCATGACGCCGGTGCAACGATTGCCGGTGGCAGTGACTGGCCGGTGTCGAGCGCCAATCCATTCAACGCCATTGCCCAGGCCAGCACGCGCAAGGGGCCGTTGGGCGTACTCAATGCCAAGGAAAGCATCGACCGCCAGAGCATGTTCTATGCCTACACCCTCAACGCGGCGAAAACCCTGCGCCTGGACAAGCAGATCGGTTCGCTGGCACCGGGCAAGCAGGCTGACCTGATCATCCTCGACCGCGACGTGTTCAAGGTCAGCGATGACGACCTGTTCGAAACCAAAGTCCTGAACACCTTCTTCGCCGGCAAGCAGGTCTACGCCCCCGCGTCCTGACCTGCGAACACCCGACACACGCAAAAACCGCCAGCCCCTCGCAGCGCGAGGGGCCTGGTATCGCCATGCCTGAAATTCCCCGTACGCCATAACAACAAGAGAACTGTATGAACGCACTTTCAGCATTGACCCTCGCCACACTGGCATTGGCCCCCCTGAGCAGCCAGGCCCTGGCCCTCAACGACGACTTCAGCCTTGACATGACCCTGGGCGTCGTCAGCGACTACCGTTCCCGTGGCATCTCGCAAACCCTGGGGGATCCGGCCGTGCAGGGCGGGGCAACGCTGCTGCACAGCAGTGGCCTGTACATCGGCGCCTGGACCTCCAACGTGGATTTCGGTGGCGGCTTCGATACCCGGCAGGAGCTTGAGTACTACGCGGGTTATTTCTGGCAGGCGACCGAGGCCATCAGCCTGGACCTGGGCTACATCAAGTACGACTACCCGAAAAACTCCGAATTCAACCTCAGTGAGATGTACGCCATTGTCGATGTGTATGGCGTCAAGCTCGGTGCCTATTACTCAAAGGACACGCCGAATTTCTTCGGCGAGGACCAGGACACCCTTTACACCTACCTGGGCTACAAAATCGATCTGCCGGCTGAAGTCGGCCTGGACCTGCGCTTTGGACGCAACGATGTGAAAGACCCCGCGTTCTGGTCCGCCAGTGGCGATAACCGCGAGTCTTACTACGAGTGGGAGGCCAAGCTGACACGCGACTTCGTCGGCGTGACCTGGGGCCTGAGCTACGTCGACACGGACTTGTCGAAAAGCGAGTGCAGCAGTTGGTATGGCTATGATGACCTGTGCTCGGCCACGGTCGTTGCCAGCGCCACCAAGACCTTTTAAGTACACCCCCGACAACAAAAACAGTTCCTCAAAGGAAACACCGTCATGAGTGCGCAACGCAGTCCCCTGATCGAGACCCGCTCGATCGATTTCATTCCCGAGGCCGAGCGTCACGGCAGCCTCTACAGCCAGTTCACCCTGTGGCTTGGCGCCAACCTGCAAATCACCGCCATCGTCACCGGTGCCCTCGCCGTGGTACTGGGCGGCGATGTGTTCTGGTCGCTGATCGGCTTGCTGATCGGGCAAGTGCTCGGCGGCGCCGTGGTGGCGCTGCACGCGGCGCAAGGGCCGAAGCTCGGGCTGCCGCAGATGATCTCCAGCCGCGTGCAGTTCGGGGTGTATGGCGCGGCGATCCCGATTGTCCTGGTGTGCCTGATGTACCTCGGTTTCAGCGCCACCGGCGCGGTGCTGTCGGGGCAGGCGATTGCGCAGTTGATCAGTGTCAGCGACAGCGCCGGCATCCTGATTTTCGCGTCGTGCATCGCGTTCCTGACGATCTTCGGCTATCGGGTGATTCACTTGGTCGGGCGGGTGGCCAGCGTGCTGGGCATCATCGCCTTCGCCTACCTGTTCACCCGGTTGATGACCCTCAACGACATCGGCCTGCTGCTCGACAACCGTCATTTCAGCTGGAGCACGTTCCTGCTGGCGGTGTCGCTCTCGGCGTCCTGGCAGATCGCTTTCGGCCCTTATGTGGCGGACTACTCGCGCTACCTGCCGAGCAAGACGTCGTCGTGGAAAACCTTCGCCGCTGTCGGTCTCGGCACAGTGCTGGGGGCCCAGGCTTCGATGGTGCTCGGGGTGTTCGCCGCCGCACTGGCCGGGGCGAATTTCCGTGGGCACGAAGTGGCGACCATTGTCGGCCTGGGCAGTAGCGGGGTGATCGCCTCCTTGCTGTACCTGAGCATTGTCTTCGGCAAGGTCACGGTGTCCACCCTCAACGCCTACGGCAGTTTCATGTGCATCGCCACCATCATCAGTGGCTTTCGCCGCCGCCTGGAAATCAGCGCCCGCCAGCGCATGCTGTTTGTGCTGCTGATCGTCGCGGCGTCCACCGCGCTGGCGTTGGCGGGGCAGTACTCGTTCCTCAACGCGTTCAAGTACTTCATCCTGTTCTTGCTGACGTTCTTCATCCCGTGGAGCGCGATCAACCTGGTGGACTACTACTTCATCAACAAGGAACGCTACGACATCCCGGCGCTGTCCGACCCGACAGGCCGCTACGGTCGCTGGAACGTGCTGGGGATCAGCGTCTATGTGATCGGCGTGTTGATCCAGCTGCCCTTTGTCGACACCCATTTCTACTCCGGGCCGATGGTTGCGCAACTGGCCGGCGTGGACATTTCGTGGATCGTCGGGTTGTTGGTACCTGGGGTGATCTATTACGCGCTGGCCAGGCCTTCGATGGGTGCTGTGGTGGCTGAGCGGGGTTAACCCCCGCATTTGTGGCGAGGGAGCTTTTGTGGTGAAGGGGCTTTTGTGGCGAGGGGGCTTGCCCCCGTTGGGGCGCGAAGCGGCCCTAAAAGATAGGCCTGCTGCGCAGTCCAACGGGGCGGTGCGGCGATCCGACAAGCCCCCTCGCCACAGGGTTCAGCGTTGATTAGCGCTGGGGAAGTTTCCAGCGCTCACGCAACTGCTCGTACTGCGCTTGCGGCAATTGCACCAGCACCGGGGATTTGCCAGGGTCCAGCCAATCGAACAGCCGCGCAATATCCGCCGGGTCCATGGCCGTACAGCCACGGGTCGGCGCCGTGGGGCCGCGCCAGATGTGGAAGAAAATGCACGAGCCGGCAGCGGGAGAGGCCGGGGTGTTGTGCTGGATGAAAATGCCCTGGCGGTACAACTCATCCGGGCGGCGCATCCGTTCGGAGCTGCTCCAGTCCTTTTCGACGACCGTGCCGTCGACCAGTTCGTTGTAGCGAGTCGATTGGCTGTCATCCACGCATTCGATGGTCGGTGTCAGCGACAGATAGGGCAGGCGGGTATCGGCCGAAGGCGCGTAGCCAAACGCCGTGCCCAGCTTGAACATGCCAGCTGGCGCCTTTCCATCGCCTTCCTGCTTGACCGGTCCTTCAGGTGGCCCGCTGTCGAGCAGCCCCTTGCCCCAGCCCATGCCATTCTTGCCGAGCACCACCGCAAAGGGTGCTTCGAATTTTTCAAAGGTCTTGCCACGCCGTTCATAACGCTGGGCAGTGGCTTGAATGTCATCCCAGTTCTTGCTGGTGACCACGATCAACTGGTCGCTGCCGTCGAGTCCCTGGGCCATGGCGGCCAGCGGAAAAAACGCCATCAACAGGGCCTTGAGCAGAAGGTTCATGGCGCCAACGGCGTGATGGGGAAGTCCATGACGTCCGGCTTCGGTGGATTGCCGCTGTACGTGAAGTGCCACCACTCGGCCGAATACCCCACAAAGCCTTCCTTGGCCATGGCATCGGTCAGTCGCTGGCGATTGGCCTTGGCCGTGGCGTTGATCAGCGCCGAGTCGGTGTGCGCGCGCTCATCGAAGCAGTCGAAACCGGTGCCCATGTCGAGCGCGCCGTCGCGCCAGCGCTCGCCATAAGGCGCCGTGCAATCCACCGGTTTAACCGAAGGTGTCCAGGTGTCGTCGGGGAGGGCGTCGGGGCCGGTCATCGTCAGGTCGACGGTGTTGCCCCGGGAGTGATTGGACACCCGGGCCACATACCCCAGGCGCCAGAAGTCCTGCTTGTCGACCCGTGGATAGAACTCGGTCTTGAGCGGGTCGCCGGGTTCGCTGGCGAAGCGGCCCATGTCCGCCACCGCGCGGGTCGGGCGATAGCAGTCGAATACCTTCAGCCCGTAGCCTTCGGCTTTCAGTGCGCTTTGCACTCGGGCCAACGCCTTCGCCGCGTCCTGCGACAGCAGGCACTCCGCCGCCTGGTAGCCGTCGAGCGGGTGCCCGGTGAAGTTGTGCGCGCTGGCGTAACGGATGTCCTGCACGATGCCCGGGTCGACGCTGCGCACATACAGCATGTGCCCGGGTTTCGGTTCGTCGGCCATGCACGGCGTGGCAAGGCTCAGGCACAGCAACAACAGACAGGGTGAACGCGGCATCGGGAACGGCTCCATGCATGACCAGTCACTCCATCATGGCTGGAAACCGCCGGCACCTCCATGAAGTTGTTGATCGGCGTGATAGGACGAACGCACCAGCGGACCGGACGCGACGTTCTTGAAGCCCATGCGCGTGCCTTCCTCGGCGAACCAGGCAAAGGTGTCCGGGTGCACGAAGCGCTGCACCGGCAGGTGACTGCGCGAGGGCTGCAAGTACTGGCCGAGGGTCAGCATGTCGATGTCGTGCTCACGCATGCGCTGCATGACCTCGATCACTTCCTCGTCGGTTTCGCCCAGGCCCAGCATCAGCCCGGATTTGGTCGGTACGTGGGGCACGGCGAGCTTGAACTTCTGCAGCAGGTCCAGCGACCACTCGAAGTCCGAGCCGGGGCGCGCGGCCTTGTACAGGCGCGGTACGGTTTCCAGGTTGTGGTTGAACACATCCGGCGGCTCAGTGGCGGTGATCGCCAGGGCCACGTCCATGCGTCCGCGATAATCCGGCACCAGGGTCTCCAGTTGTACGCCGGGGGACAGCTTGCGGATCTCGCGCAGGCAATCGACAAAGTGTTGGGCGCCGCCATCGCGCAAATCGTCGCGATCCACCGAGGTGATCACCACGTACTTCAGGCGCAGTTCGGCGATGGCCACGGCCAGGTTCATCGGCTCGTTGATGTCCAGCGGCTTCGGCCGGCCATGGCCGACGTCACAGAACGGGCAACGCCGGGTGCAGATGTCGCCCATGATCATGAAGGTCGCGGTGCCACCGGAAAAACACTCGCCGAGGTTCGGGCACGAGGCTTCTTCGCAGACACTGTGCAGCTTGTGCTTGCGCAGCAGTTGCTTGATCCGCTCGACCTCGGGAGAGATCGGCATGCGCACGCGAATCCAGTCGGGTTTGCGCGGGAATTCATCCGTGGGAATGATCTTTACCGGAATACGCGCGACCTTGTCCGCGCCGCGCAGTTTGGTGCCGACCTCCACCTTGGCCGGGTGGTTGCCGGTCGATTCGACAATGGCGTTCATGGTGTTTTCCTTGTGCATCAGCCGCGAATCCTGTGGGAGCGGGCTTGCTCGCGAAGGCGGCGTGCCAGTCAATATTGATGTCGACTGACACGGCCCCTTCGCGAGCAAGCCCGCTCCCACAAGGGGTTTTGTTGTGTGTGCTTAGTCGCGGTAGACCGGGAAGTCCGCGCACAGGGCCGCCGCCTGGCGGGCGACATTGGCTTCGATGTCGGCATCGCCCAGGTGATCGAGGATGTCGCAGATCCACCCGGCCAGGGCGATGCTTTGCGCTTCCTTGAAGCCACGGCTGGTGATCGCCGGCGTACCGATGCGCAGGCCAGAGGTCACGAACGGCGATTGCGGATCGTTGGGCACGGCGTTCTTGTTCACGGTGATGCCGGCACGCCCGAGGGCGGCGTCGGCGTCCTTGCCGGTCAGGCCCTGGCGGATCAGGCTGACCAGGAACAGGTGGTTGTCGGTACCGCCGGAGACCACGTCATAACCGCGCTCGATAAACACCTGCGCCATGGCCTGGGCGTTGCGGATCACCTGCGCCTGATAAGTCTTGAATGCTGGCTCCAGCGCTTCCTTGAAGCACACGGCCTTGGCGGCGATCACGTGCATCAGCGGACCACCCTGACCGCCGGGGAACACGGCGGCGTTGAGCTTCTTCTCCAGCTCCGGGTTGGCCTTGGCCAGAATCAGACCGCCACGGGGGCCGCGCAGGGTCTTGTGCGTGGTGGTGGTGACCACGTCGGCGTAGGGCAGGGGATTGGGGTACAGACCCGTGGCCACCAGGCCGGCGACGTGGGCCATGTCGACGAAGAAGTAGGCGCCGACCTTGTCCGCGATCTGACGGAAGCGCGGGAAGTCCAGGGTCTTCGAATAGGCCGAGAAGCCGGCGATGATCATCTTCGGCTGGTGCTCGATCGCCAGGCGCTCGACTTCGTCGTAATCGATCAGGCCGGTGGTGGTGTCGATGCCGTACTGCACGGCGTTGTACAGCTTGCCGGAAAAACTCACCTTGGCGCCGTGGGTCAGGTGGCCGCCGTGGGCCAGGCTCATGCCGAGGACGGTGTCGCCCGCTTGCAGCAACGCCAGATAAACCGCGGCGTTGGCCTGGCTGCCGGAGTGCGGCTGGACGTTGGCATAGTCGGCGCCGAACAGTTGTCTGGCACGGTCGATGGCCAGTTGCTCGACCACATCGACGTGCTCGCAGCCGCCGTAGTAACGCTTGCCCGGATACCCTTCGGCGTACTTGTTGGTCAGGCCGCTGCCCTGGGCCTGCATGACCCGCTGGCTGGTGTAGTTCTCCGAGGCGATCAGTTCGATATGGTGTTCCTGCCGCGCATCCTCGGCATTCATCGCCGCCAGCAGTTCGTCGTCGTAGCCTTTGATCTGGTCGTGTTTGCTGAACATGATGTGGTCCTTTTTCCGGATTCGTGGGGGCTTCAAACGTCGGCGTGTTCGGCGGTCAGGCGTGCATAGGCGTCTTGATCGAGCAAGTCGCTCAACGCCTCGACATCGACCGGTTTGAAGCGAAAGAACCAGCCTTCGCCCAACGGGTCTTCGTTGACCCGTTCCGGGCTGCTCTCCAGCGTGTCGTTGACCTCGACCACCTCACCGTCCAGCGGCATGCCGATGCTGCTGGCGGCTTTCACCGACTCCAGCACCGACACTTCAGCGCCGGCACCGAAGGCGCCCAATTCAGGCACCTGAACGAACACCACATCCCCCAGCGCCTGCTGGGCAAATGCCGTGATGCCGACGGTGACCAGGCCATTGCTCTCAAGGCGCAACCATTCGTGATCGACGGTAAAACGCAATTGGCTCATATCAACTCCTTATTGTTTTAAGGCTCGTGGCGGGGCGACGAGCGGGGTTTGAGGAGTGATAGCAAGGGTGGTGCCAAGGTTTTTAATTTGTTTTAAATCAATGGCTTGAAGTGATTTTTCAAGGCGCGGAAGATTTCGTCCGTATTGAAATCAATACGGGCCAACCGGACGGTGGACGCGGACGCCGTGATTGCGGTGCGAAGGGTTTTGTCTTGATTTCGCTACACTGTATCGATTTGCAGACATGGACGTCGCGCATCGCGTAGGAGCTGCCGAAGGCTGCGATCTTTTGATCTTGATTTTCAGCGATCTTGAACGGATCAAGATCAAAAGATCGCAGCCTTCGGCAGCTCCTACAGAGAGCCGTGCAGCGGCTTCAGGGTTTGTTGGGAATTCCGTATTTGCGCAGGCGAATCGCAATGGCGCTATGGGACGTCTGCAACCGCGCAGCGAGCAACCGGCTGGACGGATAACTGCGATAAAGCTGTTCCAGCAGTTTCTTTTCAAAGTCACCAACAGCCTCTTCCAGGCTGCCGACTTCACCGTCGTTTTGCCGCTCGACGGCGGTGCGGGCGATGTCGAGGTCGTCGATGTCCACCAAAGGATTTTCGCAGATCGCCGCCGCGCGAAAGATCACGTTTTGCAGTTGTCGCACGTTGCCCGGCCAGCGGTTGCCGAGCAGGGCGCCGAAGGTGCTCGGTGCCAGGCGACAGGCCGGCCGCTGGATCTGCGCGCAGGCCTGTTGCATGAAGTGATTGGCCATCAGCAGGATGTCGTGACCGCGCTCGCGCAGCGGCGGCACTTGCAGGTTGAGCACGTTGAGGCGGTAGAACAGGTCTTCGCGGAAACGTCCTTCGGCGACCATTTTTTCCAGATCGCGGTGGGTCGCGCTGAGCACCCGCACATTGACCCGTACTTCCTTGTCGCCACCGACCCGACGGAAGCAGCCATCGCTCAAGAAACGCAGCAACTTGGCTTGCAGATAGGGCGACATTTCCCCGACTTCATCGAGAAACACCGTGCCCTGGTCCGCCAGTTCCAGCAGGCCGAGCTTGCCGCCCCGTTGCGCGCCGGTGAAGGCGCCGGGGGCGTAGCCGAACAGCTCGCTTTCAGCGAGGCTCTCCGGCAGTGCCGCGCAGTTCAGGGCCAGGAAGGGCGCGTCGTGGCGTGGGCTGATGGCATGGCAGGCACGGGCCACCAGCTCCTTGCCGGTGCCGGTTTCACCCTGGATCAACAGTGGCGCATCCAATGCTGCGACCCGTTGCGCGCGGGCCTTGAGCGCGCGGATCGGCGGCGATTCGCCGAGCAGCGCATCGAAGCCTTCGGCATGGTCGTGATGCAACGCCGACAGGCGTTCGCCGATGCGATTGGGTTGATACAGGGTGAGCAGGGCGCCGGCGTCGGTGATCGGCATCGCGTCGAGGAGCAAGGTCTGCCCGCCGAGACTGACCTCGTGCATCGGCAGGCGGAAATGATGGGCGATCAGGGTGCGCTGCAAGTCGGCATCGTCGAACAGGGCGGTCAGCGACTCACCGGCCGGTTCGCGGCCGCACAGGGCGATCAGCGCCGGGTTGGCCAGCAGCACATGACCACGGTCATCCACCGCTAGCACTGGGTCGGAACTGGCAGCCAGCAAGGCGTCCAGTTGCAGGCGCCGGCGTTGCCCCGGAAGGATGTCGACCATGGTCACGGCCTGCACGCCGCGCACATCGAAAAGGGCTTCGCGCAGCTCTTCGAGCACCTCGGCGCCGAGGGTCGGCGCATCGATGTAGACGTTCGGCGGGACCATCTCCACGGCGTCCAGGTTGAAACTGCGTCCACCGAGCAGCGCCAGCACTTCCTGGGTGATTCCGACGCGGTCGATGAAGGTGACGTGGATGCGCATGACGGGCCTGCAAGGTTGTCGAACTAAAATCAGTATGCCCGGCAAAATTTCAATTTGGCGAGTGGCATGTCACGGCTTGGCGGTTTTACGGGCGCTGGCGGCCAGGTCCTCGAGGAACGCCTGGAGGATGGGCGGCGGTGCCGTACCGCGCCGGGTGATCACATCGAAGGGTGACTTCAGGCGCAGGCTCGCGGCTGCCAGTTGATGCATCTCGCCGCTCTTGACCCACTGGCTGGCGAAGTGCTCGGGCAGGAAGCCGACATAGGCGCCGGAGATGATCAGGATGGCCGAAGCCTCGATGTTGTCGACGGTGGCCGCCGCCTTGCTCACGCCCAGGTGCTCGAGGTCGTATTGCTGCATGTAGCCACGCACGACGATGCGCCCGGCGGCGACTTCTTCGAGCAGTTCCGCACCTTCAGCCTGGCTGCCAAACAGCGGGTGGCGCCGCCCGCAATACAAGCCCAGGGCTTCCTGGTACAGCGGCGATTGCAGCAGCCCCGGCACATGGATCGGGAAGTGCCCGATGGCGAGATGAAGTCGACCGTCGAGTACCCGCTCTTCGAGTTCCGCCGGGGTGCCGACATACACGTTCAAGTGCACGTCATGGCCCCGTGAGACGAAGCGCTGGGTGGTGCGCGGGATCGGCGAGTCGGGGTCGGTGATCGTGGTGTCGATGATCCCCAGGTTGAGCTTGCCGCTGATGTGCTGCTTGAGCACGTCGGCGTCCATGCAGAAGTTTTCCACCGCCGACAGCAGGCGCTGGGTGGCTTCATGAATCGCCACGCCCTGTTCGGTCAGGCGAAAGCCGCTGCGCCCGCGCTGGCAGAGTTTGACCCCCAGGCGGGTTTCCAGGTGGGTCATCTGCTCGCTGATGGTCGACTGCCCGGCATTCAGCGCCGCCTGCGCGGCCGAGAAGCCGCCGCAGCGGACAATCGTGGCAAACACCCTGAGCAGTTTCAGGTCGACATCGTGCAGCTGGATCATCTTGGACCTCCGGCCTGGGGACGCATCGGGAATGCCGATATGAGTATCTGATGTTTAGCATTTTTTCCACGAAAACCTGCGCCCATAGTCTTTCCAACGGCGGTCGCCTTGCAGTCCGCCAGGCCGATAACAAGAAGTGGAGAGGCTAGAAATGTCGAACAACGGTTATGAATCCGGTCGCCTGAACCTGCCATTCGTGGGTCATTGCACCTTTGGCAAATCCCCGGTGTGCACCGATTGGGATGCACTGGATGCCGACGTCGCGGTGCTGGGCGTGCCCAACGACATGGGCACCCAGTGGCGCTCCGGCGCACGCTTCGGACCCCGCGGGATTCGTGAAGCATCGACGCTGTTTTCCTTCGGCCACGCCGGTGCCTACGATCACGAAGATGACGTGATGTACCTCACCGCATCGGATGTGCGCATGGTCGACGTCGGGGATGCCGACATCGTCCACACCGACATGGCCACCAGCAACAAGAACACCGAATACGCCGTGCGCAAGATCCTCGATGCCGGCGTGATGCCGGTGGTGCTCGGCGGCGATCACTCGGTGCACGCGCCGGTGATCAAGGCCTTCGAAGGCCGCGGCCCGATCCACATCATCCACTTCGATGCGCACCTGGATTTCGTCGACGAGCGTCACGGTGTGCGCTACGGCCACGGCAACCCGCTGCGCCGCGCTTCGGAAATGAACCACATCGTCGGCATGACCCAGATGGGCATCCGCAACGTGTCGTCGTCCAACCGCGACGATTACGAAGCGGCCCATGAAGCCGGCTCGAAAATCCTTTCGGTGCGTGATGTGCGTCGCCTTGGTGTCGAGGGTGTGCTGGCGCTGATCCCGCAGAACATCAACTACTACATCACCATCGACATCGACGGTTTCGATCCGTCCATCGCCCCCGGCACCGGCACCCCGAGCCACGGTGGCTTCCTCTACTACGAAGTGCTGGAAATCATCCAGGCCCTGGCCAAGCGCAGCAAGGGCAACATCGTCGGCATGGACCTGGTGGAAGTGGCGCCGGTGTACGACCCGACCGGCATGACCTCGATCCTCGCCGCGCAACTGCTGCTCAACAGCATCGGTTTCATCTTCCACGAGCGCGGCAAGGTGCGTGCAGCCGCCGAGAGCGAAACCAGTCCAGCCTGATATCGAAACCACACAGCTCAGAAGCCAGAGCCCCGGCAGTGCCTGACTGCCGGGCAGAGAGAATAAAAATGGACACGATCGTCAAGAGTTACCTGCAGAAATTCGGCGTCAGCGAAGCCACCCAGACCTTCCTCAGCAAGGTCCAGAAAATGTTCATCGGCGGCGCCTGGGTCGAAGCCAGCGACGGCCAGACCTCCGATGTCATCGAACCTTCGACCGAAGGCCTGATCACCCGCATTCCCATGGGCACCACCGATGACCTGGACCGCGCCGTGCAAGCCGCCCGCGCCCAGTTCGACGGCGGCGCCTGGCGCCAGGCCAAACCGGCCGAGCGCGAGCGCATGATGCAGCGCCTGGCCGACCTGATCGAGCAGAACGCCGCTGAACTGGCAGAAATCGAATCCATCGACATGGGCAAATCCGTGGCCTTCGCCAAGGACGTGGACATCCAGGGCACTGTCGATACCCTGCGTTACTTCGCCGGTTGGGCCACCAAGCTGCACGGCCGCACCGTCGAACCTTCGCTGCCGGGCAATTACCTGGCCTATACCCGCAAGGAAGCGGTCGGCGTGGTCGGTGCCATCGTGCCGTGGAACTTCCCGTTGCAGACCATGGCCTGGAAGCTCGGCGCGGCCCTGGCGACCGGTTGCACAGTGGTAGTCAAACCCGCCGAACTGACCTCGTTGTCGGCCCTGCGTTTCGCTGAACTGGTGCAGGAAGCGGGCATCCCCGACGGCGTGATCAACATCGTCACCGGGCGCGGCAGTGTGGTCGGTGCGGCCATGGCCACCCACCCCGGCATCGACAAACTGACCTTCACCGGCTCGACCCCGGTCGGCCAGACTGTCGGCCGTGCAGCGCTGGATGACATGAAGCGCCTGACCCTCGAACTCGGTGGTAAATCACCGGTCATCGTCTGCGCCGACGCCGACATCCCGGCCGCCGCCCAAGCGGTCGCCAACGGCGTGTTTTTCAACTCCGGGCAGGTATGCGACGCCGGTACACGGGCCTATATTCATAGCAGCGTCTACGACCAATTCCTGGGTGAACTGATCGCCTATACACGCACCCTGAAAATGGCCCCGGGCCTGGACCCGGACTGCTTCATCGGCCCACTGGTTTCGGCCCTGCAAAAGCAGCGCGTGACCGAGTACATCGAGACCGGCAAGGCCGAAGGCGCGAAACTGGTCTACGGCGGACAAGCGGTCGATGGCCCTGGCTTCTTCGTCGAGCCGACCATCTTCGCCCATTGCCGCAACGACATGCGCATTGTCCAGGAAGAGATCTTCGGGCCGGTGCTGGTCACCGCACCCTTCGACGATGAAGAAGAGGCCCTGGCCCTGGCCAACGACTCGCCTTACGGCCTGGCTGCCGCACTGTATTCCAACGACCTTGGCAAAGTGCACAGCCTGATTCCGCGCCTCAAGGCCGGCTCGGTCTACGTCAACGCCCACGGCACCCTCGATCCGTCGATGCCGTTCGGTGGCTACAAGCAGTCCGGGTTCGGCAAGGACCTGGGCGCCGAGCAGCTCGATTACCTGCTCGAAACCAAGGCAGTCTGGATCACGCTCCCCTGAGTCAAGGCTGACTCAATCCCTGTAGGAGCTGCCGCAGGCTGCGATCTTTTGATCTTTGCTGTCCTGTCGGACGGCTGAAGATCAAGATCAAAAGATCGCAGCCTGCGGCAGCTCCTACAAGGGTGTACACCTATCTCGTCATGATCTTCCAACAATAAGAGACCATCATGAACACTAACGCCAAGTCAGCCCCGAGCGTGTCCAGCCTCGATGACAAACCCGTCGTCGAAAGCCATTCGATCGACTTCATCCCCGAGAACGAGCGCACCGACAAACTGTCGAGCCAGGGCCCGTTCTGGTTCCTCGGCAACTTCACTTTCTTCACCATGACCATCGGCTTCGTCGGCCCGAGCGTCGGCCTGACCGCGCTCTGGACCACGCTCGCCGGCACGCTGGGCATCATGTTCGGCACGCTGTTCATGGCGTTTCACGGTTCGCAAGGCCCGCACCTGGGCCTGCCGCAGATGATCCAGTCCCGCGCGCAGTTCGGTTATCGCGGGGTGATCCTGGTGCTGCTGGCGACGCTGTTCGTGTTCGCCGGTTTCAACATCGTCAACCTGGTGCTGATGATGCAGGGGTTGCACACGCTGTTCGGTTTCAGCCCGGCGGTGATCGCGGTGGCGGTGACCATCCCGGCGGCGGTGCTGGCGATCCTCGGCCATGACTGGATGCACCGCAGCTTCAAATGGGCGTTGTTCCTGTCGTTGCCGCTGTATGGCCTGGTGACCATGGCGGTGCTGATGGGTTGGGTGCCGGATGCGGTGCTGCCGGCTCTCGCGGAAGGCGAAGTGGCCCGTGAGCCGCTGGGTTTCAACTGGACCGGTTTCATCGCGCAGTTTGCGGCGGCCGCCAGCTACAACATCGCCTATGCGCCCTATGTGTCGGACTACTCGCGCTACCTGCCGAAAAACACCTCCAGCGGCAAGCTGATCGCGGTGGTATTCCTCGGGGCTTCGCTGTCCGGCGCATGGATGATTTCCGTGGGTGGCTGGCTGGCCGATCACCTGCATACCACTGACGTGCTGGTGGCCCTGGGGCAAGTCGGCAACACCGTGTCGCCACTGATGGGCACGGCGGTGGTGGTCGTCACCATCCTGGCGTTCCTGCCGGTGATCGCGATGAACATCTACAGCGCCAAATTGACCACGCTGACCTGCGTCGACTCGATCAAGCACATCGAACCCACCCGCAAGGCACGCATCCTGGCCATCGGCTTCGTGATCCTGCTGCAACTGGGCGTGGCCCTGAGCATCCAGAGTTCGGGCAAAGGCCTGTCGGTGCTGGGGATCTACCTGGTGGTGATGCTGTACTTCCTGGTGCCCTGGACCTCTGTCAACCTCACCGATTACTTCTTCGTGCGCAAGGGCCGCTACGCCATCCCGCACTTCTTCATGCCCCACGGCAACATCTATGGCAGCTGGGGACTGCGCGGCATCGCCGCCTATGCCATCGGTTTTATCTCGATGATTCCGTTCTTCTACATCTTCGACGGCGTTGAACAGCGTGAGGTGTATGTCGGCCCGCTCGCCAAGGCACTGGGCAGCATCGACATCGCCTGGCTGGTCGGGTTGATCGTCTCGGGCCTGGCGTACTACTGGCTGAGCCGCTCGATTGATCTGAAACGCGAAGAAGCGGTGATCCAGCAGATCGAAAAAACCTCCCCGCAATACACCACCGGCGACACGCTGACCCACAAACAGCAGCCACTGCCGGTATTCACTGAATCGACGGTCGGGAGATAGTCATGACCACGCAAAAAATGGCTACACAAAAATACGACTACATCATCATTGGCGCAGGCTCGGCAGGTTGTGTGTTGGCCAACCGCCTGAGCGAAGACCCGGCCACCTCGGTGCTGGTCCTGGAATTCGGCGGCAGCGACAAGAGCGTAGTGATCCAGATGCCCAGTGCCTTCTCGATCCCGATGAACACAAAGAAGTACAACTGGCGCTACGAGACCGAGCCGGAGACTTTCCTCAACGGCCGGCGCATTCACTGCCCACGGGGCAAGGTGTTGGGCGGATCGTCTTCGATCAACGGCCTGGTGTACATCCGTGGCCATGCGCTGGATTTCGACGAGTGGGAATCCCTGGGTGCCGAAGGCTGGGGCTATCGCAACTGCCTGCCGTACTTCAAGCGCGCCGAAAGCTACGAGTCGGGCGGTGACAGCTATCGCGGGCAGACCGGACCGCTGCACACCACCAACGGCAACCACATGAAAAACCCGCTGTACGGCGCCTGGGTCGAAGCCGGCGCGGAGGCGGGCTACATCAAGACCGAAGACTGCAACGGCTACATGCAAGAGGGTTTCGGCGCCATGCACATGACCGTGAAAAACGGTGTGCGCTGCTCAACGGCCAATGCCTACCTGCGTCCGGCCATGGGCCGTCCGAACCTGACGGTGATCACCCACGCGATGACCCGCCAGATCATCCTCGAAGGCAAGCGTGCGGTGGGGGTCATGTATGACCACGGCGGCCAGACCCACCAGGTGCTTTGCAACCGCGAAGTGCTGATCTCGTCCGGCCCGATTGGCTCGCCGCACCTGCTGCAACGCTCCGGCATCGGCCCGGCGGACGTCCTGCGCAAGGCCGGGATCGGCGTGCGCCATGACCTGCCGGGAGTAGGGGAGAACCTGCAGGATCACGCCGAGGTGTACATCCAGTTCGGCTGCAAGGAACCGGTGACCCTCAACAGCAAGATGGACCCGCTGAGCAAGCTGATGATCGGTCTGCGCTGGCTGCTGTTCAAGGACGGCCTGGGCGCCACCAACCACTTCGAGGCCGGTGGCTTCATTCGCTCCGAGAAAGGCCTGCGCTGGCCGGACATCCAGTTCCACTTTCTGCCGGCAGCGATGCGCTACGACGGCAACAAGCCGATCAAGGGCCATGGCTTCATGGTGCTGACCGGGCCGAACAAACCGAAAAGCCGTGGTTACGTGCGGGTTCGCTCAGCCGACCCGTACGAGCATCCGGAGATTCGCTTCAACTATCTGGAGCGGGAAGAGGACCGCGAAGGCTTCCGCCGCTGCATTCGCCTGACCCGCGAGATCATCGGCCAGAAAGCCATGGACCGCTTCCGCGACGGCGAAATCGCCCCGGGCGCGCAGGTGACCAGCGATGAAGACCTCGACGCCTTCGTGCGCGATAACCTGGAAAGCACCTACCATCCCTGCGGTTCATGCCGCATGGGCGAGGACGACATGGCCGTGGTCGACTCCGAATTGCGCGTGCGTGGTATCGCCGGTCTGCGGGTGATCGATTCGTCGGTGTTCCCGACCGAGCCGAACGGCAACCTGAATGCGCCGACCATCATGCTGGCTGAGCGGGCGTCCGATCTGGTGCGTGGCGTGCAGATGCTGCCGTCAGCGGATGTGCCGGTGGGGTTGGTGGAGGGCTGGGAAAGCAGCCAGCGTACGTCGTTGCCGGGGCGTAACGTGCGGGTCTGATCCAAAAGCAAAGATCGCAGCCTGCGGCAGCTCCTACATTGGAATGTGTTTCCCTGTAGGAGCTGCCGCAGGCTGCGATCTTTTGATCTTGCCTTGTGCATCTCCATTGCTAGTCTGTAAATCCTTGAGACCGCAATGGAGCACCCTCATGGCTATTCAGGCCCTGCGCGCCGACGCATCGCATATCGACCAGATCGCCCCTCTGTTTGACGCCTACCGGATGTTCTACGAGCAGCCGTCGAACCTGGCGCAGTCCCGAGCCTTCATCGCCGAGCGCATCGCCCGGGATGAATCGGTGATTTTTCTTGCCCGGGACACCGACGGAGAAAACCTCGGCTTCGTCCAGTTGTTCCCGACTTTTTCCTCGATTGACGCCCATCGCACGTGGTTGCTCGGTGATCTGTTCACCACCCCCGCTGCCCGGGGCAAAGGCGTCGGCACCTTGTTGATGAACACCGCCCGGGATTTTGCAAGGCTGGCCGGTGGCAAAGGCATGACCCTGGAAACCGCCACCGACAATTTCACCGCCCAGCGCCTGTATGAATCCCTGGGCTGGGTGCGCGATCCCGGTTACTACACCTACTGCCTGGATCTGAAAAAAGACTGAGTCAGCAAGCCTTTCAGGCAAACACCGGCCGCATGAATGAACGCTCGTAGCTGAGGATGAATTTCCGGTCTTCGGCGTATTTGAACGCCGCGATGCACGCCGGGTCGTTCATCGATTGCTGCCGGTAATGTTCGTAGGCTGCCAGGCTAGGAAAGGTGAACAGCGCCAGGGCGATATTGTTGGCGCCCTCCGAGGGCAAAAAGTAGCCGTGGTGCTGGCCGCCGAACTTCTCCACCAGGGGGATCCACAACTTGCCGTAGTGCTCGAATGCCTCGAGCTGGTAGGGATCGAGCACGTATTTCAGGTAGCAGGTCACCATTGTTTCACTCCTTGATCAGGTTTTGAGAGCAGTCGCCACTGTAATCAACAGTGGGCGCCCGGCACAGCCGCTTGTTCGACATTGACCGGTAAGTTTGCGCCAGAGGCCTGTGCTGGCGCCGCCCCACTATCGGTTCAGTCAATAGTCACCATCAAGCATCGCAAGTTCTGTTTTTTGCGCAAAGGCGGAAAATTGCCTTCATTGAACACGCCGCTCAAGGAACCTGCGCGATGAAAATCTTGACCCGACTGGCTGTGATTGCCCTGGTGCTGGGCAGTGTTGCGTCTACCGCATCGGCCTTTGCCGAGGACGCACGCACCTGCCACCTGCCGCCCATCACCGGGAGCCAGGGCGGCTTGCAATACGGTCAGACGGTCGGGGTGCTCTACAGCGAAAGCACCGTGGAAAACCTGCAATACCTTGAGCAATACCACTCGGTGGCCGTGAACGGCGCGAAGCACGCACTGGATGCGCGAATTCGTCAGGCCTTCGTCGACAGCTCCGATCCGCAACTGGCCATCGACTGGCTGCTGAGTTCGTTGCACAAGACCTTTCTGTCGGTGACGGTCTACGACAGCCTCGATGCCCTGGTGCAGGCCCATCCCGATGTGGTGGTGATGCTCGATACCCACAACCAGTTGCTGACCCAGCGTAACGACCGGGTCGAGGCGCGTTTTGCCGCGCGGTTCTACGACGCCAGCCTGCAATACATAGGCAAGGCCGAAGGCACGGTGGAAAAACAGCTGCCGTCGGTGTGGGTACATGACAAGACCGCGCCCGAGATTGCCGCGCAAATCGAACAGCAACGCGACCTGCAACTGACCGCGTTGAAACAGTTCGATGCGTCGTTGAGCGCGCTGGTCTCCGCCGGATTGACCGCCGCAACCCATTAACCAGCCAATTCACCATAGATTGCTTTTCAGGACCTGACTCATGCGCACTTTTTTTGCCCCGACCCTGGCCTTCGCCTCGCTGTTGCTGGCCGGTTGCGCCACGCCGAACAATCCGACGCTGACCTTGCAGACCAGCAAGTCGCCCGAGGAGTACACCCATTGCGTGGTGCCGAAGTTACAGCACGATGCCCTGGCGCCCACGGTGTCGCAGACCCAGCGCAGCTACCGGATCGTCGTATCGAGCAAAGTGGCGGCGGACAACGTGCTTGAAACCTACAAGGCCTCGAACGGCGGCAAGGTGTTCCTGTACGAGCGCAAGCTGCTGGCGTCGACCTTCGTGCCGTCCAGTTTCGAGCGTGCGGCGCAGGAATGCCTGTAAGCGCCATTTCAGGCAAAAAAAAGCCGCCGGGAGAGGCAGAATTGTAGGAGCCAGCTTGCTGGCGATGGACTCAAATGCGCTGCGTTTATCCAGTACACACGCGTTATCGTTAACGACCATCGCTGGCGAGCCAGCTCCTACAAGGGATCATGCCTACGCTGAAAATGAAGTGACCTCCAAACCAGTGGAGGCACAAAAAAAAAGCCGCCGGGAGAGGCAGCAGAAAGTTAAAGCACGCATTGGATGAGCTGAGTATGGCGGACGGTGCATGACAATTCGATGACAGCTTGATGGACATTCATCAGGATGCCAGTAATCCCGCTGCGAGTGATTAACTGTGGCGAGGGGGCTTGCCCCCGTTCGGCTGCGCAGCAGTCGTAAATCCCTACAGCGCGGTATGCCTGAAAAACCGCGATGGATGATTTTGGGGTCGCTGCGCAACCCAACGGGGCGGTGCGGCGATCCGACAAGCCCCCTCGCCACAGGTCCTGTGTTGGGTCAGTAAATCTCGGGCACGATGATTTCCTGCGGCACAGGCCCCCGCGAATAGTCTTTCTGGCGCTCGCGCTGTGGCAATTCGATCACCGGCAACTCGACTTCTTCATAAGGCATCTGGCTGAGCAGATGATGGATGCAGTTGAGCCGGGCCTTTTTCTTGTCGTCGGCCTGCACCACCCACCAGGGCGCTTCGGCGATGTGGGTGCGCTCGAGCATGATTTCCTTGGCCTTGGTATAGGCCTCCCAGCGACGGCGTGACTCCAGGTCCATGGGGCTGAGTTTCCACTGCTTGAGCGGGTCGTGAATGCGGCTGAGAAAGCGCAGGTTCTGTTCCTGGTCGGAAATCGAGAACCAGTACTTGATCAACTGGATGCCGGAGCGGGCAAGCATGCGCTCGAATTCCGGCACGGTGCGGAAGAACTCTTCGTACTGGTCGTCATTGCAGAACCGCATGACCTTTTCAACGCCGGCGCGGTTGTACCAGCTGCGGTCGAACAGCACGATTTCCCCGGCGGCGGGCAGGTGCGACACGTAGCGCTGGAAATACCACTGCGTGCGTTCGCGGTCATTGGGGGCGGGCAGGGCGGCCACCCGGCAGACCCGGGGGTTGAGGCGCTGGGTGATGCGCTTGATCACGCCACCCTTGCCGGCGGCATCGCGGCCTTCGAACAGGATCACCACTTTGTGCCCAGTCTTGACCACCCAGCTTTGCAGCTTCACCAGTTCGCCTTGCAGGCGAAACAGTTCGGCGAAGTAACGGCGCCGGGCTTCTTTCTCGCTGCCATCCTCGATGTGTTCATCGAACAGTGCGTCCAGGTTGTGTCCGTCTTCCGATAATTCCAGTTCCAGCTCTTCATCACTGATGTCGAGCATCTCGCGGTGGATGCACTGGATCAAGGTGTCCTGATTGGAAAGCATGGTGAGACACTCGCGTCATGGGTGGCACAGCCGATCATGGACATAGTTTGTTACGAAGTGGTGATGCCCGGTGGTGTCACATGGGTGTCATCGAAGCCATGGCAAGATCCTCGCAATCCGTCTTGAGTGCCCGACGGCCGTCAGTCCGCCGGCAGATGAATGTGCAAGGAACCCCGTATGAAAGACGCCCCGCTGTTTGCCGCCATCGACCTGGGTTCCAATGCGTTCCGCCTGATGATTGGTCAGTCGGTGAGACGAAACCAGCAGATGGTCATTCAGGAAGTGAAGACCCTGCGCGAACCGGTGCGTCTGGCCGAAGGCCTGCAGGGCGGGGCGCTCGATGAGTTGGCGCTGGACCGTGGCTGGCAGGCGCTGGCGCGGTTCGGCAAGAAGTTGCGCGGTTTCGAGGCCGGACGCGTGCGGGCGGTGGCCACCAGTGCCGTGCGCGAGGCGGACAACGCGCCGCTGTTCCTGGCCAGCGCCGAGCGTCACCTGGGCTTTCGCATCGACGTCATTTCCGGTCACGAAGAGGCGCAACTGGTCTACGCCGGCGTGGCCCACACCTTGCCGGCGCAAACCACGCGGCTGGTGGTGGATATCGGCGGTGGCTCCACGGAAATGATCATCGGCCGTGGCGACCGGCTGCTGGTCACCGAGAGCATTGCCATCGGCAGCGGCACCTTCGGTGCGCATTACTTCCACGGCGGGCGGATCGTGGCCGAAGCGCTGCTGGAGGCCGAACGCTCGGCCACGGTGCAATTCGAACGCATTGCCCGCCGCTACCGCGCCATGGGCTGGCAGCAGGCGATCGGCTCTTCAGGAACGGCGCGGATGCTGGCCAAGGTGCTCAAGGCCAACGGCCTGAACGATGACGGGCTAGGCGGCATCACCTACGGCGGCCTGTTGCGCCTGTCGCTGCGCCTGCTGGAAGTCAAACATGTGAAACACCTCAAGCTGGCCGGTTTGCCTACCCATCGCCTGAGCATTCTGCCTGGCGGCCTGGTGGTGATGCTGGCGGCGTTCAAGGTGTTCGGGATCACGCACATGATTGCGTCTGAACCGGGATTGCGGTTCGGCGTACTGCACGGATTGATGAGCAAACACTGACAACCTGCCAGCCGAGGTAAACCCATGACCGACCCACGTCGCGTGCTGTTCGTCTGCGCCAGAAACGATGTCCGCTCCCCCATGGCCGAAGCCTTGCTTCGCCACAGCGACCCTGCCGACTTCCAGGCCTTCAGCGCCGGGCTTGAGGCCACCGAGATCGATCCACGTACCTTCGAATCCCTCGAACACATCAATATCGATGCCAGCGGCTTGCGCAGCAAGTCCCTCGAGGATTTCGAAGGGCAGGCATTCGACTACGTCATCACCCTGTGCGACAAGTCCCGGGAAGAGGCCACGCGCATGCCGTTTACCGGCGAGGTGATCGTCTGGAACTTCGAAGACCCGACCACCAGCGAAAGACACGAGCCGTTCCGCCATACCCTCCAGGAAATCGGCGACCGCATCAAAATGTTCATCACCATCAAAACCCGCCCCGTGCCCCTGGCACCGTCAGTCAGCGATTCCTGAAAACCCGCCAACAGCGTCTACCCTCATCGGTCACAACCATCATGATGAGGGTGCAGACAGTGATGAAAACGGACAAGGTTGAATCCAGCGAAGCCTCGGCACTGATCGACGAGCGAATCCGCGAACTGGCGGACTGGCGCGGTGAAACCCTGGCCAGCCTGCGCAAGATCATCCGGCAGGCCGACCCCGAAGTGATCGAAGAGTGGAAGTGGCGCGTGCCAGTGTGGTCCTGTGCCGGCATCCTCTGCACCGGTGAGACCTACAAGCAAGTGGTGAAGCTGACCTTCGCCAAGGGTGCGTCGCTGGACGATCCGTCGAAGCTGTTCAATGCAAGCCTTGAAGGCAATACCCGCCGTGCCATCGATGTTCGCGAGGGCGAGCAGATCGATGAAAAGGCGCTGACGGCGTTGATTCAGGCGGCCATTGAACTCAACAAAAAGTAAGCCATGCACAAGTCCCTGTGGGAGCGGGCTTGCTCGCGAAGAGGCCTTCACATTCAACATCGTAGGTGACTGGACTATCGCCTTCGCGAGCAAGCCCGCTCCCACAGGGGATTGCGTCCATTTGACCACTTGGGGTATCCCCGGCCTGCATGTTCCAATAGCGAGCCTTCGCAGACTGGAACCGCAACATGAAGAAAATCGCCGCCCTGACCTTGGCCTGCACACTCACCGCCGGCCTGTTCAGCACTCCCACCCTGGCTGCGGGCGATGTCCAGGCCGGGGAGAAAGTCTTCAAGCGCCTCTGCAGCGGCTGCCATCAGATCGGCGAATCGGCTCGCGCCTTCTTCGGCCCGCAGCTCAATGGCGTGATCGGCCGCCACTCCGCCGTCACCACGGACTACGTGTATTCCGACGCGATGAAATCCGCCAACCTGGTCTGGGATCGCGAAACCCTGATTGCCTACCTCGAAGCGCCGAAGAAAGTGGTGCCCGGCACGCGCATGATTTTCTGGGGCCTGAGCGATCCGGAAAAAATCGAAGACCTGTTGGCCTATCTGCAAACGTTTCCGGCGCAGTAATCACTCCCCCAGGTTCTCCACCAGCCATTGCGTGAAGCTGCGCGCCATCGCCGTGTTCTCGCTGTCGCGGTGGGTCAGCAGCGCCCAGTTCGGGCCGCGGATGGTTTGTTCCACCATCGGCTGCAACAGCCCGGTGGCCCGCGCCTGCCGACTCAGCAACTGGCTCACCAGCGCAATGCCCAGCCCGGTGCAGGCGGCGTCCAGCAGCAGCCCCGGATCGGAAAAATTCAGGCCCTGATCCATCTGCCCCACATCAATGCCCGATTCCACCGCCCAGTGGCTCCAGTCCATTTCCCGCTCGCCATGCAGGGTGGTGCGCTGTTGCACCGGCACGGCCAACAGGCTCGGGTGACAGGCCGGGTAGAGGCGGTCGGCGTGCAGCACCTTGAAACTGCATTCGGCCTGGGAACTGATGTCGTCGCGCACCGCCAGGTCGATGGTCTGGCTGGCCATGTCCGGCACTTCATCGGTGCTGAAGATCCACAGATCGACCTGCGGATGCTGGCGACGGAAATCCCCCAGACGTGGCAACAACCAGTGCCGGGCAAACGCCGGGGTGGTGTTGAGCACCAGTTGATTGGGTTTCTGGTATTGCCCCAACCGGCGAATGCCCACGGCCAGTTGCTGCAACAACGCCTGGGTGGTGCTCAGCAGATCGTGACCGGCATCGGTCAGGCTGACGCTGCGCCCGCTGCGATAGAACAGTGGTTGCTCCAGGTACGCCTCGAGGCTGCGGATCTGCTGGCTGATCGCCGACTGGGTGAGGTGCAACTCTTCGGCGGCCTTGTGAAAGCTGCCCAGCCGGGCGGCGGCTTCGAAGCCGCGCAGGGTGCTCAGGGGCGGCCAGTGTTTGAGCATATCGATAAGCTCCTCTAATCAGTTGCCTGCAAAATCCATCGTTTGTTTGCCCGTTTTACCAGCCGTAGCATGCATGCCAAGACCGCCAAGGGCGTTTTCATTGAACACAATGACTTAACTCAGAGGTACTTGTCATGCAGCAGAACGTTATTCAAAACAGTGGTTGGACGATGCCGGCCGAGTGGGTCTCCCACGCCGCCACTTGGATGGTCTGGCCGCACAACAAGACCCTGTGGGAGTCGGGCTGGCGGGTGACGCTGCCCCAGGTTCAAGAGGACTTCGCCCGGGTGGCCAACGCCATCGCCCGCTTCGAACCGGTGAAACTGGTGGTCGATCCATCAGCGGTCGCCAGCGCCAAAGCCCTGTGCGGGCCGAACATCGAGTTGATCGAACTGGCGGTCAACGACAGCTGGTGCCGCGACTCCGGCCCGAGCTTCGTCTGCCACCCGCAGCAAGGCCTGGCCGGTGTGAGCTGGCGCTTCAATTCCTGGGGCGGCAAATCGGCCCACGATCTGGACGAAAGCCTGGCCCGCCGCGCGCTCAATCATCTGGGCCTGGAGTGTTTCGGCACGGCGCTGAGCAATGAGGGGGGCGCCATCCATGTGGACGGCGAGGGCACGCTGATCACCACCGAGTCGGTGCTGCTCAACCCTAACCGCAACCCGGGCGTGACCAAGGCCGAGATCGAAGAGATCTTCACCCGCCTGCTGGGCGTGAAGAAAACCATCTGGCTGCCGGGCGATCCGGACTACGTGACCGGTGACATGACCGACGGCCACGTCGATGGCGTGTGCGCCTTCGCCCGCCCTGGCGTGTTGCTGGTGGACGCGACCCACGACCAACAATCGGTGTACGCCGACGTCGCCCGGGAGAACCGTCGCGCCCTTGAACTGGCCACCGACGCCCAGGGCCGCAAATTCGAGCTGATCGAACTCTATGAAGCCACCGACGCGGTGGACACCGAGGCCGAAGTGTTCTGCGCCTCCTACACCAATTTCTACATCGCCAACGGCGCGATCATCATGCCGGCCTACGGCATCGATGCCGACAAGGTCGCTGCCCAAGTGCTGGCGCAGGCGTTCCCCGGTCGCGAAGTGGTGCCGGTGCGGATCAACCATCTGGCCCATGGCGGCGGCGGTGTGCATTGCATCACCCAGCAACAGCCGGCCTGGCCGGTGCGGGGGTGATGCCATGACACTGTTGACCATCGCCACCACGCAAATGCCCTGCACCTGGGACCTGAAACACAACCTCGACCAGGCCGAGCAACTGGTCCGCGAGGCCGCGGCCAAAGGCGCGCAAGTGATCCTGTTGCAGGAGCTGTTCGCCACGCCGTACTTCTGCATCGAGCAACACCACAAACACCTGGCCCTGGCCGAGGAATATCGCGACAGCCACGTGCTCAAGCGCTTTGCCGCATTGGCCAAAGAGTTGGGCGTGGTGCTGCCGCTGAGCTGGTACGAGAAGGCCGGCAATGCCTACTTCAATTCGTTGAGCGTGGCCGACGCCGACGGGCGCCTGTTGGGCGTGTATCGCAAGACCCACATTCCCAACGCCATCGGCTATCAGGAGAAGGAATACTTCAGCCCCGGCGACAGCGGGTTCCGGGTCTGGGACACCGCGTTCGGGCGCATCGGCCTGGGCATCTGCTGGGACCAGTGGTTCCCCGAGACCGCCCGCTGCCTGGCCTTGATGGGCGCCGAAGTGCTGTTGTTCCCGACCGCCATCGGCTCCGAGCCGGGCTGCGCAAGCCTGGATTCCCGCGATCACTGGCAGATGACCATGCGCGGTCACGCCGCCGCCAACCTGCTGCCGGTGGTGGCGGCCAACCGTGTCGGCCGGGAGGCGGCGACCACCGACCCGACCCTGCAAATGAGCTTCTACGGTTCGTCGTTCATCTGCAATCACAAGGGCAAGTTGCTCGCCGAAGCCGACCGCGACAGCACCGGCGTGCTGGTCCACACCCTGGACCTGGCGGCCATGCGCGAAGACCGCCTGACCTGGGGCATCTACCGCGACCGCCGTCCGGACATGTACGGCGCCTTGCTGACCCAGGACGGTCGTCAGATCCACTCACGCTGGGCAACCCAAGGGGTGTGACATGAACACGATCAACAAGCTGTGCCTGGCCATGGGCCTAGCGCTGACCTGTGCGGTGCCTGCGCTGCATGCCGAGGAGAAAACCCTGCGGCTGTACAACTGGGCCGACTATTTTGCCGAGGACACCCTCAGCAGGTTCACCGCCGAAACCGGGATCAAGGTGATCTACGATGTCATGGACGGCAGTGAAACCCTGGAAGCCAAGATGCTCGCCGGCGGCAGCGGTTACGACCTGATCTTCCCCGGTGACACCGTGGCCGAACGCCTGGTGCGCGCCGGCAGCCTGCAACCGCTGGATCAGTCCAGAATCACTGCCCTGAACGACGTCGAGCCGGGGTTACAGAAGCTGCGCTCGCACTATGAGCATTCGAGCAAAGCCACGGTCCCCTACACCTGGGGCACGATCGGCCTGACCTACAACGCCGAACAGATCGCCCAGCGTGCGCCGGACGCACCGGTCAACAGCCTGGACATGCTGTTCAAGCCGGAGCTGGCGGCGAAGTTTGCCGATTGCGGCATCTCGATGATCGACTCGCCGGACGAAGTGCTGGCGGTGGTGCTCAACTACCTCGGCCGCGACCCGCGCAGCGGCAAACCGGCGGACCTGGCGGCGGCCAGTGAGTTGTTGATGAAGATGCGGCCGTACGTGCGCAAATTCCAGTCGCAACCGGTGACCGATCTGGTCAACGGCAACCTGTGCATGTCCCTCGGCTACAGCGGCGACATGACCCAGGCGCAGCGCACGGCCGACAGCGCCGGCAAGAAAACCACCTTCCACTACCGCATTCCCCGCGAAGGCACCACGGTGTGGATGGACACCATGGCCATTCCCGTCGACGCCCGGCACCCGGAATACGCCTACGCGTTCATCAACTTCGTGATGCGCCCGCAAAACATGGCGGCCATCAGCAACTTCACCGGCTACCCGACCTCCAACGCCAAGGCGCGGCCGGACGTCGATGCCGCGATGCGCAACAACCCGGACATCTACCTCGATGAAGCCACCTACGCGCGGCTGATTCCCGGCAAGGACATTCCCCAGGCCGACATGCGGGCACGCATGCGCACCTGGACCAAGTTCAAGACTGCTACGGTCAATTGATCACCGGCCGGCCCGCGGGCCGGCCAAACCCCGAATTTCAGGAAAACACATGCCGACACGTCGAACATTCATCAAGCAGGTATCGGTTGTCGCCGGACTGGGCGCGGTGGCGTCCATGGGATTGGGCTTTGCCGCTCTGCCGGTGCGAGCGGCCGACAAAGGCAATTGGTACATGCCCGATGAAGGTGACAAACACCAGCGGGCCTTCATCGCCTTCGGCGCACAGGCCGCAATCTGGGAGGATTTCACGCCCCACGTGCAAGACGCCCTTGGCCGGATCGCCCGCAGCATCGCCGAGTACGAGCCGGTCACGGTGTTCTGTCGCCAGAGCGAACGGCGTCTGGCCGAAGCCAAATGCGGCAGCCACAACACCACTTTCGTGATCACCGAACTGGACGATATCTGGATGCGCGACATCGGCGCCAACTTTGTCGTCGATGACAACGGCAACCTCGGCGCCGTGGACTTCAACTTCAACGGCTGGGGCAACAAACAGCAGCATGAGGACGATGCGCAATTGGCCGCTCAGGTCGCGGAAAACGCCAAGGCCGAGTACCAGCGCAGTGAACTGGTGGGCGAGGGCGGTGGCATCGAAGTGGACGGCCACGGCACCGGGATCATGACCGAAAGCAGCTGGATCAACCGCAATCGCAACCCCGACTGGAGCAAGGCCGAGGTCGAAGCGGAACTGAAGGAACGCCTGGGCCTGCGCAAAATCATCTGGCTGCCGGGCATCAAGGGCAAGGACATCACCGACGCCCACGTCGACTTCTATGCGCGCTTCGTCAAGCCCGGGGTGGTGATCGCCAACCTCGACAACGACCCCGAGTCCTACGACTACAAGGTCACTCGCGCCCATCTGCAGATCCTGGAAAACGCCACGGATGCCGATGGCCGCAAATTGCAGGTGCATACCGTTTCGCCACCGCTCAACCCGCGCAACAGCCAGTTCAGCAAGGACAACCAGGACTTCGCCGCCGGCTACATCAACTACTTCGTGATCAACGGCGCGATCATTGCGCCGCAGTTCGGCGACGAAGAAGCCGATGACAAAGCCTTTGACCTGCTGTCCGAGCTCTACCCGGACCGCAAGGTGGTGCAACTCGACATCGACGCGATCTCCGCAGGCGGTGGCGGCATTCACTGCGTGACCAGTCACCAGCCGATGGTGTGATGATTTCAGGCTGTACACAAAACCTGTGGGAGCGGGCTTGCTCGCGAAAGCGGAGTGTCAGTCAACATCTCTATCGACTGGTTCACCGCCTTCGCGAGCAAGCCCGCTCCCACAGGGTAATTTGCTGAGTCAGGCTTTTGTGGCCTTCAGATAAGCCCCGAGGCGCCGCCCCATTTCCTCTCCCAACGCCTGCAAGCCACTCAGCGGCCGCACCATCACTTCAAACTCGACAATCCTGCCCTGTTCGTTGAAGCGGATCATGTCGATGCCCTTGAGCTCTTTCTCGCCGACCCTGGCGCTGAATTCGAGAATCACGTTCAAGCCATCCGCCGTCGCCAGCTCGCGGTGATAGGCAAAATCCTCGAACACGGTCATGACCGTATTGAGGATCATCGACACCACCGGCGCCCCCGGATACGGCGTGTGCGCCATCGGCGAACGGAACACCGCCTGCGGATCGAGCAATTCGGGCAAGCCACTCAAATCGCGGTTGCCGATCATCGCGTGCCACTGCTTCAGGGACGCGGCGACATTGGGGTTCAGGTTCAGCTCAGACATCTTCAACTCCTGTTTTTATTGTTGTGGTGCGAAAGCGTTGATCGATAACCCTGGCGGCATCGTCGGCCCATTGACGATAAAGCATCGGCCCCGGATGAAAACCGTCGCTGGCCATCAAGCCCGGTTCGGGTGCCAGCGGGGTGGTCAACATCGTGCATTGATCCACGCCGGCGGCCAGATCCGCAAGCCGTGCGTTGAAACGACTTGCCCTGAACCCCAGAAACCAGCGCAGCGGCTGTGGCAGGGCGGGGAACAAATGCATCGGCGGAAGCGGCGACACCACAACCTGCCTCACCGCGAACCTGTCGCACAACAGCGCCATCAATCGCTGTTGCCGAGCGAGCCACTGATCCAGGGGGAGCGAACTGGTGACATCGTTGACGCCAATCGACAACAGCACCACATCGAATGGCTCGGGGGCATGCTGTTCGAGCAGCTCCAGCAACCCTTGCGAATCCAGGCCGGTGCGCGCCCAGAGTTTCCACGACACCCGGTAATCCTCGGCCAGGCGCTCCACCAACCGACCACTGAGCGCCTCACCTTGAGTCGCCGCACCCACCCCCGCCGCGGCGCTGTCGCCGACAATCAACAACCGCAGAACCTCGCCGCTACCGGCCTCGCCCTGGCGTTCACCTTCGGCCTCCGGCAGTCTGGGCGTCACCCGTCGCGTGTACAGGCCCTGCATCAGCAGCAATGGGCCGAGCAAAATTTTGGCGAGGGTTTCCCTATGGCTCATGGGCAGTTGCCTGATTGAAGAGAGAGATTAGCCGGCGAACTCGTCATCGAAAATACGCTCGATAGGCAGCGCAAATGCCCGGGCAATCTGGAACGCCAAGGGCAGGCTGGGATCATAGCGGCCATTTTCGATGGCATTGATGGTCTGCCGCGAAACATTCAACAACGCCGCCAGATCGACCTGCGACCACTTGCGTTCGGCACGCAGTTCCTTGAGACGGTTTTTCATTGGTAGCGCCGCTTGGCCAGCCTGAGCCCGATCATCCACATCAGGCCCATCACGGGCCACACGCAGACCCAGGACACGTGTGGAAAGCCGACATTCTCCAGAAAGCCGTAAGTGAAGGTCAGCAATGCCGAAGCGGCAAAGGCAAAACCGAGCGCTTCGTACTGGATACGCAAGTGCATTTCGTCCAGCGTGCGCATGTTGCGCACTACCGCCCAACACATCAGCCCCGCAGGAATCACCGGCAACAGCGTGATGACGATCTTCAGCGCCATTGCCATTTCCTGCTGATCCTTGAGCAGGATGACCGACAGGATCAGCAATACCGAGTACAGCGCTGCTGCGGCGCCCATTTCCATGTAATAGCGTTTCATTGCATTTTCCTGATGTAAAAAACCCTTTACATGTTCGGCAAGTTTTTTAGCGGTGTAAAGGGTGTTTTACATTTGGCGTGCGGGTTTTCCATTGGCCCAGATCGCGTAAGGCCTGTTGTTCAAACCGTAATGCAAAACCCTGTAGGAGCGAGCTTGCTCGCGAAGAACTCAAGAGCGCCGCGTTTAGCCAGTAAACCCGCGTTATCGTTAACGCCCATCGTCGGAACGCCGCCCGGAGCAAGCTCGCTCCTACAGTAGGCAATGTCATCGACCAACGATGCACAGCTCCCCGGTCGCACGAATCATCGCCTGCCCATGCAGGTAGTCCTTGATCAGCGTCGAGCGTTCGGTGGCCAGCCATTGCGGGCAGTTCGGGTCTTTGCGGTAGGGCAGGAACGCGGCGTACTGCGTGAGCAGCAGGTTCTGCAGCTTGTCGAGTTTGGGCCGTATGTCGTTGCTGAGGTCCGGCCGTGGCGTGTCCGGTGCCTTGTGCGCCGCTTGCCATTGTGCGAGCCGGCCGTATTGCAGCAGTTTGCTGGCTTCGATCTGGGCAGCGATCAGGTCGGCGACATCGTCGGGGTCGAGCTTGCGCTGCTCCGCCTGCTGGCGCGCGTTGGCGATGACTTGCGCTTCCCGGGCATTGTCCTGGACCGGTTTGCCGCTGTCCCACTTGGTCAGCGCCACCAGTTCACTGATGTTCAAGCGCTCGTTCATGGTCGCCAGCAAGGGTTGCAGGGCATCGGGTGCCGGGGGCGTCGCGCCGGCCTGGGCACCGCCAGCGAACAAACCGAGCAGGGCGCAGGCCAGCCAGTGCGAAAGGCGTGGGGAACGGGGCATGGACGGAATCTCCTTGAACGCAAAAATCACTCCGGCTTGTGTATCACAAGTGCGGCCAGGGAACGACAGGTTGCGAATGATTCAGGCCAGCAGCCGCTCAATCTGCGCCAGTTCCCAGGTGCTGAGCAAACTCACCGGGTCGGTGCCGAAGCGCTGCCCGTTGTCGAACGCATACTCGCGGCCATCGGGGCATTGGCCGTGCAGGCAGTGGCGCAAGTGGCCGGCGTCGACATCGAGCAACAGGCGCCAGCCGTCGATGTCGATCCGTACATGACTGGACTCGCAAGTGTCGTCGACTCGCTTGAAGGTGCGAATACCCTGGGCGGCATCGCGCAACGGCTGGTAAACCTCGCGGGCGGTGAGGGCGGGCACAGGTGTCTCCGGAATGAAATCGGGGGAGGCACAGGATAAATCATCAGCCTGCATAAAAGCCCGGCCCGTGAGGCCGGGCTTCACGCTGCGAGCCACCAGCGACCCTGCAACAATGAAGCAGCCCGGAGATTCGGCCTAGACCACCTGCACATTCTGAGCAGTACTCGCCACGCCATGACAACCGCACGCCAGGAGATGGCCCTGCAATACGACCGGAATGCCGTTCATACGCCGGCGGGGATGCCCTTCGACGAAGGCAAACTCGCCCAGATGCAGCGGGCAGGAAGCCTTGTCGCCCAACACCGCCGGGGTTTTTCCATTGAGGGTATGCGTGCCTTCGAGCTGGCAGGAAACCACGGTGCCACCGCTGCTGGTGGTGTCGCCCAGGCAAATGGGATGGCTCATGTTCTGGGTACGCCGCCATTAGGGGCGCCGAACTTGAAAGGGTCGGCACCTCGGTTCTCGCGGTTCTTCGCTTTGCGTGCCTCGTCTGGCGGGCGGATCATCTGTACCGTCAGGCTGCCGTCCTGGCCGGCGTAGACTACCGCGCTGGCTCCGCCGTCCAGGTAGCTGGCAATGGTTGCCAGGTTGATTTCCACCAGGGCCCCACTGACCCCGGTATTGCCCAGACGCCGACCGATGTCGTAACCCTCATCGACATTGCTCAACTCGATACCGTGGCCGTCCGTATTCAGGCCGTGCAAGGCATTGGTCAGGGCGATTTCAGCGTCCCGGTTGTCGGTGGTGTCATAGAACACGCGGACCGGCTTTTGCCCTTTGGGTAACGTCTCCAGGGCTTGCAGCCAGCCGGCTTGCAGGGCCTTGGCCTGCAAGGCCGGTTTCAGCCGTTGGCCGTGTTCATCCTGCATCGAGATCTTGATTGGCCGGTGCAAATAACCCAGCACCGGCGCGGCGTCGAACTCTTTGACCTGGTGCTGAGCCCAGCGGATGGGTAGCCATGGGGAGGGTTCGAAGTAGCCTGCACCTCGATCAGAGACCGTGTTCCAGAGCGAGGGGAGTTGCGATTGCCAGTATGCGGTGGACATGGTGGTAGGCGCATAGGGGGCTTCGGAGGCATTGGCACGCGCTGCGGTTTCATACCAATCCATAAATGCTCTATCACGGTCCCAATAAAAGGCCCACAGTTTGCCCAGATCAGTGTTTTTGTTTTGGTTGTCCTCAAGCTCGTGAGTGGCATAACGGCGAATGTACCGATCCACCCGATCCGAGCGAGTGACCAGCAGCCCGGTCATGCTTTCGTACACAGTGGGGACAACATGACCGTTCTGCAACCCCGGGGTACCTGGCACGCGCAAACCGTTTCGTGTGACGTCGCCGTCCTCGCTCACGATCAAGGCCTGGGGCACTTTGGGGTTGTCATCAAAGAACTGGAACAAGCGCTCGATCATGCCTTGGGCGTGGGTTGTATTCTCCGCGTCTTGCCACAAAAAGAGCGTGACTCCGAGCGTGGCGGCATTGCGACCATTGAGGATGTTATCCGCAGCGCCTGTATCTGAAGGTTGCTTGGGCGGCGCGATGGAAAACACCGGGATTGGCCAGTACGCCACTGACGCGCCTGCCGAATGTTTGAAGGCGACTCGGATTTTGATATCTCTGCTGATCTCTCGGGAGTCTAGTGAGTCTGTGTAATCCTTGGGGTCCCGTGAGTAAATCGAAGCAAAGTTGTTATTTTTCTTCTTGATGAATTGCCAGATCTCCGATTGGTGGTCCTGGTAGATCCCAAGCCCCACCCCGCGGATTTCCAACGCATAAGTCCGCGCTTGCGTGGCCTGTTGCTCGGTGATTTGCGCCATGACGTTGGCTTTATAGGCGGCGAGCCCCGCCTTTTCACTGGCAACGGCTTTGCCCCACCAGTGAGCGCTGAAAATCAGCAGCAAGGGCCCCAGAATAGCGGCGATACCCCAGCGCAGTACCGGGTTGATGTCACGAAGTTCCACGTCAGATAACCCGTACGTTCAAAGCATTGCTCGTCACGCCATGACAACCGCAGGCCAGGAGATGGCCCTGCAATACGACCGGAATGCCGTTCATACGCCGGCGGGGATGCCCTTCGACGAAGGCAAACTCGCCCAGATGCAGCGGGCAGGAAGCCTTGTCGCCCAACACCGCCGGGGTTTTTCCAGTGAGGGTATGCGTGCCTTCGAGCTGGCAGGAAACCACGGTGCCGCCGCTGCTGGTGGTGTCGCCCAGACAAATGGGATGGCTCATGGTTTGTTTCCCGGCATACGAAATCTGAACGGATCGGCGCCGTGGGTTTGCTGGTTCTTCGCTTTGCGGGCTTCGTCTGGCGGGCGGACCATTTGCACGGTGACACTGCCGTCTTCGCCGGTGTACACCACCGCGCTGACACCACCTTCCTGATAACTGGCAATCGTGGCGAGGTTGATTTCGACCAGGGCGCTACTGACGCCGGTGTTGCCCAGACGCCGACCGATGTCGTAGCCCTCGTCGACATTGCCCAGCTCGAGGCCGGCTCCATCGACATTGAGGCCGTGCAAGGCGATGGTCAGGGCGATCTCGCCAGGGGTGTTGTCGGTGCTGTCGTAAAACACCCGCGCCGGCTTTTCACCTTTGGGCAGGGTTTCCAGTGCTTGCAGCCAGCCTGCTTGCAGGGCCTTGGCCTGTAGCGCGGGTTTGAGCGGTTTGCCGTTTTCGTCACGCATCGGGACTTTGATCGGGCGGTGCAGGTAGCCCAACACCGGGGCTTTATCGAATTCCTTGACTTGATGCTCGGCCCAGCGGACCGGTAGCCATGGGGAGGGCTCGAAATGACCGGGGCCTCGGTTGCTCAGGGTTTGCCAGAGAGTGGGGAGTTGGGATTGCCAGTAGGTGGAGGACATGGTGCTGGGGGCATTAGGTTCCTCCACACCTCTTGCCCGCTCAGCATTTTCATACCAGTCGATGAATGCAACATCACGATTCCAGTAGTACGCCCACAACTTACCCATGTCTGTATTTTTGTTCTGGTTGTCCTCTGAGTCGTGGGTGGCATAGGGGCGGATGTAACGGTCTACCCGATCGGAACGGGTAACGAGCAAGCCTGTCATGCTTTCGAATACAGTCGGGACCGCATGGACGTTTTGCAGGCCGGGGGTGCCGCGCTGTCGGTAAACGCTTCGGGATACATCGCCGTCCTTGCTAGCGATCAATGCCTGTGGGACATGTGGGTTGTCGTCAAAAAAAACGAAGAGCCGTTCGATCATTGCTTGTGCATGAGTGGTGTTCTCGTCGTCTTGCCAGAGAAACTGTGTCACCCCCAAAGTGGCGGCATTTCGACCAGAGTTGATCAGACCAGCAGCTTTGTAGCCTTTTTCATAAGGGTCTGGCGGGCCCAACGCAAACACTGGTATCGGCCAGTAGGCAACTGAGTCACTGGCCGAATGCTTGAACGCAACACGTATATTGATTTTTTGAGTGATCTCTCGAGAGTTCACTGAGGCGTCGTAATCCTTGGGGTTTTGCGAATAGATTGAGGTGAAGTTACTGTTGGTCTTTTTGATTTCTCTCCAAATTGAAGATTGATGCCAATTATCAACGGCAAGCCCCGTACCCCGTATTTCCAGCGCATAAGTGCGCTCCTGGGTAGCGATGTGCTCGGCTCTTTCGGCCATGACTTTTGATTTGTAGGTCGCGAGTTCTGCCTCTTCGTAGGCTACGGCCTTACCAAACCAGTGCCCGCTGTAGGTCAACACTAACGCGCCAAACATACTTGCTATTCCCTTAAGCATCACGGCGCTCATATCCCCCAAATCCCTGTTTTCCGCCTGTGCTGCGTAGATGATGAGTAAAAATCCAAGCCATGTAGCTGTCAGTGCCCCCGCAGTCCAGAGATAGCCCTTCAGCTTCGGCCGCTGTGATTTGTCCTGCCGACGATCCCTCATGGGTGTGCACCTTTTCCCTTCGAACCAATTATCAGCGCTGGCGGCGCCAGCGAAACCAGCTCGTTTGAGGGAAACTTACCCCTGTCGTAATACTGATAATTGGCCTTTACCAATGCCCGCGCCTTTGCACTAAGTCGAGACCAACCCGGAAGATTGCTGACTTCTTCAAACCGATTTTCATCCATCTTCCAATCCGCAATCGCCACCAACACCTCCCGCATCACCGGATCATCCAGGCACTTGGCCTGCCCAATCGCAATGTCCATCGCCGTCACCCAGCGATGGTTCTCCGGGCTGCGCAATACAGCCGAGTGATAGCTGTTGTCAGTCCATTCCTTCTGATCAACCTGCATGCGTGCACGGATTTCGTTAGGGGTTTCTTCACGGTAGATGCGGTAGTGGTCCTTACGATTGAGCATCGGGTTGCCGGACACTGGCGTCTGGCGCAGGGCCCGGGTCTGGTCGTTCGGCTCTTTGCCGTGATTCCAGCGAACAAGCCCGTCGTCCAGGTCGAGTCGCTTGTCACTGTTGGTCACGTGAATCCATTTGAAAGTGGCACCGGGGTTGCCCAATGCAGCGTTTTGCGACACCGCATCCGGTCGATCCTTTCCGGCCTGATGGGTAGACCCCGTCACGGCTTCGCCACCAAACATCTGCGGTGCATGGGGTGGGTGCAGTTGTTCGGCATTGATGGTGCGTTCCTGGCCTTCACGGATCCCTGTTTGCGAGGCTATCGCTGCGACCGAGCCGCCACCGGGATAGCGCGGCTCGCCTTCGGCACGGGTGAGGTCCGCTTGCGGCGGTTTGCCAACCAGTACCGGCTCGCCGTCACGCAGGCGCTTGGTCCACAGGCGCTGGTAGAAGCGCATGGACTGCAGCGCGGTCATCGCCGGCTGGCCATCGGGCAGTTCGTCCGGCACGCCGTAAGTGCCGATGCCTTGCACATCATCCAGCGCTACGGTGGTGTCGTCCGGGCAGAAATACAGGTACACCTTGCCGCGGTTGTCGCGCTCGGGAAACACCAGGGTGTTCCCGTCAGCGCCCAGGCGCTGGCCTTGTTCGGGTGACCAGCGCGGCCCCGTGCGACCGCCATAACCCGGTACGCCACAGCGCACGGCACTGAGGGGTGGTTGCGCATGAGGGGATTGAGTGGTGTGTTGCACGATGTCGATCAGGGTCTGCAGGGTTCGCATATTTTTCGGCGTCGCGTCCGGCAGTACCGAATAGGGCGAGGCCACCATGATTGCGCAGTCGGCACAGCGTTCACCGCGATCCACCAGCATGGCCTGGGCGAGCAAGGTGATCAGCGTGCCCTGGCTGTGCCCCATGATGGTGATGGTCTCGTCGGGTGAGACGCGGCGGATCTCGCTGACCAGCATCGCCAGCCGGGTCGCGGCCAGCACGAAATACCGCCGATGCGGCGCCTTGCCCATGTACAGGGAGTTAGGCATGGTGGGTTGAACCCAATGGCGCAGCCATTTGCCGAACCCTTCTTCGTACATCCCCAGCAAATTGTTGGTGGCGTTAGCGAAAAATCCGCCGCCTTTGGCAAAATGACGGTCCAGACGATTGTCGAACCTGTCCAGGAATTGATCGCGCAAGCGGGCCGGATCGCCATTTTTATCGCGTTTGATTTCGCCGGGTTCGGCCCGGTAGCCCCAATAAAACGGAATCAACAGGCTGCGGGTCTTGGGGGCTTCGGTATCGCGCTGGTAGAGGTAAGTATCTGGATCGTCGAGTATTTGCCCCTCGTTGTCCTTCCACGCCTTCCTGGGCGTACTGTTAGCCTCGTTGTACTTGGCCCCATACCGCCCCGCCTTGAGATCCGGCCGATCCAGCCGCTCGTTAACCCCTTGGCACAACCCGGTCTCCACCGACTCATAAGACGCCCCGGGGTCATTCACGCCGTGCAGGAAAATCACCACGCCAGGCAGGTCTCGCGGCACAGCAGTGTTGTGATCCGTGGATCTATTCGGCAGCAAACGACTCGTGCCGGTGGCGATCACTGTGTTGTCCGTATAGCTCATGCTTTTCATATCCTTTTGAAATCATGTTCCTGTCGTCGATCACTGGGTCGACACTTTCCCTAGCTTCCGTCGGTACGGGTGTCTGGTCCGATGCTGGGGCCAAAAGGGCCTGATGCGTCCGCCCCGGTACTGTTCGAGCCCGGGTTCGCTGCCTGGTGGGATGAGTTGCGAAAAACCTCGAGATTGGCGAGCTGCATCTCTGTTCGCTGGAGCAACTCGGTTAGACCATCAGTCCCCGTGATGCCTTGCACCATGCCGCCGTCTTCCAAGGCGATTTTGTAGGGTTGGCCTTGAACAATTGCGGCTGGATCACCTTCGTAGTGCAGTCGATGCCGTTGGTCCGCGCCGTCCCGACCAAAAACAGGAACGGCAGCACTATCGGTCTTGGGCCCCACCCAGTCATGCTCGCCGGCATGCACAATTGCCTTGCCCTGGGTACCGATCTCGACCCCGCCACCGATCCTGATGTAGCTGCCGTCATCGGCCACCAGGCGGATGGTGGGGGCGGTGATGAGCACTTCGCCTTCGGCGGCCGACAGGTGCAGGTTCTTTTGCGCATTGAGCACCATGTCGTCGTCTTGGGCCTGCACTAGCACCTTGCCGCGATTGGCGATGGCGCTGATACCCTCGTCCTGGGCGAAGGCGCTGATGCCTTTGCCGGCGTGCAGGCGCATGGCCGCGCCGCTGTTCAGCTGCAAATGATCCTGGGCGGTGGTGTCATGGTTTTCGCCGGCGTAATGCACCTGCGAGCGCGGTGTGGCACTGGCAATGCCGGCTTCAGCCGCTACCGCGACCACCGGTTCGCCCGGACTGTTGCTTTCGGGTGCCGGCCATTGACTCAACGACTGACGCAACGCCTCGATGCCCTGGGTGTCGATCTTCGGGCTGCCTCGGGCAGCGGCGGTCTGGCCGAGGGACTGGAACAGCTCGCCGCACTCGGCCAACAGCTTGAGCAGTTCTTCGCGGTCCAGCTGTGAACCCTGCGCATCGTGGCGGGCGTAGGTGGTCAACAACAGCCCTTGGGCCGCCCGCAGGGCAATCGCGGCATCGCTGCGCAGTTCGGCGCCCTGGCCGCGCGCCTGGGCCTGCCCGTCGGTTCGCGGCGTGACGAGCTTGCCCAGGTTCAGCGCGGTGGCCTGATGGGTCGTGCCCAGTCGGGCGCGCAACGCGCCGGGTGTATCGTCGAAGAGCAGTTCGTTGAAGCCCTGGCCCTGATGTTCCCGGGTCTGGATCCCGGATAAGGTTCGATTGCCCGGCAACCCCGTGGCGTTACTGAAGTGCGGGGGAAAATGGTCGGCGTTGTAGAGCACCGACGTCACCAGGGGGCGGTCGATGTCGCCGCCGAGGAACGTCACCAGCACTTCCTGACCGATGCGCGGCAAAAACTGATGGCCGAAGCCGGCGCCACCACTGGGCATGGCGACCCTTAGCCAGGTCGTGCCCTGGGCAGGGTCCTGCGCCCGCTGCCAATGAAAGCGCACTTGCACGCGCGCCAGTTCGTCGGTGAAAACCTCCTCACCTTCCGGGCCCACCACAATGGCGGTGAGCGGCCCGGAAATCGTCGGTCGCGGCGTAATGATCGGCGGGCGAAAGGCAATCTTGTGGCGGATGCAGACGAAACTGTTGTCGTAGCTCGCCGGTTGATCCGTCAGGTAGTTGTTGCGGCCTTGGTGCTCCACCTTGAGCAGGAGGAACTGACGATCATCCACGGGATCAGCATCGTGATCGAAGTGCTGGGTCAGTTCGAAGGTGTAGCCCGGCAGCATGGCGCGACAGTTGCTGGCGCCCTCAAACGTCTTGCCCTGGACCTCCAGGGCTTCGAGTCGATGCCGCACCAGCGCTTCGCCATCTGCAGGCATTCCGTGGCTGTAATGACCGGGAAAGTCGTAGATCTCGTAGGCTGGCACATCACCCTGGACGTTGAGGCTGGGCATGCTGACCGGCAGCGGATTGCGCGGTTGCCGGTAGTCGAACGTCCGGATGGCCATCTTGCCGGACTGCAAAACCCGTTGGCTGCTCCATCGGGTGATCGAGTCGGCGGTCTCGGTGACCGCCGCGCTGTGGTAGCGGATCCGCGGTTGCCGGGCCAGCGGCTCAAGGTTGCGCGAATGGTCGGTGATGATCAGGCGGTGTTCTTCCTTCGTATGCTCGAAGTAGAACATCAAGCCCTCACGTTCCAGCAGGCGCAGGACGAAATCCAGATCGCTCTCGCGGTATTGCGTGATGTAGCTGTGGGACTTGAGCGGCTGCTCCAGGCGGAACTCGAACCTGGGCAGCACGCCATAGTGGGCGAACACCGTGCGCAGGATGTCTTCGATGCTCTGCTCTTGAAAGATCCGCGAGTCGACACGTCGTGACAGCATCCACAGCCAGGGGCTCAAGGTGGCCGAGTAGTAAGCCAGACCGCCGTCACTGTTCTGCAGGCTGAATCGACTGATGTAGCCGTGAATGTAACGCGCCTCGCCGCTCGCCAATTCAATCTCGAGTGACGCCGGCTGCCCCATTAACGACTTGAGTTCCAGTCGCGCATCCTGACTGATCAGCGACAACTCGAAACTGAATAGTGTCGACACGCCCTCGACGCCGGAAAAGTGCTCGAGCAACAGCTCCTGCTGGTTCGCAATCGGGGAGGTGAACCTGATCAGACGCCGGTTCTGTGGCGAGGATTTTTTTGTCAGTTCCATTAACAAGCTTCCTGCGGCATAAGCAACCCGTGGTCACCCCAGGACCTGCGCATCCATGCTCCTGGCGAAACCCAAAGGCGGCAATTAAGTCGCTTATGAAATAACTTGTATGTAGGACGCTTCCTTTTTTAGATGCGGATTTGTCGTCGCAATCGCGATCGACGCCGTGGCGCTGTACGTTTTTTTGTTTTGGGCGGCGGTAGAGGCGTGGGTACCGAGGGCGAGTCCTGAAGCAGGCGTGAACCTGTTTCAGGACTGGACTAAATGCACACAGCGGCCATCAAACTCAGGCTTGTTTATTCAACGCCGCTTCCGCCGCGGCGATTTCAGCCTGGCGCTTGACGATCATGTCGCCCACCGGTGGCCCCTGGAAGCGCCGGGCTTCAAAACCGAACCAGACGATGGCGGTCAGGACCAGGAAGCCGATGGTGATGTACAGCGCCCAATCGTTGGGTGGCTGGATGCCGATGACGAATATGATGATCATCGACAGGATCGAGAGGATGGCGAACACCGAGTACCAGAATCGCCCCATGTTCCATGGCCCCATGGTCGGCCACTTCGACGTCCCGTAGGTAAACAGGCCGAGCACGATGGGGATGGCGAAGGAGAAGAACAGGAAGATCACCGTGCAGGACACCACGATCGTGTAGACCGGCGTTGCTCCGACCGAGATCACCGACGAGCCCCAGTCGAACAACACGGCGAGGGTGGCACCGGTCCAGATGGCCGCCACCGGGCTGCGAAAGGTCGGCGAGACCGAGGCCAGGGCTTTGGAGCAGGGCAGGCCACCGTCTCGGGAAAAGGCGAAGATCATGCGCGAAACCGAGGTGACGGTGGCCAGCCCGCAGAGCACCTGCGAGACGAAAATCGCCACGTAGAGCACCAGTTTCAAGGTCGGGTTGACCTGGGTGTTCATGGCCCAGAAAAACACGTTCCAGCCTTGCTTGGCCGCCTCGTCCATGCTCGGCAGCATCAGCACGAACGCGCTGAGCATCAGCCAGCCGAACAGCAGCGACCAGACCACCGACATGACCATGCCGCGGGGCACCGACATGGCCGCGTTGCGGGTTTCCTCGGAGGTATGCGCCGAGGCGTCATAGCCGGTGATGGTGTAGATCGGCAGCAGCAGGCCGAGCATGAACACCCAGCCGTTGGAGACCTGCGGCCAGACGCTGCCGCCCGCTTCGCCGGAATAGTTGCCGAAGGTCCACAGCCGCGCGAATTCAAAGCTGGGTGCCGAGATCAGGCAGACGATGGTCAGCGCCAGCGCCGTGGCGAAGATCAGGTAGCCGGAGAAGTCGGTGAGCCTGGCCGTCAGGCCGATACCCAAGTGGTTGCACAAGGCTTGAAGGCCCGTGAGGATTGCCAGGAAAATCACCCTGACCGTGGTCGTGTCCTCCATGCCCAGTGCCGGTCCGAAGGCACCGAAAAAGAAGTAATAGGTGCCGACGTTGATCGCCCCCAGCACCGTGACCAGCCCCAGCAGGTTGAACCACGCGGTCAGCCAGCCGGTGAAGCGGTTGCCGAGGATCGAGCCCCAGTGGTACAGGCCGCCGGCGGTAGGGTAGGCCGAGGAAATCTGCGCCATGGCCATGGCGAATACCCCGGAGATCAGGCAGCCGATCGGCCAGCCGATCCCGATGGATATGCCACCGGCGCCCGAGGTGCCCTGGGCCAGTGAGTTGATGCCGCCGGAGAGGATGCAGATGATCGAAAAGGAAATGGCGAAGTTGGAGAAAACACCCATTCGTCGTGAGAGTTGCTGGGCGTAGCCCATGCTGTGCAGCACCTTGACGTCCTCGTCATGCGCGTCGGTGCCCGGCTGGCTTGTTGGGTTCATTGTTGTGTGCCCCTTTTCAGGTTTTGGACAGGCCGAACTGAGCCGCCGTAGGCTCGACCTTGGTTTTCTGTAGGAGCGAGCTTGCTCGCGATGGACGTCAACGATGACGCGGGGAGCCTGACACCCCGCGTCATCCACACGTCCATCGCGAGCAGGCTCGCTCCTACAGACGGCCGTGAAGTGCCGCGTCGAAAATCTTTGCCACGCCGTCCCGGGTCAAGGGCAGCGGGTTGCCACCTGCCGAGGGGTCGATAATCGCCATGTCCGCGATCAGGTCGGCCTGCCGGTCATCCACGCCCAGTTCAACCAGGGTATGGGGCACGCCGATGTCCTTGCGCAGCTTGAGGACGAAGGCCAGGAAACTGTCGAACCCCGGGGAGGGCAGGCGCAGGTACGCCGCCAGGCGGGTGATGCGCTCCTCGATGGCCGTGCGATTGAATTGCAGGACATAGGGCATGAAGGTGGCGTTGGTCATGCCGTGATGGGTGTCGTACAGCGCGCCCACCGGATGGGAGAGCGCATGCATCCCGCCCAGGCCTTTCTGGAACGCCGTGGCGCCCATGGCCGCCGCCGCGAGCATTTGCGCGCGCGCCTCGAGGTCCGACGGCGTGTGTACCGCTTTCACCAGGGCGTTGGCCACCAGGCGCATGCCTTCCACCGCAATGCCATCGGCCAGGGGGTGAAAACCGGGGGCGCAGTACGCTTCCAGGCAATGGGATAACGCGTCCATGCCCGTACCCGCGGTGACCTTGGCGGGCATGCCGACGGTGAGGGCGGGGTCACTGATGACCACGCGCGGCATCATTTTCGGGTGGAAGATGATGCGTTTGGTGTGGGTGCGCTCGTCGATGATCACCGCCGCACGACCGACTTCCGAGCCGGTCCCCGCCGTGGTCGGCACGGCAATGACCGGGGCGATGCGGCTGTCGTCGGCGCGGGTCCAGTAGTCGCCGATGTCTTCGAAATCCCAGACCGGGCGGGTCTGGCCGCTCATGAAGGCAATCAGCTTGCCCATGTCCAGGCCACTGCCGCCGCCGAAGGCGATCACACCGTCGTGTTTGCCGGCGCGCCAGGCGTCGAGCCCGCCGGCCAGGTTGGCTTCCACCGGGTTGGGCTTGAGGTCACAGAACAACGCCACACCCAGGCCGGCGGCGCGCAGCGCGTCCAGTGCCGACGTGGTGATCGGCGCGCGCGCCAGGCCGCTGTCGGTGACCAGCAAGGGGCGCTCGATACCCTGGCTGCGACAGACGTCGGCCAGTTCGGCGATGCGCCCGACGCCGAACCGAACGCTCGTGGGGTAGTTCCAGTTTCCAGTCAGGTTCATGGTCTACACCTCGTGACGCAGATGAAAGGATTTGGCCCGGGTCAGGTGCTCGTAACCCAGTGGCGACAGGGTGACGCCGCGCCCGCTGTTCTTCACGCCGGTCCAGGCCAGCGCCGGGTCCAGGTAGTCGCAGCGGTTCATGAACAGCGTGCCGGTGGCGACTTGGTTGCCCAGGCGTTCGGCCGCTGCGAGGTCCCGGGTCCAGATGGACGCGCTGAGCCCGAACTCACTGTCGTTCATCAAGGCAATAGCCTCGTCATCGCTGGCCACCGGCATGATGCCGACCACCGGACCAAAGCTTTCATCGCGCATGACCGACATTTGATGGCTGACATCGACCAGGACCTGCGGCGCGAGGTAGGCGCTGCCCGGCACGTCAGCGGGAAAGGCCTGCGGATCGATCAGCGCCGTCGCGCCCTGGGCCAACGCTTCGGCGATCTGGCCACGAACGAAAAACGCGGCGCCCGGTGTCACCATCGGACCGAGGGTGGTGGCTTCGTCCAGCGGGTTGCCCAGCACGTACTGGCGGGTCAGTTCGGCGAAGCGCTCGACAAACACCGGGAAGATTTTCTGGTCGACATAGATGCGTTCCACCGCACAGCAACTCTGCCCGGAATTGAAGAAGCTGCCGTCCACCAGGTTTTCCACCGCATGCTCGAGGTTGGCGTCAGCCCGCACGTAGGCCGGATCCTTGCCGCCGAGCTCCAGGCCCACGCCGATGAAGCGTCCCGTGGCGGCGCTTTCCATGGCCTTGCCGGCATCGACTGAACCGGTGAAGTTGACCTGCTGTACCCGGCCCGAATCAATGATCGCGGCGGTCTGCCGATGATCGAGCAGCAGGTTGTGGAACAGGCCATCCGGCAGATGGGCGCGGCGCATGGCCTCGGCGAAACGCTCACCCACCAGCAGCGTCTGCGACGCATGCTTGAGGATCACACTGTTGCCGGCCATCAGCGCCGGGATGATCGTGTTCACCGCCGTCAAATAGGGGTAGTTCCACGGCGCGACCACCAGCACCGTGCCCAGCGGCTCGCGCTTGATGTAGCGCCGAAAACCCGCCACAGGCGCCGGCTCTATAGCGGCCAGCGCTTGCGGCGCGATGGCGATCATGTGTCGGGCGCGTTCGGCAAAACCGCGCAGTTCGCCGGCGCCATAGCGCACCGGGCGACCCATCTGCCAGGCCAGTTCCGGCACGATGTCCGCCTGCATCGACAACATCGCGTCCACTGCGGCGCTGCACAATGCTGCGCGTTCGCTCAGTGATCGGCGTTGCCATGCCGCCTGTGCGCTGGCAGCGGCGGTCAGCGCCTGCTCGACCTGCGCCGCATCGGCCATCTCTCGTTCGACGTACACCCGGCCATCGACCGGGGAGATCAATTGCACCTTTGCAGTCATGATGTTCTCAATAGCGCTCGAAGCCGCGCTGCAGTTCCCAGTCGGTGATTCGCCGGTCGTACTCTTTCTGTTCCCACTCGGCGGTGTGCACGTAATGGTCGACCACCTCATCGCCGAACGCCTCGCGCAACATGGCGGAGGCCTTGAGGGCGGCGCTCGCATCGCGCAGGGTCTTGGACACTTCCGGCAAATGCTCGTCCTGGTAGGCATCCCCTTCGAAGGGCGGCACGAGATCGAGCTTTTCGTCGATACCGGCCAGGCCCGCCGCGATCAACGCGGCGAAGGCCAGATAGGGGTTGAGGTCGGCGCCGCCGATGCGGCATTCGATGCGAATGGACTTGCTGCCTTCGGCACACAAGCGAAAGCCGGCGGTGCGATTGTCGCGGCTCCACACTGCCCGCGTCGGCGCAAAGGTGCCGGCCTGGAAGCGCTTGTAGGAGTTGATGTAGGGCGCGAGAAAGCAGGTGATGTCGTTGGCGTACTTGAGCTGCCCGGCGACCCAGGCACGCATCAGTTTCGACATGCCGAACTCGGCTTTCGCGTCGAAGAACAGTGGCTTCTTCGCGTTCTTGTCCCACAGCGAATTATGGATGTGACTGCTGGAACCGGCGGCGTCGTAGCGCCACTTGGCCATGAAGGTGATCGCCTTGCCCTGCAACTGCGCGATCTCTTTGCAGGCGTGCTTGATGATGACGTGGTGGTCGGCCATGGTCATGGCATCGGCGTAGCGGATGTTGATTTCTTCCTGGCCCGGGCCCCATTCGCCCTTGGAGTTTTCCACGGGAATGCCCGAGGCCTGCAGATGCTTGCGAATCGCCCGCAGCACCGGCTCTTCGCGGGTGGTCTGGAGGATGTTGTAGTCCTCGATGTAATGGCCGGCGGTTTTCGGTTTGTGATAGTTGCGCTTGTGGATCGCCTCGTAGCTCTCATCGAACAGATAGAACTCGAGCTCCGAGGCAAACATGCCGGTATAGCCACGCTCGCGCAGGCGCTCGACCTGCTTTTTCAGAATCGCCCGCGGGCTGTGGGGCAGGTCCTGGCGATGGTGATGATCGAGCACGTCGCACAGCACCAGTGCCGTGCATTCCAGCCAGGGCACGCGGCGCAGGGTGGACATGTCGGGCTTGAGCACGAAATCGCCGTAGCCCTTGCTCCAACTGGCTGCGGCGTAACCCGGTACCGGCTCCATGTCGATGTCGTCGGCCAACAGGTAGTTGCAGCAATGGGTTTCTTCGTGGCCGCTGTCGATGAAAAACTCGACCTGGAAACGCTTGCCGACCAGGCGTCCCTGCATGTCGACCATGCAGACCAGCACGGTGTCGATTTCGCCGGCGGCAGCGGCGCGTTTGAGTGCATCAAAGCTGAGGAGGGGCTCGGTCATCACGGCAATCCTGCGTGAAAGGTTTTGGCCAGTCTGAGATCGCTGTTGCAGACGCTCTCCAGAAACACCGAAACCTGCAGAACCGAGCATCATGAGCAACGAGTTGCTCAAAGCTTAGACTACCGTAGCAATGTGCAACTATTGTAGGAGCGAGCTTGCTCGCGATGGACTTGAGGACGCCGCGTTTAATCAGGTAACCCGCGTCATCGTTGACGACCATCGCGAGCAGGCTCGCTCCTACAGGTCAGGGGTGGTCGCCTTTACTCCGGCAATCCCGCCAGGCGCAATCCCTCGACGAAGCGGGCGAAATCCTCAGGCCGTTGAATGGGCAGCCAGTCCTTGAGGGCGCACAGGCGCAAAGAGGGATCCAGCGCTAGCAGGCGTTGCATCGCCAGATTCGCTTTGTCCATTCGACCACCGAGCGCATGACTGGCCGCCACCAGTGCCGCGGCGACCAGCAGGCTGGGCAGGTTGCCCAATGCCTTGTCCGCCCAGGCCGCAGCGGCATCGAAGTCCCCGGCGAAGAAATGCGCGAGCGCCATGCCGACCTGCATCCTGAACATTTCCGGGTCCAGCGGGCTCAAGCGAACGGCATGGTTCAGGTGCTCGATGGCCGCGTCCGTTTCACCGCGCAGCGCCCGCAGGATGCCGCCGAGAAACCAGGCGGGGGCGAGGTTGGGGTTGAGCAGGCGTGCCCGGTCAAGCAGTGCAATGCCGCCGTCGACTTCGCCGGCGAGATGGGCCAGTGCATGTCCGCCCCGGGTCAACGCGACGGCATCATCGCGGCCGAGGGCCACCGCCAGCCGCGCCAGCCGTATGCCCTCGGCGATTTCTGCAGGCCGATCGCCCATCCAGCCATTGAGCTTGCGCCAGAAGTGGCACCAGGCAGCCATGCCATAGGCCGAGGCAAATTCCCCATCGAGCTCGATGGCCTGGTAGAACATCGGCAGGGCCTGCTCGATGGCTTCCCGGCCGCCGCTGTGCAGTTTTGCCATGCCCCGCAGGTAGTAGTCGTAGGCGTCGAGGCTATCCGTCGGCTTGCGCTTGGCGCGTTCGATTTCTGCCCGCTCCAGTTGCGGCGCGATCGCGCCGACGACGCTTTCGGTGATTTGGTCCTGCAGCTCGAAGATATCGTCCAGCAGGCCTTCGAAGCGCTCGGCCCAGAGGTGCGTACCGCTGGTCGCGTCGATCAGTTGCCCGGTAATGCGCAGCTTGTTGCCGCTCTTGCGCACGCTGCCTTCGAGCACGTAGCGCACACCCAGCGCCTGGCCAACGCCTTGGGCGTCCACCGTCTGGCCCTTGTAGGTGAAGCTCGAATTGCGCGCGATGACGAACAGCCAGCGAAGACGCGACAGGGCGGCGATGATGTCCTCCACGACGCCGTCGGCGAAGTATTCCTGCTCCGGATCGCCGCTCAGGTTCTGGAAGGGCAGGACGGTGATCGAGGGTTTTTCTGGCAGGACCAGCGCAGGGGAGGGGTTTGGCTTCGGGGCGGCGCTCGGGTATTCATCGCTCTCGGGCTGTCGCGCTTGCCCGGTCAGGTCGCCATTGATCCGGCCAACGAAGCGGTAGCCTTTGCGGGCGACGGTGCGTACCAGGCGCTGCTCCTCACCGGTATCGCCGATGGCCTTGCGCACGGCATTGATGTGGCTGGTGATGGTCGATTCCGAAACGATCCGGTCGCCCCACACCGCCTTGAGCAGTTCGTCCTTGCTGACGACGCGGTCGGGATTGTTGACGAACAGCAGCAACAGGTCGAAGACCTGCGGTCCGACGGCCACGACTTGCCCGCGCAGGGTCAGTTCCCGGCGCTCCTGATCGAGTACGTAATCTTCAAAGCTGAATGGCAAGACGGGCATCCCCGGGCGGCTGGTTGTGACTGCAAAGAATGATACGGCAGCTCGTCAGCCGCTGCACCGTCAGCGGCAAGGGAGGCTGGACGACCGTCAGTGGCCTTGGACAAAAATCCAAGCGCTCTCCAAGGCAAACCCAAGGACTTGCCTGACCCGTGAAGGCAATCTCTCCATACCGACGCAATGGTTGCCGTCGACAAGTGGAGAACAGTCATGAAGATCGTCGTCATCGGAGGCTCCGGCCTCATCGGATCGAAACTTGTGAACAACCTTCGCGAGCGCGGCCATGATGCGCTCGCCGCCAGCCCCAGCTCGGGCGTGAACAGCATCACCCGCGAAGGCCTGGCCGCAGCGATGGATGGTGCTGACGTGGTGGTCGACGTGGCGAACGCGCCGTCGTGGGAGGACCAGGCCGTTCTCGATTTCTTCCAGACCTCCAGCCGTAACCTGCTGGCCGCCGAAGCGGCTGCCGGGGTTCGTCATCACGTGGCCCTGTCGATTGTCGGCAGCGAACGGCTTCCCGATACCGGCTACTTTCGGGCCAAGGTTGCGCAGGAAGCCCTTATCAAGGCGTCCAGCATTCCCTACAGCATTGTGCGTGCCACGCAGTTCTCCGAGTTTGCCGGCGGCATTGTCCAGTCGTTCGCCGTTGGCGATGAGATTCATGCGTCGCCGGCTCTGATCCAGCCGATAGCGTCCGACGACGTGGTAGCGGCGCTGGCCGATGTCGTGCTGGCAGCACCGCTCAATGGCACGGTTGAAGTCGGCGGCCCGGAAACCATGCCGATCGACGACCTGGCCAGGCGCTATCTGCGAGCCACCCAGGACGGCCGCAAGGTCGTGCCGGATGTACATGCCCGTTACTTCGGCGCCGTGCTCGACGATCAATCGCTGGTCACCGGCAAGAACGCACGCCTGGGCGCGATTCGCTTCGACGACTGGCTGGCCCGGTCGACAGCGCAGTAACGCATCGCACCCTTACATTTCCCTACCCATCCAGGAGAAATTCCATGGTTACCCGATTGCTAATGGCCGCTGTCTTCGCAGCGCTCTCGATCAGCGCCGCCTCGGCCGCCGAGCCGCCTCCCGGCAAGGTGACGGTGGTGTTCGACCGTCCCATTCCCAACATCCCTGGCAAGAGCATGAGGGGCGTGGTCGTCGAGTATGGGCCGGGTGCTGCGTCGCCGGCCCACACCCATCCGAAAACGGCCTTCATCTATGCAACCGTGCTGGAAGGCTCGTTTCGCATCCAGGTCAAAGGCCAGCCGGAAAAGATCTACAAGGTCGGCGAAAACTTCGTAGAGGAGCCGGGTTCCGTGCACCTGGTCAGCGCCAACGCCAGTGACACCCAACCGGCACGCCTGTTGGCGGTGTTCGTCCTCGACACCGAGGAAAAGGTGCTCGTCACCCCGATCAAACAGTGAGCCGATCAACCCGCTCATGAAGGCTCGACAGCCGGGCGGCAGACCCTGATCGGGCATCACGCCGTCACCAACGGCGTGGTCCTGGGCAACTACGTCATTCCGGGTGGGCACGCGCTCATCGAACGGCTGACGACTACAACCGCGATGCTGGAGGGGAAGGGCATGGACCCGCTGACCGCCGGCCGCGCCCATCCTGGTCGGCATCAAGATTGACCTGGCGCGCTATGCGAAAGTGCATGAACAACGGACGAATTGATCACCCACACGAAAAAGCCCGGCGGTTGAGGCCGGGCTTTTCGTTGAGTCCTGCGGTAAAGCACTGCATTCAGACAGCGCGGCTTTCGATCAGACGGTCGGAGCCACCTTCGGCGAATACAGGTTGAGCAGAAGTTGCAGTCGAGCGTTACAACACCTTCAGAACCAGAGGCAAGGAGTCGAAAATATACTCTTCCGGGTTGTCACTAAAAGAGCTGACACGAACTTCTCCGCCTGCCTCCTTGAATTTTAGTACGTCAGGTAATACGACCGTTTTCTCGTCACTTTCCGGCTTCCATCTCTCAATATAAAGGATTCGGCCATCCCGACCGTAGCTCGTCCAGGTGCAGTTAATTGTCCAATTGGGACTGAGTAGAATGGTCAATCCATCAGGGTAATCATGCTGCGAGTTCAGATTTCCATCTTTGGCTTCGGGAGCCTTTGGGGCAGGGATCACGGAACCCGCTGACTTGACGGATGTGACGGTGGTCGATTCGGAATGCCGCGAGGGGCCACCAGCGGCGGGGATGACCTTGTACGTGACCTGAAACGTTCCGAGATTATTGATGAAATAGCACACAAAGCTCTTCGGCACTCTGATGTCGATATAGGATTCAGGATCGCTGACTTTCAGCTCGGTCGAGTATTTTTTCACTATTTCGGTTGAAGTGTTCTCCCAGGTCAGCTTTATGCGATCGCCGCGCGCCATGCCCGGATAGACCGCCAGTCGAGTTATCGCCCCCGACTCTTCGATCTCGCCTTCATAAAGAATGGTGGTACGTTCATCCCGCTCCATCACCATGGGCGCAGGCAGGAGTTCGACGCTGCCCGTGCGGGATCTGTCGTTTTCGAGTTTGGTCTTGCGAATCGCATTATTTTGAAATTCGTTCACGGTGGAAACTCCAAAGAGAAGATTTGATTGGTTCAATTCATCGCAAGGAGTGGAGTAAATTCTCACCCCCCCCTGTAGTCGACAGGTTCATTAGGGGGCACAGTTGGCGATGTAACAACTGTAACAAATGACAGGTTTTTCTTAAAAACAGGTGCCGTTTGTCGCGTGGATACACTCTTCTATCCTGAATGAAAGAAGAGGAGGCGCTACACGGGGGGGGCGCTGAAATATTGGGACTGATTTATTTCATGTGCACGAAAAAGCCCGGCGCTTGAGGCCGGGCTTTTCGTTGAGTCCTGCGGTATAGCCCTGCATTCAAACCGCGCGGTTTTCGATCAGGCGGTCGGAGCCACCTTCGGCGACGCGGTTCTGCATCAGCTTGTCGGAGCCGCCTTCGGCGACGCGGTTTTCGATCAGGCGATCCGAACCACCTTCAGCCACACGGCTTTCAATCAGACGATCCGAGCCGCCTTCAGCGACCACAGGTTGAGCAGAGTTTGCGGCGAAAGCGTTAACTGCGAAAACCGAGAAAGCGATGCTGAGGAGGGTCTGGCGTTTCATGATGGTGTGCTCCGGGGTGCTTATGGGTGGGTATGGAGCAGATGTTACGCCGGGGATTTTTTAAGAGAACTTCATTGAACTGATGGTGACTATCGATGCAGTCAATGGATCGAGCACCGCACATGCAGGTACCGCTTTTTGTGGCGAGGGGGCTTGCCCCCGTTCGGCCGCGAAGCGGTCGCAAGAGAGGAAAATGCGTTCTGTCAGGAAAAACACCGTCGTTGATCTCAGGCCCGCTGCGCGGTCCAACGGGGGCAAGCCCCCTCGCCACAGAGTCATCGCAAGGCAATCAGGCTTCGCTGATCTGGCTCACGCTGGTGATCTGCCCATTCCAGACCATCTCGTAATGCGCCGTCTGCACAATCGACGAGACGGGCCTCGGCGTCATCAACGCCCAGCAATGACTGCCCGGCATGCGCACCGAGCGATAACGCAAACCGGGACAACCGGCGTCCCGCACCGCCCGCCCCAGCACGCGGGAATGGCTGTAATCGTCCGACGCATACACCGGATCGGTCAGCGGCAGGGCGGTGGCGTCCTTCATTCCGCCATCGCCAAAGGCACAGGCCAACCCACGAAACACAAACCGCTCATAGTTCAGGCTCGGCACCTTCGACCAATACAGCGCCTGGTGATGCCGCACTTCGGCCAGCGCCGTTTCCATCGAGTCCGCCAGGTACAACACCCCGAAACTGCCGTCACTGAAGCGCGACCCCGCCGGATTGACATGGGTAAACGGCGCAATGGCGTAAGAGCACCCGGCAATCCCGAACGGGATCTCGCTGCGCGCAATCAACTCCAGCTGACCCACTTCATTCTTCAACCGCGGATTGGTCAGCGCCTGAATCTCGAACAGCACCTCAAACTCATCCGCGTCCGCGACGTCATCAAACAACGCAATCGGCGGAAACTTCGAATTGACCAGGCGATAAGCCTGCAACGACTGACCGGCAAACACCGCCAGCTCACTCGCCATCACCATTGCGCACCCCGCAACATGTCGATGCGGCGGAAGGTTTCATACAGCGCAATCATGTCGCCCTGGGCCATGATCTCCAGCGGGCTGCGGCCATTGAAAAACTCATTGTCATTGGCCATCGAGGCAAAGCCGTACACGTTGTCCGGGTTGTCGAACACCAGTCGCAGCGTGGCGTGAATGTTCAGCACGAAGCTGATGCGCTGCATCTGATCCGCATCCAGTGCCACCGCCCAGTCCGGGTCACGCTGACGGGCGCGGGTGTAGGTGCTGCGGGAAATGCGCAGGATGCGACAGGCCTGGTCAGTGCTGGCCTGCCACTTTTCCAGAATGCTCACTGCAGCGCGCAGGCCGGTGACGCATTGGTTTTTGCTGAACGATTGGGCTTGGGCGGAGATGGCCATGTTCGTGTCCTTGTGATGCATCTATAGATTCAAATGTAGATTTAATGAGTCTGTAGAGCAATGTTCGTGCGACAGGTGGCCTTGCCGTGCCTCTGCATCAGGGCCGCTATCTTGCTGAGGCGCTACTGAAAACGTCGATGCAAGTCTGGAAAGACATCCTGGGCAAACCAGGCGGGCAGGCCGGGGGTCACGATTCTGGATTTCGGTGTTCGACTTTCTACCAGGCCGACTTTTACAAGCCTGGATAACTCGTCGATTGCCGGGCGCGGCGTCAGGCCGGTGAACGTCTTGATTTCATTGCGCGGCAAGCTGCCCTGGGTGATTAGCGCGATGATCGCGGGTGCACTTTCCGGACGGATACCTTGCTGTAGAAGTTTCTCGTTGTAGCGAAATGCGCGTATGACACGCTCACGCAGGCGGGATGGGTCCACTGCGGCAATCATGTAGTCGACCTGGTCGTGACAAACCTGCAGCATGAACTCAATGAATTCGAAATAACGTCGCTGGGACAATTGACCCCGTCCGTCCAAATCACCTTCTCGTGCGCGGTCGGCCATGGTCAGGGCGCTGTAGTAATCCTGATGCCGTCGAGCAAGGCCGCGTGACAGTGACCAGAGGGTTGGCTCCAGCCCCAGATGTACCAACTGCAAATGAGTGATCAGGCGCGCAACCCGACCATTCCCGTCGGTAAAGGGGTGAACCCAGGCGAGCCGATGGTGGTAGGCAAGCGAAGAAATCAGCTGGCGGCGAGGGTCCGTCTGCCGGCCAAACCCTGACTGAAGGTGTCGCAGCATCGCCTCGACAACTGAAGCGTCCGGCGCATCATGATTGCCGACGATCACGTTTTGCCCCGTGACCGACCGAAGTATGCCGGGCTGCATGATTGAGCCATCCGACAATGTACGTTCTGCGTCACTGGCACCGCGAAAAAGCCGGTTATGCGCAGCGCTCACGAACTCGGGTGCGAACATGTCGCCCCAGGTAAAGGGGCCTCGCTGGCGCAACGTGCGCTCAAACAAGGCTTGCACCGCCATTTGTTCAACCGCCAGGCTTTTCAGCCGCTTGCGATCTTTGACCGGCGCCGTTTGTGCTTTCTGCATATCGGCAGGCTCGGTGTATTGCCTTTCGATCAGGTTCGAGTAGTACGTATTGGTGATTTGCAGGAGGCGGCCGAGTCGTGCGGCGGTTTCAGGCGGTAGTCGCCCGGCTAGAAACTGGGTTTTTCTGGGCAGCGCATCCGCAAGATCAATGATCGATGGGGGCAGTGACTCCGGGAGAACCGGGTCCAGCCAGGATTTCGATGTGATTAAGGGCATGGCAGTTCGTGTCGTCAGACTTATCTTCACATTTTATTTCACATAGGTGATCGTTTAACAAGCCTTATTTTGTTGGGTTTTATGTGATGTTGTGAGGGTTTTTAACTTGGCTATCTTCACATTTTATTTCACAAATTTTTGAAAATTTTCCAGGGTTCTGGAGTTCCAGTCGCCATCGAATACAAATCAGACGCCCGTATTCAATTAATTTTGCTGCGGCGCCCTCAAGCGCCGCTTGCAAATTGTCCGGCCGCCGCTTTGCCATAGGGAATAAACGCCGCACTGCCATTCTCATGCGCATGAAACAGCCGGGCGCCGTTGTTAGGCTTGGTGGTGATCAGTTGATGGTCCGCCGTCAGATACTCCAGCGGCAGTTGTTTCAGGTCCTTGTACTGCTCGACGATGATCGTGCGCTCGGGATTCCAGGTCTCGCCACTTTTCTTTTCCAGCCACGCCATCAGTGCCGCAGTATCGCCGGTTTGTGGGATGTCCGAATCCGGGAGCACGTAGTAGAACGGCGAGCCATGATTCTGCAGGTACATGGGCAGTTTGTTGTCGACATCCACCAGCACCATGCGCCATTCGTTCCACGGCGCCGTCTTGATGGCTTCGGCACGCACATCCCGGGTGAATTGCATGACACCGCCGGCGCCGCCGTTGGTCCAGGGATAGACCACGCCAAGGACCACAAACAGGAATCCGGCCGCCCCGGCAATGCCTTGGGTCCAACCGGGGCCGCGGGCTTTGCCGGCCGCTTCACGCGCTGCCATGCGCCGGGTGACCCACCAGGCCGCCAGCAATTGCGCGAACGGCACCAGCGGCAGTACGTAATAGCTGCGCCGGCTGCCACTGGCGGTGAAGAACAGGAACAGCAACCCCAGACCCCCGATGAGCCAGCGAACATTGGGCTCGGTGTGCTTCCAGCTGCGCACGGCCACCCACAGGCCGAGCATCCAGCAGGGGGCCCAGGGCAGGGTGTAGACCGGCAGATACAGCAGATAGGTATAGATCGGGCCGATGTTGTCGAAGGGTTTGAAAAACCGAACCACGTTCTCCTGGAACACCAGGCCCAATCCGCTCGGTCCATAGGTCGGCGTGCCATAACGGTGTGACAACATGAACGGCAGCATGTAGATCACGCCGCCCACCAGCATCGCCAGAAACAGGCGTGGATTGAGGTGGTTCTTCCAGCGCTTCTCGCTGAGCAGGTGCGGCAACAGCATCAGCCCCGGCAGGATGAACCCGATCAAGCCCTTGAACAGCGACGTCAGTGCCAGCATCAGGAAAAACACGCTGTAGCGACTCAGCCGGGTGTCGTCCGGCCCGCGCCAATACCACCAGACAGCGGCCAACACACCGCAAACCGTCAGCACGTCCGCCGTGGCGACCCGGGCCCAGAACACGAAAAAGAAGGTCGTCGCCAGAAACCAGCCGGCCATCAGGCCGGTGCCTTTGCTGTACAACTGTTCACCGATCAAATAGACCAGCCAGATACTCAGCCACGCCGCCAACACAGAAGACAGGCGCAGTGACCAGTGCCCGAGGCCGCCCATCAGGTGGGCCGTGGCGGTAATCAGCCAATAGGAAGGCAGCGGCTTGTCGTAATAGGGCATGCCCTTGAGGTAAGGGTCGAAGTAATCGCCGGTTTGCAGCATCTGCAACGCGATGTTCGCCCAACGCGTTTCCGCGCCCCAAAGCTCCCTTGCGCCCAACCCGAACAGCAATACAAACGCCGATACGCCGAGCAGCAGGATCAGCGCACCGCGGTCACTTTTCAGAAACCTGACTATCGAATGGTTCATCATTATTTCGCACGTTGCGCTCACCGTGACGACGGAGAAGCGGCTGGAGCAGCAAGGCTATCGGGCGAAATGTGATGGGATTGTCAGTAGATCGAGAACAAACCATTAGCGTTGAAGGGACGGTGTGCGCCACATCCATTGAAATCAGGCCGTGATGGACTGGATGAAAAATTGTTCATGCCCATCACGGTTCCCTCAAGGGTGAAAGGTACGCCCCAGCGCATCCAGCCGTGTGGCAATCGGCGGCAGTTGACGACTGCTCGACGCCAACGTCTGCACATCATCCGCCGTGTTCTGCGCAATGTTCTGCACCGACTGCAAGCGCCCGACAATTTCGACACTCGCCGTGGATTGTTCCCGGGTCGTGGTGGAAATTCGCCCGTTGAGTTCATCGATCTGTGAGATGTCGCTGCCGATGGCCTGCAACATCGCCGCCGCCAGTTGACTGTCCTCGACGCAGCGCTCCACGCCTTCACGGCTGTCCTGCATGGCCTCCACGGCTTTGCGGCTGCCTTGCTGCAGGGCCTCGATAATCGTCCTGATTTCCTTGGTGGACACCGCCGTGCGCTGCGCCAGGCTGCGCACTTCATCGGCCACCACCGCAAAGCCGCGGCCTTGCTCGCCGGCACGCGCCGCTTCAATCGCCGCGTTGAGGGCCAGCAAGTTGGTCTGCTCGGCAATGCTGCTGATCACTTCCAGCACCGTACCGATCTGCTGTGCCTGCCCGGCCAGCACCTGCACGGTCTGGTTGGTGCCTTCCAGGCGCGAAGCCAGTTGGGTGATTTCCTGCCGCGCGCGGTTCACGCTTTCCTGCCCGCGGGTGATCTGCACACTGGCCTGGCCGGCATGCTCAACGGCATGCTCGACCTGCACCACGATGTGCTCCATCGCATCGCCCATGCGCTGCATCGACCCGGTCATCTGCGCGATTTCCGTCAACTGATGTTTGGCGCCTTGCTCCAGCGTGTTGCTGGCCTTGGCCAACTCCTGGCCCAGTTGGCCCAAGCCGTTGGAGTCACGCACCACCCCGTCCACCAACGCGGTGATCTGCATCAGGAACTGATCGAACCGCTGCGCCAGCGACACATGCGCTCGCGCCTTGTCACCCTTGCCAGGATCGGTTGTCAGCTGCGAAGTCGCGGCGAGCATCTTGTCCAGCATGTCCTGGCTTTCCACCGCATCGGCCTGGCTGTGCACCGCCAGATAGAGCAGTGCCACCGTCTCCATCACTACATAAAAGGCGTGAACGAATACCATCGTCCAGCCACCGTGATGCGCCATCACATACACCGGAAAACCCTGGTGCTGCAGCACATGGAACACCACGTGATGCAGCGCAATCGTCACCGCCGCCACCAGAATCGGCAGCCAGTCCCGATAGAACGTGAGCACCGCCAACAACGCAAAAATCCCGAAGTGCGACTCAATGACCCCCTCGGCCTGATTGATGTGCAACGCCGCCATCACCATCAAGCCTGTGCCGAGCAAACAGCGCATCAACCGCGAGCCGCCGATGGCGCGATACAACAGCGTCAACAACAGGCTGGTACCGCCACCCACCAACAGCGCCTGCTTGAAGGTGTCGTGCCAGAACGCCAGGCCCACCGCGAAAGCGAACATCAGCCAGATCAGGCCCAGCATGATGCGGTCGGCCTTGCGGTAGTGGTCGAGGAAGCGAGGGGGGAAGGGCATGTACGCTGACTCCATGTAATCGAACCGGGAAGAAACTGGGGTTGGACTGATACCGGAAGACAAGCCTTTTATCGCTTGAACCATTGAGGCAAATCGGTTGCCGTCATGGTCGAGGTGAAGTTGAGAAATCCTGAGGAGTGTAGCCGTTGGCCATCATTCCTGGATGGGCTGGCGGGGCAGAGGGAAACAATGTCAGATTTAGAGGCAAGGAATGCCGAATTGGCGGAGATAGGGGTGCATGCAGGGACGCGCTGGAGCCTTTGACGAGGCCGATATCGGTCTATGCAGTCACTCGTCACAAGCAGCGATCGGCTGCGGATTCAACCGCTCGATACATTCAGAAAGTGTCGATTTTTCGTGGCCCCAATACCTCCCACCAGCGCACCCTGTATCGGGGGAAATTCCCCGTCATCGGGGCTTTCATCCTGGCTTCTCATACGCCTGCCACACGCCAGAAGACAACGGGGGTATGGCCTGGAGCCATTGGTCATCTCCTGTCATTTTTGGCAGGGAAGTTGCGTCGTTACCATCCCTGCTCGAAATCAAGCGTTTCGCCAGCCGGGCCAGGCGCATTGGCTCGTTGCTCCTGTCTTTCCACGCGCTCCGTAGAACCCGTCAGAGGTGTTTGCGATGAAACTGGATACCGCAAGGTTGAATCCTGGTGCATTGTCCAAAACCAGACTGGCGCTGAGTATCTCTGCTGCCGCGATCATGCTGGGGCTGGGCTTTTCCCAGACCCAGGCAGCCCCCCTCGACAACACCGATGCACCGCCTCCCACTGACCCGTCGGCGTTCACCAATCAGCCCGTCGACCCCAATGCTGCCTTGAGGGACTTACTCAAGCTGCCTCGCGCAAATGTAGGCGCCTTCGACCTGCCCAATGGCGTGGTCGGTAACCGCACGACCCCCTTGGTCGACAATGTGTTGCCACCCAATCTGCAAACCAGCTTCAACATCCCCACCAACGGAAATGCCAGCCCAGTGTTCGGGGCTCAGCCGTTCACGCAGAAGCTCGAGCTTTTCGAGGAGTTCGGCTCGAACAAACTGAACGCGGCCGACCCACCGTCACCCGTTCCGTTTCCGGTCCCGACAGTGGGGCCCGCACCGGCGCAAGATCCCTTGAAGGTGGCGCGTAGCGGCCCGTCGCCGGCTGCGCTGGATGCCTTTCTCCGGCAGCCGGCATTGACGCCTTTCCCGACAGAGTTTTCCAATGTGCTGGACCGCAATCCCTGGAAGGCGCAGATCGAGGATTTCCTCAATCGCCGGGTCGATTCGCCCGCAGAAGGCCGGCCGCCGGGAAAAGGCTGGTCGCACCAGCGTTTCAATGAGTTTTTCCCGCGCGACGCCTTCAAGACGGTGCAAGCCGGCGCGCACGTCAACAGCGGCTTGCGTGATCGTATGCAACGGCATAACTACGCCGTGGGGGAATTCGCGCCAGGCGGGCTCTATCACAACACCAATGGCGACCCGGTCAACGAGGGCACGACCAAGGGCATTCAAGTGCAGTTTCACCCCAACATGCCTGTGCAGGACCACAATGCGTTGTGGACGTTCGACGGCACCTTTCCGCCCAAACTGCTCCAGGTACGTTATGGCCAGGCGATGCTGATGCGTCATTACGATGCCTTGCCCATTGACCCGTCGGCCAACCGGGGCTTTGGCTTGCACACCATCACCACCCATGAACATAACGGCCACTCACCTGCGGAAAGCGACGGTTTTACCAACGCGTTCTTCTTCCCGGGGCAGTACTACGACTATCGCTGGCCGATCCAGTTGGCCGGTTACGACAGCATCAATACCAGCGCTCAGGATCCGCGTGCGGCGTTCCCGTGCGATCCCGGTGAAACCCTTTTCGTCAACGACGCCACCCCCGGCTTCAAGACCTGCGACCACGGCTCCATCAAGATCCGTGGCGACTGGCGCGAAACCATGAGCACCCACTGGTTCCACGACCACATGCTCGATTTCACCGCGCAGAATGTCTACAAGGGCAACGCGACGATGATGAACTACTACAGCGCCGTGGACCGTGGCAACGAGTCGGTCGACGACGGGGTCAACCTGCGCTTGCCCAGCGGTTCGGCGCTGGGCTGGGGCAACCGCGACTATGACATCAACCTGACGATCGCCGACAAGGCCTGGGACCAGGCCGGCCAGTTGTGGTTCAACCCCTTCAACACCGACGGTTTTCTCGGTGACCAGGTGCTGACCAACTGGGAGTACAAACCCTTCCTGGACGTGCGTGCCCGGCGCTACCGTCTGCGCATTCTCAATGGCTCGGTTTCCCGCTACTTCAAGCTGGCGCTGGTGCGTCAGGTCAATGGTAATGGTGGCGAGTTTCCCGGCCCGAAAAACTCCGGGGTTTCCTATAACCGGGTGCCGTTCCACATGATTGCCAACGACGGCAATATCATGGAACACGCGGTGCCGTTCGATGGCAGCCTGGACCTCGATGGAGACGGTGACAGACAAGACAACAATGCCATTTTGCCGATGATGGGCATTGCCGAACGCTATGACATCGTCGTCGACTTCGCGAAAAACGGCATCAAGCCGGGCGACAGGATTTTCTTCGTCAACATCGAGCAGCATGAAAACGGCAAGCGTCCCAATCGTGACATTCCATTGGCGGATGTACTCTCCGAGAGGTACCTGCCTGTGGTCAGGCAAACCAGCCACGGGCCACAGTGGATCAACGGTGATCCGGGCGTGGGCGTGTTCATGCAAGTGAACGTCAAGCCTTACACCGGCCAGGATGTCAGCATGAATCCGGTGGACTTCGAGCCCGCCAAGCCTGGCAAGCCCGAGGGCAGGTTCATGATCCCGCTGCCCTTGCACCGTGATGACCCTGCCGATATCGCCCGGCTCGCCCAGGCGCGGCACCGCACCTTTATCTTCGGCCGCTCCGACGGCACCGATTTTGCGCCCTGGACGATCAAGACCGATGGCGGCCCAGGCTTCAACATGGACCCGCGGCGGATCTCGGCCGCGCCACAACTGGCTACCGGGCCGACACCGGCAGGGTTCAAGGGGGAAGGCACGCTGGAAGTCTGGAAGGTCCAGAACGGCGGCAATGGCTGGGATCACCCGGTGCATGTGCACTTCGAGGAAGGGGTCATTCTCACTCGAGGGGGCAAGACTCCACCGGAATGGGAAAAAGGGGCGCGCAAGGATATCTATCGCATAGGCCCCGATCCGGACAGCGGCGACAATGTTGAAATGGCCATACGCATTCGTGAGTTTGCCGGTACCTACATGGAGCACTGCCACAACACACAGCACGAGGACACCTCGATGCTGCTGCGCTGGGACTCCGAGCACCCGGGCCAGATCCAGTTGATGCCCACGCCATTGCCCAGCTGGGACGGCGTGAAATTCGTGGGTTCGGTGGCGTTACCGACCTTCCGTACGGGAGATGGCGTCGGGCCACAGGTCAAGGTCAACAATGACCAGGGAAGTAGCAGTGGCAGTAGCAGTGTTAGCGGAGGCAAAGGCTAGCGTCGTCTATCAAGCCATTTTTTTCGTCGGACAAAAGACGGGCGCGTTCTGCGCCCGTTTTCATTTACTCCGCCGCCTGCGCCCGCAACCGCCGCCCAATCACATCCATCAAGTCACAACCATCGCGCAACGGAATGACCAGCAGCTTGGAAAAGTCTTCCAGCACCACCGTGTCGCAACCGAGCTCGGAACGGTAGGCGATGTTTTCCAGCACCTGCGTGACTGTCCGAATACGGTAATCGGCCATGGCTTGCAGGACGTCGAGTGGGGCTTGGGTGTCGATGAGCAGGGAGGCCGGAACCAGATCGATTCCGGTGAGGGGCATGTATCTTTCCATAGATGAAACTCCGATCAGTTTAAAGGTTGACTGTCCCTCACTCGTCGCCAAACGAATGGGTGACAGCTGTACGCAGGTTGGCGAACCGGGATCGGAAAACCGGCAGACCCGAAGGTCTCCCGCGCACAGCTGCCATAAAGACAGCTTTGCGTAGGTGCAACAGCATCTGCAAAAAAGCACAGTGCTTTTGCATCCGATCGAACAGGTCGCCAAACCTGGTCGCCATTAGGGCGACGGGGCGGACTATAAGCTTCATCAAGGTCATGGGCAAGGTGAGGAATTCCGAGGCTGACGTAAGATCCGTGATGATGAAACTTCAGACCTTTCACCTCAGGTTGCTGGAAATCCAGACACAGACCTGAGATGGTCATCGCCCCTTGGTTTCAGCCACCCACGCTATCCTTAATCATCGCTCCTGCCGTCGAGATGGATCTTCGCCCATGCAAACCCCCAACCCCCAACGCCCGCTCTGGAAAACCTACCTGTTTTTCCTCGCCCCGATGGTGCTGTCGAACTTCCTGCAATCCATGTCCGGCACGGTCAACAGCATCTACATCGGCCAGATGCTTGGCACCCAGGCACTGGCGGCGGTGTCGGGGATGTTCCCCATCGTGTTTTTCTTCATCGCTCTGGTGATCGGCCTCGGTGCCGGCGCGGGGGTGTTGATCGGGCAGGCGTGGGGGGCGCGCGAGACGCATCTGGTGAAGGCGATTGCCGGGGCAACCTTGTTGCTGGGGGTGTTGATCGGGTTGACGGCGGCGGTGGTGGGCAGTGTGTTTGCGCGGTCGGCGTTGGTGGGGTTGGGGACGCCGGCGGATGTGCTGGATGATGCGGTGGCGTATGCCCATGTGATGTTGTGGATCATGCCGTCGCTGTTGGTGTTTGTGCTGTTCACGCAGTTGCTGCGCGGGGTGAGCGATACCTTGTCGCCGTTGTTGGCGCTGGTGGTGTCGACCATGGTCGGGTTGGCGCTGACGCCGGCGTTGATTCGCGGGTGGATTGGCTTGCCGCCGATGGGGATTCAGAGTGCGGCGTTTGCCGGGTTGGTGGGTAACCTGGTGGCGATGGGGTTGCTGGCGTGGCGCTTGATTGGCAAGGGCCATCCGTTGGCGCCGGACCGCGAGTTCTTTGCGGCGATGAAGCTGGACATGGCGATTCTCGGCAAGGTGCTGCGCATCGGTTTGCCCACCGGGTTGCAGATGGTGGTGTTGTCGCTGTCGGAGCTGGTGATTCTGGCGCTGGTGAACCAGCACGGTTCCCAGGCGACGGCGGCCTATGGCGCGGTGACGCAGATCGTCAATTACGTGCAGTTCCCGGCGTTGTCGATTGCCATTACCGCGTCGATTCTTGGCGCGCAGGCGATTGGGGCCGGGCGCATCGAACGCATGGGGCCGATTCTGCGCACGGGGTTGATGATCAATGTGTGTCTGACCGGTGGTCTGGTGGTACTCGGGTATTTGCTGTCGCATTGGCTGCTGGCTTCGTTCCTCACGGAAGAAGCGACGCGGACCATGGCTCAGCACCTGTTGCACATCATGCTCTGGAGCCTGTTGGTGTTCGGCTTCCAGGCGATCATCGGCGGCATCATGCGGGCCAGCGGCACGGTGATGGTGCCGGTGGCGATTTCCATTGTCTGCGTGGTGGGGGTGCAGTTGCCGGCGGCCTATCTGCTGGATGCGAAGTTCGGGTTGCAAGGGGTGTGGATGGCGTTTCCGGTGGCGTATCTGGGGATGCTGGTGTTGCAGACGCTGTATTACAAACTGGTGTGGCAGCATCAGAAGATTGAGCGGTTGGTGTAGGCGGAAGGCGTCGGGAGGGGCATGCTGTTCACTGAACCCTGTGGCGAGGGGGCTTGCCCCCGTTTGAGTGCGAAGCGCTCACAAAATCTGGATTTTGGGGCTGCTGCGCAGCCCAGCGGGAGCAAGCCCCCTCGCCACAAAAGCCCCTGCCACAGGGACCCTTGCCACAAAAGGACGGTGTGACTGAAAAAGTCAGGCGCAATCGCCTGGGGAGGTTTTCACATGAGCCCCTTGTCCCATTCCATCCTGCAAGACCGGCCAGCGGCCGGGCGGCGTTTGATCGAGTCGCTGCTGCCTTACGCCAATCGCCCCGATGTCATCGTCCTGGCCTTGCCCCGTGGCGGCGTGCCGGTGGCTTATGAGGTGGCCACGGCGCTGAAGGTTCGCCTGGACCTGATACTGGTGCGCAAGCTCGGCGTGCCGTCCCACCCCGAATACGCCATGGGCGCGATTGCCAGCGGTGGCATCCAGATTCGTAATGAAGAGGCACTGCGGGTGCATCCGATTGCCAAGGCCGCATTCGACGCCGTGGTCGAACGGGAAAGCCGCGAGTTGCTGCGCCGTGAGCAGGTCTACCGCGGCACGCGGCCGCCGGTGCAGCTCAAGGATCAGGTGGCGATCCTGATCGATGATGGCCTGGCCACCGGCGCTTCGATGCGGGCGGCGATCCAGGCGCTGCGGGTGCAGGAACCTGCGCGTATCGTGGTGGCGGTGCCAGTGGCACCGATCGAGACGGTGGAGGCGCTGCGCCGCGAGGTGGATGAACTGGTCTGCCCGCTGATGCCCGAATGGTTCACTTCGATTGGCCATTGGTACATGGACTTTTCCCAGACTGCGGATGCCGAGGTGATCGAGCTGTTGCGGCGGGCGTGGCAACGCGAGGCGTGCGGGTAGCGCTGACGGCCACCGGCAGGTGGTCGCCATTCAACGGCTGAGGTGGAATAAACGCCGGTTGTTTGCTTTAGTCCATCTGGTGCCGGCCTTTGTGTGCGGCATGCCAACTCAAGACGGGAGCCCTCCCGGAGAGTGCCATGAACCTTCGATCCGCGTGTTGCGTCGCTCTGACCGGCACCTTGGTGTTCGGCCTGGCGCCGTTCGCTGACGCCGTGGAATACAAGGAAGTCAACGCCAAGGCCAGTACCTTGAGTTTCACCTATCAGCAGATGGGTTCTAAAACCTACGGCACCTTCGGCAAGTTCAAGGCCAATCTTGACTTCGACACCGAGAACCCGGGCGCCGCCCATGCCGCACTGACCATCGACCTGAGCAGCATCGACGCCGGCAGCAGCGACGCCAACACCGAGCTGCAAAAACCGGCGTGGTTCGACACCGCGACTTATCCGGTGGCGACGTTCGAATCGACGTCCATCAAGGCCCTCGGCAATGACCGCTACAGCTTCACCGGCAAACTGACCCTGCGTGGGCTCACTCGGGAAGTGAGTGTGCCGGTGCTGCTGAAGTCGGAGAGTTCCATCGGCATCTTCGATGGCCAGCTGGTGCTCAAGCGTGACGACTTCAAGATAGGCGAGGGCGAGTGGGCGGACAGCATGGTGTCCAACGAGATCAATATCCGCTTTCGGATGGTGGCGCCGCAGCGGTGACTGTGTGGCCGCCTTCGCGAGCAAGCCCGCTCCCACAGGGGATCTGCGTCGAGCATAAGCTCCTTGTGGGAGCGGGCTTGCTCGCGAAGGCGTTGTAACAGTCAATAAAAAGACTCTCGGTCCCCCCGCACGATCCGCAAAAAAAAGCGCCCGGTCCACATTGCATGAACCGGGCGCTGATCAATCCGCTCTAGTGCACTGGCACTGTCACGGTTTTGCCGAAGGCCGACTTGATGGTCGCTGTCGGGCTCGGCGAGGGGGCACTGCCGACGGTCGTCACCGCTATATTCCAGCGCGCGCCTGTAGCCGTAGGCGTCAGGGTGGCGGTGCCAAGGTTCGCCGTACCGGTTGTGGTCGTGGCCGTCGCGGTGATGGTATTGCCCGGGCCACGCGAGGTGGTGCCGGACAGCACCCAATACCAGCGGTTGTTGCTGCGGGCGGTGACGGTAGCGCTGGTGACGATCAGGTTCTCGACGACCGCTGCCGAGACCGCCACGGACACCGTTGCCGGTGCCGATTCCGCACCCTTGGCATCGGCGGCCTTGTAGGTAAAGGTCGCGGTGAACGGCGCAGGGACCGTCGCCGGTGGTGTGTAGATCACGCGCACGCCATCGGTGGTCACCGTGCCCTTGCCGGAGTCCGGTTGCTCCAGGCCCACCACTTTGAGCGGCACGTTGCCGTCAGGGTCGCTGTCGTTGGCCAGCACGTTGATGGTCACTGGCTGGCCGTTGCTGGCGGCGCTGTCGGGGTTGGCGATCGGTTTTTTGTTATCGCCATCAGTGTTGCGACTATCGCCCGTGCGGAAGGTGGGCAGCGCGGCGGAGTTCACGTAGTTGACGCCGTCCCAGCCAGGCAGGGGCGTTGGCATCAACTGGAACTGGCCGGGGTGCTCGATATCCCAGCGCAGCAACATGGAGTTGTCCTCGTGCTGGGTGTTGTGGCAGTGCTCCATGTAGGTCCCGGCGAACTCGCGGAAGCGGATGGCCATTTCCACCTCTCCCGAACTGTCGATGCCTTCACCGATGCGATAGACGTCCTTGCGCGCCCATTTTTCCCATTCCGGCGGCGCCTTGCCGTCGCGGCTGAGGATGATGCCTTCTTCGAAGTGCACATGCACCGGGTGGTTCCAGCCGTTGCCGCCGTTCTTGATTTTCCACACTTCCAGGGTGCCGTCGCCGGAGAACCCGGCATCGGTCGGGCCGTTGGCCAGTTGTGGGGCGGCGCTGATCCGCCGTGGGTCCATGTTGTAGCCCAGGCCGCCGTCGGTCTTGATGGTCCAGGGGGCCTCATCGGTGCCATCGGAGCGGCCGAAGATGAATTCGCGATGCCGTGCTGCCTTGAGCTTGGCCTGTACGACCGCATCGTCGCGGTTGAGGGTCAGCGGGATCATCACCTTGCCGGCCGGTTTACCCGGTTTGGCGGGTTCGTAGTCGGCAGGGTTCATGCTCACGTCCTGGCCCGAATAAGGCTGCACCACCATCTGCATGAACTTGCCCACCACCGGGTCGCCGCCGTCCCATTCCAGCCCCTTGCTGCCCGACTTGAGCACGGCTTTGTACTTGCCGGACAGGACATCGGCCAGGCTCAACGGATTCTTTTCCGGCTGCTTGCCGGTCTGGTGCTCCATCAGGTTGACGAAGTACAGCTTGTCGCCGACGGAGATCCCGTTTTTCGCGAAGTTGACGATGATGTCGAAACGTTCGGCAATGCCCTGGGTGGGCAGAATGGCGTTGTGGTCCTGCACATCACCGTCACCGTCCAGGTCCATGCTGCCGTCGAACGGCACGGCGTGTTCCATGAGGTTGCCGTCGTTGGCGATCATGTGGAACGGCACGCGGGTATAGGACACGCCCGAACCTGCGGGGCCGGGGAATTCGCCACCGGTGCCGGCGACTTCACGCACCAGCGCGATCCTGAGGTAGCGCGACACCGAGCCGTTGAGGATGCGGAAGCGATAACTGCGCGCGCGCACTTTCAGGCGTGGCTGGTACTGCCAGTTGACCAGGATCTGATCGCCGAGGAAGCCATCGGTGTTGAACGGGTTGAACCACAGCTGACCACTGGCGTCCCATGCCTTGTCGGCCACCATCAGGTTGACGTCGTAGTCACGGTTGCCCCAGGGCAAGGCCGAGCCGCTGGGCAGGCGCAGGTTGACGCCGTCTTCCAAGGCTTCGTTGCCGCGGTCCAGGGCACTGTAGTAATTCATCATCACCGCGTTGCCCTTGTAGACGTTCTGCGCGGTGAAATCGAGCATGTGGTCGTGGAACCAGTGGGTGCTCATGGTCTCGTGCCAGTCGCCACGGATCTTGATGCTGCCGTTGTTGCAGGTCTTCAGGCCTGGCGTGGCGTCGTTGACGTACAGGGTTTCGCCCGGGGCGCAGGGGAAGGCCGCGCGTGGATCCTGCGCAGTGGTGTTGATGGTGTCGTAACCGGCCAGTTGCATCGGCCAGCGATAGTCGTAGTACTGCCCGGGAAAGAAAAACGCATTGGCAAAGCCGTCGCTTTCGGCCGGGGAGTGGCCGTTGTGTTCGTGGGTGGTAATGGTGTGCAGGCCAAAGCCCATGTTGGCCGATGGATCGATCGGCAGGGCGTTGTAGTGCCGCATCAGCACCGGTTGGCCGTAGCGCACCATCAACAGTTTTGGCGGAAAGGTGCCGTCGAAGGTCCAGAGCGCCTTGTGGTTCTGAATCGGCATGTTGGGGTGGAAACGCGTGTCGATGCCTTTGGTGGTGCCCGTGGTGGTCGGGATGTCCGAGGTCTGGTAGTAGAGACCGCCCGGCCCGAACTCACCGACGGCGTAGTTGTGCAATTGCCGACGGTCGCGCATGCCGCCGTTGAGCTTGGCGCCGGCTTGCACGGTCTTGAAGGCGACCTGCGGGTAAAACTCGTTCCAGCGCTGGTGCGACCAGCCTTTTCCTGGCGGACGACCTTCAGCCGGCGAGCCGACCGGATGGCGGTTGAGGAAGGCTTCGATCTGCGCTTGCCATGGGTTGCGGTCCAGCACGTTGGAATACTGTGACGGAAACGGGTACAGCCCCGGCTGGCGCATGAAAGCTTCGAGCGCCGTGGCCGAAGGACCACTGCGGGCGATGCTGTTCGGGTCCTGGTTGGGCGCCGGGCCGACGGTCGGAACCGGGAAGGTCAGAGGTGGCGCGGGCAGTGTCGGGTCGAGTTTTTCCGTGCCGAATTCTTCGAACAACAGCAGTTGCTGAGTGTACGGCTGCGCCCCGAACAGCGGACTGGGCTTGCCGTTGGTGGGGATCTTGAATGATGTTTGCTGGGCTGGTTGCAGCACGTTGTCGGTCGTTGGCGTGGTGCGGGTGCCGTACATGCCATTGGGCAGGGCGATGGAACCCTGATTGGAGGATGGCATGGTCAGCAAGGCGTCCAGCGCGGCCTTGGGGTCGGCTGCCGGGTTGCTGTACGCCGAGGGGTCCGTCGGTGGTGGCTGGTTGACATCGTCCAGCGGTGCGGCGTTGACAGTGCCGAGGCTGATGTTGATCAGCATCACAGCGGCGATGCCCGGTTTGCTGAAACCGAGCGGTTTGAGGTCAGGCAGGCTTTTCATAGTGTTTCCCTCGGGGCGCGCCGATGTGGCTGACGTACGCAATGCGGTCGATGCAAGAGCTACGCCAATCACGAGGGAGTCTCGGAGGGTATGGAAGGCTGATTTGTATCAAGATATTAAGACTTTTCTGTAGCGCCGAAGTGGGTAGCAATCCTCAGGTTCGGGGGCCTTGACCCACCCATTTCCCCAATCACCTGCTACACCCCTAACACCCTTCGGACCGCAGGTGTCAGGCGCGTTATGATAGGCGGCCCTTGCCTCCCGGAGCCTGTCACCGCAATGCCCCTGATCAGCCACTTCAAGACCCCGTGCCCCGAGCACATCAATAGCCAGATCCTGCAGATGGTGGTCGACAACCTGACCGACATCAGCATGGTCGCGATCCCGCCCAGCAACCTGCTGTACAACCTTTATCAATACGCGATCGGCTATGAGGTGCACCTGTACCTGGAGGCGCTCAACGGTGAAAAAGGCATTGCCGTGGAGCTGATCGTTGCCACGGACGAAGACGATCCGCACAAGGTGCTGGGCTTTGTGCTGTACCTGCCGGTGCAGGACGACCCCGAGGCGTGTGGCGTGGCGTACATGGCGGTACAGGCCGAATATCGGCGCCAGGGTGTGGCCCGGCGGATGCTGCGGGAAATGGTCGGCCGCTATCCCCATGCCGAGCTGACCTGCGCGGTGGCCAAGGTGCCGTATTTCGAGGCGATGGGTTTTCAGGTGGTGGGCGTGCGTGCGACCCAGGTGTTGATGAACACCCGCGACCACAGCACCGATGGCTTGATGGCGCTGCTGGACGTGGCGTCGATCTACAGCTCGCTGGAAGTGCGGCAGATTCATACCTACCTGCTGCAAAAGCACGGCAAGCGGGCCATGACCGACGCGGAAAAACAGCGCGACCGGCATCTGGACCAGTTGACGCGCAAGGCCAATGAATGTGTGCGCGAGCGCTTGGGTGATGAGGCAGTGCCGGCGAGTGGCCCCCGGTTGCGCCTGGTCTGACCACAGGCTCCCAAACACCACAAATCCCCTGTGGGAGCGGGCTTGCTCGCGAAGGCGGTGTGTCAGCCAACATTAATGTTGGATGTGTCGGCCTCTTCGCGGGCAAGCCCGCTCCCACAGGGATTGAGTTGTCCGCGAGAGCCCCCGTCAGCGCTTAAGCCAGCTTCACATTCATGGTAATCCGCGCCGTGAATACCTTCTTGCCCTCGGCATCGTGAATGTCCACCGGCACGATCTTGTCGCCTTCGGTGGTCCAGTCCACTGCATCCCCTTCGGCTACCGCCGTCACATCGCTTTTGGCCTTGGCCAGGTATTCCACGGTCATGCCCTTGGGAATCCAGCGCGCGCCGGCGGGAATGGACACGTCGGTCATCATCCCGGCAGCCAGCTCGGCGGCGTTGCACATCGCTATCGCATGCACCGTACCCAAATGATTGGTGATTTCCCGGGCAAACGGCACGTGCACGGTGGCCAAGCCTTTGCGCAAATCCTGGACCAGCGGGTTGATGGTGGAGAAGTAGGGCGCCACCTGGCAGGCCATTTCGCTGAACCCTTCTGGCCCGGCGCTGTTGAACATGCTGAGGAACTGACTCATTTTTTTTGCCTCTTGAGGATGACGGTTTACAGAACAATCTTCCGCAACAGAATAATGTTCTGTGACGGAACAGTATTCTGTCGAAAGGAAATCTGTCAACCTGACGCCACTTGTTCGCTGGCAACCGCCAGCCTCCACCCATGACTTTTGCGGACTGTTTTTCAGCATGGATACCGCCGATCTGCTCGAACGCTGCTACCCCGGACGACGCGCCGAACTCAAGCGCGACATCTTCAGGAAGGCCCTGTGCCTGTTCAACGAACAGGGGATCGAGGCCACCACCATCGAAATGATCCGCGCCGAATGCGATACCAGTGTCGGCGCCATCTATCACCACTTCGGCAACAAGGAAGGCCTGGTGGCGGCGCTGTTTTTTACCGCCCTGGATGATCAGGCCCGTTTGCGCGACAGCTACCTGGCGGATGCGCAAACCACCCAGGCGGGGGTGCACGCGCTGGTGCACAGCTATGTGGATTGGGTCGATAGCCAGCCGGACTGGGCGCGGTTCCAGTACCACGCGCGATTTGCCGTCACCAAGGGGCCGTTCAAGGACGAACTCGCCACCCGCAACAAGGTGCGCAACAAGCAGTTGCTGACATGGCTGGGCACTCACGGCGATGAATTGGGTGATTTTCCGGCGGAGTTGCTGCTGTCGCTGATCATTGGCCAGGCAGACAGTTACTGCCGCGCGTGGTTGTCGGGCCGGGTCAAGGGCAGCCCGAAGGCGTACCGGGAGATGCTGGCGCAAGCGGCGTGGCGGTCGCTGTGCACCACCGAGTCTCAATGAAAATCCCCCCTGTGGGAGCGGGCTTGCTCGCGAAGGCGGTGTGTCAGCCAATATTTATGGCGACTGATACGACGCCTTCGCGGGCAAGCCCGCTCCCACAGGGGAATGTGTTGATGGGGAGTTGGTTTTTCAGAGGCAAAAAAAGAGCCTCAAAGCTCTTTGATGGGGAGGAAGTAGAGCCGAGAGGCTCAAGATGCGCATGAAGCAGGCGGTGAGCTTGGTAGGGGTTCAGTTCACTCACCACCTACGCAGCGGCTTGCCAGGCAAGCGACTGCGTAAGTTCATCCTAAAAAGACCGAGTGTTTCACTCAAGTACCGCTAGTCGCATCCCCCGGCCAGCCGGCGCGGCGCAACGCCTCGAGCAGGGTTTCGGCATCCAGCCCCGGCACCCCATGCCCGTTGCCCTCGGCCGTTTCGGCGGCGAGCAAGGCATTGATGATGGCTTCTTCCACGGCTTCGGTGGCGGCCAGAAACAGCTCGCTGATGTGGTCGTTGTTGACCATGCTCAGGTTGTTTGTGGTCGGCGCTTTCTTGCTCTCGTAGGCAGCCGGTGGCACGTGATCGTTACCGGTGGCGAAGGCGATGAAGATGTCGCCGCTGTGGTCTTCATTGCCGCCGCCGGTGCGAGCCAGGCCGAGGCTGGCGCGTTGGGCCAGGCGCGTGCACTGGTGTGGCAGCAGCGGCGCATCGGTGGCCAGGCAAACCACGATCGAACCCATGCCCGGATGGGGCAGCGAGGCCTTGAGGAACGGCGAATCGACCTGTTCCATGTAGCGCCCGACCGGGTAGCCGTCGACGCGCAGTTCGTTGCGGATGCCATGGTTGGCCTGGACAATCGCCCCCACTGTCCAGCCGCCCTGGGCGCTGTTCAGGCGTCGCGACGCGGTGCCGATGCCGCCCTTGAATTCGTGGCAGATCATGCCGCTGCCGCCGCCGACATTGCCTTCAGCCACCGGGCCACCTGCCGCCGAGCGCACGGCTTGGGCTACGTGTTCAGGCTTCACGTGAAAACCGTTGATGTCGTTGAGCAAGCCGTCGAAGGTTTCCAGCACCACCGGCATGTTCCAGTAGAGGCGCCCGTCATCGGCTTGCTGCTCGCGGTCGACCACGATCAGCGCATCGCGCACCACGCCCAGGCTGTGGGTGTTGGTGAAGGCGATGGGGCTGGTCAGCAAGCCCGCTTCGCGAATCCATTCCAGCCCGGTGGCATCGCCATTGCCGTTGAGTACATGCACGCCGGCAAAGCAGGGTTGCTGGCTGGTGGAACCGGCGCGTGGTTCGATGACGGTGACGCCGGTGAGGATGTCGCGGCCGTTGGCCGTGCGTCCTCGTACATCACAGTGGCCGACCCGCACGCCGGGGACGTCGGTGATGGCATTGAGCGGGCCGGGTTGCAGTTGGCCGAATTGGAGGTTCAAGTCGCGGGCGCGTGGTTTCATGGGTTTTCTCATCTTCGATTCGTGGCAGAAAAATGCGTCAACCCCTGTAGGAGCTGCCGAAGGCTGCGATCTTTTGATCTTGAAAAATTCCGGATCGACTAAAACAAAAGATCAAAAGATCGCAGCCTTCGGCAGCTCCTACAGGGATTTGGGTTATTGGCCGTTCTTGACCTTGCTCCAGATTCGCGTGCGCACGCGCTCGGTCGCTGGCGGCAGGGGCTGGAGGGTGAACAGGGTGGCCATGGCTTCGGCTGACGGGTAGACGGCCGGGTTGTTGCGGGTCGCTTCGGCCACCAGCGTGGTCGCGCTGCGGTTGCCGTTGGGGTAGTTGAGGTGGTCGCTGACCGGGGCGATGACCTCGGCGCGCATCAGGTAGTCGATGAAGGCCATCCCTTGTTCAGGGTGCGGGGCGTCCTTGAGCAGCACCAGGGTGTCGAACCACACCGGCGCGCCTTCCTTGGGCAGGCTGTAGGCGATCTTCACGCCGTTGCCGGCCTGCTCGGCGGTGGTCTTGGCTTCGAGCATGGCGCCGGACCAGCCGACCGCCACGCAGATGTTGCCGTTGGACAGGTCGCTGATGAACTTCGACGAGTTGAAGTAGGCAATGTGCGGACGTAACTTCAGCAGCAGCGCTTCGGCTTTCTTGTAGTCTTCGGGGTTGGTGCTGTTGGGCGGCAGGCCGAGGTAGTGCAGGGCGACCGGCAGCATCTCCGACGGCGAGTCGAGCATGGCCACGCCGCACTCGCCGAGCTTGGCCAGGTTCTCCTCCTTGAACACCAGGTCCCAGGAGTCCACCGGTGCCTTGTCGCCCAGTACCGCGCGCACTTTGTCGACGTTGTAGCCGATGCCGTTGGTGCCCCACAGGTACGGCACGGCGTACTGGTTGCCCGGATCGTTGTTGGCCAGTTTCGCCAGCAGATCGGTGTCCATGTTCTTGAAGTCCGGCATCTGCGCCCGGGGCAGTGGGGCGAGGGCACCGGCCTTGATCAGGGTTGGCAGGCTGAAGTTGCTGGCCACCACCACGTCGTAGCCGCTGCGGCTGGTGAGCAGCTTGCCTTCGAGCACTTCGGCGCTGTCGAAGGTGTCGTAGACCGGCGCGATCCCGGTGTCACGCTTGAAGTCGTGCAGGGTCGTGGGGCCGATGTAGTCGTACCAGTTGTACACGTGCACGGTCGGGGCTTCGACGGCTTGCGCCGACAGCGACACTGCCAGACAGGCGCCAAACCCCAGATTGAAATACAAGCGGTGACGACTCATGATGCGGCACTCCTGGCCTGTTGCGGCCGGTGGTAATCAGGAGTTTGCAGCGTATCGACCGGGGTGGCCTTCACCCATTCCCATCATGGGTTACTCAAAAGGGGTAGTGCGTGGACGCGTTGTTGAAAGAGTTGCCGGTGCACCAGGGGCTGGCGCGGGTCTTCACGACGGTGGGGCGGGACGGTTTCTGGCGGGCGCTGGTCGATACCCTGCGGCTGCTGGTGCCGCTGGACAACGCCCTGGTGGCGCTGATGCGCCCGGGCCACGTGCCGCGCCTGCTGATTGATTTCGATGCCAAGGGCAACAGTGCCGAGCAGGAAGAACTGGCGGACTACCGTGCCGGCATGTACCTGCTCGATCCGTTCTATCAAGCCGTCTGCGCCGGCATCGCCGACGGCTTGCACAGCCTCGAATCGGTGGCCCCGGACCAGTTCCAGCACAGCGAGTACTACCTGAGCTACTTCAGCACCGTGGTCGGTGGCGACGAGTTGCAGTTCATGGTCAACCTCGACGGCGCCGTGCTCGGCCTGTCCCTCGGGCGTTCGACGCGCTTTGGCCTTGAGGACCAGGGGCGCCTGCTGTGCGTGCGTGACTGGGTGCTGTCGGCGATGCGCCGACACCTGGATTTGCTGCCACCGGAAGGGCCGGTCGCCGAACCGCCGGCCGGCGATCTGGCGACCTTGCTCGATCGCTTCGACGCACGCCTGACGCTGCGGGAAATCGAAACCGCGCGCCTGATTCTCCAGGGCTTCTCCAGCAAGGCCATCGCCCAGCAAATGGGCATCTCCCCGGAGACGGTGAAAGTGCACCGGCGCAACCTCTATCACAAGCTCAACGTGAACGGGCATGGCGAGTTGTTTGCGCTGGTGTTGCAGCCGCGTTGAACGGTCATGCAGCTTGCGGTTGCCAATGCGCCTTGAGGTATTCGATGAACACTTTGACCTTGCGCGTGTTGCGCCGGTGGGCCAGGTACAGCACGTAGATCCACGGCCCGAACGCACTGGGTTCGCGCCAGTACTGCGGCATCAAGTCGACCAGTTCGCCACGCGCCAGATAGGGCGCGGCACTCCATTGCGGGATGAACTGCAAGCCCTGCCCATCGAGCAGGCAGGCCAGCAGAAAATCAAAGTTGTCGCTGGCCACCCGTGGCGTCGGTTGTGTCAGGCGTACCCGTTGTTCGCCTTGCTTGACCCACCAGAAATGCCGGTTGAGCAGCGGGTGGCGGAAGATCAGCCAGTCGTGCTGCTGATAGTTCTCCAGTGAAACATCCTCGCCCTTACGGGCCAGATAAGCCGGGCTGGCGCAGAGCAACATCTGATTTTCCACTAGTGGCTGTGCGATCACGCCAGGCAGGTCGATGGGGCCGTCACGCAGGGCCAGGTCGTAGCCGCCGTCCACCGGGTCTTCGAAGTTATCGCTCAGGTCCACTTCCAGTTTGACCTGCGGGTGCGCGGTCAAAAAGCGACAGCACACCTGATTGAGAAAAGCCGGTGCGAACGAGGGCGGGGCGGTGATCCGCAGGTCGCCGCGCAGCTCATGCTGCAACTGCTCCACGTCCTCGGTGGCCAGTTGCAGTTGCATCAGCGCCTGGCGCGCGCCTTCCAGGTAGATGCGACCGGCTTCGGTCAGCGCCATGCGCCGGGTGGTGCGGTCGAACAGGCGCGTGCCGAGTTCTTCCTCCAGTTGAGCCACGGCCTTGGTCAAAGCCGATGGGGTCTTGCCCAGCAGGTCGGCGGCGCGGCTGAAATTACCCTGTTCGGCGGTGGCGACGAACATGGTCAGGGCACTCATTTTATCCATTTATCTATTCCTGATAGGCACAGAAGTTGTGCGGGAGCAGGCATTCAGTTCTCGATTCGGCTTGGATAGTCTTGGCTACAGCCCAACAAAAATAAAGAGCCACCCATGAAACAGATTCTGACCCTGGCCGCGTCACTCGTCCTGGCCTGTTCCTCGATGGAAAGTATGGCCGCTGTCGATCTCATTCTGCACAACGCCAGGGTGTACACCGCCGAACCCGGCCAGCCCTTGCAGCAGGCCGTCGCGGTCGAAAATGGCAAGGTCTCGGCGGTGGGTTCCGATGCCCAGGTGCTACGGCTCAAACAGCCGGGCACGCGCATTGTCGACCTGGGCGGCAAGGTGCTGATGCCAGGGTTTATCGACTCGCACTCGCACACGGTGAAGGGCGGCCTGCAATTGCGTCAGGCCAATCTGGACGGCGAGTTGCTGGCGCTGGACGAACTGGAAAAACGCCTGCGTCAGTGGCGCGAAGACGGCAAGGCCAAACGCGGTGACATCCTCAGCGTCGGCGGTTTGCCATCGATTTACTGGAGCCAGATCGAGGCGCTTGAGCAGCGCTTCAATCAGGGCGAATGGGCAGACACGCCGATTCTCTTTCTGGGCTGGGACCTGCACACGGGATGGGCCAACCGGGCGATGCTCCAGCGTGCCGGTGTGGATGCCGCGCGGGTCAAGGCGTTGAAGGACGAAGAGCAGGCCACGATCGGGCATCACGACGATGGACGGCCCAATGGCTTCCTGGTCGACGCCGGACTGTATCCGGTGCAGGCCCTGCTGCCACCGCCGACCACCGAGGAATTGATGGCGGGCGCGCGTGCAGCGCTCGACTATTACAAAAGCCTGGGCATCACCGGTTGGATGGACCCCATCGCCAATGAAATTCCCGGCGGCGATGTGAACAATCAGTCGCTGGGGGTGTTGCCGATCTACAAGGCACTGGCCGAACGCGGCGAGCTGACCGCGCATGTGGCCGCATTGCTGATGGCCGATTCGAAAGCCACACCGGCCGATCTCGATGAACTGGACAAGGTCCGCCAGCAGTTTCTCGGCGTGCCCAACCTGACCCTGCCGGGGATCAAGGTGTTTGCCGACGGCGTGGCGGAAGTCCCGGCGCAAAGCGCCGCCATGCTGGAGCCCTACAGGAACTCGAAAAAATCCGGCGAATTGCTGATCGACCCGGCGCACTTCGGCGAACTGGTCAGCGCTGCCGACGCCCGTGGCTGGCTGGTGCACATCCACGCGATTGGCGACCGCGCGGTGCGTGAATCGCTCAACGGCATCGAACAGGCGCGCAAGGATCGACAAAGCGGGATTCCCCACTCCATCACACACCTGCAAATGGTCAACCCGAAGGAATTCGCCCGGTTCAAACCCCTCAACGTGATTGCCTCGATGCAGCTGTATTGGGCCATGGCCGATGAGTCGAGCATGGACCTGGTCAAGCCCTATGTCAGCGCCATGGCCTTCCTGTATTCGTACCCGGCCCGCTCGCTGCTCAAGCACGGCGCGACCATTGCCGGCGCCAGCGACTGGCCGATCACCACGCCGGATCCGTGGAAGGCGATCTACCAGGCAGTCAGCCGCACCGGCCCCAAAGGCGTGCTCAACGCCGCCGAAGACATCGACCGCCAGACCATGTTCCAGGCCTACACCCTCAACGCCGCCCGGACCTTGCGCCTTGAAGAACAGATCGGTTCGCTCAAGCCGGGCAAGCAGGCCGACATGATCGTCCTCGACCGGGATGTCTTCACCGTCAAGCCCGAGGCCCTGCGCGATACCCAAGTACTGCAGTCCTGGTTCGCCGGCCGCGAGATTTTTGCCCTTAAACCCTGAACCCGATCCACCAGAACACACAAACCCTGTGGGAGCGAGCTTGCTCGCGATGACGGTGGGTCAGTCGACATCCATGTTGAATGTGCTGGCCCCATCGCGAGCAAGCTCGCTCCCACAGGTTGATTACCCACGCAAAAAAGGAACACCGCTCGTGAAACTGCATTGCTTCGTCACCGACACCCACAGCCCACAGATCCGAGGCCAGCAAATCGGCGAAACCTGGGCGGCGCAAATCGGCCAGACGGTGGCGCTCTATCTCGACTTTTTCAATCAGGTGGGCGTGGCACCCGAGCAGGTGCGCGCCCTGGGCGAAGCCAGCCTGCAAGCACTCACCGACTGGAGCCCGAGCCTGGCCCAGGAACTGCGAGCCACGGCCGAAGGCGCCGGGATTCCCCTGTGGCAACTGGCGAGCCTGAACGCCCGCACGGAAATCCTCGCGGTGATGCCTGCCTCTCTCGAGGGCGAATGCTCCACGGCGGTCTTCGCGCCGGCGGGGGGCGATGCGCCCAAAACCATCCAGACCTGGGACTGGCACGATTCGCTGGTGCCCCACGGCATGCTGCTGCAACTGACAAACCCTTCCGGCATGACCGTCAAGCTGTTCACCGAGTTCGGCATGCTGGGAAAAATCGGCGTGAACAGCGCCGGCCTCGGGCTGCACTTCAACATCCTCCACCACGCCAGCGACAACGCGGTAGCCGGCGTGCCGGTGCACGCCATTGCCCGACGGATCCTGGAGGAGGCGACCAGCGTTGAAGAGGCCATTGCCCTGGCGCGGTCGGCACGGGTCAGTGCGTCGACCGTCCTGACCGTGTTCTCGAACCATGATACGGCGCCACGGGCGGCGAGCATTGAAATGTCCGCCGCCGGCACCGCTGTGGTCCTGCCCAGCGAAGACGGTTGGATCACCCACACCAATCACTTCCTTGACCCGGTGCTGAGCCTTGGCGAGCGAACGCCGGATGCATCGACCACCTACGCACGCCTGGCCCATGTCAACGCGGCGCGGGTCGAGATGATCCATGGCGACTTGAATCGCCGGGCAGCGGCCATGTGCGGTGACGCCGGCGACGAGGCGCCGATCTGTTTCCATCCGGACCTGAGCATGCCGGCTACCGAGCGCTGGGAAACCCTGCTGACCCTCGGCATCGACAGCGAAAACGCGGTCCTCGAATACGCCGCCGGCAACCCGATGCTGCTGGCCCGCTACGGCTTCCAGCGCTTCTGAAACGACGTCCTCCATAACAACAAAAAGAGCACTCGATATGGCTAGTTACGGTCATTCCCCGGCGGGTTCGCAGTCCGCCCTCAGAACCTTCTTCGTCTCCGGCATGGGCACCGCGCTGGAGTTCTATGACTTCGTCATCTACGGCACGGCGGCGGCGCTGGTGTTTCCCAAGGTGTTCTTCCCGCAGATGGACCCGCTCACCGCCACGCTGTTTGCCTTCGGCGCCTTTGGTGCGGGCTTTTTTGCCCGGCCGCTGGGTGGCATGGTGTTCGGGCACTACGGCGACAGGATCGGCCGGCAGAAAATGCTGGTGATCACCCTGTTGCTGATGGGCTTGAGTACCTTGCTGATCGGCTGCCTGCCGGGCTATTCGTCAATCGGCCTGGCCGCACCGGCACTGCTGGTGTTGTTGCGCTTGATACAAGGCTTCGCCGCCGGTGGTGAGTGGGGCGGGGCGGCGCTGTTCGGCATCGAGTCGGCGCCGCCCGGTCGACGAGGGTTGTGGGGCAGTTTCACCAGCATGGGGATCGGCATCGGCGGCATCCTCGGCGCGGCAGTGTTCGGCATTGTCAGTGTCGCCTCCAACGATAATCTCGCCGATTTCGCCTGGCGCATTCCCTTCTGGCTGGGCGGTGTGCTGGTGTTGATCGGGCTCTATGCGCGGCTGCAAAAACCAGTTGAACAGCGCGTCGAACACAAGACGCCGGTGCGTATGCCACTGATCGCGGCACTGCGGGCACGGCCGAAGGAAATGCTGCTGTGCACCGGGATCGCGTTTGGCTACGTGACCATTGCCTACATCGGCAGCACGTTCTTTTTGTCGTACGCCACGCAGATCGGTTACGGCAGCACCGATGCACTGATCTTCGATTTTTCGCTGTCGGTGGCCATCGTCATCACCGCACCGCTGTTCGCCTTGCTCTCCGACCGGATCGGCCGCCGCAAGGTGATGGTGCTGGGGGCGATCATCATGGCGTTGGGGTTCTTCGGGTTCTTTGCGCTGGTCGGTCTGAAAAGCCTGCTGATTTCGACCCTGGCGTATATCGCCGTCGGTGCCTTCATGGGCGCCACACAAGGACCTATCCCGGCGTTCCTGGCCGAACAATTCCCCAGGGACATGCGCTATTCGGGAATGTCCGCCGCCTACCAGATCGGCGCGGCACTGGGCGGGGGAACCGCGTCGAGCGTAGCCACGGCAATCCTGATTGCCACCGATCACAATCCGTTCGGTGTTGCGATCTACGGCACGCTGGCGTTGGCCATCGTTGCGGTCTGCTCGTTGTTCCTCAAGGAAACCGCGCACTTGAGCATGGCGCAGATCGATGAGGACAGTGGGGCGTCGGTGCCGCGTGGCGTGCAGATAAAGATGGGGTAATCAGAGTCCGTAGGCGCCGGCTTGCTGGCGATGGCGGTGGTGAATGCAATGACGTCATCGCTGGCAAGCCAGCTCCTGCAAGCAGAATCACCGACCTGTTACTTCTTACAGTATCGGCCCGCGCAAAAAAGGCTCACGCTGTCCGCGATCCGAGCGAAGGACAGACGATGCCGTGAACGCTCACCACCACGCTGCGACACCGACGCTGTCGGTCATCGATCCCCGCGCCCTGGCGATTCGCAGCGTGGGTTACTGTCGGCATCCCGACAGCGCCGGGATTGATCCGCGCATCACCCGGCAAGGTTTCGATGCGGCGGGGCGCTTGATCGAGTCCTGGGACCCACGGTTGTGGGGCACCTCGAAGCCGAACCTGACCACGGTCTACGGCTTGAGTGGTCAGCCGTTGCTGACAGACAGCGTCGATGGCGGATGGCAGTTGAGCTTGCTCGATCAGGCGGGTTCGCCCTGTTCGTTCTGGGATGCGCGCGGTAGTCAGCGGCACATTGAATATGACCCTCAGCGGCGTCCTCTCGCGGTGGTGGAGCAGGCGGTAGGAGAGACTGCGCGCGTGGTCGAGCGCTTGACCTACGGAGATTCCGGTCCTGGTTTCGCCGAGCACAACCAGTGCGGGCAGTTGATCCGGCATGACGACCCGGCCGGCAGTCAGATCTATCCCGAGTATGGAATGGCTGCAGGGGTGTTGCAGGAAGAGCGGAGCTTTCTCGCCGACCTTGAAATCCTTGATTGGCCTCTCGAACCCGAGGCCCGCGATGAGTTGCTGGAAACCCGCCCGTTCATCACCCGGCACACCTTCAATCCCACGGGCGACCTACGGCATCAGACCGACGCCATGGGCAATCTGCGCACTTTCGGTTACGACCTCGCGGGCAAACCGAATGAGGCCTGGTTGAAAATGGCCGGGGAGGGGAAGCCGCCAAAACGATTGGTCAGCGCCATCCGCTACAACGCCCTCGATCAGGTCGAAAGCGAAACTGCCGGCAATGGCGTGGTGACCCGTGTCGAATACGCCACGGATGACGGTCGCTTGCTCAGGTTGCAGGCCGCGCTCGGCAATCAAAAGTCGTTGCAGGATCTCAACTATGTCTATGATCCGGTGGGCAACATCGTCGAACTGCAAGACCTGGCCCAACCGGTGACCCATTTCAACAACCAGCGTATCGACCCGATCAACCGCTACCGCTACGACAGCCTGTATCAACTGGTCGAAGCCCAGGGCTGGGAGGTCAGCCAGCCGAGCCATGGCCCGGCCCTGCCAGTACTGCTGCCTACGCCGCTGGACCCCAACCAGCGGCGTAATTACACGCAACGCTTCGAGTACGACCGAGGCGGGAATTTGATCACTCGCCAGCACAGTGATACGCCGAGGTTTTCGATGTTCACCTCGGCGCTGAGTAATCGAAGCCTCGCGCAACGCGGCGACGGTTCCCTGCCGGGAGAGGGTGATATTGCATTGGGTTTCGATGCCTGTGGCAATCAACGGGAGCTGCAGCGCGGCCAAGCCATGGACTGGGATATCCGTAATCAGTTGAGCCGCGTCACGCTGGTCCAACGCGAAACCGAGCCCGACGACTACGAAAGCTACCGCTACGACCGCCCCGGCCATCGCTTGCGCAAAGTCGGATTCACCCAAAGCAGCGGTCGCACCCTGCGCACCGAGGTCCGTTACCTCCCCAATCTGGAAATCCATCGCCAGGCCGATGGTGAAGAACATCACGTCATCAGCATCGAAGCCGGACGCAGCAACGTGCGGGCATTGCACTGGCTCCAGGGTGAGCACAGTGACCAACTGCGTTACAGCCTCAGTGATCACCTCGGCTCCAGCACCCTGGAACTGGACGACGAAGCAGGCGTGCTGACCCGGGAACACTATTACCCCTTTGGTGGCACGGCGTGTTGGGCGGGGAAAAGTGCGTTGGTGGCGCAGTACAAAACCCTTCGTTATTCGGGAAAAGAGCGGGATGCGACGGGGCTTTATTACTACGGTTATCGGTACTACGCCCCGTGGTTGCAGCGCTGGATAAGTCCGGATCCAGCGGGTCCCGTTAATGGGCTCAATATTTTTTGTTTCGTTTCAAACAAGGGTGTCGGTGTTGGCGATGTGGACGGACGATATTATCCTGGTGAAAATGATCAGGTTGAAAAAGAAATTATTCCGAGTGGCTCTGTAATTGTCGCGCGTGGCCTTCATCAATTTTCATCAGCACAATCGAACTACATTAGGTCAGAGATTTCTGCAGTGGTAAGTTTTTTTTCAGAAGCGCAAGAGGCTGTGCGCGCAGGCTATATGGAAAATGCAGATATTTTGCAAGGTTACTTTGGCCCGGAATACAGTTCGGTAATGAGTAAAGTCTTGGAATCCATGAAGCGAGGAGAAGGACTGGCCAGGGAGTACTATGGTCCGCGTGGTAGTGGAAAGTTTGTTGGTTTTAGTGGCGCTAATGAAAGAATTACTGCCAGGGTTCATGCACGGGATTTTTATGGTCGAGTCGCTATAAATTTAAATCCTGTGGGGAATATTGAGCTTCGTGCAGTATTGGGTCATGAGTTTTTGCATCTAAATAAAGTAAGTGGAATGGTAGCTGTTGGGCCGAATGCCTTAGATCATTTTTATTTGAATCAACATGCGCAATGGGCGTTGGGTAGCCGTGTCGAACAGTATGATATTTCGCAGCGGGGCGTATCAGAAGTTATCATGGGTGGAGGATTGACTGTGCAATACCTTAACGCGTTTACGCGTGATCATAGGGGCTTTATTTTCGCAGTCGGAGAATATGTCTCAAATGTGCATCCTGGTATTGAATTTAAAGGGGATTTAGAAGACGCAGTCTCGTTTTTTAATGTTTCTCCGGGGCTTAGAGCGAAAATCGCATCCGAAAACTCGGACAGTATTACATTTGCTTCAATAAGCTTGCACCGGTTAAATCAGGCCAGAGTTGCGGACAGCCAACTCCTCTATGGCTTGCTAAGAAGTTGAGTCTATCCAACTGCTGAGGTTTCGTGTGGAGCGGGTTGGCGTTGGGAGGGTGGCCCGTGTCTATAAAGCGACATCCTCGTTATCTCTCCAACTGGAACACCAACGCCTTCAACCCACACTCAACATCCGCATCCGGAAACTCCGGCGGATTCTCCAGCCGCTGCTCAAACCGCAGCCCCGGCGCCTCACGGGTCACGCCATCGATCAGGAAGTCGGCGCCAAACGCCGGGTCGTTCATGCAGGCCAACACCGTGCCTTCAGGGCTGAGCAATTCCGGCAGGCGGCGCAGCACACGCTGGTAATCCTTGGTCAGCAAGAAACTGCCTTTCTGGAACGACGGCGGGTCGATGATCACCAGGTCGTACGGCCCCTTGCCGATCACCTTGCCCCAGGACTTGAACAGGTCGTGGCCGAGGAACGTGACCTTGCCCAGGTCGTGGCCGTTGAGCCGGTGGTTGTCGCGGCCACGGCTCAGGGCCGGGCTGGACATGTCGAGGTTGACCACGTGACTCGCGCCACCTTCGATGGCCGCTACCGAGAAGCCGCAGGTGTAGGCGAACAGGTTCAGCACTCGCTTGCCCTGTGCATGGGCGCGGACCCAGTCGCGGCCGTAGCGCATGTCGAGGAACAGCCCGGTGTTCTGCTTGCGGCCCAGGTCGACCCGGTATTTCAGGCCGCCCTCGGTGATGGTCATTTCTTCGATGACTTCGCCCTGCAGCCATTCGGTGGTGCTTTGCAGCAGGTAGCGATGTTGCAGCAACAGCGTATGGGCGCCGGATTGCGCCCACTGATCAGACTGGGTGATTGCCATCAGCCGCTGTTTCAGGTCTTCCAGTTGCGCCGCCTCCGGCTCCTTGAACAACGCCACCAGCACTACGCCCTGCAGCCAGTCCACGGTCACTTGTTCCAGCCCCGGCCAGCAGCGGCCACGGCCGTGGAACAGGCGGCGGGTTTCGGCCGGGGCGGCTGCGAGGGCGGCCAGCAGGTGCTGGTCGAGGGTTGCGAGGGCTTCAGGGTTCATCGGGTCGGGTCGGGTCGGTGGCATGGAAAGGGGCGGCATTTAACCATAATTGCGAAAATCCTGTGGGAGCGGGCTTGCTCGCGAAGGCGGTGTGTCAGGCAATACAGATGTCGACTGACACACCGCCTTCGCGAGCAAGCCCGCTCCCACAGGTTCTGCCACAGGTTATCGAGTACGAGTTATCACGTTTAATTTAACTTTACGTGAGGATTTGGCGATCTTCCTGCTCCCATACTCGGCCCCAACGAACAACAACACACGGGAGCCGGACATGTCGCAGTCAACTGCTTCACCCAAGGCCAGTCATCCACGCTGGCTACGCCTGACCCACTGGCTCAACGCCCTGGCGGTGCTGGTGATGGTCACCAGCGGCTGGCGCATCTACAACGCCTCGCCGATCTACGAATTCAGCTTTCCCAAGTCGATCACCCTCGGCGGCTGGCTCGGTGGCGCGCTGCAATGGCATTTCGCGGCGATGTGGTTTCTGGCGATCAACGGCCTGATCTACCTGGCCTTCAACCTGTTCAGCGGGCGCCTGAAGCGGCGCTTCTTCCCGGTTTCGCCCAAGGGCGTGCTGCAGGACCTGTGGGCCGCCTTGCGCGGAAAACTCGCACACGCCGATCTCAGCCATTACAACCAGGTGCAACGCGTCGCCTACCTGTTCGTAATAGTCGACATCACGCTGCTGGTGCTCTCCGGGCTGGTGTTGTGGAAGTCGGTGCAGTTTCCGCTGCTGCGTGAATTGATGTTCGGTTACGAAGGCGCACGCCGTGTGCATTTCTTCGCCATGGCGCTGTTGGTGGCCTTCGTGGCGGTGCATCTGCTGATGGTCGCGCTGGTGCCCAAAACGCTGTTGGCCATGATCGTCGGCCGCAAGGAGCAAGCATGAAAAAGCGCATTCAGATCCCCGGGCTGGACGAGTCCTCGATCCTCACCGACGCCCGCAAGATCCTCGCCCCGCAAATCGAAGACCGCTCGCGCCGCTCGTTCCTGTTGCGCGGCCTGACCCTCGGTGGCGTGGCCATGTTGTCCGGTTGCAACATCACCGACAACGAAAGCGTCGACACCGCGCTGTCCTCCATGTCGCGCTTCAACGACCGGGTACAGGGCTGGCTGTTCAACCCCAACGCCATGGCGCCGACTTATCCAGAATCGATGATCACCCGGCCGTTTCCCTTCAATGCCTTTTACGGCATCGACGAGGCGCCGACGGTGGAGGAGGAGAGCTATCGCCTGGAGGTCAGCGGCCTGGTTGCCGACAAGCGCAGTTGGCGCCTCGAAGAACTGCGTGCCATGGCCCAGACCGAGCAGATCACCCGGCACATATGCGTCGAAGGCTGGAGCGCGATCGGACGGTGGGGCGGCGTGCGCTTCAGCGATTTCCTCAAGCGCATCGGCGCCGACACCGACGCCAAGTACGTCGGCTTCAAATGCGCCGACGACTATTACACCAGCATCGACATGGCCACGGCGCTGCACGCGCAAACCCTGCTGGCGCTGACCTGGGACGGCACGGTGCTGCCGCGCGAATACGGCTTCCCGATGAAGCTGCGCATGCCCACCAAGCTTGGCTACAAGAACCCCAAACACATTCAGGCGATTTTCGTCAGCAACACCTACAGCGGCGGCTACTGGGAAGACCAGGGCTACAACTGGTTCGGTGGCAGCTGACGGATGCCTGGGCATTGCACACAACCACAACCCACGCTCCAAGGAGTTTCATCATGAAAAAGTTGACCACCGTTGTACTGTCCATGTGCCTGGCCGTTGGCGCTGCCTCCGTGTTTGCAGCTGACACCATGAGCAACGACAGCATGAGCAAGGATTCGATGGCCAAGGACGCCATGTCCAAGGATGCGATGAAGAAAGATGCGATGAAGAAGACCGATTCGATGTCCAAAGACGCCATGTCCAAGGACGCGATGAAAAAGGACACCATGTCCAAAGACACCATGAAGAAGGAAACGTCGCAGTAAGCACAAGCAACCCCAAGCCCAGTAGGAGCTGCCGAAGGCTGCGATCTTTTGATTTTGATTTTAAAGATCAAGATCAAAAGATCGCAGCCTTCGGCAGCTCCTACAGGTTTTGTCAGGGTATGACTTGAAGTCATGCCCTCATGACTTTTAATGGTTACAGCCCCGCCAACCCCCGGTGTTAAAAAATCGCAAACCAGCTCATCAACAACAAAAAAGAGCGTTTGCAACCATGACTCATCATCACTGCCGCGTCTTCGCCAGCGATCTGCTGCGCTCTTCGAACCCAGACATCTGCCACGCCCGGCCTCGTGCTGGCGTGCGCTGCTGATCAACCAAAACTCCCTGAAGAGTAACGACTCATGAAAGATCTCGACCTGTACATCGGTGAAGGCTTCGAAGGCCCTGGCGTGAACGCCGCGCACATCAACATCCTGATCGGCCCGCGCAACGGCCCGGCAGGGCAGGCGTTCGCCAACAGCCTGGCGTCGCCAAGCCAGGGCCATTGCCCGTTCATGGTGATCGCCCAGCCGAACATCCCGGTCAAGCCGATGACCCTGTATGTGAACAAGGCCGCGATCGGCAGCGACCTGCACGGCAATGCGACGTGGGGCGCGTCCCAGGCCGGTATCGCCAAGGCCGTTCTGGAAGCGCTGCTCGACGGCACCCTGCCGCCGGAAGCCGAGGACGAGTGGGCCATCGTGACCGCCAACTGGGTCAACCCGGCCTGCGACGACCTCGATGCGGTGTACCTGAACAACTACAACGCCTGCCGCACCGCGATCCGTGCCGCCCTGACCGGCAAGCCGGAAACCGCACAGCTCAAGGATGTGGTCAATCACATCAGCAACCCTTTCTACACGCCGAAAGCCTGAGGTCCGCGCCATGCAATACATTCGTTTGGGCAACTCCGGCCTCGAAGTCTCCCGCCTGTGCCTGGGCACCATGAACATGGGCACCCCGGATTGGAAACCATGGATCTTCGATGAGAAGAAAAGCGAACCGATCGTCAAGCACGCACTGGACCACGGCGTGAACTTCATCGACCTGGCGGACTTCTATTCCGCCGGTGTCGGCGAGGAAGTGGTGGGGCGCATCGTCAAGCGCCTGGCCCGGCGCGAAGACCTGGTGATCACCACCAAGGTCGGCTACGGCACCCGCAGCGGTATCAACGCCAGCGGCCACTCGCGCAAGCACATCATGGACAGCATCGATGCTTCGCTCAAACGCCTGGACATGGATTACGTCGACGTCTTCATGCTGCACTACTTCGACGTCAACACCCCGGTCGAAGAAACCATGAGCGCGATGAACGACATCGTGCGTTCCGGCAAGGCACGCTACATCGGTGTGTCGACCATGCTCACCGGGCAACTGGCAAAAATCCTCATGGCCTGCGAGCGCAATGGCTGGGTCAAGCCGATCAACATGCAACTGCAACTGAACTGCGCCTACCGTGAGGAAGAGCGCGAGATGATTCCGTTCTGCCGCGACCAGGGCCTCGGCGTCTCGGTGTTCAGCCCGTTGGCCCGTGGCCTGCTGACCGGCGACGCGCAGTCGACCCGTAACCAGACGGACTTCTTCACCCAGCAGATGTACAGCGACGAAGCCTCGTTCGAAATCGCCCATTCGGTGCAACGTGTAGCCCGTGCCCGCGGCGTGTCCAACGCGCAAATCGCCCAGGCGTGGGTGGCCAACCACCCGGGCGTGGATTGCATGCTGGTCGGCGCCGACACCACCGAGCAGTTCGACAGTGCCCTGGCGGCCCTGGAGACCAGACTCGATGCCGAAGAGCTGCATGAGCTGGAACGCAACTACACCCCGTGCGATGTGATCAACGATTACACCGCCGGCAAGCGCATCCTGCGTACCGCCCGTCCGGGCCTTGCGCGCTTCAACCTGACCGAGGCCGTGGCATGAACGCATTGATTCGTCACGGCAATTTCATCGATGGCCAATGGTCCAGCGGCGGGCAGACTTACCCGGTGCTGAACCCGGCCAACGGCGAGCTGATCGCCGAGGTGCAAAAGGCCGGCGCTGAAGAGACCCGGTTGGCCATCGACGCGGCCAACCGCGCCTTGCCGGCGTGGCGCAAGTTGACCGCCAAGGAACGCAGCCTGCGCCTCAAGCGCTGGAGCGACTTGATGCTGGGCAACCAGAAGGAACTGGCCACGCTGCTCAGCCGCGAACAGGGCAAGCCATTGGCCGAAGCCATGGGCGAGGTGGTCTATGCCGCGAGCTTCCTGGAGTGGTTCGCTGAAGAAGCCAAGCGTGCCTACGGCGACGTGATCCCGAGCCACAAGGCCGATGCGCGGATCATTGTGGTCAAGGAGGCCATAGGCGTGGTCGCGGCGATCACACCGTGGAATTTCCCCCTGGCCATGGTCACCCGCAAGGTCGGTCCGGCGCTGGCCGCCGGTTGCACCATGATCCTCAAGCCCTCGGAAGAAACTCCGCTGTCGGCCTTTGCCCTGGCGGTACTGGCCGAGCAGGCCGGGATTCCGGCCGGTGTGTTCAACATCGTTTCCGGTGATGCCGTGGCGATCGGTGGCGCGCTGCAAGCCTCGAGCATCGTGCGCAAGCTGTCGTTCACCGGCTCGACCCGCACCGGCAAATTGCTGATGCGCCAGGCCGCCGACACTTTGAAAAAGGTCTCGCTGGAACTGGGTGGCAACGCGCCGTTCATTGTGTTCGACGACGCCGATCTGGACGCGGCGGTCAAGGGCGCGATGGCTTCGAAGTTCCGCAATACCGGGCAGACCTGCGTTTGCGTGAACCGCTTCTTCATTCAGGACGGCGTGTACGAAGCCTTCTCCGGCAAATTCGCCGAAGCCGTTGCAGCCATGCGCGTCGGCAGTGCGTTGGACGGTGAAACCGAACAAGGCCCGCTGATCAACGGCGCCGCACTGGCCAAGGTCGAGCTGCACGTGAGCGATGCGGTGGAGAAGGGCGCCAGGGTCCTGTGCGGCGGTCGTCGTCATGCCCTGGGCGGTACGTTCTACGAGCCGACGATTCTTGCCGAAGCCAGCAGCGACATGCTGATTGCCCAGGATGAAACCTTCGGACCGGTGGCTGCCTGCTTCCGTTTCAAGGATGAAGCCGAGGTGCTGCAAAAGGCCAACGACACGCCATTCGGTTTATCCGCCTACTTCTACAGCCGCGACATCGGCCGGGTCTGGCGCATGGCCGAAGGCCTGGAAGCCGGCATGGTCGGGATCAACGAAGGAATCATTTCCACGGAAGTGGCGCCGTTCGGCGGCATCAAGGAATCGGGCCTGGGTCGCGAGGGTTCGAAGTACGGTCTGGATGACTACCTGGAAATCAAATACCTGTTGATGGGTGGCCTCTAACCCCACGACAGGCCCCCTGTGGGAGCGGGTCCTGTGGCGAGGGGGCTTGCCCCCGTTGGGCCGCGAAGCGCCCCCGGCATTTCCAGCATTCAATCGGATGTTCCGGGTTTACGACTGCTTCGCAGCCGAACGGGGGCAAGCCCCCTCGCCACAAAGGCTCGCTCCCACAATGGGAAACAAGCGTTAACGGTTTCATTTCTCCATCAATAACAACAACTGGAGGCGAACATGTCCGTAACACCGGTAAAAATCGACGACCTGCCCATCGGCCGCTTTCATATCAAGATTGCCGGCCTGACGTTTGGCGCACACTTCACCGACGGCTATATCCTCGGCCTGATCGGTATCGCATTCACCTTGCTGAGCCCGCAGATGCAGCTGGATGCATTCTGGCAGGGCCTGATCGGCGCTTCGGCCCTGATCGGCCTGTTTCTCGGCAGCCTGTTCTTCGGCTGGATTTCCGACAAGGTCGGCCGGCAGAAAATCTTCCTGGTCAGTTTCGTGCTGATCACCCTCGCCTCGGTCATGCAGTTCTATGTCGAGTCGGCCATGGCGCTGTTCCTGTGCCGGGTGCTGATCGGCATCGGCCTGGGCGGTGACTTCAGTGTCGGCCACGCCATGCTCGCCGAGTTCTCGCCAAAGAAGCATCGCGGTGTGTTGCTCGGCTCGTTCAGCGTGATCTGGACCTTCGGCTATGTCGCCGCGACTTTCGTCGGCACCGCCATGCTCAGCCTCGGCGACGACGCCTGGCGCTGGATGCTGGCGTCGTCGGCGATCCCGGCGGCGATGATTCTGATCGCCCGTATCGGCACCCCGGAATCGCCGCGCTGGCTGGTCAATCAGGGCCGCATCGCCGAGGCCAGGGCCATCGTCAGGAAACACCTGGGCGAGCACGTCGAACTCGACGAAACCCCGTCCAGCGAAACCCGTTCCGGCTACGCGGTGCTGTTCAGTCGTGAGTACCGCAAGCGCACGGCGTTCAACTGCCTGTTCTTCGTGTGCATCGTGATGCCGTACTTCGCCATCTACACCTTCCTGCCGTCGATCCTGCAGAAGATGGGCCTGGCCGAGGGCTTCGGCACCGAACTGATGTTGAACATGCTGCTGATCCTCGGCGCACTGATCGGCATCTGGTGCACCATCAAGTTCACCCGACGCGGGTTCCTGATCAACTCGTTCATCATTCTGGCGCTGGCGTTGTTCCTGCTGGCGGTATTGCCGGGCAGCGCGGCGTGGCTGATGGTGATGGTGTTCGGCGTGTTCACCCTGGTGCTGTCGGCGGTGAGCAACCTGGTGGGCGTGTTCCCGGCCGAGAGCTTCCCGACCGAAGTGCGCGCCAGTGGTATCGGCCTGGCCACGGCGGTGAGTCGCCTGGGTTCGGCGATCAGCACTTTCCTGTTGCCGGTGAGTGTGGCGGGGATTGGCTTGAGCCCGACCATGGGCATTCTCGCGGCGATTCTGGCGCTGGGTGCCTTGCTGTCCTGGGCCTGGGCACCGGAGACCAAGTCGCTGACCTTGAGCCAGGCGTGCAAGGCGCAGAGTCCGGTGGAGGAGAGCGTGGTGGTATCGGTGAAAGCCGCAACACCCATCTGACAGATTGACCCCTGTAGGAGCTGCCGCAGGCTGCGATCTTTTGATCTTGTTTTTAAAAAATCAAGATCAAAAGATCGCAGCCTGCGGCAGCTCCTACACCAGTCCCAGCCACTCGGTAAACAACCGCACCTTCGACAAGCCTTGCTTGTCATTCGCCACATCCAGCCAATAGCCATAGGGCCCGACCACTTCCACCGGGGTGATCGGCACCAGGCTGCCATTGGCCAGTTCCTTTTCGATCATCTGCCGGTCGATCACCGCCAGCCCGCCGCCCGCCAGTGCGGTGTGGATCACCTGGTCCAGGGTGCTGAATTCCAGCCCTTGCCCGGCATCGATGTCGTCCCGGCCCACGGCCGCCAGCCAGTTCTCCCAGACCTTCAGGCGCTTGCCGTCGTGCAGTATGTGCAGCAATGGAAACTGCCGCAGGTCCGGTGGCTGCTCGCCATTGAACAACTCCGGACTGGCCACGGCGATGTGCCGTTCCATCACCAGCAACCGACTGCTGCAATGGCTGGCGGCTTCGAGGCCGAAGCGGATATGGCAGTCGATTTCCGCAAGACTCTCGTGGCCCATCTGGTTGGTCACGCTCAGACTGATATCGGGGTAGCGCTGAACGAAGGCGCGCAGGTGAGCGGAAAGCCAGCGTGTGGCCCAGGTTGGCGGTGCGACGATGCGCAGGCGTTGGCGCAGATTGGGCACGCGCACCGCTTGCAGGGCGCGTTCGATGTGGTCGAAGGCTTGCGCCAGGTGCGGGGAGAGGGCGGTGCCGGTTTCGGTCAGGGTCAGGCCCTGGGGCGTGCGGACGAACAGCGCCACGCCAAGGTAGTCTTCCAGTTGTTTGATCTGCCGGCTGACGGCGCCCTGGGTGACGTTCAGTTCCAGGGCTGCCTGGCTGAAACTGCGATGCCGCGCGACCTCTTCGAAGACGCGCAGCATGTTGAGCGAGGGCAGTTGACGCATGGGAGGGGAACTCCGCGAAGGGCAGGTTTATTGTTTTGTTGGAATTTGCGGCCTATCTGACTATTCGAGATGGATTGATGCAAGTGTTGGTGGGTGAAGCGAAAAGATCGCAGCCTGCGGCAGCTCCTACAGGAGATTGCGTACCCCTGTAGGAGCTGCCGCAGGCTGCGATCTTTTCAGCGCTTAGAAGTAATACCCGATGTTCATGTACAACTGGTTTTCCCACTGATCCGTCCCGCCAGCCCCCAGGCTTTGGGTGTAGCTGCTGCCACCAATGTACGGATCGTTCTTGCCGAAGATCCATTCCGTGGCGATCCACAATTTGCTGAACGAGAACGAAGTACCGAGGATTGCCCGCTCGGAGGTCTTGAAGTCATCGGCGGATTTGTCGAAGGCGCTGTAGTTGGCGTAGAGCTTGACCCCGCTGATCTGGTCGAACAGGTACTTGCCGGCCACGTCATAGCTGAGGTCCGCCACGTACAGGTTGCCGCGGCTGGCGACGTTGTAGGTGCCGTCGTAACCGCCGAAAGTCACCAGTTCATCGGTGCCGGGGTTGCGTGGAGACATCTGCTGGCGCGCTGCCTGCAACTGCACGCCCCAGGGGCCGTTCTTGCCCAGGTAGTGCAGTGCGACGGCATTGCGCCGGCCGTCATTGTCGGTGTCGCGGTTTTGAATGCTCGACGTCAGGCCGGAAAGACCGACCTCGGATTTCCATGGCCCCAGGTCCAGCGCCCTGGCCACGCGCAGCACCACGGTGTGGCGTTCCTGGTTGTCGCTGCCGTCGGTCACGTAGCTGTCGGCTTCCGACACCACGCTGGAGTAGGTGACGCCGTTGCTGGTGCCTTTGCCTTGCCAGGCCGGACGCAGGTAGTAACCGGCCTGGACGTTCCAGTCGCCGCTTTGCTGGATGTACTTGGCGCCGACCTGCTGCACGTCTTCCAGGCCGATGACGTTGCCCAGGGTTTCGTAGAAGGTGCTGCCGAAGTACGGCTGCAATCCGAACGGCACCGAGTTCAGGCCCACTTGCACCTGCTGGTCGGGGTTGAACTTGTAGCCGGCCCACGCGTACTTGGCGAACTGGATGTCGCCGTAGTTCCTGGTGTACTGGTAGGGATAGGAACGGCCGTAGAAACGGTACTGGGCCTCACCGATCCAGGTGTCGGAGTTGTACTTGGCGCTGAGGAATACGGTGTCGAGGCCGAATTTCTGGATGTCGCGGTCCGGGTCGTAGTCCCAGCGGGCCCGCACCGCGCCGCCGAGGTCCAGGTTGTCGGTGACTTGCACGGCCATGGCCGGGGCCGCAAAGGTGCAGAGTAGAGCGAGGTACAAAGGACTGAAGCGCAGGGACACAGGGAAGGGCATGTGGCAGCTCTCGGTTATTTTTATTTGAGATGCCGGCCAGTCTTGCGATCTGAGCTGCGATGAACAAACGATTAAAAATCCGCTGAAACCTTCATCTAACGCATGTTACTGAAAAAATCCTGTAGGACAATGCGTCGCCGCCATGGGATCCTTGCGCCCTGTCACTGGTCCTTGAGAGCCTTTCATGAAACGCAAAATGCCCGGCCTGAATGCGCTCAAAGCGTTCGAAGTGGCCGGTAGCACAGGCAGCTTCACCCGCGCCGCCGAACTGCTCAACGTCACCCAGAGCGCGGTCAGTCGCCAGGTGCGGCAGCTGGAAGAGCAACTGGGCGAAAACCTGCTGGAGCGCCGTCACCATCACCTTGAACTGACCAGTGCCGGCCGGGTTCTGCTGCGGGCATTGCACCAATCCTTCGACAAGATCGAGCTGACGGTGCGCAGCATCCAGCAGAAATCCCATGCCAACCGCCTGCACATCAACGCGCCGCCGACCTTCACCAACCGCTGGCTGATGCCGCGCCTGGGGCGCCTGCGCGAGAAGCATCCAGAGATGGAATTGAGCATCACCACGCGCCTGCAGGACAGCCTGGCGGAAACCAGCACGCTGGACTGCGCGATCCGGTTCGGCAACGGCGAATGGGATGGCCTGGACAGCTCGTTACTTTTCAAGGAGCGGCACATCGCGGTGTGCGCGCCATCGCTGTATGCGCGGGAGTGGAGCGAGCAGGGCATCGACCTCAATCGCCTGACGCTGCTGCATGTTCTGGCCCGGGAAGACCAGCGCTACCTGACCTGGAAACACTGGCTGGACGCGGCACGCATCCAGGGCGTCGATACTCAGGGCGGATATGAATTCGACCTGCTCGACCTGGCGATCCGCGCGGCCATCGATGGCCTGGGCATCACCATCGCCGACTGGCACATGGTCGCGCCGGAGCTGGCCAGCGGGCAACTGACCCAGGTGCTTAACGTGCATGTCGAAGGCCATCAGTCGTATTGGCTGGTGACCCGGCCGGAACAGTCGCTGGCGCAGTTGCAGGTGTTCAGCCAGTGGTTGCAGGAAGAAATCTGGCTGGCGCAAAGGCAGCTCGAACCCTCCACCGCCGTCACCTGAACCCCCAACCCCTTCTGTAGGAGCTGCCGCAGGCTGCGATCTTTTGATCTTGCTTTTAAAGATCAAGATCAAAAGATCGCAGCCTGCGGCAGCTCCTACAGGGTAACCTGCATTTTTCGAATGTTTCACCGCTCAATAAATCGTTTGTTCAACCCGGTCTGCATGACAAGACTGGCGGTATTGAAAAAAACAACGATGGGCGATGCACATGCGACTCGAGCGAAACTTTGTTAACGGCCACTTCATTGAACCGGCCAGCGATGCGCTGATCGCGGTCTACAACCCGGCGACCGAAGCGCTGCTGGGCCACGTATCGGCGGCTACGTCCGGCGAAGCCACGGCGGCGGTCGAAGCGGCCCAGGCTGCACAAAAGATCTGGGGCATGCTCACCAGCATCGAGCGCGCCGACTACCTGCGTGCCTTTGCCGATGCCCTTGAAGCCAACGCACAAAACATCGGTGAGGCGCTCGCCGCCGAGTCCGGCAAAAGCGTGAGCGATGCCAGCAACGAAGCCCGTTACGCAGCGCAGATCACCCGTTATCACGCCGAATGGGCGCGCCGCATCGAAGGCGAGATCATTCCCAGCGATTCGCCCAACGAAAACCTCTTTCTGCACCGCGAGCCGATTGGCGTGGTCGCCTGCCTGATCCCGTTCAATTACCCGGTCTACACCCTGCTGCGCAAGATTGCTCCGGCGCTGATCGCCGGCAACACCGTGGTCGTACGCCCGAGCAACAACACGCCGACCTCGGCCTTCGAAATCGCCAAGGCTGTACAGCAATCCGGCATGCCGGCGGGCGTGATCAATATCCTGACCATGGATCACGCCACCGCCGCCACGGTTTGCACCCACAAAGCCGTGGGCCTGATCACCCTCACCGGCAGCGTCAACGCCGGGCGCATCGTGCTCGATTACTGCAAGGCCAACATCGCCAAGCCGTCCCTGGAGCTGGGCGGCAAGACCCCGGCGATCATCGAAGCCGACGCCGACCTCGAAGCCGCCGCCACTGCAATCGTCGCCTCCAAGACCACCCACTGTGGCCAGTTGTGCACGGCGGTGGAGCGGGTCTATGTGCAGGAAAGCGTCTACGACCAATTCCTCGGTCTGTTGAAAGAGAAAATCAGTGCCGTGAAATTCGGCAACCGCGCCACCGATGCCAGCCTGATGGGGCCACTGGTCAACGCCAGTTCGCAGCAGAACATCCATGCCATGGTCGAGCGCGCCGTCGCCGACGGCGCAGTACTGGAAACCGGCGGCGTGCTGCCTGAAGGCAAGGGCCATTTCTATCCGCCGACCCTGCTCAGTGGCTGCCGCCAGGACATGGAAATCATCCAGGAAGAAATCTTCGGCCCGGTGCTGCCAGTGCTCAAGTACCGCGACATCGACGAAGCCCTGGCCATGGCCAACGACCACCAGTTCGGTCTGTCGTCGGTGCTGTACACCGAGAACTACCGCACCGCGCAGAAAGTCGCCAACGCCATCGAAGCCGGCGAACTGTACGTCAATCGCACCCCGGCCGACCCGTACCAGGGCTTCCACGCCGGCTGGAAACGTTCGGGCCTGGGCGGTGATGACGGCAAGCACGGCATGCTCGAATTCACCCAGACCCGTCTGGTGGTCATGAAGTACTAGGACGGTAGTCACAGCTGCGAGCTGCAAGCTTCAAGCTGCAAGTAAAAGCAAACGGTGACTGGCTCTGGCTTGCCGCTTATAGCTTGAAACTTGCAGCTGCTTCACACCTATAAAAACAATTATTCGAGCGCCCGGACCACCGGGTGCCAGAGGTCTACTCAATGTCCAAGCCTGCAACCACTGTTGCCGCTGTTCAGGGTTCGAACGCGGGTTCAAAAAGTCAAAGCGACAAGGGAAGTCGTTATTTCCAACTGATGCTGTTGGTGCTCGCCGCTGGTGCGATCTATCCGATCCTGTACCTGCGCCAGGTCTACCAGACCACCATGCTCGAAGTGTTCCAGATCAGCCACAGCGAGCTCGGTTATCTGTACTCGATGCTCGGGACGATTTTCCTCCTCAGTTACCTGCCGAGCGGCTGGTTGGCCGACCGCATTGCCCCGCGTTTCCTGATTTTCTTCTCGCTGGTGGCCACCGGCGCCCTGGGCCTGTGGTATTCCACCGCGCCGTCGATGACCGGTTTGATGATCATCTTCGGTTGCTGGGGCCTGACCACGGGTTTGACCTTCTGGGCCTCGGTGCTCAAGCGGGTGAAGATGATTGCTCATCACACCGAGCAGGGTCGATTCTTCGGCATCCTCGACGGCGGTCGCGGTCTGGTGGAAGCCCTGCTGGCAACCGTCGCCCTGGCGCTGTTCGCCTTCGCCACCGAAACCCGTGGCGAGTCGGTGGCCGAAGGCTTCAAGCACGTGGTCTACCTGTATTCCTTCACCTGTATCGCCATCGGCTGCGTGCTGGTGCTGATCAAGGACCCGAAGGCCATGGAAGACACGCCGGCGGTGGAGAAGGGCAAATTCAACCTGCTCAGCGACCTGACCACCTTGGTGAAAATTCCTGAACTGTGGCTGGTCACCGCCATTGTGTTCTGCGGTTACCACATCTTCTGGGCCACCTACAGTTTCTCCGATTACCTGCAGGGCGGCGGCATGACCGCGGTCATGGCCGGCACCATCACCACCATCAAGCTGTGGATGCGCCCCATCGGCGGCATCGGCGGTGGTTGGCTGGGTGACAAGTTCTCCAACATTTCGGTACTGGTCGTCGCGTTGTTCCTCGCTTCCCTGGCGATGATCGGCCTGATCGTGTTCCCGGCCCTCAACAGCCTCGGCCTGCTGATCGGCACGGTGATTTTCATCGGCCTGATGACCTACGCCATTCGCGGGCTGTACTGGGCGATCCTGGACACCTGCAACATTCCGCTGCGCATCACCGGCCTGGCCATCGGCATTGTCTCGGTGGTGGGTTACCTGCCGGATGCCTTCATTCCCTTGATCAACGGCTACCTCACCGAGCACTTCCCCGGAGCCTTTGGCTACAAGCTGTATTTCGGCTACATCGCGTTCGTCGGCCTGCTCGGGACCCTGGCGGCCCTAACGCTGCGTGCGCGCATCAATCGTAAATCCATGAATAAGAAGACAGGTGCCTGAGATGAAAATCGTCGCCCTTGAAACCCATATCGTTGCCGTTCCGCCACCGCACATCGGCGGGATGTACTGGCTGTTCGTCAAGATCAAGACCGACTGCGGCATCGAAGGCGTCGGCGAAATCTACGCCGCGACCTTCGGCCCCAAGGCCATGCTGCCGATCATCGAAGACGTGTTCGAACGCTACCTGCTGAACCAGGACCCGCACCACATCGAACGCTTTTTCCGTCAGGCCTATTCGAGCGGTTTCACCCAGCGTCCGGACCTGACCATGATGGGCGTGGTCAGCGGCCTGGAGATGGCCTGCTGGGACATCATCGGCAAGGCGGCGAACAAACCGGTCTACGAGTTGCTCGGGGGCAAGGTCCACGAAAAGCTGCGTTCCTACACCTACCTGTACCCGGTCAACAGCAAGGGCGAGTACGACTACGACGACCCGGACCTGGCCGCCGAGTGCGCCATCGAAAACATGAACAAAGGCTTCACCGCCGTGAAGTTCGACCCGGCCGGGCCATACACCGCGTATTCCGGCCACCAGATTTCCCTGGAAGTGCTGGAGCGCTGCGAAACCTTCTGCCGCAAGATCCGCGAAGCGGTGGGCGACAAGTGCGACCTGCTGTTCGGCACCCACGGGCAGATGGTGCCGTCCTCGGCCATTCGCCTGGCCAAGCGCCTGGAGAAGTACGACCCGCTGTGGTTCGAAGAGCCGGTGCCGCCAGGTCAGGAAGATGCGATGGCGCAAGTCGCGGTCAAGACGTCGATTCCTATTGCCACCGGCGAACGCCTGACCACCAAGTACGAATTCTTCAAGCTGCTGCAGGCCGGCGGCGCGTCGATCCTGCAAATGAACGTCGCACGCTGCGGTGGCCTGCTGGAAGCGAAGAAGATCGCGAGCATGGCCGAGGCGTATTACGCGCAGATCGCCCCGCACCTCTACAACGGACCGATCGGCGCGGCGGCGAGTTTCCAGTTGGCGACCTGCACGCCGAACTTCCTGATCCAGGAAAGCATCATGACCTGGGGTGGTTTCCATGCCGAAGTCCTGACCAAACCCTTGCAGTGGGAGGACGGCTACATCATCCCGTCCACCGAGCCGGGCCTTGGCGTGGAGTTGAACATGGACGTGGTGCGCAAGCATTCGCCGTACACCGGTGAGCGGTTGCACCTGCAAATGGCGCCGACTCCGGCTGACGTCAAAGACACTTCGCCGGCCAGGGGCTGACGGGAGAGGGCGCAATCCCCTGTAGGAGCTGCCGCAGGCTGCGATCTTTTGATCTTGCTTTTGAAAAATCAAAAGATCGCAGCCTCGTTGCACTCGACAGCTCCTACAGGGGAGGCGCGGTTTTTTTGTACAACGACTTACGCGGTAACCGTGCATGACATACGACTACATCATCGCTGGCGCCGGCGCAGCAGGCTGCGTTCTGGCCAATCGCCTCTCGGCTTCCGGGAAATACACGGTACTGCTGCTGGAAGCGGGCGGGAAAGATTCGTCCCTCTGGTTCAAGATCCCGGTCGGCTTCGCCAAGATGTACTACAACCCGACCTTCAACTGGATGTACTACAGCCGCCCGCAAAAGCAACTGAACAACCGTGAGATCTATGCCCCGCGTGGCAAGGTGCAGGGTGGTTCGGGCTCGATCAACGCGATGATCTACGTGCGTGGCCAGGCTCATGACTTCGATGACTGGGCGGCCAACGGCAACGACGGCTGGGGCTTCAAGGACGTGCTGCCGTACTTTCGCAAGCTGGAAAACCATCCGCTGGGTGACAGCGATTACCACGGCGGCAGCGGCCCGATCAGCATCACCCCGATGAAGGGCCAGACCCATCCGATCTGCGATGTGTTCCTCAAGGGCTGCGATGAACTGGGCTACCCCATCAGCGACGACTTCAACGGGCCGAAATTCGAAGGTGCGGGCATCTACGACGTCAACACTCGCGACGGCCAGCGCTGCTCCAGCAGCTTCGCCCATTTGCACCCGGCATTGAGCCGACCGAACCTGACGGTCGAGCATTTTGCCCTGGTGGACCGGGTCCTGTTCGACGACCGGCAACGCGCTACCGGGGTCTCCATCACCCAGCACGGCGTGGTGCGCACCTTCAGCGCCAACAAGGAAGTGATCCTCTGCGCCGGTGCCGTGGACACGCCGAAAATCCTGCAACTGTCCGGCGTGGCCGATCAGGCCCTGCTGGCCAGGCACAACATCCCGCTGGTCAAGCACCTGCCGGCGGTGGGGCAGAATCTGCAGGACCACCTGTGCGCCAGTTACTACTACAAGGCCAACATCCCGACGCTGAACGACCAGCTCAGTTCGCTGTTCGGCCAGTTCAAGCTGGGCCTGAAGTACCTGTTTACCCGCAAGGGCGCGCTGGCGATGAGCGTGAACCAGGCCGGCGGGTTCTTCCGTGGCGACGCGCAGCAGACCAACCCGAATTTGCAGTTGTACTTCAACCCGCTGTCGTACCAGATCCCGAAGAACAACAAGGCCAGTCTCAAGCCCGAGCCGTACTCAGGCTTCCTGCTGTGCTTCAACCCGTGCCGGCCGACCAGTCGCGGGCACATCGAAATCGCCTCGAAAAAACCGCGGGATGCGGCGCTGATCGACCCCAATTACCTGAGCACCCAGAAGGACATCGACGAGGTGATCCAGGGCAGCCGCCTGATGCGCAAGATCATGCAGGCGCCGGCGCTCAAGGGCATCACAGTCGAAGAGGTGTTGCCGGGACCGGTGGTCGAAACCGACGAGCAGATGCTGCAGTACTTCCGCGAAAACAGCGGCTCGATCTACCACTTGTGCGGTTCCTGCGCCATGGGCCCGGACGAGCAGAAGTCGGTGGTGGACAAGCGCCTCAAGGTCCACGGGCTGAACGGTTTGCGCATCGTCGATGCGTCGATTTTTCCCAACGTGACGTCGGGCAACACCCACGCCGCCGTGTTGATGGTGGCGGAAAAGGGCGCCGACCTGATCCTGCAGGACGCGTGATGCCGGTCACCTGGCTGTATCAAAAATGAATTTCCGCGGTTTGCGCTGCTCATACCTTTAGGCAGCGGATCCAATTCCGCGAAATCATTGAGGCAATCAGGGAGCGGCACGGTCATGAGTCGAGTACCGACGGCGGACGAACATCGTCCTGGCGGGTTGATTCTGGTGGTCGAGGACGACCCGCTGATCCTGGAGTTTCTCTGTGAGATTCTCCAGGAGGAGGGTTTTGTCGTCGAGCCGCACACCAGTGCGGACGCGGCAGCCATCTATCTGGAACAGCATGCGCCGCAGGTGGGCATGCTGCTGACAGACATCACCATGCCCGGCACGCTCAATGGCGCGGACCTGGCCAACCAGTTCGGCGATCGCTGGCCGGACAAGCCGATCATGATCATGTCCGGTTTCGAAACCCCTGAAAGCTCCGGCGTGCGGCACGCGGTCTCGTTTATCAAGAAGCCCTGGATGATCGGTGGGCTGCTCGATTGTGTGAGCCAGACCTTCAAGTCCAAACGACTCAACTGAGCCGTTCGCAGATGCTACATTGCCGGGCAAATCCGTCCGGCAGCTGCGAGGTCCTTTCCTTGTCCGATCACCCTGTATTCAACTCGACTTACCGTGCCTTTCTGTTCGACATGGACGGTACCGTCCTGACGTCCATTGCCGCTGCCGAGCGGGTCTGGACCACCTGGGCCGTGCGCCATGGGGTCGATGTCGAATCCTTCCTGCCGACCATTCACGGCGCCCGCGCCATCGACACCATCAGGCGCCTGGGCTTGCCCGGGGTGGATGCCGAGGCCGAAGCCGCGTGGATCACCGAAGCGGAAATCGACGACGTCGACGGGGTATTCGAAGTGGCGGGCGCGGCGAAATTCCTGCGGTCCTTGCCGGCCAGGCAGTGGGCCATTGTCACCTCCGCCCCACGGGAACTGGCGCTGCGGCGGATGGCGGCGGCGGGGATTCCCGAGCCTGGGGTGCTGGTGACTGCCGAGGACGTCACGGCCGGCAAGCCTGACCCCACGGGTTACCGACTCGCGGCCCGGCGCCTGGGTGTGGAGCCTGGGCAGTGCCTGGTTTTTGAAGATGCCACGGTGGGGATTCTGGCGGCTGAAGCGGCGGGGGCGGATTTGATGATTGTCACGGCGACCCATGGACAGCCGATCGAGACGGCGCATGGGACCTTGGTTGACTATGACCTGGTCCGGGTTCAGGTGGATGCCGCAGGCCTGCGCCTGCACGCGGTCTAATGTGGGAGCAGGCTTGCTCGCGAAAGCGGCGTATCAGTCAACATTGATAGCGACTGACACTATGCCTTCGCGAGCAAGCCCGCTCCCACAGGGGATCAGTGTTCCAGTCAGTAAAGCCCGGGAACCAACCGCCAGGTGCGGGCGCAATAGGCTTCGTATTCGCTGCCGAACTGCGCCCTGAGCAAGGCCTCTTCCGAGTGAATCCGGGCAATTAGCGGGATCAGGGTCAACGCCGCCAGCAGCAGGCCGACCCCCGAGCGAAACGCCAGCGCCCAGCCCACGGCGATGACCATCATCCCCAGGTAACTGGGGTTGCGCAGGCGCCGGTAAATGCCCTCGGTGACCAGTCGATGCCCCGGCTGGATCGCCACCAGCCCGCTGAAGCGCTTGCCCAGCACAAACACCGGCCACAACCGCAGCGCGCCGCCCGCGATGAACAACAGTGCTCCGAGCCAGCGCACGCCTTCACCTCCAAAGGTCCAGAAATCGATGCGGTCGGTATAGGCCGGCACAAAGCCGCTGAGCACGCCGATCACACCGAAGACCGGGAGGACCCAGCGATTGGCCCGGTCTTCGCGTTCTCCCGAACTGAGGTTGACCTCGGTGAACAGCGATGCGACGGCCATGACCAGGGTGGCCAGGGCAACGACGACCAGTGAGCCGTGGCTGAAGTAAGCCGCGAAACCGCCCAGTCCCCAGATCGCCAGGGCGAGGTAGGCGAGGGTGCTGACGACGGCGAAAAACGCCAGTTTGGCCGAGATTTTCATGGCGCCTCCAAAAAAGACCTCCGGTATGTTCAGTGTAGATACCGAGGGTTCCCACGCAGAGCGAGGGAGCGATCAAATCACCTCCGCCCGCGCATTGCGCCGGATTACCTGGGGTGGTTGTCCGAACACCCGCAGGAAGGTATCGCGCATGCGGCGGCGGTCGGTGAACCCGGTTTCCAGGGCGATCTGGTCGAGGGTCAGGCGTCCGCGCTCGAGCATCTGTCGCGCCGCTTCCAGACGCAGGTTCTCGATGGCCTTGGCCGGCGATTGCCCGGTTTCGGCGCGAAACGCCCGGCTGAATTGCCGGGGGCTGAGGTTGGCCACTTGTGCCAGTTGCTCCACCGACAGGGGTTGGGCGAGGTGTTCCCGGGCGTAGGCGAGCACGGTCTGGATGCGGTCGGATTTCGGCGCCAGTTCCAGCAGCGCCGAATGCTGCGACTGGCCGCCGGCGCGGCGGTGGTACATCACCAGTTTCTGCGCCACGGCCCGGGCCAGCTCGGCGCCGTGGTCCTTTTCCACCATCGCCAGTGCGAGGTCGATACCCGCGGTCATGCCAGCGGACGTCCAGATCGAGCCGTCGATCACGTAGATGCGATCCGCCTCGACCTTGATCGCCGGAAACCGTGCCTGCAGTTCCCGGGCGTAGGCCCAGTGGGTGGTGGCCCGCCGTCCGTCGAGCAAGCCGGCCTGGGCCATGACGAACGCCCCGGAGCAGATCGATGCGGTACGGCGCGCGCTGTGGATGCTGGCCTTCAGGTACTCCAGCACGGCTTCGGGCGCCTGTTCGACGATCGAGTCGCCACCGACCACGATGACGGTGTCGAACACGCGCCCGTCGAAGGCCTCGGTGCAAACGCTCAAGCCACCCGAGGCGCGCAGGGTGTGGCCGTTTTCCGACAGCACGCGCACGTCATACAGGGTCTGTGCGGCACTGAAATTGGCGTATTCGAACACCGGCATGGCGGCCAGCGCCATGGACTGGAAACCCTCGAAAACCACGAACGCCACGCTGATCATCGGCCTGTCCTCAAACGGTATGTCCGAAAAACGTACTTTAAACGTCATTTGAGACAGGCGTAAGTCCCTTTATAACGGACTGCACCCGGCGAATCTCTCGCCTCACCCTAGAGGAATTGCACCATGGCTCTCTCATCCAAAGGCACTGCACTGATCACCGGCGCTTCTTCGGGCATCGGCGCGGTGTATGCCGACCGCCTGGCCCGCCAGGGTTACGACCTGATCCTGGTGGCCCGCAGCCGGGGCAGACTCAATGCCTTGGCCAACCATCTGAGCGACCAGACCGGGCGCACCGTGGAGGTGGTGGTCGCCGACCTGACGAACAAGGCGGATTCGCTGCGGGTCGAACAGATCCTGCGCAACGACGCCAGCATCACCTTGCTGGTCAACAACGCCGGGGTCGGTGGCGTCATGCCGCTGCTGGCCAGTCCCGTGGACGACATGGACGCGATGGTCAGTCTCAACGTGACGGCGTTGATGCGCCTGGCCTACGCCGCTGTACCCGGTTTCGTTGCCCGGGGCACCGGCACCCTGGTCAATATCGCCTCCATCGTCGCCATCGCCCCGGAAATCCTCAACGGCGTGTACGGCGGGACCAAGGCGTTTGTCCTGGCCCTGAGCCAGTCGATGCAGCATGAACTGGCGGACAAAGGCGTACGCGTCCAGGCGGTATTGCCGGGGGCGACCGCCACCGATTTCTGGAGCGAGGCCGGCAACCCGGTGGAAAACCTGCCGCAGGAGATCGTGATGTCCGCCGAAGACATGGTCGATGCCGCGCTCGCGGGCCTGGCGGCCGGTGAAACGGTGACCATCCCGGGCCTGCACGATGGCAGCCAGTGGGATCGTCACGAAGCCCAGCGCAAGACGCTGTCCGGGTTGTTTGGCAATCGCGTGGCGGCGCCGCGTTATCACTGAGACTGTCCCCGGACCGGGTGAACTAAACTTGCATGAGAGGACCGTTCACCGCTGGCTCGTCGACCTGTTCGGCGAGCCGGTGGTGTGTAACAGGAACCGACATGCTTCACATCCGCACACCTTTGATCCTGCACCCCGGCCTGTCGACCCCGACCCGCCGTATCTGGCTGAAACTGGAAAACCTGCAACCGGGCGGCTCGTTCAAGATACGCGGCATCGGCTTGCTTTGCAGCCGGGCGGCGCAGCAGGGCAAGCGCAAGGTGGTCTGTCCCTCCGGCGGTAACGCGGGACTGGCCACGGCCATGGCCGCCGCCTGCCTGGGGCTCAAGGCCTGCATCGTGGTGCCGCACACCACCCCCCACAGCACCCGGGCGCGGATCAGCAAGACCGGCGCCGAGGTGATCGAGCACGGCAAGGTCTGGGACGAAGCCAATCAATGGGCCCGGGAACTCGCCCAGGACCCACGCAGCGAATTCGTGCCGGCCTTCGACCATCCGGTGTTGTGGGAAGGGCACAGCACGATGGTCGATGAAATCCTTGCCGACTGCCCGCCAGTGGATGTGCTGGTGGCATCGGTGGGCGGCGGTGGCTTGCTGGCCGGGCTGCTCACCGGACTGATTCGTCATCGGCACACCGATTGCCGCATCGTCGCCTGCGAAACCGAAGGCGCGGCGTCATTCGCCGCGGCGGTGGCGGCCGGGCATCCGGTCAGACTGCCGAAAATCGACACGGTTGCCACGTCCCTGGGGGCCGCGCAAGTGGCCGCCTGGCCGGTCAGGCACATCGGCGATTTTCCCTATGAGTGCGTGGTGCTCAGTGATGATGAGGCGATCATGGGCGTGGTGCATTACGCCAATGATTTGCGTCAGCTGGTCGAGCCGGCGTGCGGCGTTTCATTGGCGATCGCCTACCTGGATCACTCGGCGATTGCCGAGGCCCATGACGTGGTGATCGTGGTGTGCGGCGGGGTGAGTATCAACGCGCAGCTGGTGGCCGGGTGGGCACGCATGTCCACTGGCACGCACGCGAGGCAGGGCTGGAAACGCTATCCCGGTGTCACAAGCCCTACCGCTGGCGATGACGGTCTTCAGTGATCGGTGGCAACGCCTTCCTGGACGAGGATGGCGCGGGCCAGGTCTTCGTCGCTTGCGTTGTTGAGGGCGGGATTGTCCTGACGGATCTTTTTCAACACCGCTTCCAGATAAGCACCACGAATCGCACCGCCGCTGGCGACGAAACTGGAGGCGTCATCCCGGGCGGGAATCATGAGTTTGTGGTCTTTGAACGTTGAGTACAGAGAGGCGGAAACCCCGGCGGAAGTGGCGACGTCACCGGCATCCACTTTGGCCAGGGCCGAACCTGCGGGCAAACAAAGTACCAGTGCAGAGATGATAAATAGGCGGCGCATGACGGTGTCCTCCGACTGCATGAAGCATAAGGGATGTATCACATAGTTTAGGATACGTGGCAGTCGACGAGAGTTCCGTGAGGAGAGCTCTGAGGCGTCGCCACCGAGAACGGTTGTGGGAGACAGGGTCGTTGAACGTCGATATTCAAAGCGTGGTGATCGGGGCTGGCGTCGTCGGGTTGGCGGTGGCCAGGCACCTGGCCATTAGCAGACGGGACGTGCTGGTGGTCGAGGCCGGGCCGGGCATCGGCACGGGCATCAGCTCGCGCAACTCGGAGGTGATTCATGCCGGTATCTATTACCCGGAAGGCAGCCTCAAGGCGCGGTTGTGCGTGGAGGGCAAGCAGCGTCTCTACACCTATTGCGATGAGCACAGTGTCGATTACCGGCGCGTGGGCAAGCTGATCGTGGCCACCGACGAGCAGCAGCGTGCGGCTTTGCAGCGTCTGTTGGAGCAAGGGCGGCTTAATGGTGTCGATGACTTGCAATGGCTCGACAGCGCACAGGCCCGCGAGCTCGAGCCGGCGTTGTCCTGCGTCGCGGCACTGTGGTCGCCCTCCACCGGCATCGTCGATTCCCACGGGCTGATGCTGGCACTTCAGGGTGACGCCGAGCGCTTCGGTGCGACGCTGGCCTTGCACACGCCGTTGCTGTCGGCCCTGTGCATCGACCAGGGCTTCGAGCTGCACATGGGCGGCAGCCAACCCATGACCCTGCGCTGCCGCGAAGTGATCAACTGCGCGGGGCTGTCCGCTCCCGAGGTGGCGCGCGCTATCGTCGGCCTGCCTGCACAGTGCGTTCCCCAGGCGCATCTGTGCAAGGGCAGCTATTTCAGTTTCAGCGGCCGGGCACCCTTTCGACACCTGGTGTATCCGGCTCCGGAGAGTGCGGGACTGGGCGTGCACATGACGCTCGACCTGGGCGGGCAGGCGCGCTTCGGGCCGGATGTCGAATGGGTCGAGCAGATTGATTACCGCGTCGAACCCCGCCGGGCCGAGGGCTTCTATCAGGCGATCCGCCGTTATTGGCCGGGGTTGCCGGACAATAGCCTGCAACCGGCCTACAGCGGCATTCGCCCGAAAATCAGCGGGCCGACCGAGCCGGCCGCCGATTTTCTCGTCAGCGGATGCGCCGAACATGGCGTGCCGGGGCTGGTGAATCTGTTCGGCATCGAATCACCGGGGCTGACCAGTTGCCTGGCGCTTGCCGAGTACGTGGTAAAACGCCTCGACGACCGATGATCGGTGCTGACCCTGCCTTGCGGGCATCGGGTCTATGCTAGGGAGTGCGCTTACTGCCATCGGAGACCTCTGATGATCACTGTACGCACTGCCTGCCTGCTGGCCGATTACAAACGCTGGGCCAATCAGCGCCTGTTTGACAGCCTTGCGGCGCTTCCTCCGGGCGAAGTCAAAAAACAACGGGTGTCGGTGTTCAACAACATGATCGGCACCCTCAATCATGTCTACGTGGTGGATTGTATCTGGCGGGCGCACCTTGAAGGCCGGGGACATGGCTTCAAGACCTCGCACGATCTGCTGCATGCCGACCTGTCGGAACTGCGCCAGGCGCAAAAAGAGATCGACCGCTGGTACTGCGACTGGAGCGCCCGGCAAACCGATGCCTCCCTGGAAAAACCGGTGGAGTTCACCTTTGTCTCGGGCGAAAGCGGCACCATGAGCGCCGGCGCGATGCTGATGCATGTGGTCAACCACGCCAGCTATCACCGTGGCTGGGTGGTGCAGATGTACTTCGAGATTCCGGCCATGCCACCGGTGACCGACATGCCGGTGTACCTGCGCGAATCCGAGCCGGTGCTCCTGCAGTCGATCAATGCCCCGACGGTGGCACCGCCATGTGCTGTGCAATTTTCGAACGCAACCAGCGTTCTGCCGGATCGTTATCGCTGACCCCGTTCCAGACCATCGACAGTTCGGACAGGTTGATCTCAAAGGGCGCATCGTCCGCCCGTAACTGGCTGCTGCCTTCGATCAACGCACTGGCCGCATAATCCGGTACGGTGGCGAGCATGTCGGTACCCGCCAGCAACGCCCGCAAACCCGCGAACTGTGGCACCGCCAGCACCACCCGGCGCGAACGGCCGATGCGGGCCAGGTCATTGTCGATGGCACCGCTCAGATCCCCGGAAAACGACACCAGTGCGTGAGGGCGTTCGCAGAACTCGTCAAGCGTCAACGGGCCGGGACGGTCATCGCCGCGCAGGATCTTCACACTCAGGTCGCGCAATTTCTTGCGCTTGGCGTTGGCCGGCAATTCCGTGGTGTAGCTGATACCGACGGAAATCTCGCCGCTGGCCAGCATCGACGACATCAGCAGGAAATTCACCCGGCGCACCACCACCACAACGTTCTGCGCTTCTTCGCGAATCTGCTTGAGCAGCGGCGGAAAGAGCCCGAATTCGGCGTCGTCGGACAAGCCGATGCGAAACACCTCGCGACTGGTGGAGGGCTCGAAATCCTTGGCCCGGCTGACCGCCCCGGAAATGGTGTCCATCGCCGGCTGCAACTCCTTGAGAATCTGCAACGCCCGCGGGGTCGGCTCCAGACTCCGACCGTTGCGCACCAGCAACGGGTCGTCGAACAGATCGCGCAGCTTGGCCAGCGACGCACTGACAGCAGGTTGACCGAGGAACAGTTTTTCCCCGGCCCGGGTCAGGTTCTTCTCGAACATCAGGGTTTCGAAAATCACCAGCAGGTTCATGTCCACGCGGCGCAGGTCGTTGCGGTTCATTGTGGCGGGCTCGCTGGGTTTGCGGTCTTTCCAGTAAAGCACCGAAATCAAACGATCCTTGCAATAAAAGCGCGGATTGGCGGGTGTGCCCGGCCTTGGTTGAACACGCTTTTCTGTAGGAGCTGCCGCAGGCTGCGATCTTTTGATCTTGATTGTAGAAAAGCAAGATCAAAAGATCGCAGCCTGCGGCAGCTCCTACAGTGCAGGTGATTCCAATACAGGGTGTTGCGTAGGCTCAAGGTGGATCGAGGTTATCCAGTGCCCGGTTTACCGCCAGTTCACCCAGCATGATGACCTGAGCAATGCCCAGCAGGGTGTTGCGATGCGAGCCCTCCAGAAAACCCGCCAGATCGTTGGTCATCACATTGGCCGAGGCCAGCGATTCGCAGGCGTGGGCCAACAGGGTCTCAGTGTCGATGTCGGGGTTGATGGTGAACATCGTGGACGGTTTGTGGGACGTGGCCATGATGTTGGCGGCGGGGTTGAGGTAGTGATTGAGGGCGCGTTCGGCGGCTTCTTGGAATGGCTTGGAGTCGGGGCTTTCGTAGGGGGCGGCTGGATCTGTTACCGGGGGATTGGGTGTGGGCTTGATCATTGATTGAACTCCTAATTGAAATCATGGAGCCTTCAGCCCTCGCTACCAAACGAAGGGTGGCGGCCATACGCGGGTTGGTAGACCGGTAATTAGGAACCCGGCGCTCCCGAGAGAGCCCTGCGCATGGCCACCATAAAACAGAGACCTGAAAGGTCTGCAAACGATGCGCTATGCGCCTAATTAGTCCGGGCTACCAAACCCGATCGCTGTTTTTCAGCGACCGGCTAACGATAAAGCCCGGACTCATGGCGCGTAAGCCGGCGGATTCTGGCGTAACCGTAGGCAATGACGCAAGGCGCTGTAGCTTTCATCAAGTTACGCTGACAGCCGTTAAACAAGGTCGGTCAGTCGATGTTTAATGTGCGGTTGTCACGACAAAAACATGGCTTTGGGCTGGGCACGAAACCTGTGGGAGCGGGCTTGCTCGCGAAAGCGGTGTGCCAGTCGACAACATTGCTGGCAATGCCGACGCCTTCGCGAGCAAGCCCGCTCCCACAGGTTCATGGGGTGGATTCAGGCTCGGTCAACATTTTGCGGAAGGTCTCCACCAACGGCCGCAAATTGATCCGGTGCCACGCCGCCCACAGCGGTCGGGTGAGGGAAATCCACGGCACTTCCCGCAGCACCACGCCCGGCGGTGCATTGCGGCTCAAGCCTTTCTGGATCATGGCGATGCCCAGTCCCGAGGCCACCAGCGCCATTGCGGTGAAAGGGCCGGTGGCTTCCATGCGGATATCCGGAGTGAAGCCGGCGCGGATGCAGGCGCTGACGAAGTTTTCGCGGCTGGCGACATTCTGGTGTTGCACGCCAATCCACTCCTGACCGGCGAGGTTCGCCGGGGTCAGCACGGCCTGTTGTGCCAGCGGATGGTGCTCGGGCAGGGCCAGCAGCATCGGGTCGTCCAGCACCTGGAAACCCAGCAGGTCCGGGTCGTCTTCGGTCGGTGGTTCGCTGACCAGGGCGATGTCCAGGCTACGCTGGCGCAAGCCTTCGAGTTGTTCGGCCGAGCGCAGGTTGTACAGCGCCACGTGTACGTTCGGCCGGTTGACTCGCAGCACGCGCAAGGCATTGGGCAGCACGCCGGCGTGCATGGCATTTTCGATGTAGCCGATGCACAGGCCGCCTTCCTCGCCGCGCCCCAGGCGTTTGCCGAGGGATTCCAGGCGATTGGCGTGGGTCAGCAGGGCGCGGGTTTCGGCGAGGAAGGTCTGGCCGTCGCGGGTCAGGCGGATGCGTTGCTGGCTGCGCTCGAACAGGGTCAGGCCCAGGCGTTCTTCGAGCTGGGCGATCTGCCGGCTCAGGGGCGATTGGGAAATATGCAGGCGTTCGGCGGCGCGTCCGACGTGTTCTTCCTCGGCGACGGCGACGAAGTAGCGCAATTGGCGGATGTCGATCATGTCAGACCTTCAGGGACTCAAGTGCTGCACATTATGTCTTGGACGGTCCGATGCTCGCAATCTAGGATCGGCTCAACGGTCACCTGCAACGAGGTGACCCTCTGTAGGAGCCGGCTTGCCGGCGATAGCGGTTCGTCAGACGACACTTGCTTCGGCTGTTCCGGTGCCATCGCCGGCAAGCCGGCTCCCACAGGTTGACCTGATACTCAAGAGGACTCATCCATGAGCTTGAAAGACAAACTGCCTGGCGCGCTGGGCCTGGGCACCGCACCACTGGGCAATATGTTCCGCGCCATTCCCGAAGACGAGGCGATGGCCACCGTCCATGCCGCCTGGGACGCCGGCGTGCGTTACTTCGATACCGCGCCGTTCTACGGTTCCGGCCTGTCGGAAATTCGCCTCGGCGCCGCATTGGCCCGCTACAACCGCGACGACTATGTACTGAGCAGCAAGGTCGGCCGGGTGATCCTCGATGAAGTCGAAGACACCGCCGCCCGTGACCTGGGCGAGAAGAGCGGGGTGTTCGAGCACGGCCTGCCGAACAAAATCGTCAACGACTACAGCGCCGACGCGACCCTGCGTTCCATCGAAGACAGCCTCAAGCGCCTGCAAACCGACCGCCTGGACATCGTCTGGGTCCACGATATCGCCCAGGATTTCTACGGCGATCAATGGCTGGAGTACTTCAACCAGGCCCGCACCGGCGCGTTCAAAGTGCTCACACGCTTGCGCGAGGAAGGTGTGATCAAGGGCTGGGGCCTGGGGGTGAACAAGGTCGAACCCTGCGAGCTGACCCTTGATCTGAGCGAAGCGCAGCCGGACGGTTTTCTGCTGGCGGGTCGCTACACTCTTCTGGACCATGATCGCGCCTTGCAGCGTTTGATGGACGCCGCCCTGGCGCAGCAGGTCGAAATCGTGGTCGGCGGTCCTTACAGCTCGGGCATCCTGGCCGGTGGCGCGCACTTCGAATACCAGAAGGCCAGCCCGGCGATCATCGACAAGGTCGAGCAGATCAAGCGCATCGCGGCGGCCCATGGCGTCGACGTCAAGGCCGCCGCATTGCAGTTTTCGCTGGCTAACCCGGCAGTCGCCGCGGTGATTCCGGGTTCCAGCCGTCCGCAGCGGATTGCCGAAGACGTGGCCGCGCTGTCGGCGGTGATTCCCGCTGCTTTCTGGCAGGCGTTGCGTGAGGCCAAGCTGGTCTCCGAGCGCGCGCCCTTGCCCCTCATTGGAGCTTGAACATGAAGATTGATTTGAGTGGAAAACTGGCAGTCGTCAGTGGCAGCACCGCCGGCATCGGCCTGGGCATCAGCCAGGCACTGGCCGAGGCGGGCGCCACGGTGGTGGTGATTGGCCGCGATACGGCCAAGGTCGAGCAGGCACTGGCGAGCATCCGTCAGCGTGTTCCTGCTGCGCAATTGCGTGGCGTGACCGCCGACCTGGGCACCGCCGAAGGCGCCGAAAAACTGTTCGCCGCCGAACCTCGGGCAGACATCCTGGTGAACAACCTCGGGATCTTCAATACGGTGGATTTCTACGACGCCCCGGACAGTGAGTGGACGCGCTTCTACGAGGTCAACGTGATCTCCGGTGTGCGCCTGTCCCGGCACTACACACCGGGCATGGTCAAGCAGGGGTGGGGGCGGGTGATCTTCCTGTCTTCGGAATCCGGCGTGGCGACCCCGGCGGACATGATCAACTATGGCGTGACCAAAAGCGCCAACCTTGCCGTGTCCCATGGCCTGGCCAAACGCCTGGCCGGCACCGGGGTGACGGTCAACGCGATCCTGCCCGGCCCGACCTTTACCGATGGCCTGGAGGACATGCTCAAGGACGCCACGGCCGAATCCGGGCGCAGTGCCCGGGACGAAGCCGATGCGTTCGTGCGCAAGGCCCGGCCGACGTCGATCATCCAGCGCGTGGCGGACGTCGAGGAGGTTGCCAATCTGGTGGCCTACATCGCTTCGCCGTTATCCTCGGCCACCACCGGTGCTGCCTTGCGGGTCGACGGCGGTGTCGTCGACAGCCTGGCCATCTGAACCTTATTGATTGGAGAAAGCATTTCATGGCAACTGCAACAGCCTTCATCGACATCCCGGCTTCGGCCGAGCAGGTCTGGCAATTGATTGGCGGGTTCAACTCGCTGCCGGACTGGCTGCCGTTCATTCCCAGGAGCGAGCTCAGTGACGGCGGGCGCGTGCGCAGCCTGCAAACGGCGGATGGCGCGGTGGTGATCGAACGCCTGCAAACCTTCGACAACGCGGGCCGAACCTACAGCTACTCGATTGAGCAGGCACCCTTTCCGGCGACTGATTATCTGGCGACGATCAAGGTCGAGGCGCAAGGCGAGGGCGCGCGGGTGACCTGGTCCGGGCGGTTTGAACCGGTGGGTGTGAGCAACGAGGAAGTGGAGGCGTTGTTTACCGGGATTTATTCCGGCGGACTGCAAGCATTGCGGGCCAACTACCCGGGTTGAGATTTTTAAAAGATCGCAGCCTTCGGCAGCTCCTACAGGTGTACACAAAACCCTGTAGGAGCTGCCGAAGGCTGCGATCTTTTGCTTTTCAAGTCTGCGGTATCAAGCTTTCCCGACAATCAAGCACCAGCCGCGCACCGCCCAGTTCGCTGCTGCCCACCTCCAGCGTAAATCCGTGCAGGCTGACAATCGCCGCGACGATGGACAGGCCCAGCCCGAAGCCGGTCTTTTGATTGCCGGCCTCGGCGCGATAGAAACGCTGGAATACCGCTTCACGCTCCGCCTCGGGGATGCCGGGGCCTGAGTCGAGCACTTCGATCCGTGTATGCCCACCAGCATTGACCCCGCGCAGGATCACCGCACCACCGGGCGGGGTGAACTTGATCGAATTGCTGAGCAGGTTCGCCACGGCTTCGAACAGCAGCGCCCGGTCGCCATTGAGGGGGGGCAATGACGCGGGCAGGTGCAGCTGGAAAACCAGGCCGTCGTCTTCCGCCAGGGGCAGGTAGAACTCATGCAGTTCCTGCAGCAACGCCACGGGGTCCAGTTGCACGAAACCGGAGCGGCGTCGGCGATCTTCCAGTTCGGAAATCCGCAGCAGGCCACGGAAACGCGCCATCAGCGTATCGGCTTCGGCCAGCACCAGGTCCAGTTGCATGGCCTGCGGTGAGCCTTCGCCGGCTTGCTGCTGCATACGGTAAAGCTGCGCGCGCAGACGGGTCAGGGGCGTGCGCAGGTCATGGGCGATGTTGTCGCACACGCCCTTGACCTCGTGCATCAGGCGCTCGATGCGTTCGAGCATGGCGTTGACGATGGCGGCGAGCATGTCCAGTTCGTCACGCCGATTGGACAGTGGCAGGCGCCGGCTCAGGTCGCCGGCGACTATGGCTTCGGCACTGGCCTGGATCCCGCGGATGCGGCGCAACGGCCGGCGCCGCAGCAGATACCAGCCAACGATGCCCGGCAGGATGGTCAGGGTCACCCCCCAGAACAGCGCGTGAAGAATGATGCGGGTCACGGCGAACAGCGAACCGTTGTCGCGCACCAGCACCAGCCAGCGGCCGTCGAGGGTGCGGGTCGCCACGGCGTCGCAACTGTCGGCGGGCAGCGTCTGGTCATCATTGTCGCCGGAGGCATCGCAGTCGCGCAGCATGTGGATCTTGCCATCGAGCGGCAAGCCGTCCGGAATGTAGCGCAGGGCGCCGCTGAGGTAATGGTGCCGGGCATCGAACAGGCCATAGGCGTCGATGCCGCGGATGTCGAAGGTCATGCTGACGGCGAGGGCGTCCACCAGTTGCTCGCCCGAGAAGCGCGAAAACAGGTGCTGGCGCTGCATCAGTGAGTGCTTGGCCAGGTTGTCCAGGTAAGCGGAAACCTCGTAGTACATGACCCCCATGAGGATCCCGCTCCAGATCACGAACAGCGAACTGTAGAGCGCCAGCAAACGGCTGCTGGAGGAGCGCCAGCCTTTAGACGGGTTCGGCAATGACATAACCGGAGCCTCGCACGGTCCGAATCAGTGGGACATTGCCAGGCGGGTCGATTTTCTTGCGCAGACGGCCGATGTGTACGTCGATCAGGTTGGTGCCGGGGTCGAAGTGGTAACCCCAGACTTCTTCGAAAATCATCATCCGCGAGAGGATTTGCCCGGTATTGCGCATCAGGAATTCCAGCAGTTTGTACTCGGTGGGCAGCAGCGTCAGCAGTTGACCGTCGCGGCTCGCTTCGTGGCTGATCAGGTTCAGTTCCAGGTCCGCCACCCGCAACGTGGTGGCCTGGGCGGTCACGGTGTTCTGCCGGCGCAGCAGGACTTCGACCCGGGCCGCCATCTCATCGGTGGCGAAGGGTTTGGTCAGGTAGTCGTCGCCGCCGGCGCGCAAGCCGCGCACGCGCTCATCGACGTCTGACAGTGCGCTGATCATCAGGATCGGCGTCGCCACGCCCATGGTCCGCAGCGTGGTGACGATCGCCAGGCCGTCGAGCTCGGGCAACATGCGGTCGAGGGTGATCAGGTCATAGTTACCGCTCACCGCACGCTCCAGCCCTTCGCGGCCATTGTCGACCCAGTCGACGTCGAGGCCGTGGCTACTCAGTTCGGCGACAATTTCCCGGGCGGTCACGGCGTCGTCTTCGATGGTCAAGATGCGGGTCATAAGGCTGGCCTGATTTGCAGTTCAATACGAAGTTGCGAGCATTTTGCCAAGAAAAAACCGCGACTTAATAAATTAACTTTCATCTGGGCGGGGTCGCGGTCCGCAACATTGAGGTCATTGAGCCATAATTTTGGGTTCCTCACACATTCCCGGAGAATTGTAGGAGCCAGCCTGCTGGCGATGAACTCAAGTGCGCCACGTTTATCCAGTTCACACGCGTAATCGTTAACGACCATCGCTGGCAAGCCAGCTCCCACAAAGGGTCATGCCCACGCTGAAACTGTAGGAGCCAGCCTGCTGGCGATGGACTCAAGTGCGCCACGTTTATCCAGCTCACACGCGTAATCGTTAACGACCATCGCTGCGATGCGGCGACCCGACAAGCCAGCTCCCACAAGGGGTCATGCCCACGCTGAAACTGTAGGAGCCAGCTTGCTGGCGATGGACTCAAGTGCGCCGCGTTAATCCAGTTCACACGTGTAATCGTTAATGACCATCGCTGGCAAGCCAGCTCCTACAAAAGGCCGCGTCCTAATCGAAAAACCGGTGAATGCCCCGAAAAAGGTTGTCTGACTCCCCAGTGGCAATAAAAGCTACAAATAACCCATGCATAAAACCCGTTGGTTCAACCTGTTCCTTGCAGTTTGCATGGGACTGGGAAGTTCAAACTTTCTAAGCGATTGAAGCGCAACGATTTATTCAAAGTGCGTGACTGGCACGGTGACTGCAATTCCTTCCTCGAAGAGTTGTAACACCATCTTTCTGCCTGGAGCGATATAACAATGAATAGATCCTCTGACGGTTTCTATCCCGCCATGGACGAGTCCACGACGCTGTCCGGCGTGTCCTGGGGAGCGATTTTCGCGGGTGCCGCTGCCGCGGCGGCGTTGTCGCTGATCCTGGTGTTGCTCGGCTTCGGCCTGGGTTTTTCGGCGGTGTCGCCCTGGGCCAATGAAGGCGTGAGCGCCAAAGGCCTGGGGATCTCGACCATTGTCTGGCTGGCCTTCACCCAGATTGTCGCTTCGGGGCTTGGCGGTTACATCGCCGGGCGACTGCGGGTGAAGTGGGCGTACATGCACGGCGATGAAGTTTACTTCCGCGACACGGCCCATGGTTTTCTGGCCTGGTGCGTGGCGACGCTGGTGACGGCCACGCTGGTCGCCGGGTCGGTCAGCAGTCTGGTCGGCGGTGGCGTGCAGGCCGGGGCGAACATGGTCGGCGGTGCCGCCAGTGCCGCGACGCAAGCCGTTGGCACTGCGGCGGGCAATACCCAAGGCGATGAGTACGGTTACTTCGTCGACAGCCTGTTCCGTGATGATCGCCCGGTTGCCGTCAGCGATGATGCGGCCCGGGGCACCGTCTCCCGGATCTTTGTGCGTTCCCTGAACAGGGGTGAACTGGCCGCCGAAGACCGGACTTACCTGGCGCAACTGGTCGCGCAACGGACCAACCTCACTCAGGCCGACGCCGAACGTCGTGTCGATGAAGTCTATGCCCGCACCCAGAAAGCCGTGGCCGACGCCAAGCTGGCCGCTCAACAAGCCGCTGACACCGCTGCGACAGTGGCGGCGTGGACCACGCTGTGGATGTTCGTTGCGCTGTTGGCCGGTGCGTTCTTCGCCAGCCTTGCCGCAACCTTCGGTGGTCGTCGCCGGGATGCGGTGGTGTATCTGGAAACCGATACCTACGTCACCACTGCACCGATTCGTTAATCCAGGAGAACTACCATGCGTTCATTACTGCTGTTCTTTCTCGGCGTGCCGATCCCGATCATTATCCTGATTGCGTTGTTTGTGCATTGATTCGACTGAAGCTATAAAAGCTTCGCGAGCAAGCCCGCTCCCACCCCTGTGGGAGCGGGCTTGCTCGCGAAGGCGGTCGATGAGGCGAAATGAATCTGTCAGTCAATCGGCGTACCGACAAACACCTCAAGCCCTTCGGCATACGCCGTGAACGCGGCGATCCGTGGAAACTGCGCCGCACTCACTTGGTCCGGCACCACCAGGTTGGTGAAGCTCCAGGCTACCGCCAGCGTAATGCCGTCCTGCTCGATCACACCCTCAGTCTTCAGCGGCTGCTTTTCCAGCTCCCGCTCCAGCGCCGAATACGCCGCCACCAGCTGTCCTTCGACCCGCTGCACCCAAGGCTCGAACTGAATTTCCGCCGGCCGCAGGTTGCGCTCGTAGTAAAGCTGCACGGACTTTTCGCTGGCGGCCAGCGCCAGGCCGATCAGGCGCAACGCGCGCAGACGCTGAGCCGGTTCGACGGGCATCAGGCTGTTATCGGCGAGGGTTTCCAGGTAGTCGATGATCAGCGTCGAGTCCATCAACACCTCACCGTCATCCAGCACCAGGGTGGGCGCCTTGACCACCGGGTTGATCTGCCGGAATTGTTCAAAGTGGCGGAACACCGAGACCGATTGATGTTCCAGCGTGATTCCCAGGCATTTGGCAGAAATGGCGGCGCGCCTGACATAGGGCGAGTCCAGCATACCGATCAGCTTCATGGTCCTTTCCTTTATATGGCCATTTCGGGAGGGACAACCTTAGCTGAGGTTCGCAGCCATGCAAATGGCAGGGAAAAAGGCGGGGAAAATGGCCCGGTGCAGGCCGTTTGTCTTCTATATACAGCCGCTCGATTGAATTTCTTGCTATAAACGCACTCCGATTACCGCCTCAAAGCCTGCCGTAGAGCATTTTCAGGGCTTTGTCGGACAAATTCGCTGTCTTTTCAGTTGCTGAGGCCTCAAGTCGGCCTTAGACTGCCGCCCCTCGTAAATTGAGTGCCGGGTGGCGCTTGGAACAAACGGCGCCTTTCCGATGGCCTGCCCAGGTCTGCCGGAACGCTCCCTTATTCGCCTTAATGCACGTTTTTTTATAGAGATATCAATGACAAAGGACAAGTTGCTGGCCATGCCGGCGGATGACTACATGAATGCCGAGCAACATGCTTTTTTCTCCGAGCTGTTGCAGAACATGAAAGTCGAAACCCATGAGCGCATCGAACAGAACCGCATCGCCATCGAAAGCCTGGACACCCCGGCCGATCCGGCAGACGCGGCTTCGGTCGAAGAAGAGCGCACCTGGCTGGTGAACGCGATCGATCGCGACCAGCGCATGCTGCCTCAGTTGGAACAAGCCCTTGAGCGCATCAAGGAAGACAGCTTTGGCTGGTGCGACGACAGCGGCGAGCCGATTGGCCTCAAGCGCCTGCTGATCAGCCCGACCACCAAGTACTGCATCGAAGCTCAAGAGCGTCACGAGCAAATCGACAAGCACCAGCGTCAGGCCTGATTCTGTTAGGCAGCCCCGTTAATCCCGGGCTGCCTGGAAAAGATCGCAGCCTTCGGCAGCTCCTACATTTGTTCCGTAGGTGCTGCCGAAGGCTGCGATCTTTGTTTTCTGTCGTCTGCGATTTCCCGATTCTTCTGTTGATCTGCTGCAACGTTCGCGACTAAAGGCTCATGGATAATGGCCTTATGCTGGCGTTTAATGCGAAGACAACAATTAGAAGTTTTCCGGGGTGACGATGATGACAAGAGACGGGTCTCTGGCTGCGGCAGTGCCTGCACCAGTGCTGTTGCCGAAAAACCGCTGGCTGACTCCGACGCTGCAAAGCATCGCCCTGATGCTGTTGTTATGTGGCATGACGTTGGGCGGTGGGTCGCTCTACCTTGGCCTGCCCCTGGCCGTATTGATCATCTGGCTGCCTCGCTTGCGTTCGCGCGCGACCCCGCAGGCGGCTTCCTCCGACAACCCCGATGCCATCGGCGCGTTGACTCGCGATCTTTCCTACACCACCAGCCATAACGCGCTCTCGGCCGCCGGGGTGGCGTTCTCGGTTCGGCAGCTGGCGGAAAAACTGCAATCGCAGCTCTCGGCGGCGGCACAGATCGTCAGCAACGCCGAGGTCATGATTACCACCGAACACGCCACCTCGCTGCTCAGTCGCCAGGCGCTGAGCGCCGCCAGCGAGGCTCATCAAAGCGGCGCGGTGGGGCGTACGGAACTGATCGAGTCCATTGCCCGCATGCATCAGCTCAGCCAACGCGCCAGCAACAGCCGTGAACTGATCGAAGCCTTGAGCCTGCGCAGCGATGATATCCAGCGTGTGACCCTGGTGATTCAGTCTATCGCCAGCCAGACCAACCTGTTGGCGTTGAACGCCGCCATTGAAGCGGCGCGGGCGGGGGAGCACGGTCGCGGGTTTGCCGTGGTGGCCGACGAGGTGCGCGGGCTTGCCGCGCGCACGGCGACCGCGACCGGCGAAGTCGGCGAGATGGTGGCCGATATCCAGCAACGTACGGCGCAGGTGGTGGAGCAGATCCGCCAACTGTCCAGCGATCTCGACACCGGCGTCGAGCAGGTCGAGCGCACGGGGCAGCACCTGGAGAACATTGCCCGTCTGGCGGCCAGTGTCGAGTCCCAGGTCGGGGAAATCGCCCAGGGCGCAGACACCAACCGTGAACAGCTCGACAGCCTGTTTCACGCCATCGAACAGATGCGCAGCGACCTGGCGGTCAGCGACCAGCAGACTCAGCGTCTGGCCCAGGCGGCGGTGCAAATGGAAGGGCAGGCCGAAACCATCAGCGAGCGGTTGGCCGAGGTCGGGCTGGATGATTATCACCAGCGGATCTATGACCTGGCCCGGGAAGGCGCGAGCCGGATTGCAGAACGTTTCGAGGCGGATATCGATGCCGGTCGAATCAGCCTGGACGATCTGTTCGACCGCAACTACCAGGTCATCCCCAACACCAGCCCGACCAAGTACCAGACGCGTTTCGACCGCTACACCGATCAGGTGTTGCCAACGATCCAGGAACCCTTGTTGCCGCGTCACGAAGGATTGGTGTTCGCCATCGCCTGCACCCAGCAGGGTTATGTGCCGACCCACAACCATGCGTTCAGCCAGCCGCTGACGGGGGACGCGCAGGTCGATGCCTTGCAGAACCGGACCAAACGCAAGTTCGCCGACCGCACCGGGATCCGCTGCGGCAATCATCAGAAGGCCGTGCTGCTGCAAACCTATACCCGCGACACCGGCGAATTGATGCACGATCTCTCGGTGCCGATCATGCTCAAGGGCCGGCATTGGGGCGGTTTGCGCCTGGGCTACAAGCCGGAAAAACCGCGCTAGAAACCTCGAATGCTGCTCACTCAAGCGAACAATTAGGAACCTGTGGCGAGGGAGCTTGCTCCCGCTGGGCTGCGAAGCGGCCCCTCCTTTTTCCTAAAGAGCAGGGACTGCTTCGCAGTCCAACGGGAGCAAGCTCCCTCGCCACAGTTACAGTGTTCATCCTTGAGGGATTGTTACAAATCCTGCAACTGACCTGTGCAGCGTTTTGCTGTTTCCTCGTCGAGAATTTAACTAGCATACCTATTAATTAGGTTGCTAATGAAGTTCGAGGTCAGCATGCAAGGCAAAGTTGATGTCGCGGTCATGATCGGCAGTGGCGTACCTGCCAATCTGCGCTCCATGGGACGCAAGGTTTGCTGGGTGGTGTTGCTCAATGGCGAGCGCCGGGGCACGGCGTTCTCCAGTCGCGACGAAGCGGAGGAGTGCAAGGCTGCCTGGTTGGCGCAATTGAACGCGGAACGACCTGACAGCCTGCATTGAAGTGGTCAGTGGGTCTGGTGCATGCGCAGGTTCAGGTCGTCGACCACCCGCGCCCAGTCTGCGTCTTCGCGCAGTTGTTCCTTGAGGAAGCCGGCCTGCTGTGGTGACCAGAACTCGGCGTCGATGAGCTTCTTGTCGTCGGGCAGGGAATGGCCGGCAATGAAGTCGTCGATCGCTTTCTGGCTCGAGTCCAGGCCGAGCTGGTCGAACAGGCCTTTCAAGTCATGTGTCGGTGATTCCATCTTCATCTCCTTGCAGGTCATCAGTCGGGTCGAGGGGCGACGTGCGCTCTCCTGTTTTCGAGGGCGCCGCACGGGTGGAGTTCGATCACGATGTTCAAACGCAACACAGAGCATAGACCGCCAATCCGGCTATCAGGCTTTAAGTGCCCCGGCATCGACCGCCGCCTTCAGTTCCCTGGCCGATTCCCGGGCCGCAATCGCAGCGACATCCGCGGTTTTGAACCAGCGATCTTTTTCGACCTGGTGATAGGTCACGGTCTTGAGCGGAGGTTTGGCGCGCATGACAATCACGGCCTGGAATTCACCCTCGACTTCTCTGGCTTCACCCCGGATAAAAAACTCGCCGATATCAAATTCCGTCACGTTGCAGACTTCCCCTGGAAATACATTGTTGTTGTCAACGCCATCCGATTGGTTGCGGATCCGTTTTATTGGGCGGGCAGTATGGCAGTAGTTGCCCGTCGACGGCTGAGATAAGTCGACGGGCAGACCAAACGTCGATGAAAATGAGCGTGGCGGGCATGTCAACCCTGTGATTCAAGGAACCGGGCGAGGGCGCAGGCTTCGTTATGATTGGCTCGGAAACCTCTTACGCAGCCTGTAGAAATATCCTTGATGTGAAAGAAGGCAATGCCCGCCATCACCACCTGAAAGCGCGCGCGGGGCGGGACATCGGGAAACGGTTCAGAACGGCCGAGCGGTAACGGGTGCGAGATCGTTGTTGTTTCCGAGTCAGGCAGCAAGGGATAGGCAAAGTGTGTCAGTGTGCACATATGAAGTCCTTTTCATTGTTTTACCGACGTATGTACGTCGTTTTGGCTAGTCTCCAGGAGCATCGCTGCTCTAGAATCACCCTGACTGGTGGGTGAATGATGTTTATCTAAAGCAATTTTTTGCTGAGGATATGTAGGAAAATTTGTTCTCTTGGTGAGATTTTTCCCCGAAGTTGATAGTCCATAATTTTCTGGCAGCAGGAAGGGCGTTTTCCTTCAGCCTGTGACGAACGCCAGTCAGGACGACGCGAGTGACGTTCCAGTAGTCTTCTCAAGCTTCGTGATGAATGAGTGCACTGCTCATTCAGGACTTCAATCCGGGTTCTCTGGCTACACCTTCGGCATTGCCGCTTTTTTGGCTGTGCGATTATTTTCGCGTACGGCACCATTTTTCAGATGTGGGGATGTTTCCTTGGCAGTAAGTAATCTCGATATGCATGCCCTGTTCGTGCTGGGCGATTTGCGCGCAAAGCTGGTCAAGCAGTTTCAGTCACGTTTCGTTTACATCACCGAACAGAACGCTGAAGGCATTTACATTGCCGAAATCGACACCGAATCAGCCCTGGTGGTGGACGACAAACCCGGACTCAAGCTCAAGGTCGGCGATCATTTCAGCGCCTCCGTGCTGCCCAGTCGCGAAGGCGGCAAGCTGGACATCAAGTTCCGCGACATCAAGCTGACGGTTTACGGCATTGGCGATTACGCCTTCGTGACCACGGTCGACGGTCAGGGGATCGTGTTCAAGGAAGGTCACAGCGTGGTGATGGTGTTTGCCGCCCATCAACAGCTGCAGGAAGGCCTGACCAAGACCCTCAAGGCCGTGACCGCCAAAGCGGCCAAGTGGCGCAAGGGCGAACTGGTGACCTTCAAGGCCAGCGAGTGATGACCCAGACCCGCGCCGACTTCCATGAACAGAACCTGGCCAGCGCTCAAGACGAAGCGCGGCGGCTGTTAGGGCACAAGACCCTTCTGCAAGGAGCCTGGCTGAACTGGGTGGCGTCACAGCTTTACCAACTGCAACCGGCGCCCTACGCCAGCATGGTCAGACGTGAGCTGGCGCGTTTGCAGGAAATTTCCGAAAACTGATCCACGCACCTCGAAAACGGGAACCTCTACTACAGTCATTGGACTGAGTATTCAGAGGCTTCGCGGTCTACTGCCAGGCCATCCTGCTATTGCTGTGAACAGCACGAGGTGCAAAAGCATGAACGGATTTCGACGGTTGCTGGCTGCTGTCCTGGCCACTTTCGGTTTGCTGGCGATACCCGCCCCGGTGTTTGCCGCCCAGGCGCCGATTCACTTCGCCGACCTGAACTGGGAAAGCGGCAGCCTGATCACCGATGTCCTGCGCATCATTGTCGAGAAGGGTTACGGGCTGCCCACCGATACCTTGCCGGGCACTACCATCACCCTGGAAACCGCGCTGGCCAACAATGACATCCAGGTCATTGGCGAAGAGTGGGCCGGTCGCAGCCCGGTCTGGGTCAAGGCCGAAGCCGAAGGCAAAGTCGTCAGCCTCGGTGACACGGTCAAGGGCGCTACCGAAGGCTGGTGGGTGCCGGAATACGTGATCAAGGGCGACCCCGCCAAGGGCATCAAGCCGCTGGCGCCAGACCTGCGCAGCGTCAGCGACTTGCCGCGCTACAAGGACGTGTTCAAGGACCCGGAAGCCCCGACCAAGGGACGTTTCCTCAACAGCCCTATCGGCTGGACCTCGGAAGTGGTCAACAAGCAGAAGCTCAAGGCGTACGGGCTGGACGACAGCTACGTGAACTTCCGCAGCGGTTCGGGCGCGGCCCTGGATGCTGAGATCAGTTCGTCCATTCATCGTGGCAAGCCGGTGCTGTTTTACTACTGGTCGCCTACGCCTTTGCTCGGCCGCTTCAAGCTGATTCAACTGGAGGAGCCTGCGTTCGACGCCGAAGCCTGGAAGACCCTGACCGACGCCGACAACCCCAATCCACGGCCGACCCGTTCCCTGGCTTCGAAGCTGTCGATCGGTGTCTCCACTCCGTTCCAGAAGCAATATCCGCAGATTGCCGAGTTCTTTGCCAAGGTCGACTTTCCGATCGACCCGCTGAACAAGGCGCTGGCCGAAATGAGCGAGAAACATACGCCGCCGCGCCAGGCAGCGCAGGCGTTCATGAAGGCTCACCCGGACGTGTGGCGCGCCTGGCTGCCCAAGGATGTGGCGGACAAAGTCTCCGCCGCCCTGTAGGAGCTGCCGAAGGCTGCGATCTTGTCTGAAAAAGCAAAATCAAAAGATCGCAGCCTGCGGCAGCTCCTACAATGTTCTGTTCAAATCCCTTTCAAGGATTCCTGACCATGACCTTGCTGTTGGCTCAATGGCTGGTGACGATCTTCGCCGTGATCAGTCTGGTGCATGTGTATTGGGCGTTGGGTGGCGAGTGGGCGGCGGTGGCGGCGGTCCCGCAAGTACCGCAGGAGGGCAGCACAAAACTGAGGCCGGCGTTCAAGCCGCGAGGCTGGATCACGCTGGTGGTGGCCGGGGCGTTGCTGTTGATCGCCGTGCTGGTGTGCTGGCGGGTGGGTTGGTGCCTGCCGCCCTTGCACCACTGGTCGTTGCAGTGGGTGCTCAGCGCCATTGCGATCCTGCTGTTTGCCCGGGCCATTGGCGATTCGGAGCTGGTGGGCTTTTTCAAGGAGGTCAAGGGCTCGGAGTTTGCCCGGCTCGACACCTGGGTTTATTCGCCGTTGTGTGTGGTGTTGGGGGCGGGGTTGTTGGCGGTGGCCTGGATTTGAGGCAGACCGGTGCTGATGTGTTGACAGGTCTATCGCCTTCGCGAGCAAGCCCGCTCCCACAGTGGATTTGTGGCGCACGCAAAACCTGTGGGAGCGGGCTTGCCCGCGAAGAGGCCCGCCCAGGCACTACATATCTTCGTTCTAGCTACCACTCTCCGTACGCCGACTACTCACCTCAGCCGGCACATCATCCCCGGCCATGCGCTTGCGAAACAGCGCCGCCCGGGCCAGCAGCAAGGTGGTCACCGGCACGGTAATCGCCAGCAGGATCGGAATCAGCCAGGCGTGCAAGACCGGCGCGGACTTGAGCGCCGAAAAATAGATGATCGAAGCCAGCGCCACACACCAGGCCCCGAGCGTCGAGGCCAGCGCCGGTGGGTGCATGCGCTGGAAGTAATCCTGCATGCGCAGCAGGCCCGTGGCGCCGATCAAGGCAAACAGGCTGCCGAGCACCAGCAGGATCGCCACCGGGATTTCCACCCACAACGACAAGGGCGTATTCATTCGATCACCTCACCACGCAGCAGGAATTTCGCCAGGGCGAAGGAGCCGACGAAACCGAACAGGGCGATCAGCAGCGCCGCCTCGAAGTAGGTGTCACTGGCATAACGAATACCCAGCGTCAGCATCATCAGCATCGCGACGATGTACAGGTAGTCCAGCGCCAGGACCCGGTCCTGGGCCGACGGCCCTTTGAACAGGCGGATCAGGGTCAGGATCATCGCCAGGGAAAACAGGAACAGGCTCAGCAGGATCGCGTTCGCCAGCAAGGGGCTCATTCGAAGATCTCCATCAACGGACGCTCGTAGGTCGCCTTGAAGTGCTGGATGAACAGCGCCTCGTCGTCCAGGTCGAAGACGTGCAACAGCAGAATGCTGCGGTCCAGCGCCAGCTCCGACCAGACCGTACCGGGTACCACCGTGGTGATCATCGACAGCGCGGCCAGGCCGTTGGCGTCGCGCAAGTCCAGCGGCACCTTGATGAATTGCGAGCGTGGCGGGCGGCGCCCGGCATTGAGCACGCCCCAGGCCACGGCGAGGTTGGACACCAGCACATCGCGCCCGACCAGCAGGACCAGGCGCAGGATCACCCCCGGACGACGGATGCGCACCGGCAGCGGACGCAGCCTGCGCATCATCAGCGGCGCGCAGAACCCCAGCGCCGCCCCCAGCAGCAGGTTGCCGGGGCTGGTCGACAGGTTCAGCAACAGCCACAGCAGGCACAAGGCCAGCGAGAGCAAGGGGGCGGGAAACAGACGCTTCATGGTTGCACCTCCTGCGGGATCGCCTTGGCCGTGGGGTTCGGTACGACGCGGGTGTCGAGGACAGCCATCACGTATTGCTGCGGGTTGTACAAGGCATCGGCGGCGGCCTGGGTGTAGCGCAGCAGCGGATCGGCCTTGAAGGTCAGCGCAATGCTCAAGCCCAGCAGCGCGAAGATCGGCACGCATTCCAGGCGTCGCAGCAGGGGCGATGGTCGTTCCGCCGGCGTCCAGAAGCGCTGGATGCCCAGGCGCGAGAATGCGACCAGCGACGCCAGCCCCGACACAATCAACAACACCAGCAGGCCCCACGCAGCGTTGGAAATCGGTGTGTCGCCGCTGTTGCCCAGGCCCAGCGGATTGAGCAGGGCGCCGATCAACCCGAGTTTGCCGATAAACCCGGAGAGCGGCGGCATGCCGATGATCAGCAAGGCGCAGGCGATGAAGCTCAGGCCGAGAAACGCCATGGTCCAGGGGATCACCTGGCCGACCACGGCTTTCTGGTCGTCGTCGAGGTTGGTGCCTTTGGGAGGATGCAGGGATTCCAGGGGGCGGGGCAGCAGTTCGGCTTCATCTTCGAGCTGTATCTCGTTGGCCGAGCGCGAACGCTCGATCAGTTCGGCCAGCAGGAACAGCGCGCTCAACGCCAGGGTCGAGCTGAACAGATAGAACAGCGCTGCGCCCACCAGGTTCGGCTGGGCGAAACCGATGGTCGACAACAGGATGCCCGCCGACACCAGAATGCTCAGGCTGGCCATGCGCTCCAGGCGTTGCGCGGCGAGGATCGCAAGGGCGGCGCAGACGATGGTCGCCATGCCGCCGTAGATCAGCCACTCCCCGCCAAAGAACGCCGATGCCCCGGCCTGGGCGGAGAACAGCAGCGTCCACAGGCGCAGCAAGGTGTAGACGCCGACCTTGGTCATGATCGCGAACATCGCCGCCACCGGCGCGCTGGCCGAGGAATAGGCCGGCACCAGCCAGAAGTTCAACGGCCACATGCCGGCCTTGGCCAGAAACGCGACGGCCAGGATCCCCGCGCCGGCGTGCAGCAAGCCCCGATCGGCTTCGGACACCAGCGGGATTTTCACCGCCAGATCGGCCATGTTCAGCGTGCCGGTCACCCCATAGATCAGCGCCGCGCCAATCAGGAACAGCGACGAGGCCAGCAGGTTGATCGAGATGTAATGCAGCCCCGACGACACCCGCGCCCGGCCCGAGCCGTGGAGCATCAAGCCGTAGGACGCGGCCAGCAACACCTCGAAGAACACGAACAGGTTGAACAGGTCCGCAGTGAGGAATGCGCCGTAAAGCCCCATCAACTGGATCTGGAACAGTGCGTGGAAACTCGAACCGGCGCTGTCCCAGCGGGCCATGGCGAACAGCAGGGCACTGACGCCAATGATGCCGGTCAGCACCAGCATCAGCGCCGAAAGGCGATCGACCACCAGCACCAGGCCGAACGGCACTTGCCAGTTGCTCGGCAGGTACACGCCGATGGAGCCTGGCACGCCGGTGGTCTGCGTCCATTGCAACAACGCCACGGCAATGCCCAGCCCGAGCAGGCTGGAGAACAGATTGATCCTGGCCTTGAGCGGCCGATGCTTCTCGCCGAGCATCAGCATGATCGCGGCCGTCAGCAACGGCAGCAGGATGGGCGCGACGATCAGGTGGGTCATCGCCATCATTCCCTGGGCTCCCGGCCATCCACATGGTCGGTGCCGGTCAGGCCCCGGGACGCCAGCAGCACCACCAGGAACAGCGCGGTCATGGCGAAGCTGATGACGATCGCCGTCAGTACCAGTGCTTGCGGCAACGGATCGGTGTAGTGCAACAGATCCTGCGGCACGCCGTCCTTGATGATCGGTTCCTTGCCGATGAACAGGCTGCCCATGCTGAAAATGAACAGGTTGACGCCATAGGACAGCAGGCAAAGGCCCATGACCACCTGGAACGTCCGTGGGCGCAGGATCAGCCACACACCGGACGCGGCCAGGACGCCGATGGCGATTGCGATGACTTCTTCCATCAGACGGCTCCCTTGGCGGCAACGGATTTAGGCTGGGCAGCGGTTTTGTGACCACGCACCGATTGGTGGGCGAGGGCGGTGAGGATCAACAGGGTCGAGCCGACCACCACGCCGTACACGCCGATGTCGAAGAACAGCGCGCTGGCCAGGTGAATGTCCCCCAGCAGCGGCAACGAAAAATGCCAGGTATGGGTGGTCAGGAACGGGTAGCCGACCAGCATCGCACCCAGGCCGGTGGCCGTGGCAAACAGCAGCCCGGTGCCCATCCAGCGCAGCGGTCGCAGGCTCATTTGCGCCTCGACCCACTGCGTGCCGGCGACCATGTATTGCAGGATGAACGCCACCGACATCACCAGTCCGGCGACAAAGCCGCCGCCCGGTTGATTGTGCCCGCGCATGAACAGGTAGAACGACACCACCAGCGCCACCGGCAACAGCAGGCGCACCAGCACCGCCGGCACCATCATGAAGCCGAGCGCGGTGTCGCTGGCGTGACGCGGGTTGACCAGGTCGGTGACCACATCCGGTGCGAGCAAGCGTTGCTGGGCCGGCAGTTGCAGGCTTTCTTTCGGCGGACGGAAGCGGCGCAGCAGGGCGTAGACGGTCAGGGCCACGGCCACCAGTACGGTGATTTCACCGAGGGTGTCGAAACCGCGGAAGTCCACCAGCATCACGTTGACCACGTTGCTGCCGCCGCCTTCGGGCAAGGCGCGACTCAGGTAGAAGGAGGAAATGTCGTTGGGGGTCTGGCGCGTCAGCATGGCGTAGGCCAGCAACGCCATGCCGACACCGACCGCGGTCGACAGCAGCAAGTCGCGTATCCGCCGCACCCGCGCGCGGCGCAGGCTGCCCGGCAATGGCGAGACTTCTTCGATCCGTCGTGGCAGCCAGCGCAGGCCCAGCAGGATCAGCACCGTGGTCACCACTTCGACCGCCAGTTGGGTCAGGGCCAGGTCCGGCGCCGAGAACCAGACGAAGGTGACGCAGGTCATCAGGCCGCACACGCTGACCATGGTCAGGGCCGCCAGACGGTGATACTTGGCCTGATACGCCGCGCCAAGGGCACAGGCGATGGCCAGCAACCACAGGGTGACGAAGACGATCGAGCCGGGGATCTTCGGCCGGTCGCCCCAGTGCAGGCTGCTGTGCAGCATGGGAATCAAGCCGGCCAGCACGGCGGCGAGCACCACCAGGAACAACTGCATCTGCAGGCGCCGGGTGCCAATCCGCGGCTCCAGGCGACGGGCCAGGCGCAGGCTGGCGACCAGTGCCCATTCGAACAGGTGCTTGCCGTCCAGGCGACCCATGACGGGCGGGCGGTTGAAGCGTCCGTGCTTGAATTGATTGCGCAGCAGCAGGTAGACCACGGTGCCGCAGGACAAGGCGATCAGGCTCATGATCATCGGCGCGTTCAGGCCGTGCCAGATCGCCAGGCTGTATTCGGGCAGCGTGCCGCCGACCACCGGTTGCGCCGCCGCCGCGAGCAGCGGGCCGACCACCTGGGCCGGGAAGATCCCCACCAGCAGGCAAGTGAACACCAGCAGCTCGACCGGCGCGCGCATCCAGCGCGGTGGCTCGTGGGGCGTGTGAGGCAAGTCGGTCGCGGGCGGACCGAAGAACACATCCACGGTGAAACGCAGGGAGTAAGCCACGCTGAAGGTACCGGCGATCGTTGCCACGATCGGCAAGCTCAACTCGACCCAGCGCGTGGCATTGATGAACACGGTTTCGGCGAAGAACATCTCCTTGGAGAGGAAGCCGTTGAGCAACGGCACGCCGGCCATCGAGGCGCTGGCGACCATGGCCAGGGTGGCGGTAAACGGCATCAGCTTGTACAGGCCGCTGAGTTTTCGGATATCGCGGGTGCCGCTTTCGTGGTCGATGATGCCGGCGGCCATGAACAACGAGGCCTTGAACGTCGCGTGGTTGAGGATGTGGAACACCGCGGCGACGGCGGCCAGCGGGCTGTTCAGGCCAAGCAGCAGGGTGATCAGGCCGAGGTGGCTGATGGTCGAGTAGGCCAGCAGTCCCTTGAGGTCGTTCTGGAACATCGCGCAGTACGCCCCGAGCAACAGGGTGCAGGCACCGGCGCCGCTGACGATGTAGAACCATTCTTCACTGCCCGAAAGCGACGGCCATAGCCGCGCGAGCAGAAACACCCCGGCCTTGACCATGGTCGCCGAGTGCAGGTATGCCGACACGGGCGTCGGCGCGGCCATGGCGTGGGGCAGCCAGAAGTGGAAGGGGAATTGCGCGCTTTTGCTCAAGGCGCCGATCAGGATCAGGGGCAACAGGATGGGGTAGAGGGCATGGGCACGAATCAGGTCGCCGGCGGCCAGGACCTTGTCCAGGTCATAGCTGCCGACCACATGGCCGAGCAGCATGACCCCCGCCAGCAGGCACAAACCGCCCGCGCCGGTCACCATCAGCGCCATGTAGGCGCCGCGCCGGGCATCGGCGCGATGGTGCCAGTATCCGATCAGCAGGAACGAGAAGAGGCTGGTCAGCTCCCAGAAAAACACGATCTGGATCAGGTTGCCGGAGATCACCAGCCCCAGCATGGCGCCCATGAAGGCCAGGAAAAACGCGAAGAAGCGCGGCACCGGATCGTTCGGCGACATGTAGTAGCGGGCGTACAGCGACACCAGGGTGCCGATGCCCAGCACCAGCAGGGAGAACAGCCAGGCGAAACCGTCCATGCGCAGGACGAAGTTCAGGCCCAGGCTGGGCAGCCAGGAAAACTCTTCGCGAATGACGCCGCCATGGGCGATCTGCGGGTACAGGAATGCGACCTGAACGCTGCCGATCAGGGCGATCAGGCCAGCCAGCAGGGATTCGGCGTTACGGGCATTGTGCGGCAACACGGCCGCCAAACAGCTGCCTATGAATGGCAGAAGCAGTAGAACTATCAGGGACATAGGCTTCTAATCTGCGGAAGTTTGTTAAGCATCATACGTGCCAGCTCCCGGATCGCCAAACGCCAAGCTGTCGCAGAATCCTACACGGTAGACGGAAAAGCCCTGATTCACATTGTTTCGTCGGGAGGCAAATAAAGATCGCAGCCTGCGGCAGCTCCTACAGAACACCGAGTTCCCCTGTAGGAGCTGCCGCAGGCTGCGATCTTTCTAGTTGCCGCTTTCGCTTTCCAGCAACTCATCAACCTCGACTACCTTCGCCTTGGTCTTCAACTCACTGACAATCACCGCCGCCACAATCAACCCGGCCCCGACCAGGGCAATCGCCGGCAGGCGTTCCCCGGCGATGCGCCCGACAATCCCGGCCCATACCGGCTCACCGGCATAGATCAGCGTGGCGCGGGTCGGTGACACGCTTTTCTGTGCCCAGTTCATCGCCACCTGAATCGCCGCACTCGCCGCCCCGAGGCCCAGTGCGCTGCACAGCAGCAGCCAGGAGAAGTCCGGAATCGCTTCGTTGGTCGGCACCACCATCAGGAACGACAACACCGAAGTGACCGCCAGTTGCACCACCGTTACCCGGCGCACATCGACCTGGCCGGCATAGGTGCTGATCAGGATGATCTCGGCCGCAATGGCCACGGCGCTGATCAAGGTGGCGATTTCACCGGGGCTGAAGTTGAACGACGCACCGGCCGGCCCGGACAGCAGCATCAGCCCGGTAAAGGCCAGCATGATGCCGATGCTCGGCATCAACCCCGGACGCCGCCCCAGCACCAGCCATTGCAGCAATGGCACGAACGGAACATACAGGGCGGTAATGAATGCCGATTGGCTGCTGGGAATGCTTTGCAACCCGACCGTCTGCAAGCCGTAGCCGAGCATGATCGCCACGCCGATGAACGACCCGGCCTTGAGTTCGAACAGGGTCAGGTCCCGCAGGTGACGCCAGGAGAACAGGGCGACGATGCTCGCGGCGGCGGCAAAGCGCAGGCCGACGAAAAACATCGGGCCGCTGACGGTCATCGCATGCTGGACCAGCAGGAAAGTTCCGCCCCAGACCATCGTGATCAGCACCAGCACGCATTCGGCCTTGCTGAACCTTGTGAAACGGGAGGAAGCCTTTGGAGAATTCACCGACGTCATGACCTTGCACGCTACTGGAGGGGGACGCACAATGCGCCGAATGTTGCGCAGTATACTGCCCAACCCCACTCAGTGAGCAATATAGTGCACAAAGATTCTACCCAACGGGCTTCGGTCCTCCAGCACGTCAGTCAAAATGTTCGTCGTTTGCGTCATGCCGCCGACCTGAGCCAGACCGCGCTGGCGGAAAAATCCGGTGTCAGCCGCCGAATGCTGGTGGCGATCGAGGCGGGGGAAAAGAATGTCAGCCTGACCACCCTCGACCGGGTGGCCGAAGCCCTCGACGTCGCCTTCAGTGACTTGATCCAGGCCCCCGATGCCCGTGATCCCAGCCGTATCAACGAACTGGCCTGGACCGGCACGATCCCCGGCAGCAGGGCGGTGTTGCTCTCCAAGGCCAGCGCCAGCCGCGAAGTCGAGCAGTGGGAGTGGTGCCTGCAACCGGGCGAGGTGTATCCCTCGGAGCCGGACGCCGATGGCTGGAGCGAACAGATTTATGTCTTCGAAGGTTGCCTGACCGTTATGCTCGGCGACCGGCCGCAGAATATTGCGGCGGGTGAATTCTTCATGTTCGCCAGCAACCAGCCGCACTGTTATCGCAATGACGGGCTGGTAGCGGCGCGGTTTGTGCGTAATGTGGTGATCTGAACAGGGAGAGCAGGATGGGCCAGACCTTCAACAATGACGCCGAGGTCCTGATTGTCGGTGGCGGCCTCAGTGGCGCGATGCTGGCGGCGCAGTTGATGCGCTTGCCGGGCCGGCGTCGGGTGCTGGTGATCGAACCCCGGGCCGAGTTGGGGCGGGGTGAAGCCTACAGCGCGGTGGAGTTGGGCCATACGCTCAACGGCAACGCGGCGCGCATGAGTGTCGACCCGGACAACCCCGACGACCTGACCCAATGGCTTACCGACTACATTGCCGGCGGCGGCTGGCCGGAGTCGGACCAGCAGCATGTGCCGATCAGCGAATTGTTTCCGCCTCGAGGAATCTTCGGCCTGTACGCTCGGCAACGCCTGGCCGAAGCGCAGGCGGTGGGCGCCTTGGTCGGTTCGACGGTCGAGCATGTGCAGGCCGAGGTGGTCGATTTGCAAGTCGATGCAGACGCCGTGCGGTTGACCTTGAGCGACGGCCGAGGCTTGCAGGGCGCTTTTGCGGTACTGGCCACCGGGATGTTCCCCGCCGCGCGCACGCCACAAACCCAATCCAGCGGCTTGAATGCGGCCGCCCTCGATCCCTGGGACGTGGCGGCCATGCAGCTGCTCGATGCGCAATCGACGGTCCTGATCATCGGCTCGGGCCTGACCATGGTCGACGCCGTAGTGTCCCTGGAGCAGGCCGGACATCGCGGGCCGATCGAAGTGTTTTCCCGCCATGGTCTGCTGCCCCATGTGCGCCGCCAGCCACCGGCCTGGGTGGATTTTCTCGCCGAGGATCAGGACATCCGCACACCTCGCCAGTTGTTGCGCGAATTGCGTCGACACTGCCGGGACGCCATCGCCCGGGGCATCGACTGGCAGGCGCCGCTGGACACGGTACGGGCACACATCGGCCGCTTGTGGCATCAGGCGACGGATGTGCAGCGTCGGCAGTTCGTGCGGCATGTGCGGCCCTGGTGGGAAAGCCATCACCACCGCTCGCCACCCTTGAGTGCCGAACTGGTCGAGCGCTTGTATAAAGAAGGACGGTTGCGTATTCACGCAGCGTCCTACCAGGGCCTTGAGCCTTCGATCCATGGCGGGGTGAGCATTCGCCTTCGACGACGCGGAGAGGCGCAGGCCTGTGTGGTCAGCGGTGCTGCCCTGATCAACTCCAGCGGTATCGAATACGACTGGCGCCGCGTCGCGCGACCGCTGCCCCGGCAACTGCTCGCCCGTGGCCTGGTGCGGCCCGGGCCGTTGGCCCTGGGCATCGCGGCAGAAGTCGATGGCGCGGTGCTGAACGCCGAAGGGCTGCCCGCCAGCCGTCTGTTTGCCATGGGCCCGCCGTTGCGCGGCATGTGGTGGGAAAGCACGGCCGTCACCGATGTGGCGAGCCAGGCCAAGGCGCTGGCCGAGCGACTGGTGCGCTAAGGCCGTCCATTCAACACACCGCGCCGGTAGGAGCTGCCGAAGGCTGCGATCCTTTGATCTTGATTTTTGACAATGTCAAAGGGATGCAAGATCAAGATCAAAGGATCGCAGCCTTCGGCAGCTCCTACAGGGAAACACCGCGGGGTGTCAGGCTCCCCGCAGCCCCCCGACTACTGCTGCATCACGGTGGCCTGGTTGGTCGAACCATACTGTTGCACGGTGGCGGTCTGGGCCATGCCGCTCTGGTCGATGTTGGCGATGTTGCCGGTACCGCCCTGGGTGACATAGGCCACGTTCATGGTGTCGGCCTGTTTCACGGTGATCATGTTGTCGCTGCTGCCGGACAACTGCTGGGTGTACGCACGGTTGCTGCTGCCGTCCTGATTGAATTCGGTGCTGTTGCCCGTACCCATTGTGCTGCCCATGGCCAGGTTGGTCTCGCCGCGCTGGTCGGAGATCAGGATGTTGTCAGTGCCGTTCTGGTCGAAGTACAGCTCGTTATACAAATTGTCCTGGCTGACGGTGGTTTTGTTGCCGGTACCGGTCTGGTTAGTGGTCACGATATGGCCGGTGCCGTTCTGGGTGAAGTTGGCGACGTTGTCGTTGCCATTCTGGTTGATGGTCGCACGCTGGTTCTTGCCGAACTGGCCGCCGGCCTGCGGGCCTTTCCAGTTGCTGGCATAGACCTTGTTGCCGTCACCTGTGGTGTTGACATTGAGCACCTGGTCAGTGCCGTTTTGATAGGTGTAATGGACGTTGCTGTTGCCTTGTTGATACAGCGCCAGGGTCGCGTTGGTGGATTCGTACTGGTCGGCATAGATGGCATTGAGGTTGCCGACCTGCAGCACCGAAGCCACGTTGTTATCGCCAAAGCTCTGGTCGACGATGGTTTCGTTGGTGTTCCCGTATTGGTTGATGGTGGCCTGGCTGGCGACCTGTGTCTCTTGCCAGACTTCGGTGCCGTTGCCATTGCCGTGCTGGTTGATGCTCAGGTTGCCGCCCTGGCCGTTGCGCTGGTCGCCATAGGCATAGTTGCCGTCGCCGTTCTGGTTGATGTCCATCCGGGCGCCGTTGTGCAACACCTGTTCGGCGGTGCCGTAGTTCTCGTTGCCGTGCTGGGTGACCGTCGCTTTATTGTCGATGCCCACCTCCATCTGTTCGACGTTGGCTTCGTTGTTGTCACCGAACTGGAAGGTCTTGGCGGACGCGCCGTCCTGGCTGCTCTGGTAGATGAGCGAGAAGTTGCCGTTACCTTCCTGTTGCTGCAAGGCTTCGCTGCTACCCACGCCGATTGACTGGCTGGCATGGGTGTTGTTGTACGTGCCGGATTGCAGCTGATGGATGGTGCTGCCGTCCTCGTACAGCTGCTCGGCGTATCCGGCGTTGTACTGGCCGGACTGTTGCTGGTCGATGGTGCTGGTGGCGCTGTCCTGCACCGCCGCGGCATCGTTGCCCAGACCCTGTTGCTGTTGATTGGCGCTACTGAGCGGAGCCGCGATCTGCTTCACGTCGGCGATGTTGGCGGTGCCGTCCTGAAACTGGTTGGAAATGCTGTCTTCAGCCATGGCCTGGGCACTGGCCATGACGAGGATCGCGGCGGTGAGGGGCGTCAATTTGAACATGATTGAATCTCCATATCGGGTGAGTGCTTTAGCGATATTGTTTGACCGAAACGCTCATACCGTTCCCGGACTGGTTCACGGCGCTTTGCAGCCCCGTGCCGGCCTGGTCGATGCTGGCGCTGTTGTCATTGCCGTTCTGCGAGATCCGGGCGCGGTTGTGGCTGCCTGTCTGGGTAATCGAGGCATCGTTACCGGAGCCTTGCTGATTGATCATTGCCATCAAGTCGCTTCCTTGTTGCAGGATGTAAGCCTCCTGATTGCTTCCCGCCTGGACGATGGTGCCGAGCAACGACTGACCGTTCTGTTGCAGCATCGCGACGTTGGCCTGGCCGTTCTGGTCGATCAGCGCGTGCTGACCTGCCGGAGGTGGCAACTCACCAAGATCGCCACCGGGGCCGAGGTCCTCGTTTTCCATCAGATCGTCGGCGTGCACGCCTGTAATGCCGCACAGCAGAAGCAGGCAGAGCAAGGTGGCAGTCGAAGTTTTCATGGACCTGTCCTTAGGTTTGAAGCCGGCCCCATCAGCCAGCGTGGCTGATGGGGCGTGGGCTCAGTTGGCGATCACCGGCACCGAACGCACGGAGCCTTGGGACGAGGTGATCGTGGCGGTCGGGTTCGCCGACGGAACCACGGTGGTGGTGTTGTTCACCGTCAACTTCCAGCGTCCATTCACCGGTACGGAGGTGGTGCCCAGGGTGACCAGCCCGGCAGGGGTAGTGACCTTGACGGTGATGGTGTTGCCGGTGGTCACCGATGAGGTGCCGGCAAAGTCCCAGGTGAAGCGGTTATTGGAGCGGGCGCTCACCGTTGCGGTGGTCACTGCGAAGGTTTCCGCAGCAGGCTTTGGCGAGACCTGCACCGTAACCGTGGCCGGCGTCGTCGACACGGCGCCGAAGCTGTCCCTGGCGAAGTAGGTGAAGGTCGTGGTGAAGGCCGTGGGGAAGCTGGCCGGTGGGGTGTAGGTGAGCACCGTGCCGTTACTGCTGACGATGCCGCGACCTGTCGGTGGTTGAGTGAAGCTGGCGACGGCCAGTGGCAGGTTGCCTTCCGGATCGGTGTCGTTGGCCAGCACGCTGATCGGGATCGCCACACCCAGTGTCGTGACGGCATCGGCGACTGCCACCGGAGGCCGATTTGGCGCCACGGTAATGGTCACGGTTGCCGCCGTCGTCGAGGCCAGGCCTTTGACGTCCTGGGCCTTGTAGGTGAAGGTCGCGGTCAGCGGCGCGTTGACCACGGCGGGAGGGGTGTAGACCACCGCCGTGGTGCCGCTCAATGCCACGGTGCCCTGGCCGGCAGCCGGTGGGGTCAGCGCAGTAATGCTCAGCGGTGTGTTGCCATCAGGGTCCCTGTCGTTGGCCAGCAGGTTGAGGGTGATCGGCACACCGAAGCTGGTGCTGCCGGTATCGGCGACGGAGATCGGTGCCTGGTTGGCGCCGGTGTCCGGTGCAGTGCCGACGACGACGACCGGCTCGGTGTCACTGCCACCGGCGGCGGATTTCACCGTGACGGTTGCAGGTGGTTGGGCCAGGTCAGCCACCGTCAGGCTTTGCAGGGTGCCGGATTTCGTCAGTCGTCCGAAACCCTGGGCGACCATGTCCGGTACCACCACTTCGTCTGTGGAGGTGGCTTCGATCAGCAGGCTGTGGTTGCTCCAGCTGTACCGAGCGGTCTGGATTTTCACCACGTCCGACAGCTTGCTCGACACCGAGGTCGGGCGGGTGGTGCCGGCCGGGTTGGTGGCGGTCACCACCACGACCGGAGGCACGGTGCCGTTGGCCAACAGATGCTGGGCGAAGAACGTGCCGTTGTTATCGCTCACCATGCTGGTCTGGCAAGGCGTGGGTGGCGGGCCGGGCACCAGGGCGATGCTTTCGCGAAAGCACAGGGTTGAACCATTGTCGGCTTTGGCGAACACTTCGACCCGGGTGCTGTTGCCCCCCGTGCCGGCGGTGCGCCGGTAGGTGGCGCGGCTCATGTCCACGGCGGTTTGCGCGCGGCTGTCAAGCACCTTGCCGGCCACGGTGAAGAGGTTGGTCTGGATGGTCCCGGCCGGGCCCTGGATGCGTACGAAGTTGGTGTTGTTGGGGCTGCCGGTCACGGCCTCGGTGAGGTTCGGGTCGCCGATGAAGGTTTCGATGGCGCCGGTGTCCGGATTCACCGCGGTGTAGGGGCCGTTGACGCTGCGCAGGAACGGCCCGATCGCGCCGTTGACCGCACCGGTGAACACCCCTGGCGCACCGATGCCGACGTCCCGGGTGATGTTGATCGCACGCCGTCCGGGCGTGGTGACGTTGACGGTTTCCACACCATAGGGGTGGGTAATGGTGTAGGTCCCGGCAGTGGGAATGTTTATCCGCATGCGAATCCGCGCGAAGCTGATCTGGTCGCCGTCGACCGGATTGCCGCCGGCAAAGGCAGCCTCGATCCCGGCGACATAAGCGTCCATGCCATAGCCGGCGGCGTTGTTGGGGATGGTGGTCTCGGCCAGGTACCAGAAGGCTTCGTCCGGCCAGTTATCCGGGAACACCATCGGCTGGGTGTCGTCGAAAATGCCGGGTGTCGGCAGCAGGGTGCACATGTAGGCCGGCGGCACACTGGCAGCGACCCGTGTGCTGACGGCACGGGACTGGCACAGCTCCATCGACAGCAGATTCTTGTCCTGATACCAGATCGGGAATTTCCCGGTGGCAAAGGTGTAAGGGCCGGGATCGACGGCGGCGAGTTGCGCGAAAGCACTGCCGGACAACGATAGAGTCAGTCCCAGGGCGTTGACCGCCAGGCGTGGCCATTTGTTCATGATGCCTCCTGATGAGGATCTGGGCATGTGAGCGTTCATTGCACGATGACCACTTCTTCGGTATCGCTGCCGCCATTGGATGACGTCACGCGAACCTGGGCTGGCGGAATCGGCGTGATGCCGGTGGCCAGGCTTTTCACGGCGCCGTCGCCACTCAGGGCGCCGATGGCTAGACCGGTGCCGGTGGTAGCGGTGAGCACCGGTGGCGATGTTTCATCGCTGGTCGAGGCGGTGATGCTGATTTGCCCGGTGTTCAGGCTGTACTCGGCACGTGAGATCGTCACCAGGTCGGTCAGCGGCATGGGCAAGACGGTCGGCGTGCTGCTGGGGATGGCCAGGTGGTTGTCGGCGGTCACCTGCAAGGTGCTTGGCAGGGCCGGATTGGTCGGCGACTGCGCATACCAGTGGCCGGTAGTGTTCGCTTCGGAGAAGTTCAGCACCGGGTTGTTGCTGGTCAGGGTCACGCTGGCCGGTGGCGGCGGGGCCATCACGAACACATCCTGCTGGGCCACCGGTGCGCTGGCGCCGGCATGTCGCGAGTAGGTGCTGCGTTCGGCGATCACCGGAGTCGGCCGGACCACCGTCGACAACTTGCCGGAAACGGCGAAGAGGGTGGTGCGCAAGTCCAGGCCATTGGGGCCTTCGATGCGCACGTAGTTGGTATTGAACGGGCTGCCGGTGACGGCTTCGTTGAGGTTCGGGTCGCCAACGAATTTTTCCGCCTGGCCCGTGCTCGGGTTGGTCTCGGTGTAGGGGCCGTTGATGCTGCGCAGGAACGGTCCGACGTCACCCTTGAGCGCGCCGTTATAGGTTTTTGGCGCACCGATGCCGATGTCCCGGGTCATGTTGATCGCCCGCCGGCCGGGGGTGTCGATATTGAATACCTCGACACCGTAGGGGTGGGTGATGACATAGGTGCCGGCAACCGGCACGTCGACGCGGATACGGATACGGGCGAAGCTGATCTGATCGCCCTCCAGCGGATCACCACCGCTGAAGGCGGCTTCGAGCGCCGAGACATAGGTCAGGTCGATGCCTCGGGCGGCGTCGACGATGGTCGTTTCGCCTGTCGCCCAGAACGCTTCGTCGGGGAAATTGGTCGGGAAGACCAACGGTTTGGTGTCATCGAAAATCCCCGGGTTAGGAATCAGCGAGCACATGTAAGTCGGGGCGCCAGGCGCGCTGGCAACCCTGGAACTGACAGCCTTTGACAGGCACAGGTCAAGTGTTCGGCCGTGGGAATCCTGATACCAGGCGGCGAAATTGCCGTTGGCTGGCAGGTAGGGTCCCGGGTCTACGGCAAACAGCGCTGCCTGGGCGATGCCTTGGGCCAGAGCGGTCACGACCAGCGCGGTCGCGGTTTTGTACAGTAAAGGGTGCATGAGTATTCCCTCTATCGAAGTACCTGCCCCATAGGGGTGGGTCAGTTGGCTGGGAAGTTGGCAACTTCCATACCAATTAGCGAAAACGCCCGTGAGAGGCCCGGGTTAAAGGCGTTGACGCAGTCGCGGCCGACAGACCGGGAAGTGCTCAAACGGGCGGTTGTCCCCAATGTTGGGGGTGATGGGGCGTAGGGGCGGGTGGGGAATCACAGCCCCCAGGTTCGGGCAATTTGCCTCGGGTGGGCTATAAACCTATGGGGGGTTACCGGGAACGTGTCCATGACCACAATCGCCAAAGTGCTTGCGAGCGAAAGCGAAGTCCGCTTGAGAACGCGCAAGCAGCCGTTCGATCTGCTGCGCTGGTTTTCGCTGATCAGCATGGCGGTGATCGGCACGGTGGCGGTGGCGCTGGGGGCGGTGTCGACGCGGTTCGTGATTACCGAAAGCGTGCAGCGCGATGCGCTGTTGACCTCACAGTTCGTCCAGGCGATTGCCACGGCCGAGGTGCGCCATGTGTCGATGCCCAATGTGCGGACCATGGGCGAGTTGCTCGACCCGCGAACAGACAAGGACTTTCCCGACGTCGACCCGCTGGCCCGGGCCAGTGCCCGTGATGAATTCCTCGACCATATCGAAAATCTGCCGGACGTGATCCTGGCCAATATCTATGCCCCCGACCGCATGGTGATCTGGTCGACCAACCCGTCCTTGATGGGCACCACGATTCATGACGATGAAGACCTCGAGCGGGCCTTCAACTCGAAGACTTCCGTGTCGACCAGTTACCACGATGTGGACAAGTCCCGCATGGAGCAGAAGTTCGCGGTGCGCCCCAAATTCATCTTCCTCGAGAACTACATTCCGCTGTTCGACGCCGATGGCACCACTGTCACGGCGATGGTCGAGATCTACAAGGAACCGCAGGACCTGATCAACCGCATGGAGCGCGGCCTGGTGCTGATCTGGCTGGCGACCGCCCTGGGCGGCGCCCTGATTTACCTGGGGCTGTACTGGATCGTGCGGCGTGCGGCGATCCTGCTGGCGACGCAGCAGAAACAGTTGATCACCAACGAAACCTTCGTCGCGCTGGGGGAGATGTCCTCGGCGGTCGCCCACAGTCTGCGCAATCCGTTGGCGAACATCCGTTCAAGCGCCGAGCTGGCGATAGAGTTCGACGACGGTCCGGCACACGGCAACATCACCGACATCATCGGTCAGGTCGATCGCATGTCGAATTGGGTACGAGAGTTGCTCCAGTCCCTGCGCCCACTCAATGACGAGGCGGAACCGGTGAACCTGGTGGCTGCACTGCACGACAGCCTGCTGGCTTACGAGCAGCAGATCGGCAAGGCCAGGGTCAATGTGGTGTTCGAGCCGGGCCAGACGCCCATGGTCCTGAGCCAGCACGTGCAATTGACCCAGATCCTCAATAGCCTGCTGTCCAATGCATTGGAAGCCATGGGCAGCGGCGGAACGCTGACCATCCGGATCGAGCCGCGCGAAGCTCAGCGTGTCAGCGTGACGGTCAGCGATACCGGCATCGGCATGAGCGAAGAACAGCGCACCATGGCCTTCCGGCCGTTCTTCACCACCAAGCAGAGCGGGCTGGGCGTCGGGCTGGTGCTGGTCAAGCGGATCATGGAGCGTTTTGGCGGTGCAGTGACCCTCGACAGCCGTGAAGGCGAGGGCACGACGGTCCGTCTGTCGTTCATGTTGGTCCCCTGAAAGCGGGGATGAACTATCCCCGTTAGCGGGTGTCACTCCCCAGTCATTCCCACGCTCATGGCACATTGATGTTGATAAGCCATTGTTTTGTCGGGTGTTAATACTTTTGTATAAAACAGTTACAAAGCTGGCGAGGTCCTTGCACAGCCACCATCACCCCCTTCACGACATCGAGGCGGCTGGTGATGGAAAGAAAAGCTCGGTACAACTTCAAACGTTTGACACTGTTAACGCCTTTGGGCGTCGTATTGACAATGGCGCTGGGCACCGCGACATTGCGCGCCAGCCCCATCGACGACGAGCGACAGCCAGAGCCTACCGATCCTTCGGCGTATTACGACGAACCCGCGGATGAACCGGCGGCGCTCAATGCCATTTTGAGCATGCCGGAGGCCAACCAGGATTCCTTCGATCTGCCTGACGGGAACAAAGGCTCGCGGGATACCACCCGGGTGGAAAACCAACTTCCGCCGGCACAGCAAACCAGTTTCAATTACCCCACCAATGGCAAGCCCAGCCCGTTGTTCGGCGCGCAGCCATTTACCCAGCAATTGGTGTTGTTCGAGGAATTCGGGCCGGAAAAACTCGACCCCACCACTCCCTCTGCACCGCTGCCGTTTCCACCACCGGCCATTGGCCCTTTGCCGCAACAGGACCCTACCAGTGCGGCGCGCAGTGCACCGCCCACCGCGGCGCTCGATGCCTTTTTGCGCCAACCGGGGCTGACACCCTTTCCGAGCCAGTATTCCAATGCGGTTGACCGCAATCCGTGGCAGGCGCAGATCGAATATTTTCTCAACCGCCGTATCGGTTCTTCCGCCGAAGGCCGTCCACCAGGAAAAGGCTGGTCCCATCAGCGCTGGAACGAGTTCTACCCGCAGAACGCCTACAAAACCGTGCAGACCGGCGCACGGGTCAATGGCGGTATCCGTGATGCCCGGCAAATGCACCACTACGCCGTGGGCGAGTTCGGTCCCGGCGGTCTGTATCACAACGTCGCCGGTGTACCGGCAACCGATGGCACCTCCAAGGGCGTCGATGCACGTTTTCACCCGAACATGCCGGTGCAAAAGCACAACTCGGTGTGGACCTTCGACGGCACCTTGCCGCCGAAACTGCTGATGGTCAGGTATGGCCAGCCGGTGTTGATGCGTCACTACAACGGCTTGCCGATCGACCCTGGCGCGAACATGGGCTTCGGCCTGCACACCATCAGCACCCACGAGCACAACGGTCACGCTCCGGCGGAAAGCGACGGCTATGCCAACGCGTTTTTCTTTCCGGGACAGTATTACGACTATCGCTGGCCGATCCAGTTGGCCGGCTATGACAGCATCAATACCGATGCCAAGGATCCGCGTGCGGCGTTCCCTTGCTCGCCCGGCGAAACCCTGTGGACCAACGACGGCAGCCCTGGCCTGAAAACCTGCGACCACGGCACCATCAAGATCCGCGGCGACTGGCGTGAAACCATGAGTACCCACTGGTTCCACGACCACATGCTCGATTTCACCGCGCAGAATGTCTACAAGGGCAACGCGGCGATGATGAACTACTACAGCGCCCTGGACCGTGGCAACGAATCGGTGAACGACGGCGTCAACCTGCGTTTCCCCAGCGGCAGCGCCTTGCCTTGGGGTAACCGCGACTACGACGTCAACCTGGTCGTGGCCGACAAGGCCTGGGATCAGACTGGTCAGCTATGGTTCAACCCGTTCAACACCGACGGCTTCATCGGTGACCAGGTGCTGGTCAACTGGCAGTGGAAACCGACCCTGGACGTGCGGGCCCGCAGCTACCGGTTCCGCATCCTCAACGGTTCGGTATCGCGTTACTACAAACTGGCGCTCGTACGTGAAATCAAGGGCACCAGCGGCGAGTTCCAGGGCCCCAAAGGCTCGGGTGTGTCCTATGCCCGGGTGCCGTTCCACATGATCGCCAACGACGGCAACATCATGGAACACAGCGTGCCTTTCGACGGCAGCATGGACCTGGACGCCGACGGCGACAAACAGAACCACAACGCCATCCTGCCCACCCAGGGCATTGCCGAGCGGTTCGACATCATCGTCAACTTCGCGAAAAACGGCATCAAGCCAGGCGACAAGATCTTCTTCGTCAACCTGCTGGTGCATGACGACGGCAAAGGCCCGAAAGAGCCGGTGGCGCTGGCGGACGTGCTCTCGGAGAAATACCTGGCGGTGATCAAGCAAAGCAGCAAGGGACCGCAGTGGGACAGGGGTGATCCGGCGGTGGGCAAGATCCTGCAGCTCAACGTCAAGGCCTACACAGGCCAGGACCTGGCCATGGACCCGGCGCTGTACGAGCCGGCCAAACCGGGCAAGGCTGAAGGCCTGGTGATGATCCCGCTGAAGATCCATCGCGACAACGCGGCCGACAAGGCGCTGCTGGCCAAGGCCCGCCATCGCACCTTCACCTTCGGCCGCTCCGACGGCACCGATGAGGCGCCCTGGACGGTCAAGACCGATGGTGGCTTCGGCTTCCACATGGATCCACGTCGCCTGAACACGGCCACCCAGTTGGCCAGTGGACCGACCGATGCCGGCGTCAAGGGCTTCGGGACCCTGGAGGTGTGGAACATCAAGCTCGGCGGCGGTGGCTGGAGCCATCCGGTGCATGTGCACTTCGAGGAGGGGATCATTCTCAGCCGCGGCGGCAAGGCGCCGCCTGAGTGGGAAAAATGGGCGCGCAAGGACGTGTACCGCATCGGTACGGAAAAGGATGGGCTGGACAGCGTAGAGATGGCGATCAACTTCCGTGAATTCGCCGGGACCTATATGGAGCATTGTCACAACACGCAGCACGAGGACAACTCGATGCTGCTGCGCTGGGACATTGAACACCCGGGGCAATTCCAGTTGATGCCGACACCGCTGCCGAGCTGGGATGGTGTGCGCTACGTGAACTCTGCCGCGCTGCCAACCTTCCGTACCGGTGATGGTTACGGTCCGAAAGTGACCGTCACGAAATGAACCGGGAGGGTGTCGACATGAACACGAAGTTGCATTCACCACGCTCACGCGCTTTGGGCATGCACCTGGTGCTGATGCTGGTGACCGGTTTGCTGGCCAGCCAGCTGCTGGTCGCCAGCCAGCCATTGTCGACGCCCACAGCGGCTCCGGCAGCCGCTGCCGAACCCGCTGTCGTCGAGGACGCCACCCCCTGGGGTGCCGGCTATTTCCCCAACACCCTGCTGACCGACCAGGACGGTCGGCAGCTGCGTTTTTTCGATGACATGATCAAAGGCAAGGTGGTGGTGATCAACTTCATCTTCACCACGTGCAGCGACTCCTGTCCCCTGGAAACCGCGCGTCTGCGTCAGGTGCAGAAACTGCTGGGAGACAGGGTCGGCAAGGATATTTTCTTCTACTCCATCAGCATCGACCCCTTGAGCGATACCCCCGAGGTGCTCAAGGCCTATGCGCAACGCTTCCAGGTCGGGCCCGGGTGGAAATTCCTCACCGGGGAATTCGCCGACGTCACCGAGCTGCGGCAGAAACTGGGCCTGTTCATCGACGGCATCGACAACGGACGCAACAAGGACCACAACCTGAGCCTGATCGTCGGCAACCAGGAAACGGGTCGCTGGATGAAAGCCTCGCCGTTCGAAAATCCGTGGATCCTGGCCGACCAACTGGCCAACACCCTGCAGAACTGGAAGCAGCCCAGTGTGGAAGAAAGCTACGTCGATGCACCGGAAATTCGTCCGCCAAGCAATGGCGAAGAGCTGTTCCGCACCCGCTGCGCGTCTTGCCACAGCCTCGGCCCACAGGACGGACAGGGCATTGGTTTGCGCAGCATCGGCCCGGACCTGATCGGCGTGACCCGTCAGCGCGATCCGACCTGGCTCAACCGCTGGATCCGCGAACCGGATCGCATGCTGGCGGAAAAGGACCCGATTGCGATGGAACTGTTCGATCGCTACAACAGAATCTCGATGCCCAACCTGCGGCTGGACCAGAAGTCCGCCCAGTCCATCATCGACTTCCTGCACGAAGAAACCGACCGTCAGCATCCGCCCGTGGCGCCATTGGCCAGTGGTAGCGAGGAGCCTGAACATCATCATTCAGTTACGCAACCGAACGTACCCCAAATGCAATAGCGTCAAAATAGTTACGTTGGCCAGTCAATTGCTATCAATGTTACCTACACTGACTTGATACAGGGCTGGAAAGGCTGGTTTTCAAGGACTCAGGACAGACCTCATGCAGATACTGGAACAACAAAAAGTACCTGCGCCGCAGGCCCCGGCAGCGCCGCGCAAGGGGTGGCGGCCGCAGTTCAACTTGCTGCGCTGGTTCTCCCTGGCCAGTTTTTTCATCATCGCCGTGGTGGCGCTGGGGCTGGGTTACATCTCCACGCGCTTCGTGGTCGATGAAAGTATCGAGCGCGATTCGATGCTGACCGCGCAGTTCATCCAGGCCATCGGCGAGGCCGAAATCCGTCATGCCGGAATTTCGCCGGACAGAACCATGGGCGAAATGCTCGATCCGCGACTGGATCATGCCTATGCCGACGTCCGCCCCGAATCCCGGGCCGCCGCACGGGCCGAGTTTCTCGACCATGTGGAGCATCTGCCGGACATCCTGCTGGCGACTGTGTACGCCCAGGACCGCACCGTGGTCTGGTCGACCAACTCCGAGTTGATCGGCGTGCGCATCGAGGACGACAATGAACTGGATGAATCCTTCGAAATGAAATCGCCGGTGTCCACCAGTTACCACCAGATCGATGAAGAGCGTCCCGAGCAGCGCCTGCTGCACGAACCGGAATACCTGTTCGTCGAGAACTACATTCCGATGTTCAACGCCGATAAAAGCAAAGTGATTGCCATGGTGGAGATCTACAAGGAACCGGTGGACCTGGTGGGACGCATCCAGCGTGGCTTCAAGGCGATCTGGCTGGCGACCCTGATTGGCGGGGCGGCGATCTACCTGGGGTTGTTCTGGATCGTGCGGCGTGCGGCGATGCTGTTGCAAAGCCAGCAAAAACAGCTGATCGCCAACGAAACCTTTGTCGCCCTGGGGGAAATGTCCTCGGCGGTCGCCCACAGCTTGCGCAATCCACTGGCCAACATCCGTTCCAGCGCCGAACTGGCCCAGGACATCGCCAGCCAGCCGGCGCAGAAAAACATTGGCGACATCATCAATCAGGTCGACCGCATGTCGCGTTGGGTCCGGGAGTTGCTGGTGTCGTTGCGGCCGATGAATGACGACTTTGAAGCGGTCGACCTGGTGCTCGCCATCGACGACACCCTGAGTGCCTTTGAGTCCCTGATCAAGCGTTCGAACGTCGAAGTGCGTTTCGCTCCCGCCAGCGTGCCACCGGTCGTCAGCCACCAGGTGCTACTGACGCAAATACTCAATAGCCTGTTTGCCAACGCACTGGAAGCCATGCCCAAGGGGGGCATGCTGACGATCGAGATCGACTCCCCGGTGCCCGGCTACTTGAGCATGATCCTGACCGACACCGGCAAGGGCATGTCCAAACAACAACAGCAAATGGTCTTCAAGCCGTTTTTCACCACCAAACAAGGTGGATTGGGTGTGGGCCTGGCCCTGGTCAAAAGAATAATGGAGCGGTTTGACGGCTCGGTCGATCTGACCAGCCGGGAGCAGGAAGGAACCCGTGTTTGTCTCAATTTCAAAGTGGCAACGGGAGGGGTATATGGAGCACAGCATTCTGCTGGTCGAGGATGACGAGATCCTCGCCGAGAATATTCAGACTTACCTGGAGCGCAAGGACTTCGAGGTGACCGTCTGCCACTCGGCTGAAGATGCACTGGAGCAATTGGGTTCTTTCGCACCTGACGTGGTACTGACCGACAACTCGTTGCCGGGCATGAGTGGTCACGACCTGATCCAGAAGCTGCGCATCAGCGCGCCGGATCTGAAAGTGATCATGATGACCGGTTACGGCAACGTCGAAGACGCCGTGGTGGCAATGAAAGAGGGCGCCTTTCACTACGTCACCAAACCGGTGGCCCTGCCGGAACTCAAGCTGCTGCTGGACAAGGCCCTGGCGACCGACCGCATGGAGCGCACGCTGTCCTTCTACCAGGAGCGTGAGGCCCAGAAGTCAGGGGTGCAGGCACTGATTGGCGAGTCGGCACCGATGGTGTATCTCAAGGGCACCATCAGCCAGTTGCTCGACGCCGAACGGCGGATGGCCAACAGCGATCTGCCGCCGGTCCTGGTGGAAGGCGAGACCGGTACCGGCAAGGAACTGGTGGCCCGGGCATTGCACTTCGACGGCCCGCGCAGCAAAGGCCCGTTCATTGAATTCAACTGCGCTTCGATCCCGTCCAACCTGGTGGAATCAGAGCTGTTCGGCCACGAGAAGGGTGCCTTCACCGACGCCAAGGACCGTCGCATGGGGCTGGTGGAAGCGGCCGATGGCGGCACGCTGTTCCTCGATGAAATCGGTGAAATGGACCTGCTGTTGCAAGCCAAGCTTCTCAAGTTGTTGGAAGACCGGACCATTCGCCGGGTCGGCTCGGTGAAGGAGCGCAAGGTCGATCTGCGGGTGATCAGCGCCACCAACTGCAATCTCGAACAGATGGTCCAGCAAGGCAAATTCCGCCGCGACCTGTTTTTCCGCCTGCGCATCATTTCAATCAAGGTACCGCGCCTGTATGCCCGTGGCGCCGATATCCTGCTGCTGGCCCGGCACTTCCTGGGGCTGCACGGCAAACGCTACGGCAAGCCGAACCTGTATTTCAGCAACCAGGCCGAAGAGTTGCTGCTCAGCTACAGCTGGCCAGGCAACGTACGCGAATTGCGCAACATGCTGGAGCAAACCGTATTGCTGGCGCAAAGCGACACCATCGCCGCCCATCAATTGAACGTCTGTCTGAGCCTGGTGGATGAGCCACCGATGTTTCAGCACGAGCCGCAGCATTTCAGCGAACAGCGTCCGTCCTACAACGGCGGCGAATCCATGAACCTGCCGGAAGTGGAGCGCGACATGGTACGCAAGATGCTCGACAAGACTGACTGGAATGTCACCAAATCGGCACGCCTGTTGGGGCTTAGCCGTGACATGTTGCGCTACCGGATCGAAAAGCTCGGCCTCGCCCGCCCGGACAAACGCCAGTGGTAATCACTGCAGCACCGGGCCCTGTCTCAGGCAGGACAGCATGCAGTCGGGATTCTCGACTTCCTGGTTCACGTAGACGCCACGCTCCGGATCGTAGGAGCGGATAAACACCCGGACCGTGGCATCGGCCACGGTTGGCAGGCGCGAGTCGGTAAACACATGCTGGCTTGAAACCGGAATGAAATCCCCGGGCGCGGTCGGGATGTATGAGCCCGGCGGGATGATGTTCATGGACGGTGGTGAGGGGTGGGCGAAGGGTTGGTCGGCGCCGTAATAGTTGAATTCACTGCTGTAGTCAGTAGTGTTTGGAAAGTCGTCGGCGCGGGCAGCAGCGGACAGGCTCAGGCAGAAGGCGAGCAAAAGCGTCAGGTCGGTCTTTTTCATGGCAACACCTGCTAAATCGGTTTAACCACATTTCTTCCAAGGTCATTAACTATAGCTCGCACCGGGAGCGGCCGTCGGCGCTGCGCGGATTACAAGTTCGCAACATCTGTCAGGATGGGCTTGATCTAGACTCCGGCCGGTCAATTCGACGAACCGAACCCTGGAGCGTGCAATGGAACTGCCGACAAAAGAACAAGCCATCGCCAGCAACCGCGAGGCCTGGAATGACTCCGCCCGTCACCACAAAGACTCCAGCGAATGGCAAGCCTTGTTGAAGGGTGTGGAACAGGCGGATTTTTCCTGCCTGGATGACACCCTGACCGCCTTGCTGGCCCAGACCGGTGTCGACGGCAAGGAGGTGCTGCAACTGGGCTGCAACAACGGCCGCGAAAGCCTGTCGCTGTTTGCCCTGGGTGCGCGCAACGTGGTGGGCGTCGACCAGTCCGGTGCATTTCTCGAGCAGGCACGGGAACTGGCTTCCCGCTCGCCCCATGCGCCGCAATTCATCGAGGCGGACATTCACCACTTGCCTGCGCCACTGCAGGAGCGCTTCGACCTGGCGCTGATCACCATCGGGGTCTTGAACTGGATGCCGGACATCGGCGAATTCTTCCGCCATGTGGCGCGTACGCTGAAACCGGGGGGCGCACTGGTGGTGTACGAAACCCACCCGTTCCTGGAAATGTTCGACCCCGAGGCCGCCGACCCTTTTCGCCCGAGCAGTTCATACTTCCGTCGCGAACCCTTCGTGCAGCACGAACCGATCGTCTACGAGGGCAAGGTCGAACAGCCGGCCGCGCCGTCCTACTGGTTCGCCCACACCCTGGGCGACCTCTTCGGCGCCGCCATTGCCGCAGGCCTGCAGATCCGTCACTTCAAGGAATACCCGCACTCCAACCGCGAAGAACTGTATGACCGCTATCAGCAGCAGGCGGCGCAGTTGCCGTTGTGTTTTACCTGGGTGGTGGTGAAGCCAGTGACATAACGCGCGGAATCAAATCAGAGATTTGAGTGATTGACCGTGTGCCCTGGCTGCGCGCAGAGATCTATGCCCAGGGCATGAATGACCTTCAGGACCGTATCAAAACGTGGTTTTGCTCCGGGCGCGAAGGCTTTGTAGAGGCTTTCGCGACCCATTCCCGAGTCTTTGGCAATCTGTGTCATGCCACGGGCTTTCACCACATAGCCGATAGCGCGAAGAAACTCCTCGTTGTCACCGTCTGCCAGTACCTGAGACAGGTACTCGCTAATGGCTTCATCACTGTCGAGCAGTGCCGCCATGTCGAAATTCGTCAAAGTCTGGCTCATGGTCAAACCTCCTTTGCCATTTTTTTTGCTCGTTTGATATCGGCGGTTTGAGATGACTTGTCACCCCCGGCCAGCAAGACAATGACGACACCGCCTCGCATCGTGAAGTAAACCCGGTATCCGGCACCCACGTCCACGCGCATTTCAGAAACGCCATCACCGACCGGTTTGTTATCGCCGAGATTACCCGCAGATGCTCGGTCAATGCGACGAGCGATAGCTAGCTTGGCCCGCAAATCGCGAACTGAGGCGTGCCATGCTGCGAAAGTAGTGGTTTGCTGGACAAGATAATTCATTGCTCGAATGTATCCAAGTGGATACATATGAACAGTCAGGCATTTCCGCGATCAGGTGGTTTTTTTCTGAGGAAGATGTAGGCGACCCCATCGCGAGCAAGCCCGCTCCCACACTGGATTTATGAACGACACAGATCAAATGTGGGAGCGGGCTTGCTCGCGAATGGGGCGACACAGTAAAGCGGATAATCCCGGAATCAAGCCTGCGCCTGCGCCTGCGTCACCACCGGCCGCCCCGGTTTGCGCAGCGGATCCAGGCGTGAGCCGCTGTAGCGGGTTTCGCGGAAGAAACGCCAGCGGCCGAACAGGCCGTAGACGTGGGTGACGCGGCCCTGTTCCTGGTAGCCCATGCGGATGTGCAGTTTCAGCGCCGGGATGTTGTGGGTCTCGCAGACGTCCACCACCTTGTTGCAGCCTTGCAGCGCCATGGCTTCCCAGAGGGCCACCTGGACATCCACGGACAGGCGGGTGCCGAAGTAGGCGCGGGTCATTTCGCCACCGAATTCGAAGAACTCGCCTTCCTTGACCGGGAACCAGCAGCCGTAATAGTGACGGTCGAAATAGTCCCGGGTGCTGCCCCAGATGAAGCCGATCGCATGGCCTTCGTCATCCAGGTACATATGCCCGGTATGACCTTCGGCGGCGAGCTCGGCCATGGTCCCGACGCGGTCGCCGAAGTGCTTGGCAAACGCCGTGGCGTTCTGCGGGGTGATGGTCACCTGGCGCACGGGAGAATAGGGCCGCAACTTGTGCGGCGGTACCGGGCTGACCAGGTCGCGCTCCATCCACAGCAACTCCCAGTGGAAGAACACATAGCGCTTCCACAGCGTACTGAACGTGCGACCCAGGCCCTTGCGCTTGATGTGTTCGTGAAGCTTGTCGAGTACGCTCATGAATCCCTCCTTTAACCGAGGATTGGTGGTGTGTGGTGAAGGCAGTGATGGGTATAGATCACTAATGGCAATTGCATGGCCATGTCCTTGCCATCAATGTATTTCAAGTTGTGTTTCAGTCTTGACACGGTTTTCAGGCGTCAAAAAGCTGCTCGTCCCGGACGTATTCGCGAGGAAAACAGCCGATTGAAAGGTGTACAACCTGTGGGAGCGGGCTTGCTCGCGAAGGCGCAGTGTCAGGCGACATCATGGGTGCCTGAACTGACGCCTTCGCGAGCAAGCCCGCTCCCACAGGGGGTCGGTGTTACTCCAGAGCGGTATAGGCCACCCGCGGCACACCCGGCAAACGCTGTTCCAGCAACGCACTCAAGGACTCCCCCGGTTCCAGGTAGGCATCACCGAAGTCGGCGCCGAGGCGGTTCGGGTGGGCGACGATTTCCAGCAGTCCGTCGGGCGGCGGCGTGCCGTTGCGCAGATCCACCGGGGTACACACGTAGTTGGCGGTGGCGCCGGCCAGGTGGCTCAGGCGACGGTTGAGCAGGTCCTTGAACACGCGCTTGGGCAGGCTGAGGTTTTGCCCCAGGTTGCGCGCCAGACGCACGGGCACCCCCTGGCGGGCGGCGAAGCGCGCGACGATCTCGCCGATCGGCCAGATGTTGTGCACGTGTTGATGGGAGTCCAGGTGACTGGGGCGCAAGCCGTTGTCCAGGCAGCGTTGCCACTGCGCTTCGAGTTCTTCGAGTACGGCGTGGCGATCCCGGCGCCCGAGCCAGAGGCGGGTGCGGCGCAGGTTGAGGTCGAACACGCCGGCGCCGTCGCAAAAGGTCGGGCGCTGCACAATGCTCTGGCTCAACGGGCGGCCGTAGGTCAGGTTGAAGTGCAGGCCGATGCGACCTTCGAGCAACGGGTGCCGGGCCAGGACGCAGGCCGCTTCGAACGCCGGCATGTTGGCCATGGCGGTGGCGGAGCTGATGAGGCCGGCCTGGAACGCGCCGAGGATCACCGCGTTTTCGCAGGCGCTGAGGCCGAAGTCGTCAGCGTTGACTATCACTTGCCGAGGCATGTTCACCCTCCTTGAAATTTTCCGTAGGCGCAGGCGTTTTTACAGCCGGTGTCGCGACAGGCGCCGGGGTGGCGACTGCAGCCGCTGCGCGTCGGGCACGCCATTGCTGCAATCGGGGTTTGAAGCGTTGCCAGACCCGCAAGGCCAGTCCCAGCACCAGACCGCTCGGGCGCCAGGAGTAAAAACTCCAGCGCCAGTGTTCCAGTTGCCCGGTCATGCGTTCGTGCAGTTGATGGCTGGAATTTTCCAGACTGACCCGTGATGCATCGATCCACTGCCAGTGGTCTTCCAGGCCCCAGCGAATCCACTCTTCGAGCAGCACCCGGCCGCTGCCCAGGTCGGCATATTGCGGCAGGAACGCCAGGTTGTAGTCGTACAGCCGACCCTGTTCCAGCAAGCCGAGGCGATAGCTGATGCAGCGCCCCTCAAGTTCCAGCACCACCACGCGCACCAGGCCGTGGGCGGCCAGTGCGGTGAAGGCGCGGTCCATCCACTGGCGATGGCGTGCATCGGAAAAGATCCCGACCCCTTCATCGCCTTTCCAGCTCACGGCTTCGACTTCAGCGATTTCCTGCAGCAGCGGCCCCATGGTCAGCGCGTCCGGGGTAATCCGCCGTACCCGGGCGCCACAGGCGGCGATGCGTTTGCGTGCGCGGCGCAGCTTGTAGCGCGGATCGCCGGAGACTTCCTGGTGGTCGGCCTCGCTGATCAGATGCACCGGCACTCGACAGCTCAGGCGTTGTTCGGCGGTCGAGCTCTGCGCCTGCCACGGTGCCAGGGTCTGGGCCGAGGCACCGGCCAGTTCATTCAATTGCAGCAGGGCATTGGGCAGGCGCTGGCGGATCTGCGTCAGCGCCTTGCCAAAAGCGTCGCCGTCCAGCCTGGTCAGCAGCGCGAGACGGTCGGCGAGGGGGTAACCCAAATGATGCAGGACCCGAAAGGGCACACGCGCAAAGCGCTCCACGGACGCCACCAGCGGCAGGCACAGCGCCAGTTCGTCACCCTGCCAGCCGAGCAGCACGTGCAACCGCTCGCCGGGTTTGAGTGCCTGTTCCGATGCACATAGCCAGGCCAGGGTGTTGAACGGCGTGTGGTCCGTCACGCACTGGCGCAACGCTTCGTAAGCCGCCGCGGGAAAGTCGTGGGTGCACAACGACGTGTGCCATTCGAATCGTAGCGTCATGGGATCACGTCGCCTCGGCGGTGGCAGGTTCACGCACCGGTTTGCGCAAGGTTTCCAGGCGCGAGCCGGTGTAGCGTGTTTCGCGGAAGAAGCGCCAGCGGCCAAACAGTTCGTAGACGTTGGTGATCCGTCCCTGTTCGCTGTAGCCGGTGCGTATATGCAGCTTGAGTGCCGGGATGTTGTGCCACTCGCACACGTCCACCACCTTGTTGCAGCCCTGGGCGTGCATGGCTTTCCACAGCTCGGTTTGCAGGTCCATCGACAGCCGGGTGCCCCAGTAGGCCCTGGCCAGCTCGCCACCGAACTCGAAGAATTCCCCTGGCTGCACCGGGAACCAGCAACCGTAGTAGTGCTTGTCGTGATAGTTGCGGGCGGCCCCCCAGATGAACGCCACCGCGTCACCCTTGTCGTCCAGGTGCATTTGCCCGGTGTAGCCCTCGCGGGCCAGTTCGGCCATGGTCTCGACCCGGTCGCCGAAGTGACGGGTGAAGGCCACGGCGTTCTCCGGGGTGATGCTCGCGACCCGCAGCGGCGGGTAGGCCTTGAGTTTGTGCGGTGGCACCGGGCTGACCAGGTCCCGCTCCATCCACAGCAGTTCCTGGTGGGAAAACACGTAGTGCTTCCAGGCTTTTTTCAGGGTGGCGCTCAGGCCTCTTTGCTTGATGTGTTCGCTGAGTTTGTGCATTGCACTCATGTTGTTGGCTCCTGACGGGATTGCCCGTAAGTGGAGGGATTCCTGCGCGCGGCGAAATGCCGACACGGCCAAGCACAAGCGGGGCGGTCATGAGGCAATCCAGCTGAGGGCGAACAGGGTTTGCCCGGGCAGCTCGAAGCTCACGCGACCGTCCCGGCAGTTGAAGGGCGCGTCGCGGCTGCGATTGTCGGCACCGAAGTAACGCAGGGCGCCCTTGCCCAGCGGGCAGGCCACACCGCTGAGGTCGACACGCTGCAAACGCGTGCCCTTGTTCACCCCCAGCAGCGTGCGCTTGAGGTCGTCGGCCATGGCCAGCGCATCGACTTCGAAGGCATCGTTGTCCAGGCGCACCACCTGGCTCAGCCAGTGTTGCCGGATGAACTGCTGGGCCAGGCCGACGGGTTTGAGTTCGAAACGATCATCGCCGAGCACCCGCAGCATGCCCTTGGGGTACTCGGGCTCGTCCGCGGCCTGGAACCAGCCGAGCATGTCGAGCAGGCCGTCCTGGGACGCGTTGATCACCACCGAGGCCCACCACAGCGAGGCGTAGTGGGTTTCCTGATCGTAAGGGCTGAGGCTGGCACCGCTGGACATGTTGGTCTGGTCGAGCAACAAGGCCTTGCGCGGCCGCCCCTGAGCGTCGAGCCCCACCAGTTCGGCGGCACGGCGCACGCTGTCGCGGTAGACACGGGTCGCGAGCAGGTCGCGGATCATCCATTCGTGCCAGGCCAGGGCGTCAACCTGCTCGCCGTTGTCCTTGAGCAGGCGCCGGGCCCAATCGATGCCGCGCCGCTCGCCGGCGTGTTCAGACAGCGGCCCGTTGATAAAACGCGAGCTGGCCGGTATGGCGATGCGCACACCGGCCCTGGCATTGTCGGGGTTGTCGCGTACCTGCCGGGCCATGCTGTCGAACTGGGTCTGGAAACTGGCGTAGTCCGGGTAATTGAGGTTCGGCTCGTCGGCAAAACCGATGTAGTGCGTGCCTTTGCCGCCCAGGGCACGGGTCGCGGCCAGCCAGGCCTCGAGGCCGCCATGGCTGGTGCTGTCGGCGCGCAGTTCGGCCTGGCGCTGGCTGCCGGCCAACAGGGTGATGTCCTTCGTGATGCCGAACCGCTCCTGGTACAGGCGACGGAACGCGTCTTCGTAGTGCGGCCGCGTGGCCATGATGTCGACGAGGCTGTAGTAGGTCGCCGCCTGCGGTTTGAGCGCATCGAGCACGGCAAAGCTGGCGGGTGGGGGCATCACGTAGGGCAGGGCGATGCCCAGGTCCGGGGTGTTGCCGAGCAGCTCCTTGTGCAGGGTCAACCGGGTCCGGCCATCGTCCTCGCGCAGCGGCTTGAGCTGTTGCGGATTCTGCGCGAACAGATTGGCCGTGCCATCGAGCCAGAATGCCGCCTTGCCACTGCCTTGCAGGCGCAGGCGCCAAACCTGATCGCTGTCGGCGACCGGCAGCTCGGCCTGGTCGAATTGCCAATAGGCGCGGTAGGGCTTGAGGGGCAACGTCAGTTGCTTGCCGTCGCCCACGCGCTGGGCTTGCAGGGCTTGGACGCCATCGTGGAATTTACCGGCGAGGACGGCGTGCTCCCCGGCCGCGACCTTGAAATACAGCTCGTCGCCATCACGGGTTTCCGCGCTGAAATGCACCTTGGCGGGTGCGAACAGCGCCACCGTGCGCTCATCGTGTTCCACGCGGTAGCGGCGGAAGCTGTAGCCCGGAATCTCCAGGCGATAACTGCTGGCACCCGGTGTCAGTGGCCAGCGCTGGCTGCCCTGGGTTTCGGCGGCGGCAATCGCCCGTTCGCCCGCAAGCCGGCCCTGGCCATCGAGCAGATACAGATGTTCTTCGTTGGCCCCGGCCTGCCACGCCGGCACCCATTGCACGCTCAGGGTGTCGGGGCTATCCGTTTGCAGGTACAGGCTGCCGTCGCGGATATCGGCCCAGCGCATCGGCCCGGCATAGACGTCGACGCTCAGGCCAAGGCTCACCAGCAGCGCGAAATACTTCATGCCGACTTCCGTTGCAGCACCAGCAGCATCGGCGCGATATCGCTGGGCAGGATGATCAGGGTTTGCCAGAGCGGCACCTGGCTCAGGCGGCAATACATCACCAGCAGGGCGACCGTCACTGCCAGGTAGGCGATGGACGAGGCCGCCGCCGCACCGACGATGCCATAGGCCGGGATCAGCACCAGGTTCAGCGCCAGGTTGAGCAGGGCACCGAGGCCCATCAACAACGAAATCGAACCCGGGCGATTCTTGCCCAGCAAGTCCAGGCGCAGGATGCTCGCGTAGCACAGCCCGAGCAGGCCCGGCAGCAGGGCGAGCAATGCCGGATAGGCCGGTTGGTAGGCCACGCCGAACAGCGTGACGATCAGCCATTCACCGATCAGCGCCATGCTCAGGCAGGCGCCGAGCATCACCGTGGCTGTCAGGCGCAAGGCCAGCGGCGTGACTTTGTCGATGCCTTCCTCCTGTTGCAGCAGACGTTTCATCAGCGGCGTGGTCACCGCTTCCGGGACAATCAGCAACAACTCGGCGGCGGCGCTGGCCATGGCGTAGTGACCCAGCGCGGTGCTGCCGAGCAGGGCGCCGATGAACAGGTAGTCGGAGCGCAGGATCACTTGCTGGAACAGCAGGTCCGGATGGCTGCGGGCGCTGTAGCGCAGCAGTTCGTTCTGGCTGGCGCGGTCCCATTGCAGGGTCAGTGGCTGGTTGCGCTTGAGCCACACCCAACCGACCAGCACCACCAGGCTGATGCCCGCCAGCCAACTGATCAGCGCCGCTTCCAGCGCCGCGCTTTGCCACATCCAGAACAAGGCGAGGAACAGCAACAGCGGCGCCAGCGATTCGATCAGGCGCAAGGCATTGAAGGCGACCACGCCGCCCGAGGCGTTGTGCAAGGTCAGCAAACCGCTTTTGAGCACCGTCAGCGGCACCGCCAGCAGCAACAGCCAGGCGAGCAGGCCCAATTGCGTGGTGATGTCCAGCTCACTGCCGAACTCGCGGGTCAGCGCCACCACCAGCAGGGTCAGCAACGCTGCCAGCAGGCAACCGAACACCAGCACCTGGCTGAGCAGCAAGCCCATCGGTCGTTGTTTGGCCGCCTGATAACCCACCGCGGAGTTCAAGCCGCCGCTGGTGGCCGCGCTGATCAGGTCGGGCAGGGTGCTGAGCAAGGCAAACAGGCCGCGCTCGCTGGGGCCGAGAATCCGCGCCAGCAGCACGTTGCGCAGCAGGCGCAAGGCGATCATCGCCAGTTTGGTGCCCATGCTCAGGGCCAGATGCTTGAGGTAGTGGCTGCGACTCATGGACGTGCCCCACGGTAGATGCGCCAGGACAGCAGCTCGGGATTGCGTGCGGTACGCTGGCTGACGCCGAAGCGCGGCAGGGCCAGCGGATCTTCGGCCCCGCGAAAAAGGCCGGTGGCGGTGCCCAGGGCAAATGGGAAGCCTTGCCTGGCCACCTGTTGGCGCACCCGTGCATCGTTGTCGCCATTGGGGTAGCAATAGACCGGCAGCGGCCGGTTGCAACCGTGCAGCAGCGCGTCGCGACTGCGGCTCAGTTCTTCGTCCAGGCGTTGATCGTCGAGACCGGTGAGGATCGCGTGGCTGGCACCGTGGGGGCCGAAGCGCACCAGGCCGGACGCTTCGAGCGTACGCACCTGCTGCCAGTCCAGCGCCTGGGGCAACGACTCCTGCGGGCAGTCGTCGGTCAGGCGATGGAGGTCCGGCGGCGCCAGGGTCTTGAGGCTCTGCAGGAAACTCAGCAACGCCAGGCTGCGGCGCTGCTCGTCCGGGTCATCGCACAGTGTCGGCAGCGGACGCCCCGCGAGCTGCAAGCGTTCGATCAGGTGCCGGCGTGCCTGTTCGCCATGGCTGTTCCACAAGGTTTCGCCGATGCTTTCCCACCAGAACCGCTGGCGGCTGCCGATGAAATCGGTGGACAGGAAAATGCTCGCCGGCACCTGGTATTCCCGCAGCAACGGGAAGGCATTCATCGCGTTGTCGCGCCAGCCGTCGTCGAAGGTCAGGGTCACTTTCGGCCGTTCCGAGCGTGGCGTGCCGGGTTGCAGGATGTCCATCAGCGGCACGCAGTCGAAGTGTTTCTTCAACCACAGCAGCAGGTGTTCAAACGCCTTTGGCCCGACGCACAGTTCATTGCGATGGGGCAATGCGGCGGCCCGGTCGCTGGCCAGCACCCGGTGCAGCATCAGGATCACCCCGGCGCCGTGCAGTTGATTGCGCCCGACCGGGGAATTGAGGTACAGCCAGCCACTGGTGCGTTTTAACAATTGCTTGATCGCCATGGCACGCGCCTCTTATCGATTTTGCTCGGGGTTCCATTGGGCGTAACGCTGACCGCGCAGGAACTGCCACAGGCCAATGCTCATCCCGGCAAGGGTCACCAGAAGGAACGCGGCGAGGCGAAAGGGTTTGGGCAAGCGGTGTTGCGAATCCAGCAGGCCGGCAATGGCCACCGTGTAGCCGAGCAGTTGCGCGATCAGGCTCAAGCGATAGAAGCCGTGGTCTTCCCACAGCCAGAAATTGCTCAGCAGCAACGGCAGCAACAGGATCGGCGCCAGTCGCCGGATCAGCTTGTGGCTGATCAGGGCAATCGCATACAGGCCGTGGGTCAGCGGATTGAGCAGCGCGCGGCGCTGGGCCAGGCTTTGCAGGCCACCGACCGTGACCCGCTGACGGCGGCGGAACTGCTTGTCGGCTTCGTCCACGCCCTGGTCGATCACCTGGGCCTGGGGCACGTAGACAATCTTTTTGAAGGCCGCCGGGGCGCAGGTGCTGATAAAGAAGTCGTCGTTGACCTCCGCCGGCACGTTCTGGAACAACTCGCGGCGCAGGGCAAGCAAGGCGCCGTCGGCGGAGACCATGCAACCGGTGCGATTTTCCACGTAGCGCAGCCAGCCTTCGTAATGTCGATACAGGCTGTCGCCAATGCTCAGGCCCTTGCCGGTCACCGGGATCACCATGTGCCCGGCGCAGCCACCGACCTGCGGGTCGTTGAGCGGTGCGAGCAGATGGCCGAGGGTGTCGCTGGACCATTGGTTGTCGGCGTCGGTGAACACCAGGATCTCGCCGCTGCTGATCGCGACCCCGGCATTGAGCGTCGCCGCCTTGCCCTGGCGGGGCAGGTCGAGCACGCTGATGCGCGGATCATCGACCCTGCGGGCGCAGGCCACGGTGTCGTCGGTCGAACCGTCACTGGCGAGGATGATGTGCAGCGAGCGGGCCTGGTAATCCTGGGCCAGCACGGTGCGCAGTTTTTCCTCGATATGCCGCGCCTCGTTATGTGCGGCAATCACGATGCTCACGTCCATCGGTTGCGCCGGCCCATGACGCGGTGCCCGATAAAAGGGTGCCAGCAACGTCAGTAACAGGGGATAGCCGAGGTAGGCGTAGACCGGCAGCAACAGGCACAACCAGAAAATGAATTCAGCCACGGGCGGGCCTCCTGGCATTCCAATGACAAAGGCTGAGGATGAATCCGGCGCCCGCCAGGTGCAGGCGCACCCAGTGCAGGCCCCAGAGTTGCAGGGTCAGGCGCATGTCGTGGTGTTTGGCACTCTGACGCAGGCTCAGGCCCAGGGCGGGCAGGACAGTCAACAACAGCATCAGCAGCGCATGGTGGGGGAAGCCGTCGAACAGGGCGGAAATGGCCAGGAAGTCGATCCCCCAGGCGGCCATCGACAGCAGCGGAAAACGCAGCAGGCGCAGGCTCGGGCCGTGGGTGCGCAGCAGTTGCAGATGACTGCCCTGGCGCCACAGCTCCTTGCCCATCCATTCGCGCCAACTGCCTTCGTAGCCCCAGTGCAGCGCCACGCTCCGGTTCACCGAGCGCAGCTTGGCGCCCGCATCGGCCAGGCGCATGGTCAGTTCCTTGTCCTCGCCGGTGCGCAGTTGTTCATTGAAACCGCCAACCTTGTCGAACCAGCGACGGCGCATCAGCAGGTTGGAACTGGGCAGCCATTGCACGACATGCAACGGCTGCGAATCGGGGTGCAAGGTGCGGCGCTGCCAGGCATCGGCGTACCACGGCGCTTCGGCCGGGGTGTGCAGGTCAAGCCCCATGACATCGGCCTGGCCGGCGGATTCGAGGTCGAACAGCAGCTTGAACCAGTTCTCCGGCATCTCGATGTCGGCATCGATGAAGGCCAGCCATTCACCCCGGGCGATCGCCGCACCGCGATTGCGCAATGCGCCGATGAGCAGGCCGGGCAGGACCAGTACCTGGGCGCCGAACTGCCGGGCGATGTGCGGGCCCTGGTCGTCGGAGCCGTTGTCGACCACGATCAACTCGCATTCCACCTTGGCCGCATCGGCGGCATGTTGTGCCGCGAACAGGGTCCGGGCGATGTGCCGGGCTTCGTTGTACATCGGGATGACGATACTGATGCGGTTCATGCCCTGACCTCCGTCAACGGGGCTTCTTCGGCTTTGGTGCGCAGCACGCTGGTCAACGCGAGCATGATCCACAGGTACTTGTGGTTCGGCGCGCTGAGGAACATCAGGAACAAGGTCAACGACAGAAAACTCATGCTCAGGTGGGTCATCACGTCGGCTCGCGCTGCGTCCCCGCGCACCAGCCAGGCTCGGCGGGCGCGAATCAGGTTGTACAAGCCCAGGGCGAGCATGCCGACGAACATCAGGCCGGCGGGAATCCCCAGTTCACTGAAGATTTCCAGGTAGGTGTTGTGGGCGCGCCGGTAAAGGTCTTGCGTCTCGCCCTTGATGGAAAAGGCCTTGGCGTAACCGGTGGTGGCGTAATGCAGCGGGAAGGTGCCGGGGCCGGTGCCGAGCAAGGGGTTCTCGGCGATCATCGCGCTGCCGACCACAATGTAGGAGGCGCGACGGCCCAGGGACGGGTCCTGGCTCTTGGCCCCGGAACTGAGGATGCTCAGCGACTGGATACGCGCCACGTAACCGGCCGGCATCGCATACAACCCCAGCGGAATCACAATCGCCAGGCCGAGCATGGCAAAGCCCAGGTGGCGCGGGCGAATGCGTGGCAATTGCGCACGGTAATGCCACGCACCGATCAACAGGCTGAGGAACAACACCACCAGCCCCGAACGGGAATCGGTCCTGGTCATGCCGCCCAGCAACAGGAGGGTGCAGCCCCCCCAGAACAACCGCTGCAACAGGTTCGGGCTGCGCACCACCAGCAACAGTGCCATGGGCACGGCGAAGGCGATCATCAGGGCGAAGTTGTTCGGGTCCTTGAGCAAGCCGGACGCCCGGCCGGCGTCCTGGTATTTGGTGGAGAACATGGCCATGGCGCAGGTCACCGCGACACTGATGGCGACCAGCCGGGCGAACATGTCGAGGTTCAACTCACGCCCGACCAGCAGGGTGATGACAAACAGAATCAGGCCGACGCTCAATTCGCGCAGATGGCCCAGGGAGATGCCCATGTCGTCGGTGTTCAACAGACTGAGCAGGTACAGCAGCATGAATCCGACCAGCAAGTGCCAGACATTGCTGCGCAGGCGATCGGCCGGCAGTTGCCGAATCGCCAGTTGCAGCATCAGGACCAGCGCCAGCGAGGCCCCGAGGAATTTGGAGCCCGATAACGCGTTGTCCTTGAACAGCCCCTCGAACGGCAGGATGGCGACAATGCCCAGCAGGCCCCAGGTCGGCTTGCGGTACAGCACCGCGACACCCGCCAGGCCCAGCACCGCGCCCGGCGCCAGATACGGATAAGGGCTGGCCAGCAGACCGAGGCAGACCAGGCCGAGCAAACTGACGATCGAGAGCGGAAAAATCACGCGCGTGCCTCCCGTGCAGTGCGGATGTAAAGCTGCGACCAGCGTTCGGCCAGGGCCTTGAGGTCGTAGCGATCCCGTTGCGTACGTTTTGCGTTGTCGATCAACTCGCCGGCCAGTGCCGGGTCCCGCACCAGCGTGCCGATCTGGCGGGAGAGGGCGGCGCTGTCGGTGGGCGCGGCAAGCAGGCCGTTGTGGCGGTCCTGCAGGACATCGGGAATCCCGCCGACGCCAAAGGCCACCACCGGCACGCCGGCCTGCATCGCTTCGAGCAGAATCATCGGCGTGCCTTCGGTGCGCGAGCTGATCACCAGCGCATCGAGTTGCCGCCACCAGGCGCGCATGTCGGTCTGGTAGCCCGGCAACGTGATGCGTGCCTGCATGCCGGCCTCGTCGATGCGCGCCTGCAGGCTTTCCCGCTCCGGCCCGTCGCCGAGCATCACCGCATCCAGTTGCGGATACTGCTGACACAACGGGATCAGCGCATCGAGAAACAGGTCAGGGCCTTTTTCACTGCTCAGGCGCCCGACGTAACCGGCCAGCCAGCGTTGACGTGCGCCGCTGTGCGGCAGCAGGTCGTTGGCCGCCGGCAGTCCGTTGGGGATCACCTGCAACTTGTCCGTGCGCACGTTGGCCTGGCGATGCAGCGCCGCAATGCTTTCGGCGACACACACCACCCGGTCGACCGAAGCCGTGCGGCACAGTTGCAGGCTCAGCCAGGTGTAGAACTTCTGCTTGCGGCTGCGCGGGGTGAAGCCGTGCTGAGTGATCACCAGCGGCAGGCGCAACAGCGTGGCGCCGACCCAGCCGAACAGCAGGCCCTTGAAGTTGTGCGTATTGATCAATGGCCGTAGGTCCCGACGCTGACGCAAATGCCCCAGCAACGCGCCCAGGCCCGCACACCCCAGGCAATCGACACCGGCCTGGCGAAAGCGCGCGATCAGCTCTGGCGGCGCATCGAGAAACAGCACCTGGTGCTGCCCCGGCGTCGCCAGGCAATGGTCCAGCAGCATCCGCTCGGCGCCATAGAAACCGCCGCTGCTGAGCAAATGAATGATCGGCAGGTCGCGGGTGGAGCCGAGCGCCGCGTTCAATTGCGCACCCAATGCACGAGGGCCGGAACGCTCCAGTTCCTGTGCGGATTGTTCGGCAGGGTACTTTGGTCGTTGAGCACCAGCAGCACCGGCAAGCCCAGTTCATGGGTGATTTGCGCAGGGTGCTTGAAGCGGTGGTCGAAGAACTCACGCACGTAGACCAGGGCAATCGCCAGCAGCAGACCGGTGAACAGCCCGAACGGAATGATCAGCAGCGGTTTGGGGAACGCCGCTTCAGTCGGTTCGAACGGCGGGCTGAGCACCCGGGCGTTGGACAGGTCGTTGTCCAGCGCGCGCGCGGTGCTGCTTTCGGCGAAGCGCTGGGCATAGGTGGAGAACGCCGCATGCAGCGCATCGATCTCGGTGTCCATCTGCCGCAGCTTGCTCTGGGTTTCCTGCAACTGGTGGATGCGGTTCTTGAACTCGGCAATGCGCGCGGTTTTCTGGTCGATGACCGAACTGATCGTCGCCAGGTCGCTGGTACGCTCCTGGATCCGGTTGCTGACAATCTTCAGGAATTGCCCTCGGGTGCGGGTGATTTGCTCACGCGCCAGCTGCATCGGTTCGCTGCCGGGCTGAAAGATCGCCAGGTCGCTCATGTAGCGGCTGACCAGGGTCGTCAGTTGCTCACCCAGTTGCTTGATCTCGCGGTCTTCGAAAGCGACGTTGTCGACCGTGGTGGTGAAGGTGTAGGGGAAGGTGTAGTCGTTGAACCTGGCATTGTTGGCAGTGGCCAGGTTGGTTTTCAGGTAATCGAGCCAGCGCTGGCTTTGCAGCAACCGGTCCTGATACAGGTTGAGCGCCTGCTCCTCGGTGTTGATCGCGTTGAGGCGGAAGGTGATTTCTTCCTTGGGATCGGACGAGCCGATGCTTTCGAGCAAGCCCAGGCGATTGGCTTCCAGGCCATCGAGACGTACCTGGTACTGCAACTTCTTGGTTTCGTAGAAGCTCTGCGGCAGGTCGATCGATTGCATTTCCTGGCGACTGACCAGGTAGTTCTGCAGCAGGGCGGCGACGAACCGGGTGCCCTGGGCCGGGTCAGGGAAGCTGTAGACAATCGAGATCACGTTGGAGCCCGGCAAGGTTTCCACCTTGAGGGCGTCGGACGCTTCCTGGGTGAGCACATCGAGCACGGTGTCGCGCACCGGATCGGTCTGCAGCCCCAACATGCTGCGAAACGGGTTGATCACGTGCTCGCGAACGGGATTGCTGACAAAGCGTTTGAACGGCTGCACCAGCACTTTGTTGAGGACGCTCACGGGCGGTGTGTACTCACCCTTTTCGCGCAACTGGCCGATGGTCTGGCGGATCAAGGCCGGCGAACGCAGGATATTGCTTTCGGTCTCCATGTCCGCCAGCGACGGCGGAATGAAGGACGCGTTCTCCTGGTTGAGGGTGCTGGTGGCATCCCCCTGGGAGATTTTCTTGGACTGCACGATCACCTGGGCGGTGATATCGAAACTCTGCTTGAGCATCAGCGGCAAGACCACGGCGATCACTGCAAAGACCAGGAACACTCGTTTCACCAATTGCTTGTTGGCGAAGAAGATCCTGAAGAACTCATGCAGGTAGTTTTCCTTTGGATTCATGGCGGTCACCTGAGAGTTAGTTGTTGCTGTCTTTGTTGTCGATGCGATAGCTGAAGCTCAGGCCCACGCCCTGGAACAACACCACGTCCGCCAGTTGCCGGGCGAGTTCGCCGGCGCTGGCCAGTTTGGTCTTGGGCACGTACAGCATGTCGTCGGCCTGCAGGTAGGCGATCTGCGAGGCATCGCCGGACAAGGCTTTCTCCACGTCATAACGATGCGCGACCACCTGGTTGCCGTTGCGTCGCATGATCATCACCGAGTCCAGGCGCGCCTTGACGTTGGAGCCGCGTGCCATGGTCAGGGCCTCAAGCACCGACACCGGGCGGCGGATCGGGTAGGAGCCCGGCTGGCCGACTTCACCCAGCACAAAGATCTCGTTGCCGGCGGTGGACTTGAGCAGCACGTCCACGGTCATGCGCCCCGGCAAGGTGGCGTAGCGTTTATTGAGGAAGGCCTCCAGTTGGTTGACGGTCATGCCTTGCAGCGGCACGGCGCCGATTTCCGGGAAGCTGGCGTAGCCGTCGGTGCCCACGGTGATTTCCCGGCTCATGCCGGTGCCGGGGTGGTTGAGCACGGACTTGAGGTTCTGTTCATTGGTCAGCGGGCTCACCAGGTTCACCGACAGTTGATTGCGGTTGGGCTGGAACAGCTGTTTGCGGTCGTAGGCGCGCTGAATCGCTTCGCGTGCCTGATCGCGGGTCAGCCCCTCGATTTTCACCGAGGTGTTGGCCCCTGGCAGTTCGATGGTGCCATCGGGCAGCACCAGCTGGTTGCCGTTGAGCTGGCTGGCGGCGGTGAAGTTCAGCGAGATCATGTCCCCGGACTGCACGCGATAGGCGTCCGAACCACTGGTGCTGATGTGGAAGATCACGTCCAGGACATCTTGTGGCCGCAGGGTCTGTTCGACCTTGGGCACGTCGGTGGCCTGGGCGTTGGCCGGCGGGGCCGTGAGAATTTGCACCGGCATGCTTTGGGATTGGTCGGAGGAGGTGCTGGAGCAACCTGCAAGCGGCAGCAACAGCAGGACAAGCATCTTGGCGTTCATGGCGTCATCCTTATCTGGTTGCTCACAGGTTTTTGTACAGCCACTTGGGCATGTAGTACTTGCGTCGGTTGAACACGCTGCCGACCAGTTTCGCGCCGGCCTGGCTCAGGCGCTGGGCCGCGGCCTGGGCCACTTCCCAGCGGGTGTCTTCAGAGCGCACGACCATGACCACGCCGTCCGCCTGGGTGCTGATGGCCAGGGTGTCGGAATCCGAATACACGGCATCGCCGTCGATCACCACGAACCGGTACTGACTGCCGAGTTGATCGAGCAGCGGGCCCAGGCGTTCAGGTGTCATGTGTTCGTTGCCCCGGGACTGGCGGCCGAGCGGCAGGACGTGGAACGGCAGGCTGGACACGTTCACCACACAGTCCTGCAACAAGGGCGGGTTCTGGGTGTTGAACAGCAAGTCGTGAAACCCTCGTTCCCTGGTCAGCCCCAACTGTTGCGTGAGGTTGGTCGCCGACTGGCTGGCGTCCACCAGCAGCACCAGGCCGCTGCTCATCTGCGCCAGTTGGCTGGCCAGCGCCAGGGCGCTGGTGGTGGTGCCCGCGCCGGGGTTGGCGGCGGTCAGGAACAGGATCCGCAGGTCCTGATCCAGCACGGTCGATGTCAGGTTGGACTCGCTCGGGCTGGCAATGCTGAGGCTTTTAGCAGTTGAACCGTCCATTTAACTCGCTCCGTGGCCGCTGAATACTTTGAAAGGGGTTTTCAACAGAATCTTCAAATCAAGCAGCAGGCTCTGTTGGGCGATGTAACGCAGATCCAGCTCGACGCGCTGGTCGAAGTCGATATTGCTGCGCCCGGAGATCTGCCACAGGCCGGTCATGCCGGGGTAGATGCTCAGGCGAACGAGGTGATTGTCCTTGTAGCGATAGGCGTTGAACGAAGTGGGCCGGGGGCCGACAAGACGCATGTCGCCGCTCACGACGTTGAACAGGTTTGGCAGCTCGTCGAGACTGGTGCGCCGCAGAAAGCCGCCGATGCCGGTGATGCGCGGGTCCTTGTCGATCTTGAAATCGATGGCGTCGGCGCCGTGCTTGTTCAGGTGCCGCAGGGACTCCTTGAGCTCCTCGGCGTTGATGACCATGGTGCGGAACTTGTACATGCCGAACAGGCGGCCGCGGTAACCGGTGCGTTTCTGCACGAACATCACCGGCCCCGGGCTCGTGCATTTGATGGCCAGCGCCAGGCCCAGCAGCACCGGCGCAATCAGCACCAGGATCAGCAGCGCACCGCAGCTGGCCAACACGCGGTTGGTGCGCGACAGGGTCCAGGGTCGGCCACCGTCGCGACCGGTAATCCAGCCACGTCCCTGCATGTGAATGGCTGCGTCCATGCGCATGCGGTGCTCGGGGTCCATGCGCTTGTCTCTGCGCATTGTGTCCAGGGGCACACTTTTCTCATGACCAGTCATAATTCCTCCGCAAAGTTCAGCCGCGTGCGGCGTGGGCGATAGGCAGTTAGTTAGTGTTAATCACTAATTAATTAGTTGATTAGTGCTAATTATTTAATTGCTGGATTAGTGCTGATTATTTAACTACTCAGTTAGTACTAATTATTAATTAGTTGGTTGGTAATAAGCGCGGAACCAGGCAACAAACTGCCCAAGTCCCTCATCCAGCTCTATGCGCGGCTGGAAATCGGTCGCGCGAGCCAGGTCGCTGGCATCGGCGCAGGTATTGAGGACATCGCCGGGCTGCAGCGGCAGTAGCTCGACCCGGGCTTTTTGCCCCATGTGTTTTTCCAGCAGCGCCAGGTAATCCTTGAGCGCTACCGGGTGCTGGCCGCCGATATTGAAAATCCGCCAGGGCGCCATGCTCGTGGCCGGGTCCGGGTGTTCGCGGTCCCATTGATCATTGGCGTGCGGTGGGCACTCGATCAGGCGCGTGATGCTCTCGACGATGTCGTCGATGTAGGTGAAGTCGCGCTGGTGCTCGCCGTGGTTGAACAGCTTCAGTGGCTGCTCTTCGGCAATGGCCCGGGCGAACTGGATCGGCGACATGTCAGGCCGTCCCCAGGGGCCGTATACCGTGAAGAAGCGCAGCCCGGTGCAGGGAATGCCGAACAGGTGGCTGTAGCTGTGGGCCATCAACTCGTTGGACTTCTTGGTCGCGGCATACAGCGAGAGCGGATGATCGACACCATCGCGCACCGAGTAGGGTGTGTGCTGGTTGGCGCCATACACCGAGCTGGACGAGGCGTAGATCAAGTGTTTGACCGGGTGGTTGCGGCAGCTTTCGAGGATATTCAGGAAACCGCTCAAGTTGCTGTCGAGGTAGGCCCGGGGATTTTCCAGGGAGTAGCGCACACCGGCCTGGGCGGCGAGGTGGATCACCACCTCGGGTTTCTCCCTGGCAAACAGTGCCTCTATGGCCGGCGTATCGGCCAGGTCAACCGTTTCGAGCTGGAAAGGGCGTGCCTGCTCCTGCACCCAGCGCACGCGATCGTGCTTGAGTTGCGGGTCGTAGTAGCTGTTGAAGTTGTCCAGGCCGAATACCTGGTGGCCATCGCGCAACAGTCGCAGCACGCAATGGGCACCAATGAAACCGGCCGCTCCGGTGACGAGAATCTTCATGGACGCACGGCCTCGGGCACGATGTGGCGCAAGCCGATGCCGCTGTAGTGCAGGCCGGCAGCCGCCACCTGCTCCGGGTTGTAGAGGTTGCGCCCGTCGATGATCACCCGGCAGCGCAGTTTGCTCGCCAGCAGGTCGAAGTCGACCACGCGGAAGTTCTTCCACTCGGTGCAGATCACCAGGGCATCGGCGTCTTCGAGTGTGTCATCGCGGGTGGCGCACAGGTGCAGGTCGTCACGGTAGCCGTAGAGGCGCCGGCATTCGGACATGGCCTCCGGGTCGTAGGCCTGCACGCTTGCGCCTTCGGCCCAGAGTGCCTCCATCAGATAACGGCTGGGGGCTTCGCGCATGTCATCGGTGTTGGGTTTGAACGCCAGGCCCCACACGGCGATGGATTTGCCGGCCAGTCCGCCGGGGAATTGCGCCTTGAGTTTGCTGAACAGAATATGGCGCTGGCGGTCGTTGACCTCGGTTACGCTGCGCAGCAGACGCAAGGGCATGCCGCTTTGCTCGGCGGTGTGCAGGAGGGCGCGCAGGTCCTTGGGGAAGCAGGAACCGCCGAAGCCGCAGCCGGGGTAGATGAAGTGGTAACCGATGCGTGGGTCCGAACCGATGCCTTTGCGCACCGCTTCGATATCGGCGCCCAGCAACTCGGTGAGGTTGGCCAGTTCGTTCATGAAACTGATGCGCGTGGCCAGCATCGCGTTCGCCGCGTACTTGGTCAGCTCGGCACTGCGATTGTCCATGAACATCAGTTTTTCGCGGTTACGGCAGAACGGCGCGTAGAGGTCGCTCATCTGGCTGCGGGCTTCATCGTCAGCGGTACCGATGATGATCCGGTCCGGACGCATGCAATCGGCCAGGGCACTGCCTTCCTTGAGAAACTCCGGGTTGGACACCACCCGAACCTTCAACGAGCCTTTGCCGCGGCGCTGCAACTCTTCGACCGCGGTGGCACTGACCTGGTCCGCCGTACCGACCGGCACCGTGGACTTGATGATCAGGGTGCGGTCGGCCTCCATGAAACTGGCAATCTGCCGGGCCACGTTCAGCACATGGCTGAGGTCGGCGGAACCGTCTTCGTCGGAGGGTGTACCGACGGCGATGAAGATCAGATCGGCATGCTCCACCGCATCGCTGGCCTGGGTGGTGAAGAGCAGGCGACCGGCCTTGATGTTTTCTTCAAGGGTGCCGGAAAGCCCTGGCTCACTGATCGGTGGCACGGCCTGTTGCAGTTGCCGGATCTTGTTCGGGTCGATGTCGACACACAGGACACGATGCCCGACATCGGCCAGTGCCGCTGCTTGTATCAGGCCAACATAGCCCGTACCAAATACGCTCACGTCCATATTGGCGTGCCTCGTAAGACGGTGGAGAGTTGCGAAGTAAAACTGTCAAAAGGGGTATAGACCAGCCTCGGAAAACCGCGTCAGCCATCCGGCATGTTAAATGGGCAAGACACCCCCAAACTCGGGGGGCCAAATGCCATCAACCTCGCACCACTGTTGGGTTTTCCCCCGATTTTGGGCGATTGGCGAAAATCCAAAGAAAGCGATAAACGGTCGTAAGCCGCGAAATACAAGGGTTGTAGCAGCTTGAGTGTGTCAGATTTGAGTCACCGGTTTCTTGACGCTTTTCCCCAAATTCCGACTACTCTTACGCGTATGTGGCCATATGCTATCGTCAAGAATCGACCGACAATCTATTGACAGGTGCCTGTCGGGGCATGGCAAATTCAACGATCCGAGAAGTCGACGGGTGGAGGGCCATTGGCCGTTTCATGAGCCGGGCGCACCTTCTGCCGGGCGCCCGTGAGCGGGGGAGGTGGGGTCAATTGACCACGCTGGCACCCGACCTTGCGTCGGCGGTTTGCGGGTTGGACTTGGGGTCGTGCAGGAGGGAGAAGCCACGATCGAGCAAGGCGTGGCCGATAAACCGCGAGCCCACTTCGTTCAAGTGTGAGTCGTCCAGGTACAGCAACTGACCCTCGATGATCGGACTGCACACGCCGGCCGGGCATATCACCTGATTGGGGTCGATGAAGCGTATCTGCGGGAACCTGGCCCGCACGTCCGCCCAATAGGGCGCCAGAGCGCTCTGGGTCACCGAGCAGTTGCGCCCGGTGTCGAACATCAGCCGGCGAATCGGGCAACTCGCGGCCTTTTCGATGTGCTGGTTGCTCAGGATGACGATCACCTGGCCGCTGTTCTCCACCACCCGCCGCAGGCTCGCCTCGACCAGATCCCTGGCCCTGGCATCCTTGGGCCAGATCGCCGCCAGTACCACGTAGCGATACTTGTTCTGCTCGATCAGGCTGAACACCCGCTCATTGCGTTTCGCACAATGGGCCGCATACACCGGAGGCATTTCGGCGGTGTAGCCGAGGATCGGCGGGCAGGAGTCCATGGTGTAGTCCATGAGCATGATGTTGTTGGGCCTGGCCAGGATGTCGACCATGCCGGTGAAGTGATTGGCAAACGAGTCGCCGATCATGATGCCGTCCAGTTCATCCTTGGTTGCGCCCAGCCGGCAGTGCTCGTTGGGTTCGGTCTTGTACAGCGCATTGGGCACATGGCAGCCGCGGCGGACCTCGGCAGGCTTGTTCAGGGTCATCGCTTCAAGCGCTGAAACGTCGGCGTTGAAGCGTTGTGGAAAGCCGTTGAACTGCAGGCTCAGCCCCGCCAGCACGGCCAGCCCCAACGCCGGAAGGGCAAACCGGCGGGTGAACACCCGGGCAAAGTGCAGGCTGGCCCCGGTACGGCGAAACGGCACTTCGACGTACCGCCAGGACAGCCACGACAGCAGGACAGCGGCGGCAATCAGCAGCGCGCCCACGGGCAGGTCGATGGGGATTTCCACGTAGCTCAGGAAGGCAATCAGCGGCCAGTGCCACAAATACAGCGAGTAGGAGATCAGGCCGACAAACACCATGGGCCGGCTGGTGAGCAAGCGTGAATGGCGTTCACCGCTGCCGGCCAGGATCAGCAAGGCGGCGCCCAGGCAGGGAATCAGGGCGTTGATCCCGGGAAAGGTGGAATTGGGGTTCAAGGCAAACAGCGAGAAACCGATCAGCAGATAGCCCGCCAATGCATAGCCATGGGCCGCCCGTTTGCCGATCACGCGCGGTGAATGGAGGTAGATCGCCAACAGCCCGCCCAGCATCAGCTCGAAAAAACGCGTGGGCAGCAGGTAGTAGGCCGCCGTGGCGAAGACCCCCGTCGCGTACTCGGAAACCCCCACCGCCAGCACCACGCCGATGGCCAGCACGGGCAACACGTAACGCGGCGCCAGGCGATACAGCAACACGATGAACAGCGGCCAGATGACGTAGAACTGTTCTTCGATACCCAGCGACCAGGTGTGCAGCAAAGGCGCTTCGCTGGCATCGGCGGCGAAGTAGTTGCCGTACTTGACCCAGATGTAGATGTTCGAGACACCCAGCAGCGAGAGCAGGGCGCTGACGTTGAGCCGGACCAGATCGACCGGAGACAGGATGAAGGCGCCGGCGATCACGGTCGCCAGCAGCACCGTCGCCAGCGCCGGCACGATGCGGTTGATGCGCCGCTGATAAAAGCCCTTGAGCGAGAAGGCATTGCGCTTGACCTCGGAAAACACCTGGGACGTGATCAGGAATCCCGAGATGACGAAGAAGATGTCGACGCCCACATAGCCGCCGGGCAACAGACCGGCCTTGAGGTGATGCAGCAGCACTGCAATCACCGCGACAGCGCGCAGCCCATCTATGTCGGAGCGATACTTGCCTTGAGCCATGCGCCTGACCATCCGTAAAACCGAAGCCATCCATCGACGTCCGCCCCCTGACCATCGCTGTCAGGATTGCGGACACTCAACCCACCCATCATTTGTAGCTGGAAACCGGGGGGACGCAAAAAACCGATGACACCCGTGACGCACGAGCCTGGTTTTTTTGTGGCTTTCACTGTCCCTTGTGGGAGCTGGCTTGCCAGCGATGGTCGTCAACGATAACGCGGGTGAGCTGGATGAACGCGGGTCCCCTGTAGGAGCTGGCCTGCCAGCGATGGTCGTCAACGATAACGCGGGTGAGCTGGATCAACGCGGGTCCCCTGTAGGAGCTGGCCTGCCAGCGATGGTCGTCAACGATAACGCGGGTGACCTGGATGAACGCGGTCCCCTGTAGGAGCTGGCTTGCCATCGATGGTCGTCAACGATAACGCGGGTGAGCTGGATAAACGCGGCGCATTGGAGTCCATCGCCAGCAGGCTGGCTCCCACAGTTTCAGCGTGGGCACACCCCCTTGTGGGAGCTGGCTTGCCAGCGATGGTCGTTAACGATGACGCGGGTGAACTGGATGAACGCGGCGTACTTGAGTCCATCGCCAGCAAGCTGGCTCCTACAGTTTCAGCGTGGGCATGGTCCCTTGTGGGAGCTGGCTTGCCAGCGATGGTCGTCAACGATAACGCGGGTGAGCTGGATCAACGCGGCGCACTGGAGTCCATCGCCAGCAAGCTGGCTCCTACAGTTTCAGCGTGGGCGCGGTCCCTTGCAGGAGCCGGGCTCGCCAGGCGCCCGGCGCGCACCCCAGCCACCGCAGGCAGGCACGGTTGAAGCTTTGAACATCGCTGTAGCCCAGGCGATCGGAAATCTCCACCAGCTCCAGGTCTGTCCCCTGCAAAAAATCTTCGGCCCGGAAGCGGCGGTACTCGTCGAGCAACTCGGAAAAACTCCAGCCCAACGCCTTCAAGCGTCGGGCTGCGGTGCGCTCGAGCAGATGCTGGGCATTGCACCATTGCTGCCAGTTGGCTTGTGCGAGGTCGACGATCAAATGGTCGCAGACTTGCTCCAGCAAGGTCGGTTCGCTGTTGCGTCGGGTCTGCTCCAGCAGTTCGACCAGTGTCTGCTCCAGTTCATGATTGCCCGGCGTCAACGGGATGACGAACAGTTGTGGATCGAGGCGGATCGAGTGTTGTGCCTGTTGCCACTGCACGGGGGCGCGGAAGGCTTGCTCGTGTTCCTGCGGGTTGGCGGTGCAGGGCCCGGTCAGCCCGATGCCCAGCACCGGATCGCGTTCCAGGCCGCTGGCGAGGAACTTGCGCCGCAACATGCTGCACAGGCTGATGAGGATGTAATCGGCGGTGGCTGTGCTGGCTTTCACGCTGCCGCGATCAAGCAGGCGCAGTTCGACGGTATCGCCGCCGCGCAGGATTTGCGCCTGGAAGTGCCCGTTGAAAAACGGAAAGAAGCGCACGAAATACTGGCAGGCGCTGTCCAGTGATTCGGCCACATCGAACAGGTATGTGAGGCCATTGGTGGCGGTGGAAACGAAGCGCCGACCGGCCGCCAGACCGATCAGCGGGTCGCCGGTCCGCTCCAGGGCAAACGCCCAGAAGCGCCGCGACATGAACAGCGGAACGCGCATGAAGGGCGTGCGCAACTCGAACAGGCTGCGACGGAACAGGCCTTCGATGTGTTCGCGGTCCACGCCACGTGCCAGCAGCTCTTCGATGGCCGGCAGCAGGGTCGGTGCGTAGAACGCATTGGGTATGGCTTGATCGTGCAGTGGCTGATCGCTTTTTGTCATGTAGGGCTCACAGCTTGTTCCGGAACACTGGTTAGGCTGCCCGACGTTAAGCGATTTGCCGGAGCAAGACCATGCTTGATTTACGCCAGCTCGATTTGAACCTGTTGCTCGCCTTCGATGCGATTTACCAGCAGCGCAGCGTCACCCGTGCCGCCGAGGTGATGTGCCTGTCGCAACCGGCCATGAGCAATGCGTTGCGCCGCCTGCGCGAGTTGTGCGGCGATCCGCTGTTCATCAAAAGTCGCCTGGGCGTGACGCCGACACTGGTCGCCCATCGTCTGGCCGACTACGTGCGTGCGGCACTCGAGTCATTGCGCGATGGCTTGCGCATGATCCCCGCCGCGCGGCAGAACAATCCGCTGCTGCGCATCAGTTGCCTGGATTGCCTGCAACCGGTGCTGCTCGATGCCTTGCTCGAATCGCCCCATGCCGATTGGCAGGTACGTTATTTCCAGCCCCGGCGCCGTGACGCCTTGCAGGACCTGGCCAGCGGCAAGCTGGATATCCTGATCGACCTCGACCAGCCGCTGGCCGGGCTGGCCGGCCTGCACAAACAGGCATTGCCCGCCGACCATTACGTGTTCGCCTATGGCGCCGCGCTCAAGGCGCCGCCGCGCACCCTGCAGGAGTACCTGGAGCAACCGCAGATTCAGGTGTCGAGCCGCCGCGACGGACTCAGCCCGGTGGATTTGCAGCTCGGCTTGAAAGGCCTGCGCCGCCATATCGCGATGAGCACCCAGAGCACCCTGGCCGCGAAGCTGATCGCCGACCGCCAGCCGCTGGGCATCAGCCTGCCGAGCCGGGTCGCCAGTGTGCTGGGCCTGCAACACGTGCCGCTGCCCCTGGACGAGCCCGTGGAGTTGAAACTGGCGCTGTACATCGAGTCCCGCTATCGCTTCGAGCGCTGCCGCGAGGAGGCGATGCATTGCCTGCTGCGCGCCCTCGGTGAGCCCCGGGCATTGCAGGCGCTGGCGCGGCGGGCGTGACGCCCACACAACCAGGGTTGTGCATTGCAATGTGGCGAGGGGGCTTGTCGGAACGCCGCATCGCCCCGTTCGACCGCGAAGCGGTCGTAATACCAATGTTGGTTCTACCCGAAGAAATAGGCTGGCAGTTTTAGGGCCGCTTCGCAGCCCAACGGGGGCAAGCCCCCTCGCCACATGGATTTGTGGAGCTGCTTGAGGGGCCTAATTCGACGCCAGCAAACGCCGGTCAACCGTCAGCACTGCCTCGACCATCGCCAGTGCCGCCGGTGTCAGGGAGTGGCCGGCGCGGCTGACGATGCCGTAGTGCAATTGCAGGCCGGGGTCGCCCTTGGGCACGTCGGCAAACTCCAGCAGGCGGATCTGGCCCTGGTCGACCAGTTCGGCCAGGGCTTCCATGGTCGCGATCCCCACCGCGTCGGAGCGCATCACCACGCGGCGGATGGCATCGAACTGCGCGCATTCCACGCTCGGGTTGAAGTCCGCCTCGCCCTGCGCGTCGGCGAGGATCTTGCGGATCATCGGTGGTATTCGCGTGCCGACCACCGCGTAGTCGAGCAGGGCGCGCAGGGACAGGTCCGACTGTTGCGCCAAGGGATGACCGACACGGCAAAAGAACCGCCCGCGCCGGGGGCGCAACAGCTGTACCTGGTATTGCGGGTCGCCGGTGAAGTACCGCGCGTCGGCCACGAGGAATTCGATCTGCTGCTCACGAAGCCAGACCGCCAGTTGTTCCCAGTCGCCCTGGTGGAAACTGATGCGGATCGCCGGGTGCGCCTGGATGAATTCCGCCAGCGCCTCGGGCACCAGCACCTGGGCCGGATACGGGCCACAGCCGAAGTGCAACTCGCCACCGGTCAGGCCGTTGTATTGCGTCAGTTCGTTGTGCAGGGCCTGGCTGCCGGCGAGCAGGCGCCGGGCATGTTGCAGCACCAGTTCACCCTGGCCAGTCAGGCGGAATTCGCGGCTGCTGCGCTCCACCAGCGTGCAGTCGAGGTCGCGCTCCAGGGTCTGGATGCTGCGGCTGAAGGCCGGCTGGCTGAGGTTGATCGCCTCGGCCGCACGCCCGAAATTGCGGTAATCGGCCAGGGCGACAAGGTGGCGAAGTTGTCGTAGATCCATCATGCGTCTCCTGCATTTGGTGGATACTTTTAATGCATTGGATCGATAGCACAGAGGCTGGCATAAGTACACGCCTGTCTTCTCGCCGTAACGTGCCATGACCTGCCAACCGTTCATTTCCAGCGCCTTTACCCGCACCATTCTCAGCCATGCCCGGCAGTCCGGCCTGTGCCAGGACCAACTGCTGCAACGGGCCGGCATCTGTCTTTCGTTGCTCGAAGGGCAGGATCTGCACGTGCCTGCGCACCTGGTCGAGCGTCTGTGGAACGAGTGCGAGCGTGCGGGCGCGGGGGCGTCGTTTGGCTGTGAGCTGGTCAATGGCATGGCGACCACCACGTTGCGGGGTTTGAACATCCTGCTGGATTCCGCCGCCACCTTGCGCGCGAGCCTGGCGTGCTTCACTGATTTCCTGCCTCGGGTGACCAATTATGTTGTGGCGGAACTGGAGGAGGGTGAGGGGCAGGCTCGCCTGCACTTGCGCAGTGCTGGCCGGCAGGCGCATTTTTTCGGCCTCGATGCGGCGACCCTGACGTTGGTGCGCAACATTGCCCGACGCTTGGGGCGGGCGCCTGCCGAGGTGTTTGTCCGTGTGCACCTGACGCCGCAGCAGGCGGCCGGGCAGTGGTTGCGTAGCGTGGGCATCGAAGTGCTGGAGGGGGCACATCCGTGTTTGAGCCTGCCAGCGGCTAGCCTTGATGAGCCGTTGCTGGGGGCCAATGGGTTTTTGCATCAGAGCATGTTGCGGCATTGGCAGACTGCGGCGGCGCAACAGAGTCGTAGCGACAGTCTGGAGTTGGCGCGGCATTGGTTGACGGCCGGCGATCAGCCGATTGAGCGGATTGCCGAGCGGTTGGGGTATCGGCAGGCCAGTAATTTTATTCGGGCGTTTCGGAAGCGGTTTGGGGTTACGCCCAAGCAGTTTCGTCTGGGGGTGTAGGCTTTGTTGGGGACATATCCGTTGCTGCGGTAACGGCGGCTTATGGTTTCGCCCTTACGGCGAGTCACTTTTTTTACAAGCGCCTAAAAAAAGTAACCAAAAAAACGCTCGCCCCGAACGTATGGCCCCTCGCTGAGGCTCGGGGTTCCTTCGCTCCGGTATTCATCCGGGGGCATTGCCCTCCGGTCGGCTTCGCTTCGACCTACATGCAATGAGTTCGACTGCGTCGAACGGCGCTGCGCGCCAATCCCCGGATGAACACCTGCGCTCAGCCTGCCGAGGGGGCGGGTGGATCAAGATCACAAGCTGCAGGCGAGCTAACGGTCGGCCTGTTGAGTGGTGAAGAGCGTTTGTGTACGCCGTTCGGCTAAACGCATTCCCCCTGTAGGAGCTGCCGAAGGCTGCGATCTTTTGATCTTGATCTTCCGCTCTTAAAAATCAAAATCAAAAGATCGCAGCCTGCGGCAGCTCCTACAGGGATTTTTGTCCGTCCACGATATTCGCGGTGTACTCGGTCAATGTAGGAGCTGCCGAAGGCTGCGATCTTTTGATCTTGATCTTCCGTTCTTAAAAATCAAAATCAAAAGATCGCAGCCTTCGGCAGCTCCTACAGGCCGGGCGGCGTTCCGTTTTTCCAGGTACACAGTCAAAAGCAAAGACGAATCAGCGAATAAAGTGAATCTTCCCGCTGTCATCATTGCCCATGTAAATGCCATACACCCCGGCCTGCCGCTCCTCGATATAACGCTCGAGAATCTGCCGGATCGCCGGATAGTAGATGCTGTCCCAGGGAATCTCCTCAGGCGCGAAGAACTTGTAGTCGAGGGTTTCCGGCCCGTATTGCCCGGTGATCTCCAGCGCGATGGCGCGGAAGATGATGTACACCTCGCTGATCTTGGGCACGCTGAAAATCGAGTAGGGCGAGACGATTTCCGCACGCACGCCACTTTCTTCCCAGACCTCGCGCAAGGCCGCCTGTTCGGTGGTCTCGCCGCTTTCCATGAAGCCCGCGGGCAGGGTCCAGGTGCCGGGGCGCGGCGGGATGGCGCGCTGGCACAGCAGGTACTTGCCGTCCTGTTCGATGATGCAGCCGGCGATGATTTTCGGATTGATGTAGTGGATGTAGCCGCAACCGCGGCACATCAGGCGCTCGTGCGTATCGCCCGGCGGCAGTTGCTGACCGAGATCAGCGCTGCCGCACCTGGGGCAAAAGCTCGGGCTGAACATCTCAGCGACCTATGCGCGGTTCTTTCAGCGCGATGGGCAGGGTGATCGCCGGGACGTCGCCGGTTTCTTCCTGCTTGCGCTTGAGGTAGTCCAGGGCCACGGCCGCAGCCGCGCGCACGTGGTCGACGCAAGCCTGGTGGGCGGCCAGCGGATCGCCGCCCTTGATCGCCTCGACCATGCGTTCCATTTCCTGGTTGCTGGCGCCGCGACGGTTTTCCTGGGACACCGAGGTCGCGCGCAGGTAGCTGATGCGTGCCTGCAACTGGCGCAACTGAGTGGCCGCGACATGGTTGCCCGAGCCTTCGAGCAGCACGTCGTAGAAACCCTGCACCGAATCGATGACCTGTTGCAGCTCGCCGTCCTTGAGCGCCTTGCGGTTTTCTTCGAGGGCTTTTTCCAGGGCCTTGATGTCCTTGGCCTTGGCGCGCAGGGTGAACAGTTGCACGATCAGCCCTTCGAGCACGCAGCGCAGCTCGTAGATGTCCACGGCATCGGCCAGGGTAATGATCGCGACACGCGGGCCCTTGGCATCGGCGAATTCCACCAGGCCTTCGGATTCCAGGTGACGCAAGGCTTCGCGCACGGAAGTACGGCTGACGCCCAGGCGATCGCACAGATCGCGTTCGACCAGACGGTCTCCCGGCAGGAGCTGGAAGTTCATGATGGCGCTTCGCAGTTTATCCAGCACGATTTCGCGCAGGGTGACGGGGTTGCGATTGACCTTGAAGCTGTCGTCGAGTGGCAGGCGTTTCATGGGGTCCGCTCTGATTGTGGCTGTCCATGCAAAAAGAGCACTTCGATTACGGGAATCCCGGTGCTCGGTCGGATCAAACAGCCAAGGGTTAACTGGAGGCCTCGGCATCGGCTTCGGCGAAGGCTTCACGGGCGAGCCGGAAACTGTCTACGGCAGCGGGGACACCGCAATAAATGCCGACCTGAAGCAATATTTCGCGTATTTGCTCATGACTCAGGCCGTTACGCAAGGCGCCGCGCACATGCAGCTTGAGTTCATGGGGCCGGTTGAGGGCCGAGATCATCGCCAGGTTGATCATGCTGCGCTCCTTGAGCGACAAACCCTCACGGCCCCAGACATGACCCCAACAATATTCGGTGACCATCTCCTGCAAGGGGCGGGTGAAGTCGTCGGCGTTCTCGATGGAGCGCTTGACGTAGGCTTCGCCCAATACCTGAGTGCGGATCTTCAGGCCTTTCTCGTATTTTTCGTTGTTCATTCCGATTGTCTCCTGTGGGGGCACGGATCTGTAGGAGCCGGCTTGCCGGCGATGGCGTTCTTGAGGACGCATTCGCCGGCAAGCCGGCTCTTACAGGTTGAACGCGCGGCTCAAAGGCCGCCCATCAAGGTGTATTTGAGTTCCAGGTAATCCTCGATGCCGTACTTCGAGCCTTCACGGCCCAGCCCCGAGGACTTGATGCCGCCGAAGGGTGCGACTTCGGTGGAAATCAGCCCTTCGTTGATCCCGACCATGCCGTACTCCAGCGCCTCGCTCATGCGCCAGGCGCGGCCCAGGTCGCGGGTGTAGCAGTAGGCGGCGAGGCCGAATTCGGTGTCGTTGGCCATTTCGATGGCCTGGGCCTCGGTGTCGAAACGGAACACTGCGGCCAGCGGACCGAAGGTTTCATCGCGGGCGACTTTCATCTGTGGGGTGACGCCTGTGATCACGGTCGGCTGGAAGAAACCGTTGCCCAGCGCATGACGCTCGCCGCCGCACAGCAGTCGTGCACCCTGGGCCAGGGCGTCTTGCACGTGCTCTTCGACCTTGGCCACGGCACGCTCGTTGATCAGCGGGCCCTGGGTGACACCCTCTTCGAAACCGCTGCCGACCTTGAGCTGCGAAACCCGCTCGGCAAGGCGTGCGACAAAGGCGTCGTGGATGCCGGCCTGCACCAGGAAGCGATTGACGCAGACGCAGGTCTGCCCGGCGTTGCGGAATTTGGCGATCAGCGCACCCTCGACTGCACGCTCCAGATCGGCGTCGTCGAAGACAATGAACGGCGCGTTGCCGCCCAGCTCCAGCGAGACTTTTTTCAGCGTCGGTGCGCACTGGGCCATCAGCAGTTTGCCGATGGCGGTGGAGCCGGTGAACGACAGTTTGCGCACCTGCGCACTGGTGGTCAGCTCGCCACCGATGGCGATGGCGTCGCCGGTGATCACGTTGAAAATACCCGCTGGAATGCCGGCCTGTTCCGCCAGCGCAGCCATGGCCAGTGCCGAGAAGGGTGTTTCCGGAGCCGGCTTGACGATGCATGGACAACCGGCGGCCAACGCCGGGCCGGCCTTGCGGGTGATCATCGCCGCCGGGAAATTCCACGGCGTGATGGCCGCGACCACGCCAATCGGCTCCTTGCTCACCACGATGCGCGCATCGCCCTTGTGGCTGGGAATGGTGTCGCCGTAGATGCGCTTGGCTTCTTCGGCGAACCACTCGATGAAGCTTGCGGCGTAGAGGATTTCGCCCTTGGCTTCGGCCAGTGGCTTGCCTTGTTCGAGGGTGAGGATTTCGGCCAGGGCGTCGGCATTTTCCAGCATCAGGGCATGCCAGCGCTTGAGCCTATTGCTGCGCTCTTTGGCGGTCAGCGCGCGCCAGGCCGGCCAGGCCTTGTTGGCGGCGTCGATGGCCAGACGCGCATGCCCGGCGCCGAGGTTCGGCACCTGGCCGATCAACTCGCCGGTGGCCGGGTTGAAGATGTCCTGTTGCGCACCATCGGGCGCATCCAGCCATTGGCCATTGATGTAGGCCTGCTGGCGGAACAGTAACGAGGCTGCTGGGCTCATGCCGGCTCCTGACAAAAAAAGAATATGCACCGCGGTACCTGTGGGAGCGAGCTTGCTCGCGATAGCGGACTGACATTCAACATCTATGTCACTGATACACCGTCATCGCGAGCAAGCTCGCTCCCACAGGGGGATTGTGTCGAGCCATCAGGCCAGGGCAGGCAGCGGGCCCAGCTTGCCTTTGTGGTAGATCATCGGTGTCACCGGTTGCTCGGGCAGGATCAGGTTCTTCACCGCGCCGACGATGATCGCGTGATCACCGCCGTCGTATTCGCGCCACAGTTCGCACTCGATGATGGCCGTCGCCTTGGCCAGGATCGGGTTGCCCCGTTCGCTCAGGTGCCACTCGATGCCTTTGGCCTTGTCCTTGCCTTTGCCGGCGAAGGCATAGGCTTCGGCGGTCTGCTCGGCGGACAGCAAATGAATCGCGAACTGCTTGCTGTCGCGCAGCACCGGGTAGGTGTCGGAGCCGTAGTTGGGGCAGAACAGCACCAGTGCCGGGTCGATCGACAGCGCACTGAAGGCGCTGGCGGTGATGCCGACGATGCCGCCGTCCGGGTCCAGGGTGGTGACCACCGTGACCCCGGACGGGAACGAGCTCATCACGTCTTTGTAAATGCCGGGTTCGATCATTTTCCAGGACTCCTAGCGCATCACGAAGGGATCAGGCATCGGTGCCTGGGACAGGTTGATCCACACCGTTTTCAGCTCGGTGTAGGCCAGCACCGAATCGATGCCGCTTTCGCGTCCATAGCCGCTGTTCTTGAAACCGCCGATCGGCGCCATGGCCGAGACCGCGCGGTAGGTGTTGACCCAGATGATCCCCGAACGCACGTCCCGGGCCAGGCGGTGGGCACGGCCCAGGTCGCGGGTCCAGATGCCGGCGGCGAGGCCGAACTGCGAGTCGTTTGCGATCGCCAGGGCTTCGGCTTCGTCCTTGAAACGGATGACCGAAGCCACCGGGCCAAAGACTTCTTCCTGCATGATCTTCATCGAGTTGCGGTCGCACTCGAACAGCGTCGGTTCGTAGAACCAGCCGTCGCCCAGATTCTGCGGACGCTTGCCACCCAGGCGCAGACGCGCACCTTCGGCAATGGCATCGGCCACCAGGCCTTCGACCACCGCCAGTTGCTGCGCGGTGGCCATCGGGCCCATTTCGCTGCTGTCTTCCTGGGGGTTGCCGATGCGAATGCGCTGTGCGCGTTCCACCAGACGGCCGACGAACTCGTCGTAGATTTCATCTTGTACCAGCAAGCGCGAACCGGAGACGCAGCTCTGCCCGGAGGCGGCGTAGATCCCGGCGATGGCGCCGTTGATCGCGCTGTCGAGGTCGGCGTCGGCGAAAATGATGTTCGGCGATTTGCCGCCCAGTTCCAGTGACAGCTTGGCGAAGTTCTCCGCACTGCTGCGCACCACATGCCGCGCCGTGGCCGCGCCGCCGGTGAAGGCGATCTTGCGCACCAGCGGATGGCGGGTGAGGGCGGCGCCGGTGCTCGGGCCATAACCGGTGACGACGTTGACCACCCCCGGCGGAATCCCGGCTTCCAGGGCCAGGCGCGCCAGTTCGAGGATAGTCGCCGAGGCGTGCTCCGACGGCTTGATCACGATGGTGTTGCCTGCGGCGAGGGCCGGAGCGAGTTTGATCGCGGTCAGGTACAGCGGGCTGTTCCACGGGATGATCGCGGCAACCACGCCCATGGCTTCGTGCACGGTGTAGGCAAACAGGTCCGGCTTGTCCAGCGGCAGGGTGCCGCCTTCGAGCTTGTCGGCCAGGCCTGCGGTGTAGTGGAAGAACTCCGGCAGATAACCGACCTGGCCACGGGTTTCGCGGATCAGCTTGCCGTTGTCGCGGCTTTCCAGCTGCGCCAGTTGTTCCTTGTTTTCGGCGATCAGGTCGCCCAGGCGTCGCAGCAATTTGCCGCGCACGGTGGCGGTCAAGCCGCGCCAGGCCGGGCTGTCGAAAGCGGTTTGCGCGGCTTGTACGGCGCGCTCGACATCGGCTTCGTCGGCATCGGGCAATTCAGCCCAAGGTTCGGCCAGCGCCGGGTTGAGGCTTTCGAAGGTCTTGCCGGACAGGGCATCGACCCATTCACCGCCGATGCACATCTGGAAGCGTGCGAGTGTCATGCAACGATCCCCTTGATCTGGTTTTGTTGGGAGTGCGCGGCCTGCAGAAACTCCAGCAACAGCTGGTTGACCAGGCGCGGCGATTCTACGGGCATCATATGCCGTTGCTCGGCGAGCACGGCAACGGTCGCACCGGGAATGCGTTCGGCCAGTTGCCGGGCCATTTCCGGGGTCGAGCCGGGGTCCAGTTCGCCGGTGGCGATCAGCGTCGGCACGCGGATGCTGCCCAGATCGTCGGCGCGGTACATGTCCTGGGTGGCGAACAGTTCATAGGTGGTCAGGTAACCCTGCGGGTCATTGCCGGCCAGGGTCTGACGGATCGCGGCGATCTGCGCCGGGTTCGCGGCCTGGTATTCGCGGCTGAACCAGCGCGACAGCGCCGCTTCGGCATTGGCGTCCGGCCCGTGTTCGGCAGCCTGGCTGGTACGGGCGATGACCCCCGCGCGCTGTTCGGCGCTGCGGTTGAACACACTGTTGAGCACCACCAGGCCTTCCAGGCGTTGCGCGTAGTGCAGGGCAAACGCCCGCGCCACCAGCCCGCCCATGGAAAAACCGATCACCGTTGCCTTGGGCAATTGCAGGTGGTCGAGCAGCTCCAGCAACTGGTCGGCATAGCCGAGCAGCGGTGTGCCACTCTCCGGCCGCGGACTGGCGCCATGGCCGAGCATGTCGTAGGCGATGACGCGGTACTTCGTGGCCAGGCCAACGATCTGGCCGCCCCACATTTCTTTGTTCAGGCCCACGCCGTGGATCAAGACCACGGGCTGGCCTTGGCCGGTCGCCAGGTAACTGGTGCCAGCCGGGGTGAGTTCAGCGGTGAGCCGAATCATGGAGTGCTCCTGCAATGCCTTCTTGTTGTCGTTCTGCCGGCCGGTTACTGGGCTTTTTCGGCGGCCAGTTCTTCCAGGTCGATGTAGCGGTTGCCGATGCGCGGGTGCAGGCGGCCGCCGTCGGCGCAACCCAGGACCACGACGATTTCGTCGGCACGCGGGGCGTCTTCGATCTGCATTTCCAGGGTGATGTAGTGCGAACGCAGGCCTTCGTCGTCCTTGTGCATCATCGGGATCTGAATCGAGGTGCCCGGGCCGCCGCGCTTGTTGGTGAAGCTCAGGTAGCTCTTGGCCTTGACCGCTTCGCGGTAGTGGTTGCCGAAGCGCAGGGTGTGGATCACCGCCGAAGCGTGCTCGATTTCGCCATCGGCACCCACCACCGCAGCCTTGCCGTAAGCCTCGATCTTCTCGGCACCGCCGATGATGCCCACCAGGCGCTCGACCATCAGTGCGCCGAGGTCGGAGCAGTTGGCGCGGATCTGTGGTTTCAGGTCTTCGACGAAACCGTTGCCCAGCCAGGGGTTTTTCATCACCACGGCCAGACCGACCATGGTCACGGGCTTATCGGTGGCTTTGCCGCCTTCAATAAAGGTTTCTTCGACATAGCTGACGATCTTGCGGATTTCGAAACTCATGAGCTGCTCCGTGGAGGTTTTGGGTGTCTGTGCGTCTGATGGTATACCATAATACCGATAGCACAAGTCCCCGAGCGGAGTTTCTGGCTGGATGGCGTGCAAAAGTGTGTGCCACCGGTCGCAGCGGACAAACGGCAGGCAGGGGTTTACGTCGCCTGGGTGGGAGTTTTGTTCAGGAAGGGATGAACACTGTATCTGTGGCGAGGGAGCTTGCTCCCGCGGGGCGCTCCAGTGCGAAGCTGCCAAAAAAAGGTTCTTCACGAAATCCCGGGGGAAAACAGATCTGTAGGAGCTGCCGAAGGCTGCGATCTTTTGATTTTGATTTTGCGATCTGGAGATTGCTGAAGATCAAGATCAAAAGATCGTCCGAACGCGGCCCGAGCCTTCAGCAGCTCCTACAGGGGAACGCGTGCACCACCAACAAAATCCGCCAGCCCGCCATCGCCAGCAAGCCGGCTTCTGCCGTTATCGGTGCTCTCCGGAATTACGTGAACAACCAAAAAAAGGGACTGCTGCGCAGTCCAGCGGGAGCAAGCTCCCTCGCCACAGGGTTATCTATTGATCTTTACAGAGGGGGTAGAAGGAGGGAGTGACGTCGTCAACGAAAACGCGGGTGAACTGGATAAGCGCGGCGCCCTGGAGTCCATCGCCAGCAGGCTGGCTCCTACAAATTTTCAGCGTGGGCAGGCCCCTTGTGGGAGCTGGCTTGCCAGCGATGGTCGTCAACGATAACGCGGGTGAACTGGATGAACGCGGCGCACTGGAGTTCATCGCCAGCAAGCTGATTCCTACAGTTTCCCGGGAATGTGTGAAGGACCAAAGTTTAGGGGGGCGTTAGGGCGACTACCGAGCAGTACTGGTAATAAGGATGCCCAAACCGCTAAAGATATGCTGCCGACGAGCAATTACGATGGACGAAAAAAGTAGCATATGGCTACTATGATGTGTCCCTAGGGAATCACCATCTCTTCTGATTGTTCGATGGAGTACTTTCAGCGGCCAATATTGGGTCTGAGGGATGGATGATGCCCTTTCCTAATATAAAAACAATGTGCCTGGTACCTCGCCGGCGTGACAAGGATCGTTATATGCGACACGACAAAGATGATCCTAAGGGATATTACTTAGTCATGGGGTTAACCTCGACCGCCGGGGATGAACAGATCAAGGCCGCCTACCGAAGGCGCGCCATGGACCTACACCCTGATCGCAACCCTGGAAACGATACCACCCGGCAATTTCAATTCTTAAATGAAGCTTATGCGGTGCTATCGAACCCCGTCTCCAGGACCGAATATGACAGCGGGGGTACTCAAACTGCTGCCACTGAACCCGCGACATCTAAAGTGCCAGACCCTATCGTCTGCTCTCTCTGCACAAAAGTTTCGGCTCAACCAAGACTCGTGGTATTCCGATCTGTAAAAAGCTTCCTGGTGGCAACTGTTCGCAAACCTATCGCTGGTGTGTATTGCAGTGAATGTGCTCAGAAACAGTCTCTGAAAGCATCAGCAACCAGTTGGTTGCTCGGTTGGTGGGGCTTTCCATGGGGGCCGCTTTACACTGCACACGCATTGGTGAGCAACATGTTCGGTGGCACGCATCCACCGCTTGAAAATGCCAGATTGCTGGGTTACCAAGCTTACTATTTCTATGCGACTGGACGTCCTGACCTGGCACAGTCACTCGCCGAAGACGCGATTAAGTACTGCAGGAAAGTGCCGAATACACCTAGCCGCCAAAGTGCCGAAGAAAGTGAGCGAGACAGTCTGATCAGCAATCTTGAAGCATTTATGGTCGAATTGGGTGGCAACAACAAAGCCAATCGATTGAAAAACAACTGGGGACCCATACACGGTCGTTTTTTTGTCCATCTTGGTGCGATTGCGGCGGCTGGAGTGATTGCCGTCGCGATAATTAATTCTCCCCAGACACACTATTCCCCGCCACCTGGACCAATGCCGTATTCCGCGCAACCTGCCCCATTAGCAACCTCCACAAATGGGCCGGGTGGTATAGCTGTTCAGCCTGCGTCGACTACCAACACCCCACAGCAGGTGGTGGCAAAAAAACCGGCCTATGTGCGTTCAAAGACGGCCCCAAATGGCCGACCATGGCCTAAAACCGCGGGGTACTTGGTTGGTGAACCTCAAACGCACAAGACTGGCCATTCGGAGGTGACGATCGACAATGGGCAGAACAACTCGGACGTTCTGCTGAAACTCGTTGCGTTGGAAGGTAAGCTAGCCCGGCCGGCCAGGCAGATTTTTATTCCTGCACGCAGCAGCTTCACCATGAAGAATCTTACTGCTGGCAACTATGATGTACGGTATCGCGATCTGACTTCCGGCGGCCTTTCGCGCTCGGAATCTATGGAGCTAACTGAATCCACCACATACAAAGGGACCCAGTACAGTGTTATCACGCTTACTCTCTACAAGGTGGCGAATGGCAACACTGCAACTTACGGGCTTTCAGAGGATGAGTTCTAACGAACTTGAAAGGCTTCAAAGCGTTTCATGATTCATGTGAGCCAATAAAAATCGTGGTGCTGCAGTCCGTGTAATATTTCATATCGACTCCGTAGTGAGAATTGCTTTTCAGAGTGTATGGCTCGGCGGCACAGTATGTAAATTTGAGCGTAGATGGATTCAATGTGAATCATGTGGCCCACGATGAGTTTTACCAGTTGCCGCGCGTGTCTGGGCTGCTCATCGCCTGAGGTCATTAGTGCACCGAACTGCTCTTCGTTGGTGAACTCGCGACTAGCCTGCACCTGGATTTCACTTCGTATAAGAGGTGCACATCAGATCAATCAACATCGCCAAAGAGCACTTGTTTAAAAGCGTTGTAGGTTACGACCCGAAAGCTACAAGACCTTGCGCCGTTGCCTACGGTTACGCCAGAATCCGCCGGCTTGTACGCCTTGGGGCCGGCCTCTATCGTTTCCCTGCCACTGCCCATCAGTGGTCGGGTTTAGTCGCTCGCGTTAACTCAGTTGTGCATGCATCTGTCAGCAGGTCTTTTTTGCCTGTATTTGATGGTGGCTGTACGTAGGGCGCCTTCGGGCGCGCCGGATTGCTGAGTTTCCCGGTCGACTAACCTGCGTGCAGCTGCCTCCCCTTTCGTTTAGTCGCAAGAGGGGTGGCACACCAATAGGAAACTCAGCATATGTTCAAGGTCACCCCAAACCCGCCGGACACCGATCCGGCATCCCCGTACGAACCCGATTCAAACAAACTCAACGAAGCCGCCAAGCGCGCCCTCGATTTCCACTTCCCCTCGACCGCCGATATCAAAGCCACACCGCGTAAGGTAAGCACCCTGTTTACCGTCGACCCAGAAGTCGATACCGAAACCCTGGTGGTTTATCTGGTCGAGACGCTGGCCTCGGTGGATGTGATGGTCCACCAGTTGGTGGATCATCTGGACGGTGGCTCGCGCAATGCGCTGCTGGGGATTTCCAACAGTGTGATGTTGGCGGAGATCACGGCGAACCGGGTGCTGGATCAGATTGATCCGCCTGCGTAGGTGCAGTTCGCTTGAGAGAGAGGGATGCTCATGGTGATGCGCGGCGGTCTCTTTTTTGGGGCTGCTGCGCAGCCCAACGGGGCGGTGCGGCGATCCGACAAGCCCCCTCGCCACAGGTTTTTCTGTGTTTGTGCTGAAAGCCTGCCGTCAGCAATCAGGACTTCGCTTCCTTGGTCCCCAGCACATCACGGATGTTGTCCACCACATTGCTGTCCTTGATCACATCATTCAGCCAACCCTCGAGCGGCATGTTGCCCCATTTGATCGCGCGTTCGATCAGGTAGGGGACAGGGCTCTGGGGTTCGGTCTGCTTGAAGAATTGCGCGATACCCGCCAGCAGGGTGAACGCCTCGTCGCGGGTCTGTGGTGTGGTGCGCAGCGGCGTGACTGGAAGGTCTTGCTGGTTCTGGGTCATTGCAGCACCTGTGGGTTGTACGCCGGCGCTTTCGGAGACGGCCGGGGTGGGCGCGGCAGGGGCCGGGTTCAGTTCGATGCCGCGATCCTTGAGCAGCTTCTCGGCCAGTTGGCCGGCGCGGGACAACACGTCGTGGAGCCCGGCAAAACTCGGCGCGTCATGGCCGAACAGCCTGTCGACCGTGTTCTGCAGCCGTTGGCATGCGTTGAGGCTGGCGGCTATTTCGCCGGCCTTCTGGCGCAGGTGATCGGAGTCGGTCAGCACCACCGAACGCTGGAACACCTCGGCGTTGATCTTGCCTTCGTCGAGGGCGGCACGCATGGCCTGGGGGTTCTGCAGCCCAAGGTTTTCCATGTGCCGGGATTCGTCATAGCGCAGCAGGCCGTATTGTTGGCCCTGGGTGATGGGCAGTCCGCCCACCACATCCGCCAGTGACGTTTTCATCCATGCCAGGCGGGCAGCGCGTTCATCGACCCCATCCTCGAGGGACGGGAAGAGGTCGGTCCAGAAATTGTCCAGTATGCGTTCGGCCAGGGTCAGGCCGAAGGTGATACCGGTGAAATGGTACTTGTGCGCCAGGGCTTCGCTGAGCCAGGCGACGAGCATCAGGTCCTTGCTCTGGCGAGCCAGGCCCTGGGCAGCGAGGGTGAGGGTCAGGTCCCAGTCGGATGACTTCAGGTCGGTTTGCCAGTCACCCTGGGTCAGGTAGTCGGGGTCTGCTCGCCGTGCTTCTTTCACCTGATCGAACAAGGAGGAAAAGCTCAGGTCTTCGCCGCTCCCCTCGTTGATGGGCGCTGTCAGTTCGGCCAGCGAAAGGTCGTTGAGAAATTCAGACATGGGAAACTCTGATCAGGCTAAAAGAACACCGTGCCCGCCGGGCAGGCACGGTGCTGAAAACGAGCCGCTTGCGCGGCCCGTCGTTACCACGGTGTTATGCGAAAACCTTGTTCGAGGTGCGGTCCCAGCCACCGGTGACGTTACCGCCGCCCTGGCCATTTGCACGGCTCTGCTGGGTGTAGGTGGTCTTGATGCGAGCGAAGTTGAAGCTGATTTCTTCGATCGGCAGATCGCCAACATCTTTGTCTTCACCGTTCTGGCTGCCGCCGGCGATCGCTTTCACGGAAGACACCACGACTTCTTCCAGGTTGATGGTCAGGTAGGTCACCTTGTCGCCACCGGCGCGGTTCACGTTCAGCTGGATCTTGGAAATGTGCTTGCCATTGCAGCAGTGTTCGAACAGCTTGGCAGAAGCCTTGTCCACGGCTTTGCGGATTGTGAAGTCGCTCAACGATACACGCTCCGACGAAGCACCGCCCGACGAGCTGGCCGTCGCGGAAGTCGCTTGGGTGGCGCCGTACTCGTAGCCCAGCACTTCGATCCAATCCTTGTGTTTGTCGTCCAGAACTTCACCTGGAATGCCGTCGATCTGGATGTATGCGTCAAATGCCATTTCTATTTTCTCCTTACCTTCATTTAAAGGGAGGCGACTTGCGCGCAAGTCACAGCCCTTCGCTTTAACCTCTTTGAAACGATCAAGAGAGGTGTCTTATGCCGGCCCGGGCCTCTCGTCGAGATGACCCGGATGCCGGTATTTCTTCACAAGGCGCGCCTTCTCAGTTGAGTGCCCGCACTTCGATTTCTACTCGCCGGTTAGGCTCCAGGCAGTGAATCAGCTGGGCCCTGGGTTGCTGCATGTCGCACTTGACCAGAGGCTTGGTGCTGCCTTCGCCGATCGCTTCCACCAGCTCGCCGGGCACGCCTTTGCCCACCAGGTAGGTCTTGATGGTTTGCGCCCGCTGTCTGGAAACCTGCAGGTTGCCCTGGGGATCGCCGAGTTGATCGGCGTGCCCGGCGATGATGATTTTTCCGATGTTGGGGGTGCTGAGCAGCTTGCCGGCGATCGCACTCAGCTGGCTTTGCCCTTCAGTCTTCAGGCTCTGGAAATCCGCACGGGCGAAGGCGAACAGGGTGTCCGACTCCAGCGTGATGGTTTCGATCGAGCGCAACGACTGGGTCAGCAGGCTGTTGATGTAGTTGCGCGAGCTGGAGATCAGGAACGCGTTGTCGAGGATCCGCGGCACGTCCGGCTCGTGGATCTGGTCGCTGTAGAAGTTGATCTGGCGGCTGGCGAACTCATAGTCCGAGGCGGCGACACTGGCGTTGCCGACCTGACGGGCAATCGCCGGGTACCAGTAATCCGGGATTTTCGCTTTCAGGAACCCGGGGTCGGCCTTTTCACGCTGGGCGCGCGACAGCATGACGTAGGTGTCCAGCGTCGCCTTGCCGAAACCGGCGATGGACTGCGCCCGGTTGTCATTGGGCAGCGCCTTGGGTTCGACGCTGTCCACGCCGGTCACGGGCATCAACTCTTTGGCGTTGCGCTGATAGACCTTGAGGGTGGTCAGCAAATACAGCGAACGGGTCAGGTTGTCGGCCGTGGGCTTGAGCATCACGCTTTCCAGGCGTTCGAAATAGCGGCTGCGCACCAGTGGCTCGACCTTGTGGCCTTGATAGAGCCCCAGGCGCAGGCGCAGCGGCACGCCCTGGTCGTGGTGTTGCGCGTAGTAGTGCGCAGTCCAGAAGCGCAGGCGATCCAGGGTTTGCCAGGCGGTGTATTGCCCGGTGGCCGAGTGATCGTCGGCGGCGGCCTGGGTCAGCTCTGTGGACAGGCCCTGCAGGGTGTTCTTGTTGTTGACGTACGACCAGCCCAACAGGCTGCACAGCAATGCAGCGATCAGTCCGGCACCGCCGATCCAGGCGGCCCTGCGCCGACGCTCGCGGTGGTTGGTGGTGTACAGCGCCACCAGGTGCTGGTCGGGAATGATGACCTTGCGGAACAGGCTGTTGATGAACAACGGACGCGGCTGCGCATTGCCGTCGGCGATCTCCCGCTCACCTTCCAGCGAAAAGCGCTCCGTCACCTGACGTGCATGACCACCCAGTTCCGGCTGGTCGGCATCGAGGGCGCTGGTGAAATAGAAGCCGCGCAGCAGTTCCGCACTCTGATATGGGTTGGCGCGCAGCAGGGCATCGACGAACAGTTGAAGCCGTGGCTTGAGGGCCGCCAGTTCCAGCGGGAACCGGTACACCGCCGAATCCTGCCGAGTGATCTGGATGTCCTGCGTGACCAGTTGCTGGCTCGCCACCTGTTGCCAATAGCTGACCAGTTCGTCCATCGCGACGCCGAAGCGCTGCCCCCAGTCGGCCTGCTCATAGCCTTTGTGGGAAAAGGTCTTGCCCATCACTTCGCCACGGGCGGTCTCGTCCAGTTGGCGATAGAAGGGCGCAAAGCCAGGCACCAGGTCGCACTTGGTGAACACCAGGTAGACCGGCAGGCGCACTTCCAGCAAGGCATGGGTTTCCTGGATGCGTTCGCGCAGGCGTTTGGCGATGCGCTCCTGATCTTCGAGCGAGGCTTGCAGGATGTCGTGGATGCTCACCGTGACGATCAGGCCATTGAGCGGCCGGCGCTGGCGATGCTGGCGCAGCAGTTGCAGGAAGGCGCGCCATTTGCCGGCTTCTTCCTGGTTGTTCATGTAGCGCCCGGCGGTGTCCAGAAGCACGGCCTCGGAGCTGAAGAACCAGTCGCAATTGCGCGTGCCACCCAGACCGGCGACCCGCACGCCTTCGCGCTCGGCGTAAGGGAAATTGAGCCCCGACTGGTAAAGCATGGTGCTCTTGCCTGCCGCAGGCTGGCCGACCACCAGGTACCAGGGCAGGGCATACAGCGCATCCTTGGGGTTGCTGCTCCGTGGCTTGTTGCTGTGCAAGCGCTCGATGCTCTGCAACAGGCGCTCGCGCAACAGGCTGACCTCCTCGCGATCCGCCGGGCTCGCATTCAACACGGCCTGGTCGGCATCCTCACGCAGCAGTCCTTCGAGGTTGTGATGCCGGGACACGCCGCGATAAAGCAGCAGTACATAACCGGCGGACAGACCCAGGAACACACCGATGCCGGTCAACAGGCTGTTGAGCGAACTGAAGCCGAACGCGCGCCCGGTGCCCCACACCACGAAGATAGCGAGGAAAAAGCACACCCCCAGGATGTAGGGCTGATAGCGCAAGAAGTAATACTTGATCTTGTTCATACGGACTTCGAATCCAGGGCATCGACAAAACGGTCGATAACGTCACCCAGAGGGCGGTCGATTTCGGGAAAGGCGTGTGTGCGGTGGTGCTCGTCAAAGGCATCGAATGACGCCAGCACGTCATAGCTCTGCGAGCGGTCATGGATGCCGGTCAGCAGGCGATAGGCATCGCTGGTATTGCGTGAGGCAAAGCAGATCAGCCGGGGGCGCATGAAGTCGTCCGCCAGCAGGTTGATCTGCGGCACGGTGCGTTCGGGTGTCATTTGCGTCAGCCAGGTGACCCACAAATCGGCGGTCGGGTTTTTCAATCCCCGTTCCGCCGGCAAGGGCAGGGCGATGCCGATCGGCGTGGCCTGATCGAGGTGCCTTTTCAGGGCCTGGAGCCGGGTCAGCACGGCGTTGGTGACGAACTCCGGGTAGGTGCCCTGCAACGCGCAGGCGATGTCGCCCAGGTTGAAGTTCACCAGGAACTTGTCATGCACACGACGGAACAACTCGAAGTCCTGTCCTTGCAACGGGCGCAGGGCTTTGATGCGCTCGAACAGCACCGAAGTGCTTTCGCCCTGGACCGCCATGTGCAGCAGCGGCCTGATCTGCCCGCTGAACAGTTCGCCCAGGGTGAACGGATTGACCAGCGGTTCGGCTTCGCTGGCCTTGAGCGTCTGGAAAATGAAAAACGGATAGCGTCGGCCACTCGAATCCCTCGAGCTGATCAACCCACCCAGCAACCAGTTGCCGCTGCGCGCGCGATAGCTGAAAAAGCACACCGGCAAAGCGTCGAACAACGCTCGCCAGTCTTCGCGATGCTGCAGGGCGGCCAGCGCCCCTTGCAGCCAGCTATCGAACTCGCAGACCTCGTCGCCCGCACCTTGCAGGCTGACGAAGTCCGGGCTCGCGGGGACCTTGCCGAAGCAGCCGATCATTGGCCGGTTCCCGGGTTCAAGGTTCGACGGCTCACAGCGCCTGCCCTTCTTTGGCGTTGAGCGCGCTCAAGGCCTTGACGTTGGCCAGGTCGGTCAACTTGACGCCGCCGTAGTTGCGCACGGCGAGGCTGACCGGGCCACTGCCGGTGTTCCAGCTGAAGCGTTGCTGGATGCCGTCCAGATCGCTGACCCGTGCGCTGTCGTTCATGCGCAGCAGGCCCCAGCGGCCCGGGTAGTCGAACACCGTGATGCGCTCGCCGGTCAGGGTCACCACATCCAGGCGTGCGCCCGGCGTGGTGGTCGTGCCCGGCCAGGAGAAGCGGCTCCAGCTGGTCTTGCCGTTGCGGTAGTGCTGCACCTGGCCGTCGAGGGTGAAGATGATGTCGGTCAGGTTGGCGGAAGGTTCGAGCATGATCTCGAAGCCGTTGTCGCGGTCCGACAGGCTGGCGATCACCTGACCCAACGAGCTGGCCTTGTCGATGCTGTTGACCATGTTCGGGTTGACCAGCGGCGTTGCCTTGCTGTTGCTGCTCATCCCCAGGCCTTCGCCACCGGACAGATTGCCGATTTCGTTGCGCTTGAAGTTCGGCAGCAGCCCGGACTCCGGGTCGACGAAACGCTGCAGGTCCTTGACCGAAGCTTCATTGCGGCTGCCTGGCGCAATCGGGTAACGGTGCGCCATGACCTGCTCCCACGGCTTGGCGATCTGCTGTGCCCAGGCCTTGGCAATCTGCTGGCCGGCCGGGTCGCGCAGGGTTTCCCAGGCAAACTGGATCGGCAGGCTGAACAGGCCCTGCAACGATTCGGACAGGCCACCCTGGCTGGTGTCGACGGTGGTCTCGACATAGTTGCGCACGCTGGTCACTTCGCTTGGCAGCCCTTCGAGGGTTTCGCTGATCAGCTGCTTGCTGCTCTTGCCAACGTCCTGGGAGCGCTGGATGTTGTTCATCCGCACCTTGAGCTTGCGCAAGGCCGCGAGGTAGCGGTCCATGATCGTGCTGTCGGCACCTTCGGCGTTTTGCACGGCGAACACCCGCGACACAGGCTCGAAGCGCTTCGCCAGGCTGCCGTCATCGACCGCCGGCAAAGGCGAAATCAGCGCGCTGGGCGACGTGTTCTTGCCATCGAAAATCCCGCTGACGCTGCTCCAGAAGCCGTCATCGGGCTTGACGCCCGCCGGCAGTGTTTCGCGGGGGGCCGGGACATCCCATTGGGTGTTGTCGTTGACCGCCGCCAGGAGGATTTTCACCGGCGAGTTCTGCACGTCGCTGAGCAGGGCCAGCTGTTGGGTGGCGTTGGCCATGTCGGTGAAATGGCGAACGCCGACGCTGTCGATCAGGGTGTACCAGGCCTGGGTGTAGTCGCGCTTGTAGCGCGTCATGAACTCGCGGATGAAATTGGCTTTCTGCACGATGCTGTCGCCGCCTTCGCCGTCGAGCACCCAGTCCGATTCGTTCTGCAGGTTGCCCGACACCAGCTTGATCAGCTCAGGCTTGACGAACTGCTCCCAACCCTGGCGGGTGAAAATCGCCGGCACCGCCTCGGTGCCGTACAGCAGCTGCCGGCCGGGCATCGGCACCAGGTCGCTCAAGCCCACGGCCGGGAACTGCCGGCTGGATTCGAGTTGCAGGCGCAGGTATTCACGGTCCACCAGCGAGCTGGAAATCATGAAGGACTTCAGGCTGTTGCGGGTTTCGCTGATGAGTTGCTCGTTACGCGACAAGGACGGTGCCTGGCCATTCTTGAGCAATTGCACGTAGACCGGCGAGTTGTCCTGGATCACCGCGGTGCTGACAGGGTTGTCGGCACTGGCGGTATTGGCCCAGGCCACCGGCAACGCAGCGCCGACGAACTCCGGGTCCGGGTGGGTGCCGGGTTGCGTCAGCATCAGGTAGAGCTTCAGTGCGTTATAGGACTCGATGATGGACGCGACTTGTCGCTCATCCAGGCGCCCGAGCATTTCCTCGGACAACGATAGCCCGCCGGTGGTCGCCGACAAATCCGCGGCATCGCTGGCCGTGGCCGGGTTGCGCAGTGCTGCCAGCGCTTCGCCGCGAGCCTTGTTGGCCGCGCCCTTGGCCGCGCCGCTCAGGCGACTGGCCGCCTCACCGGTACTGCGCGGCAAGCCGTTCAGGCGGGTGGGCAGCTTCAGGCCTTGCGCACGGCCTTTGGCAGCGTCGGCCTTGGACGACGCAGTTGCAAAGCTGTTCTGCGGGTCCATGGTTTTGGCGAACTCGTTGAAGGCGCGCATCTGCAATTGCAGTTGCAAGGTGACGGGTTCCAGCGCCTGGGTACGCAGTTGTTGCAGATAGGCGGCTTGCGCGACGCGGTAGATATCGTCACCGCGATACAGGCCTGCGCCCAGCTGCAACGGCACGCCTTTGGCACGGTTCTTCTCGATGGCCGATAGCTGCTCGCGCAACAGCTCCAGGCCTTGGCCCGAGGCGAGCAACCCGGCACGCTCCGGGGACTGTTGCAGCTCGGTCAGTTGCTCGCGCAACGTGGCCAGCCACTGACGGTTGTTCTGGAACGACAGGGCTTGCCAGCCAATGAACGCGACGCCGGCCAGTACCGCCAGGCCCAGCAGGGCAGGGCTGACGGAGCTGTTCTTGCCAAGGCGCGACTGATAAAGGGTCAGGTCACGGTCCGGGAAGATCACCCGGCGGAACGTATCGGTAATGAAATAGCTGCGGTCGCTGATTTTCTTGCCGGTGCCTGGCGACCCTTGCTCATGTTCCGGTTGCTCATGTTCCGGTTGCAGGGCGAACGACTCGGCCAGGTCGTCTTCATACACCTGGCCCAGCTGCTGGTCGGTCTGCAGGGCGCTGGTGAAATACAGCCCGCGCAGCAACAGCGGCGCACCGCTGCGACCGGTCTCGGCGAAGTGCTGGAGAAACTGCTCCAGCACCCCGGACAGTTCGGCGAAATAGTTCGGGAAGTTCAGCAGTGCGCTGTTGGCATCGGCACCCAGCGCAATCATCTGGGCGTCGACGTGACGGCGAATATGGCTGTGCAGGTTGGCCAGCTTGGCATCCAGCACCGGGCGCAGGCCTTGGTTGCGGATCTCGGACAAACCGAAGGTCATGCCCAGCGGTTGCTGGCGTTCGTTCAGGTCCAGGCCCTCGAACGCCTGGCTGAAGCCCGGCAGTTGATCGGTCTTGCTCAGCATCAGGTAGATCGGTGGACTGGCGTCCAGGCAAGCGTTGTACTCCTCGATGCGCGACACCAGTTGTGCGGCGAGTTCGTTGCGCTCGGCGGCACTGCATGCCAGCAGTTCAGGCAGGCTCACCACCAGCACCAGACCGTTGACGGCGGCCTTGCTGCGTTGCTTTTTCAGCATGCGCAGGAAGGCGGCGAATTCGCTGGCCGACGGGTCGTCCCGCAGGTAACGGCCGGCCGTATCGATCATCACGGCCTCGGGGCTGAAATACCAATCGCAATGCTGGGTGCCGCTTTCGGTGTCGTTGGCGCTGCTGGCAATGCTTGCGGAAAGACCAGAGCGGGTCAGCAATGAGGTCTTGCCCGCCGCGGACATGCCGATGACCAGGTACCACGGCAAATCGTAAAGTGCCGACGAGCCGCCGCCACCGGCCGAGCGGTCGGTGCGCAGCATCGCGATGGCGTGCTTGAGGCGTTCGCGCAGTACCTGCTGATCGCGGAACTCACCGGCGGATTTGAGCGAGCGATCGACTTCGAGCTGCACCAGGTTTTCAAGGTTGTGCTCCGCCCGGATACGCTTGTACTGACGCAGCACAATGATCAGCAGGTAGAAGGCGCTGACGATCGCCATCGCCTCCGGCGCATAACCGCGCAGCCAGCTCACATGCGGCGCGACGAACCAGCAGACCGCCAGGCTCGCCAGCCACAGGGCGGGAACGAGGAACCAAAAGCTTTTCAACAAACGCAATAATGTCTTCATGTCTTCCTGACTCGGTTACCTGACCTGTGCTCAGGCACTGAACAGCTGGCTGATTTGTTCGGACAACGCGGCTACGTCCTTGGCCAGCAACCAGTCCAGCGTCAGGTAGACACCTGCGCAGACCAGCGCAATCAGCGCCAGGTAGAGCCAGAGGGGAACTTCATGGCGCAGCATTTGCGAGACCTGGTCGGGCAACGCCCAGTCGGGCGAGAGGGCCTTGGGTGTCTTGCGATAACGCGCGATGTCCTGGCCCAGGGTATTGGCCAGGTAACGCAGCTGATCCTTTTGCCCGAGGCTGAACTTGCCTTCGAAACCCAGGGCCAGGCACAGGTGGTAGACCTCGAGCACATCGAGGTGCTGTTTGACGTCGCTACGCAGGGCATCGATTTTTTCGAAGAAGCCTTCGCCGGCCAGGTGCACGCCGAAATAGCGGAACTGCAGCGGCTGCAATTCAAAGTGCCGGCGCAACTCGTTGTCCCCGGAGCGCAACACGCTTTCATCGAGGAACGCACACAGGGCGTACTGGGTGTCCTTCACTTGTTCGACGCTGTAGTTGGCGCTGCGGGCATCGCGCTCCAGTGCCTTGAAGAAGGTGTCGACACTGGCCTCGAAGGCGCTGACCGACGTCACTTGCCGGCCCTTGCGCACGATCAGCGCCATGCTGATGAAGTCTTGCACCAGGTCTTTGAGCGTCGGTTTTTCACGGGCGGCCGCAACGGCGCCTTGCAGTACGGCTTCGGTCATTTGAGTACCGCCATCAGTTCAAGCTTGAGGTTGGTGAAGGCGCTGGGCGCGTAGAAAGAGATGGCCTGGGCGCTCATCATTCGTTCATACACCCGGCCATGGGGCTCGATGGAGAAGTAGTGATTGTCCAGTCGCACCGGAATCGCATTGGGCAGGCGGGTCGAATGATTGAGGGTGACGCCGGGCATGGCGCTGTTGACCACCACTTCGATGTCTTCCGGCGAGCCGACCTTGAACGCCCGTGGCACCAGCTCCAGCAGGCTTGCGCCCGGCATGTCGGCGTGCACGGAGATGTAGAAGTCCGCCTCGGCCAGCCGTGGGTCGTGCAACTGCCCTTGCCAGTAAGAGGGTTTGGTCTGGGTCAGGTTGATCACCACACACTGGTTCGGCACGACGTTGTCGAGCAGCACGCGAATCATCTCGTCGAGCTTGACCAGCGAGGCCGCCGGGTCGTGGTGGTCGTATTCGGGGATGTCGTTGAGCTGTGTATCCAGCGAGAACGTCAGCAGGCCGCCGGCGAGTTCGGCCAGGAACAGATACAAGCGCTCGGGGTGCAGGCGCGGATGCGCGAGCAGGTGCGCCAGGCTCGGGTGGGCACGGTTCACCGTGTTCAACAGCCAGAACAGGGTGACGTCGCTGGAGCCAAATTCGGCAATCTGGTCTGCGCGCTCGCGACGCCGCCCCGACAACGCCTTGCTCTTGGATTGCAGGGCGCCGAGCAAACGCTTGCCCAGTCCGACCAGGGTGTCGTGGGTGCCCAGGTGCAGCGTCGGGTGCACGAAATGCCCGTCGAGGTTGAAGCCGCCGATGTTGTTGCGCGACAGCCGGGCAATCGGGCACCAGGTGTAGCCATCGAGGTTGTCGCCGTCGATCAGCATCACCACGTTCAGGCGCAGGCTGGTGATTTCGTTTTCCAGGTCGCCCTCGTTGAGGTCCGGCAAGGTGTCGAACTGCTTGCGAAAGCGCCGCCCGGTCTTCTGTTCCTGGCCGTCTTCGACGTAATTGAGGCCGAATGGCTCGGGCAGTTTCAGCGCGGCGTAGACCTTCAGGTCGTTGCCCTTGAGCAGGTCCTTCAGGTCACGGGCCGCCGGCAACGGGTCGTGCTGCGGTGCGTCGAACAGGCTGCCGTCGGGAAACACCAGCTTCAGGCGCTTGAGCTGCAGGGAGCCGGTGGCGAGGGCTTCCTCGTCCACTTCCAGCAGCTGCACGCCCCAGTGAAAAGGCGTGTTGCGCAGGGTCGCCTGCGCCAGCTGATGTTGGTGGAACTCATCCTGATACTGGAAATGTTGTGGCAAAAGGAACATACCTTCGGACCACATCACCCGGCTTTGCTTACTCATTGAGCGCTTTCCAATAATGAATTCAATTTCGATTCCACGGCTTTTTGCGCGGAGGCACTCGCCTGGTCCTGGGCTTTTTGCACCACGGCGTCCTGCACGCGCTCGGTCAGCGTGGGTTCGGCCGGTTGCTCAGCGGCTTTGGCCAGTTGTTCCTGGGTCTTGGGTTTATCGAGGACATCGACACCACTGACGGCAGACACCGTGTTGTTGTCCACCAGCACACGCAAGCCGTCGGAGGAGAACCAGATGCCGTCCTTGCGCAGGGAGTTGGCGTCGAACGCGACCTTCCAGCGGCTGTTCTCGTCGCTGCGGAAAAAAGCCGCGACACCGACATAACCTGCCGCCTTGTTCAGCGGCCACTTGTCGACTTGCCCCATGCCCGGCAACAAGGTGATTTCGCGGTTTTCGATCAGCGTATTGCCGAGGGCCTTTTGCGGGTCGTCCCACAGCGAGTCGGCATCCACCGACGCAAAGCGCTCCAGCGAAGTCAGCTGGTACACCCGCAGCACCACCGACAGCGGCTTGCCGGACGCGTCGGGGTTGAGCTGATTGCCGCCGTCGGACGTCAGGATGACTTTCTCGTTATCCTCGAACAGCATGTCGCCGGCCCAGGTGTTGTCGACCCGCTTGCCGACCCGATCGGTGACGCCGCAGGCGCTGAGTACCGTCATCATCGCCACCGCCGTCAGGCATTTGGCCAACGTCGTCCTCGCGGGACGCTTCCCTGAATATCTCTTGTCCATGACCACTACCTGTTAATGCCCGATCAGTTCAGGCGATAGGCGAAATCGCCGTCGCTGCCCAACTCGATGTTCAAACTCTGAATCGGTTTGTCCTGCGCCATGCGCTCCAGGACCCGCTGGGCCAGTTCCGGCATCAGGGTCTGGGACAAAATGTTGTCGATGTTGCGGGCGCCGCTGTCGACCTCGGTGCAGCGCGAGGCAATCGCCTTGACCAGTGCTTCGTCATAGCTCAACTGCGCTTGATGATTGCGCTCGAAGCGCTGGCGGATGCGCGCAAGCTTGAGCGCGACGATGCGTTCGAGAATCGCGTCCTTGACCGGGTAGTAGGGGACGATGGTCAGGCGGCCGAGGAAGGCGGGCTTGAACACCTGGTTCAACTCGTCACGCAGCCCTTCGACGATGTCCTGCGGCGTCGGTTGCGGCTGAGCATTCAGGCACCACTGCATGATGCGGTCGGTACCGGTGTTGGACGTGACGATGATCACGGTATTGCGGAAGTTGATCTCGCGACCTTCGCCGTCATCCAGCACGCCTTTGTCGAACACCTGGAAAAACAGTTCGAGCACGTCCGGGTGGGCTTTCTCCACTTCATCGAGCAGCACCACGCTGTACGGCTTGCGTCGCACCGCTTCGGTCAGCACACCGCCCTCGCCATAGCCGACGTAGCCCGGTGGCGAACCCTTGAGGCTGGAGACGGTGTGGGCTTCCTGGTACTCGGACATGTTGATGGTGATGACGTTGCGCTCACCGCCGTACAGGGTGTCGGCCAGCGCCAGTGCGGTTTCGGTCTTGCCGACGCCGCTCGGGCCGAGCAGCAGGAACACGCCGATCGGTTTGTTCGGGTCTTCCATGCGCGCGCGGGAAATCTTGATGCGCTTGCCGATTTCGTGCAGTGCGTGGTCCTGGCCGAGCACCCGCTCGCCCAGCAACGCCGGCAGGCGCTGCACGGTTTCGATTTCATCGCGCAGCATCTTGCCCAGCGGAATGCCGGTCCAGCCGGAAATCACTTCGCCGATGGTCCCGCCATCCACCAGGGCATGCACCAGCGGTTGCTCACCCTGGACGCTGGCCAGTTCGGCGCGCACCGCGGCAATCTCCTGGGCATCCGGTGTCTGATTCTCCGGGTGGCTGAGGGCGCCGAGTTTTTCCACCAGTTGCAGTTCGCGTTGCCACTGTTGTTCGAGGGCGTCGCGGGTCTGCTGTGCGCTTTGCAGTTCGGTATTGAGTGCAGTCAGGCGTCGGGCGTGGTCGCTGCCTTTGGCGGCTTCCTGCTGCAGTACCGCGATTTCCGCCTGCAGGTTGTCGATCTGGCGTTTGCAGTCTTCCAGCGGTCCCGGCTGCGCCGATTGACCGAGGGCCACCCGGGCGCAGGCGGTGTCCAGCACGCTGACGGCCTTGTCCGGCAACTGGCGGCCGGTGATGTAGCGATTGGACAGGCGCACGGCCTGCACCAGCGCTTCGTCCATCACCGTGACCTTGTGATGCTCCTGCATCTTGGCCAGCAGGCCGCGCAGCATGTGGATCGCCTTGTCTTCGTCCGGCTCTTCGACCTTCACCACCTGGAAGCGCCGGGCCAGTGCGGCATCTTTCTCGAAGTACTTCTTGTACTCGGCCCAGGTGGTCGCGGCGATGGTGCGCAGTTCGCCCCGGGCCAGGGCTGGCTTGAGCAGGTTGGCGGCATCGTTCTGCCCGGCCTGGCCACCCGAACCGATCAGGGTGTGCGCTTCGTCGATGAACAGAATGATCGGGTGCAGGCTGCGTTTGGTTTCTTCGATCACCGACTTGAGCCGGTTTTCGAATTCGCCCTTCACGCCGGCACCGGCCTGCAACAAACCCAGGTCCAGGGTGTGGATGGCGACGCCCTTGAGTACCGACGGCACGTCGCCCTGGATGATGCGCAGGGCCAGGCCTTCGACCACGGCGGTTTTGCCGACGCCGGCCTCACCGGTGAGGATCGGGTTGTTCTGGCGGCGGCGGGTGAGGATGTCGACCATCTGCCGCACCTCGAACTCCCGGCCCAGCACCGGGTCGATCCGGCCTTCGCGAGCGCTTTGCGTGAGGTTGATGGTGTATTGATCGAGGGCCGGGGTCTTGCCGTTGCCTTTTACCGTGCCGGCGCTGGCGACGTCGGACGTGCCCAGCGGTTTGGCCTGTTTCGACTCGGCGCTGCTTTCCACCAGCGCGCCGAGGTTGACGCGCAAGTCGTCGGCGTTGATTTTCTCAAGCTCGGCGGCGCTGGCGACCACCACGCGGCGCAGTTCGTCGTCATCGAGCAAGGCTTGCAACAGATGACCGGTGCGGATCTGCGCCTGGCCGAACTCGATGGACGCCAGGACCCACGCCTGTTCGATCATGCGGGTCAGGTGCGGCGACAGTGCCGGCGTGCGCGTATTGCCTTTCTTGAACGTCCCCAGTGCCGTCACCAGCTGCGCCTGCAAGCGTTCGGGCACCACGTCGTAATGACGCAGGATGGCCGGCAGGTCGTTGTCGTGGCTGTCGAGCAACTGCAACAACAGGTGCTCGATTTCGACATCGTAATGGTGTTCCGACAGGCACAAGGCGGCGGCGCTTTCAGTGGCGGCGCGGCTGGTGTCGTTGAGCTTGGCAAACAGGGACTTCAGGTTCACAGGGAGACCCCATCAAAAGGAATGTGGAAGAGGGCACAACGGGATGGCTCGACGTCGGCGTCCGGGCGCTTGAGCCAGCCGAGCCAGCCCAGCGAAACGTTGCCTTGGCGCCCCAGGCGGGCAACGGGCACGGCCTGGGGTTTGAGCCTGGGCGCCAACTGGAAGTCGAGTTCGGCGCCGACATAGAAACGCACCAGTTCCACCAGTTTCCGGTAGTCCTCGGTGCCTGGCTGGAAGCGTTGATAGTCGGCCAGCTCCAGTGGACCCATCTCGATGCGTATGCACGACTGGTAGTCCCAGACCCGGTTGCCGGCGACGGCGCTTTGCCCGAGCACGGCGTTCTTGCGCCCCAGTTGCGTGCACTGGCCGGCGTCGAGTTTCAGCCAGCGACCGGCAAAGGGCCTGACCTTGAACGGCAGCGAAAAATAAAAAGACAGCATCGCTTCCAGGTTCAACGCGTTGCGTGGTTTCTGGGCGAACAGGCCGGAGAAATAGCTGAACAGTTCGCGGCGCAGGGGCGAGCCTTGCCGGTCGAATTTCTGCTTCTGCGCCTCAGGCCCGAAACCCACCAGGTTGAGCAGGTAGCGATCGAAGTCCGAAGTACCGTTGCGTTCGTACTCGATGTAGAACTTGTACTTTTGCCAGGCCTCGTAGAACAGCGTGGTCATGCGGTGCGAAAAGATGTCGAGGAAGGCATGGGCCGCGTCATCGCGGTACTGGACGTGCCGCTCGATCAACAGCTCGGTGTACGGGCGCGGCAACACACCCGATGGCCCGACCAGGCCCATGAAGGTGACTTGCATCTCGGACAGCGGCAGGCCGGCCACGGACACCTTGCCTTCACGCTCGAACTGCAGGTCGCTGACTTCACTGGCCGGGAAGTTGAGCGACAGCTGCGAGCGAAAACGCAGAGGGTCTTCGTGCGGTCGGGTTTCCAGGTCCATGCGCCCGGTTCTGCTGTAATGCAGGCGAAGCAGGCGCACCAATTGGAAAAACTCGAATCGGTGCGGCTCAGCCCTTGCCTGGTCGATCAGACCAGGGGTTGATCGCCGGTTCGCGGTGGCCATTGGACGACTCTCTTTTCGCGCTGCAAGGTGCGAAGGGTTAATTGGGTAAAACTGTTCATGGTGCAGTACTGACCAAAGAAGTGATCGAGCACCATGCCGAACAGAAACACACCGCTGCCGGTGTATTGGCTTTCATCGAAATTGAGGGTGATGCCGACGCCGCGCACGAAGTTCGGCCGCGGGTGGCCGATGCGCGCCACCACCGGCTCGCTGCTTACCGAGACGATGCCGTTGATCTGTTTGCGCAGTGCCGACAGGTTGCGGTAGTTGTAGAGCGACAACAGCTCCAGCAGCACTTCGCGACCACGGGACACCAGCGACATATGGTTCAGCGACAGGTGTGAAATCAGTCGCCAGATCACGCCGTTGCCCAGCGGCACGCGAGCGGTGGCGGTGGGCTTGCGCAGGCAACGGATGTCCTTGATCACCGAGTTGCCCGGGATAGTGAAATCGCCGCGCTCGCCACCGAAAGGCAACATCAGCGGCAGGTCGCGGTTGCTGCAGGTCAGGCGGATGCTCAACGTATCGTTGTTGGCTTCCATCAGCCCCAGTTCTCGATCGACCACCCGGATAAACACGTTCGAGCCATCGCGCTGGCCGGTCTGTACGGCTCGACGCCGGGCAATCCAGAAGCTCTGGCCCGGGCCCTGATCGCCACGGGGCTCGAAAAACGGATGGCAGGTGCCGACCTGATCGATGCTGCCCACCTTGCGCACGCGTCGCACGCGGTCGATGGACACCACTTCGGCCGAGCTTTGCAGGCGCACATCCGGCGTCACCGCGTACTCGTGCTGGGCGTGGGTCAACTTGATCGGCTCGGCCTGCTGGCGGAACAGATTGATGATCGGCGTGCAATTGAGCTTGAAGTTATTGCGCCCGATGTTCTGCGTCAGGCGCGCCAGGCGGTCGCTCAGGTCATAGTCGGAGAAGTAGAAATTGACCTCGACGTTCTCGACCTCCTTGCCTGCCAGAATCCGTGCAAAGCCCGACAGGTCGAAGAACATGAACTTGTCGGGGAAGGTGAAGTACTCGTGGAGCAAGCGGTAACCGAGGAACGAGCGCTCGGAGTAATCCACCAGGCCTTCGTCCAGGCCATAGCCGACGGTTTTCAGCGCGTTGGCCGGCAAGGCGACTTCGCGGGTGCGGCCCTGATCTTCGAAGGTCAGCGTGGCCTTGGCCAGGTTGTTGAACAGCAGTTCGTACAGTTGCAGCATCAACGTGCTTTCGCCGTCGAGGAAGAACCGCAGGCGGTCCAGTTCCAGCTTGCCGAACATCATGTCGCCGGTCGCCACCAGGCCGATGCGCAAGCGTGCGACCAGGTCAGCGCTGTGGCCGTTGAACGCCGAACGTTCCATCTCGATGAACGACGCCTGTTGCACCGCCACCGGCCACAGTTCGACCGGGTAGCAGGTGCGGAATTTACACACCACGCCATCGATCGGGTTGGCACTGATTTCGGTATGCCGGGGCACGTGGAAGGCTTCGGTGACTTTTTCCTGCTTGCCCAGGTTGAACTCGACGATCGACATCGACGGGGTAGGGCGCAGGTAGTGCGGGTACAGCACTTCGAGAAACGACTCGACGATTTCCGGCAGCTCGTCGTCGAGTTTTTTGTGTACCCGTGCAGACAGGAACGAGAAGGCTTCGATCAAGCGCTCGGTATGCGGGTCTTCGCAGTTATCGCCCTCGATGAGCAACCGCGAAGCGATTTTCGGATACTGGCTCGCAAACTCCTGGCCCAAAAAGCGCAGGTGCGACAGTTCCTTTTCGTAATAGGGCAGCAGATCGTCGAGCATCAGTTGAGGTTCTGCACTTTGTATTCCTGGGTGTTGACCTGCAGCACCGCGTCGAAGGACACCTGACGGGTGACGTCCTGCAGGCGCAGGACCGCGTCCACGCGAAAGGTCAGCATGCGTTGGCCGGTCTGTTGGGCGAGCAGTTGGACTTTGACGCTGCGAAAGCGCCGGTCGCCGACCGAGATCGCCTTCTCCAGTTGCCGCTGGATCAACAGGCGATCCTTGGGGTCAAGCACGCTGCGACTGGTGAAATCCGGCATGCCGTAGTCGAGGATGGTGCCGCCCAGATTGACGAAGCCTTCCAGCTCGTTGGCGACCAGGGACTGGCGGGTGTTGACCAGGATCTCCAGGTCGCGAACGATGCTGGCCTTGTAATCGGCCAGCGAACACAAGCGCTGCGATGACGCTTCGATGGACTGGTGCGGACGATCGTCCAGCAACCGGTCCAGCAGTGATGGCAACAGCTTGTGTTGACTACTCATATTGCCTCCCTGGCAATGTGCTCGATCAGCCGCGGGTCGATTGCGGCAATTCAGCCACCAGGCGCAACGAAGCGGTGAGCTCGTCCAGTTGGTAGTGCGGGCGCAGGTAGGTCACGGCCTTGTACACCCCCGGCTTGCCCGGCACTTCGAACACCTCGGCGCGGGCTTCGCGCAACGGGAACTTGGCCTTGGCTTCCTGGCTCGCGGTGTCGTCCAGCAGCACGTAGCTCGACAGCCACTTGTTGAGGAACAGCTCGACATCCTTGCGCGAGGCGAAGCTGCCGATCTTGTCGCGCATGATCGCCTTCATGTAGTGGGCGATGCGCGAGGTGGCGAAGATGTACTGCAACTGCGCGGAAAGCCGGGCGTTGGCGTTGGCGATGTCGGTGTTGTACTGCTTCTGCTTCTGCGCCGACTGGGTGCCGAAGAACGCGGCGTAGTCCGTGCCCTTGCAGTGCACCAGCGGAATGAAGCCGAGGTCCGACAGCTCTTTTTCACGGCGGTCGGTGATCGCGATCTCGGTCGGGCACTTGAGGGCGATTTCACCGTCATCGGTCTTGAACGTGTGGGTCGGCAGGCCTTCCACCAGGCCACCACCCTCGACGCCACGAATCGCTACGCACCAGCCGTAACGGGAAAACGCATCGGTGACCCGGGTGCCCAGCGCGTAGGCGGCGTTCATCCACAGGTACTTGTTGTGGTCGCGTCCGTCGACGCTTTCGACAAAGTTGAATTCCTCGACCGGCGTGGTATCCGGGCCGTAAGGCAGGCGACCGAGCACGTGGGGCAGGGTCAGGCCGACATAACGCGAGTCTTCCGAGGCGCGGAACGACTTCCACTTGGCGTATTCGACGGTGTCGAAAATCTTCGCCAGATCCCGTGGGCCGGACATGTCGGTGAACGAATCCCAGCCAAACAGCTCAGGCGAAGCCGCCGAGATGAACGGCGCATGGGCGGCCGCGGCGACGTGGGAAATCTCTTCGAGCAGGTACATGTCTTCCGGGCTGCGGTTGAACTCGTAGTCACCCAGCAGCATGCCGAACGGTGCACCGCCGAAGGTGCCGTATTCTTCTTCGTAGATCTTCTTGAACAGCGCGCTCTGGTCGAATTCGGAAGCGGCCTTGAGGTCGCGTACCAGGTCTTTCTTCGACGCGTTGAGCAAGTGGATCTTCAGCGTGGTGCTGGTCTCGGTCTGGTCCACCTGATACTTCAGGCCGCGCCAGGAGGCTTCCAGCTGCTGGAACTCACTGGCGTGCATGATTTCGTTCATCTGCTCGGAGAGCATCGCGTCGATCTCGGCGATACGCGCATCGAGCACGGCGATCAGGTCCTTGCTCGGCGTCATTTCGCCTTCCAGGATCTGGTTGACCAGTTCGCCGATCAGGTCGCGGGTACGGGTGCGTTCAGTCTCGGAACGGGCCACGCGGCTTTCGGAAATGATGCTGTCGAGCAACGAGGATTGCGCGGTGAAGCTGTCCACTTCAACCAGCGTGCTGTCCTGTTGAGTCACGGTTTGCTTGTCGTTCATCGTCAGGCTCCTACGCTTTGCCGTCGGTGGCCGGAACGGCGGCTTCACGGCCGAATTCCTTGCCCAGGGTTTTCAACTTCTCGGTGTTCTGCAATACGTCCATCAGCAGCTCTTCGAGCTTGTCGTTGCCGCCCATCTTGTTGCGCAGGTCCGCCAGCTTGTTGCGCACTTCCAGCAGCTTGCGCAGCGGCTCGACCTGCTTGACCACGTTCTGCGGTTCGAAGTCTTCGAGGGCATTGAAGTTGAGCTCGACGCCCAGCTGCGTGCCGTTTTTCGCCAGGGTGTTGTCGACGCGGTAGGTCAGGCGCGGCTTGATGCCCTTGAGCACGCCGTTGAAGTTGTCGCGGTCGATGAAAATGAACTTGCGGTCCTTGAGCTTCGGCAGCGGCTCCAGCGGGTTGCCGGAGAAATCGCCCAGCACACCGACGACAAAGGGCAGCTCTTTCTTTTCCTGAGCGTCACCGATATCCACGTCGTAGGTGATATGGACCCGAGGCGCGCGGACGCGGTCGAGTTTGTGCTGGGTACTTTCCTTCTTCGCCATCGTGATCTCCTGTGCGAACAATTCGCTGCAAGTCGTTTGCGTGTCGGTTCAATGGGTGGCCGAGCGCGTTACATTCCTTCGATCGTCAGCAGCAGGCGCTGACGGATTTCATCGTTCATTTCCATGATGTTGGCGTGCCCCACCAACTCCTCGAAGCTGGTGTTGCCGGCGATCTGGGTGCTGCTGCGGATCACGGCCTCGTCCGGCAACTGCGAGCGAACCGGCGAGCTGATGACGCAGAAGGGCAGGTCGCCGAACTCCTTCAGGCGCTCGAAACTGACGGGGAAACGCAGGCCTTCGAGCAGGCGGCTGATGCCGGGCGACTTGCTCAGGCAGTAGAACAGCACCAGGTAATGCACCACGAAGCGGTACAGCTCGGCGCTGCTGCGATTGGGGTCTTTGATGACGGTGCGAAAACGGGCCAGGTCGAACGAACTGAAGCCCACCACCCAGCGCACGGGGCTGGTGATGCGAATGGATTGGCCGCTTTGGGACAGCACCTTGTCGTACTCCAGCGCAAACAATTGCGGGGTCGTACTGAGCAGGTTGAGGGGCACTTCGAGTTCATTGACCAGCTGGAACGGAGCGGCCGAGCCGATGCGGTCGAAGAGCTCCTTGAGTTCCTTGAAATGGTGCTGGGTCTCGCGCCCGCTGCTGCGTTGCGCACCTTGCAGGTATTCACCGAAAAACGCTTGCGGACGAATCAGCAAAGCCAGGGTCGCCAGATAATCCGAGGCCTGCGCCTTGAGCGCATCGGAAATGGCCCGGGTCTGGCTTCGCAGCTGGATCAATGCTTCAACATCGAAAAACGTCTGAGTCATCGGTACATCGTCCTTGAGCACTTCGCACCTTCCTGGAATAAAACCGGAGAGCATGTCGAGTGACTTGATTCACAAGTGGACATCCGTCCACGAGAAGTGATTGCTGGTGTTCGTCATCAAAAAATCACACTACCGGAAACAACCGGGAGTGTGATGCTGGCATATGGATATTGAGTTGCCAGTAACGTCGTGTATGGCAACACGTCGTATCGAAAAGTTCATTCGGGGGCGGATTTTTTCTCGTTTTTGTTACATGCTGCAATGATGCCTTAGTGCCACCACTTACAGGATGTGTCTGTCAGACAGTTCCGAAAGCCAGTCAATTCAATGGTTTCAGAGGCGTGGTGGATCCAATTTTTAATTGAAAATAATTTGTAAAAGGTGAACCGGTTCACCCAATGCCCGCTTGAGGGTCTGTTAAAGAAAAGATTGAAGGATAAGTGTCATATAGCGGGCAAGGAAGTGATGGCATCTCAGAGTATCCGGGATATACAAGGCGTAATTTCCATTGCTGAACGAGTGTTCGGGCAATTTGGCGTTACATACAGTCGATATTTCTGTATAACGCGCCGGGTACGAGTGCACCCCGTAACTTTCATGTCGGGCCGTGCAATAGCGTGAGGCCTTTCGGGCCTTTGTTAAATGGAATTTATGCTCGCCACGGATATCTGGCGACGCGACTATTGAGGCCCTGTCTCATGAGAACGTTGAAACTCATTGCCGTACTTATTCTCCTGCCGCTTTGCCTTGGTTTGTTTGGCGTTTGGGAGTTGCAACGCAGTACCGAGAGCATTCGGGACTTCGCCGAAGCCAAAGCCGAGTTGGGCGTGATGCGTCCCGAAATCGAAGCGATGGTCGCCAAGCCGTTCTCACGCTCGGCCAAGGTCGATATCAACGGTGAGAGCATGGGCGTTCACCAGGCATTGTCGCTCGTTACCCAAGTCGAGCATGAACTGACCATCCTGCAACCGGTGGCAGCCGTGATGAACAACCTGGCCAAGGGCGTCATCGCCCTCGGCCTGCTGGCCTCGCTGGTCGGTGTGCTGGGGTTGCTGGGTCTGCGTTGGGCCGGTGCCCGCGCGAGTCATTCCCGTGAACGATTGCTGCACACCTTCAGCCGGGTGAGCCGCCTGTTGCCGTACCTGCTGGTGGGGCACATCGTCGCCATGGGCGCGGCGGTAGCGGCCATCCTCGGTTTCGAAGGCCTGGGGCTGTGGCACATGGGGAAAATGGCCACTGGTGAATTCAAGCTGATGCTCATCGTGCTGATGCTGATGCTCGGTTTCCTGTATTCGATCTGGCAGATGGGCAAGCAGCTGCCGGTCATGCTGCACATGTTCCAGTCCACGCCGATGAGCGTGCTGGGCCAGGTGGTCACACCGGAACAGGCGCCAGCGCTGTGGGCCTTTGTTCGCGAACTGGCGGATCAACTCGGCGCGCTGGCACCCGAGCACATCGTGCTGGGCATGACCGAAGGCTTTTACGTCACCTCCAGCGACGTCAACCTGCTCCCGTCAGGCACCGCGCTCAAGGGCCGCACCCTGCACCTGCCGATGATGTACCTGGGCTTGCTCGATTCGGCAGAAACCGGCGCGGTCATCGGCCACGAACTGGCGCACTTCGCCGGTGCCGATACCGAGTACAGCCTGCGCTTCGTACCGATCTACGAGGGTATCGGCCGCAGTCTCGGGGTGATTGCCGAGACAATGCTGCAAAGCGATGTGCTGCAACGCACGACGCTGTGGCCGGCCTTCATGCTCGGTGAGTATTTCATGGAGCGTTTCGATCATGCGGTGAACCACTGGAGCCGCGTGCGGGAGCTGGCGGCGGACGCGGCGGGTGCGCAGTTGACGGGAAACATCGCCATCGCTTCGGCGCTGGTGCGCATCTCTGCCATCGACCCCTTGTTGCACCAGGGTGTTTCGACCCATGTGGTCCGCGCGACCAACCCGAGTGCCGAGCACGTCCTGACCCGCGACTTGCCAGGCAGCGTACTGCAGGAACTTGCCGCGCAGCCGCTGACCCTGCCCGAGGAGGAAATGGCAGCCAGCCTGCCTCATCCGTCGGACACTCACCCCTCCAACCGCGAGCGGCTGGCGTCCCTGCAAGTCACGGTCGAAGAGGCCGTCAGCCGCGGCACCCGCCCGATCATCGCGGCACAGGCCAGCGCCGCGATGGATCACTATTTTGCCGATCCCCAGGCATTGCGTGCGCGCATTACCGAGGACTTTCTCGGCCACTACGTGGAGCAGGATGCGGCGGTGGTGCAAGCGTTGCGTAGCCATGCCGGTAATGCCACGGAGGAAGTCCGACTGCATGAAGGCGCACGATTGCGCGGGTGGATTACCCTGGGTTGCTTCTCGCTCTTTTTGCTGCTGGGCTTGGGCCTGCTGGTCTTGCCGTGGCTGTTGCCGCAGGCTTTGGGGAGTAACAAATCGATGATACTGGTCGCTGGTGGGGTGCTCGTTGTATTGATGGCATGCCTGCTGCCGTTTTCGTTGCGCTTGCTCAAGCGGGCGAACAAGACCGCGTTGCTGCTGACGCCCGAGCACTTCGTTTTTGCCAACCTGAAGGCACCACTGCCGATCCGGCACGTTGCTGATTTTGGCCTGCAAATGGGGCAGGGGCTGCACCTGAATTTGCTGCTGGAAGACGATGCCCCCATGCCTGAGTTGGCCTCGCGCTCGTTTTTTTCCCCTGATGCCAAGCTCGACAAGAAAAAGCGCTGGGTCCAGTTACAGTTGATTCAGTTCTGCCGGGACGACAAAAAGCTCAAGAATGAGCAATTGGCGGAACTGATAGGGACCTACCTCAATGCCGGTACTGCACGGCACTTGCTGCAGCAGCGATTCGAGCAGGCTTGAAGGCTTTCAGCATCGGCAGCGTGGGGTTCCGGGTTCAATGGCTCCCTGCGCAAAGCTGATGAAGATCTGAAGGCAGCCCTTGCAGTTGGTTGTTTTGAAAGGCATACATTTTACAAGGATGCGTACATGACACTGCCCCACTTTATTTACCATCCCGATCCCGTCGGTAGCGGTTCGGTGCAACCCTCTTGCGCCACTTGCGTGAGCTGCAATCAGGCGCGAGGCTTCATTTATGTGGGCCCGGTATACGCCATTGATGAATACGAAAACTGCATCTGCCCTTGGTGCATTGCCGACGGGAGTGCGCACCAGCGCCTGGGCGCGACGTTTGTCGATGAAGAGAGTATCGGCCTGGACGGCGAAGACACGCTGAGCGAGGCGCAGATCGCCGAAGTCAGCCAGCGCACGCCTGGTTTTAATGGCTGGCAGCAAGAGCGCTGGTTCACTCACTGCGACGACGCAGCCGAGTTTGTCGGTAAGGCCGGCCATGCAGAGTTGCTTGAACTGGGCCCGGCAGCCATCGCTGCCGTTCAGGACTCGACAGGCTTGGAGGACGGTCCGCAGTGGCAAGCGTTCTTCAATGTCCTGGATAAGGATCATGGGCCTACTGCCTGCCTGTTCAAATGTCGCCACTGCGCCACGCTGGGCGCTTACCAAGACAGCCATTGATACCCAAAGTGCTCAATCCATGGCGACCTACAAGGAAGAAGCTCTGATGACCGACGATCACACCCCCGACTTCACCAAAGTCCCCACCGGCATGCTGCCGTTCCCGCCTGTTGAAGACGTGTTTGTCGCCGATCAACTGGAGCTGGCCAACCATCTGCACCCTTTGTTCAGCTTGGATATCAGCACCGTAAACCCCGAATGGTCGGGCGTGCTGCACATGCTCAGCCCGTTGGAACCGTACGAGGGCTTTGTCGGCGAGCTGACCGAGTGGGACGGGTGCCATGGCTACCTGCTGAAAACCAACTGGATCGGCTTCAAGGTCGAGCAAGGGCGCTATCGCTTGTGCGGCGATCCACGCTACTTCTTTCTGCACGAGGGGAATGCACAGCTGGCTGGTCCTCACCCGGAGGCGAGAGCGGATCTGGAGCGGCACTACGCCGATCAGCACAGCGCTTTTGCCGCCACCGTTGAAAGGTTTAAAACCAGCGGTGTGCTGGCGCGTGAGGATGGCGAACCGTTGCATGCAGTGGAATTTGTCGCGCAACTGGGCGGCGAAGTCGATGGCTGCGCCAACTGGGTGGAGGCGGTCGAATTTCCAATGCACATCGTTGAACTGGACCCCGACCGTGGTGATTCGAATGTCTACCCCCTGAGCCCTGCGGGTAACCGGTTTTTCCACGTGGCAAGCGTTCCGGGCTGGCATTGCCGGACGGCCGGCGCAGATATGATCGTCATGTTCTACGAGCCGATTGAAGGCTTGGTGCTATTCACCTTCGATTACAGTTGAATCCCATGAATAAGGCCGAACTGCAAACGCTTGTAGTCAGAGTTAAAAAGTATCTCGCGATTATCTTTTTGCTCTGCCTTGTAGGCGTTGTCATCTATGCGTACCTGCACAAACCGGAGTTTCCTTCTGAGATAGTCCTGAAGCAAGACTTCATTCCGGGGCAGTCGATCTACATCGTTCAAGATGCCAGGGATGCAGATGAGCCCAAAAGCCTGAGGTTCTACGTCAACAATGGCGACGGTAGGAATAATGAGACGATGAAGGTGCTCCTCGCAAAGACCCCGCCCTTCCTGGTCTCGGACACTGACTTGAAAGACGTGGTAATCCAGCGTGTCTCCAACGGCCTGCACATCAAACTCAAAGGCGCAGTCTCGAATTACCAGAGCGACCTTTACCTTGAAGACGGCGACACTTACACCACCTACCGTGTAAGCCTTGAACAAGTCGAAACGCGACCACCCTTGGCGAGCGGTCGGTAAGCTTGCTTCAGCAAGGCAATCACTGCGCAGACAACCGCACGCAATCGCCAGCGTCGGCCACTGCATCGGCAAATCGATGATACTGGTTGCTGGCGGGGGGCTGGTCGTATTGATGGCGTGCCTGCTGCCATTCTCGTTGCGCATGCTCAAGCGGGCGAACAAGACGGCGTTGTTGCTGACGCCCGAGCACTTGGTATTTGCGAACCTGAAGGCGCCATTGCCGATCCGGCACATCGCCGATTTTGGCCTGCAAGCGTGGGGTGCGAAGTTCAATGGCACCCTGCGCAGAGCTGATGGAGGTCTGATAGCAGCGTCTGAAGTTCGTTATTTTCGGCCAGCAAGGGCTTTGCGTCTTCATACAGAACAACGTCGTTGATCGAGCCCATGCCGCCGTACAGCGACATCAGTCGAGACAGTGCGTACGCCGTCTCCTGGAGCAGCGCAAGGCTGCACTCCTCAAGTCTGTCGGCCCATTGCGGGTGACCGAAACTCCTCAGCAGTTCTGCTGTTCGGGCAAGGTTCGAGGAGATCTTGCAGATGTCTTTCATGGCGCCAGTCCTGAGCGAATCATTTATCAAAGTTCACAACGCTGACGGAACCATTGTGCCAATCGACCGAGTAACTGAGGCCATTCCAGTTACCAACGATCAACGCCCCGTTTTTGTCGCACTGAAGACTCATGTAGGGCTTGTCTGCTTGCGTGCCGTGGGGACTTTCCTGGATGAACCAAAGCACTTTTCCATGCCTCGATAGTGCAAGGATGTTTTTGTTGAAAGTGACATCTGAAGGGGGCTCGATCAGGACCGCGAGCCTGTCGTCATGCTGCAAGGCGACTTTGGCCGGGTGAGGCAGGTGAATGGATTGATCTGCTATCCAAAGGATGCCGTTGTCAACGTGGTACCAGGTTTCGGTCATGACGTTACCTCTAGCGTTATCCGTGAAGTCGCAGCAATTTCATGTGCGAGGAAGACTTTCCGGCGGCAATCCGTTAGGCAGCTGAATCTTCAGGCCGCGTGCAATCTGAATGCCTATGTAGAAGGCATCCCCCAGTACGCCAGCAAGTTCAGGATCGTCGGCTTCAAACTCTTTGCTGGCCCAAACGCCGATGGTCAATTGATGCAACCGGGCTTTATCTTTTTCAACGCCCAGCAACACGTTCTTGATGAATTGCAACTGGATCAACGAGCTTGAATAAATCTGGAATTCTGGACAGCCGTTGTATCTCAGGGCGGTGATGGCTAGCGCATTGTCGATGTAGTCGAGGGCGGTTATCGGCGTTTTCAAGAGGTGGTCCCTCTCGGTACCAGCGCTTTGATTGCTGCGCGACGCCACGTATTGATCAAACATTCGAACCTGCTCTCCGATCCGGGCAGAGTCTCGATTTGAATCAACGTGTTTTCTATAGGTCAGGAATTGTTCCGATTGTGGTCCATGGGCCAGCAACGAAACAATGGCCGCACATTGTATGAGCCAATAGATTTCGAACGAGGATTCGGTGCCTCGACAATAACCAATATCTGTCCCTTTGCTGTACAAGTCACGAGCCAGTTGGCTGGCTTTATCGCGGTTTATCGTCGTCTCTGATGTCCATCCGGCCTGGTCATTTGCGATGACGAATACCCGATAGCGCTGCAACAGGAGGGCATCCACTAGCGTCAGGTCCGGGCAGGCGGGGGGCATCAACGGTACAAAAACCTCTGGCTCACGATTGATCGGCAGCCAGGACAGGTTCCTTTCCACTCGGGAAGGTGGCTTGTCCACTTCGGTCAAGGTGGCTGTATCGACAACCTGCTCGGTGGGGGCGGGTGGAGGAACGGGCTTTTGCCCGAAAAAGGTTTTCAAGCGCTGCAGTAGTTTTGACATGGGATATCCGTTCAAGGATTTTGAGGACCGCGGTCCATGGGGCCGGAGTGACGAGATTGCCTTAGATAGCCGTTCCTCTATTGGCCCCCGGCTGCACAATCAGCAGGTCATCCAGCTCTCTGCGGCGACAGTTCATGGCAAACGCCAGGGCCGTATCAAGATCCGTTTGGAAGAGATCGAAGCGTGCCCGGTCAATTTGGTAATACTCCTCGTAGTCGACCATGCCGTTGCTAACCGGAATCGACAAGTAAAAGCGGCCAGTGGTCTCTTCGATGCCTAGGGCAAACATGTGTTCACGGCTTTTGAACGCGTCACTGAATTTCATCCTGTCCTTGATCTGGTGGTTGGCGGTTTTTATCTTCGCGCATTCTGGATTCAATTAATTTGTACGATGACCAGTCGCGACCACCAATCAGCTCAATGTAAAAGTTCGCGTAAGCGACTTTCAGATCACCCAGCATTCTCAGGTTTGTTTCTTCGAAAAGGCGGTGACCAGGAATATCGCGCGGTTCCATGTTTTCTTTGATGCTTTCCAGTTCTGCCATGGATAGCAATTTGTTTAGATCGGAAAGCAACAATGCAGCTGCCGGATCTTTATGCGTGTAAAGATCCAGCTTTTCTCGCAGGAGCAGTGCTGCTGTTTTCAGGGCGATCCTGTCCATTTTATTCTGATAGCCAGTCTCGTTTCAGCGATTCCCATAAATCACTTCATCCATCTCGTCATGGAGTGGGGCGCTTTCGAATAATTTTTGCGCCAAGTCCTGAATGTGTTCTGACCAGGCGACCGTTTTGACCCATTCTTCAGGCATGCCCGTCACCCCGTACAGCGCCCCGGCTATCTGGCCGGCGGTCGCTGCCACGCTGTCGGGGTCGTCTGCCAGATTGGCCGCCAACAGGATTGCATCCTTGAAGTTGTCGGTGTTCCAGACCGCCCACAGAGCTGCCTCCAGCGTATCGATGACGTAGCCGGAGGAGCGGATCTGATCTCGGATTTTTTGTTTGTATTCGCCAGCGTTGATAATCAAGGGGCGGGGATACAAGGCGCGAACCATTGACGACAAGGCTTCTTCCTTGTCCGCGCCATTGAGGGCCAGGTGCAGCTGAGCGCCCAGCAGTTCGCAGCAATTTACGGCTTCTGCAGTCTTGTGAGTGCAACGGCTTTGTGCCGAGCTTTCCCGCCAGGTGCCGGACAAGGAGTGGCGACGGAAGATGGCGGTCGGTGCCAGCCTGATGATCGATCCGTTGCCGGCTGTGGATGGATGATCGTTGCCGTACCAGTCGACGCCCTGCGCCAATCGACCTTCAAGCGCAGCGCGAGTGGCGTTGCCAATGTCAAAGCATTTTCCGTTATGGCTGTTTTCGCCATTTTTATACCAGCGACAAAGCCTCTGCGTGTAGTCGCGGAAATCGAATTTATTGTTTGCCACGTAAGTGTCTGCGAGAGCCAGTGCCATGCTCGTATCGTCAGTCCACTCACCCGGTTTCAGCTTGAAGGGGCCACCGCCAACCATGTCACTGACATGTTCACTATCACGGGGCAGAAACTCGAGCGTTGTACCCACGGCGTCGCCAATCGAGAGCCCCAGCAGGCAACCCTTTGCGCGGTCCAGCGCCTGCTCTTCAGTGAGGGTGCAAGGCCTGGAAGTCAGCCACTCAGGCTTCCTGTTCGGATATCTGGGTGCGTCCGGCTGCAACATGTAATCCATGCGCTGGCGCAGTTGAGGAGAGGGCGGTGGGAGCAGGTGGTCGTATCGCTCAGTGTATTGGGTGAGTGCTTCGTTTGAGCTTCTGAGATCAATTAGGTTTTTAAACATCTCGGCACCAGGCAATGATCTGTCACGACGAATCGTATGAGTTCAGGCTCGTTCAAATGCGTCCCATAACATCTGTCGAATAGCATCCAGTCTGGCATTGGCTGCGGTTCGCTGCTCCGCAGTACCTTGATCAATGTAGACGTCTGAGAAACCTGATTTACTGCCTGCCATTGTTCTATACATTGAAGTCGCTTGTACCCATTCATTACTGTCCGGCAAAGGATCCTCAGACAGTAAGCGGATTATCGCGTTTATTCCTGAATCAAAATTTTGGCAGTTCTCACCATGAAAGATCTCTTTGAGTGTAATAAGCAGTTCTATTAGGTGTGAGTTTGTCATGCGCATTTGGACACCCAACTCATTCAGGTGAGTAATGATGTATAGGCCGAGAACTGTGGACATCCAACGCCCATCAGTTGTGAACATGATCGTTTTTTTCGACATGCTCAAGTGGCGTTATTAGCTCCATGCTGTGCTTGTGTTGACTGAGCTGGATAATTTTTCACTTGATGGAGAGCGCCAAAGGAAGGAGCTCTTATGGCAAGTGCGCTTTAATTCTCTTGGCGAGATATTCGTAAAAATTGTTCGCATACAATAAGTTTTCCCCTGACGGGATTCTAACGAAAATTTGACATTCTTCGTCGTTATATGTGTCGTAATCGAAGAAAAAAACCTCGCCCAAGTCGGTTTCGCTGATAACTACTTTTTTTGCGGTTGTTGATTTGTGTTTGAGGCCATTAAGGTGCTGAAAAACTATATCGCCACCGTTGATGTCGTCGAAGTCCATTCCATAGACACTATATATTTCCTCCGATCCGACTTCTCCGCCTGCATAGTTCAGAAGGAACCATTTGTAGGACGCAGGTAGTTTATGACAGATTTTTTGCTCGGCTTTTACTAACCAATCATCAGTCACTGCGTCAGCGGGAGATCCAAATGCGGCAATGTCTGGATGTTTTTTAATCAGGTCTTCCAACTCAGAAGGTGTCATGTTTTTCAATTGCCTTTCGCGTAGGTTAGTGCTCGATTGTTCCAGTAGTCGCTTTTCCAGCGATCAAACAGAGATCTGTCGATCCCAGAGGGTATTGTATTCGGGTTTATATGTATAACAGAACTAAATTTTTGATGAAATGTTTGAGTGAGTTCAGCAATCGCCCCGTTTTGAGTCTGAATCAGATGATGAAGGTTGATTGATTTCCCATCGATGCCTATAGGCGCTCGTCCGCTCGCCATGCGTTCAAGATTGGTACCGGACACAAGCTTTCCGCGCTCTCTCCAGGTGGTCATCAAATCTGGGTCAAACAGGTCATCTCTCTGAAACACTTTGTTGCCTTTAAAGTCGACGGGGGGCTTGGACCAGTATTTTCGTAGTTGACCGAGGTAGGTATCGATTTTTTCTTCAGGGATCGGCCTGGTTTTTGGAGCAGTGGTAAAAGGAGCATCCTTTATTTCCTCTGCCTTCACCAAAGGCGCCGGCTCCTTCACCCGCAACTCATCCCGAGCCAGCAGCTTCTGCTCATTCTTTGCCAACCAACCCGCCAGCTCCTTGTTCGAAATCTCCGCCTGAAGCTTCGCGCTGCGGGTCGCTATGTTTTCCATGCTGTTCATCACACCGGCTTTCATCTGGCCCCGGGTCAGGTAGGTGACGATGGCGGTGAGCAACAGGAGTACAAGCTGCTCCTGCCCGCGAGCCAGTTGTCGTGCCGCGCGTTCGACGCGTTCCTGGACCAGTGCGGCGGAGCCGCCGCTGGGGTCGAGGCCGGACGGCTTGACGCCTTCTTCGGCGTGCCAGGCCGTGGCGATGCCTTCCTGCAAGGTCGAGAGGCAGGCGGGCAGGCCCTGGTAAAAATATTCGGCGATGGCGGACAGGCCCAGGCCCATGAGAATCAGATTGCCGACCTGCAAGCCGATACCGGCCCCGGCAGCGGCTCCGGGGGCAGCACCGACGCCAAAGGCGAAGGCCCCCGCTGCGCCGCCGGCCACGGTGCCGATCGCCACGCTGCCGCCGAGAATCATCGAGACTTCTTTGACCAGTTGCAGCAGCACCGGCAGGATCTGCTCGATTTCAATCGAGGCCCACTTGCGCTTGAGGTCCATCTGGATGATCGGGTAGGAGAGGGTCATCGCCTGATGCACCGCATCGATGCGACGACCGCCCATGTAGCCGTAGGCCTGGCTCGCGCCATTGCTGACACGCCGGGTGAAGCCGTTCCAGTTGTCGTGCACGCTCTGCAAGCCGTCGTTGACGCCCTGGTTCAGCTCGTTGAATTTCTGGTCGAGGTTGCGTTCGACATCGGCCCAGCTGGGCACGTTGGCTAAAAGATCCATTTACTCGTCACTGTCCTTGGGGGTAAGGCGCTTCCTTGTTGCTGCGGTCGAGCTGTCGAATATCCGACTTCACATCATTGCCAAAGTGATGGCAATTAGCCGCACTTCAGACTGAGGGGCGGGTAGAAGATTTCAACATGGATCCCATTTTTGTTATTCGCGTTACATTCGGCAATGATGGCAATAAGGCATTAGTCGCCAACACGTGGCCGCTAACTTCCCGTTCATCCTTGATATATCAGCGTTTCTGGCTGGTCAGTGTGGCGATAATTATTTTTCAGGGATTATCCTGAACCGGGTTCCAGGTGCGTGGAAGTGCGCGCATATACGGTGTGCGGGTTGACACAGTGCATGACATGGGTGTCTCCTTCCCGCGTTCGAGCATCTGTGATGCCTGCAAAAGTGTGACAAATTTCTCAAGTATTTTAATGAGTGATGGCACTTTCATACTGTCGTGCGGTCGCAGTTTCTGATGTTTGTTTTGTGTGAGGAATTTCACTCGGCGTTTAAACAAACCCGATGAAAATGAAGAGCTTTTGCCGGCAGTCGCTTACAAGACTTGCAAATTGTCACAGTCCGAAAACATGGGGCGGCGAGGTGTTCGCCCTGATCGATGATGTGGCAGACAGGGTTTTGACCCTCTTATCTGATTCGTTATGCGCAGTGGTTGAGAGAGGGCGGTAGCTTTCCACTGTTTTCAAGGAGATACACATGTTGATGGACCTTGCCGCAATGCTTTCCCCGCAGAATCGGCGCCTGTTCAAGTTCAAGAACCTCGCCAACCCCGAACAGCAATTGTTGCTTGAGTCCTTCAAGGGGACTGAAGGTCTGTCGCGTGCGTACAACTTCGAGTTGCTGCTGGTGTGCCAGGACTCCGGCGTCGAGCTGAAGTCGATGATGGGTCAGCACGTGGTTCTGGAAATCGAGCTGGTAGACACCACGCCTCGTTACCTGGCGGGCTACCTCACGCGTTTTGCCAGTATCGGCAGCGACGGTGGCATGGCCCGCTACACGGCGACGCTGAACCCCTGGTTCTCCATGCTGAAGAACCGTTTCGATACGCGCATTTTCCAGGGTTGCACGGTGGAAGATGTCGTCACCCAGGTGTTTGCCTTGTGCACCGCGTTTTCCCGGCACGAGTTCCGCCTGAGCAAGCCGCTCAAGCATTACACCTACATCACCCAGTACCGCGAATCCGACTTCAACTTTGTCCAGCGCCTGCTGGAAGAAGAGGGGATGTTTTACTACTTCGAGCACACCGCCGAAGGCCACACCATGATCATCTGCGACGACTCCACTACGTTGGTGCCGTTGCCTGAGCAGCCGCAGATCCGTTTCCACACGGCATCGGTCACCGAGACCGCCGACTCCATCACCCAATGGAGCGGCAACCGCCAGTTGCAGTCGGGGAAAATCGCGGTCCAGACCTTCGATTATCGTCAGCCGTCCAACCGCTTGCCGGTCGCCATGAAGAGCCTGAACAAGCAGGGCGATGTCGACGAATTCGAAATCTATGACTTCCCCGGTCAATACACCCACGGCACCTACGACGAAGGCGAAGCGCTGCTGCGGTTGCGGGTCGAAGCGCTTGAACTCAAGGGCAAGAGCTTTCATGGCGCCAGTAACTGCCGCGCGATGAAGCCCGGTTATACCTTTGAGCTGTTGCAGCATTACGATCACGATCAAGGCCCTGCCGATGAGCGTCAGTTCCTGCTGATGAGCGTCGAAAGCGAAGGCCACAACAACTACCTCAACGGGCACCAGGCCAGCTACTACAACACCTTCTCCTGCGTGCGCAAAAAGATCGTCTTCCGCCCTCAACTCACCACTCCGCGTCCGACCATCTCCGGCCCGCAAACCGCGATCATCGTCGGCCCGCCGGGGGAGGAAATCTTCACCGACGAACTCGGCCGCGTGAAGGTGCAATTTCACTGGGACCGCAAGGGCGAGCACAACGACAAGAGCTCCTGCTGGGTCCGCGTCGCCCAGTCCGGTGCCAGCGGCGGCTTCGGTAGCATCCAGATTCCCCGTGTCGGCGATGAAGTCGTGGTGGTGTTCCTCGACGGCAACCCCGACCGCCCGCTGGTCATGGGCAGCCTCTACAACAGCCAGAACACCCCGCCGTGGTCGTTGCCGGCGAACAAGACCCAGAGCGGTTTTTTGACCCGGTCGATGAAGGGTGACGGCGGCACGGCAAACTTCTTCCGCTTCGAAGACAAAGCAGGTGCCGAGCAGATCATCATGCATGCCGAGCGCAACATGGACACCGAGATCGAGGTCGATGAAGTCCATACCGTCGGTAGCAACCGCACGATCAAGGTCGGTGGCACGCACACCGAAACGATCAAGAAAGACACGGTGATGAATGTCCAGGAAGGCTCGCTGACGATTCAGGTCGACAACCAGTTCATTCAGGTCAGTGCCAATCAGCACATCATTCTTCAGGTGGGGGACAGCAGCATCACCCTCACACCGGACGGCATCGAGATCAAAGGCAAGGCGATCACCACGACGAGCACCGGCACGACCCAGATCACCGGTTCCGAGGTCAGGGTCAATGACTGAGGTAACGGCGCCATGACCAGAGTCAGTCTCTACGATCGCATCTCCGAAAAGCGCATTGCGCAGGAGGAAGTCGAACGCCTTGCCCAGCAGAACGTGCTCCTCGTCCAGCCTGAGCCCGAGCCGGAACCCGAGCCGGTGGTGGCGCTGCAGGATACGCCCAGCAGTTTCACCTTCGGTGGTTTCAACCTGGCATTTCCGACGGGGTTCAACTTCCGCGAGGTCCAGACCACCCTCGAGCACGAAGGCGAGCCGGTCAACCTGACGATCAGGCGTCGTGATGTGCGACAGGGGCAGACCCTGGAGCAGCTTTTCGATGCCTCGATGCAGGCGTTTCGCCAGGAGCATCCGGACGTGCGCATCATCCGCCAGCGCGATGTCAGCGTGGCCGGCAGTGCGGCGAAGGCCGTGGATCTGCATTTCAAGACCGGCCATGCCGATCGTCACGCGCGCCTGGTGGGTGCCCTGGTGCCTGTCGCCGGGCGAGACGACGGGCAATGGCTGAGCATTGCTTGCGAGATTGATCCGGCTCGGCCCGCGCTCAGTCTGTGGCTGGTTGATTTTGACGGCATGCTCGACGGCCTTGCCGTGCGCTGAACGCCTTATTTTTTTGATTCAAGGAAGTTACCCAAAATGGATTATGAGTTGCAGGAAGGCAGCATCGCGTTGCCGCAAGGTTTTCAGGACCGTACGGTAAACATGTTTGTGTTGGGGGCGAGTATTCCAGCGCCGTTGAGCATCACCATTTCCCGGGACACATTGCTGCCCGGCGAAGTGCTCAAAGCCTACGTCGAGCGTCAGATCAAGATGCTCGCGTCCAAGCTGCGTGGCTATACGCTGCTGGGCAAGAAGGCCGTTGCATTGTCGACCACGGCGCCGATCGAGGGCGTGCAGATCGATGCGTATTACATGACCGATGGCCGACCCTTCTATCAGCGCCAGGCGGCGTTTCTGATCGAGCCTGGACGCGCGATCATTTTTTCCACCACAGCCCAGGCTGACTTCAGCAGCGAGCAGAATCAGAACTGGATAGACCTGCTGGCGAGCTTTCAGCCTCGCCAGCCCGGCGGCCCCAAGACCGACTCCAGCGCACAGGAGTAACGGCCATGTTCGAAGCCGCAAGGTTTGGCGATGAACTGTCGCACACCAGCGCCCTGGGCGGGTTTCTCATCGGCGCTGCGCTCGGTATTGCGCTGGTTGCCACGGTGGCGATCGCGACGTTCACCTGCGGGTTTGGCGTGGCCTTGTTGGCGGGTTTGGCCGCAGGCGTCGGAGGTAGCCTGCTCACCGCGGCCGGGGAGAAGATAGGCAGTATGTTTTCTTCACCCGCGGGGACGATCGTCACCGCGTCGCCCAACGTGTTCATCAACAGTCGCAAGGCTGCCCACGTCGAAAAGAGCACGGGGGCCTGCGACAAGCATCCCGGTCCGGTAAAGGTCGCCGAAGGTTCGACCAACGTCTTCATCAACGGCACGGCCGCCGCCCGCAAGGGCGACAAGATGACCTGCGGCGCGACGCTCTCCAGCGGCTCGGACAATGTCTTCATCGGTGGCGGAACCCATCGCTACCTGCCGGTGGACGACGAGATTCCCGGGTGGCTGCGGACCACGGTCGACATCCTCATGGCGGTCGCCGGTGCAGCGGGCGGTATCGCCCAATTGATCAAGGCCGGGACCCAGGCCGGCATGAAAGCCATCATGCCCTGCGCACTGAAATTTACCGCCGGGTTTGTCGCCGGTGAGGTTGCCTCGCGTTACGTCGTGGGACCGGCCATCGAGCGCGCGGTGGGTGGCCTGATCGGCAACCCCGTCGACGCCACCACCGGCCGCAAGGTCATTACCGACGAAACCGACTTCAGCCTGCCGGGCCTGATGCCGATCCAATGGTCCCGCTTCTATGCCAGCGACCTGAGCGTCGACAGTGTGCTCGGCAAGGGTTGGGTCTTGCCCTGGGAGCAAAGCCTGCGTCGCAGCGGCACCTTCGTGTACCTCACCGACAATCAGGGGCGCAGCGTTCCGTTCGTGGACGTGCAGCCGGGGGAGCGCATCTACAATCCCCATGAACAGGTGTATCTGGTCTGCACCGAGGGCGGTCATTATCTGCTGCAAACCCTCGACAACAGCTTTTTCTACTTCGGCGAAGTCGCGGACGACAATGTCCCGGTACCGCTGCAACGCATCGAAAACGCCCTGGGCCACTTCCTGCACTTCACCCGCACCGCCGAGGGCACGCTCACCGACATCAGTGCCACCGGGGGCGTGCGGGTGCACCTGCATTACGACAACCCGCTGGGCCGCCTGACCGACGTCAGGCGCGTGGTCGACAACGAGGCCGTTGAAACCCTGGTGCAGTACCGTTACGACGACAACGGCCAGCTCGCTGAAGTGATCAACCGCAACGGCGATTCGCTGCGTCGTTTCAGCTACATCGACGGCGTGATGGCCAGCCACAGCAACGCCCTGGGCCTGACCTGCAACTACCGTTGGGAGCCCATCGAAGGCCAGCAACGGGTAGTGGAACACTGGACCAGCGATGGCGAACGTTTCCAGTTCCGCTACGACATCAAGGGCCGCACCACCCGGGTCACCGACGTGCTCGGGCGCGAAGCCGAGCTTCACTACAACACCGATCATCGCGTCACCGCCAGCCGCGATTTCGGGGGCGAGCACTACGTCATCGACATCGATGACACGGGCAACATGACCGGCCTGACGCTGCCTGACGGCAACAGGATCACGCTCAAGTACGACGAGTACGCACGCCTGCTCGAGGAGACCGACCCGCTCGGGCGCACGATCAAATACCGCTATCACCACCTGACCCCGCTGATCACGCAGGTGGACTACCCAGACGGCAGCACCTGGCAAGCCCGCTACGACGCCAAGGGCAGCCTCATCGCCGAAGTCGACGCCCTCGGTCACACCACCGAATACCTCAACGGCGACGACGGCCTGCCACACACCATCATCGACGCGACCCACAAGTCCAAATACCTGTGGTGGAACACCCTGGCCCAGGTCGAGCGCTTCCAGGATTGCTCGGGTAAAAACACCACGTATCGCTTCGACGAGCGCCAGCACCTGGTCGCCGTCACCGACGCGCTGGGCCAGACCACCACGCTGGAACGCAAACCTGACGGCGAAGTGCTGCGCATCCATCACCCGGACGGCAGCGCCGAATCCTTCACCTACAACGCCCTCGGCCAAGTGCTCAGCCATACCGACGGCAAAGGCCAAACCACGCGCCTGCTACGCACCGCCCGGGGCCTGCCGAGCAGCCGCCAGGACGCCAAGGGGCAGCGCATTCGCTACGAGTACGACCCGGCGATTCGCCTGACGGCACTGATCAACGAAAACAACGCGGCGTACCAGTTCGCCTACGACGCGTCCGACCGGTTGGTCGAAGAAAAACGCATCGACAACCTGACCCGGCGCTTCAGCTACAACCTCGGTGGGCATCTGACCCAGGTCGACGAAATCGGCTACGGCGAGCGCGGCGAACGGCCACAGCGCCGCACCGAATTCGAGCGCGATGGCATTGGCCGGCTGCTGGCCAAGCTCAATGCCGATGCCCGTCAGGATTACGCGTACGACGACGCTGATCGCCTGCTGTCGATCCAGCGCCTGCCGAGCGCGCAGGGCAAGCAACTCGGCGTCAGCGAAGAAACCCTCGAATTCTCCTACGACCTGCTCGGCCGCCTGATCCAGGAGACTACGGCGCAACGCGCCTTGTCCTACGAGTACGACCCACTGAGCAACCTCACCACGCTGACGTTGCCCACCGGCCAACACCTCAATCACCTGTACTACGGCAGCGGCCACCTGCACCAACTCAACCTCGACGGGCAGCTCATCAGCGACATCGAGCGCGACGACCTGCACCGCGAAGTCCTGCGCACTCAGGGCACCCTCACCAGCTGCTTCGGCTACGACGCGATGGGCCGCAAGAGCTGGCAGTTCGCCTCGCGCCTGCCGGCGGAAAAACTCTCGCGCCTCCACAACCCCGGCATCCAGCCCGACCTGCTGGTCGAGCACGCCTACAACCCGATCCACCGCCGTCACCAGTACGACCCGGCCGGCGAACTGACCCGCACCCTCGACAAACTGCGCGGCGAGATCAAGTACCAATACGAAGCCAACGGCCAGTTGCACAGCCGCGACACCGGCCAGTTGATCGACAGCGAAGAGTTCCGCTACGACGCCGCGGCGAACCGGCTGAACTTCAACACCAGCCAGTTCGACCACGTCAAGGACAACCGCCTCAAGCGCTGGCGGGATCAGGAGTATGCCTACGATGCGTGGGGCAACCTGATTGAGAAACGCAGCGGCATGGGCACGCTGCAGACGTTTCGTTATGACTGTGAGAATCGGCTGGTTCGGGCTGAGACGTTGGTCAATGGCAAGCTGGAAAGTACCGGTTCGTATCGGTACGACAGTCTGGGGCGGCGGGTTGCCAAGGATTCAGAGGTCAAGGGTCGGACCGAGCAGAAGCACTTTTTGTGGCAAGGCCTGCGGATGCTGCGTGAGGAAAGTCCGGGGCGGAGCAGTCTGTACCTGTATGAGCCGGGGAGTTATGCGCCGCTGGCGCGTGTGGACCAGGCGGAGGGTGAAGAGCCGCAGCTTTACTACTTCCATACCGACCAGATTGGTACGCCGCTGGAGATGACTGACCGGGAAGGGCAGATCGTCTGGCAGGCGACGTACAAGGCTTGGGGATCGCTGGAGCGATTGGACGTCAACAAAGTCGAGCAGAATCTGCGGTTTCAGGGGCAGTATTTCGATGAGGAGACAGGGCTGCACTACAACACGTTTCGGTATTACGATCCGGAGGTGGGGCGGTTTGTTACGCAGGATCCGATTGGTTTGTTGGGGGGGGGTAATCTCTATCAATATGCACCCAATACCACTGGTTGGATTGACCCGTTTGGCCTATGCAAAAGTTCTGCAAGTGGTGTTAAAGGCACAAATAAAGCACGGCATGATCTTGAGCGAAATGGATATAAGGTGGTTTCGGAAGAGGTGACGATGAAAGTTAATGGTAGTAGGGTTCGCGCCGATATAGTCGCTCAAGATGCACATGGGAGTTATCACGTATTCGAGGTTAAGCATGGTTCTGGTGGACTCACTAAGAATCAAAAAGCCGCTGGAGTCTATGATATGTCAAGTCCTGCCAACACTACGCAGCATCTGGGTGGTGGGACCATAAAACAATCGCAAGGCACAGCAGGCACATTCAAAGTTGATACTAAAGGTAAGCCTGGTAAGTCCTTAGGCGGCAAAGGCGCCGTTCATAATGCTACGTTCAATGTTTTGAAATATGGGTGATTTTATGAGTAAAGAAGATAGGGTTTATTTTGAGAGTGAGCTGCTTAAAGAGCTGAAGGGTCTTGAATGGCCTGGCTTGTCGATTAAGGCGGTAAAGGGAGGGGTTAAATTTCGCTGGGAAAAAAAATTAGTAGCTGAGCTTGATTTTCAGTATTTGGTAAATTCGAATGCATATGTCCTGAATGGCATAGTCTTCGGGGGGCCTATTTTTGACTGTTCTTCTGAGGTCAATCCTCCTTATAAAAGCAATTTGGGTAGTGCTGCGTGTTTCTCATTTACAACATCAGGAAGACAAGATAAAAAATTCGGCACAAGTATATATGGCACCATAAGTGTGCCTAAGCGAGAGGATGCTGGTGCGATATGTGCGCATATCCGGCGCGCGCTTGAAAGCCACTATATCCCCCTCATGGCAGGGTGCATACTGCCAAGCGCCCGGACTGTTGATGATGTGCTGGCATCTCCGACTGACTATGCATATCCCGCGTTATTTATTCATTGTGCTGTTGCTTGTAATTCAGAAATCATCAGCAGCGAAAATCTTGAGAAGGTGAAGTTGAATAAAAAGATAATTAAGAATAAAGATTTTGATTTGGGGCTTTTGAGCGGCTTATAGTATTGTTGGCTGTGCATTAGCTTGGGTGTTGACACTATTGAAAGTTGAGAGTGTCAGCTCGAGTATTTCCTGCATTCGTTTTGGGTTTGCTCTTTAATAATTTAATTAAAAGTGGTTGCGAGGTTAGCGCAGCCACTTACCCCGCTATGAACGGAGACTCTTCTGGCAACGTATTCATTGGCGGTGGCACACACCGCTATCTGCCGGTAGACGACGGGATCCCCGGCTGGCTGCGAACCACGGTCGATATCATCATAGCAGTCGCCGGTGCGGCGGGCGGTATCGCTCAATTGATCAAGGCCGGGACACAGGCCGGCATGAAAGCCATCATGCCCTGCGTGTTGAAATTCACCGCCGGCTTCGTCGCGGGTGAGGTTGCCAGTCGCTACGTCGTAGGACCGGCTATCGAGCGTGCAGTCGGCGGTCTGATCGGCAACCCTGTCGATGCCACCAGCGGCCGCAAGGTCATCCCTGACGAAACTGATTTCAGCCTCCCAGGCCTGATGCCCATCGACTGGTCACGCTTCTACGCCAGCGACCTGACCGTCGACAGCGTGCTCGGCAGAGGTTGGGTCTTGCCTTGGGAGCAGAGCCTGCGCAGAAGCGGCAGCTTCGTCTACCTCACGGATAACCAGGGGGGTAGTGTCCCCTTTGTGGATGTGGAGCCAGGTGATCGCATCTATAACCCCTATGAGCAGCTCCACCTGGTCCGCACCGAAGGCGGCCATTACCTGCTGCAAACCCTCGACAACCTGTTCTTCTACTTCGGCGAGGTGCCGGACGACAACAGCGTTGTCCCGCTGCAACGCCTGGAAAATGCCCTCGGGCATTACCTGCATTTCACCCGCACGGCTGAAGGCCGGTTGACCGACATCAGCGCCACGGGTGGTGTTCGGGTGCACCTGCACTATGACAACCCGCTGGGGCGCCTGACCGACGTCAAGCGCGTCGTCGACAACCAGACGGTTGAAACCCTGGTGCAGTATCGCTATGACGACAACGGCCAACTCATCGAGGTGATCAATCGCAACAGCGATTCGATGCGCCGCTTCAGCTACGCCGATGGTGTGATGGCCAGCCACAGCAACGCCCTGGGCCTGAGCTGTCATTACCGCTGGGAAACCATTGAAGGCCAGTTGCGTGTGGTGGAGCACTGGACCAGCGATGGCGAACACTTTCACTACCGCTACGACTTCAAGCACCGCACCTCGTGGGCCACTGACGCACTGGGGCGCGAGCTCCTGGTCCACTACAACGAAGATCGCCGCGTGATTGCCAGTCGCGACTTCGGCGGTGAACAGTACGCCATCGACCTCGACGAAGCGGGCAACATGACCGGTCTCAAGCTGCCGGATGGAAACCGGTTGGGGTTCAAGTACGACAACTTTTCGCGTTTGCTTGAAGAAACCGACCCATTGGGCCGCCAGATCAAATACAAGTACCACCTCGGTACTACGCTGGTCACAGAAACCACCTTCCTGGACGGCAGCGTCTGGCAGGCCCGCTACGACGCCAAGGGCAACCTCATCGCCGAAGTCGACGCCCTCGGTCACACCACCGAATACCTCAACGGCGACGATGGCCTGCCACACACCATCATCGACGCGACCCACAAGTCCAAATACCTGTGGTGGAACACCCTGGCCCAGGTCGAGCGCTTCCAGGATTGCTCGGGTAAAAACACCACGTATCGCTTCGACGAGCGCCAGTACCTGGTCGCCGTCACCGACGCGCTGGGTCAGACCACCACGCTGGAACGCAAACCCGACGGCGAAGTGCTGCGCATCCATCACCCGGACGGCAGCGCCGAATCCTTCACCTACAACGCCCTCGGCCAGGTACTGACGCACACCGACGGCAAAGGCCAGACCACGCGCCTGCTACGCACCGCCCGGGGCCTGCCGAGCAGCCGCCAGGACGCCAAGGGCCAGCGCATCCGCTATGAATACGACCCGGCGATTCGCCTGACGGCGCTGATCAACGAAAACAACGCGGCGTACCAGTTCGCCTACGACGCGTCCGACCGGTTGGTCGAAGAAAAACGCATCGACAACCTGACCCGGCGCTTCAGCTACAACCTCGGTGGGCATCTGACCCAGGTCGACGAAACCGGCTACGGCGAGCGCGGCGAACGGCCACAGCGCCGCACCGAATTCGAGCGCGATGGCATTGGCCGGCTGCTGGCCAAGCTCAATGCCGATGCCCGTCAGGATTACGCGTACGACGACGCTGATCGCCTGCTGTCGATCCAGCGCCTGCCGAGCGCGCAGGGCAAGCAACTCGGCGTCAGCGAAGAAACCCTCGAATTCTCCTACGACCTGCTCGGCCGCCTGATCCAGGAGACTACGGCGCAACGCGCCTTGTCCTACGAGTACGACCCACTGAGCAACCTCACCACGCTGACGTTGCCCACCGGCCAACACCTCAATCACCTGTACTACGGCAGCGGCCACCTGCACCAACTCAACCTCGACGGCCAGCTCATCAGCGACATCGAGCGCGACGACCTGCACCGCGAAGTGCTGCGTACACAGGGCAAACTCACCAGTTGTTTTGGCTACGACGCGATGGGCCGCAAGAGCTGGCAGTTCGCCTCGCGCCTGCCGGCGGAAAAACTCTCGCGCCTCCACAACCCCGGCATCCAGCCCGACCTGCTGGTCGAGCACGCCTACAACCCGATCCACCGCCGTCACCAGTACGACCCGGCCGGCGAACTGACCCGCACCCTCGACAAACTGCGCGGCGAGATCAAGTACGAGTACGAAGCCAACGGCCAGTTGCACAGCCGCGACACCGGCCAGCTGATCGACAGCGAAGAATTCCGCTACGACGCCGCGGCGAACCGGCTGAACTTCAACACCAGCCAGTTCGACCACGTCAAGGACAACCGCATCAAGCGCTGGCGGGATCAGGAATATGCCTACGATGCGTGGGGCAACCTGATTGAGAAACGCAGCGGGATGAACCGGCTGCAGACGTTCACGTATGACTGCGAAAACCGCCTCGTCAAAGCTGAGACGATGGTCAACGGCAAGCTGGAAAGTACCGGTTCGTATCGTTACGACAGCCTTGGGCGGCGGGTTGGCAAGGTGTCAGAGGTCGATGGCGTCACCGAGCAGAAGCATTTCCTGTGGCAAGGCTTGCGCATGTTGCGCGAGGAAACGCCGGGGCAGAGCAGCCTGTACATTTACGAGCCGGGTAGTTATGCGCCGTTGGCGCGGGTGGATCAGGCCGAGGGTGAGGAACAGCAGCTTTACTACTTCCACACCGACCAGATCGGTACGCCGCTGGAGATGACTGACCGGGAAGGGCAGATCGTCTGGCAGGCGACGTACAAGGCGTGGGGCTCGCTGGAGCGATTGGACGTCAACGAAGTCGATCAGAATCTGCGGTTTCAGGGGCAGTATTTCGATGATGAGACGGGGCTGCACTACAACACGTTTCGGTATTACGATCCGGAGGTGGGGCGGTTTGTTACGCAGGATCCGATTGGGTTGTTGGGTGGTAGTAATTTGTATGGTTATGCTCCCAACACAAACGGGTGGATTGACCCCCTGGGCTGGTGTGTCAGTGCTGTGGTTACACGTGGCGCAGCAGGACAACCTCTTCGAGCAACAGCGACAATTACCGCGAAAGATCTCGGTACTGGAACAGCGACGAATGCTTCATCAAGAGCTTGGGCACGTGCGCTGGGTGATTCAAAAGACGATGCGGGACATATAGTCGGAAAGCTTTTGGGTGGTTCAGGCGGTAAAGATGGTGTTTTTCCACAGCTCTCAAGAATAAATCGTGGTCTTTTTAGGGATTTTGAAGGGGAGGTTGCCAGTTTCGTAAGAAATAATGGGCCGGTGGATGTAGATATTAAATTTATCTATGGTGCATCAAGTACCAGGCCGACCAAGGTTGTGTATAACGTTTTTCAGCAAGGAAAAACTGTACTGTCGGATATTTTTAGTAACTGAGGTTGTTATGGAAGAAGAAGTTTCGGTGGTTGAGGCGTTGAAAGGATTTATGTCGGAAATGCGAGATTGGGAGACAGCTTTTCGCGATGAGCAGATGAGTCTGATCGATGCGGATAAAGATACATCTGACTGTGATAAAAAGTATGAAGTGGAACTTAAGAGGGTTCTAACCAAATTTTCTGTGTCAGATGAACGAAGCTGGGCTCGGCTGGTAGATCTCGGTTGTGGGTCTCCTCCGACTTATGATCCAGAGAGGGATGTAATAAACAAACCTGTTCAAGAAGGTAAAAATTACGCTGTGGTTGTCGAGCAGATGGCTAGGCTAAAGGCTGTATATAAGTTTGTTCTGAAAAATACTGGAAATGGCTGGTTGATAGTGAAAAAAGAAACAAAAAATGGTGATAAGTGGAAAAAAACCGCTCTTTGACCTTTGTGTAAAAGACGGTGGAGTGGTCTGTTGCACCTGTGGCGCGGTAATTCATGGGTGTGTTTAGTTGTTTGTCTGTGGTCAAGGATTAGTGGAGTTTGTGCCGTTCTTTAAAATTTTAACTTTCGAGTGGTTTAAGGTTTTTTAAGCCGTTTTCTCTTTAATCTAAAACTACATGGGAAACATTGGGTCGAGTATTCAAAAGTGCTCGCGCCGGCCAAAAGATCAATCGCCAGTATTATGGCGCAGCCACTTGCACCAACTCAACTTCGGCGGCCAACTGATCTGCGACATCGAACGGGACGACCTACACCCACCCCAGTATCCAGCCCGACCAGGCAGCAGATAGAGCTATTATGGTTAGAGACTACCGTTTAAAGATGCAGTATTCGTGAAGAAGTCTGAGCTCAAATATTGGTGTTGAGATATTTTTAAGTTAATAAGGGTGGGAGGGTTATTATGGGGTGGGCTGAACTGGAAGAATGTATATAAAGCTGCAAAGTCTGCTTTTTCGAGCCTGAAAGGTGCTCATCCTAATGAAGAGTTTTACGTATGTGCTCTATATACTGATACCGGTGCTTTGACCATTTGTCCATCTGCTAACTCTTTTCGTGGGTTGGAAGACAAGATAGGTCAAGAAGAAGAGGGAGATAGAACTTATGAAGTTGTTCAATGTTATAAGTGGGCATCTTCTGAGTGGGCGTATGAAGCTTGGCAAAGTGAAGAGTTTGAAGGGGTATGCAAGGCTCTAAGGGAGTCTGCAGAGCGGAGCGATTTTGAGAGTTTTCAGGCGCAGGTTTTTCAAGTGATGACAAACGCTCTTCATTTGCTAAAGAATGAGGGTTTTTTTTGAATCTTTTAATGCTCATCAGTCTCCTGTTCTGTTTGTAACTATCACAGATGATGATCGTGCAGAGGAATTTGAAAATAAGTCCGCAGAATTTCTTAATGGTGAGCAGGTTTTTGATGAGTTTGTAAGTCGTTACAATGGTGTGGAGTAAGAGTCTCATCGACGCACGACTCGTTACCTAAAAATTCCTTGTCAGGAATTCCCGGTCCGCATACCGCAAGTGAAGTTCTCAGGACAACAATTCAACAAGGAAGAAAGGCTCTGCCGCCTGGTGCAATAACTGATTTGGGATTGTAATATGATTGATATTGACGAAGAGTGTAAAAAAATAGAAGGGTCAGAATTTTTTTATAATATGGGGGGTGACGGGGCTGACGATGGTCGTTTGATATATATAAAAAATGTCCGCAAGGTTTTTGTAGAGCCTTCTGATGCTGAGTTTAAGGGGCGCTACGATGGTGTTGAATGGCTGCCCACATCCCCAACTCAACCGGACCCTTTTTATAATATTCCTAATCCATATTCTGATCTTGTTGCTATGCGGATGAAGGTAAATAAGGCGGTAATGGCTGCGACTAAAAATCTTGATAAAAATAAATTTTTGTGTGCGCCGCATGACTTTAGCCTTGCGGCAAGAAATGGAATCTGTTTCGCTTTTAGGCAATATGTCTCTGAAGAGTATTACGGACTTGGTGATCGATGGTCGACAATAATAAAATTGTATTACTGTGGTCGCTGGCCTGTTGGCTTCTGTAAGGATGAAATAGTCGTTATTTGATTTGCGATGGATGAGTTGAGTATCTCCGTTGTCGGCAGTTTGGTGAGGGATTTTTAGTTGGTGTAGTTATGTGCGCTTCGCTCTTTTACAATATGATTAGTTTGTGGTCAGGTGATCTAATGCTCCGTTCATGTCGTCGACGACGCAATTCCCTGCCGCATCAATGCCTTGAGCCTGAACTGTAATTACCTCTGAGAAAACATCCACAGCGGCTAACGTGTGGTGGAGCAATGGACCAGCTATGGTGAGCCCTCAGCATCGGTCGGCTGCTGGCCAAGCTCAATGCCGATGCCCGTCAGGATTACGCCTACGCCTACGCCTACGCCTACGCCTACGACGACGCTGATCGCCTGCCGACCGCGCAGGGCAAGCAACTCGGCGTCAGCGAAGAAACCCTCGAATTCTCCTACGACCTGCTCGGCCGCTTGATCCAGGAGACCACGGCGCAAGGCGCCTTGTCCTACGAATACGACCCACTGACCAACCTGACCACGCTGACATTGCCCACGGCCAACACCTCAATCACCTGTACTACGGCAGCGGCCACTTGCACCAACTCAACCTCGACGGCCAACTGATCAGCGACATTTAGCGCGACGACCTGCACCGCGAAGTCCTGCGCACCCAGGGCACGCTCACCAGCTGCTTCGGTGTCGACAGTGATTCGTGCAAGGTAATAGGAGTTTGGTAATGAGTGATTTGGATTTTACTTTGTGCAGCATACCGATGCTAATGTCTAGAAATAAAAGTTCCGAATATCAGAGACAGATAATTGTGCGGTATACAGTTTTAATGAGTTTCCTTAAGGTGCGAGGTCTGATTTTTAAGGAGCCATTTGATAATGATGGTAATTTGAAGATGGATTTGGTTATAAAGAAATCAGATGCCACTTCTCAATGCCTTGAACTATTCAAGAAAGCAGTTCCGGCTTGGCATGCCTACGTGGATAAAGGTGGAGATGTTAATAATACAAGCAAAATTGAAAAGGCGTTGGCTAAAATCCCATGAGTTGTATCTAATTAAGTGGCTGGGAATTTGATCTCAGTCACGTCAGCTGCGTTGGCAACAACGCCCCGGGCCGTAAGAGCAGGCAGTTCGCCTCGCGCCTACCGGCGGAAAAACTCTCGCGCATCCACAACCCCGGCATCCAGCCTGCATCACCATGGAAATATGAAATCCACATGCTAAAGGTGAGGTGTAGTATGGCAATAGTATATAAGCCAGGTTTAAAATCTGTAGATGTTGATTATATTGAGACGGAAATTGGTAGAGCGCTTTCAGTTGGGTATAGAGAGTTTTTATGTAAGATGAATGGGTTTTACTTGACGGCGCCTGATTACGCCCAGATACCGTTAAGCGCTGTTGATGAGGGAGTTATAAGTTTTGATCGGTTTTTTGGGCTTTTACCTGAGGAAGATTGCAGTGATGTAATTTGTTTTAATAAGGAGTTTATTGAGGAGCTTGAGTTTCTCGACGAGGCTGTGGCTATCGGCGAGGATGGAGGAGGTAATCCCTACGTAATGGTTGGCAAACGTGGTGAGCAAGGTATTTATTATTGGGATAGGACCCATCTTCATGAGTCTGACTTAAAGAATTATTTTGATATCCCGGAGCGGAACGAACGTGGCAACTTGTTTTTTGTCTCTGGGAGCTTTGTTGAGTTTTATGATTTGGTTGTTAAGTGTGTGGGTGGTGTGCCGATTTTTGTAGAGGATATTTAAAGCGAGCTGGCCGATTGTCGAATATCGACCTGGCGTTGGGATGAAGTCCATCCAGAACAAATGGCACTCTAACACTCTGGCGGAACATGTCCCTGTTAACTCAAAGGGACGACTATACAAAAAATTGTGGAAAAAAATCATGTTTACAATTGCTTATAAAGGTGGTGGAAGCGGTTGTCCGGAGGGAGGGGTTTGCGGAGAGCTGGTTGGGTACAATTGGAACTCAAATGATTTTGAGGATGATAAATTTCCACCCGAGGGAGCGATTCTAGATTTTTACGCACAACATAAAACTGTTGAGGCGGACTTTTTTTATTTTGGTAGTGAATTTATTTGCTCTGGTGGTCTTTTAGCGTTGATTGAAAAATCTAACTGCGGGGTTGTGGATGTCAGGGAGGTTCGGCTTCGTCAGGAGAGTAAAATCTCACCAGTTTCATCAAAGAAGTACTTTTTGGTTCGTAGTCGAGAAATTCATAAAATTTTAGATATGGAGAAATCGAAATATGAATTGAGGCTTGATCCGGTTACGAAGAATCCAGAAGAAGATGCATTTCATGCTGGTAGAGTAATTTTTGACGTGATATCCGAATTTAGTATAAAAAAAGAAGTGTGTGATTTGGACTTTTTTATTGCTTCCGAAATGCTGAGGGGAGAGTATGTTTTTTCAGCTGGCCTAGGGGAGGGGATTATTGGTCTTGATTTGAAGGGTGTGATGATAAAGCCGTTGTCAGAGTTGGAGTATGATGCGAGATTGGATTTTTAGGACGGAGAGGTTTTTTCTTCTGTTACTACTTTTTGGTCGGGGGGGTGGGTGCAAATATTAAGCTGGGTTGTTCGAGTTAAAATAATAGCTCATAAGTTTCTTGCAGTTTTTTTTGTGCAAGGGGCTGATCTCATTCGTATAGCTATCTGCAGCGTTAGATCCTGTGGCGAAAAAAATTCATAGCAGTCTAAGTACATGTGGATGAGGTCATTATGATAACAGTAAAACAAATTATTCCTTCTCATGGCGGTGCTATTACTTCGGGTATCATGTTTGGGGGGCAGGAAGCGGAGGTCGTAGTATGGCCGGTTAACCCTGATGGAGATCCTCTTACCCTGGTTGCTTCGATAGATTGCTCTAAAATTAAAGGCGACATAAAAAACAACAGCCTGCCAGGTGCAGGTGTGTTGTACGTCTTTTCGACTTATAGTAAGTCTGACTATTTTCTTGAGAATATAACGTACAGTGGAGATCCTTCAGAGTTAGAATCTATTTTGAGTGGATATACTCTAGTTGTGCGCAGTGAGGGCGGTGTGTTTCAAGCAAGCCCTGTAGATAGTATTCCAGAGGTGGCGACGGAGTTAAAAGACAGGAAAATAGAAGAGGAGGACTTTCCCGTTTTCTCTATGCTTTCAGATTCGGCCCCTCATGGAATGATCCTTCCTGAGACTTTAACTGTAGAATATGATTTTATCTGTCAGCTGTATTCATCAGATTTTTCAGAGCCTTTTAAGGATATTTTTTATCTCACCGATGCAGTTGGGTATTTGTTTTTGAAAAAAAATGGGAGCGGGGAAGGGGTGTTTTTTGTTCAAACAGGTTGAGAAACAAAGCGAACTCGATGGGTGAGGTCTAGGGTGGCTATAGTCCGTAAAATCACTTGAGTGCTTTTGCGTAGGGTTTTATTGTGGTGGGGTTTGCATTGAAAGTTGCATCTGGAAGAAACTTCTATTCTGAGCAGTGCGGCGTAGTAAAGCTTTCAAAGTTTCATGTAATGAGGGTGATGTGAAGTCGTATGGCATCAGAGAAATTTTGGAAAGCATGCACGCAATGCCAAGCGTTTAAATTTTACTACGAAAATAACGAATTTTAAGATTTTTTAAGTTGGCTAGTTTGTCCGCTCTTTAAGAATCTAGATTAATCCGGACAGCAAATTTCCTAGTGGTGGGGGCACAGAATACACGCCATGAACATGCAGCCCCCAGCCAGTCCCTGGCACCGACGGCAAAGGCCAGACCACGCGCCTGCTACGCACCGCCCGGGACCTGCCGAGCAGCCGCCAGGACGCCAAGGGCCAGCGCATCCGCTACGAGTACGACCCGGCGATTCGCCTGACGGCACTGATCAACGAAAACAACGCGGCGTACCAGTTCGCCTACGATGCGTCCGACCGGTTGGTCGAAGAAAAACGCATCGACAACCTGACCCGGCGCTTCAGCTACAACCTCGGTGGGCATCTGACCCAGGTCGACGAAACCGGCTACGGCGAACGCGGCGAACGACCACAACGCCGCACCGAATTCGAGCGCGATGGCATTGGCCGGCTGCTGGCCAAGCTCAATGCCGATGCCCGTCAGGATTACGCGTACGACGACGCTGATCGCCTGCTGTCGATCCAGCGCCTGCCGAGCGCGCAGGGCAAGCAACTCGGCGTCAGCGAAGAAACCCTCGAATTCTCCTACGACCTGCTCGGCCGCCTGATCCAGGAGACTACGGCGCAAGGCACCTTGTCCTACGAGTACGACCCACTGAGCAACCTCACCACGCTGACGTTGCCCACCGGCCAACACCTCAATCACCTGTACTACGGCAGCGGCCACCTGCACCAACTCAACCTCGACGGGCAGCTCATCAGCGACATCGAGCGCGACGACCTGCACCGCGAAGTCCTGCGCACCCAGGGCACGCTCACCAGCTGCTTCGGCTACGACGCGATGGGCCGCAAGAGCTGGCAGTTCGCCTCGCGCCTGCCGGCGGAAAAACTCTCGCGCCTCCACAACCCCGGCATCCAGCCCGACCTGCTGGTCGAGCACGCCTACAACCCGATCCACCGCCGTCACCAGTACGACCCGGCCGGCGAACTGACCCGCACCCTCGACAAACTGCGCGGCGAGATCAAGTACGAGTACGAAGCCAACGGCCAGTTGCACAGCCGCGACACCGGCCAGTTGATCGACAGCGAAGAATTCCGCTACGACGCCGCGGCGAACCGGCTGAACTTCAACACCAGCCAGTTCGACCACGTCAAGGACAACCGCCTCAAGCGCTGGCGGGATCAGGAGTATGCCTACGATGCGTGGGGCAACCTGATTGAGAAACGCAGCGGCATGGGCACGCTGCAGACGTTTCGTTATGACTGTGAGAATCGGCTGGTTCGGGCTGAGACGTTGGTCAATGGCAAGCTGGAAAGTACCGGTTCGTATCGGTACGACAGTCTGGGGCGGCGGGTTGCCAAGGATTCAGAGGTCAAGGGTCGGACCGAGCAGAAGCACTTTTTGTGGCAAGGCCTGCGGATGCTGCGTGAGGAAAGTCCGGGGCGGAGCAGTCTGTACCTGTATGAGCCGGGGAGTTATGCGCCGCTGGCGCGTGTGGACCAGGCGGAGGGTGAAGAGCAGCAGCTTTACTACTTCCATACCGACCAGATTGGTACGCCGCTGGAGATGACTGACGCGGACGGGAGCATTGTCTGGCAGGCGACGTACAAGGCTTGGGGTTCGGTTGAGAAGCTGACGGTCAATGAAGTCGAGCAGAACCTGCGGTTTCAGGGGCAGTATTTCGACGACGAGACGGGGCTGCACTACAACACGTTTCGGTATTACGATCCGGGGGTGGGGCGGTTTGTTACGCAGGATCCGATTTCTTTATCAGGAGGCATGAATTTTTACTCGTATGCACCAAGCCCTAATAACTGGGTTGATCCATTAGGTTGGTGTTCTACGAAGTTAGGTAACAACATGGGAGCACGTACCGGCGATGGAATGGCAAATCACCATTTGATACCCGAAGAGCTGATAAAAAGTACTCAGTTCAAAAAAATGTTTGGTAGGCTGAACAAAATTGGTTGGGATCCGGATGGGGCGTCCAATGGGATTTTTCTACCTGGCTCAAAAGATCTAGCCAAAACTACTGGCATGCCGGGGCACTGGTCGAATCACGGTCAGTACACTGAAGCTGTAAAAAACAAGTTGGTGAAACTTAACAATAACCTAAATAATTTGACTGATATAGATCGGGCGCTTGGCGTGAAAAATGTTCAAACGTGGGCTGCTCAGGGTCTAGAAGGCGGGCTATTTAAACTTGATGCCATAACTGGTCGGTTGCTTTAAAGGTGGAAAAATGAAAGATATATATATTATTAGTTATGAGCCGGATGGTGAGGGTGCGCCATTTTTTTTTGATTTGAGTTGGGTTCCCGATTTGCCAACCTTCCATTATCCCTCCGAAAACCCAGAGCAAGGTGCCTTAAGCGACTGCTATCGAGCAATGGCTGATGTTCCCCAATTAACGGCAGATTGGTTGCCGGATCATTTTTTGGCGTCCAAAGACTTTTTGGCTGTCTGCGATGTTTTTGAGTGCAAGTATGTTAGCAGGCCGGTTGAACTTTTTACTCCGGGGGTGGCTAAGCAAGATAAGTCATATTTTTTCTTCGCCGTTGTCGAAAGGCTGAGAGCTATGGATTTGGATAGTTCCTCTTTCGTGCTGGATAGTAATGTGAAGTCAGGCGCTCTCGATTTGAGGGGTTCAACTTATGAACGTATTGATAAGCTTGTAGTTTCGGAAAGTGTTGATTCTGATTTGTTCTATTTTGAAGAGATTCATGAGGTTGTATGTTCTGCTCGCTTCCTTAATGAGTGTATTAATAAGAGAATCCATGGTCTTACCTTTAAAAAAATAGATAATGATTATCGGTATGCGCCCTGGGATGATTTTTAGTTAGACGAAGCCGAATGTTATGACGGTGAGAATCGGTTGTTCCGGGCTGAGACGCTGGTTAATGGCAGGCTGGAAAGTACGGGGCCGTATCGGTACTACAGCCTGGGGCGGCGGGTTGCCAAGGTTTCAGAGGTCAACGGTAAAACCAACTCAACCTCGACGGCCAGCTGATCAGCGACATCGAGCGCGACGACCTGCACCGCGAAGTCCTGCGCACCCAGGGCACGCTCACCAGCTGCTTCGGCTACGACGCGATGGGCCGCAAGAGCTGGCAGTTCGCCTCGCGCCTGCCGGCGGAAAAACTCTCGCGCATCCACAACCCCGGCATCCAGCCCGACCTGCTGGTCGAACACGCCTACAACCCGATCCACCGCCGTCACCACTACGACCCGGCCGGCGAACTGACCCGCACCCTCGACAAACTGCGCGGCGAGATCAAGTACCAATACGAAGCCAACGGCCAGCTGCACAGCCGCGACACCGGCCAGTTGATCGACAGTGAAGAATTCCGCTACGACGCGGCGGTGAACCGGCTGAACTTCAACACCAGCCAGTTTGACCACGTCAAGGACAACCGCCTCAAGCGCTGGCGGGATCAGGAATATGCCTACGATGCGTGGGGCAACCTGATTGAAAAGCACAGCGGGATGGGCACGCTGCAGACGTTTCGTTATGACTGTGAGAATCGGCTAGTCCGGGCTCAGACGTTGGTCAATGGCAAGCTCGTAAGTACCGGTTCGTATCGGTGCGACAGCCTAGGGCGGCGGGTTGCCACGGTTTCAGAGATCAACGGTCGGACCGAGCAGAAGCACTTTTTATGGCAAGGCCTGCGAAAGAGGGACGTAAAGGTAAACTTAATGGTAAGGCTGGACAGCCACTAAAAGGAACATGTTGATGAGTATATTAAAGGTTAAAGAGCCTGTAACGATTGCTGCTGTGATTGAGGCCGTGCAAGCGGGTGATGTTATAATTGATGATCTGTGTGTGTACGTTGAAGATGATGTTGGAACTATAACTCCAGAGCTTGTTTTTTATTTGGATGCATATCCTGAAATGGCTGGAGATGTTGAAGTTTACAGTGATTTTGTGGCGGCGAATGAATTGGAGTTAATTTATTATGGTCAGCAGTTTAATGATGTGCTGAGGAATGTTCTCGAGCAGGAGGTATCTGCAAATATAGTTAAAGTGGTGGCTGCGCTTAATTACTATCTTGAAAATGACGATTTTATGGAAGTGAATTAGTGGTGTGTTGAAGGGTGTAAGTGCGTTGGAGGGGGTAAAGTCGTTGTTGGCTTTAATGCTCGACTTGCAGTTGATCGAATAAAGGGAGGGGTTTCAATTAGGTAGTATGGCTTTTCTGAAGTTTTGGCGTTGTACTTTGATGTCTTTTTGAGGCTTTGGTGGGTGGTGTTTGTATAGCTCCTTAAAATTATGTGTTTGGAATGGTTTGGGAGCTTCCTAAACCATTTTTTATTGAGTTGGTAACCTGATCCGGTGCTTTAGCTACAACCTCGGCGGGCATCTGACCCAGGTCGACGAAACCGGCTACGGCGAAGGGCCACAGCGCCGCACCGAATTCGAGCGCGATAGCATTGGCCGGCTGCTGGCCAAACTGAATGCCGATGCCCGTCAGGATTACGTGTACGACGACGCTGATCGCCTGCTGTCGATCCAGCGTCTGCCGAGCGTGCTATTAAGAAATCCCTCGGTGAAGGTGTTAATTTCAAAAGGTAGTTAAGTATGAATTATTCAGATTTGCTGGTGCTTAAGGACGAGGCGTTGACTAAAATTAGCGACGAGAGTTTTTGCGCTAAGTTTGTTGATGATGCTGCTCATGGGGAGATTTCTTTTTCTAAGGGGCCATGTTATACGATAATTCCATTGGAGCTCGAAATGGCGGGTGTTACTCCATCAAAAATTATTGATAAGGAACCGACCAGTAAAAAGAACGTATCTAAGTATTTTCTTTGTGATGGTCAAGTAGTAAGAATTGAAAGTTATAATTCTCAAGGCTTGCTGGATGAGTTCGAGTTTTTTAGGTCTTTTGGAGGTCTATTATTTTCACTTCGGAAAAATAAACATAATGAGATCCTTTGGCTAAAGATAGCAGAGCTAAAAGATGGGAAGGTTCTAAGAGCTTGTCGAGTAGATGGGGATATGGAGTATTGGGCATATCGATATAGCTGGGAGGAGGACAGAGTTAAAGAGGTTGTTTTATTGGCGAGTAATGGTGTCGCTGGTACCGTAATCAAGGCTGGATATAATATTGATTCGACTGTTGCAAGGCTCTTTTTCTTGAGTGATGGTAAAGAGGTAGATATATATTCACATGTCTAGAAGCCGATTTTTATATGGTGGGTAGATGTTGGTCTATGAATACGGCGTGCTAAGCAACCTGAGGGCGTTCTAGCGGATCTGTGAGTTGTGGGTGAATATATGATTTCGAAAAAAGTAATGGATTTCTGTAGGCAGAAAGGCTGGTGGTACGCTGACGTCAGTGCTGACTATGAAATAGAGCTAAAAAAATAGACGTTGATGCGTCTAGCGATTTCGGTCAGTTTTATCTTCATGTTGAGGATGGGCCGACTTTTATGAGCCGCGGCAAAGAGATATATCAAATTTGTTGGTTTTCAAAAAATACTAATTTTGATTTGGCGCTGAAACGAACCCATGAAACGCTCGGAGTACCTTTAGAGTATCTTCCATTGGATAGCTTTGAAGGTGAGAGTGGTTTTTTTTATAATAAGCTAACTGGCGAGGTGGTTGAGCTTACTCTTGGTGACTCATTGGCTGAGTTCAAACAGGGGAGGCTCAAGCCCTAGTGGGCAAGTTTTAACGAGTTCTTGGAAAGTTTTTTTGAGTTAAATTGAAGGGGTTTGTACTCAGCAGTTTTTCGTCGGTAGGAGATTGTGGACGAAAAGCGTAGCAAAAATTGAGATATTTCAACCTGGGATCGTTATTTTTGATCCGGTTGCATTGAATGATTTTGTTCTAAGTAATGGGATAGATACTGGTGACTTCTTGAAAAAAAACCGCCAGGAAAGCAGGTCAGCAACCTAGGTGATAAAATTATCTCGATAATTTCAAGTAATAAATTTATGGCTCAAAAATTTACTATCGTTACTGATACTGCAACAGTCGCAATATTCGACCTTGCAGCTATAAGGCATAGGATGTCGGACACTCCTGATTGGTGGAGTATCGTTGAAGATGAAATTCAAGAGATTAATGAGGGGAATGTAGCTTTTTTGGGGTTGGGGCAGGATGGTAGTTACAAAATAGCAATTGTCGATGATATAGCTGCGGATTTCGGAGTCTTGTACCTTGGTTTTCCTTCTGGGCAAGTGTTCGTCGGCGCAGGTGAAGATACTACTGGTGGAGATCTTGAGCCTGATGGCTCTGACTCTATTCAAGGGGTGGTAGTTGATTTTAAGCCGGGGAGCTATTTGATGAAATATAAAAAAACAGGGGATGTGCTAGAGTTGGCTTTTCAATCATCGATGAAAAAAACTAATGACCTTGCGGACTCGATAAGGATTTAGCGTGATATTGTTTATCTTGTCTGACGTATCGGAGTCGGGGCGCTTGTCAAACCTTAGGGCTTATTGTCAGTTGTTTCGTTAGAGTCGGAGTTGGTTAGGGGGTAATGGTTTGTTTGGGGCTCTGATTTTCAGAGTGGCTTTTAACCTTAATACTGTAGGCCACTTCCTGCATATTGCCCGCACCGCCTGGAGACTGCTGAGCATTCGTTAGGACGTCTAGTGTGTACATCCGCAACGAGTACGCTCCGGTGATTCGCCTGATTGCGTTGGTTAACTAAAAAGTTGGGTGGTTATGAAGCTTTATTCAATAACGCAAGATGATAAATACAAAACATTGATCGATGCGGATCAGGTGGAAAGTCTGCAGGGATTCGCTACAAAGCTGGCATATGGTGAAGTGATTTTAGAGTCTGAAAGACAGGCTTTTTGTGTCGTATATAATAGTGATGATAACAATAAGTCGGCACGTTCTGATTTTTTTACTTTTTTCAGGCCGATCTTGGTTGTCTCGGAAAAAGCATATGATGCGCTTGATTTTTTGCGGGTTTTTCCTAGGGTTAAGCTGCTCGGGCCACGCGCAGGGGATGTCGCAATATTCATTGCCGAGCTTCTATCAAATGTATTTGATATTGATCAATCCGATTATGATAGGGGGGAGGGTGGTTACGTCGTTTATAATGCGGTGTTAAAAGTTCCAGAGAGTTACATGGGTGAAATTTTCCGCATTCCTGAAAATCCGCAAGTGCTATATGTCAGTCAAGTTTTCAAGGACGCTGTAGAGTCACTAGGCCTAAGAGGGCTCGCTTTTAAGGAAGTTGCTCGGAGTTGTTGAAGGGGCTGTGAGGTGTGCGGAGGTTGTATTGAAATGGTGTTTTTTGTTTCGGAAGTAGATGTATTTTTATATGACTATGGAGAAGATAAATACCCAGACAGCCGTTGATAGCGCCGAGAAAGACAGCCTGGGTTATTACCGTGCAGGCATCGTGCTTTACGTGATACGCGAGTTTCTGGAAGTTGACGGACGTAAAGTCCCGGTGTCGGCCCTTGCTTCAGTCAATTTGAACGCCTGGAGTGAGAAGGTCACTCTGAAAGACGAGGCGGGGAATCAGATTCTATCAACGGTGTGCACCGGCATCATGAGTCATGAAGTGTTCCTCACGACGCTGGATGTGCTGCTGGATGCTCAACGGGCGAGCAGCGGTGAGACTGTCGAGAGCCTGGCCTGAGAATCTCAGGGCACCATCAGGCTGAGCAATACAAAAAACCGGCTGATCAGGCCGGTTTTTTTTGTGGAGCGGTGGTAGAGCTTCTGACAATCCGTGAAGTCGCGTTTTTGCCTGCGACTCAATCATTAACCTGGAGAGAAAGATTGTCACTCCGGTTAGAACGATTATTTCTTTCCGCTATTTATATAGATGCAATCTGCATATCCATAACCGATTAATCCGCGTCATGGCTTTTACCTTGTCCGTGATCGAATCCGATTGTTCGTCACAGCAGAAACAATCGTCCTGCCTGCCTCGTTAAGACTGCCCCGACATCGACTTTGGCTGTTCGATCGCCAGCTTGTTGCGCTCGGCCGATTCCCTAGAATCGGCCTCCATCAGCTTCGCCCAACTATCCAGTCCTTCAGGGAGCAACACCATGATGAATGCCATGCAGATGCAAATGCCGATGAACGCCACCATGCCGATGATGGGCATGCCGATGATGATGGCGACCATGTCCTGCGACATGATGGACGACGGCATGATGTGCAAGATGATGCCGGCCGCTGGCATGGACATGGCCATGTTCAAGAACAGCGCTGAAATGATGCAGATGATGATGAACTGCGGCATGCCGATGATGATGCACTGCGGCAACATGAGCATGATGTGCATGTCCCAGGCGAGCATGGCCATGCCGATGATGAACATGATGATGCCAATGCCGATGATGGGTATGCCGATGCCATCGATGAAGTGCGTGATGGAATGCACCATGATGGCTGACGGCATGATGTGCAAAATCATGCCGATGGCCGGCATGAACATGGACATGATGAAAAGCTGCTGCGCGCTGATGATGAAAATGATGAACGACTGCAGCATGCCGATGATGATGAGCTGCAACGGCATGCCGTTGATGTGCTGCACCTGCTGATCCCTGCACTGGACCTGTAACTGTAGGAGCGAGCTTGCTCGCGATGGACGTCAACGATGACGCGGGTTTTCTGAAAAAACGCGTCAGCCTTGAGCCCATCGCGAGCAAGGTCGTTTCAGTCCAGGCGTTCCGGGTAGGTCACTACAAGATAAGCCACCGCTTCACTGTCGGCGGGGTTGCGATAGCGGTGGGGCTGGTCGGCATAAAACAGGATCGAGTCCCCCGTGGACAGCAGGTAACGCTCGTCGTTGACGCTGATTTCCAGCACACCCTGCGCCACCACCAGGTTTTCCTGGACGCCTGGGCCATGGCCCTGGGAATGGTCTTCTCCCAACGGGCTCAGGCGCAGCTCGTAGAATTCCGATTGGCGCGCCACGTCAAAGGGGAACAGGGCGCGGCTGACAAAAGCGCCGTTGGCACTGACCAGGCGTTTGCTCTGGCTCGCCGACAGCACGGCCACACCTTCGAAGGCCCGATGCTCCAGAAACGCAGCCACCGATACCTTCAAGCCTTTGGCGATTTTGCACAGCACCTTGATGGACGGCACGCTGCGCCCCGATTCGATTTGCGCCAACATGGCACGGCTCACGCCGCACTGTCGGGCCAGGGCATCGAGGGACAGATGGCGCTTGCCTCGCAGACGCAGCAGATTTTGTGCTACCCGTTCGCAGATCGGGTCCTCTTCAGGGGCATCCGGATTGTTCAGGTCCAGCACAGGCTCGTCCGCGCTTATCAGAAAGCGCGAGGGTTCGTGCGCGTTCACGCCTGACGTGTCTCGGCAGACCGAGACGCCTGAACCCACTGGAATGCCTGTAATCCGGCGTTGCGTGCGTACATCTCCCACATGGCCCGCGCCCGTTGCTGAGCTTGTTTGCGTTTGCGGTAGCTGGCGAAATCGATGAGGTTGTCAGTCGGATTCATGGGGCACTTCACTGTGGTGATGAATGACGGGATGACTGGAGGGTACGCTTCTATTTTTATAACGATAAATACTTAATTTTTATTTATTAATTTCTTTTTGATCTTTATGTGGGCGGTTTCTGGTGTCTGTGAAGTGTCAACGCAATGCCTGTAGGAGCCAGCCTGCTGGCGATGGACTCCAGTGCGCCGCGTTTATGCAGGTCACCCGCGTTATCGTTGACGACCATCGCTGGCAAGCCAGCTCCCACAGGGGACCATGCCCACGCTGAAACTGTAGGAGCCAGCTTGCTGGCGATGGACTCCAGTGCGCCGTGTTTATACAGGTCACCCGCGTAATCGTTGACGACCATCGCTGGCAAGCCAGCTCCCACAGGGGACCATGCCCACGCTGAAACTGTAGGAGCCAGCTTGCTGGCGATGGACTCCAGTGCGCCGCGTTTATACAGGTCACCCGCGTAATCGTTAACGACCATCGCTGGCAAGCCAGCTCCCACAGGGGACCGTGCCCACGCTGAAACTACTGTAGGAGCCAGCTTGCTGGCGATGGACTCCAGTGCGCCGTGTTTATACAGGTCACCCGCGTAATCGTTAACGACCATCGCTGGCAAGCCAGCTCCCACAGGGGACCATGTCCACGCTGAAATTACTGTAGGAGCCAGCCTGCTGGCGATGGACTCCAGTGCGCCGCGTTTATCCAGGTCACCCGCGTTATCGTTAACGACCATCGCTGGCAGGCCAGCTCCCACAAGGGAACGTGCCCGCGCAGAAAGTGAAGTGACCTCCAAACCAGTGAAAGCCCCCAAACAAACATGAAAAAACCCGGCTGATCAGGCCGGGTTTTTTGTTGGGCGTTGTGTTGCAGCGATTAGTTATGCCGCACGATTCTGGATCAGACGATCCGAGCCACCTTCGGCAATGCGGTTCTGCAGCAGTTTGTCGGAACCACCTTCAGCGACGCGGTTCTGCAGCAGTTTGTCAGAGCCACCTTCAGCAACGCGGTTCTGCAGCAGTTTGTCGGAGCCACCTTCAGCAACGCGGTTCTGCAGCAGCTTGTCAGAGCCACCTTCAGCAACGCGGTTCTGCAGCAGCTTGTCAGAGCCACCTTCAGCAACGCGGTTCTGCAGCAGTTTGTCAGAGCCACCTTCAGCGACGCGGTTCTCCATCAACTTGTCGGAACCATCGGCGGCGACGCGGTTTTCGATCAGGCGATCGGAACCACCTTCAGCCACACGGCTTTCAATCAGACGATCCGAGCCGCCTTCAGCGACCACAGGTTGAGCAGAAGTTGCGGCGAAAGCGTTAACTGCGAAAACCGAGAAAGCGATGCTGAGGAGGGTCTGGCGTTTCATGATCGTGTGCTCCGGGGTGCTTATGGGTTGGTATGGAGCAGATGTTACGCCGTGGATTTTTTATGAGAACTTCATTGAGTTGATGGTGACTATTGATGCAGTCAATGGATGATTCGGTGCCCCCCCTGTGGGAGCGGGCTTGCTCGCGAAGGCGTCGGCATTGCCAGCAATGTTGTCGCCTGACACACCGCCTTCGCGAGCAAGCCCGCTCCCACAGGTTTTTGCAGTGACCACGGGGGGGGCGGGGTGTCAGCGGGATATGAGGCCGTGATCGATGGCGTATTTGACCAGCGCCGCCGGCTTGTCGATGTTGAGCTTGCGCCGGATGCTCAAACGGTGTGTCTCCACCGTGCGCACGCTGATGTCCAGCTCCCGGGCCATTTCCTTGTTGTTCAAGCCTTGCGCCATCTTCGACAGCACCTGGCTTTCCCTCGGGGTCAGTTCGTTGTCGGTGTTCTTGTCGGCGATCAGCCGCTGGGCGATGTCGGCGCTATAGAAGGTCCCGCCGCTGGTGATGGCTTCGATGGCGGCGATGATTTCCCGTGACGGGGCGTTTTTCAGTACGTAGCCGCTGGCGCCGGAGCGCACCGATTCACTGACGTATTCGTAATTGTCGTACATGCTCAGCACCAGCACCTTGAGCGACGGGTACTGGCTGCGCAGCACGCGGGTCAGTTCCAGGCCGTTCATGTCCGGCAGGCTGATGTCGACCAGCAGCAGGTCCGGCTGGCAGCGCCCGACCATGTCGATGGCGTCGGCGCCGTTTTCCGCTTCGCCGACCACTTCCAGGGGCGACATCACGGCCAGCAGTGCCTTGATGCCGTCGCGCACCAGGGAGTGATCGTCGACCAGGGCGATGCGGATCGGGGAGGGCAGGTTCATCGCAGCTATTCACTCTTGTAGTGGTGGGGCCGGCTCAGTGTTTTGCGCCAGGCTTCATCGGCAGTCGTACGTCCAGCTCGCTTCTGCCCGGCATCGAGATCAAGTCGAAGCGCCCGCCATAATGTTCGACGCGTTCGCGGATGTTACGCAAGCCAATGCCGGCCTGACGACGTTCGACCTGGGCGACGTTGAAACCGATGCCGTCATCGACCAGCGTCAGCCGCACGGACTCGTCGCAGCCGCGCAGTGTAATGGACACGTGCTTCGCCTGGGCGTGGCGTTCGATATTGGTCAGGCCTTCCTGGACGATGCGGAACAGCGACACCGCCGCGCCGTCGACCAGTTGGCAGTCGAATTCATTTTCGTCGTAGGTCACGGTCAGCCCGCTGCGCTGCTCGAACTCTGCCGCCAATTGGCCGATGGCCGCCGGCAGGCCGAGGGTGTCGAGCAAGGATGAGCGGAGGTCATGGGAGAGGCTGCGGACTTCACCGATGGCATCGCCCAGGCGTTCGGTGGCGTCCTTCAAGGTGTTCAGGCCCTTGTCCCGGGCTTGTCCGCTTTCCAGCAGGTGGCTGGCCAGTTCGAACTGGAACTTGATCGAGACCAACACCTGGCTGACGCCGTCGTGCAACTCGCGGGACACCCGGGATCGTTCCTCTTCCTGCAGGCTGACGATGCGCTGGGTCAGGCGCTGCAGTTTCTTGTCCGCCAGGCGATGCTCGCTGACGTTGAGGGTCATGCCGGTGGCGAAGACGAACAGCACAGCGACCAGTGCGACCACGGCAATCGCCATCATGGTCTTGCGGATGCCCATGGCCACTTCGGCACGGGCCTGCTGGGTGGCGCGCTCGACGTCTTCGAGGTAGATGCCGGTGCCGAGCATCCAGCCCCAGCGGTCGAGCATCACCACGTAGGCGAGTTTGTCGGTCACCTGGCCGGAGGAGGGTTTGTTCCAGGCGTAGCGCTGGAAGCCTTCGCCCGATTGCGCGCTTTTCAGCAGCGCCTGAATCACCGGCAGGCCGTGGGGATCCTTCATGTCCCACAGATACTGGCCCACCAGGTCCGACTGGCGCGCATGCATCAGGCTGCGGCCTTCGTGGTCGTAGACGAAGAAGTAACCGTTGATGCCGAAGCTGAGCTTGCGCAATTCTTCCAGCACTTGCTGCTGGGCACGGGCGTCGCCATGGCCGTCGTCGTACAGCGGGGCGATCAGGCTCTGGGCCATTTCCACGTAGTTTTTCAGTTCCGCACGTTTGCTCGCCAGAATGCTGTCTTCGATCAACTGCGCCTGTTGATCGCCCAATTGGCGGTTGAGGGAAATCACCAGCGCGCAGATGACGGCAATGGCCAGCACCAGCGGCAGAATCCCGAGGGCGACGATCTTGTGTTTGAGCTGCATCTCTACTCCTGTCCCCGCGCTTGCGCCCGACCGAGGGACGGCGGGGCCGGCATCATATGCCAAAGATACGCTTCTGTAGGAGCTGCCGCAGGCTGCGATCTTTTGATGCTGATACCCAAAAAAGTCAAAAGATCGCAGCCTTCGGCAGCTCCTACAGGGTCGGTATTGCGGCTATGCAGGTGGCGTCTACGTAGTACTACGTAGACGCCACGTACGTAGTAACGCGGATTTATTTGTGGACGGCATGCGCAGATATTGGGCCAGCTCCGCTCCGCGGACACAATTATAAAAATTACCGCCGCAGTCACTGGCTGTCGGCAGGAGACACGCTATGCCCCGTCTGGCTAAACACCTCGCCTGGTTTGCCGTGGCTGTCCTGGGAGCGATTGCGCTGAGTGTCGTGGCCCTGCGCCGCGGCGAAGCGATCAACGCCCTGTGGATCGTAGTCGCAGCCGTCGCCATCTACCTCGTTGCCTACCGCTACTACAGCCTGTTCATCGCCAATAAAGTGATGCAGCTCGATCCCACTCGGGCCACGCCGGCTGTGCTCAATAACGACGGTCTGGACTATGTGCCGACCAACAAACACGTGCTGTTCGGTCACCACTTCGCGGCCATTGCCGGTGCAGGTCCGCTGGTCGGTCCGGTACTGGCGGCGCAGATGGGCTACCTGCCCGGCACGCTGTGGCTGATCGCCGGCGTGGTGCTGGCCGGTGCGGTGCAGGACTTCATGGTCCTGTTCATGTCCACCCGCCGCAACGGCCGCTCCCTGGGCGACATGGTCCGTGAAGAAATGGGCCGCATCCCCGGCACCATCGCGTTGTTCGGCTGCTTCCTGATCATGATCATCATCCTCGCGGTGCTGGCGCTGATCGTGGTGAAAGCCCTGGCCGAGAGCCCTTGGGGCATTTTCACGGTGATGGCAACCATCCCGATCGCGATGTTCATGGGCATCTACATGCGCTACATCCGCCCGGGTCGCATCGGTGAGATCTCGGTGATCGGCGTGCTGTTGCTGCTCGGTTCGATCTGGCTCGGCGGGCAGATTGCCGCGGATCCGGTGTGGGCCAAGGCCTTTACCTTTACCGGTATCCAGATCACCTGGATGCTGATCGGCTACGGTTTCGTTGCCGCGGTGTTGCCGGTGTGGCTGATCCTGGCGCCCCGTGACTACCTGTCGACCTTCCTGAAAATCGGCACCATCGTCGCCCTGGCCATCGGCATCCTGGTGACCATGCCCGAGCTGAAAATGCCGGCCCTGACCCAATTCATCGACGGCACCGGCCCGGTCTGGAAGGGCGGTCTGTTCCCGTTCCTGTTCATCACCATCGCCTGTGGCGCGGTCTCGGGTTTCCATGCGCTGATCGCTTCCGGCACTACGCCGAAGTTGCTCGCCAATGAGGGGCATGCCCGTTACATCGGTTACGGCGGCATGCTGATGGAATCCTTCGTGGCCATCATGGCGATGGTCGCGGCGTCGGTGATCGATCCAGGCGTGTACTTCGCCATGAACAGCCCGGCGGCCGTGGTCGGCGCCGATGCGGTGGCCGTTGCGCAAACCGTCAGCAGCTGGGGCTTTGCGATCACACCGGAAGCGTTGCAAGCAGTGGCCCATGACATTGGTGAAACCACCATCCTGGCCCGTGCCGGCGGTGCGCCGACCCTGGCGGTGGGGATCGCGCAGATCCTGCACCAGCTGTTGCCGGGCGAGAACACCATGGCGTTCTGGTACCACTTCGCGATCCTGTTCGAAGCGCTGTTCATCCTGACCGCAGTCGACGCCGGTACGCGTGCCGGGCGCTTCATGCTTCAGGACCTGCTCGGCTCGTTCGTGCCGGCCCTGCGCCGCACCGAGTCCTGGACCGCCAACCTGATTGCCACCGCCGGTTGCGTGGCCATGTGGGGTTATCTGCTGTACCAGGGCGTGATCGACCCGCTGGGCGGCATCAACACCTTGTGGCCGCTGTTCGGCATCTCCAACCAGATGCTGGCCGGTATCGCGCTGATGCTCGGCACCGTGGTGCTGATCAAGATGAAGCGCCAGCGTTATGCCTGGGTCACCTTGCTGCCGGCTGTGTGGTTGCTGATCTGCACCACCACCGCCGGCTTCATCAAGCTGTTCGATGCCAACCCGGCGATCGGCTTCCTCGCCCTGGCGAAGAAGTACAGCGATGCCCTGGCCAATGGTCAGGTGCTGGCCCCGGCCAAGAGCATCGAGCAGATGCAGCATGTGATCTTCAACGCCTACACCAACGCCACGCTGACTGCGCTGTTCCTGTTCGTGGTGTTCAGCATCCTGTTCTTCGCGCTCAAGGTCGGTATCGCCGCCTGGGGCAGCAAGGAGCGTACGGATAAAGAAGCGCCATTCCAGGCGCTGCCGAATGCATAGGCGAGGAGGGCAGCATGTTCAATGACCTGAGTCGCCTGGGCAAATACCTCGGTCAGGCCGCGCGCCTGATGGTCGGCATGCCCGACTACGACAACTACGTCGAGCACATGCAGAGCAAGCACCCGGACAAACCGGTGATGGACTACGAGGCGTTCTTCCGCGAGCGCCAGGAAGCCCGTTACGGCAGTAAAGCCGGACCCAAGTGCTGCTGAGTGAACAATAAAAAACCGGCTGAAAGGCCGGTTTTTTATTGCCTGCAGCAAAGCCCCGGGTGATTGAGGCCGCGCGGCGATCCGAATCGTCGCCGTCCCTGTTGCCCCGGGTCAGTCATGGGGCCTTGTCCTTCTTTCGCCCGCGAGGCTGATGATCCGGCTTGGCGATCTTCAGCGCCCGGTCGGCGACCTTGGCGTTATGCACCAGGCGAGCGAGCACGGCGACAACGATGATCGCCAGCAATACCCAGATGACAATGGCTTTGAGGTACATGGCGCAACCTCTCGCGGCAAACAATCCTTCCTGTCGTCCACGTCCTTGTAGCAAATGGTATTAATCCATTGTGGCAGGTGTTGATGATCTTGCATCGCATGACTGATTTGCACTGTTTATCAGCTATCTCCACGGATGAAGCGACAGTTTCCCGGACCGGTACTTTAATGGATGGTCTGGAGCGACTGATCGCGGGGCTGTCATAGCCTCAAGGCTATGGATCCCATACCGAAAAGCTATTTCATCAATCGGTGATCCGGATCCACGCTCAAGGGTGGTTAGCTGAAAACAAAATCAAGAGGAGATGCCATGTCAACTGAATCGAAATGCCCGTTCAATCACGCCGCTGGCGGTGGCACGACGAACCGCGACTGGTGGCCGAACCAACTGAACCTGAAGATCCTGAGTCAACACTCGCCCAAGTCTGACCCGTTGGGGGGCGACTTCAACTACGCCGAAGCCTTCAAGAGCCTGGACTTCCAGGCGCTGAAAAAAGACCTGACTGCGCTGATGACCGACTCCCAGGACTGGTGGCCGGCGGACTTCGGTCACTATGGGCCTTTCTTTATCCGCATGTCCTGGCACGCCGCAGGCACCTATCGCACCGGTGACGGCCGGGGCGGCGCCGGCTCCGGCCAACAACGCTTTGCACCGCTCAACAGCTGGCCGGACAACGTCAGCCTCGACAAGGCCCGCCGGCTGCTGTGGCCGATCAAGCAAAAGTACGGCAACAAAATCTCCTGGGCCGACCTGATCGTCCTCACTGGCAACGTCGCCCTGGAATCCATGGGCTTCAAGACGTTTGGTTTTTCCGGTGGACGCGCGGATGTGTGGGAACCGGACGAAGACGTCTACTGGGGTTCTGAAAGCAAATGGCTGGGCGGTGACTCGCGTTACGGAAAAGAAGACAAACCGGTGCAGAAACCCGGCGATGTGCCCTTGGTGGCTGAGCCCGGCAGAAACGAGGACAGCCGTACCGAAAATGGCCGCAATCTGGAAAACCCCCTTGCTGCGGTGCAGATGGGCCTGATCTATGTGAACCCGGAAGGCCCGGAAGGCGAACCGGACCCGGTCGCCTCGGCCAAGGACATCCGCGAAACCTTCGGCCGCATGGCGATGAACGATGAGGAAACCGTGGCATTGATCGCCGGTGGCCACGCCTTCGGCAAGACCCACGGCGCCGGGCCCGCCGACCATGTCGGGCCGGAACCGGAAGCCGCCGGCCTGGAGCTGCAAGGCCTGGGCTGGAAGAGCACATTCGGCACCGGCAAAGGGGCCGATACCATCACCAGCGGCCTGGAAGTGACCTGGACCACCACGCCCACCAAATGGAGCAACAACTACCTGGAAAACCTGTTCGGTTTCGACTGGGAACTGACCAAGAGCCCGGCCGGCGCCCACCAGTGGAAACCGAAGAACGGTGCCGGTGCCGGGACCATTCCGGATGCCTTTGATCCGTCCAAACGTCGTGATCCGACCATGCTGACCTCGGACCTGGCCCTGCGTTTCGACCCGATCTACGAACCGATCGCCCGGCGCTTCCTGGCCAACCCCGATCAACTGGCCGATGCCTTCGCGCGCGCCTGGTACAAACTCATTCACCGTGACATGGGCCCGCTCTCGCGCTACCTCGGCCCGGAAATGCCGGGCGAGGAACTGCTGTGGCAAGACCCGATCCCTGCCGTCGATCATCCGCTGGTCAACGACAGCGATGTGGCGGGCCTGAAAAGCAAGGTGCTGGCTTCCGGCCTGTCTGTCTCGCAGCTGGTATCGACGGCGTGGGCCGCCGCGTCCACCTTCCGTGGCTCCGACAAACGCGGCGGTGCCAACGGCGGGCGCCTGCGCCTGGCGCCGCAGAAGTCCTGGCCGGCCAACCAGCCGGAGCAACTGGCCAATGTGCTGGCCAAACTTGAAGGCATCCAGAAGGAGTTCAACAGCGGCGGCAAGAAAATCTCCCTGGCCGACCTGATCGTGCTCGCCGGTGGCGCGGGTGTCGAACAGGCGGCGAAAAACGCCGGCCACAGTGTGACGGTGCCGTTCACCCCGGGACGCACGGACGCCAGCCAGGAGCAGACCGATGTCGAGTCCTTCGGTTTCCTTGAACCGATTGCCGACGGCTTCCGTAACTACCTGAAAACCCAGTACCGCGTGCCCGCCGAAGCCTTGCTGATCGACAAGGCACAACTGCTGACGCTCAGCGCGCCGGAAATGACGGTACTGCTGGGCGGCCTGCGGGTGTTGAACACCAACGTCGGCCAGAGCAAACACGGTGTGTTCACCCAACGGCCGGAAGCGCTGACCAATGATTTCTTCACCAACCTGCTGGACATGGGCGTGGAGTGGAAACCGGTGTCGGATGCCCAGCAGGAGTTTGAAGGGCGTGATCGCAAAACCGGTGCGGTGAAGTGGACGGGCACCCGGGTTGACCTGGTCTTCGGTTCGAACGCGCAGTTGCGTGCGCTGGCCGAAGTCTATGCCAGCGCCGATGCGCAGCAGAAGTTCGTCAAGGACTTCGTGGCTGCGTGGACAAAGGTGATGAACCTGGATCGCTTTGACGTGAATCGCCGCGTCTAGAGGAGATAACGCTGGCACCACCGGCAAAAAGTGCCTCGGCTCGCCCTCCGGCTTTTACATCAGCGGAGGGCATCCGGCGATCATGAACCCTGGCGATCGTGTCCGAACCGGCACTCAAGGCTGTTTTTCAATAAATGAGAGGTTCTGTTCTCGAATGACGCCGGCAGCATCATCGTAGAGAAACGGCAGAAACATGTAACGGCGACCTTGGGTTACTGAAGTGGCTTCGTGCAAGAGTGAACACGAAAACACCACGGCCCCTCCTGTCGGCGCGTTGTAATACACCCTTCCATACTCCGGAAAATGCAGAAAACCTCCTTCGTACTCTCCCGAATTAAGAAACAGGGAAACGGCAAAACGGCGATGGGCCGTACCCTTCGTGGTGTTATCCCGATGGGGCCGGAAATGCCCGCCTTCCTCGCTGTTGTAGCAGGCCACCAGATAGCGCTCCATTCGAGTGGCATTGAACTGGAACGCTTTCTGTAACTCTGGAAGCAAACGGCTGGCTATGCGCGATTCACAGGCTTTGGCCAGAGCCTCATCTTCAATGACGCAGTCACGACGTCGTTTGTGATTATGGTCGGTGATGTGGACGGTTTTACCCGACTGCTCCGTCATGAACCCGGATTCCTCGCCGCCGCGTTCGTCGTAATAACTGATCAGTGCCTTACACAACTTGGGCTCAAATATACGGGGAACCACCAGGACGGGGGCGTGTGGTGTGGCGGCACGTGGCGCGGCCGTTGCCGGCAATCGATCCAGAAAACGCATTAACGAGGGGACATGGTTATCAATGGGGGGGCTTATCGGGACGATGGCCAGGACACGTAGTGCAGGGTCCAGCACATAGGTTATTTGCCTGATGCTGCCGTCTGGCTGCAATGTACCGTAGAGCTTGCTGACAGACCGATCGAAATCCCAGATGAAGCGTATGCCGGGTATCGAACTCTCCACCCGCTTGAGCTTTTCATCCTCTGGATCGACGGAAACACCAAAGAAGCAGACTTGATCATCATCGAATCGCGGGCGATGGGCCTGAATATCTTCCAGAACCTTGGTGGATACAGGGTCGGCCGCAGAACCCAAAAAACACAGCACGACATACCGACCGGCAATGGTGTCGAAACAAAAGCGTTCTCGTAGTTGAGTGCGGCAATGAAACCAGGGGGCTGGTTGACCGACTGAAAATGCCGTGGCACGCATCACAACTCCTTGCCGGTTGGCCGTGGATCGTTGCAGGTAAAGCTAGTTCAGTCTTGTTGAAGCTGCCCGGAGCGCTGATGCGGCTCCTCATCCTTGACTTGTATCGCCGGTTTGTCGCACCGGTACGTCCTGTGCGGTTTTTTCGGTCTTGGCAGGCCAGGCATCGATCACCGATTGCAGGAACTGCTGCGACAATCGCGGGTTGTCCAGGGCTCTGGCGATCAGTATCGCCCCGGTAATCGATGACAGGATGCGCAAGGCTTCCTGGTGCTTTTCATCATCGGTTTCGCCGTCGACCAATGGCATCAGCGTTTCGATCAGGGTCTGCACGCCTTGGGTGAACGAGTGGCTGACGGCGCCACCGTTGCGCGCGACATCGGCCGCCAGGGCAGGGATCGGGCAGCCTTCGGTCCAGTTGGCCATGTGGCCTTGGCTCAAGTACCTCTTGAGCAGTTCGGGGATGGACTTGGCCGCTCGCCAGTCGTCGATGTTGGTTTCGAACGTACGGCTCACGGCCTCCGACGCCAACTGCTCCTTGCCACCTGGGAACTGTCCGTAAATCCGCCGTGGGTCAGGCCCACCGAACGGGACAGTTCGCCGATCCCGATGCCGTCGATGCCTTTTTCCCGGTACATCCTCGAGGCTGCGCCGAGGATCGCTTCCTTGTTGGCGGCTGCCTTGTCTTTCGTCACTTTCATGAGTGGAGTCCTGTCTTCCGATGGGCGCCATGGCAATTTTTTGCTGAAGGGCTGGTATTAATGATGGTCGTAATATAAATTCGCGGCAATGGCCTTGCAGGAAAAACACCTCACAGGTGCTGACCCATGAAACGTAATGATCTGCGCAATATCGACCTCAATCTGCTGGTGGTATTCGAGGCGCTCATTCAGGAGCGCAACGTCACTCGGGCCGCACAAAGACTGTCCCTGGGCCAACCGGCGGTCAGCGGCGCATTGGCTCGTCTGCGCACACTGTTCAACGACCCCCTGTTTAAACGCATTGGCCACAAAATGGAACCGACCACCCGAGCCTTGCAAGTGGCGCAAACGCTCGGGCCGGCACTGGACTCCATTTGTTTCGCCGTCAGTCTGACGGCTTGCAATGAAAGAACCTGCTGAGTTTGGACCCGGACGCGGTCTTTTGTAGGAGCTGGCTTGCCAGCGATGGTCGTTAACGATTACGCGGGTGACCTGGATGAACGCGGCGCACTGGAGTCCATCGCCAGCAAGCTGGCTCCTACAGTTTCAGCGTGGGCACGGTCCTTTGTGGGAGCTGGCTTGCCAGCGATGGTCGTTAACGATAACGCGTGGAAGCTGGATAAACGCGGCGCACTGGCGTTCATCGCCAGCAAGCTGGCTCCTACAGTTTCAGCGTGGGCACGGTCCTTTGTGGGAGCTGGCTTGCCAGCGATGGTCGTTAACGATAACGCGTGCAATCTGGATGAACGCGGCGCACTGGAGTCCATCGCCAGCAAGCTGGCTCCTACAGTTTCAGCGTGGGCACGGTCCTTTGTGGGAGCTGGCTTGCCAGCGATGGTCGTTAACGATAACGCGTGGAAGCTGGATAAACGCGGCGCACTGGCGTTCATCGCCAGCAAGCTGGCTCCTACAGTTTCAGCGTGGGCACGGTCCTTTGTGGGAGCTGGCTTGCCAGCGATGGTCGTTAACGATAACGCGTGCAATCTGGATGAACGCGGCGCACTGGAGTCCATCGCCAGCAAGCTGGCTCCTACAGTTTCAGCGTGGGCACGGTCCTTTGTGGGAGCTGGCTTGCCAGCGATGGTCGTTAACGATAACGCGTGCAATCTGGATGAACGCGGCGCACTGGCGTCCATCGCCAGCAGGCTGGCTCCTACAGTTTCCCGGGATTGCGTGAAAAACCTTTTTTTTGTGCTTATACATGATGGTCATCATTAATGGTGATACCCAAGTTCACTCCGTTCGATTCGTCGCTGCCCCTTGTGCGGCCGAGAATTCTCCAACCCTTAAACCGTCTGGCGGACACCCCCATGGAACAGTCACTCAAACCTTTGCGTTATCCCCTTGCTGTCCTGACCCTGGCGGCCATCACGGCCTGCGGTCACGCACCCGATGCCGCCAAGGCGCCGGGTGCGCCTTCTGTCACCGTAGCCAAAGTGCTTGAGCAACCCATTACCGAATGGGATGAAGTCACTGCCCGTCTGGAAGCGCCGGAAACCGTCGTGGTTCGTCCGCGGGTATCGGGGCAGATCGATCGTGTCGCCTTCACCGATGGCGAGTCGGTCAAGAAAGGGGATCTGCTGTTCCAGATCGATCCACGTCCGTTCGAACACGAAGTGCATCGCCTCGAAGCGCAGTTGCAACAAGCTCGCGCCGCGCTGGTTCGAAGCGCCAACGAAGCGCAACGCGGCCAGCGCCTGCTGAGCAGCAATGCCATTTCTGCGGAACTGGCCGACACGCGCAGCACCACGGCCCAGGAAGCCAAGGCCGGTGTCGATTCGGTTCAGGCGCAGCTGGACCTGGCGCGCCTGAACCTGAGCTTCACTCGCGTCACTGCGCCGATCAGCGGCCGGGTCAGCCGTGCCGAAATCACCGCCGGCAACATCGTCAGCGCCGACACCTCGGCGCTGACCAGCGTGGTCTCCACCGACAAGGTCTACGCCTATTTCGATGCCGACGAACGCCTGTTCCTCAAGTACGGCCAGCTCTCCCGTGAAGGCCGGCGCAGTCAGTCCACGCCGGTGTACATGGGCTTGTCGAACGAGGAGGGCAATAGCCACCTGGGGCAGATGAACTTCGTCGACAACCAGGTCAATCCCAAGACCGGCACCATCCGTGGCCGCGCGGTGTTCGACAACGCCGACGGTCAATACACCCCGGGCCTGTATGCCCGATTGAAACTGGTGGGCAGCGCGGCCTATGCCGGCCTGCTGATCAAGGACGAGGCCGTGGGCACCGACCTCGGCAAGCGGTTCGTGCTGGTGATCGACCAGGACAACAAGGCCGTGTACCGCAGCGTCGATCTGGGGCCGAAGCTCGAAGGCTTGCGCATCGTGCGCAGCGGTTTGCAAAAAGACGACCGGATCGTCATCAACGGCCTGCAACGGGTCCGTCCCGGCGCGGTGGTCGCGCCTCAGGACGCGCCGATGGCCGATGCGCAAACCGTCGCCAACCTGGCCCGTCAGCGGCAGGCCGTCGAGGCGGGTAATCAGCCCGTCGCTCCGTCCCCGGCATTGGTGAAAACCGATGCCGCCGTTTCGCCTCGCGGATAAAGGAACACAGCCATGAAGTTCTCCCGGTTCTTTATCACGCGGCCGATTTTCGCCGCCGTGCTCTCACTGCTGATCCTGATTGCCGGCGCCATCGCGCTGTTCCAGTTGCCGATCAGCGAGTACCCGGAAGTGGTGCCACCCACTGTCGTCGTTCACGCCAACTATCCGGGGGCCAACCCCAAGGTCATCGGTGAAACCGTGGCCGCGCCCCTGGAGCAAGCCATCACCGGCGTGGAAAACATGCTGTACATGTCCTCGCAGTCGACGGCCGATGGTCGACTCACGCTCACCGTGACCTTCGCCCTGGGCACCGATCTGGACAACGCTCAGGTGCAGGTGCAGAACCGCGTGACCCGCACCGAACCAAAACTTCCCGAGGAAGTGACGCGCATCGGTATCACCGTGGACAAGGCATCGCCCGAGCTGACGATGGTGGTGCACCTGACCTCGCCGGACAAACGCTACGACATGCTGTACCTGTCCAACTACGCGATCCTCAACGTCAAGGATGAGCTGTCGCGTCTGAACGGAATCGGTGACGTGAAGATGTTCGGTATCGGCGACTACTCGCTGCGTATCTGGCTCGATCCGAACAAGACCGCGTCGCGCAACCTGACCGCCACCGACGTGGTCAATGCGGTGCGTGAACAGAACCGCCAAGTGGCGGCCGGTCAACTGGGTTCACCGCCTGCGCCCAACGCCACCAGTTTCCAGATGTCGATCAACTCCCAGGGGCGCCTGGTTACCGAGGAGGAGTTCGAGAACGTGATCGTCCGCAGTGGTGCGGACGGCGAAATCACCCGCCTCAAGGACATTGCGCGGATTGAACTCGGCTCCAACCAGTACGCCTTGCGCGCCTTGCTCAATAATCAGGAAGCGGTGGCGATGCCGATCTTCCAGCGCCCGGGTTCCAATGCCATCGACGTCTCCGACCAGGTGCGGGCGAAGATGGCCGAGCTGAAAAAGAGCTTCCCGGAGGGCATGGACTACGAGATCGTCTACGACCCGACCATCTTCGTGCGCAGCTCGATCGAGGCGGTGGTTCACACCCTGTTCGAAGCGCTGATCCTCGTGGTGCTGGTGGTGATCCTGTTCCTGCAAACCTGGCGCGCCTCGATCATTCCACTGGTCGCCGTACCGGTGTCGCTGATCGGCACCTTTGCCGTGATGCACCTGTTCGGTTTTTCCCTTAATGCCTTGTCGCTGTTCGGCCTGGTATTGGCCATCGGTATCGTGGTGGATGATGCGATCGTCGTGGTGGAGAACGTCGAGCGCAATATCGAGACAGGGCTCGATCCGGTCGAAGCGACCCAAAAAGCCATGGGCGAGGTGACCGGCCCGATCATCGCCACGGCGTTGGTGTTGTGCGCGGTGTTCGTCCCGGCGGCGTTCATTTCCGGCCTGACGGGGCAGTTCTACAAACAGTTCGCCCTGACGATCGCGATCTCCACGGTGATCTCTGCGTTCAACTCGCTGACCTTGTCGCCGGCATTGGCGGCGGTTTTGCTCAAGTCCCACAGCGCACCCAAGGACCGCTTTTCGAGGATTCTGGATCGCCTGTTCGGTGGCTGGCTGTTCAAACCCTTCAACCGGCTGTTCGAGAAGGCCGGCAATGGTTATGTCGGGACCGTGTCCAAGGTCATCCGTGGCAGCAGCGTGGCGTTGCTGGTCTATGCCGGTCTGATCGCCATGACCTACATGGGCTTCAGCACCACGCCGACCGGGTTCGTGCCGACCCAGGACAAAAAGTACCTGGTGACCTTTGCGCAACTGCCGGATGCGGCCAGCCTCGATCGCACCGAGTCGGTGATCCGGCGCATGAGCACCATCGCCATGAACGAACCGGGCTTCGACAGCGCCGTGGCTTTCCCGGGCTTGTCGATCAACGGTTTCACCAACAGCCCGAACGCCGGTATTGCCTTCATCGGCTTGAGCGCTTTCGACGAACGCAAAAGCCCGAGCCTGTCCGCCGGAGCGATTTCCGCTTCGCTGAACGCCAAGTTCGGTGGCATTCAAGACGCCTACATCGCGGTGTTCCCACCGCCGCCGGTGCAAGGCCTGGGCACCATTGGTGGCTTCCGCCTGCAGATCGAAGACCGCGGCAACCTGGGGTACGACGAGCTGTACAAAGAGACCATGAACATCATCGGCAAGAGCCGCAGTGTTCCGGAGCTGGCCAACCTGTTCACCAGCTACACGGTGAATGTGCCGCAGGTCGAAGCCGCCATCGATCGCGAAAAAGCCAAGACCCACGGCGTGGCGATCAACGACATTTTCGACACGCTGCAGGTGTACTTGGGGTCGCTGTACGCCAACGACTTCAACCGTTTTGGCCGTACCTATCAGGTCAACGTCCAGGCTGAGCAACAGTTCCGCCAGGAACCGGAGCAGATCGGTCAGTTGAAGGTGCGCAACGACCGTGGAGAGATGATTCCACTGGCCACCTTCGTCAAGGTCAGCCCGACGTCGGGGCCCGACCGGGTCTCGCACTACAACGGTTTCGTCACCGCAGAAATCAACGGCAGCGCGGCCCCGGGCTACAGCTCCGGCCAGGCGCAGGCGGCGATTGAAAAGCTGTTGAAGCAAGAGCTGCCCAACGGCATGACCTACGAGTGGACCGACCTGACCTACCAGCAGATCCTCTCCGGCAACACCGCGCTGCTGGTGTTCCCGCTCTGCGTCCTGCTGGCGTTCCTGGTGTTGGCGGCCCTGTATGAAAGCTGGAGCCTGCCGCTGGCGGTGATCCTGATTGTGCCGATGACCCTGCTGTCGGCGATTGCCGGGGTGATCATCTCCAAGGGCGACAACAACATCTTCACCCAGATCGGCCTGATCGTGCTGGTGGGGCTGGCGTGCAAGAACGCGATCCTGATCGTCGAGTTCGCCAAGGACAAACAGGACCAGGGCCTGTCGCCGCTGGACGCTGTTCTCGAAGCCTGCCGGCAGCGTCTGCGCCCGATCCTGATGACGTCGTTCGCGTTCATCATGGGCGTCATCCCGCTGGTGACGTCCACCGGCGCCGGTTCCGAGATGCGTCGGGCCATGGGGGTCGCCGTGTTCTCCGGGATGCTTGGGGTGACCTTCTTCGGTCTGTTGCTGACACCGGTGTTCTACGTCCTTATCCGTCGCTACATCGAACGTAAAACCGCGCGCCAGGCGGCCCGCGCTCACTCGCTCAAGGCCATTGATCCGGAGGCACACTGATGAAGGCTTTCAAGCTGTTTTTACCGAGTCTGCTGGTCACCGCGTTGGCCGCCTGCACCGTCGGGCCGGATTACAAGACCCCGGACACGGCGCCGGCCCATGTCGTTTCGGCCCAAGGGGTCAACTACGATCAAACGCGTTTCGAATCGGTGTGGTGGCAGCAATTCGATGACCCCACGTTGAATCAGCTGGTCGGTAAAGCCCTCAACGGCAACCGCGATCTGCGCGTGGCCTTCGCCCGCTGGAAAACCGCCCGGGCCATCCGCGATGACATCAGCAACGACAATCTGCCGGTGGTCACCAGCCGGGTCAGCAGCCAGCAGGGCAAGTCGCAGGTGCCGGGCCTGACCGAGCAGCGGGTCAACACCGATCGCTACGACCTGGGCCTGGACATGACCTGGGAGATCGATCTGTTCGGGCGCATCCAGCGCGAACTGGAATCCAGCGATGCCCGGGAAGACGCCACGGCGGCGGACCTGTACCAACTGCGGGTGAGCATGATCGCCGAGTTGGTGGATGCCTATGGTCAGCTGCGGGGTGCGCAACTGCGGGAAAAAATCGCCCTGGCCAACCTGAAGAACCAGAGCGAATCGCGCAGCGTCACGGTGAGCCTGCGTGACGCGGGCGTGGGCAATGAACTCGACGTGGTACGTGCCGATGCCCGCCTGGCGGCCGTCGAGGCGAGCGTGCCGCAATTGCAGGCGGAACAGGTGCACCACAAAAACCGCATCGCCACGCTGCTGGGTGAACGCCCGGACACGCTGGGCATCGACTTGAGTCCGAAGGACTTGCCGGCCATCGCCAAGGCGTTGCCGGTTGGCGATCCCGGCGAGCTGTTGCAGCGGCGCCCGGATGTGCGCGCGGCAGAGCGCCGCCTGGCGGCTTCAACGGCGGATGTCGGCGTGGCCACCGCCGACCTGTTTCCACGGGTGAGCCTGAGCGGATTCCTGGGTTTCATTGCGGGGCGTGGTTCGCAGATCGGTTCCAGTGCCGCCCGGGCCTGGAGCCTGGGCCCGAGCATCACCTGGGCCGCGTTTGACCTGGGCAGTGTGCGGGCGCGTATTCGTGGCGCAAACGCCGAGGCCGAGGGTGCATTGGCGACCTATGAGCAACAGGTGCTGCTCGCCCTGGAAGAGTCGGAAAACGCCTTCAGCGACTACGGCAAGCGCCAGCAACGCCTGCTGTCGCTGATCAAGCAAAGCGAGTCGAGCCGTGCCGCGGCCGACCTGGCGGCGACGCAATACAAGGAAGGGGTGGTGGACTACCTGGTGCTGCTCGACGCACAACGCGAGCGCCTGAACGCCGAAGATGCCCAGGCACTGGGTGAAACCGACCAGTACCGGGCCATTGTGGCGATCTACAAATCCCTGGGGGGCGGATGGGACAGCGGCGACACCCGGCTCGCGAAAAACAACTGAATGAGCAACACACAACCTGTGGCGAGGGAGCTTGCTCCCGCTGGACTGCGTAGCAGGCCCTGCTTTTCATGGGGGCCGCTTCGCGCCCCAGCGGGAGCAAGCTCCCTCGCCACAGAACGACTGTTCACCTGTAGGAGCGAGCTTGCTCCGGGCGGCGTTCCGACGATGGACTCAAGTGCACCGCGCTTAACCAGCAAGCACGCGTTATCGTTGACGACCATCGCGAGCAAGCTCGCTCCCACAGGGTTAGTGGGTGTACGCAGTATTTGTGGACTACCGAATCTACTGTGGGAGCGGGCTTGCCCGCGAAAGCGGTAGTTCAGCCACCGATGATGTTGGCTGTGCCGACGCCTTCGCGAGCAAGCCCGCTCCCACAGGGTTAGTGGGTGTACGCAGTATTTGTGGACTACCGAATCTACTGTGGGAGCGGGCTTGCCCGCGAAAGCGGTAGTTCAGCCACCGATGATGTTGGCTGTGCCGACGCCTTCGCGAGCAAGCCCGCTCCCACAGGGTTAGTGGGTGTACGCAGTATTTGTGGACTACCGAATCTACTGTGGGAGCGGGCTTGCCCGCGAAAGCGGTAGTTCAGCCACCGATGATGTTGGCTGTGCCGACGCCTTCGCGGGCAAGCCCGCTCACACAGGGATTTTCAGTGGGTAAAAGAACTGTGTTTGGCCCAACAACACCAGTGTAGGAGCCGTCTCGCTCCTGCAGTCAGCGGTGGCCGGAGATGCATTTTCGTTCAATGACCGTCGACAAGACGCGGCAACCCCAAGGGATTGCCCTCGCGCAATACCTCCGGCAGCAGCTCATCCGGAAACCCCTGGTAAGCCACCGGGCGCAGGAAGCGCTCGATGGCGGTCATGCCCACCGAGGTGAAGCGACTGTCCGAGGTGGCTGGAAACGGCCCGCCATGCACGGTGGCAAAACACACTTCCTGTGGATGAGCGAAGGCGTTGACCACGATGCGCCCGGTGCGTCGTTCCAGGGTTGGCAGCAGGCGACGGGCCAGTGGCAAGTCGTCCTGTTCAAGGTGCAGGGTCGCGCTGAGTTGCCCCTTGACGGCGCGCGCTACCCGTAACAGCTCCGCTTCATTCCGGACCTTCACCAGCAGCGCGGACGGGCCGAATACCTCCTGGGACAGCGCCGGCTCGGCAAGAAAATGTTCGCCGTCGACTTCGAACAGCGCCGAACGGCCATCGACTTCAGCGGTGGCGGTCGAGCCCAGGGCGACGAGGCGGGCGCCGGCGTTTTCCAGGGTGCGCAGCCCGTTCAGATAGGCCCCATGGATGCCCGGTGTCAGCATCGTGCGCGCCGGTGCTGCGCTCACGCGTTGGCTCATGGCGTGGCGCAGTGCTGCAAACCCAGCGCCCTCGACGGCCAGCAGGATCGCCGGCTTGAGGCAGGCTTGCCCGACGTTGACCAGCATGCGCTCGACAAAGCCATCGCCAATCGCCGCGCCGCGTTCGGCGAGAGCCCGGGGCAGGATGAAGGTCGGGTTGACGCTGGTCATTTCGGCGAAGACCGGAATCGGCTCGGGACGCAATTGCGCACGCCGATACAGCGCCATGCCACCCAGTTCGGAACCGGTGAAGGTCACGGCCTTGATCAGCGGATGATCGACCAGCGCTTCGCCGATGGCATTGCCGTCGCCACGCACCATGGAGAACACGCCTTCGGGCAATCCGCAGTCTTGCACTGCCTGGCGGATCGCCCGGGCCTGGATTTCCGAGGCGCCCGGATGCGCGTTGTGCGCCTTGAGAATGACGGTCGATCCCGCCGCCAGCGCCGACGCGGTATCGCCACCGGCCACCGAATAGGCGATGGGGAAGTTGCTCGCACCGAAAATCGCCACCGGGCCGATGGCGATTTTTTGCAGGCGATGATCCATGCGCGGACGAGGCTGGCGCTCGGGCTGCGCCGGGTCGATGGCCAGTTGCAGGAAACGCCCCTTGCGCACCACATCGGCGAACTGGCGGAACTGGGTGGCCGCCTTGATTGCCTCGCCTTCGAGTTGCGCCTCGGGCACGCCGGTTTCCAGGGCGGCCCGTGCCGCCAGCGCCGTGCGAACGCGGTCGAGGTTGTCGGCGATGCGTTCGAGAAACGCCGCCCGCACGGCGAGCGAGGTATGGCTGTACACATCGAATGCTTCATCGGCCAGGGTCGCCGCCCGGTCGACATCAGCCACGCTACCCAATGCGAACGCCGGTTCAATCGGCTGGTTGGTCGCGGGATTGAGCGCCTTCAAGGTGCCTTCGCTGGCGCCGACATCACGGGCGCCGATCAGCAGGTTGCCGGTCAACTGCATCACGCACCTGCCTGTGCCAGTGCGGCAACCAGTTCATCGGTGGTCAGGATGGCGTGAGCGAAGGTCGGGCCGTTCAGTTCATGGGCCGAATGCATCATCTCCGGCTTGAAGGCCGCGGTCGCGTCCCGTACCAGAGTGACGTGATAGCCAAGTTCCTGAGCGTAACGGGCGGTGGCCTCTATGCAGGTGTTGGCCAGCAGGCCGACGATGATCACGTGGGTGATACCCTTTTGCTTGAGGCGAAAATCCAGGTCGGTATTGGCAAAGCCGCTGGAACCCCAATGTTCCTGAACGATGATGTCGCCGTCCTGCGGCGCGAAGTCGGGGTGCCATTCACCGCCCCATTCCCCGCGTGCGAAGTGGTGCATGTGCATGATCTTGCACTGGGTGGGGCTTGGGTGATCCCAGTTTTCGTAGTCGCCTTTTTCCCAGCGGTGGTGCGGTACGATGACCACCGGAATGCCGAGCCCGCGAACGGTGCGATCAAGCGTGCGCAGGTTGTCGAGCAGGCCGACGCCCTTGGCAATGGGCTCGATCAAGGGGTAGATCTTTCCGCCTTCCGACAGAAAATCGTTGTAGGGGTCGACCAGCAGGTAGGCCGTCCGATCAAGAGGGTAGGTGGCGTTGGACATGGCGGTGCTCCGCAAGATAATCCGTGGAAGATGAAGTGTAGTTGCCAGCAGTTCACGTAGATATGATAATCATAGTAACTAGGCAAGAGGCAATACCGCATGTCGGTGAAAGCAACCGTTTCTGAAACCCTGTGCCCGATTTCCCGGGCCGAAGCCGTCGTGGGCGACCGCTGGACGGTGCTGGTGCTGCGTGAGTTGTTCATGGGCAGTCATCGCTTCGATGAAATCCAGGCGCAGACCGGCGGTACGCCGCAAATGGTCGCGGCGCGCTTGAAGAGCATGGAGGCCGACGGGCTCCTGGAGCGACGTGCCTACAGCGAACGGCCCAAACGCTACGAATACCACCTCACGGAAAAGGGCGATGCGTTCTACACGGTGGTGCTGGCGCTGCGGGCCTGGGGCGAAACCTGGTGCAAATCGCCCGGGGAAGGTTTGGCGGTGGTCTATACCCACCGCAGTTGCGGCGAGCCTGCCGGACTCGGTCCGCTGTGCGCCCATTGCGGGCAGCCCTTGCGCCGCGCCGACCTGATCAGTGAACCGAGTGCCGCCTATGTCGCCGAACGCAGCGCCCGGCGCGAAGCGTTCAAGGCCTAGCGGCGGGTTTGTATCGGCAGGTATCCGCAACGCCCGCCGTTACCCGGGCATACAAAACCGGGGTTTCCAGACACCCTGGCGATACACGGCGGCCTTCAAATGCAATCACCGGCACCGTGTCATTTTCGGCGCGGCTGGCCAGGGTTCAACTGGAGGAAAGGCAATGTTGCGTATCAACACCCGTCACACCATCGGCAAGCTGGGCATTGCCCTGGCCGCTGCAGGGCTTGCGACTTTCGCGAGCTTCTCTCAAGCCCAGGAAACACAGGCGGCCCCGGCGATGAAAAGCTGGCAGCAGGGCCTGCATCGCACTGATCTGATACGCGAAGACCTGGGCGCCGCCGATCGCGAAGTCACTCAGGTGCTCGTGGACTTCGACCCGGGCGTGACATCACCCAAACACGCTCACCCTGGCGTAGAAGTGGCGCACGTGATCAGCGGTACCTTCGAGTATCAGTTGGAAGGGCGGGCACCGGTGACGCTCAAGGCCGGTGATTCGTTGTACATCCCCGAAGGCGTCGCCCATGTGGCGAAGAACGTGGGCCAGGACAAGGCCTCGGAACTGGCAACCTATATCGCCAGGAAAGGCCAGCCACTGCTGATCCTCAAGGAGTAGGTGAACTGTAGGAGCGAGCTTGCTCGCGATGGTCGTTAACGATAACGCGTGTTTTCTGGCTAAGCGCGGCGCTCTCTAGACCATCGCGAGCAAGCTCGCTCCTACAGAAGTTGCGGTGTTCAAGAAGCCTGGCCTGACCGGTATCAAAACGTCAGGCCAGGCTTTCTTGCGTCGGTCAAACCAGATTGATCTCGACGTCGATATTGCCGCGGGTCGCCTTGGAGTACGGGCAAGTCTGATGCGCCAGTTCCACCACGCTGCGTGCTATGGCCGGGTCCAGGCCCGGCAGGCTGACATTCAGGCGGGCCTGAAGGAAGAAAGCGTTTTCGGACTTGCCCAGATCGATTTCGGCATCCACCGCCACGTCGCTCGGCAACGCCACTTTCAGCGCGACGCACGCCTTGCCCATCGCCCCGATGAAACAGGCCGACCAACCCGCCGCCAGCAGTTGCTCGGGATTGGTGCCGGTGCCCGAACCTCCGGGAGGCGAAAGCTTGATGTCCAGGCGTCCATCGGAGCTGCGCGCCTGACCGTCGCGGCCGCCGGTGGTGTGGGTCTTGCCGGTGTACAGCACGGTATCGATTGCATTGATCATGGTGGTTTTTCCTGTCAGTGGGTCGCTGGAATGCTCGGAAAGCCTGCGCTTTCCGATGCGCCCCACTGTTTCATTTCCATGTACTGCCCATATGTCCTGAACCTGGGGGATGTGTATCGCCGTGTAAGGTGGCCGGGGGGACATACAGTTCGATACAAACCGCTGGAATGCGCGCGGCGCCGGAGTTTATTGACTGCAAACCTCCCACACACAACCGCGCAGCCAGCGATGGGCCGGGTCGGCGTCCATGCGCGGGTGCCACAGCATCGACACCGTGATCGGCGGCGTGGGGAAGGGCAACGCAAAGCAATGCATGCCCTGGCACAGGTTGCCGACGTGCCGCTGCGGCACGCTGGCGACCAGGTCTGAAGCCCGCGCCAATGCAATCGCGGATGAAAAACCGGCGACGAGGGTGATGATCTCCCGCTTCAGTCCCAACTCATTCAAGGCGTCGTCCATCACGCCTTTTTCGTGGCCTCGGCGTGAAACCAGGATGTGCCGGGCCTCGGCATAACGCACCGGTGTGACTTCACCTTGGGCCAGTGGATGACCCTCGCGCACCACGCCAATGAAGCGGTCGCGAAACAGCATCCGGGTCCGCACTTCCGGGCTGGTGGATTCGCCGATCACGCCGGTTTCCAGGTCCACCGAACCGTCGCGCAGCAGGGTGCTGTCCTTGTTCAGCTTCTGCACGAAATTCAGGCGGACACCGGGCGCCTCGCGGTGGATGCGGGCGATCAGCGGCGCGCCGAAATTTTCCACGAAGCCGTCGCTGGTGCGCAGGGTGAAGGTGCGTGCCAGCTGGTCGAGGTCAAGTGCCTCGGCGGGGCGCAGGACGGATTCGGCGTCCTGCACGAGCACGCCGACGCGCTCACGCAACTCCAGCGCCCGGGGTGTGGGAACCAGTCCGCGCCCGGCCCGCACCAGCAACGGATCGCCCGTGGTTTCGCGCAACCGCGCCAGCGCCCGGCTCATGGCCGACGGGCTCAGGCGCAAACGCTGTGCGGCCCGGGCCACGCTGCCTTCTTCGAGCAACACGTTCAGGGTGATCAGCAGATTCAGGTCTGGCATGGAATGGGTTCCTGTGGGAGCGGGCTTGCTCGCGAAGGGGCCATCAGCTTCAACATCAACGTTGGCTGACACACCGCTTTCGCGAGCAAGCCCGCTCCCACACTGGTTTGTGGGTAGGTGGCGTCTGGTGCATGTAATCAGTGCAAACGCAACGGATCGCCCGTGGTTTCGCGCAACCGTGCCAGCGCCCGGCTCATGGCCGACGGACTCAGGCGCAAACGCTGTGCGGCGCGGGCCACGCTGCCTTCTTCGAGCAACACGTTCAGGGTGATCAGCAGATTCAGGTCTGGCATGGAATGGGTTCCTGTGGGAGCAGGTCTGTGATGAGGGGGCTTGTGGTGAGGGGGCCAGTGTTGAGGGGCCTTGCCCCCGTTGGGTTGCGAAGCAGCCCCAAAATCTCTGATGCACCAAAGATCCTGTGAGTGCTACGCACTCAAACGGGGGCAAGCCCCCTCGCCACAGGTCCCTCACCACAGCCCCCTCTCCACAGGTCTCCTCACCACAGGTCTCCTCACCACAGGTCTGCTCCCACACTGGTTTGTGGGTAGGTGGCGTCTGGTGCATGTATTCAGTGCAAACGCTGCGTCTTCCGCCATGTTATGGCTGGGCTTAGGCTCGGGACAACCAATTTGCGGAGTCACGAGAAAATGAAGTCCATATCGATTCGGGGCGCGCTGGCCTGCCTGTCGCTGTCCATGCTGCTGTCATCCCTGGGCACGAGCATTGCCAACGTGGGTTTACCGACACTGGCCGCCGCGTTCTCGGCCTCTTTCCAGCAAGTGCAATGGGTGGTGCTCGCTTACCTGCTGGCGATCACGGCGCTGATCGTCAGTGTCGGGCGGCTCGGCGACATCATTGGCCGTCGGCGTTTGTTGTTGATCGGGATGGGTGTGTTTACCGCCGCTTCAGTCCTGTGCGCCGTCTCGTCCGGTCTCGGGTGGCTGATTGCCGCCCGGGCCCTGCAGGGCATCGGCGCGGCCATCATGATGGCGTTGACCATGGCGCTGGTGAGCGGGGCGGTGCCCAAGGCAAAACTGGGCAGTGCGATGGGCCTGCTCGGCACGATGTCGGCGATTGGTACCTCGCTCGGCCCGACCCTCGGCGGATTTCTGATTGCCAATTTCGGGTGGCCGGCGATTTTTCTGCTCAATGTGCCCTTGGGTGTTTTGGCGATGGGCCTCGCGCAGCGTTTTCTGCCGAAAGATGACCCCGAGAAAAGGGCGGATCGAGCGGGTTTCGACGTCCTCGGCACCCTGGTACTGGTCCTGACGCTGCTGGCCTATGCGCTGGCGATGACCCTCGGGCGTGGCAGTTTTGCGCCGCTGAACCTGGCACTGCTGCTGGTGGCCGTGGTGGGGTCGGGCGTGTTTGTGTTCGTCGAGTGCAGCGCCGAGTCGCCGCTGGTTCGACCGGCGATGTTCCGCAATGTGCAGCTGAGCGCAGGTTTCGCCATGAGCCTGCTGGTGACGACCGTGGTCATGGCCACCCTGGTGGTGGGGCCGTTTTATCTCACCGGCGCACTGGCACTGAATGCAGCGAGCGTTGGCCTGGTGATGTCGACGGGGCCGCTGGTCGCCGCACTGGTCGGGGTCCCGGCGGGTCGATGGGTCGACAGATTGGGCGCGCATCGATCCGGCACGCTCGGATTGCTGGCCATGCTGACCGGCGCTTGCCTCCTGCCCGTCGTGCCGACGGACTTCGGTGCGCTCGGCTACATCGTGCCCCTGGCGCTCATGACCGCCGGTTATGCGCTGTTCCAGGCGGCCAACAATACCGCCGTGCTGGCGGACATCGCGCCGCAAGAGCGCGGCGTGGTCTCCGGCTTGCTCGGGTTGTCGCGCAATCTGGGCCTGATCACCGGCGCTGGCGTGATGGGCGCCGTGTTCGCCTTCGGCACGGCCAGCCACGATATTTTGCAGGCGCCACCCGAGGCCATCGCGCAGGGGATGCGCTTGACGTTTGTGGTCGCGGCGGGGCTGATCTGCATCGCCCTGGCGATTGGCGCGGTCAGCAAAATCCGTTCACGTCGCCTGATCGCGTCGTGCTGAAAAACGGCGCGACTGTCGTGAAAACGACCTGTTTGCGCTGAACGCGAAGCCTTGTGAGTTTTCTGTTGAACGAGTGTTCAGTCTGGACTATGTTGAGGGCCACCTTCCCCCGGCTGGTTGCGGGCTTGCGTTTCTTCAATTCGAACGAGGCACTGGCATGCGGTTTTCACCCTTTGTAGAGCGGATCAGTGGCCAAGGCGTTGCCGCCTGGGATATTCACTACGCGGCCAACGCGGCACAGCGCAACGGCGAGGACGTGATCATCCTCAGCGTCGGCGACCCGGATTTTCCCACCCCGGATTTCATCACCGATGCCGCCATCCACGCCTTGCGCGAAGGGGATACCCACTACACCGAAATCGCCGGCCGCCAGGCCCTGCGCGAAGCCATCGCCGGCCGCTACAGCCGGTTGATCGACCGCGAACTGCAGGCCTCGAACATCATTCTCACCGCCGGTGCGCAGAACGCCTTGTTCGCCACCTCGATGTGCCTGCTCGGCGCCGGCGACGAAGTGATTGCCTTCGACCCGATGTACGTCACCTACGAAGCCACGCTCAAGGCGTCCGGCGCCACGCTGGTGCGGGTAACATGTGCGGCAGACTCGGGTTTCCGCCTCGATGCCGCCGTATTGGCCAAGGCCATCACCCCGCGCACCCGGGCGATTTTCTTCTCCAACCCGAACAACCCCACCGGGGTGGTGCTGGGTCGCGAAGAGCTGCAAGCCATCGCCGACCTCGCCATCGCCCATGACCTGTGGGTGGTGGTGGATGAGGTCTACGAAAGCCTCGCCTACGAGCGCGAACACCTGAGCCTGGCGGCGTTGCCGGGCATGGCCGAGCGCTGCGTGGTGATCGGCAGCCTGTCGAAATCCCATGCCATGACCGGTTGGCGCATCGGCTGGGTCGTGGCCAACGAAGCCCTGGTCAACCATGTCGAAACACTGGTGCTGAGCATGCTGTACGGCTTGCCCGGTTTCGTCATGGAAGCGGCGCTCAAGGCCGTGCAGTCCCACGACGAAGTCACCCACGGCATGCGCGAGATCTATCGCCGACGCCGCGATCTGGTGGTGTCCGGCCTGGCCGATTGCCCGGGCATCAGCGTGCTCAACCCGGATGCCGGCATGTTCGTGCTGGTGGACGTGCGCGGTACCGGCCTGACTTCGCTGGAATTCGCCTGGCGCCTGCTGCGTGAAGCCGGTGTCTCGGTACTGGATGCGGCGGCATTCGGTGAACCGGCCCAGGGTTTTGTACGGCTTTCGTTCACCCTCAGCGAAGAACGACTGGCCCAGGCCTGTCAGCGTATTCGCGGGTTTGTCCAGGTACTCAACGGTGAAGCGCCGAGGCCGGTGATCGGCACAGTGACCAGCACTGCCACCGTCGAACCGGCCGCGGCCAGGACCATGATCGAGGTCGATCGCCTGCACAAACGCTTCGGCAATATCGAAGTGCTCAAGGGCGTATCCCTGACCGCCCGGGAGGGCGAGGTGATCTCCCTGATCGGTGCCAGCGGCTCGGGCAAAAGTACCTTGCTGCGCTGCATCAACATGCTCGAAGTGCCGGACCAGGGGCGCATCCTGGTCGATGGCGAAAGCATTCACCTCAACCAGAATCGTCCCGGCGCACCGCTGGTGTCGGACGCCAAACAGCTTGTGCGCATCAGGTCCAGCCTGGGCATGGTGTTTCAGAACTTCAACCTCTGGCCCCATCGCACGGTGCTGGAAAACCTCATCGAAGCGCCGACTCAGGTCCTGCGTGAAAGCCGTGCGGAGGCCACCGAACGGGCCGAAGCCCTGCTCGAACGCGTCGGGCTTGCGGCCAAGCGCAACGAGTACCCGGCGTTTCTCTCCGGGGGACAGCAACAACGGGTGGCCATCGCCCGGGCCCTGGCCATGCGGCCCAAGGTCATGCTGTTCGATGAACCCACCTCGGCACTCGACCCGGAACTGGTCGGGGAAGTGCTGCGGGTGATCCGCTCCCTCGCCGAAGAAGGCCGGACCATGATCCTGGTGACTCATGAAATGGCTTTTGCACGCGATGTCTCTTCCAAAGTCGCCTTCCTGCATCAAGGGCTGATCGAGGAAACCGGTTCGCCGGACGAAGTGTTCGTACACCCACGCAGCGAGCGTTGCCGGCAATTCGTCAACGCTCATCAGACTCGCTAACTCATCATAAAAAGACGGGAAAACAACATGGGAAATCGACGTTTTGCAAACTGGTTGACGGGTGCAGCCTGCGTACTGCTGGCCGGCATGAGCGCGGCACAGGCACAGCCGATCCGTTTCGCGGTGGCCGCCGAACCCTATCCGCCGTACACCGAAAAGCAGGCCAACGGTGAGTGGAAGGGCTTTGAAGTCGACCTGATCCACAAGCTGTGCAGCGAAATGAAAGCCGATTGCGAGATCAAGGAAGTGGCGTGGGACGGCATCATTCCGTCGCTGCTGGCGAAGAAGATCGACGTGATCTTTTCCTCGATGTCGGTGACCGAAGAACGGGAAAAACAGATCGCCTTCAGCAAGGCCTACTACGATTCGGCGATTGCCGTCGTCGGCCCGAAAGAGACGTCGGTGAAGAAGTACCCGGATGACCTCAAGGGCAAGATCATCGGCGTGCAGAACTCGACCGTGAGCGCCAGCTACCTGAAGACCTACTACGAAAAAATCGCCGACGTTAAGTACTACGACACCCAGGACTCGGCCAACGCCGACCTGATTGCCGGGCGCATCGACCTGATGATGGCCGACGGCACTGCCATGGCTTCGTTCGTCAAGACCCCGGATGCCAAGGACCTGGCCTACCTCGGCACCGTGCCCTATGACCCGATCTTCGGCAAAGGCGTAGGCGCCGGCCTGCGCAAGGACGACACCGAACTCAAGGCCAAACTCGACAAGGCCATCCAGGAGTTGCTGGCGAGCAAGGACTACGACGAGCTGTCCCAGAGCTACTTCGGCACCAGCGTGAAGCCGGCGTTCTGATGAACTGAACGCAATCCCCTGTGGGAGCGGGCTTGCTCGCGAAAGCGGTCTGACATTCAACATTGATGTCGACTGACACACCGCTTTCGCGAGCAAGCCCGCTCCCACAAGGTCCGGTGTTGTTTTTACTGGAGGTTGATATGCCGGCAATGTTCGATCTGATCAATTTCACCGAGCAGGGATGGGGCAGTGCGCTGTTGAAGGGGCTCTGGATGACCCTGCAGATTTCCGCCGGGGCCTTTGTGCTCGGGCTGGCCATCGGGCTGGTGGTGGCGTGCCTCAAGCTCGGCGCGCCAAAGCCGATTGCAGCGCTGATGCGCGGCTACACCACCTTGTTCCGCGCGGTTCCCGAGTTGCTGCTGATTCTGTTGCTGTACTACGTCGGCTCCATGCTCCTCAACTCGCTGATGACCCGACTTGGCTACGGCGTGGTGAATGTCAGCGGCCCGCTGGCGGCCATCGTCGTGCTGGGACTGGTGCAGGGCGCCTACGCCTCGGAGATTTTCCGCGCGGCGATCCAGGCGATTCCCTTCGGCCAGATCGAAGCGGCCAAGGCGTTCGGCCTCAACGGTTTCGGGCTGTTCCGCCGGGTCACGCTGCCGATCATGGCGCCTTACGCCATGGCCGGGATGGCCAACCTGTGGATCAACCTGATCAAGGACAGCGCGCTGATCAGCGTGGTCGGCACCAACGAACTGCTGTACACCGCCAAGCAAGGCGCGGGGTCGACGCGCCACTATCTGTTGTTCTACCTCACGGCTGCCGCGCTGTACTACGCGGTGACCCTGGCGTCGAACTATCTTTCGGGACGGTTGGAGCGACGCATTCGTCGCTGGATGCCTCTTGTTGACTGAACCGGCAGAGAGAATGAAATGATTCCAGCGTGGATAGTTGAATACGGGGCGCTGTTGGGCCGGGGGCTGCAAACCACCCTCATCATTCTGTTGGTCTCCAGTGTGTTCGGTTACCTGCTGGCGGTGCTGGTGGCGCTGGCGCGGATCTCGAAAAACAAGGTGATCGCCAAGGTCAGCCTGTTCTACACCAGCGTCACGCGCGGCACGCCGTTGCTGATCCAGATCTACATCTACTACTACGGGCTGGGCAGCCTGTTTGCCCAGTTCCCGCTGATTCGCGGCAGCTTCCTCTGGCCGTACCTGCGCGACGGCTACTGGTACATCGTGTTCGCCCTGGTGGTGTCGATGGGGGCCTATGTCGGCGAAGTGATTCGCGGTGGCCTGCTGGCGGTACCCAAGGGGGAAATGGAAGCGGCCTCGGCCTTTGGCATGACCGCGCGCCAGTCGTTGCTGCGGGTGCGCTTGCCCCGGGCCCTGCGCCTGCTGTTGCCGACCCTGGCGGGGGAGACCGTGATGCTGCTCAAGTCCACGGCACTGGCCTCGACCATCGCCGTGATCGACCTGCTCGGCGCCGCCAACGTGGTCCGCGCGCAAACCCTGCAAGTGTACGAACCCCTGTTGCTGGTGGCCGGTGTCTACGTCTGCCTGACCTTCCTGATCGAAGCGCTGTTTGCCTTCGCCGAGCGGCGCGGAACGCCCGTGCGCAGGTCCGCCTGATGAGTTCGTCGAAAGTCGACCGCTCGCTGCAGGGCATTGGCCTGTGCACCCTGGGCTACGCGTTCCTGTCATTGCAGGATGCGGTCATCAAGTGGCTGGTGGCCGATTATTCGGTGGTCACCATTCTGTTCTGGCGTGCCGCCGTGGTGGTCGTGGCCGTGCTGCTGGCGGGGCGTTCGCGGGTTATCCAGCGGGCCTGGCACTCACCGAGCCGGCGCCTGCTGGTGGTGCGCGGCTTGCTGTCGATAGTGGCCTGGGTGCTCTACTACACGGCGGCCCGGGACCTGACCCTGGCCGAGATGACCACCCTGTATTTTTCCGCGCCGATCATGGTCACGGTGCTGGCGGCGGTGATTCTCAAGGAGCGCGCCAGCGGCTGGCAGTGGTTCAGCCTGATCGTCGGATTCGTCGGGGTGGTCATTGCCTGTCGCCCCGACCACATGACCGAGCCGTTGCCGATCGTCCTGACCCTGCTGGCGGCGATGTGCTGGGCGTTCACCTACATCCAGCTGCGTCAGGTGGATGACCAGACCTCCGTGCTCGAACAGATGCTGATCACCAACGTGGTATTCGTGATTTGCATGGCGGTGGCGCTGCCGTGGACCTACACACCCTCGCCGACACCGGCCTGGCTGGGCATGCTCGGCGCCGGGCTGGTGGGCGGCATCGGCCAGTTCCTGCTGTTCGCCAGTTTCCGCCGCGCCACCGCGACCTTGCTCGCACCGTTCGAATACACCGGCTTGATCTGGGCGTTTGCCCTGTCGAGCCTGGTCTGGGGCACGCTGATGGACACCTCACTGATGATCGGCGCCGGGCTGATCGCCGTCAGCGGCACCCTGGCGATGATCTTCGGCCGGCACCCGTCACAAGACGTCGTCGGTGCTGAATGCTCCGTGACGCAGCCCCTTTATCCAGCAACGGCAGATATGCAGTCCGTTGGCGGCGCTGAAGGTCTCGGGGTTCAGGCACCACTCGAGCCAGAGACCGTCGAGCATCGCCGATAGGCCGATGGCGGCCAGGCGCGTGTCGTGAATCACGAAACCTTCGCTGGCCGCCAGGCCGTCGAGCAACTGGCGGATCAGATCCAGGTAGGCGCGGTAGCTTTTTTCGTGGGACTGGCTGACGTGTTCGGAGTGACGGATCAGGCTCCAGAACACCACCCACACCCCGAGCAGTTTCGGGTCCATGACCCTGGGCGAAAACGAGCCTTCGAGAAAGGCATCGATCTTCTGCGCAGGTGTATCGGCCTGTTCGATTTCCTGGAGCAGGGCAGTGGTCAGTTCGCTCGCGAGCCGCTGGTAGGTGTCGGCAATCAATGCCTCGATGCTGCCGAAGTGATGGTTGAGCAAACCCACGGACACCCCGGCTTCGGTGGCGATGCGCCGCACGGAGATCCCGGCGTGACCGTCGCGGCCCAGGCAGCGCAAGGTGGCCGCCACCAGCATTTCGCGGCGGTCTTCGGGTTCGGCGCGACGGTTTTTCGGGGCATCGGTTGTCACAAGGCTGTCCCTGGATGAGCTTCCACGCTGTCGAGCTTAGTTGAACACCTGTTCAATCACCAGCCTCGACCGCCGCGATACAGCGTTTTTCAACGGTCATGACAGGAGGGAAAACCAATGCCGCAGGATATTTCGTTCAGTGTCAGCAACAACAACGGCGATGCCGTGCGGGTCGGCGCCTGGCGCTATGCCGGCGATGGCAGCGGGCCGAACGTGCACCTGCAGGCCGGGGTGCATGCCGATGAAATCGCCGGGATGCTGGTCCTGCATGTACTGATGCAACGGCTGCAGATCGCCGAAGCCCAGGGCCGGCTCAAGGGCCAGGTGACCGTGGTGCCACAGGCCAATCCACTGGGCATCGGCCAGTTTCGCCAGGGCCGGATTCTCGGGCGTTATCACGACGCGACCGGGCACAACTTCAATCGCGCGTTCGACCAGTCGGCGGCCATGGCGCGACCTTCGACCTGCGTCCAGCAATGGCAAAAAAAGCTGGTGCAACTCGCCGCCCCGGCCGACATGATGCTCGACCTGCACACCGATGACGAGGCCCTGCCGTACCTCTACGTGCACCGCAGTTTCTGGCCCTGCGGTCGCGAACTGGCGGCGGCGATGAAGATGGACGTGGCGATCATCTGGGATGACGGCGGCGACGGTTCCTTCGAAGAAACCATCATCGCCCCGTGGCTGCGCGACGGCGTCACAGCAGGGCGCATGGCCGCGACCCTCGAGCTGCGCGGGCAGGGCGACGTCAACGACCGATTCGCCGAGTCGGATGCCGAAGGGCTGTACCACTGGCTGTGCGCGTTCGGCGTCATCGATGAGTCCGTGGCGCCTGCAGACTGGCCCGTCGAAGCCGTGGAAATGGGCCACATGGAAACCATCATCGCCCCGCAACCCGGCGTGCTGATCTTCGAAAAAGAGCTGGGAGATTTCGTCGAAGAAGGGCAGCGCTTTGCCCGAATCCTCAGGACCCCGGGCGACCCGACTTCCGAAGTGGTGCTGCATGCAGAACAAGCGGGACGCCTGGTCACGCGCTATCGCGACCGACTGATCGCCCAAGGCATGGGCGTGGCGAAATTCACCGGCAGCCGGGTGTCACGTCACTGGAGCGGCGGCTTACTCGACCCGAACTAAGCCTCACACTCGAAGTAGCAGTGTCATGACATTTGTGGCGAGGGGGCTCGCCCCCGTTGGGCTGCGAAGCGGCCCCCGCTTTTCACCCGTCAAACGGTGCAATCAGGTTTTGCGACGGCTTCGCCGCCGAGCGGGGGCAAGCCCCCTCACCACAAGGGCGGTGTTAGCTACAGAGTCAGCGTCCACCAACGATTCAGTGCGATCTATGTGTTGTCGCACTATTTGAGCCTGCCAACATTTGTGGCGAGGGGGCTTGCCCCCGTTGGGCTGCGAAGCGGCCCCCGCTTTTCTCCAGTCAGATGGTGCAGTCAGGTTTTACGACGGCTTCGCCGCCGAGCGGGGCGGTGCGGCGATCCGACAAGCCCCCTCACCACAAGGGTCCGCGTTAGCCACAGATTCAGTGTCTATTCACGCGGATCAATCTGATCCAACACCCGATTCGCCGTAATCTCCGCCAGCATCACACTATTGGAAATCCCCAACAGGGCATTGCGCGACCCACCGTCCAGATGATCCACCAACTGATGCACCATCACATCGACCGAGGCCAGCGTCTCGACCAGATACACCATCAGCGTTTCGGTATCGGCTTCAGGGTCGACGGTAAACAGAGTGCCAGGCGTGCGCGGTGTGGCCTTGATGTCGGCGGTGGAGGGGACGTGGAAGGCGGATTCGGCGGCCTCGTTGGGCCTGCTTGAATCGGGTTCGCAGGGGGATGTCGGATCGGTGTCCGGCGGGTTGGGGGTGACCTTGAACATGGCAACTCTCCGTCTACGAGTTAAAGCTGCACCATTCGGTTCCAAGCGAAGGGTGGCAGCTGTACGCAGGTTGGAACCCGGGGTAAACGGAACCCGGCAGACCCGAAGGTCTCCCACGCACAGCCGCCATAACGGAGTACACGCTCAAAAGCATGCAAGCATTGTTATGAAGGGCGTCATGCGCCGTTTACTCATCAGGGTTCCAAGCCTGATCGCTGAATTGGCAGCGACGCGGGCACGATAGAACCTGGACCTAGGGCGCACAAGCCGGCGGATTCTGGCGTACCCGTAGGCAACGACGCAAGGTCTTGTAGCCCGCCGGAAATACCCTACAACCTTTTTAAACAAGCGCTCGTGGGCAATCTCGAGCGATCCCCACGCAAGCAAAAAACATCCCCAGCCAACTGAAGACCGGCTTTCGTGTATCGCTGTGTATCAGCGCACGAAATCCGACTACAACCCTACAAAACCCACTCATCACGGATACAGCCCGGATACACCACTGGGGCCAAATAGACCTGCCAAAGCGAGAAGCACAACGCAGCTCGCAACCAGGTTCATCAACCCTTGTGGTACGACCAATAGTGGTCCCGCCACGTCATTGATCCGGAGTATCAACATGTCTCGTATCCAGTCGAACAAAACCCGTATTGGCCTGATCGCTGTCGCGCTGGTCGGCGGTATCAACTTCGCGTCCTCCGCGTTTTCCGCCGAAGCCTTGCCGCAGGGCTATCAACTGGCCTCCGCCGAGAAGACCAGCGAAGGCAAGTGTGGCGAAGGCAAGTGCGGCGCCAGCGAAGCCAGCGCCAAAAAGACCCAGGCCGAAGGCAAGTGCGGTGAAGGCAAGTGCGGCGATGCGTCCTTCGCCCGCACCGACGCCGACCATGACGGACGCGTGTCGCTCAAGGAACTGCTGGCCGTAGCACCCAAGGGCACAGAGGAATTCAAGGCGATGGACGCCAACGGCGACGGCTTCCTGTCCGAGGGTGAGGTGTACAAGTTCCGCACCAACCAGTACACCTCCAACGGCAAGAAAGTACCGACCGAGTTGTTTACCAAGTTGAGCCAGGCTAAAGAGTGATCAGCCGCTAACAAAAAACCCTTCCTGCGTTGATGCGCAGGAGGGTTTTTTTGTGTGGGCAGTACTGGATTGGTCGTCAGACGGGAAATTGCACTGCACTTGACCACCCGTTTACATTTGACCTGACCAGTTATTTGTATTCGTTCTGACGATCGATTGCGTCGGATTTAACCAGCAGGCTTTGTAGCTCATGACCGGCAGAGAACGGCCCAACATGGACGATAGAGTACGGAAAATAAATCTCACCTCCTCAAGAACGCGAGGAGCTGGGTTACGCGTCCGGTTCCTTAGGCCACAGGTGTCGCGGCGCACCGACTAGGCAACCAGCGGCCGAACCATCACGGCAAATTTCGCCCGCTACCGAGACACGGACGCTAGGTAGCCATCATTCAGGTTTGGAAAGAAGCAGTCTACTCCCGCCCTCTACCGCAATTTGAATAAGCTCTGCGGAATCACGGGTTCTCGCCCCCTCGCTGTTGGCCTGAAGAAAGCCCACTGCTTGATTAAGCATGAATTGACCCGCTTCGTTTTCAGTCAGCTCTCTAGCTTCTATGCGGGCCAGCGCTTCCTTGCCGAAGACCTTTATCTGGTCGTTCGTGCACTTTCCAACCGCAGCCAGATCCTCGGGACGATCCAAGGTTGGTATGTGCAGCTTCTCTGAGCACGCCATCACAATCAGTACTTTGACACCCGCAAGATCTTCTTGAAGTCGCTGTTTGGTGGCACGTACCGCCTCCGAATCAGCAGGTAAAGGTGTCGCTTGTGAGGAGATGGGGTGGTTGGGCTCCTTCTTATCCGCTACGCAGCCTCCAAGAGATCCAACCACAACCGCAAACCCTGCCAACAAAATACGTTTCATCTACTACTCCATGTGATTTTTCCCCAGCGTACCTAATCGCCTTCATACGCCGCCACCTTACAGGTTTGACCTTACGGAAGACTCTTCCAGATAGGGTGGCGACTTATGCACGCGATTTCACCAAGGGGCTGCACCGTGACCAGAGACGAAGAATGCGGCTGGTTCCTCAGCATTTACACAATCAAGAATGGGGAAAGATTATTTCCACTACTTTGGTTGTTCGCCTCCGGGCAAAAGGAGTTCAGTCAGTTGCGTCCAGGAAATCAGGGGCGATTCAGTGACAGGGTCAAGCTCTGGTATTGGCAGAGCGATATTGCTAACGCTTGCGGCAGAGGGGCGGCGTCGGTTTGCTATGACTTACGCCCGGATGCAAAACCTGGTGGCTACGACGAAGAAATCGATCTCCACACGGATGCGTTGATCATCAAGAGAGGTGGTAAGGCCAACTTCGCTCGTGCGGACGCGGGTTTGACAGCAGGTGTCCCAATTTTTGTAACCAAGCAGTAGAGAACTTTGGTCGTTCAGACATAATGGTGAATAACGCTGGCGTCTTCACTGGCCTGAATACGATCCTGGAGGGGACCGAGACAGGAATCGAACTAGACGGTTCAACCTCAGTAAACACGGAAAGATTATTAACTAAAAAAGCTAAATAGGTACTCGTTTAGGGACTCAAAAAAACCAAAGTCCTACCGCCAGCTCATAATTGCTATAGCACATGAGCTTAGCATAGGCGCTGCGTTTGGGAACTGTTCCATCATGACGCTCAGGCTACACATGTATTCCTCATCCAGTTGATTTGGCATCTGCTCGCCATACAATGAAGCGAGCTTACTTTTCGAAACCGATATAGGCATCGCAGACCTACTTCGCTCCAGCCGAACTGAAAGTCCTCGCCGAGTGCGAACGTCAGCGGTAAAAGCCCGTAAGGATTTGCCTTGCTCGCCGCGCCACGGACGTATGAGGCGGTGGGCTGGCTAAAGCCGTGTAACTGCGGCATACAGTCATCTCCGCTGACGATCGTATCGAACGGGCAAGTTCCAAGCCGTTGACAATCTCAAGGTGAGGCCCACCTCAGAACTCTGAGTCGCCTCATAAGGATTTGATCGCGAACTTACGACGGTTGGGTTATACAGCGGCATGCAAGGGAAGTGGTGGGAGATATACCAATGAACATACCTTGGTGAACGGCAAGAGGTTCGCTCATGGGGAACGCGGCAGTTTTATCAAATGGTTGCCGTGCTCGTGAAAACCGACATCTCCCACAAGCAACACTGCTAAAATGAACCAATCAAGTCTTCGCGCTAGTGAAGCTTTTCACTATAAGGCTCGTCACTCGTACAAGTCAGGACTTGCCCAAATTATAGAAACGATGCCGCTGTCATCTAGACTGCCAATTTTTATGTCCACACCAGAAATAGAACTTATTTTACTAGCATAACTCACAGCTCGAACGAAATGATCATCATCAATAAAATCACGAAGAACATAAAAATAGTGAATTCTCGTAACCCCACCAAAATCACTATATTTAATCAAGCGCGCCTGCATCTCTCTCAAAGATATTTTAATTTTTTGCACAAAGTTGTGATAACTGTATGCTTTCACCTCAACTGCAACGGTTTCATCACCTCTGACAGCCATCAGGTCAAATTGAATCACATCCCCTCTACGCCCTAGCATAGTCACATCGTAACCCTCACTAGAATAATACTCAGCAACTGCGCTTTCAGCTGCATTATAAAACTCCATTGAAGGATGGCGCTGATAAGTATTAATAATTAACTCTCGATCCTCATCTCCCATATCAATTTCGCCAAGCTTTTCCGTTGCAGCACGAATGACCGCTTTTACCTCCTCCGCAACCCCGCAAATTCTGCCATACTCCGCTCGACTGATTGCCCGATTGTGGGCAACTTTATTTCTAAGGTCGTAGAGCACCTTCCATTTTTCTTGTAATTTATGGCCTGGAAAATCAACTAGCGAAGAGAAATATTTTTCCCAGTTCGACTTTGGAAGGTATTTCAGTATCCGTTCCTGATCTCCCTCATCAAATTTTGTCTTAAGAAGAATTCTATCTAATTCGTCAAGCGATACGTCCCGCTTCTTTTCAAACAGAACATCGCTTAAATGAATGAAATCTAATTTGTGCAGATCATTAACATAAGGCTGTTCGCCTTTGAAGTTTTCTATTTTTTGCCAGAGCGTCGGTAGCACCGCATCCTTAGCCCATTTAACTCCGACCGTAACAAGCATAAATTTCGCGATGAGGCGTCTCATGAGGTTTTCCACCTCATTTATTACTGGATAGGATTTCTCCGCAAAAACTTTTCCGGCCCCATCCCAAAGTGTGTTAACGGCTGTGTCACCAGGCCGAATCCTCTCAATTATACTCTTCAAGCGCTCACACATTTCCGCAAACTCTTCAGCAAGCTCCTCTTTCTCGCACTCAATAATAAAATGAAAATACCTTTCATTGCTTGACTTAACCTTGTCATTCGCAACTTTAAACTTAGCAGCAACTAGTGGCTTCGCCCTTGTCGCGCGCTTGTAAGTTATTTTATTCCCAAGGATAGTGAGTAATGAGTCAACTTTCAAGAACTCGACAAACGCCTTGCTGCTCCCGCAAAAATCTTCTTCGCCAGGAATTGTAACTAAAAACTCTGTTTTCAATTGACACCATGTTGACTATGATTATGGCTTTCGGCGGTCGAATAATGCAACTTCAGTAACTCATTACTCCACGCCTCTATGTTTTTTGAGGTAATGATTAAATCCGTACTGCAAAAATCTTGAAACTCAAAAACCAAAATAATTCCCTGGATAACTAGTATCGATTGCAAATATACGTTGCTTATCTGTACATACGGCGCTCAAGCTCAGTTCTGACGTCACCTCCGCAGAAAGATTTTGAAACTGAGTCAAGCAAGGAAAGCACCTGGGTTTCAATTTCGTAGAAATCTTTCTTTGGCATAAACTGCAGATTAAATCCAATCCCTTCCAAGGCCCGGATCATTTCTGCTTGGTGATCCTTGTAAATAAACGGTCCTCTCGTAGCCTTATATGAATTAAAGTTAGAGTCAGAAATAACCTTATTAACCCGATCGATAAAATCAAAGTAAGTCTCAGACAAAGACATATCCCCATCTCTTGAGTTAGAATAAATAAGGCCGTAGATCTTATGAGGGTCAAATGAAGATATTGAAAGCAAATCCCTCTTCCTGACCTCCTCAACAAAAAAGCTCTGAAATAGCGATAGATGTGATATGTGGTTTGTAAAGTGCGATGACTTTAGTGTAGATAAATAACTGAGCAATGCGACAAAAATTGCACCAACCGTAGCAACAAGGACAATAAGATCTAATGTCGACTTAGCAATAGTAAACGCTGAGCTATATTTCTCATACAGACTTACAAAGCACTTATTGGAAAAACAAAATGGCAGCAAGTAAATCTGATCAGCAAAAAAAATCGTTACGAAAACCGTCAAAAAAATACCAAACCCTATGATCGCGATCGAGGCAAGCAAAACAATTAAGTACTTAAAATATGGATGCTGATTTAAAAAGGCATCTCTCGCCCCTCTACAGGACGAAGCCATAAAACTATACATGCTTATCAATTATATCCTCACTTTCAGGTTTCAACCTTCTTAATTTAGACCTTAACTGCTTGGATGTTATGTCATATACACGATTTAAAACTATCAGTCGCTCCATAACCCTATGAAATCTTGACTTGTACCAGTGAGTATGCCTTTTCGCATCAAAGTCTTTTTCCAAGCGCGCAACCATATCTTTGGCCCTATTAACATCACGTCTTGACGGCAAAGGCTTGATTGAATTAAGCCGCGCAAGAAGCGGTTCATGTTGATTATGGCCAACCCGAAGGAGCTTATTAACCCTCCCCATACAGCGATTATAGTCATGCCTGTAGCCGTGAGAAGTTCGATAGCCGGGTTGGACTGCGAGAGACTCTAAGTTACGAACTGCGGCCCTAATCCTGCCCACCTCATCAGCAGGAAGTCGCGGCGTATTGAAGCTAACTCTCAACCCATGGACGGTCAATGGTTCCGTTGAGGTCCTGAATACTTTAGTCTTACCCTCATTTATAGGAAGATCTTTAGCAGTTAACATATCGCTAATAATTTTAAGCGCATACGTAAAATCGGTATTTAGCGATTTTGACGATACAGTAATATCATCTACCAACCTAGTGTATATAAACCCCTTCCTATTGAGTCGTTCGACAACATCCCCTTCAACATCATACAAACACAAAGAGGCAATGTAACTTGATGTCAAACCACCCTGAACAAGATGTGAATTATGGCAGCACAAGTCGGTAAGAATCCTAGATACTTCTTCGTTATATTTGAGAAACTTACTAAATATAGAAAATACTATATCCTGATGAATATTATCAAAAAAACTCGAAACATCAACTTTCAATAAGCTTTTCGCGCCGCAGTGCCTTCCCGCGCAAGAGACATAATCCTTACTGTCGTAGGCATCATTGTTTTTTTGGTTTGGCACTGAGCCATATATGAAGTGCGGCCAACGAATCACGTAGTGATTGGAGAAGATTGCAATATTTATTCTTTTTTGGAGCTTTCTTAAGAACCTGTGAGGATTATAAATCGGGCGACTTATCCCACCTGCTTTTTTAACATGTTCTTTTTTGGTGTACCGATCCTCTGGACTCAATGCCATAACAGAAGCAAGAAACTCATCTGATACCCGCAGAAGCTTGCACAAATTTTCGCGACTACTGATAGAATTTTTTGAGATTTTCAGTGGGTTCGCAAGCACGATAGCCAATCCATTGGAAATAAATGTGAGCCGTACCAACCCATAACATAGGGTAAAGAGAAAGATGTTGCGTTCATCGAAACCATCCGCTGAAAACCACCATCTTTCTCATGGTAGGCCCACCGTGAAGCACTCCAGCGGGACGCGGGGGTCGGAGACTGCCGGGGCCCTCTCCTCATCAGTTCAATACTTTCGCATTGAACGCTCATTGCTGAGCAAACCAGCGGATGTTGTGTCTCGATTGCGGCAAATAGGCGATACGCCCATGCAATTTGAAAATACACCATTTTCTTGGGTAAGCAACAGATTTGTGATCTCGAAAGGCCACCTACTGAAATGGATCCCAAGCTCAGCAGTCTCTGCCCTCCCTAGCGGTCGACTTTTGTTCGCGACTAGGAGACCTATGGATCAGGTCGTCACGGATGCAATTAGTGGCCGAGAGCTGCTGTTAGCTCATTCTGACTTGTAGCTTTACTCCTACGTTATGCGACGATTCGCTCGCACCGCAGGGTAGAGCTTTGCGGTGTCGTGTGAGTCTGTCGCAGGTGCTCTATTATCTGCGACATGAAATGCGATAGCTGTGGCTCTGAGCCGGATTGGGTGCGACTTCGATACGCTCGCCATTTCTCAGGGCTGGGATCTGCAATCGAAGTCAGTCACGCTGGCGATTTTATGCCTGCCACGAATGTCCGGACATGGCCGAGTTCTGCCGGTGGGAAAGGGCTGAAATCGGCCAAAAACAGCCATCCACGACTAACCACAATCGAGTAAAAGCTTACACAAGTGTCCAGATCAATGATTCAGAGTGGCAGCTTTTGGCCAATGTTTGGCTGAGATGACAGACCGAAATGGGTTAGCTATTTTTCGAGAATGGCCTTCTGCCATTGTTATCCTCTAAGATGACTCTTCAACGCGATTATTTAGATCGCTCAAGAGGATTCCAGGTATGGATGCCGCTGCACGGCTGGAGGGCCTTCGCGCCAGTTCCGGTTTCGCTTCGCTAGGCCGTTACACGTCAGCTTTCGATATGTTCAAAGTGATGGGGGTGAGCACCAAAGAGCTGATCCATTCGAACATTCTTGCTGCCTTCATGAATGCCAATGGGGCCCATGGTTTGGGCTCATCGTTCAGGGATGCGTACGTGGCGTCGCTCGCCAAGCTGCCATGCAGTGGACAGGCACTTCCGGTTCAGGTGCTGGATAGCCTCGAAGGAACCAAGGCAAAGGTTGCCAGGGAGCTGGCTCACATAGATGTGCTGCTCGACTTCCCAGACAAGCGACTCGTCATCGCTATCGAGAACAAGATTTGGGCGATTGATCAACGCGATCAGGTCGGGCGCTATCAGAAAGCGCTTTGCGAGCTCTACCCGCATCACGAGCACCGGGCTCTGGTCTACTTGACTCCGTCGGGTAGGCAGTCACCCACCCAGGATCTGCAATCCAGTGTGCCGGTTTATCATCAATCCTATGGTGAGCTAGCCGCGCTTTTTCGTCAGTACCAATCCCACGCCACTTCATCCGCCGCCTATTTCGTCGATCAGTTTTGTACGCACGTGGAAAAAACAATGTCAGGGAACTCCGAGTTGAACAATCTTTGCTGGGAGATTTTCCAGCAGAACGAAGACGCTTACGCTCACCTTGTGAAGCAGTACGAATACTGTAAGACGCGCAAGATGACCGAGCTGTTTGATCGCTTGCGGGAGCGTTTGGTCAACGATCGACTGTTCGAAGACATCGCTGGCGGGCTCGAGGTTAGGGCTTCTTCGAGGAAAGACAAGCAACAGTACGACTTGGATGTTCGCCAACGCAGTTGGCCCGAGGGCGTATGGATCAAAATCTACAAACACAACTGGTTTGGAGTGTTCCCATTCTTCCGAGGTGAGGATCGTGAGGCGCTGAGTGTTCGGCTACCGACGTTCACTCAGCCTGCGCACGCTGTTCCTGATTGGGCAGACCTGTACTTCGCCTCCACGCGCTTTTTGGTCAAGGAAGATCGGTGTGTGCTGGAGCAAGGAGATAGAGTGATGGACATCCATCTCGATGAAGCGCTGACTCGCGTATATGACTGCCTGGTCGAAATCAATCAAGCGCTTGATCGCCAGAGAGCGGTAGAGGCGTATGAGGGGGGCAATCTTCTGGTCACAGGTCAAGTGCCTGCTTCAAAGGCATGACCGCGTAAGCAAGCAACCGGACAAACTGTTCATTGACCTAAGATCAGGGAATTCATGGCGCTGTTTATTCAAAAACCCATTTTTTGGAATACCGATCAGTACTTGGCGCCTTCTGGAGTTCGCGCATCTAGCGGCTTCCCCGAGGCGACAGGTTATGGTCATGAAGAGTGGAACAACTCCTCAAAAATGCGCCTGTCACGCGGCAGTAACCGTTTTCGAGTGTTCCACACTGAGGGGCTTGGTGCTGCACCGACTGACGCTAATGCGGGCCAAACGTTTGTCTTTCTGACCGCGTCGCACGATGGTGTTCAGCAGTTGGTAGGGATCGCTGGGAATGCCTTTTGCTTGCATGGTGAGCATCATAAGAAGCAGCGTGAAGACATTGCGCGGGAGCTGTCACTCCATGAGCTCTGGGAAGATGCCTGGTGCGTTGCGAACGTGCAAAAACAGTACGGCGGCAATCAAAAGAAGTTTTTGAAAGAGTGGGAAAAAGACCTGCATTGGATTCCAAACTGGATCTGTCCGGAAGAGTTTTTCTGGTGGTTTGACAAGCCGATCACCCTGGATCCGCGCACCATCACCGGTAAGGAAAAGTTGCTAGGGATGTACAGCAGCTACACCGATCTGGACCTGCCAACGGCGGGTCGAATAATGGATGCCATCCCGGCTGGGAAACATAATGAAAAATGGGTTCGCTTGGTTGATGCGATTCAATGTGCGCCTTCCGAGCCATTGGCTGCTGAAGACTTATCGGATGGAAAGGAGCCAGTCACGGAAGTACTGACTACAGCGAACGCGCGGCGTGGGCAGGGAAAGTTTCGTGAGGATCTGATGGAAGTTTGGGGAAGTGCTTGCGCGGTCACGGGTTTGGCGTGCAGGGAGATTCTTCGTGCCTCTCATGTGAGGCCTTGGAAAAGGTCCAATGACAGGCAGCGCTTGGATCGCCATAACGGACTTCTTCTGTCAGCGAATTTGGATGCCTTGTTCGACAAGGGGCTGATTACGTTTAACAACAAGGGGCACATGCAGGTTTCGAAACGTCTGGATGAGCGACACAGGCAGGCTTTGGATTTGCCTCAGCCACTTCGGTTTGTTCCGAAAAAGCTGGTGGCTTATCTGAAGTATCATGAGGAAAATGTATTTCAAGACAATAAGCGCTGACTGAGTCGGTGGTTCTGGCGAGGAAGATTATTCTGGTTCGTGCCGCCTGCGGCGGACAGGCTGTCCTGATCCGGGCCAGGCGTTCCGCCTGTCACGGCCCTGAGGGCTACCATCCTTCACGCCTTCGGCTGTGCAGGTATGCGCGCGCTGATTGCGGAGGTAATCGATCAGTGCCAGGTCAGCACTGGTGTGGTGGAGGTGGAGCCAGTGGTTGGCGTCGTGTAGGTCTCGCCGTATCGACCAGGGCATTGGGTAGAAAGCTATTGAGTTGATCTCCTTCCTGTAGACATTGGAAAAGCCAGCTATCGACCCTCAGCAGACTTCGTCAAATCATTCAATCGGTGAGACACAGCCTCCGATGGGACACCGTATCAAAAAAGCTTTCGCTCCAAGCCTCAATATGAGGCCCGAGGCGGTCTCGGGATCTCGGGGCGATTCAGCTCCGCATCCTCTTGTGGAAGGCCTGACTCTCTCCCTCGGCGCAGAAAATATTTTATACCGCGGTACGGGTAAGCAGATGCAAGGATTCTTGACGGTTATTCCCTTCGGTCACCTGATGTCCGAGTAATATCGGCATGCTGCAGGACTTGGGACAATGATTCTTTTCAATTCAAGGTTCAGAAGAGAAATGGATAACTCTGGATACAGGCCTCCGACTAAGCACACCAAGGTCAATTCCGCAATAATTCGTTGCTTAAGAGACACAGGTGATGGGGATTACGTTGCCGCTCGGCTAGCTGCTAGACATCGACTCGTTCCTCAGTTTTTGTGGTCAGCGGAGCAGGCCCTAGAGAAATACCTGAAAGGCATCCTCACCCTTCACCGTGTCAGCGCTCTAACTATCGGGCACGACATATCGAAAGCCTTGACGCTAATAGAAAAAGAACTTGGGTTTGAAATTCCTCTTACTCTGCGGCAGAAGGAAGTATTTGAAGCAATCGCTGAGTGGGATTCGGATAGATATTTTCTGAATCACGTTGGCGTGATGGGCCATGAGCTGCATTATTTGGATCAGTTGGTCTGGCGGATTCGGCAGTACTGCCAGCCTTTAGATGTTATGCACTATGCAGATGAGCCGTCCCGCGTCGTGCTGGAGCAGAACGTTAAAGCGATACAGGGGCGGGAACTAACTGCTCCCCGAGAAGGCGACCTAGTTGGAGGGCGTCTGGAACAGATGCTAGTGGACAAGAACGACCCTGCCAGATCGGCTCTGGTCTGGAAAAATCTAATGTTTAGCACGAGCACTCGCAAGAAGGTAAGTCGTAGAAATCATATGCATATGAGCAATGCGCCTCTGTGGCTTGACCCTGATCTGATCGATGACGTCGCTAAGCTTTTAAAAGTGCCTAAACCACTTCAAGAGGAGTACCGGCAGCTAGCGAAAAGAAGAGCACTGGGGCAAGACTAATTCAGTGTTAACGAGAAACTCAATGGCTCCTTTTTCATGAACATACGATGATCGCTTCTGGCCGTTTCTGCCTTTCGCGACAGGCAGAAATCGGCCAGAAGCGGTCGGTCGAGAGTGAGCGCCAAGATGTATTCATGAGCGCGCTGTTGCGCATGCTCAGGGAATACTAACGGCGGCATGAAGCTCAAGATTGTTCCTGAAAGGCACCACAGCTATGATTGCTGGCTATTTGCTACGATCAGATCAAGGGGGGGGCGATGGCGGTCTGGGAGCCAATTAACGGCGTGTTTATGGCTACGACACCATTTCTTGCAAGCCTAGGATGGCTGGAAAAATGGGCTAATTCGCCGCTAAGTACGGCTATTATCGGTGGCATGATTGGCGCGGGTTTCGGGGCCTGGGCCGCAGGATGGATCGCCAAGAGGGACAAACGATACGATTCCGTTAACGAGGAAATTCGGGCTTGCAACTTAGCAATGCTGCTGGCTCAACAAGCATTCGGTCTTGCCCTATCGCTAAAGATTGATGCGGTAAAACCCATAACAGATGCCTATAACAAAGCTCGTAGTGAGTATCTGGATCCGAAGGTTGGTGCTGCGTCGGAGACGCAAAACCTACAGAAAGTCAGCCCGATAAACCCGCCGCTCGACGCGTTGCGCACCGCGGCCTTAGAACGCCTCACTCTGCCCGGCTCCGCCACTCGGGCGGTATTGCAGGTAGTCGAATCGATGAATTGCCTGAACCAGGCGCTGACAATTCGCAATGAGCTAACAGATATGTTTTTGCACAAGCAATACCCGCCAGGTATGGATTTCCACCACATGTATTTCGGGGTACCGAAGGATGGTTCCTGCCACGCCGGTTACATGGACTGTATGAAGAGCATGGCTAGGTACACTGATGAAGCGCTGTTTTTCAGCATGACGCTATGCCAGATGTTGGATGAGCAAGGGGTACAGCTGCGGAAAGAGCGTAAAAAGCTAGCTCGAGGCAAAGTGTCCATCAATCGTTTCCGTTTGGCTACCAGCATTCCTGAGGGGATCATCCCGGACGCCAAGAACTACGCGACGTGGTTTGCTGGCTATCAAGTGCAGGCCAATAGTAAAAAATGGTGGCAGTGGGGGAAAAAGTAAAACGGTCCCCGACACTCGAACACGCTGTCATTTCCCCTGCCACCAGCTTACTGAACATCTCTGCCTTATGCCGACTGCCACCCTGTGATCTAGCGAGCACGGACCTTTTTATGCGAAACACTGAATGCGTATGGTCATCGGATAGATGAATGCCGCTTAGGCGATAGTTGACCGTCAGCTTTGGTTCGTTTTCTGCCAGTCATGTCCATGAAGCGCGGTGGTCAATTCCATGCAACTGCCTGCTCATCTCGAACGCAATCGGATGAGCAAATCTAAGCAATCCCCCCATCAAGCCTTAACCCAACGCTGCCGACTCCAACTACTCAACCCATCAACCGCAAACACCAGCACCAACATCGCCAAAATCACCGTACTCGCCTGAGCCTCCTGAAACAGGCTAAGACTCACATAAAGCATCTGCCCCAACCCCCCAGCCCCGACAAACCCCAGCACGCTGGCCATGCGAATATTGTTCTCCCAGCGGTACAAAATGTACGCCAGCAGCTGCGGAAACAGGTTAGGCAGGGTGCCGTAGCAAAAGGCCCAGACCACATTACCGCCCTGCAAACGAATGGCTTCGGCGGGTTGTGGCGGGGTGTTTTCCAGTGCTTCGGCGAACAGGCGGCCGAGTACGCCGGTGGTGTGCATGGCCAGTGCGAGGGTGCCGGCGTTCGGGCCGAGGCCGGCGGCCAGTACCATCAGTGCGGCCCACACCAGTTCGGGAATGGCGCGCAGGCCATTGAGCACAAGTCGCGACGCGCTTTGCAACAGCCAGCCGAAGCGCCCGGCCGCCGGCAGCGCCAGCAGCAGGCCAAACACCGCTGCGAGCAGGGTGCCGAGGGCGGACATCGCCATGGTTTCCACGGCGCCACGGCCGATGGCTTGCAGGTGGCCGGCGCTTAGGTCGGGGCTGAGAAAGCGCAGCACGTAGGCGCCCATCTGCTTCAGGTTACCGCTGCCCGTCAGTTCGCCGAGGTCGATGCCCAGATAGCGGAACGAGGCGACGACCGCGGCGCTGATGCACAGGATCAGCAGCAGGTTGATCAGGCGATTCATGCGAACCTCCAGCGCAGCAGGCGGCTGATCTGGTCGGCGAACAGCACCAGGACGAAGAAGGTCAGCAGCATGCTCGCCACTTCACCGCCGGCGAACATGCGCAGTGACAGGTCGATCTGCTGGCCCAGTCCGCCGGCGCCGACGAAGCCCATCACCACGGACGCGCGGATCGCGCATTCCCAGCGGTACACGGTGTACGACAGCAGCTCCGCCGCGACATTGGGCAGGATGCCGTAGCAGAACGCCGCCAACCGGCCACTGCCGGCTTGCAGCAGTGAATGGGCGGGGCGCTGGTCGACCGACTCGAAGATTTCCGCGTAGACCTTGCCCAGCATGCCGCTGTAGGTGATGGCGATGGCCAGTACCCCGGCGGTCGGGCCAAGGCCGACGGCGCGCACGAACAGCAAGGCCCAGACGATTTCCGGCACGCTGCGCAGGAAGATCAGCAAGCCGCGCACCGGCCAGCGCAACAACCGGCCCAGGGCGCTCGGGCGACCACCGCGCGAGGCGGCCGACAGCGACAGGGCGCGGCTGGCGAGCAGGCTGGCGGGCACGGCCAACAGCAAGGCCAGGGCCATGCCGGCGGTGGCGATGGCCAGGGTTTGCAAGGTGGCTTGCCACAGCAGCTGGAGGAACTCTTCGCCATGGGCCGGTGGCCAGAAGGCCGCAACGAAACGGCCCATTTCACTCTGGCTGTCGGCCTTGAGTAGCACGCCCAGGTCCAGTTCGCTGAAGTGGATGCCGGGCCACAGCAGGGCCAGCGCCAGCAGGCTGAGCAACAGGCGGGGCAGGGTGGCCGGGTCTCGTGTATCGCGCGTCAGCATCGGGGAATCTGCAGGCTCAAGGGCGCCACCGGAGCGGGCGGGGATTGCAGTTGCTCGTTGGCGTAGAGCCGGTCGAGCAAGTCGTGGTCGATGTCGGCAGAGGGAAGATCGAAGAGGATCTGGCCGTCGCGCAAACCGATGATGCGCGAGAAGTTGCTCAACGCCAGATCCACCGCATGCAGGCTGGCGACCAGGGTCACCTTGTGTTCCCGGGCGTGGCGGCAGAGGATCGACAGGGTGTGCCCGGCCAGCACCGGGTCCATCGCCGACACCGGCTCATCGGCCAGCAGCACGTCGGGGGCCTGGTACAGCACGCGGGCAATGCCCACGCGCTGCAGTTGCCCACCGGACAATTGCTGGCACTGGGCGAACAGCTTGTCGCCCAGGTCGAGTTTGACCAGGGCCGCGCGTGCGCCGGGCACATCCACCGGATGCAGCAGGCTCAGCAGGCTTTTGGCAAAACCCCACTGACCCAGTTTGCCGGCCAGCACCGCCGTGACCACGCGCTGGCGCGGTGGCAGTGGCGGCGCCTGATGCACCAGGCCGATGCGCGCGCGCAGGCGTTGGCGCTGTCGGGCGCCGAGCTGCCAGGCTTGCTCGCCGAGCACTTCGACCGTGCCGCTGCCGGGGCGCAGGGCTGTGGCCAGCAGGTTCAGCAGGCTCGACTTGCCGGCGCCGGAGGGGCCGATGATCGCCACCTGCTCACCGGCGCCGATGTGCAGGTCGACCTCATGCAGCGCCCGCACGCCCGTGTCGTGGGTGAGGCTGACCCGGTTCAGATGCAAGGTCATTTCAGCAGGTCGGCAGCGCGCGCGGCTTCCTCGATGCCCTTGTAGTTCTCAGGCTTGGTCTCGATGAAGCGGCTGGCGGCCTGCAGGTCGAGGATCGCCTTTTGTTCCGGGTTGGCCGGGTCGAGCGCGAGGAAGGCGGCCTTGATTTTCTCGGCCAGGGCCGGGTCGAGGGTGCCGCGCACGGTCCAGTTGTAGTCGAAGTAGGCCGGCGTGGTGGCGAAGACCTTGACCTTGTCGGTGTCGACCTTGCCGGCCTTGACCAGTTTTTCCCAGACGCTGGCGTTGAGTACGCCGGCGTCCACTTTGCCCGCCTGAACCCAGGCGACCGTGGCGTCGTGGGCGCCGGAGTAACCGACGCGGCTGAAATAGGTTTCCGGCTTGATGCCGTCCTGCAGCATGAAATAACGCGGCATCAGGCTGCCGGACGTCGACGAGACCGAGCCGAAGGCGAACGATTTGCCCTTGAGGTCGGCCAGGGATTTGACCGCTGGATCGGCGGTGATGAATTTGCTGGTGAACTGGGCATCCTGCTCACGCTGTACCAAGGGAATGGCATTGCCGGTTTTCAAACGTGCCTGCACGAAGGTGAAACCGCCCAGCCAGGCCATGTCGATACGGTCCGTGGCCAGCGCCTCGACCACCGCCGGGTAGTCGGACACCGGTACGAACTCGACCTTCATGCCCAGTTGCTTCTCGAGGTATTCGCCCAGTGGCTTGAACTTGCGCAGCAATTCGGTGGGGGCTTCGTCGGGAATGGCGCTGACCTTGAGGGTCTCGGCAGCCTGTGCCAGCAGGGTGGAAAGGGACAGGGTCAGGCCGACGGCCAAGGCCAGGGTACGTTTGAGCATGGAAGTTCTCCGGTTCAATAGCGGAAAAATGTCGATGCGCCCCGCACAAGCTGATTGCTGCACGACGCTTCGTGAGGGTAGACGAAAACGGCGCGATTATAGGGAGTCTTGGGTGAGAGACCAAAGGTAAAAGATCGCAGCCTTCGGCAGCTCCTACAGGGGGGCGTTCCAATGAAAATGGTGCGATTGTGGGGAGGGTCAAAAGATCGCAGCCTGCGGCAGCTCCTACATGGGAATGCGTACCCTGTAGGAGCTGCCGCAGGCTGCGATCTTTTGACCTTTACATCCTTGCCAACGCCTGCGCCAGATCTGCGCGCAAGTCTTCGACATCCTCAACCCCCACCGACAACCGCACCAACCCATCGCCAATCCCCAACTCTGCCCGGGTATCGGGCGGGATGGTGGCGTGGGTCATGATCGCCGGGTGTTCGATCAGGCTTTCCACGCCGCCCAGGCTCTCGGCCAGGGCGAAGATCTGCACGTTTTCGAGGAAGCGTTTGGCGCCGGCCAGGTCGCTGTTGAGGTCGAGGGAGATCATCCCGCCGAAACCGCGCATTTGCCGCTGGGCCAGTTCGTGCTGCGGGTGCGAGGGCAGGCCGGGGTAGTAGACCCGTGAGACTTGCGGTTGACGCTCCAGCCACTGCGCCAGTTCCAGTGCGTTGCTGCAATGACGCTCCATGCGCAGGGCCAGGGTCTTCACCCCGCGCAGGGTGAGGAAGGCGTCGAACGGCCCGGCGATGGCGCCGACGGCGTTTTGCAGGAAGCCCAAACGCTCGGCCAGTTCGGCGTTCTGCCCGACCACGGCGATGCCGCCGATCACGTCGGAGTGGCCGTTGAGGTATTTGGTGGTCGAGTGCAGCACGATGTCGAAACCCAGTTCCAGCGGGCGCTGGATCCACGGGCTGGCGAAGGTGTTGTCGGCCACGCAGATGATGCCGCGCGCGCGGCAGGTGCGGGCGATGGCGGCGAGGTCGGTGAGGCGCAGCAGCGGATTGCTCGGGGTCTCGACCATGACCATGCGGGTGTCGTCCTGCAAGGACGCCTCGAACGCCGCCAGGTCGGTCAGGTCGACGAAGCTGAAGCGGTGCCCGGCGCTGCGCTGGCGCACCTTGTCGAACAGGCGGAAGGTGCCGCCGTACAGGTCGTTGCCGGAGACGACGTGCGAACCGGCGTCGAGCAGTTCGAGCACCGTGGAAATGGTCGCCAGCCCCGAGGCGAAGGCAAAGCCTCGGGTGCCGCCTTCGAGGTCGGCCACGCAGCGCTCCAGGGCCCAGCGCGTCGGGTTGTGCGAGCGCCCGTAGTCGAGCCCCTTGTGTACGCCGGGGCTCTGCTGCAGGTAGGTGGAGTTGGCGTAGATCGGCGGCATCAAGGCCCCGGTGGAAGGGTCCGGCGATTGCCCGGCATGGATCACCCGGGTGGCGAAGCCCTGAGGCGGGGCGTTTTTGTCCTGTTGACTCATGGCAGGGATCTCCGCAAATGGTTGAGCATGTCGGTTCGGGTAATCAGGCCGTGGAAACCCGAGGCATCCTGGATGATCGCCACCAGCCCACGGCCCAGCTCTGCCTCCAGTTCCGCCAGGGTGGCAGCGGGGGACAGGGTCTGCAGTTTGTCGGTCATGGCGCTGGCCACGGTTTTACGGAAGTGCGCAACGTCCTCATGCACCCCCAGCAGGATGTCGGACTCATCGATCACACCGACCAGTTGCTGACCCTTCACCAGCACCGGCAGTTGCGACACGTCCGCCAGACGCATGCGCTGGAATGCGGTGAGCAGGGTGTCGTCGGGGCCGACGCTGATCACCCGGCCATCCTCGAATCGCCGCGCGATCAGGTCGCGCAGGTCGCCGTAGTGCTTGCGTTGCAGCAGGCCCTGATCGTTCATCCACTGGTCGTTGTAGACCTTCGACAGGTAACGCGTACCGGTGTCGCAGACGAAGCTCACCACCCGTTTCGGCTGGGTCTGTTCGCGGCAGTAACGCAGCGCCGCCGCCAGCAGGGTACCGGTGGACGAGCCGCCGAGAATGCCTTCGGCGCGCAGCAACTGGCGGGCATGGTCGAAGCTTTCCTCGTCGCTGATCGAATAGGCGTGGCGCACGCTGGACAGGTCGGCAATCGACGGGATGAAGTCTTCGCCGATGCCTTCCACCGCCCAGGAACCAGGGGTGGGGAGGGTGCCACCGCGGCTGTATTCGGCCATCACCGAACCGACCGGGTCGGCCAGGACCATTTCCAGGTCCGGCTGCACGCGTTTGAAGAAACGGGTCAGCCCGGTGAGGGTGCCGGCCGATCCGACGCCGACGACGATGGCGTCCACATCATGCTGGGTTTGCGCCCAGATCTCCGGCGCGGTGCTGCATTCGTGGGCCAGCGGGTTGGCCGGGTTGTTGAACTGGTCGGCGAAGAACGCATCGGGAATTTCCGCCGCCAGCCGCGCGGCAACGTCCTGGTAGTACTCGGGATGGCCCTTGCCGACGTCGGAGCGGGTGATGTGCACCTCGGCGCCCATGGCCTTGAGGTGCAAGACCTTCTCGGTGGACATCTTGTCCGGCACCACCAGCACCACCCGGTAGCCCTTGGCGCGGCCGACCAGGGCCAGGCCCAGGCCGGTGTTGCCGGCGGTGGCTTCGACGATGGTGCCGCCGGGGCGCAGGCGACCGTCGCGTTCGGCGGTGTCGATCATGGCCAGACCAATACGGTCCTTGATCGAACCGCCGGGGTTCTGTGATTCGAGCTTGAGAAACAGCGTGCAGGGACCGGTATCGAACCGGCTGACGCGTACCAGCGGGGTATTGCCAATCAGTTCGAGTACGGCAGGACGGGAATAGTCGGGCATGTCATCACTCCTTGCGTGAATCCGCACTGGATGGACAGCAATCCGCGCCGGGTCTTCGCGCCGGTCGCGGGCAATGCATCGCTTGGACCATAGGCCGGGATCGGGTGGACCGCAACCTCGCACGGCCAGCCGGTCACCTCGACGCTTTTTCCTCGCCAGCAACCACAAAAAACATAATTTCGCTATTTCCCGGCTCCGAACAGAATGCGGCCAACACCCTGATACCGATAGCCGCAGCAGAAGAACAACAGTGATCAGAATCGAGGCGGCAGCCATGACCGACCTGAATCAAACCACCTTTCAGAAGTGCACAGCCATGACAGTTGATAAAACCGTAATTGATACGCTTGTTGTTGGCGCCGGCCAGGCCGGCGTGGCCATGAGTGAACACCTGAGCAAACTCGGTGTGCCCCACCTCGTGCTGGAGCGCAACCGTATCGCCGAAGCCTGGCGCACCGGTCGCTGGGATTCGCTGGTGGCCAACGGTCCTGCCTGGCACGACCGCTTCCCTGGCCTGGAATTCGATGGCCTGGACCCGGACGCCTTCGCCGGCAAAGAGCAGGTGGCCGAGTACTTCGAAGCCTACGCCCGCAAGTTCAACGCGCCGATCCGCACCGGTGTTGAAGTCAAGAGCGTACAACGTAATGCCGACCGTCCGGGTTTCACCGTTGAAACCTCTGACGGCGTGATCGAGGCCCGCCACGTCGTGGTCGCCACCGGCCCGTTCCAGCGTCCGGCCATTCCGCCGATTGCCCCGCCAATGGCCGGCATCAGCCAGATTCACTCCGCCCAGTACTACAACCCGCAGCAGCTGGCCGAAGGCGCGGTGCTGGTGGTGGGCGCCGGTTCTTCGGGCGTGCAGATCGCCGATGAACTGCAACGTTCCGGCAAACAGGTCTACCTCTCGGTCGGCGCCCACGACCGTCCGCCGCGCGCCTACCGCAACCGCGATTTCTGCTGGTGGCTGGGGGTGCTGGGCGAGTGGGATGCCGAGGCCATGCAACCGGGCAAGGAACACGTGACCATCGCCGTGAGCGGTGCCCGTGGCGGCCACACCGTGGACTTCCGTCGCCTGGCGCATCAGGGCATGACCCTGGTCGGCCTGACTCAATCGTTCAATGGCGCTGTGGTGAGTTTCGAAAACAACCTCGCCGACAACATCCGCCGTGGCGATGAAAACTACCTCGCGCTGCTCGACAAGGCTGACGCCTATATCGAGCGCAACGGCCTCGACCTGCCGCTGGAACCGGAAGCCCGGGCCATGCTGGCCGATCCGGATTGCGTGACAAACCCAATCCTGGAACTGGACCTGGCAAAGGCCGGCGTGACCACGATCATCTGGGCCACCGGTTACTCCACCGACTACAGCTGGCTGAAGGTCGATGCCTTCAAGGAAAACGGCAAGCCACAGCACCAGCGCGGCGTGTCGGCCGAGCCGGGGGTGTATTTCGTCGGGTTGCCGTGGCAGTCCCGTCGTGGCTCCGCGTTCATCTGGGGCGTTTGGCACGACGCCAAGCACATCGCTGATCACATCGTTAAACAGCACACCTATTTCAACTATCGGGATGCGACCCAGCGTCAAGCCGACGCCGCCCGCGCACCTGTTCAGAAAGCCAGCCTCATGGGAGTTCGTTAATGCCTACTCATACCCGCATCCGCATGTTCAACACCAAAGACACCTACCCGAATCAGACGCTGGACAACGATCTGTGCCAGGCCGTGCGCGCCGGCAATACCGTGTATGTGCGTGGTCAGGTCGGCACCGATTTCAACGGCCAACTGGTGGGCCTCGGTGATCCGCGCGCCCAGGCCGAACAGGCCATGCGCAACGTCAAGCAATTGCTGGAAGAGGCGGGCAGCGACCTGAGCCACATCGTCAAGACCACCACCTACCTGATCGACCCGCGCTATCGCGAGCCGGTGTACCAGGAGGTCGGCAAGTGGCTCAAGGGTGTGTTCCCGATTTCCACCGGGCTGGTGGTCAGTGCCCTCGGCCAGCCGCAGTGGCTGATGGAAATCGACGTGATTGCCGTTATCCCTGAATAAGGAATTCGCCATGACTTTTTCCATCGTGGGTCGCTGCGCCGAGACCGGCCAGCTGGGCATTGCCATCAGTTCTTCGAGCATCGCCGTCGGCGCGCGCTGCCCCTGGCTGCGGGCCGGGGTCGGTGCGGTGTCGAGCCAGAACATCACGCTGCCGGCCCTCGGCCCGCAGATCCTCGATGAACTGGCCAACGGCTCGGCGCCGCCCCAGGCGCTGGACCACTCGTTGACCCGTAACGGCTACAGCCAGTACCGCCAGGTGGCGGTGGTGGATGCCCACGGTCGTACGGCGGTGTTCAGCGGCAATCATGCGCTGGGCATCAACAACGCGGTGGCCGGTGACCAATGCGTGGCGGCCGGCAATCTGCTGGCCAACAGTGGGGTGATCGAGGCGATGGTCGCGGCCTTCGAAAACAGCGAAGGCTGCCTCGCCACCCGCCTGATGAACGCCTTGCAGGCCGGGCAGGACGCCGGCGGCGAAGCGGGCGCGGTGCACTCGGCGGCGTTGTCGGTGGTCGGTGACCTGACCTGGCCGATTGTCGACCTGCGGGTGGATTGGGCCGATGAAAACCCGATTGGCGAGCTGGGCAAACTGTGGACGGCCTACGAGCCGCAATTGCAGGACTACCTGACCCGCGCCCTCAATCCGACCCTGGCCCCCGCGTATGGAGTGCCCGGCGATGAGTGAGTTGCGCAGCCGCGCCATGCTCGCGCGGTTGATCGGGTTCGCCACGGTCAGCCGCGATTCGAACCTCGAGCTGATCGAGTTCGTGCGTGACTACCTGCACGAGCTGGGCGTGGATTGCGAACTGATCTACAACGCCGAGCGGACCAAGGCCAATCTGTTGGCCACGGTCGGCCCGAGCGTGGCCGGCGGCATCGTGCTGTCCGGTCACACCGATGTGGTGCCGGTGGACGGCCAGGCCTGGACGGTCGAACCGTTCAGCCTGAGCGAGGCGGGCGGCAAGCTGTACGGTCGCGGCACCGCGGACATGAAAGGCTATCTGGCCTCGGTGCTGGCCGCCGTGCCGGTGTTTCTCGCCAGCCCTTTGAAGCGCCCGGTGCATTTGGCGTTTTCCTATGACGAAGAGGTCGGCTGCCTTGGCGTGCGCGGTTTGCTGGAGGTGTTGCCCCAACGCATTCCGGCTCCGGCGTTGTGTTTGATCGGTGAGCCGACCGAGCTCAAGCCGGTGCTTGGCCACAAGGGCAAGCTGGCGATGCGTTGCCACGTACGTGGTGCGGCCTGTCATTCGGCCTACGCGCCTTATGGGGTCAATGCCATCGAGCAGGCCGCGCGCCTGATCGGTCGGCTGGGCGACATCGGCGCCACCCTGGCCCGGCCGCCGTTGCACGACAAGCGCTTCGACCCGGCGTTCTCGACCGTGCAGGTCGGCGTGATCCAGGGCGGTACGGCGCTGAACATCGTGCCAGCGGACTGCCGTTTCGATTTCGAGATCCGCGCCTTGCCGGACTTCGCTCCGCAAGTGGTGGTCGATGAGCTGCAGGACTACGCCGAGCAGACGTTGCTGCCGGCCATGCAGGCCGTGGACAGCGATACCGCGATCCGCTTTGAAAAAATCTCGGCCTATCCGGGCCTGGCGACACCCGCCGACAGCGCCGCCGCCCGGCTGATTGCCGAGCTGTGCGGCAGCGATGATTTCGGCACCGTGGCCTTCGGCACCGAAGGCGGGCTGTTCAATCAGGCCGGGATTGCGACCGTGGTTTGCGGTCCCGGCAGCATGGACCAGGGGCACAAGCCCGATGAATTTGTCAGCGTCGACCAGATGGCGGCCTGTGACCGCCTGATGGATCGCCTGGCGGCTTATCTGAGTGAGCAATAACAACAATGGGTCAACAGGGCTGATTCCGGTCAATCACCTGTAGGAGCCGGCTTGCCGGCGATAGCGATTTGGCAGGCGACATCGGTTTTGACCGATCCGCCGCCATCGCCGGCAAGCCGGCTCCTACAGGTGACGAATCGGCATTGGTCAGTGTGCGAACCCATACTTTCGAGGAAGCGATCCATGTCCAGATCCTTGCGTTGCAGTGTTCCGTTTGCCCTGGCGTTGTTGAGTGCCAGTGTGTGGGCGGCCCCCCAGGACCTCACCGTGATTTCCTTCGGTGGTGCTACCAAACAGGCCCAGGATAAAGCCTACTTCCAGCCGTTCAATGCCAGCGGCGCGGGCAACATCATCGCCGGTGAGTACAACGGCGAGCTGTCGAAGATCAAGGCCATGGTCTCGGCCGGTCACACCAGCTGGGACGTGGTGGAAGTCGAAAGCCCCGAGTTGTTGCGCGGTTGCGAGGAGGGCCTGTTCGAGAAGCTCGACGCCGGGCGCTTCGGTGATTCGGCGAACTTCGTGCCCGGTGCGCTGACCGAATGCGGGGTGGCCACTTACGTCTGGTCGATGGTCATGGCCTATGACCAGAGCAAGCAGGCCAAGGCGCCGCAATCCTGGGCGGACTTCTGGAACGTCGCCGACTTCCCGGGCAAGCGCGGCCTGCGCAAGAGCGCCAAGTACACCCTGGAAATCGCCTTGCTGGCCGACGGCGTCAAGGCGGATGACATTTACAAGGTCTTGAAAACCCCGCAAGGCGTGACCCGGGCCTTCGCCAAGCTCGACCAGATCAAGCAAAACATCCAGTGGTGGGAGGCGGGTGCGCAACCGGCACAATGGCTGGTGGCCGGCGACGTGGTGATGAGCGCGGCCTACAACGGCCGGATCGCCTCGGCGCAAAAGGAGGGCATGAAGCTGAGCATCGTCTGGCCGCAAAGCCTGTACGACCCGGAATACTGGGCGGTGGTCAAAGGCACGCCGAACAAGGCATTGGCGGAAAACTTCATCGCGTTCGCCAGCCAGCCGCAGACACAAAAAGTCTTCTCGGAAAACATCCCCTACGGGCCGGTGCATCGCCAGACCCTGCCGTTGCTGCCCAAGGATGTGCAGGAACAACTGCCGACCGCCGAGGCCAACCTGGCCGGCGCACGGGCGGTGGACGCAGAGTTCTGGGTCGACCATGGCGAAGAGCTGGAACAGCGCTTCAACGCCTGGGCTGCGCGCTAATTCAGGCACCGCATAACCCCCTGTGGGAGCGGGCTTGCTCGCGAAAGCGGTATGTCAGCCACATCGATGCTGGATGTGCCGCCGCCTTCGCGAGCAAGCCCGCTCCCACTAAAAACAGTGCGATACCTCAGGTTCAAGCTTTGCCGCCTTCGCGCAGTGGTGATGACAGTCAGTTAAAACGCAGAACCCTGTGGGAGCGGGCTTGCTCGCGAAAGCGGTATGTCAGCCACATCGATGCTGGATGTGCCGCCGCCTTCGCGAGCAAGCTCGCTCCCACAAAAAACAGTGCGATACCTCAGGTTCAAGCTTTGCCGCCTTCGCGCAGTGGTGATGACAGTCAGTTAAAACGCAGAACCCTGTGGGAGCGGGCTTGCCCGCGATGGCGGTATGTCAGCCACATCGATGCTGGATGTGCCGCCGCCTTCGCGAGCAAGCCCGCTCCCACAAAAAACAGTGCGATACCTCGGGTTCAAGCTTTGCCGCCTTCGCGCAGTGGTGATGACAGTCAGTTAAAACGCAGAACCCTGTGGGAGCGGGCTTGCCCGCGAAAGCGGTATGTCAGCCACATCGATGCTGGATGTGCCGCCGCCTTCGCGAGCAAGCCCGCTCCCACAAAAAACCAGTGCAATACCTCGGGTTCAAGCTTTGCCGGGTTTGCGCAGTGGTGATGGTAGTCAGTTGAAACGCAGAACCCTGTGGGAGCGGGCTTGCCCGCGAAAGCGGTATGTCAGCCACATGGATGCTGGATGTGCCGCCTTCGCGAGCAAGCCCGCTCCCACAAAAAACAGTGCGATACCTCGGGTTCAAGCTTTGCCGCCTTCGCGCAGTGGTGATGACAGTCAGTTGAAACGCAGGACCCTGTGGGAGCGGGCTTGCTCGCGAAAGCGGTATGTCAGTCACATTGATGTCGGATGTGCCACCGCCTTCGCGAGCAAGCCCGCTCCCACAGGGATTTTGTTGTTCTGATTATTATTGGTTTTTCCTGCTGATAAATGGCCATTACTGCGCAATCTTTTTTAAGGTTTAAAGGCACAAATTAACTAATTTTCCTCTCCTCGCTCTTTGTCCATGATCGTCTCCAACAAGAAATGCGCCGTCCCGTTTGCGCACACCGAAGTACGAACACGTACTCATCCTTGCCTTGGAGTTCGTCATGTCCACCACCGCTTCATCCGCCCCGCTCATCGAGAAACACACGATCGGGTACGTCCCTCCTGAGGATCGCCACGGAAAGGTCAAAGATCTGTTCACCCTGTGGTTCGGCGGCAATATCGCGCCGTTGCCCATCGTCACCGGTGCGCTCGGCGTGCAGTTGTTCCACCTGAACCTGGTCTGGGGCATTGTCGCGATCATCGTCGGCCACCTGGTCGGTGGTGTGCTGATGGCGCTGCACTCGGCGCAAGGCCCGCAGATGGGCATTCCGCAGATGATCCAGAGTCGCGCGCAGTTCGGTTCCCTGGGCGCGTTGCTGGTGGTGGTGATAGCCGGCGTGATGTACATCGGCTTCTTCGCCTCCAACATCGTCCTGGCCGGCAAGTCGCTGCATGGCGTGGTCGAAAGTGTGCCGGTATCGGTGGGCATCGTCCTCGGCGGCCTCGGTTCGGGGATCATCGGCATCATTGGCTACCGCTTCATCCACGTGCTCAATCGCATCGGCACCTGGGTGCTGGGCCTGGGCATCGTGCTGGGCTTCGGCTACATCCTGACCCACGTGCAGACCGATGACTTCCTGACCCGCGGCAGTTTCAACATCTCCGGCTGGCTGGCCACGGTGTCGCTGGCAGCGCTCTGGCAGATCGCGTTCGCGCCGTACGTGTCCGATTACTCGCGCTACTTGCCGAAGGACGTCAAGGTCAGCTCGACCTTCTGGGCGACCTACCTGGGTTCGTCGCTGGGCTCGATCCTGTCCTTCGTGTTCGGCGCCGTCGCCGTGCTGGCCACGCCCGTGGGCATGGACACCATGGACGCGGTGAAACTCGCCACCGGTGCCATCGGCCCCTTGATGCTGGTGCTGTTCCTGCTCAGCGTGATCAGCCATAACGCCCTGAACCTGTACGGCGCGGTGCTCTCGGTGATCACCTTGCTGCAAACCTTCGCCCATCGCTGGATTCCGACCGCGCAGAGCCGGGCGGTGCTGTCGCTGATCATCCTCGCCGGTTGCTGCGTGGCGGCCATCGGCGCCTCGGCGGATTTCATCGGGCATTTCGTCGACCTGGTGCTGGCGTTGCTGGTGGTGCTGGTGCCGTGGACCGCGATCAACCTCATCGACTTCTACGCGATCCACAAGGGTGACTACGACATCGCCTCGATCTTCCGCGTCGACGGCGGTATCTATGGGCGCTTCAACCCGCAGGCGCTGCTGGCCTACGCCATCGGCATCGTGGTGCAGATTCCGTTCATGAACACGCCGATCTACACCGGCCCCGTGGCAGTGCATATCGATGGCGCGGATCTGTCGTGGCTGGTGGGCTTGATCGTCACGACGCCGCTGTACTACTGGCTGGCGAACCGCGATACCGCTTACCGTCGCCGGCAGAACGTGGCGAGTCTGATGTCGGGCAACATGTAAAGGACGCTGGAACAGGCGTACCGGGTTGAAATGAGGCTGTAATTCGGGATAGCCGTTTGTCGGGCGTATGGTTATGCTCAGCGAGCCTGCCAATCGCCAATGATAAACAACCACAGTGAAGCCATGAGCCAATCCGACACGCGTGCGACTGTTCTAGCGCTGTATCCAGAAGATTCCCGTGAGGCTGCGGCGTTGCTCAAGCAGGCAGTGCCGCTGATGGTTCGTCACAACATTCCGCCCAACCCGGTGCACTACGCGCTCTGGTACACCTACAGCAAGGGCCAGGAGCCGGAACTCAACCGGCACCTGGACCGGGTGGTCAACGATTTCGACGCTTTCCCGCCGGAGTCGGCGACCAGGCTGTTTCGCGAGTACATCATCCGCGACGAACTGGCGGACGCCCGTTCCGGGCAGCAGGAAGCGATTAACCTGGTCGACGACATGGAGCGCGATGTCTCGCGCAGCGTGAAGGGTAACCAGAACTTCCAGGCCAGCCTTGGCCAGTACCTGCAAATGCTCGAAGAGCCGGCCAGCGAGCGCTTGCCGAGCATCCTGATCCAGTTGCAACAAAGCACCCGGCTGATGCAGGGGCAGCAGGAACACTTCCTCGCCCAGTTGCAGTCGGCGCAACACGAGATCAAAAGCCTGCGCGACAAGCTGGAGCGCGCCCAACTGGCCGCGACCCTCGATGGCCTGACCGAATTGCTCAACCGCACCACCTTCAACCGCAAGCTTGAACAGGCGATGAATGACGCGGCTTCCGGCGTGGCGCTGGTGATGCTGGATATCGACCACTTCAAGCAATTCAACGATCAGTACGGCCATCCGTTGGGGGACCGTGTTCTCCAGCATGTTGCCCGGGTGTTGCGTGACTCGCTGTCAGGCGAAGCCTTCGCGGCGCGTTACGGCGGTGAGGAGTTCTGCGTGGTGCTCAAGGATTGCCCGGATCTGGCGGCGGCGGGTGCGTTTGCCGAGCGTCTGCGTCTGAAAATCCAGTCGCTGCGGGTCAAGGCCCGGGGCACCGATACCGTGCTGGACACCATCACCGCGTCGTTCGGCGTGGCCCATGCACAACCCGGCGACACGCCGGAAAGCCTGCTGACCCGCGCCGACGACGCGCTGTACCAGGCCAAGCGCAATGGGCGCAATCTGGTACGGCAGTAAACCCTTGAAGGACGAACCCCAGCACCTGTGGCGAGGGAGCTTGCTCCCGCTGGGTCGCGCAGCGGCCCCAAAACCTGAGCACTCAGGTATCACCGGGTAAACAGGGTTTGCGACTGCTGCGCAGCCGAACGGGAGCAAGCTCCCTCGCCACAGGTGTTTTGTTGCTCCTTCTATCCGCCGGTTAGCCGAGGATGAAGTAGACCTTGCGCACCGGGGTGAGGTTTTCCCAGGTGCCCTGGAATCCGCTGGCGACCACGAAGGAATCGCCGGGGCCGAACGTGCGCGCGACGCCTTCGGCATCGGTCAGGCGCACCGTGCCCTCGAGAATGTGGCACAGCTCATCGTAATCGCACTGGCAACGCTCCCGGTGCGGTCCCGCCTCCCAGATGCCGGCCACGGCGTTTTTCCCGGGCGCCACAAAGTGCCGCCAACTCTTGCTGCGATAAGGCGCGTCGACCACGGCCGGGTCGTCGATTTCGGTTTCACGGGGGGCAAGCTCACTGGCGAAGTCGATGACGTGCCGGGGCAGGGCTGTGGACATGGTGGTCTCCGGATCAGGAATCGAAGCCGATGCCAAAGGCATCGAAGGTCTTGAGCAGCAGGTCGCGGTGACCGTCGCGGTCCTCCCGCGCCAGAGAGCGCTGGGCCAGTTTCACGCCGACATAACGCAACGGCTCGGGCGGAAAGCGGAACGGCGCCTTGGAGGTCATCAGCAGCTCGGTGCGTTCGGTGCGTTCCCCGGCCAACAGGTCGAGCATGTTCAGCGCAGCGAAGCGACTGGCCGATACCCCTTGCCCGGTGAAGCCCAAGGCATAGGCAACGCGGCCCTGATTTTCGCAACCGGTGAACATCGTGGTGCGTGCCGAGGTGTCGATGATGCCGCCCCAGGCATGGCTGAAACGCACATCGCCGAGGGCCGGGAAGGTCTGGTGAAACTGTTCGGCCAGGCGCTGGAAGCTTTGTGGGCGCTGGGTCAGGGCTTCGTCGCGGCGCCCGCCGAAATGGTAGATGGCATCAAAGCCGGCCCAGAGAATGCGGTTGTCGGCGGTTTTGCGCAGGTAGTGGAACTGATTGCCGGAATCGGCGATGCCGTATCGGTCGGTCCAGCCGATGGCGGCCAGTTGTTCATCGCGCAGTGGCTCCGTGACCAGCGAGTAGTCGTAGACCGGGATCACGCTCGAGGCCAGATGGCCGAGCAGCGGTGGAGCGATGTTGGTGGCGAGGGCGATCTGCCCGGCGATGATTTCGCCATCGGCCGTGCGCAGGCGCAGGCTGTCGTTGCGCGCATCCAGTTGCAGCACCGGGCTGTTTTCGAACAGCGCGATCCCTTGTTCAAGGCATACGCGGCGCAATTCGGCAGCCATTTTCGCCGGATTGAGCAGGGCGTAGTTGGGTTCGAACAGGCCCGCCACGTACGCCGGGGAGTCGAGTTTCTGTGCCAGTTGAGGGCCTTCCAGCCACTGGCAGTCAATGCCGAACCGCGCGTAGTTGCGTTGCATGGCACGCAGTCCGTCGACCTGCCACGGCTGGTAGGCGACGTTGAGTTTGCCTTGGCGTTCGAACTCGACCTGCATGCCGAAGCGATCCACATCGGCCGCCAGCTCATCGAGGTTCTGCCGGCCCAGGCGGATCAGTTGCTGCGCTTCATCCGGCCAACGCTTGAGGGCGTTGGACACGCCATGGGAAATGCTCGGTGCACAAAAACCGCCATTGCGCCCGCTGGCCTCACCGCCACAACGACGGGCCTCGATGATCGCGATGCTCAGCTTGGGGTTGCGCTGGCGTGCCAGTAGCGCCGTCCACAATCCGGTAAATCCGCCACCGACCACCGCCAGGTCGCATTGCACGGTTGCGCTGACGGAAGGTGCGGCGGGCGGTGGGGTGACGGTGTCCTGCCAGAAGGGATGGGGCAGGACGTGGTCGAGCGCATCGAGACGCGGTGGGGCATTCATGCTGAAACTCCGGCGGTGTGTCGGGCAGCGACGATTGCGTTCGGTTGCCCGACGGTTTTTGTTGTTATGGCTAGAGGTCTAGGATCGCTCGGGCGGCAATGTCGGTGCCGCGGGTCGCCTGCATGCGCAAGCTGAACGAGGCGAGGCGTTGCTTCATCGGTTGGTCGGTCAACAGTTGTTCGAGGGCGCCGGGCAGGGCGGCCAGGGGATCGGCGAAGCGCGGCAGGTAGCGGCCGACGCCGACTTCCTCGGCGCGGGCGGCGTTGTCGTGACCGTCCCAGCAATAGGGAATGATCAGCGACGGCAAGCCGAAGTACAGCGCCTCGCAGAAGCTGTTGTTGCCGCCGTGATGGATGAACACATCGCATTCCTTGAGCACGGCGGGCTGGGCAAACCAGCTGTCGAGGTACACGTTGTCCGGCACGGTGGTGTACATGTCGCGGTAGGCGCCGACGTTGACCAGGAAGCGGTACGGCAAGGTCTCGATCGTGCTGATCAGGCGTTTCATCATCCCGGTGTCGGCGGCGCCGAGGCTGCCGAAGCTGAGGTAGATCAGCGGCGCGTCGTTGTGCCGTGGAAAGTCCGGGACGATGTACGGCGCTTCGCGGCGTACGCAGCCGTCGAGGTAGACGTAGCGCTGCGGATCGAGCGGCTGCCGGCGTTCATAGCGCACAGGCGTCGGCGACAGCAGCAGGTTGAGCCAGGGTGAATCGGTGAGGAACTGCCCTGCCGGACAGGGCGCCGTATGGTTGCCCAGGAGAAACTGTGAAAAGCGTTCATGGGCCGGTGCGACCGCTTTGAGGTAGTGCTCGGAGTAACGCTCGCAGGCCTCGGTGTCACTGGCCAGGCAGCCGGAGAGGTACGGCGGAACGGCGGCATCCGGCAGTTCGGTCTCGGCGCAGGACACCACCCGCACCCACGGGCAGCCGGCGTTGGCGATGGCCGGGAACATCACCACGTTGTCGAGCACGATCACGTCGGGCTTGAGGCGGCCGAGCAACTGCTGCAAGGGTTTTTCCGCTTCGATCGCGGTGTCGATGATGGCTTCCCAGGCGGGCGCCACGTAGCTGTCGATCTGCGCCAGCGGGGTCTGGTCGAAGTAGGGAATGCTGCGCTCGATGAAGCGTTCCCAGTAGTGCTGGTGTTCCGCCGCCGACAAGGGGCTCACTTGCGGAATCGGATACTCGTCGAAGCCGTACTCGGCGAACAGCCCCTGGAAATGCTCGTGGCAGATGAACACCGGTCTGGCGCCCAGCTCGCGCAACGACTGAGCGATACCAATGCAGTTCAAGGCCGCGCCGAAACTGGCTTCCGGAAACAGGGCGATCAGTTTTTGTTTTTGCATGGCGAGGACTGTCCATGGCGGGTCAGACCCGCCGCTCCTGAAGGTGTTTTTGATGCTGTCTTATTTTCAAAAAAAAATCATCATGTTTTTGCGTGGCGCTTAACGACGCCCGAACAGATGACTTTGCGGAATGCCCCGGTTAGCGGTTTGCGGGCGTTGTGCGGCGCTCAGGCGCAGGTGCAGGCGCAGCAGGTCGGCGGCGATCTCCATCTGCCCGCGTTCGATCTGCGCGATGATTTGCAGGTGTTCGCGCAGGGCCTCTTGCAGGCGGTGCACGCTGACCGATGGCAGCAGGTTCGGCAGCCGGCGCAAGCCCTGATGCTGGAGCAGGGCGTCGCTGATGAAGCGGTTGCCACAGCTCTGGGCCAGCAGTTCGTGGAAGCTGATGTCCAGCTCGCGAAACTGCTGCAGATCGAAGTCTTCCACGGGGCGGGCGAGCAGGCTTTGCATGGCGCTGCGCAACAGCGCAAGGCGTTGCGGGTCGGCGTTGAAGCTCGGGCTGAGCAAGGCTTCGGGCTCGAGGATCAGACGGAATTTCAGGCTTTCTTCGAGGGCGGCCAGGCTGTTCAGCGACGGGCGAAACAGCCAGGACTGGCCGGGGCCGCGCTCGATGGCCTGGCTCTCGCTCAGTTGCTGCAAAGCCTTTTGCGCCGCCGGCCGGCCGATGTCGTAGCGGCGCATCAGTTCGCTGATGCTGATGCTGTCGCCCAGGCGCCCGGCCATGCGGTCACGCAGCACCGAGGCGGCCAGTTCTTCTTCCTCGGCCTGGGGCAGGGCGGCGTTGAAGGCCTGGCCCGCCGGCGATGCCAGCAAGCGGTAGCCCTTGCCGGCTTCGTGGCTCAGCAGGTTTTCTTCCAGCAGCACTTTCAGCGCACCTCGAATCAGCGTGCGCGACACCTGGAACGTGCGGGCCAGGGCCTGTTCGGCCACCGGGTCGCCGGCCACCAGGCCGCTTTCCTGGGTGTGCTCCAGAATTCGCCGGGCGAGTTCCAGGTGATTGGTACGGGGCTTTTTCTCGGCTGTCGTGCTCAAGCGTCTTATCTCGGTTCGGTCGCTGGCGAATCAGGTGCTCATCTTATGCCATGCGCCGCTCAATGGTCCTGTGCTAACGCGCATTCCTCTGTAGGAGCTGCCGCAGGCTGCGATCTTAAAGATCAAGATCAAAAGATCGCAGCCTGCGGCAGCTCCTACAGGGTGAGGAATCGGAAAAAGGCGTTGACATCTTTTGATACTGGTCCTAATTACTAAAAAAAAACACCAGCAATCGTTTCTCGTTTTGCCGTACTGCCTTCGAACACAACAATAAACAATCGTCGGGTGAGTATTTATGAGCAAGCTGAATGATCTTCTGTGCGCGGGATTGGCCGTTTCCCTGGCGATCGCCTCACAGGCTGCAAGTGCGAAAGACATGGTGATTTCCATCTGGGATGGCTACATGGCCCCGGATGCGCTGGAGAAGTTCAAGGCGGCCAGCGGTGTGGACGTCGACAAGGCGCTGCACGCCACCAACGAAGAAATCATGGGCAAGCTGATGGCGTCTGGTGGTGAAGGCTATGACGTGGTGTTCGTCTCCTCGCCCTTCGCCGAAGTCCTGCACAAGCAGGGGCTGCTGGCGGACATCGATCCGGTCAAAGTCCCCAACCTGAAAAACCTCTACCCCGAAGCCACTCACCTGGAATATGACCAGGGCAACCAGTTCTCCGTGCCTTACACCTGGGGCACCACGGGCATCTGCTATCGCTCCGACAAGGTGACGCCAGCACCGCAAAGCTGGAACGAGCTGCTTAACCCGAGCGATGCCCTCAAAGGCAAGGTGACGATGCTCGCCACCGACCGCTGGATGCTTGGCGCCGGTTTCCTCGCCAAGGGTTGGTCGGTCAACGACAGCGACCCGGCACAGATCGCCGCGGTTCGCGACCAGTTGATCGCCACCAAAAAACGCATTCTGTCCTTCGACGACACCACTTTCTATTCCAAGCTCGCTTCCGGCGAATCGCTGATGGCCCACGCCTGGGACGGCTGGTGCAACTACGGCACCCAGGCCAACGCGGCGATCAAGTTCGTGGTGCCCAAGGAAGGTTCCGACCTGTGGGTGGACACCATGGTGGTGCTCAAGAGTTCGAAGCACCAGGACCAGGCCTTCAAGTTCATCAACTTCATGCTGGCCAAGGAAAACCACGCCTGGGTCGCTGAAAACATCCTCTACAAAGTCCCCAACCAGGCGGCCATGGCCGGGTTGTCCGCGGACCTGCTCAAGCAATACCCCAACCTGACCATCGCCCCCGCCGAGCTGCTGAAAATGGAGCAATTGCGCGACCTGGGCGGCACCACGCAAAAGGCCTACACCCGCGCCGTCACCGAAATCATGGCAGCGCAGAACTAACGCCACGTCGATCCGAGGCATGCCCGGCATGCCTCGCCACGCTCGCAAGCCGCCTCTGTCCTGAGGCGGGAGGATAGGGTTAATGAGTGCTTTGCATGCTGACAGGCGTCTGTCGGCCTGGCTTCTTGCGCCCGGCTTTGGCTGGCTGCTGATGTTCCTGGTGATTCCGTGCCTGCTGGTGCTGGTCTACAGCTTCGTCGAACGCGGTGCCTACGGTGGCATCGACTGGTTGTTCACCTGGGAAAACTACCAGCGCGCGTTCGATCCGCTGTACCTGGGCATCCTGCTCAAGTCGGCGAAAATCGCCGGGCTGGCCACGGTGTTCGCGGTGTTGATCGGCTACCCGGCGGCCTATGCGATTGCCCGCGCACCACGGCGGCGCCAGGCGGTGTACCTGTTCCTGGTGATGCTGCCGTTCTGGAGCAACTACCTGATCCGCACCTACGCCTGGATCGTCCTGCTCAACCGCGAAGGCCTGATCAACCGCCTGCTGCAAGTGTTCGGCTACAGCGGCGAACCCATCAGCCTGCTGTACACCGAGTCGTCCGTGGTGTTGGGGCTGGTCTACAACTACATCCCCTTTGTGATCCTGGCGATCTTCTCGTCGCTGTCGCGGATCAACAACGAACTCTGGGACGCCTCGAAAGACCTCGGCGCCTCGGGCTGGATGACCTTTCGCCGGATCATCCTGCCGCTGAGCGTGCCGGGTATCGCCGCCGGTGCGGTGTTTGTCTTCGTGCTGAGCATCGGCAACTTCATCACCGCCGACCTGCTGGGCGGCAAGCAGGTGCAGATGGTCGGCAACCTGATCTATGCGCAATTCCTCACGGCGCGGGACTGGCCGTTCGGTGCGGCGCTGAGCTTCTTCCTGATCGCGATCATGCTGATCCTGTTGTTCATCCAGGCCCTGGTGGCCCGTCGTGCAGAAGGGGCGCGTTCATGAGTCAGCCACGTTCTGTCGGCGCCACCGTGCTGGGTTCGCACCTGGGGCTGGTGTACGCCTTCCTTTATATACCGATCCTGGTGTTGATCCTGCTGTCGTTCAACAAGTCCGGGTTGCCCACCGCCTGGGGCGGCGTGTCGTTGAAGTGGTACGCGGCACTGGCGCACAACACGGCGATCCTGTCGGCGGCGCTCAACACCCTGATCGTCGCCTTGTCGGCCACCTTCATTGCCTGCGTGCTCGGCACGTTCCTCGCGCTGGGCATCGAGTTGCGCCGCAAGGGCAATGACAAGGGCCAGGTGGTCGACACCTTGCTGATGGCGCCGATGATCATTCCGGACATCGTGCTGGCGATTGCGCTGCTGAGCTTCTTCAACCTGCTCAAGGTTGGCCTGGGGCTGCACTCGATCATCATCAGCCACGCGGTGTTCAACATCGCCTTCGTCTGCGCGGTGGTGCGCACGCGGCTCAAGCACTTCGACTATTCGATACTCGAGGCCTCGATCGACCTCGGCGCGAGCTGGTTCACCACCTTGCGCCGGGTGCTGTTGCCGGTGATTTTCCCCGGCGTGCTGGCCGGTGGATTGCTCTCGTTCACCCTGTCGGTGGACGAATTCATCATCGCCTTTTTCAACTCCGGCTCCGGCCAGGCTTCGACCACGTTGCCCATGCAGATCTACGCCATGATCCGCTTCGGCGTCACCCCGGAAATCAACGCTCTGGCGACGCTGGTGATGCTGGTCAGCATCACCGCGCTGCTGGCTTCGCAGCGTCTCAACAAGGCTCCTCGCACCCATGAATAATTCTTCCGCGGTACTGATCCTGGACAAGGTCAGCAAGTCTTATGGCAACGGCCTGGCGGTCAACGAGGTGTCGCTGAGCATCCGCGAGAACGAGTTCTTCGCGCTGCTCGGGCCGTCCGGCTGCGGCAAGACCACGCTGCTGCGCATGCTCGCCGGTTTCGAGACCCCCAGCGGTGGCTGCATCTACCTGGACGGCAATGACATCTCGCCGCTGCCGGCCAACAAGCGTCCGCTGAACCTGATGTTCCAGTCCTATGCGCTGTTCCCCAACATGACCGTGCGCAAGAACATCGCCTACGGCCTGGAAATGGAGCGTCTGCCCGAAAGCGAAATTCGCCGCCGGGTCGATGAAGTGCTGAGCACTGCGCAGCTGGGTGAGCTGGCCGAGCGCAAGCCCGATCAGCTTTCCGGTGGCCAGCGTCAGCGCGTGGCACTGGCGCGGGCATTGGTCAAACGCCCACGGGTTTTATTGCTCGACGAGCCCTTGGGCGCTCTCGACAAAAAGCTGCGGGAAAAGATGCAGCTGGAACTCAAGCGCCTGCAACACGAGAGCGGCATCACTTTCATCATCGTCACCCACGACCAGGAAGAAGCGCTGGTGATGTCCGACCGCATGGCGGTGCTCGACGGCGGCAAGGTGTGCCAGTGCGGCAGTCCGTCGGAGCTGTACGAGAACCCCAACAGCCGGTTTGTCGCCAACTTCATCGGCGTCAGCAACCTGCTCGAAGGCGTGCGCTCGGGCCAGCATTCGGTGCGCGTGAATGGCCAGGAGTTGAGCGTGGAAACCGACGCACCGCTGGTGTCCGGCCAGTCCGTCGCCGTGGTGGTGCGCCCCGAACGCCTGCAGGTGCTGGCGGAGCAGGGCAGCGATTGCCCGAATCAGGTCAGCGGCAAAATCGTCGAGGTCGCCTACCACGGCCTCGACACCAACCTGCACGTGCAGACAGCCCTCAGCGACAAACCGCTGATCGTGCGCGTGCCGTCCTCACAGTTTGAATTCGCCCATTTTGCAATCGACACGACCATCCGGCTGGGCTGGCAGGCCCGGCATGCCCGCGTATTGACACGCTGAACAATAAAAAGACCAGGCAGGAGCAGCACTCGATGAAACAGAAAGTGATCGCATTCTTCCCCGAAGCCGCCTACGGCCCGGCGCTGAACTCAGTCGGTATCGCCCAGGCCTGTGAAGCCCTGGGCCATAAGGCGGTGTTCCTCACCGACCCGGGCATGAGCGGTGTCTACGCCGGGTATGGTTTCGAGGAGCACATGGTCAACATGTCGGCGCCGATGCCGGCCGAAGAGATGGCCCGCTACTGGGTCGACTTCATCAACGGCCACATCCCGAACTTCCGCAAGTCGCCACTGGAGCAGATCGACAACTACGTCAAGGAATGCTGGGCGGCCATCGTCGAAACCGCCAAGTGGGCGCAAAAGGACCTGCCGGCGGTGCTGGACAAGGTCAAGCCCGACCTGATCTGCGTCGACAACGTGATCCTGTTCCCGGCGATCAAGCAATACGGCAAGCCGTGGGTGCGGATCATTTCCTGCTCGGAAAACGAGATCGAAGACCCGGACATCCCGCCGCACCTGTCGGGCATGAGCATCGACGACAAGGCCGGCCACGCGCAATTTCGTCAGCGCTTCGAGGAAGTGGTCGGGCCGATCCACGAGGACTTCAACCGGTTCCTCCAGGCCCACGGTGAAGCGCCTTATCCGCTGGGCACCTTCTTTGAAGCCTCACCCTTCATGAACCTGCTGCTGTACCCGGACGCGGTCAAGTTCGACCGCCGCCATCCGCTGCCGGCCGAGCGTTTCCATTACCTGCAAGGTTGCGTGCGCCACGACACGCCGTACGAGATTCCACCGTTCCGCGCCCACAACGACAAGCCGCTGCTGTACGCCAGCTTCGGCAGCCTCGGTTCCGGCGATGTCGAGTTGCTCAAGCGCCTGATCGAGGTGGTGGGCAAGCTGCCTTACCGGGCGTTGTTCAACGTTGGCGAGCACCTCGACGAATACACCGACCTGCCGGACAACGTGCAGATATCCAACTGGTTCCCGCAGCCGTCGGTGATCGCCCAGGTCGATGCGGTGATCCACCACGGCGGCAACAACAGCTTCACCGAATGCCTGTTCTTCGGCAAACCGGCGATCGTCATGTCCTACGTCTGGGACGGCCACGACAACGCCATGCGCGCCGAAGAAAGCGGTCACGGTTTCAAGCTCGACCGCTACGAATGGAGCGAAGAACAGCTCGCAGAAAAACTCCACGGCTGCCTCAACGACGAGGCCATGCGCCAACGCCTGCAGCGCACCAGCGCGCAGATGCAATCCCGCAAGGGGCCGCAAGACGCGGCCGCGATTCTCGACAAGGTGCTCAACGATGCCTGATTCATCCACCACGGCGGGTATCACGCCGTACCTCGAAGCCGTCAGCAGCCGCACCGACCTGGTGGACTGGGGCGTGCAGAGCGACGCCGTCGAAGGTGTCTCGCATTCCAGCGGCCGCTTGCTGTTCAAGGGCCCGAACAACAGCCCGGAAACCGGGTTGTGGGTGTGCACCCCCGGGCGCTGGCGGCTGTCGATTCCCCGGGACGAGTTGTGCCACTTCATCGCCGGGCGCGCCACTTACCGTAACGACAATGGTGAGGTGATCGAAGTGCGGCCCAACACCCTGGTGCTGTTCCCGGCCGGTTGGACCGGTGAATGCGACGTCCGGGAAACCTTGCGCAATGTGTACATGCTCGCTTGAGCGAGAGCTTTGAGCGGCAAGCTTCAAGCTGCAAGTTAGAAGCAGCGCGATGTGGGCTTTGAGCTTTGAGCTTTGAGCTTTGAGCTTGGGGCTTGCAGCTTGCAGCTAAAAAACCCTTTTTTTGGAGACCAATAATGACTATGTCGCCTACCCCGTTTCTGTACGACCCCCTGAGCATCACCGACGTCAAGGATTGGGGCGTGATCCCGACCATGCTCGAAGGTGAATCCCGTGTCTCCGGCGTGGTGCTGCACAAAGGCCCCGAAGGCCAGTCCGAATGCGGCATCTGGATCTGCACCCCGGGCAAGTGGTTTTGCCATGTCACCAGCGACGAGTTCTGCCACTTCCTCGAAGGCCGCTGCACCTACGTCCACGAGTCCGGCGAAGTGATCGAGATCAAGCCCGACACCGCCGCCTTCTTCGGCAAGGACTGGAAGGGTGTGTGCACCGTCCACGAGACCATCAAAAAGGTCTACATGATCCGGTGACTGCCATGACTGATGCACTGGCGTCATCGCCAACCCGTGAAGACCAGCGCGCCGCCTTCCTGGCCCGCGCCGGTTTCGCCGGGGCCCCGCTGGTGGCCTTGCCGGCGGATGCTTCGACCCGGCGTTATTTCCGCCTGGACGGCGCCGGCCTGTTGCTGATGGATTCGCCGCCCCAGAGCGAACCCATCGGCCCGTTTGTGCGCATCGCCCGGCAGTTGCAAGGGCTGGGGCTGTCCGCGCCGGCCTTGCTGGAAGTAGATGAAGTGGCGGGGCTGGCGCTGATCGAGGATTTCGGTCACGACACCTACACCCGGCTGCTGCTGGCCGGGCATTCGGAGTCGGCGTTGTATCACCTGGCGGTCGATACGCTGGTGGCCTTGCACCGCGCAGCGCCGGCTGCGGAACTGGCGCCTTACGACGCGCAGCGACTGGCGGACGAGTGCGCGCTGTTCATCGACTGGTACGTGCCTTTAATCGTTGGCAAAGAGGCGGCACAGGACCTGCGCCATGAGTATCTGGCGCTGTTCGCCGAGGCTTGTGGTGACGTTGCCCAGCGCCGCGAAGCCCTGGTGCTGCGCGACTTTCACGTCGACAACCTGATGCTGCTGCAAGGCCGCGAAGGTGTCGCCGCCTGCGGCTTGCTGGATTTCCAGGATGCCTTGGCCGGAGCGGCGGCCTATGACCTGATGTCGCTGCTCGAAGACGCCCGGCGCGATGTGCCCGAAGCGTTGCGTGAGGCACTGATCAGCCATTACCTGTCGCAGCGCCCGGAGCTGGACGCGCGGCGTTTTCTCGAAGACTACCGGCGCCTGGCCGCCCAGCGTCACGCCAAGGTGCTGGGGATTTTCGTGCGCCTGGCCGGCCGTGACGGCAAGCACGCTTACCTGGCGCACCTGCCGCGCACCCTGTGTCTGTTTGTCCGTGCGCTGGACGCCGAGGCCTTTGCGCCCCTGCGCCAGTGGCTCGACCGGCATGTGCCGGGCTGGCGAGAAGAGCTGCCCGCCACGACCCTGGCGACATTGCGTCAAACCCCTTATCGATTGGTTCAAGGATCATCCCATGGCCACCTTTAACAGTGATACTGCCTTGCGTTTCATCAACCCCGAGTTCCTGCCGTTGAGCGATGGCCGCGTGCGCCAGGTGCTCGATCCGGCGACCCTGCAACCGGTCGGGCAAGTCGGCGTGTGTGGCGAAGCCGATGTGCAAGCCGCCATCGATGCCGCCACCGCCGCGCAAAAGCAATGGCGCCTGGTCGACGCGAAAAGCCGCGCCGCGCGCCTGCATCAACTGGCCAATGCCATCGAACAGAACCTGGCGTGCAACCGTGAAGTCGCGCGCCTGATGACCCTGGAGATGGGCAAGCCGTTTCCCGAGGCCATGGGCGAACTGGCCAACTGCGCGCCGATCTTTCGCTACTACGCGGAAATGGCCCGGGACGATGCCGGCAAGGTCGCCGGCACCACGCAGATCGGTTCCTTCCAGCATGTGCGCTACGAGCCCTATGGCGTCAGCGTACACATCATGCCGTTCAACTTTCCGATCCTGCTGATGTGCTGGACGGTCGCCGCGTCGCTGGCGGCGGGCAATGCCTGCCTCATCAAGCCGGCGGAAGCCACGACCCTGTGTACCCTCAAGTTCATGGAACATTTCAGCGCGTTGTTGCCGGGGCTGGTGTCCTGTGTGCCGGGCGATGCGGTGACTGCGCAGCTGCTGGTGCAGTCGGCGCAGACCCACGCGGTGGCCTTCACCGGGAGTGTCGCGGCGGGCAAGGCGGTGGCCGTGGCCTGTGCCGAGCGGATGAAACCTTGCGTCATCGAGGCCGGTGGCAGCGATCCGTTGATCATCTCCAGACATGCGCCGCTGGACGTGGCAGCGGCGGGTGCAGTGACGGCTGCGTTCCATCTCAGTGGGCAGATCTGTACCTCGGCTGAGCGCTTGTATGTCGTGGACGAGGTGCATGACGAATTTGTCGCGAAGTTCGCTGAACGCACCCGCGCCCTGCGCATCGGCCATGGCCTGGAACGTTCGGAGATCGGGCCGATGGTCAGCGAAGCGGCCCGCAGCAAAGTCATGCGCCTGGTCGATGACGCCGTGGCCAAGGGCGCGAAAGTGGTGTGTGGCGGGCGGATTCCACCCCGGCAGACGGTCGGCTGGTTCTATGAGCCGACCATCCTCACCGGCGTGACCGCTGACATGGCGATTCTTCAGGAAGAGTGCTTTGGCCCGGTGGCGGCGATCTGCCGGGTCAGCGATTTCGATGAGGCGGTGCGGCTGGCCAACGACTCGCCATTCGGCCTTGGGGCCTCGCTGTTTTCCACGGACCTGGCCGAAGCCATGGAGGCGGCCGAGCGCCTGGAAGCGGGGATGGTCTGGGTCAACAACCCGTTGATCGACAACGATGCGCTGCCGTTCGGTGGCTGGAAGATGTCCGGCCTTGGGCGCGAGCTCGGGCGTCAGGGGCTGGAAGCGTTCCGCCGCTCGAAAATGGTCATCATCGATCACCAGCCGAAGATTCAGGACTGGTGGTATCCCTATGCCGACGATGTGTTCTATCGCGATCCGGCCTGAAGCCCGGATGCACACAGGAGGATCGTGATGAGCGACAACATGGGCGGGTCGACGCTGGCGGTGATTCTCGCGGCCGGGCAGGGCAAGCGGATGCAGTCGCCGCTGCCCAAGGTGCTGCACCCGGTGGGCAACCGACCGCTGCTCGGCCATGTGCTGGCGGCGGTGGAGGCGGCCGGTATCGAGCAACGGGCGGTGGTGGTGGGCGCGGGCGGCGAGCAGGTGGCTGAATACCTGCGGCAGGTCGCACCGACGGCACAGGTGTTTACCCAGCATGAACAACGGGGCACGGCCCACGCGGTACTCGCCGCCCGACTGGCCTTGCAGGTCCAGCAGCAGGGCTATGTGTTGGTGCTGTTTGGCGACTCCCCGCTGATCACCCCGCAGACTTTGAATCGCTTGCGCAGGGCGTTGATGGACGGCGCGGCGGTGGCGGTGGCGGGTTTTCACACCCAGCGGCCGGGACCCTACGGGCGGCTGCTGGTGGAGCAGGGGCGTTTGCGGGCGATCCGCGAAGCCAGGGATGCGAGCCCGCAGGAGCTGGACATCAACTTCTGCAATGGCGGCGTCATGGGCCTGCGGGCCGATACCTGCCTGTGGTTGCTGGAGCGGATCGGCAACCGCAATGCCCAGGGCGAGTACTACCTCACCGATGCGGTGGCGGTGGCCAACGAGGCGGGGCTGATGGTGACTGCCGTGGAAGTGGAGGAAACCGACGTGCTCGGGGTCAATGACCGCGAGCAATTGCAGGTCGCCGAACAGCTGTACCAGCAGCGTCGGCAGCGCAGGATCAAGGAGTGTGCCATGGGTGACTATCAACGGTTGTACATCGGCGGAGAGTGGGTTGCCCCGGTTCAACGCGGTGTTTTCGATACGCTCGATCCGAGTGACGAATCGGTGCTGGCGCGGGTCGCTTCTGCCACGTTCGAGGACGTCGACCGGGCGGTGGCGGCCGCGCGTTCGGCGTTTGATGAGGGTGACTGGCCACGCTGGTCCGGCGCGCAACGGGCCGAGGTCCTGCGCCGTATCGCCGAGGGCATTCGCCACCGTCAGGACGAACTGGCCGCCATCGAAGTGCGCGACAACGGCAAGCCATTGCCGGAAGCATTGTGGGACATCGCCGACACCGCTGGTTGTTTCGACTTCTATGCCGGGTTGGCCGAACAGTCGGATCAACAGGGTGAACAGTCGATCGATGTGCCGGATGCGCGCTTCACGTCATCGGTGATCAAGGAGCCGGTCGGTGTGGTCGCGGCGATCATCCCGTGGAATTTCCCGATGTTGATGGCCTCGTGGAAAGTGGCCCCGGCGCTGGCGGCAGGTTGCACCGTCGTGCTCAAGCAATCGGAACTGACCCCATTGACCGCCCTCGAACTGGCGGGTATCGCCGACAAGGCAGGGTTGCCGGCGGGGGTGCTGAACGTGATCACGGGCCTGGGACGCGAGGCGGGCGCGCCGCTGGCCAAACACCCGTATGTCGACAAAGTCGCCTTCACCGGCAGCGTACCGACCGGGCGCAAGATCATGCAGGCGGCTGCCAACGATATCAAAAACATCAGCCTGGAACTGGGCGGCAAATCACCCTTCGTGATCTTCGCCGACAGCGACATCGACGCCGCCGTGGAGTGGATTCTGTTCGGGATCTTCTGGAACCAGGGCCAGGTCTGTTCAGCCACTTCGCGGGTGCTGGTGGAGCGCGGATTGTACCCGGCGTTGCTCGAACGCCTGATTGCCGCGACCGAGCAGATTCAGATCGGCCAGGGTTTCGAAGAGGGGGTGAAACTCGGGCCACTGGTCAGTCAGGGGCAATTGGACAAGGTGCTGGCGGCCATTGCAGCGGGTCAGCAGGAGGGTGCGCGGCTGGTGTCGGGCGGTGGGCGGCCGGGCAATCTGGAAAAGGGTTACTACCTGACGCCGGCGATTTTCGCCGATGTCCCCGAGGACAGCTCGGTGTGGCGTGAGGAAATCTTCGGCCCGGTGGTGTGCCTGCGCGCCTTCGACACGGAAGCCGAAGCGATCCGATTGGCCAATGACTCGCCGTTCGGCCTGGCGGCCGCGGTGATGTCCCGGGATATCTCGCGCTGCGAACGGGTCGCTCGCGGATTTCGCGCCGGCATTGTCTGGGTCAACTGCTCGCAGCCGACCTTCGTCGAAGCGCCGTGGGGCGGCTACAAGCAGAGCGGCATCGGCCGCGAACTGGGGGAGTGGGGCTACAACAACTACCTGGAAACCAAGCAGATCACCCGCTACAACGGCGAACCCTGGGGGTGGTACCTGAAGTGAAGTGAACGCCGGTTGGCAGGTGCCCTGCAGGTAGGAGCGAGCTCGCTCGCGATGGTCGTCAACGATAACGCGGGCTGGCAGGTGCCCCGCGGCGCTCTCGGGTTTATCGCGAGCAGGCTCGCTCCTACAGTTTTGGCATGGGCACGGTCCCCTGTGGGAGCTGGCTTGCCAGCGATGGTCGTCAACGATGACGCGGGCTGGCAGGTGCCCCGCGGCGCTCTCGGGTTTATCGCGAGCAGGCTCGCTCCTACAGTTTTGGCGTGGGCACGGTCCCCTTGTGGGAGCTGGCTTGCCAGCGATGGTCGTCAACGATAACGCGGGTTGGCGGGTACCCCGCGGCGCTCTGGGGTTTATCGCGAGCAGGCTCGCTCCTACAGTTTTGGCGTGGGCACGGTCCCCTTGTGGGAGCTGGCTTGCCAGCGATGGTCGTCAACGATAACGCGGGTTGGCGGGTACCCCGTGGCGCTCTCGGGTTTATCGCGAGCAGGCTCGCTCCTACAGTTTTGGCGTGGGCACGGTCCCCTGTGGGAGCTGGCTTGCCAGCGATGGTCGTCAACGATAACGCGGGCTGGCAGGTGCCTCGCGGCGCTCTCGGGTTTATCGCGAGCAGACTCGCTCCTACAGTTTTGGCGTGGGCACGGTCCCCTTGTGGGAGCTGGCTTGCCAGCGATGGTCGTCAACGATGACGCGGGCTGGCAGGTGCCCCGCGGCGCTCTCGGGTTTATCGCGAGCAGGCTCGCTCCTACAGTTTTGGCGTGGGCACGGTCCCCTTGTGGGAGCTGGCTTGCCAGCGATGGTCGTCAACGATAACGCGGGTTGGCGGGTACCCCGCGGCGCTCTCGGGTTTATCGCGAGCAAGCTCGCTCCTACAGTTTTGGCGTGGGCACGGTCCCCTGTGGGAGCTGGCTTGCCAGCGATGGTCGTCAACGATAACGCGGGCTGGCAGGTGCCCCGCGGTGCTCTGGGGTTTATCGCGAGCAGGCTCGCTCCTACAGTTTTGGCGTGGGCACGGTCCCCTTGTGGGAGCTGGCTTGCCAGCGATGGTCGTCAACGATAACGCGGGCTGGCAGGTACCCCGCGGCGCTCTGGGGTTTATCGCGAGCAGGCTCGCTCCTACAGTTTTGGCGTGGGCACGGTCCCCTGTGGGAGCTGGCTTGCCAGCGATGGTCGTCAACGATAACGCGGGCTGGCAGGTGCCCCGCGGTGCTCTCGGGTTTATCGCGAGCAGGCTCGCTCCTACAGTTTTGGCGTGGGCACGGTCCCCTTGTGGGAGCTGGCTTGCCAGCGATGGTCGTCAACGATAACGCGGGTTGGCGGGTACCCCGTGGCGCTCTCGGGTTTATCGCGAGCAAGCTCGCTCCTACAGTTTTGGCGTGGGCACGGTCCCCTGTGGGAGCTGGCTTGCCAGCGATGGTCGTCAACGATGACGCGGGCTGGCAGGTGCCCCGCGGCGCTCTCGGGTTTATCGCGAGCAGGCTCGCTCCTACAGTTTTGGCGTGGGCACGGTCCCCTGTGGGAGCTGGCTTGCCAGCGATGGTCGTTAACGATAATGCGGGTTGGCGGGTACCCCGTGGCGCTCTGGGGTTTATCGCGAGCAGGCTCGCTCCTACAGTTTTGGCGTGGGCACGGTCCCCTTGTGGGAGCTGGCTTGCCAGCGATGGTCGTCAACGATGACGCGGGCTGGCAGGTGCCCCGCGGCGCTCTCGGGTTTATCGCGAGCAAGCTCGCTCCTACAGTTTTGGCGTGGGCACGGTCCCCTTGTGGGAGCTGGCTTGCCAGCGATGGTCGTCAACGATGACGCGGGCTGGCAGGTGCCCCGCGGCGCTCTCGGGTTTATCGCGAGCAGGCTCGCTCCTACAAAAGCGCTCGGTGAACCAGGGTCGCGGCTATCCCCACACATGGGTTATTACACCCACCTGACCGGGCCTTTTTCACCAAACTTGCGTCTCGCCTGGCACACCGTCAAACAGCTCGTTCATTAATCTGGACTTTTTCCTGGCCCTGTAGTGATGGCTCATTCGTTGCTTAACCCCTTGGTACCCGCAACAGTTTTCGTCCCATGACGCGAGGGGTGAAAAAATGAAGCCAGCGACGCCAGCAGGCAACGCCATCGCCTTACTGCTCAGGTCAAGCCCGCCCTGCACGATGCTCCTTCCCGGAACACGTCACGGGCTGACAACGCGCTTTCACCCAGCGTGCAGTCATCTTTCAGATCGCCACCGACGGCCAGCCCGGCCAATTGTTCACGAGAGCTATTACATGTGCGGCGGGAAAGGGAGAACGGGTGATGGCTTCCACGACTAAATCCATTGATCTGATCACGAAAAGACCGACCCACCTTTACAAGCAGCTCGCTCAGTTGAGTCTGATGGTTGTTGCGTTGCTGATGATGCTGGCGTTGTCCGCCGTACTGGCGATGGCGTTGACTCTTTGAGCGCTCTGAGCTGCCGACGCCGGTGACGGGTCGGGTCGAATGCAAACGGGTGAGCAAGCCCGTGAATTACCCAGCCAATGGAACTGCACACCATTGTGGCGATCAAATCCTTTACGGGTGAGACGCGCGTCGTAATGGTTACGCATTCGCATTGAACGCCCAGTCAGGCTGTAAAGCCGGGAGGGCAGCATGGGCAACAGCGCGATGGTCAAGTTCTTTGCGGGCTACCTGTTCGTGTGCGCACTGCTGGCATGGGCGGTGACCCAGGCCTCTCCCTGGATTGCCTCGCAGCTGCTGCTCCACTGGATTCTCTAGCGCCGCACCCCTTCATTGCCACGCCCGATATTTCAAGCTCCGCGGGGGTGCAAGCCACGGTTTGAGCCTCTTCCTCTCCTGCGGTCCTGCCGCAACCTGTTTTCCCTCACGCATTCCAGTGGCAGACGAACGGTCATTTGCATTGCACTGTGATGGTGCGTCTCTATATAGTGGCATAACAATATCACCCTTGGTCAGCGGAGCTGCATTCACATCGTTGGGCGCTCTGGCTGACGCCTTGCCCAATAGAGAATGTGCATGCCAAACCGCTCTTTACACTTCAAGTTGTTCTGGACGGCCCTGACTGGAACAGTGGTCGTCATGGCGCTGCTCCTGGGTTCCATTGCCTGGATCGCTTATGGCACGTCGGTAAAGGATACCTCTGCGCTGGTCGAGACCGTCGTCAAGGCCAATGCCAAGGAAGTCGAAGTTGAACTGGGGGCCGGTTTTACCGTGGCCGAGTCGCTGGCCAGTGTCGCCACGGCGATGCAGCAACAGCAGGTCGAGCGCCGGGCCGCCGATGCCATGACGCGCCAGTTGCTCGAGGCCAATCCGAACCTGTTGGGCCTGGGGCAATACTGGGAAGCCAATGCGTTCGACGGCAAGGACAGTGACTTCGTCAACCAGCCGAACCACGACGCCACGGGCCGTTACCTGACGTACTGGAATCGCGCGAACGGCACGGTGAAGTCCGAGCCGTTGAGCGGTTATGCCCCGGAGAATGCCGATAACCAGTACTACTACCGGCCGCTGCACACCCGCCAGTCATGGGCGACCGAACCCTATGTCTACAGCACGGGCAACGGCCAGAAGGTGATGCTGGTGTCGATCATGGCGCCACTGTTGCAGGGCGGCAAAGCGCTGGGGGTGGCCGGTGTCGACATTCCGTTGGAAAACATCAACCGGCAGTTGGCGAAAATCGATGCCTATAAAGGCTACGGTGCGCTGGTCTCCAGCGACGGGCTGTACGCCAGTCATCCCGATGCCAAGCGCCTGGCACAACCGGCCGATGATTTGCCGGCTGAAGCCAAAAGCGCCATCAAGGCCGGCCAGCCCTATCATTTCGAGCGCGATGGCTGGGGCTATGTGCTGCAACCGGTGCGCATTGGCAAGGCGCCGAACAGTTGGGCGTTGATGGTGGCCTATCCACTGGCCGAAGCCATGGCCGGCATCAATCACTTCCTCTATACCGCGGTGGTCATCGGCCTGGTGGCGCTGTTGGCGCTGGCCATTGTGCTCTGGCATTTGCTGGCATGGCAGATTCGTCCGCTGTCGGGCCTGACAGTAGGTATCCAGGCCTGGGGCGGCGAACTGGGCCTGCGTTTCGAACAACGCAGCGGCGATGAAACCGGCAAGCTGGCCGGGGCCTTCAACCAGTTCATCCAGCGCCTGGGGGACCTGGTGGGGTCGATCCGCCACAGCAGCGCGACGCTGATGCAGATATCCACGCACTTGGGCGACACCACCCAGGCGGTGGCCGAGCGCGCCACCTCGCAACACACGGCCACCGAGGAAATGGCCAGCGGCGTCACGGCGCTGGCGCACTCGGTGACGGAAATGTCCCAGCAGGCCGAGGACGTGGAACAACTGGCGCGCAATACCGAGATGCTGACCACGCATATCTCCGGGGACATGAGCCAGACCCTCGCCGGCATCACCCACATCGACCAGACCATGGATGTGGTGGCCGGCGCCGTGGGCGACCTGGAAAAACGTTCGCAGCAGATCGCCGGCATCATTGCGGTGATCCGCAGCATCGCCGACCAGACCAATTTGCTCGCGCTCAACGCGGCGATTGAAGCGGCGCGGGCAGGGGAGCAGGGGCGCGGGTTTGCCGTGGTGGCCGATGAAGTGCGGCAACTGGCCGAGCGCACCAGCCGTTCGACCGGGGAAATCGGCGAGATGATCGGGGCCATCGGTTCGGACGTGCGCAACACCGTCGCCAACGTGCAGCAGGTCGGTGAGGCGGTGCGTCAGGGTGTCGTGCAACTGACCACGTCGGCGCAGGGGGTGGACCAGATCCGCCAGCATGCCCAGGACATTCTGACGCGCATCAGCGAAGTGGCGCGCCAGACCCAGAGCCAGGCCGCGACGGGGGAGCAATTGTCCGTCGCGATCCAGGGTGTGAGTCGGATTTCCGAGCAGAACGATCACGCGATCCGCAGCCTGCTCGATCAGTCGTTGCAACTGCGCGACCAGGCCGGTTCGCTGAGCCGGCAACTGACTCAATTCAAGGATTGAGCCCGTTGCCGACGCTAGCGGGTTAGTGGAACGGAAAGATGTAGTTCATCCAGGCAGCCATGCGCAGGAGGATCTTGCGCATCATCGCGATGTGATGGAAATGCTGGCTGTACAACGCCGCCTGGCCGTAGGCACCGCCGGGCATCAGGTCGGCATACTGGGCATAGTCGGGATCGGTGATTTCAATGATCACCGGTACCCGGCCGGCCGGTGGCGAACCGGTGAAACCGATCAGCGTGCCCGACGGCTGGATCTGGCCTTCGGCGATGACCGACACCACGGTCTTGACCTTGCCTTCGAACACCTTCCCGGGAATGCCGTCAAAAGCGACTTCGGCCTCATCGCCCTCGGTCAGGCGCAACAGGCTGTTCTGGCGCATCCATGCCGAGAAGTAATGACCTTCGGCGGGAATGAACACCATCGAGGGGCGCAGCGGCAGTTTGGTCGCCATCATGCCTGGACGCAGCGAAACATGGGTGACGAAGCCTTTGCTGGGCGCACGCACCGTGGTGTTGTCGAGTTCGTACTGTGCGTTGTCCAGTTGTGCCTTCAGGTCGTCGGTCCGGGCGACCACCATATCCAGTTCCCGTTGAGTGCTGAAATTACGCTTGATCAACTCGGTGATCCGCACACGATCGGCCTGGGCGGCAATCAGTTGTGCCTTGAGGGATTTGACCCGGTAGTCGAAAGGCGCCGGGTCGATGCGAAACAGCACATCGCCTTTTTCCAGGGGCTGGTTGGTCTTGACCGGCACGTCGATCACCTGGCCACTGACCACGGGAATCACCGGAACCGATACGAAATAGGAACGCGCCACCTCGGAGTAGGGGTGGTTGTAGTTCATCGTGAAAATCAGCGCGCCGATAATCACGATCCCGCCCAGCACCGCCGTGGGCACCGTCCATTTGTTCAGCGGGATGCGGAAGATCTTGAAGATGGCAACGCAGAGTGCCGCATACGTCAGTATGAGTAAGAGATCCATGGCTCAAATGCCCTCGCCGAGATTGTCCGTTGGCCGCCTGCTCTGCGTCGTGCCCGTCGCCGTCTCGAGGCGCTCGATGCGGCCTTGCAGTTCGGCGACCTGTTGTTCGAGGTGAACCACATGGCTCTTGGCTGAGTGTCCGTCACTGAAACCCCAGCCCCGGTCTTCCCGATAGGCCATCGCCCAGATCCACAGGAACGGCCAGAGCGCGTGCAGGGTGAACAGGCTGACCCAGCCGGTGGCGTGGATCGCATCCTGGTGAGGGTGGTTGCGGTGGACGGCAATTTCATAGGGGATGTCGTGAAGCAGGATGATCCCGTAGAACAAAACGAGCCCGACAAAGATCAGCAGGCCCAGCGCGAAGTAATCAAGCATGAATCACTCCTATTGAAGCAGGTAACGTGTGCGCATGAGTGTAGTCGTTCAATCTACACTTGACTGGGATGCGGATATCCAGCCCGGGCAACCGGTGCCTGGCCGATGCGTCGACCGGTATCGTGCAGTTAGCCCAAGGGGAGGTGTACTCATGCCAGGCAATGGTCAATTCGAAAGGGCGCCTGTACTTGACCCTGTCGAGCGTATTACCGAGGTGATCTTCGGCCTGTTGATGGCCATGACGTTCACCGGCACCATCAGCGTGGCCACGGCAGACCAGGCCGCCGAGCGCACGATGATGCTGGCCGCGCTCGGTTGCAATCTCGCCTGGGGACTGGCCGATGCGGTCATGTACCTGTTGCGCGCACTGGTCGAGCGCACGCGCCGGATCAAACTGTACCTGGCCCTGCGCAATGGCGCGGACGCCGCGGCGGGCCAGGCGCTCATTGCGCAAGTACTGCCGTTGCAATTCGCCACGGCGGCCGGCAGCGAGGGCCTGGAACTGTTGCGCCGACGGCTGCTCGAGCAGCCGCCCTTGCCGATCAGGGCCGGCCTCGGCTGGAACGATTTCAGGGGGGCGTTCGGTGTTTTCCTGTTGGTGGTGTGCTCGACCTTTCCGCTGGTGGTGCCGTTCATACTGCTCGACCAGACGGCACTCGCCATTCGCTTGTCCAACCTGATCGGACTGGTGGTGCTGTTCATCGCTGGCTGGATGCTCGCCAGATACGCTGGCGCCACGCAGTGGCAGGGTGGGGTGATCATGGCCACTACGGGAGGTGTGCTGATCCTTGCGATCATTGCGCTGGGTGGCTGACAACTGGACATAATTCAACACACTAAAGACTCATTCTCATTTACAATTGCCCTTCCATTTACGTCGGGCAGCCCGGTATGGATGTTCTTGCCGCAATCCATCTTTATTTATCCCAGTGGGTGATCGAGCCGGTCACCCGGCAGTTCCTGGGCATTTTCGACTTCAACGGCAGACTCGGTCTATCCTTTCTCTGCATGTCTTACAGCGTCGCTTATTGCCTGTTCCGGCACCGCAAATCCCGGGGTTTGACCGACGCGCGCTCGTTCGTTGAGTTCATCGGTGGCAGCCGGGTTTACCTGCACCGCTCGGCGCTGCTCGACTACCGCTATTACTTCGTACTGGCCATCCTCAAGGTTGTCCTGGTGCTGCCCATGGTCGCTCTGGTCGACCCGTACGTGTTGCGCTCGGCGGACTACATCGCCTTCTTCACCCGACTGTGGGGCGCGCGCACGCAAGTGGAGGAGCACCTGGCGCTGACCCTGCTCTATGGACTGGGGGTATTCCTGGTCAAGGATTTCAGCCATTACTGGGGCCATCGCGCGTTTCATTCGCGGTATCTGTGGGCCTTCCACAAAGTCCATCATTCGGCACCCGTGCTGGTGCCGGCGACGGCCAGCCGCGTGCACTTTCTGGAAGAGGTGGTCGAAAAGCTCACGGACATCATCTGTGTCGGCGCCTTTGCCGGTGTCTTCTGGTACGCCTGCGGGGGAGAGATCAGCCGCTACACCTTGTTTGGCGTGACCTACATGGTGTTCATCTTCAACAGCCTGGCGGCCAACCTGCGTCACAGCCATGTCTGGTTGTCCTTCGGACCGGTGCTCGAACGGGTGCTGAGCAGCCCGGCGCAACACCAGATTCATCACAGCGATGCGCCACGACACTTCAACAAGAACTTCGGCATCAACCTGTCGCTGTGGGACTGGATGTTCGGCACGCTGTACGTCACCCGGCCCACACCCGAGGTCATCGCCTTCGGCACCGGGGAACAGGATCACGAGCGTTACCTGACGATGAAGGGTTTGATCGTCACGCCTTTTGTGGACGTTGCCGGCAAACTCCTCTGTGCCATACGCCCGAAAGCACAGCCTCAAAGCGCATCTGATCCGTATTTTTCAGTGCAATCTGCCTCTGTAACGGATACAGCCGCCAGCCCACAATAAATCTCCGGTACGGCCGCATTCGGCGCTCGCTGTACCGCCAATTCATAGTGTGGGAGGCCGCATGGCCAAGATGACGATTTTTCTCGGCGGTTTTCTGGTATTGACCATCCTGATCGGTGTGCTGGCGACGATTCCTCCGGCGTGATCACTGCGGCCGGTTTTCGTCGACGGCCAGGCGCAGCTCGCGGTACGCCGCGACCAGTTGCTCAAGGCTGAACGCACGATTTCTGCCGCTGGGGTTCGGCAGGACCCAGACCGCAGCGTTGCCGAACGTTTTCGCTTGAAGGCCCCAGGCAACCTCGCGCTGACCGGACAGCGCGCAATACGCCGCCTTGCCCAGGAATGCCACGAAACGCGGCGCATGGCGGGCGATTTTCTGTTCGAAGCCCGCTGCGGCGGCGCTGAACTCGTGCAAGGACAATTGATCGGCGCTGGCCGTCGGCCGCTCGACCACCGCGGTCAAGCCGCATTGATAGCGCAAGAGCGTCCGGTCGTTTTCCGGTTGCACCTGCTCAGGCGTAAACCCGGCGAGATGGAGCGTGCGCCAGAAGCGATTGCCGCGCCCGGCAAAATGGTGCCCTTGGGCGGCGGCAGTCATGCCGGGATTGATGCCGCAAAAGATCACGGCAAGCTCCTCGGCAAGAATATCCTCGAGTCTTTCACTCACCGCAGATCACTCTGATCGCCTGGCGTGCGAGCCCTGTCAGCTCGTCTCGGGATTTACCGGCCCGGGCACGGATCGAAATGCTGTGCAGCAGGGACGAGGCGAGCACGGCAAGGGCGGCCGGGTCGGCATCGTCTTTCAACTCGCCGGCATTTTTCGCCGCTTGCAGGCGTACTTCCAGATCGGCATCCAGCCGGCTCAAACGGTCGGACAGCACTTCGCGAATCTGCGGGTCCTCGACGGCTTCGGTGGTTGCCGTGCCGATGGCGAAGCAACCGCGAGGCTGGCCATCGCCTGAGAAGTAAATCGATAACTGCCCCTCGTAGAAACGCTGCAAGGCCTCGGCCAGCGGCAGGTTCAGGTCCGTCAGCGCCTCCTGCATGGCCGCCGCGGCAAATTCCCAATATTGCTCCAGCGCTTTGATGTAGAGCGCGTGCTTGTCGCCGAACGCGGCATAGAGGCTGGGGCGGTTCATGCCGGCGGCGGTGGCGATGCTGTCCAGGGACGCACCGGAATAACCGGTGTTCCAGAACACACCCAGTGCCTGCTGCAACGCGGTCTGCGGGTCGTAGGCCCGAGGGCGGCCGCGGCCTTTGCCCTCTGTCGATTTATTTTGTGCCATGTAGTACAAAATCCTTGTGGGGTGATGGGTCGAGGGATATTCTTACACCATCGCACAAAATTAAGGAATCAGAAATTCCTTGATCCAGGGTTTGTTGTAGCCGGGCTCGAACCGAGTGCTGCGGCGACGAAACCGACGCGCTGGGAGCGATCCTCCCGACCGCGCACGGGCTTGCTTCTTTTCAGCATTTATTGACCTGCGGGCCACCGGCACTTGTTGCCGATGCTGGCCCGATTACCCGGCTAAAGGTGAACTCGATCATGACCAAAGCGTTCGATATCCCGGCTTCACAGACCTTCGGGCAGCCTGGCCCCAACCCGGCCGGCGCGCCCACCCGAAAACCCCTGAGACAGACCTTGCGTCCCTGGCTGATGGTGGGTGTTCCACTCCTGTTCGCGGCGCTGGGCTATGCCCACCATGTGTCGGGCCAGGCCTATGTATCGACCGACAACGCTTACGCCCGCGTGGCCAAGGCGTCGATCAATGCGCGGATCTCCGGGCAAGTGGTCGAGATTGCCGTCGAGGACAATCAGCAGGTCAGCAAGGGCCAGGTGCTGTTCCGGATCGATCCGAAACCCTTCCAGATCGCCGTCGACCGTGCGCAAGCGCAACTGAGCGTGGCGCGGCTGCGGATCGACGGACTCAAGGCCAGCTATCGCCAGCAACAGGCGGAACTGCAAGCGGCGAAAGAGTCGGCTGACTTCGACCAGAAGGATTTTGCCCGCAAGAAAGCACTGGTCGCGACCGAGTTCGTTTCGAAGTCGATCTACGAACGGGCCGACACCGACGTGAAGGTGGCGCGGCAACGGATCGCGTCCATCGAGCAACAGATCGCCAGCACCGTGGTGGCCCTGAACGGCAATCCGAACATCGAGGCCGATAGCCACCCGACGGTGCGCGAGGCCCGGGCGCAGCTCGACGAGGCGCAGTTGTACCTCTCGTACACCACGGTATACGCGCCGCAGGACGGCATCGTGGCCAAGGTCGACGACCTGCAGGTGGGCAACTACCTGAACAACGGCGCGCCGGCCTTTGCCTTGCTGTCCGGGCACGAGATCTGGATCGAGGCCAATTTCCGCGAAACGGATGTGACCCACATGCGCCCTGGCCAGCAAGCCACCATCCGCATCGATACCTACCCGGATCGCGTGTTCAAGGCCCACGTCACCAGCATGAGCCCGGGGGCCGGGTCGGATTTCGCCCTGCTGCCGCCGGAGAACGCGACCGGCAATTGGGTCAAGGTGACGCAGCGGGTGCCGGTACGGCTTGAGCTCGACGAAGTGGACCCGGCGCTGCCGCTGTTCTCCGGGACCAGCGCCACGGTGAGGATCGACACCCGGTTTCGCAGCCCCTGGTGGCATCCGCTCAAGGCGTTGCTGACCGCAGGTAACTTCTGATGAACGCCCAATCGATAGTAAACCCCGGCGGGGAGGGTGCGCGCTCGCTCAGGTTCGCCGCCTTGCTGGCGACCTACATGCAGTCGGCCAACCTGCCGTTGCCGAACGCGGCACTCAGGTTGATTCAGGGCAGCCTGTCGATGACCGACGATCAGGCGGGCTGGATTTTCACCTCGTACCTGGCCGCGAGTGCGATCAGCATGCCGCTGGCCCAGTGGCTGGCCGCACGCTTTGGCTTGAAGTGGGTGTATCAGTCGGCGCTGGCGTTGTTTGTCCTGGGCTTGCTGCTCGCCACGGTGGCGACGACGCCGCTGGAATTCGTCGGCGCGCGCATCGTTCAAGGCATTGCCAGCGGCGTACTGGCGCCGCTGTCGATGGCGATCGCCCTGGAAACCTTGCCGCCGGAAAAGCGTGCGAAGTTCGGCGTGAGCTGGACCGCCATCGTACTGTTCGGCATCGTCAGCGGCCCGAGTATCGGTGGCTGGATCGCCGAACATTTCGGCTGGCGCCCGATGTTCTACCTCAGCGTGCCACTGTCGCTGTTTATCTTCCTGGTGGCGGCGCTGTTGTTGACCGAGAAGAAAGCCGAAAAACCTCCGGCGTTCGATTTCTTCGGTTTCGGCACCTTCACCCTCGGCCTGATCAGCCTGCAGATGCTGCTCGACCGGGGTGAGCGACTGGACTGGTTCGCCTCGCCCGAGATCTGGCTCGAAGCTGTGGCGTCGGCGCTGGGGCTCTATCTGTTCGTGGTGCATGTGCTGACTTCGAACGTGCATTTCCTCAACAAGCGCCTGCTCAAGGACCGCAACTTCGTGCTGTCGACGGTGATCTTTTTCGCCCTCGGTTTCGTGCTGTTGTCGACCATGGCCCTGACCTCGCCGATGCTCGACGAGATTCTCGGCTACCCGCCGGACACCACGGGCGCCTTGACGATCCCGCGTGGCATGGGCCTGGTCGGCGCCTTCCTGCTGATGGGGCGGCTGCCCGCGCGCTTCGACCGTCGCCTCTTTGTGGCAGCCGGAATCGCCATCGTGGTCTATGCCAACTGGCTGATGCTCGCCTATTCGCCGCTGATGGACGAGTGGCCCGTGGCGGTCGCCGGCGCGATCCAGGGCGCGGGCCTGGGCATCCTGATGCCGGCGGTGAGCAACGTCGCGTTCAGTACCCTCGACCCCGCGCTGCGGGTCGAAGGCACCGGCCTGTTCAATCTGGCCCGGGTCTACGGCAGCACGCTGGGGGTGGCGATCGTGCAGCTGTTTTTCTTCAACAACACCCAGGCCATGCACACGGCGCTGGTCAGCAACCTCACGCCGTACCGCGCCGCTGCGCATTCGCTGACCTCGGCGCCGTTGCAGGTGCTGGAGGGGCTCAACGAAATGATCACCGGCCAGGCCGCGTTCATCGCCGTGGTCGATCAGTTCAAAATCCTGATGGTGGTGATGCTGGTGGTGAGCCCGCTGGTGTTGTTTCTTCGCAAGCCTGTTGCGGCCAATTAGTTTTCGTGGAGTTCGCCAAATGAAATCCTGTGCGCTGGTCATCACCCGATACGTGCTGCAAACGAAGATCGCGGCGCTGTCGCTGCTTTTCTTGCTGACGGCTTGCACCGTTGGCCCCGACTATCAAACACCGCCGGCGAGTACATCGCAGCACTACGACACACAGGCCGAGCAGCGTCTTGCCCAGGGTGCAGCCCCTCGCATCGACCTTGGCAAGAAGGTCAGTGGCGATTGGTGGACGGCCTTTCGCTCGCAGAAACTCGACAACGTGGTGCGTCGTGCCATCGACGGCAACCTGGACCTGGTGGCCGCCGACGCAACGATCCGCCAGGCCGCTTCGTCTGTCGCTGCGGCCCAGGGGGCGTTGTATCCGCAGGTCGATTTCGGCGCCGTGGCCGGTCGTCAACGGGTGCACAACACCAAGGAACCCTCCATTTCCAACTTCTATGCGATCGGACCGCGAGTGGGCTTCGACCTTGATGTGTTCGGCGGCAACCAGCGTCTGGTTGAGCAGCAGCAGGCGTTTGCCGCACTGCAAAAACACCGCTACGAAGCGGCGTACCTGACATTGACCGGCAACGTTGCCAGCCAGGCCTTGCTGTTGGCCTCGGCCAACGCGCAGATGCAGGCCGTGGAAAAACTGCTCGCCAACGATGCGAAAAACCTGGAACTGGTGCGCATGGCGCACCTCAACGGCAGCACCACGCAGATCGATGTGTCGCTGGCCGAGACCCGGCTCGCCCAGGATCGCACGCTGTTGCCGCCCCTCGCTCAGCAGCGCGATGCGGCCCGCCATGCGCTGTCGATCCTGACAGGGAAGGGGCCGGCGGACTGGATCGCTCCCGACTTCGACTTGAGCGAGTTCGCCCTGCCGTCGAACCTGCCGGTCAGCCTGCCTTCGGAAATGGCCCATGACCGCCCGGATGTGCTGCAGGCCGAGGCGCAACTGCACATGGCCAGCGCGGCGGTGGGCGTGGCGACGGCGAACCGCTATCCCCATGTCACGTTGTCGGCCTCTCTGGCGCAGGCGGCCTCGGGCAACGGCGGCGCGGCACTCTGGGGTTTCGCTGCCGGGCTGGCCGGGCCGATCTTCGATGGCGGCACGCTCAAGGCACAGCAGCAGGCCGCCGTCGACGGCTACAAGGCGACGCTCGCCGGATACCAACAGACGGTCATCAACTCGTTCGGGCAGGTCGCCGACACCTTGCAGGCGATCAACCATGACGCCGAAGAACACCTGGCCCAGACCGACGCCTTGCGCGCGGCCGAAAACAGTTTGCAGTTGAACCAGCAGGCCTTCGCGCAAGGCGAGAACAGCATCCTCCAGGTCCTGGAAGCGGAGCGTGCCTATGAGCAGGCACTGCTGGGACAGATCCGCGTGAATACCGCGCAGTACCTCGACACCGTGCAGCTGTTTGTTGCCCTGGGCGGTAACGCTGTCGGGACCTTCGAGCAACGCGTTGCCTCTGGCGACGGGCAGACACCTTCGTATCAATAATGGCTGCGGCCTGGAGTAGACACATGACCTATGAAGCCTTTCACGACGGACTGCGCGATACCCGGTTTGCGCTCAACCATGGAGCGGTCGAGATGCCGGCGGTTGGATTCGGAACCTTGTTCCGTGATCTCGCCACCACGACTGACGCGGTGAAGGAAGCGCTGGCCGCCGGTTTCCGCCATTTCGATTGCGCTGAGCGTTATAGCAACGAAGCCCAGGTCGGTGTGGCGCTGGCGCAGGTGCTGGCCGCCGGCAACGTCCGCCGCGAAGACCTGTTCATCACCACCAAGCTGTGGAACACCAACCATCGCCCCGAGCGCGTCGAGCCCGCGTTCGCAGCCAGTTGCCAACGCCTGCAAGTGGACTACATCGACTGCTACTTGATCCACACGCCGTTTGCCTTTCAACCCGGCGACAACCAGGACCCGAGGGACGCGCAGGGCAACGTCATCTACGACCACGGCGTGACGCTGATGGAAACCTGGCGGGCGCTCGAGCGCCTGGTGGATGAGGGGCGGGCGAGGTCCATCGGGGTGTCGGATATCACGCTGGACGCGCTGAAGGCGCTGGTCGCCGAAGCCCGGATAAAACCCGCCGTGGTGCAGGTCGAGGCCCACCCTTATTTGCCGGAGTGGGAACTGCTTGAGTTCTGCAAGGCGCACGGGATTATCGTGCTGGCGTTTGCGCCATTGGGGCACGGCATGCAGCCCAATGTGCTGGCAGACCCGGTGCTCACCGGCATCGCCCGGCGTCTGCAGAAAACTCCGGCCCAGGTCGCGCTGGCCTGGTCGGTGCAACGCGGGGTGGCGTTCCTGACCACCTCGGCAACGCCGAGCCATATCCGGGAAAACATCGATATCTCGACCTTGCCGCACAGGGCCATGATCGAGATTCAACAAGACATCACCACCCGTATACGCTTCAACTCGGTGGTTGAAACCGGTGTTCCCGGATTCATTGCGCGCAAGCCGTAGTGCCTGAGATCAGGACGGTGCGTCACGGGACCGCCCTGTTCACCTAACCCTTGAGGTGAAACCGATGGATGTTTTCCAGACCCTGCGCTGTTTCGCGGCGGTGGCCCAAAGCGGCAGCTTCACCGCGGCGGCCGCGATGTTGGACACCACCACGACCCACGTATCAAAAGCCGTTTCCAGCCTGGAGGCCAGGCTGCAGACGCGCTTGATCAACCGCACCACCCGGCGCCTGGCATTGACCGAAGCCGGTGTGCGCTATTTGCAGCGCTGCGAGCGGATCCTGGAGGACATGCGTGAGGCCGATGCAGAGGCGGGCACGGCCCAGGTCATGCCCGCAGGCCGACTGAAAATCCACGCCATGTCCGCCATCGGCAACCACTACGTGATCGGCGCCATCGCCCGCTACCGGCAAACCTGGCCTTCGGTGCTGTTTGACCTGACCGTGACCAATCGCCTGCCGGACTTGCTCGAGGAGGGCTACGACATGTCGATCGTGCTGGCGCGGGACCTGCCCGATTCCGGCTTTGTCGCCCAGCGGCTGGGCATCACCTACAGCATTCTCTGCGCCTCGCCCGAGTACCTGAGCCAACGCGGGATTCCCGACTCGCCGGGTGAACTCGCCGGCCATGACTGCCTGCGAATCGTCAACACGGTCATGCCGGCCGAGCACTGGGTATTTGAAGGCCCGCAGGGGACAGAGACATTCAGCACGCCGGTGTCGCCCTTTCACGTCAACACGGCTGACGCCATGACCTTCGCGATCAAGAACGGGATGGGGATTGGCATTCAACCGATTGCATCGGCCGTCGAGGGCCTGCGGGCGGGGACGTTGGTGCGCGTATTGCCGGCGTATCGGCTTGAAGAGTTGAACCTGTTTGCGATCTACCCTTCACGCAAGTTCGTGGATGCAAAAATAAAAACCTGGGTGGAATTTCTCAAGCATTCCATTCCGGGGTTGCTGGCGTCTGATGAAAAAATTGTCGGTGCATCGGTGTAACTGGCGCTGTACCCATGGAGTGTCGACCCTCCATCGTCCATACAGTGCTCACCCGTTCGAACAGCCGGTGCCCATCACTTGATATTCGACGGTACGGCGTTGACCCCGGGAATCTTCATAGGTCATGCGCGCCGGCACCGGTCCGCATTCATTGGCGATTTCCGATACTTCGATGACGCGTTTGATATCGAGCCGGGTGCCGTAGGTGTAGGTTTCAACTGGCGGTGGGCTGGCGGCAGCAGTCGAGTGGCTGTCGTCTGCCAAGGCCTGGGTGCCGGCGCTGGCCAGCGCAAGCAAGAGTGCGATGTTCAACAGTTTCATGATCTTTACCTCGTGGTTTAAACGTTATCCCGGGGATTATTCACTTGGGTGAAGTCGATGTTAGGCGTTTGGCGGGGGCGCAAAAATCGGTCGGTGGGATAAACACTGTTGCTGGATTGATCATGAATCGAGGGGACTTTCAGCGTGGACACAGCCCCCTGTAGGAGCTGGCTTGCCAGCGATGGTCGTTAACGATAACGCGGGCGAACTGGATGAACGCGGCGCACTGGAGTCCATCGCCAGCAAGCTGGCTCCTACAGTTTCAGCATGGGCATGGCGCCTGTAGGAGCTGGCCTGCCAGCGATGGTCGTTAACGATAACGCGGGTGATTTGGATGAACGCGGCGCACTTGAGTCCATCGCCAGCAGGCTGGCTCCTACAGTTTCAGCGTGGGCATGGCGCCTGTGGGAGCTGGCTTGCCAGCGAGGGGCGTTAACGATAACGCGGGCGAACTGGATAAACGCGGCGCACTGGAGTCCATCGCCAGCAAGCTGGCTCCTACAGTTTCAGCGTGGGCGCGGTCCTGTGTGGGAGCTGGCTTGCCAGCGATGGTCGTTAACGATAACGCGTGGAAGCTGGATAAACGCGGCGTACTGGAGTCGAGGAGGGGGCACCCGAAGAGATCCTGCAAAACCCTGTACAGGAGCGAACCCGGTCGTTCTTGAGAAAGCATCTGCACGATAGATAAGGTGCGCTTTCGCTTCTGAACCCGGCAGAGGGCGTGATTTGACGCCCTGTTGGGTTGCCAATCCCGTCAGTTAAATTTATTGACTTAAAAGTCAGCTTCTAGAAAGATGCAGGCCGCCAGACCTGTTTCGATCTTTTCCCAGCCTCAATCACGTAGCACTGACAGCGCCTGCAGACTCGCAGGCGGTAAATTTCGCCTATCGCTATATACAAAAATATATAGCGATAGGCGAAAACGTCAGGTCACGAGGGAATCAGGACCATGGGCACCAAAAAAACAAGAGACCCGCACCGGAGTAAACACAATGAAGCTGCAACCCCTGGCCCTGGCCATCACCCTCGGTGGCTTGACCCACCAGGCCATCGCCGCCGGTTTTATCGATGACAGCAAGGCCTCGCTGAATCTGCGCAATTTCTATTTCAACTCTGACAACCGCGAAAGCCAGGGCAACGTGGGCAATGCCGCCTATGCCAGCCAGGCCAAGGAGTGGGGGCAGGGGCTGCAACTCAATGTGATTTCCGGGTTCACCCAGGGCACCGTCGGCTTTGGCCTGGATGCCATCGCCATGACCGGGCTGAAGCTGGACAGCGGCGGTCGCGTGGGCAAGGCCGGTATCGACCGCACGCCGGGGGCGCTGTTTCCCGTGGACAGCGATGGTCATGCGGTCGATGAATATTCCAAGGGCGGCGTGACCGGCAAGGTGCGCATTTCCAAAACCGAAGCACGTCTGGGCACCCTGCAGCCCAAGCTGCCGGTGATCAACTTCAACGACGGTCGCCTGCTGCCGCAAACCTTCGAAGGCGGGCAGGTCACCTCCAGCGAAATCGACGGCCTGACCCTCACCGCCGGCCAACTGCAAAGCACCAAGACCCGCAGTTCCACCGACGATGTCGACCTGCGCATCAGCGGCGCGACGCGTCCCGCCGGTACGCCGGCCAGCACTGCGTTGGCGGACTCGGACAGCTTCGTCTTCGCGGGTGGCGACTACAAGATCAGCAAGGACCTGACCGCCCAGTACTACTACGGCAGTCTCGAAGATTTCTACCAGCAGCACTTCCTCGGACTGATCCACACCCTGGCCATCGGCCCCGGCGCGTTGAAGACTGACCTGCGCTATTTCAACAGCAGCGCCGATGGCAAGAACGGCAATGCGGCCGGGCGTGCCCAAGGCTATAAAAGCAGCGGCTTCTGGCGAGCGGGGGACACTCACGTCGGTGAGGTGGACAACAACACCTGGAGCGCCCTGTTCACTTACAGCCTGAGTGGCCATGCCTTCAGCGCGGGCTACCAGCAAGTCTCCGGCGACAGCGCGTTCCCGTTCGTCAACCAGGGTGACGGCGCCACCGCGTACCTGATCACCGACCGGCAGATCGGCAAGTTCCTCAGTGCCGGCGAGCGCACCTGGCTGGCCGAGTACGGCTATGACTTCGTCGTGCTTGGCGTGCCGGGTCTCAAGACCGTGGTCACTTATCTCAGCGGCGACAACATCGACTCCGCTGCCGGTGATCGCAAAGAGTGGGAGCGCGACCTGCGCATCGACTACGCACTGCAAAGCGGCCCGCTCAAGGGGCTGGGCATTTCCTGGCGTAACGCCAGCTTGCGTGGCAATGCCAGCAGCGACCTGGATGAAAACCGCCTGATCCTCAGCTACAGCCTGCCGCTGCTTTAAGCACGGCAGAGCGGTCCTTGGCTGCCATTGCGCAGCCCGGGTCCACGGTGATTGGTCAACCACGACAGGAGCATCGTCATGCGTTCCATTTTTTCCACTGTGCAAAGCCTTGTTCGCCCCGGCACCAAACCCCTGCCGTTGCCCGGCACCGCCATCGATGTGGCGCAACAGACACTGGAGGTGGTGGGGCAGGTGCACAATCCCCTGTGCCTGAGCGTGGCCGACCTGCAAGCCATGCCGGGTTACGACTGGGTGAGACTGACCAGCAACACCTGCGAGGGCAATGCGCAAAAAGCCCAGAAAAAGGGCTATCGCGGGGTGCTGCTGCGGGAAATCGTGCTCAAGGCCGGGCTCAGGAGCGACGACCCCAAGGGCTGGAAGCGCGCCTATGTGGTGGCGCGCGCCAGTGACGGCTACGTCGCGTTGTTCAGTTGGAATGAACTGATCAATACCGACGTGGGCGATGCAGTGCTGGTGGTGTACCGACAACATGCCCACGGGCAGACGGCGGCCGGCGAACACCTTTCATTGGTCTCGGGAAGCGATCGCCATTCCGGGGCCCGTCAGGTGAAGTGGTTGCGCAGCATTGAACTGTGCAGCATCTTCGGCTGACTCTCGTACAACACAGCGCCGAGGAAAATGCCGATGCCTGTCTGCAATTCGCTGGGTTGTGATCGACGCCCTTCGGTCGAACAGCTGTTGGCCGGCGAAAAGTGGCCGCCCGAATGCGAAGTGGCCCTGAGGGATTTGCTCGAGCAAATGGCCAACGCCGGCCATGACGTCACGCTGCACAACCTCGGCCGGTTCCTCGGCGACTTTGTGCCGCGCTACACCCTGGACCGTGCCGAGGAATGGCAGGAATGGGCGACCCGACGCTGGGTCTCGCAGACCAAACCTGCGCTGGTGGACAAGCTGGCGGATGTCTTCATCGGCGGTCAGTGACAGCGCCGGCGCTCACCGGTACTCATCATGCCGACGCCACCAGGGCCCCGTTTCATTGCGTCCCCTGGGTGCGCGGTCGAGCCATTGGTACATGCTCCACAACCCGTCCAGGCCCCGCGCGTAGGTGGAGTAGGTGTGATAGATCTCGCCGTCCTCCAGCACAAAGGTACTCAGTCCCGGCCGGTCGCGGGTATAGGTCGGTGCGTCGGTGCCACAGGTCGCGGCGAACTGTTTCACCGGTTCCGGAATGTCACTGGCGTCCATGGCATGGCCGCCGCGCTGGTAGTTGTATTCGACCAGGCCTTCGCGCTGCTGCGCTTCGGTGAAGTAGACGTTGAAGTCGGCGGTGAAATCGCTGTCGGCGGCCGAGGCCCAGGGGAAGGTCCAGCCCATCCGGCGCTTGTAGGCCTGCAGTTGCGCCAACGGTGCGCGGGATATCGCCATCAGGGTCACGTCGTGATTGGCCAGGTGGATGACCACGGGGTCGAAGCCATCGGCAATGGCTGAGCAGGAAGGGCAGCCGGCGGTGTAGTCGGGGCCGAACATGAAGTGATAGACCAGCAGTTGCGAGCGCCCTTGAAAGAGTTCGGCCAGGGTGGCGCTACCGTTGTCGGTAGCGAAACGGTACGTCTTGTCGAGGCGAACCCACGGCAAGGCCTGGCGTTGCCTGGCCAGTTCATCGCTGCGTCGGGTCAGGGCCTTTTCCGCTTCGAGCAGTTGCAGGCGTGCCGCCAGCCATTGGTCCCGGGTCGCGGTTGTGTGCGTGTTCATCGCTGTACGCTCCTGGTGAAAGGTCGTGAATTAGACTAAACCCGGGTATCGAATGATGGGAGTGACAAGCGTGGCGGGATTTCGATGGACTCGATGATCACGGCCGCCGCTCAGGCGCTGGCGGCGGGCAATCCACTGGGGGCACTGGACCGCGTGGCCTTGCGCGACGATGCGCCGGCGCTGGCCCTGCGCGGCATCGCCATGGCGCAACTGGGCGATCTGGTGCGCGCCCGGGCGCTGGTCAAGCGCGCGCAGCGAGCCTTTTCGCCCAGGGAAGTGCTGGCCCGTGCCCGATGCGTGGTGGCCGAGGCCGAAATCGCCCTGGCGTCGCGAGAACTCGGCTGGCCGGTCAAGGCGCTCGAAACGGCGCGGGTCACCCTTGAACACCACGGTGACCGGGTCAATGCCGCTCATGCGCGGTATCTGCAAATCCGCCGTTTGCTGTTGATCGGCCAACTCGATGAGGCGCAGCAGTTGCTGGCCAGTCTCGACCCCGGCCCCTTGCCGCCGGCCTTGCGCGCAACCCATGAACTGGTGCTGGCGGGAATCGCCATTCGCCGCCTGCAATCGAACGCGGCGCGGGAGGCGTTGACGCGAGCCGGGCAGGCTGCCGCTCAGACGGGGATTGCCGCGCTGATCGCTGAAGTCGAACAGGCTGCGCGCCTGCTCGACGCACCCGCGGCACGCCTGATTGCCCGGGGTGAGGAACGCGCACTGCTGCTCGATGAAGTCGAAGCCTTGCTCGGTTCAACGGCGCTGGTGGTGGACGCCTGCCGGTACGTTGTGCGGGGCTGCGGCATGTCGGTGTCGCTGGCGACGCGGCCGATCCTGTTCGTGCTCGCCCGCGCATTGGCCGAAGCCTGGCCCGCCGATGTTGCGCGGGAAACGCTGATCGCCCGGGCGTTCCGTCTGAAGCTCTCGGATGAGTCCCATCGTGCCCGGCTTCGCGTGGAAATCGGCCGCCTGCGTAAGGCACTCAAGCCGTTGGCCGGCGTCATCGCGACGTCCCGTGGTTTTGCCCTGCAAACGTCCGTGTGCACGGAGGTGGTGACACTGGCGCAACCGGTCGAGGAAAAATTTGCCGCGGTATTTGCCTGCCTCGCCGATGGCGAGTCGTGGTCGAGTTCCGCCCTGGCCCTGGCGCTGGGTACCAGCCAGCGCACGGTGCAGCGTGCACTCGATACGCTGGCGGAGCAGGGCAAGGTGCAGTGGTTTGGCCGAGGCCGCGCGCGGCGCTGGATGACGCCGCCCGTGCCGGGATTCGCGACGACCTTGTTACTCCCGGCGCCGCTGCCCGGTGGCTAGGATGAACGCCACCACCCCCCCCATCGAGGAATGCCAGATGAAACACGCAACTGCTGAAGTCATTCGTGAATATGGCCCGTTTGCCGAGGTCGATCATGTGTGCGGCGTCACCTGGGACGGCGAAAAGGTCTGGTTCGCCAGCAACAGCAAAATCAACGCCCTCGACCCGGAAAGCGGCAAGCTGCTGGACTCGATCGATGTCGCTGCCCATGCCGGCACCGCATTCGATGGCGAGCATCTGTTCCAGATCGCCGACGACCGCATCCACAAGATCGACCCCCGCACCGGCCGCATCCTCTCGACGATTCCGGCCCCCGGCGCCGGCACCGATTCGGGCCTGACCTGGGCCGAAGGGACGTTGTGGGTGGGCCAGTACCGCGAACGCAAGATCCACCAGATCGACCCCGAGACCGGCAAGATCCTGCGCACCCTCGAATCCAACCGTTTCGTTACCGGCGTGACCTGGGTGCAAGGTTCGCTGTGGCATGGCACCTGGGAGGGCGACGAGAGTGAGTTGCGGCGCATCGACGCGCAAACCGGTGAAGTACTCGAGAGCCTCAGGATGCCCGAAGGCGTCGGCGTGTCGGGACTGGAGTCCGATGGCGGCGAGCGGTTGTTCTGCGGTGGCGGCGAAAGCGGCAAGGTGAGGGTGGTGCGTCGGCCTTCGTGATGCACGGAACTGTGTACACCCACTTACCCTGTGGGAGCGGGCTTGCTCGCGAAGGCGGTGGATCAGCTAGCATCAATGTCGTCTGATACGCCGCTTTCGCGAGCAAGCCCGCTCCCACAGGGGGCAGTGGGTGTATGCAAAATCTGCAAGCAACCTCACTCAGTCCGCTTGTGGATGCTGATCGTTGATCTCGTACCAATCCGCTTTCGAGCCGACACAAACATGTTTTTGCTTGCCCGTCCGTAGCGGCGTATCCAGCGAGCCGAGGGCAATCGAAACCCACTCGGAAAACGCGCCTGTCGAGTCAGTCCAGAACAGCGAAGATCCGCAGCGGGAACAGAACTGCCGCGTGACACCTTTGGACGATTCATAGGCCTGCAGCGAATCTGCACCGCTCATGATCGACAGCGACGAGGCGGGCGCGCTCGCGTAGGTCGCAAACGCAGCCCCATGGCTCTTTCGGCACTGGCTGCAATGGCAATGGGTGATGGCTTTCAGCTCGCTCGACAGGCGATATTTGACGGCGCCGCAGAGGCAGCTGCCCTGGTGAAACTCATCCATGTAAAGTCATCCCTGTATCAATAGTATTTTTCCGTCCTGCCATGTTTTCTGCTGGTCGAAATCGGTCTAAAAGCGCGGTTGGCAATCGTCCCTGTTTTGCTATCCTCAACTTTGTAGGTGAAGACGCAGACTGATGCGCAAAAGGATAGCAAGGAGACGTGGGGCGCGTTCCGAAGGGTACACGGTTAGAAAGATCCCCGCGCTGGGATCCAGCCCTTATGCCGTGTGAAGCAGAAGAGTTCCATTACGGTTTTACGACTCTTTTGTGGGAGGCCTGATAAACCTTGTAAGCCGGAGACCAGCACCGGCCACCTACTTGTACTCACCCACGAAGCCCGCTCAGTGCGGGCTTTTTAATGCCTTGGTTTTTTCACGATGTGGAGCCAGCGTGGGCATGACCCCCTGTGGGAGCTGGCTTGCCAGCGATGGTCGTTAACGATAACGCGTGTGAACGGGATGAACGCGGCGCACTCGAGTCCATCGCCAGCAGGCTGGCTCCTACAGTTTCAGCGTGGGCATGACCCCTTGTGGGAGCTGGCCTGCCAGCGATGGTCGTTAACGATTACGCGGGTGAGCTGGATGAACGCGGCGAACTGGAGTCCATCGCCAGCAGGCTGGCTCCTACAGTTTCAGCGTGGGCATGGCCCCTTGTGGGAGCTGGCTTGCCAGCGATGGTCGTTAACGATAACGCGGGTGAACAGGATGAACGCGGCGCACTTGAGTCCATCGCCAGCAAGCTGGCTCCTACAGTTTCCCGTCGAGACCTTTTCAATGCCCGCAAGGTGGGGCTGGCCGGCCGCTCAAGGCGCGCCGAACAGCATCGTCCAGTAAACACCGTTGTCACTGCGGGCGTTGGCGGCGTACGCGGCACCGACCTGGGTGAACATCGGGTTCATCAGGTTGGCGCAGTGCCCGGGACTGGCGAGCCAACCGGCCATGGCCTTGCTCGGCGAGCCTTGCCCGGCGGCGATGTTTTCACCGATCTGGCGGCCACGGTAGCCGGCAGCCCTGGCGCGGTCGGCGGGCATGTCACCGTCGGGGTCCTGGTGGGCGAAATAGTTGCCGTAGGCCATGTCCTTGCTGTGATGTTGTGCGGCGGAACCCAAGGCAGCACTCCAGGACAGCGGCCGCGCGGCGGCGAAGCGCTGGCGACCACACAGGCGTGGCTTGGCCCGGGCAGCGTTGACCTGCGCCAGCAACGCCTGGGCGGCGCTACGGGGATCGGCGGTTTGCCGGTCGAGCACCGGCCGCGCCAGCACCACTTGCCACTCGCTCCCGGCGCGGCTGACGCCGATGTCGGCGTATTGGTTGTCGAGCAGTGCGGCGCAGTGCTCGTCCTGGAACATATCGAAGGCTTCTTCGGCATCCCGTGCACCCACCACGCGGATAGAGCGCACCATGGTCGCCTGATAGCCGGAAGCCTTTAACCGGTCCCGCAACCCACCGCCATAGCCAACGGGCAGGGCCAGGTTCGATTTCAGCGTCAGGGGTGACAAGCGTTGCGCGGGGCGCCGATCGCAACGTTGCGGATGGGCGCGATAGTCGTTGATGGCGTCGACCAGTTGCCGTTGCCCATCGGCGTGGGCGGGGCTGGCAAAAACGGGGAGCAGGGGAAGCAGGCACAGCGAAGCAAAGCGCAAGGCAACGACGGTTTGGCGCATGAACGGACAACTCGAATGAGATGACGACGAAAGGAGTGGGGGAAAAACGCAGGGTATGACTGGTGTCTCGACACAAGGTTCACGGCGCGAGCGAACCTGTTTGTGGCCGGAGCCGAATGTCCGACGAAGGGTAGGACTTCTGTGGGAGCGGGCTTGCTCCGGGCGGCGTTCCGACGAAGGCGGCGTGTCAGACGACATGGAGGCTACCTGACACACCGCTTTCGCGAGCAAGCCCGCTCCCACAGGTTTTGTGTACACCAGTAACCCGCAGCGGTCCTGAATCGATCAATCCATGCAGGCGTACAACAACAGCTCCACCAGCATTTCTTCCCGGGCCAGACCCGCCACGACCATGGCGGCGCGGTTAGGGTAGGACTTCTGTGGGAGCGGGCTTGCTCGCGAAGGCGGCGTGTCAGACGACATGGAGGCTACCTGACACACCGCCTTCGCGAGCAAGCCCGCTCCCACAGGTTTTGTGTACACCAGTAACCCGCTGCGGTCCTGAATCGATCAATCCACGCAGGCGTACACCACCAGCTCCACCAGTATTTCTTCCCGGGCCAGACCCGCCACGACCATGGCGGCGCGGTTAGGGTAGGACTTCTGTGGGAGCGGGCTTGCTCGCGAAGGTGGCGTGTCAGACGACATGGAGGCTACCTGACACACCGCCTTCGCGAGCAAGCCCGCTCCCACAGGTTTTGTGTACACCAGTAACCCGCTGCGGTCCTGAATCGATCAATCCACGCAGGCGTACACCACCAGCTCCACCAGCATTTCTTCCCGGGCCAGGCCTGCCACGACCATGGCGGCGCGGTTAGGGTAGGGCGCCTGGAAGTATTCGGCGTAGACCGCATTCACGGTTGCCAGGTAGCTGCGGTCAGTGACGTAGATCAACACCTGGGTGACCGCGTCCAGCGAGCTGCCGGCGGCTTGCAGGGTGTGGCGCAGGTTGTCCAGGGTCTGCCGGGTCTGCGCTTCGATGCCGCCGTTCACCACCTGGCCCTGGCGGTCGATGGGGATTTGCGCGGTGTACAGCGTGCCGTTGCCGACAATCGCCCATTCCAGTGGCGCGCGCGAGGCAAAGAGGTCGGTCTTGATCACCTGTTTCATTGATGCTTCCTGATGCGGGTTTGAGGGGTTTAACGGGCGTCGCTGCCTTCGCCGGCTCCACGGCGACGGGATTCTTCGGTGCTTTCCACCAGCACCCGTTCACCCAGTTTCTTCAACTGGGCCCAGACTTCATCATCGACCTGCAGCCCGCCCGCGGGTGTTGGCTGACTGTGTTCAAAGGACGGGGCCGCGTCTTCGGCACTCAGGCGTGGCAGGAGCGCGAAGTTCCGAGACATCAGCACGTTGATGCTTTGCTCGTCGCCCTGCGCCGGTTGCGGCAGGTCATACACGCGCAAGGACGGGCCGTTGCTCCCGGCGCTGAAGGTGGCCACCAGTTCCTGCCGGGCATCGCGCCAGTACACACAAAAATTCAAACCTTCACCGGCACAGCGCGCCAGGTAGCCCAGCAGCAGAACGCGGTTGTGGCAATGGCGGATGCGGATCAGCGCACTGCCGCCGCGCAAGGCCTTGGCCACCCCCAGTTCGATGGCCTGGGCGGCGCAGCGCAATACGCTCTGGCCATGGGCATCGAGGATCAGTTGCGTGGCGTCTTCGTAGCAGGTTTCGATGGGGCGATCGACTTCATCGTGAAGGAAGTCCAACGCCTTTTTCAGCGCACCGACACCGTCGAGGCCTTGCTGCTGCAGCCTGGCAATCATCTCGGCGGCGTCGTCGCAATCACCGGGTGCAAAACCGATGCCTTCGAAGGCCTTGCGGCAGATCACCTGGATTTCATTGAGCGATACACGCATTTCAGAGTGCTCCGGCAGCGTTGGTCAGTTCAGGCATGACGGCAAAATTCCAGTCGTCGGCGAACGGCTGGCCGATCTCGCTGACCAGCGGTGCCCCCTGGAACAGGGTGATGCGCACCCAGCGGCTGGACTTGGGGTCGAACTTGCCGGCGCCGAAGAACGCCAGCTTGCAGCGCAGCAAGTGGATCGGCAGCATGCTGCGGTCCATCAGGTTGGCGCGGATCTCCCCAAAGGCGCAGCGGGCCATGCCCTGCAGGCGACAGACCGTGCCTTTGAACTGCGGCAGCGCCAGCAGAAAGTGCGCGGTCAATTGCCGTGGGTGTTGCTCGCGATAGGTCAGCAGGGCCCGATGACAACGTTGAATGTTGTGCGCGATCCCCAACTGCATTTCTTTCTCGGCGCCTGGCTCCATGGCCCGTTCACCCAGGCGTGGTTCTTCCTTTTCCGCCGAGCGATACCAGAAAAAGTGGTTGGCCTCGGCGCCGCTCAAGTCGTAATCGAGCGCCCAGCGGTACTGGGTCTCGATGAGATCGCACAGCTCATCCAAGGGCATCTCGGCGTTCAGGCGAAACCCCTCGTTGACCGACATCTGCTCGGCCAGCGGATCGACCTGTTCGGGGTACAACTCCAACAGCAGACTGACCAGCAGTTCCTGGCAACCGGCGCCGACGCTCACTTCGGCCCAGGCTTGCAGGCGCGACCACAAACCCGCGTTGACGGACTGCTCTGCGAACCACCCGGCCAGTTGTTCGAGATCGACCAGTGTCTGCTGGTCGATGGTGCTTTGCCGTTGGTCCTCGGTGCTGGTTTGCTGCAAGTGCCGGCGGGCCCGTAGCAGCAACGCCTGAAAGCGCTGGGCATGAGGCAGGTCAGCCGCTTGCGCCACAACGTTCGCCAGTGCGGTTTCCCTGGCCCACAGCCATTGGTTGACCAGTTGCGGGTGATTGATCAGAAACGGCGCCATGCCTAACCCCGTGGAATTGCCGACCCCAAGGTAACGCTGCAGGGCAGGGTCCAGACCCACCGCCCGCTGCGGGTTGCGCGCCCGGGCCATGTGTTCGATCTGCTCGATGCTGAAATGCCGCAACAGGTACACGGTAAACATCTGGGCGCTGAAGGGTTGCGTGAAGTCTGCCGTGCCTTGCAGGCAACTGAAGTCGGCGATGCCGAACTTGCCGTTGCCGTACACCGCGGTGGTGCGATACAGGTAACCGACCTCGGCCAGTTGCCGCGGGTCTGGCTGACAGCCTTCGGCCAGCGCCTCGAGGAAACGCTCGAAGTTGCGCAGGCTGCGGTTGGCCCGCGACAGCACCAGCACTCGCGAATCAAAACGCCCGGCTTCCTGTAGCGGTACATTGCGTCGCAAGTCGGCCAACTGCTGTTCGTCGACATCACCGGCAAGCAGGACAAAACTGACGTCCCATTGATCGGCGATGACCCGGTCGCTGCGTTTTTCCGGCGGCAGGTACATCGAGAAAATCACGCAGTGATAGTGGGCACTGGCGGTGTCGATGCGGTAGATCGCCGTGCCGAAGCCCTCGGCATCCAGGTCGAAGCAGGTGCGCTGGATGCGCCACTGCTCGTTCATCATCCGCCGCATGCTGCTGCGCACGAAACTCAAGCGGCTTTGAAAGTGGCTGCCCAGCCGCTCCAGGTCCATGACCCGAGCGGCGGGCCGCAAGGCCGAGGTGGTGTCTGTGTCGGTGTGCGACATCATTGCGATTCCTGAACTGTTCATCTTCAGACTGCCTGTTCGCGAGCCATCTGCCGGGCGATGCGCAGTGCATCCCAGAGCGACGGCAGGATCAGCAGCGAAACCGGTACGGCAGTAATCACGATAAAGGATTGCAGCGCCGTGACCCCGCCCGAACCGATGGTGATCAACACCACCGCGGCCAGGCCCATGCCGATCGCCCAGAAGGCCCTCAGCCATGGTTTCGGCTTGTCATTACTGGACATTGCCATTGCCACGGTGAACGCCATCGCATCACCGTTGGTGGCCACGGAAATGAAGCTCAGGAACAGGAACAGCGCCGAGATCAGTCCACCCAGGGGCAGGTTCTGGGTCACGCCCAGCAGCAAGTCTTCGGGCTGCGCGCCGTGGGCGGTGACGATGCCCGGCGTCTGCAACTCCATGCCGATGCCGGCGCCGCCGACGATGGTGAACCAGAACATGGTCACCAGCGGTGCGATGATCGACAGGGTCATGATCACTTCGCGGATGGTCCGGCCACGGGAAATCTTCGCCACATACAGGGCGACCATCGGCGCGTAGCCAATGAACCAGCCCCAGTAGAACACCGTCCACCAGTCGAGCCATTTCGGGTCGGCGCGGAACAGGGTCATCGGAATGAACTGCTCCAGGTGCAAGGCGAACGCGGTGGGAAAGCCGCCGAGAATGAAAGCGGTGGGCCCCAGCAGCACCATGAACACCGCCAGGCCGATCATCAGCCAGACGTTGATCCCGCTGACGAACCGGATCCCCTCCAGCCCGACCAGGCAGGAGATGGTGTACATCACGGTGACCAGCACGATGGTGATGGACTGCACCACCAGGTCATTGGGAATGCCCCACACCGAGTGCAACGCACTGCTGATTTGCAGGCCGAGGAAACCGATCGGGCCGATGGTGCCGGCGACGACGGCGATGATCGAGGTGGCGTCCGCCAGGGTGCCGATCGGACCCTTGAGCGCGCGTTCACCGAACAACGGATAGAGCAGGGTACGCGGCGCCAGCGGCAGGCCTTTGTCGTAATGCAAATGCATCAGCACGATGGCCAGCAGGCTGCCCAGTACCGCCCAGGCGAGAAAGCCCCAGTGCACGAACGATTGCGCGAGCGCAACGTGTGCGGCGGCTTCGGTGTGCGGTTGCACCCCGGCGAACAGCGGTGGCGGACTGGCGAAGTGCATCATCGGTTCCGCTGCCGCCCAGAAGGCACCGCCCCCGGCGAGCAGGGCGCACATGATCACGGCGATCCAGTTGAAGGTGCTGGTATCGGGGCGCTGGTCGACGCCGCCCAGGCGTACCCGTCCGCATTTGCTGAAGCAGATGAACAGGCTCATGGCGAAGGTCGCCAGCATCAGGATCTGCCAGTACAAGCCGAAGAACTTCGTCGACCAGGCGAACAGCGTGTTCACCAGCAGCGATACACCATCGATGTCGATCAGTGCCGCGATCAGAAAGGCGCCGAGGAAGCCGCCGCTGATCAAGAACAGCGGCCAGTCGATGTCTTTTTTCGGCGGTGCAAGGTCCAGTGGCTGGACGTCGGCTTGCAGGGAGTCGGATATTTTCATGATGCCTCCAAAATACGCGCCTGGGGCTGTGCATCGCCGGTCGGGGAGATGAACGGGAGGCTATTGTTGTTATTTTTCATGCTGTCCTCACGGTGTCGATCAAGAGTCAGTTTTGCGCCGTCGTAGCGTTTTCCAGCAGGCGCAACCAGTTGAGTCCCATGATGTTGCGTACCTCGTCCTCGGCGAATCCCCGGTCGCGCAGGCCCTGGGCGATGACCGGGAAATCCCGGCTGTCGCGGAACCATTGCAACGGTGCCGGCCAGTTGGCGTTGTCCTTTGATCCTTCGCCGTAATCCTTGTCTTTGCTCCAGCGCCCGTTGCGCATCCATTCGAGCACTTGCAGGGGTTGTTGCTGGCACAGGTCGGTGCCGATGCCGATGTGTTCGACGCCCATCAATTCCGCGGTACTGGCGACCATGTCGCAGAACGATTCCAGGGTGCAGGCCGACGCTCCCTTGAGATGGAAGGGGTACGTGCTGAATCCCAGCAGGCCGCCGGACTCGGCGATACCGCGCAATACCGCGTTGGACTTGTTGCGTTTGGCCGCGTGGAAACTCGACGGGTTGGCGTGGGAGACGATCACCGGCCGGCTCGACAGTTCGATGGCTTCCAGGGTGCTGCGCTCGGCGCTGTGGGACATATCGATCAGCATCCCGACGCGGTTCATCTCACGGATCACCTGGCGGCCGAAACGGCTGATGCCATTGTCTTCGGCCTCGTAGCAACCGCTGGCCAGCAGGCTCTGGTTGTTGTAGGTGAGCTGCATGATCAGCACGCCGAGCTGGCGGAAAACCTCCACCAGGCTGATGTCGTCTTCAATCGGCGAGCAGTTCTGGAAACCGAAGAAAATCCCGACGCGGCCTTCCTGATGCGCCAGGCGAATGTCCGAAGCCTCGCGGACCGGACGAATCAGCTCGGGCCAGGTTTCGAAGCGGCGGTTCCACTCGCCGATTCGCGACAGGGTTTCCCGGGCGTTCTCGTGGTAGGCGATGGTGGCGTGCACCGCGCTCAGGCCACCTTCCTGCATCTGGCGAAAGATCGCTTCGTTCCAGTGGGAATATTGCAGGCCGTCGATCATCAATAAGTCGTGCATGCCGATCTCCCGTTCAAGGTCGCACGTAGGTGGTCTTGACCACGGTGTAGAACTCGCGGGCGTATTGCCCTTGCTCGCGTGGCCCGAAGCTGGAGGCTTTGCGGCCGCCGAACGGCACGTGGTAGTCGGTGCCGGCGGTGGGCAGGTTGACCATGACGCAACCGGTGCGGGCCCGGCGCTTGAAGTCGCTGGCATAACGCAGTGACTGGGTGATGATCCCGGCGGTGAGGCCGTATTCGGTGTCGTTCAACACGGCGAGGGCTTCTTCGTAATCGCTGACCCGGATCACACAGGCAATCGGCCCGAAGACTTCCTCGCGGTTGATGCGCATGTTGTTGTGACTGTTGATGAACAGGGCGGGGCGCATGTAGTGCCCGGCCGGTTGCAGGTTCAGCAATTGGCCGCCCTCGACCAGGGTCGCGCCTTCGTCTTCGGCCAGTTGCAGGTAATGGAGGTTCTGTTCCAGTTGTCGGGCTTCGGCCACCGGGCCGATCTGCGTGCCTTGTTGCAGGGCATGACCGACCTTCAATTGACGCATGCGCGCCACCAGCGCTTCGACGAAACGGTCATGGATGCCGTCGCAGACGATCAATCGCGAAGAGGCCGTGCACTTTTGCCCGGTGCCGAAGAAGGCGCCGTTCAACGCGCATTCCACGGCGATTTCAAGGTCGGCGTCATCGAGCACCACCAAGGCGTTCTTGCTGCCCATTTCCAGTTGGCAACGCACCAGATTACTGGCGGTGGCAACCGCGACGCGGCGACCGGTCTGCAGGGAACCGGTGAAGGTCAACGCGTCGATGTCGGCGGACTGGATCAGGCTTTCGCCGACTACTGCGCCACTGCCCATGACCAGGTTGAAGGTGCCGGCGGGCAAGGCCTGGCGGCTGATGATTTCAGTCAGGGCCCAGGCGCTGGCCGGCACCAGGTTGGCCGGCTTGAACACCACGGCGTTGCCGAAGGCCAGGGCCGGGGCAATCTTCCACGCGGCGGTGGCCATGGGGAAATTCCATGGCGTGATGATGCCGACCACGCCCACCGGTTCACGCTGGACTTCGATCTCGATGCCGGGGCGTACCGACGCGGCTGTCTCGCCCATCTGGCGCAGCACTTCAGCGGCGTAGTAGTGGAAGAACTGCGCGGAGCGATTGACCTCGCCAATGCCCTCGGCCAGCGGCTTGCCTTCTTCCCGAGAGAGCAGTTCGCCGAGTTCTTCCTTGCGCTCCATCAACTCGTTGCCGATGGCCATCAACACCTGCTGGCGCTGTTCCAGGCCGCTGGCGGCCCATTGCGGCTGGGCGTCGCGGGCGGCGGCGATGGCATCCAGCGTCTGTTCGGTGCTGGCCTGATGGTAATGGCCAATGAGGTCTTGAACATCCGAAGGGCTGTGATTGGCGATGACGCCTTGGCCTTCGCACCAGTTACCGCCGATGTAGTTTTTGCAGGGTTGCAGTGCCATGGGAACCTCCGATTGCGTTGGCCCCATCTTGAGAGTATTACTCTGCAAATAAAAATTAATAATAAATATGAAATGATAAGGAAAACTAACCGTGCTGCCTGAGCTGAAGATTACCCAACTGCGCTATTTCGTCCTGGTTGCCCAGCTGAAAAGCTTTCACGGCGCAGCAAGGCAGGCCTATCGCACGCAACCGGCGCTGTCCCTGGCTGTGCGCGAGCTGGAGCAGAAGCTCGGCCAGCCATTATTCGAAAAGGGCGGTAAAACCGAACTGACGCCATTCGGCGAGCATTGCTTGCCGCTGTTCCAGGATTTGCTGGCGCATCATGACCGCATCGCCCGCGAAGTCATCTTGCTGGCGCGGCATGAAATCGGTCAGGTGAGCATCGCGACGGTGCCGTCGGTGGCCAGTCGGTTGTTGCCGCATCTGCTCGCACGGTTTGTTGGCGAGCACCCGAAAATGCAGATCAGCATGCAGGATGGCAATGCCGACAGCGTCCAGCAGTTGTTGGCCCAGGGGCAGGTAGATTTTGCGATCAGCAGCGTGTGGACGGCGGACGAAAACATTGAGTTCGTGCCGATTCTGAGTGATCGTGTGGGCGTGGTCTGCCGTCACGATCATCCATTGGTGGCCAATGGCGAGGCCTTGCATTGGTCGAGCCTGCAAGCCTACCCACTGGTGCGCAATGGCACCTCGCGCTTGCTCGCAGGCACGGACGCGGCGGGCTTGCTGGACAGCAGTCTGCTGTTCGTCTCCAACATGATTTCGCTGATCGCGATGCTGGAAGAGGGCATCGGCATCACGACGCTGCCGTCCCTGGCGTTCCCGCAGGGCAACGAGAAACTGGTGTTCCTGCCACTGTCCGAACCACGGGTGGAGCGCCAGATCGGCATCCTGTGCCGCAAGGGGCACAGCCTGTCGCCGGCGGCAGCCGAGTTGATGGGGTTTCTCAAAGCGAACATGCAGATGGTCGAGCTGTAAGGTCAGTCTCCGAGTGGCGGCTCCGGGCTTTCTGTCGGTCGCAGCCTGAAGCGACAGACATGCCCGCCACGCACCATGCACTCGCTGTGCTCGACTTCACCGCCGCCCAATGCGCCGATCAAGGCCAGGTCCAGTTCGCAGACCACCGGATGCTCGGCGGCCAGGCGATGGAACACGCAGTTATGCGCGACGATTTCCGGCGTGTCGCCTGAGCGAAAAAACACCTCGGCTTCGTAGCCCGCCTGGTTCATGTGCTGCACGATCCTGGCTTCGTCCACGACTTGTTGCTCACGGTCCAGCGCCAGTTTGCGGCCCATGCTGCGCATCAGCGAGGCCAGGGCTTCGGGGCCGATGATGGCGGCGACTTCATCAATCAGGACGCTGGCCAGTAGCTGATAGTGGCGAGGGAATTGCTCCCGTGCGTGGTCGGTGAGCCGATACAGCTGCTCCGGGCGACGCCCCGTCGGGCGGGTATCGCCACGCAGCACCAGGCCGTCACGCTCCAGCGCCGCCAGGTGTTGGCGGATCGCCGTGCGCGTGACGGCCAGGTGTTCAGCCAGTTCGTCAATGCTCATGCCACCGGCATGGTGCAGCAGCGCATTGAGCAGGTCTTGCTGTGTTCGGCCCAGTCCTTCCAGCATGGGATGTCCTCGCGCGATATCAGAACTTGTCCGGGAATTGCTTGACCAGCGCGCCGGTCAAGGCGTCGGCCAGGGCCAGGATGTGCGTGCGCATCATCGCCCAGGTACGGGCTTCGCCCGCGTAATCATGTGCCGCGAACTCATCGATCTGGGTGATGTGGTGACCGCCATGGGCTGACAACATCGTCACCAGTGTCGCCTCAGGCAGATTGGGGTTCGCCGTGGCCAGGAACGCCGCAATCGCCTTGGCATTGCTGGTCAGCTCGGTGACGGCGGCCTGCTTGCCCTTGGCGTCCTTGGCAACGGTGGCATCGCTGTAGTGTTTCACCGCGCCCCAATGGCCGGCAAGCAACTTGAGCAGTTGATCCGCCGCCGGTTGGCCGTAGAGCGGGGCGATGCTGTTGGCGATTTTCGTGGCGTTGTCGACCACCTGATCGGCCGCGACTTTGGCCTGTTTCTGATCGGCGGATTGATTGGCCAGTGCGTAGTTTCTGATCCAGAAAATGTGTTCGACCCAAAGGTCACGCTCGGCCAGGCGCGTGGTCAGCGCGGGGCTGTCGGCAGCGGCGGGTGAAGCGGCAGGCGTCTGGCTCCAGACCGGTTGCGCACAGAAAGCCAGCAGGAGCAAAGCCAGGGTTTTGATATTCATGACGGCACCCTCTGAGAGTGGGAACGTTCGACAATATCAATATAGGCATAAAAATATGTTTTTATTGGTCGTTGGCGAATTCTCGGATTAACGGTCATATAACCTTGCACGTCTGTTCAGCTCTGAAAGGGCGCTTTTCTGTGGCGAGGGAGCTTGCTCCCGTTGGGTTGCGAAGCGACCCCAGCTCTTTATCCGAAAAGCAGGGCCTGCTGCGCAGTCCAGCGGGAGCAAGCTCCCTCGCCACAGGTGTGTGTCTGATAGAGGGTTGTTCAAGGCTGATCTACACCCCCCATCCGTCCCGCACCGCGCGCCGAATTCCGTCCAGCAACATCGCAAACGCCGGGTTGTCGTTGTTCTCACGCCAGATCAGGTGCAACTCGCTCTGCACGCCTTCGCCCAGATCGATATCGCGGAACACCACGTTCCTGAACACCACGCTGGTCGCGCAACGTGGCACCAGGGCCAGGCCCATGGCGGCGTTGACCAGTGCCAGGATGGTCAATGACGAGCCGAGCCACTGCACGTAATCCGGGGCGACGCGGGCCGAGCGCAGCATGCCGGTCAGCAGTTCGTTGAACGGCGGGTAAGCCGCGTGGGAGTACATCAGGAACGGTTGCCCATCGAGGTCCTGGACGGATACCGATTCGGCACTGGCCAGGCGGTGCGTACTCGGCACCGCCAGCACGAACGGCTCGCGCACCAGGCATTCGGTGGAGTAGCCCGGTTCCAGCAGCGGCGCCCGGGCGATGCCGAGGTCGATGCGGCGGGCGCGCAGGGCTTCGTGTTGCTGGTAGGTGTTCATCTCCGACAGGTCGATTTTGACGTGGGGCTGTTTGAGTCGCGCCTCGGCGATGACCTTGGGCAGGAACTCGTAGACCGCGCTACCGACGAAACCGATATTGACCGAACCGATGTCGCCCTCGGCGAATCGCCGGGCCGTCACGGCCGCTTGCTGGGCGCGCTCCAGCAGGTTCTGGGCTTCGATGAAGAAGGCCCGGCCGGCGGCGGTGAGCGCGACGCTGCGGGTGCTGCGGGTGAAGAGTTCGACGCCCAGGTGATGTTCCAGCAGCTGAATCTGTCGGCTGAGAGGCGGTTGGGTCATGTTCAGCCGTTCGGCGGCGCGGCGGAAATTCAGTTCGGTTGCCACGGTGGTGAAACATCGCAGTTGAGTCAGTTCGAACATTGATCTAATCCAGGTATCAATCGAATGCCAAGTTAGATTAGACGGGATCAATACTCGCGTCCATGATCGGGCCACGTCTCACGCAATGCCCAACGTCATCCCCAAAGCTATCCCTAGAGCTATCCCCAAAAAAACAATGATCGGGAGTCGCCCCTTGAATACCCTCCAGAGTCCGCCAGACCCGAATGTGCTCGCCCGCGCCGCCGCCAAGGTCAAGCGCCATGTACTGCCGCTGTTCGTGGTGATGTTCATCGTCAACTACATCGACCGGGTCAATATCGGCTTCGTGCGCAGCCACCTGGAAACCGACCTGGGCATTGGCGCCGCCGCCTACGGCCTGGGTGCAGGGCTGTTCTTTATCGGGTACGCCATCTTCGAAGTGCCGTCCAACCTGCTGCTGCAACGCTACGGTGCCCGCGCCTGGCTGACGCGCATCATGTTCACCTGGGGCGCCGCCGCGATGGCCATGGCGTTTGTCCGTGGCGAAACCAGTTTCTACGTGCTGCGCTTCATACTCGGCGCCGCCGAAGCGGGTTTTTTCCCCGGCATCATTTACTACTTCACCCAATGGCTACCGTCGACCGAGCGCGGCAAGGCGATGGCGATTTTCCTCAGCGGTTCGGCCATTGCCTCGGTGATTTCCGGTCCGGTGTCCGGTGCACTGCTCAACGTCAGCGGCTTGAGCCTGCACGGTTGGCAGTGGATGTTCCTGATCGAAGGCTTTGCATCCATCGTGCTCTGCGGGTTCGTCTGGTTCTGGCTGCAATCCCACCCACGGCAAGCCAAGTGGCTGAGCGACGAAGAGCAAACCGCGCTGATCGACGCGATCGCTCAGGAGCAACAGGCTCGCGAAGCCACGCAGGGGGTCAAACCCTCGATCTTCAAACTGCTGGCCGATCGACAGATCCTGCTGTTCTGCTTCATCTACTTTTCCATCGCCCTGACCATCTACGGTGCCACGTTCTGGCTGCCGAGCATGATCAAGAAAATGGGCAACCTCGGCGACTTCCAGGTCGGCCTGTTCAACTCGATTCCGTGGATCATTTCCATCGTCGCGATGTATGGCTTCGCGGCCATGGCCAGCAAATGGAAGCACCAACAGGCCTGGGTCGCGGTGACGCTGGTGATCGCGGCGTTCGGCATGTTCATGTCCACCACTGGCGGTCCGGTCTTTGCCTTCGTCGCCATCTGTTTTGCCGCCATCGGCTTCAAGGCCGCCTCGGCGTTGTTCTGGCCGATTCCCCAGGGCTATCTCGATGCCCGGATCGCCGCGGCGGTGATCGCCCTGATCAACTCCATCGGTAACCTCGGCGGCTTCGTCGCGCCGACCACCTTCGGGTTCCTGGAGCAGACCACCGGCTCCATCGAAGGCGGGCTCTACGGCCTGGCCGCCACTTCGCTGGTCGCCGCCATCGTGATTTTTTTCGCCCGCACCGCCCCCCGTGGCGATGCCCTCCGTGCGTTGACCGGCCAAGCGGCCGAAGGCACACCGGCAAAAAAGCCCAACAGTCATCCAGCCCTGAAAACTGATCCAGCGGGAGCCGCTTCTTGAAAATCAAACGAGTCACTGTCACGCCCATCGCCTTCCGTGATCCGCCCTTGCTCAATGCCAGCGGCATCCACGAACCCTTCGCGCTGCGCTCGATCATCGAGATCGAGAGCGACAACGGCTACATCGGCCTGGGTGAAAGTTATGGCGACGCTCCGGCGCTGGCGATCCAGCAGCAACTGCAAACGCAATTGATCGGCCTTGACCCGTTCAACCTCAATCAGTTGCGTGCCATCGTCCAGGCCACAGTGGCGGCGAACAAACCGGCGAGTATTGCCGGTGCCGAACTGGCGCCGGGCTCCCATGCCAGCAAAGCCGTGAGCAATGCTTATTCGGCTTTCGAAGTGGCGTTCCTGGATTTGCAGGCGCACTCCCTGAATGTGCCCTTGGTGGACTTGCTGGGCGGGGCCATTCGCGAGGAGATTCCGTTCAGCGCCTACCTGTTCTTCAAGTACGCGCAGCACGTCGATTCACCCTACAAGCCCGACAGTTGGGGCGAGGCCCTGACCGAAGAGCAGATCGTTGCCCAGGCGCGGCGGATGATCGAGGCCTACGGCTTCAAGAGCATCAAGCTCAAGGCCGGCACCTTGCCGCCCGAGCATGAGGTTTCGTGCATCAAGGCACTGAAGAAGGCCTTCCCCGGTTACCCGCTGCGTATTGATCCGAACGGCAACTGGTCATTGGAAACCTCGATCCGCATGGCCGAACTGCTCGGTGATGACCTGCAGTATTACGAAGACCCGACGCCGGGCCTGGAGGGCATGGCCGAACTGCACAAGCGCACCGGTTTGCCCCTGGCAACCAACATGGTGGTCACCGATTTCGACGAGTTCCGCCGCAGCGTGGCACAGAACAGCGTGCAGATTGTCCTCGCCGACCACCATTATTGGGGTGGCCTGCGCGACACGCAGGCGTTGGCGAAAATGTGCGAAACCTTTGGTCTTGGGGTGTCGATGCATTCCAATTCGCACCTGGGCATCAGCCTGATGGCCATGGCGCATGTCGCCGCTGCGGTGCCGAACCTGGATTTCGCCTGCGACACCCATTACCCCTGGCAGGAGCCCGACGAAGAAGTGATCAAGGGCGGCAAGCTGCCGATTGTCGATGGCTGCGTGAAAATCACCCGCGCCCCGGGCCTGGGGCTGGAACTTGACCACGACCAGTTGGGCAAGCTGCATGACCAATACCTGACGTGCGGCATTCGCCAACGCAATGACGTGAAGCAGATGCAGCGCTACAAACCGGAGTGGAAGGCGGTCAAACCGCGTTTTTGATCTGCAAGTCGCTCGATAACCGGTGTCGAGGGGGGCTGTTGTGGTGAGGGGGCTTGTCGGAACGCCGCATCGCCCCGTTGGGTCGCGCAGCGGCCCCAAAACCTGCAATCGCGGTTACTCAGGCAAACCGCATTGTTCGGGTTTACGACTGCTGCGCAGTCGAGCGGGGGCAAGCCCCCTCGCCACAAAGATGGGTGTTGCCGTTACAGCCCTTCACGCAGACGTTTGAGGTATTCAGGGCTTTCACTGATCGAGTTATGCCCCGTCCCCGGTATCACCTGCAACGACGCCACGCCTTTGGTGAAATGACTCAACAGGCGCTCGGTACTCGAACGCGGAATCACCTCATCATGCTCGGCCGCTATCAAGACCGTCGGCACCGTGATGCGGGCGGCGTACTGCCAGGACGGGTATTTGTCCTTCAGCAACCAGCGCACCGGAAACCAGCGAAACTGACGAGCGGCCAGCCCTTCGAGGCTGTTGTAAGGCGTGATCAACACCAGGCGCGCGGCCGGGCGCTGGCTGGCCAGACGCACGGCAACCCCGGAACCCAGGCTGCGTCCGACCACCGCCACATGCGAGTGGCTGGCATACACCTGGTCGAACAAGGTCAAGGCGTCGCGGGCGATGGCCTCTTCGGAAGGCGACCCGGAACTGCCGCCAAAGCCACGGTAATGCAGCAGATACAGCGCGTAGTCAGGGAACGCCTGGGTGAACCCGGGCAAGTTGCGCGAGACGTCTTCGGCGTTGCCGCCAAAGTAGATCAGCGCATTCGGGCCTTCGTGAGGCCGGATGGACACCAGCACCCGTGCGTCGGCAATCGGCAGGGTGAGCAGCGTCCCGACTGTCCCGATGGCGCGCGGTTGCGGGTAATAGATCAGCGCCCGCTGAAACACGAACAACGCCAGGCACAGCGCCAGGTACAACGCAGCGACGATGACAACGAGTAACACCAGGGTGCGCGACATTCGACTAACGTTAGTGGGCGGCATTGACGGCTCGGGGTTTGAAAGTGGCTGGTGCCGCAGGGCCTTGTGAGTGTAGTCAATCGACCCCTGGCGCGGGTTATCCGCCGTGTCGGTGCAACAGGCCGGACCCGAACGACTGGTGAGAAGCGTTTTATGAGCCATCCTGAGGGTTACACCCGTAGAGCAATACTCACGCTGGCTGCCGGTGCTTCGGCGGTCTTCACGTTCGGTCCGGTGGGTGCGCAACCCGCGCCGTCGACGGGAACAGGAGGCAAGACCATGCAGACTCGCGCCATTCCTTCCAGCAACGAGTCCTTGCCGATCGTAGGCTTGGGCACTTACCGCGGATTCGACGTCGAGCCTTCGCAACCGGCCTACAAGGACTTGCCCGCGGTACTGGATGCGTTGTTCGACAAGGGTGGCAAGCTGATCGACAGCTCGCCGATGTACGGTCGCGCCGAACAGACCACCGGCGAATTGCTGTCGATCCATGAACCGCGCTCGCCGGCGTTCCTGGCCACCAAGGTGTGGACCCGCGGGCGCGAAGAAGGCATCGCGCAGATGGAGCAATCCTTCGCCCTGTTGCAGACCGACCGGATCGACCTGATGCAGATTCACAACCTGCTGGACTGGCAGACGCACTTGCCGACCCTGCGCCACTGGAAAGAACAGGGGCGCATCCGCTACATCGGCATCACCCATTACACGGCGTCGGCCTACGATGAAGTGGAAGCGGTACTCAAGGCCGAGCCGCTGGATTTCCTGCAGATCAACTACGCCCTGGATGATCGCGGCGCCGAGAAACGCTTGCTGCCGCTGTGCCGCGAACGGGGCGTGGCGGTGATCTGCAATCGGCCGTTCGGCGGTGGCGGCCTGCTGGCCAGACTGAAAGACAAACCTCTACCAGGCTGGGCGGCGCAAGTCGGGGTCAAGAGCTGGCCGCAACTGGCACTGAAGTTCCTGCTGTCGCATTCGGCGGTGACCTGCGTGATTCCGGGCACCGGCAACCCGCGCTACATGGCGGAAAATGCCCGGGCCGGTTTCGGCCCGATGCTGACCGATGCCCAGCGTCAGCAACTGATTGCGCTGGTGGACTAGCGCAGCGCGGCGAGTCCCGCAACCTCTCCTATACTGTCCGCGTCCATGCCGTTGAAAGCGCATTCGTTGCCCTGACGGCGTCCCTGTCCATCACTGCAAGGAGATCGAACATGGCTATCCGCATTGGCGACGAAGCACCGGATTTCACCGCCGAAACCACCGAAGGCACGCTCAATTTTCACCAATGGATCGGCGACGGGTGGGCCATCCTGTTTTCCCACCCCAAGGATTTCACCCCGGTGTGCACCACTGAACTGGGCTACCTGGCCAAACTCAAGCCCGAATTCGACAAGCGCAACACCAAGGTCATCGGCCTCAGCGTCGACCCGGTCAGCGACCACAACCGTTGGGTCGGCGACATCGCCGAGACTCAGGGCTGCGCGGTCAACTATCCGCTGATCGGCGATGAAAACCTGGTGGTGGCCAAGCTCTACGACATGATCCACCCCAATGCCAGCGGCGGCGCGCGTACGGCGGTGGACAACGCCACGGTGCGCTCGGTGTTCATCGTCGGCTCGGACAAGAAGGTCAAGGCCATGCTGATCTACCCGATGAGCGCCGGGCGCAATTTCGATGAAGTGCTGCGTTTGCTCGATTCTCTGCAACTGAATGCCAGGCACACCGTTGCCACGCCGGTGAACTGGCGGCCGGGTGAGGATGTGATCATCCCGACTTCGGTGTCTGATGAAGATGCGAAGAAGAAATACCCGGATGGCTTCAAGACACTGAAGCCGTATTTGCGGACGGTGGCTCAGCCGAAGTAACCTCGGCAGCCCTGAAGCCGCCTTCGCGAGCAAGCCCGCTCCCACAGGGGCCGAGTCGAAGCACATTTCTGTGAACGACTCAGGACCCTGTGGGAGCGGGCTTGCCCGCGAAGGGGCCGGCCCTGCTGGCCCAGGACTTCAAACCAGATACTTTCTAAACCACCCCAACGTCCGCTCCCACGCCAGCTTCGCCGCCGCCTCGTCATAACGCGGCGTCGAGTCGTTGTGGAAACCATGATTGCAGCCCGGATAAATGTAGGCCTCATAGGTCTTGCCCCCGGCCTTCAACGCTTTCTCATAGGCCGGCCAACCCTCGTTGATCCGCGTATCCAGTTCGCCGTAGTGCAGCATCACCGGTGCCTTGATCCGGGGCACTTCCTCGGCTGTTGGCTGACGGCCATAAAACGACACGGCGGCGCCCAGTTCCGGATAGGCCACGGCGGCGGCGTTGGTCACGCCACCGCCGTAGCAGAACCCGGTGATGCCGACTTTTCCGGTGGCGGCAGGGTGTTTCATCATCCACTCGACGGCGGCGAAAAAGTCGTTCATCAGCTTTTCCGGGTCGACCGTGGCCTGAAGCTCGCGGCCCTTGTCGTCATTGCCGGGATAACCGCCGACCGAGGTCAGGCCGTCCGGGGCCAGGGCGATGAAACCGGCCTTGGCCACACGCCGGGCCACGTCTTCGATGTAGGGGTTGAGCCCGCGGTTTTCATGCACGACCACCACCGCCGGCACCTTGCCGGTGGCCTTGGCCGGGCGCACCAGATAAGCCCGTACCTGGCCGTTGCCCTTGGGCGAAGGGTAGGTGACGTACTCGGCAATGATGTCCGGGTCGGTGAACTCGACTTGCTCGGCCAGCGCGTAGTTGGGGCTTAGCGCGGCGAGCAGGGCACCGGCGGTCATGCTGCCGAAGGTGAACAACGCCGCGCGGTCGAGAAACTCCCGGCGATTGATCTTGCCGTGGGCGTAGTAGTCGTAGAGTTCCAGCAGTTGCGGGGAAAAGTCTTTGGCAGTTAGACGGGTCATCGGTGCAACTCCTCTCGGCTGTTTGAACACGGCCCTTGTGGGAGCGGGCTTGCTCGCGAAAGCGGTGTGTCAGTCGAAGACATTGCCGTCTGACACACCGCTTTCGCGAGCAAGCCCGCTCCCACAGGGGTTAAAGGGTGAGGCTGAAACCTCATTTCAGGCACTGCGCCCCAGCCTTCGCCACTTGCGCATCCTGCCCGGGCTTGACGCCCGACACCCCGACAGCCCCAATCACCTGGCCATCGAAAACAATCGGCACGCCACCCTCGAGCGAAGTCAGCAACGGTGCTGACAGAAAAGCGTAGCGCCCTGCGTTGACCATGTCCTCATAGCTTTTCGATTCGCGCCGCCCGAGGGCGGCGGTGCGGGCCTTTTCGGTGGCGATATACGCACTGCTGGGTGCGCAACCGTCGAGGCGTTCGAGGGCCAGCGGGTGGCCGCCATCATCGACCACCACTATGGTCACGGCCCATTGATTGGCCTGTGCTTCGGCACGGGCGGCTTTGATGATCTGCTGGACTTCGGTCTGGCTCAGCACGGCTTTGCGGTTCATGGGCATCTCCGGGAATCGGTTAAGGCAGGGCGGCTTCGACCAGTTCGATCCAGTGCCGCACCGGGGTCCGGCCCGCACCGTCGAGGTGCGACTGACAGCCGATGTTGGCCGTGACGATGACCTCGGGATGGCCGCTTTCCAGGGCATTGAGCTTGTTGTCGCGCAGTTGTCGCGACAGCTCGGGCTGGGTCAGCGAATAGGTGCCCGCCGAGCCGCAGCACAGGTGCCCGTCGGGCACGGACGTCAGATTGAAACCGAGCCCGCTCAGCAGCGCTTCCACGGCGCCGCCGAGTTTCTGCCCGTGCTGCAAGGTGCAGGGGCAATGGAAGGCCAGGCGCTGCGAGGCGTGGATCCCGAGTTTTTCCAGCGGCTCGTCGCGCAACACCTCCACCAGGTCCCGGGCCAGTTCGCTGACCTTTTTCGCCTTGTCGGCATAGGCCGGGTCGCTGGCGAGCAGATGGCCGTAGTCCTTGATGAAGGCGCCGCAACCGCTGGCGGTCTGCACAATCGCCTCGGCGCCTTTTTCGATGCCCGGCCACCACGCGTCGATGTTGCGCCGGGCGCGATCGAGGCCGGCGGCCTGGGCGTCCAGGTGGTAGTCCACGGCACCGCAGCAACCGGCTTCGCGGGTCGCGATGACGCTGATCCCCAACCGGTCCAGCAACCGCGCCGCCGCGGCATTGGTGTTGGGCGACAGGCCCGGCTGCACGCAGCCTTCGAGCATCAGCACCTGACGCTCGCGCAGGGTCATGGGCCGCGGCTTGGCCGGGTAGATACTGCGCGGTAACTTGCTTTGCAGCGGGCCGGGCAGCAGCGCACGGAATACCTGGCCGCCACTGACCAGGCTCTTGAACAGGTCCGGATGCGGCACGGTCTGGCGCAACCCTTCGCGCAACAGGCGCTGGCCAAGCGGACGCGGCACCGCCGCATCGACCACCGCCCGACCGATGTCCAGCAGGTTGTGGTAGTCGACGCCCGACGGGCAGGTGGTTTCGCAGTTGCGGCACGACAGGCAGCGATCCAGGTGTTGCTGGGTCTTTTGCGTGACGTCGTTGCCCTCCAGCACTTGCTTGATCAGGTAGATGCGGCCCCGGGGTCCGTCCAGTTCATCGCCGAGCAATTGATAGGTCGGACAGGTCGCATTGCAGAAACCGCAGTGCACGCAGGTGCGCAGGATGCTTTCGGCTTCTGCGGCGCGGGGCAGATGGCGGGCGCTTTCACTCAGGGTCGTCTGCATGGTTCAAAGCTCCGCGTACAGGCGTCCGGGGTTGAAGATGCCCCGTGGATCGAGTTGTTGTTTCAGGTTGCGGTGATAGCGCATCAGGGCCGGGGGCAGGGGCTGGAACGGGGTGTCGGTGAGGCCGTGGCTGAAGCAGGTGACATGGCCGCCGACCTCGTCGACGACCTGGCGGATGAACGCCGCTTCGGCATCGGATTTCAACCAGCGCTGGGCGCCGCCCCAGTCGATCAACTGGCGCCCCGGCAGCGACAGGCGCGGTGTGTTGTGCGGCAGTGACAGGCGCCAAAGCGGCTGGTCTTCATCGAAGAAACTCAAGCGCTGTTCGTTGAGATCTTCCCAGTACGAAGCGTCCAGCCGTTCGCCACCGAGGCGCTCGTGGGCCGCCGCCACCGAACCTTCACCGCCCTCGAGCCGCAGGTGCAGGCGTGTACCGTCGTGACAGGCCGCGCTGATCGGCAACGGTTGCTGGCCCCACTCCGCCAGGCGCAGCAAGGCGCGTTCAGGGTCCATTTCCAGGCTGATGCTCAGGACTTTCCGGGGTTTTGGCAGCACTTTCAGCGAGACTTCGGTGATCAGCCCGAGGCAGCCGTAACTGCCGGTCATCAGGCGTGACAGGTCGTAGCCGGCGACGTTTTTCATCACTTCGCCACCGAAGCGCAACAGCTTGCCATGCCCGGTGATGACCCGCGTGCCGAGGACGAAATCGCGCACCGAGCCGGACCACGGGCGCCGTGGTCCGGACAGTCCGCAGGCGATCATGCCGCCGACCGTGGCGCCCTCGCCAAAGGACGGCGGTTCGCAGGGCAGCATCTGTTGCGCGGCATCCAGCGCCTGCGTCAGCTCCGACAACGGCGTGCCGCAACGGGCGGTGATCACCAGCTCTGTCGGGTCGTAACTGACGATGCCCCGGTGCGCGCGGGTATCGAGAATTTCCCCGGCCGTGGTGCGGCCAAGAAACCCCTTGCTGTTGGAACCCTGGATGCGCAACGGCGTAGCGTTTTCCAGCGCCTGATTGACCTGCTCCAGGAGCAGTTGGCTGTCATCGAAATCTGCAGGGCCGTGCATCAGAAACGCTCCAGCTCGGGGAAGGGCAATTGACCGCCATGTATGTGCATGGCGCCGAATTCGGCGCAGCGGTGCAGGGTCGGAATGTTCTTGCCGGGGTTGAGCAGGCCGCTCGGGTCGAAGGCGGCCTTGATGGCATGGAACAGGGTCAGCTCATCGCTGTTGAATTGCGCGCACATCTGATTGATCTTCTCGCGACCCACGCCGTGCTCACCGGTGATGCTGCCGCCGACCTTCATGCACAGCTCCAGAATCTTGCCGCCCAGGTTTTCCGCACGCTCGAGTTCACCGGGTTGATTGGCGTCGAACAGAATCAACGGATGCATGTTGCCGTCGCCGGCGTGGAATACGTTGGCCACCCGCAGGCCGTATTCGTTCGAGAGCTCGGCGATGGCGTGCAGCACGCCGGGCAGTTCGCGACGGGGGATGGTGCCGTCCATGCAGTAATAATCCGGCGAGAGACGGCCTACTGCCGGGAAGGCGTTCTTGCGCCCGGCCCAGAAACGTACGCGCTCGGCTTCGTCCTTTGCCTGGCGCACCTCGGTCGCACCGGCCTGTTGCAGCACCTGGCGCACCCGGTCGCAGTCATCCGAGACATCGGCTTCAACACCATCGAGTTCGCACAGCAGAATCGCCTGGGCCTCCACCGGATATCCGGCGTGAATGAAGTCCTCGGCGGCGCGGATGGCCAGGTTGTCCATCATTTCCAGGCCTCCGGGGATGATGCCGGCGGCAATGATGTCGCCGACGGCGCGCCCGGCTTTTTCCACGGAATCGAACGCCGCCAGCAAGACTTTGGCGGTCTGCGGTTTGGGCAGCAACTTGACCGTGACCTCGGTGATCACCCCGAGCAGGCCTTCGGAGCCGGTGAACAGTGCCAGCAGATCGAAACCGGGGGCGTCGAGGGCGTTGGAGCCCAGGCTCAAATGCTCGCCGTCGACCGTGAGGATGTCGACCTTGAGCACGTTGTGCACGGTCAGGCCGTACTTCAGGCAATGCACGCCACCGGCATTTTCCGCGACGTTGCCGCCGATCGAACAGGCAATTTGCGAGGACGGATCCGGCGCGTAATACAGGCCGAACGGTGCCGCCGCCTGGGAAATCGCCAGGTTGCGCACACCCGGCTGGACCCGCGCGGTACGGGCAGCGGGGTCGATGCCCAGGATGTTGTTGAAACGCGCCATCACCAGCAGCACGCCTTTTTCAAGGGGCAGCGCACCGCCGGACAAACCGGTGCCGGCGCCACGGGCGACGACCGGGACGTGCAGCTCATGACAGACCCGCAGCACCCCTTGCACTTCGTCGATGTGCCGGGGCAGCACCACCAGCATCGGCGTGGTGCGATAGGCCGACAGTCCGTCGCATTCGTAGGGCTTGAGTTCCTCCTGCTGATGCAGGATTTCCAGGCCCGGCAAGCGGCTCTGCAGGGCCTGCAACAGTGCCTGTCTGTCGACGTCGGGCAAGGCGCCGTCAACGCGTTCATCGTAGAGAATGTTCATGGGATCACGATTCTCGCTGGAGACCACTGACCTTCATCATTGGCCTGAGACGGCCGGCTGTCCATGGGATGTTTGTCCGCACGACGGACCAATCATTCAAAAAAACCACTCGCCACTGTGGGAGCGGGCTTGCTCGCGAAGGCGGTGTGTCAGACGGCAATGTCTTCGACTGACACACCGCCTTCGCGAGCAAGCCCGCTCCCACAAGGATGAGGCTTAAGCAGAATTGCCTGGTATTCGATTCAATGCCCGCCCACCACCATATGGCTGAACGGCGCGACGTAGGCCTGCAGCGTCACCAGCCCGCCGACCAGAATCGCCAGCACAATCGAGTGGAAGAACACGTAGCGCAGGATTTCCCCTTCATGGCCGTACCAGCGGGTGGCGGTGGAGGCGACCACGATCGACTGGGCGTCGACCATCTTGCCCATGACCCCGCCGGAACTGTTGGCGGCGGCCATCAACACCGGGCTGATGCCCAGTTGCTCGGACGTCACCCGTTGCAGGCCGCCAAACAGCACGTTGGACGCGGTGTCCGAGCCGGTCAGCGCCACGCCGAGCCAGCCGAGCAGGGTGCCGAACATCGGGTAGAAAATGCCCGTCGCGGCGAAGGCCAGGCCCATGGTCGCATCCAGGCCGGAGTAGCGTGTGAGGAAGCCCAGGGCGAGCATCGCGGCAATGGTGATCAGCGAGTAACGCACCACCCACAGGGTGCGCAGGTATTGGCGAATCAATTGCGGGATCGAGTAACCCATCAACAAGCCGCCGACGATTGCCGCCAGCAGAATGCCGCTGCCGGTGGCGGTGAACCAGGTGAACTTGTACACCGCCTCTTCGGTTTTCGGCGCCGGCACCACGGGCGGGACTTTTTCGACTTGCAGGTGCAGGGTGGTGAAGGTCACGACCGGCGCGAACACCGGGTTCGCCTCGCGCATCGGCTTGCCCTGCGGATCGAGCTTGGCGGCACTGGTTTGCGGGTCGATGGCCGGGCGGGTATCGAAGGTGTTCTTGAAGCCTTGCGTACCCCAGATGAACACGAAGATCGTGAGGATGATCCACGGCATCCACGCCCGCATCACCGCCGGTTTCGCCTCGTTGGCAAAGGTGGCGGTCGGTACGGGCTTTTCGTCGTGCTCGGCGTCGATCTTCGAGTTGTCGACCCGGCCGGACAGGGCGGCGGAGGTATGCACCGTGGCCGGTTTCCAGACCTTGAGGAAACCGGTCAGGCAGGCCATGGAAATCAGCGCGGCGATCACATCCACCAGCATGGGCCCGTGATAGTTCGACACGAGGAACTGCGGAACGGCAAAACTGACCCCGGCCACCAGGATCGCCGGCCAGATCTCCAGCATCTTGCGCCAGCCGGCGAAGGCCCAGATCAGCCAGAACGGCACCAGCACCGAGAAGAAGGGCAACTGCCGGCCGACCATCATCGACAGCTCCATCTCATCCAGCCCGGTGACCTTGGCCAGGGTGATGATCGGCGTGCCAAGGGCGCCGAATGCCACCGGCGCGGTGTTGGCGATCAGCGCCAGCCCCGAGGCGGCAAGCGGCGAAAAACCGAGCCCGATGAGAATCGCCCCGGTCACTGCCACCGGCGTACCGAAACCGGCCGCGCCTTCGAAAAACGCACCGAAGCAGAAGGCGATCAGGAGCAATTGCAGGCGCCGGTCATCGGTGATGCGCGCCAGGGAATCTTGCAGCACCTTGAACGAACCGTTCTCGGTGGTCAGGCGGTGCAGGAAGATGATGTTCAACACGATCCAGCCAATCGGCAGCAAACCGTTGGCTGCACCGAACAGCGCCGCGGAACCGGCCATGTTCGCCGGCATGCCGAAGGCGAAGATCGCAATCAGCAAGGCCGAGGCCAGGGCGAGCAGCGCCGCCAGGTGCGCCTTGACATGAAAAAACGCGAGGGACGCCAGCATCACCACCACCGGCACAGCCGCCATGAGCGTTGAAAGCACCGGGTTACCGAACGGATCGTAGACTTGCTGCCAGACCATGTTCCACCTCTGCTTTTTATTGTTGGACGTGCAGATCCCCTGGGGGGAGGTGGCCTTGAGTATAGGTGGCATTGCGCCGCTGTCAGGCCAGGCCCTCCGGTCCAGCGGGGCGGCGCAGTTCCGGGGCCTGAGCTAGCATGGCCAGTAGGGTTTGAATCCAGTCAGGGGAGCAATGCAGTCATGACCGAGCGCCACATTGAACACAAGGAGACGTTATCGAATGGATGCAAAATCAAAGTCACCGCCGAGATATTGAAAGACGGTTCGTTGGGCATGTTTATCGGTGTCTACAAGCCGGACGGCTCGGTCATCGACGAAAACCACGACCCACGGCCGCACATGCTGGACATGGAGGCGGCGATGGATTGGGGAATCGATATTGCGAGGGGCACTGGCAATAGTCAGCGTACATTGTGAGCGGTTCGCGTCCATGCCCGGTTGACCGGTGGTCGCCGTCAGAATCCGAACGCGCGGGCCGAGCTTTTTGCCAGCTCGACATCCAATAGATGCTCGGCCAGCACGTCATTCAAAAAGCGGAACTGATCATTGAGCCCGACCACTTCATTGCTGAAGTGATGATCGGCCGAAGGGATCAGCAATGCTTCGAACTTCTCGTCGAACAGCAGAGTCAACTCTTTACGTGATTCGAATTTCTGCGCGTAGAAATTGCTGCCGAACAGCGGAAAACGCACGGCGAGGGAGACGGTGTGCATCATGATGTTTGCTCCTCGCTCAGGACGTACCAGGCAAACACACTCAATGTGAACGCCGTCAGGGCCAGGCAGGTCAGCAGATGGATCAGCATGAGGTTTCCCTCCGATTCGGGATTTCGTGTTGGCTTGGGATCGATCCTACGCTGACGGTGTGCAAGCGGAAGGCAATCGCGGCGATGGTGAATATCGACGCCAGTGATGGTGGTTTTTTTGCTGTCTGCTCTGGCCCCTTCGCGAGCAAGCCCGCTCCCACACTGTTTTGTGCTTGCCACATGATCCGGGCACGACACGCAACCTGTGGGAGCGGGCTTGCCCGCGAAGAGGGCACTCAAAAGTGCCGCCGACCGTCGGCCAGGCACATGCCGCGACCTATACTTGAATCATGGTTTTCGAGTGCTGGACATCCCGCCCGGTGCACACTTCTGGAAGCCGCCATCTTGAACCTGCGTTCGCTGATCATTGCCGTGCTGGTGGTGTTGGCAGGGTGCGCCACGCCGCCCCGTGCGCCGGTGGAAGTGGCCCCGGTCATCGTTCCCGCCAGTACCTGGCAACAGGTGGACCGGGAGATCGTCGCCGCGTCGCAGTCGGCCACCGAACAGACCCGAATCTACGCCCGTGGCGCCATGGAATACTGGCGCACGCGGGTCTATGAACTGACCGAAGAAAATTTCATTCCGTGGTTCAGCAGCTACTGGACCCAGGAATGGCTGTCGATGAAGGTCAGCTGGTACACCATCAGCGCCAAGGGTGAGCAGGATGCCTCGGCCAAGCGCCTGGCGGCGTACCTGCTCGAGGCCTATCAGGAGAAGGTCCTGGCCCCGGTGGCGGCGGAAATCGATCCCGATGCGATTCTTGGCCTGGCAGCGGCATTCTACGTCGACATCCTCAAGGAAGAACTACAGAAAATCTCCACCCGCCACGGCGTGCCGATGGCCCAGCTCAACGGGCGCATCCAGAAAATCCCGGCCATTGCCCTCGGGCCACCGCCGGCGCGGGACGCCTCGTTGTACCAGGTCGTGCACACTGAATCATTGACCACATTGCCGGCCTACGCCGCGTTGCTCGACAAAATCCACAAGGCCGGCGGTGACCGGGGCGTGGGGTCGACCGACACCGCGATGGCGCCGGTGGCCAAGCGTGCCAGCCAGCGCATGGAAGCCGAGATGGCCCCGCGCGGGGCCGCCAGTGCCGTGGCCGCCGCTGCCGGGAAACTCGCTGGCGGATTGATCACCGTCGGTGTGGCGGGCATTCGCGCGATCATTCAGGCCAATGACAGGCCCGACAGCGAGGCACTGATCCGCAGCAGCCTGGGCAACACCTTCGACAAGGCCTGGATCAAGCTGGTGCAGAACCCGACCACCGGCGTCATGGCTGGCACGCTTTACATGGCGGGGCAGATCGAAGGGAGTCTGGGCGGCGGCGCACAACCGCCGGTCGGTTTGAGTGCCGGCACTGTCGATTTGACGCCGGTGCAACCGACTACCCAGCAGAACACCCCATGACCCAAGGAGAATCACTCATGTCTTATGTCGATGGTTTTATCGCTGCCGTACCCACCGCCAACCGTGGGCAATACCTCAAACACGCCGAAGTCGCCGCCTCGGTCTTCAAGGAAAACGGCGCCTTGAGCGTGGTCGAATGCTGGGGCGAGGACGTGCCGGAAGGCAAGGTCACCTCGTTCCCGATGTCAGTGAAGCTCAAGGAGGGCGAAACCGTTGCCTTTGGCTGGATCATCTGGCCGGACAAGGCCACCCGCAATGCCGGGATGGACAAGATGATGCAGGACCCGCGCATGAAGCCGGACGTCAATCCGATGCCCTTCGATGGCCAGCGCATGGTGTACGGCGGGTTTGAAGTACTTCTCACGGCTTGATGCCGGACACGGGATCACTCCGGCGTCGGGGTGATCCTGCAACTCTTGCGCTGGCGGATCTCGTCATCCGTCGGCCGCTCGTGGATGAACTCGAAGCGCGGCTCACCTTCGCTGTAATGCACCAGCCAGCCCCACTCCAGCTGGAGTTCATCCTGACCAGGCACGGGCGGTCTGGCCCACCATGGCTCTTTGCTGATGATCTGTCGCATGGTCCCCCTCCGGTCTGCAGGATGCCAAAACTATAACGCGCCTGCCGGACGTTGCCAGAAATCCGCTGGCCGGCAGGCGGCTGTTGAGTACACTCAGACAGTCTTCCCACAAGGAGTGCGGCATGAACGACGAAACCCGCGAGCCGATCAAGCGACTGTTCTTTGCGCTGGACTGCGCCCCGGCCCAGCGCCGGGAGATCGCCCAGTGGCGCAGCGCGCTGCAGCTGCGCAACGGACGACCGGTGCCGGCGGACAACTTTCACCTGACGCTGAAGTTTTTGGGCGCGGTGGGTGTGGCGCAGATCGCCGAGCTCTGCACCGCAGCGGGGGCCATCCGCATGCCGGGCGAGCGCTTGACGGTGGTGCTTGACCGGCTGGACGTATGGCGCAGGGCAGGGGCGTTGGTGCTCGCGCCGCAGCAGGCGCCCCCGGCATTGCTGCGTCTGGTCTATGCCCTGGAACAGGCGATGTTGCCGTTCGGGCTGGAGGAGGCCCCAAAGGAATATCGACCGCACCTGACCCTGGCGCGGGACTATCGGGCGCCAGTGCCGGAGTCCCCGACCGCGCCGCAATTCTTCCTGCGTGCCGAGCGCTTCACCCTGTTCGAATCCCACAAGGGCCGTTATCGGGCGTTGGCCGAATGGCCGTTGATTGATCCCGACCGCCGATAAAAAAGTCCTTCACGCAATCCCGGAAACTGTAGGAGCCAGCTTGCTGGCGATGGACTCAAGTGCGCCGCGTTTGTCCAGCTCACACGCGTTATCGTTAACGACCATCGCTGGCAAGCCAGCTCCTACAGGGGACCTTGCCCACGCTGAAAAAAACCAGTGAAGGCCCCATAAAAAAAGGCGCCCGAGGGCGCCAAATTCACCTGAACCGAGGGAGCCAGGTGAGGCCGTTCTACTTGCAGGAGAGGCAGCGGTGGTAAGGCGCTGCGTGAACGGAAAAGGTTTGAACATCCAACACATCAATCTGTGTAGGAGCTGCCGAAGGCTGCGATCTTTTGACCTTGCTCTTCAAAATCAAGATCAAAAGATCGTCCGAACGCGGCCCGAGCCTGCGGCAGCTCCTACAAAAGCGGGTGGATTACTGGCCGAGTTTCACCTTGGTCCAGCCACGGGTCATGATTCGCTGGATGGCGATCGGCTGGTCCGGTACGGCATAGAGCGTGGCCATCACCGCTTCCGACGGGTAGGAACCCGGATCGTTGCGGATCGCTTCATCGACCAGTGGCGTGGCCGCCGCGTTGGCGTTGCTGTAGCCGATGTTGTTGGTGATGTCGGCGATCACGTCGGGGCGCATCAGGAAGTTCATGAACAGGTACGCGTTCTCGACGTTGGCGGCATCGCGCGGGATCGCGAGCATGTCGTAGAAACTGGCGGCGCCTTCTTTCGGGATGCTGTAGTCGATCTTCACCTTGTCCCCGGCTTCCTGAGCGCGGGCCTTGGCCTGCAGCACGTCGCCGGAGTAACCGACGGCCACGCAGATGTTGCCGTTGGCCAGGTCCGAGATGTATTTCGACGAATGGAAGTACGCCACGTTCGGGCGAATCTTCATGAACAGCGCCTCGGCTTGGGCGATGTGCTGTTTGTCCTGATCGTTCACCGGGTAGCCCAGGTAGTGCAGGGCGGTCGGGATCATTTCGGTCGGCGAGTCGAGGAAGCTGATGCCGCAGGCCTTGAGCTTCTCGGCGTTTTCCGGTTTGAACAGCAGGTCCCAGGAGTTGGTCGGGGCGTTGGCGCCGAGTACTTCCTTGACCTTGGCCGGGTTGAAACCGATGCCGATCGAGCCCCACATGTACGGGATGGCGTGAGCGTTGTCGGGATCGCTCGCGGAGGCGTTTTTCAGCAGCACCGCATTGAGGTTGTTCCAGTTCGGCAGCTTCGACTTGTCCAGCGTCTGGTAGACGCCGGCCTTGATCTGCTTGGCCAGGAAGCTGTTGGACGGCACGACGATGTCGTAGCCGGATTTGCCCGCCAGCAGGCGCGCCTCTAGGGTTTCGTTGCTGTCGAACACATCGTAGGTCACCTGGATGCCGGTCTCGTCTTCGAACTTCTTGACGGTGTCCGGGCCAATGTAATCCGACCAGTTGTAGACGCGCAGAACCTTGTCATTGGCCTGGGCGCCAGTGGCGATCGCGCCCAATAAGGACAGTGTCAGCAGAGTCCTGCCAAACATTTTCATCGGTACAACTCCATTTCTTTTTTATTCAAAAACACAAAACAAAATCACAGTGAATCTGTGGCGAGGGGGCTTGCCCCCGTTCGGCTGCGCAGCAGTCGTAAAACCAGCGAGTGCGGTGAAACTGAAACACCGCGGTTTCCGGTTTTGGGGCCGCTTCGCGACCCAACGGGGGCAAGCCCCCTCGCCACAGTTAATTCAGCAGCGGCTTAGGCGGTGGCCGCCGCCATCTGCTTTTTCGGTTGTTGCCAGGATTCGCTGGCGGTCTGGTCCATGGCTTCCTGGATCGCGCGTTTGCGGGTGGCTTCGGCACGGCGGCTGAAGTACCAGACCATGAAGGTCACGATCGACACGGCCAACAGGATCAGGCTGGCCACGGCGTTGATCTCGGGCTTGACCCCCAGACGTACCGCCGAGAACACTTCCATCGGCAGGGTCGTGGAACCCGGGCCGGAGACGAAGCTCGCCAGCACCAGGTCATCCAGCGACAGGGCGAACGACATCATGCCGCCGGCCGCCAGCGACGGCGCGATCATCGGGATGGTGATCAGGAAAAACACCTTGAACGGTTTCGCACCCAGGTCCATGGCCGCTTCCTCGATGGACAGGTCCAGCTCGCGAAGGCGGGCGGAGACTACCACCGCAACATAAGCGGCACAAAACGTGGTGTGGGCGATCCAGATGGTGACGATGCCGCGTTCCTGCGGCCAGCCGATCAACTGCGCCATGGCCACGAACAGCAGCAACAGCGACAGACCGGTGATCACCTCAGGCATCACCAACGGCGCGGTGACCAGGCCACCGAACAGGGTGCGACCCTTGAAGCGGGTAACGCGGGTCAGCACGAACGCTGCCAGGGTACCCAGCGCCACCGCCGCGATGGCGGTGTAGCAGGCGATTTCCAGCGAGCGCACCACCGAGCCCATCAGTTGCGAGTTGTCGAGCAGGCCGGCGTACCACTTGAACGACCAGCCACCCCACACCGTCACCAGCTTCGAGGCGTTGAACGAGTAGATCACCAGGATCAGCATCGGCAGGTAGATAAACGACAGGCCGAAAATCAGCATGAACTTTGAAAATCCGAAGCGTTTCATCCCCGTGCCTCCATCTCTTTGGCCTGACTGCGGTTGAACAGCAGAATCGGCACAATCAGGATCAACAGCATCACCACCGCCAGGGCAGACGCCACCGGCCAGTCGCGGTTGTTGAAGAACTCTTGCCACAACACACGGCCGATCATCAGGGTTTCCGGGCCGCCCAGCAGTTCCGGAATCACGAACTCACCGACCACCGGAATGAACACCAGCATGCAGCCGGCGATGATGCCGTTCTTGGCCAGCGGCACGGTGATTTTCCAGAAGCTGTTGAAGGTGCTCGAACCCAGGTCCGACGCGGCTTCCAGCAGGCTCTGGTCATGCTTGACCAGGTTGGCGTACAGCGGCAGCACCATGAACGGCAGGTACGCATACACCACGCCGATATAAACAGCGGTGTTGGTGTTGAGGATCTCGATCGGTGCCGACGTCAATCCGGTCCACATCAGGAACGCGTTGAGCAGGCCGTTGTTGCTGAGGATGCCCATCCACGCATACACGCGGATCAGGATCGCGGTCCAGGTCGGCATCATGATCAGCAGCATCAGCACGTTCTGCGCTTCCTTGCTGGCCTTGGTGATGGCGTAGGCCATCGGGAAACCGATCACCAGGCACATCAGGGTGCTGAACAGCGCGACCTTCAACGAACCGAGATAAGCCGAGAGGTACAGCTCGTCCTGGCCCAGCAAGGTGTAGTTGCCGATGTTGAGCAACAACTGGAATTTCTGCTCGGCGTAGGTGTAGATCTCCGAGTAGGGCGGAATGGCCAGGGCTGCTTCCGAGAAGCTGATCTTCATCACCAGGAAGAACGGCAGCATGAAGAACAGGAACAGCCAGATGAATGGAATCCCGATGACGAACTTGCGCCCGCTGGGGACCAGTCTCAGAAATTGCTGATTGAAGGTTTTCATGCGCGCAGTACCACGCCGCTGTCGTCTTCCCACCACACGTAGACCTGATCGTCCCAGGTCGGACGTGCACCACGGCGTTCGGCGTTGGCCATGAACGACTGGACGATCTTGCCGCCAGGCAACTCGACGTAGAACACCGAGTGGCCGCCGAGGTAGGCAATGTCATGCACCTTGCCGCTGGACCAGTTGTAGCGGTTGTCCGGCTTGACGGTGCTGACCAGCAGTTTTTCCGGGCGGATCGCGTAGGTGATCGACTTGTCCTGCACCGAGGTGCTGACGCCGTGACCGACGTAGATCTTCTGCTCCAGATCCGGGCTGTGGATGATCGCGTGACCTTCCAGGTCTTCTACCACTGTGCCTTCGAAAGCGTTCACGTTGCCGATGAATTCGCAGACCATGCGGCTGACCGGTGCTTCATAGATGTCGACCGGGCTGCCGATCTGGGCGATCCAGCCCAGGTGCATGATCGCGATGCGCTGGGCCATGGTCATGGCCTCTTCCTGGTCGTGGGTCACCATCACGCAGGTCACGCCCACGCGCTCGATGATTTCCACCAGCTCCAGCTGCATTTGCGAACGCAGCTTTTTATCCAGGGCGCCCATCGGTTCGTCGAGCAGCAGCAGCTTCGGACGCTTGGCCAGGGAACGGGCCAGGGCCACGCGCTGACGCTGGCCGCCGGACAGTTGGTGCGGCTTGCGCTTGGCGTACTGGGTCATGTGCACCAGGCGCAGCATTTCCTGCACCCGGGCTTCGATCTCGGCCGCTGGCAAACGGTCCTGCTTGAGGCCGAAGGCGATGTTCTGCGCCACCGTCATGTGCGGGAACAAGGCGTAGGACTGGAACATCATGTTGATCGGTCGTTCGTAAGGCGGCATGTCGGTGATGTCGACACCGTCGAGCAGAATCCGGCCTTCGGTCGGGCGCTCGAAACCGGCGAGCATGCGCAGCAGGGTCGATTTGCCGGAGCCGGAACCACCGAGCAGGGCGAAGATTTCACCCTGGTGGATTTCCAGGGACACATCGTCCACTGCGGTGGTTTCGTCGAATTTCTTGGTGACGCGATCGACTTTCACCAGGACCTTCTTCGGTGCCTGGTGACCTTCAATAGCCTTCCTGTAAATGCTGGAGGCGTTTGCCATGTGAAACTCCCAACAGGTTTCAGTCGCCCGGCCAACACGGCCCGGCTTAATAGTGGATTGCAAACCCGTACCGGGGACTTCGGTCAGAACGCAGACCCTGTGGGAGCGAGCTTGCTCGCGATGAGGCAGCCACATTCAACATTGATGGTGACTGTTCTACCGCTATCGCGAGCAAGCTCGCTCCCACAGGGATTTGCGTTTGCTGATCGAACTCACCCATACCGTTCGGGTTTATTCGGCGCCGCCATCCTGGCTGCCTGGTCGTACTTGTTGTTATTGCAGTGTGTTGTTATCGCGAACGGGACGCGCAAAAGCGCCTGCCCGCTCGCGTTGGGCAGCTAATCGTTGAATGTGGGTTCCGGGTCGTCAGCGCGAGTGACGCAGCGCCGCCCGTTGCCGGCAGGCTTCGCCGAACGCCTGGAAAATACTCAAGTAAGGCGGGTTGTTCAGAACCTGCCATTCCGGGTGCCATTGCACGCCAAGGGCGAAGGCCTTGCTGTGCTCGACCGAGATCGCTTCGATCAGGCCATCGGGTGCGACGGCTTCGGCGCGCAGGCCGGGCGCGAGTCGGTCGATGCCCTGGCTGTGAATCGAATTGACCTGGAACACCGCAGGCAGGTCCAGGGCTTCGAACACACCACCGGGCTGCACATTCACCGCATGGGCGGGAGCGTATTGCACGGCCAGGTCCGGGTGGTTGGCCTCGCGGTGGTCGAGGAAGCCGGGAAGTTCATGGACTTTCTGATGCAGGCTGCCACCGAACGCCACGTTCATTTCCTGGAAGCCGCGGCAGATGCCGAGCACCGGAACGCCGGCAGCGATGGCTGCGCGGATCAGTGGCAGGGTGGTGCGGTCCCGTTGCGGATCGTGTTCCGTGCCGGGGGCGCTGTCGGGGCCTTGATAGTGGAAGGGTTCCACGTTCGACGGCGAGCCGGTCAGCAACAGACCGTCGAGCTGCGGCAGCAGGTCATCGATTTCGGTCAGTTCGCCTAAGGAAGGAATAACGACAGGCAGCCCCAGCGCCGCAACGCTGACAGCACGCAAGTACTTGTCGCCGCTGATGTGGTAGGGGTGCAGGCCAATCTGTTTGACGCATGCAGTAACGCCGATCAATGGCTTGAATGCCATTTTTATCACCTCGAAGTTTCACACTTGAACGAGCTTTTCCGGAGCTTAGCCTTGTTGATTTTAATTAACAACTCTCATGTAAAAAATTCTAAACGCCGCACGTCCGATCTTCAGGATTTACGCGTGTTTGAGGGCGTATCTGGCACTCTCGTCCTTCTGAGAGGCCCGAAAATAAACGTTGAAAGGCCAGGTGTTCGCTATTGACTTCACTTTGCCTTTCGGATTGACTGGGCTCGTGAAAGGGCGGTGAACATAATAATTAACAGTAAAAAATAGGTGCATCATGTCGGTCCCTCTGCGTACCGTTCAACTCAACGAAGCAAACGCATTCCTTAAGAAATATCCTGAGGTTTTGTACGTCGACCTTCTGATTGCGGATATGAACGGTGTGGTGCGCGGCAAGCGCATCGAGCGCACCAGTCTTCATAAGGTTTACGAGAAAGGCATCAACCTGCCGGCGTCTCTGTTTGCTCTGGACATCAATGGCTCCACGGTGGAAAGCACCGGCCTGGGTCTGGACATCGGCGACTCCGACCGGATCTGCTACCCCATCCCGGGCACCCTGAGCATCGAACCCTGGCAGAAGCGCCCGACTGCGCAACTGCTGATGACCATGCACGAACTCGAAGGCGAGCCCTTCTTCGCCGACCCGCGTGAAGTGCTGGCCAATGTCGTGCGCAAGTTCGACGACTTGGGCCTGACCATCTGCGCCGCGTTCGAACTGGAGTTCTACCTGATCGACCAGGACAACGTGAACGGTCGTCCGCAATCGCCGCGTTCGCCGGTATCGGGCAAGCGTCCGATGTCGACCCAGGTGTACCTGATCGACGACCTCGACGAATACGTCGACTGCCTGCAAGACATCCTCGAAGGCGCGAAAGAGCAGGGCATCCCGGCTGACGCCATCGTCAAGGAAAGCGCCCCGGCGCAATTCGAAGTCAACCTGCATCACGTGGCTGACCCGATCAAGGCCTGCGACTATGCGGTCCTGCTCAAGCGTCTGGTGAAGAACATCGCCTACGACCACGAGATGGACACCACCTTCATGGCCAAGCCGTATCCGGGCCAGGCGGGCAACGGTCTGCACGTGCACATTTCGATTCTCGACAAAGAAGGCAACAACATCTTTGCCAGCGAGGATCCCGAGCAGAACGCCGCGCTGCGACACGCGATCGGCGGTGTGCTCGAGACCCTGCCGGCGCAGATGGCGTTCCTCTGCCCGAACGTCAACTCGTACCGTCGTTTCGGCGCACAGTTCTATGTACCGAACTCGCCGAGCTGGGGCATCGACAACCGCACCGTGGCCGTGCGCGTACCGACCGGCTCGAAGGACGCCGTGCGCATCGAACACCGTGTGGCCGGTGCCGACGCCAACCCGTACCTGCTGATGGCCTCGGTATTGGCCGGGGTGCACCACGGCCTGACCAACCAGATCGAGCCGGGCGCCCCGGTGGAAGGCAACAGCTACGAGCAGAACGAGCAGAGCCTGCCGAACAACCTGCGCGATGCCCTGCGCGAACTGGACGACAGCGAAGTCATGGCGCGCTACATCGACCCGATGTACATCGACGTGTTCGTGGCGTGCAAGGAAAGCGAGCTGGCCGAGTTCGAGAACTCCATCTCCGACCTTGAGTACAACTGGTACTTGCACACCGTCTGACAAGCAGCCACCCGCACGGGTGGCTAACCCTGTAGGAGCTGCCGAAGGCTGCGATCTTTTGACTTTTGCTTTCAAGATCAAAAGATCGCAGCCTTCGGCAGCTCCTACAGGGATCGGGTTTCAAGTTTTTGATTGAGGGCATTCAGCCCGACGGTCACCTATTCCCCTGCGTCGAGTCACAACCATGACAAACACTCGCAGCGATTGGGAGCAACGCTTCCAGTCCCTCTCCATTGAAGGTCGTGCCTTCATCGACGGCCAATACTGCGCGGCCGCCAGTGGCGCCACGTTCGAATGCATCAGCCCCGTGGACGGCCGCTTCCTGGCGAACGTCGCCAGCACCGACGAAGCCGACGCCAATGCGGCGGTCGCCGTGGCGCGCCGCACCTTCGAATCCGGTGTGTGGGCCAACCTGGCTCCGGCCGAGCGCAAGCGCATCCTGATCCGTTTCGCCGACCTGATCCTGGCGAACCAGGAAGAACTGGCCCTGCTCGAGACCCTCGACATGGGCAAGCCGATCAGCGATTCCATGAGCATCGACATTCCGGCGACCGCCAACGCGATCCGCTGGACCGCCGAAGCCATCGACAAGATCTACGACGAAGTCGCCGCCACGCCCCACGATCAACTGGGCCTGGTGACGCGCGAAGCGGCCGGAGTGGTCGCGGCCATCGTGCCGTGGAACTTCCCGCTGATCATGGCCAGCTGGAAATTCGCCCCGGCCCTGGCGATGGGCAACTCGTTCATCCTCAAGCCTTCGGAAAAGTCGCCGCTGACCGCGATCCGCATCGCGCAGCTGGCACTCGATGCCGGCATCCCGAAAGGTGTGTTCAACGTCCTGCCGGGCTACGGCCACACCGTGGGCAAGGCGCTGGCCTTGCACATGGATGTCGATGTGCTGGCCTTCACCGGCTCCACGGCGATTGCCAAGCAGCTGATGATCTACGCCGGGCAAAGCAACATGAAACGCGTCTGGGCCGAAGCCGGGGGCAAGAGCGCGAACGTGGTGTTCGCCGATGCGCCGGATCTGCGCGCGGCAGCACAGGCAGCGGCCAGCGGCATCGCCTTCAACCAGGGCGAAGTCTGCACCGCCGGTTCGCGCCTGCTGGTGGAGCGTTCGATTCGCGAGCAGTTCATGCCATTGCTGGTAGAAGCCTTGCAAGCCTGGAAGCCGGGCCACGCGCTCGATCCTGCGACCACCGTTGGTGCGGTCGTCGACCAGCGTCAACTGGACAACGTGCTGCGCTACATCGGCATCGGCAAGGAGCAGGGCGCCGAACTGATCGCCGGCGGCAGCCGCACCCTCGAAGACACCGGTGGCCAGTACGTGCAGCCGACGATTTTCGACGGCGTGACCAACGCCATGACCATCGCCCGGGAAGAAATCTTCGGCCCGGTGCTGTCGGTCATCACCTTCGACTCTGCCGAAGAAGCCCTGGCGATTGCCAACGACAGCATCTTCGGCCTGGCCGCCGGCGTCTGGACCCGCAACCTGAGCAAGGCCCACACCTTCGCCCGTGGCTTGCGTGCCGGCAGCGTCTGGGTCAACCAGTACGACGGCGGCGACATGACCGCGCCGTTCGGCGGGTACAAGCAGTCGGGTAACGGTCGGGACAAATCGCTGCACGCGTTCGACAAGTACACCGAGCTCAAAGCGACCTGGATCAAGCTCTAACAACAATAAAGCGGCGGTCGCCGGCAATCTGCGGCGGCCATCGGAGAAACTTATGAAACACAGCTCCAGCAATCAACAGCATGTAAACAGCTACTACGCCGCCACCCGCAACTTCACCGGCGATTTCCCGGTGCTGGAAGGGGCGGTGGACTGTGACGTCTGCGTGATCGGCGCCGGCTACACCGGCCTGTCCTCGGCGCTGTTCCTCGCCGAAGCGGGCTACAGCGTGACCGTGCTCGAAGCGGCCAAAGTCGGCTTTGGCGCCAGCGGTCGCAACGGCGGCCAACTGGTCAACTCCTACAGCCGCGACGTCGATGTCATCGAAGAGCGCTACGGCGACAAGACCGCCGAAGTGCTCGGCAGCATGATTTTCGAAGGCGCCGACATCATTCGTCAGCGCATACAGCACTACGACATCCAGTGCGATTACCGTCCCGGCGGCATCTTCGCGGCGATGAACAAGAAGCAGCTCAAGGGCCTGGCCGAACAGAAGAAAAGCTGGGAGCGCTATGGCAACAAGAACCTGACACTGCTCGGCGAAGCCGACATCAAGCGCGAAGTGGGTTCCGATGCGTACGTCGGCGGCCTGCTGGACATGCAGGGCGGTCACATTCACCCGCTGAACCTGGCCCTCGGCGAAGCCTCGGCGATCATCGGCCTGGGCGGCAAGATCTACGAGCAATCGGCGGCGGTGGAAATCACCTACGGCGAGCCGATCACCGTGCGCACTGCCAAAGGCGTGGTGAAGGCCAAGTACCTGCTGATCGCCGGTAACGCCTACCTGCCGCAGGGTCTGGACAACCGCGTGACCAGCAAGAGCATGCCGTGCGGTTCGCAGATCGTCGTCACCGAGCCGTTGTCGGAAAAGCAGGCCCGCAGCCTGATCAAGAACAACTACTGCGTCGAAGATTGCAACTACCTGCTCGACTACTACCGCCTGACGGCGGACAACCGCCTGCTCTACGGCGGTGGCGTGGTCTACGGTGCGCGCGAACCGAACGACATCGAGCAGTTGATCCGCCCGAAAATCCTCAAGACCTTCCCGCAATTGAAGGATGTGAAGATCGACTACCGCTGGACCGGCAACTTCCTGCTGACCATGTCGCGCATGCCGCAATTCGGCCGTATCGAGAAAAACGCCTACTACATGCAGGGCTACAGCGGTCACGGCGTCACCTGCTCGCACCTGGCCGGCAAACTGATCTCGGAAATGATCCGTGGCGACGCCGAGCGTTTCGATGCGTTTGCCTCCTTGCCGCACATGCCGATGATCGGCGGGCGCACCTTCTCGGCACCGCTGACCGCCATGGGCGCGGTGTACTACTCGCTGCGCGACCGTTTCGGCATCTAAGCTTTACCTCGCCGGCGGCCATCCCCAGGGATGCCGCCGGATTTTTCAAGCACTGCAACCTTTGTAGGAGCTGCCGAAGGCTGCGATCTTTTGATCTTGCTTTTCAAGATCAAAAGATCGCAGCCTTCGGCAGCTCCTACAGCAACACCCACAAACGTGATTTAATAGCCGCCTTTCACGGTTCAGGGACAGGAGAACGGCAAGATCAGCGCCTGTTTTCCACCCCCATTACCCTTAAGTCGTTCTCACATAAGGCTGTCATGGACACGGGCTCACGACTCAAATTAGTACGCGAAAGCTACAAACTGTCCCAGCGCGAGCTGGCCCGGCGTAGCGGCGTCACCAATGCAACCATCTCCCTGATCGAACAGAATCGGGTCAGTCCTTCCGTCAGCTCCCTGAAGAAACTGCTGGAGGGCATCCCCATGTCCCTGGCCGACTTCTTCACCTTCGATCAGCCACCCCGCGAACACCAGTACGTTTTCCGCGCCAACGAACAGCCCGACCTCGGCCGCCACGGCCTGCGCCTGCTGCTGATCGGCGCGTCCGTACCGAGCCGGCAGATGCGCCTGCTGCGCGAGCAATACGCACCGGGCGCCAGCTCCGGCGAAGAGCCGATCGTGCATTCCGAAGGCGAGGAGTGTGGGCTGGTGACGCGGGGTACGGTTGAGTTGACCGTGGATGGCCAGGTGAGTGTGCTGAACGCCGGGGATGGTTACTATTTCCCGACGACCTTGCCGCACCGGTTTCGCAATATCGGGGCGGATGAGGCGGAGATCATCAGCGCGAATACGCCGGCGAACTTCTGATCAGGGTCAGAAACGCTTCATTGGTCGTGGCCAAAGAAATCCGATGCCTGCTCAGGCATCGGATTTTTTTATGCCATCAGGCAGCCTTGGTCAAAAGCGCAGCGAATTTACGCTTGGCATCCTCGACTGCGTCGGCAATGTCACGGGCGGCATTGCTCGATTCGGTGCGATAGGTTTCGGTCAGTTCGTTCATGTCGGTCTGGAAGCTCAGGGTCGCATCGGCCAGCGCGCGAACCGAGTCGACCTTGATAGTCGAACCGTAGCTGGCCTTGACTGCCGCTTCAAGTTGCTGATTACCGGTTGCTCCCAGGGCTTCCAGGGCCTTGCCAATACCGTCGGTAGTGGCGTTCAGCGTGTGGGTGGCCTCAGCCAGGCCGCTGTTGCTGGTGAAGGAAACGGCAAGGCCGGTCAGCACGACTTCGTTGGTGGAGAAGAACGAGACCATGCGCTGATACTGGCGCTCCTTGATGACATGCACCTGGTTGATCCGGGCGAAGACCATTTCGGCGGTGTTGTAGCCAACCTTGAGGTCATCGGCGATGTCCTTGACGATCTGGTAGCGCTTGTCTTCGTCTTGCAAGGCGCGAACGGCTTCGTCACGGCGCAGCTCCAGGGCGGCGCGCCGGGCGGGCTCCTGAGCCTCGGCAGCGGTCACTTGAGTATTGGCCTCGTTCAACGCCAGAGTCCGTTGCTCCAGGGCCTTGCCGGCCAAGGCGAGAACCTGCTGGGCATCGACCTCGGCGGCTTTCATGGCCATCCGGAAGTCCATGTAAGCCTCCAGGATCACGGTTTCACGGGCGATCTGGTCGTTGGCCGACTCGCACACCTGAAGGTAGTTCGTGCGGATGTCATTGAAGCGGTCGGGGATGGAGCCACGGCGCAGATTCATCCAGCTCAACTTGAGCTTTTCCGTGGTGTCCAGGCGCCCGTCGTCCATCCACCCGGCCATCGCGGCCGCGTCTTCACGAATCGAGGTGAAACTCTGGGTGATGTCCATGAACCGCGTGGAGATGTCCATGCCCTCGATCTGTTCCCGGACCATGCTATTGAAGGCCGTTGACTGCTGCAGGACCGAAGCGATGGACGTGACTTTAGTGGTGTCGTACTCGGCCACACGGTCCAGAAGCACCAGCACCGGCGCATTCTGCACGGGTTGAAAGAGATTGATGCCGATGGTGCGCAGGCCAGTGAGCGCTCGTTCCAGGTAATTGCTCATCGAATGTCCTTTCGTGATGTTTTCAGTACAAATCAAAATGAGGGACGGCATGCAGGCGCATCCAGCCAGGCGCTGCAAATCCTAACGGGGGCGTTTGCGCCGCAGTTCCTCGTTGCGTTCCTGCATCGCCAGCAGCATCAGTTCGTTCTGGCGGTTGGCCGCATAGTTGATGCGCTTGGCCAGCATGCCGTCCAGCCAGCGCTGGTAGAAGTTGTAAGGGTACTGCTCGGTGCCAAAACCCCGCTCGCGCAGGAATACATAAGCTTCGTTGGCGTTGTAGGCGCTCAGTTTTTCCCGGCATTCCTGGCGTATGTCTTCATAATCTTTTTTTGTTTGCTGCGCAGGTTCTTTCGAGGCCGGAACATCCTGGCGCGATGCCTGATCGTGGCTGGTAAATGTCATTGCATGACCCTTTGAGTATCATTTGAAGTTGGCTGGCAACCCGCATTGGGTGTGACCATCAATACCGCGACCAATAACCTGCCACCTTGAGTCGCTTGATCAGCAGGCTGATTTTTTTCTCGGCGGCGTCCGAGTCGCCACGCTTTAAATCCGCCTCGATATCGTGGATGTTCCCCTGCAATTCAGTGCGTACTTCATTGGGAATCGATGAGTCTTCCACGCGCCTTTTCACGGTGTAGTAACGCGAGGTCTGGAGCTTGAGCAGATCGGTGGTAGCGAACAGTTCGCTACCGAGGTCCATTTTGCTGGCGAACGCGGCCTGGAAGCTGTCATAGCCGTCAACGCGTGCCAGTTGCTGGTCGAGTTCAGCCAGGCGGTCATCCAGGCCGCTCGATTGCGCAATCGCGGCTGCCCGACCCGGATCCTGGAGCATTGCCTTGATCTCCTGGCGTATGTCGAGAACCCCGCTTGCGTATCCCATGTCTCTCTCTGCTGCGTACAGTGCACGGTTGATCCTGAGTTTTTCCTGCTCCAGCGCCTCGACTTGTGGTGCGAGAGTGTCCACGTTGTCGCGGGTAATCGGTTCGGCTTGACCGATGTCCGTGCGTATATCGCCTACCGGCAGTGTTTGTTCGGCGCGATGAAGCAGCCGGCTGGCGTTTGCGTCCGGCTCTGCTGCATTCCTTCTCAGCAAATCCACCAGCTTTTTGCGCTGAACGTCCAGTTTTTTGGATGTTTCGTTTAGATCCTGCCGCAGGATGTAGGCAGCGTTGGTGACTTCGCGCACTTTTGTATTGGAATCAATAGTGGAATTGCAACTCTGAACCAGCGTGGTGATCCCTGCCGCCAGCGCCACAGCGATCACCCATCGCCGCGAGAATAATTTTTTTCCATGCATGGACAACAGAGGGCGATTGGCAAGCGTGCGGACCAACCAGGTGTCGAAGCTGTTGAGCTGCGGGAGTTCAAACATCAAGCGATGGGCGAAGAATTGATGAACACCTTGCTCGATCAGCTCATCATCGAATTCAAGATTGTTGCTTTGATAGTAAGCGCGGATGTGTCCGGCGATGTCCGCACGACGCCGTGGAAGGTCGAGGTGTTCCTGAACCTGTTTCTGTTGATGGCGCAACTCATCGACCAGTGCCATCGCCCCCATTTGATCGGTGAGTGAAATGTTGCTCATCGAGTGTCCTTTCGTGATGTATTCAGTACCAGTCGAAACCAGGTGTTTGGACTGCAGGGGTACTTTTTGCGGATCTAGCTGTGTGCCTGCGTCGACACGACTGCCCGCTCTGTGATGTGGTTGCGTTCAGTTTGACCGAAGCGAGTGCGGTAGCCGGCGCTTTTCGTGGTTTCAATCAACGCATTGATCTTCTTCTCCGCGGCATCTGCGTCGCTTCTTTCGAGGTCGGCCTCGATCTGGCTGCTGATCCTGTCCAGTTCCCGGCGGATATCACTCGGGATGGACTGGGACGCAAGGAGGCTTTTCAGTTCTTTGTAGCGACGGGTCTGGAGCTGTAGCAAGTCTGTGCCGGACAGGTCACGCCCCAACTCACTGTAGGTCGAATAGGCATCATCGTAAGTGGTCTGATTGTCGACGCGTTCGAGCAACTGATCGAGTTCAGCCAAGCGTTGATCCAGGTTGCTGGATTGCTTGATGGCTGCTGCCCGATTCGGGTCCTGCAGCATCTGCGTGATCCCAAGGCGAATCCACAGGACTCCCCGGGCCAGCTTCAGGTTTTCCTGTACAGCGGGGAGGGCGCCCCAGATCGCGTCCCGTTTTACATGGAGTGAATCGAGCTCTGACAAGAGGGCATCCACGTTGTCGCGAGTCACCGGTCCGGCGATATTGATGTTTGTCCGGATATCGCCCGCAGGGAGAGCGTTTTGTGCGCGCTGAAGAAGGCGACTGACGGTTTCGTCCGGTTTTTCGGCGTTGCTTTTCTGCAATTGCTGCAGTTCAGCGCGCACCTTCTCTACTTGCCTGTAAAGCTCGTCGTAACTTTGGTCGATACCGATGGAGTCAAGGGTAACGTTTTTAAGTTTCTCCTGATAATCAATAAAGCTGCTGCAGCGCTGGATCAGCAGGGCGACCGCTGCCAGTGCAGCCAGCTTGATCAGCCGTCGCCGAGGGAGCAGCGCCTTGATGCGACTGCGCTTGAGGTCACGGTTGGTCAGGTTTTTGACCAGCCAGGCATCGAAGCCTGTGAGTTGCGGCTCATCGAAAGCCAGGCGCCAGGAGAAGAATTGGTGAACGCCTTGCTCGACCAGGTCATCATCGAAGGCGATGTTGTTGCTCTGGTAATAGGCGCGAATACGCTTCTGGATTTCCGCACGGCGTCGCGGCAGATCGAGATGATCCTGGACATGCCTTTGCTGACGACGCAGTTCATCGACAAAGGCCATGGCTGCCATTTGCTCTGAGAGTGGAATGCTGCTCATCAGGCGCAGGCCTTGTGCGGGTGACCCTGGCCATGGTGTCTGATGTTGTTGCAGCCGGTATGGGTGTGCCCGTCAGGTGCCCGCAAAACAGCAACGATCAGTCTCATTACACACGTCCTTGATAAGCCAGGAAACAGCCAGGCATTGATTGATTTCGGTTGTTGGTTGGGGGTGATGTCATGTCGACATCAAATTATACGGAAGTTCCAAGGCAGCGTATTGAATTTAGCGCCGGAACTTTTCGCGAGGTTGATGTCAATTTGATGGCGTGTGATGCGCCGAAATACCCAGGGGTCAATCAGTGTCAGGCTGTTTCCTGACAAATCATGGATGTGTGCGATGAAAAGCCTGGTTGCGGTGTTTTTGATGTTCGTCCTTGGTGGGCAGGCTTATGCGGGGTGCTCCGGTATCAGCAACAATGACCAGCGCAAGTTGTGTGAAGCCAGGACAAACGGTGGCAGTTGCGGGAGCATCGACGACCGGGATCTGCGCTACACCTGCAATGCCGAAACGGGGCACGGCAGTTGTGGCAGCATCGATGACAGCGACCAACGCAAATTGTGCGAAGCCAGGACAAACGGTGGCAGTTGCGGGAGCATCGACGACCGGGATCTGCGCTACCTGTGCAATGCGGAAACGGGTCATGGCGGTTGCGGCAGCATCGATGACAGCGACCAGCGCAAACTGTGTGAGGCCAAAACAAACGGCGGCAGTTGCGGCAGTATCGATGACAACGACCTGCGCAATCAGTGTGACGCGCTCAAGCGCTGATTGAATGGTTCATCGGACAAGGAATCTAGCCCCGATGCCTGAGAATGGACATCGGGGTTCTTACGCCTCAGAGGGGATCACTGCTCTTTGGGCAACTCAAACCCCCGCTGCTCGATTACCCCAAACACATCCCGTACATCCTGCAGCAAAATCCGCGAAATGTTGGTCACGGTATTGATGTCGTTTTCGGCGTAGTCGGGGAGGCTGGTGCAGGCCATGAGGTTGAGGTATTGCAGGACGGCGTTGAGGCGTTCGGCGGCGCAGTTGTGGAGTTCGCGCAGCGGGGCGTCGTTGTCGATGAGGAGGACGGGGTAGCTGGTGGCGATTTGTTTCATGGGGGTGAAGCGGCGATCCGGACTGTTAGTCGTCATAAGTAAAACTTCCTCGTATCTGTAAGAAGAGCTACTCCCGGTCGCTGCGAATCGAATGGGGTGGTAGCCATGTGCGGGTTCGCAGACCGAGGATACGAGGAACCCGGCAGACCCGAAGATCTCCCACACACAGCCACCATAAAGCGACACGCGGGCGCAGATGCGACCGTCATCGGATTGATGGACTGCAAGGTTACTACACGTATCTACAGGGCTGCGAAACCCTGTCGCCAATTCAAGTCAGCGACGGGCGCACATTAGGCGTCGATTTCCAGCGCTGCAACCGGCCTGTAGGACGCCCAATACCCCCTGTGGCGAGGGAGCTCGCTCCCGTTCGGCGGCTCTGCCGCCGTAAAACCGGGCACTGCGATGGGTCTGAGGAAATGAGTTGCAAGGGATGAGGGCCGCTTCGCAGCCTGGCGGGAGCAAGCTCCCTCGCCACAGAGAGGCAAGTCCTACAAGTTTTTCGGACGTCAGGATTGAACGTTCGTCGGCTGGCGGGTTGCTACCATCGCAATTGCCTGCCGATATCAACACGGCTGCTAAGCTTGGTCGTTGCAGTGCCCGAGCCCCATTCCTGCTCACGCTGCAAGGGTAATCACGGAGTACGACATCCATTCCTGTCGGCAACCTGCACGGAGGCAGGCGATGGTGATCATGAGCATGGCCGATTCGACGGCGGCGGGGGTTCCCGAGCCGCTCGATCGGGAAGAAATCGAGCGGGTGCTGGCGCTGTTGCTGGTCAGCCCGTTGTTTGCCAAGTCCAGGCGCATGGGCAGTCTGTTGCGCTTTCTGGTCGAGCACGACCTTCAGGCGTGCAAAACGCCGCTGACCGAACACGCCATCGGCATCGCGGTGTTTCGTCGTGACCCGGCAGTGTATTGCACGGGTGACGATCCGGTGGTGCGAGTGCAGGTGGGGCGCTTGCGGCGCAAGCTCGCAGCGCATTACGCCGGCAACGGCCAGCAGGACCCGGTGCGCTTCAGCATCCCACCCGGGTGTTATCGCTTGACCTATCAGCGGTTGCGGCCCAAGGGCGTCGGCACGCGCCATCCTGTGGTCCAGATCCAGCCGTTTACCTGCCTCACCCGCGATGGCAATGACTTTGCCCGAGGCTTGTGCGAGGAGTTGAGTTGCCGCCTGTTCGAGTCGTTCGAGCAGGCGCAGACCGGGACCAATCATGTGTTGATGCGGGTGGCACGCAACAGTGAGCCGGTAGCGGACTTCAAGCGTGGCGGGCGTTGCAGCTATTGCCTGGAGGGCAGCGTGCGGGTCGAGCCTTCGCGGGTGCGCGCGTCATTGCGCCTGGTGGATGTGGCGCAGGGGCGGATTCGCTGGTCGGCACAGTTCGATCGTGATCGACCCTATGGCATCGCCACCCAGGAGGACCTCGCGCAGTCGATCTGTCGCTCGCTGACGGGCTACTTCGCCAGGGCGGGTAAAGAGAAGTGAAAGGGCAACCGCAAGGTTGCCCTGGCATGACGCTTACACGGTTTTCCACTGACCGCCTTCGTAAAGGCGACCTGCGGTGTTATCGAACGTCAGGTCGATTTCGATCGCCTTGGAGCGTGAGGTACTGAACATGGTGCTGGTCTGCACGTTCTGTTCGAACCACACGAGGATGGTTTCCACCGGTGTCAGCACGGTTTCACCGGTGACCACTTGATCCACCGCAACGTAAATGGGGGTGCTGACCTGATTGCCATCAATGCCGGTAGATAGCTGGTTGATACCCGGATGGATGGGGCCGTAGTCGTTTACAAAGGTCATGGAAATGTTCGGCCCCCCGGTAACCGCCGAACTCAGCAGACCGTGCTCATCGAGTGTCGATGTTTGCCCCAGGCCGATATTGACGATGTTGGTCGAGACTTTGACCTGCACATTGGCCTTGAACAGGTTGGAGGCGAACAGCTGATACTGCGGTGTCCAGCTGAACTCGTTGTTGCTCAGGTAAGCGTCATAGGACTGCCAGACCACGTTGTAGTCGGCGTCACCCACCTTCTTGGCAAAGCACAGCTTGTAGCCGGACTTCTTCAGCAGCGTCAGGTCGCCGGGGGCGATTTCGATGGTGACGGTTTTTTGCGAAGCCGCCAGGGCCGACCTCAGTACCCGGCCGTAATCCGCCGCCTTCAGTTGCGTTGCACCCATGATCGACTTGACGGCTTCTTGCACATCATTGTGAAGCTGCTGGCTCTGTTGGCTGACAGCGATTGACTTGCTCATGGTTTCCCTCTTCCTTGGTGGTGTGTTGGGCAAACAATGGGCTGCTGGCGCTTGGCGCTGCAATCCATTGACGGCTTCACTCTAGGAGCGAGGGGCAGGGCGGCTAAGTGTCTTGGTGTTACAAGCGGGTATCGGGGTTGTATCAGGGGCCGGGTCAGCGGGGCAGCCGATCGGCCGCCCCGCCTTGACCTCAGGCGGCCTGGGCATCGGCCCAGACGAAGTTCCAGCTGGTGCGTTTGCCCTTGGCGATCTCGATCAGCTTGTTCTCGTACACCGTGTGATTGACCACGCCGGTGTAGGTCAGGGTGCGGGCGGCATTGTTCCCGGTGACCTCGCCCGGCGTGCCACCGGACTCGACCATGGCTTTTTTCATGTCGGCATCCGACGGGGCGCTGCTCTGGTTTTTTTCCACTTTGACGAAACTCATGATTCACCTCTTCCGTGATGGGGGGATCGGTGCCAGCGAGGGCCGACAAGTCGACGACCCTGTTCCACACCGACGGCCATACTCTATTGGCCAGTTCGGCGGCGCAGAAGTGACAACTGCGGCGCTGAGGTAACAATCGGGAAACAGCGCCACGCATTGAAGTATCTGCGACGTATCAAGCGGGATGAGCGGATCGTTGCGTTCGATGACTCGATGGAACCAACATCGAAAATGGCGTCTAAATTTCAGGGAACATTCCCGCTACGAAGGAACGACTCATGAACAAGTCTCGATCGTTGATTGCAGCAATCACCTGCCTGGCCCTGGTCAGCGGCTCGGTGACCGCGCTGGCTGACCCAGGAAACGGCCAGGGCAACAACAAGGCCAGCCATGGCAACCAGGGCAGTCATGGCAACAAGAACAAGAATTCCGGCGGCGGGGACTGGAGTCATGGCCCCAGCATCAATCGCGGCAGCGTGCTCGAGATCGTTGGCGCCAACACGGGCTACTGGAGCCCCGGGCCTGCCTTGCCACCGGGTATTCAAAAGAACCTTGCCCGAGGCAAGCCGCTTCCACCGGGCATTGCCAAAAAACTGGATGGCCGGCTGGTCGGCAGGTTGCCCCACTATGACGGTTACGAGTGGCAGCAAGTCGGCACGGATCTGATCCTGGTCGCGTTGGCCACCGGGCTCGTTTATGAAATTCTCAATGGTGTGTTCGATTGATGTGTGAGTGGACTTCCAGCCGCCTGTCGTCGGGCTGGAACTGTTTGAGGGATATCGCGTCATAGGTCACGCGATATCAACCACCTACGGAAGCAATCATGCTTTTCAAAAACAAGAGTCTCGTTGCTGTAATGTCATGCGCCATGATGCTTGCAGCCGCCCCTTTGCTGCCTGATGGCCTGTCGATCATGGGTTCCGCCTACGCGAAGGACGGCGGTGGCGGTGGCGGTGGCGGTGGAAACGGTGGCGGCGGCGGTGGAAACGGCGGTGGTAATGGCGGCGGAAACGGTGGAGGCCACGGCGGCGGAAACGGCGCAGGCCACGGCGGCGGCATGGGTGGCGGACACGCCGGCACAGGCCACTCCGGCAGTAACGGCCGCGGCAACGGGCTGGACAGCGACCATGCCGGCAAATCCGTGCGCGACCATGGTCTGAGCGGCAACCACTACGGTAGTGAGCGCAACGATGACAACGGTCATGGCACCACGACCTCAGGCATCGCCCACTCCAAGGATACTCGCGGCCTCTCCAAGGCCGGGGCTATCTCGGCCACGACGCCGGGTGAGCACAACACCAAAGGCTTGAGTAAAGCCGGGCTGTCGACCTCGAAAAAAACCCATTGAGTTCACAGCAGTAGCGAGCCGTTTCAGAAAGCCCAAAACCCGCTGAAAAGCGGGTTTTTTGCGTCCGGCATTTGATCGCCGGACATTGCGCAGCACGTTTCCCACCCGGCCTGTCATGGGTTTTCGGCACTGAAGCTGGCCGCACCCCGGGCCATGCACGGACAGAAAACGAGCCACCCGGACACATCGCGCAGTGATTTGCATTTGCAGGCGATTTGTCATGTTCAGCGTCAATGCAATGTAGATATTGGTCAGCCCAACGTGATTCCAATGAGGCTGCACTGTGTTCCAACGACTTGTGAGTTCGCTGTCTGTTTTGAGCCTGTCCATCGCTGCCGCCCAGGCGGCCGAGACGGTCCCCCTCAACACCCCACGCCTGAAGAGCATCGACAACTTCCGCGATGTCGCCGGTCTCACCACGGCGTACACCACAGCCAACGACGGTACGATGCGTGGCGGGGTGTTTTACCGCTCCAACGCGTTGACCCCGTCGGCGGCGGACCTGGCGACCCTCAACGGCCTGGGCATCAAGGCGGTCTACGACCTGCGCACGCCCACCGAGATCGCCGCCACGCCCGACACGATGCTCACGGGCGCGACCTACAGCAACATCGACATCATCGGCGGCTCCACGTCTGGCGCCAACGTCACCAACGTCGCGTTCCACAGTGCCGCCGAAGCCACCGCGATGATGCAGGACACCAACCGTGATTTCGTCAGGAACGCGGGGATGCGCAGCGAGTTCAACCAGCTGTTCAATGAACTGGCCGCGGTCGACGGTGCCGCGCTGTTCCATTGCACCGCCGGCAAGGACCGCACGGGCTGGACCGCCGCTGTGCTGCAAAGTATCGCCGGGCTCGACGATGCCACCATCATGAGCAACTACCTGGCCACCAACGACTACACCGCCGCGCGTATCAAGGCGACCCTGGCGGCGATGCCACCGGGTATGGCGACCATCTATGGGCCGCTGATCGGTGTGGAGGCCAGTTACCTGCAAGCCGGCCTGGACCAGGTGACCGCGCAGTACGGCACTATGGACAACTACCTCAAGCAAGGCCTGGGCCTGTCCCAGGAAACCATCTATGTGCTGCGCGGCAAGATGGTGTTCTACAACAGCCTGCCGGGCGCGGCGGACCTGGCCGGCAACGCCGCGGCCGGCGCGCAGCTGTTGCAACAACTGCAGAACAGCAACCTGTCGGGCACCTACAGCGCCTACAACTACTACCTGCAATCGGCCATCGATGCGCGCAGCCTCGGGGGCGTCGAGTCCACCGTTGGCGGCCAGGTGCATGCCGACGCTGCCAGTTACCTGCTGCGCCAGGGCGCGATGATCGATCAGGCCGCTGCGCCCTTCACCAGTGGCACCGACCTCAAGACCGGGCAATATCGCCTGTGGAGCACCGCCCTGGCGGGGTATCTGGGCACCGACGGCTCCTCTCAGGCCTCCAGCAGCAATGAGCATAGCCAGGGCCTGATGATTGGCCTGACCCAACGCTTTTCCGAACAGCTCAGCGCCCATGCCGGCTTCGGCTACAGCCGCGGCAATGTCGGTGGCGCCGGTGGCGAGGCCGATACCGACCTGACCTTCTTCAGCGTCGGTGCCCGCTTTGCACCGAACGGTCTGGAGCGCGGCCTGTTTGTGGATGCCGACGCCAGCGCCGGTTATCTCGATTACGAGAGCAAGCGCGAACTCGGCGGCGGCCTGGGCACGGCCAAGGGCGACAGCCATGGCAACCTCACCGGCGCGACCCTGGCCGTGGGCTACCGGGTTCCGGTGAACGGCGTGACCCTCGAGCCAAGCCTCGGTGTGCGGATCAGCCACGTCAATCTGTCGGGCTTCCAGGAAAAAGGCAGTGAGCTGGCGCTGGACGTCGATGGCATCCACGAGACCCGCAAGAGCGCGGTGGCCAACCTCAACGCATCCTTTGCACCGGTCAGCCTGGGCGCCTGGCAACTGGTGCCGGGGGTGCAAGTGGGCTACGAGCATGTGCTGGGCGACGCTGAAGTCGACAGCGAAGGGCACCTGCTGGGGCTGGACATCGAGCAACAGGCTGCCTTCGACAACCGTGACCAGTTCACCGGTGGCGTCAACGTCATGGCCAACCTGGGGCCGTGGAGCGTGGGGGCAGAAATCGGCGCCAGCGGTGGCGGCGACAGCCACGGCTTCAATGGCGGGCTGAAGGCCAGCTATCTGTTCTGACGATCAGTCAAGGCAAGCTGTGGGAGCGGGCTCGCGATAGTGATTTGACCGGCAATATTGATATTGAGTCTTCCGGCCCCTTCGCGAGCAAGCCCGCTCCCACCCTTTGATCGGTGTCGAACACAATTCCCGCGTACGACAAAAAAAACACTGTGGGAGCGGGCTTGCTCGCGAAGGCGGACTGACAGTCGACGAAGAGGTGGCAGATAAACCGCTTTCGCGAGCAAGTCGCACCGCCGCTCCCACAAACCCTCAATGGGTCGCCATCGGCCGAGTTCGCACACCCTTTCTCACGTCTGCGGGACTGATGCCGTAGGCGCTCTGGAAATACTGGCAAAACCGCCCGACGTTGCTGAAGCCGTATTGCAAGGCCACGTCTGTCACCGACGGCGCCACCCCTTGGGACAGCGCGGCAAAGGCGCGCTCCAGGCGTACCTGGCGCTGATAGGCAACGATCGAAGTGCCCATGAAACGCTGAAAACCTTCCTGCAAGGCGCGCAGGCTGACATGGGTCAGTTGCGCCAGCTCCGTGCCGCTGGCCAGGTGGTCGGGGTGCGCCTGGATGTACTCGACCGCCAGCTTCACATGCCGTGGCGCTATCAGTGGGGAGGGGCGCCGGAGGGCTTCGGTGAAGTTGTGCGGCCAGGTTTCCAGCACTGCATCGACCAGCATTTCGCGAAGGCGCGAAGGCATCAGCGAACCGCTGTTGATCAGCAGGTCGAACTCGCTGCCCGTGGCCAGGTCGATCAATGCCCGGATGCCCTGCAAGGCCGATGCCTGCAGATCCACCACCGGTTCGAACTGCACCTTTTGCAGAATGGGTTTGCCCAGCAACGTCGACAGGCGCTCGGTGATCAGCCGACGGCTGATCGAAATCCCGTGCTGTGCGTGGTTATCGACAAAGCGCGCCGAGCGGACCTCGGCCTTGTCGATCGCCAGGCCGATCTGCGAGAACCCTACCGACTGGGTGACATGGTTGAAGATGATCTTGCCGGCTGTAGGAATGACGAAAGTGATTTCATCCATAGGCGCGGGAAAATCCACGGTGAAGTCGCCGCGATAGTGCATGCGCCGAAAACTGACACCCTCGTGCCGGCCGTAGACCCCGCCGATGATGATGTTTTTCGGCGGCGGCGCCGAGTCGGCATACAGGTTGCCGAACAGGTTCGAGAACAACGCGCCGAAGTCGTCGCAGCTCATGTCGTTGGACCTGATGATGATTTGCTTGCGCGTCGTGCTTGCGTACACCTGAAGTGTCACCTTGAGCGGATGGGCAAAGCCCTGGTACAGGGAGCTGGCGATCGGAGATCGAGCGGATGCGGTTCGGGAAAGCGTCAGGACGTTATCAGTGAGTAATGACAGGTTTGTGACCGGTTGTGGCTGCTGGCGTCGCCGGCCCCCGGTTCCGTTCACCCGACGCCACCGCTCGCACCGGACAACCGGTGGCACGAGCGGTACCGGGGCGTGGGCTGGCCTGCACTGGCCGGGGCTATTTCACCGGCTCTGTCGCCTTGATGTCCCCGCAAAAGATATCGACGTTGCCATCGGTCGGAGCCGTTCGCACGACCACCGAATATTTGCCGTCAACCAGGGTTTGCAACGGCACGGGCGCGGTTCGGGTAAAGGACCAGCCGCGTATGGGTTGGCGTTCGGTGTTGACGGTGTCGTTCATCGCGTAGGCGACTGACCCGGGTTGCGCGCAGGTGCCGTTATTGATGAACGAGTAAAGGCGCAGGGGCAGGGTACCCCCGGTTGGAACACCGCTGATGAAGAAGCTGAGCCCGGTTTTCTTGTCCCAGTCGGTCAAGGTGACGGTGCCGATCTGACCGGCGTTTTGCCGGGTGGCGACCAGGTTGACGTTCACGCCGTGGTGCGAGGAAGTGGCGCAGCCGAAAAGGCTGGCCGCGACCATGAGTGCTGCCAGAGAGGTCTTGAGCTTCATTGCCAAACTCCTGAGTTGAAGAACTGCAATGGGGGGAATTAGCGGGTATAGCTCATTTATCGCCCTCATGACGTCGTCCATATAAGGCTTTCCATTTTTGCGCGCAGATGCTGGGGCGTCTTACTCCTTCTTCAACCAAGTGGCGGCGCGGCGGTGCAAACCGGCTACATTTGTAGTCGAGTCCGCGTGGATTGGTTGCGGGCACGCGCACTTCGATGCCGATGAAGGTTTGCAGTGGTTACGCGTGCAGTTAACGGATTGTGCGGTCAGTTGAGCCCACTCATCATCCGCACGGACGATTTGCGACTGGAGTGACTGATGAATCAACTAGGCAGCGATCCGCAAGCGCGGAACCCTGGCGCTCTACAGCGGGGTACCTTGCGCAGCCTGTTGATCCCGGAGTGGCTCGACAGCTATCGCCCGGACTGGCTGCGGGGCGATGTGGTCGCCGGGCTGACAGCAGCGGCCGTGGTCATTCCCAAGGCGCTGGCGTACGCCACGATTGCCGGCCTGCCGGTGCAGGTCGGGCTGTACACGGTACTGGTACCGATGGTGATCTATGCCGTGCTCGGCACGTCGCGTCCGCTCAGTGTCAGCACCACGACCACCCTGGCCATTCTCGCCGGTTCCGCGCTGGGCCAGATCAGCCCCGATGGCGATGCGGCGACCCTGCTGGCGGGCTCCGCCACGCTGGCCTTGATGGTGGGTGCGATCCTGATCGTCGCGGGGTTGCTGCGCCTGGGTTTCGTCGCCAATTTCATTTCCGAACCGGTGCTGGTGGGGTTCAAGGCCGGCATAGGCGTCGTCATCGTGCTCGACCAGTTACCCAAGCTGCTGGGCACCCACATCGACAAAGGCGGCTTCCTGCACAACCTGGTGGCCACGGTTCAGAGCATCCCGCATGCCTCGCTGCCGACCGTGGCGGTCGGGGTATTCATGGTCCTGCTGCTGGTCGGCATGAAGCGCTTTACACCGCGCCTGCCCGCACCCTTGATTGCGGTGGCGCTGGGCATCCTCGGCATGCGCCTGCTTGGCCTTGAGAGTCTTGGTGTGTCCGCCGTCGGCGTGGTGCCGATCGGATTGCCGGCGCCGACCCTGCCGCTATGGTCGCTGGCCGAAACCCTGTGGCCTTCGGCGATGGGTATCGCGCTGATGAGTTTCACCGAAACCATCGCCGCGGGACGCGCGTTCGCCCGCAGTGACGAGCCTGCGCCACAACCGAACCGGGAGCTGCTGGCCACTGGCGTTGCCAACATAGGCGGTGCGTTTCTCGGGGCCATGGTCGCGGGTGGCGGGACCACGCAAACGGCGGTCAACCGCCTGGCCGGCGCCCGCTCGCAACTGTCCGCACTGATTACCGCTGCACTGGCATTGGGCACTTGCCTGCTGCTGGCGCCGCTCATCGGGCTGATGCCCAATGCCACCCTCGCCGCCGTGGTGATCGTGTATTCGATAGGCTTGATCGAGCCGGCGGAGTTTCGCGAGATCCTGTCGGTTCGCCGTACCGAATTCGCCTGGGCCGTGGTGGCGATGATCGGCGTGATGCTGCTGGGCACGCTGCAAGGGATCGTCGTGGCGATCATCGTCTCCTTGCTGGCCCTGGCCTATCAGGTCTCGGATCCGCCCGTGCATGTCCTCGGGCGCAAGCCCGGCACCAATGTGTACCGGCCGCCGTCTGCCGAACACGCCGACGACGAACACTTTGACGGGCTGCTGTTGCTCAGGCCCGAGGGGCGGGTGTTCTTCGCCAATGCCGAACGCATCGCCGAGAAAATCCGGCCGCTGATCGATGCGGCGACACCCAGGGTCGTGGTCCTGGACCTGCGCAGCGTGTTCGACCTGGAATACACGGCCCTGAAAATGCTCACCAGCGCCGAGCAGCGCATGAGCGAAAAAGGCATTTCACTGTGGCTGGTGGGCATGAGCCCCAGCGTATGGGACATGGTCATCAAGGCACCCTTGGGCCATACGCTGGGTGAGGCACGCATGTTCCTGAACCTGGAACTGGCGGTTGAACATTACCAGCGCAGTCGACGCTGAATGAACGCGGCCGGGTGCATCCCGGACGCTGTGTGACGCATTGAAGGAGGTAACGGATATGGCAAAGAAGAAGGCTGCAACGAAGAGCAAACCGGTTGAAAGCGGCAAGCTCAAGAACAAAGTGTATCTCGAGGAACTGGCGCGGCTGCATGTCGAGATGGTCAAGCTGCAGGAGTGGGTACAGCACTCGGGCGCCAAGGTCTGCATCGTCTTCGAGGGCCGTGACGGCGCCGGCAAGGGCGGGACCATCAAGGCGCTGACCGAACGGGTCAGCCCGCGGGTGTTCCGGGTGATCGCGTTGCCGGCACCGACCGATCGGGAAAAAAGCCAGATGTATATTCAACGTTATCTGCCACACATGCCGGCCGCCGGTGAAGTGGTGATCTTCGATCGCAGTTGGTACAACCGCGCCGGTGTCGAGCGGGTCATGGGGTTTTGCAGCGAGGAGCAGGTGCACACCTTTCTCACCGTGGCGCCGCGCGTCGAGCATGCACTGGTCGAGTCAGGCATCATCCTGATCAAATACTGGCTTGAAGTGAGCCCGGAGGAGCAGACCCGACGCCTCAAGGCGCGCATCACCGACGGGCGCAAGATCTGGAAGCTGTCGCCGATGGACCTCAAGTCCTATAACCGCTGGTACGACTACTCCCGTGCCCGGGACGACATGTTCGAGGCCACCGACACCGAGTTCGCCCCGTGGCGGGTCGCCAACTCCAATGACAAGCGACGGGCGCGACTGAACATCATCAGCGATGTGCTCAGCAGCATTCCTTATAAAGAAGTACCGCGGGCGAAAGTGAAACTGCCCAAGCGCCAAAGTCCTGGCAACTATCGGGATCCGAACTATCCGTTCAAGTACATCGCGGAAAAATTCTAGAACGATGCATTGAGCAGGAGCCGGCCCACGCCAGCTCCTGCCGCATGCCATCAAGCCTTGATCACATACCCATACGCCCGGGTACGACCGTCTTCCTGCTTCAGGTACACCCCTTGCAACTCCGGCGTGAAGCCGGGCAAGCGGTTGATGCCTTCCTCCAGCGCCAGGAAGTATTTCAGCACCGCGCCCCCCCAGATTTCACCCGGCACCACGCAGAGCACGCCCGGTGGATAGGGCAGCGCACCTTCAGCGGCGATACGCCCGTCCGCATCGGCCAGCGCCACCAGTTCGACGTTGCCGCGGATGTACTCGATTTGTGCTTGCTGCGGGTTCATGGCCTTTTTCGGGAAGTGTTCCTTGCGGAACATGTCCTTCTGCAGTTGCTGCACGTTGTGGTGGCGATACAGGTCGTGCATTTCCTGGCAGAGCTGGCGAATGGTGTAGTTGCGATAGCGCTCCTGATGCTGCGCGTAGATGGCCGGCAGCACCCGGCTCATCGGCGCGTCGTCGCTGATGAAGCGTTCGAAGCGGGCGATCTGGGCGGCCAGGTGGGTCATCTTCGCCCAGTCTTCGGCCGGGGTGAGCAGGAACAGGATCGAGTTGAGGTCGCATTTTTCCGGGACGATGCCGTTCTCGCGCAGGAAGTTGGCGAGTATGCCCGCGTGAATGCCGAAGTCGGTGTAGCTGCCGTCCACCGGGTCGATGCCTGGCGTGGTGAACAGCAACTTGCACGGGTCGATGAAGTACTGCTTCTCGGCGTAGCCGGCAAAGGCGTGCCAGCGGTCCTTGGGATGGAACTCGAAGAAGCGGATGTCGCTGGCGATGTCTTCCGTTGGGTAGTCTTCCCAGGCGCGCCCTTCGATGGTGTCCGGCACGAACGGGCGGACCATGGTGCAGGCTTCGAGAATCAGCTTGCGCGCTTCGATGCCGAACTTCACGCAGTCTTCCCACAGGCGCAGGCCGCTGCGGCCGGAGTGGATGCGCGCATTCACATCCAGCGAGGCGAACAGCGGGTAGAAGGGGCTGGTGGAGGCCTGGGCCATGAAGGCGTTGTTGAGCCGGTGGTGGTTGCAATAGCGGGCCTGGCCCTTGATGTGCCGGTCTTTCTTGTGCACCTGGGAGGCCTGGGAAAAACCGGCCTGCTGTTTGTGCACCGATTGGGTGACGAAGATGCCCGGGTCGTTTTCGTCAAGGTCGAGCAACAGCGGCGAGCAGTCTTTCATCATCGGGATGAACTGCTCGTAGCCGACCCACGCCGAGTCGAACAGGATGTAGTCACACAGCTTGCCGATGCGGTCGACCACTTGCCGGGCGTTGTACACGGTGCCGTCATAGGTGCCCAACTGAATGATCGCCAGGCGGAATGGCCGTGGCAGTTGGGCCTTGTCCGGAGCGACTTCGGCAATCAGTTCGCGCAGGTAGTCTTCTTCGAAACAGTGGGCGTCGATGCCGCCGATGAAGCCGTAGGGGTTGCGCGCGGTTTCCAGATACACAGGCGTGGCTCCGGCCTGCAGCAACGCGCCCTGGTGGTTGGACTTGTGGTTGTTGCGGTCGAACAGCACCAGGTCGCCCGGGGTCAGCAGGGCGTTGGTCACCACTTTGTTCGACGCCGAGGTGCCGTTGAGCACGAAGTAGGTCTTGTTGGCGTTGAACACTTGCGCGGCGTGTTTCTGCGCCAGTAGCGCCGGGCCTTCGTGGATCAGCAGGTCACCGAGCTTGACGTCGGCGTTGCACATGTCGGCGCGAAACAGCGTCTCGCCGAAGAAGTCGAAAAACTGCCGGCCGGCCGGGTGCTTGCGAAAGAACTGGCCGCCCTGGTGACCGGGGCAGGCAAAGGTCGCGTTGGCCGCTTCGGTGTACTTCTTCAGTGAGTCGAAGAAGGGCGGCAGCAGGCTGTCTTCATAGGCTCGGGCCGCTGTTTCCAGTTGGTTGCCATGGTACTCGGCGTTGGCACGGGTGAGATCGAAAATGCCGTTCACCTGCAGCAGCACGTCCGTCAGGTGCTTATAGACTTCCCGGGGACGGTTGGCTGAATCCGGCGAGGCCACCAGGAATATCGGAATGTCGAAACCGGTGCGCTGAATGGCACCCAGGGCGCCGGCCATGACGTCATTGACAGACACCACCGCCACGGCGACGTTGGTGAAATCGGTCTGGCTGAGCGCTACCACTTCCCGAGCGTTCTTGAAGCTTGCGGCAGCGCCATCGCTGGCGGCTATTTTCAGGGGTTTCATCGTGGCGTCTCCAGGCGGGCACTCAATTGTCCGCAACTTTTTAAGAGATCAACTTCCGAGGGAGCCTTCCAGTTCCCCATCATCGGAAATCGTGTCACCACTGGTTATAGAGCATTTTCCTGATCTGTCAGCCTTTTACCGCGACCTTGCACATCTTGACGCCTCACGACCTGTCGGTCAGGCGTGTACCAGCGCAATGGTGAACGAGACCACGATCATGCACGCAAAGGCAAAATTGATATTCATGAGGTTTCCATCCAGGACATGAGCGATGGCGCCATCTTGAACAGCTCAGGGGAAAATAAAAAATTCGCTGTAATGATTTGAAAGATCGAAAAAAATGATACCGGGCCGGTTCGTTGTTTTTGCCGGGGGTTGCGGATACTCTCATGCAACACGCAGTTACACGCATAAACGGGCAAAAACATGCAAGACAACCATTCGGCTGCCGAAATGCCGTCAGTGCGCCGGCAAAAAATCCTGTTGATCCTCGAACGCGACGGCAAGGTCATGGCCTCGGAGTTGAGCCAGCATTTCGCGGTGTCCGAAGACACCATCCGCCGCGATCTGGCGGAACTGGCCAGTGCCGGCCTGGTGCAGCGGGTGCACGGCGGGGCGTTGCCGCGGCCCAAAGACACGGGCAAGGACTATTTCACCCGGATCAGCGAAACCGATGAGGTGAAGACCCATCTGGCGCAACTGGCTGCGCAACGGGTGCAGGACGGCCAGATCGTGGTGTTCGATTCCGGCACCACCACCTTGCAGATCGCGCGTTCGCTGCCGGCGGAGGTCGCCATCACCGCGATCACCGCATCGCCGATGACGGCCATTACCCTGTCCGAATACAAAGGCATCAAGGTGATTCTGGCCGGCGGCCAGCTCAACCCGGCGACGATGTCGGCCAGCGGCCACGAAACCCTGCGGCTGTTGGCGGGCATCAAGGCCGATCTGCTGTTTACCGGGGTCTGCGCGATTCATCCGCAGGTGGGCTTGAGCTCACTGCACTTTGATGAAGTGCCGGTGAAGCAGGCGATGCTCGATTGTGCGTCCCATGTGATTGCCGTCACCACCGCCGATAAGCTGGGCGCGGTGGAACCCTTTGTCGTCGCGCCTTGCAACCGTGTGCACACGCTGATCACCGAACGGCATGTGGCGTCTGGCAATGTCGAGGACTACCGGGTGTTGGGGATTGAGGTGGTGCAGGCTTGAGCATTTTTTGCTGGCAGGTGTGTTGAATGTGCCGGCCCCTTCGCGAGCAAGCCCGCTCCCACAAGGGTTATTTGTCAGCCTCAAAATTTGTGGTCGACATAAATCCCTGTGGGAGCGGGCTTGCCCGCGAAGAGGCCAGTACAAACAACATCAATGCCGGATTGTGCAGCCAATGCCTCAGCGCAATCGCTCAAGCATCTGGTAGTACCACATCCCGGCAGCCAGCATCGGGTTGCCCAACAGGTCGCCCATGGGCACGCGGATGTGCTGGCAGGCGGCGAAGGTGTCGAACTGCTCCATTTGTCCTGTGATCGCGCGGCCCATGATTTCACCCATGATGTGGGTGGTGGCGATGCCGTGGCCGGAGTAGCCCTGGCAATACCAGACGTTGTCCGACAGCTTGCCCAGTTGCGGGATACGGTTGATCACGATGCCCATCGCGCAGCTCCACTGGTAATCGATGGCCACGCCTTTGAGCGCCGGGAAAGTCTGCTCGATGCACGGGCGCAGCTCGGCGGCGATGTCCCGTGAGTCCTTGCCGCTGTAGTTGGCGCCGCCACCGAACAGCAGGCGACCGTCAGCGGTGAGGCGGTAGTAATCGAGCACGAAGCGGCAGTCGTAGACCGCCAGGTCTTCGGGGTTGATCTGCCTGGCCAGATCGCCCAGCGGCGCGGTGGTGACGATGCCGCCCATGGCCGGGAAAATCTTGCCCTTGAGCTTGCCCGGTTCCAGCTTGTGGTAGACGTCGCCGGCCAGCAGCACCTGGTTGGCGTCGATGTGCCCGTGGGCGGTGCGTACGCCAGGGCTCTTGTGAAGGCCATCGCCGTGGATGATCTCCAGCACTTCGCTGTTTTCGAAGATCAACGCACCCAGGCTTTCGGCAGCGCGGGCTTCGCCGATGCACAGGTTCAACGGATGCAGGTGCATGTTGCGGGTGTTCTTGATCGCGCCGTGGTAGAGGTCGCTTTGCAGCAGGTCGCGCACCTGGCTGCGGTCGAGCAGGCTGACTTCATCACCCATGCCACGGCGCACCGCCTCGTCGTAATCCTTGCGCAAGCCGTCCATGTGCGCGGGTTTGTACGCGGCGTGCAGGTGGCCGTGCTTGAGGTCGCAGGCGATGCCGTATTTTTCCACGCGCTGCTTGATGATCTGATGCCCGCGCCAGCGCAGGTTCCAGATGAAATCGTCGACTTCATCGCCGATGGAGCGGCGCATCTGTTTGCGCATGGCTTCGTCGCCCGACAGGCTGCCGGTGACCTGGCCGCCATTGCGCCCGGTGGCGCCCCAGCCGATCTTGTGGCTTTCGACGATGGCGACCTTCAGGCCTTTTTCCGCCAGCTCGACGGCGGTGGCCACGCCGGTGAATCCGCCGCCGATGATCACCACGTCAACCTTGTGCCGGCCTTGCAGCGTCGGGTAATCGGTGTCCTGGTTGAGGGTGGCGGTGTAGTAGGAATTGCAACGTTGAGTCATGTCGGTGTCCACGCGAAATTGAAAGAAACTCAATGCCGGTCAGGCGAGCGCAGTCATTGTGGGAGCGGGCTTGCTCGCGAAGAGGCCCGCACATCCAACACATGTGGTGACTGACACACCGCCTTCGCGAGCAAGCCCGCTCCCACAGGTTCTGTGTATGGCTGAGGAGGGTGAAAGAAGGGCGCTCGCCGATCAGGCGAGCCGGGCGCTATCCGGCGGACGTGCGGAGTGACGCAACTTGGAACGGCGCAGGGCCATGGGCAGGTTGACGATGCGCTTCATGCAATGCCGTCCGCAGCCAGCAGCGAGGTGGCCTGGATCGAAATGTTCAGCAGTGACGGCAAAGTACGCATGGCGCAGGTTTCCGGCGGCGGAAAATCGTCGGTGGCGAGTAGTACAAGCCATCCGGGGATGGCTGGATACTAGGGAGGATTGGGGCGCGTGTAAATGTTTGATTCAGAACATCAGGTGCACCACCAGCCCGATCAACCCGCAGCCGATCAGCACCTCGATCACTCCGCGCTTGAACCGCAGCAAGGCAATGCCCGCCACGATGGCGATCAGCAGCGAAGGCCAGTCCAGTCGTCCTTCGAAGCCTTTGGGCCACAGCACGTGATAGGCAAAGAAGCACGCCAGATTGAGAATCACGCCCACCACGGCGGCCGTAATGGCCGTCAGTGGCGCGGTGAAGGTGAGTTCGTTGTGCGTCGATTCCACCAAGGGCCCGCCGGCGAGGATGAACAGGAACGAAGGCAGGAAGGTGAACCAGGTCACCAGCGTGGCGGCCACGGCACCGGCGACAAAGGCTTGATCCGGGCCGAAGACTTGATGCACATAGGCGCCGATGAAGCCGACGAAGGCGACGACCATGATCAACGGACCTGGGGTGGTTTCACCGAGCGCCAGGCCGTCGATCATCTGCGTCGGCGTCAGCCATCCGTAGTGACCGACCGCGCCCTGGTACACATACGGCAGCACCGCGTAGGCACCGCCAAAAGTCAGCAGCGCCGCCTTGGTGAAGAACCAGGCCATCTGGGTCAGCGTGCCTTCCCAGCCGAACAGGGCGGTGAGCGTGGCCATGGGCAGTGTCCACAAGATCGCACCGATCACCGCCAGACGCGCCAGTTTCAAACCGTTGAACCGGGCGTGTTCAGGGGACGGGGTGTCATCGTCGATCACCGCCGGGCCGTAGGATTTTTTCGTTGCGCCATGGCCACCGGTCCTGAATTTTTCCGGTGCCAGTCGCCCGCCGAAGTAACCGATGACCGCCGCCCCGAGCACGATCAACGGAAACGGCAGGTTGATCACGAAGATGGCCACGAAGGACGCGGCGGCGATGCCCCATAACCAGGCATTCTTCAGCGCCCGCGAGCCGATCCGGTGAGCCGCCTGCACCACGATGGCCGTGACCGCCGGCTTGATCCCGTAAAACAGTCCGGCGACCACGGGCACCTCGCCAAAGGCGATGTACACCCAGGACAGGGCAATCAGGACGAACAACGACGGCAGCACAAACAGCACACCAGCGATCACGCCGCCCCAGGTCCGGTGCATCAGCCAGCCGATGTAGGTCGCCAACTGCTGAGCCTCGGGCCCGGGCAGCAACATGCAGTAGTTGAGGGCGTGCAGAAAGCGTCGCTCGGAGATCCAGCGCCGGCGTTCGACCAGTTCCTGGTGCATGATCGAAATTTGCCCGGCCGGCCCGCCGAAACTGATGAAACCAAGCTTGAGCCAGAACAGGAAGGCTTCGCGCAGGCTGATGGTCCGGGGCTGGGGCACAGCCTGTTGCGTGATCGGGGAGGGCGTGGGGCTCAAGCGCGGGTTCCTTGTGCAGGGAAACGTTGAGCCCGTGACTGTAGCTATGCCGGAACGCGTTGCATAGCCGCCTCTTGTGGCGTATCTGCCCAGCGCTCGACAGCGGATCGGTCGCTGTCCCGGGCATCGACCCAGCGTGCACCGCCCGCCACGTTTTCGCGCTTCCAGAACGGCGCGTCGGTTTTCAGGTAGTCCATGATGAACGCACAGGCCTCGAAAGCGGCCTGGCGATGCGGGCTGCTGACGCCGACAAACACGATCGGCTCGCTGATCGACAACGGGCCGATCCGATGCACGATCTGCACGGCCCGCAGTGGCCATCGGGCCCGGGCGTTGTCGATGATCTTTTGCAGCGAGCGTTCGGTCATGCCCGGGTAGTGCTCCAGAAACAACCCGGCGACCGCCTCACCCTGATTGATGTCACGCACATAGCCGACGAAGTTGACCACGGCCCCCACGCCCGGATCGTTGGCCTGCAGGCTGGCGATCAGCCGGCCGACGTCGAACACTTCACGCTGGACCCGAACCGTCATGTCTCAGCCCCCGGTGACCGGTGGAAAAAAGGCGATCTCGTCAAAGTCCTCGATCACCCGGTCCGGATGGCACAGCTCCTGGTTCAGCGCACACATCAGGTTGTTTTCACCGAGCACCTGGCGCCACAGCTCGCCGCGAGCCATCAGCAAGCGGCGCACGTCTTCGATGGTCCTGAGGCTGTCGGTCAGGGGCAGTTTTTCACCGCCCAGGTTGAGCTGCTCGCGGTAACGGGCGAAGTAATTGATCAGGATCATTGTGCGTCCTCGAACTTGAAATGACCTGAGCGGCCACCCTGTTTACTGAGCAGGCGGATGTCATCGATGACCATGCCCCGGTCCACGGCCTTGCACATGTCGTAGAGGGTCAGGGCCGCCACACTGACGGCGGTCAGGGCTTCGAGCTCGACCCCGGTCTGGCCCTCGACGCGGCAGGTGCCGAGGATTTTCACGCTGTCCGGTGTGCAGGCCTTGAGTTCGACATGGATCGAACTGAGCAACAGGGTGTGGCACAGCGGGATCAGCTCATGGGTCTTTTTCGCCGCCATGATTCCGGCGATCCGCGCCACGGCAAAGACGTCGCCCTTGGGGTGGCCGTCGCTTTGAATCAGCTTCAGGGTTTCCGGGCGCATCCGCACCCAGGCCTGGGCCTGGGCTTCACGCTGCGTCGGGGGTTTTTCGCTGACATCGACCATGTTGGCGCGACCCTGGTTGTCGAGGTGGGTCAGGCCGTTGGGCGATGCATTTGAAATGTCTGTCATGGGAGGTTCCTGCGCTGGCCGGCGCGGTGATCAGGTGAAGGCATCATGCCGGGCTGTAAATGCGTGGCGCGTTGCGGTGGGGGACGTGAATCAGGTTGAGGCGATGCTTGATCGCCCATTGCACGGTCAGGGCGGTGGGCGCCGACAGGCTGACGAGCGTGCCGAGCCGGGCCCTGACCGCCTTGTGGATCAGCTCCAGGCTGCAACGGCTGGTGACCACGGTGAAGCCACTGCGGCTGTCGATGCCGGCGTGTTGCAGGGCACCGATCAACTTGTCCAGCGCGTTGTGGCGGCCAATGTCTTCGCGGCAAATCAGCGCGTTGCCTTCGCTGTCGAAGTACAGTGCTGCGTGCAGGGCGCCGCTGCTGCGGGCCATCTGTTGGGCCTGTTCGATGCGGTGGCGGATGTCGATGAAATGCTCGGCGGGCGGCAGGGCAACCGGCTCGAGAATCTCCAGTTTCGGCAGGGCCTGCTCCAGCGCCTCCACGCCGCACAGTCCGCAGCCACTGGTGCCCGCCATTTGCCGACGATGGTTCTTCAGCGCCCAGAACGCGCGGCTGGAGATCTGCACATCGGCTTGAACGGCCTGGTCGAAGTGGGTGAGGCGCAGGTCGTAGATTTCACTCTGGTCCTCTACGATGTCGTTGCTGACGCTGAACCCACGGATGAAATCTTCGAGGTTGCCCGGCGAGACCATCATCACGGCCTGGCTCAAACCGTTGTAGGTGATCGCCAATGCGATCTCTGCGGCCAGCGCCGCCTGACAGACTGATGCGCCTTTGTCGTACTCGCGAAAGTTCACACTCAAGGGTTTGGGGGCGGGTGCGTTAGTGTCGCTTCGATCATCGGTTTGTTCAACTTTGCACAACATGAAAAGAACCTCGAAGCGCTGAATTAAGTTCAGGCTACGGGTAACTTTTCAAAGCGTCCAATCGCTTGTTCCGATGCGCCGATTGGTGATGTCTATCACGCCGGGCAAACATGCCCGGTGCGGTTTTATATAAAACCGAAACTTGATCAGTCGGTCCGGCTGAACAGGGTTCGTGCTTCGGCGAAACACTTCTCGGCAATCGCCGAACGTGGCTCGGTCTTGCGCATCACCAGGCCCAGGGGTGCGAGCACGCTGGCATCGGGCAATTCGATGAACGACAGGTGTTCGATGGGCTCTTCCAGGCCACTGTCCAGCGGCATGATCGCGCAGCAGAAACCTTCGTGGATCGCCTGCAGCAACTGGTAGGTCGAATCGCTTTCGAGGATCGGCTGCGGGTCCAGTCCGCGGCTGCGAAAGCTCAGGTCGATGGATTTGCGGTAGTGCATGCCGTTGCTGAGCATCCCCAGCGGCAGTTCGGCGGCGTCCTCCCAGCTCATTTGCGTGCCGTCGAAATGGAAGTGGCGGGTGTCGTACAACAGGCCGACGCGGGTCTCGCCGATCTCGAAATACTCGAAATAGCTCGGGTTGACGTGGTCGAGGTAGCACACGCCCAGGTCCAGCTGATTGTTGCCCAGACCCTCGATGATCTGGTCGGAACTCAGGGACGACAGGCTGTACTTGAGCTCGGGAAAGCTGCGGGACAGGCCCTGGATGTAGGTGACCGGGTTGAAGCTGCTGAGCGGCACCAGCCCCAGGCGCAGGTTACCCACGAGCTGGCCCCGGCACGCGGCGGCCTCGGCGAACAGCCCGTCGTGGGCAGCCAGCAGGGTCCTGGCCCAGGCCAGTACACGCTCGCCGGCCTCGGTAAAACCTTCGAAGCGCTGGCCCCGGGTGACCAGTACCAGGTCCAGTTCATCTTCCAGGTTGCGCAGGCGCATCGACAGGGTGGGCTGGGTGATGTGGCAGCGCGCGGCCGCCTGGCCGAAGTGGCGGGTCTGCTCCAGGGCGATCAGGAACTTGAGTTGTTTGATGTCCATGACGGCACCTGCTGGCGGGGGAGTGAGGGGTTAAGTATTGACTCAGGTGTGCAAGACACAAGGCGAGGCGCAAACATGAGGTGCGGACGATCTCACTGTCTTTGGCGTGCGTCCAATCACTGTTGTTTAAGGGGTTATCGATGGGCTCTATCACTGATGCTTTTTTCCGGTCTTTTTATATTGATAGAGCGCCTCGATAGTCTGGTTGGTTAGAGTGATTAGACACGGCTTGATTTATAGAATTAGTCTCCGGAAGTCATCTAACTTAGCTATCTAATTCATGCCTGCCGGAGAACCCCATGAGCGTCAAACCGGATGCCTTGTTTATACCTTTGAATATTGCCGTGCTGACGGTCAGCGATACCCGCGAATATGCCAATGACACTTCCGGCCAGCTACTTGTCAGCCGTCTGCTGGAAGCCGGCCACACCCTCAGCGAGCGCAACCTGCTCAAGGACGACCTGTACAAGATCCGCGCCCAGGTGGCGAACTGGATTGCCGACGACGGCATCCAGGTGGTGCTGATCACGGGCGGCACCGGGTTCACCGGCCGCGACAGCACCCCCGAGGCCGTGGCCTGCTTGCTGGATAAACAGATCGATGGCTTCGGTGAGCTGTTCCGGGCGATTTCGATCCTCGATATCGGCACCTCAACTGTGCAGAGCCGGGCGCTGGCCGGGTTGGCCAATGGCACGCTGGTCTGCTGCCTGCCGGGTTCCACGGGCGCCTGCCGCACCGCCTGGGAAGGCATCCTTGCCGAGCAACTCGACGCGCGTCACCGGCCGTGCAATTTCGTGCCGCACCTCAAGCCTGTGCAAGCCTGCGGGACGCGCGGATGAGCGCTTCACCCTTGATGCCGGTAGAGGACGCCATCGACCGTTTACTGACAATGGCCGAGGCGCAGTGGATTGAAGACAGCGAAGCCGTGCCGCTCAGTGCCGCCAGGCAACGGGTATTGGCCAATGACCTGCTGGCGACCCTCGATCTGCCGCCGTGGCCCAACAGCGCCATGGACGGCTATGCCCTGAATGTCGAGGGTTGGGACGGGTCACCGCTGGCCGTGTCGCAACAGGTGTTTGCCGGTCAGGCTCCCGAAGCCCTGGCGCCGGGAACCTGTGCGCGCATCTTCACCGGCGCACCGGTTCCGCCGGGTGCCGACTGCGTGGAGATGCAGGAGAACACGCAGGTACTGGATGACGGACGCATCCGCTTCAAACAGCCCCTGAGTGCTGGCAGCAACATCCGTCCGCAAGGCCAGGAGAACCGCGTCGGCGATGTGCTGCTGCGTGCCGGCAAGCGCCTAGGTCCGTTCGAACTGGCGGTCGCTGCGGCACAGGGCTGCACCCATGTGCAGGTGGTGCGCCGACCACGGGTGGCGTTGCTGTCCACCGGCGATGAACTGGTCGAGCCGGGCAATCCCCTTAAGCCCGGCGGCATCTACAACAGCAACCGGACATTGTTGAGCCATTGGTTGAGTGCCTTGGGTTGCGAGGTCATCGATGCCGGCATTCTTCCCGACGAACCCCGCCAGACGCGGCTCAAGCTCGAACAGCTGCAACACACGGCAGACCTGATGCTCAGCACGGGCGGTGTGTCCGCCGGTGACGCCGACTGCCTCGGCCAGGTGCTGCGCGAGTGCGGCAAGCCGCTGCTGTGGAAACTCTCGATCAAACCCGGCAAGCCATTGACCGTGGGCCACTTCGGCCGCGTGCCGGTGATTGGCCTGCCGGGTAATCCGACATCGGCGTTGGTCACTTTCGGCCTGTTGGCCCGGGCTTATCTGTTGCGGATTCAGGGTGTGGAAGAGGTCGAGCCGTTGAGTTTCCCGGTCAGTGTCGGCTTTGCCTGGCCCAAACCCGGGAGTCGCCGCGAATACCTGCGGGCGAAACTCGAAGGAGGGAGAGCGGTGCTCTATCCGAACCAGAGTTCAGGCGTGTTGCTGGGTGCATCCTGGGCGGACGGGCTGGTGGAAGTGCTTGAGGGCTGCGCACTGAAAGTGGGCGACACAGCGCGGTTCATACCCTTCAGCGAACTGTTCTGAATTCAGCAAACATACTGTGGGAGCGGGCTTGCCCGCGAAGAGGCCGGCACATCCAACAGAGACGTCGACTGACCTGACGCCTTCGCGAGCAAGCCCGCTCCCACAGGTTCTGTGTGTTTCTTTAGTGTCAGTTCAACACGAAATCCACCGGTTCCAGTTGCGGCGGCAACTCCGTCACGCCCAGTGCCGCCAGCACATCGCGCTCGATGTTGCGCACGATGGCGTCGGTGGGCAGGTCGTTTTCGTCGCGGCCGAAGGGGTCTTCCAGTTCGTCGGCAATCGCATCCAGGCCAAAAAAGGTGTAGCTGACAATCGCGGTGAAGATCGGTGTCAGCCAGCCCAGGGGTTCGGCCATGGCAAACGGCAGGAGGATGCAGAACAGGTAGATGGTGCGGTGCAGCAACAGGGTGTAGGGAAACGGCAGCGGGGTGTGCTTGATCCGCTCACAGACCGCCTGGGCGTGGGTCAGGCCGGCCAGGTGGTTGGCCATGAGCGTGTAGCGCCAGTCGTTGATCGCCCCGGACTCGTTGAGTGTCGAGCACTGCTGACCGACCTGCATCAGGATCTGCCCGCTGATGTCCGTGGTGTTGCCCTTGGGCATCGGGTGCAGCCAGTCGCCACTGGCGGCCAGTTCGTTTTCCTGGCGCAGCCGCGCGTTGAGGGCATGGGCGAAGCCGCACAGGTTGCTGAGGATCGTATGCCGCTCATCCGTGTCCTTGATCACCAGGGTTTCACGAATCATCGAGCGGACTTCGACTATCACATCGCCCCACGCCTTGCGCGCTTCATACCAGCGGTCGTAGCAGGCGTTGTTGCGAAAGCTCATGAAGATCGACAATGACAAACCCAGCAGTGTGAAGGGCGTTGCGCTGACCTTGGAAAAGTAGCTGGGGTGCAAGGTTTCGATGAGCACGATGGCCGAGGCGAGCAATGTCACCATCAGGCTGCGCCAGGCAATGCGCTTGGCAATCGAACCCTTGAGGGACGTCAGCACGCCGATCAGGTTGGGTTTGGGTCTCACGATCATGGGGTTCAGCCGCCCGTCATGTTCATGAAGCGAATGACCTGGACATCGTCGTTCACTTCGAAGTTGTGTCGATAAGGCTTGAGTTTCATCGCCTCGATAATGGCTTGCTCCAGGCGCTCGGGCTGTCCGGGGTGGCTGCGCAAGACAGCCTTGAGATCCACCGAGTGCTCATTGCCCAGGCACAGCAGCAGGCGTCCTTCCACGGTCAGCCGCACCCGGTTGCAGGTGCCGCAGAAGTTGTGGCTGTGGGGGGAGATGAACCCCAGGCGAATCTGCGGCGCCTCGGCCAGGCGCCAGTAGCGCGACGGACCCTGGGTCGACTCGGCGGAATCAATCAAAGTGTAGCGTTCGGCGATGCGTTCGCGGACCTGGGCGCTGGCGAAAAACGATTCGGCGCGGCTGTGCTCGTCGATGGTGCCCAACGGCATTTCCTCGATGAAGGAGATGTCGAGGTTGCGGTCGATGGCGAAGCTCACCAGATCATTGATCTCATGGTCGTTGCGGCCCTTCATCACCACGCAGTTGAGCTTGGTGTTGCGGAAACCGGCCTGGTTGGCCGCGTCGATGCCCTTGATGACCTGCGCCAGGTCACCGGTGCGGGTCAGTTCGCGAAAGCGTTGCGGGTCCAGGCAGTCGAGGCTGATGTTGAGGCGCTTGACTCCGGCCTCGAACAACGGCCCGGCCAGTCTGGCCAGTTGCGAACCGTTGGTGGTCATGCACAGTTCACGCAGGCCGGGCAGGGCGGCGATCTTTTCGCACAACTGCACCACGCCCGGACGAATCAGCGGCTCGCCCCCGGTCAGGCGGATCTTGCGGGTGCCCAGCGCGACGAAGCTTTGCGCCGTTTGATAGATCTCTTCCAGGGTCAGCACCCGTTGGCGTGGCAGAAACTGCATGTCCTCGGCCATGCAATACACGCAACGGAAATCGCAGCGGTCGGTGACCGACATGCGCAGATAGTCCACGCGCCGGGAGAAGCCATCGATCAAGACTCGTTCTGACATGACACCCTCGCTTGGTACTGCATGCGTTGAATGGACATTCCGTTAATCGTGTTTTGCCTTTGTAGGAGCGAGCCTGCTCGCGATGGTCGTTAACGATGACGCGTGCTTACTGGCTGAACGTGGTGCTCTTGAGTCCATCGCGAGCAAGCTCGCTCCCACAGGTATTGCGCAGATAACGGATCTGTTGAGCTCTGCTCGCGATGGTCGTTAACGATTACGCGTGCTTACTGGCTGAACGTGGTGCTCTTGAGTCCATCGCGAGCAGGCTCGCTCCTACAGGTATTGCGCTGTTAATGGATCTGTTGAACGCAGGCTAAGAGCAACTTTAACGGGTGTCCAATCACTATTGACAACCGGGTGATCGAGCGGGTCGATGATGAACTTTGTTTTGTGGTTTAAAGGGCTTTAAGTGATTTCAAGTAATTGATAAACAAGGATAAAAACCCGTGATAGAGCGTTTCGATAATGTGGTCGTAAATAGCGATTAGACAATAATTAACCCCTGTTCATATGCTTTTCTCCGTCAAACGATCAATGGCCTGAATCAGGTCACGGAGAAGTACCATGTCTCAAGTCGACCGCTACAAACCCTACAAAGGTGCCGCCGCCGGTTGGGGTGCACTGATTGCTGTTACCCGGAACTGGCTGGGCAGTGAAAACGCGCTGAAGAACATTCGCGCCATGCTCAAGACCAACCAGAACGGCGGCTTCGACTGCCCCGGTTGCGCCTGGGGCGAGTCGCCGGAAAACGGCATGGTCAAGTTCTGCGAAAACGGCGCCAAGGCGGTTAACTGGGAAGCCACCGGCCGTCTGGTCGACCCGGCGTTCTTCAACAAATACAGCGTCTCGGCGCTGGCCGAGCAAAGCGATTACTGGCTGGAGTATCAGGGTCGCCTGACCCACCCGATGCGCTATGACGAGGCCACCGACCGTTACGTGGAAACCACCTGGGACGAGGCCTTCGCGACGATCGCCCGGCACCTCAATGCGCTGGAATCGCCGGACCAGGCCGAGTTCTACACCTCGGGTCGGGCCAGCAATGAGGCGGCATTCCTCTATCAGTTGTTCGTCCGGGCCTACGGCACCAACAACTTTCCGGACTGCTCCAACATGTGCCACGAAGCCAGCGCGGTGAGCATGATCGAAAGCCTCGGCGTGGGCAAAGGCACCGTGGTGTTCGACGACCTGGAACATGCCGACGCGATCTTCGTCATTGGCCAGAACCCCGGCACCAACCACCCGCGGATGCTCGAACCCTTGCGCGAAGCGGTCAAGCGCGGGGCACAGGTGATCTGCATCAACCCGCTCAAGGAGCGCGGGCTGGAGCGTTTCCAGCATCCACAGCACCCGATCGAAATGCTCATGAATGGCTCCGAGCCGACCAATACCGCTTACTTCCGCCCGGCCCTCGGTGGTGACATGGCGGTCATGCGCGGCATGGTCAAGTTCCTGCTGCAGTGGGAGCGCGAAGCACAGGTGAGCGGTGGCGAGCCGGTGTTCGACCATGCGTTCATCGCCGAACACACTTCGGGAATGGGCGCCTACCTGGGCGAAGTCGACGCCACCAGCTGGGAGCACATCGAGCAGCAGTCGGGCATGCCTTTGGCTGACATCGAACTCGCCGCCCGCATGTACGCCCGGGCCAAGCGCGTGATCATGTGCTGGGCGATGGGCCTGACCCAGCACACGCACTCGGTGCCGACCCTGCAGGAAGTCATCAATCTGATGCTGCTGCGCGGCAACGTCGGCCGTCCCGGCGCGGGCCTGTCGCCGGTTCGCGGCCACAGTAACGTGCAGGGCGACCGCACCATGGGCATCAACGAACTGGCGCCCACCGAGTTGCTTGATGCCCTGGAAAAACGCTTCTCCTTCAAGCCGCCGCGTGAGCATGGCCACAACACCGTGATGGCGATCGGCGCGATGGAGCAGGGGCGTTCGAAAGTGTTTATCGCCCTGGGCGGCAACTTCGCCCAGGCCACCCCCGACACGCCGCGTACCCACGCCGCGTTGCGCAAGTGCGACCTCACCGTGCACATCGCCACCAAGCTCAACCGCAGCCATCTGGTCACTGGCCGTGAAGCGCTGATCCTGCCGTGCCTGGGCCGCACCGACATCGACATGCAGGCCGAAGGGCCGCAAGGCGTCACCGTGGAAGACACCTTCAGCATGATCCACATCTCCCACGGCCAACTGAAACCCAAGTCCAAACACCTGCTGTCGGAACCGGCGATCATCGCCGGCATCGCTGCCGCGACACTGGGCAAGCACCCGATCGACTGGAACTGGGCCATCGGCGACTACGGCCGCATCCGCAACATGATTGCCGACACCATTCCCGGCTTCGAAGACTTCAACCGGCGCTTGCTGCACCCGGGCGGTTTCCACATGCCCAACGATGCAGCCAAACGCATCTGGAAAACCGCCAGCGGCAAAGCCCAGTTCACCCCGAGCGTGCTGCCGGAACATCTGATCAGCGAAGGCGTGCGTAACCTGGCGGTCAAGCCGCACCTGATTCTGCAGACCATGCGCTCCCACGATCAGTACAACACCACGCTCTATGGCCTGGATGACCGTTATCGCGGGGTCTACGGCATGCGCGACGTGGTGTTCGCCAACGAGCAGGACATTCGCCGGCTGGGTTTCGAACCGGGGCAGAAGGTCGACCTGGTGGCGCTGTGGGACGACGAGCGCGAGCGTCGGGTCAGCGGTTTCACCCTGATCGCCTACGACATTCCGGCCGGTCAGGCGGCGGCGTACTACCCGGAGACCAATCCGCTGGTGCCGCTGGAAAGTTACGGTGACCGCACCTTCACCCCGACTTCCAAGTTCGTCGCCATCCGGCTGGAACAGGCCAGGGCCAGCAACCTGATTTCGACGTCCGCCGCCTAGCACTGGGGCGCTCACCGTTCACTGTGACTGTAGGAGCCGGCTTGCCGGCGATAGCGGTTCGTCAGGCGACACCTGTGTCGATGGCCATTGCGCAATCGCCGGCAAGCCGGCTCCTACAGGTTTATCTCCTTTAAAGCCTCGATGAGGATTTCGACATGTTCAATCTGGAGGCACTGGACCTGGCGCGGATGCAATTCGCGTTCACGGTTTCGTTCCACATCATCTTTCCCGCCATCACCATCGGGCTGGCCAGTTTCCTGGCGGTGCTCGAAGGGCTGTGGCTGAAGACCCACAACGACACCTACCGCGATCTCTACCATTTCTGGTCGAAGATCTTCGCCGTCAACTTCGGCATGGGCGTGGTCTCGGGGCTGGTCATGGCCTACGAGTTCGGCACCAACTGGAGCCGCTTCTCCGACTTCGCCGGCAGCATCACCGGGCCGTTGCTGACCTATGAAGTGCTCACGGCGTTCTTCCTCGAAGCCGGTTTCCTCGGGGTCATGCTGTTCGGCTGGAACCGGGTAGGGCGCGGCTTGCACTTCTTTTCGACGGTGATGGTGGCCATCGGCACGCTGATTTCGACCTTCTGGATTCTCGCCTCCAACAGCTGGATGCAGACGCCCCAGGGTTTCGAGATTGTCGACGGGCGCGTGATGCCGCTGGACTGGCTGGCCATCGTGTTCAATCCATCGTTCCCGTACCGCCTGGCGCACATGGCGATTGCCGCGTTCGTGGCCACTGCGTTCTTTGTCGGCTCGTCGGCGGCGTGGCACCTGCTGCGCGGCAACGACACCAAACAAGTACGCAAGATGCTGTCGATGGCGCTGTGGATGGCCTTGATCGTCGCGCCGATCCAGGCCGTGGTCGGTGACGCCCATGGCTTGAATACCCTGGAGCATCAACCGGCGAAGATCGCCGCCATCGAAGGGCACTGGGAAAACAACGGTAGCGAAGCGACGCCGCTGGTGCTGTTCGGCATCCCGGACATGCAGGCCGAGAAAACCAAATACGCCATCGAAATCCCCTACCTGGGCAGCCTGATCCTGACCCACAGCCTCGACAAGCAGATCCCGGCGCTCAAGAGCTTCCCGAAAGAGGATCGCCCCAACGCGACGATTATTTTCTGGAGCTTCCGCGTCATGGCCGGGCTGGGCATGTTGATGGTGCTGGCCGGCGTGCTCGGCCTGATCCTGCGCCGCAGCGGTGCCATCTACCGCAACCGCTGGTTCCTGCGCCTGATGCTGTGGATGGGCCCAAGCGGCCTGATCGCCATGCTCGCCGGCTGGATCACCACGGAAGTGGGGCGCCAACCGTGGGTGGTGTATGGCCTGCAACGTACTGTGAATGCCGCGTCCAATCACAGCGTCACCCAGTTGAGCCTCTCGTTGGCGTTGTTCGTGGTGATCTACTTCTCGGTCTTCACGGTGGGTATCGGCTACATGATGAAACTCGTGGCCAAGGGGCCCAAACCCCATCACGAGCATACGCCTGCGGGGCATTCCGATCAGGTCATCACACCGCGCCGGCCGCTGTCCGCCGACGCCGAAATCCTCGAAACCGGCGCCCGCGTCAATTGAAAGAAGGGAGTTGAGTCATGGGTATTCAAGGTATCGATTTATCGCTGATCTGGGGCGTGATCATCGCCTTCGGCGTGATGATGTACGTGATCATGGACGGCTTCGACCTGGGGTTGGGCATTCTGTTTCCGCTGATCCCGGATGCGCAGGAGCGCGATGTGATGATGAACACCGTGGCACCGGTCTGGGACGGCAACGAGACCTGGCTGGTGCTGGGCGGCGCGGCGCTGTATGGCGCGTTCCCGCTGGCCTATTCGGTGATCCTGGAGGCGCTATACCTGCCGCTGATCCTGATGTTGTGCGGCTTGATCTTCCGTGGCGTGGCGTTCGAGTTTCGCTTCAAGGCCAGCCCTGAAAAGCGGCATGTCTGGGACATGGCGTTCATCGGCGGCTCGCTGTTGGCGACTTTCTCCCAAGGCGTGGTGATCGGCACTTACATTGCCGGTATCCCGGTGGTCGACCGCCAGTTCGCCGGTGGTTCGCTGGACTGGCTGGCACCCTTTCCATTGTTCTGCGGAGTCGGCCTGATCGTCGCCTATGCCCTGCTCGGCAGCACCTGGTTGCTGGTCAAGACCGAAGGCATGCTCGAATCGCGCATGCGCCTGTTCACCCGGCCCCTGGCCTGGCTGCTGTTGGCGGTGATCGGCGTGATCTGCGTGTGGACGCCGATCCTGCATCCGGACATCGCCACGCGCTGGTTTGCCCATGCGCACCTGGCGGTGTTCGGTGGCCTCGCGGTGCTGGCCTTGCTGGCGATGTTCGGCTTGCTCAAGACCCTGCGCCAACGCCACACCCATTGGCCGTTCGCCTTCACCCTGATGCTGGTGTTCCTGGGCTACATCGGTCTGGCGTTCAGTATCTGGCCGAACATCGTGCCGCCGTCGATCAGCCTGTGGGCCGCGGCGTCACCACCGACCAGCCAGTTGTTCATCCTGATCGGCGCGCTGTTCATCCTGCCGATCATCCTGATGTACACGGTCTGGAGCTACTACGTGTTCCGCGGCAAAGTGAGGATTGGCGATGGCTACCATTGAGACCCGTGAACCGGCACCGGCGCCTTGGTACAAGCGCCTGGGGTGGCTGGTGTTGATCTGGCTGGGCAGTGTGGTTGCGTTGGGGGTGGTGGCGGGGGCGTTGCGGATGTTGATGCAGGCGGCGGGGATGAGTAGTCACTGAGGTTCACTGCGAAAAAAGAAACCCGGAGCTCATGACAGGGCTTCGGGTTTTTTGTTGGACAGGCTGTGTGATTTTCTCCGATACGGACTTGATTCTTCAGTACCTTTCAATGGCTCTCAATGAAGTAGGCTGAAACCCTGAGTGCGATCAGGGAAAAAAACAAAACGAACAAAATAATCACCGGAATTATCAAAAGATTCTTGTAGTGCCTTGGAAGGTTTTTCACTTCTTTGGCATCAACAACGCCTCTTCGAGCGCTGAGTGCGGGCACCATCAATACCATGGCAATAACGCCGCCGCGCATGACCTTGCCGATCAGGCCGCCCGCTGAAAATGCGTCTCTGGTGGTTTTTATAAAAGAGCAATTGGGTAGACGTTCTTCGATGGCGTCAACGTACTTGTGTGCGATGAAGGCGACAGCGAAACAAGTGAATATCATCGGCGCCAGTATCAATCCGGCAATCAGGCCTATCGGGATGCTTGTCATTTTTTAACCGCTCCATTTTCCTGTTTCCGTCCTGCCCATCACCAGCGGCAACTTCAACCTATCTTGTCAGTGTGAAGTTACTCCGCTCTCCGAAGTGTTCATTGACCAAAAAGAACCCCCAATGCAATCGCTTCGGGGGCTATGGCACTCACTGCGCCCCAAACATCGCCGTCCAGTAAATCCCCGCATCGCTCTTCGGATCGGTCGCATACGCCGCGCCCAGTTCGCGGAATTGCGGGTTCATTAGGTTGGCGCAGTGGCCGGGGCTGGTCAGCCAGCCTTCGACCACCTTGTGCGCGGTGTCCTGCCCGGCGGCGATGTTTTCGCCGATCTGCTGGAAGTCGTAGCCGGCCAGTTCCGCGCGGTCGCCCGGGGTGCGGCCGTCGCGGTCCTTGTGGTCGAAATAGTTGTTGTTGGCCATGGAACGCGAGTTGCCTTCGGCGGCGCTGGCCAGTGTGGCGTTCCAGGTCAGCGCTGGCGCGGCGGCGAAGGATTGCGCGCCGCACTGGCGTGGGCGGGTGCGTGCGGCGTTGAGTTCGGTGAGCAGCTTCTGGCCTTCGGTCTGGGCATCGCCCAGGCGTGCGCTCAACAATGGCCGAGCGACCACGATGCGCCATTGCCGGTCCTGGCGGCTGACGCCGACATCGACGAACTGCGGGTCGAGGACGATCTGGCAAAAACTCTCCTGGATCGCCTTCATCGCCGCGGCTGCATCGCGAGGTCCGGACAGGCTGATGGCCTGCACGTTTTTCATCGGATAACCGGCAGCGGCCATGGCCTGTTGCAGATCACCGATGCTCGGGGCGCTCAGCACCAGGCGCGGGTCGGCCGACAGCGGCGGCAGTTCCGATGACACCTGGCCGGCACAGCGCTGCAGTTGGCTGCGGTAGAGGTTGATCGATTCGATCAATTGCGCTTCGTCCGCCGCCATGGCGTTGGCGGCACATACCAGGCCCAGTGACAAACCGGCCAGGCGCATTGCGGATGAGATGAATCCCATGAAAATCCCCCTTGAGCAGATGGCGCTCATGATGCGCGAAGTTGGCCCATTTAAGACAACGGATTTATCCAGAGTGTAGTGGGGTGGGCGAAATCATTTCACTACTACACTGAATCGAATCGCTCACCGAGTGACACCGACCATGCGCTTCGACTGGATCGCCACCTGCCTTGCCCTCACGCTGCTTGCCGGCCCGGTATCGGCTACGGATCAAGATCAAAAAAAGGAATCGGCCGAGAACAAGGCCGAGGTGCTGGAGCAGAAGGCTGCCGAGAATAAAAACCCCGCAACGGAACCCAAGGTCGAAGCCATTACCCCGTCCGAGGTCCAGGCCGTTGACCCGGCGGGTGCCGCACCGCTGGACGATGCGATCACGTGCCTGGCCCGTTCCATTTACTGGGAAGCCAAGGGCAAGGACGCTGCCGACATGGAGGCGGTGGCCAATGTGGTCATGAATCGCCTGGGTCACGAGGGCTTTCCGGACACGGTGTGCAAGGTGGTCAAGCAGGGATCGGAAACCAGGAGCTGTCAGTTCTCCTGGTGGTGTGACGGAAAATCCGATTCGGTCCAGGAGGAGGTGCCGTATGCGATGGCCAAGGAAATCGCGCGCAAGGCCCTGAACAAGGAGTTGCCGGATCGCACCCAGGGTGCCTTGTATTTCCATGACCGTACGGTCAAGCCGGATTGGGCCAGGGAATACATCAAGACCGTGGATATCGGCTTGTTCCGCTTTTACAAACCCCATGACGGATCGGCCAGATAGCAGCGGTGATTTCGGCCAAATATTTTATTTTTTTTAAAGTCGCGCGAGGTGTTATCGAAACTGAAATGTTTCTGTTTTATAAGCTTCATAACGTAACCGTGCGCGAATGACGCGATAAGCAGGAACTACACATGCAGCGGATGAGGGTCTGGATCAGTAATCTCGCGCCGATCAAGGCGCTGTCGACGGCGTGCCTGCCATGACCGTCCTGGTCACCGGTGCCGCCGGTTTCATCGGTTTTCATACGATCCAGCGCTTGTGCCGCGAGGGTCAGGACGTCGTCGGTATCGACAACCTCAACGACTACTACGACGTGGAACTCAAGCACGCACGTCTCAAGGTGCTGGAGACTTTGCCGGGTTTTCGCTTCCGGAAACTGGACATCGTCGACAAACCGGCCCTGATGGACCTGTTCCGCGACCATGGTTTTACCGAGGTGGTGCACCTGGCGGCGCAAGCCGGGGTGCGATATTCGCTGGACAACCCGGATGTCTATGCCCAGTCGAACCTGGTGGGTTTTCTCAATGTGCTGGAAGCCTGTCGGCACCATCGCCCCGAGCACCTGATCTACGCCTCGAGCAGTTCGGTGTACGGCACCAACAGCAAGATGCCGTTCAGTGTCGAGGACCCTGTCGAACATCCCGTATCGCTGTACGCCGCCAGTAAGCGTGCCAATGAACTGTTGGCCGAAAGTTACTGCCATTTGTATGGCTTGAAAGCCAGTGGCCTGCGCTTTTTTACCGTCTACGGCCCGTGGGGCCGCCCGGACATGGCGCTGTTCAAGTTTACCGACGCCATCCTCAAAGGCCTGCCCATCGACATTTACAACCAGGGCCAGATGTCGCGCGACTTTACCTACGTCGACGACATTGTCGAAGGCATCGCCCGACTGCGTCCAAAGCCTCCGGTGCCGGAAGGCGGCGCCGCTGGCGTCAACCGGCTCTTCAACATCGGGCGTGGCAAACCGGTGGCGTTGCTGGATTTCGTCGAGTGCCTGGAGTCGGCCCTGCATCTGCAGGCCCGACGCAACTACCTGCCGATGCAGGCCGGTGATGTGGTCAAGACCTGGGCCGATGTCTCGGCACTGGCCGAGTGGGTGGGCTTCAGCCCGCAGGTGACGCTGGAAACCGGCGTCGCAGAATTTGTGCGGTGGTATCGGCAGTTCTACCGGATTTGAAGCGTTCGCCTCTGATCTCGAAAAAATCATAAAAGGCGAGAGGGACCCCATGAGCCAAGACATTTTTGTATCCGTACTGATTCCCGCCAAGAACGAAGCGAACAACCTCAAACCGCTGCTTGAGGAAATCCGCGTGGCGTTGGCCCATGAGTCGTACGAAATCATCGTGGTCGACGATGGCAGCACCGATGCGACCCTGCAGGAACTGCGGCAGATCCGCCACGACGGCTTGAACACCCTGCGCATCCTCCATCACGAGCGGTCGCTGGGGCAGAGCACGTCGCTGTACCACGCCGCCCGCGAGGCCCGCGGGCAATGGCTGGCGACCCTCGATGGCGACGGCCAGAACGACCCGGCGGACATCCCCGGGATGCTGGCGCTGGTGCGCGGCGAACCGGGCAAGGTCGATGTGCAACTGGTCGCCGGGCACCGGGTCAATCGCCGCGACACTGCGAGCAAACGCTACGCCTCGCGGTTCGCCAACAACCTGCGCCGGCGCCTGCTCAAGGACGCCACCCCGGACACCGGTTGCGGACTGAAGCTGATCGAGCGCGCGGCGTTCCTGCGCTTGCCGTACTTCGACCACATGCACCGCTTCATTCCGGCGCTGATCCAGCGTCACAACGGGCGCATGATCGTGCACCCGGTCAACCACCGGCCGCGCACGGCCGGGGTGTCGAAATACGGCAACCTCGACCGCGCGCTGGTCGGCATTCTTGACCTGATCGGTGTCTGGTGGCTGATCAAGCGCACGCGGCTGAACACCATTGCCCAGGAGCTCGAAGGATGATGCTGACCCGTGAAACCCTGTGGCTGGTGGTCGGTTTTGTTGGTCAGATCGCCTTTACCGGGCGGTTTGTCCTGCAGTGGCTGTACAGCGAGTACAAGAAGCGCAGCGTGATCCCGACCAGCTTCTGGTACCTGAGCATCGTTGGCAGTTCCTTGCTGCTGGCCTACGCCATCTACCGTCAGGATCCGGTGTTCATCGCCGGGCAGGCCTTTGGCTCCATCGTCTATTTTCGCAACCTGCAATTGATTGCCAAAAGCCGCAGCGTGAAGGAATAAACCATGCGTAGATCGTTGTCGCCCCGGGTCGAGTGCCTGGGGCTGATGCTGCTTGCCCTGTTGTTGATCGGCGCGGGGCTGGGGCTACGCCAGGCACAGAACGTGGATGAGGAGCGCTTCCTCGGCGTCGCCCTGGAGATGCTGCAGAACGGCTCGTGGTTGATCCCGCACCGTGCCGCCGAGATCTACGGCGACAAACCGCCGATTTTCATGTGGACGGTGGCGTTCTTCACCTGGCTGACCGGCAAGCCCAACATCGCGCTTTACCTGCCGGGACTGTTTTCGGCCGTGACGGTCACGGCGATGGTCTATGACCTGGGCCGTCGATTGTGGACTCAGCGTATCGGGCGCAACGCTGCGCTGTTGTACCTGGCGACCTATCAGACCTACAGCATCCTGCGCACCGGTCAGATCGACAGTTTTTTGATTCTGTTCACCTCGCTTGGCCTCTACGGTCTGGCGCGGCACCTGCTGCTCGGCCCGACGTGGCGCTGGTTTTACGCCGGCTGCGCGGCCATGGGTATCGGCGTGATCACCAAGGGCGTGGGATTTCTGCCGGCGCTGTTGCTGATTCCGTACGCCTATGCGGTGCGCAAAGGCTGGCCCGGTGTGGTGGCCATGCCTGGCGAGGCCCGCAAGTGGTTGCTGGGGTTGGCCGTGATGCTCGCGGCGATTGCGATCTGGCTGTTGCCCCTGGCCTTAGCCATCGCCTTCAATGGCAGCGCCGATGAAATTGCCTATGCGCGGGAGATCCTCCTGCACCAGACCGCAGGCCGCTATGCCGCTGCGTGGCATCACCGCGAACCGTTCTGGTACTTCTTTACCAACGTGATTCCGCAGTACTGGCTGCCGTTGGTGCTGGTGCTGCCATGGCTGGTGCCGGCCTGGCGCCGTCAGTTGCAAAAGCGTGACGGCCGGGTCCTCGTGTTGCTCGGTTGGGTGGTGCTGGTGGTGCTGTTCTTCTGCATCAGCACGGGCAAGCGCAAGCTGTACATCTATCCGGCGCTGCCTGGGCTGGTGCTGGTCGCCGCGCCGCTGATTCCATGGCTGCTCAAGCGCTGGTTCAAAAAGCACTCGCGTTTGCGTCGAGTGTTCCCGGCACTGGTGGCGACCTGGTTCGCGCTGTGGTTCGCCCGGGGTTTCATCGAACCGCTCAAGGACGGCACCAACATCGATCAGGTGCTGATGGCGCAGGCGGCGACCATGACCCAGGGCGCCGATCTGGTGCTGGTCAACTGGGAGGAGGGGCACTGGTTGTTCGCCCGCCAGCCGATCGTGCATTTCGGCATGGATAATTCGTCCATCGAAAAGGCCGCGCTGTATCTGCGCGAACACCCCAAGGCCTACGCCTTGGTGCCGGATGACGTTTTGAACCAGTGTTTCAAAGCCGAAGCGGCCCGTGAACTGGGTGAAAACTCCCGGGCGAACTGGTCGATCGTGGGCGTGGATGCCGACAACGGCAAATGCCAGCCGCCAGAAGCCGGCAAAGCCTATCGGTTCAGCTGGAACGACCCGCACATGGCAGTGGTGCCGGCGCAGGTAGCCAATCCCTGAGGGTAAAAAAAGGTCCTTCACTCAACCCCGGGAACCTGTAGGAGCCAGCTTGCTGGCGATGGACTCCAGTGCGCCGCGTTTATCCAGATTGCACGCGTTATCGTTAACGACCATCGCTGGCAAGCCAGCTCCCACAAAGGACCGTGCCCACGCTAAAACTGTAGGAGCCAGCCTGCTGGCGATGGACTCAAGCGCGCCGCATTCATCCGGTTCACCCGCGTTATCGTTGACGACCATCGCTGGCAAGCCGGCTCCTACAGGGGATCGCGTTCATCCGGTTCACCCGCGTTATCGTTGACGACCATCGCAGGCAAGCCAGCTCCCACAGGGGGCTTCATCGTTCGTCACCTGTCACTGGCTGGCGTCCAGCACCACGCGGTAGCGCGCCTTGCCACTGCGTAAATGATCAATGGCCTCGTTGATCCGGCTCATGGGAAACATCTCGACCTGAGGCAGGATCTGATGGCGGGCACAGAACTCCAGCATCATCGCGGTGTTGGCCGGTGAACCGACCGGTGAGGCGGACATGGTTTTTTGCTGGGGGATCAGGTTGAACACGTGCACCGGAATGGCGTCGGGCACGACGCCGACAAAGTGCAGGCGCCCCTTGCCGCGCAGGGTGGCGAGCATGGCGGTCCAGTCGAGGTTGGCGTTGGCGGTGACCAGGAGAAAATCCAGGGTGCCGGCAATGGCGTTGAGCGCATCGGAGTCGGTCGAGGCGACCACCTTGTGTGCGCCCAGGCGCCTGGCTTCGTCCTGCTTGCTCAGCGATGAGGTGAATGCCGTGACTTCGCAGCCCCAGGCGTTGAGAAAGCGCAGCGCCAGGTGACCAAGACCGCCGATGCCCACCACGCCGACCCGGTCAGTGGGCTTGATGCCGAATTCCACCAGCGGGTTGAACACGGTCGAGCCGGCACAGAACAACGGCCCGGCCATCGCCGGATCGAGCCCCACCGGGATCGGCAGGGCCCAGGCCCAGTGCGAGCGAATGCGGTCGGCAAAGCCGCCATTGCTGCCGATGATGGTCGGTTGCACCGTGCTGCACAAGTTGTGCGAGCCTTCGATACAGGACGTGCAATGCATGCAACTGCCCTTGTACCAGCCGATGCCCACCCGTTGCCCCAGTTCCAGGCCACGCACCTGATCGCCCATCCGCACGATACGACCGACCACCTCATGGCCGGGAATGAACGGGTAGTGGCTGATGCCCCAATCGTTGTCGATCAGCGACTGGTCGGAGTGGCAGACGCCGCAATATTCGACGGCGACTTCCACTTCATCGTTGCCCAACGGGCCGGGCTCGTAGCTGTAGCGCTCCAGTGGCGCGCCTGCTGCCGTGGCGGCCCAGCCGGTAAAGGTGGTGAGTTCGCTGCTGTCGCTCATGGGATACCTCCAGATCAGAAGTCAGGGGTCGTGGCCGCTCGGGTGCAGCGGCGGAGCGAGGAAAGTGTAGCGGGTTGCCGGCGGTCCATCGGGCGCGAGCCTGGATACTTGAAAATACAAAGGCGCCCGATCTGGACACAATGCCGATACATGAGCGCGGTTTCATGGGCCAGGTCCCACGCCCACAGAGAGATCCGCCATGTTCCGCAAACTGCAGCAGGTTGCCAGAATGTTCAGCCAGAGCGCCCGATTGATGGTCGGCGTTCCCGAGTACGACAACTACGTGGCACAAATGGCCCGCAACCGTCCGGGTGAGCCAGTGATGAGTTATGAGATGTTTTTCCGCGAACGTCAGGAAGCGCGTTTTGGCCGGGGGAAATGCAATACGCGGTGCTGCTGACCCGAGCGTTACCTCAGAAATCCAGATCGATCACGAAGGCATCATCGAAATCAGGATTTTCATTGATGCCGTTCTTGGCATAGCCCCGAGGGTTGCAGACCACCCGGGTGTTGCCCACCCGATAATCAAAACTGCCATGGGTGTGCCCATGCAGCCACAGTGCCGGCTGCCAGTCCTTGATCCGCGCTTCGAGGTCCGAGACAAAACTCGAGTTGATAGGCGAACCGGCAAAGGTCGGGCTGATGCTCGAGCGGGTCGGGGCGAAATGGGAAACCACCACCGTGGGCGTGCGGCAGTCGCGGGCGAAGCAGTCTTCCAGCCAGGCGACTGTCTGTAGAAACACCAGCTGGGAAATGGCCGGCGTGAACAGGTCGGGAAAATCGGGGGCGATCTTGATGTGGCTGAAGTCACGGATCAGCTGAGTCGCCAGGTCGATACCCAGCGCTCGATCCTCGGGGCTGTCGAGCAGGCGATAGTCAGACCACAAGGTGCAACCGAGAAAACGCACGCCGTCGTGGACGTACTCCGAACGTTCCAGCACGTGGATCTGCGTGCCTTGCGCCAGGCTGTTCAGTTGCTCGTAGGTGGAGACCAGGTCACTTCCATAGAACTCATGATTGCCCGCCACGTACAGCAGCGGAACCGGGCACGCCCTGGCCCACTCAATGGCCTTGGCGGGGCGCGCGATGTCCCCGGCTAGCACGACAATATCGGCCTCCACGGCGGGAAACGGGATCGCGTTGACGGACAGGTGCATGTCGGACAGCAAGGCGATGCGCATGGATCAACTCCGGCGTGTCTTGGAGGGCAGGTCAATCAAGTTACGCGTTGATAACCCATTGTCACAAGCCTGCTGGTCAGCAAAAAAATGGCGGGAACGGATGTACGCCAATGCCGTGCTCACCGCCGATCCATTGTGGGAGCGAGCCTGCTCGCGAAGAGGCCGGCACATCCAACAGAGATGTCGACTGACCCACCGCTTTCGCGAGCAAGCCCGCTCCCACAGTTTTGATCTTCAGTGAACGCCAATCCCACGGCTGGCCACAATCCCTGTGGGAGCGGGCTTGCCCGCGAAGAGGCCGGCACATCCAACAGAGATGTCGACGGACCCACCGCTTTCGCGAGCAAGCCCGCTCCCACAGTTTTGATCTTCAGTGAACGCGAATCCCACGGCTGGCCACAATCCCTGTGGGAGCGGGATTGCCCGCGAAGAGGCCGGCACATCCAACAGAGATGTCGACTGACCCACCGCTTTCGCGAGCAAGCCCGCTCCCACAGTTTTGATCTTCAGTGAACGCCAATCCCACGGCTGGTCACAATCCCTGTGGGAGCGGGCTTGCCCGCGAAGAGGCCGGCACATCCAACAGAGATGTCGACGGACCCACCGCTTTCGCGAGCAAGCCCGCTCCCACAGTTTTGATCTTCAGTGAACGCCAATCCCACGGCTGGCCACAATCCCTGTGGGAGCGGGCTTGCTCGCGAAGAGGCCGGCACATCCAATAGAGATATTGGCTGAACTACCGCCTTCGCGAGCAAGCCCGCTCCCACAGTTTTGATCTTCAGTAAACGCCAATCCCACGGCTGGCCACAATCCCTGTGGGAGCGGGCTTGCTCGCGAAGAGGCCGGCACATCCAATAGAGATATTGGCTGAACTACCGCTTTCGCGAGCAAGCCCGCTCCCACAGTTTTGATCTTCAGTGAACGCCAATCCCACGGCTGGCCACAATCCCTGTGGGAGCGGGCTTGCTCGCGAAGAGGCCGGCACATCCAACAGAGATGTCGACTGACCCACCGCTTTCGCGAGCAAGCCCGCTCCCACAGTTTTGATCTTCAGTGAACGCCAACCCCACGGCTGGCCACAACCCCTGTGGGAGCGAGCCTGCTCGCGAAGAGGCCGGCACATCCAACAGAGATATTGGCTGACCCACCGCTATCGCGGGCAAGCCCGCTCCCACAGTTTTGATCTTCAGTGAACGCCAATCCCGCGGCTGGCCACAATCCCTGTGGGAGCGGGCTTGCCCGCGAAGAGGCCGGCACATCCAACAGAGATGTCGACTGACCCACCGCTTTCGCGAGCAAGCCCGCTCCCACAATTTTGATCTTCAGTGAACGCCAACCCCACGGCTGGCCACAATCCCTGTGGGAGCGAGCCTGCTCGCGAAGAGGCCGGCACATCCAACAGAGATGTCGACTGACCCACCGCCTTCGCGAGCAAGCCCGCTCCCACAGTTTTGATCTTCAGTGAACGCCAACCCCACGGCTGGCCACAGTTGACCTGTTTACTTCAAATACCACCCCCACGGCTGGTCACTGACGTACTCGGTCACCTGCTTGACCTCGAGATAATTATGCAACCCCCATTGCCCCAGTTCCCGGCCGATGCCGCTGTGTTTCATCCCGCCCCAGGGTGCTTCGACGAAGGTCGGTTGCGAGCAGTTGACCCAGACGATCCCGGCGCGCAACTGGTTGGCGACCCGGGCGGTGCGCTGCAGGTCGGCGCTCATCACGGCGGCGGCCAGGCCGAAGCGGCTGGCGTTGGCCATTTGCACGGCTTGTTCTTCGGTCTTGAAACGCTTGATGCACAGCACCGGGCCGAACACTTCTTCGCGCCACAGAATGCTGCTGTGGGCGGGCTCATCGAAGATCGCCGGCTCGATGAAATACCCTTCAGCCAGATGCGTCGGTCGCCGTCCGCCGGTGAGCAAACGGGCGCCACTGGCCAGGCCCTGGTCGATGAAACCGAGCACCTTGTCGTACTGGCCCTGGCTCACCAGCGGACCCAGCAGAACCCCGGGCTGCATACCGGGGCCGATACTGATCCTGCGGGTTTCCTCCACCAGCCGTTCGATCAGGCGTGGGGCGATGGATTCCTGCACCAGCAGGCGCGATGTGGCGCTGCACACCTGGCCCTGGTTCCAGAAAATCCCGAACAGAATCCACTCCACGGCGGCTTCGACATCGGCGTCATCGAAGACGATGAAGGCCGACTTGCCACCCAGTTCCAGGCTGATGTTCTTGATGTCCCGCGCTGCCGCCGACATGATTTTCGCCCCGGTGGGCACGCTGCCGGTGAAGGCCAGTTTGTCCACGCCCGGATGCTCGGTGAGCGGGCTGCCGCCGTCGGCGCCCAGGCCGGTGACCAGGTTCAATACCCCCGCAGGCAGGCCGATACGATCGGCGGCGGCGGCCAGTTCCAGGGCGGTCAGCGGCGTCAGCTCGGACGGTTTCAACACCACCGTGGCCCCGGCGGCCAAGGCTGGCGCCACCTTCCACGCGGCCATCAGCAGCGGGTAGTTCCAGGGGATGATCTGCCCGGCCACACCAATCGGCTCGTGGCGGATGCGGCAGCGGAAACGCTCGTCCGGCAAGGCCAGCGGCTGATCCTGTTGCTGGTCCAGATCGCGGGCCAGACCGGCGTAGTAACGGAAGCAGGCAATGGCATCGCCGATGTCCCACTGCGCCTCGGGCAGCGGTTTGCCGTTGTCGCGCACTTCCAGTTCCGCCAGTGCCTGTTTGCCGGCCTCCAATTCATCGGCCAATGCCTCCAGCCACTGCGCACGTTCAGCGCCGCTGGTCTGACCCCAACCGTTGTCGAAGGCCCGGCGCGCCGCGCGTACGGCATGGTCGACATCTTCTTCAGTCCCCGCCGCCACCCGGTGGAAGACCTGTTCGGTGGCCGGATCGATCACGTCCAGATAGCCGCCCAGGTCCGGGCTGACCCATTCGCCGTTGATGTAGAGCTGATCACGCATGGTGCGACTCCTGGACGCCGGTGCGGCGGTTTTGCAGATGGCGGGAAGTGAACAGCAGGGCCAGCGACACGCAGATGATCACCGTGGAAATCGCGTTGATCTCCGGCGTCACGCCGCGGCGGATGGAGGAAAAGATGTAGATCGGCAACGTCGTTTCGGAACCGGCGACGAAGAAGGCAATGATGAAATCGTCGAAGCTGAAGGTGAAGGCCAGCAGGAACCCGGCCATGATCGCCGGGCTGATCTGCGGCAGGGTCACCCGCCAGAAGGTGTCCATCGGTGGCGCGTAGAGGTCCGCCGAGGCTTCCAGCAAGGCCTTGTCCAGCGAGTCGACACGGCTGCGCACGATCACCATCACCAGGGCCATGGTGAACAGCGAATGCGCGGCGATCACGGTGAAAAAACCCATGTTCAACTTCGGCAGAGTGGGCAGCCAGCTCGCCAGCAGCGGGTTGATCAGGTCGAACAGGCTGATGAAGGCGATCAGCGTCGAGATGCCGATGACGATGCCCGGCACGATGATCGCGCAGTAGGTCAGCGCATCGAACAGCATCCGCACCTTGGCCCCGCAGCGCTGCAAGCCGAACACCGCCAGGGTGCCGAACAGCGTGGCGATCACCGCGGAACTTGCGGCAATCAGTGCGCTGTTGCCCAGGGCTTCCATGATGAACGGGTTGCCGAACGCGGTGCCGAACCATTGCACCGAGCAGCACTGGAAGGCCAGGCCACTGCGCCCGGCGTTGAAACTGAACAGCACGATCAAGGCAATCGGCGCGTAGAGGAACAGGTACAGCGATGTCGAATAGCTGCGCAGCCACATGTCACAAGCCTCCATCGGCAGGGCGGCCGCCGTAGCGCGCCACCAGTTTCAGATACACGCCGATGATCAGCAGCATCATCGCCACCAGCGTCATGGCCAGCGCACTGCCGAACGGCCAGTTGCGCGATTGCAGGAACAGGTCGACCAGCGCATTGCCGACAAAGAACACCTTGCCGCCGCCGAGAATGGCCGGGATCAGGAACTCGCCCATCAGCAGGATGAACACCAGCATCACCCCGGTGATGATCCCCGGCGCCGACAGCGGCAGGGTGATCCGGCGAAAGCTTTCGAAAGCGCTGGCGCCCAGGTCGGCGGACGCTTCGAGCAGGCGCTTGTCGAGTTTTTCCAGGCTGACGTAGATCGGGAACACCATCAGCGGCAGGTAGCCGTAGACGATGCCGATCAGCACCGCCCACGGCGTGTTGATCAGCCGCACATCCTCAAGCCCCAGGCTGGCCAGCAGCGCCGGAATGCCTTTGCCGCTGAGGATGAAAATCCACGCGTAGGTGCGGATCAGAAAACTGGTCCAGAACGGCACGATCACCAGGGTCAGCAACAGCGAACGGTTCCTGCTGACCTTGACCGCGAGGAAGTACGCCAGCGGATAGGCCGCCACCAGACACACCAGAGTGCCCAGCGGCGCGAGCATCAGCGTATTGCTGAACGCTGCGCCGCGAGAACCGAGGTTCAGGTAGTTGGCCAGGGTGAAGCCACCGGCGTAACCGCCCACGGCGCTGCGCTCGCCGAAACTGAAAACCAGGATGATCACCAGCGGCATCAACAACAGCAGCAGGAACCACAGGGTCGAAGGCAAGAGCATCAGCAGGGTGATGCGCCGGCCGAGGCTGCGCCGTTGGCGAACCTCGACCGACAGGGCATGGCCCGGCTGCACCGTTTGCGGGTGGGCGGCGGCATTCATGGGTGGCTCCTCATTGGCCATGGTCAGGCGATCAGGCGGACTTGAAACGCGCCATCAGTTCGGCACGCGCCGGGCTGGTCAGCGTCGCGGCGGCACCGAACTCCAGCGGGCTCAAGGCCTCGGCGGCCGGGTACATGATCGGGTCGTCGAGCATCGCCACAGGCAGCAGCGCGTCGACGCGCTTGTCGCCGCTCGGGTAGCCGTGACTCAGCACTTCCAGCTTGTTGTGCTGCGGATCGAGCAGGTAGTTGATGAACGCGTAGGCGGCATCCTTGTGCTCCGAGCTTTTCGGAATCGCGAAGAAGTCGCTCCACAACTCGCCACCTTCCTTGCCCAGTTCGAACTGCATTTGCGCGTTGTCGCGGTGCAGTTGCGAAGCGTCGCCGGTCCAGGACATCGCCAGCCAGGCATCGCCGCTGCGCATCGACGGTTGAATGTCGGAGTTGATCGCGAACAGGTGCGGCTTGACCTCGATCAGCAGTTTTTCCGCGTCGGCCAGTTCTTTCGGGTCCAGGGAGTTGAAGCTGTAGCCGAAGCTTTTCAGGGCGTTGCCGATGGCGGTCAACTGGTAGTCGTGGACCATCGTCCGGCCGCTGGCCGGGCCTTGGGCGGCGACCCAGAATTCCTTCCAGCTGGTCGGGCCGTTTTTCAGCTTGCCGGTGTCGTAGAGCATGCCGGTGGTGCCCCAGTTTTTCGGCACCGCGTAGACCTTGCCGTCCACCGTGCCCTGGGCCATGAATTTCTGCTGGAACGCCGAGGCATCGAAGTTGGGAATGCGCGACAGGTCCAGCGGTTCGATCAGGCCCAGCCCGACGTAGGTGCTGATGGTGTAGTTGGTCGGCACCAGCACGTCCCAGCCACTGCCACCGGCTTGCAATTTGGCGAGCATTTCTTCGTTGGAACCGAACACGCTCATCGACACCCGGGCGCCGGTGGTCTTGCCGAAGGCGTCGAGGTTTTCCTGGCTGTGGTAGTTCGGCCAGGTCGCCAGCGACAGGCGATCACCGAGCTTGGCCTGCTCGGCAGCCTCGGCGCTGGAGGTCAGCAGGCCGGGCATGTTGGTCGCGACCACGGCGGCGGCAATGCCGAGGCCGGTGCGGCCAAGAAACTCGCGGCGGCTGATCGAGCCGTTCTGCCAGCTGCGCAGGGTTTTGATAAAGGTCTTCTGGTCCATAGCACGCTCCACATCCGGTTGATGAAACGAATCGATGATTTACAACGCCATGGCCAGGCCATTGGCGTGATCCCAGCCGACGCGAACCGCTGCGCCGTGTTCGAAGGCATTGGCGCCGTGATCCTGCTGGCGCGGCACCCGCACGCAGACCACGCCGAAGGCCTGGGTGCGTACGCGGTATTCGGTGGAGTTGCCCAGGTAAATGCGGTCTTCGACGCAGCCCGGCAGCTTCACTTCGCGGCTCATGTCGGCATTGGCGCCGGCGATGCTGATCAGCTCCGGGCGCACCGCAATGCAACCGGCGGCGTTGGCGCTCAGGGCTTTGCCGGTAGGCGTCAGCGGGCTGGTCAGTTCCAGCCCTTGCTCGGTACGCAGCACCACCGAATTGCCGTTGAGCTGGCGCACGGTGCCGTCGAACAGATTGGACTCGCCGATAAAGTCAGCGACGTAGCGGCTGGCCGGGGCTTCGTAGAGTTGCTCCGGGGTGGCGGTCTGGATGATCGAACCGTTGTGCATCACGCTGATGCTGTCGCTCATCGACAGGGCTTCTTCCTGGTCGTGGGTGACCAGCACGAAGGTGATGCCGACCTCGCGCTGCAAACGCAGCAGTTCCGATTGCATCTCCTTGCGCAGCTTGCGGTCCAGCGCGGCCAGCGGCTCGTCGAGCAGCAACACCGTCGGCTTGTTCACCAGTGCGCGGGCGAGGGCGACACGCTGTTGCTGGCCGCCGGAAAGCTCGCTCGGCTTGCGCTGGCCGAAGCCGCTCAGGCGGACCATTTCCAGCGCTTCATCGGCCATGCGCAGTTGCTGTTTCTTGTCCGGGCGCGGTGTGCGATAGCGCAGGCCGTAGGCAATGTTCTGCGCCACGGTCAGGTGCGGGAACAACGCGTAATGCTGGAACACCATGTTCACCGGCCGCTCGAACGCCGGCACCCCGGCCACGCTTTTACCGGCCAGACGGACCTCGCCGCTGGTGGGCTGCTCGAAGCCGGCGATCATGCGCAGGGTGGTGGTCTTGCCACAGCCCGAACCACCGAGAAAGGAATGAAACGAGCCACGCCGCACCGCAAAATCCAGACCGCTGACGGCCTGCACCTCGCCATAGCGTTTGACCACATTGCAGAATTCGATATCGCTTGGCGGGGTGTTGTTCACGAGGCGGGCTCCCTGGCAGTGATGAATCAGTGCGTCGGGGGCCAAACTAGCAATGGGGGTTTTGCGGTGTATATATCCCTTGGGGGATAGGAGCAGCGGCAAGCTGCAAGCTACAAGTTTTTCAGTAGACGTATGACGTAACGATCATTGATAAACCCCGAGTTCAATCCGGGTCAGATAATTTTCAACCTTCTGGTATCCAGGCGAGTTGCTGATCAGTTCCAGCGGGATGTTGCCTTCCAGATACTTGCAAGGTCTCTTTAGCCAGTCCTTAGCCAATTGCTGATTGCCAAACACGTTAATGGCGTGTTTCAAGGTCTGCGCATATCGGACTGAATTTTTCTGCTGGTTTAGACGCACCGATTTGGTCTCCTTCGCCATCGCATGTACTTGCCTGGGGCTGCAAAGTTAACCTTCGAACTTCCGATGACCAACCTTAAAAATGGCGTCGGATATTTCCTGCATTTCCCTGATGTTTTCAACGCCTGTAGGGCGTGAAAACCCATTGTTGGAGCGTGGTGTTTAAGCGCTGTCAGCGTTACTTCCCGCAAGCTACAACGGCTTGCGTCATTGCCTACAGGTACGCCAGAATCCGCCGGCTTGTGCGCTTCGGGCCTGGGTTTTATCGTTTGCCGGTCGCTGGAAAACAACAGTGATCGGGTTTGGTAGCCCAGGTATGCGAGGTGCAATGCTTCATCATTTGCAGTGTTTTTCTACTCTGCTCTATGGTGGCCATGCACAGGGCGCCTTCGGGCGCGCCGGTCTCCTTGCATCCCGGTCTACCAACCTGCGTATGGCCACCACCCTACGTTTGGTAGCGTGAGAGTGATGGCTCCTTTTTACGATGCGAGGAGTTTCACTATGTTCAAAGTCACACCCAACCCGCCGGACACTGATCCGGCATTCCCGTACGAAAGCATCGATTCAAGCAAGCTCCACGAAGCCGCCGAGCGCGAGCTCAACCCAGGCCCCCACATCATGGCCACCCCTCACAAACCCAGCACCATGTTCATCGTCAATCCCGAACTCAATACCGAAACCTTGCTGGTGCACGCCTGCGAGTCGCTGGCATCGGCCAATGTCATGGCCAACGATCTGGTGGATCATCTGGAGGGCACGAGCCGCAATGCGCTGCTTGGCATCGCGCAAGTGATCATGCTGGGCGAACTGGCGGTGAACCGCGCACTGGATCAACTCGATCCGCCTGCATAACCGCGACCTGTAGGAGCTGCCGAAGGCTGCGATCTTTTCTGATCTACTTGGGATTGCCAGGAATCAAGATCAAAAGATCGCAGCCTTCGGCAGCTCCTACAGGGGAAGGTGGTGGTTGGTTGATCGAGCCTGCAACGGGTCCTCCGTCAGCTCTCGAATGAACAACCCCAGCAACTCCGACCGGCTGCCAATGCCCAGTTTGGCGTAGAGGTTCTTGCGGTGCCGATGTTGAGTTGTTCGGCCACCGAGGCGCTGGAGTGGCCGCGCACTGGATCAACTCGATCCGCCTGCATAACCGCGACCTGTAGGAGCTGCCGAAGGCTGCGATCTTTTCTGATCTACTTGGGATTGCCAGGAATCAAGATCAAAAGATCGCAGCCTTCGGCAGCTCCTACAGGGGAAGGTGGTGGTTGGTTGATCGAGCCTGCAACGGATCCTCCGTCAGCTCCCGAATGAACAACCCCAACAACTCCGACTGGCTGCCAATGCCCAGTTTGGCGTAGAGGTTCTTGCGGTGCCGATGTTGAGTTGTTCGGCCACCGACGCGCTGAAGTGACCGCGCACTGGATCAACTCGATCCACCTGCATAACCACGACCTGTAGGAGCTGCCGAAGGCTGCGATCTTTTTTTGAGGGAATCAAGATCAAAAGATCGCAGCCTTCGGCAGCTCCTACAGGGGATGGTGGTTGGCTGGTCAGGCTTGCAGCCTGAGGCCGGGCGCCTGCAATGGATCCTCCGTCAACTCCCGAATGAACAAGCCCAGCAACTCCGACTGGCTGCCAATCCCCAGCTTGGCGTAGATGTTCTTGCGGTGAATTTTCACCGTGCCGGGGCTGATGTTCAGTTGTTCGGCCACCGAGGCGCTGGAGTGGCCGCGCAGCAACAGCTGGACGATCTCCTGCTCGCGCCCGGTGAGGATGTGCGCGCCGAAGTGGTCGAAGGCTTCGCGGATCTTGAAGTCCAGGTCTTGCGCCGGTCGCGGTTGTTGGGCCTGGCGCAAGCGCCAGGCTTCATTGATGACTTGCTCGACCACCGCTTGCGCGCACTCGACGAGCTGCATTTCGTCCCGGCTGAAGGCGCAACTGGCACTGGAGCGCATCAGCGATAACACCGCCATGGCACCACCACCGAGGTCGACGAAAAACGCCACTTCCTCGGCCAGCCCCGTTTGCTGGTAATAGGTCAGGAAGTATTCGCCAAGGTAGAAATGGTCGGGGGCGAACTGGCGCAAACGCCACAGCCCCGGCGCCTGCCCGCGTGTACAGGCCAGGTAGAAGGGATCGAGCAGGTAAGGCCCGCACTGGTAGTCGTCGACATACACCGCGCGCTTGTCCGCCGAAAACGTATCGAACAACGCCAGTGGCCGGTGATTGCCTTCGTAGACAAACAACACGAAATGATCGACCGGGCAGATTTGTCGAAGCCAGTGGCTCAACCCCGACAGCCGCGCATGCCCGGCAGGCAGGTCGAGCAGGTGGGCGACTCCGGTGGTCCAGAGTTTCAGTTCCTTGGGGCGCATGGCGGCTACAGGCAGAAGAGGATGGCCTTTGGATGCACAAAGTACGCCATGGCGGGTGGCCCCCTGTGGAGCGGGGCGGCGCACGGTAAGGCGTTTAAAAGACGCACCGCATTGGGGCCTGGTGTTACCGAGTGCTACAGGGCTGGTAGCAGAAATGATCAGGCGGTCGAGTGGTGCTGGACGATCTGGATGAGGTTACCGCAGGTGTCGTCCAGTACCGCGAGGGTGACCGGTCCCATCACCGTCGGCGGGCGGGTGAACTGAACGCCGGCGGCGCTGAGCCGGGCGTACTCGGCCTGCACGTCCTCGACACCGAAAAACGTGCAGGGAATGCCGTCCTGCTTGATCGCGCTCTGGAAGGTTTTTGCCGCGCCGTGGGCATTGGGTTCCAGCAGCAGCTCGACGCCATCGGGATCGCCCGGGGACGTCAGCGTCAGCCAGCGGTGTTCGCCGATGGGAATGTCGTGCTTGAGTTCAAAGCCGAGTACATCCCGGTAGAACGCCAGGGCCTTGGCCTGATCATCGACGAGTACGCTGGTGACTACGATTTTCATGGGGGTTTCCTCCTGATGGCTATTCACGCTCCCGACGGGCGTTGTCCAGTAGACGGCAACAGTATGGTCAGAATTCCCAGCAGCGGCAGGTACGAACACAGCGTGTACACGTACTCGATGCCATGGATATCCGCCAGATGCCCCAGCAGCGCGGCACCGATCCCGCCGAAACCGAACATCAGGCCGAAGAACACCCCGGCGATCATGCCGACGTTGCCGGGCACCAGTTCCTGGGCGAAGACCACGATGGCCGAGAATGCCGAGGCGAGGATGAAGCCGATGATCATGCTCAGCACGCCCGTCCAGAACAGGTCGACGTAGGGCAGGGCGAGGGTGAACGGCGCTGCGCCGAGGATCGAGAACCAGATCACCCGCTTGCGGCCGATCCGGTCGCCGATCGGGCCGCCAAAGAACGTACCCGCCGCGACGGCACCGAGGAACAGGAACAGGTACAGCTGCGAACTGGCCACCGACAGGTCGAATTTCTCGATCAGGTAGAAGGTGAAGTAACTGGTGAAGCTGGCCATGTAGAAGTATTTGGAAAACACCAACAGCGCCAACACCACCAGGGCGAAGGTCACCCGCCGTTTCGACAGTCCGTGGGTGGCCTTGCTGCCTTGCTTGAGCTTGAACAGGTTCAGGTGATTGCGATACCAGCGGCTCAGGCCGTATTGCACGAGGATGGCGAACACCGCGAACAGGCCGAACCAGGCGACGTTGCCCTGGCCATAGGGAATGATGATCGCGGCGGCCAGCAAGGGGCCGAAAGCGCTGCCGGCGTTGCCACCGACCTGAAAGGTCGACTGCGCCAGGCCGTAGCGACCGCCCGAGGCCAGGCGCGCCACCCGCGAGGTTTCCGGGTGAAAGGTCGACGAGCCAACCCCCACCAGTGCCGAGGCCACGAGAATCGCCGGGAAGCTGCCGACCATCGACAGCATCAGGATACCGATCAGGGTGCAGACCATGCCGGCCGGCAGTAGCCACGGTTTGGGATGACGGTCGGTGTAGAAGCCTATCCAGGGTTGCAGCAGTGAGGCGGTGAGCTGGAAGGTCAGGGTGATCAGGCCGACCTGGGTGAAGCTCAGGCCATAAGTGGCCTTGAGCATCGGGTAGATCGACGGCAGCACGGCCTGGATCAGGTCGTTGATCAGGTGCGCCAACGCACAGGCGCCGATGACGCGCATGACCAGCGGGCTGGCCTGGCTGGCGACCGAGACGGTGGGTGAGGGCGAGCTGAGGGTGGTGGTCGACATGGGCGGTTTTCCGGATAAAAACGCGAGCCGCGAACGCAAGGCGCAGCCAATTTCAGGGTTCGGCGTTATCCTATGGCCCACAAAGTCGCCCGTCTCGCGCAACTCGGGCACCGACCATCGCAAAAAGGGCGTCATGATCAAGCCATTGCAGACATTTCTTGCGGAGATCGACCAGGGCGGCTGGAGCGTTCGCAGCAGTGCGACCGACTACCCGGAAAACTGGTTTATCGCGCCGCATTCTCATGAGAAACATCAACTGATCTATGCCATCGAAGGCGTGATGGTGGTGCACGCCGCCACCAGCCAATGGACAGTGCCGCCGAGCCGTGGCATCTGGATGCCGAGTGGGGAAGTGCACTCGATTCGCTGCGTGGGGCCGATCAAGATGCGCAGCGTGTTTGTGCATCCCGGCGCCAGCCCGGACCTGCCCGGCGAAACCCGCGCGGTGAGTGTGTCCGCGTTGCTCAGTGAGCTGATCAAGGTCTCGGTGGATTTTGATTTCAATGGCGATCCGGATTCGCGGGAAGCCCGGGTGCTGCGGTTGATCCTGGATGAACTGACGATACTGCCGACCTTGCCATTGAACCTGCCGCAGCCCACCGATCAACGGATCAGCCAGATCTGTAGCGCATTGCAGCAGGACCCGGGTGATGACTCGACCTTGTCGGACTGGAGTGCGCGGTTGAGTCTCGACGCCAAAACCATCCAGCGCAGGTTCCGCAAGGAAACCGGCATGACCTTCGGCCAATGGCGCCAGCAAGCGCGCCTGCTGTTGGCGCTGGAACGCATCGCCGTCGGGGAGAAGATCATCGACATCGCCGGGGCGCTGGGATACGACAGCCCGAGCGCGTTCACCACCATGTTCAAGAAGCAGTTCGGCAAGACGCCGAGTGATTTTTTCAGGTGAGGCGGCCGCCCGTGGGACGGCCGCTTGACGCTTGAATCCGTTCAGGATCCTTGCGGTGTTTCACCCCGCGCCAGTCGGGCATTGATGTCTTCGATGACCGCCGGCAGATCGACGATGGTGTCGATCAGGTAGTGCGGGCGGGAGCCTTCGAACATCTTGACGATGCGGGCCCGCTCACTGTCCAGCCTGTCGGAAGGCAGGGCCTTGTATTGCTCGTAGGTCAAGCCCAGGGCATTGCCGGAGCAGGTCAGCGCGACCGTCCACATCCCGCCGGCACGACCTTCGAGAATGCCGGGCCAGGTGTCGTCGACCTTGACGCAGGCGGCGACGTCGCTGATCCCCAGGGCAATCACGTTGGCCAGGGCCTGAGCCGGGTAGGGGCGGCCGTTCGGCACTTCGTCGGTGGCCACCACATGGTCCGCCACGTAGCCATTGTGCCGCGCCAGTTCGACCACCTTTTCCATGACCACGGCCGGGTAACCGGAGCAGGAACCGATTTTCAGGCCCTTGTCGCGCAAGGCATCGATGGTGTTCAGCGCGCCGGGTATCAGGGCCGAGTGCAGGGCAATTTTCTCGATTTGCAGCGGCATGAAGCGCTCGTAGAGTGCGGTGACATCGTCATCGGTCGGCAGGCGGTCAAACACGGCACGGTAGCGCTCGGCGATCTGCGGCTGATTGCACAGGGTGCGGATGTGATCCCACTTGCCCATGCCCATCGGGCCCCGCGCTTCTTCCAGCGAAACGGCGACGCCGAACTCGGCAAAGGCTTCGACGAAAATCTGCGTGGGGGCGAAGGAGCCGAAATCGACAACGGTGCCGGCCCAGTCCAGGACCACGGCTTGCAGTTGGGTCGGTTGTTGGTAATTCATGGTGTTTCTCCATTTTTTGTTGTGGGCAGGCCGTCCCTCCTGTCACCAGGAAGTAGGCCTGTGGATTGCTCAAGGGTGAGAGGAAATCAGGTGGCCGGCGTTGGGCTCGAGTCGAACAGCTCGGCGATCATCGGCCGGTTTCGGCGAATGCCCAGGCAGCACAGGTGGTAGTCGATGGAAAACGGGTGATTGACGAAGGTGATCGGTTTGGTGCCGGGCGTTTCGGCGTACTCGACGGCCGAGACGAAACCGATACCGATGCCCTTTGCGATGGCATGGACGATGGCCTCGCGGCTGTTCAGCTGCATGACGCAATTGAGGGCGACGCCCAGGCGCTTGCAGCTTTCCTCTACCAATTGGCGAGTGCGGGAGCTTTTTTCCCGCAGCACCCATTTCTCTTCGCTGATCTGCTCGACGTGTACTTCTTTCTGCCGGGCCCAGGGATGGTCCTCGCGCACCACCGCAATGATCGGGTAGCGCCGGTAAAGCTGCGTGTCAAAACGCTGGTCGAATTCGGACAGGGCCAGGATCGCCACATCGATATCGAAGTTGAACAGGCGATCCAGGGTCTCTTTTTCCGGAGAAAACGAGGTTTCCAGCTCGATGTCCGGGTGCCGCTGCATCAGTTCGTAGGTCAGGTTCATCGCAATGGGCGGGGACACCGCGCCCAGGCGCAGCATGCCGGTCTTGCGTTGCTTGAAACTCTGCAGCAGTTGCACGGCTTCATCCTCCTGGCCGAACAGGCCCTGGGTGATCGCATAGAGTTGGTGCCCGGCGGCACTCATTTCGATAAAGCGGCCGCGGCGATGGAACAGCTCCACGGAAAACTTCTTCTCCAGGGCATTGACCTGCTCACTGACCGTGGGCTGGCCGACGCTCAAATACTCGGCGGCGAGGGTGAAGCTGCCGGTCTTGGCCACCGCATGAAATGAACGTAGCCACTTGTGGTACTGGTACATAGACGATCCTGTTCCTGAGCCGCTGCCACTGATTCAATCTGTCCAGCCAGGCAATCAACGCCTGATGAACAGCGCTACCGACGCGCTGCAGAGACAGGCAGCGGTGACCACGATGAAGATCAGCGAGGTGTTGCCGGTACTGTCGAGCATACTGCCGATCAGCGGTTCCGCCAGGCCGGCGAACAGATAGGACGAGAAGTTCATCACCCCGGTCGCCGTGCCGGCGCGCTTGGCGCCTACCAGGTCCGGGCACAGCGCCCAGAAGCTGGAAGCGGGGCCGTACACGAAGAAACCGCAGAGGAACAAGGCCACAAGGCCGGTCGCGCTGTGGGGGGCAAGGGTCCACATCCACAAGCTGGTGGCTGCACCGAGGAACATGTAGAGCATGATCGCCAGGTAGCGCTTGGAGCCGAACAGCTTGTCCGAGATCCAGCCGTTGCTCAGCGCGCCGATGGCCATGCCGACCGGAAGGGCCACGGTGATCCATTTCGGATCGATCATGCTGTCGCCGCTTTTCCAGTTGGCGCCCAGGAAGTGCACCGGCACCCAGACGATCAAACCGTAGCGGGCTGCGTTCTGGAAACCCAGGGACACGGCGGCGATGATCAGGCGAAAGTTCTTCAGTACCGCTTTGTAGCGTTGCGCCGATGTTTCGGTTTCACCGTGCGCCACCTCATGGTTCTTGTCCTCGGCATTGGCCACACCGGTGTCGGCCAGCGGTTCGAATCCCAGGTCTTGCGGACGCTCGCGGGCCACCAGGTAGAAGATGATGCCGCCGGCCAGCATGAGCAACACGGGCAGGCGGAAGATCCAGCGCCATTCCAGATGCATCACTTCCAGTACGACGATCGAGGTCACGTAGGAAAGAACGGAAGCGCAACCGGCCGCGAACACGTAGAAGCCGTAGACCTTGCCGCGTTCACCCGCGCTCCACCAGTTGGAGATCAGCCGGCTGCCAGGTGCCCAGCCCAATGCCTGGAAGTAGCCATTGATGCCCCAGGGCAGGATCAGCCCGGCGAAGCCGCTGGCGAAACTGGTCACCCAGTTGGCGCCACAGGACAGCACGGCGCCCAGGGTCATGATGCGTCGGCCACCGAATTTGTCGGCGAGGTTGCCGTTGATGGCCTGGCCAATGGCGTAGGCCCAGAGCATGGCGGCCGATGCCCAGCCAAGATGCTCTTTGGTAAAGCCGAACTCGGCCTGGATACCGGGGATGGCGAAACCGAACGTTTGTCGCCCGGTATAGAAAAACAGATAACAAAACATGGCTGCCAGCAGCATGCGCCACTGGGCGACGCGAAACGATGCGCTGTGTACGGCGAGACCTGGCATGGTTTGGGCACGATTCATGATCTTTTCCTTATTCTTGTTCGTTCCCTGCGAGTTGCGTCGCAGGGTGCACTCTTTCTCAGGTGCGGCAGGAAATCGTCGCGGCTCGTTACGCCGCTGGCAGTGTAGTGTCTTGGGGGCTGTCGAGCCCTAGGCCGCTCGTGAGCCGATGAAGTTCTTGCCGCGTGCACCCTGCAGGGCGAAGTCGATCATGGCTTGTGCTTCTTCGGCCGTTACGCCGTAGTCGGCGAACTCGGTTTTCACATCCAGGCTGTGCAGGAAGGCGCGCAAGCGGGCCTGGGCTTTATCCAGGTCTGGCCCGAAAACCCGTTGCAGGGTCTTGTCGCGCGTTGCGTCGTGGCCCCAGGCGAGGCCCAGTACCAGTGGCAAGGTGAAGGAGCAGGCGATGCCATGGGGCAAGCCGTAGTGCAGGGTCATCTCATAGGAAATGGAGTGGGCCAGTGCGGTCTTGGTGTTGGAGAACGCCATGCCGGCCTTGAGTGCGGCGAGGGCCATCCGTGAACGCAGTTCCTGGTTGGACAGGTCACGCCGCAGCAAGGGCAGGCATTCGAGGATGTCTTCGATGGCAGAGATGGCGAAGGTGTCGGAAAGCGGGTTGGCGTTGATGTTCCAGATCGATTCCAGTGCGTGGGACAGTGCATCCAGGCCTGTGGACACGGTGACGCTGGCCGGCACCGTGAGCATCAATTGCGGATCGATGATCGCGACCTTTGGCCAGGTACAGTCCAGGTGCAGGGAATACTTCTTGTGGTTGGCCGCGTCCCAGATCGTCGCCCAGGGCGTGACTTCACTGCCGGTGCCCGCCGTGGTCGGGGCTGCGATCAGCTGTTTGCTGCGTACCGGAACGAAGGGTTTGCCGCTTGCCAGCAAGGCCAGCAGCTCATCGAAGCGGCCTGACTCGGTGCCGACAATCAGCGCCTTGGCGGTGTCGATGGCACTGCCGCCTCCAACGGCAATCACCGCATGGCAATCGCCGGCTTCCTGCCAGAAGCGTTCATAGGTCGCGCGCAGTTGCGCGACATCGGGATTGGGCTGGACATCTTCGATCACGTAGACCAGACGTTCGCCCAGCAACGCCTGGAGACGATCCACCAGCCCCAGGTCACGGGCTTCGGGAAAGGTCACGACGGCAACGTTCTGGTGTTCGGTGATGGCGGCCAGCTCTTGCAGGCTGCCCCAGCCGAAACGGGTATCCACTGGGTTGTGAAATCGGGCGGTCATGGCGGGTCCTTGGTTTTTGTTGTTGGAAGTGACGCCATGCTCGCGGTCCACGGACTGCTGCACAAATCGATAATTCGCAGGTTTGAATCGGCTGGACCGATAACGACCTCACAATGCAAAACACCGGCACTGGGCCGGTGTTCTGTTCAGCTAATAGTTTGAACACCGCACCTCCTGTGGGAGCGAGCTTGCTCGCGATTGCAGTCGTACATTCAACATCTATGTATCAGGCACAACGCTATCGCGAGCAAGCTCGCTCCCACAGGGTTTGTGTGTTGAGAACTTCAGACAAACAGCCGCAACAGTATCGTCGCCAGAATCACCGTCGAAGCCCCGCCAATGCGCGTGGAAATCTGCGCGAACGGCATCAGCGACATGCGGTTGGACGCCGAGAGGATCGCCACGTCTCCGGTGCCGCCCAGGCCGCTGTGACAGCAGGTCACGATGGCCGATTCGATGGGGTACATCTTCATCAGGTTGCCAATGAAAAAGCCGGCCACGGTCATCGACACCACCACCGAGACGCACACCAGCACATAGCCGACCGAGAACACTTTCACCACGCTGTCCAGCGGCACGTAGAGCATGCCCAGGCCGATCATGACCGGCCAGATGAAGGCCGACGACACCAGCTTGTAAAAGGTGTTGGCGCCTTTCTCGAGTTTCTCCGGCAGCACCCGAAGGTACTTAAACAGCACCGCCACGAGGATCATCATCACCGGACCGGGAATGCCCACGACTTTTTCCAGCAGGCCGCCGAGGACGAAGAACGCGCAGATCACCAGCACCCCGGCACCCATGACGCGGAAGTCGACAAGGGAGCCGGTGTCTTCCTTGACCTTGAATTTATCGTTCTCGTCCTTGGCGCGGATCAGGGAACCTTCGCCATTGATGTTCGGGCGCTTGAGGGCCAGGCGCGCGAGAAAACCGGCACAGATGATCGCCGCGATGTTGCCGACCACGGCGGCGGGCGCCAGTTGCGCCACGTAGATATCCGGGGTGCCGCCGAGGATCGACGAGTAGGCCAGCGACAGGGGCAGGATCCCTTCGCCGATCCCGCCGCCAATGATCGGCACGATGATGAAAAAGAACGTGTGGTGAAAGCTGTAGCCCACCAGTTTGCCGACCAGCAGTCCGCTGGCAACGGCGGCCAGGGTGCCGACGAGCAGGGGAATGAACATCCGCAGCATGCCCTGGACCAGGATGAAACGACTCATCCCCAGAATGCTGCCGACCACCAGGCTGGCGATCACGAAGTACAGGAAGTTGGCTTCCTTCATGAGCATTTTGGTGGCGTCGATCGTCGCCGGCCCGAAGAAGCCGTAGAACACCAGGATCGACGGCAGCATCAGGCACAGGATGGCGCCGCCGCCGATTTCCTTGAGGATCGGCAGGCGCGAGCCCAGTTGGCCGAAGAACACGCCCATGGTCATGATCACGGCGAGCCCGCCGATCATGTTCTTGGGCAGGAAGCCCAGATGGGCAGAGAGATAAACGATGACCGCGATGCCGAGAAAGATCGGCAGCGGGATGACGCCGATTTCGTAGGCGCAGAGGCTGCGCAGGCGTTGCACGAAACCGCCGTCGGGGGCGTTAAGGGTTTGCTCGTAGGGCTTGTTCATGTCGCGCTTTCCTCATGTTGTTTTTATCGAGGATTCAGAAACCACGGTTGGCCGGGGATGGATTGCCACTCGGTAGATCGATGCTATCCTTCGCGAATAACACGATAAACAGCAAAAGTATGAGGCGTATGAACACGAATCGTGATCAATTTCCCTTGCCTGAAGACCTCAAGGTGTTCCTCACCGTCGTGCGCAAAAACGGCTTCGCCAGCGCCGCCGAGGAGCTGGGGTATTCGCCGGCCTACATCAGCAAACGCATATCCGTGCTGGAAACCACGCTCTCGACCCGCCTGCTGCACCGCACGACAAGACGCATCGCACTGACCGACGACGGTGAGCGGGTGCGGGTGTGGGCGGAGAAGTTGCTGGGTGATTTCGATGATTTTGTCGGCGAAATATCCGAGGCGCGGCAGCAGCCCATGGGCTCGTTGCACATCTGCAGCAGCTTCGGTTTTGGCCGCAACCATGTGGCGCCGGCCATCTGCGAGCTGTCGCAGACCTATCCGAAACTCGAGCTGCGCCTGGACGTGTTCGATCGCGTGGTCGATATCGTCGGCGAGGGCTTCGACCTGGAGATTCGCGTGGGGGATGACCTGCCGGGCCAGCACCTGGGGCGCAAACTGGTGAGCAACCGGCGGGTGCTGTGTGCGACGCCCGAGTACCTGGAACGGCGCGGTGTGCCGCAGTCGCTGGCTGACCTCAAGGACCACGATTGCCTGGTGCTCAAGGAGCGCAACAACGCGTTCGGCGTATGGAGCCTGACGAAGGACGGGCAGGAAGAATCGGTGCGTGTCAGCGGGCCGTTATCCTCGAACAACGGCGAGATCGTCCTGCAGTGGGCCTTGAGTGGCGGCGGGATCCTGTTGCGCTCGATGTGGGATGTGAAGCCGATGCTGGAGCAGGGGCGACTGGTGCAGGTACTGCACGATTACACCCAGAGCGCCAACGTGTGGGCGGTATACCCGACACGGCTGAGCCAGTCGGCCAAGCTGCGGGTTTGTGTCGAGTTTCTCGAGGAGTATTTTCGTCATCTGTCTCTGTAGGAGCGAGCTTGCTCCGGGCGGCGATCCGACGATGGATTCAAGAGCGCCGCGTTTAGCCAGTAAACACGCGTTATCGTTAACGACCATCGCGAGCAAGCTCGCTCCTACAGGAATCTGTTCGGCCCGTTACAACGTGGTGCCAATGGCATGCAGCCCCACCGGCGTGATTATCCTCTGTAGGTGCGCATCCCGCGTCCGCTGACCCGCAACCGTGTCGCGACCACCATGAAGGCGATGGCCACACTGGGATGTGAAAATGCCAAACGGCGCCCCAGGGCGCCGTTTTTTTACACCTGCCATACACCCCTTGTAGGAGCTGCCGCAGGCTGCGATCTTTTGAACTTGATTCGGGCCCGTCAAAAGCCAAAAGATCGCAGCCTGCGGCAGCTCCTACAAGGAAGGTCAGGTGCGTATCCCGCGTCCGCTGACCAGCAACCGTGTCGCGACCACCCTGAAGGCGATGGCCACACTGGGATGTGAAAATGCCAAGCGGCGCCCCAGGGCGCCGTTTTTTTACATCTGCCATACACCCCTTGTAGGAGCTGCCGCAGGCTGCGATCTTTTGATCTTGATTTGGGCCCGTTAAAAGCCAAAAGATCGCAGCCTGCGGCAGCTCCTACAGGATCCTTGTCAGACCAGCCAGGGATTTTCCGCCAGGTGCCGGGCTTCGAACTGGCGAATCTGCTCGGCCCGTTGCAACGTGGTGCCAATGGCATCCAGCCCCAGCAGCAACGATTGCTTGCGCAGTTCATCGATCTCGAACGGGATCACGTTGCCGTCCGCCAGTTCGATGGTTTGCTCCGGCAGGTTGACGCTGATTCGAGCCGTTGCCGGGTTGCTGGTCAACGCGGCAATCTGCTTGAGTTGTTCCTCGGTCAGCTGAATCGCCAACACCCCATTGCGCTGGCAATTGTCGTAGAAAATGCCGGCGAAACTGGTGCCGATCAGTGCGCGGATGCCCACTTGCTTCAGCCCCCAGACCGCATGTTCGCGACTCGAACCACAGCCGAAATTGGCACCCACCACCAGAAACGCAGCCTCGCTCCAGGCCGGTTGGTTGAAGATGAACCGCGGATCGGGTTCGCCGGACTCAAGGAACCTCAAGTCAAAGAACAGACCCTTGTCCAGGCCCTTGCGATCAATCCCTTTGAGGAACTGCTTGGGCATGATCACGTCGGTGTCGATGTTGGCGGCCAGAAGCGGGGCGGCGCTGCCGCTGACGATAGCGAAAGGTTGCATGGTTCAAGCCTCCAGCGCGAAGGTGCGCACGTCGGTCAAGTGCCCGGTAATCGCAGCGGCGGCGACCATGGCCGGGCTCATCAAATGGGTGCGCGCACCGGCGCCTTGCCGGCCTTCGAAGTTGCGGTTGGTGCTTGACGCACAACGATCACCGGGGGCGAGCACGTCGTCATTCATGGCCAGGCACATCGAGCAACCCGACTGGCGCCATTCAAAACCGGCATCGAGGAAGATCTGCGCCAATCCTTCGTCTTCGGCCTGGTCACGCACCATCGTCGAACCGGGAACAATCATGGCCCGCACGTGGGCCGCCACCCGTTTGCCGCGCACGACGCGGGCGACATCGCGCAGGTCCTCGATGCGCGCATTGGTGCACGAGCCGATGAAAGCGTGGCTGATCACCACGTCGCTGAGCGGCATGCCCGGCTCCAGGCCCATGTAGCTCAAGGCGCGTTGCATGCCCTGGCGCAGGATCAGGTCAGGCTGCGCGGCCGGGTCCGGCACATGCCCGCCCACCGGTGCGGCCTGATCGGGGCTGGTGCCCCAGGTGACCATGGGTTCGAGCGCCGCGACATCCAGGGTGACTTCGCGATCAAACACCGCCCCATCGTCGCTGTGCAGACCACGCCATGTTGCGACGGCCTGTTCCCACAGCTGGCCCCGGGGTGCACGGGGCTTGCGTTGCAGGTAGGCGAAGACCTTGTCGTCCGGGGCCATGAACGCGCCTCGGGCGCCGGCCTCGACGGCCATGTTGCAGATGGTCATGCGCGCTTCGACGCTGAGGTCGCTGATCGCCGGGCCGGCGAATTCGATGGCATAACCCGTGGCGCCCGAAGCGCCGATTTTCTCGATCAGGGCCATGATGATGTCCTTCGACGTGACGCCAGGCCCGAGCAGGCCATTGACCGTCACGCGCATCGTCTTCAGGCACTTGTAGACCAGGGTTTGCGAGGCCAGCAGGTGTTCGATTTCCGAGGTGCCGATGCCGAAACCGAAGGCACCCAGGGCACCGTAGGTGGTGGTGTGGCTGTCGCCGGCGGCAACGACCATGCCAGGCAGGATAAAGCCTTGTTCGGGGGCCACGACGTGCTCGATGCCCTGACGCTTGTCCAGCACATCGAACAGTTCGATGCCGAAGTCGCGGCAGTTTTCTTCGAAGTAGGACACCTGACGGGCGCCGCCAGCGTCCGGCATGGCGGCAACGCGTGTCGGCGCCGTGGGATTGACGTGGTCGACCACCGCCAGCGTCGCGCTCGGCCGCCAGGCTTTGCGACCTGCGTCGCGCATGCCGCTGAAGGCTTGCGGGCTGGTGTATTCGTTGGCGACCTGGCGGTCGATGTACAGCAGCACATGGCCCTGATCGTCGAGGGCGCAGACGGTGTGACTGTCGATATGTTTCTGGTAGAGCGTTCTGGGGCTGTGCATGGTGTGGGCTCTTGTTGTCATGCGAGATCACGGAAACGTACCCACAGCATATTCGTCGCAATTTCTGCATCAAGCGTCATTAAGTGAAGGCATTGAACACGTTGTGTGAATGATCGATGGCTGCCCCGGCGTAAAGAAATCACCTGGAACACTAGGGGAAATGCCGTAATCGATGGGGTTCTTATCAATATCCCGCCTGCGGGGGCTGCCTTAGGCTGTGGGCTTTTGGCAAACCAATGGGCGGAGTCGCCATGCGTTTTTTTGAACTGATCACTTTCACCGTGCGGGTGCGCACGGTGGCGCAAGCATTGGCGCAGATCGAGGCGGCGCTGGACGATCCGAACGTCGGCGGCACGCTGATGGGCTGCTGGGCCTCTGAGATCGGCCAGTTGAACCAGATCGCTGTGCTGCGCGGCTACGCAGATGAGCACCTCAGGCAAGCGGAACGCGAGCGTTTCCTGCTGGGGGGCGGGGCGTTTGGCGTCAACGAGTTCATCACCGATCTGCGCATCGAAAACTACACGCTGTTTCCCTTCCTCGAGCCCTTGAGTGCTGGCCAGCACGGTCCGTTCTATGAGTTGCGCGTTTACGATCTGGTCAGTAGCGGCTTGCAGCCGACACTCGACGGCTGGAGCAAAGCCATCGAGGCGCGAACCGCAGAGCAATATTCGCCGGTGTACGCGGCGTTTTATGCCACCGACGGCGCGCTGCCGCGTTATCTGCACATCTGGCCGTGGGCCACCCTTGAGCAGCGCTTGCAGGTGCGCACCCAGGCGGTCGCCGACGGCGTCTGGCCGCCGGAAAACTCCGGCCCGCAACTGCGCGACATGCGCTCGACGATCTACCTGCCGGCGAAGTTTTCGCCGTTGCAATGACGAGGGCTCGGCTGATGCGCAGTCGAGCGCTGCGCATTAGCGACGCGCCGGGAATGGCCCTGTAAACTGGCGGCGCAAAAGGCGCTTGCCTTACCCTTTCCAGCAAGAGAACTTCCAATGGCAAACCACGACCTGACCTTTACGCCTGACCTCGATGCCGATTCGATTTCCTCCGACGTCGTCGGTTTCGCCGGTGTGCTGGTCTCCACCCAGATCCCCACCCGTGCCGATGGCAGCCTGGAGCTTGGCGACATCACCCTGCAAAGCGAATGCACCCTGCAAGCGCTGAAGGTTGCGCTGGAACGTGCCGGCAGCTCCATGGACCGCGTGATGCACCTGACCATCTACCTCACCGACATGGCCGACCGCGCCGCGTTCAACGAGGTCTACAAGCGCTACTTCGCCAAGCCGTGGCCAGTGCGCGCCGCTGTCGGCGTTGCCTCGTTGGCGGTGGAAGGCATGCGCGTGGAAGTGACCGCGATGGCGGCCAAGGCCTGATCGCTGCGATACACACAAAACCCCTTGTGGGAGCGGGCTTGCCCGCGAAGGCGGCGTGTCAGCTTGCACAGGTGTTGACTGATCCAGCGCTTTCGCGAGCAAGCCCGCTCCCACAGTTGAATGTTGTTGTGCACAAATTCTGGGTACGACATGAAATCCCCTTGTGGGAGTGGGCTTGCTCGCGAAGGCGGCGTGTCAGCTTGCACAGGTGTTGACTGACCCAGCGCTTTCGCGGGCAAGCCCGCTCCCACAGTTAAATGTTGTTGTGCACAAATTCTGAGTACGACATGAAATCCCCTTGTGGGAGTGGGCTTGCTCGCGAAGGCGGCGTGTCAGCTTGCACAAGTGTTGACTGACCCAGCGCTTTCGCGGGCAAGCCCGCTCCCACAGTTGAATGTTGTTGTGCACAAATTCGGAGTACGACATGAAACCCCCTTGTGGGAGTGGGCTTGCTCGCGAAGGCGGCGTGTCAGCTTGCACAGGTGTTGACTGACCCAGCGCTTTCGCGGGCAAGCCCGCTCCCACAGTTGAATGTTGTTGTGCACAAATTCTGGGTACGACATGAAATCCCCTTGTGGGAGCGGGCTTGCTCGCGAAGGCGGCGTGTCAGCTTGCACAGGTGTTGACTGACCCAGCGCTTTCGCGGGCAAGCCCGCTCCCACAGTTGAATGTTGTTGTGCACAAATTCTGGGTACGACATAAAGCCCCTTGTGGGAGCGGGCTTGCTCGCGAAGGCGGCGTGTCAGCTTGCACAGGTGTTGACTGACCCAGCGCTTTCGCGGGCAAGCCCGCTCCCACAGTTGAATGTTGTTGTGCACAAATTCTGAGTACGACGTAAAGCCCCTTGTGGGAGCGGGCTTGCTCGCGAAGGCGGCGTGTCAGCTTGCACAGGTGTTGACTGACCCAGCGCTTTCGCGGGCAAGCCCCACAGTTGAATGTTGTTGTGCACAAATTCTGGGTACGACATAAAATCCCCTTGTGGGAGTGGGCTTGCTCGCGAAGGCGGCGTGTCAGCTTGCACAAGTGTTGACTGACCCAGCGCTTTCGCGGGCAAGCCCGCTCCCACAGAGGATCTTGGGCATTTGGCCGACGCCGATCAAATAATGTAGGAGCGAGGCTGGCCAGGCTTGCCCGAAACGCCACCGGGCAGCATACGGGTGCCGGTCGGGCGTTTCGCCGCTACAATGCACGCCTCGACCGTGACAAGCCTGACTAAAAAAACTATGTCTTTGCCCAAACATCACCTGGAATTGCTCAGCCCCGCCCGCGATGTCGCCATCGCCCGCGAGGCTATCCTGCATGGTGCCGATGCCGTGTACATCGGCGGCCCGAGCTTCGGCGCCCGCCACAACGCCTGCAACGAGGTGAGCGAGATTGCCGAACTGGTGGAATTCGCCCGTCGTTATCACGCGCGGATCTTCACCACCATCAACACGATCCTGCACGACAACGAACTGGAACCGGCCCGCCAGCTGATCCACCAGTTGTACGACGCCGGCGTCGATGCGCTGATCGTCCAGGACCTGGGTGTGATGGAGCTGGACATCCCGCCGATCGAGCTGCACGCCAGTACCCAGACGGACATCCGCACCCTGGAGCGGGCGAAGTTCCTCGATCAGGCCGGTTTCTCGCAACTGGTGCTGGCCCGTGAGCTGAACCTCAAGGAAATCCGCGCCATCGCCGACGAAACCGAAGCGGCCATCGAGTTCTTTATCCATGGCGCGTTGTGCGTGGCGTTTTCCGGCCAGTGCAACATTTCCCACGCGCAGACCGGGCGCAGCGCCAACCGTGGCGACTGCTCCCAGGCTTGCCGCCTGCCGTACACCCTCAAGGATGAAAAGGGTGGCGTGATCGCTTACGAAAAGCACCTGCTGTCGATGAAGGACAACAACCAGAGCGCCAACATCCGCGCGCTGGTCGAGGCGGGCGTGCGCTCGTTCAAGATCGAGGGCCGCTACAAGGACATGGGCTATGTGAAGAACATCACGGCCTACTACCGCCAGCGTCTCGACGACGTCCTCGAAGACCGCCCGGACCTGGCCCGCGCTTCCAGCGGCCGCACCGCGCACTTCTTCCTGCCTGACCCGGAAAAGACCTTCCACCGTGGCAGCACCGATTACTTCGTCACGGACCGCAAGATCGATATCGGCGCCTTTGACTCGCCGACCTTCACCGGTCTGCCGGTGGGTGTGGTCGAGAAGGTCGCCAAGCGTGACATGCAGGTCGTGACGCACGAACCGCTGTCCAACGGTGACGGCCTCAACGTGCTGGTCAAGCGTGAAGTGGTGGGGTTCCGCGCCAACATCGCCGAACCCAAGGGCGAATTCGAGGAGGACGGCGAGAAGCGTTATCGCTATCGCGTCGAGCCCAACGAGATGCCGGAGGGGATGTACAAGCTGCGCCCCAACCATCCGCTGAATCGCAATCTCGATCACAACTGGCAACAGGCGCTGCAACGGACCTCTGCCGAGCGTCGCATCGCCCTGAGCTGGGTCGCTCGCCTGCGTGAAGAACAGCTGGAGCTGACCGCGACCAGCGAGGAGGGCATCAGCGCCAGCGTCACCCTGGCCGGCCCGTTCGGCGCGGCCAACAAGCCGGAGCAGGCGCTGGAGCAATTGCAGGATCTGCTCGGCCAGTTGGGGACCACCCAGTACCACGCGATCGACATCAAGCTGGATGCGCCGCAGGCGTTCTTCATCCCGAACTCGCAGCTCAAGGCCTTGCGCCGTGAAGTGATCGAGGCCTTGACCCAGGCGCGGGTCGCCGCCCACCCGCGCGGCAGCCGCAAAGCCGAAACCACGCCGCCGCCGGTGTACCCGGAGTCGCACCTGACCTTCCTGGCCAACGTCTACAACCAGAAGGCTCGCGACTTCTATCACCGCCATGGGGTCAAGCTGATCGACGCGGCCTACGAGGCCCACGAGGAAGCCGGCGAAGTGCCGGTGATGATCACCAAGCACTGCCTGCGTTTCTCCTTCAACCTGTGTCCGAAACAGGCCAAGGGCGTGACCGGCGTGCGCACCAAGGTCGCGCCGATGCAGCTGATTCATGGCGATGAAGTGCTGACGCTGAAGTTCGATTGCAAGCCGTGCGAAATGCACATCATCGGCAAGATGAAGGGCCACATCCTCAACCTGCCGCAACCGGGCAGCGTGGTCGGTCACATCAGCCCCGAAGACCTGCTCAAGACCATCCCGCGCGCACCGCACTGAGTGACCGGCGAGCGCGCCGCAACGGCGCGCTCACCTGTTGTTCAAAATCCCGTGTAATTGAAGTAGACGACTGCCACGGCAACCGCGAGGCCAAAGGCTGCCAGGGCTTTTGCCTGTGCGCTGGCCTGAAATCCACTCGCCGCCTGCTCAAGGGGATGCGCGTACGCGGTGGGGTCCTGGCGGCGCTGCCGCATGGCCCGATAGCTATAGCGCAAGCCGATCAGCAGGGAAATGGCGATCAGGCCGAGGATCAGCCTGCGTATCGGTGGTTTTCCAGTGGCAGCCAGGCTGCCCTCGTGTTCACAGGCCGGACTCCCGAACTCCACCACGGAAATCGGTTGGTAGGCCGCCGGGGACTGCTTTGCATCCTGCAGCGCCGCCATCTGCTCCAGATCCAGTGCCTGATACTTCCACAGTGTCGACGATCCTTCCCGGCAGTAAGTGAACGCAACGGGGCTCGAGGCGCCGATGACGCACGCGTCATTGATGCCGATTTTTTTCAGGGTTTCGGTCGCAGACCGGGTGAAGTCCAGTTCGAGGACAGGAATGACGCCGTTGGCAGACACCGCGACCGACACCAGCAGGCCCGCCATGGCGCAGAGGATTGATAGTTTCAAGGTATGGGCGTCCTCGTTTGTAGTTTTTTTTGTTTTAAACGCGGAGTCTGGTTGCAACCTGCTCTTGCTGGAGTCTAGACGCTGGCGACAAACCCGCAGCTGCAGTCGTTGCTATCCACAGGTCTCGAGGACGGCTTTTTCAGCTCGTTTGAATTCCTGTTTGATGTCGGTGGGGATGCGTTGCTTTTTGAGTTCCTGGCCGAGGAAGGGTTGATCGCTTCGGGAGTGGACCTCGGCGTCTTCGGCCGTTATCTGTGCTTCGATGGCGGCGGCGTGTTTGTCGATGACGGCATTGACCTCGGCTTCGTTCCTGGCCGTATCGAGTGCCAGGACCAACTGGCCGGCCTCGGCTTTTTCGGCCTCGGCATAGGCTTCGACCGTCAACCCGGAGGCCAGGGCTCGCGCCTGGGTTTCCAGGCCGTTGAGATGCTCCCGGGCAGCCCTGCAGACCGCTTCCTGTCGCTGGCTCTCGATGTGTTCCCAGGTGTTCAGTCCATAAATCGCGGCCCCGACCACCAGAATGGTTGCAAAGGTGCCCATCAGTTTGCCTTTCACATTTTGCGCCCTCAAATGGCAAAGGAAGGGTGTTGAGCAAATGATTCCTGATTCCATCCCCTAAAGGAAAAGCGTAGCAGACGTGATCGGGCCGAATGTGCGCCGACCACTTCTCCGGGACCCGGCTGAACACTAAGCGTCTGTTTTAAAAAACAAATTGTTTTATTGGGGCTTCCCAGACGAGACAAAAGTTGGTAAATTGCCGCCCACTCTTGCACAGGTCCTCAGGGAACCAGTCACGCAAGCAGGCAACAGCACTTGTTGCCACTCAAGAAAGCGAGTGCCTGGCACTCATCGCAACAGATACAGGGGCGTCGCCAAGCGGTAAGGCAGCAGGTTTTGATCCTGCCATGCGTTGGTTCGAATCCAGCCGCCCCTGCCATTTTTTCTTCCTGCTCAATCAGAAAACACTCGACCGACGGTTGTTATTCGTCGATTCGCCGGTTTTTTGCGCTCGTTGTCCATGTCCCGGATGCTCCCTTGCAAACCAGCGTGCAGCCAAGGCTCGCGGACGTTCTTTGTGCGCGTCTGATGAAGATTTTCTGAGTGATCCGGCCGTCTGTCACTGAACCAGAGCTGCGCTGTAGTTGTTTCTACACAGCGCTTACACTGAAGATGCCGGGCAATTCCTAACTCTCAAGTCAAGAAAAGGACGCCTCAAATGAAAGTCAGTGCACGCAACGTATTCAAAGGCAAGGTCAGCCAGGTCCAGCCGGGCGCGGTCAACGCTGAAGTGGTGTTGACCCTGGCGGGCGGCGAGCAACTGGTTGCCGTCGTTACCATGGAAAGCATCAAGAGCCTGGGCATCGCCGTCGGCAAAGAAGCCGTCGCGCTGATCAAGGCACCCTGGGTGATGTTGATGACCGAATCGAGCGACATTCGCCTGTCGGCGCGTAACTGCCTGGAAGGCAAGGTGCTGAGCGTGACCGACGGTGCGGTCAATGCTGAAGTGGTGATCGAGCTGGCTGGCGGTTCGAAGGTCTATTCGATCGTGACCCGCGATGCGGTGGCAGAACTGGGTCTGGCAACCGGCGTCAGCGCCACGGCCGTGATCAAGGCTTCCCACATCATTCTGGGCGTTCCGGCCTGATCACACGCCGGCATTGTTCACTGATCCCCGTGATCCATTGCTTGATGGATCACGGGGATTTTTTGTATCTGCCTCCCGTTCCCCGGCCGCGTGGGTGCCTCTAGCGAAAGCGCTCCGGGATGGCCTCGGCAAACGGATACCAGGCAAACCAGGGCCTTGCCTCGTCGATCACCCGCTTGACCGAGGGTCTTTCCGTCAACCTGTCGAAATAAGCGCTCAGGTGGCGCTGATCGTCGGCAAAGGGGACGAGGGTGCTGGCGTAGAACAGCGCCGGGGCGGCGGCGCAATCGGCCATGCTGAATGCCGGGCTGGCCACCCAGGTTTTTGCCGCCAGTTGCCGTTCAAGCAGGCCGTACGCCGTTGTCAGCGCGGCGCGCTCGCGGGTCAGGTCGCCGTTGGCGGCGTTCAGGCGGTCTGCGACGATCTTCTGCATCGGCACCTGGACATGGAGGTCGAAAAAGCGATCCCACAGCCGCACTTCCAGGGCGGCTTCCCAATCGTGGGGAATCAGGTGCGCCTGGCCGGTATGAAGCCGGTCCAGATATTCAATGATCACACTCGACTCCGGCACGTTCTTTTGCCGGGTGTGATCGCGAAGCACCGGGAACTTGCCGATTGGCCACAGCGCTTGAAGTTCGGCCCGGTCGACGTCGTTGCCCAGGTCGATAACCCTTTTTTCAAACTCGATGTCCAGTTCATAGAGGGCGATCAACGCTTTGTGGCAGAACGACGAGAGCGGGTGGAAATAAAGAGTCAGTGACATCCTTCCATTCCTCGGTGAGATGCAAACCGCTTCATTATCCGTCGCCATCGGCCAATGCGCGAGGCGCTCCATCATGATGTCCGGTGCGGGCGGTTCGGGTTAGAGTGTAGATCCTGGCCTGAATATCAGGCATGCCACGTTCAGGGTCATACCGCCATGCACCAGATCGGACTCATCGTTTATCCCGGTTTTCAGGTTCTGGGGCTGGCCATGTGTGCTGCCTTCGAATTGGCCAACAGTGCCGGTGACGAGCCGTTGTACCGCATTGCCTTGTTGTCCGAGCCGGGTGGCCTGGTGCAAACGTCCGCCGGTTTTGCCGTGCAGACCGAAGCGTTCGATCAGCGCGCGTTCGATACGCTGCTGGTCCTGGGCGACAACCTGATCCGCCCGACCACTGCGGGCATGCTGGCGTTCTTGCGCCGCGCCAGTCATGGCACCCGACGCCTGGGCTCGATTTGCACGGGGGCGATTGCCTTGGCGGAGGCCGGTTTGCTTGATGGTCGGCGGGCGACCACCCACTGGGCGCATGTGCCGGCCTTTCGCAAGGCGTACCCGAACGTGAAGGTCGAGCAAGACCGGATCTTCGTCAATGATGGTCATCTGTGGACGGCGGCGGGCATGAGCGCATGCGTGGACCTGGCGTTGGCGCTGGTGGAGCAGGACCTGGGCGCCGACCTTGCACGCAAGGTGGCGCGGCAACTGGTGGTGTACCACCGGCGTTCCGGCGGACAGTCGCAGTTTTCAGTGATGCTGGAACTGGCCCCCAAGACCGATCGGATTCAGGCCGCGCTGAACTACGCCCGGCAGAATCTCAAGTCCGCGTTGTCGGTCGAGGAGCTGGCCAGCGCGGCCAATCTCAGCCCCCGGCAATTCAGCCGGGTGTTTCATGCCGAAACCGGCCAGTCTCCGGCCAAGGCCATCGAACGCCTGCGGGTCGAGTCGGCTCGGTTGATGATGGAAAGCGGACGGCACTCCATCGATGTGGTGGCGACGGACACCGGTTTTGGTGACCGGGAGCGGATGCGTCGTGCTTTCATTCGTGCCTTCGGGCAACCGCCGCAGGTGATTCAGCGGGCCAGTCGGGGTTGATTTAATGATGTCCTGAAAAGTGGTGTATACGACATTCAAGCCTTAATATGATGGGCGTAATCTGGATCTCGTTGAAACCCTTCCCTCAGTGAGATCACCGCCATGACCATTGTCAAAGCCGCCGCCGTACAAATCAGTCCCGTTCTTTACAGCCGTGAAGGCACCGTCGACAAAGTGGTGCAGAAGATTCTCGAACTCGGTGAACAGGGCGTGCAATTTGCCGTGTTCCCGGAAACCGTCGTGCCGTACTACCCGTACTTTTCCTTCGTACAGTCGCCGTTCGAAATGGCCGCCGAGCACCTCAAGCTGCTGGACCAGGCAGTCACCGTGCCTTCGCCGGCCACCGATGCCATCGGCGCGGCAGCCAGGCAAGCAGGCATGGTCGTGTCCATCGGCGTCAACGAGCGTGATGGCGGCACGCTGTACAACACGCAGTTGCTGTTCGATGCCGACGGCTCGCTGATCCAGCGTCGCCGCAAGATCTCCCCGACCTACCATGAACGCATGATCTGGGGCATGGGCGACGGTTCCGGCCTGCGGGCCGTCGACAGCGCGGCAGGGCGCATCGGGCAACTGGCCTGCTGGGAGCATTTCAACCCGCTGGCCCGCTATGCCTTGATGGCCGATGGCGAACAGATCCATGCGGCGATGTACCCGGGGTCGTTTGCAGGTCCCCTGTTCGCCTCGCAAATGGAAGTCAGCATTCGCCAGCATGCCCTGGAGGCTGCGTGTTTCGTGGTCAACTCCACGGCATGGCTGTACCCCGAGCAACAGGCGCAGATCATGGCGGATACCGGCTGCGCCATCGGCCCGATATCCGGCGGTTGCTATACCGCGATCATCAGCCCGGATGGCACGGTGCTGGGTTCGTTGCAGGAAGGTGAGGGCGAGGTGATCGCCGACCTCGACATGGGCCTGATCGACAAGCGCAAACGCATGATGGATTCCCGCGGCCACTACAGTCGCCCGGAACTGCTGAGCCTGCTGATTGACCGTACACCGCACGCCCATGTGCATGAACGCAATGCGCATTCGACGCTGGCCGAACAGACCGGGATGGAAGAAGTGATGGGGTAGGTTGTTCAGGCAACTGCGGGGAGCCTGACACCCCGCGGTGCTCTCGGGTTTTTCGCGAGCAGGCTCGCTCCTACAGGGCCTCGTTGTTTGGTGGTGCACGCGCTCCCCTGTAGGAGCTGCCGAAGGCTGCGATCTTTTGATCTTGATCTTCAGCAATCTCCAGATCGCAAAAGCAAGATCAAAAGATCGTCCGAACGCGGCCCGAGCCTGCGGCAGCTCCTACAGATATTTCGTGATCTGTCAGCGACGCCAGAAGTAACGCGTCAGCAAGGCATCGAGGCTGAGCTTGCCGGCACCGGACAGCAACAGCGGAGTGAGGGCCACAAGGTAGATCAAGGGCAGCTTGAAGTTGCCGTAACCCTTGTTGCTGATGGCGTAACCTTGGGCAAGTTCACTCAGGGTGTGCCAGTCGGCGGGCCAATGCACGGCGGCGGTGGCGACGAGGGTCACCACCATCAGGCTCAACGCCGAGAAACGCGTGCCCAGGCCCAGCAGTAAGGACATGGAAAAGATCAGTTCGGCCCACATCGACAGTTCCCAGTTCAGCGTCGCCGGAAGGTGGTCGAACGGAAACGGGAAGCGCTCCTGGATATCGGTGAACCAGTTCTGGCCGTTGAATTTTTCCAGGCCTGACTCGAGGAATTCCCAGGCAAGGAACACTCGCAGCGCCAGGGGCGCAACCCAGTTGCCGGCGCGGTCGAGGTTCAGGTTCAGGCCTTTGACGGCCGAGGAAATGGAGGTGTTCATGGACGATGATCTCCTTCAGGTCGGGGAGACGGGGCAAGGGCATGCCCCGTGAGTTGAGCGCTTTGATCGGCCAGGCCAATCGACCGGCGTATTTCATCAACGGGGTGTATCTGCGGTGTGTCGTTGGGGTGGGGTTTTGCGTGCGGGGTGTGTCCGGGGCGGGGCGGTATACATTGAGATACGTAACCATGAGATTTTTCATCCAGTGCACAACCATTGTGGGAGCGGGCTTGCTCGCGAAAGCGGTGTGTCAGCCAGACTGATGTTGCCTGACACACCGCTTTCGCGAGCAAGCCCGCTCCCACAGGGGGATCACCGGTGCGAAGCGTGACGCTCCGGGGAAATTGCTATACATTTTCCGGCCGCCCACTGCATGGTGAAACCGCTTCATGTCTCTCGCGCTCGAACGTCTAGTCGCTGGTACGCCCATCCCTTTTGCCGGCAATCGTGTCACTGTCGTCAGCCCCGAACTGGCGCAACGCTTCCAGCCCGGTGATCATCTGCTGGTGGAGCAGGTCAGCGGCGAGTTGTTGTTGATCCCCGTGGCGGACCAGCAAGCGGCCAACGTCGCGATCGAGCGTGCTCAAGCGGCGTTTACCGCGCTGTCGGCGGTGTCCGATCAAGCGATCAGCGCCTTCTTCGACCTGTTTGCCCAACGCCTGGAAACCCCGGAATGCTGGACCTTGATCGAGGCTGCCAACCTGGCCGACATCGAACGGGCCAAGGCGCGCGGTCGTTCGACCACCCGGTTGCTGGCCGATGAGCGCATGCGTCGCGACATGATCGCCGGCCTGCGCGCGTGGCGTGATGCTGCGGCCAGTCGGGGCAAGGTGATCAGCTGCGTCGAGCACGATGGCTGGAAAGTCGAGCAAGTGGTCTCGCCGTTGGGCATTGTCGCGTTCGTCTTCGAAGGCCGGCCGAATGTGTTTGCCGATGCGGCCGGTGTGTTGCGCACTGGCAACACCGCCGTGCTGCGCATCGGCAGTGATGCGTTGGGCACCGCCCAGGCGATCGTTACCCATGCACTGAACCCGGCACTGAGCGACGCCGGCTTGCCGGCCGGTGCGGTGTCGCTGGTGGAAAGCGTCAACCACGCCGCCGGTTGGGCGATGTTCGCTGACCGGCGCCTGTCACTGGCGGTAGCCCGTGGTTCGGGGCGTGCCGTCAGCCAGTTGGGCAGCATCGCGCAGCAGGCCGGCACGGCGGTCAGCCTGCACGGCACCGGTGGCGCCTGGCTGATCGCCAACGCCGATGCCGACGCCCGGCGTTTTGCCGCCGTGGTGCGCAACTCCCTGGACCGCAAAGTCTGCAACACCCTGAACGTCTGCCTGATCCACCGCGACCGCGCCGCTGAACTGGTGCCGCTGTTTCTCGATGCACTCAAGCAGGCCGGCGCCGCGCGGGGGCAGGGCTGCAAGCTGCACATCGTAGAAGGCAGCGAGTCGCATCTGCCGCAAGACTGGCTGGCTGCCACGGTCGAGGTGTACCGCGCCGAGGGCTATCAGACCGAAGCCCAGGCCGAGCCGTTGCCGGAAGATCAATTGGGCCGCGAATGGGAGTGGGAAGAAACCCCGGAAGTCAGCCTGAAAATCGTCGACGACCTGGACAGTGCCATCGCCTTGTTCAATCGCTACAGCCCGCAGTTCACCGTGTCCTTGATCAGTGAAAGTGCCGACGCCCAGGAGCGTTTCTACAACGCGGTCAACGCGCCTTTTGTCGGCAATGGCATCACCCGTTGGGTCGACGGCCAGTACGCGTTGAACAAGCCTGAACTGGGCCTTTCGAACTGGGAGAGCGGGCGCCTGTTTGCGCGCAGTGCGATTCTCTCGGGCGATGGCGTGTTCACCATCCGTAGCCGCATGACCCAGATCGATCTGGGCGTCAAACGCTGAGACAGTGGAACCCGTGACCGCTGCAAGGGCGGTCACTTTTTTCAACAACCGGTGGTTCCGGTCAAGCGGCTTTGATCGCCTTGGCCGATACCGCACAAGTGCCCGGATGCTCGACCAGCGACACAAAGCTGCGGCTGTCGGCATCCAGCGCATCGATCGAACCGGTCTCGATGTCGTACACCCAGCCATGCAGGTTCAACAGGCCTTTTTCCTGGGCCAGCCGCACGCTCGGGTGCGTCTGGATGTTGGCCAGTTGGGCGATGACGTTTTCCCGCACCATCGAACTGACCTTGGCCGCTTCGCTGGCATGTGGCCGGGCTTCGTTGATCACTTTCGCCGACTCGGCGTGTTGCAGCCAGCCGCTGACGGCGGGCAGGTGATCCATGCAGGTGCACTTGGCCACCGCCGTCATGGCGCCGCAGTCCGAATGGCCGCAGATCACGATGTCGGTCACGCCGAGCACCGCGACGGCGTATTCGACCGTGGCCGATACGCCACCCGGATGCGGGCTGTAGGACGGCACGATGTTGCCGGCGTTGCGGATCACGAACAGTTCACCGGGCTCTTGCTGGGTCAGCAGTTCCGGCACGACACGGCTGTCGGAGCAGGTGATGAACAGCGTGCCCGGATGCTGGGTGGTGGCCAGGTGTTTGAACAGGTCGGTACGTTGCGGAAAGGCTTCTTTCTGGAACTTCAGGAAACCGTCGATGAGCGCTTTCATGATCGTGTCCTCATGGGTGGGCAGGGTTCGGCCCGCACGGAGCGTATGGGCCGGTATCAACTTAGAAAGGGCGCAGTGGCAGGAACTTGCCGTCGAGGGTGATGACGGCGCGGGAGCCGCCTTCCGGATCTTCGACTTTCTTCATGTCGAGCTTGAAGTTGATCGCGCTGATGATGCCGTCGCCGAACTGCTCATGGACCAGGGCTTTGAGGGTGGTGCCGTAGATCTGGATCATTTCGTAGAAGCGGTAGATGGTCGGGTCGGTCGGCACACCCGAGAGGCTGCCGCGCAGCGGGATGATCTGCAACCGGGCCACGGCGTCGGCGTCCAGTTCGAGTTTATCGCCGACCACTTTGGCGGCGCTTTCCGGTAGCGGGTGCTGACCGAGCAGGGCGGCGGTGACGTAGGCCAGGCTCAAACCGGTGCCATCGGCGAGGTCCTGCCACGACAGGTTCTTGCGCGCCTTGGCATCAAGGACAGAAGTGGTCAGGGCCAGGCTTGGGTCGTTGTAGGCGTGGGACTGTTGCATGGTGATTCTCCTATCGGGAGTGGCGTTGCTTGGGTGTGGGGCCATCTTCTGCCGATCCATCCATAGCGTCCAAGACCGATATATAATGCAATGCATAAGCACTGCCTATAGATGGAGAGTCCGATGTTGCTTCGCCATTTGCGTTACCTGCTGGCGGTGGCCGACCAGGGCGGTTTCACCCGCGCCGCCGAAGTGCTGCATGTGTCCCAGCCGACCTTGTCGCAGCAGATCCGCCAACTGGAGGAATCACTGGGTGTGAGCCTGTTCGACCGCACCTCGCGCACGGTCAGGCCCACCGATGCCGGCCAGGCTTACATTGAATGCGCGCGGCGGGTACTGGTGGAGCTGGAGGCGGGCAGGCGTGCGTTGCATGACGTAAAGGATTTGTCCCGCGGCACCTTGCGCCTGGCCATGACACCGACCTTCATGGCTTATCTGGTCGGGCCGTTGGTGCGCGACTACGTGGCGCGCTACCCGAACATTCACCTGGAGATTTTCGAGCTGTCGATGGACGGGATCGAAGCCGGGCTGGCGGATGATTCGCTGGACATCGCGATTGCGTTTGATCAGGTGCGCAGCACCGACATCGAATCGATCCCGGCGTTTACCGAGACCCTGGGGTTGATGGTCGGGCGCGATCACCCGCTTTACGAGCATCAGGACGCGTTGTCCGCGCAAGAGGTGGCTCAACTGGAGTTTGCGCTGTTGACCCCGGACTACATCACCCGCACCTGCATCGATGAGTTTTTCGCCAAGGCGCAGATCACGCCCAAAGTGGTGATTGAAGTGAACTCGGTCAACACGCTGCTGGAAGTCATCCGGCATTCCGCCATCGCCACCATCCTGCCGGAACCTATCGCCACGCAGGATCGGGCATTGCGCAAGCTTTCCATGCAGGGGGCAGCGCCGGAGCGCGGGGCTGCGTTGCTGCGGCGCAAGAACAACTACCACAGTGCGGCGTCGGTGGCGTTTGTGGAGCTGGTGTTGGGAATGGATTTTTCTTGACTACTACAACTCCCCCTGTGGGAGCGGGCTTGCTCGCGAAGGCGGTGTATCAGTCAATACTTATGTTGAATGACACACCGCCTTCGCGAGCAAGCCCGCTCCCACAGTTGATCTTTGTACGGGCATAAAAAAGGCCTGCTCCTTAATGGGAGCAGGCCCTGTTTTTCAATAAGTCAGTGACGACTCATTCAATTAGTAGAACCGGTCAATCACCCGAACTTCGTTCTGATTCTGCATCGAGGCCCAGGCCTGTTTCAGGGTTTGCAGAACATTACCGATGAAGTCCTTGTCGGCTGCGGCCTTCTTGCCGACATAGCCCTGGCCGCGACGGTACATCTTCAGTCGGGCCAGCAGGTTCTGGTTGTTCTGGTCGAACTCTGCTTCATGGGCGTGCGGCGACAGGCAGTCGATATGAACCTGGCCACACTTGCTGATCCAGAGAATATGGCTGTCGTGGCTGTCTTTCTTTGCAGCGAACATACGAGCCAGTTCATCGATAGTTGGTTGATTGTTCAGATTCATCATAAAGCCCCTTGACCAATTGGTGATCTTTCAAAGTTGATTCGCTAATACAGGTAGCCCATCGGTTAGTTGATCCCTGGCACCGAAACCAGGACGTCAGCGTTCGACCGCCTTATCGGGCGGGGTCCTGCGTCTGTTGCATGTAGTCGTGTTGAATAACTGCTACGCAATAGCGTCACAACGAAGAGAAGCGGCGAAAACCTTAAGGCCACTGCCGACATTTTCAGGGTCGGCCACAAGCATCATGAGGATTGCTCGCCAAGACTTCTCGCCCTTGTACTGGACGTTCAGGCCAGGTCAGCTTCTTCAATCTGCCTTGTGGGCAGCGTGTATCCGGGAAAAACAGCTCGGCGGTCAGACGAGCTTGCTCAAACGTGTTGCCTGTACTCCCGATCGGGGAGACGTCTGCATCATGCAAGGGCAAAACGGAGGCGTCAACGGTTTTGTAGTGATTATTTTCAGTCACTACATATTGTCGGACAAAGCTGTTCGGAATTAGCGAGGGGAGTCGAGGGCGTGTCGATCAGGACGACAAAGGCGGACACGCAAAGCGGTAAAAAGTGCAGGGATGACCGTCTACCTGCTGCTGATGCAAGGTGAACGCGCCAACGCCGAGCCCCGGCATCACGCTGGCCCAGAACAGGCGTGCTGGCTGATTCGCCTCGAGATGGAAAATCTGCCATTGACCGGGGAATTGACTCAAGAGGGTGGACACGACAAATCGCGCGACACCCCGGCCACGAAAGCGTCGACTGACAAACAGATAGCCGATGTTGTAGTCGGCAGCGGGGAGGTGAGTCCGGTTATCCACGGTCACGAAGCCGGCCAGTTCCCCGTCGACCTTGATCAGATAAGGGCGGGTGGCCGGGTGTCGCCAGTACTCCGGCATGGGCAGGATGTTGAAGAATCCGGATTCACCCAGTTTTAGCGGCAGCCATTCGCTGAAGTCGTAGGTGTAGAACTGCATCAGGTTTTCGATGGTTTCCAGTTCGTCGCGTTGGGCGGCGTGCAGTGCTATCGAAGACATACGGGGGGGGCTCCCGATCGGCCAAGGGACACATTTGATTATGGTCGGCGTCGCACGAACTGTGGCGAGGGAGCTTGCTCCCGCTGGACCGGTCCGCGTTCGGGCGCAGCAGGCCCATTCATTTTGTTAGGGAATGGGGCCGCTCTGCGGCCCAACGGGAGCAAGCTCCCTCGCCACAAGGGCTCAGTCTCAGGTCTACGTTTTGACTGCCGGCTTTGCCCTGCGCTTGGCGCCGCTCGCGGGTTTGCGCGGGGGGCTCTTGCGCTTTTTCTTCCAGGGGGCTGCGGCGGATCCGCTGGGCGGCGGACCGCTGATGGTCAGGCTCAGTCCGGCGCAACGGCTGACCTGCTTGCTCATCCACGCCGCCTGTTTGGTGACGAACTCTTCCAGGCTCATGTCTCCGCTTTGCACCATGTCCAGGGCCTGTTCCCAGATCGCCGTGGTGCCCGGGTCGGCGATGGCCCGGGGCACGGCGTCGATCAGGCTGAACGCGGCCGGCGTGGCGGCCAGGGCCTTGCCGTTCTTGACCAGATAACCACGGTCGAGCAGGCCCTGGATGATCGACGCACGGGTCGCTTCGGTGCCGATGCCGGTGGTGTCCTTGAGCTTTTGCTTGAGCAGCGGGTCTTCCACCAGTTTGGCGACGTTCTTCATGGCCTTGATCAGATCGCCTTCGGTGAACGGCTTTGGCGGTTGCGTCCAGAGGTCCTTGAGTTGCACGCCGGCCACTGCGCAATCGATGCCTTCGGCCAGGTTGGGCAGTGTCTGTGGCGCTGGAGCTTCGCGTCCCTTGGTCGCAGCCAGTGCCTCGGGCAGGGCGCGTTTCCAGCCCGGCTCGATGATCTGCTTGCCGACAGCGCGCAAGGGTTCGCCGGCGCAATCGAAGTCGGCCTGGGTGCGGTCGTACTCGTGATTGGGCAGGAACTGCGCCAGATACCGCGCGCGGATCAGTGTGTAGACCGCGCGCTGCTTGCCCGCCAGCTTGTCGAGGTTCTTCGCCGCTGCGGTGGGGATGATGCCGTGGTGAGCGCTGACCTTGGCATCGTTCCAGGCCCGTGAGCGCCGTTGCGGATCGAGGTGATCGTGCAAGGCGTTCAGCGCCGGGTCGGCCTGGCGCAGCGCCGCCAGAATGGCCGGTGCCTCGCTGTGCTGGCTGAGGGGCAAGTAGCCGCAATCACTGCGCGGATAGGTGATGACTTTGTAGGTTTCGTACAGCGCCTGGGCGATGTCGAGCGTTTCCTGGGCGCCGAGGCCGAGTTTCTTTGAGCAGACCTCCTGCAGGGTGCCCAGGTCGAACGGCAGCGGGGCCACTTCGCGCATCCGTTCGGTGCGCAACTTGACCACCCGCGCACTGGCCGCACCGCGCATGGCGTCTGCCGCTTGTCGGGCCAGCGCCTGGTTCAGGCAGCGGTCCTGATCGTCGCAAACCTCGGATGTCGCGCGCCATTGCGCGGTGAACGCGGTGCCGTTGTGCAGCAGTTGCACATCGATGGCCCAATAGGGGACGGGCACAAAGTCGGCGATGCTGCGATCGCGATCCACCACCAGGCGCAAGGTCGGTGTTTGCACCCGGCCCACCGGCAACACGCCTTGATAGCCGGACTGGCGCCCCAGCAAGGTGAACAGCCGGCTCATGTTCATGCCGATCAGCCAGTCGGCCCGGGAACGCCCCAGGGCCGAGTGATAGAGGCTGAACGTCTCGTTGCCCGGTTTCAGTGCCGCGAGGGCCTTGCGGATGGATGCATCGTCCAGGGCCGACAACCAGAGGCGGCGGATCGGCCCGCGATAGCGGCAATGCTCCACCAGTTCCCGGGCGATCATCTCGCCCTCGCGGTCGGCGTCCGTGGCAATGATCAGTTCGCTCGCCTCACCGAGCAGGCGCTTGACCGCCTTGTACTGGCTGGCGGTGCGTGGCTTGACGGTCATTTTCCACTTTTCGGGAATGATCGGCAGGTCGGCCAGCACCCAGCGCTTGTAGCGCGCGTCGTAGGCATCCGGCGGTGCGGTTTCCAGCAGGTGGCCGATGCACCAGGTCACCGTGACGTCTGTTCCCAGCCAACAGCCATCGCCCCGGCGCCGGGCGCCGAGCACGGCTGCAATGTCTTTGGCCTGGGAAGGTTTTTCACAGAGGTACAGCCGCATAACCACCATCGTCGATCTATGTGTCAGGGGTGCACAGAATGGCGCTTGATGGACGCTGGAGCAATCTTTATCTGTATGGATGTACAGTTTTATATGTCGTGCCGACGGACTGTGCCGGCAGGCTCCGTTCGGCTGTGAAGCCATCGGGAGGGGGAAACTTGGGTTATACCTGATAAGTCGTGGTCTCAGGTTTTGGGGCTGCTGCGCAGCCCATCGCGGGCAAGCCACGCTCCCACAGCATCGATTTGCAGGTCCATCACCGTCATGAGGAACGTTTTCCATGAAAAGCTCCGGTCCTAGCCCTGTCATCACCATCGCCGAGCAGCCTGGCTGTCTGCTGGTGAGGTTCCACGGCATTCAGGTCGCCGCTTCGGCTCGCGCGCTGGTGTTGCTGGAAGCCAACTACCCGCCGGTGTACTACGTGCCGCGGGAGGATATCGACGAGAAATATTTCGCCCGCACCGACCACACCAGCTATTGCCCGTACAAGGGCGATGCGAGTTATTTCAGTCTGCAGGTGCCGGGGCATGAGAGTGCCAACGCGGTGTGGAGCTACGAAGACCCCAAGGTGTCGGTGGAGCAAATCCGCGGATACCTGGCGTTCTACCCGGATCAGGTGAAGTTCGAGTTGCTTGACGCCGAAGTTTGATTGGAGCTGATCGCCGCGACGAGGGAGCCAGCTCCCTCGTCGGCAGGCATGACCTCAGTTCTTGTCGAGGTCGACGTTACGCGTCTCACGCAGGCATATCATCCCCACCACCAGGCTCACCCCTGTGATCACCACCGGATACCACAGCCCGTAGAAGATGTCCCCGGTGTACACCACCAGCGCGAACGACACCGTCGGCAGGAAACCGCCGAACCAGCCGTTGCCGATGTGGTAGGGCAGGGACATCGAGGTATAGCGGATGCGGGTCGGGAACAGTTCGACCATCAACGCCGCCAGCGGGCCGTAGCACATGGCCGAGATGATGATCAGCGCGACAATCAGCGCCACGATCATCGGTTTGTTGATCTGTTGCATGTCCGCCTGTTGCGGGTAGCCGGCGAGGGTCACGGCGCCGCGCAGGGCGGCTTCGTCGAAACCATCGATCTTCACGTCACCGACGCTCACCTGCACGCCACTGCCGGCCGGGGCCGCTGCGCTCTGGTAGGGCAAGCCCTGCTTGACCAGGAAGGTCTTGACCTTGTCGCACGGGCTGTCGAATTTCGCCTTGCCCACCGGGTCGAACTGGAAGGTGCAGGTGGCCGGGTCGGCCATCACGGTGATCGGTGCCTGGCGGCTGGCCTGGTCGATGGCCGGGTTGGCGTAGTGGGCCAGGGTCTTGAAGATCGGGAAGTACAGCGCTGTGGCCAGCAGCAGGCCGATCATCAGCACCGGTTTGCGTCCGACCTTGTCCGACAGCCAGCCAAAGAAAATGAAGAAAGGGGCGCCAATGGTCACGCTGACAATCAGCAGGCCGTTGGCCACGGCCGGGTCCATTTTCAGGAACTGGGTGAGGAAGAACAGCACATAGAATTGCGCGGCGTAGAAGGTCACCGCTTGCCCGGCATTGATGCTGAACAGCGCGATCAACACCACCTTGAGGTTTTCCCATTTGCCGAAGGAATCGCGAATCGGCTGTTTGCACAGCTTGCCTTCCTCTTTCATTTTCACGAAGGCCGGCGACTCGTGCAGGCTCAGGCGAATCCAGGTGGAGATGCCCAGCAGCACGATGGAAAACAGGAACGGAATGCGCCAGCCCCAGACTTCGAACTGATCGCCGGTGAAGTAGCGGCAGCCCAGCACCACCAGCAGCGAGAGCAGCAGGCCCAGGGTCGCGGTGGATTGAATCCAGCTGGTGTGGAAGCCGCGCTTGCCCATGGGCGCGTGTTCGGCGACATAGGTCGCGGCGCCACCGTATTCACCGCCCAGGGCCAGGCCCTGGAGCATGCGCAGCACCACCAGGATGATCGGCGCGGCGATGCCGATGCTGGCATAGGTCGGCAGCAGCCCGACACAGAACGTCGCCAGGCCCATGAGGATGATGGTGGCGAGGAAGGTGTACTTGCGCCCGATCATGTCCCCCAACCGACCGAACACCAGCGCGCCGAACGGCCGGACGATGAAACCGGCGGCGAAGGCCATCAGCGCAAAGATGAACGCCGTGGTGTCGTTGACCCCGGCGAAGAACTGTTTGCTGATGACCGCCGCGAGGGCGCCATAGAGGAAAAAGTCGTACCACTCGAAAACGGTCCCGAGGGACGACGCGAAGATGACTTTCTGGGTTTCCTGGCTGGTGCCCGCGCTGCGCACGGCTTCCAGGGGCTGAACGTGTTCTGACATACCGGTATCCCTCACAGTGATTGTTTTTGTTGTTCCACTGTCGGCGCCGGCCTTGTGGGCGGGTGCCGCTACTGTCCATGCATCGGGTTTGCTTATGTACTCGTTCGTTGAATGGCCGGTGTAGGAGCTGCCGAAGGCTGCGATCTTTTGATCTTGTTCTTAAAGATCAAAAGATCGCAGCCTTCGGCAGCTCCTACGGGGGCCGTGTGTGGTTTTCAGGCGTTGGTGGGGATCTCCTTTTCCGGGGCAAAGGTCCTTGTTTCGGGGTTGAGGATCAGTTGAGCCGCTTTCTCTGCAATCATCAGCGTCGGCGAGCAGGTGTTGCCGGAGGTGATGCGCGGCATGATCGAGGCATCGGCGATGCGCAGGCCGGGGATGCCATGGACCTTGAGTTGCGCATCGACCACGGCGTCGGCGTCGTTGCCCATGCGGCAGGTGCCCACGGGGTGGAAAATCGTGGTGCCGATGCGCGCGGCGGCTTCGTGCAGTTGTTCCTCGCTTTGCAGGCTGGCGCCGGGCAGGTATTCCACCGGATTGAAGGCGCGCAGGGCCGGGGCGGCGACGATGCGCCGGGTCAGGCGAATGGCGTCGGCGGCGACCCGCAGGTCTTCCGGGTGGCTCAAATAATTGGGCTGGATCAGCGGTGCTTGTTGCGGATCCGCCGAGCGGATATCCACCCGGCCACGGCTTTGCGGGCGTAGATCGCAGACCGATGCGGTGAACGCCGGGAACCCATGCAGCGGTTCGCCAAAGCGCTCCAGCGACAGCGGCTGCACGTGGTATTCGAGGTTGGCTGATGTCTGTTCCGGCCCCGAGCGGGCAAAGGCGCCCAACTGGCTCGGCGCCATGGACAGCGGGCCGCTGCGGTCATACAGGTAGCGCAGGCCCATGCCCAGCTTGCCCCACAGGCTGCCGGCCATCTGGTTCAGGGTGCGGGCATTTTCCAGCTTGTAGATCAGGCGCAGTTGCAGGTGATCCTGCAGGTTGCCGCCGACACCGGGCAGCTCATGGGCGACGCCAATGCCCAGCCGTTCCAGCAGTGGGCGCGGGCCGATGCCGGAGCGTTGCAGGATGCCCGGCGACCCGACCGAACCGGCACAGAGGACGATCTCCTTGCGCGCCTTGAAGGTCTTCACCGCGCCTTGCCAGCGGGCGCTGACTGCCGAGGCGCGGCCATTGTCCAGCAGCACACGGTCGACTTCGACACCGGTCAGCACTGTGAGATTGGGGCGTTGGCGAATCGGCTTGAGAAACGCCTTGGCCGCGTTCCAGCGGATGCCGGCTTTCTGATTGACCTGGAAGTAGCCGCAACCTTCGTTGTCGCCCTGGTTGAAGTCATCGATGCTGGCGATGCCGCTTTGTTCGGCAGCATTGCGGAAGGCGTCGAGAATCGGCCACGACAGGCGCTGGCGTTCGACGCGCCATTCACCCGCGTCGCCGTGAAATTCGGCGGCGCCGGCGAAGTGGTTTTCACTCTGCTTGAACAGCGGCAACACGTCTTGCCAGCTCCAGCCGGGGTTGCCGTCGGCGGCCCAGCGGTCGTAGTCACCGGCCTGGCCGCGCATGTAGATCATGCCGTTGATGGAGGAGCAGCCGCCCAGTACCTTGCCTCGCGGATAGCTCAGGGCGCGACCTTGCAGGCCCGGTTGCGCTTCGGTCTTGAAGCACCAGTCGGTGCGCGGGTTGCCGATGCAGTACAGGTAACCCACGGGGATGTGAATCCACGCGTAGTTGTCGCGGCCGCCGGCTTCAAGCAACAACACGCGATGTTTAGGGTTGGCCGACAGTCGATTGGCCAGCAGACACCCGGCCGGCCCGGCTCCGACCACGATGTAATCGTATTCATCAAGGGAAGCCTGCATCCCTGACCTCGTTTTGTTGTTCTTGTTGTCTGTCATCCTAGTTGTTAGCTTTCGTCAAAAGAATGTTAGTTTTTGCGCAGCCGCTGTGCGTTTTTAAACAGCATCCCGAACGGCAACGAACAAGGACGCTTCATGTTCGACTGGAATGACCTGCGGTTTTTTCTCGAGTTGCAGCGCAGCGGGCGTTTGCTCACGGCTGCCCGGCGCTTGAACACCACCCATGCCACCGTGGCGCGGCACATCGAGGCCATCGAAAAGAGCCTCGGTACGGCATTGTTCGTCCAGCATGCCCAGGGTTATGAGATGACCCCGGCGGGCGAGGCGTTGCTCAAACACGCCGAGGCGATGGAGAACGTGGCGCTGCTGGCCCAGGAGGAAATCACCCAATCCACCGCGCCGCTGGGCAAGATCCGCGTCGGCGTGACCGAAGGGCTGGGCATCATGTTTCTCGCCAGTCGCATGAACGGCTTGTTCGAACGCTATCCGGGGCTGGAAGTGGAGCTGGTGGCGGTGCCGCGGTTTGTCAGCATCCTCAACCGCGAGGCGGAAATCAGCATCCACCTCGAACGCCCGGCCGCCGACATGCTGGTCACCCGCAAGCTCACTGACTATCGCCTGGCGTTGTATGCCAGCCAGGAGTACCTCGATCGTTCGCCGCCGTTGCGCAGTCGCGAGGATCTGGGGCGTCATGCCTGGATCGGCTACGTCGACGACTTGCTGTTCAGCCAGGAACTGATGTTCCTCAACAGCTTCTGCCGCAACCCGCAGGTGGTGTTTCACAGCACCAGCGTGATCGCCCAGCAACAGGCTGCGCGCTCGGGTCTGGGGATCGCGGTGCTGCCGTGTTACATGGCCAGTGCCGATCCGGGGCTGGTGCCGCTGTTGCCGGACGAAAGCATCCAGCGCAGTTACTGGATCAGCACTCGCCGGGAGTTGCACAAGTCGGTGCGGTTGCGGGTGCTTTGGGATTATGTGGTGGAGTTGTGTGAGCGGGAGCAGGGGTTGCTACTGGGTGGCTGACCTGACGCCATCGCGGGCAAGCCCGCTCCCACAGGTTTTTGTGCTGTCCACTCCAACTGTGTAACGCAGCAGATCCCTGTGGGAGCGGGCTTGCCCGCGAAGGCTGCAAAACATCCAATATCCATCTTGAGGCTTAAGCAACAATCTCGAACGCCGTGCTGGCCAACCGCTCGCCATTGACCATGACATGCACCGCATGGCGCCCCGCATAATGCCGGCGGGTGGTGAGTTCCTTGATCTGCTGCCCACGGCTGACGACTTCGCTGGCGTTGCCGGGCAGTGTCAGTGCCTTTAGCTTGAAGACCTTCGCCGAGGTGCTGCCGTTGGCCTTGACGTAATCGATGGCGTAGTCGATCACCAGGCGCTGGCTGCTTTCTACCGTGGATCTGATGGCAAACGACAGGGTGATCTTTTCCCCCAGGCCAATCACCGGCGGTTCGACTTTCACATCGACGATCTCGACTTCAGGCTTGCCGCCCGCGCCGATGATCGCCAGTGCCCGCTGGTTGCCCTGTTTGATCAGGCTGCGCAGGGCGTGCCTGGCGATCCATGCGGTGTGCCGGTTGTCCAGCGACCAGCCTTCGATCAGGTCCAGCACCCAGCCTGGGTGGTCCTTGGTGATGTCGTTGAGGTGGTTGGCCACGGATTTGCGCACGTACAGGCTGGTGTCGGCCTTTAGGTTGTCGAGGATCTTCGCGGCGAGTGTCGGGTCGGCCTGGACGGGTTCCAGGCGGAATGACCAGGGCAGGCGTGGCCGGCAACCTTCACTGGCCAGGCGGCGTACGTGTTCGTTGTCGTCCATCGACCAGTCGTGCATCAGCTCGAGCGAACGTTGGAGGTCGTTGCGCAGAAAGTGGCGGATCGCGAATTCCGAAGAGCCGAAAGCGGTGAAGTACTTCAGCGCGTCCATCGACTGCTCGAACGCATGGGCGCCGTAGCGGGCGACGTAGTGCGGCAGGCACATGCTGACGAAACCGCTGTTCAGGCGTGGCGCGAGGGCGCGCAGCACCTGTAGCGATGCTTCATAGTCCAGCGGCAGCACTGCGTGCAGGCATTCGCTGACCCGGGCCATGCGCTGCATGACGCTGAGGTCTGCCAGGCCGGACTGGGCCAGCTTGAGGAATTTCCTGCCGTCAAAATCGGGGTACACCGCCGTCATTTCTGTGGCGATGTGCTGGAGGCGCTCGGTGTTGAAGATTTCCTTGAGGGCGGGGGCAGGTTGGTCGGCCATGGTGGTTCCTTTGAAATTGTGGTTATTCCGTCACACCGCGTTATCGTTCTTCGCGAGCAAGCCCGCTCCCACAAGGGGACTCTGCCAGGCTCAATATTTGTGAGCAGCTCAGATCCAGTGTGGGAGCGGGCTTGCTCGCGAAGGGGCCCCGCCTCATTTCTTGCCCGCCTGCTCCTGCAGTTGATCCGACTCGAACAACCTGGCCAGTTCCGCCCGCGCTTCCTGTGCCGTCTGCATCACTTTCACGGCGTCGTCATACACCGCGTGCTGGGCTTCCAGCACCTCTTCGTCGTGCTGCTTGAACCGCTTGATCCGTGCATCGGCCTGGGCATGGGTCAATCCCAACCCGATCAGGGTTTGCCGGCTCATTTCCAGGCTCGAGAAAAAGGTCTCGCGCACGGCGTGGGCACCGACGTCCATCAGCCGGTGCACATGCTGACGGTTACGGGCGCGGGCGATGATTTTCATATGCGGGTAGAGCTTGCGCACCAGTTCGGCGGTCTTGATGTTGGTGTTCGGGTCGTCTGTGGCGATCACAAAAAACTCGGCTTCGCCGACTTTGGCCGCGCTGAGGATTTCCGGGCGCATCGGGTCGCCGTAGAACACCGGCACGCCACCGAAGCTGCGGGACAGCTCGATGGTTTCCACCGAGGTGTCGAGGGCCACGAACTTGATGTTCTGTGCGCGCAGAATCCGCGCAACGATCTGGCCCATGCGGCCCATCCCGGCGATCACCACCCGTGGCGCGTCGGCGTCGATTTCGCGGAACTTCTCCGGTACTTCCACCGGTTGCACTTTCGGGCTGACCAGGCGTGCGCAAACCAGCAGCAATAGCGGCGTCACGGCCATGGACAGGGTGATGGTTAACACCAGCAAGTCATACAGCCCGGCGGCGAACAGCCCATGATCGCGACCGATCTTGAACACCACAAAGGCAAATTCACCGCCGGCCGCCAAGACGATACCCAGGCGGATCGCACTGACGTTCTTCAGACCTCCTGCCAGGCGGCCGACAATAAACAGCAGCGGCAGTTTGATCGCGATCAGCAGCAGGGTCAGGCCCAGCACCGCGACCGGCATGCTCAGCAACAGGCTCAGATTCGCGCCCATGCCGACGCTGATGAAAAACAGCCCCAGCAACAGGCCCTTGAACGGTTCGATCTGGGCTTCCAGTTCATGGCGATACTCGGAGTCCGCCAGCAGCAGGCCGGCGAGGAAGGCGCCAAGGGCCATGGAAATACCGACCAGTTCCATCAGCCAGGCCGTGCCGATCACCACCAGCAACGCGGTGGCGGTGGAGACCTCCGGCAACGCGGTCTTGGTCACCACGCGGAACACCGGCCGCAGCAGGTAACGCCCGCCGATCACCACCACGGCGATGCTGGCCAGCACTTGCAGGCCATGGTTCAGGTTTTCGCTGGCGCTGGTGCTGTGATCGCCACCGGCGAGCAGCGGCACCATGGCGATCAGGGGGATCGCGGCGATGTCCTGAAACAACAGGATCGCGAACGCCAGTCGCCCGTGAGGGCTGGTCAGTTCCTTGCGTTCAGCCAGACTTTGCAGGCCGAACGCCGTGGACGACAGCGCCAGGCCCAGGCCGAGGACGATCGCAGTGTTCAACGGCTGGCCAAACAAATACAAAGCCACCACGCCAATCACCGTGCCGGTCAGCAGCACTTGCGCCAGGCCCACGCCGAACACTGATTTGCGCATCACCCACAAGCGTCGTGGCGACAGCTCCAGGCCGATGATGAACAGCAGCAACACCACGCCAAGTTCGGAAATGTTCGCGACGCTTTGCGGGTTGTCGATCAACCCCAGCACCGACGGGCCGATGATCACTCCGGCGAACAGATAGCCCAGGACCGCCCCCAGTTGCAGGCGCTTGGCCAATGGAACGATGAGCACGGCCGCCATCAGGAACACGACAGCGGCTTGTAGCAGGTTGCCTTCATGGGGCATTGGAAAACTCCAGGACTCGGTACAGCGGGGGTGACAAGAATAAAGGCTGAGCCCTTCGGCGTCAGCAAAGCGCTCGGCCTCAGATGTTACAATTTGCATTAGTTAGTTACATTTATAGGATTCGCTGATCAATCAGCGTCGCTGGCGAGTAACCCCATGGCGATCAACTTCGACCTCAATGACCTGCAAGCCTTCCGTGCCGTGGTCGAGCAGGGCAGTTTTCGCAAGGCCGCCGATACGGTGCGCATTTCCCAGCCCGCGTTGAGCCGGCGGATCGAAAAACTCGAAGATGCCCTTGGCGTGCGCCTGTTCGAGCGCACCACGCGCAAGGTCAGCCTGACCCAGGCCGGACGGGGTTTCATGCCCAGCGTCGAGCGCCTGCTGGACGATCTGGACGTGGCATTGCTGGGCATCAGCGAAGTCGCTTCGACCCGGCTCGGCCATGTCACGGTCGCCTGTGTACCCTCGGCGGCTTACTACTTCATGCCGCGGGTGATCGCGCACTATCACCGGCAGTTTCCGCGGATCAAGGTCAAGGTGCTGGACTCGAGCGCCCACGACGTCTTGAGCGCGGTGGTCAATGGCGAAGCGGATTTCGGCCTGAGCTTCATGGGCACGCTGGAGGCCGAAGTGGATTTCGAGCCCCTGGTGCAGGAAGGGTATGTCGTGGCGTGCCGGCGCGATCATCCGCTGGCGGGGCGCAGCAGTGTCACCTGGGACGAGTTCTATCGGCAGGATTACATCTCGCTGGATAAAACCTCGGGCAACCGCTTTCTGCTGGATCAGGCGTTGACCGGCGTGGTGCCGCAGCGGTCGAGTATTTGTGAAACCCGCCATGTGACCACCATGATCGGTCTGGTGGAGGCCGGGTTGGGCGTGGCGGCGGTGCCGTTGATGGCGATGCCGGCGGCGGATCATCCGATCCTGACGCGGGTGCCGCTGACCGATCCGCAAGTGATGCGCAGCGTCGGTCTGATCAAGCGCCGGGGTCGAACCCTGACCCCGGCGGCATTGGAGCTGGAACGGCTGGTGGTGGAGATGAAAGTCCTGCAGCCGCCGGTCAGCGACTGACCGAGTCCAGTCCGGTCGCTTTCACATCCGGTTGAGCCTGGGTCGAGGCCAGGTATTCCAGCAAGGCCTTGGCTTCGGCCGGGTGCTGTGCCCCTACCGGGATGCCGGCGGCAAACCGGGTCACCGATTGCACGGACTCCGGAATCTTCGCCACGAAGCTCACCCCCGGCACTGGCAACAATTCGCTGACCTGCTGAAAGCCCAATTGATAATCGCCAGTGGCAACCACCGAGCCCACCGGGACTTTCGGCACCATCGTCGATTTGCGCTTGAGCTGGTCTTCGATCCCCAGGCGTTTGTACAGCTGCTGCTCGATGTACACGCCGCTGGCACTGTCGGAGTAGGCCACCGATTTCGCCTCGAGCAATGTCTTTTTCAGGCCCTCGACATTGCTGATGTCCGGCTTCGGTGCACCTTCGCGCACCACCAGGCCAATGCGCGAATCCGCCAGTTCGACCCGTGAAGCAGGGTCGACCTTGCCCTGTTTGATCAGATCGTCCAGGGCGTACCCGACCATGATCACCACGTCGGCTTGCTCACCCCGGGCCAGGCGATTGGGGATCGCTTCCGGGGCCTTGCCCATGGAGGGACCTAGCGCGGTGTCGAGGGTGTTGCCGGTGGCGGCGGCGAACTTCGGGCCGAGGATCTTGTAGGCCGCCGTGAAGCCGCCGGAGGTCATCACACGGATCTCTTCAGCCTGGGCAATGCCGCTCAATCCAAGGCTGGCCACCAACGCGATGGCGGCAAAACCGAACTGTTTTTTCATGATTGTGTTCTCGATCAAGGGCAGGTTCACGACGCCACCGGTTGCAGATGATTCGAGGCGCGGCGATAGAGCATGAGCGTCGCGCACAGTGCGCACAGTGCTGCAAAACTCATCCAGTAGCCCGGCGCCGCCTTGTCGCCGGTGTACTGGATCAGCAAGGTCGACATCGCCGGGGTGAACCCGCCGAACACGGCCGTGGCCAGGCTATAGGCGAGGGAGAAACCGGCCACCCGGACTTCCACGGGCATGATCTCCGTCAGCGCCGGGATCATCGCGCCGTTGTACAGGCCGTAGATGAACGACAGCCACAACAGCACCAGCAGCATGTGGATGAAGCTGGGCGCGTTCACCAGGTAGGTCAGCACCGGGTAAGTGGTGGCGATGGCCAGCAATGCCATGGCGATCAACACCGGGCGTCGACCGATACGGTCGGAAAGTGCACCGCCAATCGGCAGCCAGATGAAATTCGAAACACCCACCAGCAATGTCACCAGCAGCGCATCGGACGTGCTCAGGTGCAGGACGGTTTTACCGAAGGTCGGTGCGTACACCGTGATCAGGTAGAACGCAGTGGTGGTCAGGGCGACCATCATCATGCCGGCGAACACGATCAGCCAGTTTTGCCCCAGGGTGCGGAACACCTCACTCATGCTCGGACGGTGTTTACGGGTGGCGAACTCCTCGGTTTCTTCCAGGTTGCGGCGCAGCAGGAAGATGAAGGGCACGATCATGCAGCCGACGAAGAACGGAATCCGCCAGCCCCAGTCGGCAATCACACTCGGCGCCATCCACTGGTTCAAGGCGTAACCCAGTGCGGCGGCGACGATGATCGCCACTTGCTGGCTGCCCGACTGCCAACTGGTGAAAAAGCCCTTGTGGCCGGGTGTGGCGATTTCGGCGAGATACACCGACACGCCACCCAGTTCCGCACCGGCGGAAAAGCCCTGCAGCAGCCGCCCGATCAGCACCAGGGCCGGGGCGAACAAACCGATGGTCTCGTAACCGGGCACCAGCACTATCAGGATGGTGCCGCTGGCCATGATCGACAGGGTCACGATCAAGCCTTTGCGTCGACCCACATCATCGATGTAGGCACCCAGCACCACGGCGCCCAATGGACGCATCAGGAAGCCTGCACCGAACACGGCAAAGGTCATCATCAGCGAGGCGAATTCGCTGCTGGCCGGAAAGAACACGGCAGCGATCTGCGTGGCATAGAAACCAAAAAGAAAGAAGTCGAACTGTTCGAGGAAGTTGCCCGAGGTGACCCGGAAGATTGCGCTGGCCCGGGAGCGACCGGCAGTCGCGGGCCGTTGGATTGATGCTGTCATTGATCTGTACTCCACCGCTTTTATGACGTGCGCCGGCTGGACGCGGCGCACGGTTCTTATTAGGGCGGATAGTGGAGCAGGGGCATCGATATGTTAATTGCATAGTTGGCATGCATTGATGTGCAAAGCGGATCAATGCGCGTGCTCACATAAAACAGGATATTCCGTTAACATCCTGCGCAATATTCCCCCTGCGTGAACAAGGACATCACACCATGAGTACTAACGGCATCATCCTGCTGGTCATTCTGGCCGTTCTGACTCTCTGCATTCTGTATGCGATCGGGCTCTACAACGGTTTGGTCGCCCGTCGCAACGAAATCAAAAATGCCTTCGCGCAGGTTGAGGTTCAACTCAAGCGGCGCTACGACCTGATCCCTAACCTGGTAGCAACCGCCAAGGGCTATCTGGCCCACGAGCGCGAAACCCTTGAGGCCGTCGTTACCGCACGCAATACCGCGTTGGCCGGGCTCAAGGCAGCCCAGGCGCAACCGGGTGATGCGCGCAATATTGCACAACTGAGTCTGGCTGATGGCGCACTCAACAGCGCCATGGGGCGTCTGAACGTCACCCTGGAAGCCTACCCTGAACTCCAGGCTTCGCAGACCATGCAGCAACTGAGTGAAGAGATCAGCAGCACCGAAAACAAAGTGACGTTCGCACGTCAGTTGTACAACGATGCCGTGCTGGCTTACAACAATCTCAAGCAGAGCTTCCCCGCCGTGCTGTTGGCAGCCCGCTTCGGCCATGCCGCCGACGCTACACCGCTGGAGTTTTCCGACACCGCGTCCATTCAACAAGCCCCCCAGGTTTCCTTCTGACGCAATTTGCCCACGGACGGTCCGATGAACTTTTTTGAACAACAGCGTCAGTCCAGACACCGAACGGCGCTACTCGTGATATTGATGATCCTGGCGGTGCTGAGCCTGATCACCATGACTTCCCTCGTTTTCAGCCTCAAACATGCCGACGATGGCAGCGATGCTCTGGCGATCAACTGGGAAGCGGTGCAGATTACGGCATCGGTCATCACCGCCGTCGTACTGATGGGCAGTTTGTTCAAATACGCAGAACTACGGCACGGAGGCAAAGTCATCGCCGAAAGCCTGGGCGGGCGTCTGATCAATCAAGGCGCCCGAACGCTCGAAGAGCAGCGCCTGATCAACGTCGTCGAAGAAATGGCTCTCGCCTCGGGCATGACCGTACCGCCAATCTATCTGCTACCGGATGAGAGCATCAACGCCTTCGCGGCCGGGTTCACTCCGCAGGACGCAGTGATCGGCGTGACGCAGGGGGCGATATCGCTGCTCACACGCGAAGAACTGCAAGGGGTGATTGCCCATGAGTTCAGCCACATCTTCAACGGCGATATGCGCCTGAACATGCACATGCTGGCGACCGTCAACGGCTTGCTGGTGCTTGGCCTGGCGGGCAGTCTGATACTGCTGAGAGTGAGTCGAGTCAGTAACCGTGAGAACGGTGACAACCGTCTTAAGCTGGTGGCCCTGCTGGTCGGCGTGGTTTTGTGCATCGCCGGGTTTGCCGGGAGTTTTATGGCCAGCCTGATCAAGGCCGCCGTAAGTCGGCAACGGGAGTTTCTGGCTGATGCCACCGCGGTGCAGTACACCCGTAACCCACACAGTATTGCCGGCGCATTGAAAAAAATTGGCGGCCATGCGCAAGGCTCGCACATGGGCGCAGACCGGGCAGACGAGTTCAGTCACCTGTACTTCTGTGCGGGCGGGACTTCGTCCCTGGACCGTTTGCTGGCCAGTCATCCTGATTTGAGTGAGCGAATCTGGCGCATCGATGCGCAGTGGGATGGCGTGTTTCCTGCCGTCAAGGCGCCAGGGTTCCAGCGTAGAAAGAAGAAAGTGAGCGTTTAGCAGGAACAACGATCAGCACCGCTCGAGTGTCTCCAGTCGTGGAGGGTGTTGGGCTGTCTGTTTGCCGGGGTGATCATTGACCCATCGGTACCGTGCCTGATCTACAAACCGCAAAGAGTCGCGAATCTTTCCGGAACTGGCGTAGTCGGACGACGCAGCCTTATTGGCTATACAACCGCACCACGCTCTCGGTGCCCAGCCGATACTGATTGTTCCCGCTGCGCTTGGCCTCGTACATCGCCAGGTCGGCAATGTGCAGCAGGCGATCAATGCTCGGCGCATGATCGGGGAACACGGCGACGCCCAGGCTGGTGCCGATGTGGCGCTGGTCGTTGCCGATGGTGATGGGCGGGGAGAGCTCGGCGAAGATGTTCTGGCAGATGGTGCGCGCTTCGTCCTGCAGGCTGTTGCCTTGGGGCAAGTCCTGGAGGATGACCACGAATTCGTCGCCACCGATCCGGGCGACGGTGTCGGAGCCGCGCAGAATGCGTTTGAGCCGTGTGGCGGTAGTGACCAGCACACGGTCGCCGGCCGCATGGCCATAGCGGTCATTGATCGCCTTGAAACCATTGAGATCGACAAACACCAGCGCCACCCGCGTTGCGCTGGCGCGCGCCTGCTCCAGCGCTTCGGACAGGCGCTCTTCGAGCACCAGGCGATTGGGCAGGCCGGTCAGCGGGTCGAAATGGGCCAGGTGCTTGAGGTAGTTGGCCGAGGCCTTTTCTTCGGTGATGTCTCGTACCACGCCCATCATCTTGATCGTCTCGTCGTGGTCATTCTTGACCACGTTACCGGTTTCCCGCAGCCAGCGGATCGTGCCGTCGGGCCAGACCACGCGGTACTCCTCATCATGGTTTTCGCCGGTTTCCAGGCAGCGCAGTTCGCCGGCCCGGACCCTCAGCCGGTCGTCGGGATGCACGCAGGAGCAGAACAGGGCGTAGGAGGGCGTCACTTCGCCAATCTTGAACCCGAACATGCCGAAAATCGCGTCGGACCAGTACAGGCGGTCGGTGTCGACATCCCAATCCCAGGTGCCGATGCGAGCGAAATACTGGCTGCGCTTGAAGCGCTCGGCGTCGCCATCCTGATGGATGTTCCGGCCTTCGGACAGGCTGTTGATGATCGCGCGGTACTGCGCCAGTTGCTTGTGCAGCGAGTGTTCGCGCCAGACCAGCGCGACGATCAGGGTAAGCGTCGTCGAACCAAGGATGACGCTGGTCCAGAGCAGGATCATTCGGGCATGGCCATCAGGGCGTTGAACCGTACGGGTAATAGTTGATTATTTTAGTTCAGCCAACAGCTTTGAACGCGGCGCGCGGTGACGGCAATGGTTGCCAATTGCGGGCAAATCTGGGAAAACGGCGCCCATCGGGCCCTTGTGGGCGAGTGAGCATACGAGTGAATTCAATGAATGACGAGCTTCAGGTTATCGATCTTAAGTTGGGTGACGGAAAAGCTGCGGTAAAAGGCGCGCTGATCACTACCCAGTACCGTGGCTGGCTGGAGGATGGGAGCGAATTCGATTCGTCCTACAACCGAGGCAAACCCTTCCAGTGCGTGATCGGCACCGGGCGGGTCATCAAGGGCTGGGACCAGGGCATCATGGGCATGCAGGTCGGTGGCAAGCGCAAGTTGCTGGTGCCGGCGCACCTGGCCTATGGCGAACGCACCATGGGCAAGATCACGCCGAATTCGAACCTGATCTTCGAAATTGAATTGCTGGAAGTGCTGACGCGGGATGATTGACCGTCAGGCCTGAAAGGTTTCCCGATAGGCATACAGGCCGGGTGTACCGCCGGTCATGACGAACAGCACATTGTCCCCGGGAGCGAAGCGCCCTTGCTGCAGGTCGGCCAGTACTCCCGCGAAGGCTTTGCCGGAGTACACCGGGTCGACCAGCAGGCCTTCGGCACGCGCCATCAGGCGTACCGCGTCCTGCATGGCGGCGGTTGGCAGGCCATAGCCGGCACCCAGCTGGCTGCCGTCGATCACCATCCCGGCCGTCTGCACCTCGGCGTCACTGCCCAGTAGCGCCAATGTCTCGCGGGTCAGTTGTAGGGTTCTCGCGGCTGATGAGTCCTGGTCGGACAACACCGAGAACGATTTGACCACGCAGGTACCCCGGCCCAGCAACTGGAAGCCCGCCGCGAGCCCGGCATGCGTTCCGGCGCTGCCATTGGGGACCACCACTTGATTGAACGTGAGTTGCAGTTCGGCCTCTTGCCGGGCGATTTCCGCTGCGCAGCGGGCATAACCCAGGCTACCCAGGGGCGTTGAACCACCAGTCGGCAGCACCATCACCTTGCGTCCGCCATCCCGAAGCTGCGCCGCCCTGGCCTCGGCTTTGGCCAGTGAATCGGTACCGCCGGCAAACACTTGCATCTGCGCGCCGAACAACTGGTCGAGCAGCACGTTGCCATTGAGTTCGTAATCCACCTCGGCTTTGGCCACGGCCCGGGTCAGGAACAACTCGCAGGCGATGCCCAGCCGGGCGCACACCGCGGCGGTCAAACGAGCATGATTGGACTGGATGCCGCCTACGGTAATGATCGTATCGACTCCGGCTTGCAGCGCCGCGCCGATGTGGAATTCAAGCTTGCGCAGCTTGTTGCCGCCCGCGCCGATCAACATATGGTCGTCGCGTTTGAGAAACAGGCCGATCCCCTGTTTGTCCAGGCCCAGCCGTTGTTCGAGTCGCGCAGCCCGCTGAATGGGCGTGGGACCTTGCAGCAGGTCGGCCCGCGCAAAAACACTCAGTGACTTGTCCAGTGGGGTCTGCATCAATCGAGCCTCGTTGTTCACCATGATCCAGGTGACTTTATGGAGAAAGGCCTGCGGGATAAATGCACTTCCCGTCATGACTGTTTTAACCCGGTGTAACCAATCAACCGGGCAGCAGGACTTTTCTGGCGGCTTTGGTTAGGCTGGGCCGGGTTTGAAACCAGGATCTGATTAGGAGAGGGCGGGTTGCCAATCAACGAATACGCCATGGCGATCGAACTGCTGGATGAGTCTTATCGGCACTGGACCGGCGAACATCTGCCAGCACCGCCGTCGCTGGCAGGAAGGGAGCGCCTGCATTGGCTGCACGCCCACGCGCCCTACAGTTTGCTGGCCCACGGTACTGAAGACGACCCACTTTTCTTCTACGCCAATGAACAGGCGCTGGCGTGCTTCAAGTACCCGCGCCCGGAGTTTCTGGGCATGCCCTCACGCTTCAGCGCCTCGCCACTGGACCGCGCCCGGCGCCAGACCCTGCTGGAGCAGGTCACGGCCCATGGCATAGCGCATGGCTACAGCGGTTATCGGGTGGATCGGCAGGGCAATGCCTTCATGATTCATGAAGGCAAGGTGTGGACGCTGGTTGATCAGCAGGGTGTGCGTTTGGGGCAGGCGGCGTTGTTCTGGCCGGATGCTGCACGGGTTGGGCAGTTGGAGTGAGCGTCGATCAAGCGACCGGCCAATCCCTGAACAGCGGAATTCGTCCATTGGCGGACGGGCGGTAATCCCAGGTCAGGCGATCCAGTTCCGGCTTCATCGCCAGAATGTGCCGGACGGTAGCGCCAGCGATGCTCAACGCCAGTGCCTGCCCCGGACATTGATGGCGCCCCGCACCAAAGGTGAAGCTGCGCCGGTTCGGGCGGTCGAGCAGGAGGTCGTCGGGGTTGTCGTTGAGCTGTGGGTCGCGATTGGCCGAGGCCAGCAGCACCAGGATCACGTCCCCGGCATTCAGCCTTGTGCCGTCAATCTCGCAGGGTGCGGCGACGAAGCGACGGGTGTTCTGTACCGGCGGGTCAAAGCGCTGCACTTCGGCCAGCAGATCGTCGACATGGGGGGATTGGCTGAGTAACGGCGGGTGTTGAATCAACGCCAGCACAGTGTTGCCGATCAGCCCGGCCGTGGCGTCGAACGTCTGGGAAAACAGGCCGATCAGGTTGGCGATCAGCATTTGCGGTGCGCCGCCGGTGAAGCGCTGGCGGATGCCAGCAAGCAGGCGGCTGTGGTTGTCCGGATCGGCCAAAAGCTCGACACAGTAACCGCTCAGTTGTTCGGCGGCGGCATGGGCGGCAGCCAGCTGTGCCGAGGTGCTCAAGGGCGACAGGCAAGCCACGAAGTCCGCCGTCAGTTCACTGATGATTCGACCCTGAGCCGGGGTGAATCCCAGCAACGCCGCCACCACGCACACCGGCCCACGGAACATTGCGTTGTGCAGGCCGACGGCGTCGGCGGAGATCAACCGGGCGCTGACCAGACTCTCGACTTCCTGCGTATCGATCAACTCCAGCCCTGGCGCAATCGCCGACCGTGGACAACGCTGGCGCTCACCCTCATTCATGCGCATCAACTGGCCGAACACCTGGCCGGCCATGCCATCGGCAATCGCCCTGGGGACTGGCTCCTGCGCGGGGCGAACCTGGCAATCGGCATGCGCCAGCACGGCAGTCACCGCCCGAGCGCTGCTGGCCACCCACATGTTCAGCCCCGGATGGAAAGCCAGCCCGCCTTCGGCACGCAGTTGTGCGTAGTAGGGATAAGGATCGGCATGGGTCACAGCGATGATCGGGTCCATGGGTCACAGCCTTCTGTTGTTGGAAAGTATTGCTACTATCTCCAGTCCGAAAGGGCGTTGATTCGTCCGGGAGCGAAATATGAGCGCAGAACAACACGACATGGGCGTCTCGCAGGTGGCGGCGGCTATCGCGGAGCCAGCGCGGACGAAAATCCTCTGTTCGCTGATGGACGGCCACGCCCGCACCAGCACCGAACTGGCGGCGGTGGCCGAAGTCAGCGCGTCGACCGCCAGTGCCCACCTGGCCAGACTCAAGGAGCTGGCGCTGGTGCGGCTGCACGTCCAGGGACGTCACCGCTATTACAGCCTGGCGGACAAACGCGTTGCCCAGGCCCTGGAAGCGCTGATGGTGATCGGCCAGAACACGGCGCCGCGCTTCCAGGCGCGGACCCCGGATCGCCTGCAGTTTGCCCGCACCTGCTACGACCACATGGCGGGCACCCTGGCGGTATTGCTACACGACCGGATGCTCGAAGCGGGCTGGCTGGAGGAAACCGACGAACAGGCCTATCGCTTGAGTGACAGTGGTTCGGCAATGTTTCAGGGGCTCGGGATCGACGTACAGGACTTGAGCACCTTGCGCCGCCGCTTTGCCTGTCCGTGCCTGGACTGGAGCATGCGCCGGCCGCATCTGGGCGGGTCGCTGGGCGCGGCGTTGCTGCAAACGGCGCTCAAGCGCCAGTGGGTGACCCAGGATCTGGACAGTCGGGCGTTGGCGTTGACGGCGTTGGGGCGCAAGGAGATGGCGGGGCGGTTTGGGCTTGAGTTGCGGTTGGATATTGAAGAGAAGAGCAAAAGATCGCAGCCTGCGGCAGCTCCTACAGTGGCCGCGAAATACCCCCTGTAGGAGCTGCCGAAGGCTGCGATCTTTTCATTCGGCCATGAAAAAGCCCCCCGTCAGTCACCCGATGGGGGGCTTTTGTGCGTCTGGCGTCAGGTCAGACCTTGACGATCCAGCCCGCTGGCGCTTCGATGTCGCCGGTTTGCACGCCGGTCAGCTCTTTGTAGAGCTTCTGGGTGACCGGGCCGACTTCGGTTTCGCTGTGGAACACGTGCAGGTGGTCGTTGTAGTCGATGCCGCCAATCGGCGTGATCACCGCCGCAGTACCGCAAGCACCGGCTTCCTTGAAGTCGGAGAGCTTGTCGATGAACACGTCGCCTTCAACCACTTCCAGGCCCAGACGGGTCTTGGCCAGCTCGATCAGCGACAGACGGGTGATGCCCGGCAGTACCGATGGCGAGTTCGGGGTCACGAACTTGTTGTCGTGGGTGATCCCGAAGAAGTTGGCCGAACCGACTTCCTCGATCTTGGTGTGGGTCATCGGATCCAGGTAGATGGCGTCGGCAAAGTGGGCTTTCTTGGCCTTGGAGCCCGGCATCAGGCTGGCGGCGTAGTTGCCACCGACCTTGGCCGCACCGGTGCCTTGTGGCGCCGCGCGGTCGTAGCTGGAGATCTGGAAGTTGTGCGGGGTCAGGCCACCCTTGAAGTAGGCGCCGACCGGGATGCAGAAGATCGAGAAGATGAACTCGGGGGCGGTACGCACGCCGATGTTGTCACCCACGCCGATCACGAACGGGCGCAGGTACAGCGCGCCGCCGGTGCCGTACGGCGGAATGAAACGCTCGTTGGCGCGGACCACGGCCTTGCAGGCTTCGATGAATTGCTCGGTGTCGACTTGCGGCATCAGCAGACGGGCGCAGCTGCGCTGCATGCGCAGGGCGTTCTGGTCCGGGCGGAACAGGTTGATCGAGCCGTCCTTGCAACGATAGGCCTTCATGCCTTCGAAGCATTGCTGGCCATAGTGAAGGGCAGTGGAGCCTTCGCTGATGTGCAGCACGTTATCTTCGGTCAGGGTGCCCTTGTCCCATTCGCCATTGCGAAAGTACGACAGATAGCGCTTGTCGGTCTTGATGTAGTCAAAACCCAGCTTGTCCCAATTGATGCTTTCGTTACCCATGACACCCTCTATCACTTAACAACCGCCGAAACGGTTCAAGGCTTCTGACGTTTTTCCGGATGGGCACAACAATACTTCATTCTTGGGCTAAATCGCAGCCCAGACTATCGGCTGATCAGCAGATAATTCGCGTTGACCTTGAGAATTCGCGAGCAAGCCCGCTCCCACATTTGAAATGCATTCCCCTGTGGGAGCGGGCTTGCTCGCGAAGAGGCCAACACAGCCACCATCAATCACCCTGAATCAAAGGTGCAACGCATGTCCCAGCGCACGCAACGCCGCTTCCTGCACCGCCTCACCGAGCGTCGGATGCGCATGGATGGTGCCGCCGATGTCTTCCAGCCGCGCACCCATCTCCAGGCTTTGCGCGAACGCCGTGGACAATTCGGACACGCCAACCCCCACCGCCTGCCAGCCGACAATCACATGATTGTCCCGACGGGCGACCACACGCACGAAGCCGCTTTTCGACTCCAGTGTCATCGCCCGGCCATTGGCGGCGAACGGGAAGCTCGACACGATGCAGTCCAGGCCTGCTGTCCTGGCCTCGTCCGGAGTCTTGCCGACCACCACCAGTTCCGGGTCGGTGAAGCACACGGCGGCGATGGCGGTCGGGTTGAACTCGCGGGATTTACCGCTGATCAGCTCGGCGACCATCTCGCCCTGGGCCATGGCCCGGTGCGCGAGCATCGGTTCGCCGCTCAGGTCGCCGATGGCATAGACGTTGCGCATGCTGGTCTGGCAACGGTTGTCGATCTTGATCGACGAACCGTTCATGTCCAGGTTCAGCGCTTCGAGGTTCCAGCCCTGGGTGTTCGGCTTGCGACCGACGGCCACCAGCACCTGGTCGGTTTCCAGGTTCAGGGTCGCGCCGTTCGGGGCCAGTACTTGCAAGGTATGTTGTTCTGAATCAAAGCCTTGCACGCTATGTTTCAAGTAAAGCTTCACGCCGAGTTTTCTCAGTTCATCGTGCACAGGCTGGGTCAGTTCGGCGTCGTAGGCCGGCAGGATGCGCTCCTGCGCTTCCACCACGCTGACCTCGGTGCCGAGCTTGCGATAGGCAATGCCCAGTTCCAGACCGATGTAGCCACCGCCGACCACAATCAAACGCTTGGGCACGGATGTCGGCGCCAGGGCTTCGGTGGACGAGATGATCGGCCCGCCAATCGGCAACATCGGCAAGTTCACGCTTTTCGAACCGGTGGCCAGCACCAGGTGCTCGCACTGGATGCGTGTGTCGCCGACCTCGACGGTTTTACCGTCAACCACTTTGGCCCAGCCTTGAATGACCTGGACCTTGTTCTTTTTCAGCAGCGCGGCAACGCCGGTGGTCAGGCGATCGACGATGCCGTCTTTCCATTCGACGCTCTTGGTGATGTCGAGGGTCGGCGCTGAAACGCTGATGCCCAGGGCCGACAGCTGATGGTGCTGCTGCGTCTGATGAAACTGCTCGGCGACGTGAATCAGTGCCTTGGACGGGATGCAGCCAATATTCAGGCAGGTGCCGCCCAGGGATTGGCCTTCCACCAGGATAGTCGGGATGCCCAGCTGGCCGGCGCGGATCGCCGTCACATAGCCGCCGGGGCCGCCGCCGATGATCAGCAGCGTGGTGTTCAGGGTCTGCATGACTTTCTCCACAAATGCTTAATCGACAAAGAGCGTGGCGGGTTGTTCGAGCAGGCCACGAATGGCCTGGATGAAGAGCGCCGCGTCCATGCCGTCGACCACGCGGTGATCGAAGGAGCTGGAGAGGTTCATCATCTTGCGGACCACGATCTGGCCTTTGATCACCATCGGCCGTTCGACGATCTTGTTCACGCCGACAATCGCCACTTCCGGCAGGTTCAGCACCGGCGTGCTGACGATGCCGCCCAAGGCGCCGAGGCTGGTCAGGGTGATGCTCGAGCCGGACAGCTCATCGCGGCTGGCCTTGCCATTGCGCGCGGCGGTGGCCAAACGCGAGATTTCCGCTGCGCTGTCCCACAGGCTGCGGGCTTCGGCGTGACGTACCACCGGCACCATCAGGCCAATATCGGCTTGCGTGGCAATACCGACATGCACGGCGCCGAGGCGGGTGATGACCTGGGCTTCATCGTCGTAGCGGGCGTTGATCTGCGGGAAGTCGCGCAGGGCGACGACCATGGCGCGGACCAGGAACGGCAGCAAGGTCAGCTTGCCGCGAGTCGCACCGTGTTTTTCGTTGAGGTGCGCACGCAGCTCTTCCACGGCGGTGACGTCGATTTCCTCGACGTAGCTGAAGTGGGCGGCGCGCTGGGTGGCGTCCTGCATGCGCTGGGCGATCTTGCGGCGCATGCCGATCACCGGGATCTGCTGTTCGTCGGTGCGCTGGGTGTAAGCGCTGCTGACCGTCGATGCATTCGACTGACCCTGAGCCAGGTAGGCGTCCAGGTCTTCATGCAGCACGCGGCCGGCCGGGCCGCTGCCACGCACCAGGCGCAGCTGAATGCCCAGGTCCAGTGCATGCTTGCGCACGGCCGGGGAGGCCAGCGGACGTTCATCGGCCGCGCGAGCCACTATCGGGCCCTGGCAGACAGCCGCTTTCGGCGGCGCTGGGGCCGCGACCGGTTTGCTTTCCACCACGGCTTCGACTTTCGGTGCTGCGACTGGCGCTTCTTTCACAGGAGCCGGTTGCGCCGACTCCTTAACGTTGCCCGCGCCTTCGACTTCAATGCTGATCAGCACACTGCCAACCGCCATGACTTCGCCCGGCTGGCCACCGAGGGCAATCACCTTGCCATGCACCGGCGACGGGATATCGACCATCGCCTTGTCGGTCATGACATCGGCCAGCACCTGATCTTCGACGACCATGTCGCCGACCTTGACGTGCCAGACCGACAATTCAACTTCTGCAATGCCTTCACCAATGTCCGGCATTTTAATGACGTGCGTGCCCATTCAGACCTCCATGACCCGTTTCAACGCCGCGCCCACTCGGGACGGCCCTGGGAAATACGCCCACTCTTGCGCGTGCGGGTAAGGGGTGTCCCAACCGGTGACGCGTTCGATCGGCGCTTCCAGGTAGTGGAAGCAATGCTCTTGCACCAGCGACACCAGTTCGGCACCGAAACCGCAGGTACGGGTCGCTTCGTGCACCACCACGCAACGGCCGGTCTTTTTCACCGATTTGACGATGGTTTCCAGATCCAGCGGCCACAGGCTGCGCAGGTCGATGACTTCGGCGTCAACGCCGCTTTCTTCAGCAGCGACTTGCGAGACGTACACCGTGGTGCCGTAGGTCAGCACGGTGACGTCCTTGCCCGGACGGGTGATCGCAGCGACGTCCAGCGGCACGGTGTAGTAACCGTCCGGCACTTGCGCGGCAGGGTGTTTCGACCACGGGGTTACCGGGCGGTCGTGGTGACCGTCGAACGGGCCGTTGTACAGGCGTTTCGGCTCGAGGAAGATCACCGGGTCATCGTTTTCGATGGAGGCGATCAACAGGCCCTTGGCGTCGTACGGGTTGGACGGCATCACCGTGCGCAAACCGCAGACCTGGGTGAACATCGCTTCGATGCTCTGGCTGTGGGTCTGGCCGCCGTAGATGCCCCCGCCGCACGGCATGCGCAGGGTCATCGGTGCGGTGAACTCGCCTGCCGAGCGATAACGCAGGCGTGCGGCTTCGGAAATGATCTGGTCGGAGGCCGGGTAGACGTAGTCGGCGAACTGGATCTCGGCCACCGGGCGCAGGCCGTAGGCGCCCATGCCCACGGCGACACCGACGATGCCGCTTTCGGAGATCGGCGCGTCGAACACCCGGGAGGTGCCGTACTTGTTCTGCAGGCCTTCGGTGCAGCGGAACACGCCGCCGAAGTAGCCCACGTCCTGGCCGAAGACCACGACGTTGTCGTCACGTTCAAGCATCACATCCATGGCCGAGCGCAGGGCCTGGATCATGGTCATGGTGGTCGTGGTCATGGCGGTTTCCAGCTCGATATTGTTGTTGTGATCGTTCATGTCAGATCCCCAACTCTTGACGCTGGCGCTTCAAGTGCTCCGGCATCTCTTTGTAGACGTCTTCGAACATGGTCGCAGCGCTTGGAATCTGGCCGCCGGCGAGGGTGCCGTACTGTTCGGCTTCTTTCTGAGCAGCGATCACTTGGGCTTCGAGCTCGGCGCTGACCGCGGCGTGTTCCTCTTCGGACCACTGGCCGACCTTGATCAGGTGCTGCTTGAGGCGCGCAATCGGATCGCCGAGCGGGAAGTGGCTCCAGTCATCGGCAGGGCGGTATTTCGACGGATCATCGGAGGTCGAGTGCGGGCCGGCGCGGTAGGTGACCCATTCGATCATGGTCGGGCCGAGGCCGCGGCGCGCACGTTCGGCGGCCCAGGCGGAGGCGGCATACACGGCGTAGAAATCGTTGCCGTCGACCCGCAGGGAGGCAATGCCGCAACCGACGCCGCGACCGGCGAAGGTGGTGGCTTCACCACCGGCGATTGCCTGGAAGGTGGAGATCGCCCACTGGTTGTTGACCACGTTGAGGATCACCGGCGCGCGGTACACGTGGGCGAAGGTCAGCGCGGTGTGGAAGTCCGACTCGGCGGTGGCGCCGTCGCCGATCCAGGCCGAAGCGATTTTGGTGTCGCCCTTGATCGCCGAGGCCATGCCCCAGCCCACGCCCTGGATGAACTGGGTGGCGAGGTTGCCGGAGATGGTGAAGAAACCGGACTCCTTGACCGAGTACATGATCGGCAATTGCCGGCCCTTGAGCGGATCGCGCTCGTTGGACAGCAGCTGGCAGATCAGGTCGACCAGCGGTACGTCGCGGGCCATCAGGATGCTTTGCTGGCGGTAGGTCGGGAAGCACATGTCGTCGATGTTCAAGGCCAGGGCCTGGGCGCTGCCGATGGCTTCTTCGCCGAGGCTCTGCATGTAGAACGACATCTTTTTCTGACGCTGGGCGACCACCATGCGGTTGTCGTAGATGCGGGTCTTGAGCATGGCGTGCATGCCCTTGCGCAGGATCTCCACCGGCACGTTTTCGGCCCACGGCCCAAGGGCATTGCCCTGGTCGTCGAGCACGCGGATCAGGCCACGGGCCAGGTCAGCCGTGTCAGCCGGTTCAACGTCGATTGGGGGTTTGCGCACCGTGCCGGCATCGGTCAGATGCAGGTAGGAGAAGTCGGTTTTACAGCCGGGACGGCCCGAGGGTTCGGGGACGTGCAGGCGCAGCGGTTCATACGCTTGGGTCATGGCTTCTACGCTCGATCTTGTGAATTTCTTGTAGTGAGCTGACAGATTTCGTTCGGTAGAAGAAATCTTGTCCTACAACAATCATAGGCCCGCCCAAGAAGAATATTTCTCTCTGTTTCGTTGCACCAAAGATCATTTGCAGATAAAAAACCTGCATAAACAAAAAAAACAGGTGGTTTTGTCTCATGCGCAAACTGGACCGTACCGACATCGGCATTCTCAACAGCCTTCAGGAGAATGCGCGCATCACCAATGCCGACCTCGCACGCTCGGTGAACCTCTCGCCGACGCCGTGTTTCAACCGGGTCAAGGCCATGGAAGAACTGGGGGTGATCCGCGAGCAAGTGACGCTGCTCGATGCCGACCTGCTGGGGTTGCACGTGAACGTGTTCATTCACGTCAGCCTGGAGAAGCAGGTGGAGGAGGCGTTGCAGCATTTCGAAGAGGCGATTTCGGACCGCCCCGAGGTGATGGAGTGCTACCTGATGGCCGGCGACCCGGACTACCTGATCCGGGTGCTGGTGCCGACCATCCAGTCGCTGGAGCGTTTCATGATGGATTTCCTGACCAAGGTGCCCGGGGTGGCGAACATTCGATCAAGCTTTGCGCTCAAGCAGGTGCGGTACAAGACCGCGCTGCCGCTGCCGGCCAATGGCCTGACGTTGGGCAACTGAAAATCAAGGATCGTGCTGTGTAGGAACTGCCGAAGGCTGCGATCTTTTGATCTTCAGAGAGCCACCTTTAGCCAGAATCAAGAGATCGCAGCCTGCGGCAGCTCCTACAGGGGCAGAGCTGATTGATGGGGGCTTTCAGGTGGCACCTGAAAATCTAGGATGGCGCTGTGTAGGAGCTGCCGAAGGCTGCGATCTTTTGATCTTCAGGGATCTACCTTTCGCCAGAATCAAGAGATCGCAGCCTGCGGCAGCTCCTACAGGGGCAGAGCTGATTGATGGGGGCTTTCAGGTGGCACCTGAAAATCTAGGATGGCGCTGTGTAGGAGCTGCCGAAGGCTGCGATCTTTTGATCTTCAGGGATCTACCTTTCGCCAGAATCAAGAGATCGCAGCCTGCGGCAGCTCCTACAGGGGCAGAGCTGATTGATGGGGGCTTTCAGGTGGCACCTGAAAATCTAGGATGGCGCGGTGTAGGAGCTGCCGAAGGCTGCGATCTTTTGATCTTCAGGGATCCACCTTTCGCCAGAATCAAGAGATCGCAGCCTGCGGCAGCTCCTACAGGGGCAGAGCTGATTGATGGGGGCTTTCAGGTGGCAACTGAAAATCTAGGATGGCGCTGTGTAGGAGCTGCCGAAGGCTGCGATCTTTTGATCTTCAGGGATCCATCGGTTGCCAGAATCAAAAGATCGCAGCCTGCGGCAGCTCCTACAAGGTCAGAGCTGATTGATGGGGATTTTCAGGTAGGTGACGCCGTTGTCCTCGGCCGGCGGCAAGTTCCCCGCCCGCACATTCACCTGGATCGCCGGCAGTAACAGTGTCGGCATGCCCAACCCCGAATCGCGCCGGGTGCGCATTTCCACGAAGGCGTTTTCGTCGATACCGTCGCGCACGTGAATGTTGTTTTTGCGTTGTTCACCGACGGTGGTCATGCATTCGGGGGCGCGTCCTTCCGGTGGGTAGTCGTGGCACACGTACAGGCGCACGCTGGCGGGGAAGGCCAGCAGCTTGCGGATCGAGGCAAACATCTGGTTGGCATTGCCACCGGGGAAATCACAACGGGCAGAGCCGACATCGGGCATGAACATCGTATCGCCCACCAGAATCACATCACCGTCGATCAGGTAGGCCATGTCCGCCGGCGTATGGCCGGGCACGTGCAGGGCGGTCGCCTTGAGGTTGCCGATCATGAACGACTCGTCGGGGGCGAACAGGTGATCGAACTGCGAGCCGTCGACGCGAAATGATGGCTCCAGATTGAACAGCGCCTTGAACACGTCCTGCACCTTGCTGATCGACTCGCCGATGGCGATTTTGCCGCCCAGTTGCTCGCGCAGGTAGGGCGCGGCGGACAGGTGGTCGGCGTGGGCGTGGGTTTCCAGCAGCCATTGCACTTGCAGTGTGTGGGCGCGGACGAAGGCGATGATTTTGTCAGCCTGGGTGGTCGCGGTACGCCCGGCCGCACCGTCGTAGTCGAGCACGGGGTCGACAATCGCACACTGCCCGCCATCAGCCTCGTAGACCACGTAGCTGTAGGTCGAGGAGGCGGGGTCGAGGAACGCTTCAATCAGTGCGGGCATGGACATGAACCTGAGCAAGAGGACGAAATTTCGATCACGGGTTGCAACAATATATGTTTAAACATAATGTTCGCAGCTTAAGTGACGTTGAAGGCATCCTGCAAATGCAATCCAGTCTGACCGAATGTGAAGTCGCCCAACTGCGCGCCTCGGCCTCCAAGGCCTGTGCGCTGCTCAAGGCCTTGGCCAATGAGGATCGCCTGTTGATCCTGTGCCAGTTAACCCAGGGCGAGCGCAACGTCGGCGAGCTGGAAAAAATGACCGGTGTGCGCCAACCGACCCTGTCCCAACAACTGGGGATCCTGCGCGATGAAGGACTGGTCGCGACCCGTCGTGAAGGCAAGTACATTTTTTACGGTCTCGCCAGTCACGAGGTGATCCAGGTGATGAAAACCCTCTCCGGGCTGTATTGCGGGGCGGTGCTTAAAAGCTGGGTTCAACCTTGATCTTGTTCAACACACCGAACCTGTGGGAGCGGGCTTGCTCGCGAAGGCGGTGTGTCAGCCAACGTTAATGTCTACTGACATACCGCTTTCGCGAGCAAGCCCGCTCCCACAGTAGTTTTGTGTCGCGGCTAATAGAAAACTTGCGTGCAGCAAAAGGAACAAGCAATGAACGATCAACACTGGGGCCCATCCATCAGTGCAGATATCGTGGTGATCGGCGGCGGCACGGCGGGCATAGGCCTTGTCGCCAGCCTGCTCAAGCGTAACCCGCAGATGAACATCACCCTGATCGAACCCGACTCCCGGCACTACTATCAACCGGCCTGGACGCTGGTCGGCGGTGGAGCCTACAACGTGGAAAACACCGTGCGGCCGATGGCATCGGTGATGCCGCGCGGGGTCAATTGGGTGCAGGCTGCCGTGACCGGCATCGACCCCGACCATGGCTGGCTGATCCTCAGTGACGCGCGCAGGGTCAGCTATCAGAACCTGGTGGTCTGCCCCGGCCTGCGCCTGGCCTGGGAGAAAATCGAAGGCCTGGAGGAGACCCTCGGCCAGCACGGCGTGACCTCCAACTACAGCTACCGGCACGCGACCTACACCTGGGACCAGGTGCAGAAACTGCGCGGCGGCAAGGTGCTGTTCACCCAGCCGGCCATGCCGATCAAATGTGCGGGAGCGCCTCAAAAAGCGCTGTACCTGTCCTGTGATCACTGGAACAGGAGCGGTGCGCTGAACAACATTGACGTCGAGTTCAATCTCGCGGGCGCTGCATTGTTCGGCGTGGCGACCTTTGTCCCGCCGCTGATGAAGTACATCGAGAAGTACAAGGCCCGGCTGGCATTCAATTCGAATCTGGTCAAGGTCGACGGCCCGGCGAAAACCGCGTGGTTCGACATCAAGGACGCCGAAGGCACTGTCACCCGCCAGGCAAAAACCTTTGACCTGCTGCATGTCGTACCGCCTCAGGTGGCCCCGGATTTCGTCGCCCGGAGTCCGCTGGCCGACGCCGCCGGCTGGTGTGAAGTCGATCCCCACAGCCTGCAGCATCCGCGTTATCCAGGCGTCTTCGCGCTGGGGGATATCTGCGGCACCACCAATGCAAAAACCGCCGCGGCGGTGCGCAAGCAGATAGTGGTCGTGGCCGAAAACCTGCTGGCTTTGCGCAAGCAACAACCATTGCCGCTGAAGTACGACGGCTATGGCTCCTGTCCGCTGACGGTGGAGAAGGGCAAGGTGATCCTGGCCGAGTTCGGTTATGCGGGCAAATTGCTGCCGACCTTTCCCCTTGACCCGACGACGCCGCGCCGCTCGGCGTGGTGGCTCAAGGCAACACTGCTACCGTGGTTCTATTGGAACGGTATGCTCAAGGGTCGCGAGTGGCTGACGCGTCTGTCCAGGGTCGACTGAGAACTCCCTATGTTGCTGGCAAGTCTGTTTGGCGTGGTGATGGGGTTGGTATTGGGGTTGACTGGAGCGGGCGGCGGGATTCTCGCGGTGCCGGCCCTGGTATTGGGATTGGGCTGGAGCATGACCCAGGCCGCTCCGGTGGCGTTGTTTGCAGTGGGCAGTGCGGCAGCGGTCGGCGCCATCGATGGATTGCGCCATGGCCTGGTGCGGTATCGCGCGGCGTTGCTGATCGCCGCACTCGGTGCGGTGTTTTCGCCGGTGGGCATCTATTTCGCCCATCAGTTGCCGGAAAAAATCCTGATGATCCTGTTCAGCCTGCTGATGGTCATGGTGGCCTGGCGGATGTTGCGCCTTGAACGCAAGGACGAAGGCCCGAGCGACCACGGGCACGCGAACTGGGGCCAGAAAAACTGCATGCTCGATCAACAGACCGGGCGCTTTTCCTGGACCGCCAAATGCACCGCGACCCTCGCCGCGCTCGGAGCGGTCACGGGTGTGGTCTCGGGGTTGCTGGGGGTGGGCGGCGGCTTTCTGATCGTCCCGGCATTCAAGCAACTGACCGATGTGCAAATGCGCGGAATCATCGCCACCTCGCTGATGGTGATCAGCCTGATTTCGGCCATCGGCGTGATCGGCGCGTTCCATGCCGGCGTGCGCATCGACAGTGTGGGGGCCACCTTCATTGGCGCGAGCATCATCGGCATGATCATCGGCCGCAAGCTGTGCGCCCGGGTGCCGGCGCGGGCGTTGCAGGTCGGGTTCGCCAGCATCTGCGTAGTGGTTGCCGCCTACATGTTGCTCAAGGCCAGCGCCTAGCCGGTAGCGGTTCCTGTGGATGCCAGTCGGGTCCACAGGCCTACGCCCTAAGTGGCGAGCCTCGCCGACGAGCGGTCTTACGCCGTAGCGGTCACGCGCCGCCAGCCAATCCAAAGCACCTCAAAACCAGCCCCAAGGCAGCGTATGGCGCCGCCCGTCAGGTTTCGATAATCGCCTCCGACACTCAGTCCCCCCGTTTCGGAGCGCGCCATGCACAACAATAAGAACGTCACGCATCGTTTTCTGCCTGCCTTTATCGCCAGCCTGTCTGCCCTGGGCCTGAGCCAGGTGGCTGAGGCGGACATCATGCTGTACGACAAGGACCAGACCACGTTCTCCACCGACGGCTACATCAACGCCTTCTACGTAAACAGCGATGTCGACCGCGCCGGCGATCAGTACGACCGTCGGCAGTCACGGGTCAAGATGGGCTTTTTGCCCAACTACCTGGGGTTCAACATGGGCAAGCAGGTGGACGATCTCAAGCTCGGCGCCCGCGCCTCGTTCTGGGTCACCATCAACGACAGCCAAACCAACGGCACCGACACTGCCATCGACGTGCGGCAGTTCTTCGGCACCGTGGCCAACCCGGAGTGGGGCGAGGTGCTGATCGGCAAGGACTTCGGGTTGTTCGCCCGTTCCAACATCCTGCTCGATGAAATGCTCGCCGGTTACGGCCAGGTCAGCGATACGTTGGGGCTGGTGGATGGCGGCGGGGTGTCGTTCGGCAACATCGGCACCGGTTACCCGTATCCGTTCCCGACCTCGCAGATCACCTATCGCACCCCGGTGATGGACGGTCTGCGCGTGGCGGTCGGCATCATGGACCCGGTGGACACCAACGACAGCAGCCCGACGGGCAAGGCCTATCAGGAAAACCCGCGTACCGAGAGCGAAGTCACCTATCAGTTCGACCTGGCCGGGGCAAAGATCTACAGCTGGGTCAACGGTAGCTACCAGACCTCGGACAACACCGACTCGACGGTCGAGACCGTTACCTCCAAGGGCGTTGGTTATGGCGTGCAGGCGAAGATGGGCGGCTTGTCCCTCACCGGGTCCGGTTTCCAGGCCAAGGGCATCAACCCGTTTTTCACCAACAATGCCGGCGAGCCGACCCTGCGCAACGTCGACAGCGACGGCTACCTGATGCAGGGCTCCTACAAACTGGGCAAGAACCGCCTGGCCTTGTCCTACGGCAAGACCAATGACGACGGCAACGGCGTGGTCGGCAGCGGTGCGGACTACGAGACCCGTGGCATCGCGTTGTTCCATGACGTGAACGACAACCTCAAGCTGGTGGCCGAGTACAACCAGTTCGAAATCAACGGCCACGACACCGATGAGCAGAACGAAGACACCGACACCTTTGCCGTGGGCGCGGTGCTGACCTGGTAACCCCGGGAGGTGGCCCTGGCCGTGCGCATCGCGGCGAGGGCCGCCAACCGTCTCATCCCATCGAAGCGGCTACCCGCTACCCAAGTAGCATTCGTCGCCCCCCACAGACTTCGTACACTCGTGCCTCATACACACGCACCTGCGGGAGGTAAGGATGCAGCAGAGCGAAGGCGTCGTCAGTGCAATGTCCCAGGCCACCGATGCCCGGCAGGTCGCGCAGGAACTGGCACGACAGCTGTTGCACCCGCACCTGGGGTTCGTGCTGTTCTTCTGTTCCGCCGAATACGACTTGCAGGCGCTGGGCCAGGCCTTGCAGCAAAGCTTCGGCGGCATTCGCCTGGCGGGCTGCACCAGCGCCGGGGAAATCACTCCGCTGGGCTATGGGCGCAATTGCGTGACGGCGGTGGGTTTCGACCACCGGCACTTTTCCATCTCGATCGAGCTGATCGACCAGATGGAGCACTTCAGCCTGATCGACGCCCAGCAAATGGTCGAGCGCCTGGTCAGTGGCTGTCGCAGCAACACCCTGGCCCCGATCAAGGGCAACAGCTTTGCCCTGACCCTGCTCGATGGCCTGTCCAGCCGCGAAGAAATGGTCCTGGCGGCCTTGAGTGCGGCCTTGGGCGACATTCCGCATTTCGGCGGCTCGGCCGGCGACGATAACTACCTGACCCATACCCATGTGTACTTCGATGGCGAGTTCCACAGCGGCGCGGCCGTGGTGGTGCTGGTCAATACCTGGCTGGATTTCGAAGTGTTCACCACCCACCACGTGTTGCCCCGCGCCGAAAAGCTGGTGGTCACCGGGGCCGACAGCACCTTGCGCCGGGTCTTCGAGCTCAATGCGGAGCCTGCCGCCGAGGAGTACGCCCGGCACATCGGCGTGCCGGTGGCGCAGCTCGATCACCGGGTCTTCGCCGCGCACCCGTTGGCGGTGCGGATCAACCAGCAGTACTACGTGCGGGCCATCCAGCAGGTGCATCCGGACCTGAGCCTGAGTTTCTACTGCGCCGTGGAAAACGGCATCGTCCTCACCGCCATGACCCCGGGGCCGATGCTGCCGAACCTGCAGCGCCTGTTCGAGGGGTTGCAGGAGCGCCTGGGGGATTTGCTGCTGACCATCGGTTGCGACTGTTTCCTGCGGCGTCTGGAACTCGAAGACGACGGAAGCCTTGATCAGATCGGCGGTTTTTTGCGCGAGCAACGGGTGATGGGTTTCAACACCTACGGAGAACAGTTCAATGGCATGCACATCAACCAGACCTTCACCGGCGTTGCCATTGCCCGCGGCCGTGCCCCAGGACATCGCTGAGCTGCAGGCCGAGTTGGCCGTGCTGCGCCTGGATAACCATAAACTGCAGCGCATCAATGCCGCGCTGATCGAACGGGTCGAGTCAGGGGGAACCCGCGGCAACGATCCGTATGCGGCATTCCAGCATTCGGTGGTGCTGGCCGAGCAAGTGCGCGAACGCACCGATGCCCTGAACCAGGCCATGGCCGAACTCAAGGCCGGCAATCATTTGCTCAGCGAAGCCCGCCTGCGCGCGGAAACGGCGCACCAACACCTGATCGATGCCATCGAAAGCATTTCCGATGCCTTCGTGCTGTTCGACGCCGACCAGCGCATCGTGCTGTTCAACAGTCGCTTCAAGGCGTTCTGGAGCAACAGCCGGGTGCGGATCAACGCCGGCATGCGCCTGACCGAGGTCAAGCGGCTGATGATGAACAACGCCCTGTTCACCGAAGAGCCGCGCGGGCATGCCGACGAAAACCTGCTTTACCGCCTGCAGAACGGGCGCTGGCTGCAAGTCAGCGAGCGGCCGACCCAGGAAGGGGGGCGGGTGATCCTGTTCACCGACATTACCGACGTCAAACTCAGCGAAACCGTACGCCGTGAGCAGGCGGTGGCGCAGAAGTCGCATCTGTTGCAACGGGCGGTCGACAACCTGTCCCAAGGGGTGGCGATGGTCAGCGCCGAGGGCATCCTGGAGTTGTGGAACCGGCGTTTCCTGGAATTGAGCGGCCTGGCGCCGGTGGCGGCCCATCGCCCGTTTGCCGAAGTGATCGCCGACAGCGAACTGAACCTGCTGACCCCGGCCAGTCGCGATGGCAACGGACGACCGGTGCGCGAATGCGAGCAGCGCCTGTACGATGGCCGGGTCCTGGAAATCCGCACCCATCCGTTGCCCACCGGCGGTTTCGTCAACACCTTCACCGACATTACCGAGCGCTACCAGCACGCCGAGGCACTGAGTGAAAGCGAACACTGGATTCGCCTGATCACCGATCACGTCCCGGCATTGATTGCCTACCTCAATGCCGACCTGGTCTACGAGTTCACCAACAAGGTCTACGAAGAGTGGTACTGCTGGCCTCGCGGCGTGATGCTCGGCCAGAGCCTGCGCGAAGTGCACAGCGAACAGCATTACCAGCGGCTGGAGCCCTACGTGGCCAGGGCACTGGCCGGCGAGAGCGTGACGTTCGAGTTCGCCGAAACCAACGTCAACAACCAGGAGCGCTACATGCTGCGCTCCTATGTGCCCAACCGTCTGGCCAGTGGCGAGGTGGTGGGGATTTTCGTGTTGATCCGCGACATCACCGAACGCCGCCGCACCGCCGAGGCGCTGCATCAGGCGTATCAGAACCTGGAACTGCGGGTACGCGAGCGTACGGCGGAATTGACCACCCTCAACGACCAGCTGCTGCGCGAGATCGATGAGCGACGCCTGGTCGAGTCACGCTTGCGCGAGGCCAAGCAGGAAGCCGAGCAGGCCAACCTGTCGAAGACCAAGTTCCTCGCCGCCGTCAGCCATGACCTGCTGCAACCGTTGAACGCCGCGCGCCTGTTTACCAGTGCCTTGCTGGAACGGCGCGAGCCGATGTCCAGCGAGACGCTGGTGCGCAATGTGAGCAATTCCCTGGAAGACGTGGAGAACCTGCTCGGCACCCTGGTGGATATTTCCAAGCTCGATGCGGGGGTGATCAAGGCCGACATTGCGCCGTTCGCCCTCAGTGAACTGCTGGACAACCTGGCCGCCGAATACAACCAGGTGGCGCGCAGTGAAGGCCTGCAATTGCACTTCATCGGCTGTTCGGCGCTGGTGCGCAGTGACATCCAGCTGCTGGCGCGGATCCTGCGCAACCTGTTGAGCAATGCGATTCGCTATACCTATAGTGGTCGCGTGGTGCTCGGTTGCCGGCGGCATCATCAGTGCCTGACGATCGAAGTCTGGGACAGCGGCATGGGCATTGCCGAGCATCGCCTGGAGGAGATTTTCCAGGAGTTCAAGCGCGGCGATGTGCAGCGTCCCGATCAGGATCGCGGCCTGGGGCTGGGCCTGGCGATCGTAGAGAAGATTGCCGGCATCCTCGGGCACCCCATTCATGTGCGTTCATGGCCGGGTCGGGGTTCGATGTTCTCGGTCGAAGTGCCGTTGAGCGCCACCGCGCCAAAGCCGCAGCCCGCGTTGCAGATGAGCGAGCCGATGCTCGAGCGCCTGCGGGGCGCGCGGATATGGGTGCTGGACAACGACGCGACCATTTGCGCCGGCATGCGCACCTTGCTGGAGGGGTGGGGGTGTCGGGTGGTGACGGCGCTGTCGGAGGAGGACCTGGCGCGGCAAGTGGACAATTTCCACGCCGAGGCCGACCTGCTGATTGCCGATTATCACCTGGACAACGATCGCAACGGTGTCGACGCCGTGGCGCGCATCAATGCCCGGCGCGCGTCACCGGTGCCGGCGATGATGATCACGGCCAACTACAGCAATGAACTCAAACAGCAGATCCGCGAACTGGGCCACACCCTGATGCACAAGCCGGTGCGGCCGATGAAGCTGAAGACGGCGATGAGTCATTTGCTTGCAAGGCCATGAGCCTGTCGGTGTTTGTGAGGGCCTCATCGCTGGCAAGCCAGCTCCCACAGTGGATGTGTGCTGTTCACAAAACCCTGTGGGAGCTGGCTTGCCAGCGATGGAAGCGACACGGTCTTGCTGACTCAACGCCGCAGATAAGACCCGAAATCAATATCCCCGGCACTCAGGATCGCCTGCACCCGGTTGTGCACGTTGAGCTTGCGCAGGATCGCCGAGACGTGGGCCTTGACCGTGGTCTCGGCGATTTCCAGGGTGTAGGCGATCTGCTTGTTCGATTCGCCCTTGGTCATGCGTTCCAGCACCTGAAGTTGCTTGCGGGTCAGGGCCTGGAGCAGTTCGGGCGGGAAGCTCGGGGTGTCGTTCATGCGCCGGTGGGTGCTGCTTTTGGCAGTGCGGATGATGTCCGGGGGCAGGTAGACATTGCCATTGAGAATCTGCTGGATGGCATCGGTCATCTGGGCGCGGGGCGAAGACTTGGTGATGAAACCCACCGCGCCGTAGGTGATGGCTTGCAGCACGATCTGTTTGTCCTGTTCGGCGGAGACAATCACCACCGGAATGGTCGGCGCTTCGTTACGCAGGTTGATCAGGCCATTGAGGCCGTGCATGCCGGGCATGTTCAGGTCGAGCAGGATCAGGTCCAGGTCATCGTGTTCCTGGGTCAGGGCCAGGGCGCTGTCCAGGTCGGCGGTTTCCATCACTTCGCTGCCGGCAAATCCGTCGCTGATGACGTTGTGGATGGCTTCGCGAAACAGCGGGTGATCGTCGGCAATCAGGATTTTGTACATGGCCTTTCACCTCATTATTTTGATTATGGTGTGGCAACAACACGCACGCGTAAAGCTCAGGGAAAGGGTTCGGGCCTGGCTGGCGAAACCGGAAGATTGGCCGCTTGCCAGGCGTCCAGGCCATCGCGATACCAATACAGGGTCTTATAGCCCATGGTGGCTGCGCGCTTGACCGCATTCCAGCTCAACCAGCAGTCGGAGCGGCAATAGAAGACCAGCGGTTGCGTCGGGTCGCCGGCGGTCAGCTTTTTCAGGTTGGCGGCGAAATAGTCCTGCCATTGCGGCGTCAGCTCACCGTCACCGGTATTGGCCAGCCAATGGCTGCCGGGCAGGTTTTCATGGGGCTGGTCTTCGATGAACTGCCCTTGCAGCCACTGGCGGCGGTAGACATCGATCAGCAGCGGGCGCGGGGTTTGGCCGAGCAGGGCTTGCAGGGCGGGGGTATCGACGATGGTTGCGCCTTGCAACTGGTCGGGCGTCGGGCTGCGGTACAGGCCGATGCGATAGCCGTCGCTGGAGAACAGTGCGGTGTCGGCCTGCGCGGTGCTCAGCAGCAAGCCCAGCGACAGGGCGGCGAGAGTAGGGCGCAACAGACAACGTCGGGCACGCGGCATGGGTTCAGTCCTTATAGTTATGGACCTATTACATGCCAGTCGGGGGGCGTTGGGAATGCGACGATAGACAGGGAAACCAGTACTAAAGTAGTAATTTCACCCTGCTTAATGAAGAACCCCTGTGGGAGATTCTATGGTTGAGGGAAAGCCCTCAACTGGCTTTTTGGTTGATATTCGCTTTGCCCTTTCAGCAAGGCGAATACCACCCGAGCAAGCTTGCGAGCCAGCATCACCAACGCCTGAGTGGTGCTGAACCCCCGAGTTCTTTGTTCTTCGTAATACCCTTTCCAGGCTTTCGTACGGCTAGCCGACATCGCTGCATTGTGCAGAAGTCGGCGGGCCTCGGGGTCACCGCGCTTGGTCAAACTGCGGCGAGCGTCTTTCTGTCCTGATTTCGCCACCCGTAAATCCATGCCCAGGAAGGCGATAAATGCATCCGCGTTTCTAAAATCCCCTCGCTGAAATGCGGTTATCAAGCGGGCCCCAGTCAAAAAACCAATACCCTCAACTTTCAGGCAGCGCTTCAATTGACCGAGCAAACCGGCTTCTTTGAGCTGATCGTTGATCGTCTTTTCGATCAGCGTCTCAAGCTGCTGCATGGACTTCACTTGCTCGGCAAAAGCCGCCTTGAGCAGCGGCTCATTCGACCAGCTCTGCACCAGGCCGACCCTGGCCTGGACCAAGGCTGCGCGACGGCGGAAAAGGCTCAGGAGCTGGCGGTACAGCGGTGAGGGCGGGGTCCAAGGACGCAACTCCTCGGCTTCGTTCTTCAGGTAACGAGCCAGTAGCTTGGCATCCAGCGCGTCGGTTTTGGCGCGGATTTTCACGCCTTCGCGATAATGTTTGAGTTCATAGCCTCCCACCATGTAAATCGTGCAACCGGCCTCATAGGCCAGATCAGCGAAGTCCAGGTGGTAGATGTTGGTCGCCTCAATGGCAATAGCCACCGTCCCCGACAACGCCTTCAGCCACTGCTTGATGGATGTTTTGGTGTTGGCAATCTCTTCAAGAAAATCACCATCAGACTGATAAATCACCAGTTCATTCTTGGCGACATCCACACCCACGATCGGTTTTGATAGAGAGACCGGCATTGCCACAGGATTTCCTCCGGGATAAGGTTTGAGCACTTGAAGGGCTCACCCAGAGGCGCAGGCTTGTTCCTATCGTCGGTCTAGCCAGATGCATTCTTTATCGGCGCTTGGGTGAAAGGAGGAGGGGCGATATCTCCCACGGTCTGTACTGCGTCAACAGTCAGAATCGAGCCTTGTCCCTCCTCCTCCCTTCAAGTCCTACCATACAAGCGAGCTTGCTCGCGATAGCGTTATGTCAGTCAATTCATTTGTTGAATGTGCCGCCGCTATCGCGAGCAAGCTCGCTCCCACAGGGGATGTATTTACCCGGCTTTACGCAAGGCCGCATGCTGCGGGTTGAAGGTCAGTACGGCGAGCAACGCGAACAGCAGCGTCAGCCCCGTGCACACTGCCAGCGCCAGCGGATTGAAGCGTTCATACAGGGCAAAACGCACCAGCTCCACCGCATGGGTGAACGGATTCACCGCGCACAGCCAGTACAACCATTCGCTGGCCTCGCGCATCTTCCACAGCGGATACAGCGCCGATGACAGGAAAAACAGCGGGAAGATCACGAAATTCATCACCCCGGCAAAGTTCTCCAGCTGGCGGATCGCGTTCGACAGCAACAGGCCCAGTGCGCTGAGCATCAACGCCACCAGCAGCAGCGCCGGCAACGCCAGCAACAGGCCCATGGCCGGTGGTCGCACGCCGTAGAGCCAGGCAATCGCCAGGAACGCATACACCTGCAGCAGCGAAATCAGTGACGTGGCCAGCAGCTTGCTGCACAGCAGGAAGGTACGCGGCAGGGGGCTGGTCAGCAGCACGCGCATGCTACCCATCTCGCGGTCGTAGACCATCGACAGAGACCCCTGCATGCCATTGAACAGCAGGATCATGCAGGCCAGGCCGGGAATGATGTAGACCTCGTACGGAATGTAGGTGTCGTAGGGCTCGATGATCGCGATCCCCAGCGCCGCGCGAAAACCGGCTGCGAACACCAGCAGCCACAGCAGCGGCCGCACCAGGGCGCTGAGAAAACGCGTGCGTTGCAGCACAAAGCGCAGCCACTCGCGCAGCACGATACCGCTGAAACATTGCCAGTAAGCGTTCATTGGGCCACCCCTGATGTCGTAAGGCGAGCGAAGACCGAACCGAGGTCTGCGCCGTGTTCCAGACTCAGGGCATCGGCCTGCCCGCTGGCCACCAGCCGGCCTTGATGCAGGATCAGCAAGTCATCGCTGGGCTGCACTTCGTCGAGCAGGTGGGTGGTCCAGAGTACGCTGATGTGCTCCTCGCGACACAGGCTGCGGATGTGCTGGTTGAGCGCCAGGCGACTCGCCGGGTCGAGGCCGACACTGGCTTCGTCGAGCAGCAAAAGGCGCGGCTCATGCAACAGGGCGCGGGCAATTTCCACCCGGCGACGATGGCCGCCATTGAGTTCGCGCACCCGTTCGCGGCGGCGCTCGGTCAGGGCCTGGCGGGTCAGTTCGGCGTCGACCCGAAGGTCGGTCTGGCGCCGGGACAGGCCATGCAATGCCGCGTGATAACGCAGGTTCTGCTCGACGCTGAGGTCCAGGTCCAGGGTGCTTTGCTGGAACACCACGCCCAATTGCCTGAGTGCCGGGCGTGCCGCGCTGCGCAATGAACAGCCACCAACGAGGATCTCGCCGTGCTGCAGATCATAGAGCCGGGTCAGCAGGGCAATCAGGGTCGACTTGCCGGCGCCGTTGGGGCCCAGCAGCGCGGCGAAACGTCCGGGTTCCAGGCTGAAACTTACCTTGCGCAAGGCCTCACGGGCGCCGTAGGCAAAGCTCAGGTCACTGACTTCGAGGGCGTTCATGGTGTCACCACCACGCCCCAGGGATAGCGCCCGACCTTCACCGATTTGCTGACCTTGAGGCTGTCGACATCGATCACCGAGACATCGCCGCTGACGCCGTTGGTGGCCAGCAACTGCTTCTGATCCGGGGTGAACGCCATCTGCCAGACTCGTCGACCCACCAGCAGGTAATCGAGTATCTCGTAAGTCCTGGCATCGATCACCGCCACATGATTGGCCGGGCCGAGGGCGACAAAACCGTACTTGCCATCGGCGCTGAGCTTGATGCCAACCGGCTGGACCTTGTCCGGGTGCACGCCCTTGATCTGGAAGTTCAGGGTCTTGAGCACGGTGCGGCTGGCTACATCGAGAATGGTCACGGTGCCGCCGATTTCCGCCGAGGCCCAGAGTTTCGTGCCATCGGGGGAGAACTCGACGAAGCGCGGACGCTGGTCCACCAGGGTGCTGTCGGCCAGGGTCTGGGTGCTGGTGTCGATCCAGTGCAACATGTTGGTGGTTTCGCTGGTGTTGACCGCCCACTGTCCGTCAGGGCTGACGGCCATGCCCTCGGGCTCGACGCCGACATCGATCTGGCCGAGCACCTTGGAGGTATCGGTGTCGATCACCGTGACCAGCGCATCGTCTTCGTTGGAGACGTACAACCAGCGATTGTTCGGGTGCAAGGCGAATTGCTCGGGGTCTTTGCCCGAGGGCAGTTCCTTGATGATCTTGCGGGTGGCCACGTCCATCACCTGGACCCGGTCCGAGTCGCTGGCGCAGATGTACAACAGCTTGTTGTCATGGGACAGCAGCAGGCCGCGAGGGCGCTGGCCGACGGGCAGGGTGTCGGTGACTTGCAGGGTCTGCATGTCGATCAGGCTCAGGCTGTTGTCCTTTTCGTTGGAGACCCAGGCAGTGCTGGCAACGGCATGGCCGGCGGCGAGCAGCAAGGTGCACGAGAGCAGGGTGCGGCGCATGGCGGATTCCTTGTTGTTGTGATGTTCGGATCAGGGAAAGCGGCAGCTGACTTCGGGTTTGTCGTAGCCCAGGCTGTCCATCTCGTTGAACGGGTGCAGAAAGCCCTCCTGGGGTGAGGTGCTGACCAGCGCCCGGGGCTGGACGATGGGAATCGGTTGGCGCAACTGGCCGTTCCATGGCCGGTAGCTGAGCTTGCGACCCTTGAAACCGTCGAGGGGCAACTGGTCGCTGATTTCCAGCGTGCGGATCGCCATCGGCTCGGCCTGGCGCAATTTGCTCACGGCGCTGGCGATGCTGCGCACGGCCATCCAGGCGGCGAAATCGCGGTCATTCATCCAGCGCCCGGTCAGGGCTTCAAAGCGTTTTTGCAACTGTGCGGCGCCGTAGGTTTCCACGGTCTTGTGCCAGCCCACCGGGGTCAGGCCTTGGGTGCCGGCGACCGGGCGCGGGTACCAGGTCTGGTAGGGCACGTATTCACCGAAGTCGCCGCGCTCATCGGCCACCAGTACCACGTCGTACTCGGCGGTCTGGGTGAACAGCGGCATATCCGCCTGGGCGCTGCGGCGTTGGTCGTTATCGAAGCTCCAGGGTTTTTCCGCCACCAGTTGCAAGCCAAAGCGCTTGGCCCCGCGGCGCAGGGCGGCGGCATAGGCTTGATCGTCCGGCGTCGGGCCGACAATCAGCAGCGCCCGTTGCCATTTGCGCAACACCAGAAACTGCGCCAGCGCATCGGCGAGCATCGCCCGGCTCGGCAAGGTGTGCAGCACGTTCGGCAGACAAGCGGTGGTGCGCAGGCTGTCATCGGCACTGCCGGCGTTGAACAGCAAACTGTCGGGCAGTGCCGCACTCAATTGGCGCAGGCTGGTCGCGGGGGCATTCACCACAAACAGGCGCAGGCCTTGTTCGTGCTGAGCCTTCGCCGCTTCGAGCAAGGCTTCGGGGCTGTCGACGCTGGCGCTGACCAGGCTGTAGCCGTGGTTGAGAAAGCGCCCGGTGCTGTTGCTGTCGGTGATCGCCAGTTCGGCGCCGCGCAGCCCGGCATCGGTGGATTCGGGGATGACGTTGGACAGCAACGGGCCGGGGTCGGGGCGATAGCCCAGGTAGCCGATCCGCACCTGCAAGGGTGCATCGGCGGCCTGGCTTTGGGTGGCCAGGCCGGCGGCGCAGGCAATCGCCAGCAGGTAGATCAGGGCGTAAGGGGCAAGCTGGCGCATAAGGCTCTCCATGACCGTTAGCGCCAGCATAGGAAGCCTTTGGTGCAGTGAAAATATGCAGAAAGTACCGAAGGGCCAGTACCAAGGTAGTAGCCCGCCACACACGGCGCGGTTCTAGCATGGGTAACCACGGCCAATGATCTGGAAGGGATTGACCATGCGTATCGTCAAAGCACTGCTCCTGCCGTTTCTGCTGATCCTGACCCTGATCGGCGTCGACCGGCTCCAGGGCCCGCGTCCCGCGTCCAACGATCGCCTTACGACCAAGGGAGTAGGTGGCGACCACCAAAGCAGCATGGGGTCTGGGCGCAGGGCTTTCTAAGATGGCTGCCATAGCCTCTGCCAAGAGGTTTTGCGTGCAATCCAGAGGGCATGACAATGACAACAAAATGCAACGCCTTGCTCGTCACCGGGCTATTGGCCAGTTTGATCAGCGCAGGTTCTGTCTGGGCCCACGGCAACGTGGTCCCACAGGCCGTGGCCACCCCGGGGCTGACCCCGATCAAGGAAGCCGGTGTGCAACTCGATGCCGATGGCTGGGCCGCGGTGAACCCGTATCGCACCGCCCCGGAACACGACAAGGCAGTGGAAATCGGTGCCTCGGCCTACACCCAGAACTGCGCGGCCTGCCATGGCCTGGAGGCCAAGTCCGGCGGTATCGCCCCTGATTTGCGCATGCTCGATGTCGGCGAGGCGGGCGATGAATGGTTCGCCGAACGGGTGCGCCATGGTGCGGTGCGCGACGGTCGCGTGTACATGCCGAAGATGGCCGACTACCTGAGCCAGGAAGCCCTGTGGGCGGTGCGCACTTACCTGGACACTGTGCACGTCGAGGAGTGACCCATGCGCCTGTTCGCGGTGTTGATCAGCACTCTGTGGCTGTGCTGCCAGGCGGCGCAGGCGCAGGTTCGCAACTACGACGAAATGATCGCCGCCGGGGAGCTGAAGGTGGCGGTCTACAAGGACTTCGCCCCCTACAGTTTTGAGCGCGCCGGCAAGCCCCGGGGTGTCGATGTCGAGCTGGCCGAAGCCCTGGCCAAGGCGCTCGGCGTGCGCCTGACGCTGATCTGGGCGCCGGCCGGGGAAAAGCTCGACGACGACCTGCGCGATTACATCTGGCGTGCCAGTGCCTTGCACAACCAGCAACTGGCCGACCTGATGATGCGCGTGCCCTACGACCATGACTACGCGCAGAAGCGCAACGAGCTCGGTGAGCTGGTCAACGGCCATGTGGTGATGTTCGGTCCCTACCAGAACGAACAATGGCAGGTGGCCTATGACCGCCGAAGGCTGGACAAGGTCGCCAGCGTCGCGGTGTTCGAGCAGCACCCGATTGGTGTCGAAGTCGACAGCGTGCCGTCGTTCTACCTGACCTCGGTGTTCAACGGCATGCTGGCCGGCAAGACCCATCACTATCCGGGCGTGCCCCAGGCGTTTGCCGCTATGAAGGCCGGTGAGGTCGACGCGGTGATGGCCATGCGCGGCGAAATCGACTGGCAAGTGCACGAAGCGGCCGACCCGCAGCTGGCGCTGGCAGAAAACGCCTACCCGAACATGGGCAAGCAGCTCTGGGAAATCGGCATGGCGGTGCACGAAAGCAACCGGCAACTGGCCTATGCCGTGGAAGAGGCGCTCGAAGGCCTGATCCGCGAGGGCGCGGTGAAGACCATCTACGGCCATTACGGCCTGCAGTACGACGTGCCCGAGATGTATCAATAAGGAGCAGGCGATGAAATGGCGAGGGAGTTGTCTGTTGGCCTGCTGGTTGAGCCTGGCGGCACAGGCTGGCGCGATCGATCCCGGCAAAGACCCGGTGCCATCGGTGATGTGGGCTTTCTATCACCAGCAGTTTCTGGGCAATGCGCCGTTCGTTTTCGATGAGCGGGTCAAGCTGCTGGCGCCGCCGTTTGCCGAAGACGCCCGGCAGGTGCCGCTGGAAATCGACGCCCGGGCGTTCAAGGGCGAAGTGGTAAGTATCCTCGCCTGGGCAGAACTGAATCCGTTGCCGAAAATCGTCGACTTCCAGCCGCTGGATTCGGTTTTGCCCTGGCTGTCGTTGCGCATTCGCATCGAACAGGCCACACCCCTGCGTGCGGCGGTGTTGACCCGCGACGGGCTGTGGCATGTCGGCTCGACCCTGATTGACGCCGCAGGTGGCGGTTGCACCGCGCCGAGTGTGGTGCGCACCCAGCCGGGCTGGGAGGAACACATCGGCGAAGTGCTCGGCGGGCGCTATCCCCGGGACGGGTTCAGCCGTGTGCGTATGCAAGTGGCCCATCCCATGGACAACGGCATGGTCAGCGGCATTCCGGAATTCTTCATCAACCATGCCGAACTGCGCGACCACAACGAGCACGTGCTGGCCCGGCTGGAGCTGTTTCCGGCGGTCAGCGAAAACCCCAACCTGGCCTTTGACATCGAGGGGGCAGGGCAAACGCGTCTGTTTCTACGGGACAACAGCGGCAATGAGTTCGATGCGTCGATCCCCTGACCCCAAGGAGCGTGGCATGCGCTGGATCCTGTTGATGGTGTTAAGCGTCAGTCTGCCGGCCCTGGCCGATCTCGACTACTCACTCCAGCCCCGGCAGATCGCCCGGGACACCTGGCTGCTGGAAGGCAGCACCGATAATTTCGCCAAGGCCAATGGCGGCAACATCGTCAACACCGCGTTTATCGTCACTGAACGCGGTGTGGTGGTGATCGACACCGGGCCGTCCCGGCGTTACGGCGAAGCGATGCGCAAGGCCATTGCCGCCACCACCGACAAGCCGGTGATCGAGGTCTTGCTGACCCATCACCACCCGGACCATGTGCTGGGCAATCAGGCCTTCACCGACGTGCCGATCGGCGCCCTGGCCGGCACCACCGAACTGTTGCACCGGCAAGGCGATGCCATGGCCGAGAATATGTACCGGATGGTCGGCGACTGGATGCGTGGCACCGAAGTGGTGTTGCCGACGCAGACGCTGACACCCGGCGTGAAAAGTTTTGGGAATCACGATCTGCGTCTGCTGAGCCTGGGTGGGCATACGGGCGCGGATCTGGCTATTCTCGACCAGCAAACCGGCGTGCTGTATGCCGGGGACCTGGTGTTTTATCAGCGGGCGCTGACCACGCCCAACAGTCCGGGGCTGCCAGTGTGGCTGGCGGACATCGCGACCCTGCAAGGCTTGCCCTGGACGCAGGTCGTGCCGGGCCATGGGCCGGTGGCCAGCGATCGGCAACCCTTCGAACAGATGCGCGATTACCTGACCTGGCTCGATCAGCTCATGCGCGACGGCGCGGCCAGTGGCAGTGATATGGCCGAGATGATCCGCAGCCCCATCCCCGAACGCTTCGCCGGGATCAACCTGAGCCGTTATGAACTGATCCGCAGCGTCAGTCATCTGTACCCGCGCTATGAGCGCGAGCGGATGATGCGGGTGGATTCTGCCAGCAAATAGGCGACCACAAATCCTCTGTAGGAGCGAGCCTGCTCGCGATGGACGTTAACGATAACGCTGGCAGCCTGACACCCAGCGGTGTCCTTGAGTCCATCGCGAGCAGGCTCGCTCCTACAAAGAGGCCGGTGCCGTTCACAAAGTTTCGTGTCCATCTCCACCCACCCTGTACCAAGGAACTAGCAATCTCCTCATTGCGGGCAATTGTTGCCAGGGCGGCGGCGCCCAAGAATCTGCACCAGACCGGGAAAATTTCCGGACATAACAACAATCCGCAGAGGAAGCCGTCATGACTCAACCCGCACGTCGCCAGCCCTTCGTCCTGAGCCTGCTGCTCAGTGCCATGCTGTTGTCCGGCCAGGCATTGGCCGGGGTTTCCGACCAGGACATTCTCCAGGACCCGAAGAATCCGGAACAGGTCGTGACCAACGGCCTCGGCGTTCAAGGGCAGCGCTACAGCCCGCTGGATATTCTCAACGTCGACAACGTCAAGGAACTGCGCCCGGCCTGGGCGTTTTCCTTCGGCGGTGAAAAACAGCGGGGCCAGCAGGCGCAGCCGATGGTCAAGGACGGCGTGATGTACATGACCGGTTCCTACTCCCGGGTGTTTGCCGTGGATGCGCGCACCGGCAAGAAACTCTGGCAATACGATGCGCGCCTGCCCGATGACATCCGCCCTTGCTGCGACGTGATCAACCGTGGCGTCGCGCTGTATGGCGACCTGGTGATTTTCGGCACCCTCGACGCCAAGCTCGTGGCGCTGAACAAGGACACCGGCAAGGTGGTGTGGAGCAAGAAAGTCGCCGACCACAAGGAAGGCTACTCGATCAGTGCCGCGCCGCTGGTGATCAATGGCAAGCTGATTACCGGCGTGGCCGGTGGCGAGTTCGGGGTGGTGGGCAAGATCGAGGCCTACGACCCGAAAAACGGTGATCTGCTGTGGACCCGTCCGACGGTCGAAGGCCATATGGGCTATGTCTACAAGGACGGCAAAGCCGTGGAGAACGGCATCTCCGGCGGCGAGGCGGGCAAGACCTGGCCGGGCGATCTGTGGAAAACCGGCGGTGCAGCCCCCTGGCTTGGCGGTTATTACGACCCGGAAACCAACCTGCTGCTGTTCGGTACCGGCAACCCGGCGCCGTGGAACTCGCACCTGCGCCCTGGCGACAACCTTTACTCCTCGTCGCGCCTGGCGCTCAACCCGGATGACGGCACCATCAAATGGCACTTCCAGAGCACGCCCCACGACGGTTGGGACTACGACGGGGTGAACGAGCTGGTGTCGTTCAACTACAACGAAGGCGGCAAGGAGATCAAGGCGGCGGCCACGGCTGACCGTAACGGTTTCTTCTACGTGCTGGATCGTACCAACGGCAAATTCATCCGTGGCTTCCCGTTCGTGGACAAGATCACCTGGGCCACCGGCCTGGATAAGGACGGCCGGCCGATCTACAACGAAGCCAGCCGTCCCGGCGCCCCGGGTTCGGAAGTCAAGGGCAGCTCGGTGTTCGTGGCGCCGGCGTTCCTCGGTGCGAAAAACTGGATGCCGATGGCCTATAACCGGGACACCGGGTTGTTCTATGTGCCGTCCAACGAATGGGGTATGGACATCTGGAACGAAGGCATCGCCTACAAGAAAGGCGCGGCGTTCCTCGGCGCCGGCTTCACCATCAAGCCGTTGAACGAAGACTACATCGGCGTGCTGCGGGCCATCGATCCGAAAACCGGCAAGGAAGTCTGGCGTCACAAGAACTACGCGCCGCTGTGGGGCGGTGTGCTGACCACCAAGGGCAACCTGGTGTTCACCGGCACGCCTGAAGGCTTCCTGCAGGCGTTCAACGCCAAGACCGGCGAAAAGGTCTGGGAATTCCAGACCGGCTCCGGCGTGCTCGGCTCGCCCGTGACCTGGGAAATGGACGGCGAACAGTACGTCTCGGTGCTCTCCGGCTGGGGCGGCGCGGTACCGCTGTGGGGCGGCGAAGTGGCCAAGCGGGTGAAGGACTTCAATCAGGGCGGCATGCTCTGGACCTTCAAGCTGCCCAAGGATCTTGTAGCCAAGCATTAAACCTGTAGGAGCGAGCCTGCTCGCGATGGTCGTCAACGATAACGCTGGAAACCTGATACCTCGCGGCGTTCTCGGGCTCATCGCGAGCAGGCTCGCTCCTACAGTGATCCGTGTGAAACCTACGACCAAATAACGAGAGCCCCTCCTGCCAACGACGCATTCGTCTGGCACGCGGGGCTCTCTAGTATCGGCTCATCGCCTGTCAATACGACAGGCATCGACCCAGACAGAGGCCCACCATGATCTACGCACAACCCGGAACCCCCGGCGCCGTCATTACCTTCAAGCCGCGCTACGGCAACTTCATCGGTGGCGAGTTCGTTGCCCCGATCAATGGCGAGTACTTCACCAACACCTCGCCGGTCAACGGTGAAGTGATCGCCGAGTTCCCGCGCTCCAGCGCCGCCGACATCGACAAGGCCCTCGACGCCGCCCATGCCGCTGCCGACGCCTGGGGCAAGACCTCGGCCCAGGACCGCTCCCTGGTGCTGCTGAAAATCGCCGACCGCATCGAGCAGAACCTTGAGGTCCTGGCCGTCACCGAAACCTGGGACAACGGCAAGGCCGTGCGCGAAACCCTGAACGCCGACGTACCGCTGGCGGCCGACCACTTCCGTTACTTCGCCGGCTGCATCCGTGCCCAGGAAGGCGGGGCTGCCGAGATCAACGAGCTGACCACGGCCTATCACTTCCATGAGCCCCTGGGCGTGGTCGGGCAGATCATTCCGTGGAACTTCCCGCTGCTGATGGCCGCCTGGAAACTCGCCCCGGCGCTCGCCGCCGGCAACTGCATCGTGCTCAAGCCTGCCGAGCAAACGCCGCTGTCGATCATGGTGTTCGCCGAGCTGATCGCCGACCTGCTGCCCGCGGGCGTGCTGAACATCGTCCAGGGCTTCGGTCGCGAAGCCGGCGAGGCCCTGGCCACCAGCAAGCGCATCGCCAAGATCGCCTTCACCGGTTCGACCCCGGTGGGCGCGCACATCATGCATTGCGCCGCCGAGAACATCATCCCGAGCACCGTCGAACTGGGCGGCAAGTCGCCGAACATCTTCTTCGAAGACATCATGAACGCGGAACCGGCGTTCATCGAAAAAGCCGCCGAAGGCCTGGTGCTGGCGTTCTTCAACCAGGGCGAAGTCTGCACCTGTCCGTCCCGGGCGCTGGTGCAGGAGTCGATCTACGAGCCGTTCATGGCCGAGGTGATGAAGAAGATCGCCAGGATCAAGCGCGGCAACCCGCTGGACACCGACACCATGGTCGGCGCCCAGGCGTCCGAGCAGCAATACGACAAGATCCTCTCGTACCTGACCATTGCCCAGGAGGAGGGCGCCGAGCTGCTCACCGGCGGCGCGGCCGAACGCCTGGAGGGCGACCTGTCCAGCGGTTACTACATCCAGCCGACCCTGCTCAAGGGCCACAACAAGATGCGCGTGTTCCAGGAAGAAATCTTCGGTCCGGTGGTGGGTGTCACCACCTTCAAGGACGAAGCCGAAGCCCTGGCGATTGCCAACGACAGCGAGTTCGGCCTCGGCGCCGGCCTGTGGACCCGCGACATCAACCGCGCCTATCGCATGGGCCGGGCGATCAAGGCCGGACGGGTGTGGACCAACTGCTACCACCTGTACCCGGCGCATGCGGCGTTCGGCGGGTACAAGAAGTCCGGCGTCGGCCGGGAAAACCACAAGATGATGCTCGATCACTATCAGCAGACGAAAAACCTGCTGGTGAGCTACGACATCAATCCGCTGGGGTTCTTCTAACCCACTGAATGCACACAATCCCTGTAGGAGCTGCCGAAGGCTGCGATCTTTTGATCTTGGAATTCACAATCAAAAGATCGCAGCCTTCGGCAGCTCCTACAGGGGTTTGTGTGTGTTTCATGTATACGGTTACCCCCCCCTACCAAATCACCCCCGAACCTCCTTCGAAAGTAGCATTCGGCCCCCCGACCCACCGTGTATTAATGGTTCTACCGGAATCACCCGGCACAAGAAGAGGAATGACCCATGTGGACTAAACCCGCGTTTACCGATCTGCGCATTGGCTTCGAAGTGACGATGTATTTCGCCAACCGTTGAATGATCACCCGGCCAGCCGATGGGTTGGCCGGACCTGCCTCCTGGAGCATCCGCCATGCACATCCGCGTTCTCGGTTCCGCCGCTGGCGGTGGTTTTCCTCAGTGGAACTGCAACTGCCGCCAGTGCGCCGGTGTGCGCAATGGCAGCCTGCGGGCCCAGCGCCGTACGCAGTCGTCGATTGCCTTGAGTGACGACGGTGTGGAGTGGGTGCTGTGCAACGCGTCACCGGACATTCGCGCGCAACTCGAAAGTTTTGCACCACTGCAACCGGCGCGGCGCCTGCGTGACAGCGCCATCGCCGGTATCGTGCTGCTGGACAGCCAGATCGACCATTGCACCGGTTTGCTCAGCTTGCGCGAAGGCTGCCCCCATGACGTCTGGTGCACCGAGCGTGTGCATCAGGACCTGAGCAGCGGTTTCCCGCTGTTCACCATGCTCGGACACTGGAACGGCGGACTGCACTGGCAACCGGTCGGCCTCGATCGCCAGCCGTTCGGCATCCCGGCCTGCGGGCATTTGCAATTTCGCGCGATTCCCCTGGTGAGCAACGCGCCGCCGTATTCGCCCAATCGCGGCAACCCGCAACCGGGCGACACCATTGGCCTGTTCGTTGAAGACCTGCGCAGCGGCGCGTCGCTGTTCTATGCGCCGGGCCTTGGCCGAATCGACGATGAAGTGCTGGGCTGGATGCAGCGTGCCGATTGCCTGCTGCTGGACGGCACCCTGTGGCGCGACGACGAGATGCGTCGGTGCGAAGTCGGCCAGAGCCTGGGCAGCGAAATGGGGCACCTCCCACAAAGCGGCCCCGGCGGGATGCTGGACGTGCTGGAGGGTTTCAACCGCCAGCGCAAGGTGCTGATCCACATCAACAACACCAATCCCATTCTCGATGAAGACTCGGCCGAGCGGGCTTTGCTGGAGCGGCGGGGGATCGAAGTGGCATACGACGGCATGAGTATTGAGCTGTAGCCGACGGCCTCTTCGCGGGTAAGCCCGCTCCCACAGGGTTTGGCAGTGTCCACAAAACCCGTGGGAGCGGGCTTGCCCGCGAAGAGGCCGGATCAGACACCGAAGATTCCCCGGAGACCCGCAATGACCGACACCCCCCTGTCCCCCAGCGAATTCGAAGCCGCCCTGCGCGCCAAGGGCGCCTACTACCACATCCACCATCCTTTCCATCAAGCCATGTACGCCGGCCGCGCCAGCCGCGAGCAGATCCAGGGCTGGGTCGCCAATCGCTTCTACTATCAGATCAACATTCCCCTGAAGGACGCCGCGATTCTCGCCAACTGCCCGGACCGCGACGTGCGCCGCGAGTGGCTGCAACGGATCCTCGACCACGACGGCGCCCCCGGCAGCGAGGGCGGAATCGAAGCCTGGCTGCGCCTGGGCGAAGCCGTGGGTCTGGATCGCGAGCAGATCCTCTCCCAGGAGCTGGTGCTGCCCGGCGTGCGTTTCGCGGTGGACGCCTACGTCAATTTCGCCCGTCGCGCCTGCTGGCAGGAAGCGGCCAGCAGTTCGCTGACCGAACTCTTTGCCCCACAGATCCACCAGTCGCGACTCGATGCCTGGCCGACCCATTACCCGTGGATAGACGTCGCCGGCTACGACTATTTCCGCACGCGCCTGAGCCAGGCGCGGCGCGATGTCGAGCATGGGTTGCGCATCACCCTGGCGCACTACGTGACGGCCGAGGGGCAACAACGCATGCTGGAGATCCTGCAGTTCAAGCTCGACGTGCTGTGGAGCATGCTCGATGCCATGAGCATGGCCTACGAACTTGCGCGCCCGCCGTATCACACGGTTACCGGCGACAATGTCTGGCACCGGGGGATCGCCCTGTGAGCCTGATCGACCGCCAGCAGTCACCGGCCTTGCGTCGCGGTTTTCGTCTGCAATGGGAGCCCCGTCAGGACTGCCATGTGCTGCTGTACCCCGAAGGCATGATCAAGCTCAACGCCAGTGCCGGGCAGATTCTCGACCTGGTGGATGGCCAGCGCAGTGTGGCGGCGATCATTGAGCGATTGAGCGCGAATTTCCCCGGCGTGCCCGGGATCGACGAAGACGTGCTGGCGTTCCTGGAGGTGGCCCATGCGCAATTCTGGATCGAGTGAGACGCTGCCCGGACCGCCGTTGTGGCTGCTAGCCGAGCTGACTTACCGCTGCCCGTTGCAGTGCCCCTATTGCTCCAATCCGTTGGACTTTGCCCGGCACGGCGAGGAACTGAGCACACAAGAATGGATTCGCGTATTCCGCGAAGCGCGGGACATGGGCGCCGCGCAATTGGGCTTTTCCGGTGGTGAGCCGCTGGTGCGCCAGGACCTCGCCGAACTGATCAAGGCCGCCCGGGACATGGGCTACTACACCAATCTGATCACCTCCGGCATCGGCCTGACCGAGCAGAAGGTGCGCGACTTCAAGGTGGCCGGGCTGGACCATATCCAGATCAGCTTCCAGGCTGCCGACGAAGCGGTGAACAACATGCTCGCCGGTTCGCGCAAGGCCTTTGCCCAGAAACTCGCCATGGCCCGTGCGGTGAAAGCCCAGGGCTATCCGATGGTGCTGAACTTCGTCACCCATCGGCACAACATCGACCGGATCGCGCAGATCATCGAGCTGTGCCTGGAGCTGGAAGCGGACTTTGTCGAATTGGCCACCTGCCAGTTCTACGGCTGGGCTGAACTCAATCGCGTCGGCCTGCTGCCCACTCGCGAGCAATTGCAGCGCGCCGAGCGCATCACTAACCAATACCGCGAACGCCTTGAAGCCCAGGGCCACCCGTGCAAGCTGATCTTCGTCACCCCGGACTACTACGAGGAACGCCCCAAGACCTGCATGAACGGCTGGGCCAACCTGTTTCTCGACATCACCCCCGACGGCACGGCCTTGCCTTGCCACAGCGCCCGGCAGTTGCCGGTAGCGTTTCCCAACGTGCGCGAGCACAGCCTCTCGCACATCTGGAACGACTCGTTCGGCTTCAATCGTTTTCGCGGCGACGACTGGATGAAGGAGCCGTGCCGCTCCTGCGACGAAAAGCACAAGGACCTGGGCGGGTGCCGCTGCCAGGCCTTCATGCTGACCGGCGATGCCGCCAATGCCGACCCGGTGTGCAGCAAGTCGCCGCACCACGGAGTGATCCTCAAGGCCCGCGAGGAAGCCGAGGCGCCGGGGCTGGGGATGGAGCATCTGACATTGCGCAACGCGAAGGCTTCGCAGCTGATCTATCGCGGCTAGTCTGGCGACACAGATCCCTTGTGGGAGCGGGCTTGCTCGCGAAAGCGGTGGGTCAGGCAATATAAATGTTGAATGTTAAGGCCTCTTTGCGAGCAAGCCCGGTCCACAGGGGATCTGCGGTGAATTCGAATGTGAGTACACTCCTGGCAGTGCTACCCATTGGTCTGATTGCATTCACAGCAGGATGGTTTAGTGTGGTTTCTACCTTCCAAAACAATAAAAACAGGCTTTCCAATGAGCCAGAGTCTCAACCAGCTGCGCAAGTTCGTTTCCCCTGAAATCATCTTCGGTGCCGGCAGCCGGCACAGTGTCGGCAATTACGCCAAGACCTTTGGTGCACGCAAGGTCCTGGTGGTCAGTGACCCCGGCGTGATCGCCGCCGGTTGGGTCGCCGATGTCGAGGCCAGCCTGCAGGCGCTGGGCATCGAGTACTGCCTGTACAGCGATGTCTCGCCGAACCCTCGGGTTGAAGAGGTGATGCTCGGTGCCGAGATGTACCGGGAAAACCACTGCGACGTGATCGTCGCCGTGGGTGGCGGCAGCCCGATGGACTGCGGCAAGGGCATCGGCATTGTCGTCGCCCATGGCCGCAGCATTCTCGATTTCGAGGGCGTGGACACCATCCGCGTGCCCAGCCCGCCGCTGATCCTGATTCCGACCACTGCCGGCACCTCGGCCGATGTCTCGCAATTTGTGATCATTTCCAACCAGCAGGAGCGCATGAAGTTCTCCATCGTCAGCAAGGCCGTGGTGCCGGACGTTTCGCTGATCGATCCGGAAACCACCCTGAGCATGGATCCGTTTCTGTCGGCCTGCACCGGCATCGACGCCTTGGTGCATGCCATCGAAGCCTTCGTGTCCACCGGCCACGGGCCGCTGACCGATCCTCATGCGCTGGAGGCGATGCGCCTGATCAATGGCAACCTGGTGCAGATGATCGCCAACCCGAGCGACATTGCCCTGCGCGAGAAGATCATGCTCGGCAGCATGCAGGCCGGGCTGGCGTTCTCCAACGCCATCCTGGGCGCCGTGCATGCCATGTCCCACAGCCTCGGTGGCTTTCTCGACCTGCCCCACGGCCTGTGCAACGCGGTACTCGTCGAGCATGTGGTGGCGTTCAATTACAACTCGGCGCCGGAGCGCTTCAAGGTAATCGCCGAGACGTTCGGCATCGACTGCCGGGGCCTGAATCACCGGCAGATCTGCGGGCGCCTGGTCGAACACCTGATCGCCCTCAAGCACGCCATCGGCTTTCACGAAACCCTCGGTTTGCATGGCGTGCGGACCTCGGACATTCCGTTCCTGTCGCAGCATGCGATGCACGATCCGTGCATCCTGACCAACCCGCGCGAATCCAGCCAGCGCGATGTCGAGGTCGTCTATGGCGAAGCCCTCTGACGAGCAACAACGGGCCCTGACCGGGCTGCTGGGGCTGGGTAGCCATTCGGCGCGCAAGAGTCATTACCCGGAACTGGCCGCGCGCCTGGATGATCTGGAAGCCGAGCGCAACCGCTACAAGTGGCTGTTCGAAAACGCGGTGCACGGGATCTTCCAGGCCAGCCTGCACGATGGCATGCGCGCCGCCAACCCGGCGCTGGCCCACATGCTCGGCTACCAGGACCCGCAGGAGGTGCTGTTCTCCCTGACTGACCTGGGCAGCACCCTGTTCGTCGACGGCGCGCAGGAACTGGAAGCCATCGGCGAAATCCTCAGGCACCAGCGCAGCCTTCACGGCTATGAAACCCGCTTGCGACGCAAGGATGGCAGTCACCTGGATGTGTTGATGAACTTGCTGCTCAAGCCCGGCCAGGAAGGCCTGGTGGAAGGGTTCGTCTCCGATATCACCGAGCGCAAGCTGGCCCAGCGACGCCTGCAGCAACTCAATGACGAACTGGAGCAGCGCGTCGTCGCGCGCACCGATGAATTGCTCGAAGCCAACCGTAACCTTCAGCAGCAGATCACCCAGCGTAAACAGATCGCCAAGGCCTTGCGCGATGCCCGCGATGCTGCCGAGGCCGCCAACCACAGCAAGGACAAATACCTCGCCGCCGCCAGCCACGACCTGCTGCAACCGCTGAACGCCGCGCGGTTGCTGATTTCGACCTTGCGCGAACGCAAGTTGCCGGAAGCTGAACAGGTGCTGGTGGAACGCACTCACCAGGCCCTGGAAGGGGCCGAAGACCTGCTGACGGATCTGCTGGACATTTCCCGGCTCGATCAGGCCGCGGTCAAGCCGGACGTTGCGTCATACCGCCTCGACGAACTGCTGGGGCCTCTGGTGTCGGAGTTCCAGTCCGTCGCCCAGGCGGCCGGCTTGAACCTGCGGGTGCACATGGCCGATTACGCCATCAGCACCGACTTGCGCCTGATGACGCGGATCCTGCGCAACTTCCTCAGCAATGCCTGCCGCTACACCGATGACGGCAGCATCCTGCTGGCGGCAAGGCGTCGGGGCGAGATGTTGCGCCTGGAGGTCTGGGACACCGGGCGCGGCATCGCCGCCGACCGGCTCGATTCGATCTTCCTCGAGTTCAACCAACTGGACGTCGGCCGCGCCGCCGACCGCAAGGGCGTGGGCCTGGGGTTGGCGATTGTCGAGCGCATCGCCAAGATCCTTGGCTACAGGATTGGCGTTCACTCATTACCGGGGCGGGGTTCGATGTTCAGCATCGAGGTGCCGTTATCCGACGAGGTTCCATTGCCCGTGAGCCAGGCGGTGCCACAGCCGGGTACCGGCAACCCGTTGCCGGGACGCCGTTTACTGGTGATCGACAACGAAGTGAGCATTCTCCAGAGCATGGGCGCGTTGCTCGGGCAGTGGGGCTGCGAGGTTCTGGTCGCCACCGATGAAGCGGCTGCGCTGGCGGCGTCAGGCGGGCAGGCGCCGGAACTGATTCTCGCGGACTACCACCTCGATCACGGGGTGGTCGGCTGTGATGTGGTGCGACATTTGCGCGAGCATTTCCACCAGTACATTCCCGCCGTGATCATTACTGCCGACCGCACCGACCATTGTCGGCGTGCGTTGCAGCGGCTCAATGCGCCCTTGCTGAACAAACCGGTGAAGCCCGGCAAGTTGCGAGCGGTGTTGAGTCAACTGTTGGGGGCATCTGCCTGAAACGGCCGATACTGCAGGGTCAAGCCCAGTTCGATGGCTTGACCTTGCTCCAGCAAACGCAACCCCGGCCGACCGGGCAGGTGGTGCGCGTTGACCGGGTGGCTCACCGGTTCGATGCAGAAAAATTCCAGGCCCACGGGGCAGTAGAGCAGGTAGTAATCGCTGCCGGTGGCCTGGCAGTCCAGTTCGTATCCGAGGTCGGGCTGGCGGATCAGGCAGTGGCCGTTCCATTCGCAGAAGCCGTTGTCCACGAGCGATTCGGGCAATGGCTTGAGCTGCTGAAAATCCCACTCGACCGGCAATGCGCTGAGTTGCGTCGGTAGTTTTTTCTCATTGCACAACCATACCTCGCGGGCCACGGCCTGCAGTCGGGTGTGGGCGGTGCGCGGCAGATACGGATGCAGGCCCAGACCATGCCAGGCCGCGTGTTCGGCCAGATGGGTAACGCTCAATTCGATGCTCAGCTTGCCCCCGCTCAAACGGAAACGTTGCCGGGCGCGATAAGCGAAGGGGGTTGTGCTGTCGAGTTGCAGGACCACTTCATTTTCCGACCGGGAAACCACTTCCCACGCCTGCTGCCAGGCGCTGCCGTGAATCGGCAGCGGATCGGTGAGGCTGTTGGGCGCCAATGCCAGCCAGCCATCGGGGCAATCAAAGCCGCCTTCGGCGATGCGGTTGGACCAGGGCACCAAGGGAAAGCAGCCGAGCTTGCCGGGCAGGCCGGTGTTCAGGGCGTGCTCATCGGCGTGGCGCAACAAGGGCTGGCCGCTGCTGCGCACGGTCCAGTTGACGATGCTGGCGCCAATGTCGGGGGCGAGGGTGAGGCGGGTGAGGTCGTCTTCGAGTTCGAGCAGATTCATTGTTTTTCGTTCTGCGTTGGAAGGGGGGGAAAGATCGCAGCCTCGTTGCACTCGACAGCTCCTACAGGTGCAACGAGGCTGCGATCCGTCAGGACTTGAACAAAGGCTCAGGCAATCCCTTCACCCCGGGATCAAGGGCAAACACGCCACCGGCCAGCGACTGAACGTCATGGTCATCGCCGGGGCGAATCGAGGTCACGAAGAGGGTGTCCAGCCGACTGCCACCGAAGGCGCACATGCTGGGTTTTTTCACCGGAACGGCGAGGGAACGGTCGAGGCGTCCATCGGGGGTGAAACGGTGAATCAGGCCGGCATCGTTGGCGCAAATCCAGTAGCAGCCATCGGCGTCGACTGCTGCACCGTCGGGTCGACCTTCGTGCCGGTTCATGTCAACGAACACGCGGCGGTTGGAAGGGGTGCCGGTTTCGATGTCGTAGTCGAAGGCCCAGATCTGCTGGACCTGCGGATGGGAGTCGGACAGGTACATGGTGCGCCCGTCCGGGCTGAAGCCCAGGCCGTTGGGCACGATGAACCCGCTCAGCCGGGAATCGAGCGGCCCGCGTTGCCCGGCGCTGTAGCGGTACAACCTGCCGTCGGCGGCGTTGGCGCCCATGTTCAGCACCATGCTGCCGGCCCAGAAGCGTCCTTGGCGATCGCAGCGGCCGTCGTTCAGGCGCATGTCGGCGCGGGCATGGTCGACGTGGGCCAAGGGTTCACTGTCGAGACTGCCGTCGTTGCGCGGATGCAGGCGGAAGAACCCGCTTTCCATGCCGGCGACCCAGCCGCCGTCGGCATGACGCGCGATGCAAGCGAGCATTTCCGGGGTTTTCCAGGTTTCCACCTGACCGGTGTCGGCACTCCAGCACTGTAAACCGCCGACGGGAATATCGACCCAGTACAGAGCGCTTTCTTCAGGCACCCAGACCGGGCTTTCACCGACTGCGTTACGGGCGTCGACAATCAATTCAGCTTGCATGGCAACTCATTCCCTTGGCTTTTGTTGTGGGGATCAAGCGGGGCGCGAAGGTTCAGTCACCGAACGGGCCGGCTACGCAAAAGGCGCCGCCCTGATACAGCCGCGCCGGGTCATCGGCGGCAGGCATCGGCTGGGCTTCGATTTTTTCGCGGAACTGTTCGGAACTGTCCTGCGCGACAAAACCCAAGGCCGTAGCGTAGCGGTTGTCCCACCAGACGTCCTTGTTGTCGGACACGCCGTAGACCACGGTGTGGCCGACGTTCGGGGTGTACAAGGCGCGTTCGAGCAGTTGCGTCAGGTCGCCGAAACTCAGCCAGGTGCTCATCATCCGCCGGTTGTGCGGCTCGGGGAACGAGGAGCCGATGCGCACGCTGACGGTCTCGATGCCATAGCGGTCGAAGTAGAACGTGGCCATGTCCTCGCCGTAGGACTTGGACAGGCCGTAGTAGCTGTCGGGGCGGCGAGGGGAGTGGGCGTCGATGACTTCGTCCTGCCGGTAGAAGCCGATCACATGGTTGGAACTGGCGAAGATCACTCGCTTGACCCCGTGGCGGCGCGCGGCTTCGTAGATGTGGAATACGCCACAGATGTTGGCGCCGAGGATCTCTTCGAACGAGTGCTCGGTCGACACGCCGCCGAAGTGCAGGATCGCGTCCACGCCTTCGACCAGTTGATGCACCGCTTGCTTGTCGGCGAGGTCGCACGGCATCACTTCTTCGCGATCATCGATGGCGGGCGCGATGTCGGCGATGTCCGACAGGCGAATGACATTGGCGTAAGGGCGCAGGCTTTCGCGCAGGACTTTGCCGAGGCCACCGGCGGCGCCGGTCAGCAGCAGGCGGTTGAAAGGGGGGCGGGCGGTTGCTGTGGTCGTCATGGGAATCCTGGGTGCGCTGTTATTGGTTTGTTGTAGGTTGTCGTATGACTTGAGTGAAGTATCGTTAGGGTCTCCGCTGCTTGTCAACGCGGCATGGGTGGAAATTGACGGAGGGTCGTCCTGTCTTGTCCTGTCCGTCCTGTGGGAGCGAGCTTGCTCGCGATGAACCTGAGAACGCCACGGGGTATCAGGTTTCCAGGGTTATCGTTGACGACCATCGCGAGCAAGCTCGCTCCTACAGGGGGGGGATTTGATCCCGGGAGTTACAACAACGAAATCGGATAGCTGATGAAAATCCGGTTTTCATCGAATTCGTTGGTGCTGAAACTCTTGCGGATACTCGCGTTACGCCATTTCACGTTGAGGTTTTTCAGCGCACCGCTCTGCACCGTGTAGGCCAGTTCGGATTCGCGGCCCCATTCCTTGCCGTCGGTGATCGCGCCTGTGTGCACGTTGTCACCGCTGATGTAGCGGTTCATCAGGGTCAGGCCGGGAATGCCGAGGGCGACGAAGTTGTAGTCGTGGCGCACCTGCCAGGATTTCTCCCGGGCGTTGTCATAGCTGGAGTTGTAGCTGTCGTTGGCCAGGGTGCCGCCGCTGGTGCCATTGACCCGCATCCACACGTCGTCGCCGGTGAGTTTTTGCAGGCCGACATAGAAGGTGCTGCCGCCATATTTGGCCGAGAGCAGAGCAAACGCGGTCTTGTTGTCGAGGTCTCCGGCCTTGGCGCTGCCGTCTTCCTTGCCGATGAAGTAGCCCAGGTTGGCGCCCAGGGTCCAGTCGCCGACGGGCTGGCTGTGGGTCAGGTTGAAGTATTGCTGCTGGTAAATGTCGCTGAGTTCCGAGTACCAGACGCCAACCTGCGTGCGCTTTTCATTGAACGCGTATTCACCGCCGCCGAAGTTGAAACGGTCGGAGGTGAACGCCGTTTTACCGTTCATGAACATGTCTTCCATGCTCGCGTCATTGCGCGGGCTGTTTTGCTGGAATTGACCGCCATACAGCGTCAGGCCGCTGATTTCGGCGGACGTCACCTGGGCGCCCTGGAAGGTCTGCGGCAGCGAACGACCGTCGTCGGAACGCAGGATTGGCAGCACCGGCATCCATTCGCCGACCTTCAATTCGGTTTTCGAAATCTTGCCTTTGAGCGCCACGCCCAGGCGGCCGAAATTGTCGGCGGGGCGGCCGTCGTCGTGGATCGGCAACAGTTGCGTACCGCCAGTGCCCTTGCCGCCATCGAGCTTCTGCGAATACAGGCCCAGTACATCGACACCGAAACCCACGGTGCCCTGGGTGAACCCGGACCTGGCATCGAGGATGAAGTTTTGCGTCCACTCCTCAGCCTTGCCCTGGGGGTAGGCCGGGTTGATGAAATTGCGGTTGAAGTAGGCATTGCGCAGGTTCAGCGTGGCCTTGGCGTCGTCGGTGAAACCTGCGGCTTGGCCGGTGATGGGCAAGACGAGGGCCAGCCCGCTGCAGCCGATCAGGCTCAGGGTATGACGACGAGAAAGGTTTGCACGCGAAGAACGGGCGGACGAATTACGGACGAGCTTGCTCACTGTGACGCTCCCTTGTTTCTTGTTTTTATTGTTGTCATACGTCGTCGTACAACATTGGGGGCGATATTTGCGGGATTTCTCTGGGTTGTCAATCGGAAGTTATACGATGACTTGTGGCGGGTGGATTATATTTTGCGGCAGTGAGCTTCTGTGGCGAGGGGGCTTGCCCCCGTTGGGGCGCGTAGCGGCCCCTTGTGATTTTTCAAGCATACCGAGGAGTTCGCATTTACGACTGCTTCGCAGTCGAGCGGGGGCAAGCCCCCTCGCCACAAAAGGTGGGTCCCACAGGGAATGGATTGTCAGCTGGAAATCATGGGGGGCAGGGTACCCAGCAGCGAGACCGCTGCCACTGCACCAAGCCCCAGCATCCACTCCAGCATCACGCTGGTGCGCAATGCTTGCAGGCGCTGCTCGCAATCATTGATCCGCAAGCGATTGAACAAGGCCAGGCCCAGCATCGTCGCCACCAACGCAGCCTTGATCAACAGGATCAGCGCAAACCCGCTGAACAACGGCGTCGGCCAGAACGCCCCGGTGAGCACCCTTACATTGATCAGCCCGGTGATCAGCAGTCCGGCGACCAGGCCGTAACCGACACCGCTGAAACGCCGCAACATCACCTGGATCGGATGCCCAGCAGGCTGTCGCAGAATCATCACCAGCAACAACAGGCCGCCGAGCCAGGCACCCACGCAGAACAAGTGGATCAGTTGATTGAGGATCAGCAGCTGGCCTGCGCTGCCATCGAGCATGGCGCCGTGGCCGACCGGGGCCAGGGTGGCCAACAGCAGGCCGCTGAGGCTCAGGCGCAGTGCAAGGCCTGCGCGCAAGGGTGTCAGCAGCAACACCACCAACGCGAGGTTAATCAGCAAATGCCAGCGCCAGACCTGGCCGAAAAAGGTATTGCCCAGCACCAGGCCCAGGGTCGACGGATCAAAGGCCGCGTCCCAGGCCCCGGCCATGCTCGCGGTAATCAGCAACAACCAGCAGACCCCGCTGGCCAGCGCCACCACGGCCAGCCAGCGGCAGGTGCGTGCCAGGCGCTGATCCAGTGCGCTTTCGTCACTGGATAGCAAGGGCCTGAACAGCCAGGTCCCGAACAGCATCAGCACCACGATGAAATGCAGGAAGCGACACAGCACCAGCGCACTCGCCATGAGTTACTGGCCAACCTTGAAGGCATAGGCACCTTCGCTTTTGTGGGTGTCGACCGATACCGCGTGCCATTCGACCTTGTAGGCGCCGGGGGCCAACGGCGCGGCGGGGGTGACGATCAGGGTCTTCTTGTCGTTGCCTTCGGTGGTCAAGGCTTTTACCGCCACCGGTGCGCCATCCCGGGTCAGGGTGACTTTGGTGAAACTGGCCTCGACACCCTCGGAGAACTCCAGGCGCAATTGCGTCGGCGCGGTCACCGTGCTGTCGGCGGCCGGTGTCTGGCTTTTCAGGTGGGCGTGGGCCAACACCGAAGACGCGGCGAGCAGTGAGCCGAGCAGGGCCGTGATGGTCAGGGTTTTCTTGAGCAGCATCGTGAGTACCTCAGGCAGTTTCCAAGTGCGCAGAGTTTAGCTTTCCGACAGCGGCTGTACGAAGATTCGTTTTCCCCTGTCGCCGCAGTCCAGAGCGGATGCTAGTCTTGCTCAACGCTGTTGTCGGGGACCCGCATGGGCAATCACAAGATCGAGATTCGTCGCAGTAACGTCGAAAAAATCCTGCTGGGGGCGGAAAAGGTCTTCGCTGAAAAGGGCTTCGGCAGCACGGCCATGGCCGACATCGCCGCTGAAGTGCAACTGCCGCGTTCCAACCTGCATTACTACTTCAGCACCAAGACCGAACTGTACAGCGCGGTGCTGTTCGATTTGCTGGAAGTCTGGAAGCAGGACGCGCTGTGCTTCGAGATGTTCGATGACCCGCGCGTGGTGCTCAGCAGCTACATCCGCGCCAAGATGAACCATTCCCGCAGCCGGCCTCATGGTTCGAAAGTCTGGGCCAACGAAATCATCCACGGCGCGCCGACCCTCGGCGCAGCGCTGGATGCAAGCCTGTACGACTGGGCCAAGATGAAGGAAGCGAAAATCCGCCAGTGGGTGGACGACAAACGTATCCTGCCGGTGGAGCCGTCGAGCCTGCTGTACATGATCTGGGCCTCGACCCAGCACTATGCCGACTTCGATCACCAGGTGACTATTCTCAACGACCACCAGCCGCTGTCGGACATGCAATTTGAAAAAGCAGTTCAGACGGTGACCAGTGTGATTTTGCGCGGGATCGGGTTGGAGCCTTGAGGTTTGTGGTGACTGTGCCGGCCTCTTCGCGAGCAAGCCCGCTCCCACATTGGAATGCATTTCAAATGTGGGAGCGGGCTTGCTCGCGAAGGCGACGGTTCAGTCGCAGCTAATGCTAAGGGCTGACGTGATACGGATTCCTCGGATCATGATTCCAGTCCAGGAACGGCTTGCCAGTCTCCACCGGCACCATCTCGATACAGTCCTGCACCGGGCAGGTGATCTGGCACAGGTTGCAGCCCACGCACTCCTCATCGATCACCTGGTACTTGTGCGTGCCGTCCGCTTGCTTGAGGCTGGCCACGGCCTGGTGCGAGGTGTCCTCACAGGCAATGTGGCAACGACCACAGCCGATGCACGCCTCCTGGTCGATTTTCGCGATCACTTGGTAGTTGATGTCCAGGTACTTCCAGTCCGTGGTGTTGCCCACCGCGCGCCCGGAAAATTCCGCGATGCTGGCGTAGCCCTGACTGTCCATCCAGCGTGACAAGCCGTCCTTCATGTCTTCGACAATCCGGAAGCCATGCAGCATCGCCGCCGTGCACACCTGCACGGCGCCGCTGCCCAACGCGATGAATTCCGCGGCGTCGCGCCAGTTGCCGATGCCGCCGATGCCGCTGATCGGCAGGCCTTGGGTCTGCGGGTCACGGGCGATTTCGGCGACCATGTTCAAGGCAATCGGCTTGACGGCCGAGCCACAGTAACCGCCGTGGGTGCTCTGGCTGCCGACCATGGGGTTGGCCACCATGCGCTCGAGGTTGACGCTGGTGATCGAGTTGATGGTGTTGATCAGCGACACCGCATCGGCGCCGCCACGGTGGGCGGCGCGGGCGGCGACGCGGATGTCGGTGATGTTCGGCGTGAGCTTGACGATCACCGGCAGCGAGCAATAGGTCTTGCACCAGCGGGTGACCTGTTCCACGTATTCCGGCACCTGGCCGACCGCGGCGCCCATGCCGCGTTCCGGCATGCCGTGGGGGCAACCGAAGTTCAGTTCGATGCCGTCGGCGCCAGTGGCTTCGACCAGTGGCAGGATGTGTTTCCAGGACTCTTCGACGCAGGGCACCATCAAGGACACGATCAGCGCACGATCCGGCCAGTCCTTTTTGACCTGGGTGATTTCCCGCAGGTTGATCTCCAGCGAGCGGTCGGTGATCAACTCGATGTTGTTAAAGCCCAGCACCTCCCTGTTCGCCCCGAAGTGCGCCGAGTAGCGCGACGACACGTTGACCGCCGCCGGATCTTCCCCCAGGGTTTTCCAGACCACGCCGCCCCAGCCGGCCTCGAAGGCGCGGACCACGTTATAGGCTTTGTCGGTGGGTGGCGCGGAGGCCAGCCAGAACGGATTGGGTGCCTTGATGCCGGCGAAGACAATCGACAGATCGGCCATTTACGCAGCCTCCACGTTGAGCATCAGTTGAGTGTTGATCGCCTCGGCGGCGCGCTTGCCGTGTTGCACCGCTTGCACGGTGAGATCTTGATCGAGGCTGGTGCAGTCGCCGCCGGCATACACGCCGGGGATGCTGGTGCGCAGCTGTTCATCGACTTCGATGCGCTCGCCCTGACGCTTGAGCTCACGCGCCAGTGGATCGGCGAGGGAGTTGCCATCGAAGGCCTGGCCAATGGCTTTGAAGATCGCGTCGGCGGCCAGCTCGAAGGTTTCACCGGTGGTTTGCAGGCGACCTTCGACCAGGTGGGTGCGGGCGAAACGCATGCCGCGCACCCGGCCGTGGTCATCGAGCAGCACTTCTTCAGGTTGCGCCCAGGTCATCAGCCGCACCTGATTGGCCTTGGCAATCTCCTGTTCGTGATGGGTGGCGCCCATGTCTTCGGCGCCGCGCCGGTACACCAGGTTCACGTCACGGGCGCCGAGACGGGCCATTTGCACGGCCATGTCGATGGCGGTGTTGCCTGCGCCGAGGACAATGCAATGCTCGGCCAGGGGCAATTGGCTCAGGTCATCGGCCTGGCGCAGTTCGCGGATGTAGTCGGTAGCGGCGAGCAGGCCGGGCGCGTCTTCGTGGGCCAGGCCCAGTTGTTTGCTGGCGTTGAGCCCGAGGCCGAGGAACACCGCATCGAACTGTTGATGCAGTTCGCTGAGGGTCAGGTTGTCCCCGAGTTTCTGCCCGTGGCGGATTTCGATTCCGCCGATTTCCAGCAGGAACTCAAGCTCCCGTTGCGCGTAGTCATCCACCAGTTTGTATTTGGCGATCCCGTACTCGTTGAGTCCGCCAGCCTTTTCCCGCGCCTCGAAAATCACCACGTCATGCCCGTGCATGGCGCTGCGGTGGGCGCAGGACAACCCGGCCGGACCGGCGCCCACCACGGCGATGCGTTTGCCGGTGGCGGCCGCACGCTGGAATGGGTGAGTACTGAAATGGGCGTTGTCCACTGCGTAGCGCTGCAACAGGCCGATCATGACCGGTGCGCATTCGTGGGCGTTGTTGCGCACGCAGGCTTGCTGGCAAAGGATTTCCGTCGGGCACACCCGGGCGCAACTGCCGCCGAGGATGTTGGCCGAGAGGATCTTCTGCGCGGCGCCTTGCACGTTGTCCTGCTGGATATTGCGGATGAATGAGGGAATGTCGATTTCGCTCGGGCAGGCATTCACGCAGGGCGCGTCGTAGCAATACAGGCAGCGCGAAGCTTCGAGCTGAGCCTGGCGCTCATTGAGTGGCGGTGCCAGATCGGTGAAATGGCCGGCGAGGGCGGCCGCATTCTCGACGGGATGCGGTAGGTGGTCCAGGGTCTTGATCACGGTGTTGGCCTCACGGTTATTTGAGGTGCTGCCTCTGAATGGGCAGTGATTCAACTCGATCTCCTGTAGGAGCTGCCGAAGGCTGCGATCTTTTGACTTTGTTTTTTAGATCAAGATCAAAAGATCGCAGCCTTCGGCAGCTCCTACAGGGATCGCATTCCAAATGTGGGAGCGCAGGCCGCTCTCAGCGCTTCACCGCAACCGGCTGATTCAGCTCGGCCCGCTTGCTCAGCAAGTCAAACACTGCCGGGTACGCCGGCCGTTCGATGTAGCGCCCGGCGCCACGCTCGGCCCGCAGGTCGCCGTCGGCCCAGACCACGCGGCCCTGGCTGATGGTGTGGCTGGGCACGCCGCGCACGGTCTTGCCTTCGAAGATGTTGAAGTCCACCTGCTGATGGTGGGTCTTGGCGGAAATGGTCCGCGTGCCTTGCGGGTCCCACAGCACCAGGTCGGCATCGGCCCCCACGCGAATCGCGCCTTTGCGTGGGTAGAGGTTGAAGATCTTCGCGGTGTTGGTGGACGTCAGCGCGACGAATTGCTGCATCGAAAAGCGTCCGCTGTTCACCCCTTCATCCCACAACACTGCCATGCGGTCTTCGATGCCAGCGGTGCCGTTGGGGATCTTGCTGAAGTCGTCGCGGCCGGCGGCTTTTTGCTCGGCGCAGAAGCAGCAGTGGTCGGTGGCGGTGGTGTGCAGGTTGCCCGATTGCAGGCCATGCCAGAGCGCCTCTTGATGGCCGCGAGGACGGAACGGCGGACTCATCACGTAACCGGCGGCGGTCTGCCAGTCCGGATCACGGTAGACGCTGTCGTCCAACAGCAGGTGCCCGGCCAGCACTTCGCCGTACACTGGCTGGCCCTTGCCCCGGGCGTAGGTGATTTCGTCGAGGGCCTCCTTGGTCGAGACGTGTACCAGATACAGCGGCGTACCCAGGGTTTCGGCGATGCGGATCGCCCGGCTCGCGGCCTCGCCTTCTACCTGAGACGGCCGCGACAGCGGATGCGCTTCCGGCCCGGTGATGCCCTGGGCCATCAGCTTGCGTTGCAGGTGATAGACCAGTTCGCCGTTTTCCGCATGCACGGTCGGCACCGCACCCAGTTCCAGGCAGCGTTCGAAGCTCGCCACCAGGGTGTCATCGGCGGCCATGATCGCGTTCTTGTAGGCCATGAAGTGCTTGAAACTGTTGACGCCATGCTGGCTGACCAGTTCTGCCATTTCCTCGCGGACCTGGTCGCTCCACCAGGTGATGGCGACGTGAAAGCCGTAGTCCGACGCCGACTTCTCGGCCCAGCCGCGCCACTGGTGGAAGGCTTCGAGCAAGGATTGCTGCGGGTTGGGAATCACGAAGTCGATGATCGAGGTGGTGCCGCCGGCCAGTCCCGCCGCCGTGCCGCTGTAGAAGTCTTCGCTGGCCACGGTGCCCATGAAGGGCAGTTGCATGTGGGTGTGCGGGTCGATGCCGCCGGGCATCAGGTACTGGCCGCTGCCGTCGAGCACTTCGGCGCCTGCGGGGATTTCGAGGTTTTCGCCGATGGCCTTGATCACGCCGTCTGCGCAATACACATCGGCGCGATAACTTTCATCATGGGTAACAACGGTGGCGCCACGGATCAACAGAGACATTCCGAGTTCCTCGCAGGCAATGACCGGCTTGTGCCGGTTCTAGATGTTTTATATGACGCCAGCGTCAACAGGTGTATTCCTGTCAGTGCTGTCAGGATTAAACGCTAGCTGCAGTTATTCGAATCGGCAAGAATATTTTTTATAAGCTTATGCAGTTATTAACTAATTGATATTTAACGATTAAATACAGTAATCACCAAAATGGTGAGCGACTTCACCATTTTGACGCACTTGACAGGATCGAAAAATAGTCAAGATTTCTTATGTGAAATCAGCCGTTTGAGTATGGTCTATGGTTGATGCGCAGCCATTGAAAAAAGATCAACGCACCAGTTTGAGTCCTGACTGTCCGGACAACTTGCCTGGCATTCGGCCTGAGTGGCCTGACAAATAGTCGAGTCAGCGAATAAAACCGATAAACATCAGTGGGTTGCAATGTGTTTATGGAACTGCCCGATGCGTAATCGGGGGACCCGGCACGTTTATTGATGCCGCCAGCCCCCGATGAGCAAAAAAATAATTCAAAGAACAGTGGAGCGGCCATGCAACAGATCAGATCGCAAGTGACCGAGCGCGACGGCTTGTTTGAGCTGGAAGCCGGCAGCGATGTACTCGACAGTCCCCGTTACAACCACGACATTGCACCGACCAAAGTGCGCGAACGCACCTGGAACAAATGGCACATCACCGCGCTGTGGGTGGGCATGGCGATCTGCGTGCCGACCTACACCCTCGGTGGCGTGCTGACCGCGTACTTCGGCCTGACCGTCGGTGAAGCGCTGCTGGCGATTCTGTTTGCCAACATCATCGTGCTGATTCCCCTGACCCTGAACGCCTTTCCCGGCACCAAGTACGGCATTCCCTTTCCGGTGTTGCTGCGCTCGTCCTTCGGCGTGCTCGGTTCCAACATTCCGTGCCTGATCCGCGCGCTGGTGGCGTGCGGCTGGTTCGGCATCCAGACCATGTTCGGCGGGTTGGCGATTCACCTGTTCCTCGGCTCGGTGTTCGAGGGCTGGAAGTCCCTGGGTGGCACCGGCGAGGTCATCGGCTTCATGGTGTTCTGGGCGCTGAACCTGTGGGTGGTGATACGCGGCGCCGAGTCGATCAAATGGCTGGAAACCCTGTCTGCACCGCTGCTGGTACTGGTGGGCGCAGGGCTGCTGGTCTGGGCCATGCCGAACGTGTCGATGACCGAGTTGCTGGCGATTCCGGCCAAGCGTCCCGAAGGCGCCGGGGTGGCCAGTTACTTCGCCGCCGGGCTGACCGCGATGGTCGGCTTCTGGGCCACGCTGTCACTGAACATTCCGGACTTCAGCCGCTATGCTAAAAGCCAGAAGGATCAGATTGTCGGGCAGATCATCGGCCTGCCGCTGACCATGTTCCTGTTTGCTTCCCTGGGTGTGGTGATGACCGCGGCCTCGGTGAAGCTGGTGGGCGTGACGGTTTCCGATCCGGTGACCCTGATCGGCCATATCCAGAGCCCGGTGTGGGTGGCGCTGGCCATGGCGCTGATCATCATCGCCACGCTGTCGACCAATACCGCGGCCAATATCGTGTCGCCGACCAATGACTTCCAGAACATCGCCCCCAAGGTGATCAACCGCACCAACGCCGTGCTGCTGACCGGCTTCGTCGGCTTGGCGTTGATGGCTCATGAGCTGCTGAAAAAGCTCGGTCTGATTGTCTCGGATCTCAGCCTGGAAACCGTTTATTCCAACTGGTTGCTCGGCTATTCCAGCCTGCTCGGGCCGATCGCCGGGATCATGGTGGTGGACTATTTCCTGATCAAGAAACAGCAACTGGACCTTGCCGGCCTGTACCGCGATGACGTGTATCCGGCGTGGAACTGGAGTGGTTTCATGGCCTTCGGCGTGCCGGTGGCGTTGACGCTGCTGTCGCTTGGCAGCGATGCCTTCAGCTGGTTCTACAGCTACGGCTGGTTCACCGGTTCGATCCTGGGCGGGGTGATTTATTACGGGTTGAGTGTGATGCGGCCCAGCCCATCTGTTGCGAAATCTGCGGTGTAGCGGCTGGCCTCTTCGCGAGCAAGCCCGCTCCCACATTTGGAATGCATTCCCCCTGTGGGAGCGGGCTTGCTCGCGAAGGCGGCCGCACAATCACCAAAGCACTGCCTGAAGAAACACACAAGAACAGCCAGAGGAGATCATCATGAACGCGGCCGTCGACGTTCTGCAGTCCAGCCATCAACACATCAACCGCGACCGCCTGTGGCAGTCGCTCATGGACCTGGCCAAACTCGGCGCCACGGTCAAGGGTGGGGTGTGTCGCCTGGCCCTGACCGATCTCGATCGCCAGGCCCGGGACATCTTCGTCAAATGGTGTGTCGATGCCGGCTGCACCGTCAGCATCGACGCGGTCGGCAACATCTTCGCCCGTCGCCCCGGGCGCAATCCCGACCTGCCACCGGTGATGACCGGCAGCCATATCGACACTCAGCCCACCGGTGGCAAGTTCGATGGCTGCTTCGGTGTATTGGCGGGCGTCGAGGTGCTGCGCACCCTCAATGACCTGAACATCGAAACCGAAGCACCGCTGGAGGTGGTGGTCTGGACCAACGAGGAAGGCTCGCGCTTTGCCCCGTGCATGATGGGCTCCGGCGTGTTCGCGGAAAAATTCACCCTCGAAGAAACCCTGGCCAAGGTCGATGCCGATGGCGTGACCGTGGGTGAGGCGTTGAATGCCATTGGCTATGCCGGCCCGCGTAAAGTCAGTGGCCACAAGGTCGGCGCCTATTTCGAAGCCCACATCGAGCAAGGCCCGATCCTGGAGGACGAACGCAAGACCATCGGCGTGGTCATGGGCGCTCTCGGGCAGAAATGGTTCGACCTGAAACTGCGTGGCGTCGAAGCCCACGCCGGCCCGACCCCGATGCACCTGCGCAAGGACGCCCTGGTCGGTGCCGCGGTGATCGTCGGTGCGCTCAACCGCGCCGCCCTCAGCCATCAACCCCATGCCTGTGGCACCGTCGGTTGTCTGCAAGCCTATCCCGGCTCGCGCAACGTCATTCCCGGCGAAGTGCGCATGACCCTGGACTTCCGTCACCTGGAGCCGGCGCGGCTGGACTCGATGATCGCCGAAGTGCGCGAAGTCATCGAAACCACCTGCGACGAACATGGCCTGACCTTCGAACTCACCCCGACCGCGGACTTCCCGCCGCTGTACTTCGACAAGGGCTGCGTCGAGGCTGTGCGCGGTGCCGCCCAAGGTTTGGGCCTGTCGCACATGGACATCGTCAGCGGAGCAGGGCACGACGCGATCTTCCTCGCCGAGCTCGGCCCGGCCGGGATGATCTTTGTGCCGTGCGAAGGCGGTATCAGCCACAACGAAATCGAAAACGCCGCGCCGGATGACCTGGCGGCCGGGTGCGCGGTGTTGTTGCGGGCGATGCTGGCGGCTTCTGAGGCCATCGCGAAGGGGAAACTGGCGGCTTGAAGATCAAAAGATCGCAGCCTGCGGCAGCTCCTACAGGGGAATGCGTTCTCATGTAGGAGCTGCCGCAGGCTGCGATCTTTGCTTTTACATGTCACAAAGCAAAATGCTCAATCGTCATCCTGTTGAATCCCTCAATCAATGGAGCAATACGATGTCGTCCAACACCCAACCGGTCAATCTGCTGCAATCGATCCCGCAGGTTTTCGAAAGCCTGACCCAGGTTCATGTCGCCCTCGACAATCATGATCTCGATCCCACCCTCAAGCATTTGATCCACCTGCGCGCCTCGCAGATCAACCAATGCGGTTTCTGCGTGAAGATGCACACCCGCGAGGCTCGTGAGGCCAACGAGACCAACGAGCGCCTGGATCGCCTGATCGTCTGGCGTCATGTCAGTGATTTCAATCCTTCGGAGCGTGCCGCGCTGGCGTGGACCGAAGCCTTGACGGTACTGGATGAAAAAACCGATTACGCCAGTTTGCGCGGTGCGCTCAGAGCGCATTTCAGCGACGAACAGATCGGCGCCTTGACGGCCGAGATCGGCATGATCAACCTGTGGAACCGCTTGCAGGTGTCGAGGCACTGATTGATGAACTGCGCTGAAAACGCCGCCACTGTGTTCGAGCAGCGCCGGCCCTTTTTGCTCGGTCTGGCCTACCGCATCCTCGGCTCGCGCGCCGAAGCCGAGGATGCGGTGCAGGAACTGTTCATCAAATGGCTGGAGGCCGATCGGGCCTCCATCGCCACGCCGGCCGCCTGGCTGACCACGGCCTGCACCCGGCACTGCATCGATGTGCTGCGCTCGGCCCACGCCTCCCGGGTCGACTACATCGGCACCTGGTTGCCGGAGCCGATTCACACCACCCATCAGGACTCACCCGAGCACCGGCTCGAACTGGCCTCGTCCTTGTCCACCGCCTTCATGTTGCTGCTCGAGCGCCTGTCACCCAAGGAGCGCGCCGCGTACCTGCTGCACGAAATCTTCGACATGGATTACCCGCTGGTCGCCGATGCGGTCGGCGTACAGGAGGCCGCTTGCCGCAAACTGGTGTCCCGGGCCAAGGCGAGTCTTGGCAACGGACACGCCCGTTACCAGCCGCCACCCATGCGTCAAAGCCAATTGCTCAGCGCGTTTCACAGCGCTATCGCCAGCGGCTCGACCGTTTCCCTGAGCGCCATGCTGACCGAGGACGTTGAACTTTGCGCCGACAGCGGCGGCAAGGCCCCGGCCATCCGCGAAACCCTGGCGGGTATCGCTCGCGTACTGGATTTCATCGGTCAGTCGCTGCACACCTATTGGCAGGCGTGCCAATGGCTGCCCATCGAGATCAATGGTGCCCAAGGCGTGATCATCAAGGCCGACGGCGTCATCACCGCGTCGATGACCTTTGGCTTTGATGAAGCGGGGCGGGTGAGCCGGATCTTCATCATGCGAAACCCGGAGAAGTTGGCGCGGCTGGAGGCGTCGTTGGACGTGCACTAGTCAAGCGACCACGAGTTCAGGAAAGTATCGAGATCCGTGTGGGAGCGGGCTTGCCCGCGAAGAGGCCGGCACATTCAAAAGAGACGTTGGCTGACCCACCGCTTTCGCGGGCAAGCCCGCTCCCACAGGTTCTTCGCACGATCAGACTCTCCTGCGGTCGTAGTCTTCACAGGGGAAGAATACTAGTGGAGACGTTATGAGCCAGGACGTCCTGAGCACTGAAACCAATCGCCGCCAGTTGCAGCAGATCATCGCCGGTCTGTCCGACGGGGTGATTCTGCTCGATCCCGACCAGAGCATCCTGTGGGCCAACGAGGCAGCGCTGGCCATGCACGGTGTTGCGCAAGTCAGCGACCTGGGCGCCAACGCCGGGGCGTATGCCAAACGCTTCGCCTTGCGCTATCGCAACAATCACGGGGTGGCAATCGACAGCTACCCGATCAACCGGGTCGCGCGGGGCGAGACGTTCAGCGATGTGTTGGTGCAAGTGACGCCGGCGGCGGACGAAACGCGTACCTGGGTCCATCGCGTGCGCAGCCTGGTATTGGCTGACAGTCGTGGCGACCCGGAATCGCTGGTACTGATCATGGACGATGTCACCGAGTGGGCCAGCGCCGAGCAACGCTTCGAGAAAACCTTCGCCGCCAACCCGGCGCCGGCAGTGATCTGCCGCCTCAGTGACTTGCGCTACATCAAGGTCAATCCCGGTTTCCTCGAAATGACCGGCTATGCCCGTGACCAGGTGATCGGCACTTCGACCTATGAACTGGACGTGCTGGACCAGGCCGAGCACAAGGAACTGGCCAGGCAGCGCCTGTGCGAAGGGGCGACCATTCCCCAGATGCAGGCCGAGTTGCGCCTGGCCGACGGTGGCAGCAAGCAAGTGATCGTGGCCGGCCAACCGCTGGAGCTCAACGACGAAGCCTGCATGCTGTTTTCCTTTGTCGACATGGAGCCCCGGCATAAGGCTGAAATCGCCCTGCGCCAGAGCGAAGAACGTTTCGCCAAGGCCTTTCGCCTGTCGCCGGTGCCGATACTGGTGTGCGGCGCGGCGGATCAGATGGTGCTGGATGTCAACGAAGCGTTCCTGGATACCCTGGGTTATCCCGTTGAAGAGGTGCGTGGGATCGGCATAACGCAGATCGACTTCTTCGAAGACCGGCACGCACGCGTCCAGCTGTTCGCCGCGCTGGAGAAAACCGGCAGCCTGGACCGCATCGATGTGCGTGTGCGTAGAAAAGACGCCGGGCTGATCGATTGCACGGTGTCGGCGGACACCGTGAACATTCAGGACACACCCTGTTATCTGCTGGTGTTGATGGACATCACCGAGCGCAAGCGCACCGAGCTGGAGCTGGTGGCGGCCATCGAGGAGGTGATGAAGGATGCCTCCTGGTTCAGCCGCACGCTGATCGAAAAACTGGCCAACGTAAAAAGCGTGAATTCGCCGAAGCTGCCCAGCGCGTCCTTCACCGAGCTGACCGCTCGTGAGCGCGATGTGCTGGGCCTGATCTGCGAAGGCCTGGCCGACAAGGAAATCGCCGCGCGCCTGAAACTGGCGCCGAACACGGTGCGCAACCATGTGGCTGCGGTGTATTCCAAGCTCGGCATACACAGCCGCAGCGAGGCGATTGTCTGGGCGAGGGAGCGGGGACTGTTCTCCAGCGAGTGGCGGCCCAAGGGGCAGCGCTAAGGTGCAATTGCACTAAGGCGCAGGGTGCAAATTCATGTGTCGACCCGCTGCGGTGGCTCTTAGGCTGGTGATGCAGCAGGCGACTTGAAGTCACCTGCGCGCCCCTTGCGTAAACCGCCAACAGGAAAAGCCCCATGAATCCGATACACCCTGCATCAATCCGCCAGGGCCCGTCGCAATGATTACGCTGGCGCAGTTGAGGCTGCTGATCGAAGGCAGTTTTTCACCCTTGGCCTGTGAATGCAGTATCACCGGCGAACACTGGCTGACCGTGAAGCTCTATCACCCGGTGTCGGGCCAGGTGGACCTGGTGGTCAGTGGCCTGAACATGAGCACGCTGCAAACAGCAGAGTCGGTCGCCGCGCTGATCGAAGAATTGCGTTATGAACTGCAGTGCAATTCCCTGCAACGCCCTGACCCGGTGATGTAAGAACTGCCAGCTTTTACTGGCATTGGCCACTGGCTGGGCTATAAGTGATTCGCAGATATTTATTTTTGTGACAGGTGTATGGATTTTGCGCGCCGGTTTTGTTGTCACAAAAATGTGTCTATCACTTATCGCGGGTCAACCTATGAAAACTCTTGGGAAACGCGTTATCTCATCCTTGTCGCTGGCATTGTGCGTAGCGATTCTCGGCGGCTGCTCCAGCCCGCCACCCCCTCCAGCGGTCACGCCACCCCCTCCTGTACGCACCTGCCAGGCCATGGATAAAACCGATGTACTGGGCGATGTGCGGGCTGAAAACGGCGAGGTGACCCGAACCACCACCACGACTCGCTGCGTTACGCAATAAACCCGGGCGCTGCCTTCGTTGAAGCTCCCGTGTCGAGTGCACCGTACTGATCGCCGACCTTGCCGGTACGGCGGTATTCGCCATTGAAGGCGCGATCAGCGCGATGCGCAGTCTCTACTTGCCTGGAGTGATCTGGGGCTTGCAGACCGTCGTCAGCTAAAAGTCTTCAATAACTTGTAAGCCATCAGCGGTTTTTATCGCAATTTGTTCTACTTGATCTGTCATTTATGACAGTTCCCAGTGTGTCGATTTTTCCTGATAGTTGAAGGACTGTTTCTAGGTCCTTCGCTGAATAGGAAACGTCGTCATGACCGCCAAACTGAAAGCCGCAACCGTTATACCAAGCTCGTGGGATCAAGCCACGTTGTTGATCAACGGCAACAAAGTGGAAAGGGGAGCGAAAGTCGTTTTGCGACGTGGGCAGGATAACATTGTGACGGTGGAGGCCTCTCCCGCGATCGCCAAAAAGCTCAACCTTGGGTTGGTGAATGTTGACCATTTGAACATCGTTGCATTTCCGAAAGTTGGCGACTGGGTGGATCCCGACTCAGGCAAGTTCAAATGGACGATTACGCCGGACGTGCTCAAGAGCGGCCGTGTCACCCTGGTGTTTATCAGTCGAGAAGTGGATGTGCCGTGGGTACATCAAAGTGTGGTGGTTTCAAGCAATCTCGCCGCAGAAGCCACGGTTTATTTCGACGGTATTGAAATGCCGGAAAGCGGTGTGAATCTTTTCGGTGGCGAAACAAAAAAAATCACGTTGGTTGACAAGAACGGGAATCTTCTGGACGGTATTCCCCTGGCTCTCGATTGGGTTCCTGGCCAAGGGCTTGAATATAAGGATCTTGTTAGTGAACCACCTCTTCGAGAGTTTTCCACGGGGCACGAGTGGGCTATCACCGGTGCTGAGAAGGAGGGAACATTCAGGCTGAAAATTTTCAATGAAGGCGAACAGACGGCACTGCAGACGCCGACTAATCGATTGGTGTCTGCTTACAGGCTAAGGTACCTGGCGTGGGTGGGGGAAGACTATGCAGAGCTACCTCAACCACCGGTTGAGGTGGGCGTAGTCATAGGTGCCTACGTCATGCTTGTTCGGGTAAGAAGGCCTGATAATTCTCCGGTAGTGGGTGCACCTGTGACATTCAATGTCCAGGGCTTCGCCTCTCAAACGGGTACTACCAATCCTAATGGGATCGCGTCACGGTCATTTGCTTTGTTCACGGCGGGCAAACGAGATTGTTCTGCGGTAATGACAAGCGATGGCCGGGAGTATGTGACGAGGTTACTTTTGGATGTTCTACCGCCGAGTTAAAAACGGATCAAACATTAATCGTCTCGCCATTTTTATCATTGGAATGAAGAAAGGCAGTCAATCGACTGCCTTTCTTCATTCCGTACATGACGTTGAAACGCAAATCTAGAGCTTTTATCGAATTTTGCTCCAGATAATCTATCACTTATGACGGTTTTCAACTTGTCGATTTGTCCTGATAGTTAACGGACTGTTTTTATGTCTATTACTGAGAAGGAACGTCTCGTCATGATGACCGAACTAAAAGTTGCAGCCGCTGCATCAAGCCCCTGGAAACAAGCCACGTTGTCGATCAACGGCAAGAAAGTGCAATGGGGAGCGAAACTCGTCTTGCTCCTTGGGCAGGAGAATGTTGTGACACTGGAAGCCCCACCCGCGATCGCCAGGGCGCTGAACCTGGGTTTGGTGAATGGTGGCGATTTGAATATCGTTGCATCGCCTAAAGTTGGCGATTGGGTGTCTCCCGTCCTTGGCAAGTTCGAATGGAAGATTACGTCGGACGCAAGCAAGAGCGGCCGTGTCACCCTGGTGTTTTTCAGTAGGGAAGTGGAGGTGCCTTGGGTGCATCAAAGTGCGGTGATTTCGAGCGATCTGGCGGAGGAGGTCACGGTTTTGCTCAATGGCAATGCGATGCCGTCCCGCGGGGCAAACTTCATTGCCGGGCAGCCCAACCGACTGACGCTGGATTACAAGAATGGAGATCTGCTGGCGGGTGCACCGTTGGCGATTGACGTGGAGTCTCTATCAGGGGTTGTACCCAGTGACTTCACTTGTGTGCCAGAGCTTCAGGAGCTATCCACGAAGCATGAATGGACGTTAACCGGCAAACAGCTGCAATCCGGAATCTTCAAGTTGAAGTTATATAGCGAAGGTGAAGGGGCGTCACTTTCAACGCCGGCGAATCGGTTGAGTCGAGAGGTTTTCCGATTTCTTGATCTGCTCAATTTCGACCTGCCGTTGCCTCCTGGACAAGTCGTGTTGCCGCGTAACCTTTGGCTTGTTTTCAGGGTGCGGCTCATGAATTCAGATGGCTCTCCTGCAGTGGGAGTGGATGTGACGCTTACAGCCCCTGAACACGAGCCATACCAGACTAAAACTGACGCCAACGGGATAGCCCTTTCGGCCGCTGTGCGCTTCAGTACTCCTGGCGAGCGTGTAATCAAAGCGGTAGCAGCGCTTGCAGCGGGGCCAACACCGCTCGACCTGCTGGTGAGGATTACAGGAGGCGAGAGCTAAGCAATAGAAAGGCAGCCCTATCGGCTCCACGGGCTGCCTTTTCATTCCACATTCAACGAAGCCCGAGTCATTGATGTAGTTTTAATCAAAGTTGATATCAAAGGCTTGCTGTTTATCGCCGAACGATCTTTCGCTCTGTCATTTCTGACAGTAGGCGCCAGCCGACATTTTTCAGATAGTGAAAACACATGGTCTTTCACGCTGTGCCAATGATCGGGAGATGTCGCTATGGCGGGTAATCGTAATTTTGGGGTGATGGCTATTGAACGGCTGTTTATCTGCCATGGTGCTGAACATGACCTGAAGTTAGCAGCAGTCGTGGGCAGTCCCTGGATCAACCAGGGCGCCAGCCTCAACCTGACTCCCGGAGGAACATCCCCCATCAGTAGCGAACCTGAAATCGGTCAATATCAGCCACTTCTGGCGGACGGCGCCGAGTGGAAGCTCATATGCCCGGCTGAAGGTACCGACATCGATTTCAATCTTCAGGTGCAGAGTGAATTTACCGCCGTGCCTTACCCACTTTCTTTCAAACTGGGGGATTACCGGCGAAAAATTCTGAGTGAGCGGGATCCTATCAGTGCGCCGGTGGTGGGCGATGAAGTAACAGCCGAGATTCAGGTCGGTTCGTTTTATACCGATAAGGTCCTGGAAGGTGTGGATGTCGACTGGTACTTCGACGGGACACTCGTGCGTACCGAACAAACAACAGATCTGGGGTGGAGCAAGTTCGACCATGCAGTTACCGAAGTGGGGGAGCATACGATTACGGCCAAGGTCTACAGTCCTTATGACGACACCACGTCGGAGCATACCTTTACGCTCAACGCCTATCTGGAAAGCCCTTGGGAGCAGGCCACACTGCTGATCAACGGTGAACCTGTTGCCTGGAACTCACCGGGCGTCTTTTTGTTTCGTGGACAGCCCATTGATGTGAAAGTCGAAGCGCCATTCCTGAAGGGGAAGGAAGTCGCTCTTGATTTGATTAATCCGGACGATTTGGATATTGAAGCCTCTCCGGATTTTGAAGCGTGGGTGCCGACACCCGATGCCAAGGCAAGCTGGGCACTTGCGGCGAATGGTACAAAAAGTGGTCGTATCAAGCTGAAGTTGCTCAGTAACGATGTTGTCCAGGCTTGGGAAATCCCTTGTGCTGTGTTGTCAGCCAATTTGGCGGAAGAGGCTTATGTCGAGATTGAAAGTGCTCCTGTTCCCAACGAGGGCAATTGGTTTATCCGGGATAAGCCGCAAACCGTTACGCTCAAACTAAAACCAGGCAGTCCACTCGCCGGTCTGCCTGTAACCTTGAGTCGGAAAGTTATAAGCGGTCTTGATCTTGAAAACGTGAGGAGTGCACCGGATTTTGACGGTGAGGAAACAAATTATAGTTGGGCAGTGAAGGGGAATACCAAAAGCGGCAAATTCCAGTTATCGCTGGAAGGTAAGGGTATGACTACGCCGATTACTGTGGCGATCAGCAAGTTGATATCGAACAATCTGGCCGAAGAAGTAACGGTCAAGATCGGAGGGCAAGACGTTCCTTCCGGTGGTAACGTGTTCTTCAGGGGGCAGTCCAAGGACGTTGTGGTGACCCCCAAGCCTGGCAGCCCAATCGCTGGTTATCCGATAGCACTGGCATGCACGGTCACCGAGCCTCTTCAACTGACGGATTTGAGCAGTACACCGCCATTCAATGTTCCTAAGCCAACCTATGAATGGCGTGTCACTGGAGCGAACAACAGCGGCTTCTTTCAATTGCAGATAGTTGCCAAGGACATGACCCCGATTAACGTAACAGTCAGCAAGTTGCTGTCGACCGACCTGAACGATGAAGGAGAGGTCTGGATCGGATGGGAAAACGTTTCTTCTCGCGGCAGCGTGTTCTTCAGGGGGCAGCCTAGAGACGTGGAGTTGAAGCCCAGACCCGGCAGCCCGATCGAGGGTCACCCGATCTCGCTGACACGCAAGGTCAGCAGTCCTCTTGAACACAATGACTTGAGCAGTTCACCGCGATTCGATCCATTTGTACCAACCCTTAAATGGACTGTTACCGGAGCGAACAGAAGCGGCTTCTTTCAATTGGAGCTGACTGCTGAGGGTATGGCTACGCCGATTACCGTAACTGGTAACAAGTTGTTGTCGACCAGACTGGCCGATGAGGTAGACGTCAAGATTGGAGAGAAAGAATTTACTTTCGGTGGTGGCGTGTTCTTCAAGGGGCGGGCCAAGGTCGTTAAGTTGCTCCCTAAAACCGGGAGCCCGATCGAGGGTCACCCAATAGCGCTGACGCGCACTACCGAGATCCCTCTTTCTATGGGCGATTTGAGTAGTATTCCACTATTCAGTCGTTTTTTACCGACCTTAGAGTGGGAGGTCACCGGGGCAAATAAAAGCGGCATCTTTCATTTGCACGTGAGGGGTGAGGGTATGGCCACACGGATTGACATAACTCCCAACAAATTGCTATCCACCAACCTGACCGAGGAAGCTACACCTTTGTTCAATGGGAGAGCTATTCCTGACGGCGAAGTATTTGGTGGGGGAGTGACTAAAGTGTTGACTCTTGACTATAAAGGCAGTGCCTTGCCCGGTGTCCCTTTGCGCTTGAATTGGGTACCGAAAGGCGGCCTTGTAATGAATGATGTGTCTTCCACGCCTCTACGTAATTCTGAAACGACAACTCACAGTTGGGACATCGTTTGTGCTGAAAACAAGACGGGTACATTTGATCTGGAACTGAGTGCCGGTGATAGCAACGAGGCCAAACTTGTAATTCCAGGTAATAGACTATTTCCTAAGGCCGTCAATTTCAGGTTCTTAAATACCAATGGTGAATATCATCCCCTGCCTCCAGAGAAAGTTATCGCGAATAGAGGTTGGACATACGCTGTGGTTGTGCGACTTCTTACGATGGACGGTGAGCCGTTGTCGGGTAAAAGGGTAACGTTTCGAAATCCTTGGCAAGCACCGACTGAAGGTAGAACTAGTGAAGCTGGATATGCTTCGCCGCCGCTTCCGGTGACTTTTAAGGAGCTAGGAGTCTTTGAGCTTGATGCAGAATTCAACATTGAAGGGAGGGTGGAGTCTGTGAAAATGCTGGTGGAAGTTAAAAATATATCGCTCTTGGAGTGAAATATCACAGTCCTGTTAGTCCGCATCCACCACAGTTGCTGCGGTTATTGCCAACGTTTCGCGATGCGCATAGGGGGGAAGCAATATCTTCCCCCCTATGCGTTTTCAGGGATTGATCAGTCAGCTGCCTTATTCCGTTCAAATCCCCCCATCAAGACAAAAACCCACCATCCACATTCAACGAAACCCCAGTCGTATAACTCGAAGCATCACTCGCCAAGTACAGCACCGCCCCCGCCATCTCACTCGGGTCCGCCACGCGCTTGAGCGGAATCTGTTGCAGCGCAGTGTTCAGGATCGCCTCATTCTTCACCAGTGCCGAAGCAAACTTGGTGTCGGTCAGCCCCGGCAGCAGGGCATTGCAACGAATCCCGAACTGCGCGCATTCCTTGGCGAATACTTTGGTCATGTTGATCACCGCCGCCTTGGTCACCGAGTAGATGCCCTGGAAGATCCCCGGTGAAACGCCGTTGATCGAGGCGACGTTGATGATGCTGCCACCACCGTTTTCGCGCATCAGCTTGCCGGCTTCGACCGACATGAAGAAGTAGCCGCGGATGTTCACGTCGACGGTTTTCTGGAAGGCGCCGAGGTCGGTGTCCAGGACGTTGCAGAACTGCGGGTTGGTCGCGGCGTTGTTGACCAGGATGTCGAGGCGGCCGAACTGCTCCTTGATGCCGGCGAAGACCTGGCTGATCTGTTCCATTTCGCCGATGTGGCAGGCGATGGCGGTGGCTTTGCCGCCGGCGGCGATGATCGCGTCGGCGACGTGTTGGCAGCCCTCAAGCTTGCGGCTGGAGACGATCACGTGGGCGCCTTGCTGGGCCAGCAGTTTGGCGATGGCTTCACCGATGCCACGGCTGGCGCCGGAGACGAAAGCGATCTTGCCGTCGAGGTCGAACAACTGAGTCTTGGACATGGGATTCCCTTATGAAAAGTCTTGTTATCGAGTCAAATGCCGTGTGTGGCCAATGCTGTTCAGTCGAGGCCAGTCAGTGCGCGTTATCGTTCACGATCATCGCGAGCAGGCTCGCTCCTACAGGGATCGCGGACGGTCACAGGCTGGATTTCTGGATGACCTGAAGGCTCATCTGCTCCAGCAGCTTGTTCATGTGAATGAACTGCGCGAAGCGTTTGTCCTGGGTCTGGCCGTGGTAGAAGCGGTAGTAGATCTGCTGCACGATGCCGGCCAGGCGGAACAGGCCGTAGGTGTAGTAGAAGTCGAAATTGTCGATCTGGATGCCCGAGCGTTGGGCGTAGTAATCGACGAACTCGCGGCGGGTCAACATGCCCGGCGCGTGGCTTGGCTGGCGGCGCATCATCTGCACCGGTGCCGGATCATCGGCTTCGATCCAGTAGGCGAGGGTGTTGCCCAGGTCCATCAGCGGATCGCCCAGGGTGGTCAGTTCCCAGTCAAGCACGCCGATGATCTGCATCGGGTTGGCCGGGTCGAGGATGACGTTGTCGAAGCGGTAGTCGTTATGGACGATGCTGGAGGTCGGGTGGTCGGCCGGCATCTTGTCGTTGAGCCAGGCTTTCACCGTTTGCCATTGTGGCGCGTCCGGGGTCAGGGCCTTCTCGTAGCGATCGCTCCAGCCTTTGATCTGGCGCGCCACGTAGCCTTCCGGCTTGCCGAGGTCACCCAGGCCGTAGGCGTTGTAGTCGACCTGGTGCAGTTCGACGAACTTGTCGATGAAGCTCTTGCACAGGGCCTCGGTTTTCGCCGAGTCCAGCCCCAGTTCCGGCGGCAGGTCGGAGCGCAGGATGATGCCGTTGACCCGTTCCATCACGTAGAACTCGGCACCGATCACCGATTCGTCGGTGCAGTGCACGTAGGCTTTGGGGCAGTACGGAAATCCGTCGCGCAGTTGATTGAGGATGCGGAATTCACGGCCCATGTCGTGAGCTGACTTGGCCTTGTGGCCGAAGGGCGGGCGACGCAGGACGAACTCTTGTTCGGGGTATTCCAGCAAGTAGGTGAGGTTTGAAGCGCCGCCCGGGAACTGGCTGATCTTCGGCAAACCGCTGAGCCCCGGTATATGGGCCTTGAGGTATGGATCGATCAGGCTGGCATCGAGCTCTTCGCCGGTGCGGATACGGGTGGACTGGTCAGTAAGCGCCATGCTTATCCCTTCTGCTTATTCTGGAGGCCTGAAACTATTGGCTAATCTAATGCGCACACCCCGCAGCCACAACCGCGATCGGCTCTTATAGGTGAGCGTGTTGCCGACCAATCATTGTTTTTGATACAGCTGTTTGAATTGCCGTCAATGAACGACCCGGCTCCTGGCCGGCGGCAATTCGATCGGCGTCAGCACCGGTTGGCTGGAGAAAAACGCCACGAGGTTCTTGCCCACCAGTTCGACGGTGCCCTGGGTGGCCTCCGGGGACAGTCCGGCGACATGGGGCGTGAGGATCACGTTGCTCAGGGTCTTGAGCGTATCCGGCACCTTCGGTTCGGCGTCGAACACATCCAGCGCGGCGCCGGCGATCCGGCGTTGCTCCAGGGCGGTGATCAGGTCGGCGGTGGCAATCACACTGGCTCGGGCGATGTTGACGATGAAACCCTGGGGGCCCAAGGCGTCGAGCACCTGGCGATTGATCAGGTGCTTGGTGCCCAGGCCGCCGGGCGTGGCGACGATCAGGAAGTCCGAGGCGCGCGCCAGCTCGGTCGGGGTGGAGCAGAACGTGTAGGGCACATCGCTGCGACGTTGACGGTTGTGATAGCCGATGCTCATGTCGAAGCCGGCGCCGGCACGTTTGGCGATGGCCATGCCGACCGCGCCGAGGCCGAGGATGCCCAGGCGCTTGCCGGCGAGGGAAGGGCGCATGATCTTCGGCCACTCGCCGCGCCGAACGGCGGCATCACAGCGGGGCACATCGCGTACCAGCGACAGCAGCAGCGCCATGGCATGGTCGGCGACGGACGAGGCGTTGACCCCGGCACCATTGGTGACGGTGATGCCCCGGTCGGCGGCGGCCTGCAGGTCGACGTGTTCATAGCCGGCGCCGATCACGCAGATGATCTTTAGTTTGGGCAGCGCGGCGATTTCATCGGCATACAGCCCCAATGGACCCCGGGTCAGGACGGCGTCGATCTGCCCGGCGTGGCGGGCGATGGCTTCGGCACGCTCGGCGGGCGTCGGGGCCAGTATCAGGTGGAAGCCCTGATGTTCGAGGATAGGCAGGTAATCATTGATGGTTTCAACCAGTACCAGAACGGTTACAGGCATGCTTGGCTCCCTGTGGGCATCGGAAAATCGGCTCGAACGTCGCTTGAGATTGCTGATTTCAGGATAGCTTGGCAACCGCCGGCGATCGCGGTCTGCGCCATTTCATATGGAACTGCGTGTGTGGGAGCTGGCTTGTCGGGTCGCCGCATCGCAGCGATGGTCGTTAACGATAACGCGTGTGAGCTGGATGAACGCGGCGCGCTTGAGTCCATCGCCAGCAGGCTGGCTCCTACAGTTTTAGCGTGGGCGCGGTCCTTTGTGGGAGCTGGCTTGCCAGCGATGGTCGTCAACGATTACGCGTGTGAGCTGGATGAACGCGGCGCAATGGAGTCCATCGCCAGCAAGCTGGCTCCTACAGTTGCAGAGTGGGCATGGCCCCTGTGGGAGCTGGCTTGCCAGCGATGGTCGTCAACGATTACGCGGGCGAACTGGATGATCGCGGCGCACTGGAGTCCATCGCCAGCAGGCTGGCTCCTACGGTTTCCCGGGAATGCTGAAAGACGACGCCGAGAGTGCTGCCCGTGCCGCCTCGAGAATTTCATCCGACAGTGGATCGCCGCGGGTTGCCCGGGACAACATCAGCGCGCCGAACATCAGTGAATACTGCACCAGCGCCTGCTGCCGTTTGTCGGCTTCGTCCTCGGTGTCGAGCAGTGAGCCCAGGGAATCGAGCAGGTTGTTCAGGCCCTGCAGATAGGTTTGACGCAAACCGCTCTCGGCGGCCTCATGGCACATGTCCCCGGCAAAGGCCACTACCGGGCAGCTGTCACCCGGATTGTCCCGGCTTTCGTTGGACAGGTACGTTCCGACCACAGCGCGGCGGGCGGTGTCCTTGCTCTCTTGAGCTGCAACCCGCGCTTGCCAGCGTTGCGCGGCCTGCTCGAAGGCCCGGCCACTGGCCTCTTGCGCCAGGGCTTCGCGGGATTCGAAGTGCCCGTAGAAGCCGCCGTGGGTCAGGCCCGCGGCGGCCATCACATCGACCACACTGATTCCATGCAAACCGCGTTCGCGGAACAGCCGCGTGGCGGCATCGACGATGGTCTCGCGGTTGAGGTCGGCTTGTTTGCGGGAAACGCGGGGCATGGGGCTTTCTCGGATGCTGGTTGAATATCAGAGGGCGTATTGGGCAATTCCGTTGCCGAACGACCAGTTCTCTTTTTTGACTTCCACCAGATTGATGAAAACGTCCTCCAGACGCACGCCCAGCTCTGTGTGAAGGCTTTCGGCGATGGTTTTGTAGAGGCGTTTTTTCTGCTCGACGGTGCGCCCCTCGCTCATGGTGATCTGGATCACTACTAACTGGTCCGTGCGGTCGATACCCAGGTAACCGGGATCAAAGATGAAATGCTGCTCATCGTGTTCGGCGAGTATCTGGAAATTATCGTTCTCCGGCACGCCGATGGTGCTGTGCATGGCGGCGTAGATCAGTTGGCCGATGCGTTTGGCGTGGGTGGGGTCCTGATGTTTTTTGATGTCGACGCGAACCAGTGGCATGGGAAGACTCCAGGAGGAATGCAGGTTGTTTAAAAATACATGATGGTAGACCTTTATCAAGTGGCAAACGCCATCTTGCGATCAAGCGCGGGATCTGAAAACCGCCAAGTCCCTGTGGGAGCGGGCTTGCTCGCGAAGACGGCGGCACATTCAGCATTGATGTGTCTGACACACCGCTTTCGCGAGCAAGCCCGCTCCCACAGGGGGACTCTCGTCAATCTGGTACCACCGTTCCTCACCTAAGTCTTTGCTTCTGTTCACTAATCCTCCAGAATCGCGCCCCTGTTTCGGCCAGGGCGCTGCCTGTCGGGTATTCCGACGCGTTCTGACCGGGTGGCAAGTGACCGGAATGTGGAGATCCCACCGGATGAATGATCAGGCCAATAGCGTCAACAAACGCTATGTAGCAGCAACACCCGCAACGCTTTCGAGCTGGAATCGCCAGGACACCACGTGGATGCTGGGCCTGTTTGGCACGGCGATTGGTGCGGGCACCCTGTTTTTGCCGATCAATGCGGGCCTCGGCGGTTTCTGGCCGCTGCTGATCCTGGCGTTGCTGGCGTTCCCGATGACCTTCTACGCGCACCGCGGGCTGACCCGTTTTGTGTTGTCCGGTCGCGAAGGCGCCGACATCACTGAAGTGGTGGAAGAGCATTTCGGCATCAAGGCCGGCGCGCTGATCACCTTGCTGTACTTCTTCGCCATTTTCCCGATCCTGCTGATCTACAGCGTGGCCCTGACCAACACCGTGGGCAGCTTCCTCGAGCATCAACTGCATATCACGCCGCCACCGCGCGCCGTGCTGTCGCTGGTGCTGATCCTCGGCCTGCTGGCGGTGGTGCGTTGCGGTGAGCAACTGATCGTCAAGGCCATGAGCCTGATGGTCTATCCGTTCATCGTCGCCTTGCTGTTCCTGGCGGTGTACCTGGTTCCGCACTGGAACGGCGGCATCCTGACCACCGCCAGCAGCGTGCCGGCTCCGTCGGCGCTGTTGCACACCCTGTGGCTGGCGATTCCGGTGATGGTGTTCTCGTTCAACCATTCGCCGATCATCTCGGCCTTCGCCGTGGACCAGAAGCGTCGCTACGGCGATCACGCCGAGGAGCGCAGTTCGCAGATCCTGTCCCGGGCGCACCTGTTGATGGTGGTGATGGTGCTGTTCTTCGTCTTCAGTTGCGTGCTGACCCTGTCGCCAGCGCAACTGGCTGAAGCCAAGGCGCAGAACCTGTCGATCCTGTCGTACCTGGCCAACCACTTCAGCAACCCGACCATCGCCTTCGCGGCACCGTTGATTGCCTTCGTGGCCATCTCCAAGTCGTTCCTGGGGCACTACATCGGTGCCAGCGAAGGTCTCAAGGGGCTGATCGTCAAGAGCGGCCAGCGTCCGTCCGCCAAGGCCCTGGACCGTATGACCGCCGCGTTCATGCTGGTGGTGTGCTGGATTGTCGCCACGCTGAACCCGAGCATCCTGGGCATGATCGAAACCCTCGGTGGCCCGGTGATCGCGGCGATCCTGTTCCTGATGCCGATGTACGCCATTCGCAAGGTGCCGGCGATGGCACGCTATCGCGGTCAGGCGTCCAACGTCTTCGTGACGGCGGTGGGCCTGGTGGCGATTACCGCGTTGATTTATTCGTTGAGCGCGTAAGATCAAGAGATCGCAGCCTTCGGCAGCTCCTACGGTAGGCCGCGTTCCCCTGTAGGAGCTGCCGCAGGCTGCGATCTTTTGATTTTCAGCTACAGTGGCCGCTGCACGTGATACGTGCAGCGGCTTTTTTTTCGCCTGGAGACATTCGATTGTCGAGCGCCCCCAACGCAACCCCCACCGAGCAACCCAACCGCTGGCAGGACCTGTTGGCCGGGTTGTCGATAGCCGGCCTGTTGTTGCCCGAAGCCGTCGCCTATTCAAGCATCGCCGCAGTGGCGCCTCAGGCCGGAGTGATCGCCTTGTTCGCCGGGTTGTTGTGCTATGGCTTGTTCGGTACCAGCCGTTTTGCCATTGTCTCGGCCACTTCATCCTCCGCCGCCGTGCTGGCCGCCGCGACCGCCACCCTGGCCAATGGCGACCCTGAGCTTCGCTCGACCCTGGCCATCGGCCTGGTGCTGGTGACCGGGGCGTTTTTCCTGTTGGCCGGGCTGTTCAAACTCGGCAGCGTGACCTCGTTCATCGCCAAGCCGGTGCTGCGTGGTTTTGCCTTTGGCCTGGCGTTGACCATCATTCTCAAGCAGGTCGCCAGCGTGGTTGGCGTGCATCTGACCGAAGCCAACCTGGTGGGTTTTCTGCCGCAATTGCTGGAACAACTGCCGCAATGGAACTGGGCCGCAGCCGCTGTCGGCGCCGTGGCGTTGGCCTTGTTATGGCTGTTCGCGCGGTTCCGGCACCTGCCGGGTGGTTTGCTGGTGGTGGTGATCGGCATCGCAGCGGGGCAGTGGCTGGACCTACCGGCCTACGGCGTGAAGCTGATCGGCTTGATCGACCTGAGCCTGGAGGTGCCAAAGCTGCCGGTACTGCCGTTTGCCGACTGGTTGCGTCTGGGTGAGTTGGCGTTCGCCATGGTGATGATTCTGTATGCCGAGTCGTATGGCTCGATCAGCGCCTATGCGCTCAAGCACGGTGATCGCGTCACCTCGAATCGCGACCTGCTGGCGCTGGGTGCTTCCAACCTGCTGTCCGGTCTGTTCCACGGCATGCCGGCGGGCGCGGGGTATTCGGCGACGTCGGCCAATGAGGCCGCTGGTGCCACTTCGCGCCTGGCCGGTATCGTGGCGGCGCTGGTGGTGCTGCTCATCGTCCTGACGGTGCTGCCGTATATCGCCCTGACACCGGAACCGATTCTCGCCGCCATCGTTATCCATGCGTTGGGGCGTGGCTTGAGCCTGCAACCGCTGGGACGCTATTTCATCTGGCGCCGTGACCGCGTGCTGGTGATCTGCGCCGTGGGTGCGGTATTGGTGCTGGGTGTGCTGGACGGCTTGCTGGTGGCGGTGGCGATCAGTGTGTTGCTGATGCTCAAGCAACTGTCGGCGGCGGATATCCAGATTCTCGGGCGCATCGATGGCGGTCACGACTTTGTCGACCTGCAACGCCATCCAACGGCCCAGGCCGTGCCTGGCGTGTTGATTGTGCGGCCGGTTGAAGCGTTGTTCTTTGCCAATGTCGAGCGGATTCTCGGCGCTGCCTTGCACTTGATCCGGCATTCGCAAACGCCGATTCATACGGTGATTCTCAGCCTGGAGGAGTCGCCGGATCTGGATGGCACCAGCATTGAGGCGTTGCAGGGATTTTTCGTGCATGTGCATCAGGAAGGCCAGAGCCTGATCCTGGCTCGCCTCAAGGACGATGCACAAACGGCGTTGGCGGCGTTACCGCAGGTGACCGCTAACGGGGTGGTGCTGAGTGGGTTGAGTGTGGATGGTGCGGTGCAGCAGGCCCTTGAGCTGAACAAATGACTCTGCTGAATGTGCTGGCCTCATCGCGGGCAAGCCCGCTCCCACAGGTTTTGTGAACGACATTAATCACTGTGGGAGCGGGCTTGCCCGCGATGAGGCCGGAACAGGCGGTGACTTTTCATCGGCATAAAAAAACGCCGCTCATCTCACGATGGGCGGCGTTTTTCATTGCGTTGCAGCGTTAGGCTTGAACGACCGGAATGTTGGCGTTCGCAGCAGCTTCACGGAACTCGGCGATCTGGTCGAAGGACAGGTAGCGGTAGACATCGGCCGCCATGCTGTCGATCTTGCCAGCGTATTCCATGTACTCCTCGACGGTCGGCAGGCGACCCAGGATGGAAGCCACGGACGCCAGCTCAGCCGAAGCCAGGTAGACGTTCGCGCCGTCACCCAGACGGTTCGGGAAGTTACGGGTCGAAGTCGACACGACAGTCGAGTTCGGCTCTACGCGTGCCTGGTTACCCATGCACAGCGAGCAGCCCGGCATTTCCATGCGCGCACCGGCCTTGCCGTAGATGCCGTAGTAGCCTTCTTCGGTCAGCTGGTGAGCGTCCATCTTGGTCGGCGGCGACAGCCACAGACGGGTTGGCAGCTGACCCTTGACCTGTTCCAGCAACTTGCCGGCAGCGCGGAAGTGACCGATGTTGGTCATGCACGAACCGATGAACACTTCGTCGATCTTCTCGCCAGCAACGCTGGAGAGCAGGCGGGCGTCGTCCGGATCGTTCGGCGCGCAGAGCACAGGCTCCTTGATGTCGGCCAGGTCGATCTCGATGATTTCGGCGTACTCGGCGTCCTTGTCCGCTTCCATCAGCTCAGGGTTGGCCAGCCAGGCTTCCATCGCCTGGGCACGACGCTCCAGGGTACGGGCATCGCCGTAGCCTTCGCCGATCATCCAGCGCAGCAGGGTGATGTTGGACTGCAGGTATTCGGCAATCGACTCTTTGGACAACTGGATGGTGCAACCGGCAGCCGAACGTTCAGCCGAGGCGTCGGACAGTTCGAACGCTTGCTCGACGGTCAGCTTAGGCAGGCCTTCGATCTCCAGGATGCGACCGGAGAAGGCGTTCTTCTTGCCTTTCTTCTCTACGGTCAGCAGGCCAGCCTGGATCGCGTAGTAAGGAATGGCGTGAACCAGGTCACGCAGGGTGACGCCTGGCTGCAGTTCGCCCTTGAAGCGAACCAGGACCGACTCAGGCATGTCCAGCGGCATGACGCCGGTGGCTGCGGCGAACGCAACCAGGCCGGAACCGGCCGGGAACGAGATGCCGATCGGGAAACGGGTGTGGGAGTCACCACCGGTACCGACGGTGTCCGGCAGCAGCATGCGGTTCAGCCACGAGTGGATGATGCCGTCGCCCGGACGCAGGGAAACACCGCCGCGGGTCATGATGAAGTCAGGCAGGGTGTGGTGGGTGGTCACGTCGATCGGCTTTGGATAAGCCGCGGTGTGGCAGAAGGACTGCATCACCAGATCGGTCGAGAAGCCCAGGCACGCCAGGTCTTTCAGTTCGTCACGGGTCATTGGACCGGTGGTGTCCTGGGAACCCACGGTGGTCATCTTAGGTTCGCAGTAGGTGCCCGGACGAACGCCGGTCACGCCGCAAGCCTTGCCGACCATTTTCTGCGCCAGGGTGAAACCCTTGGTGCTTTCAGCCGGAGCTTCAGGCTTCTTGAACAGGGTCGAAGGTGGCAGGCCCAGCTCAGTGCGAGCCTTCTCGGTCAGGCCACGGCCGATGATCAGCGGAATACGGCCGCCGGCACGAACTTCGTCCAGCAGGACCGGGGTCTTCATTTCGAAGGTGGTCAGGACTTCGTCGGTGCCGTGCTTGCAGACTTTGCCTGCATGCGGGTACAGGTCGATCACGTCGCCCATGTGCATGTTGGATACGTCGAATTCGATTGGCAGTGCGCCGGCATCTTCCATGGTGTTGTAGAAGATCGGAGCGATCTTGCTGCCGAAGCAGAAACCGCCGGCACGCTTGTTCGGCACGTAAGGAACGTCGTCGCCGAAGAACCACAGTACGGAGTTGGTCGCCGATTTACGCGAAGAACCGGTACCGACCACGTCGCCGACGTAGGCGATCGGGAAGCCGGCATTGCGCATTTCTTCGATCTGCTTCATCGGGCCGGTGACGCCTTGTGCGTCAGGCACGATGCCGTCGCGAGCCATTTTCAGCATGGCCAGGGCGTGCAGCGGGATGTCCGGACGGGACCAGGCATCAGGCGCAGGGGAGAGGTCGTCGGTGTTGGTTTCGCCGGTGACCTTGAATACGCGCAGGCTGATCTTGTCGGCCAGGGTCGGGCGCTTCACGAACCACTCGCCGTCAGCCCAGGATTGCAGCACGCCTTTGGCGTGAACGTTACCGTTCTTGGCTTTTTCAGCGACGTCGTGGAAGGCATCGAACATCAGCAGGGTGTGCTTGAGTTCTTCGGCAGCTACTGGCGCCAGTTCGGCGTCGTCCAGCAGGTTCACCAGGGTCACGATATTGTAGCCGCCCTGCATGGTGCCGAGCAGTTCAACAGCGCGCTTCTTGTCGATCAGGGGGGAGTTGGCTTCGCCTTTGGCGATGGCGGACAGGAAGCCGGCCTTGACATAGGCTGCTTCGTCCACTCCAGGCGGAACGCGATTGGTGATCAGGTCAACGAGGAATGCTTCTTCGCCAGCCGGGGGATTTTTCAGCAGCTCGACCAGGCCTGCAGTTTGTTCGGCGTTTAGCGGCTGGGGAACGATACCCAGTGCTGCGCGCTCTTCGATATGTTTGCGGTAGGCTTCAAGCACAGTTATTACCCTCATCAGTGGTCCCAAATGGGTGTCCGGGACGCTCATCCCGAAATTGCCGTACTCATGCGCTGCATGGCGTTGTGAGCCACTTAGCCAGAATTACCGACAATTCCTTACAGAAGCTGCTTTCAAAGTTTTACGCCTGCAGAACGGGAGCTGATGAGGGTTGGCGTTGGGCTTTTCCCCGCTGGAAAAACCCCTCGCCAACACCGCTCTGAAGGAACGACTGTGCTCGTGACGCTTTGAAAACAGCTTCTAACGGACATTGGCGCCTAAAAAGGCAGGCTGATTCTACGGCAAAAAAAAATTTAAGGTAAGTCAGGTTTTATTGGACTTTGGTGGCGGCCGCTAAACGCCGATTTAGCCATGGCCCTGAACTTTGAGGGGTGATCAATGGTGGACAAAGGTCTAACATGCCGGCCTGTTCTGCTTTTTCGCGTTTTGCCTACCTATGCCCAATCAGACCATCAAGACGCCGTGCGTCGGCCTTTGCTCTACTGTTTACGGTGACCTGGTGTGCCGTGGCTGCAAGCGTTTCCACCACGAAGTGATCCACTGGAACGGTTACAACGAGGAGGAAAAGCGCGCTGTATGGCTGCGTCTCGAGCAATTGCTGTCGCAAGTGATGGCCGCCAAGCTGGAAGTTTTCGATCCGGCGCAGCTGCGGATGCAGCTGGAGCAACGCAAGATCCGTTTCGTGCCCCATCAGTCGGAATATTGCTGGGCTTACCAGTTGATCGCCCGGGGGGCGCGGGTGATCAACAACCTGGAAGCCTACGGGATGGTGTTGCTGCCGGAGTTTCGCGACTGGAACCTGCCGGAATTGCGCGATGCCATTGATCGGGAGTTTTTCCTGCTCTCCGAGGCGCATTACCAGCGCTATATTGCGCCGGGGTTTCTGAAAGACGCTTTTGGCGGCTGAAAAGATCGCAGCCTGCGGCAGCTCCTACATTGACCGTGTTTTCCTGTAGGAGCTGCCGCAGGCTGCGATCTTTTGATCTGCCCTCAATGCTTGCCGGCAATTTCTTCAAGATGATCCTCGATCTCCGTCGGCTTGAGCACCAATACATCGCTCTCGACCGCATCGAGCACCACTTCCGCCGTATTGCCGATCAACGCGCCTGACAACCCGCTTCGGGCCACGGTGCCGATGACGGTCACGGCCGCCTGCAGCTTGTGCACCATGAACGGAATCAACACGTCCGCCGGGCCTTCCTCGATGTGCAGGTGTTCATCGTCGATGTCGTACTCGGCCTGGAACGACCTGCATTGCTCGCGGTAGCGCGCCTGGATGGTTTCGCTGAGTTGAAACGTCGGGTCGGCCGACGACAGCATCGGCGACGGGTGGGCGCTGATCACGTGCAAACGGGCCTTGGCCAGGGTTGCGATTTCATAGCCATGATTGATGATGGTGTCGTGCAGGTGGCGGTGTTCGAGGTCGGTGTTGCCGACGTCGACAGCGGCCAGGATCACTTTGTCTTTCCATGAGCCAGCGGTTTTCACCAGCAGTACCGGGGAAGGGCATTGGCGCAGCAATTTCCAGTCTTCGGGTGTCAGCAGGGCCTTTTTCAGGGCGTTGTCGGGAAAGTGCTGCTTGACCACCAGACCGCAGCCTTCGGCTTGCTGAACCTCGACGATGGTTTGATGCAGGCTGTGGTTCCAGGCCTGCTCGGTGGTGACGCTATAGCCGTCCTCCGTCAAAGCGGCCTTGAGCACACCCAACAGGCCACTGTGATCATGCTTGGGGTCGCACACCAGCAGATGCAACTGCGCCTGGGTCACCCCGGCGATCAGCTTCGCCCGCTTGAGCGCCAGGCTTTCGGAGTGTTCGGGGTCGATGACCACCAGAATGCTGCGTACGGCTTGCATGAGCGCGATCTCCTGAAAATTAAAAAGCACGGCGTTGCACAACTATAGTTGCTGCCTGCGATTCGGGGTCTTGATGCATATCAACGGTTGGCGACTGGTGGTCTGCGGGCAGGCCGGTATAATCGGCGCCCTTCGTTTTGAACCTATTTGTCCGTGAGCCCCATGATCCTTCCCGAAATTCACGAGTTCCTTGGCTGCCGCACCCCCGACGGCTGGGTTCAAGCCGCGCTGGCCGATCAGGAAACCTTGCTGATCGACCACAAGAACTGCGAATTCAAGGCCGCCAGCACCGCGTTGAGCCTGATCGCCAAGTACCATTCCCACGTCGACCTGATCAACATGATGTCGCGCCTGGCCCGGGAAGAACTGGTGCACCACGAGCAGGTCATGCGCCTGATGAAGCGCCGCAAGATTGCCCTGCGCCAGCTGTCCGCCGGGCGTTATGCGTCGGGCCTGCGCAAGGTGGTGCGCAGTCACGAGCCGGTAAAACTGGTGGACACCTTGGTGGTGGGGGCCTTCATCGAGGCCCGCAGTTGCGAGCGTTTCGAAGCGCTGGTGCCGCATCTGGACGAAGAACTGGGCAAGTTCTATTTTGGCCTGCTCAAGAGCGAGGCCCGGCATTTCCAGGGTTACCTGAAACTGGCCTACCAGTATGGCGACGCCAGGGACATCGCCCAGGTGATCGACAAGGTGCGCGCCGCCGAACAGGAACTGATCGAATCCCCGGATGTGGAATTCCGTTTCCATAGCGGCGTACCGGTCGCGGCATAATCACGCAATCCCGGGAAACTGTAGGAGCCAGCTTGCTGGCGATGTACTCGAGTGCGCCGCGTATATCCAGCTTTCACGCGTTATCGTTTACGACCATCGCTGGCAAGCCAGCTCCCACAGGGGACGGTGACCTCCTAACCAGTGAATGTCCCCTCCAAAAAAACCGGCCTTCCTGGCCGGTTTTTTTGTCAGGTACCCAGCTTCAGAAATCCCACCTGGTGGTCAACATCACGTTACGCGGTTCGCCGTAGTACGTGGTGTCGAAGTTGCCCAGGCCTGTCAGGTAGCGTTTGTCGAAGACGTTGTTGGCGTTGACGGTGAAGCTCAGGTTCTCGTTGAACTGGTAGCGGCTCATCAAGTCGACGAGGGTGTATCCGCCTTGCTTGATGCGGGTGTAGTCGCCCACGGTCGGGCTGTAGATCTTGCCGTAGAACGCGCTCTGCCAGCTGATGCCGCCGCCGACGGTCACCTTGTCCAGTGCGCCGGGCAGGCGGTAGGTGGTGAACGTACGCACGACGTGTTCCGGTTTGCTGGTGGACAGCGGGAAGCCGAAGATGCGCTGTTCATCAGCGTCACGGGTGCGGGCGTAGGTGTAGCCGGCCGACACGTTCCAGCCTTCGGCCACTTCACCGGCCAATTCCAGCTCCACGCCTTTGGTGGTCGCGCCGTCGACGGCTTTGTAGATGCCTTCGTTGGTCACCGGGTTGGTGCCGATCGATTCGGCGAGGTTGTCTTGCTCGATGCGGAAGAAGGCCAGGCTGGCATTCAGGCGCCCGTCGAAGTAGGCGGCTTTCAGGCCGGCTTCGTAGCTGTCGCCTTCGACCGGCGCCAGGGTCGAACCGTTGATGTCCTTGTAGGTTTGCGGTTGGTAGATGCTGGTGTAGCTGGCGTAGGCCGAGTAGGTGTCGTCCAGGTCATAGACCACACCGGCATAAGGCGTGACCACGCCATGCTCCTTGTAGCTGGCATGGGTGTCATCGAGTCCCGCACCCGGATAGTACGAATAGTCTTCGTTGTACTTGAAGGTGCTCAAGCGGCTGCCGAGGATGATCGACAGGTCATCGGTCGCGTGCAGGCGCGTGGCCAGGTACAGGCCGTTCTGGCTTTGGGTGCGTTCGTACTTGCCGTTCTTCGGGAAGTCCTGTTCCGGCAGATCGCCATTCCAGTCGTAGATGCTCCCCGGGACCATGGCGAAGGCGCTGGTGTCGAAGGTCGCGCCGGTCTGGCGCGAGTGGGAGGCCATGAAACCGGCCACCAGTTCATGCTCGCGGCCACCCAGGGAGATGGGGCCGGTGACGTTCACGTCAGCGGTGTTTTGCACGCGATGACCTTCCCAGCGACCCCAGTACAGGAACATGCCTTCACCGGTGGCGCGGTCCGGGTTGCCGCCGCTGGCCGAGGCTAGGCGAGTGTCGTGATCGGTGGTTTTCTGGTCGACAGTGGCCTTGAACGTCCAGTCGTTGGCCAGGGCCTGTTCCAGGGAGGCGAAGTAGGTGATGTCGTCGAAGTCGCGACGACTCCAGTCGGCGCCCGGGTTGAAGTAACGCGGGAAGTCGGTACGGCCGCCGTCCGAGAAGTACACCGGGTTGCCGGTCCAGGACGAGCCGCGCGGGGTGGTGCTGGACTTGTCGACGCCGAAGGTCAGCAGGGTGTCGGGAGTCAGGTCGGCTTCGAGGATGCCGTAGAACAGGTCCTTCTTCTGGCTGTAGTGATCCTGGTAGGCGTTCTTGTCGGAATAAGCGCCGACAAAGCGGCCACGCACGCTGCCGGAATCGTTCAGCGAACCGGAAATGTCGCCGACGCTGCGATAGGCATCCCACGAACCGACGGTGCCGCTGATCGACGCCTTGAATTCCTTGGTTGGCTTCTTGCGGATCAGGTTGACGGTGGCAGACGGGTCGCCCGAACCGGTCATCAGGCCGGTCGCACCCTTGACGATTTCGATGTGGTCCAGGCTGGAGGCGTCGTCGCCATTGCTGGGGTTTTCACCGTAGACGCCGTCATACGGGATGTTGATGCCGTCGTACTGAAAGTTGGTGATGGCAAAGCCACGGGCGGAAAACTCGGTGCGGTCACTGTCGTACTTCTGCGTCGAAATGCCGGGGGTGTTGCGTAGCGCGTCGCCGATGGTCTGCACGCCGCGGTCGTCCATCTGCTGACGGGTGATGACGGTCACCGATTGCGGCGTTTCGCGGATCGACAGGGGCAGGCCGGTGGCCGAAGACGTTGAACCGGTAGTGTAGGAGTGGGTGCCTTCGGTGGTGGCGCCCAGCGCCTGGGCGGAAATGTTCGTTGCGCCCAGCTGCAGTACACCGTCGTCCTTCGCCGGCTTCTTCTCGGCATCGGTATCAGCGGCGTGGGCGGCGAGGCTCAGCAGGGCGGCGGGCAGGGCCAGAGGGCACAGGGCAAAACGGAAACGGGCGACAAGCGGGTGCGACATGGGGATCCCTTTGCATCGAATCGATCGGTAGTTGAAGTGCTTCTGAGGGGTTAACCGAACGAAACATGCAAAGGGGAACTGCCGCCGTAAAAAACTGATAATTATTCTCAGCGAGCCAGGCCGAGACGCTGATGCCACTGGGCGATGGATTCTTCAGGGTACAGATCGAACTGCTGATCCCCGGGCTGCGCCTGGACCTCCACCCACGGCGCTTTCGAGCCGAGCATCAGGTGCGTGTGTTCCGGCGGCACCGGCAGCGGCGTGTCGATGGCAGAGGCGAACGGATGAATCAATTCCGGCCACTGCGGGCTGAACAGCCACAGGCCCGAGCCGCAGACCGCGCAGAAATGCCGCTCGGCGCTGCTGCTGTGGGCGCGTTTGTCGCCTTCTTCCTTGAGCCGCGCATGGTAAATCGCGATGTGCTTGCGCCCGCGCACCTTGAGGCTGGCGGCATCGCCACCGAGGTTGATCGCATAGCCGCCACCGCCCTGGGTCTTGCGGCAGATCGAGCAGTAGCAACGCTGGTAAGGGTAGGGGTGGGCGCAGGTCAGGCTGAACGACACCGCGCCGCAATGGCAGGAACCTTCGAGTTGCATGGGAGCCTCCGGCTGTCTTGAGCGTACCCGGAACAGCCTAGACCGTTAGCGTGAATCGACAGGCGAGAAAAGCCAGGATGAGTTCGGCTTCGCCGCTTTGTGCGCGGGTCACGTCCAGCATGTGCCGGGTGCGGATGGATGTCATGATCCATAAGGGAAGGTGATGGGCGGGTGGATTTGTGGTGAATGGACCGGCCCATTCGCGAGCAAGCCCGCTCCCACATTTAGAATGCAATCCCCTGTGGGAGCGGGCTTGCTCGCGAAGAACGATAATTCGGTCCCACTGGACGCCCGCCAAAGGCCAAGTCAGCATGTCCCCCTCGAAACCGGGACACGACCTGATGCGACGATTACCTTCCCTGGCAGCCCTGCGAACTTTCGAATGCGCGGCCCGCCACGCCCATTTCGGCCGGGCGGCGGCCGAGTTGTGTGTCACCGACAGCGCGGTCAGCCACCAGATTCGCCAGCTCGAGGAGCAGCTCGGTATGCCGCTGTTCGTGCGCGAAGGCCGGCAGATTCGCCCGACCCTGGCCGCCGGGCGCCTGATGCAGAGTTTGCAGCAGGCGTTCGAACTGATTGGCGACGCCTGCGATGAACTGCGCGATCCTTCATCGCTCGCGGTGCTGCGTCTGGCGGTAACCGCCGAGCTGGCGCAAAAGTGGCTGATGAGCCGTCTCACGGATTTCTATGCGCGCTATCCGCACATCACCCTGCATCTGTACGAACAACCGATCGACGCCACGGCGCCCGGGGAAGACATCGACCTGGCGATCACCTACGGCACCGGCCCGGTGGACAGCAGCGCGTATTTCGTCCGGCCGCTGCCGGCGTTGCAGTTCTTCCCCGTGTGCAGCCCCGGCCTGTTCAACCAGGGCACGCTGAAAACCCCGAAGGACCTGGCCCGCCATTGCCTGCTGCATGACGACCAGGACGGCAAGACCTGGACCGCGTGGCTCACCAGCCATGCCGGCGACCAGCGTCCCGACCGCCAGTTGTATTTCGCCCATGCGGGGCTTGCGCTGGAGGCTGCGGCGCAAGGGCAGGGCGTGGCCATGGGCGACAACCTGACGGCCCAGGAAGATTTGCTCAGCGGCCGCCTGGTACGGCCGTTTACCTCGAGCATGACTGCCTTGGGCCAATATGCGCTGGTGTGCGAGCGGGTGCGGCTGGAACGTCCGGCCGTGGCGCAGATGCTGGAATGGTTCAACGATCAGTTGCTCGATTGATGAGTTGAATTCAAGTATTCCGAAATAATCATCGTTGGCGAGCCAGTCGCCAACACCCTTAGCCTGTGGTCATTCCAATCCCTGCTGAAGAGGTTTGACCATGGCCCGTTTGCTCGACACCACCCCCAAACAGGACGGTTTCCGTCTGCCCGGCGAATTCGAAGCCAAGTCCGGTTGCTGGCTCGGCTGGCCGGAGCGCACCGACGTCTGGCGCAACGGCGCCAAGCCGGCGCAGAAAGTCTGGGTGCAGATCGTCACCGCCATTTCCATGAGCGAACCGGTCACCGTGTGCGCCTCGGCGGCACAGTTCGCCACCGCGCGCCGCCAGTTGCCGCCGCAGGTGCGTGTGGTGGAAATGACCTGCAACGACACCTGGTTCCGCGACAGTGGCCCGTGCTTTGTGGTCAATGACCAGAGCGGCGAAGTGCGCGGCGTCGACTTCGAATTCAATGCCTACGGCGGGCTCGACGGCGGCCTGTACTACCCGTGGGACAAGGACGACCAGATCGCGGGCAAGATCCTCGAAATCGAACGCTTCGACCGCTATCGCGCCCCCTTGATTGCCGAACTGGGCGGCATCCAGAGCGACGGCCAGGGCAGCATCCTCACCACCGAGCAATGCCTGCTCAATCGCAACCGCAACCAGCATCTGGGCAAGGACGAAGTCACCCGTCGCCTGACCGACTACCTCGGCGCCGAACAGGTGATCTGGCTGCCGCGGGGCTGCAAGTTCGACGAAACCGATGGCCACGTCGACGACCTCGCCTGCTTCGTGCGCCCCGGTGAAGTGGTGCTGCAATGGACCGACAACCGCGACGACCCGCAGTGGGAAATCTATCAGGAAGCCTATGACATCCTGCGCAGCACCCGCGACAGCCGCGGTCGCGAGTTGATCGTGCACAAGCTGCCGCAGCCGGACGTGCTGGAATGGACGGCCGAAGAGGCCGAAGGGCTGGACCAGCAGGACAGCACCCATACCCGCCAGGCCGGGACGAAGATCTGCGCGTCGTACATCAACTACTACGCCGGCAACAGCGCCATCGTGGTACCGCTGTTTGGTGATCGCAACGACAAGGTGGCGCTGGCGACCCTGGCCGAGCTGTTCCCGAAACACAACATCGTCGGCATCGAAAACTCCCGGGAAATCCTCCTCGGCGGCGGCAACGTCGCGTGCATCACCATGCCGCAGTACGCCGGCAAAGGAGTATGACCATGGGCCTGCACAAACTGACTCAAGCAATACTGCTGGTGCTTGCACCCCTGTGTGTGCAGGCCGCCGATACCGCCAAACCGGTGGTCAACCTGTATATCTGGGGCGAGTACCTGGCCCCGGATACCTTGAAGAATTTCGAGGAAAAAACCGGCATCCATGTGGTGGTCGATCATTTCGATTCCCTGGAAACCGTCGAGACCAAGCTGCTCACCGGCCGCAGTGGCTATGACCTGGTGTTGACGGCGGGGCAGCACCTGTCGCGCGCCATCGAGAGTGGTGCGGTGCAGACGGTCGACAAGCAGCAACTGCCGCATTTCGCTGGCGTCGGCGAGGAGTTCCGCCAGCACATGGCGGTGTTCGATCCGGGCAACCGCTATGCCGGGATTTACGCCTGGGGCACCACGGGCGTGGGTTATCAGGAGCAGGCCGTGAAACAGCGCCTGGCCGACGCGCCCACCGACAGTTGGGCGATGCTGTTCGACCCGGCCGTGGTCTCGAAATTCGCCGATTGCGGGGTCAGCCTGCTCAACGATCCCAATGAAGTGTTTGCGGCGGTCATGAAGTACATGGGGCTGGATATCAACCGCCAGAACCTCGACGACCTGAAACTCGCCGAGCAGCAACTGGCGAAGATTCGGCCGTACATTCGCTACTTCGACAACGACCTGAACATCAGCGACCTGGCCAACGGCAACACCTGCGTGGCGATGTCGTGGAACGGCAACGTGGGCATCGCGGCGGGCCAGGCGGAGGCGGCGGGTAAACCCTATTCGCTCCGGTACCGGATTCCGAAGGAAGGCACGTTGATCTGGTTCGATGCCATGGTCATTCCCAGGGATGCGCCGCATCCAAAGGCTGCTCTTGCGTTGATGGACTACCTGATGACCCCGGAAGTGATCGCGCCGATCACCGACACCATTCATTACGCCAATGCGATCACGGCGGCGGATGACTTGATCGACCCGGTGATCCGCAATGATCCGGGGACGTATCCACCGGCCGCGGTCAAGGCTTCGCTGTACAGCAAGAATGACAATGGCAAGGCTTTCAACCGGGCGTTGATCCGGGCGTTCAGCCGGTTGAAGTCCGGGCTGTAAGGTCAACCCGCCCCTTGTAGGAGCTGCCGAAGGCTGCGATCTTTTGATCTGGCTTTTCAAGATCAAGATCAAAAGATCGCAGCCTTCGGCAGCTCCTACAGGGGCCGCGATGCGGATTACCACGGCCACGCCGCCACCGTCCGGAAAGGGCTCAATGCCGAGCCGATCTCGGCGTTCAGCCGATTGAAGTCGGGGTTGTGAGGTGAACCCGACCCTTGTAGGAGCTGCCGAAGGCTGCGATCTTTTGATTTTGCTTTTCAAGATCAAGATCAAAAGATCGCAGCCTTCGCAGCTCCTACAGTGGTCTAGCGGGTGGGCACCCGCCATAGATACCAGGCCGCCACTGTCCGGTAAGGGCTCCACGCCGAGCCTATCTCGATCATCTGCTTGCGTGTCGGCTGCACCTGGAGCCCCTTGAGCCGGCGATAACCCTCACGCACGCCAAAGTCATCGGCCGGCAGGATGTCCGGGCGTTCCAGGCTGTAGATCAGCAGCATCTCCACGGTCCAGCGCCCGACGCCGCGCAACGTGGTCAACCGCTCGATCAGCGCTTCATCGTCCATGGCCAGCGCCGTGGCGTAATCCGGTACCACACCGTCCAGCGATGCCTGGGCGATACCCTGGATGGTCGCGATCTTGCTCGCGGAAAACCCGCAACTGCGCAATCGGTCGAAATCCGTGGCGACGATCTGTTCAGGCCGGGGAAAGGCACCCGAACCGAACAGCGCCAGCAGCCGCCCGACAATCGCATCGCCGGCCTTGGCGTGCAGTTGCTGATAGGCAATCGCCCGCACCAGCGATTCATACGGATCACGCGCCGCATGCGGCTGGTGCAGGCACGGGCCGATGGCGTCGATGTGGCGGCGCCAGTCGTCATCGATGGCGGCCAGGAATTCACTGGCCACCCGATAGCCGTCGACCATGGGCTCAGGCTTTCCCGGACGGTTTCAACAGGGCGTTGATTTCGCCATAGGTGAAAGCCTTCAGGTTGTGGCTATCGAACTTGCCGGTTTGCAGAAAGCTTTGGGCGATGCCGGCCATGGCACCGTAGAGGAATTCGGCGATGCCGGAACCGGCGGTCAGACGGCGTACGCCGAGCGCTTCAAGCGCTTCGGGCGACGGCAGGCCCGGGACGCCCAGTACATTCAATGGCAACGAGGTGCCGTGGCACAGCGCCTTGATCTCGTATTCGGCGGTAACGCCCGCGGCAAACAGGCCATTGGCACCGGCCGCCTGATACAGCGCGGCGCGCCTGAGGGTTTCGGCGACGCGGTCTTCGGCAGGCACCAGGCCGCGCAGGTAGACATCGGTGCGCGCATTGATGAACAGGTTCACGTTACTTCGATCGGCCACCTGGCGCGCGGTTTCAATCTTGCGTACCAGCAACTCCGGCGGCGAGGAACCGTCTTCGATATTGATCCCGACCGCGCCAGCGGCGATCACCGCGTCAACCACCTGTGCCACCCGTTCCAGGTCATCGGAGTAACCGGCCTCGATGTCCACCGTCAGCGGCACCGAAATGACGCGGGCAATCGACTCGACGGTCGAGACCAGGCGCTCAAGGGGCAAGGTGTTGCCGTCCGGATAGCCATGCACCCAGGCCACCGCGGCGCTGCTGGTGGCTACCGCCTTGTTGCCCAGTTGCTCCACCAGCCGCGCCCCGGCGGCATCGGCGACGTTGGTGAGGATCAGCAAACCCTCGTGATGCAGTTGGTGCAGTTGATGGTCGAGCCTGTCCATCGAGTTTCCTTCCTTATGAAAAGCCTGTGGGGAGATCAGAGCGCCAATTGCCCAGTGAGCTGCACTGCAGCGTTTTCCAGCCTGAGCAGAAACGCCTTGCGCGGCTGGCCTCCAGCGTAGCCGGTCAGCGAGCCGTCGGCGCCGATCACGCGGTGGCACGGCACGACAATCGATAGGCGGTTATGTCCGTTGGCCAGGCCCACCGCCCGGCTGGCACCGGGCTTGCCCAACGTCGCCGCTATGGTGCCGTAGGTGGTGGTCTGGCCGTAGGGGATCTTCGCCAGTTCCGCCCAGACGCGGCGGGAGAACTCGCTGCCGGGCATGTGCAGGGCAACGCTGAACTCAGTCAGCGTCCCGGCGAAATACGCCGACAATTGCGCTTCGATCTGCTGCAAATGGGTGTTGTGCCCCGGGGCCACGGCATAACCGAAACGGTTTTGCAGCGCTTCGATCGACGGGGTCAGTGAGGCCTGATCGAGAAACTCCAGCAGCACCAGGCCGCGCCGTTCGGCCATGGCGATCATCGGCCCCAGCGGGGTGGTCAGGCGCGTGAACAGCAGTGGCTCACTGTTGGCCGCGCGACCCGGGGTGATGTGAAACGACTTTTGAAAGGCATCGCGAAAGCCGCTCAGGGACTCGTAGCCGGAATCGAAGGCGACGGCGTCGATGGAGTCGCCCTGATTGATTCCGCCCAACGCAGTGCCCAGGCGCCGGGCGCGTAGCCATGCGTGGAAGGTCATGCCGAAATGCTGCTTGAACCAGCGGCGCAGTTTCAGCGGTTCGATGCCTGCGGCCAGTAGCTGGACGTCGGTCCAGCGCTGTTCAGGGTCGGCGTCTACCGATTTGAACAGGCTCTGCACCCAGTCCGGCGCGCTGGCGGCGGTGTCCAGTGGCTTGCAGCGCAGGCAGGCGCGGTAGCCCGCCGCCAGGCATTGCTCGGCGTTGGCAAAGAACTCGACATTCTCAGGCTTCGGGCTGCGAGCGGTGCAGCCGGGGCGGCAGAAGATGCCGGTGGTCTTGACCGCCGTGAAGAACACGCCCTCGTAGGAGGTGTCTCGTTCGAGCATGGCGCGAACCATCTCGGTGCGGGGCGGGAGCAGCGTTTTTTGTAGGTTCATGGGCGCAGCATAGAGGGCGTCATGGGTGGCCTCCACCGGAAAATCGACAGCGAATTCCAATTTTTGCAACGATCCGTAGGAGCTGCCGCAGGCTGCGATCTTTTGATCTTCATCTTGAAAAGCAACATCAAAAGATCGCAGCCTGCGGCAGCTCCTACAGGGTCAGGCGCGTCTGGCCATCAGGAGTACCGAAGCCGCCGCCGACAGCAACCCGGCGCAGCAGCGGTTGAACAGGCGCTTGCCGGACGGCCTGGCGAACCAGCGGCGCATGTGCAGGCCCATGTAGGCATAGGCGCCGATGGCGATCCATTCCAGCACCAGGAACAGCGCGCCCAACACCATGAACTGCGGCGCGATGGCCTGGGTCGAGTCGACGAATTGCGGCAGGAACGCGGTGAAGATCAGGATCGCCTTGGGGTTGCCGGCCGCCACCAGGAACTCCTGCCGCGCCAGTGCCAAGGTGCCCGCTGGTGCGCTGGTGGCGACGTTCTCGACACCGGGATCGGCGCGCCACAATTGCCAGGCGAGGTAGAACAGATACGCCGCACCCAGGATCTTGATGGCGTAGAACAACAGCTCTGAGGTTTGCAGCACCACCGCCAGCCCCGCCGAGGCCAGGGCAATCATCCCGGCGAACGCCAGCAACCGGCCGATGCCGGCCACGCACGCGGTGCGGTAGCCATAGCGGGTCGAATTGCTGACCGACAGCAGGTTGTTGGGCCCGGGTGCCATGTTGAGGGCGAAGCAGGCCGGCAGAAAGAGGGTGAGGGTGGCGAGGTCCATGGTCGGCTCCTGTAGCAAGAGCGCTATTTTTATCACAGCCCGGCGGTGGTCAGACCCATACAGTGATGGGCGTAAACCACCGTATCAGGGCTCATTTGGCGAATTTTTTCGCCCCGGCGACGCACAGGATCACGGCGACGGTCACACCCAGCATGCCGACGCTGACCTGTTCATGCAGCAGAGTCGCCGCCAGGGTCAACCCGAAAAACGGCTGCAGCAACTGCAATTGTCCAACGGCGGCGATGCCCCCTTGGGCCAGGCCGCGATACCAGAACACGAAACCGATCAGCATGCTGAACAGCGAGACGTACGCCAGGCTGAACCAGGCTGGCGTGCTGATGCCGCTGAACGAAGCCGGCATGCGCATCCAGCTGAGCAGCGCCACGACCGGCAGCGACAGCACCAGCGCCCAGGAAATCACCTGCCAGCCACCGAGGGTGCGCGACAGCTTCGCGCCTTCGGCATAACCCAGGCCACAGGCAAGGATCGCCAGCAGCATCAGGATGTCGCCCTGCGGGGAGGCGCTCAGCCCCTGGGACAGGGCAAAGCCGACCACCAACAGGCTGCCCAGCACCGAGAAAATCCAGAACGCCGCCCGAGGTCGCTCGCCGCCGCGCAGCACGCCGAACACCGCCGTCGCCAGGGGCAACAGGCCGACGAAGACAATGGAGTGCGCGGACGTCAAGTATTGCAGCGCCAGGGCTGTCAGCAGGGGGAATCCGATGACCACGCCGAGGGCGACTATGATCAGCGGGACCAGTTGCTGGCGCGCCGGGCGTTTTTCCTTGAATAACCCCAGCAGGCACAGCGCCAGGATCGCCGCGATGGTCGCCCGCGCAACCGTCAGGAACACCGGGTCGAATTCCAGCACCGCCACCCTGGTCGCCGGCAGCGAGCCGCTGAAGATCACCACACCGATCAGGCCGTTGATCCAGCCGCTGGTGCTGTTTTCCAGCGTCTGGTGTTGCAGGTTCGAAGTCCGTTCCATTTGGCTCACGCTCATTGTCTGATTGCACGAAACCCATCGTATGAGCGAGTATCGATACAATCAAAAAATTGTCATGGATACATCTCGACATGCCTCGATCCCGTTATAAAACGCTGGTGGATGCCTTTGCCGCCGACATCCGTTCCGGGTGTTTGCCGCCGGGCACGCGCCTGCCGACGCACCGGCAACTGGCAACCGAGCACGGTCTGGCGCTGGTCACCGCCAGCCGGGTGTATGCCGAGCTGGAGGGCATGGGCCTGGTCAGTGGCGAGACCGGTCGCGGGACCTTTGTCAGGGAGACCTCGCTGCCGCCGGGGCAGGGCATTTCGCAGCACGTGGTGGCGGCGGGGATGATTGACCTCAATTTCAATTATCCGTCATTGCCCGGGCAGGCCGACCTGCTGCGCCATGCCTTGCGTCAACTGGCGCTGTCCGGTGACCTGGAGGCGCTCCTGCGTTACCAGCCCCACGCAGGGCGCCTGCATGAGCGGGCCTCGGTCGCCCGTCATCTGGCCGAGCGCGGGCTGAACGTGCCGGCCGAGCAGGTGTTGATCGTCAGCGGTGCCCAGCATGGCCTGGCGGTGACGCTGATGACGCTGCTCAAGCCCGGCGATGTCATCGCCGCTGATGCGCTGACCTACCCCGGTTTCAAGACGCTGGCCGAAACCCTGCATCTGGAAGTCTTGCCCATTCCGGTCACCGATACCGGGCCTGATCTGCCGGCCCTGGCAAAACTCTGTCGTAGCCGATCGGTGCGCGCCGTTTATTCGATGCCGACCTTGCATAACCCGCTGGGCTGGGTGATGGATGCCGATCAGCGCGAGCAACTGGTGGCGATAGCGCGCCAGTATGACCTGACGATCATCGAGGACGCCGCCTACGCGTTCCTGGCCGAAAACGTACCGCCACCGCTGGCCGAGCTGGCGCCGGAGAGAACGGTGTACGTGTCCGGTCTGTCGAAGAATATCGCTACCGGCTTGCGCGTCGGCTTTATTGCCGCACCCGTGCAATGGATCGCCGCCTTCGAACGCACCATCATGGCGACCACCTGGAACACCCCCGGCGTGATGACCGCCATCGCCACGGCCTGGCTCGACGATGGCACCGTCGTCCAGCTGGAAGCGCAAAAACGTGCGGACGCCCGGGCCAGGCAAGCCTTGGCCCGGGAGGTGTTGGCGGGACTCAGGACCGTCAGTCACGCGAATTCCTACTTCATCTGGTTGCCGTTGGCGGAAGACGCCCGGGCCGACCAGATCGCCATGGCGCTGATGCGCGAGCAAGTGTCGGTGTCGCCGGCCGAGCCCTTTGCGATTTCAGCCCATGTGCCCCACGCGATACGCCTGGCGTTGGGATCGGTGGACATGGACTCGCTGCGCATTGCCCTGACCAAGGTAAAAAACGTCGTCGGCTATTACTCGTAGCGCCGCAGGGCAGTTTTGTTCAATACGCGAGCCGCTCGGCTCATTACCTTGGGGGCCTTGTTCAACTCGATGGAAGAAGGTGTGCAATGAGTCTGATGATGTCCATGGCGGCGTTTGCGCTGGTCGCGTCCATCACCCCGGGGCCGGTCAATATCGTGGCGTTGAGCGCCGGCGCGAGGTTTGGCTTCCGGGCCAGCCAGCGTCACGTGGCTGGGGCCACGCTGGGGTTTGTCCTGCTGTTGGTGCTGATGGGGCTGGGCCTGCATGAGCTGTTGCAACAGTGGCCGGCGTTGACGCAGTGGGTGCAATGGGCCGGCGTGGCCTTTCTGTTGTACATGGCCTTCAAGCTGGCGGCCGACAATGGGCAGGTGCAAGCCAGTGAGTCGGCGCAGGCCCCGTCGATGTTGTATGGCGCCATCATGCAATGGCTCAACCCCAAGGCCTGGCTGGCCTGCGTGGCCGGCATGGGCGCGTTTGTCGCCGATGGCGAGGCACGTCTGGTCTGGCAGTTTGCCGCGATTTATCTGGTGATCTGCTATGTGTCGGTGGGTTGCTGGGCCTATGCCGGGACGTTTTTGCGCGGCTTCCTGAACAACCCGGCGGGGATGCGGTTGTTCAATCGGGTGATGGCGGCGTTGTTGGTGGTGAGTGCGGTGTACCTGTTGCTGCCGTAATGGCAGCCACTGCAGGTTTTGTGGCGAGGGGGCTTGTTGTGGCAAAGGGGTTTATTGTGGCGAGGGGGCTTGCCCCCGTTGGGCTGCGAAGCGGCCCCCGGCGTTCCTTCAGACATAGGCTGCATGCTGGTTTTACGACGGCTTCGCCGCCGAACGGGGGCAAGCCCCCTCGCCACAGATTTAACTAAACCACAGATTTAACCGAACCACAGATCTAGGTAAAACTTCGGGTATCACCCCCGATACTGCCCCGGTGTCGCCGCCAGATGCTGTTTGAACGCCCGTTGAAAATGCGCCTGATCGGCGAACCCCGCTTCCAGCGCCACGTCCGCGATCAGCTTGCCGCTGCGCAATTGATCCCGGGCGAACTGGATGCGCCGGTTCACCAGGAACGCGTGGGGTGTCATGCCGTAATGCTGTTTGAAGGCGCGGATCAGGTAGGACGGCGACAGTTGCGCCGCCTCGCAAATGTCTTCGAGCCTGAGGGTATGCGTGCAGTGTTCGCGGATGTAATCGGCGGCACGTTCGAGCTTGAAATTGGGTTCGCGCAGCGGATGATCGACCGGGTTGAGTCGCAGCTGCACGTCAGTGAAAAACTCCACGGCCACACTGTGCTTGCGCAGGACATCCTGCTGCGGATCGACCAGCACTTCATACAACTGCGCGAGTCCGGCAAACAACTGGGCATCGCGCGTATGGGTCGCTGAAAAACGGCGAAACGCCGCGTCATCGCTGAACCCGAGCTGGTGCTGCAAATCGGTCAGCCACGGCGTATCGACGTAGAGCATCAGGTACGACCAGGGCTGGTCTTCGATCGGGTTGCAGGCGTGGACGTCGCCGGGGTTCATCAGCACCACCGTGCCGGCGCTGACCTCGAAGGCTGACTGCTCATGGAGATAGGTGCTGCGCCCGGCGGTGATCGCCCCGATGGAAAAGTGTTCGTGGGCGTGCCGGGTGTAGCAGACCTCGCGCCCGTCGGCGATGGCGCGGGCTTCGATGAAGGGCAGGGCGTCATCGCGCCAGAAGCGCGGGGCCTTGTCGGCGTTCTTGGCAACGGCGTGCTTCATGCTCACTCCTCGGCAGGTCAGCGTCCGAGTGTATTAGCTCTCGCCGTCAAAGGCTCGTTGCAGTGTGGCGATATCGAGTTTTTTCATTTGCATCATCGCCTGCATGGCCCGCTGGGACTTTTTCGTGTCGGGGTCTTTGAGCATGTCCATCATCGCGATGGGGACGATCTGCCACGACAGCCCGAACTTGTCCCTCAGCCAGCCACATTGCTGGGCCTCGGGAGCGCCACCGGCCGACAGGTTGCCCCAATAATGGTCGACTTCTTCCTGGCTCAGGCAATTGACCTGAAACGAAACCGCCTCAGTGAACTTGAACAGGGGGCCGCCGTTGAGGCCGGTGAAACTCTGGCCGTCGAGCTCGAAACTGACGGTCATGACCGAGCCTTCGGGCCGCCCGTGGAATTCGAAACCGGCGCGGCCGTAATGGGTGATGGCGGTGATTTTCGAATGGTCGAAGATCGAGCAATAGAACTTCGCCGCTGCTTCGGCCTGATCGTCGAACCACAGGCAGGGCGTGAGTTTTTGTACGCGTTGCATGGCGGGCACTCCTCGGCAGGTTATGCATGCAGGAATACAGCGTAGCCAGCCTGAGTGGGGTCGGCAGTACCGTAGATCGCCAAACAGCCGTTTCAGGAGGCGATCAGAACGCCCACCGGGTGGTCAGTTGCAGGGTGCGCGGTTCGCCATAAAACCCGGTGCCGAAGTTGCCCAGCCCGGTGTAGTAGGTTTTGTCGAACAGGTTCTTCACGTTCAGCGTAGTGCTCAGGTGCTCGTTGAAGCGATAGCGCGCCATCGCGTCCACCAGGGCGTAGCCCGGTTGGCTGATTGTCGTGTATTGACCGAAGTTCACCGTATCGGCAGGGTCGGGACGGAACACCTTGCCGAAGAATTCGCTTTGCCAGTTCACGCCGGCGCCGACGGTGAGCCTGTCCCACGCGCCTGGCAGGCGGTAGGTGCTGAAGACCCGCACCAGCTGTTCCGGTGCCGTGGTTTGCAGCACCGAACCGTAGACGTAATCACCCTGGGCATCGCGGGTGTGGTTGTAGGTGTAGCCGGCCGACAGGTTCCAGCCGTCGCGCAACTCGCCGGCCAGTTCGAACTCGAAGCCTTGGGTGGTGGCACCCTGGACGGCGCGGTACACCGACTCGGCATCAACGCCGCTGACCTGTTCGGCGATGTTGTCCTGTTCGATGCGGTACAGGGCGAAGCTGGCGTTCAGGCGCCCGCCAAAGTATTCGGCCTTGATGCCCGCTTCAAGGCTTTTGCCTTGTACCGGATCGAGCAGTTGGCGGTTGGCGTCCTTGCTCAGTTGCGGCTGATAGATGCCGGTGTAGCTGGTGTACACCGACCAGGTGTCGTCGAGATCATAGACAAGCCCGGCGTAAGGCGTGACGACACCGCTCTGGCGATAGCTGTCGCGCAGGTCGGCGCTGTTCGGGTCGCTGTAGTCCAGATCGTCGTGTCCGCTGAAGTTGCTGACGCGCGCGCCGAGGATCAGCGCCAGGTCGTCGAAGGGTTTGAGCCGGGCGGCCAGGTAGGCGCCGGTCTGGCGCTGGACGATGTCGTCGGTGCCCACCCGAGGGATTTCGGGTTTGGCAAACTCGCCACGCCAGTCGAAGAGGCTGCCGTCCACCGGCGGATACACCGAGCCGTACACCGGGATGTCCTGCCGTGTGTTCAGCGACATGAACCCGGCGATCAGTTCGTGCTCGCGACCTGCCAGGGTGAACGGACCGCTGAGGTTGACGTCGATGTTGTCCTGCACCTGGTCGCCCTTGAACTTGCCCATGTACATGAACATGCCGTCACCGCTGACCGGGTCCGGGTTGCCGCCACTGGCGGAGGCGAGGAAGGTATCGTGCTGGCGGTGCTTGCGGTCGTAACTGACCTTGAGTGTCCAGTCGTTGGCCAGTTGTTGCTGCACGTTGGCGAACAGCGTCTGGTTGGTGAAATCGCGACGGCTCCAGTCGGTGGCCGGGTTGAAGGAGCGGGAGAAATCGGTGCGCGAGCCGTCGCTGTTGTACATCGGGAAACCGGTCCAGCTGGCGCCCCGGGAGCGGGTGTCTTGCTGGTCGATACCGAGGGTGACGAGGGTGTCCGGGGTCAAGTCGGCTTCGACAATGCCGTAGGCGATGTTTCTGGTGTTGCGGTAGTGATCGATGTAGGCGCTGCGGTCCTGATAGACCCCGACCAGACGCCCGCGGACATTTCCGTTGGCGCTCAGCGGACCGGATATATCGCCCTCGCTGCGATAGGTGTCCCAGGAGCCGACGGTGCCGCTGACCGAGGCTTTGAATGCCGGGGTCGGGCGCTTGCGAATCAGGTTGACGGTCGCCGAGGGATCGCCCGCCCCGGTCATCAGGCCGGTCGCGCCCTTGATGATTTCGACACGGTCATAGGGGGCCATGTCGGTGCTGGTGGTGCCGTAGTCGTAGACACCGTCGTAGTCGGTATTGACGCCGTCGTACTGGAAGTTGGTGATTGGCAGGCCACGGCTGGAAAACTCCCAGCGCTCGCTGTCGTAGTTTTGCACGCTGATGCCGGGCGCGCGGCGCAGGGCGTCGACGATGCTGGTGGCGCCCTGGTCGTCCATGAGTTGGCGGGTGATGACCGTGACCGATTGCGGCGTCTCGCGCAGGGACAGCGGCAGGCCGGTGGCTGAAGACGTCGAGCCGACGGTGTAGGAGTGGGAGTCATCGCTGTTGGCCCCGGGGGCCTGCCCGGAAATGTTGGTCGCCCCCAGTTCCAGCGGGCCTTGTATGACGGGGGCGGCGTGCAGCACATACCCGCCATTCCCCTGGCGCTGCGCTTGCAGGCCGCTGCCTTGCAGCAGTCGTTGCAACGCTTGCTGCTGACTGTAGACACCGTTGAGGCCAGGGCTGCGTTTGCCGGCAGCGAGTTCATTGTGTCCGGCGAGAAAGATCCCGGCCTGTTCGGCAAAGCGGTTGAGAACGCTCACCAGCGATCCGCCGGCGATTGCGTAATGGTGTGTCTGGTTGCCGGGTTGTTCGCTCTCGACCAGAGGGGCGGCTTGACTGCGCGACACGTCCAGCCCCGGCAGGACAACCGCCAGCGCCAGCACCAGCGGATGCAAGGCGAAGCGCTGGCGAGTAAGGGTGGCGCGCGGCATGGAGTTCCCGGAAGTCGGATCAATCTGCATTCGTAGTGCTTGAAGGACTAACCGAGCGAAAAAGGCAAAAGGGAACCGACGTGCCGGAAAAAAACCTCATCAGGTTTTCGGGCCTACATTGACCCACCACTCCAGCGGCTTCTGCACCCGTACCGGCAATGCAGCTTCCAGCAGGCGCAAGGCCTGATCGGTGTCCTTGAGCGGGAACGCGCCCATGACCGGCAGCCCGGCCACCGCGGGGTCACATCCCAGATGCCCGGGGCGATAGCGGCTCAGTTCTTCGAGCAACTGCCCCAGCGGCAGGTTGTCCGCCAGCAACAGGCCGCGGCGCCAGGCTTCGCGGCCGGCCGACGCAGCGGTCGGTGCCCGCGTGTGGTCTTGTGTAAAACACAGCTGCTGTCCGGCCTTGATCACCTGCACCTGACCCTGGGTCGTGCGGACTTCAACTGCGCCTTCGTAGACATTCAACAGCGTTTGCCGGTCTTCCTGGCGCACGCTGAAACGCGTGCCCAGTGCGCGCAGGCGGCCCTCGACGGTTTGCACCAGCAGCGGGCGGCTGGTGTCGCTGGCGGTGTTGATCAACACCTCTCCGGCCTGCAACAGCAACAACCGTTGTGCGGTGTCGAAACGTACATCCAACGCGCTGAGGGCGTTGAGCCAGATCCGGCTGCCGTCGCTGAGGCGGGCTTCCCGGGTTTCGCCGGTGCCGGTGGAGAGGTCGGCGGTCCATCGGGCCAGGGCCAGCGGCAGGGCGCCTTGCTGCCATGCGCTCCAGCCGAGCCAACTGCCCGACACCAGGACCAGCAGGCTCTTGACCGTCTGGCGGCGGCTGATGGAAGCGCGCCCGCTGTTGCGTAATACGTGGCCGGCCGCTTGCTGATGATTGTCCTGTAGCGCGGCAAAGCGCTGGCTCACACGCTCGACATAGTGCCACGCGGCCTGATGCTCGCCGCTTTGCGCCAGCCAGGCTTGCCAATGCTCGCGTTCCTGCTCGCTGGCGTGCTGGTCGTTGAGTTGCACGTACCAGCTTGCCGCCTGTTCGAGGCTGGCGTGGCTGATGCTGCTAGTGGCGGCGCGGGTCATTGAATCAGCAGGCCGTCGAGTTCGGCTTCGAGCATTGCGCAATGCATCAGCGCCTGGGCCAGGTACTTTTTCACCATGCGCTCGCTGACGCCGATTTCTTCGGCAATGTTTCGGTAGGGCAACCCATGCACCTGCGCCAGAACGAACGCATCGCGCACCCGCTGGGGCAAGCGCTGTAGCATGGCATCCACTTCGTACAGGGTTTCGACGATGATCGCCCGCTGCTCCGGCGAAGGCTGGACGGCCTGGGGCTGCGCGGCCAGGGTCTCGAGCCAGGCCTGTTCCAGCTGGCGACGACGCCAGTGGTCAATGCACAGGCCTCGGGCGATGGTCGCCAGATAAGAGCGTTCGTGGGTTTCCCCGTCAAACACCTGCGGACGCTTGAGCACCCGAATGAAGGTGTCATGGGCCAGGTCGGCGGCATCGAACGCATTGTTCAAGCGTCGGCGCAGTAACTCGTGCAGCCAGTGGTGGTGGTTGGCGTAGAGGTTCTGGACGCAGGAGGAGTCGGCAACCGTCATCGTGAGCACATGTCCATGGGCGATCCGTACGCCTATGCAAATAAGAATTGATCGCGATTAAAGCAGAAGGCCTGTGAACGTGCAAATGATATTGGTTTGCTTTTACGGAGTTCGATCCTGATTCGATTGAGGGCAAGGCTCTAGGGAAGGGGTCCGGGACCGCCCACTGTGGCGGCCTTTGCATGACCGGTGGTCGATGCACCAAGGTCTGGCGGCAAATCTGCGCTTAGCTGAAGGGATAAGCCGAGGCGCGCGCAGGTTGTACAAGTCTGCAGCGACGCCCCTTCAGATCACCGTGAGTCTGAGGAACCGCGCCATGCTCACCCTGAACATCAATGGCCAGGATCAGGAGCTGGATGTCCCCGCCGACATGCCGTTGCTCTGGGTCTTGCGCGATGTCGTTCACCTCACCGGCACCAAGTTCGGTTGCGGCATCGCCCAATGCGGAGCCTGCACCGTGCACGTCGATGGCGCGCCGCTACGCGCCTGCATCACGCCGGCCACCGCCGTCGCCCATGGACAAAAGATTCTCACCATCGAGGGCCTGTCGGCGGACGGCTCGCACCCGGTGCAACAGGCCTGGGCGGAGCTCGACGTGGTCCAGTGCGGTTACTGTCAGTCCGGGCAGATCATGTCGGCGGCAGCATTGCTGGCGAAAATTCCCAAACCGACCGACAGCGACATCGATCAGGCGCTGTCCGGCAACATCTGCCGCTGCGGCACTTACCCGCGGATTCGCGCAGCGGTCAAGCGCGCCGCCGAGCTGGGCTGAGGTGGCCATGAACAGCATCAACGGGTTATCGCGCCGTGGTTTTCTCAAGGGCAGTGCTGTGCTGGGTGGTGGGCTGGTGGTGGCGTTTGTCATGCCCGGCACCCATCGGTTCGCCATGGGGGCGGAAAATCAGGGCAAGGTGTTTGCGCCCAACGCTTTCCTGCGTATTGGCAATGACAACAGCGTCACCGTGTTGCTCGGCCATTCGGAAATGGGCCAGGGCATCTGGACCGGCCTGACCATGCTGATTGCCGAAGAACTGGACGCCGACTGGTCGAAGATCCGCGTCGAGCATTCCCCGGCATCGGCCGCCGATTACGGCATGCCGGGGTTTGGCGGGATGCAGATCACCGGCGGCTCGACTTCGACCTGGATGGAATTCGATCGCTATCGTCTGGCCGGCGCGGCGGCGCGCTTGATGTTGATCGATGCCGCGGCCAAGCGTTTCAACGTCGCTCCCTCGCAGATTCATACAGAGTCGGGCGTGGTGGTTGCCGGTGAGCATCGCGCCACCTACGGCGAGTTGGCCGATGATGCCGGACAGCTGCCACCGCCGGACCCGGCCTCGATCAAACTCAAGGACGCGAAAGACTGGCGGCTGATCGGTAAACCCACAAAACGCCTGGACACACCGGAGAAAATCACCGGCCGGGCGAAATTCGGCATGGACGTGCAGTTCGATGGGCTGATGACGGCGATGGTCGCCCGTTCGCCCACCTTCGGTGGCAGTGTCAAATCCTTTGAAGGCGCCGAGGCGCTGGCGATTCCCGGCGTGCACAAAGTGGTGCAAGTGCCGACGGGCATTGCGGTGATTGCCGATCATTATTGGGCGGCGAAGCTGGGGCGCGATGCGCTGAAAGTCGAGTGGAACCCGGGGCCGAACGCGGGGCTCAATAGCCGGGCGCTGCTGGAAAGCTTCCGCAAACTCGCCGCCACCCCTGGCCTGAACGCCGGTCAGGCGGGCGATACCCAGGCTGCGCTGGCGAAAGCGGCCAAGACCATCGACGCCGAATACAGCGTGCCTTATCTGGCCCACGCGCCGATGGAACCGCTTAACTGCACCGTGAGCATCAGCAAGGACAAGTGCGAAATCTGGACCGGCACCCAGTTCCAGACCCTGGACCAGATGGTCGCCGGGCAAATCACCGGGCTCAAGCCCGAGCAAGTCGAGATCCATACCGAGTTTCTCGGTGGCGGCTTCGGGCGTCGGGCCAATCCGACTTCGGATTTCGTCAGCGAAGCGGTGCATGTCGCCAAGGCCGCCGGTATGCCGGTGAAAACCGTATGGGCGCGGGAGGATGACATCCGCGGCGGTTATTACCGTTCGGCGTTCCTGCACCATGCGCGTATCGGGCTGGGTGCTGACGGCCTGCCGTTGGCCTGGAAGCATGTGATGGTCGGGCAGTCGATCATGGCCGGGACCTCGCTCGAAGCGAGCATGGTCAAGGACGGGATCGACAAGACCTCGGTCGAAGGCGTGGCCGATAGCCCTTACTTCGAAGGACTGGCCAATCACCAGATCGAACTGCACTCGCCGCAAACAGGGATCAGCGTGTTGTGGCTGCGCTCGGTAGGGCACACCCATACCGCGTTTGTCATGGAGTCGCTGATCGATGAACTGGCGACGGCGGCCGGCAAGGACCCGGTGGAGTACCGGCGCACCTTGCTCAAGGATCATCCGCGCCACCTCGGTGTGTTGAACCTGGCGGTGGAGAAGGCCAACTGGAAGGCGCCGCTGCCGGACGGCCATGCCCTGGGTGTGGCGGTGCATGAATCGTTCGGCAGTTATGTGGCGCAAGTGGCCGAGGTGTCCGAGGACAACCTCGCCATCCGCGTGCACCGGGTGGTGTGTGCGGTGGATTGCGGCATTGCGGTTAACCCGCAGAGCATCGCCGCGCAGATGGAGTCATGCATTACCTTCGGCCTGAGCTTCGCCTTGCACAGCAAGCTGACGCTCAAGGACGGGCAGGTGGTGCAGTCCAACTATCACGACTATCAGGTGCTGCGGCTCAACGAAATGCCGGTGGTCGAAGTGCATATCGTGCCCAGCAGTGATAAACCCGGCGGTATCGGCGAAACCGGTGTGCCACCCACGGCGCCGGCGGTGGCCAACGCGGTGTTTGCCCTGACCGGGCAGCGCCTGCGCGAACTGCCCTTGCAGCTGTCGGGGGTGTGAGATGAAACGTCATCACTGGTTGCTTGGGGCGGTGATCCTGGTCTGTCTTGTGGCCTACGCGTCGCATGTATTCGCCGATGACCGCGAGGCCTTGCAGGCGTTCGACACCGTGCAGAAGGTCTTCCAGAGCCCGCGTTGCCAGAACTGCCACATTCCCGGGGATTCGCCGCTGCAATTCGATGCCGGCGTGCCCCATGCGATGAATGTCGTGCGTGGCATGGATGGCAAGGGCGCGGCCGGGTTGCCCTGTGCAACCTGCCATGCGCAAAGCAATCCACCGGCCAGTTATGGTCCTCATGCGCCGCCCGGGGCGCCACACTGGAGTCTGCCGCCGGCAGCGCAGCGGATGGCCTGGATCGGCCTGCCGGCCGACCGGCTGTGCGCGATGATCAAGGATCGCGCCAGCAACGGCGACCGGGATTTCGCCGCGCTGATCAAGCACGTCAGCGACGACAAACTGGTGCTGTGGGGCTGGAATCCGGGCGGCAATCGCGCGCCGGTGCCGGTACCGCACGACCTCTTCGTCAGCCAATTCAAACGCTGGGCCGATGCAGGAGGGCCGTGCCCGGTGACGGGTAGCTGACCAACGGCACGCCTGCAGGGAGTCAATGCGGGTATGGGCGACTCTAACGTGCATACCTGCAATGGGAGTGAACGATGTTGATCTCAGGCAAAACGGGCAAATCGGGTCGTTCCGCGAGCCCGTTGCTTACGCCACAGCAAGAACGGGAGCGGCTGCGTGAAATGGCGCGCCAGGCCGAGCGAGAGCTGGCGGGCGTGCAAATGGCAAGCATGGATGAGCTGACGCTGCTGTCCAATCGCCATGGCTTCACCGCGCTGGCCCGGCTCGGACTGGAGGCTTGCCGGGCGCTGGAGACGCCGGCGACATTGCTGTACTTCTCCCTAGATGAGTTCAAGCGCATCAGCTATCTGTATGGCCGGGCCAAAGGTGACGATGCGCTCAAGACCTTCGCCGATGTCCTGCGCATCGGGTTTCGAGAAAACGATGTGGTCGGCCGGCTCGAAGGCGATCGGTTCGTGGCGCTGCTGACCGGGTCGGGCACCGTGGAGACTGGGGCGATCAAGGCACGCCTCAATGAGATACTCGATGAGCGCAACGCTGCGGCGCATAGCAGTTATGACATTCATTTCAGCGTTGTGCAGGTTGAATATGACCCGGTTGTGCATGGCTCGATCGAGGAGTTGCTGGGGGAAGCTGAGAGTGTGATGAGCCGTTAGGGCTGTGTTGTGTTGGCGGGCCTCTTCGCGGGCAAGTCGAATCGTCGCACCGCCGCTCCCACAATGGCCGGCGTTGTTCTCAAATGGCCGGATCACCACGATACCCTGTGGGAGCTGGCTTGCCAGCGAAGGCGTCCTGACAGACACCACCTATTTGGCAAACAACTGCCCAATATCCTTGAATGCCTTGAACTCCAGCGCATTCCCGCTAGGATCGAACAGAAACATCGTCGCCTGTTCGCCCACCAGCCCCTGAAAACGAATCCCGGGCTCAATCACGAAGCGAGTTCCCAGTGACTTCAGCCGCTCGGCCAGCGCTTCCCACTCTGCCATCCCGAGTACCACGCCAAAATGCGGCACTGGCACATCGTGGCCATCGACGGCATTGGTGTGGGCTGCTTCTTGCGAAGGGTTTTTCGGTGCCAGGTGAATCACCAGTTGATGGCCGAAAAAATTGAAATCGACCCAATGGTCGCTCGATCGACCTTCTTCCAGGCCAAACACCGCGCCATAAAAGTGCCGGGCGGCGGGCAAGTCGTAGACCGGAATGGCCAGGTGAAAAGGGGAGAGTTGCATCGGGCGAACCTCGGTGGTGGGGTGGGCGTGTGTTGAGTTTAGTCCTGTGCTTTTTGATTGAAAGACGATAATTTTTGCGTCGAGCTCAAATTATTTCGATCAATCGAGGCCGCCATGCTGCGAGAACTGAAAACCTTTGTCGCTGTGGCGCGTCACGGCACCTTCGCCGCGGCTGGCATGCATATCGGCCTGACGCAGTCGGCCGTGAGCGCGCAGATTCGCAACCTGGAACAGGCCCTGGGCATCCGTCTGTTCGACCGCACCGGCCGCCAGGCGCTGCTCAATGCGGCGGGGCAGCGTGCGTTGCCGATGGCCAGGGAAATGCTCGAAACCTTCAACCGCATGGCGGTCAGTGACGATGTCAGCGAGTACCGTGGCGAGTTGAGAATCGGCGCGGTGGCGACCGCCCAGACCGGGCTGCTGCCTCAGGCGCTGCTGCGATTGCGCCAGCAGGCGCCCTTGCTGGAGCCCAAGCTGGTGCCGGGTGTGTCACTGAACCTGCTGAGTCAGGTGGACACCGGAGAAGTGGACCTGGCGATCCTGATCAAGCCGCCATTCGAGTTGCCCAAGGAGTTGTCCGCGCAGGTGATTCGCCGGGAACCATTCGTGCTGATCGTACCGGCGGACCTGGACGGCGATGATCCGTTGCAGCTGCTCGCCGAGCACCCGCATGTGCGTTACGACCGCAATTCGTTTGGCGGGCGACTGGTGACGCGTTTTTTGCGCGAACAGCAGATCGAAGTGCACGGGGCACTGGAGCTGGATGAGTTGGAGGCCATTGTCAAAATGGTCGAGTGTGGGTTGGGGATTTCGTTGTTGCCGCAGGCGGGGTTGTGGCTTGAGCATGGGGCCGGGGTGCGAGTCATCCCCTTGGGCGAGTTGACGTTTTATCGGGAGATTGTGTTGTTGCAGCGGTACAGCCAGCGAATGCAGCCGATTCAGCAGTTGTTTGCGCGGTGTTTGTTGTGAAGATCAAAAGATCGCAGCCTTCGGCAGCTCCTACAAAGAGCTGCGATCTTTTGATCTTGAACACATAAAAAACCCGCCAATCAAGGCGGGTTTTTTATTGGCTGACCGAAGATTACTCTTCGAGGCTGCCCATGGCCGTGGTGTTGAAGCCACCGTCCACGTACATGATTTCACCGCTGATGCCGGACGCCAGGTCCGAGCACAGGAAGGCGCCGGCGTTGCCGACTTCTTCGATGGTGACGTTGCGGCGCAGCGGGGTTTGCGCTTCGTTGGCGGCCAGCATCTTGCGGAAGTTCTTGATGCCGGAAGCGGCGAGGGTGCGGATCGGGCCTGCCGATACGCAGTTGACGCGGGTACCGTCCGGGCCCAGGGAGCCGGCCAGGTAACGTACGCCGGCTTCCAGGGAAGCTTTGGCCATGCCCATCACGTTGTAGTTCGGCATGGTGCGCTCGGCACCCAGGTACGACAGGGTCAGCAGGCTGCCGTTGCGGCCTTTCATCATTTCGCGGCCGGCCTTGGCCAGGGCCACGAAGCTGTAGGCGCTGATGTCGTGAGCAATGCGGAAACCTTCACGGGTGGTGGCTTCGGTGAAGTCGCCGTCCAGTTGGTCGCCCGGGGCGAAGCCGACGGAGTGCACGATGCAGTCCAGGCCGTCCCACTTCTTGCCCAGCTCAACGAAGACCTTGGCGATTTCTTCATCGCTGGCCACGTCGCACGGGAAGCACAGCTCAGGGTTCGAACCCCAGCTCTGTGCGAACTCTTCGACACGACCCTTGAGTTTGTCGTTCTGATAAGTGAAGGCAAGCTCAGCGCCCTCGCGATGCATGGCGGCAGCAATGCCGGATGCGATGGACAGCTTGCTGGCGACACCGACGATCAGTACGCGCTTACCGGCGAGAAAACCCATGTGTTGCTCCTCTTTCAGGTTATTGCGCAGTGGCTGGAGCCAAAAAAGCGGCTTCCAGCAACTGCTGTGTATACGGATGTTGGGGGGCGGCAAAAATGCTTTGCGCGTCTCCCTGTTCGACCACTTGGCCATGCTTGACCACCATCAACTGGTGGCTCAGCGCTTTCACCACAGCCAGGTCATGGCTGATAAACAGATACGTCAGGTTGTACTTGGTTTGCAGCGAACGCAAAAGCTCCACTACCTGGCGCTGTACCGTGCGGTCGAGGGCCGAAGTCGGCTCGTCCAGCAAAATCAACGCCGGTTTTAACACCAATGCCCGGGCAATGGCGATTCTCTGCCGTTGCCCGCCGGAAAATTCGTGGGGGTAGCGGTGCCGGGTGTCCGGATCCAGGCCTACCTCCTTGAGTGCTGCAATGATCGCTTGTTCCTGTTGCGCCTCGGTGCCCATCTTGTGGATCCGCAGGCCTTCGCCAACGATGTCGTTGACGCACATCCGTGGGCTCAGGCTGCCGTAAGGGTCCTGAAACACCACTTGCATCTCCCGCCGCAACGGCCGGACCTGTTGCTGCGTCAGGTTGTCCAGCGCCTGGCCTTCAAAGCGAATGGCGCCTTTGCTGGCGATCAGCCGCAAAATCGCCAGGCCCAGGGTCGATTTGCCGGAACCGCTTTCACCCACTATCCCCAGGGTCTGGCCCTGGGGCAGGCTGAAATTGATGCCGTCGACCGCCTTGACGTAATCCACCGTGCGCTTGAGCAAGCCTTTCTTGATCGGAAACCAGACTTTCAGGTCCTCGACCGCCAGCAGGGGCGGGCCGATCACGTTGCTTGCGGGCTTGCCGCCGGGCTCCGCTGCCAGCAGTTCCCGAGTGTACGGATGCTGCGGCGCGCGGAACAATTCTTCGCACGATGCCTGTTCGACGATGCAACCTTGCTGCATGACACATACGCGATGCGCAATTCTTCGCACAAGGTTCAAATCGTGGCTGATCAGCAGCAGCGCCATGCCCAGGCGGGCCTGCAATTCCTTGAGCAATTCGAGGATTTTCAGCTGAACGGTCACGTCCAGCGCGGTGGTCGGCTCGTCGGCGATCAGCAGTTCCGGTTCGTTGGCCAGGGCCATGGCGATCATCACTCGCTGACGCTGGCCGCCGGACAATTCGTGGGGCAGGGCCTTGAGGCGCTTGTGCGGCTCGGGGATACCGACCATCTCCAGCAACTCCAGGGTGCGTTTGGTCGCGACCTTGCCGCTCAGGCCCTTGTGGATGCCCAGCACCTCGTTGATCTGCTTTTCGATCGAGTGCAGCGGATTGAGCGAGGTCATCGGCTCCTGGAAGATCATCGCAATCCGGTTGCCACGAATGTGGCGGATGGTTTTTTCCTTCAGGTCCAGCAGGTTCTGCCCGGAATACTCGATGGTACCGGAGGGATGGCGGGCGAGCGGGTAGGGCAGCAGGCGCAGGATCGAATGCGCGGTCACCGATTTGCCGGAACCGCTCTCGCCGACCAGGGCCAGGGTTTCGCCGCGCCTGATGTCGAAGCTGATGCCTTCGACGGCCCGCTGACAACGATTGCCGACGACAAATTCGACGGACAGGTTGCGCACTTCGATCAGATTTTCCTGATTCATTTCACTTCCTCGGGTCGAAGGCATCGCGAGCGGATTCGCCGATGAACACCAGCAGGCTCAACATCAGGGCCAGCACCGCAAAGGCGCTGATGCCCAGCCAGGGCGCCTGCAGGTTGGATTTGCCTTGGGCCACCAGTTCACCCAGCGACGGGCTGCCCGCCGGCAGACCGAAACCGAGGAAGTCCAGGGCGGTCAGTGTACCGATGGCGCCGGTGAGGATGAACGGCATGAAGGTCATGGTCGAGACCATCGCGTTGGGCAGGATATGGCGGAACATGATCGCGCCGTTCTGCATGCCCAGGGCGCGGGCTGCGCGTACGTATTCCAGGTTGCGCCCGCGCAGGAACTCGGCGCGCACCACGTCCACCAGGCTCATCCACGAGAACAGCAGCATGATCCCCAGCAACCACCAGAAGTTGGGTTGCACGAAGCTGGCGAGGATGATCAGCAGGTACAGCACCGGCAGCCCGGACCAGATCTCCAGGAAGCGCTGCCCGGCCAGGTCCACCCAGCCGCCGTAGAAACCCTGCAAGGCGCCGGCGATCACGCCGATGATCGAGCTGAGCACGGTCAGGGTCAGGGCGAACAGCACCGAAATGCGGAAACCGTAGATCACCCGGGCCAGCACGTCGCGGCCCTGGTCGTCGGTGCCCAGCAGGTTGTCCGTCGAGGGTGGGGCCGGGGCCGGGACTTTCAGGTCGTAGTTGATGCTCTGGTAGCTGTAGGGAATCGGCGCCCACAGCACCCAGGCGTCCTTGGCCTTGAGCAGTTCGCGGATGTACGGACTCTTGTAGTTGGCCTCCAGCGGAAATTCGCCGCCGAAGGTGGTTTCCGGGTAGCGCTTGAGCGCCGGGAAGTACCAGTTGTTGTCGTAATGCACCGCCAGCGGCTTGTCGTTGGCGATCAGCTCGGCGCCCAGGCTGGCGCCGAACAGGATCAGGAACAGCCACAGCGACCACCAGCCACGCTTGTTGGCCTTGAACAGTTCGAAGCGTCGGCGATTGAGAGGGGACAGGTTCATCTCAATGCTCCCGGCTTTCGAAGTCGATACGTGGATCGACAAAGGTGTAGGTGAGGTCGCCGATGAGTTTCACCACCAGCCCCAGCAACGTGAAGATGAACAGCGTGCCGAACACCACCGGGTAATCGCGGTTGATCGCCGCTTCGAAACTCATCAGGCCCAGGCCGTCGAGGGAGAAGATCACCTCCACCAGCAGCGAGCCGGTGAAGAAGATACCGATGAAGGCTGAAGGGAAACCGGCGATCACCAGCAGCATGGCGTTGCGGAACACATGGCCGTACAGCACGCGGTGGTTGGTCAGGCCCTTGGCCCTGGCGGTGATCACGTACTGCTTGTTGATCTCGTCGAGGAAGCTGTTTTTGGTCAGCAGGGTCATGGTCGCGAAGTTGCCGATCACCAGCGCGGTCACCGGCAGCGCCAGGTGCCAGAAGTAGTCGAGGATCTTGCCGCCCATGCTCAGTTCATCGAAGTTGTTCGAAGTCAGCCCGCGCAACGGGAACCAGTCCAGATAACTGCCGCCGGCGAACACCACGATCAACAGGATGGCGAACAGGAACGCCGGGATCGCGTAGCCGACGATGATCGCCGAACTGGTCCAGACGTCGAAATGGCTGCCGTGTCGCGTGGCCTTGGCGATCCCCAGAGGGATCGACACCAGGTACATGATCAGGGTGCTCCACAGCCCGAGGGAGATCGACACCGGCATCTTTTCCTTGATCAGGTCGATGACCTTGGCGTCGCGAAAGAAGCTGTCGCCGAAATCCAGCGACGCATAGTTCTTGACCATGATCCACAAGCGTTCCGGCGCCGACTTGTCGAAGCCGTACATGTGCTCGATTTCCTTGATCAGCGCCGGGTCCAGGCCCTGGGCACCGCGATAGGCCGAGCCTGCCACCGAGACTTCGGCACCGCCCCCGGCGATGCGGCTGGTGGCGCCTTCGAAGCCTTCGAGCTTGGCGATCATCTGCTCCACCGGTCCGCCCGGGGCGGCCTGGATGATCACGAAATTGATCAGCAAGATGCCGAACAGGGTCGGAATGATCAGCAACAGTCGACGAAAAATGTACGCCAGCATCTGATTACTCCGTGCCCGCAGGGTCGGCCTGCAGTATGGTTTCGACTTCTATCGCCGGCTTGATGTCGGGCTTGACCCACCAGGTAGCCGTGCCGATGTCGTACTTGGGCGAGACCTTCGGGTGGCCGATGTGGTTCCAGTACGCCACGCGCCAGGTCTTGATGTGCCAGTTGGGTATTACGTAATAGCCCCATTGCAGAACGCGGTCCAGCGCGCGGGCATGGGCCACCAGGCTTTTGCGCGAATCGGCGTTGATCAGACGCTCGACCAGTTGATCGACCACCGGATCCTTGAGCCCCATGGAATTGCGGCTGCCGGGTTTGTCGGCGGCGGCCGACATCCAGAATTCCCGTTGTTCGTTACCCGGTGAGTTGGACTGCGGGAAGCTGCCGACGATCATGTCGAAGTCCCGGGAGCGCACGCGGTTGATGTACTGCGAGACGTCGACCCGGCGGATCACCAGATCGATACCCAGGTCGCTCAGGTTGCGCTTGAACGGCAGCAGCACCCGTTCGAATTCGGTCTGGGCCAACAGGAATTCGATGACCACCGGCTTGCCGGTGGCGTCGACCATTTTGTCATCGACGATGCGCCAGCCGGCCTCCTGCAGCAGTTGATAGGCTTGCCGTTGCTGGGCGCGGATCATGCCGCTGCCGTCGGTGGCCGGGTTCTGGAAGGCTTCGCTGAACACCTGCGGTGGCAGCTTGGCGCGGAACGGCTCGAGGAGCGCCAGCTGATCGGTGTCAGGCAGGCCGGTGGCGGCCATTTCCGAGTTCTCGAAGTAACTGCGGGTACGCACATAGGCCCCGTTGAACAGTTGCTTGTTGGTCCATTCGAAGTCCAGCAGCAGCGACAACGCCTGGCGCACGCGCACATCCTGGAACACCGGGCGGCGCAGATTGAACACGAACCCTTGCATGCCGGTCGGGTTGCCGTTGGGAATCTGCTCCTTGACCAGTCGGCCTTCGGTGACCGCCGGGATGTTGTAGGCGTTGGCCCAGTTCTTCGCGGTCATTTCCAGCCAGTAATCGAACTGCCCGGCCTTGAGCGCTTCCAGGGCCACGGTGTTGTCGCGGTAGTAATCGGTGGTCATCACGTCGAAGTTATAGAAACCGCGATTGACCGGCAGGTCCTTGCCCCAGTAGTCCTTGACCCGCTCGTAGCGCACCGAGCGCCCGGCCTTCACTTCGCCGACCTTGTACGGGCCGCTGCCCAACGGGATCTCCAGGTTGCCCTTGTTGAAGTCGCGGTCGGCCCACCAATGCTTGGGCAGCACCGGCAACTGGCCGAGGATCAGCGGCAGCTCGCGGTTGTTGGTGTGCTTGAACTTGAACAGCACGGTCAGCGGGTCTTCGGCAATCACTTCGGCCACGTCGTTGTAGTAACCGCGGTACATCGGTGCGCCGTCCTTGGTCAGCATCTGGAAGCTGAACACCACGTCCTCGGCGCGTACCGGGTGGCCGTCATGGAAGTGCGCTTCGGGGCGCAGGTAGAAGCGCACCCAGCCGTTGTCCGGGGCTTTCTCGATCAGCCGGGCGATCAGGCCGTACTCGGTGAACGGCTCGTCCAGGCCCTGCTTGGCCAGGGTGTCGTAGATGATGCCGATATCATCCGCCGGCACGCCTTTGCTGATGAACGGGTTGAGGCTGTCGAAGCCCCCGAACCCGGCCTGGCGGAAGATCCCGCCCTTGGGCGCGTCGGGATTGACGTAGTCGAAGTGCTTGAAGTCGGCCGGGTATTTCGGCGGCTCGTTGTACAGGGTCACGGCGTGTTGCGGGGCGGCGCAGGCCAGCCCGGCGAACAACAGGCCGCTGGCCTGCAGGAGCAGGGTGCGGATGGGGTTCATTGATCTTTCTCCGAAGATTTCAGCCACCACGCATTCAGGCCCAGGGTGTAAGGCGGCGTGGTGACAAAGGCGAGCCGGTTGCGGTACGCCAGACGGTGATAATTGAGGTACCAGTTGGGAACGATGTAGTGCTGCCACAGCAGCACGCGGTCAAGGGCCTTGCCGGCGGCGACTTGCTGGTCACGGGTCTGGGCGGCCAGCAACTGTTCGAGCAGATGGTCGACCACCGGGTTGGCAATACCGGCGTAGTTCTTGCTGCCCTTGACCCCGGCCTGGCTGGAGTGAAAGTACTGCCATTGTTCCAGGCCCGGGCTCAGGGTCTGGTTGAGGGTCATCAGGATCATGTCGAAATCGAACTGGTCGAGGCGCTGCTTGTATTGCGCGCGATCGACCGTGCGCAACTGCGCATCGATGCCGATGCCGGCGAGGTTCTCGACGTAGGGCTGGAGGATGCGTTCCAGGTTCGGGTTGACCAGCAACAACTCCAGGCGCAAGGGTTGGCCTGTGGCGTTTTGCAGGTGCTGGCCATTGAGCTTCCAGCCGGCTTCGGCGAGCAGGCCGAGGGCTTTGCGCAAGGTCTCCCGGGGGATAGCGCGGCCATCGGTCTGCGGCAGGCTGAACGGCTCGGTAAAGAGCCTGGCCGGCAGTTGTTCGCGGTAGGGCTTGAGCAACAGCCATTCATGCCCGACCGGCAAACCGCTGGCCGAAAACTCGCTGTTGGGGTAATAGCTCATGGCGCGCTTGTAGGCACCGCTGAACAGCGCGCGGTTGGTCCATTCAAAGTTGAACATCAGCCCCAGCGCTTCACGGACCCTGGCGTCCGAGAAAGTCGGTCGGCGGCCGTTCATGAACAGGCCCTGGGTCTGGGTCGGGATCTGGTGGGGAATCTGTGCCTTGATCACGTCACCGCGGCGGATGGCGGGAAAGTTGTAGCCGGTGTCCCAGTTCTTCGCCTGATGCTCGATATAGATGTCGAACTCACCGGCCTTGAACGCCTCGAATGCGACGTCGCTGTCGCGGTAGAACTCGACTTCCATGCGGTCGACGTTGTACTTGCCGCGATTGACCGACAGGTCCTTGCCCCAGTAATCCTTGACCCGTTCGAAGACGATCTGGCGTCCTGGCGTGACCGACGTGATGCGATACGGCCCACTGCCCAGTGGCGGTTCGAACGTGGTGGCCTTGAAGTCGCGGCCTTTCCAGTAGTGCTGTGGCAACACCGGCATTTCGCCCAGGCGCAGGATCAGCAGCGGATTGCCGGCGCGCTTGAACACGAAACGGATGCGCTGCGGGTTGAGGATGTCGACCCGCAGTACCTCCTGAAGGTTGGTGCGGTACAGCGGATGCCCGTCCTTGAGCAGCGTGCGGTAGGAGAACGCGACGTCGAAGGCGGTAATCGGCGTACCGTCATGGAAGCGTGCTTCAGGGCGCAGGTTGAACACCACCCAACTGCGGTCCTCGCTGTACTCCACCGACTGGGCGATCAGGCCATAGCTGGACGCGGGCTCGTCACCCGAAGGCGCGTACTGCCCGGTGCCGACCATCAGCGGTTCGTTGAGTTCGTTGATGCCGTATTGCAGGAAGTTCGGCGTGGTGACCGGGCTGGTGCCCTTGAAGGTGTACGGGTTGAGCGTATCGAAGGTGCCAAACGCCATCACCCGCAACGTACCGCCCTTGGGCGCTTGCGGGTTGACCCAGTCGAAGTGGGTAAATCGGGCCGGGTACTTGAGCGTGCCGAACTGCGCATAACCATGGCTTTCGCTGATCGTCGCGCTTGCGGTGGAGCTCAAGGCCAGGCTGATCAGGAGCAGGGGCAGGGGACGCTTCAAATAGGAGATCCGATCCAGGCGGCTTGGGCTTTGTGGACGGTACAGTAACAGCTTGTATGGACAGGAAAAAGACGGGGGTTAATGGGTAAATTCGGCTGGACGCAATCCTGTGGGAGCTGGCTTGCCAGCGAAGGCGGCGTGACGGGCGAAATCGATGTTGACTGTGCCGATGTCTTCGCTGGCAAGCCAGCTCCTACAGGTATAAAAAAGCCCCTGAAATCAGGGGCTATTTTTAATGCGGATTGGCCACCGTCAACATCTGGCCGGGTTTCAGCGCCTGGCCGACACGTGGGTTCCAGCGCTTGAGGTGTTGCATCTCGACGTTGAAGCGCTTGGCCACGATGGCCAGCGAATCGCCTCGCTGGACCTTGTACTTGGTCTGCTGTTTTTTGGAGTTGGCGGCAATCACGGTGTTGACGCGCCCGGAGCTGCGTTTGCTGTTGTCCTGCATGACCAGGGTCTGGCCGGGCTTGAGATTCTTGCCGGTCAGTTTGTTCCAGCGTTGCAGGTCCTTCACGTCAACGTTGTTGGCCTTGGCGATGGAGCCGAGGTTGTCACCCCGTTTGACCCGGTAGGAGCGCCTGGCGCTGGCGACCTGGGTGTCGTCGGCGCCTTCGAAGACCGGCTTGAGCGATTTCTTGCTGATCAACTCTTCAGGACGCATGGTCTGCAGGCTGCTGGTCAGCAGTTGCGCCTTGGAGGTCGGCACCAGCAGGTGCTGCGGGCCGTCGATGGTGGTGCGCTGCTTGAAGGCCGGGTTGAGCTGGAACAGTTCGTCTTCGTCGATGTTGGCGACTTCAGCGACCTTGGACAGGTCCATGCGCTGGTTGATTTCGACGACCTGGAAATAGGGCTGGTTGGCGATCGGGTTGAGGTTCACGCCGTAGGCTTCAGGCGCCATCACCACTTGCGACAGTGCCAGCAACTTCGGCACATAGGCCTGGGTTTCGGAGGGCAGCGGCAGGTTCCAGTAGTCGGTCGGCAGGCCGAGGCGCTCGTTGCGCTCGATGGCCCGACTGACGGTGCCTTCGCCGGCGTTGTAGGCCGCCAGGGCCAGCATCCAGTCGCCGTTGAACATGTCGTGCAGGCGGGTCAGGTAATCCAGCGCGGCGGTGGTCGACGCGGTGATGTCGCGACGGCCATCATAGAAACGGGTCTGGCGCAGGTTGAAGTAACGCCCGGTGGACGGGATGAATTGCCAAAGACCCACCGCGTCGGCCCGGGAGTAGGCCATCGGGTTGTAGGCGCTTTCAATCACTGGCAGCAGGGCCAGTTCCAGCGGCATGTTGCGCTCTTCAAGGCGCTCGACGATGTAGTGAATGTAGAGGCTGCCACGTTCGCCGGCGTTTTCGAGGAAAGACGGGTTGCTGGCGAACCACAGGCGCTGCTGCTCGATGCGCGGGTTGACACCCAGCCCGTCCTGCAACTGGAAGCCCTGGCGCATACGCTCCCAGACGTCCTGTGGAATTTGCGGGCTGGGCTTTTCGCTGAGCCAGATCGGCTTCTGCTTGGCGCGCGCGGCGATGTTCGGCGTGTGCGCCGCATCGGTCTGCGGCGCATGGCTGGAACAGCCCGCCAGGGTGGCGGACACAGCCACCGCAATGGCTTGAGCCAAGCGGGTCAATGCGTCTGAACTGATGGCTTTGCGAATAGGTGACGACATTGGCTGGAAGTAAGTTCCGGGCAAAAATGTCGGGCGATTCTAGAAAGCGCACCCTGCGCGGTCAACCTTTCAGAATTGTTGCAGCCTTGTGGAGCCCCTTTAGAACGTGTCTTTCCACGCTCGCAGCGCAGCAAAAACCATATCGGGCGCCGAGTTATCGGTGCCGGTCCGTTCGTCCGCTTTTTCTTTAACGGATGTTTCAGCAGAACGCAAAAACGGGTTTGTGAGCTTTTCCAGCGCCAGTGTCGACGGCAGCGTCATGATCCCGGATTCCCGTTGGCGGGTGACTTTGGCCAGGCGTTCGGCCGTATCCGGGTTGTTCGGCTCGACAGCGGCGGCAAACTTCAGATTGCTCAGGGTGTATTCGTGGGTGCAGTAGACCAGCGTGTCTTCCGGCAACCCCGCAAGACGTGTCAGCGAGCTGTACATTTGCTGTGGTGTGCCTTCGAACAACCGCCCGCAGCCGGCGGCAAACAGGGTGTCGCCGCAGAACAGCAAGCCGTGATGGTAATAGGCGATATGCCCAAGGGTGTGGCCGGGGACCGCGAGGATATCGAAGTCCAGCCCGAGCACGTTGATGCGGTCGTTGTCCTTGAGCGCAATCTCCCGGGCCGGGATCGTTTCGCTGGCCGGACCATAGACTTTCGCGTCCGTCGCTTTTTTCAGCTGTTCGACCCCGCCGACGTGGTCATGATGGTGGTGAGTGATCAAAATATCACTCAGGACCCAACCCGGATTGGCGGTGAGCCAGGCGCGTACCGGGGCGGCATCACCCGGGTCGACCACCGCGCAGCGTTTGCTGCCGTGGTCTTGTAACAACCAGATGTAGTTGTCGGTGAAGGCGGGCAGGGCTGTGATCTGTATCATCGTCGGATTCGCCAAGCGGAAAACAATGGCGCATCTTAGAACTTCCTGGCGCGTTGGAGAATGCAATGACTGATAAAGCGTTCGCACAGGCTGATCCTGACTGGCTGGCGTTGATCAGCGCAGCCCGCGAGTGGCTGGAAGGTCCGATCGGGCAATTCCTGCTGGACGAAGAGCGGCGCATGCTCGAAGACGAACTCGGGCGGTTCTTTGGTGGCTATCTGGTGCATTACGGTCCCTCGGCCCAGACCCCGCCGTCAGCGCCGCAGGTGCAGCGTAACGTGCGCCTTGGCGCGCCGTTGCCGGGGGTCGAGATCGTCTGTGAGGAGCAGGCCTGGCCGCTGAGCGAGCACGCCGCCGATGTGGTGGTGCTGCAACATGGCCTGGATTTCTGCCTGTCGCCCCATGGTTTGCTGCGCGAGGCGGCAAGCAGCGTGCGGCCCGGCGGGCATTTGCTGATCATCGGCATCAATCCCTGGAGCAGTTGGGGCCTGCGGCATGTGTTTGCCCAGGATGGGCTGCGCAAGGCGCGCTGCATTTCGCCGTCACGGGTTGCGGACTGGCTGAACCTGCTGGGCTTCGCGCTGGAGAAACGCCGCTTCGGGTGCTATCGTCCGCCGCTTGCGTCACCGGCGTGGCAGACCCGCCTGGCCGGATGGGAGCGCAAGGCCGGTGACTGGCAACTGTCGGGCGGCGGCTTCTATTTATTGGTGGCGCGCAAGATCGTGGTGGGCCTGCGGCCGGTCCGTCAGGAGCGGCGCGAGCCGATGGGCAAGCTGATTCCCTTGCCGATGGCCAAGGTCAACCGTCGCAACATCGAACCGTAACACACACTTTTTCATTTGCGGCCGGGCCTGTCCCGGCTTCGGGCGTCGTCGATCAGCGATCGGCGGGCCAGCGCATTTTCTGGATAGATTGGCATGAGCGATAGCGTAGAACTGTTCACCGACGGCGCCTGCAAGGGCAACCCTGGCCCAGGCGGCTGGGGTGCACTGCTGGTGTGCAAGGGCGTTGAAAAGGAACTCTGGGGCGGCGAAGCCAATACCACCAATAACCGCATGGAGTTGATGGGCGCGATCCGTGGCCTGGAAGAGCTCAAGCGTCCCTGTGAGGTGCTGCTGGTGACCGACTCCCAGTACGTGATGAAGGGCATCAACGAGTGGATGGACAACTGGAAGAAGCGCGGCTGGAAAACCGCGGCGAAGGAGCCGGTGAAAAACGCTGACCTGTGGAAGTTGCTCGACGAGCAGGTCAACCGCCACAAGGTCACCTGGAAATGGGTGCGCGGGCACATTGGTCATCACGGCAACGAACGGGCCGACCAGTTGGCCAACCGTGGCGTCGACGAAGTGCGCGGCTACAAGCAGGACTGATCGCGATGTCTCTGTAGGAGCTGCCGCAGGCTGCGATCTTTTGCTTTTGATCTTGAAAGTCAAAAGATCGCAGCCTTCGGCAGCTCCTACGGGGACCGTGTTAATATTGCGGCTTTTGCCCGAATACCGATTGAGAGCTGAGCACTGATGGCCACCAGATCCGTTGCCTTATTCTGCCTACTTGTCAACAGTGTAATCGAGCCCCCTGCACATCGGTGAACGATTCAAGGTGCTGATTGTATGGGGTTTACCGATCCAGCCCCCGTTTCTTTAGCTGAATTTCAAGGCCTCATGATTCTAAAGTGTAAACGATGAGCTGTTTTAGCTACCCATGGTTTACATTCTAAAATAAGAGTCTGCGGCGGTCTGATAGCCTCTTTGTCGAATGCGAGGTTTGCTGTCTCGGGATAGCAATTCCCACTGCAAGTCGTCCGCAATAAACACTGTGAACTGCTGGTGCCGACTCAACGCGCTGGACAACCATTCCCGCTCTCCGAGAAACAGAGATTCGGCGCTTGGGCGTTATATCCATTTCCACGACCCATTGAACCTCTGGAATTTTCCCCTGGTACGTTGCGGAGCGGTTGTCGATGTGCATTCCGTCGAAGCAGATTGCCCATGGGATGCTAGCATTCCAAACTCAAATAAGAAGTGAGTTTGAAAATGAAAAAAATGACTTCAGAAGGCTTTGTTGTGAGGAGAGTGGGTCTTTGCAAAAAAAACTCATTAGTCTATCTAGAAACATTCTCGTCTTACCCATGTCTGCGATGCGGGCCTTGGCCCCCTAAGCGTGCATCGGATCCTGCAACCCGCAAAACGGATACATAGCCTTGGAGATAACTAATCTGTAGGCCTTAGGTGTATGGAGTTGGGTTCAGGTCGCACGAGCCAAACCTAACAAAATGCCCCAAAGGCCTCCTCAATGGCGTTTTTCGTGCGCAGAATGTAATGGGTGTAGATGATCGGCAAAAGTCTAGAAGTTATCATCGTGGGGGAACTGGAACTGGAACTGGAACTGGAACTGGAACTGGAACTCGACACGACAGGCAGCAACCGGCCAAAAGCGGTCGCTGGAGGTGTCTACAAACCAGGAGCAATTCAGTAGGGGGGCACGACGTTTACTTTCGTGACACTACTTCTTTGATAGAGTTAAGCAGCCTCAAACGGAGTGGACGGTTGGCTCAGAGTCTATTGAGATCGACCTCAAGTCCGGCCCCCTTCAGTTCCTTTGCGAGCGAGTAGCGCCAAGCTCCGCCATTGTCTAGCTCGATATAAACGACTCCGTAGTAGTCCGAAGGCAGTTCCACTCCTTTCTCATAGAGAACGCAGACGCGCCTGCGATTGATCTTGCCCATGAAGTATCCCAGTTCGAGGACCACGTTCTGTCTCGCACGATCTTGCAGCGTTTGGTCCGCCGCATTCTTCTTGCCGCCTACGTCGTCAGCCGTCATGAGCACCACGGCGAAATGGACATTGGCATATCGCTCCAACTTCTCAATGACGGTGTCGCTAGCGCTAGCCTGCTCATTGAGAATAATGACCTTCAGGCCCAACTTTTCAAGCAACCGGGCCGACATCTCGCGGATGGCCTCGTTGTGCCCGTGAACCAGGAATACTGTACTCGGTCCTCGAACGTGCTGGGCTGACGCCCCTGCTGTGAGGTCATCGCGAATGATGTTTTTTAGAACTTCGATCTCCATAACCGGGGACTTGGGTGTGACCTTGTCACCGATCTTTACGAACATCTTCACTACGCGGCCAGATAGCGGTGACGGCAGTTCGATTGAAGCCTTGTCGCACTCAAGCGTGACGTACGTATCTCCCTGCACTAGAAAGTCTCCAGCACTGACGGGAATTTCGATCACCACGAGGTCACCGATGCCCAAATCCGTGCCAGGCAAACAATCGGCCTCCAAGTTAGGACACAACACAATCTGCGTCTTATCGCTCACAACTCGCCCTCCTTGATTTAAAGCTGGCTCTGCTTCACAAGGACTGTACGCGTTCAGAGTGACTGGACACAATCCACAGCTGTGCGTACGCACAAGTACGATTGGGAAGTTGTACTCCACTTGACCACCCGTTTGCGTTACTACTGACCAGGTACCTCTCACGTCAGTCCTCAGCTGCAACGGTTGTAATTGCACGGCCTGCCCCGGCTTTTTGCATTCGCCCTGACCGGCCATCTGCATTCTATTCAACCATGATGATCGAACCCATGACCTGGCGAAATCGGCCAGTAGCGGCCTGTCGGAAGCGTCTAATAATTCAAGGGGCTATTCATGTCATCGGTCTAAGCTGCATTGGCGAGATTCAGGCGCTGGTTCTCTGTGTAGAAAAGGGTGGTTGATGCGAGTCCGTGTGTAAAAAAGTGGCCATCTGCTATTTTGTCAGGTAGGAATACGGTTTCAAAAATGGAATGGCCGGTTAAAAAATCAAATCCATTTTTCGTATAGGTGACTAGGGAGATTTTGGGGAAGCGAGAAGCGTTCGATTTTTGGCAGACCTTATATAGGTATGGTTCACAATCGTGTAGCAATCGACCACACCGAGATGGGCTGAAATAAACATAATAATTCAGTGATGAACAAGGATTCGTATGAACGAAGTTTTGCAAGAATGTTTGTCTCACCCGAATGGCGCTCAGTTCTATCGTGGTGACCTTCATATCCATTCTTATCAAGCGTCCCATGACGTTAACGACACCGATATGAGCCCGGCGGCAATCGTAGCAACCGCAGTGCGTGAAAATTTAGCCCTCATTGCTGTTGCCGATCACAATGAAATTAGCAATGTCCACGCAACAATGGTTGCAGGCAAAGAGGCAGGGATTCTGGTGGTTCCAGCTGTTGAATTATCAACGCCGGAAGGACATTTGTTATGTTATTTCCCTACGTTAGAGGCGCTACAACAATTTCACGGCAGGTTGAATCTTGCAGATCGTGGAACTGCAAATAGCAGATGTAGCGACGCGATGCTAGCATGTTTAGATAGTGCTAAATCGTTAGGAGGGTTCTGTATACTAGCCCACGTTGATGGTGGCAACGGGCTGGAGTCTAACCGTCCCGGTGGTTCACCCCACAAAGTTGATATCATTTGTCATTCTGCATTGCTGGGTATAGAGCTAAAAAGTGCTGAGTCGAAAATCTCTTATGCGCTAGGCGATCCTGAGTCAGTACGGGTTCAAATTGGTAATCAGAGGATTGAGAAGTTAGGGTTAGGCGCTAGACAGTATTTAGCAAGGGTGCTGAACTCCGACTCTCACACTTTGAATGTTTTAGGTAGAAATGCGGCACAGGCAAGAAAATTAACGCGCTATAAAATGACCGAACCAACTTTTCAAGGGCTACGCCATGCTCTACAAGAATGTGACTCTCGGGTCCGCCTAGAGGATGAGGTTCCTACTGCTACGCCATTTGTATTAGGTATTTCTATTAATGGTGGTTTTTTAACCGGCCAAACGATTCATTTTAGTAGCAACCTGAATTGTATTATTGGTGGTCGAGGGTCGGGAAAATCCACTGCTTTCGAAGCGGTTCGTTGCCTGACTGGAACTGAATCGGAAGCCGAAGTGATTGATTCGGAAGTATGGCCGCAGCAACTACATCTATTTTGGCAAGATGAAGCTGGTCAGCGTCATTCGATTGCTCGACCTATAGGTGGGAGTCTTGAAAATCTAGACGATGCAATGGAGGGGCCCATAAGGTTTGACCTCGATTGTTTCGGGCAAGGTGAAGCTGGAAACGTCCGTGAGCAGAGCAGGACAGACGCCCTGGCGTTGTTGAAGTATCTTGATAAATTTACGCGGGTGCAAGATGCCTTGACTGAGGAGAAGGCTGCAATAAAAACACTGTCCGACATAAGCGACGAGATAATAAAAGCTCAATCGAATGTCGAACTGATTCCTCAGACGCAACGGTCTTTGGTAGTCGCGAGACAGCAATTAGCAGCTTTTGAAGCTGCGCAGGGAAAAGACGTAATACGATTGCAGCGAAGTTTGTCCGCTGAAAAGGCCAAGAGGGCAAGTATCAATGAAAAACTTTTTGAGTTAAAAGCTTTAATATCGGAAGAGCCCGTTATAGAAATTGTGAGCGCTATTGATGGCATTGTTCGCGACGGGGAAATCATTGCTGGTGTAGACGAGACTAAAAGGATAGCTAGAGAATTAGAAAGCTTTTCCGCTGATATGAGCACTGCTCATCAATCGATGTCCGTAGCATACGAAAGGCTCCTTGATTTGGTTTCTGAGTCCTTACAAAGTTGGGCACTAAAAGAGCGGCCAATTCGTGATGAGATTGACGTAAAAAGAAATGCTCTGGAAGCGCAAGGCATTAAACTAGATATGGCATACATTTCTAAGCTTGCTACGGAGGAAAATACTCTCCAGACATCCTTAGAAAAACTGAACAAGTGGGTTCCTTATTTGGAGAAGCTAAAGTCTGAATATACCCTTGCCCTCAAACATAGATGGGCCAATCGTAAAGTTGTATCAAATTTACGTCAAGCATACGCAATCAAGGCATCCAGGGCGCTGGATGAGGTTCTGTCTGATCTGAAGGTGAAGCTTCAATATATGGATGGCGGCTATTCTCAAGCGGCTGTTGGAATTATTTCGGGAGCGATGGGTTGGCGAACCTCAAGTCAATCAAAAGCTCGTGCACTTATTGAGACGCTGACTGTCCCCGTATTGTTAGCGGTCGTATCTAAAGGTCAAGTTGCTAGATTGACGGATATTGAAGTCAGTCCTGGTGTTAAAATGTTTTCTGCCAGTGATGCCAATGACGTCATTGAGAAGCTTAAAGAGCCTTTAGTGAGATACGCTCTCGAGCAATGCGATATTGATGACTTGCCAAAGCTGACTGTGTCTAGACAGATAGATGATGGTACAGGCCCAAAATTTGTGCAGCGAGACTTTGCTCAGCTTTCGCTCGGGCAACAGCAGTCAGTTCTTTTGGCGTTGATACTTTCCTCAGATAGCACTCGCCCGTTAATTATTGATCAGCCCGAGGATAATTTAGATAGTGAATTTATTGTTCAAACCTTCGTTCCAGTTTTGCGGAGGGCTAAAGAACGTCGCCAGGTTATAATTGTCACTCATAACGCAAACATCGCAGTATTAGGAGACGCCGAGCAATTGATTGTTCTTAAAAGCACCAGCGACAAAAGTAAAGTTGTTTCTAGGGGCTCTATCGATGATTCGATAGCTCGCGAATCTGCGTGCAAGATATTGGAAGGCGCGCGTGAAGCCTTTACGCGTAGAGCAAAAATATACGGAGTGACACTCTAAAATATTTTTGGTATACGACACGCCATTTCGATTAGAAACGCGACATGGCATGTCACCTAATGACAGTTGGCTTTATGGGTGAGACTTATGCCAAGTTTTGTATGGGACAGAGACACAGAAGACGCATGGAATGAACCCTATGAGTATGGGGGGCAAGAGCAATTTCATCGAGAGGCTTGTAAAGTTCTGTCGTCAATAAAATCTCACTATGCAGAAAAGGATATGCACTTTGATCGAGATGAACAATCCCTTGATAAAGCGATCTGGCTAATACAAATAGATGCCCTAGAAGCGCTAGTGGATGCCTTGAAATTAACAGAAGAAAAGAGGCATCGAATTGCCTCGCGCCTATTTCGTGACGCGGTAGAAACAATGGATATTTCAGCCTACTTTTATTTGGCAGGTGACAGGGCCAAGAAAGAACTTGGGAAATGGTATAATGATGAAGTCATCCCACATAGGGTTTTTAGAGAATTCATAAAGAAATTCGAATGCCAGGATAAAGCTAAAAACTTAAGCAACCTGTACAGCGACCTAAGCAAATACACACATAGAACACATAGCGCGATAACCAAAAGCTATCTGCTCGGCAGAAACAACAAAATTGCCTATGATGGTTTTTCCGAGAGCGGCTTTAGAGTACTTCCACATGTCATATCTCTTTCGTACGCAATTATCGCAGCATTAATCAAAAGATTTATCACGATTGCTGAAAATACCCAGCAAATTGATTCTGCTAAAATTCGTGATATTTGGTCGACATCATTAGAAGAAGAGGCAGTGCCAAGACGCTTTGGTCCAGGGCCAGGACAGTTACTAAGAAGCACTCCTATAGAGTTTGAGCTAAAGTTGGATGAAAGCTAACTGAGTCGCCCCAGTTTAGTAAATGCTTTGAGTGTCTGCTATTGGCCGATAGTTGCCTGTCGTGAAGGGCTGTATCCGACCCACAGCGGTCGGTCGCCGATCGCATTATGCGGCGAACCCCAGTGGTAGAGCTGACTGAATCACCTTGGTTCGCCTTTAGGTTAAGAGCCTTCTTGATCGTACCCTAATTGACGCGTCTAAGTAGAGTGACGCTCTTTATTCAAAACTTTCTTCCTTGTCTCGATCACGGATCTGTTCCTTCTCAATCCAAAGGTCGAGGTCAGGAAGCAACCCATCAATCCAGTGGCGCACTTCCGCATGTAGGCTTACTTGAAGCCTGAGCACCTGCGACCGACGTTGAGTCAATATATCGGCTAGAGACCCCATCCAGCTTCGGGGATGCAAGCGTGCCCAGTAGTCTCCGAGAAAGGCGTGTTTATCTGGAGCAAGTTCCAATAGCTCCAAGAAAATCGGGTCCAAGTCATCACTTTCTTCGCCGTGTTTACGCTTAAACATCGGGATGGCTTGACCTAGCAGCGGATACCTTAATGTGGAATCCATGTTTGCCCACTGATGAAGGAGCGCCGGATCGATTTTTTCAATTGGAGTATCAAAACTAAAATGCATTTCAAAGAGATTGGTTGTTCCTGACGTCACCCCATGGAGAAGAAACGCGTCCAACGCGATGAAGGTCTGAGTCTTGAACAGCCCTTTGAGCACATAGTCCACCTCGTAGGGAGAGGTTTGATACGACTTAATGGCAGTACTCAGGTGATCACAAACGTCACGCGCGGTGTCTTCACCTTCAATGCCGGCGCAGCAAATGCTCACTACTGTGTGCATACCGTAATCGCGGAGCTGCCCTTTTTTGCTGAAATCAGTGCGGCGTAGAAGATTCCGACCGGTCTCAATCAGTAGGTGATCCCATTGTTGACCAGCCTCTCTATCTCGAAAGAAGTGCATATGTAGTATGTCGAGCGCAATCTCCACACCGTCTGACAATTGCGCAATATCAAGAAGGAGCGCACTTAGCTCCTCAGGCGGCGAGTCACCGACAGCGCCATTGGCAATACTGTTGAAGTCCACTGCACGGAGTACGCCCTTGCCAATTGCCCGTCGCAACCGATTGATACCAGCTTTATCAATTCCAACGCGCGCCTGGAGATAGGGCAGACTTGGCGCAAGATCGGGATCGTCAATGGCGTACTCCAGCACCGACGATGTGAATGTGGCATCCCGCTGATTTGCTTGGCACATGTAACCACCGAGCACTGTTGCATTTCGCTTATTTGGGTCGATTTTCGCAAATTCAGAAATTATTTCGAGCCACATTTCCAATAGATCTGCCGCCCCTTCCGCAAGGCCGACTCCACATTCAAATGCGCGTTGCTGATTCGACGCAGGTATTAACTCAAGGAGAAACTGCTTGCGTGTCTCGGAGTCTTGCGTCAAAAAGCGTCCTACCTCCTGAGCCATCAGCGAAGCCTTTTGCCACGGTTTCATCACATCGTCGTCATCTGGGTCGCCATCAACGATGTCCCAGCCGCTATTGGCGCCACTGAGCACTATGGCGCGTGCCTGATGCAGAAGATCGGACGGTTTCAACCGTTGAATGATTGTCTCTAGCCTTACCCTGACGTCAGGACGCATAGCCTTACCTTCGAAACGAAGCGCAGCTCGAAAGCCAAGCCAACCTTCAATCCAAGGTTTTTTCTTTGTTAAAGCTACGGCGGCGGTTTCAAGCGCCTCATGACAAGCATCGATGGCCCAAATTTCGCGAACTCTGCGTGCGAGGATTTTAGGAGCGTCATCGATGGCTGGTGAAAGCTCAACTGCGAGCGCAATTGCGGCCTTATACCAATCCCCAGCATCCTTATTGACCTTCGGACACCATCCCCAGCCACGAGGACGGGCTCCGAATTCGAAGGTGCTCGATGAAGTGAAGTGGCCTGTTTTTAGCAGGGCATCGAGAGCGATTGATGCGCAACGGCGCTGCTCTAGATCGATTGACATCGCCAATTGCCGGACGACGTCATATCGCTGGTCCGGCGATGCCTGTGTCCCTGATAAAAGCAAATGAAAAAGCTCGGCAAACATATCTCGCGCAGAATTACCCTTGTTACCTTCGGGCTCGATAGCTACGAAACGGGCAAGCAACATAGCTGCGCGCTCGAAAAATTGGGGATCGTAACCAAGCATCTTGATTAGACGGACCCACTGCAAGCGATCTGTAGAGTTAGGTGCCAGTACCGGTTTGCCTTTGGCGCTATTCAATTCGCGCTCAATTTTCGCGAACACCGCATCAGGAGCGACAGGGGCAATGTTGGTTAAGATCTCGAGACCTTGCTTGCCCAACGAGAAAAGATCTCCAAGTGGGCCGTCTACGCAGAGCCAACGAGCGACCGTTGACTGGGCTTCGGTGCTGTCGTGAAGGAAGCCTATCCTTCGTGAAAGCGACTTCTGCATCCGAGACGTCAGAGATGTGCAAAAACGATCGAATTCCTGCGGGGGTATTCTTTCCAACGCGGATGTCGCCAAGGAGTTGGCGATCGCATGGGGTAATATCGCGCGCCACCTGCCGCGTGACTGGGCGACTCCGCGACGACCTAACCTGACAAGCGCTGTAAACATGTCATTTGAACTGACTGAGCGAATGCTTCCAATTTTTGCCAGCTCGCCGTCGCTCGAAGTGTCTTCACCGTTTAGCGAATAGAAAAGCGAGAGATCCTCCGCCGTAAACAATAGTGATTGATCGGGCGCATTACGTTGCTGGAAGATTCGCTCAAACAAGTCGCGGCTCTTAAGCTTGCCTAAGGTTTCTCCTTTCCTTAATGTGTCGGCGATTGCCCGAGCAACACGAAAATTCCCGTCGCTGAAATCGGCGATCGTGCTCCGGTCGATCTGCGAAATATTGGGGAATGACTGTTTGAGCCATTGTGAAACCAGCTCGGTTGATGCTGATTGCAGACGGAATACTTCGGTCCGCTCAGGTTCATCCTCGCCGACATCGTATTCAATAGTTAGCAGACTCACACAACTTGTGCTGTCAGAACAGATACGTGCGAGTTCGCTGTGTGTGGCTGGATTGCAATTATCTACCACGAGAATCGAACGCTGGCCTCGCATGACGAGTAGACGCGCCATATCCCGAGCTGTTGGATCAGTCTCTACCGAATAATCCGTGTAAACCGCGAGGCTTGGGTCTAGTGGATCTACCCCAACTTGACTCTCGAAAAGGGCCTGTACCAATCGCGTCTTGCCGAGCCCCGACAAACCGACCAACCGAATACATTGTGCTGGAGCGTGTAATGCCGCGCGAAGCTTAGCAATCCCTTCGCCGATAGTCAGTTGTGGTCGTTCTGGCGATCTTTCATCCGTTAGACATGCCTTATCGTCGAAAAGATATGTACTAGGCTCGGCCACCGTCGTCCCGACCCAATTTCCGATACTGCTCCATCCAGCTAAGCTCATGCCGATCCGTGAACGAACCCAAGCCACGATTCCTGGAAACTCGTTTACCCAAGTGGCCAACCGGTCCCGATCGTAAAAGTCCGTGTGAAGCTTTTGGGCATCGGCCAAATCACGGAGTTGTTCGCGGATCGCCTTGCGTCGATTCGTCAACGGCTTATCAGCGACTGACCCTTGTGCACTCACTATGATGTAGGAGCCGGATGCCGCAGCAAGCTCTCCGATCACTTGCCGCAGTACGCCTTTTGGGCGCATTTCGTTGCGAATCGCGCTGGCGGACATATCGGGCTTTTTCACCTGAAAACCAGTGAGCGTTCGTGGTACGAAGTCAGGTTTTGCAATTGTATTTGGACACTCAACACGAACGTCGAGTCCACCGTCCGCAGCATCTTGATTTCCACCAGCAGTCACGGACGAAAGTGGGCAGCCTTGCGCGCGTAATTCTGATAACGCTAAACGCGCCACCAGAGTGCGTAAATCTCCGTCGCTCAAGTTTGCGATGTCGGTCCCTGTTATTTCGAACATAGCTAGTAACGACGCCCTAGTTAAATCATTAGGCGATCATAGCTGAGGAAGGAGTATTTAGTTTGTTGCATGGTGCGGGCCAGCAGTCGAATGCTGCTTCATGGCCCAGATCGGATCAAGTGCTAATGACTGCTAATGGCCGATTCTGTTGAAAAAGTCGCTCTGCCCAAACTGCCTGATCATTGACTGGTGAAAACGTCGTTTTTGGACGCTGCTACGTGAAATCCGAGTCTGGAAGACTCTGCCAAAAGTAAAGACTTCAATCTCGGACGCGTACTTTCTGATGCGCAAGCCATGGCCGACTTTTTCAACAGAATCGGCCGATTGCTGCCCCTCGAGAAGAGCTGAAATCGACCCATAGCGGTCATGCTGAACGGTCATTACAGTGTCGGTAACCTAGTCGATGTGCTTCGTCGCTAACATTCAGCTTTGCGCCCTGGAGCGCTGGTCGATGGCCGAGAAGACGGGTGGTAGGTTCCAGGCTGTCGTCCGCAGGCACGAATAGCACCCTTTAATAAGTTCAAACGACCCACATGTGGCTGCGCTCGATGCTTGGCTTTTCGATGGCTAACCGAGCAATCCCCATGATGCGGCGGACTAATTTTATTATCGCTATTCTTATATTAGAATCATATGCTGTATAAAGAATATGCAGGATGAGTCGGCCACTCGGCCGTGCCCCATAAATATAAAAAAATCGGTAACCGCCATGTCATTCCTGAAAGGCTTCTCAATCGGCGCCAAGCTCCTCGTGCTGCCCGCCTTGTTTGTACTCGCTCTGCTGGTCGTCTCGGGCCTGGCCTATCAGGGGCTGGCCAGGCAGCAAGCTGTGATCGAAGAAATTGACCAGTTGCGGTTCCAGCAGTATCGCCAGGTATTGGAAACCGCAGCGGCATCGCAGGCCGCAATGGTAGGTGCCTATGCCATCGGCTCGCGCATCCTGGAATCGAATGGGCAGGCGTCTGCGGAGGAGCTGGAATCCTATCTGGAGGATATGCAAGCCAGTGTCGATGACATGCGGGCCGGGTTGGACAAAGTGGCCCGAGAGACGCGCTTGGGGGATGAGGAGAAGGAGCTTTACCGTGCAGTGCAGGACCAGGCTGCAGTGGTGGGTGAGGGGCTGGCCGAGTTCAAGCGCACTGCCTTGAACGATCAGATCCAGGCTGCCTCGTTGCTGGGGCGAGTGCGTGCCGATAACAATGGTCTGCAAGGTCAATTCAACCGGCTCCTGGGACTTCAGGCAGCACTCACATCCGGCGCTTTTGCAGAAGCTGGCACTACACAACGGCAGGTGTCACGAATGCTGGTCGTGGTGCTGCTGACCGCTACCGTATTGGCGGTGTTGGTCAGTTTACTGCTGCGCGCGCAGATCATCCGACCGATCCGGGAAATCGAGCAGGCGTCTATCGAGTTGCGCGACGGTGACCTGACCCGGCGCGTACGGGTGATGGGGCGAGATGAAGTTGCCCGCACCGCTCAAGCGTTCAACGAACTGATTGATAGCTTCCAACAGGCAATGCGCCAAGTGGCCGGCGTTGCGGCCTCGGTCGGTGTCTCGGCCGAAGAACTGGTGGCGACCTCGGCACGTGTTGCCGAGAGTTCCACCGCACAATCCGGCGCGGTGGGCGCTGTTTCAATGACCATCGAGCAGATGAGCAACGGGATGACCGCGATTTCCAACCATGCGCAAACTCTTCGCAGTTGTGCCGAAGCCAGTTTGCGCGGTACGGAGGACGGACATTTGGCGCTGTCTCGACTGCTCGAGAAAATCAAAAGCGTGCGCCATGCCTTTACTGCTATTCGCGGTTCGGTGGGCGACTTCGTCGAAAGCACGACCGCCATCACGGCCAGTATCGGTCAGGTCAAGGACCTTTCCGCGCAGACCAGTATGCTGGCGCTCAATGCCGCGATTGAGGCGGCGCGTGCCGGGGAGAGCGGGCGCGGTTTCAGCGTGGTGGCTGACGAGGTGCGTAATTTGGCGCAACGCTCAGCGACGGCAGCCAATTCGATCAACCAATTGACCTTGAAACTGGAGAGCCAGTCCGAAACTGTCGATGACGCGTTGAACGCAGGTACAGTGGCACTGGACGACAGTGGCCGGCTGTTGAGCGAGTTGGAAAACACTTTGCAACAGGCGAGCGAACTGGTGGGTGACTCAACGCGCGGGGTGGATCGGATTGCCGATGCCGTGAGTGTGCAGAGCGAAGGCGGGCGGGGCATCGTCGCCAACGTCGAGCGCATCGCGCGCATGGCCGGGGAAGGCGATGCGATTACCCATCAGGTGTCCGGAGCCGTGGTGTCTTTGCGCGAGCTGTCCCACGAACTCAATCTGGCGGTGGGACGTTTCCGCTTCGAGGTTTGACCTGATCGTCGGTGATCAGGTCGTTGTGCCCGTCTGTTGTTTCGCTGTCTTGAAGATCAGCAGCAACGGCACGACGCCAATGGATAACCACATCAACAGCTTGAAGTCATTCAAATAGGCCACCCAACTGGCTTGCACGGTGATCATGCCGTCCAGCGCTGCACGCCCGGCGGCCGTGAGTGGATTGAGCTGGTGGCTGACAGGCCAGGCATCGAACAGGCGGTTGAACGGCGTCACGTAGGCGCCGATTTCGGCATGATTGATCTGAGTGTTTTGCGCCAACAGCACGGTCACGATCGAAATGCCGACACTGGAGCCGACGTTACGCGACAGGTTGTACAGGCCAGTCGCATCGCCACGCAGATGTGGAGGCAGCGTGGTGAAGGCTATGGTGGTCAACGGCACGAACAGCAAGCCCAGGCTGGCGCCCTGGACGAAGCCGACGTAGACAATCGTGTCGATGGAAACTGCCGGCGTCCAGCCCGTCATCATGTACATCGACCAGGCCGACAGCATCAAGCCGCAGAACAGTATCCAGCGGATATCGACTTTGCCGATGATCTTCCCGGCAACGAACATGCTGAGCATCGTACCCAGGCCACGCGGCCCCATGACCATGCCGGCGGTGAGCACCGGATAGCCCATGAGGGTTTGCAGGTAGGGGGTCATCAGCGCCAGCGAGGCCAGGTACGTGATACCGATGATGAAGATAAACACGACGGCTACCGAGTAGTTGCGGTCCTTGAACAGCTTCAGGCTGATAAAGGGTTTGTCGTGGGTGAAGGTGTGCACAAGGAAAATGTAGGTGGCCACGGTCGCGACCAGCGCTTCAAGGATGATTTCCCCGGAGTCGAACCAGCCCAGTTGTTCGCCGCGGTCGAGAAACAGTTGAATTGCCATGATCGCCACGCTGAGCGAGCCAAACCCCAGCCAGTCCAGGCGTGCCGTTCTGTCGGCCGGTGTTTCCCGAACGAAGCGCGTCATGCCGATAAAGGCCAGCAGGCCGATGGGCAAATTGATAAAGAATACCCAGCGCCAGCTGAGGTGTTCCGTCAGCCAGCCGCCGAGCATCGGCCCCAGCACAGGGCCGACCATGACCGAAACCCCAAACAGCGCCACGGCCGAGCCCCTGTCTTTCAGCGGGTAGATATCCAGCAAGATGCCTTGCGACAACGGCACCAATGCCGCCCCAGCCAGCCCCTGCAGCAGGCGGAACAGGATGATTTCTTCCAGGGAGCGAGCGATGCCGCAGAGCACGGATGCCAGCACAAAACCGAAGATCGACCACAGCAAGACACGCTTGCGACCGAAGCGTCGGGCAAGGAATGCCGAAGGCGGCGTCATTATGGCTGTTGCCACGATGTAGGACGTCAGGACCCAGTTGATCTGGTCGGCACTGGCCGACACGCTGCCTTGCATGTAGGGCAGGGCGACGTTGGCAATGGTGGTGTCCAGCGCTTGCATGACCACGGCCAGCACCACGCAGAACGTAATCAATACCCGCAGTGGCGAAGGCGGCAATGGTCCGGTCACTTCATTCATGATGGAGGGCGAACAGGGCGGCCAGCGGTTTCGGCAGGCCACGGGCTTTGCCGGTATCGATGTTGACCACGGCGCTCATGCCATGGCGCAATGCTGGTTTGCCGGCGGTGTCGTCGATCCGGATGCGTACAGGAATGCGCTGCACGACCTTCACCCAATTGCCCGTCGTGTTCTGCGCCGGCAGCAGCGAGAAACTGGCGCTGGAAGCCGGGCTGATACTGTCGACGGTGCCATGCCAGGTCACACCGGGGTAAGTGTCCACCTCGATGGTGACCCCTTGGCCGACCCGGGCGTTGGTCAGTTCTGTCTCTTTTGGCGAGGCGGCCACCCACAAGCGTTCGCTGGAGATCAGGCTGAAAGCTGATTGAGGTGGTTGCAGGAAGGCGCCCACTTGCAATGCGTCAACGTTGGTCACGATGCCGTCGAAGGGCGCAGTCACTACTGAGTTGCGCAGATTGCGCTTGGCCTCATTCAGCGCCGCCAGCGCTTGCAGGTACGACGGGTGTTGTTCGAGAGGGCGGTCCAGCCGGCCGCCCAATTGGGCCAACGCTGCGGCGGCCTGGGCTTTGGCGACGGCAATCTGCTGGCGGATATTGTCGAGGTCACGATGAGCGTCGTCGTAGAGGGTCTTTGACACCGCGGCAACGCTGACCAGTTTTTCCAGCCGTTGGAAATTAGTCTGGAAGTACGGTAGCCGGGCTTCCGCCTGGGCGATCTCGGCCAACGATTGGTTGTAGCTGGCCTTGAGATAAAGGATCTGGTTGCGCGCGTTTTCCAGTTGCGCCTGGGCGCTGGCCACGGCGATTTCAAAGGGTTCGGGTTTCAGGCGGAATAAAACCTGGCCCTTGCTCACGGCTTGGTTATCAGTCACTTCAATCGCCGCGATGATCCCGGACACATCGGTGGAAACCCCCACCCGGTCAGCCTGGATATAAGCATTGTCTGTGCTCACCGTCTGGCCGCCAAACACGTACCAGGCGGCACACGCCACGACGGCAATCGGGCCCAACGCAAACAGGCCGATACGCCAGTGTTGCCGTGTCGGCTCGATTGGTTCTTGTGCATGTCCATCAGGAGCTGGGGATTCGGGTGTCTGCGGCGGCTTTTCCAAGGGGTCGAGCGGGCGGGCCTCGGCGTGAACGGTTGGGCGCTGGAGTGTGGGCTCAGCCATGTTTCACCTCGCCTGCACAACGTGGAGTTTCGTCCACCGGCTGGCCACAGGCCGTCAGCAGGTGTTCACGCATGCGTTCGAGGTAGTGCAGCAATTGGTCGTGCTCCTGAGGGGAGAAATCCGCCATGGTTTCCCGTCGGGTCTGCTCGCCGATGGTGCGCATGAATTGCAACAGCGGATGCGCCGCGGGGGTGAGAAACAACAGGGAACAACGACGATCGGTGGGGTGGTTGCGGCGCTCGACCAGGCCGCGCTCCTGCATTTTGTCCAGCAAGCGCACCAAGGTGACCGACTCGATTTCCAGCAGGTCGGCCAGGCCTTTCTGATGAATGCCTTCATGGATGGAAAGCTTCGCCAGGACTTGCCATTGCGAACGCGTGAGGTCGGCTGCGCGTGCCCATTGTTCAAAGCGTTTGCGCATCAAGCGGGCGACGTCATGGAGGACAAAGCCAAGGGTGGATTGGGACATTGTTCAGCGCACCTTGAAGTCAATGAGCAAGCTCATGGTAATCAGGCTTATGGATTGTCCGCTAGCGGTTTTTCATAAAAATATGATCAGTAATAAAAAAACAGTTCATATAAATCCTATGAAATGGTCTTTTTTCCAATATTTAGGGCTTTTGCTTCGGGTTTATGAGTTGGCGCATGCTTTTTTATTGGGATGAATACAAGTGAACAAAAAGCAGATAAATGTCTATTTGTGTTTGATCTATCACCCTCGGGGCGCTACCGTTAGCGCTGACTGCGTTCAACGCATTTGCCCAAAAACACAACAACAATGAGGCAGTTCAATGATGACTCCAGGCTGGTGGGCCATGGCGCTTTCCGAAGCTGTGAACGATCAAGCGCCCCTGGCCGTGGCCTTCGCTGGCGAGGAACTGGTCCTGTTCCGGAATGCCGCGGGCCAGGCCTTTGCTTTGGAAGACCGTTGCCCGCACAGGCGCGTACCGCTGGCCCTGGGGCGGGTGGTGGCGTCCGGCTTGCAATGCGGCTACCACGGCTGGACCTTCGACGGCGCCACGGGCAGCTGTACGCAGATTCCTAACCTGCACGCCGGTGAGCGCGTCCCGGCTCGTTATGGGGCGCGAGCCTTTGCAGTCAGCGAGGCGAATGGTTTTGTCCATGTGTGGTTGGGCGAGGGCACGCCGCACGGTGAATTGCCCAGCAGCGACTACAAGCCAAGCGGGCGCGAATTCACTGGCGCCACGATCGTCAACATGAACCATGACCAATACCTGGCGGCGATGCTCGACGGTCCGCAGTGCTTGCTGGGTTTTTCCCATGTGCGCATGACTGACTTCTTCCTTGGCGATCTGCGCAGTGAGCAGGGGCGCATGGTGTTGGAACGAGGTGCAGTGTGGAGCACTCAATTTCTGCCGTCGCAGTTTGTGGTGGATTACCCCTTGATTGTGCGTACTGCCGTGGCGTTGCAGGGCGGCATGATTCGGGTGGATCTACTCAGTGAGGACGAGTTGCCGCTGATCACCTTGATGATTTCTGCGGGCGCCAATCGTCGCGGTACCACCAGTCTTTGTTGGCGTGGTTACGTGCATCAACAGGTACCGGCCAAAGCCCCTTTGCGCTGGCGGCTGGCACGCCTGCGCAAACAGCCACCATTGAACATCAATAGCCTGATTGACGGTGCGGCCATCGCAGCCTTGCTTGAGGCGTCGTCCCGCGAACTACGCACCCTGCGCCAGCCACACCTTATTCCCGTCAGCGCTGTCGTCTGAGCCCAGGAGAACCGACCATGCATGCCGTGCCTTCTTCCAATGACACCCTGCCAGGCAAAGTGCGGGGCGACTGGACGCCGATCAACTATGACCTGCGCGACACCTGGTTCCCGGTGGCCCATAGCCGTGACCTGAGCGCGCGGCCGATTCGGCGCATTATTCACGCACAGCCCTACTACCTGTGGCGCGACAACGGACAGCCGGTGGCGGCTGAATTTCACCCCCATCGACCTGACAAGGCGCCGCAATTGACTGCGTTTACGGGAGGGCGCGGGTTCTACCCATTGGTCGAGCGTTATGGCTACATCTGGGTCTGGTACGGCAACCCGGACGCGGCCGACGCGCTGTTGCTGCCACACATTCCGTTTCTGCCGCTCGATGGCAGTCTCCCCGGCTATACCCAACGCACTGTGCGTTTTGACGCGACGTCGGCGCTGTCAGTGGAAAACCTGATTGACCTGACCCATGCCGATTTCCTGCACGCCAATACCATTGGCGACGGCATCAGTGAGTCGGATGTGGTGGAGGTGCAATGGACCTCCGAAACGGTCACCCGTACCCGTACCGTCGCGCAAAAATCAGTAGCGCCGATCATGCGCTGGGTGGGCGGTGTGCGCGCCAAATACCAGGACTTTCGCGCCGTGCTGCACATTCATTTGCGCAGCAACGTGTGCATCTCCTATCCGCGCTTTCGCCCCGGCTATGACGTGCCCAACCTGCAACCTTTCCTGCCGGTGGGCAAACACCGCTCGCGCTGTGACGTCACGTTCAATACCACCGCTGCACCCGCACCGTTCCGCTATGTGATGCCACGCATCAACTACATCATCCAGCCACAGGACAACTCGGTGGTGCGTCCGCAGAACCAACGTTACTTCGAGGCCGGCGAGCGTCGTGACCTGCATTCGCGTTTCGATACGCCGGGTACGCGTTATCGCTACCAGATGGAGCAATTGGCCGAACGCCAACGCGCGGGACAGTTCGCCTACGGCAGCGATGCCGAACCGGGTCGCAATATCAGTGCCTTGCTGGGCATGGATGACTGACGCACATACACGAGGAATATCGAATGGATCTGGGCATAACCGGGCGCACGGCAGTGGTGTGTGCCTCTTCACGAGGGCTGGGCAAAGCGTGTGCGCTGGCCTTGGCGCAGGAGGGTTGTGACGTGCTGATCAATGGTCGCGATGCAGCGACCCTGGCGCAATCCGCCCAAGACATCCTGCGCAGCACCGGTCGACTGCCGCGCACGGTGGTGGCCGATCTGTCCACGGCTGAGGGGCGTGCGGCGCTGCTGGCCGCGTGCCCGCAAGTCGACATTCTGGTGACCAACAACGGCGGGCCTGAGCCTGGGCGTTTTGAAGACTGGGATCATGCGGCCTGGCAGGCTGCCATCGAGGCCAACATGCTCTCGGGCATCTTGCTGATTCAGGCGGTGGTGGGTGGTATGCGTGCGCGAGGTTTTGGTCGCATCGTCAACATCACCTCGGCAATGGTCAAGTCGCCACGCTTGCCCTTGGGGTTGTCCACCGCAGCGCGAGCCGGGTTGACGGCCTTTAGCAAAGCCCTGTCGGTGGAGGTGGTGCGCGACAACGTGACCCTCAACAACTTGCTGCCGGAGCGCATTGAAACCGATCGCATGCGCTACATGACCGAGCAGGTGGCCAAGCACCGCCAACTCAGCATGGAGCAGGCACGGGCAGAAATGTTGAGGCCGATAGCGGCGCGACGATTCGGGCAGCCAAGTGAGTTGGCCGCCGCCTGTGCTTTTCTGTGTTCGGTGCAGGCCGGCTATATCACCGGGCAAAATCTGCAGGTCGATGGCGGCAGTTACGCCGGTTTGATGTAACCGCCTGCACGGGCCTTCCAATCGGCGGGCGGCACTTCGCTGGCGTCGAAATCCAGCTCGACTTCAACCCCGTTGGGGTCCTGCATGAACAACTGCCAAGTGCGCTGATCGCCGGGTGCCCGAATCACCTTGAAGTGCACGCCATGGTGTTCGAGGTGTTCCCACATCGTCAGCAAGCCTTCTGTATGGAACGCCATGTGGTCGAGCACACCCCGTCGCGGCTCTGGCATCTGTGTTACGCCCACCACGTGCAGTACAGGTTGATTGCCCGCGTATAGCCAGAAACCGGGGACCGGAAACGGCGGCCGTGGCCCCTCGACCAAGCCCAGCATGTGAACATAGAAATCACGTGTGGCGTCCAGTCGGTCGGTGACGATGGTGAAGTGGTCCATGCGCAGGATCATCTCGAGGTCCTCGGTGGTGGAAGTGCATATATGAACATATTCTATATAAGTGTTGAATTTAACTTATGATTCTATATTTGGAATACTAATCTAACTATGGAATATTTCCGTCATGGCTTAGGGTGAACCCATGGATGCGTTCTGCAGCTCTGCTGCAGAACGCGATGGGCAGAACAGACACTCGAAGGTACTGCATGAGCCAGGCAATCCTTGAAGGTATCCGCGTCATCAGCCTGTGTTCCGGCATTGCCGGTTCTGCTGCCGGGCTACAGCTGAGTGAAGCTGGCGCTGAAGTGGTGATGGTCGAGCCACTGAACAACCCTGCCAGGGATCACCAGGCATTGTTTGCGGTGCTCAACCGCGGCAAGCGCAGCGTTACGCTCAATCTGGAAAACGTTGCTGACCGCCAACAGTTGCAGAATCTGCTGGCCAGCGCCGATGTGCTGCTGCACGACTTCACGCCTGCGCAGGCGCAAGTCCATGGATTGGCGGACGAGCAGCTCGCGGCGGACTTTCCTCGCCTGGTCATTTCCGCCATCGGTGGCTGGCCGCAACGTCATGCGCTGGCCAATTCGATTCCCCACGAGACATTGATCCTGGCGCGCCTGGGCCTGCTGGACGAGCAACCGGCGCATCGTTTCGGTCCGGCCTTCGTACGCATGCCGTTTGCCAATTGGCTGGCCTGCTGGCTGTGTGTGATCGGGGTGATGGCGCGATTGCTGGCGCGTCAGCGTGATGGCCGGGGTGGCATTGCCCATACGAGCCTGGCCCAGGCCGCTCTGGTGCCCATGACCATGCATTGGAACCGCGCCCAAACGCCGACACCAGCCTTCGCCAAGGGCCTGGATAAACACATTCCGATTCCGTTGCACCAATGCGCCGATGGGCGCTGGTTGCATGTGCACTATTCGCCAGACAAATCACCCTGGATGGCCGCAGCGCTGAGTGAACTCGGAGAAACCGAAGTCGCCCGCCTGAACGCGTTATGGCCCCCCAGCCATGTGGCGCCCAACTTCGGCGCCAATAAGGCAATCATTGCCACTCGGCCTGCGCAGGAGTGGGTCGAGCATTTCTGGCAGCACGATGTTGCCGCACAGATAGCGGCGCCGTTTGGCGAGATCTACTTTGACGAACAAGCCCGCGTGAATGGCTATGTGGTCGAAGTCGACGACGTGCAGATGGGCAAGACCCTTCAGCCAGGGGCGGCCTGGAAGGTCCAGCCACCTGCGCGAACCGGCGCCAGTGCGCCGCTGATGGGAGAAGGGAACGCCGAACTGTTCGATGCAGTTGTTGAGCATCAGGCGCCGCAGTCCGGGGCGAGTCCCGCCCCCTTGCCACCCTTGCATGGCCTCAAGGTGCTGGACCTCGGCGCGTACCTGGCCGGCCCGTTTGCTTGCATGTTGCTGGCAGACCTGGGGGCTGAAGTGATCAAGGTCGAGGCGCCCAAAGGTGATGCGATGCGACGCCTGGAACGGATTTTCAGCGGCACCCAGCGCGGCAAGCTGGGCGTGGCGTTGCAGTTGGGTGATCGGCAAACCGAGCCCGCTGTGGAAGCGTTGGTGCGTTGGGCCGATGTAGTGCACCACAACATGCGTCTGCCGGCCGCGCGAAAACTCAAGGTCGATTACGACAGCCTCAAAGCGCTTAACCCGCAACTGCTTTATTGCCATGTCAGTGCTTATGGGCCGACCGGCCCGCGTGCCGATTGGCCCGGCTTTGACCAACTGATGCAAGCCGCCTGCGGGTGGGAAGTGGAGCAGGGTGGTGAGGGCCAGGCGCCGATGTGGCTGCGCTTTGGTGTGGGTGATTTTTTTGCCGGCCTGTCCTCGCTCTATGCCTTGCTGCTGGGCTTGTACGAGCGCAACCACAGTGGCGTCGGGCAGATGGTCAGCTCGTCATTATTGGGCGCCACGCTGCTGTCGATGAGCGAGGCCGTGGTGCTGGAGGACGGCAGCCTCACGCCGGTCGCCCACATGGATGCCCGTCAGACCGGGTTGAGTGACACCCACCGCCTGTACCGATGCAGCGATGCCTGGTTGGTGGTGGTCGCGCTGCAACTGGACGAAGTGCAGCGTTTCCGGGCGCTGACGAGTGGCCAGCCTCAAGCCTACTTTGCAGACCTCACCCGGGAGGCGGCGCTCGCAGCGTTAGCCATCGAGAGGGTCCCGGCGCAGCCGGTGCTTGAAGCGCAAATGGATGCCTTTCTCGACAGCCCGGAACATGCCGCCGCCGGCCTGCATGCCCATTACAACCACGCCGTCTACGGCGACTTGCAGCAGATCGGCGTGTTCTGGGATTTCGGCAATTTGCCGTTGTCGCTGCGTCGTCCACCGCCTGCCCTCGGCCAACATACAAGGCAAGTGTTGGAAAGCCTCGGCTTTGCCGGCAGCGAGCTTGAGCGCCTGGCCGCGGCAGGATTGGTGGCGCTGTAGCCGCCGATTTTTTTGATGGGCAGCCTTCATTGATACGCACAAGGAACACCTATGAACGAGTTGGATTTCAGCGGCAAGACCGTACTGGTCATCGGCGGTTCCAGCGGTATCGGCAACGGCATCGCACAGAGCTTCCGCCAACGCGGCGCCGAGGTTTACGTGTGGGGCACGCGTGCCACTGCAGCGGCGTACGAGGACTCTGCCGACTCTGACCTTGAGGGGTTGCATTACGCTCAGGTCGATGTCGCAAACGCGGCGCAGATCGAGGCTGTCAGCGTGCCTTTCACGCGACTGGATGTGTTGGTGCAGGCACAGGGCACGGTGCTCTACGACCGGCAGGAATTTCTCACCGAAGGCTTCAAGCGCGTGCTCGACGTTAACCTCACCAGCCTGATGGTGTGTGCGCAGAAGTTTCATCCGCTGCTGATGCAGGCGAAGGGTTCGATGATCACGGTCAGCTCGGCAGCCGCGTTCCACTCGACGCGTGGCAACCCCGCCTATAACGCTTCAAAAACCGGTGCGTTCGGGCTGACTCGCACCCTGGCCGAAGCCTGGGCCCGGGACGGTATCCGGGTGAACGGCATTGCCCCGGGACTGGTGGAAACCAAGCTCACACGGGTGACCACCAGCAACCCCAAGCGCCTGGAAGGGGCGCTGCGCGCCATCCCGCAAGGGCGTCTGGGAACGCCCCGGGACATGGCCAACGTTGCCTTGTTTCTCGCCTCGCCGCTGGCCGGCTATGTGCTCGGCCAAACCCTGTTGGTCGACGGCGGCATGCTGCTGGCCTGATCGCTATTTGTTAGGAGTACCACCATGGCCTGGGACTTTCAGACTGACCCTGAATTTCAAGTGGAGCTGGACTGGATCGATCGGTTCGTCCGCACCGAAGTCGAACCCCTCGATCATGTGCTGGGCAGCCCGTGGAACATCCATGATCCGCTGTTCAAGCAGTTGGTCAAACCGCTGCAGGCGCAGGTCAAGGCGCGCAAATTGTGGGCGTGTCATTTGGGGCCGGAACTGGGGGGCGCCGGTTATGGCCAGGTGCGCCTGGCCTTGATCAATGAGATTCTCGGGCGCTCGCTGTTCGGTCCGATTGTATTTGGCTGCCAGGCGCCGGACTCGGGTAACGGCGAAATCCTTGCGCACTACGGCACCCCGGCGCAGAAGCAGCGTTACCTGCAACCCTTGCTCGACGGTGACATCGTGTCCTGCTTCGCCATGACCGAACCCCAGGGAGGTGCGGACCCGGCCGTTTTTACCACTCAAGCGGTGCGCGATGGGGATGACTGGGTGCTCAGCGGCGAAAAATGGTTTGCCTCCAATGCCCGCTATGCCGCGTTTCTCATCGTGATGGCGGTCACGGATAAGTCGGTCTCGGTCTACGAAGGCATGTCGATGTTTATCGTTCCCGCCGACGCCCCCGGGGTTCACATTATCCGCAACGTGGGTATCGCCGATGATCCGGCGGCAACCCACGCCTACCTGTCATTCGATAACGTGCGAGTACCTGCAACCGACATGCTCGGTGCGCCGGGACAGGCGTTTGTTGTGGCCCAGGTACGTCTGGGTGGCGGTCGCGTGCACCATGCCATGCGAGTGATCGGTCAGGCACAGAAAGCCCTCGATGCGCTGTGTGAGCGGTCCCTTTCGCGCAGTACCCAGGGCAGCCGCTTGGCGGACAAGCAAATGGTCCAGGAAAAAATTGCCGACTCATGGATCGAGCTGGAGCAGTTTCGCTTGTTGGTGATGCGTACAGCCTGGCGTATCGACCACTATCAGGATTACAAGCGGGTGCGCAAAGACATCGCTGCGGTGAAGTCCATCATGCCCAAGGTGCTGCATGACATCGCCGCCCGCGCCCTGCACGTGCACGGCTCGTTGGGGGTCAGTGAAGAAATGCCGTTTACCGGGTACATCGTCCGCTCCTTCCAGATGGGCCTGGCCGACGGACCGACCGAGGTGCACAAAGTCACGGTGGCCAAGCAGTTGTTGCGTGATTATCAGCCCTGCGATGAGCTGTTCCCTGATTATCACCGACCTACCGCGGCAGCCCGTGCCCGGGAAAAGTACGCCGACGTGTTGGCCAGCCTGAGTGAGCTGGAGCCATGAGCGACTGGCAGCCACTGGTAGACCTTGAGCGTCTGGCGCAGTGGATGGACACGATGGGCCTGGAAAGCGGACCCATCGAGGCGCCCCGGCGCTTGACGGGAGGCACGCAAAATCTGCTGCTGCGCTTTCGTCGGGGCCAGCGTGACTTTGTGCTGCGTCGGCCTTCTGCGGAGCTGCGCGAAGTCGGCAGCAAAACCATTGCACGCGAAGCTCGTTTGCTCAGGGCTTTGGCCGGTTCCCGAGTGCCCCATGCCGGATTGATTGCCGATTGCGCCGACCAGAGCGTTCTAGGCGCGAGCTTCTACTTGATGGAGCCGGTGCAGGGCTTCAACCCCAATGATGCCGCCGGTTTGCCTGCGCCACACAGCGAACAACCGGCACTGCGCCGACGCATGGGCCTGGCCATGGTAGATGCGCTGTTACGCCTCAGCGAGATTGATTACGAGGCGGTGGGGCTGGCGGATTTCGGGCGGCCAGAGGGTTTTCATCAGCGCCAGGTGTCACGTTGGCTGGCTCAGCTGGACAGCGTCAAAGACTACCCGGGTTGGCCTGGTGCGGCCGGACTACCGGGCCTCGAACGCTTGGCCAACTGGTTGGACGAGCATTGCCCGCAACAGTTTCAGGTCGGCATCCAGCACGGTGACTTTCACCTGTCCAACGTGATGTTCCAATCCGGCAGTGGGGAGCTGGCGGCAATCGTCGATTGGGAACTGGCGACCATCGGCGACCCTTTGCTCGACTTGGCCTGGCTGGTGGTCACCTGGCCCGGTGCCGATGGTCGAGGCGCCGGCACAATCGAAGTGCACCCGTGGGACGGCTTTTGCAGCAGCGAAGAACTGATCGCCCACTATCGCGCCGGTAGTTCGCGTTCGTTGGCGGACTTTAACTGGTACCTGGTATTGGCCGGCTTCAAGCTCGGCATCTTCCTTGAAGTCAGCTATGCCCGTGCCTGTGCGGGCAAAGCCCCGAAGATCACCGGTGAAAAACATCATGCCTCGGCGCTACTCCTTTTCGAGGCAGCGTTGCAGCGCATTGATCAAACAGCCTGACAAAACCCAAACAAAAGGAACAGCACATGCAACTGGCCGGTAAGCGGATCATCGTCACGGGGGGCGCCCGCGGTATTGGCGCGGCAGTGGTCAAGGCCTTTGTGGAGGAGGGTGCCTATGTTGTCAGTCTCGACCTGGGCGAGACAGCCTCGATAACGGGTGACGGTGGTGGCTGGGCGCACACGCGAGTCTGCGACATCGCTGACAGCCAATCGGTGGACGCTGCCTTTGCCTGGGCCAACGAACAGCTCAACGGGCTGGATGTGCTGGTGCATGCCGCGGGCATCGCACCCAATGCCAGCGCCGACAGCATCACGCTGGACGAGTGGGAAAAGGTCTTTGCGGTCAATACCCGTGGCACCTTCCTGACCAACCGAGCGGCCTATGAACTGCTCAAGGGCAGCGGCGGACGGATCATCAATTTCGCCTCTGCCGCAGGCGTACTCGGACAGCCGGGCAAAGCCCATTACGCCGCCAGCAAGGGCGCGGTGCTGGCCTGGACGCGCACGGTGGCGCGGGAATGGGGCCCATTGGGCATTACCGTCAACGCGATCGCTCCGGCGATGTGGACGCCAATGTACGACGCCACCCGCGCGAGTATGAGCGCCGAGCAATTGCAGCAACACGATGCGTACATGGCCGGCCAAGTGCCAATCGGCGGAAAGCTGGGTGAACCGGCCCGGGACCTGGCGCCCGTGCTGGTGTTTCTTGCCGGCGATGGTTCGCGGTTTGTCACCGGTCAGACGTTGGTGATTGACGGCGGGATGATGATGCTCAGTTGAATGACAAGCGGTGTGCCTGGGTGAACCCGGCACACGTGCCTAGCGACCGCGGATCAGCTGCAAAAACTCCTGGCGGGTGTTGTACGATTCGCGGAACGCCCCGAGCATCACCGAGGTGCTCATCACCGAATTCTGCTTTTCCACACCGCGCATCATCATGCACATGTGTTTTGCCTCGATCACCACCGCCACCCCGGCGGCATCGGTCACCTGGGCAATGGCGTCGGCAATCTGGCGTGTCAGGTTTTCCTGAATCTGCAAACGGCGGGCGAACATATCGACAATCCGCGCGATTTTCGATAGCCCCAGGACTTTGCCCGTCGGTATATAGGCGACATGGGCCTTGCCAATAAACGGCAGCAAATGGTGTTCGCACAGGGAGTAAAGTTCGATGTCCCGGACGATGACCATCTCATCGTTGTCCGATTCAAACAGTGCGCCATTGACGATCTGTTCGAGGCTTTGCTGGTAGCCATGACACAGGTACTGCATGGCTTTTGCCGCGCGCTTTGGTGTGTCCAGCAAACCTTCACGTTCTGGATTTTCACCTACGCCGTGGAGAATCTCACGGTAATTTCTGGCCAGTTCTTCGTTCATGGTTTGACCTTGTTGAATTAACCAACATCCCGGGCTGCACAATGTGCAGCCCGGGCAAGGCTTACAGTTGAGTGACGGCGATTTTGCTGTTGCTCTGGCTGGCATCATGGAACTGAGCGGTTTTGCCATTACGCCACTGCACCAGCAACTGCGCCTGACGCTGTTGTGCGTGGTCGAGGAACCGCTCTTTCACCGGACCATACCCGCGAACGCTTTCAGGCAGCTCTACCAACTCTTGAGCCAGGGCCTGCTTTTCGGCAGTCAAACCCGTCAGCACTAGGTCGAGGATGCATTCGTAGTTCGCCAACCAGTTGCGTTCCACCTTGCGCTCATGGGTATGGCCGAACGGATCGAGCCAGGTGTTGCGCAAGAACTTGAGCTTGGCCAGCAGCTTGAAGCCTTGCAGCATCCATGGACCGAAACTGCGTTTTTTCGGTTCGCGGCCGGAGCCGTTATCGTTCAGCAGCGGCGGCGCCAGATGGAAGCGCAGGCGGTAATCGCCCTCGAAGCTGGCCTGGATTTTTTCCAGAAACTGTCCGTCGGTAAACAGACGGGCTACTTCATATTCATCCTTGATGGCCAGCACTTTGAAGTAGTAACGGGCAACACTCGCCGACAGCTTGCCGGGTTGTCCGAACAGTGCGGTTTCCGCCTTGATGAATTGCTCGACACGATACCGGTAGCGTTGGGCATAGGCGTAGTTCTGGTACGCAGTGAGAAACTCCACGCGCCGTGCCAGCGTTTCTTCCAGGCTTTGTGACAGTAAGCGGTCCGGGCTTTGCACCTTGCCGGCTTCCAGATTGCGTAATACCCGCGGCAGGTCATGGGCGCTGCACCGGCCCCAGTCAAAGGCAGAGAGGTTGAAGGGCACTGCCGTGCCGTTCAGTTCTATGGCCTGTAGCAGCGCTGCTTTACCCACCGGTAACCAACCTTTCTGGTAGGCATAGCCAAGCATGAAGGTGTTGGTGGCAATCGAGTCGCCCATCAACGCCGTGGCAATTTTGCTTGCGTCGATAAAGTCCGCCTGGTCCGAGCCCACCGCTTCGGCAATTTGTGCCGACATGCTTTGGGTCTGGAATTTCGGATCTGGGTGCTTCAGCAAATCACCGCTTTCCGCTTGCTGAGCGAAGGTGCGCACAAAGGCGCTGGTGATGCTTTCCTCGCTGTTGATCAATGCATGGGTAACACCGTGACGCAGCTTGGACAGGGTTTCGGTGTTGGCGCTGACCACCAGGTCGCAGCCCAGTAGCAAGGCCGCTTCACCTTCGGCAATCCGGGGTGCAAACAACTGTTCCTGGTGCGCGGCAATGCGAATGTGCGACCACACCGCACCGCCTTTTTGTGCCATGCCGGCCATGTCCAGATTGAGCGTGCCTTTGCCTTCGATGAACGCCGCCATCCCCAGCAGTGCGCCGATGGTCACCACGCCCGTACCACCCACGCCAGTGACCAAGATGCTGTAAGGCTCATCCAGCGCTACGGTCGCGGGCGTCGGCAAATCCCACGCGTCATCCTTCGCTGCCGCCAGGGCTTGGGGTTTGCGCAAGGAGCCACCTTCGACCGTGACAAAACTCGGGCAAAAACCGTTGAGGCAGGTGAAGTCTTTGTTGCAAGAGGACTGGTCAATTTCACGCTTGCGGCCGTACTCGGTTTCCACCGCCACGACCGACATGCAGTTGGACTTGCTGCTGCAATCGCCACAGCCTTCACACACTGCCTCGTTGATCACCACCCGGCGTGCCGGGTCCGGGAATTTGCCGCGTTTACGACGCCGACGTTTTTCCGCAGCACAGGTCTGGTCATAGATGATTGCCGACACGCCCTTGAACTGGCGCAACTGTTCCTGCACTTCGTCCATCTTGTCGCGACGCAGCACCGGCACGCCGTCTGCCAGATCACGGATGTGCTGGTATTTCTCGACATCGTCACTGACCACCACCAGACGCTGCACGCCCTCGGCCGCAAGCTGTCGACTGATTTGCGCCACGCTGAGGCTGCCGTCCACCGGTTGTCCACCGGTCATGGCCACGGCATCGTTGTAGAGAATCTTGTAGGTGATTTGCACCTTGGCCGCGATGGCGGCCCGGATCGCGAGAATGCCGGAATGGAAATAGGTGCCATCGCCGAGGTTGGCAAAAACATGCTCGGTCTTGGTAAACGGCGCCTGTCCGATCCACGCCACGCCTTCGCCGCCCATTTGGCTGAACGTCTGGGTCTGTGGATAGATCCATGCCGCCATGTAGTGGCAGCCAATACCGGCCAACGCACGGCTGCCCGCCGGGACTTTGGTCGAGGTGTTGTGTGGGCAACCGGAGCAGTAGTGGGGCACGCGCTCCATCAGGTTACTGAACTGGCCTTTACTGGCCAGTTGTGCGTCCAGCACCGCCAGGCTCACTTGCAGCGGACCGTTCTGATGCAGGCGCAAAATACGCTTGGCCAAAGCACGGGCGATCATTGCCGGCGTCAGGTCGTTTACCGCTGGCAGCAGCCAACCGGTGTGCGGCAGGCTCCACTCGCCCTTGTCGTCAAACTTGCCGACGATGCGCGGACGCACGTCTTCACGCCAGTTGTAGAGTTCTTCCTTCAGCTGGTACTCGATCATGTGGCGTTTTTCTTCCACCACCACAATCTCTTCCAGGCCTTCGGCGAACTGCCGCACACCTTCAGCTTCCAGCGGCCAGACCATACCGACCTTGTACACACGCAGGCCGATTTGCTGCGCCAGGGCTTCGTCGATACCGAGAATTTTCAGCGCCTGACAGACGTCGAGGTAGGACTTCCCGGACGTGATAATGCCGATTCGCGCTTTCGGTGAATCCATCACGATGCGGTCGATCCGGTTGGCGCGTGCGTAGGCGAGGGCGGCGTACAGCTTGTGCTCCAGCAGCCGCTGCTCCTGCTCCAAGGGAGGATCTGGCCAGCGAATATTCAGGCCGCCTTCCGGCAGCGGGATATCCGGGATAATGGGCTGAATGCGATGGATGTCGATATCGACAACGGCCGCGCTCTCCACTGTATCCGCGACTGCCTTGAGGGCGACCCAGCAGCCGGAATAACGCGACATGGCCCAGCCGTGCATGCCGTAGTCGAGATATTCCTGAACGCCGGACGGTGCCAGCACCGGCATCATCACCGCTTTGAAAATATGCTCGGTCTGGTGCGGCAGCGAGGAAGAGCGAGCGCCATGGTCATCGCCGGCAATCGCCAATACACCGCCAAATTGCGACGTGCCGGCAGCGTTGGCGTGACGGAACACATCGCCGCAGCGATCGACGCCCGGACCCTTGCCGTACCACATGCCGAATACGCCGTCGTAGGTGGCTCCTTCGAAGATGTTGACCTGCTGCGTGCCCCAGATCGACGTGGCGGCAAGGTCTTCGTTCATGCCCGGATGGAACACCGTGTGGTGTTCCTTGAGATAGTCACGGGCCTTCCATAGTGCCTGGTCGAATCCACCCAGTGGCGAACCACGATAGCCGGATATGAACCCGGCGGTGTTCAAGCCATTGGCCAGGTCGCGTTGGCGCTGCATCATGGGCAGGCGCACCAGCGCCTGAATCCCGGTGAGTAAAACTTTTCCGCTGTGCTGGATGTATTTGTCATCCAGGGACGGGGACGCACTCATGCTCATCCTCCAGGCTTTATTGTCGTGGCGGCGCCGGGAGAGTGGCGTTGCCTAGTTATTGAGCCGAGTCTAGGGATCGGTTTTGCCATCGTAAAATCACAAAAACTGCGTTTCGGTATTGGTTATTCAGATAAGGCTTTTCATGTTTGCAGGACAGTTCAAGCGCCTGTCAGAGTAATAATGTGGACATTTTCGTAAAATATGTTCAACTATTGTTCTGGGTGCAGCCTTAAAATAAAACAGACAAGGAGAATGCCATGCGTGCCGCAATCATTTCCGAGCGCAATGCGCCGCCAGTAGTCGGCGAGTTTCGCGAGCCGAAGCCGCAAGACGGCGCAGTACTGATCGATGTTGATACCGCTGGTCTGGGCGGCTGGGATGTACTGGGCGCCTACCGTCTGGGTGTTGAATATCCCTGTGTCATTCGCGGCGAAGGCGTCGGCCGTGCGCCGGATGGCCGCCGGGTGTACTTCGGCGAGCGCTCGGTATTGCCCTTTGGTGCCTTCGCGGAGCGAACCCTGGTGCCGCAAGCCGAAGTGTGGGATGTGCCCGACGATGTAGACGATAAAACCGCAATCAGCATGGGCATTGCCGCAACCGGTGCCATCGTTCCCCTGGAAAAAGCCGCGATCCAGAAGGGTGAAAAAGTCCTGATTCTGGGCGCCACCGGCACCCTCGGGCAGATCGCCTTGCAACTGGCCCGCGGCATGGGAGCGGGCAAGGTGGTTGGTGCGGCTCGGTCGGCTGATGCGCTGGGGCGCCTGAAATCTCGGGGCCTTGCCGACGCTGTAGTGACCTTGGGTGGCGCTGATGATGTGGCTGCACTCAAGGACGCCGCCGATGGCGGATTTGATGTGGTGTTGGACCTGGTGTGCGGTCAACCCATGTTGACGGCTCTGAAAGCCACCAGCTGGGGCGCGCGTATCATGACCATTGGCACCGGTGCCGGTCGCCAGCTCAATCTGGACATTGCCGATCTTCTATTCCGCAACCTGTCGTGCATCGGCACAGGCCAGCGTTCGCCCGCAGATCGTGAGCAGATCTGGCTGCGTCTGCTGAAGATCGCCAGGGAGCAGCAGATCGAGGTGGATTACCTGGATTTCACCCTGGACCAGGCAGCTGAAGCCTGGGCCGCTCAGGTCAATGGGCCCCACGCAAAAATTACCGCCTCGATTCGTCGTTAAACAGGGCAACACGCAAGGGCGCCCTTGCCGGGGGGGCCTTTCAGCATTGGTGCTGCGGGTGAAAATCCCCAGCCCAGATGCCCATTGCTTTGTGGCGTGCGGCACCGAAAGCGACGATTTTTTTGCGGCCCGCCACCTGCTTGATCAACCTGCGCCAGGTATCACCCAATCAGATGACAAAAGGCAAAGATATTTCAATGCGCCAGCTGCGTTATTTTGTGGCCGCCGCCGATGCCGGGCAGTTTTCCCAGGCGGCATTGAAGGCGCATGTCTCGCAGTCGGCGATCACCGCGGCGGTGTTGCACCTGGAACACTCCATGGGTGTCAGCCTGTTCGATCGCCTGCCCCACGGCGTGACCCTGACCGCTGAAGGCAACAAGTTTTCCCAGCATGCGCGGCACATCCTCGACACACTGCAGGACGCGCTCAGCGAGCCGCTGTTTCTGGGCCATGCCATGCAGGGGACTGTGCGCGTGGGGGCCTCCTACACCGTGCTTGGCTATTTTCTGCCGGCACTGCTGGCCCGTTTCAAACGCAGTTACCCGCAGGTCGAGATTGACCTCGTCGACATGGACCGCCAGAGCATTGAAGAAGCCCTGGGCAATGGCGATCTTGACCTGGGCCTGACGATTGTCTCCAACACACCGAACCTGGAGGGGCTGGCCCATCAGGTGCTGATTCGCTCCCGTCGTCAGCTCTGGCTGGCCAGCCAGCACCCGCTGATGTCGGCGCCCTCGATCAATCTCGAAGACGTCGCCGAGCATGCCTATATCCTCGCCACGGTCGACGAGGGAGAAATTTCCACGTCGCGCTATTGGGAGTCCCGTGGCCTGGCGCCCAAAGTGGCCTTTCGCACCTCTTCCATGGAGGCATTGCGCGGCCTGGTGGGCCATGGCTTTGGCGTGACCATTCTCTCGGACATGCTTTATCGGGCCTGGTCACTGGAAGGCAAGAAAATTGAAATCCGCCCGCTGGTGGATGTGATCCCGCCCATGGAGCTCGGACTGATCTGGTTGCCCGATACCCGTTTGTCCGCACCGGCCCAGGCATTTCGGCAGTTCATGATCATGGCTTGCGCTTCGTAGTCTTGCCCGCCGGCCAGGCGCACGGCATTGCCGGTTATTGGCCGGAATCGAGGGAGGAGGGGTCGTTAAATCAAGCGAAGTAGGCAGTGGTATTGGATATTCAGATACTGAAAGACACGGTGGTTCTTGTGACTTCGCAGAAGGGGCTGTCTACGCGTGGTACATCAATTTCAATTCACGGGTTGCTTGATATCTCCGCAGAAAATATCGACGTTGCCATCAGCCGGTGTCGTGGTCACGACCACTGAATACTCTGCGGAAAACAGCGCTGACATGGCCACAGGCGCACTTCGTGAATAGGTCCATCCACGGGTACCGGAAATGCGGCTGGTGTTGATCCGGTCATTCATCGTGTAGGCCACGGGACCGGGCTGTTTGCAGCTGCCTTTATGGATCGACGTGTAGAGATTCAAGGGACTGAGGGTGCCGCTTGGAACCCCACTGATGATGAAGGTAAAGGCGGTCTCCTGGCCTTGGCTGGCCAACGTCACATTGGCAATCTCGCCGGTGTTGCGGGGCGTAGCCAGCAGAGGAATGGTCACTGTCTGGCTTGATGAATGCGTACAGCCAAACATCATCACCGTGACCATCAGCGCCGCCGACCGGTTTCTCATGTTCATGATCAACCTCCTGCTCAACAAATGTAGTACGGGGGGATTTTGGTATAGCGCATCGAGCGCTATTGGGGGGAGATACTGACGGGAGGGCGGTGCCGTTTTTGCGGTTGTTGCTTGAACTGCCGGATCACCGTTCGAGCGTTCCGGCCGTTCCGATCATGGCTCGCGACCCTTTCCAGGGCCGGGCGATACATGTGGTCCAGCAGAAGTTCATGCGTGCGCTGTGGAGGGGAGCAGGGCATGGCGTTGACTGGATCATTTGAAATCGTGGATTCGCTCCTTAAATAACTGAACAGTAATTAAAAATATGTTTATATTTGCGCTGGGGCATTCCTACCTCAATTCAAGCCAATCACCCGCCAATCGGTGATTCGGCACGCTGGCTAATGACAATAAGGAGAACGCCATGCTGATTGATGTCCACGCTCATTTGCTGACCGAAGGCATGCTGAACCGCCACGAGTTCTGGGGACCTTTCATGAAGGTGCAGGGGCTGACCGTGGGGCACTTTTCCCTCGGCACCAAGCAACCGGCCAAGGCCGCGACAGATGCCGAAGCGCAGGCCAACATCCTGGCGCGCATGAGCCACGCCAGCCGTCGCAAGCTGATGGCCGAGCGGGGCGTCGATAAACTGGTGATGTCCACGCCGTCCCACTGCTTCATGTATTGGGCGGGCGATTTCGCCAATGAATATGCACGCATCTGCAACGACGAGTTGTCGGCATTCTGCCGAGCCGATCCCGACCATTTCGATTTCTGGTGCCACGCCAACCTGGCGGATCCTCAAAATGCTGCCAAGGAAATCGAACGTGCCGTGACCCAGCTGGGCGCCAAGGGTGTGTGCGTGGGTGGGGCCAACTTCAATGGTCTTGAAGCGCATGATGAGCGCTTGTTCCCTGTCTGGGAAAAGCTTACTCAACTCGACGTGCCGATCATGGTGCACGGCTTCAACCAGTCGATTTACTGGGGTGAAAAACACACTGACGACAAATTTGAAACCACGTCGATCGTCGGTGATTGCGTCGATGAAACACTGTTCTTCTGGTACCTGATCTGCGGCGGTGCGCTGGATGTTTTCCCTACCCTGAAAACCTACATCACCCATGCCGGCGGTATGGCGGTGTTCCAGTTGGGACGCTTGAGCGAACTCAACCGGGCCATGGCACCGGACTCTCGTAATAAACGGCCACTGATGGAGTACATGCAGAATTTCTACTTCGACCTCGACGTGCATGCGCCTGGCTTGCGTCGGGGCGTGGCGGAGGTGGTGGGAGCAGATCGCTTGTTGTACGGCACCAACTTCGGGGGCGCCTATGACCATGGCGACCTCACAGAAGGGTTGGGTCTGTCCAGCCATGACCGCGAGCGGATTCGCAGCGGTAACGCCATCGAACTACTCAAATTGAAAGTGCCGGCCAACGCCAATGCGGTGTTGACGCCGTGACGGGCAGCCTGCTGACTGTGCCCACCGGGCGGCCCTATCCGCAGCGTGACGGCCGCCTGCCGCGGCACCTCAGCGAGGTCACCGCGTCGTGGCTGACGCAGCTATTGCAGCCACGCTACCCCGGCATCGAAGTGCTGGCGTTGACAGCGGTGGAGGTGCGAAACGGGCACACCACCAAGTATCGCGTCAAACTGGAACTGAACGAGATCGGAAAGCGCGCGGGTATACCCGCGCATGTTTGCCTGAAGTCGAACTGGTCCGAGGGCTTCGAAAGCGGCGATATCTGTGAGCTCGAATCACGCTTCTATCATTTGGCGAACGGCTGGTCCGGCGCGCCATTGCCAAACACCTGGTTCACTGACTGGGATGCCGATGGCGGTGGCCGGGGTGTGGTGATGATGGAAGACCTGGGGCTTGCCGCCGGGCAGTTCGGCCATAGCACCGATCACCTCGGTGTGGACGGGGTGGCCCGGGGGCTGGAGTCATTGGCCTCGCTGCATGCGGCGACCTGGGGCCTGCGTGGTTTGCAGGCTCAGGGCTGGTTGCCGGTGTCGATGGCCAACCCGGTAGACAGCGACGGCCTGCTGCGCATGTACAACTACATCAAGGTCAATCTGCGCAAACCGGATTACCAGCGACTTCTGCCGAAGTGGATGTATGAGTCACCGGACTTGTTCAGCCATGCCTTCGATGAACTGGCGGCCTTCGAGCGGGAACAGATGTCGCCAGGTTGTGTGATTCATGGCGACTCGCATCAGGGCAACAGCTTCCTGCGCAGCGATGGCCAGCGTATCTGGCTGGACTGGCAACTGGCCCGGCGCGGCCGGCCATGGCGTGATGTAGCGTATTTCATGATTGGCGCACTGACCGTTGCGCAGCGCCAGGCTGACGCCGAGCACCTGCTTCGGGTTTACCGGGAGAAGTTGATCAGCCTGGGTGCCGAAGGTGTACTCGATCAGGACGCTGCGTGGGCGCAACTGCGCCGTTGGCCGGTATGGGGCATGCAGACGTGGATGTCGAACATGGATGAATGGGGGCAGGCAGGGTTGCCGATGGTGGAGCGTTTTTTTGCCGCCGCCGAAGATTTTGATACGGTGCGTTTGCTCACTCACGGTCGCAAGCCGCGCCGAACGCCGATACTGGGGCAGGGGGCACGGCCGTTGACGCAGGCCTATCAACATCTATTGGAGGATTGAGCGTGGTCCATCAGCAAATTTTGCAGCTGCAGGGTGCCGACAACTTTCGCAGCCTCAAAGGCACGGTTGCCCGCTGTGGCCGTCGAATTGGCGGCGACACACTATTACGGGCAGACCAGTTGCACAGTTTGACGGCTGAAGACTGGCAGGCGCTGAAACGTCTGGGGTTGCGCACGGTCTGCGATTTGCGCAGCGCCGGCGAACGCGATCGGTATCCAAATTGCGTACCCGACCCTACCATCGAGCAACTTCACCTGGAGGTGCTTGGCGATGTGCGCGCCGACCCGCGTGTCGCGGCCATGCTGGCAGACGATCCGCAGGCGGAGGACGCACGGGGCATGATGCTGGAGGTCTACCGCCAGTTGCCGGGCTTGCTGGCGCCGTTGTTGCCGACGTTGTTCACACTGTTCACCCAAGGCAACGGCTCGGTGCTGATTCACTGCACAGCCGGCAAGGACCGCACGGGTGTGGCGGTCATGCTGCTGTTGCAGGCCCTGGGTGTCTGTGCTGAACACATCATGGATGACTATTTGCGTTCGGCCCGGCGTTTCAGTGAGCTGAACGCCGGGCGCCAGGAAGCGATCAGTCACGCGGTGAGCCGGATGGCCGGCCGGTCGGTCAGCGAAGCCGCATTGGACGCGGTATTGGATGCCCGACCTGAGTATCTGAATGCCGCCTATTCGGTCATCGAGTCCGAGTACGGCGGGCTGGATCGATATCTGCAACGCTTCAGCGGTTTAAATACAGCGGGCCTTCAAACGTTGCGCGATTCCTTGCTGGTGGCCTGAGTCACTGCGCGGACCTTGGCCCGCGCGGGTTTCCACTGCGCCAAGGCAATCCCCAGCAAAATCAACCCGCCACCCACCGCGTGGTACAGGTGCAGTGTTTCCCCCAGCAGGCCGATGGCCAGGATGGCGGTAAACAGTGGCACCAGGTTCATCAACACCGCGGTTTTTTCTGCGCCGAGGTTTTGCAGGCCGCGCATCCACAGGCCAGGTGCCAGTGCCGAAGCGAACAGGCCGGCGAACAGGACCAGCGGGATGTTCCTGGCCGTCAGGGCAATCGATGGCGCCAGCAGGAAGGGCGGAACCAGCAACAGCGTGCCGCAGAGAATCTGCACATACAGGCTTTCCCAGGTCGGCAGGGGAATCTGCCAGCGTTTCACCAGCACGCAGTACAGCGCATACGACAGCGACGCCAGCAACATCATCAGCTCACCTTGGCCCACGCCCTGCTGCCAGAGCGACGGCAGGTCGCCGGCTGCCAGTAACCAGGCCAGCCCGGCAAACGAGATCAGGGCGCCGATCAGCAACATCGGCGTCGGGCGCGCGTTGAGGACCGGAAACGCCAACAGCACGGTAAGCAGCGGCATGGTTGCCAGAATCAAGCCCATGGAGGTGGCGGTGACGGTGTGCGCGGCAAAATACGCCAGTGACTGGTACAGCGACATGCCAAGCAGACCCAGCAGTAACAGCTTGGACAAATGAGGACGAATCTGGCGCCGTAAACGCCAAACCTTGGGTAATAACACCGGTGACAGGACCAGCAGGGCGGTCAGCCAGCGGTAGAAGGAAATCGCCGCCGGGTCGATAACCCCCACCGACAAGCGATTGACCACCGTGCTGGCGGCCCAGATCAGTGTGGCAAAAATAGGTAGCAGCAGGTTCATCGCAAGGCGCCGACGTGAAGGGTGCGCCGGGCGCACCGGGACCGGCAGCCGCTCACGCGGCCGTCGGGTGAATACCGCGAAGGGTGCGCAGGTTATTTGTCAGCCGCGTTGCGCGCCGCTATGGCTGCCGCAAAGTCACGCTTGAGCGTTGGGAAATAAGCAATCTGCCCGCCCATGCCACCAGCGATGTCGATCGAGGCGGCGCTGATGAAACTGGCGTATTCGCTGGCGAGGAACAGCGCCATGCCGGCGACGTCTTCCGGTTTGCCGTAACGCCCCAGAGGCACGACTTTCATCACCATGGCATCAAACTCTTCCCGACTGACACCCGGCCCCATTTCCTTGTAGTGACGGTCCCACTGACCCGTATCGATCCAGCCCATGTTCAGGCTGTTGACCAGGATATTGTCCTTGGGCAATGACATGCCCAGCGAGCGGGAGAGGGCGATACACGAGGCGCGGTTGATCACCGAGGGGATACCGTCAGGCGTCGGAATCGCCCCGGCCAGCGCGTTGATTTCGATGATTCGCCCCCAGCGTTGTTCACGCATGTGCGGCACCACGGCCTGGACGAAGCGGAAATGCCCCATCTGCAAAATGTTGGCATGTTCGAGAATCGCTTCCGGGGTCAGGGTATCGATGTTACCGCTGCGGCCCTGGCCTGCGTTGTTCACCAGAACATCAACGCCACCCCAAGTGGCCGCCACTTCCGCCACGAACGCCTTGACGCCTTCGCTGTCGGTCACGTCCACAGCCCGGGCAATGACTGCCTGGGCGTGTTCGGCAAGCAGTTCACCCGCTTCGCGGACGGCTGTCTCGCTGCGGGCGCAGATCGCGACCCGTGCCCCTTCAGCGGCGAATGCCCGAGCAATGGCCAGGCCGATGCCCCGCGAAGCGCCCGTGACGATGATGCGTTTGGCGCTCAAATCAATGTTCATGGTGGCTCCTCTTGTTTTTTTTCTAAGGATTTTTAGCGCGTTTTTCCTGCTGAACACCGCGTATTGCGTGGGTGTATGAGGGGCATTGAAAGCCTAAAGGTGAAAATCGTCAAAGTTTATTTGAACAATTATGAGTTATGTGTGCAGTATTAGGCCTGCCGTAACCCCTGATAGGACCTGAAGGGTACAGTTTTAAGGTTTTAATTCTGAATAGAGAATGCAAATCTTTATGTGGAATTTTGATCGATGATCCGCTAGGGTAGCTTTCAGCTGAAGAGGAAGGGGGTCCTGAGAGGGTGTCAGTCCTCGTGAGCGGAGTGTTTGGGCGGGTTTGCAACGATCCTGTGGGATTTCGCAGATCGCTGGAATGGATGTTTGTGTGCACTTAGCGACTGAAAATAAAAATAAAAGGGTAGTGTGTATGAAAAAGAAGACCAAACAGGGCCAGCGGGTACTGACTCAAGGTGCGCTCACACTGTTGATGGTTGGCAGTGCGCAAGGCTTGATGGCAGCCTCGTTCGACATGTCAAACCCAGACTACCGCGTGCGTTGGGACAATACGGTCCGTTACAACCTGGGTATGCGGACCGACAAGCAAGACAACAACATCATGAGAACGACGAACTTCGACGAGTCCGACGGGAAGTTCAACAGAAACGATATTGTGACAAATCGACTCGATGTGTTGAGTGAGTTCGATTTTTCTTACCTGAACGACTGGGGTGCACGCCTCAGTGCTGCTGGCTGGTTTGACCAGGCTTATGCTGACGACGACGTCCGCAGTAATGTCCCAGGCTTCGCGACCAGCTACCACAACAACAAGTACAGCGATGAAGTGGATCGCTACATGCACGGCCCATCGGGTGAAATCCTCGATGCGTTTCTCTGGCGCAACTTCAATATCGGTGACATACCGGTCAACGTGAAGGCCGGCCGACACACCAACTATTGGGGCGAGAGCTTGCTCTTTGGTGCGCATGCCGTGTCTTACTCCCAGGCTCCCAGTGATGGCGTAAAGGCCTCCACCAGCCCGGGTATCGAAACCAAGGAAGTGTTCCTGCCGGTCGGACAAATTTCGGCCAAGGCGCAGGTCACCGATAGCCTTTCGCTTGCTGCTCAATACTTCTATGAATGGGAGCCCACTCGAATTCCTTACGGGGGCACCTATTTCGGTGCGGCGGATCCGTTGTTCGAAGGCCCGGATCAATTGCCACTGGCCGCCAACGGGGCAACTTTGCAGCGTCAGGACTCCAAATTCGGCCGTGATGGCAAGAACTGGGGGGTAATGGGCAAGCTCAACGTCGAGGCAATCGAATCGACTTTCGGTGTTTACTACCGTCAGTTCGACGACTACCAGCCCTGGTTGGCTCCGGAGGTCAAAGCGGCGCTGGGCTCTTATCGGGTCGTCTACCCACGTGGTGTGAAGCTGGCGGGCCTGAGCTTTGCCCGGGTATTCAATACCGTGGCAGTCGGTTCCGAGTTGTCCTATCGCATGAACGGCGCGTTGAACGCCACTGGTGTCAGTGCTCTGGATGATGAAGGTCCTCGTGGCGACACGATCCACTTTATCGCCAACGCTGTGTACGGTGTGCCGCGTAACTTCATTTCGAACAACGCCACACTGGTTGGTGAATTCGCGTATAGCCATCTGGACCGAGTAACCGAGCACGAAGAGTTGTACAAAGGCGTGGGCGAGGCCGGTTGCGTCAATGGCAACACACCACGCATCGCCGGTTCCGGCAATGAGTCCGACGGTTGCTCGACGAGAAATTACTCCGCTGTCGCTGTCAACTACACCCCGCAGTACATTTCAATCTTCCCATCCTGGGATATGGACGTTCCCCTGACAGTTAACTACGGTCTGGACGGTAATGCGGCGACGGCCGGTGGCGGCAGCGAGGGCGCATTGTCGTACTCTGTCGGCGTCAAACTCACCTACGCCCAGCTGTATGAGTTCGGCCTGCGTTATGCCGATACCGATGCGCAAACCAAAACCCTGAATAATGGCACCGTTTCCGGCAACGGCAACGTCGGTGGCACTGACCGTGGCTGGCTGACATTTACCTTCAAGACCTCCTTCTGACAAATCCAATAAGAATCGGAGAACGTGTTCATGAAACGACAACTTGCCTTATCCATTGCCCTGATGAGCATGGCGACCTACACCCTGGCGGCAGGCGGTGATGTCTCTGACCTTGGTAAAACCCTCACCCCGTTCGGGGCAACCAAGGCGGGTAACGCCGACGGCAGCATTCCTGCCTATGAAGGTGGTCTGACCAAGGCGCCGGCCGGCTTCGTACCCGATAGCGGATTTTGGGTCGACCCGTTCAAGGAAGAAAAACCGCTGTTTCGTATCGATGCCAAGAACGTTGATCAATACGCGGACAAGCTCAGTGAAGGGCAGAAAACCCTGATCAAGAAATACCCGACCTATTACATTGACATTTACCCAAGCCACCGTACGGCCGCGTACCCACAGGCCGTACTCGACGCCACCGTGCGCAATGCCAGCAGTTGCCAGATTCAGAAGGACGGCCTGGCGGTCGATCCATCCTGCCGTGGCGGCTTGCCGTTCCCGATTCCAAAGACCGGCAACGAAGTCATGTGGAACCAGCAGGTGCGCTACAAGATCGGCACCGGCTACTCGACCACCTCGTCTTCCAACAGCTGGGTGGTCGATGCCAACGGCTCGATCACCAAGACTGCAGAGCAGGCGACGTTCGAAGAGACGCCGTACTACCAGGTGACCCAGCCGGATCGTGATTCGCTGATGTACGCCCGGGTGTTTTCGCGCAACGACTACCCGGCGCGTCGCTCCGGCGAGGTGGTGGTGCTGACCGACTTCCTCGACCCACTGGCCAAGGCGCGTCGCTCCTTCAGCTACTCCCCGGGTCAGCGTCGGGTCAAGTTAGCGCCGGAATTCGCCTTCGATACCCCGGTGGCCAGCCAGGGTGGCGTCACCCTGTTCGACGAACTGCAAATGTTCTCCGGCAGCCAGGACCGCTTCGACTACAAGCTGGTCGGCAAAAAAGAGATGTACATCCCGTACAACGCCTACAAGTTCTACTTCGGGACCAAGCAAGAAGACCAGTTCATGCCGCACCACGCCAACCCGGCGAACGAGCGTTGGGAACTGCACCGCGTGTGGGTCGTGGAAGCAACGTTGAAGCCGGGCATGCGCCACGTCTACAGCAAGCGCACCTACTACCTGGATGAGGACACCTTCGGCGTTGGCCTGTATGACGCCTGGGACAAGAGCGGCGCCCTGTACCGCTCGATCTTCCTCAGTGGTGTGCAGCTCTACGACAAGAACATTCCCTACAACGTGAAGAACGTCGTCTACGACTTCAACAAGGGCATGTATGCGTTGCTCAACGATGCGCTCAAGGGTGGTTACAAGTTCAACGACAAGCCGCTCAGCGAGCGCGATATGAACCCCGAAGCCATCGTAGCCCGGGTCACCCAGCGCTGACGTTTGCCGCCTGTCCTGCCCGCCGGTTTGCGCATCAAGCCAGGCGGGCCGGGCAGGGCGGTTTTATGCCGCGGGACGGATAAGGAATAAAAAAAATGACTAGCCCTTGCCCTGATTCTGTTTTTTTCTCTGCTTCGCGTCTGATGCTGGCGATCGCCTTGAGCGTTGGTGTGAGTGCATTGGTCACCACGACACCAGCCTTTAGTGCAATCAGCACGCCTGCTGATTCACTGGACGTGGCGGCACCACGGGTTGACGAGCACTTGCCCGCGCCCTTGTTGTCGGTCGCCAGGGCCGGTGAGGCACTGGTCAGTGTCGGGTTGCACGGCTTGATCCAGCGCTCCACCGATGCGGGTAAAACCTGGCAACAGGTCAACAGCCCGGTCTCCAGTGATCTGGTTCAGGTGCGTTTTCGCGATGAGCGCAATGGCTGGATCGTCGGTCACGACGCGATGATTCTGCACACCACCGACGGTGGTCTGAGCTGGCAAGTGCAACTCGATGGGCGCCGTCTGTTGCCACTGCTCAACGCCTACTACGGAGCACGCGCTGAAAAAGGCGATGAGTCTGCGGTAGCGTTACTCAAGGAAGTCGCCACGGCCGTCAGCACCTCGGCGACCCCTGGCGTGATGGCAGCACCCTTTCTCGATGTGATGTTCGATGCCCAAGGCAACGGCTATGCCGTGGGTGCCTTTGGCTTGCTGATGCACAGCACCGACGACGGCCAGCACTGGGAACCGTGGATCGAGCGCAGTGACAACGATCGGCGCATGCACCTGTACGGTCTGGCCGAGCGCGCGGGCACTTTTTATATCAGCGGTGAACAGGGCCTATTGCTGCGCCTCGATGCCCAGCAGCAACGCTTCGTGAAAATCGACACGCCCTATACCGGCACCTACTTCGGTGTTCGAGCCTTCGATCACCTGCTGCTGGCCTACGGGCTGCGCGGCAACCTGTTTGCCAGCCGTGATGACGGTCAGCAATGGCAACCGGTGGAAACCCACCTCAATAGCAGCCTGGTCAGCATTGTCGAGCTGGGCAAGGCGTTGGTCATCGTGAGCCAGGGAGGGCAGTTGGCCAGTTTGGATCGACAGGGTTTACAGGTCACCCCGCTGGCCGATGCGCGAGTGGGTGAGATCTACGCGGCCAGTGCCACCGAACAGGCTGGGAGCCTGGTTGTCACGCGCTTTACCGGCGCCAAGGTCATCGATATTGCCCTGGCCAAATAACGCCGTCGGTACGACTCCTCTACGAGAAAGAAAAAATGGTCGAGCAAAAATTCAACAGCGGGATGCCAGTGATTGCCAACCTTGAGGACTTCGACAAGAACTCCGGGGGCTGGTTTGAACGGGTGATTTTCCGGCATCGCATGTTGGTCGTCATTGCCTGCCTGCTCGCGACCGTGGTGTTGGGCTGTTTTGCGACAAGGCTGCAGGTCAACGCCAGTTTCGAAAAAATGATCCCCAGCTCCAGCCCTTACATCAAGAACTACCTGGCCTACAAAGACCAGCTACCGGGCCTGGGCAACAGCATTCGCGTTGTGGTGGAAAACAAGACCGGCGATATCTACGACGCCGACTACCTGCTGGCGTTGCAGAAGGTCAATGACACGCTGTACCTGATTCCGGGTGTCGACCGTTCCTGGATGAAGTCGCTGTGGATGCCCATCGTCCGCTGGAAAGAGGTGACGGAGGAGGGCATTGATGGCGGTGCGGTGATGCCTTCGGATTACGACGGCAGCGAGAAATCGATCACGGCCTTGCGTCGCAACATCATGCGCGCCGGCATTGTCGGCAACCTGGTGGCCAACGACAGCAAGTCGAGCATGATTGTCGCGCCACTGCTCGATACCAATCCGCAAACCGGCAAGCCGCTGGACTACGGTGATTTTTCCCGGCAGTTGGAACACCAGATCCGTTCGCTGGAAAGCGACAAGGTCGGCATTCATATCGTCGGCTTCAGCAAGCTGGTCGGTGACCTGATCGACGGCCTGTATTCGGTGATGCTGTTCTTCGGCGCCTCGGTAGTGATTGCCGGTCTGTTTGTCTACTTCTATACCCGCTGCCTGCGCAGCACGTTGTTGCTGGTGAGTGTGGCGGTGGCTGGCGTGGTCTGGCTGCTGGGTTTGATGCAAATACTTGGTTACGACCTGGACCCTTACTCGATCCTGGTGCCGTTCCTGATTTTCGCCATCGGTATTTCCCATGGCACCCAGAAGATGAACGGTATCCTTCAGGACATCGGCCGCGGTACCCACAAATACGTGGCGGCGCGTTACACCTTCCGCCGCTTGTTCCTCACCGGGCTGACCGCGCTGCTGACCAACATCGTGGGCTTTGCGGTACTGGTTATCATTGATATTCCGGTGATCCGCGACCTCGCCCTGACCACCAGCATCGGCGTGGCCGTTCTGATTTTCACCAAGCTCCTGTTGATTCCCGTCTCGCTGTCGTACCTGGGCGTCAGTAAAAAAGCCGCGCGTATTGCCATTGCCAAAGATCAGGCCGGTGAAGCCAACCGCGGTGTGCTCGGGCGTATCTGGCACAGCCTCGACCGTTTCACCGAGCGTCCAATGGCCACGGCGGTGATTGGTTTGTCGCTGTTGGTTACGCTGGCGGGCAGCGTGGTGATGATGCACCTCAAGGTGGGCGACCTCGACCCCGGTGCCCCTGAGTTGCGCGCAGACTCACGCTACAACCGTGACAACGCCTATATCACCGCCAACTATGGGCTCTCCAGTGACCAGTTCGTGGTCATCATGAAGACCAACGAAGACAGCTGCCGCCTGTACCAGTCCCTGCAAAGCATGGACAAACTGGCCTGGCGTCTGCGTCAGACTCCAGGTGTTCAAACGACCCAGTCGTTGGCCGAAACCGTGCGCATGATCAGCTCCGGCATGGCCGAAGGCAGCCCGAAATGGTTGAGCATCAGCCGTGACCAGGCCATCACCAACTCGGCGGTGGACGCGGCGATGATCTCCGCTCCGGGGATCACCAACCAGCAATGCTCGGTGACGCCGATCATTGCCTACCTGGCAGACCACAAGGCCGATACGTTGAGCCGGGTGCTGAAAGTCTCCGAAGACTTTGCCAAAGACAACAGCACAGCCGCGAATGCCGAGCAGCCGATGGAGTTCCTGCTGGCAGCGGGCAATGCCGGCATCGAGGCAGCGACCAACATCGAAGTGGAGAAGGGCATCATCACCATGTACCTGGCGGTGTATGGCGCCACGGCCTTGCTCTGCCTGCTGACCTTCCGCAGCTGGCGCGCCACCCTGGTGGCGCTGATTCCACTGTTGATGACCACGATTATCTGCAAGGCGCTGATGGTCTGGCTGGGGATCGGCCTGAAAGTGGCCACCTTGCCGGTGATCGCTGTAGGCGTCGGCGTCGGCGTGGACTACGCGTTGTATCTGCTCAGTGTGCAACTGGCGGTGCAGGAACGCGGTGGCAGCCTGGCCGTCGCGTATCGCCGCTCGCTGGACTTCACCGGTCGCGTTGTCGCGCTGGTCGGCCTGACCATGGCCGCGGGCGTGATTACCTGGGCCTGGTCGCCGATCAAGTTTCAGGCCGACATGGGCATCCTGCTGACCTTCATGTTCCTCTGGAACATGCTCGGCGCGCTCGTACTGATCCCGGCGTTGTCGCATTACCTGCTCAATCCAAAGGGCAACTCCAAGGAAGGGCTGACCCTCGATCTGGAAGACGCCCGCGCGCAGCAAGAGTCGCGCAAGCCGGCCGCCGACACCCCCCATCACGCATTGACTGAGTTTGCCTTACCCCGGCGCGCTCGCTGACTAACGCATAGCCGGGCACAGACCCGGGCTGACAACTGCAAGGAGAGGACGATGTTCGAGTTATTGATGAGTGCCGACATGATGGTTCCGGACCCGGACGGCATGACGGAAATGTTGGTCGACAAGCTCGGGATCTACAAACACGAACGCTGGCGCCAGGCGTTCGACAATCACCCATATATCGCGCACTTTCTGCGCGTACACAAATCCCTCGCGGTGTCGCCAACGCGCATCGAGCCGCAGTGGCACCTGGATCGTCCCAACCCTGGCGACCCGCTGTTCCATGACTTTCTGGAAAGCCTGAAAACCTTCCAGGGTCACCATCGGCCGATGATTACCCATTCCATCGTCCTGGCGCTGCACGGCGACAAGTTCAACGCGCTGGTAGACAAACTGATGCGTCGGCGCTTGCCGTTCCGCATGGCGCAACGCACGCCGGAGATGCCGTTCGACCGCCTGTGGCTGGGCGCGACTCCGGAGAAACCGTACTACCAACCTGACGTGGATGGCGGCCTGTGCATTGAAATCATGCCGACCGAGCCGCTGCAAATGCCGCCGGAAACCTACCAGTTGCCACCGATGCAACCGCGCGATCTCAAACCGGGCGACATGGTCCGCGTGACGGCACGTGGCTTTCTGGTTCGCAACCTCGACGAAACCCTGCGCAAAGTGTCGACCAACCTGGACTGGGAGCCGAGCGGTCCGGTCGAGCACATCCGCAGCGAAGGTTACCGTCGTGCGCGGATGGGTTTCACCGTGCCCAACAGCGCTACCCTGGATGTCATCGAGGCCACTTACTGGAATACCGACGCCGGCCATTACGTCAATAACTGGGGCCCGGGTCCGTACTACATCCGTATCGGCGTCAACGACCTGGCGGCCAAGGCAGAAGACTTGCGTGCCCGCGGTACCCGCTTCCAGTGGATCGAGTCCTCGGAGGCGGTGGGCGGTCGCGCATTGATCAAGATCGACCCGCAGGAACTCAATGGCCAGGTCTTCGAGTTCGAGGAGTGCCCTGCATGAGCACAGCGCAAAACCCGCAACTCCCTGTGGTGATCAACGAGGCCGTGCGCCTGGAGCGCGATGCCAAGGTGGGCTGGGTGGTTCTGACCCGACCCGGGCAGATCAACGCCATCAACGATGATATTCGCCAGGGCGTTCCGCAGGCCCTGGCCCTCTTGCAGAAAGACCCCGAGATTCGCGTAATCGTGATTCGCGGGGAGGGCGAGCGAGGCTTTTGCGCGGGTGCCGATATCAAGGAACGCCGTGGCCCGGAGTCCAGCTTGCAAGTGCGCCAGCGCATGGAAAACGTGCGCTGGATCGAATCGCTGGACCGCATCAGCAAACCGGTGATCGCCGCCATCCACGGCTATTGCATGGGCGGTGGGCTGGAACTGGTACTGGCGTGTGACATTCGTTTCGCCGCCCCTGACGCCGTGTTTGCCTTGCCGGAAACCGGTCTGGGGCTGATCCCCGGGGGGGGCGGTACGCAGCGTCTATCCCGAGTGGTGGCGCCGGGTCAGGCATTGGACATGTTGCTCACCGGTGACCGCATGGGCGCGGAACAAGCGCAACGCATCGGTCTGGTCAGCCGACTGGCCAGTGACAGCGCCAAGTTGCTGGAAGAAGTGCGGGCCTTTGCCCAACGCATCGCCAGCAAACCACCGACCGCATCGGCGTATGTCAAACAGGCGGCTCGCGCGGCACTGGAAATGGACCTGAAAAGAGGCCTGGACCTGGAGCTGGATCTGTTCGCCTTGCTGGCTCCGACCAAGGACGCCCGCGAAGCGGCGCAGGCCTTCAGCGAGCGGCGCGAACCACGTTTTACCGGCGAGTAACACGTCCCCCAAAAAACAATAAGGAACGGACATGAGTACAGGAAAACTGGCAGGACGGGTGGCCATTATTACCGGCTCCGGCGGCGGTCTGGGTGCCGAGTGCGCCCGGGTGTTGGCGTCCCATGGCGCGAGCATTGCGGTGGTCGACATCAATTTCGAGGGCGCCACAGCTGTTGCTCAAGCGCTGATTGCCGAGGGCCATCAGGCCTTGGCGATTGCCACGGACGTGTCTTCGGAAGACGCAGTGCGGGCGATGGTTGCGCAAGTGAAGGAGCGCTTCGGTCGTATCGACATCCTGCACAACAACGCGGCGATCCTGAATGCCGAGCAACGTCAGCTCGATCGTGATTTCGTCAACCTCGACATGCAGGCCTGGGACCGCGCCATCGCCGTCAACCTGCGTGGCGCCGTGCTGTGCACCAAGCATGTCATTCCGGTCATGCTGGAGCACGGCAAGGGCTCGATCATTTACGCCACCTCGGGCCTGGGGATGCAGGGCGATATGTCGCTGACCGGCTACGCCACGTCGAAAGCGGGCCTGATGATGTTGCCGCGCATGGTGGCCTCGCAATACGGCAAGCAAGGTATTCGGGGCAACGCGGTGCAAATCGGTCTGGCGCCTTCAGAGCATGCCATGCCCGAACCTTTGCTCGACATCCTGCGCGATAACCACTGTACCGCCGAGCTCGGTACGCCTCGGCAGATTGCCGATGTGGTGGCGTTCTTGGCGTGCGATGAATCCTCCTTTGTCACCGGCACCACGTTGGTGGCCGACGGTGGTTTCAGCAGCCACACCCCCTCCCTGGTCGCGATGCGCGCGTTGTTCGCGCAGATGGGCCGCACCGGCATGTAACGCTTGCCCCGGTTCGCCGGGGCGTATCTTCGCCACCACAGCCGCTGCGTGCCGCCGTGGTTGAATGACGTCATGGAAGCAAGTGATGAATCAGAACCAAACAGCGGGAAACACTGATTTCGATGTGATCGTGGTCGGTGGTGGCACCAATGGTTTGTCGGCGGCCTGCTACCTGGGCATGGAAGGCAAGAAAGTGTTGGTCGTGGAGGCGCTGGATAAAGTCGGCGGCATGGCGTCATCGGGTTATCTGATACCCGAAGCACCGCAGCACCTGGTTCATCCCTGCGCACTGGACATGATGTCGATGCGTGTCCATTCCCATGTGCCAGCAGAGCTGGGGCTGGAGCGCCACGGCTTCAAGTCGGTGGAGCTGGCACCCGGCTACGTGTATCTGCACCCGGATGGGCAGTCGCTGATTTTCTGGCGTGATCGCGAGAAAACCGCCGCCGAGATCCGCCGCTTCAGCAGCAAGGACGCCGAGGCGTTTCTGGCGTTCATGAAAGTCATCGACATGTTCCTCGACATCGCGTTGCCGATGATGCGCGTTGACCCGGCCAAGTCGAACCTGGGCGTCAAGCTGAAGATGCTCGGTACCGCGATCAAGCACAAAGCCCTGAAACCTGAATTGATGGCGCTGATGACCGGTTCCGCCCTGCAGGCGGCACGCGAACGCTTCGAGCATCCGGTGACCATTTCCGCGATGTGCGCACTGACGGGGTTGGCGGGCGATATCAGCGCCGATGGCGGTGGTATTTATTATGCTTTGTTGGGGTTCCTCCACCGTTTTGGCGTAGGCCGTGTGATCGGTGGCATGCAGCAATTGAGCAATGCCATGCAGTCGCGCCTGGAAGAACTCGGCGGCAAGGTGCTGGTCTCCGCCAGCGTCGGTGAAATCGTCGCCAAAGACGGCCAGATCAAAGGCGTCAAATTGGTCGATGGCCGCCAGTTTACTGCCCGGGCCGTGATCGCCGGGTGCCATCCAAAACCTGCGCTGGACATGGTTACCCGCGGCGAGATTCCCCAGCATTTGCTGACACGCATCGCCATGGCACCGGCCAATGGCAGGGGCTCGGGCCCGCTCAAGATAGACGTTGCCTTGCGTGGGCAGATTTCCCTGCCACGTTTTGCCGCAGCACGCGGTGATGGTGTGGACCTGCGTAAAACCGTGGTGTTGATCGGCACCGAAGAGGCTGTGCTGGAAAACTTCGCCGCCTGCGCCCGTGGCGAAGTACCGAAGCTGCCCTACATCACCGTAGCCGCACCGAGCGCCGCCGACCCCTCACAAGCACCCGCCGGCCAGGACGTGTTGTACATCTATCCGCCGGTGATGCCGGTGAACCCCAATGAGGGTTGGGATGCATTGCGCGAGCAGGTGGCGGATCAGGTGCAGGCGCAGTTGTACGACTATATCGAAGGGATCGAGGGGCAAGTGATCGGCCGCCGTATCGAGGCCGCTCCGGACTTTACTGCGCGCTTGAATACCGTCAATGGCTGCGTGGTGCACATCGACACCACCTCGATGCGCTCAAGCACCATGCGCCCTGCGTATGGTTTGGGCGGCGATACCTTGCCGGTGGCGGGGTTGTACCTGGGCAGCGCCGGCATTCACCCGGGCGGAGGGGTCAACGGCATGGCCGGACGTTTGGCGGCCAAGCGTGTGAGCAAATACCTGGGTAAAAAGGGTAACTGAGCCGGTCTGTAGGAGCTGGCTTGCCAGCGATGGCGGTATATCGCTAAACATCGATGTCGTCTATCTGATTGCTATCGCCGGCAAGCCGGCTCCTACAGATCCGTGGACCGAACCGAAGGAAAACGCCGGTAGCCGTCAAAGCCTGTCGGCGTTTTTTTCTGCACCCAGTGAAATGCTAGCCAAAACAAAATCCGCCGAATACTGGCGCCAGGTGGCCATGCCTTCCGCGGAGTCAGTATCGAGCCCTGCGAGCGCCGACATCGAGTAGCGATTGGTGAACCAGCCCGTGGTGACCAGCGATGCGCTGGCCAGCAACAGGCGCGGGTTGATACCCGCACGAAAATCGCCGCTGGCCGCCCCCCGCAGCAGGATCGCATCGAGTTTGTTGATCAGCGCGGGTGCCATTTCCAGAAAATGGTTGCGGGGTGTCTGGTGCGCGTCGTGATAACGAATGCCTTCCAGCGCCAGGCTGCCGAGAAAAGGGTCAAAGCGGTATTGGTCGAAGAAATGGTTGAGCACGGTCCGCATCGCCAGCGGCGGGGCCAGTTCCTCGACCTTGAGGTTGACCAGCTCCGACATGATATTGCTCGACGACTCATCCAGCACCGCCACGAACAAGCCTTCCTTCGAGCCATAGTAGTGGTAGACCAACTGCTTGGTGACCCCGGCCTCGCGGGCAATTTCTTCCACTCGCGCCCCGGCCAGGCCTTTTTTGGCGAACTCCACGCGCGCAGCCGCGAGCAGGCGATTCATGGTATTGCGCTTGCCCTGTTCGCCACCTTCTCCAGCCTTTACCGCCACCACGTACTCCTCATGCCTGAATGGTTCTGGCAATTCACACCTTGAAGCATTTTCCTGGAAGCCTTCGTTTGACCCCGAGTCAAACGAAGCGGACCACCCGTGCCGACACAACCGCATACCATGGTTTGGCCGCCGGGCAATCTTGGTGTGCAAGCAGAAGAAAAACAAGACTGGAGATCCTGATGAGCAACGAAAGCGCAGCACTGGACCTGGCAACCGCGTATTCCGCCGTATCGGAAATGTACCGTGGTACTGACCTTGATATTCACGCGGTCTGCCGCGAACAGCGCTTGAAATCGCCGATCTATGAGGGCGACTTCATCACCCAGTTCGGCGTTCCGACTAATGCCGGTACCCAGCAGGGCACTCGCCCGACCTACGCCTTGTTCAAATATCAGGACGTGATGACGGTACTGCGTGATGGCGCGACCTACACCAGCGGTTTTATTGCCGAAGGTCTCGGCGCGTTTTTCGATGGCTTGATCATTCTGGCCATGGACGGCGACGAGCACCGCAAGGTGCGTGCCTTGCTGCAACCGGCGTTCATGCCCGAGACCGTGAATAAATGGCGCCCGCAGATCGACCAGGTGATTCGCCAGGAGTACATCCAGCCGATGTTGTCGGCGAAGAAAGCCGACCTGATGAAGTTCGGCCTCGAATTGCCGATTCGCGTCATGTATGCCTTGATGGGTTTCCCTTCGGATGAACCGTCCAAGTACAAGCAATACGCCGCCTGGGCACTGGCCATTGTCGGTGGCAATCAGATTGATCCGGACAAAATGGTCGAGGCACGGCGTCAGGCCGGTATCGCCGTCAAAGGTTTGTACGACGCTCTGGAAGAAGTCGTGGTGCAACGACGCGCCGAAGGCAGCCAGGGTGACGACGTGATCGGCCGCTTGCTGCGCGCCGAATACGAAGGGCGCACGCTGGACGATCACGAAGTCATCACCTTCACCCGCTCGTTGCTGCCGGCCGCAGGCGAAACCACCACGCGCATGTTCGGTTCGGTCATGACCTTGCTGCTCACCACTCCTGGATTGCTGGAGCGAGTGAAGGCTGATCGTTCGCTGATCGGCAAGCTGATGGACGAAACCACGCGCTTTGAACCGGTGGCCACTTTCAAGGTGCGCGAGACCGCCAAGGAAGTGGAGTTTCATGGTGTGAAAATCCCCAAGGGGTCTTTCGTCCAGTGCATGGTGGTGTCTGCCAACCGCGACGAAGACGCCTTCGAAAACCCGGATGTCTTCGACATTGATCGCAAGCCAAAACCGTCCTTCGGTTTCGGTTTCGGTCCGCACATGTGCATTGGCCAGTTTGTGGCCAAGGTAGAAATCAGCTGCGCGGTCAACGCGATTCTCGACCTGTTCCCCAACTTGCGCCTCGACCCGAGCGAGCCCGTGCCGCAGATCGCCGGTGCACAGTTGCGCGGGGTTTCCAGGTTGCCGGTGATTTGGGACTGAGCAGGATTACCACTTCGTTTCCAAGCCTTAACAAAAACAACAGAGGGCACTATGAGAACGTTCAAAACCATTCCAGAACGCGGTGATTTCGGCTTTCAACAACTGGTCGGGCCGCACAAGGTGACCGGCGCTTCGATGTCGGCCGAACGCGGGTTCTTCGGCTTGCACTTGAGCAAAAGTTCGCCGTTCGGATCGGTGCGCGATGAGCAGGGCAACATCTATTCGTTCGTCCGGTCGCTAATGGCGCCCAATGGCACGCCCAACCCGACCAAATTCTTCTACCTGAACAACCACGTCGACAACGTCAATCTGCGCATGGACCATGAAAAAATGGCCAGGCAAGCGCTGACACCGTTGCCCGTGCACAGCCTGGAAGGCGATACCGCGCGTTGGGCGAGCCAACCGGGTGAGGTCGGAAACGCCTGGGAGATCACCGCCAGCAGCGAACGCCTGACCTGGAAAGAAGAAGGCCTGTTCCACCTCGAAGGCCGCCTGCTCGGCCCGGGTTTGCAGTGGTACTTGCCGGGCGTGGAGTGGGGCACGTTCTATGTTTCACAATTGTGGGACATCGCCGGCGTGTGCGAGGGGCGCCCGGTAAAAGGCGCCATGGCGCTGGATCAGTTCTACATGGCTGAAGGCGGCGCCATCCACTTCAAGAAAGACCTGGTGGTGAACAACAACAAGCACGTGATCTGGTGGTCATTTGTCACCGTTTACAAGGATGGCACTTGGGATACCGGATCCTTCATGGTCGGCCACGATCACTTGGGCTACGCCATTTTCAACAATGAAAAAGGCGAAGTGCGGGTCACCACCGATATCGAGGGTCAAACCGAACACAAGGACGGCAGCTACTTCCTGAAGTCGGCAAAAATCGTGCTGGAAGGCAAGGAAGAGTGGGAGTTCTTGCCGGACGAGAAGGGCGAGATGATCGACTTTGTCGGCGGTTTCCCGATCACCGCGCAGCAAGAAGGGCGCTGGCGCCGTGTGGGCGATACCCGCGAGCCATCGCACTGGCTGGGTTGGGGCGAGTCGGACCGGCGTAACGGTTCGGCGCGGAATGTGCCGGGCAAGGATCTCTAAACCAGCCAGGTTTCCTTGTAGGAGCAGCCGGTCGACGCTCGATTGCTCGCGATGGACGTGAACGATAACGCGCCAGGCCTGATACCCAACGGTGCTCTCGGGTTTTTCGCGAGCAAGCTCGCTCCTACAACGACAAAAACAAAAATAACAATGAGGAACCGCGATGAAATTCCGTGACAAAGTTGTGCTGGTCACCGGTGCCGGCCGAGGCATGGGGCGTGCCATCGCTCTGGCCTATGCCCGAGAGGGCGCCAAGGTCGTGGTATCGGCACGCACCGCTCGATATGGCGAAGAAACCATCGAACAAATCAAGGCTCTGGGCGCGCAAGCCTGCCTGGTCGGCGGCGACATCGCCGATCGCGACGCCATCAAGTCAATGGTGCAGGGCGGCGTCAAGCACTTTGGTGGCCTGGACATCGTGGTGCATTGCGCCGCTGATACCAGCCACGGGCTGATCGCCGAAATGGCCGACGACACCTTCGACCATATTGTTCGCAGCAATATTCAATCGTTGTTCTGGCTGGCCAAGGACAGCGCACCGTACCTGTCTAAAGCCGTCGACAAAGGCCGGCTGATCTTCATTTCCTCGGGTGAAGCCAACCGCAAGTACACGCCGCGACTGATTGCCTATGGCTCAACCAAAGCCTTCATGAATGCGTTTGCTCGAGGGCTGGCGGTGGAGTTTGGTGCGATGAATATCCTGGTCAACGTCGTCGAGCCAGGACTCATCGGCACCGACCACATGCTGGAAACACTGGGTAACGAACTGCCGCATAAACTTGCTGCGCATTTCCCGGTCGGGCGTCTGGGTGAGTCCGCGGACATTGCCAATGCCGTGTTGTTTCTGAGCTCCAACGAGGCTTCGTACATCACCGGTACTTCGCTGCTGGTGGACGGTGGCGCCACCATGATCGCGTTGCCCAAGGTCGAAGAAATCCTCAAGGGCCAATAATCATGTCGCGCATCCGCGATGGCGGTTGCGCCGGGAGTTAGGTCATGACAATCGAAACACGCAATGGCAATGAAAGGTCCCACGGGGGCAGTGATTTCTCCGAGTTCAAGCGTGGCTGGCAGGTGGTGCTTCTGGGGTTGTTCGGCATTTGCACCAGCATTACCGCTGCCTTGCTGTATGCCTTCGGCACCCTGGTCATTCCGCTGGAACAAGCCTTTGGCTGGAGCCGAGGCGACTTGCAGGCATCGATCACGTTTCTGTTCGCCGGCGTGGCGATTTCCACGCAACTGGTGGGGCCGCTCTATCGTCGCTACGGCCTGCGCCGGGTGGCGATTGTGTCGATCGTGCTGCAGATCATCGGCTACTTCGCCATTACCCGCATTCAGGGCTCGATTGGCTGGTTGTACCTGGCGTTTTTCAGCATGCCGATTGTCTGTGCAGGCACTATTGCGATTACCTGGACGCAACTGGTCAACCTCTGGTTCGAGCGCAATCGGGGCCTGGCGTTGGCGGTGATCCTGTGTGGCACCGGGCTGATGGCGATGATTCTGCCGCCACTGTTGTCGCGACTGATTGCAGCCTACGGTTGGCAAGCCGGTTTCATTGCCTTGGGCGCGATGCCTTTGCTGTTCACGCTGCCGCTGTCGATGATGTGGCTGCGCATGCCGGCACAGCGCGTCAACACTGACTCGACCGTGCCCAAGGCGCTCCCGGAACTGACCGGCATGTCTTACAGGCAGGCGTTACGTTCTGGCGTGTACTGGGGATTCAACATCGCCTTGATTCTGTCAGTGTCGTTGACCGTGGGCATGGTCACCAACATGGTGCCGATGCTGCAAAGCAAGGGTTTGAGCGCTCAGGAAGCCGCCCAGATCTTCAGCACCTTCGGCATTTCCATCATCGGTGGGCGTTTGCTGGTGGGGTACCTGCTGGACCGCTATTCGCCCTCAGTGGTGGCGTCGGTCAGCCTGGCGCTACCGGCGTTAGGCTGTGCGATTTTTCTGTTCGGTGGCGCGCAGAACACGCCGTTACTGGTGCTCGCCACCTTGTGCATCGGCGCCAGTGCCGGGGCTGAGTTCGATCTGGCAGCCTTCCTGATGGCACGCTACTTCGGCCTGAAAGACTACGCGCGGATCTTCGGTTTGCACCTGTGCCTGATCACCGTTGTTTCCGGTCTGGTGCCCATGCTGTTCGGTCATCTTTACGATGTGTACGGCAGCTACTCGGCGGTACTGGTGTGCTGTTTCTGCTGCGCAATTATCGGCCCGAGCATTCTGTTGTGGTTGAAGATGGAACCGGCCTTTCTGGCACATCAACAATCCCTGCAACCCCAACAACACGCCTGACTTATCCGAGGATGAATGTGCAATGAGCATGGACAAACACGCAATCGAACACTTCCTGCACGGTCAGATCGACTGCTGGAACCGCGGTGACAAAGAAGGGTTTTTTGCTCACTACCGCAGCGTATCGAGCAATGGCTTGAGCATCGAATACGTCGGCAAACCACAGCACGACGCCTGGCAGGTTCTGGAAGGCATGTGGGCGCAGCAGCAACCGAAGATTCGCGTCGAGGTGCGCCAATGCATCGTCAATGGCAATGAAGCGGCGTGCCATCACCTCAATGCCTTTCGCGAGCAGGAAGGCGGCATCGAGACGATTGAGTTGTATCGGTTCGAAGAGGGGAAGTTGTTCGTTCGCTACTTCATCAATCTGTAAGCATCGAAACTTTACATACACAAAGCGCAACCTCCTGGTTGCGCTTTTTTATGAGTCGCTACACACCATCGGTGGAGAAGGACAGATGTCGCCAGAGTTCGATTTCTGCGAGCATCTTGTTGAGCTTGTCGCTGACCTGCTGGTAGGCGTCGGAGCCCGCCAGGTAGCGCAACGGTGGATGTTCACTGTTGGCCAGCTCCACCAGCGCTTGACCCAGCTTCGCCGGATTGCCGGTTTGCTGGTGGTTGTAGGCGGCCGATGCACTTTTGATCTTGGCGGTGAACGCCACGTAATCCTCTAGCTCACGGGTGCCAAAGATCGCAGAGCTGGGGTCGAGGAAGTCGGTACGGAACACGCCGGGCTCCACCAGCGTTACCTTGATGCCGAACTGTGCCACTTCCTGGGCCAGTGACTCGGAAAAACCTTCCACGGCAAATTTCGACGCACAGTACAACGCCGCGCCGCCCATCCCCACCACGCCGCCCATCGACGACACGTTGAACACCTGGCCGCTGCGTTGCTCCCGCATCACGGGCAGTACGGCGCGGCAGACGTTGAATACACCAAACACGTTGGTTGCAAATTGCTGGTCGGCTTCACTGGCGAGATTGTCTTCGAAGGGCGCCAATTGGCCGTAGCCGGCATTGTTGACCAGCACATCGATGCGGCCAAAACGTGCCACCGCGGCCTCTACGGCATTCAGTGCCATGGCTTCGTCGGTCACGTCGAGCGCCACGGCCATGACACGGTCGCCGTATTCGGCGAAAACGTTTTCCAGTGGCTCGATGCGCCGTCCACTGACCACGACCTTGTCTCCGTCGTCCAGGGCGGCTTTGGCAATAGCGGCGCCCAAGCCTCGGGCCGCACCGGTGACAAACCAGACTTTATTCATTGCGTTGCTCCAGTCATTGCAAGAAAAAGCCGCACTCAGTGCTGGTGCGGCTGGCTTGGAGGATTCGTGCAGGGTCAGTCGCGGTTGGCCGCTTCCCAGGCTTTGAGATCGAAGCCTTCCGCTGAGGCTTCGGCTGCGGTCAGCCTGGGCGCGCGGGAGAGAATCTTGCGCGCGGCCATGTGGTCACCCATGCGATTACAGGACTCCACCGCCACCAGTCGATCATTGCGAAAGCACAGGACCGACAGTTGTTTGTCCTGGGCGGAACCCAGGACTACGGTGCTGTCGTAACCGCTGGAGAGTCCGGCAATTTGCAGCTTGAGGTCGCCCTGATCGGTCCAGAACCAGGGCAGCGCACCGTACGGCGCCGGTTTGCCCATCAAACGTGCAGCCACGGCGCGGGCCTGGTCAACGGCGTTCTGCACAGATTCAAGGCGGGTATGTTTTTCATCGTTTTGCAGGCAAGGGAAATTCGCGACATCGCCCAGAGCGGAAATCCGTGGGTCAGAGGTGAGCAGGTTGGCATCCACCTTGATGCCGTTCTCGATGGCCAGGCCTGCTTCTGTCGCCAGTTGCGCATTGGGGATCACGCCGATGCCAAACACCACCAGGTCGGCGGGCAGGGCGCGGCCGTCGGCGGTTTGCACCGCGCAGACTTTGCCGTTGTCGCCATCGATGCGGCTCAATCCCTCGCGGAAGTCAAAGTGCACGCCCCATTGTTCATGTGCTTGGCGGAACAGTTCTGACATCTCCCGGGACACCGCACGCGCCATCGGCCGCTCGGCCAGTTCCAGCACATGTACGTTCGCCCCTAGCGCCGCCGCTACCGCTGCGAACTCCAGGCCAATGAAGCCGGCACCGATCACCACGACATTGCGCGCTGCTTTTGCCAGCGGCGCCAGTGCATCGGCATCGGCTTTGGTCTTGATGCCGAATACTTGCGGCAATTCGGCCCCCGGCACCGGCAAAGGGCGATTGTGTGCGCCGGTGGCCAGGACCAGGTGGTCATAGTGGATGGCATCACCCGAGGCCAGGACCACGCGACGGTTCTGGCGGTCAATCGCGGTTACCTGGTCGTGCAACAAATCAATGCGCTGGGTGGCATAAAAGTCGGCAGGACGGAACAACAGGTTGGTGTCTTGGATTTTTCCGAGCAGGTACGCCTTCGACAGCGGCGGGCGTTGATAGGGCAGGCCGGGCTCATCACCGATCAGGGTGATTTGGCCTTCGTAACCTTCCTGGCGCAGTGAGCTGGCGACCTGGAAACCGGCTTGGCCAGCACCGACAATAACGACTGAGGCGAGGTTCATGACAACTCCTTGGGGCGTATTCAGAATTGCGATGAAGGCAGGTGCAACACCATGCCGTCCATCTCTTCGCTGATGATCAATTGGCAGCTCAATCGACTGTTGTCACGACGCTCGAAGGCGTACTCGAGCATGTCGTTTTCCATGCTCTCTGCGGCTTGTACTTTGCCCAGCCAGGCTTCGTCGACATAGGTGTGGCAAGTGGCGCAACTGCAGGCGCCGCCGCAGTCGGCGGGAATGCCCGGCACCGAGGCAAAGGTAGCGGCTTGCATGACCGATTGGCCGATGTCGCCTTTGACCTGATGGGCGGTGCCGTTGTGTTCGATAAACGTCAGTGTGGGCATGTTCTGCTCCGGTATTGTTGGCGTGGTTCAGGAATGACTGGGCAGCGCCTGCGCGTCGAAGCGCGGGACTCGGCCAAGAGTCAGTAAAAGCAGGGGGCCGATCAGGCAGCAAATAGCGCTGTACACCAGCATCGCGGTGTAGGAACCGGTAGTTGAAAGCAGGTAGGCGAAGAGCAGCGGCGCGAGTGCCGAGGCAACGGTGTTAAGGCCCTGATGCACACCAAACAGACGGCCGTATTCGCGCAGGCCGAAGTAGCGGGCGATCAGGAACGCGGCGATGTCGAACTCCGCCCCGGCACCAAAGCCGACCAGTATGGCTGCGAGCATGAGAGGCGCGAACTCGACGGTTCCGCTGAGGTAGACCAGGCATCCGACGGCCGGCAGTACCAGGCTAATTGCAGACACCGCCGGTGGCCACAGACGGTCCAGCAGATAGCCGATCAGCATTCGCCCAAAGATCAGCGACACGCCAAAGCAGCTGAAAATCGTAGTGGCATCGGCCGCTGAAAGCCCCTTGGCCTGCAGCATGGGAACGGTGCTGGTGACCATGCCGACAATCGACGAAATCACCAGGCCCAATGCCAGGTTGCAGGTCCAGAATTTCAGTGAGCCCATGCCTTCGCGAAAACTCACCCCCGGCAATTCCGTCAGAGCCTTGTCATCGTTGCTGTTGCCGGCTGCGGTGGGCAGTTTGAACCACAGCAGAATCAGCGGTAGCAGCACCAACAGGTTGAGCAACGCGAGGATCACAAAGGCTGCGCGCCAATCCCATTGTTCGATGCCCCAGGCCATCAGCCGTGGAATGGTGGCGGCGGTCACCCCGGTCCCGGACAGACCGATGGCCAGTGCCAGGCCACGATTGCGGTCGAACCACAGACTCAACAGTTGTGTCCAGGTGACGGCCAATGCACCCATGCCGACGATGGGCAGTAAGGTAAAGGCAATGTACATCGACCAAATCGAGTGGGTCAGTTGGGTGGTCGCCAGGTAGCCGAGGGACAGTAGCAGAAGGGAAATGACCGTCACGCGCTTGATGCCGTAGCGCAGGTTGAACCAGCCCACGAGCTGCAATGACACGACCGCACCACCAAACAGGAAGGTAATGCAGGCCTGCAGTTCGCTTTTGCTCCAGCCAAACGCATCGCCCAACGGTACGACCAATGTGCCGAAGCCATAGAGCAGGGCGGCGTTGATGCTGATGGCAACACCGGCGACCGCGAGGATGAGGATCTTCCAGCCCTGTCGGAACTCGTGAAGATCAATGGCCGCTTCGTTTTTTGAAGGGTGCATGGGGTTGGCTTCCTTATAGGTTTTGTTGAGCCAAGCACTGCTGCAAGGGAGGGGAGAGCACCACTTGCAGATTCTTTAAAACAGAATCAGATCTTTTATTCAGAATAAAAATAGGATTTTCGCTTTGTCCAGAACAGCTATCTGACTCATAGACAAACGAATTTCCTGCGTCGAACACACCTTTGAATCAATCTGTTCAACATCCCGTCGCCTCAAGCTCACCAGGGTGTTTTGCAAGCGCCGATGACTGCCAGCATATCCGCGCTAAAAATTAATTGCACATAAAATAAATAAGTGTTCATAATTTGCTGTGACTGGACCTGATAAGGAGAAAAAAAGTGAGTTCAGAAAAAGCGCAATTCAAAGCCGTGGCCGACCGTAGCCGCTGCTGTGGTTATGGCTTGTGTGCCGCGATCTGCCCCAGCCTTTACAAACTTGATGCCGATGGCCTGGTGTACATGGACGATGCCCGTGTACCGCCCGAGTTGGAGGAGGAGGCCCGTGAAGGTGCCGCCGCCTGTCCGGCGGAAGCCATCTGGCTTGAGCCCATTACCCCCGAAGACGAAGCTGTTTGAGGGTGTGAGCACCAGTCGTCACTGATAACCACAGAGTTGAGGATGTGTGGATGGGACGTTTACGTAATAAAGTCGCGTTGATCACCGGTACCGGTGGTGGCCAGGGCCGGGCCGCGGCACTGCGTTTTGCCCGCGAAGGGGCGATTGTGGTCGGTTGCGACTTTAACGCCGAAGGCCATGAAGAGACGGCCGCTTTGATGCGAGCCGAGGGCTTTACCCTGTATGGCTCGGCCCCCGTCGACCTGGGCGATCACGAACAGGCCAAGGCCTGGATCGATGCCGCCGTCGTCGAGCACGGGCGCATCGACATTCTGTACAACAATGCTTCCGCTGCACGTTTCGGGCTGGTCAGCGAACTCTCGATCGAAGACTGGCAGTTCACCATGCGCAATGAAATCGACCTGCTGTTCTACACCACCAAATATGCCTGGAACCATTTGGCCGAGCAGCGCGGGGTGATCATCAACGTGTCCTCCACCGCTGCATGGGGTGGCTCAAAAGTGGCGGGCATCTCCGCGCATTCGGCCGCCAAGGGCGCCGTGGTGTCGTTCACCCGGCAAGTGGCCGTAGAAGGCGCGCCGTTCGGCATTCGAGCGGTCAGCTTGAGTCCCGGGTTTGTCGCCACGCCGGGCACTCGACCGTTTCTGGAAGACCCGAAAATGCGTGCCATGTTGCTGGACGGTGTCTTGATGGACCGTCCGGGCGAGCCTGAAGAAGTGGTGGCGATGGCCGTTTTTATTGCTTCCGACGAAGCGTCATTCATAACCGGTTCGGACATCGTCATCGACGGCGGATTACTGGCGATTTAATACACACGACGTCAGGGCAGGTGCCATTGGCACCTTTTCATCTCGAACAATAACAAGGTGAAATTACGTGGACATCATTGGTATCGGTTACATGGGGTTCGAGACCCCCAACCTCGACGCGTGGCGTGAGTATGGCCCGCAGGTGATGGGCTTCGGCATTGGCAAGAACCCTGAAAGTGACCCTGAGTCGCTGTACTTCAGAATCGACGATCGCCGCCATCGTTTTGCGTTCCATCCAGGCAAAGTGGACAGAATTGCCTACATTGGCTGGGAAGCAGTAGGGCGCATGGCCTTCGAGGACGGTATCAAGAAGCTGGCGGCGGCCAATGTTGAATACACCCGTGGCGACGCGCAATTGTGTGAAAAGCGTGGTGTGCGCGAGTTGGTACGTTTTCGCGATCCGGTGGGCTACCAGCACGAATTGTTCTACGGGCAAAAGTGGTTGCCGCGTTCCTTCCAGCCCGGTCGCCCGCACAGTGGTTTTCTCGCCGATGAACGTGGCGCTGGCCACGTGGTGCTGATTACCCCGGACTACACCCCGGAACTGGAAGACTTCCTGCTCAATGTCATGGGCTTCAGCTGGTATGGCGCTGGCGCAGGCAAGGGTCGCACCGGTTTCTTCCGCTCAAAGCTCAACCATCACACCAGTCATGACATTGCCTATGGTCACGGCCCGGGCCGCATGGGCGTGCAGCATGTCGGACTGTTTGTGCGCAATGTGCGCGACGTCGGTGAAACCTACGACATTGTGCGTCAGCGCCAACTGCCGATGATGATGACCCTCGGTCAGCATGCCCAGGACCCGCACCTGTCCTTCTACCATTTCAACCCGTCCGGATTTGCCTTCGAGACCATTGCTGAAATTGAGCCGTGGCAGGGTGACCCCTACGAGTTGAACCCGGAGAAACTCAGCCTATGGGGTCACGAAATGGTGGGCCCGATTCTCGGTACCAGTGTCAAAACACCGGAAGAAGTGCTCGACCCTGAGTACCTGCCCATCTACCTGGCCAAGCACTGACATGCGCCTGGCACGGGTCGAGGTGGCGGGGCAGGCGTTTTGGGCGTTACTCGACGCGCAAACCGATCGCCTGCGCCGGATCAATGCGCCGTTCGCAAACTGGGCCGGGCTGGGCACGCGGCTGGTGGCGGACGTGCTTGATCTGGACGACGAGTGGTTGCCGCTGTCCGCGGCACGGCTGCTTGCGCCGCTGGAGCCGGGTGCCAGGGTGTTTGGTGTGGGGCTCAATTACCTCAGTCATCTCAAACGCCTGGGCAGCGATGTGCCAGCGCATCCACTGGCTTACATCAAGCCTGAATCTGCGCTGGTCAGTGCAGAGGACGAGATCGAGTTTCCGCCATTGACCCGTCAGCTTGATTACGAAGTGGAGCTGGTGGCCGTGGTCGGTCGGCCATTGCTCGCAGAGCCTAACGCCAGCGATTGTCTACTGGGGTACACGGTGGGCAATGACATCAGTGCGCGCGACGCCGGTAAACAGATTGGACGCCTGGACCTGTTGACCCAAAAAGCCATGGACCGCACCACCCCGGTGGGCCCGTGGATCGTGACGGCGGATGAGTTGGGCGTAGCGGGGCAGCCGGCACTGGATATGCACCTGAGCGTCAATGATGAATTACGTCAGCAGGACAATACCCGCCAGATGATTTTCGGTCTGGATGAGTTGCTCAATTATCTGGATGCACGCATCAGCCTGCGTCCCGGTGATCTGGTGTTTACCGGTTCCACCCACGGTGTGGGCCTGGAAAGCGGGCGCTTTTTGCAACCTGGGGATCGAGTCGAGGCTGAGATTCAAGGCATCGGTCGACTGCGTAATACCATTGCGCTGCCACGTCAGCTCAACCCGGCGCGTGCCGCAGGGCGGTTGGGCCAGCCGCTAGAAAACTAACCACTGATTTGAACCGGCTGAAACGCTGAGGAGTGATGATGAGCGAGGGCTCGGCGTGGGCGCCGTTTCGTAACAAGGCGTTCCGCGGCTTATGGCTCGCCGGCGCCATGGTCAACATGGCGATCTGGATGCAGACGGTCGCTGCGGCGTGGATCATGACCACGCTGACCCCCTCCGCGGCCATGGTCTCGCTGGTGCAAACCGCGGTGACCCTGCCGGTGTTCCTGTTTGCTTTCCCCGGCGGCGTGATAGCCGATCGGGTCGAGCGTCGTCGGTGGCTGATCATTACGCAGTGCATGATGCTGTTCGCCGCGCTGGTGCTTTGTGCACTGGCGTATAGCGCGCATCTGGAAACCTGGGGATTGCTGGCGTTTACCTTTGTGCTGGGCACCGGCAGTGCCTTGGGGATGTCGGCGTGGATGGTGACCATGGTCAGCGTGATTTCACGGGATCAGGTGCCGGCGGCGGTGTCATTGAACGGTATCGCCATCAATGCAACTCGCGCCTTGGGGCCGGCGCTCGCGGGTGCCCTGATTGCCTGGTGGAGCACCGCCTCGGTATTCCTGGTGATCGCGCTGTGCTTGTTCGCCGTATTGCTCTTCCTGTTCAGGCTTACGCCAAATCCGCCGGCCGTGGGCTTGCCGCCGGAAACCCTGACCGGCGGCATGCGCAGTGGCCTGCGCTATATCCGGCATTCAGCGGTGCTGTTCAACGCGCTCAAGCAGGTCTTGGTGTTCACCAGCAGCGCCAGTGCCTTGTGGGCCTTGATGCCATTGGTGGCCAAGCAGCAATTGGGCATGGAAGCGGGCGGCTACGGTTTGCTCATGGCATTTCTGGGGGCGGGTGCCGTGCTGGCCGCATTGATCTTGCCGCGTTTGTATCGCTCGGTGAGCATGCGTCACTTACTGATCTGCGGCACCGTTGCTTTTGCGGCCGCCAGCCTGACCGCTGCGCTTTCGCGTAATCGCTATGGGGTCTGCGTGATGATGTTGCTGGCAGGGTTTGGCTGGATGGCGGTCAACGCGACCATTTCCACTGTGGTGCAAACGTACGCCGCCAACTGGGTGCGGGCACGAGTGGCGTCGGTCTACGTATTGATCCTGATGGGGGCCATGGCAGCGGGCGGCGCGCTATGGGGCGCGCTGGCACAGGCGTTGGGCGTCAGTGAAAGCCTGCTATTGGCGACACTGTTATTGTTGGCCGGGATCTTGCTGACGCGTAATGGCCGGATCGAACTGGGGCAGGAAGCGGATTTTGCCGAAGTGCAGGTGGCCGACAATCCGCAACTGGGCAGCCCGGTGTGTCATTCCGAAGGACCGGTTTCGGTCGAGATCGTGTATCAGGTAAGCCCGCCTGACCGTGACGATTTCCTGAAAGTCGTGTACGCCGTAGGCAAGGCGCGGCGGCGCAACGGCGCGCAGAACTGGCGCCTGTACCGCGACATGGCGGACCCGCAGCTTTTCAGCGAGCGTTTCATTGTCGAGTCATGGCTGGATTACCTGCGCCAGCAAGTGCGGGTGACCCAGGCAGACCATTCCCAGGAATGCCTGCTTGAGCGTTTTCGTCGCGAAGACCTGCAGACCCGCCGGCTGATTTATCAGCCGCTGGAGAAACAAACTCACTAATTCGTTCGGATTATTCCCAGTTAAAACTTTTACGTTGCCGTTCATTCTCAGGTTAGAATGCTGGCACCTCAAAGTTACTGGATCGGGCATGGACTTCACTGACCTCAACGACACCACCAAATCGGCCGGCGCCACCCTCGTCAAGCCCGTTTCCAACGCCATACGCATCCTGCGCTACCTCAGTCAGGTGGGGACACCGGAACGCTCGGTGGACATCGCACGTCAGCTGAAAATCAACCCCAGCACCTGCTTCAACATCCTGCGCACACTCGTACAGGAGGACGTCGTCGACTTCAGCGCATTGTCCAAACGCTATTCGGTTGGCTTGGGCCTGGCACGACTTGTCGAACAGGTGGTGACCCAAGGGCACCGCGTGCAAATGGCCAAACCCTTGTTGCAAAACCTGGCTGCACGCCAGCGCGTGACTATTACCCTGTGGCGAAAAATGAGCCCCGACCGGATTGTCATTGTCGCCTCCGCTGCGAGCCCGACCGATGTGCGTATCGATATGGCCGAAGGTCAGCGCTTGCCGATTCTGATGGGGGCCAGTGGGCGCTTGTTCGCGACTCAGATCGACCTCGACGACCCGGAAGTACAGAGCAGTTTCGACACGATTCGCTGGGCCCAGCCTTTGCCGCTGGACGTTTATCGCGAAGAGGTGAGACAAGCGGCCGAGCGCGGTTGGGCGCTGGACGACGGGCATTTTTCCGGAGGGATCCTGGCCATTGCCGCGCCGGTCTACTCGCCGAGCAACAGCATCGACTTCACAGTGTCAGCGGTGATGTTCCGTGGACAACGGGATGAAGAGGGCCTTGCCGACCTGGGCAAGGCACTGATCGAGTTCTGTAACGAAGTGGCCGGCGTTCTCTACTGAGACGCTGCGTTACTCGCGCACCAGCAGCAGGCTGCCCCCCAGCGGGCCGCCACCGGCTGCCACCGTACTGACGCTGTGTTCACGGGTTTGCCGGCCTTCGGCACGCCCCCACAGTTGCAAACACGCCTCATGCACATAACCGAGCCCATGGGTGCGGCCACCCGAAAGCTGACCGCCGTTGGTATTGAGCGGCATGCTGCCATCCAGTGCAATGCGGGTGCCGCCTTCAACGAAGGCGCCGCTGCCCCCGGTCGGGCATAGGCCCAGGGCTTCCAGCCAGATCATGGTCAGAATCGAAAAGCCGTCATACAACTGTGCGGAGCCGACGTCCTGCGGGGTGTAGTCGGTGCGCGCCCACATCATCTGGCCGACGTCGAAAGCCGCCATTTTGGTCAGCGAGATCTGGTCCCATGACCACGGCTGATTCAACGCTGCGCCCATCGCCTCGATGCGGATGGGTTTGTTCGGCAGGTCCTGAGCGATATCACGGCGCGACAGCACAATCGCGGTTGAGCCATCGCAATGCACGTCGCAGTCGAACAGACGCAAAGGCGAAGAGATCACCCGCGAGGCCATGTAATCGTCCATGCTCATCGTCGTGCGAAACACCGCCTTGGGGTTGCGCATGGCGTTCTGGCGACACGTCAGGGCGATTTGTGCCAGCTGCTCCGGGCGAGTGCCGTATTCATGGAAGTGACGTTGGGCATACAGCGCCATCAGATTGGTCGCCGACAGCACATTGAAGGGCGTGAACCACTGCCAGGCGTAGCTGCTGTCGCGTCCCTTGGTTTTGTTGGTCAAGGCGCTCGCCTGTTTGTTAACCATCCGGGCTGACGCTTCGGTGATGGTGCGAAACACCAGTACGTGTTTGCACAGGCCCGCTGCAATCGCCATGGTACCGTTGATCACACCGGTGAGCGGGCCGGGCCCTTCATATCCGCCACCGAACCAGTTGACGTTGAGCCCCAGTGCGCTTTTCAGGGCGCTGGGGCCGACCGGCGAGAACGGGTCGCCATTGTTGTTATCGCCCGGCCAGCAAGCCACGCCGTCGATGTCGCTGCGCTGCAGGCCGGCGTCAGCAATGGCTTCGAGGCAGGCATCGAGGGTCAGGCGCATGGCGGATTTGCTTGACGGTCGTCCGATTTCCGATTGGCCGATGCCGGTGATGGCGACGTCTTTTTCATAACGATGATCGAACATCACTGATCCTTCTCGAACAGAGGCAACCAGACATCCTCGACATTTAGGAAGCTGACCCGTACCGGCATGTCGATGTGCACATCCTCGACCGGCATCCCCACCACGTTGCTCACGAATTGCAAGCCGGCTTGTTCCACCAGCTCAATGATCGCGACCACATAGGGCACCTCAAGGGCGGGGTTCCAGGCTTGGTAGTTGATGGTGTAGCTGAGCACTTTGCCCTTGCCCGATACCGCCTTCGGCGCCACCTCGAAGCTGGCGCAATGCGGGCACAGCGGGGCGGGCGGATGGAAATACCGGCTGCAGGCCGCGCAGCGATGAATGAGCAATTCGCCCTGTTCGCCACCCTGCCAGAAGGCGCGGTTGTCGGCGTTGAGTGCAGGAAGTTTTCTAGGCATCAGCGGTCCGCAGGTGAATGTTTGACTTGAGGTCATACGGTATCATTTGTACATATTTTAAAAAAGTGTCATATATTTACCCCGACAAAGGCACGGATCGACAGTTCGCGCCGCAAAACAACAACAAGAGGATTTCACGATGTCCCAGTTATTGCTGGACAAGAGGGTAGTCGTCACCGGTGGCTTTGGTGCCCTCGGCAGTACCCTTGGTAAATGCCTGCTGGCATGCGGCGCCCGGGTGGCCTTGCTGGATCGCGCCGAGGTCCCGGCTTCCTTGCTCGATACGGAGAATCTGCTGTGTCTGGGCGGTGTCGACCTGACGTCCACCGAGTCGGCCAGCGCGGCATTTGCTCAGGTCGCGGCGCAATTGGGCGGTATTGATGGTTTGGTCAATGTGGCGGGCGGTTTTGCCTGGGAGACCGTTGAAGGTGGCACCCTGGATACCTGGGACCGCCTTTATCAGATGAACGTACGCACCGCCGTGGTCAGTTCGCAGTCGGCGCTGCCGCAATTGCTGACCTCCGGGGCGGGGCGCATCGTCAATATCGGTGCGCTGGCCTCCGTCAAGGCTGCAACGGGGATGGGCGCCTATGCGGCCTCCAAGGCCGGTGTTGCCCGCTTGACCGAGGCATTGGCCGAAGAGCTGAAAGATCGTGGCGTCACGGTCAACGCCGTGTTGCCAAGCATTATCGACACCCCGGCCAACCGCGCCGACATGCCCGATGCCGACAGCAGCCGGTGGGTGACGCCGCAGGCGCTGGCGGCCGTGGTTGCGTTTTTGTTGTCGGACGACGCCGCAGCCGTTACCGGTGCGTTGCTGCCAGTGAGTGGCCGCGTATGAGACTGGTGACCTATACCGACGCCGACGGTTTTGATCGCGCGGGTGCACTGTTGAATCAGGACCAGCAAGTGCTGGACCTGCAAAATGCCTATCGCTTGCTGGAAAGTCGCGACAGTGTGGCTTTGAGCAGCATTCTGGCCCTGGTGGAAGCGGGGGAGCCGGCGTTGGAGCTGGCGCGTTCGCTGGTGGCCAAGGCGCCATCGGCGGCGGTGCTGGAGCGTTCCAGTGTGAAACTGCGAGCACCGATTCAGCCCCCGCCGCAAATGCGCGACTGTTCCTGTTTCGAACTTCACCTGCGCCAAAGCTTCGCGGCGGCCCGCCGTGCGCGTGCATTGCGCACCGAAGACCCGGAAGCCACCTTGAAGGCGATGAACACTCGCGCCGACGACCGGGTGATCGACACCTTCAACAAACAACCCATCTATTACAAAGGCAACCGCTTTGCCGTGATTGGCATCGACGATGAGTTCCAGTGGCCGAGTTTCAGTCGGGCGATGGACTTCGAACTGGAGTTCGGTTGCTACATCGGCAAGCGTGGCAAGGACATCAGCCGCGAGGCCGCCCGTGCCCATATCGTCGGTTACACCATCTTCAACGACATGAGTGCCCGCGACGCCCAGGCCCTGGAAATGCCCGGCATGCTCGGCCCGGCCAAGAGCAAGGATTTCGATACCGCCAACATCATGGGCCCTTGCCTGGTCACCGCTGATGAGCTGGGGGACCCCTATGACCTGAACATGATTGCCCGGGTCAACGGAGAAGAATGGGGGCGCGGTAACACCCGTGACATGCGTTGGAGCTTTGAAGACGTCATTGCCCATGTTTCCCGTTCGGAAACCTTGTACCCCGGTGAATTCCTGGGCTCAGGCACGGTGGGTAACGGCTGTGGGCTGGAACAACTGCGTTACTTGAAACCCGGCGATGTGGTTGAGCTGGAGATCGATGGCATCGGTGTGCTGCGCACGCAAGTGGGCACGGCGCCGGCCAAGGGCTGAGGGTCAGTCCATGACGGAAGGATTTGCTTACATCTTATGGTGAATTCTATGTACAGAAACACGAAAAGTGTCTTATATTTCGTCGCGACTACCGTTGTGACGCTCTGATCAGGAGGCAATCATGCTAACAAGAACAAGCCCCGTATTGTCTGATGGAACCAAAGTTTCAGATCTCATCTATACCTCCAGCCGGGAAGTGCAGATGCGTGTGTTGTCTGACCACGAAATCTACGACCTGGAGATGGAAAAGATCTTCGGCAAGATCTGGGTGCTCCTGGGGCACGAATCGGAAATCCCGAACTCCGGCGATTTCATGGTCCGTGACATGGGGTCCGACTCGGTCATTGTTGCCCGCGGCAAAGAAGGTGAGGTATTCGTAAACCTCAACGTCTGCCCGCACCGGGGCATGCGCATCAGCACCGCCGATTGCGGTAATACGCAAATTCACAAATGCATCTATCACGGCTGGGCCTTCCGTCCCAATGGTGACTTCATCGGCTCGCCGGTTGAGCGCGAGTGCATGCATGGCAAGATGCTGCCCAAATCGGAGCTGGGCCTGAAAAAGGCACGCGTCACCCTGTATGGCGGCCTGGTATTCGCCACCTGGAACGTTGATGGCCCGTCATTTGAAGAGTTTCTCGGCGATGCCAAATGGTACTACGACATGCTGTTCTGTCGTTCCGACAAGGGCATGGAAGTGCTCGGTCCGCCGCAACGTTTTATCGTCAATGCCAACTGGAAAACCGCTGGCGAGCAATCGGCGGCCGACGGTTTCCACACCCTGACCTTGCACCGCTGGCTGGGCGAAGTGGGCAACTACGCGAAGAAAGGCGAGGGCGAAACCGCTGATCTCAGCCCGGAAATGATCGGCGTCGAAATCAGCTCGCCCCACGGCCATGCGCTGCGCTGCATTGACCTGGCCCGCAAGATCAAGCGTTTGACCGGCCTCGACCCGGCGGAGCTGACAGTTCAACAGAAGCTCGAGGCATTGCCTCCGGCCGGCATGACCGCCGACATGGTGGAGCAATTGGCGCGCAACCTGACTGAAGATCAGTTGAAAGTGCTGACCAGCATGCCGCCACAAGTCGGCGGGATGTTCCCCAACATTCTCTTTGGCTTTGTCTACATCCCGCAGCCGGACGGCAGCGTCGTCGGCTCGATGACCCTGCACGCCTACGTGCCGCGTGGTCCCGACAAGCTGGAGTTCGTCAACTGGGTGTTTGCCGAGAAAGACGCGTCCCCTGAACTGCGCGACAAGATGCTCAAGCAGACCATCCAGTTGTTCGGCACCTCCGGCATGGTCGAGCAGGATGACTCCGATACCTGGCCGCACATGACCCTGGCCGCCAAAGGCGCGATGGGCCGCAAGAGCACGCTGAAATACCAGGCCTGCTTTGAAACCGGCGCCCCTGAGGGCTGGCCTGGCCCCGGTATCGTCAACGAAGGTTTCACCAAGGACGATACCCAGTGGCACTGGTGGTTGTACTGGCACGAGCTGATGACCGCACCGAACGAGCAATAATCGCCCGTTGGCCCTGGTTCGATTGCGATCCTCGCAGGCCGCAATCGCAGCATTAACAAGAATAAAAGTGAGGAAATGACTCATGGCTCAGGTTCAACAACGCGGTGTGGAGGATATCCAGCCGGGTTCTCCAGTAGGTACCAAACGGGTGCCGGTGGGCTCGCCGATCTACAACGACGTGGTGACCTTTCTCTACGAGGAAGCCACGCTGCTCGACCAGATTCGCCTGCAAGAGTGGGCCGAACGTCTGGACACCGACCTGGTGTACACCGTACCGCTACGCCAGACTCGCGTGGCGTCCGAGCTGAGAACCACCATTGTGCGCAGTGTTCAGCACTACCATGATGACTACCGTTCGATCATGGGGCGCATTTTGCGCCTGTCCGGCAAAAGCGCCTGGGCGGAAGATCCTCCCTCGCGTACCCGGCGTCTGGTGACCAACGTGTTTGTCGAAGAAACCGACAAGCGCGATGAGTTTGTGGTGACCAGTTATCTGCTGCTGACCCGCAGCCGTTTCAACGATCACCATGTCGATATCATCAGCGGTGAGCGACGTGATGTGCTGCGTCTCGGTGAGACGGGGTTCAAGCTGGCACGACGCGAGGTCATCCTTGATCAGGCTGTACTGGGCACTCCCAATCTGGCCGTCTTTCTCTAGTTTGCATCGGCGCTCGGGTTTAAACCCCGATCGCCGTGCATGCGGGCACTGGCCGCGCTGCTCTTGAACAAGGGGTAGCGCGACTAATCGTGCTGTCTTAGCCACTCTTGATCCTGGGCACACAGTTGCAGCGGTTTGTCGCTGAAGTCCAGGGTCGAACCCTTCATTCTTAGTGCCTGTTCGGCACGTTCCGATTGTTGGCTGTAGCACAGGCCCGTGCTCATCGCGTGGACCTGTTCGTCGAGGTTGTAGGCGCGTCCCATCGAAATCAGCGTGCAACGGCGGAGCAACAGCGCGGCTTCGGCCATTTCCTCAGTCAGGGTACTCAAGGCCCAGCGCGCCATGCCTTCGCGAAGGTTGATGCCCGTGTAGGGCGGTGGCCCTTCGAGCCGGGTGCCGTTGACCGCCCAGCTCAGTAATTCGTCGTGATCGCGGAGCAAGATGGCACGTGTGTGATTGTCGATGCGCTGGGCCACTTCAATGTCGTAGCGACGCTGGCGGGTGTCTCGCGCTGCAGCGGCGATGGCGAGGCCCGCGAGGTCGAGCAAGTGCGTGCATTGATGACTGGCATCGGTTTGCCGGGTGACTGAATGGGCAACACGGTTCAGCTTCATGCCCAGCAACTGCTGTAATTGATCACAGGCTTGCGGACACAGGGAGTAGGGATGACGCAGCGCTTCACCGCCGATGGCACTCACCACGCCTGCGCGATGGCGAACCCATACACGGAAGTGGTGAAAGTCATCTTCCAGGGCCGCGCGGACTTCACCTGCATCACTGGCACGGGTGGCCATAATCTCCACGCGGCGGCGAAATACACTCATCCTCAATATCCTTGTTTCAGTGCTGTTCAGGCGGTAAGAATCGGGTATATTTGAACACTATATCCAATAATGTTCACTAAAAAACAAGAAAAAGGGGTGGCTATGGCACTGTTAAACGAACAGGTTGCGTTGATCACTGGCGCCGGAGGCGGCATTGGACGCGGCATTGCGTTGAACTTTGCCAAGGAAGGCGCAGCCGTGGTGGTTGCCGAACTGGACGTGGTCAGCGGAGAAGCCGTTGTCGCTGAATTGAAAGCCCTGGGTGGCAAGGCTGTATTCATCAAGACCGACGTGTGCAACAAGGCGGACATCGAAGCGGCGGTGCAATTGGCCGTGGATCAATTTGGTGGCCTGGACATCCTGGTCAACAACGCCTTCGCCCCGACGCCCAATGTGCTACTGGAAGAAAAAACCGATGCTATGCTGGAGCAAACCTTGGGCTCCACCGTGTGGGCTGCCTGGTGGGCGATGAAAGCTGCACTGCCGCATATGAAAGCGCGTGGCGGTGGCAAGATCATCAACTTCTACTCCATCGATATCGAGATCGGCGCCTGGCTGCATGGCGACTACAACACGGCGAAATCGGCGATTGTCGGGCTGACTCGTAGCGCTGCCTCCGAGTGGGGACGCTTCAACATTCGCACCAATGCCATTGCGCCGACCGCAATGGGTGCGACCTTCCACAAGCTTGCTGCAGAAAACCCGGGTTTTGCGGAAATGTCCGCTTCGATGCGCCCGTTGGGTCGCTGCGGCGAACCCGAAGCGGATATCGGGCCGGTGGTGGTGTTCCTGGCGTCCGAGATGTCGCGTTTCATCACGGGCGAGACGATCCACGTTGACGGGGGCCTGCACCTGCCTGGTTACAACTCCCGTCCGAAAGGCGTTCCCGTTCGCGAGTATTGATTCGCCCCGTTCAATGTAGGAGCGAGCCTGCTCGCGATGGGCGTCAACGATAACGCGTAGGCTCTGGTTGAACGCGTTGTCCTTGAGTTCATCGCGAGCAGGCTCGCTCCTACAAAAAGGCAGGTCAGTCAGACCTTGGAAACAAGAAAGCCCGCTTTAAGCGGGCTTGTTTCGTTGGAGGGGCGATTACTTTTTGGAGACCACGATAGAGGTGGTTTCCAGATCCCAGGTGGTCTGGGTTTTACCTTCATCGCGCAGCAGGTATTTCAACACCCGACCCTGCGGGTTTTTCGGCAAACTGCTGCGAAACTCGATGTAGCGGGGCAGGGCATAGTACGGGACCGAATCGGTGGCCCATTGGAACAGTTCCTCTGGCGCAAGTGTCGCGCCCTCATGCAGTACCGCCGTGACCTTCACATCGTCCTCGCCTTTGTCCGATGGCACGGCATGCACCGCCACTTCGGCCAGCGCCGGGTGAACAGCGAACGCGGCTTCCATTTCAAAGCTGGAGATGTTTTCACCGCGGCGGCGCAGGTAGTCCTTCTTGCGATCGACGAAATAGAAGAACCCGTCGTCGTCGAACTTGCCGATGTCGCCGGTGTGGAACCACATGTTGCGCATCAGTTTCTGGGTGTCTTCCGGCCGGCGCCAATAGCCTTGGAACATGATGTCCGGGCGCAGCGGGCGTACCACGATTTCGCCGGCACTGTTGGGTGCTACTTCTTGATCGAGGTCGTCGACAATGCGTACATCAAAGTCCGCGATGCGTTTGCCCGAGGAACCCGGTGCCGCGTATTCACCGGCGGCCAGCGAGGTAATAACGCAGGCCTCGGTCAGCCCATAGCCGTTGCCGCCCACCAGCTTAGTGCCGAAACGCTCACGCCAGATTTTTTTGGTTTCTTCAGTGTAGGGGTTACCGCGCGCGGTATGGATCTGCCCGACACAACGCAACATGGCTTCGTTATCCGGAGCCTGGGCGAGCAGGCCACCCATGCCGCCCAGAATCGATGCGATGGTGGCGCCCGAACGCTCCACTTCCTGCCAGAAGTTGGAAACAGAAAAGCGCGGAAGAATAGCGGCCCGGGCACCCACCAGAATGCTGGCTATGATGGATACGCAAAGCGCGTTCATGTGGAACAACGGTAATGGCGTGATGGTGACGTCATCGGCGCTGGCCGGGCCGGCACGCAGCTGCAGGCGCGCAAGGTTGCACATGAAGTTGTAGCTGATCATGCAGCCCTTGGAAGGGCCTGTGGTGCCTGAGGTGTAAATCAGGCAGGCGAGATCCGAAGGCTGCGGTTTATTGGGGAGTGGCGTGGTGTCATGACCCCGGAATTCATCCAGTGGCGCCACGCGAATCCGGCAATCGGCCAAGGTTTCAGGTGTGCCGCGATAAAGAATATGGTGCACATCCTGTAACTGCTCAGCCAACGAGCTCACGCGTGGCAGGTAAGCCGACTCGCAGATCACCACCGAAGTACCGGTGTCGGCGATCTGGTGACGCAGGAACTCACCTTTCAGGGCGGTATTGATCGGCACGCTCACTGCGCAGAGCTTGTTGATCGCCAGCCAGGTGGTGACGGCATCGATATTGTTATCGAGCATGGTCAGCACGGTTTCACCGGCCTTGACGCCGAGGGTGGCAAGGGCGTTGGCCATTTTGGTCGAGAGTGAGTCAACCTGAGCGTATGTGTATAACTCGCCACTGAAATCTAGCAATATTTTGTCTGGATGCCTTGCTACCGCACGATCTAGCGCTTCGATGACAGTGTCTCGTTCTCCCACTGCCCAGGTCTCTGGATTGCCGCTGCTGCCCATGAATATTCTCCGTTTTAGGGACCAACAGCTGTTGGTGCGCCTGATTTTATTTTGAAGAGAGAATTGGATTCTAAATAGAAATTTTGCAAATGTCTTTAGGGATAAGTTGAACATATAACGTTATTTATGCACAGATCCTGTGCTAGTGTTGCTTATCTTTACTCTCAATGAGCCCATTAACCCATGCCAAAAGCCGCATCCCAGAAAGCTGAAGCGCCAATGCCAGCCCCTAAAACGAAAAAAAACGTGGTGCCGGACGCGGGTGCAGAAGCGGGTAAGTCAGTGGAACGACGCACCGGCCCCAAAGCAGTCGCAGGCGCCAAGGTCAAACCCAACCGACGTTCCGAAGAAACCATCGCCAATATCCTGAAGGCCACCGAAGAGGTGGTATTGATGTCGGGTGCAGACCGCATTTCGATCCTGGATGTGTGCCAGGTCGCTGGCGTTTCGCGCGGCACGTTTTACCGCTACTTCGCTTCGCAAGAAGACCTTCTGGACACCTTTTCGCGGCATAAACGCGAAAGTTTCCACAGCTCCCTGTCGCAGGAGCTGGGCCATATCAGTGACCCGGAAGCGCGCCTCAATGCGCTGTTTGCCTACCTCGACAACTATCTCGAGCAAAGTCGTGCGCGACGCTTGCTGGTCGTCGCCCCTGACTATGCGCTGGGTTTTTTCCGGCGGATCTTCCACGATTCTATCGTGCGTTTTCAGGACGGCCTGGGGATCGTTTTCGACGATTGGGACGATCGCCTCGGCGTACGCCTTGATCGGGAGCTGATCTGCGAAATGATCATTCGTTACGTGTTGAGTGAAATCCTGGTGCCGGAGGCGGCGGGTCGTCGCTTGTTCCCGGTGCGGGTGAAAAAGCTCCTCGGTGCGCTGATCATGGGTTCAACGTCACGCACTCGACGCTGACCTTCAAAAGTCCCCCTCGCGCTGCAAGAAAACCCCCGATTCTCGGGGGTTTTTCGTTTCTGGCGGCGTCTATGTTTTCCCCCTCGTTGTGCAACCCATCCCCCGCAGCAGGCTGTTTTTGCCGTCGTACAGGGTGTTTTCGACTTGGCTCGAAGGCTCTGGCGTAGGCTTTTGCGCGACGATTAAAAATAAATTGAACAGAATTTTGATTTCTGCTCAATTTGAATTTAATCTCTGGTCTTAGCAGCGAGCCTTTCGGCTTCCCTTTGCGCGACAGCTTGCGTCTGGTCACGGGAAGGACCGCGCTAACAAACCAACAAAAAGTGCCAACTTCGAGGTACCTAGACATGCTTATCGATCTCCATGCTCACGCTCCCCATCCGGGCTACTACAACCAACACCCTCATTGGGGGCCGTTTTTCGAGCAACACGCTGACGGTGACATCAAGCTGCGTGTAGGTGATTGGATTCTGGGTCTGGGATCGCCAGAACGTAAGGCCGCCGTCCGCTCCGGTAACGGCCCCAAGCTGGAAGAATATTTTGCTCGCTGGGCTGACCCGAAAGTGCGCCTGGCCGGCATGAATGCCGCCGGTCAAAACCTGCAGGTCGTGTCTGTTCCTTCGCACTGCTACATGTATTGGACCGAAGCCGAATTCGCCGTGCCGTTCGCCCGTACGGTCAACAGAACCCTGGCTGAATACTGCTCCGCAGCGCCAGACCGCCTGATGTTCTGGGCCCATGCGCCGCTCAATGTCCCGGAAGCGGCCGCCGCTGAAATTCGCTACGCCTGCACAGAGCTGGGTGCCAAAGGTCTGGTCGCGGGGGGCGCCAACTTCGGTGGCCTGGAATTCGATTCGCCGGAACTCGATGTGGTATGGCGCACCCTCTGCGACCTGGATTTGCCGATTTTCGTGCACGGCTACAACCAGTCGGTTACCTGGGGCAAGAACGCCAACGACGACCGTTACGAAACCACCGCGATCGTCGGCATGCAGTACGACGAAACCCGTTGCTTCTGGAACCTGATCTGCGGCGGTGTGCTCGATCGCTTCCCGGACCTCAAGGTCTACATCACCCACGGTGGTGGTTATGTGCCGTACCAGCTTGGTCGCTTGGCCAAGACCAACGAAAACCTCGACGTCAAATACAACAAGAAACCACTGCTCGAATACATGAAGAACTTCTACTTCGACGTGGAGCTGCATGAAGTACCGATGCGCCAGGCGTTGATCGACATCATCGGTGCTGACCATGTGCTGTACGGCAGTAACTTTGGTGGCAGCGATGCGGTACGCCACGACCTGACGCATGGCCTGCAGTTGTCCGATGCCGATATGCGCAAGATCCGTTATGAAAACGCCTGCCGTTTGCTGCACCTGGACCCGACCAAGTTGGGCAAGGTAGGTGCCTGATGAAACTGGCGCGATGTGAATACTTGGGCACGGGCATTTTTTGGGCTGTTGTCGATGTCGCCCAAGACCAGGTAACGCCAATTTCCGGTGAGTTCAACGACTGGGCGCCAGCGGTGGCGGCCGGTCGCGGCATCAGCTCGGTGCGGCTCTCGGGTTCTTCCTTGCCGTTATCAAAAGTACGCCTGCTGCCACCGATTGAACCCGTCAATCGAGTGGTCGTGGCGGGTGCCAATTACGCCAAGCACCTGGTGGAATTCGGTTTGAGTGCGCCGGCGCAGCCCGTCGCTTTTCTCAAGGCCTATGGGGCATTGATTGGTGCGAATGACCCGATTCGTTTCCCGCCGTTGACGGAGGAACTGGATCACGAAGTGGAACTGGTCGTCGTCATCGGCACTCCCGAGATCGATCTGGAAAACCCGTTGGCTTGCGTACTCGGCTACACCGTCGGCAACGACGTCAGTGCACGAGATCTGCAACGCAGTGGGCCTGCGGGTATCGGCATGGACTTGTTCGCGGCGAAAAGCCAGGACCAGACCACAGGCCTTGGCCCCTGGATCGTCACCAAGGACGAGTTCCCGCAAGGTTCACCACGGTTGCGACTGACCTTGAAAGTGAATGGCGAAGTGCGCCAGGACGGCTCCACCGGCGAAATGACCTGGGATGTGGGGCAGTTGATCAGCTTCGTGCAGCAGCGTTCGAGTTTCGCCGCGGGCGATGTGTTGTTTACCGGGTCTCCGGCGGGCGTGGGAATGGGTACCGGTCTGTTCCTCAAGGAGGGCGATGTCGTCGAAGCCAGCGTTGAGGGTATTGGCACGTTGCGCAATGTGGTCAGCAAAAAGAACCGAGCCTAAAAGAGAGCCGAACATGAGCGCTAATCAAGAAAAAGTAGTCGTCGTCGGTGCCGGCCTGATGGGTACCGGCATTGCACATGCGTTCGCCAGCTCCGGGTTTATTACGTTGCTGGTGGACACCAACACTGCGGCACTGGCGCAGGCCCGGGCGAGTATCGAGAAAATCCTTGCCGATGGCGTGCGCCTGGGCAAGGTCAGCGAGCAGCAAGCACAGCAATCCCTGGCGAATCTGCTGACCTGTGGCGACTTGAGTGAAGCCGCCATCGGCGCCAACGTGCTGATCGAGACGGTTTCGGAGCAGTTGGCAATCAAGAAGGCGGTCATTGGCCAGGCGGCACCGCTGCTGGCAGAAGACGCCATCATCGCCACCAACACCTCTGCCCTCAGTGTCACCGAGATTGCGGCGTCGGTGGACTGTGCCGATCGTGTAGTCGGCATGCACTTCTTCAATCCAGTGCACAAGATGAAGTTGGTGGAGCTTGTGCGCGGCCTCGCGACCAGTGATGAAGTGGTCGCGCGTACCCGCACCCTCTGCGAGCAAATCGGCAAGACCTCGATCGTCGTCAATGAATCGCCGGGACTGACCACCAGCCGTATGTCGGCGTTGTTGGGTAACGAGGCGATGTGGATGCTGCAGGAAGGCACCGCGACAGCTGAAGACATCGACACCGCGCTGCGCCTTGGCTTCAACCACCCGATGGGACCGTTGGAACTGGGTGACCTGACCGGTTGGGACACTCGGCTGTCGGTGCTGCGCTACCTGCACCAGACCCTCGGTGAAAAGTTTCGACCTTGCCCGCTGATCATCAAGATGGTTGCGGCCGGCCGGTTGGGGCGCAAATCCGGACATGGCGTTTACCGCTATGAAGAAGGCAAGCAAGTGCCGGGCTCGGGGCTCAAGGCCAGTGCACTATGAAAAACGATAAGAAAGACATCGTCATAGTTGATGCGGTACGCACGCCGGTAGGCAAGTTTCGCGGCAGCCTTGCCGGCGTGCGTGCGGACCATCTCGGGTCACTGGTGATCAGTCGTTTGCTGGAGCGCGTCGACGTATCGCCGGCCTCTGTGGACGACGTGATCTTTGGCTGCGTAACGCAAATCGGTGAACAATCCGCCAACATCGCCCGTACGGCGTTGTTGGGGGCCGGCTGGCCGGTCACCGTTGCCGGGCTGACCATCGACCGTAAATGCGGTTCGGGTGAAGTCGCGGTCCACCTGGCCGCCGGTGCAATTGCCGCGGGTGCCGCCGACATCGTGGTGGCGGGCGGTGCTGAAAACATGAGCCGTGTACCCATGGGTAGCAACCGTGAAATCCATGGGCAAGCGTTTGGCTGGATGGCCGCGCAACGCTACGAGTTGACCAGTCAAGGTGAGGCCGCCGAGCGGATCGCCGATAAGTGGGGACTCAGTCGCGAGGCCCTGGATGACTTCGCGTTTGCCAGTCACCAGCGCGCTGCTGCCGCTTGCGATGCAGGTTATTTTGAGAATGAAATCGTTCCAGTGGCGGTCGAGCGACTGCGAGAACTGGAGTTGACGGAACCTGCAAGCACGCTGCTTCGCGATGAAACCATTCGCCGTGATACCTCGCGGGACAAGCTCTCGACACTGAAAACCAGCTTTCGCCCGGATACCGGGCGCATCACGGCTGGCAACTCGTCGCAGATCTCTGACGGGGCAGCGGCATTGCTATTGATGAGTGGCGAAACCGCGAAAAACCTAGGGTTGCGGGCGAGGGCGCGCGTCGTTGCCTTCACCACCGTTGGCTCCGATCCGACACTGATGCTTACCGGGCCCATTGAAGCGACCCGCAAGGTCTTGGCCAAGGCCGGGCTGAGTATCGGTGACATCGACCTGTTCGAAGTCAACGAAGCCTTCGCTTCGGTGCCGTTGGCCTGGATGGCGGAAACTGGCGTGCCGCACAGCAAGTTGAACGTCAATGGTGGCGCCATCGCGCTTGGCCATCCATTGGGGGCGAGCGGTGCACGGCTGATGACGACCTTGCTCAATGAGCTCGAGCGCCGCGGCGGGCGTTATGGCTTGCAAGCCATTTGCTGCGCCGGCGGGATGGGCACGGCCACGATCATTGAGCGGCTCGATTGAGATGGCGCGCTTACCGCTGATACCACTGGAAACCATGCCGGCTGCGTTGCAAGACGCCGTCGAGCGTGGCCAGCGCAACCGCATGCTCAGTTCCACCACGCCAGTGCAGGTCTGGGCACATCGTCCGCAAGTGGCACTGGCCTGGCTCGGCTTGATGGAAAGCCTGCATACCGACAGTTTGCTCGATGAGCGTTTGCGCGAGTTGGTGCGGCTGAAGATCGCCAGCATCACCACCTGCCAGGCCTGCCAACTGGCGCGAAAATCCGACACCGTTACTGAGCAGGACATCGCCTGCATGGCGACGGACAGCGAGCTCTTCACGCCGGCCGAACGGGCAGCGTTGCACTATGCAGAAGCATTTGCGAGCGATTACCTGGCCATCGACGACGCGTATTTCTCCCGGCTCGCGGGTTTTTTCTCCACTGAACAAGTGGTGGAACTGGGGCTGTACTGCGCGCTGATGCTGGCGGGTGGTCGCATGACACTGGTGCAGCAAGCTTATTGAACCTAGCCTGTGGCAATGACAGTTGATCTGATTTTAAATAAGTGTCAAGTATTGTTCAGGCAAGGCCTATTATCAGGCAATCATCCGAGCCTTTCGTCAGGCTCACACCAAAAATAATGACAATAAAGGCGGAGACGATCATGTCAACAGCGGAACAGAGCGACCTGGCCAAGGTTTTTACCGACGTAGCCAGCAATTATCGCGGCACCAGTGACATCGACCTGCACGCGACCTACCGCGAAATGCGCGCCAACTCTCCCGTACTTGAAGACAATTTCATGACTCGCCTGGGTGTGCCTTCGATTGCCGGGCTGGATGCCAATCGACCGACGTTCACGTTGTTCAAGTACGACGATGTCATGGCAGTGATGCGTGATGCGAGCACCTTCACCAGCGGTTTTATCGCCGAGGGGTTGGGGGCGTTTTTCGATGGCTTGATTCTTACGGCCATGGACGGTGACGCCCACAAGAACATCCGCAGCCTGTTGCAACCGGTGTTTATGCCGGAAACGGTCAATCGCTGGAAAGAAACCCGGATCGACCGGGTGATTCGCGAGGAATACATCCAGCCGATGGTGCCGGCCAAGGGCGCCGACCTGATGGACTTCGCCCTGTATTTCCCTATCCGGGTGATCTATTCGCTGATAGGGTTCCCTGAAGACCGCCCTGAACAGATCGAGCAGTACGCGGCGTGGGCACTGGCGATCCTGGCGGGGCCGCAAGTCGATCCGGAAAAAGCCGCCGCTGCTCGTGGCGCCGCCATGCAGGCTGCTCAGGCGCTGTACGATGTGGTCAAGGACGTGGTGACCGAGCGCCGGGCCGCAGGTGCCTCAGGGGATGACTTGATCAGCCGGTTGATCCGCGTCGAGTACCAGGGGCGCTCGCTGGACGATCATGAAATCGCCACCTTTGTGCGTTCGCTGTTGCCGGCTGCCAGTGAAACCACGACTCGTACGTTTGGCACCTTGATGTCGTTACTGCTGCAGAACCCCGATGTGCTGGAGCGGGTGCGCAACGATCGCAGCCTGGTGAACAAGGCGATTGATGAGGCGGTGCGCTTTGAGCCGGTGGCGACCTTCAAGGTGCGCCAGGCGGCCAAAGACCTGGAGATTCGTGGTGTACCGATTCCGAAAGGGGCGATGGTGCAATGCATCGTGACGTCCGCCAACCGCGATGAAGAGGCGTTCGAAAACGCCGACAAATTCGACATCGACCGCAAGCCAAAACCGTCGTTTGGCTTCGGCTTTGGTCCTCATATGTGCATCGGTCAGTTCGTCGCCAAGACCGAGATCAATTGCGCGCTGAATGCGATCCTCGACTTGATGCCCAATATTCGACTCGACCCAAGCAAGCCGGGGCCGCAGATCGTTGGCGCTCAGCTGCGTGGCCCGCACTACCTGCACGTGTTGTGGGACTGAACAACCTCGTAACTCCCCTCTGAAGCCTCTGATTAGCCCGCGACAGGTCTGGTACCTGTCGCGGGCTAGTGCGTTATCGCTCGCGCTTTTTCCCTAGGCCTGAATTAATATGAACACAAACAAAAAATGTGTTTAATAAAGTAAAGATGTGCTCTATGATTCAGGCACAACAACAAGCCCGAATGCGAAGGGGAAAACAATGAAAGTTGAAGATCTGATTCTCGTCAGTGTCGATGACCACGCGATCGAGCCGCCAAATGCCTTTGCTCGTCACATGCCTGCACGCTTCAAGGGGCGTGAGCCGCACGTGGTCAAGAAAGGTGACCGCGATGTGTGGGTGTTCGAAGAGCAAGCCACTGGCTACATGGGCCTCAACTCCGTGGTGGGTCGACCGAAAGAGGAATACGGCATGGAGCCGTTGGGCTACGACCAGATGCGTCGTGGCACCTGGAACATCAAGGACCGCGTCGACGACATGAACGCCAACGGCGTGCTCGGTTCATTGTGCTTTCCAACCTTTCCTGGCTTCGCCGGGCAACGTTTCCAGGTGCATGCCGACCGCGACGTGTCGATGGCCGCGATCCAGGCCTACAACGACTGGCATTTGCACGATTGGTGCAATGCGGCGCCAGGTCGCTTCATTCCGCTGATGATCGTGCCGTGGTGGGACATGAAAGCCGCGGCAGCCGAAGTCGAGCGTCTGGCCAAGCAGGGCGTGCACGCATTGTCGCTGTCGGACAACCCGGCCATTCACGGTTACCCGTCGATCCACAGTGATTACTGGGACCCGTTGTGGAAAGTCTGCAGCGATAACAAGGTCGTGATCTGCTGCCATATCGGTACCGGTGTCAAAGCCAACCACGCTTCCGATATGTCGCCTATCGACGCCTGGATTACTTCCATGCCGATTTCCATCGCCAACTCCGCGGCCGACTGGATCTGGGCACCGATGTGGAAGAAGTTCCCGGACCTGCGCATGGCGCTGTCCGAGGGCGGCATCGGCTGGATACCTTATCTGCTGGAGCGTGCTGATTTCACCCACCGCCACCACAATGCGTGGACCAACTCCAACTTCGGCGGGAAGATGCCCAGCGACATCTTCAACAAGCACTTCATCACCTGCTTCATCGAAGACAATTTCGGGCTGAAAAACCTCGACTACCTGAACGCCGAGATGGTGACCTGGGAAAGCGATTACCCGCACTCCGACTGCACTTGGCCGAACTCGCCGGAAACCGCGTGGGAAGGCTTGAAGCACCTGCCCAAAGAGATGATCGACAAGGTCACGCACTTGAACGCGATGCGCGAGTTTTCCTTTGATCCGTTCTCCATCCACGGTCGGGAAAATTGCACCGTCGGTGCGCTGCGCGCTCAGGCGACACACGTCAGCATCGAACCGGCCCTGGGCCTGGGCGGCGCCGACCACGGTCGTCACGACAATAAACCGGTGACCTCCGGCGACATCAACGCGATGTTCGCCCAGGCTGACGCGCAAACCGCGTTGTAAGTTGCCGCTGTTCTCTGCAGTCGTCGGTCCACGGCGACTGCGGGGGGCGGTTGCCGTTCTGTGGTCGCTTCATTCGAAGCGATTGCGCCTGTGTTCAGCGTTAGAGAGCGCATATGGCCATCAGTCAATTTACCTACAGCAATATTCCTGCCGAGGCACAAGCGCTTCGCGCACAAGTTCGGGAGTTTATCCAGACCAATCTGGCCGATTACCCGCCCAGCTTGAGCGCACAGTCCTGGATGGGATTCGACGCCGAATTCAGCGGGAAACTCGGTGCCCGGGGTTGGGTTGGCATGGCACTGCCCAAAGCCTACGGCGGTTCGGAGGCGGGCCCCTTTGCGCGCTATGTGATTATTGAGGAATTGCTGGCTGCCGGTGCACCGGTATCGGCCCACTGGATTGCCGACCGCCAAAGCGGGCCATTGATCAATCGCTTCGGGACCGAAGCACAAAAGCAGCAGTACTTGCCGGCTATTTGCCGCGGTGAAAGTTTTTTCTGCATCGGCATGAGCGAGCCTAACTCGGGCTCCGACCTGGCCTCGATCAAAAGCAATGCCGTGTGTGACGGTGACAGCTGGCTGCTCAATGGCCAGAAGGTCTGGACCACCAACGCACACCATTCGAACTACATGATTGCCCTGGTGCGTACCGGTGAAAAACCGGAGGCCCGGCATGACGGAATGTCGCAATTCATCGTCGATCTGAGCTTGCCTGGCATCACCATTCGCCCCATACGCGACCTGGCTGGTGGCGAGCACTTCAACGAAGTGTTTTTCGACAATGTACGACTGCCCGCCGATGCCTTGATCGGTACCGAAGGCAAAGGCTGGGATCAGGTCACCGCCGAGCTGGCGTTCGAGCGCAGCGGGCCTGAGCGATTCCTCAGTTGCATGGCATTGCTCAAAACCCTGATTGACGCGGTGGGTAAATCTCCTGATGCGCTACAGGCGCGGGAAATTGGACGCCTTTCGGCCAAATTGCTAACGCTGCGCAACATGTCGTTGTCTGTCACTGCGCAATTGGCGGCGGGTGAACATCCGGCCTGGGCGGCTTCCTGCGTCAAGGATCTCGGCAATGCCTTTGAGCAGGAGATTCCCGAAGTTGCCCAGTTGCTGCTGGAAACCGAGCCACGGCAGGACGGAGGCAGCGAGCATGCTCGCGTGCTGGCCTACCTGACGCAAATGGCGCCCTCATTCTCACTGCGCGGGGGAACCCGCGAAATTCTGCGCGGCATCATTGCCCGCGGTATGGGGTTGCGATAATGCGCGAGATATTTGAAACGACGATAGAACGCCTGTTTGCCGATCTGGCGACGCCGGCTTATGTGATGGGCTGTGAGGGCGGTGAATGGCCGGCCGATTTATGGGCTGCGCTGGACGAGTCGGGTTTCACCCTGGCCGGTGTCTGCGAGGCACTCGGAGGCGCCGAGGCTAGCTGGGCCGACATGTATGTCCTGGTCCGCGCTGCAGGACGTTACTCAGTACCGGCTCCAGTGGGCGAAGCGCTGCTGGCCAACTGGCTGTTGAGCAAGGCGGGGCTGGAGGGGCGGGAAGGGGCGTTGAGCGTGGCGGCCCGTGCCGATCTGCTGCTTGATGGCGAGCGTGTGTACGGCTCGGCGTACGCTGTGCCATGGGGACGCAATGTCGACGCATTGGTCGCTATCGCCCGTTCGGCTTCCGGTGTCCCGAGCATTGTATTGCTGGCGCGCAGCACGGCCAGTGAACTGACCTTGAGTCTCAATGTGGCTGGCGAACCCCGTGATGACCTGGGTTTCACCAGTGCCCAGGTACTGGCACAAGCGCTGCTGCCTAACGGGTTCGACGCCAATGTTCTGGAGCTGGGCGGCGCCATGTTGCGCGCGGCGCAGTCCGCCGGGGCATTGCATGCGCTATTGGACATGACGGCCAACTATGCCGGTGAGCGCAAGCAGTTCGGTAAAGCGATCGGCTCGTTTCAGGCCATTCAGCAGCAACTGGCGGTCTTTGCCGAGCAGGCTGCCGCCGCTGGTATTGCTGCTGAGGCAGCCTTTGCGGAGTCCCGCGACGGCCTGGCAGCGCTGACCATTGCCGCGGCAAAAATCAGCACCTCAGAAGCCGCCAGCGTGGGTGCCGGCATTGCCCATTCGGTGCATGGCGCCATCGGTTTTACCGAGGAATACCCGCTGCATTTGCTCACCCGCCGGTTGTGGGCGTGGCGCAGCGAGTTCGGCTCGGCCAGCCTGTGGAGCCAGCGTCTTGGCACCATGATCTGTCAGGGTGGCAGCGAGCAGTACTGGCCATTGCTGACCCAGCATGGAACGCAACCTTTAACCACTTTTGCGAGTAATCCGGCATGAGCCCGTTTCTTCAGATTGAACGCGAGGGCGGCATCGTTACGGTGCGCATGAACCACCCGGACACGCGCAATGCCCTGACCACGCCCGAGCAGATCCAGGAATTCGTCGACCTCTGCGCTGAACTGCGCCGCGACCGTACTGTGCGGGTCTTGGTGCTGACCGGCAATGGCAGTGCGTTCTGTGCCGGTGGCAACGTCAAGGATATGCATGAGCGTGACGGTATCTTTGCCGGCTCGCCCTATGAACTACGCAATACCTATCGAGATGGCATTCAGCGGATTCCGCTGGCGATCTATGAGTTGGATATTCCGGTGATCGCCGCGGTAAACGGGCCGGCGATTGGCGCCGGTCTGGATCTGGCGTGCATGTGCGACATACGTCTGGCGGCGCCCAAGGCAATTTTTGCGGAAAGTTTTGTACGCCTGGGCATCGTTCCGGGTGACGGCGGTGCCTGGTTGTTGCCCCGCATCATCGGCATTCCGAGGGCCAGTCTGATGGCGTTTACCGGCGATGCAATCGACGCAGCCAAAGCGCTTGAGTGGGGCCTGGTGGAGCAGGTGTGCACCCACGAAACGCTGCAGTCGGAGGCGCAAGCGCTGGCGCGCAGAATTGCCAGCAATCCGGGGCACGCATTACGCCTGACCAAGCGGCTGTTGCGTGAGGGGCAGCACATGCGCCTGGACTCATTGCTTGAGTTGTCTGCTGCGTACCAGGCACTGGCCCATCACACCGAAGACCATCAAGAGGCGGTGTCTGCATTTGTCGACAAGCGCGATCCGATTTACCAGGACCGCTGATTCCCCATTGCCAACAACAAGAATCGATCTGGAGTAAGCAAGATGCGCGGCGTATTTCGAGAAGACCACAACATGTTCCGTGATCAGGCCCGCCGTTTCGTCGACCGCGAAATCGTGCCCTACCTGCATGAGTGGGAAAAAAACGGCATCGTGCCCAAGGAGGTCTGGCTGAAGGCCGGTGAGAATGGCTTGTTGTGCTCGACCGTGCCGGAAGAATACGGCGGACCGGGCGGTGACTTCGGCCACTCGGCAGTGATGATCGAGGAGCTGGCTCGCGCCAATGCCACTGCCGTGGGGTTCACCACTCATTCGGAAATCGTCACGCCTTACATCGTTGCCTATGGCAGCGAAGAGCAGAAGCAGCAATGGTTGCCGCGCATGGTCAGTGGTGAATTGATCGGTGTGATCGCCATGAGTGAACCGGGCATCGGCAGTGATCTGCGCTCCATGCGTACCTCGGCGCGGCGCGACGGTGATGATTACATCGTCAACGGCCAGAAGACCTTTATCACCAACGGCGGCAACGCCGGCCTGGTGGTCACTGCGACCAAGATCGACCCTGCGGCCAAAGAGTTGACCTTGATCTGCGTCGAAGAATCTCGTTCCGGTTTCGCCAAGGGGCGCCTGCTGGAAAAGATCGGCCTGAAAGGTCAGGACACCGCTGAACTGTTTTTCGATGAAGTCAGGGTGCCGGTTGGCAATCGGTTGGGCGAGGAGGGGATGGGGTTCAAGTACCTGACCCATCAACTGGCCTGGGAACGCTTGATCATCGCCATTCGCGCCGCGCAATCGATCGACACACTGCTGGAAGAAACCATCGGCTACACCCGTGAACGCAAGGTCTTCGGCAAACCGGTGCTCGACTTCCAGAACACCCGCTTCAAATTGGCGGAAGCCAAGGCCCAGGCCACCATGTTGCGGGTGTTTGTCGACGACTGCCTGGCCAAAGTGATGCGCGGCGAGCTGACCCCGGAAATCGCTGCGATGGCCAAACTGCTGGGTTCGGAAATGCAGGGCAAGTTACTCGACGAGTTCCTGCAATTGCATGGCGGCTATGGGTTCATGAGCGAATACAAGATCAGCCGCGCCTGGGTCGATGCCCGAGTTGCCCGCATCTATGGCGGCACCTCGGAAATCATGAAAGAAATCATCGGCCGTACCCTTTGATTGACCACCGTGTGAGGCAGCCAGATGAGTAACGCCCTTTACGACATTCCCTTGAAGCAGATCGATGGCAGTGCCGGCAGCCTAGGCGACTACCGGGGCAAAGTCCTTCTGGTGGTCAACGTCGCTTCCAAGTGCGGCCTGACCCCACAATACGAAGTGCTGGAAAAACTGTACCAAGGCAAAAAGTCCCAAGGCCTCGAAGTGCTGGGGTTTCCGGCGAATAACTTCAGGGAGCAGGAACCGGGGAGCGACGCAGAAATCGTTGAGTTCTGTTCGACGACCTACGACGTTCACTTTCCATTGTTCTCAAAGATTTCGGTGGCGGGCGCCGATCAGCACGCGCTGTACCGCGAACTGACGACCTCGCAGCCTGAGGCCATCGGTGACGGTCCGTTTCGTGAGCGGTTGAAGGGCTATGGCATCGAGTCTGCTAACACAACGGACGTGCTGTGGAACTTCGAAAAGTTTCTGATCGATCGTCAAGGCCAGGTTGTCGCGCGTTTCGCGCCAGACGTTGCGGCCGACGACCCACGGCTGCTGGCTGCCCTGGATGCGCAGTTGGCCAAAGAGGCATAAACGGTGCAGACAGTCGATACGGTGAATGCATTGCGCGCGTTGGTAAGCCGTGCGCGCAGTGAGAACAAAAAGGTTGCCCTGGTGGCGACCATGGGCAATTTGCATGAAGGGCATATTGCCCTGGTCCACTGGGCGAAGCAGCGGGCTGACTATGTGGTCGCCAGTATCTTCGTCAATCCTTTGCAGTTTGGCGCCAACGAGGACCTCGCCAGTTACCCTCGAACGCCAGAAGCGGATCGGGAAAAACTGGTCGGCGCAGGCTGCGATGTGCTGTTTGCGCCTACGGTGGAGCAGGTTTATCCGGAAGGCATGCACAGTCAGACGCTCGTTAGTGTGCCGAAGGTCTCTGAAGGTCTTTGCGGTGCGGCGCGGCCCGGTCACTTTGACGGTATGGCAACCGTCGTTATCAAGTTGCTGAACATTGTGCAGCCGCACGTGGCGGTGTTCGGGCAAAAGGATTATCAGCAACTGGCGGTCATTCGAGCGATGGTTCGGGATCTCAACATGACGGTCGACATCGTCGCTGCACCGACGATCCGGGCTGCGGACGGCTTGGCCCTATCGTCGCGTAACGGCTACCTGACCGATCACGAACGGGCAGCGGCCCCGGTGCTGTATGCGTGCCTCCAGCAGATGGCGGCGTCGATACGCAATGAGCGGCGCGTGAATGAGCGCCAGTTGATCGAGTGTCATCAACGGATCAGCGACGCTGGATTCCAACTGGAATACTTCGAAGTCAGGAATGCACAGACCCTGCAGTCGGTGACGGGCATCGATACCCATTTTGTAATTCTGGTGGCGGCGCGCCTCGGGAGAACGCGGCTCATCGATAACCTGACCCTGGATCTTCGCCAGAGTGAATGAATCAACCATCAACGGCCAGTATTGGCGGCGACGCATGCTTACGCTGTCAGTCGGGGCAGCGCAACGATCACCCGAGGAAAAATACCCATGAACCTTTATCGAGCGTTCGCTGCCCTTTGCCTGTGTTTTTTCTCCGTGGCCGGCTTTGCCCAGCAAGAGCCTGCGAATGCCTATGAAGCCGATACGGAACATGCCAAGACCTTACTGGTAAAGGCAGTTACCGAATACAAGGCCAAGGGCGATGCCGCGCTTGCCGAGTTCAGCCGGCAAGGCGCCTATGTCGATGGTGATCTGTACATCTACGTGGTGGACACTTCCGGTGTGATGCTGGCCAGCGGCGGTCCTTCCGTTTCACTGGTCGGCAAACCGGTGATCGGTTTTCTGGACGACGACCTCAAGGCGATGTTCCAGCAAGCCATTTCGCAACCGGACGACGGTGTCGTGCGCAGCGCCGAATACCGCTGGTGGAACTGGCAGCACGCCAAGGTCGAGCGCAAGCGCGTGTTCTATCAGCGAGTGCATGATCGGATCATTTCGGTGGGTTACTACATGCCACGGTCCAGCCCGGAACAGGCGCAACAGCTGCTGGGCGAGATTTCGGGGCACGTGGTCAGCGACGCAAATGCCACCTTCGAGCAGATCAACCAGCACGCCAAGCAATTCAGCCAAGAAGACCTGTATGCCTTTGTGGTGGACTTGAAAACCCAACGGTTCGTCGCTCATGGTTTTTCACCGCGCTTGATCGGTACTGATTTCAAGTCGCTGCGTTCAGTCGATGGCAAGCCTATTGGCGAGGACATCCTCAAGCAAATGAGCACCCATGAGAAAGGTGAAATTGCCTACCAGTGGCGTAACCCCATTACCGGGCAGAACGAATTCAAACGGACTTTCTTGCAGCGGGTGAACGGCTACGTTGTCGCGGTAGGCTGCTATGCGATCAAGTAATCAAGACCGGGGCCACGGCAAGGAGTACGCGCATGACTGATTTGGTATTGCTGCATGGCGGCAATCACGGTTCGTGGTGCTGGGGACCATTTGTGGAGGCATTGAACCAGCAACCCGGCGGCTTCGAGCGCGTGATCACGCTGGATATGCCCGGGTGCGGCAAGAAGCGCGGTCGCGATGTTGTATCCCTGCGACTAGATGACGTGGTCGAAGAGCTGAATCAGGACTTGCGTGTGCTGGGGGTGAACCAGGCTGTATTGCTCGGGCACTCCATCGCCGGGGCCGTTCTGCCGAGGATGGTGCTCGCCGCGCCGCCATTGTTTTCGCACCTGGTGTTCCTGGCCTGTGCGTTGCCCGATGAAGGCCAGTCCATCCTGCAGTTGCTCGGTTCAACCCTGCACGGCAAGAGCCCGGGCCACGTTGGCTGGCCGCTTGACCCTGTGCATTCAACGCCACAGGCAATGGCCGTGGCCATGTTCGGTCAGGATCTGAGCCCGGCAACTCTGGAGTGGCTGCTAGGCGAAGTCAGCCAAGACACAACGCCACTCTGTGTCGCCACAGAGTCGATCAGTCGCGAGGGATACGCTGGAATGATTCCCGCGAGCTACATCCTCACGCAGCGCGACAACATCTTGCCCGTCGACTGGCAGCGCCGATTTGCGCAACGTGCTGGTGCAGGGGAGGTGATCGAGATCAATACCGCCCACGAGCCCTTCGTATCGCATCCGCAGCTTTTGGCGGAAGTCGTACGGGGTATCGAGCGGGCCCGGTGATGGGGGACATCAGCGTTTCAAGCCAGGGCAATGGCAAGGCTATCGGCAGCCATTGGCTGATTCTGTCCATTGTCGGCTTCAATTTTATCTCGTACATGTGCAGTGGCTTACCGTTGGCGGTATTGCCCGGCTTCGTCCTTAATGACCTTGGACTGACCTCGGTATTGGCCGGTGTGGTCATCAGTTCGCAATACCTGGCGACGCTCCTGGCCCGTCCCTTGGCTGGCGCCGTGGCTGATCGCTTGGGTGCCAAATACGCGGTTGTATGCGGACTCATTGGCCTGATGCTAAGCGGCACACTAACGGTGTTCGCCATCGTCCTGCCCACACACCCCTGGTCGACCCTGACGTTGTTACTGCTGGGTAGGCTGGTACTGGGGGCATCCACAGCCATGATCTCTACACCTTGTTGCACCTGGGCGATTGGATTGTGTGGTTCATCCAGTTCGCCACAGGTCATGTCGTGGAACGGAATAGCCGCGTACGGAGGGACGGCGGTGGGCGCGCCCCTAGGCGTGCTGCTCAGCCATTCGCTGGGTCTGTTCAGTGTGGGACTGTGCACCGTTTTGCTGGGTTTGCTTTTTCTGCTGTTAGCAACAGGCAAGCGCCCGGCGCCGATTGTTGCAGGTGTCAGGCTGGCATTTCATCGTGTGTTATTCACGGTCATGCCCAATGGCCTGGTGCTGGTGTGCAGCTCGGTGGGCTTCGGCGGGCTGACGGCGTTCGTGGCGCTGTATTTCGATAGCCAGGGCTGGGACCACGCCGCCTATTGCTTGACTGGTTTTGGCGTGGGCTTCATTTTTGCCCGATTGACTTCGCCCGGATTATTGCAGCTATTTAGGGGCTACAAGGTGGTGGCTGGCTGCCTGCTTGTCCAGACTTTGGGCATGCTGCTGATATGGCTTGCGCCGTCGCCAGCGCTGGCGATTGCGGGTGGCGCGTTGACGGGCGTGGGGGTGTCCTGGGTTTATCCGGGGCTCGGGGTGGAGACCCTGGCGAGCACGCCGACGGCAAACCGCAATTCGGCGCTAAGTGCTCTTTCATTGTTTTTCGATATCGCAGTGGGTATGGCCGGGCCAATCATGGGGTTGATTGCTGTGGGTTTTGGTTATGCCGCCATTTTTCTCTGTGCTGCGCTGATGTCGATGAGTGGGTTTGTGGTAGTGACATACCTGTATTGGCGAGGAACGACGGTACGCAACTAAAGCTCAGGGAGAGGCGTTTCCTGAAGTGTAGGAGTGTTGCGAGGCTAACCTTAGGCGACGCAGTACGAGACAGTTTATCCAGGGCTCGGCGTAAACGCCTTCTAGCACCTGAAATTCCTGTTGATAACATTGTCATCACACCCATAAAAATAAAGGTGACCTGAAACGCTGTTCGTGTGACTGGTTTAGAGGGAGGTGCTGGCTTCGGTCCTTTTTTTGCCGATGGTAAAGTAAGAAGCAAACCTTTATGGCTTTTATCCATTGGTCGGTTGCTGTCTACCGCCAAGGGCTGCAACCGGCCGATTCTGTTGAAAAAGTCGGATTTTCAGCTGGCCCGGACTCAGGCACGGCCACCAGCGGAGAACCTCCTCACCACATTGAGTGGTTTCTCGGCCCTTCGTTGACCTTTGCTGCTCGGTTATTGGGTTGGTGTGAGGGGTTTTGCTTGGTGTAGGCGTACCTAGCCCGTGATCGGTGGCCCTTGAGAGGTAAATTTGGCCAGCCGACGCAGGTTCTGCACCGCAGCGGCCAGCGTGAACTCATCGGTCGCGCCACTCATGCCACGTAGCCGCAGGCGATCCAGTTTCAGGATGCGCTTGAGGTGGGCAAACAACATTTCGACCTTTTTACGTTCGTGGCGAGAGCGCTGATATGCCGGCGTCGCGGCGATGCGCCGAGCCACATCACGAGCGGCTTCATGGACGCTGCGAGCGATCTTGCGCAACGCAGTGTTCGGGCAGCACTTGGCTTTCATCGGACACGTCGTGCAGTCGGTCTGCCGGGATCGGAAGATGATGGTGTTGGCTTTGGTGACGTGTGAGCGCTCGTTCTTGAAGGCTCGCCATTCGCTGTGCAATGGGTTGCCGGCCGGGCAGCGGTATTCCTCAGACTCTTCATTCCAGTGGAAATCGTTGCTCGAAAAACTGTCATTCTTGCGCTCGGTTTTGTCCCACACCGGCACGTGTGGTTCGATGTCTTTTTCCTCCACCATCCAGGCCAGCATCGGCGCGGTACCGTACGCGGTATCGCCGATGAGGCGTTCCGGCTTGATGTCGAACTGCGCTTCGACCCGGTCGATCATGGTCTTGGTGCTCTCGACCTCGGCCGTGCGATGAGCCGGTGTGGGTTCCACATCCACGATGACGCCGTGCTCGGTATCGATCAGATAATTCGTGGAGTAAGCGTAGAACGCTGGGCCGCCCGGAGCGGCCGTCCAGCGGGCTTGAGGATCAGTCAGTGACAAACGCTTCGGCAGCGTTTCGGTCAAAGCCTCGTCATGAGTGCCTCAAGGTATTCACGTACGGCGCGACTGCTCAGGGCCGGATCGCTCCAGTTGATCTGTTCGTCACCCGGTACGCCGCGCTGCGGGCTGGCATCCGCCTTGATGATGCTGGCGTCCACGGCAAACCCTTCGCCCTTGACCAGGCCGGCGTCCATACAACGCCTCAGTACCTCGTTGAACAACCCGCGAAACAGATCGCTGTCCCGGAAACGGCCGTGCCGATTTTTGGAAAAGGTCGAGGGGTTGGGGACTTCATCTTCAAGGCTCAATCGGCAGAACCAGCGATACGCCAGGTTCAAATAGGCCTCTTCGCACAACCGCCGCTCTGAGCGAATGCCGTAGCAATAGCCCACGATCAGCATGCGGATCATCAGTTCAGGATCAATCGACGGGCGCCCAATCGGGCTGTAGAAATCGGCGAGGTGATGACGCAAATCGCTCAGATCGAGACACTGATCAATGCTGCGCAGAAGGTGATTGGCTGGGATGTGATATTCAAGGTTGAACGAGTAAAACAGTCGCTCCTGCCCACTCGATAACGGTCCCATCATGCTGCGTGCATCCCTGCCGGCCGATGCGCGGATTTTTCCGCAGGCCAGACAGGGGAGCTACTTTTTCAACAGAATCGGCCGAAAGCAGTCGTTTGCGTGGCGGTGGTGAAGTTTTAGCTGCGCAAACTCAGTCAGGCGAAAAAGGCCTGATCCGAGCGTTTCACCGTTATGTGCGTTGATTTTGCAGCAGATCGCCACGGCATTTCGCGCGCGGCAGTACCGGAGGTGGGTAGAAAAGTGTTCCATCTGAATTGCTTCCTGTTCAACTCAGAAAGCTATTGGCGCATTCTACATATGCCAGCCCTCTACCGTTGGAGGAAAGTCAGGTTTTGGCCGGGTTCTGCCTGTCGCCAAGGGCCACAACCGAGCAGAAGAAATCATCAGCAGTTAGCATCACGCTTCAACTGGCGAAGAAATTGCGATCATAATGAATCATCCCCGCCAAGACCAAAGTGTGAGTAACATCATGACCGAAGCCCAGCGCTGGACAGTGAAATGCCACGATCCTGCGGATGGAAGCGGTGACGTCATCATTGACTTACCGTCTGACCTACTCGCCAGTTTTGGATTGAGCATCGGCGACGTACTGACCATTGAAGTGATCGACGGAGCGATAGTTCTGACGCCGAAGTCGAGCGACTCAGCTACACCCCGAATCGCGCCGGCGCGCATGACCTAATCTCCAAACGGGCATATGTGAACGGTACAACTGAGCGGCAGCGATCGGGCAGATTTTACGTAGCGACTCAGACTTCAAAGCAGTGGCTACTTTTTTACACAGCTACGGTCGATTGCGGCCCGTCACGACAGGCAGAAATCGGCCAATTTCAGCCAATGCTGACCGGTAGCTATGGGGAAAGGGCGGGATTTTACCCGCCCCAATTTTTTAGCTCCGTACGAACGCTAGCCTGACCCCATCTGAAGAGAATGTAGATCTTCAGCTGGAGTTGGCGGAGCGCTTGCAATCCGATTCAAATTCTAGACAGTACCTCCCCATTCCAGCGCCTGAAGTACCCGACGAACCTGCTTGCCTCCGATTTCAGTTCCACAGAGCATGACCGGCGTATCTCCGCCGAGGGCATTGTTTGGTTTAGACATCCAGCATGCGGCCGCATTTCTGTTTTGGAACACCCTTTCAGCTAAAAGACAAACAAAGGCAACTCGATCTAGCCGTTCTGATGCGATGGAGTTGAGGGGCATTTGTTCACGGCTACGTCGCTTGAGTGTGGAGATTGACGAGTCGAGGAGCTGCTCCAAGCTGCATTTCTGAAGCACAAAGGCTATGCGAACCACTTGTAAAAGCTGAGAGGAAAAGCCTGCTTTGATCTGAAGCAGCCGCTCTGAATCTTCGAGCGATACGCAATTGGTGCTGAAATCCCAAAATACGGCGATCGCGGCGTTGCGCAATTCGGCTTTTTTATTTACCTGACGATTAGCAGTGGTTTGGGTGTTCATCAGTTCGGAATAGGCGAGCAACGGGACGCTCAAATGAGAGTCTGCGGGGGGAGGTGACAGTGAACCGTCACCAACAAATCCCACAGCACAGGAGGCAAGATTAGCAGGGCACACCGATCTCGTAAATTCGGGGCAAATCCCGTTTTTTGCGTGCCTGGCGCTGAGCAGTCTTTGAAGAGTTCATCGCGTCTCCATTGTAAAACCAGGTGAATCCAACAGAGCGTACACTTGGGACCAAGTGGATTTAAATAGCTTGACGAAGCGCGACCTGCATCCAGACGGGAACATCACTGTCTGCGAGTTGCTTGAATTCATACGGGGTCATCTTGGCTTTGATACTGGTTATGACGGTGTCATTCAGACCTTTTTTGCCTAAGTAGAAGAGGGCGCAAAGTGCTAATCCAACGTGGGTCCCGGCATGCTGCAGTTTCCTAGGGGAGACGTGGAGCAAGCGTATATGCCTCGCCCCAACTTTCACCTGGCGACTCGCACCGCTCGTGTAAAAAACTGGTTTGATTTGCATCTGGGTACTCAACCCGAAAGCCCTGACCGCTTCTGCACCATGCACCTGAATAATCTCGCGATTACGTCTAGCGATTATTCGGAGAACTGATTGGGTACTTGGTCGCACATAACCAGCAAAATGACTGAGCTTTGGTCGCATATAAATACCGCGACTCAATCGCTCCAACTCACCTGATGCAGCTAGGCGAGATAAGGTTTTGGCCACAGCTGTGCGGGAACCTGCGTCAACAAATCGACCGATGCCGAATGGCTGCCCTTTGGGGGTGTACTTGATGCGCTTGACGATATTGGCGGTAACAGACATACCACTCACCAGTGTTGAGCGAAAAGCTAGCAAGTTCTTGCCTTTTTCAAAGGCTTAGCTGTCGAGACGGCGTCGCGGGGATTTAGACATATCTACCTTCAGTCGTAGAGCTCAAGAAGGGCGGAGTGAGCCGATTCGTCATTTGCTCTTCCACTTTTCCAGCTAGCAAAACCTCATTTGAGGTGGGGTAATGACGCAAGAGCCGCCGAGCCTCGTTGCGTATGGACTCGGGCAACGCTTGGTCATGGGATAGATCAACCAGAAAGTCTCGGGCCTGAATTATCGATCGCGTACGTTCATGCGGCATTGTCATCATTGACTCCTTAGGTAGGGGAACAAATAACGCCACCGCCAGCACATCCCGGAGAAGCGCTCGATGTCAGTCGCGCTTTCTTTTGACGGCTGGGAACAAAACCCTAACGCTTTTTAGGTCCACCTCGGTGTTCACACCCAAGTGTGAGTAGGTTCGGTCAGGAACCCTGAAAAGCGGCACCCGCTCACCCTGTTGATTAATCGCCTCACTTGCCTCAAGGAGCGGCTCCATTTTCCATTGGCCGGTTTCATTTACAAAACCTGGAGTTACGTACTGAATGGAACGTACCCGAAAGGACTCGTGTTGGACCTTGAGAATGTCTTTCAACGCCTCAAATGAGGACACCATGAGCATTTCTCCGACGAATTCCTTACCGTATCGAACGTGGGCTTCGAGGTAAAACCAAGGGATCATGACCGTCTGCCGCATGAACGGACGCCCCAGAAAATCGGCATTGAAAAGGCTGGAAATGATCGTCGGCCCTTCATGATCCTTGCTCATCGCTGGTACCTCAGTATTTCGAATGCACAATATATGTTGTAGTCATATATTGCGCAATGTCGCCTTATCGTTCCTTTTGTGAGAAAGCAAAATGGAACTGAAAGAAGCATTTGGGGCGACGCTCCGGCAGGCCCGCCTTCAGAAAGGCCTGACGCAGGAACATTTTTCGTTAGTGAGCAGCCGCACAAATGTCAGTTTGCTCGAGCGAGGGGGCACCAGCCCGACGCTGGTGAAGCTCGAGGAGTTGTGCAGTGTTTTGGGGGTTCATCCCGTCAGCCTAATTACGGCGTGTTACATGCGAAAGGAAAACATCACGGATCTCAAAGCGTTTCTAGCTCAAGTGCGGAAAGATTTGAAAGCCATTGATTCCTGAGAAACAATTGAGCGTAGGTACCGTGACGTACCAGATCTTCGTGACCCAGGAAAAGGTTAATTTTGCTTGTGATGGGAAGCTGGAAGGTGTTCGGCGCCCCATCGCAGCGAAACATGCATTGGTCCGATTAAACCGGGTTTTGCAGGAGCAACCCAAACCTGGACTGCGCCAATGCAAAAACAGGTTAGCGAAAAGGACGGGGATAATAGGCGGGGCGGAGTTGCAGTTAAGTGGGGAAAACGTGGTTCCTGCACCGTTACAGATGAGAGTGCGGCACCGAACGTGAGGACAGGCTGACGCTACGATCCAGAACAGCACTTACGAGGTGCCTCAGTTATGCGTACAACCTTCAGCTGTAGCCAAGTTCGCCGGCGGCTCCGCCGCCTTTTTGCGCTGGTCGCCCAAGGTCACAGATTCGTCATAACTAAGAACGGACGAGCTATTTGCCGGTTAAAGGGTACCGAAACGAATCACGTCGCTCATGGTTAGAGCCTACCCAGCAATGAGCGGGCGCTCATTGATGCGCCTGCTGCCCCGTGAAAACGTACTTCACGTAAGCGCACAGATTTGCCGGGACCAAGCCCTGCATTACAGCATTATCCGCTGGCTAGCGCAGGCTGCGCGATTTGATTAAGAATTTGTCATTTTTGGTCACTAAGGCTGGGCTCGCCGCTCTAAGCAATTTGTAGCCAGAGATCGCTAGGCAGGTGTTACCACCTTCCCACGGTTGCTGCCTAATTCCTAATATTACCAATGAGGATCGTCGACTGCTTATACGTTCTTGAGTTTTCTCTGCGGTTCACGGATCGCTGGGAGAGGAGCCATCAGGCGCTCCCGTGAAAGACCCGCGAGTGTGGCGTTATAAATCAGTCGGTTTGCCATCTCGGCCATTTTGGACAGTTCGGCTTTCAATGCGTCGTTTTCTGTCTGGAGCCGGGTGATCTTTTTCATGGCATCCAGCGTGCTCCGCGGCTTTGATACCGCCTGGAGTTTTTGTTTCTCGAGCTTTAGTTGCTCTTTCTTGGCCTTGTAAGCGACCTTTATAACCATTTTTTTGTCGAGTGCTTGGCGTGTCGGCGGGCTCTCCCACCCCAATATAACTTGCGCGCCGATGCAGGCTGCGTTCCAGTCCAGCGTATGTCCTTCTGGCCAATTGCGAATCATCTGTACGATTTTTCTTTCATGCTGCTGGGTGATTGTCTTAGGCATTATCGGAACTCCGAAGAAGGTCAAGGCAAGCGAGCAGATCATCGCCGTAGGTGATGCCCAGCTCACGTCTGTCTAACAGCCTCACCCCTGCGGCTTCGGCCTTCTCGGAGACAATCACCTTTTCATGGCTGAAGTCTTCTCCGGCCATTTCGATAGGACTGCCGTCAGGGAGGTCGGGGTTGTGCAAAATGGTCAGCAGTTGATCGAGTCGTTCGATCTGCGGCCCTGTCTTTTCCGTCCAGCGCGATGCAGCCCGTTCGCCGTTCGCTATCGCCTGTTGGGCTGCCGTGTATGTTTGGAGGAGGTTGTCCCGATCCGTTTTAATGATTTCAGCGGCGATCTTGTCGCCCTTGCACATCAGCAGCTCTGAGCAATTGAGACAGTCGGCGAATTTGTTGCACGGTCCGGCTCGCCAACTACGACGGCAGATGCCGTAGCGGCTGCGATGGAATGGGCCTTGGTTGTAGAGTTCAGCTTCTTCGTCGGTGACTGGCTTCAGGGGCTCTTGCTGCTGCGTTGTCCTGAGCACGACTGCCCCTTTGGCGGCAGCAATGGTCGGGTTGTCGTGCAGATAAGTACGAGTTTGCTTGGTGGTGGCGCGACTGCTCCACTCGGTGAGCACCTCTACGGAGATGCCTCTGCTGCGTCCCATCCTGTTGAGTAGATGGCGGAGGCTGTGTGATTTGAACTTGCTTGTCTCGTAGCCGTGCCGGGCGAAAAAATTCATTGACTCCACACTTTTTTTACCGGTCTTGAAGCGCCCGGAATAAAAGCCCCCATCAAAGGGCGCTAGCAGCACGGGGCTTGTGCTGGACCTTGTTGCCAGTTGAAAGCGGCGAAAGCACAGAAGGGACTTGGACATTTTCAATGGCGGCTGAGTCGAGCTATCCGGGACCTCCTGGTAAGGGAAGTGTGGGTTGAGCGCGCGGTGCTCCGTCAGTACTAGTTGCCACAAGGCGTCCAGAGTAAAGCCAGTCAGCGCATAGGAACCGGTGTGCCTTTTAATGAAATTTTCGCAGCTACCTTTGCTGGAAAACCCCAGCGCTTGCGCCACCTGTTCAGGCGTCATTATCTGATCGTCAGCGATATTGGGACAGTCTGCATGACGGTAAAACTTCGTTGGATTGGTTTCCATGTAAAACGCTAGGCGACGCCCCTCCTCGGTGATTGCGCTCAGCCGCCTGACCGCTTCCTCTGTAACTTCGGCCATTGTGCGGGGGACGGGCTTGCGAGCGAATTGCCGGGTCTTCGGTACCCAGTACGCAAGGTAGTGCTGGCGATCTCCGTTCCTGTCGCTGTCATCGCGCAGGCAGTCGATGCGAAAGCGCAGGGATTCGCCAATTCGCACGGGCGCGCTCATCAGAAGCCCGGTAATGCAAGTCACCATGACATCGGAGTCTTCCTGCGTTTCAGTTGTGCCTCGAGAAAAAACTTCGGCAATGGCCAGCAATGCATCCTGGTCGGGTATCTTCTTCGCCTTGACTTCATCCGGTGCCCTTGCGCCATTGGCAGCTTCGTAGCTGTGCTGGCCCACGTAGGGGTGTCTCCAGAACCGCGGTTCGACGGTCAGGATGCACAGGTCCGCTAGCGTTTTTAGGATGTCCCGCATTACGTCGCAAATAGTCTGGCGGGCCGCGGAAGGTTCAAGGGCGCCGACTGCTCTCTCCCAGTGCCGTTGGTCGAACCTAGTTAAATCCGGCACTTCCATGTCTAAGCGTAAGGCGAATTCCATTACGCGAAGCGCACGCATTTCATGGCCTATGCCTTTGTGTGGACGCAGCGTATGCCTGTAGCGCAGGTAGGCTTTGGCTCCCTCCATAAAGGTCGGGTGCATGAGTTGATGTGGTTCGATGGGCTTGCTGTGATGCAGGTTGCTGTGTTCAAAGTTAACGAAGCGAACGCCTCCATGCGTCGTTGGCCATCTGTTCGCGTCCCAGGCAAAGCCATGCAGGGTAGACCAAAGTGTCAGATGATGGTGGGCCAGGGTGATAAAGTCATTGAGGTTCTGCTGAGCAGACAACTGGTAGTTTGGTGTGAACCGGATTACCTGACTCAAAACTTTATCTCCCGTTCGGCTTTGCGGGCGTTGCAGCGCACAATGCAATTTTCGATGGCGCGAATGTCAGATGACAAATCAATGGGAATCAGCAGGATTCGCTGGCCGCCGATCTTAAGCATCTTCTCCTCGGCGGTCTGTCGCTGCTGCAGTGCCTCCAATACCTCATGGTGTGGTGCATCGACTAGCGGTTCGAAATGCTTGCAGCGATAGCAGGGGATGGGTACGGAGGTTGTGGCGCAGAAACTATGCTTTCCGCAACGTCCTACACTCTTAAGCTCACCAGCCCGGGAGAACTCCAGCTTGCTGGTAGGGTCGCTGGCTCTTTTGGCCTCATTCTCTGAATCAATTAGGGCTCCGGTAAAAGCCATTACCAGCGGCGCCAATGCCGGCGACATTGCTTCATCGAGTTCTCGTGCCTGCTCGGCGGGATCGTTGTAGTAGGCACCCAACGACTTCTCAGACGTGTGGCCAAGCCAGTTAGAGAGTACGTGCTTGGGCACACCCTGTCGGGCGAGCTGGCGTGTTCGCGTATGGCGCATCCGCGTCGCGGTGACAACCATTGTCTGGCCGGTACGAAGGCTGACCGGCAGCTTAGGTCGCAACGACCTTGATAGGCGATCTGCTCCGTAGCTGCAATTAGGTGTGTTGTTTGTCCAGTTGATTATACTTATTACATAACCTTTGCGCAGATGAAAAAGTTTGCTATCTAAATTGTCAAGTATGTTGAGCTGGTACTTGTCTTCAATTATTTTGCGAGCTTCTTTTATTCGAATTTCGCTGCAAAAAAGCGGCAGATTGTTTAGTTGGGTATCAGAGAGTGAAAGGCCTAGAGTGTATTCATAGAGTGCCTTGACTTCTTGGCGTTGCACTTGGCACATCTTCCAAAGATGATCGGCCAGTGGGTGAGGCTCAAATTTGCTGTCACGAAAATCAGTTTCGGCGGTGATATCCTTGACGCCTGGAAAGTTTATGATACGCCCTTTGAGACCTTGACTGTCGGAGCCGTCGCTTTCACAAATGTCAACAATTTTGAGTAGTGCGATCTGTCTGGGTCTTCGCGAATATTGCATTGAAAGTAGCTTGATAAGTGTCACTTGCGTGCCAGAGATGCCATTGTCATAGTTGTCCCAAACGGCGCTTAGCAAACTGTCATATTCCGAGTTGGTGAGCCAGCTTTTTTCAGGGTCGTCAGAGAGCACATTGCGCGGCCCGTTGCGGCGTGCGGCAGTATCAATCAGCAAACGCAATGCATCTGGACTGATGGCCGTGCTGTCGTGTTCCTGCCAGTGTAGAAAAAACTGCGCAATTGGGTGTTTGTATCTATGGAACGAAGAGTTGGCCAGCGCCCGCGAAATCCAGTCGGAATCAATGGTGCTGGTGGGGATTGCCTTGAACACTGTCTTCAGCGTTGCGAAGAAACCAGATAAACTATTGGGTGAGTAGTTGCCTAGCTTCGAGAATGAAATGATCTGTTGTTTGAATGACGCCTTGAGCGAGGGACTTAGCTTCGACATGGCTTCGGTCATTTTGTTTCGTCCTTGGCCCATATGTACGAGATCATCACCTTCCCAATAATAGCTATCAGTCCACTGTTCTGGGCGTTCAGTTCGCTGGAGATCAACTTGAAGAAAAGTTGCCGCTTCCTTCAAGCGGGGTTTATTATTCATGCAGTAATCCTTGCCGTATCGGAAGCGATTTTCAGGCCAATTTCATGTGATTTTTCTTCGATATGCCGGCGGTTATAAAGTAGTGACATTGGCGAGTCTGGCGCCCAGCCCATTAGTTGCTCCCTCAATGTGCGCTCTTCCTCAAAAGGGATGCCCTCGATATCCACTTGCTTCGAAAAACGGTAATTCCAATCGTGTCGAAGTAGGTGAGGATGAAGTTGCATGAGGGCTCGAAAGGATTGCTTGAGGTTGGCAAGTCCTATACCGAATGCTGTTTTGGGGAGTGCTTGACCCTGGCTGCGTCCGCCACGATGGACAACGAAAATAAAGTCTTCATCCGAAAACCCGACTTTTGGAACCTCTGCTCGCCAGTTGTCTCTATATTCCCTTAGCTGATCTTCGAGGCCTTCCGATATCGGGACTCTGCGCCCCAACGTTTTGGCAACTGGTTGATGAAGACGGTTGTCGACCACGTCGTGGTGGTTACGGCCGATTTCTAGGTAGGCGCTATCACCGCCGCCTGCTTCAATGAGGTTTTTGAGCTTTAGGCTCAGCAGTTCACCGATTCGCATGCCCGTTTCGTAAACAACACGTAGCATCACTACATTGCGCAGTCTCGGCGCCAAATCTTGCGGTTGCTGAATGCCCGCAAAGGGACGTTCGAACAATTCCAGTAACTGGTTGCGGGCCTCGGCAGATAATTTCGCCGCCAAAATACGTTGTTCACATCCGGACTTTGACCCGGCTTTACGTCTCTTTTTTCCTAGCAACATCTTTTCTTGCTCTTCAACAGCATCCCTGATGTCGCGCGTGTTGGAGTCAGTGATGATTTCTTGTGCTAGCCAACGTAGATACATAGCAGCATAGGTTACGTAGGTGTTGTACTTAGGGTTGCTGATCACACTTCCCCGACTGCCCAATTTGCTGGCACGCAGATAGTTCGCTAGGTCATCAATCTGCATTGCGCTGAGAAATCTGCGGCTTTGGAAACATATAGCTAGATCGATATTTCTAGTGGATTCCCACTCGCAGATTCGCTTGATCACAGCTAGGTAAACCTTCTGGGTCTCGTGCGTAGTGGAGGCACGGACCGAGCGGGCGATAAAGGCGGTTGGATAAAAGAGGGGGAGGCCGGGTTTGTTAGTTTCGTAGAGCTGAGAGAATCGTTCGCCGTTGTTCGCAATGAAGGTTTTGATGGTGTAATTCATGTTGTTATGTCGAATATTCATTCTGCTCCCAAGCGGCAGGTACAAGTAGGCCTTGCCTGTCACGATGAATGCAATTCTAGGATGAATGGGCATGCGGCCCACTCTTCAACCGGGAGGGGGCGCAGGATACGGCTATCGGCGTTGCTAAAGCTGAATGGTAGTCACGCTGGCAGTATTGAACCAGTCGTAGAATTAGGCGTATTTTTACTGTATCTGATGCCAGCTGAGTAAGTAAAAATGAATGATTTTCAAAGAGTTAATCAGCTTTATCTCGATTTTCTATCAGAAGCGCGTATCCGTGAGGGGCATGGGGCCTCCGAGTGGTCCGAACCGCTGAAAAGCCTTCGCATCCGATACTGGTTCGAAGTGCTACGCCAGCGCACTGCGCTAGATAATGCCTACCAGATGGAAATGTACTTTGAGCCCGAGTCGTTTGTGCGAAATCCTGATGGTTCCATTCGGCACTACAAGAACAAATGGGCTCTTTATAGGAAAGGGAAGAATTTCCCTCGGGAAACCCTGCTAGAAAAAGTTGAGGAGAAAATTCCTGGCTCGACACGGGAGTTGCACCACCCGCTGTGGTTAGTGCTGGATCTTGAAAATACACAAATCATGGGGGGCGATGCGTTCTTGCACCAGTTAGCCCCTGCAGTTCGGGACATCCTTTTTATGCCTGCCCAAGAAGGAATGCTCGGTTACTCATTGCGGGTACCTGTGACAGAACTGGTACTGGAAAAGCTGGAGCGCAGGGCTTGTCTGGATGTGTTAGCCGGCCTGACATGGCTGCTACGTGAAGCAGCAAAGCGGCAGAGTGTGGATGCCGTAATGATTGGCCATGCTTTACACAACGTGCTGACCATGATGGCTCTGGAGTTGTATGCGCTAAAGATTGCCCTGCCGCTACTGCAGTTGTTCATTGATCGCATTCTTCCATTGGGGCTTTCGTCTCATCTTCGGTTGGGAATGAGCCCGATCGATTATATGCATACTTCCGGACATCTTAATCGACTGATCTATACAACGCCAAAAGGTGGCCGAACGCTCAATTGGATAACAAAAGTCAAAATCATGCAGCAATTATTACAAGGCAAATTCGGTGTTGACGTTCGTTTTGCTATGCGTCAGAAATTGGAACTCGATAATGCTGGTGTAGAGGTTCCTGTTGACATTGTCAGTGCCCATGATCGAACTAGTAAGTTGAATGCATGGGGCTGGCTTTGCGTACAGACAGGCCTGCGGTTGCCGCTTCCATCATTCAAGTAACTTTAAGTGTGTGGCTTTCATCTTGCGGTTGATCCAATCGGCATACGTTGGCGATCTTCCTGGCGAAGTGCTAGGAATAGTGATTTTTTGACTCTACAAGGTGGAAGTTCTTGAGTTTTGGGCTCAGCCCGCTCGGTTCCCAAAACTCTTCCGGCAGTTACTACGTCGTCCGATCATCTCTGACGCCGAAATCGCTATCTGCTTGTGATGCTCCGCCACTAATGGAGCACTTACACATTGGCGCACTTGAGTGGAAGGTAAATGGTGGTTTACACCTGAGCATTGGCCATTGAGATTGCTTTCATGTGATGTGGTAAGATCCGGCGCGTGTTTAAAGGCGGATATGCAATGACGGTTTACAAAAAACCTGCTGACAGGTCAGTAGTACTCGACACCGAAACCACCGGCATGCCGGTGACCGACGGCCACCGGATTATCGAAATCGGTTGTGTCGAGTTGATCGGCCGACGCCTGACGGGCCGGCACTTTCACGTGTACCTACAGCCCGATCGCGAAAGTGATGAGGGCGCCATCGGCGTCCACGGTATCACCAACGAATTCCTCGTGGGCAAGCCGCGTTTTGCCGAGGTGGCCGAAGAGTTCTTCGAGTTCATCAAGGGCGCGCAGCTGATCATCCATAACGCGGCGTTCGACGTTGGCTTCATCAACAACGAATTCGCTCTGATGGGGCAGCAGGATCGCGCGGACATCACGCAGCACTGCACGATCCTCGACACCCTGATGATGGCCCGGGAACGTCACCCGGGTCAGCGCAACAGTCTCGACGCCTTGTGCAAACGCTATGGCGTCGACAACTCCGGCCGTGAACTGCACGGCGCCTTGCTCGACTCCGAGATTCTCGCCGACGTCTACCTGACCATGACCGGCGGGCAGACCAGCCTGTCCCTGGCCGGTAACGCCTCCGATGGCAATGGCTCTGGTGAAGGGGCGGACAATTCGGCCACCGAAATCCGTCGTTTGCCGGCGGACCGCCAGCCGACGCGCATCATCCGCGCCAGCGAAGACGACCTGGCCCGCCACGCGGCGCGCCTGGAAATCATCGGCAAATCCGCTGGTGCCCCGGCGTTGTGGGTGCAGTTGGCAGAGGCTGAGGCTGAGGCGCAGGCGTAGCCCCCCCATTTTGCAAACATTGCTTTTGTGGCGAGGGGGCTTGCCCCCGTTCGGCTGTGAAGCAGTCGTAAATACATCCTCTGCGGTTTATCTGGAAGAATGATGGGACCGCTTCGCGCTCCAACGGGGGCAAGCCCCCTCGCCACAAAGTGGTGCATCCCGCTCGCCACTTGCGCTGCAACACTCTACCCTGAGGTGATTGGCAGGCTCTGGTCTGCCGCCTCAGGACACTGAGCCTCATGTATAAAGATTTGAAATTCCCGGTCCTGATTGTCCATCGCGACATCAAGGCCGACAGCGTCGCCGGCGACCGCGTGCGGGGGATTGCCCGGGAGCTGGAGCAGGAAGGCTTCAGCGTCGTTTCGGCGGTGGACTACACCGAAGGACGACTGGTGGCGTCGACCTACCATGGCCTGTCCTGCATGTTGATAGCGTCCGAGGACGCCAGCACCCATTCCCATTTGCTGCAAAACATGGCCGAACTGATCGGTCTGGCGCGAGTGCGTGCGCCGGATCTGCCGATATTCGCCCTGGGCGAAAAAGTGACCCTGGAAAACGCGCCCGCCGATGCCATGGCCGAGCTCAACCAGTTGCGCGGCATTCTTTACCTGTTTGAAGACACCGTGCCTTTTCTTGCCCGGCAGGTAGCCCGCGCCGCGCGCAAATACCTCGATGGCCTGTTGCCGCCGTTTTTCAAGGCCCTGGTGCAGCACACCGCGGATTCCAACTATTCCTGGCATACCCCCGGTCACGGCGGAGGGGTGGCGTATCACAAGAGTCCGGTCGGGCAGGCGTTCCACCAGTTTTTCGGGGAAAACACCCTGCGCTCGGATCTTTCGGTGTCGGTGCCGGAACTCGGCTCCTTGCTCGATCACACCGGTCCCCTGGCTGAAGCCGAGGCCCGTGCAGCGCGTAATTTCGGCGCCGATCACACCTTTTTCGTGATCAATGGCACGTCCACGGCCAACAAGATTGTCTGGCACTCGGTGGTCGCTCGCGATGACCTGGTGCTGGTGGACCGTAATTGCCACAAGTCGGTGCTGCACTCGATCATCATGACCGGAGCGATCCCGCTGTACTTGTGTCCGGAGCGTAATGAACTGGGGATCATCGGCCCGATTCCCCTGAGCGAGTTCAGTCGCGAATCGATCCAGGCCAAGATCGACGCCAGCCCGCTGACCAAGGGGCGTGCGCCGAAGGTCAAGCTTGCGGTAGTGACCAATTCGACCTATGACGGCCTCTGCTACAACGCCGAACTGATCAGGCAGCAACTGGGCAACAGTGTCGAGGTGCTGCACTTCGACGAGGCCTGGTACGCCTATGCGGCGTTCCATGAGTTTTTTGCCGGGCGCTACGGCATGGGCACGTCCCGTGATGAAGACAGCCCGTTGGTGTTTACCACCCATTCCACCCACAAGTTGTTGGCGGCCTTCAGTCAGGCGTCGATGATTCACGTGCGAGATGGCGGCGCGCGGCAACTGGACCGGGATCGCTTCAACGAAGCGTTCATGATGCACATCTCGACCTCGCCGCAGTACGGCATCATCGCCTCGCTGGATGTGGCTTCGGCGATGATGGAAGGGCCGGCCGGGCGTTCGCTGCTGCAGGAAATGTTCGACGAAGCCCTGAGTTTTCGCCGGGCACTGGCTAACTTGCGCCAGCACATTGCCGCTGATGACTGGTGGTTTTCGATCTGGCAACCGCCGTCGGCGGAAGGCATCGAGCGGGTCGTCACCGAGGACTGGTTGCTGCAGCCTGAGGCCGACTGGCACGGCTTTGGCGGAGTGACCGAGGATTATGTGCTGCTCGACCCGATCAAGGTCACGCTGGTGATGCCGGGGCTGACGGCCGGTGGCGCCCTCAGCGAGCGCGGGATTCCGGCGGCGGTGGTCAGCAAGTTCCTTTGGGAGCGCGGCCTGGTGGTTGAGAAGACCGGGCTGTATTCGTTCCTGGTGTTGTTCTCCATGGGCATCACCAAGGGCAAGTGGAGCACGCTGCTCACCGAATTGCTGGAGTTCAAGCGCAGCTATGACGCCAACGTCAGTCTGGCCAGTTGCCTGCCTTGCGTGGCGCAGGAGAATGTCGCGCGGTATCAGGGCATGGGTCTGCGTGATCTGTGCGATCAGTTGCATGCCTGTTATCGCAGCAATGCCACCGCCAGGCATCTCAAGCGCATGTACACGGTACTGCCGGAAGTCGCGATGAAGCCGGCGGACGCCTATGATCAATTGGTGCGCGGTGAAGTCGAAGCCGTATCGATCGATGCGCTGGACGGACGGATCGCCGCGGTGATGCTGGTGCCGTACCCACCCGGCATTCCGTTGATCATGCCGGGTGAGCGCTTTACCGAGTCGACCCGCTCGATCATCGATTACCTGGCGTTTGCCCGCACGTTCGATAGCAGTTTCCCGGGGTTCGTTGCTGATGTGCACGGATTGCAACACGAAGATCAGGGCAGTGGGCGGTGCTACACCGTCGATTGCATCAAGGAGTGAGGACCTTTCCCAGTATGCAGCCGGTTATAAATCCGAATTATCCAGGGTTGTCGGTACGGGTTGCCGATGAAGGTTTTGCCGCCTACATCTGGGGCAGTGATTTCAGTTTTGAAGTCGCAGCTTATGGTGCGGCCGAAATCGGCAAACCGGTCGCGCAGTGGCCGGTGACGCCGATCACGCCTTACCGCAAGTGCTACGGCATCGATCCGGAGGAGTTCAGCAGCTTTCGCGATGCCGCCGACAGCGCGATTTTCATGGCCTATCTGGATGACCAGCCCGTGGGACACCTGGTGGTCAGCACCAACTGGAACGGCTTTGCCCATATCGACGAGTTGGCGGTGCATGCGCCAGCCCGGCGGCACGGCGTGGCCAAGGCCCTGCTGGATGTGGCGCAGTTCTGGAGCCGCAAGAAGAAACTTCCGGGCATCATGCTCGAAACCCAGAATAACAACCTGGGGGCCTGCCGGCTCTATGAACGCTGCGGTTACATGATCGGCGGGATCGACCACCTGCGCTATCGCGGCATCGATCCGAACACCGCCGAAGTGGCGCTGTTCTGGTATCGAATATTTGAAAACCCGCTGGAAAACCCGCTCAGTTCGTCAGCATCGCCGCGGCTTGTTCCGTGACAATGGCCAACAGGGCCTGAACCGCCGGAGACGCTTCGGTGTTTTTCAGGGACAGGGCGTAGAGGCTGACCGGGATGGCGGGTGCCAGCGGGCAGCTGTCCAGTCCCGAGGCTTTGGCGCCGAGGGCGGTGAAGGGGTCGACGATGGCCAGGCCTTCACCGGCCTCGACCATGCTGCGCATCATCTGGTGCGTCTGCACCCGGGTCTGAATCACCGGGGCAGGGCGCAAGCCGTGCAGTTTGTTTTCCAGCGCCGGGCTCAGCGGGTCGTGCCCCTCCAGGCCGATCATCGATTGACCGGCCAGGTCCTGCAGTGAAATGTATTTCTGTTTGGGTTGCAGCCAGCCATGGGGGGCGAGCAACTGAAGTTTGCCCTGGGCAATCACCTGGCAATCGAGGTCGGCGTGATCGGGGTCGTGCAGGCTCAGGCCCAGATCGCTTTCACGCAGCAGCAGGCTTCGGACGATGTCGCGGGTCGGCTGGCTCAGCAGTGTGCAAGGCGCGTCGGGCAGGCGTCGGCGCAGGGCCGCGATGCTGTGAGGCAACAATTGGTTGGCCAGGGGCGGGGTGCAGATGATGCGCAGCGGCGGCGCCAGGTATTGCCTGAGGCTGTTGGCCAGACGCTGCACCGGTTCGAGCGCGTCGTAGACCCGGGCAATTTCCACCTGCAATTGCTGCGCTTCGCGGGTGGCCTGCAATCGTCCGCGAACGCTGGCGAACAGCATGAACCCCAACTGATCCTCGGCGTCGCGCAGCAAGCGCTCGACTTCGGCCACTGGCAACTGCAGCCATTCGGCGGCGGTGCCCAGGTGACCGGTCTGCAGGAGCGCCTGGATCACTTCGATATGGCGTAAGCGCATGCGTGAAGTCCATGTTCAGCAGGTGGAGGAGTCAGTGGCTGAATCCTACCCCAAGTCCGCGCATATGACTTCTGCTCATAACGACGGGTTATGAAGCGCTGACGGTTTGCGGTTCGCGGGTAATGGTCACGCCGGTTTGCACCAGCATGAATTCATTGTCGTCGACCTTGTTGACGCGGTCGCCAATGGCCAGCTTATAGGTAGTGACAGGCCCTGAACCGTCTACCGCCGGGGTGGATTCCTGGAACTCGTGCACCGAATAAATACGGCCTTCCGCGTCTCTTGCATGGAACTGACCGACGAGTACTGCTGCCATCTGCTTAGAACCTCTGGAGATAAATCACTCAATTTGCGGCTCTGTAGACCGTGCCTGGGTGAGGTAAGTTTTCCTACAGGAAAAAAATAGTCAGGGACGGCGTTTTCAGTCGCCCGCTGCTTGAATCGTCATCTATAACTACAAGCTCTTCATATCGGACAGTCGAGACATTCCCATGAGCAACGTCTATTCGGTCGCCGTCGTGGTCGGCAGCTTGAGAAAGGAATCGATCAACCGCAAGGTCGCACGGGCCCTGGCTGAACTGGCACCGGCCAATCTCAAGCTCAACATCGTCGAAATTGGCGACCTGCCGCTCTACAACGAAGACATCGATGGCGCTTCACCGCCGGCAGCCTACAGCACTTTCCGACAACAAGTGAGTTCATCCGACGCGGTGCTGTTCGTAACCCCGGAATACAACCGCTCGGTGCCGGCACCGTTGAAAAACGCGATTGACGTGGGGTCGCGTCCCTATGGGAAAAGTGCCTGGAACGGCAAACCAGGCGCGATTATCAGCGTTTCGCCGGGGGCCGTCGGCGGGTTTGGTGCCAACCACAACCTGCGTCAATCCATGGTTTTTCTTAATGTACCGCTGATGCAGCAACCGGAGGCCTATCTGGGGAACGCCGGTTCGGCGTTCGACGAGGCGGGCAAGCTGTCCGAGTCGGTCAAGCCTTTCCTGCAAAATTTCATCAATGCCTACGGGCAATGGGTCGAGCAGCACAAGAAAGTCTGATGTTCGTGTGGCGGCGCTCAGTCCTGCGACGCGCTGGCCAATCGGCTGCAAACCAGTGCTTCCATTTCCGACAGCCAGGCGGCGGTTTGTTCCGCCGCCGGTTGTGCCGTGATGCAGTAGCGACGTCCGCCCCAGGCCATGATGACCCAGGCTTCAATAGTCGGCGCTGACGGCTGCGCCGGTAAATCGCCGCAGGCCGCGAAGGCTTCCCGCCATTTTTGCGACAGTTCCTCGTACACCCTTCGGTGATGCTTGGGTTCGGCGATCTGATGCTCGATGAGCGACACGGCATGGTTGAACAGGGGTTGTCGGGGATCGTCAGGGTCGCAGGTCAGGCGCACCAGCAGCTTGATGCGCGTCAGCCAGTCGAGGTCGTTTGCCTGGATGACGTCTTGATCCATTTGCGCCAGCAGTACATCCAGGCGATGCCGGATGTAACCCGACAGCAGGGCTTTTTTGCTCGGGAAATAGTCATACAGCGTGCCAATCGCCACACCGGCTTCCAGTGCCACGTCCCGGGTGGTCAGACTTGACCAGCCGTTGCGCTGCCAAATCCGAACAAAAGCCTCGTAAATCGCCTCGACGGTGAAGATCGCCCGAGCCTGGCTGGGTCGTTTCAGCGGCTTGGCGCGGGAATTGAGGGTGGGCGAGCCGCCCCTGGTGTTTCCGAACCCACTCTTCATCGGCAGTCATTACCCTTGTGTGACCCGCCACCGTGTCGCAGCAGGAGACCGAACATGCAGGATTTCACCACGGTAACACGCCTGATTACCCGTAAAAATGCCCTGGACCAGAGCCGCATAGCGCAGGAGCGACGTAGCCTGGTTCCGGCAGCCGGCGAGGTGATCCTGAAGATTGATCGTTGCGCACTGACCACCAATAACATTACGTACGCGGCTTATGGCAATTCAATGAACTACTGGGGTTTCTTTCCCGCCGGCGAGGAGGGCTGGGGCCACATTCCGGCCTGGGGGTTCGCGGACGTCATTGCGTCGACCGTGACCGGCATCGAGGTGGGCGAGCGCTTCTACGGTTACTTTCCGCTGGCCAGCCACCTGTGGATGCGCCCGGAACGGGTTACCGAGCGTGGCTTCTATGATGGGGCCGCGCATCGCTTGGGGCTGACCTCGGCGTACAACCAATACACCCGTTGCAGCTGGGATCCTTACTACAACCCGGAAACCGAAAACCTGCAGATTCTGCTCAAGCCGCTGTTCCTGACCTCTTCAATGCTGGCGGACTTCCTCCAGGACAACCAGTTCTTTGGCGCAACCCGGCTGGTGTTTTCCAGTGCGTCGAGTAAAACCGCCTACGGCACGGCGGTCTGCCTGGAGAGTCATCCGCAACTGGAACGGATTGCCCTGACCTCGGCCGCCAACAAAGCTTTTGTCAAAACCCTCGGTTGTTACGAGCGGGTAGTGTCCTACGAAGAGCTGACGAGTCTTGGGAATGATCGTCCTGCGCTGTATGTGGATTTTTCGGGTGACCTCCCTTTGCGGGATCAGGTGCACCAGCACTGTGCCGGACAACTGGTCTACAGCTGCTTCGCCGGCTCTGCGCAAAGTACCGATGAGGCACGGTTGACGGCTATCGAAGGGCCACAACCGGTGTTCTTTTTTGCGCCGATCCAGATCCGCAAGCGCAATGCCGAATGGGGGCCGGAAGGGGTCAGCCAGCACATCGGCGAGGGGTTGCTGCGGTTTATTCGGCTGGTGACGGAAAGTGAAAGACCATTGCTGAAGGTCATTGAAAGCCGAGGTTATGAGGCAGCGCAAAGCGTCATTTCCCGCTTGTTTCATGGCCAGGTCCCACCTGTCGAGGGGCATGTGATTCGGTTGTAGGCGGGCAGTCTTCGTGCATCCTGGATAGACCGAGGTGACTTCTTCGCGAGCAAGCCCGCTCCCACATTTGATCCCGGTCGAATAGAGATTTTGTATCCGCTGAGAATCCCTGTGGGAGCGGGCTTGGTCCGGGCGGCGATCCGACGAAGGGGCCGGCTCAGGCAATGCAAAACTCAACCCTGTCCCGGCACATTCGGCCAAAGATCCGCCACCAGAAACAGGCGCTCGGCCTCTTCCCAGTCGCCATTGGCATTTTCCGTCAGTCGCACCAGCAGTTGCGCCGGCGCCAGCGGGTCCAGGTCATTGAGCCATGCCTGCATCTGTTCAGGGGTCCAGGTGTGCTCCGCCGAATAGTGCGCCGGTGCCAGCCAGGCATGGCGGGGCAAGGGTTGCCAGCGACCGGGCGCGCTCTGGGCAACCAACGCCGGCCAATCCTTTTGATGCAGCCAGCGACCGCGCAAATGCTGCGGATGGGCACCCGACGGCGGGGCGGCCTGTCCTGGCCAGGGGTAGAGCAAATAACCTCCCAGCCATAAATGGGCGCTGAAGGCCTGGATATCCAGCGCCGCCAGTACTTCACGGCTCTCGGGGCGTGCGGAAATCGGCAGTTGATGCTGGCTCAGGTGCGCCAGTTTGCGGTCGAGCCGATCGTGGCAGCCCGGGCCCAGCCACTGGGCGGTGTTGTGCCCGTCGCCCGATTGCGGGCCTAGGTAGAGCTTGATCGCCAGTTCCAGGTGATGCACACCGTCGTGGTCGCGCAGCAGCATGTCCAGCTCACCCAGGGTGTGCCCTTCGCGGCGGATCGGCATGTTGGCGGCAATCAGGTCAATGCCCGGCGCATGCTGCACGGCGAATTGCCAGAGGCGTTCGTAGTACAGGCCCAGGCGGCGGGTACGGGCCTGGGCCAGCCAGTGCAGCAAGCCATAACTGTCCCGGTCCAGCTGCCGCAGCCACAGCTCCAGCCGGTCCGGCGCCTGCACCCAATCGCTGCCGGCCAACGGGTGACGTTGCGGCCACGGGGTATCGTCCAGCATGGGCGGGGCGAGGATGACCCACGCCAGGTCACGCACTTCGGGATGGCGTAACTGATGGGGCAGGTGGAGCAGATCCGGAAATAGCATCATCTTGCGAGCATAGCCCGAAACCCGGGCACACCCTTGAAGCTGAAAGGATTTTGTCTCCGGGCGGCTTTCGCCCATAATCGTGGTTTTCGCCGCCACACAGATCCCCGCAGGAGCCCCATGGAGCAATTTCGCAATATCGGCATCATCGGTCGCCTGGGCAGTTCCCAGGTGCTGGATACCGTCCGCCGACTGAAACGGTTTCTGCTCGATCGTCACCTGCACGTGATCCTCGAAGACACCATCGCCGAAGTGCTGCCAGGGCACGGCCTGCAAACCTCGTCGCGCAAGATGCTCGGCGAAGTCTGCGACATGGTCATCGTGGTCGGTGGTGACGGCAGCCTGCTCGGCGCTGCCCGGGCGTTGGCCAAGCACAATATTCCGGTGCTCGGCATCAACCGGGGCAGCCTGGGTTTCCTGACCGACATCCGTCCCGACGAGCTGGAAGCCAAGGTCGCCGAAGTGCTGGACGGCCACTATCTGGTGGAAAACCGCTTCCTGTTGCAGGCCGAAGTCCGCCGCCACGGTGAGGCCATCGGCCAGGGCGATGCCCTGAACGACGTCGTGCTGCACCCCGGCAAATCCACGCGAATGATCGAATTCGAGCTGTACATCGACGGCCAGTTCGTCTGCAGCCAGAAGGCCGACGGCCTGATCGTCGCCACGCCGACCGGCTCCACCGCCTACGCGTTGTCTGCCGGCGGGCCGATCATGCACCCCAAGCTCGACGCTATTGTTATTGTGCCGATGTACCCCCATACCTTGTCGGGCAGACCGATCGTGGTCGATGGCAACAGTGAGCTGAAAATCGTCGTGTCCAAGGATATGCAGATTTACCCGCAAGTCTCGTGCGACGGGCAGAACCACTTCACCTGCGCGCCCGGCGACACCATTACGGTCAGCAAAAAAGCCCAGAAACTGCGGCTGATTCACCCGCTTGACCACAACTACTACGAAGTCTGCCGGACCAAGCTCGGCTGGGGCAGCAAGCTGGGGGGTGGAGGCGACTGATGCTCGATCCCGCGCGTAGCTACGACCTGATCGGTGACGTGCACGGTTGCGCCCTGACCCTGGAGCACTTGCTCGACCGACTCGGTTATCACAAACAGGGTGGCGTCTGGCGGCATGCCTCGCGCATGGCGGTGTTCGTCGGCGATATCATTGACCGCGGCCCGCGGATTCGCGAGGCGCTGCACATCGTCCACGACATGGTCGCGGCTGGTCAGGCGCTGTGCATCATGGGCAACCATGAGTTCAATGCGCTGGGCTGGAGCACGCCGGCGCTGCCCGGCAGCGGCAAGCAGTTCGTGCGCGAGCACACGCCGCGCCATGCCCGCCTGCTGCACGAAACCCTGACCCAGTTCGAAGGCCATCCGGCTGACTGGCACGACTTCCAGCAATGGTTCTATGAGCTGCCGCTGTTCGTCGATGCCGGGCGTTTCCGCGTGGTCCACGCCTGTTGGGATGCCGGGCTGATCGAGCCGCTGCGGGCGTTGTTCCCCAACGGTTGTATCGACGAGCATTTTCTCCAGGCATCGGCGGAGTCGGGTTCGTTTGCCTGCACCGTGTTCGATCGCCTGCTGCGCGGCACCGACATGCGCTTGCCCCATGGCCTGACCATGACCAGCGGCGATGGGCTGGTGCGTTCGTTCTTCCGCACCAAGTTCTGGGAAGACGATCCGAAAACCTACGGCGACATCGTGTTCCAGCCGGACGCGTTGCCTGAACCCGTGGCGCGGACGCCGCTGACGTCCACTGAAAAGAACAGCTTGCTGCGCTATGGCATCGATGAGCCGTTGTTGTTCGTCGGCCATTACTGGCGCAGCGGCAAGCCGGCACCGATTCGCCCGAACCTGGCCTGCCTGGATTACAGCGCAGTGCTCTACGGCAAACTGGTTGCCTACCGACTGGATCAGGAAACCCGCCTCGATCCGGATAAATTCGTCTGGGTCGATGTCGAGCGGCCGGAGGTGCTGCAATGAGTGCTGTAGCGGTATTGCGTCTGCCCCTGGCAGTGGACTTGAGCGGGTTCGTCAACTTGCTCAAGCGCATGCAAGTGCCCCATCGGGTCAGCGAAGAAGCGGGCGAGCAAGTGCTGTGGGTGCCGGACAACATCAGTGAAGATGTGCGCGCACTGTACGAACGGTTTCCGGCGGGCGATCCCGACCAGCAACTGGACATTCCGGTGGCGCAGACCATCAAGCGTCCGGGCTTTGTCGAACAGTTGAAATACGCCAGGGCCACTGCATTGGTATTGCTGCTGAGCCTCATCGTCGGTGCGGTCACCTTGCTCGGTGACAACCTGGAAACGATGCGCTGGCTGACCTTCCTCGAATTTCGCGTAGTCGGCGAATACCTCCACTTCACACCGCTGGCCGACAGCCTGGCGGCGGGGCAGTGGTGGCGCCTGTTCACGCCGATGCTGATCCACTTCGGCATCCTGCACCTGGCGATGAACGGCATGTGGTACTGGGAGTTGGGGCGGCGCATCGAGTCGCGCCAGGGCAGCATCAACCTGATCGGCCTGACCCTGCTGTTCAGCCTGGTGTCGAACTACGCCCAGTACTCCTTCAGCGGCCCGACCTTGTTCGGTGGCCTGTCCGGCGTACTGTACGGCCTGCTCGGGCATTGCTGGATCTTCCAGCTGCTGGCGCCGAACCCGGCTTATCGCCTGCCGCGCGGCGTACTGGTGATGATGCTGGTGTGGTTGCTGCTGTGCCTGTCCGGGCTGGTCTCGATGATCGGCTTCGGCGAAATCGCCAACGCGGCCCACGTCAGCGGGTTACTCATCGGATGCTTCACCGGTTTGTTGGGCGGTTTGTATAACCGCCGTAAACTGGCCGCCTAATTCAAGAACATGCAATAAAGAGACGGAGACCCAATGTCCTCTTTTAACGAAATGATCCAGAACATCACCCCCGATATCTACGAGAGCCTGAAACTGGCGGTGGAAATCGGCAAATGGTCCGACGGTGGCAAACTCACCGCCGAACAACGCGAGCTGTCGCTGCAGGCGATGATCGCCTGGGAAATCCAGAACCTGCCCGAGGACCGGCGTACCGGCTACATGGGCCCGCAGGAATGCGCCTCGAAGTCGATCGAAGTGCCGAATATCCTGTTCAAGTCGGATGCCATCCATTGATCGAGATTGGCCGCGGTGCAATCAGCAAAATGTCGGCACGCCTTGACGGGCCGAACGTGCAATACGCTTTCCGTCTGGGCGAAACCGAGGTTCCGGTCAATCCGTTGATCGGCACCACGGTGCGCCTGGAATACCTGGGGGCGATCCACTGCACCCATTGCGGACGCAAGACCAAGACCAGCTTCAGCCAGGGTTACTGCTACCCGTGCATGACCAAGCTGGCCCAGTGCGATGTGTGCATCATGAGCCCGGAGCGTTGCCACTTCGACGCCGGTACCTGCCGAGAGCCGGAGTGGGGCGAGAAGTTCTGCATGACCGATCATGTGGTGTACCTGGCCAACTCGTCGGGGATCAAAGTCGGGATTACCCGTGCCACCCAGCTGCCGACCCGCTGGCTCGACCAGGGTGCGAGCCAGGCCTTGCCGATCGTGCGCGTATCGACCCGGCAGCAGTCGGGTTTCGTCGAGGATCTGTTTCGCAGCCAGGTGGCGGACAAGACCAACTGGCGTGCTTTACTCAAGGGCGATGCGGCGGCGGTGAACCTGGCCGAGGTTCGCGATCAACTGTTCGACAGCTGCGCCGAAGGCTTGCAAGGGTTGCAGGAACGTTTCGGCTTGCAGGCGATCCAGACGGTTACCGGCGTCGAACCGCTGGAGATCCGCTATCCGGTCGAGCAATACCCGGCGAAGATTGTCAGCTTCAACCTGGACAAGAACCCGATTGCCGAAGGCACGCTGATGGGGGTCAAGGGCCAATACCTGATCTTCGACACCGGCGTGATCAACATTCGTAAATACACGGCTTACCAGCTCGCCGTGCATCAGTAAGGACTCCAGCATGCGCACCGAACAACCGAAGATGATCTACCTCAAGGACTATCAGGCGCCCGAGTACCTGATCGACGAAACACACCTGACCTTCGAGTTGTACGAGGACCACAGCCTGGTCCATGCGCAACTGGTGATGCGCCGCAACCCCGAGCGTGGCCCGGGGCTGCCGCCGCTGGTGCTGGATGGTCAGCAGCTGGAACTGCTGTCGGTCACCCTGGCCGACCAGGAGCTTTCCGAGGCGCAGTATCAACTGACCGAGAATCACCTGACCCTGCAACCGACCAGCGCTACCTTCACGGTCGATACCAGCGTCAGGATCCACCCGGAATCCAACACCGCGCTGGAAGGCCTGTACAAGTCCGGCACGATGTTCTGCACCCAGTGCGAGGCCGAAGGCTTCCGCAAGATTACCTATTACCTCGACCGCCCGGACGTGATGAGCACCTTCACCACCACGGTGGTCGCCGAGCAGCACAGCTATCCGGTGCTGCTGTCCAACGGCAACCCGATCGCTTCCGGCCCCGGCGAAGACGGCCGGCACTGGGCGACCTGGGAAGATCCGTTCAAGAAACCGGCGTACCTGTTTGCGCTGGTGGCCGGTGACCTGTGGTGCGTCGAAGACAGCTTCACCACCCTGAGCGAGCGCAACGTGGCGCTGCGCATCTACGTCGAGCCGGAAAACATCGACAAGTGCCAGCACGCCATGAACAGCCTGAAGAAGTCCATGCGTTGGGACGAAGAGGTCTACGGTCGCGAGTACGACCTGGACATCTTCATGATCGTCGCCGTGAATGACTTCAACATGGGCGCCATGGAGAACAAGGGCCTCAACATCTTCAACTCCAGCGCCGTGCTGGCCAAGGCCGAAACCGCCACCGACGCCGCGCACCAGCGGGTCGAGGCGATTGTCGCCCACGAATACTTCCACAACTGGTCGGGCAACCGCGTGACCTGCCGCGACTGGTTCCAGCTGTCGCTCAAGGAAGGCTTCACCGTGTTCCGCGATGCCGGTTTCTCCTCGGACATGAACTCGGCCACGGTCAAGCGCATCCAGGACGTGGCGTACCTGCGTACCCACCAGTTCGCCGAAGACGCCGGCCCCATGGCTCACGCCGTGCGCCCGGACAGTTTCATCGAGATTTCCAACTTCTACACCCTGACCGTGTACGAAAAGGGCTCGGAAGTGGTCGGCATGATCCACACCTTGCTCGGCGCCGAAGGCTTCCGCAAAGGCAGCGACCTGTACTTCGAACGCCATGACGGCCAGGCCGTGACCTGCGATGACTTCATCAAGGCCATGGAAGATGCCAATGGCGTCGACCTGACCCAGTTCAAGCGCTGGTACAGCCAGGCCGGTACACCGCGTCTGGCGGTGAGCGAGTCCTTTGATGCGGCGGCGAAAACCTACAGCCTGACCTTCCGCCAGAGCTGCCCGGAAACCCCGGACAAGGTTGAAAAACTGCCGTTCGTGATCCCGGTCGAGCTGGGGCTGCTGGATGCCAAAGGGGCAGCGATTGCCCTGCGTCTGTCCGGTGAGGCCGCCGCGCAAGGCACTTCGCGGGTCATTTCCGTGACCGAAGCCGAGCAGACCTTCACCTTCGTCGATATCGCCGAACAACCGCTGCCGTCGTTGCTGCGTGGCTTTTCGGCGCCGGTGAAACTGAGCTTCCCGTACAACCGCGACCAGTTGATGTTCCTGATGCAGCACGACAGCGACGGTTTCAACCGCTGGGATGCCGGCCAGCAACTGTCGGTGCAGGTGCTGCAGGAACTGATCGCCCAGCAGCAGAAGGGCGAAGCGCTGGTGCTCGATCAGCGTCTGGTGTCGGCGCTGCGCACGGTGCTCTCGGATGAGTCGCTGGACCAGGCCATGGTCGCCGAAATGCTCTCGCTGCCGAGCGAAGCGTACCTGACCGAAATCAGCGAAGTGGCGGATGTCGAAGCGATTCACAGCGCCCGCGAATTTGCCCGCAAGCAACTGGCTGACGCGTTGTTCGAAGGCTTGTGGCTGCGTTACCAGGCCAACCGCGAACTTTCGAAGCAAACACCGTACGTGGCCGAGGCGGAACATTTTGCCCGCCGTGCCTTGCAGAACATCGCGCTGTCGTACCTGATGCTCAGCGGCAAGCCGGAGGTTCTGGCGGCGACGCTGGAGCAGTTCGAGGCGTGCGACAACATGACCGAGCGCCTGACTGCCCTCGCCGTATTGGTCAACTCGCCGTTCGAGGCCGAGAAGGCCAAGGCCCTGGCCAGTTTCGCCGAACACTTCAAGGACAACCCGCTGGTCATGGACCAGTGGTTCAGTGTCCAGGCCGGCAGCGTGTTGCCGGGTGGTCTGGAGCGGGTTCGTCAGTTGATGCAGCATCCTGCGTTCAACATCAAGAACCCGAACAAGGTGCGGGCACTGGTCGGTGCGTTTGCCGGGCAGAACCTGATCAACTTCCATGCGGCGGATGGTTCCGGGTATCGCTTCCTGGCGGATCTGGTGATTGAGTTGAACGGGTTTAACCCGCAGATTGCTTCTCGGCAGTTGGCGCCTTTGACGCGCTGGCGCAAGTACGACAGCGCTCGGCAGGCTTTGATGAAGGGCGAGCTGGAGCGGATTCGGGCTTCGGGGCAGTTGTCCAGTGATGTGTTTGAGGTGGTCAGCAAGAGTTTGGCGTGAGTCTGCTGTTGACCTTGGCGGCCTTCGGGCCGACCAGGTTCTTGGGTGATTGAGTACATATCCGTTTTTTGGGTAACGGCGGCTGGCGGTTTCGCCCTTACGGCGACTCCCTTTTTTACAAGCGCCTAAAAAAGGAAGCAAAAAACGCTCGCCCCGAACGTACGGCCCCTCGCTGAGGCTCGGGGTACCTTCGCTCCGGTATTCATCCGGGGGCATTGCCCTCCGGTCGGCTTCGCTTCGACCTACATGCAATGAGTTCGACTGCGTCGAACGGCGCTGCGCGCCCATCCCCGGATGAACACCTCCACTCAGCCTGCCGAGGGGGCGGGTGGATCAAGATCAAGAGCGGCAGGCGAGCTAACGCTCGGCCTGTAGGAGCTGCCGCAGGCTGCGATCTTTTGATCTTGATCTTCCGCTCTTTCGACATTGGCAAAAATCAAAATCAAAAGATCGCAGCCTGCGGCAGCTCCTACAGGGATTTTTGTCCGTCCACGATATTGGCGGTGTACCCGGTCAACGTAGGAGCTGCCGAAGGCTGCGATCTTTTGATCTTGATCTTCCGCCCTTTCGATATTGTCAAAAATCAAAATCAAAAGATTGCAGCCTGCGGCAGCTCCTGCGGGGATTTTTGTCCGTCCACGATATTGGCGGTGTACCCGGTCAATGTAGGAGCTGCCGCAGGCTGCGATCTTTTGATCTTCTTGCCCATGGATGGCGGCGGGCTCTGTAGGAGCGAGCTTGAACTGGTCAAGCAATCCCCCCCCATCACCCCACCTGATACCCAACCATTCAGACCAAGCCCCCATCCCCCTCGGTTAACAAAAGATAACGTGGCGTCGATTGTCAGACATTAAAAAACACCGATAGGATAGGCCAGCTTCCGAAGGGGCTCTGGATGGCGGGTTTCAGGACTATGCTCTGAAACAGCCGGTCCAGACACGCATCCTTGCGGCGCCCAGAAAGGTTGAACGACCTAACAATAATAATGGGAGAAGGTCTATGAGTGAGCCTGTCATGGGTGTGGGTATCTGCCGCCCGCCGGCACTGCGCAAATTAGCGTTGCTGGCTACAGCGCTCTCGCTGTTGGGCTCTGCCATGCTGTCGGCACCTGTGCTGGCGGCGGCGGCGCCAGCATCCGATGTTGTTTATTCCATTGAATCGGCCAAGGCTGCCAAAAGCCTGATGCTCGATGTCGTCCACGCCGGCAAGCGCCTGGTGGCGGTCGGGGATCGTGGGCACATCCTGTATTCCGATGACCAGGGCGCGACCTGGACCCAGGCCAAGGTTCCGACCCGGGCCCTGCTGACGTCGGTGTTTTTTGTCGATGACAAGCACGGCTGGGCCGTCGGCCATGACGCGCAGATCCTCGCCAGCGAGGACGGCGGCGCGACCTGGACCAAGCAATTCGAAGATCTGAATCGTGAATCGCCGCTGCTCGATGTCTGGTTCAAGGACGTCGACAGCGGCTTTGCCGTGGGCGCTTATGGCTCGCTGATGGAAACCACCGACGGTGGCAAGCATTGGGAAGACGCCAGCGACCGCCTGGACAACGAAGACCAGTACCACCTGAACGCGATCGCCGCGGTCAAGGATGCCGGGCTGTTCATCGTTGGCGAGCAGGGCAGCATGTTCCGCTCCGCTGATTGGGGCCAGACCTGGGAGAAGCTCGAAGGTCCGTACGAAGGTTCGCTGTTTGGCGTGATCGGCACGGCGCAGGCCAATACGCTGCTGGCCTACGGTCTGCGCGGCAACCTTTATCGCTCCACGGATTTCGGCAGCACCTGGGAGCAAGTCGAGCTCAAGGCTGAGCGCGGCGACCTGGAGTTCGGGCTGTCCGGCGGCACGCTGCTCGACGATGGTTCGATCGTGATCGTCGGCAACGGCGGTTCGGTGATTCGCAGCAGTGACAATGGCGAAACCTTCAAAGTGGTCAACCGTGCGGACCGTATTTCGGTCTCGGCAGTGGCGGCGGCAGGCAATGGCAATCTGGTTCTGGCCGGGCAGGGCGGCGTTCGCGTCACCTCGCCAAACGGTACCGAGTCGGGCAAATGAGCCGGGTTAATAATAAGAAGGCGGAGCTATGACTTCCTTGAGTACACATCACCAGGACAAGGCGACGTTCCTCGAGCGCCTGATCTTCAACAACCGTCCGGCAGTGATCACGATCTGCCTGCTGGTCAGTATTTTCCTGTTCTGGCAGGCGACGCTGATCCGTCCGTCCACCAGCTTCGAAAAAATGATCCCGCTGGAGCATCCCTTCATCCAGAAGATGATGGAGCACCGCAACGATCTGGCGAACCTGGGCAACACCGTGCGGATCTCGGTGGAAGCCACCGATGGCGACATCTTCTCCAAGGAATACATGGAGACCCTGCGTCAGATCAACGACGAGGTGTTCTACATTTCCGGTGTCGACCGTTCCGGTCTGAAGTCGCTGTGGAGCCCCAGCATTCGCTGGACCGAAGTGACGGAGGAGGGCTTCGCCGGCGGGGAAGTAATCCCGCAGAGCTACAACGGCTCCCAGGCCAGCCTCGATTTGCTGCGCAACAACGTGCTCAAGTCCGGTCAGGTCGGGCGCCTGGTGTCCAACGATTTCAAGTCGAGCATCGTCGATATTCCGTTGCTGGAGTCCTACCCGGACCCGCAGGACCAGGGCAAGCTGCTGGCGCTGGACTATCGCCAGTTCTCCCACGAGCTTGAAGACAAGATCCGCACCAAGTTCGAAGCCCAGAACCCGAATGTGAAGATCCACATCGTCGGTTTCGCCAAGAAGGTCGGTGACCTGATCGATGGCCTGGTGATGGTCGTGATGTTCTTCGGCATCGCCTTCGTCATCACCCTGATCCTCCTGCTGTGGTTCACCAACTGCCTGCGCAGTACCGTCGCCGTGTTGAGCACGACGCTGGTGGCCGTGGTCTGGCAACTGGGCCTGATGCACTTCTTCGGCTTCGGGCTCGACCCCTATTCGATGCTGGTGCCGTTCCTGATCTTCGCCATCGGCATTTCCCACGGCGTGCAGAAGATCAACGGGATCGCCCTGCAATCGAGCGAGGCGGACAATGCCTTGACGGCGGCGCGTCGCACCTTCCGTCAATTGTTCCTGCCGGGGATGATCGCGATCCTCGCCGATGCCGTGGGTTTCATCACGCTGCTGATCATCGATATCGGCGTGATCCGTGAGCTGGCCATCGGTGCATCCATCGGTGTGGCGGTGATCGTGTTCACCAACCTGATCCTGCTGCCGGTGGCGATTTCCTATGTCGGCATCAGCAAGCGTGCCGTGGCCCGCAGCAAGAAAGACGCCACCCGCGAACATCCGTTCTGGCGCCTGCTGGCGAATTTCGCCAGCGCCAAAGTCGCACCGGTTTCCATTCTGCTGGCGCTGATCGCCTTCGGCGGCGGCCTGTGGTACAGCCAGAACCTGAAAATCGGCGACCTCGACCAGGGTGCCCCGGAGCTGCGTCCGGACTCGCGCTACAACAAGGACAACAACTTCATCATCAACAACTACTCCACCAGTTCCGACGTGCTGGTGGTGATGGTCAAGACCAAGTCCGAAGGTTGCTCGCGCTATGAAGCCATGGCGCCGATCGACGAGCTGATGTGGAAGATGCAGAACACCGAGGGCGTGCAGTCGGCGATTTCCCTGGTGACCGTGTCCAAGCAAATGATCAAGGGCATGAACGAAGGCAACCTGAAATGGGAAACCCTGTCGCGTAACCCTGATGTGCTGAACAACTCCATTGCCCGCGCCGACGGCCTGTACAACAACAGCTGCTCCCTGGCGCCGGTGCTGGTGTTCCTCAACGATCACAAGGCCGAGACCCTGGATCGTGCGGTGCATGCGGTGCAGGAGTTCGCCAAGGAAAACAACAAGGAAGGCCTGGAGTTCATCCTCGCTGCCGGTAACGCCGGGATCGAGGCGGCCACCAACGAGGTGATCAAGAAGTCCGAGCTGACCATCCTGATCCTGGTGTACATCTGCGTGGCGGTCATGTGCATGATCACCTTCCGCTCGTGGGCGGCGACCTTGTGCATCGTGCTGCCGCTGGTGCTGACCTCGGTACTCGGCAACGCCCTGATGGCCTTCATGGGCATCGGCGTGAAAGTGGCGACCCTGCCGGTCGTGGCGCTCGGGGTGGGGATTGGCGTGGACTACGGCATCTACATCTACAGCCGCCTGGAAAGCTTCCTGCGTGCCGGCCTGCCGCTGCAAGAGGCGTACTACCAGACGCTGAAGTCCACCGGCAAGGCCGTGCTGTTCACCGGTCTGTGCCTGGCGATCGGCGTGTGCACCTGGATCTTCTCGGCCATCAAGTTCCAGGCCGACATGGGCCTGATGCTAACCTTCATGCTGCTGTGGAACATGTTCGGTGCGCTGTGGCTGTTGCCGGCACTGGCGCGGTTCCTGATCAAGCCGGAGAAACTGGCGGGGCAGAAGGGCAACTCGTTGTTTGCTCACTGATCCATGTTGAAATGAAAAAGCCGCAATCTTGGTTGCGGCTTTTTTGTGTGCGTGAAGATCAAAAGATCGCAGCCTTCGGCAGCTCCTACAGGTGTACACCATTCCCCTGTAGGAGCTGCCGAAGCTGCGATCTTTTGATTTACGAAGGATCGGCGCCAAGCACCACATTCAACGCACTGCGCGCATCATCCAGCTGCACCAGCGTCGCATGCCGTGCGCCCAGAGCATCACGGTTTTCGATTGCGGTAAGAATCGCCTTGTGCCGGGGCAGCGCCAGTTCATGCAGGTTCGGTCGCTGGTTCGAATGCTTCAAGGCTTCGGCGATGGCCACCGAGAGCATGTTGCACAGGTTGGCCAGCAAGTCGTTGTGGGTGGCGTCGGCGATGCGGCTGTGGAAGTCCAGGTCGGGCTGCAACAGCGCCTCCGGTGTCGGCGCGGCTTCCATGCGCTGATAGGCCTCACCGATGGACGCGATGTCCGCCTCGGTAGCGAATTGCGCGGCGAGGGCGGCAGCGGCCGGTTCGATGATGCTGCGCACACTGGTCAGCAGGTCGAAAAACTGGTTTTGCGGACTGCTCTGCATCAGCCAGTGCAGCACGTCCGGATCGAGCATGTGCCAGTCCTTGCGCGGCTTGACCACAGTCCCGACGCGCGGGCGGGAATACACCAGGCCCTTGGCAACCAATACTCGGGTGGCTTCGCGCAGCACCGGTCGGCTGACCGCATATTCTTCGCACAACAGCGCTTCGGCGGGCAGTTTGTCGTCCGGCAGGAAGCGTCCCGAGACGATCTGCATGCCCAGTTCCTGGACGATGCGCGAGTGCATGCTTTTGCGGTCGGAGGGTTTGCGGTAATCCATGGGGAACGGCGCGGTCCTGTGCGAATAGGTGTCGCGCATGATAGCAGGCGCGGCACAATCTTGAGGCGGGCGTAGATCAAATGTGGGAGCGGGCTTGCTCGCGAAAGCGGTGGGTCAGACAACATATGCGTAGGCTGACACTGCGCTTTCGCGAGCAAGCCCGCTCCCACAGGGGACGGAGGTGATCAGTGGGAGTGACGCGGCACTTCAGCCCCACGGCAACCGACCAGGAAGTCGAAGTCGCAACCCTGGTCCGCTTGCAGCACATGGTCGATGTACAGCTGACGATACCCACCGACAATCAGGTTCTGCGGCGGTTGCAGGTCGGCCATGCGCGCAGCCAGTTCTGCATCCGGAATATCCAGGTGCAAACGGCCGCTGGCGCAATCGAGTTCGATCCAGTCGCCTTCCTTCACTGCGGCCAACGGCCCACCAGCCGCCGCTTCCGGCGCCACGTGCAGCACCACGGTGCCGTACGCGGTGCCGCTCATGCGCGCATCGGAAATACGCACCATGTCGGTTACACCCTGGGCCAGCAGCTTGGCTGGCAAACCCATGTTGCCCACTTCGGCCATGCCCGGATAACCCTTCGGCCCGCAGTTCTTCATCACCAGGATCGAGTTGGCATCCACGTCCAGTTCCGGGTCGTTGATCCGCGCCTTGTACATGTCGAAGTTCTCGAACACCACCGCACGTCCGCGATGCTGCATCAGTGCCGGCGTGGCGGCGGACGGCTTGAGCACGGCGCCCAGCGGTGCCAGGTTGCCGCGCAAGACACAGATGCCGCCATCGGCGCGGATCGGGTTGTCGAGGGTGCGGATCACTTCGTCCTCGCCATAGATCGGCGCGTCTTTGGTGTTCTCGCCGATGGATTTGCCGTTGACGGTCAGGGCATTCGGGTTCGGGATCAGGTTGGCTTCGCCGAGGCGACGAAGCACTGCCGGCAAGCCACCGGCGTAATAGAACTCTTCCATCAGGAAGCGTCCCGACGGTTGCAGGTCGACGATGGTCGGCATGCCGCGACCGATGCGGGTCCAGTCGTCGAGGTCCAGCTCCACGCCAATGCGCCCGGCGATGGCTTTGAGGTGGATCACCGCGTTGGTCGAACCACCGATGGCGGCGTTGACGCGAATGGCGTTTTCGAAGGCTTCCCTGGTGAGGATCTTCGACAGTTTCAGGTCTTCGCGCACCATCTCCACGGCACGCATGCCGGACATGTGCGCCAACACATAACGGCGCGCATCCACGGCCGGGATCGCGGCGTTGTGGGGCAGGGAAGTGCCCAGTGCTTCGGCCATGCAGGCCATGGTCGAGGCCGTGCCCATGGTGTTGCAGGTGCCGGCCGAGCGGGACATGCCGCCCTCGGCCGCGAGGAAGTCGTCGATGCTGATGGTGCCGGCCTTGACCTGTTCGCTGAGCTGCCAGACCACGGTGCCGGAGCCGATGTCCTTGCCCTTGTGCTTGCCATTGAGCATCGGCCCGCCGGTGACAACGATGGCCGGCACGTCGCAACTGGCGGCGCCCATCAGCAGTGCCGGGGTGGTTTTGTCGCATCCGGTCAGCAGCACCACGCCATCGATCGGGTTGCCGCGTATGGCTTCTTCGACATCCATGCTCGCCAGGTTACGGGTGAGCATGGCGGTAGGACGCAGGTTGGATTCGCCGTTGGAGAACACCGGGAACTCCACCGGGAAGCCACCGGCCTCGATCACGCCGCGTTTGACGTGCTCGGCAATCTGGCGGAAATGCGCGTTGCACGGAGTCAGTTCCGACCAGGTGTTGCAGATGCCGATGATCGGCTTGCCATGGAACTGGTGGTCGGCGATGCCCTGATTCTTCATCCAGCTGCGGTACATGAAGCCGTTCTTGTCGGCCGTGCCAAACCATTGGGCCGAGCGCAGGGTGGGTTTCTTATCAGACATGATCGGTTCTCTTATTGTATGACTATATTGTTCGAACTGAGGCGTAACATAAGCTCAAATTGCGATGTTTGGAAGTGTTGTTGAGTAAATAGTATTACTATATAGTCCGCTCAAACGGAGGGATGGCCCTGGCGAATTTTTCGCGAGAGGCGTCCCCCGAGGTTCCATAACAACAACAATCGGAGACCGATCTCATGAGCCAGGAACTGCGGCTTATCCGTCGCATCACGCTGAAACTGATTCCCTTCCTGATCCTGCTGTACCTGATCGCCTACGTGGACCGCTCCGCAGTGGGCTTCGCCAAACTGCACATGGGCGCCGACATCGGTCTGGGCGATGCGGCCTACGGACTTGGCGCGGGGCTGTTCTTCATCGGCTACTTCCTGCTGGAAATCCCCAGCAACCTGATGCTCGACCGCTTTGGCGCGAGGCGCTGGTTCGCGCGGATCATGCTCACCTGGGGCGCCATCACCATCGGCATGGCCTTCGTCCAGGGGCCGAACAGCTTCTATGTGATGCGCTTTTTGCTTGGCGCCGCCGAGGCCGGATTCTTCCCGGGCGTCCTGTACTACATCACCCAATGGTTCCCGGTGCGTCATCGCGGCAAGATCCTCGGGCTGTTCATCCTCTCGCAACCCATTGCGATGATGATCACCGGCCCCGTGTCCGGCGGCCTGCTGGGTATGGACGGCGTGCTCGGGCTGCACGGCTGGCAGTGGCTGTTCATTGTCATTGGCACCCCGGCGATCCTGCTGACCTGGCCTGTGCTGCGCTGGTTGCCGGACGGCCCGCAGCAAGTGAAGTGGATGGACCAGGCGGAAAAAGACTGGCTGAGCGGCGAGCTGAAAAAGGACCTGGACGCGTACGGCCAGACCCGACACGGCAATCCGCTGCACGCCCTCAAGGACAAGCGCGTTCTGCTGCTGGCGCTGTTCTACCTGCCGGTGACCCTGAGCATCTATGGCCTCGGCTTATGGTTGCCGACCCTGATCAAGCAGTTCGGCGGCAGCGACCTGGTGACGGGTTTCGTTTCCGCGGTGCCGTACATCTTCGGCATCGTCGGTCTGTTGATCATTCCGCGCAGTTCCGACCGCCTGAATGACCGCTACGGCCACCTCGCCGTGCTGTACGTGCTGGGTGCGATCGGTCTGTTTCTCAGCGCCTGGCTGTCGGTGCCGGTGCTGCAACTGGCGGCGCTGTGTCTGGTGGCGTTCGCGTTGTTCTCCTGCACGGCGGTGTTCTGGACGTTGCCGGGCCGCTTCTTTGCCGGCGCCAGTGCGGCGGCGGGGATCGCATTGATCAACTCGGTGGGCAACCTCGGCGGCTACCTCGGCCCATTCGTGATCGGCGCACTCAAGGAATACACCGGCAACCTGGCTTCGGGCCTGTATTTCCTGTCGTGCGTGATGGTGTTCGGGCTGGTGTTGACCGGTGTGGTGTATCGCTTGCTGGAACGCAAGCACGTGTTGCCGGCCGATGAGTTTGCCGCCAGCGCGCGTAGGGCCACCCGTACCTGATTTTGAGAGTTCACACCGACCAAATGTGGGAGCGGGCTTGCTCGCGAAAGCGGAGTGTCAGTCACTGGTGATGTCGGGTATGACGGCCTCTTCGCGAGCAAGCCCGCTCCCACATTGGTTCTGCGGTGATTTGAAGTTTTGTTTTACAGGAGAAAACTCATGCATTTGGTTCAATTCGAATTGAGTAACGGCGAACGCCGTGTCGGCGTGGTCGACAACGGCCTGGTCCGTGAAGTGCAGGGCGCGCGCACTGTTCGCGACCTGGCACTGGCGGCGATCGAGGTGGGCGCGAGCCTTGAGCAACAGGTGCAGAGCCTGGGGCTGGGCATCAGCCATGACTATGCCGAATTGCAGACGCAACAACGCATCCTGCCGCCGCTGGACCATCCGGACCCGGCGCACATGCTGGTCAGTGGTACGGGCCTGACCCATCTGGGCAGCGCGTCGGCCCGGGACAAGATGCACCAGCAAAGCGGCGACGAAACCGCGATGACCGACACCATGCGCATATTCAAATGGGGCGTGGAGGGCGGCAAGCCGGCGGCGGATCAAGCCGGTGTGCAACCGGAATGGTTCTACAAAGGCGATGGCAGCATCGTCGTCAGGCCGGGCCAGCCGTTTCCATTGCCGCCATTTGCCGAAGATGCCGGTGAAGAACCGGAGATCGCCGGCCTGTACGTGATCGGTCACGACGGCAAGCCGTATCGCCTGGGTTTTGCCGTGGGCAACGAGTTCTCCGACCACGTCATGGAGCGCAAGAACTACCTGTACCTGGCCCATTCGAAATTGCGTAGCTGCAGTTATGGTCCGGAACTGCGGGTCGGTGAATTGCCACAGCATCTGGCGGGCACCAGCCGCATCCTGCGCAACGGCGAAGTGCTGTGGCAGAACGAGTTCCTCAGTGGCGAGGCGAACATGTGCCACAGCCTCGCCAACCTGGAATTCCATCATTTCAAGTACAGCCAGTTCCTGCGCCCGGGGGATGTGCACGTTCACTTCTTCGGCACCGCGACCCTGTCCTTTGCCGACGGCATTCGCACCCGACCGGGTGACGTGTTCGAGATCACCCAGGCCGAGTTCGGCGCACCATTGATCAACGGCATCGCCCCGGTCCAGGCGGCTTTCGAACCCGGCACTGTCGGCACACTTTGAGGATTTGCCCATGATCGGGATTATTGGTCACAACTACATCGGCGGCCAACGCAGCGCCGCCGGCAGCATCAAGTTGCAGAGTGTCGATGCGTCGACGGGGGAGGCCTTGCCCCACGATTTTTTTCAGGCGACACCGCAGGAGGTCGATGCGGCGGCCACCGCAGCAGCGGCCGCCTATCCGGCCTATCGCAGCCTGAGTGCGGAGCGACGGGCGCAGTTTCTCGATGCCATCGCCGATGAACTGGACGCCCTCGGTGACGACTTTGTCGCTGTCGTCTGCCGTGAAACGGCGTTGCCCGCAGGCCGGATTCAAGGCGAGCGTGGGCGTACCAGCGGGCAGATGCGCCTGTTCGCCAAAGTGTTGCGTCGCGGTGATTTCTACGGCGCGCGAATCGACCGGGCATTGCCGGAGCGTCAGCCGTTGCCGCGTCCGGACCTGCGTCAGTACCGCATCGGCCTGGGACCTGTGGCGGTGTTTGGCGCCAGCAACTTTCCGCTGGCGTTCTCCACCGCTGGCGGCGATACCGCCTCGGCGCTGGCCGCCGGGTGCCCGGTGGTGTTCAAGGCCCATAGCGGCCACATGGCCACGGCCGAGCAGGTGGCAGATGCGATCATTCGCGCTGCGCAAAAAACGGGTATGCCGGCCGGGGTGTTCAACATGATCTACGGCGGCGGTGTCGGCGAGGCGCTGGTCAAGCATCCGGCCATCCGGGCCGTGGGGTTCACCGGTTCGCTCAAGGGTGGTCGAGCCCTGTGCGACATGGCCGCGGCACGTGCGCAACCGATTCCGGTGTTCGCCGAGATGTCGAGCATCAACCCGGTGATTGTCTTGCCCCAGGCATTGCAGGCGCGGGCCGACACGGTTGCCCGGGACCTCACGGCCTCGGTGGTGCAGGGCTGCGGGCAGTTCTGCACTAATCCGGGTCTGGTGATCGGCATTCGCTCGGCGTCGTTCAGTGCCTTTGTGCAGCAAGTGGCCGGGCTGATGGGCGACCAACCGGCGCAAACCATGCTCAATGCCGGCACCCTGGGCAGCTACGGTCAAGGCTTGCAAAAACTGCTGGCGCATCCGGGGATTGAGCACCTGGCCGGCGATCCGCAGCAGGGCAATCAGGCTCAGCCGCAGCTATTCAAGGCCGATGCGCGCCTGCTGATCGATGGCGATGAAGTCCTGCAAGAGGAAGTGTTCGGGCCGACCACCGTGGTGGTCGAGGTCGCGGATCAGGCGCAACTGACGGCGGCCCTGAACGGCCTGCACGGCCAATTGACCGCCACCGTCATTGGTGAGCCGCAAGACCTCGAGCAGTTCGCCGGGCTGACGGCATTGCTGGAGCAGAAGGTCGGGCGAATCCTGGTCAATGGCTATCCGACTGGCGTGGAAGTCTGCGACTCGATGGTCCACGGCGGACCTTACCCGGCAACCTCCGATGCGCGCGGTACTTCGGTGGGCACACTGGCCATCGATCGTTTCCTGCGCCCGGTGTGTTTCCAGAACTACCCGGACAGCTTGCTGCCGGACGCGCTGAAGAACGGCAATCCGCTGCGCATCCAGCGACTGGTGGATGGCCAACCATCGCGCGACGCCCTCTAGCGGCTGACCACAATCCCTGTGGGAGCGGGCTTGCTCGCGAAGGCGGAGTGTCAGTCGACAGAGATGTTGAATGTTACCCCCCCATTCGCGAGCAAGCCCGCTCCCACAGGTTGATCATTCCAACCAAGGGAATTGGGGTGCGATGAGCTATCATTGCGTCTTTCTCATTCAAAGACTGATTGCCATGACTGCCCCAACCGACACCCTGCTCAATGCCCTCGAACACTGCGGAATGGTGGAAATCGACGGGCTGCATGCCTTCGAATTCGCCCTCGACGAGTTCGACAACCTGCACATTGAATGCATGGATGGCCGTGCGGCCAAACACTGGGAGTTCACCCCGGCGCAGGTTCAGTCCGCGACCTTCGACACCTCGCTGCAAAGCTGGTTGATCACCGGTGACTCGGGCGAACACCGTTTGGTGTGCCTGGGCGATATCGTCAGCGGTGACAACGAAGATGATGACCAGGATGATGCGTAACCTCTGGCCACTGTTGATGGCCGGCAGCATCGGCGCGATGGGCGTCCAGGCCGCATCCGCCGAGGACGATCAACTGCTGGTGGGCTCCTACACCGCCGGTCAAAGCCAGGGGATCTATCGCCTGGCTTTCGACAGCACCACCGGGCAGATCAACGCCACGCCCTTGCAAGTGGTCAAGAGCGAAAATCCATCGTGGTTGACCCTCTCGAAAGACCAGCGCCACCTGTTCGTGGTCAACGAAAACGGTCCGGGCCAGGCTGATCCGGTCGGGCGCGTCAGCAGTTACGCGATCGATCCCAAGACCCATGCGCTAAACCTGATCAGCCAGGTGCAAAGCCTGGGCAACGAGCCGACCCATTCCAGTCTCAGCGTCGATGGCAGCCATTTGTTTGTCAGCAATTATTCGGTGGCCGAAGACCCCGGCGGCACCCTCGCGGTGGTGCCGGTGGCGGCCGATGGCCAACTCAAACCGGTGGTGCAGATGAGCAGCCACCCGGCGAGCCGAGTCAATCCAGAACGCCAGGCCTCGGCCCACGTGCATTCGACCATCCCGTCGCCGGACGGCAAATACCTGTTCTCCAACGACCTGGGCGCCGACAAGGTGTTTGCCTACCGCTTCGACCCCAAGGCCAATCCGCAGCTGCCATTGACCCCGGCCAACCCGGCATTCGTGCAACTGCCGCCCGGTAGCGGGCCGCGTCATTTGCTGTTCAGCGCCGATGGCAAACATGCCTGGCTGACCATGGAAATGAGCGCTCAGGTGGCGGTGTTCGATTACCACGACGGCACGCTCGAGCAGACGCAGATGGTCGACCTGGCTGCCGGGCAACCCGTCTCGGACAAGGCGGCCGCGGCGCTGCATGCCTCGGCCGATGGCAAGTTCCTCTACGTCAGCAACCGTGGTACGGCCAATCAACTGCTGGTGTTTGCCATTGATCCGCTAACCGGGCGCCTTACCGAGCTGCAACGCCGGGCGGTAGAAGGCGATCATCCGCGGGAGTTCAGCCTCGACCCGAGCGGCAAATTCCTGTTGATCGCCAACCAGAAGAGCAACCAGATTGTCGTCGTCGAACGCGACGCCAAGAGCGGTCTGTTGGGTAAAACCGTGCAAAAACTGCCGATGGACGCCCCGAGCGACCTGAAGTTTCTGCCGCGTCAATAAGCCGCAGGCCCCGGTTGATGGGGCCTGCCTGCTTTTATCAATGACGCTGATATCTGGTACTGCTACAAAGCATTTCAAGGCATGAACCCTCGAGGGTTAAGTTTGCTTCACGGCCCCACCGGGCAAGCAAGCCAACTGAATCCGAGGAATACCGCCATGAACTTCAACATCTTCTCTGTCATCGCCGCTTCCGCCATTTCTGCCACCGTTGCGCTGCCAGCCAGTGCCAACGTTGAAATCAGCGACAAAAAAGCCCACACCCAGAGCTACACCCAGAAATACCTGCAACAGAGCGCCAACTTCTACGCCGCGCTGGATCACAAGACCCAAGCCTGAACTTCCCCCCCCTGCCTTTATGCAGGAGCGAAGTCACTGATGATCGACAGCTGTTGAAAACGATCAGAGTGATGTCGCTCCTGCATAACGCATTTGCGACAGCATCAGTTTGCTATCAATGTCGCGCTTGATATCACATGGCCATCCGTTTAAATTGACGCTGATTTTTTGACTCCTCCTCACGGCAAGGATCGGCAGCATGGTGACGCGTCTGGCATTGGTTCTTCTGTTTCTCTATTCCACCCCTATTTTGTCGGCATCCGACGCTGTTTCCGGTGAACCGGAAGCTGCGCGCGAGCGCTTGATGAGTTTTATTGAAGACTGAAATAGTCTGGCTTGATGATCAACGAAGCTGATGATCACTATGGATAACCCTGAGTGGTGACCCAGGCTGTTTTGATCGATTCTGTGGGCATTGAAACATGCCTGCGGAGAACATCATGGCCAGCGCAATTCTCACTTCTGCCAAACACGGCGCTTATGTAGCGATCGGCCTGTACCTTGCCATGGTGCTGTTGGTCAGCCTGTCAGCCCAGTCACAATCCAGCTTCGAAGCACCGATCCAGGTCGCTCATCCCGGCATCCAGTTTGACCACCGTGCGCAAAACGCCAGCGTTGATCAGGCTGAACTCGCAGGAGTCGCCGGCGCATGAAAGGGCACAGACTCTGGGTCATCGCCTTCCTGGCGTTCATGACCAACGGATCCTCCCTGCTGGGGATCGGACAGGGCTCGGCGGGTTCAGTGGCGCGTGCCATCGAAGCCAATCACAACATTGCCCGCAATATCGAAAACGCCAACGCGCAGGGCATGCTGGCCGGCAATCCGCCGATCAGGAATGAAGGCGTGGTTTTCGGGCCGTTCCAGGTCGATTGCTCGGCGATCGGGATGTGTGGGGTGTTGGCTTGAACCTGCTGGTCACTGAATCCTTTGTGGCTGCGTTTACTTTTTCATCACGCCGGTAAACAACTCCGACTCCAGAAACCGCTGCAACCAATCCTGCAACCGCCGATACGGCGTCTGCGCAAACCATTCACGGTCGACGTGGGCGAACTGCCTCACGAAGGGCATCAGCGCCACGTCGGCCAGGCTTGGATGGTCGGCCAGCAAATAGTCGCGCCCCTCCAGCAACTCATCCAGCCTTTGCAAAAACACCTCGCCCTCGGCGCGATACGCCTCCATCGGCTGCTCGGGATAACGCTCGGCGTACTTGTAGCGATTCAAGTGCACCTTGAACACCTGATCGTTCTGTTCGATCAGCGGGGCGATCTGCGCCGCTGCGTCAGGATCATCCTTGAGCAACCAGTTTTGCGGATCGTTCTGTGCCAGCGCCCAGCGCATGATGTCGAGGCTTTCGTCGATCACCCGGCCATCGGCGCTCAGCACCGGCACCGTGCCTTTGCCCGACAGCGCGAGCATCTCGGCGGGCTTGGCCTTCAGGCTGACTTCGACGATGTCCACGGCCACTGCCGAATAACGCAGGGCCATGCGTGCGCGCATGGCGTAGGGGCAGCGGCGGAAGGAGTACAGCGTGTTCATTTCACCTCCAGGGTGCTCAGGCCGTTGCCCTGGCGGCGGACCTGGATCTGCACCGGAATCCGTTCATGCATTTCCTGTACGTGGGAAATCACCGCGACCTTGCGGCCCTGGGCCTGCAAGCCGTCGAGGGCGTCCATGGCCAGCTGCAGGGATTCCGGATCGAGGCTGCCGAAGCCTTCGTCGATGAACAGCGACTCGATTTTCAGCGTGCTCGATGCCATCGACGCCAGGCCGAGGGCCAGTGCCAGCGATACCAGGAAGGTCTCGCCACCGGACAGCGAATGCACCGAACGCAGTTCGTCACCCATTTCGGTGTCCATCACCAGCAACCCGAGCATGCTGCCGCCGCGCTTGAGGCGATAACGGCGCACCAGTTGGCGCAATTGCACGTTGGCATGATGCACCAGCAGGTCGAGGTTGTAGGCCTGGGCAATCTTGCGGAAGGTGTCGCCAGTGGCGGAACCGATCAACGCATTCAGGCGTGCCCAGCGTTGATACTCGCTGTAGGCGTCGGCAATCTGTTGGGCCAGGGCTTGATTGGCGTTCTGCCGGCGCTGGTCCTCGACCTGCTCGGCGCGCAGTTCGGCGCAGTGCTGCTCGCTGGCGGCGAACTGATGTTGCAGGTCGGTGAGGGCGGTGGCGAGTTGCTCGGCATCGAGGTGGCCGTTGTGCTGGGCCTGATGATCGAGCAAGCGCTGATCACGCTCCTGCAGCAGCACCTTGGCCTGTTCGATGGCTTTTTCGTTGTGTTGCAAGCGTTGGCGCAGTTCGCAGACCTGCGTGTCGTCGACCCGCAGCAGATCTTCGAGGCCACCGTCATCCAGCTCGGGATGTCGGCCGCGCCAGTCGGCGATCTTGTCGGTGAGGTCGCGGTCTTCGTTTTCCAGCGCTTGCAAACGCTCCTGCTGCGCCTTGAGTTCGGCGGCGATCTGCACCTGTTGCGTACGTACCTGCTGCAGCTCCTGCGCCGTTGTTGCCTGGGCACTGCGTGCTTGCTCTACGGCGTTTTCCAGCCCTTGCTGCCACTGCTCGGCGCTGTTGTGCTCGCCCAGCAATTGGGCAAGTCGGTGCTGGCAAGCCGTTTGCTGTTCGGCCAGTGCACTGAATTGCTGCTCGGCGATTAGCTGCTGTTGCACGCGGGTTTGCTGGCGATCCTGTTCTTTCTCAAGCGTCTGTTGGCGCTGTTGCTGCTCGGCAAGTTCTTCCTTCTGCTGATCGAGCTGTGTGAGGCGCTCGGCGATCTGCCGATCCAGCTGCATGAACGTCGCAGCAGGCTCCACCCGTAGCGCTTCGAGGGTTTCGGCCGGCAGAAGGCTGCCGAATGCGGCGAGTTCCTCGTCGAGCCGTTGACGGTCGCTGCCCAGTTCGCGCTGCTGGTTGCTCAGGTGCTGGGCCGCTTGTTGATGCGCGGTTTCGGCGTGGCGCAATTGCTGGGTCAGGCGCGCGGCGTCCTGCTGCAGGGTGAGCAGGGCGCGCTGACGCTGTTCGTCCTGGGCGATGCTCTGGTTCAACTGATCGTTTTGCCGGGTCAGCCAGGCGTCGCGCTTTTCGGCGTCCTGGTCCAGAAGTTGTGCGGCCAGTGGGTGAGCGTCGAGGCTCGCTGCCAAGGCTTGTTGTTGGGTGTCCAGTTGTTCCTGTTGTTGCAGCAGCTCCTTTTGCCGGGCGATGACGCCCACCACCTCGGCGCGCAATTCGGTGAGCTTTTCCTTGAGCTGGTCCACCGCTTGCTGCGCGCGGGCCTGTTCGTTTTCATCGTGGCGACCGAGGCTCTGTAGCAGCGCTTCGGGCTGATGGTAAGGATGCTCGTGACTGCCGCAGACCGGGCACGGTTGGTCGTCCTGCAACTGCGTGCGCAACTCTTCGACACTCGCACTGCGGGCCAGACGTTGGCGTTCCAGCAGTTCCCGGGTGACGTTGAAGGTTTGTTCGGCGACCGTCAGTTCGGCTTTGGTTTTCACTCCGTCCTGAGTCAGGCGCTCACGTTCCTGTTGCGCGGCGAGCTGACGTTGTTGCAGTTCGGCGCCGCGCTTGTCCAGTTCCTGCTGGCTGGCCCACAGCCGCGTCAGGTCTTCGATGGCGCGCAGCTGTTTACGGTTGTCCTGCAACAGGTTGCCGAGGATGCCGATCTGCTCGGCCACGGCGTCCGGCTCCGCGCCGGCCTCCTTGAACAGCACTTCAAGTTGCTGTTTTTGCAAGGCGAGTTCTTCGCCGCAGCGGGTGGTGTTTTGTTCGAGGGTCGCCAGCTCGGCCTGGCCTTTATTCAAGCGGTTGCCGATCAACATCAACTGTTGCAGGCGATCCCGATAGGCATTCCACGCGTCGCTGAGCGGCGCCAGATGGCCGCTTTGCTCAAGCTCGGTGGCGATACGCTGCAAACGTTCGGCAACCTGGCTCTGCTTTTCCAACAGGGCTTGAATGGCGCTTTGGCCCTGGATGCAGGCTTGTTCTGCGGTGTGCTTCGCGTCGGCGCTGAAGGTGGTGTCCCTGGCCAGGCGGGCGAGGGTGCTTTGTTCCTCGAAGGCCTGACGCAGTAGCGGAGCACTGTCGGTTTGTCGTTGCAGGGCTTCGCTCAGGGCGATTTGTGTGGCAGAGAGGTTCTGCTCCAGCACCGTCTGGCGTTCAGTCAGCTCGTGCTGCTGCCGGGTATGGGCAGCAACCTGTGCGGCCAGTGGCGTCAGCAGTGCATCGAGTTCGGTTTTGCGGGCGAACTGGTGCCGTTGCGGGCCGAGTTGTTCCAGCCGTGTCAGCTTCAAGCGTTCGCCGGCCAATCCTTCCCACTGCTGTTGGGCACCGTGAAGTTGCTCGGTCGCGGCGAGTTGAGTGTCCTGCAACTGACGCAGCTCCTTGAGCCAGGTGTGCTGCTGCTCAAGCTGTTTGAGTTGTGCCTGCTGCAACTTCAGTTGTTGCTGCGCGGCATTGAAGCGCTCATCCAGTTCCGCACGGGCCTGTGGCGCCAGCGGTGTCACTCCGCTGGCCTGATCCTGCAGCAGTTTGTGAACCTCGCGAGCCTCCTTGGTCTTGTCGAAGGCGCGACGACCGAGGCGGGTGTAGAGCGCGGTGTCGGTGAGTTTCTCCAGCAGTTCGCTGCGGTCGTTGTCGTCGGCCTTGAGGAAGGCGCTGAACTCGCTTTGCGCCAGCAGCACGGCACGGGTGAACTGTTCGAAGTTCAGCCCCAGCGCGGCTTCGAGCTGAGCCTTGTATTCGCCTTTCTGGCTGGCCAGCAACTGGTCCTGATCGATGTCACGCAAGCTCTGGCGACTGGCCTGCAGCTTGCCGGCGGCCTTGTCCCGGGCGCGATTGGCTTCCCAGCGGGCGCGGTAACGGCGGCCGTCGACTCCGACGAAATCCACTTCCGCGTAGCCTTCACCCGTGCCGCGACGCAGCAGGGTGCGCGGGTCGCCGGTGCCGATTTCGCCGTCGGCGTCCGGCACTTTCGCGTCGCGGCCGGTGTTGTTCAGGCGTGGTACGGCGCCAAACAGCGCCAAGCACAAAGCATCGAGCAGCGTGCTTTTGCCGGCCCCGGTGGGACCGGTGATGGCGAACAGTCCGGCACTGGCCAAGGGTTCGGCGGTGAAGTCGATTTCAAACGGCCCGGCCAGGGAGGCGAGGTTTTTCAGGCGGATCGCGAGAATTTTCATGGCTGTTCACTCTCCATCTGCACGTCCTGCAACAGCTCGGCAAAGTCCTTGAGGGTCTGCTCGTCGACCTCGCTGCCGTAGTTGTCCTGCCAGGCGCGGCTGAACAGCTCTTGAGGCGTGAGCTGGTCCAGCTCGATCAGCGTGCTGCCTTCATCGGCACCGTCACGGCCGCCATTGCCGGCGTACTCCGCGGCAATGCGCACTAGGCGCACGGCCTTGCCTTGCAGGGCGGTTTCCACTTGATTGCGCAGGTCGGGCTGCGGCTCATCGAGGCGCACCCGCACCTCCAGCCAGGGTTGGCGCTGGATATCGGCCAACAGGTCGATGTTTGGCAGGTCTGCCAGTTGCAGCAGGATCTCGCTCAAGGGCGCCGGGCCGATGCGTTGCAGGTTGACCGCGCGGGGAATCAGTTTCGGCTCGACGCTGACCAGGGTTTCGCCGTCGAGCTTGATGTCGAGAATCTGGTGCTGATAGCTGATCTCGGAGAACGACAGCGGAATCGGCGAGCCGCTGTAGCGGATGCGCTCCTCGCCGTTGACCTTCTGCGGTTTGTGCAGGTGACCGAGGGCAACGTAGCTGATGCTCGGCCCGAACAGACTGGCGGGCAGGGCTTCGGCGTTGCCGATGATCAGGCTGCGCTCGGAGTCTTCCGACACCGAACCGCCCGCCATGTGCGCGTGGCTGATGGCGATCAGTGCCTGGCCTGGCGTGCGCCTGGCGTTGGCCGCTTCGATCAGCCATTCGTGCACCTGACCGATCCCGCGCAGGTAGTTGTCGCCCAAATGCGCGCCGGTGACTTCCGCCGGGCGCAGGAACGGCAACGCCAGGCACCAGCCGGCGATCGCACCGCTGGCATCAGGCAACGGCAACAACAGGCGCTCGGCATCCAGCTGCCCGTCGTCCAGCCACAGCACACGGCCGAGCGCGTGGGTGCGCAAGCGGCGCATCAAGGGGGCCGGCAGTTCGATCCGCGAGCCGGAATCATGGTTACCGGCAATCATCACGATGGTCAGCGACGGCTGCTGCTCATGGGCGCTGACGATGAAGTCGTAGAGCCGCTCCTGGGCTTTGACCGGCGGATTGACCGTGTCGAAGATGTCGCCGGCGATCAACAGTACATCCGGCTGATCCAGTTTCAGCTGGCGCAACAGCCATTCGAGAAAACAGCCATGTTCGAAATCGCGATCCTGGCCGTGCAGGTTTTGCCCCAGGTGCCAGTCGGAGGTGTGAAACAAGCGCAAGGCGGACTCCGGTACAAAAATAGGTGATGGCCGCGTGAAAAATGAAGGCGGCGAAAGGGGGGAGAGTTTACTGGTAAAAATGCCCGGTCGCGCGTTGGAATGTTTTGTGGCGAGGGAGCTTGCCTGTGGCGAGGGGGCTTGCCCCCGTTCGGTCGCGAAGCGGCCGTAAATCCGGGCAGCTCGGTGTGCCGGAAAAACTTGGGGCCGCTTCGCGGCCCAACGGGGGCAAGCCCCCTCGCCACAGGCAAGCCCCTTGGCCACAAGGACCGTTGTTTACTTCGGATAAAGCGGCGGCAACCCACTGTCGCCAACCACGTCCTGCACCCGTTCGGCCATCGGGATCGCCTTGATCGCCCGCCACAGCTCATCACCTTGCCAGTACTGGCCGGTTTCGCTGTACAGCGCGCCGTTCAAGCCGTCGAGGGCGTTGGACAGGGGCACGAAGCGGGCGGCCATGTCGGCCAGGGTTTCCGGTTGTTGACGGGCCCAGGCGTCGAGGGCCTGGCGGGTGGCGTGGGAATCATTGGCCAGGCAGGCGCGCTTGAGGTCGTCGAGTACCGTGCGCGGGCTCGGGCCGGTTTGGGCAGTGCGCGCCACCGCCGGTTGCCAGCGGCCACGCCACCAGAGGCCGAAGCCGAGCAGGGTGGTGCAGGCCAGGAACAGGGTGCTGAGCTTCCAGCGCCACAGGGCTTCGCTGTCGGCGCCGGCTTCGACCGCAGACGCGCCGGCCGGGGTGTCGACCACCAGGCTCGGGTTGGCCGCCACGTGCAGCGTGCGGGCAGGCAGGCTGCTGTGTTCCAGATGGTCTTCGAAAGTGTTCCACCAGACCACGTCGACGGTGGGCAGTTCGATGGCGCCGGTGCGTGTCGGCACCAGGGCCTCGCGGTCTTCACGGCTACCGATCAGGCCGCGTTCGCTGTTCTGGTTGCCGAGCACCGGTTGATCCGGGTAGCGGCGTAGGCCGCCGACATCGGTGCCGGGTAGCGGTGGCAGTTGGGTGCTGGACAAGCCTTCGGCCGTCACCGTCAGGCTGCGGGTCAGTGAATCGCCGACCTGGGCGTGGTCCGGCTCCGGGTTCCAGCTTTCGCTCAGGGTCAGGCTGCGCGCTGGCAGCCAGGGGGCATCGGCCGGCCAGGTGAGGGGTTTGGCCTTGACCGTCAACAGCAGTTCGGCCGAGGTGACGCGCATCAGCTTGCCGGATTTCGGCCCCTGGGCGGTGTTGTCCTGTACCGGTTGTGCGTCGACCAGCGCCGCGTTGAAGACCTGTGCCGGAATGATCAGTTCGCCACTGTGTTGCGGGTAGATCGCGTAGCGCATTTCGATCACGCCGTGGCGCAGGCCATCGATGTCTTTTTCGTAGGTGCGTGATTCGCCCAATTGTTCGATGCGTGCGTCAGGTATCTGCAAGGGTGGCAGGCTGCTGTCGTCGTACAGCGACACCGAGTGGTAGATACGCAGGGTCAGGACTGCCTGGGCCTGAACGTACACGCTGGTTTGATCGAGGCTGGCATCGATGAACACCGGGGCGCGTTTGTTCGGGTTGTCCGGTGTTTCACTCTCGACCACTTGCAGGGTGATCGGCTGGCTCTGCAGTTCGCCCAGTTGCAGGGGCGGAATCACGACGCTGCCGTTTTGCCGCGGCAGGAGGGTGATGATCCAGCGCGTGGCGGCCTGGTTTTCACCGCTGAGGGTGTTCAACTGGTTGACCTGGCGCGTGCCGCGCACCTCGAACAACGGCTCCAGCGGTGTCAGGTCGGGTTTGCCGAACTGGGTCACGTCGGTGGATTCCAAGGTCAGCTCGACCGTCTCGCCTGAGCTCAGGCGACTGCGGTCCACACTGGCGGCCAGCTCTGCAGCCTGTGCCTGGACAGAGCAGAACAACAGGCCGTGCATCAGCGCGAGCAATAAAACGGTGAAGCGGGTCATCGAGTTTTTTCCTGATCCTGATGTTGTTGCTGTTCGTACCAGAATTTTCGCCGCAGCAGCTCGCCGGGGTCATCCGGGATCTGCCGCAACCACTGCTCCAGTGCCTGACGCTGTTCACCTTCGATACTGTCGGTGGCAGGGCGCAAGGGCGGCGTGGTGTGCTGTTCGTCACCCAGCTCGCTGCCGGGCACTTCATTGGCACCCGGTCTGGGCGGCGACACCGGCGGTTGCGCGGTGTTGGAGTCGGCCGGCGGTTCTTGCGCCTGCGGCTCGCCGCTGTCCGAGGATTGCGATGAGACGCCCGGTGGAGTCTGTTGTTGCATGGCCTGGGGTTCGTCGCCGGCGGAAGCGTCCGGTTCCGGGGCGGGCGGGCTGTTTTTCTGCTTGAGCAGCTCTTCCACCAGCGCCTTGTTGGTCAGCGCCGGGCGCAAGTCCGGTTGACGTTCCAGAGCCTGTTCGTACGCGTCCAGGGCCGCCTCCAGCTCACCGCTTTTGGCCAGGGCATTGCCTCGATTGTAGTGGGCGTGGGCATCGTTGCCTTCTGCGAACCGCTCGGCGGCGCGGGCATAGTCTGCGGCTTCATAGAGCGCCACGCCTTGCCACTGGTGGTCTTCGAAGCGCCGGGCGGCTTCGGCCGGGCGCTTTTGCTTGAGCAGGTGCACGCCTTGTTGGTCGGGACGCAACCACAGGTCGACGAGATCGAAGGCGTAGCTCGGTTGAGGCAACGCCAACAACAGCGGCAGGCACAGCAGCCAGCCGCGACGCCCCGCGCAGGCCGCCAGCAACAGCAGCGGTAGCAACAGCCAGTAACCTTGATCGGCCCAGGTGTCCAGGCGCAGGGTCTGACCGTCGTTGCGCAGGTGGCGTGGGCCGTCGAACAGGCCAAGGGCATGCAGGTCACTGTCGTCCAGGCGTGCCTGGCGAAAGCGTCCATCCAGGTCGTTGGCAAAAGCTTTCAAGCCTGGCTCGTCCAGGCGCGGCACGAGAATGGCCCCTTGTTCGTCCTTGAGGAAACTGCCGTCCTCCTGGGTGATGGGCGAGCCTTCGGCGGTGCCGATGCCAAGCATCAGAAATTGGGTCGATTTACCGTTGAGCGCGTGACGGATGCCCAGCCGCTCCTGTTCGGTCAAGGACGAACCGATCAGCAGGATCCGGCCGTCGCCCAGCGCCGCTTGTTCGAGCAGTGCCAAGGCCTTGGTGACCGCCAGATCGGCGCGATGCCCGGCCTCTGGCATCAACGACGGCTTCAGTGCGTCCAGCAGATTGCGGCTGGTGGACAGATCATCCGACAGCGGTACCAGCGTGTGGGCACTGCCGGCGTAGACGACGATGGCGGTTTGCGCGTCGCTGCGAATCTGCAGCAGATCGAACAACTTGCGACGCGCCTGTTCAAGCCGGTTGGGCATGACGTCGGTGGCGAGCATTTCCGGGGTCAGCTCGAGCACCACCACCAGCGGGTCGGCGGGCTTTTGACTGGTCTGCTCGACACGCTGCCAGCCCGGACCGAGCAGGGCGAGCACGGTCAACAGCCACGCGAGACCGAGGGCGATCCAGGGCAGTTTACTGTCACGGCCACTGCCGCCACTGAGCAGTGCGGCGTGAAAGGCCGGTGGCAGAATCATTTGCCAGCGCCCGGCGCGCTTCTTGCGGTGCCACAGTTGCCAGAGCAACCAGCCAAGCACCGGCAGCAACAGCAGCCACCAGGGGCGGAACCAGTACGGCCACAGCACACTCATCGACGCCTCCGCAGGCGCAGGCGTTTGAGACGCTGGCGCCAGTCAGGCAGCAGTTGGGTTTGCAAGAACAGATCCTTGGTGAACAGGCGTTGCAAGGGGTTGTCCGGCCAGAGCACGTGGGCCACCAGCAGTATGCTCAGCCACAGTGCCAGGGCCAGTGGCCAGTGGTACAACGCTTAGGTCGGGCGGGCCTGGGTGGGTTGCTGGGCCACGGGCTCCAGTTGATCCAGGGTGTCCTTGATTGCCTGCAGCTCTTTGCCGTCGCGAGCACGGAAATACTGGCCACCCGTGACTTCGGCGATGGCCTTGAGGGACGGTTCGTCCAGGTCCAGGCTTGGATTGACGCCAAGAAAGCCGACCGTGCCACTTTGCTCCGGATCGGCGCCGATGCCGATCGGGTAGATTTTCACGCCTTCCTTGGCGGCGAGTCGTGCAGCGGTGAGTGGGTCGATTTCACCGCCATTGTTGGCACCATCGGTCACCAGGATCAGCACGCGGCTGGTGGCCGGACGCAAACGCAGGCGCTTGAGGGCCAGACCGATGGCATCGCCGATGGCGGTGTTTTTGCCGGCGATGCCGATGCGCGCCTCATCGAGCCAGACGCGCACGGTGTGGCGGTCGAAGGTCAGCGGTGCCTGCAGGTAGGCCTGGCTGCCGAACAGGATCAGCCCGACCCGGTCACCTTCGCGGCTTTCGAGAAAGTCGCCGAGCAGATGCTGGACCAGTGACAGGCGACTGATGTCTTCGTCCTGCCATTGCATGTCAGGGAAATCCATGGACCCGGAAACGTCCACGGCCACCAGCAGGTCACGGCCGCTGGCGGCAATCGGCAGGGGCTCGCCGAGCCACTGCGGGCGAGCCGCTGCGACCAGCAGCAACAGCCATAGCAGGATGAACGGGGCCTGCTGGCGCCAGGCTGGCAGGTTGGCCCGGGCGCGTCGCCCGGCGAGGCCTTCCAGGTCGCTGAGGAAGCTGACCTTGAGTGCCGGTTCACCACTGTCGGCCACCGGCAATAGGATGCGCATCAGCCACGGCAGCGGCGCAAGGGCAAAAATCCACGGCCAGGCGAATTCAAACATGTTTGCGAATCCACGTATCGACGGCTTGGGTCAGGCCGGCAATGGCCTTGTCGTCGAGTTTGCATTCGGGTTTGTAGGCGCCTTCCACGAGCACCATCCAGCGGGTCAGGCCGGCCGCCGGGCAGCGATTGTCGAGGAACGCCAGCCATTTGCGGCCGTTGAGGGTGTGGCTCTGACTGTAGGGATAGTGGTTGCGGCACAGGCGCTTGAGCAGGCCGTTGAGTTGCTGCAGCCAGGCACCCGCCGGCGCACCGTCGTAAGGCTTGGGCATCAGTGCCAGCTCGGCCAGGGCCGCAAGGCGTACCGGATCGAGCGGCTGTTCGGCACGTACCACGGGGCGTTTTTGCGGAATGAAGCGACGCAGCTTCCATAGGCCCAGACCGATCAGTGGCACCACGAGCAGCAGCAGCCACCAACCCGGTGCCGGGGGCCAGAATTCCACCGGTGGCGGGGATATCAGCGGTTGCAGTTGATCAAGGCTGCTCATCGGCCTTTCCCCGGTTTCTGTGGGTTCAGGTATTCGCGCAGTTGCTCGACCATCTCGCTCTGAGTGCTCAACGGCATCATCAGCACCCGCAGTTTCTGCGCGAGCAGTTCCCAGCGGGCGATACGTGCTTCGGCCTGGGCCCGGTACGTCTGGCGCAGGTCGAAATTCAGCGTGTCGAGTTCCAGTTGCGCGCCGCGTTCGGCGAAACGCAGCAGGCCGGCGGCGGGCAGGGCATGGTCCAGCGGATCGGACAACGGCAGCAACAACAGGTCGCAGTGGCGCGATAACAGGCTCAGTTGCTGCTCGGCGCTGTCCGAAAGGGCGCGTTCGTCGCAGATCACGATCACCAGGCTGCCAGGGCGCGACACTTCCCGGGCGCGGCGCAGGGCAATGCCAAAGGCGTCGCGGTCCGGCTCGCTTTCGCTGTTGAGCGACTGATTGACCCGCACCAGCCGGTTGAGCAACTGCAGCAGGCTTTGCTTGCTGCGCCGAGGCTTGATTTCGTAGTGCTCGTTGTCACCATACACCAGCCCGCCGACCCGGTCGTTGTGCCCCAGGGCGGCCCAGCCGATCAGGCTCGCGGCCTGGGCGGCGAGCACCGACTTGAACATCAGGCCGGAGCCGAAAAACAGCCGGCGACTTTGTTCGACCATGATGAAGATCGGTCGCTCACGTTCTTCGTGGAACAGCTTGGTGTGGGGTTCCTGGGTGCGGGCAGTCACGCGCCAGTCAATGGTGCGCACATCGTCGCCGGCCTGATAGACCCGCACCTGATCGAAGTCGACGCCACGTCCGCGCAGTTTGGAGTGGTGCAGGCCGATCAGCGGGCTGCGCTGGCTCGGCGTGGAAAACAATTGCACTTCACGCACGCGATGGCGCATCTCGATCAGGTCGGCGAGGCTGACACGGATGCCCGGCTCGGGCGGCAGGCTGGCGTTCATCGGGGTCAAGCGACGGCTACGACGTCGAGAATCCGCTGGACTACCCGGTCCTGATCGATGCCAGCGGCTTCGGCTTCAAAGGAAAGAATGATGCGATGGCGCAACACGTCGAACAGCACGGCCTGGATGTCTTCCGGGCTGACGAAGTCGCGGCCGGCCAGCCAGGCGTGGGCGCGGGCGCAGCGGTCCAGGGCAATCGAACCGCGAGGGCTGGCGCCATAGGCGATCCACTCGGCCATCTCCGGGTCGAACTTGGCCGGGATGCGCGTGGCCATGACCAGCTGCACCAGGTATTCCTCCACGGCGTCGGCCATGTACAAGCCGAGGATTTCCTTGCGCGCGGCAAAAATGGCCTGCTGGCTGACCCGGCGTTCGGGCTTGGTTTCGCCATTGAGGGCTTCGCCACGGGCCTGTTGCAGGATCTTGCGTTCAACGGTTGCGTCCGGGAAGCCGATTTTCACGTGCATCAGGAAGCGGTCGAGCTGGGCTTCAGGCAGGGGGTAGGTGCCTTCCTGCTCGATCGGGTTCTGCGTGGCCATCACCAGAAACAGGGGCGACAGCTCGTAGGTGCTGCGCCCGACACTGACCTGGCGTTCGGCCATGGCTTCGAGCAGCGCCGACTGGACCTTGGCCGGGGCGCGGTTGATTTCGTCCGCCAGAACCAGGTTGTGGAAGATCGGGCCTTGCTGGAACACGAAACTGCCGGTTTCCGGGCGGTAGATTTCCGTACCGGTAATGTCGGCCGGCAACAGGTCGGGGGTGAACTGGATGCGGTGGAACTGGGCTTCGATGCCTTCGGCGAGTTCTTTGATGGCCTTGGTCTTGGCCAGGCCAGGGGCGCCTTCGACCAGCATGTGGCCGTCGGCGAGCAGGGCGATGAGCAAGCGCTCGATGAGTTTTTCCTGGCCGAGAATCTGCGTTGAAAGAAAGGTTCGCAGCGCGAGCAGCGCTTCACGATGTTCCATCGATGACTGTTCCTGCAAAAGGGTGGCCGAGGACGTTCGACATACGCCAGGGCTGGGGGCGTTACTTTAATCCATCGCGGGGGGCGGCGACTAACGGCATTTTGCGCAAAGTGCAGGAAATGGTTGGCAATCGTTGTAGGAGCTTTCTACAGGTTGCAGGTTGGGGGTGTTCTCTCGGGCCTCTTCGCGGGCAAACCCGCTCCCACATTTGATTGCATTCTTGCCGGAATAACGCGGTCGACTGTGGGAGCGGGCTTGCTCGCGAAGGCGCCCGCCCAGACGCCATCAAATCTGGCTGATATAGGTGCCGGTACCCTTGAGAATGTTCTGCAGGGTTTCTTCCACTTCAGCCAGATCCGTCATGTCGGCATCAAAGGTGATTTCCAGCACATCGTCCCCATTGAGCGCATCGGCATCTGCCGCCGCAATTTCGATCTTCAGCAGGGCAGGGCTGAGGGTGACTTTCACGCCCTCCAGGGTCGAAGGCTCGCCGTCGAGGGTGATTTCCAGTTCATCCTCGTCCGGGTAGCGGCTCATGAGGAACATTTCGCCCTGTTCGCTGTGGCAGCAAAGCATGGCCATGTCGTCTTCTTCGTCATCGCAAGGGTTGACGATCAAGAGGGCGGTTTTCATTTTCATGGGAAATTCCTGGCTCGACGGGCGTGGTAAACGCAACAAGGGGCGATTCTGCCAGCCTGCGCACATTTCTGCTCGTTCGCGTATCAGTGACCGGGTTGTGAGCGGGGAGAGTGTTACTGGTCATTTCTGGTACGGATGTCCCGTAAAACCGGATGGATAACCGTCATTTTTCTGTGCGAATGCTAGTGTTGTTCGATGCGCATGCCTTGAGCAGCGTGCCGATGACCGAATATGTCGCAGCGCCGCAAGCATGGGCCTTGCCGCACTGGTTAAGCTGCGCAACCAATGGATACCTGTAAAGACATTGGAGCAACCCGTGGCCAGTCGTTTTTGCAGATGCCCATTCACGGAAGGTGAATGTGACCTGAGTGTCTCGTCCAGCTTCACCCACCTGTCACCCTGTTTCCTCTGCCCGAGAATCAGGAACCGGGTGACGGCTAGCTTTGAAACGTAGCCCCGAAAGGGATTTCGCGCGACGCTTTCATCAATAACAAGCCCAAGCGGAGTACCACAGATGGCGTTCTTCACCGCAGCCAGCAAAGCCGACTTCCAGCACCAACTGCAAGCGGCACTGGCGCAGCACATCAGTGAACAGGCACTGCCACAAGTGGCGCTGTTCGCTGAACAATTCTTCGGCATCATTTCCCTTGACGAGCTGACCCAGCGTCGGTTGTCCGACCTTGCTGGCTGCACCCTTTCTGCATGGCGCCTGCTTGAGCGCTTCGATCACGCGCAACCGCAAGTGCGCGTCTTCAACCCCGATTACGAACGCCACGGCTGGCAGTCGACCCACACGGCGGTCGAAGTGCTGCACCACGACCTGCCATTCCTGGTGGACTCGGTGCGTACCGAGCTGAACCGCCGCGGCTACAGCATCCATACCCTGCAAACCACCGTGCTCAGCGTGCGTCGTGGCAGCAAGGGCGAGTTGCTGGAAATCCTGCCTAAAGGCACCCAGGGCGACGACATTCAGCAAGAATCGCTGATGTACCTGGAAATCGACCGCTGCGCCAACACCGCCGAGCTCAATGTGCTGAGCAAAGAGCTGGAGCAGGTGCTCGGTGAAGTCCGCGTGGCCGTCGGCGATTTCGAGCCGATGAAGGCCAAGGTCCAGGAGATCCTGACCAAGCTGGACAACAGCCAGTTCGCCGTCGATGGCGACGAGAAGAACGAAATCAAGAGCTTCCTGGAATGGCTGGTGGGCAACCACTTCACCTTCCTCGGTTATGAAGAGTTCGTGGTCAGCGACGAAGCCGATGGCGGCCATATCGTCTACGACAAGGACTCCTTCCTCGGCCTGACCAAGTTGCTGCGTGCCGGCCTGACCTACGATGACCTGCGCATCGAAGACTACGCCGTGAACTACCTGCGCGAACCGACCCTGTTGTCGTTCGCCAAGGCCGCGCACCCAAGCCGTGTACACCGCCCGGCTTACCCGGACTACGTGTCGATCCGCGAAATCGACGCCAACGGCAAGGTCATCAAGGAATGCCGTTTCATGGGCCTGTACACCTCGTCGGTGTATGGCGAGAGCGTGCGGGTGATCCCGTACATCCGCCGCAAGGTCGAGGAAATCGAACACCGCTCCGGCTTCCAGGCCAAGGCTCACCTGGGCAAGGAACTGGCGCAGGTGCTCGAAGTGCTGCCGCGCGACGATCTGTTCCAGACCCCGGTGGACGAGCTGTTCAGCACCGTGATGTCGATCGTGCAGATCCAGGAACGCAACAAGATTCGCGTGTTCCTGCGTAAAGACCCGTACGGCCGTTTCTGCTACTGCCTGGCCTACGTGCCGCGCGACATCTACTCCACCGAAGTGCGCCAGAAGATCCAGCAAGTGCTGATGGATCGCCTGAAAGCCACCGACTGCGAATTCTGGACCTTCTTCTCCGAATCCGTGCTGGCCCGCGTGCAGTTGATCCTGCGCGTCGACCCGAAAAACCGCCTCGACATCGACCCGCTGCTGCTGGAAAAAGAAGTGGTGCAGGCCTGCCGCAGCTGGCAGGACGACTACGCCGCACTGACCGTCGAGAGCTTCGGTGAAGCCCAGGGCACCAACGTGCTGGCCGACTTCCCGAAAGGCTTCCCGGCCGGTTACCGCGAGCGTTTCGCCGCGCATTCCGCTGTGGTCGACATGCAGCACCTGTTGAGCCTGAGCGACAAAAACCCGCTGGTGATGAGCTTCTATCAGCCGCTGGGCCAGGTCGCCGGCCAGCGCCAGCTGCATTGCAAGCTGTACCACGCCGATACGCCGCTGGCACTGTCCGACGTCCTGCCGATCCTGGAAAACCTCGGTCTGCGCGTGCTGGGCGAGTTCCCGTATCACCTGCGTCACAGCAATGGCCGCGAATTCTGGATTCACGACTTCGCGTTCACCGCCGCCGAAGGCCTGGAACTCGACATCCAGCAGCTCAACGACACGCTGCAGGACGCGTTCGTCCACATCGTGCGTGGCGATGCCGAGAACGACGCGTTCAACCGTCTGGTACTGACCGCCGGCCTGCCATGGCGTGACGTGGCGCTGCTGCGTGCCTACGCCCGTTACCTGAAGCAGATCCGCCTGGGCTTCGACCTGGGTTACATCGCCAGCACCCTGAACAACCACACCGACATCGCTCGCGAGCTGACCCGGTTGTTCAAGACCCGCTTCTACCTGGCGCGCAAGCTGACCAGCGATGACCTGGACGACAAGCAACAGCGTCTGGAACACGCGATTCTCAGCGCCCTGGACGATGTCCAGGTACTGAACGAAGACCGCATCCTGCGTCGCTACCTGGACCTGATCAAGGCCACCCTGCGCACCAACTTCTACCAGACCGATGCCAACGGCCATAACAAGTCGTACTTCAGCTTCAAGTTCAACCCGCACTTGATTCCCGAGCTGCCCAAGCCGGTACCGAAGTTCGAAATCTTCGTGTACTCGCCGCGCGTCGAAGGCGTGCACCTGCGCTTCGGCAACGTTGCCCGTGGCGGCCTGCGCTGGTCCGACCGTGAAGAAGACTTCCGTACCGAAGTGCTGGGCCTGGTAAAAGCCCAGCAAGTGAAGAACTCGGTGATCGTGCCGGTGGGTGCGAAGGGCGGCTTCCTGCCGCGTCGTCTGCCACTGGGCGGCAGCCGTGACGAGATCGCGGCCGAGGGCATCGCCTGCTACCGCATCTTCATTTCGGGTCTGCTGGACATCACCGACAACCTGAAGGATGGCGCACTGGTACCGCCGGCCAACGTCGTGCGTCATGACGACGATGACCCGTACCTGGTCGTGGCGGCGGACAAAGGCACCGCGACCTTCTCCGACATCGCCAACGGCATTGCCATCGACTACGGCTTCTGGCTGGGTGACGCGTTTGCGTCCGGCGGTTCGGCCGGTTACGACCACAAGAAAATGGGCATCACCGCCAAGGGCGCGTGGGTCGGCGTACAGCGCCACTTCCGCGAGCGCGGCATCAATGTCCAGGAAGACAGCATCACCGTGGTCGGTGTCGGCGACATGGCCGGTGACGTGTTCGGCAACGGCTTGTTGATGTCCGACAAGCTGAAGCTGGTCGCGGCGTTCAACCACCTGCACATCTTCATCGATCCGAACCCTGAGCCGGCGTCGAGCTTCGCCGAGCGTCAGCGCCTGTTCGACCTGCCGCGTTCGGCCTGGTCGGACTACGACACCAGCATCATGTCCGAAGGCGGCGGTATCTTCTCGCGTAGCGCGAAGAGCATCGCGATTTCCCCGCAGATGAAAGAGCGCTTCGACATCGAGGCCGACAAGCTGACCCCGACCGAACTGCTGAACGCCTTGCTCAAGGCGCCGGTGGATCTGCTGTGGAACGGCGGTATCGGTACCTACGTCAAGGCCAGCAGCGAAAGCCACGCCGATGTCGGCGACAAGGCCAACGATGCACTGCGCGTGAACGGCAACGAACTGCGCTGCAAAGTCGTGGGCGAGGGCGGTAACCTGGGCATGACCCAACTGGGTCGTGTGGAATTCGGCCTTAATGGCGGCGGCTCCAACACCGACTTCATCGACAACGCCGGTGGCGTGGACTGCTCCGACCACGAAGTGAACATCAAGATCCTGCTGAACGAAGTGGTTCAGGCCGGCGACATGACCGACAAGCAACGTAACCAGTTGCTGGCGAGCATGACCGACGAAGTCGGTGGTCTGGTGCTGGGCAACAACTACAAGCAGACCCAGGCCCTGTCCCTGGCAGCCCGTCGCGCCTTGCCGCGGATTGCCGAGTACAAGCGCCTGATGAACGACCTGGAAGGCCGTGGCAAGCTGGACCGTGCCATCGAGTTCCTGCCGTCGGAAGAAGCGATCAACGAGCGTGTCGCGGAAGGCCATGGCCTGACCCGTGCCGAGCTGTCGGTGCTGATCTCCTACAGCAAGATCGACCTCAAGGAGCAGCTGCTGGGCTCCCTGGTGCCGGACGACGACTACCTGACCCGCGACATGGAAACCGCTTTCCCGCCAACCCTGGTGAGCAAGTTCTCCGTGGCCATGCGCCGTCACCGCCTGAAGCGCGAAATCGTCAGCACCCAGATCGCCAACGATCTGGTCAACCACATGGGCATCACCTTCGTTCAACGACTCAAAGAGTCGACCGGCATGAGCCCGGCGAACGTGGCCGGCGCCTACGTGATCGTGCGTGACATTTTCCATCTCCCGCACTGGTTCCGTCAGATCGAAAACCTGGATTACCAGGTTTCGGCCGACGTTCAACTGGAGCTGATGGACGAGCTGATGCGCCTCGGTCGTCGCGCCACGCGCTGGTTCCTGCGTGCCCGTCGCAACGAGCAGAATGCTGCCCGTGACGTCGCGCACTTTGGTCCGCACTTGAAAGAGTTGGGCCTGAAGCTCGACGAACTGCTCAGTGGCGAGATCCGTGAAACCTGGCAGCGCCGTTATCAGGCCTACGTCGAAGCCGGTGTGCCGGAGCTGCTGGCGCGTATGGTGGCGGGTACCTCGCACCTGTACACCCTGCTGCCGATCATCGAGGCTTCCGACGTGACCGGCCAGGATCCGGCCGAGGTGGCCAAGGCGTACTTCGCCGTGGGCAGCGCGCTGGACATCACCTGGTACATGCAACAGATCAGCGCTCTGCCGGTTGAAAACAACTGGCAGGCCCTGGCCCGTGAAGCGTTCCGCGATGACGTCGACTGGCAGCAACGCGCGATCACCATCTCGGTCCTGCAACAGGGCGACGGCACCCAGGACGTGGAAACACGACTCTCCCTGTGGATGGCGCAGCACGAAGGGATGATCGAACGCTGGCGCGCCATGCTGGTGGAAATCCGTGCCGCCAGCGGCACCGACTACGCCATGTACGCGGTGGCCAACCGCGAACTGCTGGACCTGGCGTTGAGCGGTCAAGCGGTAGTGCCTGCCTCTGTCGCCGCCGAGCTGGAACCGGCGGCCTGATCAGGCGTTGAATGAAAAAGCCCCGCATCGAAGGATGCGGGGCTTTTTTTTTAATGGTGTCAAATCACCACACACTGTTATTTCAAGTGTAGGGCGTAGTGCTTTGAGGGGTGGCCACATTTCTCTCAAGAATTTGCAGTTTGAACGAAACCTGGTGACCGATTTGGTCGTGGAAGCAATAACGGTTCACCTCCCCACCCCATAGGGTTTTTTTGATAACGTTTGCATTGCGTGCTTGCAAGTAAACTGTCAGGTTATCGCTGTCGAAATCATCGAGCGTGACAATATTGAAGCTGTCATTCAGTAAGTTAAAAGAAGTCGTATCACCTCCCGCCGCCGGAAGCGCTCCGAGGAAACCCTGGGTGCTCTTGCTGAAGTACTTGTTGTAGTAGGACTCGCTTAAAATCTGCAGATTGTAATAGTCGTCATAGCACCTGAAATGCACCACTATCCCTATGCTGTTTTTATTTTTAGAGGTGACGCCCAAAGGTACCATTTTCTGTAAATCAGCAGAGTAGACTTCTGCAGTCGTAATCAAGTGTTTGTGCGGGCCATCTTCATCGTCTTGCTGGAAATACCTGTCGCTTAATACCCTTTCGAAAAAAGTCATGGGGGTCCCTTCGCAGGTCAGGCGCGCTATGAAGGATCTTTCCTGGTCTTTGTTCATATATAAATCCATTATTTTAAATTTAAAAGGTGGCTGTTCCGTGCCGAATTTAAAATAACTTTAATCTAATTGTTTTACCTTGGTTAATTGTTTCGCAGTGCTACACAGCCCGCTCCCATTTCCTGATCTACTCTGGGAGCGAGCTTGTCCGTGCCTTTAGGCATGATAAAGTCTGGGAGCCGACAACATCAGTAGCGGTTTTGCTCTGGCGTGTTGCCAATCATCGAGAGGGTGCCTGTCGGTTTGCTCAGCAAATTATTGAGCGACTGGTCAAATTTCTGCAGCGCCCTGACTTGCATATTCTGTTGTTCATTGATGTCGGCAACGATCTCTTCGCTACGTTTGTAGTCAGCCCACACGGGGCTGAGTGCTTTGGCGTCATGCCCTTGTGCAGTGCCGAGATAGTTAAAGTTCTTGTCGTAAAAGTCCGCACTGACATCTGACTGGATATCTGAACTGCGCGATGTAATCAGTTGGCTGCGGGTGTCGACCACCGCCATCACGTCCGGCTTCGCCGCCCTGAGGCTCTGTATGTCCGGGTACACGGTCACTGAACCGAATTGCCGCTGCAGGGAGGCCTTGACCCAATCAACCGCCATGTCCGGCCTGGAGGTGGCTACATAGGCGTCATGAATTGGCTGCACCAGCAGACTCTGGCCGAAACCAGTGCCTGCATTGTCCTGGTAGTCCCGCAGATAGGCGCGGTTCGTCTGGGTATTCTGGCTGTAGACGATGCCCAACGAGACCTGGCTGCCGTTGTTGATCAGGGTGGCACCGCTGCGACCTACCGGTTCGGTAAAAATGCCATTGAGCGGAGAGACCGCCGTGGGTGCAGTAGGGATCGAGCAACCGGTTAAGACAACCGTTATGGTCAACGTACTGACAAGTGCAAGTTTCATGGTGTTTCTCCAGTGAAACAGTATGGTCGGAAGTTAAGTTGCCGGTGCTGTGCCGACGGTCACTCAAGACTAAACCCTGGATGTTTTATTTAAATAGCCAATGTTCGCACTTATTCGGTGGTCAATAGTTTTGTTTGGTTTAACAGTCTGTGGTTAATTGCCTCGGGAAATAAAAAGGCCCGAATTCGCAGTTCGAGCCTTTTTATTTATGGCTGTACGTTCAGCCATCAGTTTTCCAATGGGATCAACACTTTCTCGTCGGGGGCCAATACCATGAACACCAACAGCTTCGCCGGTTTGGTTTTACTGGCGTTCTTCGAGACCAGGTGTTCCGAACCTGCGGGTTCGTACCAGTACTCACCGGCCTTGTAGGTGACCGCTTTTTCGCCTTTCACCTGAGACGTGATCGCCCCCGAAAGCACATAGGCCATGGCCGTGCCGTCGTGCTTGTGGGCAATGGACGATTGGCCTGGCTGGTAGTCGACCTCGATCATCAAAGCCTTTTTGCCCGGGGCATTTTTAAGCATCTGGTCCTGCAAGACGGTGACCTTTTCCGAAGGGTCATGGGCAAAGGCCGATGCGGACACAATCAGGGCCAGGGCGGCGAGGGAAGCAGCACGCAAACGCAGCATGTTCATGGTTCTTTACCTGCGGTGGTTAGTTGTTGCAAACCACAGTAGTGCGCAAGCGGTAGCGGTTAAACAGCCAATATTCCGGAAGGCGAGGGGACCAATAGACCTAGGTTAAAAGCAAAGATCGCAGCCTGCGGCAGTTCCCGTGTAGGAGCTGCCGCAGGCTGCGATCTCTTGATCTTGTTTTCAGACGATCGGAAAACTGTTGAAGTCCACGGCATTGGCCAGTTGGCTGTCGATCAGGCCGATGAAACCCTGGACTTCGGGGCAGTTGAAATGCGATTTCATGGCCGCTTCCGATTGCCAGCGGGCACTGACCGTCCAGCGATTGCTGTCCTCTGGGCAGCGGTCGACCATATAGGATTCGCAGCCCGGTAGTTCACGCAGGGTTTCGACAATCTTTTGCAGTTGCTTACCCAGTTCATCCGAGCGACCGGCGACGGCACGTACCTGTACGGTATTGATCACTTCATGGGACATTGCTCACACTCCTGAATCAGGCCGGACGAATCCTGCTCATTGAGGGTTAACGCCTATGCAGGATAGGCCTGACCCTGCGGACCGCCAATAGCCAATCGCCCGATAAAGCCGCAGGCCAATCCGTCAGGCCACCTGCTGCAAAATGTCGCGCACACGGTCCAGGGCGGTGTCGATGTCCAGGGTCTCGATGGCGCCAAAACCGAGGAAAAACCCGGCCTTGGGCGCTTGCTGATAGAAAAAGCTGTCGATGGCATAGAGCCCGACTTCGACTTTTTTCGCCAGTTCGATCACCAATGGAATATCCAGGGGCACTTTGCACATCACCACCATGTGAAAGCCGGCGGTGGACGGCACCGCCTCCAGCCAGGGTGAGAGGTCGCCGGCCATGCGCGTCAGGATCCGCTCGCGGCGCCCGGCATAGATGGTATGGCAGCGGCGGATGTGCTTGAGCAGGCAGCCTTCGGCGATGAACTTGGCCAGCGCCCACTGCGGCAGGGTCGACGTGTGCAGGTCGGTGAGCTGTTTGGCGCGCACCACGGCCTCCAGGATCGCTGGCGGCAGGATCCCATAGCCAAGCCGCAGTTCCGGCAGCAGGGTTTTGGAAAAGGTCCCGACGTAAGCGACGATCCCCCGTTCGTCCATGCTTTGCAGGGAGTCGGTGGGTCGGCCTTCGTAGCGGAATTCGCTGTCGTAGTCGTCCTCGATGATGATCGCGCCCAGCTCGTGAGCCTTGGCCAGCAGTGCTTCCCGGCGTGCCTGGCTCATCGCAATGCCCAGCGGGAACTGGTGCGACGGGGTGACGTAGATCAGGCGTGTACCGCGAGGAATCTGCTCCACCACAATGCCTTCGGCGTCCACCGGTACGCCGATCACCGTGGCGCCATGGGTGCCGAACAGCAGCCGCGCCGGCGGGTAGCCGGGGTCCTCCATGGCGACCAGGCTGCCCGGGCTGATCAGCACCCGCGCAATCAGGTCCAGTGCCTGCTGCGCGCCGTTGCACACCACCACATCCTCGTCCTGGCAATTGACCCCGCGGGAGAACGCGATGTGCCGCGCAATGGCGTTGCGCAGGGCGGGCAAGCCCTCAGGCAAGCTGTACAGGCCCTTGGAGCCGGCAATCTGGCGCAGCGCGTGGGAGGTGCAGCGTCGCCAGTCATCCTGGGGAAACTGGCCCTTGCTGGTGGCGCCACCAATGAAGTCGTAGCGCAGCGAGCCTTCCAGGGTCGGATGACGCAGGAATACCGGCAGGTTGCGCCAGGACTCGATCACCTCGAAGCCGCCAAGCTCTGTGTAGTTCTGTTTACGCTGCACCTTCGACGTGCGCGCATTGACGTAAGTGCCTTTGCCGACCACCCCGGTGAGGAAGTTTTCGTAGGTCAACTGGGCGTAGGTATCGGAAATGGTCTTGCGTGAAATGCCCAATTGTTCAGCCAGCAAACGGCTGGGCGGCAGTTGCGTCCCGGCGGCCAGGCGTCCGGACTCGATGGCGCTGCGCAGTTGGTTATACAACTGGCCGGCCAGGTCCTTGCGGCCGTTGATGACAACATGTAGTTCCATGCCGGCGAGACTCCGGGGCTGTTGAGGCGCGTGTGCGTCGCGCAAGATTACCCTTATCCGCTCGCTCGGCAGAAGTTGCGCAGTGGAAAAACCGTCAATTGGTCTGCAGGCCCTGGTCCACGGGGAAATCGCGAAATTGGATCTGTCATGCTCGCGCGCCAGCGATTACCGTGAAAATCAACTCAAGGCCGCACGAGAACGCTCCATGAAGCCCCGCCTGGATTACTACAGCGCGTCCCCCAAAGCGATGAAGGCCATGATCGCCATGGAGGCCCTGACCAGCAACCTGAGCATCGAGCAGGGCCTGCTGCACCTGGTCAAGATTCGCGCCTCGCAACTCAACGGCTGTGCCTTCTGTACCGACATGCACTCGGTGGATGCAAGGCGCCTCGGCGAAAGCGAGCGCCGCCTGTATTCCATCGTGGTCTGGCGCGACAGCAACTTTTTCAATCCGCGGGAAAGAGCCGCGCTGGCCTGGACCGAAGCCGTCACCTTGCTCTCGCAAAGCCACGTGCCGGACGATGTTTACGCGCTGGCCAGGGAGCAGTTCAGTGAAAGCGAAATGGTCGACCTGACCATCGCCGTCACCACCATCAACAGCTGGAATCGCCTGGCCGTGAGCTTTCGCCAGCCCCCCAGCGCCTGAGTCATTGTCACAGCAGCTTCATCAATGATCCGCAGGATGGAGCTGTCAGTGTCATGTCGACAGGGAGTCCTCGATGTCAGTCATGGAAACCAGCGCCCACCGGGGGGCTGCCGAGTATCGTGTAGCCATCGATAACAATACGTCCTGGCGCCAGTTGGCCGCGGGTATCGACCCCGAACTGGCGCTGTGCTTCACCGTCAGTGCCCGTTGCGGTTGTTACATGCAGGCCGCGCGCAGCCTGAACATCAAGGCCACCCGCCTGCGCAGGCAACTGGCGTTGCTGGAAACACAGCTGCGGTGCTCACTGTTCAACCCGTCAGACAATGGTTTGAGCCTCAGTCGCGATGGCTTGCGCCTGCACGCACAATTGATCGCCCTGGCCCATGAGCGCGATTTGCCGTTGATCGAACAGCCATTGATTCGGCTGGCCGTGGCCGATTCGATCCTGCATGACATTCTCGGGCGTGACCTGGTGGCGCTGCTGCGGCGCAATGCCAGCGTGCGCCTGGACATCAAGACGCTCGACAGCGAACTGTCCCTGCAAGCGGTCAGCGCCGACGTGGTGGTGTGGCTGGGTGAAACCGGATCGCCGTTGCCGGGGCCGAGCTTTGCCACCACCGAACCCCGGTCTCTGGCGCAACTGGAGTACCTGCCGCACATTGCCAAGCGTTACTCACGGGTGGCGTCCAGGCCGGAATGCCTGGAGGAGCTGGCCGATTTCCTCCTGGTGCAATGGCAGCAGGACTGCCATGTTGAAAGCTTGCGGCCATGGAATGCACTGGTAGACCAGCGCCTGGCCGGAGCGGTGCAGTTGCAATCCTACGAACTGATGCTGGAGATGATCCGTTGCAGCGCCTGCGTCGGCCTGCTGGCGCACTACATGAGCCACTTCGACCGCGGCCTGGTGGCCTTGCCGGGGTTGTTTGAGCGGCCGATGCGGCGTCAGGTGTGGATGGCGGTCAACGCCGAGTCACAGGGTGAAGCACAGGTGCGGACGGTCGTCGAGTTGATCGAGAACACCTTCAGCGAGCGTCGGGAGTGGTTCGAAAGCTGAGTGCGATCAAAATGTGGGAGCGGGCTTGCTCGCGAAGGCGGTGACGAGCGGCAGGGGGAAGACAGTTGCTCCCACAGGGTTCGTGGCTATCCGCAAAATCCCCGAGCAACCAACAAAACTGTGGGAGCGGGCTTGCCCGCGATGAGGCCGGCACATTCAATTTCAATGTCGCCTGACAATCCGCCATCGCGGGCAAGCCCGCTCCCACATTGGTTCTCGCCACACTGGGCGGTAGCGTTATAGAGTGAACAGCCATGTCTGCTTCAAGGATGATTCACCCATGCCGACCACCGAACCCGTTATCACGTTCTCGCGCTTCAACGAATCCCATATCGAAGGCATTACGGCGCTGTACAACGATCCCGCCATCGCCCGGCAGACCCTGCAAATGCCGTTTCAGTCCACCGAGCTCTGGCGCAGTCGCCTGGCGCCGGATAACGAGCGCCTGGTGAAGGTAGTGGCCCTGCATCAAGGCACGGTCATCGGCAACATTGGCCTGGAGCAGTTCTCGCGCATTCGTCGCAGCCATGCCGGAAGTTTCGGCATGGGCGTTGCGGTCGAGTGGCAGGGCAAGGGCGTGGGTTCCAAGTTGCTCGCGACGGCGCTGGATATCGCCGACAACTGGATGAACCTGCAGCGCGTCGAGCTTTCGGTGTTTGCCGATAATGAAGCAGCCATTGCCCTGTACCGCAAGTTCGGCTTCGAAACCGAGGGCCTGTTTCGTGATTACGCGGTTCGCGACGGCGTACTGGTGGACACCTTGAGCATGGCGCGTCTGCGTCGCACGCCCAGGGTCGGCTGAATCACTCGCCCAGGGTGCATGCCGTACTCCGTTTGTCAGGTGAAGTGCGCACCGGCAGTGCCCGCGTTTACGTGACGGTGCAAACTGTCGTCAGGTTTTAGTCGTACGCAGCGTGCGGGCATCTGCCATGCTCCAGGTCCGCAACACCGGTCTATTCAGGGAACACCGCTATGGACGATGTACAGCAACTGGGCGAAATGCTTCGCCACTACGCCGAAAGCGAAGCGCACAAAAAACAAGTGTTCGAGTCGCAGTCGACCGAGTGGGTGAAGCGCATTGGTGCGCTGTTCGATGAGATCCAGCAGTGGCTCGAACCGGTCAAGGCACCTGACCTGCTCGAAGTGAACCGCGAAGTGTATGTCGCGTCGGGGCCCAGTGTTCCGGTGGAGACCTCGCCCTTCAAGACTGAAAAGCTGAGCATTCTGATCGCGGGCAAACCGGTGGAGTTCGTGCCGGAGGTGATGGGTGTCGGCGGGCAGATTTCCGTGGCGGTGATGGGCTTTACGGCAGCCCGTTATGGCAGCGTGTCACTGGTGTGTCTGCCGCCATCCACCGGCTGGCAGTGGCGCAAGACCAATGGCTTGAAAGACCCGGATACCTTTGCATTCAATGCGGATTTTCTGGCGCAGCAGCTACAGGTTTTGATCCCCCGGGATCGTGGCTGAGGGGGTGGGAGCGGGCTTGCTCGCGAAGGCGGATCTACATTCAACATCAATGTCGACTGACACGCCCCCTTCGCGAGCAAGCCCGCTCCCACAGTATCAGAAATCGGTGTTTCCCCAGCCTGGCTTCGCCTCTTCGGGCGCCGTTGCATTGATGGTCTTCCCGGTAGCCGCCTCTACTCGCCGAGCCACTTCCGGGTCATCCGCAAACGGGATCAGGCTCGCGTCGTCCAGGCTCTCGGCGGTCTGGTGGCGCAGGCAAGACTCGATGGCGAACCATAAAAATGCCACCCCCGCCATGTTCAACATGACTTCAATCATCAGGCCAACTGCGCCTCGCGTTCGGCCATCGCCACGTCCGCTACCCGCACCGTGCGCCACACGTTGTAGGCCATCAACAGCATGCCGCTGAGGAAGAACACCCCGCCGGCAAAGCGCACGACGAATCCCGGATGGCTGGCCTGCAAGGCTTCGATGAAAGAGTAGGTCAGCGTGCCGTCATCGTTGATCGCGCGCCACATCAGGCCCTGGGTGATGCCGTTGACCCACATCGAGGCGATGTACAGCACGGTGCCGATGGTCGCCAGCCAGAAGTGCAGGTTGATCAGCGGCGTGCTGTGCATCCGATCGCGTCCGAATACCTTCGGCACCATGTGATAGGTCGCCCCGAAGGTGATCATCGCCACCCAGCCGAGCGCCCCGGCGTGCACGTGGCCGATGGTCCAGTCGGTGTAGTGGGAGAGGGCGTTGACCGTCTTGATCGCCATCATCGGCCCTTCGAAGGTCGACATGCCGTAGAACGCCAGGGACAGCACGAGAAAGCGCAGGATCGGGTCGGTGCGCAGCTTATGCCAGGCGCCCGAGAGCGTCATCATGCCGTTGATCATCCCGCCCCAGCTCGGCGCCAGCAGGATCAGCGACATGGCCATGCCCAGCGACTGCGCCCAGTCCGGCAGCGCTGTGTAGTGCAAGTGGTGAGGACCGGCCCAGATGTACAGGGTAATCAGCGCCCAGAAGTGCACGATCGACAGGCGATAGGAGTACACCGGCCGGCCCACCTGTTTCGGCACGAAGTAATACATCATCCCCAGGAAGCCGGTGGTCAGGAAAAAGCCCACGGCGTTGTGGCCGTACCACCACTGGACCATGGCATCGGTGGCCCCGGAATACACCGGGTAGGACTTGAACCAGTCCACCGGAATCGACAAGTGGTTGACCACGTGCAGCATGGCGATGACCACGATGAACGCACCGAAGAACCAGTTGCCGACGTAGATGTGCCTGGTCTTGCGTTGCACCAGGGTGGTGAAGAACACCACCGCGTATGCCACCCAGACCACGGTCATCCACACCGCGCCGGTGAATTCGATCTCGGCGTATTCCTTGGTGGTGGTGTAGCCCAGCGGCAGGGTGATCAGCATCACCACGATCACCGATTGCCAGCCCCAGAAGGTGAACGCGGCAAGTTTGTCGGAAAACAGCCGCACCTGACAGGTGCGCTGTACCGCGTAGTAACTGGCGGCAAATTGCGCGCTGCCGGCAAAACCGAAAATCACCAGGCTGGTGTGCAACGGGCGCAAGCGGCCGAAGGTGGTCCACGGCAGGTCCAGGTTCATCTGCGGCCACACCAGCTGCGAGGCGATCCACACACCCATCGCCATCCCCACGACGCCCCAGAATACGGTCGCCACCACGAACTGGCGCACGACCTTGTAGTTATAGGCCTGACTGATAGTAGTTGTGCTCATGCTCAATGCTTCCACGGTTGCAATGCCGTGCACTGTAGAAACCCCGATGGAAACAAAACAGGCTCAGGAATATTTCATTTAGGCGGATCAGATTTGAGTGCCGCCTGCGGCCATCTGCCGCGCTCTGATACGGTTTTTATGCACTCAGGTGAATCTGTAATGCGCTGAGCCGCCAGTCCATAGTCGACCCCACACAACAACCGCACCCACCGACCTGTAGGAGCTGCCGAAGGCTGCGATCTTTTGATTCTGTTCTTTAAGATCAAAAGATCGCAGCCTTCGGCAGCTCCTACACAGGGAATGCGGTGAATCCTGATGAGGTAGCTACATGTATCAGTACGATGATTACGACCGGGCACTGGTGTTCGAGCGGGTTGCGCAGTTTCGCGATCAGGTCGAGCGCTTCATGGCCGGCGAACTGAGCGAAGAAGAGTTCCTGCCCTTGCGCCTGCAGAACGGCCTGTACCTGCAAAAGCACGCCTACATGCTGCGGGTGGCGATTCCCTACGGCACGCTTAGCGCCCGGCAGATGCGTACGTTGGCGAGCATCGCCCGGGATTACGATCGCGGCTACGGCCATTTCACCACCCGACAGAACATGCAGTTCAACTGGATCGAACTGGCCCAGGTGCCGGACATCCTCGAACGCCTGGCCGAGGTGGAAATGCATGCGATCCAGACCTCCGGCAACTGCGTGCGCAACATCACCACCGAAGCCTTTGCCGGGGTGGCGGCCGACGAAATGATCGACCCGCGACCGTTGGCGGAAATTCTGCGGCAGTGGTCGACCATCAACCCGGAGTTCCTGTTCCTGCCGCGCAAGTTCAAGATCGCCATCTGCTCGGCCGAGCAGGACCGCGCGGCGATCATGATGCATGACATCGGCCTTTATCTTTACCCGGGGTCCGACGGGCACATGCTCCTGCGAGTCATGGTCGGCGGCGGCCTGGGGCGCACGCCGATCCTCGGCTTGCAGATCCGCGAAGGCTTGCCGTGGCAGCACCTGCTGTCTTACGTAGAGGCGGTGCTGCGGGTGTATAACCGCCATGGCCGGCGGGACAACAAGTACAAGGCGCGAATCAAGATTCTGGTCAAGGCCCTGGGCATCGAGGCCTTCGCCCGGGAAGTGGAACAAGAGTGGCAGTACCTCAAGGACGGCCCGGCGCAACTGACCCTCGACGAGTTCGAACGTGTGGCCAGTGCGTTCGTTGCACCGCCTTATCGTCATCTGTCCGATACCCATCTCGATTTCGGCACGCGCCTGGCCGAAAACCCGGCGTTCGCTCGTTGGGTGCAGCGTAACGTGCAGGCGCACAAAGTATCGAGCTATGCCAGCGTGGTGTTGTCGACCAAGCCCGGCAGCGCTGCGCCGCCGGGGGATGTCACGGCCGAACAGATGGAGGCGGTGGCCGAGTGGTCCGAACGCTTGGGCTTCGGTGAAATCCGCATTGCCCATGAGCAGAATATCGTTCTTCCGGACGTGTCCAAGGCCGATCTGTTCACCCTGTGGCACCTGGCCTGCGAACACAATCTGGGCAGCGCCAACGCCGGATTGCTCACCGACATCATCGCCTGCCCCGGTGGCGACTTCTGCGCGCTGGCCAACGCCAAGTCGATCCCCATCGCCAAGGCCATTGCCGCACGCTTCGAAGACCTCGACTACCTGCACGACCTGGGCGACATCAGCCTCAATATCTCCGGCTGCATGAATGCCTGCGGTCATCACCACATCGGCAACATCGGCATTCTGGGCGTCGACAAGAACGGCGCCGAGTGGTACCAGATCACCCTGGGTGGTGCCCAGGGCAAGAACAGTGCGCTAGGCAAGGTCATCGGCCCGTCCTTCAGCGCCGCGCAAGTGCCCGGGGTGATCGAGCGCATCGTCGACACCTTCGTGCGCTATCGCGAGAGCGAAGAACTGTTCGTCGACGCCTTCCAGCGGATCGGGCTGGAGCCGTTCAAGGAGGCGGTCTACGGGAAAGTGCCGCAGGTGTCGGCATGAACAATCTGTTGCGGCTGGAAGAGGGCGTGGCGCGGATTGTCGCGGATGATCCGTGGGAGCTCGTGCGCGACCCGCAAGCAACGCTGCCCGTGGGGGCCGCGATTGTGCCGCTGAACCGTTGGCTGGAAAACCCGTCGCAAAACGGCGTGTGGCTGGGGCCGGACGATGAAGTGGAACGCCTGCAGCCATGGTTTGCCCGACTGCCCTTGATTGCCCTGGATTTTCCGAGCTTTCGCGATGGCCGCGGGTACAGCCAGGCGTATCTGCTGCGCACGCGATTGGGCTGGGCCGGCGAGTTGCGCGCCATCGGCGATGTCTTGCGCGATCAACTCAGCCACATGCGCCAATGTGGTTTCGACAGCTTTGCCGTGCGTGAAGACAAATCTGCGGAAGATGCGTTGAAGGGATTGGCCGGAATGAGCGTGTTGTACGGCCGCTCGGTGATTGAACCGCGGCCCTTGTTCAGACGCCGCTGAAGGAGCGAGCTTGCTCGCGATGGACGTCAACGAAAACGCGAATTCTGGATAAACGCGTCGTCTGTAACACCATCGTCGGAACGCCGCCCGGAGCAAGCTCGCTCCTACAGGAGTCTCCTGTTACTTCAACGCCGGGTCCCCCATGTTCATCTTCTTCCAGCCCTGCAACAGCACCTGAGCCTTGGGCTCCTGGCCGTTGGCCAGGTAATACTGGATCAGCGACAAGCGGGCATTGCGGTTGGCCGGTTGCTCTTTCAACAGCCGTTCCAGTTCTGCGCAGGCTTCGTCGATCTTGCCGCTGTCATGCAGAGCCACCGCCAGTACGTAGCCAAATTGCCCGCTCTGCGGTTCCAGTTTCGCGGCCTGGCGCAGGTACGGCATGGCTTGAGCGGCCTGGCCGGCACGAATCAGCGCCAGGCCCTGGGTGTATTGCAGCAGGCCCGAGTCAGGATGGTCCTTGAGGCTTTGCGCCAGCAGGGCATGACCTTCCTGGCTGCGACCGTTGGCCTCCAGCCACTGCACCAGGGTGACCAGCGCCGGGTAGAAGTCCGGATCGCGCTGCAGGGCCGTGCGCAGGAATCCTTCGACTTCTGCGTTGCGACCGCTGGCCTGATACAGCATCGCCAGGTTGAGGTTCGCTTCGGCGCGTTCGAGCAGGTTTTTCTGCACCGCCTCGTATTCGCCGATGGCGGCATTCCAGCTGTCCTGAGCCGTGCCCAGGCCGGTGTGCGCGACACTGAGCAGATCACGGGCGGCGGCGATGCGCACGGCTCTCACAGGGTCACTCAACACGGGTGTCAGCAGTGGCGCACGTTCCGCTGGTGACAGGAATGCGCTGAGTGCGCGGATGGCACTCTCACGGACTTGCGGTGCCGGGTTGTTGAGGTCCCTGGTGGCCAGTTTCAACGCTTGCTCGCTTGGATACTGCGCCAATTCGCCAAGCAGCGTCGCGCGCTGGATCGCCGGCAGGTTGCTGCGTTGCAGTTGCTCGATCAAGGCCTGTGCGGCACCGGGCTGACCGTTGCGAATCAACCACAGGCTTTCGTCGTAGCGAGGGGCTTGTACCGCGCTGGCGTTGGCCGTGTTCCACAGCTTGAACTGCTCGGTGACCTTGTCGCCGGCCTTGCCCTGGTGGCAGGTCAGGCAGGCATCAGGTGTACCGAGTTTTTTTGCCCGCTCAGGATTGGGGATGCTGAAGCTGTGGTCATGCCGGAAATCATTGCCCATGTAGAACTTGCCGGGCATGTGGCAATCCACGCACTGCGAACCCGGTTGGCCCAGGGTGTGGCGGGTATGTTCGACGGAGTCGTAGTTTTTCGCTTGCAGGCCCTTGCCGTCGACACCTTCCACGGTGGTTTTGCCGGCGGTGTTGTGGCATTGCAGGCAGACACCGTTGCCTGGCGCTTTCAATTGAGTGCTGTGCGGATTATGGCAGTTGCTGCAACGCACACCCTTGTCGAACATTTTGCTCTGGGCAAAGGAGCCGTGTTCGAACACTTCGTCCTTGATCTTGCCGTCCAGCGCGTACAGCTCGCGGGTCAGGACGCTCGGCAGGTAGTCGTCCATCAGCCGTTTGCCCACCGTGTAACCGTCATCCAGAGGCGCACGGCGTGAGTGGCAGCGGGCGCAGGTTTCGATTTCGACGGTGGCGTTCTTGTCCTTGAGGTCGACGGCAAAGCCGGCATGGATCAGGTCGGTCTTCTTCGCCGTCCATTCCAGGTGATTGGATGCAGGGCCATGACAGGCCTGACAGCCGACACCCAGGCTGTTCCAGTGGCTGTCGAAGGTGTTTTTTGCCGCATCGAAATTACGCTTGAAGCCGGTGGTATGGCATTCGACGCACATGAAGTTGGCGTTCTGGCTCGGTTTGCTCCAGTGCAGCGGGTTCTTGAAGTTCACGCCCTGGCCCGGGTAGAGGTGAAACCAGCGGTGCTTTTCGGTATCCCAGGCAATGCCAAGGGCCTGTAACCGGCCTTCGCCGACCTCAATCAGGTACTGCTGCAAGGGCGCGATGCCAAAGGCATAGGCCACCTTGAAATCGGCATTCCTGCCATCGATGCCCGGCGTGTTGACCCAGAATTCGTCGCCTTTGCGCGAGAATACCGTGGTCTCCTTTTCGGCCTTGACGGTGACGTTGTTGAAGTCGCCGAGCATCGTGTCGGCGTTGGCTTGCTGCATCGCCAACTGGTGGTGGGAGCCTTGCCAGTCCTTGACCTGCTCGCCGTGGCAACCCTGGCATTGCTGCTCGTCGACCATTTTTGCAGGCGCGATGGCGACAGGTTGCGGTTTGGCCGGTTGAACAGCAGGGGGGCTGACGGTGATCGGCTTGGGCGGCGTCGGTGTGCTGCTCAGCAAAAACCAGCCAATACCCGCCACAGTCAGCAACAGGATGCCGATGGTGACGGGGAACAGATAACGGTTGATCAGGGTCGGTTGCGAATTTGGGTTTGGCTGTGCAGCTTTGTTTTTATTTGTCGGCATTACGACTTCCATGGTCCAGGTGCGATTGCCGTCAGGCGCGCGTTGAAGCTTGATGCAGCTTTGCCGGATGGTCGGCGTCTGTCAAATAACGGATGTTGTGAAGCTGATGGCCCCTTCGCGAGCAAGCCCGCTCCCACAGGGGAACGCATCCCCATGTGGGAGCGAGCCTGCTCGCGAAGGCGGCCAATCACTCTCCGACAAACCACCGGTAATACGGATTCCCGGCATCCCCGCGCATCACCTCGCGCATATCCCTGGCCCAGCCCTCACGGTCACCCTCATAGGCATGCAGGCTGGCCCGGTAGAACTGCATCAGGCGTTGTTGCTGGGTGTTCATGCGCTCGATGAACCCGGCATCGGCGTTCAGCAGTGCAGGTGACTGATGCAGGCCGAGCAGCGCGGGCAGCACTCGGGTGATCTCCCTGGCCCGCACCCACGGCGCGTATTCGATGCGCGGCTGATCGTCCGTCACCGGTTGTGCGTCGCCAGCGAAGCGTTCAAGCCCCGCACGGTCAGTCACCCAGGTGGCGAGCAAGGCCGCGGCCGAGCCGATGCCGACATCCTGCAAGGTGCTGCGGACGCTGTCCTGCTGGAAGCGTGCGTTGATCTTCGCGGCATCCAGCTCAATCGGCTCCATCGAACCCACCAGCAGCATCTCGTGGAACTCGCTGGTCCACAGGGTCGCGTAGGGGAACACGTCGAGGAAGCTGCGCACCAGTGAGCGCGAATCGTCGATGTTCTGCGTCGGCAGCGGCAGCCATTGGGCGACCAGGCCCTGTTTCTGCAAACGGCTGGCGGCCAGTTGGTAGAAGTCCCGGGAATACAGGTTGACCACGCCGGCAGCGGAGGGCGGTGGCGGTTCGAGGGTGATCAGGTCGTAGCGCTGTGGATTGCGCAACAGTTCCTGGCGACCGTCACGCAGGCGCACGTCGACACCCGGATCGGCCGCGGCATTGAAATTGCCCTTGAACAAAGGGGCCGCCTTGACCACTGAGGGCAGCAGTTCGGCGACCACGCGATGTTCCAGGGCGGGGTAGCGGGTCAGGGCACCCGCGGGGTTGCCGGTGCCGAAGCCGATCACCAGCGCCGAACGCGGTTCACCGTTGTGGATCAGCAAGGGCAGCAGCGCCTGAATCCGCATGTAACGCAGGGACGGCATGGCGTCGCCGGTATTGGACACGCCCTGGATATACAAACGCTGGAACGCCCGTTCGCCCTTGCCCTGGGTGACCACGGCGACGGTCCCGCCACGGCCTTCTTCGTAGAACGTCAGCGTGCCATTGCGTGCGCCCGGCAGCAGGCTGGCGAGCTTGTTGACCGGCGTGAACACGGCCAGTGCCAGGGACACCAGGCCAATGGCAACCACCGCCTGACGCCGGCCTTTCTTCACGCCATGGCCCTTGCGCACGGCGAGGTGCGCGATACCGGCGGCGATCATTGCCAGCAGGCCCAGGGTCCGTACCAGACCCAGCATCGGGATCAGGACAAAGCCGCAGAGCATCACGCCGATGATCCCGCCAAGGGTATTGAACGCGACGACTTCGCCGACGTTGCGCCCCACCTGTGCGCCGCCGACGCTCAAGCGCAGGGCCAACGGGAACGCCGCACCCAGCAACAGGGTCGGTACAAACACAATGCTCAAGGCCGCCACCGCAAACCGCGTGCTCATGCCCGCCAGTTCACTGCCGCCCCATGACAATACCCAGGATTCAGCCAGGGTCTGGGCGAGCACCAGCCAGCGTCCGAGCAACGCCACTTCCAGCAGGGCAATCGCCCCGGCGGCGGCAATCAGCAAACCGAACACTCCCCAGGGATCGCGCAGGCGATCGACCCGACGAGCCAGCAGCATGCTGCCCAGGAACAACCCGGTGAGGTAAGTCGCCAGCACCACGGCAAAGGCGTAGGTACGGGTGCTCATGAACTGCACGATCGATTGCGACCACACCACTTCGTAGCCCAGCGCTACGCCACCGGCAATGGCGTACAGCCAAAGGGCCAGGCGGTCGGGGGTTTTTTCAACGTGATGTTTCGCCGCCGCATCGACGGGGGCCACGCGCCGGCGCTGGAACCACAGGGCACCTGCGGCGGCCAGCAGGTTCAGCATGGCGGCGGCCAGTGCGCTGCCGCGCACGCCGAGGGTGGCAATCAGCACGAACGCGGCGAGCAGGGTGCCGGCGATGGCCCCGGCGGTGTTCGCCGCATACAGGTGCCCGCCGGCCTTGCCCAGGTGTTGCGGGTCGGTGGCCAGGGAGCGAACCAGCACCGGCAGGGTACCGCCCATCAACAGCGCGGGAATGCCCACCAGCGCGAACGGCAGCACCCAGGCCAGCAAACCCACGTGCGCTTCCAGCCAGGCAAACGGGCTGGCCGCGAGGCTCATGGCAAAGGTCGCAGCGACACCCAGCAGCGCCACCAGCACTTCCAGAATGGCGTAGAGCACAATCGGGTGCTGCATCCGGTCCGCCCAACGGCCGAACAGCAAGCCGCCCAAGGCCAGCCCGGCAAAGAATGCGCTGATCCCGGTGGTGATGGCATAGACCTCGACGCCTACGACCAACGACAGCTGCTTGATCCACAGCACCTGATACACCAGCGCCGCAGCGCCGGAGACAAACAGCAGCAGGGCGGGGATCAACAGCGCCGGGGAGGCGACTTGCGGGGCAGGTATGGCCGACGACTTGCTGGCGACACGTGAGGTCATGGATCTGTTGCCTTGTGCGAATTTTTGAATCGATTACAAACAAACCGCGTAGGAGCTGCCGCAGGCTGCGATCTTTTGATCTTGCTTCTTTAAAATCAAGATCAAAAGATCGCAGCCTGCGGCAGCTCCTACAGTGATCGCATTCATCTTGCAGAAAAGTGCGCGCGCCGGTGAGGGCGAGCGGCGGTCTTACTGTGCAGCTTTCATTTTTTCAGCGATCTTGGCATCTACCGCAGCACGGATCTGGTCGATGCTGAAGCTCGCCGGTTTCTGGCTTGGCGGGTATTCGATGAACGTCTGCAGGAACCCGGCTGCTTTTTGTACGGCTTGGGCGGCCAGGTAGACGTTTTTGGTCTGCCAATCGTAATACTGATCGGAAACCACGTCGGCCCGTTCATACGGGTCCATCCTCAGGTTGAAGATTTTCGGTACGCGCAGGCACACGAACGGTTCGCTCCAGACTTTGAAACCACCGGGTTCGCGCTGCTCGCAGAACACCACTTTCCAGTTATCGAAGCGCATCGATACCAGCACGCCGTCGTCGTTGAAGTAGTAGAACTCCTTGCGCTCGCCTTTAGGCTGTTGGCCAGTCAGGTAGGGCAGTTGGTTGAAACCGTCCAGGTGCACTTTGAAGTTGTTGCCACCCGAGGTCGGTGCCCAGCCTTTGAGCAACTTGTTCTTCACGTCGGTTTCACCCGCCGCGGCGAGCAGGGTCGGGAACCAGTCCATGCCCGAGAACAGCTCGTTGGAGACTTCGCCGGCCTTGATCTTGCCCGGCCAACGAATGATCGCCGGTACGCGGTAGGCGCCTTCCCAGTTGGAGTTCTTCTCGTTACGGAACGGCGTGGTCGCCGCGTCCGGCCAGGAGAACTGGTTCGGGCCGTTGTCGGTGGTGTAGACGACGATGGTGTTGTCGGCGATTTTCAGGTCGTCGAGGGTCTTCAGCAGTTTGCCGACGTCGCCGTCGTGCTCCAGCATGCCATCGGCGTAATCGTTGCCGGGCATGCCGCTCTGGCCCTTCATCGAGTCGCGCACGTGGGTGAACAAGTGCATGCGTGTGGTGTTCATCCAGACGAAGAACGGCTTGTCGGCCTTCGCTTGTTTCTCGATGAACGCCTGCGCCGCCGCCGTGGTTTCGTCGTCGATGGTTTCCATGCGCTTGGTGGTCAGCGCACCGGTGTCTTCGATCTTGCCGTCGGCGAAGCTGTGGATCACGCCACGCGGGGTGTTGGCCTTGACGAACTCGGCATCGTCTTTTGGCCAGTACGGACGCTCAGGTTCTTCTTCGGCGTTGAGGTGGTACAGGTTGCCGAAGAACTCGTCGAAACCGTGATTGGTCGGCAGGTATTCATCCTTGTCGCCCAAGTGGTTTTTGCCAAACTGGCCGGTGGCATAACCCTGCGACTTGAGGGCCTGGGCGATGGTGATGTCGCGTTTTTGCAGGCCCACCGGTGCGCCCGGGATGCCGACTTTCGACAGACCGGTACGCAAAGGCGTCTGCCCGGTGATGAACGACGAACGCCCGGCGGTGCAGCTGTTCTCCGCGTAATAGTCGGTGAACATCATGCCTTCTTTGGCAATTCGGTCGATGTTGGGGGTCTTGTAGCCGACCACGCCCATGGAGTAGGCGCTGATGTTGGTCTGGCCGATATCGTCGCCGAATATCACCAGAATGTTGGGTTTTTCAGCGGCTCCGGCTGTTGCCGAAATCGCCATCACCGAGGTTGCCACCAGGGCGAGTTTCGGTAGCCACTTACCTATGCGAGTCATCTGACTGGCTCCTTTTCACTGCGTCGCTGAATGCGACAAACGTTTATTGCGGTCCTGCGTTACGTCATTTTTACTGCGCTTGCTCGGGTGTGGCGGCGTCGTACGGATAGATCCGGCGCCATTCGGCCGCCATGTCGACGACTGTCCAGCCACGCTTGTTCGCTTCGTCCAGGGCCTTGTCCAGGCGACCGATCTGCGACTGTCGGTCGTAAGCCCATTCGCGTTTGGCGTCGGTGTGATGCACCAGCCCCATGAATCGTTTGCCGGGACCGGCGGCGGTCCACTGGAGCATTTGCAGGTCACCGTCGGAGTTGCCGAACGCCAGGATCGGTCGTTTGCCGATCACGGCATTGATGCTTTCCGGTTTGCCCGGGCCATCGTCGTTGTGGGCCAGTTTCGGCGTGCGCAGGATCGACGCCTGGCCGTCCTTGTACTGGAACGCGGTGACGAAGGTGGTGCCGATGACTTGTTCCGGTGGAATGCCGTAGACCTTCTCGGCAAAGGCTCGCATGAACCCGGTGTCGCCACCGGAGACGATGTAGGTCTTGAAGGCGTTACCGCGCAGGTAGTCGAGCATCTCCAGCATCGGCTGGAAGACCATTTCGGTGTACGGCTTGCCGGTTTTCGGGTGTCTGGCCTGACTCAGCCAGGTCTTGGCGTAGTCATCGAACGCTTCGCTGGTCATGCCGGTGTGGGTCGCACCGAAGATCTTCATCATGCCTTCCAGGCCGCTGGCGGCCAGGGCCTTGTGATCGTTTTCCAGCACGGCCTGGAACGGCTGGGTGGTTTTCCATTCCGGGTGCTGCGCCGCGGTGCGTTTGACTTCTTCGAGGGCGAACAGCAATTCGAAGTACATCGGCTGCTCGCTCCACAAGGTGCCGTCGTTATCGAACACGGCAATGCGGTCCTCGGGTTTGACGAAGTCCTTGCTGTTTTGATCGGTCACCGCCTGCACGAACTCGATGATCTGCTTTTTCGACGGTCCATCGTTCCACGAGGGCAGCGGTTCGGCTGCCTGGACCAACAGCGGCAGGCTCAAGGCCAGGGTCAACAGGAAGCTGAATAGGCGTTGATGGTGTAACGATTTCGAATTGGTCATGGGAAACCCTTCTTGTGAACGGGGTTGAGCGGATGAAGAGCAGAAGAGACTGATTCCCTGTTGCACTCGGCCTGACTATGCAGCGTAGACAAGGATTCCCTGATTTGGCGCAGGGCCTGCTCTTTGTCCGTTTCGCGGCCGTAACAGGCCCGCAGGAAGCTTTGCAGGCGCGGGCCGAGACCGGTCAGTTTCAAGCCCCGGCGGCTGCGTCGGGTCCACAGGTACAGGGCGCTCAATTGCGTCGGTTTGCCCTCCAGTTGTGCCGGAATCTGCTGCCATGCGTAGTCGGCGGACTCGAGCCAGGCGGCGTGTCGGGCGCGGCGGCGCGCTTGCCACTTGAGGTGCGCGCGGCGTACGAGCGGGCGACTGAACCAGCCCAGGGCAACCAACGCCAACGCCAGTGCCAATAGTCCGAACCAGTGCCGGGAAAGGTGCAGGCGATTGTGCTGACCGAGTTTTTTCAGGTCTTCGGTGATTGAAAACACCGGCTTGTAGACGCTGTTGGCCGCCGCGTCGAAGGTCACGCCAGGCACTGTGGCCGTGCGGGTTTGCCGGCTGCTGGCATCCCACCATTTCAGTTCGACGGCTGGCAGGCTGTAGTGGCCTTCGGTGTCGATTCGATACGTCACGCTGTCGATGCGCTGGCCGCCAATGAAGTTACCGCGACCGTCATCCAGATTGCGGATTTGTGGGGCTTTCGGGTAGCGGCTCAGGCCCTTGATGGCCTCCAGCGTCGGTGTCGGCAGTGACATGGCCAGGGCTCCGTCGGCCTGTAGCGTCAGTTCCCGGGTGATGCTGTCGCCGACCTTCAGCGGCGTGGCCGAATGGATGGTCTTTTGGGTAAACCGCAGCCCTTGAGCCACCAGCACCGCCTCCCCGGGCTGGAATCCCGGCGGCTGTGCGGCGCTGAAGTGCAATGGCTGACTTTGGGCGCTGAGTTCGTGGCTGGCCTGGCCCGGTGTGGCTTGAACGGTCTGTGCCGGAATGTCGAAGCCCTGGGCCAGGTTCGGGGTGATCAGGTAGCTGTAGCGCATGCCGCTGAAGGATTGGCCGTCGATCGTCTGGTTCAGGTGTTCGGCGTGGCCGTCCGGTGGCATCACCAGTGCACCGGGCAGTTTCAGGTCGGGCAGGGTGGGGGCGTTGGTGAACCAGGTGTCGGTGAAGACATCCAGTTGCAGTTCGACCAGGCTGCCGACCATGACGGGGTCGGCGGGTTGCAGGGTGGCGTTGACCCGCAGCTGGGGTTCGGCGGCGAGGGTGCCGGTGCTGATCAGGCAAAGGAGCAGTGTGCCGAGTTTTGTGGTGAGCGATCTGGCCCTTTCGCGGGCAAGCCCGCTCCCACAGGGGATTTGTGGTGGGCGTGGATCAAATGTGGGAGCGGGCTTGTCTCCGGGCGGCGATCCGACGAAGGCCGCGACTCGGTCTTGAAGACAGCTCATGGCTTGGCCCCCGCCTGATCCTGCAGACTGAACTTCTGCTTGAGAAACTTCGCCGGCGACGTGGTCAGGTTCTGCAACCACTGCTCATCCGAGGCCGCTTGTTGGGTTTCCATCTTTTTGCTTTGGCCTTTACCCGGCGCCTTGTCCATCTTGATTTCGTCGGGTTTGACTTCCGGCGCGTTTTTCTCGGCGCTCTCGGTGTCTTTCTGCAAGGCGATGGCCAGGGCCAGGTTGGCCGTGGCTTCGGGGAACTGCGGTTGCAACTTCAGCGCCTGGTTATAGGCCGCGATGGCCTGATCGAACTTGAACTGGCGCACGTAGATATTGCCCAGGTAGAAATACGCCTGGGGTGTATCGAGCCGCGCGAAGCTGGCCAGTGCCAGGTCGAAATCGGCCGCGTTGTAGGCGGCCACGCCTTTCCAGTACGGATCGACGAACAACGCCGCGGCCTGAGGATAGTGCTGGTGTTCGAAGGCCCAGCGGCCTTGCTGGTCGCGGGTGAAAAAGGCATCGGTCAGCGCGTTGGCCTGTGCTGGCGCCGGTGGCAGGCCCAGGCCCACCGCCAGCAGCAGTCCAGCCATCCAGTTCACGCTCCAGCCTCTGCGCACACTGAAGAAGGCGAACAACAGCAGCGGCCAGCACAACCAGTAGCCGGCGTCTTTCCAGTGCAATTCACGCTGTTCGTCGCTGGCTGACTGGTAGTGCTGCTCGGCGTGCAGTTCGATCCAGTCCAGATCGTCATCGTTGAGGGTCAGGCTACCCAGCGGGGCATCCAGCGTTGAGGCAAGCTGCTTGAGGGCATCCTGATCGAAACTGCCAAGTTGCGGGCGACCATTGCTGTCCATGCGGGGCTGGCCGCTGGCATCGCGGATTATCCCGCCGTCGCTGCTGCCGGCCGCCAGAATCAGCACTTGCAAGGCACTGCCAGCCAGTCGTTTGTCCAGCCCGGCCAGTGTCGAGGTGTCGGCGCCATCGGTGATCAGCAGCAGGGTGCCGGGTGTTTTTTCGGCGGCGAGCAGGCGATTGGCCTGATCGATGACCGCGCCGACATCTTTCCCCGGTTTGTTGATCAGGTCGGTGCTCAGGGCCTGAATGAAGGTATCGAGCAGGGCCGGGTCGTCGGTGGCGGGCAACACCAGATGCGCGCTGCCGGCGTAGGCAATCAAGGCGTTGCGCGAACCGGCGCGGCGCTGGATGAGGTCGTGGAGCTTGTGCTTGACCGATTCCAGGCGACTGGGAGGAACGTCGCTGGCGTCCATGGACGGCGACAGGTCGACGGCGATGATCAGCGGCGCGCGGTTTTCCAGAAAGTCCGGGCGATCCTGTTCCCAGGTCGGCCCGGCGGCGGCGAGGGCACCCAGTACCAACAGCGCACACAGCAGATGCACCGGGCGCAGGCGGTGCCGGTCTTGCGGGGTGATGAGCAGATGCGGCAGCAGGTGCGCCGCGATGTTGCTGCGCCAGCGACGCTGCAAATCCTGGCTATGTCGCCACAGCACTGGCAGCAGCGCGCCGAACACGGCGAGCAACAGCCACACAGGGCGCAGGAAATGGAAGTCGCCGAGGTTGATGTCCATCTCAGGTCTCCTGCCGTTGACGGGCGAGCATCAGCCGTGGAAGCAGCAGGGCGCCCAGGTGATACATCGCCAGCAGAGCAATGGCTGCGCCCAGCGGCCACCAGAACAGATCGCGTTTGGGCTGGTGGCTGAGGGTTTTCACCTGATGCGGGGTGAGTTTGTCGAGGGTGCTGTAGACCTGATCCAGGGCGGTGCGGTCTTCGGCGCGGAAGAAGCGTCCGCCGGTGGCCTGGGCAATGTCCTGCAAACCTTGCAGGTTGACCTTGGCTTCGCCTTCGGCGTTCGGGTCGCCGATGCCGATGGTGTGAATCACCACCCCTTTGGCGGCAGCCATGGCGGCCGCGTGATCCGGGGTGATGGCGCTGCTGGTGTCGTTGCCGTCGGTGAGCAGGATCAGCACTTTTTCCTGCTCGTGGGCCTGCTCCAGCAGTTTCAGGCTCAGGCCGATGGCGTCGCCGATGGCGGTGTTGGGGCCGGCCATGCCGATGCCGGTGTCGTCCAGCAGCAGTGACAGGCTGGTGTGATCGAGGGTCAAGGGGGCCTGCGGATAGGCGCCGGTGCCGAACACGATCAGTCCGATTCGATCGTCCTTGCGCTTGTCGATGAACCCGTGCACCACGTCCTTGACCGCGGCCAGGCGGTTGATTTTCTGGCCGTTGGCGTCGGTGAAGTCGGTGGTTTCCATCGACTGGGAAATGTCGATGGCCAGCATCAGGTCACGCACCGGCTGCTGGCGTTCGATGGGCTTTTCCACCCATACCGGCCGGCTCGCCGCCACCAGCAACAGTGTCCAGACCAGCAGGTTCAGCAGCAGCTGCCAGCCGTTGCTGCGGGTACCGGCCTGGCTGGGTGCCTGGCCGACAGCACGGCTCATGGCGCCGAAAAACGGTACGCGCACGGCACTGCGCGCCTCACGGTAATCGGGCAGGTAGCGATAACCCAACCATGGCAAGGGCAGCAGGATCAGCAACCAGGGGTAATCAAGCTGCCACATGATGACGCTCCACCCAGGTTTTGCAGGTATTGAATAGTTGCTGTCGCTGTTCGCTGGGCATGGCCCGCAAGGAGGCGTCCGGCGCATAGGCAAGCCGCGCCAGTTGCTGGCTGAAATCGGCCGGTAAGGGCTGTTTACTGTGCCGTTGCAAAAACGCCTGCCATTCCTCTTTCCCCAGCGCCGCAACCGTCCCCCTGTAGGAGCTGCCGAAGGCTGCGATCTTTTGATCTTCAGCGGTAAAAGATCGCAGCCTTCGGCAGCTCCTACAGGAGGCACGGGGGGCGGGCATGGAGAGGGCCACGCGTTTGAGCAGCTCCGGAAGTTCGCGCAATGCATTCAGGTCATTGCTGCGTTGCTGCAACTCCGCCAGCCGTGCCAGCGCCTCGCGCCGATAGCGATCGCGCCGCCATTGCCAGTAACGTCGGGCACTGACCAACAACAGGCTGAGCACCAACAATGTCAGCAATGCCCACCAACCCCAGGTCTGCGGCGCATAACTGACCGGCGCCGGCAAGGCCATTTCCTTGAGTTGGTCGATGCTCGGGATAGCGGGGTTCATCGGCGTCTCTCGGCGAGCTTGCCCAGTTCGGCGCGCAGTTGTTCGTGGGCTTCGGTGGCGGTGCTGAACATCATCAACGGTACCTGGCTGCGGCGCAGCAAGGTCGCGACGTCCTTGAGCCGACCGCTGAGAAAATCCCCCAAGGGCTGATGCACCTGTTGCCGATCCACCGCCAATTCCACCTGCAATTGCCCCTGGGTGATCAGCACGCGGCCGTTTTTCGGCAGGTTCAGCGCCAGCGGGTCATAGACCTGCATGGCGATCACGTCGTTATGGGCCGCCAGTTGCCGCATGAGCTGCAAGGTGCGTTCGCCGGCCCCGGCAAAATCACTGACGATGCAGATCAGGTGATCGTGACCGGCCACGGCCAGGCAATGCTGCAAGACCTTGTCGAGCTGGTCTGCGCCCTCGGCATCCGGGTTGCCCGCATTGAGTGCCTGGTTTTGTTGGGCAATGCGACTGCACAGCGCCTCGACGCGTTTGCGGCTGCGCAGTGGGGCGATGCTGTCGATACGTTGATCGTTGAATACCAGCCCACCAACGCGGTCGCCGGCGTTGAACACCATCCACGCCGCCAGGGCGCCGAGTTCGGCGGCGACCGCGGATTTGAAGCTGCGTTGCGAACCAAAAAACATCGACATGCGCTGGTCGACGAGGATCAGCGCCGGGCGGTCGCGCTCTTCGGTGAATGTGCGTACCACCGGTTTGCCGGTGCGCAGCGAGGCGCGCCAGTCGAGATGACGCAAATCGTCCCCCGGCTGATAACGGCGCAGCTCATCGAAGTTCAGGCCGCGGCCACGCAAGCGTGACGCGTGATTGCCCGCGAGGATGCTGCCTTGAGGTTGGCGAGCGACAAAACTCAGGTCACGGGCCTTGAACTCCAGGGCCATCAACTGCGCCAGAGAGACATACACCAGGCCGTCGACGCTGTTCATGGGCATCAGGCCGGGATCGCGACTTTATCGAGCAGACGGTCGAGCACCTGGTCGGCGCTTACGCCATCGGCCACCGCGTCGTAGCTCAGTTGCAGGCGATGGCGCAGTACCGGGTGGACCACGGCGCGGACGTTGTCCGGAGACACGAAATCCTGGCCCTGCAACCAGGCGTCGGCCCGGGCACAACGGTCCAGGCCGATACCGCCGCGAGGGCTGGCGCCGATGCTGATCCAGCGCCCGAGATCGGCGTCGTAGTCGGCCGGATGGCGCGTGGCGTTGATCAGGTCGATCAGGTAGCGGTCGATGGCCGGGGACACGTGCACCGCACTGACTTCCCGGCGCGCGGCAAAGATCACGTCCTGGGCCAGGGCGAACCCCTGCACCGCAGCCGTTTTGGCGCCGAGCGCCTGTTCTTCTTCGCGCAGCAGGCGCAGGACCTGGCTTTCGTTTTCCGCGCTCGGGTAATCGAGCAGCACTTTCATCAGGAAGCGGTCCATCTGCGCTTCCGGCAGCGGGTACGTGCCTTCCTGTTCGATCGGGTTCTGGGTCGCCACCACGATGAACAGTTCCGGCAGGGCATGGCTGTTGCCGGCCACGGTGATCTGGCGTTCTTCCATGGCTTCGAGCAACGCCGCCTGGACCTTGGCCGGCGCACGGTTGATTTCGTCGGCCAGGATCAGGTTGCCGAACAGCGGGCCTGGCTGGAAGCGGATTTCGTTCCTGCCTTCGACCTGATGCAGCACCTCGGCGCCGGTGATGTCCGACGGCAGCAAGTCCGGGGTGAACTGGATGCGACTCATCTTCGCGTCCAGGTGTTTGGCCAATGCTTTCACCGTGCGGGTCTTGGCCAGGCCGGGCAGGCTTTCCAGCAGCAGGTGACCGTTGGCCAGCAGGCCCACAAGGATTTGTCGAATGACCTGGTCCTGGCCGAGCACCGCTTCGGCGATGCTGGCTTGCAGGGCGTTGAGGTCGTTGAGTGCGGTCATGAACGGTTCCTCGCTCAAAGCATGAAGGTCGGAATGACCGGAATGAATGACAGTCGGAAATTCCAGCGACTGCTGATGAGGTCGTCGGGGTGAATCGCCGAATACTGGATCTCCCCGGAAATACGCACCGGCAGCTTGCCGAAGTTGAATATCCGCCCGGCGCCGAGGCCGACAGGGAAGGTCACTTTGTTGCCGCCTTCGGCTTTCCAGTTCACGGTGACGTTGGGCGTCATGCCGATCCGCCATTGCTCGGGGCCAGGAATGGCGCGCTGGATGAAATACTGAATGTTGGTCAGGCTCACATCCTTGCGCTGGCTGTCGCCACCGACCGACCACCAGTGTTGCGGGAACAGGCCCAGGGTCCAGTCTTCGCCCAGGTACGCGGCGACGAACGCTGGGCCCAGGGAATATTTGCCGGTGCCCAGGACGTCTTTTTCCGCAGTGGGAAACATCGCGGTCGGGCCGAACCCCCAGACCATCTTGCCGCCCCCGGCGAAGCGCACCGGCTCCTTGGGCGAGAACACACCGACATAGGCCAGATCGCCAAAACCGCTGGTGCGGTCGAACGGGTCTTGCACGACCGAGGCAAAGTCGCCACGGTCGCTGAGGATATCGCTGGGGCCCATGCCGATCAGATTGCCCGCCTTGTGATTGACTGGCGCACTGACGTAGCTGACGGGCAGGCGGTTGATCAGGTTCCAGTCTTCGCTGATGGAAATCGGGAAGGTCGGCATGAAGCTGTACTTGCCCAGCATGCGTGTGCCGTTGCTGTGCGGACCTTTGAGTGCGGTGTAGTCGAACTGATTGAACAGCAACACCAGATTGCCCACCGGGTTATCCATCAACTTGGCGATTTGCTCGGTCGACGGGTCGCAGCCGGCCGCCACGACTTTTTTCAGGTCGATGTCGAAGTCCTGTTGCAGCCGGTGACAAGTCTCGGGGTCACCTTTGGCGGCGGCCTGCGCCGGCGCGTCAGTCAGCGTGGGCAATTCACCGCTGGCGCAGGCGAAGCCGCTGAACAGGACACTGCAAAAGGTCAAACGAGTACTGATGGCCATCCCAGGCTACCTCTTAGAAAAATGCCAGGGTCAGGTTGACGCTGATGCCATTGCCTTCGGGCCGGTTCTTGGTGTCGAACTCCGGCACCCAGCGGGCACTGATGTTGGCCTGGGCGTCGGCGAACTTGCCGCTCCAGCCTACCGTCGGGCCCGCGCCCACCGAGCGTCCGCGAAAACCGCTGGTTGCGCCGGATCCGGAGTCATCGGTGACCTGCTGGATATAGCCTGCCACCACGCCGGCGTTCCAGCCGTTGCCGAAGCCGTGGGTCCACAGGGCGTCGAGGGTGAAAATGTTGCCGTTGCGATAATCGGTGGCGTCGTTCTCGGTGTAGAACTCCAGGCCGCTCGACAGGGTGAACTCGCCGCCCTTGCCGTCCAGGTGAGTGAACGCCACGGTCGGCATGAAGGTGTAAGTGTTCTGCCCGGGGTTGGCCAGGCGATCGTCGTTGTAGGCGCCGGTCGGCACGTAGATCGGCAGCGAGAACGCAATGTGGTTGAGCTCGTCGAAGTGATAGCCGGCGGCGATCGGCGTCACCAGCATGTCGGCGAACTGGGTGCCGGTGTCCTCGGAGCCCAGGGTCCTGCCGCGAGGGCCGGTGACGCTCGCGGTAATGTCGGTGTACTGCACCGGTACACCGATGGCCGAGGCGTAGTTCCAGGGACCCTTGCCCGTGTCCCAGACGCGAGTGAAGTTGGCCATGGTGTAAGACACTTTCATGTCCAGCCCGGTACTCAGGGCGCCCACGATCGGCACCTGAGCGTTGCCCTTGAGGTCGCCGTCGTACCAGATGCTGGTCAGGGACATGACCCAACCCGGCTCCGGGGGCACGATCCCGGCATCGGAAAACACTTGTTGGCCGGTGATCGGGCGACCGACACCGCCTTCGGCCGCCAGGGCCCATTGACTGACGCTGACCATGCACAGCGCCAACAAGGGGCGCACTACGAAAGGCCTGATCATGAACGACTCCGCTTATTGTTGTGGGGTGGCTGGCGTCAACAGCGGCAGTTTCCACTGGCCGTTGTTGACTTCAGGTTTGGGCAGGTACAGGCGCAGCACGCCGTAGAACGGACCATTCGGTGCCGGCAGCCAGTTGCTTTGCAATGCTTTGGCCGGTGCCTTGTGCTGCACGTAAAGGGTCAGGCCGCCATCGGCATCGAGCTTGAGATCGGGCAACATCCGCGAATTGATCAAGTAGCGATTGAGCGGGTTGGCCACCAGCAATTTGTTTTTGCCGTCATACATGGTCAGCGACCAGAACGCATCGACCGGGGGCAGGGCGTCCTTGTCAAAATGCAGGGTGTAGTCGGTTTTCGACGCGTCGACCGGTTTTCCGTCCTTGTCGATGAAATAGCCGAAGTAGTTCGCCTCTTCGGCAGAGTTGCCGAAAATCCCCATGTTGGCGCCTGCATAGCGGTACAGGTAGTTGCCCTTGAGGTGGTCGCGACTGCCGAACAGGTCACCGCTGCTGATCTCATGGGTGTCGACTTTGGTTTTCTTGAATTCGGCGAACTCGGCCCTGGCGTCACTGATGCCGTCTTCCAGTGCCTTGCGTTGTTCGGCGCTGAGATCAGTGAGCTTGAAGGGTTTGCCGGCCCCGACGCCGATTTTTGCGAAGCGTGCCAGCAGGTCTTTTTCCAAGTCCTGGGCCGGGGTGAATGCCAGCATGAAATTCAGGTAGCGAAACAGGTCCGGGGTCTCGCTCATGGTCGGCGTCGGTGTCGGCCAGTCGATTTTCGGCGCGGCAGCCGGGGCCTTCTGTTTGACGTAGTGACTCAGGGGTTCGACCTTGTAGCCTTTCTGGATCTGCTTGACCTTGGCCAGGTCTTTCTCATCGAACAATTGCGTGCGGTACAGCGCGTAAGCGATGTTGCTTTCACTGCGGACCATGCGGTCGATGTCGACCGGTTGCTGACCCTGCCAGTTCGGGCCGGCAATCATGTAGTGACCCCCGTTGTTGCCCGTGCTGCGAGTGCCCAGATAGCCAAAGTTCTGGGTGTAGGCGTCGATCAGTTGCACCGAGTAGTAACGGTGTTCTTCGATGGGCGGCAGGGTCAGCACCAACGGCTCGGTGCGCAAATCCATCCAGACAAAGGAGTAGGGCGTGTCGGAATTCGGGGTGACGAACGCCGTGTCCTTCGCGGTAAACGCCTTGGCGGTATTGCCGATCTGATTGAACGGTGCCTTGAAATTCGGGCTCTTCCTGTCCACGGCCTGGGTGTAGAGGGTCTTGTACATCTCCACCACCGGGAAACCGTACAGATAGGCCTCCTTGGCAATTGCCCGGGCTTCGTCCGGGGTGGCGGTGAAGTCGACACTGGCCCCTGCACCACAACTGACGAACATTGTCATCAGGCTGAAACCGGCTGCGCGAAGTGCACCGTGCATACAAAAGTCCTTATTTACCGAACGTGACATTGATCCCGGCGAACACTGTGAATTGCGGCAAGCCATCGCCTTTTCGGTCAACGGTCCACTGTGGCTCGATAAAGGCATTGAGGATATTGGACCCGGACTTCCAGGCTTTGCCGCCACCCAAACCGAGTGGGATGTAGTGAGTGTCGTTCTTCAGGTCGAACGTCCAGATGCCGGTGGAGCGCAGGTACCAGCCTTTTTCCAGGTTGTGGATGATGAACGGCTGGAAAGTGGCGGACTCGACATGGGGGCGGTCGTGATCACCGGCGAACGAGCTCTGGTACTGCACCAGTGCGCCAAGGAGCCCGCGCGGCGAGGAGTCGATGGCGATGGCGGACAGTCCGGCCTGCCATTTGCCGGTTCCCAACTCATCCTGCTCAGCGGTCGGCGCAGTGATTTGCGGGCCGACGCCCAACTGCACGCCTTCGGTCTTGAGCAGGAAGATATCGAACAGGTTCAGGTCACCGATGCCGGTGCTGTAGCCGTTGTGGGGATCCGGGCGGGTGCTGACGGGAAGGGTGACGCGCAACAGTTGCGGGACGCCAATGAAATCATTCGGCGCCATGGGCAAAGCACCACGCAATAGCGCGTCATTGGTATGAGCGTTGGTGTCGAACAACCTGGGGGTGTAGTAGTCCTGAAGGTTGACGCCGGGCGCCAGGTTCAGCGGGTTGTTGCTTTTGTTGGCCGTCTCGGCGTTATCGGCGTGAGCACAAAAAACAGGCGCGAGCGAAGTCACCCAGACGAAGGCGTACTTCCCCAATTTCTTTGACATTAATCCCCCGGCTCCCTGGTGGCTGATTGGGCAGACGGTCCTTAAGTTTGGCCGTAACTGCGTAATCCCTTTCCGATCAAGCCTGTAGGACTTATCGGATGAAGTTAGCAGTTAACCACGGGTTGGCCAGTCCTGTGGATTAATTCTTTCGTTTTGTGTGTGGATTCTCGTTATTTTCGTGTACTAAAAAGTTAATACGGATCAAAGGCTTGCCCAAGCAACTTGAGTGGCTATCTAGTTCAATGTGGGAGCGGGCTTGCTCCCACAGGAAACAGAGGAAAAGGTCGAATCCGTCAGTTCTTCTTCGCCTGCTCCCAAACCCGCTGTTCCTGCTCGCGCAGTTCCGGCGTGAACTCGGCGCCAAAGTCTTCGGCTTCAAACACCTGGCGAATCTCGATCTCGGCCTCGGTGCCCGGCATCGGGTTCGGGCAGCGCTTGACCCATTCGATGGCTTCTTCCCTGGACTTCACTTTCCACAACCAGAAACCGGCAATCAGTTCCTTGGTTTCGATGAAGGGGCCGTCGATCACCGTGCGTTTTTCACCTGAAAACTTTACACGAGCGCCTTTGCTGCTCGGGTGCAGGCCTTCGCCCGCGAGCATGATGCCGGCCTTGACCAGTTCTTCGTTGTAGTTGCCCATGGCGGTCAGCAGTTCCTGGCTGGGCATGACGCCGGCTTCGGAATCCTGGCTGGCCTTGATGATGATCATGAATCGCATGGTGTCGTCTCCGTTGCAGTTGAGTGATTCGATTTATAGTCGATTGACCGGGACGCAATTCGACAGGCCCGTAACGAAATTTGTCATCGGGTTGCCTCGGCTGCCTTTCGTCATGAACACCGGGTGGCTGTGGGTGAAGGGGTTACGCTGGATTACGATCACTCACGTAACACGCGAACCCTGTGGGAGCGGGCTTGCTCCGGGCGGCGCTCCGACGATAGCGATGGGACAGTCGGCATGTATGTTGGAGCTGCTGCCGTCATCGCGGGCAAGCCCGCTCCCACAGGGTTATGGTTTGTATCCAGTTTTGTGCCCTGTTACATGACAATTTATGTTTGGCCATAGGTCGCAGGACAATTTCGTGGTTAACTTCGGCCTCGTCAAAATTCTCCACCACAACGTTCAGAAGGACTCCGTTCATGGCTCAAGTCACTCTTAAAGGCAACCCGGTTCAAGTCAACGGCCAACTGCCTCAAGCCGGTTCCAAGGCGCCAGCCTTTTCCCTGGTTGCCGGCAATCTGTCCGACGTCACCCTCAAGGACTTTGCCGGCAAGCGCAAAGTGCTGAACATCTTCCCAAGCGTTGACACCCCGACCTGCGCCACCTCGGTACGCAAGTTCAATGCCCAGGCCAGCGACGTGGCCAACACCGTTGTGCTGTGCATCTCCGCTGACCTGCCGTTCGCCCAGGCCCGCTTCTGCGGCGCCGAAGGCCTGGAAAACGTACAGAACCTGTCGACCCTGCGCGGCGCAGAGTTCATCCAGAACTACGGCGTGGCCATCGCCGACGGCCCGCTCAAGGGCCTGACCGCTCGTGCCGTGGTGGTTCTGGACGAGAACGACAACGTGCTGCACAGCGAACTGGTTGGCGAAATCGCTGACGAGCCGAACTACGAAGCGGCACTTGCTGTTCTGAAATAAGCCCGGGTTTACAATGTTTAACGGCCTGGCCCTGTCCAGGCCGTTTTCATTTGTGCTTCAGTGTCTTACACAAAACTCCTGTTACGTAAGCCGAAAGTAAATTGCCGGTAAAGGCGCTTTGCTTAAAACCCGCCAGTGCTTATCGTTCAGCCTCATGTAAAAAAGCCCACGCGCCCAATGGTTGATCACTCAATGCAATCCTCCGCTTCCCGTAGTCCCCGTCGCTGGCTGTTCGGCCTGCTTGTCCTGTTGGTCATCGCCGCCCTGTGCTGGAAATTCTGGCCGGGCAGTGCTGCACCCAAGGAGGCGGCGGGGCAGAAAGCCGTTGCCGGGCATACAGGTCGGTCGGGGGGCATGCGTCCGGGATTCGGCGGAGCGTCAGGGCCGGTGCCGGTGCGGGTGGCTCCGGCCGTCACTGGTGACTTCCCGCTGTATTTCAAGGCGCTGGGCACGGTCACGGCACTGAACACCATCAACGTGCGCAGCCGCGTCGGCGGTGAGCTGGTCAAGATCTATTTCGAAGAAGGGCAGATGGTCAAGGCCGGCGACTTGCTGGCCGAAATCGACCCGCGCCCTTACCAGAACGCCTTGCTTCAGGCCGAAGGCACTTTGCTGCAGAATCAGGCGCAACTGAAAAACGCCCAGGTCGATGTCGAGCGCTATCGCGGCCTGTACCGCGAAGACAGTATTGCCAAGCAGACCCTGGACACCGCCGAAGCGCTGGTCGGTCAGTTCCAGGGCACGGTCAAGACCAATCACGCAGCGGTCAACGATGCCAGGCTCAACCTTGAATTTACCCGGATCCGCGCACCCATCACCGGTCGCGTGGGCCTTCGTCAACTGGACGTCGGCAACCTGGTGGCGGCCAACGACACCACCGCCCTGGCGATCATCACCCAGACCCAACCGATCAGCGTGGCCTTCACCCTCCCGGAAAACAGCCTCGACACCGTACTCGCCCGTTATCGCAGCGGTGCCCAATTGCCGGCTGAAGCCTGGGATCGCGGCGATACCAAGTTGCAGGCCACTGGGGTATTGCAGAGCCTCGACAACCAGATCGACGTCACCACCGGCACTCTGAAATTCAAGGCTCGCTACGAGAACCGCGATCAGTCGCTGTTCCCCAACCAGTTCGTCAATGTGCGCCTGCTGGCCGACACCCTCAAAAACGTGGTGCTCGCACCGTCCGCCGCGATCCAGTTCGGCACCAACGGCACGTTCGCCTATGTCCTGGACGGTGACAAGAAAGTCAAGATCCGTCAGTTGAAAGTCGGCGCCAGTGACGGCCTGAACACCGTGGTCACCGAAGGCCTGTCCGCGGGCGAGCGGGTCGTACTGGAAGGCACTGACCGCCTGAAGGACGGCAGCGACGTGGAGGTGGTCAACGACAGCCAGGACGTGCCGACCACGCCAACCGAACACCTGCAAGGCAAGTCGGCGCTCAACGCGGCTGAGCCCGCGACCACCGACAAGGCGAAAAAGGGCGGCGCATGAATCTCTCGCGACTGTTCATCCTTCGCCCGGTAGCCACCACGCTGAGCATGCTGGCGATTATCCTGGCCGGCGTGATTGCCTATCGGCTGCTGCCAGTGTCGGCATTGCCCCAGGTCGATTACCCGACCATTCGCGTCATGACCCTGTACCCCGGCGCCAGCCCGGATGTCATGACCAGCGCGGTGACCGCGCCGCTTGAGCGGCAGTTCGGGCAAATGCCCGGCCTGACACAAATGGCCTCCACCAGTTCCGGCGGCGCGTCGGTACTGACGTTGCGGTTCAGCCTCGACATCAACATGGACGTGGCCGAGCAACAGGTGCAGGCGGCGATCAACGCCGCCACCAACCTGCTGCCCAAGGACCTGCCGGCACCGCCGGTATACAACAAGGTCAACCCGGCCGACACGCCGGTGCTGACCCTGGCCATCACCTCCAAAACCATGCTGCTGCCCAAACTCAACGATCTGGTCGATACGCGCATGGCGCAGAAAATCGCCCAGATCAGCGGCGTCGGCATGGTCAGCATCGCCGGTGGTCAACGCCAGGCCGTGCGGATCAAGGTCAACCCTGAGGCCCTGGCCGCCAACGGCTTGAACCTGTCGGACGTGCGCACTCTGATTGGTGCCTCCAACGTCAACCAGCCCAAGGGTAACTTCGACGGCCCGACCCGGGTCTCGATGCTCGATGCCAACGATCAACTGACCTCGCCCAAGGACTACGCCAACCTGATCCTGGCCTATGCCAACGGCGCGCCGTTGCGGCTCAAGGACGTCGCTGAAATCGTCGACGGCGCCGAGAACGAACGCCTCGCGGCATGGGCCAACGAAAACCAGGCCGTGCTGCTCAACATCCAGCGTCAGCCGGGTGCCAACGTGATCGAGGTGGTGGACCGGATCAAGGCCTTGCTGCCGAGCATCACCGACAACCTGCCGGCCGGCCTCGACGTGGTGGTGCTGACCGATCGCACCCAGACCATCCGCGCCTCGGTCAAGGACGTGCAGCACGAATTGCTGATCGCCATCGCCCTGGTGGTCATGGTCACCTTCCTGTTCCTGCGTCGCGCCAGCGCCACGATCATTCCTTCGGTGGCCGTGCCGCTGTCGCTGATCGGCACGTTCGGCGTGATGTACCTGGCCGGGTTCTCGGTCAACAACCTGACGCTGATGGCCCTGACCATCGCCACCGGTTTCGTGGTGGACGATGCGATCGTCATGCTGGAGAACATTGCGCGCTTCATCGAGGAGGGCGACAGCCCGCTGAACGCGGCGCTCAAGGGCGCCAAGCAGATCGGTTTCACCCTGATTTCCCTGACGTTGTCGCTGATTGCCGTGCTGATCCCGCTGCTGTTCATGGCGGACGTGGTCGGGCGCTTGTTCCGCGAGTTCGCCATCACGCTGGCGGTGGCGATCCTGATTTCCCTGGTGGTTTCCCTGACGCTGACGCCGATGATGTGCGCGCGGCTGCTCAAGCGCGAACCCAAGGAAGCCGAGCAGGGGCGTTTCTATCGCGCCAGCGGTGCGTTCATCGACTGGATGATCGCCGCTTACGGTCGCAAGTTGCAGTGGGTGCTCAAGCACCAGCCACTGACCTTGATGGTGGCCATTGGCACTCTGGCGCTCACGGTATTCCTGTACATGGTGGTGCCCAAGGGCTTCTTCCCGGTGCAGGACACCGGGGTTATCCAGGGCATTTCCGAAGCGCCGCAATCGATTTCCTTCGCCGCCATGAGCGAGCGTCAGCAGGAGCTGGCCAAGGTGATTCTGGCCGACCCGGCGGTCGAGAGCCTGTCCTCTTACATCGGCGTGGACGGCGACAACTCGACCCTCAACAGCGGCCGTTTGCTGATCAACCTCAAGTCGCACCACGACCGTGACCTGAGTGCAACGCAAGTGATTGCCCGCCTGCAACCGGAGCTGGACAAGCTGGTCGGCATCCGCCTGTTCATGCAGCCGGTGCAGGACCTGACCATCGAGGACCGGGTCAGCCGCACGCAGTACCAGTTCAGCATGTCGTCACCGGACTCGGAGCTGCTGAGCCTGTGGAGCGGGCGCCTGGTGGAAGCCTTGGCCGACCGCCCGGAGCTGACCGACGTGGCCAGCGATCTGCAGGACAAGGGCTTGCAGGTCTATCTGGTGATCGACCGCGATGCGGCGTCGCGGGTCGGGGTGTCGGTGTCGAACATCACCGATGCGCTGTACGACGCCTTCGGCCAGCGGCAGATTTCCACGATCTACACCCAGGCGAGCCAGTACCGCGTGGTCCTGCAATCGCAGTCCGGCGAGAAGATCGGCCCGGATGCGTTGAACCAGATTCACGTCAAGACCACCGATGGCGGTCAGGTACGCCTGTCCAGCCTGGCGCATATCGAGGAACGTCAGGCGCAACTGGCGATCACCCACATTGACCAGTTCCCGGCGGTGATGATGTCCTTCAACCTGGCGCCCGGCGTGGCGCTGGGGCATGCGGTCGAGATCATCGAGCAGGTGCAGAAGGACATCGGCATGCCGATTGGCGTGCAGACCCAGTTCCAGGGCGCGGCAGAGGCGTTCCAGGCTTCGTTGTCGAGCACCTTGCTGCTGATCCTGGCGGCGGTGGTGACCATGTACATCGTGCTGGGCGTGCTCTACGAGAGCTACATCCACCCGATCACCATTCTCTCGACCTTGCCGTCGGCGGCGGTGGGCGCCTTGCTGGCGTTGATCCTCAGCGGCAACGACCTGGGCATGATCGCGATCATCGGCATCATTCTGCTGATCGGCATCGTCAAGAAGAACGCGATCATGATGATCGACTTCGCTCTCGACGCCGAGCGCAACCAGGGCATGGACCCGCAAACGGCGATCTATCAGGCCGCCTTGCTGCGTTTCCGGCCGATCCTGATGACCACCCTGGCCGCGCTGTTCGGTGCCGTGCCGTTGATGCTGGCCACCGGTTCCGGCGCAGAGCTGCGCCAGCCGCTGGGCCTGGTGATGGTCGGCGGCCTGTTGCTGAGCCAGGTGTTGACTCTGTTCACTACGCCTGTGATTTACCTGTATTTCGATCGGTTGGGACGCCGCTTTGGAAAGTCTGACTCGAAAGAGGTGGTGGTATGACGGCGAGCTACAAGCTGCAAGCTTCAAGCCGCAAGTTAAAGCCTGCGCGATCCCTGCTTTTTTCTTGCAGCTTGCAGCTTGCCGCTAGTGGTTACCACCTATGAATCTCTCGGGTCCATTCATCAAACGCCCCGTGGCAACCATGCTGCTTTCATTGGCCATCATGCTGCTGGGTGGCGTGAGCTTCGGTTTGCTGCCCGTGTCGCCGCTGCCGCAAATGGACTTTCCGGTGATCGTGGTCCAGGCCAGCCTGCCCGGCGCCAGCCCCGAAGTCATGGCGTCGACCGTGGCCACGCCACTGGAGCGCTCCTTCGGCGCCATCGCCGGGGTCAACACCATGAGCAGCCGCTCCAGCCAGGGATCGACCCGGGTGATCCTGCAATTCGACCTCGACCGCGACATCAATGGTGCGGCGCGGGAGGTGCAGGCGGCCATCAACGCTTCGCGCAACTTGCTGCCCAGCGGGATGCGCAGCATGCCGACCTACAAGAAGGTCAACCCGTCCCAGGCGCCGATCATGGTGCTGTCGCTGACGTCCGAAGTGCTGGAAAAAGGCCAGCTCTATGACCTGGCCTCGACGATCCTGTCCCAGAGCCTGTCCCAGGTGCAGGGCGTCGGCGAGGTGCAGATCGGCGGCAGTTCGCTGCCGGCGGTGCGGATCGAACTCGAACCGCAGGCGCTGAACCAGTACGGCGTTGCCCTGGACGATGTGCGCAACACCATCGCCAATGCCAACGTACGCCGGCCCAAGGGTTCGGTGGAAGACGATCAGCGGCTGTGGCAGGTCCAGGCCAACGACCAGTTGGAAAAAGCAAAGGACTACGAGTCGCTGATCATCCACTACAACGGCGGCGCGGCCTTGCGCCTCAAGGACGTGGCCAAGGTCAGCGACGGCGTCGAAGACCGCTACAACAGCGGTTTCTTCAACGACGACGCGGCGGTGCTGCTGGTGATCAACCGGCAGGCCGGCGCCAACATCATCGAGACGGTCAACGAGATCAAGGCCCAGTTGCCGGCGTTGCAGGCGGTGTTGCCGGCCAGCGTCAAGCTGAACCTGGCCATGGACCGTTCCCCGGTGATCAAGGCCACGCTGCATGAAGCGGAAATGACCTTGCTCATTGCCGTGGCGCTGGTGATCCTGGTGGTGTTCCTGTTCCTTGGTAACTTCCGCGCCTCGCTGATCCCGACCCTGGCGGTGCCGGTGTCGCTGGTCGGTACCTTTGCCGTGATGTACCTCTACGGTTTTTCGCTGAACAACCTGTCACTGATGGCGCTGATCCTGGCCACCGGGCTGGTGGTGGACGATGCCATCGTAGTGCTGGAGAACATTTCCCGGCACATCGACGAAGGCGTGCGGCCGATGAAGGCGGCCTACCTCGGCGCCCAGGAAGTCGGTTTTACCCTGCTGTCGATGAACGTGTCGCTGGTGGCGGTGTTCCTGTCGATCCTGTTCATGGGCGGGATCATTGAAAGCCTGTTCCGCGAGTTTTCAATCACCCTGGCAGCGGCCATCGTGGTGTCGCTGCTGGTGTCCTTGACCCTGACCCCGATGCTCTGCGCCCGCTGGCTCAAGCCGCACACGCCGGGGCAGGAGAACCGCCTGCAACGCTGGAGCCGGCGGGCCAACGACTGGATGGTTGGCAAGTACGCCACCAGCCTCGACTGGGTGCTGCGCCACAAACGCCTGACGTTGCTCAGTCTGTTCGTGACAATCGGCGTTAATATTGCGCTGTATGTCGTTGTTCCTAAGACATTTCTACCTCAGCAGGATACCGGCCAACTGATCGGTTTCGTGCGCGGCGACGACGGTCTGTCGTTCAGCGTGATGCAGCCGAAGATGGAGATTTTCCGTCGGGCTGTATTGAAGGATGAGGCGGTAGAAAGCGTCGCCGGCTTCATAGGCGGCAGTAACGGCACCAACAACGCCTTCATGCTGGTACGCCTGAAACCGATCAAGGAACGCAACATTTCCGCGCAGAAAGTCATCGAACGCCTGCGCAAGGAAATGCCCAAAGTACCCGGCGCACAGCTGATGCTCATGGCGGACCAGGACCTGCAGTTCGGTGGCGGCCGTGAGCAGACCACCTCGCAATACTCCTACATCCTGCAAAGCGGGGATCTCGGGGCGTTGCGCGAGTGGTATCCGAAAGTCGTCAGCGCGCTCAAGGCCTTGCCGGAACTGACGGCCATCGATGCGCGGGAAGGCCGGGGCGCCCGGCAAGTGACCCTGATCGTCGACCGCGACCAGGCCAAGCGCCTGGGTGTCGACATGGACATGGTCACGGCGGTGCTGAACAACGCCTACAGCCAGCGGCAGATTTCGACCATCTACGACAGCCTCAACCAGTATCAGGTGGTGATGGAGGTCAACCCGAAATACGCCCAGGACCCGGTCACCCTCAAGCAGGTCCAGGTGATCACTGCCGATGGCGCGCGGATTCCGCTGTCGACCTTCGCCCATTACGAAAACAGCCTGGAAAACGACCGGGTCAGTCACGAAGGCCAGTTCGCCTCGGAAAGCATCGCCTTCGACATGGCTGAAGGCGTGACCGTGGAGCAGGGCGGTGCCGCCATCGAGCGGGCGATTGCCAAGGTCGGGCTGCCGGAAGAGGTGATTGCGAAAATGGCCGGCACAGCCGACGCGTTCGCGGCGACCCAAAAAAGCCAGCCGTGGATGATTCTGGGGGCGCTGGTGGCGGTGTATCTGGTGCTGGGTGTGCTGTACGAAAGCTACATTCATCCGCTGACCATCCTGTCCACCCTGCCGTCGGCCGGGGTCGGCGCGTTGCTGTCGATCTATGCGCTGGGCGGCGAGTTCAGCCTGATTTCGTTGCTGGGGCTGTTTCTGCTGATCGGCGTGGTCAAGAAAAACGCGATTCTGATGATCGACCTGGCGTTGCAGCTGGAGCGGCATCAGGGCATGGCACCGCTGGAATCGATTCGCAGTGCCTGCCTGCAACGTTTGCGACCGATCCTGATGACCACCCTGGCGGCGATCCTCGGTGCCTTGCCATTGTTGCTGAGCCGCGCCGAAGGGGCGGAAATGCGCCAGCCGCTGGGCCTGACCATCATCGGCGGGCTGATCTTCAGCCAGGTGCTGACGCTTTACACCACGCCGGTGGTTTACCTCTATCTCGACAAACTGCGCCATCGCTTCAACAAATGGCGTGGGGTGCGTACCGATGCTGCTCTGGAAACTCCGCTATGACTGAACGTTCGCTTTTCAACCTGGCTGCACCGCTGATCACGGCTCGAGGCTCGCGTCTGCTGAGCCTGTCACTGTGCGTGGCGATGCTCAGTGCCTGCGCCGTCGGCCCGGATTACCAGCGCCCGCAAACCGCGGAACCTGCGCAGTACAAGGCCGCAGAAGGCTGGCGCCAGGCCAACCCGAGCGATGCCCTGGCGCGCGGCGCATGGTGGGAGCTGTACGGCGATCAACAGCTCAATGGCCTGATCGAGAAGCTCAACAGCGCCAACCAGACCGTCGCCCAGTCCGAAGCCCAGTACCGCCAGGCCCAGGCCTTGGTGCGCAGCGCACGCGGGGCGTTTTTCCCGACGGTCGACCTGAACGTCAGCAAGAACCGTTCAAGCCAGGGCACCGGCAGCAGCAACTCCAGCCTGAGCAGTTCGTCCAGCGGTATTCGCGACACCTATTCGGCCCAGGCGGGCGTCAGTTGGGAAGCGGATGTGTGGGGCAAGCTGCGCCGTGGCCTCGAAGCCGACACCGCGAATGCCCAGGCAAGCTTTGCCGATCTGGCGGCCATGCGCCTGAGTCAACAGTCGGAGCTGGTGCAGAATTATCTGCAATTGCGCGTGATCGATGGGCAGAAGCGTCTGCTGCAGGACACGGTCGAGGCTTATCAGCGCTCCCTGAAGATGACCGAGAACCAGTACCGCGCCGGCGTATCGGGCAAGGACGCCGTGGCCCAGGCCCAGACCCAGCTCAAGAGCACTGAAGCGGACATGATCGACCTGATCTGGCAACGCGCGCAGTTCGAGAACGCCATCGCCGTGCTGATCGGCCTGCCGCCGGCGGAGTTCAGCCTGGCGGAAAGCCAGGACATTCCGCAGTTGCCGCAAGTGCCGGTGGCCCTGCCTTCGCAGTTGCTGGAGCGTCGCCCGGACATCGCATCCGCCGAACGCTCGGTGATGGCCGCCAACGCCAACATCGGCGTGGCCAAGGCGGCCTATTACCCGGACCTGACCCTGAGCTTGAACGGTGGTTACAGCAGCAGTACCTCGAAAGACTTGTTCAGCCTGCCGAACCGCTTCTGGTCCGTCGGGCCGCAATTGGCCATGACCCTGTTCGACGGCGGCCAGCGCTCGGCGGAAGTCGACCGCAGTGAAGCGGCCTATGACGAAACAGTGGCCAAGTACCGCCAGACCGTGCTGGACGGGTTCCGCGAAGTGGAAAACTTCCTGGTGCAGCTCAAGGTGCTGCAGGACGAAGCCGTCGTGCGCCAACAGGCGCTGGACGCCGCCCGTGAATCGTTGCGCCTGACCCAGAACCAGTACAAGGCCGGCTTGATCGCATACATCGATGTGGTGGTGACCCAGGCGGCGGCGCTGAACAATGAGCGCAGCAACCTGGACCTGTTGCAAAGCCGCCTGATCGCCAGCGTGCAGTTGATTGCCGCGCTGGGCGGTGGCTGGGACGGGCAGCTTGAGGTGAGTGAGAGCCAATAACCCGGATCAGAGCAACCTGTGGCGAGGGGGCTTGCCCCCGTTGGGTCGCGAAGCGACCCTGAATTCAGCCGCCCACACTCCAACAGAACGGTCATGGTCTCGCTCTTTTGCGAGCGCTTCGCACTCGAACGGGGGCAAGCCCCCTCGCCACAATGTCTGCCACAAAGGCTTTGGCTCGGTATTTTCGAGCGATGAACCCGTTAATGTAAAACCTTAAAACAAGCGTTTCATCGGACTGATGGCCCTTTGCTCATTTTGTGAGTGCGTTCTCATTCGGAATCAGTACAATCGCCGCATTTTCCCCCGGCGAGAATCAATACCATTAACGGGGGCATTCGCGAGAAGTCCCCATGCTCATCGGTAGCTATTCCCCCACCCTGGTTATCATTTCGCTCTGTGTAGCGATTCTCGCTTCCTATACCGCACTCGACCTGACCGGACGCATTGCCACTGCCAAAGGTCGTGCCGTGCATTTGTGGACCGCGGGCGGGGCCATTGCCATGGGCATCGGCATCTGGTCGATGCACTTTATCGGCATGCTCGCGTTCAAACTGCCGATCGATCTGGGCTATGACGGCGCAATCACCCTGTTGTCGCTGTTGATCGGCGTGCTCTCCAGCGGTTTTGCGCTGTGGTTGGTCAACCAGCCAAAACTGCCGGCCTGGCAACTGGCCTTTGGCGCGCTGGTCATGGGCGCCGGCATCAGCGCGATGCACTACACCGGCATGGCCGCCATGCGCATGCAACCGGGCATCGACTATGACCCAACGCTGTTCGGCGCTTCGCTGATGATCGCTGTCGCTGCCTCGGGTGCGGCATTGTGGATCGCGTTCCATTTACGCCAACACACGCCTTATGTCCGCCTGATCCGTGGCGGTGCCGCCGTGATCATGGGTATCGCCATCGTCGGCATGCACTACACCGGGATGGCCGCTGCACGCTTTGCCGATGGCAGCTTTTGCGGGGCGGCGGTCAACGGCCTGAATGGTAAGGGCCTGGACAACCTGGTGCTGATCACCACGTTGGCGGTGCTGTGCATTGCCTTGCTGACCTCGATCCTCGATGCACGCCTGGAGGCCCGCACCGCGAGCCTGGCCCAGTCGCTGACCGAAGCCAACCGTGAACTGACCCAACTGGCCCTGCATGACACTCTCACAGGGTTGCCGAACCGGACGTTGCTCGCCGACCGCATCGATCAGGCCATGTCGCGGGTTCGTGAACAGGGCGGTTGCTTTGCCCTGATGTTCATCGACCTGGACGGCTTCAAGCCCGTCAACGATGCCTTCGGCCACCACATGGGCGACTTGCTGTTGCGCGAAGTGGCCCTGCGCCTGCGCGAAGACTTGCGCAGCCAGGACACCCTGGCGCGGATCGGCGGCGATGAGTTCGTGTTGCTGGTGCAATTGAGCGAACAGAACGATGCCTTGAACCTCGCGGCCCGCCAGGTCGGGTTGATCGCGCAGGCGTTCCGGGTTGCCGAACATGATTTGCACATTTCCGCCAGTGTCGGCATCGCGCTCTATCCGGGTAACGGGCAGTCCGCCCACGAATTGCTGATGAACGCCGACGCGGCGATGTACCACGCCAAGGGCGCGGGTAAAAACGGCTACAGCTTTTTCGACGCCTCGATGAACACCAACGCGCGCAAGCAACTGCAATTGCTGCAGGATTTGCGCAATGCTGTGGAACATCAGGAATTCAGCCTGCATTACCAGCCCAAGTTCGATGCCGCCAATGGCCGGCCAGTGGGCGCCGAGGCCCTGTTGCGCTGGGAGCATCCGACGCAAGGATTGCTGTTGCCGGACAAATTCATCGAACTGGCGGAAAAAACCGGGCTGATCATTCCGATCGGCGAGTGGGTGCTCAACGAAGCGTGCCGCCAGATGCGCGAGTGGTACGTGCTGGGCTACACCGATTGGCGCATCGCCGTGAACCTGTCGGCCATCCAGTTTTGCCATGCAGGACTGGTCCAGAGCGTCGCCAAGGCACTGGCGACTCACCATCTGCCGGCCAACAGCCTGACCCTGGAAATCACTGAAACCACCGCCATGAGCGATGCCGACGCGAGCATGACGGTGCTTCAGGAGCTCTCGGAAATGGGTGTCGACCTGTCCATCGACGATTTCGGCACCGGTTATTCGAGTTTGATGTACCTCAAGCGCCTGCCGGCCAACGAACTGAAGATCGACCGCGGTTTTGTCCGTGACCTGGAGCGCGACAGCGATGACGCAGCCATCGTTTCGGCCATCGTGGCGCTCGGCCAGGCGCTGGGGTTGCGCATCGTTGCCGAAGGTGTGGAGACGGACTCGCAGCAGGACTTCCTGACGCAACTGGGCTGCGACTCGTTGCAGGGTTACCTGCTGGGGCATCCGTTGCCGGCCGCAGGTTTCATGATGGAAATCCATCGCTCGGAGCGATTGGCGCTGGCTTGATAGTCCGTGTCATCGTTCATCGCGGGCAAGCCACGCTCCCACAGAATATGCAGAACCTGTGGGAGCGTGGCTTTCCCGCGATGGCGTCTGTGCAAACGCCACCGAAGCCATGCAAAAACCGCCAATGGCGGTTATTCTTGCCCCCGACCGCTTAAGCTTTGATTGGGGGAAGGCTCGCATGGACAAAGTCATCGTCATCACCGGCGGCAGCCGCGGCATTGGTGCCGCCACCGCACTGTTGGCCGCCGCGCAGGGCTATCGGATCTGCATCAACTACCAGGCGGACGAAAAGGCTGCACTGGGCGTGCTGGAGCAAGTCCGCGCCCTCGGTGCGCAAGCCATTGCAGTACGGGCCGACGTCAGCATCGAAGACGAAGTCATCGCGCTGTTCCATCGGGTCGACAATGAACTGGGCCGGGTTACCGCGCTGGTGAACAACGCCGGCACCGTGGGGCAAAAGTCCCGGGTCGACGAAATGTCCGAGTTCCGCATCCTCAAGATCATGAAAACCAACGTCCTGGCGCCGATCCTCTGCGCCAAGCACGCGATCCTGCGCATGTCGCCCAAGCACGGCGGGCAGGGTGGCAGCATCGTCAACGTGTCCTCGGTGGCTGCACGCTTGGGCGCGCCCAACGAATACGTTGATTACGCGGCGTCAAAAGGTGCGCTCGACACCTTCACCATCGGCCTGTCCAAGGAAGTGGCAGGTGAGGGGATCCGTGTCAACGCGGTGCGCCCGGGCTACATCTACACCGATTTCCATGCCTTGAGCGGCGATCCCGACCGGGTCAGCAAGCTGGAATCGGCAATTCCCATGGCCCGCGGCGGGCGGCCGGATGAAGTGGCGGAGGCGATTGTCTGGTTGTTGTCGGACAAGGCGTCTTATGCGACGGGGACTTTCGTCGATCTCGGCGGTGGGCGTTGATCTGAGGTTCGCGTTGTCAGTGCTGGCCTTTTCGCGGGCAAGCCCGCTCCCACAGGGTTATCTGGTGTACGCAAAGTGTGTGAACACCCGAGATTTCTTGTGGGAGCGAGCCTGCTCGCGAAGGCGATAGTACGGGCAACATCCAGCCATCAAAACGACCGCACAATCCGCCCCAACGTCTCCATCGCCTTCTCCGAGACCTCATCCCACGGGCTCCCATAATTCAACCGAATACAATTCCTGAACCTTTGCGTCGGCGAAAAAATCGGCCCCGGTGCAATGCTGATCCCCTGAGCCAGCGCCATCTGAAACAACTTCAACGAATCCATCTGCTCCGGCAATTCCAGCCACAAAAAGTACCCGCCCGCCGGTTGGCTGACCCGGGTCTGCGCCGGGAAATAGCGGGCGATGGCGGCAAGCATGGCGGCTTGCTGGTCTTCCAGCGCATGACGCAATTTACGCAGGTGGCGGTCGTAGCCGCCGTGTTGCAGGTAGTCGGCGATCGCTGCCTGCGCAGGCATGGACGCGCACAGCGAGGTCATGAGTTTCAGGCGTTCGATTTTCTGCGCGTAGCGCCCGGCGGCGACCCAGCCGATGCGGTAACCGGGGGCCAGGCTCTTGGCGAACGAGCCGCAATGCATCACCAGGCCTTCGGTATCGAAGGCCTTGGCCGGTTTCGGGGCTTGTTGACCGTAATACAGTTCGGCGTAGACATCGTCTTCGATCAGCGGCACCTGGTGCCGGCGCAGCAGTTCCACGAGCTGCTGTTTCTTGGCCTCGGGCACGGTGGCGCCCATGGGGTTCTGGAAGCTGGTCATGCACCAGCAGGCCTTGATCGGATGGCGTTCCAGGGTTTGCTCGAGCACGCCGAGGTCGATGCCGTCGCGCGGGTGCACGGGGATTTCCACGGCTTTGAGTTTCAGGCGTTCGAGCACTTGCAGGCAGGCGTAGAACGCCGGAGCTTCGATGGCCACCAGGTCGCCAGGCTGCGTCACCGCTTGCAGGCACAGGTTGAGTGCTTCCAGGGCGCCGTTGGTGATCAGCAGTTCTTCCATGGGCAGCATCAGTCCGCCGACCATGTAGCGCAGGGCGATTTGCCGGCGCAGCTGCGGGTTGCCGGGCGACAGGTCGGTGACCACCATGCGCGGGTCCATCTCGCGGGTGGCGCTGGCCAGGGAGCGGGACAAGCGTTGCAGGGGGAACAGCGTCGGGCTGGGGAATGCCGAGCCGAAGGCCACGGTGTTCGGGTCCTTGATCGAGTCGAGTACCGAGAACACCAGTTCGCTGACGTCGACTTCCGTGGATTCGTTGACCTGGCTGCTGATCACCGGCTCGGAAAACGGTCGCGGCGCATGGGCATTGACGAAATAGCCGGAGCGCGGACGGGCGCGGATCAGTCCACGACGTTCCAGCAGGTAGTAGGCCTGGAACACTGTCGACGGGCTGACGCCGTAGGTCTGGCTGGCGTAGCGCACTGACGGCACACGCTGACCCGGTCCGAGAACGCCGGAGCGGATCAGTTCTGCGATATCGTCGGCGAATTTTTCGTAGCGTTTCATCGGTGTCCCGCAATGGAGTCGTTTCGATTAATTGTGGCGAGGGGATTGCCTGTGGCGAGGGGGCTTGCCCCCGTTGGACTGCGTAGCAGTCCCATTTTGGGGCCGCTACGCAGCCCAACGGGGGCAAGCCCCCTCGCCACAGAGGATTGCATTGCCAGAACAAGACTGCACTTCAACAAGGTCAACATCTTAAAGGCTCAGCGATTCATTGGCGCAACAAACCGGCTCTTCGCCACGCTGTAGACGCCAGGCTCATCGCTGTCGATTACCTTGAAACTGATGTTCTGCGAACTGCTGGCCGGGCGTTCCGTGAGCATCACCACCGACACCGGCACGTCGACAATCTCACCCGGCGCCAGGCTCAGCACGGTCTTGCCCTGCAACGCGAAATCATCGGCATCGACCAGGCTCAATTGATAGTCCTGACGCTGCTGGGTCTTGTTGATCACCTTCAGGCTGTAGATGTTTTCGATCTGGCCCCGGCTGTTTTCGCGGAACAGGCCCCGGTCCTTGCTGACGTCGAGCGAGACCATCGGCCGTTCCACCAATGCCACCACCAGGGCGGCGATCATCACCAGCAGCACGGCGGTGTAGCCGATCAGGCGCGGACGCAGCAGGTGCGTCTTGCCGCCTTGCAACTGATGCTCGGAGGTATAGCTGATCAGTCCCCGGGCGTAGCCCATTTTGTCCATGATCGAATCGCAGGCGTCGATGCACGCGGCGCAACCGATGCATTCCATCTGCAAGCCATCGCGGATGTCGATGCCGGTCGGGCAGACCTGTACGCAGAGCTGGCAATCGATGCAATCGCCCAAACCGAGCTCGGCGGGTTTGACCTCGCGCTTGCGCGGGCCACGGTTTTCGCCACGGGCCACGTCGTAGGAAATGGTCAGGGTGTCTTTGTCGAACATCACGCTCTGGAACCGCGCGTAGGGGCACATGTGCATGCACACCGCTTCACGCAGCCAGCCGGCATTGATGTAGGTGGCACCGGTGAAAAACAGCACCCAGAACAGGCTGACGCCGCTCATTTGCAACGTCAGCAGTTCTTCGGCCAGCGGCCGGATCGGGGTGAAGTAGCCGACGAAGGTCAGGCCGGTCAGCAGGCTGATGGCCAGCCACAAGGTGTGTTTGGCCGAGCGACGCATCAGCTTGTTGATGCCCCACGGCGCGGCTTGCAGCTTGATCCGTTGGTTGCGCTCGCCCTCGGTGATTTTCTCGCACCACATGAAGATCCAGGTCCACGAACTTTGCGGGCAGGTGTAGCCGCACCAGACCCGGCCGGCAAACACGGTGATCGCGAACAGGCCGAACGCGGCGATGATCAACAGCGCCGACAGCAGGATGAAGTCCTGCGGCCAGAACGTTGCGCCGAAGATATGGAATTTGCTTTCGGAAAGATCCCAGAGCACCGCCTGGCGGCCGCCCCAGTTCAACCACACGGTGCCGAAAAACAGCAAAAACAGAAAACCCGCGCCGCTGATGCGCAGGTTGCGGAACAGCCCGGTGAAGCTGCGGGTGTGGATCAGGTTGTCGCGGGTGAGGGCCTTCGTCTTTGGACGCGAAGGCTCGAATGTTTCTACGGTTCGGACGGGGATTCTTTCGCTCATGGTCTTTCGCTCATCAGCCTCCATCAGGCATGAGCACTATGAGCGGCGATCTGTTTGCATAACAGACTCAGGTATTGCATTAAAAAGCGGATCAGATGGCCGTGTTGGCCCGACCTGCGACAACTTGAAGCAGCCGTCGCACAAAGGTGCAAACGCCTGGGCGCAACAGCTGCGGCGGGTGTTGATCAGCGTCAGTCAAATCACCGAATCACTGTCGCTCGCTTTAAGGTGCCGGCGCCCATCCACCGCGCCTGCGACGGTCAAGGCGTCGGCTTCCGCTTCGGTGATGTAGATGCGCTGGCCTTCGATGTCCACCGCCGACATGGCTTTGCGCCCATCGGTGACGATGGTCACGTCGGGACACAGACGAATCTGTTCGCCATTTTCGGTGGTGAAAAAGCAGGTCTGGTTCTCGATGCGAACGGTCATGGCGGAATCCTTTTTCAGGGGTATCTGAAGTTTCAGGCCGCAACCGCCGGTCATCGTTCTGTGCGACCGATTAATGGTCGCTGCGGTCCATTCTCCATGGCTCCTCACAAGGACAACCCCATGAACGCCTGGTGGCACGAAGTCTGGGTGACCCTGCAAGCCGAGTTCGCCGACATCACCGATGCCTCGCAATTGACGCGGATGACCGTGCGTCTGTTGATGGCCGCCGTGCTGGGCGGGATTCTCGGGTTCGAACGCGAGCACCAGGGCAAGGCCGCCGGTGTGCGCACCCACATGCTGGTGGCGATGGGGGCGGCGCTGTTCGTGCTGGTGCCGCAGATGTCCGGCTCACAGGCCGATGCCATGAGTCGGGTCGTGCAGGGCGTGATTGCCGGGATCGGCTTTCTCGGGGCCGGCACCATCCTGAAAAACCACGAAGGCGACGAAAGCGACGTCAAGGGCCTGACCACCGCCGCCGGCCTGTGGATGACCGCGGCCATCGGCGTCGCCACCGGGCTGGGCCGGGAGGCGACGGCAGTGCTCAGCACGCTGTTGGCGTTGGGGGTGTTCAGTGTGATGCCGAGGATCGTGAAGCTGATTGACAAGGATCATCGGCCATAGGCGCTGTCAGGGATTCGCCCCGTCTGTGCAAGTCGCTTCACAGTCTGAATCCTGCTCGTTGCTCTGCGTTTCCGAGAGTTCGTGCTGGCTGTAGTCCATATCACCGTGCAGCAGATGTTTCTCCAGTTCCCTGATGATTGAACTTTTGGTTGATTGTTCAGAGTGATTGCGTTCGGCTTCGAAGCAAAGAAATTCGTAGTTGAATATTTTCAAGGTATAGCCAGCCGTCGGTGGGTCGTTCACGGTGTAGCGCGTGGGGCTGTGCGCTAGTTCTGTTTGTGAATTCGCTGACGCTGGAAAAAAACGTTTTCATGGCTAACCACACTCAAGGCTGAAGAAGTGATGGCTATATAAGGCGCGGGGTGCAGGTTTCGTAAAGAGTCGGACGGGCAGAATTGGCGCTTTAGGATCGGTACTACAGGTACTTGGGAAGCGTCATTCATTTTTGATGATCGTCCCTGGTGTCGAGGCAGGAACGATCAACTGTCTTCATTCAGGATTCACAATCACCGGCGGCATCGTGGTCGGCGGTTCTTCCCTTGGCGTCGGGGTCGTGCCAGGTGGCTCCTGTTCTGGCACCGGTTGTGGTTCGCTGGGGGGGATCACCGGGTTGTCGATGTTTGGATCGGGGGTTTCAGCCGGGAATGGATTGTTCATTGGTCAGGCCTCCGGTGGCACATGGCGTGAGTCGTGCTTAAGTAGATGGACTGCTGCGCGAACGATTTGATTCCGCAAATTGCCGATGAACTTTTCCCGCCAGCCATCGCTCGGAACCTAAGTGAGTACATCCCGGGGCGGATGGCCCGTTGGGGTAGCGAACAGACACAAGCGCGTCCATGGGGCGTAAGGAGAGAGGCTCGATGACGGCTGAAAAACCGACTGAGTTGAGCTACAACCCGCACATGCCGCTGGCGCAGGCGCTGTTGCTGCCGCGCATTGTCATAGAAAACATCATGCCGACCCTTGAAGGCGGGCAGTTCGCGGTCAAGGCGGTGGTGGGCCAGGATGTGGTGGTGACGGCCAAGGTCTTTGCCGACGGGCATGACAAGCTGGCGGTGCGCGTACGCTGGCGGGCCGAGGACGAGGACGTCTGGCAAAGCGCGGTCATGCACGATCTGGGCAACAACGGCTGGCAGGGGCAGTTCCGGGTGAACAGTCAGGGCCGTTATCTGTTCTGTATCGAAGCCTGGATCGACCAGTTCGCCAGTTTTCGCTACGAACTTGAAAAGAAGCATATGGCAGCGGTGCCCGTCAGCCTCGAATTGCAGGAAGGGCGGATCCAGGTGCAGCAAGCCGCCGAGCGCAGTGAGGGGCAACTCAGCGAGCAATTGGCGGCATTGCACCATGAACTGGCAGGACTGCTCGAAACCGAGCAGGTCGCACTGTTTTTGCACCCGCGTAGCGCCGACCTCATGGCCCGCGTCGATCATCGTGCCTACCTGAGCCTAAGCCCGGAGTACCCGGTGGATGTGGAGCGCGAGCTGGCGCAGTTCGCCAGTTGGTATGAGTTGTTCCCGCGTTCGATCACCGACAGTCCGGAACGCCACGGTACTTTCAACGACGTGCATTCGCGGCTGGCGATGATTCAGGACATGGGCTTCGATGTGCTGTATTTCCCGCCGATCCACCCGATCGGACGCAGCTACCGCAAAGGCCCGAACAACTCACTGACGGCAGGCCCCGATGATCCGGGCAGTCCCTATGCGATCGGTAGCGAGGAGGGCGGCCACGAAGCGATTCACAAGCAGTTGGGGACTCGCGAAGACTTCCGGCGACTGGTGTCGGCCGCTGCGGCCCACGGCCTGGAAATCGCCCTCGACTTCGCCATCCAGTGCTCCCAGGACCACCCATGGCTCAAGCAGCACCCCGGCTGGTTCAACTGGCGGCCCGACGGCTCGATCAAATATGCGGAGAACCCGCCGAAGAAATACCAGGACATCGTCAACGTCGACTTCTATGCCCCCGAGGCGATTCCGAGCCTGTGGGTGGAGCTGCGCGACATCGTGGTGGGCTGGGTCGAGGAGGGTGTGAAGATCTTTCGCGTCGATAACCCGCACACAAAGCCGCTGCCGTTCTGGCAATGGCTGATCGCCGATGTACGGGCGCTGTACCCCGAAGTGATCTTCCTGGCCGAAGCCTTTACTACCCCGGCAATGATGGCGCGCCTGGGCAAGGTCGGTTATTCCCAGAGCTACACCTATTTCACCTGGCGCAACACCAAGGCCGAACTGGCGTCCTACTTCACCGAACTCAACGAATCGCCGTGGCGCGAGTGTTACCGGCCGAATTTTTTCGTCAATACACCGGACATCAACCCGGCGTTCCTGCATGAATCCGGGCGCCCCGGGTTCCTCATCCGCGCCGTGCTGGCGACCATGGGCTCAGGCCTGTGGGGCATGTATTCGGGGTTCGAGTTGTGCGAGTCTGCACCGGTGCCGGGCAAGGAGGAGTACCTCGACTCCGAGAAGTACGAGATCCGCCCCAGGGACTTCAACGCGCCGGGCAACATCATTGCCGAGATTGCCCAGCTCAACCGCATCCGTCGGCAGAACCCGGCGCTGCACACGCATCTGGGCCTGAAGGTCTACAACGCCTGGAACGACAACATCCTGTACTTCGGCAAACGCAGCTTTGATGGCAGCAACTTTATTCTGGTGGCGGTCAGCCTCGATCCGCACAACGTGCAGGAGGCGAATTTCGAGTTGCCGCTGTGGGAAATGGGTTTGCCTGACGACGCCAGCACCCAGGGCGAAGACCTGATGAATGGCCATCGCTGGAGCTGGCATGGCAAACATCAGTTCATGCGGATCGACCCGGCGTACCAGCCGTTCGGGATCTGGCGCATTACCGCCTCTTGAATGCGCCGCCCCCTGTAGGAGCTGCCGAAGGCTGCGATCTTTTGCTTTAAAGAAAGTGAAGATCAAAAGATCGCAGCCTTCGGCAGCTCCTACAGGGGGCGTCTGAGAGCGGCCTTTATGAATTCACCAGGAGTTTCACATGGCGAAGAAACCCAAGGCAGCCACGTTCATCAAGGACCCGCTCTGGTACAAGGATGCGGTGATCTATCAAGTACACGTCAAATCGTATTTCGACTCCAACAACGACGGGATCGGCGACTTTCCCGGCCTCATCGCCAAGCTCGACTACATTGCCGACTTGGGCGTCAACACCATCTGGCTGTTGCCCTTCTATCCTTCGCCACGGCGCGACGACGGTTATGACATAGCCGAATACCGCGGCGTGCACAGTGACTACGGGACCATGGCCGATGCCCGGCGATTCATTGCCGAGGCACACAAACGCGGCCTGCGGGTGATCACCGAACTGGTCATCAACCACACCTCCGACCAGCACCCCTGGTTCCAGCGCGCACGCAAGGCCAAACCCGGGTCGGCGGCGCGGGACTTCTACGTGTGGTCCGACGACGATCAGAAATACGACGGCACCCGCATCATTTTCCTCGACACCGAAAAGTCCAACTGGACCTGGGACCCGGTCGCCGGCCAATACTTCTGGCACCGTTTCTACTCCCACCAGCCGGACCTGAATTTCGATAACCCGCAGGTCATGAAAGCGGTGCTGTCGGTGATGCGTTACTGGCTCGACATGGGCATCGACGGCTTGCGCCTGGATGCGATTCCCTACCTGATCGAGCGCGACGGCACCAACAACGAAAACCTGCCGGAAACCCACGATGTCCTGAAACAGATCCGCGCCGAAATCGACGCCAATTACCCCGACCGCATGCTGCTGGCGGAGGCCAATCAGTGGCCGGAGGACACCCAGTTGTACTTCGGCGACACCGACAAGAAAGGCCTGAACGGCGACGAATGCCACATGGCCTTTCACTTCCCGTTGATGCCGCGCATGTACATGGCGCTGGCCCAGGAAGATCGCTTCCCGATCACCGACATTCTGCGCCAGACCCCGGATATCCCCGCCAACTGCCAATGGGCGATCTTCCTGCGCAACCACGATGAGCTGACCCTGGAGATGGTCACCGACAAGGAACGCGATTACCTGTGGAATTACTACGCCGCCGACCGTCGCGCGCGGATCAACCTGGGGATTCGCCGGCGCCTGGCGCCGCTGGTGGAGCGTGACCGACGCCGGGTCGAACTGCTCAACAGCCTGCTGCTGTCGATGCCCGGCACGCCGACCCTGTATTACGGCGACGAGATCGGCATGGGCGACAACATCTACCTCGGCGACCGCGATGGCGTGCGCACGCCGATGCAATGGTCCATCGACCGCAACGGCGGTTTCTCCCGCGCCGATCCGGCCAGCCTGGTGCTGCCGCCGATCATGGATCCGCAATACGGCTACTTGTCGGTCAACGTCGAAACCCAGGCCGGCGACCCGCATTCGCTGTTGAACTGGACCCGGCGCATGCTCGCTGTGCGCAAGCAGTCCAAGGCCTTCGGGCGCGGTACATTGAAGATGCTGTCGCCGAGCAACCGGCGGATCCTGGCCTACACCCGCGAATACACCGGGGCGGACGGCAGACACGAAGTCATCCTGTGCGTGGCCAACGTGTCGCGCAGTGCCCAGGCCGCCGAGCTCGATTTATCGGCCTACGTCGGCATGGTGCCGGTGGAGATGCTCGGGGGTAACGCCTTCCCGCCCATCGGCCAGTTGAATTTCCTCCTGACCCTCGCGCCCTACGGCTTTTACTGGTTCGGCCTCGCCGCGGAAAACCAGATGCCCAGCTGGCATGTGGAGCCCGCACAGAGCCTGCCGGACTTCACCACGCTGGTGCTGAAAAAACGCATGGAAGAACTGCTCGAAGCGCCGTCACGCCATACCCTTGAGCAGAGCATCCTGCCCAGCTGGTTGCAGAATCGTCGCTGGTTCGCCGGCAAGGATGCCGCCATCGAGCAGGTCGATCTGGCCTACGGTGTGCGCTTCGGCGATGCGCAACATCCGGTGCTGTTCAGTGAGATCAATGTCACCAGCGGTGGCCAGAGCAGTCGCTATCAGTTGCCGTTCGGCTTTATCTCCGAGGATCAGGTCGGTACGCCGTTGCCGCAGCAACTGGCGCTGTCGCGGGTACGGCGCGGACGCCAGGTCGGCCTGATCACCGATGCCTTCAGCCTGGAGACCTTTGTGCATGCGGTATTGCAAGGGATTCAGGCCGGTACCGTATTGGCCTGCAGCGATGGCGATATTCGCTTCGAGTCCACCCCCGAACTGGAAAAACTCGGTCTCAATGCCGAGTCGCCGGTGCGCTACCTGTCGGCGGAACAGTCCAACAGCTCGGTGGTGATCGGCAACAGCATGGTGCTCAAGCTGATCCGCAAGGTCGCCAGCGGCGTGCATCCTGAACTGGAAATGAGCGCCTGTCTGACCGCAGCCGGGTTCAGCAATATCTCGCCACTGCTGGGGGCCGTGGTGCGCCGGGACGGGGCGGGTGAAGACAACCTGCTGATGATCGCCCAGGGCTACCTGAACAATCAGGGCGATGCCTGGGAATGGACGCAAAACAACCTCGAACGGGCGCTGCGCGATGAACTGGCCGACGCCATGTCCGAGCAGGAGCAACACTACAACGCGCTAGGCGAACTGAAAGATTTCGCCGGTATGCTGGGCCGGCGCCTGGGGGAAATGCATCAGGTGTTGGCGGCGCCCAGTGCCAACCCGGACTTCTTGCCGCAGGTCACCACGCAGAAGGACGCGCTGGCCTCGGCCAGGGATGTCGCAACGCAAATCGAGCACGCGCTGAACTTGCTCAAGCAGCATCAACATCAACTGAGCCCGGCGGACCAGACCCTGGTCAGCCATTTACTGGACAACAAAAAAGCCATTCTCGGACATGTACAAGCGTTGGGTAAAAAGACTGCGGGCGGCTTGCGCATTCGTGTGCATGGCGACCTGCATCTGGGCCAGGTGCTGGTGATCAAGGGCGATGCGTACTTGATCGACTTCGAGGGGGAACCGGCGCGGCCCTTGCATGAACGTCGGGGCAAACACAGCCCGTACAAGGATGTCAGTGGCGTGCTGCGTTCCTTCGACTATGCGGCGGCAATGGCGATCAACGTGCACAACGTCGATAACACGGCGGCGGCCGATGCCGCGCGTGTGCGGGTCACCGAGCGCTACTTGAGTGAAGCGCGAACAGCATTTGTCGACGCCTATCGGCTGGCGGCAGCTAGTCTTGCCCATGCATGGCAAGATCCCGAAGGCGAGGACGCTGCGCTGGCGTTGTTCGGTCTGGAGAAGGCGGCGTATGAAGTGGCCTATGAGGCGGAAAATCGCCCCACCTGGTTGCCCGTGCCGTTGCACGGTTTATATGGATTATTGAGTGGGCTTAAACCCTTTTCCGATCTTGGTGGAGAGTAGTCATGAGTGTCTCGAACAAGGAACAGGGTCATCACAAAGAAGCGCTGCTGCCCGGCGCACGGGATATCGATGCCTTGGTGCGTGCCGAGCATATCGATCCCTTTGCCATACTTGGCCCCCACGGTGATGGTGCCGGTGGACAGTTCATCCGCGCCTATCTGCCGGGCGCCCTGAGTGTAGAAGTCCTGGCCAGGGACTCCGGCGAAGCGCTTGGGAGTCTTCAAGCCACAGAGACGCCGGGGTTGTTTGTCGGGCATTTCGACCGCGCGCAAGCGTATCTGCTGCGCACCCGTTGGGCCGGCGGCGAGCAGACGGCCGAAGACCCTTACAGCTTCGGCCCGTTGCTGGGCGACATGGATTTGTACCTGTTTGCCGAAGGCAATCACCGCGACCTCAGTGCGTGCCTCGGTGCCCAGCTCAAGACCGTGGACGGCGTCGACGGTGTGCGTTTCGCGGTGTGGGCGCCCAATGCCCGACGGGTGTCGGTGGTCGGTGATTTCAACGTCTGGGACGGGCGCCGCCATCCGATGCGCCTGCGGCATCCCACCGGGGTCTGGGAGTTGTTCATCCCGCGTCTGCAAGCAGGGGACGCCTACAAGTACGAAATTCTCGGTGCCCACGGCATCCTGCCGCTGAAGGCCGACCCGATGGCGCTGGCCACCAGTCTGCCGCCGGACACCGCCTCGAAAGTCGCCTCGCCGCTGAAAATAGACTGGCAGGATCAGGACTGGATGCTGTCCCGTGGCGACCACCAGCGGGTGACGGCGCCCTTGTCGATCTACGAGTTGCACGCCGGTTCGTGGCAATGCGAGCTGGACGACCTGGGTGAAGTGGCCCGCCAGTACACCTGGCCGGAACTGACCGAGCGACTGATTCCCTATGTCAAAGACCTGGGCTTCACCCACATCGAACTGATGCCGATCATGGAGCACCCGTTCGGCGGTTCGTGGGGTTATCAGTTGCTGTCGCAATTCGCGCCGAGTGCGCGTTATGGCACGCCGGACCAGTTCGCCGCGTTCGTCAACGCCTGCCACCAGGCCGGCATCGGGGTGATTCTCGACTGGGTGCCGGCGCATTTCCCGACCGATACCCACGGCCTGGCCCAGTTCGACGGCACGGCGCTGTACGAGTACGGCAATCCGCAGGAAGGCTTCCACCAGGATTGGGACACGCTGATCTACAACCTGGGGCGCACCGAAGTGCACGGCTACATGCTGGCGTCGGCGCTGCACTGGCTCAAGCATTTCCATGTCGATGGCCTGCGGGTCGATGCCGTGGCCTCGATGCTGTACCGCGACTACTCGCGCAAGGCCGGCGAATGGGTGCCGAACCGCCACGGCGGGCGCGAGAACCTGGAAGCCATCGACTTCCTGCGCCACCTCAACGATGTGGTCGCCCTGGAAGCACCCGGTGCGCTGGTGATCGCCGAGGAGTCCACCGCATGGCCGGGCGTCAGCCAGGGCACCCAACAGGGCGGTCTGGGCTTTGCGTACAAATGGAACATGGGCTGGATGCACGATTCGCTGCATTACATCCAGCAGGACCCGGTGTACCGCGCCCATCACCACAACGAGCTGAGTTTTGGCCTGGTGTACGCCTGGTCCGAGCGCTTCATCCTGCCGATCTCCCACGACGAAGTGGTACACGGCAAACACTCGCTGATCGACAAAATGCCCGGCGACCGCTGGCAGAAATTCGCCAACCTGCGGGCCTACCTGAGTTTCATGTGGGCGCATCCGGGCAAGAAGCTGCTGTTCATGGGCTGTGAATTCGGTCAATGGCGCGAGTGGAACCACGATCAGCAACTGGACTGGTACTTGCTGCAGTACTCCGAGCACAAGGGGGTACAGAAACTGGTCGGCGACCTCAATCGCCTGTACCGCGAAGAACCGGCGCTGCATGAGCAGGACGATGTGCCGCAGGGTTTCCAGTGGCTGATCGGTGATGACGCGATCAACAGCGTTTATGCGTGGCTGCGCTGGAGCAAGGATGGCCGGCCTGTGCTGGTGGTGGCGAACTTTACGCCGGTGCCGCGTGAGGCTTATCGGGTTGGGGTGCCGTTTGCGGGGCAGTGGAATGAGGTGCTCAACAGCGACTCGTCTATCTATGCGGGGTCCAATTACGGCAATAGCGGTGGTGCGATGGCCGAGGAAACGCCGAGTCATGGGCAGGCGTTGTCGTTGGTGTTGAATTTGCCGCCGTTGGCGGTGTTGATGTTGCGGCCGGAGGGGTGATCCGGGACCGCATCGCTGCCTTCGCGAGCAGGCTCGCTCCCACAGGTTCCATGTGATCCTGTGGGAGATTCTATATTGCGGGGAAATCCTGCAACCTCAAACTCAGCTGGTAGTTGCCTTTGTTTTCCTGAATCCTTAATGCGGCAACGGACTTCTGGGACCTGTATACCCCCGTTTTTCGTGAAGATGGATAATTCGGTTTGCCTTATCAACTTCTATAACATCAAAGTCTGCGTGTGGTGTAAATACAGATCCTTTTACTGCCGATGCAGAAGTTGCGCCGTTCATACTTGCGGCGCTAAAGCCTTTTATTTTAAAGATGCCACCTTCTAAGTTGGATCTGAATTCTTCGGCAACTGATTGATCGAGGGATACTGAGAGAAAACTCATGGAATGTAGTACGGTGCCACTTTCTTTGGCTGCTTCGTAAGCATTCAATGCCGCGTCGGTTAATCTGCCTCCTCGAAAATAAGTTCGCAGTTTTGTATTTCTTGATGATATATTTGGTGGCTTACACTTTTGGCATCGTCTAAATCGAAGACACTAGCCGCTATTTTGATGTGTTTTTTTAATGCTATCCCGCTGCGTCCTTCAAATAGCTTTTCATGTCGAACCCGTATTTCGCGTATTACCGTTGTTTCATCTATTTCTATTTTTGATCCTTTTCTCATTGCATTATTGATCGTGTCTGATCCGTGGGTTGTTGTGTATAGCGCGATAAATGTTTTTATATCGTATTTATTTTTTGGGGTGGGAATGTTTTTTTTGGATGGGGTGGATGCCATTTTTCTTATCTGTGGCGCTTCGGTTGTAGCGGTTGCTGCAAAGCCCAGTCCTGACATGATCGTACCAGCGTACTGTTTTGGGTCAGCACCTTTTCCCTTCAAGTACTGATTAACAACATCAAGGACATCCTCTTGAGAAAGGTCGCCCATGTCTCGTTTGATGGTGGTTGTTATACGGCTAATCTCAGCAGTTGTTAGTTCTACCCCTGCATACCCTTCCAGATCTCCAAGATTGATGGGTCTGTTGCTCACCATCGCATACAAATTCATCCCATCCACATACCCCGCCGGATCCGGATTAATCCACCGCTGCAACCACGGCGCGTAATACCTGAACCCATAATAATAAAGCCCCGTCGCATCCCGCTCCTTGCCCGAGTAACGCACCGTCTTGTACTTGGCTTCGGTGTCCGAGCGGGCAGCAAAACACGCTGTACCACCAAACGGGTAATACCATTCCTGGCTGATCAGGTCAGCGTTCTGGTCCAGTTCCAGGACGCTGGATTGCAAGTGGTCGTTGAAGCTGTAGCGCACTTGATTGTTGGCGATGTCCTTGGGCTGTCCGGCGACCCAATGCAACACCTGCACGCTGTTGCTACCCGCGCTGGCGGTGATCACATGAAGGATTTCACCGGTACCGCCATGACTACGGATCTCCACGCCGGGCAGGTAGCGTACTTCGCTGATCAGTGTGCGGGCGTTGGTCTGGTTCGCGCGGAGCTTGCGCATGCGTTGGCCGCCGCCGTCGTAGACATAGCGTTCGTAGTCATCCTCCGCGCTTTCACGGATCACCGGACGCACGACGGTCAGTTGATTACGCAAGTCCCAGTCCATCGACTGGCCAGCTTGCAGTTCCTGCAGGTTGCCATTGGCATCGAAGCCGGCAGCGATTTCCGCTTCAGTCGGTGGCCGGCCGTTGCGCTCGGGCAGGCAGCGGTTGCTGTATTGGGCGCGAGTCAAAAGGCGGCCGTGGGGCTGGGCGCCGACGTGTACCAGGTTCAGCAAGTTGCCGCCGGCGTCGTAGTGGTAGGTCTGGGTGTAGTTGGCGACCTGGCTGGGGTCGGGGGGCGGGGGTGCAGGTCGGGCAGGGCGGGGCCGCCGTGGCCGGTTTTGGCTTCCCAGCCGCGGGCTTCGATCAGTTGACCGAGGGTGTCGTAGCGGTAGGTCTTGAGCGGTTCGATGCGCTGGTTGTTGAAGTAGCGAATCGGTTGGGCGGCGTCTTCGAGGCTTAGCACGTTACCGCTGGCGTCGTAGCGGTAGCACAAGTCGTGAAGGGGCGTGCCATCGGCTTTGTGCGCGCTCAAGCCAGTCAGGCGTCCGTCCGCGAGGTCGTAGCGATGGCGGGTGATGGCGCGGTTGCCGGCGGTTTCCGACTCGATCTGGCCGGAGGCGTTGTAATGGAGAGCGCTGACCAGCGTGATCTCGTCCTCACCGACCAGGGTCAATCGAGTGTCTTTCAATTGGCCGGCGACGGTGTAGGCAAAGCGCTGGCGGTTGCCCAACGCATCCGTTTGCTGGAGGGGGTCGGCGCCTGGCGAGTAGACATGGGACGTGGTGGCGCCATCGCCGGTTTCGAGCAGGGCGTCGCGGGCGGCTTCGCTCGCCGGCCAATCCGGTGTGTCGGCATCGCGCAAAAAGTGTCGAATCTGTTGCAGCACCGCGCCGCCGAGCCCCAACTCCTTCAGGTGCAGCGTGCCAGCCGGATCGTCATGGCGGATCAGCTGGCCGCAGAGGTTATGAGTGGCGGACTCGGCACTGGCATCTGCATAGGAAAAACGCTCAATCACGTGTTCAGCGCTCTCACCGCCACGCTCTCGCACCGCCACGGGGCGCAACAGTGCATCGAACTCAGTCAGCGTGCGGCTTCCACGACCGTCCCAGCGCTCCACGATTTGCCCGGCAGCACCTTGCAACGCGACCTGCCACCCGGCGTCGAGGCTGTCACTGGCCAACGGCGCGCCGGACAAACTGAACACCTGGCTGAGATTGACCGGCACCGACGCATCGTTCTGCGCCAGGGCAAACAGATACGGATCACGACTGGCCACTGGGCGCCCGGCGGCATCGAAGCGTTGATGCGTGACGCGCACGTCAACCGGATCGACCGCTTGCCGCCGGTGGTATTGAACGGCCCTGACCGCCAACCCGCGCGCGTCTGACACCGCAAGGGTGGGCGTGCCGTGATGCGCATGGTCCACAGACATCCGTGCCGGCCTCGATCAGGGTGACTTGCCCATTACAATGCATCGCCGTCAATGCCGTGGATACTGTAAGAAATACCAGTTTTTACCAGCGCATCCGCACACCCAGGCTGCCAATCAAACCATTCAAATCATTGTCGTCCACGTCGCTGCTGTAGTCGGCGCTGACGTACAGGCTCACGGTCGGGGTGACTCTGGCGACCAGACCCAGGCCCAGTTCGACGGTCGAGGACTTGCGGCTGCTGCTGATCTTGTCGACCTGATCGAGGGTCACGGTATTGCCGGTGTACACCGTGTGCCACAAGTTGGTCCGCACGTAGGGTTCGACCGGCATCCCGCTGATGTCGTAACTGCCTTTCAAGTGCGCACCGACCCGACCGCTCCACGAAGTCAGGTCACTGGAAGACGCGTTGCCCGACCCGGCATACGGGGTGTCCAGGGTGATGCGCTGATTGATCAATTGCGCCTGGGGTTCAATCACCCAGTTTTCACCCAGACCGATAGGGAACCCGCCTTCCACCGACAGCGTCATCGCGCTGCCTTCGGTGGCCCTTCGGGTCCCTTGTTCGTTGCGGCTGAAGCCGTTGACCCGGCCACCGCTGGCGGTCAGGTCGACGTGCCAGCCTTGTGGACCGGTCAGGCTCCAATAGGCGCCGAGGCTTTGCCCCCGGAGGTTGAGCGCGTCACGGTTGGGATCGGACATGGCCGGGGTGATCTGCGCGCCCTTGTTGTTGAGCGAGTACTGACTCGTGCCGCCGACCAGGCCAACCCTTTGCGTATGGCCGCCGGCACTTTGCAGGGTGAGGATCGCCGGGCCTTTGAGTTCGTGGGTGCCGGGAACGGCCAGACCCTGGGAAAGGTAATCGGCTTGTGTCTGGCGAGAGGGCTGGCCGTAGAGTTGGTCCCAGGCCGTGGGCGCGGCGTCTTCGGTGGTCAGGCTGGAACTGCGCAGATCGGGATGAGCGCTGAATTGACCGGGCCAGGTTGCTGCAAGGGTTGTCAGACCGATAGCCGGGATGTCCTGGCGATACCACGGCGTTGTTTCCTGCTCGGCAGTGGCGGCGAGCAATTCAATGGAGGAACACAGCAGAAGTGAACTCGATACAGTGCAAAAAGTGACTTTGATCTCTTGTGAAGTGAGTGAAGTTTTCATGGAGGTCTACCTTGCAGTCGCATGCGGTATCTCGTTCTGGCGTCTCTCCTACCCCGAATGAGGGGCGACCGAATGGATTAGGCGGCGTCACGGGCTGCCCGTTTTTACGGGAGCCCGCGGCGGGTCCTGGTAGTGTTTTCGGGGGTAGTAACCTGAAGTCAAGAAGACCGAAACAGTCGAGTCAAGAAGATGGCCGATCAGTGGTAATGGTTTAAAAAGGGCCTGTTCAATGGTGTGTTTCCAGGTTCTTGTTTATTCGAGCAATCGTCAAAAACCTCGGGATAGAGCGGTTTCAATTCCTCACCACCTGACTCGAATCCCCACGTTACCGAACGTTCCCCGTTGTTGGTTGCTGTCGATATTGCTGGTGTAGTCAAGTCCTGCGTAGACACTGACCGAGGTGGCAACGCTCAGTACCATGCCAATTCCGAGGTCGGCGGACGAGGTTCGTTGTTGGGTTTCGACCTGATCGACATGGTCAAAGGTGACCGTATCGGTACCGGTGAAGGTGTGCCAGATATTGGCCCGCAGATAGGGCTCCAGTGGCCGTCCACTGACTTCGTAGCGACCCTTCAGGCGAGCGCCGACGCGACCGGTCCAGGCACTGTCGGAATCGAACGAGACATGGGAGATGCCGTCGTCCTGGCTGTCGAGTTTGACCTTCTGATATATCGCCTGGGCCTGGGGTTCGAACACCCAGTCGCCTGCCACGGTAATCGGGTATCCGACTTCTGCCGATAACGTCGTTACGTGGCCGTCATTGTCGATCTTCAGGCCACTTTCGGAACGGTTGTCGCCATTGAGCCAGGTGTACATGGCCACGGCATCGAAATAGGCACCGGCGGGATCGGTGAGAGTCCAGTAAACGCCAAGGCTGTCGCCTTTCAACTCGACGTTTCCGGAGCGTTTGCCTTCGAAGCCCTGATTGAAACCATCAACATCACCTTGCAGGCGACTGTGGCCGATGAAGAAACCGCTGCGCTGGGTTTGCCCACCCGCCAGTTGCGAACTGAACAGGTCATTGCCGACCTGGAAGCCATTGAGCGAGCCGTCCAGCCTTGGCGTGACGGTACCGGCCCAGGTCTGCTCGAGGTTCTTGCCGTAGACCCGGCCCCAACCTGCGCCCAGGGCTCCGGTTTCCGTCAGCAGACTCTGATCGCCCTGACGGTCATGGAAAGTACCCAGTGCTGTCAGGGTCAATTGTGCTGCAGCCGGCGGCACCACCGACCAGGCAGGCACTGCCTCGCGATACAGAGGGATAGGTTCTGCGCCGGGTACGGCGGCCGGTAACGCAAGAGCTTTGAGCGTCACGACGCCTTCAGATCCTTGTACCCCTGTTGCCACGACCACGGGCGCGGCGACCGGCACTGCCACGATGGGCTCCAGCGTCGGCGGCAAAGCGGGATCAGGATTGGCGACGGCAACCACGGGCGGCGCCACCACCGAGGAGCGCAAATACCAACTGTTTTCGCTGCCCGGTGTGATGCCGCCTTTGAACAGGCGGTAATCGAAGGCGCCAACCGACACCGGGGCTTTGAGGGCGAACGCGGTGTTGTCGCTGACCGCCGTGCCTTGGGCCTGAACCAGCTGGATGCCGTTTTGCCGGGTCAGGGCACCCGCGCCGCCAACGTTGGTGACGCTGATCAGGGTGCTGCCGGTCAGCGTTCCGTTGTTGACCACCAGCTTGTCGCTGGAGGAGCTGTCATCGCCCACTGCGCTTTGCAGGAGCAACTGGCCGCCGTTACCCACGTAATTGCCTTCAACCGTCAAGGTGTCGTTGGTACGCGAGTTACCGCCGGCAAGGTCGATGACCCCGCTGTTGTTCAAGGTGGCGAGGCGGCCCGCGGTCGAAGAGGTGATGCTGCCCTGGGTTGACGTGAGCACGCTGCTGCCGTCGATGTTGAACACGCCGGTGCCCGTGGTGCTGTCCCCCAATTGAAGATTGCCATCGAGATCCAAGCGCGAGCCCTTGACCAGATTGAGGGTTTCCCAATTGATATACCGGGCAGCGCCCGATGAGGTGGTGTGATCGAAGGTCAGCAAGTCATTGCCACTACCGCCATTGAGACTCGGGGTCAGGGCGAGGGTGCTTTCGGTCAGATTGCGCAAAGTGGCGCGGTCGTTGCCTGCCTCCAGCAGGACTTGCGAGCGGATGATCCCGCCGCCGTCCCACACCAGCGTGTCATCACCGTTGCCGGCGCGAATCTCGCCGACGATTTCTCCGCCGGTAACGGTGATGCTGTCGTTGCCGTTGCTGACACTGATGTTGCCGCCGATACGCCCCCCGGAGAAGATGATCCTATCGATGCCCAAACCGGTCACCAGATTGCCGAGGATCAGCCCACCGGACATATCGAAGATATTGTTATCGAGTTTCATGTCGACGCGGCCGATGGTACCGCCGGTCATCCTGGTCACGTCGCCATCTTCGAAGGCGCCAAGGATGGTGCCGCCAGTCATCAGGAAGGTATCGCGGCCGTCCCCTTGGGCCAGGGACTTAATGGTTCCACCGGACATGATGAAGTCATCGATGCCATTGCCTTGGCTGACCGCGCCGCTGACTTGACCGGCGCTGATCATAAAACTGTCCGCCCCGTCGCCCAGATCCACGGCACCGGCCACGATACCTGAGGCTATTCTCACAGCGTCGGCGCCGGCCCCGAAGGTCACGTTGCCGTTGATACTGCCGGTGCCATTGGCGGGGAAGGTCAGGGTGTTATTGCCCGACAAGTCGGTCAACGGCGCGCTGGTGCCGCTGTCGCAGACGAAGTTGTCGTCGCCGGCGGTAGGGGTGAGTGTGCAGGCGGCGTAGGCGGGTTGGGACCAGTTCGCACATAACCAGATCGAGAACAGGCAGGCGCCATGACGGTACTTGGACAGATCTGTCGAAAACTCCATGTTGCCTCCGCGATGGGATCAACTTCCGTTCCTTTGGCCGTCATCGATGGCCAGGAAGCAGACATGCTTGGCAGCGCGAGTTGCAAGACAACATCGGCAGGAACCATGACCCGCAAGTACCTTCGGCAACCAGGGCGCTACGTATGTGTCGCAAGCCCCTGCGGATTTCCGTCAGGGCGGAAACAACGTAGCAGGCACGGATCCAGGATGGCTACTGTCAGAAATAACAGGTGGGGTAAAATTATTGATTATTTCTGGTGTTTCTTCTGATTGTGGCTTTGGATTTTTTAAATGTGTTTTACATATGTTCAGAAAAGCATTGCATCTGAAGAGCTTTCTGGTTTTTTGCGATCCGGTTTGGAAAACAGGAATTCAGGATAGGGATCATTTCTGTATTCGGCTGCACTGAGAGTACCGCTGGTATCCATTTTGCCGTCGGTAAAATCCAAATGGCGTGTGACCTCTGTTGAAGTAGGAGAGGCAGGCATTACATGTATTAAAAGATCATCTTGGTGAGGACGGATACCCCTTTCAACTCGAGTCGCGATTAGTCCGAATTCATCAAGGATTCGTTGAGTGGATTTGCCGTTTGGTGTCTCTTTCAAAAAACTCAGTGGCAATTCACCGCGCGTGTTTGTGAATTTTTCAGCCCATTCGAGAGTAGTTTCGTTTATTACATATTTTCTTGTTATCAATGATGGGAGGTGTCCAAAAAAGCCTTGGTCATTAGATATTTTCTTATATTGATATTTAACAACATCGCTGGCGAAATAGCTCGTTTCGCGCTTGTCTCTAAAATTTATATAGAGTTGCCATTGATGTGCTTCGTAGAGGTTGTTAAAGCTGTCTTCTTTATAGGAGGATCTTATTGCGGCTCCTATGACTGTCTTGTGTTTGAAGGTATTTGTTACGAAGTCAAATCGTTTATCTGAATGTTCATCGCCTGATTCAAGACGTGCCTGTAGATCCGGATCAAAGTACGAAACCTTGTGCTCGAAATGATGAGCAGTTCCGCCGACTTCGGCACCTCGAGGCTCGACTGATGTACGCCCAAGCCCATCAGTATCAAAAAAGTTGACCGGATTGTTTCTCACCATCAAGTATCGATTCAACCCATCCACTTTCCCCGCCGGATCCGGACTCATCCACCGTTGCAACCACGGTGCGTAGTATCGATGGCCATAGTAATAAAGCCCGGTGGCATCCCGTTCCCTGCCTGAATAACGACGTACCTTGTATTTCGCCTCCAATGCACTGCTGCCAGCCCACCATGCTGTTCCACCAAACGGGTAAAAACCTTCCTGGTTCAACAGGCTCGCATTTTCATCCAGCTCCAATGTGCAGGAGCCGAGCAAGTCACAGAGGCTGAATCTCAGTTGATCATTCATAACGTCCTTTGGCGGATGTTCTACCCAATGCATCATCCGGATCTGGCTATGCCCCGCATCAGCGGTAATTACATGTCGTTCTTCACCGCGCGTGGCGTCGAGGTGAATTTCCAGCCCCGGCAAATAGCGTGTGTCGGCAAGTAAGGTGCGACGGCCTGTGTAGGTGATGCGCGCCTTACGCAGGCGTTGGCCGCGAGGGCCATAAATGTAGCGCTCATGGTCATCAGGCCCGTCTTCGCGCTTGACCATGGTGACCTCACTCAACTGCTGACGACCGTCCCACTGGATGTGCTGGCCACGTTGCAGTTGTCGTTGATTGCCGCAGAGGTCGAACCCATTGACGATATCCTCCTCTTCGAATCGCTCTCCGTCCTCTTGCAGCGCAAGGCTGCGGTTGCTGGTGCGAGAGGTTTTCATGCTGAAGGTCGGTGCGCCTGAGTGGTGGCGAGTGATCAGGTTGCCGGCGGCATCGTAGTTGAAGGTTTGTGTGTAATGGGTCAGTTGATTCGGATCCAGCGGAGTGGGCAACAATGCCGGAAGCGCGGGACCGTATGTGGCGGGCATCACTTGTCTGCCACTGGCTTCGACCAGTTGGTAAAGACTGTCGTAACGATAACGGTTGATCGGCTCGACCCGCTGGTTTTTGAAAAAAACCACGGGCTGTGCCTTGTCTTCCAGATGAAGGATGTTGCCGACCGGATCGTAGCGGTAGTGCAGGTCCTGGAGTGGAGGGCTGCCGGGTACGGCGCTCACCCGTTGCATCGGACGGCCATCGTCGGCGGCATACAAAACTCGTGTAAGTACACCATTGCCAGCCGTTTCACTGTCTATCTGTCCGGCGGCGTTGTAATGAATGTTGCCGACCAATAGGCGAGGTTCTTGTCCGGTACCTGCTAGCTGCAACCGGGTTTCCTTGAGCTGGCCGGCTACTGAATAAGTAAATTTCCGCTGATTGCCTTTGGCATCGTTCAGGCATTGTGGATCGCCGGCGGCGGTGTAACGCCGAGTGGAAACAAAAACCTCGCCAACTTCCAGCAATGCGTCGCGCAGTTGAATGTCGAGCGGCCAGTCCGGCGTATCAAAGCTGCCGAGAAACTGCCTGGTTTCCACCCGTATTTCGCCGTGAACGGCATATTCGTTCAAATGCTGACTGCCGGCACCATCATCGTGGCGTACCTGTCGACCGCATTGGTTATGTGCCGCCCATTCATGGCTGGCCATACCGTAGGTGATTCGCTCGATGACTCGAGGTGGCTCACCGGCCAACCCTTCACGGATGGCAACCGGTCGTTGAAGCCGATCGAATTCTGATTGATGCCAAGTGCCACGACTGTCCCAACGGAACAGAATGGATTGAGCGTCATTCGGTAGACTCAACTGCCAACCGGCATCGACACTGTCACTCAATAGCGTCTGGTCTGAAAGGCTGAAGATCGTCGCGAGGTTGGGTGCAGGAGCGTTGCCCCGAAGGCGCGGATCCCACTGCGCCACCAGCCGTGCGGCAGGGTCGAATTCTTGACGGGTTATCCGTGCGTCAAGGGGCTGCTCAACCTGCAGTCGGCAATACGCTACTTCGCGTACGGCCAAGCCACGCGCGTCCGTGACCGTCAATGTTGGCGTGCCCCTGTGATGAAGCGCCCGGTAAGTCATCGCAGTACTTCGCTGCCTGCCCAATGCCCGGAATCCAGCATGCCTGTCAAACAGGGAGCGCGATACTGTAAGAACTAACAGTTCTGGCGATTCAAAGATGCACTTCCACCGCCAACGGCAAATGGTCGGAAAGGTGCGTCCACGGCTTGTTGCCGAGTATCTGCGGCTCATGGCTGCTGGCATTGCGCAGGTAGATGCGATCCAGGCGCAACAAGGGGAACCGCGCCGGGTAGGTTTTGGCGGGGCGGCCATGGTGGCGCTCGAAGGCTTCGTGCAGGTAGTCGCGGCGGGCAAGGGCGGCATTGCCTTGCATCTGCCAGTCGTTGAAGTCGCCGGCAATGATCACCGGCGCATCATCCGGCAAAGACTCTAGGAGCTGGCAGAGCAGTTGCAATTGCAGCTGACGATGGCTTTCCAGCAGGCTGAGGTGCACGCAGATGGCATGCACTTCGCTGTGCCCCGGCACGTCCAGCACGCAGTGCAGCAAGCCGCGGCGTTCCGGGCCGGTAATGGAGACATCCAGGTTGCGGTATTCGCGGATCGGGTATTTCGACAGCAGGGCATTGCCATGGTGACCGTCGGGATAGACGGCATTGCGCCCATAGGCGAAGTCGCTCCACATGCTGTCGGCAAGGAATTCATACTGCGAGGTCTGTGGCCAATCGTTGTAGCGGGAGGAGTGGCGGTCGTGCTCGCCGACCACTTCCTGCAGAAACACCAGGTCCGCCGACGTACTGCGCACGGCTTCACGCAGCTCGGGGAGGATGAAGCGCCGGTTGAGCGCGGTAAATCCCTTGTGGGTGTTGACCGTCAGCACGCGCAGTCGGTGGATGTCCGGGGGAGTACTCAACGGCACCGATTCAGCTGTTTGCCGCTTGGAATGACTGGCCACGTTCGCTCCTGTGATTGGGGGCTGCCTATGCATGCGACTGATGCATGGACGGGCAGTTCAGTTTGCCTTTAACGCCGACGCGCCAGATCTGACACTCTGCGGCGTAACCTCGGCGGCCAATGCCCCCTGTAGGAGCGAGCTTGCTCGCGATAAACCTGAGAGCACCGCGGGGTGTCAGGCTCCCCGCATCATCGTTGACCTCCATCGCGAGCAAGCTCGCTCCTACAGAAAGCGCAATGGGCTTAGACGAAGACGATTTCATAAGGCAAACGAATGCGCTCCAGCAGCGTGCGCGGTAGCAACGGCGCAAGGCCGATGGCGGGTTCACCGTCGAGTTGGCTGGCGTAGGCGTGGGTGGCGTGGCTCTTGCGGGCGACGGTCCAGGCATCGAGGCGCACCTTGCGCGCACGATGCCAGGGGATCAGCTCCCGGTCCCGCGCCGGCCAGTGCCAGGCCCGGAACGGCACGTCGTTGTAGGTGGCGCCAACACTGGCCGCCGCCCTGGCACTGGCGCGGCCGACGGTGTCGTGGTCGACAATGCCGTCTTCGCACCAGGTGCTGAACACCACATCACCCGGGCGCAGGTAGCGCCTGATGAATTGGACGATCCGTTCTTCGTGCTCCACCAGGGCGTTGTCGGTAAAACCGCCACGGATCCACTTCAGGCTGTGCATCGGCAACCCGAGTCGGCGGATGGCTTCCACGCTTTCCTGGGGACGAAATACGCTGAGGCGTTTTTCCGACCACTGCCGAGAGCCGGGGTGGCTGGCGCTGCCGTCGGTGATCGAGATCAATTGCAGCGGGTGGCCCAGGTTGCTGAGCAATTGCAGCAGGCCGCCGCAGGTCACGACTTCATCGCCGGGGTGCGGGGCAATGAGCACTGCGCGTGCACCGGCTGGCACCAGGGATTGGGTGTTGATGACCGCAATGCTGTCCAGTTGCGGGGCGCTGTTCCAGATCTGGGAGGGCAGGCTGGCTTCGCTGAGGGAAACGGATTTCATGGGTATACGTCCTTGTGCTGCTTCGCCTTCAGTCGTGCGCGAGACAAGCCCGGCCGACCCGTGAGGGCTGGTGGATAGCGGGGTGCGGCAACCCCAACCCTGGATGGCCGCGAATCGAGTATTGCTCATGCAACGCTATTCGTCGCGTCGCGAACCCGGCCAAAATGATTTTTCCGCTCTGCGGCAGTCGCGCGCTCAATGCCTGGACTTCGTCGTCACTCCTCTTCCTCATGCTGCAACTCGAACAGCAGCAACGAGCGGCCGGTAACCGAGTACTCGTGGCCGAACTCGAAGCGCTCCTGGCCACGGATCGACGGCTGGTTGGTGTCGATCATGCACGTCCAGAAACCGCCGTCAGGCACTTCCGGCAGGCGAAAATTGACGATGTCGTGATGCGCGTTGACCACCAGCATCAGCGTCGCGTCGGCGCCTTTGCGGCGAATACCGGTTTCCTGGGCGCGGCCATCGAGCAGCATGCCCAGGCAGCGATTGTGCGCATCGTGCCAATGTTTGGTGGTCATTTCCGTGCCGTCCGGCGCCAGCCAGGTCACGTCCTTGACGCCGATGTCCTCGTTGTAGTTGCCCACCAGAAAACGCCCGCGGCGCAGGATCGGGTAGGTCAGGCGCAACTTGATCAGGCGTTTGACGAACTTGAGCAGGGCCTTGCCGTCTTCGCTGAGGTCCCAGTTGACCCAGCCGATCTCGCTGTCCTGGCAATACGCATTGTTGTTGCCCTCCTGGGTGCGGGCGAACTCGTCGCCGGCCACCAGCATCGGGGTGCCTTGGGCCAGCAGCAGGGTGGCGAAGAAATTGCGCATCTGCCGATGGCGCAGCGCGTTGATCTCGGGATCATCGGTGGGGCCTTCGACGCCGTGGTTCCAGGACAGGTTGTTGTTGCTGCCGTCCTGATTGTTTTCGTCGTTGGCCTCGTTGTGCTTGTCGTTGTACGACACCAGGTCGTTGAGGGTGAAACCGTCATGGGCGGTGACGAAGTTCAGCGATGAGTAGGGGCGGCGACCCCGTTCATTGAACATATCCCCCGAAGCGGTCAGGCGGCTGGCGAAGTCCGCCAGTTGACCGTCGTCGCCCTTCCAGAACGCGCGCACGGTGTCGCGGAATTTGTCGTTCCACTCGACCCAGCCTGGTGGAAAATTGCCGACCTGATAACCGCCAGGGCCACAGTCCCAGGGTTCGGAAATCAGCTTGACCTGGCGCAGCACTGGGTCCTGGCGGCAGGCGACGAGGAAACTGTGGCGCTCATCGAAACCGTCGTGGTAGCGCCCGAGTATGGTCGCCAGGTCGAAGCGGAACCCGTCCACGTGCATTTCCGAAGCCCAGTAGCGCAGGGAGTCGGTGACCATCTGCAGTACGCACGGGTGACTCAGGTCCAGGGTGTTGCCGGTGCCGGAATCGTTGATATAGAAGCGCTTGTCATCGGGCATCAGACGGTAGTAGGACGCGTTGTCGATGCCGCGCATGGACAGGGTCGGGCCTTGCTCGTTGCCTTCGGCGGTGTGGTTGTAGACCACGTCGAGGATCACTTCCAGATTCGCTTCATGCAGGTGCGCGACCATTTCCTTGAACTCGGCAATCTTGCCACTGGCCAGGTAACGCGGGTCGGGCGCGAAGAACGCGATGCTGTTGTAGCCCCAGTAATTGGTCATGCCCTTGTGCAGCAAATGCTGGTCGTTGACGAACGCGTGGATCGGCAGCAACTCCACGGTTGACACGCCGAGCTTGCGGATGTGCTCCAACACGTCATCGACCATCAGCCCGGCAAAGGTTCCGCGCAGGTTTTCCGGGACCGAAGGGTGACGCATGCTGAAGCCGCGCACATGGGTTTCATAAATGATCGTCTTGTCCCACGGTACGCTGACGCGGTGGTCGTGGCCCCAGGTGTGCGCCGGGTCGATGACCTTGCACTTGGGCACGAAGGGCGCGCTGTCACGTTCATCGAAGCTGAGGTCGGCGTCGGGGTGGCCGATGGTGTAGCCGAACAGCGCTTCGGACCATTTCAACTTGCCGACCAGTTGTTTGGCGTAGGGATCGATCAGCAGTTTGTTCGGGTTGAAGCGATGACCGTTGGCCGGGTCGTACGGACCGTAGACGCGATAACCGTAAATCAGCCCGGGATGAGCGTCGGGCAGGTAGCCGTGGAAGATCTCGTCGGTGTATTCGGGCAGTTCGATGCGTTCGAGCTCAACCTCGCCGCTGTCGTCGAACAGGCACAGTTCAACCCGGGTGGCGTGGGCGGAAAACAGGGCGAAGTTGACTCCCAGTCCGTCCCAGGTGGCACCCAGCGGGAAGGGCAGGCCTTCACGGATTCGCGTGGCTTCAGCGCGGGGGGCTGGCGCGGGGGCTTTCTTTGGGCTGGTCATAAGTGCTCCTGGCTACAAATACTCGCTGATCAGCATTGCAACCTGTGGGAGCGGGCTTGCTCGCGAAGGCGGTGTGTCAGGCAACATCAATGCTGGAAGTGATGGCCTCTTCGCGAGCAAGCCCGCTCCCACAGTGTTTGGTGGTGTGGCTGCAATCTGTGGCAACGCACAGGTCCCTGTGGGAGCTGGCTTGCCCGCGAAGGGGCCTCAGACATATTCAAACCGCGGGCGGTTTTCGTGGTGCTCGAGGCTTTTTCTCGACGGCCTTTTCGCCGGGCGGAATCACTTTCGAGGCCGCTGCAGGCTTGGCTTTTGTTTTGGGCGCAGCGACTTTGCTTTCACCGGCCTTGCCATTGGCCGTTTTGCTGACCGGGGTTTTGCTCGCCGCTGCCTTGGCAGGTTTCTTTGGTGCCAGGGCTTCGGCTTCCGCCAGTTTGCACGCCATCTCCCAGTGGCGGGCTTCCTGACCTTCGGGTTTTCCTTCGGATTCCCAGATCTGATAGGCGAATTCGCGGATGCGTTTATCGTCGATACTCATCGCAATGCTCCTGAACTGAACTCAAGTGTGGTTAGTTTGAATAATGAGATTGACCGGGAAATCCCCCAGCGCGGCGCTGATCAGCAGCTCTCTGTGTTGTGTGACTGTGAGGCCGGTGAAAAGTCCCTTCAGATGTTCGTCCGCAACGGTGAACGGTAGTTTGACCCGGGTATCGCCCCACAGCGGCGCGTGGACCTGGGGTACGGCACTGTTTTCCAGCAGTTCGGCACAGCGTATCGGCACAATCACGATGGCGCGTTCTCCCTCCCGTTCGCGGACAAAACCCAGCACTCGATGGGCCTCGCTGCCCAGCACTTCCAGGGTCTGGTAAGTGCCACGCCGAAACAGCTCGGCATGTTCGGCGCGCAGGCCCAGGGTGCGCGCAACCAGGGCTTGCTTGATGCGCCCGTCCTGCCAGTTCGATAACAGGTCCGGCAGGTCTACCCTGTGCTGCAGTGCCTGCTGGCGGCTGGCGTAATCCACGGGGCGACGGTTGTCCGGGTCGACCAGGCTGAAGTCCCAGAAATCGTTGCCCTGATACAAATCCGGCACGCCGGGCACCGTCATGCGCAGCAAGGTTTGCGCCAAACCGTTAAGGGCACCGGGGGCGGCAATCGACCGGGCCGCCCTGGCGAGGGCCGCACGCAGCAGCTCACCTTCGGGGCTGAGCAACAGGCGCTGGATAAAGTCCTCGGTCGCTTGCTCGTAAGCGTCATTGGGCGCGCTCCAGCTGCTTTGCAGCTTGGCTTCGCGAAGGGCCTTGCGCTGCCATTGCCAGAGGCGTTTGGCGTAGTCCTCGAGCGCCGGTGGATTATCGATAGCCAAACCCAGTGGCCAACTGCCGAGGATCGCCTGATACAGAATCAACTCATCGCCCGCCGACGGCACTTGATCGTCGTGGCGCAAGGGGCGGGCGAGGGCGCGCCACAGGCCGATCTGCTCGCTGTACCAGCCGCTGCGCTCACTCAGTACCGCCAGCCGCGCGCGTGAGTCTTCGCCACGCTTGTGGTCGTGGGTGGCGCTGGCCAGCAGATTGTCCGGGAAGGTTTCAAGGCGTTCGATGCAGGCCCGATGAAAGTCGGCAACCGGCGCACTGAACTGCTCGGTGCTGAACCCCACGTCATTGCGCGAGAGCAGGACGGCCGAACGATAGAACGCGGTGTCTTCCACCGCTTTCGCCGCGGCTGGCGAGGTCAGTTGCTGGAAACGCACGCAGGCGTGCTTGAGGCGTTTGCGCTGACGACCGACCGGGCGTCGCCGCCAGGGCTCGCCACCGAGCCAGCCGGCCAGGCAATCGAGTACCGGCCAGTCTGCCTCGCCCAGGGTTAGGCGGGCGCCGTCCATGGCCTGCTGGAAAAACACCTCGTCCTGGCCTGTCCGGCCAAGGGGGCCGATGTAGGTGCGGTACACCGGGAAATGCACGATCAGCGCCTGCAAGGCCCGGCGAATCGCACCGAGGGTCAGGTCACGGGTCATGAGGTTGTCCCGGGCCACTTGCAGCAAGGCCTGGGCGACGCTTTCGAAATCCCCGGCCAGGGAGCCATTGAGAATTTGCTGGCGGGCCAGCTGTGCTTCCTGGGAGAAGTCAGCGGGCCGCTCACTGTGGCGCTGCCAGAGATCGGCCAGTGTCTGCTCGCCCCGTGGGTCGTGTTGCAGCAGTGACAACTGGTTCATGAACTCGTAGCCGGTAGTGCCATCCACCGACCAGTCGCGATGCAGGGTCTCGCCTTCACCGAGGATTTTTTCGACATAGATGGGCAGATGGCGGCCCGCGCACAGACTGTCGACCCGGCGCCGCAGCTTTCGGCAGTAGCCTCGCGGGTCAGCGAGGCCGTCGATGTGGTCGATGCGCAACCCGTCGATCAGCCCCTCGGCCACCAGTTGGAAGATCTTCGCGTGGGTGGCTTCGAACACCGCGGGGCGCTCGACGCGCAGTCCGCCGAGTTCATTGATATCAAAGAAGCGCCGCCAGTTGATGTCATCGGCGGCCGTGCGCCAGCTGGCGAGGCGATAGCTCTGGCGCTCCAGCAGGTTGTGCAGGCGCTGGAAGCCTTCGTCGGTCAGTGAGTCGTAGTGCTTCAGGTGTTGCTCAATGGCTTGAGCAATAAGCGGATCGCTGACCAGATCGCGCAGTTCCGCCTTCAGCGGTATGGCCAGGCTGTGGGCGTCGGTCTGGTAGCTCAGGGTGCTGAAGCGATCGGCCAGGTTTTTCAGTTGTTCGGCCTGCTCCGTATCGAGCGCTGCATCGGTCTTGAGCAGTTCGCCGTAATCGCGGGGGCAAATGGGAAAGCGATGTTCGTAGTGCTCGACATGGAAGCTGCCGTGCCAGGCATCGAAGCGCAAGGGCAGGGTGCCGTCCTGCAACGCCACGCCGTAATCGCTGCCCAGGAACGGCAGGAGCAACTGGCCTTCCATCAACGGATCGGGAGAGTGCCACTGGATGTCGAAAAACTCGCCGTAGGGACTCAGGCGTCCCCACTCCAACAGATCCAGCCACCAGGGATTGTCAGCGCCGCCGACCGCCATGTGGTTGGAGACAATGTCGAGGATCAACCCCATGTCCTGCTCGTGCAAGGCGTTGACCAGGCTGCGCAGCGCCACTTCGCCACCCAGTTCCGGGTTGACCCTGGTCGGGTCCACCACGTCATAGCCATGCATCGATCCGGCCCGGGCACGCAGCAGCGGGGAGGCGTAGACATGGCTGATGCCCAGGCGCGCGAAATACGGCACCAGCGGCACCGCGTCTTCCAGCGTGAAGCCTTTATGAAATTGCAGGCGCAGCGTGGCGCGCAGCGGGCGGGTAGGCTGTCGGGTCATCGGTCACGCTCGGCCGCCTGCAGTCGCGCACAGGCGAGCAGTTCCAGGCGCCGCGCGGCATCCGGTCCATCGAGCAGGGCTTCGCTGTAGCCGGGCAAGCGCCGCGACCAGTTCGGGTGGGTGTCGATGGTGCCGGGCAGGTTGGCCTGTTGTTCCACGCCAAGGGCATCTTCCAGCGGCAACAGCACCAAGGGGGCCCGGGTATGGCCGAGAAATCGCACGCTGGCGTCGAGCACCTGGTCGGTTTCGTGGGATTCTTCACGGAAGTTCTGCGGGTCCTGGCTCAACGCCCGGCGCAGGCCCTCGCGCTCACGCTCGCGATGCTGGCGCCATTCGATCTCACCGCTGGCGTCGACCATGCCGAGCCGGGCGTTCCAGTCGATGTCGCGGCCATGCCACCAGCCGTTGAGGGTCGGCAGGTCATGGGTACTGGTGGTCGCCAGGGCGTTGTCCGGCCAGTCGAGGATCGGCTTGAAGTGCGTGTTGTCCTGCTCGAACAGCAGCACCCGCATGCCGAGCATCGAACGGCCGATGAGTTTTTCCCGCAGGCCGTCCGGCACGGTGCCGAGGTCTTCGCCGAGGACGATGGCCTGGTGCCGATGGGATTCCAGGGTCAGCAAACGCAACAGATCGTCCACCGGGTAATACAGGTAGGCGCCGTCGGCAGGCGGCGAGCCGTTGGGGATCACCCACAGCCGCTGCAGTCCCATGACGTGATCGATACGCAAGCCACCACAATGGGCGAAATTGGCCCGCAGCATTTCGATGAACGCCCGGAAACCATTGCGCACCAGCCCTTCAGGGGAGAACGCGGAAATTCCCCAGCCCTGGCCCGTGCGGTTGAGTATGTCTGGTGGTGCGCCGACGGTGAGGGACGCGAGTAGTTCGTCCTGCCGGCTCCAGGCCTGGCTGCCGCCGCCATCGGCGCCAACGGCCAGGTCGGCGATCAGGCCGATGCTCATGCCGCTGGCGCGGGCGGCGGTTTGCGCGCGTTCCAGGCAGCGGGTGATCAGCCATTGGCAGAAGGCGAAGAAGCCGATGCGTCCGGCATTCTCTTCGGCAAAAGCTGCGAGTTCGGCGCTGCGCGGATTACGCCAGGGTTCGGGCCACTGTCGCCAATCGAGGCCTTCACCGCGGGCGGCGCGTGCCTCCTGGATGGCTTCGAAGCGACAGTGGTTTTCCAGCGCTTCGCCGGCAGCGTGACGAAAACTGCTGAAGTCTTCGTGCAAGGGATGTTCACCCTGGACGAAACCTTCGTACAGCGACTGCAACAGCCGATGTTTGGCTTCGGCGGCGGCCGGCCAGTCAATCAGCGGACGCTCTTCCAGCGCCTTGAGTTCAATGGCGAGCCCGGTGGCATCGATGGCGGTGCGCAGGGCGCGCTCGCCGAGAATGGTGCCGGGGGCGCAGTAAAGGCTGTTGAGAAACAGACGGCTGGACGGCGAGTACGGACTGTAGCGTTGGGTGTCATTGGAAAACATCGCATGCAAGGGGCTGATCGCCAGCGCCTCGGCGCCACGTTCACCGGCCACTCGCGCAAGGTCCTCCAGCGCCTGGGTATCCCCAAACCCGCCATCGCCGGGGCGACGCAAGCCATACAATTGCACGCTCAGGCCCCAGGCACGCGGGATCGGGTTATCCACGGCATCGGCGACGCTGTAACAACGGAGTGGGGCCACCGCCAGGGTGAAGGTTTGCCCGTCGATGCTGACCTGTTGATAGCCGACCGGTACCAGCCCCGGCAGTTTTGCGTTGGCGTCCAGCTTGAGGTTGAGCCGCGAACCGTCTTCGAGGTGGATTTCGCAAGGGGTTTCAGGTGCAAAGAAACGCGCCAGATCCAGGCCAACTCCAACATCGGCGGTGATCAATGGCGGCAAGTGATGGGTCTGTTGCGCCGCTTGCAATTCCAGCAGGCTGGCGTCGATTTCCTGGGCGCTGCCTGCCGGGTGGCCAAGTCCGGTCAGCACATTGCGCAAAACGGAGGGTGCGACTTTTTGCGGGCGGCCGTTGGCGTCGATCCAGTCGACCGCGAGGCCGGCACGGCTGGCCAGAATTTCCAGTTGCGCATCACTCATGGACGCTCTCCATACGAACTACCAAAGGGGCTGCGGCGGTGAGGCTGACAAGCGCGCAATACGGGGCAAGGGTGCCCTGTTCCAGTAGATCGGCGCTCTGTGGCGGGTATTCGAGCACCCGCGCAGCACCGGTCTGTGAGGTGTGGACTACCGGCTTGTCGCTGAGGTTCAGGTCAATGCGCAGCTCGCTGCCATCGCCCAGGCGCCAGGCGGCACTGACCGCGCCTTCTCCCAGCTCGTCAGCTCCCAGTGCCTGGGTGCCCGGCAAGCGGGGAATGAGGAGTCGATGACGGATCTGCAACAGCCGGCGATACAGGTCGTGCATCTCAGTATGGCCGTTCGAAGGCAGGACGGGGCGGGACGCTGCAAATGTCTGCGGATCGTTCGGGTCAGGAATGTGCTCGCGCAGGAGTGGGTCGGCAAACACGCTGAAGGCCGCGAACTCGTTTCGTCGGCCGTCCCGTACCAACTTTGCCAACTCACCGTGATGGCTGGTGAAATAGAGGAAGGGTTGCTCGACGGCGAACTCGTCGCCCATGAACAGCAGCGGAATCATCGGCGACAACAGCAGCAACACCGTGGCGGCCCGCAGCGCTTGCGGGTGGGCGAGTTGATGCAGGCGCTCGCCGAAAGCGCGGTTGCCGATCTGGTCATGGTTCTGCAGGAACAGGATGAAGGCGCCGGGTGGCAAATGCCCGCTGGGCTCACCGCGGGTCACGCCATGGCGATTGACATGACCCTGGAACACGAAACCCTGGCTCAGGCAGCGCGCCAGTTGTTCGGTGGGGTTGTGCGCGTAGTCGGCGTAATAGGCCTCGGTTTCGCCGGTCAGTAACACATGCAGGGCATTGTGGCCGTCATCGTTCCACTGCGCGTCGTAACCCTGTTCGAGCAGGCCGGCCTGGTTGTGTTCGTTCTCCACCATCAGCCACACATGTCGCGCCGGTCCCGTCTGCTGGCGCACCCGTTGCGCCAGTTCCTGGAGGAAATCCGGGTCTTCGATGGCGTGCACCGCGTCCAGGCGCAAACCGTCGAAACGGTATTCGAGCAGCCACATCAAGGCGTTTTCGATGAAGAAGTCCCGTACTTCGCGGCGGCGGAAGTCGATGGCCGCGCCCCACGGCGTCTGTTTGTCTTCGCGAAAGAAGCCCTTGGCATAACGATGCAGGTAATTGCCGTGCGGACCGAAGTGGTTGTAGACCACGTCGAGAATCACCGCCAGGCCATGACCGTGGGCGGTGTCGATCAAGTGTTTGAGCTGCTCGGGTGACCCGTATGAAGCCTGGGGCGCGTAGGGCAGGACACCGTCATAGCCCCAATTGCGCTCACCGGGAAACTGCGCGACGGGCATCAGTTCGATCGCGGTGACGCCCAGTTCGACCAGGCGCGCCAGATGCTGCTCGACGGCACTGAAGCCGCCGAGCGCACCGACATGCAGTTCGTAAATCACCGCTTCGTTCCACGGCCGTCCCGACCAGGCACTGTGTTGCCAGGCATAGGCGAGCGGATCGACCACCACGCTGTGCCGGTCGATATCGCCGTCCTGAGCACGGGAAGCCGGGTCGGGCACTTCCAGTTCGCCGTCGATGCTGTAGCGGTAACGCGTGCCTGCCGCGCATCGGATGTTGCTCACGAACCAGCCGTCGGCCTGGGGCAGCAACGGCAAGGACTGTCCATGTTCCAGTTCGACACTGACGTAAAACGCATCTGGCGCCCACAACGCGAATTGCGTGTGCTCTGCGTCCAGCATGATTGCGCCGTGGGGCCAGGTCTCAAGGGTCCGTAACGGCATCTTGAAAGCCTCTTACTGTTTGTTCGATTTCCCCAACGCTTTCGCCACAAGCTGTTCATAGAGTTCGGCGTAGGGTTCGACCGCCTTGCACCAGTTGAATGGCGCTGCCATGGCCCGGCAGCGCATGGCGTGCAGCAGGTCGGGGAAGGCGAACACCTTGAACGCGCGGCTCAGGGCTTCCTGATAGCTCTGCACCGTGGATTCATCGAACAGGAAGCCGGTCACGCCGTTTTCGATGGTGTCGGCCAGGCCACCGGTATTGCGTGCCACCGGCAACGAGCCGAAGCGCTGGGCGTACATCTGGCTCAGGCCGCAGGGTTCGTAACGCGAAGGCATCAGCAGGAAGTCGCTGCCGGCGAACATGCGCCGGGCATCGGTTTCGTTAAAGCCGATGCGCACGCCGATCTGCCCGGGGAAACGCAGGGCCAGTTCGCGCATCGACTGTTCTTCTTCCGGCTCGCCACGGCCGATGATCGCGATCTGGCCACCGGATTTGACGATGTATTCGGAGACCGCTTCGGTCAGGTCCAGGCCTTTCTGATAGACCAGGCGCGACACCACGGCAAACAGCGGCCCTTCGGATTCTTGCAGGCCGAACAGCTCGCGCACATGGGCGGCGTTCACCGCCTTGCCATCCCAGTCGCCGATTTCGAACGGGCAGAACAGGTGCGGGTCGGTCGCTGCATCCCAGCTTTCATCGATGCCGTTGGGAATCCCGCTGAGCAGGCCTTGCTGAGTCTTGGCGGCAAGGAAACCGTCGAGCCCGCAGCCGAAGTCCGGGGTGGTGATTTCCTGGGCGTAGGTCGCGCTGACGGTGGTGATATGGCTCGAGTAGGCCATGCCGGCCTTGAGGAACGACATCTTGCCGTAGAACTCCATGCCTTCCTGTTGCAGCGCGTGATGGGGAATGCCCAGTTCGGGGCACGAGCCCAGGCTGGTCACGCCTTGATAGGCCAGGTTGTGAATGGTGAACAGCGTTGGCGTGCGCTGTCCGCGCCAGTGCATGTAGGCCGGGGCCAGGCCGGCCGGCCAGTCGTGGGCGTGCACCAGGTCCGGGCACCAGTGGATTTGCGCGAGGTTGGCGGCGATGTCGGCCGCCGCCAGGCCCAGGCGGGCGAAACGGATATGGTTGTCCGGCCAGTCGCGGCCGTTGTTGGCGCCGTAGGGTGAACCTTCGCGCTCGTAGAGTTCGGGGCAGATCAGTACGTAGATGACCAGACCATCGGGCATGTCCATGCGCCCGATCTTGCACGGTGGCAACGCGGCATGACCGCCGAGTTCACCGATGATATGGATAGGGTTCTCGCTGTGCAGCACCTGCGGGTAACCCGGGATCAACACCCGCACATCGTGCAGATGGGCCATGGCCCGTGGCAGCGCCGCGGAAACGTCGCCCAGGCCACCGGTTTTCACCAGGTCGGCAATTTCCGAGGTCACGAACAACACTTTCTTACGGTTCGGATTCTGCTGGGCTGCCGGGGTCAGCGTCCTGGTGCCGGGCACGCTGACGGGTTGGGTGTTCGCGGCAGTTACGGCGCTCGATTCGCCGACCTGATTAGCACGTTCTCCCTGTATTTCCAAAGCCGTACTGATCATATGAATCTCCCGTGCTGTTGATCTAATTCTTAGGTCTGGCAAACGGTGTTTCATGGCCAATTCCCGTGGCCGGGCGCAAAAGCGCTGCGCATCAGTGAGCAAGCGCTGCCCGATGCGTCGAAGCAAAAGGGGTGAATGAGCCGTTGCAAAGATTGCACCAGTCGCAACGCACCTTCTTGTCAGAGGACCGATCGGGAATGGAAAAAGTTTCGACTGTTTTTCCACTTTGTGACCGATCGGTTTCGCTTTGAGAAAATGAGTCTAGGCCAGAACTTAGAGCGGTAAAGGGCCGATGGCAAAATTGTTCGACAATCGGTTTGTAGCGGTACGGACGTGCCTGATCGAGGTGCAAACGCCCCGACGAAGTGCATGTTTTTTTGCGTTTTTGCCGCAAAAAGTCACCGGGCGGTCACATGAATGTGCGACGTGATCGAGCGGCTGTGCACCAATGCGGTGCGTGCGCCAAGTCCCGGATTTGGCTGAACCGCTGCCTTACTGCCGGTCGCGATGCCTTGTTATAGTTCGGGCCTCGTTTTCTGCCCGCAAAAGGATCCTTGGCATGTCTCAATACAGCGCATTCAACGTCGAACTGGTTGATAAAATCGCCCATGTGCAGATCAACCGGCCGGAGAAGATCAACTCGATGAACGCTGCGTTCTGGAGCGAGATCGTCGAGATCTTCCAGTGGATCGATGACACCGATGAAGTGCGCGTGGTGGTCCTTAGTGGCGCAGGCAAGCATTTTTCCTCGGGTATCGACCTGATGATGCTGGCCGGTGTGGCCAATGAACTGGGCAAGGACGTCGGCCGCAATGCGCGCCTGTTGCGGCGCAAGATCCTTACCCTGCAAGCGTCGTTCAATGCCGTCGACAACTGCCGCAAACCGGTGCTTGCAGCGATTCAGGGCTACTGCCTGGGTGGCGCCATCGACCTGATTGCCGCGTGCGACATGCGTTATGCCGCCGAGGACGCACAGTTCTCGATCAAGGAAATCGACATCGGCATGGCCGCCGACGTGGGCACGCTGCAACGCTTGCCGCGGATCATCGGTGACGGCATGCTGCGCGAACTGGCTTACACTGGTCGCACCTTTGGCGCCGACGAAGCACGCAGCATGGGCCTGGTCAATCGCGTCTACAGCGACAACGCCAGCCTGCTCGACGGCGTCATGGGGATTGCCCGGGAAATTGCCGGCAAGTCGCCGATCGCCGTCACCGGCACCAAGGAGATGATCAGCTACATGCGTGACCATCGTATCGATGACGGCCTCGAATACATCGCCACCTGGAACGCCGCCATGTTGCAATCCACCGATCTGCGCGTGGCCATGGCTGCCCATATGAGCAAACAGAAACCCGAATTTCTGGATTGATTAACCATGATTCCTCGCTGGACCACTGCAGTACTGGACACCGATCAACCCGGCGGCTGGGCCGTCGCGCGCAGCCCCGAAGGCTTTCTGTTCGATGACAATGGCGCCCTGTTTCCACGGGAATGGTTGAAGCGTCAGGACCTGTCGATTCTCGCCGAGCATGGCATCGGTCATCTCGATGGCGAGCCGGTCTATCTGCTGGAGCTGCGCAGTCACAGCGAGGTGCCGGGCTGCAATTGGAAAGGCTTGCGGGCGTTCATGCTCGAAGGCGATCACACGGTCTACAAGGTGCTCGGTTACGCCGCACAGATCGGCACCTGGGCTCGTGAACACCGCTTTTGCGGCAATTGCGGCCAGGCGACCCATCAGGTGGTGCGTGAGCGGGCGATGTACTGCGAGCCGTGTGACTTGCGCTATTACCCGCGGATTTCACCGAGCATGATCGTGCTGGTGACCCGTGGCGACGAGATTCTGCTGGGGCGTTCGCCACGCTTTGTGCCGGGGGTCTACAGCACCCTGGCCGGGTTTGCCGAGCCGGGCGAATCGGCCGAGGACTGCCTGATTCGCGAGGTTCGCGAAGAGGTGAGCATCGAGGTCAGGAACATCCAGTACATGGGCAGCCAGTGCTGGCCGTTCCCGCACTCGATGATGCTCGGCTTTCATGCCGAGTACGCCAGTGGCGAAATCGTTTGCCAGGAAGACGAGATCGAGGACGCCCAGTGGTTCAACGTGCACGCGCTGCCGCCGTTGCCGGCGTCGCGCTCGATTGCCCGTTACCTGATCGATGTCTACGTGGCGCGGCGTTTAGGCCACGCTGAACCAGTGCTGCCAGGCTAGGCGCACGGTCAGGCCCAGCACCACGGTGATGAACACCGGACGAATGAATTTCGCGCCGCCGCTGATGGCGGTGCGGGCGCCGAAGAAGGCGCCGACCATCAATGACGAGCCCATGCACAGGCCGATGATCCAGTCCACCTGACCGGAAAAGATGAAGATCGACAGCGCCGCTGCGTTGCTGACGAAGTTCATGCTGCGCGCCACGCCGCTGGCCTTCACCAGGTCGATGGGGTAGAGCAACAGGCTGCTCACGGTCCAGAACGCGCCCGTGCCGGGACCGGCCACGCCGTCATAGAAACCGAGGCTGAAGCCCTGGGTCGACTGCCACGTTTTCTTGATCGGTGCATCGCTGTCCGTCGGCGCTTTCGGCGTGCCGCCAAACAATAGATAGACACCGCAGGCGAAGACGATCACCGGCAGCATTTTGTTCAGCCATTCCGCTGGCAGGTAATGCGCGACCACGGCACCGGTCAGCGCGCCGACCAGGGTACCGACGATGGCGTGCACCCATTGCGCGGGGTGGAACAGCTTGCGTCGGTAGAAGGTGAAACTGGCAATCGCCGAGCCGAAGGTCGAACTGAGCTTGTTGGTGCCCAGCACCAGGTGCGGCGGCAGGCCGGCGGTCAACAGCGCCGGGGTGGTCAACAGCCCACCGCCACCGGCGATGGCGTCGATGAAACCGGCAACAAAAGCGACAAGGGCCAGGATGGCCAGGGTGGAGAGGTCAACACTAAGTTCGAAAGGCATGGGATCGGCTTATTCGGCGGGTGCAGAAAGAGGCTGCGGGGAAGGGGCGACATATTACCCATAACCCCTTGCGACGGCGACCGCTTAGCTCGCGATCCGTCGATCCCACTGCATGGGATCTGTCGATCGCTCTGTATGTAGGAGCTGCCGCAGGCTGCGATCTTTTGATCTTAAAAAATCAAGATCAAAAGATCGCAGCCTGCGGCAGTTCCTACAGTGAGTGTTTACAGACCCAGATCCGACAGGCTCGGATGATCGTCAGGACGACGCCCCAGCGGCCAGTGGAACTTGCGCTCGCTTTCCTTGATCGGCATGTCGTTGATGCAGGCGAAGCGACGGGCCATCAGGCCGTCCTCGTTGAACTCCCAGTTTTCGTTGCCGTAGGAACGGAACCAGTTGCCCGAGTCGTCGTGCCATTCATAGGCATAACGTACGGCGATGCGGTTGTCGGTAAAGGCCCAGAGTTCCTTGATCAGTCGATAATCCAGTTCCTTGGCCCATTTGCGGGTCAGGAAGCCCTTGGCTTCTTCGCGGTTATGGGCGAACTCGGCGCGGTTTCTCCACTGGGTGTCCAGGGTGTAGGCCAGGGACACGCGCTCCGGATCGCGGGAATTCCAGCCATCCTCAGCCAGGCGAACTTTTTCAATGGCCGATTCACGGGTGAAAGGGGGCAATGGCGGACGAACTTCGGCATTAGACATTTAAAGTCTCCGTATCAAGTTAAAGTTAAAACAATTGTCGAGCTTGATCAGGTTGCTACAGGTCCAATAACTTTCGCGCCATGCATTGCGCATTATCGGCGGCACTGTGATCACCCGTTACAAGCGCCACGGTAATGGCACCATCGATCAGGATCAGCAGCTGTCTGGCCAGCGTCTGCGGGTCCTCGGCACCATGTTCGGTACACAGCTCGCACACGTAGTCGAGCAGTTTCTGTTTATGTTCTTTGGCGACCAGGCGCACCGGGTCTTGCGGGTCGCCGGTTTCGCCACTGGTGTTGATGAAGGCGCAGCCGCGAAAGCCTTCGGAGGCGAACCACGACTTGAGTACGGTAAACAGGTTCAGCAGCCGCCCGGCCGGCGTCTGTGCCTGGCCGACTTCGCTGCGGTACCAGTGCATCCAGCGCTGATCGCGGCGTTGCAGGGCGGCCACGACCAGTTCGTCCTTGTTGGCGAAGTAGCGGTAGATGCTTTTTCTGGAGACACCGGCGGTTTTCACCAGGAGATCCATGCCAGTGGCGGCTATGCCACTTTTGTAGATCAACTTTTCGGTGACATCCAGAATGATGTCGCGTGTGTCGTTGCTATTGATTTCGTTCATGTGGCCAACAGTAGAACGATCGTTCTCCTTGGTCAATCGATATTTTTGCAGTGCCTGATAAATGGTCTTCGCGAGCAAGCCCGCTCCCACATTTGAAATGCGTTTCCCCTGTGGGAGCGGGCTTGCTCGCGAAGGGGACATTACAGACGGTAACAAGACCCGAACCTTTGCATGGTGTAAGCTCTCAGGTTCTTCGGATTCGACCCATTGCGAGCCCTATGCCGTCGCTTTTCAAACGTTCCCTGCTGCCCAAGCTGCGCAGTTTTCCGCTGACGGCCGATGCCGTCGGCATCCTTTCCGGCGCTGCCGAATTCCGTCGTTGCCTGCTTGAGCAAATCGCCAGCGCGACCCGGCGCATTTACATCGTTGCGCTGTACCTGCAACAGGATGAAGCCGGCCAGGAAATTCTCGATGCCTTGCACGCGGCCAAACTGGCGCGTCCGGAACTGGACGTGGTGGTGGTCGTCGACTGGCTGCGCGCCCAGCGCGGCCTGATCGGTGCCGGCAAGCAACCGGGCAACTCGGCCTGGTACCAGGAGATGACCCGCACCCACGAAAGCGTGGTGCCGATCTATGGTGTCCCGGTACAAACCCGCGAACTGTTCGGTGTGCTGCACCTCAAAGGCTTCGTGATCGATGATTGCGTGATCTACAGCGGCGCGAGCCTGAACAACGTCTACCTGCACAAGTTCGACAAGTACCGCTACGACCGTTATCACGTGCTGCACAATCGCGAACTGGCCGATTCGATGCAGCACCTGGTGCAGCACGGCCTGGTGGCCTCCAAAGCGGTGCACCGCCTCGACCTGCCGAACCTGCCGACGACCCGCAGCCTGCGCAATGACATCGGTGACCTGCGCAGTCGGCTCAAGCACGCGGCGTACGACACCACGCGAGGCACCACCGACCGGACCGGTCTGTCCGTCAGCCCGTTGCTCGGCGTCGGCAAGAACAACCCGCTGAACCGGGTGATCTGCGAGCTGATCGCCAGCGCCCAGCAGCAGCTGACCATTTGCACGCCGTACTTCAACCTGCCGCTGGCGATCATCCGCGAGATCAACCGCGCGCTGGCCCGTGGGGTGAAGATCGACATTGTGGTCGGTGACAAGACGGCCAATGACTTCTACATTCCGCCGAGCGAACCGTTCCGGGTCATTTCGGCGCTGCCGTACCTGTACGAAATCAGCTTGCGCCGGTTTGCCAAGCGTCATCAGCGCAACATCGACAGCGGTCAGTTGAACCTGCACCTGTGGCTTGATGGTGACAACACCTATCACCTCAAGGGCATGTGGATCGATCGGCGCTATACCTTGCTGACCGGCAACAACCTCAACCCGCGGGCGTTCCGGCTCGATCTGGAAAACGCCTTGTTGATCGATGATCCGCACGGCGAATGGCTGGAGCCGCGCCGTCAGGAACTGGCGGAGATTTTCCAGCACACCCGGCGAATCGAGCACTTCCAGAACCTGGAAACCCTCGCCGAATACCCGATGGGCGTGGCCAAGTTCCTCAAGCGCGTGAGTCGTGTGCGGATCGAGCGGCTGCTGTACCGCATTCTTTAAAGATTAAAATCAAAAGATCGCAGCCTGCGGCAGCTCCTACAGGGATTTTGTCCGTTCGCGGCACTTGCGGCGTACCGGGTCAATGTAGGAGCTGCCGCAGGCTGCGATCCTTTGATCTTGCTCGTTTGGCTTTTGATCTTCCTGCCCCCCCTCGAGAGGCTTCGTTTCGGTTCGTCATGGATGTCGGGTAAGCCGCCGCCGGCCATGGATGGCCGCGGGCTCTGTAGGAGCGAGCTTGCTCGCGAAAAACCAGAGGGCACCGCGGGGTGTCAGGCTCCCCGCATCATCGTTCACCTCCATCGCGAGCAAGCTCGCTCCTACAGGGGATCTGCGTTCAATGGGCGGTTTCAGCTAATATGCCCCCCACTCGAACAAGCACAGGGCTTGCCGCAATCCATGTCGGAAAAAGACACCATCTCCATCCAACTGGTGCGTGAAGCACTGTTGCAAAGCTGCGCGCCAGGCATCGACAAGGACGAGGTGTTGATCAAGGTCGGCATCGACCCGCAGCTGTTGGGCAATTCCGACGCCCGGGTTCCAGCCACCGCTTATGCGCGCCTTTGGCGATTGCTGGCACGGCGCGGGGATGACGAGTTTTTTGGCATGGACCCACGCAAACTCAAATCCGGCAGCTTCGCATTCCTGTGCCGCAGCGCCATGCTTCAACCCAACGTGGCGGCGGGACTGGCTGGCGGCCTGGCGTTTCTGTCGTTGATCCTCGAACACCTGCCGGCGCAGTTGGTGCGTCAGCAAAGCCTGGCGGAAATCGTCCTGCTTGAAGACGACAGGGAGCCACGCCGGGCCTTCACCTATTTCACCTACTGGATGATCGTCCACGGCGTTGCCTGCTGGCTGGCAGGGCGGCGGATTCCGATTCTGGCCATTGAACTGCGCTGTTCGAAACCGGATTTCTGCGATGACTATCAGGTGATGTTTTCCGAGAACCTGCGTTTCGACCGGCCGCGTACGCGGATGATTTTCTCCGCCGATTGCCTGGATCTGCCGATCAAGCGCAGCCCCGAAGAGCTCAAGCGATTCCTGGCCCTCGCGCCGGCGAACATCCTGGTGAAATACCGTGATCCACAGAGCCTGGCCAGCCGGATCAAACACGATCTGCGTCACCTGCCGGCCGAGCAATGGCCGGAAACCGAGGCCCTGGCACAACGCCTGTGCATGTCGGCATCGACCTTGCGCCGCCGGCTGGCCGAAGAAGGGCAAACCTATCAAGGTCTCAAGGACAGCGTGCGCAAGGAACTGGCGATCGTCTGGTTGGCCGAGCCGGCAATCAGCTTCAGCGAAATCGCCACGCGGCTCGGGTTCGCTGACACCAGTTCGTTCTACAAGGCCTTTCGCAAGTGGTCGGGGTCAAATCCGGGGCATTACCGCAGTCTGATTCTCAATGACGTCGAGTGAGTTCAGCGGCGCAACAACCATTCTTCACGGGTGATTTCCCAGGTTTCCTTCGGGAAAACCCCGCCGACAAAGTGGCCTTCATCCGTGCCAATCAGTCGCATGCCCGTACGTTCGGAAAGTCTGCGCGAACCAATGTTCGGTGCCGCTTTTGGCACACGCAACACCTTGCGACCCAGAATGGTGAACCAGTACTCGGTCACAGCCGCGCTGGCTTCGCTCATCAGGCCCAAACCTTGCCACTGTGGACCGAGCCAGAAACCGCGGTTGTTGTCCTGTTCGCTCATCAGGCTGATGTTGCCGATCAACTGCTCCGGCGCCGATTTCAGGCGGATCGACCAATGCCATTCCTCACCACGAGCGATAGCTGGTAGCGCATTGTGACGCAGGTACATCAACGCACCGTCCGCGGGATAGGGCCATGGCACCAGGGCGTTGAGGTAACGCACGACTTCCCAGTGCGGGAACTGTTGCTGAATGGCATCAGCGTCTGCCAGTTCCAGCGGGCGCAGCATCAGCCGCTCGGTGTAGAGCGTGGGCGTGACTTCCATGGCGTGTGTTGCTCCTTGTGTCAGGTTTTAACGGCTGCCAGTGGTCGACCCCGGCAGATTGAGGGTGCCGCTGTCGACGAAACGCATCGTGTTGAACAGCCCGCCCGAGAGTTTGCCGCGCAGGATATAAGGCATGTTGTTGAGGGTTTTCATCTGGCTGATGCCATAGGTCTGGCGGATGAACGAAAATGCCGAAACGCTGACCGGCACGCTCACGACGGTGTCGGAAAAACGCCCGATCTCGCCTCTCTCATCGGTGACGCCCGAGGCGAATGGCTGGCCGTTGATGTCCAGATCCAGGGCGACGCCGCTGTAGGTGAGGTTGTAGTCATTGGGGTTCTGCACGCGGATTGTCACGGCAAAGCGTACTTCCATGCCCTCGCCCTGCAGGGGCTCGATACCCACGACGTTGATTTTCAGTGGGTCTCGATTGGGCAGCGAGGAACAGGCGCTCAGGCAGAGCAGAAGGGAAATCAGGACCGCGTGAACGCTGCGCATGGACGTGCTCTCATCTGAAAAGGGCTGGACCGCCACCGGCTCAGCCCCTGAGCCCGTCCGGCGGTTTTACGGTGCGACCACCGCAGCCTTTGCGGGTTCATCCCTGGTGGTCACATCGGGGTTCTGCATCACCTGAAGCACGGAGGCCTCCGGATCGAATTCGTCTTCTTCCAGCTCGATGAACTCCTCAGGCAGGAAGATATTAAGAACGATAGCGCACAGCGCGCCGACGGTGATGGGCGATTCGAAAATGTTGTGCAGGGCCTTGGGCAGTTCACGCAAGACTTCCGGCACGGCGGCCACCCCCAGGCCCATGCCGATGGAAATCGCCACGATCAACATGTTGCGCCGATGCAGGCCGGCCTCGGCGAGAATCTTGATCCCGGCCACGGCGACGGTGCCGAACATCACCAGCTCCGCGCCGCCCAGTACCGGTTTGGGCATCAGTTGCAGTACCGCGCCGATCATCGGGAACAGGCCCAGCACCACCAGCAAACCGGCAATGAAAAACGCCACGTAACGACTGGCCACGCCCGTGAGCTGGATCACCCCGTTGTTCTGGGCGAAGGTCACCATTGGCATGCTGTTGAACACCGCGGCCATGGCCGAGTTGAGGCCATCGGCGAGCAGGCCGGACTTGATCCGGCGTATGTACACCGGGCCTTTGACCGGTTGCCGGGAAATCATCGAGTTGGCCGTGAGGTCACCGGCGGCCTCCAATGGCGAAACGAGGAAGATCACCGCCACCGGAATGAACGCCACCCAATCGAAGGAAAAACCGTACTTGAAAGGCACCGGCACGCTCATCAGCGGGACGTCGGGCAGGCTGTTGAAATCCACCTGGCCCATGAACCAGGCCACCCCGTAACCGAGGGTCAGGCCGATGACAATCGCCCCCAGGCGCAGAAACGGCACGTCGACCCGGTTCAACACCACGATGGTTCCCAGCACCAGCGCCGCCAGGGCCAGGTGACTGGCAGCCCCCAGGTCCTGGGCACCGAAGCCGCCGGCGATGTCGGTCATGGCCACCTTGATCAGCGACAACCCCATCAGCGTGATGATCGTCCCGGTCACCACCGGGGTGATCAGCATGCGCAGTTTGCCGATGAACTGGCTCAACACCACTTCAATGAACGCGGCAAAAAAGCACACGCCGAAGATGGTCGAGAGAATCTCGTCGGTACCACCGCCCCGGGCCTTGACCATGAAGCCGGCGCTGAGAATCACACTGATGAACGAGAAACTGGTGCCTTGCAGGCACAACAGGCCCGAACCCACCGGGCCGAAGCGCCGCGCCTGGACGAAGGTGCCCAGGCCCGAGACGAACAGCGCCATGCTGATCAGATAGGGAATTTCGCTTTGCAGGCCCAGGGCGCTGCCCATGATCAGCGTCGGGGTGATGATGCCGACGAAACTCGCCAGCACGTGTTGCAGGGCGGCGAAGACAGTGGCGGTCAGGTGCGGACGGTCATCGAGGCCGTAGATCAGGTCATTGTTACGTGGCGCGGGGGCTTTTTCGGAGGCGGTCATGGTGGTTTGCGTGCCAGAAGGCGGGCCGGGTCAGAAAATGGAGGCGCAGGATGCCAGAACCGCCCGGCCACGGCAAAAGATCCTCCAGAACAGGGGCTTACGGACGCGGGGCGAACACCTCGGCGACGCTGCGGCCTTTGGCGTGCAATTGGCTGGCCTGGATCAGCTGTTCGAGGTCCTCGGGCGTGACGTCATAGAAGGCTTCCATGTCCGCCAGCGCCAGTTTCAGGTCTTCGGCGGTGATGGCCTGACTGTCGACTGGCGGGTGATCGGCCGGGATCATGACGGTCGGTTCGCTGCCGCCCTTGGGGTAACGCACGCGGGTCAGATTGTTGTAGGCCAGGGCGCAGAACAGCATCGTCGCTGCGCTGAGCATGACCGGCTCAATGGCTTTCCAATCCATGGCAATGGTCACCGGGTCGGCCAGCACCAGGGTCAGGGCCAGCGCCCCGGCCGGTGGATGCAGGCAGCGCAACCAACACATCAGCAATACCGCCATGCCCGCCGCCAGACAGGCGCTCCCGAGGGTTCGACCCAACACATGGGCCACCAGCAGCGCAATCACCCCGGCGCACAAGTAGCCACCCAGAATCGACCAGGGCTGTGCGAGCGCTCCCGAGGATACGGCAAACAACAGCACCGCCGAGGCCCCCAGCGGACCGATCAGGTGCTGGGCCACCTCAATGCCAAACACCTGGCTACAGAGCCAGACGCTGAGCAGCGTGCCCAAGGCCATGCCGGTGGCGGCGCGGCTCCATTCGGTGGGGCGGGTGTTGATGGCGACAGGCAACCAGCGGGCAAGCATTCCGAGAAAACTCCGGCAGAAAAAATCGAGGTAAAAAGTTCTTCACGCAATCGCGGGAACTGTAGGAGCCAGCTTGCTGGCGATGGATTCAAATGCGCCGCGTTTATCCAGTTCACACGCGTAATCGTTAACAACCATCGCTGGCAAGCCAGCTCCTACAAGGGACCGTGCCCACACCGAAACTGTAGGAGCCAGCTTGCTGGCGATGGATTCAAGTGCGCCGCGTTTATCTAGTTCACACGCGTTATCGTTAACGACCATCGCTGGCAAGCCAGCTCCTACAAGGGACCGTGTGACAAGCCAGTGAAGAGCCTAAAAAAGGGCTTAGCTGGGAAACCCAGAAAGCCCTTGAAGCTGTTCCCACTGTTGGGGGAGGAACAGGCACAGTGTGCCGTTCAATCCAGCTACTGACAAATTCATATTAATGAGCTTTCAGTGCATTAATTTTGCTTTAAGTCGCCCCGTCGGCCACTCATGTAGCAGAGCAGGCCGCCTAGCGCTGCGAGTGCACTCAAGGCATAAAACATCGTTGGCGCCGGGCTGTGCATCAGCATGAAGCCGCAAATCACCGGGCTCACCGCGCCGCCAAGCGCCGCAAGGTTTTGCGCACCGTAGTAACTGCCGCGCAGTTCTTCCGGAGCCAGGGTGTCGACAAAGAGAAACTCGGCCGGGTAAATGATCATTTCACCCAGGGTGAAAATGAACATTGCCACGCACCAACTCACCAGGCTGTCCGCCAGGCTGAAGCCGATCAGGCCGAGGATGAACAGGCCGGTGCCGGCCACAATCCACTGGCGCAATTGTTCACGTTTGAGAAAACGCCCGACCTGGTATTGCAACAGGATCACGCTGATGGCGTTGCAGGCGAGCAGGGCGGCCATGATTTCCATGGTGTGCCGGGGATTACTGGTCACCAGCAGGTACTGCGACAGGTAAAAGGTAAATCGCCCGTGCACCACGGTGCTGAGCAGGCAACCGGCGGTGAACATGATCAGGGTGCGGTCGTTTTTCAGGGTGATCAGGGTTTTCAGAAAACTCTGCGCCTGACCGGCAAGAGGCGCCTTGGCCGGATCCGCGGGAATGCCGGTCATCAGGAAAATACTGAAAAAAGCGATGGCCGCCGCGATCAGGAATGGCGCACTGGCAAAGGCACCGGCAATCAGCACGCCAAGCATCGGCCCGACCGCGTAGCCGATGTTGGTCAGCGTATAGCTCAAGGAAAACGCCTTGGCTCGCTGGCCTACTGGCAGGTTGTCGCTGAGAATGGCTTTCGAACCGATCAGGAACAGCGCCGAGGCGGTTTCGGTGACGATCAGGGTGATCGTGGTCAGGTAGAGGTTTTCGGCAAAGGTCAGCAACAGCAGGCCGACCGCGCTGGAGGCCATCGACAGCACAAGCAGTCGGCGTTTTTCGAAACGATCGATGATGTAGCCGCCGTAGAGGGAGAGCAGGGTGGCGACGAACACCGCAATGCCGAGCAGCAGACCAACGTCCTGTTGGTTGAGGCCAAGCTTGTCGCTGACGAACAACGTGAGTAACGGGCTGGTGATGGCGCGGCTGACGACGATGGTCAGCGAGCAGATCAGCAGGCGGCGGATGAGGGGGGAGTAACGGGTCACGGCGTGAATGTCCTTATTCGATCGGGCCGGCATCAGCCCAAGGTCAGCGCTACTCTAGCAGTCGGACACCCGCTCGTTGCTACGGGATTTACTTGAGGTGCAGCAGCACGAAATCATTCTTGTCGAACCGCCCGCTCAACACGGGTGGCAAGCCACCGATAGCCGTGCCTTGCAGTGCCTTGTAGACGTTCAGGTCCATCATCAGCCACGCCGGACCCTCGAGGGCATCAAGTTCCTGGGGGGAATCGGTGAACTCCGGTTGCAGGCCTTGATTGATGTTGACCATGAACTTGATGGCTTTGGCATCCTTGCCCATCGCGTGCATCACCAGGGGGGCAGGGTCTTTTTGCACGAGTTCAAACGCTTCGTGGCTGAAGGTCCGGGTGTCGTAAAGCTGTCGCTGGATGGGCTCGAACTGCAGGATATATAACGACCAGAGTGCCAGGACCGCGCAAAGAGCGAGAACCTGTGCACGCCAGCGGGGGTGCTTCAACGCTGCCACGGCGACTGTTTGCAGCACGCCGAGAATGATGAACAACGAAGTGAGGTGAGCGACGTCTTCGGGGAATCTGCGCTGTACCACCAGCAAGGTCACGATCAGCAGCCCCGGGATCAGCAGCCATAAGCCCTGCATCAATAGGCGCAGCCAACTGAACAACCGACCCTGCACGGCGTAGAACGGGTAAGCCGCAATGATCGCCGCCATGGGCAGCATCGGCAGCAGGTAACGGGCCTTTTTGGCCTGCGGGACGGAAAGGCCGACCATCACGATCAACCCGGCGGCTGCGCAGTACAGCGTCAGGCGCAATGCAGGGCCTGACTGTTGTCGACCGGAAGCTGCGACCGCCACCAATGCCAGTACTGCCAACGGCCAGGCCAGTGCGTAGTTGCCCATTGAGCTGGTGAAGTAATACAACACATCGTTGGAGCCTTCGCTGCCGTCCATGCGTCCCATGAACTGCATGCGAATGACGTCCTGCAAGAAGGCCGGGCCGCCGCTGACGTCGGCCAGCCACAGCAACAGACCGACACACACCGCCAACAGCACCGATGCCAGCAATCCGAAGACAAACAGCCGCCGCCATTGGCGATTGACCAGAAAATAGCTGCAGAGCATCCCCGCAGGAATCACCAGGCCGATGGGGCCGCGAATCCAGAAGCCCAGCATCAGCAAGGCAAAGATCAGGCCCCGGCGGCTCGGTGCCGCGAAGTGATCGGCGGCATAACCCAGGTAGAACACGCTGAACGCGACGGCCGCCAGCATCAGGTCGAGGGAAACTGCGCGGGTTTCGGTGATGAAGGTGTTGGTCAACAGCATCAGGGCGATGCTCAGCAGCGCCCAACGCGTGGAGTAGGGGGCCAGCAGGCGGTACATCAAGGTGACGATGACCGCTGCGGCGATGGCGCTCGGCAGCCACGCGGTCAGGCTGGTGACCTGGCCGAGCGGCAGTGAAAGCAGCCAGATGAATACCGTTGAAAGACCCGAATAGTCTGCGTAGGGCTGGCCGTAGGTCGTCGGAAAAAAAGACGGTCCGTTGCGCAGCATTTCCTGGGCGAACAGCACGAAGCGCGAATCGAAGCCGATGGCCGGCTGCTGGTACATCCCGGCGCAGAACAACACCAGCGCCAACAGACCCAGCGCGAGGGACTGTCGGCGGAAGTGGGGGAGCATGACGTTTAAGCGACCACTGATTCGGTCAGCCATCGCTGGTAAGGCATCGGCAATTTGCGCGACTCACCCCGACCGATCGGGAAGTAGGTAAAGCCAATGCGCGCCAGTCGGTCCGCGTCGAACAGGTTGCGGCCATCGAAGATCACCGGTGCGTTGAGGCGTTGGCGGATAAACTCGAAGTCCGGTGCCTTGAACTGTTGCCATTCGGTGCAGATGATCAGCGCATCGGCGCCGGACAAGACTGACTCAGGCGTCCCCATGAGCATCAGTTTCGACTCATCCGGGTACAGCTTCTGGGTTTCCTGCATGGCTTCCGGATCGAACGCACGGACATTCGCCCCGGCGGCCCACAACGATTCGAGCAATACCCGGCTCGGTGCGTCGCGCATGTCGTCGGTATTGGGTTTGAAGGCCAGGCCCCAGACGGCAAAGGTCTTGCCACGCAGGTCGCCCTTGTAGAACGCGTTGATGCGCTCGAACAGCTTGTGCTTTTGCCGCTCGTTGATGGCTTCCACCGCTTGCAGCAGGTCGCTGGAGCAATGGGCCTCTTCGGCGCTGTGGATCAGGGCGCGCATGTCCTTGGGGAAGCACGAGCCACCGTAGCCGCAACCGGGGTAGATGAAGTGGTAGCCGATACGCGAGTCGGCGCCGATGCCCAGGCGTACCGATTCGATGTCTGCACCCAGGTGTTCGGCCAGTTCGGCGATCTGGTTGATGAAGCTGATCTTGGTCGCCAGCATGCAGTTGGCGGCGTATTTGGTCAGCTCGGCGCTGCGCAGGTCCATGAACATGATGCGTTCGTGGTTGCGGTTGAACGGCGAGTACAGGTCACGCATCACCTCACGCACTTCATCGCGTTCGCAGCCGATGACGATACGGTCCGGGCGCCGGCAGTCGGCCACGGCAGAACCTTCTTTCAGGAACTCCGGGTTGGAGACGATATCGAACTGCAATACACGCCCGACGCTGAGCAGGCATTTGTCGATGTGTGCACGCAAGGCGTCGCCGGTGCCGACCGGGACGGTGGATTTCTCCACCAGGATCGCCGGCTGCTCGCGATGACGCGCCACGGCTTCGCCCACCGACATCACGTAGCGCAAGTCCGCCGAGCCGTCGTCCCGGGAGGGAGTACCGACGGCGATGAACAGGACCTGGCCGTGCTGGACGGCGAATTTTTCGTCGCAGGTGAACTGCAACCGCTTGGCGTCAAGGCCTTCGCGTACCAGGCTGGCCAGGCCGGGTTCGAAAATGCTCACGTGGCCCTGTTGGAGCAGTTCGACTTTCTTCTCGTCAACGTCCATGCAGACCACGTCGTGGCCGACTTCCGCCAATACCGCTGCCTGCACCAGGCCAACATAACCGCTACCAAACACACTGATTTTCATGGGGCACTCCTTAATTCGGGCGCACGAGCAGGTCGAGAATTGATGGTAATGACGCCGAGGATGACCAATGCCACGCCTAGGCTTTTTGTAAGGCTGAACGCTTCGCTGAACAGCGGCAGGCTGGCGGCCAGCAGGTACACCAGCGCGTAGCTGATGCTCAGCAACGAGTAGGCACGCCCCAGGGGCAGGTCCCGCAGGGTGGCGAGCCAGCACAGCATCGACAAGGCGTAGGCGAGGATGGCCACGAGCACAACGGCAATGGCTGTGAGGTCGATGTGTGCGCTGAGCCACTGTTCCGGCGATGGCAGGTGACTCATGCTCCAGCGCATGCCCAGTTGGGCGGCACTGACCAGCAACACGCTGCCCAGGGCGAAGGTGATGCCGCGCCTGCGGTTCATGCGTGTTGCCCCAACAGAGCCACGCCACCGATCACCAATGCCACACCGACCCAGTGTCGGCGGTCGATGGTTTCGTGGAACACGAAACGCGCAACAAGGGTGATCAGCACGAAGTTCAGGCTCAGCATCGGATAGGCAACCCCGACTTCCAGGCGTTGCAGCACCAGCAGCCATACCAGCAGGCCCAGGCCCAACGCAGCCAGAGCCAGCCACAGCCAGGGCGAGCGCAGTTTGTCCATCCACCCGGAAGGTTTGCCGCGCCAGCTTTCCACCGCATATTTCTGGGCGATCTGGCCCAGGCAGGTCAGCAGGCAGGCCACCAGTAGTAATAGCAGGCTCATGGTGCCGCCTGCGGGATAATCAAAATCACCAGGTTGCCTTGTTCATAGCGCTTGCCCTCTTTGGGCAACTGTTCGAGTTCACGCAGCTCTTCCTCACCCTTGACCCGCATGACCACACCGACCGAGCCTTGCTGGCGGGCATCCTGCATCCACTGTTGCACCTGGTCCGGGTCGACGCGCTGCTTAAGCGAGTCAGGATAGGCAAGGCCATATTTCAATTCGCCTATCGTGTTGAAAAAAGCCACTTGCGGCCGTTTCATCCGCCAGGACAGCGCCGAAGCGGCGCCCAGGTCGTTGCTCAGCAATTTGACGCTCTGGCCCAGTTCCTGGGCGTGATCGAGGATGAACTGGTCAGGTGTTTTATTGGCGACCACGGAATTGGGCAGACCGGCAGGCAACAGACCGGCGAACAGCAGGCTGCCAAAGGCCGGGGCGGCCCAGCACTGCAATGGGCGGAAGGCTTGCAGCAGGTTGGCCATGATCCAGCCGATCAAGCCGATGAACACCAACACCAGGTTGTGCAGTTCATGATCGTAGATCGGCTTTTTCAGTTGCACGTAAACCAGGGCCAGCAGGGTCACCACGCCCACCACCAGGTTCAGCAGGCCGTTGATGCCCAGCACGCGGCCTTGTTCGAGCTTCAACCGGTCAGCCAGCGCATGGCCGAGCAACAAGGCCAGGGGTAACAGGCACGGCAGGATGTAGGCCGGCAGTTTGCCTTTGCTGAGGCTGAAGAAGATCAACGGCATCCATAACCACAGCAGCAGGAACCCGATGCTGGACTGGCGCCGGGTCTGCCAGGCTTGCTTGAGCGCGGGCGGCAGCAAGGCAACCCACGGCATGCTGAACGCCACCAGCAACGGCAGGTAGTACCACCAGGGCGCGTTATGCTGGGCGTCGTCCCCGGCAAAGCGGCGGATGTGTTCGTGCCAGAAGAAAAACCGCCAGTAATCGGGCTCCTGGGCGTGCACGGCCAGTGCCCATGGCAGGCTGACGGCGATGGCGACCACGACCGCCACCGGGCCATAGACCAGCAGTTCACGCCAGCGCTTTTGCCAGATTACCCAGGGCAGGGCGATCAACACGGGCAGCAACCAGGCCAGGAAACCCTTGGTGAGGAAACCCATGCCACAGGCCAGGCCCAGCACCGCCCACGCCACCAGCCGTTGACGGCGGCCGACGCTGTCCAGCGCAAACCACAAGGCGACCAGGCTGAGGTTGACCCAGAAGGTGAATTGCGGATCGAGGTTGGCGTACCCGGCCTGCCCGGCGATGACCGTAAAGCTCATGTAGAGCAAGGCGCAGGCGAAACTCTTGCGCGGTTCGTTCCACAGGCGGCGGGCGATCAGGTAGCACAGCAGCACGCTCAAGCCGGTGCTCAGGGCAGAAGCGAAGCGCACCCCGAAAAGGTTCTGGCCGAACAACGCCTGCCCGAGGGCAATCATCCAGTAGCCGGCCGCCGGTTTTTCAAAATAGCGTACGTCCATGAAGTGCGGCGATACCCAGTTGCCGCTCAGGAGCATGCCCTGACTGATCTGCGCATAGCGGGTTTCGTCGGGAATCCACAAGCCATGACTGCCCAGTGGCAGCAGGTACGCCAGCGCCACCATGGCCAACAACAACGGCAAAGCCCAGCGTTTGCTCATGCGCCTTGCACTCCCAGCCAGCCTTCGCGACCTTCGAGCGCACCGCGTACCACGCGGCCGACCGGCAGACTGTCAGGGGCCTGGGGCAACAAGTCGCCCAGGGGTTGAAAACGGATGTCCCGCTGACGCGCATCGCTCAGCAGTTGACGGAAATCGTTGGCCATCAGAATCCCTTCTACCTCGGCATGGATCGTGTAGACATTGAGTTTTTCCGGAGTGAACCGGTCCAGGATGAACCTGTTGAAGTCCTTGGCGGCGACGCTCGGTCCGACCACCTCGTCGAAGGTCGGCAGGTCCACCGGAATTTGCGGTGCGCCCAGGCAACCATTGGCCAATCGCGGCTGGAACAGGCTCTGGCCACGGCAATCGCTGTTGTAGCGAAAGCCGAACCCTTGCTTGGCCTCGATCACACGCTCGTCGGCACGCCAGCCGGCGGAGGCCGAGCAGGTGATCTTTGCCCCGAGAATGTCGCTGAGGGTGTCCACGCCACGGCGTATCTGTTCGACCAGTTGTGCATCGCTCCAACGCCCGGCATTGGCTTGCCAGCCGTGGTGGTCCCAGGCGTGCAGGCCGACTTCATGCCCGGCGTCCCGGGCCTGACGCATCAAGTGCCCCAGGTCGCGGCCGATCGGTTTTCCGGGCCATGCGGTGCCCGCCAGCAGAATGTCCCAGCCATACAGGCCGGCTGCATTGGAGCGAAGCATTTTCCAGAGAAACTGTGGACGGATGAGGCGCCACAAATGGCGCCCCATGTTGTCCGGCCCGACACTGAAGAAGAACGTCGCCTTGACCTGTGCTTCATCAAGGATTTCCAGCAACCGGGGCACCCCTTCACGGGTGCCTCGGTAGGTGTCGACATCAATCCGCAGTCCCGCCTGCATCAACGCTTGTCCGCGATTTCGAGCATGGCCTCACGCAGGAAGAAGTCCAGCGTGTTGCCGATGGTTTCGCTCATCTCCACAGTCGGCGTCCAGTCCAGCAGGCGCTTGGCGTTGGCGATGCTCGGTTTGCGATGGGACACGTCCTGGTAACCGGTGCCGTAGAACGCCTTGCTCTCGATATCGCGGAAGCCGGCGAACGGAGGGAAGTTGGCGCGCAGCGGGTGAGCTTCGAACTGGCGCAGCAGCTCTTCGCCCAGCTGACGGATGCTGGCTTCGTTGTCCGGGTTACCGATGTTGATGATCTGGCCGTTGCAGACATCGTTGTCGTTGTCGATGATCCGTGCCAGGGCTTCCACACCGTCGGCGATGTCGGTGAAGCAGCGTTTTTGCTCGCCACCGTCGAACAGGCGAATCGGCGTGCCTTCCACCAGGTTCAGGATCAGCTGGGTAATGGCGCGGGAGCTGCCAATACGGGCCGAATCCAGGCGGTCCAGACGTGGGCCCATCCAGTTGAATGGACGGAACAGGGTGAAGTTCAGGCCCTTCTGGCCGTAGGCCCAGATGACGCGGTCGAGCAATTGCTTGGAGACCGAGTAGATCCAGCGCTGCTTGTTGATCGGTCCGACCACCAGGTTGGAGCTGTCTTCGTCGAAGTTCGGGTCCTGGCACATGCCATAGACTTCCGAGGTCGACGGAAAGATCACGCGTTTGTTGTACTTGACGCAGTAGCGAACCAGTTTCAGGTTCTCTTCGAAGTCCAGTTCGAACACACGAAGCGGGTTGCGGGTGTATTCGATTGGCGTGGCGATGGCCACGAGCGGCAGCACCACGTCGCACTTCTTGATGTGGTATTCGATCCACTCGGAGTGGATGCTGATGTCGCCTTCGACGAAGTGGAAGTTCGGGTGGCTGCGCAGGCGATCGATGGCGTCCGAACCGATGTCCAGGCCGTAGACTTCGTAGCGGTCGTCGCGCAGCAGGCGCTCGGACAAGTGGTTGCCGATGAAGCCGTTGACGCCGAGGATCAGCACGCGGGTGCGACGCGGGGCACGACCGGATTCGGCACCGCGCAGCACGGAACCGTCCACCAGGCCCAGTTCATTGGCCAGTTGCGGACCGCTCAGGTACAGGCCGTTGTCGTTGCGCTGGCCGGCGTTGATGATCAGCGAGTCTTGACCGCAGGCGATGCGCAGCGGATCGACGCTGATCACACGGCCCGGCGCCTGGCCTTCGTTGCCCTTGGCGACTTCGGCGCTCCAGACAATCAGCTTGTGCTCGCCTACCGCGCAGAAGGCGCCCGGGTACGGCTGGGTCACGGCGCGCACCAGGTTGAACAGTTCTTCGGCCGGCTTGGCCCAGACCAGTTTACCGTCAGCCGGCGTGCGACGGCCGAACACCGTAGCCTTGGATTCGTCCTGTGGTGTTTCGCTGACTTTGCCTTGCAGCAGCGCCGGCAACGTATCGCGCAACAGATCGGCAGCCGCCGTGCGCAGTTTTCCGTGCAGGCTCAGCGCCGTGTCGCTGCGCTCGATCGCGACTTTTTGCTGGGCAACGATAGCGCCGGCATCGGCACGCTTGACCATGCGGTGCAGGGTCACGCCGGTTTCGGTTTCGCCGTTGACCAGCACCCAGTTGGCCGGTGCGCGACCACGGTAGCGCGGCAGCAGCGAACCGTGCAGGTTGAACGCGCCTTTGCGCGCCGTGGCCAGCAGCGGCTCGCTCAGCAGGTTGCGGTAGTAGAACGAGAAAATGTAGTCGGGATCGAGCTTGGCGATACGTTCGATCCACAACGGATGGTTGGCGTCCTCCGGTGCATGCACGGCAATGCCGTGGCGGGCGCACAGCTGCGCGACGGAGCCGTAGAAGGCGTTCTCCTTCGGATCGTCGGCGTGGGTGAACACCGCAGCGATCTCGAAACCCGAGGAGAGCAGGGATTCGATGCCGGCACAGCCAATATCGTGATAGGCGAAGACAACAGCTTTTGCACTCATGAAGGAACCTGATCTGAAGAAGTGGAAGTAAGGCCGTCGACGGTGACAACGGAAGCAGGGGAGGCGGGCTGGCTGCGCAGCACCTTTTCAATGAAGAAGCGCGGGCGTGCGCGCACATCGCTGTACATGCGGCCCAGGTATTCACCCAACAGACCCATGCCGATGAATTGCCCACCGGTGAAGACGAACAGTACGGCGAACAGTACGAAGGTACCGCCACCGGCCCAGCCGGCGCCGAACACCAGGCGCAGCAGGACCAGGGCGATGGCGAACAGCATGCCCAGGGCCGCCATGCCGACGCCGACGATGCTCAGCAGTCGCAGGGGCGTGGTGGTCATGCAGGTGACCAGATCGAACATCAGGTTGATCAGGCGCATCGGGCTGTACTTGGAATCGCCGTGTTCACGCTCGGCGTGGGTCACGAGGATTTCCGTGGTGTGGCGGGCAAAGCTGTTGGCCAGGATCGGAATGAAGGTGCTGCGTTCACGGCAGGCGAGCATGGCATCGACGATGGTGCGTCGGTAGGCGCGCAGCATGCAGCCGTAGTCGCTCATGGCCACGCCGGTGGAGCGTTGCACGGCGAGGTTGATCAACTTTGATGGCCAGCGGCGCAACGCCGAGTCCTGGCGGTTGTTGCGCACCGTCGCGACGACGTCATAACCCAGCTCGGCCTGTTCGATCAGCCGCGGGATTTCTTCGGGCGGGTTTTGCAGGTCGGCATCGAGGGTGATGACGACATCGCCCTTGCACTGTTCGAAACCGGCCATGATCGCCGCGTGCTGGCCGTAGTTGCGGTTGAGGATGACGGCCACCACCGGGCTGCCTTCGCGGGACGCGGCGTCTTCCAGGATCTGTGCGGAGTCGTCGCGGCTGCCGTCGTCGACCAGTACGATTTCGTAGGCATGGTGCAACTGTTGGCAGGCTGCTTCGGTGCGACGAAGCAACTCCGGCAGGCTGTCCTGTTCGTTGTAGACCGGAATGACGATCGACACGAAGTTGATTGGGTAAGGTCTCAAAGGCTTCTATCCATGCAGTTTTCAATGGCGCCGACGACGCGCTGGACATCATCGGTGGTCATGTCGGGGAACAACGGGATCGAACACAGCCGTGCCGAATTCCATTCGGTGTTGGGCAGGTACAGGTTGGGGTAGCGCTGGCGGTAGTAGGTGTGCAGGTGAGTGGCAATGAAGTGAATGCCGGTGCCGATATTCTGCTCCTGGAGGGCTTTCATGAACGCTTCGCGATCCAGCCCGCACTGGTCGGCATCAATACGCAGGATGAACAGGTGCCAGGCGTGTTGTTGCGAATAAGCGGGGACGGCCAGCGGTTGCACCGGCAGACCTTCCAGGCGCTGCAAGTAGGCCTGGGCCAGTTGAGTGCGCTTGGCGTTGATCTCGTCCAGGCGTTCGAGTTGCACCAGGGCGATGGCCGCGTTGATGTCGGCCAGGTTGTACTTGAATCCGGGCTCGACCACTTGGGCCTGGGGCTTGCGGCCGTGGGTCAGGCGGTCGTAGGCATCGACCCCCAGCCCGTGAAACTTGAGCATGCGTACCCGCGAGGCCAGGGCTTCATCGTCGCTGACGAACATGGCGCCTTCGGCGCAGGTCATGTTCTTGATTGCGTGGAACGAGAAGATGGCCGTGCCTTTGGCGCCGACGTGACGACCTTTGTAGAGCGTGCCTGCGGCGTGGGCGGCGTCTTCGATCACGGCAATGCCGTGTTTGTCGGCCAGGGCGTAAAGCGGATCGAGATCGAATGCCGCACCGGCGTAATGCACCGGGATGATGGCTTTGGTGCGCGGCGTGATCGCAGCTTCAATCATGGCCACGTCGGTCATCAGCGTGTCGCGGTCGACGTCGACGAATACCGGTGTGGCACCCAGCAGGGTGATCATGTTGGCGGTGGAGACCCAGGTCTGCGACGGTGTAATCACTTCATCGCCGGGCCCGATGCCCAATGCCAGGAGGGTGATATGCATGCCGCCAGTGGCCGAGGACAGTGCCACGGCATGTCGGCAACCAACGTAGTTGGCAAAGTGTTCTTCCAGTGCCTGGTTCTTCGGCCCGGTAGTGATCCACCCGGAACGCAATACTTGCTCGACGGCGGCGATTTCTTCGTCACCGATACTGGGACGGGAAAAAGGGAGAAACGCCTGACTCATGGGCACCTCTGGGGCTGAAAACGTAAATAGCCTTTGAGGCTAAAAGGGATCCAAAAATCAGCTTAGACGCTAAAACAGAATTTGCATCAAATCAACTAGTTACCGGTTGGCGGTAAAAAACTGCATCGGTTGACTTTTTTCGCCGTGGGCGGCAGGTTGGACGTCCATTCGGGTTGCGCCGACTTTATAGAAGGTTATGCCCGATTTTGTGAAAGGAACATGAAAAAACGGTTGGGGAATCATTTTATCTGAAGGCCATTAAGCCGCTGTTCAGACTTCTTCCGTTTATCGTGAATTTTAGGAAAGGTCCTACAGTTGTAGCGTCTTTTACATCATCGTTATTTCTCTTCTTAGTTGCTTCATTGAACTGTTTACATTCAAGGCCGTTTCGTTTGATTGACTTACCTGTAACTGATTCTCGCACGCCCCTGACCAATCCGCTGACCCTGTATCTGGCGCGACTGGCACCCTCCAGCCAGCTGACCATGCGCTATGTGCTGCAGGACGCCGCCGACCGCCTGGGCTTCGAAGACTGCGATATCGAAGAGATACCCTGGCACAACCTGCAGCCCGAAGACGTGATCGCACTGGTGGCTACATTGCGTTCAGATGGCTATGCGCCGAACACGTCTTCACTGTATGTCAACGCGGTGCGCGGGGTGATGAACGAAGCGTGGCGCATGAGCCTGATCTCTCAGGAGCACCTGTTGAAGATGCGCTCGGTGAAGGGCATCGCCGGTACACGGCTGTCCCAGGGACGCAACCTCAGGCGTACGCTGATCCAGGAACTGATGGCGGTCTGCGCCGCCGATCCACGGCCACAAGGCTTGCGGGATGCCGCGATCATCGGGATTTTGTACGGCTCGGGAATGCGCAAGTCCGAATCGGTGAACCTGGAGTTGAATCAGGTCGACTTCACCCAGCGCAGCCTGCAGGTGACCGCCAAGGGCAACAAGCAGTTGATCAAGTACGCGCCGGCCTGGGCCTTCGCCAAACTGCAAGCCTGGCTTGAATTGCGCCGCTCCCTGCTCAAGGAAGGCGAGCCGGACGATCCGTTTCTGTTCAATCGCATCCGCCGTGGCAGCCACATCACCCGTGAGCGCATCACCAAACATGCGATCTACTACATCGCCCGGCAACGGGGCGCGCAGGTCGGGGTGAAAATCATGCCCCACGACTTCCGGCGTTCATTCATTACCCGGGTGATCGAAGAGCATGACTTGTCGATTGCGCAGAAACTGGCGCACCACAGCAACATCCAGACCACGGCCAACTACGACGTGCGCGACGACAACGAGCGGCGTCGGGCAGTGGATCGATTCGACCTGTGAACCCTTACAGCTCGCTCAACACGTGGGCGTGGCCAATGGTCGAGACCTGAACTGCGCTGCCGGCGGGTGGTGCGTACATGCCGGAACTGCGCACCAGCAGTGAGCGCCCCGGTTGCTCGTCGCTGGTCAATGACTGGAGTTCGACCGTCAGCGTGCAAGTGTTGCCGCTGAAATCCCGATCGGTGACCACGGCCCGGCAGCCACCGGCTTCCGGGTCGCCGGGGTGGATGCTGGCCAATTGCAGCTGTTCGGGGCGCAGCATGATCTGCGCCGAGTTGTTGTTGCGGTGGTTGTTGACCGGGATCCGTCCCAGGTCGCAATGAGCCCAACCGGCCTCGATGCGTGCCGGCATCACCACCGCATCCCCCAGGAACAGGGCGGTCTGTTCGTCTTCGGGATAGCGGTAAAGGTCCAGCGGATGCCCTGACTGTACCAGTCGGCCCTGGCGCATCACTGCCAGCTGGTCGGCGAACGACAGGGCTTCACTCTGGTCATGGGTGACCAGAATGGTGGTGACGCCCGCGTCTTCCAGCAGCCGCGCGACCATCTTGCGCATCGCCGCGCGCAATCCGGTATCGAGCGCCGAGAACGGTTCGTCCAGCAGCATCAGCCGTGGCTGTTGTGCCAATGCCCGGGCCAGTGCCACGCGCTGTTGCTGGCCACCGGACAATTCGTGAGGCCAGCGCTCGGCCATCTTCGCGTCCAGCGCCACGCTGTCCATCAGTTCGGCGACGCGCTGTTGTTTTTCAGAACCCTTGGTCGACAAGCCGAAGCCGATGTTCGCCGCCACGGTCATGTGCGGAAACAGCGCGCCGTCCTGCGGCACGTAGCCGATCAGGCGTTGATGGGCCGGCACTTCGTGGGTACCGTCGACCAGGGTCTGGCCATTGAGCGAAAGACGTCCGGAATCGGGGAATTCGAAGCCGGCAATCATTCGCAGCAAGGTGGTCTTGCCGGAGCCGGACGGGCCGACGATGACCGTGCGGCTGCCGCTTGGCACCGACAGGCTGACGTTGTCCAGCGCGCAATGGGCGCCATAGGACTTGTAGAGGGCATTGAGTTCAAGAGTGTTCATCGGCCAGCCGTTTTTTTCGATTGGTGATAAAGAAGTCCGGTCAGCGGCAGCGACAGCACAACCATCAATAAGGCGTAGGGCGCCGCGGCAGCGTAATCGATTTCGCTGGTCATGGCCCAGAATCCGGTGGCCAGGGTGCGCGTGCCGTTCGGGGCCAGCAGCAGGGTAGCGGTCAATTCGTTGGTGATCGCCAGGAACACCAGCGCCGCACCGGCGGCGGCTCCGGGAGCGGCCAGGCGCAAGGTGATCAGCCACAGTGCCCGTGCCGGCGAACGACCGAGGCTGCGGGCAATGTTCTCCAATTCCACCGGGGCCTGGGCAATGCCGGCGCGCAGGCTGACCAGGGCGCGGGGCAAGAACATCAGCAGGTACGCCAGCAACACGGTGAAGGTGGTCTGGTAAATCGGCCGGGCAAAATGGATCGTGACGGTGACCAGGGCCAACGCCACGATAATTCCGGGCAAGGAGCTGGTGATGTAGTTGCAGCTTTCCAGCACGCGTTGCATTCGGCCGGGGTAGCGGATCGACAGCCAGGCAATCGGGATCGCCGCTAACGTTGTCAGCGCTGCACCGGCGACGCCGAGCAGCAGGGTTTGCTCCAAAGCAGGCAACAACTCGCTCGTGTCCCAGACCTCCACGCCGCCGGCGATCAGCCATTTGCCCAAGGTGATCAAGGGCACGCCCAGGGCCAGGGCACAGGTCACGATTTGCAGCGTCAACGAGAGCAGGGTGGATGCCGGTTTCAGGCACACGACCCGTTGCTCCCGGGCGCTCCCCGAGCCGACGCGAGCGTAACGTGCCGAACCCCGGGCGGCGGACTCGGCCGTCAACATGGCCAGGCAACACAACGCCAGCACACTGGCCAGCATGTGCGCCGCTGCGCCGTTGAAGGTCGATTTGAACTGATCGAAGATCGCGGTGGTAAAGGTGTCGAAGCGGATCATGGCGTACAGGCCATATTCTGCCAGCAGGTGCAGGCCGACCAGCAACGCGCCGCCGCAGATCGCCAGGCGCAATTGCGGCAATACCACACGGAAAAACACTTTCCAGGGTTTGAGCCCCATGGACTCGGCGACGTCTTCGATGGCCGGGTCGAGCCGACGCAACGTGGCCGCCACCGGCAAATACAGGAACGGGAAGTAGGCGATGACCGAGACCAGGACGCCGGCAAACAAGCCGTGAATCGGTGGCACCAGGCTGACCCAGGCGTAGCTGTGAACGAACGCAGGCACTGCCAGCGGTGCGGTGGCCAGCAACGACCACCAGCGCCGCCCCGGCAGATTCGTGCGTTCGGTCAGCCATGCCAGCGTCACGCCCAGCGCCACGCACAAGGGAATCGTCAGCAGTACCAGCAATACGGTGTTGACCAGCAGTTCACCGACCCGAGGGCGGAACACCAGGGCTACGGCGGTTGACCAGCCTGTTTGCAGGGACACGCCGATAACATAAGCGATCGGTAGCAGTGCCAGTAACGAAACCAGCACCGACAAACCGATCACCCATACACCGCCACGCCCGGCAAACAGTCCGCGGGATCGTCGACGCAATTGTGCGGGAGTCGCCTCGGCGACTTCCGCAGGCAGGGTTTCAGGCATCAATTAGAGCAGTCCGGCCTGTGTCATCAGCTCTACGGCTTTTTTGCTGTCGAGTTTTGAAGCATCGACAGTTGGCGCATCGAGTTGATTCAGAGGCACAAGTTTAGGGTTGGATTCAGCGCCTTTGCCGACGGCGTATTCAAACGACTTGCCGTTCTTCAGTACAGCCTGGCCGTCCTTGCCGGTAATGTATTTGAGGAACGCCTGGGCTTGTTCCTTGTGTTTGCTGGAAGCGAGGACGCCGCCGCCGGAGATGCTGACAAAAGCGCCCGGGTCCTTGTGCTTGAAGTAGTGCAGGGCGGTGTTCTTGCTGTTTTCCCCGGTCTTGGACTGATCCACCAGGCTGTAGTAGTGGTAGATCACGCCGCTTTCGATCTGCCCGGCATTCACTGCCTTGAGTACCGCGCTGTTGCCACGGTAGCTGGTGTAGTTGGTTTTCATCCCCTTGAGCCATTCCAGCGTGGCGGCTTCGCCCTTTTGTTGCAGGATGGCGGCGACGATGGCCTGGAAGTCAGCACCGCCTGGCGACGCGGCCCAACGGCCTTTCCAGCTTGGGTCGGCCAGGTCCATGATCGATTTCGGCAGGTTGGTTTCCGAGAGTTTGCTCGGGTTGTACACAAACACCGTGGAGCGTGCGGCGATCCCGACCCATTTGCCGTGGGCCGGACGGTAGGCCGGGTCAACCTGCTCCAGCGTGGCTTTATCGACAGGCGCGAACAGCCCGGCGTTGTCGACCAGCACCATGGCCGGGGAGTTTTCGGTCAGGAATACATCGGCCGGAGAGGCCGCGCCTTCCTGCACGATCTGATTGCCCATTTCGGTGTCATCGCCATTGCGCAAGGTGACCGGGATACCGGTTTCCTGGGTAAAGCCCTCGACCCAGGCCTTGGTCAGGCCTTCGTGTTGCGCGTTGTACACCACGAGGCCGACGGAGTCAGCGGCATAGGCCTGGCCAGCGCTCAGCAAAGCGGTGGCCAGCAGGGCTTTTTTCAAGAACGAAGGGATTTTGGGAATCATTCTGCGGGCTGCTCCTGGTGCATTTTTTGAAAGTCATGTGCATTGAAACGCCAGTTAACCAATGCGAATCATTTGCATGTCTGGAATTGCAGGGAATGTAGAGATCCAAATGAGAAAATAACGTCAAAAAAACCGTTAATACATGTAATTTTCATTCAGATTAGCAGCAGTGTGCCCACTGTGGCTCGACTCGTCGATCAAACGATGTCGTCGATCAGAATGTGACGCTGCCCCGACGGCCTTTTTTCACTCCCCTGAAGCCAGTTGCTGCTGGCCCCGCGTGGCGTTTATCGGGGTTGCGAAAGGATAGCTCGGTGATTGCCGGTGTGCCGGGGAACGGGGCCACCCGCTTCAACTCTTCGTCAACGGCCCAACCGGGGGGGGGGGCGTAGGGCGCAGGCCTTGTGGTGCTTTTTCTGGCCTGCCTGTCAGGGCTGGATTGGCGGGAAGATCAGGACCTGCAGGTTGCCACGCTGATAACGCGTGCCGTCGGCAGGTAGCGCCTCGACCTCCTGAACCTCATCGACGCTGTTGACCCGCATCACCACCCCGACCGAGCCTTTCTTGCGCGCCTCGGTCATCCATTGCCCGACATCTTGCAGGGTCACCTTGCGCGAGGCGGCAGCAGGATCCTGCAGGCCGTATTTCATTTCACCGATGACGTTGTAAAGCGCTATCTCCGGTCGGCCGGTCAGCCACGACAGGGCCGAGGCTGCCCCCAGGTCGTTGCTCAGCAGCGTGGTGGTCTGGTTCAGGCTGTCCAGGTGTTCGGAGATAAACTGGTCGGGCATCTTGCTGTCGACGATCTGGCCCGGCATGGCGGCGGGTAGCAGTGCCACCAGCAGCCAGATGCCGAGGGCCGGCATCGCCCATAACGTCAATGGCCGCAGGATTTGCAGGGCATTGGCGATGATCCAGCCCAGCAGCACGATGAACGCCAGGGACAGGCTGAACATCTCGGTGTTTTCGAATATTTCTTTGCTCAGTTGCAGGTACAGCAAGGCCGTCAGGGCCGTCGTGGCAATGACGACGTTGAGCCATCCGTTGAGGCGAATCGTCCGTGCCCATGCCTGTTGCAGCAGGCGGGTCAGGGCATCTCCCATCAGCAGCGCCAGCGGCAACAGGCACGGCATGATGTAAGTCGGCAATTTACCGCTGCTCATGCTGAAAATCGCCAATGGCAACAACAACCAGAGCAGGAGAAAACCGCTGACGGGCTGACGCTTGTTGTTCCAGGCCTGGATGAAGGTTGCTGGTAACAACGCAGCCCAGGGCAGGGTGGAAACGACCAGCATCGGCAGGTAGAACCACCACGGACGGGCGTGTTGCGCGTTGTCGGCGGCGAAGCGGCGTACGTGCTCGTTCCAGAAGAAGAAATTCCAGAAATCCGGTTCTTGATGATGAATGGCCAGTGCCCAGGGCAGGCAGACAGCCGCGGCGACCACAACAGCCAGTGGCCCGTAACGCAACAGCTCGCCAATACGACGCTGCCAGAGCATGTAGGGCAGGGCGATCACCGCCGGCAGCAGCCAGGCCAGGAAGCCCTTGGTCATGAACCCCATGCCGCAGGCGATGCCCAGGACCGTCCAGGCACCCATCCGGGCACGGGTGGTGCGACTGTCGATGGCAAACCACAGGGAGACCAGGCTCAGGTTGACCCACAGGGTGAACTGCGGATCGAGGTTGGCGTACCCGGCCTGGCCGGCAATCAGCCCGAAGCTCATGTAAAGCAGCGCGCAAGCAAAGCTTTTGCGCGGATCGCCCCAGAACCGGCGGGCAATCAGCCAGGTCAGCCACACGCTCGACCCGGTGCTCAGCGCTGACGCTATGCGCACCCCGAACAAGTTGTCGCCAAACACCGCCTGACCGATGGCAATCATCCAGTACCCGGCAATCGGCTTCTCGAAATAACGAAGGCCCATGAAGTGCGGCGAGATCCAGTTTCCGCTCTGCAGCATTTCCTGGCTGATCTGCGCATAACGGGTTTCGTCGGGAATCCACAGGCCGTGGCTCATCAGCGGCAGCAAGTAGAACGCTATGAACGCCAGAACCAGGGCGAACAGCATCCAGCGCCCGTTGGCAGGTGTCGTTGGGACGAGCAGGCGGGAAGATTGGCCGATAAAATCCGGCAGTGGCTGATTTGACGTCATGTCTCGACCTTGGCGCTGAAAAGGCTGATTGAAGATAGAGATGAAAGTTGCAAGAGGGAAAAGCGGGATGATATTGAACAGCGAGAAGTCAAGTCATGTTTCTCGCCGTTTGTTCAGCTGTTATTCAGTCAACTTTGAAGTAACTTGTTTCCAGAGTTTTCGCCGAGTGATGATTCAGTTTTTTTCTTGTTGCAGAGTATTCCAGTCTTCGGCATTCACAATGCCGAGTACTTGCAATTGCCCATTGCCATCGATGTGGACAAACAATGAGCTGCCGTACTCGGCGTCCTTCGCCGCATGCTTGAGGCCGGTCTGCTGTTCAAAATCCGCGATGCAACCGCTGTGGGTCACCAGCACCAGGTTGCGATGGGCCACCTTGTGCGCCACGACATCGTTACGCAGGGTCGTGCCGCAGGTGGCCAGCCATTCCTGGGTCCGAGGGTCGCTGTTGAACATGTAATGCGCAGTCTGCACGGTGCGTGTAACCGGGCTGGTCAGGATGTCGGTCTGCGACAGACCCAGGTGTGCCAGACCTTGCCCGACAACGGCGGCCGCTTCACTGCCGACACGGGTAATGCCGTCAGCCGGGCCCAGGCAAGGATTGCTGGAACGGTCGCACCGCTCGGCATGGCGAACCAGCACCGCGATCTCGCCGGCATTCCATTGTTGCAGCAACCGGGCCCGGACCTGTGCACCTTCCTCGGCCAGATTGGTCGGGGATTTCGGCCACAGGACAAAGCCGGTGACCAGCACGGCGATGGTCAGTGCGCTAATGGCCACGACCGATTTGGACAGGCGCGAAGACGGTTTACGCAAGACGGAGTCGACCAAGTTTGTCCACCATTGAAGCGCCAGGGAAAGTGCTGTTGAACAAAACCTTAAACAGCACAAAAAAATTCCGCCGAAACCAAGTTCAGCGAATTAACGGGAGCCCAAGTTAAATCTGCGCAGGTGTCGGAACGGTGAACGGAATGTGAAAAAATTGCAGAGGAGGTTGCGGCGGGTAATTAGTTAACTACTGGGAATTGTTATCTTTTGCTTTTGCGTGGGATGGCAGCGCTGAAAAGGTTCTTCACGGATTCCCGGGGGAACACAGATAACGAAATATCTGTAGGAGCTGCCGCAGGCTGCGATCTTTTGATTTTGATTTTGATTTTGCTTTTGCGATCTGGAGATTGCTGAAGATCAAGATCAAAAGATCGCAGCCTCCGGCAGCTCCTACAGGGGAACACGTGCACCACCAAGCAACGAGGCCGATCGCGGCGGGCTCTGTAGGTGCTCCCCGGAATTGCGTGAGCAACCATAAAAAAAGGTTCTTCACGCAATCCCAGGAAACACTAACAACGCAATACCTGTAGGAGCCAGCCTGCTGGCGATGGACTCCAATGCGCCGCGTTCATCCAGCTCCCCCGCGTAATCGTTGACGACCATCGCTGGCAAGCCAGCTCCTACGTGAGCCAGCTTGCTGGCGATGGATGGCCTTCAGGACGAAGGACAACTCGCCTGGGGTCGTGTGGCCGCCTGGCTGATCAGCGCGGCCAGGCGTTTGATGTTGTTTTGCTGGGCAAGTACCAGCTCATCGACAGTTGCGCCTGACGGCGTTTGCAAGGTGCTGCGGCAAATCACCTGGGCCTTGTTGCCGGGCTCGGCACTGCGCAGACGCCATATCACGTCCATCAGCGCATATTGACCGGGGACAGAGTCAAAACGCTGCACATCGACCCGTACCGAATACTTGCCCTTTACGGGACTGTTGCTCAGTTGATCGGCCAGCGCACTGCGCAATTCCTCCACCAGGGTTGCACCCCACCAATGGGTTTCGAGGATCGCCAGGGTACTGTTGCCCTCGCGAATGACGATCTGCGCCCGATCGACCTGGGGCGGCAAGCTTATCGTCTCGATCTGAATCACCCCGACGGTGGTCGTGGAATGATTGCCCACCTGGGTCGGCGTCAGGGTATGGAACTGAATCGGGTCACTGCGGCAAGCGGCGAGCAGCAACAACGCGGTGAACACTGTGAATTTCAGCGGAAAAGCCATGGGTGTTGCTCCTGTGCTCAATTGCGCGGTGGCCCTTGCAGATCCATGGGCGGGGCATTGTTCGGGCGGCCGCGAAGCAACGATTCCGGATGCCGTCCCAGGTAATCCGATAGATCACGCAAGGATCTCGACGTGCGTCCCAGTTCATCCAGGGTCTGATTCAGTTTTTCCCGTTGCGGCGAGTCGTCGGCCAAGGTCGAACCGGCGGATTGCAAGGTCGTATTGGCGGTATCCATCGTTTTGCTGAAGTCCGACAGAGTGCTTTGCACGCCAGGCAGGATCTTGCCGTTGAATTGCGCCATGCCCTTGCGCAGTTCGACGAGATTGCCATCGAGATTGCCGGCGATTCGCTCGATCGGCAGTTTGTTGATCTTGTCGACCATGGCTTCGAGTTTTTCCTGCAATTGCTCGAGGCTGCCAGGAATGGTTGGAATCATGACCGGACGCGCCGTGGCATCGAAGGCGACTTTTTCTGCCTTGGGGTAGAAGTCCAGGGCAATGTACAGCTGGCCGGTCAGGAAATTGCCCGTGCGTGCCTGGGCACGCAGGCCATTTTCGATAAAGGTGCCGATCAGGCGTACGCCACCCGCTTCGTCATTGGGGTCATGATTGAGCGCCTTGAGCATCTTGTCGTGGGCCCTGCCCAGGCGTTGCGGGTAAATCACGATGCCGACGTTGACCGGAAAGGAGCGAAGCTTCTCGTCGTAATCCAGATTGACCGACACCACCTTGCCGATTTCCACACCGAGGAATTCCACCGGCGCATCGACCTTGAGCCCGCGCATTGCCTGGTCGAAACGCATGGCCAGGTACTGCGGCTTGCCGTTTGGCGGGGCGAGGGCGGTTTGCTGGTCGTCGAACAGTTCGTAGGCGTACTCCGCAGCGGCCGGTTTATCGCCAGGGCTGTAGTCGGGTGCGCGGAAGGCAATGCCGCCCACCAGCAGGGAGGACAACGACTCGGTCTTGACCGCAAAGCCGTTGGCGCCGACGTTCACGTCAATGCCGCTGGCGTTCCAGAAACGCGTGTTTTCGGTAACGTACTTGTCGTTGGGGGCGTGGATGAACAGCTCGATGTTCACGCCTTTGCCATCCGGGTCCAGCGCGTAGGCGACCACCTGGCCAACCGGGATCTTGCGATAGTAGACCGGGGAGCCGATATCCAGCGAGCCCAGGTCCTGGGTGAACAGGGTGAAGCGCTTGCCCGGCTCGCCATAGGTGATGGGCGGCGGGTTTTCCAGCCCCGTGAAGTGTTTTGCCCGGCCGTTGGCCTGGCCGATATCGGCACCGATGTAATCGCCCGACAGCAGGGTATCGATACCGGACACGCCACCCGCGCCAATGCGCGGGCGCACGACCCAGAACTGCGAATCCTCGCGGGTAAAGCTTTCGGCCTGCTTGGCCAGCTTGATGGTGGCGTTGACACTCTTCTGGTCATCGCTCAGTTCTACATCCGAGACTTGGCCAATCACCACATTACGGTACTTGACCTCGGTTTTATTCGCGGTCAGGCCGCTCCCTGTCTTGAACGTGACAACGATGGTCGGGCCTTGCTGCAGAATGCTGTGAACCACCAGCGAAATACCCACCAGCACCGCGACGATCGGTACGATCCAGACCAGCGAAACGCTGAAACGGCGGGTCTTGATCGGTGCCTGCCCAGGGGCTTGCGGCCCGTCAGTGGCTTGCGACTTCATCCGTGACCTCCTCATTGTGTGGGTTTTCCCGCTCTTTATCCCAGATCAAGCGTGGATCGAAACTCATTGCCGAAAGCATGGTGAACACCACAACCAGACCGAAAAACAGAATGCCCAGGCGCGGCTCGATGTCGGCCAGGGCCTGGAATTTCACCAGCGAGGCCACCAGGGCCACGACTATCACATCGAGCATCGACCAGTAGCCGATGACCTCGACGAAGCGGTACAGCGTCGAACGCTCTTTGCGTGCCCATTCGCTGTCGCGTTGCACGGTGACCAGCAGCAAGGTGATGGCGACGAACTTGATGCCCGGTACCGCGATACTGGCAATGAAAATGATCAGGGCGATGTCCCAGGCCCCGGCCTCCCAAAACTCCAGCACGCCGCTCATGATCGTGCTGTCGGCACCATGGCCGACCATCTCGGTATTCATCACCGGCAACAGGTTGGCCGGGATGTAAAACACCAGGGCCGCGATCATGTAGGCCCAGGTGCGGGTCAGGGAATTGGTTTTGCGCCGGTGCAGCGGCGCACCGCAACGCTCGCATTCGTGAGGTTCACCCGTCATGTCACAAGCCAGTCCGCAGGTGTGACACAGGCACAGGTTGAGCTCGTCGGCGTACGGAGGCGTGCTCATACAATGTCCCATAGTTCGCGGATGTCGCGCCCGGCGATGCGGATCATCATCAGGCTCAACACGGCCAGGGCAAACAACCCGATACCGGGCAGCACATCAAGCAGCCCGGCGAGTTTGATCACGGCGACCATGGCGCCCAGCAGGCAGACTTCGAGCATGCTCCAGGGCCTCAGGCTTTCCAGCCAGCGCATGCAGAGCTTGAAGCCCGGTGAGCGTTGTCCGGCCAGTGCGAAGCCCAGCACCCAGATCAGCAGCAACAACTGGAAGATCGGCGCGATGATCATGGCGATCGCCGCCACCATGGCGATGAAGGTGATAGGCCCCAGGCTCAGGGCTAGCACCGAGTCCCAGAGGGTGGCGCTGTGCTTCGAGCCTTTGAGGCTGATGCTCATCACGGGATAGAAATTGGCGAAAATCCACAGCATCAACGCGGTGAAGGTCAACGCAAGACGCTGCTCCACCGTGAGGCCGTTATAGCGCTGCAGCACGCCGCCGCAGCGCGTACACAAGGTTTTCTGATGTTTGGCGAGCGTGACTTTTTGGTAAACGCTGTCGCAGTGCTCGCAGATGATCAGCTGATCGGTAGTTGCCATGGGTCAAGCTCAACAAGAGGCAGGAAATTCAGAGCACCCCCTCAATATAGAAGTGCCTCGCGATTGAGCAAATCGAAAGTCGAAACAAGGGGATATAAAAGAAGTGGTTGCACTTGCAGGCAGGCATTTTGTGGCGAGGGGGCTTGCCCCCGTTGGGTTGCGAAGCGACCCCTTGCAGTTTTTCAGGAACCTGCAATTGACGAGACGGCGGGTGCTGCGCACCCTAACGGGGCGATGCGGCGATCCGACAAGCCCCCTCGCCACAGGGTTTTGTGTACCCGAACTAACCCAGCATTTCCCGCATCCGATACCAGAACATGCCAAGTGCCAGCAGTGGCGAGCGCAGGGCGCGTCCGCCGGGGAAGGTCATATGCGGCACGGCGCTGAACACGTCGAAGCCTTTGCTGTGCCCGGCATGGATCGCTTCGCCCAACAACTTCGCGCACCAGTGGGTGACGTTCAGGCCATGGCCGGAGTAGCCCTGGGCGTAGAACACGTTCGGGTGCTGGCTCAGGCGCCCGACCTGCGGGAAGCGGTTGGCCGAGATGCCGATCATGCCGCCCCACTGATAGTCGATGCGCGTTTTGGCCAGTTGCGGGAACACCTTGAGCATCTGCGGGCGCATGTAGGCCGCGATGTCCGCCGGGTCGCGCCCGGAGTAATGACAGGCACCGCCGAACAACAGACGCCGGTCGGCGGAGAGCCGGTAGTAATCCAGTCCGACTTTCTGGTCGCACAGCGCGACGTTGTGCGGGATCAGTTGCCTGGCGGCGTCTTCTGACAAGGGTTCGGTGGCGATGATGTAGCTGCCCGCCGGGAGCACCTTGCCGCTGAGCTTCGGTTCCAGCTCTTCCAGGTGGGCATTGCAAGCGAGCACCAGCGTGGCCGCACGCACGGTGCCACCGGCACAGCGCACCTGCACCGTGCTGCCGTGGATCAACTCCAGCACCGGGCTTTGCTCGAAGATCTGCACGGCAAGGGACTCGGCGACTTGCGCTTCGCCCAGTGCCAGGTTCAGCGGATGCAGGTGGCCCGAGCCCATGTCGACCAGGCCACCGGCGTAAACGCCGGAGTCCACCACATGTTCGCGGATCTGGCCAGGTTCGATCAGGCGCGTTTCATGGGCGTAACCGGACTCGAGCAATTGGGCGTGTTCGGCCTTCAGCCCGGCAAAATGCGCCGGGGTGTTGGCCAGTTCACAGAAGCCCCAGCGCAGGTCGCAATCAATGCCGTGTTCGCGGATGCGTTGGGCCACGACTTGCACCGATTCGACCCCGGCCTGTTCCAGGTACTGCACGCCTTCGGCGCCCACATGTCTGGCAAAGCCGCTGACGTCATGGCCGATGCCGCGTATCAACTGGCCGCCGTTGCGCCCGCTGGCGCCCCAGCCAATCCGCCGGGCCTCCAGCAGGACCACCGAGAGTCCGCGCTGGGCCAGCTCGATGGCGGTGTTGATGCCGGTGAAACCCGCGCCGACCACACAGACATCGGCCACCAGGTCCGAGGCCAGCGCGGGACGCTGCCTCATGCCCCGGGCGGACGCCGCGTAATAGGAGTGGGTATGTTCCTGGGTGTACTGATTCATTTGTTGGACTTCACTTTGCTCCACGAACGGGTCATCAGGCGCATGATCGACTGTGGCGGCGTGGTGGAGATGTAGAGTTTGTCGAGGACTTCCTGGGGCGGATACACCTCGGGGTTGCTGACCAGCTCGGGGTCCATGTACTGCTTGGCGGCCGGGTTCGGGTTGGCGTAGCCGACCGACGCGCTGACCTTGGCAATCACTTGCGGGTCCAGCAGGTAGTTGATGAAGGCGTGGGCTTCTTTCGGATTGCTGGCGTCGGCGGGGATGGCCAGCAGGTCGAACCACAGGTTGGCGCCTTCCTTGGGAATGGCGTAGGCGATGTTCACGCCGTTGTTGGCTTCCTTGGCGCGGTTGGCGGCCTGGAACACGTCGCCCGAGTAACCGAACGCCACGCAGATGTCACCGTTGGCCAGGTCCGACACGTACTTGGAAGAGTGGAAGTAGGTGATGTACGGACGGATCTGCAGCAGCTTGGCTTCGGCCTTCTTGAAGTCCTCAGGGTTTTCGCTGCGCGGGTCCATGCCCATGTAGTTGAGGATTGCCGGGAACACCTCATCCGCCGAGTCCATCATCGACACGCCGCAGGCGCTGAGCTTCTTGATGTTTTCCGGTTCGAACAGCACGGCCCAGGAGTCGATCTTGTCGATGCCCAGCACCGCCTTGACCTTGTCGACGTTGTAGCCGATGCCGTTGGTGCCCCACAGGTAGGGCACCGAGTGGGCGTTGCCCGGATCGTTTTTCTCCAGCAGCGCCAGCAGTTTCGGGTCGAGGTTCTTGAAGTTCGGCAACTGCTCGCGATCGAGCTTGAGGAACGCACCGGCCTTTACCTGGCGGGCGAGGAAGTGGTTCGACGGCACGACCACGTCATACCCGGTGCGACCGGCAAGCAGCTTGCCTTCCAGGGTTTCGTTGGAATCGAAAACGTCGTAGATCACCTTGATCCCGGTCTTGGCCTGGAAGTCGGCGAGGGTGGTTTCGCCGATGTAGTCGGTCCAGTTGTAGACACTGACCTGGGGTTGAGCCTGGGCAATGGTGCTGAACATCGCTGCCAGTGCGACCGGGACCATGGATTTCAATAGACGCATATCGATACCTTCTTGGAATTATTGGATTCTTCAGGCGATTTTTTGGTGTTCTGTGTCCTCCTGTGGGAGCGGGCTCGCTCGCGAAGGGGGGGTGTCAGTCACCACCAATGTTTACTGACACGACGCCTTCGCGAGCAAGCCCGCTCCCACAGGGGATGTGTGATCCCATGCGGGAGTGGGGGCCTCAGACGCTCAGCATCAGGAACTCACGCTCCCACGAACTGATCACGCGCTTGAAGTTCTCGTGCTCGGCGCGTTTGACCGCGACGTAGCCCCGTACGAACTTGCTGCCCAGGTAGCGGCTGATGGTGTCGCACTCTTCCATCTGGGTCAGGGCGTCCTCGATGGTGATCGGCAGGCGCAGGTTGCGACGTTCATAGGCGCGGCCCTGTACCGCGGCGCTTGGCTCGATGCGCTCGACCATGCCCAGGTATCCGCACAGCAGGCTGGCGGCGATGGCCAGGTACGGGTTGGCGTCGGCGCCCGGCAGGCGGTTTTCCACGCGCATGGCGTCCGGGCTGGACGTCGGTACGCGCAGGCCGACGGTGCGGTTTTCTTCGCCCCATTCGACGTTCACCGGTGCCGAGGTGTCCGGCAGGAAGCGGCGGAACGAGTTGACGTTCGGCGCGAACATCGGCAGCACTTTCGGGATGTACTTCTGCAAGCCACCGATGTGATGCAGGAACAGCTCGCTCATGTTGCCATCGGCATTGGCGAAGATCGGCTGGCCGGTGGCAATGTCCACCACGCTCTGGTGAATGTGCATGGCGCTGCCAGGCTCGTCGCCGACCGGCTTGGCCATGAAGGTTGCCGCCACGTTGTGCTTGAGCGCCGCTTCACGCATGGTGCGCTTGAACACGGTGATCTGGTCGGCCAGGTCCAGTGCGTTGCCATGACGGAAGTTGATTTCCATCTGCGCCGGGCCGTCTTCGTGGATCAGCGTGTCGAGGTCCAGGCCCTGCAGTTCGCACCAGTCGTAGACGTCTTCGAACAGCGGATCGAATTCGTTGGCCGCGTCGATGGAGAACGACTGGCGACCGCTTTCGGCACGGCCCGAACGGCCCATCGGCGCCTTGAGCGGCAAGTCCGGGTCTTCGCAACGCTGGGTCAGGTAGAACTCCATTTCCGGCGCGACAATCGGCCGCCAGCCTTTGTCGGTGTAAAGCTGCAGGACTTTCTTCAGCACGTTGCGCGGCGACAGTTCGATCGGGTTGCCGAACTTGTCGAAGGTGTCGTGGATCACGATGGCGGTCGGCTCGATGGCCCACGGCACCACGTAGACGGCGTCGGCGTCCGGCTTGCAGACCATGTCGATGTCGGCCGGGTCGAGCAGGTCGTAGTAGATGTCGTCGTCGACAAAGTCCCCGGTTACCGTTTGCAGAAGGACACTTTCCGGCAGGCGCATGCCTCGCTCATGCAGGAACTTGTTGGTCGGTGCAATTTTGCCGCGTGCAATGCCGGTCAGGTCGCTGACAACGCACTCGACTTCGGTAATCTTGTGATCTTTCAGCCAAGTGAACAGCTGATCGAAAGGGACATTCATAAAGACCTCGTTATTGGTTTTATTAACGCCAGGAGAGGCCGGTTTCATCCGCCGGACACTTCCCCTGTAGCGCGTTGAGGTCTATCTTGGGCGAGCCTTGCGGTTCCATCTATCCACTTTAAGCAGCACAAAGCGCACCAAAAGAGTGCGTAAGGTCACCCATGACAGGTTCCAATTCCCTCCAGGTCCAAGCCTTCAACACCGCCGATGTCGCCGAGCAAATCCGCGCCACACCGGGTTGGATTCAGCATTACCAGCAGATGTCGCCGGGGCATTTCGCGGGGTTGGTGCGCTATCTGGATCTGCAGGGCGTGGAGATTTACGAAGAGTCGATGAACACCCGGGTCGAGCAGAATTTCAGTGCGCCCCAGGGCTCGTTGTCGTTCTGTTTCGATCGTGGCGACAACGCGCTGTACGTATTGAATGGCGAAAGTCGCAACATCTGGATCACCCCGGAGAACTACCAGGAAATTGCCGTGGTGTTCGGGCCGGAGTTTGTAAAACGCCACAGCCTCGACATCGCCCGGCTCGAAGGGCTGTTCATGGCGCCGCTCAACTCGCAGCAGAACGCGCTGTTCTGCCGCTGGCTCAGCGGGACCCTGACGCGCCTGTCGCAGACCTTCGATCCACCGAGCCGCGAAGCGCTGACCCAGCAATTGCTGGACGACTGTCTGTTCATTCTCGACAACGCCTGTGTCGGCCTCGACCAGGGCGCCTTGCAGCGTCGTGCCGGAGAGCGGGCGATCATGAAGCGGGTAGGGGAATGGGCGGCGGATACCCCGGAAGAACACCTCAACCTGCTGGAATTGTCCCAGGTGGCCGGGGTTTCACTGCGCCAGTTGCAGCATGCGTTCAAGACCTACACCGGCATGGCGCCGACCCAATGGCTGCGCCTGCGCCGCCTCAACAGCGCCCGCCGCGAACTGCTGAGCCGCACGCCGACGCAAACCACCGTGGCCGAAGTAGCGATGCACTGGTCGTTCTGGCACCTGGGGCGGTTTTCCAGCAGCTATCGCGCGCTGTTCAAGGAGCTGCCGAGCGACACCCTCAAGCGTGCGAGTGTCGCGCAGCCCATCGGGCGCGGCCGGCGTTAAAACGTCGGCGGCGTAATCACCCAGATCACCACTGCGTCCACATCGCCGGGGTTGCCGTAGCGGTGCGGCTCCTGGCTGGAAAAGCTGAAGCTATCGCCTTCATTGAGCTGGAAATGGCGCTCGCCAACCCACAGCTCGAAACTGCCGGACAGCAGAAAGCCGGCTTCTTCGCCGTCGTGGCTGTAGCTTTGCTGGCTGTAGGTGCCGGGCGGGAAGCGTGAGTGGAGCATTTCCAGTTGGCGGTTGGCTTGCGGGGTCAGCAACTGGTCGACGATGCCGTCTTCGTAATGCACGTTCAGGCGGCTGTTCTTGCGCACCACGACGCCATCGTCTTCGGGGGCGGTGACCGCTTCACTGGCGAAGAACCACTGGATGGTGACACCGAGGCTGCGGGCAATGTTGAACAGCGCCGGGATCGACGGGTAGGCGAGGTTGCGCTCCAGCTGGCTGATGTAGCCGGCGGTGAGTTCGCTCTGTTGCGCCAGTTCCGCCAGGGTCATGCCCCGGCGTTTGCGCAGGCCGCGAATGCGCGTGCCGAGGAAATGCGGTTCGGCGCTGCCGGTTTCGGACGGTTTCCTGCTGTTATTGCTCATGCTCAGTTCCAAACCCGGGTCTACGCTACACCCCTTGTAGGAGCTGCCGCAGGCTGCGATCTTTTGATCTTGTTTTTCAAAAACAAGATCAAAAGATCGCAGCCTGCGGCAGCTCCTACACGGAGCGCGTCATGTGTATGTAAAGCCCCGGAGTATAAACAGCCTTAAAGCTCCCACGCGACTTTCAGCCCTTCATAAATCGCTTCTTCCGCGGTGCGCGGCGCCAGGCAGTCGCCGATGCGGCGAAACTCCACCAGCCCTTGCAGCTCGGCACCCAGGGTATCCACCGGTTGGTGACCCTGGCACAGCACCAGCGTATCGATGTTCTCCATCAGCATCGGCTCGCCGCTGGCGGTGTGTTGCAGGTAGACCGTGTTGTCATCGCAACCATACAGCCGCGCGTACGGCGTGATCGGCACGCCCAGTTTATGCAGCTCGCCGGCCAGTTGATCGCGCACGTACAGCGGCAGGTTTTCCCCGCAATGGGTGCCATTGACCGCCAGTTGCACCTGATGCCCGGCACGCACCAGGCGCTCGGCAATGCCGGGGCCGATCCAGTCGCAGCGCCAGTCGACCACCACCACCGAACGGCCGATCTGTACCTCGTCACGCAACACCTGCCAGGCATCCACCACCTGCAATTCACCGCCACGCTCGAAGGTTGGCCAGTAGGGCTCGGCACCGGTGGCGATGATCACCATGTCCGGTTTTTCCTGCTCCACCAGCGCCCGGTCGACCCGTGTGTTGCGCACCACGCGCACGCCGGCCAGCTGCATTTCCCGCTGCAGGTTGGTGCTGGCACCGCCAAACTCGCTGCGCCGTGGCAGCAACTGCGCGAGCAACACCTGGCCGCCCAGTTGCGAGTTGGCTTCGTACAACGTCACCTCATGGCCGCGCTGGGCGGCGACAGCGGCGGCTTTCATCCCGGCCGGGCCGCCGCCGGCGATCATGATGCGTTTGCGATTTATCGCCTGTCGGCGTTCGGCAAAAATCAGCTCGCGACCGGTTTCCGGGTGCTGGATGCAGGAAATCGGCAAGCCCTTGTGGAAGTGCCCGATGCACGCCTGATTACAGGCAATGCACGCGCGCACGTCTTCGACGCGGCCGGTGTCGGTCTTGTTCGGCATCTGCGGATCGCAGATCAGCGCCCGGGTCATGCCGCAGACGTCGGCCTGGCCGCGAGCCAGAATCAGCTCGGCTTCCTGGGGCTGGTTGATGCGCCCGGTGACGAACAGCGGAATGTTCAAACCGGCCTTGAACGTCCCGGCTTCCTTGGCCAGGTACGCCGCTTCGATCGCCATGGGTGGCACGATATGCACCGCACCGCCCAGAGAGGCCGAAGTCCCGGCGACGATGTGCACGTAATCGAGCTGCGCTTGCAGTGACTGTACGGCAGCCAGGGATTCGTCTTCGGTCAGGCCTTCGGGGTCGCGCTCGTCGGCGGAAATGCGCAGGCCGATGATGAACTGCTCGTCGGTCGCCGCCCGCACGGCTTGGATGACTTCGCGCAGGAAACGCAAGCGCTGTTCCAAATCTCCGTTGTAACCATCGGTACGCCGGTTGACCCGCGGATTGATGAATTGCGCCGGCAGGTAACCATGGCTGGCAACCACTTCGACGCCATCGATCCCGGCCTGATGCAGGCGGCGGGCGGCAGCGGCATAACCGGCGACGATCTCGTCGATCATGGCCTGATCGAGGGCGCGGGGCATCACCCGGAAACGTTCGTTGGGCACTGACGAGGCCGAATAGGCCACCGCCAGCAGGCCATCGCTGGACTCCATGATCTCCCGACCCGGATGGAACACCTGGGACAACACCACAGTGCCGTGGGCGTGGCAGGTTTGCGCCAGTTTGCGATAGCCCTCGATGCACGCATCGTCGGTGGCCATCAGCACATGGGAGGTGTAGCGCGCACTGTCGTGCACACCGGCCACTTGCAGCACGATGAGCCCGGCACCGCCTTCGGCACGGGCCCGGTGGTAGGCGATCAATTGCTCATTGACCAGATTGTCGGTGGGCATCGAGGTGTCGTGACCGCTGGACATGATGCGGTTTTTCAGGCGCTTGCCACGGATTTCCAGGGGTTCGAACAGGTGCGCGAAGGCAGGTGTCGAGGTCGGCATGGTGCGGGTACTCCAGGCAGGCTGACCTTTGTAGGAGCGAGCCTGCTCGCGATGGACGCTAACGATAACGCTGGGTACCTGACACCCCGCGGCGTTCTCAGGTCCATCGCGAGCAGGCTCGCTCCTACAGAGGCATCAGGTTTTGAGTGTTGTTATTATTGGTGTATAGAAATTTACCTTCAGTAAAAAATCAACTTGTTTTTTTACTGTGGCGTGGAGTAATTTCATTTCGAGCCCGCTCCCGGGCCGTACCTCACAACAATAAAAAGGGCTGCACCGGCCTCTGTCCGGGCGGCACCTGCAAGAGGAACCCTTGATGAAATCGCACACGCTCAAGCACGGTTTTTATCCCTTTGTGTTGTCCGTGGCCATGGGCCTGGGCAGCGCTCAGGCAGCATCGGACATGGTGGTGGTCGGATACGGCGGAGCCGGACAAAAAGCCCAGGACGTGGCGTTCTTTCAACCCTTCGCCGCCGTGGATCAAAGCAAGGTGATCCAGAGCGAATACAACGGCGAGATGGCCAAGATCAAAGTGATGGTCGACACCGGCAACGTCGACTGGGACGTGGTGCAGATCGAAGGCCCGGACTTGATGCGCGGCTGCGAGGAGGGCATGTACGAGCGCCTGGACTGGACGCGCCTTGGCCACGCCGACCAGTTGATCCCCGAGGCGGCACAGGAATGCGGTTCCGCCGCACTGGTGTGGAGCGTGGCGATTGCCTACGACACCGACAAACTGGCCCAGGCCCCGACCTCCTGGGCAGACTTCTGGGACGTGAAGAAAACCCCCGGCAAGCGCGGGCTGCGCAAACGTGCGGTGTACAACCTGGAATTCGCCTTGCTCGCGGACGGCGTAAAAACCGAAGACGTCTACACAGTACTCGGCACCCCGCAAGGCGTGGACCGGGCATTCGCCAAGCTCACGGAACTCAAGCCGTACATCCAGTGGTGGGAGGCGGGTGCGCAGCCGCCGCAGTGGCTGACCGCCGGCGACGTGGTGATGACCTCGACCTACAGCGGACGCATCGCCGACGCCGCGCAGAAAGGCAGTCACCTCGGCCTGGTCTGGCCCGGCAGCCTGTACGGCATGGACTACTGGGCGATCATCAAAGGCTCCAGGCACGTGGACCAGGCCAAGCGCTTCATCGCCTTCGCCAATCAGCCGGACGCGCAGGTCAACTACGTGCAGCAGATCCCCTATGGGCCGACCAACATCCAGGCCGCTGCACGGCTGGACGACAAGCTGGCGCAATGGGTGCCCACCGCACCGCAGAACCTCAAGGGCGCGTTGTCGATGAACGTCGGCTTCTGGGTCGATCATGGTGAAGAACTGGAAGAGCGCTTCAACGCCTGGGCCAGCAAATAACCTGGCGCGGACTTTGTAGGAGCTGGCTTGCCAGCGATGACGACCTCATGGTCCGCGCAAGTCTCAAAGCCGCCTTCGCTGGCAAGCCAGCTCCTACAGAAAAGCGTTAGTGGGCGGCTGTACACTAGCGCCCAGCCAATCAGCCTGGAGAACCACGACAATGAACAACATAGCCAGCCACCTGGCCCCTGAACGCAGCGCCACCGAGCAGCGCCTGCGTGAGGAACTGGCGGCCTGCTACCGCCTGATTGCGCACTTTCGCATGACCGATTTGATCTTCACCCACATCTCGGTGCGCATTCCGGGGCCGGAGCATCACTTTCTGATCAACCCCTACGGGCTGATGTTCGACGAAATCACCGCGTCCAACCTGGTGAAGATCGACCTCGATGGCCACGCGGTGGAGTCTTCGCCGTACCCGGTGAATCCGGCTGGCTTCGTGATCCACAGCGCCATCCACGGTGCTCGGGAAGATGCGCAATGCGTGCTGCACACCCACACCAAATCCGGGTGCGCGGTGGCGGCGTTGAAGTGCGGGTTGTTGCCGGTCAATCAGATTTCCATGGAGTTCTATGGCCGTGTCGCTTATCACGATTACGAAGGCGTGGCGCTGGACCTGAGCGAGCAGCAACGGCTGGTGGCGGATCTGGGCGACATGTCGGTCCTGATGCTGCGCAACCATGGTCTGCTGACCGTGGGCGAGACGGTGAGCCAGGCGTTCCTGCGCATGTACTACCTGGAAAAAGCCTGTGAAATCCAGTTGGCCGCGCAAGCGGCCGGTGAAATTGTTCTGCCGTCGCACGAGGTCTGCGCACACACCGAGCGGCAGTTCAATGATCCAGGGCGGCCGTTGGAGGAGGGCGAGTTGAACGATCCGGATGCGATGCAACTGGCCTGGGCGGCGTTGTTGCGGATGCTGGATCGGGTGGCTCCGGGTTACCGCGACTGATCCGGATTCTTGGTTGTTTGGGCTGGCCTCTTCGCGAGCAAGCCCGCTCCCACAGGGGATTTGCACCGTACGCAAAACCCTGTGGGAGCGGGCTTGTTCGCGAAGCAGGCGCCGCGGTCCATCTGACTGGAGACAAGTCCCACTCTTGCTGTACAGTCGTTCAGCCCGCAGCCAACCCGCGCGGGCCCAAACGATTGAACCAAGGAGCGTGTCGCCCATGAACCAGGAAGCCCGTTTTTCCCGCATGGAACCGGAGCTGCGCAAAGCCAACCTGATCGAGGCGACGCTGGTGTGCCTCAAGCGTCACGGCTTCCAGGGCGCGTCGATCCGCAAGATTTCCGCCGAGGCCGGGGTCTCGGTGGGGCTGATCAGCCATCACTATTCCGGCAAGGATGAACTGGTGGCCGAGGCCTACATGGCAATCACCGGGCGGGTCATGACCCTGTTGCGCGACGCCATGGAGCAAGCCGCACCGAATGCCCGGGAGCGGTTGTCGGCGTTTTTCCGCGGTTCGTTTTCCGCCGAACTGCTCGATCCGCAACTGATCGATGCCTGGCTGGCGTTCTGGGGCGCGGTGAAAACCGCCGAGGCGATCAACAAGGCCCACGATCATTCCTATGGCGAGTATCGCGCCATCCTGCGCAAGGTGCTGGCGGAGTTGGCCCAGGAGGAGGGTTGGGAGAACTTCGACGCCGACCTCGCCGCCATCAGCCTCAGCGCCTTGCTCGACGGCCTGTGGCTGGAGTCCGGGCTGAACCCCGGCACCTTTACCCCGGAACAGGGCATCCAGATTTGCGAGGCCTGGGTCGATGGTTTGCAGGCCGGTGGACGCCAGCGCTTTTGCGTGCAGACGAGCGACTGTTGATCAGTTGTTCAACACTGGATACTCTCTGGCGCCGATGCGGGAAAACACTCTAATAAGAAACTGGCCTTCGGGCCTGAGCCGGACACCAAGCGATGACTCCTCGGGTACTGATCGTCGATGACGATCCGCTGATTCGCGATCTGCTGCACGCCTACCTGTCCCAGGAAGGCTACGACGTCCATTGCGCCGCCACGGCGGAACTGGCGGAAACCTTCCTGGCCAGCCAGACCGTCGACCTGGTGATGCTCGACATCCGCCTGCCGGGCAAGGACGGCCTGACCCTGACCCGCGAGTTGCGGGTGCGTTCGGAGGTCGGGATCATCCTGATCACCGGGCGCAACGACGAAATCGACCGCATTGTCGGCCTCGAATGCGGCGCCGATGACTATGTGATCAAACCCCTCAACCCAAGGGAACTGGTGTCCCGGGCGAAAAACCTGATTCGCCGGGTACGTCATGCGCAAACGCCACAGCCGGCCGTTGCGCTGGCCAAACCGGTCAAGCAGTTCGCCGATTGGGCGCTGGACACCGACCGCCGTCGCCTGATCGATCCATCGGGCAACGAAACCCTGCTGACCCACGGCGAATACCAGTTGCTCAGCGTGTTCCTGCGCAACAGCGGCCACACCCTCAGCCGCGATCAATTGATGGACCAGATCCGCAACCGCGAATGGGTGCCCAACGACCGCTCCATCGACGTGCTGGTCGGGCGCCTGCGTCGCAAGTTGCACGACGATCCGGCCGAACCGCAGTTGATCATCACCATTCACGGCGCCGGTTACCTGTTCACCGCCGGCGTAGCGGCCTGAACCGGATGGCGCGATGGCTTTGCCTGCTGGCGCTGCTGGTGGCCGGCCATGTCGTCGCGGCGGACAAGGTTCGCTATTGCGATTACCCGGTGTACCCGCCGATCTCCTGGAGCGATGGCAAGCAGGTACGCGGCCTTGCGCCGAGCGTGGTGAAAAACCTGTTCGGTCAGTTGGGGTACGAAGTCGAGATGGTCGTGCTGGGCAACTGGAAACGCTGCCTGCTGGACGCCGCCGAAGGTCGGGTCGATGTGGTGCTGGCCTATAGCACCGCGCAACGGGAGCAGAGCATGCTGTTCTCGACGGTGCCGGTACTGCGTGAAGAAGTGGCGCTGTTCATCAACCGTCAACACCCGGTGAAATTCGAACAGCTGGACGACCTGGCCCATTACCGTGGCGGCCTGTTGTTCGGTGAGAGCTACGGTGTGGAGTTCGATCGCATGGTCGCGCGCAACAACAACATCGAATGGGTGTCCGACAGCCACCAGAACTTCGGCAAGCTGATTCGCGGGCGCATCGACTTCATCACCCAGGAGCGGCGCACCGGCCAGTTGTACGTGGAAAACCTGCCCGGCGGCCAGGACATCGTCGCCTTGCCCAAGGCCTTGAGCGTGGACTATCTGCGGGTTGCCGTGTCACGGCGCTCGCCCTTGGCCAATCGCATGCCCGAGATCAACGCGCAATTGCAGCGCATGGTCGACGCCGGCGACATCGAGCGCTGGCTCAACGAAAGCGAAGTGACCTACCGCGACATGATCAACCTGCCGGCGGATGCGCAATGATTCGTGCGCGTCCCGGTGGACTGTTGCGACGCCTGTTGCTGTTCATTCTGTTGTTCAGCCTGTGCTTCACCGTGCTGGCCAGCAGCGTGCAACTGTACATCGAGTATCGACGGGAAATGCGCGACATCGATTCGCGCATGGAACTGATCCGCGCCGGGTATCTGGCCAGCCTGGAACGCAGCCTCTGGGACTTGAACCAGGAGCAGTTGAACGTGCAGTTGCGCGGGCTGGTGGACTTCTCCGACGTTGCGCGGGTGCATTTGACCAGTGCTGATTTCGACCTGATACAGGGCAACCCCGAGCCGGTCGGGCCGCTGCGTATCGAGCGCTTTGCCCTGGACTATCAGCCGCCGTCCGGCCCGTTGCGCCACCTGGGTGAACTGGAAGTCAGCACCGATCTGGGGGCGGTGTACCAGCGTCTCTACGCCACCGGTTTGACCAGCCTGTTGTGGATGGCGGTGTTTCTCTGCGGGCTGGCCGTGGCGTTGTCGGGCTTGTTCTATCGCCTGGTGACCCGACACCTGAAAGTCATGGCCGAGTTCGCCCGGCGCATCGCTGCCGGTGAATGGCAGGAACCTCTGCAACTGGACAAGCGCCGCGGCAGCGACGAAATCGATACCGTGGCCCACGCACTGGACGATATGCGCCGGGCGATCCTGCACGACATCGAGCGCCGGGAAAGCGATCGCCTGGCCTTGCAGGACAACCGCGACGAGCTGCTGAAAATGGTCGAGCGCCGTACCGCCAGCCTGATGCGCGCCAAGGATGAAGCGGAAGCGGCCAACCTTGCCAAGTCGCGGTTCCTGGCGACCATGAGCCACGAACTGCGCACGCCCCTCAACGGCATCCTCGGCATGGCTGAACTGTTGCGCGGCGCGCGTCTGGATGCCCGGGACGGTAAACGCCTGGATGCCTTGCACAAGGCCGGCGAAGGCTTGCTGACGATCCTCAACGAAGTGCTGTATTTCGCCAAGCTGGAGGAGGGCGTCAGCCATCCCGAGCCGGTGGATTTCTCGCTGCGCCAGTTGCTCGACGAAGTGCTGACGCTGCTGGAACCGCGAGCCTTGAACAACGACACCATCCTCAGTTGCCGGGTCGACCCGCGGATTGCCGAGCATCATCATGGCGCCGAGCAGTTCCTGCGCCAGGTGCTGAGCAACCTGCTGGCCAACGCGATCAAGTTCACCGAGGGCGGCGAAGTCAGCGTCCAGGTGGCGCTTCTCGGCGACACCGGCGAACAGGCGGGGCAGCGGCTGCGGGTCAGTGTCACTGACGACGGCATTGGCATAGCCCCGGCGATGCAGGCGAAGATTTTCGAGCGCTTCACCCAGGCCAGCGAAGAAGTCGCGCAACGTTTTGGTGGCACCGGGTTGGGCTTGGCGATCTGTAAACACCTGGTGGAGCAGATGGGCGGCTGCATCGGCGTGGACAGCGAGGAGGGGTGCGGCAGTTGTTTCTGGTTCGAGCTGTGCTTGCAGTCGGCCAGCGGCGTGGCTGAGACCCCGCCGGTTCGGGCGGCGGGGCCGGCACTGGATATCCTGGTGGTCGAGGACGTGGCGCTCAACCGCGAAGTGGCCAAGGGTTTGCTGCAGCGCGACGGCCACCGGGTGTGGCTCGCCGAAGACGCGGAGGTGGCGCTGCAACACTGCACAACGCAGGTTTTCGATTTGCTGTTGCTGGACGTGCATCTGCCGGGCATCAGCGGTGTCGAATTATGCCGGCAGATCCGCCACAGCGACGGGCCGAACCGCCATACGCGCATTTTCGCCCTGACTGCCAGCGTGCAACCGGCACTGGTGCGCGGTTATCTGGAAGCCGGCATGGACGGCGTCCTGGCCAAGCCCTTGAAGCTGGAAAACCTGCGCCAGGTGCTGGAAGGGCGTACTCACATCGCCGGGGCGCTGATGAGCGATGAAGCGATGGACTGGCCGCTGTTGCAGACCCATCGCACCTTGCTCGGTGAGCAAAAGGTCCAAGGCCTGCTGGCGGTGCTGCGCGATTCGATCCTGCAGCACCGTGATGCGCTGCATGAAGCCATGGCCGCCGCTGACTGCACAGAGGTCGCGCAACTGGCGCACCGTCTGGCCGGCAGCTGCGATTCCCTGGGTTTCAGGGCCTTGGCCAGCACCTTGAGGACGCTGGAAACCCTGGCGTTGGCCAACGATGAATCGGACATCCAGCGCATGAGCACCGCGCTGGATGAGCAATTGCAGCACTCGATCGATACCCTCAAAGGCCTGTTGCAGAGCTGACGTACAAGTTTGTTACGACTTTGTACAACTTCGATCTTTACGGTCAACGCGAACTTACATGGCTTTCCAATAATCGACGCAACCGCCGCAGCGCGGTCTTCGAAGCTTATTGGAGATAATAATAATGAATTGCCGTAAAGCTGATCCCTCCCTGCGTCGTGACGTCCCGTCATGCGCTGCGCTCCTCACTGACTGCTGAGGTGCCGACATGAACGAAAACTCTGATCGCAGCACCCAACAAAAAGGCATACAGCTGACCCGCGCCCTGAAGAGCCGGCACATCTTCATGCTGTCCCTGGGCGGCGTCATCGGCACCGGGCTGTTCATGGGTTCCGGCGTGACCATCAACCAGGGCGGCCCGGTGGGGGCGATCCTGGCTTACCTGGTCGCGGGTTTCCTGATGTACCTGGTGATGGTCTGCCTGGGCGAACTGTCGGTGCAGATGCCGGTGTCCGGTTCGTTCCAGACCCACGCCACCAAATACATCGGCCCGGCCACCGGGTTCATGATCGGCTGGGTGTACTGGATGAGCTGGGCCACCACCGTCGGCCTGGAGTTCACCGCCGCCGGCATGTTGATGACGCGCTGGTTCCCGGCGGTGCCGATCTGGTATTGGTCGGCGCTATTCGTGGTGGTGCTGTTCGGCATCAACGCCATGGCCACCCGCGCTTTCGGTGAAGCGGAATACTGGTTCTCGGGGATCAAGGTCGCGGCCATTCTCGGTTTCATCGTGGTCGGGGTGCTGGTGATCTTCGGCGTGATGCCCCTGAGCAGCGGCGCACCGGCACCTATGGCGACCAACCTGATCGGCGATTCGCTGTTCCCCAACGGTCTGTCCGCCGTGTTCGCGGTGATGATGACCGTGGTCTACGCGTTCCAGGGGTGCGAGATCATGGGCGTGGCCGCCGGTGAAACCGACCAGCCGGAAAAGAGCATTCCCCGCGCCGTGCGCAACGTGGTGTTCCGCGTGCTGATTTTCTACGTGCTGGCGATTGTCGTGCTGTCGGCCATCGTGCCCTGGCAGCAGGCGGGGCTGATGGAAAGCCCGTTCGTGCAGGTGTTCGACATGGTTGGCATTCCCTACGCCGCCGACCTGATGAACTTCGTGATCCTCACCGCGATCCTGTCGGTGGGCAACTCCGGCCTGTATGCCTCGACGCGCATCCTGTGGGCGATGTCGAAAACCGGCATGGCGCCGAAAAGCCTGTCGCCCTTGAGCAAGCGTGGCGTGCCGTTGCGGGCACTGAGCATCACCTTGTGCTTCGCGCTGGTATCGCTGATGACCAGCTTCGTCGCCGCCGACACCTTGTTCATGGTGCTGATGGCGGTCAGCGGAATGTCCGGCACCGTGACCTGGATCGTCATCGCCCTGGCGCAGTACAAGTTCCGCAAGGCGTACCTGCGCGACGGCGGCAAACTCAGCGACCTGAAGTACCGCGCACCCTGGTTCCCGGTATTGCCGCTGATGTGCATCACGCTGTGCTGCTCGCTGTTCGTGTTCCTGGCCCTGGATGAAACCCAGCGTCCGTCGCTGTATTGGGGCTTTGGCTTCATTGCGCTGTGCTATGGCGCGTACTTCCTGATTCATCGCAAGCGTCAGGGTGTGCTGGCACCGAGCTTGCCGACTGCCTGATACCTCGAACTAAACACTTCCCCCCTGTGGGAGCGGGCTTGCTCGCGAAGAGGCCCTGTCAGTCACCATCAATGTTGACTGACAGGGCCTCTTCGCGAGCAAGCCCGCTCCCACAGTTGTTTTGTGTTCCCGACAAAATCAAAAGATCGCAGCCTTCGGCAGCTCCTACAGGGATACAGGTGTACCCGAGCAATGCAGGAGCTGCCGAAGGCTGCGATCCTGGCGTCATCGTGTCCACAGTTGTTCAAAGTTGTAACAAAGCAACCACGCCATCTTCCAGCAAAAGAGTTAAACCCAATAAAAACAATGGGATGTCTCATTTCTAAAGCTGTTACAGCCCATTTCCCCACCGATTGCCGCCTTACTGAACACTCGTTTAGTATGGCCTCAAGTCGCATCACCTCAGACCAATCACAATAATTCGAGGATTCCCATGACCACTCAATCGTCGCTGCTCAGCCAGGTCGAAGCAGGCGTTGCCTGGATCACCCTCAATCGCACTGCCCAGCGCAATGCGCTGGACGTTCCGACGCTGAAAAACCTGCATGCCTTGCTCGACCGGTTCAACGCCGATCCAGCGGTGCGTGTGGTGGTATTGACGGGGAGTGGCCGCAGTTTCTGTGCGGGTGCCGACCTCGATGAATGGGCGGATGCCGAAGCCCGGGGCGCACTGGAGACCTACGGCTGGACCGAGACCGCCCACGCCTTGATGACTTGCCTGCACAGTCTGGAAAAACCGACCATCGCCGCCATCAACGGTACCGCCGTCGGCGCCGGGATGGACCTGACCCTGTGCTGCGACCTGCGCATTGCCGGCCAGTCGGCACGCTTCAAGGCCGGCTACACCAGCATGGCGTACTCGCCGGATGCCGGCGCCAGTTGGCACCTGCCACGCCTGATCGGCAGCGAACAGGCCAAGCGCCTGCTGTTCCTCGATGAACTGTGGGGTGCTGACCGTGCCCTCGACGCCGGCCTGGTCGGCGATGTCTGTGCCGACGATCAGTTGCTGACGGTCACCAGCGAACTGGCCGCACGCCTGGCCGCCGGGCCGACGTTTGCCTTCGCCCAGACCAAAAAACTCATGCGCGAAGGCGCCGACCGCAGCCTGGCGGAACAACTGCAAGCCGAACTCGCCGCGGGCCTGTTGTGCGGGCGCAGTGAAGACGGCAACGAAGCCCTGCGCGCCGCCATGGAAAAACGTCCGGCACGTTTCGTCGGCCGTTGATTCCCACACTTCTTTCAGCACACGAACAACAGGTAGCACCATGAATTTCCAACTGACCCAAGAACAAGAAATGTTGGTGGACTCGGTACGCAGCTTCGTCGAGAAGGAACTGCTGCCCTATGAAGAGCAAGTCGACCGCGCCGACGAGGTGTCCCCGGAGCTGGCGGCGCAGATTCGCGGCAAGGCGATCGCCGCCGGGTTCTACGCCTTCAACATGCCTGAAGAAGTGGGCGGCGGTGGCCTGGACTACCTGTCCCAGGCGCTGATCGAGCGTGAACTGTCCAAGGTGTCCTGGGCGCTGCACGTGTTCGTCGCGCGGCCGTCGAAAATCCTCATGGCCTGCACTGGCGAGCAGATCAACGACTACCTGTTGCCGTGCATCCAGGGCGAGAAAATCGACTGCTTCGCCCTGACCGAGCCGGGCGCCGGTTCCGATGCCAATGCGATCAAGACCCGCGCCGTGCGTGAAGGCGACGACTTCATTCTCAATGGCAGCAAGCATTTCATCAGTCACGCCGGCCATGCCGACTTTGCCATCGTCTTCGCCGTGACCGATACCTACGAGCACAACGGCAAAAAGCGTAACGCCGTGACCTCGTTCCTGGTCGACCGCAACACCCCGGGCATGACCATTCGCCGTGGACCCAAGTGCGTGAGCAACCGGGGTTACCACACCTTCGAAATGTTCTTCGACGACTGCCGCGTACCGGCCAGCAAAGTGCTGGGCGAAGTCGGCAAGGGTTGGGACGTGGCCAACGCCTGGCTGACCGCCGGGCGCGTGATGGTCGCGGCCAACTGCGTCGGTCAGGCCCAGCGTGCACTCGACGTGTCGCTGCAATGGGCGGCGGACCGCAAGCAATTCGGCCAGCCTATCGGCACTTACCAGGGCGTGTCGTTCAAATTGGCCGACATGGCCACGCAGATCCGCGCCGCCGAACTGCTGACCCTGCACACCGCGTGGAAAATGGACCAGGGCACCATGACCGATGGCGAGGCCGGCATGGCCAAGCTGTTCGCCAGTGAAGTGCTCGGTCGTACCGCCGACGAAGCGGTGCAGATTTTCGGCGGCATGGGCCTGATGGACGAAGGTCCGGTGGAGCGCATCTGGCGCAACGCACGGATCGAACGGATCTGGGAAGGCACCTCGGAAATCCAGCGCCACATCATTTCCCGCGAGCTGCTGCGGCCGCTGCTGCGCTGACCGGCCCGGAGAACTCCCATGTCCCAAACCATTCGTGACAACCTCAAACGCATGCTCGCGCCGCAACACGTGGCGTTCGTCGGCGGCCGCAGCATGGCGCGCGCCCTCAAGCGCTGTGCCGAGGGCGGCTACCCAGGGCAGATGTGGCTGGTCAATCCACAACACGACAATCTTGAAGGTGTGCCGTGTGTGCGCAGCGTCGCCGAGCTGCCTTGCGGCCCGGACGCCGTGTTCATCGCCACCAACCGTGAGTTGACCCTGACCTGCGTGGCCGAGCTGGCCGCCATTGGCGCGGGCGGCGCGATCTGCTACGCCTCCGGCTTTGCCGAAACCGGCGCCGAAGGCCAGGCCCTGCAACAGCAATTGCTCGAGGCGGCTGGCGACATGGCCTTGCTCGGTCCTAACTGCTACGGCCTGCTCGACTACCTGCACAGCTCGGCGCTGTGGCCGGTGGCCCATGGCGGCAAAGCGGTGGAGAAGGGTGTGGCGGTGCTGACCCAGAGCGGCAACTTCGCCTACAACCTGTCCATGAGCGACCGCTCGCTGCCGGTGGCCTACATGGCCTCGGTGGGCAACCAGGCGCAACTGGGCGTGGCTGAGTTGATGGACGTGTTGCTCGACGAACCGCGGGTCACCGCCATCGGCCTGCACCTTGAAGGCCTGAAAAACGTCCCGGGTTTCGCCCGCGCCGCACACAAGGCGCTGGAGAAGGGCATTCCGATCATCGCCCTGAAAACCGGCGTGTCGCAGATCGGCGCCGAACTGGCCTTGAGTCATACAAGCTCGCTGTCTGGCTCCGATGCGCTGTACGACGCGTTGTTCGACCGTCTCGGGGTGATCCGCGTCAGCGGCCCGGTGAGTTTTGTCGAAACCCTCAAGGCCGCGGCCTGCGGCAACCTGCCAGCGGGCAACAGCCTGATCGCGCTGGCCTGTTCCGGCGGTGACGCCGGCCTGATTGCCGACTACGCCGAACGCAACGACCTGGGGCTGCCGAAACTCGATCAAGGACAGGTCGGCGAACTCGCGCAGGTGCTGCCAACCTACGCCAACCTGGTCAATCCGCTGGATTTCACCACGGCGATCTGGGGCGACGGCAAAGCCTTGAACCGCATGCTCGACAGCGCCCTGCGCACCGAAGCCGACGCGGCGATGCTGGTGCTCGACTACCCGTCGGAGTTCACCGGCGAGCGCAAGGAGTGCGACCTGCTGCTGGAGCTGTACTGCGCGGCACTGCAGCGCCACGGCAAGACCGGTTTCGTCACCTCGGCCTTCCCCGAATTGCTGCCGGCCCATGCCCGTGAGCGTCTGCACGCACAAGGCGTCGCGGCCTTGCAGGGCGTTGAAGACGGGCTGGCCGCGTGGGGCCGCATCGCCGGTTATCAGCGCAATCGCCAGGCCTTGCTGGCGTTGGGTGAATCGGCGTTGGTGCCGCTGTGCCCGCACGCGCTGGAAGGCGAGGGGCGCTTGCTCAATGAATGGGATTCCAAACAGGCGTTGAAAGCCTTTGGCCTGCCGACGCCAAACGGCGTATTGAGCACCCCGGAACAGGCCCTGAAGGATGCCGAGTCACTGGGCTATCCGCTGGTCTTGAAAGCCGTCAGCGCACAGCTGCCCCACAAGACCGAGGCCGGTGCCGTGGCGCTGAACCTCAAGGATGGCGCGGCGTTGAGTGCGGCACTGGAGCAGATGCGCGCCAGCATTGCCGCTTATGCCCCGGGCGTAGCCTTCGATCAACTGTTGCTGGAGCCGATGGCCAAACCGCCACTGGCTGAGCTGATTGTCGGCATCAAGCGCGAAAACGATTTCGGCCTCGCGTTGGTGATCGGTGCCGGCGGCATTCTGGTGGAGTTGCTCAAGGACAGTCGCAGCCTGTTGCTGCCGACCACCGACGGTGCGATCCGCAATGCCTTGCTCAGCCTGCGCAGCGCCCCGTTGCTGCAAGGCTTCCGTGGCCGCGAGTCTGCTGACCTCGACGCCCTGGTGACGGCGATCCGCGCCGTGGCCGACTACGCCTGCGAAAACGCCGCGCAATTGCTGGAACTCGATGTGAACCCATTGTTGGTCGGTGCCCAGGGCACGACTGCGGTCGATGCGTTGATTCGCCTCGGTCACGAGTGAGGACATGAACATGCAAAGCAAAACCTTGACCGGCGGCCAGGCCCTGGTGCGCCTGTTGGCCAACTACGGCGTCGATACCGTGTTCGGCATCCCCGGCGTACACACCCTGGAGTTGTATCGCGGCTTGCCCGGTAGCGGCATTCGTCACGTGCTGACCCGTCATGAGCAGGGCGCCAGCTTCATGGCCGACGGTTATGCCCGGGTCAGCGGCAAACCCGGCGTGTGCTTCGTCATCACCGGCCCCGGCGTGACCAACGCCGCCACCGGTATCGGCCAGGCCTATGCCGATTCGATTCCGATGCTGGTGATTTCCAGCGTCAACCACAGCGCCAGCCTCGGCAAGGGCTGGGGCAGCCTGCACGAGTGTCAGGATCAACGGGCGATGACCGCGCCGATCACGGCGTTCTCGGCTGTGGCGTTGACCGCCGAAGATTTGCCGGAACTGGTCGCCCGTGCCTACGCGGTGTTCGACAGCGAGCGGCCGCGCCCGGTGCACATCTCGGTGCCGCTGGACGTGTTGACGGCGCCGATCGCCCGTGACTGGAGCAACGAGGTGGTGCGTCGACCGGGCCGTGGTCCGGCATCCGCCACTGCGCTTGACCAGGCCGTGGCCAAGCTCAAAGACGCGAAACGGCCGATGATCATCGCCGGTGGCGGTGCACTCAATGCCGTGCAGGAACTCAGTGAACTCAGCACGCGTCTCGCTGCGCCACTGTTCACCAGCGTCGCCGGCAAGGGCCTGCTGCCACCGGATGCACCGCTCAACGCCGGTTCCTCCCTGTGTGTGGAGCCGGGCTGGAACCTGATCGCGGAGGCCGACGTGGTGCTGGCGGTTGGCACCGAAATGGCCGACACCGACTTCTGGCGCGAACGCCTGTCGCTCAACGCTGAACTGCTGCGTGTCGATATCGACCCGCGCAAATTCAACGATTTCTACCCCTGCGCAGTGGCCTTGCAGGGCGATGCACAACAAACCCTCAGCGGTTTGCTTGAGCGCCTGCCATCCGACGTGCGGGATGCCGCCACGGCGATCGCCTCGGTTGCCGCGTTGCGCGAAGCGGTCAAGGCCAGCCATGGCCCGTTGCAGTCGATCCATCAGGCGATTCTCGACCGCATTGCTGTAGAGCTGCCGGAAAACGCCTTCATCAGCACCGACATGACCCAGCTTGCGTATACGGGTAACTACGCCTTTGACAGCCTGGCCATCCGCAGCTGGCTGCACCCGACAGGCTACGGCACCTTGGGTTATGGCCTGCCGGCGGGGATCGGCGCCAAGTTCGGCGCACCGCAACGGCCCGGTCTGGTGCTGGTCGGCGACGGCGGTTTCCTCTACACCGCGCAGGAACTGGCGACGGCAGTCGAAGAGTTGGACAGCCCGCTGGTGGTGCTGCTGTGGAACAACGACGCCCTGGGGCAGATCCGCGACGACATGCTCGGCCTGGACATCGAACCCATCGGCGTACTGCCGCGCAATCCGGATTTCGCTGCCCTCGCGCGTGCGTTCGGTTGCACGGTGAACCAGCCGCAAAGCCTGGCCGAGTTGCAGACCGACTTGCGCCACGGCTTCAAGCGCAACGGCGTGACCTTGATCGAACTCAAGCATGCCTGCGCGCACTGATCTGTATTTGAAGGGGACGAAGCCATGCGCTTTTCCGATCTGACTCAACGTATCGCCGGTGATGGCGCTGCCGCGTGGGATATTCACTACCGCGCCCTGGCACTGCGCGAGCAGGGCCAGGACATTTTGCTGCTGTCCGTGGGCGACCCGGATTTCGATACACCGCAGCCCATCGTGCAGGGTGCCATCGACAGCCTGCTCAATGGCAACACTCACTATGCCGAGGTGCGCGGCAAGCGTGCCCTGCGTGAGGCCATTGCCAGGCGCCATCAACAACGCAGCGGCCAAAGCGTTTCGGCCGAACAGGTTACCGTGCTGGCCGGGGCGCAATGTGCGCTGTTCAGCGTGGCCCAATGCGTGCTCAATCCCGGTGACGAGGTGATAGTCGCCGAGCCAATGTACGTCACCTACGAAGCGGTGTTCGGTGCCTGCGGCGCCGTGGTGGTGCCGGTGCCGGTGCGCTCGGAAAACGGCTTCCGGGTGTTGCCTGAAGATGTCGCGGCGCGTATCACACCGCGCACCCGGGCCCTGGCGCTGAACAGTCCGCACAACCCGTCCGGCGCCAGTCTGCCGCGCAGCACCTGGGCCGCTCTGGCCGAGTTGTGCATCGCCCACGACCTGTGGCTGATTTCCGACGAGGTCTACAGCGAACTGCTGTTCGAAGGCGAGCACGTCAGCCCGGCGAGCCTGCCAGGCATGGCCGAGCGCACCGCGACCCTCAACAGCCTGTCGAAATCCCACGCCATGACCGGCTGGCGCGTTGGCTGGGTGGTGGCGCCACCGTCCCTTGCAGCGCACCTGGAAAACCTTGCGCTGTGCATGCTCTACGGCTCGCCGGATTTCATTCAGGACGCTGCCGTGGTGGCCCTGGAAAGCAACCTGCCGGAACTGGAGGCCATGCGCGAAGCCTATCGCCAGCGTCGCGACCTGGTGTGCGACAGCCTGGCCGATTGCCCCGGCGTGCGGGCGTTGAAACCTGACGGCGGCATGTTCGTGATGCTCGACATCCGCCAGACCGGGCTCAGTGCCCAGGCGTTTGCCGACCGTCTGCTCGATCGCCACGGTGTGTCGGTATTGGCGGGCGAGGCCTTTGGTCCGAGCGCGGCGGGGCACATTCGACTCGGTCTGGTGGTCGGTGCCGAACCCTTGCGCGATGCCTGCCAGCGCATTGCCCGTTGTGCCCAGGAATTGATGGAGACCCAGGTTCATGCTTAACCACAACGCATTGTTTATTGATGGGCGCTGGCAAAAACCGTCGGGGCAGGGCATCGCCGAGGTGATCAACCCGGCCACCGAGGAAGTGTGCGGCAGTGTGCCGCTCGGTGATGAACTCGATGTCGAAAACGCTGTGGCCGCTGCACGCCGGGCCTTCGATTCATGGTCACGCACACCCTCCAGCGTGCGCGCCGGTTACATTCGCGCCCTGGCCGGGCAATTGCGTGCCCGCGCTGATGAGATGGCCGCGGTCATCACCACTGAGTTGGGCATGCCGGTGCAATGGTGCCGCTCGGTGCAAGTCGACGGGCCGATCGCTGGCCTTGAGCAGTACGTCGAACTGGCTCATCTCATGGACGAGGTGCGCGAAGTCGGCAATTCGCTGGTGATCCGCGAGGCCGTGGGCGTCTGCGCGTTCATCAACCCGTGGAATTACCCGCTGCACCAGTTGATCGGCAAACTGGCCCCGGCCCTGGCCGCCGGTTGTACCGTGGTGGTCAAGCCGAGCCAGGAAACCCCGCTGCATGCCTTCCTGCTGGCGCAGATGATCGAGGACATCGGCTTGCCGGCCGGGGTGTTCAACCTGGTCAGCGGGCCGGGTTCGAAAGTCGGCGAAGCGCTGGCCAAACACCCTGACGTGGACATGGTGTCGTTTACCGGCTCCACCGGCGCCGGCGTTCGCGTTGCGCAAGCGGCGGCGCCTTCGGTGAAGCGGGTGTGCCTGGAACTGGGCGGCAAGTCGCCGCTGCTGATCGCTGAGGATGCGGATCTGGACGCGGCCGTGCGCTACGGCGTGCAGGACGTGATGATTAACTCCGGCCAGACCTGCACCGCGCTGACCCGCATGCTGCTGCCGGCCAGCCGCTATGCCGAAGCCGTGGAAATCGCGCTTCAGGAGACTCTGAGCCTGCGCATGGGCGATCCCCTCGACCCACAAAGCTTCCTCGGACCTATGTGTTCCGCAGGGCAAAAACGCACCGTGCTCGATTACATCAAGGTCGGTCAACAGGAAGGCGCACGGCTGCTGTGCGGCGGTGACGCGCCGTCGGCATTCGAGCGCGGCTTCTATGTCAGCCCGACGCTGTTCGCCGATGTCGACAACCGCATGCGCATCGCCCAGGAAGAAATCTTCGGCCCGGTGCTGTGCCTGATTCCCTACACCGACGAGGCGCAAGCGGTGCAGATCGCCAACGACTCGCCGTTCGGCCTGTCCAGTGGCGTCTGGGCCGGCAGTGCCGAGCGTGCCTTGCACCTGGGCCGGCAGATGCGTGCCGGCCAGTGTTTCCTCAATGGCGCGGCGTTCAATTACCAGGCGCCGTTCGGTGGCTACAAACAATCGGGCAATGGCCGGGAGTGGGGTGAGGAGGGACTCAACGAGTTCGTCGAAGTGAAGGCGATCCAGGTGTGACGGTAGGCGATTCAGATGTTGTATGCACCGGGCCCTGGCCCGGTGTCTTGCGTGGTTTTGAACCGGTAATTCATTAGCTTTTTGATCAGGGGCAATGCAATGAGCGATAACAAAAACAAGATTACTCAAGCGAACCATGAATTCAGCTTCCCGCGCAGGGACTTCCTGAAGTACAGCGCGGCAGCCGCGGCGGTGGCCGGGGCGTTCTCCATGGGGCTGCCGTTTGGCGCCCTTGCCCGGGAGGCCACGCCAAAACCGGGTGGCGTGTTGCGTCTGGGCCTGGCGGGTGGCAGCACCACGGACTCGAAAGATCCGGGTTCCTGGTCCGACACCTTCACCTTCGTCGGCTTCTCTGCGGTCTATAACACCCTGACCGAAATTGCCGTCGACGGCACGGCCATCCCCGAACTGGCCGAAAGCTGGACCTCGACCCCGGACGCGCGTGTCTGGACGTTCAAGATTCGTCAGGGCGTGACCTTCCACAACGGAAAGACCCTGACCGCCGATGACGTGGTGGCGTCGATCCAGCATCACCTCGGCGAAAAATCCACCTCGGCAGCCAAGACCGTGCTGGGCGACGTGGCCAAAGTCAGCGCCAACGGCAGCGACAGCGTGGTGTTCGAACTGCACTCGGGCAACGCTGATTTCTCTTACGTGGTTGCCGATTACCACTTGGCGATCATGCCGAGCAAGGACGGCGCGGCAGACTGGCAGGCCGGCGCTGGCACCGGTGGCTATCGCCTCAAGGACTTCGAGCCGGGCGTGCGCATGACCCTGGAACGCAGCCCCGATTACTGGAAACCGGGCCGCGCGCACTTCGCCAGCGCCGAGTTGATCGCGATTTCCGACGGCGCGGCACGGGTCAATGCGCTGGTCACCGGGCAGGTGGATGTGATCAACAAGGTCGACCTGAAAACCGTCGCGCTGCTCAAGCGCAACCCGAACCTGGTCATCGAAGAAACCAAGGGCGCCCAGCACTACACCTTCCCGATGCTCACCGACAGCCAGGTCTTCCTGAACAACGACGTGCGCCTGGCGATGAAGCACGCGATCAACCGCGAAACCCTGCTGGCTTCGGTGCTGCACGGCTATGGCCTGGTGGGCAACGACCACCCGATCCAGCCCGGCAGCCGTTTCATCAACACCGCGCTGGAGCAACGCACCTACGATCCGGACAAATCGCGCTTCTACCTGAAGAAGGCCGGTCTGGATTCGCTCAAGGTGCGTCTGCAAGCCTCCGACGCAGCCTACACCGGCGCGGTGGACGCCTCGGTGCTGTTCAAGGAGCAGGCGCGAGCCGCCGGGATCGACATCGACGTGGTGCGGGAGCCGGCCGATGGCTTCTTCTCCAACGTGTGGATGAAGCAACCCTTCACCACCTCGTTCTGGTACAGCAGCCTGACCGCCGACCGCATGTTCAGCATCGGCTACGCCAAGGGCGCGGCCTGGAACGAAACCCACTGGGACAACCCGCGCTTCAATCAACTGCTCAACGCCGCTCGCGGCGAGATGAACGACCCGCTGCGCCGCGAGATGTACAACGAAATGCAGGCGCTGTGCCGGGACGAGGGCGGGGCGATCGTGCCGCTGTTCGCCAGTTCCGTGGCGGCGCGTTCCAACCGGGTGGTTCACGGCGGGCAGACGGCGCCCTACGGTGAACTGGATGGCCTGCGGGTGATCGAGCGCTGGTGGCAGGCATGAAACCGGGATCTATCGAACGGTGAAGATCAACTGTGGGAGCGGGCTTGCTCGCGAATAGGCCCTGTCAGCTGACACATTTGCCATCTGACACACCGCTTTCGCGAGCAAGCCCGCTCCCACAGGGGATATGTGCAATCTGCACCAGCGTGCCCAATTCAAGGAACTGCACGATGAGAAGTATTTTCAAGCTGTTGGGACAGCGCCTCGCATTAGGCCTGCTGTCCCTGTTCGCCGTTTCAGTGATCATCTTCCTGGCCGTCGGCATGCTCCCGGGCGACATCGCCCAGGCCATGCTCGGCCAGTCGGCCACCCCGGAAACCGTGGCGGCCTACCGGGCGCAACTGGGGCTGGATTTGCCGCCGCTGACCCGTTTCGGCCACTGGATCTGGCAGCTGTTGCACGGTGATCTCGGTGTATCGCTGGCCAACCAGCGGCCCATCGCCGAACTGGTCGGCTCGCGCCTGGGCAACACCTTCAGCCTCGCCTTGCTGGCGGCCCTGGTGTCGGTGCCGCTGGCATTGTGTCTGGGGATGCTCGCCGCGCTGTACCGCAACAGCTGGTTCGACCGCTTGCTCAACACCTCGGCCCTGAGCGCGGTGTCGTTCCCCGAGTTCTTCGTTGCCTACATCCTGATCCTGGTGTTCGCGGTGAAGCTCAACTGGTTCCCGAGCATTTCCAACCTGGCGCCCGACGCTTCGTTGGGCACGGTACTGGAACGCTCGGTGTTGCCGGTGGCGACCCTGAGCCTGGTGGTGATCGCGCAGATGATGCGCATGACCCGCGCCTCGTTGATCAACCTGCTGGCCAGTCCCTACATCGAAATGGCCCGGCTCAAGGGCATCAGCCAGTCGCGGATCATCTTGCGCCACGCCTTGCCCAATGCCCTGGCGCCCATCGTCAACGTGGTGGCGTTGAACCTGGCGTACCTGGTGGTCGGCGTGGTGGTGGTCGAGGTGGTGTTTGTCTATCCGGGGCTCGGCCAGTTGCTGGTGGACTCGGTGGCCAAGCGCGACATTCCGGTGGTGCAGGCCTGCAGCCTGATCTTCGCCGCGACCTACATCCTGCTCAATACCAGCGCCGATGTGCTGTCGATTGCCAGCAACCCACGCCTGATGCATCCGAAGGGGTAGACCATGAGCCTGTTGAAACACCTGTGGCGGGCGCCCCTGAGCGCCCAGTTCGGTTTGTTGATGATCCTGCTTTACGTGCTGGTGGCGGTGTTCGCGCCGATGTTGGCGCCGTTCGGCGAAACCCAGGTGGTGGGCGGGGGCTTTGAGCCGTGGGGCGGGCAGTTTCTGTTGGGCACCGATAATCTGGGGCGCGACATGTTCAGCCGCCTGGTCTATGGCGCGCGCAACACCCTGGGCATTGCCTTCCTCACCACGGTGTTGGCGTTTTTGCTCGGTGGGTCCTGCGGCTTGATCGCGGCGATCAAGGGCGGCTGGGTCGATCAGGGATTGTCGCGGGTGGTGGACATCCTCATGGCCATTCCGCAACTGATCTTCGCCTTGCTGATCCTCAGCGTGGTCGGTACCACGGCGACGTCGCTGGTGCTGGTGATTGCGCTGCTGGATGCGACCCGGGTGTTTCGCCTGTCGCGCGCGGTGGCCATGAACGTGGTGGTGCAGGACTTCGTCGAAGCTGCGCGCCTGCGTGGTGAGGGCCTGTGCTGGCTGGTCACCCGCGAAGTGTTGCCCAACGCCGCCGCGCCGCTGATTGCCGAGTTCGGCCTGCGCTTCTGCTTTGTATTCCTGTTCATCAGTGCGCTGTCGTTCCTCGGCCTGGGCATTCAACCGCCCACTGCCGACTGGGGCAGCATGGTGCGCGACAACGCCGTGCTCATCACCTTCGGCGACATCAGTCCGTTGCTGCCCGCCCTGGCCGTGGCCTTGATCACGGTGAGCGTCAACTTCGTCGTCGACTGGATGCTGCACAAATCCAGCGGCCTCAAGGAGTGCTGAACATGACGACCGCAAAACCTTTGCTGGAAATCCGCGACCTGCACATCGAAGGCCATTACGAAGACGCCTGGCATCCGCTGATCAAGGGCATCGACCTGACCCTGCAACGGGGCGAAGTGCTGGGGCTGATCGGCGAGTCCGGCGCGGGCAAGTCGACCCTCGGCCTGTCGGCCATGGGCTACACCCGCGACGGCTGCCGGATCACCGGCGGTTCGGTGCACTTCGACGGCATCGACCTGCTCAAGGCCAAGCCTGAAGCCCTGCGCAAACTGCGGGGGCTGCGCATTGCCTATGTGGCACAGAGCGCGGCGGCCTCGTTCAACCCAGCCCATCGACTGATCGACCAGCACGTCGAGACCGCTGTGAAAAACGGCGGCATGAGCCGCGACCAGGCCATGCGTGACGCAGTGGAACTGTATCGGGTGCTGCGCCTGCCCAACCCCGAAACCATCGGCCAGCGCTATCCGCATCAGGTCTCCGGCGGCCAGTTGCAGCGGGTCATGACCGCGATGGCCATGGCTTGTCACCCGGACCTGATCATCTTCGACGAACCGACCACGGCGCTGGACGTCACCACCCAGATCGAAGTCCTCGCCGCCATTCGCGATGCCGTGGCGACCTATGGCAGCGCGGCGATCTACATCAGCCACGACCTGGCGGTGGTCGCGCAAATGGCCGACCGCATCATGGTGCTGCGCCACGGCAAACTGGTGGAAGAGGCCGAGACCCGCAAGATGCTCGGCGACCCGCAAGAGGACTACACCAAGTCGCTGTGGGCGGTGCGCAGTTTCCGCACCGAGCCCAAGGCCAGCCCGCAGCAGGAACAACCGCTGCTGGAACTGCGCAACAGCTGCGCCAGTTATGGCCGGCAACCGGTGCTGCACGACCTATCGTTGAAGCTGTATCGCGGCCAGACCCTGGCGGTGATCGGCGAATCCGGCAGCGGCAAGAGTTCCACGGCGCGGCTGATCACCGGCTTGCTGCCGCCGACTTACGGCCAGGTGCTGTACGACGGTGAACCCTTGCCGGCGGACTTTCGCCAGCGCAGCAAGGAACAACTGCGGCGCATCCAGATGATCTACCAGATCCCCGACACCGCGCTGAACCCGCGCCAGCGCATCGTCGACATCATCGGTCGGCCATTGACGTTTTATCTGGGCCTCAAGGGCAAGGCCATGCGTGCCCGGGTCGCCGAACTGCTGGAGATGATCGAACTCGACCCGGCGACCTTCATGGATCGCCAACCCCGGGAACTGTCAGGCGGGCAGAAACAACGCATCTGCATCGCCAGGGCCCTGGCGGCCGATCCGCAACTGATCATCTGCGACGAAGTGACCTCGGCCCTCGACCAACTGGTCGCCGAAGGCGTACTGAAATTGCTCAACCGCATCCAGCAGCAACTGGGTGTCGCCTATCTGTTCATCACCCATGACGTCGCCACTGTTCGGGCGATTGCCGATGAGGTATTGGTGATGCAAAAGGGCAGGGTGGTGGACCACGGCTCGCGCAGCCAGATCTTCACCCCGCCGCACCAGGACTACACCGGGCTGCTGTTTTCTTCCGAACCGCAAATGGACCCCGACTGGCTCGACCGCTTGCTGGCCACGCGCGCTTGCACACCTTCAACCGATACGCTGGAACAAGTCTAAGGAACCACCATGAAAGTACTGATCGTCCACGCTCACCCGGAGCCGCAATCCTTCACCGCCGCCCTGCGTGACCAGGCCGTCGCCACCCTCCAGGCCCAGGGCCACGAAGTGCAGGTCAGCGACCTGTACAAAATGAACTGGAACCCGGTGGCCAGCGACGCCGACTTCTCGAATCGGGAAAACCCCGAGTACCTGGTCTATGCCCTGGAACAACGCCTGGGCGTGAAGAGCCAGTCGCTGGCGCCGGACATCCAGGCCGAGCTGGACAAACTGCTGTGGGCCGACCTGCTGATCCTCAACTTCCCGATCTTCTGGTTCTCCGCCCCGGCCATGCTCAAGGGCTGGATCGACCGGGTGCTGGTGTCGGGCATCTGCTATGGCGGCAAGCGCTTCTACGATCAGGGTGGATTGGCCGGCAAGAAAGCGCTGGTGACCGTGACCCTGGGGGGCCGCGAGCACATGTTTGGCGAAGGCGCGATCCACGGCCCGCTGGAGGACATGCTGCGGCCGATCCTGCGTGGAACCCTGGCTTATGTCGGCTTCGATGTGCTGGAGCCGTTTGTGGCCTGGCATGTGCCGTACATCAGCGAAGAGGCGCGCCAGCAATTTCTGGTTGATTACGGTCAGCGTTTGCAGCACTTGAGCGACGACCAACCGCTGGTGTTTCCGAAGCTGTCGCAGTTCGATGACAAACTCTATCCGCTGACCACCAAAGCCTGATCAACACTGCAAAACCTGTGGGAGCGGGCTTGCTCGCGAAGGGGCCTTCAAATTCAACATCACTGGTGGCTGATACACCGCCTTCGTCGGATCGCCGCCCGGAGCAAGCCCGCTCCCACAGTTTGATCTTCAGTGCGTTCGAATCACCGCGCCATTGTTCTGAATACACGTCATACCTTGCTTTCGGCCTCATGCCCCTTCGGGGGATTGGCGCCTGATAAAAATGATGATGCCGGCGCGTTGGGTCGACGACCGGCTGGTCATGGAGATCGAGCCCACCGCCGGTCAGTAACCGGGTGGCTGATGGGGGCTGATCTAAACTCCTGTTGGGGGTGAACCAGGTTCATCCGGAGGTCATCATGAAAAAATTCTCACCCATCAGTCTGTGTCTCGCCTTGTCGGTTTTGAGCGCCCCGGGATGGGCGCAAACGGTAGTGCCGATGAAAGGGCAAAGTTCGCAACAAACCCAGGCCGACATCAACGAATGCAACAGCATCGCCGCCAGCCAAAGCGCCTCAACGGCTTCCACGCCTTCCGGCGGACGGGTCAAGGGCGCTGCTGCCGGGGCCGCCGCTGGCGCGGTTGGGGCCCAGGTGCGCGGCAATCAGCATGACGAGGTTTATGATCGTGTCGACGATGACAGGAAACAGGACTATCGCCAGAACCGCGCCAAGGAGACAGCGGCGGCCGGCGCCGTAGTCGGTGCGTCACGTCAGCGCCAGGAACGCCGGGAGCAATCGAAAACCACCCAGGCGAACACCGCGTCGGCTTACACCAGCTGTTTGCAGGGCAAGGGGTATCAGGTGAACCCTTGATCAGATACTGAACACACCGTAACTGTAGGAGCGAGCCCGCTCGCGATGGTCGTCAACGATAACGCGGGCTGGCAGGTGCCCCGTGGTGCTCTCCGGTTTATCGCGAGCAAGCTCGCTCCTACAGAGGGCATTGGCCGCGGGCGAAAACACAAACCCTGTAGGAGCGAGCCCGCTCGCGATGGTCGTCAACGATAACGCGGGCTGGCAGGTGCCCCGCGGTGTTCTGCGGTTTATCGCGAGCAGGCTCGCTCCTACAGAAGCACCCATCTGACAACCGCTCATCGGTGAACTACGCTGCGGTACGTACACTCGACCAGATATTTGTGAAGTAGGGATCTGACAGATGCGGAGCAGGTTGCTCGTTGTATTGTTCACTGTTCTCGGGTTGTTCTGGTCGTTGCAGCTGTGGGCCGAGGATTCACCACAGGTGGCCGATGCGCCTGCCGAACTGAAAGTGGCCAACCGCAGCGTCATGGTGTTTCGCGCGACCTTCCTCGGCGAGGCCCCGGCCTCGCGGGTCAAACGGGCGAAAGCGGTGATCGGTGAGGCGCTGGACGAGGACGACGACCTGAAGGTCACCCTCGATCCGATCATGAAAAGCTACATGGTGCTGCTCGGGACGCGCCGCGCGTTTATCGTATCGCCCCAGGATGTCGACGAAACCGAATTCGACTCGGTGCGGCAAGCCGCCGAAGCCGCCGCTGAACGCCTGCGTCAGGTGGTGGCCGAAACCCAGGAAGCTCGAAGCCTGCACTTGATACTCCGGTCGCTGGGCGCCGCGCTGCTCGCCACCGGTATCTATCTGGGCCTGCTCCTGGCCATGGCTTTGCTACGGCGCAAACTGCTGAAAAAACTGCCCGACCTGATGCATCGGCACACCCAGGCCCTGAAGGTCGGGCGGGTGCCGCTGGTCGATGCCAACTTCCTCTATCCCTTGGTCAGCCGCGTGCTGGAAGTGCTGCGCTGGGTCATCGTGCTGCTGCTCACCTACGAGTGGCTGGGGTTTGTCCTGTCGCGGTTTCCCTACACTCGGCCCTGGGGTGAAAGTCTTAACAACTATCTGCTGGAAGTCGCCGACTATTTGCTGCAAGGGATTCTCGGGGCCATCCCCGGACTCGGTGTGGCGCTGGCGATCTTCTTCATTGCGCGAGGCGTGACCGCCTTCTCTCGCCGGATACTGCGGCGCATGGCCACGCCCGGCACCTTCAACTGGCTGAACCACGAAACCCTGAAGCCGACTCAACGCCTGACGTCACTGGCGATCTGGCTGTTTGCCCTGGCCATGGCTTATCCCTACTTGCCGGGTGCCGGTACCGATGCGTTCAAAGGCTTGTCGGTGCTGGTCGGCCTGATGATCTCGCTGGGTGCTTCCAGCGTCGTCGGGCAGGCGGCGGCCGGGTTGATCCTGACGTACACCCGGACCCTGCGCCCCGGTGAATTCGTACGTATTGGCGAGCACGAAGGGACTGTCACCGAACTGGGCATGTTCACCACCAGCATTCGTACCGGACTGGGCGAAGTGCTGACCCTGCCCAACTCGATGATCACAGGCACCGTCACCAAGAACTATTCACGGGTGGTACAAGGCCCCGGTTATGTGGTCGACACCGTGGTCACCATTGGCTATGACACCCCTTGGCGGCAGGTCGAAGGGATGTTGCTGGAAGCCGCCAGACGCACGCCCGGCGTCCTCGAAACCCCACCGCCGCAGGTATTCCAGACGGCGTTGTCGGACTTCTACCCCGAGTACCGGCTGGTGGCCCAGGCCATCCCCAGCCAACCACGGCCACGGGCGGTGCTGCTGAGCATGCTGCACGCCAACATCCAGGATGTGTTCAACGAATACGGCGTACAGATCATGTCGCCGCACTATCTGGGTGATCCGCAACAGGAGAAATGGGTGCCCAGGGACAAGTGGTATATGGCGCCGGCGCAGGACTCGAAGGAGCCTTGATTTACGCCGGACAGCTAGTCCGCCCCGGTTATTTGCCCCGCTGCCACACCTTCAAGTAGTCCACGCTGAAGGTGGACGGCAGGTCGGCGTCGTCCACGACGCCGAACCAGTTCCAGAAGGCCTCGCTGTCAAACACGATTTGCATCGGGAAGTGCCAGTGGGTGTTTTTCGATTCCCTGACCAGCACGCCGTCGACGTACCAGCGCAGGGTGTCGGGTTGCCAGTCGAAGCCGTAGACATGAAAGGCGCTGGCCAGACGCCAGGGGGCGGTCCAGGTGCTGCCATTGGCCAAATGCTCGGTGCTTTGTGGCGTGGCCCATACATGCGCGTTCATGTTGTATAGCCGGTCGAAAGCACCGTTTGCGGTTTTGCCGCCGATTTCGAAAATGTCGATTTCAGTGGCGTTTTCGGGCAGTCCCGTCCATGCCAGCCAGAACGCGCTGGAGCCGGCCGAATTCATCGGTTTGGCGCGGGTTTCGTAGTAGCCGTACAAGCGTCGGTCATGGGTGTGCACCATCGCCGAGGTGTAATCCTTGAAGCCCAACTTGATGTATTTCTGCGGCAAGGTCTGCTTGCGGAAAACGATGTTGAGGTTGCCGTCTGCGACGCTGGCATTTTCCGGCATGAACAGGGCCGGTCGACGTCCCAGCGAGTCGGTGCCCGTGCCGTTGTTGACGTACCAGCGCTCACGGTCGAGGGCATCGCCGTTGAAGTCGTCGCACAGTGGCGTGTCGAGCACCCAATGCCCGGCATTGGCCTGATCCGACAGTGGCAGGCTGGCATGGGTCGATGCAGGCACGGCGCCCAGCGGACCCACCCGGGTCCAGACATTCGCCTGCTTGGGAATGGCGACCGACCATTTGTTCGCCAGGTACTCGAACACGGCCTGGCGCTCCTGTTGTGTGATCAGCGGCCGGTCATAAACCAGCACTTCAGCAACGTCGCCACGCAAGACTTCGGTGCTGCCGACCACGTTGCGCGCCACGGCGTAGGGGCCGATGGGCACATCATTGAGTTCCAGAAAGTCCAGGGTCGGCTCGAACGCCGTGGTCTTTTCCACGCTGAGCGCGAAGTTGGGCGCCCTGTTGTCGTTATCGGCCAACTGCGGACGCGAGCTGAACTGGCGCTGCCAGGTATCGCCGCCGGCCTGTTCGGGCAGCCGGTGTGACACCAGAAACACCGTGACCGGCCCCTTCGCCTCGCGGATTTGCTTGCCGATGAATGCCGAAACCCCACTGAAACGCACCACGGCGTTGCCATTGATCCCATGGTCGATGCGCTCTGGCAGCGACGAAGCGTTCGGGTTGTCAACGTTCGCATGGTTGGACTTGCCCGACTTGTCGAGCCAGCGCAGGACCCGGTTTTGCCGGTCCAGGGACATCGCTGACCGATCGGCGCCATCGAGCCACAGGACCAGGCCCTCCGTCGCCGGACGCGAAGGCGCAGCCTGGGCACAACAGGCCATCGCGGCCAGTAGCAGGACCAGCCAAAATCCCCTGAGCATGTGAGTTCCCTGAAAGGCATGGAGGAGTGACGCTGCAGTCACCTGGCCAGGGCGGCCGACAACTCGACAGCGTGGCGGTAGCCGAATGGATTGCTCGATTGCCAGCGCCAGCTGTCCTCGATCATCTGTGCCAGGTTGCGCCGGGCGCACCAGCCCAGGTCACGCCGGGCCTTGCTGGCATCGGCCCAGCACTGGGCAATATCGCCCGCCCGGCGCGGGGCGATCTGGAACGGAATGCCGACGCCGGTGACGTCTTCGAAACTGCGGATCATCTGCAGCACGCTGTAGCCGATCCCGGTGCCGAGGTTCCAGATGTGCACGCCGCCGTCACCGTGCAACACCTGCAAGGCCTTGACATGTCCTTCGGCCAGGTCGACCACGTGGATGTAGTCCCGCACGCAGGTGCCGTCGACGGTGGGGTAGTCGTTGCCAAACACCGTCAGTTCGGGGATTCGGCCAATCGCCACTTGGGTCAGGCAGGGCAACAGGTTGTTCGGCCGACCGTTGGGGTCTTCTCCGAGCAGCCCGCTTTCGTGTGCGCCAATCGGGTTGAAGTAGCGCAACAGGGCGATGCTCCAGCGCGGTTCGGAGAGGGCCAGGTCAGTCAGCAACTGTTCGACCATCAGCTTTGAACGCCCATAGGGACTGGCCGGAAAGCCAGTGCCCGAATCCTCGAGGATGGGCGTGTGCGCTGGCTCGCCGTAGACCGTCGCCGAAGAACTGAACACCAGTTTGAACACATTGAAGCGCGCCATGACCGCACACAGGTTGAGGGTGCCCACGACGTTGTTGGCGTAATAGTCCAGCGGATGACTCACGCTGTTGGCCACTGACTTGAGGCCGGCAAAATGCACCACCGCGTCAATGTCGTATTGACTGAAGAGGCTCTCGAGCAAGGCCGTATCGCGGATATCGCCTTCAATGAAGTCGACCCGGGCATGGGCCAGGTGCTCCAGGCGATCGATGGGCTCGTGGCAACTGTTGCTCAGGTTATCCAGCACCAGCACGTGTTGGCCGGCGTCGATGAGGGTCAGCGCGGTGTGGGAACCGATGTAGCCGGCCCCGCCCGTAATCAGCGTGGTTTTATGCATGTTGGGCGCTCCTGTTTGAAGAAATCAGGGTCAGCGGGCAGTGAAAACCAACTTGAATTCCTGCGGCCAGCGCGGGTGCAGGACGCTGTAGGCCAGCGCATAGGTCAGGGCACCGATGGCGATGCTGCAGGCCAGGTGCAAGAAGCCTTGCAAGGCCAGGTGCGGGGAAAGCGAGAACACCGTGACCGCCATGACCAGCGAGGCGATCACGCTACGGTAGCCGGACTCGAAGAACGCGCCCCAGCCGTATCCGATGGCAGTGTTCAGCCCGCGGATCTGCAGCGGCGTGATGAGCAGCATGCGCACCAGCAAGGCCAGGGCTGCGCCCATGCCGCCATAGGTCGGGCCCAACAGATAAACCAGCCCGAGGGCGAGCAGGGTGGTGGTCACCTCGGCCTTGAGGGTGACGCGGGTGTGGTTGACCGCCACCAGTGCCGTGGTGGCGTACATGGCAAGGTTGCCCAGGGCGGCGGTGATCGCCAGCACTTGCAGCATGGGAATGGCGTCGGCCCACTTGGCGCCGAAGATCAACAGGACGATATCCTCGGCCGTCAGCGCAATCCCCAGGAAAAACGGCGTGAGCAGAAAACCGCTGATCGCCGTCGAGTCGCTGATGATCCCGATCAGTCGCGGCGGGTCGCTGCTGCGCCGGGCGAACACCGGCAGGGCATAGCTCATCAGTCCGTTGTAGATCGCCGAACGGGGCAGGTCTATGATGCGCATGGCCAGATTGAACATGCCCACCACATGGGCCCCGGCGGTCATGCCCAGTACCACGGTGACGCCACGTTGCAGGGTTTGTGTGGTCAGCGCGTTGATGGCCACCGGGGTTCCGGTCTTGAGCAGTTCCCGCAGGAAAGGCCCGTCAATGCAAAAAGCGATGCGCCGCCTGTCCCCGTTCATCAGCACCACGATGCAGACAAATTCCATGATCAGCGCCTGCGCGATCACTGCCCACGCACCGAACCCCCAGAGCGCCACGACAATCCCGCCGGCGCCGCCGACGATTTTCCCCAGCAGCGTGCGCGAGGCCAGTCGCTTGAAATTGCTGGTGCGGCGCATTTGCGCGACATACACCCGCGCCATCATGGTGAAGAGGATTTTCACCGAGGCCACCGCCGTCATCCATTGCAGTGCCGGCGAGGGTGTGTACAGCATCGCGGCCAGCGAGATGACGACGATGGAGGCGAGGCTGATCAGCACGGCAAACCAGAACGCAGTGCTGATGTGCCTGTCCTCCAGGCGTTCGGCCCGGACCAGTGGATCTTCCAGCACCGATGAGTAAAGCAGCCCGACCATTTCCACAATCGCGATGATCACCGTGCCCACGCCCAATTCCGTGGGCGTGAGCAACCTCGCGTAGACGACAAAGGTGATCATCGACAGGAAAATCAGGCCGAATTTCTCGGTGAAGATCCAGAGCAGGGTAACCAGGCGATGGTTGGCCATGATAGGCACCGGTTCAATGAGCGGTGGTTGACTCGGCGGTCCGGCCCAGGGCTCTGGCGCAAGCATAGAGGTAGCGCAAGGTCGGTTTGCCCCGGTTGAAAATCAGCGCCTGCCAGGAATGCGCCAGCATGCGCCGGTACACGCTGATCACCTCGGCATGCTCGCCGCAGCGGGAGAAGGCACCGAGGAAATCCGCATGGTTGCCCAGCACGAAATCGATCCGCTGTTGCCGGCTCAATTGCGCGCCGTAGCGGGCGAGGAACAGCTCGATGAACCTGAGCTTGTGCGGGTAGTATTTTTTCGGCTGGGCGGTGACGTTGCCGTCGTTGACCGTCCGCCGCACGAGGACTTGCGGCACCGTGTGGATTTCCCGGTGTTCGGCGATCCTGGCCCACATCATCCGGTCTTCGGAATAACGCAGGCTGGTTTCGAAGCCACCGAGTTGTGTGAGCAGATCGCGGCGGATCAGCACGGCGGAAACGCCATTGACGATGTTGCAATGGATGAAGTCGTAAAAATGCATGCCGTTCTTGTAGCGATCTTCCACAAGCCGGGTGCCGTCGCTGTAATCAATCATCACGTTGCAATCGATCAGCCCCACCGGCCGTCCCTGGCGGAGCAGGTCGTCATACAGCGCCAGTTGCTTTTCGAGCTTGTGCGGATGCCATTGGTCATCGGCATCGAGAAACGCCACCAGGGTTTCTTCCGTGTGTTGCAGGCCATGATTGCGTGCACTGGCCGGGCCTTCATTGGCTTGATGCAGCAGTGTCAGGCGAAACGGCGCCGCAAAATCCCTGACCCGTTGCGGCCCGTCATCGCTGGAACCGTCGTCGATGACGATGACGTGGTCGGGCAACCGGGTCTGGCCGGTCAATGAGGTCAGCGTCTGCTCGATGCTGTCGGCACCGTTGAACATCGGGATCACGACGCACACTGAATGCTCTGAAGCAGGGTTTTGCTCTAGCACGAGGTTTTCTCCTTGGAATACGCCTTCGCCGGCCCGGGCGTGCGGGCCCGGCCTGTTGCCGGTGAGTGTTGCGGGCGAGTGGCGTGAGGGGGCCGAAACGACAGGGCCAGGGTGCAGAACACCAGGAACTCGGCGCTGCGATAGTTGGGAATCACATACGCCACGTAGTTGGTCATGACGAACAGCCCGATGATCACCAGGGCACAGGTGCGCACCTGGGCCGACTGTTCGGATGTGATTGACCGGTATTGCTTGATCAGCGCGTGGGCAAACAGCAGGATCAGCGCCGTCAGTTGAATCACTCCGCCGTTGAGCAGGGTTTCCAGGTAGCCGCTATGGGCGTTGCCGATGTAGCCCCAGCGCTTGATGAAAATCTCGGCATCGTCACTGCCCCAGAATGCTCCGTATCCGTAGCCCTTGAGGAATTTTGCATCGATGAATGGCGAGAGCAGTTCCCAGATCAGCGTGCGGTCGGTGAGTGACGAGTCCCGCCCGAGCAGGTTCAGCAACAAGGTGTAGTTGCCGTACAAAAACACGCAAATCAAGGCATAAACCAGTGTGGCGCCAAAGAACGCCATCATCGAACGGTTGACGCGTAACCGCACCAGGGTCAGGAAGTACCAGTAGCTCGCAGCGCCGGCCACGATCAAGGCGATCGCGGTGGCGGACTGGGCCAGGCCGATGGCTATCAGCGAGAACAGTGCATACAGGATGGCCAGCGGTTTGCGTTGCCTGATCGTCGGCAGCAGCAACAGGATGCCGATGGCATTGATCCGCGCGCCGGCGTTTTTCTCGGCAAAGATCCCTTTGAAGGCCCCGTCACGAATACCGCCGGCGACGAATGCGATATCGGGCCTGATCACGGCGAAAATCAGCCCCATCAAGGCTATGGCACCGATCAGGCAACCGAGCATGAAGGCGATTCTTTCGATGCGGTAGTTGTAGACAATGAACCCGGCGAAGGACACCACACTGAGCATCGCGATATAGCGCTTGAAGCTCAGCATCGGATCGTCGGACCAGAAGATCGACGCCGCCACGCAGATCAGGAACGCCAGCAAAAAGAAGTTGCCGCGGTAAAAGCTTTTGCTCAGGAACACCTTGTGGCGCACGAACAGGAACAACGGCACCAGCAAGGTGATCAGACCGCACACCTGGTTGAGCACGTTGCCTTCGAGGTCTTTTGCGACATCGTCGATGTCGGCCGCATTGCCCAGGCCGAGAAAAAACGACGTCACCTGGAAGTAAAACAGCAGACCAAACAGTGTGAAGGCATCGCGTAGCGTAGAAAACCTGACTTCCAGCTTGTTCATGACAACTGCCTCCCTAGCAGTGCGGTGAGGTAGGTCTGCACGGCGCGGCTGCTCATGAACCGTGCGGCGGCATCAATGCGTGCCTGGCGGTGCCGATCCCGCGGCTGGGCCAGTTCGATGCCGATGGCCTGGGCCAGTGCCTGCGGGTCATCGACGCTCACCAGCGGCGCCACTGCGCCGTCTTCGAGAATGTCCTGCGGGCCATAGGGGCAACGGGTCGAGACCACCGGCGTGCCGGTGGACAGGGCTTCGACCAGGGCGTTGGGGCTGCCCTCGAAACGTGACGACAGGACAAAACAATCGGCGGCGGCCACTTGGGCCATGGGGTCGTCGGCATAACCCGGCAAATCGAAACGGTGCGCCACGCCGAGGCGCGCGGCTTGTGCCAGCAGGTCGTCCCTGAGCGCTCCCTCGCCGAAAATGATCAGCCGGGCGTTGCGCACCGGTAGGCGGGCAAACGCCTCGATCAGGATGTCAAAACCCTTCTGCGGTGCCAGGCGTCCCACGGCGACAATCACCGGGGAGGTCTTTTCCTGAAGCCAGCGATGCGTCGGGCAGCCCGGTGGTTTGTTGCGAAAGTCATTGTCCAGTACCGGATTGTCGGCAATGGTGACGTCCTGCGCGCGGGCAACCGTGGTCTCGACCAGATCCCGGGCCACGCCGCGCGAGACGCAAATCACCGGGTTGGGGATCAGCCGATACAGCAGCGGTGCCAACCAATAGGCCAGGCGTACGGGCAATGCAGGATTGACGTGCTTATCCCGGGAAAACGCATTGCGCTCGCTGACGTGCAAGCGTGCCAGCGTCCCCGACAGTGCAGCGGCGACAATGGCCACTACGTTGACGTGGGTGAGGGCGGCCAGTTGTGCGTCGAAGTGGTTCTGGCGCAGAAAACTGGCCAGCGCGGGTACCGCGCTGGCGCTGCGGGCGCTGCGCAATTCCACCTGTTTGACCCGAGGGTCGACCAGCGCCACGTTGACTCCGCCACCGGTGAGCATCAGCAACGTCACGTCATTGCCGGCGTCGACCAGCGCACCGGCCAGGCGCGCCATCATTTTTTCGGCCCCGCCTGCGCTGAGGTCGTGCAGGATGATCAGCAGGCGTTTCATTGAGCCCACACCGCGTAGTAAGCGTGCGCGGCGTGCGCGCTGGTGTACGGACGCACGGTGCGGGTCATCGATCTTGCGCTGTGCGCCCTGAGATGCACGCTTTGCTGTAGCGCTTGCGCCAGGTCTGGCACATCGTTGACTTTCACCAGTTGGCCAAGTCGCCCGTTATCCAGCAGCTCCCGGGGGCCGGTGGGGCAGTCGCTGGCGAGCACGGGTGTACCGAGTGCCATTGCCTCGATCAACACGGTGGGCTGACCTTCGGAAAGAGAGCTGAGGATCAACAGGCGTGCATGGCGGATCTGCGGGTAGGGGTTTTGCAGGTGGCCGGTAAAGTGCACCCGGTCGGCGATGCCCAGTTGCCGCGCCTGAGCGGTCAGCGCCTCGCGCTGCGGGCCGTCACCGACAATCACCAGGTCGGGAACGTCCGGATTGTGGATCACCAGGGCATAGGCCTGGAGCAACAGATGAAAACCCTTGAGCTCGACCAGGCGGCCCACGGCGATCCAGTAGTCATGGGGCATGTCCTTGGGCAATGGCGCCCGAGAGGCGATGTGCAGTTGCTCGTTGACCACCGCATTGGGGCAGTAGCGGATGCGTTCGCGTCCCCAGGGCATCAGACGGGCAATGGTTTGATGCAGGCCACGGGAGACCGTCACCACTTTTCCGCTGCCACACAGGTACAAGGCGTAGAGCAGGCGCAGGCTGTACACACCGGTTTTCTGTTCCGCGCAATCGAGCGCCGTGTGCCGGGTGTAGATGACCTGGCAACGGCTGCCGAGGGTGGCAACCCAGGTACAGAGGTTGGCTTGCTCCTTGGCGCTGATCAGGTGAGTCACGCCTTCATGACGAATGATCCCGCGCAGCAGCACAATCGACTTGATCAGGCCCAGGAGCCCGGTACCGCCGCCGCCGATGATTTGCGCGCCCTCTACATCCGGTGTTTCGCCGTTCATGACGAAAAAACTCACGCGCTGCCCATCCTTGAGAAACTGCCCGGCCAGGAGTTGCTGGACGCGCTCGACACCGCCACCGAGCTTGAAATCCTTGAGAGTGAACATAATGTGCATGGCCATTCTCCGGCGCTCAGGGCGCAGTGATGTTGATCGCGACTTTGTGGCGCAGAATCATCGCCGCCAGTTGCAAAAAATTTTTCGGGTAGTCGATCGTGTAGCGCCTGATCGTGTGCGGCTCGCGGTACATGCGATAGAAGGCCCGCAAGTGCAGGCGATTGATTGCTTCGGGGTAATAGACACCGTTGGCCATGGCTTCCTGGCGAATGAAAGCGCCACAGGTAAACGCCACACCGGTGAAGCCGGCATTCAGTGCGCTCAGCGCGAAGCGCTCCTGCAAGCCGGCGCCCAGGCCCACGATCAGGACGTTGGCCCGACCCAGGCAAATGTCCGCCTTGATTGCCGACAACTGTTGGGCATCGAAGTAACCGTTGTGGTAACCGGCAATCGGCAGCCGTGGGTAGCGAGCGTGCAATTTGCAGATGAACAGTTCCAGTTCGTTTTGCGTGGCGCCGACGATGTACACCCGCTTGCCCTGTTTTTCGGCATCGCTGAATACGGGACCGGCAATCGACGTGAAGTCGAAACTGACCCGGTCGATGGTTCGTCCGGTGACTTTCGACATGAAACTCGACATCAGCATGCCGTCGCAAAAGTAGGCAATGGCGTCAGGCGGGTGCTGGAAAAAACTGCCGATCGACGCGAAGTTGATAAAGGAAAACACCTTGTTGGTCTCGAGCATGGCCGGCGAATACTGGCCGATCAAATCCAGCCGGATCATGACCTGTCTCCCGGTGGTATCAGCAGTGAAGGAGGCGGGCGGCCCACCGACACATAGGTGAAACCGCGTTTGCTCAAGCGCTGCGGGTCGTACAGGTTGCGCCCGTCGAAGATCAGCGGTTGCTTGAGTTGTGTGGCCAGCAGTTCGAAGTCCGGTGCACGGAAGGCTTGCCATTCGGTTACGATGACCAGGGCATCGGCATTTTTCAGCGCCGCTTCCTTGGTGCCGGCCAGGGTCAGGTCATCGCGGGCGCCGTACAGGCGCTGGGTTTCCTCCATGGCTTTGGGGTCGAACGCCTGAACGCTGGCTCCGGCTCGCCACAAGGCCTCCATCAGCACACGGCTGGGCGCCTCGCGCATGTCGTCGGTGTTGGGCTTGAAGCTCAGGCCCCACAGGGCGAAGGTCTTGCCATGCAGCGCGCCGTTGAAATGCGCATGGATCTTGTGGAACAGCGTGGCTTTTTGTTCGTTGTTGCGTGATTCCACGGCCTTGAGCACGCGTGCATCAAAATCGAGGCTGTTGGCGGTATGGATCAGCGCCTTCACATCCTTGGGGAAGCACGAGCCGCCGTAGCCGACACCGGGGTATATGAATTGGTACCCTATGCGCGGGTCCGAGCCGATGCCGTGGCGGACCATCTCGATGTCGGCGCCCAGTCGCTCGGCGAGATTGGCCATTTCGTTCATGAAGCTGATCTTGGTCGCCAGCATGCAGTTGGCGGCGTACTTGGTCAGCTCGGCGCTGCGGATGTCCATCACGATGATCTTTTCGCGATTGCGATTGAACGGCTCGTACAACTCGCGCATGACCTCTTCAGCGCAGGGGCTGTCGGTGCCGATGATGATGCGGTCCGGGCGCATGCAGTCTTCTACCGCGCAACCTTCCTTGAGAAACTCCGGATTGGAGACCACGTCGAACGTCAGGTCGCTGCGATTGTTGTCGGCCAGCACCTGGGCGATGCACGCCCGCACCAAATCGCCTGTGCCCACCGGTACGGTGGATTTGTCGACGATGGTTTGATGGCGTTGCATGTGTAAACCGATGGTCCGGGCCACGCTCAGGACGTATTGCAAATCGGCCGAGCCGTCTTCGTCGGGTGGCGTACCGACGGCGATCAACTGCACATCACCATGCTGCACGGCACCGGCGAGGTCGGTGCTGAACTGCAGGCGACCGCTTTTATGATTGTCCCGAACCAGGGCTTCCAGTCCCGGCTCATAAATGGGCAGCGTGCCTTCATTCAGCGCCTTGACCTTGTCGGCGTCGACGTCCACGCACATCACGGTGTGACCGACCTCGGCCAGCGCCGCACCTTGCACAAGTCCGACATAGCCAATGCCAAATACACTCACATTCATGGCAAACCCTCAGGTTTCGCGGGACCGATCCAGGACCGGGCACGAGGTCAGTAGATGTTTTTCGAGAACAAAGTGAAGGGCGTCTTGAGCAGAATCTTGATGTCCAGCCACAGCGACCAGTGATTGATGTAGTTGAGGTCCTGGGCTACCCGCAGCTGCATTTTTTCCAGGGTTTCGGTTTCGCCCCGGTGGCCGGTGATTTGCGCCAGCCCCGTGATGCCGGGCTTGAGGCGATGACGGGCCATGTAGGCGCGGACTTTGCCGGTGTAGTAGATGTTGTGCGTCACCGCATGGGGGCGCGGGCCGACCAGGGCCATTTGCCCGAACAGTACGTTGAACAGTTGCGGCAGCTCGTCGATGGAACTGCGACGCAGAAAGCGCCCCAGTGGTGTGACACGGTCGTCGTCGCGGGTGGCCTGGCGGACTTCGGCGTCGTCGTGAACGCGCATCGACCGGAACTTCCACACCATGATCACCTGGCCGTCGCAGCCGTGGCGGTTCTGCTTGAACAACACCGGCCCCGGTGATGTCAGCTTGACCGCGAGCGCCACACACAACAGCAACGGGCCGAGCAATATCAGGGCGATAGCGGCCAGGCTGCGTTCGAGCAGGTCTTTGCAAAACAGGCTGCCGGGGTGGGACGTGATCAGGCTTTCGTTGAGGTAGATGGCGGGCATTCGCTCGATCTCCGAGATCGAGTGGTTGAGCAATACCATGCCGCCGAAATCGGGAATCCAGACCACGTCGACGTTCATGTCCAGCAAGTCGATGTACAGCGCCTCGATGGTCGCGGCTTGCGCCATCGGCAACACGATATAGACCCGGCGCACTTCCAGGCGCGTGATCAGTTCCCGCAACTCATCGACGTGACCCAGCAGCGGCAGAGTGCTGGGGGCAGGGCCATGGTGTTCTTTGGTGGCAATGAACCCCAGCAGCAATGCGCGATTGGGGCTCGACAGCTTTTTGGCCAGCTCATGGGCGGTCGGACAGGTGCCAATGATTACCGAGCGGCGTTCATAGAAAACCATCCGCGCATATAGCCGGGCAAAGTAGTGCAAGGGCAGGAAACTGGCTGCCTGGACCAGGAACCCGACGAAGGCCCAGACAATGATGACCTGTCGCGAGAACAGGGCGCTGGTCTGGGTGACGAAGGCAATGCTGATCAACACCGCCAGCAGGACCAGCCAGCCGGCCAGCAAGCGACTGAGCCCGACCAACAGGCCATGTCGCTTGTGGTAGACCTGCATGAGGCTGTAGATCGGCACCGAACCTAGGACGGTCAGAATGATCAGGACGCGGTACTCGGGGGTCAGGCTGCCGACGCGCATCTGCACCAGCAGAATCAGCAACAGGTTGACCAGCGTGATCGCACTCAACCACTGGCCCCAGAAGGTCACGCCCCGGCGGTGCGCCATTTGAGCGGTATATATCGGAGTCATCGGCTCAATCTCCGGACATGGGGCGTCATTGGAAGCCGTATCGGATGGCCCGGCTTCGATGCGCACATGGGGGATGAGGTTGCGCAGCTACGGCTGCTGCCCGTTGTTATCGGGGGGGCTTACCGGGGGGCGAAGTCATAGTCGTAGAAGGATTTGGAGTGGCTGTGGTCGTACTTGCGCGCCTTGCGCAGGTCGACCTGGTTGAGCACCACGCCAAACACCGGCGCATGGCTCTGTTGCAGCATCGCCAGGCTTTTTTGCACCTGGTCGATCGGCGTGCTCTGGGCTTTCACCACATAGATCACTGCATCGGAATGCTTGGCCAGCAATAGCGCATCACTGACCATCTCGGCGGGTGGAGAATCGATGATGATGTGCCGGTAGCGCGACTTGAGCACGTCGAGCATGCGTGCCACCCGCGGCGAACTGAGCAGATCCTGTGCGGGTGGCTGGCGCAGCGTATCGAGCGGATCGTTCGGCGAAGGCAGGCGAGGGGTGTCGAACAGGTCCAGAGAGGGCGATGAGACACTCCCGGCCGGCAGCATGTCCAGATTGCCCACGGTGCGAATGCAGTCTTCGAGGCGGGCGGTCCCGGCGATCACGTTGGCGAATCCCGGGCTGTCCGGCGGAAAGTCGAAGTTCAGCGACAAGGTTGGCTGGCGCAGATCCGCATCGATCAACAGCACCCGTTCCAGTGGCGTCAGCGAGGAGGCGAGGTTATTGGCGATGGTGCTTTTGCCCTCTCCCGGCACGGTCGAGGTGATCAGCACCACCTGCGAAGGAGCCTCGGTGCTTTGCAGCATCAGCCAGGTTCGCAGATTGCGAATGGTTTCAGAGAACCGCGGGTTGTCGTTGTCTTCGAACAGCCGCGCCAGTTGCCGGCGACTTTTTTTCATGACCAGCGGCACCACGCTGAGCAACGGCACGTTGAGAGTGCTTTCGATGCTGTCGTCGGTCCTGAAGGTATTGCTCAGGGTATCGAACAGGAAGGCCAGCGCGACACCGATGATCGACGCAACCACCGCGACAATGGACACAATCAGGGTTTTATGCGGCTTGCTGGGTTCTACCGGGGTGATCGCCGGGTCGACGACGCGGGCCTTGGCAGAGTCCATGTCGGAGGTGGCGGCGGTTTCCTTCAGGCGAGTCACAAACGTTTCGTACAATGCACGGGTGCTGTCGACTTCCCGTTGATACTCGCGCAGCTGGAACTCTTTACGTGAAATGTTCTGGATCTGCGCCTTGTTGGAGTTGAAGGATTTCTGCAGGGCACCTTCGCTGGCCACCGCCAGTTGATACTGTCGCTCGATGCCGGCCACCACTTGCTGCACTTGCAGGCGCAAGCTGGTTTGCGCCGTCCGCAATTCCGATTGAGCGGAGATCAACGCCGGGTGTTTGGAACCATAGCGTCCGGATAGCTCCTCGACCTTGGCTTGGGCCTTGGCCACCTCCGCCTGAAACTGCTGGATCAACGGGTTGCTCAATACCGCCGGCACACTGGACAACCGGCTCATGTCGCCGTTGCTCAACGACTGGGCCTGGCGGAACTGGCTTTCGGCTTCCGCGCGATTGCGCCGAGCATCGATCATGCGGTTTCCGGTCATTTGCAGTTCGTTGGCGCTGATCGTTGCCACGCCGTCGACGTCCACCAGGCCTTGCTCTTCCCGATAAGCTTGCAGTTTGTCCTCGGCGGCGCGCAAGTTGCTGCGTAACTCGACCAGGCGGGTGTTCATCCAGTTGGTGGTGGTTTGCGAGGACTTCAGGCTGGTATCGAGCTGGCTGTCGATGTAACCCTGGGCCAGCGCGTTGGCGGCCGCCGCCGCGAGATCAGGGTCGGGTAACTCGACGGCAATTTCGATCAGTTGGCTCTTGCCGACAAACTTGACCGTGGTGTGCAGCATCAGGTTCTGGGTGACGTCATTGAATATGTCCTGTTCCGTGGGCGCGGGTTTCTCAGGGGGCAAATAGGCCAGCCAGGGCAGCCATTGACCGGCGTTGAGATCGCTCAACCATTGACGAGGCTTGAACCAGGTTTGCGTTTGCTGGCGCGGATCGGTAACCGGGTGGGTGGTGAGACTGAGTTTCTTTACCACCCGTTCCGCCAGATCCCGCGATTGCAGGAGCGCTTGCTGGGTTTGCAGATAGTCTGCGGTCGTCGATGCGCCGGAGTCGGAGACTTGCTGGAAGGTCAGTACCGGTGGGGTCTTTTCCTTGATCAGCAGTGTGGTGATGCCCAGGTACTGGGGCGTGATGAAGGACAATACCGCCACCGCAAGGGCGCAACAAAGCACCACAAACCAGGCGATGTTCCATTTGGCGTGCCAGATGACTCTCCACAGTTTGAGCAGATCAATGGTGTCCGACTCTTCGCTGTGCTGCGGACGCAGATGCGCCTGGAGCGGACGTTCGACGTAGGTGCTAGGGCTGTTGTCCATGATTAGAAAAAGCCTTGTGCAATGGAAATGGTGTCACCGGGGGATATGGCGGTGGTCTTGGAAATGTTGTCTTCAAGCGGTGGGCCGCCGTCGCCGCGCAGGATGGTCACGCGTTTCATCGAGGCGCGTTCGGTCAGGCCGCCGCCCAGGGCAATGGCTTTTTCCAGGGTCAGGCCGGGCACGAAGGGGTAGCTGCCGGGCTTCTGCACTTCGCCATTGATGTAGAAGGGGCGGTATTCGATCTGGCTGATGCTGACTTTCGGGTCGATCAGGTAGCCTTGTTTGAGCCCGTCGACGATCTTTCTCTCAACCTGGTTCGGGGTCAGGCCCTTGGCGACGATTTCACCCAGGAACGGGTAGGAAAACGTCCCGGCATCATTGAGTCGAACTTTCTTGATGCTCAATTCGGGTTCCCCGAACACGGTGATGCGCAACACATCACCGGCGGCCAGTTTGTAATCGGTGAGGGGGTCTGCTGCATAGGTGCCGGGAGCGAGCAACAGCCATAACAACAAACCAGACAGGCGCGGGTTCATATGCATGTCCTCCTACAGGCTGACGTTGAAACTGAGCTGAAACACATTGCGCAAGAAGCTTTCGTTGTCGGCATCGGAGTTGTTATCGCGCAATCGATAACCCATCTCGATGTCCAGCCAGCGACGCATCTGGTAGATCACCGCAAGGTTGTACTCTTGAAGCTTGTCGGTGCGGTTTTCACCCTCGTAGACTTTGTGCCCGTAACCGGCCTGCGCGACCGTGGTGATCCGTTCGGTCCAGCCGTGGCGCCAGCCGATCTGGGTGAAGGTTGCCTTGACGGCGTCTGAACCATCGTCACCTTCGGCCAGGGCCTGGCGGGCGAGGAAAGTGAAGGTCGAGTAGGTGCGGGGTTTCCACTGCAGATCGATTTGCCAGGTCGGGTTGTCCAGGTCCTTGGACGTGCTTTCATCGAAGTTCTTGCGCTCATAACCGATGCGGACCTTGCCGGTCGTGCGCGCTGTGATGTCCCACTCTGCACCGGTCAGCACTGCGTCGGATTTACTGCTGCGCGGGCTGTTGGACTGTAAGTAGTCGAAGCGGGTGTGGTCGTATTCCAGCAAGCCACGGGTCTTGCTGCCGATGCGGTGATACCAGGTGGTGGTCAAACCGGTGGTGTTGCGTTCTTTGTCGTCGTTGACGCCGTCGGCATTGTCGTAGCGCAGTTGCGCGTAGTTGGCGCCGAAGTCTATCTGGTTGGCGGCGCTTTTGGCGCCGTAGGTATAGACGCCCCCCACGCGTTTGTTATTGATCTTGTCGTTGACGCCTTCGACGGCGGTATCGGTCGTGCGCTCGAACTTGCGGTACTCGGCTTCGAGCTTCAGGCGGTGGCGGTCGGTGAATTCCATGATGCTGTCGGCCCGCAGGCGCTGCGAGGTGCTCGATGCATCGGACTCCGAATGATAAATGTAGCGAGTCGGTTGCCAGATGATGCGGGTGGCGCTGTTGCGGTCTTCAGCCTTGAGTTCGAAGGAGGGCGCAATCCTGGTCACCATCGAGGACTGGGCGTTGTGCTCGACCTCCCGAATGTTGTCGTCGTAACCTTCCGTCAAGCCGAAGGTGGGGATGAACTGGAATCCGTAAATATCGATGGATTGCGGGACAATACTCCAGGCGATGCCGGGATACAGGGAGGCCAGGATCAGAGCAAAAGGTCCATGCGACTTGAGGGGCATGTCGTTATTCCCGAAAAGTGAACAAGCCAGGTTGTTGTTGGTTTTGTCGTTGCTAACGTTGGCGCTCGAGATAACTGAGCGGGACGCAGACGTGCTGCTGCCGGTTCAAGAACTGTAGCAGGAGCATGACCCGTTCCGCGCCGAGCATAGACAGGAACACACCTTCGAGCGGCGCCAGCGGGCCGTGGACGATTTGCAGTCTTTCCCCAGGCTCGATTGTCTTGCAGGTTCGCAATTGATCCAGCGATTGAATGCTGCGCACGCGCAAGTGCTCGATGACCTCGTCGGGCACCTCTGCGGGGACATGGTTGAATTCAACGATACGGCTGACGCCGCGGGTAGAGCGTATGGGCGCCCAGTGGTCACGCGGACTCAGCTGGATGAAGAGGTACCCCGGAAACAGGGACTCCAGCATCCGGTGGCGTTTGCCGCGAACCAGGCGTTCACTCACGTGTAGAGGGCGAAACGTGACGTAGTCTTGTTGCAACAGATTGAGCTGGGCTCTTTCGTCCTGACGGGGTTTGCACTGCAGTAGATACCAATGAGCGCCGTTGGGGCTATTAGTCAGCATTCTGGAGAGCTCCGTACATAGCTTGGTGTTGAGCACGGCAAGGAGGAGACTCTGTCGTGCAGGCTAGTAGGTAGTAGGCCTATCGGGCCTTATAAAAAATCATTCCAAAAGCATCATGTTTTTATGGGTGGATTTATATGTGTTTCAGAAGTGAGCGTATATGTGTTTCAAGTATGAGGCAGTTCCGCGGAGTGCAAGTAGGGCCGTGTGCGGAATAAGAGCCCTGCAACTTTCTCTGGCTCAAAGCTACCGCACGGCGCGCACTTGGCGTCCTGTATACAAAGGTGCTTCACGTGTTGCCCGGACTCTTCGGATATATAGTGCTGCTGCACTCACGAAGTATCCATGTGGGGCGGTATATAGTTATCGACCTCTCTAAGCGGTCTGTCAAAACATAAGAAGTCAAAAAGCATACCTTTTATCTGTTTGTGAGTGTGCTACTCCTAATGTATTGTTTTTATAAGAGAATTGTATTCTGTCGGAAAAATTAAACTTTCGCGGGCGTCCAGGGTCACCGGGAGGTTAGTGCATTGCTTAGTTGGGATGGGTGGTGTATTTGTTAATGGATGCCTGTTGCGAATGATAGCGATTCACACTTTTGGCGCGCTATTGGTGCATGGCTTGTAGGTGGGTTATATAAGAGCCCCATAATGTTTCATTTGTTCAGGGGTGGTTGCTGTTTGATGGCTCTTTGAAATGCGTCAGGACTTGGGTGTGTTGCTATTTCTTTACACACTGGAGTGACAAGTGTCTCGATACTTTATCAGCGGCAAAGTGTGCGAAGTAATAGCAGGGTTAGGCTGGGCGGGGGACGAGCGTTGCGCAGAGTGCGTTGAGCGACCGGCAAGGTCGCTCGGTTGCAGCGGTGTTAAAAAAGCATATAGGCGGATGCAGTCGTCTGATTCAGGTCGATCTCTCCGACCTCCAGGACTTCGTATTCAGCGCGCAGGCCGATGTTGCGAAAGACATCGAATTCCACGCCGAGGCCGTAGGTCAGGTCAACCCCGGTATCGTCGTCGGTGGCATTGCCGTCGGCGTCCCAGGCGTGGGCACCGACACTGCCGAACAACCGCAACCGATCACCCAGCGGAAAGCCGACATGGGCGGCAGCCTGAGCCGACTTGCCGTCGAAATCGATGTTCTTGTCCTTGAATTGACCGAGATCGACATAGGCGCCTTCGAAGGCCAGGTAGCTGTTGACGCGATAGCCTGCATAAACTTTGTAGCTGGTGTCCTCGTCGTCCAGTCGGGATTCGTCGGTCTGGATGTTGCTTACGCCAGCTCCTATATACAAACCTTTGTCATCAGCGAGCGCCTGGAAAGACAGCAGCGATAGCAGTGAAGCGAAGCCAAGGTTTCGAAGTAGCATGTGTAGTGGAGTCCTTGTACAGGTTCGTCAGGTGTTAGGGTTCGGCGAGCATTTGAGGGGCCATGGGGGGTTAATAGAAGTCATTGATTGATATTTTTGGGGCGTGAGGCGGGTTGTTTGCCGGGCATTGAAAGTAGCGCCTTGCCAACGCCTGGACAGGTAGCGCTTTGCAGAACAACCAGCCTTGTGCCAACAGGACGCCCTCCGAGACCAGATGCGGCAGTTGCTCCGCAGTCTCGACACCTTCGGCCACGACCTTGAGTCTTAGCGACCTGGCCAACTGGGCAATGTGTCGCCACAGGGCATCCTCGGCCGTGATCCTGTCACCGGTGATGAACGAGCGATCTATTTTCAGAATGTCGAAAGGCACTGAATCGAGGAGCGAGAGGTTGGAATAACCGATTCCGAAGTCGTCCACGGCAATGCGATGGCCGCACGCACGCAGCCGGCGCAATTGCATGGCGGCAGGCTTCTGGTCGAGCATGGTTCTTTCGGTGATTTCAAAGGCCATGGCTGACACAGGCATGTTGTAGGTTGCCAGCACGCTGGCCACATAGTCTGGAAAGTCCGGATCCTGAATATCCTGGGCGGACAGATTGACCGTAATGTAGAAATCCTTGCACGCCCAAAGGTAAGTGCTGTAATCCTCCGCTACTTGTCGAATTACCGAACGCGTCAGTTTGCGGATCAGGTCAGACTTCTCCGCCTCGGCAATGAACACGTCCGCAGGCACAGGGGTGCCGTTGTCGCTCCAGTGAGACAGTGCTTCGGCGCCAACCAGATAGCCCGTCGTCAAATTGACGATGGGCTGATAGTGAACGCCCAGCGTGTTGGCTTTCAGGGCTTTGCGAAGTCGTACGGCAGTAGAGGTGTAATGCCGCCGGGCATACCTTGCGAGCAACAGCAGCGTTGCGAACACGCACGCAAGGCCAATGAATAATTTGAATTTGAGAGCTGTCAGGTAGCTCGACGGAAGCGAAATGACCGAAATGAGCTCATTTCGGTTGCCGGCAAAGGCGATGAGGGCTTTATCTGCCGAGGTGACCAGTTCTTCAAGGTGGAACGGCTTCAGCATCTGCAGGGGCTTGAGGCCGGTGGAGGCAATGGGGACTGCGCCGCCGGGGCCTATGAGGTCCAGTTGCAAGTCCTCGGGAAACTTCAAGTTGTCGAGCAGGATCTTCTTGTTTGCCCAGACGTAGGTCGACTGTTCCGACACGATGATAAAGTCGGTGTCCGCAGAAACGGCGTGGCCGGAATCGACCCAATAGGTTCGCTTTCCAACGGAGAACTTGCGCTTCTCATTACCGGCCAGTATCGACGGGAGTTCTTGTCCATAGGAGGAGCAGATCTTGCCGTTGGGCAACTGGATTGCCGCTTGATCAACAAAACGCAGGTCTTTGACCAGGTCGGCCAGTTGTGAATACTGCTCGACGGAGCATTCCTGACCTGAGCGATCAAGATCGCCGAGGGCTTCCAGTACCTTGTCGATCTGCGCATTGGGCTCCACTTGAGCCGCACGCAGATCGGCATAAACGTTATTCAACTTCCGTGCAATGACTGACTCCGCCAAACCTGCGGCACAGAACCATGCGGCCCAACCCGCTGCAGCAATCAGACATACAGTGATTGCGTGCCTTCCCAATAACGCTTTATATACGGAAATCATCGAAAACCCCGAGGTATCATTGTTTCACTGTGCACCTTGCAGTCGCGAGTTAAACCTCTTCAGTACCAGTCAATGACCCAGGCCAACAAGATGCCGCTGACATAGGCGGTCATGCACAGCATGATTTTTTGCTTGAGTGGCAGCGTATTTATTCGATGAAGCATGCTTATCTCCTTGAGTGGGAAAACAAGCAATTGTCAGCATCCAGGGTTAATCAACGGAAATTATTAATCCTCATTTTCAGGGAGTTGATGGAAACGTGCCAACGACCTGATTGTATAGGGATGAGGTGATGTTCCTGGGCCTGTCTGAGTTGCGCCTGGCCGTTTCTGATGGCGTCTCTCCGTAGGCAGTCTGATAAGCCTTGGAGAATCGGCCCAGATGATGAAAGTTCCAGAACATCGCGGTTTCCGTCACGGTGGGCCATGTCTTGTTGATCAGGTCGCGGCGGGCACTGGCGAGTCTCAAGTTTCTGATATAGGCGATTGGCGACATCCCGAATGTCTCGATAAAGCCAAAATGCAGGGTGCGGGTGGTCGTCTCGAGTTGCCTTACGAGTGACTTGATAGTGAGCGTTTTCTTGATATTGTCATGAATGTACTCGATGGCTTCTATCGCCACCTTGCGTCTGGTCGGGACTTTACGGCTGAAGCCGCCAGCGGGGGTCAATGATTGCAATACAGACGCAAGTACCGCAGTTTCAATCGTTGAACGCTCTGCTTCAGCGTACTGTGGCGAGGCAGCGTCATTGATGTCGACACAGCAAGCACTGATGGCTTGAATGGCAGACTGTATGAATTGAAAGTTATCAACCTGGTAGCTGTGTTTTGTTCTGTTCGCCAGTATGTCTTTGACAGGGTGAAGTTGGCGGCACCGGGCATAGTGCTCCAGTGTTGTGGTGATGGTGAACAGTGTCTCATTCGGTTCGCAGGTGTAATGCACTGATTCGTCGCTGTGCAGTACGATGATTTCGTCAGGCCGCAGTTTTTGATTGTTCACGACGGGACGGCCAATCGGGGCCTGCGAAATGGCGAATGTGACGAATCCGGCGGGGACAGAACTGACCAGGGTGACGGATGAGTCGAACTCGAGGCGACTGCACTGCAGTTCAGGGCTGTGAAAGAGCCTGTGTTGCCGGATGCGCGCCTCGTGCTCGGTCGGGATAAGGCTCATTTCCCAGTTGCCTATGGTTCTGTTCAGTTGGCTTGGCAGGGCAGAAGACAAATGAAAGATTTCATCGGGAGGTGCGATACTCATGAAATTGAAAGCTCACCTGTTAAATGATTAGGATCAGGCAATGACTGTCCGTGCGGCGATGACGGTCACATGCCGGATGAAGGTATAGGCGCGTCGGGAGGATTGTCAGAGCCCCCGGATTATTTCCAGTTCCGCTGAAAACGCGTAATTGCTGTGCGATGCCGAGTCGTCCAGCTGTTGTACGTTGCGCGAGTCAACCATCGGACTGAAGATTTTCGATTGGGGTTTCATCGGGTCAATGGCTGCCGCTGTAAAGGAATAAAAGTCGTCAACACGGTAACCCGTTTTTACCTGATAGCCAGTTTTCACAGAATCCGCAGCCTTCTTGTTGGTTTCGACACTCGTCAATTTTGTACTGTAGATGCCCTTGTCGTCGGCCATGGCCTTGAGGGAAAGCAATAAACCAAACGACACGGTGACGAAGTTTTTCAGTAGCATCGAGGCGATTTCCTTATTTACAGTTTAATCAGGCAGAACCTAGTGTCAGCTGTATCTCTGCCACGACGTGGTCTGCAAATAATCTCACTCCGACTGCGCCTTCCAAAGTCAATAACTCATATTTTCCAGGTTGCCAGAAGAGGCAATCGCCGCTTGCGACGGAGAATGTCGCGCTGTTCAAAGTAATATGAGCGAGGTGGCGTAACTCATTCCGGTATCGCTTTGTGGCGGAGTAGGGAGGGCGGAATCAGTGTCCTGTTCGTCCGTATGATACTCATTCTCACTATGGATTTTCAGATGCGATAGTGTCTGAGTGTCATCCGGGCTTGTTTGAATTTCATAATATTCAATGGTCGTGCTTTCGACGGCATGCTCGTCGTTCGCTGACGAACAAAAGGGCAGGGCAGACAGAAACATAACCGCCAGGCATCCGAAGATCGTCGATTTATTGCTTCGCAGGAAATGCATTGTTTTCACTTGATTCCCCCTGTGTAGGGCATTGTCCCGGACGAGAATCAAGCAGGCTCGATTCCAGAGATTATTGGCGGGGAATTTTTTTCCGGGACGCCATCTGATTCAAGTCAAAAACTGTTATTTTTATTTGAAGTGATCTTTGATAGGAGCCTGTGCCAGGCGGGTGCTGAGTCAATTAATGGTTCATGCAGCGCAAACGGCCAAGATCATGTATGTAAAAGCACACGGCGTTTTTATTCTGTGTGGGGATCAATTCGTAGTTCAGGATGGCGCCTTCCTGCAAGACGTATTGGCGTCTGAAGAACAGGTCAGGGGTCTTTTCAATGGCAAAGAGTTCATTGTCCTGGCTGAGTTTGACGTTACTGATTTTGATCTGAACCTGCGATTTGCTTTCTCTGATTATATTGGCCGATATGGTTGCATTGCGGATTTTCCCATTCAAGCTTTCCAGCGTGGTCCCGGTAAGTCGACCATGCCCGATAGTGAGGTACTCTTCGGTGTTGAGTTGATTGAGATCTTCCAGCCATTGCCGGGCCTTGGTTTGATAGCTGGTATTTTCCATGTAGTGCGAAGGCGAATAAAAAAAGGAGAAAATGCACAGTGCATTGATCAAGGCGATAACCGGCCAGTGAACCGCTTGCGGAATTTCAAACTTCATAAGGTAACTTCCAAGCATTGACGAATCATCATGGCGAGGTCTCTTTCGCTGCTGTTTAATTGTAGATTTGCAGTGCTTAGATCCGGGCGAATGCACGAAACGGAATAGTTGGTTTTGTACAGGTTGATCCAGACTTGCCCTTTCAGATTGGGTGGAAGCTGTTCTGATTGCTTGGCCGACAGCTCCAGCAACGCTTGTGCCTCGGCAAGATCATTGCCTACGGCATGGATGATCAGTCCATTCTTGTCGACGCTGGAAATTTCAATTTTTGGTGCCTCGAAGTCGAACTGAAAGACAGTCAAGGCCACGACTGCCAGGGTAACGATATAAGCGATCAGTTGGGCCTTGGTAATGCGGGTGGATTTTTCGGTTTTACTCGAGGACGCCAGCGACTCATCGCCATCCGGTGGCGGTCGTTGTCCAGGCGTGGCTGCCGGTGGCTGCACAGCTTCTTCCGAGGGTGCCGGTACGTCGGCTGTTGCATCGACGACAAAGTGCCGGTTGAAGCAATATCCCCGGCGAGGAACAGTCATCAGGATCTCGTGATCGCGACTGTCATTCAAAATGTTTCGTAGTGAGAAAACGGTTTGATTCAAACTGCCGGAAGCAACCACGCGGTCATTCCAGGTGTAGTCGATGATTTCATCTCGGCTTTTAGTGACACCTGGCTCCATCAGCAGCAGGTCCAATAGACGCGATTCGGCTCTGCCTAGCGTGGAATTCTGTACATCTCCATGGGGTGTTGTAAGGGTGAGCATGGCGCTATCCGGGTCGAATATCGCCACGGCGCCATTTTTCAACTTGAAGGTGTAGCTCATAGAAATCTTCCGATCAGGCGTGCTGGCCTGAGTATAGGGGCCGGATTTGGCTCGGTACATTCGGGACTGGGAGATGAAATGGATAAGGACCAGGCGCAAGGCGCGTTGTGGAGCCTTTACGATGCGGGACCGGCTCGGTTCAGGAGCGCGCGGCGCGGTAACCAGCCCTGCCTGTCAGCGGTATCAGTTGAATCAAACGAAGGAAAAGCATTGCTGGATGACCCACGGGTTTTGATTTTGACAGTACGAATGATGCTTTGAATGGATGTTTTGCGCTATCCGAAAACTGCAAGCTCGGGCGGGTGAGTTTGCGCGTAGCCAGGCACGGGGCGGATTGCCTGCGCTGTCCGGACAAGGCATTGGTTGCTCCTGGACGGGCCGAGAGGTTCACAATACAAGTCAATGATTGTTGTTTGTGCACCTGGTCAACGGCAGATTATTTTTGATTCCAATTAGCTTTGAACCAGGCTCGTTAGCGCTTTTAATGGATCTCGAGGAGCGTTGACACGCATCGCGTTCAGGCTTTGCCTGACGCGGCGCAAACGATCCTCACCTCTCGTTCGACGGCTTTTGCCCCGCGCCCTTCATGGAGGACGCGGGGTTTTTTTTGGGTTCGGGAAATTGCAGGAGCTGGCTTTCCAGCGATGATCGTCAACGATAACGCGGGTGAACCGGATGAACGCGGTCCTCTGTAATTGGAGCTGGCCTGCCAGCGATGGTCGCTAACGATGACGCGTGTGACCCGGATGAGCGCGGTCCCCTGTAGGAGCTGGCTTGCCAGCGATGGTCGTTAACGATAACGCGGGTGACCTGGATGAACGCGGCGCATTCGAATCCATTGCCAGCAGGCTGGCACCTACAAGCATTCCTGCGCGGCACGCTCGATGCTCGATGGCCTGAAGGTCGAGGCCAGCAATTGGCGCTCGTACAAATACACCTTGCCTCCATCCTGTGCCCTGTGGGTTTCCAACACGGTGTCTACGGCAATTTTGCTTGAAACGACAACCCGGTAACTGCGCTCGCTCCCGGATACGACCGGGCTCATCGCGTTGTCCTTCAACTTCGGTACAAGGCAGTCGACATACTGCTCGGGCGATTTGTCCGTTTGCAACGATGAGGTCGGGTTGTTAGGGGAGGCCGCGCAACCGGCCAGGAGCCAGGAAGCGAGGATCGCGACAGGAACACCTGCAAGGCGCATCGGTGAAGCCCTCAAATTCGATTCGGTTCGTTGAGAAGGTCGGTCAATGTTTCAGGTCAGTGTCGCCGCCGCTCAAGGCAAGACATCGTAGCCACGCTGCTGCAGGCAACTGCTATAGACGGAGTTATTGGCAGTGACGCTTTGCTCGCTCGCCGCATCATTCTGCCGGCGCGCCTGGCGTTGTCTGGAAGCCCCCACCACGGCGCCGGCCGCCGCGGCACTGCGCGCCTGGTTCTGGCGATAGTCTTGCCGGGTGTCGTCGTCGATCTGGTCATAGACGTTTTCATGCTGGCGGCCGCGGACCTCAGCTGCGGTCGCCCCGGCTACGGCGGCGGTTGCGGCGCCCTTTGCCCGACCACCGGATGGCACGGTGCTTTGTACCGGATGTTGGGCGTTGGCCTGGGATTGGCAGGCACTGGTGTCCTGCGCGATGGTCTGGGAAGCCTGACCTTTGAGGGGGATCACCGTCACTGCCAGGGCGCGGGTGCTCAGCAACAGCATCAGCACCGCCAGGGTATGGGTCAGTATTTTCATGATGGGGTCTCACGTCAGGCGTCGGCACGGCTGACGGTTTGTCAGGGAACAAGCGCGGTTGAAACCCCATGCCAGTCTGCGTGCGATGGGGCTTATCCGGGCATCAGTGCTTGAGGAGCAGGGCCTGCATATCGTCTGTCATGCTCTTGAGCGCGACCTTGAAGTCACTGGCAAGTACCGGCTGCTGGGCATTGTCGAGTGTCGCGCCAAACACCTTGCGAACCATTTTCGCGACCGGCAAACCGGTCTTGGCATCGATCAGGTTGGCTTCGATGTACATCTCGGCAGTCTGATCGCGATGCCCGGTGGCTGCTTGTGTTGCCCCGACAATGGCGCCGATCGGAACGGCCTCATACCAGTGCATGCCTTCGTTGTTGGCGCTGACATGAGTGATCGCCGCTTGCAGGATCAGCGATCGCGAATCGGTCGGTGCCAGTTGCGGATAAGGGACTATCGCATAGCGGCGGGAAAAGGCTTGCTTGACGCTGTTGCTGGCCATCAATTGCAGGTCTTGCAGGGTCTTCAGGCTGACGCGCGCGGTCGGCTTCGGCGACGGATACAGCTCCATCTGCCTGAACACTACAGTGGAGTAGGCGCGAGGATCGAACCCCGGCGATACCCAGCGCAGGACCTTCTGTTCACTCGGTGTCGTTTGCTCCTCAAGGCCCTGGTAATTGCCCAGGAAGCCCGAGTATTGCTCCTGTTGCGCCACTTGCGAGACACAGCCGACCTGAAATACACAGCTCAAAGCAATACCCGCAATCCATTTATTCGACATGCCCATGTGTTCGGTTCTCACGTGATGAAAGTTGTCATTCGGGTACAGGTGTTTGCACGCCGGTCAATGCGGGCCGAATGCTGCCTGCAGCAGTGGGATAATCCGAATCAAAAACTCTCAAAAACCGTTAAACACACGGCCAGCGAGGGGCCGGGCCGGGTTGCACATCGATCAGAGTTGCCTACGCTAACCCTTTGCAACGCCGGTTTTTGACAACGACAGGTGAGTGATATGGATTTGAAAGAAGGGTGGATGGGTAGCGTGTCGACACTCGTCGTTGCATTGGGCTGCATCCCGATGGCTCAGGCTGAGGATGCGGCAGAGTTGGCGAAAAAAGCCCTCAACCCGGTCGCCGCGATGTACAGCCTGCCGGTGCAGTACAACTGGGACCAGAAAATGGGGCCGACCGGGGAGGGCATGCACAGCGTGACCAATATCCAGCCGGTGCTGCCGTTTGCCCTGAACGAGGACTGGAATCTCATTTCTCGCACCATTTTGCCGATCATCGACCAGCACGGCCTGGCCCCCAATGGCGCGGCGGATAAATCCGGCACCGGCGATATCACCCAGAGTTTTTTCTTCTCGCCGACCAAGCCGACGGCAAGTGGCTGGATACTCGGTGCCGGCCCGGCGTTGCTGATACCGACCGGCAGTGACGAGTTGCTCGGCAGCGAGCAATGGGGCCTGGGCCCGACAGGGGTGGCGTTGAAACAGTCCAATGGCTGGACCCGCGGCATTCTGGCCAACCATATCTGGGGCCTGGACGACAGCCCACCGGACAACAAGGAAAAGGTCAACCAGACTTTCCTGCAACCCTTCCTCTCGTACACCACCCATACGCTCACGACCTACGGGGTCAACACCGAGTCAACCTACAACTGGCAATCGCGGGAATGGTCGGTCCCGGTCAACCTCACGGTCACCCAATTGTTGAAGATCGGCGGTCAACCGCTGACGGTGCAGGCCGGCCCGCGCTACTGGCTCGACAGCCCGGAAGACGGCCCGCAAGGCTGGGGCTTTCGCGCCGCCGTGACGTTCCTGTTTCCACGCTGATTCGCCGTTTCGGACGGCTGGAGGAGACACCCCATGGACCGATTCACCGGCGGCTGTTTGTGCGGCAAGGTGCGCCTTGTCGCATCGGGGCGTCCGTTTCGGGTTGGCGTTTGTCACTGTCTCGACTGCCGCAAGCATCATGGGGCGCTGTTTCACGCGTCCGCGATATTTCATCAGGATGCAGTGACGATAGAAGGCGAAACCCGTGACTATGCCGGGCGGCATTTCTGTCCGCACTGCGGTTCCTCCGTGTTCGCGCGCAGTGCAGACGAAATCGAAGTGAACCTCGGATCCCTGGATGCCCCGGACCAGCTGACGCCGACCTACGAGAGCTGGGTCGTGCGGCGTGAGGCCTGGCTGCCGACGTTTGCGCTCACACGACGCTACGAGCGCGATCGGGATTCCACGGGACGCTTTGAGGACTAGCGGGCACGCATTGCGGTACGCCAGGTCTTGAGGCTCCGGGTGTCCGGTTCAACGATCAGTGAGATTTCGGCACCGCACCGCGCAGAACGATCGATGCAGCGAATCTCTTGACGCTACTCAAGCAACTGATCGATCAGCACCGCGTTGGTATAAACCAGGCTGCCATCGCTCGCACGATGCCCGACCAGATGAAACTGACCGCGTTCGTGGTGCAGATAGACACGCATCTGACAGTCGGACAAGGGCGCGAATCCCTCGGGCATTTTCAAATCCATCGAGTCCATATCGACATCGACCATGGCTTCACGCTCGTGGGTCTTCTGCAGGCGCTCTTCGGCCTCTTCCAGACGGAGATGGAGAGGTCCGTCGACGTAGAAATGGACTTCCCCCATCGGGGTGGACTTTTGGTCGCCGCTGGTTTTGCACCAGCCTTCGATCGTCAGGGCACTCATGACGAAACCTCCCATGTGGATTGCTGGACTGTGTGGCTACCGTCCCTGCTCAATGTCACCACATTCGTTTGACGACGCTGCAAGGGCAGGGTTCGAACTTTGCAACCGCTTGCGGTCGAGCGCTGCCATCCGTCATCAGCACTCAAGTATAGCTGGCAACCGGAACTCTCTTGCCGGCCTCACGGTACAAGCCGATCGCTCTATACTTCTTACTGACTTTAGCGCCCGGACGGGTGGTATTTGTCGGCCCTGCTTGGACGTCAGTGGCGATGCTTATTGCATAACCAATGAACAACAGGAATAGGATGAAGAGCAAATGGCAATAGCAATTGTCCTGATACTCATCGTTATTGCCTCCGTGCTATTCCACATACTGGCGCCCTGGCATGCGACAACGGCCGCTTCCAACTGGGGATCCATAGACACCACCCTGTTCATCACCCTCATCATCAGCGGAATATTTTTCATTGCCATCACGGGGTTCATGGCAGTAGCGGTGATTCGTTATCGTCACAAGGTGGGTGCCAGGGCGGCCTACCAACCGGAAAACAAAAAACTGGAAACATGGCTGATCATCGTTACTTCGGCAGGCATCGCCGGGATGTTGGCGCCAGGCCTGGTTGTCTACAACGATTTCATCCGTGTGCCGAAAGATGCCTACGAACTTGAAGTGGTCGGCCAGCAGTGGCAGTGGGCCTATCGTTTTGCCGGGCAAGACGCAAAGCTGGGCAAGTCGGATATCAGGTTTGTCGACGCCACCAATCCCCTCGGCCTTGATCCCAAGGATCCTGCAGGACAGGACGATGTACTTGTCATGAATAATGAAGTTCGCCTTCCGCTCGATCGGCCGGTGAAAGTTTTATTGCGCTCCAAAGATGTCCTGCACGATTTCTATGTACCGCAAATTCGCAGCAAGATGGATATGGTGCCAGGGATGGTGTCGTACTTCTGGTTTACGCCGACTAAAACCGGAAAATACGAAGTCCTTTGCGCTGAATTTTGTGGCGTAGGTCATTACAACATGCGCGGGCATATGGTCGTGGAAGAGCAGGCCGTCTTCGATCAATGGCTAAAAGGCCAACCGACTTTTGCCCAGACATTGACCACAGCTGCCAAACCCGGTCGAGACAGCGTGCTGGAAAAAGGTCGCCAGTTGGTCGAACAGCTAGGCTGCAAGGCCTGCCATAGCCAGGATGGCAGTGCCAGTCTCGGCCCGGGATGGAAGGGGCTGTACGGCCGCACGGAACAGCTTGCCGACGGCACTGGTGTACTGGTCGACGAGGCCTACCTGAAAGAGTCGATTCTCGATCCGAAGGCCCGCCTGGTACAGGGCTACCCGCCGGTCATGGTGGCCTATACTCTCAAGGACGACGAACTGGGTGCTGTCATCGCCCTGATCAAATCACTGGGTGCTGCCGGGCAAGACGATCAACCTTCGAGCGGCGAAGCGTCGAGCCCGGGTGACGACCTGGTGGCGCAAGGGCAGCGACTGGCGGGGTCGCTTGGCTGTCTGGCCTGCCACAGTGTCGATGGCAACAAGGGCGTCGGCCCCAGCTGGCAGGGCCTGTTTGGCAAGACCGAAACCCTTGCCGACGATACGAGCGTAAAGGTCGATGAGGGCTATTTGAAAGAGTCGGTTCTTCATCCCAATGCCAAAATCGTCAAGGGCTATCCAGCCGTAATGCCGACGCTTGCTCCGAGTGACAAGGAACTGAATGCACTGATCGCTTTTATCAAATCCAAAGCGAATGCTGACGCTGATGCGACCAAGGCGGAGCCAGGGAAATAGCCGTAAAGCAGCCAGAAACACACTGAAACTTCGGAACGAGGATGACGTGATGGCCTATGCGGAGCAAGCCGAAACAGAAGCACTGCACGAGCCCAAAAGCTTCCTGACCAAATATGTCTGGAGTCAGGACCACAAGGTCATAGCCATTCAATACTCCTTGACGGCTCTGTTCGTGGGGCTTATCGCCCTCGTGCTGTCCGGCTTGATGCGCATGCAGATAGGCTTCCCCGGCAGTTTGGCGTTCATGGATGCCAATACTTACTATCAGGCCATGACCATGCACGGCATGATCATGGTCATCTACTTGCTGACGGCCTTGTTCCTGGGGGGCTTCGGCAACTATCTGATCCCGCTGATGGTGGGCGCCCGCGACATGGTCTTCCCCTATGTCAACATGCTCAGTTACTGGTTTTACCTGCTGGCGGTAGTGGTGTTGCTCAGCAGTTTTTTCGTCCCGGGCGGCCCCACGGGTGCCGGCTGGACGCTCTATCCGCCCCAGTCCATTGCCCAGGGGACACCGGGCGTGGAGTGGGGCATTGTCCTGATGCTCGTCTCGCTGGCGATCTTTATCGTCGCCGCCACCATGGGCGGGTTGAACTACGTCACCACGGTGTTGCAGGCGCGCACGCACGGCATGACATTGTTCCGCATGCCGCTTTCAGTGTGGGGCATCTTCATGGCCTCGATCATGGCCTTGCTGGCCTTTCCGGCATTGTTCGTCAGCGCGGTCATGATGCTGTTTGACAAGCTGTTGGGCACCAGCTTCTTCATGCCGGCGATGGTCTCGCTGGGGCAGCAGCTCGATCACCAGGGTGGCAGCCCGATATTGTTCCAGCACTTGTTCTGGTTTTTCGGCCACCCGGAAGTCTACATCGTCGCTCTCCCTGCATTTGGCCTGGTCTCCGACCTGATCAGTACCCATGCGCGTAAAAACATCTTCGGCTACCGAATGATGGTGTGGGCCATTGTCGCGATCGGGGTGCTGAGTTTTGTGGTCTGGGCGCACCATATGTATGTCAGCGGAATGAACCCGTACTTTGGCTTTTTTTTCGCCGTCAGCACCTTGATCATCGCGGTGCCGACCGCACTGAAAGTCTATAACTGGGTACTGACCCTGTGGCGCGGCGACATCCATCTGACCGTGCCGATGCTGTTTGCCCTGGCCTTTATTGTCACCTTCCTGGTCGGCGGTCTGACCGGGTTGTTTCTCGGCAATGTGATCGTGGATATACCGCTCTCGGACACCTATTTCGTCGTCGCCCATTTTCATATGGTCATGGGGGTCGCACCGGTACTGGTGGTGTTTGGCGGTATCTATCACTGGTTTCCGAAAGTCACCGGGCGTATGTGGAACGACACCCTGGGCAAACTGCATTTCTGGATTACCTTCCTGGGCACCTACGCCATCTTCTTCCCCATGCACTACCTGGGTTTCCAGGGTATGCCTCGCCGCTACTACGCCTATGAAAACTACGCGTTCATCCCGCAGTCGGCGCAAGAGCTGAATGCCTTCATTACCGTGGTCGCATTGACTGTCGGGGTTTCCCAGTTGCTGTTCCTGTTCAACATGGCCTGGAGTGCATTCAAGGGCAAGCCCGCCGGCAGTAATCCCTGGGGCGGGGCCAGCCTGGAATGGCAAACGCCGAACACCCCGCCGATACACGGTAATTGGGGAGAGAAGTTGCCGGTCGTGCATCGCTGGGCCTATGACTACAGCGTGCCGGGGATAGAACAGGATTTCGTGCCGCAAACAGTCTCCGCCGAGGAACTGGAGCACATGCGCCAACTCAATGCCGGAACCAAAATAGCGGACGTCAAGACATGAACAGACTGCTATTGAGAAACGCCGACGGCGCCGACCCCGGCGGCAGCTGGAATCGCGGCCCTGAGGGTGTTCAGGACTCTGAGGGTGCCAATAGAAGTCAAATCGCAAGAGTGGGCCTGCGCTTGTTTCTGGTGGTGGTCAGTTCGTTGTTCTTCCTCTTCCTGATCGCCTTTGTTGCCCGTTCACAAATGGCCGACTGGCTACCCCTGACAGAGCCTTTGGCGCCGTTAGGCAATTTGCGGCCGCTATGGCTGAACTCGGCTTTTCTGCTATTGAGCTGCATCGCACTGCAATGGTCGCGCATGGCCGCCCGACAGGCCCGACTGGGCGCAACCGTGGTTGGTTTTGCACTGGCGGGCGTCTTTGCAATTGCCTTTCTGGCGGGGCAACTCTGGGTCTGGCAGCAGTTTGTTGCCTGGGGCTACTTTGTCGCGAGCAATCCGGCCAACAGTTTTTTCTACCTGTTGACCGGGCTGCATGGGCTGCACCTGCTGGGCGGACTGATCGCCTGGTGCTGGATCGTCGCCAAATTTCTGCGTCATGTGCCGGTGGCGCAACTGAGCGCCAGCGTAGAGCTCTGTGCCATCTATTGGCATTACTTGCTGGGTCTCTGGTTCGTGCTGTTTGCTCTGCTGGCCAGCACGCCGCAAACCTATGAAGCCATCGCCAGATTCTGCGGCCTGAGGTGAAAAGCCATGGCATCGCATCCGCAAGCCCAAATCCAAGCCCAGACCGATTCATCCGATCCACCAGGCTTGCCACCCGCCCCGGGATGGCAAGGCATCGCCAGCGACTGGTCCACGGACAAAGAGGCCTTCAAGCAGGTGCCCTGGGGCAAGGCGATGATGTGGATCTTCCTGCTCAGCGATACGTTCATATTCACCTGTTTCTTGACCGGCTACATGTCGGTACGCATGACCATCACGACGGCCTGGCCGAACCCGAGTGAAGTGTTTGCCTTGACGATCGGAGGAAGGGAAATCCCGCTTATTCTGATCGCCATCATGACCTTTGTGCTGATCAGTAGCAGCGGCACCATGGCCATGGCCGTCAATTTCGCCTATCGCCGTGATCGTACGAAAACGACGGCCCTGATGCTGGCGACCGCGGCCCTGGGGGTGACTTTCGTCGGCATGCAGGCATTTGAATGGAGCAAGCTCATTGCAGAAGGTGTGCGTCCGTGGGGGAACCCCATGGGCGCGGCGCAATTTGGTGCCAGCTTCTTCATGATTACCGGTTTTCACGGACTGCATGTGTCAATCGGCGCCATCTACCTCAGCATTGTGGCGCTGAAAGTGTTGCGCGGAGATTATGAACGCTCCGGAAACTACCAGAACGTCGAAATAGCCGGGCTTTACTGGCACTTCGTGGATTTGGTGTGGGTGTTTATTTTTGCATTCTTCTATTTATGGTAGAGGAGGGCGGGTGATGGCACATGCTCAGGGTCAGCAACATCCAATCAGTTTGTACCTTAAAATCTGGGGGCTATTATTCGTCCTCAGCACGCTGTCGTACCTCGTCGACTATTTCCACTTCCATGGCTACCTTCGGTGGTCCCTGATTATCACGTTCATGTTGTTGAAGGCAGGTTTAATTGTCTCCATCTTCATGCATATGGCCTGGGAGCGGTTGGCTATGGTCTACGCCATATTGGTGCCACCTCTGTGTTTGCTGGTGCTCGTCGGACTGATGGCCACCGAGGCTGACTATATATTTCTCAGCCGGGTCATTTTCTTTGGCCAGTAAGCCGTTTGCGGATGGCCGTGAGTCTCCAGGCGCTAACCCGATATCACTCGCTTGAACTGATGCCATTTGTGCTGCCAGGCGACTGTCCAATGGGGGGCTGCCGCTCCAGTGCCGGCGATCTCCAGCTGTGGATGTTGTCTGATTACCTGATCCAGTACCGATTCCTGGTTCGGCTCAACATCGACGAAGAAGATATGTTTGCCCTCGTTTACCACCTGTTTGAAGTTGCGGAAGTGAGTGTTGGGCATCTGGAACCCGAAAAAACCGCCTTCCCAGATGCAAAAGCCCAGGATGACAATGGAAAGGAAGATAAACGGCATCCAGCCTGCAGCAGATTCGGTCCAGCCCATCCAATAGGCGCCACCCAGAACCAGTGCCGCCAGTGGCAAACCGATCACCGCGCCAATCTCACCCGAGTGAACAGCATCCTGTTCCAATAACGAGTTAACCTCGTGGAGGTGATGTTGTTCGACATCGGCAACTTTTTCACTGAGCACATGTATCTGTTCAGAATTGATGCCGCTGGCTTCCAGTTCATATTCAACGGTTTCAAGATCGTTGAGATTGTCACTGATGTAATAGTGCCGATTCATGCCACACCTCCCGACTCGAGTTTGCTGTAGACCTCCTTTGTCCGGCAGCGATTAACCTGGATTTGCAGTCGGTGCCTGAACCGTGGGGAACGTTGCACACTTCATGCAATCTGAAAAAAAGTATAGCACTCGCCATCCTGCGGACCGGTCGCTAGTTGATCTGCACAATGACCGGACCTTCCGTCACGATCGGTGGGTTCGCACGGATATGCGAAGTGTTCTTCTGAATCCACTCACGGGCAACTTTCAGGCTCGCATCACTGCCGGCCTTGTCCTTGCACACAGTGATCGAAGTACCACCGTCACCCGTATTCAACAGTGTGTAGCTGACGAGGCCAGGTACTGTGCGCAAGGTCGCTTCGATGTCGACGTTGCGCTCTTCCATAAGCTCGAATAGCTGCTTGGCTCCAGCACCCAGGTAGGTTCTTATCACCGCATACATGGTCGTCTCCTTTGAGCGTACCGTTGTAATGCCAATACAGATCCGTTGCTGCTCCCCCGGGTTTCAGGTCGCCCTGATTCAATAAGCTTAGTCAAACGCCGGGGACAATCGACATGCAACGACCACCGGCCACATGGGGTCGATTCATGTCTGTCAGGTCGAAGGCGAAAACACGAGCTACATCAAACATTTCGATGTGTTTAAGCAACATTTCACGGTTTTTCCGATAACACCCTGTCGCGATAATCCGCCTTCAAATGTGACGGGCAGGACAGTGAGATGGCGAAGGAAGGAAGTTACACCGGTACAGCCAAGTGGCTGCATTGGGGCATGGCCCTGATCTGGTTGGGGGCCTGGGTTATCGGAATTGTGGCAACGCATTGGCGCGACGAGTTCAATGCCCACCATGAACTCACCTACGTGCACAAGGCGATGGCCAGCACGCTGCTGTTTCTCATTGTCGTGCGTATCGCCTGGCGATTGAGTCACCCGGCACCGGCGCTACCCGATTCGATGAGCTCGACGATGAAGCGTGGAGCGCTGGTCGGTCATGTGCTGCTGTACGCCGTGGCCTTGATCGGGCTGCCGTTGTCCGGCTGGTACTGGAGCTCGGTCGCCGACAAACCCGTCATGGTGGCGGCGCTGTTCATGCTCCCGCCAATCGTTGACCCCGATCAGAACCTGTACGATCTGGCAAAGTCGGTTCATACCTACATGTCGTGGTTGTGTGGTGCTCTGGTAGGGGGGCATCTGCTGGTTGCGCTCAAGCATCACTTCGTTGAAAAGGATGATGTGCTCAAGGGCATGCTGCCCGCCCGCGACCGCTGATTTTCCTGGCCGTTTCATTGTCGACGCAATTGCACCGGACTCACACCGAGGCGTTGCCTGAAGGTCGTCGCCATGTGCGCCTGGGAATTGAAACCGCAGGCGTAGGCGATTTCAGCCAGCGTGGCGGTCGAGTCGCGCATCAGGGCGCGGGCCCTGGCCAGGCGTCGGTCGATCAGGTAAGCATGGGGGCTTTTGCCGGTGGCGTTTTTGAAGGCCCGCATGAAGTAGCCTTCGGACAAGCCAAGCAGGCTCGCCATCGCCGGTACGCTCAACGGGCCATCGAGGCCTGCGTCAATGAACTCATCGAGCAAGCGCATCCGGCTGCCGGTTATCGAGCCTTGGGGCTGTGTCGACAAGGCTTCGCTGGCCGTCGCGCGCTCGGACAATGCCAGTGCCCAGGCCTCCCAGTCGTCCTCCACGCCCGCGTGCAACAGCGCGGCGCGCATCCGCCATGCGAGGGCCGTGGCCTGCCGGTCGATGCGATTGTTGAAGGCGCGATCCCCCTCCAGCGCCACACCGTCAGTGCGTATCACCCGCAGATATTCACCCCCCTTGGGCGATTCGGATAACACGTCACACCCGACCGGAACGAACGCCAGGCCGTTGGGCAGGGCATCGAAGGGTTGTACCCGATCGCTGCCGATCGCGTGCAGGCCTCGCTGGCTGTCGAAGGCAAAGCCGATTCCCGCCTGGGTCGCTACGTATCGGGTTGCGTAGGCGCAGCCGGGGAGCAATTCGATCGCCCAGGGGCCGGCCTCGATGCGGCGGACCGGTTCGGACAGCAGGGGGGGATGCAGGCGGTTTCGATGGCTCATGAACACCATAGTAGTGAAGAGGGCACACAAAAGTCAGGTCGGTTTTTTGAAAGCCTGCGTACTGCGCCCCTGTTCAGACTGGGCAAAATCCTGGGGAGACCACTCATGCACACACTGACTCGCGAAGACATCGAACAGGCCGCACGTAACGTGTACCAGGTCATGCCCGCCACCGCCCAGTACCCTTGGCCGTTGCTGGCCGGCCGTTTGGGTTGCACGGTGTGGGTCAAGCACGAAAATCACACGCCTACCGGTGCTTTCAAAGTGCGTGGCGGCATCACGTTCATGCACTGGCTCAAACGCGAGCATCCGGGCGTGAAGGGCATTGTCAGCGCGACCCGCGGCAACCATGGCCAGAGCCTTGCGCTGGCGGCTGGCGCTCTGGGCTTGCGGGCGCTGATCGTCGTACCGCAAGGCAACTCGGTCGAAAAGAACAACGCCATGCGCGGCTTTGGCGCAGAAGTGGTCGAGTATGGCCGCGATTTTGATGAGGCCCGGGAAGAGGCGGCACGGCTCGCACAGGAGCACGACCTGTTCCTGGTGCCGCCGTTTCACACCGAGCTGGTCAAGGGCGTCGCCACCTATGCGCTGGAGTTGTTCAACGCCGCGCCGGATCTGGATACCGTCTATGTACCGATTGGCTGTGGATCGGGGATCTGTGGCGTGATCGCCGCCCGCGATGCACTGGGCCTGGACACCCGGGTGGTGGGCGTGGTTTCCACCGAAGCGGCGGCTGCGCAGTTATCGTTCAACACCGGAGCCCTGTGCGAAACAGCCTCGGCGACCACCTTTGCCGATGGTCTGGCCGTACGCAAGCCAATACCTGAAGCCTTTGCCGTCTATGCCGCAGGTGCGGCGCGGATCGTTGCGGTCAGTGACGCGCAGATAGCCGAGGCCATGCGCGTGTATTACACCGATACCCACAACCTGGCGGAAGGGGCCGGTGCGGCGGCGCTGGCGGCGCTCATGGCCGAGCGTGAAGCCATGTCGGGAAAAAGGGTGGGGGTGATTCTGTCCGGTGGAAACGTCGACAGATCGGTGTATGCGGGCGTGATCGCGTGAAGGGGGGGTTGTAACCTGGTCGCATAAATTTGAAATGCTCGGCATTGCCCGACACAATCGCGCCCCGTTCCGGCCAAAGGCGCCGGACGTTCGTGGTGAGAAGGGGCCGCAGTTGAACGAACAGACATTGTCCATGCGCCTGGAACGCGTGGCGGCGCATGTGCCGGCCGGTGCGCGCCTGGCCGATATCGGCTCGGATCACGGCTACCTGCCGGTGGCATTGATGCGCCGTGGCGCCATCACCGCGGCGGTGGCCGGGGAGGTCGCGTTGACGCCGTTCCGCGCGGCCGAACGCACCGTGCGCGAGAACGATGTGGAACAACGGATCAGCGTGCGCCTGGCCAACGGCCTGGCGGCAATCCTGCCGGGAGACGGGATCACGGCGATCAGCCTCTGCGGCATGGGCGGCGAAACGATCCGCGACATTCTCGACAGCGGCAAGGCGTACCTGAGCGGGCAGGAGCGACTGATCCTGCAACCCAACGGCGGCGAGCAGCCATTGCGCCTGTGGCTGATGGAAAACGGCTATCGCATCCTCTGCGAGGAAGTGCTGCGGGAAAATCGTTTCGACTACGAAATCATCGTCGCCGAGCGCGCCGGGCCGGTGATCTACACCGCAGAAGAGTTGTACTTCGGCCCGCTGCAGTTGCAGGCCCGCAGCCCGGCGTTCCTGGTCAAGTGGCAGCGCAAGCTGCGCCAGAAGCAGAAGACCCTGGGCCAATTTGCCGGGGCGCAGCGAACCGTGCCTGAGGAAAAGGTGCAGGACATCGCGCGCCAGGTCCGGTGGATCAGCCAGTTGCTGGCTTGATCCTGTTCCGCAAGCATCGAATGGCGTGCTTTCGTACGAGGCAAAACTCGCTATTCGCTGGGTCAAAAGGTGTGAGTTCCGCGCGAAAACCGCTTTTTTTTCGGCACGAAACAAGAAACGATTCAGCCGCTTGGCAACGGTGGTTTCAGCCAATGAAACCGGCCTCCCGAGGCATTATGGACAGTACCGTTTGTCGAGGTTTTTGTTCGAAAAATGAACGATCGGGATATGCTGGGCTCTGATCTTCCAGCAGGCGGATCCCTTGAGCTTCGCACTGCAATCCCTAGTAAATTGGACGTATACCTCATCTGCATTGAATGGAATGCACATGGGGATTTTTTTTACCTGAGACCTGGAGTGATAGTATGCCGTCATCACTGACTCGCGGGGCGAGTCGCTCTCTCTTGTAATACCCAAACTAATTTAGTCGCTTCAATCAATGTGAACTTTGATTGTGCAGGCGTGGATAACTCATTCGCGTGCCTGGGGCATGGTCACTTCACACTGCCGCAATAAGTGGAGATGTAAAACGTGGATATTAATACAATGATCGGCCTTCTCGGCCAGAAAGAATCCATGGAGTTCATGCGTTTAGGAGTTGTATACGTACACCTGTTGGCTTGCTGCGTAGCCATTGGCCTGGTGTTTGCCAGCGATGTCGCCATGGTCAAGGATTTACTGAAGGGCCGTGTGTCTTCCGGGCACGATAATGATCATATGGCCAGTCTGCAGAAGTCTGTTTCCAATGCATTGCTGTTCTTGTGGATCAGCGGTGCGGCAATTATAGGCATTGATTACCTTGATAAAGGGATGACCTATTTTGCCAACCCGAAACTTCAAGCCAAAGTTATTATCGTCTTGTTGCTGACATTCAACGGCATGTTGTTGCACCGCTATGTACTGCCCGCCATGCTCAAGGCCGGTTCCTTGCTTGACCTGCCTATCAATGTGCGAATGTTTGCCCTGTTCTCTGGTGCACTGTCGGGCGTTTCCTGGCTGTATGCCGCGATGCTCGGTGTCGGCCGACCGCTGGCCTGGAAATACTCGCTGACCGAGTTGCTGATGGCCTATCCGGTATTGATCGTGCTCGGCTTTGCGACGATGGTGGCGTTGACCCAGTGGGCGCGCAATCGCAGCGCGGCAACACCGGCTGAAGAGACTACCTGGCTGTTCGCTGGAATCCCTGCGCGATGAGCTGACGAAAGTCCAGGTGAAGACGGGCGAAACCGTTAGAACCCTGCAAACACCAGACCCCCTCCCTGTGAGGGGGTTTTTTTTTGTTCACGCAGTTCCGGGGAATACCAATAACCGGTTTGCTGCGCGATGGCGACCAACGATGATGCGGGGAGCCTGACACCCTGCTGTTTGGTGGTGCACGTGTTCCCCTGTAGGAGCTGCCGAAGGCTGCGATCTTTTGATCTTGATCTTCAGCAATCTCCAGATCGCAAAAGCAAGATCAAAAGATCGCAGCCTTCGGCAGCTCCTACAGATATTTCTCTATCTGTGTTCCCCCCCGCTCATCCCTTGGTTCGGCGAGGGGGAGGGCAGCACGGTCGGCCGCGAACCTGCCGCTCGTCTCCAAGACATAAAATAAACTTTGACATCATTGGGGCTTTGGTTGAGTATTAATCCATCGCATGCGATCAAGTCGAATGCGACGACAAATACAGACAACCCTTGCCGTTTGGAGATTCAGCCATGAACACCGGAAGCCGCCGCAACCTGTTGATCGCTACCGCCCAAGCTTCCCATGGCCACAACGGCAACAACTGGATCGTTGCACAGGCCAATTGACGAACGTTGTCTTTTTGAATGCTACATAAATCGTATGCGATAAGATCGTACAAACTTTAAACCCTGAGGAAATCCCCATGAGCAAAATCGAAAAAGTACTGGCTACCGGCAAAACCCACACCACCCGCAGCAATGTCGGCGGTCACAACGGCAACCTCGATATCGTCCTGTCGTCACCGGGTTCGACCCAGCCAGCCCACGTCTTTGCCGCCACACAGCCGCATCCGAAAGCCGAGCAACTGTTCGCCGGGGCCTGGTCGGCCTGCTACACCGCAGCAGTGGGGCTGGTGGCACAGGAACGCAATATCGTTTTGCCGGCGGACATGGCCGTCGACATTGAAGTGGACCTGGGCCAGACTGGTCCGGCCTACTTCCTTCAGGCCCGACTGACCCTGCGCGTGCCAGGGCTGGCACAGGATGTCGCGACCGAACTGGCGCACATCGCCGACTCCATCTGCCCTTACTCCAAAGCGACACGCGGCAATATCGATGTTGCCCTGAACGTGATCACGGCGTGACATGCGGACGCATTAAAAATATCGCGTGCGATGCAAGCGCATGCGAATCTAACTGATTGTAATCCTGAGGGAATCATCATGAGCAAGATCGAAAAAGTTCTGGCCAGCGGCAAAACCCACACCACCCATAACAGCGCGGGCACTACGTCGCGCGGTCATAACGGCAACCTCGACATCGTGCTGTCGTCCCCCGGCAGCGACACACCGGCACACGTGCTGACCGCCGTCCAGCCGCACCCGAAAGCCGAACAACTGTTCGCCGGAGCGTGGTCGGCCTGCTACATCGCAGCGGTGGGGCTGGCCGCCCAACAAATGAAGGTGACACTGCCTGCCGACACGGCTGTCGACATTGAAGTCGATCTGGGCCAGACCGGCGCGGCCTACTTCCTCCAGGCCCGACTGACCTTGCGCGTGCCTGGGCTGGAGCATGGGGTGGCGACCGAACTGGCCCACAACGCCGATGCCATCTGCCCGTACTCCAAGGCCACACGCGGCAACATTGATGTCGACATCAATGTCTTGACGGCCTGACCCGCAGCACGGCCGGCTCAACGGGGATGTTCCCGGTGAGCCGGCCGTCGGTATTTATGCGCACTTCCGATATCATCGCGTACGACGTATAGTTCGGTCTCGCAAGACTGACCCCCTGAGAACGTCCATGAAAAACACCGACAAGACATCCGCCCTGGATCTCAAACTTTCCGACTTCCTGTGTTTTGCCGTCTATTCCACCAACCTGGCCTTCGGCAAGGCCTACAAGCCGATGCTCGAACGGCTCGGCCTGACCTACACGCAATACATCACCCTGGTCGCGCTGTGGGAGGAAGACAATCAGACCGTCGGCAGCCTTGGCGAAAAGCTGTTTCTCGAATCCAACACCCTCACGCCGATCCTGAAAAAGCTCGAGGCAATGGGTTATTTGCTGCGCCAGCGCGATCCGGAAGACGAACGCCAGGTGCGGATCAATCTGACAAAAGAGGGCCGAACACTGCGTGAAGGCCTGCGCGAAGACGGCTTCCCGCAAACCGGCCTCGATCCCGACGACTTCGTGCAAATGCAGAAGGCCATCGTGAAGTTACGGAGCAATCTCATCCGGACGACGAAAGACAGGGATTAATGGTGATCGACTCAAGACGATAAGTGGCCCCCGATTTCGGTGTGAGCGTCCCCACAAACGGGGTGCTATTCCCCAGCGGCATTCACGCCAGCATCAGCACGGCATTTCAACTTTCGACGAATGTTTGCAGGGACCTTCCGCTCTTTGCACATATTTTGTTACAGCGATGGCAGGGTAATTGCTGAGTGGGCTTGTCCCGTTCATGAAAGGTCCGCGTCGGCAAGCTGTGGAGCTGTAAGTACCCCATTGAGTGATTGCATGTAACCATCGGTTTGCATCACGAAATACCCCTGGCGACTCAATAGAAGTACTGCAGTCATCCTCTGCGAACCGTCCAGAGGAAATGCTATGAGCCACTCCAGATCAACGTGTGCACAGTTAGCGCTGCATGGGCTATCGGCCTTGATTGTTCTATGGACGATCAGCGCCGGGTCTTACATGGCAATGTTCAACGTACCGCCAGGCGTCAAGCTGGCTATTGTCGACTTGAACATTTCCCTGGCGACATTGTTCATACCGTTGTTCCTGGCGCTCAAGCCTCTGGCTCGCCGTTTTTTGTTCTTTCTGGCCTGCTTGCTGACGGTGACGCTGGTGGCGGCCGACGAACCCCAGAGCAGTAACAATCCGGGCAATGACAATCAGAGCAATGAGAAGTGGCTGGAGCCGGCACGTTCCAGGCTCATGCATGTGAACGGCGGGATGCCGTTCTTCCCGCACCGGGCCAATACCACCGGTAACCTGGTCTTGAATGTGAAGGACTTCGACAATGCCCAGGTCTGTGGCGCTTGTCATACGGAGATCTACAAGCAGTGGCGCTCGTCGATGATGTCCCAGGCCTGGGATGAACCCATCTATCGGGCCTTGCTCAAGCGTGCGAGTTCGGCCACCGAGGGCAAGGTCGATAACTTCTGCACCGGTTGCCATACACCGATCGGTCTCACGACAGGGCAGATCACTTCGCAAGTCAACCGCTCCTCGGTTGAGGACAGCGCGAAGAACACTCCGATGCCCGGGGTCGATTGCGAAACCTGCCACAACATCAGTGCCCGCACGGGCCTGGACAACGGCGCCTATGTTCTGAGCCCCCGGGCGCACGGCAAGCCGACCAAGTTCGGCCCGCGCAAAGATGCCGTCTCGCCTTATCACGACACGGTGTACTCGGCTTTGCACACCCGCTCGGACTTTTGCGGCACCTGCCACAACGTCACGCACCCGTTCAGCAGCGTGGCGGTGGAGCGCACCTATGACGAATGGCAGGAGAGCACCTACAGCCTTAACGATGTCACCTGCCAGAGCTGCCACATGCCGGGTTTCAAGGGCAAGGCCGCGATCATGGGGCCGGATCGCGAGGAGGTCGCCTCGCATTGGTTCAGCGGGGCCAACGCGATGATGCTCAACCATCTCGGTCAGGATGAGGGCGCACAACGGGCTCGCAACATGCTCGAGCGCGCGGGGGAAATTACCTTCGAGCAATTGCCGGCGGCGATCGTTGCCGGGCAATACACCTCGGTCGCCGTCAAGGTTTCCAATGTCGGCGCAGGGCACAAGCTGCCGACCGGCTTTCCGGAGGGCCGGGAGATGTGGATCGATTTCCGCGTGCAGGATGCCACGGGGCGCGAGATCTACCGGCTGGGCTCGATCAAGGACGGCAAGACCGAAGTCAACACGCGAAACTTCAAGGTGCACATTGGCGACAAGGACGGCAACCCGCTGGACGTCGAGGTCTGGAATGCCACGCAAATTCTCTCGGACAACCGCATTCTGCCCAAGGGCTACGACATCGGGGAGTTCTCCTTCCTGGTGCCGGCCGATGCCGTCGGGCCGCTGACCCTGACGGCCGACCTGAACTACTGGCCGTTTTCGCAGAAGCTGGCCGACTACCTGCTCGGCAAGGACAAGGTGCAGGTGGAAATCACCCGGATGGGCAACGTCACGCAGAGCGTACCCCTGTCGAACAGCCTGCCGGTTGCCGGGGCGGATACGGCGCACTTTTAACCGCTCAGCGTCGGCGGCCCGGGAAACCGTAGGAGCAGCCGGTCGACGCTCGATTGCTGGCGATGGACTCAAGTGCGCTGCGTTCATCCAGGTCACACGCGTTATCGTTAACGACCATCGCAACCTGCGGCAGCTCCTACAAGGTATCGGGTGCGTCTGTAGGAGCTGCCGAAGGCTGCGATCTTTTGATCTCAAGCAATTCCGATTTCGCCAAAAGATCGCAGGCCGCGCCAGCGCCCACAAGGTATCGAATGCACCTGTAGGAGCTGCCGAAGGCTGCGATCCTTTGATCTCAAGCGATTCCGAAACCGCCAAAAGATCGCAGGCTGCGCCAGCGCCCACAAGGTATCGAATGCATCTGTAGGAGCTGCCGCAGGCTGCGATCCTTTGATCTCAAGCGATTCCGAAACCGCCAAAAGATCGCAGGCTGCGCCAGCTCCTACAAGGTATCGGGTGTATCTGTAGATAAAGCCAGCGCCTACGGGAGACTGCGTCCGAGTCCAAACCAGTGCCCCCCCCAAAAAAAAGAAAACCCCGACAAGCACAGGGCTTGTCGGGGTTGCCGGTAACGCAAGACAGATGCAGCCTTCAGCGGTAGATCAGAGAATGATGTCTGTCGCTGCGAGGGTCGTGACGCCTACGAGCTTGATGGCGAACTCGGCCTCGCTGTCCGCATCGGTGTTGCCGTACAACACACTCTCCTGCAACCTCAGTTGCCCGGTTCCGGTGAAGGCAACAGCATTGCCGATGAACGAGAAGGCCTCGTTGCTGAAGCTTGTGCTCGTGATGGCATCCAGTGTCCCGAGGTCGATTTTGTCCTGCCCGCGAACGAAGTCGTTGATGACGTCGGTAATCGCACCGGTCGTCCCCATGTCCGATAGCGACGTGAAGATGAAGGTGTCGTTGCCGGCACCCCCGATCAGCGTATCGTTGCCCGCACCGCCGACAAGAATGTCGTTGCCGGCACCGCCATTGAGCACGTTGGCAACGCTGTTGCCGGTCAGTGTGTTGCCCAGGGCATTGCCGGTGCCGTTGATGGCCGCCGTGCCGGTCAGGATCAGATTCTCGACATTGTCGCTCAGCGCAAAACCGACCGAGCTCTGGATAACATCGGTGCCGGCGCCGGAGTACTCGATCACCTGATCGCCAGCGTTATCGACGATGTAGGTGTCGTTGCCGCGGCCGCCGAGCATCCTGTCGGCACCGGCGCCGCCGGAAATGACGTTGGCGCCGCTGTTGCCGACGAGCTGGTTGTTCAGGGCGTTGCCCGTGGCGTCGATGTTCGCGGTACCGGACAGCGTCAGGTTTTCCACGTTGGCCGACAGCGCGTAGCTCCCTGAGCTGACGACCAGATCGGTGCCGCCCAGGTTCGCTTCAACCACCACGTCGCCACTGTCCTGGACATAATAGGTATCGTTGCCCGCCAGGCCTTCCAGGCGATTGTCCAGTCCGTTACCGATCAGGGTGTCGTTGTAAACGCTGCCAATGGCGTTCTCGATCCGTGCCTCGGTAATCTGGGTCATGCCATCTGTCAGGGCATCCACCAGGTTGGAGCTATCCGCCGCCAGCGTCACGACGGTGCCGAAGCCAAGCTGATCGACAAGGTTGTTGTAATAGCCTTCGTTGCCGGCGGTGACGGCAAAGACCGGCACGATGGCGCTGGCCAGCAGCTTGGCCTTGAGCAGTGCGACCGTCGGGTAGTCTTCGAGCTCCAGCACCGCATCCCCGTCGTTGGCGACATAAGACGTGTCGCCGGCCTTGTGATAGTCGGCATCGGTCATCACCACCGCCACCCGGAAGGAATCGGGGCGGAATCCGAGTTCGGTCTGGCGCACGGCGGCCTGCATCAACGCTTCGATTTGCGACTCCGGCGAGTCGCCGCCACTGCCAATGGTCAGCGTATTGAGTGCATTGACCAGGCTGGTCTGATTGGAGGTCATCGCCAGGTCGGTGCGATAGACGTACTCGCCCTTGTCAATGAAGGAGGCCAGGCCGAAACGGTTGTCAGCCTGAACCGAGGACAGGGTGGACAACACCTGGGGCACCAGCGTCTTCACTTTTGCCACGTCGTCGCCAAACGAGCCGGAGGCGTCCTGGAGGAAGAGCACGTCGAGTGGTACGTCTACCGTGCCGCCGGAAGAGAGCGTCACCATCCGTCCATTGATGTTGCTGGTGCCGCCAGGCGTGAGATCGATGGTCACACCGCCAGTCGTTGCCGAAGCGTCCAGCGTATCGATACCGTTTGAGTCTTCGATCAGGATGGTTCCAGTGGTGCCGGCAACAACGTAGGTATCGTTGCCTGCGCCACCGCTCAGCGTGTCATCGCCGATCGAATCGACCAGACGATCATTGCCCGCATCGCCGTAGAGCTGGTCACTGCCTGCGCCGCCAACGAGGGTGTCATTGCCATCACCGCCGCGCAGGATATTGGCATTGCCGTCACCGGTGAGGGTGTCATCGAATTTGCTGCCTGACAGGTTTTCGATGTTGACCAGCGTGTCGGTACCCGAGCCGCCAGTCACCTGGGCGGCGCCATTGACCGACACCTTCACGCCCGCCGTGGCGCTGGCATAACTGACGGTATCGTTGCCGCTCCCACCATTGATCGTACTGTTGCCCGCGTTGGCGGAGATCAGGTTGTCCAGGGCATTGCCGGTGGCGCTCAAGGCGCCGGTGCCGATCAATGACAGGTTCTCGAGGGTCGTACGGGTGTCGAGGGAAAAGCTGACCGTGCTTTCAACCGTATCCACACCTGAAGTGTCGGTGATGACATCGGTGTTGGTGTCGACGATGTAGAGGTCGTTGCCATCGCCGCCGTTGAGTGTGTCAATCCCGGCGCCGCCATTGAGGGTGTCGTTGCCAGCCAGTCCGTTGAGGATATTGTTGCCGGCAGTGCCCAGCAGCGTATTGTTGCCGGCGTTACCCGTGCCGATCAGCGCGGGCCCGGCCAGTGTCAGGTTTTCCAGCGTGGCGCCGAGGGTGTAATTCAGGTAACTGACCACGGCGTCGGTACCACCGGAACTGGTTTCGGTGATGACATCCGTACTGTCGCGCACCACGTAGGTGTCGTTGCCGGCCCCGCCGATCATCAGGTCTGCACTGGCCCCCCCATCGAGGATATTGGCTGCGGCATTGCCCACGAGGGTGTTGGCGAGGCTGTTACCGGTGCCATTGATGGCGGCGGTCCCGGTCAGCGTCAGGTTCTCGATGGCGGCATAAGTGCCCAGGCTGAAAGTGACCGAAGACTCGATCGAGTCCGTACCGGCCGAATCAACAATGATATCGGTCGTGGTATCGACGACATAGATATCGTTACCGCCGCCGCCATTGAGCGTATCGACGCCGCCTTCACCCCTGAGGGTGTCGTTGCCGTCACCACCGATCAGCACATTGTTGGAAGCATTGCCGATCAACAGGTTGGCGTTGGCATTACCGGTAGCGTTCAGGGCCGTACCGGTCAGCGTGATGTTTTCGACATTCAGCAACGCGGCAATGCTGAAGTTGATACTGCTCTTGACGGTATCGATGCCGCCATTGGCAATCTCGGTGATCTGGTCGCCGGCCGAATCCACGACATAGAGGTCATTGCCGACACCGCCATTGAGCAGGTCGTTACCCGTGCCACCATCGAGGGTGTCATTGCCATTGCCGCCGATCAGGGTGTCGTTGCCGGCCCCGCCCAGGAGGGTGTCATTACCGTCATTGCCAGTGAGGGTGTTCGCCGCACTGTTGCCGGTGATGATGTTGTCGCGCCCGTTGCCCGTGCCATTGATGGCCGATGTTCCGGTCAGGGTGAGGTTGGTCTGATGCGCAGCAAGCGTTGCTGTCACGCTGCTGGAAAGATCCTGGGTGAAATTGACAAGACTGCTCAGTTCGGTCGCACTCATGCCCGTCAGGTAGCCGCTGTTGGTCAGCCCCGCGAGCGAATTGCCGATCACCTGAGCGCCGGCCGTGTTGCTCGCTAGCGCATGGAAATGCATGACCACTTTGGTTTCGCCGGCGGCGAGCGTCAGGTTGTAGCTGCTCTGTGGTTGATCGACAGCGCCGGAGTACTGACTGGTGGCATTGGGTGAACCGGCACCTCCCGACACCACGTGGACGAGATTGGCGTCGGAAAGGTTAGTGCTGCCGACGGCAAACCAGTCATCAGCGGTAGTGCGCAGGGTGTCACCGCTGCTGGTGGCGGTCACCACAGTCCTTGAGTCGTAATAGACGTTGTCCGTCAGTTGAAGATTGACTGACTGCGGGGCACTGCCGGTGTTTTTTACGATTTCCAGCGTGCGGACAAAACCGTCGCCGATATAGGTGGTGCGGGTGAGGGTGATGCCGGTGATGGAATCTGTCGCCGTAACCGTCTGGGTATTGGCAGTGACACTGGCCGATGCCCATGACAGGTATGCCGGCGAACTCGATCCGCCGATGTATAGATTCAGGGAACTGCTGTCCAGGGTATTGGAGTAGAGCGCTGACGTTTTAGCCTGATTCACATTGCCGCGGCTATCGACGGCCCAAGTGTTTCCAGATGCATCCGTGTAGTTCAATGCCATTGCCAATGCTCCTTGCTGTTGAGTCATTCGAGAAGACGGGAATAGGGGACGGATTTATTTTTTTGCCAAGTACTGTGCGCGGTAAAAATCAGTCCGCCGTCCTGATGCATTGCAAGGGGGCTTTGGCGTAGAAGGCTCGAGGCAATGGGCTTGCCGTGAAATCCGGGTTCCTTGGGTTCATCAGGACTTCCATGTTCAAAACGGGGGGGGGGCGGGTTTTCGTCGCCGGGTAAAAGTGGCTGCGAAGAGCGCAGAATATCCCGCCAGATGGCCTTCTGCCATACCCTGACTGGATAACGGTACCTGAATTCGCAAAACGCGGCAGAGGAGAGGGGTTTATGGTTCGGCACTGTGGCGGGTGCGGTCATTGGCGCTTTTTTGCTTTGCTCGCGTAACAGCCCCTGAAGAGAACCGTTTTGTCACCTTCAGACTTCGTTAAGAATTGTCTTTGATACTGCTCCCCAATTGCTCCGGGGAGATGTTTTTCAATGGCCGATTTCAACTGGAACGTTCAGTTGCCCTTGCGCTTTGGCTTGTCCGAAGTACAGCAGATGCATCTTGTCAGGGCCTTGCCGGACGCCCCGCAAAGGTGTGTCTTCGAAGCCTTTATCCAGCAACGGTTTCGCAGGGCCCATGGCGCCGATGTTCGCCACTTCATGCCGGAGCTGTTTGGCATGAGCGATGCGTCCGGCACGCTTTGCGCTGTGGTTGGCGTGCGTCTGGCGAGCAGTGGACCGCTGTTTCTTGAAGGTTATCTGGACGAGGCGATCGATCCACTGATCAGTGTCGCGGCCGACCACACCGTAAGCCGCTCAGCCATCGTCGAGGTCGGCAACCTGGCTGCCAGCGACACCGGCAGCGCGCGGATGAGCATCATCGCCATGACCTACCTGCTGGCCATGGGGGGACTGGAATGGGTCGCCTTCACCGGAAACCTGGGGCTGGTCAATAGCTTTCATCGCCTTGGCTTGAAGCCCGTGACCCTATGTGCTGCCGATCCGGCGCGCCTGGGCGACGACCGCCACGCCTGGGGCAGCTACTACGAAAGCAAACCCTGGGTTCATTTCGGCAATATCCGCTCCGGGTTCATTCATTTGCGCAACATCGGCCTGTTCAGTCGCCTGGGCTTGCCGACCTCCATTGAAGGGGCCTGCCATGTCGCCTGAAATGGAGCATTTCAAACAGACCCTGGGTAATCATGCTGAGCAAAAAGCCAACGCCCTTGCCTTGTGGGACGACCATCGCAAGCTCGACTACGCCACGCTCTATACCGAGGTCATTTATCGTCAGCAGCGCCTGCGCGATGAACGGGTCAGGGTGCTCGCCCTGGCCCTGGACAATGGTAGCGAAGCCCTGCTGTGGGACCTGGCCGCACTGTTCGAGGGTTTGACCTGCGTGGCCTTGCCGCCTTTTTTCAGTCCGGCGCAACGCAAGCATTGCCTGGAGCAAAGCCAGGCCGAGCACGTCATTGCCGAACCGTCATTGCAGGAAGAGCTGCAAGCTGCTGGATATCAGAAGTGCGGCGAGTTCTGGCACCGCACGTTCAGTGGCCCGAACCGGATGCCTGACGGCACCGCGAAGTTGACCTTCACCTCGGGCACCACAGGCACACCCAAGGGCGTGTGCTTGAGTGCCGACAGCATTCTGCGGGTCGCTCGCGAGCTGGACCTGGCCAGCGAACCCACCGACCCGCAACACCACCTGGCGCTGCTGCCGCTGGCCATTTTGCTGGAGAACATCGGTTGTTACGCCGCGCTGTATGCCGGGGCCACCTTGAGCCTGCCCAGCCAGAAAACCCTGGGGATTGCAGGCGCCAGCGGTGTGGAAGTGCCGAAACTGTTGGGGTGCCTGGCCAGCCGGTCCCCCCAGAGCCTGGTCCTGGTGCCGCAGTTGTTGCTGATGCTGGTCGGTGCTGCCGAGCAGAAGGCTTTCGATCCACGGCACTTGCGTTTTGCCGCCGTGGGCGGTGCCCGGGTCAGTGAAGATCTACTGCATCGCGCTGAACGCGTGCGCATACCCGTCTATGAAGGTTACGGGCTGTCCGAGTGCGCATCGGTGGTGTGCCTCAATCGCCCGCAAGCTCGGCGACCCGGCAGTGTCGGACGGCCATTGCCCCATGTGGAGATTCGCCTGGCGGAGGACGGAGAAGTGCTGATCAAGGGGTCAACCTTGCTGGGCTATCTGGGAGAGGCGCCGCACACCGACCAGTGGTGGCCCAGCGGCGATCTCGGCGAGTTCGACGCCGAAGGTTTTCTCTACCTCAAGGGACGCAAGAAGCATCAGTTCGTGACCAGTTTCGGGCGCAACGTGAACCCCGAGTGGGTGGAGGCCGAATTGACCCAGCGCGGGCCTGTCGCCCAGGCCTTCGTCTATGGCGAGGCGATGCCCCACAACCATGCGCTGCTGTGGCCGCATCGCCCGGATTGTACCGACGAACAACTGGCCGCCGCCGTGTCCCAGGCCAACGAGGCCTTGCCCGAGTACGCCCAGGTCCGCCACTGGAGTCGGCTCGACCAACCCTTCACTGCCACCAACGGTTTGCTTACCGCCAATGGCCGGCCCCGCCGTGAAGCCATCATCGAGCGCTACCGGCGGCAATTGACCGAATTTGCATTTTCCGAGGAATCCGCACAATGAGCTTTTTTGACACGTTGCAGCAAGCCACTGAGCAAGAACGCAATGAGCTGTTCAACCTGCCGATCATCCGTGATGCGCTGCAGGGCGACGTCAGCCTGGAAAGTTACCGGGCCTTTCTGGCACAGGCCTATTACCACGTGCGCCATACCGTGCCGTTGATGATGGCCTGCGGTGCGCGCCTGCCTTCGCGCCTGGAATGGCTGCGCAAGGCGGTCTGTGAATACATCGAGGACGAATACGGCCACGAACAATGGGTACTCAATGACATTCAAGCCTGCGGCGGTGACAGGGACGCTGTACGGGACGGGCGCCCGTCATTGCCGATCGAATTGATGGTCAGCTTCCTCTACGACCTGATTGCCCGGGACAACCCGGTGGGACTGTTCGGCATGGTCAACGTGCTTGAAGGCACGAGCATAGCCTTGGCGACCCACGCCGCCGGCAGTATTCGCCAGCGCCTGGACTTGCCCGAAAGCGCGTTCAGCTACCTCAGTTCCCACGGTTCGCTGGATATCGAACACATGCAGACCTACCGTCGATTGATGGACACTCTGGATGACCCGCACGACCAGGCCGCCGTCATTCATGCCTCCAAAGTGGTGTACCGGCTCTACGCCGATATGTTTCGTGGCTTGCCGCGTAACGGGGAGAACCTGCATGCGCCTGTCTGAAGCCCGCGTCGTGTTGACCGGTGCCAGTGGCGGCATCGGCCTGGCCATCGCCACTGCACTGTGCGCCAGTGGTGCCCAGGTGCTGGCCGTGGCTCGTCATCGGGAACCCCTGGTGCCGCTGCTTGAGCGATATCCCGATAATCTGTGTTGGATCCGTGCAGACCTGACATTGCTCTGCGACCGCCGCGAGGTGCTGGCGCGGGCCCAGGGCATCGGCGGCATCAACCTGCTGATCAATGCCGCCGGGGTCAATCATTTCGCCATGCTCGAACAGCTCGACGACAGTGAGATCAATTCGATGCTCGCGGTGAACATCAGTGCGCCGATGTGCCTGACAAAACTGATGCTGCCACTGCTCAAGCAAGCCGACAGTGCCATGGTCGTGAACGTCGGTTCGACCTATGGCTCCATTGGCTACCCCGGCTACGCCAGTTACTGCGCTACCAAGTTTGCCCTGCGCGGGTTCTCCGAAGCCCTGCGCCGAGAGCTGGCGGACACCCGGGTCAGTGTGCTGTACGTCGCCCCGCGAGCGACCCGTACCAGCATGAACAGTCCGGCAGCCCAAGCGCTCAATGATGCGCTCAAGGCCAATGTCGACGATCCGCAAACCGTGGCGGCGGCGGTGACTCACGCCATTGCCGGTGACCGTCGCGACTTGTACCTGGGCTGGCCCGAGCGTTTTTTTGTACGCCTGAACAGCTTCCTGCCCCATCTGGTGGACCGTGGTTTGCGCAAGCAATTGCCACTGATTCGTCGCCTGAGCCAGAAACCCGACCAGGAGAATCTCGAACCATGAAAAAGATCATCGCTTGCCTGCTGCTCGGCGCATTGAGCCAGAGTGCCTGGGCGCTGGATGCTGCCGACCAGCAGCGTCTCAACGGTATCCAGCAAAGCTGGGCGCACATTCAGTACGAGTTGCCGGAGGGACAACGCACTGCGGCTTTTGAAAAGCTGGCCGCCCAGGCTTCGAGCTTCAAGCAGGAACGCCAAACGGTGGCGGAGGCGTGGATCTGGTCTGGCATCGTCACCAGTAGCTGGGCGGGCGCCCAGGGCGGGCTGGGTGCGCTGAGCAAGGTCAAGGATGCCAAGGCCGATCTGGAAAAAGCCCTGGCCCTGGACCCCAAGGCCCTGCAAGGCTCGGCCTATACCAGTCTGGGGGCCCTGTATGACCGCGTACCGGGCTGGCCCATCGGTTTCGGTGATTCGGACAAGGCCGAGCAGTTGCTCAAGCTGGCATTGCAAATAAACCCCAACGGCATCGACAGCCTGTACTTCTGGGGCGATCACCTCTACCGTCAGAAGCGGTATGTCGAAGCCAGGGCAGCGTTGCAAAAAGCCTTGCAGGCTGCGCCCCGACCCGGCCGCGAGAGCGCTGATGCCGGGCGCCGCAAGGAGATCGAAACGCTGTTGGTGGACGTGAACAAGAAACTCGGCTGACAGGAGACCCTGTGCGTTTATTACTCGTAGAGGATGACGTGGCACTCGGCGAGGGCATTCATCAGGCCCTGCGCCGTGAAGGTTACACCGTCGACTGGTTGCAGGACGGCAACAGTGCCTTGCACTCGCTGCTCAGTGAAATCTTTGATCTGGCGGTGCTCGACCTTGGCCTGCCACGCATGGACGGTCTCGAAGTGCTCAGGCGCTTGCGTGACAGCGGCTCCAACCTGCCGGTGTTGATCCTGACGGCGCGCGATGCCACCGAAGACCGCATCGCCGGCCTGGATGCCGGCGCCGATGACTATCTGATCAAGCCTTTCGACCTGGCAGAATTGAAGGCGCGCCTGCGTGCGTTGCTTCGGCGCAGCGCCGGGCGTGGGCAATCGCTGATCGAGCACGCGGGTATCAGCCTGAACCCCGGCACCCAGCAAGTCAGCTACAAAGGCGAACCGGTGGCCCTGACCCCCAAGGAATACCAGTTGCTCCACGAACTGCTCTCGCCACCGGGCCGGGTAATGACTCGCGATCATCTGATGCAGTTGCTGTACGGCTGGAGCGAGGAGGCCGAAAGCAACACGCTGGAAGTGCACATCCATCACCTGCGCAAGAAGCTCTCCACCGACCTGATTCGCACCGTCCGCGGTATCGGTTATCTGGTGGAGGAGCGTCGATGACCTCGATCCGGCGTCGTACCCTGACCCTGATCATCGGCTTGATGCTCGCAGGTCTGGCGGTGATCAGTGTGCTGAACCTGCACGACAGCAACCATGAAATTGCCGAAGTCTATGATGCCCAACTGGCCCAGAATGCTCGCCTGCTGCAAGGCGTCATGCGTATGCCCATGGTGAGCAAGGATCACGCAGACCTGTACAAGGCTTTCAACCAGGCCCTGAACGAGGCGACGCCCAGGGACGATGGGCATCCCTATGAAACGAAGATTGCGTTTCAGGTCTGGAATGCCAGGAATGAAGTGCTGGTGCACACCGCCAGTTCTCCCTCCTTCAGCCAACCCGCGGTCACACCAGGCTTCAGCGATGTAGTCGACCTGAACAACCGGCATTGGCGCGCCTTCCTGCTTGAAGACAAGCAGAACAACCTGCGTATCTGGGTGGGCGAACGGGACGATGTGCGAATGGACCTGGTGGACCGCATCGTACGCCACACCTTGTGGCCCAATATTCTGGGGAGCTTGATACTGGCCGCCATGCTCTGGCTGGCCATCGGTTGGGGATTGAAACCTCTGGTCAACATGGCTGCAACACTGCGGGCGAGGCATCCCGGTTCACTCGAACCCCTGCAATTGACACCGCTGCCTACGGAGCTTGAGCCGATGCAGGCGGCCCTTAACCGAATGCTTGCGCAGATTCAGGAAGTCATGGGACGTGAGCGACGTTTTATCGCCGATGCCGCCCACGAAATGCGCACCCCCCTGGCCGTGCTCAGGGTGCATGCGCAGAACCTGATGGAAGCGGGGAGCGAAGGGGAGCGTCGTGCGTCGCTCGAGCACTTGATTGCCGGAGTGGACCGTACCAGCCGGCTGGTCAATCAATTGCTCACGATGGCCCGTATCGAGCCTAAAGCAGGCGCGCAACCGCCTGTGCCCGTCGATCTGGCAGCCACGGTTCGCGACAGTCTGGTTCAGTTGACGCCCTGGTTGTTGAGCAAGGACCTTGAACTGGTTTTCGATGTCAGCGACAACATCGGCCTTGTGAGGGTCGACCCTGCGGCCATCGACATTGCCTTGAACAACCTGGTCACCAACGCGGCGAACTTCTCCCCCCGGCACGGAGTGATCACGGTAAAACTGGTCGAAAAGAGCAAGGGCTACGAACTGTCTGTCGAAGATGAGGGGCCGGGTATCGATGAGCAGGATCGCGATCGGCTTTTCGAGCGTTTCTATAGTCGCGCAAATGATCAGGGGGCAGGATTGGGGCTGACCATCGTCAAGGCCATTGCGGTTCGCCTGGGTGGACAGATCAAACTGGAGAACCGCATCACTGGCGGGTTACGCGCCACGTTGGAAATTTGTCGCGTTTGACGTCGGGCCTGGTTATGCCGGGTGCTCTGGTCGCCTGTACCAAAGTGTTGCAGGGCGACTGCTGGTCGGATTGAAGACGGATCCGGGTTTTATGAGGTTTTTTGTTTTTTTATCTTCAAAAACACATTTAAAACAATTAGTTAGAATAGAAATATAAAGTGTTTTGTAAGGGTTTCTGCTTGTTCAGGGACTGATTGCATCCGACCTAAGTCGGATATCCGGACGACTGGAGCCCGGTACATACGATTGATGACCGGCGGCTTCACGGGTTCCCTGCTATTAATCAATGTGTATCCGAATGCTTATTCTTGCGGGAGCGTCTCATGAGTCCATTCATTCGCATCGGCATTGCCGACGATCACCCGATGTTGCGTGAGGGCGTTGCCAATACGTTGAGAAAACGGGCGGATCTTCAGGTCGTGGAGCAAGGTTCCAATGCGCAGGAAGCCATGGATATTGCGCAGAAGGAGCGTCCGGACGTGATGTTGATGGACGTCAATATGCCGGGCGACGTGTTCGCCGCGGTGCGGTTCATTTCCACACAGTTGTCGGATGTGAGGGTGCTGATGCTGACGGTTTCGGAGTCCGAGGATGATGCCTTCCTGGCACTGGAGGCCGGCGCGCGCGGGTATGTGTTGAAAGGTGTCAGCGGGCCGGAACTGGTCCTGGCGATCAGGACGGTTGCCAAGGGTGAGTCGTATATCACCCCCGAGTTTGCCAACAAACTGCTGAGCAACATCAACAAGCACGAAGCGGAAACCCGCAAGTTCGATCTGACCCACCGCGAGGAGGAGGTCATTCGTGAAGTGTCCAAGGGGCTGACCAACAGGGAAGTGGCGCAAAAGCTGTTGATCAGCGAAAAAACCGTCAAGCACCACATGGGCTGCGTGATGCAGAAGCTGAACGCGCGAAATCGAGTCGAAGCGGTCACGGCTCTGCGCCACTACCGGGAGCGTGAAGCGATCGGGCACCTTCACATCGGCGCGGCGAAAACGCCAATGGATGCCGAAGCGGCGCCTGACTAGACTTTGAACTGCGCATTGACCGACGTACCCGCTTCGCAGGAGTCGATGCTGAACAACCCGCCCAACGATTCGACGCGATAACGCAAACCGGCGAGACCCAATCGGGTCCTGCCGGATTTCTCGAGCTGCATCGCGTCCGCCGCCATGCCTGGACCACTGTCCCTGACGCTGATGTTCAATACCCCATCGATGTACTTCGCCAGGATGACCTGACCCTCGCCGTTGGCGTGCCGATAAGCGTTGTTGAGAGCTTCTTGCACAAACCGGTACAAACAGAGTTTGAGCGGCAATGGCGCGGCCTTCGGTAGCTGCCCCAGGGTCAATGTGACCTTGGTGCCAGTGCGTTGCTCGTGCCGTTGCGCCACCAGTTGCAACTCTTCCACCAGGCTCACGTCGTTGATTTCCGGAAGTGCCAGGCCGCGTGATAAATCGCGGACCTCACGCAATGCGTCGGTGGCGGCGGCACGGATGGTTTCCAGCGATTCCTGATCGACCTCCGTGCAGTTTTCGGCCAGGTCGTCGAGCCGGATCAGAATCAAGGTCAATAGTTGCGCCGGCCCGTCGTGCAGGTCTGCGCCAATGCGCCTCAAGGTGAGTTCGTTGACTCGGGAAAACTCCTGGGTAGCCGTTGCCATCTTGTGCTGGAGTTCAGCATTGCTGATGTGCAAACGGGTTTGTTCGACCAGCCGCAAGTGCAGTGCCACCTGCTGTTGCTGGATAATCTTGTCGCCGCGTCGCACGATGAAGAAAAGCAGGGTCAGCATGGCCAGTGTCGCGGCGCCGACGACCCCCCATACCTCTTCCCGGACCCGATTGATCTCGCGCCTGAGGCTGTCGGCCTTTTCATAGAATTCGCCCACCGCGATGATTTTCCCGGAGCGCGAATCCCGCAGGGGCGCGTAGATTTCATAGAGCGGGACGTTGAGCTGGCGCTCGAACACGTTCTCATCCTGGGTCAGTTCCTGAAGATCGGTAACCACTTTGCCCTTGAGTGCCTCGGTGATCTCATCCAGCGGGAATTGAACGTTGGTGATGTCTTTGTTCGTGCTGTAGACCACCGTGCCATCCGCTCGCCAGATCTTGATCGAGACAATGTGCTGTTTCAGCGAACGACTTTCCGTGAGGCGGTCCAGGGCCTGGACACTTGCAGCCGATAGGGTGTTGTCCTGGCTCAACTCCTGCACAAAGGGCTCCAGGAACGTATCCATGTACTGAGCGCCTGCTTCTGCTGCGCTATGTACCGCGGCACTTTCAATGCGCACGCTCACCAGATTGCCGACGAAAAACATGGTCAGCCCCAGGATCACAGCAGCGGCAATGACAAACTGGGTCGAGTGACTCAGCTTGCGCGCCCGGCCCCTGATCCATGTACGCCAGAGGCCATTGCGATTCACATCGCCAACAGGCGCTGGTTCGTCCTGCGCCTCGGCTTGCTGCGCGGCGAACGTCTGGTTTTCGGATTCCGCTTTTGCATTTTTTGCCATAGGTCCGGTTCCCTGATCATCGAGACAGGTCGGTTGCAAACCCGGCAGTTCAACGCCCATCTGGAGATTGACGCCAAGCCCATGACTGACAGTAGATCACTGCATGACGATCCGACAGCTTCACGGGTGGATAACCCGGCATATCTGATGCTGGCGCCGGTGCGGCGGTTACCGCCGCACGGCGTTGCGTTGCTTGTGGGAGCTGGCAGGCTGCGATCTTTTGATCCTGCTTTTTAAAAGATCGCAGCCTCGTTGCACTCGACAGCTCCTACAGGGGGGGCGGTCTTCTCTGGAGCTGGCTTGCCAGCGATGGTCGTTAACGATAACGCGTATGAACTGGGTAAACCCGGCCTATGTTCAGGCTTGCGCGGCGCTGACCTCGCCAGTGACCGTGGCGTTCTTGCGCACCGCCTGATACAGCAGGCTCGATACCATGAACCCGACAATGGCCAGCAGGCTCATCAACGAGAAGACGTAGTTGTAGCCTTGTTGACCCGGGAAGTGGTCGAGTATCGCGCCATAGATGACGTAGGCGAACATGCCCGGCGCATAGCCGATCAGGCAACCAATGCCAAAGGCCGAGCCCGTGATGTGCTGGGGAATCCCGACTTCACCCATCGGTGCCCAGAACACACCGCGCATGGAAAACACGATCAGCGCGAAGGACAGGGTGGCCGCCATGCCTGCGTAGATGAAACCCGGGCTTTTCGGGATGAGCATGATGACGCCCATCAGCGGCAACAACGCCAGGAATGCCCACTTCAGATAACGGCTGGAACTCTTGAACTGCTTGTCGGCAATGAAGCCGCCAGCGGGGCCGCCGAGGATCTTGAGGAAGTACTGGTTGATGATCCCGTAAGCACCCACCAGGGCCACGGGCAGTTCGTACATGTCCTTGAGGTAGGGAATGAAATAGGTCAGGCCGCAGTACACGATGTAGACCATGAACACGTTGAGGCTGACCAGCCAGATGCCCGGCACCTTGATGGCCTCGAACAGGTTCGACAGTCCGTTCTTCGGCTTGACGGTCGACTGGGTCTTGCCGCTCTTGAGCAACAGCCAGGTCAGGGTGCCAGCAAGAATGTCGATGACCGAGTAGAACAGGATCGCCGACTTCAAACCGTTTTCACCGGAGCCCATGGCGACGAAGACGCCCAGCGCAGAAAACGCGACCAGGGTATCAATGACGCCACGCCCGCCTTCGAGCAGGCCGAACAGGCGTCCCTGTTCCTTATCGTCACCCAGGTTGCGGATCGCCTTGAGCAGCGATGGCCAGAAGAGGCAGTCGGCACACACGGCCAGCAGGCAGAACACAACCAGCAGGTTGCTGAAGGGCGGAAAGGTCGCCAGGTAAAGACCCAGGCTTCCGGTACCGATCAGGCCGAGGGGGATCAGCTTGCGTGTGTCGTACCGGTCGGCGAGCATGCCGCCGACCACGAACAGCGCGGTGGCGATGATGGCGTTGGCACTCAGCAGCACGCCGATTTCAGTGTGGGACAGCCCCATGAATTCTTGCATGGGGATGTAGAAGGCGTCCTTGAGGTTCGCCAGCTTGTAGACGGTGCCGCCACCGAGGATGAGAATCAGGAATCTGAGCCATTTGGCCTTGTCATGGGATGTCATTATTGTTCTCCAGGCGTATTGGGGGTAGGCAGTGCCGCTCGGCACCTCAGGTTCAGGCGTCAGCGCAATGGGCCAGGGTCAACTCGGCCAGGGTTCGGAACTCGGCCAGCAGACCGCGTACATAGGCGACCTGGTTGTTTGCCCAGCGGTGTTCATCGGCCAGCATTCGCTCCAGCGAGTAGCCTTGCGGCAGGGCTGTTTCACTCATTTCCCGGTACGCAATGAACGGGTCGGCGGCTTCGTCGAACTGGCGGAACGCCGGGGCCACGTAGTGGTTTTCCTGCTCGAGAATGAAGGCGATCACTTGCGGGGTCGATTCGCCGAGCATCAACAGTTCGAACAGCATGCGTGCGTTGGGCAGGTCGTCTTCGTCACTGCCTTGCAGCACACCGTAATGCCCGAAGCCGTTTTGCTCAGGCACGATGCGCACACCCTTGAGGTGGGTCTGGCGTATGTGCGGGGCCAGGGCGCGCAGGGCCGCAAGGGGCTGTTCGCAGGCATTGATCATGTTGCCGAAGTCGAACAGGGCGTGCAGGCGCGGGTGGTTCCGGCGGCTCAGCAGTTGCGCGATCTCGCCGCTCTTGAGTTCCTCGTGCTGCTCGAAGTCGAAGAACAGGTCGTGCTCGTCTGCCTGTTGCGCGAGGTAGTGCAGGTCCGACTCGATCACGTCCATGACCCGGGACAGCGCCCCTTCGTAGCGTGAGTAGACACGGATGTTGCGGGTGCCCAGCGCCTTGGCGATGGCGATCACTTGATCGACATCTTTTTTCAGGGTGCTGCTGATTTCCAGATGCACGTCCAGCCCGAGGGCATTGGCCTTGGTCGCGAACGCCTGGAGCTGCGCGGCCGTCATTTGACTCAGGCTGTTTTCCTCACCGTCGAGCAGGTGCAGGCTCAGGCCCTGGAGTTCGTGGCGATAGGCGAAGTCCAGCAGGTCGCCAGGGGTGACACGGCCGTGGGTCAGGTTGGTCAGCAAGGGGTAGGCATGGGCAAACAGGCGCAGTTGCCCAAGTCGGTCGAGCAACTGGCGGGCCAGTGCCTCGGTCAGTAGCGGGGGGGCCTCGGCCTCGACAGCCTTATGGCTGAGCAAGGCGTTGAATCGTTCCTGGATCTTATTGTTCATTCGAGTCGTTCCTGGTTCAGACACCGGGTCTACCGGCGCAGCCTTTATCGCGCCAGTCAGGAACTCTCGATAGATCCATTATCAGTTAAATCATAAGACCACTTGCCCGGCGTCAGGTGGCCGGCTGCAGGTAGCCCATTGTGTCCAGGGCCTGGGCCAGCGCTTCGACCCGCGCCTGGGCCTGGTCTTCGGGGGTGCTGGCAAAGCCGATCAGCAGCGCTGGCGGCAGGATATGTTGGACGCAGTAGTCGCTCAGGGGATAGGTGTGAATGCCATGCTGGTCGAGCGCCCTGGCCAGGGCATCGTCATCGAGATGCGCGGGTAACCAGGCGATCATGTGCATGCCGGCTTCCACCGGGGTGACCCTGAAGAAAGTCCCCAGTTGTTTCTGCAGCTGTTCGACCAGTGCCTGCTGGCGAGCCTGGTACAGGGCGCGCATGCGCCGGATATGGCCGAGGAAGTGGCCTTCGCGCATGAAGTCCGCCGTGACGGCCTGGAGCAGGGTGGGCGGGCTGCGGTCCATCACCGCACGCAGGGTGCAGAAGGGATCGACCAGGGCGTCGGGCAGTATCACGTACCCCAGTCGCAGCGAGGGGAAGAGCACCTTGCTGAAGGTCCCGGCGTAGATGACCCGGGCCCACTGGTCCATGGCATAGAGTGCCGGCAAGGGACGGCCGTTGTAGCGAAACTCACTGTCGCAATCGTCCTCGATGATCCAGCTTTGATTCTGCGCGGCCCAGTCGATGAGTTCCTGGCGTCGCCCATAACTCATGGTGACGCCCAGGGGATGCTGGCGAGAAGGCGTGGTAAACACCAGGCGGGCGTCAGGACACAACGCCAGGCCTTGGCGGACATCGATTCCCTGTTCGTCGATACGCAACGGCACGACCTGGCCACCCTGGGCCTGGAGCGCAATGCGCGCCGCGATATGCCCCGGATCTTCCATCCAGAAACTGTCCTGCGGATTGAGCAACAGCATGCCCAGCAGGTTGAAGGCTTGCTGGGCGCCAGACACGATGACCACCTGCTCGGCACTGCAATCAATGCCGCGGGCATCGAAGACGTACTCGGCAATCGCCTCGCGCAGGGCCAGCAACCCCTGCAGTTCGCCATAGCCGAGCATGGCCTTGGTCGGCTTGTGCAGGTGGCGGTTCAACAGGCGCTTCCAGACCGATTGCGGGAACGCATCGTAGGCACTGTGACTGGGCAGGAATGACGTCGGGCTGTCCGTAGCCCAGCCAGCATAGGACACGCCACGGAAATGATCGCTGCGCAACGACAGCATCGACTGGCTCAGGTCGGACAGGCGAGGCGGCTGGCGCGGCTGCTCGTCATCAATGCCGCGGCCTTCCCATTCATGGCCGACGTAAGTCCCGGCCCCGGTCCGCGACGTCAGGAAACCTTCGGCAATCAGCTGATCGAACGCATTGAGAATGCTGATTCGCGACAGCTCAAGCTCCTTGCTCAGGGTCCGCGTGGACGGCAGGCGCACGCCGCCCTGAAGCCTGCCACTGAGAATCTGTTTGCGAATCTGCAAGTAGAGTTGGCGGTACAAGGGGATGGAACTGGCACGGTCCAGCTCGATACCCGACAACAGCAAACCTGCGGAGGATTTCATTATTCGTTCGTCTGGATGGAAAGTGGTCTGGCCTGAATCGCGGTCAGGCACCCGGGTGCGAAAGGGTAGCGAGGGGGGCTGGATAAGTCATCCACCCCAGCGTCACAATAACAGGGCCGGCGAGTGCGGCATTGCACTAACCGGTCTGGTCATGGTCCATAACCCCCGCACGACCCTCAGCGGTCGAACCGACCGGCCCCGCATCGGTAATTGATCAAGGACAGTGAAAGCATGCTCGCCGCCACATAATCAGCAACCCCCTCTACCCGGTTCCGTGAATCGGGACTCGCCGTACGTTTACCCCTTAATTCCTTTCGAAGAATCAACCCATGTACCTACGCAAAATTGCAGTTGGGCTGTCGGCCCTTGTTTTGCTCTCGCCCGGGGCGCAAGCCCGCAGTCTGCTGGACCTCCTCAAGCCACCCGCCGCGCAACACGAACAAGCGTCCCGCTCAGGCTCGATCAGCCAGAGCGCGGCCCTGGACCTCTACTCAAGCAAACAGAAACAGGCCTCGTTCGATGGCTGTGCCGATCTGTTCCCGGCAGCGAAACCGATCAACACCGCCACTGTGCCTGCATCCATGAAACCCCTGGCCTTGTGTTCCGACAATTTCGCGGTGCTGTACTCGCAAACCAGCAAGACCCCGCTGGTGGTGGTCGAACGCCTGAATGCGGCCCAGTTGCGGGATGCCAAAGGGGAAGAGCGCACCAACCAGTTCTACCCGGACCCACGCATTCCCAAGGGTGGGCGTGCAGAGTTGAGCGACTACCGCAGCCAGCATCCGGCCGTGGACCGTGGTCATCAATCTCCGGCAGCCGATGCACCGAACCCCAAGGCAATGGCCCAATCCTTTGCGCTGTCGAACATGGTGCCGCAAGACCCGACCAACAACCGCAAGATCTGGAGCAAGGTCGAGTCGGATGTCAGGAAGTTTGCCACGCGAGCCGATGGCAACGTGTTCGTCTTTACCGGTCCGCTCTTCGATCCAGGCCACTCGACCGTCGGCGACAACCAGGTCTGGGTGCCGACGCGCCTGTTCAAGCTGGTGTACGACGCCTCGTCCCAACGGGCCTGGGCCTACGTACTGCCCAACGCTGAAACCCGTGTCCAGAAGCCGATGGACTACGACACTTTCGTGAAGAACACCGGGCTCAAATTGCTCGGGAACCTGCCCGTTACAGGTTCCGCCGGGCGCACCTGACGACTGGATGAGCAGCATCCCACTGGTTGGAGGCAACCTGTGGGGGGCTGCATTCCTGGAAAAGGAGGGCGCCTGATCGTCATGAGCATGCCCAGGCGGTCCAGGAATAAACTCGGCAAGAAGTAACAGATTGTAAAATTGAACTATACCCAATAAGGCAATCGCTCCTGGCCCAGGGACATGATGCCTCCACAGATATTCGTCCCAGTAACTTCAACGTCGGACAGACCGAGAAATTCTGGTGATGAACGCTTTGAAAATCCCTGCCAGCAATGCGGTGCGTTTACAGGCTCAAGGTCTGATTAAGCATTAGCCCCTGTCCGGCCGTGTGCTGCACGTCGCCAGGCCCAGGTTCAAGACTCTGAACAAGGCAAGGAGTTTGCGATGGCTGATTCAAGCAAGAAAATGAGCCTGATGGGGCTCACGACGCTGGTAACGGTCAACATGATGGGCTCGGGCATCATCATGTTGCCCACCAACATGGCTCAACTGGGTGCCGTCTCGCTGCTGTCATGGATCTTCACCGCGATAGGCTCGATGGCCATCGCTTACTGTTTTGCCCAGTGCGGGGTCTTCTGTTCGCGATCCGGCGGCTTGTCCGCCTACACAGAAGAGGCCCATGCGAAGTCGGGCTTTTTCCTCTGCTCGTACCTGTACTTTCTCTCCCTGGCCATCGCCAACGTGGCCGTGGCCATTTCGGCGGTGGGCTACATGACCGCCTTCGTGCCCTGGCTGGGCACGGGGGCCATTCCGCTGTGTGTCGGCACCATCGGGCTGATCTGGCTGACCACCTTCGCCAACTTCGGCGGCCCGGGCATCACCGGCAAGATCGGCGCGTTCACGGTGTGGGGCGTGATCATTCCAGTCGCTGGCCTGAGCATCATTGGCTGGTTCTGGTTCAAGCCCGATGTGCTGGCCGCCGCCTGGAACCCCAACAGCCTGCCAATTTCCGAGGCCATCAGCAAAGCCATCCCCCTGACCCTGTGGGCCTTCCTGGGCATGGAGTCGGCGGCCCAGGCCACCGATGCCGTGGAAAACCCCAAGCGCAATGTGCCGCTGGCCTGCCTGTTCGGTACCCTCGGTGCCGCCGTGGTCTATGTGCTGTCGACCACCGTCATCCAGGGCATCATTCCCAACGCCGAGCTGGCCAAGTCCTCGGCGCCCTTTGCGTTGGTCTACGCCACGATATTCAGCCCGATGGTGGGCAACATCGTCATGGCCCTGGCCGTCATGGCCTGCGTCGGCTCGCTGCTGGGCTGGCAATTCACCCTGGCGCAAACGGCCAAGATGACGGCTGACCAGGACTTGTTCCTCAAGCTGTTCAGCAAGGTCAACTCGATGAATGCGCCCGTCGTCGGCATGATCGTCTGCGGCGTGCTGCAAACCCTGATGGCCTTGTCGACCATCTCCCCCGACGCCGCCGCGCAGTTCAGCAAGCTGGTCAGCCTGGCGGCGGTCACCAACCTGATCCCCTATATCACTGCGCTGACCGGCCTGCTGGTGATCATGCACAAGGCCGGGGTCTCGTCAGCGATTCGCACGCGTAACGTGGTGGTCTTGCTGATTGCCGTCACGTACTCCCTGTACGCCCTGTATGCCTGCGGCAAGGACGCAGTGATGGGTGGCACCCTGGTGCTCGCTGTCGGCTACCTGCTCTACGGATTCCTCGCCAAGCGCTTCACCGAAGTGCCAGTGACCAATCAGGCCAGGGCCGCAAATCCTCAGGCGTAGCCATCAGGACTGCACAGACATCTGCATACGGGGAAACCGGACATGAACGTACCATTTGCCACAACCACCAGACTGCTGCTTGCCTTCGCACTCTTGACGCTGCCATTGGTAGCCGGTGCCAACACCCTTGAACGCGTGCGCAGCAGCCACACCTTTACCCTGGGCTACTTGCCAGACCTGGCGCCCTTCAGCAAACAGGAAGGCGACAAGGCCAGCGGTTATGCCATCGACCTGTGCCTGAAAGTCGCCGACAAGCTCAAGAGCGAGCTGGGCCTGTCCGACCTGCAAGTGCACTACCAGCCGATCACGGTTGCGGACCAGGTCAGTGCCGTCAGCCAGGGCAAGGTGGATATCCTCTGCACGCCGACAGCGCCTACCCTGGAACGGCGCAAGATGATCAGCTACTCCATCCCGATCTACACCGCCGGCCTCTCGGTCGTGGTACGCAAGGATGCGCCTGAACCCTTGCTCAATGTGCTCAATGGCAAGGTCGCCAATGCCGGCCCGACCTGGCGTGCCAGCATCAACAACGGCCTGGCCAACCAGACCTACGCGACCCTCGAGGGCGGGGTGACCGAAGACTGGATTCGCGAACGCATGCGCCTGCTCAACGTGATCGCCTCGCTGGTGACCGTGGCCAACAACGACGAGGGCGTCAAGCTGGTCGCCGAGGGCAAGGCCGATGCCTTCTTCTCCGAACGCATGCTGCTGCGAAATGAAGTCGCCAAGGGCGGTGCGGCGCAGAACCTGATGATCCTGGACCGCATCTTCGAGTACTCGCCGGTGGCGATGATGGTCGATCGCAACGACGAAGACTTCCGCCTGCTGGTCGATACGGCCCTGAGTGAAGCCTATTACTCGGGCTACATAGAAAAGGCCTACGACCAGTATCTGGGCGGGAGCAACCTTACCGTGAAAAGGCTGTTCAGGGTCTATGCATTGCCTTAGCGGCATCTTGCAAACCTGTGGCGAGGGAGCTTGCTCCCGCTGGACTGCGCAGCAGTCCCTCTTTTTGGGGGCGCTGCGCACCCCAGCGGGACGGTGCGGCGATCCGACAAGCTCCCTCGCCACAGGTGATGCCATTGGTTCGGATCAGCATCAATGGGCGAGGATCCTGGCGAAGCAGGAATCGCCCTGTCGCTACTATCGGTTAAAACGCTCGGCCAGGCTGTGCAGATAGTCGGCCATGACCTCAAGATCCTGGCTGATCGAGGCGCCTTGTTTGGCCTGCCCGGCGCTGTGATCACAGAGTTGGGCAATACGCGTGATCTGCTGATTGATGTCTTCAGCCACATGACTTTGCTCTTCAGACGCCGAGGCCATCTGCTGGCTCATCCCGGTAATCCGGGTGACGGCTTGACTGATGCCGACCAGCGCCGATTGCACCGCCTCGACACGCTGCATGCTTTCGCGGGAAATCTGCTCACCACGGCTGGCCGTGGACACTGCGCGATCGGCACCGTCGTACAGAGAGGCAATGATGCCGTGGATCTGTTCGGTGGAAGTGCGAGTGCGTTGTGCCAGGGAGCGCACTTCATCGGCAACCACGGCAAAACCGCGGCCTTGCTCGCCGGCCCGGGCCGCCTCGATCGCCGCATTGAGCGCCAGCAGGTTGGTCTGTTCGGCAATGGACGTAATGACATCCACGACACTGCCGATCGATTGCGTTTCACTGGCCAGTGCGTTGACTGCCTTGCCGATCTCGTTGACCGCCTCATGCATGGTTTCCATGGCGCTCAGGCTTTGCCGGGCCAGCTCACTGCCCTCACGCGTCAACTGGTCGGCCTGCGATGCGGCATGCGCGGTGCTGATGACGTTCTGGGTGACTTCCTGAATGGTGGCGGCCATCTGTGAGATGGCGGCGGCCGACTGATCGGTTTCACTGCGCTGACGATCAAGTGACTGCGCCTGCGAACCGGAAAGTTCGGATGACTGCGCGGCCTTGGCCTTGACATTGACCCCGGCATCGACGAGTCGGCTCAGGGCGGTCTGCAAACGCGCTTCCTCACTGACCATGGCCATGTCCAGGCGACCCTGGGGACCATGGTTGTCGCTGTAGGTGAGCGCGACCAATGGATCGGAAAAGGCTTTCGGATGCTCGGCCAGGGTGCGTTCGATGGCCCTGCGATGCCGGGACTCGATCAGGTACCAGGCCATACACAGGCTCGCCACCATCAGCCCCTGTGCCGCCGAATTGGGCAGCCACTGCTCGGCGAGCAATGAAACTGCGCCAGCGATCAGCAACGGCCAGCCGTGTTGCAGCGGCCGGGAAATCCGCGTTTTCAGGGAAACGATGGGCTTGCCGGCCCGCATCCGTGCATAGAGTGCTGCAGCCCGACGAACCTGGTCGCGGCTGGGCAGCGAACGAACCGACTCGTAGCCACTCAGGCGTCCGTTTTCATGGATGGGCGTGACGTAGGCACTGACCCAATAGAAATCACCATTTTTCGCGCGGTTTTTCACAATGCCCATCCAGGGTTTGCCTTGCTTGATGGTGTGCCACATGTGAATGAATACCCCGGGAGGCATGTCGGGGTGTCGAACCAGGTTATGGGGCTGGCCCACCAATTCGTCGTAGGTGAAACCGCTGATGGCAACAAAGGCCTCGTTGCAGTAGGTGATCCGGCTATCGAGATCGGTCGTGGAGATCAATCGTTGTTCGGCGGGAAATACTCTTTCATGCTCGGTTACGGGCAAATTCACGCGCATACGATGCGACCCCTCGGATTATTATTATGATGTTGAGCCAGTGAACCAGGCGGGGCCCGCCGTCAGATCACGGGATTCAACGCGTGCGGGCCAGAAGAGGAATTTATGGAGGGGGGAGGTCGACGGAGATTCATTCGACGACAATTTCTTTTCATTTCATGACAAGTCCACGATGTCGCTGTGGAATCATGCGTGACGTCCAATCGAGTCGGTTTCGGGGCGCGAGGCATCACCTCGGGTGACGGATATCGCCGCCCCTCTATTCGAGGCAGGTTTGAGGCGTGGCGGGCAAGCCATGGAGAAAGGCGGCAATCTGCCGGCTATTGCGCAAATGCACCACGGGAATACGCGGGCCCATGGCCAGGCGCACCGCTTCGATACCCGGGCGGTAGCCTCGATCGAAATTCCACACGAACCCAAGGAACGTCAGGAACGCCCGGTCGAGCTTCTCTGCGCAGCCGGCTGCAAGGTCAGGGCGAGGACGGTTCATGAGGCTGCGCAGGATCACCCGGGCGAAGCAGGTGAGTCGCGGCGTATCGAGCCAGATGATCAGGTCGGCCCGGGGCAGACGCAGGTCGAAGGTGCGCCGGGCATAGTTGCCTTCACAGATCCAGGTATCCGCTGCGATCGCTGCGCTGACCCGCGCGCGGAACTGCTCAGCGTCGGGTTCGATCCAGCCGGGCTCCCAGAACAAGGTATCGAGGTGCACCACGGGCAGCCCCAGATGCTTGCCGAGGGTGCGGGCGAGGGTGGATTTGCCGCTGCCGGCATTGCCCAGAATAACAATCCGTTGCATGAGTGACGTCCTGTCAAAAAAAGATTCTTTACACATTCCCGGGAAACTGTAGGAGCCAGCCTGCTGGCGATGCACTCAAGCGCGCCGCGTTCATCCAGATCACCCGCGTTATCGTTGACGACCATCGCTGGCAAGCCAGCTCCCACAGGGGACTATGCCCACGCTGAAACCACTGTAGGAGCCAGCTTGCTGGCGATGAACTCCAATGCGCCGCGTTCATCCAGATCACCCGCGTTATCGTTGACGACCATCGCTGGCAAGCCAGCTCCCACAGGGGACTATGCCCACGCTGAAACCACTGTAGGAGCCAGCTTGCTGGCGATGAACTCCAGTGCGCCGCGTTCATCCAGATCACCCGCGTTATCGTTAACGACCATCGCAGGCAAGCCAGCTCCAAGGTATCGGGTGTGTCTGTAGGAGCTGCCGCAGGCTGCGATCTTTTGATCTCAAGCCATTCCGAAACCGCCAAAAGATCGCAGCCTTCGGCAGCTCCTACAGGGGATCGCATTTCAATGTAGGAGCTGGCGATGGACTCCAGCGCGCCGCGTTTATCCAGATCACATGCGTTATCGTTGACGACCATCGCTGGCAAGCCAGAGGCCTCCAAACCAGTGAAAGCCCCAAAAACAGCCGGCGATTGTGCAGGGTTTTGCTGACCAGTCAAAGGCCGCAGTGGGAAACCTCGCTGACATGACGCCTGCCGGCTCGTTTCGTGTGTCAGGCGGCGGAGGCACCCACGCCTTCGGCTTTCTCCTGCGCCGCCACGTCATGCAGGGAAATCCTCGAGGTCTCCGGCAATGCCAGTCCCCCGACCAGCGCGAGCAATGCGATCGCGATCAGGTAGAACGCCGGCGACAGGTTGCTGCCGGTGGTGCTGATCAGCCACGTCGCCACCAGCGGCGCGGTGCCGCCGAACAGGGTGTACGCCATGTTGTAGGTGATGGCCGAGGCGGTGTATCGAGTGCGGGTCGGGAAGGTTTCCGAGAGCAGTGCCGCCGTCACCACGCCACACAACACCGCGCCAATCGCCAGGAGCATGACGCCGACGACGGACGCTGCGAACGAGCCGGAGCTGGCCATCAGGAACGATGGATACACGACAACGATCAACAGCGCGCAGGCCGTCATCACCGTCATGCGACGCCCGACCCGGTCCGAATACAGCCCGGCCAGCGGGCAGATCGCCGCGGCGAACAGCAATGCAATCAGTGACACCAGCAACGCGGTGGCGCGACTCAGGCCGCCGGCGACTTGCAGGTAAGTCGCGAAATAGGTGGTGAACATATAAAACGACAGTGCGGTCAGTGACACGAAGGCACCCAGGCAACAGATCGCCGCCCCATGGTTGCGCAAGGTGTCCTTGAGCGGCGAGTGGGCGACCGCATGTTCCTGGGTCACTGCCCGGAATGCGGGCGTCTCGTCGAGCTTCCAGCGCAAATAAAGCCCCACCAGGCCCAGCGGCGCAGCAATCAGGAACGGCAGGCGCCAACCCCAGCTGCCCATGGCTTCGGCCGACAAAGACGCCTCGAGCGCGTAAGCCACCACGGCTGCCGCGGCGAAGGCGGAAAATGTCGACACCGGGATGAAGCTGCCGTACCAGGCTCGTTTGTCGCGCGGTGCATGCTCCATCAGGTAGGCACAGGCACCTGCGTATTCGCCCCCGGCGGAAAAGCCCTGGGCGCAACGGATCAGCGACAGCAGAATCGGCGCCGTGACCCCGATCGCCGCATAAGTGGGCAGCAGACCGATCAGGGTCGTCGCGCCCGCCATCAGCAGAATGGTCATCGCCAGGGTTCGCTTGCGGCCGATCCGGTCGCCCAGCATGCCGAAGAAAATCCCGCCAAGGGGCCGAAACGCGAAGGCCACGGCGAACACCGCAAAGGTCTTGAGCAGCGCGGCGCTGGCGTCGCCGCTGGGGAAAAATTGCTGGGCGATGGTCGTGGCCAGAAAGCCATAGACGGCGAAGTCGAACCACTCGACGAAATTGCCGATGCCGGCGGCGACAATCACTCTTCTCAGTGTTCCCGGGCTGACTTGTTCCGTATTTGTGCTCGTCATGCTTGACCTCGACAGTTCGTCAGTAAGCTATCGATTATCGGGGCAGGCACGGCGGCGGCTCACTTCAAAAGTGTCATCCACGTAGTCAGTACCGACGAGATAACGCTGAATGACATGGGTAACGGGCCGTGTTTTTCGTGAACTTGTAAAGCGCCGGGGGTATTGTCGGTCGCCAGGATCAGATCGATAGGGAAGGGATGAAGATGACATTGACTGCCGAAAGCCTGGTCAGGATCGCAATGACCAATCCGGTCAACGCACAAATTTACACACGCTTGCCCGAGCTCGGTCTGAACCAATGCATGCTCACGGCCGGTTGCCTGTTCCAAGCCGTCTGGAATCATCAGTCGCAGCGACCGCCAGAATGGGGCGTGAAGGACTACGACGTCTTCTACTTCGATGATGATCTGTCCTGGGAGGCAGAGAATGAGGTCATCCAGTCAGCCCGGCAGCTGTTCAACGACCTCGACGTGAACATTGAGGTCAAGAATCAGGCCCGCGTTCACCTGTGGTACAGCCAGCGGTTCGGCGGGGATTATCCCAGGCTTCAGTCTGCCCGAGACGGGATCGATCGCTACCTGGTGGCCGGTACCTGCATAGGTTGGGATGTCGCCACCGGCGAGGTCTATGCCCCCAACGGCCTGGCCGACACAGAGCAAGGGTTGCTTCGAATCAATCCAGGCAATCCCAGGCCGGACTTGTTCGATCAGAAGGCCAGGAGTTATCAGGCTCGATGGCCGTGGCTCAGGATCATCGCGCCGCACAGTTGAAGGCAAGCAGCTGAACTGACCGATTCGGGCCTCAGATCCTTTGAGGCCCTCGTCGCTAAAGCCAGGTTGAAACTCAGTTCTTCACTATCGGCACCGTCACGGTCTTGCCGAAGGCCGACTTGATGGTCGCTGTCGGGGCCGCCGCCGGACCGCTGCCGACGGTCGTCACCGCTATATTCCAGCGTGCGCCTGTAGGCGTAGTGGTCAGGGTGGCGGTGCCAAGGTTCACCGTGCCGGTCGTGGTCGTGGCCGTCGCGGTGATGGTATTGCCCGTGCCACGCGAGGTGGTGCCGGACAGCACCCAATACCAGCGGCTGTTACTGCGGGCGGTGACGGTAGCGCCGGTGACGATCAGGTTCTCGACAACCCCTGCCGTGACCGCCACGGACACCGTCGCCAATGCCGATTCGGCACCCTTGGTATCGGCGGCCTGATAGGTAAAGGTCGCGGTGAATGGCGCGGCGACCGTGGCCGGTGGCGTGTAGATCACACGCAGGCCATCGGTGCTGACCGAGCCCATGCCGGAGTCCGGTTGTGCCAGACCCACCACTTTAAGTGGCACGTTACCGTCAGGGTCGCTGTCGTTGGCCAGCACGTTGATGGTCACCGGTTGGCCGGTGTTGCTGATGGCGCTGTCGGGGTTGGCGATTGGTTTTTTGTTATCGTCGTTGGTACGGGTGTCGCCAGTGCGGAAGGTTGGCAGCGCGGCAGAGTTGACGTAAGTCACGCCGTCCCAGCCAGGCAGGGGCGTTGGCATCAATTGGAACTGGCCCGGATTCTCGCTATCCCAGCGCATCAGCATTGAGGTGTCCTCGTGCTGGGTATTGTGGCAGTGCTCCATGTAGGTCCCGGCGAATTCACGGAAGCGGATGGCGATGTCCACGTCCACGGTACTGTCGATGCCCTGGCCGATCAGATAGACATCCTTGCGCGCCCATTTTTCCCATTCCGGCGGTGCCTTGCCGTCGCGGCTGAGGACGACGCCTTCTTCGAAATGCACATGCACCGGGTGGCTCCAGCCGTTGCCGCCGTTCTTGATTTTCCACACTTCCAGGGTGCCGTCGCCGGAGAACCCGGCCGGGGTCGGGCCGGTGGCCAATTGCGGCGCGGCGCTGATCCGGCGCAGGTCCGCGCGGTTGCCGAAACCACCGTCGGTCTTGATGGTCCAGGGTTCTCCATCGGTGCCATCGGAGCGGCCGAAGATGAACTCGCGATGCCGCACTGTCTTGAGCTTGGCCTGCATCGTTGGATCGTCACGGTTGACCGTCAGCGGGATCATGACCTTGCCGACCGGTTTACCCGGCTTGGCGGGTTCGTAGTCGGCGGGGTTCATGCTCACGTCCTGGCCGGCATAAGGCTGCACCACCATCTGCATGAACTTGCCCACCGCCGGGTCACCCAAGTCCCACTCCAGCCCCTTGCTGCCCAGTTTGAGCACCGCTTTGTACTTGCCGGACAGGACATCGGCCAGGCTCAGCGGAGTACTCTCCGGACCCTTGCCGTTCTGGTGCTCCATCAGGTTGACGAAGTACAGCTTGTCACCGGTCTTGATCCCGTATTTCGAGAAGTTGACGATGATGTCGAAGCGCTCGGCAATGCCCTGGGTGGGCAGTATCGCGTTGTGGTCCTGCACATCACCGTCACCGTCCAGGTCCATGCTGCCGTCGAACGGCACGGCGTGTTCCATGAGGTTGCCGTCGTTGGCGATCATGTGGAACGGCACACGGGTATAGGACAAGCCGGAACCTGCCGGGCCGGGGAATTCGCCGCCGGTGCCGACGACTTCACGCACCAGCGCGATCCTGAAGAAACGCGACACCGAGCCGTTGAGAATGCGGAAGCGATAACTGCGCGCACGCACGTTCAGGCGTGGCTGGTACTGCCAGTTGACCAGGATCTGATCGCCGAGGAAGCCATCGGTGTTGAACGGGTTGAACCACAGTTGACCGTTGGCATCCCAGGCCTTGTCGGCCACCATCAGGTTGACGTCGTAGTCACGGTTGCCCCAAGGCAACGCCGAGCCGCTGGGCAGACGCAGGTTGACGCCGTCCTCCATGGCTTCGTTACCGCGGTCCATGGCACTGTAATAGTTCATCATCACCGCGTTGCCCTTGTAGACGTTCTGCGCGGTGAAATCGAGCATGTGGTCGTGGAACCAATGGGTGCTCATGGTCTCGCGCCAGTCGCCACGAATCTTGATGCTGCCGTTGTTGCAGGTCTTGAGGCCTGGTGAGGCATCGTTGACGAACAGGGTTTCACCCGGAGCGCAAGGGAAGGCCGCGCGCGGATCCTGCGCAGTGGTGTTGATGCTGTCATAGCCGGCCAGCTGGATCGGCCAACGATAGTCGTAGTACTGGCCAGGAAAGAAAAACGCATTGGCATAGCCGTCGCTTTCGGCCGGGGAGTGGCCGTTGTGTTCGTGGGTGCTGAGGGTGTGCAAGCCAAACCCCATGTTCGCCGCCGGATCGATCGGCAGGGCGTTGTAGTGCCGCATCAGCACCGGTTGGCCGTAGCGCACCATCAACAGTTTTGGCGGAAAGGTGCCGTCGAAGGTCCAGAGTGCCTTGTGGTTCTGAATCGGCATGTTGGGGTGAAAACGCGTGTCGATGCCTTTGGTGGTGCCTGCGATGACCGGGGCGTCCGAAGTCTGGTTGTAGAGCCCGCCCGGCCCGAACTCACCGACGGCGTAGTTGTGCAACTGGCGGCGGTCGCGCATGCCGCCGTTGAGCTTGGCGCCCGCTTGGGCGGTCTTGAAGGCGACCTGTGGGTAGAACTCGTTCCAGCGCTGGTGCGACCAGCCTTTTCCTGGCGGACGACCTTCGGCCGGCGAGCCGACCGGATGGCGGTTGAGGAAGGCTTCTACCTGCGCTTTCCACGGGTTACGGTCCAGCACGTTGGAATACTGTGACGGAAACGGGTACAGCCCGGGCTGGCGCATGAAGGCTTCGAGCGCCGCGGCCGAAGGGCCGCTGCGGGCGATGCTGTTCGGGTCTTGCACGGGCGCCGGGCCGACGGTCGGAGGGGGGAACGTCAGGGGCGGTGCTGGCAGTGTCGGGTCGAGTTTTTCCGTGCCGAATTCTTCGAACAACAGCAGTTGCTGAGTGTACGGCTGCGCCCCGAACAGCGGACTGGGCTTGCCGTTGGTGGGGATCTTGAACGAGGTCTGCAGTGCTGGCGGCAGCACGTTCTCGGCCCGTGGCGTGTACCGGTCGCCATACACACCGTTGGGCAGGGCGATGGCGCCCTCGTTGGTAGGGGGCATGGTCAGAATGGCATCCAGCGCGGCCTGGGGGTCAGCCGGCGGGTTGGTATAGGCTGAGGGGTCGGTCGGCGGTGGCGGGCTGACATCGTCCAGCGGCGCAGCGTCTGCCGTGGCCAGGGAAAGAAGCATCGCGCAAGGCAGGCTTGATCTGCGCAGCCGGTCGAAGGAATTGCATTGTGGTGTCGTGCTTTTCATTTTATGACCCCTCGCCTGATGTCCCGTCGTCTCCATGTCCGGGACGACCGCTGTTGTGGGCACAAGTGGGGGAGTGCAACTACTGAGCCATCATCCTGGCAAAGAAAAAACTCAGATAATTGAACAAGTTGTTGACTGGGTAGCCGGCAGCAGAACCGGGGGATATTCCTCCCATTTGGTGGTAATTACCCGGAAGGGTGGGTGAAGGACCCCAGTTATGGGGGATATGGCAGCCCGGCCTGAATGTTTAAGCTGATATCATTCAAGAACTACCCGTTGAGCAGAACAGCATGAATCGTCGCAAGAAAATAAATCAGTTGTTAAAGGCTAACGCCAAAAAGGCGAGTGCCAAACTGGCACCGAAAAGCAAGGATAAGTACATCAGCAAGGCTGACCGATTGAAGCTGGCTGCCGAGGCGGCTCAAGACCCGGTTGTTGCCAGCGAGAGCTGATCCGCGCAGCTCGCGCCCCCTTTTTCCAATCAGGGGGCTCTGCCACCACGAACTCAGCGAATACCGGCGCCCGCCATGGACTCCGGCACCCACTGCGCCGTCGATAGCGGCTCGATGTAGCGGATACCGCCATGTGGGCCCACCACGCCATTGATGTTGTAGGTGCCTTTGGACAGGTCGTATGTCATGAAGGGCGTGGCATCCGGGACTTGCTGGTCATAGCTCTGGCTGAAGAACGCGAAGGAGCCACGATACAGCTGGCCACCGGTGTCGTACTGATCGGAGGCCACCGCGGCCCAGGTATCTTCATCCAGGTAAAAGCGGCGCTTCTGGTAGATGTGCTTTGCGCCGGGCTTGAGGTTGCCCTCCACGACGTAGACCCGGTGCTTTTCCCAGCGAACGAAATCCGGGGCAATGAAATTCGGCGTGGTCAGGGATTTGGCGTCGCGAGCGTAGGTGAGTTTGTAGGTGTTGTAGGGCACGATCATTTCCTGCTTGCCGACCAGCGTCCAGTCATACAGCTCGAGCGCACGGGCAGTACCGGGGTTGGGGGTGTCGTAGGCCAGGATCGAAATCTGCTTGACCCGGCGCTGGGCCGGCATGTACTGCCAGGCCCGGCCGGGAAACTCCGATGGGTTGGTGGCGTTCTTGAGCATGATCGACTCGCCGGCTCGGCGCGCAGGCCCGGTATAGGACAGTTTCAACTGATAATAAATGTCCGAGCTGTTGAACGGCTTGGACATGTTCTCGTAGATCGGGAAGGACACGAATGCCTCGCCGGTGACCGCCAGGCTCGGTACGCCAGCCGTGTCGACCGTCCAGGAGTCGTACTTGGAATGGATGTTGACGCCCTGGTAGCGCAGCAGGAAGTTCCACATCGCCTCGGCGCCCGATTGCGGGATCGGGAACGGCACGCCGGGCATCACATTGTCGATGGCGATCCCGCCGTTGAGGGACTTGGCATGGGTGGCATTACGGCGGCTGTTGTCCAGTACCGCCTGGGGCAGCGATGCCGTGCGGTGGGTCGGATACACGTCGATGCGAAAGCCGGGGTAGCGCCTGGCCAATGCCACGGTGGTGGCGGTGAGCATGCCTTTGTACGAATCGACGTTCTTGCCGTTGATCACCAGCAGCGGTTTTTCGCCGGCAAAAGGGTCCGGGCGCATGCTGTCGCCGGACTTGAAGCCGGGCGGGGCAGTGGTCAGGCCACCGTTGTAGGGCGGAATGGAGCCGTCGGCATTACCGGCCTTTTCCGCTCCCACCCACGTCAGGCTGCTGCCCAGTCGGGCGGCTTCCTGGCTCGATACATAGGCTTGGGCATCGATGGCCAGCGCCATGAGAGGTACGGCAGCCAGAAGAGTTTTCACGAATTTCATATTGTTGTTCTCCTGCCTGGTGTTCCAGGCAACTCGTGACTCAGGCGCAGCGTCGCTTACGTCGACTCGTCGCCAGAGACCTTTTCAGTACTGCCATTAGATAACCCCCGTGTCAGGGGCGCTTTTCATTCGACGACAGCTCCTTGGCTATTGATGACACACCCGGTAGGTCTCGGCGGGCATTCGATGGCGGGGTCGCTGGGAGTGACCCGTCACTTCTTTGTATTTACCAGCGGAATCATTGGGTTACGCAATGGTCATAAGCCTGTCTGAACACTGCCCGGATAAACGTTTCGAGCAGCCGTGACCCTTCCATAATCCCGACATTCAGGACGTTTTCATGAATCGCGCAGTCATCTTGATCTTGGCCATTTCCAGCGCCGTGTTGTTGGGAGGCTGCGGCCCGCATTGGGATGACGGAGAACGGTACGGGCGATATCACGATCATGATCATCGACGTGGTTACGACTGGAGAGGGGACGATGATCAGGGTTATGACCGTGACTATGATCGTCGTGGCGATGATCGTGACCACCGTCGCTACCGTGATCGCGATGACAATGACGACTGATACGTCACATTGAAATGCAGGGGGCTAGCGGGGAGCTGCTGTGAAACCCGGCCCGCCGCAGAGCTTGTGCCTGAGGCTGGAGAACAGAAAATCGAACATCTCTTTCTTGCAGGCATCCAGCGGAATCGCTTCGAGTGATAGAAGCCAGAGATCCGAGCCTTGCCCTGTCCCCGTCATGAACCCCGGAAGCTGGACAAGCCCGGGGTCGGGCTCGGCAAAGGCCTGCCACATCAGCGCGACATTTTGACCCGCTTGAGTGGCCGCCTTGAGCGCGGCCCAGGAGTCTACCCAGCTACCGGTCCGGGCGTCTTCCTTGAGATGACGGGTCATCCAGCTTGCCAGCATGCAGCCGTTCATGTCTTCAGACCACCCAACCCAGGTTGAGTGCTCCGGGTCCACGCGGGGGCGAGGAGGACTCGCGGCGCCATAAACCGCGAGTGACAATCTACCCAGGCAAAGCCCTGTCAGATACTCAGGCCTTGCCCTCAAAACGCCCAGGGCAATGTCAGCTTTGCGTTGAGTCAGAGCGATTGCCGGGTCGCGTACGCTAGAGACTTCAACGGTCACTTCGGCATGGGTCTGTTGAAAACGCATGATGTCGGGGAGCAGATCGCTGCCCAGTTCTGCTGCGACGGCAACGCGAACATGCCCTTCCAGTGCGCCTTGTTGCTTGACGAGTGTGGTTGACAACTTCGAGACATGTTTTTCGAGTTCCTTAGCACACTTCAAGACTTTGACGCCTACTTCAGTTGGATGATATCCGGACGCCGATTGTTTGAAGAGTGGACTGCCGATGCTTTTTTCCAGTGCTTCGACACGACGGCCTACAGTTGTTCGATTAACCCCCAACGCTTTTGCGCCGCCCAAATAGGAGCCCGCTTCAACGGCGGCAAGGAAATAACGTAGATCGTCCCAGTCCAGCATTCTCGATGCTCCTTTTTGTTGTAATAGTGTTGGATCGTGCAAGCCGATCTTTCCCCTCGGGCATGGCCTTTACTTGTGCTTTATCAGTATCTGCTTGAAGGGGGGGCGAGGCTGTGCATAAAAGCACGTATGGGTGCAGCGATCAACCATTCGGTAAATCCGGAGCTCAAAGTAGCTTCATGGCGCGTGCGGTGTGCACTGGCATTAAAGCAACTTGATTTCAGCGTGCGAGAATGCACTGTTGCGTGCAAATTTGAACCTTTACACAGCGTTCTTGCACTACTAGTTTTCTTCACATTCATCTGTATAGCAGTTGGCCCTGGAAGTTAACTTCATAGAGGAAGGAAGATGGTTGATTTTGCACGGATAATCTCGAAGTTGCCTGATCGCTATGCACGTGGCTGGCATTGCTTTGGACTTGAAAGAAATATCAAGCGGGGCGAAATAACTTCTCTCGAGGCCTTTGGCACAGAACTGGTGGCGTTCCGTGGGGAGGACGGACAGATTCGGGTTTTCGATGCTTACTGCCCGCATATGGGGGCCAACCTGGCAAACGGAACCGTCAAGGGCAATACCCTGGAATGCCCATTTCACTCATGGCAGTGGGGCGATGGTGGTTACTGCGAAAAGATTCCTTATTGCGAGAAAATCCCGCCCAAAGCGCGGATCCGGCAGTGGGAAAGCATGGTCGAAAACGAACTTCTGTTTATCTGGCACGATCACGAAGGTCAGGGGCCGATTGCTGAACAGAAAATACCGGCTCACAGATGTTGTATTGAAGATGGCTGGTCGGATTGGGCCGTTATCAGCAAACCGGCGAACACCAACTGCCGGGAACTGATCGATAACCTTGCCGACGTGTATCACTTTGAGCCGGTCCACGGCTCACCCGTCAGTAGTTACCTTAATGTTTCGCAAGGACATACATATTGCCAGATGCTGACGGGCGGAAATCAGTTGATTGGTACGGGCGATTCGCTACGCAGTATTGCCTATTATTATGGGCCATCCTATGTAATAGCGGACATGGAAGCCGAAATGTGGGGCTATAAACTTGAATGCATCATGATGATTGGCAACGTTCCGATTAATCAAGATCGGTTCATGATGCACTTCGGCATGAAAGTGCGGGCGCTGGAATGCTTGTCTTTTTCCGAGAATCAAAAGCTCATTGCTGAATACATTGCCAACGGGCAGGAAACTTTCTTTCAGGACCTGCGCATCTGGGATAACAAAAAACGCGTGGACAATCCAATTCTCTGTGGCGGGGATGGGCCTGTATATCAATTGCGCGAATGGTATGACCATTTTTATCTGGACCGTGAGCAAGTGCCCCTCAAGTCCATCGAGAAAAGAGTGTTTGTTTCTCGCGAAAGAGAGGATACGGCGCAATGGCTTCTGGATGTTCATGGTGTCGGGCTCGACGGCCAGCCAGTCAGCCAAAGGGAGGGGTTGCTGTCTGGTTCTGAGGTATAGGGTGGCGCGCAAAAAACAATAAAAGCCTGGAGATACAACCGTGAAAAAAGACTTTTTTTCTGAACGATTCCCCAAGGGATGGTTTGGTGTGCTCTTTTCAAGTGAGCTGGCCGCAGGGGAAATAAAATCGTTCAAGTACTTCAATCGGGATTACGTGGCTTTTCGGGGTGAAAACCAGGAAGTGGCGATACTCGATGCGCATTGCCCTCACCTTGGCGCCCACCTTGGCGGCGGCAATTGCGTAGGAAATACCATTCGCTGCCCCTTCCACGGATGGCAGTTCGATCAGGAGGGAAAGTGCACCGCCATACCGTACTCGGAGCGTATTCCACCCAAGGCGAAGGAAGGCGCCCTGAAATGGCACCACGTACGCGAACTCAACCAGATGATTCATCTCTGGTTCGATCCTGAGGGTGGCGAGCCCGAATGGGAGGTTCCGCGGTCAGCCGAAATGAGCGGGGAGGAGGGCTGGACGCGTTGGTATTTCAAGCGCTGGAGGATCAAGACCCAGGGTAAGGAAATCATCGAAAACCTGGTGGATACCCCGCACTTCGCCATCGTTCACCAGTCGCCCATCGACAAGATCACCGTTGAGTACGACAGGCACATCGCGCGGCAGATTTCCTTGATTGGCCAGCACCCCACACTGGGCAGTCAACTGGAGACGGTGGCCACCTACTTCGGACCTGGCGTCATGCATGTCGAAATGCAGGGTACCCACGAAAGCCGTCAGGTCAACTTCCATACGCCGGTCGATCACGAGAGTCTGGACCTTTGCTACGGATTGAAGCTGCGCCATGATCATGCGATTGCGGATATTGACGCCATTGCCGAGGAATACGCCGGGTTTGCCCATAAGGCGTTCTACGAGGATGTCGAAATCTGGGAGAACAAGGTTTATCGCGAGTCGCCGCTGTTGTGTCAGGCGGACGGTCAGCTGTTCGAATTGAGAAAGTGGTATCGACAGTTTTTTGTTGAGGCACCACCTCAAGCCAACATTGCCTGATCAATGGTCCCCTCCAGAGACAGCAATACAAGAACGCCACTCGCTAGAGTGGCGTTTCTTTGTCTGGGCCTGTTGATGGAACACATCACCGTAGTGACGCCGACCCGGGCAATACACAGCGAATAATTTGCAGCCCGTCTCATACCTGATACTAAAGTGAACAAATCCTTGAAAAAAACGCTATAAGCTATAAATAAGATGATAGATGGCATATTGCTAGCAATCAGTCAGTGAGTTTCGGCGGTTTTTGGCTTAGGGAGCCCTGATGAGTTTTCGTACATTGACCGACTCCCGGCGGCATTCGAGCCATAGCGAGGTGGCCGCACTCCAACCCATAGTGAATCCGGATACTGTCGGCATGGCTTACGCTGGCAACGAAGACTCGATCGAACAGGTGCTGGACTCGGCGCGCCACTGGGCCCACAGCACTGCCTGGGTGTTCTACCGCGCCGGCGAACAGATGCATTGGGTCGGGCAAGGCGATCCGCGGGCGCAATGGCCTTCGAGCATTGCCAATGAGGCGTTTGAAGCCTTTTGCCGGACGTCGAACTTGCACCGTTGGCCGACCGGCAGAGGCGAAAGTGAGCTGGGTTGGCTGCTCGCACCCGTCAATCAGGCTGCTGAACCTGCGCTCGCGGACTTTGCCCAGCGCCTGGGCATCGAGCTACAGACCAATACCCTGGCCCGTGCGCAGATCACCCAGCGTGTGCTCTATGAAATTACCTATCTGGCCAGTTCGACCCGTGACCGCTCTGTGTTCCTGGTGGGGGTTCACCGGCTGCTGGCCAGCCTGATCGACGCCGAGAACTTCTATCTCGCGCTGTATAACCCGCACACGGGCAAGATTGATTACCCGTATTACGTCGACATCATCGACGTCGATGCCCTGGAATCGGAAAACTATGAATACCTTGACCCTTCGCGCCTGTCGTTGACCGGGCAGGTGTTGACCAGTGGCCAGCCATTGTTGATCGACGCCGCCGGCATCCTCGCGGCCCAGGCACAAAACCGTTTCCACTGTGTGGGTGATCGTCCCGAGTTCTGGATGGGCGCACCGTTGAAAAACGCCTCGGATGACGTGTTTGGCATGCTGGCGATGCAGGTCTACGACGTTTCGCGAATCTACAGCGCTGAAGACCGTGCGTTGTTTCTGGTGGTCGCCCGTCACGTGGCCATGGCGCTGGACCGGATCCTGCACCGGGAGGACCTGGAAGAAACGGTGATACGCCGCACCCTGGAACTGTCCGCACTCAACGATGCATTGCGCCAGGAAGTGGCAGACCGCGAACGCGCCGAACATCTGCAGAGCGCGCTGTTCCAGATTGCCGAACTGTCCAGCCAGCCCGGTGACATGGCCGAGCTGTTCAAGACCCTGCATGGCATCGTCGGTGACCTGCTGTTCGCACAGAACTTCTATATTGCGCTGTTCGACGACGCCACCGGCGAGGTGACTTTTCCCTATTACGTAGATGAACGACAGACGACCTGCCCGCCGGCACGGCGAGGGCGCAGGGGCCTGACCGAGTATGTGATCCGTCAGCGCCGACCTTGCCTGATCGACGTTGCCGAGGCCGAACGCTTGTCCGCGCAAGGTGAAATCGAACTTGCCCATGAGTCTGTGCGCTCTTACTCCTGGCTGGGCATTCCCTTGTTCGAAGACGACGCGGTGCGTGGCGTGCTGGCGGTGCAAAGCTATACCTCGCAGGTGCGCTATACCCAGCGTGACCAGGAACTGCTGACGTTCGTGTCGCGGCACATCGACACGGCGCTGTCGCGACGCACGGCCGCCGAAGCGATCCATGCCGCCAACCTCAAGCTCGAAGCCCGGGTGCAGAGCCGCACCCGCGAACTCGATCACGCCAATGCCAAGTTGCAGCACGAAAACGCCCACGATGCGCTGACCGGGCTGCCTAACCGCACCTACCTGCAACAGCGCCTCAATCTGGCCTGGTCGCGGTTCGGCCGCGAAGGCGGGCACCTGGCGGTGATGTTCATCGATCTGGACCGATTCAAGATGGTCAACGACAGCCTCGGCCACCACTTTGGCGACCTGCTGTTGATGCAGGCGGCCCAGCGTTTGCGCGGTTGTCTGCGCGAGACTGACATGCTGGCACGCCTGGGAGGCGATGAGTTTTCGGTACTGGCGCCCGAGGCCCCGCTGGACGTATTGATCGAAATCGCCGAACGGATCCTGGTGGCGTTCGACCTGCCGTTTTTCATCAACGGCTATGAGGTTTTTTCGTCTTGCAGCATCGGCATCGTCAGCGCCGACAGTCAGTTTCATCACGAGCCCGCCGACTTGCTGCGCGATGCCGATGCGGCGATGTACCGGGTCAAGAGTGCCGGGCGCGACAGCTACGCGGTGTTCAACCAGGAAGTGCGCCGTGAAGTCTCGGACCAGGTCGAGCGGGAAGGGGCCTTGCGCAACGCGCTCAAGCGTACTGACGAACTGCTGCCGTATTTCCAGCCGATCGTCAGTGTCGAAACCGGCGAGCTGCTGGCCCTGGAAGCGCTGATCCGTTGGCATCAGCCGGGCGGCCGGGTGATCGCGCCGGGCGAGTTCCTGCCGGACGTCGAAGGCTTGCGCCTGATCGGTCGACTGGACCTGTACATGCTGACCAGTATTGCCGCGATCCTCGCGCAGCCCGAGCACGCCAATTGGCCTGCGGTGCACGTCAACTGTTCCAGCTACAGCATGACGCGCCCCGGCTTCGCCAGTGAGGTGCTGGAACTGTTGGCGCAGCACGGGGTATCGCCGTCGCGGATCTGCCTGGAACTGACCGAAGGGGCGCTGGTCGCCGAGCCGGCGATTGCCCGACAGACCATGCAGCAACTGGCCGACAACGGCATGTCGGTGGTGCTCGATGACTTCGGCGCAGGGTTTTCTTCCCTGAGCTATGTGCATCAGTACCGTTTCAGCGGTTTGAAAATCGACAAGTCGTTCATTCTCGAACTGACCACCAGTTCCCGCAGTCGCGCGATCGTCCGGGCCATCGTGCGGATGGCCGAGTCGCTGGACCTGAGTGTGGTGGCCGAAGGCGTCGAGGATGAAGCGACACTGGAGCTGTTGCGTGAAATGGGCGCAGGGCAGGCCCAGGGTTATCACTTTGCCAAGCCGATGGCGTTGAAAGCGCTGTTGGCGAGTGAACTGCTCGGTCACCAGTGATCAAGCGGACTTCATGGCGCAAGCCGATACGGATGAACATTTTTCAAGGAGAGACTCATGGCATCAGGGCAATGTCTTTGCGGGGCTGTACGCTTTTCCCTGGCGGTTGAGCCACGATTTTTCTATCGCTGCCATTGCACGTTGTGCCGCAAGCAAACCGGGGTCGGCCATAATCTCGCCACACTGGTCAATGCTCGCGACTTTCGATGGGAAGAAGGGCAAGAGGCGATCACCGGTTGGCGCAAACCCAGCGGGTACAGAAATGACTTTTGCTCGCGATGTGGCTCTACCGTGCCTAATGTACTTCGCGAAACACCTTATTTCTGGATTCCGCTCGGACTGCTCGACGCCGAGCTGAACATGGAATGCATTGGAGATTTCTGCACCGATGACGCGATGCCATGGGATGAACAACGCTCTGAAAGAAGTCATTGCGCAGCCCCGGAATCATTGGTTTTTCTTCTGCATGAACTCCAGGTCAATGCCTGACCCGGAAACGGTTCACCACTGTCCGCTGCCCGGAGCGCCGAATGCCGCCCATCATCAAGCCCCTGGTGGCGCTGTTTGTTCTTTGCCTGGCGCTTGAAGTGCCGGCCCAGACCAGCGACTGCCCGGCTGGCCAGAGACAGGTGTGCCTGGACGGCTGCATCTGCCTGCCGGACGTGGTGTCCGAGGACGTTTACCAGATCGCGACGCCGGCCCTGGCGCTTTGGCTGACCCAGGCCCGCGATGAAGCGGCCATCGCCGGTACCCAACCCATTCCTGCGCACATCCGTGAGCAACTGGTGCCCTGGTACGATCCCGGCGTCCTCGATGCCGCGCGCTACAAAATCAGCGACAACGGACAATTCAGCGCCGCCACTGCCATGCTGCAGAACCCCGATGTCGGTGCCGTGACGCTGATCGACATCATCCTCTTCCGCGACCCTCAATCCGCAGAAACGGACGTCGCGCTCTGGGCTCACGAGCTCAAGCATGTGCAGCAGTATCAGGAATGGGGTGTGCAGGGATTTGCCCAGCGCTATACCCATGACTTCAATGCCGTGGAGACACCGGCCTATGCCATACAGGCCGAGGTCAGGCGGGCGGTGCGCAAAGGGGCTGACTGAAACCCTCCCGACTCAGCCCCGGTTGGCGCAGACGATGATTTCTACCCGCAGCGCCGGGTCTGCCAGTTTCGCTTCGCCACAGGCACGGGCGGGAGCATGGCCCGCCGGTACCCACGCATCCCACACGGCATTCATGGCGGCGAAATCCGCCATGTCAGCGAGCCAGATAGTCACTTGCAACATCTGCTCCCGTGATGAACCGGCCTGTGCCAGCAAGTCATCCACCCGAGCAAGGGCATCGCGGGTCTGACCGGTGATGTCGTGACGCGCTTCCCCCACTTGCCCGGCCAGGTAAACCGTATTGCCGTGGATGACGATCTGGCTCATGCGCTGGTTGGTTTGCTTGCGTTCGATTGTTTGCATCAATTGCACTCCTTTGGAAGGCATTGCTCAAAAGCGTTGCACGGAAAAGCTGTCGAGCCATTGGGGCGCCTTGCCGGCGATACAGTCAGCCACCAACTGGCCCGTCGCCCCGGCCAGGGTCAGGCCCAGGTGCTGATGGCCGAAGGCGTAGATCAATCGCGGTTCGTTGGGTGAGGGACCAATGACCGGCAACGAGTCAGGCAGGGAGGGGCGGAACCCGAGCCACTTGCGCGCGACCGGCTGGGTCAGGCCCATGACCCGGCGTACGTGGCGCTCCAGGTAGTCGAAGCGCTGCGGATTGGCCGGGTCATTGATCGAGCCAAGTTCCACCGTGCCCGCGACCCTCAGGCGTCCCGCCATGGGCGTCATGTAGAACGCACTTTCCACCGGGCAGCAGGGGCGGTTGAGCAGGGTGTCCTGCAGATCGAACTCGATGTGGTAGCCGCGTTCGGTGTCCAGCGGAATGTGATCACCCACCTGACGCGCCAGTGCCGCGGACCAGGCGCCGCCACACAGCACGACGCGGTCTGCGCGCCAGCTTTTCCCTTCGGCGCTGCCCAGGTACAGGCCGTCACTCTTGCGCTGCACGGTGGTGATCTTCGCCTGATGCACTGCGCCTTCGGCGATCAGTGGCGCGGCCAGCGCTTCGATGAAGGCGCGCGGGTCATCCATGTGCGACGACTCGGGAAACAGAATGCCGCCGACCGCCTTGCCTGCCAGCGCAGGCTCCAGTTGTTCGACATCCGCCGCGTTCAGCACTTGCTGGGCAATGCCCAGGGCGCGGCGCAATTCGATCGCCGGGCGCGCACCGGCCAGACCTTGCTCGGTGCCGTAGGCATAGATGCAACCGTTGTGACGCAAATGCCGGTCGGCCAGCGGAGCGTCGGCCAGCAGTGGCGCATAACCGCTGTAGGTGTGCTGGAGAATGTTGCTCAGGGCCTGGGTGTTGGCCTCGCAGCGCGAAGCGCGACATTCATTGAGAAACCGCAGCAGCCAAGGCATCAACCTTGGCAGGCGTGCCCAGTTGATGACGAAGGGCGACTCCTTCGAAAACAGCAGTGACGGAATCGCCTTCAGCAGCGACGGCTGGGCAATCGGCATCACGCCGTAGGGTGCCAGGGTGCCGGCGTTGCCATAGGACGCGCCGCTGGCAATCGCGTCGCGCTCCAGCAACACGACCTGGTAACCCTGGCGACGCAGCCAGAGTGCGGTGGCAACGCCGACAACGCCGGCACCGATAACGGCAATTTCGCAATGAACGGGCTGTGTCATGTCCTCAGATCCGGTTGTGCATGTGGAGGTGACCCTGACGCGCCAACTGGCTGATGATGGTCAGGGCTTTGATCAACTGCTCCCGTGACAGGGCCGCGGAGATATTGATGCGTACGGCTTGCGGCGAGAGTTCCGGGCGCAAGGTGAAGGCACCGCCGGCCAGCAGCACCACACCGCGGTCCTGACACAGGCGGGCGAAACGCGAGCCGGTCCAGGGCTCCGGCAGTACCAGCCAGGCGTGGGTGCCGGTGGCGCTGTGCTGGAACTCCAGGCCTTCAAGGTGCGTGGCCAGCAGCGCCTGGCGAATGCGCAGTTCTTCGCGCTGTTCCGACACCAATTGCTCGGCATGACCGTCCTCGATCAACCGGGCGGCGATCAGCGCCGTCAGGGGTGACGTACTCCAGCAGTCGATGCGCTGCATGGCGGCGATGTCCTGCACCAGGGGTTGCGGCGCCATGACAAACCCCATGCGCAGCCCCGGCGCGATGCATTTGGACAGGGCCGAGATATAGATCGTGCGCTCCGGCAGCAGCGCGGCGAAAGGCGCCGGCGACTTGTCCAGCAAGGGACGATAGACGTCGTCTTCGATGACCAGCAGGCTGGTTTCCCGAATGACTGTCGCCAGTTCTTTGCGGCGCTCGGCATCGAGGGTGATGGCGGTCGGGTTGTGGATCGACGGCACCAGAAACAACAGGCGTGGCTGATGTTCGACGCAGGCCTGGCGCAGGGCTTGGGGGGACATGCCGCGCTCATCGGCGTCGACCCCGACCAGAATCAGCCCCAGCGAACGGCACAAGGCGTTGATGCCTTGATACGTCACGCTGTCGGCCAGCACGGTATCGCCGCTGTTGGTCAGGCTGCGCAAGGTGCTGGCGATCCCGTGTTGGGCGCCTTCGCAAATCAGCATCTGCGAGGCCTGGGCCTCGACGCCGGTGTGGCGCAACCATTGCGCCGCCGCTTCACGGGCCCACAGCGGGCCTTCGGACGGGTGATAGTCCTTCATGTCGGCAAAACGCGGATCGCTGGCCAGGCGCGGCAACAGCTGCGCCAGCACTCGATTGAAGCCATCGGTGGCGGGGCGATTGACGCTCAGGTCGACGGTGCCCGGGTCATTGCTGGGGGCCGACTGAAACTGCGCCGCCGGATGCCGCAGTTGTGCAACTTGCGTCCCGCGGCCTGGGCGGCTTTCCACCAGTCCCTTTTGTTGCAGCACGGCCATGGCTTTGGTCACCGTGGTGATGTTCACCCCCAGTGCACTGGCGAAATCGCGATGGGGTGGCAGGCGTTCGCCCGGCTTGAGCTTGCCGTTGCCGATCGCTTCGGCCAGCGATTCGGCCAGCTGGGCATAAAGGGTTTCTGCCTTGTCACGTTGCAGCGCCGCGCTGGCTTTGAGTTCGTCCAGCAGTTGTTCGAATTGACTCATGGTGCTTTATCCCTGCTTGTCATGCTCTGAGCCAGACAATAAGCGAATTTGTATTGCTTTTTATCCGATACAAAGCCCATTGACAAGCTAAAAAACCGTGATTAGTGTGTGAGTTGTAATGCTTGTCATGCAACACAATAAGAAAATGGCTGGCGATGACCAGCTCAAACGGGTAAGCACATGACTCATAGAACTTTCCAGCCGGGCTCAGCCCTGGCTACCCGACACCAAAGCTTCTTGTCCCCGAGAGTGGGCGGCACAGAGTATCCGGTGAGTTGTCCCCCTCGCGCAAAGTCTTCGATGAATTTATCCGGTCGATCGACCCTATCCACCGCAGCGGAGGTCCTCCGATGAGCAACGTCCAGCCAAGCAAGACAACATCCGGCCAGCAACGCCTCAGCGGGGCACTGCGTCAACGCCATATCACCATGATTTCCCTGGGCGGCATCATTGGTGCCGGCCTGTTTGTCGGCAGCAGCGCTACGATCCAGGCGATCGGGCCCGCCGCGTTTCTCAGTTATCTCGCTGCCGGCATCGTGGTGATGCTGGTGATGCGCATGCTCGGTGAAATGGCCGTGGCGCTGCCCGGCGTCGGCTCCTTTACCGAATACGCACGTATCGGCCTGGGTAATTGGGTCGGGTTCACCAGTGGCTGGTTGTACTGGTACTTTTGGGTGATCGTGGTGGCGGTGGAAGCGGTGGTCGGCGCCAATATCCTTGAACAGTGGATACCGCTGCCGGCCTGGATGATCGGGCTGAGCCTGCTGGCGATCATGACCGCCATCAACTGCCTGTCGGTGAAGTCCTATGGCGAGTTCGAGTACTGGTTCGCCTCATTGAAGGTTTTCGCGATCATCGTCTTCATCTTTGTGGTGGGCGCCTACCTGTTCGGGTTCGCGCCGAGCACCAGCGCGCTGCTGGGCAACCTGGTGAATGACCGCGGCTTCATGCCTTACGGGGTGAGTGCAATCCTGGCCGGCGTGCCTACGGTGATCTTCGCGGTCGGCGGCGCCGAGATCGCGACGATTGCCGCCGCCGAATCCGACGATCCGTCGAAGAACGTGGCGAACATGACCCGTTCGGTGATCTTCCGTGTCATCACCTTTTATGTCGGCTCGATCTTCCTGATTGTCTGCGTGGTGCCCTGGGGCCAGATCGTCGCCGGTCATTCGCCGTTCGTGGCAGCGCTGGAGGTCATGCGCATTCCAGGGGCGGCGATGATCATGCAGGCAGTGGTGCTGGTTGCTGTGCTGTCGGCGCTGAACTCCGGACTGTACGTGTCTTCGCGGATTCTGTTCGGCCTCAGCCAGCGCGGTGACGCCCCGGCAAAACTGTCGGTGCTGACCGGGCGCAAAGTGCCCAGGGCCGCCGTACTGCTCAGCAGTGTGATCGGCTACATCGCGATCATGGCGGCGATCATTTCTCCGCAGGGCGTGTTCCTGTTCCTGGTCAACGCTTCCGGTGCGGTGATGCTGTTCGTGTACCTGGCCGTGGCGCTGGCGCAGATCAAGGTTCGACGCCAGGTCGAAGCCACCGCACCGGCCCGGCTGACCCTCAGGATGTGGCTGTTCCCATGGCTGTCCTATGCTGTGGTGGCAGTGATCGCGGGTGTTTTGGTGGCGATGGCGTTCCAGGAATCCTTGCGTACACAGTTCCTCGCCAGCCTCGTCAGTCTCGCCGTGGTGTCTGTCGCTTACCTGGTCCTCAGGCGCCAACGGCAAACCGCCGCCACTCCCCACGTCAATGCCATCGACATCCTCGCGGGTCTGCCGACACGGTCATAAATCACGGGAAGCATCGCGCCACGGACGGCGGTTCAGTTGCAAGGCTTGTACCGGTCACAACAATAATTTGCCTATAGGTGATGTATGTCCGACTTCAAGTTCAATACCCAGGGTGTTTCCCGGCGCGCAGTGCTCAAGGCCGCAGGCTACGGTTCGTTGGCAGCAATGGCTGCCAGTGCCACGGGCCCGGTGTCGTTCGCGTTCGCTGCCGACAAACCGATCAAGACCGTACGTCCCGGCTACCTGACCGCAGCCTGTCTGGGCGACATGCCCCTGGGCGCGCTGCGTGAAGGCGTCCCGGTCGGTACCGATCTGGAGTTGCTCAAGCTGATTGCCGACCGCCTCGAGCTCAAGCTCGACGTACTGACCATGGGCTTCCCGGCGGTGGTCGAGGCCGTGCGGTCCGGGCGTGCCGACTGGTTCGGCGGCAACTTCGCCTGGAACCCCATGCGTTCGAAAATCCTGCTGTTGACCGACCCGGTGTTCTACACCGGTGCCTACGTGATCATGCGCGATAGCGAACCGTTCGATACCTCGATCACGGTCAACGATGTGAAGGGCCGTACCATCGGCGCCATCACCGGTTATTTCACCATCCCCGACATGAAGAAAATCGAGGGCGTGAAGGAGGTCAAACTCTACGACAACACCGATTCCTGCCTGCGCGACGTGCGCGCCGGGCGCCTGGATTTTGCTGTGCTGGATGCGCCGACCATCGACTACATGATCCTTCAGGACCCCAGCCTCAAGCTCAAGCAGATCCCCATGGCCTACGACGAGAAATTCCCCAGCCTGACCGCCAAGTTCGAGGCGATCTGGGGCGTTCATCCGCAGAACCAGGACCTGTTCGATGGGGTGAACCAGGGACTGCGCTGGTTGAAAGCCACGGATCAGATCAAACCGGTGCTGGCCAAGTACGGCATCAAGAACCCGGACTACCTCGTGCCGCCCGCCAAGGACCCGCGCATCGGTGTGGACCGCGACGAGAAGGGCAATGTCATCGGACCCTTCGAGCATCCAGCCCGTGATTTCAGTCAGGCCTTTGCCTGAATCGAGGACCTGACCCATGGCTGAATCCACTCCACTGGTGCGTATCGAAGGGCTGCACAAGTCCTTCGGTAGCCTGGACGTTCTCAAAGGCATCGACCTCAACGTGCAGCAGGGCCAGAAAATCTCGCTCATCGGCCCCAGCGGCTCGGGCAAGACCACCTTGCTGCGCTGCGTCAACTACCTGGAAGAGCCGACCAAAGGCGACATCTACATTGACAACGAACTGATCGGCCAGCGCCTGGTGGGCAGCCGAAAAGTGCCCATGAGCGATAAGGAACTGGCGCGGATGCGCGCCGAAATCGGCATGGTGTTCCAGCGCTTCAACCTGTTCCCGCACCTGTCGGTGCTGGAAAACATCATCCTCGGTCCGCTCAAGGTGCAGCAGCGCAATCGCGCCGAAGCGGTGGAGCTGGCCGAGGACCTGCTGAACAAGGTCGGCATGTTCGCCAAGCGCGATGCCTTTCCCGAGCAACTGTCGGGCGGGCAGCAGCAACGGATCGCCATTGCCCGGGCGCTGGCGATGAGACCCAAGTTGATGCTGTTCGACGAGGCGACCTCGGCGCTGGACCCGGAGTTGGTCGGGGAAGTGCTGGGCGTGATGCGCAGGCTGGCGGAGGAGGGCATGACGATGATCATCGTCACCCACGAAATGAGCTTCGCCGAAAGCGTTTCCGACCAGGTGATCTTCATGGCCGACGGCAATATCGTCGAACAGGGGCCGCCGCGGCAGATTTTCCGCGAGAGCCAGGTCGAACGCACCCGCTCCTTCATCCGCGCCGTGCAGGAGCATTGATCGATGTTCGACACCACTGCACTGAACAAAGCCATCGAGATGCTGCCGTACTTCCTGAACGTACTGGGCGTCGGCGCGCTGACCACCATCGGCCTGACGGCTGCTGCGTTTGTAGTGGCGGCGTTGCTGGGTTTTTGCCTGGCGTTGATGCGGCTTTCGCGCAGCCGCCTCCTGAGCCTGATCGCCAGCGTTTACCTGGAGATCTTCCGCAACATACCGATCCTGACCCAGTTGTTCATTCTGTACTTTGGCCTGACCTATATCGGCATTACCTTGCCGGCCATCGGTGCGGCGATCATCGGTTTCGGCCTGAACGGTGCGGCCATTCTGTCGGAGGTTTTCCGGTCGAGCATCCGCACCATTGACCGTGGACAAAGCGAAGCGGCGTTCTCCATCGGCATGACCCGGTCTCTGGCGATGCGCATTATCGTGCTGCCGCAGGCATTCAAGGTGGCGATTCCGGGGATGGCCAACTTCGCCATCGGCCTGCTCAAGGACACCTCCCTGGCGTCTGCGGCGGCAGTGCCGGAGTTGACGTTCAAGGCGAAAATGCTGGTCAGCGAAACCTACCAGACCAACCTGATCTACTTCCTGCTGGCGATGATCTACCTGATCCTGAGCCTGGTGCTTTCCCATTGGGCGGCGCGCACCGAACGCCGCCTCAAAGTCGTCAAGGAGAATTGAGATGGGCTATGGCGAGTTGTGGGACGCGACCCATGTCGAATTGCTGGCGGCCGCCTGGGCCACACTCCAGTTGGCGTTCGGTGCGTTGGTCATCGGCTTGATCGTCGGTTTGCTGGTGGCGCTGGCACGGCTTTCCGGCAACCGCGCATTGCGGCGCGCGGCGCTCTATTACATCGAGCTGTTCCGTGGCACTCCGGCGTTGGTGCAGTTGTTCATCGTCTATTTCAGCCTGACCGAAATCGGCGTTCACTTCAGCTCGTTCCAGGCCGCGATGATTGGCCTGGGACTGAACGCTGCGGCGTATCTGGCAGAGATTTACCGTGCGGGGCTGGAAGCCGTGCCCAAGGGCCAGGTGGAAGCGGCGAAAGCGATTGGCATGGCACGCCACAACGTGCTGCGCTGGGTCGTGTTGCCCCAGGCCATCCGCATCGTGCTGGCGCCCATAGGCAACGTCGCGATCTCGCTGTTGAAGGATACGTCCGTGGCTTCGCTGATCGCGGCACCGGACTTGATGCTGCGGGCACAGGATTTGAGTTCGGTGTATTTCATGCCGCTGGAAATCTACATTCTGGTCGGCGCGATCTACTTTGCCCTGTGTTATCCGCTTTCACTTGGCGTGCGCATGCTCGAGCGCAAAACCAGGCACTGAGGTTATCTGGCGTAGCGCTGCCTGTGCCAACGCCAGGTGATCAACCACAGCACCAGGGCCGTCGCACTGATCGAGGCACCCAGCAGGCTGACGGCTGTCCAGCCCCAGTGCGCATACACCTGGGTCGCGGCCGCGGCCCCCAGTGCGCTGCCCACCGAGTAAAAGCACATGTAGGCGCCCACCATGCGGCTTTGGGCGTCGGGGCGTGCGGCAAAAATGAGGCTCTGGTTGGTGACGTGTACGGCTTGCACCGCGAAGTCGAGCAGGACCACTGCGCACACCAGCGCGATCAGTGACGTCGGCGCAAACGCGATGGGCAACCAGGACAGCGTCAGGATCACCAGCGAAATGCCGGTCACGCGTTGCCCCAGCCCCCGGTCGGCCCAGCGACCGGCTCTTCTGGCAGCAAGGGCACCGGCGACGCCGGCCAGGCCGAACAGGCCGATGGCTGTGTGCGACAGCGACAGCGGAGGCGCGCTCAGTGGCAGCACCATGGATGTCCACAACACCGAAAACGCGGCAAAGATCAGCAAGGCCAGCAGGCCACGGATGCGCAAGACCGGTTCGGTCATGAACAGCCTGAACATCGAACGGATGAGTGCCGGGTAGGTGTTTCGGTTGCGTGGAGACTCGGTGGCAGGAAGCACTTTCCAGAACACCGCCGCGAGGACCAGCATCAATCCTGAAGAAACGAAATACACGGCGCGCCAACCCGCCAGGTCGGCGATCAGCCCAGAGGTAAACCGCGCCAGGAGAATGCCCAGGACAATGCCGCTGGTGACGGTGCCCACGGCCTGGCCGCGTTGTGACGGCGTTGCCAGCACGGCGGCATAGGCCACCAGCACTTGAACCATCACCGCGAGCAAACCGACGATGACCATGGCGCCCAACAGGGCCAGCCATTGCTGCGCTGCGCCGACCCCCGCCAGGGCAACCGCAGACAGCAGCACTTGCGTGAGGATCAACCCCTTGCGGTTGAGCAAGTCGCCCAGCGGGACGATGAACAGCAACCCCAGCGCGTAACCGACCTGGGTAGCCGTCACCACGACCCCGATCATCGATGAGGCAACCCCCAGGCTCTGAGCCATTGAATCGAGCAGGGGTTGAGCGAAATACACGTTGGCCACCGCCAGCGCGCAGGTGACGGAAAACAACAGCGTAAGTGAGGGAGAAAGCCCCGCAGAGCTGTCTGCGCGGGCGCTTTCTTCATTATCCGCATCGGGCAGGCCCGAAGCCTGCGGGTCGAAAGGACAGGTGGCTGAATCGGAATCGGCTGTCACAGGAGCCTCCGTGGCGCTAAACTGGTTTCAATTAAAAACTGGATTGAATTGTTATCGAATCAGGTTTTAAATTGCAACCACTTTGCTCGGGATTGCACGGCAGGCCCGGCAATCCTTAATCCAGAAGGTCAATACGATGGTCGAAGACACTTCATCCCACAGCAGCGAATGCCCGGTAGCCAGAACACTGGAGGCCATTGGGGATCGATGGTCGCTGATGATCATCCGCGACGCATTCGACGGCATTCGCCGATTCAGCGAATTTCAGAAAAGCCTGGGCGTGGCCAAGAACATTCTGGCATCGCGCTTGAAAACCCTGGTTGAGGTCGGTGTGTTCGACGTTCAACCCGCATCAGACGGTAGCGCCTACAAGGAGTACGCCCTTACGGACAAAGGGCGGGAGATCTTTCCGGTGGTGGTCAGCCTGCGGCAGTGGGGTGAACGTTTCATGTTCAAGCGCGAGGAGACGCGTTCCGTGCTGCTGGACAATGAGCGCGGCCAGACCCTGATGCCGATTGAAGTTCGCTCATCCAGCGGTCAGAAGCTTGGGCCGGCCGACTGCCACAGGGTCAGGGTGGTTGCCGACGAGTCGTGAATCGATGGCCCATGACGGTCAGTGGCAGACATCGGTGCGGGGGTTGATCTCGCGCCCCACACCGATAGGCCGCCCAATAGCCGCGACTATGACAGGCGCGATTCAAGTGCCGTATTGCTCAAACTCTTGGCCGTTGCCCCGATGCGCGAGTACACCAGCCACACGAACAACAGCACGCTGCAGCCGATGAGCAGGGAGGCAATGGCAATCAATGGCTCGACTGCCGCAAAGCCCTTGAGGCGCAGCAGCAGTGCACCCAGCATCACCGGCACACTCAGGTTGTACAGCCAGAACTGTGCGGCCGCCGCTCGCCCTCCGGTGATGGACGGGTGCAGCGTGCCGATGACACCGAACAGGGCCATCGACACCCACCCCAACAGATTGATATGGGCATGTACTGCGTAGAGCGAATGGTCGCCGGACGCGCCCATCGCGACACCCAGCGCCACGCCAATGGCAAAGTAGATGGCCGCCAGCCGAAACCAGGTCCGCGAACGGGGATTGTGATTCATCGCATTCACCTCATGCGCCCGGGGGCGCGCTCAGTTGCTGAAATCCTGATATGAAATCGTTGAGCCCGGCGCGCTGGTTGTTCGGCACACGGGGCAGTGGCATATCCCGTGCCACGCCTCTATTATGAGACGCGTGTCTCATGATAAGACGGAGTATCATTTATTCCATGCCGATTCCCAAGTCAAGCCCGTCTGTCCGCGACGGCGATTCCCAGGGCCGATCCAACCAGAAGCTCAGAACGCGGCAAGCGCTGATCGATGCCGCCATCGCCTTGCGCGACGAGGGCCACGACCCGACTGTCGCGCAAGTGGCTGAGCGCGCAATGGTGTCTCGCGCCACCGCCTATCGCTACTTTCCCTCACCTGAAGCGCTGATCAGCGAGACGGCCGCCGAGCGCGACATCAAGCCACTGGAGCAGATCTGGCGACCGGGGGACGATCCGGTGAAGGGCATTGGCCTGGCGGCACAGGCGTTGAACAAAGTCCTGATCGACGACGAGATCGGCCTGCACGTGATGGAGCGATCGTTCATGACGGTGTGGCTGGAAAACCCGTCTCCCCAGACGCCGCTGCGGCCGGGCCGGCGCATGAGCTACATCGAGCCGATCGTCGACTCGCTCAAGGACGTGCTCTCACCCCGCGCGCGCAAACGACTGAAACAGGCGCTGTCGATCGTCATGGGCACCGAGGCCTTGATCGCCGTGCGCGATATCAGTCGCGCGAGCGTCGAAGAATCACTCGACACCGCCAGCTGGGCAGCGCGGGCCCTCGTTCGTCAGGCATTGGCCGAAGAGGAACAGGCACGACACAAGCGCAACCGTTCGCGCTCTGCTCCCGGTGAATCGCAGTAATCGGCACTGTTGAATAATCAACAGTACTTCAACAACAACTGTCCGGCTGGCGATTTCACGCTTCGCTTTATTTTGTAAGGTACTGATATTTAACGTTTAAATATCATGGCATGGATCATGCTCCATCTGGGTAAGGCTCCGTACCGACAGTCATTTGCAGGACTGTGCGGCCGTTGGCGGAGCCATCGCTAGAGTGAGGAATCCATGTCAGTTGCAGCCGCCTACCCGATCAATCCACCTTCGGCCCATGTGATCCGTGATGACGCCGAAGCCATACGCATCGCCCATGAAATCGCCGCGCTGTTGCAGGTCGGCGCCTCCGAGCGCGATCAGACGCGCCAGGTGCCGGCCGAGGTGGTCGATGCTTTTTCCAACAGCGGGCTCTGGGGCATTACGGTGCCTCGGCAGTACGGTGGCGCCGAGGTGTCCTATGCGACCCTGGCCCAAGTCATCGCGATTGTCTCGGCGGCCGATCCATCCCTTGGCCAGATCCCGCAGAACCATTACTGCCTGCTGGAAGACATCCGCCTGCAGGGTAGCCACGACCAGAAGCAGTTCTTCTTCGAGCTGGCCCTGGCGGGCAATCGTTTCGCCAATGCGCTGTCGGAAACCGGCGGCAAGAACGTGCAGGACATCCGTACCCGCCTGGTTGCAGACGGCGAGGGCTATCGCATCGACGGGCGCAAGGGTTATTGCACCGGATCGCTTTATGCCCATTGGCTGGGCGTATTGGCCCTGGACAGCGAAGACCGTGCACAACTGGCCTTCGTGCCGCGCCACACCGAGGGTTTGAATGTGGTGGACGACTGGGACAGCATCGGCCAGCGCACCACGTCCAGCGGCACCGTGCTGGTCGAGGGGCTGTGGGTGCCGGCCTTCAACCTGTTCCCGACTTACCGCTCCTACGAACGCCCGACCCTGGCCGGCCCCTTTGCGCAGATCACCACGGCGGCCATCGATGCGGGCATTGCCCGTGCGGCGCTGTGTGACACCATCAGCTTTGTCCGCGAGCAGGCGCGGCCATGGATCGATGCCGGGGTGGAAAAGGCCAGCGAAGACCCGTTGACCATCATTCAGGTCGGCGCACTGGACATCCGTCTGGAAGCCGCCGAGGCGCTGCTCGAGCGTGCGGGCCTGGTGCTCGACCAGGCCCGCTCGGCACCCGATGAGCAGTCGGTTGCGCAGGCTTCGCTGGCCGTGGCCAGGGCCAAGGTGTTGACCACCGAAATCGCCATCGAGGCCAGCAACAAGCTGTTTGAACTGGGCGGCACCCGCTCGACGCTACGCAAGCACAACCTCGACCGCCATTGGCGTAACGCGCGGGTCCATACCCTGCACGACCCTGTGCGCTGGAAGTACCACGTCGTGGGTAACTGGTTGCTCAACGGCATCAAGCCGCCTCGCCATGACTGGTCCTGAGGACGCGCAGATGCCCAAGCAAATTCGTCTCAACGCCTTCAGCATGAATACCGTCGGGCACTTGTCGCCCGGCCAGTGGCGCCACCCCCGTGATCAGTCCACACGCTACACCGACATTCACTACTGGATCGAACTGGCGAAAACCCTGGAGCGCGGCAAGATCGACGGCCTGTTCATCGCCGATGTGCTCGGCGTCTATGACGTCTACCAGGGCAGTGCCGACGAGGCGCTGCGCAGCGCGGCGCAAGTGCCGGTCAACGATCCGTTGCAACTGGTGCCGGCAATGGCCGCGGCGACTCGTCACCTGGGTTTTGGCGTCACGGCGTCGGTGTCGTTCGAGCATCCGTTTCCGTTCGCCCGACGCATGTCGACCCTCGATCATCTGACATCGGGGCGGGCGGGCTGGAACATCGTCACCTCATACCTGAGCAGCGGCGCGCGAAACCTCGGCCAGGAGCGGCAGTTGTCCCACGATCAGCGTTATGCGCTGGCCGAGGAGTATCTGCAGGTTTGCTACAAGCTCTGGGAAGCCAGCTGGGAGGAGGGCGCGGTGCAGGCCGACCGCGCCAGCGGGGTTTACGCCGATCCGCGCAAGGTGCACGGCATCGCTCATCAGGGCGAATTTTTCAGCGTGCCCGGTTTCCACCTCAGCGAGCCTTCGCCACAGCGCACGCCGGTGATCTACCAGGCCGGCGCTTCCAGCCGTGGTCGGGTCTTCGCAGCAGCGAATGCCGAGTGCGTGTTTGTGGCTGCGCCGAGCAAGGTGGTGCTCAAACAACAGGTCGCGCAGCTGCGTGCGGCGGTTCAGGCGGCCGGTCGCGAGGCCGATCAGGTGCTGGTGTTCGAACAGCTCACGGTGATCGTCGCCGCGACGGACGCCGAAGCCCTGGAGCGCTTGCGCGAGTACCGCGAATACGCCAGTGCCAGCGGCGCCCTGACCTTGATGTCGGGCTGGACCGGCATCGATTTCGGTGAGTACAGGCCCGACCAGATTCTGCGTGAAGTGCCCAGCGATGCCATCCAGTCGGCCGTAGAGGCGTTTACCCGCGCCGACCCGAATCGGACCTGGACCACCGCAGAGATTGCCGATTATTGCGCCATCGGTGGCGATGGCCCGGTGCTGGTGGGTTCGGCGAAAACCGTGGCCGATCAACTTCAGGAGTGGGTCGAGCAAACCGATGTCGACGGCTTCAACCTGGCCAGCGTGGTCGCCCCGGAGACCTTTGAGGCGGTGGTCGATCTGCTCGTGCCGGAGTTGCAGGCACGGGGTCTGTTCAAGCGCGAGTACGAGGACGGCACCCTGCGCCACAAGCTCTTCGGCCAGGGCGATCGCCTGGCGACGCCCCACCCGGCGGCGGCCTTGCGCGTGGGAGAGCGGCGATGAACGAGTGGTTCGCTCACGTCAATTGGGGCGAAGTGGCCGAGGCTTGCCTGGACACCTCGAGCATGCTCGGTGCGGCACTGGCCTGCACGGTGTTGCTCGGGTTGCCGCTCGGCGTGCTGTTGTACCTGACGGGCCAGCGCCAGTTGCTCGAATCGCCGCGGCTGTACCGGCTGTTGTCGGTGGTGGCCAACGTGCTGCGCTCGATGCCGTTCATCATTCTGTTGATCGTGCTGATCCCGGTGACCACCCTGGTCACGGGCACCTCGCTGGGCGTGCGCGGCGCCATCCCACCCTTGGTGGTTGGCTGCACGCCGTTCTTCGCCCGGTTGGTGGAAAGTGCCTTGCGCGAAGTCGACCGCGGACTGGTTGAAGCCGTGCAGTCCATGGGCGCCAGTACCCGGCAAATCATCTTGCATACCTTGCTGCCCGAAGCCCGGACCGGGCTGATCGCTGCGGTCACGGTCACCGCCATTGTGCTGGTGGACTACACCGCCATGGCCGGCGTGGTGGGCGGCGGTGGCCTGGGGGACCTGGCGATCCGTTTCGGTTACCAGCGTTTCCAGACCGATGTGATGGTGGTCACCGTGCTGCTGCTGATCCTGCTGGTGCAGGCCTTGCAGATGAGCGGCGATCGCCTGGTCCGGCATTACACACGGCGCTAAGCGCCTGCCTTACCCGAACGCAGCAGCCGGGTATCGCTGCTGCAGGCCCTACGTCCACCTCACGACGGCCACTTTTTGATCATTCTGGAGTCATGAGCATGAAAAAGACCCTGGCCGCCCTCGCAGCCGTTTTATCCCTGAGCGCCCACGCCAACGAAAAACTGGTGGTGGGCGCCACCCCGGTGCCTCACGCGGAGATACTGGAATTCGTCAAACCGGTGCTGGCCAAGGAGGGGGTTGATCTGGACATCAAGGTCTTCAGCGACTTCATCCAGCCCAACCTGCAACTGTCCGAGAAAAACCTCGACGCCAACTACTACCAGTACCGGCCGTTCCTCGATGACTTCAACAAGACCCGGCACACCGATCTGGTACCGGTAGTGGGCGTGCACATCGAGCCGTTCGGCGCCTATTCGACCAGGATCAAGAAACTTGCCGATCTGCCCGAAGGTGCCAGTGTCGCCATTCCCAACGATCCGGTGAACACCGGACGCGCCCTGGTGTTGTTGCACGAAGCCGGTTTGATCAAGCTCAAGGACCCGAGCAATACCCTGGCGACGCAACACGACATCGTCGAGAACCCGCACAAACTGAAGATTCGTGAACTGGAAGGCGCCTTGCTGGCCCGTGCGGTCAGCCAGGTGGACCTGGCGTTCGTCTTTGCCAACTACGCACTGGAGGCCGGTATCGACACCAACAGCGCGCTGATCGTCGAGAAGGGCAAGGACCTGTACGTCGAGTTCCTGGTCGCCCGTCCGGACAACATCAATGATCCGGGTATCCAGAAGCTGGCCAAGGCCCTGAACTCGCCGCAAGTGCGCGATTTCATCCTGACCCGCTACAAGGGCCAGATCGCTCCCGGCTTCTGACCGGTAGCCAAGACGAACACTCTTACTGTGGCCAGGGAGCTTGTCGGATCGCCGCACCGTCCCGCTGGGCCGCGAAGCGGCCCCAAAAGATGGGACTGCTACGCAGTCCAGCGGGAGCAAGCTCCCTCGCCACAGGGCAGGGTGACTTTTTTGTTTGTGCGGGACTTTCGTTCATGGTCAGTTTCAATCCACAGACCCTGGCTGCCGCCGTGCATATACGGCTGGTGGGCCTGGGCAAGCATTACCGGGTCGGGCAGCAGAGCGTGCAAGCGCTGCACGACATCAACCTGGACATTCGCCGCGGTGAGGTGTTCGGCATCATCGGTCGCAGCGGCGCCGGCAAATCCTCGCTGCTGCGCTCGCTCAACCGCCTGGAACAACCGAGCAGCGGGCAAGTATTGATCGAGGGCGAGGACATCGTCGGCTTCGATCGTGCACGCCTGGCGGGCTTGCGGCAGCGCACCGGGATGATCTTCCAGCACTTCAACCTGATGGCGTCCCGTACCGTCGGCGACAACGTCGGCCTGCCGCTGCGGCTGGCGGGCATCGGACGTGCCGAGCGCGAGCGCCGAGTCGACGAGCTGTTGCAGCTTGTGGGGCTGCAGGACAAGCGTGACGCGTACCCGGCGCAGCTCTCCGGCGGGCAAAAGCAGCGGGTCGGCATTGCCCGGGCGCTGGTGTTGCAGCCGGATCTGTTGCTGTGTGACGAAGCGACCTCGGCACTTGATCCGCAGAGCAGCCAGGCGATTCTCGCATTGCTGCGCGACATCAATCGGCGCCTGGGGCTGACCATCATGCTGATCACCCACGAGATGGAGGTGATCCGCGACCTCTGTGACCGCGTGGTGGTCCTGGAGCAAGGCCGGGTGGTCGAGCAAGGCGACGTCTGGCAAGTGTTCGGTGACCCGCAACACGATGTCACCCGTGCCTTGCTCGGCACACTGCAGTCGGCCGGGCATGACGTGCCGTCAGCACAGGCGGCCGCGATACTGCTCGACCTGCACTACACCGGGGCCAGTGGCCACGAACCGGAGTTGTCGGCCATCGCCGCGCTGTTCGGTGGCCGCACGCACCTGGTGCAAGGGGGTATCGAGCGCATCCAGGGCCGTGCGCTGGGGCGACTGCGGGTGCGGGTGGAAGCCGCCAGTGGCGCAGTGGACGCATTGCTGCAACAGGCACGACAGATCGCCGATCGGGTCGAGCGGGTCGGCGCCTGAGTCGGTTTTGGGCGGCGGCAGTGCCGGGCAATCATATCGATGGTGTAGTATTATTTACTATGATTAACTTTGAATCGAGTAACGATCAGGAGCAACCCCATCATGGCAACCACCACGAAAACCCGATCTGTCACGGCTCACGTCCCTGAGCAATTGGCCCAAAAAGTCGATTTGATGGCAGAGCGTCTGGAGCGCTCCAAAAACTGGATCGTCAAACAGGCTCTATACGCCTGGATAGACCAGGAAGAAGAGCGTAGTCGCCTGACCCGCGAGGCCCTCGCCGATGTTGACGCTGGCCGCGTGATTGACCACCAGGCTGTTCAGGCCTGGGCGGATAGCCTCAGCACCGACACGCCGTTGCCGGTACCGCGCTGATGGAGTTGAAGTGGACAAGCAAGGCGCTTTCCGACATTACCCGACTGTACGAGTTTCTGGCGTCGGTGAATCAGCCTGCCGCAGCACGAACAGTGCAGCAAATCACGGCGATACCGATCACGCTGCAGAGCAATCCACGTATTGGTGAACGCCTGGAAGAGTTCGAGCCAAGGGATGTGCGCCGAATTCAGATCGGCCATTATGAGATGCGTTACGAAATAGTGGATTCCACTCTCTATTTGCTGCGTCTGTGGCACACCCGCGAGGATCGGTAGCCAGGTGAAATCACTCGCGATTGCCGATCGGGTCGAGCGGGTCGACGCCTGAGTCAGTATTGGCGGCGACAGTACCGGGCAATCATATCGATAGCTGGATCACCCGATGGTCTGGCGCGTCATCGACGGCACGACGCTTGTTGACCACCAGCTCGCCGATGGCGATCAGGCGTGCCCGGGTCACGTTGCGCGAGAGTCCGAGCAGGCTGGCGGTATGTACCTGGTTGTGATGACAGAACTGATAGGCGGCGCGCAACAAACTGTCCTCGACCTGCTCGTACAGCGCGCCCTGCTGTTCTTCGAATAACCGTTTGAACGCGCGCTGCAGGAGCGCCTGGGCCGACTCTTCAGAGGGACTGGTTTTTTCCGCCGGGCGCTCGATACGCAAATGCGACAGGCGCAGATCCTCCTGCCGCACGAGTCCGTCCCGGCAGATCAGCAAGGTGTGATGGATGACGTTTTCCAGTTCGCGAATGTTGCCGGGCCAGCCATAGTCGGCCAGCTTGCGTTCGGCGTCGGCACTGAGGGTGATCTGTCCGTATCCCAGGCGTTCGCTATAGGTGCGGATGAAGTGGCGGGCCAGCGGCAGAATGTCGCCGGGGCGGTCACGCAGCGGATGCAAGTGCAGGCTGACCACGTTGAGGCGGTAGTAGAGGTCCTCGCGGAAATGTCCGGCGTTGATCGCTTTTTCCAACTGCACATTGGTGGCGGCCAACACCCGGACGTTGATCGCAATGCTCTTGCGCGAGCCCAGTCGCACCACCTCACGCTCCTGCAGCACACGCAGCAGCTTGACCTGGATGGGCATCGGCAGATCGCCGATTTCGTCGAGGAACAAGGTGCCGCCATTGGCCTCTTCGAACCAGCCCGGCTTGGCGCTGATGGCGCCGGTGAAGGCGCCTTTCTCATGGCCGAACAGTTCGGCCTCGACCAGTGATTCGGAGAAGGCGCCGCAGTTGACCGCCACAAAGGGCCCCTGGCTGCGCCGGCTGAGGTTATGGATATGGCGTGCGACCAACTCCTTGCCGGTGCCGGTTTCACCGATGATCAGGACGCTGGCCTCGCTGGGTGCGACCTGTTGCAAATGGGCGAGCAGGGCCTGCGACTTGGGGTCTTCGAAAACCTGGGCGGTGGCTCGGATCGACGTGGCCAGCGACGGGGATGGGGGCAGAGTCAGCAGTTGCATGGGGCTCCCTCGCTTATGAGTAGAAAGTGGGAACAGGGCGGTTCTGGTTCAGCGCCCAGTCACCCAGCTCGTGAATTTTGTAGTCCACCGGGTCATGCAGCGTCTGGGTGCGCAGGTTGCGCCAGTAACGGTCGAACCGCAGCGAAGCGTGAGTCGCGCGCGCCCCGGTGACTTCAAACAAACGGGTGCACAGGTCCAGGCCGGTACGGGTCGCGGTCACTTTGGCGCAGGCGATCGACAGCGCCAGTTGCGCACGCTCCTCGCTGCCCAGGTTATGTCCCTTGCGCCAGGCTTCGTCGAGCTGTGCCGCGGCGCGTTCAACCAGCACACGTGTGCTTTCCAGGCCGACCCAGAACTCGCCGTAGTGGCGCAGGATGTAGGGGTCCTCGCTGACATGGCGGACCTTGGAGGTGAACCACGGGCGTCCCTCCTTGAGCGTGTAATGACGGGCTTCCTCGAAAGCCCCTTCGGCGATGCCAAGGAAAATATGGGCAAAGTGCAGTTGGGCGATCAGCGGGCGCAGGCAGGCAAAGGGAGTGCTCAAGGGACCTGGATCAAGCAGCAGCTCCGACTCTTCCACCCGCACCCGCTCGAAGGTTGCGCTGCCGCTGTCGGTCTGGCGCTGGCCCATGTTGTCCCAGTCGCCATGCAGGGTAATGCCGGTACGGCCACTGGGAATGGCGGCGATCAGCAGCTTGCCGCCGGCGCTTTCGTCGACCGCTGAAGCAATCAGCATTTCCGAGTCGCTGGCACCGGAGCAGAAACTTTTCTTGCCGGAAAACTCACGCCAGCCATCGAACTTTTTCACTACTGTGCGGGTGTCGAGCGGGTTGAGTGCATTGCCCCAGAACCAGTTGTTGCGGGCAGTCTGTTCAAACCAGGGCTGCCACTGCTCGGGCCGCGAGAACAGTCGCACGGTGGCCAGCATCAGGTGCTGGAAGCCGAAGACGTGGGCGATCGAGCTGTCGACCTTGGCAAACTCGCGGACCACACCGAGTGTCTCGCTCCAGTCGGCCCCCAGGCCTCCGAACTGGGTCGGAATGCTCAGGGCCAGCAAGCCGCTGTGCCGCAGGGAGTCGCGCTCGGCTTTTGGCGTGCCGCCGTGCTCGTCCCGTTCAGCGGCTGTTTCGGCAAAGGTGGCGGCCAGTTTGCGCGCGGTCTGCAAGGGGCTCAGGACGGCAGTCTGTAGTTGGGTGCTCACGCGCAATTCCTCGATTGTTGGGGGGTGCCTGCCAGGCAGGTCGCTAACGTCAGGCTCATGGGGTGTGTGTCCGTGGCAGGACATCGTTGGCGATCATTTCGCCAAAGGGGCCGGTGAGGTTGGTCACGCCCCGACCTGCCAGGCTGGCGTAGGGTTCGGGCAGCAACGGGAAGACCAGCTCGGCAAAGCGATAGGCTTCTTCGAGATGCGGATAACCGGAAAAGATGAAGCTTTCGATGCCCAGGTCGGCGTATTCCTTGATCCGTGCGGCCACCTGTTGTGGATCGCCGACCAGCGCCGTGCCTGCGCCGCCGCGCACCAGACCGACGCCGGCCCACAGGTTGGGGGAGATTTCCAGGTTGTCCCGGCGACCGTCATGCAGCGCGGCCATGCGCCGCTGGCCTTCGGAGTCGAAGCGTGCGAATGAGGTTTGCGCCGCGGCAATGGTCTCGTCGGATATGTGCTCGATCAGTCGGTCGGCGGCCTGCCAGGCTTGGGCTGCGGTCTCGCGCACGATCACATGCAGGCGGATCCCGAATTTCACGGTCCGCCCATGCCGGGCTGCCCGGGCGCGGACATCGGCGATCTTTTGCGCCACCGCCGCCGGTGGCTCGCCCCACGTCAGGTAAACGTCCAGTTGCTCGGCCGCCAGGTCATGGGCCGCATCCGAAGAACCGCCGAAATACAAGGGCGGGTAGGGCTTCTGAACCGGTGGATAGAGGGCCTTGGCGTTTTCCACCTGGAAGTGCTTGCCATGGAAATCCACGGACTCGCCTTGCAGCACTCGGCGCCAGATCTGCAGGAATTCATCGGTGACTTCATAACGCTGGGCATGGCTCAAGTGGATGCCATCGCCACGGTTTTCGTCCGGATCACCCCCGGTCACCACATTGATCAGCAAGCGTCCGCCGGATAATCGGTCGAGGGTAGCGGCCATGCGTGCCGATACCGTCGGCGAGATGATCCCCGGACGAATCGCCACCAGATAACGCAGGCGTTCGGTCAGCGGCGCCAGCGCCGATGCGATGACCCAGGAGTCCTCGCAGGAACGTCCGGTAGGAATCAACACCCCGTAGTAACCCAGGCCGTCCGCCGCCTGGGCGATCTGCTTGAGGTAGTTGAGGGTCACCGGGCGCGCGCCCTGGCTGGTGCCAAGGAAGTGGCCGTCACCGTGGGTCGGCAGGAACCAGAAAACATTCATCGATGGGCTCCTCAGGCGCTCTGGCGCAGGCGTTGGTGGGTGTTGAAAAAGGGCAGGGCGCGTTCTACGGCCAGGCCGATGCGCGCCTGCAGCAGGTCGCAGTCGATGCGGTAATCGCGGAAGTCGGATTCGCTGGCGTACACACCCAGCGGCAGGGTCAGCGACTGGAAGAAACTGAACAGTGGCCGTAGCTGGTGATCGATCACCAGCGCGTGACGAGGGCTGCCACCCGTAGCGGCGAGCAGCACCGGTGTGTCGATCAGGGCGTCCTGGCCGATCAGGTCAAACAGGTGCTTGAGCTGGCCCGGGTAGGAACCGCGATAGACCGGCGAAGCGACAATCAACAGGTCGGCGTTTTCGATGGCTTGCAGTTGCGCCTCGACCTCGGCGGGCAACTCTTTACGGCTGAGGGCACCGCCCACGTCGCGGGCGAGGTCGGCCAGCTCGATGATCCGGCCCACCATATTCAGACGGTTGGCGAACTCGTCGAGAATGGCCTGGCTGAGCACCTGGGTGCGAGAAGGGCGGTAGGCACCGCCGGATACAGCGATTACGTTCAAGGGGGCAGTCATGTTCAATTCCTGTGCTGTCGCTCTACAAACAGAGTCGGTGGCAGTGCTCAGCAAGAACCGAACCAGTTTTTATCTCTATGAAACTAAAGGGATTTATATGATTTTTTTGGTTGGTGTGTTGCTGTCAGGCAATTTTTGTTGAATCGCTGTTTGCCTGGAAACACTTGCGAGCTGTTCCATTTCGGACAGTTATAGGAGATTGCTTATATTCTTCAAAGGAATTAATAATTATTTTAATATTCCTTTAGGGTATTTATGGTGAGGAGGGAGAGCGATGCCTGGAAGATGAATCAGTCGAGCAGTGATACCAGTCGAGGTTCGATGGACTGTGCAGACAGGTCCAGCAGCGCCAGGGTGACCGGCAACTTGAAGCGTCGACGCCCGGCGCTGCCCGGATTCAGGAACAGGCGTTCGCCGCGCCATTCGATGCCGGGTTTATGGGAGTGACCGGTGATCACCAGGTCGATACGCTCATCTGGATGGATTGCAACTTCGGCGATGTCATGCACCAGCAGGACCTTCCAGCCGTTGAGATCCAGGCGCAGAGAGTCGGGCAGCTCGCGCGCCCAGGGCGCGTCCAGGTCGTTGTTGCCACGCACCCCGTGCACCGGTGCAATGGTCGCCAATTGGTCGAGGATGTGCGCGCTGCCGATGTCGCCGGCGTGAATGATGCAATCGCAGCCCAGCAGGGCGGCGATCGCTTCGGGGCGGAGCAGGCCGTGGGTGTCGGAGATGACACCGACTTTCATTGCTGGCGGTTCGAGCGGCATTCTGACGGGCCTGTCTGCTTCGCGATTGTTGCCGCCGCTAACTTTGCGGCACTAACTTTGCGGTACTACCCGCGCATCGTTACCGCTGCCCTCGACATAAACCTTCAAGCCTTTTGTCAGCGCCGGATTGATTGGCTGGGTCACCTGAACCAGTACGCCGCTTTGGGTCCGAACGATGATCTGCTGAGCTTCCACGGGCTGATCATACTTTTTCTTTTCGACGTAATTGCCGCCTACCCCGCCGGCGAGGGCACCGGCAACCATCGCGACATCCCGACCGGTCCCCTGGCCGACCAGGCTTCCCAAGGCTAAACCGCCAAGACCGCCCAATATGGCACCGACGCCGCTATCGTGATTGGTCTGCATCTGGGTGAGGGAAATCTGCTCGATTTTCCCCGAACGAATCTGCGTCTCGCCAGCGCCTCCGCTCCCGGCACCGACCGCGGAACAGCCGCCGAGCACCAGCCCAAGAAACGTAACCGACAGCCAGGAAGCGATAGTTTTCATCGTCGAACTCCATTTTCAGGGGAATAGATCATGCAAACGCATCAATTCACGTTAGACGAAAAAGCCTGGTGCATTCGGTTCTTTCACTTGTTCTGATTCGAGGGATAAAGACCGGCAAACCGCGCAATCACGACACCCACGTAAAAAACGCCTGAAAATTCTTCGACCATCACCAGTGAGCGGGCATGGTTGGTCAACGGGATAAAGTCACCATAACCGGTGGTTGTGAGCGTCGTGAAGCTGAAATAGATCAGTTTGAAGAACGTGCCAGGCTGTGTGAAGTCGAGGTGGCCAGGGCCAAATGAACCCGCGATGGATACTTCGACCAGGGCATAAACGAAGGACCAGACGAAGGCCAGCATGATGTAACCCGCAAGCGCGCCATGCAGCTTGTCGGCAGAAATTGGCCCGCGCTTGAGAATATAGCGAAGCACTCCGCTAAACGAGACGGCAAGAGACGCCGTAAAAGCTATCCCGGCAAGCCCAAGAATCGCGGTACTCCCAGCCAACAACGCCGCCCATTGAAGACCAACCCCAAGCAACGCCAGACCCAGCTTGAGGATGAACCCCCGCCGAGTCTGCCTGGTGGCGAAAGCACCCACGAGCAGCACGATTGAAAACAGAATGCCAAGCAACGTACGAGCAAACAGACCTTCCTCAAGAAAGGGAAACAGCAGGATCAATCCCAGCAAGAGCAGCAATAGATAGGTGCAGGGACCTTTCCCCACAAGCATCTGAGCTAAACCCTCGTCGGATTCGGGTTTGTCTTGCGGATTTGTCATATCGGTTTCCCAAAGGGCCAAGTAGTGCTTCGGACCTGACGTCGCACGGTTGAAATCAGAGTTGGCTTCAGAATAGTCGGCTGTACGATTTCAAGTCGTGAATGGGTGTGGAATGCTCTAGTCCGCGCCTTCAGGCAATCCCTGTCGTGAAACTGTAATATTGCAGTCATAGAATTGACATGACTGCTTACATTTACTACAGATGGCCTTTGGCCTTTTCATGGATGAGCAAGCCTTATGCGTCGTGTCGTATTCAATCAAAAAGGCGGCGTTGGAAAATCCAGCATCGCCTGCAATCTTGCCGCTGTGAGTGCTGCCGAAGGGTACCGAACGCTGCTGGTTGATCTCGATCCCCAGGCAAACTCGACTCACTACCTCACGGGGCTGAGCAACGAGCATATTCCTGCCGGCATAGCCGATTTCTTCAAGCAGACGTTGTCCGGCGGTTTCGAAGGCAGGCGCAATCGGGTGTCCATCACCGAGACCCATTACAACAACCTCCATCTGGTGACGGCGAGTCCGGACCTGGCAGACCTGCAGTCAAGACTCGAGAGCAAGTTCAAGATCAACAAGCTGCGCAAATTGCTGGTTGAACTGTCCGAGGACTATGAGCGCATTTATATCGATACGCCGCCTTCGCTGAACTTCTACACCTTCAGCGCTTTGGTGGCGGCGGACAGGTTGCTGATTCCATTCGATTGCGACAGCTTTTCTCGCCAGGCGATGTACCGGGTCATCGCTCAAGTCGAAGAACTGCGACTCGATCACAATGAGTCACTTGAAGTGGAAGGGGTGGTGGTCAACCAGTTCACCGGGCACACCGGGTTTCACCAGAATGTCGTCAATGAACTGCTGGCCGAAGGTTTGCCCGTGCTGCCGGTTTATCTCAGCAGTTCCGTCAAGATGCGCGAGTCTCACGAAGTGTCTGTCCCCATCGTGCATCTGGCCCCGCGCCACAGGCTCTCGCTGGAGTACGCGGGCTTGCTGGATGCCCTGGAGCGGGCGGCCTGACAGCGCGTCAGTGTCCGCCCGTGACTTGTAGGAGCTGGCTTGCCAGCGATGGTCGTCAGCGATAACGCGTGCGAACCGGATAAACACGGTCCCCTGTAGGAGCTGGCCTGCCAGCGATGGTCGTTAACGATTACGCGGGTGACCTGGATTAACGCGGCGCACTGGAGTCCATCGCCAGCAGGCTGGCTCCTACTGTTTCCCGGGGATGCATGAAGAACCTCATTCCATGAAATACGGGGCGATTCACTGCTCAGGAAACCAGCGCTGGTGAAGCTTCTTGAGCACACCATTGGCCTCGATGCGTCGATAACCCTCGTCATACATTTCCAGTGCTCGCAATCCGTCTGGATGGGACAGGCTAAAACCTATCGTCGAGTTCACCAGACCGCAATTGAAGGCAAAGCGCACGGTATCTTCTGTCCCTGACTGCTGAGCCTTTCGGTTTCTGACCTCGAGGTCGTTGCTCATGATTACGGCTGCCTGAAAGCGCCGAGCAGCGAGTTTCTGGAGGCTCGTCAAGTCTGAGAGGGAATTCTCGAACACGACCCCCGAGGTCTGGAGTGCCATGACCTGGGTTGAGTATTCGTAATCTCTGGTGATGCCGACGACGGTGCCGGGCGGCAAAATACATTGACCGTCCGGGGGCTTCGGCAAGGGGGTCTTGATGGATTCAAAAACATCGTTACTGACGTTGAATATCGGTCGCGCCGCCAGTTTGATCCTGCCCTGGAATTCGGGTTGCCAGCTCATGTTGAAGCACGCGGCGACCTGGCCGTTGAGCACCATGTACTTGCAGCGTGAATAGGGCACTACTTTTAACCTGGCCTCCACGGCCATCTCTTTGAAGGCGGCGAGGACCACGTCGTTGGCGTAACCTGTACCGTCGCTGTTTGACCAGGGGGCGGCGGCATCTTCTACCATGATCGTCAGCGTTTCATGCGTCTGCTGTGCGGCGCTGGCGCTCGCTGCCAGCAGTGGGAGGATGCACGTCAGAAGGGTCGGAGCAAGATATGGCGACATTCCGCGATAAGTCCTTTTTAACCATGGACGCTTCATTGAGTGCTTCATTCCAGCGCTGGCGGTCAGGTATTCAATTGTCGGGGTTCTGTTGGTTCTTGCTGATTATAACAAGCCCGTTGTGGTCGACCCGACGGATGATCTGCGAAACTCGCAAGGATCTGCTCGTTGACGGAGTAACCGGCCTATGCCGTTGTTTGACGACTGCCCGGATCAAAAAGGACTGCACATGACCCAGTATCTTGCCTTGCTTTTTTTCGGCGCCACAGGATTTTCCCAGGCGCAAACCCAATGCACTGACGCCTGGTACCAGGCGATCGACAAGAGACTGCAAACGGCCGATGCGCAAGGGCACGGGCCGGATGTTGGTTCCGACGAATGGAAATCGGTGATCGAATTCAAAGCAGGGGTTCGCGGTGGGGCAAACGTCCCTGAACGCAGCTCCGAAAAGTGGTGCATGTACATTGATCAGCAGACCAAGGCGATGCAGGCGACCGGGAGCGACACCGGAAAACCCCGGACGGTCAATGTGACGTCTGGCCCTTCTTACGAATGCGCCAAGGCGGAGCCCGGCGGTATCGAGGCGATGATCTGTGGGGACAAGGAATTGTCCGCACTCGATCGCAAGCTGTCGCAGGTATATGCCAGTGCAAGTATCAAGGCCGGTAACGAGCATCCTCCCACGCTGAAAGCAGAGCAACGTGGATGGATCAAGGGGCGCGATGACTGCTGGAAGAGCGATGACGCGGGTGCCTGCTTACGCCTGGAATACCAGCGCCGCATCGCCGAGTTGCAGGCACGGTACCGACTGGTAGCGGGCACAGGGCCTGTTTACTACGAGTGCGACGGCAACCCGGCTAACGAGGTTACGGCCATGTTCTTCAACACCGATCCGCCGACATTGATCGCCGAGCGTGGCGATAGCGTATCGCTGATGTACCAGCAGCCAGGCGGCAGTGGCATGAAATACCTTGGGCGCAATGAGACCCTTCGGGAGCATCAGGCCGAGACGACAATCACGTGGGGATACGGTGCGCCCGAGTCGCACTGCAAAAGAAAACCTTGAACCTGTGCGCTTGATCAAAGCGCGCAATCAAACTCTGAGGTCAACGCAGTCGCCCGCTAGACCACTGCGCCAAACACGTGTCCCACCAGTGCCGTAATCCCCATGGCCAGAGCCCCCCAGAATGTTACCCGCCAGGCGCCGGTCATGACGTTGGCCCCGCCAGCCTTGGCGGCAATGGCGCCCAATGTCCCGAGAAACACTAATGACATGGCCGATATCCAGGGCCCGACGCTGTGCGCCGGGGCGAAAAAAGTCACGGCCAGGGGCAACGCGGCGCCCACCACGAAACTGGCGGCGGAGGCCAGGGCGGCCTGCAAGGGTTTGGCGGTGAGGGTGGTGCTGATGCCCAACTCGTCCCGGGCATGAGAGCCCAGTGCGTCATGGGCCATCAATTGATCGGCTACCTGATGCGCCAGTTCAGGTGATACGCCGCGATGCATGTAGATGTTGGCGAGCTCGATGTGCTCGGCTTTCGGGTCGCTCGCCAGTTCTGCCCGTTCCCGGGACAGATCGGCCCGCTCGGTATCGGCCTGGGAGTGCACGGAAATGTATTCGCCAGCGGCCATGGACATGGCACCGGCCATCAGCCCTGCCATACCGGTAACCAGCAACGTGGCGTGGCTGGCGTTGGCGGCCGCGACGCCGATCAGCAGGCTGGCGGTAGAGACAATCCCGTCGTTGGCCCCAAGGACGGCAGCGCGCAGCCAGCCGATACGATCGCTTCGGTGTGCCTCGGTGTGCCTGTGCATGAATTTCATTGATTAACGGGACTCACTGTCATTAGGCGGTTCACAACGGACGGGTTCGGAGCGGGCCGGCACTCGGCGTCAGCGGGTTTCAATCTGCGCCTGCAACCGGCCGCCGACAATGGATATTTCCTTGAACCGTGTACCCTCGCGCAGCACGAACAGCGCGTCCATCCCGCGTTCTTGAGCCAGACGTGGGCCCTCGGTTTCGCCCAGCACCATCAACGCCGTGGCCCAGGCATCGGCGAGCATGCACGAGGCTGCCACTACGGTGACGGCGGCGAGCGGGTTGCACAGCGGCGTGCCGGTGGCCGGGTTCATGGTATGAGCATAGGACTGACCGGCCACATCGATCCAGTGTCGATAGTCCCCGGAGGTGGCGATTGCGGCATCGCCAAGCTCCATCACGCCCATGACTTCTCGCACGCCCCGATTGGGCTTTTCCAGGGCCACGGCCCAGCACTGGCCGTCAGGTTTGACGCCCCGGGCGCGCATCTCGCCATCGATGCCGACCAGATAGCGCTCGATGCCCAAACCGTCCAGGCAGCGGGCCAGTTCATCCACGCCAAAACCTTTGGCGATGCCACTCAAATCAAGGTTCATCGGCGCGCGCTTGCGCGCCTGATTACGTTGGGGCTCAACCACCAACGCGGCGCTGGCTGACAGTCGGGGGCGCGGCGCAATCGAGCCGATCGCTTGCTCCGTGACCCTTTGCTCCCCGGGGCCGAACCCCCAGGCATTAACCAGGTCGCCGACAGCAATGTCGAAAGCGCCGCCGGATTGCTGACTGACGCGCAGTGCTGCCGACAGTACCGTGGCCAGTTCCTTGGGCACGGGCACCCATTCCTGCACGGGGGCGGCGTTGAGGCGGTTGAGGTCCGAGTCGGGTTTCCAGGTGGACATTTGCTGGTCCACCCGGGTTACGGCACGCGCCAGGCGATGGCCAATTTCGTCGTTATCGATCCCGGCTTCGGCATAAAACAGGGCGGTGTAGCGGGTGCCCATGGTTTCGCCGTTCAGGCTGTAGCGTTGCAACTCAGTAGACGTCTTCACGGTAGCGTCCTTGTGCCTTGAGGGTCAGCACACTCAGGTTCAGAGGCGCCAACACTTCATCGAGGGCCTGCATCACGCCCTTGGCCATTTCGCGACTGCCACAAACCAGCACCTGGGCACCTTTTTCAATCAACCGGCGCAAGGCCAGGGCATCGCCGATCAGTCGGTCTTGCACGTAGCAACGGTCCTGAACCTGAGAGAAGGCGGCGCGCAGTGCCGTCAGGCGTTGGTCCGACAAGTATTGGTTGAGCTCCGGTTCATAGAGAAAGTCCGAGGCCGGGTTGCGCCCGCCCCAATACAGGTGCATTGGGTGTCGGGCCTTGTTGTTGCGAATAAACCCGGCCAGAGGACCGATGCCGGTGCCGGCGCCGATCAGGATTACCGGGTGCGTGCCCGATGCCGGCCGAAATTGCGGGTTGGGCTGGATGAAAGCTTCGATGTGCGCGCCGATGGTCAGGCCATGAAGGAATTCCGAGCACATGCCACCGTTGTGTTTACGCACACAGATCTCCAGCACGCCGTCCTGGGAACCGCTGGCCAGCGAGTAGAAACGCGGGACCGGGCTGCCCGGAGGCAGAATCCCGACCAGATCACCGACCAGATAGCCCGGCAGATCGCCGCTGGCTTTGAAGCGCAGTACGTGGGTCGGCGCATTCACCTGTTCGCCATAGGCAATCCGCTCTGTCAGCTGCAATTGATGTTTGCGCGGCGGCTGCGGGGTGTGAACCAGCACCAGATCCTGACCCAACACTTCGCCCAGCGCGTGGCCCCAGCGCGCAAACTCCTGAGGTGACTGGCGGTTGACGGTTTCCAGCCCCAGCAAGGGCGAGCCACCGGCCTGCAACATCGCGTCCTGCACCTGATGGGCATACTGGCAGAACTGCGCGAACTGGCGGTCGCCCATGCCCAGCACTGCATAGGGCAGGCCAGGCTTGAGGCCGCTTTTGGCCAGCCGCGCCAGGAAACGCGAAGCCGAGGCCGGTGCATCGCCGTCACCGTGGGTCGCGGTGAGGATGAATACCCGTTGGGCATTGCGGTAATCGCCGCTCCATTCATTCATAGCCGCGCTGTGCACCTGGTGGCCACTCTGGTGCAAGGCGTCGTGCAGGGTTTTGGCAAAACCCCAGGTGCTGTTGTTTTCGCTGCCCACCAGAATCACGCTGTCGGCGCAGTGGGCCGGGCTGTTATGGCGGATGTTCGGGCCAGCCTTGCGACGTCGCCACCACAATAGAATGCCGGTCACGCTCATCAAGGGTACGCAGAGGGCGCAGAGCCCGAGCGGCAGGCCCAGCCACCAGAGACCTTCGCCGGTGTGCAGTTGATAGATCAATTGGTAGAGGTTGTGCATCGAGTCGTGGGTTTGATAGGACAGCAAGGCGCCGCTGGCCTGATCCACGTAGCCGTCGCCCTGGGCCGTGCGCAGGGAAAACACGTCCCTCGGGTTGCCGGGACTGGGGAAGACCAGTTCGCGCAAGTCATTCAGGTCGGTGGCCTGCAAGGCTTGCAGGGTCGCCACCGGCAAGGCCGGGCCGGCGCTGATATGGGCGGGGAAGGCCGGTTCACTTTGACTGCCGTCGGCGATAAAACCAAAAGTGGTGGCGGACATGTAGAGCCCGCTCAATGCCGACAGCAGCAGCCCGAGCAGTGCCAGTCGCCCGACTTCAGCATGCCAGCGCTGACTGAAGGTGCCCCGCAGTGGCTGCAGCAGGTTGCGCCAGCCGCCCAGGCGCCGGGCCAGCAATAGCGCACCGGACACCGACAGCATCAGCATGAACAGCGCACCGACACCTGACACGCCATGGCCCGGCGTGCCAAGGAACAGCGAGCGGTGCAGGTCTTTCACCCAACGTGAGAACGCGGATGGCTCGTAAGGTACAAGGCCTTCGCCGGTCAGTGGATCGACCTTTTCCGCCCCGGCCTGGCCGTTGTGGTTGTAGTAAACGATCACCGTGCCGGACGCCGTGCGCTGGATCTGCTCCACGCCCGGAAAGTGGTTGGCAATGCGCCCGGCCAGTTGGCCGACGTTGAGTTGTCCGGCAGGCGAGGGCGTGCTGTGCAGGCGTTCCAGGGCCGGGTCGACTGACAGGATCGCGCCGCTGATGGCCAACAGCATGACCAACAGGGCGGCGATCAGGCCAGGCAGGGAATGGAACTGACGAAGCATGTTCAGCCTCCAGTATTGGCGGGTGCTACAGATCGTAAGTAAAGGAGTCGACGTAGGTACTGCCGGTTGCCTGCTTGCCAGCGCCCTTGGACGTCAGAGGCACGTTGACATCGGCGCGGGCGTCACGTTTGTCCTCGACGGCACTGTCGATACGGATCTGATACCCGGCATCAATCAGGGTGTCTGCCAGTTCGACGCTGACTTTGAGCGTGCGCCCACTGCCGACACTGGCGCCGCTGACGCCGTCAAACTCGCTCGGGTTCATCCCACTGCCACGAACCCAATCGCCCAGGTGTTTGTAATATTTGGCCTTCTTGCCGGCCACCCAGAGGGTTTTCTGGTATTGGCCATTGGCGTCGGTGACGTAGATCGCCAGGTAGGCATCATTGCCGCCGTAGTCCTTGAGCTGTGTGGTCAAGGTCACCTCACGGGCCTGGGCCAGTCCCGGCAGGGCAATGGCCCCGACGAGGCAAGTTGCTGTGATGATCTTTTTCATGGCGGTGTCCTTTTGATCGTTAGGTCGAGAGCCTGGACCTGCTTGCTGACAGCAACCTGAAGCGCAGGAAATACTCATCGACAGGCGAGGTGTCATTCGGTGAGCGGGCTACCGAGGTAATCCCTGGCATCGCCGTCGTCGCGGAAATGGATCTCGAGTGTGTGCAGGCGCAGTGATGCCGGTGAATAGCTGGCTTCGATGGCATTGCCTTTGCGGTCCAACCCCTTGAGCTCGTAACAACCGTCGTCGACCTTGATGCGCTGCACGTTCCAGCCATACTGTCGCTCTACCTGCTGACGCAAGGTTTCGCGCGGTTGCCAGTCGCTCACCGGGTCGCTGCAGTCGTCATCGGCCAGGGCGTAACCGCTGAGCAGCAGGCTCAACAGCGTGGCATTGGCAATAAAAACTGATTTCATGATCTGTCTCCCGTCGAGGTCGGCGTCTGAGGCATACCCTAAGGTGCATTCCTGACAACCAGCTGAATCTTCAGATTCACGTCAGGTAAGGCGATTAAGGTGCTGCACGACAACCATCACAGGAGGGGCCAGATGCGGGTTTTATTGGTCGAGGACGCACCGGGATTGGGGGAGGCGGTGCGCGAGCAGATCGCCGATGACGGCCACGCGGTCGATTGGGTGCAGCGCCTGGATCATGCGCGCAACAGCGTACGCACCACGCCTTACGACCTGATCCTGCTGGATCTGATGCTCCCGGACGGTCGCGGGCTGGATTTTTTGCGTCAGCAACGCTCGGCAGGGGACGTGACCCCGGTGATTATCCTGACTGCCCAGGATCAGATTTCCGATCGTATCGCGGGCCTCAACGCCGGTGCCGACGACTACCTGGTCAAACCGTTCGACCTGTTTGAGCTCTCGGCCCGTGTGGCGGCGGTGGCCCGGCGTTACAGCGGCAACCCCAATCCACAGATCAAGCTCGGTGATCTGCAGGTCGACATGAGTGCACGCACAGTGCAGCGGTCTGGCGCGACGGTGGACCTCACGGCGCGCGAGTGGGCGCTGTTCGAGGCATTTGTGCAGCGCCCCAGCGCGCTGCTGTCCAAGTCGCAGCTGGAAGAGCGGCTATATGCCTTCGGCGCCGAAATCGAGAGCAATACCATCGAGGTCTATATCAGCCGTCTGCGTAAAAAGCTCGGGCGCGAGTTGATAGAAACCGTGCGTGGCATGGGCTACCGGTTGGTGTGCGCATGAAGCCGTCGTCAAGCCTGCAAAAACGTCTCGGCCTGGGATTGACCTTGGGCACGACCTTACTGTGGCTGGCGGCAACCGTCGGTGCCTGGCTGGTGGTACAACATGAATTGAACGAGGCGTTCGACAGTGCGCTGGAGGAGACCGCGCAGCGCATCCTGCCCCTGGCCGTGCTGGAAATCAGCAACCGGGAAAATCCCCGTGAGGCACAGCATGTCGCCACCCTGAAAATGCACAAGGAATACCTGACGTATCTGGTGCGCGATGCCAAGGGCCAAATCCTGATGCAGTCCCACGACGCCAACCCGAAGATCTTCAACCAACAACTGGCCGAAGGCTTTTCAACCACTAAAAAATACCGCCTGTACGCCGCCAGCGCGCTGCGACAAACGGTGTTTATCGAAATTGCCGAACCGCTCGAGCATCGCCGTGAAGCGGCACGCGAAGCATTGCTTGCCTTGTTGTTGCCGTTATTGGCGTTGATTCCCATCAGCCTGTTTGGCACCTGGATGTTTGTGCGCATCAGCCTGCGCAGTGTATTGGCCTATCGTCGTGCAGTGGAGGCTCGGGGCGTGGGGGATCTGTCGCCGATCCAGGTGGCCCGCCTGCCGGCCGAAATCAATCCGTTGGCCGAGGCGGTCAACCACCTGCTGGAGCGTTTGCGCAAGGCCTTGGAGACCGAGCGCAGCTTTACTGCCAACAGTGCCCATGAACTGCGCACACCACTGGCCGCGACCCTGGCGCAGATCCAGCGTTTGTGTCACGAAGCGCCCGAAGGCCCGTTGCGGTTACGCGCAGCTAAAATTGAAAACGCGTTGCGCGAACTGACGCGGCTCTCGGAAAAACTCATGCAACTGGCCAAGGCCGAGGGGGGTGGGCTGTTGTCCGAAGCGCCCCAGGACCTCATTCCGTTGTTGGCGCATGTGGTCGATGAATGGAACCACAGCGGCGGGCACCGAATCGAGTTGCACCTGCCAACCCGGACGAGCCTGTACTCGACGATTGATCCGGACGCTTTTGCAATCCTGTTGCGCAACCTGATCGAGAATGCGCTCAAGTATGGCACCGCGGATCAACCGGTCGAAGTCAGCCTCACCGACCAGGCGCTGCTGCGGGTAGTCAATGGTGGCCCGCCGGTGCCTGAGCCGGTATTGCAGAGGCTCACCGAGCGCTTTGTGCGGGGAAACAGTGAAATCAGCGGTTCAGGGCTGGGGTTGGCGATTGCCAAAACCATAGTGCAGGGGGTCAACGCGAGAATGAAATTGATCTCCCCTGCAACAGGTCGACGGGACGGATTCGAAGTGTGCGTCTGGTTGCCGCTTGCATCGACTGTTGAATGCTGAGGAAGTGATTAACCCTGTGCTTTCCTGAGCCCTTTCAAGCGCACATTCGCCCGTTGCACAGCGGCCATTTTTTCAGGCCGCTTCATGCGTTTCCACTTTCTGATGTCTTCCTTGCTTCGCCCGCAACTGACACACAGATCACCACTGAGCTGGCAAACGGCAATGCAGGGGTTTTCGATTTCCTTAGCCATTGTCAGTCACCTTTGGCCACCCGTGATTGAGCCAGGCGACTTTTCCAGTCACCAGCGTGAGTGCGTTGGCACTCCTCCTCAGAGTCGAAACGGACATTGCGGTCTGAAGGGGTCAGGTCGATGTTGGCCTCACGCAGCGCGATGGCCGTCAACTCAAGGATGCGCGCCTTCGCGTCAACCTGGGCGAGCTGCCTGTCCGCCAGGGTTTCGAACACCCAGATAACCTTCAGGGTTTCAGTCAACGCATTCAGGTCAGCGGTGTGGGTGAGCCAGGTAAAGCCTTTGATTTCACCTTTTGCTGTTTCGCACGCTTCGGTGAGCGTGGTGATCAACCGGCGTTCGATCCGCGCCAGTTCACGTTTGCCTGGTGGCATCAGGGGTTCCTTTGGAGGCAAGAGTGGGGAGGTGCGGGATCAGGCCGGTCGAAACTCGACCGTCAGGTGGCTGACCTCGTGCACCGGCTTGAGACGTTCACGAATGCTGTCGGCGCTCGCCGTGGCTTCGCCAAGAACGCTGACGATGGCCGCATGGGCTTGCGGTCCGACTCGCCAGACATGCAAGTCCGTGATGGTGGCATCCCCCGGTTTCTCGACCAGTTCACGGATTTCCCCGGCAACGTGCGCATCGGTCTGATCGAGCAGCACAGCTGCGGTGACCCCCATCAAGGTCCAGGCCCAACGCGCGATAACGATGGCGCCGACGATGCCCATGGCAGGGTCCAGCCAAACCCAGCCCAGATACCGGCCGGCGAGCAATGCAGCAATGGCCAGCACCGAAGTCAGCGCGTCTGCGATGACGTGCACGTAGGCTGATTTCAGGTTGTTGTCGTTGCCGTGATGGGCGTGGGCATGGCCGTGATCCTCATGATCGTGCCCATGATCGTGTCCGTGTCCGTGTCCGTGTCCCAGCAGCAGCGCACTGACGACGTTGACGATCAAGCCGGCAATCGCGATGAGCGTCGCGGTGCCGAACTGAACCTCTGTTGGCTGCAAGAGGCGCATGACAGACTCAACGCCAATGCCCAGGGCGACCATGCCGAGGATCAGCGCCGAGGCGAACCCGCCCAGGTCGCCAACCTTTCCGGTACCGAAACTGTAGCGCTGGCTGTAGGCATGGCGTTTTGCGTATCCGTAAGCGGCCGCCGCGATGCCCAATGCGCCGGCATGGGTTGCCATGTGAAAACCATCGGCCAGTAGCGCCATCGAGCCCGTGAGGTACCCGGCGGTGATCTCGCCAATCATCATCACAACGGTCAATGCCACAACCCAAAGCGTACGCCTGGCATTTTCGTCGTGCGCCGGGCCAAGGAACACGTGGTCGTGCCTGTAGTTGATGTGGGGGCTGCTCATGATGTCTACCTGGATACGTTCACTTGGAGTAACGGCGAATGGCTTCAAGCAACTCTTCGACGCCCTTGTTGCGCTCTGCTTCGCTCAGTGCAGGGTTCGCGACATGTTCACGCGCGTGGTCCTCGATGATTTCTTCCATCAAGCCGTTGATGGCGCCGCGAGTGGCGGCCACAAGGTGCAGTGTCCTGGCGCAATCGAGATCCGATTCCAATGCGCGTTCAACGGCCTGGATCTGTCCGGCGATGCGTTTTACACGCTTGAGAAGATCGTCTTTGTTTGCTGCGATATGGCCCATTGGATGGATACCCCCTCTACCTATGCTTTGCGCATGATAGCCATACCCCCTATACCTATGCACTACATTTTTTTGCGCGAGTTATTGGGCCATGTGCATTAACAGTACCTCCGGTACCCCAGCCACGCATCGACTCGCAAACGCTGACGAGATTGATCCATCAACGAACGGGTCGAGGGCGAATTCACCATCACCCTCGATGCCTATGTAGGCCTGGCACTGCGTATCGCGAGCAGTTCGCCGATGATCTAGGCGCTGGTGTTGTTGACGACGGACTGTTTTACGCGCTTGTCGATTTTTGGCGCTCTCATCAGCAGTGGGCCAAATGTGGCTAGCAGGCCCAGCATGATCAACGGGAAAAACATCAGCGAATCCAGACCGAAATGGCTGACGATCACGGTGATGGCGGCGGGTCCCACGAGCATGCCCGAGAAGCCGATGCAATTGACGATGCCGATGTTGCGGCCTGCATGTTGCGGGTCCCGGCGTCCGGCGGCGGAAATCATCAGTGGCGCGATGCAGGACAGGCCGAGGCCGAACAGTGCGAAGCCGAGGATGCCGGTAACAGCCGTGCCGCCGACGATGGTGAGGGTCATGCCGAGGACACAGACCGTCCCGCATGCGAAAACCACTTGAGCGTTACCAAAGGTCGCCGCCAGACGGTCGCCGAACAGGCGCCCGATGAAAGCCGCACCGACGAATATCGACACCGCCATGCCCGCGGTGGAAGTCGATGTTGAGAACTCGCGGCGAATGTACTCCTGGCCCCAGTCGGCAATCGCGTTTTCACCCATCATGCTGCCAAGTAGCAGAGCGCCGAGTGCAATCATCACCAGTAGCGTTCTGGTCGACGGACCCTTGCCGATTTCATCAGCGGACTGAGTGTCTGCTTGCCAGTCGCCGGACGATGCGTCTGGAACATCATGCTTACCCAGCAGCCACCGGCTGAAAATACAGCCGACAATCAGCATGGCGATGCCCAGCACGGTAAATGGCACTTTTACGCTGTCGGTGTAGAAACCCGTCAGCCAACTGCACGCCATCCCGAGCAGAAAGCCACCCAGCGAATAGAACGCATGGAAGCCGGACATGATCGAGCGCTGGTAAAACCGCTCAACTTGAACGCCATGGGCATTCAACGCGGTATCCAGGGCGCCGCGCAGCAAGCCCAGCACAACGCCAAAACACATCGCAAACCAGAAACCGCTGACGAAACCCAGCGGGATAATGGACAGGGGGTAGGCGAGGGCGCACACGGTGATTACCGGTTTAGCACCGAAGGTGTCCAGCAGGCGGCCTACCAGCAGCGCTCCCGCCGCTGAGCCGACGCCGACCCCGAGTGCGATCAGGCCGAAGTTCGCATCACCCAGTTCACCGGTAAAGCCCAGTTGCGTCCTGAAGACACTCACCCCGGTCGACCAGATGTACATCATGGCGCCGATCATCATGAATCCGAGGAACGTCGCGATACGCGCCTTGCGGATGCGAGTGGGGATCGGTGTTTTTTGAACGTTATTCATCACGCTGCATTGTCCCTGTTGTTTTTGTTGGGTGTTCATGCGAAAGCTGAGCAAGGCAAGAGTTATACGTATAACTCCATTCAAAAATAACATTGGTGGCAAGATCGATGTCAACTTTTTCGTGGCTATTCTCAATTCAGGCGACGTATAGCATGTAGTCATGTGTGACGAGACTGTTGGTTTTGAACGGATCCTGTGGCCGAACGGGTTATTATGAGTTATACGTATAACTCAAATTGATCCGAGCACAGGGGTTTCCGTGTCATCTCAGGAATTGCTACTGCCGTGCGCTACACCTCATATGCTGGCCTATCGATCGACGTTCCTGTTGTCGGGGTTATGCATGGGCGCCTGGGCTCCGTTGGTACCTTATGCCCGCACGAGAGCGGGGATCGACGACGCGGCCCTGGGGCTGTTGTTACTGTGCCTTGGCTTGGGTTCGCTGGTGATGATGCCGCTGGCGGGGATTCTCAATGCGCGCAGGGGTTGTCGTTTTACGATGCACGTGGGTATTGCGCTGGTGTTGCTGACGTTGCCCTTGTTGGCGACGACTCATTCCTTTGCCGGTTTGATGTTCGCCCTGACCGTTTTCGGGGCAGGGTGCGGGTCGGTCGACGTGACGATGAATGTTCAGGGCGTGATGGTGGAACGCGCGACGGGACGCTCACTGATGTCCGGCTTCCATGGGCTGTTCAGCCTCGGCGCAATTGTCAGTGCTGCCGGTATCACCGCCTTGTTGTGGCTGGGCGCCACGCCGTTGATGGCAAGCAGTGCGGTCATGGCGACCCTGGTTGCCTTCGTCCTGACGCATGGCCGACAGTTGCTGGGGCGCAGCGGTGACGAAGGCAGCCCGATATTTGTCAGGCCTACCCGAAAGGTTTTACTGCTGGGTATGCTTTGTCTGTTCGCCTTCCTTGCGGAGGGCGCGATTCTCGACTGGAGCGCGGTGTTCCTGGCTGACGAGCGAGGCGTCCAGCATTCCCTGGCCGGGCTGGGTTACGCAGTGTTTGCGGTGATGATGGCGCTGGGCCGATTGAACGGTGACCGGATACTGCTGAAACTGGGGCCACGGGTGGTGCTCATTGGCGGCGGGCTCGTGGTCATGTTGGGGTTCGCGATGGTGGTGTTGGCGAATGACTGGCTGTTGAACCTGGTGGGGTTTGCGGTGATTGGCACAGGTCTGGCCAACATCGCTCCGGTTTACCTGTCGCTGGCAGGTGCCCAAAAGACGATGCCTGGTGAGCTGGCCATTGCCGCTGCGACCAGTCTGGGCTACCTCGGCATTTTGATGGGGCCGGCAGCCATTGGCTTCGTCGCCCATGCAAGCAGCCTGCCCTTGGCGTTGCTCGCTGTTGCCGCGTTGATGATCGCGATCATTTTCAGTGCCACTCGACTGGTTCCGAAGGTTTCACCTCAACGGTTACACTGAGTGCATGGCGTTTTTTTTCACTGACCTCTCACGAGGTTTCAAAAAGGTTGGGAAGCAAGCGATGGCATCCGTTTCAATGAAAGATGTAGCACTGGCGGCGGGGGTGTCCCAGCCCGCGGTGTCTTACGCTTACAATCGCCCATCCAAACTGTCCGAGGCCCAGCGTGAGCATATCCTTGCCGTAGCGGCGTCACTGGGTTACCCGGGACCCAATGTGCTTGGGCGTAGCCTTCGATCAGGCAAGATCGGGGCGATCGGGTTGATGATGATGGACAAGTTGTCCCTGGCGTTCGCCGACCCTTGCACTGTTGCCCTGCTGCGCGGAATCAGCGAGGTAGGGGAACTGGAGAACGTCGCGCTGACGTTGTTCCCGCTCAACAACAACCGGTTTGTCGGCCGTACACCGGCAGCGAATCACGGCAGCCTTGCGCTGCGCGGGTTGGTCGATGGCTTGATTATCTCGACCCTGCCCGATGACCACCCGGCCGTGCTGGCCGTGGTGAAACAGAACATTCCGTTTGTGGTGATCGATTCGCCGTTGGTGGAAGGTTCTTTTTTTGTCGGGATTGATGACCGGGGTGCCGCACGTGCGCAGATGCGTCACTTGCTGGATCTGGGCCATCGCAAGATAGGGGTCATCATTGACCGTCTTAATCCGGACGGATACCGCGGCCCCATCGACCGGCACCGGTTCAAGAGTGCAAGTGAGCGTATCGTCAGGGAGCGGCTGACCGGCTACGTGGAAGAGGCAAGTGCAGCCGGCCTGGCATTCGAGGATCTGAGCATCATAGAGGCCGGCGGGCTTGACTCGACGTCCGGGCAAACCGCTGCCTTTACCTTGCTGACGTCCAGCGACGTCACGGCGGTGGTGGCTTGTTCGGACGTCATGGCGATCGCTTGCATGAAAACGGCCCACGCGCTCAATCGCGAGGTTCCACAAACCCTTTCGGTGATTGGCTTCGACGATATTCCCGAGGCGGTGCAACTGGGCCTGACCACCATTGGCCAACCCATCGTCGAGAAAGGTGTCTACGCGGCAAGGCTTTTGACCGAGCAGTTGAATGCACCAGCCGATACTCCGCTGGAACCTGAACAGAAGATATTCGCCACCAAATTGATCGTGCGCAGTTCGACGCTCAAGGTGCAGGACGTTTAACGCCAATCGATGAACAAGGCTGCGGTGACCCAGTGCGACCGCAGCCTTTGGCTTCATGTCATGCCATTCATTGCGCCAGTTGCTTGAAGTTCGCCGCGACCCGCAGGGCGTTGGCGGCGATGGTGAGTGCCGGATTGACCGCGGCCGATGACGGGAAGAAAGAACTGTCGACCACCCAGACATTGTCCAGGTCATGCATCTTGCAATTGAGGTCCAGCACGCTCGACACCGGGTCCTTGCCCATGACCGCCGTACCGCATTGATGCGAGTTGGTGGCAATGCCCATGCGTGCTTTCAGGATCAGCGGGTAGCCTGCCGCCCGCATGACCTGGCTGGTCCTGGTCACCAGGCCTTCATGGGCTTTCAGGTTATTGGGTTTCCAATGGACCTTGATCGCACCGCGTTGCGCGTCATACGTGACCCGGTTTTCCCGGGTTGGCAGGTCCTCCGATGTCAGGTACAGGTCGACGCTGTGATCGGTGATGTAGCGCGAGGCGAACTTCGGCAGCCACGGACGCATGGAGGTGATCATGGGTTCACGGATTTTTCCCAGCATCTGCACGTTACCCAAGGGAAACGAGTTGTTCGCACCGGCGCTGTACCAGTCGTTGATGGCCAGGGTCTTCTGGAAGACCACCTTGTTTTTGCGTCGAGGGTCGATCGCCAGCATGAACGTGCTGTTGTGCACCATGTAGTTGCGACCCACTTGCCCTGAACTGTTGCCCAGGCCTTCGGGGTGCTGTTCGTTTGCCGACTTGAGCAACAGCGCGGCGCTGTTTACCGCCCCGCAGGCCAGCACGAAGCGCTTGGCACGCAGCGTCACTGCGCGACCATCGATCAGGCCGTGGGCTTGAGTGACTGTTCGCCCGTCTGCTGCAGTTTTCAGTTGCTGGATCGTGGTGCGTGTCAACAGCCTGACGGTTGCACTGCGCAAGGCCGGCCTTAATGCGCAAACCTCGGCGTCAGCCTTGGCGTCCAGCAGGCAAGGGTAACCGTCGCACGTTGAGCACAGTACGCAGCCACCGCCATTGCCATAGTCCACGGCCGCAGGCATCACGAAAGGCTTGAGCCCGGACCGGCGCATGCTCTGCTCCAGGGAAGCCAGGGCAGGGTCATGTTTGAGCGCAGGTTGTGGGTAGGGGCCTGAGCGCCAGGGCTCGCTGGGATCGACGCCTGCCTGGCCATGTACCCGGTAGAGTTTTTCCGCCTCGGCGTACCAGGGTTCCAGATCCGCATAGCTGATCGGCCAGGCCGGAGAGACGCCTTCGGCGTGCTGGATTTCGGCAAAGTCTTCTTCGCGAAACCGCGGCAGCATCGCGCCATAGAATTTGGTGTTTCCGCCGACGTAATAAAATACGCCGGGCGAAAAGGGTTGGTTTGACTCGTCCAGCCATTGCTCGGCATTGCGATAACGGCCTTGCCCGAAGACCGATTCGGTGCTCCAGTTCTGTATTTCTCGTGGCAGAAAATCACCGCGCTCGACGATCACGACGTCCAGCCCGCTATCTCGCAGCGCATGGGCAAAGGTCGAACCACCCATGCCCGAGCCGATAATCACCACATCACAATTGATATTGCCATCAGCATCAGGTGTCACCACGTCGAGGGCGCGCGGTTCGCGCGACGCCCCCGATTGTGGATTCAGCTCTGCATGATGCGAAATCAATGCATCACTCATTTGAGCCGCTCCAGTTCTTATAGGTGTTGTTCGGAGTTCCGGATTTCCCAGTACTCGTCCTGACGTTCGTCAGTGATGTACTCGGGAATCGGGAAGTCCCACCAACCCGGTACCCAAGGGCCAGCAGCGTCGCGGTCAGTCGGGATTTCGATCAACACCGGCGCGTTCAAGTCCAGGGCTTCCTGCAGGATCGGCTCGAGGTCTTCCGGGCGCTCCACACGATAGGACTTCAGGCCAAAGGCTTCGCCCACCGCTTTGAAGTCCGGGCTATAGGCCGTGCCGTCCGGATGGTTGAACTCGGTGCCGATATGGCGGCTGGTTTGCTTGCGCTGGCCACCGCGAATCGACATGTACCCGGCGTTGTTCTGGATCATGAACACGACCGGAATATTGTTGGTCACGCAGATCGCAATTTCCTGCGACGTCATCAGGAAGTCACCGTCGCCCAGAATGCAGACCACCGGCTGGTTCGGCGCAGCCAGTTTGGCACCGATGGCGGCAGGCACGGCCCAACCCATGGAGGAGAACCCGCCGGAGGTCAGGTGAGTGCGAGGGGTGTAGACCGGGAAGGTCTGCTTGACCGCGCCCTGGGTGTTGCCGGAGCCGACCACCACGATGGTGTCCCGCGGGAAAATCTTGCGCAGCGCGCCCAATGGACGTTGCGAGGTGAACGGGAAGCGGTCGGAGTCACGACGACCGGCGAGCTTGGTTTCCCATTCGTCCTGATAGCCGCGCAGATCGCTGAGGTACGCTTCGCGATCGACTGTCTGGCCTTTCAGACCTTCAACGATATGGGCCAGCGCGTGCTTGGCGTCGGCACAGATTCCGACCGTAACGGGGTAGTTCTTGCCGATTTCGTGCGGGTCGATGTCGATGTGGATCAACTTCGACGGCGGAATGGCGAAGGTCACGCCCTTGGCATAGCTGGACGACGACCAGTCGGTGAAACGGCAACCGACGGCGATGATCACATCGGCCGTCGAGGCTACTTTGTTGCCGCACATCGTGCCGGTCTGGCCGACGCTGCCGGCGAACAAGGGGTGGTCTTCCGGGAAGCCGCTTTTGCCGTTCCAGGTGGTGACCACCGGAATTTGCCAGGCCTCGGCCAAGGCAAGCACTTCAGCGCTGGCTTCGCCCGTGATGACACCGCCACCGATGACCAGCACCGGGCGCTTGCAGGATTGCAATTCTTCAACGGCGCGAGCAGTGGCCGCCGGATCCGGGAAGCATTTGCCGATCGGCGTACGCTCTTCCAGGGCGTGGAGGGTCACTTCGGCGGCCTCGGCCTGGACGTCCATCGGGATTTCCAGATGGACCGGACCTGGGCGACCGGTGACCATCGAGCTCCAGGCCCGATGCATCATGAACGGCAACTCTTCAACGCGCGTCGCGACCCAGTGCCGCTTGGTCACGGCCTCGGCGATTTTAGGGAAGTCATTGTCGGTGTAGCGTTCCAGTTCCTGCAGCAGACCGTGGCCACGCATGTGTGTGGGTGGCCCGCCAGTGATCAGCATCAGGCTGGTGGAGTCGGTGAACGCGGTGGCCATGCCGATCACGGTGTTGGCGGCCCCGGCGCCGATGGAGGTTACCGCAGCCATCGGCTTTCCGGCCACGCGGTAGTAACCATCTGCCAGATGCACGGCGCTCTGTTCGTGGAAGACCTGGATGAACTTGAGTTTCGAGTCTTCTTCGAGGAAGGCGTCGGTAAGTGTCCAGATGCCGTGGCCGGGAATACCGGCGACATACTCGACGCCGTAGTTTTTCAGGGTTTGTGCCACGATCTGGCTGCCGGTCAATTTGCTCATGACAGGACTCCTTGGGTTGATGAAAGCGGGGTGGATGCAGTGTTTTTGCCTTGACTTTCAGCACGCCCGCGCGTTGCCCAGTTCAGGCCCTGCTTGGTCAGGCGGCGGATATTCGGGTCGGCGAGGTTGCTGGTGTCGTGTCCGATCGAGTGATAGAACACGCGTCCCTGACCCCACTGGCGAACCCAGGCGACCGGGCTGCGATGGCCCTTGATCCACGGGAACGGGTTGCCGTCGAAGGTGGTTTCGGCGAGCACGTGGATGTTCGGGTCGACCTGCATGTAGTACTGCTCGGAACGCACCTCGAAATCCTCGACGCCTTGAGTGACTTCGTGGGTGTGGTCGATGACGTTGACCTGGTACGGATGGGGAAAGCCTTCGCCCATCGGATGCTCGAGAAAGGAACCGCCCAATACCCAGTGGTACTTGAGGCTTGCGCGAAAGGCCGCGCCCGCACCGTGCCAACCCACCAGGCCGGTGCCGCTTTCGATCGCTTCGAGCAGGCGATTTTCCTGCGAGGTGGTCAGCGTTTCAGTGGTGACCGCGTTGTTCCAGCCGATCACGATCAGGTCATAACCGGTCAAATCCCTGTCCAATGTGAAGATGTCTGTCGACTCTTCGACGTCGAAATCCAGCTCCTGGAAAACGGTCCGGGCCCACCCGGCGATTTCATAGGGGAAATGGCCGGGCCAGCCACCGTATAGATACAAGACTCGACTCACGGTTGGTCACCTCTTAGGTTGGGTGTGATTATTAGGTTATACGTATAACCGCTTATTTAAGCTATCACTCAAAACCGTGCTGTCAATGCCTTGATCGGATTTTTAATGAAATGACCCAGTAGAATAGGAGTGGCGTCGAGATGGCGTGCATTGCTACAGGCTGCGGATCAGTTTTGTTCACGTCGTTTTTGAGAATAAAAGGTTATACGAATAAGTGTGATTGCCCGTGGCAGAGGGGCGGGGCTGTCAGGAGTGCTTCAACTTTGCGTCTGTGCTGCGTCAGATCGCGTCAGCAATAAGGCGGCTGCGAAATTGCCCGGAGCAGGGGGGTGAGAAAAGATGTTTGCCAATGCTGAGTGCATGTTGCGTGCATCAAGAACCACCTGGAGCATATTGATGATTCGTTATCTGAAAAAAAGTAAGCCCGTCGAAGCCCAAGCCGAAATCGCTTTGCAAGTGCGCGATACGGTCGAGCAGATCATTGCCAATGTCGCCAAGAACGGCGATGCAGCCGTTCGGGAGTATTCGAAGAAATTTGATAAGTGGGAGCCTGCGACCTTTCGCCTGACCGACGAAGAAATTGCCGCGTGCGTTGCCAGTCTTTCGGAACAGGAAATCGGCGACATCAAGTTTGCGCAGGCACAGGTCCGTCGGTTTGCCGAGGTACAGAAAGCCTCGATGCACGATGTCGAAGTCGAAACCCTCCCGGGTGTGATCCTTGGGCATCGCAACATTCCGGTGAACTCGGTGGGCTGCTACATTCCCGGAGGCAAATATCCGTTGCTGGCATCGGCACACATGAGTGTCCTGACGGCTAAAGTCGCTGGCGTGAAGCGTGTGGTTGCAGCCGCGCCGCCATTTGACGGCAAGCCTCATCCGGCCATCGTGACGGCCATGTACCTCGCCGGCGCCGATGAAATCTATTGTGTCGGCGGCGTTCAGGCCATTGCTGCCCTGGCGTTGGGGACCGATGACTTCAAGCCGGTTGATATGATCGTCGGGCCTGGCAACGCATTTGTCGCTGAAGCCAAGCGCCAGCTGTTCGGCAAAATCGGCATCGACTTGATTGCCGGCCCGACCGAAACACTGGTGATAGCCGATGACAGTTCCGACGTAGAAATCATTGCCGCAGACTTGCTGGGCCAGGCCGAACACGGCGTCAACTCGCCAGCGGTGTTTTTGACCAACAGCGCCGAACTGGCAGAAACCCTGCCGGCGGAAATCGAGCGCCAGCTGGCCATTCTGTCGACCGCACCCGTCGCCTCCGTCGCCTGGCGTGACTATGGCGAGATCATCCTGTGCGACACCGTGGATGAACTGGTCCAGGAAGCCGACCGCATTGCCTCCGAACACGTCCAGGTCATGACCCGAGACCCGTTGTACTTCCTGGAGCATATGACCAACTACGGCGCGCTGTTCCTCGGGCAGCGGACCAATGTCTCCTACGGCGACAAGGTGATCGGCACCAACCACACATTGCCGACCACCGGGACTGCGCGTTACACCGGCGGCCTGTGGGTTGGCAAGTTCATCAAGACCTGCACCTATCAGCGTGTCCTGACTGATGAAGCCTCTGTGCTGGTCGGCGAGTACTGCTCCCGCCTGTGCGGCATGGAAGGTTTTGCCGGGCACAAGGAACAGGCGGATATCCGCATTCGCCGTTACAAGCAGGCTGTCTGATTTCTCCCGTTTATAGAGCGCAACGTTTGTCGGCGTGACAGCGCTCTTTTTAGAACATCGAACCGGCGGATCTCACCAGGCCGCCTGGTTAGTTGCAGCACTTGGCAAGCGGGTAGCGGGAGAAAGGGTCGTTTCTCGGTACTGCTGGTCACTCTTACCGCTTTTCCAAGTGTTTTCAGGCTCCCCGATTGGGGGGCTTTTTTTTTAGTTGCCACAAAAAAACTTGTTGTTCCAGGCTGTATTTTAGTGAGGCGATGCGATGGGAACCTTGTCGATCAAAACAAAAATAACGCTGGCCGCCGGGAGTTGCCTGTTTGTCATGGTGCTCTGCCTGGTGGGCTTTTCAATTCAGCAGATGACCGACACGTCGACGGTGGTCAGGGAATCCGGCACGAACTCGTTGTCGCTGGCATCCATGCAGTACCTTGAGGCGACCGGGCACCTGCAGGCCAATGGGATTGAGCAGCGGTTCTTCAGCAGCATGATGTTTGCCCGCTCCCTGGCCACCCAGGTCGTCATGATGCGCCGGCAGGCCCGACAAAATGGATGGGCTGCCGGGCAACTGCGGGGTGATCTGTATCGACTGATTCGGGCACAGGTGGCAACCACACCGGAGATACTCGGCGTAGGCCTCTCATTTGAGCCCAATGCGCTCGATGGCGCCGACTCGATCAGCATCAAGGCAGCCGAGTTCACCGGCAATGCCAAGGGTCGTTTTGCGGTGTATGTCTCCTCCATGCAGAACTTCGTCCTTGAAGAAAAGGAAATGCAGGATGACGGTGATCCGGGAAAGGCCTGGTGGAACTGCCCGAAGAAAACCCGCAAGTCCTGTTTGATCGAGCCCTATTCCTTCCTGTTGAATGGCGCGCCGACACTGACCTCCAGCATTGCGATACCTCTGATGGACGGTGGAAAGTTCATCGGCGTGGTCAGTATCGACCTGGCGTTGAGTAGCCTGCAAAACATCGCGCAGAAAGCCAGTGCTTCACTGTTCGAGGGGCAAGGAAAACTCACCTTCGTCAGTGCCGCCGGCGTCATCATGGGGCGAAGTGGCGACCTCGCATCGTTGGGTAAGTCCATCAAGGACATCTATCCGAGTCAGGCCACCGAGATGCTCGAAGGGGCGAAAACTGGCGAAACCCTCGCCATAGACGAACCTGGCAACCCGAGCATCATGCTCGTTGTTCCGTTTTCCCCTATACCGAATTCCAACCACTGGATGACAGTTATTGAAGTGCCGCGTGCCACGTTGATGGCCTCCGTGGCGACGTTGCAGCAGGTTCTGGATCAATCAAATCAGCAGTCGGTAACCGTGCAGGTGATCGCAGGGATTGGCGTCACTCTGGTCGGTACGTTGCTGATGGGCTTACTGGCGGCGAGTATCACCCGACCTATTCGACGCGTATCCGAAATGCTGGAAAACATCGCCAATGGCGAGGGCGATCTGACCCGGCGACTCAGCGTTGAGCGACGGGATGAAATGGGCGTGCTGGCGGGTTGGTTCAATCGATTCCTCGATAAACTGCAGCCGATTATCGCGCAGGTCAGTCAGAGCGTAATGGACACCCGGTCCACGGCTGACCAGGCGTCTTCGATTGCAATGCGCACCAGCTGCGGCATGCAACAACAGCTGCGAGAGGTCGAGCAAGTGGCGAGCGCCGCTCACGAGATGAGTGCGACCTCGCAGGAAGTGGCCCGACATGCATCCATGGCGGCGACTGCCGCGTGCGATGGCGATGGCGCTGCCCGCTCCTGCAAAGGCACCATCGAGACTGCTGCACAGTCCATCCACTCGCTTGCGACACATATGAGCGGCGCAATGGTGGCGGTCCGCGAACTTGGCGACAGCAGTGAGAAAGTCGGTAGCGTCCTCGATGTAATCCGCACGATTGCCCAGCAAACCAATTTGCTGGCGTTGAATGCGGCGATTGAAGCAGCCAGAGCAGGGGAAACGGGAAGGGGGTTTGCGGTAGTCGCTGATGAGGTTCGTCATCTGGCCCAGCGTACCCAAGACTCCGTGAGTGAGATTCAGGGTGTCATCGAAAGTTTGCAGAGCGGCACACGCGACGTGGTCAACGCCATGCAGAGCCAGCACCGCCAGGCCGACACCAGTGCAGCGCAAGCGCTTGAGGCTGTACACGCACTGACCCATGTCAGTCGCTGCATCGAGACTATCAGCGATATGAGCCTGCAAATCGCCAGTGCTGCCGAAGAGCAAAGTGCGGTATCCGAAGAGGTGACCCGTAACATTTCGGCCATCAGGGATGTAACGGGCACCTTGGTGGAACACGCGGATCGATCGGCGCGTATCAGCCAGTCCCTGAACGATTTTGCCAACCAGCAGCAAGTGTTGATGAACAACTTCCGGGTCTGACCCACGGGCAAGAGGGTGGGCGCGATGGCGTCGAAGGTGCCGCCATCGCGCACAGGCTCCTACAGAGACTGATCAGCACGCTGAATGTGATCGGCCGCTTTTTCGCCGATCATGATTGCCAGTGCATTGGTGTTGCTGGAACACAAGCTCGGCGCGATGGAGTTGTCGGCGATCCGCAGACCATCGATCCCGTGTACACGCAGATCGTTGCTCACCACCGCCATGGCGTCCGTTCCCATCCTGCAGGTGCCTACCGGATGCAGTGCTGCGTGGGCGTGTCGGCGCACGAATCGCCGATAGTCATCACCTGTGCGTAACGGTTCTGCGGGCACATGCTCGCGCTGAATGTGGCCGGCCAATGCGGCCTGGGACATGATGTGCCGACCAAACTCGGTGGCCTGGGCCATGCACTCCACGTCGAGCGGGTCGGTCAGGTAGTTGGGCTCGATGCGGGGCAAGTCCATGGGATCTGCGCTGTGCAGTTGCAGGAATCCGCTTGAACGGGGGCGGGTCTGACACACATTCAAGGTGCAACCGTTGCCACCAGGGACGGAACCTACACCGTCCTCGACCCCGGCCCCGGCCATGAAACAGTACTGGACGTCCGCACGGTTTTCGGCCAGGGAAGTACGCCAGAACGCGCCACCTTCGACCACGTTGGAGGTTACCGGGCCTTGCCGAAACAATGCGTACTGCAAGCCGGCGGCGATCTTCCAGTGCGGTTTTTTGTACTTGTCGTAGCTCAATGGGCGACGCAATTCATTGATCAGCGACACTTCGATGTGGTCCTGCAGATTCTGCCCGACCCCTGGCAGGTCATGGACTACCTTTACGCCTTTGTCGTGCAGGTGACTGGCCGGCCCGATACCCGACAGCATCAACAACTTTGGCGTGTTGATTGCCCCGGCACTGACAATCACTTCACGATCGGCCCTCAAGACATGGCGACGGTTTTTCTCAAGGTACTCAACGCCCGTGGCGCGACCGTTCTCGACCAGGATTCGCAAGACCCGGCAGTGGGTTCTCACCGTCAGATTGGGGCGCCGTCGTGCCGGCTTCAAATAGGCGACCGAGGTGCTCGATCGCAAGCCGTTGCGGGCATTGATTTGATACAACCCGCAACCGTCCTGCACACCGGAGTTGAAATCGGCATTGTAGGCCAACCCTGCCTGCTGGCAGGCCTGTAGCCAGAATTTGGTCAAAGGATGGGTAAATCGTTGATCGCAGACACCGAGCGGGCCATCGGTGCCATGGGCGTCGTTGCTGAAGCGGTCGTTGCTTTCGCATTTCTTGAAAAACGGCAGTACGTCCTTGTAGGCCCAACCCCGGGCACCGCCATCGGCCCAACTGTCGTAGTCGGCAGGTTGTCCGCGCAAGTACACCATGGCGTTGACTGAACTCCCGCCGCCGAGTACCCGGGCCTGCACCATGGTCGGATTCGGCGCGCCGATATAACCGGCCGGGGGCTCCCAGGGGTAGCGTTCAACCAGGTTGCCCTGGCTGGTTTTATAGAATCCCACCGGGAGATGGATAAACGGGTGAGTGTCCCTCGGCCCTTCCTCCAGCAGCACGACTGACGCTTGGGGATCTTCGCTCAGGCGCGCAGCAATGACGCATCCGGCTGATCCACCTCCGACCACGATATATTGGACCATTGTTGTTCACCGTGCAGGTCAAAAAAAACGCCGGATCAAGCTCTTGGTGAAGAGCTGATCCAGCGTTGAGGCTACTGGCAGACCCCGCGCGAAATACCGCAGGGATCGTCGTTCAACCGAAATCAGTTCAGGCAGGTATCACCACGAAACTGTCCGGTTTGCAGGTCAGGGCGACATCCGCCCCGGGCGGCAGCGTGAGACTGCCGGGGGTGGGCAACTGCTGGCATTTGAGGTCAATGGTTCCGTCGGCTACAGCGACGCGGTAAATGACCCGGTTGCCGATGAACGACGTGTCTTTGACTTTCCCGGCAAAAGCCCCATTGGCCAGCGGGTTGCCCAGGGCAGGCTCAAGACCGATGGTTTCTGGACGGATCGAGACATTGACCGGCCCGGCACTCAGGCTGTTCTTGGCCGTGTGTGCGTAGCGTCCGAACGGTAGCTCGACATAACCACTGCTGGTATCACCCAGACCATAGGTGCCGTTGACGATATTGGTGTCGCCGAAAAATTTCGCGGCGAACAACGTGCGCGGCGACCAGTACATCTCTTGTGGTCCACCGATCTGCTCGATGCCACCCTTGTTCAGCAGCACCACCCGGTCGGAGAGGATCATCGCTTCGTCCTGGTCATGGGTGACGTAAACGAAAGTGGTCGAGGTCTCTTCGTGGATCCGTTTGATCTCGTTGAGCATGTGATGGCGAATCTTCAGGTCCAGTGCCGCCAGCGGTTCGTCGAGCAACAGCACGGCGGGGCGGTTGACCAGGGCTCGAGCCAGGGCGACGCGTTGTGCCTGGCCGCCACTGAGCTCGGAGATCCAGCGATTCTTGAAACTTTCCAGTTGCACCAGCTCCAGTGCCTTGGTCACTTCGCGCTTGATTTCGTCCCGCGGCTTCTTTTTCAGGCGCAACCCGAAAGCCACGTTGTCGAAAACATCGAGATGCGGGAACAGGGCGTACTTCTGAAACACCATGTTGACGGGGCGATGTTCCGGCGCCAGAGCCGTGGAGTCCTTGCCGTCGATCACGACTTTGCCGGTGGTCGGCTCTTCGAAGCCCGCGATGATGCGCATCAGTGTGGTTTTGCCACAGCCACTGGGGCCAAGCAAAGTCAGGATTTCGTTGCGCTTTACGGTCAGGTCGACTTTGCCCAGGGCAGTCAGATTGCCGTAGCTCTTGGATATTCCGGTCAGTTCGATACTGTTGGTCATGGCGATTACTCTGCAGTTTCTGCACGTTCAAGTTCGAGGCGACGACGGCGCAGGGTCATGACCAGGCCGGCAATGACAATGATGGCAATGGTCACGACCAGCATGAACACCGAGGCGGCATTGATGGTTGGGCTGACGGCGCGGCGCATCATCGAAAGAATCATGAGTGGCAACGTGGTGTCGCTGCCGGTGACGAACACGGTGATCAGGAATTCGTCCAGGGAGAGGGCGATCGCCAGGATCGCGGCACCTGCAATCGTTGGACCGATGATGGGCAGCGTCACCAGCCAGAACGCCTTGAGCGGCGACGCGCCCAAGTCACGTGCCGCTTCTTCGAACGAGAGATCGAAGTACTCAAGACGTGAACGTACGGACTCGACGAAGAACGGAAAGGTGAACAACGTATGGCCGATGATCACCGTCAACAGTGAGCGTGGCAGGCCAATCAACGAGAAGAAAATCACCAGTGCAATTCCCAGGAATAGCCCGGGCAAGGCGATGGGGGCGAAGTTCATGAAGGCAAAGACGGATTTGAACCGGCCCTTCATGCGCATCAGCGCCAGGGCCGAGAATGTTCCCAGCAAGGTGGTCAGAATGGCCGAGCCCGCGGCGACGATTGCGCTGTTGGTCAAAGCCGTCATGAAGTCTGGACTGCTGAACAGCGCCTCGTACCATTGGGTCGAGAAGCCCTCGAACGGGAATGACAGCGAGGCCGACGAATGAAAGCTGAACAGCGCGATGATCGCGATGGGCGCATAAAGAAACAGCATGTAGACGTAAGTGAAGAGCCTGATCATGGCGAGTTACCTTTTTTATGGGCGGTCATCAGTCGTGGTAACGCTTGCCGGGTGCCAGGTTTGCAGCCCGCAACACTCCCAGCAACAGCGCATAGACCAGCATGAAAACCAGCAGCAGCAAGTACGCCATCGCAGCCCCCAGTGGCCAGTTACCAACCGAGCGAAACTGATTGGCGATCACCAGGCCTGTGGTCATGGCGTCTCGGCCGCCCAAGAGCTGGGGCGTGACGTAGTCGCTGGCGGCAAGGACGAAGGTGAACATGAACGAGCTGACGATGCTCTTGTGGGCCATCGGCACGATCACCCGCCACAGGATGGTGGCGCCGCCGGCACCCAGATCCGCAGCGGCTTCCAGATAGTCCCTCTTGATATCGCGCAAGCCTGACACCAGTAGCAGCAGGGTGAAGGGCAGCATGATGTGCACCAGGGTCAACACCACTGCGAACTTGCTGAAGACCAGCCATTCCAGCGGCTGATCGATCAGCCCCATGTGCATCAGGGTGGAATTGATCACACCGTTGGTGCCCAGGATCGAGCGCCAGGCGTAGACCCGCACCAGGTAGCTGGAGAACCAGGAGACCAGGGCCAGGTACAGCACGGCATTGGAGCGCGTCCGGTAAACAATGTAGTAGGCGACCGGGGCGCTGATGACGGTCGACAGCACAGCGGTCCAGAAGCCATTCTGCAAGGCGATCCATAACGAGTCGTAGAACCCGGTGGCACTCAATGCCTTGGCGTAGTTGGCCAGGGTTGCCGCAGGTTCCATGCTGAAGGTCTTGGCGGTCCAGAAACTCGCAACCAGGAGCAGCAGCGACGGAATGAGGAAGAACACCACCAGGAAGAACAGCGGAGGCGATGCCAGCAAATACCCGCTGAGGGTTTTCTTGTCGATTTTCACGTGTTTGCCAGCCTTTGAATCCCTGTCATCGAGGAGGATGGGCTCGCTGTTGTTGACTACGTTCATGATTATTGTGCCTTTGCTTTTTGTTTCGATAACGAGCAGAGGAGTGAGTGCCCGCAAGCACCCGCTCTCTCGTACACACTCAAGCCGTTCTTTCACCTCACCGGATAGCCGAGGCGGTTAGAACGAGCCTTTGAAGTTCGCCCACTGATCGATCCACTCAGCATAGGTCACGTACTTGTCGGAGCTCAGGGGCGGCTGGCCGTAGAGCTTCGACTTCTCGAAAAAGCTGTCCAGGTTCGCGTAGTCGAAGGTGTTTCTCAGCTCTTCGGGGAGGAGCGGCACTGCCTTGCTGTTGACCACGCCAGAGAACATCGTGGTTGCCATTTTCGCCTGGGTATCGGCCTCGAGCGTCTTGTTGATGAACTCCAGCGCGAGCGGTACGTCCTTGGCGGTCTTGGGTATGAACAGGGCATCACACCAGAGGGCAGCACCTTCCTTGGGCACTGATAGTTCTGTGACTACGCCGCGCTTCTTGGTCTCGCTTGGGGTGTTGGCCGACGCCGAAAATACCGCGTCGACTTCGCCCGAGACCAACAACGAAACCGCATCGCCCGAGGAGGCAGCAAAGACTCGGCATTGATCACGATACGGTTTGAGTTTTTCGAAGGCGTCGTCGAATTCGGCGCGGGTCAGGTTAGGGAACTTGTCCCCGTAACCGGCAATGATCGCGATGAGTGACCAGTTGGAAGTGCCGTCATCGACAAAGGTCAGCCGGCCCTTCAATTTCGGGTCGAGCAGGTCTTTGTACTCGGTGGGTTTCTTCATGTTCTTAGGGTTGTAGACGATGGTGTTCATGCCCCACAACAGCGGGATGCCCCATTGTTTGCCATCCCAGTACCAGCGGCTGCCTTTATAGAAAAGCGGGACGGTATTTTCGGCGGAGTAGTTGGGGACCTTCGAGGTATCGATCGCCTTGAGCAGGCCCATTTCCTGATAGATGGTCTCGTAGCCCAGCGCGTACATGGTCAGGTCAAGCTGGACGGGGTCGGAGCCGGCCAGCCGCGCGGTGATGTCGTCCTGGTTGCTGGCATAGCTGGAACGTACGGTGATGCCACGCTGTTTGCGCCAGTCGGCGAGTTCCGCATCACCGGTTTCACCTTCCCACCCAAGAATCTCCAAATGGCCAGAGGATGCGGCAAATGCACTGGGTACGAACGAACTGATGTACAGCCCCGCGGCAGATGCAGCAGCCCCCAGCATGAAGGTGCGCCGGTTCAGGCTGATCGAATCCAGGTTGATGCCGGTTGATCCATAACCCGTCTCTCTTTCTTTTTTCATTTTGAGTTCCTGCCTAGGGTGGTTGTTTGCTAACAATTGGCGACCTGCATGGGCGTGGGCGCGGCGGGTTTAGCCGGACACATCCCTATGCATGCGGTCATGTAAATCGGCAGAGTTATGGCCAGCATTGTTTCCATGCAGCTGGGGAGGTTTTAGCGCTGTGCCGCCTGTTAAACAGAGCATTGCGCAGTTGGCCTCCACTGGTCCGATCGACTCTTCCTTGACTGGTTGCGCGCCACTTTCCTCGGATTTCAAGGTGAAGCCTTCACGTGGCGCGCCCAGCGCTTGATAGGCTCGGCTTGTTGTTTTCATGGATCGAGTATTGGCCTGGCGGGCAGGGCACTCAATTTCGCAGCCCCTTTAAAAGCGACGCACTCTGACGCATCAAAGTGACCTAATCGGCGCAGCAGGCTCCTGTTAACGATAGTCCCGCCATAGCGGGGGATGGGCGGCATTCACCTGCGTCAATGTGCGTCTCTTTTGCGGGGGGTGCGAAATTGAGCCGTGTTTGTTCCAGGCGAATACTCCGATGAAGGTCTTGAGACGACGCAAGGTGCATCCGCCCTTGCGCCAGCGTCTATTCGATGGGAGTTTTTCTGTGAAGCTCACGGGTGGTCAGATTGTTGCGAAAGCGCTGAAAGCGAACGGTGTCGACTATGTTGCCGGCATGCCAGGTGACGGTTCGTGGGCCCTGGTGGAAACACTGCTGAACACTGGCTCGGCCATCCCGTTCATTCATGTCATACAGGAGCAAAGTGCAGTCCATCTTGCCGACGGCTACTTTCGTGCCTGTGGTCGTCCGATGGCTGTTCTCCTGCCAGCTCCGTTGGGCCTTTCGAAAGCCCTGGGCGGGATCGCGGTCGCTTTGGCGGATTGCTCGGCCATCCTGGTGATCAGTGGGGGGAACCCCGATCGGGGCGATGACCGGCCTGAATTCGCCGCCACTGGCATCACGAAAGAGCATGTGCGGGTTTCGACGATTGAACAATTGCCTCAGACCCTGCGTCAGGCCTTCGACACGATGTTCAGTGGTCGCATCGGCCCTGTAAGCCTGGACATCCCGGCGGCTGTTCAGAGCGCCTCGGTTGACGCCAGTTTGTCACCTGCCACCTTGCGAGCGAACAGCGCCAGCGACATCCCGCCCCTAATGGTTCACCGACCTATGGCGGAGTTGAGATCGGGTCTGGAAGAGGATGCGATTCTGATGGTCGGGACGCAGAGTCTCCAGGACATAGTCGGTGAGATGTTCCCGGATTATCAGCACCGAGGTCATTTTTGCACCGCTGGCGTCGGTGCGGTGGGTTGGGCAGTTCCGGCAGCCATTGGCGCGAAGCTCGCCATGCCGGCACGTCAAGTGGTGTGTGCCGTAAGTGACGGGGATTTTTTGCAGTCAATGCAGGAGATGGCGGTGTGCGTGATGCACAGTCTTCCCGTGGTGTTCCTGGTGTTCAACAACAGCGGGCCTGAGTCGTTGAGCGATGTGCAGGTTTCGCTTGCGGGGCAACATCGGGCCGGGGAATTCAATTTGCCGGATGGCAAGCCTTACTCGCCTGACTTCGCGGGCATCGCCAGAAACTTTGGTCTTGAAGCGTGGAGAGTCGAGCATGCTTCGCAACTCAATCCAGCCTTCATCAAGGCACTGAACAGCAAGGGGCCTTCGTTGGTGGAAATTATTACTGCGCGCAGTTCGCGTGAAACCTGATTAAACCTTCATGGGTGTAGTCACGCCATCCTGCGCCGCTGTCGACGCCCCGCCGAACATCGACGGGCACATCGACGGGCCCGCCCTTCAACCGTCTTAATCCTGACCGCCCCAGACGATAGTGGCGTTATCGCCCGTCATGTATTCGCGCACCTCCAGCGGTAACGACTGATCGCTGGGAAGCACTGCAGTTGCATTGCGCAGGTGATGTTTACGGATCTTGCCTTTGTCCACCAGCCCCAAGGCCATTCGGGTAGAGAAGGGCTGGCGGAAAGAAGACGACGCCACCCCGGTGACCAATCCGTAGAGAAAGCGGATCGGCCGGCGATGCTGCGGCGTGAGAATCGAAAAGGTCATTTCGTTACGTTGCTTGCCCTCGAAGTCGACCATGAACAGGCGATCACCCAGCAGCAGGCAGAAACCGTGATAAGTGAACGAGTAGCCGATCTTTCCGCTGCCATCGAGCAAGGGGAAGCGTTCTACGGTGACGTACTGGACCATCGAGTCGGCCCGGTACAGGCAGGTGACCGAACGCAGGATGCGGCCTTTATAGATGGACGAGTTGTGGTACCGGTAATAGACGCCCAGATAGTCTTCAAGCAGATCCGCCGACTGCTTCGCCAGGGGCAGGAAATGATTGAATTGCGCCGAGGCGCGCAAGTCTGTCGGTAGTTCGTTTTCGTAGCCCTCATAAAATTTCTTGAACTCGGCGGGCGGGCGGAAAAGGTCTTCGGCCTCCATCATGAAATACCGGCCAATCTTCTGCAGGATTTTCTGTGAGGGTACGTGCTGGCCCACCAGGTACTTGTTGAACTGCTGGCGATTGACATCAACTTTGCGGCACATGTCTGCAACCGAACGGCAAGACTCGACCAGCGTACTCAGGTTCTTTTGCACGTTGGCTTGCAAGTCGCTGCGAACCTGTTGTCGCTCAGGGTGCGAGGTGGCAGAACTTAACGACATGGGGGGCGAATCTCCTCGGCTGGGCATTTTTTATCTCGATGTAGGCCTGGGGTTAAGAGCAGCAGGTTATATAGGTTATAAATCAGTTATTGAAATAATCGGCCGTATAACTTCGTGCCAGCTTAAATACTTGAATTATCAGCGATTTAATTAAGCATGTTCCATGCCCGCTCAGGGTATTTAAGTTCAACCCGTCAATATCAGTCAATGCGTCAGATTGTAAGCGCTTGGCGGCGTGTCCCTGTACTGGCCGGCCGGAAAAGCCGGACCTCTGGGTGCCAGGATGATGTCTCAGAACCACCATTGGGTACGCGCAAGCCCGATAAGTAACACTTCACCCGGCCCTCGGTAACAGATATTGGCCGTCGGCTTTGAAAGGGCACTCAAGATGACAAACAAAACCCCGGCTTGCCTGTGCAATGGCGAGTGCTTCAGTCCGCGTCATGTATCGATAGTGTGCGAAATGGTGCAAAGAAAGTTCGCCATCGATACTTCACTCCGCGCATTCGCAAAGTCAGTGTCAATTATTGGAGTCTTTAAGCGATGGCAAGGTTAACCGGCGACATTCCAGGGCAAAGGCGATTCAAGGTGGGCATGGTTGGCGGCGGGCAGGGCGCTTACTTCGCCAGCTATCACCGGGCGGCCATGCGTCTTTGCAATCGCTTCGAGATCGTTGCCGGTGCCTTCTCCTCGGATGCCGACAAATGCCGGGAGGCGGGCGAGGCACTTGGCCTCCAGCCGGAGCGGACGTACCTGTCATTCGAGGACATGGCCGCTGCCGAGTCACGTCGACCCGATCCCATAGAGGCGGTCGTCATCGTCACGCCCAACCACCTGCACTTTGAACCTTGCCGGTTGTTTTTGCGGGCGGGTATCCCGGTCATTTGCGACAAACCGTTGGTCAACAGCATCCAGCAAGCCATTGAATTGGCGAGTATTGCCGATCAGCACGATACGTTTTTCGCGCTGACCTATACCTATCAAGGCTATCCCATGGTCAGGGATGCCCGCAGCCGTATACAGGCCGGGGAGCTCGGCGACATTCGCTTCATGTATGTCGAGTATCTGCTGGAGTGGTTGGCGCCGGGTGTCTCGACGTTGAGCAAAAGCCTTGCCTGGCGCGGTGATCCAGAGAAGGCCGGCCCGACCGGTGTCGTCGGGGATATCGGTACACATGCCTTCAACATGCTTGAGTTTCTGTGCGGGCGTCGCTGCACAAGCCTGAATGCCAAGTTGACCACGGTCGTACCCGGCTGGGGACTGGACGATACCTGTGTGGTGCAGCTGGAGTATGAAGGCGGCGTGGACGGTTTGCTGTGGGCCAGTTTCGCGGCACCCGGCCACCGTAATGGTCTGCGCTTCAAGATCATCGGCAGCAAGGCGTCGATCGAATGGTGCCAGGAGACTCCGGAATCACTCCGGTTTGCGCCAATTGACGGCGCAGAGCGAATCCACCGCCGAGGCCAGAGCGACAATGCCGCCCAGACGCTGAACTTCAGCAGTTTGCCCGCCGGCAATACCGAGGGTTACCTGGAAGCACTTGCCGTTCTCTACGCCGACTTCGCCGAGGCACTCGATGCCGGCGCAGGTTGGCGCACCGCGACCAGCATCCCGCTACCCGACATCCATGAAGGCGTACGCGGCGTCGGCCTGTCACTGGCGTGCGTCGAGTCCAGCCGACGGCGCGCCTGGGTGCCTTTTCCACACAACTGACACCTGCACACTTTCTGAAAACAAGCGCTCCGCTCAACACCACGGAACCGAGGAAAATCGATGTCTGACGAACTCTATAGAGCTGCATATTCGGTACTGCTTCCCGCGTTCGGGGATTTGCACCTGGACGACAACGTCCGTCGTTACCTGAGCCGAGGTGGTGTTTCGCTTTTGTTGGGGGAGACACGGGAGGAGTACGTGGGCAGAGCCATGAGCGAGGTGCGAAAGAGTGCGGAAACCCCCGCAGACTTCGTCAACATCGCGCGGCAAGCGGCGTCATTGGCTGGCGCGCCGGTACTGATTGCGGTGGACCAGGAACTCGGCGGCATCGAACGCCTTCATCAATTGGTTCCTGCCATTGCGTCGAGAGAGCAGCTCAAGACGCTGAGCTCGCAGGATATCGAACAGCGATGCTTCGAGATGGCCCAGGCGGCACGAAGCCTGGGGGTCAACCTGTTTCTGGCACCGATTGTCGACGTGGTGACCGGCGCCAATCCATGGCTGCTCAATCGACACCTGGGCGCCGACCCGGTCGAGGTCAGCCGGGTTTCCTGTGCCTTTATCCGCGGGGTTCAACGGGCCGGCGTGATTGCGACGGCCAAACATTTTCCTGGCCATTACGTCACTGAAGAGGACCCGGCGATTGCCCAAGCCACGGTTCCCGGGCCACTGGAGTTGCTGCATGACAACCTTGAGGTCTTCAAGGAAGTCATTGCCACCGGTGTCAAAGCGGTGATGCCGGGCCCCGCGGTGTTTCCGGCGCTCGACCCGGAACATTCGGCCTCCACCTCGTCAACAGTCATCGGTATTTTGCGTGACACTCTTGGTTTCGATGGCTTGATCATTTCCGATGACCTCGATGCGGTGTCCATCCTCCGGGGACATTCGATTACCGACACAGCTGTTGCGTCACTGTCGGCAGGCGCGCATCTCTTGCTGGTGTCGAGTGAATCCGGCCTTGATGCCATCGCCGACGCGATCGTTGCGGCCGTCCATGAGGGTGTACTCGACCGCCGGGCGCTATTGGCAGCCGCGGTCAAGGTTCGGGCGTTGGCCAATGCAACCACCGACCAGAACGCTTCGAGCCAGGACAAGTCATGAGTGCAAATGAAAGCAAGGCATTGAGCGTGCTGTTTCCAGTGTTGCTTGATCTGGACATGAGTGACGACGTACGCAGGTTTCTTGACGGCGGCGGTCGCAGCCTGCTCTTTGGCGAGACGGCGCAGGAGTACGGCAGCGGGAAAATGAGTGCCAGCCGCCTGCAATCGGAAACCCTGGAACAATGGCAACGCTTCACCGCAGCCGCCAGGCAAATGGGCGGGCCATTGATTCTGGCGGCGGATGCCGACATCTCCGCCGTTCACCGTTTACAAGGCGTGGCGCCGGCACTTCCTGAACCGCATCTGGCCAGGAGCATGGTGCTCGCAGACCTAGAGCAAGCGTGTTTTCAGGTGGCAACGGCCGTGCGAGATGCCGGGGTGAACCTGCTGTTATCGCCGACTGCCGATGTCTTGGGCGGCACCAATGCCTGGTTGCAGGGGCGCACGCTGTCCGATGATGCAGACCAGGCTGCCAACATGGTCGAGGCGTATGTCCGGGGTGTGCGACGGGCCGGGGTAGGGAGTACCTTGAAGCACTTTCCGGGGCATCCGGTCTTGTTGCACCCTCCGGCGACGGAGGTGGCGGTCGTGACTGAGTCCTTGGATCAACTCCGTGCGTACTGGTCACCGTTCCAGGCCGGCGTGGATGCCGGCGCGGACGCGGTCATGATGGGGCCGGCGATTTTTGCTGCCTGCGAGCCTGCGATGGCCGCATCCATTTCCCCCCAACTGATCGGGTTGCTGCGACGTGAGCTGGGGTTCAAGGGACTGGTCATGACTATTGACCTGGACCACCGCTCCATCATCGGCTCGTTATCGCTCGGCGACGTGGCGGTTGCGGCGCTGAATGCAGGGGCCGATCTGCTGCTGATATCGGCAAAGGCGATGCCCGAGGTTGCGCAGATTGCTCGTGCGATTGTCGCAGCCGTCGCGTGTGGGGCCTTGCCTCAGGAGCGACTGGACACCGCTGCCTTGGCGGTATCGGCCTTGGCCAACCGGCTTTCAAACACTTGAGTGGTCGACAATCGGAACCTGACGCATTGACTGCGTCAGTTTGCGCCGCATTTAGCGTGGCTGCGAAATCTCTACCTGAATCCGATCGCTCTACAATGAATGACAACGGTAGGAGCGTCATATGCAAACCCAAAACAATATCCTGGCCCTGCATTCCACAGTTGCAAAGCACTCGACCCTGGCGATGGATATCGACATCGCAAAGACCGTGGGTTTCGATGCGCTGGAGATCAACAGCGCAAAACTGGAAGCCTGGCTGCAGGCCGGTTACACCGAAGCGGAACTGAAAAGCCTGCTCAAGGACGTGCCTGTCACAGGCATTGGTTACCTGAGGGATATCGAGCGCCAGGGAGCCGAACGCGATGACTTGCTGAAAGAGGCTGAGCGACTTTTCCAATTGGCCAACCTGGCAGGTGCAAAAGGTGTGCAGGTGCTCACCGGGCCAATCAATGTTCAGGCCGTGATCGATTTTCAGCATCATGGCAAGAGCACGTATTACTCCGGTTTGCTGGGTTTTGATGAAGCGACTCAGTATGACTTGACCGCCAGGAACCTCGCCTTGCTGGCTGACCTGGCAAAGCAGTATGACGTGCTTCTTTATCTTGAAGCGCTGTCCTGGACCCCCTTGAACAGCCTGGACCATCAACTTCAGCTGATTGATCGCACCGAGCGGGATAACGTCAAGATGGTCATCGACTACTGGCATTGCTTTACCTCCGGCGTGAAGCCGCAAGACATTGCCAGGATGAACAAAGACGTGATCTATGGCGTGCATGTTTGTGATTCGCTGCCGTTCGAAGGTGGCATTGCGAACGAAGCAATCCTCAGGGATGTGCCGACGGGAAGCGGAGTCTTGAACCTTGCCGAGTGGACGGCCGCAGTGAAGGCAACCGGGTACCAGGGCTGGTGGAGTTGCGAATTGTTTTGCAAGAAGCAGCAACAACAGAACAGCTACGAAGTCGCCAAAGAGTTGAAGTCACTATTGACCCGGCTTGTGGGTCGATAAACAACTTTTTCGACAAGATCCAAAAATACTTTTTCAAGTTTGATTTCGGTCTGCTCGTCATTGAGCAGGGGCAAGTCAACGCTTGCCAGTCTCTATTGGTTGCCACCGCTCCCGGCAGCCTTGTTCTCAATACTAAAAAGATCTGAGGTCGTAATGGTGGATTTTATCGTAATCGGAGGCGGATCGACAGGTTGCACCGTGGCTTCGAGGCTGAGCGAAGACGCAACAGCATCCGTCGTCCTTTTCGAAGAGGGGCCTCGCGATCGCAACCCCTATATCCATATTCCCGGCGCCTACTACAAGACGGCGCAAGGCCCGCTGCTCAAACGCTATGCATGGGAGCCTACCGAAGATCAACGCCGGACCGAGACGCCGACGATGGTCCAGGCCAGCGTGCTGGGCGGCGGAAGTTCGGTCAATGCGATGATCTACATCCGCGGTGTTCCGGCCGACTACGATGGTTGGGCGGAGCAGGGCGCCACCGGCTGGTCCTACAATGATGTACTCCCATACTTCAAAAAGGCCGAAGACAACGAGCGCTTCTGCAATGAGGCCCACGGCGTTGGCGGGCCGCTGGGCGTTTCCGATCCGATCAATGTCCATCCATTGACCAAAGTATGGCTTCGCGCTTGCCAGCAGCACGGATTGCCGTACAACGAAGATTTCAATTCGGGCAAGCCCGAGGGGTGCGGGCTGTATCAAATCACCGCCAAAAACGGCTTTCGCAGCAGTGCCGCAGTGGCGTACCTGGCACCCGCCAAATCGCGCAAGAACCTGACGGTGAAGACGGGGTGTCGCGTCATCCGTATCTTGACGCAAGGCAGCAAAGCCATTGGTGTTGAATACATCGAGAAGGGCGTGCGCCATGTGATGCACGCCGACAAGGAAATCATTTTATCGTCCGGCGCCATCAACTCGCCGCGACTGTTGATGTTGTCCGGCATTGGTCCGGCCGCGCAGCTGGATAAACATGGCATCAAAGTCATCAAGGACTTGCCCGGTGTCGGCCAGAATCTTCAGGACCATATTGAAGTGTCGCTGGTGTATGAACTGACGGGCCCGCATAGCTACGACAAGTACAAGAAGCCGCTTTGGAAAATGATGGCCGGTTTGCAATACGCGTTGTTCAGACAAGGTCCGGCGGCGTCAAACCTGATCGAAGGCGGGGCCTTCTGGTGGGGTGACAAGGCGGCAACCCATCCCGATATCCAGTACTTCATGGTCGTGGGTGCAGGCATCGAGGAGGGCGTTGACTCTGTTCCCGGTGGCAATGGATGCACGCTGAACCTGGGGCAGATACGTCCACGCTCCAGAGGCTATGTCGAGCTCTATTCAGCCGACCCGATGTCACCTCCGCGGATCGTGCCTAACTATTTCTCCGACCCTTACGATATTGAAAGCCTGGTGGATGGTTGCCTGGTGGGTGAACAAATCATGTCCCAGGCCGCCTTCAAACCATTCATTGCCAGGCGGCATGTGCCGGACGTGGCGGTCCGGTCCCGTGAAGAGATGAAAAAATTCTGTCACGAACAAGCGCACGCCGCGCTGCACCCATCCGGCACTTGCCGCATGGGAGTGGATGAGCTTTCGGTAGTGGGCCCGGATCTCCGGGTGCATGGTATGGAAGGGTTGCGCGTTGCCGACGCATCGGTCATGCCAACGCTGATCTCGGGGAACCCTAACTCGGTGTGCATCATGATCGGCGAAAAGGCCGCGGACATGATCAAAAACGGGCACTAAACTGGCACTCCGCAAAGCGTGGCAGTCATGGGGCAACCATTGCTTGCTGTGCTTTGCGGGGGCGGGTCTAGCTGCCGAGTAACCACAGCAAGAACGAAACGCCCATCGCGAAAAGCAGAATCCCGCCGCAAATGCCTGCCTGGCGTTCGAGGGGGGATGCCTGTGCAGCACGAGGGGGCTCCAGCCAATCAACAGGGCGTACGCGAACTCTGGTCAACTGGGCTGTTGCATAAAACAAGCTGTGCATGGCATGTGCCCCTTGGGTCGTTTTTGCTCAATCGAAGGTACAAATCCCCCCCGACCTCTATGAAGCAAAAAAACACAGCGTAAATATAGCGGGCTACGCATAAAACCTGCGCCTGACCGCGTGCGAATCACTAGAATGGCGATTCGGTAAAAACAAGAATATGTGGGTGTAAACGCCTTGAAAATTCAGCCTCTTCCGCCCCTCAACAGCTTGATTGCCTTTGAGGCTGCAGCCCGCCACTTGAGTTTTACGTTCGCTGCCAAAGAGCTGAATGTCACGCAGGGCGCGATCAGTCGGCAGGTTCGATTGCTGGAGGATTATCTCGGCAAGACATTGTTCGAGAGAACAACCCGTACCATCAACCTCACGCCGACCGGTGCCCAGTACCACGAGACGGTTCGCGACTGTCTGCAGAGTCTGGCCCGGTCCACGGGGGAAATCCGGCAATGGCGCGGGGATCAGCAGGTGACCGTTGCCACCAGCACGGCCATGGCATCGCTCTGGCTTTTACCCAAGGTTGCCGAGTTTCAACGCCAGCATGAAGAGATCGATCTGCGGATCATTGCGATCGATCATGTGAAGGACTACGCCAAGCTCGATTGCGATCTGGCGATGTATTACTGCAGTGCCTCACCGAAAGGCCTGGACGTTACGCCGCTGTTCTCGGAAGAGATTTTCATGGTGTGCAGTCCGTCGTACCTGGCCAAGCATCCCCAACTGTCTTCGATTGAAGGGCTGGCCTCCTGCACCTGGCTATGGCTTGAGGACTCCCAGCGGGACTGGATCGGCTGGCCGGAATGGTTCAAACGCCTGGAGCGTGCTCCCGTTGCCCCGAAACACCGGATCAACATCAATAGCTACAGCATGCTGATCCAGTCGGCCATCAGCGGGCAGGGTGTGGCTCTGGCCTGGAACAATCTGGTCGACGAGCCGCTGAGCACGGGCGCGCTGGTTCGACCAAACGATCTGGTGCTGCAGACAAACGCCCAGTTTTGTTTGCTGGAACCACTCAGTACCCGTGGCCCACGACACAGCGTGAAGCTGTTTCGCGACTGGCTGATGGGACTCCCTTCCGTCCAGGGATAAGGCACGGTCCTGAAAAAAAAGGTTCATCACGGAATCCCGGGAAACTGTAGGAGCTGCCGGTCGACCTTCGATTGCTGGCGATGACGGCCTCATGGCTGGAGTATTTTGTTGGAGGTGTACATATCCATTGCTGCGGCGGCCTCTCGAGGGGCGTGCACCGCAACAGCACCGCGAGGCGGGCTAACGCTCGACCTCGTTGTTTGGTGGTGCACGCGTTCCCTTGTAGGAGCTGCCGAAGGCTGCGATCTTTTGATCTTGCTTTTGCGATCTGAAGATTACTGAAGATCAAGATCAAAAGATCGCAGCCTTCGGCAGCTCCTACAGTTTCCCGGGATTGCGTGAAGAACCAAAAAAAACGCCGTCAGCGGTTGGCTGGCGGCGTTTTTCATTCAGTAGTCTCTGTGACCTGTCTCCACAGGCCACAGCGCTGGTTTCAGCCGGCTTTTCTGGCGGTCAGCAAGGATTCCCCGGGACCGTCCGGCAAAGGGCCGCCACGTTGCGGGAACGCTTCCCGGGCGTGCTCCGGAATGGGCAGGCGAGCGGGAGGCAAGTGGGGCAGGTCGCCGAAGGGTTCCGCCCGCAGGCTGCGAATCAGTGTGTAGCTCATGACCATCATCAGGATTGCAATGGGCAGGCCTGCGGCGATACTCGCCATCTGAATGGCCTTGAGCCCTCCCGCCAGCAGCAGTCCCGCCGCGACACCACCTTCCAGCACACACCAGAGCAACCTGATCCAGTTGGGTGGATTGGTGCTTCCCATCGCATTCAGCGTACAGAGGACCTGGGTTCCTGCATCGGCCGTGGTCACGAAGTGCACGGCGAGCAGCAGGCAAACGAAGATGGAGAGCGCGCCACCGATCACGGGGCCGTCCAGTTTTCCGAGCAGGGTAAACATGGCCGCCGTGGGTTCCTTCTTGGTCGCCAGCAGAATCGTGCCGCCTTCGAAGGTGGCCTGTTCCTGCACCTGCTCGGTGCTTGTCGCTGCTTTCTGGAACTGCTGGCGTTCGGTTTGCTCGCTCTTGAGCGCGGCGCCACCGAAGACGGACATCCACAGGATGGTGACCAGGGTAGGCACCACCAAAGCACCGACGATGAGCTCGCGAATGGTCCGCCCCTTGGAAATCCGCGCGATGAACAGCCCCACGAATGGCCCCCAGGTCATCCACCATGGCCAATAGAAGGCGGTCCACCAGTTTTGCCATTGGGTGTCTTTCTGCGTGTCCATCCAGAGGCTCAATCCGACCAGGTTCTGCACATAGTCCCCGGTGGATTCGAACATGAGGTTAAGGATGTAACGGGTCGGCCCGATCACCAGGACAATCAGCATCAACAGGATCGACATGTACATGTTGAGTGTCGAAATCCGTTTCATTCCCTTGGACAGGCCTGCCAGGAGTGAGATGGAGGCGATGATCGTGACCACCAGGATGATCGAAAGCTGCAGGCCGATACTGACCGGCACGCCAAACACCTGGTGCAGGCCGGTGTTGATTTGTGCAACGCCCAGGCCGAGGGATTGGGACACGCCGAAGGCGGTAATCGCCACGCCCATGATATCCACGACATGCCCGATCCAGCCGTAGATCCGGTCACCAATCAGTGGGTAGAGCAGGGACCGAAGCGCCAGGGGCAGACCCTTGCGATAGGCGAAGTACGCCAGGCTCAGGCCGATCAAGGTGAAGATCGCCCATGGATGCAGGCCCCAGTGGAACAGGGTGATACGCATGGCCATGCTCGCGGCCTCATCCGTCAGCCCCTTGGAGAACGGGTTGTCGGCGTAGTGCAGCATGGGTTCGGCGACCGACCAGAAAATCAGGCCGATGCCCATGCCCGCACTGAACAGCATGGCGATCCAGGAACCAAAACTGAACTCCGGCTGGTCGTCGTGGGCGCCCAGTTTCAGGGTGCCGAACCGGCTGACGGAAATGTACAGCAGCAGGCACAGCACAGCGCTCAGCAGTGCCAGGTAGTACCACTTGAAGTTGGTCAGGATGAAGGTCGACGCGGTTTCAAACGCTTTGGCTGCCTGCTCGTTCATGAACGCACAGAACAGCACAAACAGGACCACGGTGGTGATCGAAGCCAGGGTTACATTCGGGTTGAGACCTTTGAGAAGGCCCGATTCTGCACGCATTTTTTTCCCCTTTTATTATTGTTCAAGGGTTGAGGGTTTCGCCGGGTGAGGGGAAGGGCGGTCATTGGCGGATGCCAACGGCCGGTCATCGACTCCTCAGGGTGATCTCGAGGCAGGCTCGGGATGTGGCAACAAAATGGTGGAGACAGGGGCCGCCGACAACTCATTTATCCTCATCAATATATGACTTTTGATCATTAATTCCGAGGCGCGTAAAACACTAAAAACCCCATCTTTTACTGAACCGTATCAGCAAAGCATGCCGAGCATATTGATGATCAATAATCATTAATGCGTGCAACAAAAATCGTTTGTCGAGGCTTCCTCTTCTTGCCGAAACTCGCCGTCATGCAGCAGGCCGGACCTGCCGTGCATTTCCTTTCGTGCCAGCAAGAGAAAACAATAATGACTTCCACGACCGCGACCCGCCTCATCCCGACACACACCCTTGAGACTGTCCTGGCTCCGATCCACGAGGCCCATGGCCTGACCAATGAGTTTTATACCGAGCAACGTTATTTCGACCTGGAGCGCGATCACGTGCTCGGTCGCAACTGGGCGTGTGTCGGTTTCGCCAGCGACCTGCCGGGCAACAGCTACGTCAAGCCGGTGGATTTCATGGGGTTGCCCCTGTTGCTGATGCGTAACCGCGAAGGCCTGGTCCAGGTGTTCCACAACGTGTGCAGTCACCGTGGCGTGAAGCTGGTGCAGCAGGCGGGTGAAGTGCAGGGCGTGATTCGCTGCCCCTACCACTCCTGGACCTACGATCTGAACGGTGGCCTCAAAGGCACGCCCCATGTCGGCGGCATCAATCAGCACAAGGACGAGCGCTTCGCCTGCGAGAAGCATGGCCTGAAAGCCTTGCGCAGTGCGATCTGGATGGACATGGTGTTCATCAACCTGTCGGCTGACGCGCCGGACCTGCAAGAGCAGCTCGCGCCGCTCACCGAACGCTGGACCCAATTCCTCGGCACTGACGGCATGGACCTGATGCGCCGCGAGCCCAACAGTGGTGCGGTCAGCATCGAGGTCAACTGCAACTGGAAACTGGCGGTGGAAAACTACTGCGAGGCTTACCACTTGCCATGGGTACACCCGAGCCTGAACAGCTATTCGCGCCTGGAAGATCACTACAACATCATCTTCGATCAGTTCGCCGGCCAGGGCAGCCATGCCTATAACCTGTCCGACGTCGCCGGCACTCACTTGCCCATGTTCCCGTCCTGGCCGCGGGATCGCCTGCGCACCGCAGAATACGTAGCGTTCTTCCCCAACGTCTTGCTGGGCATTCAGGCCGACCATGCTTTCGCCATGATGCTGGAGCCGATTGCCCCCGGAAAAACCGTCGAACACCTGCGTCTTTTCTACGTCGGCGACGAGGCCCTCGATGACCGTTTCGAAGCGGCGCGTGACGCTGTCATGCAGTCCTGGCGCGTGGTGTTTGCCGAGGACATCGCCTCCGTCGAAGGCATGCAGAAGGGCCGTCACTCTCCCGGCTATGGCGGTGGTGCATTCTCCCCGGAAATGGATTTGCCGACGCATTTCTTCCACCAGTGGGCGGCGCGTCAGCTGCTCGACTGCGCCGAGAGCGCGTGAGGAGATGAGCATGTATTCGATCCAACCGCACTGGCTGAACTTCATCGACGGCACCTGGACCGACAGTGAGCAGCACATTACCGTCAACAACCCCGGTACGGCGGAACCTGTCGCCACCATCGCCCAGGCTGGAGTGGCCGACGCAGAGCGCGCGCTGCAAGCGGCGCGACGCTGTGCCGACAGTGGTGAGCTGACCCGCGCGCGCCCTGCGCAACGGGTGACCTGGCTGCTGGAAATCGCCGCGCAAATTCGCGCAGTGACTGAAGAGGGCGCGTGGGTCCTGTGTCAGGAAAATGGAAAGAGCCTGCGCGATGCCCGTGACGAATTCGTCGAGGCGGCCCGCTACTTCGAGTATTACGCCGGCATGGCCGACAAGATCGAAGGCACATCCATTCCCCTGGGTAACGGCTACATGGACTTCACGGTCTACGACCCGATGGGCGTGTCGCTGCAGATCGTGCCGTGGAATTTTCCGGTGTCCATCTGCGCCCGTTCGCTGGCGCCGGCCCTGGCGGCCGGTAACGCTGTGGTGATCAAGTCGCCGGAGATTTCGCCACTGGGGCTGTGTGTGCTGTTGCAGGCCATCGAACGTGCGGGCTTGCCACGGGGGGCGGTCAATCTGATCTGTGGCCGCGGTCGGGAAGTGGGGGCCTACATGGCCGGGCATCGTGAGGTCGACCAGATTGTCTTCACCGGCTCTGTCGCCACGGGGCAGAGCATCCTGCGGGCCGCCGCCGAGCACGCGACTCCCAGCGTCATGGAACTGGGTGGCAAGTCTGCTGCGCTGGTGTTCCCCGATGCCGATCGCGAGCAACTGCTGGCCAGCGTGCGCAACGGCATCTTCTTCAATGCCGGTCAGGTGTGCTCGGCGATGTCGCGCCTGCTGGTGCATCGTTCGCTGTATGACGAGGTGGTCGCTGATGTGGTGGCAATGGCCGAGAGCCTGAGCATCGGCCTAGGCCAGGACAACCCGGACCTGACGCCGGTGATTTGCGCCAGTCAGCTTCAGGGCATCCAGGCCATCTGCCGGCGTGCCGAGGAGGAGGGGGCCGTGGTCGCCACCGGCGGTGAGGCGATCAGCGGGCTGCGGGGGCATTTCATGGCGCCGACGGTGTTCCGCGACGTCACCGCGCACATGGATATTGCCCAGACCGAAGTCTTCGGCCCGGTCCTGGCGGTCATTGCCTTCGATACCGAGGAGGAGGCCATTCGCATTGCCAATGGCACCGAATTCGGCCTGGTCGCCGGCGTGTTCACTCAAGACCTCAATCGCGCCTTGCGTTGCGCGCGGCGACTGTGTGCGGGTCAGGTGTTCATCAACGAGTGGTACGCCGGCGGCATCGAAACGCCCTTTGGCGGCGTAGGTCTCTCCGGTTTCGGTCGGGAGAAAGGCCAGGAAGCGCTCTACAGCTACGTCAGGACCAAGAACCTGGCCGTGCGCATCTCGGGCGAGTGAGGAGGCATCAGCATGAAAAAGTGGCTCTGCATTATCTGTGGCCTGATTTATGACGAAGCCCTGGGTTGGCCCGACGACGGCATCGCTGCCGGGACCCGCTGGGAAGATGTGCCGCAAGACTGGCTGTGCCCCGAGTGCAAGGTCGGCAAGTCCGATTTCGAGATGATCGAAATCAGCGAGCCGGTCAAGGTCGCGACCGTTGCCCCGGTTGTTGTGAAGCAGGCCGTGGCTGACGTTTCACCGGCCCAGCCAGTGGTCATCATCGGCAGCGGATATGCCGGTTACGGCCTGGCTCAGGCGCTGCGCAAAGCCAACCCGCAACTCGATGTCCGGGTACTGACCCAGGACTGTGGGCATCTCTATTCCAAGCCGGCGCTGTCCATCGCGCTGGCCCAGGGTCGCAGTGCCGCGGCGCTGGCGACGGAAAGTCCGATGGCGCTGGAACAGCGATTGGGCATCCGGATTCATAGCCACTGCCGGGTCGAGCGAATCGACGTTGTGGCGCGACGACTTCATACCAATCTGGGCGAGATGCAGTACGGCCAGCTGGTATTGGCCAGCGGGGCTTCGCCGCTGCGCCTGCCCATCCAAGGTTGTGCCGATGCATTGCTGAGCGTCAACAACCTGCAGGATTACCGGGCGTTCCGTGAGCGCCTCGACGGTGTGCGCAGCGTTGCGGTGCTGGGGGACGGATTGATTGGCTGTGAGTTCGCCAACGACCTGGCGAGCAGCGGCTATCAGGTTCGGGTCATCGGCCTGGGCAAATGGCCGATGGAGCGTCTGTTGCCGGAACCGGCGGGCCTGCAACTGCAACACGCGTTGTCCGGTCTGGGCGTGCAATGGCATTTGCGCACGACCTTGCAACGTATCGAGCAGGGCGCGAACGGCTATCGACTGGAACTGGCCGATGGTCAGCACTTCGATGCGGACCTGGTGGTGTCGGCAGTCGGCCTGAGGCCTAACGTGGAGCTGGCGCAAGCCGCGGGCCTTGAGTGCGGGCGAGGGATCAAGGTGGATGCGCACCTGCAGACTTCGCAAAGCGGCATCTATGCCTTGGGCGATTGCATCGAGGTGAATGGGCAACTGCTGCCTTACCTTGCGCCGATCAATGAGGGCATACGCGCCCTGGCCAGGACCTTGTCCGGACAGCCGACGCGAGTGACCTATCCACTCGCGCCGGTGACGGTGAAGACGCCGGCGGCCCCTTTGTGTTTGCTCCCGCCACCTATCGATTGTGCCGGGCAATGGCACTGCGACGCGACCGGGGACGGACTGAGCGCAACCTTCCGAGACAACGATGGCGCCTTGCGCGGCTTCGTCCTGCTCGGGCGGCAGGCCCAACAAAAACGCAATGCCTGGCTGCAGAACTGCCAGGACATCCCACAGCATGTGGCTTGAGAATTGACCCATGAACAGTATCGTTAACCTGCCCCATGATGACCACAGTTGTGGCTGGTACGCCGCACTGCCCGAACCGCGTCCGGCCAAGCGCCTGACCGGTGAACAAAAGGCCGATTACGTGGTGATCGGTGCCGGCTTCGCCGGTCTCGCCGCTGCACGCCGGTTGGCCGAGCACATGCCACAGTCGCGCATTCTCCTGGTCGATGCCCAGCGTGTCGGTTATGGGGCATCGGGGCGTAACTCCGGTTTCGTCATCGATCTGCCGCACAAGTTTGCCCTGGAACATCCGGACCCACAGCACAAGCAACGCCTGCTGGGCCTTAACCGCGCGGCCATCGATCAACTGCAAACCCTGATCGGTCGCCACGCCATCGATTGTCAGTGGTCCCATGCCGGCAAGTACCAAGGGGCGGTGGGTGAGCGTGGTCTTGCCTACCTCGACCATTTCGAGAAACTGCTGGCCGACCTGGGTGAGCCTTATCGCCAGGTGGAACGCCAGGAACTGGCCGGTGTACTCGGGACCGACTACTACAGCCGCGCGATCTTCACCCCCGGTTGCTACCTCATGCAGCCGGCGGCACTGGTGCGCGGCCTGGGCTCGTCACTGCCGCAGAACGTTGAAGTCCTCGAGGAATCGCCCATCCAGCGCCTGGAGAAGGACGCCGGCGGAAACTGGATCCTGGTCGGTAAAGAGGGTTTGATCCGCACGCCGAAGGTGCTGCTGGGTACCAGCATCTTCACCCAGGAGTTTGGTTACTTGCGTAATCGGCTGCTGCCGGTAATGACGTTTGCCAGTTGGACGCGCCCGCTCACCGACGCCGAGATGGCCTCTGTTGGCGTTCAGGCCGACTGGGGGCTGACACCGGCCGACCACGCCGGCACCACGGTGAGGATGACCCAGGATCGTCGTCTCATCATCCGCAATACCTACAAGCACGTGCCACGCTACGGGCGCAGCATCAATGATTCGATCCGCCAGAAAGTCCGCGAGGATCATTGCGCGGCTTTTCACGCCCGTTATCCGCAACTTGCCCATGTTCCCTTCACACACACCTGGGGCGGGGTCTATGCGATTTCGCGCAATTTCACCAACTTCTTCGGCAAGCTCGACGACGGCGTTTTCGCGACGGCTTGTGACAACGGAGTAGGGGCTGCGTGGGGCACCATATCCGGGACATTGCTGGCGGATAAAGTAGTGGGCGCCGACTCTCAGCGTCTGGATGACATCCAGTCCGTGACGGGCATGCCTTCACGCAATCCGCCAGAACCCTTCCTGGGGCTGGGCGTGCGTTCACGTATCCGCTGGGCGGCGTGGAACAGCAGGCGCGAACTATGACCCAGGCGCCTGCTGACAGAAAGCCGGTGATGCTGGTCGACCACCGGGACCTGGACTTTGTGCATCGCGGCGGCCCCCCGGGGGGCGCCAGCGTTGCCCGTGCCCTGAGCAATGAAGTGTCGCCTCATCTGGGGATTGGCTTTGCGCGGTGGGAGGGCGCCGAGGTCGCCTGGACGCTGCTTTATGACGAGGTCATTTTCGTCATTGAAGGCTGTTTCGAACTGAGAGCGAACGGTGAACTGTACCGGGTGGCGCCAGGGCAATTGCTGTGGATACCCGAAGGTACCGAGCTCGTCTATGGCGGACACGCCCTGTTTGGCTATGTCGTGCATCCCGGTGACTGGAAACAACGTCACGGCCTCGTCTGATCCGGAAAACTGAACATGTTGGCGCTCACCAAGGTTTTTGCAACGATATACGCTGCAGCTCTGCTGATGCAGTTGGGGTCCAGCCTGCTGATGACGTATCTGGCCTTGCGCCTGGACGCCGCCGGTGTCGCAGAGTTCTGGGGCGGTGCGCTCATGGCGGCCAATGCGCTGGGAATGGTGCTCGGAGGGCGGATCGGGTACTGGCTGATTGGCCGGATCTCGCATGTGCGGGCCTTCGTGGTCAGTGCGGGGGTGATTGTCACGGCGGTACTGAGCCACCAATTGAGCGACTCGCTGACGCTATGGCTGGCGTTGAGGTTCGTGGTCGGTGTAGCGATGATGTGCCAACTGATGGTCATCGAAAGCTGGCTCAACGACTGTGCGCCGGGTGATCGTCGTGGCGGCGCCATGTCGCTGTACATGGTGGCCAGCTACGTGGGGATGATGCTGGGACAACTGCTGCTGGGCCTGGGCAATGGGCTCGACACCCTGGTGTTGTCCGGTGTGGCCATCGCCTTTGCCATCGGCCTGGTGCCGATGGCCATGCACCGGGGTATGCAGCCCAGCCCGATCAACCAGGATCGGGTCAGCTTCATGCGCTATGTCCGTCGTCTGCCGCAGTCGTTGGGTACTGTCCTGGCGTCGGGATTGCTCAATGGCTGTTTCTATGGATTGACCCCGATCTTCGCGGCGCAATCGGGTTTCACCCCTGCACAGGTTGGCCAGTTCATGGCCCTGAGCATTGCGGCCGGACTGTTTGCGCAATTGCCGCTGGGCAAGCTGTCGGACCGTTTTTCCCGCGTAGGCCTGATTCGCCTGACCGCCGTTCTGCTGTGCGTCGCTTACCTGCCGTTGGCCTTTTTGCAGGCCCCGGGACAGGGCTGGGTCATGCTGGCAGGCGCCGTGATAGGTTTCCTGCAGTTCTGCCTGTACCCATTGGGCGTTGTTCATGCCAATGACAATCTGGAGCCCCAACTGCGTGTATCGGTGGCGGGGGTGTTATTGGTGACGTTCGGTATCGGCGCAACCATCGGGCCATTGGTGGCAGGCGCATTGATGGAGCACTTGGGACGGCAAGTCCTTTATCTGTTTGCCATTGCCGTGGCGGCGCTGGTTGCTTGCCTGGTCAGTGACAGGCAACGCGTTTCAGTGGCTGTCGTGCAAGTTCCGTGAAGGGGGAAGTGAACGGCGATTGTTTATAGAGGATCTCCTCTGTATCTGTGGCGAGGGAGCTTGCTCCCGCTGGGGCGCGAAGCGGCCCTAAAAATGGGACAGCTGCGCAGTCCAGCGGGAGCAAGCTCCCTCGCCACAGGTTGCTTATTGTCCGCTCCATCTTTTTGTAGACCGGACTTTGCGATCGTGCAGGCCTCAGGCTGCCATATGGGTTGCGGCCCATTCCTTCTTGCAACTGGCTTTCATCGCTTCCATTTGCTCTCCGAGGTCGTCGAGCCTGGATTTCCCCAACAGTTTTTTCGCCTGAGGAAACATTTCGGTTTCCTCTTCTTCAATGTGGTGCTCCAGCAGCTCTTTGACGACCTTCACCCGCCCGGCAAATTCCGGTGTGCCCGGATCAGTCTGCTTCAGATCCGGCAATACCAGCGAGTCGACGGTGCGATGCTCTTCCTTCGCTTCGAAGTACATGACGTCCTGCTCCTTGGTCCCTGCCTCCTTGAAGGCTGGATAGAGGATTTCTTCTTCCAGTTTGGTATGGATGGAAATCTCCATCTCCAGCTTATCCAGAAGGTCAGTGCGTTTCTTGATCGCTTTATCAGTCGACTCGCTCAATTGAGCAAGAATGGTTTTCACGGTTTGATGATCGGCTTTCAGAAGGTCAATCGCGTTCATGTTGGCTGCCTCGGCTAGCGTGGAATTGAGCCTCAACGGGGTGTGGCATTGAGGCGTCCCGGTAGCTATCGCATTTCCTGTGCCAAGCGCATCCGCCAGCCAATACGCCGGTAAACAAGGACTTGCGATCCGTGTTCATCATCTGGGGCGTGCAGTCTGCAAGAAAGGGCGATTTGAGCATTGCAGTTTCACATACGGACAGGTTCTTGCGGTGCGACGAATGTTCAATCGCTTGCAAAGTGTCATGCCTGTCACTGCCGCAACATCCGGCCCCGAAGACTGGCGCCAGTACATTGATCAGCAGATCAATGCGATATCACCCCCTGCACAAAACGGATAGCGATCTGCGCAAAGCGGATATTGGCACCCTCGCGCTCTCAATACCCTTGATTTGCATCCTGCGTAACAGTGCATTGCATGGCAGGCAACAATTCGGCCGCCATCGGTGGACCGTTGCCCGCGCCGCTCACAGCCGCACGCTGAAACGCCCAAACGAACAATAAAAAAATAACAACAAGAGACCGATGTCATGCGAAAAATCGATGTACACGAGGTTATCGACAACGCACGTTTCAACCGCTTTCACTGGATGGTTTTGTTCTGGTGCGCCCTGATCATCATCTTCGACGGCTACGACCTGGTGATCTACGGGGTGGTCTTGCCGACGCTGATGAAAGAGTGGGGATTGAGCCCGTTGGAAGCTGGGGCGCTGGGCAGCTATGCGCTGTTTGGCATGATGTTCGGTGCGCTGTTTTTCGGCCCGCTGTCGGACAAGATCGGGCGCAAGAAAACCATCACCCTTTGCGTGATGCTCTTCAGCGGCTTCACCGTGCTCAATGGCTTTGCCACCAGTCCCACTACGTTTGGCATCTGCCGGTTCATTGCCGGCCTGGGCATCGGCGGCGTGATGCCCAACGTGGTGGCGCTGATGAACGAGTACGCGCCAAAGAAAATTCGCAGCACCCTGGTCGCCATCATGTTCAGCGGCTATTCGGTGGGCGGGATGCTCTCGGCGGGCCTGGGGATTGTGCTTATTCCCAGCTTCGGTTGGCAGGCTGTGTTCTACGTGGCAGGGCTGCCGTTATTGCTGCTGCCGTTGATCATGTATTTCCTGCCGGAATCGGTGGGTTTCATGCTGCGTCAGGGCCGCAACGAAGAGGCGCGCAACGTACTGCAGCGGGTCGACGCACGCTACATCGCACAGCCCGGCGACATCCTGCACATGACTGAGGTGAAGGGTATCGGCACTCCTGTGCTGCAGCTGTTTCGCGAAGGCCGCGCCTTGCGCACCCTGATGCTTTGGTTGGCGTTTTTCTGCTGCTTATTGATGGTCTACGCCTTGAGCTCCTGGCTGCCGAAACTCATGGCCAACGCCGGTTATAGCCTCGGCTCAAGCTTGTCCTTCCTGCTGGTGTTGAACTTCGGCGCGATTTTCGGTGCGGTGGGTGGGGGCGTTTTGGGCGATAAGCTCAACCTTCCAAGGGTACTGGCGGTGTTCTTTGCCATTGCCGCGGTGTCGATCACCTTGCTCGGGTTCAAAAGTCCGACCCCTGTGTTGTACCTGCTGATCGCCATCGCTGGCGCCACCACCATCGGTTCGCAAATCCTGCTGTATGCCTGTGCTGCGCAGTTCTATTCCATGGCCATTCGGTCCACGGGGCTCGGCTGGGCGTCGGGGATTGGCCGCAACGGAGCCATTGTTGGCCCTCTGTTAGGCGGTGCGTTGCTGGGAATCAGTTTGCCGCTGCAACTCAACTTCATGGCGTTCGCCCTGCCGGGTGCGGTGGCAGCCCTCGCCATGACTCTGTATGCCATCAGCAGCGAGCGAAACGCCTCCAGCGTTGGCGAACCGCTGTCGGCGGCCAAGGCCTGAGTCCACAAGGAGCTGTTTGATGAACGTCTTGATGCGTGACTTTTCACTGTCCGCTGCAGTTGCAGGCTTTATTGCCACGGTGATCTCGTATGCGGGGCCCCTGGTGATCATTTTCCAGGCGGCGGACACTGCGCATCTGTCTCGCGAACTGCTGTCGTCCTGGGTCTGGGCGATCTCCATTGGCAGTGCGCTGCTGGGGATCGGCCTGAGCCTGCGTTACCGCGTGCCGATCATCATTGCCTGGTCGGCACCCGGCTCGGCCCTGTTGGTGGCGTTGCTGCCGGGCATTTCGATGAACGAGGCCGTCGGCGCTTATCTGCTGAGCAGTCTGATTATCTTTCTGGTCGGCCTCTCGGGCGCCTTCGACCGCATTATCGGCAAGCTGCCCGGCGCCATCGCAGCGGCAATGCTGGCGGGGATTCTGTTGCGTTTTGGCACTGGCCTGTTCGTGTCATTGCAAGGCAAGCCCGGGTTGGTGCTGGCAATGTTCACCACCTACCTGGTGTGCAAACGGCTGCTGCCGCGATACGCGGTGATGGCGGTACTGGTGGTGGGCTGTGCCATCGCCATGCTCACCGGCCAATTGCACCGCGAAGCCCTGGTGATCGGCCTGGCGACGCCGGTGTGGATCACCCCCCAGTTCAGCCTGGGTGCAAGCTTGAACGTTGCCTTGCCACTGGTGATGGTGGCGCTGACCGGTCAGTTCGTGCCGGGCATGGCCGTGTTGCGCGCCTCGGGTTACACCACACCGGCCAGTCCGATCATCGCCTGCAGCGCGCTGGGCACGGCACTGTTGGCGCCGTTTGGCTGCCACGGCCTCAACCTGGCGGCGATCACTGCCGCCATCTGCACGGGCCGCGAGGCCCACGAAGACCCGGGCAAACGCTATGTCGCCGGGGTGGTCGGCGGCCTCTGTTACCTGGTCCTGGGCATTTTCGGTGCGACCCTGGTGTCGTTGTTCGCGGCCTTTCCCAAAGAACTGATCGCCGCTCTCGCGGGGCTGGCCCTGTTCGCTGCAATTGCCGGCGCCCTGGCCAATGCCATGGCCGTGCCGAATGACCGTGAAGCGGCGCTGGTGACGTTCCTCACCACCGCCTCAGGCATGTCGCTGTTCGGATTGTCCGCCGCGTTCTGGGGGCTGATTTTCGGCATGGTCGCGCACTTGCTGTCGAGTACGCGGCGGCCACCCCTTGCAACCGCAACCAGCCGCTCCCGGGAGATGACGCGCTGACCCGTTTTCGCCACGCCTTACCTATTCATAACAACAATAAGAGCACACCGATGAAGTCAACCATTCATGCAACTCGTACGCTATTGTCCACGGCTGTTGCCTTGGGTTGTTCCAGCCAATTGATGGCCGCCGAGGGCGGTTTTATCGAGGATGCCAGCGCCACCTTGCAGGCACGCAATTACTACTTCAGCCGTGACTATTCGGACATTGTCGGCGCTAACCGGCAGTCGAAGGCCGAGGAGTGGGCCCAGGGCTTTATCCTCAACGCCAAGTCCGGTTACACCCCAGGGCCGATCGGTGTCGGCGTCGATGTCATCGGTCTGCTCGGACTCAAGCTCGACAGCAGCCCGGACCGGGTCAACACCGGCCTGTTGCCGGTGCACAGCGATGGCCGCGCTGCCGATGACTACAGCCGCCTGGAAGGCACGCTGAAGCTGCGTTACTCGAAAACCGAACTGCGCGTTGGCGAGCTGCAGCCCAACTTGCCGGTGCTGGTTTTCAGTGACATCCGCCTGCTGCCGCCCAGTTACCAGGGCGCGAGCATCAGCTCCGCTGAGATCAATGGCTTGACGCTGCAAGGCGGCCATCTGAGCTCCACCCACCTGCGTAACGAGGCCGGCGACGAGAAGATGCAAGCGATGCTCAGCTACGTGCCCCAGCGCCAGGCCAGCAGTGACGCGTTCAACTATGGTGGCGGCGATTACGTCTTCAACGACAAACGCACCAGCGTCAGTGCCTGGTACGGGCAACTGGAAGACATCTACCAGCAAGGCTTCCTGGGCCTGAAACACAGCCAGCCCCTTGGCAGTTGGACCCTGGGCGCCAACCTCGGCTATTTCGACGCGAAGGAGGATGGCAAGAAGCTGCTGGGCAATATCGACAACCAGGCGTTCTTCTCCCTGCTGTCGGCCAAGCACGGTGGCCATACCTTCTACGTCGGCTACCAGGGTATCTACGGTGAAAGCGCGTTCCCTCGGGTATTTGCCAACATCTCGCCGCTGGGCAACGAAGTGCCGACCTATGAATTCGCCTCCACCGACGAGCGTTCCTGGCAGGCGCGCTACGACTACGACTTCGCCGCCCTCGGCGTGCCGGGACTGACCAGCACCGTGCGCTACATCACCGGCAACAACGTCGACACCGGCAAGGGCTTCGAAGGCAAGGACCGCGAACGCGACCTGGACCTCGGTTACGTCGTGCAGAGCGGGACCTTCGCAGGGCTGGGTGTCCGGGTGCGCAATGCCATGGCGCGCTCCAATTACCGCAGCGATATCGATGAGAACCGGCTGATCCTGAGCTACACCTGGACGTTGCTGTGAGTGAGGCGAGTATGAGCAATAAAGTCTGGGCGCAGCAGTCTTCGGCTGCCGTGCCTGGGGATCTTGATCAGTCGCTGCAGCGCCTGGATCAAGTGTTCGATGGACTGGGCAGCCAGTCGGTACGCATCGGTACTCAAACGCCCGAGCAAATGCCCATCACCTTGTAGGTCAACGTGTGCGTTTCACCCTGGTGGTCGATGTAGACCATGGTCGCCGGCACGACGTCGCATGCAGTCGAGGTATCGGTTACCGAGATGACCTTGGCGATATCCAGAGCTGGAGTTGGTGTGACCGGGGTGCTTTCGGCGGCCATCACGGCGGTTGTGGTCAGGGCCAACAGTACACTCGACAAGGTCTTCATGTTTTTCTCCGTGGTGTTTTGATGAGTGAATTTTATTCTTTTACAGGTAGGGATAAAGAGGGCTGTACTTGATGCTGCGTTACATCAGATGCAACAGTCATTGCCTTCGGAGGGTTCATGGATTTGCTTAACAGCCTGCGGGTATTTGTGCGTGTAGCCGATGCCGGCAGCTTTACCACCGCCGCACAGGCGCTGGACTTTTCCACGGCGCAAGTGTCTCGGCTGGTGGCTGATCTCGAGCAGCACGTGCAGGCACGTCTGCTGCAGCGCACCACCCGCCGGTTGAGCCTGACCGAAGCCGGCGAACGCTTCCTGTTGCGGGCGCGGCAAATACTCGACGACATGGCCGAGGCCACCGCAGAAGCGCGTGGCGCTCACCTGGAGCCCAATGGCCGGTTGCGTCTGCACTGTTTGACCGGGCTGGGCGTGCTGATGACGCCACTGATTGCCCGCTACTGCGAGCTCTATCCGGACGTAGTGGTTGAGTTGACCTTGTCGCAACGCAACCCCGACCCCCTTGAAGACGGGCACGACGTGGTCATCTCCATTGCCCAGGAACTGGCGGATTCACAATTCGTTGCCCAAGCGGTAGGGCGCATCTTCAGCATCCCTTGCGCATCGCCTGCGTACATCGCGCGTCGGGGCCTGCCCACCCACCCCGAACAACTGAATGAACACTGCTGCCTGCGCATGATCGACCCGTTGTACGGCGATGAGTGGGTTTTCCGTGACGGGCAGGGCGAGCATTCAGTGGTGCCCGGCAAGACCTTCCAGAGCAACGTTCCCGAGGCGATGGTCAATGCATCGGAGGCCGGGATGGGCATCAGCCTGCTGCCGTTCTACACCGCAACCCGGTCGCTGCGCGAGGGCACGTTGCTGCGCCTGCTGGGCGACCATCGGCTCAGGGAGCGAAACGTCTATGCACTCTATCCTTCCAAGCGCTTTCTGGATGCCAAGGTGAGGACCTGGGTGGACTTTCTCAAGGCAGAGTTGCCCGGGCTTTTTTCCGGACATGAGGTCACAGCGGATGATGTTCGACACTGGGGAGCGGGCTAGCGCCAACGATCAAGCAAGCAAAACGCCGCAGTGTTGCCAAATCTCGCGTCGGTGCCTGGAGTGCGATCAGAACCATTTGCCTGGTGCGCGATTCACATCATCATGAGCTGTGACGTCGGTGAGCAGACACGACTTGCCTGAAGCTCCCGCAGAGCAGGCCGTCAGTGTTACTTGACGGCCTGCATTTGCATTTCTCTGACTGCAGGTGCTCCACCAATGGCACCTGGGTCAAAAGCGTTTCATTGCCGCCAGGCATCTTGCTGGCCGATTGCGCATGCAGGTCGGGCCGGCTTTTGCGATAGGCAATTGTGTCGAGTGGTATCAAGCCCTAAGCCTTGCATCGGCAGGTGCCGAAGGCAGCAGCAACGAGAACAGGTCCTTGGGATCCTGCAACTCTGGTACCAGCTGAATATCGCTGCCAATGTTGAGCGTTTTTGCAACATCCAGCACATAACGCAAGGCGGAGTAATCCTCGATGGCGAAGCCGACCGAGTCGAACAAGGTGACTTCCTCGGCATGCTGGCGACCCGGGGTCTGACCAGTGACGACTTTCCAGAACTCGATAACCGGAGAGTCGGCGGGCATCTGCTGAATTTCTCCTTCAATGCGGCTTTGCGGTTCGTACTCAACCATGACTCGCGCACGTTCCACGATGTCCCGGTGCAGTTCAGTCTTGCCGGGGCAATCGCCGCCCACGGCGTTGAGGTGCATCCCGGGCTCGATCATCTCTGGTGTTAAAATGGTTGCGTAGGCCTTGTCGGCTGTGACCGTGGTCACGATGTCGGCACCACGCACCGCTTGCGCGACGGTTTTGGCAACGGTCACCTGTATGGCAGGGTAGGCCCGCAGGTTGGCGACCAGTTTCGCTGTCGCCGCTGGATCGATGTCGTAGAGACTGATTTCAGTAATGCCGAGCAAAGTATGGAATGCCAGGGCCTGGAATTCGCTCTGTGAGCCGTTGCCGATCAGTGCCATTCGGCGACTGTCCGGTCGGGCGAGGTAACGGGCCGCGAGCGCTGAGGTGGCAGCGGTGCGAATGGCGGTCGTCAGCGTCATTTCACTCAGTAACACAGGCTTGCCGGTATCGACGTCTCCCAGTGCCCCGAACGCCATGACCGTCAGCATGCCGTTGTGGGTGTTCTTCGGATGTCCATTGACATACTTGAAGGCATAGAGCGCCGCATCAGACACGGGCATCAGCTCGATGACGCCCTCGGGTGAATGGTTCGCCAGGCGCGCGCATTTTTCGAAATCCGGCCAGCGTACGTAGTCTTGACGGATGTATTCGGCCATTTCGATCAGGCATTTGGGTAAGCCTTTTTCCCGGACGAGGAGGCTCAGATCATTTACGTCAATGTAACGGGTCATATGGGGTTCCTTTGCGCGTCTTTTAGTGTGCCGGTCCGGACGACCTGTCGCGTTCGCGATGAGGTGGTCCGTTTGGTTGCAACGCACTTATTGTCGAGGCAATGGCGAGAAGATTTCGGCCAATACCGACCCTGGATACAGCCAGAGAAGTCGAAAAACAGAGCGTGCACAGCGGAATCGGCCAGGCACCCGCTACTGCTCATCCTTATGCGGATCAGTCAGCCTCAACGGCAATCGCATTGGTTGTAGCGCGCCCATCAAGCGGAGAAACAGCCACTTGCAGCAGACGACAGAATCGGCTGTGAAAACCCTTCGTTCAGCACAGGCACGCTGTTTGAACAGGGGGTTACGACACCAGCACCCTCCCGGCAATTGGCATTCTGGCGGTCCGTTTCAAGCACTTGTCGTTCGCCGCTTGAGATGGCGTGCAACTGCGACGACTGGCTGCTCCCAGTCGATAACAACAACAAAAACGGCTGCGGTGAAGACCGCAAAGACTCTCTGCCCCTGTCAAAAAGTGTGGTCCGACGCAGGCGCCGGATCGCGATAAATCCAAATAATCCGGGACTCAAGAACATGAACATCAAATGGCTGACTTTGCCGGCACTCGCGTTGCTGTGCTGCACCACGGGCGCCAGTGCCAAGGAATGGAAGGAGCTGCGATTTGGCGTCAACCCAAGTTACCCACCCTTTGAATCCACCACGGCCGATGGCGGCGTACAGGGATTCGGCGTGGATCTGGGCAATGCAATATGTACCGAGCTGAAGCTCACCTGCGTGTGGGTCAGCAATGATTTTGACGGGCTGATCCCGGGGCTCAAGGCCGGCAAGTTCGATGCCATCGAATCTTCGATGACCGTGACCGACGCGCGCAGAAAACAGATCGACTTTACCGATCGCCTGTACGCCGGACCGACCGCCATCGTTACCCGCAAGGATTCCGGTCTGCTGCCGACCGCCGAGTCGCTGCGCGGCAAAACCATCGGTTACATGCAGGGCACGATTCAGGAAACCTACGCCAAGACCAAACTGGCGCCGGGCGGGGTGAAACTGCGGGCCTATCAGAATCAGGATCAGGTCTATGCCGACCTGGTATTTGGCCGTCTCGATGCGTCGATCCAGGACAAGCTGCAAGCGCAGATGAGTTTCCTGACCTCGCCACAAGGGGCGGACTTCCAGAACAGTGAAGGCATCAGCGACCCGTTGGTGCCGTCGGAAATCGCCATTGGTGTGCGCAAGGACAACGAAGAGCTCAAGGGCATGCTCAATGCCGCCATCAAGGCCCTGCACGACAAGGGCATCTACGCGCAGATCCAGCAGAAACACTTCGGTGACCTGGACCTCTACAACAACTGATCCTCGCGTCCCGGTCGCGGTGTTGCAGCGACCGCGGCGCATCAAGACAGGTGACTGGCGTGAACTCCTTCCTGAATCTGATCGGGCTCGATCTTTCGGCCCTGCAAGGCTATGGCCCTCTGTTGCTGCACGGCACCTGGGTCACCCTCAAACTGTCGGCGCTCGCGCTTGTCGTGAGCATGGCGCTGGGGCTGCTCGGCGCGGCGGCCAAGCTGTCGCCGCTGAAGCTGTTGAATCTGCCGGCGACCTTTTACACGACACTGATCCGTGGCGTGCCCGACCTGGTGTTGATGCTGCTGATCTTCTACAGCCTGCAAGGCTGGCTCAGCGCCCTGACCGAGGCCATGGGCTGGCCCTACATGGAAATCGATCCATTCGTGGCCGGCATCATCACCCTGGGTTTTATCTATGGTGCGTATTTCACCGAGACCTTTCGCGGGGCGATTCTCAGTGTGCCGCGCGGCCAGCAGGAAGCCGCCGCGTGCTTTGGCCTGAGCCGTTGGCAGCGTTTTCGTTTCGTGGTGTTCCCGCAAATGATGCGTTTCGCCTTGCCGAGCCTTGGCAACAACTGGCTGGTGCTGCTCAAGGCCACGGCGCTGGTGTCGATCATCGGTTTGTCGGACCTGGTCAAAGTCGCGCAGGAGGCCGGCAAAAGCACCTTCAACATGCTTGATTTCCTGCTGTTGGCCGCCGCGCTTTACCTGCTGATCACCAGCGCTTCGAACTATGTCTTGCGCGTGCTGGAACGGCGCTACAACCAGGGTGTACGGGGGATGGCGCGATGATCGAGTTGATTGCCGAATACTGGAAACCCTTTCTGTTCAGCGACGGCGAAACCCTCACCGGGTTGGCCATGACCCTGTGGCTGCTGGTGGCGAGCATTGCCATGGGCTTTTTCCTGTCGTTGCCCCTGGCGATCTTGCGCGTCTCGCGCTGGGGCGTCTTGCGTTGGCCGGTTCAGCTGTTTACCTACATTTTTCGCGGCACGCCGTTGTATATCCAGTTGCTGATTTGCTACAGCGGCATCTACGGCATTGCCGTGGTCCGTTCACAGCCATTGCTGGAAGCGTTTTTTCGCGATGCGATGAATTGCACCTTGCTGGCGTTCACCCTCAACACCTGCGCCTACACCGTGGAAATTTTTGCCGGAGCGATCCGCAGCATTCCCTACGGTGAAATCGAAGCGGCCCATGCCTATGGCCTCAGTGGCTGGCGCCTGTATCTGCAACTGATCCTGCCTTCGGCGCTGCGCCGCGCGCTGCCGTACTACAGCAATGAAGTGATCCTGATGTTGCACGCGACTTCGGTGGCGTTCACCGCAACGATCCCGGACATCCTGAAAATCGCCCGGGACGCCAACGCCGCGACATTCATGACCTTTCAGGCTTTCGGTATCGCCGGCCTGCTGTACCTCGTGCTGTCGTTCGGGCTGGTCGGCGCGTTCCGCCTGGCGGAGAAGCGCTGGCTGAGCTTCCTCGGTCCGGCGCACTGACTTCCATTCTTTATCCAGAGCGGCGCCGTCAGGTGTGCCGCTGCAGGAGAATTCGCATGTACAAACTCACCGTTGAAAATCTGTATAAACGTTTTGGTGACAACGAAGTACTCAAGGGCGTCTCGTTGAACGCAAGGGCAGGGGACGTGGTGAGCATGATCGGCGCCAGCGGCTCGGGTAAAAGCACCATGCTGCGCTGCATCAACTTTCTGGAACGGGCGGACGAAGGCGCCATTGCCCTGGATGGCGAGCGAGTCCTCACCCGCCAGGGTGTCGGTGGCATGCGTGTCGCCAACCCCAAGCAGCTGCAGCGTTTGCGTACGCGACTGGCGATGGTGTTCCAGCATTTCAACCTGTGGAGTCACCTGACCGTGCTGGAGAACATCGTGCTGGCGCCGTGTCGCGTCCTGGGCATGAGTCGCAAGGCCGCGGAGGAGAGCGCTCGGGCGTATCTGGACAAAGTCGGCTTGCCACAACGGGTGGCCGATCAGTACCCGGCGTTTCTGTCGGGCGGGCAGCAACAACGGGTGGCGATCGCCCGGGCCCTGGCGGTGGAACCGGAAATCCTGTTGTTCGACGAGCCCACCTCGGCGCTCGACCCGGAACTGGTGGGTGAAGTGCTGAAGGTGATTCAGGCGCTGGCCGAAGAAGGCCGGACCATGTTGATGGTGACCCACGAAATGGGCTTTGCCCGGCAGGTCTCCAGCCAGGTGTTGTTCTTGCATCAGGGGCGGGTCGAGGAGCAGGGTGATGCTACGATACTCGACCGGCCGAACAGTGAACGTTTGCAGCAATTTCTATCGGGTCGTTTGAAGTGAGGCAAGGCGTACATGGCGGATATCCGCGATCTGTCGATCGTGCTTGATCGTATCGATCAGGCAATCATTGAAGTGTTGCGCCACGAAGGGCGCATCACCTATCAAAAGCTGTCCGAGCGCGTGCACCTGACCCCCAGGCCGTGTCTGGAACGAGTGCGCAAGCTGGAACAGCTTGGGGTCATTCGCGGCTATGGCGCGATTCTCGACGAGAAGAAACTGACGCCGGGCTTGTCATTGCTGGTGCTGGTGGCGTTGTCGAACCAGAGCGGACGCGCGGCGCAAAAGGCCTTCGAAGCCAAAGTCCGCGCCTGCCCGCAGGTGCTGGAATGTCGCCTGATCAGCGGCGCGTTCGACTACAGCCTGCGCATGCGCTGCCGTGACATGGAGCATTACCGGGTGTTGACCGAAGTCTGGTTCGACGACCCGGATTTGCACATCGACAAACTGGTCAGCCACCCGGAGCTGGCGATGGTCAAGACCACCATGGAATAAGATCAAAAGATCGCAGCCTGCGGCAGCTCCTACAGAACGGCGGTGAACACGGTCCCTGTAGGAGCTGCCGAAGGCTGCGATCTTTTGCTTTCTGGTCCTCACCAAATCGGCTGGGCAACCCGGAATCTTCAGCCGTTTCCATCAGCGCAACAGCCGTTATCAACCGGGTTTTTCCCGCTTTGAAACAGACAATGAGCCTCTCTCGTCCCTCATTGAGCCTGTGCCCATGCAAACCACCAATACGGTTTTAATGATTCGTCCGACACGTTTCTCCTTCAATCAGGACACGGCGGCGAACAACCGCTTCCAGCGTCCGGCAACCGTTACCGAAGACGTACAACTCAAGGCCCTTGCCGAGTTCGATGGCTATGTCGACGCGTTGCGTCGGCACGGCGTCGAAGTCCTGGTGCACAACGATCGCGAAGCGCCGCATACCCCGGACTCGATCTTCCCCAACAACTGGTGGAGCAGCCACCCGGACGGCACCCTGGTGCTGTACCCGATGCAGGGCCACAACCGGCGTCTGGAACGGGACAAGGGTGTACTGGACGGGTTGCTGGGCGAATACCGGGTCGAACAGGTGCTGGACCTGTCCAGCCTTGAAGAGCAGGAGGTTTTCCTGGAAGGCACCGGCAGCATGGTCCTGGATCGGCAACAGCGGATCTGCTACGCCGGGTATTCCACGCGCACCCACGCCCGGGCACTGGATCAGTTGGTCACCCAATTGGGCTACGAACTCTGCGCGTTCAACGCGGTGGACCGCCAAGGCGTGGCGATTTATCACACCAATGTGATGATGAGCGTGGGCACGCGCCTGGCCGTGGTGTGCCTGTCATCGGTTGCTGATCCCAACGAACGCCAGGCATTGCGTGCGCGCCTGGAAGACAGCGGCAAGCAGGTGATCGCCCTGGATTGGGCGCAACTGGAATCTTTCGCCGGCAACATGCTGGAGGTACACAACGCAGCGGGCGAGCCGCTGCTGGTGATGTCACGCACCGCCTGGCAATCCCTGGACGCCGATCAGCGTCGCTTGATCGAAACTCACACCACGCCGTTGCCGGTTTACATCGACACCATCGAGCGCATCGGTGGCGGCAGCGCGCGCTGCATGCTGGCCGAGGTGTTCCTGCCCAGGCAAATGTCCGCCCGGCAACAGGTGCGGTGAAGGTCCGCCCGGCAACGACCGCCGGGCGCGATGATATGGGGGAACCGGGGGGCAGTCGGACTCGGTGTAGGCGAGGCCGCCGTGGTCCACGAAAGCTGGAGCGTTGGCCACTGCGGCTCGAACCGTGGCGACCTCTGCCGAGGCCGCCATTTTTCAGGTGAATTGATCAGTTACCGTTTGGCAACGACAAGTTGATGCCTTCCTTCTTCAGGGCATCACGCACATATTGGAATTTCTGGTACTGCGACAACTCCATCGGTCCGTCATAGGTCATGCTTTGCATCTTGCGAGGCGGGTAATCGACGTAGGTCTTCATCAGTTTCATGATCGCTGCCGAGATCGGCACCATGGTCCAGGTGCGCTCGGTAAAGTTGTTCATGAAAAGGTCATAGCGCTCTTGCGGGTCTTGCCACAAGTCAAACACCTGCGGCACGGTGGCCACGTATTTTTGTGCGCCTTTCCAACCCAGGTTCGAGTCCACGGCGAGACCGCCTGTTTGGGCGCCATCGTCGCCGCGCAGGTTGAATACCGCTTTGTAGTTCCCGACACGGGCCGCACCCGGGGACAATTCATTCTCGGTAAAGTAGAACCACTCCTTGCGCGGTGAAGGGGCGCTACCGGTGAGTACTGGCGTCATGTCGTAGCTGTCGAAGATGATCGGCTGACCTTCACGGTCTTTCTCGGGCAGCTTGACGCCTGCCACAGAGGCGAACGTCGCCATCAAGTCCAGGCCACCGAGCATCTCGTGGTTTTTCGTGTTCGGCTTGATCTTGTCAGGCCAGACGGCAATGGCCGGTACTCGGTTACCGCCTTCACGCACGGTGCCCTTGGTGCCGCGGAACGGGGTATAGCCGGCGTCCGGATAAACGTCCTGCCAGGCCCCGTTGTCTGTGGTGTAAACCACCAGGGTGTTCTTATCCAGGCCCAGCGCCTTGAGCTTGTCCATGATGCGGCCGATGTGGGTATCGAGTTCGACGATGGAGTCGGCGTACTTGGACTTGGACATGGACTTATGAACGAACTCCGGAGCCGGCATGTTCGGCTGGTGGACTTTCATGAAGTTGACGTTGATGAAAAACGGCTTGTCCGATTTGGCCGCCGTGTCGAGAAACTCGAGGGCAGCTTTTTCGACATAGTTATCAAAGAACGGAATGCCGACCACGCCGGGTTTGCCATCCACGACGGGTGTGTCCACGTACTGGCCATTGATCTTGAACTCTTCAACCGGTTTTTCGCCGGCCTTGCCGGACAACGCGCCTTTGGTCACCTTCTGGAACATCTCGCGGGTTTCCGGATCCATGTCGGGGAACCACGTTGGGTCCGCGTAGGTATAGGCATTGAGGTGATACAGGCCGACGTACTTCATCACGTCATAACCCTGGGCATTGGGCAGCGCATAGTCGGCTTCGCCCAAATGCCATTTGCCGGTGAAGTAGGTGTCATAGCCGCCGGTCTTCAACACGGATGCCAGCGTCCATTCGGCGGCTGGCAAACCACCGCCCTGGCCTTGAAACGCCACGGTGGTCATGCCGCTGCGATTGGGGATGCGCCCGGTTTGCATGGCCGCCCGGCCAGGCGTACAGCTCGGCTGTGCATAGAAGGAGTAGAAAGTGACACCTTCTGCCGCCAACTCATCGATCTTGGGCGTAGGCATGCCACGCCCGATCCCACCTCCGTACGGCCCCAGATCGCCGTAGCCAGTGTCATCGGAAACGATGAACAGGATATTGGTTTTTTCCGTTTGAGCGGCGTGGGCAAGCCCGTTCAATGACAACAGTGCAGCAAACACGACAGACAACTTGAAACGATCCGATAGCTTTTCCATGCCAGCAACCTCGTTGTTTCATAATGTTGGCCGGTGATGAGTGCACAACTGCAATTAGCCCAAGTACTGCATACAGATCACGACTACTGTTGTTGCATGCCCTTGTAAGGAGTAAGGCGCACGAAGGAGTCTAGTGCGGCTTTTACGGCTCAGCGGGGTATTTGCTCATACGTTGAATTCACCTGCAGCGGTGTTTCACTCGAATGCAAATACCTTCTTCCAATCCTTTTTCATGCTGATGACCGTCCAGCCATCTCGCTTTGCCTGGTCATAGAGGGGTTGCGTAAAAGTGCCTACCTTGGTCTCCGGCAATGCTTGAGCCGGGCCATAGGCATATTCGCGCTCGGCGTCGTCGTGCAGCACCAGCATCACCAGTCGCGCGCCTTGGCCGGCCTTGGTGTATTCCAGCATCTGCTTGTCGCCGGTGGAGTTGCCGAAGGCTGCGTTTGGTTGGCGGCCCGTCATCAGGTAAATATTCTCTGGCTTGCCGGCATCGTTGTCGTTGAGCACTACTTTGGGTTGTTTGATCAACTGCGGTTTACCGTTCTTGTCGTAGACATACTCGGTTGCGCCAGCGCTACCGATGACTTGTTCCGCAGGCACGCCATAGATCTCCTCGGAATAGGTGCGAACGAAGTCCTGCCCACCCCCGGTGACAATGTAGGTCTTGTAGCCATTGTCACGCAGGTATTGCATGACTTCCTTCATCGGCTGATACGTCAGTTCGGTGAAAGGGCGCTTCCAGCGAGGGTCTCGGGCTTCGGCCAGCCAGGCACGAACTTGCTGCTTGAACTCATCCGTAGGCATGCCGCTGAGGGTCACCATGGCGATTTTCAGGTAGTCATCGAGGGTCAGTTTTGCCATGGCGGCGCGGTCGCCCGACAGTACCGTCTTGAAGGGTTCGGCGCTGGCCAACTCCGGCTTTGCCTTGACCACCGCAGGAACGCGACTCAGGCAATAAAACAGTTGGCTATACGCAGGATGCTCGACCCACAGCGTGCCGTCCTGGTCGAAGGTCGCGATGCGTTCGGCTGGCGAAACGAACTGGCTACCCCCTTCCTGGGTGGTCGCCTTGACGAACTCCACGATGGCTTGCTTGGCCGGCCCGTCATTCCAGGATGCCAAAGGGTCAGCCGCGAACACCGCCGTCGAAGCGATCAGGCTCAGCCCGAGTACGGCGAGAGGCGCGCCAAAGCGGCGTTCAATGTGCGAGCAAAGGCGCGTCGTAGTGACTGCGGAGTTCCAGGTACGCTGCACCAGGATCATGAAATTCATGAGGTTCACCTACGGTGGATGGGTTAATCATTGGCGGCTACATGGCTGCTCACTCTGGCAAGGACTACAGCAGTTAGTTGGAAAACCAGTGTAGTGGGTTTGGGAATAATTGCTGTTTCTGCACTCGGATCGAGACATTGCGCAATGCAGGAGCGGCACGGGATGGGGCATGTCCGAGAAGTACATTCCGGGGGAGTGCAACATGAGCTGATCAGCTATACACAATATTCCACCCGGCACTTCTTCAACCGATCGAGGTTGTCAATGAATTACACCCTCCCACTGACAGCGCTACTGGTCACAGTAAGTCTCTCGGGCTGTACCCGTTCATCCACCCAGTCGGTGACGCTTCCCCTGAAAGCCTCCGAGCAGAATGCCGGCCATATCGCCAATACGACGCTGACCGCCGTGGACAACGAAAGTAATTTCAACTTCTACATCTCTGGCGTCCCGACAGGAACCACTTTGCCGTTGCGCATTTACACGTTCGTCAACAGAGGCAACTGCCAGCAGCCAGGCCCGGTTGCTTACGAGATGAACGACAGGATTACCACTCAGCGTACTGCTCAGGCAGGTTGGACGTTTGAGCGTGTTGCCCCGGTCTCTGTGTCGGATCTGTTGTCCGGTCAATATTCCGTTGTCGTGCGCACGACACCTGAGGATGGCAGCGTCGATCTTTTTTGCGGGGATATCGCACAAGCGGCTCGGTGAGCGTTTTAGTTGATCGTTGAGCCAAGCGTCGCCAACGTGATTGCCGCGTACGCAAGTGCCGCTGTTGTTCAGCGGCACTTGCTCGGGCTTATGCAAGCAACTGTCGCTTCAGAACCTTGCCCACCGAACTGCGGGGCAGGGTGTCAATCATCTGCACCGACTTCACGCACTTGAAGCCAGCCAGACGCAGGCGGCAGGCCTCGATGATCGCGGCCTCACTGGTAGCGCCTGGCGACGTGGCAACGACGAAGGCAACCGGCACCTCGCCCCATCGCTCATCAGGCTGGCCGATGACGGCGACCTCGGCGACACCTGGCAACGAGGCAATCACCGCCTCCAATTCTGCCGGGTAGATGTTCTCGCCACCGCTGATGATCATGTCCTTGAGGCGATCCACCACATGGAGAAATCCATGCTCGTCGATACGACCGATGTCACCGGTTCTGTACCAACCTTTTTGAATAGCTACCTGGGTGGCTTGCGGATTACGCCAGTAGCCGGAAAACATCATCGGCCCACGACACCAGACTTCGCCGTCCAGGCCGGGGGCCAGTGGCTCCAGGCTGGACGGATCGACGATTCTGACCTCACCAAACATCAGCACCTTGCCGTGGGAGTGGGCATGGGCGAGACCCATTTCGTGGGTCCAGAAGGTCACCGCGCCACAAAATTCGGTAATGCCGTACACCTGCTGCACTTTCACGCCGATGGCCAGACAGTCTTCGATCAGCCTGAGGGGAACTGCCGAGGCGCCGCAGGTCACGGAAACCAGGCTGCTGCTATCGACTTCCTGTTTTTTCGCCAGGGTCAACAATGCCTGAAGCATCACCGGCACCGTCATCAAGCTGGTGATGCGCTCGCGAGCGATCACCTCCCAGACCTGTGTCGGGTCGAAGTCAGGCAGCAGCACCGTGGTGCAACCTTTGAACACGTTGGTCAGCATGGGTGAAAGTCCGCCGATATGGAACATCGGGGCGATCAGTAGAAAGCGGTGGTCCTGATTCCATTCCAGCGTGGCGCTGTTGCTTTGCGCGGTCCAGATCAATGCAGCGTGGGAGAGCAGAGCGCCCTTGGGTTTTCCGGTAGTGCCCGAGGTGTACATGATCACCGCAGGGGCATCGTCGCCGCGGCCCAGCAACAGCGGCGCGTCCAGGCCGGTATCGGCAGTGATGCGCTCGTAGGCGCCTGGCGCTTGTTCGGTACCTTTGTTGATCAGGATCAGACCTGGTCGGTCAGCTACAAATTGCTGGACGGTGGGTGCGAACGCGTCCTCGAACAGCAGTGCTGCCGGTTCGCTGTCGGCCAGGATGTAGCTCAGTTCGGGCGCCTGAAGACGCCAGTTGAGTACCACCAACGTGGCGCCGGCCTTCGCTACGGCAAACAGCGCGCAGGCGAGAAATTCGCTGTTCTTTGAATAGACCGCCACGCGATCGCCTTCGGCCACGCCCTGCGCAACCAGGTCATTGGCCAGGCGATTACAGCGTGCGTCGAACTGGGCGAAGGTCCATCTTCCCGTGGGTGATACCAGCGCTTCCCGGACCGGAGTCAAGTCGGCGCGCTGTGCCAGCAACCGTCCTAAATGTACGCTCATGGCGTTCTCCTTTTTTATTGTTATGGCTAGCTCAGAGACGGGGCATGGCGCGCTCGATCAAGGTGCTCAGCGGTGCATTGGAATCGAGGCTGCCAAAGGCGAATCCACACTCGCTGCCCAGGCGTGCCCGGCAGAAGATGTCGGCAATCTCGTTGTTGCCTGACTTGAGCAACAGCCCGGCCTGGATCGCCAGCGCGGTACGCTCCACCACCAGACGGCTGCGGGCCTCGAGGTTGCCAATGTCCTGGAATGCGTTGTGCAGCCACTGCAGGTGGCTGTCGTACAGCGGGTGCAGGCCTGCGGCGCTCTGCAGTTCGGCAAACAAGGCTTCACTTATCGCCGGGTCTTTGTGCAACGAGCGCAGCACATCCAGGCATTGCACGTTACCGCTGCCTTCCCAGATGGAATTCAAAGGTGCCTGGCGATACAGACGCGGCAGGATGTTTTCTTCGACAAAGCCAATCCCGCCGAGACATTCCTGGGCCTCGTTGACGAACGCCGGAGTACGCTTGCAAATCCAGTACTTGCCGATGGCCGTGGCGATACGAGCGAAGGCCGCTTCCTGCGGATCGTTCGGCGAAGCATCCACGGCGCGGGCGATGCGCATCGTGAAGGCCACGGCAGCTTCACTTTCCAGCGCCAGATCGGCCAGCACGTTACGCATCAGCGGTTGTTCGATCAGCACATGGCCGAAGGCATGTCGTTGGCTGACGTGGTTCAGCGCCTGCACCAGGGCTTGGCGCATCAGTGCCGAAGAGGCGATCACGCAGTCCAGACGGGTCAGCGCGACCATCTCCAGAATGGTCGCCACCCCGCGACCTTCAGCACCGACCAGATAGGCCGTAGCGCCCTGGAACTCCACTTCGGAGGACGCATTGCTCCAGTCGCCCAGCTTGTCTTTGATGCGCTGGATGCGCACGGCATTGAGCGAGCCATCGGGCAGGATTCGCGGCATCAGAAAACAGCTCACGCGCCCATCGAGCTGGGCAAGTACCAGGTGCGCATCGCACATGGGGGCAGAGAAGAAGAACTTGTGACCGATCAGTTTGAAGCTGCCATCGGCCTGAGGGTGAGCCTGGGTGGTATTGCTGCGTACATCCGAGCCACCCTGTTTTTCGGTCATGCCCATGCCCATGGTGCAGGCGCGTTTTTGCTCGACGGGCAGGGGACGTGGGTCGTAGTCCCGGGCGGTCAGTTTGGGTATCCAGATTTTTGCCAGCTCAGGGGTGTTCAACAGCGCCGGAATGGCGGCGTGGGTCATGGTCAGCGGGCAGCAGGTGCCTGCATCTGCCTGGCCATTGAGATACAACAAGGCCGCGCGCACCACATGGGCTCCGGGTTGCCCCAAGTGGTTCCACGAAAAACTGTGTACCTCGCCGCGCATCGCATTGAGCATCAGCTGGTGATAGGCGGGATGGAACTGCACTTCGTCAATGCGCCGGCCATAGCGATCGAAGGCGTGAAGCACGGGCTTGTTGCGATTGGCCAGCTCGCCCAGCTCCATTTGCTCGCCGCCACTCATGGCGCCATGGGCCGATAACTGTGCCTGTGCCCAGTCGCCGCCGTTCGCTCGCACCGCCTCGCGCAGTGGGACATCACTGTCCCAGGCGTTGTAAGCTGGCAACGGCTGCGGCTGATTGAAAACTTCGTGGGTTGAAAACGGGGTGGCGATCTTTGGCTGGGTTGCGGCAGACATGAGCGGGTTTCTCCGTGATAGGTTCGGAGGAAATTACACTCAATGTATTTTTTATGTCAATCACTGTAATTTACGATCATTCATCAGGTGCGTGCCGAATCGTGCCGGGAAGGGAGGACTGTTTCTTGTTGGAACCCGCTTCAGACGAGCTCGAAAACCCGACGCCAACGCCGCGTCAGTTGATCCTCAAATTGCTCCTGGTTGTCGAAGGTGGTGAGCTGGATGTCACCAGCGCCGTGCGCGCCTGCGCTTTGTTCGGTCTGTCTGCGAACAACACACGCGTTGCCCTTGCCCGGTTGCAGAGCGCCGAACTGATCGAAACTGTCGTGCGCGGCGCCTACCGTCTTGGCCAGGCCGGCAGAGCGCTGGGCGAAGAGATAGGCGCCTGGCGTCAGGCCGAAACGCGTCTGCGTGAGTGGGATGGCAGCTGGGTGGTGGCGCTTACGGCAGCCCTGGGCCGTAGCGATCGCAAAGCATTGCGTGCCCGAGAGCGCGCATTCGGATTGGTGGGCTTGCGCGAACTGGATGACGGATTGTTTATCCGCCCTGATAACCTGGTCGGCGGAGTGGCGCACACACGCGAACGTCTGCTGTCACTGGGCGTGGAAAACTCGACGGCGGTGTTCCAGGCGCAGCAGTTCGATCCGCAGCGAGACGCCCGGGCCCGTTTGCTGTGGGACGCCAGTGAGTTGCAGAAAACCTACAGCGACGGCCAACGCACGCTGCAGGCGTCGATGGCGCGCTTGGCCGGCATGCCGATTGAGGACGCTGCCCGTGAGGCGTATGTGCTGGGGGACCAGGCCATGCGCCAGATCGTGTTCGACCCGATGCTTCCTGAGCCTTTGGTGGACTCCGCGCACCGTCGTTCCTTCCGCGAGCTGGTCAAGCAGTATGACGATGTCGGCCACCAGATCTGGCGCGACTTTCTCGCCCAGGGTAAATGAAACCCAGACGAGAGTTTCGTTTGCCGGCTGCAGTGATGGCAGGTCGACAAACACGCTTTGGACGGTGTCTGTCCCTGGTTCGCTACTGTCGATCCAGGGTTTGTCACCTGGCCGTGACTCATGAGTTCGCCAAACTGTCCCACCATCAACAGCAATCGATAATGCCCCGAAAGCTTCGGCACCTGGCTCGGGTGGGCATTCATCGAAAGCGGCAAAAACAACTCCAACATGGCCATACAACATGCACCCGTTACGACAAAGCCTGCACAACGAACTGCACGCGCGCCCGTCACTGTATTTCGATGAGCCGGCCCATGTGTTTCATCTGGCCTTCCTCGACAGCGATCAGGCGTGCAATGCATTCCTCGAACAATGCTGCCCTGGCACCCTCGACCTGAATGCCGCCCAAGGCATTACCCAACTCGATGGCCATGCACTGAAATGGGAGCGCCATGCCGAGTTTTTCACCCTGACACTGGTGGTCACTTCATCCTCTGATGACTTGTCCTGGACCACGCTGCCCGAGGTGCTGGCGTCAAAGGTCGAAGTGCATTTGCCGGCCCTGATCAACTCGGTGCAGATTGTCGTGCGTGGTGAAACCGGCCTGGACCTGTCCCGGTACGGCTTCAAGGATCCGAGTGGTTCGTGCGTGGGCGGTGGCGATGCCATGGTCTGGAGTGATTTTCGCCTGAGCGAGGAGGGCAACAACCACATGTTGTTCGTCAACCGGCGCCTGAATGCCTACCGCCAGGGCCGGATGATACGCCGCCTGCTGGAAATCGAGACCTACAGGATGATGGCCTCGTTATCCTTGACCATGGCCAAAGACTTGAGCGCGCAGCTCGATGTTTTCGACAAGACCCTGGTCACCCTTTCCGAACGCAACGCCGACCCGCACGGCAGTAATGCGAAAGCCCTGCTGGCGGATATTTCCAACCTGTCTGCGCAAGTGGTGAGCAGCGCGGCGAAAACCCGGCACCGCTTCAGTGCCACGCAAGCCTATGCGCAATTGGTGTTCGAACGTCTGGGTGAGCTGCGGGAAAGTCACGTAGGTGATTGCCAACGCCTGGGCGTATTTATCGAGCGCCGCTTCAAACCTACCGTCAGGTACTGCACCGCCACCGAACAGCGCCTGGAGCACCTGGCCGAAAGCGTGGCCAACCTGGGCGATCTGTTACAGGCACGGGTTCAGGTGGAAATGGAGGAACAGAACTCGGAAATCCTGAAAAGCCTGAATGCCCGCGCCGATGCCCAGATCAAGATCCAGCGCGCAGTGGAGGGCTTGTCGATCATTGCCATTACCTACTACCTGCTCAGTTTGCTCAAGCTGGGTTACTCAGGGGTGCACCTGCTTGGATTTGGGGTGACCCCGCGAGAGGCCATGCTGGTCATGGCGCCGCTCGCGATTGGTATTCTTGCGTTGATCGTGCTGCGTATCAGGAAAGTCAAAGAGCATTGAGGTGATGGCCTGCGATGTCCATGAAGCGTTGGGCTTCTCGTTGCCAGAAAATCTGAGGCGATCGGTGCCTCTGTGCGGCCAATATCTTGAGGGCCTACATTGCCGCGCACTTAGCCAGGTCATTGCGAGGTCGCACAGGGTGAGGAGGGGGGATGAAATCATGAGCGTCTCACGCCCCCCCCAGATCACGACCCAATATTAAAGTGGACTATCCCAACCGCGTATTCCCATCAGTGCCATACATCTCCTTGCGTTCCTGATCGCTTGCGCAGGGGCGGATGGTAGGCATAGGCCGCTGGCCAGGGCTTGAGGATCTATCCCGAAGCGAGCAGAAAAACTGGTGTCGGGATTGACCGCTTCAGGATCGAGAGAAATCTTGGGAGCGGCTAAGGGATTCAAACGCGTTCGCACCGATGGCAGTGGATACGCACATGTGATTTAACAAGTGGGCGATGTCAGATGTTCATAAGTGGCTCGCGGGCCCGAGATTACAGACTCAATGTTCTCGGAATTAACTTGCCTGTTCATCGATCTATGTTCATAGCGCTAGTTTCCACGACATTCCTAGTCTCGCCTCCCCGAACTCTCACGGTTACAGCCTCCGCAATATCGTCGCCATCCTGGATCCTCAGTCCGTTACCCGCCGTATCCCTGCAGCCGCAGAGTCCAAAGGCACCCGGAAGGCTCGCTCCGTTAAGGTGTACAAAAACCCGCATTCCGGTGGTAGGTAGCTCGTTTATCGTGGTATCTCTGGCGAGCAGCTCCATAGAAGTAAGACTTCGCGAGACGTGTGGCAACCGCTTTAGGACGCTTACTGTTCGTCACGACATGCAGAAATCGGCCAAAACCTGCCCGTCACCAACACCTTCAATCGCCCATGAATTGAACTGCTCGATACCTGCAGCTACACAACCTGTAGCTGAGTGTCGGTGATGATTCCCGAGAAAACCGACTCTACCGGCCCAATAAGAACAACCGGCCCCACACCATCCCATTCAACCGTGACGGTTCCGCCATCACATTCCACTTCAACGGAGTGGTCCAGCAGGCCACGGCGTATTCCATTGACCACGGCACCACAGCAGCAGGAACCAGAACCCAGCGGAATACCACCCCAGCGCTCCCAAATACGCAGGCGAATGCGCGTTCGGTCGATGATCTGTACGAAATGCACGTTCGTCCGGAGGGGAAACAGGGGATCGGTTTCTATGGCCGGCCCGATTGTCGCCACATCGACCGCCGCCAGATCTTCCACAAAGTAGGTGCAGTGCGGATTTCCCATGTTGCAAGCGGCCGGGTCACCCGCCAGTGGCAGAGCAGCCGTAGCCAACTCGCGAGTCAGGGGGATGTCCAACCAACCGAAACGTGGTTCTCCCATGCTGACGGAAATGACACCAGTGGACATTCGTTCGCAAGTCAAAAGACCGCGGCTGGTTCGCAGCCCTATCGAAGTCGCGTTCGACTCGCGCATCAATCGGTCTGCGGCACCCCGGGTTGCGCTGCCACAGACATCCAGCGTAGAGCCGTCGGCATTCCAGAATTCCAGTCGCGCATCGGCATCGTCGCAATCAAGCACCACCGCCAGTTGATTAAACCCGATGCCCCGGTTGCGATCACCCATTCGACGAGCGAGCGCACTGGTCACCGGATTGGCCATCTTGCGAGCGTCAACAATGACGAAGTCATCGCCATTGGCGTGCATCTTGTGAAAAGGCAGGGGCATGAATAAGTCCTGGCGATGGGGAATGAGATGGATGATGTGTAATGGGATCGAGTTCTATTGGAAGCACTTTGTCAAGTTGGATGAGTCTAGCCTGATCAGCGCTTTTCCGAACTAGGTGCTCGATATCTTGAAGGGGCGCGAGCAACGATTGCCGGCCCACTGAGCGAGCGGCGGCTGTTGGCCGTTTACTGCCCGTTAACACAGGCAGCTTCTGGCCGATCGGTGCCTCTCGCGAGGGGCAGCAAACCCTTTACGGTCGTTCACTACTGGCAGTTACCAGCCATCGTCCATGACGACTGGCTCCCGTTGCGCGGACCACAGTGTGACCAGGGCGAGCAAGCTCAACAGCGGCCAGATATACGAATGCAATCGCACTGACTACAGCGTTGGAAAGGCGGGTGAGCCGGATCTTCATCATGCGCAAACCGGACAGGTTGGCGGGGCTGGAGGTGTTGTTCAACGTGCAATAGTCAAACGACTACCCGACCGTGCAGATTTTCACTGACCTGCAAATCCGCCTGATGAATCGGCTTGCGCCGATGCCTGAGCATCCCGCCCTGACGTTGATTCATCACCGCCGTCATCTCCGCCAGTATCGACAGCGCCACGTTCTCCGGAGCATCGCCCCCCAGGTCGAGGCCCATAGGGAAATGCAGGGCGCACGTGCCCTGACCGATCTCCGCAAGCAAGCGCTGCGTACGCTCCTTCGGACCGAGCTGGCCGAGGTAGGCGGGAGAGGTCTGCAACAGTTGCCCGAGCCAATGCCGGTCCTGGCGATAGCTGTGGGTCATCACGGTGACGGCGGCGCCATCGGTCAGGGGGCGCAGGTCGAACGGGTTGTCGAGGCTGGCAAAGATTACGGCATCGGCCTGGGGGAAGCGTTCGGGGCGGGCGAAGTGGCTGCGACTGTCGATGACACTGACATGCCAGTTCAGCAGTTTGGCCATGCGTACCAGCGGCTGCGCGTCGTGGCCGGCACCGAAGATTACCAGGCGCGGTGGCGGCGCGATGTATTCGAAGAACACTTCGACTTCGCCACGGGCGTCGGTGTAGAGGCGTATCGATGATTTTTTCTGCGCCAGTGTCTTGCGCAGATCGTGGCGAATCGCAATTTTCAGCGGTAGATTGCGCAGGGTTCCATCGGTGTCGGATAGCAGACGGTCTCCGACCCGCGCCGAGGCATTGCGAGACGTGCCAATCACCGTGGCCATGGCGGCCGGCTGTTGGCTGTCGCGCACTCGGCGCAACAGTTCGATAACGGGTGACGAGGATGTCGCGTGCAGGCGTTCGAGCAAGACGAACACCGTGCCGTTGCATCCCAAACCGAAGGTCAACGAGCTTTGCTCATCGTCTTCGTCCTCAGTGGCGCCCGTGCTGTAGCGGCGCACCACGGGTTCGCCGGAGTCGGTCAGCCACCAGGCTTTTTTCGCCAGGTCCTGCTCCAGGCAACCGCCGCTGACGGTGCCGATGGTGCGACCGTGCAGGGGAATGAGCATGCGCGCGCCGGATCGGCGATAGGCCGAGCCTTCGACCTTGACCACGGTGGCGAGGATGGTTTCTTCGCCGGCCTGGGCGGCGGAGTCGATGGCTTGTAGAAGATCATTGAGGCCAGACATGGCAGTAAATCCTGAGCATCATGGAGATCCCTGTGGAAGCGAGCTTGCTCACTCCCACAGGAGTAAAGGTGTGGCAGGACGGTCAGTCGTTCACACTCATCAACTGCCGGACCCCGTCCCACGCCTCGGCCCGCATCCGCTGCATATCCAGCCCCGGAATCACACCGTTATCGACCACCACCCGGCCACCGACCAGGCTGTACTTCACCCTGATCGGCTCGCCCGCTACCACGGGCGCCACGGCAATATCGTGGAAGCCGAAGTAGCGCGGATGGTCGAGGCCATAGATCACCAGGTCCGCCGCCTGACCGATCTCAAGTGTGCCGACCGCACCCAACCCCAACACCTGTGCGCCACCCGCCGTGCCCCAGTGAATGACATCTTCGGCGGTGGTGGCCGAGGCGCCTTGCTCCGCGCGGTGTATCAGCCACGCCGTGTTTACCTCGCCAACCATGCTCCCGGATTCGTTGGACGCCACACCGTCGACGCCGAGGGATATTGGCACCCCGGCCTCGAACATCTGCGGTACCGGCGCCACGCCGCTGCCGAGGCGCGCATTGCTCACCGGGCAGTGGGAAATACCGGTGCCGGTTTGTGCAAGCATGCGGATTTCACCCGGTTGCAGGTGCACCGCGTGGGCGAACCATACGTCCGGGCCGAGCCATTCGTGTTCGGCAACGAACTCCACCGGCAGGCAGTTGTATTTCTCGCGGCAGAAGTTGACGTAGTTCCGGGTTTCCGACAGGTGCGTGTGCAGGCGCAAGCCGAGGCCCCGGGCGGTGTGGGCCAGTTCCCGCAGCAGCGTCGGCGGCAGGGAAAAAGTCGGTGTGGTCGGCGCGACGACCACCCGGCGCAAGGCGTCCGGGGTGTCCTGGTGATAACGGGATTTCAGTCGTTCGATGTCACCGACCATCTGGTCCAGGGTTTCCGGTTGCAGCGCGGTTTTCGAGAACCCCGGATGCGCGCTGGCCGACTCCAGCGCTCCGCCCCGGCACAGCACGAAACGCAGGCCGAATTCCTCGGCCATGTCGAACAGCAGGTCACCGGTCTCGGTGGTGCCGTTGGCATGGTAGAGGTAATGGTGATCGGCGCAGGTGGTCACCCCCGACAATAGCAACTCGGCCATGCCCAGTTGTGCGGCGATCCGCGCCAGTTGCGGCGTGAAGCGGTTGAGGCGTGGGTAGGGTACGCTGGCCAGCCAGCCTTGCAGGTCCTGGTTCAAGCCTTCGGGGACGGCTTTAAGCAGGTTCTGGAACAGGTGATGATGGGTGTTGATCCAGCCCGGATACACCACCGAGTGGCGCGCATCGATCACCCGCTCGCCGGGTTGCGCTTCAAGGCCGGCGGCCATTTCGGCGATGCGCCCGTTGACGATGCGGATATCCACGGCGCCGGCCCGAGCCCGTGGGCCGCGCAGGCCGGTCATGACCGCCAGCGGGTTCTTGATCAGGATGTTTTGCAGTTGAGTCATGGTCGGCTCCAGTCAGAGGCTGTGGGTGGCGGATTTGCTGGCGGCGGCATCAGGCACGCTGACACCGTTGAGGGTGGCGTTGAGCAACACCGACACCAGGCAAGCGATGACCACGCTGCTGTGCAGGAAAGGCTGCGACCACTCGGGCAATTGCTTGAACAGGGCCGGGGCCAGCACCGGCACCAGGGCGGCGGCGATGGTGAAGCCGACGATCAGCACGTTGTAGCGATTGCGCTCGTAGTCGACCTTGGACAGGGTCTGGATCCCCGCCGCCGCGACCACGCCGAACATGGCGATCCCGGCACCGCCGAGGGCTGCGGTCGGCATCGAGGCGATGATCGCGCCGGCCTTGGGCACCAGCGCTACCGTGCACATCAGCAGGCCGCTGATGGCGACGACCCAGCGACTTCGCACGCCGGTGAGGATCACCAGCCCGACGTTCTCCATGAAGGCAATGAACGGAAATGCCGCAAACATCCCGGCGATGGTGCTGGCCAGGCCGTTGGCGCGCAGGCCGTTGATCACCTGTTTTTCTTCCACCGGTTTGTCGACGATGTCACCGATGGCCACGAACAGCCCCATGGACTCGACCATCTGCACGATCATCACCACCACCATGGTGGCGATAGGGATCAGGCTGAAGGTCGGCAGGCCGAAGTAGAACGGGTAGGGCACGGTGAGCCATGGCGACTCCTGCACGCTGTGAAAACTGCCCATACCCAGCCCGTAGGCCAGCGCCGCACCCACCAGCATGCCCACCAGTACCGCCATATTGCGCAGCATCGGGCTGCCGTAGCGGTTGACCAGCAGGATGCTGAGCAACACCACCGCCGCAACAGCCAGGTACGTCGGCGCGCCGAAGTCGCTGGCATGCCGTCCGCCGCCGACCCACTCATAGGCAATCGGAAACAGCTGCAAGCCGATCACGGTGACGATGCAGCCGGTGACCACCGGTGGAAAAAAGCGCCGCAGTCGCCCCACGAACGGCGCCATCAGCATGGTGAAAATCCCCGCGCCGATCACCGCGCCGCAGACCCCGGCGAAACCGACTTCCGGATTGCTGCCGATGGCGATCACCGGCCCCACGCTGCTAAACGCCACGCCCTGCAGGATCGGCAGGCGCACGCCGAATTTCCAGAAACCGACGGTTTGCAGCAGGGTGGCGATGCCGGAGCAGAACAGCGTGGTGCTGATCAGCACCACTGTGTCGGCCTGGGACATCTTCAAGGCGCTGGCGACAATCAACGGCACCGCGATGGCGCCGATGTACGAGACGGCCATGTGCTGCAGGCCGAGGGTAAGCATTTGCCGTACCGGCAGAATCCGGTCGACGGGGTGGATGGTGGGCGTTGCAGGGGTATTGGCTGACGACATGGGGAATCACCTCTTGCTGTTGTTATTCGGTAGAGAGGGGTATTCGTTCTGATGCCGACCGCAGGAGCACCATTGCTCCCACAGGTTTCCTGGTGTCCTGACTGTCTGGCACCCGTCATTCATGTGCCCGGAACCGCCATCCACCGGCTCCGATGCCTTTTTTCAGCTTGCCAGGCAGGCGGCAAAGCCCTGGTTCAGGGCTGCGCGGTCCAGGTCGCGGCCGATGAACACAATCTTGCTGCAGCGCGGTTCGTTGCCCCAGGACGTCGATGCACGGAATTCCACCAGGCTATGCACCCCTTGCAGGACATAGCGCTGGTCCTGATCGGCCACCGCGAGCACGCCTTTCATGCGGTACAGGTTGTTGGCCTGTTCTGTGCGCAGCTTTGTGATCCAGCGGTGGAAGTCGCCCAGGTTGACCGCGCCATCCACGGCGATGCCTACCGACGACACGCTTGGGTCGTGGTCATGATCCGGGCCGTCATGATCGTGATGATGTTCATCGGCGTGATGGTCGTGCCCGGCACCGATCTCCATGAGTTTTTGAGTGGACTCGAAGGCACCGATGCCGAGGATTTTCGACAAGTCGATCTCGGCGTAGCTGGAGGTCACCAGATCCGCCGTGGCGTTCAGGCCCCGGATCTTGGCGGTCAGGGACGCCACGTCGGCGGCGCTGACCAGATCGATCTTGTTGATGACGATGCGGTCGGCGCAGACGATCTGGTCCACCGCCTGGTTGTCTACACCATCGAGCTGCAGGTCTTCCAGATGCTGAGCGATGTGCTTGGCATCAACCATGGTGACGATGGCATCGAGTTCTACTTCATCGGCAATCGGATCGTTGATGAAAAAACTTTGTGCCACCGGATACGGGTCGGCCAGGCCGCTGGTTTCGATCAGGATATGGTCGAGCCGCACCGGGCGCGCCACCAGTTCGCGGACGATACGCACCAAGTCCTCGCGGACCTCGGCGGTGCAACACACGCAGCCGTTGACCATCTCATAGATTTCTTCGGTTTCGGAACTGAGCACCAGGTCGCCGTCGATGCCGACTTCGCCGAATTCGTTCTCGATCACGGCGATCTTGCGGCCGTGGTTTTCCCTGAGGATGTAGTTGAGCAGGGTGGTTTTACCGGCGCCGAGGAAGCCTGTGAGGATGGTCACCGGGATTTTGGTGTTTGGGGTCGGGGCGTTGAATGGAGTGTTCATGTGATGCTCCTTGATGACTGAATGGTCGGAGTGCTTTCAACTGTGGGAGCGAGCTTGCTCGCGATGGGGCCATATCAGCCGGCATTGATGCCGACTGACCCACCGCTACTGCGAGCAAGCTCGTTCCCAGATGTTTTGTACTTGGCTGGAGGCTTGTCGGGTTCTCCCCAGCGCAACGCGGTCCCGGCGTCGAGGCCGAACAGGTCGAGGATACGGCCGAGGCTGTGATCGACCATTTGCGCAAGGTCTTGCGGGCGGGCGTAAAAGGCCGGGACGGGCGGGGCGATGATCCCGCCCATCTCGGTGACGGCGGTCATGTTGCGCAGGTGGGCGAGGGTCAACGGGGTTTCCCGCGCCATCAGCACCAGGGTGCGACGCTCCTTGAGGGTGACGTCGGCTGCGCGACCGATCAGGCCCGATGAGGTGCCGGTGGCGATTTCCGCCAGGGTGCGCATGGAACAGGGCGCAACCACCATGCCCAGGCAGCGGAACGAACCGCTGGCGATCCCGGCGGCCACGTCATCGGTGCGGTGGTAATGGCTGGCCAGTGCGGTGACGTCGGCCAGTTTGTAGTCGGTTTCGTGGGCCATGGTCAGCAATGCGGCGCGGCTGATGACCAGGTGGCTTTCGATGTCCAGTTGGGCGAGCAATTGCAGCAGGCGCACGCCGTAGATGAAACCCGATGCACCGCTGATGCCGACCACCATGCGCTGGCGTTTCATGATTGCAGGCCTGCGAGCAGTTGGCGGGCACGCTCGACCACGTCCTGGTCCAACTGCGCCTTGATCCCGTCGAAGCCTGAACCGCGAGTGGCGTCCAGGCCCATGCGCGAGGTGGTGCCGTTGATGGAGGACGACGGGTCCAGCGGACTGCCGGGCAAGCCGTCGATGACGAAGATGTCCTGGTGCGGCTGGAAATGCGTGGCCAGCGCCCAGAGCACCTGGCTGTCGTCGCTGATGTCGATGTCGCTGTCCACCGCGATCACGGTTTTCAGGTACGGGTCCCAACCGAGCAGCGCGAGCATGATCTGCCGCGCTTCGCCGTCGCGGCTCTGGTCCAGGGCGACGTAGCAGTGAAAATGGGTGCCGGAATTGGGGTAGTGAACGGCGGTGACGGCCGGGAAGCGTGCCTTGAGTTTCTCGCTCATCTCCGCTTCCCGTGGCAGCCGCGCCAGGGTCAGGTGTTCGGCGTAGCGCCCGCCAACCACGTCCACCAGCCAGGCATCCTTGCGCCGCATCAGGGTGTCGACCCGCAGCACATTGTTGGTCGAGCGATCCGAGGAGTACCCGCTGAACTCACCGAACGGGCCTTCTTCGGCATAGGCTGTCGGATCAATGGCGCTTTCCAGGACAAACTCCGCAAAGGCCGGAACGCCGATGCCGTAGCGCGGGGTTTTCACCAGCTCCAGCGGCGCACCGAACAAACCGCCCGCCACCTCGCGCTCATCGCTGCCGAACGGCAAGCGTGCCGCCGCGGCGAGCATGAACAGCGGGTGTGCGCCGACCACCATGGCCACGCGTAATTCTTCGCCGCGCTCCCGGGCGGTTTGCAGCATGCGCCACAGGTGACCACGTGAGTGCAGGCTGGTGGCGAGGGTCTGTCGGGCATGGCGCATCGAGCGGTGATAGCTCATGTTGGCGATACCGGTGACCGGATCTTCGGCAATGATGATCGCGTTGGTGATATAGGGGCCGCGATCACTGTCGAAATGCTTGAGCATCGGCAGCAGTGCGAGGTCCACGGCTTCGCCCTCGAAGATTTCATCGAGCACCGGACCGGTTTCCACGTAGCGTGGGGCGATGGGGTTGTTGGCGCGTTTTTGGAACGTCTCGTGCAATTGCGCCGGGGCAACGCCGAACATCCGGGCGATGCGGGTGCGGGAGGCGAACAGGTTGGTGGCTACCGGCAAACCGAAGTTGCCGACTTTTTCGCAGATCAGCAGCGGATCGCGGCCCTGGGTGGCCAGGGTATCGACCAGGGCGGTGACGTCCTGGTCGGCTGAAAGGGACTGCCGGACGGTGAGCACATCGTCCGGGTATTGCCGGCGATAGGCGTCTAGAAAGTCGTGAAAATCCTGGGTATCGCCGAGCGTGGAGAGGGTCATGGTTTCACCTCATGAAAAGCAGTGCTGTGCGTACCTGTGGGAGCGGGCTTGCTCGCGAAAGCGGTGGATCAGTCACCATCGTTGTTGAATGACACTGCGCTTTCGCGAGCAAGCCCGCTCCCACAAGGGTTATGCGTGAACCTAGAGGTACGTCGTGGTCAGACGAATGTCCGCCTCGATCAGGTCCTTGGGCGGTGGCGTCGGTTCGATGCCGCACAACCGGGCGATGTTGTTGCCCAGGTAGTCCTCAAGGTGATCCTCATCGATGCCCAGGCCTTGCGGCGCCGGCGAGCACAACACTTCCAGTTCACGCAGCCACATACCCGGTTCGTTCGGTGGCGAATCGGTGCCGAATACGATCTTGTTGCGCGGCAGATCCTTGGCGAACTCGACGATCCGCGACTGGAAGCACCAGCCGGATTCGCAGTACACGTTCGGCGTGTCCATGGCCATCCAGAACGCTTCGAACGAGTAGTTGCCGCCAGTCTGGATACCGAAGTGACCGATGATGAAATTGACCATCGGGAACTCACGGATGATCGGGTAGAACATCGTCGGGATGGTATACGGACCGTCCCCGGTGTGGATCAGCACCACGATGTTGTACTTGGCGCAGACTTTCATCGCCGGACGCAGCCAGTCCAGCGCCCGGTCCGGACGATAGCCATGCATGTTGGCGTGCAGCTTGAGCATCTTGAAACCGTATTCCTTGATGTGGAATTCCAGCTCGGCCGCACCGTTTTCCGGGCCCCAGCGCGGATTGAAGTTGAAGTTGCCGATGAAGCGATCCGGGTACTTCACGCACAGTTCGGCGACATAGGACATGTAGTCGCGCACGCCCTCGCGCCCCCGGCGGTTGCCGTCGCGATAACCGGTGTTGCCCGGTGGCGGCTGGATGAAGCCCATGTCGATGCGGCGCGGCTTGCCGTTGATCATGTACGGGCCGTCCATCAGCTTGAGCATGCGCTCGCCGGTGAAGGGTTCGCCGGTGTGGCGCCAGGCCTCGTCGACCAGATTGGTGGGGTGCAGATGGGTATCGATAATCATCGGTTCAGCTCCTGGCCAGTTGAGTGGTGACGGGGCGCTTGAGCTGCGCCTCTGCTTCGGAAACGGAACGGGGCGGCGGGGTCGGTTCGAGGCCGATCATTCGTGCGGTGTTGTTGCCCAGGTACTCCTCCAGGGTGTCCTCGTCGAGGTTCAAACCCTGTGGCGGCTCGTGGCACAACACTTCGAGCAGACGCAGCCACATGCCCGGCTCATTCGGCGGGGTGTCGGTACCGAAGAGGATTTTGTGGGTCGGCAGGACCTTGGCGAACTCGACGATCCGCGATTGCAGGCACCAGCCCGATTCGCAGTAGACGTTGGGCAACTCCATCGCCCACTGCATCGGTTCGAACACGTAGACGCCACCAGTCTGTACGCCGAAGTGGGCCATGATGAAATCGACGTTGGGGAACTCCTTGATCATCGGCACCCATTCCGACGGGATGCTGTAGGGCCCGTCGCCGGTGTGCAGCTTGACCGGGATGCCCAGCTCGGCGCATTTCTCGAAGGCCGGGCGTACCCAGTCCAGGGCGCGGTCCGGACGGTAGGCGTGCATGTTGGCCTGCATCTGCACCATCTTGAAGCCGTGTTCCTTGACGTAGCGCTCGATCGCCTCGACGCCGTTTTCCACGCCGCAGCGCGGGTTGTAGACGAAGCAGCCGATGAAGCGGTCCGGGTAGGTCTGGACCATTTTCAGGGTGTAGGCCATGTAGGCGTCGATGGACTCGCGACCGGTCAGGTCGCCGTCGGTCCAGGTGTAGATGGTGTTGCCCTGGGGGGGCTGGATGAAGGCTTTGTCGATGCGGCGAGGTTTGCCGTTGACCATGTACGGGCCATCCATCATCTCCAGTAGACGCTCGCCGGTGAACGGGTCACCGTCATGCCTCCAGGCGAGGTCCACGAGATCCGTGGGATAGCAGCTGATATCGATGATCATTGAAGTCGATCTCCTGATAGCGGGGTAGGGAACCTTGCGGTTCACAGCAGCCACGTCCCGGGCAATCGGCCATTTCTATGCGCAAAGTCTCACGCATTCCCTCGCCTGGTCGCATCCGGCTCGGGACGCTGGCTGCTTGGGGGGAAGTATTGGAAGGGGGTGTCGGGTTCGTACAATATTAATTGGGCGAGGGGGTGATATGTGTTCGATATGAGGAGATGGGTGGTGGATGTACCGGCCTCTTCGCGAGCAAGCCCGCTCCCACATTCGATCGCGTTTCTCCACGTGGAATGCAGTCAAATGTGGGAGCGGGCTTGCTCGCGAAAACGTCAGAGCTGTGTACGCAAAGCCAACTGCTTGACCGCCTCAACCACCGGTGCCACCCGCTCGGCCTGCCCCGGTGGCCACACCGCGTACAGATTGTAATGCGCTGCAATCTGCGCATCGTTCAACGCCACCAGCCGACCGCTGCGCAACGCATCTGCCGCCAGCAAGCCACGCACCAGTCCCGCACCGACGCCGGCCTCGGCAGCGGCAATCAGGTTCGCCGCATTATCGAACATCACCCGCGCCGGAGGCTCGACGGGAGGCATGCCGGCCGCATCCAGCCACGGAATCCATGACCTTCGCGTATAGCCCAACAACGGCAACTCAAGGATCTGCGCGGGACTCAGCGGCAACTGCAAACCATGGCGCTCCAGCAGCTCAGGCGAAGCCACCGCCATCACCCGGTCCCCGCAAATCTGCGTCATCTCGCAGTCGTCCCAGTCGCCGTAACCGTAGCGCAGGGCCAGGTCCACCCGTTCGAATGCACTGCGATCCGAGCGCGGCATCGACAGCAGCACCACCTCATGATCGGGCAACAGATCCAGCAACTGCGGCAAGCGCGGGTTGAGCCAGCTCTGGGCCAACTCACTGTCGACATCCAGGGTCAGGCGTTGCGCTACGCTGCGGTTTTTCACCGAAGACAGCGCCCGATCGATCTGCGCCAAACCGTCGGACAACACACTGGCGAACAGTTGCCCGGCGTCGGTAAGGTTACTGCCACCGCCTTCGCGCACGAACAGCGGCTGGCCGATGAAGTCTTCAAGGGCGCGGATTTGCTGACTGATGGCGCTGTGGGTCAGGTCCAGTTTGCGTGCCGCGCTGGAGAAACTGCCGCTGCGCGCCGCCTGGATGAACGCACTCATGGACTGCACCGACGGGTATCGCTTGTACATGCTGTTAGTCCTACTTACACAGGATGGCAGAAATCGTCGCTGGCCCGATTTTCCCAAGGCTTCCAATAATCGGTCACCAGGCCTGCACAAAGACGGGCCGCTCTCTTGGAGCCTGACAATGATCGGATTCACGGTAAACGGCGAACGACGCGAGCTGGCAGAGACATCGCCCTCCATGCCCTTGTTATGGGTGTTGCGTGACCACTTGAAACTCACCGGCACCAAGTTCGGCTGCGGCATGGGCCTGTGCGGTGCCTGCACCGTACACCTGGACGGTGTCGCGGTGCGCTCCTGCCAGCTGCCGGTCGCCGCCGTGGCGGGGCACAGCATCACCACCATCGAAGGCTTGTCACCGACTGAGCAGCATCCGCTGCAACTGGCCTGGGTTGCCGAAGATGTGCCGCAATGCGGTTACTGTCAATCGGGGCAGATCATGTCCGCCGCCGCGTTGCTCAATACAGGTGCCGCGGTGACCGACGACTCGATCCGCAATGCCATGTCCGGCAACCTGTGCCGCTGCGGTACTTACGGGCGGATCACCAAAGCGATCAAGCGCGCGGCCAACGCGCCGAAGGAGGCGTGATGACGATCTCCCCGATGGATGTTTCGCGGCGTGTGTTTCTCAAGCAAAGCGCAACCGTAACCTGCAGTCTGGCCATTGCCTTTTACCTGCCTTCCAGCCTGGCCGCGACTGACCCGCAAGCCCCGGCAACCGCCGGTGAGTTCGAACCCAACGCTTGGGTGCGAATCCTGCCTGACGGCACGGTGAAACTGGTGGTGCACAAGCACGACTCCGGTACCGGGACGCACACGGCCTTGGCCGCCTGCGTGGCCGAGGAACTGGACGTCAACCCGATGACCGTACAGGTGATCTCGCCGGAAGACCCGTTCTTCGAAACCTACATTCATCCGGTCTGGAAAGTCTTCTCCACCGGCGGCAGCACCAGCGTCTCGCTGGAATACGACCGCCTGCGCATGGCCGGTGCCACGGCCCGGGCGTTGCTGATCGCGGCGGCTGCCAAACAGTGGAAAGTCAGCCCCGACAGCTGCAACACTGAAGAAGGCCGTGTGGTTCATGGGGCGAGCAAACGCAGCCTCGGCTACGGCGAACTGGTGGGCGTCGCCGCGCATCTGCCGGCCCCGGCCAAGGTTTCGCTCAAGGATCCGGCGCAGTTCAAGTACATCGGCAAGCTGCGGCACAAGCGCGATGCCCAGGCCAAGGTCTGCGGACGCTTCAAATACAGCATCGATGTAGTGCTGCCGGACATGCTGGTGGCGGTGATTCAGCGCGCTCCCGTACTGGGGGCGAGCGTTGTGTCGGTGGACAGCGCGGCTGCGTTGCAGGTGCCGGGCGTGCACAAGGTGATCAAGGTGCCGGGGCGTCCCGATGTGCTCGGCGGCAACGTCGAAGGCGTGGCGGTATTGGCGCGCAGCTACTGGGCCGCGCACCAGGGGCGCGAATTGCTCAAGGTTCAGTGGAGCGACTCGCCGCTGGCGGGTTTCGACAGTGATGAACTGGCCAAGGCCCAGGCTGCGGCGCTGGACGACAACGGCGCACAACGGGTGTCCGCGATGGCGGTGGGTGATGTGAACGCACAATGGCCGGGTGCCGCGAAGCTGCTCGAAGCCGATTACCGCATGCCCTACAAGGTGCAGAACCCTCTTGAGCCAATCTGCATCACCGCGCAGGTCAAGGACAACGCCATCACCTATTGGGGCGGGGTGCAGGTGCCGTCATCGGCGCTGGAAGCGGCGCAAGTCATATGCAAGTTCACCAAGGACAAAGTCACCATCAACGATCTGGTTTCCGGTGGCAGTTTCGGTGCGCGGGAGGCCAAATACTGGTTGTTCGAAGTGGCCTACCTGGCGCAGCAAGCCAGGGTGCCGGTGAAACTGATGAACAGCCGCGAAGACGAAATGCGCTCCTTGTTCATGCACCCGGCCACGCTGCACCGGGCCAAAGGTGCACTGGATGCGCAGGGCCGCTTGACCGCGATGCAGCTTGACGCGGTGTCGCCGGCCTCGCCGGAGCAGTGGGAGCCGGGCTATTTCGAGCGCCCCGACAAAATGGACTACAGCACCACGGAAGCCATCACCGCATGGGATTTCGCCTATCGTCCGGCCAACCTCGACCTGACCTGGGTCAGGCACGAAAGTCAGGTGCCCAGCGGCTGGTATCGCTCGGTGAGTTTCATTCCCAACGTGTTCGCCGTGGAAAGCTTCATGGATGAACTGGCCCATGCCGCCGGGCAAGACCCGCTGGCCTTCCGTCTGGCCAACATGCAGGACCGGCCACGGCATGTCGCTGTTTTGAAAAGCGCCGCCGAACGCGCCGGTTGGGGCCAGCCGCTGCCAGAGGGCACGGCGCTGGGAATCGCCACCCATCAGGGTTACACCAGCTTCATTGCGGTGGTCGCACGCCTGTCGAAGAAGGACGGCGCGATCAAGGTCGACAAACTTACCTGCGTGGTCGATTGCGGCCGGGCGGTGTCGCCCGGCGGCGTTGAAGAGCAGATCTACGGCGGCTTGATGTGGGGGCTCGGCCACGCGTTGTTCGACCGGATGGACATCAAACAGGGCAGGGTGGTGCAGAGCAACTTCCACGATTACCGGGTGACGCGCATGTCGGATATGCCGGCGGTGGACATCCTGCTGGTCGACGGCGATCCGGCCAAGCCCGGTGGCGTCGGCGAACTGGGCAGCCCGTCGGTGGCCCCGGCCATTGCCAATGCCTTGTTCAGCCTGACTGGGGTGCGCCAGCGCTCTACACCACTGAACCTGGGATAACGGGCATGGACTTGCGCTTGCTGAGGTACTTCATGGCCCTGGCCGAAGAGCTGCATTTCGGCCGGGCCGCCAACCGATTGCATATCTGCCAGCCACCCCTGAGCCAACAGATTCGTCTGTTGGAGGAGGAACTGGGCACGCCGTTGTTCGAACGCAGCCATCACCGGGTCGAATTGACCGCCGCCGGGCAGATGCTCAAGGAACAGGCGCCGCTGGTGTTCGAACAACTCAACCGCGCGCTGGACCTGACGCGCCAGACCGGCCGTGGCCAGTTGGGCGAACTGGAAATCGGCATGATCAGCTCGGTGATGGTCGGGGTGCTGCCACGGGCCTTGCACCTGTTTCGCGAGCGTTATCCGCAAGTGAACTGGCGTCTGCATGAGATGACCCCGGCAGCGCAGGTCAAGGCGCTCAAGGAAAAACGCATCGACGCCTGCGTGTTCCGGGTCGGCTATGACGACCCGCAGTTGCGCAATGAACTGCTGATCTACGAACCGATCCGGGTGGTCATGCCGGTCGATCATCCGTTGGCAAAGCGTGACACCCTGGCACCGTCGGATCTGGCTCAGGAGCCGTTCGTCGCCTTGGAATTGAAGCAATCGCGGTTCGCCGATTTTCTCTTCCAGTGCTGCATCCAGGCCGGGTTCACCCCGCAGATCCGCCAGCAGGTGATCGAGGTGCAAACCTTGCTCAGCCTGGTGCGGGCAGGTTTCGGCGTGGCGTTGCTGCCAGCCTCCATCGAGCAATTGGCGCCGGCGGGCCTGGTATTCCGGCGCCTGACCCCGGCGTTGCCGGAGGTGCCGCTGTACGTCACGTACCGTGCGGATGACGATTCGCCGGTGCTCAAGCTGTTTCTCGATACGTTGCGTGAGCTGGTGTTACAGGACGCTCGGTAACCGTTGTACCCGTAGGAGCTCGTTCACCCGCATTGTGCGGGCATCGACATCGGTAGCAAGAGACGGTTGCGCGCAGCCTGCATGGTAGCTGGCGGCAGGAACATCTTCATGCGCTTGAGCAAGAAGTGCGCTGCGCAACGCAGTAAATTTGCGAAATGGGTAAACACCATTTAGCGATTCGCAAGCACACGATGCTGGGCGCCTATACGGCCGAAAGTGAAGAGCCAACCCAAAAAGTTACAAAAGGGACAGGCTGTGTAGGGATTTCAGATATGTTATTTAACATAATATACATTATGCGTACTCAAAGGTATTCCACACAGAGCCTCTCCCAGGTACATTTCAACCTCTAGCCACATGTGAGGATCATCTAAAAAATATAAAAACGCATTTAAAAACTATAATCCTCAGCAAATCAACAAGATGGGCTACACCATATTCAGGGTTCGTTAATTTTCCCGGCGGTAGCTTAGCGCCCACTGATTCAGAGCTTCCATCGATTTCATTTGTTGTTTACCACTGGACGCGTCTAAATCAACTGTCTTCGATCCAACGGCAGACAATTGAGCGCCAACATTTAAAAATTAGACAGAGTCGCCAGTCGACATTTAAAAATTATAGTGGACTACAGGTCGCATAACGGCTCTAGCACGGCAGTTTCAGCGGTCACCCATCCACGCGGCGGCCTACGTAAATCCTGGACTTTCACCAAGGCTAGGAAGGCGCAGATTTTTACGTAGCACTAGACCTTAGTAGAAGAAAAATTTCAGCGGATAGCCGAGGTTTCACTTGCTGGTGAACTACTAATCGCCGAATGGCAAAGGCCTTCTGGAGTACGTGGTCAGGGCAATAAGGCAGATGTGGATATCGAGATTGAGGAGCGTCTGCGCGATCCCCTACTGCAATTGCTCAAATGTGATTTTTTTGGGGGGGGGGGAGGAAACGGGGCATGTATTAACCGGCCACCCGTGGTGCTGGGTAATCGATCCAAACGACGGCACAAGCGATTTTTTAAAAGGCGTCAAAGGCTCATCAATTTCTGTCGGCCTACTACGACATTCGATCCCAGTTCTAGGTGTGGTTTACGCGCCGATAACAGAAGACCGTGGTAAGGACTGCCTCGCTTGGGCTGAGGGTATGCCTTACCTATTGCGTAATGGCCAGCCGGTGGACGTAGATCTTAGCCAAAGAGATTTAAAGGTTGGAGCTTTGGTCATGGTCAGCGCAGCTGCAGTGACCATGACCAAAGCTAATTATTTTGGAGGGACACCAATCGCCTGTATGAAGTTACTTCATCGAAATTGGTCAGAGCTATCAAATTGTTGGCAAGAACTTTGAGTGTGGTTCTTGGGGGCGATGGTCAGCTAAATGCGGTCTGTTTGTAGAGTTTAGTTAAGATCATGACCATAACTCAACTAAACGTCTATTTAGTTGAGCTAAGTTTGGATAGATTTTAATCGCATTGAAGCATTGTGCAACAGCGAAAACCGCCCTCGCCCTTCTTATTCATTACTGAAATACCAAACGCCCGATGCGGTGCATCAGGCGTTTGGTTGTATCGGTGTAACTCTAAACAATTAGCGCAGTGGCAGGTCCTTGGTTTCTGGCATGCGCAAATAGACCACGGCACTGATGGCGCTGATCACCGTCAGGTAGATCCAGAACAAGTGCCCATAGCCCCATCCGGCCATCGCGGCCATAAGATACGGTGCGGTTCCGCCACACAGTGTCACTGATAATGCGTACGGCACGGCTATACCGGGGTGCTCTCGCTAAAAAATTGTCGGCATTGCGTAACCCTTGTAGCTATTCATCCTGATCACGCTCTCGTAAGAGCCAGCAGACGATGCCGAGCACCAGGGTGGCAAATCCTAGTGCGGCAATGGTGAGCGCAGGAGTAGCGGCAGAATCGAGAATAACGAACTTCCGGCTGAGCGCCAGCAAGGCGATCAACAGCACTGTGCGAACCTGAACGATGCTGTTGCGTCGTAGGGCCGGGCGTACAATCGAATGCTTAAACTCCAGGGCTATCAGCACGGTGAAGATTGAACCAAAGAGGGCCTGGAAAACATCGTGATCTAGAGGGTCAATCGCACCACCGATCACCAACGGCACAACCCTGCGACAGAGCTGCAGTAGCGCCATCAAAATCACAGACGCGATGATGAGACTGAGCGCAAGAACAACCAATTGTTCGAAACGTTCGTAAGCATTCATCAGCGCCCACTGAAGTCTGAAATTTTTCAGCGTCGAGTTGCGCTCACGCCCTTCAGAATCAGGTTTTGGCACGATAATCCTCCACACTTGCGTCTTCAGCCTGCCGGGCTCATCCAGGCATTTGAGGATCCAGTTCATCATTGCACGTCGTGATCAACAGGCCCGCTCCCAGGTTACGTGAGTGTGTTGAGGCTAAGTCCCAGTCTCCGCAACAGGTGCCAGATCATCTGGCTGGTCTGGAGGACTACCCTTTTCGGCGGTCTTTGGCGCATCCACCTCCACCTTATTGAAGACCACTTCGCTACGCTCCTTGTCGTAACCCAACTCAACGCTGTCGCCGGCTTGCAGCTTGTCAGCGAGCATTTCCTTCGCAAGCCGCGTTTCGACGGCCTGGCGAATCTGACGTTTCAACTCACGCGCGCCAAACTCAGGCTGATAACCAACATCCGCCAGGTGATCAATGAGTGAGTCATCAATTTTCACTGTGATGTTCTGTGCAGATGCGGTTCGAATGACCCGATCAAGCTGAATGCTCACAATCGATCGGATGTTGTCACGGGTAAGGGCATGGAACACGATGATGTCATCAATACGGTTCAGGAATTCGGGACGAAAATGCCCTTTCAAGACTCCCATTAATTCATCACGTAACGCTTTATCCGTAAGGCGTTCATCTTCAGGGCGCTCAAGATTCTCCATGATAATGGGAGAGCCCAGGTTGCTGGTGGCGATAATGATCGTATTGCTGAAGTCCACAACACGCCCCTTGCCGTCCGTGAGACGCCCATCGTCGAATACCTGCAGCAATACGTTGTTCACGTCGGGATGCGCCTTCTCGATCTCGTCGAGCAGAATCACACTGTAGGGCTTGCGGCGGACACGCTCTGTCAACTGCCCGCCTTCGTCGTATCCCACGTAACCGGGTGGCGCACCGATCAACCGGGCAACCGCATGACGCTCCATGTACTCCGACATATCAATACGAATGATCGATTGCTCGTCACCAAACACCGTTTCCGCCAACGCTTTGGCTAGTTCGGTTTTGCCGACGCCCGTAGGGCCAAGAAAGAGAAACGTGGCAATCGGTCTGTTGGCTTGGCCAAGGCCGGCTCGAGACAAACGAACGGCATCGCTGACCGCGCGAACAGCATCTTCCTGCCCGACCAGCCGATCACGCAATGTGTCTTCCATATTCAACAGCTTTTGACGCTCCTCCTGCGTAAGCTCGGTCACAGGAATCCCGGTGAGACGGGACAGTACCTCGGCAATCGACTCCAGGGTCACCTCAAGGGTTTCGGAGCCTGTCTTGCGCTCCCAGGCTTCTGTTTCCTCTCCCAGTTGCGCTTGTTTTTGACCAATGCGTTCTTCGAAGCCTTTGGATTCATCAAATCGTTTACGGGAGGATGCATAGTCCTGTTCACGTTTAAGTTGGGTGATTTCGGCTTCCAACTCCTGAATGCCAGCCGGCCTCGAGGAGGAACTGATTCGAACCCGGGCCGCTGCCTGATCGATCAGGTCAATGGCTTTATCCGGTAGATAGCGCGAGGTGATGTAACGATCCGACAGCTCTGCTGCCGCCACAAATGCTTCATCGGCGAATGTGACCTGATGGTGAGCCTCAAGCTTGTCGCGCAGCCCACGCAGGATAATGATGGTCTGTTCTACGGTGGGCTCGGATATCAACACAGGCTGAAAGCGTCGTTCAAGCGCTGCGTCTTTTTCGATGTGCTTTTGATATTCATTGAGTGTCGTCGCACCGATCAAACTAAGCTCCCCGCGCGCCAATGCGGGTTTCAATACGTTGGCAATATCCAGGCCGCCCTCCTCACCACCCTGCCCCGCGCCAACGATCGTGTGTAACTCATCGATGAACAGAATAAGCTCCGAGCTTTTTGCGGCGACTTCATCAAGCAGTTGCTTGGCTCGCTCCTCAAATTCACCACGATATTTGGAGCCCGCAACCATTGAGTTCAGATTGACTTCAACCAGCCGCCTGCCACGCAAGATCTCAGGGACATCGCCCTTTACTATTCGTTGTGCAAGCCCTTCAACGATGGCTGTTTTACCGACGCCAGGTTCGCCGATAAGAACCGGATTGTTCTTTCTGCGCCGCGCCAGCACCTCAATGGTATTTTCGATTTCCTGCGCGCGCCCCAGTACGGGATCGAGTTTGCCCTCACGAGCCAGTGAAGTCAGGTCGCGACCGAACTTGTCGAGTGTCGGTGTTCCCGTCGGGGTGTCGACTCGCCCATCCTCAGCCCCCTTACCCACTACCTTGACCACCTTCTGCCGCAGGGCTTCAGGCGTTACGCCGTATTTTTTGAGCAATGTCCCGGCAATACTGTCTGGTACAGAGGCAAGTCCGATCAACAGATGCTCCGGGCCAACGTACGAATGTCCTAAATCACGAGAGGCCTGGAACGCAGAATTGAACACTTTCTTCAACCGGGGCGAAATGCTCATCCGGTCCACCGGGGACTGGTCCTGCGCCGTGCCTTTCTGAGCATGTTGATCGATGTAGCCTTTGATCTCGTCCGCAGAAAGCTTCAGCTCCTTGAGCAACGCCGTACCCACATCGGTATCCGCCAGCACATACAACAAGTGCTCGGTATCGAGCTCGCTACGGTTGAGCTCATGGGCTTTTTCACCCGCGCGTTGCAGGATTTCCAGCGTCTGGGAACTGAATGCATCGGTTGCATCGACAGATTCTCGAGGCACTTGCGCAGAGAGCCTGAAGTCATCGCCCCCCTGATCCTTTGCTCCGCCCATGCTGTCGAAAAAGCGAGACACTCCCCCGCCCAGCAGAGAATCGAATGGATTCAACATGCTTTGATGGCGTAAGAGTTGACGGTAATCGTGGTCGCAAATGGACATTGTCCTGGCTTGGCCATTTTGCGATACGGTCACTCGCGCGACCGCTGGTCTCGCATTACATATTTCACAGAGAGTAGCCATGATGAGTTGTCTCCAAAGGTGGATAACACGAACTCATTCAGATGGATCTACTTCCCTGTAAACGATGCACAAGAAGCTGGGACATGAGATCCGCATTACGCTGAGCTTGATCAGGAAGACGATTATGTTGCCGGGAATGGCAGTCACGACAGACGATGCCATCCAATCAAGATAGTCGGATCTCATCAAAACACGCTATGGGCGACCCAGGATACCGACGAACGACGTCTGATAAATTCGTGCTCAAAAATACCGCCAGTCGTAAACCACCAACTCATCAGCAATTGAGGCTAGGGAATCACCAGTGATCGAGCAACGCTTTGATGTCGGGATTCGCGGGGGCGAATCGATCAGCAATGAGAGGATCGGGCGATTACGGTGAAGGCGGATGGGCAACAGAATTAGCGCGAGGCCTTGCTGTGGAAACCGAAAATGCGTTCAGCGACTACGGCAAGCGACAACAGCGACTATAGTCATTGGTGAGCCAGAGCGAATCCTGCCGTTGCGCTACCCACATGGCCCTCAATCCAAATACCGCGAAAGCACGGCGAACGTCGTCGTGCTTCTTGACGCGGATCGTGAACGTTTCGCTGCCGAAAACACTCAGGCTCAGGCTGAGATCGAGGCATCGTTGCCTTTATAAATCCCTTGATGGTGGATGGAGTTATCCCGCCGGGAAAGTCGTATCGCCCCTGAGTAGATCCCACCCACCTATCTATCAGGGCTCAAGCAATGAACACTTCAGAATTGGATGTTGCAAAAGAAACGAATGACGACCTGGTTCAGGGGCCGCTGTCAGCCGGCACTGTCGCGCCCGGCTTCTCGCTGTACGCGACCCCTGATCAGCAGTTGTCGCTACGCGAGCTAAAGGGAAATCCCGTGATACTGGCGTTTTATCCCGCAGACTGGACTTCTGTTTGTGGCGACCAACTGACCTTATACAACCAGTTGCTACCCACATTCAGAGAATACGGTGCGACGCTACTGGGTATCTCGGTTGACAGCGCTTGGTGTCATCAGGCCTTTTCCAAAGATCGGAATTTTCACTTCAGCCTGCTCGCCGATTTTGAGCCCAAAGGGGCTGTGGCTCGACAGTATGGAGCGTACGACTCCCACCTGGGAGTTTGTAAGCGGGCGCTGTTCGTGATTGACAAGGAGGGAGTGATCGCCTGGAGCTACATCTCACCGATGGCAATCAACCCTGGGGCGGACGGCATTCTGGATGCGCTGGATGCTCTGGCGAGTTCGCCCCAAAGCGCGCCAACCAAAAATTAGCAGGTGATCACATGGCCACTCTCAAAGTCCCGGTAAGTGCCAACGACCATCGCCAAGGAAGTGGGCATGCCAAAGTCACCTTGGTGGAATTTGGCGACTATGAATGTCCCTACTGCGGTTTAGCGTATTGGGTCGTCAAAAAGCTACAGCAGCATTTTCGCGATGATCTGCAGTTTGTGTTCCGTAACTTTCCACTGACCACCGCTCACCCGCATGCGATGGGTGCAGCCGTCACCGCTGAGTATGCCGGGAGTCGAGGATTCTTCTGGGAGGCTCACGACGAATTGTATGAAAATCAAGATCGATTGGGCCTGCCGCTGTTTGGGGCCATTGTTCTAAAACACGGCCTCTCCAGCGAAGAACTCTATGTTGCTATGCAAGACGGCACTTACCTACCCAGAATAAAATCCGATTTTAATGGCGGCGTACGGAGCGGCGTGAATGGCACCCCAGCGTTTTACATTGACGGGCTTCGCTATGACGGGGCTCCAGAGTTCACCGAGATGAGTCAGATGATTGAGCTTTCGTTAGTGAGTTGACGTAATCGCTAGATAGTGAAATCGCTTGGCATCACTCACACCGTAGCCGAGGGCGAACGTCCCCCATTGCGCAGCGCACCAGGTGTGCATTCGATAATATTTCAATACGGGAGATTGAAGAATCCAGGTGCTGCCAGCGATAAGCATCGCTCATAAAGCAGCGGCACGAAAATATCAGCCCAGCGAACCGAGGACATAAAAAATGGCGATGTTAATTTTTGACAGCTCGGAAGATTCCATAGTCGAGGCCCGTGTCCTGGTCGAGGCGCTGAATGAATGGTTGGCGGAACAGCAGCCCAGTTGCCCGCTAAGGTCCGCCCGTGCGCAATGTTGCTATCGGCCCGATGGCACGCTGGATTCTGTATTGACCGTACTAACAGACGTGGTGGTGGATTAAAGAGGTGCACACGGAGCCAGCAGCGAATGAAATCTTTGAAGTATTATGAAAAAAATCGACACGCCACATGGTTAGAGCTGTTTTTTGACCTGATTTTTGTTGTTGCAATTGGCAAGGTTACGCACACTCTCGGCCATCTTCATCACGGCCATTTTGAACAAGAACAATTATGGACATTTTTACTGCTTTTTGTTCCATTATGGTGGATCTGGTCCAGCCACACGATTTACTCAAATAGGTTTGATACAGACAGTAACCTTCACCGCTTGGCAACATTGTTTTTAATGTTGCTGCTCATTGTGCTGTCTGCCCGGATTGGGGAAGAATTGGAAGTAAACTATGCGCTTGTTATTGCCTGCTATTTTGGTATACGTGCCATCATCAGTATTATGTACATTTCGTCCATAAATAAATTCGATCACCGTAGCGAATTCTCCTCCAGGCTTGGCTTCGCCCTGTTAGTTAGCGCAGTTGTTAGTCTTTCATCCATACTTTTTGACCCACCTACGCGTTACCTTGTCGCTTACATTGGGATTTTTCTTGACATTCTGCTCCCTTTATTTTCTTGGGGTAAGCTAAAGCCATTGCCCGCACATACAGAACACTTGGTTGAACGACTAGGTTTACTCACACTCATCTTATTGGGCGAGTCGGTAATTAGCCTTTCTGGAGGGTTATCTGACATTCAATGGGATCGTTATAATGTGATGGCGGCAATCACCGGATTTATCATGATTTGCAGTATCTGGTGGATCTATTTTGATAGCTTTTACCTACTGAGCAAAAATGAAAGTAGTATGAGTGGACACTCCTTAATCTACTCGCACCTTTTTCTATTTATGGGGCTAGCACTTCTCGCAAATTTGATCAGGCATGCGATCCTGAATGACATTGCGATGCGCGATTTCCAGATTACGTCAATCATCGGCATGGCCTTGTTTTTCTTAGGCAAGCAATATGGCTACTTCATAGCGGTACCTAAAATAAGGAAATACATACTACAAAACACCTTGATCGTGTTTTCTCTAGGTGGTTTGGTTATATTCCTACCCCGCGTCGAGTACATATTGGTCGGCCTGACAGCAACCATGATCTGTTATGTTTTACTAAACTTCAGGTATCGTTGAATCTTTAAAGTTGGGCCATATCACGGGTGGATCAGCTATCCGCGCACATCAATACATCCCTACCAACCAAAGCGGGTGGTCGCCTGGAAAGCACGGGGGCAAACACAGCGCGGCGGGAGGCCCGCGCCAAGCGGCAAAAACCTAATCAAAGAAGGCCAGGGTGCGAACTTCGATACTCTCTCGCGGCGGGGCTCCCGGCGGCGTATTGGGATCTTTGAAGGCGGTATGGGGCGTGAAGCGGGCACGGCCGTCGTGACGTGAGTCATACCCCTTGATCAGCAAGACTTCGTCACGGCGCATGTCCGGAAAATAGTACCAGCGCTGTTGCGGATTGTAGGCCAGGTGGTAGATCTCACCGATACGATCCGGATAGACCAAATCGGTGGCCAGCAGGTCATTGCGGTCGAGCGTCGAGGCATCCAGCACCGCCAGCGGTGAGCGCTTGACGGGGCCGCTCATCGGGCGCCAGAGGTTAATCTGGGCCACCGACACCCGTGCGGCGGCCTGATCCTGGCCCAGCACGTCGCGAATACGCTCAGGTCCCGAGCGGTCTGTGTAGTCATTATGCACACGGCTGGCTGGCCCGCGAATATCCCGCCGCTCGGCGTCGCTGCGCCTGGTGTGGTCGAAGATGACGACCCGGCTCGCGCCCGTCAACTCCTTGATCAAGGCCTTGACCTCGTCATAGTAGACGCTTTCCACTGAGGTATCGTCGTAGAGATCGTCGACCACCGTATCCCGCCGATGGAGTTCAAACCCCTGCTTGTCCAGAGAAAGGCTGTCTGCCAACGGACGACCGTTGTGTATCGTGACCTCGCGCTCCTCCTGCTCAGCAAAGTAGTGCGGTTCACTGTTACCGGTCAGAGCCTCGGTATGCACATAGGGCTTCGCATCGTGCTTGACCAGGTAGGTGAGTTTTGTGATGACGCTAGCGGGCATATCAGTTGTGCACTTCAAGTAACACCTCCCGGTCTGCTGAGCGCATCCGGCGTAGTGTCACCGTGGCGGCGCTGTAACTTGCATGTAGACACCTTCAATCTCGATCGTATGCCTTCGAACGGACACTATCAAATGCAGCCCGAGGTGCACGGCACACGACCGATAGAAAAGGACCTCTCTAACCTCGGCATCGACGACCAGCTTGACCATGACTGGCGTGTCGCACTGCGGGTCTGCGCCGATCATGAACATCCGATACCCCTAAACTTCCCGCACCGCTATCTAGAGAAGCGGAATGCTATAGGTGACAAAAATACGATTCTGATCGACGTTACGAGATGCTTCGCTGTTGGACTTGCCGTTACGCCAGCCGAACCCGACGCCTTTTAGCGCTCCCGACTGAAGGACGTAGTCCAGGCTAATGTCTCTTTCCCATTCCTTTTGGTTGGCGCCTGACGTCGTTTTAATGTTATCGCCAGAGAGGTACATGACCGAGCCTTTTAGGCCAGGGACGCCCAGAGCGGCGAAGTCGTAAGCATACTGGCCGAAAGCTGTTCGCTCGCCTGCGCGGGTGAAAGTTTGGATAAAGCGGTCTGTATACAGATACAGGCTTGCTCCACCGGCGCCCTTGTCTGGCAGGCTACCCTGACTGAGTTGAGTGAAGTTGCTGCCATCCGACACACTTTGGTACCCCGCAGTAATCGCGTGGCCACCCAGTGTGTAAATCAACGCGGCACTCCAGGTACGGTTATCGATTTCTCCATCACCGTTTTTGGTGTAGCCACTCATTCTGTAGCCTGACGTACCGGAGCTATTTGCACCTGACGAGTCAGTTTTGAAGTAGCGCAGGTCGGTTTTGAGGGACTGATTGTCCGAGATGGCAAGGGTGTGAATCAATCCCAAAAAATGCTGCGTATAGTAGTTATCGAGGCCGGCGTAGTAGTACTGAGCTGTCAGATCCTTGGTGACTTTCCAATCGCCCCCGGCGAAGTCAAACTGATTGCTTTCACGCGTACCACCAGTAACGGCCAGCCCCGTCTGATCGCTCGAACCACGTCCTGTTGCATGTTCAATCCGACCTCCAGTCAAGGTCAGGCGATTGAGCTCGCTCGAGGTGATTTGAACGCCCTCGAAGGTTTGCGGAAGCACGCGCCCATCGTTGGCGACCAGAATGGGGAGTTTCGGAATCAAGGTGCCGTAGCGAAGTTCAGTTTTCGACATTTTGACTTTTCCGGTCAGCCCCAGCCTGCTCCACTCGTCGACGGCACGGTTGTCACTGTCAGAAGGCATCATGCTGCTGCCGACATGCCGTCCTTTGCCGCTGTCCAGGTTAACCCCCAGCAACCCCAGGCCATCGACACCAAAGCCAACCATGCCGTCGGTATAGCCCGATTTGAAGTCCAGAATGAAACCCTGCGCCCATTCTTCGGTTTTGGAAGGGGCGGCAACGCCATCGCGGTTGTCGTTATTGAAGTAGAAGTTTCTCATTCCCAAGGTGGCTTTGCTATCACTCAGGAAGTCAGCATGCGCCTGGACACTCAGGGTGATACTAAGAAACACCGAACTTGCAGTTATTGTTTTTCCACTCATTTATATAGCGCTCCATTTGTTATTTTGAAGTAATAGAAGCAACGCAAAATTTTCCAGGTGCGCGTTTTTATTATTCTTAATATCCTGCTAAAGACGAGAAATCGACGATGCCTAGCCCCCCTGCATCAAGTTAATATCGTTAATGCAAGTTCCAAAGTCGCTCATCGCACCTGTTTCTGTTATGCAGCTCGATAGCGTTAGAGCCGATTGTGTGAGAAAGGCGCAGGGAGTGCCTTGCCTGGGGAAATGGAGTTCTGCGTTGGGGTCTGAAAATTTATCTTATCGTCTGAATTTCAGGACTGGGGCCGGACACAATTGTCGGTCGAGTACCCAAAGGCTCAACGGGCTGACCTGACGACTGTCCTCTATAGCAACCCGCTGCGCGCCGATCACGACGCCCAAGGCCCAGACTGCGGTGTATCTGCGACAGGTACCGAGACGGACGACGAACATGGCGGTTCCCTGCAAAGCCGCCTACTCTTGGTGGATGGTCCCCATGCTTTTGCTCAGGCGATGTATCGGGCTGGAACGATCTGATTATTTTGACCGTCCGCTCATCGACAATCCGGACCTGCCCGCGCGTATTGCCAGCAACTGGCCCCTCACTCCGGTCGACCCGACCGCAACGGGCGAAGACTGCACCCACTACCCCACCTGTCGTTCCCAAGCGACCGATGCCGCAGCACCTCTGGAAACAGGGGCGCTGTTCACGTTCTCCCCCTTGAGGAAGATGAGTATGTATCGGCCGAGCACGATTCCTTATCAGGAGCATCGAGGGTTCAGCCGAACCTTCACTCCGGGTCATTTGAGCCTGGGATTGTTCTTTCCTTTGGAGGCCTTCGATGGGGACACTCCGAGCATGCTCAACCAGGTCGCATTGGCCAAACGAGCGGAGGCGCTGGGCTTCTGCGCGCTCTGGTTTCGCGATGTGCCTCTTCGAGACCCTAATTTCGGTGATGTCGGCCAAGTCTTCGACCCCTGGGTTTACCTGGGCTATATGGCCGCCCACACGTCAGAGATAGCGCTTGGCACCGCATCCATTGCCATCCCGTTACACCATCCTCTGCACACGGCCAAGGCATCAGCCAGCGTCGATCAGTTGAGCGCAGGTCGCTTGATTCTGGGTGTAGCTTCCGGCGATCGCCCTGTGGAGTTTTCGGCTTTTGGCGTTGATCCCGAAAGGCGCGCAGAAATCTTTCGGGAGCATTACGAGGTGATTCGCAGAGCCCACAGCACCAGCTTCGAGCCCATTCGCTGGAGCGATGGTGAGATGCAGGGCGCAGACCTCATTCCGAAACCCACGACCCAAGTTATTCCAATGCTCGTGACCGGGAATAGTCGCCAGTCACTGGATTGGATCGCGCGCGAAAGCACCGGATGGATCAACTATCCACGTGCGCCGAACATGCAGCGACTGATCGTGGAAGATTGGCGGCTGGAGGTCATGAAGCAATGTGGTTCAGTCTATAAGCCCTTCACTCAGTCGCTTTACATCGACCTCGATGAGAACCCGTCCACGCCGCCCACTCGCATTCATTTGGGGTTCAAACTTGGACACTACCATCTCCGGTTTTTGCTGGAGTCGCTTGAGGAAATCGGAGTGGACCACGTTATCCTGAATCTCAAATACGGAAAGCGCCCTGCTGCGCAAGTCATTGAGGAGCTGGGGACTCACATCGTTCCGCAATTCGGAGTACAGCCGCGTCCTGAAGCGAATTGATCCGCCGGCCGCCTCCACGCCGGCCGAGGTGGTGCGGTTCAACTGGTTGAATCATCAGGCCGATACCTGCTCAAGGAATATCAGTTGCAACGGCTCTTCGAGCAGGTCATCTGCCGTGGCGGCAAAGCGCTGAAAGTAAGGCATCGAAAAATGCGCATCCAGCGCCGTCTGATCCCTGAAAGCCTCGCGCATGTAGAACGTGTCCTGCTCGTCGCGCAGCTTGAACAACACATAATCGAGATTGCCCGGCTCTGCTCGGGTCGGCTCTACCAACGCCAGCAGTTCTTGTTTCAATGCCAGCTCTTTGCCTGCCTTGGCCTTTAGCACGGCAATCGATACCAACACGTTACTGGACGAATTCATCGTCAACGCTCCAACATTAAAAAATGGCAAGTGATGCCGCAGGCGGTTCAGCGGGCCCGCAAGCGACCCGCCTTAAGTGAAATCAGAAACCTTCGAGAACGATCTTGCCCCGGGCCTTGCCGCTCTCGACTAGCGCATGGGCACGACGCATGTTTGCCGCATTGATCGCACCGAAGTGCTCGCCCACAGTGGTTTGAAGAACACCTTGGTCAATCAGAGCGCTGACCCGATTGAGCAGGTGATGCTGGTTGATCATGTCCGGGGTTTCGTACAGCGAGCGGGTGAACATCAGCTCCCAATGCAACGACAGCGACTTGCGCTTGAGCGGCATCACGTCGAGGCTGTCGGGATCGTCAATCACACCCAGACGCCCTTGCGGCTTGAGAACGTCGATCAGTTGTGCAAAGTGCTGTTCGGTGTGAGTCAGGCTGGCGACATAGTCGATCTCCGGCACGCCGAGCGCTTGCAACTGTGCGAGCAGTGGCTGGCTATGATCAATCACGTGATGCGCGCCCAACTGCCGCACCCAATCAGCGGTTTCCTGGCGTGAGGCAGTTCCGATGACGGTAAGGCGGGTCAGCTGTCGTGCCAGTTGCACCAGCATCGAACCGACGCCCCCAGCCGCTCCGGTGATCAACAGGTACTTGCCCTCCCCCGAACCCTCGACGACACCGAGCCGGTCAAACAACAATTCCCAGGCAGTGATCGAGGTCAACGGCAACGCTGCCGCATCGGCGGCACTCAATGACCGAGGCTTGTGCCCGACGATCCGCTCATCGACCAGATGGAATTCGCTGTAGCTGCCGGTGCGGGCAATCGAGCCGGCATAGAACACTTCATCGCCCGGCTGAAACAACGTCACTTCAGAGCCGATCTCGCGGACAATGCCTGTGGCATCCCAGCCGAGGATTTTCGGTTCTTTTGTGAAAGTTCCGGCGCGCACCTTGGTATCGACCGGATTCACTGACACCGCGCGAACTTCGACCAGCAGATCCCGTGGACCAGGCGTGGGCACCGGGAGGCTGATGTCGATCAATGCGTGTGGATTGTCGATGGGCAAAGCGTGTTCGGTAAAGGTGATGGCTTTCATAAACACTCGCTGTCTGAAGGGTGATGCACTCGTTTGCAGCCATCTTCGACTTCCCAAGTACAAAGAAAAACAAGCAGAATGCGCCAACACTTTCACTGCAGGAGTGAAAATGATCCGCATCGATGATCTTGGTTTATTCATCCGCAGCGCCGCGCTGGGCAGTTTCACCGCAGCGGCGCTGGAGGCTGATCTATTGCCTGGTCAGGTCGCCGCCGCCATCAAACGTCTGGAGCGCGAGCTGGACGTACGCCTGTTCGCCCGCACCACTCGCAGCCTGCGATTGACTGCCGAAGGCGAGCAATATCTGCCCACCGCCCACTCAGTGCTTGAGACCCTGCAGCAAGGCAAGGAAAATTTGCGTGGTAAGAACGCCACGCTGCGGGGCGTGCTGCAGGTGACAGCACCCTCCGATCTGGGGCGCAACATACTGCTGCCGTGGCTGACGCTGTTCCGCCGTCAGCATCCAGAATTGACGTTGCGTTTTTTCCTGTCAGACCAGATGGCCAATCTGTTTCGCGACCCGGTGGACGTGGCGATTCGATATGGCCCGAATGAAGACGCCAACTACGTGGCACTGCCGCTTGCACCGTGGAACCAGCGGGTTCTGGTTGCCTCGCCGGAGTATGTGAAACGCTGCGGTTCTCCCCAAACGCCGGATGACTTGAGCAAGCATCACTGCCTGCTCTATCTGCAAAATGGCCGGGTCTACGACAAGTGGAACCTGGGCGGGCAAACCGTGCAGGTTTCAGGGCCACTGTTCAGCGATGACGCCGATGTCGTGCGACGCTGGTCGTTGGACGGTGACGGTATCGCCTACAAATCCTGGCTGGATGTCAGTGCCGATATCGCCACTGGGCGCCTGCTTGTGCTGCTGCTGGATTTTCCTGGCGAAGCTTCGCCGTTGAGTCTGGTGTGCCCGCATCGCAAGCAGATCAGCCCTGCGGTTTCCCAGCTTTATACGTGGTTAAGTGGTCAGTTTTCTGCGCTGAAGCGCAGTTGAACCGAATGACGACAATTGATGCTTGTTGAGCATCCCTCGCTTCGTGGTTCGGCGGATCAATGCGCTCACCAAGCACAATGTCCGGATCGTTCACCAAGAACGCTCCAAGGTAGGAATGACACCTGAAATGTAGCGCAGGACACCGCCATCGTTTGAAAGGGTGACAAAAAATTCAATAGCTTCTCCCTGTCCGTACCGTAAAGGGCCGGCTAACAGTCCTTTCCTTTATAGCAAGTGCATAGGTATGACCTAAATCTTTGGCCAGTTACTTCGGCCACAAAATTTACCTTAAATACAAGTGTTTTAATAGGCCAGCATAACAACCCATCTGATACTATTTTTTTTCGCTCACCTGAGCCTTTTTCGTCAACCAGCATTCTATAAAGTGCAAGCCCGATGTTCTTTAAAACAACAAAAAAGAAGCCAACTTATTTTGGCGCTTGGGCACACTGACGCGCTCAAGAATCCAGACCATCCCAGGATAAACAATAGAACCATGCTTTATCAGAAAGAAATGGGACAAATAACTATTCATTTGATTTGGAGATGGTGCCGTGCGAAAGCTTGGCTTGGGTTTCCTGGTAACGGGCGTTGTAGGGCAACTATCAGCATTATTATGGACGTACACATCCATAGGACCACTTTGTGAAAACAATGTCGACAATTCATACATCCAGAAAAACGTGACAAAGCTAAAACAGCTCATCGATGACACCGCTAATGAAGTTGTAACAAACCTCACTACGAAATATTCCGACGGGCTCACGCCCCTTGCGGAAAACGAATCCCCCATACCCGACTCAACGGAGGCTCACGCCGTACAGTTTTTGATCGAAAAGCCAGACGAATCGCCAGTATTTTCGCTGCCTTCACTGCCCACACAAGCACGCAATTGGACAATTATCCTTAGCGGCCTGATTACTTCTACCGGCCTGCTCCTGGTGCTCTTCGCCCGCAAAAAAACCTCTGATCCGCAATGGCACGTCTTTCGCTCCGTACCTGGGTCGCTAATCACGCTGGAAAGCCCGTGCTTAACGTGTGGTAGCTATATTTTCCACGCTAAAAAAGAAGCTTCAACCACGCCTTCATCAGGCTTGTGGGTGATCGAAATAGCGTTGAACACACCCAGCCGCCATCGCGCCACAAATGCCATTAAGCAACTGGAATTACCGGTAGCGCGTAAAGAAAACAACTTTGTCGTCATCGGCCCGTATAAACAAAAACAAGACGCGGCTCGAGTCGTGAAAGAGTTGAGTGAAAGTCATGGCGTTCGAGGATGGATGATGGCAGGAAATTGACATAGTCCGATTTAGCGCTGGGCCGACCTCGTACAACCCGCCACATTTTTCATGCCACAAGAGAATATTCATGATCGCAAAAGAATTCAGAGCCGAACTCGCCCTGAAGAAATTCCTGGACGCCAACTTATGGCTCCAGCTTGAACTCAGCGAGTTGAACTACAGCCTCGCTGAAAGTTGCGGGCTGTCGCCCAAAGAATATCGCCATAAATTCCTGCAAGAAGCATTTGAAACAGAAGCAGACGCTCATGACTGTGATTGTTGGGACTTCACTCTCCAATGGGTAGCCAACACTAATGAAGAGCTTGAGTTGATGCGTGAAGAACGCATGAAAGAGATTTATGAGTTTCTGGACGATTAGTCCACCCTATAACTTTCGTAGCCTATACACGCCTCCAATGCTGTAGATAAACGACTAACTTCACCGACGGGAGTATTGCCCAATACCCCCGCCCTTCTCTCGATTCAAACCGTCGGATAACAATCCACTACACGCCGATACTGGCTGGGTGAAGCTCCGATGTGCTGACGGAAAAACCGTGTGAAATGACCTTGCTCGGAGAACCCGAGGTTCTCCGACAACAGGCCCAATGTTCCACTGCGCTCACGCTCAAGCCAGGCAAAAGCCCGGCGCATGCGCGCGTCGTTAAGCAGCAGGGTCGGCGTCATGCCGGTATCTTTCTTGAACAGCGCAAAAAAGTGCGCCCGCGACAGACCACAAGCCCGTGCGGCGTTGTCGATCGGGTTCGGATCATCGAGGTGCTCAAGCAACCAGGCGGTGCCACGGCGCACGCGTGCGTCCCGGAACTCACCTGAGTTCGGCGCACCCAGTAGCGACAAATGCCGCCAGCTGGAAAAGTCCTCGATCAGCTCGATCAGGAAATCAAACAGCATGAATTCCATGCGCTCTTTCGGAACAATCCCGCAGCCATGCGCTTCGGCGACCAAGATGTCAGCCAAGGTGCGATTACGACTCGACAGCTCGATGCACGACTGGGCAAAAAAGTCCGGCCGACCGCTGAGCGCCAGCGACTGCTGGGCAGTGGCCAGCCAGGCGGGCTCGATGTAGAGCGCCAGGATCAGGGTGGCACCGGCATCCGGCTGCGGATCGTAGAAATGCGGCTCCCAGGCGTTGACCAGCACCGCCGTGCGATCGCTGAGCGGTACCCGCCGACCGTTAACGTTGAAGTAAGTGTCTTCGCCAGACACTTTGACCAGCACATGGCATTCGGAATGGGTGTGGGTGACCAGCGAACGATCCATATTCAGCAAGGCGACCCGTCCAAACCTGCCGTGGAAAACCCGTTGGGCAATGGACATCAGATTTCTCCGCTCGCATGAAGCGATATCGTTATCGACCTCAATGCATATCATCGGGGCGTCTATCTATTTCTCAACACCGGCGATCGCTCTATGGTTCAGCAAACCACTATCGCGCGCGAATGACCGAGCGTCTACCTCGACTTTCGCAGCCCCCACACTCGTCGGAAAAACCGTCTTACAAGGCATGACGCTCTTTCCCGTGATACACGCGCAGGATATCGGCCACCACCGCCAGGGCGATTTCCGCCGGGGCTTTGCTGCCCAGGTCGAGGCCGATGGGCATGTGCAAACGGGCAATCTGTTCATCCGTGAGACCACCGATGCGCTTGAGCCGCTCGGCGCGTTTGTCCGAGGTTGCCAGGGACCCCATGGCGCCGATGTAAAACGCCGGCGTGTGCACCGCTTCCATCAGTGCCAGATCGTCGATTCGCGGATCGTGAGTCAGCGCCACTACCGCGGTCGCCGCGTGGCAACCTCCGGCGGCAATGAACATTGAGGGCAGCACACGTTGCATCTCCACGCCTTCAAGATGTACATGCAGCATCTCTTCCCGGGGGTCGCAGGCGATAACTTCGCAGCCGATGGCTCGGGCGAAACTGGCGCAAACTTCAGCGACCGGCGAGAGCCCTGCCAGAATCAGGCGTAATGCCGGGCCAACGCTGATGCGCACCCTTTCGTAGTCGACTTGTACCCGTTCGCTGCCGTGGCCCGCGTCCGGATCCAGGCGCAAGGCACCGTTGCTCAGCTCGATATGGCGCTGCAGACGTCGCTGACCGAGTAACGCCGCTTGCAGACTCTCCAGGTGTGCGATCCATTCAAGGCTGGCAGCGCGGTGTTCGACCAGCACTATCAGCACGCCACCACAGGGCAACCTCAGGCGGTGGCGTTGCTCGACGCTGTCGCCATAACTGACGATCTGTGCCGGTTCGCGTAATTCACCGCGCGCCAGACTTTCGAGAAACTCCTCTTCGACGCAGCCACCCGACAGCGAGCCGACGTGTTCGCCCGAGCCGTTGGTCACCAGCATCGCACCCGGCGCACGCGGCGCCGAGCCATAGGTGGAGAGCACCGTGCACAACCACTGTGCCTGCCCGGCGCGAGCCCATTGCAGTGCCTGGTCGATCACCTGAACATCGAGATGACGCATGTTTTCTGTACCTCAAGCAAAGCGTGGTGCTGCATGCAGGGTTACGTTTACGGTAACCTGCGAGCAACCTTGTTCAATCGTTGATTCAACATGTCGCCACAACAATTTTTGCAACTTGGGTCGCTGCGCCTGGAATATCGCCAAATCCCTGCGGCTGACCCATCGCGACCGACGCTTGTGCTGCTGCACGAAGGCCTCGGAAGCGCCGATCAATGGAAAGACTTTCCCCAGCGCCTGGCCCAGGCCAGCGGTTACGGTGTAGTCACTTACAGCCGTCAGGGTTATGGGCAATCGAGCCCGGTAACCCTGCCGCGTCCGCTGAACTACCTGAGCAGCGACGGGCCTCGTGAACTGCGGCAACTGCTCGATGCCTTGCAACTGCCGCAAGTGGTCTTGCTCGGTCACAGTGACGGCGCATCCATCGTCCTGGCCTATGCCGCCGCCAACGATCCGCGCGTGTTGGGCAGCATTGCATTGGCGCCTCACGTGATTGTCGAGACCGAGAGCCTCGTTGGCATTCGCCATACCACTGAGGCTTGGCATCAGGGCGAACTGCGCGAACGCCTGGCGCGCCACCATGGGAGCAATGTCGACGGTGCTTTTCACGGCTGGAGCGACAGTTGGTTGCACGCGGACTTTTCCCTGGACGATCTCGAAACGCAGTTGGCTTATATCGAAAAACCGCTGCTGGTCATCCAGGGTCGCGAAGACCACTACGCGACGCCCGAGCAACTGGCAGTCATCCAGCGACAGGTGCCTGGACCGTGCCGCTGTGTGTTGCTGGATAACTGTCGGCACTTTCCCCAGACCGAAGCGCCCGAGCAGACCTTGCAGCTGATCTGCGAATTCCTGGAGCACCTCCCCGCGTTTATTTGAAATTGCCTTGGGTTTCTGGAATTACCACACTGCCAATCAGGTAGATCACAGACAGACCGACGGCAAAAAACGCCAGTACCATGGGGATCTGCGCGGGGCTGCTGCTGACCAGAGACACAAAGGTCGGCATGGTTCCGCCGAGGGCGAAACCGATGTTCCAGGATAATCCGGTGCCGCTGGCTCGCAGCTCGGTGGCAAAGCGTTCGTTGAGGAAGATCAGGATAGGCGCGATGATCGCTCCGCCCATGAAGCCTATGCCCATGCAATACAGCGCAGTGCGGGTCAGCGAACCCGGCTCGGCGACCCCATGGAACATCATGGGCAGGCCCACCAGGTTGATCACACCCAGCAGCATGAAGGTCTTCTTGCGACCGATCAGGTCACTCAGGTAACCGAAGGCCAGTGCGCCGACAATGGTTGCCACCGACCCATACATGAGCAGCTGCGAAGTCTGCGTATGAGGCACTTTGGCGACCACGTTGAGCAATGTCGGCAGATAACCGCAGGCCAGGTAATAGGTGGCACCGCCGCCGAAGGTAATCAGCAGATTGACCAGCATCACGGCGCGGTACTCACGACCGAACAGACGCTTGAGTGGCGACACGACCACGACCGTCGGCCCCTTGGTTTTGCGGGCCTGTTGCAGTTGCCGCCAGACCGGGCTTTCATCCAGGTAACGGAACATCACCAGACCGAAAAATGTGCTGAGCAGGCCGCAGAAGAACATGAAGCGCCAGCCCCAGACGTCGAATTCGCCCCCCGGAAAGATCTCCGACAACACCAGATAAGTGAATGACGCCAACAGCGCGCCCATGCCGGCACCGGCGCCACCGATCAACCCGGACATCAAGCCGCGATAGCGCGGCGAGATGGATTCGGTGCCGATGGTGTGAGTGGAAGCGACGATGCCGCCAACGAAAATGCCCTGAATCACCCGCAATACCAAAAACAGTATCGGGGCCAACACCCCGACCTGGTGAATGGTTGGCAACACGCCAAACAGTGCCGTGGAAATACCGACGCCGACCATCGATACCATCAGCGCACGCTTGCGACCGTGTTTGTCGGCATACGCGCCAAAGATCGCCGAGCCCAGCGGACGTACCAGCAAGGCCACGGCGAACGAGGCGTACACGGCGGCCAGCGACAGTGTCGGGGTGTCCGAGGGGAAGAACAGGCGGCCGATGATCGGCGCCACATAGAGCAGAATGAACAGGTCAAACAAATCCAGCGCCCAGCCGAATGTCGAGGCAAATGCCGCGAGCAAAGCCTTGCCCGGTGGAATCTGCGGCGTATCGATAGCGGCGCTGGTGGGTGATGCAGTTATTGTTGTTGTCGTAGTCATGGTTGCCTCACACAAGCGGTGAATCAAAAGGAGCGGCAGGCCCTGCTCCGTAAGGCGTACGCCGTTACCAACATACTCCCGGGCCTGTTCGCCGGTACGATCTACTCGCCGATAAATACGGCCTCACGCTTGCTGTGAAACGCTTCGACGCCTTCCTTGAAGTCCTTGGAACTGCGCAGACGGCTGTAGCAGTGACCTTCCATTTCGATCGCGACGGTCAGCGGCGCGTCTTCGTTGTCGTTGATCAGTTTTTTCGCCGTGCGCTGAGCCAGCGGCGAGAAGCGCCGCAGTTCATCGACCAACGCATCGACGGTGCTTTCCAGTTCGGTATCCGGCACGACCTCGGTCGCGATACCCCAGGCGTAGGCCTGGTCGCCGGTAATGCGTTTGGCGCGCATCACCATGTGCTTGGTGCGGGTGATGCCGATGATTTTCTGCAAGCGCGCGGAGCCACCCGAGCCCGGGATCTGACCCAGGTTCTGCTCAGGCAAGGCGTAGCGAGTGGTTTGCGAAGCAATACGGAAATCGCAGGCCAGGGACAGTTCGAAACCGACGCCGAAGGTGTAACCACGGTTGGCGACGATCACCGGTTTTTCGCAACGTGCCGGTGCCGCGACGTTCCAGGCCAGCTTCGAAACGTGCTCGGGCGAGGCTTCGAGGAAACCCTTGATGTCGCCGCCGCTGGAGAAGTGTTCACCCACCGAGCGCAGCACGATGACGCGCACGTCTTTGTGTGCATCGAGGGCTTCGAAGACCAGGCGCAATTGATCGCGCTGCCCCATGGAAATGACGTTCAATGGCGCCCGGTTGAGGATGATGTCGGCGCGCTCGCGGGACACATCGACTTCAACCTGGAAGCCATCGAACTGAGTGTCGAGAAATTGCTGGATCGCTTGTTGTTGCATGAGAGTGTCCTGTGGATGATTAGCTGATGGCCTTCAAGGCCTGTTCCTGAAATTGGGCCAGCAGCACGCGCCGCAGCACCTTGCCCACTGGAGATTTGGGAATCTGATCGATGAACTGGTAACGCCGTGGCCGCTTGAATTTGGCCAGGCCCGAAGCGATGCAATGGGCATCGAGGTCGCATTCCGAGACCTCGGCGCGCAGCTTGATAAACGCCGCAATGATCTTGCCCCACTGCTCGTCAGGCAGACCGACCACCACCACTTCTTCCACTGCAGGGTGCAGAGAGAGCATGTTTTCGATTTCCGCCGGGCTGACGTTTTCGCCGCCGGTGATGATCAAGTCATCGACACGACCCGTGACGAACAGATCGCCCTCCAGATCGAAGTAGCCGATGTCACCGGTGAAATACCATCCGTCACGTAATGCCTTGGCGGTCGCTTCGGGGCGGTTCAGGTAGCCTTCGAACGCCTCGTCACTCGCCAGGTCGGCGATGATCTGGCCCTCCTCCAATGGGTTGACCTGCACATCCGCCGTTTCAGCATCGATCGGCACCACGCGCACGCGCTGGTTCATTGCACTGCGCCCTGACGAACCGGGTTTGCGGTTGGCTTGCTGGTCGATGGTGAAGGTGTAGATCTCCGAGCTGCCGTAATGATTGACGAACAATTGCGGCTGGAACGCCTGCTCGACACGACGCATCAAGCCGTCGCTCATCGGCGCACCGGCAAAGCCGATTTTCTCCACACTGGCAACTCGCTCGCGAGCAAAGGCCGGGTGTTCGATGAGCATGTGGTAGAGCGTCGGCACCAGGTAAAGGTTGCTGACTTTTTCCCGCTCGATGGCCTGCAGCGTGGCTTCCACGTCGAACTTCGGCACACAGACGAAATGTCCGTCGATCAACGCCATGGACAGCAACGAACGCACGCCCATGGTGTGGTAAAGCGGCATGACACCCAGCGTGCACTCGCTCTGGCGGTAGAGGTTTTGCGCGACGTGGGCAACCGCCGCGGCGCGTTCGCTACGGTGCCGACGGGGCACGCCCTTGGGCTTGCTGGTGGTTCCGGAGGTGTACAACAGCAGTGAAAAATCTTCGGCGTCGGCCTGCAAAATGATGCCCGAGGGGGTCTGCGAACACAGCTCCTCGAAACTCAGGTCGGTGTCGGCGGCACGGAGACCGGCGGCGATCCGAGGCAGCCTTGTGGTGGCGCTGCAACCGGCCACGGCGGTCACGGTAGCGTCGTCGTAAGCCACTGCCCGGATTTGCGCATCTTCGATGCAGTAACCCAGTTCATCGGCCGTCGAACGCCAGTTCAGCGGGGTCATGACGATGCCCGTAAACTGACAGGCCCAATGCAAGGTTGCCATCTGCCAGCGGTTTTGCATTGCTACCAGCAGTCGATCACCGCGTTGCAGCCCAAGGCATTGCAAGCCCCAAGCGGCGCTCTGGATATCGACGAACCAGTCTTCATAGGTTTTCTTCAACGCACCGTCACTGACCGCCACGGCGTGCGGCCGGCGTTCAACAGCAGCGAGGAAACTGCGTCCGAGATCGAACATTATTGTTATACCCCTTTGTTCGTTTGGCGCTGGGCAGCGACTTCGAGCACGGCCTGGACGATGCCGGTGTAGCCGGTGCAGCGACATAGATGCCCCGAAAGCATGTCGCGTACCTGGGTCTCGTCCGGGTTGGGTACCCGTTCCAGGAAATCCACGCAGGACATGAGAATGCCCGCAGTGCAAAAGCCGCACTGCAAGGCGTGATGACGGCGAAAGGCTTGTTGCAGGTCGCTCAGAGTGTCGTCGTCGGCCAGGGACTCGACGGTCTCGATACGCCGCTCGTGCCCCTGTACCGCGAGCATCAGACAGGAACGCATGGCGACTCCGTCCACCAGCACCGTGCAGGCACCGCAGACACCGTGTTCGCATCCGACATGGACACCGGTGGCACCGAGGTCGTGGCGCAGGAAGTCGCAGAGTTGGGTGCGCGGTTCGGCTAGCGCTTCGCGGGAGCGGCCATTGAGTTCCAGGCGAATCGGAAAGGTTTGGTCGGCAGTTACACGCATGTTCAGACTCCTTCGATCAGCTGATGACCCAGCTCGCGAATCAGTTGGCGGCGATAGGCAGCGCTGGCCTGCACGTCGTCTTGAGCGTCGAGCGACCAGGCGGTTTGATTGAGCGCGTCCGGCAGCGCCGCACCACGTGGCAGGCTGCGACGTTGCGGACGGTCGGCGACCCCGCCGATGCCGAGTTCGACCTGGTCCGCGCCGATGGCCGCGGCCAGGGAGACAATTGCAAAGTCGCCGTGGCGCATGGCGATTTCACGGAAGCGATAGGTGATGCCTTCGCGCTTGAGCGGAAAACGCACCTCGACGACCAGTTCATCTGCACGCTTGTCGGTGGTGAGAATGCCTTGGAAGAAGTCGGCAGCCTTGACGATGCGCTTGCCTTTTTTTGACTCGAGAACGATCTCGCCGCCCAGCGTCACCAGGCACAGCGGCAACTCGGCGCTCGGGTCGGCATGAGCCACCGAACCGCAGACGGTGCCGCGATTACGCGTCTGGAAGTGACCGATCCAGGGCATCGCCAGTGCCAATAAAGGCACCTCGTCCATCAGGGTCGAACGCGCCAGCAGTTGCGCCTGTCGTACCCCGGCGCCTACCGCCAGACAATCCTTGCGCAGTTCGATATAGGCCAGCTCAGTCACATGATTGATGTCGATCAGCAACTTGGGTTGAGCCAGGCGCATGTTCAGCACCGCCATCAAAGATTGGCCACCGGCGATGATGCGAGCCTCCTGGCCGTACTCGGCGAGCAGTTCAACCACCTGACGACGGTTCTCAGCCCGAACGTAATCGAAAGCAGCCGGTTTCATTGCGCACCTCCCTTGCCAAACAGCGCGCCAAGCGAGGCACGCAGTCGCGCCCACCAGCCGGTGGAGATGGCTTGGCCGCTGACCCGTTGCGACAGGCGAGTAAAGATTTGTCCGATGATCACTTTCGAGGCCCCTTGCAACATTCGGCCGCCGACCGCGGCGACTTTGCCGCTGACCGCCACCTGGTATTGGTATTCCAGACGCGTGTGGCCATTTTCCAGCTCGACGAAACGCACCTTGGCCTGGCCCTGGGCCGAGCCCATCGAGCTGCTGCCGGAACCGGACAGACGCAATGAATGCGGAGGATCCAGATCACTCAGGGCGACCTTGGCCTCGAAGCGCGCGCGAATCATGCCGACGCCGACGGTGACGTCTGCGCGGTAACGGTTTTCGCCTTCCAGCACGAGGTCGTGACAACCGGGAATGATCGCCGCCAGCGTCTGCGGGTCGAGCAAGGTATCGAAGACCTGTTGCGGCGAGGCAGGAATCACCACCGAGTCGTTGGCCCGCAGTGCCGGTCCACCGGCAGCTGCCGCGTCCAGGCTTTCATCGGGCTCCATACCGGCGGGACGCGGCGGCTCGTCGATCCCGATGAGCGTGCGTACTTTCGATGGCGTCAGTGGCAGACGGATGTCCGAGCGACCGAGGGCGTCGGCCACCGCGTTGGCGATGCACACCGGCGTGCTCATGTTGTTGCCCTCACCCACACCTTTGGCGCCCAGTGGGGTGAATGGCGATGGCGTTTCCATGTGCAGGATCACCGGTTCGATCACTTCCGGTGCGGTCGGCACCAGATAATCGGCGAAGGTCCCGGAGAGGAAACTGCCGTCCTCGCCATAGGCGAATTCTTCCATCATCGCCGCGCCGAGGCCTTGGGTGAAGCCACCACGAATCTGGCCATCGACCAGCGCCGGGTTGAGCAGGCGGCCGGCGTCATGACAGGTGACATAGCGATCGATGTGGATCTCGCCGGTCATGCGGTCGATTTCCAGACCACAGATGTCGAAGACAAAGCCGTAGCACAGCGAGCTATTGACCTGATCCTGGTCGTCCGGTGCCACCAATTGCGGCGGGCTCCAGAAGGCGGTTTCGCGCAGACCGCCGCTTTCACCTTCCGGCAGCAGGCCCGGCGACCAGTGGGTCGCACCAGCAATCCGATGGAATGGCGCCACCGCCCCACCATTGACGACAAAAATTTTGCCGCCCGCGAAGCGAATATCTTCGGGACTGGCCTGCAGCTGCTCGGCGGCAATCGCGGCGAGGCGATCGCGGATCTTCAGCGCGGCCTTATAGACGGCACCGGCTACAGCACCGGCGAAGCGGCTCGAATAGTTGCCCGAGGCAATCGACCAGGCGTCCTTCTGGGTATCGAGCTCGACGTTGACCACGATGGATTCCAGCGCAACCCCAAGCACTTCGGCGACGACCTGGGCCACGGTGGTTTGGTGGCCCTGCCCTTGCGGGGCCGAGGACACGTGCACACTGACGTCCCCCAACGGGCCGACGTTAATGGTTGCCGTTGCGACAGCGCCGTTTTTTGGACCGGCCTTACGCCGCTCTTCGGGTGTCATCGCGGTGGTGATGTAACCCATGTTGGAAATCGAGGGTTCGATGACGGCGGCATACCCAATGCCATAGATTCGGCCTTCGGCACGCGCCCGATCACGACGTTTGAGCAACTCGTCGAGACCGCCATCAGCCACCGCCAAGGCAATGCCTGCCTGGTAATTGCCGGAATCGAGCAACGCACCCGCGGCCGCTTGGTAAGGAAAGGCATCGGCGGGCACCAGGTTGCGGCGGATCACGTCCAACGGATCAAGCTTCAACTGCACGGCGATGTGTTGCAGCAGCCGCTCCAGGGCGAAATACACTTGCGGGCCACCGAAACCACGGTTCAGGCCGGAGGGGGTCTTGTTGGTCAGCACCACCCGGTTGCGCACTTGTACATTGCGGATTGCGTAGGCACCCGTCAGATTCCCGTGCATGCGGTAGAAAGTTGCCGGCTCGGGCGCTCTCAGGTAGGCACCACAATCATCGATCTGGTCATAACGCAACGCGGTGATGCGACCATCGGCTTCTACCGCCGCTTCAATTTCGGTCACCCGATTGGTCGCCGAAGAAGCCCCCTGAAGATGTTCCAGACGGTCCTCGACCCACTTCACCGGTGCACCGACCTTGCGTGACGCCAGGCCCATCATCACCACGTAAGGGAACACGCCTTGCTTGATGCCAAAGCTGCCGCCGGAATCTTTCGGTGTGCGCAAACGCAATCGGTTGCCGGGCACATTCAGTGCACGGGCCATGACCGTGTGTAACGCATAGGGGCCCTGGAAATTGGCAAGCACGTCATAAATGCCAGTGGCGCGCTCGTACTGAGCCAGCACCACATAGCATTCGATGGGTGTGCAGGAACTGCGCGGAAACTTCACTTTGAGCGAGACCTTGTGCGGCGCCTGCTCGAACGCCTGCTCCGGTTTGCCATAACGAAAGTGCCGTTCGTTGACCACGTTGCTGCCGACTGCTTCGTGCAGGATCGGCGCCTGTTCGGCGGTGGCCAGTTCAGGATCGATGATCGGTGGCAGCGGCTCGTATTCAACGCGCACACCTTCGATGGCGTCTTCGGCCAGATAGCGGCTCTCAGCGATCACCACGGCCACCGGCTCTCCGACGTAACGCACCTTGTCGACGGCGACGCACCAGTGCTCCATCGGCTGCCGCACCCCCACCGGGAACGGTAGCGCCCAGCGTTTGACGTCTTCGCCGACCAGTACGCCGTGCACGCCTTTCATCAGCAGCGCTTTGGAAAAGTCCACCGAGGTGATCCGCGCATGAGCGTGGGGTGAACGGATGATCGCCGCGTGTAGCGTACCCGGCGGGATCGCAGCGTCATCGGCATAGCAGCCAAGGCCGCGCAACAATGCGGCGTCCTCGACACGGGTCTGACGGGCGCCGATGTGGCCGGTCTGGCTTTCGGTAGCAGGTTGGAAACTAGTCATTTTTCGCGGCTCTTGTTGTTTTGCAGCGCGATAGCGTTAGAGCCGAGTGTGTGAGAAAGGCGCAGGGAGCGCCTTGCCTGGGGAGAGGGAGTTCTGCGCTGGGGTCTGAAAATTTGCCTTAGCGTCTGATTTTCAGGTCTGGGACCCGACACAATTGCCGGTCAGAGAGGGGGAAGCGGGATGGCTCAGGAACGCTTCGATTTCTGCAAAGGGCATCGGTTTGGCAAAGTAATACCCCTGAAAAATATCGCAGCGACTGCCCTCCAGGAAATCCACCTGAGCAGCCGTTTCCACGCCCTCGGCGACCACCGTCAGGCTGAGGTGATGGGCCATGGAAATGATGCCTTGGGTGATCGCTGCATCGTGATGGTCAGTAGCGATTTCCTGGATGAACGAGCGGTCAATCTTGATCTTGTCGATGGGCAAACGCTTGAGATAGCTGAGGCTGGAAAAACCGGTGCCGAAATCATCGAGAGCAATGCGCACCCCCAACGCCTTGAGCCGGTGCAACGTGTCGATCGCCTGTTCAGCGTTATGCAGCAGAAGCGACTCGGTGATCTCCAGCTCCAGCTGCTCACCCAGCAGACCATGTTTGTCCAGGGTAGCCTGAATACACTGGACGAAATGGCCACGCTGAAAATGCATCGGCGAAATATTCACGGCCATTGAGATGCCGGTGATGCCCTGCTCGCCTAGCTGGCGCAACTGCGCGCAAGCCGTATCAAGAACCCAAAGGCTTAGCGGGATGATCTGACCACTGTCCTCTGCCACTGGCACAAACACCGCCGGAGAGATGAATCCTTTTTCCGGATGCTCCCAGCGCAGCAACGCTTCGATCCCGACCACCCGCCCCGTGCGCGCGTCTATCTGCGGTTGATAATGCAGCTGTAACGATTGAGTTTCGATAGCCTTTTGCAGGTCATTGCGCAGGCTCGCGTGCTCACAAACGCGCTGATTAAGATCGCTGGTGTACCACTGAAAGTTGTTGCGCCCTTGCTGCTTGGCTTTGTACATGGCCATGTCAGCCTGCTGGATCAGCTGCATCGGCTGCTCGATGTGACCATCGCTCAGGGTGATGCCGATACTGGCACTCACGTGCAAGTCAATGCCCTGGACACAGTAGGGTCTGGCAATGCTGGCCATCAAGCGCTCGGCCACCGGTACAACGTCCTCATCACGAAGCAGGTCAGGCAACAGCACGATAAATTCGTCACCGCCCATGCGCACGATGGTATCCCCGGGACGAACCTGCTGGGTCATACGCTGCGCCACCTCGATCAGCACCTGATCGCCGAAGTAGTGCCCGGTCGAATCGTTGATGGATTTGAATCCATCCAGATCTATGCACATCACCGCCAGACGACGCTTACGCCGACGACTGATGTGACAATCCAGAACAAGCCGGTCTTCAAGCGAGACACGGTTGAGCAAACCGGTCAGACGGTCATGGCTGGCGTTGAAGCTCAATTGGCGCTCGAAATGCTTTTGCTCGCTGATGTCCCGGGCAATGCCAAATACCCCGACGATCTCTCCGTTGACCATGATCGGCAGGTTAGAGATGTCCATGGTCAACAGCTTTTCACTCTCGTCGCGAACCCGCGCCTCGAAGCGCTGAGGCTCTCCGGCGCGGGCTGCGGAAAAATGCTGACTGACCCGTTGCAGGTCTTCTTCAAGCACCAGATGGGAAAAGTGATGACCAATGAAATCGGTTGCGGTGTGCGGTTTCAGCTTCAGGCCTGCTGGGTTCACACTCTGGATGTTGCCAGCCAGATCAAGGGCGAACACCGGGTTGGGGTTGTAGGTGAACAACGACCGAAAACGTTGCTCGCTTTCCTCCAGTCGTTGGCCGTCACGCTCATGGCGGATCGCGATGACTGCCAGTTGGGCTGCGCAGGCCAGTCGTTGAATCTGCGCCTCGTCCGGTGCATGGACGCGGTTCTGGTATAGGGCAAATGTACCCAACACGTTTCCTTGATGGGAGAGCAAAGGCACCGACCAGCAGGAACGCAGGTTATGCCCCAGCGCCAGGTCGCGAAAACGCTCCCAGTTGGGGTCCCGGGCGATGTCTTCGGTGACCACCAGTTCGCGCCGGAACGCTGCGGTGCCACAGGTTCCTTCCTCTGGTCCAATGGTCATACCATGAACCGCCTTGCTGTATTCGATCGGCAGGCCGGGCGCCGCGCCGCTCAGCAAGCGTTTACCCTCGGCATCGGTAAGCAGAATCGAGCAGAAGGTTTCGGGGGACTGTGCGTCGAGCATCTCGCAGATGGCGCAGAGTATTTCGCCCAGATGATGGTCGGTCGCGATCATGCCGAGGATGTCACGTTGCGACTCGGGCAATGCCTTGCTGTGGAAGCCAGGACGAGTATTCATGGTGGTTCCTGAAGACTCTCGAGGTCATCCGGTCATCAGAGAGCCCGAAATAGTGGGCGGCCGATCACTGTCCACTAGTGCGTCGGACGCGCACTCTATAGAGCACCGACCAACAAAAAAAAGGTTCAGATCCAACATAAAAAACCGTATCAGATTGCCGCCGTTTAGCTGACTTCGATTTCTCGACTCGCTCGACCTAGGAGCACCCTCTGGTCAAATCGATTATGTCTTTTCCAGCGTACGTCGCCACAGTCCCCCTACTGCCGTCCTCGGTCAGATTCTTCAATACTGAATCACTTAAAGTTTTGTAGCGCTCGCAGAGCGCTTGTTTCAGGTCAACTCCGGCTCGGATTGATCGGCAGCAATCGGCCCAGAGTGTGTAAAAACGCTTCGCCAAAACTGAAGTGCGTGCGTCTACATGAAATTTGAAATTTATCGGCACGTCAGCAGATGTGAGATTGAAATCTTTAACCGACTTTTTCAACAAAATCGGTCGGTAGCGGCCGACTGTGAAGTGCCATTTTCGACTCAGGCGGAGCACGCGTACCAACCTTGCGATCGTGACCAGAACAAGGTCGCCCTTGTGCGATCAGTCGACTGACTGTGGCGCGCGCCTGAGCGCCTCAGCCATGAAAGGAGCTGTCTGGCTTGTTGGCGCGACCGCTACCTGCCGGGGCGTGCCGACCGCTACTATCCGGCCGCCCGCCTCTCCCGCGCCAGGCCCGACGTCGATCACCCAGTCGGCCTGGGCCACCGCGCGCATGTCGTGCTCGATCATCACCACGGTATTGCCAGCATCGATCAGGCGCTGCAGTTGTACCAGCAAGCGGTCGACATCCGACGCGTGCAGGCCGGTAGTCGGCTCGTCGAGCACATACAGGCTGCGACCTCGCTGGCTTCGCTGAAGCTCCGTGGCGAGCTTGATGCGTTGCGCTTCGCCCCCCGACAACTCCGTGGCGGGCTGCCCAAGGCGCAGATAACCCAGCCCGATGTCCCGCAGTAGCTGCAACGGCCGCGCGATGGCGTCCTGGCTCGCAAAGAAGTCCTGGGCTTCTTCCACCGTCATGTTCAGCACATCGGCGATGTTGCTTCCATTCCAGCGCACGGCGAGCGTGGCCTCGTTATAGCGCGCGCCATGGCACGTGGGACAGGGTGCGTAGACGCTGGGCATGAACAGCAGCTCAACGCTGACGAAACCCTCACCTTCGCACGTCTCGCAGCGCCCCTTCGACACGTTGAAGGAAAATCGCCCGGCGTCGAAGCGACGACGGCGCGCGTCCGGCGTAGCGGCAAACAGTTTTCGCACGTGATCGAACAGACCGGTGTAGGTGGCCAGGTTGGAACGTGGCGTACGGCCAATCGGCTTCTGGTCGACCTGGACCAGGCGCTGGACCACCTCCACATCGCCTGCGAGGTGGCCACCGGTGACTTCGATCATCGCCGGCCCTTCGCTGCTGGCGTTTTCAGCCGCATCGTCCTCGGGCTCGTGCCCCAGGTGCAACAGCAACAGTTCCGGCAAGGCCTGAGCGGCCAGGCTGGACTTTCCCGAACCCGAGATGCCGGTCACCGCCGTCAGCACGCCGAGCGGGATGTTGGCATCCACGCCGTGCAGGTTGTGCCGCCGAATACCTCGCAACTCCAGCCAGCCGGCGGGTTCGCGCCCACGGCTAGCCGGCGCAGGGATTTCATCGAACAGATAACGTGCGGTGCGCGACTCGGCAATCTTACGCAGCCCTTGCGGCACACCGCTGTAAAGCACATGGCCGCCCCGCTCTCCCGCATCCGGCCCCACATCCACCAGCCATTGCGCGCGGCGCATCAAGTCGAGGTCGTGTTCCACCACGAACACCGAATTGCCGGCATCGCGCAGCTTGTCCAGCGCGTCGTACAGCGACTGGCTGTCTGAGGGGTGCAGGCCTGCTGAGGGTTCGTCGAGCACATACACCACGCCAAACAGCATGGAGCTCAGTTGCGTGGCCAAGCGCAAGCGTTGCAGCTCGCCAGCCGATAGCGTCGGGGTGGCCCGATCCAGGGTGAGGTAACCCAGGCCCAATCCGCGCAGCTGGCGCAGTCGCGCCATCACACCCCCGACCAGGCGCTGTGCGGCAAGGCGCTTCTCCTCCGAGAGCGCCGAGGTCCGGCGCACGTCAGGCGATGCGGCATGCACCGCACGACCGTGCGCGGCACGTTCGGATCGATCACGACGGGTCGCGGACAGGTCGGAGCCCTCCCCGGCGGCGTGCGCGCGAAAATCGCCCTGGGCTATGGGCTCAAGCAGTGCAGCCAGGTGGTCCAGCGGCATTTGCATGAACTCGCCAATGTCCAACCCGGCAAAGGTGACCGACAGCGCCTCGGCCTTGAGCCGCTTGCCGTGGCAGGTCGGACATGGCTTGCCTTCCATGTAGCGCGACACGCGCTTTCTCATCAATGCGCTCTGGGTATTGGCAAAGGTGTGCAGCACATAGCGTCGCGCGCCGGTGAAGGTCCCCATGTAGCTGGGATCAAGCTTGCGCTTGAGTGCGTCACGGGTTTGGCCAGGTGTGAAGCCCGCATAGACCGGTACCGTGGGCGTCTCCTCGGTGAACAGGATCCAGTCACGGTCTTTTCTGGACAGATCCTTCCAGGGGCGGTCGACGTCGTAGCCCATGGTGACCAGGATGTCGCGCAGATTCTGACCATGCCAGGCCGGTGGCCAGGCGGCGATGGCCCGATCACGTATGCTCAGCGACGGATCGGGTACCATGCTCGCCTCCGTCACCTCGTACACGTGGCCCAGGCCATGACACGCCGGACAGGCCCCTTGCGGCGTGTTTGGCGAAAAGTCCTCCGCATACAACATCGGTTGATGGGCGGGATACGCGCCGGCACGCGAATACATCATGCGTATGAAACTGGACAGCGTGGTCACACTGCCTACGGAAGAGCGCGCATTGCTCGCCCCGCGCTGTTGCTGCAATGCGACCGCTGGCGGCAGGCCGTCGATCGCATCGACATCCGGAACGCCCGCCTGGTCGATCAATCGCCGCGCATAGGGGGCAACCGACTCGAAGTAGCGCCGCTGCGCCTCGGCATAGATCGTGCCGAAGGCAAGCGAGGACTTGCCGGAACCCGACACACCGGAAAACACCACGAGCGCATTGCGTGGAATGGCGACATCGACGTCTTTGAGATTGTTTTCCCGCGCGCCGCGCACTTCCACCAGGCCGCTGGCCGCAGTGGTGCAGGAGGATTCACCGAATGAAGGGTTTGGCATGGGTTCCCGTCCTGCTGTGCGTGATGGCAACGTGCTGATGATCCGGGTGGGTCGAACGCTCATGTTGCCGGAGTTCAGTGTTTAAAGTTCGCCGCCCGCGTTGAATCCCCTGCTCTGCCCCGGGAACCTTTCGCCTGTCGCTGTCAATCCAGCGACCGAACATTTGCTGCAGATCTGCCAGGCGCTGGTGGATTCGTTGCTGGAAGATGTTGAAAGCCGAAGTCAGGCTCGGAGCCCGATAGAGCCGGAACGGTTCCAGTAAAGCGTTTAATGGAGTTTGCGGCCGCAGTTGCGGCCTTTCGAGCTTGTATGGACCTGCCTCAATTGACGACATATCTGCTTTCAACTCTTCGCGGACGTTCGCGAATCGCTGCTTCTGCAATAGGCTAGCTAGTCGACAAGCTCGACGTAACTAGACTCGCCCCCCCCCCGTCGCACCGGATAGCCATCCCCAAACAAAGTGAAGCGTCGTGCGCCCATGATGGTCTTGGCCAATCTCGCCGCGCGACCAGCCAGCAAGGATCTCGTCCTCAGTGGTAAGGCAGTGATAAAGAAGCTCGATAGTGTTGCTGCCCGTCACCCGCCCCACTTGACTGCCCATGCGGATCCGGCCGCCGTGGTAAGTGCCTGTGATGGCCCCGCCGTCGACGAGATGATGAAATACCGTTCCGTTACCCGATAGCCCTTGGGTGTTGTTGGCGACGATGAATCGACGGTTGTTCAACCGTTCGTGAATTTCGGAACTTTCCATAAGCCACTTGCCCTCACCTGGAAATCCATTTCAGAAGCGCACAGCCTATACGTAGATGGTTGGGGCTTCCATCTGAACGGCCGCTAGCCAAAAGCAGTCGTTCAAGACTGTGTACAAAAAAATGTGACGGCTCACTTCATATATATAAAACGCAACTGTTTAACATTTAGGCTGCCGGTGCCCTGCCACAGCCAACTGCTGAACATCTGGCTGTGATCGCCCGGCGATATCGGGGTCAGCGCTTTGATGGGTTTCGGTGCAGCGTTCGGCTCCATATCCAACCAAAGGGCATCGGGCAATTCGGCTTGCACACTGGTGTGGATACAGGCGTCAGCAGGATCGCCAGCCCCCTCCACGGCTTTATCCCAGTTGGCATCGCTAAACGTCCAAACTCAGCCGCGCCCCTGATGCTGCAAAGTGGCGGCAGGGAAATTGGTTGGAGCGCCTTGCTGGACTTGCTTAGCCGGGTAGCTTGGCCGCAAGGACGTCAACCTTCTCAATTGATGGCGGTGTGGCAAACAGCTCGGCAGCCTTGGCCATAAGCGCCGCTGCGACCTTGCCCGAAAGATGAGCCTGCCGGCCTGCTTCATCCGGGAAAGCGTCAAAGATGCCAAAGGTGGACGGCCCCAAGCGGATGGCGAACCAAGCCGTAGTGGCCGGCTCATCCTCCACTATTGGAAGGCCACCCAAGAGAAAGCTCTCTACCTCTTTCTCTTTCCCGGATTTGGCTTCCAGACGAACGAACAACGCTACCTTGACCATTACGTGCCTCCTGTTGTTACGCCTACGCCATCATGCGCCATTCTTTCCAGTAAGCCCAACGCGATATTCACCGATTTGCCGGCCAGCTCCAGCGTGGCGGGATGAGGGGTAGCGTCGAGTCATTTTCGCAGTCGTGAGAAAAAGGCGAAAAGCGGTCAGTGACAATATTTGTAAAGGCTACCGTGACAACCGTTCAGCTTCCCGAAGACCGATCTCGACTATTCGTTAAGTGCAGCACCATCTCTGCACGAGGCGCATCCTTGATTGCAGCTCCGTGCAGTTCTGCATTGGGGTCAGGTTCTCCGTATTGGGTGTTGATCCATGCGAATGAACTTCCAGTCTCTCCCGACGCGATACCTTCAGCCTCAACCAAGGCGTCCCATATCAACCTCCATTCTGTCGAGCTGCCCATGGTACGACGGCGGATCGTGTTCGCTCGCGGCGTCTGGTGGAACAATCCTGGCTGGATCGTTTTCGCCAGGCCATGCCGGTTGCGGCTGGTCATGTTCTCGACATCGGCTGTGGCTGTGCCGAACCCATCGCTGGTTACTTGATCGGCGCGGGACACGCTGTGACTGGCATTGATTCGTCCATGGCGATGATCGCCTTGTGTCGGCAACGTTTTGCCCAGCACGATTGGCATGTTGCCGACATGCGCCAATTGGCGCTTGAACAGCGTTTCGCTGGCATTCTGGCGTGGGACAGTTTCTTTCATCTGACGCCTGAGGATCAGCGTCGAATGTTCCCGATTTTCCAGGCCCATGCCCAACCTGGTGCCGCTCTGATGTTTACCAGCGGAACGGCCCATGGCATTGCGTTGGGCAGCTTCGAGGGTGAAACGCTTTATCATGCCAGCCTGGACCACGATGAATATGTTGCGCTGCTCAATGCCCATGGTTTTAGCGTCGTGGAGCAAATAACGGAAGATCCGGCTTGTGGTGGGCATACGATCTGGTTGGCTGTTTTCGGTTAGAAACGTCCCTTTGCCCTGCTCGGCTATATAAGTAATTCTTATAACTAAACTAAACAGTCATTTAGTTGAGTTATATAATTGCGAGCTCTGATCGTATTCGACCAGCGCGAGTACTCTCCTACCACCCCCCTCACCCTCCATGGCCCGAAAAATGGATTACTCCGATTGCGACTAATGCCTAGTGCTTATCGTGATTAACCTCGGTGGAAAGTTCCGCCCCAGCAGCAATACTCCACTCTGTTTCGAAAACCATTCGAGAATAGCGTGGGGCAATAAGTCATGAACTTGAGCGTCTGCGAAGCGAAAGAATCTCGACTTTCGTTAATCAAGCGATGCCTGCGCCAGCCGTTACTGCACTTTTTAGTTGCCGGTTTTGCACTCTTCGTCCTGTACGGCGGTTTGCACCCTTCAACGGTCAATCAAGATCCGCAACGCATCGAAATTACCCCTGAAGTTGTTCAACGGCTCGCGATTTCCTGGCTGGCACGATGGCAACGCCCCGCCTCGGAGCAACAGTTGCAGGCCCTGATTGATGACTATGTGAAAGAGGAAATCCTCTATCGCGAAGCACTGAAACTTGGCCTGGACAAAGACGACACCATCATTCGCCGCCGACTGGCGCAAAAAATGGATTTCCTCGCCGAAGATGTCGCTTCACTTCGCGAACCGGCCCCCGGTGTACTGGAGGCCTGGTACAACCAGCATCAGGACCAATATGCCCCGCCACCCCTGGCGACCTTTCATCATGTGTTCTTCGCCCTGGACAAACGCGGCGCGGATGCACAGGCCCAGGCTCAGGCCGCGCTGGGAGGGCTGACTGACAGGAACAGCGCTGAAGGCGATGCGTTCATGTTTAAAAGCGCCTACACAGAGCAGTCACAGGATCAAGTGGCGCGGGTCTTCGGTTCAAAGTTCGCCCTTTCGTTGTTCCAGCAAACGCCGGGACGTTGGGTGGGGCCTGTGGAATCAGGTTTTGGCTGGCATCTGGTGTGGATCGATACGCTGGCCAAGCCACCGGCACCGGCTTTCGAAACCGTGGCCCAGCAGGTCAAGTCCGATTGGTTGTCCGAGCAACGCAGCGAATCGAAACGCGCGAATTTCGATGCACTCAAAGCACGCTACGAAGTCGTGGTGACGATGCCGGCTTCCGCCGCTGACGTTGCCACTATCCAGACGGAGCGGCCGTGATGAGGCGCAGGGTCTGGCTGCTGTTGCTGCTCGGGTGCATGGCATTGAGCGCCATGGCCCATGAATCACGTCCCGCGTACCTGGAACTCAACGAAACGGCTGCCGGGCGCTATGACGTACTGTGGCGCACGCCGGTGCTGTCAGGCATGCGCTTGCCGATTGCGCTGCGGTTTGCCGAAGGTGTGCGCACTGTCGTTGACCCGGTGGAAAGCCAACTGAACGACTCGTTGATCGAACGCCGGGTCATTGAAGCCGGTCCCGCCGGCCTGGTCGGGCAGCGCATCGAGTTTGTCGGCCTGCAAGCGAGCATCACCGATGTGCTGGTGCGTGTCTCGCGCCTGGACGGCGGCCTGACCACCACCCTCGTCCACCCTGCGCAACCCTGGATGGAAATCACTGCCACACCGGGAATGTTCTCGGTGGCCGGTGCGTTTCTGGTCCATGGCGTCCAGCACATTCTGGGGGGCTTCGATCACTTGCTGTTCGTCTTCGGTCTCCTGCTGCTGGTGGGTAATGGCTGGATGCTGGTGAAGACCATCACCGCGTTTACCCTCGCCCACTCCATTACCCTGGCGCTCGCCGCATTGGGCGCGGTGCGGCTTCCCGGTCCACCTGTGGAGGCGACGATTGCCCTGAGCATCCTGTTGCTGGCGGTGGAAATCGTCCGCAAGAACCGGGGCGACGTCAGCTTCACCATCCAATGGCCATGGGTGGTGGCGTTCTGTTTTGGCCTGTTGCACGGCTTTGGTTTTGCCGGTGCGCTGGCGCAGATCGGCTTGCCCCAGCGCGACCTGCCGCTGGCGCTGTTCACGTTCAATGTCGGCGTCGAGATCGGCCAGTTGCTGTTCGTCGCCGCCGTGCTGTGCCTGCGAGCGCTGTTGCTGCGTTGTCGGCTGCCACGGTCCGCGCTCCTGTATGCCCGACCGGTTGCGGCCTACGGGTTGGGAACCCTGGCGGCCTTCTGGTTTTTCGAACGAGTCTCGAGTTTCTGGGCCTGAACTTCACCCTGTCACTGCCGTATTCCGGAGACGTGGAATATGAAAATCCCTACACACTTCAGCACGCCGTCACTGCTCGGTTGCGCCGTGCTCACTGTCAGCTCGTTGGCATTGGCAGAGGGCAATCCGGACCGCGAGGTTTACTTTGGCCAGACGCACTCGCACAGCTCCTGGTCGATCGATGCCTACCTGATCGGCAACCATCAGGTCGATCCCGAGCAAGCCTACCAATACTCGCTTGGCATGCCGGTCAAGCACCCGATGGGGTTTGAAGTGCAGCTCAAAGGCCGACCGCTGGATTTCCATGGCGTGACCGATCATTCGGAATACGTGGGCGTGATCGCCCTGGCCAACGATCCGAAGTCTGATTTCAGCAAACTGCCCATCGCGCAAAAGCTGATGGTCAAGACGCCGGCGGATTTCAACCGGGTGTTCAAATGGATTGCCGGCAGCTTGAACGACCCCATCAAGGAACTGATTGATCCGAAGGTGGCCGGCAACATCTGGCAGCAGAACATCGCCATCGCCGACAAGTACTACAAGCCCGGCAAGTTCACCACCTTCGTCGCCTATGAATGGACCTCGGCACCGAACAATCAGAACATGCACCGCAACGTGTTTTTCCGCGACTCGAAGAAGGTGCCGGACCTGCCCTTCACGGCCCTCGACTCGAACAAACCCGAGGACTTGTGGAGCTGGATGGACGATCAACGGAAAAAGGGCAACGAAATACTGGCGATCTCCCACAACGCCAACCTCAGCAACGGCCTGATGTTTCCGGTGGACGTCGATGACCGTGGCCGGCCCATCGATGCCGCCTGGGCAGAAGCACGGATGCGCAATGAATCCCTCACCGAAATCCACCAGGTCAAGGGCACTTCCGAAACCCACCCCGAACTGTCGCCAACCGACGAATTTGCCAATTATGAAATCATGAGTTTCCTGCTTGGCATCGACAACAGTACGTCGAAAATCAATGGCAGCTACATCAGGCAGGCCTGGCAAAATGGCATGGCCATGCAGGAAACCCGTGGGTACAACCCCTATAAAATGGGCGTAGTCGGTGCCAGCGATTCGCACAACGGAGTGATTCCCTATTTGCAGAGCAACAACTTCGGCTCCCACGGATTTACCGACAGCACCCCGGCCGCGCGCCTCTCTGGCAAAGACAACTCGGGCATGGTCGCCTTGCAAACCAGCACCTCCGGCCTGGCCGGCGTCTGGGCGGAAGAAAACACCCGTGAATCGATCTTCGATGCGATGAAGCGTAAAGAGGTCTACGGCACCAGCGGCGTGCGCATCCCCGTGCGCATGTTTGGTGGCTGGGGCTTCGACAGCAGTCTGTGGAACGAAAAAGACTGGGTGCATGCCGCCTACGCCAAGGGCGTTCCCATGGGTGGCGACTTGCCGGCAAAACCGGGTAAACAGGCACCGTCCTTCGTGGTTTGGGCGGTCAAGGATGCCGACGATGGCAACCTCGACCGCATCCAGATCATCAAGGGCTGGACCAAAAACGGCCAGACCTTCGAGAAGATCTACGACGTCGCCTGGGCCGGTGATCGCCAACCGGATCCGGTCACCGGCAAAGTCCCTGCGGTGGGCTCGACGGTCGATGTTTCCAAGGCGACCTACACCAATACCATCGGTGCCACCGAGTTGAAAAAAGTCTGGGTCGATCCGGAATTCGATCCGGCCCAGCACGCGTTCTACTACGCCCGCGCGCTACAGATCCCGACACCGCGCTGGAGCACCTATGACGCAGCCAAGCTGCAAGTACCGCCACCGGCCGACGTCTCGCCCACCGTCCAGGAACGCGCGTGGACCTCACCGATCTGGTACACGCCGACAGCCGAGGACAGCAAGACTGTCGCTGCCGGCAAAACCATCGATCAACTGAAAACCGAAGGCGCCAAAGCGCTCACCAACGAGCAGTTGCAAACCTTCGTGGTGGGCAAGACCATCAAGGTGCGCAATACCGTCACCGGCCAGACATTCGAAATCGTCTATGGCACCGACGGCCAACGCCTGGTCGCCAGCGTCGATGGCAAGGCGCCCGCACAGGGGGAATACCTGAACATGCTGCATGGCGGTCAGTTCGGCGTACCGGCCAAGTATGAAATCAAGGACGGGCATCTGGTGACAACACTCGGCGGCACACCTTTCGAGGCCACGGTGTTCGAGCAGAACGGCAAGTACGTGGCGGCTCGCAGCAACGAGTTCGGTTATGTGAATTATGAGGTTGAAGCGGTCAAGTAGCGTCCTTCGCGCACAGCCATCCCTTGCGCCGGGGATGGCTGGAACGCTGAACCTCACTCGACCGGGCCTTCTCGAACCATGTCGAAAAAGGTCGTCAAGATACGCCGCGTGCTCTGCGCGCGCAGGCACACCAATGTCTCGGTGAAATGCCGCCGGCAGTCAACGATCGGCAAGCCGCGAAGCCGTGAATCCGAGCCCAGTTCGGCGGCCGAGACGACCCCGACGCCCATGCCGATCGCCACCGCCTCGCGCGCGGCTTCACGCCCCTCCACTTCGATGGCCTTGCGGATGTGCAGGCCCGCCGCTGCCATCTCCTCCTCCAGGGACAAGCGCGTGACCGAGCCCTGCTCGCGCAGGACCATGGGCGTGTCGTGCAGGTCGGCCAGGCAGATGGACTCTCGTTGCGCCCATGGATGGTCCTGGGCGACGAAGGCCAGCATGGGATCGCTGCGCAGATGCAGTGTCATCAAGCGGTCGTCTTCGATGTTGCGCCCCAGCAGGGCGATGTCGGCCTGGTGACTGAACAACCGCTGAAGGACCTCATCGGTATTGGCGGTTTCGATCTTCACATCGATACCGGGGTAACGGCTGCAGAAGCGTGAGACATAGGGCAGGACGTGCACCGGCGCATCCACGGCAAGGTTCAGGGTGCCGGTCGACAGGGTGCGGTAGTCCGTGAGCATGTCGTGGGCATCGACACTGATATCGAACAAGCGCTGGGTCAGGCCGAACAGCCGCTCGCCCACTTCCGTCAGGCGCACCAGGCGCTTGTCGCGGTAGAACACCATCACACCGTAATAATCCTCGAGCTTGCGCACCTGGTCGGATACCGCAGGTTGCGACAGGCAGAGTTGCTCGGCCGCGCGGGTGAAGCTGCCATTCATGGCGACGGCGTGAAACGCCTTGAGTTGAGTATGGGAAATCGTCATCGGTGCACCTTGCTATAGGTTCAACTTATTCGTTCATACGATAAATCGATTTTATTTATGAGCAGTGAACTGCAAGCATGATTTTCACAAGTGCTTCCCCTCGTACTCACCAGGATTGCTCTATGGAAATCGAACGTTTCACTGCAACAAAACGCCGTTCGGACATGGTTCGCTACGACAACCATCTGTACATCGGTGGCCAGGTTGCCACCCATCTCAGTGGCGATATCGAGACGCAGACCCGCGAGGTACTGGCCGCTATCGAGCAGCTTTTGCTCAGTGCCGGCAGCTGCCGCGAGCGGGTGCTTTCGGTGCGCATCCTGCTCGCCCATCGCGAAGACTATGAAGGGCTGAACCGGGTCTGGGACGAGTTTTTCCCTGAAGGCCATGCCCCCACGCGCGCTTGCACCCTGGCGCAACTGATCGACCCCGGTTGGCGCGTGGAAATGATCGTGGTCGCCGCATGCGGCTGATTGCGTCCTCAACCCTGCCTCGAACCGATCCAACGGAGATGACCCCATGCGCCCCTACTGGCTGGACCAGGCCCTGAAGAATCAACCCGCTGCGCCCTGCCCTGCGCTGCAACAGAACACCCGCGCCGACGTCTGCATCGTCGGCGGCGGCTATACCGGTCTGTGGACCGCCATCATGCTCAAGGAACAGAATCCCGAGCTGGACGTGGTCATCGTCGAAGCCGACATCTGCGGTGCCGGTGCCAGCGGGCGCAATGGCGGCTGCGCGCTGTCATGGTCGGCCAAGTACTTCACCCTGGAGCGCTTGTTCGGCGTCAAGGAGGCGATACGCCTGGTCAAGGAATCGGAGCAGAGCATCTACGCCATCGGCACCTTCTGCGAAAAGTACGCGGTGGATGCCGATTACCGTCTCGACGGCACGCTCTACACGGCGACCAACCGCGCCCAGGTCGGCTCGACCGACGGGGTGATCGCGGCGCTGGAGCGCCATGGCATCAACTCTTTCGCCAAATGTGCGCTACCTGACGTGCAACGCATGGCCGGCTCGGCCCGGCACATCGAGGGCTGGTTCTCGCCGGCAGCTGCCAGTGTGCAGCCGGGCAAGCTGGTCCGTGGGCTGCGCCGGGTGGCACTGGAACTGGGCGTGCGCATTTACGAGGGCACGCCGATGACAGGCCTGGAAGAAGGCATGCCCGCCAGCGTCAATACGCCGAACGGCAAAGTGACCTGCGACCGGGTCGTGCTGGCGATGAACGCCTGGATGGCCCGCGCCTTTCCACAGTTCTCGCGGTCGGTGGCCATTGTCTCCAGCGACATGATCATCACCGAGCCGCGACCGGACTTGCTCGAGCGGATCGGCCTGACCAGCGGGGTCACCGTGCTCGACTCGCGGATTTTCGTGCACTACTACCACAACACCCCGGACGGCCGGATCATGCTCGGCAAAGGGGGCAACACCTTTGCCTACGGCGGTCGCATCCTGCCCGTGTTCGACCAGCCATCGCCCTACGCAGGGCTGTTGCGCAACACGCTGACGGAGTTCTTTCCGGACTTTGCCGACGTCGGTATCGCCGCCACCTGGAACGGCCCTTCCGATCGCTCGGTCACCGGCCTGCCTTTCTTCGGCCGCATGGGCGCGAGCGGCAACGTCTTCTACGGTTTCGGCTATTCCGGCAGCGGCGTGGGTCCGTGCCATATGGGTGGGCAGATCCTGTCGTCGCTGGTGCTCGGGGTGGACAACCCCTGGACGCGCTCGCCGCTGGTGCAAGGTCCGCTTGGGCATTTTCCGCCGGAGCCGGTCCGCTACCTGGGCTCATTGATGGTGCGTAACGCCATTCGCCGCAAGGAGCATGCTGAAGACCACAACCGACCTCCCCGTCGACTTGACGTGCGCCTGGCGAAATTTGCCGCGGCCGCCGGCAAGGCGGACAAGGGATAAGCGCCCCGCCCCGAAGCGAAATTTCACGCTAACGAACAGAAAACCCCGCCCGGTCATGCACCGCGCGGGGTCTTTCTGCTGCCTTTGAATGCCTGCTGCTGATGAACCCTCCTGGCTCAGGCCACGTGCCACCTCAGTTATAAGCTCAGCTTGTTTGTGACATGTGATAAATCGATTTCAGTTATTTTATGCCAGATGTTTTTATCAAGCCATGCATCACTCCCCCACAAAAACAACACCGCCGGAGAAGATCATGACCAAAGCCGAATTCCCGACTACCCAGCCACTGGCAACCCCAGCCCTGGGTGAACCCTACCTGCTGACCCCGGGCCCGCTGACCACCTCCAAAGCCACCAAGGAAGCCATGCTGCGCGACTGGGGATCATGGGACGGTGCCTTCAATCAGGTCACCGCTGAAGTTCGCCAGAAACTGCTGGGCATGGCCGGCGTAGAGGATGACAGCTTCGCCTGCGTGCCACTGCAAGGCAGCGGCAGCTACTCGGTCGAGGCCGCGTTGGCCACCGCCATCCCCCGTGACGGCAAAGCCCTGGTGCTGATGAACGGCGCCTACGGCCAGCGTGCCACCAAGACCCTGGAATACCTCGGTCGCGCGTTCATTACCCTGGACAAGGGCGATTACCTGCCGCCCCAGCCCGAAGAAGTGGACGCCCTGCTCAAGGCCAACCCTGACGTCACCAACGTCTTCGTGGTCCATTGCGAAACCAGCTCCGGGATCCTCAACCCGCTGCGTGAAATCGCCGATGTCGTGAAGGCCCACGGCAAGAGCCTGATCATCGATGCCATGAGCTCCTTCGGTGCCGTGCCGCTGACGGTGAATGAAATTGCCTTCGACGTGGTGGTGTCCTCCGCCAACAAGTGTATCGAGGGTATCCCGGGCTTCGGTTTCGTGATCATCCGCCGCTCCGTGCTGGAGGCCGCCAAAGGCCGCGCCAACTCGCTGTCCCTCGATCTCTTCGAGCAATGGGCCTACATGGAACGCACCGGCCAATGGCGCTTCACTCCGCCGACCCACAGTGTGGTGGCGTTCCACAAGGCACTGGAGCAGCACAGCGACGAAGGTGGCGTACACGGCCGGTTGGCGCGCTACACCCGCAACCGCGACGTGCTGGTTGCCGGCATGCGCGAACTGGGTTTCAAGACGCTGCTGGAAGACCGTTGGCTGTCGCCGATCATCACCACGTTCTTCAGCCCTGAACATCCCAACTTCGATTTCACGCGCTTCTACGAAGAACTCAAGGCCCGTCAGTTCATCATCTACCCCGGCAAGTTGACCGTTGCCGAGAGTTTCCGCATCGGCTGCATCGGCCAGATCGACGAATACATCGTCCACCAGTTGCTCCGCGCAATCGCGGACAGCCTGGTCGCCATGGACGTGGACATGTTCAAGCCCGCGGCCTGATCGACCCCTTTAAAGGTCTCTGCCAATTCGAGCGAAGGTGCAATGGGTAGCGCCTTTGGGCAGGGATCTTTTTTTAAACCATGGATTCGATGACGTACCGCTCGGCAGCGCCGGGCAGGAGTCAGCGATCGCGTAATTCATGAATCAAAGCCTGATGCCATTCGCATGTTCATCTGTCGATGTCGTGCGAATGGACAGACTTGTGCACCGAAAACAAAAACAAAAACCGACCAATTTGCGCTGTCTGGCACCACATACGGGATCAGTACACCATGAACAACACGACAAGCCCCCTCGCCACCGGCTGGAAATCCCTCCAGCGTTGGCGCGTGCAGATTTTCCTGATTACCTGGGTGGCGTATGCCGCCTTCTACTTCACCCGCAAAGCATTCTCCGTGGCCAAGCTGGGTATCGGCGAAGACCCGAACTTCATGCTCGAAAAGGCCATGATGGCCAACCTCGACGCCCTGTACCTGACGGCCTACGCCGTGGGCCAGTTCCTGTGGGGCAACTTCTCCGACCGGTTCGGCCCAAGGGTGGTCGTTCTCAGCGGCCTGGTCATTTCGGCGGCGGCGGCGCTCCTGATGGGGACCTACGCCACGCTACCGATCTTCGTCTCCTGCATGCTGGTCCAGGGTCTCGCCCAATCCACCGGTTGGTCGGGCCTGTGCAAGAACGTCGGGAGTTTCTTCAGTACCAGTGAGCGTGGCCGCGTACTCGGTTACTGGAGCACCTCGTACGCCTTTGGCGGTCTGGTGGCCACGCCGTTTGCCGGCTGGTGGGCCTATCAGGCCTATCACGACTGGCGCATCGCGTTCATCAGCAGTGCCGTTGTCGTGCTGGTGGTGGCGGTGTTGTTCTATTTACTGCAACGCAACCGTCCGGAAGACGTCGGCCTGCCTGCTGTCGAAATCGAGATCGAACCGGTCAGCAACGTCGTGGTTCCCCGCGAAAGCATGTGGGCCGGCATTCGGACCGTGATGAAAAATCGCACCGTGCTGATTCTCGGCCTGGCCTATTTCATGCTCAAGCCCGCCCGCTACGCCATCCTGCTGTGGGGCCCGGTGATCATCTACGAACGCATGCCCGAGATCGGCAAGGTAGCGTCCGCCATCGTCCCCACCTCGTTTGAACTGGCAGGTCTGGTAGGCCCCATCCTCATCGGTATCGCATCGGACAAATACTTCGGCGCTCGTCGCATACCGGCCTGCGTGCTCAGCCTGGTGGTCCTCACTGTCTGCCTTGGACTGTTCGTTCCCGCCATGCAAAGCGGAAGCCTGTACATGGTGGTCGGCCTGCTGTTCATGATGGGCCTGACGCTTTACGGGCCGGACTCGATGATCAGCGGCTCGGCGGCCATCGACTTCGGCAGCAAGGACGGGGCGGCCTCCGCCGCGGGCTTCGTCAACGGCTGTGGTTCGATCGGTGCGGTCCTTGGCGGCCTGCTGCCGGGTTACTTCGACACCATCACCGTGTTCCTGGTGTTCACCGGCGCCGCACTCCTGGCCAGCCTGATGCTGGTGCCCTTCTGGAACAGCCGGCCGAAAACACTGGAAAACCCGCTGTTGGTATCGACCCCGGTACAACCGGTCATTGTCGGCACCACGCCTTGAATTCGTACTACCCACTCACCTTTCCCCTGGAGCAATCATCATGCAATACAAACAACCTTCCCAACTGCAAGCCGTGGTTCTGGACTGGGCGGGCACCGTCGTTGATTTCGGTTCCTTTGCCCCCACGCAGATTTTTGTCGAAGCCTTCGCCGAGTTTGGCGTAGCGGTCTCCCTGGCAGAAGCCCGGGGTCCGATGGGCATGGGCAAGTGGGACCACATCCGCACGTTGTGCAACGAGCCGCAGATCGCCGCACGTTACCAGGCCGCCTTCGGCCGCCTGCCGACGGATGACGATGTCACCGCCCTCTATGAGCGCTTCATGCCCTTGCAGATCGAAAAGATCGCCCTGCACTCGGCGCTGATTCCAGGTGCGCTGGATACCATCGATGCCTTGCGCGACAAGGGTCTGAAAATCGGCTCGTGCTCGGGTTACCCGGCCGTGGTCATGGAGAAAGTCGTCGAGCTGGCACGCAAGAACGGCTACGTCGCCGACCACGTCGTGGCCACTGACGAAGTACCCAATGGCCGCCCGCACCCGGCCCAGGCCCTGGCCAACGTGATTGCTCTGGGCATCAGCGATGTGGCCGCCTGCGTCAAGGTCGACGACACCTGGCCAGGCATCCTGGAAGGCCGCAGTGCCGGCATGTGGACGGTCGCATTGACCTGCTCCGGCAACGCACTGGGGCTGACCTATGACCAGTTCAGGGACTTGCCTTCGGACAAGCTGGCCGAAGAGCGCGCCCGCATCACCAGGATGTTCGAAGGTTCGCGCCCGCACTACCTGATCGACACCATCGTCGATCTACCGGCCGTCATTGAAGACATCAATGCACGCCTGGCTCGTGGCGAAACCCCTCAGGGTTCCTGACTCTGCACGGCTTGCGCACCTGACAGTGACCGTCCTGTGGGCGGTCACACCCCAAAACAACAGGAGAACCCGATCATGAACTACGCCCACCCAGGCACTGCCGGTGCCATCGTTTCCTTCAAGTCCCGCTACGGTAACTACATCGGCGGCGAGTTCGTCGCACCGGTCAATGGCCAGTACTTCACCACCACCTCGCCGGTGAATGGCCAACCGATTGCCGAATTCCCCCGCTCCACGGCCGAAGACATCGACAAGGCCCTGGACGCTGCCCACGCCGCTGCCGACGCCTGGGGCAAGACCTCGGTGCAGGAGCGCTCCCTGGCGCTGCTGAAGATCGCCGACCGCATCGAGCAGAACCTCGAACTGCTGGCCGTCACCGAAACCTGGGACAACGGCAAGGCCGTGCGTGAAACACTGAACGCCGACATCCCGCTGGCGGTGGACCACTTCCGCTACTACGCCGGTTGCATCCGCGCGCAGGAAGGCAGCTCGGCGGAAATCAACGAAAACACTGCGGCCTATCACTTCCATGAGCCGTTGGGCGTGGTCGGCCAGATCATTCCGTGGAACTTCCCGATCCTGATGGCCGCGTGGAAACTCGCCCCGGCCCTGGCTGCCGGTAACTGCATCGTGCTCAAGCCCGCCGAGCAAACCCCGCTGGGCATCACCGTGCTGGTCGAACTGATCGGCGACCTGCTGCCACCGGGCGTGCTGAACATCGTGCAAGGCTTCGGCAAAGAAGCCGGCGAAGCGCTGGCCACCAGCAAACGCATCGCCAAGATCGCCTTCACCGGCTCGACCCCGGTCGGCTCGCACATCATGAAATGCGCCGCGGAAAACATCATTCCGTCCACCGTGGAGCTGGGTGGCAAGTCGCCGAACATCTTCTTCGAAGACATCATGAAGGCCGAACCGTCCTTCATCGAGAAAGCCGCCGAAGGCCTGGTGCTGGCGTTCTTCAACCAGGGCGAAGTCTGCACCTGCCCGTCCCGCGCCCTGGTGCAGGAGTCGATCTACGACGAATTCATGGCCGTCGTGATGAAGAAGGTCCTGCAAATCAAACGCGGCGACCCGCTGGACACCGACACCATGGTCGGCGCCCAGGCGTCCGAGCAGCAATTCGACAAGATCCTGTCGTACCTGGAAATCGCCAAGGGCGAAGGTGCCGAACTGTTGACCGGCGGCAAGGTGGAAAAACTCGAGGGCAACCTGGCGAGCGGGTATTACATCCAGCCGACGCTGCTCAAGGGCACCAACAAGATGCGCGTGTTCCAGGAAGAAATCTTTGGCCCGGTGGTGAGCATCACCACCTTCAAGGACGAAGCCGAAGCCCTGGCCATCGCCAACGACACCGAGTTCGGCCTCGGCGCCGGCCTCTGGACCCGCGACATCAACCGCGCCTACCGCATGGGCCGGGCGATCAAGGCCGGTCGTGTATGGACCAACTGCTACCACCTGTACCCGGCGCACGCCGCGTTCGGCGGCTACAAGAAGTCCGGCGTCGGCCGTGAAACCCACAAGATGATGCTCGACCACTATCAGCAGACCAAAAACCTGCTGGTGAGCTACGACATCAATCCGTTGGGCTTCTTCTAAAACCCGGAAATGTAGGAGCTGCCGCAGGCTGCGATCTTTTGATCTTTGCTTGTCGGTGGCTCCCATTGCCTGTTCAAAAGATCGCAGCCTGCGGCAGCTCCTACAGGGCTGGATGCTCTGCTCCCCTTGATCGCCCCTTTGGAGCCCTCGATGAAAATCCGTTACAAGGTGAGCCTTGTGGCTGCTTGTGTGCTGTTGGTGACCACCAGTCTTCTATCGCTGGTTCAGGTAGAGCAGATCCGTAGCATTTTGCGTCACCAGGTCGAGGCGAGCATTGCCGAATCGAGCAATGCGGTGGCACGGCAGATCGAGAACTGGCTGAACGGCAAGCTTCATCTGATGGACCTGGCCTCCCAGGCGATCGATCGCCAATACAGTGTGCAAGCGACCCAGCGCATCATCGATTCGCCCATTCTGAAAGACGAATTCAAGCTGGTGTTCGGCGCCCTTGAGTCAGATGGAAAACCCATCAAGAACACGGCAGCGTGGAATCCGAAACCCGACTATGACGGTCGCACCCGTCCCTGGTACGCGACTGGAAAGACCGGCAGCCAAGCCGTCCTGACCGAACCCTACAAGGACTCCACCACGGGTGAAATCCTGATCTCGGCCGTCGCCCGGATCAGCGACGCGGGACAGTTGCTCGGGGTATTTGGCGGCGACATCCGCCTGACCACAGTGGCCGATGCCATCAATACCCTGGATTTCGGCGAGGCCGGTTATGCGTTCCTGCTCAGTAAAAGCGGCAACATCATTTCCCACCCGGATGCCGAACTGAACGGCAAGCCCTACAGTCAGCTTTTTGCCGGGAGCGCCCTGCCCCTCGACGCTCAGCTTCAAGAGGTGCGCAGCGGCGGGAAGTCGCTCCTGGTGTCCTTCATCCCCCTCTCCGATCTCAAGGGCATGGATTGGTACATCGGCGTGGTCCTGGACCAGGACATCGTCATGGCCGCCGCCCATACCCTGAGTTGGCGAGCCGTGATCGGTACCGGCCTGGGCGTGCTGCTCAGCCTGTTGGTGTTGGGCCTGCTGGTCAGGCGACTGCTGCGGCCGCTGGAACAACTGAAGGACTCGCTGGCAGACATCAATCGCGGTGAAGGCGACCTGACCCGCCAACTGCCAGTGGTCGGCAATGATGAAATTGCCCTGGTCGCCGGGGAGTTCAACCAGTTCCTGCACAACCTCAAGGCGCTCATCGGCGACGTGAAAAACAGCTCGCAACAGGTCCGCGAGAGCACCACAGCGACCTCATGGGAAGCGGATCAGGCCGCCAACCGTGTACAGGTGCAATTGCAGGAACTGGATCAACTGGCCACCGCCATGACCGAGATGGCCTCGACCGCCGAGGATGTCGCGCGCAACGCACAAACCGCTGCCGAAGCGGCGATTGCCGCCAACGAAGAAACCGCCGACGGCGTCGCTCTGGTTTCCCGGTCTACCGGGGCCATCAAGCGCTTGGCCGAGGAAATGGACGCCACCGGTCATGCGATCAATGACTTGTCCACCCTCAGTCAACGCATTGAATCGATTGTGGCGGTCATCACCAGCATCGCTGACCAGACCAATCTGCTCGCCCTCAATGCCGCCATCGAGGCGGCCCGTGCCGGCGAATCGGGACGCGGGTTTGCGGTCGTGGCCGATGAGGTGCGCTCCCTGGCCTCGCGCACCCAGCAATCCACCCAGGAAATACGCGAGATGATCGACCAGTTGCAGACCGGGGTAAAACACGCCCAGGCACGCATGCAGCAGAGCCGTGACACGGCCAGCAAAACGGCCGGGGATGCCAACGCCGCCAATGACACCCTCGAACGCATACGCGAGGCCATTTACCGCATCAATGACATGAACCTGCAGATTGCCGCGGCCGCTGAAGAACAAAGCGCCACGACCGAAGAAATCAACCGCAACACCACCAATATCCGCGACATCAGTATTGAAGTATCCGGCAGCGCGGACAAGCAGGCTCGCCAATGCTCAGCCATGGTGGAGCACGTCGGTCAGCAAGACAAACTACTGAGTCGCTTCCGGATTTGAATGCTGTATTTGCCCGAATGCTTGAGCTGCAAACCCGTAACAGATCACAACAACTATTCCACCGAGGTAAGAAAGATGAGTGCGGCTTCCCTGTATCCCGTTCGTCCCGAGGTTCTGGCCAATACCCTGACCGACGAGGCGACCTACAAGGCCATGTACCAGCAGTCGGTCGTCAACCCCGACGGCTTCTGGCGCGAGCAAGCCAAGCGCCTCGACTGGATCAAGCCGTTCACCACGGTGAAGCAGACTTCCTTCGATGACCACCATGTCGACATCAAGTGGTTCGCCGACGGCACCCTGAACGTGTCCTACAACTGCCTCGACCGTCATCTGGCCGAGCGCGGCGACCAGGTCGCGATCATCTGGGAGGGCGATGACCCGGCCGAAAGCCGCAACATCACTTACCGCGAACTGCACGAGCAAGTGTGCAAGTTCGCCAACGCCCTGCGCGGCCAGGACGTGCACCGCGGCGACGTGGTGACCATCTACATGCCGATGATCCCCGAAGCCGTGGTCGCCATGCTGGCCTGTACCCGGATCGGCGCGATCCACTCGGTGGTGTTCGGCGGCTTCTCGCCGGAAGCCCTGGCCGGTCGCATCATCGACTGCAAATCCAAAGTGGTGATCACCGCCGACGAAGGCATTCGTGCCGGCAAGAAGATCCCGCTCAAGGCCAACGTCGACGACGCGCTGACCAATCCGGAAACCAGCAGCATCCAGAAAGTCATCGTGTGCAAGCGCACCGGTGGCCAGATCAAGTGGAACCAGCATCGCGACATCTGGTTCGAGGACCTGATGAAGGTGGCCGGCACCGTGTGCGCGCCGAAGGAAATGGGCGCCGAAGAGGCGCTGTTTATCCTTTACACCTCCGGCTCCACCGGCAAGCCGAAGGGCGTGCAGCACACCACCGGCGGCTACCTGCTGTACGCCGCCATGACCCACGAGCGCGTGTTCGACTACCGTCCGGGCGAAATCTACTGGTGCACCGCCGATGTCGGCTGGGTCACCGGCCACAGCTACATCGTCTACGGCCCGCTGGCCAACGGCGCGACCACCCTGCTGTTCGAAGGCGTGCCGAACTACCCGGACATCACCCGGGTGGCGAAGATCGTCGACAAACACAAGGTCAACATCCTCTACACCGCACCGACCGCGATCCGCGCCATGATGGCCTCGGGCACCGCCGCCGTTGAAGGCGCCGATGGCAGCAGCCTGCGCCTGTTGGGTTCGGTGGGCGAGCCGATCAACCCGGAAGCCTGGGACTGGTACTACAAGAACGTCGGCAAGTCCCGTTGCCCGATCGTCGACACCTGGTGGCAGACCGAAACCGGCGGCAACATGATGAGCCCGCTGCCGGGCGCCCATGCCCTCAAGCCAGGCTCGGCGGCGCGTCCGTTCTTCGGCGTGGTACCGGCCCTGGTGGACAACCTGGGCAACATCATCGAAGGCGAGGCCGAGGGCAACCTGGTGATTCTCGATTCGTGGCCGGGCCAGGCGCGGACGCTGTATGGCGACCACGACCGCTTCGTCGACACCTACTTCAAGACCTTCCGCGGCATGTACTTCACCGGTGACGGCGCCCGTCGCGATGCCGATGGCTACTACTGGATCACCGGTCGCGTGGACGACGTGCTCAACGTGTCCGGCCACCGCATGGGCACCGCCGAGATCGAAAGCGCGATGGTCGCGCACCCGAAAGTCGCCGAGGCGGCGGTGGTCGGTGTACCGCACGACATCAAGGGACAGGGCATTTATGTGTATGTCACGCTGAAAAATGGCGAGGAGCCGAACGAGCAACTGCGCCTGGAGCTGAAGAACTGGGTGCGCAAGGAGATCGGGCCGATTGCTTCGCCGGATGTGATCCAGTGGGCGCCGGGGCTGCCGAAGACCCGTTCGGGCAAGATCATGCGGCGGATTCTGCGCAAGATTGCCACGGCGGAATATGATGGGTTGGGGGATATCTCCACCCTGGCGGACCCGAGTGTGGTGCAGCATTTGATTGATACGCACAAGACGATGAATGTTGCTTAAGTAGCGTTCGGCGTCATCCAAAGCCCCGCCCGGCATTGCGTCTGGCGGGGTTTTTTTGTGGGTAAAAGTCAAAAGATCGCAGCCTTCGGCAGCTCCTGCAGGGACTGCGCTAAGTCCGGTTACTGGTTTTCACGTTTTTCAAGAGAAAATGCGAAAGCGCAGGAATAAGGATCAACGCCCCGACCATGTTCCAGATGAACATGAACGTCAGCAGGATGCCCATGTCGGCCTGAAACTTGATCGGCGACCAGGCCCAGGTGATCACGCCGGCGGCCAGGGTTATGCCGACCAGTGCCACCACTTTACCGGTGAACGCCACGGCATTGCGGTAGGCGTCGGTCAGCGACAACCCGGCACGTTGCTGCGCCAGTTGCACGCTGAGCAGGTACAGCGCGTAGTCCACGCCGATCCCTACGCCGAGTGCGATCACCGGCAGCGTGGCCACTTTCACCCCCATGCCGAGCCAGACCATCAGCGCCTCGCAAAGAATCGACGTGAGCATCAACGGCACCACGGCCACCACCACCGCGCGCCAGCTGCGAAAGGTGATGAAGCACAGCACGATGACCGCGCCATACACGTACAACAGCATGGTCCGGTTGGCCTCGCGCACGACGATGTTGGTCGCCGCTTCGATCCCGGCACTGCCGGCGGCGAGCATGAACTGGCGCTCGCCGTTGCTGTGCTCGCGGGCAAAGGTTTGCGCCACTTGCACCACACGGTCGAGGGTCTCGGCCTTGTGGTCCGACAGATACGCCACGATCGGCATCATTGAGCAATCGTTGTTGAACAGGTCCGGACTGCTGACCGAGGCCTGCTGCGCGCCGTAGTTCAGCACGTTCTGGTTGCGGGCGATGGTCTGCCACTTGGGGTTGCCCTCGTAGGAACCCGCAGTGATCTGCCGTACGGCATTGACCAGCGACACGGTGGTTTGCACCCCGGGTTGCTGCTGCAACAACCAGCCCAGCCGATCGGCCTCCACCAGGCTTTCGTACTTCAGGCAGCCTTCGCCAGGCGTCTTGAGCATGATCGCGAACTGGTCGCTGGACAGCGAATAGTTGGTGGTGATGTAGGCGTTGTCGCGGTTGTAGCGCGAGTCGGCGCGCAGTTCCGGCGCACCGGGATCAAGGTCGCCGATCTTCAAATGATGGCTGACGGCAATCCCGCCCACGGCCAACAGGCCTGCGATGGTCACGGCAACGGTGGCCCAGCGACGCTCTGTGAACCTGTCGAGAAAACTCCACAGTGCGCCCATGCCTTTGCCGCGCTGCTCTTTGTTCTCGGCGCGCAAGCTGCGTTCGGCGGCCTTGCGACTGACGCCCCAGTAAGACAGCAACACCGGCAGCAGCACCAGGTTGGTGAAGATCAGCACCGCGACACCAATGCTGGCGGTGATCGCCAGGTCCTGGATCACAGGAATGTCGATCAGCATCAACACGGCAAAACCCACGGCATCCGCCAGCAAAGCGGTAAGCCCGGCAAGGAACAAGCGGCGGAAGGTATAACGCGCGGCCACCCATTGATGAGTGCCGCGCCCGACATCCTGCATGATCCCGTTCATCTTCTGCGCGCCGTGGGACACGCCGATGGCGAACACCAGGAACGGCACCAGGATCGAAAACGGGTCCAGGGCGAAACCGAACAGTGCGACCAGCCCCAATTGCCAGACGACGGCGATCACCGAGCACAGAATCACCAGTGCCGTGCTGCGCACACAGCGGGTGAAGTAGAAGATGATGGCGGTGGCGATCAGCGCGGCGGCGCCGAAGTACAGCATGACCTGCATGAGGCCATCGAGCAGGTCGCCGACCAGTTTGGCGAAACCGATCACGCGGATCTTCAGCGGGCCTTTGCCCTCCTCGCCCGCCACGCGCACGCTGCCTTCGAACTCGTACTTGTCGCGCAGTTTCTCTTCAAGGGTTTTCGAGAACTGGTGGTAGTCGATGGCCTGCCCGCTGACCGGGTCTTTCTCCAGCAGCGGCACGAAGATCATGCTCGATTTGAAGTTGTTGCCGATCAGGCTGCCGACGATCCCCGAACGGGCGATGTTCTGGCGCAGTTGCTGCACGCTCTGCGCCGAACCGTCGTAGGAGTCGGGCATCACCGGGCCGCCCTGGAAGCCGGCCTCGGTGACTTCGGTCCAGCGCACCGCCGGGGTCCACAGCGACTTCATCCACGCACGGTCGACGCCGGGTGTGACGAACAGTTCGTCGTTGATTTCCTTCAACGCATCCAGATAGTGCGGGTCGAAAATATCTCCGTTGCTGCTCTCCACCACTACCCGTACCGCATTGCCCAGACCGCGCAGGGCCTGGCGGTTTTCCAGGTAGTTTTTGATGAAGGGCTGGCTCTGCGGGATCATCTTTTCGAAGCTGGCATTGAGCGTCAGCCGCGTGGTCGCGAAGAAGCTCAGCGCAACCGTCACCAGCACGCAGGCCAGCACCACCCACAGGCGGTTGTTGAAGATCAGCCGTTCCAGGGCGTTACCGGAGCGGGCATCGAAGCCCTTGAGCTCGCGGACCACCGGCATTGTTTCGAGTTCGTAATGACCCATCATGTTGTTCTCTTTGTAATGCCGGGCTTATTCGAGGGGCAACTGGCGCAGGCCACGGGTGCCGGCGAGCACCAGGGAACCGCCGCTGGCCACTTGGGCGGCGGCGACCGGGGCCAGTGTGGTGTTGGGCTGCAGTTGAAAACTGGCACCGTCGTCGCTGCTGACCAGCACGTGGCCGGCCTGGCTGACCAGCAGGATGCGGCCATCGGCGGTGACGCTGCTGGCGGTGATGCTCAGCGGCAGGCCGAGGTCGATCCTGCTCCAGCTCGCCCCGTCATCGGTGCTGCGAAAGACGTTGCCGCGCAGGCCGAACACCAGCGCGACACCGGGTTTACCGGTGACACCGAAGAAGCTGCCGTTGTACGGCGTCGACAGCGCCTTGAAACGACCGCTCGCGCGATCCAGCTTCATGACCAGGCCTTGTTCGCCGACGATGAACAGCTCGTCACCTACCGGACGCACTGCGTAAAGGTTCAGCGCTCCCGGGTTGTCGGTGTGCTCCAGCAACGGCGTCCAGCGCAGGCCGCCATCGTCGGTACGGAAAATCAGGTTGAACGCGCCGACGATGTAGCCGACTCGCTCGTTTTCAAACCAGACGTCCAGGAAGGGTTTGTCGGCGCCCTCCTCGACCATGCGTTGCGCGTCGCCGACCCGTGCTTGCAGGCCCGCGTCATCCGGATGGCTGTCGAGTTGCCGCTGGTAATACTCGAGCATGATCGGGCCGACCTGGCGCCCGTCCAGCTGCCGGCGCCAGGTTTCCCCGCCATCGCTGCTGTGCAGGACCACGCCATCGTGCCCCACGGCCCAGCCGAGTTGCGGCGTGGGAAAGTGCACGGCCAGCAGATCGCAACTGACCGGCACCTGGGCCTGCTGCCAATGCTGGCCGGCGTCATCGGAATACAGAATGTGCCCGCGCTGGCCCACGGCGACCAGTCGCTCACCGGCGCGGGCCAACCCCGTCACCATGGAACCCGCCGCCAACTCGCTGCGCAGCGCTGGCGTTTCCAGCACATCGGCAAATTCACTGGCGATCACCGGGCGGGTGAACGGCACGGCCATGGCCGCCGACAAGGCAGCGAGAAGGAACCACTTGATCATTGTCATTATTGTTATCTCGTGTGCACACCACAGCCCTGTAGGAGCTGCCGCAGCCTGCGATCTTTTGACTTTGTTCTTCAAAAACAACATCAAAAGATCGCAGCCTTCGGCAGCTCCTACGGGGGTTGTGGGGTTAGCGGATACCGGTGCCGGCCAGCGACTCGGCGGACCACTGGGCCTTGGACAGTGGATCGATGTACTTCAGGCCACCGTAAGGACCGTAGAAACCGTTGACGTTATAGGCGCCGGAAACCAGGTCGTAGAGCATGTGGTTAATGGTGTCCGGTGCCTGCACGTCGTAGCTGTAGGTCAGGTGCGAGAAGCCGCCGCGATAGAGCTGGCCACGGGCGTCGTACTCGTCGGACGCCAAAGCGATCCAGCTGTCTTCGTCGAGGTAGAAGGTGCGTTTGCTGTAGATGTGGCGCTTGCCCGGCTTGAGCGTGGCTTCGACCACCCACACCCGGTGCAGCTCCCAGCGCAGCAAGTCCGGGTTCACATGATTGGCCTTCATCACATCGGCCGCGTCTTTGTGATAGCTCAGCTTGTAGGTGTTGTACGGCACATAGAGTTCTTTCTTGCCCACCAGCTTGAAGTCGTAGCGGTCCATCGCGCCGTTGAACAGGAACGCATCATCGTAGGTCGCCGCGCCGACGGTGCCGGGGTTCGGCGTGTCGTAGGCCAGGTCCGGCGCCAGTTTCACCCGACGTTGCCCCGGCAGGTATTGCCAGGCGCGACGCGGTTGTTGCATCGGGTTGACCGAGTCCATGAGCAACAGCGCTTCCCCGGCACGGCGGGCCGGGCCGGTGTAAGTCAGCTTGATCTTGTAGAAGGTTTCATCGGCACTGACTGGCCCCACGGACCGGTTCGGCGCGTAGAGCGGGTATTCGATGTTGAACACGCCCGTGGAACTCAGGGACGCGGTGCCCGAAGAGTCGACGTTCCACGAGTCGTACTTGTTGGTCATGGCCACGCCTTGATAGCGCAACAAGTGGTTCCACATCGCTTCGTTTCCGTCAGCCGGCATCGGGAACGGCACGCCGGGCAGGACGTTTTCCAGCGACAGGCCACCATTGGTGGTCTTGGCGGTCACGGCGTTTTTTGCGGTGTTCTTCAGCACGGCGTCAGGCAGCGTGACGCTACGGTGAGTCGGGTACACGTCGAGGCGATAGCTCGGGTAGCGCGTGAGCAGAGCCTGGGCCGTTGCGGTGAGTTTGTCTTTTTGCTCGGCGAGGTTCTTGCCGGTAATCACCAGGCGCGGTTTCTCATTGCCGAACGGGTCGGGACGAAACGAATCACCGGTCTTGAAATCGGCCGGAATCGTGGTCAGGCCACCGGTGTATGCCGGAATGCTGCCATCGGCGTTGGCGGTTTTGTCCGCGCCGACCGAGGTCAGGCTGGTGCCGAGCTTCGCGGCCTGATCGGCGCTGACCGCCGCGTGGGCGGAGCCTGCGACGGCCAGCGCGAGGGCGGTGGCCAATACTGATTTGACGAAATTCATGGGTGTCTCCTGTTGACTCACAACTCAAGGATCAGAGGGTGGTTTTGAAAGTGAAAGTGACCATGCCGCGATCCTTGAGCTGGGCCACGGTACCGGCAAACGCAGTGGTCTGGCCGGGAACGCAGTTGTATTGGCCGTTGGCGCCGGGCGCGGCACCATCGCCCTGTGCCCCGGCGCTGCCGGCAGAGCCACAGGTATCGAAATCGCCGAAGTTGTCGACGTACTTGAGGTCAAAGCGGTACTGGCTGCGCACGTCCATGCCGACGCCGACCGAGTAGCTGCCGGTGCCTTTGTTGCCGCCCAGTTGCACCGAGGACTGGCCCGCGAGGCCGACGTTGTAGCTGACCGGCATGGACATATCGATGCCGGGGAATACCTGATACCAGGTAGGGTTGAAGTTCATGCCGAGGATGTAGTTGTCCTTGGAGACCTTGTCGACGCCGTGATACCAGTCCTCGCCTTTGAACAGTTGCTTGTTCTCGGTCACGTCCAGCCAGCGGCTGTAGCCGAGTTCGACCAGCAACGAAGAGGAATCCCACAGCGGGGTATCGCCGAACGTGGTCAGGCCGTTGAGCACCGCGTGCACGGTGTTGCCGCGTGCCACGCCATTTTCGCCGTCGAAGCTGCTGATGAAACCCGGCGCCTGCGCCGCGCCCAAGGTCGGGTTGACGGTGGCCGGAACGCTCGATAGCGGCATGTTGTGGCGATAGTTGAGGTCGAATCCGACGCTCACACCCGCGACGTTTTTCGACAGGCTGAAGCCGTAGACGTCGATGTCGTCGACGTAAAACTGGTTGTAGCTGCCGACGTTGCCCGAAATCAGCTGAGCCGGGCCGACCGCCCCCGGTTGCAGCACCAGGTTGGGCAGGATGTCCGAGGTCTTGCGGTAGTAGACACCCATCGTGCCGTCGAGCCACGCCGGACTCCACTTGGCCATCAGGCCGAAGTCGCCGCTGTGGTCAGGGGTGTGGGTGTGGCCATTGGTCAGGCGCAGGAACTGATTGGCGCCCAAGGGACCCGGTGTCCCGAACAGGGGGTTCTTTGCGGCGATCAGCGACAAGTTGTGGCCGCCGCTCTGGATACCGTCGTTGAAACCCAGATAGGTGCCGGATTCCGGCAGCCGTGCAGCGTCCCAGTCCAGGAAGTATTGGGCCGCCAGGGTCAGCTCCGGGTTGACCGTGAAACTGGTGGACAACTGGTTGCGCGGAATGAACAGCTCTTTGGCTTCGGTGCCCGGCACGGCAAGCGCCTTGGACAAGTCCAGACCCGACTGGCCGTAGCTATTGCCGTGGGCGAAGGCCAGCACGCTCTCGCCCCAATACAGGGTGTGCTTGCCCGCCTTGCCGCTCAGCAGCGATTCGTCGCCGATCTCAGTGCTGCCGAACACGAAGGCGTCGAGGATTTCCGAGGACGGTCCGTTGTAATAGCGGTCGGCGTAACCGCTCAGGTGGCGCGAGTCCGGCCGGCCGTTGTTGAGTTGGTTGGTTGACGCGTTGTCACTGCCGACATTGTCGTAGGCATGGTCGTACCAGCTGTTGGCACTGACCCGAAAGCCCATTTGTTTCTTGTACACCACGTCCAGTTCCGACAGCACATCGAGGCGCTGGGCGACCGGGCTGCCGGAAGAAAAGTTGCGGTTGCCGTCGTTGTTGTTCCAGGCGTTGGCCAGCTTGCTGTTCGCAGCTTCGACCCTCTGGGCGTAGTTGAACTTCACGGTGTTGTCGAAACGAACCGAAACGTCCTCGTTCCCCGTATCAAACTCGAACGCCTGCACAGGCGTCATACCCAACCCGGCGAGAACCGCCGATGCCAGCAGCCCGCGCCGCAGATTTGGGTGGCCGATCTTATTGTTGTTATTCATCTAGCGTGCTCGCCTTCTCTGTGGGTTCAAGAAAAGTCATTCAAGAAAATGCCGAAACGGCGGTGCGCCCTGCTCCAGGGATGGCGAGCCGAATCGGTCGAGTCTGTTGTATCGCGAGGGGTGGGTGGGTCGCCGGTCAATTGGGCCAAATCATCGGTCAACACAACGTGGGGGGCGACAAAGTGCCCCTTTTGCTTTTTTGTAGGAGCTGCCGAAGGCTCGGGCCGCGTTCGGACGATCTTTTGATCTTGATTTTTTAAGATCAAAAGATCGCAGCCTGCGGCAGCTCCTACAGGGGATCTCGAAATAGTTTGAAAATGCTTGGTCGTTCGGATGTGTAAAGCAGCAGCTAACGTTCGTCCGACAACACCTTCATGGAGGGCAATGGAATGCCTGTCGCTGCAATCGGATGTCATCTGCGCAAGGGTCGGGTTTCCGAGTCGGGTCGTATTTATTTGCTGACGGCTGCCACCTGTCAGCGACAACCGGTCTTTGCCGATTGGCGGGTGGGACGGCTTCTGGTCGAACAATTGAGCAGTGCAGAAGCAGCAGCAATGGTCACTTCGATGGCTTGGGTCGTCATGCCCGATCACCTGCATTGGCTGGTGGAGCTGCAACGTGGTTCGTTAGCCGAGCTGATGTGCCGTATCAAATCCCGTAGCAGTCGCTCGATTGAACGAGGCCGGTTATGGCAGCGGGGTTATTACGATCGGGCTCTGCGGCGGGATGAGGATTTGAAGGATGCTGCGCGTTACATCGTCATGAATCCATTGCGTGCGGGGTTGGTGAAGCGTGTGGGCGATTACCCTTTGTGGGATGCCATTTGGGTTTAGAAAAGCAAAGTCAAAAGATCGCAGCCTTCGGCAGCTCCTACAGAAGGCTGCGATCTTTTGATCTTGACCCTCACCCCTGCTGCCGAAAATCCGTCGGTGACAACCCGGTCCAGCGTTTGAACGCGCGGGTGAAGTTGCTGGTATCGCTGAAGCCCAGTAAAAAGGTGATCTCCGTGACCGGCCGCGAAGCCTGGCTCAGGTAGCTGCAAGCCAGCTCCTTGCGGGTGTCATCGAGCAGTTGCTGGAAATGGGTGCCGCGTTGGGACAGTTTCAGTTGCAGCTTGGTCGGGCTCATGCACAAGGCGCTGGCGACTTTGTCCCGCGTGCAGTCGCCGTCAGGGAGGAACTCGATGATCTTCTGGGTCACGCCCGTGATCACGTCACTTTTATCCAGACGTGCCAGATAACTGATGATGATGTTGTCGTTGACCTGCGCCAGTTCCGGGCAGGAGCCGCTGAGTACCTGCATCACGTCAGCCTTGTCGAACACCAGCAGGCCTGAGGCCTGACCAAACAACACCGGTGACCTGAACAAGGTTTCATACGGCGCGGCCCCCTCGTGGGGCATCGGCCGGCACAACTCCACGCGTACCGGTTTGAACTCCTGCTTGTAGAGCAGGCGCATGGTTCGAATCAGAAAACCGAAAAACGCATCTTCTGTCTCGCCGCTGAGTTCCAGCAGGTGATCGAATCGCATCAGGACCTGCGAGTCGTCCTGACTGAGACTGGCCTTGGCGACCTGGGACACCAGGCGGAAGTAGCGCTCCAGCCGTCGACAGAAGTCCATCAGCGTGCCACTGGCCGCCAGCGAATACCCCAAGGCATGCAAGTGCGTCAGATGAATATGCCTGGCCACGGTCAACCCGAAATAAGGGTTGTGGGTCACATCCACGCAGGCTTGATACAGACGCGTCATCGTTGCCGCAGGCAAGCGGGTCATCGGATCGGTAGCGACGCCCAGTGGAATGCCCATGGCGGCAAAAATCCGCTTGCTGTCCACGCCACTGGCCTCCAGTGCCTGCGCGATAGCCACGGTATAACTGCTGATGGTGGTGGGCTGTAACGCCTCTTCGAACAACGAGATTTCGTCGCCTGGCGCCTGCGTTTTCGAACCTGACATGTGCCTGCCTTATGGGTATGCGAACGCCGATACTCGCCCCCGATCATGCATCGGTCAATGATCCATCAGGGACCTGGCCTCGATGTTCCGATGCTTGGCGCGATAGTCACCTGCCCCGCTGACCTGCGAATTCATTCAATTGACCAGTGACGAACCGGCCAGGTGCCCACAATGCGCTCAAGTTATGCCCCGAATAAAGAGAAGAATCAGCATGAACCTGAACACAGAATTCGATTACATCGTAGTCGGCGCGGGTGCGGCAGGCTGTGTAGTCGCCAGTCGGCTATCAGAGGACCCGACTGTTTCGGTGTGCCTGCTCGAGGCCGGCGGCCCTGACACCAACCCACTGGTGCACATGCCGGCCGGTGTCGCGGCGATGGTGCCGACCTCGATCAACAACTGGCAGTATCAGACCGTGCCGCAACCGGGCTTGAACGGCCGTATCGGGTATCAGCCACGGGGCAAGACCCTGGGCGGCAGTTCTTCGATCAACGCCATGGCCTATCACCGCGGCCACCCCGAAGATTTCGATCGCTGGGCGGCGCTGGGCAACCCCGGCTGGAGTTACCAGGAGGTGCTGCCGTTCTTCAAGCGCGCCGAGCATAACGAACACTTCAAGGACGCCCTGCACGGGCAGAACGGCCCGCTCAACGTGCGCTTCCACGCCTCGCCCAACCCGTTCGGCGAAACCTTCGTCGAGGCCGGTGTGCAGGCTGGCTATCCCGCGTGCCCGGACCAGAACGGCGCGAACATGGAAGGTTTCGGCCGCGTTCAAGTGATGCAAAAGGACGGGCAGCGTTGCAGCGCGGCCAAAGCCTACCTGACGCCTAACCGCCACCGGACGAACCTGCGCATCGAAACCCACGCCCACGCCACGGGAATCATTTTCGACGGCAAGCGCGCCGTCGGCATTGAATTCGTGCAAAACGGCGTAAAGCGTTCCCTGCGCGCGCGCCATGAGCTGATCCTGAGTTCCGGCGCGTTCAACTCCCCGCAGCTGTTGCTGCTGTCCGGGGTTGGCCCGACCAACGACTTGCTGAAACTCGACATCCCCGTGGTTCACGAGCTGCCGGGCGTGGGCCAGAACCTGGTGGATCACATCGATTACGTGCACTCCTACCGCGTCAAATCGCGCCACTTGATCGGCCTGTCACTGGCGGGTATCTGGGACGTGACCAAAGCCGCATTCCGCTACTGGCGCAAACGCTCTGGCCCCCTGACGACCAACTTTGCCGAGGCCTGCGCGTTCGTCAAAACCTCTGCGGCGTTGCGTCAGGCCGATATCGAACTGGCCCTGACCGTTGCCATGTTTGCCGATCACGGCCGCACGCTGTATCGCGGTCACGGCCTCAGTGTGCATGCCTGCCTGTTGCACCCAAAAAGCGTCGGGCAACTGAAACTGGCGAGTACCGACCCGATGGTGCCGCCGCTGATCGACCCGGCCTTCCTGACCCATCCAGACGACATCAAAACCCTGATCCAGGGCTATCGGGTGATTGAAAAAGTCATGGGGACAGCAGCCTTCAAGGCCTTCAACCCTCAAGACGTGCTTGGCGCGCCGATGACCACCGACGCTGAAATCGAACACGTCCTGCGCGACCGCTCCGACACCCTCTATCACCCGGTGGGCACGTGCAAAATGGGCAGCGATGGCATGGCGGTGGTCGACGCTCGATTGAAAGTCCACGGTCTGCAGGGCCTGCGGGTGGTCGATGCGTCGATCATGCCGACTATCATTGGCTGTAGCACCACAGCCGCCACCGTGATGATCGGCGAAAAAGCCGCCGACTTCATCCGCGAGGATCGCGCAGCCCGCGCCGCTGTGTCATTGGAGGACGATCATGCATCCGGCACGCTCAATCACCCCGCATAAGTTGCTGACGGTTTGCGCCGTGGTCGAAATCGCCACGGGGCTGGCCTTGCTGCTCACTCCCGGACTGGTCGGCCATCTGTTGTTGGGGGTCAGCGCAACCGAGGACACCAACCTGTTTGCGCGGTTCTTCGGCGTAGCCCTGATTGCGCTCGGTATTGCCTGTTGGCCTCGACCGGTCGGCATTGGCGCGGTTCGCTCGATGCTGTTCTACAACGGGGTTGTTGCGTTGTACCTGGCGTATGTCGGGGTGTTTGTCAGCAGTGGGGTGTTGTTGTGGCCCGCCGTTGCGTTTCACGCTGTGATGAGCGCGTTGTTGCTCCGTCGTTAACGTCAAAAGATCGCAGCCTGCGGCAGCTCCTACATTGATCGAGTAAAGGCACGAATTCGTGACGCGAATCTGATCCCCCTGTAGGAGCTGCCGAAGGCTGCGATCTTTTGATCTTCCCCCCCCCAAATCCAAGTCAATCCAAAGGAGTACTCGCATGGGAGTATTGGACGGCGTTCGTATCGTCGAAATCGCCGGCATCGGCCCGGGACCGTTTTGCGGCATGTTGCTGGCCGACATGGGCGCCGAAGTGATTCTGGTCGAACGCGCCGGTACCAAAGGCGCTGACATGCTGGACCTGGGCAAGCACGCCATCGTCAATCGCGGCAAACAGTCGATCGCCCTGGACCTGAAGGATCCGGCGGCCGTCGAAGCGGTGTTGCGCTTGATCGAAGGCGCCGACGCCTTGATCGAAGGCATGCGCCCCGGCGTAATGGAACGCTTGGGCCTGGGCCCGGACCGGTGCCTGGCACGCAATCCACGTCTGGTCTACGGACGCATGACGGGTTGGGGCCAGCATGGCCCATTGGCCCAGGCCGCCGGGCACGACCTCAACTACATCGCCTTGTCCGGCGCCCTGTGGTTCAGCGGTGAAGCCGGTCAACCGCCGATGGCGCCCCCTACCCTGGTGGGCGATCTGGGCGGCGGCGCGCTGTACCTGGCGATGGGCATCCTCGCCGGCATCATCAATGCCGGTACCAATGGCGTCGGTCAGGTGGTGGACGCGGCGATTGTCGATGGCAGCGCCAACCTGATGAACCTGCTGCTGTCGGCACACTCCGCCGGTCAACAGCCGCTGGAGCGCGGTTGCGGGCTGCTCGATGGTGCGCACTGGGCACGCACTTACGCCTGTGCCGATGGCCTGTTCGTCAGCGTGCAGGCCCTCGAACCGCAGTTCAACGCGCTGCTGTTCAACAAGCTTGGCCTGGGCGATGACGCGGATTTCAAGAACCCCTACGATCCACGATTGTGGGGCGCCTTGCGTGAACGCCTGGCCGCCGTATTTTCCAGTCAGCCACGCCAGCACTGGGTCGATCTGCTCGAAGGCAGCGACGCCTGCTTCGCCCCGGTGCTGACGCCCGCCGAAGCGCTGAGCCATCCGCACATGGCCGAGCGCGGTGTGTACTCGCGTCAGGACGGTGTGTTGCAGGCTGCACCGGCGCCACGCTTTTCGACGACGCCCTCTTCGGCCGGTTCAGTTCCCAAGCGTGGCGAACATACCGCGTTGATCTTGCGAAAAGCAGGCTTGAGCGATGCGCAGGTTGAATACCTGATCACCGCCTGATCACCACGGCCCCTGTGCCTGATCACCTCGGACTCTTTACCTGATGGCCACGGACCCTGTAGAAGCTGCCGAAGGCTGCGATCTTTTGATTTTGCTTTAAAAACAAGATCAAAAGATCGCAGCCTGCGGCAGCTCCTACAGTGGATTTGGTTAGTTTTTCAGGAATATGGCAACGGGGCTGTCCTCGCGCAAGGCGTAACAGGTGTTGATCAGTCGGCCAGTCGCGTTGCGGTAAGCCTCTGCGTCTGCCGCCGTACGCGGCGCAACCATCGCCCGGGCCCTGTACCTGATCATCACGACCCATTTACCTGATCGCCACGGTCCCTGTAGGAGCTGCCGAAGGCTGCGATCTTTTGATTTTGCTTTAAAAACAAGATCAAAAGATCGCAGCCTGCGGCAGCTCCTACAGTGGATTTGGTTAGTTCTTCAGGTATATGGCAACGGGGCTGTCCTCGCGCAAGGCGTGACAGGTGTTGATCAATCGGCCGGTAGCGTTGCGGTAAGCCTCTGCGTCTGCCGCCGTACGCGGTGCAACCATCGCCCGGGCCATGGGAATGGTCTGAAACGCCGTCGTGGCAATCGGCAGCAGCAACTCGGTCAAGTGCACGCAACCGCCGATCCCGCCAAACAGCGCTTTGATCCGTCGCGAAAACCCGGGGCCAATGCGTTCGCCGAGCAGCTTTTCATAGCCCGGCATTGCGCCACGGCATTGGCTGGTGGGCACATCGGGCATGGCCACATGCACCTCGCGCACAACAAAGTCATCGTCCAGGGTCAGGCGCATGAACATGCCGTGATACGTCTGCCCCGCCGCTACCGTCCGGCCCTCAGCGAGGGTCACGGGATGGGTCTTGCTGTCGTTCAATCGACCTTCGATGTCCCACAGCCCATCGGCCCGTAGAAAACCCTGGCACTCGACCTTGCGCCGGTGGATCAACCGGCGCCCCCACTCGTCCACTTCGTCGATCATCACTCAGACACCCCGCTTGCGACGCCGGCGCCAGACCAGCACACCCGCCAGCAACAAGATCCCCCCCACAAGCGGCGGCGCCACGGCCTTGAGCTTGGGAATGACCACATGTTTGAGGGCATACATCTGCCCCTGGTGCATGTAGTCGTAACCGACCGGCATCGGCAGTACGCCGTTGGCGCGGGCGTACTTGGCATAGTCGGCCTGCATGCGCTGGAAGCGCTCCGGCATCTGCGCCTGCAAGTCGATCGTTTCACCGGGATCGGTGACGATGTTGTAGAGATGCCATTGTTCGTTGCCCACCGGCTTCAGGCTCTTGACCAGTTTGTAGTCACCCTTGAACAGGGCCGCGCTGCCGGACAGTTCATAGCCGATGGCCTGATCCTCAGGATGCACGCGTTCGGCCGTGCCTTGCAGCACCGGCACCAGGCTGCTGCCGATCAGCGGTTCCACCGCTCGCCCCTGGTATTCGCCGTGATGCGCCGGTACACCGGCCACTTCCAGCAAGGTCGGAACGATGTCGGTGACGTGGGTGAAGGACTTGGCGATGTGGTTGGCCTGGATACCGGGCACGCCGGCGACGATCATCGGCGTGCGCAAACCGCCTTCGCCGGCAAAGAACTTGTAGCCGCTGAACGGCGAGGCCGCCGCGCTGGCCCAACTCGGGCCGATGCTGGTGAAAGCGCCCTTGCCGCCCAGGCGATCGAGCTCCCGGGTGTAGTTCATTTCCAGCCACAAGCGGATCGCAGGTATGGCGTACGGATCGGTCGGTTCACTGCCGTTATCGGAGAGGAACACGAACACCGTGTTGTCGTACTCGCCGCTGGCTTTCAGGTGCGCAATGAAACGGCCGATTTGCTGGTCCATGGTTTCCGCCATGGCGGCATAGACCTCCATGCGCCGCGCTTCGTAGCGCTTTTCATGGGCGTCCAGGGCATTCCAGTCGGCGGTGCTGGCCATGGTCTGCAGGCCGGCACCGGCGGGAATCAGGCCCAGTTCCACCGCACAGTCACGCCGGGCCTGGCGCAAGGCGGTCCAGCCTTGGTCATAACGGCCCCGGTACTTGTCGATCATGTCCTTGGGGGCCTGGACGGGCACGTGATTGGCCTGAAACCCCAGATAGGCGAAAAACGGTTTGCCGCCCTGTCGATCGGCGGCGATGTAGTCCATGGCCTTGTCAACGATAAAGGTCGAGGAGTAATAGTCCTTCGGCAGGTGCGCCGGCTGGCCGTTTTCGAACCAGGCCGCCTTGTCGTACAACGGTGCGTAAGGCCGCTCTTCCCAGTTGTCCGAACCGCTGTCGGCCTGGATGAACGAGCGCTCGAAACCGCGTTTGTCGGGCAGGGTGTCCGGGGTCTTGCCCAGATGCCATTTGCCGGTGATATAGGTGTTGTAACCGCTGTCCTTGAGCAGGCTGGCGACGGTGATGGCATTGTCGTTGAGCACCCCGCTGTAGCCGGGTTTGCCCAGGTGTTCGTCGGGCATGGTCTCCGGCATGTTGCCGACGCCGTTGCGGTGGTTGTCGACGCCGGTCAGCAGCATCGAGCGCGTCGGCGAACACGAGGCCGTGACATGGAAGTCGGAAAAGCGCACGCCTTCACGGGCCAGGGTGTCGATGTTCGGCGTGGCGATTTCGCTGCCGAAGGCGCCGACATCGCTGTAGCCCCAATCGTCGGCCACCAGTACCACGATGTTCGGGCGTTTGGGGGTGGCGAAAGCGTGGGTGCCGAAGGCGAGACAACCCATCGCCAGGACAAGAGGTTTCAACGGGATCATTCACGGGGTCCTTATGGGCGGTGAAGATCAAAAGATCGCAGCCTGCGGCAGCTCCTACAGGAGATCGCATTTCAATGCAGGAGCTGCCGCAGGCTGCGATCTTTTGATTTCAAGATTTCAACAGAGCGCCGATGACCCGGCGAAACACCTTGCCATAAGGCGGCCGCAGCACCCCCATGACATCCCAACGCGGCGGCGTGAACACCGCACGCTCCAGGCTGAACGCCTTGAAACCATACCCGCCGCGATACCGGCCAAACCCCGAGTGACCGCAGCCACCAAAGGGCAAATCGGTCTGGAACAGGTGCTGCATGACTTCATTGATGCAAGCGCCGCCCGAATGGGTGCGTTCCAGCACATGCCGGGCTTCAGCGCGGTCGTTGCCGAAGTAATACAGCGCCAGGGGGCGCGGATGCCCGTTGATGTAGCAGAGCACCTCATCAATGTGGCGATAGCCGCGAATCGGCAGCAGCGGACCGAAGACTTCTTCTTGCATCGCCAGTGTCGAGTCCGGCGGATCAACCAGCAGGGTCGGTGCGATCTTGCGCGAAGCGCTCAAGTCCTCATCGGCCGGGTTGACCTCGATCATCCGCACGCAATGTTCACGGGCGTCTTGCAGGCAGGCCTGCATCCGCCGGTATTGCCCCGGCGTCGCCATGGCCGTGTAGTCGGGATTGTCCAGCAGCGTCGGGAACATGCGCCGCAGTTCGACCTGCATACAGCTCAACAGGCGCTCACAGTCGTCCTCGTGCACAAACACATAGTCAGGTGCGATACAGGCCTGTCCACTGCTGACCCCCTTCCCGCCCCAGATGCGTCTGGCGGCGTTTTCCAGGTCGGCGCCGCGGCCAATGACGGTCGGCGACTTTCCGCCCAGTTCAAGGGTCAGCGGCGTCAGGTTTTGCGCCGCAGCGCGCATCACCAACCGCCCGACCCGTGGGCTGCCGGTGAACACCAGATGATCCAGCGGCATGGCGGAAAATGCCGCGCCCAGTTCAGCGCCGCCGATGAAGCCTGCCACTTCGCTGTCATCGAACTGCTCGGCCAGCAGCTCGATCAGTAAAGCCGCCGTTGTCGGTGACTGGTCGGAGAACAGGATGATCGCGCGGTTCCCCGCCGCCAGTGCCTCGGCCAGCGGCCCCAGCGCGATGGCAATCGGGAAATTCCACGGCGAAATGATGCCGATGGTCCCCAGTGGCTGATAGTGAATTTCAGCCTTCGCGCCCAGCCAGCCGCCCCCCAGCTCCGCTTTGCGACGCTCTGGTCGCATCCAGCGGCGAACATGGTCACGGGCATACTTGAGGCCGCGGATCGGCAACAGCACATCGGCCATCAGCGACTGATCATGGCTGCGCCAGGTGAAATCCCGGGCCAGCGCCTCGCACAGCCGCTGTCGATGATTGACCAACAGCGTGATGACCCGGTTGATGCGCTCGATCCGCAGTTCGGCCGACGGCGGCCCCTCGACCCGGGACGCCGCCTGTTGTCGGGCCAGAACCGCGCGGACCCCGTCGATCGCAGCGTTGGCGGGCGTGGCGGCACAAGTGTCGATGTCGTCCATCGCAGGGTACATGGTGCGGCTCCTATCGTGCTGGCGCATTGGGCCCGACCAGCTCAAAGTCCGGTGAGAATTTGTCCAGCGAACCGAGCACGTCATAGACCGCCAGTTTGCTGCCATCGATCTTCAGGTCGCCTTTGAACACCGCTTCGATCGGCGACACTTTCTCCGCCAGGATGGCGTTGAGGGTTTCGCGCGTCAGGGTCAAGGTGGCATCGGCCTGCTCGGCGTTGTAATCGGCGATGTAGGTCAACGCCGAGTTCTCCAGATTGAGCATGTAACGCTTGCCCGAGGTGCCGATGTCAGTGAAGTTCCAGTTGAGGACGATGTGTTTGCCCTCGACATCCGGGGCCTTCAGGCGAACGCCCAGGTAATCGAAAATGTTCTCGATGGTCAGCGCCCGAAGCATGTCGGGGCTGGCTGTGCGCAGCGGCGAAGCGAGTTTCTTGCCGCCGCTGCGGTGCTCCATGGCCGCCGCCAGGTAGCTGTTGCGCTCGACCGCCGACTCGGCCTGATAACCCAATTGCTCGAGGGCATCGGCCGCCAGCTCTCGGGCTGCGCTGTTGGTGGGTTCGGCATAGGTCAAATGGCTCATGGCCTGCGCCACCCAGCGGTACTGCCCGTTGGCAAAATCGCTGCGCGCACGGGCCAGCACGGCGTCGGCGCCGCCGCCATACTCGACGAATTTCTTGCCGTAATCACCGTCGGACAACGCGTCCAGATTGGCCGGGTTGGCGTCATACCAGCCCATGTATTGCTGATACACCGCCTTGGCGTTGCGCTGCACTGACCCGTAGAAACCATGGGTGAAGGTTTCACTGGCCAGGCTCGCCGGCACGTGATCGCGCATGTACTCGGCAATCTCCACCGGTTTGTAACCCTTGTTGATCAAGCGCAGGGACTGGTCGTGCAGCCACTTGTACATGTCCCGTTGCTTGGACAAATAGTTGACCACGCGCTCGTGGCCAAACACCGGCCAGCCATGCTGTCCCACCAGGATGTCGGCACCGGGCGCGAACTGGTGCAGGGATTGATTGAGGTATTTCGACCAGGCCAGGCCATCACGGATGGTCGCGCCGCGCAACGTCAGCAACTGATGCTGGGTCGGCAGTGCCAGTTCACCGGTATCGATCACCTTGAACTGCGGGAAATAGTGAATGAATTCGGCGGGCGCTTCGGTGCCGGGGGCGAGCATGTTGACGATCTCGACGCCGTCGATGGTCAGCGTTTGCACCGGCTGGCTGAGTTCCAGGGTCGGCGGGATCATCGTGATGGTGCCGTTGGACAACGCCTTGGCGCCACCGAGGTCGATCTGGCCCTGGGCGCTGCGCGGCAACGTGGTGCCGAACTGGTACTCGGCGCGGCGGCTCATGGCGTTGCCGGCCATCACGTTCTCGGCCACCGAGGTTTCCATGAAGCCTGCCGGGGCAATGATCTGCACCTTGCCCGACTTCACGTCTTCTTCGTCGACGATGCCGCGAATCCCCGCGAAGTGATCGACATGGCTGTGGTTGTAGAACACCGCCACCACCGGTTTTCGCGGCCGATGCTGGTAATACAGCTCCAGTGACGCGTGCGCCACTTCGGTGGCCAGGTTGCAGTCGATGATGATCAGGCCGGTCTTGCCTTCGATGATGGTCATGTTGGTCAGGTCAAGACCGCGCACCTGATAGAAACCGTCGGTGACCTTGAACAGCCCGTTGGCCATGCTTTTGCGGGCTTGCTGCCACAGGCTCGGATTGACCGTCGCCGGCGCATCCGGGCTGTCGAGAAATTCGTAGCCTTTGAGGCTGTACACCACGTGCCCATCGGCCGCGGTGGTTTCGGCGTCCGGCAGGCTGGCAATGAAGCCACGCTGGATGTCGGCCTCCACCTGTGGATCGACGGCGGGCATGGTGTGCGCCGTGGTTGCATTGACGGCGATGGTCGCCGCCGTCGCGGCTTTCTGGCCTCCCTGCCCTGCGCTGTTTTCGACCGCTGGCAAGTGAACGCCGGTTTGCCCCCGCGACCATTGCAGCGCCCCGACAATGCTGGCGGCCAACACTGACACCGTCAGCACTACGCGGATTTTCTTCATCGCACGGTCTCTCTGTAATTGTTGTTCGAATACCGTTTCGATGGTGCAAGCAAGTGCGCCTGACCTGCCGGTCTTCTCGATCAATTCATCTGTCTTCACAGGCGTGCCCTGTAGGAGCTGCCGAAGGCTGCGATCTTTTAAAAGATCAAAAGATCGCAGCCTTCGGCAGCTCCTACACGGGGGTTTGTGGTGTTTGGGGCATTCCCGGGGGACAAGCGCTTTCGTTGCAATGACCTGCGACCGCACCGCGCGCATTCCTACTATCGGCCCATCCACTACGCCAAATGCGCGACCAACAATAAAAGGGTGTTGTCATGAGTGAAGATGTCTTGCTGTATGAAATCGTCGGCCCGGTGGCGCGCCTGACGCTGAATCGGCCACGGGCCATGAACGCGCTGAACCTGGCGACACTGGCCGAACTCGAGCGTTGCCTGAACGTCATCGCGCGCAACGACGAGCTTCGGGTGGTCATCCTCACGGGCAGTGGTCCGGCCTTCTGCGCCGGTGCCGATCTGAAAGAAGTGTTGGCCGGCGCCTGCCTGCCCGCCGGCGAAGCCGACTTCCTCGACCGCGCCAATCAGGTCTTCGGTCAGTTGCGCAACTTCCCCAAACCGGTGATCGCCGCGCTCAACGGCGTGACCATGGCCGGTGGCCTGGAACTGGCCATGTGCGCCGACATCGTGGTCGCCGCGCAAACCGCGACCCTCGCCGATGCCCACGCCAACTTCGGCGTCTACCCCGGTGCCGGCGGCGCGGCGGTGTTGCCACGCCTGATTCCGTTGAACGTGGCGATGTACCTGCTGCTGACCGGAAAATCGCTCTCGGCCACGGAAATGAAAGGCTATGGCCTGGTCTGCGAAGTCCACGCCGATGAACAACTGGCCGACGCCACCCTCAGCCTGGCCAACCAGATCGCCAGGAAGAGCCCGATTGCCCTGCGCCGCATGAAAGAAGTCGCGCGCACGTCGGCTGACAAGTCCCGTGACGACGCCTTGCTGCACGAGCAAGTGATGTTGCGCCAGCACCTGCGCACCGCCGACTTCCAGGAAGGCCTGCAGGCCTTCGGTGAAAAACGCGCACCGAACTTCAAGGGCCGCTAGGCCGTTCACTGCAATTTTCAGGATCAGACAATGAACGATATCTACGTAGTGGGCGTCGGCATGACGCCGTTTGGCCGCTTGCTGGAGCGCAGCGTCTACGACATGGTCGACGAAGCCGTGGGCCTGGCGTTGAAAGATGCCGGCGCCAGCAGCGCCGACGTCGGCTCGGTGTACTACAGCACCATGACCAACGGCCTGTTGCAGGGCCAGACCGGCATTCCCGGCCCGATCGCCATGCGCCGCATCGGCATCGAAGGCGTGCCGGTGTTCTCGGTGGAGAACGCCTGCGCCTCCGGCTCGTCGGCGTTCAACCTGGCCACGCTGGCCTTGCGCGCCGGTCAATGCGACATCGCCCTGGCGGTCGGCGCCGAAAAAATGAACATCCCGGACAAGGCCAAGATGTTCGCCGTGTTCGACGGCGGCTGGGACGTGTCCACGGTCGAGCAGAACAAGCACACCCTGCTGGCCATGGGCGAAGGCATCGTGCCGCCGCCGGGCACCGTGTCCGAACGCCCCTACAGCGTGTTCATGGACGTGTATGCCGCCATCGCGCGCAATCACATGCTGCGTTACGGCACCACCCAACGGCAGATCGCCGCGGTGGCCGCAAAGAACCACCAGCACTCGGTGCACAACCCGCTCTCGCAGTTCCAGCAAGCCTTCAGCATCGACGAAGTGCTGGCTTCACCTGCGATCTGCTATCCGCTGACCACGCTGATGTGCTCGCCGATCAGCGACGGCGCCGCGGCTGTCCTGCTGTGCAACGCCGAGGGCCTTAAGCGCTTGAAGCATGCCGGCGACCGCGCCGTTCGCGTACTCGCCAGCGTGGTGCAGACCGGCAGCAACCGTGGCCTGGATGAACCGGAAAAAATCATTGCCCACCTGGCGGCGAAAAAAGCCTACGACCAGGCCGGCGTCAGCCCTGGCGACGTCAGCGTTGCGGAAGTGCATGACGCCTCGGCCATCGGCGAAATCCTCAACGCCGAATCGCTGATGCTGGTGCCGTTCGGCGAAGGTGGCCCGGCGGCTGAGCGCGGTGATTTCACCGTCGGCGGCCGGATGCCGATCAACCCGTCCGGTGGCCTCGAATCCAAGGGCCACCCGATTGGTGCCACCGGTCTGGGGCAGATCCACGAACTGGTCACGCAACTGCGCGGTGAAGCCGGCAAGCGCCAGGTCGAAGGTGCGCGCATCGCCATCCAGGAAAACGGCGGCGGACTGTTCGGCATCGAAGAAGCCGTGGTCGCCGTCAACATTCTCGCCAATAACAACATTTAAGGAGAGCCCTCATGGGACACGTCATGCGCACCCCGGAACAACTCGAAGCCGTCGAGAGTTTCCGGCGTTTCCTGGCCGACAAGATCGACCCGGTGTTCAACAAGGAATACCGCGACAAATTCATCCCTCGGGAAAAGATGTCCGAGATCATGCGCCAGCTCACCGAGTTCGGCATGATCAGCGGCGCCGTCAGTGAAGAACACGGCGGCCTGGGCCTGGACTGGCCAACCCTGATCATGCTCTTCGAAGAAGTCGCCGCCTGTTCGGTGGACCTGTCGACGCCCGTGGTCATCAACTCCTTCGGCGCGCAGATGCTGGAGAAGCTCGCCCCGGACCACCTGCGCGAGCGTTACCTGCCGGGGCTGATCAGCGGTGAGCTGTTCGTCAGCGTCGGCATTTCGGAGCCGGACGTCGGCTCCAATGTGCTGGAGATCAAGACCCGCGCCCGCCGCGACGGTGACGACTTCATCATCAACGGTGAAAAGACCTGGATCAGCAACGGCTCCTACTCCGACTTCCTGATCTGCACCTGCCGCACCGGCGATGACCCGCGCAAGGGCCTGACCCACTTCCTGCTGGATCGCAAGGAACATCCGTACGAAGTGCAAGACATCCACAAGATCGCCTGGAACAGCCAGTCCACCGCGCAGATTTTCCTCAACGACGTACGGGTTCCGGCCAGCAACATCATCGGCAAGGAAGGCGAAGCGCTGAAAAACACCCTGTCGTTCTTCGAGCGCTCGCGGGTGTTCGTCGCCGCCCAAGGCCTGGGCATCGGTCGTCGCGCGCTGGAAGAAGCCGTGCGTTACGCCAAGGAGCGCAAGCAGCACGGCAAAGTGATCGCTGGCCACCAGTTGATCTCGGCGATGCTTGCGGAAATGGCGACCCACGTCGATGCCGCCCGCCTGCTGACCTACCGCGCCGCCGAGATGATCGGCGCCGGCATCCCGGCGGAAATGGAAGCGGCCATGGCCAAGTACTTCGCCTGCGAAGCCGCCGTGACCATCGCCCGCCAGGCCGTGCAGATCCACGGTGGCGCCGGCGTCACCACCGATTTCCTGGTGGAAAAACTCGCCCGTGAAGCCATCGTCGTGCCGATTCCCGAGGGCACTTCGCAGATCCAGCAACTGATCATTGGTCGCGCCCTGACCGGGGTCAACGCGTTCTGATCAGCCGCCCGTTCCATCTCCAACAATAACAACCCGGCTCCTTCGAGCCGGGCAGCGAACAAGGACACCTTCATGCGCATTCAAGACAAAGTCATCGTGATCACCGGCGGCGCTTCGGGCCTGGGCCTGGCCACCGCGCATTACATGGCCGGTGAAAAAGCCGCCCGCGTGGCGATCTTCGACCTGAACATCGAAGCCGGCCAACAGGCTGTGGCCGAGATTGGCGCCGATCGCGCCATGTTCGTGCAGACCGATGTCAGCGATGAGACCTCGGTGCAGAACGCGGTCAACGCCGTGATCGGCAAATTCGGCGCCATCCATGTGTGCATCAACGGCGCCGCCGTACCGAACGGTTTCAAGGTGCTGGGCAAGGAAGGCAAGGCAGCGCCGCTGGCGAAATTCGCCCTGGCCACGGCGATCAACCTCAATGGCGTGTTCAACGTGATGTCCAAGTGCGCCGAGCACATGGCCAACAACGAAGCCGAAGCCGGCGAAGAGCGCGGTGTGGTGATCAATGTGTCGTCGGGGGCCGCCTATGAAGGCCAGGTCGGCCAGTGCGCGTATGCGGCGACCAAGGCCGGTGTGATCGGCATGAACATGCCCGCCGCTCGTGAACTGGGCGCCATTGGCGTGCGGGTCAACGCCATTGCACCGGGCCTGTTCCTGACCAGCATGGTCGCCGGCCTCGACGAGAAGGTGCTCAACTCGCTTAAAGAACAGATGGAGTCGCCCAAGCGCCTGGGTGACATGCGTGAATTCGCGCATTGCTGCGCCTTCCTGATCGAGAACGCCTACGTCAACGGCGAGACCATCCGTCTCGATGCCGCGTCGCGCATGCGCGCCCGCTAAGCGTTGCGGTCTTCCTGAGCCACTGGAGCAATCCACCATGAAAATGAATTTCAGCCGAATCATGCGCTTGCTCGCGCTGCGTCATCGCGACCGGGAGGCGATCGTCAATGTCGAGCGCAACCGGCGTTTCACCTACGAGCAGTACCACCTGCTGACCAACCGTATCGGCGACGTCCTGCGCTCCAGGCTGCAAGTGCGGGCGGGCGAGCGCTTCATGCTGATCCTGGAAAACGACAACCTCAGCCTGATGATGTTTCCCAGCACCTTCAAGCAGGAAGGCACGGTGGTCATGACCAACCTGCGCGACCCGCTCGACGAGCATGCGCGGCAGATCGACCTGGTCCGGCCGCGGGTGGTGTTTATCGAAACCCGCCTGCTGGACAGCTACTACAGCACGCTGCGCAGCCGCGATTGCGAGATCGTGGTGATGGACCCGCCGACGCCTGAGCAAGCCGCCCTCCCCGGCGTGTTCAGCTTCTGGCCGTTGGTGGAAGCGGCATCGGACCTCGACTACGACCTGAGCCTCGACAGCGACCAGCACATCTGCATGTTGCGTTTCACCGGTGGCACCACCGGCAAAGGCAAGTGCGCGATGTACTCGATCGACAACTGGATGGCCTGCCGTGACGCGGCGTTCATCAACACCGATCTGGGCTTGTCCGACCAAACACGGTTGCTGCACGTTTCACCGTTGTCCCACGGCACCATCATGTTGTTCTTCCCCACGGTTTACGGCGGTGGCACCAACATCACCCTGAATCAGCTGGACATGGAGAACTGGCGGCAGATCGTCGAAAGCGAACGCGTCACCCATTCGTTCCTGGTGCCGACCGTGCTGTATCGCCTGCTGGAAATGCAGCGCGCCAATCCGAGGGATTTCTCTTCGCTGACCACGCTGATCTACGGCGCCGCGCCCATGAGCCCGGACAAGCTTGGCGAACTGGTGGAATGCTTCGGGCAGATTTTTGTCCAGGGCTACGCCGCCACCGAGTCGCCGATGATGATCGCCGCGCTGGACAAGGCTGCGCATCAACCCGGCAATGCCGCCGCCCTGCGACATCTGTCGTCGGCTGGGCGGCCTACCCCCGGTGTCGAGGTGTTCATCACCGATGCGGATGGCCTGCCGTTACCGATTGGCGCAACCGGTGAAATCCGCATCCGCTGCAAAGCCATCATCAAGGGTTACTACGAAAACCCGGAAGCAACGGCCGCGGAATTTGACGACGGTGCCTGGAAGTCCGGCGACCTCGGGTACATCGATGCTGACGGCTACCTGTACATCGTCGACCGGCTCAAGGACATGATCATCAGCGGCGGCTTCAACGTCTACGCGGTAGAAGTCGAGGCCGCGCTGGCGGCGCATCCGTCGGTGCTGATGGCCGCCGTGGTCGGCATCCCGCACCCGGAATGGGGTGAAGCGGTGCATGCCGAAGTGATCCTGCGTCAGGGGCAAACAGTCACGCCTGAAGAGTTGATCGCACAGACGCGCGCTCGATTGGGTGGCTACAAAGCGCCGAAATCCCTGGTGTTCGTGGATGAACTGCCCACTTCCGTGGTGGGCAAGGTATTGCGCCGACAGGTTCGCGAAAAGTACTGGCAGGGAGCTTCACGCAAAATCAGTTAAATGCACACGGCCACTGTAGGAGCTGGCGAAGCCAGCGATCTTTTGCTGTTTCGAAATGGCTCAAGATCAAAAGATCGCAGCCTCCGGCAGCTCCTACAGAAATACCCGACACCTTGTGGGCGCTGGCGCGGCCTGCGATCTTTTGCGGTTTCGGAATCGCTTGAGATCAAAAGATCGCAGCCTGTAGGAGCTGCCGAAGGCTGCGATCTTTTGGCGGTTTCGGGATTGCTAAAAGATCGCAGCCTGCGGCAGCTCCTACAGAAATACCCGACACCTTGTGGGCGCTGGCGCGGCTTGCGATTTTTTGCGGTTTCCGAATCGCTTAAGATCAAAAGATCGCAGCCTTCGGCAGCTCCTACAGATAGGGGATCAAGGCATCGGCACGACGGTGTAATAAACGCCGTTGGCGCCAAAGGACGGTCGCAACCAGGAGTTGCCGCACTGGTAATACGTGGTATTGGAGAAACTTATCAAGCCACAGCCCGGGGGCAGTGAGGCGTACGTCGCGCCCATGGGCATTGTCGGTGGTGCGGAGGCCACCATGCCGGCGTTATAGCTGGCGTTCTGGTCGGCGACCGTCGCGGCTGCTTCACCGACGACCACGCCTGCCGCAGCGGCAGCGGCCGGATTGACGCCCTCGTTATAGCCACAGTTGTAGCAGCCACTGCTGGCAATCACCGCGGTTGGCGGATGGTAATAAGCGGTGCCGTAAGGCACCGCATGGTAGGCGGTTGTGCCATAAACGGGGGGGCGGTAAGCGGTCGTGCCATAGCCATCCGCGTGATAGCCGGCGGCGGTGGCGCCATTTTCACCTTGCGCATGCCAGGCACCTTCGCCACCCGACGCCGTTCCACCTTCCGCGCCCGTGCCGTGCCAGGAGCCTTCGCCACCGGACGCCGTGCCGCCGCGATAGCCTGTGCCGTTCCAGCTCCCATCGCCTCCGGAAGCCGAGCCGCCGCGATTGGTTTCGCCACTCCAACTGCCGCCACCGCCCGAAGCCGAGCCGTATTCACCCGAATGACTCCATGAGCCCCCGCCTCCGTAAGTGCGCCCGAAGCCGGAAGCGTGGGACCAGGCCGCTGCCTGGTCGCAGGTGAGCAGCGCGACAAGCAGGCCGGCGAATTTCAAGGTAGATCTGTTCATGGGTCAGTCTCCTTGTTCAGGGTTTCGCCACGGGTTCTTTTACCCCTTGCGGGGCACGAAGATCGGGCGGTGGGGCAAACTGAATGCGGTGGGCCGTTTCGATGTGGTCAGGCTTGAAAAAGTCGGCAGACATCGTCGACTGGAGCTTCCAGTCACTGAAGTCGACTTGATGCCGGGATCGTGTCGGATCATCGAGAAACACGGCGCGCAATCGGCGTGGCAGCTTGTCCTGCACGCCGATCCACGCCTGCACGAACACGCTGTCGCTGGTGTAGGCGATCACATCGGTGGTGGTATCACCGACCACCGTGCTTTGGCCGACGTAGAACGCCACACGCATGTCCCGGGACAAATCCTTGTAGGGATCGGCGACGATCACGTCGGTAAACGGAAAATAGATCGCGGCACGCTGGTACGCGGCCTCCAGGGTCGCATCAATGGTAGGCGGGGCGTCCGCCTGGGCCAGCAAGTCGCCTTTACGTTCGAAGGCATAGGCTTTTTTGCCGTCGTAGTAAAACTCGGTGGCCGGACCGTCGCCGGACGTCAACACACGAAGGCGATCCGGTCGTTGCACATTGACCAGGTCCACCGTGCCATAGGCCAGGGGCGGCCCTAGCCGGCTGGGCCTCTCGTAGGTCGTGACGGCTTTGAAACTCATGCCCTGAGTGCCCGCGAGCCTGGCACTCATTGCCTTTAGAACCTCCAACGCCTTGGGTTCCAGTTGCACCGCAGGCGGATTGGCAGAGGGAGTTTGTGCGGCGTGCAGCGGGATGGCAAACAGACCTATGGCTAGACCTAGACAGAACAACCGGACAGGCGTTTGGAAGGTAGGCATCGATTGTTCTCCACGGAAACCTGCAGGTCGATCACGCGTCGTCAGAGTCATTAGAAAAGCTCAGTTACCGGGTGATTGCCATGCATTCGGGAAAATAGTTTGAACAAATCCGCTCGGAAACCTGCGCAATGGCTACAGCGCGTCAATCTGCAGGTGAAATCCGGCATCCGTGCCGGACTGTCCCTGCAATCTCAGCAACATCCGGACGAATAAGCTGCAAGCAAGCGCTCTGCAAACGCGGGCAGATCCGACTCGGCCAAACGGTTGATGCCGGCTGCACGCTTGCGTCCACCTCCCGTCGGGAACTGACGGCAGAACGCATCCGCCGTCTGTTCGCTGCCGTCAGGTACACGAAGGCTGAACGCCCATTCACCATTGGCCTTGGCACTGAGCAGACCAATGGCCAGGTGCGGAGCCTGTGCCGCCAATTGATTGGCCAGCACACCGCAGACCCGTCGCGCCCATGGCTGCGGCGGCAAGCGAAAGAGCCGCGCGCCGTTGCCCTTACGCCACGGCACCAGGTCAGCGGCAGCCGCCATGTCGGCGGCATGCCCCTCTTTCAGGGTGATGAAACTCGGGCTTTCGCGGATGAAGTCCATTGGATTGCGGTACGGCAACAATTCGCCAGCCAGCGCCAACGGATCGAAATGCAGGTCCTCCAGGCTGTCGCCGTAGGCGTTGTAGTTCAACAACTGACCCAGTTCTTCCAGCGCCACCACCTCATCCGTATTCAACCCGTGTCGTTCGGCAAGCGCACGCGCCGGACCGGCCAGGCCATCTCCAAAAGCGGCGACCATCGCCCAGCGGTGCTCTCGCCCCGAGAGGTAGTTGTCCACCAGGATGCTGGTACACACATGGGCCGCCGTATCGATGAATGACTCGAATGCCGGGTGTCGCGGCAGGTCACCCGCATAGTGGTGATCGAAATAGCGCACCCGGGCACCGGCGTCGAGCAAACGCCGGGTATCCTCGCGATTCTGCTCGTGGGCCACATCCAGCACGGTGACCCGCTCGCCATGGCCGGCCGTGACCCGGCGCAGCAGTTCGATATCGCGCTTGACCCCGCTGATCAAGCGCACCTCGCGCTCCAGTTCCCCGGCCAGTCGCAATTGCTGCAGTGCACAGAGGCCATCTGCATCGCCGTTAAAGGCACAGTGATCAATCATCTGTCATGTTCCTCAGCACATCATTTCGCCGCCGTTGGCATCCAGTTGCGCGCCATTGATTGCACTGGCGTAATCCGATGCAAGGAACAGCGCCGCGCGTGCGCACTCGTCATCGGTGCGCATGCGCCCCCCCGGGATCCCGGCACTGAGTTCGGCACGCACCTGTTCTTCACTGACGCCCCGGGCGGCAGCGGTCTGGCGGACCAGGGCCTGGACCGGCTCGCCCCACATCCAGCCGCACGCCAGGCCGTTGACCCGCAGGCCATGCACCGCCTGCTCGGTCGCCAGGTAGCGCACTGTTGCGGCCAGTGCGCTTTTCGAGGCGGCATAGGCGGCACCGCCCTGGTAAGGCTTGCGTACCCCCAGGGTATTGATCATGACAATGGCGCCGGCGCCCTGGGTGCGCATGGGCGCCAGCACGGCGCGGCTCATGTTCAAGGAACCCAGCAGATTGACTTCCAGGGCCTCGCGCAATGGGGCGTTGTCGCCCTCCTCCACGGACTGGAAACCACCGTGGGAGAACGCGCTGTTGATCAGCGCATCGATACGCCCGAATTGTTCCAGGGTGTTTGCGGCGAAGCGCTGACAGGCTTCGACATCGGTAATGTCCGTGGGTACACACAACACCTCGCAGGTATGGCTGAGCGCCAAAATACGTTGTTGCGCCTCCAGCAGCCGCGCCTTGTCCCGCGCCCCGATGGCAACGGCGCGCGCACCTTCGCGTGCGGCCTCCATGGCCAACTTGATGCCAAGCCCGGGGCCGACGCCCGAGACCATCACGACCTTGTCTTTCAACAGCATGGGGAGAGTCCTCTTGTTGTTATGAGCTGCACGGGTTTCAGGCTTGAATATGCCGGGTCCGGTACTCGGCATAGTCTCGTTGCAAAATCTCTTCGCTGAGGCCGAACTGGCCGGGGCTGTAGTGATGAACCGCACGTTTTTCACGCCCGTTTACGTGCAGCCATTGCGCCATGGCGGACCGGGTCTGCGGTGTCAACTGGAGGCCGGCAAACTGATAGATCCTTTCGACGACAGCCTGCGGCTCGGCCACCGTGTCTTCGAAGTGCACATCCAGGAAACGCTCCGGGGGCATACGCTCGCGGACGGCCATCGCATGGCGCAACGCACGTGCCATACGGCGGTTCCACTGCTCTCCTACGGCCTCGGCATCGGCCTTGTCGCTGTAGAGCAACCACAGGGTATGGATAAAGCTGGCCAGCGACGGAATGGTCCTGGCGGGTTCGCGATGGGTGAGGACGACCTGTGCTTTTGGAAATACCTCGAACAGCAGCTCCAGGGTATGCAGGTGCTGCGGGCTTTTGAGCAGCCAGCGACGGCCAGGCTCGATGCCGCGACGTGCCTGCTGCCATTGCAGGAACTGCAGGGTTCGCTTGAGGTACCGATAGACCTGCGTCTGGTCCTGAGCGTCAAGCCAGGCGGTATAGCTGGGCACATTGACGTAGGAATCCATGGCGCACAGGAACGAGTGTTCCATCAGCATGAACTCTTCATCGGGCTGCTCGGCGTCCAGCGGGTGGATGGCCAGCAACTGCGGGAGGAACTCGATCATTCCCGCGACTTCGTCCCGTGCCCGGGCGATGCGCTTGAGTGGCTGCTCCAGTGTTTCACCGGGCAAGGGTGCGGGGTAACGGGTTTCCCACCACAACGCCTTGCTGAACTGCGGGTCCACCGCCAGTGTGCGCTGCAGCAGTGTAGTGCCGGTGCGCGGCAGGCCGACGATCACCAAGGGGTCATCGATGGCTTGCTCAAGGATCTCCGGGTGGCGCCGCAGGTGGTCCTCCATGACCAGGCGGTTGACCAGTTGCCCCAGCAGTTTTTCCCGCAACAGGCCCCGCCCGGCGGGCGACAGGCACGCTTCGTTGTTCAGGGCGTCGGCCAATACCCGCAGGCCCTGGCGAAAATCGCCGGGACCGAAGTCGTCGAGTCCCCCGGAACGGGCGCGGGCTTCGGCCAGCAAGGCATCCAGGGTGAAATCATCGGCGCTCATCGCACAATCTCCTTCAACGCATCGAGCTTGACCACGCGCGTGGTCGGGTGCACGGGATGCTGCGCCCCCACCCAGCGCAAGCACAGGGTGCCGTGGGGATGGCTGGCGGTTTCCAGCCAATTATCAAGGCCCGGATCAACGCCGCAGAGCACCATGCGCAAGCGGCCATCGGCGTCCAGGCGCGCTGAATGCTTGTTCAGGCAGATGCGGTGGTAGCGGTAGTCCAGCGACTCCATCCAGTAGTTGTTGATCTGCACATTCCAGAAGTCGCAGTCAGGCACCTGATCGACCTCGATCAGCAAGGCCTCGTCCTCGGCCAGGGCCCAGTAGGAGTGGTAATAGAAAATGTTCGGGTCGCCCCCCACGGACTGGCACAGCGCCTGGTCGGCGGCTGGCAGTTGATTGGGATGGGCCTGGTAACCCTGGGCCCAATCGGCAAACAGTCGGGCGGTGTTCTCGACGAAACTGCCCACCCGCTGCAGGCTTTGCTGCAAGCGTGGCGCCGTCAGCGGCTCGGGTGCCTGCCCGGCATTCAGACGCTCTATTCGCAGTTGGGCCGGTTGCTCACTGCCACGGTCAAGAAACGTCTGGCGCACGATCAGGGCATTGCTCTGCGGTTCCAGCCGCAGCCAGTTGCCTTCAGCCGGCTGACGCTGGCTGAGGATGATGTCGAAGTGGCCCTCGGCATCCAGCGCCAGTGCCCCGGCATCGAGGAAGCCGGTCTGGATCATCTTGCCATCCGTCTCATACCCGCCCTTCTGGGAGCCGAAGCTGAGGTAGGCCACGCTGCCACGGTGACCGCTGACCCGGTACTCATGCTCGCCGTTCAGGCGCGCATAGCTGTACCGGTTATCCGGGTTATCGGCGCCGATTTTCGCGGTTTCATGGGAAGGGGTGATGAAGCCCGGAAAGTCCGGGTCAGCGAATTCCAGGTGCATTTCCAGGGCAATGCGCAGTAACCGGGTGAGATAACGAAAGCCTTCGGCACGGGTCTGCACATCGGCCGGCGCTTCGCGGCGCAGTATCTGCTCGCCACTGCGGCGCAATTGCTCGCAAAAGAGGTTCCAGCTCTCACCGCTGAGCACCTCCTGATCGATCCTGTCTGTAGCCATGTCTGCAACCATGTCGCTCTCCTCTGCCGGCGGACATCCCGCCGCTGCCAGTGACCTTAGGGAGTTCCCGCTTGCCGGTTCTTCGTCCGAGCGGACTAAGCGCCCGCCTAGTCCGCTCGGACGAGGAGCCGGGCATCCCGAGCGGGGAGGATCGCGCCTGAGCCCATGGCTTACTCCCGTCGCGATGCGTGGCGCGGAGTCACTCTCAGAGGAGTCACCCATGACCGCAGAGAAAAATCTGGTTCGTTCCGTCATCGTGGACATCGCCGCGCCCGCCGAACGGGTCTGGTCGATACTGATCGACCTGGCGCGTTATCCGCAGTGGAACCCCTATACCGTCAAGGTCGAGTCGAGCCTGGTACTTGGGGAGCCGGTCAACCTGTTCCTGCCCCATCCGGGACAACCGGGTGAATTGCTGCACGTGATCGAATACCTGGCGGACTTCGAGCCCCACCGACTGCTCGCCTGGGAGATGTATGCCACTGCCGACAATCCGGACGCTGCCCGCCGCGAGCAGCACATCGAGCGCACCGGTCCGGCCAGTTGCCGCTACCACACCACCGACCAGTTCCTCGGCGCGACCGCCGACCAGGTCATGGCCAATCATGGTCCCTGGGTGCAACAGGGCTTCGATGCCGTAGCCCGCGCCCTCAAGGTGCGTGCCGAGACGTTGTACGCGTCCGTCGCGTGACCTTCAGCCGCTGTCGCGTTCTTCGTCCGAGCAGACGAAGAAGCGCCAGCGGCGCTTTACCTACCTTGGAGGTCCGCCGGAGCCAAACCCGGCAGAAATCGAGGAGGTATCCGATGTTGACTCATCTGCAATGGCTGGAAGCGGAAAGCATCCAGATCATCCGCGAAGTGGTCGCCGAGTGTGAAAACCCGGTGATGCTCTATTCCATCGGCAAGGACAGCGCCGTGATGCTGCACCTGGCGATGAAGGCGTTTGCCCCGGGCAAACCGCCCTTCCCCTTGCTGCACGTGGACACCACCTGGAAGTTTCGCGAAATGATCACGTTCCGCGACCAGACGGCATCGCGCCTGGGGCTGGAACTGCTGGTGCACGTCAATCCCGAGGGCGTGGAAAAGGCCATCGATCCTTTTACCCACGGCTCGGCCCTGCATACCGACGTGTGGAAGACCCAAGGACTGAAGCAGGCCCTGGACCACTATGGATTCGACGCCGCTTTCGGCGGTGCCCGTCGTGATGAAGAGAAGTCGCGGGCCAAGGAACGGGTGTTCTCGCTGCGCTCCGAGCAGCATCGCTGGGACCCGAAACAGCAGCGCCCCGAGCTCTGGCGCTTGTACAACACACGCAAACGCAAGGGCGAAAGCCTGCGGGTATTCCCGTTGTCGAACTGGACCGAGCTGGATATCTGGCAATACATCTACCTCGAACAGATCCCCATCGTGCCGCTGTATTTCGCCAAGGAGCGCCCGGTGGTTCAGCGTGACGGCACGCTGATCATGGTCGACGACGAGCGCCTGCCGCTGCGACCGGGAGAAACGCCGCAAATGCGCAAGGTGCGTTTCCGCACGCTTGGCTGCTACCCGCTGACCGGCGCCATCGACAGCGATGCCGACAACCTGCCGGCGATCATCAGCGAAATGCTGGTCAGCCGTACTTCGGAACGCCAGGGTCGACTGATCGACAGCGATTCGGCCGGTTCCATGGAGAAAAAGAAGCAAGAGGGGTATTTCTGATGAGCGCGCTGAACGACACCTTCAATGGCGACCTGACGCCCTATCTGGAACAGCAACAGAACAAGCAACTGCTGCGTTTCATCACCTGTGGCAGCGTCGACGATGGCAAAAGCACCCTGATCGGCCGCCTGCTTTACGAGTCCAAGGTCCTGTTCGAGGACCAGCTTGGCCAACTCGAAGCCGACTCGAAAAAACTCGGCACCCAGGGCGACGAACTGGACTTCGCCCTGTTGGTCGACGGTTTGAGCGCCGAGCGTGAGCAAGGCATCACCATCGATGTCGCCTATCGGTTCTTCGCCACCGACAAACGCAAATTCATCGTCGCCGACACCCCCGGCCACGAGCAATACACCCGCAACATGGTCACTGGCGCCTCGACCGCCGACCTCGCGGTGATCCTCATCGATGCTCGCCAGGGCATCCTCACCCAAACCCGCCGGCACAGTTACCTGGTGTCCCTGCTGGGCATCCGCAAGGTCGTGGTGGCCATCAACAAACTGGACCTGGTGGACTATTCCCAAGCGGTGTTCGAACGCATCGAATCCGATTATCGTGCGTTCGCCTCGCAGATTGGCCTGCCCGACATCCAGTGCATCCCGCTCTCTGCGCTGCGCGGCGACAACATGCTGGAAGCCAGCCCGAACACCCCCTGGTACCAGGGGCCGACCCTGCTCCAGCATCTGGAAAACGTCCCCCTTGAGCAGGCTCGCCAGGTCGAGGCCGCGTTCCGCCTGCCCGTGCAATGGGTGAATCGGCCGAACCTCGATTTTCGTGGCTACTGCGGCAACGTCGCCGCGGGCAGCGTCAGCGTAGGGGATCGTATCCGGGTGCTCCCGTCGGGTCATCAGAGCGAGATCACCGGGATCTTGGGCAGCGCCGGGGAACAGCCACAGGCCCTGTGCGGCCAGGCTGTCACGCTGACACTCAAGGACGAAATCGATATCAGCCGCGGCGACATGATTGTCCTGGCCGATGCACCGGCGGCGGTTGCCGACCAGTTCGAGGCGACGCTGGTGTGGATGGACGAAGAGCCGATGTTGCCCGGGCGTCCCTACCTGATGAAGATCGGCTGCCGGACCGTCAGCATGAGCTGCGCCAGCCTCAAGCACCGGGTCGATGTGAACAGCCTGGAACACCTGGCGGCCAAAACCCTGGAGCTGAACGGTATTGGTGTGTGCAACTTGCACCTGGACCGGCCGATCGCCTTTGATGCTTATGCCGACAACCGCGATACGGGTGGATTCATCATTATCGACCGCTTGAGCAACCGGACGGTCGGCGCCGGCATGCTGCACTTCGCCTTGCGCCGCGCACAGAACGTGCACTGGCAGGCCGTCGACGTGAACCGCGAGGCACATGCGGCGCTCAAGGGGCAGTCGCCGCGAATCCTGTGGTTCACCGGGTTGTCCGGCGCAGGCAAGTCGACCATCGCCAACCTGGTGGAGCGCAAGCTGCATACCCTCGGCCGGCACACTTACCTGCTCGATGGCGACAATGTCCGCCATGGCCTGAATCGCGACCTGGGCTTTACCGAAGCCGACCGGGTGGAGAATATCCGCCGGGTCTCGGAAGTGGCGAAGCTGATGCTCGATGCCGGTCTGATCACCCTGGTGTCGTTCATCTCGCCGTTCCGTGCCGAGCGCGAGATGGCACGCCGCCTGGCAGGAGACGGTAATTTCCTGGAGATTTTCGTCGATGCGCCACTGGCCCTGGCCGAACAGCGCGACCCCAAGGGCCTGTACCAGAAAGCCCGGCGCGGCGAGTTGAAAAACTTCACCGGGATCGACTCACCTTATGAGCCGCCGGTAACGCCGGACATCCACATCGATACCCGCAACGAGTCGGCCGAAACCGCCGCCGAACGTATCGTCGAGGCACTGCTGGCACTGTAAAAGCCCATGAGCTCAGCGCTATGCCGGCATCAACCGGTGTAGCGCTGCCTATCACATGGCCCGACAACCCGCCTAAGCCAAACGGACGATTTTCCCGCCATAGGCGCGATCAATACTCGAACGACAACAACAAGCAGTAGCGAGGCGCATCCATGACCCTCTCTCTTCCGGTCTGTACGGACCTGCAGCCCAATACCGACATCCCGTCTGCAGAACTCAGCCGCTTGCTTGCGCTGGTCTATCAAGGCCCCCTTGAGTCGACACCCTGGTCCGGCCTGCTGGAAACCTTGCGTCAGCGTTTCGACGCCAGCTTCTTCACCCTGGTGCTTCGCAACCCCGACCATGAACGGCCGGGGCTGATCGTCAATGCATCGATTCATGGTCCCCTGCTGCCAGGCGAGCCGTTCTACAGCGAACAGTACTACGCAATCTGCCCCTTCATCGACTGGCCTGTCGAGCAGGTGGCCAGTGCCGATCAGGTACTGGGCACCGATGCCTGGCTGGCCCACGACTTCTACCGCAACTATCTGCAACCTCTGGATCTGCGCCACGTCCTGGTCGCCAACATGCGCACGCCCACGGGTATGCACTGCGCCTTGTTCGCCTGCCGCAACCACGCCGGCCGCGACTTCGATGCAGCGGAGATTGCCCTGATTCGCCTGCTCCTGCCGCACCTGCAACAAGCGGTGGACCTGCACTCGGCGGTAGAGCAACTGGACTCCGAACGCCAACTCTATGCCGCGACCATCGACCGGCTGATGGTGGGCACGGCGATCCTCGACGAAGACGGCAGAATGATGCGTTGCAACCGCGCCGCCCAGCGACTGTTCGACAGCCGTGACGGCCTGGAATGCCGACACGACAAGCTCTGTGCCTTCACCAGCCAGCAGAACCGCAATGTCCAGCAAGCCATCCAGGCCGTATTGAAACAACGCCAGCGTGGTCTCGACGACATCGAAGTGTTGACCCTGACCCGGCCAAGCGGCGAGATGCCACTCAATTTGCTGCTGCGCCCCATCCCACTGAGCTATCAATCGCGCAACGGCGCACGCCGGCCCGCCGTAGCGGTGTTCATCCGCGACCCGGCGGACTCACCGCAGGCATCGCGCAACCTGTTGCGCAGCCTGTTCCAGCTGACGCCGACCGAAACCGAAGTGGCCATGCTCGTCATGGACGGGCAAACCCTCGATGAAACAGCCCTCGCCCTCGGGGTTTCGCGCAACACGGTGCGTGCCCATTTGCGCGGGGTGTTCGCCAAGACCGGCGCCACCCGCCAGGCTCAATTGGTCAAGACATTGCTCAACAGTGTGGCGTCGCTTGGCTAGTTCAAAGGCTGTAGATCCGTATTTACTGCGTACACTCTGCAGAAAGCCATGTGCGCAGATCACGGGCCATGCATGTATCACACTGTGTCAGCGCGACGTCCCGATACACAGACTTTCATCCGGCCGCTGATCGGACACAGGCCGGATACGTTGCCGCGTTTCAATGCAAGCAAGGTTTGCAGGGGCTCAGACCGCCCCCTGCCCATGGCTGGTAATGGAGACATCCCATGAAGATGGCACTGCGCAACAGCAACACCGGCAAGACTCGCCGCCACCTGGTCGGCGCATCGATCCTCGCACTCAGCCTGTTCGGTGTGCTCGGCGCAGCCCATGGGCAAACGGCCGCCAGCGTGCAGCCGGCTGCGACCCCTGCCCAAACCACTCAGGCGGCGCCCTCTCCGTTCGGCCCGCTCAAGCATGTCAACGCCGGGCTGCTGGACGTAGCGTATGCCGAAACCGGCCCGGCCAACGGACCGGTGGTGATCCTGCTGCACGGCTGGCCGTACGACATTCACAGCTATGACGAGGTCGCGCCGCTGCTCGCCGCCAAGGGCTACCGGGTGTTGATGCCCTATGCGCGGGGCTATGGCGATACCCATTTCCTCTCCGACAAGACCCTGCGCAATGGCCAGCCGGCCGCGCTGGCCAGCGATGTCATCGACTTCATGGATGCGCTGAAGATCAAGCAAGCGGTGCTCGGTGGTTATGACTGGGGTGCGCGTTCGGCCGACATTGTCTCGGCGCTGTGGCCGGAGCGGGTCAAGGCGCTGGTCTCGGTCAGCGGTTATCTGATCGGCAACCAGGCGGCCGGCAAGAACCCGCTGCCGCCCAAGGCGGAACTGCAGTGGTGGTATCAGTTCTACTTCGCCACCGACCGCGGTCGCGCCGGTTACGCGAAAAACACCCACGACTTCGCCAAGCTGATCTGGCAACTGGCTTCACCGAAATGGGCGTTCGATGACGCCACCTTCGACCGCAGCGCCAAGGCGCTGGACAACCCGGACCATGTCGACATCACCGTGTTCAACTACCGCTGGCGCCTGGGCCTGGTCCAGGGTGAAAGCCGCTACGAAGCGCTGGAGCAGAAGCTGGCCACGGCGCCGTCCATCAGCGTGCCGACCATCACCCTTGAAGGCGATGCCAACGGCGCACCGCACCCGGCCCCCGAAGACTATGCCAAACGCTTCACCGGCAAATACGAGTTCCGGCTGATCAACGGCGGCATCGGCCACAACCTGCCGCAGGAAGACCCGCAGGCGTTTGCCAAGGCTGTGATCGATGCGGATCATCTTTGAGGGCGATCTGACATGGCACACAAAAACCCTGTGCGAGCCTGCTCGCGAGGGTCTCGAGAGCGCCGCGTTGAGCCAGCAAACAAGCGTCATCGTTAACGACCATCGCTGGCAAGCCAGCTCCTACAGAAGACCGCGTCTGTAGGAGCGAGCCTGCTCGCGATGGCCTCAAGAGCGCCGCGTTGAACCAGCAAACAAGCGTCATCGTTAACGACCATCGCTGGCAAGCCAGCTCCTACAGAAGACCGTGTCTGTAGGAGCGAGCCTGTTCGCGATGATCTCGAGAGCGCCGCGTTTAGCCAGTAAACAAGCGTCATCGTTAACGACCATCGCTGGCAAGCCAGCTCCCACAGAAGACCGCGTCTGTAGGAGCGAGCTTGCTCGCGATGGTCTCGAGAGCGCCGCGTTGAGCCAGTAAACAAGCGTCATCGTTAACGACCATCGCTGGCAAGCCAGCTCCCACAGCAGACCGCGTCTGTAGGAGCGAGCTTGCTCGCGATGGCCTCAAGAGCGCCGCGTTGAACCAGTAAACAAGCGTCATCGTTAACGACCATCGCTGGCAAGCCAGCTCCCACAGAAGACCGCGTCTGTAGGAGCGAGCCTGCTCGCGATGGTCTCGAGAGTGCCGCGTTTAGCCAGTAAACAAGCGTCATCGTTAACGACCATCGTTGGCAAGCCAGCTCCCACAGAAGAGCACAATTGTAGGAACCAGCTTGCTGGCGATGGACTCCAGTACGCCGCGTTTACCCAGTAAGCCAGCGTTATCGTTAACGACCATCGCGAGCAAGCTCGCTCCTACAGTAGACCTACTCGATACCGCACCAATAGTATGATAATTTGCACGAAATCGACCATCTCGTGGAGCGCCCGATCATGGGAACCGTACGAAAAACCATCACCGTGACTGACCAGCAAGACAACTGGATCAAAGCGCAGATAGAAGCGGGCCATTACACCAACGACAGCGAATGTATTCGCGATCTGATCCGTCGTGAACAGGAGCGCAGCGCTGAACTCGAAACGATTCGTGCCGCCCTTCGGGAAGGTGAATCCAGTGGAAAACCCCGCCCATTCGATCCAGCCGCATTCAAACAGAGAATGTTAACCGCGCATGGCTGAGTATCGTCTAACGCCTGCCGCAGAGGGCGACCTCGAGGCAATCTGGAGTTATACCGCTCGCCAGTGGGGCCTGGATCAGGCCAATCGCTACATTGACATCCTTACCTCAGCATTTGCGCAATTGGCCGAGCACCCGAAAAAAGCGCCGGCCTGCGACACTATCCGTCCTGGTTATCGGCGCTGCAGTGTGGAGCGGCACATGATCTATTTTCGAATCACGGCGTACGGAATTGCGATCATCAGGGTCCTTCATGATCGGATGGAAGCGCAGCGCAATCTCTGACGATCCATTTCGCACCCCGTGTAAGAACTGGACGAATGTATTGCTTCGACCAACCGCCATCGCGAGCAAGCTCGCTCCTACAGAGTCAGCAAGCCTGGGGTTGTTTGGCGGAAGGCAGCCGGAGTCGAACCTGCCCGGGAACGGATGCCGTCCCCAACCGGGTTTGAAGCCCGGCCGCGCCACCGGGCGCGATTGCCTTCCTTGAATTCCTGCCCCTGAATCAGGGCTCATTGCGCTGGGCCAACGCATTGTCCGGGCGAACCTGGCGACGATCGCCAAAACGCCGGGTCAGGCCGATGCGGTCGAAGTACTCCAGTATCTGGATACTGCGCTTGCGCCCCAGGCCCACCGCATCACGAAACGCCGCCACCTGGATCACCGGGTTGGCGTCCGCCAGTTGCAACAGCATAGCCGCCAATCGGCGAATCATGCTGTCGGTATAAAACAGGTCGCGCACCACTTGATGCATCAGCCCCAGGCGCGCCATTTTGCGCAGCAACCCGCGCACGGCCGCTTCCTCATGCCCCAGGTCGCGCACCCACGGCGGGTCGAATGCGGCCTGTTCGAACAGCGGTTGCAATTGCAGCCACAGGGCTTCGTCCTCTTCGCTCAAGCGCACCTGGTGCCCGGGCAGATGCAACCACGGGCCACTGCTGGCGATGTCGCCGCTGGCCAGCAACTCGTCAAGCAGGCTGATGAATGTCCCGCGTTCTTGAGTGCTGCCGGCAAATCGGCGCAAGCGATCGCGGTCCGGCCCCATCTGGTCCGGTTCGAGTTGATGAAAGCGTGCGAGCTGTTCCAGCACCGCGGCCTTCAAGGCCTGCCAACGGCTGGCACTGAACAGCAACGCGCCCTGGCGGGTGTCGATCAAGCGCACGTCAGCGGGCAACACCCAATGGCTGCGCGGTCGGTTGAACTGCCGCTCCAGATGCTGCGGATCGAGCCCGGTGTCGCTGTGGGCCAGCAATGCCGGCAAAACATCCTCCAGCCCGGTGCTGCTCGCCAGGGCCGCCAGCTGCGCCAAACGTTCGGGGCTGCGGCGTTGCCGGGTGGGTGCAAATGGATCGAGTACCCGACCGCCCCCCAAGGTACGTTGGGCACTCTGGTCGCGCAGGATCAGCCGATCGCCTTTCACCGCGTGCACCGGCGCATTGAGCAGCAGTTGGGCAAACATCCGCCCACCGGGCGCCAGGCTGGTGCCTTCGAGCAAGGCGACTCTGCCGGTGACGTCCTGGGTGCCGAGGTGCAGGTGCACCGGTTGAAAGTGTTCGAAGGCCCGGGATTCGCCGGCAAGCAACTGCATGTCGATGTCCAGGCGCTGGGTCGGCGCGTACAAGCCGTCGGCCAGCAACCAGTGACCGCGATGGATGTGCTCCAGCGCCAGCCGCTCGGCACTCAGGTTCAACGCCACGCGCTGGCCGGCACAGGCGCTGTCGGCGGCCTGGTTTTGCGCGTGCAGGCCGCGAATGCGCACCGGTTTGCCTTGTGGCCCCAACAGCAAGGTATCGCCCACCGCGACCTGGCCGGACAGCGCCGTACCGGTCACCACGATACCGGCCCCGGCCACGCTGAAGGCCCGATCGATCGCCAGGCGAAAACCACCCTCGGTATTGCGTTGCGACACTTCACCCTGGGCATCGAGCAACGCCTTGCGCAAGCTTTCGATGCCCTCGCCGGTCACGCTCGACAGTGCAATCAGCGGTGCATCGGAATAAGGCCCCGTTGCCAGTAACGCACCCACCTGCTCACGAACGGCCAGGACCCGGTCGCCATCGACCCTGTCGCATTTAGTAATCGCCACCAGCGCCCGCGGGATGCCGAGCAACTCGACGATCGCCAGGTGCTCGCGGGTCTGCGGCATCACCCCGTCATCGGCGGCCACCACCAGCAACACCAGATCGATGCCCTGTGCCCCGGCCAGCATGTTGTGGGTGAAACGTTCATGGCCGGGAACGTCGATGAAACCGGTCAGTGGCGCCTCCGGCTCCAGCGCGGCATACAGGTAGCCGAGGTCGATGGTCATGCCGCGCTCACGCTCCTCCCGGCGCCGGTCGCCCGCCTGCCCCGTCAGCGCCTGGAGCAGCGCCGTCTTGCCATGGTCGATGTGTCCTGCGGTGCCGACAATCACCCTGCCCGGCCCTCCACGTGCAATTGATCGAGCTGCGTCAGCCAGGCCGGTTCGTCGTCCAGTTGCCGCAGGTCCAGCCACAGGGCGTCATCGTCAATGCGCCCGAGCACCGCAATCGGCAAGGCGCGAAAGGCCTCCTCCAGATTCAGCAAGGATCGCCCGCGCAAACGCTTCGAGGTGAGTGGGCGAATGCACAGCGCCGCGCTGGCCAGCCGCGCCACCGGCTGGCTGCCGCTGCCGATCATGCCCAGTGACGGCATGGCGCTGACGCTCCAGCCGTCACCCAGCACGCGGGCCAGCGCCGGCTGCAAGCGCTCGGCCTGGGCGAGGATATCGGCCTGTGGCCGGGTCAACAGGCGCAGGCTTGGCAAACGCTCGGCCAGTCGGTCCGGATTTCGGTAGAGACCCAGCACCGCTTCCAGGGCCGCCAGGGTCATTTTGTCGACCCGCAGCGCCCGCTTGAGCGGGTTTTTCTTGATCCTCGCGATCAGGTCCTTGCGACCGACAATCAGCCCGGCTTGCGGGCCGCCGAGCAGTTTGTCGCCACTGAAGGTCACGATGTCCGCGCCATCCAGCAGCGCCTGGCGCACCGTCGGTTCGGCGGGCAGCCCCCAGCGGGTCAAGTCCAGCAGGCTGCCGCTGCCGAGGTCCTCGAGCAGTGGCAAATCGTACCGGTGGGCCAGTTGCGCCAGTTCCGCGGTCGGCACGCTCGTGGTGAAGCCTTGAATGCTGTAGTTGCTCGCGTGCACCCGCATGATCAAACCGCTGCGCGGGCCGATGGCGGCGTCGTAGTCGCGGGCATGGGTGCGGTTGGTGGTGCCCACCTCCACAAGCTTCACCCCGGCGCGGGCCATGATGTCGGGAATGCGGAAGGCGCCGCCGATTTCAATCAGTTCGCCCCGGGAAATAATCCCTTCCTTGCGCACCCCCAGGCTGTTGAGGGTCAGCAGCACCGCGGCGGCATTGTTGTTGACCACGGTCACCGCTTCGGCGCCGGTCAGCTCGCGGATCAAGCCTTCGATCAGGTCATCGCGATCGCCACGCTTGCCGCTGCGCAGGTCAAACTCCAGGTTGAGCGGATAACGCGCGGCCATTTGCACCGCCTCGATCGCTTCTTCGGGCAACAACGCCCGCCCGAGGTTGGTGTGCAGCACCGTGCCGGTGAGGTTGAACACCCGCCGCACATGGCTGCGATGCAAGATGGCCAATCGCTCGCCGACCCGGCCTGCCAACACCTCGGCGCTGACTTCTACAGGTTCGAGCAAACCCTGCCGTGCCCCTTCGCGCAACTCATCCAGCAACAGCCGCAAGGCACCCAGCAAGGCGTCGCGTCCATGGCGCTCGGCCAGCGGCCGGCACGCCGGGTGACGCAACAGACTGTCGATGGAAGGTAGACGCAGGGATGGGCTGGCACCGCGTGCAGACATCTGGCACTCCTGGAAACGAATGACCCTCGCGCCAGAGTGTAGACGCTGGGTTTATTCGTCTCCCGGCGCCAGCAGCAGATTCGGCGCCAGGCGCTGATAACCGTCCTGGGCCAGGCGCATGTCGAGCATCAGGCTGGACAGGTCGGCCGACAACGCTTCGGCATCCGCATCGTTTTCCAGATAGAGCAACTTCAGATAGCTGTTGCAACCGGGGCAAACCTCGGCGCGCAACGGCGCCTGGTTGGCGGCATGGCGATCATCTTCGAGGCTGAGGTATTCCAGGCCCTTGCTCTGCTCGCAATACACGCACTTGACCCGCACCACGTGCCACTCGCAGGCACACAGCGAACAGACCAGATAACGCAAGCCATTGTGCTTGCCGCGATGGCGGATGACCCCGGCCATGGCCGGCGAGCCGCAGGCCGGGCACTGGCTGAGGCTGTCGCCGGGTGTCAGTGCCAGGTTCGGCGTACTCAACAGCCAGTGGCTCCAGGCCGTCTGCAGCGCCGCACCGAGAAACGGCACCAGCGCGGCCGGTACCAGCGAATACTGGCCGCTGACCAGTGCCACTGCCCAGGCGCGGCGTTGCCCGGCACCGGCCAGGCGCAAGGTGTCCACGGCGTCGGCCACGGCGGATTGTGGCGGTGCGCCGTAGCGTTGCAACAAGGCATCGAGGTAAAGCTGCCAGTCGTCTTCGCGCGCCAGGCTGTCGGCTGCAAAGGGCGGCAAGCCGTGCTGCTGGCACAATTCGATGCGTTGCCGGTCAAGGGGTTCGCTTGACGGTGGGTCGTCCAGCACCTGTTGCTGTACCCGGCACAACCCGGCAATCAGGCGCAGGTAGTCGGCCAGCGGGTGCCCTTCGGCCAGGGTTTCCAGACGCTGGGCGCGCAGGCTGAACAGGTTGGGCGGTGGCAGGTACAGAAACGGCGGCGAACTGGCCGCCGCTTCGATTTCTCCAGGTTCGAGGATGGTTGGCAAATGTCAGCCCTTTTTGGTGATCGGTCGCGTAGGCGCTTCGTCGCGGGTCTCATCTTGAGTCACTTGGCGATACCAGAGTTCATGGTGCTTCCTGGCCCAGGCGCGGCTGACCCGGCCGTGCACCATGGCGCTGACCGAGCCCTTGATCCAGATGCCGGCGTAGATGTGCACGATGATGCTCAGGATCAGCACAAACCCGGCCAGTGCATGCAGCAACATTGCCCAGCGTATCGCGGTGATGCCGAAATACTCGCTGAAGTAGGCACGCCAGATCACCAGCCCGCTGAACAACAGCACCAGCATGCACAGCAGTAAAGTCCAGAACAGCAGCTTCTGCCCGGGGTTGTATTTGCCGATGGGCGGGACGCCCTCCTCTTCATTTTTCATCACCCGGTCGATGCGCCTGAGCCACAGGCGATCGTTGGCGATGAAGTAGTTGGCGCGCCAGAAGCGGAACACCAGGCCAAGGAACAGCAGGAACATCAGCACGCCCATGAACGGGTGCAGGATGCGTGTCCATGGCCCGCCGCCGAACAGGTTGCTCAGCCAGAACAGCGCCGGGTGGAACAGTGCCAATCCGGACAAACCAGCCATGAAGAACAGAATCGCCACCAGCCAGTGATTGGTGCGCTGGTTGCTGGTGTAGCGCAGGATCGTCTTGTTGCTCATGGCCTGCCCTCCCCACGGGGATCGAAGGTATGCACCGACGGATCGACTTCGTGCACGGCGTTGTCCAGCGGTTCGGGATGTTCATCCTCTTCGACGATTTGCGGGCCGACCCGCACGTAGTGGAAGAACCCGGCCAGCACCGCCGCGCCCATGGCCAGCAGCGCCAGGGGTTTGCTGATGCCTTTCCACAGCCCCACCAGCGGGCTGATCGCCGGGTGATCGGGCAAGCCGGCGTACAGCCTTGGCGTATCGGCATGGTGCAGCACGTACATCACGTGGGTGCCGCCGACGCCTTCGGGGTCGTACAGGCCGGCGTTTTCAAAACCACGGCTTTTCAGATCGACGATGCGTTCGGCTGCGTGCTCCTTCATGTCGTCCTTGGAGCCGAACACGATGGCACCGGTCGGGCAGGTTTTCACGCAGGCCGGTTCCAGCCCGACCGCCACCCGGTCCGAGCACAGGGTGCACTTGTAGGCCTTGTGATCCTTTTGCGAGATCCGTGGAATGTTGAACGGACACCCGGTAATGCAGTAACCGCAGCCGATGCAGTGGTCCTGATCGAAATCGACGATGCCGTTGGCGTGCTTGATGATCGCCCCGGGACTGGGGCATGCCGCCAGACAACCGGGCTCGGCGCAGTGCATGCAGCCGTCCTTGCGGATCAGCCACTCCAGGTTGCCGGCGTCGGTCTCGTGCTCGGTGAAGCGCATCAGCGTCCAGGTTTCGGCGCTGAGGTCCTGCGGGTTTTCGTAGGTACCGTGGTTGTGGCCGACCTCATCGCGCAGATCGTTCCATTCCGAGCAGGCAACCTGGCAGGCCTTGCAGCCAATGCATTTGGTGGTGTCGATCAGCTTGGCGACTTCCTCCATGCCGCGAACCGAGGGCGCGGGCGTGGTGGTGGCCGAGCGGGCAATGATGTCTTGGCTGGCCATTTAGACTTTCTCCACGTTGACCAGGAATGACTTGGATTCCGGGGTCTGTGTGTTGCCATCGCCGAGGAACGGCACCAGGGTGTTGGTCAGGTAACCGTGCCGCGTGAGCCCGGTAAAGCCCCAGTGCAGGGGAATGCCGATCTGGTGCACCACCTGATTGTTGACCTGCAGCGGACGAATCCGCTTGGTCACCACCGCCACCGCTTCGATGAAGCCACGCTTGCTGCTGACCCTTACCCGGTCGCCTGCGACTATGCCTTTTTCCTTGGCCAGCACTTCGCCGATTTCCACGAACTGCTCGGGCTGGACGATCGCGTTGAGCTTGCAATGCTTGCTCCAGAAGTGGAAATGCTCGGTCAGCCGGTAACTGGTGGCGGCGTACGGGTAATCCTTGGCCACACCGAGGGTGTCCCACACCGAATCGAAGATCCGTGCTGCCGGGTTGCTGGTGGCTTTCTTGTTTTGCGGGTGCAGCGGATTGATGCCGATCGGGGTTTCGAACGGCTCGTAGTGCTCGGGAAACGGACCTTCGTTCATCTTGTCGACGGCGAAGAATCGCGCCACGCCTTCGGGGTTCATGATGAACGGATTCATCCCGGCTTCCGGTGGCACGTCGGCCTTGTAGTCCGGTACATCGGTACCGGCCCAGGCTTTGCCATTCCACCACACCAGGCGTTTTTTCGGATCCCACGGCTTGCCTTGCAGGTCCGCCGAGGCGCGGTTGTAGAGGATCCGCCGGTTGGCCGGCCAGGCCCAGGCCCAGCCCTGATGCTGGTGCATGCCATACGGGTCGTTGTTGTCGCGGCGGGCCATCTGGTTGCCCAGTTCGGTCCAGCTGCCACAGAAAATCCAGCAACCGGACGCCGTACTGCCGTCATCCTTGAGCTGGCCGAAACCTGCCAGTTGCGTATTGGCCTTGATCGCCGCGCCGGTGGCATCGGTGAAGTCGGCCGTCGCCGAGCCGTTGATTTCCTTGGCCAGTTCCTCCGGCGAAGGCTCGTCGGGGATCTTGTACGGCCACGTCAACTTGAGCAGCGGGTCGGGGTACTTGCCGCCATCGGCCTGATAACGCTGGCGCAGACGCAGGAACAATTCGCTCATGATCCGCACGTCGGTGCGCGCTTCGCCAGGGCCGTCGGCGCCTTTCCAGTGCCATTGCAGCCAGCGACTGCTGTTGACCAGCGAACCGTCTTCCTCGGCAAAACAGGTGGTGGGCAGGCGGATGACTTCGGTCTGGATGTCGGCGCTGTTCACGTCGTTGTACGGCCCGACCTTTTGCCAGAACTCGGAAGTCTCTGTGGCCAGTGGGTCCATCACCACCAGCCATTTCAGCTTGGCCAGTGCCGCCATCACGCGGTTTTTGTCTGGCAACGCGGCGATAGGGTTGAAGCCCTGGCACATGTAGCCGTTCACCTTGCCTTGCCCCATCAGGTCGAACACCTTGAGGATGTCGTACTGGGGAATGTCCAGTTTCGGCAGGTAGTCGTAAGCCCAGTTGTTCTCGGCGGTGGCGTTGGCGCCGTACCAGGACTTCATCAGGCTGACGTGGAACTTGCTGTAGTTCTGCCAGTAGGACAGTTGCCCAGGCCGCAACGGCTTCTGCGTACGCTTGACGATGTAGGCGTTGTAATCCTGTTCGGCATCGCCGGGTAGCGTGAGGTAGCCCGGCAGTGAGTTGGACAGCAGCCCCAGGTCGGTCAGCCCCTGGATATTGGAGTGTCCGCGCAAGGCGTTCACGCCCCCGCCCGGCATGCCGACGTTGCCCAGCAACAGTTGCACCATCGCCGCGCTGCGGATCATCTGCGCGCCAATCGAGTGCTGGGTCCAGCCCAGCGCATAGAGGATGGTCATGGTCTTGCCCGGCGTCGAGCAAGTGGCGATTTCCTCCCAGATTTTCTGCATGGCATCGACCGGCATGCCGCAGATCTGGCTCGCCAGTTCCCGGGTGTAACGGCTGTAATGCTGCTTCATCAATTGATAGACGCAGCGCGGGTCCTGCAGGGTCGGGTCGACCTTGGCAAAACCGTCTTCACCGAGCTCATAGCCCCAGCCGGATTTGTCGGTGTAGAGGCGCTTGGCCGCGTCGTAGCCGCTGAAAATCCCGTCCTCGAAGCCATAGCCGGCTTTGACGATGAACGACACGTCGGTGTAGTTGCGCACGTACTCGTGCTGGATCTTGTCTTCGGTCAGCAGGTAGTTGATCAGCCCGCCCATGAAGGCGATGTCGGTGCCGGTACGGATCGGCGCGTAATAGTCGGCCACCGAGGCGGTGCGGGTAAAACGCGGGTCGACCACGATCAGCCGCGCCTTGTTGTGCGCCTTGGCTTCGGTCACCCATTTGAAGCCGCACGGGTGCGCTTCTGCTGCGTTGCCGCCCATCACCAGAACCAGATTCGCGTTGGCGATATCGGTCCAGGTATTGGTCATGGCACCACGGCCGTACGTCGGGGCAAGACTTGCCACCGTCGGGCCGTGTCAGACACGCGCCTGGTTATCGAACCCCAGCATGCCGAGGCTGCGCACCACCTTGTGGGTGATGTAGCCCGCTTCATTGGACGCCGCCGATGCCGCGAGGAAGCCGGTGGTCAGCCAGCGGTTCACCGTTTGCCCCTGGGCGTTCTTCTCGATGAAGTTGGCGTCGCGGTCGGCCTTCATCAGGTTGGCGACGCGATCGAGGGCTTCATCCCAGGAGATGCGCGTCCACTCAGTGCTGCCGGGTTTGCGCACCTGCGGGTATTGCAGGCGGCCGGGACTGTGAATGAAATCCAGCAGGCCCGCGCCTTTGGGGCACAGGGTGCCGCGGTTGACCGGGTGGTCGGCGTCACCTTCGATGTGGATGATGTTTTGCGCGACATTCTTCGCCGCATCGCCCTGGCTGTACATGATCAAGCCGCAACCGACCGAGCAATACGGGCAGGTGTTGCGGGTTTCATGGGTGTGGGCGAGCTTGAAGTGACGCACCTGTTCGGCAAAGGCAAGCGTCGGGGCCATGCCCAACGCACCCAGGCTAGAGCCTGCAAGGCCGATACCGGCGACCTTGAAGAACTGACGACGGCTGAGATCCATCGTGCACTCCTGATCAGGTGGAACCCGGTACATGGCCGGGCTTTTTTGAACAACCACGGTCGCGGCAGTCTGGCTGCCGACAGTTGAATTTTAGACAGGGCTGTCGAATTCGCCATGAGAACCGACCGTCGGGCAACGGCCATCCGCCGCCCGAAACCGCAACTCGTCACCCTGTAGGAGCTGCCGAAGGCTGCGATCTTTTGATCCTGATCTTAAAAAACAAGATCAAAAGATCGCAGCCTTCGGCAGCTCCTACACAAGCAGGCTCGCTCCTGCGGGGATTGGCGCTTATCATGGCCGGCATGATTAACCGGCCTTTACGAGATTTGCGCATGACTTTCGATTTTGATCAGGTGTTCGACCGCCACAACACCGGCAGTACCAAGTGGAGCCGCTACCCGGCGGACGTGTTGCCGATGTGGGTCGCCGACATGGATTTCGCCGCGCCGCCGGTGATCATCCAGGCCCTGCAAAAACGACTGGAACACCCGATGGTCGGTTACAGCGTGGCCCAGGATGACCTGCGCGAGGCGATCGTTGCCGACCTCTGGAACAAATATGCCTGGCGTGTCGAGCCGCAGGAGCTGATTTTCCTGCCAGGCGTCGAGTCGGGCTTCAACATGGCATTGAAGGCCCTGGTGCAGGCGCCACAAAACGTCGTTGTACAGGTGCCGAACTACCCGCCGCTGCGCCACGCCCCCGGACATTGGGGCCTGAACAAGGTCGAACTGAATTTCGATGCGCAAGCCGATGGCACCTACAGCACGCCGCTGGATACCCTGAGCCAGTCGCTGCAAGGTGGTGGCGCACTGTTGCTGAGCAACCCGCATAACCCGTTGGGCAAGGCTTTCCCCCGCGCAGAGCTGCAAGCCATTGCCGACATTTGCCTCGAGCATGATGCCTGGATCATTTCCGACGAGATCCACGCCGAGTTGTGCTTCGACGGCCGCCAGCACATTCCGATGGCCACGCTGAGCCCGCAAGTCGCCCAGCGCACCATCACGCTGATGTCGGCGAGCAAGGCCTACAACATCGCCGGCCTGAAGACCTCGTTCATGATCATCCAGGACCGCCACCTGCGCGAGAAGGTCAACCACGCCCGTTGCGGCATGGTCGACAGCGTCAACCCGCTGGGCATGGAAGCCACCCGGGTCGCCTACAGCGAAGCTGCGCCATGGCTGGCCGAACTGAAAGTCTACCTGCAAGGCAACCGCGATTTCCTCGCCGACGCGGTACGCACCCGCCTGCCGGGCATCACCATGAACCTGCCGCAAAGTACCTACCTGGCGTGGCTCGACTGCACGGCACTGGGGCTGGACGACCCGCAGCAGTTCTTCCTCGAACAGGCCAGGGTCGGCTTGAGCGCCGGCCTGGACTTCGGCGATGACTGCAAGCAGTTCGTGCGCCTGAATTTCGGCTGCCCACGCTCGCTGCTCGAAGAAGGCATCGCGCGGATGGAGCGCAGCTTGCGCCATCTCAAGGCCTGATCCAGCCCCTCGACAACCACCCGGATCCCTGTGGGAGCGGGCTTGCCCGCGATGAACGCCAGCGCAACGCGTTTATTCAGACAGAACGCGTTATCGTTTACGTCCATCGCGAGCAAGCTCGCTCCTACAAGTAATCTGCATCGCGCGGATGGAGCGCAGTTTGCGCCGTCTCAAGGCCTGATCTCTCTTTCAACAACAACCCGGATCCCTGTGGGAGCGGGCTTGCCCGCGATGAACGCCAGCGCAACGCGTTTATTCGGACAGAACGCGTTATCGTTTACGTCCATCGCGAGCTCGCTCCTACACGTAATCTGCATTGCGCGGATGGAGCGCAGCTTGCGCCGTCTCAAGGTCTGATCAGCCCCTCGACAACCACCGGGATCCCTGTGGGAGCGGGCTTGCCCGCGATGAACGCCAGCGCAACGCGTTTATTCGGACAGAACGCGTTATCGTTTACGTCCATCGCGAGCTCGCTCCTACACGTAATCTGCATTGCGCGGATGGAGCGCAGCTTGCGCCGTCTCAAGGTCTGATCAGCCCCTCGACAACCACCGGGATCCCTGTGGGAGCGGGCTTGCCCGCGATGAACGCCAGCACAACGCGTTTATTCAGACAGAACGCGTTATCGTTTACGTCCATCGCGAGCAAGCTCGCTCCTACAAGGTTGTTGCGAGATCCGGACCATGAGCTTCGTTACCTGGGTGGCGGTGTTGGGGGCTGTGTTGCTGACGCTGGCACTGACTTCGTCCTACCTGCGCTGGATGCCGGTCACTACGTCGGCCGTGTGTCTGGTACTGGGCGTCGCCATCGGTCCGGCGGGCCTGGGTTTGCTCAGGTTGGACATCGAAGACTCGGCATTCTGGATCGAGCACCTGACGGAAGTTGCGGTGCTGTTTTCATTGTTTGTCTGTGGTCTCAAGCTGCGCCCCGCGCTGCGTGATCGCCAATGGCGAGTGGCGTTTGTTCTGGCGGGGCCGGTCATGATGCTGACGATTGTCGGCGTCTGCCTGCTGCTGCATTTCGCCTTGGCGCTGGCATGGGGGCCGTCGCTGCTGATCGGGGCGATACTGGCGCCGACCGACCCGGTCCTGGCCTCGTTGGTTCAGGTCAATGACGCCAAGGACGACGATCCGGTGCGGTTCGGACTCTCGGGCGAGGCTGGATTGAACGACGGCATCGCATTCCCCTTTGTGATTCTGGGGCTTCTGTTCTTGCAGCAAAACGGCAGTGTTGCCAGCGGTCTGGATGACTGGCTCCTCAAGCGGCTGCTCTGGGCCGTACCCGCCGGACTGCTGACCGGTTACTGGATGGGGCGCGGCATTGGCCACCTGACCTTGTTCATGCGCATCAAGAACGCCGACAGCACCTTCTCACCCAATGATTATCTGGCACTGGCCCTGATCGCACTGGCCTATGTCGTGGCCGAAACCATCCAGGGCTACGGGTTTCTCTCGGTGTTTGCCGCAGGCCTGGGCTTGCGCCAGGCCGAGGTCAGGACAAGCGGTGACACCCAGGCACCGGCCGAGCATCTGGTCCAGGCGGTGGTCGGTCATCAGCATGTCGAACCCGAAGCGGCCGTGGCCGGCAATGTGGACCACCTGGAAGATACGCAAGTCGCTGCCGGGATCATGATGGGCGACATGCTGTCGTTCGGCAGCCTGGTGGAACGGGCCATGGAAGTGTTTCTGGTCACCCTGCTCGGGGTCGTGCTGGTTGCGCACTGGGACTGGCGGGCTCTGGTGCTCGGGCTGGTGCTGTTCGGGATGATTCGTCCGCTGGCGGTGTGGCTGATGCCCTGGGGTTCGCTGCTCAATGGCCCGCAACGCTGGTTGATCGGCTGGTTCGGCATTCGAGGCATCGGCAGTTTCTACTACCTGTTCTACGCCCTGAACCACGATCTGCCACCTTCGGTGGCCACCTTGTGTACCGACCTGACGCTCTCGGTGGTGGCCCTGAGCATTCTGGTCCATGGCATCAGCACCCAGCCCATGCTGGCCCGCTATGAACAGCGCAGCCGCCGCGTCACTTCATCGCCAAGGCAATGACTTCCACCAGGTTGAGTTGGGTAAAAGGTTTCGGCAAACGCGGCAGATGGGCGGCAAAGCCTTCCAGCCGTTCGGCATAACCGGTGGCGAGGATGATCGGCACGTCCGGTCGCATGTTCCTGATGGCATTGGCCAGTTGAGCCCCACTCATCTGTGGCATGGCCATGTCGGTGATGACCAGATCGATCTGCGGTTCACTGTTGAACAGTTCCAGCGCCCTGGCACCGCAAGGCGCACTGATGACCCGATGCCCGAGGTCCTCGAGCAGCAGACAGGTGCTGGTCAATACCAGGCTGTCATCGTCCACCACCAATACGCTCAGGCCGGGTCCGGTCACGGCCGGCGCTTCGGCGACCGGTTTGACGGGCGAATCCCCGGTGGCGACCGGCAACCAGAGTTCGGCGGTGGTGCCATGGTCCTTCTGGCTTTTGAGGATGAACCGTCCGCCCAGTTGTTCAATAAAACCGTGAACCATCGACAACCCAAGGCCCGTGCCTTTACCCACGCCCTTGGTGGTGAAAAACGGGTCCATCGCCGAGACCAGCGTGGTTTCATCCATGCCCTCGCCGGTATCGGCAATGCTCAGGCAGACGTAGCCCCCCGGGGCCAGGGATGAGGTGGCTGTGTCGGTCACTTCACGGTTTCTGGCGCTGAAGCTGATGGTTCCGCCATTGGGCATGGCGTCACGGGCGTTGGTGGCCAGGTTCAGTACGGCCAGTTCCAGCTGGTTGAGGTCCGCCAGCACCGGCTCGAGATCTTCGGGAAAGCGCGTTTCGATTTTCACCGACGGCCCCAGGGAACTGCGCAACAGCCCGGAAATGCCTTCCACCAACGCCGGTATCCGCACAGGTTCCGACTTGAGTTCCTGGCGTCGGGCAAACGCCAGCATGCGCTGGGTCAGGGAAACGCCGCGCAAGGCACCCTGGGTAGCGTTGTCGATCAAGCGGGTCAATTTGGGATTGTCCGTCACCCGTTTGCGCACGATTTCCAGATTGCCGAGGATCACCGTCAGCAGGTTATTGAAATCGTGAGCGATGCCACCACTGAGCTGGCCGATGGCCTGCATTTTCTGCGCCTGGAACAAGGCCTCCCGGGTTTGTTCCAGCACCTGCTGCGCTTGCGTGACGTCAGTGATATCACGGGTAATCTTGGCAAAACCGAGCAAGGTGCCAGTGTCGCCCCAGATCGGATCGACGATAACGTGGGCGAGGAACCGCGTACCGTCCTTGCGCATGCGCCAGCCCTTGTTTTCAAAGCGCCCTTCACGCACGGCGATGTCCAGCGTCCTTTGTGGCTCGCGAGCTTCGCGATCCTCCGGGGTATAAAAGATCGAAAAATGCTGGCCAATGACTTCTTCCGGCGAGTAACCCTTGATGCGCTGGGCGCCAAGGTTCCAGTTGCTCACGCGTCCGTCCGGCGAAAGCATGTAGATCGCATAGTCGGTAACGCTCTGCACCAGCAGGCGGAACTGCTGCTCGCTTTGCTTGAGGATTTCCTCGGCCACCCGGCGATCGGTCAGGTCGCGGGTAATCTTGGCGAAACCCAGCAGGGTGCCCGAGCTGTCGAAGATCGGATCGATGACCACATGGGACCAGAAATGGCTGCCGTCCTTGCGCACCTGCCAGCCCTCGCCCTCGAAACGCCCCTCACCAAGCGCCGTGTCCAGTGTCCGCTGGGGCAAGCCGGCACGGCGATCTTCATCGGTGTAGAAACGCGAGAAATGCTCACCGAGGATCTCGGCCTCTTCATACCCCTTGAAACGCCTGGCGCCGGCATTCCAGCTGGTAATGACGCCGTCCGGATCAATCATGTAGATCGCATAGTCGATCACTGCATCGATCAATAGCCGGAAACGACCGTCTTCGATGGCACTGACCTTGGTTCGATCTTCGCTCATGGATCCCACCGCCTCATTATTTCTCTGGAGTATGCGTCATACCGGGAATTTGGAAAGCCCACCAACGCGGCAACAATTGTTTGACCTTGCTCTCGCCAAAACGGTCGTCGATCAACATCACTACCCCTTGATCCTGTTGCGTACGGATGACCCGCCCGGCGGCCTGCACCACTTTCTGTACACCGGGAAACAGATAGGTGTAGTCGTAACCGGCGCCAAAGATGGCAGCCATCCGTCGTTTCAGTTGCTCGTTCACCGGATTGAGCTGGGCCAGGCCCAACGTGGCGATAAACGCGCCGATCAACCGGGCACCGGGCAAATCGATGCCTTCACCAAAGGCCCCGCCCAGCACCGCAAAGCCGACCCCCTGCCCGTCGGCGTGGAATTGGTCGAGAAACTGCTGGCGTTGCGCTTCGCCCATGCCTCGGGACTGCGACCACAGGTTGATGTGCGGATGTTTCTCCGCGAGTAGCTGCGCCACCTGCTGCAAATAATCGAAACTGCTGAAAAACGCCAGGTAATTACCGGGACGCTTGCAGAACTGGCTGGCGATCAGCTCCACGATCGGTTCGAGCGAGGACTGGCGATGCACGAACCGCGTGGAGATCCGGTTGACGATGTGCACCTGCAGTTGATCGGCATGAAACGGTGACTCGACGTCGATGCACACCGTATCGGCCGGCGTTCCCAGTAAATCGGCGTAATAGTGCCGGGGGCTGAGGGTCGCGGAAAACAGCACGGTGCTGCGCGCCGCAGTCAGGCGCGGGCGGATGAACCCTGCGGGTACCACGTTGCGCAGGCACAGTTGCGAGAGATTGCGCTTGCGTTCGAGGTCGCGCTTGCTGATGTCGAACAGGAACTGCTCATCGAACAGTTCGGCCACCCTACAAAACTGCAGCATGTCGAAGTAGAAGCCTTGCAGTGCGCTGTCCAGCCCTTGTGGGTGATCGTTCAGGTAGTCACCGATGCTGGCGCTGCACGATGAGAGTGCCTGAAGCAGCTTTTCCGGCGCCTTGTCATAGGCTTGATAGGCACCGGTTTGCGCGTCATGCAGGGCATTCCACTCGCGGCTGATTCGCTGCATCGGCTTTTTCAGCAGGTCGGGCGCGGTTTTGCGCACACCGTTGAAGGTCGCCTGATCGAGGCTGGCGCTGTACATCTGCCGGCCGCGCTCCACCAGGTTGTGGGCTTCGTCGACCAGCACCGCGACCCTCCAGTGATTGGCCTGGGCCAGACCGAACAGCAAGGCGCTGAAATCGAAGTAATAGTTGTAGTCGGCAACCACCACGTCGGCCCATCGCGCCATTTCCTGGCTCAGATAGTACGGACAGACATCGTGTGCCAGGGCAACCTCGCGCAAGGCGCTCTGGTCCAGCAGGCTCAGTTGACTGGCCGCCTGCCGTGCGGCCGGCAGGCGATCGTAGAACCCCCGGGCCAGTGGGCAGGACTCACCGTGGCAGGCTTTGTCCGGATGTTCGCAGGCCTTGTCCCGGGCAATCATCTCCAACACCCGCAACGGGGGCGCATCGGCGCTGGCCAGCAACACTTGCGCGGCGTCCAGGGCGAGCTTGCGTCCCGGGGTTTTCGCCGTCAGGAAGAACACTTTGTCCAGCTGCTGCGGTGCGAGTGCCTTGAGCATGGGAAACAGGGTGCCCAGGGTCTTGCCGATTCCCGTGGGCGCCTGCGCCATCAGGCAGCGCCCTGTGCTGACGGCCTTGAACACCGACTCGGCCAGATGGCGCTGCCCCGGGCGAAAGTCGGCGTGGGGAAAGGCCAGGCGCTGCGCCGCGAGATTGCGCCCGTCACGGTGGGCGACTTCCTGTTGCGCCCATTGCAGGAAGCGCGAGCATTGAAGCTCGAAGAACTGTTGCAGCTGCGCGGCCTCGAAGGACTCGACCAGGCAGGTTTCCTTTTCGCTGACGATGTCGAAATACACCAGCGCCAGGTTGATCCGGGGCAGATCCCGTTGGCGGCACATCAACCAGCCGTAGATTTTCGCCTGGGCCCAATGCAACTGACGGTGGTTGGCCGGTTGCTTGCTCAGGTCACCGCGGTAGGTCTTGACCTCTTCCAGGCAGTTTTGCCCCGGGTCATAGCCATCCGCCCTGCCCTTGACCGTCAAGGTCTGATACTGGCCCTCGAGGGCGACTTCGCTTTGGTAGCCCTCGCTGCGCCTTGAAGCCACCGTGCGGTGCCCGACAATGCCCTCCAGCGCGGTGGGCGACGGTGTGAAGCGCAGGTCGAGGTCGCCGACCTTGGCGGTGAACTCGCACAACGCCCGCACCGCAATGCTGTAGCTCAAGCGTCCTGCTCCGCCCATTGCACGTAGCACACGGCGACGGGCATCTGGTGTTCATGGCAGAACTCCAGCCAGCGCAACTGGTTGTCCTGCAGGCGATCGCCCGGGCCCTTGACTTCGATCATGCGGTAGGTCTTTTGCCGGGGCCAGAACTGGATCAGGTCCGGCATGCCGGCGCGATTGGCCTTGATGTCCAGCAAGAGGCGGTTGAACCAGTGCCTGAGATGCTCGGCGGGAAGGCAATCGAGGGCTTGCTCCAGCAACTCTTCGCTGAGCACGCTCCAGAACACGAACGGCGACTGCACGCCCCACTTGGCGGCATAACGTTGGCGTATGGTCTGCCGGTAGCGCCCGTCTTCCAGTTCGGCCAGGCACGCCTGGAACAGTTCGGCCCGGCGGGCCTGGAAGTCTTCGCTGAGCAAATCCACCGGCCCGCGCTGGAACGGGTGGAAGAATGCCCCCGGCAAAGGCGCGAAAATCGCCGGCCAGCACAACAGGCCGAACAGCGAGTTGATCAGGCTGTTTTCGACGTAGTGGATCGGTGCCGAATCCTCAGCCAGATGCGCCTGAACGTAAAACTCGACCGACATTGCCGGATCGACTCTTGGTAGTTGCAGGTCCAGACGCTGCATTTCCCGAGGCGCCGCCCGCTTGATGGGCGGCCCGCCGAGCTTGCGCCGCAGGCGCGGCAGCACGCGATGCAACTGCTGGTGTTCGGCGGCACTCTCCGGTGCCTGTTCGGCCTGCTCGGCCAGATCCAGCGCCAACTCGAACTTCCCGCTGCGCTCCAGCACACGAATGAGCCGCGCCCGCGCCCCCGGATAAGCACATTCACGGTACAGGGTCAGGGCCATGGCGAAATCGGCGATGCGTTCGCAATACTGGCCCATCTGGAACAGCAGCTTGCCGCGCCGGCGTTGCAACCAGGGATTGTCCAGCGTCAGGCCCTTGATGCGCCCGGCCACCTCCTCCAGCACTTCACCGGCTTCGAACTGTTGCTGGTACGCGTGCAGGAGGACACAGGCATCCACGTCTTCGCGGCTGCGCAAGCCGCGGGACTCGGCGCTGAATTCGACTTTTTCGTAGGTGTAGATACCCAGGTCGGCGAGCACGAACTCCGACCAGTCCTGGTACAGGTTGCCGAAGAACATCAGGCGCAGGCGATCGCACAATTCCATGATGGTCAGGCTGAGCAGGCGCTCATCGAGCCACGGGCACCAGTCGTTGAAGCTTTGCGCCTGGGGGAATTGCTCGCTCAGCGCTGGCAGCCAATCGGTTTTCCGGCCTTTGGGTTGATCGATGACGGTGCCGAAGGTCTGGAGGATTTCCCCCTTGAGCAGCAGTTCGAACAGTTCCTCGACCGCCAGCGGCATACGCTCGTCGACCCAACCGAGTGTCAACAGCGGGCCGGCGGCGCCGGGGATATCGCCGATTTCCTGGTAATGCAGTTTGCTCACCCTGAAATGAACGCCCTTGCGCATGACCATTCTGACCAGCAGTGCCTGCGATTCACGGGGTAACCGCTTAAACTCATTAATGAAACGCAACTCGTCGACGCTCAGCACATCGGCCAAGCGCTGCTCAAGCCAATCAAGCACTTGCATGAAGTTGTTGAGGTAATAGAACGGATCGTCGAGGGGATTTGCGGTCACAGGAAATGGGCCATGGCGAGCGAGTACTGGTTATGCGTACAGATACCAGTTCCGCCCTGCCCGGTGCAATCGGAAAAGGATAAATGGAGGTGCTGTACGGAATATTTCCCGGGCAGTAGAACTTTCTGCCCCCTGGCGGCACCAACCGCCATAGGCATGCAGTGACAGGCGCGAATGGATGGCACTGCTTCAAAACGAACGGGAGGTGATCATGGACATCAAGACTTTGGGTTTACCCCTGGCCGTCGCGGCACTGCTGGCGCTGGCCGGTTGCTCGACGCCAACGGTGGTGACCCTGCAGAACGGCACTCAGTACCTGACCAAGGACATGCCGAAGACCAAAACCAAGGACGGATTCTTCGAGTTCGAGGACATTTCGGGAGCGATGGTAAAAGTCAGGGCCGACGAAGTGGCAACGATTCGCGCGGAAGACTGACGTTTCTCCTGGCACGATGTGGCAGGTTTCGAGCACTGCCTTACACTCGATAGACCCCGTGCGACCGAATGAATGTGCAACGCTTCGACACAGGCGTTGCAATACGGGCATCACGCAAAGACTCAGGTGACGCCGAAATGAAAATGGTCATGCCACTTCTGGCCTCTGTGCTCGCCGTCAGCGCGTGCGTGACGGCGAGCTTTTGTGACGCCGCTACAAAGGCAAAACCAAAACCAAAGCCCTTGCCGACGTACAAAACCAGTTTCGATTGCACTACGCCCCAGGCATCCACCGAAAAGCTTGTCTGTCACGACGCTCAGTTGGCGCGCATGGACCTGGAACTCGATCGTCTGTATCTCCTGGCGCTCACCGACGAACATTCAGTGCCGCGCCCGAATAAAGTCGAGATAGATCATCGGTTCTGGATGGAGTCCCGTAACCGCTGTGGTGCCGGGCCGCAAGCCAGGACGTGCGTCATCGCCAGTTATGCCGAGCGTGCGTTCCAACTGCGTCAGGGTTCGGCCATTGCCAGAACCAAGGACCCGAGCCGGCTCACCGAAGGCCCCTTGGCTTATCGTTGCGCAGGGTTCAACGCATTGGTGGCCGCGACCTTCTTTACGGTCGAACCGGGCGTGGTGTTCCTCAAATGGGCCAACTCCTCGGTGACGCTGAACCAGGTGCCGAACAATTCCGGAACCCAGTACACGGGCAAGGATTACAAAGGCAGCTACAGCTTCTGGCAAATCGGCGATGACGTTTTTTTCCAGATACCCGGCTCAGGCCAGATGAGTTGCGCAGCCGAGCCGGTTGGCTGACAAGGATGGCAACGGGACATCCTGTCCCGATTGCCTGACCGGGGTCTTCAACTGCCAGTGCGAATCTTGTTCCACACGCGCGTGCGAACCCGGTCGATGTTCAATGGCATGGCTTCCAGGGCAAAGAGTTTTCCCATCATTTCCGGGCTTGGGTAAACCTTGGTGTCGTTCTTGATCGCCGGGTCGATCAGGCTGTCAGCCTGCTCGTTGCCATTGGCGTAGTGCACGTAGTTGCTGACGCTGGCCATGACGTCCGGGCGCAGCAGATAGTTCATGAAGGCGTAACCGGCCTTTTCATCAGGAGCGTCGACCGGCATCGCGACCATGTCGAACCAGATGGCGGCGCCTTCCTTGGGAATCGCATAACCGATGTCGATACCATTGTTGGCTTCCCTGGCGCGGTTTTCCGCCTGCAGGATGTCGCCGGAGAAACCGACCGCGACGCAGATATCACCGTTGGCCAGGTCACTGGTGTACTTGGACGAGTGGAAATAGCTCACATACGGCCGCACTTTCAACAGCAAGGCTTCGGCCTTTTTGTAGTCGTCCGGGTTCTTGCTGTGAGGCGGCAAGCCGAGGTAGTTCAACGCGGCCGGCAGCAGTTCGGGGCCGTTGTCGAGAATGGCCACGCCGCACTTCTGCAACTTCTGCATGTTCTCGGGCTTGAAAATCAAGTCCCAGGAATCCACCGGGGCGTTGTCGCCCAGCACCGCCTTGACCTTGGCAACGTTGTAGCCGATGCCGGTGCTGCCCCACAGGTACGGGAAGCCGTGCTCGTTACCCGGATCATTGGTCTGCAAGGCCTTGAGCAATACCGGGTTGAGGTTTTTCCAGTTCGGCAACTGGCTCTTGTCGAGCTTCTTCAGTGCGCCGCCCTCAATCTGCCGCGCCATGAAGTGGTTGGACGGAAACACCACGTCGTACCCGGATTTGCCGGTCATCAGCTTGCCATCGAGGGTTTCGTTGCTGTCGTAGACGTCGTAGGTGAAGCCGATGCCGGTTTCTTTCTGGAAGTCTTTCGTGGTGTCCGGCGCGATGTAATCCGACCAGTTATAGATTTTGACGGTTTCGGCCGCCTGACTGATCGATGCAACAAGCAGCAGCGGAGCCAGGGTCAGTGTCTTTCGGAGCATGAGTCGATTCCTGTAGGTTGTTTTTGTTGGCAGGCAATCAAGGATCAGAAAATCAGGACGTAGGTCTTGCGCACGGTTTCCTGGATGTCCCAGATACCGAGGCTGTTGGCCGGCAACATCAGTGCATCGCCGGCTTCGATGTGCAGCGTTTCACCGCCGTCCGGGGTGAAGGTGCAGCGCCCCTGGATGAAGTGACAGAACTCCTGGGCGACGATCTGCCGCCGCCAGCGCCCCGGGGTGCATTCCCAGACGCCGGTCTCGACGCCGTCGTCGCGTTCGACGCTGGTGGTCGAGGCTACGGCCACGGGCGTGCCCAGGGGCACGGCGACCGGGTTGGACTCTTCCAGTTTCAGGGTTGCGGTGTGCTTGAATTGCGTGATGCTCATGGGATTACCTGTCGATATGGCCTGTCGATGAAGAGCGCGCCGTCTAGTGCATGAAACCTTCCATGAACCCGGCCACCCCGCTCGCCAGCTTGCGCCGCCAGGGCGCGGTAGCCGGGTTGGCCAGGGTCTGGTCCTCATGGACAAAGCTGCGGATGATTGCGTTGTAGCCAAGCCAGCGGATCGGTTCCGGCTCCCAGGCCCTGAGCGCGTCGAGGCCCCGCTGCGCAAGGACCCACGGCTGGCGCACCAGATCGGTGTCGCGCCCCAGGATCAGGTCGGCGAGCGTGCGTCCACCGAGGTTGCTGGCGCCAACGCCCTCCCCGCCGTAGCCGCCGGACAAGGCGATGCCTTTGGCCCGGTCGCAGAGCATGTGTGGCTTGAAGTGCCGGGACATGCCCAGGTTGCCGCCCCAGGAATGAGTGATCTGCACGTTCTTCAACTGCGGGAACAGCTCGCCGAACAGGTAGCGCCGCAGGTCTTTTTCATCGGTGGTCAGCTCGAAGTCGTGGCGCAGCTTGCCGGCGAACTGATAGCCGCCACGGGCGCCAAAGATCAAACGGTTGTCAGCGGTGCGCTGGCCGTAGGTCACTTGTCGACTGGCCTCGCTGAACGCCTGGCCACGGCTCAGGCCGATTTCATCCCAAGTGGCCGCCGACAGCGGCTCGGTTGCGACGATCAGGCTCTGCACCGGCATCTGATAGCGCCCCAGGGGCGGCAAGGTGACGGAGTAGCCTTCCACTGCCGGAACGACCCAGTGACAGCGCACCGACGCTTTCGTCGTGCGCAGGCTGCCGGATTGCCAATGGGTGACCGGGCTGTTTTCGTAGATCCTCACCCCCAGGCGCTCCACCATCCGGGCCAGCCCGCGAACCAGCTTGGCCGGGTGGATGGTCGCCACGTGCGGCGCATAGATGCCGCCATAGGGTTTGGCGACGCGGATCTGCTGCGCCAGTTGTTCCGGGCTCAGCCAGCGATAGTGGCTATCGTCGAGGCCCTGGCGGTGGAGATCGTCCAGGTAGTGACGCAGGCTGGTCGCCTGCTCCGGATAACGCGCAGCGCAATACAGCACCCCGCCTTTACGGAAATCGCAGTCGATGCCCTCACGTTCGAGGACAATCTCCACTTCATCCGGAATGCCATGCAACAAATCGTAGGAAGCGCGACGCTCTTCGACCGGCAAACCGGCCAGCAGGCGATCTTCACCCAGCAAGTTGCCCATCAACCAGCCGCCATTGCGCCCCGACGCGCCGAAACCGGCGGTCTGCGCTTCGACAATGGCGATGTTCAGCTCCGGTTTCTGCTGCTTGAGGTAGTACGCGGTCCAGAGACCGGTGTAGCCGGCGCCGATGATCGCCACGTCCACATCCAGGTCCCGCTCCAGCGCCGGACGCGCCAACAACGGCTCGTCGAGCTGGTCCATCCACAAACTGATAGTGCGCCACGCCGGCATGCAAGACTCCGCCACTGAAAAACTTCGATGGCGTCGATCCTAGTGCGTGGGCTCAGGCGCTGTCTTGCGCGCGTGCACGCAAAGAAATTTGTTTGACGTAGGCCTTGGGTGACTGGCCGGTGTGCTGGCGGAAACAGCTGTAGAACGCCGACAGCGAATTGAATCCGGCGGCGAACGCCAGTTCATCGATACGCAGCGGTGGCGTGGCGTCATCCAGTGCCGCGAGCAAGTGTTGCAGGCGCGCCTGGTTGACGTAGCGATAGAAACTCTGGCCCAGCACCTGGTTCAACAGATAGGAAATCTGGTTACGGCTGTACCCGCACTCGTTCGCCACCCGTTGCAGGTCGAGCTCCGGGTCAAGATACGGCTGCTGGCGCTGGAAATACTGCTGCAGGTCATCGGCCATGAAGCTCAACTGGCGAGGCGACAGGCCCAGCCGGCTGACCGCCGGGCGCTGGCCGGAGGTGGCTTTGCTGACGGGATGCTCATGCACCAGCGAAGCGTATTCATTGACCCGCCAGATCAGCCCGTCCTTGACGGTGATCGCCTCGCTGGCGCGAAACGACACCAGGCCTTCACCACCGCGCAGGGTGATGCGGTACTGAATGAAGGCGGTGTTGCCGTCCAGTCGAATGCGGTCGGAGTGCTCCAGCGCTTCATCCGGATCCCGGGGCATGCTGCTGCCCACGTAGTGGCGCAGTTCGGCCAGGCCCATGACCCGATTCTGGAAAAAGTCGTTGTACTGGACTTCAGGGTGATAGAGCGCCATGACGCCGTCCAGGTCCCGGTGTTTCCAGCGCAAGTGATAGCGCATGATTGTCTCGCCCGTGGCCTGGGTTTGCAGCGGGCCATCATCCTCAGCGTGCATTGAAAGTCTCGACGGAAAAAACCGAGCTTGCCCAACTTCCGCTTTGTCTTCAACGACTAAACGGATGCGGGTTTCGGGCCGCCAATATCAAGCAAGCGTGACCTGAATCAAAAAAAGGGTGGCAATCGCCAAACGAGCTGAAAAAACCACATTCTTTTCACATTCGGATGCTACTTTTAAAGACTGTCACTGGTTGAGCCATTGAAGGTTCTTCCCTCCTACCATGAGCTAAAGGAAGCGCTCGATACTGAAGGCGGGCAACACATGAATAGAGGGTTCAGTAAGGTCACGTTTCCAAACGCCTGCCAGCTGATGCGCTGGCATTTTCATCCCATGGGTTTCGAGGCGAGCATGGACGCGCCGGGCAGCATGATTGCCCGTCTTTTCGATCGTGCCACTGGCGAGACCATGATCGCCATTGCCGGCATTCCTTGCGCCACCGTCATGAATGCCGCGGATGTAGAACGAATAATCGAAGCGGTGGAGGATGAACTTGAAGCTTTCGTTCCACCGCAGGCTCTCAGGAGTTATGCCTGAGAGAGTAACGCGCGCGAAAAAAATTAAAAGATCGCAGCCTTCGGCAGCTCCTACGGGAGTTGTCGAGGGCTGCGATTTTTGTATTTCAGGCTGACGCTTTGCCCTGTCGATGATCGGCAAAGAACGCCTTGCCCTTGCCGATCCGGTCGGACGCCTTGGGCATGTTCGCGGCCTGGGTGTCTTGTGCGTCGACGTACCAGTAGCAATGGCTGACGGCACGGGTAATGCCCACGTAGGCCAGGCGCAGGATCTCGTCCTTCTGGGCATTGTCGTAGGGTTCGCTGTCACCGGCCTTGCCCAGGCCCGCCATCCGGTAAACCTGATTCTTGTAGGGCGAACTGGTCAGGTGTTGGCAGTCACCCAGCAAAAACACCGCATCGGCCTGCAGGCCCTTGGCGCTGTGATACGTCAGTTGCTTGAGCCTGCGAGCGGCATGGGGCAAGCTCGAATCAACATTAAGTACTGACTGAATATGCTCTTCTATCAATGACTTATCGCTACTTTTTCGATAAAGCATCAAGATTGAATCACCCTTTCGGTAATGCTCCATCAGGCGCTGCGCCATGCCCTGGTCATCACGATCGAGGACGTTCACCGGCAGCAATGCCCTGGGTTCACCGCTGGCCTTGGCTTTCTTCCCGGCAATCGCCGGCGCTGCGCGCACGATGTGCTCGGCGGCATCGATGATGTGCTGGTGGCTGCGGTAGTTGTCGCTGAGCATGACCTTGGTGGTGCTCGGCGACGGGAACTCCTTGTTGAACTCCATGAAGTAGCTCGGCGAACTGCCGCGCCAGCCATAGATGGATTGCCAGTCATCGCCCACACAGAGCAGCGAGGAACGCTGGGCACCCCGCCCGACGTGCATGGCCGGCCCGCGACTGCGGATCTCCGCCAGGCTGGCCCTGATCCAGGAGACGATTTGCGGCGAAACGTCCTGGAATTCGTCGATCATCAGGTGTGACAACGGCCGCAGCAGCTCATCACTCAACAGCTTGAGGTTCTCCGGCGAATGCTCGCTGAACAGGGCGAACATCCGGTTATAGGTCATGATCGGCGGTTTCTGGTCGAGCAAATGATCTTCCAGCGCCCGCCAGTAAAGGCTCAGGGCCTCGAAGAAGAACCGGTCGGGATCGTCCTTGGCGAAACTCATCTGCCCCACGGCACTCGGCACATCCAGCCCGAGGTTTTCGATGAACCCGGCGGCGGCGACAAAGCAATCGAGCAACGGCGCGGAGGCGAGCTCGCCCTTGACCTTGTAATCGAAACCCGGACCGGCGCTGGCATCCCCCGCCAGTGAGGCCAGCACACGCTTTGATGACTCGTAACTATCCAGCCAAATCAATGGCTTACGACAGAAAGCTTGAAACAAGGTGCGTTTTACTGCCCATTCTGCGCGCACCGTCAGTTTGGCATTGGGCCGCGTGACCTGCGGGTTCTCCCGAGGATCGAACCCCAGCAGCACCCAGGCGTCCAGCGTCGGGATGTAGCCGTGACAGTGGAATGTCGAGCCGTTGATATCGAATGACTGGCGCTTCGGTTCGATGCCCTTGATGGGCCAGGCACCGGCGCGAAACCACAGGTCTTCAATGGCGTCGCACAACTCTTCATCACGCTTGGCCGCCAGTTCGGTGACGCCCATGCGCTTTTGCACATCGGGGTGATCCCGCTCCAGCTCCTTGAGTTGCAAGGCATGCCGGGACAATGGCTTGATCAGCTCACGAAAGCGCTCGTCGCTACTGTGCAAACGGTGATAGCAGGCGTTGAGCTGTTGGCGCTGAGCGTCGTTGATACGCAGGTCGAACGGATTGCTGTCGACCTCCTCATCACCCTGTGCAGCCCGCAGGCTGAGATTCTCGAAGGCCTGCAAGCGCTCGAAACCCGGAAGACTGCGCACCATCGGCAGGATCCGCGAGTGAAAGGTGCGCACCAGGTCCCGTGCCTCCTTGAAACTGATCGCGCGGCCCCAGAGGGCAAACAGTTCGATCAGCTTGTTGATGAAGTCCTTGCGCGACTCACGGGTGAAGGTCACCACCGTCATCGAACTCAGCTCGAAACCCAGGTAATGGCTCAACAGCAAGATACGCAACACCAGCGTGGTCGACTTGCCTGCGCCGGCACCGGCGATCACCGAGGTGGACGGCGTATCGCTGAAGATCATTTTCCACTGTGCGGCGCTGGGCTGGGCATGGGCCGGCAACAACCGGGCAACATCAGTCTTCATGCGCTTCTTCAATTCGGCACTCAACGGCAGGCGCCAATCGTCGAACAGCAGGTCATCGACATTCGGTGGCCGGTGTTCAGTTGAGCGCGAGTCGCGGATCAGCAGGACCTGCCGACCCTCCTCCAGCCCCTCGAGCTTGCCTTCCCTGTAGCCGTAATCGACCCCGGCACTGTGACCGCTGCGAAAACCGTCGGCCTGGCCATGCAACCACGACGCACGATGTTGGGCGTGCAGGCGGGTCAGGCTGTAACCGAAGAACCGGGCGAGCAGGCGCTTGATCAGCGGCATCTCGGCCAGGGGGCGAAGTTCAGGCGGAAGATCGGGGGTGTGTTGCGGCACGCGGACTGACTCCAGGGTGTGAGGCTGTTGAGCGCTATGGTGTCTGCATTTGCCATTGAGTTCTAGTGAATTGCTTATGACTCATTGGCTTATGCGATGAAGTGAAGGTTGGATGAGAAAGATTCGAACCTGTTTCATATCAATTTATTCGATGGGAATGCCGCATTTTTTACGCTTTTTATCGATTGTTGCCTGATGGATGATGGCCGTCATCAACCACCGGTCTCGCTTCGTGGCTCTGGCGCTGCGCCCCATGACGAACCTTTTCTGGAGACGATCATGCTTGAACTCAGACCTTTCAAAACCCTTGGCGGTGCTCAACACGGCTGGTTGGATGCGCATCACCATTTTTCGTTCGCCGAATACTACGATCCACAGCGCATGAACTGGGGCAACCTGCGGGTCTGGAATGACGACGTGATCGCTCCCGGCACCGGTTTCCCGCAGCACCCGCACCGGGACATGGAAATCATCACCTATGTCCGTGAAGGCGCCATTACCCACCAGGACAACCTGGGCAACAAGGGTCGGACCGAAGCGGGTGACGTCCAGGTCATGAGCGCCGGTACCGGGATCGCTCACAGCGAGTACAACCTGGAAGCGTCGCCGACCCGGATTTTCCAGATCTGGATCATCCCGAACGAGACCGGTCTGGCACCGTCCTGGGGCGCCAAACCATTCCCGAAAGGCGAGCGCGAAGGTTTTGTAACCCTGGCCAGCGGCAAGGAAGGCGACGAGCAGAGCCTGCGCATCCGCGCCGATGCCCGGCTGGTGGCCGCCAATCTGAAGGCCGGTGAAACGGCCGAATACCTGTTGGACAGCGGTCGTCGTGCCTACCTGGTTCCGGCCACCGGGGTCATTGAAGTCAATGGCTTGCGTGCAGAAGCTCGAGACGGTGTCGCGGTGGCCGATGAGCAGGTGCTGCGTGTGACGGCCATCAAGGACAGTGAGATCGTGTTGGTGGATCTGGCTTGATTCGCTGAGGGCAATCGCAAAAAAAAGGGGCGACCGTGTTGGTCGCCCCTTTTTAGTTACTGCGGCAAACCCTTTGTGGGAGCGAGCTTGCTCGCGATGGCGGCCTGACATCCAGCATTGATATTGACTGACAGACCGCTATCGCGAGCAAGCTCGCTCCCACAGGGTTACATACAACTCCAGTGGGAGTTACGTTGCTTATTTCGCGGAAATGGCACCATCCACCAGCGTCTGCGCCTCGGCCACCAGTTGCTTGAGGTGGTCGTCGCTGACAAAGCTTTCGGCGTAGATCTTGTAGATGTCTTCCGTGCCCGACGGACGTGCCGCGAACCAGCCGTTTTCGGTCATGACCTTGAGACCGCCAATGGCCTGGTCGTTGCCCGGTGCGTGGCTGAGGATGCTCTGGATCGGCTCGCCGGCCAGCTGGGTCGAGGTGACCTGTTGCGGCGACAGCTTGCTCAACAGGGCCTTCTGCTCCGGGTTGGCCTTGGCGTCGACCCGTACCGAGAACGGTTCACCCAGTTCATCGGTCAAGGCACGGTATGCCTGGCTCGGATCGCGACCGGTCCGGGCCGTCATCTCGGCAGCCAGCAGGGCCGGAATCAAACCGTCCTTGTCGGTGCTCCAGACGCCGCCGTCCTTGCGCAGGAACGAGGCACCGGCGCTTTCTTCGCCGCCGAAACCCAGGGAGCCATCGAACAGTCCATCGGCAAACCACTTGAAACCGACCGGCACTTCGTACAGGCGACGGCCCAGGTGTTTGGCCACGCGATCGATCAAGCCGCTGCTGACCACGGTTTTGCCCACGGCAGCATCGGCGCGCCATTGCGGACGATTCTGGAACAGGTAATCGATGGCAACGGCGAGGTAGTTGTTCGGTGCCAGCAAACCGCCGGACGGGGTGACGATGCCATGGCGGTCATGGTCAGGGTCGCAGGCAAACGCCACGTCGAAGCGCTCTTTCAGGCCGATCAGGCCTTGCATGGCGTGGCTGGACGATGGGTCCATGCGGATCTGGCCGTCCCAGTCGACGGTCATGAAGCGGAAGGTCGGGTCGACCTGTTTGTTCACCACATCCAGGTCCAGACGGTAATGCTCGGCAATCGCCGACCAGTAGCGCACCCCTGCTCCACCCAGCGGATCGACGCCCAGGCGCAGCTTGGCATCACGGATGGCGTCGAAGTCGATCACGTTGATCAGGTCGGCGACATAGGTGTTGAGGTAATCGTGACGATGGGTGGTGCTAGCCTTGAGTGCCTGCTCGTAGCTGATGCGCTTGACCCCGGCGAGCTTGTTGGCCAGTAATTCGTTGGCCTTGGCTTCGATCCACTTGGTGATGTGGGTATCGGCCGGACCACCGTTGGTGGGGTTGTACTTGTAGCCTCCGCTTTGTGGCGGGTTGTGCGACGGCGTGATGACGATGCCGTCCGCCAGGCCGCTGGTGCGACCACGGTTGTAGCAGAGAATCGCATGGGAAATGGCCGGCGTCGGGGTGTACTCGTCGCCCGCGGCGATCATCACGGTCACGCCGTTGGCCGCCAGCACTTCAAGGGCGCTGGCACCGGCTGGCGTGGACAGCGCGTGGGTGTCGATACCAACAAACAGCGGGCCATCGATGCCCTGAGCTTCGCGATACAGGCAAATGGCCTGGCTGATCGCCAGCACATGCCATTCGTTGAAACTCAAGTCGAACGAGCTACCGCGGTGCCCCGACGTACCGAAGGCAACGCGCTGGGTCGAAATGGCGGCATCAGGCTGGCCGGTGTAATAGGCCGTTACCAGTCGCGGGATGTCGACCAACAATTCTGCCGGTGCCGGTTTACCCGCAAAAGGACTGAGTGTCATGCAAAACCTCTGGAATAGAGTGGTTCAGGAAGTGAGCAGCAGTTTACTGGCAGTTTGACCGCAACGCGATGGGATCGATCCCACACAGTGGAGGTTGTTATTTTTTGTCACTCACTCGATCGATTCCAGGCGCAGCGCATCTCCCAGCAGTCCCAGCGCGGCCGCCAGGTTGTGATCGCCGCCGAAAGTATGACTCAGGCGCAAATGCTGCCCGTGCAGACCCTGGAGGCTGAACAGTTCCCCCGGCGCGATGACCAGCTGTTGTGCCAGCAGGCGCTGGAACACACGACGGACATTGACCCGACGCAACGAACGCACCCAGATCGTTGCACCGCCTTGCGGCTCGACGAAATGCAAGGCATCACCCAGTCGCTCCTGCAACAACTGGGTCATTTGGCTCTTGCGCTCCTTGAGTAGCCGGCGCAGCACCAGCAGGTGTTGATCGATGCGGCCGCTGCTGTACAAACGGGCGATGGCTTTCTGGCGAATCGGTGACAGTCGAAACGAACGCAACAGGAAGTGTCGTTGCAGCGCGGTGCTCAAGTGCCTGGAAAGCAGGTAGCCGTAGGGCGCTTCCGGTCCGATGATTTTCTCGAACGTGGAAAACACCATCAGCCGTTCAGGGTCCAGCAAGTCGCGAAAGCGCAGGCCGCCCGGGTCGAATCCGAGTTCGCCATAACAGTCGTTTTCCAGCACCCAACTGTCATGCGTGGCCAACAGCCGGGCAATGGCCTGCCTGTTTTCCTCAGGCGCCAGGCTGCCACGGGGCATGTTCAGGGCCGATGACAGCAGCACCAGGCGCACCGGTTCGGTCTCCAGCAAGGTTTTCAGCCGTTGCGGATCGAGGCAACCATCGGCTTGCACAGGCCACTCGATCACCCGCACGCAGGCGCCTTGCAACAACCGCAGGATCGTCCAGTCGCACGGCGACTCAACCACTACCGTGGCGTCCTTCAAGCCCAGCACGGCGATGAGGATTTCCAGGACGCCGCGCAGGTCGGCACCGATGTAGACATCATCGGCGTGCCAGTAACGCATGGGAGACGTGGTGTAGCGTGCGGCCAGGGCAGTGCGCAGCTCGAGCTCGCCGCAGGGTTGCGAGGGCGACTGCGGCTGCCGGGGATACTGGCGCAGCAACTCCCGCTCCAGCAGCAACAAGGGGCTGTCGAGCGGTTGCAGCAACGCCGGTTCATCGGCGCTCAGGACCAGCATCCCCGGACGCCTGGCATTGACATAGACGGCTTCGAGCAGATCGCTGCCGCTGTCCTGCGGGTTGAAAGAGGACACCGGCAACGCGTAATAACCCGACTTGGCCACCGAAAACACACGCCCTTCCTTCTCCAGCAGCGAATAAGCGTACTGAATGGTCGAGATCGACACGTTTAGGCGTTCCGCCAGCTGCCGCAGCGACGGCAGGCGGATGCGTGAATCCCCTTCGGACTCATTGATCAGGCTGCCCAGATATCGATAAACGGCCTGATAGGCGAAATCCGTTTCTCGTGGACCTTTCATGGCTGAAGGCCGACCGCACCGACTGATAGTCCGCCCACCCTCAGTGACCCGCCGACCATTCATCCACCAAGGTGTCGCCGGTGTCAGGATCGCCCGCTGCCTCTTGCAACGCGGCGCACTGGATCTGTGCTTCGGGCGCCACATCACCGCTGCCTGGGGCCCGCTCCATGCGATACAGCCGGCCTATCAGGCTGACGGGCAATCCGCTGACATCAATCATCCATTGCATGATCTGTTCGGCGACCGGCTGCCCCTGCATGGCCCGGTGCAGTTCGGGCATGGCCACCAGCATGCCCGGATGGCACTGACGCAAAAATCGCTCAAGCTCCGCACCTTCTTCGATAAACGGCGAAAAAAGCAGACATACCAGCTGTGCTTCGCTCAGGCCCAGGGTCTTTTGCGCCTCGGCCGCCGCGCGGGCACGCTGGTCGGCCAGTGTCGCCGGGTTGCCGAACACCTCGATGGCCTGCTCGCACAAACGCTCGGGCAAGCGCTTGCGGCGCATCATCACCAGGGCGCGTTGCAGGTATTGCGCAACGCCCGACTGGTAATCGCGGCCCTGCACGAAGCTCGCTTGCAAGCCACGCACGTGCGCCGAGACCGACGCGCTGACGAATTCGTTGTCGCTGATCTGCGCGGACAATTCGTCAGGCTGGAAGCCGAGAAATTCAGTCAGCAATGACCAGCGCTCTTCCAGGTTGCTGACCAGCAGGTCGTGAATGTCGATGCAGGTGGCACGGCGACAGGTCTCAAAGCGCTCTTCAGGACGCCATCGGGCCTGGCCGCCATCGGTATAGAACGCCTGATAACAGTCGCTGCCCAGTTCATCGAGCAATGCAAACAACCCCGCATGGCCGGCCTCGCCCACGTGCGAGGGCTTGAGCCCTGCCTTGGTGGCGGCACGCTTCAGGCCATCGATGAACCGTTTCTGCTGACGCGGCGTGTCACTGACGAGCAAAGCGTCGACGCCACCGTCCCAACGGGCGATTTGCCCATAGAACTCTCCCGTGGCCAGATACCCGTCATCCCACAGGTCGAAACCGCCGCGCCACTCCCGGCGATGGCCGATCAGCAGCAGGTTCAGGCGGCTGGACTCGCGGCCGGCGTCGGAGATCGGCGTCAGGTGATCGAACGGCAGGATTTCCCGATCGTCGACCATCAGCACCTCGACCCGCGGATCGTCATAGACAAACAGTGCGCTGTTGGTCCGGTGCATGTTTTGCTCGGCCGCCCGGCTTGTCCCGTTCAACCGCAACGAGGCGATGCGCAACTGGAATGTCGTCGGGGACCGAGTGGCAATGGTCAATTGCGCCGCGCGTAACAGCGCCAGGCTGTAGCAGTTGTCGCGGGCCCCGGACTGGACCACCAACACCTTGAAATCACCCATACGCTCCATGCCCCCCGCCGCCACTGCCAGACGCTGAATCAACAACTGCATTGCAGTGCGTTCGGCACGGGAGAAGAAACCCAGCAATCGCTGCAGCACTTGTTGATAGACATAGTTCATCGCTTGGTCATGGATGCTGGTCATCTTTATTTACCTGGTACTCGTAAGTTCAATTTCGCGCAAACAGCACATTCCGCTGGACTGTCTGCACGAATGGAGTCATCGACTTTATTGCCAAATGCTAGCAATTGAATTTTATGGAAAACATTTGAAACGATCGTAACAACCCTTCTGAGGCGCGCCGAAGACAAGGCTGTAGCGCCCAGCTGGCAAGGGCTTTCTCGATTGGAGACGAAGTCCTAGGAAACGTCCGACACAGTCCCACAGACACTTAACACAAGAAATAAGGAAAGAAGTTGTTGCTGTCTTTTGGGCAACTACACAACAACTAACTAAATCGAAGGCATGCACCGATAGCGCACATTGAAAAGTTTTAGCCTGACACCCAGCCATGACTCATTCCTTGAGATGAAAGTGATCATTCAATTATCAGGGCTTAGTGGCTGATTAGAAGCTACAGATTACGGGCAAAAACCAGTTCAGTTGCTGGACCGGTCTGCGGATCGACGGTTTTTTTTGCTCTTCTCTCTTCTGTAGGAGCAGCCGGTCGACGCTCGATTGCTCGCGATGGAGGTCAACGATGCTGCGGGTAGCCTGACACCCCGCGGTGCTCTCAGGTTTTTCGTCGGAACGCCGCCCGGAGCAAGCTCGCTCCTGCAGAGCCCGCCGCCATCCATGCCGGGTTGCCCAATGCTCAGAACCTGCGCTCGACCTCGTTGTTTGGTGGCCCACACATTCCCCTGTAGGAGCTGCCGAAGGCTGCGATCTTTTGATCTTGCTTTTGCGATCTGGAGATTGCTGAAGATCAAAAGATCGCAGCCTTCGGCAGCTCCTACAGATATTTTTTATCTGTGTTCCCCCGGGGTTGCGTGATGAACCTTTTTTTTTGGGGGGGCACAAACGAAAGAGTCCGTGTGGGCACGGACTCTTGGGGGGGGGCTTTTGCGTCGGCGCTTGGGGCTAAGTGCTACGCCGGTTCGACCTGCAGGGCGACCCGCTCGCGGCAAGGGCATTCGTCCATGTAGCGGTGTGCCTCGACCACCTCGGCAAACGGGAAGACCCGAGTCTTGAGCGGCAGCAGCACGCGGTCAGCGGTCAACTGGTTGATGTCGCGCAAGGCACGTTGCAGTGCGACCTGGTCCTGGATGATGCCCAGTTCCGGCTTGCCGGTGAAGTTGCCGATGCAGTGCACGAAGAACTGAATGTTCTTCTGGAACGCCGCGCAGGCCGGGAATGGCGTCTGGTTGCCACCTTGCAGGCCGTACAGCACCAGGCTGCCGCGAGGCGCCAGCACATCGCCCAGCAAGGACATCTGAGGACCGCCCAAGCCATCGAAGACCACGTCCACACCGCGGTTATCGGTGATCTTGTTGATCCGTATCAGCAGATCTTCTTCCTCGGTAACGATGACTTTTTCGGCGCCCAGCGACAACAGATACTCACGCTCTTCTGCTGACTTGGTTGCCGCAATCACTCGCACACCCAAGGCCTTGCCCAGTTGTACGAACGAAGGTCCGGCGCAATGGCTGGCGTCGGTCACCAGGGCGAATTGCCCGGGTTTGACCCGTGCCAGGTCGGCATAAGCAAAATAGGCGACCAACAGCGGCGTGTAATGCACGCTGGCCTCGATCGGGCTCAGCACGTCCGGGTAACGGGTCAGCGACGAGCGCGGCAGGACAATCAGTTCTCCGTAGACCGGATAGTCGTTCGGGCTTTGGGCCGGGAAACTGGCGACCTTGTCACCGATCGCCAGGTCATCCACCCCCTCACCCACAGCCGTGACGATACCGGCCATTTCCTGGCCGAGGCCGGAAGGCAGATGGGCGCGGGACGACGCCAGGTTCTGGCGCCAGAGAGTGTCGTACCAGCTGATGCCAATGGCCTCGACGCGCACCTGCACTTCGCCCGGTGCAGGCAGAGCCGCCGCATGCTCTTCGCATTTGAGCACCTCGGCTGGACCAAACTTGTGAAAACGGATCGTGCGGGACATCGCAAACCTCGCCAAATGAACCTCTAATGCCTTGAACTCTAGCTGGGCTTTCAACCCAACACTATCAGTGGGTATTAATAGTCGACATGCCTGTCATTGATTCCGCAGGGGCGGCGACATTGTGAAATGCCGCAAGAAACCGAAGCCACCTTTTCAGGAAATCTGAATTACCCGGTGCAGAGTACCAGCCTTTCCCCGTAATATTCCTGCTGGCCATTGTTCTCATATGGCCGCCCACGTCAAGTTTGCTGACTCTGCCAGGACTCCAGATGAATCGTAATGACCTGCGTCGTGTCGACCTGAACCTGTTGATCGTTTTTGAAACATTGATGCACGAACGCAGCGTGACCCGTGCTGCGGAAAAACTCTTCCTCGGCCAGCCGGCCATCAGTGCGGCACTCTCACGCCTGCGCGGGTTGTTCGATGACCCTCTGTTTGTGCGTACCGGCCGCAGCATGGAGCCGTCCGCCCGGGCGATCGAGATCTTCGCCCTGCTCTCGCCGGCACTGGATTCGATTTCCACCGCGGTCAGCCGTGCGGCCGAGTTCGATCCTGCCACAAGTACCGCCGTGTTCCGCATCGGCCTTTCGGACGACGTCGAGTTCGCCTTGCTGCCCATGCTGCTCAAGCGCCTGCGCGCCGAATCACCAGGGATCGTGCTGGTGGTGCGTCGGGTCAACTACATCCTGATGCCGGGGTTGCTGGCCTCCGGTGAGATCTCCATCGGCGTCAGCTACACCACCGACCTGCCGGCCAACGCCAAGCGCAAGGTACTGCGCCGCAGCCAGCCCAAGCTGTTGCGCGCCGACACCGTGCCGGGGCCATTGAGCCTGGATAATTACTGCGCGCGCCCCCATGCACTGGTGTCGTTCGCCGGCGACCTCAGCGGCTTCATAGATGAAGAACTGGAAAAGCTCGGACGCAAACGTCATGTGGTGCTCGCGGTGCCGCAGTTCAATGGCCTTAGCACCTTGCTGGCCGGCACTGACATCGTCGCAACCGTGCCGGACTACACGGCCGATGCGCTGACGGCCGCAGGCGGTGTGCGCGCGGAAGATCCGCCGTTGCCGGTGCGCAGCTTTGAATTGCACATGGCCTGGCGCGGGTCGCAGGATAATGATCCGGGGGAGCGTTGGTTGCGGTCGCGAATTCAGATGTTTTTTGGGGATCCGGATAGTCTTTAAAGCGCCTGAGCGTCAACCATGAGCCTTGAGTTGCAGGCAAGCAGTGGCGTTAGCGCAGCAGGCCGATGTTCTCGTCGATTCGGCCTTGAATGGTATCCAAGGTGTCCTGGGTGATTGCGCCTGGGTACATGTTCTCGGCGATGGCCGCAAACTGGCTGGCGACGCGGCAAAACCTGTCAATGATGCCGCCAGCAGTCTCCACTGAGACCTCTGCTTCGTCTGCAAGTCTGAGCATTGCATCGCGGTCAATCTCCAAGGCCTCACCCATCACGTCCATCTGGTGATAACCGCCCGGTCCCTCGCAGAACGTCACGTCGTAGGCTGGCGCCAGCTGCCATGCACCGGACGGCGACATGACGTAGGCGAAGTTTTTGGGGTGGTCGTCCCGGTTGTTGAACGCCACATTGAAGACGGCACGCTCGAAGGCGATAGCTTTCTCTCGCACATCGTTGGTGCACATATGTGTCGCACGCAAGAAGTTGACATAGTCCAGGGCCCCCGGTGACTTGTAGTCGGCCCCGGTAAAGGCTGCAAGGCTTTGCATGGGCACGCGCTGACCGTCTATACGATCAAAGCGTTTACTCGCGAAGGCTGCCAGCCCGTTGGGCAGGCTGAAGTGCTGCGTGTCCGGGGTCTGGATGCCGCACATGCGCAAGCACTCGGCATAGACCATTTCGATAGCGCACACCTCAGGATGCTCTTCTTTTGCCGGGAACTTGATCAGCCAGGCTTCAAAGTCCGGCCTGGCGGCAGTGGTAAAGGCTGCAGATTGAGGGTCACGATAGACCAACGCCTTTGGCCTGGCGCCTTGGGGCGAGCCCCCCACCAGCAGCAACGTCTGCAGGAATTCCCCACCTTCACCCTTTAGAACTTCCCGAATCTCAACCGCAAGCAGCTCAAGGGGGATATGCGCTTGCGGCTCCTGCCCCTCGGGCACCACGGGCTCGAACGACATTGCCCCCATGGCATTGTTGCCAATATAGGCCAGCCGCTCCAGAGGTCCTATGCGTGCTGTATTGCGGCCGTGGCGCCTGAACAACCGGTCCATCAGCAGCATGCCCCAACCATCTGGCAACGAGTCATAGACAGGCCCTGGCAGGCCCAGATGGTGGGACGGAAAGCCTCGACGTAACTGGGGCCCCTCCAATGGAAGTGTGTAGGACGACAGCTCCAGGCCTCTACTCTTCGCTTCATTGCTGTACTCAAACACAATCTGTGGGCGGCCGGTGATGGCGGTCGTAGACACAAGCGTGCCCCACAGCCAACGTTCACCCCAACCCTCGTAGTAGACGTCAACCTGCTCAAGCATTGTCGGACTTCCTCTTGGCACGATGACGATTGACACTGTTTTCGTATCGACGAATGTCTTCAAGGCTGTCCAGCTTTGGCAGGAACAGTCCTTCGAGCTCCTTGGTTCGTCCAAGGACCATGGCCACACGGACCACATTCTCGAACCCGACATTGCGCCCGGCTTCGAGGTTGGACACGGTATTGGTCCCGATACCGGCGCGACCGGCTACATCGGCTTGCGTCATCTGCAAAGCCAGCCGTTCCGTGCGCAGGCGATCGCAGAGTCGTTTGACGACCTCACTCGGTTTACTGAAGCTTAAGTCCAACATAACGTGCCTTCCGTCGCGATGCACCGCTTAATACACAAGATTATAGAATTAACTGCAATCCAGTTCAAAACGCATAATTCCCTGTATTTGTGTTTTATTTAGGAATTGTCTGCCGTATCCACAATTTACTGGAATTAAAGCCGGCCTCAGGCCTGAATGAAAACGGGCGCACCGACGTCGAACCGGGGAAGATCAGCAAAAGAATTTCGTATACCCTAGCGCTATCTCACTCCAAATGACCGCCGCCGTGAACCTACCCAAACTCAACGCACCCGACCTTGGTAACACGCCTTCGACTTCGGAAATCATCACCCGCCATCTGCGGGATGCGATTGTCGCCGGGCATTTTGCCGAGGATGAGCCGATCCGCCAGGACGACATCGCCCGCCAGTTCAATGTCAGCAAGATCCCGGTGCGCGAAGCCCTCAAGCGGCTGGAGGCCGAAGGGTTGGTGATGTTCCAGCGCAATCGCGGGGCGATGGTCACGCGGGTTTCCGATGCGGAGCTGGCGCAGATGTTCGAAGTGCGGATGTTGCTGGAGGACAAGATTCTGCGCCTGGCCATTCCGAACATGACCGAAGAGACCTTCGCCCGTGCCGAGCGCATCTGTCAGGAGTTCATCGGCGAGGACGACGTGGGGCGCTGGGCCGAGCTCAACTGGGAGCTGCACTCCTGCCTGTACGAGCCTGCGCAGCGACCGTTCCTGGTGAGTCTGATCCGTTCGGTCAACGACAAGCTGGAGCGTTATCTACGCATGCAGATGAGCTTGTCGGCCGGTAAGGAACGGGCCGATCACGAACACCGCGAGATCCTGGCGGCCTGCCGCGCCGGGGATGTGGACCTGGCGGTGAAGCTTCTGGACGAGCACATTGCCGGCGTCTGCACGACCTTGTTCGAGCACCTGCCCCACAGCCACTGACAGCGACGGATGCTGTGCCGATTTCGTCATCGACACAGACTAAATCCATCAAGCCGACGCCCCGCCGCACGGGCCACTCTTGCGTTCACTCAACCGAATGGACGTGGCCCTCCCATGAAACGCATCTCTGTGATCGACTCCCACACCGGCGGCGAACCGACCCGCCTGGTGACCGCCGGCTTTCCTGACCTGGGCACCGGCAGCATGGCCGAACGGCGCCAGGTATTAGCCGAACAGCATGATCAATGGCGCGCCGCCTGTATGCTGGAACCGCGGGGCAGTGACGTACTGGTGGGCGCCCTGCTCTGCACGCCGGTGGACCCTGGCGCCTGTGCCGGGGTGATTTTCTTCAATAACACCGGTTATCTGGGCATGTGCGGCCACGGCACCATCGGCCTGGTGGCGTCGTTGGCGCACCTGGGCAAGATCGGCCCCGGCGTGCACAGCATCGAAACGCCGGTGGGCACGGTGCAGGCAACCCTGCACGAAGACCATTCGGTGAGTGTGCGCAACGTGCCAGCCTACCGTTATCGCAAGGCGCTGGCGGTGCAGGTGCCGGGCATCGGCCAAGTGGTCGGTGATATCGCTTGGGGCGGCAACTGGTTTTTCCTGGTCGCCGAGCACGGCCTGCGGGTGGCCGGCGACAACCTCGAAGCGCTGACCGCTTACACCTTCGCCGTGCAGCAGGCACTGGAAGCCCAAGGCATTCGCGGTGAAGACGGCAGCTTGATCGATCACGTCGAGTTGTTCGCCGATGACGATCACGCCGACAGTCGCAACTTCGTGCTCTGCCCCGGCAAAGCCTATGACCGTTCGCCCTGCGGCACCGGCACCAGTGCCAAACTGGCATGCCTGGCGGCCGACGACAAATTGCAACCGGGGCAGATCTGGCGCCAGGCCAGCGTCATCGGCAGCGAGTTCGAGGGTTCCTACGAACTGCAGGGTGAGCGCATCGTGCCGACCATTCGTGGGCGCGCGTTCATCAGTGCCGAGGCGAGCCTGATCATCGAACAGGACGACCCGTTCGCCTGGGGCATTCGTCCATGAACGAGGGCCAGGTGGCCGACGTGATCGTGATCGGCGCCGGCATTATCGGTGCCGCCTGTGCCCAGGCGCTGGCCCGTCGCGGCTTGCAGGTGCTGGTGTTGGACGCCGGACTGCACGGGGCCACGGCCGCCGGCATGGGCCACCTGCTGGTACTCGACGACAACCCCGCCGAACTGGCCCTGAGTCAATATTCGTTGCAGCGCTGGCGCGAACTGGGCGCGGACCTGCCCGACAGCTGTGCCTACCGCTGCAACGGCACGCTGTGGCTGGCGGCCAATGCCGAAGAAATGGCGGTGGCCCACAGCAAATTCCTGAACCTGCAAGCCCAGGGCGTGGCTTGCGAACTGATCGGCGCCAATGCCCTGCGCCAGCGCGAACCGGAACTGCGCGAAGGACTGGAAGGCGGCTTGCTGATCAATGGCGACGGCATTCTGTACGCCCCGGCGACGGCCGGATGGATGCTCGAAACACCGAACATCCGCCAGCGCCGGGCGCGGGTCAATGCGGTCGATGGCAACCGCGTCTGCCTCGATGATGGTCACTGGTTGAGTGCCGATGCCGTGGTGCTGGCCAACGGTATTCAAGCCAACGAGCTGTGTCCGGAATTGCCCATCGAGCCGAAAAAAGGCCACTTGCTGATCACTGACCGCTACCCCGGCAGCGTCACCCATACCCTGGTGGAACTGGGTTACGTCACCAGTGCCCACAATGCCACGGGGCCGTCGACCGCCTGCAATATCCAGCCGCGCCCCACCGGCCAACTGTTCATCGGCGCCTCGCGGCAATTCGCAACCACCGACCCGCAGGTCGAAGGCTGGATGCTCGCGAAGATGCTCAAGCGTGCCGCCGAGTACATGCCGGGGCTGGCCCGGCTCAATGGCATCCGTGCCTGGACCGGTTTCCGCGCCGCCAGCCCCGACGGCTTGCCGCTGGTGGGCCAGCATCCACAACATCAAGGCTTGTGGCTGGCAGTCGGTCACGAAGGACTGGGCGTAACCACCGCCCCCGGCACCGCCGATTTACTGGTGGCGCAACTGTTCAACGAAACCCCGCCACTGGCCGCACAACCTTATCTGCCCCAGCGTTTTCTAGGAGAACCGGTCTATGCCTGAATTGTTGCTGGACGGCCACGCCCTGAAAGTCGCCGAAGGCACCAGCGTCGCCGGTGCCCTGGCGCTGGCCAGTGACGGCTGCGCGCGCACCTCGGTCAGCGGTCAGCGCCGTGCGCCGCTGTGCGGCATGGGCATTTGCCAGGAATGCCGGGTGACCATCGATGGCCGGCGTCGCCTGGCTTGCCAGACCCTGTGCCGTGACGGCATGCAGGTGGAGACTCGCCCATGAATGAATACGCTGATCTGTTGATCATTGGCGCCGGCCCTGCCGGAATGAGCGCCGCCCTTGCCGCCGCCCCCAGCGGCGCCCGCATTGTCATGCTCGACGACAACCCGCTGCCGGGCGGGCAAATCTGGCGCGACGGACCTCAAGCCAACGTACCCGGTCAAGCCCGGCGCCTGCGCGAGCGTCTGGCGTCGTGCAACAACATCCGCCATCACGCCGGTACTCGGGTGATCGCCGCCCCCGGCGCGAAACAACTGCTGGTGGAAGATGACGACCATGGCTGGTTGATCAGCTACGACAAACTGATTCTGTGCACCGGCGCCCGTGAATTACTGCTGCCCTTCCCCGGCTGGACCCTGCCGGGTGTCACCGGTGCGGGTGGTTTGCAGGCGCTGATCAAGGCTGGTTTGCCGGTGCAGGACGAGCGCGTGGTGATCGCCGGCAGCGGCCCGCTGTTACTGGCCAGTGCCGCCACCGCCAAACAGCATGGCGCGCAAGTGCAACGCATCGCCGAACAAGCCAGCCGCAGCGCCCTCGCCGGTTTCGCCGCGCAACTGCCGCGCTGGCCCGGTAAATGGCTGCAATCGTTCAGCCTGTTCGACCACCGCTACCGCACCGCCACCCACGTATTGGCGGCGCTTGGCACCGACCGAGTGGAAGGCGTGCGCCTGCAACAACAAGGCAACATCGTCGAACTGGAATGTGATCGGCTGGCCTGTGGATTCGGGTTGATTCCGAACATCCAGTTGGGTCAGGCACTGGGTTGCGCCATCGAAGATCAAGCCATCGCGGTGGATGTCTGGCAGGCCAGCAATCGCGCCGATCATTATGCGGCGGGCGAATGCACAGGGTTCGGCGGCAGTGAGCTGGCCTTGGTGGAAGGTGCGATTGCCGGCCACGCTGCGGTCGGCGATCTGCAAGCCGCCAGGCAATTGTGGCCGCGCCGGGCGCGCTGGCAGGGTTTCGCCAAGGCGCTGAACAGCGCGTTCGCCCTCGACCCGCGACTCAAGTCCCTGGCCCAACCCGACACCCTGGTTTGCCGCTGCGAAGACGTGCCCTACGCGGCATTGACCGGTCACTCTGGCTGGCGCGAAGCCAAACTCGCCAGTCGCTGCGGCATGGGCGCCTGCCAGGGCCGGGTGTGTGGCGGCGCAGTGCAGCATTTGTTTGGTTGGCAGCCCTCGGCACCGCGCCCACCCTTCACCCCGGCGCGGATCGAAACCTTGATGTCCCTGGACGATACCCCGCCAGCGTGATGACCGTGCCGGGGGTTTCGGCCACGCTGCCGAGTCTCTATGATCCCGGGGGTCACCCTCAGACCCCCGGCGCCATGTATCCATCGCTCACCACCTTCAAACCTTGCGATCTGCCGACGCTGCTGAACAGCCTTCAGCCCATCGCGCCGTTGCTCGATACCTTGTCGGACGTGGTGTTTTTCATCAAGGACTGCGAGGCCCGCTACGCCTTCGTCAACCAGACCCTGGCCCGGCGTTGTGGTTTCAGACACAGGGACGAGCTGCTGGGGCGCACCGCCGAAATGGTCTTCCCGGAACGCTTCGGTCCGCTGTACACCGAACAGGATCGCCGCGTGCTGTCCAGTGGTCGCGAACTGGCCGATCAGCTGGAGTTGCATTTGTATTATGGCAATCAGCCGATCTGGTGCCTGACCCACAAACTCGCGTTGAAGGATGAACGGGGTCGGATCGTGGGCCTGGCCGGTATCTCCCGCGACCTGCAATCGCCACAGTCGAACCATCCGGCGTTCCAGAAACTCGCCGCCGTGGATGCCCATATCCGCCGCCACTTCGCCCGCTCCATCAGCCTCGCCGAACTGACCGCCATCGCTGGCTATTCCGTGGCGCAATTGGAGCGGCACTGCAAACGGGTGTTCCAACTCACCCCACGGCAAATGATTCACAAGGCACGCCTGGAGGAAGGTTCGCGGTTGTTACTGCACACCGAGTTGCCGATCACCGAGATTGCCTTGCGCTGTGGTTACACCGACCACAGTGCCTTCAGCCGGCAGTTTCGGGCGCTGACCAGTTTGTCGCCGAGTCAGTATCGCGATAACCAGCGCTGAAGATCAAAAGATCGCAGGCTGCGCCAGCTCCTACGCCAACCGCGTACACCCGAGATCAAAAGGCGTACGCCAATCCCGTAGGAGCTGCCGAAGGCTGCGATCTTTTGACGTTTGAAGATCAGAAGATCGCAGGCTGCGCCAGCTCCTACGCCGGCCGCGTACACCCGTGCCTGCCAGTGTTCCTTAAAGGGGCGCCCGCGCTACCGCTGCTCCCATATGTAACACCTGCCCCCGATACCTTGGCGTCACCGTGCCTCGGGTTGCACTGCTGCAAAACCTCTACGCCAAGGCCTGACAACTAATTCACCCCTCGGACTGGAAATAGGCACGTTGATTGCTATCGTTAATATCGTATACGAAATCCCCAATACGATATTCAACAGCACTTCACATCAACGAGGCCTCTATGAAAAACCCCGCATTTGCCGTAGCCCTCAGCGCTGTTCTCAGTACCTCCTTTATCGCCACTGCCCAGGCCGACAAGCTCGACGACATCATCGGTTCGGGCAAGCTGCGCTGCGCCGTGACCCTGGACTTCCCGCCCATGGGCTTTCGCGATGCCAGCAACTCGCCGGCCGGCTTCGATGTGGACTATTGCCGCGACCTGGCGAAAATCCTCGGGGTCGAGGCCGAAGTGGTGGAAACGCCGTTCCCGGATCGCATTCCGGCACTGGTCTCCGGCCGGGCTGACGTGATCGTCGCGTCCACCTCCGACACCCTCGAACGCGCCAAGACCGTCGGCCTCACCGTGCCCTACTTTGCCTTCCAGATGGTGGTGCTGACCCGCGACGACACCGGCATCAACGGCTTCGACGACCTCAAGGGCAAAGCAGTGGGCAACACCAGCGGCACCTATGAGGCCATCGCCCTGGAGAAAGACGTGAAGAACTGGGGCTCGGGCAGCTTCCGAGCCTACCAGTCGCAAAGCGATACCCTGCTGGCTGTCGCCCAAGGCCACATCGATGCCACCGTCGTCACCAACACCGTGGCCGCCGCCACCCTCAAGTCAGGCAAATACAAAAACCTGAAAGTCGCCGGTAACGCCCCTTACGTCATCGACTACGTGTCCCTGGGCGCCAAGCGCAGCGAGTACGGCCTGCTCAATTACCTCAACCTGTTCGTCAACCAACAGGTGCGCACCGGTCGCTACAAGGAGCTGTTCGTTAAATGGGTCGGCACCGAGATCTCGCCGACCAACCTGACCGTGCCTCAGGTCTACTACTGAGATGTCCGGCATGCCTAGGCCAATTTCTCTGACCGGGCGCAGCCTGGTGGCGGGTGCCGCGCAAGGCGCCCTGCTGTTCGCCGATGTCGGCTTGAGCTTCTGGGGCGGAGTCGATCCCTGTACGGGTGAAGTCATCGACCGCCATCACCCGCTCAGCGGCCAACACCTGGCCGGCCGCGTGCTGGCGATTCCCAGTGGCCGCGGCTCGTGCACCGGCAGCAGTGTGTTGATGGAACTGATCAGCAACGGCCATGCACCGGCGGCATTGGTGCTGGCCGAAGCCGACGAGATCCTGACCTTGGGCGTGCTGGTGGCGCAGACCATTTTTGCCCGTTCCCTGCCGGTGCTGTGCATCGGTCGGGAGGCCTTCGCCGCCTTGCGCGGCCAGGCCTTCGCCCGGGTCGAAAATGCAACGCTGAGCCTGTTCGATCACCTGCCGGGCGACGCCTGGCAGGCGCTCGACAGCCCATTACCAGACGCTGACAGCACCGCCTCGATCAGGCTCACCGAGCACGATCGGGCGCTGCTCGATGGCCGGCATGGCAAGGCCGCGCAAATGGCCATGCAGATCGTCCTGCGTATGGCCGAATTGCAGGGTGCCGAGCACTTGGTGGATGTCACTCAAGCACACATCGACGGCTGCATTTACACGGGACCTGCAAGCCTGCGCTTTGCCCGGCAACTGGTGCAATGGGGAGCAAAAGTGCGAGTGCCCACCACCCTCAATTCAATTTCCGTCGACCAGCGCCGTTGGCGCGAACTGGGTATCGACCCGGCACTGGGGGAACCGGCCAGTGCCTTGGGCGATGCCTATATGGCGATGGGCGCACAGCTCAGTTTCACCTGCGCGCCGTACCTGCTCGACACTGCACCGAAGGCTGGCGAGCAAATCGTCTGGGCGGAATCCAACGCAGTGGTCTACGCCAACAGCGTGCTCGGTGCACGCACCCTGAAATACCCGGATTACCTGGACATCTGCATCGCCCTCACCGGTCGCGCCCCGCTGATCGGCTGCCACCTGGACGCGCCACGCAAGGCCCGGTTGCAGATCGAGTTGCCCGCACTCGGTGAACTGGACGATGCCTTCTACCCGCTGCTGGGTTACCACATTGGTGCCCTGGCTGGCAGTCGCGTGCCGCTGGTGCTGGGACTGGAAAAACGCAAGCCGAGCCTGGACGACCTCAAAGCCTTTGGCGCGGCCTTCGCTACCACCTCTGCGGCGCCACTGTTCCACATCGCCGGGGTCACCCCGGAGGCCATTGACCCGGCGCAGGTGCTGGATGCGGACATTTCCATTGCCGTGGAAAAAATCCGCCTGAAGGACCTGCTGCGCAGTTGGCGCGAACTCAACAGTGCTCGCGATAACCGGGTGGATGTGGTGTCGCTGGGTAACCCGCACTTTTCCCTCAGCGAGTTCGCTCACCTGGCGCGACTGTGCCGGGGACGACAAAGACACCCGGATGTGGTGCTTGCCATCACCTGCGGCCGTGCCGTGTTGGAGCAAGCCCGCGAGGCAGGGCACATCGCCGTGATCGAAGCGTTCGGCGCGACCCTGGTCACCGACACCTGCTGGTGCATGCTCGGCGAACCCGTAATTCCCCTGGCGGCTGAAAACCTGATGACCAACTCGGGCAAATACGCCCACTACGCACCGGGCCTGGTCGGCCGCAAGGTGCACTTCGCCAGCCTTGCCGAATGCGTCGACGCGGCCTGCACCGCAACGGCCAGTGGACGTTTACCGGCCTGGCTACAACCTGCTGCCCTACTGGAGAGCCCTGCGCATGTTTGACTACAGCTTCCAATGGCGCTCCGCCCTGCGCGCCCTGCCGGACATGCTTGCCGGTGCCATCGTCACCTTCGAAACCGCCGCGCTGTCGATGATCTTCGGCGTGCTGATCGCCCTGGCCCTGACGGTGATGCGCGAGGCCAAGCACCCTCTGCTGCGCGGTTTCGGCAACGGCTGGGTGTCGATTGCCCGCAACACCCCGTCGCTGTTTCAGATCTACATCCTCTACTTCGGCCTCGGCTCGCTGAACCTGCACGTCAGTTCCTGGTTCGCCCTGCTGGCCGGGATCACCTTCAACAATGCCGGGTATCTGGCGGAGAACTTTCGCGGCGGCCTCAAGGCCGTGCCTGACACGCAGGTACGTGCGGCGCGTTCCCTCGGCATGAGTGCCTTCCAGGCCTATCGCATGATCATCGTCCCGCAACTGCTGCGGATCGTGTTTTATCCGCTGACCAATCAGATGGTCTGGGCGGTGTTGATGACGTCGCTGGGGGTGATCGTCGGGCTAAACAATGACCTGACCGGTGTGACCCAGGAATACAACGTCAAAACCTTCCGCACCTTCGAGTATTTCGCCATCGCAGCGGTGCTGTATTACTTGATTGCCAAGGCGATCGTCGCGGCAGCCCGGCTGATGGCCTGGCGGTTGTTCCGTTACTGAGGAGCTGTCCATGTTTTCCACCGATTTTTCCTCGAATGACCTGATGTTCCTGCTCAACGGTGCGTGGGTCACGATGCAACTGACGTTCTGGTCGATCATCCTCGGCTCCTTGGCCGGGTTGTTCTTCGGCCTGCTGCGGGCCTTGTTGCCACGGGCCAGCCAGCCACTGGCCTGGGTGCTGGACGTGTTTCGCAGCGTGCCGTTGCTGATCCAGTTCGTACTGTTCAACTCACTCAAAAGCATCATCGGTTTGAACATCAGCGCCTTCAGCGTCGGCTGCATTGTGCTGGGGGTTTACGCAGCGGCGTACTTCACCGAGATCGTGCGTGCCGGCGTACTGGCGGTGCCGTTCACCGTGCGCCGGGCCAGCCGGTCGCTGGGGCTGAGCTTCTTGCAGGATTTGCGCTGGATCGTCCTGCCGATGGCCACCCGGGTAGCGTTCCCCGGCTGGCTGAACCTGGTGCTCGGTGTAATGAAAGACACCGCGCTGGTGATGTGGATCGGCATCGTCGAACTGCTGCGCGCCTCGCAAACCATCGTCACCCGCATCCAGGAACCGTTGCTGGTGCTGTGCATCGCGGGCCTTATCTACTACGTCATGAGCCTGGTGGTCGCACGCCTGGGCGCTCGTCTGGAAAGAAGGTGGCAAGAAAATGATTGAGATCGACAACGTACATAAATCCTTCGGCAACCTCGAGGTGGTCAAGGGCGTCAACCTGACGGTGAACAAGGGCGAAGTGGTGTCGATCATCGGCGGCTCCGGCTCCGGCAAATCGACCTTGCTGATGTGCATCAACGGCCTGGAACCGATCCAGAAAGGCAACATCCGCGTTGACGGCGTCGAGGTCCATCACAGCGCCACCGACCTCAATCGCCTGCGGCAGAAGATTGGCATTGTGTTCCAGCAATGGAATGCCTTCCCGCACTTGACGGTGCTGGAAAACGTCATGCTCGCGCCGCGCAAAGTGCTGGGCAAAAGCAAGGCTGAAGCTGAAGCACTAGCGGTGAAGCAACTGACCCACGTCGGCCTGGGCGACAAGCTCAAGACGTTCCCTGGCAAGCTGTCCGGTGGACAGCAACAACGCATGGCCATCGCCCGCGCCCTGGCCATGTCACCGGACTACATGCTGTTTGACGAAGCCACCTCGGCCCTCGACCCGCAGTTGGTCGGTGAAGTGCTGGACACCATGCGCATGCTCGCCGAAGACGGCATGACCATGGTGTTGGTGACCCACGAAATCCGCTTTGCCCGGGACGTGTCCGACCGTGTGGCGTTCTTCCGCAATGGCCTGGTGCATGAGATTGGTTCGCCGGATCAGGTGATTGGCAATCCGGTGCATGCGGAGACTGCGGCGTTTCTGAAATCGGTGAAATAGCGACTGGCCCCTTCGCGAGCAAGCCCGCTCCCACAGGGTTTGATGGTGTACACAAAATCAGTGTGGGAGCGGGCTTGCTCGCGAAAGGGCCCTAACAGACAAAACAAGGAGCAAACCATGCGCTCATCGAAAGTCATTCATGTAGTCAGCTGCCACGCCGAAGGCGAAGTCGGCGACGTGATCGTCGGCGGTGTCGCCCCGCCGCCCGGCGCCACCGTGTGGGAACAGTCACGCTGGATCGCCCAGGACGACACCCTGCGCAACTTCGTCCTCAACGAACCCCGCGGCGGCGTGTTCCGCCACGTCAACCTGCTGGTCCCGGCCAAGGACCCACGGGCGCAGATGGCCTGGATCATCATGGAGCCGGCGGACACCCCGCCGATGTCCGGCTCCAACTCGTTGTGCGTCGCCACCGTATTGCTCGACAGCGGCATCCTGCCCATGACCGAGCCGCAAACCCGCCTGGTGCTGGAAGCGCCCGGCGGCCTGATCGAAGCCGTGGCCGACTGCCGGGATGGCAAGGTGCAGCGGGTGGAAGTGAAAAACGTACCGTCCTTCGCTGATCGCCTGGATGCCTGGATTGAAGTCGAAGGCATCGGCTCGCTGAAGGTTGACACCGCTTATGGTGGCGACAGTTTTGTGATTGCCGATGCCAAAGGCCTGGGTTTCTCCATCCGCCCGGATGAAGCGGCCGATCTGGTCGCGGTGGGGCTGAAAATCACTCGAGCGGCCAACGAACAACTGGGCTTCGTGCATCCGCTGAATCCCGAGTGGTCGCACATTTCCTTCTGCCAGATCGCCGCGCCCATCGTCCATGAGAACGGCATCGCCACCGGCGCCAATGCGGTGGTGATTCAACCGGGCAAGATCGACCGCTCCCCCACCGGCACGGGTTGCTCGGCGCGCATGGCGGTGTTGCAGGCCAAAGGCTTGATGCAGGTTGGCGAGCGCTTTGTCGGCCGTTCGATTATCGGCTCCGAGTTCCACTGCCGCATTGATTCGCTGACCGAAGTCGCCGGCCGCGCCGCGATTTACCCGTGCATTTCCGGCCGGGCGTGGATCACCGGCACCCATCAATTACTGCTCGACCCAAGCGATCCGTGGCCACAAGGCTATCGCCTGTCCGACACCTGGCCCGGCGCCTGATCACGCCATCCCTGCTCCCCAGACCAACGGCCAGTAAAAACCCCTGAAAACCAAAAAAAGCACTAGCCGAGCATCGTCATTTTTAATATCGTATACGAAATACAATTAACGAACCGGAGGCAACAATGAGCAAGCGCATTAACTGGAGTGGCGTCTTCCCAGCGGTGACCACTCAATTCAACGATGACTTCTCCATCAACCTGGAAAAAACCCATCAGGTGATTTCCAACGTGATCCGCGACGGCGTGTCAGGCCTGGTGGTCTGCGGCTCGGTGGGTGAAAACACCTCGCTGAGTGCCGAAGAGAAAATCGCCGTGACTGAAGTCGCTGTCGATGCCGCCCGTGGTCGCGTACCGGTGATTTGTGGCGTGGCCGAGTTCACCAGCCTACAAGCGGCCAAGGTCGCCAATGCCGTACGCCGGGTCGGCGTTGATGGCGTGATGCTGATGCCGGCGCTGGTCTACGGTTCCAAGCCGTTCGAAACCGCCGAGCATTACCGCTACGTGGCGAAAAACGCTGACGTGCCGCTGATGGTCTACAACAACCCGCCTATCTATAAGAACGACGTCACCCCGGACATCCTGATTTCCCTGGCCGACTGCGACAACGTGGTGTGCTTCAAGGACTCTTCCGGCGACACCCGCCGCTTCATCGACGTGCGCAACGAAGTCGGTGACCGTTTCGTGTTGTTCGCCGGCCTCGACGACGTGGTGCTGGAAAGCATCGCCGTGGGTGCTGAAGGTTGGGTCTCAGGCATGTCCAACGTGTTCCCGAAAGAAGGTGAAACCATCTTCCGCCTGGCCAAGGCCGGTCGTTTCGCCGAAGCCATGCCGATCTACGAATGGCTGATGCCGATCCTGCACCTCGATGCCCGTGCCGACCTGGTGCAGTGCATCAAACTGTGTGAAGCCATTGCCGGTCGCGGCAGCGCCTTGACCCGTCCGCCACGCCTGGCCCTGCCGGAAGCCGACCGCGTATTCGTCGAGCAGATCATGGCCAAGGCGTTGGCCAACCGCCCGGAACTGCCGGACGTCGGTCTCTGAGCGATTGCCGGGCGGGTCTTTACTGGCCCCGCCCGGCTGCCCGTTTTTTTGCGTCTCAACAAGGTACGTCAGCATGTCGAATCCTCAACACACGCAAAGCGCAACCACACCCTCGGGACTCAAACGCGTGGTGGCCGCCGCCATGGCTGGCACCGTCGCCGAATGGTATGAATTCTTTCTCTACGGCACCGCCTCGGCATTGGTTTTTGGCAAGCTGTTCTTCCGCCAGACCGACAGCCCCATCGACGGCATCATTGCCGCCTTCGCCTTGTACGCGGTCGGCTTTCTCGCCCGGCCGTTGGGCGGTTTGGTGTTCGGTCACTACGGTGACAAATTCGGCCGCAAACGCCTGCTGCAACTGAGCCTGGTAGTGGTCGGCATCACCACCTTCCTGATGGGTTGCCTGCCTGGCTTCGACCAGATCGGTTACGCAGCACCCGTGCTACTGGTGCTGTTGCGGTTGATCCAGGGCTTCGCTTTCGGTGGCGAATGGGGCGGCGCGATTCTGCTGGTGTCCGAACACTGCCCGGACAATCGTCGGGGCTTCTGGGCCAGTTGGCCGCAAGCCGGGGTGCCGGCCGGCAACCTGGTGGCCACGCTCGCCCTGCTGCTGTTGTCGTCGAACCTGTCAGAGCAACAGTTCCTTGCCTGGGGCTGGCGCGTGGCGTTCTGGTTCTCGGCGGTAGTCGTGTTGATCGGTTACTGGATTCGCACCAGCGTCGATGACGCGCCGATCTTCAAGGAAGCCCAGGCCCGTCAGACCCAGACCAAACAGCAACAGCTTGGTGTGGTGGAAGTGCTGCGCCATCACTGGCGTTCGGTGCTGGTGGGAATCGGCGCTCGCTTTGCCGAGAACATCCTCTACTACACCGTAGTGACGTTCTCGATTACCTATCTGAAACTGGTGGTGCACAAGGACACTTCGCAAATTCTGCTGCTGATGTTCGGCGCGCACCTGGTGCACTTTTTCCTGATTCCCCTGATGGGCTATCTGTCGGACATCATCGGGCGCAAGCCGGTGTACCTGACCGGCGCGGTGCTCACAGCGTTCTGGGGTTTCATCGGTTTCCCGATGATGGACACCGGCAACAACTGGCTGATCATGGCCGCCATCACCCTGGGCCTGGCCATCGAGTCGATGACCTATGCGCCTTACTCGGCGCTGATGGCTGAATTGTTCCCGACCCACGTACGCTACACCGCTCTGTCCCTGTGCTACCAGGTGGCGCCGATCTTCGCCGGTTCCCTGGCACCGCTGATCGCCATCACCTTGCTCAACAAGTACCAAAGCTCGACTCCGATCGCCTGGTATCTGGTGGGCGCCGCGCTGATTTCCGTGGTGGCTGTCGGCCTGACCCGCGAGACCCGTGGCAAGTCATTGCGCCAGGTGGATGCCGAGTCGGCGGCGCGGGTTGCTGCCGTGGACGCAGCCGTGCCAGCTACCCCGCGCCGGGGTGATTCGTTGGCTTGAGTGCATCAAAAGATCGCAGCCTTCGGCAGCTCCTACAGGAATGGATGTCGGGTGAATACGGTCGGTGTAGGAGCTGCCGAAGGCTGCGATCTTTTGCCCTTATCTTTCCAGACCGGAGATTTTCAATGCTCGAAATCCTTGGCCACAACTATATCGGCGGAGCGCGCAGCGCCGCTGGCGGCATCTTCCTGAACAGCCATGACGCCAGCACCGGTGAAGCACTGCCCTACTCGTTCGTGCAAGCCACCGCGCAAGAAGTCGACGCGGCCGCCCAGGCCGCTGCGGCCGCCTATCCCGCCTTTCGTCATTTGCCGGCGACGCGCCGGGCACAATTTCTTGACGCCATCGCCGCGCAACTGGATGCTCTGGATGACGAGTTCGTTGCCCTGGTGACACGCGAGACCGCCCTGCCCAGCGCCCGGATTCAGGGCGAGTGCGGCCGCACCAGCGGCCAGATGCGTCTGTTCGCTCAGGTCCTGCGTCGGGGCGATTTCTACAGCGCCCGCATCGACCGTGCCCTGCCGGAACGTCAGCCGCTGCCACGGGTTGACCTGCGCCAGTACCGGATCGGCGTCGGCCCGGTGGCGGTGTTCGGCGCCAGCAATTTTCCGCTGGCCTTTTCGACGGCTGGCGGCGATACCGCCGCGGCCCTGGCCGCCGGTTGCCCGGTGGTGTTCAAGGCCCACAGCGGGCACATGGCAACCGCCGAATGCGTGGCCAATGCGATCCTGCGCGCCGCCGAGCAGACCGACATGCCCAAGGGTGTGTTCAACATGATCTACGGCGCTGGTGTCGGTGAAGCGCTGGTCAAGCACCCGGCGATTCAGGCCGTCGGTTTCACCGGCTCGCTCAAAGGTGGCCGTGCCCTTTGCGACATGGCCGCTGCACGGCAACAACCCATCCCGGTGTTCGCCGAGATGAGCAGCATCAATCCAGTGTTGGTATTGCCCGAAGCCTTGCGCGCGCGGGGCGAGAAAATCGCCGGTGAGCTGGTGGCATCGGTGGTCCAGGGTTGCGGGCAGTTCTGCACCAATCCGGGGTTGGTCATCGGTATTCGCACCCCTGAATGGACGGCGTTCACTGCGCGGCTAGGCAACCTGATGGCCGAACAACCGGCGCAAACCATGCTCAATGCTGGCACCCTCGGCAGCTATGAAAAAGGGGTGCGGGCCTTGCTCGAGCATCCGGGCGTGACGCATCTGGCGGGCCACGACCAGCAGGGCAATCAGGCGTGGCCGCAACTGTTCAAGGCCGACGTCAGCCTGCTGCTCAACGGGGATCCGCTGCTACAGGAAGAAGTGTTCGGGCCGACCACCATTGTCGTTGAAGTGGCGGACAGGGTTGAGCTGCGGCAGGCGTTGAACAGCTTGCACGGGCAACTGACCGCGACATTGATTGGCGAAGCATCGGATCTTCAGACCCATGGGGACCTGCTGATATTGCTGGAACAAAAAGTCGGCCGGGTGCTGTTCAACGGTTACCCCACCGGAGTCGAAGTCTGCGATGCCATGGTCCATGGCGGGCCTTACCCTGCAACCTCCGACGCCCGTGGCACATCGGTTGGCAGCCTGGCCATCGAGCGATTCCTGCGGCCGGTGTGCTACCAGAACTGCCCGGACGCCTTGCTACCCGACGCCTTGAAAAACGCCAACCCACTGGGGATTGCACGTCTGGTGGATGGCAGCAGCCAGCACGACCCAATCTAGAAAACCACACAAATAGCTGTAGGAGCTGCCGCAGGCTGCGATCTTTTGCTGTTGATTTTCAAGATCAAAAGATCGCAGCCTTCGGCAGCTCCTACGCAAAATATGTGATCACCACCCATCAAATGTGGGATTGATTCAATCAGGCGAGCAAGGCCTTGAGGTCGTTGTACAGCGCCTCGGGAATTTGCACGCCTTCCACCAGGCTGCGTACCCGCGCCGCGTAACGTCGTTGCGACGGTAAGCGTGCGCCCTGCCCTTCAATGCCCTGGAACAACGTTTCGGCCCGGGCCAAATGTTCTTCAGTGGCGTCCCCCAGAAAGCGCCGAGGGTCCAGGGCGATGATCAATTCGCCATGGTACGGCGACGACTTGCTGCCCCCGTCGTAAGCCAACGACTCGGCACTGGTCAGGTCACCGATCAGCGGCCCGGCAATCAACTCCACCATCGCCGCCAGCGCCGAACCCTTGTGCCCGCCAAACGTCAGCATCGCGCCGCTATCCAGCACCACGTTGGCGTCGGTGCTCGGCTGGCCTTGGGCGTCCACGCCCCAACCTTCGGGAATCGCCTTGCCGGCACGCCGGTGCAGTTCAATATCACCCCGGGCAATCGCGCTGGTGGCGAAGTCGAACACAAACGGATCTTGCCCCGCACGCGGCCAACCGAAGGCAATGGGATTGGTGCCGAACACCGGCAGTCGTCCTCCAGCCGGCGCCACCCAGGCGTGGCTCGGATTACACGCCAGCGCCACCAGACCAGCGGCCGTCAGTTGCTCGATCTCCACCCACAGCGCCGAGAAATGTACACAGCGGTTGATTGCCAACGCCGCAATGCCGTTGGCCCGGGTTTTCTGCGCCAGCAACGGCAACCCCGCCTGAAACGCCAACTGCGAAAACCCACCGCCAGCATCCACCCGCACAATCGCCGGCGCCTGGTCGATCACCTGTGGCTCGGCATCGGCCGACACCTTGCCGGCCCGCAGGGAATTCACACACCCCAGAATCCGGTACAAACCGTGGGAGGCACAGCCATCACGTTCGCCAGCAATCACCGTCGCCGCCACCGCTTGTGCATGGGCCAGATTAAAACCGTTGTGCAGCAAGATCGATTCAGCCAACTCACGGGCTTCGATCAGGGTCAGTCGGATCATGGTCATCTCCTTGGACAGACCGGTCAGGGTGGTCTATCCGAGGCGTCATGGCTTGATGGGTTTGGGCATTGGCGATGACGAAATTGGCACAGCGCGGGCAGGTGGACTCCGTTGAACCAATGGCTGATGACGGGTCCCTGATCCTGATTGTGCAGAAGGCTGCTGGCCTCTTCGTCGGAACGCCGCCCGGAGCAAGCCCGCTCCCACAGGGTTCACACTGTACCTTGTGGGAGCGGGCTTGCTCGCGAAGGGCGCGACTCGGTCCCAAGCCTGATCTTTGCAGGCGAGGCAACACAGAATTGTCATCAATCCAATTGATCGCCGCTTAATCAAAGGCGCAATCTAGAGGGCTGGCTCGGGTCTTATATCATTCCGAATGATAGTTACCTTCGCCCCATTCGATTCGTGAGATACAAACCCGCCGCGCATCATTCGCCAATCTCAACACATTGGCGGATGCATCCATGGAACAGTCATTCAAACATTTGCGCTTCCCGTTGGCTTTGTTGGCCGTAGTGGTGATCAGCGCTTGCGGCAAGGCCCCGGAAACCGCCGCCACGATGCCAGCAGCCAAGGTCAGCGTGGCCAAGGTGCTGGAACAACCGGTCAACGAGTGGGACGAATTCACCGGGCGCCTGGAAGCGCCGGAAACGGTTGAGATTCGTCCTCGGGTCTCCGGCCAGATCGATGAAGTGGCGTTCACTGAAGGCGCCCTGGTCAAGAAAGGCGACCTGCTGTTCCAGATCGACCCGCGTCCGTTCCAGGCTGAGGTCCGCCGCCTCGAAGCCCTGGTTGCACAATCGCGCGCCAATGCCACCCGCAGTGAAAACGAAGCCCAGCGCGGTGAGCGCCTGCGCACCAGCAACGCCATTTCCGCCGAGCTGGCCGATTCGCGCACCAGCGCCGCCCAGGAAGCCCGCGCCGCCGTCGGTGCGCTTCAGGCGCAGCTCGACCTGGCCAAGCTCAACCTGAGTTTCACCCGCGTCACCGCACCGATCAGCGGCCGTGTCAGCCGTGCGGAAATCACCGCCGGCAACCTGGTGACCGCCGACACCACGCCGCTGACCAGCGTGGTCTCCACCGACAAGGTCTACGCCTACTTTGACGCAGACGAGCGTGTGTTCCTCAAGTACACCGAGCTCGCTCGCCAGGGCAAACGCGGCGCTACCACCCCGGTTTACATGGGCCTGTCCAATGAGGACGGCAACCCGCACCAGGGCGTGATGAACTTCGTCGACAACCAGGTCAACCCCAAGACCGGCACCATCCGTGGCCGCGCCGTGTTCGACAACAGCGATGGCAGCTACACCCCGGGCCTGTATGCACGCCTGAAACTGGTGGGCAGCGGCACCTACAGCGCCATGCTGATCAACGATGAAGCGGTGGGTACCGACCTGGGCAAGAAGTTCGTGATCGTGATGGACGGCGACAACAAGACTGCCTACCGCGCGGTGGAACTGGGGCCGAAGATCGAAGGTTTGCGCATCGTGCGCAGTGGCCTGAACAAGGACGACACCATCATCGTCAAGGGCCTGCAACGGGTACGTCCCGGCTCACCGGTCACCCCTGAAGTGATTCCGATGGCCAGCGAACAAACCCTCGCGGCACTCGCACAACAACGCCAAGCGCTGGAAGCCAGCAACCTGCCCCAAGTCGCGCCTGCCAAGGTCGCGCCGGGCACGGTTGTGAAACTGGCTGCCACGACCCCACGCGGTTAAGGGATTTTTACGATGAATTTTTCCCAATTCTTCATTTCGCGGCCGATCTTCGCAGCGGTGCTGTCGCTGCTGATCCTGATCGCCGGTGCGATCTCGCTGTTCCAGTTGCCGATCAGCGAATACCCGGAAGTCGTGCCGCCGACCGTGGTGGTACGCGCCAACTTCCCCGGTGCCAACCCGAAAGTCATCGGTGAAACCGTGGCCGCTCCCCTGGAGCAGGCCATCACCGGCGTCGAGAACATGCTGTACATGTCCTCGCAGTCGACCGCCGACGGCAAGATCACCCTGACCATCACCTTTGCCCTGGGTACCGACCTGGACAACGCGCAGGTGCAGGTACAGAACCGCGTGACCCGGACCGAGCCGAAACTTCCCGAGGAAGTGACGCGTATCGGTATCACCGTGGACAAGGCATCGCCCGACCTCACCATGGTTGTGCACTTGACCTCGCCGGACAAACGCTACGACATGCTGTACCTTTCCAACTACGCGATCCTCAACATCAAGGATGAGCTGGCGCGGCTGGGCGGTGTCGGAGACGTGCAACTGTTCGGCATGGGCGACTACTCGCTGCGTGTCTGGCTCGACCCGAACAAAACCGCTTCGCGCAACCTGACCGCCACTGACGTGGTCACCGCCATTCGTGAGCAGAACCGCCAGGTGGCCGCCGGAGCATTGGGCGCGCCCCCTGCCCCGAATGCCCAAAGCTTCCAGCTGTCGGTCAACACTCAGGGCCGCCTGGTCAGTGAGGAAGAGTTCGAGAACATCATCATTCGCTCTGGCGACAACGGTGAAATCACCCGCCTCAAGGACATCGCTCGTGTCGAGCTGGGTTCCAGCCAGTACGCCCTGCGTTCGCTGCTGAACAATCAGCCGGCGGTGGCGATCCCGATCTTCCAGCGCCCTGGCTCCAATGCCATCGAGATCTCCAACGAAGTCCGGGCGAAAATGGCCGAACTGAAGAAGAACTTCCCCGAAGGCATGGACTTCAGCATCGTCTATGACCCGACGATCTTCGTGCGCGGCTCCATCGAGGCGGTGGTTCACACCCTCTTCGAAGCACTGATCCTCGTGGTGCTGGTGGTGATCCTGTTCCTGCAGACCTGGCGCGCTTCGATCATTCCGTTGGTGGCTGTGCCGGTTTCGTTGATCGGTACCTTTGCCGTGATGCACCTGTTCGGCTTCTCGCTCAACGCCCTGTCGCTGTTCGGCCTGGTACTGGCCATCGGTATCGTGGTGGACGACGCCATCGTGGTGGTGGAGAACGTCGAGCGGAACATCGAGCTCGGATTGACCCCGGTGGAAGCCACCAAACGCGCCATGCGTGAAGTCACCGGCCCGATCATTGCCACGGCGCTGGTGCTGTGTGCGGTGTTCGTTCCGGCGGCGTTCATCTCCGGGCTGACCGGGCAGTTCTACAAGCAGTTCGCCCTGACCATTGCGATTTCCACGGTGATCTCGGCCTTCAACTCCCTGACCCTGTCGCCGGCGCTGGCTGCTGTGTTGCTCAAGGGCCATGACGCACCGAAAGACCGCTTCTCCAGGGTGCTGGACAAGATGTTTGGCGGCTGGCTGTTCCGTCCGTTCAACCGTTTCTTTGAAAAGGCCAGCCATGGTTATGTCGGTACCGTTGCCCGTGTGATCCGTTCAAGCGGCATCGCCCTGCTGCTGTACGCCGGCCTGATGGTCCTGACCTTCTTCGGTTTCTCCAGCACCCCGACCGGCTTCGTACCCGGCCAGGACAAGCAGTACCTGGTGGCCTTCGCGCAATTACCGGATGCCTCGAGCCTGGACCGTACCGAAGACGTGATCAAGCGCATGTCCGACCTGGCGCTGAAGCAGCCTGGAGTGGAAAGCGCGGTGGCCTTCCCTGGCCTGTCGATCAACGGTTTCACCAACAGCCCGAACGCCGGCATCGTGTTCGTCACCCTCAAGCCGTTCGACGAGCGTAAAGACCCGAGCATGTCCGCCGGTGCGATTGCCGGTGCCTTGAACGGCCAGTACGCGAACATCCAGGAAGCCTACATGGCGATCTTCCCGCCGCCGCCGGTGCAAGGCCTGGGCACCATTGGTGGTTTCCGCCTGCAGATCGAAGACCGGGGCAACCTGGGCTATGAAGAGCTGTACAAGGAAACCATGAACATCATCGCCAAGAGCCACAGCGTGCCGGAACTGGCCGGCCTGTTCACCAGCTACACGGTCAACGTGCCGCAGGTCGATGCCGCCATCGACCGGGAAAAAGCCAAGACCCACGGCGTGGCCGTCAGCGACATCTTCGACACCCTGCAGATCTACCTGGGTTCGCTGTATGCCAACGACTTCAACCGCTTCGGGCGCACCTATCAGGTCAACGTTCAGGCTGAGCAACAGTTCCGCCTCGAATCCGACCAGATCGGCCAATTGAAAGTGCGTAACAACAAAGGCGAGATGATCCCGCTGGCGACCTTCATCAAGGTCAGCGACACCTCGGGCCCGGACCGCGTGATGCACTACAACGGCTTCATCACCGCTGAAATCAACGGTGCGGCAGCCCCCGGCTACAGCTCCGGCCAGGCCGAAAAAGCCATCGAAAAACTGCTCAAGGAAGAACTTCCGAACGGCATGACCTACGAATGGACCGACCTGACCTACCAGCAGATCCTGTCCGGCAACACCGCGCTGTTCGTGTTCCCGCTCTGCGTACTGCTGGCGTTCCTGGTACTGGCGGCCCAGTACGAAAGCTGGAGCCTGCCACTGGCGGTGATCCTGATCGTACCGATGACCCTGCTGTCGGCCATCACCGGTGTGATCGCCTCCGGCGGTGACAACAACATCTTTACCCAGATCGGCCTGATCGTACTGGTGGGCCTGGCGTGCAAGAACGCGATCCTGATCGTCGAGTTCGCCAAGGACAAACAGCTGGAGGGTCTCAACCCGCTGGCCGCGGTACTGGAAGCTTGCCGTCTGCGTCTGCGGCCGATCCTGATGACCTCTTTCGCGTTCATCATGGGGGTCGTGCCGCTGGTGTTCTCCAGCGGTGCCGGTGCCGAAATGCGTCACGCCATGGGTGTGGCGGTGTTCTCCGGGATGCTCGGGGTGACCTTCTTCGGTCTGTTGCTGACGCCAGTGTTCTACGTATTGATTCGTAACTTTGTCGAGCGTGGCCAGGCGCGCAAAGCCGCCAAGGTCGCCCTGAAGCTGGAGTCGCACTGATGAGTTTGAAAGCCTTCCTGCCGAGCCTGCTGGTCCTGGCCTTGAGTGCCTGTGCCGTGGGTCCGGATTACCAGACGCCCAACACCGAGGCGGCCAACATCACGGCCGCCACCGATGGCGCCGCCGGCCAGAAGAACTTTGACCGCTCGCGCTTCGAAGGCATCTGGTGGCAGCAGTTCGAAGACCCGACCCTCAACCAGTTGGTAACGCAATCGCTCAAGGGCAACCGTGATTTGCGCGTCGCTTTTGCCCGCTGGAAAGCCGCACGGGCGATCCGCGATGACATCAGTAACGACAACTTGCCGGTCGTCACCAGCCGTGTCAGCAGTGACTTGGGCAAGGGCCAGATTCCTGGCCAGACCACCGACCGGGTCAATAGCGAACGCTACGACCTGGGCCTGGACATGGCCTGGGAGATCGACCTGTTTGGGCGTATCCAGCGCAACCTGGAATCGGCGAATGCCGAGCAACAGTCGCTAGAAGCCGATCTGTACCAGCTGCAGGTGAGCATGATTGCCGAACTGGTGGATGCCTACGGTCAACTGCGTGGTGCGCAACTGCGGGAAAAGATCGCCCTGGCCAACCTGGAGAACCAGCAGGAGTCGCGCAAGATCACCATCAACCTGCGCGATGCCGGCGTCGGCGATCAGCTCGATGTGGAGCGTGCCGATGCCCGCCTGGCGTCAGTCGAAGCCAGCGTGCCGCAATTGCAGGCCGAACAGGTTCGGGAGAAGAACCGTATCGCCACGCTGCTGGGTGAGCGGCCGGACAAGCTGACCGTGGATCTGAGCCCGAAAGACTTGCCGGCGATTGCCAAGGCCTTGCCGATCGGTAATCCGGGTGAACTGCTGCAACGCCGGCCGGACATTCGCAGTGCCGAGCGCAAACTGGCGTCGGCCACGGCGCGGATCGGCGTGGCCAAGGCCGACCTGTTCCCGCAAGTCAGCCTCAGCGGCTTCCTTGGTTTCACCGCCGGGCGTGGTTCGCAAATCGGTTCCTCGGCGGCCAATGCCTGGGCGCTCGGTCCGAGCATCACCTGGGCAGCGTTTGACCTGGGTAGTGTGCGCGCCCGTTTGCGCGCCGCCGACGCCGATGCCGAGGGCGCCTTGGCGACTTACGAGCAGCAAGTGTTGCTGGCCCTGGAAGAATCGGAAAACGCCTTCAGCGACTACGGTAAGCGCCAGCAGCGCCTGATTTCGCTGATTCGCCAGAGCGAGTCCAGCCGTTCCGCAGCCGATCTCGCCGAGATTCGCTACCGCGAAGGCACCGCCGACTTCCTCGTGCTGCTCGACGCCCAGCGCGAACGCCTGGCGGCCGAAGACACCCAGGCCCAGGCTGAAGTCGACCTGTATCGCGGCATCGTCGCCATCTACAAGGCCCTCGGTGGCGGCTGGCAGCCCGAGACGGTCGCCAGCAATTAACCCCAAGCTTTCAAGCGCTCCTTTGGTTGGCCGCAACCAACCAATTCCTTTGCCCTGCGTCTCATTCGGTCGCGGGGCTTTTTTTGCCCAGAACACAAACCCCCGTAGGAGCTGCCGAAGGCTGCGATCTTTTGATCTTTCATGAAGATCAAGATCAAAAGATCGCAGCCTTCGGCAGCTCCTACAGGGGGCTCGACGCTTGGCGCCCCCTCCTGTATCGCGGTTTTCAAGCGCTTTGCCCGGCGTCTCATTCGATCACGGGGCACACATCCTTGTAGGAGCTGCCGAAGGCTGCGATCTTTTGATCTTTCGTGAAGATCAAGATCAAAAGATCGCAGCCTTCGGCAGCTCCTACAGGGGGCTCGACGCTTGGCGCCCCCTCCTGTATCGCGATTTTCAAGCGCTTTGCCCGGCGTCTCATTCGATCACGGGGCACACATCCTTGTAGGAGCTGCCGAAGGCTGCGATCTTTTGATCTTTTGTGAAGATCAAAAGATCGCAGCCTTCGGCAGCTCCTACAGGGGTTAGCGGTGGGTTTCCTGGACGGTCACGGTGGCGGTGGTCCCTGCCCTGAGTTTGTCTTTACCGGCATAGTCGGCATCGATCTCGATCCGCACCGGCACCCGCTGCGCCAGTTTGATCCAGGTGTAACTGGGGTTGATGTTGGCCAACAGGCGACCGCCCGGCAGGTTTTCCCGGTCGGCAATGGCAAAGGCAATGCTCTGCACTTTGCCGCCAAAGGTTTCGCCACTCATCAATTCGATCCTGACCCGGTCGCCCTCGCCGATCCGCGGCAACTTGGTTTCTTCAAAGTAACCGCTGACATAGAACGAATCGCTGTCCACCAACGCCAGCAACGGCCCCCCGGCCGAGGCGTAATCGCCCTCCCGGGTCAGCAGGTTGGTGACATAGCCTGTCACCGGGGAGACGACATGGGTGCGCTGCAAATCGAGCTCCGATTGGGTCAAGGCCGCGATGGCCAGTTGCACGTTGGCCTCGGCCAGCACCAGATTGGCCTGATTTCGCAGCAGATCAGCCTGGGCCACCGACACATCCGTGTTGGCTTTTTCCCACTCTTCGCCGGAAATTGCCGAACGGTCCTTGAGCGTGCGCCGCCGTTGCTCCTCGCTTTGACGCTGCTTGAGCAACGCTTCGCTGGCGGTAATGGACGCCTGGGCCTGCCCGAGCGAGGCTTTCGACACCTCGACGGCACGCTTGGCATGCTCCACCGCCAGTGTGTAACGCGCCGGATCGATCTCCAGCAGCGTCTGGCCCTTGTTCACATGTTGGTTGTCCTGCACGGCCAGGCTGACGATTCGCCCCGAGACATCGGCGGACAGGGTCACCACATCGGCACGCACCCGGGCATCCCGGGTCCAGGGGGCACGGGTGTAATGCTCCCAGGCGAACCAGCCCAGGATCAAGGCCAGCAGTACCACCGCCAGCGTCGTGAGTCGGGGAAGGATGTTCTTCAAGGCATCAGGCTCCCATCACCAGTATCAACGTAGCGCAGACGCAGACGTACAACGCGCCTTCGAACAAGGCCTCATGCCAGACGAACTGCAGCACACCGACGCGCCGCAGCACCCAGTCCAGCAGCAGGAAAATCGGCAAACCCAGCAGCAACGCCTGGGCGATCGGGGGCAGATAGGCGCCACCCACTTCCAGATCAATGGGCAAGGACAGGGTCTCCTTCAATGCCGGTGGGTTGAAAGTAGCCGCGATAACGCTCGACGAACGACACCACGATCAACAGCGCCACGCGCATGCGGAACACCGACCACAAATGCTCATGGACATCGGTATGCAGGGCATCCAGTTCGTCGCCCAGGGCGTGCAGGCTATCGAGCACCCGTGCCACTTCGACCCCGGGCCGGCCGGCGACCAGCCTGCCCGTTTCCCGGACGGTGGAAAACAGGCGACTTTGCAGGTCCGGATTCAGCAAGGCGTTGTTCTGCCCCTGCTGCCTGAGCTGATTCATCGCAATCCCCAGCGCCATGCAGGCCAGGCTGACTTGAAAGCGCTCATGGGATTGTGGCTCCTGCGTTGCCGGCAGCAGCCCCAGCATCATGGTCAGGCGATCAACCATGCGACTCTCGAACGCAAACTGCTGTTCATCGGTCGGCGCGGTTTTCAGCAAGGCGTACACCTGCTCGCAGTTCTCTTTATAGAGCCGCCTCATGCGCAAATCCGGCCTGAAGGGAAAGATCAGCGCATAGACGCTCAACGCCAGCACGGTCGCGCAGGTATAGGCCCCGGCAAATTCGAACCACTGGATGGCGGTGTTTTGACCGATCCCCACGTTCAGCGGACCGAGCAACAGAAAAGTCGTGAGCCCCAGGCCAATGCCGGTGCCTGTCGTGGGTGGACTGGCCAGCCCCACCGCAACGGCATAGAGCAAGGGCGCCAACAGCAAGGCAAGCATCTCGAAATTGCTGATCATCGGCACGAACAAGAACTGCAGGAGCGCCGAGGCCACCAGTGCCAGCCCGAAGCCCCTCGCGTAGCTTTGCACGGCCAGCAGCGGCCTTGGAAAGGTCGACATCAGCGAGCAAAGGATGCCCACCAGCACCATCCCGCCTCGCGCACCGTCCCAGCCGGTTTCGATCCAGATCAGGCCGCAAATCAACAGCGCGGAAAAAGCCCGGATGGCGTTCATGGTCGCCAGGGTGAAGTCCAGATGCAGCGGATTTTCCCGCCCGCGAAACACGCTGCTGGCCGGTCGCCCGCTCTGGATGGCATCACTCAACTCCAGAATCTGCTCCAGCTGCTGCAGCAGGCGAGCCTGCTCCCAGCGCAGCGACCAGGCCAGCGAGCGCAAGGTGGCCGGCAGCGGTTCGGTCAATTGTTCGGCTCTGTAGGCCAGTTCATCGAAGCGTTGTTGCAACGACGTAAAATGATGGCGCTGTTCACTGGACAGCGAACGCCCCTCCCGCGCCAGCTCATCGAGAAACGCCAGTTCTTCGGCGCGTATCCGTTGAATTTCCTCGGGCAACTCGCCCTCCCAGCGCTCGGTCAACAGCAGCCGCTGATGGCGCAGGGCTGTCAGCCGCGCGGTCAACAACACCAATTGGTTGCCCAAGAGTTGCACCAGGCCGTTGGCACTGCGCAACCGTGGCGCATCGAAGTACATGTGCCGGCGCACGCCCTCCAGACCGCTGATCTGGCCCAACAGCTGCATTTGTCGCTGCTGGAAATCGGCTTCGCTCTCTTCGGTGCGAAGGACGGCGCTGGCATGGGTGGCCAGCAACCGGATGATCTGGTCGATCCTGGCGAAGTAGTCACGGGCCACGGTTTCCGGCCTGGCGGTCAGCAGGCTGACCAGACACACACAGGCCACCGCCAGCAAGGTCTCGGTGACGCGCGTCACCGCCAGCAGAAACATGCCGTCCTGATCCGGCACCGCCAGCAAGGCCACCACCACGGCGGTGTAGCCGCTGAGGACAAACGCCTGGGAACTGGTATAGCGCAACAAGGTGCCACCGGCGGTACACAAGGCCAGCCACAATGCCAGGGTGGTGATGAACGGCAGCGGAGCCTGGGGAAAGATCGCCATGATCAACACCGCCACGGCTGCGCCCAGCGTGGTGCCGATCACCTGGCCAAAACTGCGGGCCAGCACCATGCCCCCCAGTGGCTGGCTGATGATGACCACGGCCATGATCGACCACTTGGGCTGGTCCAGATCGAACAAAAACGCCAGGTACAGGGTCAATAACCCGGCCGCGATGGTTCGCAAGGCAAACAGCAACACCCCGGGGCCGGGGTTGAGCATGGCCTTGAAGTACTGCAACAACGCTTGCATGGGAACACCCGTCGACACACTTCCAGCAAGCGTAGTCACTGTGGCGGTGCCTTGAGAGGTTTTGCTGGCGACGCCGTTTGCAGGCCCATTGATCGCTGGCGGGAGGGGTTTTCCACGGTTTGAATCGTCAGTGAACGTCTTCAAGGTTTGACTCAAGGCCTGGCCTGACCGAAGCTGGCGCCTTTGCAAAAGTTCGCCAGCTTCCGGATTCCTGCATGCCCCAGTCCCGCCGCTATCTGTTTATCAGCCTTTTCGCCCTGCTCGTCATCGGCCTTGCATGGTTTTCCCTGCGCGATACTACCCCGGTGGTTCCCGAAGCCATCCAACACGGTTACAGCGAAGCGCTGGCAGCGGCCCGGGGCGGTCAACCCGGTGCCGCGCGGGTGCTCTATCAGCAGTTGAAGCGTCCGGACCTGTCCCCCAAGCGCCGTGTCTGGTTGCATGCCGAACTGCCCAATTATCCAAGCTCGGTGGCCCTGAAACTGGCGGATGCCGACTTGCAGAACGAATCGCCCGAAGTGCGTATCGCGGCGATCAGGAGCATCAGCGCCCTGGTACCGAACGGCCAGCGCAGTCTTTTGCTGGGGCCAATGCTCGACGACAGCGAACAGAACGTGCGGCTGGCGGCAATCAACGCGCTGCTGGGGTTGTCCCCGGATGAACTCGGCTTGTATTTCGGACCGCTGGAGCAAGCGATCGATGCCTGGGAGCAGGTGCTCAAGAGCGAACCGCAAAGCGCCGAAAACCAATACCAGTTGGCCCGGCTGCACCTGCACAACGCCGAACTCAAGGAAGCGCAACAGGCGCTGGACAACACCCTGCGCCTGGCGCCGGACAACCTGCCGGCGCTGGTGCTGCAAATCGAAGTGCTGGACAAGCAAGGGCAGAACGACGCCGCCCGGCAGCTATTGGCCAGGCAACTGCAGGCACAGCCCAACTCGGCCTATCTGCAACACGCCCTGGGCCTCTGGTTGCTGCATCACGACCAAAGCGAATTCGCCCTGCTCGGCCTGTCCAAGGCCGTCGAGCTTGAGCCCGACAACCGGGATTACCGCTACGACCTGGCCACCACGCTGCGCGGCGAGCAGGAACTCGAAGCGGCGCAGATTCAGTTGCAGGAAATCGTTCAGCGCCATCCGAACGATCGCAAGGCACGGGTGCTGCTGATCAACTACTGGAAAGAAAGCGGGCAGCTGCAAAACGTGCAGATCCTCACGGCCCAGCTCGAACAGATGAACCCTGATGATCCTTCGTTACAACAGGGGCTTTAAAAGCAAAAGATCGCAGCCTTCGGCAGCTCCTACAGGGCAGGCTGCGATCCTTTTGCGTTAAAAAAGGTTGAACGCTCGTCCGGGCCAGGGGTCAAGTGAAAAGGCAGCCCGTTGCGGCACTTCGAAGTGGCTGCCTCATTGCTCCTGGCCACGAGAGGACTCTTATTTGTCTCTAACCAACGAATTGAATCGTACCAAGGCGGCCACCGGTATCGAAGGCCTGGACGATATCCTCGATGGAGGATTGTCCCGCAGTCATGTGTTTCTACTGGAAGGCGAACCGGGAACCGGCAAGACTACCGTGGCGCTGCACTTCCTGTTGGCCGGCGCGCAAGCCGGCGAGCGCTCGTTGTACATCACGCTGTCCGAGACCGAACGCGAACTGCGCCAGGGTGCCTTGTCCCATGGTTGGGAGATGGACGACAACGTCCACATCTTCGAGCTGACACCTCCGGAAAACCTGCTCAATGCCGAACAGCAGCAGACGCTGCTGTATTCCTCCGACCTTGAACTGGGCGAGGCCACCCGGCAGATTTTCGAAGTGGTCGAACGGGTCAAACCGACCCGCGTCGTCCTGGACAGTCTTTCCGAAATTCGCCTGCTGGCACAGAGCTCGCTGCGCTATCGCCGGCAGATCCTGGCCATCAAACATTATTTCGTGCGTTACGACGCCACGGTCTTGCTGCTCGACGACCTGACCACCGAGTCACTGGACAAGACCGTGCACAGCGTCGCCCACGGCGTGATTCGCCTGGAAGAGTTGACACCCAATTACGGTGCCGAGCGCCGACGCGTGCGCGTGGTGAAGTACCGCGGCCAGAAATACCGGGGCGGCTTTCATGACTTCACCATCGCCAGCGACGGCGTGCATGTATTTCCGCGTCTGGTGGCCGCCGAACATCGCGGTCAGTACCTGCGCCAGCAATTGACCAGTGGCATCCGGGAAATGGATGCGCTGCTGGGTGGCGGTATCGAAACCGGTTCCAGCACCTTGATTCTCGGTCCGGCCGGGACCGGCAAATCACTGATCTCCATGGTGTTCGCCGCCGCGGCGGTGGCCCGGGGTGAAAAAGCCGCGTTGTTCATCTTCGATGAAGAGCTGGGGTTGCTGTACGAGCGCATGAAGAACATCGGCATCGATTTGCAGGCGCTGCAAGACAGCGGCAATCTGCTGGTCGAACAGGTGGACGCCGCCGAGCTGTCTCCCGGCGAGTTCTCCCACCGGGTCCGGCGCTGTGTCGACGACGGCAATATCAAGACCGTGGTGATCGACAGCATCAATGGCTATCAGGCGGCAATGCCGGAAGAGAACGCCCTGGTGCTGCACATGCACGAGCTGTTGCTGTACCTCAATCGAAAAGGCGCCGCGACCTTCATGACGGTTGCCCAGCATGGCCTGGTCGGCGACATGCAGGCTCCGGTCGACATCACCTACCTGGCCGATACGGTGATCCTGCTGCGTTACTTCGAGGCCCTGGGCAAGGTACGCCGGGCCATTTCGATCATCAAGAAACGCACCGGCAGCCATGAATCGACCATCCGTGAATACCGCATCAGCGCCCAGGGCATGACCATCGGTGAACCGCTGGAAGCCTTCCAGGGCGTGCTGCGTGGAGTGCCCACCTATCTCGGGGCGAGCAACCCCTTGCTTGCGGAAGATATCCGGTGACTGCGTTGCTGGCGACAACCGAGCGCACCATCATCCTTGCGCCGCGAGGGCGTGACAGCCAGATTGCCTTGATGATGCTCAATGAAGCCGGGTTTCACGGGGTGATCAGCCAGGACCTACCCGGGCTATGCGCCGAGCTGGAGCTCGGTGCCGGCCTGCTGCTGATTTCCAGCGAAGCGCTGCTGGGTCGTGATCTCGAACCGCTGATCCGGCTGATTGAACAACAGCCCGCGTGGTCGGACCTGCCGATCGTGTTGATGACGCACCATGGCGGCCCGCAACAGAATCCGGCATCACGTTTCGGCCCGCAATTGGGCAATGTCACCTTCCTCGAACGGCCCTTTCACCCGATCACCCTGATCAGTCTGGTCACCACCGCCTTGCGCGGACGGCGACGACAGTACGAGGCCAGGGATCGGCTGGTCGACCTGAGCCAAAGTGAATTGCGCCTGCAAAACACCCTCGAAACCCTTGAGCAGCAGGTGGAAGAGCGCACCGCGCAACTGCGTCACAACGAAGAGGCGCTGCGCCAGTCGCAGAAAATGGAAGCCGTCGGCCAGCTCACCGGCGGCATCGCCCATGACTTCAACAACATGCTGACCGGCATCATCGGCAGCCTGGAATTGTTGCGTCGACGCCTGGCCCGGGGGCGTACCGAAGATCTGGACAGCCTGATCGACCTGGGGGTGACCTCGGCCAACCGCGCGGCGGCCCTGACTCACCGCCTGCTGGCGTTTTCCCGCCGCCAGTCGCTGGATTCCAAACCCGTGGAGATGAACGCCCTGGTGATCTCCATGGATGAACTGCTGCAACGCAGCATCAACGAAAGCATTCGCCTGGACATGCAACTCGATGAACAACTGTGGGTGGCCGAAGCCGACCCCAATCAACTGGAAAGCGCCCTGCTCAACCTGGTGATCAACGCCCGCGATGCCATGCCCAATGGCGGCAGGCTGGTGGTCTCTACCTCGAACCGGCACCTCGACGAGGACTTTGCCCAGTCCCAGAGCAATCTCGATGCCGGTGATTACGTCGTGCTCAGCGTCACCGACACCGGTTGCGGCATGGCGCAAAGCATCGTCAATCGCGCCTTTGACCCCTTCTTCACCACCAAGCCCATCGGCCAGGGCACCGGGCTGGGCTTGTCCATGATCTATGGCTTCAGCAAGCAGTCAGGCGGTCACGTCGTCATCCACAGCGTAGTGGGCGAAGGCACCACGGTGAGTCTGTTTCTGCCACGCTTCGGGGGTGACCTGCCTCAGGAGCATCCGGTCAATGTCGAACACTCGCCCTTCGCCAACAACGGCGAGACAGTATTGATCGTCGAGGACGACCCGGCGGTGCGGGTGCTGGTCAGCACGGTGTTGAGCGATCTGGGATATGCCTTCGTCGAAGCCTGTGATGGCGATAGCGCCGTGCCGATACTCGATTCGGCCCAGCGCATCGACCTGCTGATCAGCGATGTCGGCCTGCCCGGCATGAACGGCCGGCAACTGGCGGAAATCGGCCGGCAGTTGCGGCCCGACCTCAGGGTGCTGTTCATCACGGGCTACGCCGAGCACGCCGCCGTGCGCGGCGGGTTCCTCGATCCGGGCATGCAGATGATCACCAAGCCGTTCACCTTCGATCTGTTGACGGCGAAGGTGCGGGAGATGATCAGCGCCTGAGTTCGGGCAATGGAAATGTCCATGACACCGCGCCGTCATACCTGCATCGTCATACCGGGTGTTTTTTTATGCGCCGCGACCACTTGCCCGTTTCGCTGCTCTCTGTGCAAGTAGATCCCGATAGCGGCGACCTCATTAACGGGCTTCAACTGGCTGACCCCGACCCTCCATGCCGACTCTGAGGCCTGCGGCCCCAAAACGGCGGTCAGGCCGGTGTCGACTTCGGTATTGCCCAGCTTGTAAACCGACTGCACCGCCGCATTGTGAATCAACGATTTTCCGGCATCGATCAACTCCCCGCCCGTTGGCATTGTCATCAATTCGCGATGCCTGCTTTCATACGATAGAGAGTCCACGCCTCCAACAAAGCGAATGACTGCGCCCACCGTATTTTTTATAACGACTCCGGCCATGGAATTCAGTATTGGATGAACGCCGTCAGGCGCTGTCCCGGACCACATGCCCTTAGCCATATTGCCGCTTAAATTGGCAATCGTATTGACAGCCAAAGCACCTCGTGTGCTGATGTCGGGAACGATGGAAGGCCCTATACGGGAAACGACCCGATCAACCGCCTTCGAGCCTATTGATTTAGCAACCCCTTCTACGATACCGATGGGGTCGGGCACTGTTAAACCAGCGGTGAAACCCACACCAAAGCTGATAATGCCTACACCCGCCACAGTCAGGCTCTTGCCGATACCGCTGTCACCTTCGCGATCCAGAAGATGGGCCACCGTCGAGCCACCGACATAGCCCGCTGCCACACCCGACAGGATTGCAACAGGGTAACGTGCCAGGTGCCCCAGCGATGCGTTCAGTGCCTTTTTTACCAACTGCTTTGCGCCATATCCCGCGGCCCCTTTAACGGTTCCACGGCCAAATGCAGCGAGGGTTGCCGTGACGCGTCTCACCTTGCCAATCCGGGTTTTGGCCAATCCAAGCCAATCGACATAACCGATCGGATTGCTCCCCACCATCCGATACAGGTTCAACCCGTCTATCGCGCCCGCCGGATCGGCACTCAACCAGCGTTGTCGCCACGGTATGTAATACCGAAATCCGTAGTAATACAGCCCCGTGGCGTCGCGCTCCTGCCCCGAATAACGAATGGTCTTGTAGCTGGCCTCAACCTTATCCCTGCCCGCCCACCAGGCTGTGCCACCGTAGGGGTAGTAACTTTCCTGGCTGATGATCCTGGCGTCTTGATCCAGTTCCAGCGTGCTGGATTCCTGATAATCGGCAAGGCAGTAACGCAGCTGGTACCGGGCACCGTCCGGCGATGAACCCCTTTCCCAGTGCAGGATCTGCACGGTGCATCGTCCGCTCTGGACACTGATGACATTCAGGGTCTCATCGGGACTCGTACGAATTTGCACGCCCGGCAAGTAACGGGTTTCATGGGTACGGGTCAATGTTCCGGTGTAAGCCGTACGGATTTTTCGCACACGCTGGTCATCGCCGTCATAGACATAAATCTCCGAGTCCGCAGGTTCGTCCTCGCGCACCACCTGATCGACCTGATGTAGGCGGTTGCGTGCATCCCAGTGCAGTGTCTGTCCTCGTTGCAGCTCGTTGAGGTTGCCGCAGGCGTCATAAGCAGCATCAATTTCACTGTCCGCCGGTGATTCGCTGCCATCGACCCAAGGCAGGCTACGGTTGCTCAAGGAGGCAATGGCCGTTCGTTCGGTTCGACATGCGCTGTCAGCGTGGTGATACAGAACCTCGAGGTTGCCACCGGTGTCGTAGTCGAACGTCTGTAGATAGTTCTCAAGCTGGCCAGGGTCCGGTGGCGAAACGAAGGCCGGTAAATGGGGGCCGCCGGGGGCATTGCAGCGCTGTCGACCACTGGCTTGGATGAGTTGACCGAGGGTGTCGTACTGCCAGGTACTGATCGCGGCAACGCTTTGATTGCGCGAGTAACGGATCGACTGAGTGGCGTCAGTCATGCGAATCGGGTTGCCGACCGGATCATAGGCATACGTCAGACTCTGCAAGGGCGGCTGACTTGGCATTTGCGCGTGCAGCGTTGTCAGCCGCCCATCCTCGGGATCGAAAACAGCGCGAGTAACGACGCCGTTGCCGGCCGTTTGCTGCACTATTTGTCCGAACGCGTTGTACTGAATGTCACCCATCAGGATGACTTCATCATCGGCATCGGCCAGCTTCAGGCGCAATTCGCACAATTGACCGGCAACGTTCTGTCGCTGCTGTTGTGCGTGGCCCAAAGCGTCAACCTGCCGTACAAGCTCACCAACGCTGTTAAAAGCTGTTTGCGTGAGCGCAGATTGGGGCTCGAGCAATCTGTCACGCTCGGTTTCGCTCTCCGGCCAGTCGGTTAACTGAAGGTGCAGCAAAAAACGTCTGCTCTGGTGCAGAGGTGCACCGAATAAACCGAACTCGGTGAGGTGTCGGGTACCCGCGCTGTCATCGTGGCGAATCAGTTGACCGCAGCAATTGTGCCTGGCGGACTCCGGCGAATCGTCACCGTATGCAAAACAAGCCGTCCGCTGCTCTGCTTCGCCCATCGCCGACTCAAAACCCCGAGCAGGACGCAGAGATGAATCGTAGGTCATACGCAGGTGATTACGTTTCTGGTCCCAATTGTCCAAACTTTGCCCGGCAGCACCGTAAAGACTGACTCGCCATCCGGCGTCCAGATTCTCGTTGAGCAAAGGCTGCCCGGTGAGCGTGGTGACAGTGGTTTGATTGGCGGGAGTGGACTGATTGCTCTCAAACAGGGCAAAAAGCCGCGGATCGCGGCTATGACTGGCACGGTTGCGCAGGCTGTAGATGTGTTGGGTAATGCGTGCCTGAGGGGCTTGCTGGTCCGTGCGCCGATGATAGGCAACCTCACGGACCACGGCACGACGCGGATCAATCACTGAAAGTGTTGGTGTTTGTCTGTGCATGGCCCCCGCTCCGGATCGACATGCAGGGATGAGCCACATGACGTCCGAAAGGTTATCTGCTGATACAACACCCCAGTCAACTGTCAGAAATTACAGGTACGAGAATCGCCAGGGTGCTTACGAAAGCATCTCCTGCATCAGCTCCTGCAATTTATCCAGATCGAATGGCTTGTCCAGGATCGGCGCCTTGCGCGTGATCGGGCTGTCGGTCTCACGGATTTCCTGGGCGTAGCCGCTGATGAAGATCACCTTGAGTTCCGGTCGCAGCTTCACGGCGGGTTCGGCGATCTGCACGCCGGAGATTCCACCGGGCAGGCGGAAGTCGGTGATCATCATGTCCAGGTGGGGTTTGCTCGCCAGGATTTCAAACGCCTGTTCGCCGTTTTCGGCCTGCAGTACGCGATACCCCTCGCCCGACAGATAAGCGGACAGCACCATCAGAATCGAGGGATCGTCCTCGACAACGAGTACTACGTCTTGTGCATCTTCGCTCATGGGAAGCCTTTGTTCGGTCAATTGCTGCTGATACGACCGTGAGGTCGATCAGAGGTTGCGTTTATCTGGCTGTTTTCCTACAGCGGCAGACAAACGCGAAACAAGGCGCCTTCGCCAATCCGGCTCTGGACGGTGATTGTACCGCCATGGGCGGTCACGATCTGTTCTGAAATAAATAATCCCAGGCCCAGTCCGGCGACGGCCTGCCTGGCCGATACGCGCTCGAACTGCTGGAATATGCGCTTCTGGTTTTCTTCGTCGATCCCGATCCCCTGGTCGCGCACATCGACCAGCGCCAGCCCTCCTTCACTGTATACCTTCACCGAGACCGGGCTCTTGGCCCCGTAGCGCAAGGCATTGGTCAACAGGTTGGATATGACCTGTTCAATACGAAATTCATCCCAGTTTCCGATCACCGGTTGCTCGGCATCGAGGGTCACCGACGTCTCGGCGGCGTCGATCTGCCGGGAAAAGTTGTGCAGCAAATCGCGAACCAGCGTCGAAAGATCGAACCGTGTCGGCCGGATCGACAGCTTGCCGGTGCGAATGCGCGAGACATCGAGCATATCCTCGATCAAGCGAATGAGGCTTTTGATCTGCCGCTCGTCGCGATCGACCATGGCGTGCATCTTGTCCAGGGTGAAGGCAGCGGCGTTGTCCCGGGCCAGGTGCATCTTGCGCAGCTGGGTTTCAAGGATCAGGCCGTTGAGCGGCGTGCGCACTTCGTGGGCGACGATGGACATGAAGTCGTCGCGCATGCGCACCGCCTGTTGCAGTTCCAGCTGGGTGTTCTGCAGTTGCCTGAGCAGGGCTTCCTGTTCGCGGCGACTTTGCTCAAGGGCCAGCACTTGTTCCTTCATCGCCTTGCTCTGGCGATACAGGTCGACGAACACATTGACCTTGCTCTTGACCGCGTGGATGTCCAGTGGCTTGTGCAGGAAGTCCACGGCACCGCTTTCGTAGCCCTTGAAGGCGTAGTTCATTTCACGCCCGGCGGCACTGACGAAAACGATCGGGATGTTCTTGGTTTTTTCGGTGCCGCGCATCAACTCGGCCAGCTCGAAGCCATTCATGCCCGGCATCTGCACATCGAGGATGGCCATGGCGAATTCGTGCTGCAACAGCAGTGACAGGGCTTCGTCGGCGGACAACGCCTTGTACACAATCCGGTCCTCACGCTTGATCAGCGCTTCAAGCGCCAGCAGATTTTCCGGCAGATCGTCCACGATCAGCAGTTTGGCCTGGATATTACTCAGCATGCGATTCGTTCCATCTCGACAAGCAGACGGCCGATGCCGCGTACTGAAAGTATGTGGTCTGGCCGGTGCATGTCCAGCGCAGCCTGGGGCATGGTGGCGACCTGAGCCTCTTGCGGGTCTTGCACGATGGTGATGCCACCGCGCTGTTTGACCTGGGCCAGCCCGCGCGCGCCGTCGCGGTTGGCGCCTGTGAGCAAGACTGCAGCGAGCCCTGTACCGTAGGCATCGGCAGCCGATTCGAACAGGTAATCGATGGCGGGTCGCGAATGATGCACTCGAGGCTCCAGGCTCAGGGAAAAGCTGCGGTCCCGCTCCACCGACAGGTGATAACCGGGCGCGGCGAAATACAGCGTGCCGGCCTCGACCGCGGTCTTGTCGCACGCCTCCAGCACCGGCATGGCAACCCGGCGGGCAAACACGTCCGCCAACTGGCTGCGGCGTTCGTCCGGCAGGTGCAGCACGACAATGATCGGCAACGCAAAACCTTCGCGCAGCGGCCCGAGGATGTTCAACAGCGCCTCAACGCCACCGGCGGAGGCACCGATCACGATCGCTTCGATAGCTGACAGATTCGTTGCACTGTTCATGTTTTTCGATAGATCCGTTCTTGTTTGACCAGCGGCTCGAATTCATCGCCAAAAGCCGAGAAATCCGGGGTTTCCTTGCTGCCCAACACCAGGAATCCGCGATGGCAGAGGGACTCATGAAACAGTCCGAAAGCTCGATCCTGGAGTTTTTTGTTAAAGTAAATCAATACGTTACGACATGAAATCAATTGAGTTTCGGAGAACACACTGTCCGTCGCCAGGCTGTGGTCGGCGAAAGTCACGTTCTCGCGCAGTGTCTTGTCGAAAATCGCATACCCATAGGCCGCCGTATAGTAGTCGGCAAACGAACACTGGCCACCGGCCTGCTGGTAATTGGCAGTGTAGGCGCGGACGTTCTCCATCGAGAAAATCCCTTGCTTGGCTTTTTCCAGAGAGCGCGGATTGATGTCGGTCGCGTAGATGATCGTACGGTCGAGCAAGCCCTCTTCGCGCAACAGGATGGCCATCGAATACACCTCTTCCCCGGTGCTGCATCCGGCGATCCAGATCTTGATCGAGGGGTAGGTTCGCAGCAGCGGTACCACTTCCTTGCGGATGGCCAGGAAGTGCGAGGGGTCACGAAACATCTCGCTGACCGGGATGGTCAGCAATTGCAGCAATTGCATGAAAGCGGCCGGATCGTGCAGGACCTTTTCCTGCAACGCCGAGATGGTCTGGCACTCGAACTGACTCAACGCATGATTGACCCGACGCTTGATCGACGCGCCGGAGTAATCGCGAAAATCGTAGCTGTACTTGAGGTAAATCGCCTCGATCAACAGGCGCAATTCGATTTCGCTGCTGCGCTCCACGGAAAAATGGCGCTCCACTAGATGCGTTCCATCTTCGGCAACCACACGCGAATCAGCGAAAACAGGCGGTCCAGGTCGATGGGCTTGGCCAGGTAGTCGTTGGCGCCGGCTTGCAGGCAGCGCTCCTGATCGTCCTTCATGGCCTTGGCCGTCACCGCGATGATCGGCAATTTGCGCCAACGCGGGACCTTGCGGATTTCAACGGTGGCTTCAAAGCCATCCATCTCCGGCATCATCACGTCCATCAACACCAGATCGATGTCCTCCACTTCATTGAGTCGTTCAATCGCTTCCCGGCCGTTGCGACCAATGACCACGACTGCACCCTTTTGCTCCAGCGCGCTGGTGAGGGCGAAAATGTTGCGCACATCATCATCCACCAGCAGCACCTTGCGGCCTTCGAAGACCCGGTCGCGACTGCGGGCGACCTTGAGCATCTTCTGCCGGTCATGGGACAACCGCGATTCGACTTTGTGCAGAAAAAGTGTCACTTCATCCAGCAGTCGCTCCGGCGAGCGCGCGCCCTTGATGATGATCGAACGCGAATACTTGCGCAGTTCAGCCTCTTCATCGCGGGTCAGGTTGCGCCCGGTATAGACGATGACGGGCGGAAAGGAGCAGATGTCTTCGGTGGACATGCGCTTGAGCAAGTCGTTGCCGAGCATGTCAGGCAGCTTGAGGTCGATGATCATGCAATCGAAGACCGACGTGCGCAGCAGGTCCAGTGCCTCCTGCGCCAGGCCAACGGCGGTGATCTCTATGTCATCGTCGCCGATCAGGCGGGCAATGCTGTCGCGCTGCAAGTCGTCGTCCTCGACCAGCAGCACACGCTTGACCTTCTGGGTCAGCTTGGCTTCCAGGCGCGCAAACACGTCCTTGAGTTCCTCGCGGGTGGTGGGCTTGACCGCATACCCGATGGCGCCCATGTGCATCGCCGCTTCGACCCGATCTTCGACCGAAATCACATGCACCGGGATGTGCCGAGTTTCGGCGTGCTCCTTCAGGCGTTGCAGCACGGTCAGGCCGGAGTGATCCGGTAGGCGCATGTCCAGCAGGATCGCGTCGGGGATGAACGCCTTGGCCAGGTCGTAGCCTTCGTCGGCGCCATGGGCCACCAGGCACTGATACCCCAGTTCATGGGCAAGATCGTAGAGGATGTGCGCAAAGTTCGACTCGTCCTCAACCACCAGAATGCAGCGGCTGTTGAACGGCCCTTTGTGGCGATCGTCGTCGAAACGTGCAATGTCGACTTCGGCCACCAATGGCGACAGCGTGGGCGGCACTGCATCCGGCACAGTAGCCACCGCAACGGCCCGCATCGGTTCGACAGGCACTTCGCCCGGTTCCACGTACTGCTGCGGCAAGACCAGGGTGAACACACTGCCCTGCCCCGGTTTGCTGGTCACGCTGATGGAGCCGCCGAGCAACGCGGCCAGATCACGGGAGATCGACAAGCCCAGCCCGGTACCGCCGTAACGCCGGTTGGTGGTGCCATCAGCCTGACGGAAGGCTTCGAAAATGCTGTCGTGCTGATCCGCCTCGATGCCGATCCCGGAATCGCGGATGCTGAACGCGATGCCGTCATTCGGCGCCGCGGCGACGGACAGGCTGACGCTGCCGCTTTCAGTGAACTTCACGGCGTTGGACAACAGGTTCTTGAGCACCTGCTCCAGACGCTGGCGGTCGGTGAACAGCATCGGCGGCGCGCCGTCCAGCAAATCCACCTGGAAATCCAGCTGCTTGTCCGTGGCCAATGGCTGGAACAGGCCGCGCAGGCCATCGACCAGGCGCGCCACGCTGGTATTCTCCGGACGGATTTCCAGCTTGCCGGCTTCTACTTTGGAAATGTCCAGAATGTCGTTGATCAGGTTGAGCAAGTCATTACCGGCGGAGTAGATCGACTCGGCGAACTTCACTTGCTCGGCCGTGAGGTTTTCTTCCGGGTTTTCCGCCAGCAGCTTGGCCAGGATCAGCGAACTGTTGAGCGGCGTGCGCAGCTCGTGGGACATGTTGGCGAGGAATTCGGACTTGTACTTGCTCGAACGCTGCAGTTCCAGCGCGCGCTCTTCGAGCTGGATCTGTGCCTGATTGAGTTCGGAGTTCTTCAGGTCCATGGCGTCGCGTTGCTCGGCCAGCACTTCTGCCTGCTCGGCGAGTTGTTCGTTGGTCTGCTCCAACTCCACCTGCTGGGTTTCCAGGTGCGCCTGGGACTCCTTGAGCACCCGCGACTGTTCTTCGAGCTCTTCGTTGGCGGTCTTGAGTTCTTCCTGCTGCACCTGCAACTCTTCATTGAGCTGCTGGGTTTCGGCCAGCACTTCCTGCAGGCGATGGCGATAGCGTGCGGCCTCGATGGACGTGCCGATGTTGCCGGCAATCAATTCCAGCAACGCGACGTCGCGGTCATCCAGTGGACGCAGGAAACCCAACTCGATCACGCCATTGACCCGGTCGTCGTCGCTGGTCGGCACCACCAGCACACTGCGCGGCAATCCGTTTCCGAGGCCGGAGCTGACCTTGAAATAATCCCCCGGCACCTCGTCCAGGCGAATCAACCGCGCCTGCTGCGCCACCTGGCCGACAATACCTTCATCGCTGTAAATCTGCTGCTCGCGCTCTTCCTGTTCGCGGGAAAAACCGTAGCTGGCGATGCGTCTGAGACCGCCGTGGTCTTCCCGAACATAGAGCGCCGCCACGGCGGTACCGAGGTACTGCGCGCAAAACTGCAGGATGTTGCGCCCCAGCAGGTTCAGGCTCAACTGCCCCAGCACCTGCTCGGCGAGCTCGGTCTGACCGTTGCGCAGCCAGGCCTGTTGCTCCAGGCGCTGGGCACTGGCTTGCTGGGCGGCGAGATTGACGCTGTAGCTTTGTGAAAGGCTGAGCAAATCGCGGCGCCCGACATACGCCAGCAAACCACTGACGCCGGCGATGAACAACAGATAGAGGCTGATGCTCCAGACCGTGGTGCGGCGCACCTCATCATTGCGCGTGGTGCGCAACTGTTGTTCGGTGTCGATCACCTCCTCGAACTGCTTGCGAATTTCATCGGTCAGGCGTTTGCCGCGCCCGGCCTTCACCACCGAGCGATAATCACCGCTGCTGCGCTGCAGATCGATCATCGATTGCGCGTAGCTGGCCCACTCCTGTTGCAATGCCTGCAACCGCAGCAAGCGGTCAGTCTGCACCGGGTTGTCGGCCGTCAGCTCGAGCAAGGTGTTGAGGGCCACGGCAACCCGCGGCTTGGCGGTTTCGTAGGGATCGAGGAAATGCTCGTCGCCACTGAGCAGAAAACCGCGCATGCCGGTTTCCAGGTCCACGGTCAGCTTGACCGCTTCATTGGCGTTATTGATCACCCGGTCGGTATGTTCCACCCACTGGATCGTCGACAGCAGATAGCTGATCAGCGAAACGAAGAACACCGCGCTGATAAGGCCCAGCCCCAACGGCAGGCTGATATTGCGGCTCAGGAGTTTACGAAATCGTTGCTCATCAACCGAGGACGCGGAGGTCATGGGGCAGGCCTTGTCGTACTGTCAGAATGCAAGGAGTTTGCCCCAAAACTGGTACATGGATCCATTTTTCTGACATGTTTTCGCGCAAACTCCTACATTCCTATGCGCCCGCGCAAAACGGCAGGTTATCCTTGTCGACCTGCCGCATTCTTTTTTGCGCCACCTCGGGAACTTGTCTGGATCTGCCACTTACTGATGCAAGAGGCCGGTGATTTCCAGCGACCGGCAATGCCAATCTTTTCAGGAAGTTCACTATGTCATCCGTCAACGCCTACACCATCCTCGTCGTCGAAGACGATGCCATCGTGCGCATGCTGATTGTCGACGTACTGGAGGAACTGGAGTTCGAGGTGCTGGAAGCCGACGGCAGCGAACAGGCTCTGGAGACACTCAGGGACTCGAATCAACACATTGACCTGATGATGACGGATGTCGGCCTGCCGATCATGGATGGTCGCGAACTGGCCACCCTCGCCCGCACGATACGCCCCGACCTGCCCATCCTGTTTGCCAGCGGTTATGCCGAAAGCATCGATGTGCCCGCCGACATGCACGTGATCGGCAAACCCTTCTCCATTGATCAGTTGCGCGACAAGGTCAAAGGCATTCTCGAGTGACCTGGCGACCCACTGTGGTTTAATGCGCGCCTTTTTCGTCCCTGCCCTGTCTTCGCTTCAAGGAAATCCCCTACATGATTGAGCCCCGCGCAACCAAAGTCCTGGTCATTGGTTACGTCTGGCCCGAGCCCCGCTCGTCCGCGGCCAGCGGGCATGTCATGCAGATTCTCGAGGTTTTCCTGCAGCAAGGCTGGGATATCACCTTCAGCAGCCCGGCAGGTTTCGGCGAACAGCGCGCCGACCTGACGGCGCTGGGTATTCGTGAAGTACCCATCGAGCTGAACAACAGCAGTTTCGACACCTTCATCAGTGAACTGGCGCCGGACATCGTGTTGTTCGATCAATTCATGATGGAGGAACAGTTCGGGTGGCGGGTCGAGAAGTATTGTCCCGACGCGTTGCGCGTACTGGAAAGTTGCGACTTGCAAAGCCTCAGGCAGGGTCGGCATCAACGCCTCAAGGAGCGCTTGAAGGCCAGTCAGGACAACAATGACTTCAGCGGCCTGTTCGCCCCGGCGTCGCGTGAAGAGTTTGAACACATGGCCGATACCGATCTGGCCAAGCGTGAGATCGCGTCGTTTTATCGTTGTGATTTGACGCTGATGGTTTCCGAAGTGGAAATCGAATTGCTGGTCGAGCAGTTCAGAATTCCGCGCAACTTGCTGCACTGGTGCCCATTGATGGTCGAACTGCCGACCCGTGCGCCGGTGGCGTTCGAAGACCGGGCACACTTTCTTCATATCGGCAATTTTCGCCATGCGCCCAACTGGGATGCGGTGCTCTGGTTGAAAACCGCTATCTGGCCGCTGATTCGCGAGCAGTTGCCCGGCGCCCAATTGCATATCTATGGTGCCTATACCCCCCCCAAGGCGACCGCCCTGCATAACCCGGCCCAGGGTTTTCATGTGATGAACTGGGCGCAGGACGCACTGCAGGTCATGTCGTCGGCACGGGTCTGTATGGCGCCGCTGCGTTTTGGCGCGGGAATCAAAGGCAAGATTGTCGATGCGATGCTCTGTGGCACACCGAATGTGACAACGCCTGTCGGTGCGGAAGCGATGCATGGCGAACAAGCGTGGCCCGGTGCAGTGACCCGTTCGGCACGGGAGTTCGCCGATCAGGCCGTGCAACTGCACAACGACAAGACGCGCTGGCTAGATGCCCAGGCGCACGGGCAAACCCTGCTTGCCAGTCGCTACCGCAAATCCGTTCATGGCCCGGCCTTGATCCAGCGGCTGGTCGATTGTCAACGGGATCTGGCCAACATCCGGCGAGACAACTTTACCGGCAGCATGCTGCGTCATCATCAGCACAAGAGCACTCAATACATGGCGCAATGGATAGAGGCGAAAAACAGCCAGCAATAACAATATCCCGAAACACTGACAACTTGTGCAGTGCCTGACTTGCGACCAAGAATAAATCGCCCGACATCAAACCTGATAGTCGGGCGTTTTTTATTCTTAATTAGCAACGGACTGCACGATGACAAATACTTACCCCTACAAAAACTGGATGTCGGCGACGTCTTCCATTGACAAGTTAACCCTCTTGGAACTGGTCTGGCCCGGCGCCCATAATGCGGGAGTGGATTATGACTTCTCTTACCCGATCCACGTTCAACCCGTCAGTCACTGGTTCGTCTGCCAGGATGGCCCCTTTATCCAGCAGCTCAACGAGGGTGTCCGGGCACTCGACTTGCGATTCCATTCAGACGAGCACTGGCTGGGAGTCAGGAAGTTCCATACGTTTCACGGCTTCAAGCTGCTCAGGGGGCGATCGTTGAGTGAGTTGTTCAAGAGCCTGGACTTTTTCCTCAATGAAAACCCGGATGAGTTCGTCGTGCTGGATATGCGCGAGCTCAAAGGCCTTGATGAAAAGAGTTTCGACTACACAGGCTTTGATGAGGCCATCATGAGTGAACTGGGCAGGCGATTGATTCCGCGAGAAAACCGTTATTTGACACTGGGCGCACTAAAGAAAATAAATCCCCTGCAAAGAGTCGTACTTGCCGCCGATTGGCATCCGGACTTCAACTCTCCCCTGTATTGGCCAAAAATCCCGGTTGAATGGAGTGGCAACGACTTTACTTCTCCCGAAGAGTTAAGGCAGTACATTGAAAGATCACTGAATAATCCGCCCGACGAAAGCGCGCTCTGGTCGTTATCCGCCACCAGTTATGGAGAACTGGCCGGTGTAAAACGAATCACCCGGGAATTGAACGAGTGGTTTGCTCCGGGCACTGGATGGACGCAGAAGTGCAGCATCATCAGTGCCGACTTTATTGGAGCGACACAACTGGTCAGCTATTGCCGGGAAATCAACCTTTCCAGGGGACAGAACAAGAAGTAAGACCGGGGAACTGGAACTGTCCTGGGCGGGGGTGCATGATTGGCGCCTGAATAACAACAAGACCACCCTGGATATGACCCGCACCGCCAGAGTCACCGATCCCTCCTATGAGTTGATGGACGACCACAATGGTTTGTCCATCATCTACCGCCAGCACGGTTTTCCCTGCCCGCTGGTGCGCTGGCATTTCCACAAGGAATACGAGCTGCACCTGATCGTCGCCAGTTCCGGCAAGGTGTTCATTGGCGATTACATCGGCAACTTCTATCCGCAATCCCTGTTCCTGACGGGCCCCAACCTGCCCCACAACTGGATCAGCCAGGTGGCCGAGGACGAAGTGGTGCCCAAGCGCGACATGCTGGTCAACTTCACCGACGAGTTGTTCGACAGCGGCTATCAAGTGTTTGCCGAGCTCAAGACACTGGCACCCTTGCTGGAGCGCGCGCAGTACGGCATCGAGTTTCGCGGCAAGCACACTATCGCCAAGGCGATGGATCTGATGCAACGCATCGCCGATACCAGCGGTGCGACCCGTCTCGGGCACTTTTTCATTCTGCTGGAGTTGCTCGCGGCCACCGACGACTACCAATTGCTCTCCGGCGCCACGACGCCGCAACTGGCCGACGAGAACAACGTCGATCGCACCAACCGCGCGGTGGATTACATCTTCGCCCATTACGCCCGGGAATTGCCGCTGGAAGAAGTCGCCGAACACCTGGGCATGAAGCCCACGTATTTCAGCCGCGTGTTCAAGCAGGCCACCGGGCGCAATTTCATCGAATTCGTCAATCGCCTGCGCATCAGCAAGTCCTGCGAGTTGCTGGCCGATGGCGACAAACCGGTCACGGACGTGTGCTTCGAATCCGGTTTCAACAACATTTCCAACTTCAACCGGCGCTTCCAGCAGCTCAAGGGGATGACGCCTTCGCATTACCGGCGGTTGGTGGTGCAGCGGTTGACCGAGCAAAACCTCGGCTAGATGCGATCAAATGTGGGAGCGGGCTTGCTCGCGAAAGCGCTGTGTCAGGTTGAGAAATGTCGCCTGACACTCCGCTTTCGCGAGCAAGCCCGCTCCCACAAGGGGTCGTAGCCAAGCTCGAAACCTGTACAGATTCAATGCCACCCCATTGCTGAAAAGCCCTTCCTTGCGTCTACGGCCAAAAATAACAGTGCAAAAAAGTATCAGTTGAAGTGCGATGGATGATTTGTCTCGCCCTCCAATGAAGGTTGTAATCCGTGCACATTCTTCCTGCCTTCGGAAGACACAAAAACAATAACTGTCCTTCTGTATCCCGCCGGGTGCAGAAAAGGAGTGCACGATGCAACCTTCGGTAAAAGCCCTGCTTGCCCTCACCTGCATGACCCTCAGCAGCGTCAGCCTTGGCGCCCAGACCCTGACCATCGCCACCGTCAACAACAGCGACATGATCCGCATGCAAAAGCTCTCGAAAACCTTCGAGGCCGAGCACCCGGACATCAAGCTCAATTGGGTGGTGCTCGAGGAAAACGTCCTGCGCCAGCGCCTGACCACCGACATCGCCACCCAGGGCGGGCAATTCGACGTGCTGACCATCGGCATGTACGAAGCGGCACTCTGGGGCGCCAAGGGCTGGCTGGAGCCAATGAAGGATTTGCCGGCCAGCTATGCCCTGGACGACGTATTCCCGTCGGTGCGCGAAGGCCTGTCGGTCAAAGGCTCGCTGTACGCCCTGCCGTTCTACGCCGAAAGCTCGATCACCTATTACCGCACCGATTTGTTCAAGGACGCCGGCCTGAGCATGCCCGAGCGTCCGACCTGGGAGCAGATCGGTGAATTCGCCGCCAAACTCAACAAACCGGACCAGGAACAGTACGGCATCTGCCTGCGGGGCAAGGCCGGCTGGGGCGAGAACATGGCGCTGATCACCACCGTCGCCAACGCCTATGGCGCGCGCTGGTTCGACGAAAAGTGGCAGCCGCAATTCAACGGGCCCGAGTGGAAGCAGGCACTGAACTTCTACGTCGACACCATGAAGAAATCCGGCCCGCCGGGTGCATCGAGCAACGGTTTCAACGAAAACCTGGCGCTGTTCAACAGCGGCAAATGCGCGATCTGGGTCGATGCCAGCGTCGCCGGCTCGTTCGTCACCGACAAGGCCCAGAGCAAGGTCGCCGATCACGTCGGTTTCACCTATGCGCCGCATCAGGTCACTGACAAGGGCTCGACCTGGTTGTATTCCTGGGCGCTGGCCATTCCGACCAGTTCCAAGGCCAAGGACGCGGCGAAAACGTTCAGCGCCTGGGCCACTTCCCGGGAATACAGCGCACTGGTCGCGGAAAAAGACGGCATCGCCAACGTGCCGCCGGGCACGCGGGCCTCGACCTACAGCGAGGCCTACATGAGTGCCGCGCCGTTCGCCAGGGTTACGCTCGAATCGCTCAAGGCCGCGGACCCGGGCAAGCCGACGCTCAAACCGGTGCCTTATATCGGCATCCAGTTGGTGACCATTCCCGAGTTCCAGGGCATTGGTACCCAGGTCGGCAAATCCTTCTCGGCGGCGCTGATCGGCCAGACCACGGTCGACCAGGCGTTGGCGGCTGCCCAGCAAACCACCGAGCGCGAAATGAAGCGCGCCGGGTATCCCAAGTAACCCCGTCACCCATGTGGGAGCGGGCTTGTGTGGCGAGGGGGCTTGCCCCCGTTCGGCTGCGAAGCAGTCGCAAAGCTTGGGGCCGCTTCGCGACCCAACGGGGGCAAGCCCCCTCGCCACACAAGCCCGCTCCCACAGTTGATTTTCATCTGCCCGTACTCGACTGGTTCTGATCACCATGAATACATCAACTGCCAAAGCTCACATGGACATTGCCCTACCCCTGCGCAAAAGCCGCGTGGTCAATCCCGGCTGGTTTCTGGTCAGCCCTTCGGTGGCACTGCTGCTGTTGTGGATGATCGTGCCGCTGGGCATGACCCTCTACTTCTCGACGATTCGCTACAACCTGCTCGACCCCGGCGAGAACGCGTTCGTCGGGCTGGAGAACTTCACCTACTTCCTCACCGATTCAGGCTTCCTGCCCGGCGCCACCAACACCCTGTTGCTGGTGGGTAGCGTGCTGTTGATCAGCGTGGTGTTCGGTGTGCTGATCAGTGCGCTGCTGGAGGCCAGTGAGTTTTTCGGTCGCGGCATCGTGCGGGTCATGCTGATCTCGCCCTTTTTCATCATGCCCACGGTCGGCGCGCTGATCTGGAAGAACCTGATTTTCCACCCGGTGTCGGGGATCCTCGCCTACGTCTGGAAACTGTTCGGCGCACAACCGGTGGACTGGCTGGCGCACTACCCGCTGCTGTCGATCATCATCATTGTCTCGTGGCAATGGCTGCCGTTCGCCATCCTGATCCTGATGACCGCCATGCAGTCCCTCGACCAGGAACAGAAAGAGGCCGCACGCCTGGACGGTGCCGGCCCCATTGCGATCTTCTGGCACCTGACCCTGCCGCACCTGGCGCGGCCGATTGCGGTGGTGGTGATGATCGAAACCATCTTCCTGCTCTCGGTGTTCGCCGAAATCTTCACCACCACCAACGGCGGCCCCGGCTACGCCTCGACCAACCTCGCCTACCTGATCTACAACCAGGCGCTGGTGCAGTTCGACGTCGGCATGGCCTCGGCGGGCGGCTTGATCGCGGTGGTCATTGCCAACATCGCGGCGATCATTCTGGTGCGGATGATCGGCAAAAACCTGACCGACAAAGCCTGAGGCCTGCCATGACTCTTCAACAATCCCGTCGTTTGCAAAGCCTGTTGCTCGGGACGCTGGCCTGGGCCATCGCGATCCTGATCTTCTTCCCGATCTTCTGGATGGTACTGACCAGCTTCAAGACCGAGATCGAGGCCTTCGCCACGCCACCGCAATTCATTTTCATGCCGACGCTGGAGAACTACCTGCACATCAACGAGCGCAGTGATTACTTCAGTTTTGCCTGGAACTCGGTGGTGATTTCCTTCAGCGCCACGGCCCTGTGCCTGCTGATCGCGGTGCCGGCGGCCTACTCCATGGCGTTCTACGAAACCCGGCGCACCAGAGGCACGCTGCTGTGGATGCTCTCGACCAAGATGCTGCCGCCGGTGGGCGTGCTGATGCCGATCTACCTGCTGGCCAAGAGTTTCGGCCTGCTCGACACGCGGATCGCGCTGATCGTCATCTACACGCTGATCAACCTGCCGATCGTGGTCTGGATGATTTACACCTACTTCAAGGACATCCCCCGAGACATCCTCGAAGCCGCGCGGCTGGATGGCGCAACGCTGGTCCAGGAGATGCTCCGGGTATTGCTGCCGATCGCCAAGGGTGGCCTGGCGTCCACGGTGCTGCTGTCGTTGATCCTGTGCTGGAACGAGGCCTTCTGGTCGCTGAACCTGACCTCGTCGAAAGCCGCGCCACTGACCGCCCTGATTGCCTCTTACTCCAGCCCCGAAGGGCTGTTCTGGGCCAAGTTGTCGGCGGTCTCGACCCTGGCCTGTGCGCCGATCCTGATCTTCGGCTGGATCAGCCAGAAACAGTTGGTCCGCGGCCTGTCGTTCGGCGCCGTGAAATGAATCAGAAGCAAAAGATCGCAGCCTTCGGCAGCTCCTACATAAAGCACACCGTTCCCCCTGTAGGAGCTGCCGCAGGCTGCGATCTTTTGATCTTAAAAAAAATCAACCGGAGGCCCACCACCATGGCCAACCTGAAAATCAAGAATCTGCAAAAAGGCTTCGAAGGTTTCTCCATCATCAAGGGCATCGACCTGGAAGTGAACGACAAGGAATTCGTGGTCTTCGTCGGCCCGTCGGGCTGCGGTAAATCCACGCTGCTGCGCCTGATCGCCGGGCTCGAAGAAGTCAGCGGCGGCACCATCGAACTCGATGGCCGCGACATCACCGAAGTGAGCCCGGCCAAGCGCGACCTGGCGATGGTGTTCCAGACCTACGCCCTGTACCCGCACATGAGCGTGCGCAAGAACATGTCATTCGCCCTTGACCTTGCCGGCGTGGCCAAAGCCGAAGTGGAGAAAAAGGTCAGCGAAGCGGCGCGCATCCTCGAACTGGGGCCGATGCTGGAGCGCAAGCCCAAGCAGCTGTCCGGCGGCCAACGCCAGCGCGTGGCGATTGGCCGGGCCATCGTGCGCAACCCGAAAATCTTCCTGTTCGACGAACCGCTGTCCAACCTCGACGCGGCCCTGCGGGTGCAGATGCGCCTGGAATTGCTGCGCCTGCACAAAGACCTGCAAGCGACGATGATCTACGTCACCCACGACCAGGTCGAAGCCATGACCATGGCCGACAAAGTGGTTGTGCTCAACGGCGGCAAGATCGAGCAAGTCGGCTCGCCATTGGACCTCTATCACCAGCCTGCCAACCTGTTCGTCGCCGGTTTCCTCGGCACGCCGAAAATGGGCTTCCTCAAGGGCAAGGTCACCCGCGTCGACAGCCAGGGCTGCGAAGTGCAACTGGACGCTGGCACCCGCATCAGCCTGCCCTTGAGCGGATCCCGTCTGAGCGTCGGCAGCGCAGTGACCCTGGGCATTCGCCCGGAGCACCTGGAACTGGCCAAACCCGGCGATTGCACCTTGCAGGTCACCGCCGATGTCAGCGAACGCCTGGGCAGCGACACGTTCTGCCACGTCCGGACTTCCTCCGGCGAAGCCCTGACCCTGCGCGTTCGCGGCGACCTGGCCAGCCGCTACGGCGAAACCCTGAGCCTGCACCTGGACGCGCAACACTGCCATTTATTCGATGCCGACGGTGTGGCGTTGACCCGCCCATTGCGCGTTGCAGCCTGATCCCAGAGAGACTGTGATGAAACTCAATAAACAGAACCTCAACCGCCTCGCCCCCGGAGTGGCCCTGCCCGCCTACGCGCTGGGCGATACCCGTCAAGGCATTGCGCACATCGGCGTCGGCGGTTTCCATCGCGCCCACCAGGCGTTTTACACCGATGCGCTGATGAACACCGGTGAAGGCCTGGACTGGGCCATTTGTGGCGTCGGCCTGCGTGCCGAGGACCGTCGCGCCCGTGACGATCTCAAGGATCAGGACTACCTGTTCACCCTGTTCGAGCTCGGCGATGGCGACGACACCGAAGTGCGGGTGATCGGGGCCATCCGCGACATGCTGCTGGCCGAAGACGACACCCGGGCGCTGATCGACAAACTGGCCAGTCCCGAGATCCGCATCGTCTCGCTGACCATCACCGAGGGCGGTTACTGCATTGACGACAGCACCGGTGAGTTCATGGCGCACTTGCCGCAGATCCGGCATGACCTCGCGCACCCCGACACGCCAACGACCGTGTTCGGTTTGCTCTGTGCCGCACTGGCCAGGCGCCGCGCCGCCGGCACAGCAGCCTTCACCCTGATGTCCTGCGATAACCTGCCGCACAATGGCGCCGTCACCCGCAAGGCCCTGCTGGCCTTCGCCGCCTTGCACGACATCCCACTGCGTGACTGGATCGACACCAACGTCAGTTTCCCCAACGCCATGGTCGACCGCATCACGCCGATGACCAGCACCTCGCACCGCTTGCAACTGGCGGACCAGCATGGGGTAGACGATGCCTGGCCGGTGGTCTGCGAACCCTTTGTGCAATGGGTGCTGGAAGACAAGTTCGTCAACGGTCGCCCGGCCTGGGAAAAGGTCGGCGTGCAGTTCACCGACGACGTCACGCCCTACGAAGACATGAAGATCAAGCTGCTCAACGGCAGCCATCTGGCGCTGACCTACCTGGGGTTCCTGAAGGGTTACCGTTTCGTCCACGAGACCATGAACGATCCGTTGTTCGTACGCTACATGCGCGCCTACATGGACCTGGACGTGACGCCGCAACTGGCCCCGGTGCCGGGAATCGACCTGACCGAGTACAAAAACACCCTGGTGGTGCGTTTCTCCAATCAGGCGATTGCCGACCAGCTTGAACGGGTGTGTTCGGACGGCTCTTCGAAGTTTCCGAAATTCACCGTGCCGACCATCAACCGCCTGATCGCCGATGGCCGCGAAACCAAACGCGCGGCGTTGGTGGTGGCGGCGTGGGCCTTGTACCTGAAGGGCGTGGACGAACATGGCGACACGTACAGCATTCCCGATCCTCGTGCCGGGTTCTGCCAGGCGCTGGTGGCCGATGATGTGCTGATTACCCAGCGGTTGCTGGCGGTCGAGGAGATCTTTGGTACGGCGATACCCCGCTCGCCGGAGTTTGTCGCGGCGTTCGAGTGGTGCTGCAACAGTTTACGTGAGGTGGGGGTGTCGCGGACGCTGGAGCGGGTGTTGGCGTAAGTCCTGCGGTGGAGCTGCTGCCGTCTTCGCGAGCAAGCCCGCTCCCACCCTTGAAATGCATTCCCCTGTGGGAGCGGGCTTGCTCGCGAAGGCGGCCTGACAGGCGACATCCAAGTTGAATGATCCAAGGATCTACTATGCCAAACCAACAACTCTTCCTCGGCATCGACTGCGGCACCCAGGGCACCAAGGCCATCATCCTCGACGCGGTCAGTGGTGAAGTGCTCGGCCAGGGCGCGGCCAGCCACAGCCTGATCAGCGCGGCCAACGGCCGCCGCGAACAGGACACCCATCAGTGGCTGGAAGCCTTCGCCACGGCCACCCGCCGCGCGTTGCTCGCGGCCAGGGTCGATGGCCAGTCGATCCTCGGCATTGGCGTGTCCGGCCAGCAACATGGCCTGGTGCTGCTCGACGATCAGGGCCAGGTGCTGCGTCCGGCCAAGCTCTGGTGCGACACCGAAACCACGCCGGAGAATGACCGTCTCCTGGCCCACCTCGGCGGCGAACAGGCTTCGCTGGATCGCCTCGGCGTGGTCATCGCGCCGGGCTATACCTTATCCAAGCTGCTCTGGACCAAAGAGCAGCATCCCGAGGTGTTTTCCCGGATCGCCCATATCCTGCTGCCCCACGACTACCTCAACCATTGGCTCACCGGCCGCAGTTGCAGCGAAAACGGTGATGCGTCGGGCACCGGGTACTTCAATGTGCGTACCCGGCAGTGGGATGTGCAGTTGTTGTGCGACATCGACCCCAGCGGACGCCTGCAAGCCGCGCTACCCGAACTGATCGACTCGCACCAGGCGGTCGGAACGATTCTGCCGGGGATTGCCGAGCACCTGGGCATCAATCCGCGGGCACAGGTCTCCAGTGGCGGCGGCGACAACATGATGGGGGCCATCGGCACCGGCAATATCCAGCCCGGCGCAATCACCATGAGCCTCGGCTCGTCAGGCACGGTGTACGCCTATGCCGACCGGCCGAACGTCGCCCCGGATGCCGCAGTCGCCACGTTCTGTTCTTCCAGTGGCGGCTGGCTGCCATTGATCTGCACCATGAACCTGACCAACGCCACCGGCCTGGTTCGCGACCTGCTGGACCTCGACATCGATCACTTCAACGCACTGGTTGCCGAAGCGCCCATCGGTGCCGAAGGCGTGAGCATGTTGCCGTTCTTCAACGGCGAGCGGGTGCCCGCCCTGCCCCATGCCAGCGGCAGCCTGTCGGGCCTGACCATGAGCAACCTGACCCGGGCCAACCTGTGCCGCGCGGTCGTCGAAGGCACGACGTTCGGTTTGCGTTACGGACTGGACCTGCTGCGCCACAATGGCTTACAAAGCCGCAGCATCCGGCTGATCGGTGGTGGATCGAAAAGCGCGGTGTGGCGGCAGATCGTCGCCGATACCATGAATACCCCCGTGATCTGCACTGAACAAAGCGAGGCCGCGGCCCTGGGTGCGGCGATCCAGGCGGCCTGGTGCGTATCCCGGGCGACAGGGAACGAACTCAGCCTGGCGGACCTGTGCGAGCGCTGCGTGAAGCTCGACCCGGCCAGCGAAACCCTGCCGGTCGCCGACAATGTACGAGCCAGTCAGCAGGCTTATGAACGCTATCGACAACATGTCGCAACCCTTTGAAGAGTGAACAACTATGTACCTGGTGTGTGGCGAAGCGCTGTTCGATTTTTTCAGTGAAGACGACGCCGGCGGTCTGGCGTCCAAAGTGAATTTCAAAGCCATTGCCGGTGGCTCGCCGTTCAACGTGGCCGTGGGATTGCGCCGGTTGGGCGTGGATTCGGCGCTGTTGGCCGGGTTGTCCACCGACTACCTGGGCCGGCGCCTGTTGCAGGTGCTGCAGGATGAAGGTGTACGCCAGGACTTCCTGCTGGATTTCGCCGCGCCGACCACCTTGGCGATGGTCGCCGTGGGCGCCAATGGCTCGCCGCAATACAGCTTCCGTGGCGAAGGCTGCGCCGATCGGCAGTTGAAACCGGAGCACCTGCCGGCACTCGGGCCTGAAGTGCGCGGCCTGCATATCGGATCGTTTTCCCTGGTGGTACAGCCGATTGCCGACACCCTGTTGGCATTGGTGCGCCGGGAAAGCGGCAAACGCCTGATCAGCCTCGACCCGAACGTGCGCCTGAACCCGGAACCGGACATCGAACGGTGGCGTAATCGGATCGCGACGCTGGTGGAATTGGCCGACCTGATCAAGGTCAGCGACGAAGACCTGCATCTGTTGTACCCAGGCCAGGACCCGGCGCAAGTGATCGAGGGCTGGATGCAGCATCGCTGCCAGCTGGTGTTCCTGACCCGTGGCGGCGAAGGCGCGACCGTATTCAGCCGGGTTCACGGCTCGTGGTCGGCTCCGGCCTGCGCGGTAAAAATCGCTGACACCGTGGGCGCAGGGGATACCTTTCAAGCGGCATTGATTGCCTGGTTGACCGAACAGCAACTGGATTCGGTGGAGGGTGTAAAGCAGCTTGGCCGCGAACAGATTGACGGCATGCTGAAGTTCGCGGTGCAGGCGGCGGCGTTGACGTGCAGCAAGACCGGGCCGGATCTGCCTTATCGGGAGCAGTTGGATTTGCGCTGAATTCGAGGTCCTCTTCGCGAGCGGGCTCGCACAGGGTTGCGGGGCGTTCATGACATTTGTGTCGACGCTTGGGCAATGTGCGAGCCTGCTCGCGATGGTCTTAACTGATACACAGGATCGCGCCATCGCGACAGGCGGCGTTCAGCCGGGTTAACCCTCGTTTAACCGTGCGATCCAACACTTCACTGGACCGCACGCCCTCAGACTGTTCTGACGCCCGGTGCGGCAGGTTCGACAGGCCACACATCGAACTGACTTCCCGTACGCACTGGAGATCGCTGATGAACACTCGCATCTTGCTGGTTACCGCCACCCTCGCCTGCACCGCGTTTGCCGGTCTGGCCCAGGCCAATGACACCACGACTGCTCAGGCCGTGCCCTACCACTACGGCATGCCATTGCATGTCAGCAAAGTGATTTCACTGACCGAGCCGGACACCCTGGATTGCAAAGTGGTGAAGGCCGACATGAAGTACATCGATGAAACGGGGAAACCCGCAGAAATCACCTACCGTAAACTTTCCGACGCCTGCGAGAACCAAGGCTGACCGAAACGTCTGATTTGATACTTGGCGGTGTTCCTTTGAGGGCGGCGGCGCTATGCTCTAGCGCCTCCCTCACTGCCCGCAAGGATTGGCCATGCAGTTTTCGTTTCGCACGTTGTCGTTGTTTACCGCCGCCTTATGCCTTTTGCTGAGCCTGGTCTGGGGGTTGGCACCGCAATGGCTACTGTCGATCTGGGGTATCGAGTTTTCATTCGTGGCCGGATTGGTCGCGCGCCGCACCGCCGTGCTGTTCGCAGCGTTTAGCGTGATCTCGTACCTGGTTCGCAACGCCCCCCCTTGCGCAACCCGCCATGCGCTGAGCCTCGGCTTCGTCGTCGGCTGCTGGGGATTGGCCGTGCTGGGTTTTGCCGAATGGCTCGCCGGCCATGTCGGGCCGGGCATGTTGCTGGCTGTCGGGCTTGAACTGGCGCTGGGCCTGGCGTTTTTCCAGACCCGGCGCGTGTCGATGGAACTCGAAACAGCAGGTTAAAGCGCTTTGCCCAGCATCGAGGGTGGCTCGACTTCTACATGACGCTGCCTGGAACGCAGTTGGGCAATCAACTCGTTTATTTCCCGACAACCATTGAGTCCGGAGGCATCGATGCCGGTGACCATCAGATCGAGCTGATCGGTTTGCCCGTCGGCATAGATCTTCACGGTCATCGACAGATCCGGTGACAACGTGCATTCGCAGCGCTTGGGCAAAAAGCTGCTTTCGATGATATTGCGGAGTTCCAAGGCAGAAAGAAACATGGCGACCCTCTCCTTTTGTGAGACTGCCAATAACGATCAATGCTCGCTCATATAAAAGCGTGGCAAGCTTCAAGGACAGCTACAGCATAAATCATGCCCTGGATCTCGCTGCGCAGCTCATCGGCAATTCAAGGGTTTAGGCCAGCCACCTGTAAAACCTGCCATGCAGTTTGCATTATACGCCCCTCACATCTCTGCAATTTGCACGTTGGACGCCGCGGGTTTGCATTCGCCGCACATGACAGTGAAAATGCCGCCCTTCACTTCAAGCAAGGAGGCATCATGAGTTCTTTGACCGTTAACGCTTGCGCAGCGCTCTTCGCACTGGGGCTTGCCAATACGGCGCACGCCGCCAAACTCGAAGACACCGCACCCTATCCGAAAGCCGAGAGCGGTTTTACCCGCCAGGTGATTCACCTCGTGCCACAACCCCGGGAAGACGACTTCCAGGTCGAGATCCTGGCCGGTAAAACCATGACCGTGGACTGCAATCACCCACGTCTGGGCGGCATTCTCGAAGAGAAAAACCTCGAGGGTTGGGGCTACCCCTTCTATCGCCTGGAAAAAGTCATTGGCCCGATGAGCACGCTGATGGCCTGCCCGGACGGCACCAGCAAACAGGATTTTGTACCGGTGGTCGGTGACGGCTTCCTGCTGCGTTACAACAGCAAGCTGCCGCTCGTGCTGTACGTGCCCAAGGACATCGAAGTGCGCTACCGAATCTGGTCGGCGTCGAACAAGGTCGAGAAGGCCATTCGGGAATAACCCGGCCGGCTTGCACCAGGGTCATGCCGGCGCGCCGATCAACGCGGCGCGCTCGGCCACATGCCCCAGGCTGTCAAAGTTGATGTTGGCACCGGAGTCGATGGCGACCAGAGTCTGCCCGCGGGCCCCGCTGCGTGCCACGTACTGTTTGATTCCGGCCACGGCCAGCGCACCGGAAGGTTCGGTGATCGAGCGGGTATCGTCGTAGATATTCTTGATGGCGGCGCAAAGCTCGTCATTGCTGACCGTCACCACCTCATCGACGCAAAACCGGCAGACCTCAAAACCGTAAGCGCCGATCTGCGCCACCGCCACCCCATCGGCAAAGGTGCCGACCCTGGGCAGGATGACTCGCTCACCGGCCAGCAACGCCGCTTGCAGGCACGCCGAATGCTCCGACTCGACGCCGACGATGCGTACCTGCGGCCGCAGGTATTTGATGTAAGCGGCGATGCCGGCGATCAGGCCGCCGCCACCCACCGGCACGAAGATCGCATCCAGCGGACCTTGATGCTGACGCAGGATTTCCATGGCCACCGTGCCTTGGCCTGCGATCACATCCGGATCGTCAAAGGGCGAAACAAAGGTGCGCCCGCTTTCCCCGGCCAGCTCCAGTGCATAGGTCAGCGCAAACGGAAAACTTTCGCCATGCAATACCGCATCGGCGCCCCGGCTACGAACTCCGATCACCTTCAATTGCGGCGTCGTGCAAGGCATTACGATAGTGGCGCTGATCCCCAACTCTCGCGCCGCCAGCGCCACACCTTGCGCATGATTGCCGGCAGAAGCCGTGACCACGCCGCACGCCTTCTGCGTGTCACTCAGTTGCACCAGCTTGTTGTAGGCACCGCGGATCTTGAAGGAAAAGGTCGGTTGCAGGTCTTCGCGCTTGAGCAGGACCTGGTTGCCCAGTGCCTCGGACAAGGCCGGTGCCGCTTGCAACGGCGTGCGCACCGCCAGTTCATACACCGGCGCGGCAAGGATTTTTTTGACGTAGCGTTCAAGCAGGGCTTGCTGGTCGGTTGTAAAACTCATGGTCGTCTCCTGACATTGATCGGGGCCCGGGAGACAGAAAGTAAAAACCCGCCTCGAGGGCGGGTTGGGTGCTGCAGTCGTGAGCTAGCCCGCCAAATGAGGAATGGCGGTAATAATGCTTGGCTGGCAGCGCAATACGGTGGAAGTCATGGCTCGAAATTAGCCGGGCGTTGATGGCAAGTCAATGGCAAATTTGTGCAGATCCCTCTAGGCTGCCGATTCCAGTCATTGCCCAAGGAAGGAACACATGAATGCCATTGCCCTGCCCCTTATCGCCCTGATCGCCTTTGCCGGCTATACCCTTTCGGTGATGCTCCAGTCCGAACAATCGCTGATCGACTTCGGCATCGGCCTGATGTCACGTCCCGATACCGCGCAAGTGGTGATCGATCTTTACTTGCTGGCGACGCTGGCGGGTATCTGGATGTACCGGGATGCACGCAAACGCGGGCTGTCGGCGGTTGCGGTGGTGCCTTATCTATTGATCACCGCTGTGTTTGTGTCGGTTGGGCCATTGTTGTATCTGGTGGTTCGCGGGGTTCAGGATCGCCGAAAATTGCCTGCTACGACTCGACAGTTGTAGAAGCCTTGAAATTGCTTTCGCGAGCAAGCTCGCTCCCACACGGGTCTTGCGCCCACTGAAATCCCCTGTGGGAGCGGGCTTGCTCGCGAAGGGGGCGTCAGATTCGACATTTTCATTGTCTGACTCACCACCATCACTTCGCCAACCGCTTGAGCCCCACCACCATCGCCCCCGCCCCGATCATCATCGTCGACAGCAGCAAGGGGTAGGAAACCCACCACGGCGTTCCAGCCGTCATCATGCTGAATTCGGACATACCGCCGATGCTCGCAATCAGGTTCAACGGCAAAAACACCACGTTGATCAAGGTCAGCTTGCGCAGCAGGTTGTTCATGCTGTTGTTCATCAGGTTGCCCCGGGCGTCGATGAGGCCGGAGAACACCGTCGAATAGATTTCCGCCTGCTTGTAACACTGGTTGTTTTCGATGATCAGGTCATCGATCAGGCTGATGGCCTCGGCGTTGAAGCCCTGCTTTTGCGCATGATTGCGCAGTCGGTTCAGCACAGCGCCATTGCTGTGAATCGCATTGATGTAATAGATCAGGCTTTCGCTGAGGTTGAACATCTGGATCAGGTGCTGATTCTGCATCGAGGCATTGAATTTCTGCTGCAATTCCCGGGCGATCAACTTGATCACCTTCAAGTGCCCCAGATAGTGGTGGATGTTGTTGAACAGCAGATCGAGCAGGACATCCAGTGGCGTGTCGAGCGCCTGGCGCTTGCCGAGCCCGTTGAGCGGTGCGTCATCGGTGGCGATCACCAGCAGGCGCCCCGGAGAAAACAGCAGGCCACAGGACGACACCTGGAACCCCAGGTTGTCGGCGCCGGAGTAGCTGTCCGGACGCTTCCAGATCAGGAACAGGTTGTCGGGATGGAATTCGATGCGCGACACCTCGTCAGGGTCCAGCGCCGAGGCCAAGGCGTGTTCGTCGAGTTTGAAATGACTGTGCAGCAGGTCGCGCTCGGCCGCATCGGGGTGACTGAACAGCATCACCTCGGCGTCCAGTCGCTCGACGGCCTGCAGCGTTCCACCGCTCAACTGAAAACTCTTGATCATCGCGGCTTCACCAGGCCTGGCCGCGACGTTTAAGCTCCAGGCGCCGAACGAACTCCTCCAGCACCAGCTTGTACAGATCGTCCTGCAGGTAGGCGTCTTCGATGCCGGCGTCCATGTTCGGGTTGTCGTTGACCTCGATCACCACCACTTTGTCGCCGGACTGTTTGAGGTCGACCCCGTAGAGGCCGTCGCCGATCAGATTGGCGGTTTTGACGGCCAGTTCCACCACCGCCCGCGGCGCTTCGTGAACCGCCAGGGTGCGGCATTCACCATTGATGTCCTGGCCCTTGGCCTTGTGGTTGTAGATTTGCCAGTGCCCCTTGGACATGAAGTACTGGCAGGCAAAGATCGGTTTGCGGTTGAGCACGCCAATGCGCCAGTCGTACTCGGTATAGAAGAACTCCTGGGCCAGCAGCAGCACCGAGTGTTCGAACAGTTCGGCGGTGGCTTCGAGCAACGCCTGCTGGCTCTCGACCTTGATCACACCCCGGGAGAAACAACCGTCGGGGATCTTCAACACCAGCGGGAAGCCCAGTCGTTCGCCAACCCGTTCAAAGTCTTCCGGTCGCTCCTTGTAGAGGATTTCAGTGGCGGGCATGCCCAGTTGATGACTCTTGAGCAGGTCGGTGAGATACACCTTGTTGGTGCAGCGCAGGATCGACGTCGGGTCGTCCAACACCACAAGCCCTTCGCTCTCGGCTTTCTTGGCGAAGCGAAAAGTATGGTTGTCGACGCTGGTGGTCTCGCGGATCAGCAGGCCGTCGTATTCGGCAATCCGTGCATAGTCCTTGCGCTCGATCAGTTCGACGTCGATGCCCAGGGTCCTGCCGACCCGGACGAAATTGTCCAGCGCCCTGGCATTCGACGGTGGCAGGGCTTCCTCGGGATCGTGCAGGATGGCCAGGTCGTAGCGGGCCAGCCGTCGAGAGCGCGGCAGGCGCCAGATCTTGCGACTGAAACTGTCGAGGGAGTGGGCAAATTGATCTTCCTGATCCTCCCGCAACTTGTGCAATGCACCCGACTTGATGCCTTCGATATGCCAGCCGTTAGTTCGACGAAATTCAACTAACAAGATCGGACAGGCAAACACTTCAAATAATTGCCTGGCCAAATCCTGCAAAGGTTCGATATTGGTCTTGCCGAAATACAACGTCAGGGTAAACCCTTCGGTGTCACTGTAGGCATGATGACTGAGGGCTTTTTCCAGGGTTTTATCCAGGTCGTCCAGCGCCAGGCCATAAAGGGATTTTCGGGCCAGTTCGCTGATGGTTCGCACCGACGGAATGACCTTGTGCCCACGGGCTTCAGCCAGCAGCGAGCAGTAGTAACCGTGCCCCAGGTACTTGTAACTGCGGCACAGGTTGATGACCTGCACGCGCTTGCCCTGCTCATTGTCGCGGGTTTGCTCCAGATATTCCTGGGCCGTGACGATGTCCTCGCTGGGAAAGTAGGAGGCCCAGTCGTCCTTGCGTTCGACGATGATAATCAACTGGCTGGAAGTTTTATTGGAATCATTTAAATAAGTTGCCGAAGTGATTGCTGTCGGCAAAGTTTGCTCGGATACTTCGCGCCAATGACCTTGTACCGCTGACATAGTGATTGATCCGTTGGAGAACAAGACCTTTCCTATTAAGCACGAACTTTTTCGAAAGTCCCGTTTCGTTACGCAACTTTTACGGCGGTCATTATGAATACAGTTTTTCGTTTGGCGGTAATAGAGGACTTACCCGCACTGTTGCAACTTGAAGAGCAATGCTTTACCACCGATCGGCTCAACAGCCGCAACTTTCAATGGATGATCAGCCGCGCCAACGGGCAACTGCTCGTGGCCCAGCGCGACGAGCATCTGCTGGGTTACGCCCTGGTGCTTTTCCATCGGGGTACGTCGCTGGCGCGTCTCTATTCGATCGCCATCGCGGCCCAGGCGCGGGGCAATGGCCTGGGCAAGCAACTGCTCGATCGCGCCGAAGCCATTGCCCTGGAACACGATTGCGCCTATTTGCGTCTGGAGGTGCGTATCGACAATCCGGCGGCGATTGCCCTGTATGAACGTAACGGGTACCGACGCTTTGCCCTGGTCCACGACTATTATCAGGATCACGCCGATGCGTTGCGCCTGGAAAAACGCATCCTCCAACACCGCGAATCACGCAACATTCAAGTGCCCTACTACCCGCAGACCACCGATTTCACCTGCGGACCGGCCTGCCTGCTCATGGCCATGGGCGCGTTGCAGCCGGGGCGTGTGCTGGAGCGGCGTGAAGAACTGCAAATCTGGCGCGAAGCAACCACCGTGTTCATGACCTCCGGCCACGGTGGTTGTAGCCCGCAAGGCCTGGCATTGGCGGCCTGGCGCCGCGACTTTCGGGTGCACCTGCAACTGAGCAAGGCCGGGCCATTGTTCCTTGACGGGGTGCGCGATGAGCATAAAAAAGACGTAATGCGCCTGGTGCACGAAGACTTCACCGCGCAGCTGCTTGCCAGTGACGTCCTGTGCGAGATCGGCGGGCCACTGGATCTTGCGCAACTGCTGGAGCATGGCGGGCAACCGTTGGTGCTGATCAGCAGCTATCGCCTGACCCGCTCCAAATCGCCGCACTGGGTGATGGTGACCGATTGCGATGACGAATTTGTCTACCTGCACGATCCCGATGTGGACCACAGCCAGCATCGCCAGGCCATGGACTGCCAGCACCTGCCGGTCAGCCATGGGGAGTTCGAGAAGATGTGCAGCTTTGGCCGGGACAAATTGAGGGCGGCTGTGATTGTGTATGGACAGAAGTAGTCGCTGGTTCTCACACCGCCTTCGCGCTCCCACACTTGAAATGCATTCCCCTGTGGGAGCGGGCTTGCTCGCGAAGGCGGCGTGTGGGCCTCACTTCAATCCGACTTTATACAACTCACCATCCTCTTCATCGGTCAACACATACAAATACCCATCCGGCCCCTGCCGCACATCGCGAATGCGCTTTCTCAACGGACCGAGCAAGCGCTCCTCGTGCACCACCTTGTCGCCATCGAACTCGAGGCGGATCAGCTCCTGGCTGACCAGCGCGCCGATGAACACGTTGCCTTGCCAGGCCTTGAACCGATCGGCATCGTAGAACGCCATGCCGCTCAGCCCCGGGGACTTTTGCCAGACATGGTTCGGGGCAACGGTACCTTCAACGGTTTCCCCCCTGGCTTCGGGAATCGGTTTACCGGAGTAGTTGATGCCATGGGTCGCCAGTGGCCAGCCGTAGTTCCTGCCACGCTCGATGATGTTGATTTCATCGCCGCCCAGCGGGCCATGTTCGTTTTCCCACAGCGTGCCGTTCCACGGGTTGAGTGCCGCGCCTTGCGGGTTGCGCTGGCCGTAGGACCAGATTTCCGGGCGCACGTTGGCCTGGCCGACAAAGGGGTTGTCCTTGGGCACCGTGCCGTCCGGGTAGACTCGCACCACCTTGCCTTGCAACTTGTCGAGATCCTGGGCGGTCGCGCGGTCGTTGTTTTCCCCCAGCGTCACGAACAGATAGCCGTCGCGATCGAACACTATTCGCGAACCAAAATGGTTGCCTTCCGAGAGTTTGGGTTCCTGGCGCAGGATCACCTGGAAGTCCTTGATCGCCGTCAGGTCGTCGGAGAGCCGGCCGCGCCCCACCGCAGTACCGGCCTTGTTATCCTCTCCACCCCCTTCGGCATAGGACAGATAGACCATCCGGTCCTGTTTGAAATCGGGTGACAGCGCCACGTCGAGCAAGCCGCCCTGGGCCTTGGCCCAGACCGTGGGCACGCCATTGAGCGGTGCCGACAGCTTGCCGTCGGCGGTGACCAGCCGCAGGTTGCCGGGACGCTCGGTGACCAGCATGCTTTTACCATCCGGCAGGAATGCCAGTGCCCAGGGGTGCTCCAACCCCGTCACGACGGTGGTCACCTCGAGTGTGCCCTCTTCGCTTTTCATGGTCTGGGTGGGCGCGGCAAGCACAGGGACAGTGGCTGTGATCAATACGCTGGCACAGAGGATCGCCAATGGGTTTTTGCGCAACATGCAGACTCCTCTTCTGATGACCATGAGGTCTGAAAAAATAGTGGCCACCCGTCATGCCGGCCACTCAACGGTTGCCGGTACCGGCGTCCCGTGGCGCAGGATTGGGAATGAATGTCGGCGGGCTGGCGGGAGCGCTCCGCTCGGGATAGCGATTTCCGATGCCGCCGTTGTCCAGTGTCGGCGGGCGCGGGACCGGCACGGTATTGGGCCCGCGAATCGCCGGGGCACTGGGTCGGGTGCCTTGCATGCTGTTGGGGTTGGCCCGGTTGATCGGGCTGCTGTAAGGATTGTTGTTGGTGCTGCCCGGCAGGTTCTGGGCCACGCGCAACGAAGCAGAGGTGTCGGCCTCGACCTGTGGGGCCAGCATGGCACTCAAGGCCAGCGCAACGACGCCAGACAGGTATCGGTTCATGGGAGGGCCTCGCTGCGTCACGTGGATAAGGACTTCGATACCACGCTACGCCCGGGGTTCGTATTTGTTAACAAAAACCTCCCCGGCAAGATGTAACACGACGTTGATCCGGTTAAAGGAACGGCCACGCAGACCATGGAAACTTTTGCTCAAGGCCGCAGGTCACCTGAACATCACTCGCGAGTAGACGACCATGGCACGGGCAATCTGGAAAGGCGCAATCAGCTTCGGACTGGTGCATATCCCCGTGGCGCTGGTCTCGGCAACGTCCTCCCAAGGCGTCGATTTCGACTGGCTCGACAGCCGCAGCATGGACCCGGTGGGCTATAAGCGTGTCAACAAGGTCACGGGCAAGGAAGTCACCAAGGAGCATATCGTCAAGGGCGTGCAATACGAAAAGGGTCGGTACGTGGTGCTCAGTGAGGAGGAGATCCGCAGCGCGCACCCGCTGTCGACCCAGACCATCGACATTTTTTCCTTTGTCGACGGCGAGCAGATTCCCTTGCAGAACATCGACACGCCTTACTACCTGGCGCCCGACAAGCGCGGCGGCAAGGTCTATGCGCTGCTGCGCGAAACCCTGAGCAAAACCGGCAAGGTCGCCCTCGCCCATGTGGTACTGCATACCCGCCAGCACCTGGCCGCGCTGATGCCGCTGGAGTCTGCGCTGGTGCTGGTGATGCTGCGCTGGCCGGCGGAAGTCCGAAGCCTCGATGAGTTGGCGCTGGGCAGCGAAGTGACCCGGCCGGAACTGGCCAAGGGAGAACTGGACATGGCCAGGCGCCTGGTGGAGGACATGAGCGCCCAGTGGACGCCGCAAGACTATCGGGATGGTTTCGAGGACAAGATCATGGCCCTGGTGGACAAGAAGGCCCATGAAGGCAAGATCGAAGACGTCGAGACAGCCTCGGGTGAAGAGCTACGTAAAACGGCGGATGTCATTGACCTGACCGAGCTGCTCAAGCGTAGCCTGGGCAGCAAGGGTACAACGGCAAAGCCGAAAGCGAGCAGCAAACCGGCCGCGAAGAAGAAAGTCAGCAAGTGATGCGCTGGATGTTCCGGCCCCTTCGTCGGAACGCCGCCCGGAGCAAGCCCGCTCCCACAGGATTTTCGCAGTAAGGCAGATCGTGCCTTACACCGTTCGCGAAGGTGTGTTGCGCCTGAACGAAACAATCAGATCAGAATGATGACCACCAGCAACCCGGCGAAGATCGACCACTTCTCGAGGTAGTAAAGCTTGCGGTTGCGCTTTTTCAGTTGTTTGCCGTGCAGGCGAACCTTGTAGATCTTGCCGAACAGGCGGTTGAGGCCGCCGGTCCTGTCGCCCGCCTCGTTGGGCGCACCCGCCGCCGACATGACATGCCGACTGAACCAGCGATTGAATGCCGCTGCCCACCTGTATTTCATCGGCCGCTCGACGTCGCAGAACAAAATGATGCGGTTCTGCTGCGTGGTGTTTTGCGCGTAATGAATGTAGGTCTCATCGAACATCACCGCTTCACCATCGCGCCAATGGTAGTCCTGGCCATCGACATTGATGTAGCAACCCTCGGCGTTGGGGGTTTCCAGCCCCAGGTGATAACGGTACGAACCGGCATACGGGTCGCGGTGGCGCACCAGTCTGGATCCCGGTGGCAACTCGGCGAACATTGCCGCCTTGATCGAACCAATGCCCTGCACCAGCTCGGTGGTGCGCGGACAGAGCTTCATGGCCGATGGATGGCTGTCGCCGTACCACTTGAGATAGAAGCGTTTCCAGCCGGTCTTGAAAAAGGAGTTGAAACCGACGTCATCGAATTGGTTCGAACGCTTGATCTCGCCGGCCCGGAGCAAATTCTGGCCTTCGGCACGAATTTCTTCCCAGTGCGCCTGCAGCGGACGGAGGTCGGGGAAGTCGGCCGGGTCGAGATAGGGTTTGTTGGGGATTTTCGAAAACAGATAAAGAAAGCAATTGATCGGCGCCAGAAACGTCGAGTGATCACTCAACTGGCGGCCCAGCTTATGGCGCACTTGGCCACGCAGGTGAACATACGCTATAGAGACAACGTAGATAACGGCAATGATCAGTTTCACGGAAATCGTCACACGTCAGAAGAAAACAAACTGCGCCCTGTACCGGCGTGCCGGTCCCCGGGTCTTGTGCAGCGGCTGAAAACGAAACAGCGGCCCCGTAGCGCCATCGAGCTGCTCCGACGATCGGCGCTCAGCCGACGGATGGCATTTTAGCCACAGTTTGTAACCAATAGTTAACCTGTAACTGTGAAAATCTGTCCACAAAATCCGCCGAAACGTCACTGCGGCCTCAACGCCCTATCGTTTAAAGAGCCAGACCAGTACAATCGCCGCCAAACTTTACGCGCCCCCAAGTTGAAAGCGGGAAATTCCCCTTTCAGCGCACATCGACTCGGGCCAAGCGCACCACATGCTGCTGTCCACTTAATGCCAGATGGAACTTCCACTGCCGACCGGGATGAATGTCCCGCAGTCCGGACAGTGGAAACGGGTACTGAACCGGTACTGCCGCAACCCTAGCTACTCTGAATGCTTCGCAGGAAAAACCTTTGATTTCTACAGCTAACATCACGATGCAGTTCGGCGCCAAGCCGCTCTTCGAAAACGTTTCGGTCAAGTTCAACGGTGGCAACCGTTATGGCCTGATCGGCGCCAACGGTTGCGGCAAGTCGACCTTCATGAAGATCCTCGGCGGCGACCTCGAGCCGTCCGGCGGCCAGGTCATGCTGGAGCCGAACGTGCGCCTGGGTAAATTGCGCCAGGACCAGTTCGCCTACGAAGAATTCACCGTGATCGACACCGTGATCATGGGTCACGAAGAGCTGTGGAAGGTCAAGGCCGAGCGCGACCGCATCTATTCGCTGCCGGAAATGAGCGAAGAAGACGGCATGGCCGTGGCCGAGCTGGAAACCGAATTCGCCGAAATGGACGGCTACACCGCCGAATCCCGCGCCGGTGAACTGCTGCTGGGCCTGGGTATTCCCCTGGAACAGCATTTTGGTCCGATGTCCGAAGTGGCTCCGGGCTGGAAACTGCGCGTATTGCTGGCCCAGGCGCTGTTCTCCGATCCGGAAGTGCTGTTGCTCGACGAACCGACCAACCACCTGGACATCAACACCATTCGCTGGCTGGAATCGATTCTCACCGTGCGTAACAGCACCATGATCATCATTTCCCACGACCGTCACTTCCTCAACAGCGTCTGCACTCACATGGCCGACCTGGACTATGGCGAGCTGCGCCTGTTCCCGGGCAACTACGACGAGTACATGACCGCGGCGACCCAGTCCCGCGAGCAACTGTTGTCGGACAACGCCAAGAAGAAAGCGCAGATCGCCGAACTGCAAACGTTCGTCAGCCGCTTCTCGGCCAACGCTTCGAAAGCCAAGCAGGCCACTTCCCGGGCCAAGCAGATCGACAAGATCCAGCTGGCCGAAGTCAAGCCATCGAGCCGCGTGAGCCCGTTCATCCGCTTCGAACAGACCAAGAAACTGCACCGCCAGGCCGTGACCATCGAGCAGATGTCCAAGGGCTTCGACGGCAAGACCCTGTTCAAGAACTTCAGCTTCACCGTCGAAGCCGGCGAGCGCGTGGCGATCATCGGCCCGAACGGTATTGGCAAGACCACCCTGCTGCGTACCTTGATGGGCGAGCTGACCCCGGACGCCGGCTCCGTGAAATGGACCGAAAGCGCGGAACTGGGCTACTACGCCCAGGACCACGCCCATGACTTCGAAGACGACGTCAGCCTGTTCGACTGGATGGGCCAGTGGACCCAGGGCGAGCAGATCATTCGCGGCACTCTGGGTCGCATGCTGTTCTCCAACGACGAAATCCTCAAGTCGGTCAAGGTCATTTCCGGTGGTGAGCAAGGCCGCATGCTGTTCGGCAAGCTGATCCTGCAAAAGCCGAACGTTCTGGTGATGGACGAACCGACCAACCACCTGGACATGGAATCCATCGAGGCGCTGAACCTGGCGCTGGAAAACTACCCGGGCACGCTGATCTTCGTCAGCCACGACCGTGAGTTCGTATCGTCCCTGGCCACCCGCATCATCGAGTTGAGCCCGAACGGCGTGACCGACTTCAGCGGCACCTATGATGATTACCTGCGCAGTCAGGGTGTGGTGTTCTAAGGGCAGCGATCAGTTTTAAGCTGCAAGTTAAGAGCCCTGTCCATGTGACGGGGCTTTTTGTTTTTGAAGGTCAAAAGATCGCAGCCTGCGGCAGCTCCTACAGTTGTCGGTGTGCACCCTGTAGGAGCTGCCGAAGGCTGCGATCTTTTAATCGTTAGCCTGCTTCCTTTTATCCCACCGCCGCGCCATGATGCAGTTCTCCCACCGCCGCCCGCGAACGAGCCCTCATGTCTGTGCCGCAAGTGCCCCCGCAAAGCGCCATGGCGATCACCCTGCAGATCGTCTCCATCGTGTTCTACACCTTTATTGCCTTCCTCTGCATCGGTTTGCCGATTGCGGTATTGCCGGGTTATGTCCACGAACAACTGGGGTTCAGCGCCATCGTGGCCGGGCTGACCATCGGCTCGCAATACCTCGCCACCCTGCTCAGCCGCCCCATGGCCGGGCGCATGTCGGACAGCGTCGGCACCAAGCGGGCGATCATCTATGGCTTGTCCGGGATTGTGCTCAGTGGCCTGTTGACGCTGCTGTCGACCCTGTTGCAAGGTTTTCCGCTGCTCAGCCTGCTGGTCCTGATCGCCGGGCGCCTGTTACTGGGCATTGCCCAAGGCTTGATCGGCGTCGGCACCATCAGTTGGTGCATGGGCCAGGTGGGCGCCGAGCACACCGCGCGGTCGATTTCCTGGAATGGCATCGCCTCCTATGGTGCGATTGCCATTGGGGCGCCGCTGGGCGTGGTCATGGTGCAACAACTCGGTTTCGCCAGCCTGGGCATCGCCCTGTCGCTGCTGGCCCTGGCTGCACTGTTGCTGATTCGCAACAAGCCCTCGGTGCCAGTGGTACGCGGTGAACGCCTGCCGTTTTGGGCGGTGTTCGGACGCATTGCGCCGTTTGGCGCGAGCCTGAGCCTGGCTTCCATCGGCTACGGCACCCTGACGACTTTTATCACCTTGTATTACGTCAATCGCGGCTGGACCGGTGCCGCCTATTGCCTGACCGTGTTCGGGGTCTGTTTCATTCTGTCGCGGCTGCTGTTCATTTCCGCCATCAACCGATTCGGCGGGTACACCTCCGCCATTGCCTGCATGTGCATCGAGACAGTGGGCCTGGTGTTGCTGTGGCTGGCCCCGTCGACCGGGTACGCGCTGATCGGCGCCGGCCTGACCGGCTTCGGCCTGTCGCTGGTGTACCCGGCGCTGGGCGTCGAGGCCATCAAACAGGTGCCCAATTCCAGCCGGGGCGCAGGCTTGAGTGCCTATGCGGTGTTTTTCGACCTGGCGCTGGCGATCGCCGGCCCGTTGATGGGCGCAATTGCATTGAACCTGGGGTATTCGTGGATTTTCTTTAGTGCGGCGTTGTTGTCGATAACCGGACTTTGTTTGACACTGATGCTGTTTCGTCAGTACCGACAAAGAGCCGGCTGAATCTTCTAATAACAATAAAGATTAAATTGTTTCAAACTACAATTTAAATGAAACATCCAGAATCGATTAGTTAGAAGTGCCAGCATTGTTTCGGCAGTAATCTTTGACAAAATCCGGCGCGCTACTTTCTCATCAAGTCGAAAATCAGGATGTACCAAAAATGCGCATACTGCCTTTAGCTTTTCTCGCCCCGGCAATGGTTCTTTCACTTTCTTCCACTGCCCATGCGGAAAACTCGACACAGCAAATCTGTCATAACGGTCAATGTTGGGACATCGGCGACCCGCCGCGGCCGGGTGACGAGTGCTGCCCATTCAGCGACGAGCGACTGAAAACCGATGTGAAACGCCTCGAAAACCCAACGGAAAACCTACTGAAACTTCACGGAGTTACATTCAACTGGAAACAAAACAAACAGGCCGATGTTGGCTTGATAGCTCAGGACGTACAAAAGATTTATCCACAGTTAGTGCGCACCGAAGGCGAACACCTGCAAGTGGACTATCAAAAACTGGTAGCGCCGCTTATCGAGTCTGTTCGCGAACTTGATGCCAGAGTTAAAACACTGGAAACAGCGTTGGCCAACAAGTAAGGGTTAATGAAATCCGCCGATCCTGCGTTCATTGATCGGCGGTCTGCATCCCCGCCCGGGTCGCCCGGCCCAAGGTGCGCGAGAAGAAACTTCCGGCTTCAGAGATCAGATTGCGGTGAATGTCCTGCCGATCGACGCCATCGGCATCGGTACACAGCGCAGGCATGATCGCGATCTGCTCGTCATTGCACGGCGCCATGAAGACGAAGTGCCCTGCTCCCGCCAGTAACTTGAAGTCAGGCGCCGTCGGCAACTTGCGCGCCAGTGCCGCGGCGTTCTTGTCGACCGCCACCAGCTTGTCGCCATCGCCGCTGTAAAGCAGCACCGGCACGTGCACATCGGCCAGGGTGTGGCGACCGAACTTCAGGCTCAGCGGCGCCATCAGCATCAAGGCGTGCACGCGTGGGTCCGCCACCGGCTGCAGGTCGTCGCGATCGACAATCAATTCACCCTGAGTGTTGCAGGCATCGCGGTCGTCCGGACGTTCCTGGCAATAACGGCGCAGGCGATCCAGGTCCGGCGTGGCGCCGGACAGAATCAATGCGGTCTCGCCACCGGCCGAATAACCAATGACGCCGACCTGATCGGCGTTGACGAAGGGGGACAGCATGCGGTCGCCCAGGGTGGCCGTGATGGCTTCGGAAATCTGGATCGGCCGCCCGTACAGGTTACTCAAAGTACCGAGGCGGCTGTGGTCCCTGGAGTTGTCACCGGGGTGGATCACCGCCACCACGACGAAACCTTTGCGTGCCAGCGAGGTGGCGAGGTCGTGCAAGGCCAGGGGGGTTCCGGTGTTGCCGTGGGACAGCATCAGCATCGGGAACCGGCCTATCGCGACCTTGGTGTCCTCCCCGGCTTCGACGGTGTAACCCTCGAGTTTGCTGGTGTGCTCCCAATCACTGGATGGATAGAAGGCGATGGCGCGCATCGGCTGCAGGTCCAGTGGGTCGAGAAACGTCATCTCATGGAAGCCGACGCTCCAGTGCGGATGCGGTGCAGGCGCGGCGTGCACTGTATTCAAGCTGCTGAGCAGGCAAATCAGTAAAGTTGCACAAAGACGCACCATGGGATGCCCCACCTTGTTACCGGACTTGAGACGTACACCCTGGACTGCATAAGTCGGGCCACATCCTGAAACGACCAGAAACAAAAAACTCCGTAGCTGGTACTTGCGTAACCAGAATACAGAGTTTTTTGGGCTTTACCTGAACGGTTGCTAACTTTTACGCAAGCCTTACGCAGCGGCGAACAACTGCTCGCTGATTTGCGTGTGAGCAGCGCTCATGGCTTTGCTGCGTACGTCTTCACCGTAAGCCAGGCCTTCGGCGCGAACGATTTCGATGTCGGTGATACCGATGAAACCGAACAGCAGCTTCAGATATTCTTCGTGGGCAACTCCGGTTGCCTGACCGGCGTGCATGCCGCCGGAAGTCGAAACGATCACCACTTTCTTGCCGCCGCACAGGCCTTCAGGGCCGGCTTCGGTGTAGCGGAAGGTCTGGCCGGCGACGGCAATGCGATCGATCCAGGCCTTCAACTGAGTCGGGATGGTGAAGTTGTACATCGGTGCAGCGATCACGACGGCATCGGCAGCCAGGAATTCGGCCAGGGTCGAGGCGCTCAGTTCGGCTTCGTGCTGTTGTGCGGCGTTGCGCAGTTCAGCGGTGGTGCCGGCGGCGACCAGGGTAGTGGAAGAGAAATGGCTGATGGCGTCAGCGGCCAGGTCGCGGTAGGTCACTACGGCGGTCGGCTCGGCGGCTTGCCAGGCCTTGACGACTTCACCGCTCAACTGACGGGAAGCCGAGTTGTCGCCCAGGATGCTCGAATCGATATGCAGCAATTTCATGTGGGATCTCCAAGTGAGGATCGCCCACAAGGGCGATCTGATGGAACTAATCCTACAGACGAAACCAATAGCTGATTAGTCGGCAACAATGCGATAGTTCGTCTCACAGATAGAACAATCGGATTTACATCATGCAAGACCTCAACGACCTGTATTACTTCGCCAAAGTCGTGGAAGCCGGGGGATTCGCCGCAGCCGGACGCTTGCTGGGCATTCCCAAGTCCCGACTGTCGCGGCGCATAGCCGAACTGGAAGAACGCCTGGGTGCACGTTTACTGCAACGCACCACCCGACAGCTGAAACTGACCGCTGTGGGAGAGCGCTACCTCAGGCACTGCCAGGCGATGCTGCTGGAAGCGGAAATGGCCGACGAGGCCGTGGCCAGCATGTCCAGTGAACCCCGCGGGCGTTTGCGGGTGTCCTGCCCGGTCGGGTTGGCCCACGAAATATTACCGGGGGTGATCAGCGACTTTCTCGAACGCTTTCCGCAGGTCCAGCTGGAGGTCATGCTGCTTAACCGCCGGGTTGACCTGGTGAACGAAGGCATTGACGTTGCCCTGCGTGTGCGGGAGCTGGGCGACGAAGACCCGCTGCTGGTCACCCGCCGCCTGCGTCAGGCGCAGATGCTGCTGGTCGCCAGCCCCGGTTTCCTCAAAGGACGTGAGGTCAATCACCCCGAAGACCTGAAAAACCTGCCGGTGCTCGGCGCCCTGGAAGCCGATCGCATGGTGCACATCCGCCTGCTGGATCAAAAGGGCAAGAGTTGTGAACTTGCGCTCGAGGCCCGGCTGGGCATCGATGACTTTATCGTGCGCAAGGCCAGCACCCTTTCCGGCCTGGGCTTTACGATGCTGCCCATGATGTATTGCGAACAGGAGCTGGAAAACGGCTCACTGGTGCAGTTGTTGCCCGAGTGGTCGTTGCCCGGTGGCTGGCTGCAGGCGGTCTATCCTCATCGACGCGGGGTAATGCCGGCGGTACGCGCCTGGATTGACCACCTGGTCGAATCCTTCAATGCCTGTGGGGAACGATTGTTATGAAAGCTGGACGGATGAGCGAAGAGGACGTCGCGAAGTTCTGCCTCGCCCTGCCCGGTGCACGGGAAGATTACAAATGGGGAGGTGTGCGGGTGTTTTCGATTGCCGGGAACAAGATGTTCGCCTTGCAGGGCTTGAGGGGTGATTCCCTGGCATTCAAGGTCGACAAGGATCTGTTTCTCGGTCACTGCGACCGTCCGGGCATTCACCCGGCGCCGTATCTGGCCCGGGCCCAGTGGATCATCATGCAAACGCCCTACCCGCTCGGCAGCGAAGAACTGCAGGGCTTGCTGCAGCGCTCCCACCAATTGGCGGTGAGCAGACTGCCCAAGCGCACTCAAGTCGGACTGTTGCTGTAGGGCATTGGCTATCAGGTCAAGGCGAACAGATGTGCGCCGAGAAACAGGTGATCGATCCAGAACACCTGGTGCAATAGCACGATGATCCAGAACACCAACTGGTACGAGACTTTGCGGGTTTTGTGGCGAAACGCCTGCTGGGCCAGCAACGCACCGGGCCAACCACCGGCGAGCTCCAGCGCATGCAAGACGTTTTCCGGCGTACGCCATTGCTCGGCGCGCGCCTTGCGCTTGTCGCTCCAGTACAGGAAAAACGTCACGACGCTGACGATGCCGTAGGCCGCGAGGGGAATCAGCGACTCCCCGTGCAGCCATGACGACAGCGAACCCGACAGCGGCAAAGCGCACAGGACGGCAAACACCAGCCACTTCAGCCGTGAATGGCGGATCTGTCCCCCGGACTGGCGTCCGGGGTTGTTGCGCGAACCGGAGTCACTCACGGCTTGGCCGCGCTCCAGTCGACCCAGCCGAACTGCCAGGTCGCCAGGATGATCAGGCCGAACACAATGCGATACCAGGCAAACGCCGCATAGCTATGGTTGGCGATGAACTTGAGCAACCCGCGGACCGCAATCATCGCAAAAATGAACGCGGTGACGAAGCCGATGGCGAACACCGGGAAATCCGCCGGGACAAACAACTGACGGTACTTGTAGCCCGAGTACACCGCTGCGCCGACCATGGTCGGCATCGCCAGGAAGAACGAGAACTCGGTAGCGGTCTTGCGCGACAGGCCGAACAGCAGACCACCGATGATGGTCGAGCCCGAACGCGAAGTGCCCGGAATCATCGCCAGGCATTGGGCCAGGCCGACTTTCAAGGCATCTTTCCAGGTGATGTCATCCACGGATTCGGCGTGTACTTCATGCTGGCGGCGCTCGGCCCACAACATGATGATCCCGCCCACGACCAGCGCGGTTGCCACGGTGATCGGATTGAACAGGTAATGGTGGATCAGGTCGGCGAAGATCACGCCCAACACCACGGCCGGCAAGAACGCGATCAACAGGTTCGCGGTAAACCGCCGGGCACCCGGCTGGGTTGGCAGACCGACGACCACGTCAAGGATCTTGCGTCGAAACTCCCACACCACCGCCAGGATGGCACCCAGCTGAATGATGATGTTAAACGCCATCGCCCGCTCGCCCCCGAAACCGAGCAAGTCGGCCACGATGATCTGGTGGCCGGTACTGGAAATGGGCAGGAACTCGGTCAGCCCTTCTACAACCCCAAGAATCAATGCCTGAAAGGCGGTCCAAAGATCCATCAATCCCCCAAAAGGCTATGCGCGCCGGCATGCCCCGTTAATATTTTTTCAAATGCTTTGATTGCACTCAGCGTAGCTGAGGTCCCGCGCATCAAGGATCACCACAGAACCGTTAAAATCCTGTGAAAAAAACCAGCTTGAATCAGCTTTACCCGTGCGGGGGGCGAAATCCTATCAGACAAGTCCGATCGGCGGTTACAATCCGCCCCCCTCTTCGATTACCCCAAGGTATCTCCATGTCCGGGCTTGAACTGTTTGCCGCCGCCCTCGGTGTCATTGCCGTCTGGCTGACGGTCAAACAGAACCCCTGGTGCTGGCCGATCGGCCTGGTCATGGTGCTGCTCTACAGTTGGATCTTTTTTGAAGTGAAGCTGTATTCCGACATGCTGCTGCAAGTCGTCTATGCCGCCTTGCAACTTTACGGCTGGTGGCAGTGGACACGGGGTGGCGACACGACCCATGGCCGCGAAGTCAGTCGCCTCGACGCTCGAACCCTGGTGTTGAGCCTGGCCATCGGCGCAGTCGGCAGTCTGTTGCTGGGAGCGGCCATGGCCTACTGGACCGACGCTGCACAACCCTGGCTTGATGCGGCGCTGACCGGATTCAGCCTGGTAGCGCAGGTCTGGATGGCGCAAAAACGTGTCCAGTGCTGGCCGTTGTGGATCGCCCTGGATGTGATATTCGTCGGGTTGTTCGTCTATAAAGGCCTGTACCTGACCGCCACCCTGTACGGGTTGTTCGCCGTCATCGCCGTACAGGGCTGGCGCGAATGGCGTGCCGATCCGGCATTTCGCGCATGAAAGTCCTGGTCCTCACAGGCCCTGAATCCAGCGGTAAAAGCTGGCTGGCGGCTGAGTTGCAACAGCGTTTCGGCGGTATGCTGGTTGATGAGTACGTGCGTCGGTTCATCGAGCAGAATCCTCGGGACACCACGTTGGCCGACATTACGCCCATCGCCCGCGGTCAACTGGCATGGGAAGACCAGGCGAGGGTGCAACACCCCCCCTTGCTCATCCTCGACACGCACCTGCTGAGCAATATCCTCTGGAGCCAGACCCTGTTCGGCGATTGCCCCGCCTGGATTGAACCAGCGCTACTGGCCCGGCATTACGACTTGCACCTACTGCTGTCACCGGAGCACGTCGAGTGGACGGATGACGGCCAGCGTTGCCAACCCCGATTGAGTCAGCGCCAGGTATTTTTCGAGCAGACCCTGGCCTGGCTTGAACGCCACGCACAACCGGTTCAAGTGCTGCACGGAGATTGGGCAGAACGCCGAATCCAGGCACTCAACGCAGTGACCCGATTGCTCGGCGCCTGACCGGCATTTGGGGCAATCCCCCCATCTTCCGCCTGCTGAGGGGGGGGAAGTGTCCGATCCTGAAACACCCTCCCTGCCTGAAACTACCCATTTCAACGCTCCTCCTCGTTTGCTCACCGCAGGTGTTAAGGCGTTGTTACAACAACGCTAGAACCTTTGTTCCAGAGGGGTTGGCCCGCAATTACGGTCTACCTGCGCAGGGATTTGTCTCACCGTTGATACACTGTCGACACAGGGTTCCCGAACCAGGTCTGTAAACCATTGAATCAACTCGATATTCAAAAGGCGGCACAGCTTTCGCTCTATTCCTAAAACAGCTGACCGGGGCCAGCTTACAAATGAAGGAATGAATGTCGTGGAGATATTCAAAAAAAAAGGCTTGATGTGCCTTCTGCTGATCGCGAGCACTGCCGGCACTGTTCTCAGTTTCACCGTTCAAGCCGAAGGCAACGGTGTCATCGTGCTTGATCGTACCGTTCACCCAACGCTCATCGGTCGCGGCGGCGGCAGGGATCCGAACCCGGCCACCATCAGTGCCAACCCTTCTGCCCGCGTCACCGGCGAACTCAGCGACGCCGATATCGCCGGGGTAACCACCGGAACGACCCCTCATAACAGCTTCGGGCAAAACCCGGGCGGCATGCAAGGCCTGAGTGTCATCACCAACCCCAACGGTTTGCCTGGCATGTCCGTCGGCCACAGTGGTGGCAGTGGCGGCGCCATTTCAGGAACCATCAACCGTGCCATGAGCACCGGCCTCAGCCCACTGGGTAGAATGGCGGGGGGGCAATGAGATGGATCGTTCCTTTCTGATACCTGCGCTTTTACCTGCCCTGTTGACTGCCCTGTTGCTTGCCCTGCTCGGCGGCACCAGCGCGATGGCCGATTCGGGCGTCAGTTCGGTGAACAACGCCACCCTCCTGGACTCCGGTACCCAATACCGCGGCAACTTCAGCGTCAACCAGGCGGCGGGTGATCAACAGCAGCAGGCCAACGTCCGCGCGATCGCCATTGGTACCCAAGCCGGTGCAACTACCAGCGTCAGGCAGAGAATCACCACGCCCGCCAATGCATCGATGGATGCGACGGCCACTATCGGCGGCACCTCTTTCAGTCATGGCAGCGGCGTACTGGGCGTCAACCAGAGTGCCGGTGCGAACAACCAGATGGCCAATGCCCTGCGCATCAGTATCGGCGCTGCACCGCAAGCCATCGACGACAGTGCTCTTTCTCAACAGAACGTGGCGTTGCTACCGAACTCGGGAGCAACTGGCACCCCAATCGGCAGTCGCCAGGTCGTGACAAGCGACCAGGCATTCACTGGCAGCCGGGGCGTGATCCAGGTGAACCAGAGTGCCGGGGTGGGGAACCGAATGGCTAACACCCTGAGTATCCGGGTCTCTGACTGACCCCGATACAGCGCGAATGGGGAAGTACCAACACTTGAACTACCAATGAGCACGGAGAATCACCATGAACCCGACAACTGCTCTCAAACCACTGGCTTTCGCCCTGGCAGCAGTGATGGCATTCGCAGCCCAGGCTGATCCCGTGCAGGGCAATGGACAGGGCAGCAACCAACAGTCCAATGGCCCGTCGCTGGATCAAATTCTGCAAATCACCTCAGGCGCCGGGGCCGCCGTGCTGGACTCGCAGGAAAGCAGTGACAGCGGGGTAGTGAACCGGGGCACACAAAACGACGGCAAAATCGATAACTCCCTGAACAGCTCCAACGGCAACATGGGCGCCAACGTTGCAGCCGGTAACGGCAACCAGCAAGACAACGCCGCCGCCCTTGCCACGGCGGACGAAGCCTTCATCTTCGGCTCCGCCGTCACCGTCTCCAGCGCGACTCAGAAGAGCACCGGCAACACCGCCAGGAACCACTCCAACACCAACAACACAACGCTCAATAACGCGGGCAACAGCGGTTCCGGCAACATCGGCATCAACGTGACCACCGGCGACTTCAACCAACAGAAAAACAACCTGGCGATTGCCGTTTCGGGCGGCCGTGTAGCAGTCGCCGCCGCGGCGGCCAACCAAAGCACATCCGGGCTGAAAGTCACCAACAACGCCAGGCCTGAGTTCGTACCCGTGGGTGTACTGGGCCTGTCCGGCGTAACCACTCAACAAGTGATGACGCCAGAGGGCTGGAGACCTCCTGTAACCAACAATGCTTCGATCACGGGCTCGATGAACAACTTCTCCGGCAACGGCGGAGCCAACGTGTCGTCCGGCGTCGGCAACCAGCAAAGCAACTCGCTGTCGATCGCCGCAGGCTGCAAATCATGCCCATAATCGCGACCGCCATGAAAGCCTCGGCGACGGCGCTTTTCTTCGGTCTGAAGGCGTATCGTCCATGTGCAAGACGGCCCTTTTCGCCCTGCTGTGCCTGTCTGGCCTGACCCAGGCTGCACAGATGCCGGTTGCCGCCCTGCCGGGCGGCGTGCTGGTGTACAAGCACGTACAGAGTTTGCGTGAGCGCAAGTTCAGCGACATCGTCGAACAGAAAACCGATTTCAGCTGCGGCGCCGCCGCGCTGGCAACGATACTGCGCCAGGCCTATTGGCTTGACGTCGATGAAGAGCACATCATCAAAGGCATGCTGGTCTTTGCCGACCAGGACCTGGTCCGTACCCAGGGTTTTTCCATGCTGGACATGAAGCGCTACATAGAAAGCATCGGCATGCGTGCCCGGGGCTACAAGATCCCGCCTGAAAGACTCGATGCCGTGACGATTCCAGTGGTAGTACTGATGGACATTCGCGGCTACAAGCACTTCGTGGTGTTGCAGCGGGCGGACAGAAACTGGGTGTACATCGGCGACCCGGTGCTCGGTCACAAACGCTACTCCCATGATGACTTTGTCAAAGGCTGGAATGGTATTGTCTTCGCTATCATCGGTCCCGGTTACGACAAGGCCAATGCGTTACGCAGTCCGCCGGAACCGCTGACGGCCAAGAACAAGATGGATAATTTCAACCCGGTCAAAGATGCTGAATTGATGGATTTCGGTTTCATACAGAGCGACTTCTTTTAATCGCCAACAAGATGACAGGGGGCAGGATGCTCCGGGAGCAGCAAATGAAAACCTCGTATTGGGTGGTCACTGCCTGTCTGGCAGCGACCACTTCAGGTTTTGCTGATGAGTTCAGACCCATCGAAATCAAGGACCAGGAACTGGCCGAGTTGCGTGGCCGGTATGTGATGCCGGGGCGGATCATCAGCTTCGGCGTTGTCATGAGCAGTACCTGGCGCAACGCCAGTGGTGATCTGATCGGGGCAACCACCTCGATGCGTCTTCAGGCCGAAACGGTCAAGCCCGAGTTCTATGTTTCAACCTTCAATCACAGTGGTAAAGGCAGTTCGCCCAACTCAGGTACCGGTTCGAGCCACGGCTCAGGCACCGTTTCGGGCACCGCCCCGGGCACCGGTAACATAACGGGTGGTGCGGGACTGAGCACCTCTCAGGGCGTCACCCAGGTCACACGGGCCGCTGGCGATGGCAACAGTGCAAACAACAAGATCGCCATCAACGTCAAAGAGGCCAGCACGGCCCCTGCGCCAGTGCCGAGCCGTGGCCAGGCGCTGGTAGCCGGCCAAACCATCACCGGCAGCAATGCTGCAGGCAGTGTCGCCGTGTCCGCGACCGGCGGCGGCGTTCAGGTGGCCATTACCGCCAACAACAACCAGGGCTCAAGCCTGCAACAAGTCGCCCAGGGCGGGTTACTGCAAGACACCCGGTTGCTGGGCAACAGCAATGTGGTCAACAACATGACGCGACTCAACGTCGTGCTCGACAATAAAGAACCGAGTAATGGTGCATTGGGCTACAACCTGAACCAACTCACCGCATTACGGACCTTGGGGTATTGAGCTACGCTGAGACACGAGCACTGGGCACAAATGGACGGTTTTTTCATGTACCGATCGGTATCACTGCGTGCAGTTATTTGCTTGTGCTCTCTACTGCCGGTGGCGATGGTGCAGGCAGCAACTGACCCGGAAATGGAGGCTCTCAAACGAGAGCTTCTGGAGTTGAAGCAGCGATACGAAGTCCAGCAAAAGGCCCTGGCGGTTCTTGAACAACGGGTCCGCCAGGTCGAAGAACAGCCTGCGCCACCCCCGCCCAAACGCCTGGCCAAGTCGCCCGCCGACCTGAAGGGCAATCCAAACGTCGCCACCGGCACCGGTGCCGCGGCGGCTTCAGGGGGTGCAGCGGGGGGCAGCGGCAGTTCGTATGGACAATCGCTGGCCGATGACTCACAGCCGGCGCAAAGCGTTTCAAACCTGTATGACGAGGCCAGCGGGTTCTTCGGCGGTGGCAAGTTCAGTGTCGAAACCGGGATAACCTACTCCCGGTACGATACCCGCCAACTGGTCCTCAACGGTTTTCTCGCACTGGACTCGATCTTTCTCGGTGCCATCAACCTGGACCGGATCAAGGCCGACACCTGGACGCTGGACCTCACCGGCCGCTACAACTTCAACAATCGCTGGCAGTTCGACCTGAACGTGCCGGTGGTTTACCGTCAGTCCACGTACCAGTCCGGTGGCGGCAACAACGGCGCCGCCAACGTCACGACCGAAGACACCGTCAAGGAAGACCCGGCCATTGGTGACGTCAACTTCGGTATTGCCTACAAATTCCTCGACGAGTCGGCCAACACGCCCGATGCCGTGTTGACCTTGCGCGTCAAGGCACCCACCGGCAAAGACCCGTTCGGCATCAAGCTGGTTCGGGTGGACGCCAACTCCAACCTGGCCGTGCCTGAATCCTTGCCTACCGGCAACGGCGTCTGGTCGATCACGCCGGGGATCTCTCTGGTCAAGACCTTCGATCCGGCAGTGCTGTTCGGCAGTCTGTCGTACACGCACAACCTGGAAGAATCCTTCGACGACATCAGCTCCAATCCGGCGCTCAAGACGCCAGGCAAAGTTCGCATTGGCGACAGTTTCCAGATTGGCGCCGGCATTGCGTTCGCCCTGAACGAAAAGATGAGCATGTCGTTCTCGGTCTCTGATCTGGTGCAACGCAAAAGCCAGCTCAAGGAAGATGGCGGGGATTGGCAATCGGTGGTGTCCAGCGATGCCAACGCCGGTTACTTCAACATCGGCATGACCATTGCGGCCACCGACAACCTGACCATCGTACCCAACCTGTCCATTGGCATGACGGACGACGCCCCGGACTTCCAGTTCAGCCTGAAATTCCCTTACTACTTCTGACCAGGCTCTTCACGCAATCCAGGGAAACTGTAGGAGCCAGCTTGCTGGCGATGGACTCCAGTGCGCCGCGTTCATCCAGTTCGCCCGCGTAATCGTTAACGACCATCGCTGGCAAGCCAGCTCCCACAAGGTATCGGATGTGTCTGTAGGAGCTGCCGCAGGCTGCGATCTTTTGATCTCAAGCAAATTCCGAAACCGCCAAAAGATCGCAGGCTGCGCCAGCTCCTACAGGGTATCGGATGTGTCTGTAGGAGCTGCCGCAGGCTGCGATCTTTTGATCTTAAGCAATTCCGAAACCGCCAAAAGATCGCAGGCTGCGCCAGCTCCCAGGGGCCATGCCCACGCTGTAACTGTAGGAGCCAGCTTGCTGGCGATGGACTCAAGCGCGCCGCGCCCCCAATTTTCATTGCTGCATTCTTTTTGTTTGAAGCAGGAATTCAACGAATCTGATGCTTGTGCAACAACCGGTAGAAAGTCGGGCGCGACACGCCCAATACTTTGGCGGCGACACTCAGGTTATCTGAGTGGCGGTTCAATACATCGCACAACGCCTGGCGTTCGGCCCGGGTCTTGTATTCTTCGAGGGTGCCCATCGGCGCGGCAATCGCGTGTTGACTGATCAACCCCAGGTCGCGGGCCTCGATCTGCCGGCCTTCGGCCAATACCAGCCCACGACGAACGCGATTGGCCAGCTCACGAACATTGCCTGGCCAGTCGTGCTTGCCCATGGCAATCAAGGCGTCTTCGCTGAAACTGCGGGGACGACGTCCGGTTTCACGGCTGTAGAAATGGGAGAAGTGATTGGCCAGCATCGACAAGTCGCCATGGCGCTCGCGCAGCGGAACGGTCACCACTTGCAGTACGTTCAGGCGGTAATACAAGTCTTCGCGAAAGCGTTTCTTTGCGATAGCGGCTTCTAGGTCGACATTCGTCGCCGCCAGCACCCGCGCGTCGACCGGAATCGGCTGACTGCCACCCACCCGCTCGATGTGTTTTTCCTGGAGGAACCTCAGCAGATTGGCCTGCAACTCCAGTGGCAGGTCACCGATTTCATCGAGAAACAGGGTGCCGCCGTTAGCGGCTTCTATTCGTCCGACCTTGCGTTGATGTGCGCCGGTAAATGCGCCTTTCTCATGGCCGAACAACTCGGACTGGATCAAGTGTTCGGGAATCGCACCACAATTGATCGCGATGAAGGGTTTGCTGTGACGCTGGGACAGACGATGCAGGGTTCGTGCGACCAACTCCTTGCCGGTGCCGCTTTCACCGCGAATCAATACCGGAGATTCGGTTGGAGCCAGTTTGCTCAAGAGCTTTCGCAGTTCGCGCACAGGTTTGCTGTCGCCGAGCAATTCATGCTCGGGCTGGTCAACATGCACCGTACCCTGTCCACGCAACCGCACCATGCCAAATGCCCGGCCCAGCGTTACCTGAACCCTGGACACATCGAACGGCAAGGTATGAAAGTCAAAAAACCACTCACAGACAAAGTCGCCGACATTTTGCAGTCGCAGCACTTCCTGGTTGAGTACCGCTATCCACTCTGCGCCACTGCGGCTGATCAATTCCTTGACGGCTTCCGGGTGCTCAAGGTGATACGGCTGCAGGCGTATCAAGCCCACGTCGCAGGTTCGGTCAGTGGCGTGTTCCAGCGTGCAGCTGTCAACATCCCAACCGATAGCGCGCAATCCAGGGAGCAGACGATAGCAATCGTCACAGGGGTCCACCACTAATAGACGTCGTGAAGCTGGCACATCGCTCATGACTGTTCCTTGGCGCCAATTTTTAGAAAAATTAGTAAAAACAATCATTTGGCGGACCTGACTGTAACATTAGCAAGAACTTGACAGTTCCTTGTACCGTTTGACTATAGGATTACGATACATCCAGTTATAAGAGGCGACTTTGATAGTTACCTAACGACTCTTTTCTTTCATTCAGCTTTCAAAGCCGGGCTCATTCTTGAGCCTGTGAAATAAAGTCGAAATTAATTTTGATTGTTGTGTGACCCGAACCCCGGTTGCGGGCATCAGTACAAGTAACCAGCCGAACGGTAAGCCCAACCGACGGCACATCACTTGATTGGGCACACAGAGAGAAGACCCTATGAACGCCCCGCTCCGTATCAACGAAGCACTTTTGATTGCCGACCGTGCATTTAAACCATTCAAATGCGTGGCCTGGGCTCCACAGGACGGTAATGGCGAACTCAGCCTGACCGTTATCGACCGCACCAGCACCAGCATTGGCCGCAAGCAGATCCCAAGCAGCGCTTATTCCGATCCCGCACAACTCGAATTGCTGCTGGAACAGGCCCGCGCCGAATTGAGCGAGGAAGGTTACACACTGCAGTCATGGTCGATGCCGCACTAACCGTTTTGCGGATTACTCCGAGGTAATCCGCGCCCTTCCCCGCCTTTTAGTTGGGCCGATCGTTCTCGCCCATACGCACTCGTTGCCCCGTTAGTTTGAACTTTTGTGCACCCTATACTTTGCAGGCTTGCCATTGGTTCGAAAAGACACTGTTGTGGCACACAGCGACTCTCCGTCTGTTAGTTCTTACAGTTGTGCATCTCCCCATTCAGGGATTGAATATTCTTCTTATAAAGTCGCCACCCAAACTTCTGGATCAGGACGACTCGCAAGGAGATGCGGTTCATGTCAATCCAGTCCGCCATTGCCTGCTCCACCGTCCGGAACACTGCCGGCACTCTCGATACGACCTTTGCAGGCAACGGCAAAACCCAGGTGTATTTCGCCGACAGCCTCTCCAGCATGGCCAACGACGTCGCAATCGATGCCCGGGGCCGTATGCTGGTGGCGGCAAAGGTCGCCATGGCCGATGGCAGCCGCTTTGGCCTGGCCCGCTTGCTGGAAGATGGCTCGGCAGACCTTGCCTTCGGCAGGCAAGGCAGCGTCATCGGGCAATTCGAACCCGGGTTCGAAGCCATGGGCGCCAAGGTACTGATCATGCCCGACGGCAATATCCTGCTGGCCGGCCTGCAATACGATAACGCACACCGCACGCTCCCGGGTCTGGCACTGTTCGATCAAGAGGGTCGCGTGGTTCGAAGCTTTGGCGACAATGGCCGCCGCGTCGTGCGCTTGCCTGGCGGTCTGTCCCTCGGTGTGCGCGATATCTGGCTGCCTCCCGGTGTGCCGGGCGCTGAAGCCTGTGATGTGGGCGTACAGCGAGACGGCCGGATCCTGATTCTGGCCAACCATCACTTCGAACTGGCCGATCACGTCGGCCTGTTGATACGGTTGGATGTCGAAGGCTCGCTGGACTGCTCGTTCAATGGCCGTGGCTTTGTGGTGGTCCGGCACCTGCTGATGAATACCTGGCTCAGCAGCCTGACAATACAGGGTGACGGCCGGGTTCTGGTGGGTGGATCGATCAACTTCCCTGAAGAAGGCTTACTGGCGCGCTACCACGCCGACGGCCGCCTCGACGACAGTTTCGCCGTGGACGGATTCCTGACGTTCAAGGCGCAGGGGCATGGCGCCCAGGTCAGTCAGGTGGTCCAGCAAATCAATGGAGACGTCCTGTGTTTTGGTTGCAGTCGCGAGCCGATGCATTGCCTGACGTTCAAGATGCACAGCAACGGCCGCCCCGACAATCACTGCAACGGCGGCCAGCCGCAACGCCTGGTCATTGGCCACAACGGCTGCCAGTGGAATACCGCGCAGCTACAACCCGATGGCGGTGTGCTGACGGCGGGCGCAACCATCGGCGGCATCGAAGCAGACTTCCTGATCGGTCGATACCTGCCTGACGGCCATCCCGATTGCCTCTTTGGCGACGGCCGCGGCTATACGCGTACCCGCCTCGGCCCCAGCCTGGATACTGCCACCTGTGTCGCGGCGCAGACCGATGGAAACATCGTCGTAGGCGGCTATTCACTGCATGGAAACTACAAGGCGGTCATCGCTCGCTATCAGGGGTAAGCACGTGCATTTTTCCTGCGCTTGATCTTCTCCCCCGCTTGCGGCAAGTTGCGCGCTTCTTAAAACAAGGAGCAGCCGATGTCCGGTTCAATGGCCCAGGCGTTCGCGCACAACTTTCTCGGGCATTCGCCCCGTTGGTACAAGGCCTGCATCGTCGGCTTTCTGATTCTCAATGCCCTGGTCCTGTGGACCGTTGGCCCGGTAGCGGCCGGCTGGCTGCTGGTGCTGGAGTTCATCTTCACCCTGGCCATGGCGCTCAAGTGTTATCCGCTGATGCCCGGCGGCCTGTTGTTGATTGAAGCCCTGCTGCTGAAGATGACCACGCCGCAGGCGCTGTATGACGAGTTGCTGCACAATTTCCCGGTGATCCTGCTGCTGATGTTCATGGTGGCCGGTATCTATTTCATGAAGGACTTGTTGCTGTACCTGTTCTCGCGCCTGCTGTTGGGGGTTCGCTCCAAGGCTGCGTTGGCCCTGATGTTCTGCTTTCTGTCGGCCTTTCTGTCGGCGTTCCTCGATGCCTTGACCGTGACCGCCGTGATCATCAGTGCCGCCGTAGGCTTTTACTCGGTGTATCACCGCGTCGCCTCGGGTAACGACCCGCGCCAGGACAGCGAGTACAGCGACGACAAACAATTGCCGACCCTGCATCAGGGCGACCTCGAACAGTTCCGCGCCTTTCTGCGCAGCCTGCTGATGCACGGTGCCGTAGGCACCGCACTGGGCGGCGTGTGTACGCTGGTCGGTGAACCGCAGAACCTGCTGATCGGCCATGAAATGGGTTGGCATTTCTCCGAATTCTTCACCCAGGTTGCGCCGGTATCCCTGCCGGTACTGGTCGCAGGCCTGGTGACTTGCGTCCTGCTGGAAAAGCTGCGCTGGTTCGGATACGGCACGCTGCTGCCGGAGAACGTCCGTGCGGTGCTGGCCAACTACGCCGCCGAAGACAATGCCGAACGCACCGCCCGCCAACGGGCCGCACTGCTGGTACAAGGCGCCGCCGCATTGATTCTGATCGCCGGGCTGGCGTTTCACATCGCCGAAGTGGGCTTGATCGGCTTGATGGTGATCGTGTTGATCACCGCGTTTACCGGCATCACCGACGAACACCGCCTCGGCACCGCGTTCAAGGACGCCATGCCGTTTACCGCCTTGTTGGTGGTGTTTTTCGCCGTGGTCGCGGTGATTCATGACCAGCAATTGTTCTCGCCGCTGATCCACTGGGTACTGGCGCTGCCGGCGGACCAACAACCGGGCATGCTGTTCATTGCCAACGGCCTGCTGTCAGCCATCAGTGACAACGTATTCGTCGCGACCATTTACATCACCGAAGTGAAGCGCGCTTTCATGGCGGGTGAGATGACCCGTGAACATTTCGAAACGCTGGCCATTGCGATCAACACCGGCACCAACCTGCCGAGCGTGGCGACGCCCAACGGCCAGGCGGCGTTCCTGTTCTTGCTGACCTCGGCGATCGCACCACTGGTGCGCCTGTCTTACGGGCGGATGGTCTGGATGGCGTTGCCGTACACCGTGGTCATGGGCTTGCTCGGGTGGTATGCGGTGAGCTACTGGCTGTAACCCCCCAACCCTGTGGGAACGAGCTTGCTCGCGATAGCGGCGGCACATTCACATCCAAGTGCCTGACAGACCGCTATCGCGAGCAAGCTCGCTCCCACATTATCCAAGACGGTGCCAGACGCGACCGTCACGGGTGAGCAATTCTTCGCCGGCCTTCGGGCCATTTTCCCCGGCGGCATAGCTCTGCACGCTGGCGTCCTGTTGCCAGGCATCGAGGAACGGCTGCACGGCGCGCCAGCCGTTTTCGATGTTGTCGGCGCGCTGGAACAACGTCTGATCGCCGGTCAGGCAATCGTAGATCAGGGTTTCGTAGCCCGTGGACGGCTGCATCTCGAAAAAGTCCTTGTAGGCAAACCCCAGCTCGATGTTGTCCATTTTCAGGGCCTGACCGGGACGTTTGGCCAACAGGTCGAACCACATGCCTTCGTTCGGCTGGATCTGGATGCGCAAATAAGTCGGCTGCAGTTCATCGACCTCGGTATCGCGAAACTGCGCATAGGGTGCCGGTTTGAAACAGATGACGATCTCGGTGTCACGCACGCTCATGCGCTTGCCGGTGCGCAGGTAGAACGGCACCCCGACCCAGCGCCAGTTATCGATCATGACCTTGAGGGCCACATAGGTTTCGGTATTGCTGTCGGGTGCGACCTTGTCTTCCTGGCGATAGCCCGGCAGCGCCTTGCCGTCGATTTCACCCGCGGCGTATTGACCTCGTACCGAGTTGGCACGGGCCTCCTCGACCGTCCAGGGCCTGATCGCGCCGACGACCTTGGCTTTCTCGCCGCGCACCGCATCGGCGCCGAACGCGGCGGGAGGTTCCATCGCCACCATTGCCAGCAACTGGAACAGGTGATTGGGCACCATGTCCCGCAGCGCACCCGTGTGCTCATAAAAACTGCCACGGGTTTCCACGCCGACGGTTTCAGCGGCGGTGATCTGTACGTGGTCGATGTAGTGATTATTCCAGAACGCTTCGAACAGGCTGTTGGAGAACCGGCTGACCAGAATGTTCTGCACGGTCTCCTTGCCCAGATAGTGATCGATCCGGTAGATCTGCTTTTCCGTCATCACCTTGAGCAGGCAGGCATTCAAGGCCTCGGCCGTTTGCAGGTCGGAGCCGAAGGGTTTTTCGATCACCACCCTCCTGAAAGCCTCGGGGGTTTCTTCCAGCAATCCGGCGGCACCGAGTCGGCGCGCCACCTCACTGAAGAAACGCGGCGCGGTGGCCAGGTAGAACACCGCATTGCCGGTTCCGCTGTCGGCGATTTTCGCCGCCAGCGCTTGATAAGTGCTGTCGTCCAGGAAATCGCCCTGGACGTAGCTGATGCCTTTGGCAAGTCTGGACCAGACCACTGGATCAAGGGTGTGATCACCCTTGCCAGTCATCTCGTTTCGAATGAAGTCTTCGAGCTTTTGCGCAAAACCTTCATCGCTGATGGCGTTGTGGTCAACGCCGATGATCCGCAGTCCATCCCCGAGCAGCCCGTTGCGCTTGAGGTTATACAGCGCCGGCACCAACAGACGCTTGACCAGGTCGCCATGGGCGCCAAACAGAAACAGCGTCGTCGCGGGTGCAGGCTCAGCCTTGGATTTTCTGCGGATCACGTGGGTCATTTTTTCGAGGTCTCCACATGGCCGCCGAAGCCGAAGCGCTGGGCCGAGAGAACCTTGTCGCCAAAGGTGCCCTGGCCGCGCGAGCGGTAGCGGGAAAACAGCGAGTTCGACAGCACCGGCACCGGCACCGCTTGCTCCATCGCCGCCTCGATGGTCCAGCGGCCTTCACCGCTGTCGGCCACCGACCCGGAGAACCCGTCGAGTTTCGGATCACTGGCCAGGGCGTCTGCCGTCAGGTCGAGCAACCACGAGGACACCACGCTGCCACGACGCCAGACTTCGGCGATGTCGGCCACGTTCAGGTCGAAACGCTGGTCGGCTGGCAGGCTCTCGCTGTTTTTGGTTTGCAGGATGTCGAAGCCTTCGGCGAAGGCCTGCATCATTCCGTATTCGATGCCGTTGTGGATCATCTTCACGAAATGCCCGGCGCCGGCGGGACCGGCGTGAATGTAGCCACGCTCGGCACGGTCGTCGTCGGACTTGCGGTCCTTGGTACGCGGGATGTCACCCATGCCCGGGGCCAGGGTTGCGAACAGCGGGTCGAGACGCTTAACTGTCGCGGCATCGCCGCCGATCATCATGCAGTAGCCACGCTCCAGGCCCCAGACGCCGCCGGATGTACCGACGTCGATGTAATGCAGGCCTTTTTCCGACAGGGTTTTGGCCCGGCGGATATCGTCCTTATAGAAGGTGTTGCCGCCGTCGATGATGGTGTCGCCGGCTTCGAGCAAGGTGCTCAGGGTGTCGATGGTCTCTTCGGTCGGTGCGCCTGCCGGCAGCATGACCCACACCGCACGCGGTTTGGCCAGGCCAGCGACCAGCGCCGGCAGATCGGCGACGCCGGTGGAGCCCTCAGCGGACAAGGCTTCGACAAAGGCGGTATTGCGGTCGTAAACAACGGTGGTGTGCCCGTTGAGCATCAGGCGCCGCGCAATATTGCCGCCCATGCGGCCCAGTCCAATAATCCCGAGTTGCATGTGCTGATGCTCCCTACTACAAATAAAATGTGTGTCAAAGGTTATAGCCCAACGCGACTCATGAGGTTAGTCCAGAGCGTTGGCGTGAAGTTTCCGGGCATTGTGCCCGATCCTGATGGATAACGTCGGGAATCAAGCCGAAGACACAACGACAATGAAAAATAAAAAAGTTCCCTTCGGGAGCAAAAGAAATCAAAATTGGCGCCGATAGTAGATCAGCCGTTGATTTCGAAGCGGCACTACAGTTGAGACACGCCATTTGCGAGGTGAGCAATGGGCACAGTACATACCGCACTGCCAGCACAAACCCTTTACGTCACTATCCGTCGCGATGAATTGCGTCAGTTGAAGGACGAACGCGATCAATTGAAACAGGAGCTGGCGCAGTTGCGACTGCTGCTGCAAACAGGTCAGACGCAGCCCCTGGCTGCGGTGCAACGCGCCCCACTCGCCTGATTCTCCCCGTTTCTAGCGGGAGCAGTCTGCACTGCTTCCGCACCGGCTCACGCCCTGCCGCCTCCGGCAACTCACAAAATTTTCACAATTGTCTCACGATAATTACAAATTCCAGGCCGCCCGGTTCCGTGCGGCCCTTGTTCGTCGTCCGCGATCTCCAAGTCCCGGCGGTGGTAGTGAATTCTCGGCTGGAGCGCTGAATGTCTTTGTTCGAACGCAGCAAAACGACTGCGGCAGGTTTTGATTGGGCCGGATTCGTCTGGCTGTTTGTATTCTTCTGGTACTTTTCCGGCATCACCCAACTACTGATCCAACTGACGGGCACCTCCGGGTTTACCGGATTCCGCCAGGCCTTCGTCATGAGCGCGATCTGGCTGGCGCCGATGCTGCTGTTCCCCAAACAGACCCGTGTCATGGCCGCCGTGATCGGCGTCGTGCTGTGGGCGTGTTCCATGGCGAGCCTGGGCTACTTCTTCATTTACCAGCAGGAATTTTCCCAGAGCGTCATCTTCATCATGTTCGAGTCGAACGTGGCTGAAGCCGGTGAGTACATGACCCAGTACTTTGCCTGGTGGATGATCCCGGCGTTCCTGGCCCACAGCGCATTTGCCTATTTCCTGTGGACTCGCCTGCGCCCGGTGTACCTGCCCCGTGGCAAGGCCATCGCCGCAGCGCTGGCCATTGTCGTGGCGGTGGTCGGATATCCCCTGATCAAGCAAACCTCGCGCACCGGCAGTTTCGCCGAAGGCTTCGACAAGTTCGAAACCCGCATCGAGCCGGCGGTGCCATGGCAGATGGCCGTGGCCTATCACCGTTACCTGGAAACCCTGGCCGGCATGCAGGACATGCTCAACAGTGCCAGCAGGATTGCACCGCTGCGCAACCTCAAGGACGCCATGGCCAATACGCCTGCCACCCTGGTGCTGGTGATCGGCGAGTCCACCAACCGTCAGCGCATGAGCCTGTACGGTTACCCACGGCAAACCACGCCGGAACTGGACAAGCTCAAGGATCAACTGGACGTTTTCGACAACGTCATCACTCCGCGCCCCTACACCATTGAAGCGCTGCAACAGGTCCTGACCTTCGCCGACGAAGAAAACCCGGACCTGTACCTGTCGACGCCATCGCTGGTCAGCATGATGAAACAGGCCGGTTACAAAGCCTTCTGGATCACCAACCAGCAGACCATGACCAAGCGCAACACCATGCTCACGACCTTCTCCGAACAGGCCGACGAACAGGTGTACCTGAACAACAACCGCAACCAGAACGCCGCGCAGTACGACGGCGACGTGATCGAGCCGTTCAACAAGGCCCTGGCCGACGCGGCGCCGCGCAAACTCATCGTCGTGCATCTGCTCGGCACGCACATGAGCTACCAGTACCGCTACCCACAGGCCTTCGACAAGTTCCAGGACCGCAATGGCGTTCCGGCCGGCGTACGTGACGATCAGGTGCCGACGTACAACAGCTATGACAACGCCGTGCTGTACAACGACTTCGTGGTGTCCAGCCTGATCAAGGACTACGCCAGAACCGATCCGAACGGCTTCCTGCTGTACCTCTCCGACCATGGCGAAGACGTGTTCGATTCCGCGGGTCACAGTACCCTGGGGCGCAACGAGAACAAGCCGACGGCTCCGATGTACACCATTCCGTTCATGGCCTGGGCTTCGCCGAAGTGGCGGGCAAGCCATGACTGGAACCTCGCCGGCGATCTGTCGCGTCCTTACAGCAGCTCGCACCTGATCCACACCTGGGCCGATCTGGCAGGCCTGAGCTTCGACGAACTCGATCGCAGCAAGAGTGTGGTCAGCGACAGTTTCAAAGCCCGGCCATTGATGATCGGCAACCCCTATGAGCGTGAGCAGCGCGCGTTGATCGATTTCAGCCTGATGAAGCCGAAAACGCCACCCGCGGTCGTTCAGCAGTAATCCTTTCAGGGGCCGGTTCCGGCCCCTTTTTCATGGCAAGGCCAGCAGTGAAATCAATTCCCATTTAAGCGAATCGGCGGATAATGCCATTTCGACACTGCTTCATTGATTCATGGACGAAAGGCATCCGACAACTTTAGTGGGAGGCATACCATGAAACGCACCGCCGTGATCCTCGTCGGCCTGATGGCGCTGGGTTCGACCAGCGCATTCGCCGAAGGTGGAGCCGAACGCATGCGCTATTACTTCGAAAGTCTGCGACTGGCCCAGCAAGCAGCCCTCGGCCATCCGATCCCGAGCATCGGACTACGGGTGCCTGACGATCAAACCGCACAAATGACTGAAACCTACAGACCGAAATGATCCTCTGACTGCGGCTCTACAGTCGCAGAAGACCGTTTGGGCGTCCTGAAGGACGCCCTTTTTTTGGGTTCTTCACGCATTCCCGGGACACTGACACTGTAGGAGCCAGCCTGCTGGCGATGGCCCCAAGTGCGCCGCGTTCATCCCGCTCGCCCGCGTCATCGTTAACGACCATCGCAGGCTGCGCCAGCTCCTACATTGACCGCGTACACCCGTGATCAAAGCGCGTACACCAATCCCGTAGGAGCTGCCGAAGCCTGCGATCTTTTGACGTTGACGCCAAAGCGACCGCTGAAAATCAAAAGATCGCAGGCTGCGCCAGCTCCTACGCCGACCGCGTACACCCGTGATTAAAGCGCGTACACCAATCCCGTAGGAGCTGCCGAAGCCTGCGATCTTTTGACGTTGACGCCAAAGCGACCGCTGAAGATCAAAAGATCGCAGGCTGCGCCAGCTCCTACACCGACCGCGTACACCCGTGATCAAAGCGCGTACACCAATCCCGTAGGAGCTGCCGAAGGCTGCGATCTTTTGACGTTTGAAGATCAAAAGATCGCAGGCTGCACGCGGAAAGTGAAAAACCCAAAAAAACGTTCTGTCGAGTTAGAGGCTCTTGGTCCAGAACAGCATGCGTCCATGGGCCGGGTAGAACATGCCGGCGGCGAAACCGGCTTTTTCATACGAGCCCTGCGCTACGGCATTGCCTTCCAGCACTTCCAGGGTGAGCTTGCAGCAACCCCGCTGACGGGCGATGTCCTCGACCTTTTGCAGCATCTTCTGGCTCAGGCCCAGGCCGCGAAATTTTTTCACCACCGACACGTCGTGCACATTGACCAACGGCCGGCAGGCAAAGGTCGAGAACCCCTCGAAGCAATTGATCAGCCCCGCCGGCTCGCCCCCGACAAAAGCCAGCACACTGAACGCGTGGGGACGCCTGGCAAGCTCTGCTGGGAGTTGCTCCAGGACATGGGCCGGCAACGGCTGGCCGCCCCCCATCGGGTCCTCGGCGTAGTGGTTCAACACCAGACAAATAGCCTCGGCATGCACCGGATTGGTGTAGCTGGCCTGAAGCACAAGAATTTCTGCGGAGTCCATTTCCATCCTCGATCACACATGAAGTAGCCCCCAGCATGTATTTCACGCTGAAGTGCCGGCGGACCATAGCGCGAGCACCCGGGTATCGACAATCACCACCGCGCAATTCTTTGGCGCTCAAGCGCCCCAGATCAACGCTTCCGTCCACCCCAGCTCGGCAAAATCCTCGGCCCGCAAGTGCGACTCGCCGGCGCAGAAAAACTCGTCGAGTTGCGGTGGCTTGACCGAGGTGCCGCTGAGCATGGCGTGAACCTGACCGCGATGATGGATCTGGTGTTCGAACAAATGGGACAGCAGGCGCAGACGGCTGTCGTGTTGGGGCGTATCGCGGGCGATGGTCACGATTTTGCTGAGGCTGGCGTCACGCAGCTGCTCGCAGTAAGCGATCAATCGACGGTCGACATGGGCCTGTTCACGAACCAGGTCCGACGCGATGAGGCAGGGTTCGTCTTCCTTGAAAAACACCCGGCAGTCGGGATGCGGATCATCGCCGCGCATTTCGCGCTCCAGCGCATCCACATAAAACCAGTCGCAGGTGAGGATGTGGTTGAGGGTCGCGCGGATGCTGGGGAAGAAGCTGACCCGCGCGGCGATCAACTCCTGTGGGCTCAACTGCCTCCAGGCCTTGGCCAGTCGGTGGTTGGCCCAGGCGTTCTGATAAGCCATGGTCAGCAGGTGGTGCGACAGGGGCTGATTCATGTGTGCTGCTCCCGATCAGACTTCGGCAAACCGTTGCAACTGCATTTCCTGCAATCGACTGAGGGTGCGGCGGAACGGAAATTCCAGGTAACCCTCGGTATAAAGCGCTGCCATCGGCACTTGCGCCTCAAGGTACAGCGGCACCTTGCGGTCGTAGCACTCGTCCACTAGCGCGATGAAACGTCTTACGCCGTCGTCATGCACAGACAATTGCGGCAGTTCGCGGTCCCCCGCTTCCACCCGCTCGACACCGTCCTCGGTACCGCGGGCGATGCGCCCGGCACGTTTTTGCGCGCTGAGGTTGGGTACGTCCCCCAACAGAATAGCGCCGTAGGTATCGCACAGGGCGATGAAATCCATGGCCGCGAAGGGTTGCTCGCACAGCGCGGCGTAGCGGGTCCAGAGCACGGTCGGGCTGGCCTTGACCACCTCCAGCGAGCGGTAACCGACCGGGACCGGCTCGCTCGATGCCGACTGGCCGGCGCTCAACGCCTGGAACACTTCGCCCAGCGCACCGGGCGTGCCCGGCTCGGCCACCCAATAGCGCTGCGAAGCGGCCCCCGGATGCAGGCGATGGTCTTCCCCGCCATCCACCGCGATCACCTGCATGTGTTGCTTGATCGCGGCGATGGCGGGCATGAAACGGTCACGATTGAAGCCGTCGGCGTACAACTGGTCCGGCGGCAGGTTGGAGGTGCAGACCACCACGACGCCCTGCTCGAACATCACCTGGAACAGCCGCCCGAGAATGATCGCGTCGCCGATGTCATTGACGAACAACTCATCGAAACACAGCACGCGCACTTCTTCGGACAACTCACGGGCCAACGCCTTGAGCGGGTCGACGGTGCCGGTCAGTTGAAACGAACGCTGGTGCACCCAGCCCATGAAGTGATGAAAGTGCTGGCGCCGCGCCGGTACTCGCAGGCTTTGGTAGAACTGGTCCATCAACCAGGTCTTACCCCGCCCCACCGGCCCCCACAGGTACACGCCGGAAACGGCTGAGCGGCCTTCATGCAGCGCTTCGTGGCATTTTTGCAGCGCCCACACGGCATGCTCCTGGGCCTCGTCCTGGACGAAGCCCTTTTGCTCGATCGCGTGCTGCCAGGCGCTTAAGGGGGATTCGATAGTCATGGGCGGCAGTATGCCATTGCGCATTGATGGCGTGACCGGCGATCGGCGGTTTTATGCAGGAAAGAAAAGCGCCTTGACGATTTAAATGATAGACATCATATTTTATACATGTCATGCATCATCTATAAATCCTGCCATCACCCCTCTGGAGTTATCCCATGCATTACAAAGTTTTCGGCCGTAAAACCGGCTTGCGAGTGTCCGAACTGGCCTTGGGCGCCGGTAATTTCGGTACCGGCTGGGGCCATGGCGCCGAGCGTGACGAAGCCAGGCGCATTTTTGATGGCTACCTGGAAGCCGGCGGCAACTTCATCGACACCGCCAATGGCTATCAGAGCGGGCAGTCCGAGGCCATGCTCAGCGAATTCATCAATGCAGAACGGGATAGCCTGGTCATCGCCACCAAATACACCCTGGGGACTACACCGGCGGCCGGTATTTCCCACACCGGCAACAGCCGCAAGAACATGGTACGCGCCGTCGAAGAGAGCCTGAAACGACTTAAGACCGATCACATCGACCTGTTCTGGGCCCACATGAGCGACGGCGTCACCCCCATGGAAGAGATCCTGCGCGGCTTCGACGACCTGGTCAGTGCCGGCAAGATCCACTACGCCGGGCTGTCGAACTTCCCCGCGTGGCGCATCGCCCGCGCCGACCTGCTGGCCGAAGTACGTGGCTTTGCGCCGATCGCTGCGATCCAGGTCGAGTACAGCCTCGCCGAACGCACCGCCGAGCGCGAACAGCTGCCGATGGCCGAAGCCCTTGGCCTGGCCGCGACGCTGTGGTCGCCGCTGGGTGGCGGCTTCCTGACCGGTAAGTATCGCAACAGCCAAGGCGACAACCGCGCGAACAAGCTCGGCGTGCTGATTCATGCTGAAAAAAGCGCCCGCGAAACCGCCCTGCTCGACACCTTGATCGACATCGCCGCAGAACTCGACGCCAGCCCGACCCACGTGGCCATTGCCTGGTTGCGGGAAAAAGCCAAACGCTCGACCACGGCGCTGATTCCGATCCTCGGTTCGCGGACACGTGAACAGCTGGACGCCACGTTGGGGGCGCTGAATGTGCAGTTGAGTGCTGAGCAGTTGGCGCGGCTGGACGGTGTCAGCGAGGTGGCCAAAGGCGTGCCGCACGAATCCATAGCCGGTTCGTTCGTGCGGTTCAGCGGTGGTCAGGTCCTTGACCTGCCAATCGTTCCAGTCGCTTAAAAGCATCGCGGGCAAGCCCGCTCCCGCAGGTTCTGCGCAACTTCTGTGGGAGCGGGCTTGCCCGCGATGGCGTCAGTGGTGACACCGAGGATCGTTGTTACCTATCGACCTTATGCCTGGCCGCATACAGGCACAACATCTCCATCGCCAATGTCGCCGCCGCCAGTGAGGTGATCTCCGCACTGTCATAGGCCGGCGCCACTTCCACCATGTCCATGCCCACCAGATTGATCCCGCGCAGGCCGCCGAACAGCGGTGTTCCGGTACCCGGAGCGAATACCACAACGATGAATCAGGTGGGACTGGTCAAGGCCCATGGCTCGTGGGTGTATGTTCTGTGCAAAAAACGGCACTTGACTGATGCGATTGTGCAAAGTCTTGTGCGTCCACAATGGAATTGTGGACGCACAAGAAAGGCTCTCTTCAAAAAGTCAATCGATTCGAGAGCAAAGCCGCTTTCACGTACGATCAGTTTTCCCAGCGTTTTAGCGGGTTGTCACCTGTTCCAGATCAGGTTCTGACGCGCGAAACCAGAATCGTCCAGCAACCAATCAGCCAAACGTTCCTTGGCCATGTTCGACTTTTTACCGACCCAGATCACCACACCATCCGGCCTGACAATGACTCCCTCGCCAGCGGACAAGCTGTTATTGCGCGAATCCTCGCTGATAGACGCCGTTTGCAATCCCGGAAAATCACGTCGAAGATCGGCGGCCAGCCCATCGGCACGATGATGCACCAGGACAAACCGCCCCCCTCGCAGTAACTGGGTCAAGCTCTGTCGTGGCAATCGCTCGCCCTCAGGAAGCAGGCTCAGCAGGGGTAGACGTCGGCCCACCAAGCGATGATCGCCTCGGCGTCGCATACTGCCATAGCGCACGCCCTCTCCTGCCAGTGAACTGACCACCTTCTGCGCCACATACGGGGTCCGCGTCGCCTGCAACCCGATCCAGTGAATCAGACGGCCTACCGGGCCGGAAGCCGTATTGAAGCGGAAAAGCAGATCCGTGTTGCGCAATGCCGCCGCCGCGATAGACTTACGCTCGGCCTCGTAACTGTCCAGGATATCCATCGGCAATGTGCCCTGGATCGCACCCGCCAGCTTCCAGGCCAGGTTCGCCGCGTCACCGATCCCCATTTGCAGACCTTGCCCCCCCGCAGGGACATGGGTGTGGGCGGCATCTCCCAGCAGAAATACCCGCCCCTGGCGGTAATGAGCAGCCAGGCGCTGCTGGCTGCGGTAACGTGCGCTCCACAGCACATGCGCCAATCCGAAATCGCTTCCCAGGATGTCCCTCATCCCACAGGCAATTTCCTCGTGGGTGACCGGCTGTTTGACCGGAGTATCCATGCGCTCGTTGTCTTCGATACTGACGCGATAACTGCCATCGGGTAATGGAAACAGGGCGATCAGCCCCCTGGAGACCGACCTTGCATGGACCGCGGGTAAAGGAGGATTTCTCAAGACAATGTCCGCAACCACCAATGAATGCTTGTAGTCCTGTCCGACAAACGAAATATCAAGGAGCTGACGGACAGAGCTGTTGACCCCATCAGCCCCCAGCACCCAGTTGTAGTGACTGTACTGGACACTGCCGGACTCATTGTGTTCTAGGGTCACCTCAACTTGTGCATCGCCAGCAACCAGAGCCTTTAGCGCATACCCGCGCCTCAGATTCACCCCTACGCGATTGACCCAATCGGTGAAAACCGACTCGGTTTGAGACTGCGGGATTATCACCATGTAGGGATACTCACAAGGGAGCTTGGAAAACGAGAGCGACCTGCCCGCCTTGTCACCCAGCGGCGCGCTTGTCCAGACGATCCCCCGGCGTATCATCTCATCTGCCACGCCCCAGGCATTGAGCAGCTCCAGGGTGACGGGCTCCAAGCCAAAGGCCCGGGAATGGGGGGAGGCAACCGGTCTTTTATCGATGAGATCAACCTCTATCCCCAACTCGGCCAGGGCTGCTGCCACAGCCAACCCGACCGGGCCCGCCCCCACGACAAGGACCTGTTCGTTTTTAACGACCATGATCACCCGCCTCTCCACGGTAGGGGCGGAAAGTGGCGACAATGACGTGCTGGTCGGTGATTCTCGTTTCCATACTCTGCAGCCCGGCCGTTTGCGCGAGCTGGATTACCTCATGCTCTGATCGATAATCTGCCAGTGAACCCAGCAGCCAGTTGATCAACGAGGTCAATCCCCAACCCGCGGGCTGGTTCTCCACCAGGCAGAAAAAGCCCTGAGGCTTGAGCACGCGACGGACCTCATTCAGGCCGGCAGGCTTGTCGGCCCAATGGCCGAACGACATCGAGCACACCACCAGATCCATGCTTTGCGAGGGGAATGGCAAGGCTTCAGCAACGCCATTGACGAACGAGGCGAAGGGACGTCGTTTGGCGCCCTCGTCCACCATGCCTTGAGCCGGGTCGACGCCCTCGAAGCGCGCATCGGGCCACTGAGCGAACATGCGTTCGATCAGTGCGCCGGTACCACAACCGATGTCCAGAACACCTTCCGGGCTCGAGCTGCACATCCATCGGCTCAACATTCGCAGACATTCGTCATGGGCCTGACTCAGTTTGGTACCGTACTTCTCTTCATAAGTCGGCGCAATACGACTGAACGTATGCACAAAACCTGGATTTCCATTCCCTTTTCCGTCAGAAAAAACGCTAGGCATTATTGAGTATCCAATTATCAATAGTTATCCATTACGGACCTTAGTAGTGAAACCCATCCCATACAAATAAAAATCAAATAATAAGCCACCAAGCAAATAACACCCACGCCCAACTAGCGTCCTGACTCAAAAATTAATCTCCCATTTGAGCTACTCCTATATAGCCTGGCGCGACCTAGGGAAACTCTGAAAAAACCCACTCTTTTGAAAAAAATTTCTGCAGCCCCCGCATTTCCAGAACTTATGTTTTTGATGTCGCGCTTTTTCCCAGAACACTCCTACAGATCATTCCTAAAAGTTGGCTTCCCACCCCCATTTTTGGGCCATTGCAATATCTTGTTGCTTTCTTATCATTTGATTTTCAATCTAAATAGCCAATCATAAATCCAACTACAGCAACCGCACAGCGCCTAAAACCCAAGACAACAAATTCAACTGCATCTTGTAATCAAGGGCACTTTACTAGCTGCATGAGACATAAAGTTCCGCTGCTTCCCCGTATCAGCACGACAAGTAAAAACGCTTATCCCACTACCAAGGAGATGGTATACGGTGCAAGCTTCATTACGCCAAAAAGTTCTCTGCTTACAGCAGGCTATCGACCCCAGCCTGCCTGGCCTTTTACTTGAAGTCGCTTTTCACGTGGTCACCGATCTTTCCACTTCGCAGTTGGTATCGCGTATCGACAGAGTGGCCGAGCGGCATGCCTCTTTGCGGCAGCGCTTCGTCATGCGCGATGGCACTTACTGGATTGAACAGGCCCCACCGCAACAGCGACGCTACTGCCTGGTGCGCATCTGTAATGAGGCATCAACCAATTCACTGCTGACGCCGAGCCGCGAGCACATCGGGGTTGAGTCTGAGCAACTGTTCCACGCCGAAGTCGTGGAGCGCAGCGACGGACAACGCTACCTGGTCTTCCGAATCCATCACGCCATCGCCGACCTATGGTCTGTCGGCCTGCTGATTCGTGATTTTGCCGAAGACTGTAAAAACCGCTCCAGCGTCACCTTGGTGCCAAGGCCGATTGCCCCGGTGATCGACCGTGAGTTCTGGCGGCGCCAAATGTCGCAGAACACGCTGTTTTCCTTACCCATGGCCTCCCAGGACCAGCGCACGAACCGCCGTATGGTGCTGTCCTCCTTTATCATCGACCAGGAAAGTACCGCTGCCTTGGCCCGACTGGCCACGGCATGCGCGGTGACCCCCTACGCCATTCTGCTCGCCGCACAGGTACTGGCGTTGTCCAGAATCGGCCAGAGTAGCCGTCTGTCGCTCGCGGTGACGTTCCATGGCCGCAATCGGGGCAACAAGGACGCGGTGGGTTACTTCGCCAATACGCTTCCCGTGCCTTTCGATGTCAGCGAAAGCAGCGTGGGCGAGTTTGTCAAACGCACCGCACAGCGCCTGGAAGAGACATCAAAAGCCAGCGTCGGTGCCGGTTATCCCGAACTGGCAGAGTTCATGGCACCACAGGGATGGGCACCGACCGTCCCGTCCAGTGCGGTGATTTTCCAGCAAGATATGCCAGGCATGCCAAGAGGATTGGCGGCAGCCCTGCTGGGACTGGGCACGGTGCAATTAGAGGACCTGGCACTGACCGCGGTACAGGCACCGCCCAGCATCGGCCCCTTTGCCACCGCGCTGTTACTGACGCGCCATGAGGGCCAGTTGCATGGCCGGGTCGAGGTCGATCCTGCGCAGCATCCCGGTTGGCTGGCAGATGCGATAGCCGGTCAGTTCGCCGTGATCCTGAAGGAAATGGTGCGTGATCCACACGCCAGGCTGTCAACCATTCCAGCGTGCCTGTTGCACCTGCCAGAAGCCCAGGGCCAACCGAGGCCGGGGCCCGCAACAGAGACATTGGTTGCAGCCTTTCTCCGGCAAGTCGCCATCGCGCCGGACAATCCCGCGCTGCTTACGCCCCAGGCCACCATCAGCTACGGCGAATTGGCCAGTCGAGTAGCCAGGCTCTCGGCAGCCATGCGCCTGCGTGGATTCGAGCCTCGACAAACCCTGGCGATACTCCTGCCTCGCGATATCTATCTCGTCCCGGCCCTGCTGGCGGTCATGGCCTGCGGCGGCAGTTATGTGCCCATTAGTGAAGCGAACCCTGTCGAGCTCAACCGCTCGATTCTGGCCAAGGCCCGCTGCCGCGCGATCCTCACGGACCAAGAGGGCGTGACCCGTTTCGCCCACTTGGCGCCCTGCTGGTCCTTGAGCGACCTGCTGTCGATGCCCGACGCCCCGCTGCAGGACCACTCCAGGCTTCAAGCCAAGGCCTACATCCTGTTCACCAGCGGCTCCACCGGGGAACCAAAAGGCGTGGCGATCACCCATGCCAATGCTGCCAACTTGCTGCGTTGGGCGGCTCAGGATTGTGGCCCCGAGTACCTGGCGCAAACACTGGCGGCAACCCCGACGACGTTCGATCTTTCGATTTTCGAGATGTTTGCCCCTCTTGTGGTCGGTGGCTGCGTCCGGCCCGTCTCCTCGGCCATGTCGCTGATCGACAATCCGGCGCTGCTGACCGGCACCACACTGGTCAATACGGTGCCGTCGGTGGCCGACGCCTTGTTGCAGCATGATGTGCTGGATCCCTCCCTGTGCATGCTCAACCTCGCGGGAGAACCGCTGAGCCGGGATCTTTACCTGAGGCTTCAGGAAAAACTGCCCGCCACACGCATCGTTAACCTCTACGGCCCGACGGAAACGACAACCTACTCCACCGCCCTGGTGATCGAACCCGCTCAACAGGAAATCACCATCGGTTTTCCACTGCCTGGCACCTGGGTCGATGTCGTGGATGAAAATATGCAGAGCGTCGGTATCGGTGTGCCTGGCGAACTGATCATCCATGGACACGGCGTGGCGCAAGGCTATGTCAGCGACCCCGTGCGTAGCGCCGCTTCTTTTTTGCCAGCACCCGATGGATTGCGTTGCTACCGCACGGGAGACCGTGTCCGCTGGTTGCCCGATGGCCGCCTAGACTTTATCGGCCGACAGGATGATCAGGTCAAAGTCCGCGGTTTCCGGGTCGAGCTGGGGCCCGTTCAGGCCGAACTGCATGCCATTGAAGCCATTCGTGAATCCGCAGTGGTCGTTGTCGCCAAAGGACAGCAGCGCAGCATCGTGGCTTTCGTCTCCCTGAAAGAGCCGAGCGAAGATGAATCGGAGCAGCGCAATGGCATAAAACAACACTTACTTGGCGTACTTCCCTATTACGCAGTACCAGACAAGTTTATTTTTCTTGAAGCACTGCCAAGAAACAAACATGGCAAGATCGATAGAACCCTGCTCTTGAAACATGTGCCCCAAACTGCGCAAGAGCGCAAGATGCGAGAAGCGAGCGACCTCGAACAACGCGTTGCCAACTGCTGGCAAACAATCATCGGCCATCATGTCCAACTCCACGAGAACTTCCTGGAAATTGGAGGCCACTCGCTTTCCCTTACGCATTTAACCGGTCTATTGAGAAAAGAATTCAATATTCATATTTCACTACATGACCTCTGGATCAGGCCAACCATAGAACAACAGGCAAAGTTCATTCACAAGTTGCAAAGTTCGGCACTGGCAAAGTCTGCCGCCGCGCCAATCCCACGACTTGACCGAAAGATCTCTCATCATTAATCAGGAGTACCGCATGAGCATTAATACATGCCGGACTGCAGCTTTCCCTGCGTCATACGGCCAGGAACAGATCTGGTTTCTGAACGAACTGAACCAGAAATCCCAGCTGGCTTATACCATGGCGATGAAAGTATCTATTGTCGGAAAACTGAACACACTACAGTTGCAGCGCGCGGTCAACCAGGTCGTGGGCTCCCAGGAAGTTTTGAGAACCTCCTTTGCCTATAATAATGGGAAGTTGAGCCAAGTCATTTCACCCTCCGCCACACTTCCCATTCGCTGCGTGGAATGCATTGACGATGTACCTGCGATGCAACGCCTGATCAACATGGAAGTCCAGCGTGGCTGGTCGCTGAGCAGCGCGCCGCTGTACCGCCTTTTGCTGATAAAAACCGGCGACCAGCAACATGAGCTGGTCATCTGCACCCACCATATCGTCTGCGATGGCATCTCGCTGCAACTGTTGCTGCAAAAAATAGTCGTCGCCTATCAAGGCCAAGGCCATGAGGGGGCACCCACAATCCCGGATGAAGAGGCCCTGCAATTCGTCGACTATGCGGCTTGGTCAAGACAGCACGAACACGCTGGACTCGAGTACTGGCGCAAGCAGCTGGCCGATGCCCCGACGATACTGGACATTTCGACAAGGCCCGGCCGAAGCGAACAACAGACATTTGTCGGCGCGCGAATTCCCCTCGAGTTCAACCACCACCAATGGCAGGCACTGCGCCAGACGTTCAGACCCCAGGGCATCTCCTGCGCAGCGGTGTTCCTGGCCGCCTACTGCGTCGTCCTGCACCGCTTGGCCGAACAGGACGACATTCTGATCGGGCTGCCAACCTCAAATCGCCTGCGCCCGGAGTTGGCACAAGTAATCGGCTACCTATCCAATATGTGCGTGTTTCGCAGCCGATATGCTCAGGACCAAAGCGTTACGGACTTTCTTCAACAGGTTCAGCTGACCCTTACCCATCTGATCGAACATGGGGAAACCCCTTTCTTGCAAGTGTTACAAAGCGTTGAGCATACACGGCACGCCGGTATGACTCCGTTGTTCCAGGTGCTGTTTGGCTATGAGCAGGACGTTCAACGCACGCTGGATACCGGCGACCTGCAATTTACGGTTTCGGATGTCGATACCGGGGCCGCACGCCTCGATCTGTCACTGTTCCTGTTCGAGGACCACGACCTCAACGTCAACGGCTTTCTGGAATATGCAACGGACCGTATCGACGCCGAGGCTGCCGAAAACATGGTCGGCATGCTCACCAGAGTGCTGCGCGAGTTCGTCACGGCGCCACAGGCCCCGCTGAGCGCCGTACAGCTGGGGGCGGCGGACTCCGAAGAGCAGACACCTGCGATCACGCCGACTTTCCCGAGTGTGCCAGCCCGTCTGTTCGCCTTGGCAGACAGTCACCCCAGTGCGACCGCGCTGCGTGACGAGCAAGGCGAACTGACCTATGCGCAGTTGCGCCAGCAGATCATGCAGGCGGCGGCCACCCTGCACACCCAGGGCGCGAAACCCGGTACCCTGATCGCGGTCATCGGCGAACGCGGCATCCCCTGGGTGGTCACCATGCTGGCCATCTGGCAAGTCGGGGGCATCTACGCTCCGTTGTCCAAGGACCTGCCCGAACAGCGTCTGCAAGGCATCCTGGCGGAACTCGACGGGGCCATGCTGGTTACCGACGACAGCGCGCCGGAACGCTTCGGGCAACCTGTGACGCTGGCTATGGACGCGTTATGGGCCGATGCCGTAACGCAACATGAGCAGCACGCGACGGACGCCAGCCTCCAGTCCGGTTACATGATGTTCACCTCCGGATCGACCGGCAAACCGAAAGGCGTGCACGTCAGCCAGGCCAACTTGGTCGCTACCCTGAGCGCATTCGGCCAACTGCTGCAGGTGAAGCCAAGCGATCGGATGCTCGCGCTGACGACCTTCTCCTTCGACATTTCACTACTGGAATTGCTGCTTCCCCTGGTGCAGGGCGCCAGCGTGCAGATAGCCGTCCCACAGGCTCAGCGGGATGCGGAAAAGCTCGCGGGCTATCTCGCCGATCCCCAGATCACCCTTGTCCAGGCCACGCCAGTGACCTGGAGGCTGCTACTGTCGAGCGGCTGGCAGCCACGGGAAAGCTTGACCCTGCTGTGCGGTGGCGAAGCGCTGCCACAGGATCTGGCGGACAGATTGTGCTTGCCCGGCATGACCCTGTGGAACCTCTACGGCCCGACCGAAACGACGATCTGGTCCACGGCCTGTCACCTGCAACCCGGTGCCCCTGTGCAACTGGGCCATCCCATTCCAGGTACGCATGTGGCCCTGGTAGATCGGGACCTGCGCAGCGTGCCCAGAGGGATAATCGGCGAACTGCTGATCTGCGGTCCCGGCGTCAGCCAGGGCTACTATCGCAACCCGGTTGAAACAGCGAAGCAGTTCGTACCGGACCCAGTTGCTGCAGGTAGGCGCGCCTATCTGACCGGCGACAGGGTGCGCATGCTGCAGGACGGTTCACTGGTCTATATCGGTCGACGTGACGACCAGATCAAGCTACGCGGCCATCGTATTGAGCTGGGAGAGATCGAGGCTGCACTGCGAACGCTGCCCGGGGTACGGGATGCCGCCGCCCAACTCCACGGCCAGGACGCAAGCCGGGGCATACAGGCCTTCGTCCAGCTTTGCGCAACAGTCGATGAAAGCCGGATCGATATCGGACACTGGCTCGAGGTACTGCGCCTGGCACTGCCTGAGGCGTGGCTGCCGACGGAATATTACAGGATCGATGGCATTCCCCTCACCTACAACGGCAAGCGGGACAGGAAGCGCCTCCTGACCCAGGCCGTCAGGTTGCAAACGCCCAGCCAGCGGGTCGCCCCCGGGAGTGACACCGAGGCCCAGGTTCAGCAGATCTGGTGCGAACTGCTCAACCTAGAGGATATCGGCGTTACGGATGATTTTTTCCAGTTAGGCGGCCACTCCATACTGGTGGCGCGCATGGTCGAACGCATCGAAACCACGTTCGGACGACGCATACCTATCGCAGATATCTATTTTTCTCCGACGATCGCCCGTGTGGCGGCGACGCTGAACTCCATGACATTCGCAAGAGGGCTGGCTGCACACAGCATGAAAGGCGATTGGGAGTTCACCGCCATCAGCCTTCAACACAACGCCGACAGCACAGCCGCCGTTCAGGAAAGATAAATCATGCAAAGCCCCAACATCGATTCTTTCGAGGCAGCACTGCGCTCGCTGCCCGCAGCCCGCGATGCACTCGGTGCCTATCCGTTGTCCAGCGAACAAAAGCGCCTCTGGTTACTGGCCCAGCTGGCGGGCACGGCAACGTTGCCGGTGACGGTGCGTTATGAGTTCACCGGCAGGGTGGACCTTGCCGTCGTGCAACAGAACCTGAGCTCATGGGTCTCACACAGCGAGTCCCTGCGCAGCCTGTTCGTCGAAGTGCTGGGACGCCCCGTCAGGCTTCTGATGCCTACGGGCCTGGTGAAATTGGAATTCTTCGGTCACCCGCAGTCTGATGCCGACATGGCCGGGCACCTGGGAGCCGCCTTCGAACTCGACAAGGGGCCGTTGCTGCGTGCGTTCATTACTCGAACCACAGCGCAAAACCATGAATTGCAACTGGTCGGCCATCCTATCGTAGTGGACGAACATGCCTTGCAACGCATTGCCCAGACCCTCTTCCAGGCCGCACCCTATCATCAGCCCCCCGCAGTCGGTGCGCTGGCCGAGGTGTTCCAACGCGAACAGACGCTGGCACGGGATGCGCAGACAACCGAGCAATGGCAGCAATGGGGAATAAGCCTTCAAGCACCTGCCGCCACGGAAATTCCGACAGAAAATCCCCGCCCCGCCATCAAAGGTTCAGATCGTCAGGTATATGAAGTCCTTACCGCATGGGGCGACCGATCAGTATCAGAAGCCGATATCGTCACCAGTTGGCTGGCCGTGCTGATGCGCTGGCAGGGATCGCAATCTGCGCTTTGCGCAATCAAGGTGCGCGACAAGGCGCATGCTAACCTGATCGGCCCGCTGCAAACCTACCTGCCGATCCGCGTCGATATACAGGATGACAGCACCCTGGCACAACTGCGACGCCAGGTGGAGGAACAGCTCAACGGCAACGACCATCCCTCCTTCTCCACGTTGCTGGAAGTTTGCCCGCCGAAGCGGGACCTGAGTCGCACACCCTACTTCCAGACCGGCCTGCACCTCATCGCGGATGATGTTCAACAGCGCTCCACCCGCGCGGGCAACCTGACGCGCCTGTCAACGAAGCAGCCCTGCAGCGACCTTGACCTGTTCATCTCCTGCTGGATGAACGACGGCATCCTTGGTCTGACGCTGGATTATGATTGCGCCGTGCTGAATTCGAGCCAGGTTGGGGTTCTGGCCCAGGCGCTCATCAGCGTATTGTCAGCGCCCGGCAAGCAACCAATCGCAACCGTTGCGCTGATGGGCCAGCAGATGCAGCAAACCGTTCTAGCTCAGGCCCATGGCCCCCATACGACACCGCCACAGCTGACGCTGACCGAACTGGTCGCCGCCAGCACGGAAAAGTCCCCGCAGGGCATTGCGGTTATCGACCACAGCCAGCAACTCAGCTATGGCGAGCTATGGGCAAGGGCAGCACTGGTGGCGGCGAATATCAGCCAGCATGTGCCAAAGCCTGGGAGCATCATCGCCGTGGCACTGCCCAGATCGGCCGAGTTCATTGCCGCGCTGCTGGGGGTACTGCGAGCAGGTCATGCGTTCCTGCCCATCGATCCCCGCCTGCCCACCGACCGCATCCAGTTCCTGATTGAACACAGTGGCTGCGAGCTGGTCATTACCTCCGACCAGCAATCTGTGGAGGGGTGGCCCGAGGTCGCCAGGATACGAATGGAGGCGCTTGATCCAGTCATACGCTGGACGACGCCCCAGGGGCTCAGCCACAGCGATGCCGCCTACCTGATCTATACCTCCGGCAGCACCGGCATTCCCAAGGGTGTCATTGTCGAGCACCGGCAAGTCGTCAACAACATCCTGTGGCGGCAACGAACCTGGCCGCTGACTTCACAGGACAACGTGCTGCATAACCATTCGTTCAGCTTCGACCCCAGTATCTGGGCGTTGTTCTGGCCTCTGCTGAACGGTGGCGCCATCGTGCTGGCGGATGCCAGGACCATGGAGGACAGCACCGGCTTGCTCGATCTGATAATCCGACATCACGTCAGCGTGCTGGGTGGCGTACCGAGCCTGCTCGGCACCCTGATCGACCACCCGTTCGCCAATGACTGCCGGGCGGTCAAGCTGGTGCTCAGTGGCGGCGAAGTCCTCCTCCCCGAACTGGCACGCAAGATTCAAAAGGTCTGGCAGGCGGACGTCGCCAACCTCTATGGCCCCACCGAAGCGACCATCGATGCGCTGTACTTTGCGGTCAAGGAAAACGGCACCGGCGCCATTCCGATTGGCTATCCAATCGACAATACAGAAGCCTACATCGTTGACCCCGATCTCAATCCGGTCCCCCCAGGCGTTCCGGGGGAAATCATGCTCGCCGGCCAGAACCTGGCGCGTGGCTATCTGGGAAAACCTGCGGAGACCGCGCAGCGCTTCCTACCCAACCCATTTGCCAACGGACGCTTGTATGCAACGGGCGATATGGGACGACGCTGGTCATCGGGGGCCATCAGCTACCTGGGTCGACGCGACCACCAGGTGAAGATTCGCGGGCATCGCATTGAGCTCAATGAAGTGGCTCATCTGTTGAGCCAAGTGCTTGAGCTGAAGGAGGCCATCGTATTCGCTCAGCACGCAGGGACCGAACAGGCACGACTAGTGGCGGCCATCGAACAACAGCCCGGCCTGAACAGCGACAGCATCAAACAGGAATTGCTGCGCCACTTGCCGGCCTATCTGATCCCCAGCCAGCTCCTGCTATTGGATGAACTGCCAAGAACCGCCACCGGCAAGGTCGATATGCTCAAGCTGAATCAGTTGGCGGCCCCCCAACTGAACGAAGCCACGGCCACGGAATACCGTGCGCCACGGACCGACCTTGAACAATCGGTCATGGAGGATTTCGCGCAAGTACTCGGCCTCGCGGCTGTAACGCCGGACACGGATTTCTTCGAACAAGGCGGTAACTCGATTCTGCTCACGCGCCTGGCAGGCACCCTGGCGGCCAAATACCAAGTGCAAATCCCACTGCATGAATTTTTCCTGACACCGACCCCGGCCGCGGTGGCGCAAGCGATTGAAATCTACCGTCGTGAAGGCCTCACTGCCCTCCTGTCACGCCAGCATGCACAAACGCTGGAGCAGGACATCTACCTGGAAGAACACATCCGGCCGGACGGCTTACCGCATGCCAACTGGTACCAGCCTTCTGTCGTGTTCCTGACCGGAGCCACCGGCTATTTGGGGCTGTACCTGATTGAACAGTTGCTCAAGCGCACCACGAGCCGGGTCATCTGCCTGTGCCGCGCGAAGAGTGCCGAGCATGCCAAGGCCAGAATTCTGGAAGGCCTGAAAACCTACCGCATCGACCTGGGCAGCGAACTTCACCGGGTGGAGTGCCTCGCGGGCGATCTGGCTTTGCCGCACCTGGGCCTGAGCGAGCATCAATGGCAAACGCTGGCCGAAGAAGTCGATGTGATTTATCACAACGGCGCTCTGGTCAACTTCGTCTATCCCTACAGCGCGCTCAAATCCACTAACGTGGGAGGCACGCAGACCATCCTGGAATTGGCCTGCACCACTCGACTCAAGAGTGTTCAGTATGTCTCCACCGTGGATACTCTCCTGGCGACGCATATCCCCCGCCCCTTCATCGAGGACGACGCCCCCCTGCGTTCCGCCGTCGGCGTGCCAGTGGGCTACACCGGCAGTAAGTGGGTGGCTGAAGGGGTGGCGAATCTTGGCCTCTGCCGCGGTATTCCGGTCAGCATCTTCCGCCCAGGGTTGATCCTGGGTCATACCGAAACTGGCGCCTCGCAGAGCATCGACTACCTGCTGGTGGCGCTACGGGGTTTCCTGCCCATGGGAATCGTGCCGGATTACCCACGCATCTTCGACATCGTGCCTGTGGACTACGTTGCCGCGGCGATCGTGCACATTTCGCTGCAACCGCAAGGCAGGGACAAGTTCTTCCACCTGTTCAACCCGGCGCCGGTCACCATCCGTCAGTTCTGCAACTGGATCCGCGAGTTCGGCTATGAGTTCAAGCTGGTCGACTTCGAACACGGTCGGCAGCAGGCATTGAGCGTACCGCCCGGGCACCTGCTGTACCCGCTAGTGCCCCTGATCAGGGATGCCGATCCGCTGCCTCATCGTGCGCTGGATCCTGACTACATCCATGAAGTGAACCCCGCGCTGGAATGCAAACAGACCTTAGAGCTGCTGGCCTCCTCGGACATCACCTTACCGGAAACGACAAAGGCCTACGCGCACACTATTTTGCGTTACCTGACAGAGACCGGCTTCATGGCCAAGCCTGGCGTGTAGCGGATTGATCAGAGACAGGACGAATATCATGGAATCGATAGCCTTTCCCATTGCACATGCGCCCTTCATCCTGGGCTGCCCTGAAAACCTGCCAGCCACCGAGCGGGAGCTTGCCCCCTCCGCTGCGATGGCATGGCAGGTTTTGGAGTATCTGGAAGCGTGCCCCCAACCGAAAAACCTCGAGCAGTATCTCGGCACGCTCCGTGAAGTCATGGCGCAACTTCCATGCGCTTCCACGGGGCTGATGACCGATGATCCACGGGAAAACCAGGAAAACCGGGACAACGATTTCGCCTTCGGTATCGAACGACACCAGGGCGACACTGTTGCCCTGATGGTCAACGCCGCCCTCGATGCTGTGATTCAAACGGGCGAGTTGGTCCGGCGCAGTGGCACCAGCCTGGATCACTCGGAATGGAGCGACATGATGTCCGTCGCGCAGGTGATCCTGCAGACGATTACCAGCCCCCGGCTCATGTCCGAATCCCGCGTGATTTTCCAGGCACCGAAAAGCAAGGTCGAGGAGGATGAACAAGACCCCCTGAGACGCTGGGTGCGCGGCCACCTGCTGTTCATGGTCCTGTGCCAGGGCATGAGCCTGTGCACCAACCTCCTGATCAGCGCTGCCCGCGATAAGGACCTCGAACTGGCTTGTGCACAGGCCAATCGACTGATTCAACTGATGAATATCTCGCGCATCACGCTCGAGTTTGCCACCGATCTGAACTCGCAACAGTACGTCAGCCAGATTCGACCGACCCTCATGCCACCGATCGCCCCACCCAAGATGAGTGGCATCAACTGGCGTGACCATGTGGTGATGATCCGTTCGATGCGCCAGTCCACCGAGGCCTGGAACTTCATTGAACAGACCTACCCTCAACTGGTTGAACGTATGCGAACCATATTGGCGCAGGTCTACAGCGCTCATCGCGGAGTTTGCGAAAAATTCGTTGGCGAAGAGAACACCAGTTTGTTGGCCAAGGAAAACGCCACGAACACCGCCGGCCAGGTGCTGGAAAACCTGAAGAAATCAAGATTGAAATACCTCAAAACAAAAGGCTGTACCGGTGCGGGATAACGCCTGACTGCACCTCACACCCCAATTAAAACCGGTCCGATATACGGGAAAGCAAAGGAGAGAACCATGCCGACATTCCTGGGGGATGACGACACAGTGCCATGCGTGGTCGTCGTTAACGCTGACAAACAATATTCGATATGGCCAAGCGCAAGAGAGATTCCATCGGGTTGGTCCGAAGCAGGATTCAAGGGGGCACGCGCAGACTGCTTGAAACATATCGCGGAGATCTGGCCAGAGCCGACGGCATAGATACAACGTGATGCAAAAAAGATTGCGTGAAAACATCCATTAGCCAAAGCAAGGAAGAAAAATGACTTTTACCCATCGCACCACCGATCAAGTCAAGCCTGCGGTACTGGATATGCCGGGCCTGTCGGGCATTCTTTTCGGCCACGCCGCTTTCCAATACCTGCGGGCCAGCTGCGAACTGGACCTATTCGAGCATGTCAGCGACCTGCGCGAAGCAACCAAGGACAGCATAGGCAGCCGACTGAAACTACAGGAGCGCGCTACCGATATTCTGCTGCTGGGCGCCACCTCCCTGGGCATGCTAGTCAAGGAAAACGGTATCTACCGCAATGCCGATGTGGTTGAGGACCTGATGGCCACGGACGACTGGCAACGTTTCAAGGATACCGTGGCCTTTGAAAACTACATCGTCTATGAAGGGCAGTTGGACTTTACTGAGGCCCTGCAGAAAAACACCAACGTCGGTCTGCAGCGTTTCCCAGGCGAAGGGCGAGACCTCTATCACCGCCTGCACCAGAATCCCAAACTGGAAAACGTGTTCTATCGCTATATGCGCTCGTGGTCCGAGCTGGCCAACCAGGACCTGGTCAAGCACCTCGACCTGTCGCGCGTGAACAAATTGCTCGACGTGGGGGGTGGGGACGCGGTCAACGCCATCGCCCTGGCCAAACACAACGAGCACCTGAACGTAACGGTACTGGATATCGACAACTCCATTCCGGTCACTCAGGGCAAAATCAATGAATCCGGGCTCAGCAACCGGGTAAAAGCCCAGGCACTGGATATCCTGCACCAGCCCTTCCCCGAGGGTTACGACTGCATTCTCTTCGCCCACCAATTGGTGATATGGACCTTGGAGGAAAACACCCAGATGCTGCGCAAGGCCTACGATGCGCTGCCAGAAGGCGGGCGTGTGGTCATCTTCAACTCCATGTCCAACGATGAAGGCGACGGCCCGGTCATGGCCGCACTGGACAGCGTCTACTTTGCCTGTCTGCCTGCCGAGGGCGGCATGATCTATTCCTGGAAACAGTATGAGGGCTGCCTGGCGGAAGCCGGCTTCAAAAACCCCATGCGTACCGCGATTCCAGGCTGGACCCCACACGGCATCATCATGGCCTACAAGTAATTCTTCCTCCTCCGACTCCACTGGGGCCGGAGGAGTCATTTCCACATTTCCGTATTGACGCCACCTGGCGATAGGGGCACCGACATGGCACGGCCACCCAAGACAAATGTTGCGATGCCGCAACAGATAAGACAGCTTCTATACAGCCAACTTATTTCGCAATCGATTCAAACCTTCTGTGAACTGCGTCTGCCTGATGTTCTGCAAGCAGCCGGCCAGCCCACCTCCATCGAACGGCTGGCTGAGCAGACACACACCCATATCAGCGCCCTGTCACGCTTGTTGAAAGCCTTGAAGCCATTCGGGCTGGTGAATGAAACCGACGAAGGTTTTTCCTTGACCGCTCTCGGCGCCAGTCTGACCCATGACGCCTTTGCTTCCGCTCAGCCCAGTGCCCTGTTGATCAATGGTGAAATGGGCCAAGCCTGGCGTGGCATGGCGCAGACGATCCGAACCGGCGAATCCAGCTTCAAGATGCAATTTGGCATCAGCTTGTTCGAGTATTTTGAACAGCACCCGGAACGCCGGGCCATCTTTGACCGTTCCCAGGACATGGGACTGGACCTGGAGATCCCGGAAATACTGGAGAACATCAACCTGCAGGACGGTGAGATCATTGTCGATGTAGGGGGTGGTTCAGGGCATTTGCTGTTGCACATGCTGGACAAGTGGCCCGAAAGCAAAGGTGTACTCTTCGATTTACCCGTCGCGGCAAAAATCGCGCAGGAACATCTGCACAAGATTGGAAAAGCTGGCTGCTTCGAAATCGTCGCCGGGGACTTCTTCAAGAGCCTGCCAGACAATGGCAGCGCTTACCTGCTGTCCCATGTCTTGCATGACTGGGGCGACGAAGACTGCCAGGCCATATTGGCCACCTGCCGACGGAGCATGCCGGACAATGCGCTGCTGATTGTAGTGGACCTGGTGATTGACCAGGATGAAAGTGCTCAGCCCAATACCACGGGCGCAATGATGGATCTTTACATGCTGTCTTTGTTCGGTATCGCCGGTGGCAAGGAGCGCAATGAGGTTGAATTCAGAACCCTCATTGAAAACAGCGGCTTTATCGTCAAACAGGTAAAGCGCCTGCCAAGTGGGAACGGCATTATCTTCGCCTACCCGAAATAAATGATCACCATCGCCCCTCGCCACTTTCGAGAGGTGCTCTTTATTTACGGGTCATTTCCCACCTGCATGACTACAAGGAAAACACATGTCGACGCTGGTCTATTACGTAGCTGCCACCCTGGATGGTTATATTGCCACTCAACAACACAAACTGGATTGGCTGGAGAACTTTGCGCTGGGGGATGATGCAACGACCTATGAAGATTTTTATCAGACGGTCGGAGCGGTGGTCATGGGGTCGCAGACCTATGACTGGATCATGTCGAACGCTCCCGATGACTGGCCCTACCAGAATGTACCCGCCTTTGTCATGAGCAACCGGAATCGGTCAGTCCCTGCCAATCTGGATATCACCTTCGTACACGGTGATGCCGGTGCCATCGCGGCCAAGGCCAGGCAAGCGGCGAAGGGCAAGAATGTCTGGCTGGTCGGTGGCGGCAAAACGGCAGCCTGTTTTGCCGACGCCGGGGAATTACAGCAGCTGTTCATTACCACCATTCCGATCTTTCTCGGCACCGGCGTTCCCGTACTGCCCGTTGACCGCGCGCTTGAAGTCGTTCCCAGAAAACTGCGTACGCTGCAGAGCGGTGCCATGGAATGCGTCCTGGACGTGAAAGCGGATTAACACCCGCAAGACGATCAGGTATCGAAACTCGCAGCGTCGGCCCCAAAGGGAAAAACCAGTGAAGCGTTTGGTATTAAGTTTATGTTTGCTGGCCGTTGTCGCTCTGGCGAGTGTTCATGGAACAGGGATGGTGAAAACCGCCGCCCTGACAGCCGCCGATGCTAGCGATATCGGATATCTGAATGTACTCAATAACCTGGGCGTCATCGCCGCCGCCCCCCACCCCACCGCATCACCACGCCAGGCCGCTGTCAGGCATTACTTGCAGGAAACGATTGCGGGTATGGGTTACCAGGTGGTTGAGCAACCTTTTCGATTTACCATCGAAAGCATGGTGAACCGGCAGAAAATGCTCTACGCCGAGCTGAACGAGCACCAGCGCCAAGCATTCGATGCCGAGCTGGCTCGGGTGGGCGCGGACAGTTTTGAAAAGGAAGTGCGAATCCGCTCCGGCCTGCTGGAAGGCGACAGCGGCCAGGGTATCAACCTGATAGCCTCACGCCGCGTACCGGGAGCGACTGCGACGATCCTGTTCATGGCGCATTACGACAGCGTTGGCACCGCCCCTGGGGCCAGTGACGATGGCATGGCCGTCGCCTCGATACTCCAGCTGATGCGGGAAACCGTTACCCGTAGCGATGCCAAAAACAATGTTGTCTTTCTATTTACCGATGGCGAAGAACTGGGCCTACTGGGAGCGGAGCACTACGTCTCGCAGCTCAGCACGCCGGAACGTGAAGCCATCCGCCTGGTATTGAACTTCGAAGCCAGGGGTAACCGGGGCATCCCTTTATTATTCGAGACCTCGCAGATGGACTACAGCCTGATCAGGAATCTGAACGCAGGGGTTAGGGACATCATATCCTTCTCATTCACCCCCCTGATTTACAAGATGCTGCAAAACGACACGGACTTTACGGCCTTTAGAAAAAAGAACATCGCGGGGTTGAATTTTGCGATCGTGGAGGGTTTTCAACACTACCACCACATGAGCGACACGGTGGAGAACCTTGCGCCAGAAACCTTGTTTCGCTACCAAAAGACAGTGCGTGAAGTGGGCAACCACTTTATCCAGGGTATCGACCTCTCCTCCCTGAGCGCTGACGAGGACGCAACCTATTTCCCACTGCCAGGCGGCACGCTGCTGGTACTCCCTTTGCCCGCCATGTATGCGCTGGGCATCGCCTCGTTCGTGCTCTGCGGTCTTTGGGCGCAACGCTGCCGCACTCGCCGCCAACATCAGGGCAAGAATTCCGTGCTGCGGCCCATGGCCATTATCCTGTTCGGCATTGCCTGCGCAGTACTTGCATTCTACGTCCCCAGCATTGCCTATCTGTTCGTCATCCCCGGCCTGCTTCTGGCTTGCGCCATGTTGTTGCGAAGCCTCTCCATCTCCTATTCGATCATGCTGCTGGGCGCTTATGCCTTCGGGATACTCTACGCGCCTATCGTCTACCTGATTTCATCAGGTCTTAAGATGCCGCTCATTGCCGGGGTCATTGCACTCCTCCCCCTATGCCTGCTGGCCGTGGGACTGGGCCCAGTTTGGGCGAAGCTACAATCTGAGGACATTTAGCTTTTCTGGGGTTTTTGATCGGTCTCACGCAAAGCGTCGTAGAGCACGGTCTTCCCGATTTTTAGCCGTATTGCCACTTCACGATCGTTGCCCCCCTGTGTCAGCAGTACCCTCGCACTTTGTAATTTACGGATCAATTCGGCCGCACAGCGTTGCCGGAATTGGTCGATAAATTTGGCGGGAATGTCCTGAAACACTGCCGGCGCCAAGCCAATAACGTTGATGCACTTGAGCTTGGCGATGGCGACCAATACGCTGTCCAAACTGGCCTTGCCGGGGTCGGTCTTGAGATTACTGAACGAGATGGCAGTAGCTTGCTCGCTATGCGTGTCGTCCGGGTCGACTTCCTCGTCGCCCAGCAGTCAGTCGAGAGCAGCCTTGTCATCTGCACTCAAGCCCGTGAATGATCGCTTGCTGCCTTGTTTCGTAGCTGCGCACGGAAGAACGGATGACACGATCAAGGTGATCGCCGGCGGGTGGTTCCAGGCGTGGCGCTTCGCCCGCGCCGACCTGCTGGCCGAAGTACGTGGCTTTGCGCCGATCGCTGCGATCCAGGTCGAGTACAGCCTCGCCGAACGCACCGCCGAGCGCGAACAACTGCCGATGGCCGAAGCCCTTGGCCTGGCCGCGACGCTGTGGTCGCCACTGGGTGGTGGCTTCCTGACCGGTAAATATCGCAACAGCGAAGGCGACAACCGCGCGAACAAGCTCGGCGTGCTGATTCATGCTGAAAAAAGCGCCCGCGAAACCGCCCTGCTCGACACCTTGATCGACGTCGCTGCAGAACTCGACGCCAGCCCGACCCACGTGGCCATTGCCTGGTTGCGGGAAAAGGCCAAGCGATCGACTACGGCGCTGATTCCGATCCTCGGTTCACGGACACGTGAACAGTTGGACGCCACGTTGGGGGCGCTGAATGTGCAGTTGAGTGCTGAGCAAATGGCGCGACTGAACGGCGTCAGTGAAGTGGCCAAAGGCGTGCCGCACGAATCCATCTCAGGTTCGTTCGCGCGGTTCAGCGGTGGCCGGATTCTCGACTTGCCAATCGTTCCAGTGGCCTGACACAAATCTGTGGGAGCGGGCTTGCTCGCGAAGGCGTCGTATCAGTCGACATTGTCGTTGAATGACACACCGCTTTCGCGAGCAAGCCCGCTCCCACATTTCGACCCTGTACTACTTATCGACCTTATGTCTGGCCGCATACAGACACAACATCTCCATCGCCAATGTCGCCGCCGCCAGTGAGGTGATCTCCGCACTGTCATAGGCGGGCGCCACTTCCACCACGTCCATGCCCACCAGATTGATTCCGCGCAGGCCGCCGAGGATCTCCAGCGCCTGCACCGTGCTCAGGCCGCCGCATACCGGTGTTCCGGTACCCGGAGCGAATGCCGGATCGAGGCAGTCGATGTCGAAGGTCAGGTACACCGGGTTATCGCCGACCCGCGCGCGAATCGCCTCGACAATCGCTTCGCAGCCACGGCGATGCACCTGTCGCGCATCCAGCACTTGAAAGCCCTGGTGATCGTCATTGGTGGTGCGCAAGCCGATTTGCACCGAGCGCGACGGGTCGACCAGCCCTTCCCTGGCCGCGTGCCAGAACATGGTGCCGTGGTCGATGCGCTTGCCCTCTTCGTCCGGCCAGGTGTCGCTGTGGGCGTCGAAGTGGATCAGCGACAATGCCCCGTGCTTGCGGGCATGGGCCTTGAGCAGCGGATAGGTGATGAAATGGTCGCCGCCAAAGGTCAGCATCGCCGTGCCGGCGTTGAGGATGTGCTCGGCGTGGGCCTCGATGCATTCCGGCGTCGATTGCGGCGAACCGTAATCGAAATTGCAATCGCCGAAATCGATCACCGCCAGATGATCGAACGGATCGAAGGCCCACGGCCAGTGCCGTTCCCAGGCGATCCCGGCGGAGGCGGCGCGAATGCCCCGTGGTCCGAAGCGTGCGCCGGGGCGGTTGCTGGTGGCGGTGTCGAACGGCACACCGCTGACCGCCACGTCGACCCCGCGCAAGTCACGGCTGTAGCGGCGACGCATGAAACTGGTGATGCCGGCGTAGGTACTTTCGGCGGCCGTGCCGTAAAGGCTGTCACGGGTAAGGGCTTGATCGTTTTGCATCGGGACGTCCATTGAAGGCTCCTTGTCTTTTTCTTACTGGCGGCTACGGAAAGTGGTCCACAGGCGAGTGCGCTGACGCAGGTCCTTGAGGTTCATGCTGCGGTCGGCGTACAGCCGTTCGCGCACATCGGTCAACGGATAGATGTCCGGGTCGGTGCGCACCGCTTCATCCACCAGCGGCGTGGCGGCCTGGTTCGCCGTGGCGAAAAACAGGGTGTTGGTCAGTGCCGCCACGGACTCGGGGCGCAACATGAACTCGATAAAGGCACGGGCGGCTTCGGGGTGCGGCGCGTCCTTTGGAATCGCCAGGTTGTCCTGCCAGACGAGGGTGCCCTCCCGGGGAATCCGGTAGGCAATTTCATAGGGTTTGTTGGCCTTGCGCGCCTGGTCGGCAGCCATGCTCGCGTCACCGTTGTAGGTCAACGCCAGGCACACGCTGCCATTGGCCAGGTCGCTGATCTGCCGCCCGGTGGCGACGTACAACACGTTCGGCTGCAGCTGATGCAGCAACGCCTCGGCAGCTGACAGATCGTTCTTGTCTGTGCTGTAGGGATCTTTACCCAGGTAATGCAGAGCGAGCCCGATCACCTCCTGGGGCGAATCGAGAATGGCGATGCCGCAATCCTTCAACTTGCTCGCGTACTCGGGTTTGAACAGCAGATCCAGGCTGTTGAGCGGTACGTCCGGCAAGCGCTGCTTGAGCGCCTCGACGTTCATGCCCAAACCCAGGGTGCCCCAGGTGTAAGGCACTCCGTAGCGGTTGCCGGGATCGACGGCGGCGAGCTTTTCCAGCAAATCCGGATCGAGGTTGGCGTAACCCTTGAGGCCTTCGTGGGGAATCGGTTTCAGCGCCCCGGCGGCAAGGCCCCGGGCCAGCACGCTGGAGGACGGCACCACCACGTCATAACCGCTGCCGCCGGTGAGCAACTTGGTCTCCAGCACTTCCGAAGAATCAAAGGTGTCATAGCGCACATGAATGCCGGTTTCCTGCTCGAACCGTTGCAGGGTTTCGGGGGCGACGTAATCGGCCCAACTGTACAGATTGACCACCTTGTCCTCGGCCTGGGCCGATGCGGCCATGGCAAGGAATAACGCGGGTAAACACAGCTTGAACATGGGAGCCATGACGAACACCTGACCAGAGGAAGTGGTTGCAGGATGCGTCGTCGGATACATTGGTGAAATATCAAGTTAATTAACCTGACTTTATGACGGAGTAATGTTTGATGCTCGGCCAACTGCATGATCTGGACCTGCACCTGTTGCGTCTGTTTGTCAGCGTGGTGGAGTGCGGCGGTTTCAGCGCCGCCCAGGGCCAACTGGGGTTGAGCCAGTCGAGCATCAGCCAGCAAATGGCCAAGCTGGAAACCCGCCTCGGCTATCGGCTGTGCAGTCGCGGCAAAGGCGGGTTCAGGATCACGCCCAAGGGCGAACAACTCCTCAGCGCCACCCGTGGACTGTTCGAGTCCATCGAAGCCTTCCGCCATCAATCCAACGGCGTCGCCGGGCGCTTGATCGGCGAAGTGCGCCTTGGCCTGTCCGAGGCGCTGGATCAATCGGTGCTGCAGCGGGTGGCCGAGGCGATCCGGCGCTTTCGTGAACGGGATGAATCGGTGCGCATCGAGCTGATCAGCGCCATGCCCGGCGAGATGGAGCGCTTGCTGCTGCAACAGCGGCTGGACCTGGCCATCGGCTACTTCTCGCAGGTGCAAAGCGCGTTTGACTACCGCGAACTGTTCATTGAAACCCAGCACCTGTATTGCGCCCCCGGCCATCCACTGTTCACCCACGCGAACCCGGACGATGAGGACCTGCAAGCCTGCGACCGGGTCGGTCACCCCTACCGGTTCCTGCGCAGTGACGAGCCCTTTCAGGGCGAGCGGTGTTCGGCCCGTTCGGAACAGGTCGAAGGTACCCTCGCCTTCATCCTGTCCGGCAAGCATGTCGGTTATCTGCCCAGCCACTTCGCCCGCACCTGGGAAGACAAGGGATTGCTGCGGTCGGTGCGGCGCAGCGACATGAGTTTCGACGTCGCGTTTCACCTGGCCCGGCACCGGGCGCAGGTGGCCGGTGATGCGCAGAAGGCCTTCGAAGAGGATCTGCTCGCGGCGTTTGCCTGAATCCGCCGTGGTCTACGCTGTAACAATGCCGGACATCTACATGCAAAAATGCACAGATAACCTGCACTTATCCGACTTGTACACGGCAAATTTGCACTGATACGATCCGCCATCGCTCGCGCGCGAGCATCTCGATAAAGAACAATAAAAGCAGGGAGTTAGTGATGACTGCTCAGGTTACATCGAAGGGGACGCTGTCCATGGATGCCATGCAAAACGAAGTGCTGGCCGAGGTTCGCAACCACATCGGTCACCTGACCCTCAACCGCCCCGCCGGCCTCAATGCCCTGACCCTGGACATGGTGCGCAACCTGCAGCGCCAGCTCGACGCCTGGGCCCAAGACCCGCACGTGCATGCGGTGGTCCTGCGCGGTGCCGGCGAAAAAGCCTTCTGCGCCGGCGGCGACATTCGTTCGCTGCATGACAGCTTCAAAAACGGCGACACCCTGCACGAAGATTTCTTCGTCGAGGAATACGCCCTCGACCTCGCGATCCACCATTACCGCAAACCGGTGCTGGCGCTGATGGACGGTTTTGTCCTTGGCGGCGGCATGGGTCTGGTGCAAGGCGCAGACTTGCGCGTGGTCACCGAAAAAAGCCGTCTGGCGATGCCGGAAGTCGGCATCGGCTATTTCCCGGACGTCGGCGGCAGTTACTTCCTGCCGCGCATTCCCGGTGAGCTGGGGATTTACCTGGGCGTCAGCGGCGTACAGATTCGTGCCGCCGATGCGCTGTATTGCGGCCTGGCCGACTGGTACCTCGAAAGCGACAAACTGGGCACTCTGGACGAAAAACTCGACCAGCTCGAATGGCACGACACGCCGCTCAAGGACCTGCAAGGCCTGCTGGCAACACTCGCCGTGCAGCAACTGCCCGACGCGCCGTTGAGTGCGTTGCGTCCGGCCATCGACCACTTCTTCGCCCAACCCGACGTGCCGAGTATTGTGGAGCAACTGCGTCAGGTCACGGTCGCCGACAGCCATGCGTGGGCCGTCACTACTGCCGACCTGCTGGAAACCCGTTCGCCGCTGGCCATGGGCGTCACCCTGGAAATGCTCCGTCGCGGACGCGAGCTGCCCCTTGAACAATGTTTCGCCCTTGAGCTGCACCTGGACCGCCAGTGGTTCGAGCGCGGCGACCTGATCGAAGGCGTGCGCGCCTTGCTGATCGACAAAGACAAGACACCACGCTGGAATCCGCCCACTCTTCAGGCGCTGGACGCCGAACACGTGGCGAGCTTCTTCAGCGGGTTTGACCGGAACGAGGGCTGAACCATGCACGATATCGAATTGAGCGAAGAGCAAGTGATGATCCGCGACATGGCCCGGGATTTTGCCCGTGGCGAAATCGCGCCCCATGCCCAGGCCTGGGAAAAGGCCGGCTGGATCGACGACGGCCTGGTGGCGAAGATGGGTGAGCTGGGCCTGCTGGGCATGGTGGTCCCCGAGGAATGGGGCGGCACCTATGTCGACTACGTGGCCTATGCGCTGGCGGTAGAGGAGATTTCCGCCGGCGACGGCGCGACCGGCGCCTTTATGAGCATCCACAACTCCGTGGGCTGCGGGCCGGTGCTCAACTACGGCAGCGAAGAACAGAAACAGACCTGGCTGGCGGACCTGGCCAGCGGAAAGGTCATCGGCTGCTTCTGCCTGACCGAACCCCAGGCCGGCTCCGAAGCGCACAACCTGCGCACCCGCGCCGAACTGCGCGACGGCCAATGGGTGATCAACGGCGCCAAGCAATTCGTCAGCAACGGCAAGCGCGCCAAGCTGGCGATTGTATTTGCCGTGACCGATCCGGACCTGGGCAAACGCGGCATCTCGGCCTTCCTGGTGCCGACCGATACCGCCGGTTTTATCGTTGACCGCACTGAACACAAAATGGGTATCCGCGCGTCCGACACCTGCGCCGTCACCCTGAACAACTGCACCATCCCCGAAGCCAATCTGCTGGGTGAACGCGGCAAAGGCCTGGCCATCGCCCTGTCCAACCTCGAAGGCGGTCGTATCGGCATCGCCGCCCAGGCACTGGGCATCGCCCGCGCGGCGTTCGAAGCGGCGCTGGCCTATTCCCGTGACCGGGTGCAGTTTGGCAAGACGATCAATGAGCACCAGAGCATCGCCAACCTGCTGGCCGACATGCACATGCAGCTGAACGCCGCACGCTTGATGATCCTGCACGCTGCGCGCCTGCGTACGGCCGGCAAGCCCTGCCTGTCGGAGGCGTCACAGGCCAAGCTGTTTGCGTCGGAAATGGCGGAAAAGGTCTGCTCGTCCGCGATTCAGATTCATGGCGGGTATGGGTATCTGGAAGACTATCCGGTGGAGAAGTACTACCGGGATGCGCGGATCACGCAGATCTACGAAGGCTCGAGCGAGATTCAGCGGATGGTGATTGCCCGCGAACTGAAGAACTACCTGGTTTAAAAGCAAAAGATCGCAGCCTTCGGCAGCTCCTACACAAAGCCCTGTAGGAGCTGCCGAAGGCTGCGATCTTTTGGCTGTAAACTGGTTTGAAGCCTTAAAGGCATCGCTGGCAAGCCAGCTCCCACAATGTTCGCGGTTGTTCACACATGTTGTGTACACCCCGGACCCTGTAGGAGCTGCCGAAGGCTGCGATCTTTTAGCGGTAAACGAACTACTTACCGACGAACTCCGCCTCACGCTTGGCAATGAACGCCGCCATGCCTTCCTTCTGATCCTGCGTCGCAAACGCCGCATGGAACACCCGACGCTCAAAGCGCACGCCTTCGGCCAGGCTCACTTCAAAGGCGCGGTTGACGCTTTCCTTGACCATCATCGCAATCGGCAGCGACTTCCTGGCGATCAACGCCGCGACTTTCAGTGCTTCGTCCAGCAGCTCGTCGCTTGGCACGATCCGCGCCACAATGCCGCAACGCTCCGCTTCCACGGCATCGATCAAACGACCGCTCAGGCACATTTCCATGGCCTTGGCCTTGCCCACGGCGCGGGTCAGGCGTTGGGTGCCGCCCATGCCCGGCAGCACGCCGAGGTTGATTTCCGGCTGGCCGAACTTGGCGTTGTCGCCAGCCAGGATGAAATCGCACATCAGCGCCAGCTCACAGCCGCCGCCCAGGGCAAAACCGTTGACTGCCGCGATGATCGGCTTGCGGCGGTTGGCGACGCGGTCGCTGTCGCTGAACAGGTCGTCGAGGTAGATCTGCGGGTAGGTCAGCTCGGCCATTTCCTTGATGTCGGCACCCGCGGCAAACGCCTTTTTCGAACCGGTCAGGACGATACAGCCGATATTCGCATCCGCTTCGAATCCATCGAGGGCCTGGTTCAGTTCGCTGACGATCTGCGCGTTCAACGCGTTCAACGCCTGAGGACGGTTGAGGGTGATCAGACCAACACGGCCGTGGGTTTCCAGCAAAATCGTTTCGTAGCTCATAAACAACTCCTGTTTCACATAAGGCCAGATCCCTTGTAGGAGCTGCCGCAGGCTGCGATCTTTTGACTTTGATTTTAAAGATCAAAAGATCGCAGCCTGCGGCAGCTCCTACACAGGGCCTGCTTTTTTATAGGTTGCGCGAAATGACCATGCGCTGAATGTCGCTGGTGCCTTCGTAGATCTGGCACACCCGCACGTCGCGGTAGATCCGCTCCAGCGGGAAGTCGTTGAGGTAACCATATCCGCCGAGGGTTTGCAGCGCCGAAGAGCATACCTTCTCGGCCATTTCCGAGGCGAACAACTTGGCCATCGATGCCTCGACCAGGGCCGGCTGGCCACTGTCGCGCAGGGCGGCGGCGTAGTGCACCATTTGCCGCGCCACGGCGATCTGGGTGGCCATGTCCGCCAGGCGGAACGCCACGGCCTGATGCTCGATGATCGGCTTGCCGAAGCTCTCGCGCTCACGGGCGTAATCACGGGCCGCTTCAAACGCGGCACGGGCCATGCCCACCGATTGCGAGGCGATGCCGACGCGGCCGCCTTCCAGGTTGGCCAGGGCGATCCTGTAGCCTTCGCCCTCCTCGCCCAAACGGTTGGCCACCGGCACCTTCACGTCTTCGAAGAGGATCTGGCAGGTGTCGGACGCGTGCTGGCCGAGCTTGTCCTCGACCCGCGCGACTTTATAGCCCGGCGAATCGGTCGGTACGATAAACGCGCTGATGCCACGCTTGCCGGCGTTCGGGTCGGTCACCGCAAACACGATCACCACCCCGGCATTCTGCCCGGAGGTGATGAACTGCTTGCAGCCGTTGAGCACGTAGTGGTCGCCTTCCAGGCGCGCACGGGTTTTCAGGCCGCTGGCGTCGGAACCCGCCTGGGGCTCGGTCAGGGCGAAAGCGCCGAGCATCGCGCCGCTGGCCAACGGCTTGAGGAAGCGCTCCTTCTGCTCGTCGTTGCCGTAGTGGAGAATCGGCACACAACCCACGGAGTTGTGCACGCTCATGATGGTCGAACAGGCGCCATCGCCGGCGGCGATTTCTTCCAGTGCCATGGCGTAGGCCAGGTAACCGGTGTCGCATCCGCCCCACTGCTCCGGCACCAACATGCCGAAGAAGCCCAAACCGGCCATCTCACCGATGGCTTCCTTGGGGAAGCGGTGTTCGCGGTCCCACTCGGCGGCGAAGGGTTTGAGCCGTTCCTGGGCAAAGTCCCGGGCCATGTCGCGGATCTGTTGCTGGTCGTCATTGGGGATCATGGTGAATCCTTAGAATTTAATTGCCACCTGTAGGAGCTGGCGAAGCCTGCGATCTTTTGACCTTGATTCTTTAGCGGTTTCGAGACTGCCAAAAAATCAAAAGATCGCAGCCTGCGGCAGCTCCTACAGAGGTCTTAATACAGGCATTCCACGGCCATCGCCGTCGCTTCACCGCCACCGATGCAGATCGCCGCGACGCCGCGTTTCAGGCCTTTCTGGCGCAGGGCCGACAGCAAGGTCACGAGAATCCGCGCACCGGACGCCCCGATCGGGTGGCCCAAGGCGCAAGCGCCGCCGTGCACGTTGAGTTTCTCGTGGGGGATTTCCAGGTGAGTCATCGCGGCCATGCCGACGACGGCGAAGGCTTCGTTGACTTCCACCAGATCGACGTCATTGAGCGACCAGCCGGTTTTCTTCATCAGCTTCTTGATCGCGCCAATCGGCGCCACCGGGAACAGGCCCGGGGTGTCGGCGAACGCGGCGTGGCCATGGATCACCGCCAGCGGCTTCAGTCCTTGTTTCTGTGCCTGGGACTGGCGCATCAGCACCAATGCCGCCGCACCGTCGGAAATCGAACTGGAGTTGGCCGCCGTCACCGTGCCGCCTTCGCGGAACGCCGGTTTCAACGAAGCGATCTTGTCCAGTTTGGCTTTTGGCGGCTGCTCGTCGTTGCTGATCACCACCTGCTCTTTGCCGACTGTCACGGTGAGCGGGACAATTTCGGCCTTGAAGCTGCCGTCCCTGATCGCCTGTTGCGCGCGGGTGGTCGAGGCGATGGCGAACGCGTCCTGGGCCTCACGGCTGAAGCTGTTGGTTTCGGCGCAGTCTTCGGCGAAGGTGCCCATCAGGCGGCCCTTGTCGTAGGCGTCTTCGAGGCCGTCCAGGAACATCGAGTCCTGCACCCGCCCATGGCCCATGCGGTAACCGGCACGGGCGCGGTCCAGCAGGTAAGGCGCGTTGGACATGCTTTCCATGCCACCGGCGACCACCACGTCGGCACTGCCGGCCACCAGCATGTCGTGGGCCAGGATCGCCGCTTCCATGCCCGAACCGCACATCTTGTTCAGCGTGGTGCAGCGGGTCGATTTATCCAGCCCGGCACCCAGTGCCGCCTGGCGCGCAGGGGCCTGGCCAAGGCCTGCCGGCAGTACGCAGCCGAACAGCACTTCGTCGATGCCGTCACTGGAAACGCCGGCACGTTCAACGGCGGCTTTGATCGCGGCAGCACCCAGTTGCGGTGCGGTCAGGCTTTTCAGTTCGCCCTGGAACCCACCCATGGGGGTGCGGACGGCGCTGACGATTACAATCGGATCGTTGGACAGTGTCATGACAAATCCTCCTTATTTGGCGGCCATGCGCAAGGCACCGTCGAGACGGATCACCTCGCCGTTGAGCATGCTGTTTTCAATAATATGCTTCACCAGCCCGGCATACTCGCCCGGTTTGCCCAAACGCGGCGGGAATGGCACGCCAGCGGCCAGGGAATCTCGAACTTCCTGGGTCATGCCGGCCATCATCGGCGTCTCGAAAATGCCCGGGGCGATGGTCATCACGCGGATACCGAAGCGCGCCAGTTCACGGGCCGCCGGCAACGTCAGGCTGACGATGGCCCCTTTGGACGCCGAGTAGGCCGCCTGACCGATCTGCCCGTCGTATGCCGCGGCAGACGCGGTGTTGATGATCACGCCGCGCTCGCCATCGGCATCCGCTTCGGTTTGCGCAATCGCCGCTGCCGCAAGGCGCAGCATGTTGAAGCTGCCGATCAGGTTGACGTTGATCACCTGGCTGAAACTGGACAGCAAGTGCGGACCGTTCTTGCCGAGGATCTTCTCGCCACGCACGATGCCGGCGCAATTGACCAGGCCATTGAGGCCGCCAAAGGCTTCGACCGTCGCCTGCACGGCCGCTTCGGCCGCCGCTTCGTTGCTGATGTCCGCCACCACGCTGTGGGCGCCAAGGCGCTGGGCCTGGGCGGCAACGGCCTCGGCGTTCATGTCCACCAGCATCACTTTCGCGCCCGCGGCGACCAGTACCTCGGCCGTCGCTGCACCGAGGCCGGAAGCGCCACCGGTGACGATAAAAATCTTGTTCTCGATCTGCATCATTGTTTCCCTTTCAAGCTGGAAGGTTCTTCGCCGCAGCCTCTTGAGCCTTGGCGATTTCCTGGTTGCGCAAGATAAAGCGCTGCAATTTGCCGCTTGGGGTTTTCGGCAACTCGCTGACAAATTCGATTTCACGGGGGTAGGAATGCGCCGCCAGGCGCTTGCGCACGTGCTGACGCAGCTCTTCGGCCAACGCAGGTTCTGCGCGGTATTGCGGGCTGAGCACGACGAACGCCTTGACCAGTTCGGTACGCTCCGGATCGGGCTTGCCGACCACGGCGGCCTCGACCACGGCCGGGTGTTCGATCAGCGCACTTTCCACGTCGAACGGGCCGACCCGGTAGCCGGAGGTGGTGATCACGTCATCGCTGCGACCGACGAAGCTGATGCTGCCGTCCGGGTTCCACTCGACGGTGTCGCCACTCAAGTAGTAGTGGCCGACAAAGGCCTTGGTCGGCCCGCCTTCGTAGCCGGCGAACCAGCACATCGGCGACTGGCTGCGGTCAATGGCCAGGATGCCGGGCTGGCCAACACCGAGTTCCTTGTATTCGTCATCGAGGACCGCAATGCGGTGGCCCGGCGAGGCAAAACCGGCGGCGCCCATGTGAATCGGGTGTTCAAGGCCGTGGTGGTTGCACAGCACCATGCCCAGCTCGGTCTGGCCGTAGTGGTCGTGGATGACCACGTCGAGGTTGTCGGCGAACCAGCGGATCACTTCCGGGTTCAGCGGCTCGCCGGCGCTGCTGACGATGCGCAGCTTGCCCTTGATCGACCTGGCGAACTCATTGCCGCCGGCAATCAGCAAACGGTAGGCCGTCGGCGAACCCGTGAGGTTGGTGATCCCGTACTTGTTGATTACCCGGCAGGTGCTTTCGAGGGTGAACGGGCCATCGTAAAAGGTGATCGGATGCCCCATCGACATGGGCCCGGTGACACCGTAGTAAATGCCGTAGGCCCAACCCGGATCGGCGACGTTCCAGAAGGCGTCTTCCGGGCGCAGGTCAACCGCGTCGCGGATGTAGCTCTTGAACGCAACGATGGCCTTGAGCGGCACAGGCAGCGCTTTCGACGGGCCGGTGGTGCCCGAGGTGAACATCATCAGGAACGGATCTTCGCCAGTCAGCAGCACGGGTTCGCAGTGGGCGGAATAGTTGGCCAGTTCGGCCCAGAAACTGCTATCGCCACGCATCAGGCCCTGCCCTTTAGGACCAGTGACAGTAACGATGCTCGGGCAGTCGGGGACTTCGGCGAGTTTCGGCCGGTTCACCGCATCGGTCACCACCACTTTGGCACCAGAGCAGCTCAGGCGGTGCTCGATGGCTTTGGGGCCGAACGCGGTAAACAGCGGTTGATACACCGCGCCGATGCGCCAGGCGGCGAACACGGTGATCAGCAATTCGATGTTGCGTGGCAGCAGGCCGGCGACCTTGTCGCCCTTCTTCACGCCCTGGCCCAGCAGGTAATTGGCGAAACGCGCGGCCTTGTCCTGCAAATCAGTGAAGGTGTAGCTCGCACTGGCGCCGTCGCGCCCCTCCCAGAACAGCGCGATGCGACCCGGCAAGGCATGCCGGTCACAGCATTCGACGCAGGCGTTGAGCGCCGTCAGATCGCCTGCGAGTGCGGCGTCGACGGTGTGCTGATAGTTGAACTGATCTGTAGCAGACAAGTAATCGCGCATTGCCAGAATCCCTGTGTTTCTTATTAGGTTGGGGGGAACCGTAATCAACAGGGAAATACTCGCTCTGCCAGGGGTGGCGGGCAATGGTCAAAGTTATCAAGTTGCCTGACTGGTTTGGCCAAAGCCCTCAGGTATCAGGAAGTGAAGCGCACCCCCGGTTTAGCGCGCTCGTCCACGGTCAGCTCGAACACATCCGGGCGAGCGTAGTGACCGACCACGTCATAGTCGTAGCGGGCGCGCACCAGGTCATCAGTGTCGATCTGCGCGGTCAGCAGACCGGGGCCATCTCGCAACGGTCCGGCAAGGATGTCGCCCATGGGCCCTACGATCACGCTGCCACCGGCGATCAAAGGCCGATCCGCCGGCCAGTTGGCGATGTCCAGGCCCAGGGCCTGGGGCGACGCCTGGACCTGACAGGCGCTGACCACGAAACAACGCCCCTCATGGGCGATGTGGCGCATGCTAACCTGCCACATTTCCCGTTCGTCCACAGTCGGCGCGCACCACACCTCCACGCCCTTGGCGTACATCGCCGTGCGCAGCAGCGGCATCATGTTTTCCCAGCACACCACCGCACCGATGCGCCCGACCTGGCTGTCGATCACCGGCAACGTCGAACCATCGCCCTTGCCCCAGATCAGTCGTTCGGTACCGGTGGGCATCAATTTGCGGTGTTTGGCCAGCAGCCCGGCCTGCGGATCAAAGTGCAAGGCCGTGCAGTACAAAGTACTACCGGCGCGTTCGATGACGCCGATCACCAGATTCGCCCCGGTGCGTGCGGACAGGCCGGCCAGCGCCTCGGTTTCCGCGCCGGGCACGTCGATGGCGTTGGCAAAATAGCGGGCAAAGGCTTCGCGACCTTGCGCCAGCCGAAAACCAAGCTGGGTGCCAAAACCCTCGCCTTTGGGATAACCACCCAGCAGCGCTTCCGGCATGACCACCAGCGCGGCGCCGGATTCGATGATTGCGTGTTCAAAGGACAGGATCTGTTCCAGGGTGTCGGCCTTGCCACCGGGCAAGGCGCCAATCTGCAAGGCCGCAACGATTGATTTGGGCATCACGAAATCTCCATTCGCATCAGGGGTTGCTCATTCTCTGGCGCCACGTGATCATCAATAAAGACCGATTCACTGCTGAATGATATGAACCAGATGAATATCACCAACATCGACCTCAACCTGCTCAAAGTCTTCGAAGCGCTGCACGAAGAGTCCAGCGCCAGCCGTGCCGCCTTGCGCCTGGGCGTGACGCAATCGGCGGTCAGTGCAGCCTTGCGCCGGTTGCGCGAGGTGTATGGCGATCAACTGTTCGTGCGCACCGGGCGCGGCCTGGCGCCTTCGCTCAAGGCCAATCAGCTCAAGCCGGTGGTCAGCGAGGCCCTGAACAAATGCCGGCAGAGCCTGGCGATGGTCGACCCGGCTGCGCAGCAGTACGAAGGTCGCTCGGTCACCGTGGGAATGTCGGACGATTTCGAAATTGCCTACGGCCGACGACTGATCGAGGAAATCGCCCGGAGCGCGCCGAAGTTGCGCCTGATTTTTCGCCAGACCCACAGCCAGATCGTTGCCCAGGCGTTGATGGAGCGCAGCATTGACCTGGCGATCACCGCGGGCGGGTTTGCCGAGCGGCTGCTTAGCCGCCAGGTGCTGGGAGAAGGGGGTTATCTGTGCCTGGCGGACCCGTCGAGCCTGGTCGAGGGCCAGCACAGCATCAGTCTTGAGGAGTTTGTGGCCCGCGAGCACATCCTGGTGTCGTCCGGCGGTTTTATCGGGATTACCGATGAAGGATTGGCGGCGCTGGGCCTGAGTCGACGGGTGTGCGCCTCGACCACGCATTTTGCCGCGCTGCCGCATTTGCTCAAGGGCAGCCAGGCCGTGGCGACCATTCCGGCCCATGCCGCCCGAAGCATCGCGACGCTCAGCGGCCTGGCACTGCTGCCCTGCCCCTTGGCCTTGCCGCGCTACCCGATCGAACTGGGCTGGCGCACCAGCACCCAGCTTGACCCGGTCGTGTTGAAAGTGCGCGAGGCGATTGTCGCCGCTTTCTCGTAGGAGCTGCCGCAGGCTGCGATCTTTTGCTGTTTTCTCTTAGGCGGAGGCTGGACAACAAGATCAAGATCAAAAGATCGCAGCCTTCGGCAGCTCCTACTTGGCCGCCATCAGGCGATTGACTTCACTGCGCACCATGTTGGCGTATTCCGGGGGCGACATGCCGTCCAGTTCGGCGCGCACCCATTCGGCCCACTTGCCTTTGCGCTTGGCCCGTTCACCAAACAACCGTGCGGCCTCGCCCTTGGCTTTGCCCAGGTTGTTTTGCCAGAGTTCGAACAGACGGGATTTCTCGTCTTCAAGCGCAGCGCGCTCGGCGAGGGGTTTGTCGGCCAGATTGAAGCTCATGGGAATTTCCTGCTGCGTAAAATTGGCGACATCTTACACTGTAGGGCGAAATGTCCTGCGCCGGTTTTTCAGCAAGATGACCTTCCCGGGCAAAATAGCTGCAACTTTTCCGACGGCCGCAGACTCCATTGTTCACTGCCCACTTACCCGCAAGGAGTACTTCAATGGCCCGCAAAACCGCCGCGCAAGCTGCCGAAGATCAAATCAAGGATCAAGCGTTCAGCGAACTTCAATCGTTGATCGAAGAGTCGGAAAAACTGCTGAAAAGCAGCGCCTCACTGGTCGGGGAAGAAGCGGACACCCTTCGCGGACAAATCGCCCTGAAACTTCAGCAGGCCAGGGATTCGGTGACCAGCGTGCGCAACCGCACCCTGCCGGCGGTCGAGGCCACTGAAACCTATATCGGCGGGCATCCATGGCAAACCGTGGCGATTTCCGCCGGGTTCGGCCTGGTGGTGGGGTTGTTGCTGGGGCGTCGCTGAGCGTTCCGATCAAAAAACGCAAACCCTGTAGGAGCGAGCCTGCTCGCGATGGACTTGAGGGCACCGCGGGGAATCAGATTTCCCGCGTAATCGTTAACGACCATCGCGAGCAGGCTCGCTCCTACAGGGGTTGCGTTAATTAGACATTATTTGCCAATACCCCGAATCACTCCCCCGCCAGCTCCCGCAGGTTCGCCAGCGTCCGGGCATCCAGTTCAATGCCATTGGCCAGCGACCTGGCGCGCTGATGATGACGCCGGTCACCCGGCAAACGTTTCAGGCCGACACCGTGCATTTGCCGCACCAGTTCCTGGCTGCGTTGGGCAAAACTTTGCCCCGCTGCCTTGTCCGGATCGATCACGATCAGCAATTGGCCCGTCCAGGGCGTCTTGGCGCCTGGGTGGTTGTTCCAGTCGAACTCGAAGGAAAAATTGCCGCCGGTCAGTGCCGCCGCGAGCAACTCGACCATCATCGACAACGCCGAGCCCTTGTGTCCGCCAAAAGGCAGCAACGCGCCGCCCTCAAGAATCGCTTTCGGGTCGGTAGTCGGCTGGCCGAGGCTGTCTACGCCCATCCCCTCCGGCAAGCGTTCGCCCTGGCGTGCGGCAATTTGCACGTCGCCATGGGCAATGGCGCTGGTGGCGAGGTCGAAGACAATCGGTTCACCGTCAGCCCGCGGCGCGGCGAAGGCAATCGGATTGGTACCGAACAGTGGTCGATCGGCACCGTGGGGCACCACGCAGGTCATGCTGTTGACCACGCTCAACGCCACCAGCCCTTCATACGCGAAGGGTTCGACATCCGGCCACAAGGCCGCGAAATGGTGCGAATTACGGATCGCCAGCACCGCAATGCCGGCACTTCGGGCTTTCTGCACCAGTAATTCGCGTGCCGCCGCCAGGGCCGGTTGCGCAAAACCGTTATCGGCATCGACCCGCACAAATCCCGAAGCCACATCTTCGACCACCGGAACGGCCCGGCCATTGACCCAGCCGCTTTGCAGCGTCGAAACATAACCCGGGATCCGGAATACCCCATGACTGTGGGCGCCATCGCGCTCGGCGCCGGCGCAGTTTTGCGCCAGCACCCTGGCAACCTCGGCGGAGGTGCCATGACGCAGAAAAATCTTTTCCAGCAAAGCGCTCAGCGCTTCGAGTGACAGGTGTGACGAGACGGCAGTAGAGGTGTGATCGTGTGGCGCAGACATCTGAAGCTCCAGAATGATTATTGGAGGGAACAACAGCGTACAAAGACCCGCCGATTAACAACGCGCGACGAGCGACCTGTCAACCTTTGGCTGAGGGGGCGATGAGGTATATCCGTGTCACCAATGCCCACGCCCCGTGCGTTATCTATTTACCACCGGCATCAACGCACCGGCTTTTAGTCTCGATGCTCAACCCACAGGCGCCCTTGAGTGGCCCCTTGAACGAGACTCGACGATGTCTACACCAATAACTCCGCTGTTTTTCCCCGAAGCACTGACGATGCCCGGCCTCTGGCGAGAACTGGGCCAAACCCACGGGCTGGCGCAAAAGGATTTCGAATGGTTCCGCCATATCGAACTGGCCAGCCAGGCCCTGCGCGATGAGCAGACGCCGCCCATGCTGGCAAAAAAAATCCTGCTGAAGATCCCTGGCCAGGAACCCGTGGCACTGGCCGGCAGTTTTTTGCTGACCGCGACGCCGGATGACAACGGCGTGATTCTCTACACCCCCTACGCCGGCATACAGAAGTTCACCAGTCGCTCGGTCCTGACCGAACATCTGGCGGCACGCCTCAAAGCAGCCAACGAAGACGATGAACTGCTGGCCTTCATGGCGCTGTCACAACGCAAGACGGTGGTGGCTGCCGACGATATCGGGCTGGAGTTTCAAACCATTGCAGGTGACGTGTTCGAGGACCAGCGCAACACCCTCTCCCGCCATCAGCAACTCAACGACCTGGCCCTGCTCGATGAACTCAAGGCGCTACCGTCCCTGACGTCGCTGCTCGATGCATTGCTGGCTGAACAACTGACGGCGTCTTTTCCCGGCGTGGATCAGAGCCAGACCCGGGTGAATTTCTATCTGGCCGCGACTGCAGGGAACGAGGACGCAAGTCGTCCGGCGCGACCGTGGGTCAATTCCCTGTCGCTGAGTGACGCCGTGCTCCTGCACTATCGCCATCAGCGTTGGCCCTCCGGGCAGGCCCATGAATTTTCCCACCCGAAAAAGTCCCCGGTAAACGCAGACCAGGGACACTGGGAGACGGCGGTCACGACAGTCTCGCGCAAGCTGGTCAGCCTGCTGATCGGGCAGCTCGAGCACTATTGGGACGCAGCGAGCGCCAATGGCGCATCCCGTCGCGCACTCTTCGGCCGTGCCATCGCCGATCAGGCTCGTGTGCAACTGCTGCTCAAGCGCGAAGCCGGGATCATCACCCCGGAGCAAAGCCAGGATCTGCATGCGCTGATCTCGACGGCCAGCCGGACGAACAAATCGATGACGATCGAAACCGTGCGCCTCTGGGAGTACCCGGCCAATTACGTCGAGTTGTCCGGTTCACTGATGGTCAGCGCCAGTCATGCGTTTCTCTACACGCCCACCGAAGGTTTGCAGGTACTCAAGGACTATCAGGACTTGCGCGACACCGTGCGCAGCAAGTTTGGCGTAGCAGGTCACGAGGACGAACTCTATGGCCTGCTGAGCCTGGACGAACGCCAGCGATTCATTGGTTTTGACCGGCCGAATGTGACCGGGGAAGCGATCTCCGGCGCGATCTTCAACAAGCTCTTCGACGCCATCGTCACCAAGCAACTGCAGAACACCGAATACAGCCTGCAGGTGTTCCGCCACAGTGACGGTGCCGTCGACATCCACGCCCTGTTCGACAAGGCGCTGGATATCCGTTCGATGATCAACGAGCGGCTGCTGAAGCTGGAGACTGACGGACGCTGGAGCACGCGGCCGGTGTTGTCCGGTGACCAGCAGCCGTCCATGGTGCTGGCCGATACGGCGGCAGCGTTCGTCAAGAGCTTCAGTGACATCGAAACGCTGATCAACGCCGACTTCGCCGCACAACCGATCACTTCACTGGCGTTGCAGCGGGTCTACCTGGAAAACCTGCAGCCGCGCCTGGCCCATGCGCTTTCCGTCGGCATCCGCGGCGAGGCCAGCCTGCGCACCCTCAGCGCGACATTCACGGATGCGGACCGGGCCATCGTCGATACGGTGTTCAACCCGGATCAGGCCGACAGACATAACCGTCGCTCCTTGAAGGGGTTCCGGCCCGACGCTTATTCGCTGACCCTTGAGCGCTCCGGTGTGCGGGATGTCCTGCCGCTTGCCCATTGCCTGCTCCTGACCGAGCGCGGCGGACTCGACCCCTCGCATTCCGGCCGGACGATCCTGTGGACGCCCGCCGAGGGGCTGGAGGTGTTTGACAACATCAGCCGTGCCAGGCAAGAACTGAACCGGCGCCTGCTCGACCCGCAACAACGCATGGCGCTACTGGAAAACCTCAACCCGAGCCAACGCGTCTTCCACCAACGCTACTCGCTGGGTCCGCTGCGGCTGATTGAAGGCTCAGTACTGGAGCAGGTCGCACGATCATCCATCGATCACTTTCTGGCTCGCTGCGAACACGCGCGCAGCCTGGAACTGAACGACACGAAGCGGAAAAAGGCGCTGAAAGCGCTCACCACCGCCGGGATCAACACCCATTTGCGCAGAGCCTCCTCGATTGCCCGGGCGATCACCCTGCAACAGTCACTGCCCGCATGGCTTGGAATGGCCCCGCTTGAAGATCAGCGGCTGCACGTTGAGCTGCTGGAGCAATACCGCAACAGCGTCGAGGAGGACAAAGACTACCTGCACGGGATCACACCCCTCAGGTCGTATGTGCATGGACGGCTGACGACCTTGCTCGGCAATCGCTTCCCGGCCATTACGCTGGACCCCGACGATATTCAAATCATCCCCGACCTCAACCTGACCGGTCCCGCCCGCAGCCTTACCGAGTTCGCCCTGAACCATGTCAATGTCGCGCAAGGCTCCGGATTCCAGGTTTCCTCGACAACCACCCAGGCACTGCCCGAGGGGCTGGACCAGGCCACAGTCCGTCAACTGCTGCAATCTTTGAACATTGTGCAAAACTACGCAGCACTGGTAACGCAGACGTTGTCCGGTACAACGGCCGACGCCGAAAGCCGGATGCAGCGTTTCGTCAAACAACTGCCCTGGCAACTGCTGCAACACGCCCACGAGCTGAAGCTGCTGCAACGGCTATCCGGCAGCGCGTTCGATTTGCTGCGACAGGTGCTCGACATGCCGGACGCCACCGCCCGGGCAACCGTGCAGGGAGCACAGGCGATTGCCCGGCCACTGGAGCTGATCAAGACCACCGGCGCCGCCGCGGTCAAAGCGTTGGGCCTGTACCTGGTTGGCCCCGGCAACGCAAAGGCCGGGCCGCAGATCCTCTATGCCCCTTACCACCCTGGCGGCTCGCCTTTTATCGAGTTCGACACTGAGGCCAGCCTTGTCTCGGCGCTGAACACCCCGGGCTCCTTGCAGGACATGTTGCTACGGCGCCTGCCGGACAGCGAGCAGTCCGCCTTCCGCAACCTGTTCAGCTCGACCGTTGGGCAATCGAGTGAGATCACCCTCGGGTCCACCCCCATCGACGGCAACTTGCTCACCCAGCTGTTCCACGACAACACCCGACTGCTGTCGCAAATGCTTGGCAGCCAGCTACACGCGGCTAGCCAGGCGGACTGGGAGGCCGTCAAACACCTGTTTGGCTCCGGCATCCAGCGCATCCTCGGCCTGTTACCGGGCAAACTCGCTTATGCGCAGTTTCTCTGGAACGCCTACAAGGATGCCCGCAACTCCGCAGAAGCCCTGCAGGATCATCACTGGAAAGTTGCGCTGGAGGAGTTCATCGCCGGTGCGGCGCAACTCATCTCATTGGGCAGGCTGTCGCTCGAAGGATGGACCGACACGGCCCAGGCAACCCAGCAAAACCCTGGCGCACCGGTCGCCAAACCGGTCATCGCGCCAAAGTGGTCCGAGATCGATTCGACGGCACCGCTGCGTACGCGGCTGCAACCGTTCGAAACCACGGTCGAACTCAAGAACCTGACGAAAAACAACGCTGACGGCACCTACCTCGATGCGACGAGCAAAAAAACCTACGCCCCCATCGCCGGCAAGGTCTACGGCGTAGACAAGACCGGGCCGGCCTGGCGAATGATCAAGGACAAGGAACAAGGCCCGGTATTGCTGACTGCGCCAGACAAGCAACTGGTGATCGACCCGGACATCCATACGGTGCACTTCGGCAAGGCCATGTCGACAATGCACAACCAGTTGGCCTATGCCCATGACGCCAGGGAGGTGCTGAACATCGAGGCCCGGGGGATGGAAGACATTCGCGCCAGGCATCCCGAAAAAGCCCGAATGATCGTGCAGGCCATCGACATGGCACGCTATTACGCGTTCAACAGCCTGCACAACATGACGCAACTGCGCAGATTCGTCCCCGGTACCCGGCTGGACACCTTCCTCAAAGGCTTCTTTGGTGTCGGCCAGGTCAACGCAGCGCTGCTCGACAAGATCAAGGACGCCATCCTCCCCATCTGCAACGCGCTGGTCGACCCCGATGAAGACTGGATGAACTCCCATCGTTTTATCGTGGGTTCAAACCGGGACCCGCAGGACAACCTCATCGCGTTTGTCCTGGACAAGGACCGACAGCGCCACGTGCATTTCACCGAAAGGTTCTTCGATCAACAACTCGACTGGTACAAATCCTGTCTGACCGAGCCCTTCAACGTCGACGGCCACAGCCAGGCCGCCACGCTGATACACGAATTCGCTCACCTGTTTTCCGCGGCCGTGGACATTGCGTACCTTGAAGCCCGGCGCCCTTTCAGCGACCTGGTAGCGCCGATCACGGCCTACGGTGAAGCCATGAAAGAGTCCCAACTGAAATTCCAGCGCGAAGCCTTGTCGCTGAACACGCCGAAGGAGGAACTGTTTGCGCGTTGGAACAGCAGCCTGCAATCGTGGATCAGCCTGGATTCGATCCCGGACTCTTATCACGTCGGCAAGGCCATTCTGAGGTTAACGGGCAGCAGGACCATGGAGAGGGCAAGGGATGCATTCCTGGACGGGCAAAATGCGAATTTCAGGACGGACGTCATTTTGCACAATGCCGATTCGCTCGCGTTCCTGATCTGCGAAATGGGCCGGCAACTGGACCCGGTGCCGGCCACATCGGCCTCCGGAACCTGATCCGCCAATCACAGGGCGCAGATCCCCGGATCTGCGCAGCTCAAAGGCCCTGACCGTACAGGGGTAATCAGTTTGATTGTTTTTACGCCGACAGCAGAGATTCCAGAGGCAAGGCGTTGAAAAAAAGTTACACATTGATAGTTAAATGCCATGACTGATGTTCTCGCAGACTGCCCCCAAGGTTAGAATGCACGAAATCAGGATGAGCCAATGACCGAACACACGCTCTCGGAAGCCGAATACGACGCCATCACCGATGCCGCTGCGCATTGGTGTATGCGTCTGCACGCCAATGACTGCACAACGCAGGAGCGCCAGGCGTTCGAACAATGGCGAAATGCGCATCCGCTCCATGCCTTCGAATACGAAGCGATGCTGGAAATATGGGATGTCGCCGGCGACCTGCCCCGCCCCGCACCCGTCCTGCCGCTGGCTCGCCCGCAACCCGAAGCTCCGTGGCGCCGCCTGGCCATTGCCGCGGCAGTCTGTGCCCTGGCTCTGCCGCTGGCCGGTTATGGCGGCTGGCACCTGGGTTGGGTACCGAACGCGTACCAGCATTTCGAAGCCACCGACAATGTTCGTACGGTCACTTTGAAAGATGGCAGCCAGGTTGAGCTGAACCTGGGCAGCGAGCTGACGTACAGCAACTACAAGGATCAGCGGCAAGTCACGCTGAAGAAAGGCGAAGCCTTTTTCAAGGTCAGCCATGACACCCGCCATCCTTTTGTGGTCAAGGCGGCCGAAGGCAAGATTCGCGTGACCGGCACCCAATTCAACGTCTGGATGTATGAAGACCAGGTCAAGGTCAATCTGATCGAGGGTTCGGTACTGGTCAGCAGCAACACCGACCTGCCCGGCGATGGTTTGCGTCTCGACCCGGCGATGCAGGCCAGTTATCGCGGCGGCGACTTCACTCCCCGCATCAGCCAGACCTACGACAATGACAGTTCGCTGGCCTGGCGCCAGGGCAAGCTGGTGCTCGACGATCTGGCGCTGAGCGATGCGCTGCCATTGATCAATCGCTACCTGGACAAACCGCTGATGGTCGCCGACAACAGCACCGGTTCGATCCATATCGGTGGCATCTACAACATCAAAGAGATCAACGGCCTGGTGAAGTCCCTGCCGCGAGTCCTGCCGGTCTACCTGACCCGCAATGACAATGGCAATCTGGTGGTCAACGCGATCCCGCAAAAGACCCCGAAAAGCTGAAAAGGCCGCCACCCTTGCGGGGTGCGGCCTTCAGCGTTCCAGTAAAACCCCACTACCTCAATGCGCGGCGACCTTGGCATCCTGCTGGCGGATCGTCTGTACCTGATACTGCGGATCGGACGTGATCTGCTGTTCGGTGAAGGGCAGCACGCTCCATTGCTTCTGCGAAAAGGCCTGGGTCTGATCCCGTGAAAATTTCGAAGCAGGGTCACTCGACAACGAGAACGCCAGCAGCCCCTTGGCTTGCGGTCCGTTTTCGTCGAAGGTCACCACTTGCAGGTAACTGGTGCCACTGACCACCTCGCGCTTGCCATCGCTGCGCGGCACGCTCTGGATCGCGTTGTAGACACCCAGCGTGCCCGGCCCGCCATGGATCGGCGTCTGTTGCCCGCCGCTGCTGACCACCTGGATGTCGCCCCATCGAGTGTCCGGCTTGAGGCCTGACGCCTTGACCTGCTCAGCCGAAGCCAGCATCGCTGTGCGTAGCGCCTTGGCCACTGACGGGTGATCGACGGCGAGTCCACTCGGGGTGTGTTGCGGGTCCTGCGGATCGAACGCCACGCGCCATACGTCCGGCACCGACTCCAATGCCTCCATGACATTCTGGAAGTGCACAAAACCCAGACCGCTGCCCAGGTTGGCCTTGCGGTCCCAGGTCTTGAGGCTGGCACACAGTGGCGCGAGGGTTTTGGCATCGGCACCGAGATCCGCCGCGCAGAATTGCAGCAGGTCCGGCATCACTTGAGCCGCCTGATAGACCTGATCGTCCATGACCATGTGCTGCAAGTCCGCCACCGCGACCTTGCCGGCCTCGGCCAGCGTGCTCAAACGGTCCAGGGCAAAGCGTGAACGCAGGCCCAAAGGCTGGCCATCCTGGCTGATCAGCGGCGAATAGCCGGTCAGCGGTTGCGCCGGATTGGCCATCCACGCCGAATCATTGGAGTGCTGGACAAAGTCCTTGCGCAGCAGCTGCGGCAACTTGTCCGCCGCATAGATGCCCTGTTGTGGCGCCTGCGGGTCGATGTCCCAGGCACAGGCACTGCTGGAACCGTCAAGAATGATCATCTGCAGACCGATCCGCGGATCGCTGCACTGCGCCAGCTTGTCGACGCTGACGTTGGGCACCACCGAGAGGTTCATGTACAGCGTCTGCCCCTGATCGTCCGCCGCCAGGGTGTTGACCCACGGAATGCCCTGGATCCTGTGCACCGAATCCTGGAAATCCTTGAGGTTTTCGGCGCGGTTCATCGCGTACCACTGCTGCAGGACGCGATCGTTATCCAGGTTGGCGTCGCGCAGGCTGAAGGCGTACTGATGATCCCAATCGAGTTTTCCCGGCCATTGCACCACCGGACCGAACTTCGAGCTGTAGACCACACGGGAAATCGCCCGGACCTGCCCGTCCGCCTGCCTGACGTTGACCGTCACGGTCTGCTGGTCCATCGGCAACGACTGGCCGTCGAGCAGGTAACGGGTCGAATCCTTGGGGTCGAGTTGCAGGCGGTACAGCGTGAAATGCCTGGACGCATCCACGGTGTGGGTCCAGGCCAGATGTTGATTGAAACCGATGTTGATCAAAGGCAGGCCGGGCAACGCCGCGCCCATCACGTCCAGTTTGCCGGGAATGGTCAGGTGCATCTGATAAAAACGCATGCCGCCCACCCAGGGGAAGTGCGGATTGGCCAGTAACATGCCGCGTCCGTTAAAGGACCGTTCGCTGCCGATCGCAACCGCGTTACTGCCGCGGTCCAGGGCAAACCGTTGCATGCGCGTGGCGGCCACCTGGAACGCTGCCTGGGCGTTCGACGCCCGGGTCACGGCTTGGGGTGGCGTGGCACCGGCCAGGGCTTCGGCGAACTGGCCGACGCCACCTTCGACCAACAGGCGCCGGGTCAGCTTGACCAGATCCGACGGGGTGATGTCCCGCACCCAATCGCCCTGGCACTGTTGTGGCAGACCCTGGGCACGACGTTCGCTCAGGAAACGGTTGAACCCTGCCACATAACCCTCAATCAACTCACGCACCGGCGGAGTCTGGGCCTGCCAGAAAGCGGCGACGGCTTGCGGGGTGTTGAGCCAGGTGAAGAACAGATCGCTGACCAGGTTCTCACGCGCCTCGACGGTGAACTGGTCCGGTCCGAAATAGCGCGAACGCTCGCCGTTCACCGTAGTGATCTCGTTCGCCAGCAGGCACAGGTTGTCCTGAGCGTAGGCATAGCCGATGCCGTAGCCCAGCCCGCGCTCGTTGTCGGCGCGGATGTGCGGCACGCCGAAACTGGTTCGGCGGATGTCCGCGCTCGTTGGCGCAGGCGCATCGCTCGCGCTCGCCGCAAGGCTCAACCCCAGGCTCAATCCCAGAGTCACACCCGCCAGGCTCAACCTGGTTAACTGGCTGGAAATAATCACGCTCGCTCCTGATCGAAAACACGATGGCCACTGTTGCGCGCACCCACGCGCGCAGTGCCTCTCTGTAGGGACGAAGCTCACATCAATAATTTAGGGTTTTGCACACATTGGCGTGCGAACTGACAGGCTGATCACACGCCGTCGACAAAATTTCTACATTCGAGCCTTCATGATTTGGGGAGCTCATACGTCTAGACATGCAAGAGCGCCCCATTTTTCCTGATCAGGCTCTGAAAAGGAGTTTTGCAATGTACAACTCGCAACTGCCAACGGACGGTAGCAACGCGCCAAAGGGTACTTCCATGGAAGTCGGCGTGTTCGAGCCGCATACCGATCGCCACGGTAACGAGCGGATCCGGGTCCTGCTCAAGAGCTATGGCCTGCGCACCAGCCTGATCCGCCTGAAAGTCATCGATGCCCTGCTGACGGCCGCCGAAAGCGACCGCAGTCTTGGCGTGCGTGGCGTACACAGCCAATTGCTGGACCTGGACATTCCCCTGTCCTTTCTCAGCGTGCGCGAAGTGCTCAAGCGTTTGTGCATTGAAGGCGTGATTGTGCTAAACCCCGACAAAAGCTACAGCCTGCATCCACAGGCTGCCGCCATCCTGCGCAACCAGTGAGCGAATGATCAGGGCTTGACCTTGCGGCGCATCACGCCATTGATGACGACCACGATCACCGCCACGCCAATGGCGATGTACTGGAACATTTTTTCGCTGATGACGCCGGTGTTCTGCAACCAGGAAAGGCCAAACATGATCCCCAGCACCACCAGGGAGATCAGAATCGAGTATTTCAAACGTTGCGACTGAGTCATTGCGGGTTCCTGAATCTGAAAAATGTATCCGGTTTGTATCAAGACGCTTGCCAAGCACATACCCTGTTCTGGGGATAAGGGGCTACAAGCGGGGTCACATGTTACAGCCGATGAAGAGTTTTAGCTTCATTGCGGCGATAACCATGAGGACTTTGAAATGTTGCGTCGAATCACATTGCTGATTCCCCTGCTGGCCATCCTGACCCTGAGCGGTTGCATTGTTTTCCCCCATGGGGGCTGGCATCACGATCACTACTACGACCATGGCGGGCCGGGTTACTACCCACACCGATAACCGCTGATCAACGCCCTGAATCATTCCTGTAAAAGTCATTGCCGGGCTGGGCACAGAGTTCCACCAGCCAGTCGACAAACACACGCACCCGCCGGGACAACTGGCGGTGCGGCGGATAAAGCGCCGTCATCGGCATGCCCGGTGGCGGCACTTCCCTCAGCACTTCACACAAGCGCCCTTCCTGCAGTTGCCGCGCCACGTGGTAATACGGCGTCTGCACCAGCCCATATCCGGCCTCGCACGCCGCCAGATAACCATCGGCGCTGTTGACCGCCACCTGCTTGGGCAGGTCGACCAACCGCACCTGACCATCCACGACAAACTCCAGCCCATAGCGCTTTCCGTTGCTGCTGGAGAAGTACTCGACCATCTGATGCCCGCACAGGTCATCCAGGGTATGGGGCGTTCCGTGCCGCTGCAGGTAGTCGGGGCTGGCACAGGTCACCTGATCCATCATCACCAGCGGCCGCGCCACCAGCGAATCGTCCAGCGTCGAGCCGCCGCGCAACACACAATCCACCCCTTCGCGAATCAGGTCGACCGGCCGGTCATTCAAGCCGATTTCCAGCTCGATCAACGGATAGCGGGCGGTGAACTGCGGCAGCGCCGGAATCACCACCAGACGCCCCACGCCCGCCGGCATGTCCACACGCAACAGCCCCTTGGGATTGTGGCGTGCGGCACTGAACACCGCTTCGGTCTCTTCGAGATCCGCCAGCAAGCGTACGCAACGCGGGTAATAGGCCGCACCGTCGAGCGTCAGGCTGATCTGCCGCGTGGTGCGTTGCAGCAACTGCACCCCCAGATGGGCCTCCAGCTGCTTGATCAGGATGGTCACCGAGGCTCGGGGCAGTTGCAGGCTGTCGGCGGCCTTGGCAAAGCCACCCAGCTCGACGATTCGGGTAAAGACGCGCATGGCATTGAAACGGTCCATTGCTGGTTCCACCGACAGATTGTTTGGATTTTACGAATAGTGATAGCCGTTTTAGCCGGTTTATCTTGTTTCTGTCGAGGCGAACAATGGACACTCACTTCACAGGGAGCTGATTTCATGCACACACGTCAATTGGGAAAAAACGGTCCGCAGGTCTCGGCCATCGGCCTTGGCTGCATGGGCATGACCGACTTCTACACCACCGGCACCGATACCCGCGAAGCCACGGCGACCCTGCATCGCGCGCTGGAACTGGGTGTCAACTTGCTCGATACCGCCGATATGTATGGCCCACACAGCAATGAAGAGCTGATCGGCAAGGCCATTGCCGGCAAGCGCGACCAGGTGTTCCTGGCCAGCAAGTTCGGAATCGTCCGCGACCCGGCGAACCCCGGTGCCCGGGGCGTCAACGGTCGGCCGGAATACATTCGCAAGTCCATCGACGGCAGCTTGAAACGCTTGGGTGTGGACACCCTCGACCTGTATTACCAGCATCGTATCGACCCGCAGGTGGCCATCGAAGAAACCGTCGGTGCCATGGCCGAACTGGTCAGTGCCGGCAAAGTCCGCTACCTGGGATTGAGCGAAGCCTCGGTGGCGACCCTGGAGCGGGCACACAAGGTTCATCCGATCAGTGCGCTGCAGAGTGAGTACTCGTTGTGGAGTCGTGATCAGGAAAAAAACGGTTGCCTGGCGGCGTGTCGGCGCCTGGGCGTCGCCTTTGTGCCTTACAGCCCGCTGGGCCGAGGGTTCCTGACCGGTGCATTGAAAAGCCCGGATGATTTCGCGGCAGACGATTATCGCCGTTTCAGCCCGCGCTTCCAGGGCGAAAATTTCGCCAGGAACCTGCTGCTGGTGCAGCAGGTCCAGGCGCTCGCGGCAGAGAAAGGCGTGACGGCGGGCCAACTGGCGCTGGCGTGGGTGCTGGCCCAGGGTGACTACCTGATTCCGATTCCGGGCACCAAGCAACGCAAATACCTGGAAGAAAACGTCGCCGCTCTGCAGGTGAAACTGAGCGCTGATGAACTGCAGGCGCTGGAGTCGGTCTTTGCGGCGAATGCCACCGCTGGCCTGCGTTATCCGGAGGAAGTCATGAAACTGCTCGACCGCTGAGACAACGAAATTTCTGTAGGAGCTGCCGCAGGCTGCGATCTTTTGATCTTGATCTTCAGCAATCTCCGGATCGCAAAAGCAAGATCAAAAGATCGCAGCCTTCGGCAGCTCCTACAGGGGGACACCAAGCAACGTAAATACCTGGAAGAAAACGTGGCCGCTCTGCAGGTGAAACTGAGCGCTGATGAACTGCAGGCGCTGGAGTCGGTCTTTGCGGCGAATGCCACCGCTGGCCTGCGTTATCCGGAGGAAGTCATGAAACTGCTCGACCGCTGAGACAACGAAATATCTGTAGGAGCTGCCGCAGGCTGCGATCTTTTGATCTTGATCTTCAGCAATCTCCGGATCGCAAAAGCAAGATCAAAAGATCGCAGCCTTCGGCAGCTCCTACAGGGGGGCACCAAGCAACGCAAATACCTGGAAGAAAACGTCGCCGCTCTGCAGGTGAAACTGAGCGCTGATGAACTGCAGGCGCTGGAGTCGGTCTTTGCGGCGAATGCCACCGCTGGCCTGCGTTATCCGGAGTAAATCATGAAACTGCTCGACCGCTGAGACAACCAAATATCTGTAGGAGCTGCCGCAGGCTGCGATCTTTTGATCTTGATCTTCAGCAATCTCCGGATCGCAAAAGCAAGATCAAAAGATCGCAGCCTTCGGCAGCTCCTACAGGGGAACGCGTACACCACCAAACAACGAGGTCGAGCGTTAGCTCGCCTCGCGGTGCTGTTGCGGTGCACGCCCCCTCGAGAGGCCGAGTGGAGGTTCTGCGTAGTGGGCAACCCGGCATGGATGCCGGGTTAGCCGCGTACGGCCATGGATGGCCGATCGCGGCGGGCCCACGGAGCAGGACCGGAGCGAGGGGATGCCGAGCCTAGGCGAGGCACCGAACGTCAGGGGCAAAAGCGTTTGGTTACTTGGCGCTTTTCCAAGTAACCCGCTGTAAAAGCGGAACCATAGGCGGCCGTTACCGCAGAAATGGATATGTACACCACCAACAAAATACGCCAGCCATGAGGCCGCCATCGCCAGCAAGCCGGCTCCTAAAGGTATCGGTGTCCCCCGGGATTGCGTGAAGAACCTTTTTTGAACCCGGCGATCACGTAAACATGCGCCTGCGCCATTTCAACCTGACGATTTTGTAATGTCCCCCTCATCTGCCTGACAGCACTGATCTACCATCATCGAACAGCCGATCTTTGTAGCACTTCGAAACACTCCTTGAATGCCTGACCGGAAAAAAAGGTCAGAATGCGTTTTTTTGCCCGTTAGCCGAGACGAATCCCATGCGAAACCCTCTGCGTCTGATCGCCCTGAGCGCCCTGTTCATGTCCTCCCTGGCCCAGGCCGCCGACCTCATTCCGATCGAGGTTCATCGCGACGCCAATTGTGGTTGCTGCAAAAAATGGATCAGCCATCTTGAAGCCAATGGTTTCAAAGTCGAGGACCACGTCGAAGCCAACATGAGCCAGTTCAAGCAACAGCACGGCGTGCCGCCACGCCTGGCGTCGTGCCACACCGCGTTGATCAATGGCAAATTCGTCGAAGGTCACGTCCCGGCCGACCAGGTCCTGGCCTTGAGCAAGCGCAACGATCTGTTGGGCGTCGCGGCGCCCGGCATGCCCATGGGTTCGCCCGGCATGGAAATGGACGGCATGAGCGATGCCTATCAGGTCATAGGCCTGAAAAAGGACGGCACTGACCTGGTGGTCTCGGACTACCCCGCCCATTGATGCCAGGCGCGTACCTCGGGCTGTTTTTCGCGGCATTCGGTGCCGCCACGCTGCTGCCGTTGCAATCCGAAGCCGTGCTGGTGGGACTACTGCTCAGCGACCGCTACTGGCTCTGGGCACTGCTGGCGGTGGCGACGTTCGGCAACGTGCTGGGGTCGCTGCTCAACTGGTGGCTGGGGCGCGGGATCGAACGGTTCCGCGACCGACGCTGGTTTCCCGTAAGCCCCCGGCACCTGGAAAAAGCCCGGCTGCATTACCAGCGCTACGGCCATTGGTCATTGCTGCTCAGTTGGCTCCCGGTGATCGGCGATCCGCTGACACTGGTCGCCGGCGTCATGCGCGAGCCATTGGGGCGCTTCCTGCTGATCGTCACCCTGGCCAAAGGCGCCCGCTACGGCGCGTTGGCCGTAGCAACATTGGGCTGGATGGGTTGAACCATCGAGGGCGGCGATTGCCTGTGTTTAATGCCGCCCTAATCGAGCCGATCCAGCATCGGCGGATTTTCCATGGAGCTTCCCCATGTCGCGACTCTTCCCCCGCTGGTTGCCCAGCCTGTTGTTGACCGCCGCCCTGCCCGTCATCGCCCACGCCCAAGCACCGGAATACGGCCCTGAGCTGCAAGGGTTCGACTATCCCTACACACTCAAGCACTTCGCCTTTGAATCCCAGGGCCAGTCCCTGCAAATGGGCTATATGGACGTCGCCGCCCACGGCAAGGCCAATGGCCGCAGCGTGGTGCTGATGCATGGCAAGAATTTCTGCGGCGCCACCTGGGACAGCTCGATCAAAGCCCTCAGCGACGCCGGCTATCGGGTCATCGCCCCGGACCAGATCGGCTTCTGCAGCTCCAGCAAACCGACGCACTATCAGTACACGTTCCAGCAACTGGCGACGAACACCCAGCAACTGCTCAAGGCATTGGGCATTCAGAAAGCCACCCTGCTGGGGCACTCCACGGGCGGCATGCTCGCCACTCGCTATGCCTTGCAATACCCCGAACAGGTCGAGCAACTGGCACTGGTCAACCCCATCGGCCTGGAAGACTGGAAAGCCCTCGGCGTGCCCTACCGCACGGTAGACCAATGGTATGAACGCGAACTCAAGCTCAGCGCCGACGGTATCCGCAACTACGAACGCAGCACCTACTACGGCGGCCGCTGGAAGCCGGAATTCGAGCGCTGGGTCGACATGCTCGCCGGCCTGAACAAAGGCCCGGGGCATACGCAAGTCGCGTGGAACTCGGCGCTGATCTACGACATGATCTTCACTCAACCGGTGTATTACGAATTCCAGAACCTGAAGATGCCGACCCTGCTGTTGATCGGGACGTCCGATACCACCGCCATCGGCAGTGACATCGCCCCGCCCGAGGTCAAGGCGAAGATCGGGCACTACGACGTCCTCGGCAAACAAGTGGCGAAGTTGATTCCCCGGTCCACGTTGGTCGAATTCCCCGGCATGGGCCACGCGCCGCAGATGGAAGAACCGGCACAATTCCACCAGGCCTTGCTCGCCTGGCTGAACAAGACCAACCCCGTGCGTTGAAGAGGAAAGGCTGATGCCTGTGCAGATTGCAGTGCTTGATGATTGGCAGAATGTGGCGCGGGACGTGGTGGACTGGTCGGCGCTGGACAGCGTCGGCCAGGTGAGTTTTCTCCATGACTACCCCGCCGACAACCCGACGCTGGCCGAGCGCCTGGCCGGGTTCGAGGTGATCTGCGTCATGCGCGAGCGCACGCGCTTCGACGAAGAGCTGCTGCGACGCCTGCCCAGGCTCAAACTGCTGGTGACCGGCGGCATGCGCAACGCCGCCCTGGACCTGAAAGCCGCCGCCGCGCTGGGCATCCGGGTCAGCGGCACCGACAGCTACAAACACGCCGCGCCGGAGCTGACCTGGGCGCTGATCATGGCCGCCACCCGCAACCTGGTGGTCGAAGCCAATGCCTTGCGTGCCGGCCAGTGGCAACAAGGCCTGGGCGGCGACCTGCACGGCAAGACGCTGGCGATCCTCGGCCTTGGCAGCATCGGCCAGCGCGTCGCGCAATTCGGCCAGGTGTTCGGCATGCGGGTCATCGCCTGGAGCGAAAACCTCACCGCCGAACGTGCGGCGCAAGCCGGTGTGACCCGTGTCAGCAAGCAGGAACTGTTCGAACAGGCCGACGTGCTGTCGGTGCACCTGGTGCTCAGCGACCGCAGTCGGGGCCTGGTGGACGCACAAGCCCTGGGCTGGATGAAGCCCACGGCGCTGCTGGTCAACACCGCCCGCGGACCGATTGTCGATGAGGCAGCGCTGATCAAGGCACTGCAGAAGCAACGACTGGCCGGTGCCGCACTGGACGTCTTCGAGCAAGAGCCGCTGCCCGCGCACCATCCGTTCCGGACCCTGGACAATGTATTGGCGACGCCCCATGTCGGGTACGTGAGCCAACAGAACTACCGGCTGTTTTTTTCGCAAATGATCGAGGACATCCAGGCCTGGGCGGCAGGGACTCCGATTCGCCTGCTGGGTTGAACGAAAATCCCCTGTGGGAGCGGGCTTGCTCGCGAAGGCGGAGTGTCAGGCAGCATTAATGTTGATTGACCCACCGCATTCGCGAGCAAGCCCGCTCCCACAAATGAATAATTGTGCATGCTGTGGTGTTCTCATCACATCAACCTTGCACTGCGCCTGGCCGGGCGCGAACTGATCTGAAACCCATGAACCTGTGGAGCAAAGCCCATGAATAGTCGTTTTGCGTTTCTGATGACCCCGTTATTGCTGACCGTTGCCTTGTCCGGCTCCCCCGCCCTGGCCAACGGCGGTGGCGGCGGTGACGAGCCGCCCTCCAGACCCAACTGCCCGAAAGGACAGGTACTCGATACAAGATCGCAGCGGTGCGTCAAGCAGACCAGCAACCTGGTGCCTGACGAAGACCGCACCAACTATGCCTATCAATTGGCCAAGGACGGACGTTATGAAGAGGCCCTGGCCCTGCTCGACACGCTGAAACAGCCAAATACCGCAAAAGCGCTGAACTATCGCGGCTACGCCACGCGTAAACTGGGACGCACCGACGAAGGCATCGGTTATTACCTGCAATCGGTAAAACTCGACCCGCAATACGCGCAAGTCCGCGAATACCTGGGCGAGGCCTATGTGATCAAGGGCCGGCTGGACCTTGCGCAAGAGCAACTGCAGCAGATCAAATCCATCTGCGGCAGTACCCAGTGCGAGGAGTACCAGGACCTGGCCGAAGCCATCAACGGATCATCGAAAACCTGACAACCCGAGCGGACGGAGGTCGCCATCGCCAGCGATCAGGCAATACGAACGGAACTGAACCAGCACCTGGCGCGTTTATGGCGCTACGGCCTGCTGTTGTCCCGGCAACGGCATGTCGCCGATGACCTGGTGCAGGCCACCTGCGTGCGGGCGCTGGAGCGGGCCGGGCAATACGAGCCGGGGACGCGCATGGACCGCTGGCTGCTGAGCATCCTGCACTCGATCTGGCTCAATGAAGTGCGTGCCCAGCGGGTGCGGCAAGGTCAGGGCCAGGTGGATGCCGACCAGGCCTTGTCGTTCGATGGAGAGTCCGTGGCCCAGACCCACGTGTTGGCGGCACAGGTCATCCGCCGCGTCGATGCCTTGCCCGAGGCCCAGCGTGAAACGGTATTTCTCGCCTACGTCGAAGGGTTGTCCTACCGCGAAGTCGCCGACGTGCTGCAAGTGCCCATCGGCACGGTCATGAGTCGCCTGGCCGCCGCCCGGGCGAAACTGGCCGAATATCCACCGTTGCGAACGGTGTCCCACCCTTACCGAGGAGAACATTGATGAACGCGAAACCCTCGGACGAACAATTGGTGGCTTATCTCGACAACCAGCTCGATGCCGAGCAGCGCTCGCGAATCGATGCGGCCATCAGCGCCGACCCGATGCTGAGCCTGCGCCTGCAATGGCTGGGTCGCAGCAGCCTGCCGTTCAAGGACGCCTACGATGAACTGGCCCGGCAGGCGCCGGTAGATCGCCTGCAAGCCATGCTCGCCACCATGCCCTCACCCGCCCGCCCCGGGCTCAACCGACGCTGGTTCCTGGCCGCCGCGGCCGGGTTGCTGGCCGGCGGCGTGCTGGCGGACCGTTTGTTCCTCGGCTGGCAAGCAAGCCAGCAGACTCACAGCTGGCGCGGTCTGGTGGCCGATTACATGGCGCTCTACGTGCCGGAAACCCTGGATCACCTGCCCGCTGATGAAGCCTCCCAGCGGGCGCAACTGCGGACCATCGATGCGCGCCTGGGCCTGGACCTCGTGCCGGCAAAACTGAGCCTGCCCCGTGCCGAGTTCAAGCGGGCGCAAATCCTCGAGTACGACGGCGCCCCCATCGCCCAGATCACCTACCTCGATCCGGCGCACGGCCCCATGGCGCTGTGCGTGACCCGCTCCAACAGCGGCAGTCGCCATTTCGCCCAGGAACAGCGGCGCGAGCTGAACATCGTGTATTGGTCGGACATGGAGCACGCCTGGATGTTGATCGGGCGCCAGCCGATGACGGATCTGGAGGAGATGGCCAAGGTGTTGCGCAGTCGGCTGAGCGCCTGAGCCACGTTAGCCCGGGCGCGCGTCAGACCGAAGTCGGCAACCACAAGCGAAACCGCGCCCCGCCCAGCGGCGAGGCTTGCACCGTCAGCGTGCCGCCCTGGGCTTCCAGGGCGCGCCGGCTGATCGCCAATCCCAGTCCGAAACCACCCGTGGCGCGGTCTCGACTGCGGTCGAGACGGTAGAAGGGTTCGAAAATCCGCTCGCGCTCGTCATCCGGAATGCCGATGCCGTCATCGTCGACCCAGATTTCACAGCCGCCGGCACAGACCTGCACACCGATCTGGATACGCTTTTCGCAGTAGCGCATGGCGTTGCGCAGCAGGTTTTGCAAGGCACGGGCGGTCAGGCGCGGGTCGAGGCTGAAGCGTTCGAGCTGGCCGTGCAGCAGCACATCAATGACGATCTCCGGGGACTCCAGCTCCTCGTCGACGCTGCCAAGGATGCTGTCGATGAACTCATCCAGCGACACTTCGACCCGCTCCGGTAGCCGCGCCGGGTTTTGCAGGCGACTGTAGGACAGCAACTCAAGCACCAGCTCATCGAGCTCCCGGATGTGCGCCACCAGGCTTTGCAGGCGCTCGCGGCTGGCTGCCGGCAAGTCGTCGGAGAGGGCCAGGGCCAGGCCGAAATCCAGGCGCGTCAGCGGCGTGCGCAACTCGTGGGACACTGCATTGAGCAAGTCGCGCTGCTGGTTGAGCAGGTTCTCGATATCGCCGGCCATGGTGTCGAACACACTGGCCAGGCTGCCGATGTTGGAACTCGGGGAGATTTGCGTGCGCTCGCCCAGGTGGCCCTTGCCAAAGCGTTCCGCCGCACCCTTGAGCCGTTCCAGGTCACGCCAGTGCGGGCGCAGCCACAGCAACAGGCACGCGAGCATGGTCGCGCCGATCAGTACGTTGATGCTCCAGTACAACAGGTTGACGTCCAGCGGATCCGGCGGCACCACCATTTGCACCACGGTGCGCTCGTTCAGCGGCGCGACCGCCAGCGTACGCCAGCCCCAGTCACCCACGCGTACAACGTTCTCGCCCCGCTGCAAGCGCTGCTGCTCTTCAGGCGTCAGGCTGCTGTCGTCGTTACCGCTGAGCACGATGTGCAGCGGATTGAAGTCCTTGTCCATTTCGGCGGCCAGGGCCGGCCACTGTTCGGCCGGAGCCGCATGAAACTGTTTGACGATCAGCGTTTGCAGGCCACGGGAGTAATCGAGGTTGTAGGTGACGAAGCGCTCGTGGAACACCTTGACCACCAGATCCGGCACCAGATAAATCGCCGCGCTGAACGAGACGATGGTCACCAGGTACAAACGAAAGAGGATTCTGAACATCGGCTCAGCATTCCCACTCGGAACGGCTGAACAGGTAGCCCTTGCCCCACACGGTCTTGATCTTGCGCGCCTCGCCGGCGTGGTCGTCGAACTTGCGCCGCAACTTGGAGATCGCCACGTCCACTGAACGGTCGGTGCCGTTGAATTCGATGCCGCGCAGGCGTTGCAGGATCTGGTCGCGGCTCAGCACCTCCCCGGCATGCCGGGCCAGCACCACCAGCAGGTTGTACTCACCGCTGGACAAGTCCACCAATTGCTCGCGCCAGGTCACAGTGCGTTCGGACAGGTCGATGCACAGGTTGCCCATCAGAATGCGGTCGTTGGCGGTCTGCGGCTCGCTGAGGCTGCTGCGGCGCAACAGGGTCCGCACCCGCGCCAGCAGCACCCGTGGCTCGCAGGGTTTGGTGACGTAATCGTCGGCCCCCATTTCCAGGCCCAGGACTTGGTCGTGGCTGTCGTCGCGGGCGGTGAGCATCAGGATCGGCAAGGTCGCCGAATCGGCGCGCAGCAGGCGACAGACTTGCAAGCCGTCGAGGCCGGGCAGCATCAGGTCGAGGATCACCAGGTCCGGCGGATTGAGCCGCGCTCGTTCGCGCACATGATCACCGCGACCGATCACGCTGACGGAGTAACCGTTGCGTTCCAGGTAGCTGGCAATCAGTTCGGCGAGGGCGGTGTCGTCTTCGACCAGGAGGATGTTTGGCATGGGGTGTTTCCAGAAAAAAGCAGTGGCGCCTGTACCGGCCTCTTCGCGGGCAAGCCCGCTCCCACAGGGATTCGAGGTGAACACAAAGGCTATGAACACCACCGACCACTGTGGGAGCGGGCTTGCCCGCGAAGGCGGCCTGACAGGCGCAATAAAATTCAAGGACTGAAGGATATACGCCCTCACTCGTCTCTGAGTAAAACCCTTACACAATTTCACACAGCACCAACAAAGCTTCACCGCTACCCTCGCCTGCGCCCAGTAGGATGCTGGGAGTCTTTATTGGGGTATTACATGTCGAAGAATCTGCTTGCCAGGCTCAGTCTGATTGCTCTGGCGTTGACACTGGGTGCGTGCGAGAAGGCCTCGAACGCCGAGGAACAGGCGCCGCTGGCCACGGTTCGCATCGAAACCATCGAAGCGCAACCACTGACCATCAGCAGCGAGCTGAGCGGACGGATTGCCGCACCGCGCATGGCCGAGGTGCGTGCCCGCGTGGCCGGCGTGGTCCTGCAGCGCACTTTCCGTGAAGGCAGTGACGTCAAACAGGGCGATGTCCTGTTCCGCATCGACCCGGCGCCGTTCAAGGCCGACCTGGACAGCGCCGAAGCAGCGCTGCGCAAGGCCGAGGCCAACGCGTTCCAGGCCCGGTTGCAGGAACAGCGCTATGCCCAGTTGATCGACGACAAGGCCATCAGCGGCCAGGATTACGACAACGCCCGGGCCAACGCACGACAGACCGCCGCCGACGTCGCGGCCAGCAAGGCGGCGGTGGAGCGGGCGAAACTCAACCTCGGCTACGCCACCGTCACCGCGCCGATTTCCGGGCGCATCGGGCGCGCGCTGGTCACCGAAGGCGCGCTGGTCGGGCAGAACGAAACCACGCCGCTGGCGCTGATCCAGCAACTCAATCCGATTCATGCCGACCTGACCCAGTCCACCCGCGAACTCAACGAACTGCGCCGCGCCTTCCGTTCCGGTCAGTTGCAGCAGGTCGGCCAGGACCAGGCCAAGGCCACGCTGATTCAGGATGACGGCAGCCTCTACCCGTTGCCGGGCAAAATGCTGTTCAGCGACATCACCGTCGACCCGGGCACCGGCCAGATCATCCTGCGCAGCGAGTTCCCCAACCCCGACCTCGACCTGCTGCCCGGCAGTTTCGTGCGCGTGCGCCTGGAACAAGCGGTCAACCGCCAAGGCATCAGCGTGCCGCAACGGGCCATCCAGCGCGACAGCGCCGGCATCGCCCAGGTGCTGCTGCTCGACGCCGAACAGCGCGTCGGCCAGCAACCGGTCGAGTTGGGTGCCGTGCAGAACGATCGCTGGATCGTCACCGGCGGCCTGAAAGCCGGCGACCGCATCGTCATCGAGGGCCTGCAGCACGCCCGCCCCGGCGAGAAAGTGCAGATCGACGACTCCCCTCTTCCACTTGCCCAGGTGACTGGTCAGTAAGCAGGACGCTTTTTTATGCCGCAGTTCTTTATCGACCGCCCGGTGTTCGCCTGGGTGGTCGCATTGTTCATCCTGCTGGCCGGTGCCCTGGCCATTCCGCAGTTGCCGGTGGCGCAGTACCCCGACGTCGCGCCGCCGCAGATCGAAATCTATGCCGTGTACCCGGGCGCTTCGGCGCAAACCGTGGACGAAAGCGTGGTCAGCCTGATCGAGGAAGAACTCAACGGCGCCGATCATCTGCTGTATTTCGAATCCCAGAGCAGCCTCGGCAGCGCGACCATCAAGGCGACTTTCCAGCCGGGCACCAACCCGGAATTGGCTCAGGTGGATGTGCAGAACCGCCTCAAAGCCGTGGAGTCGCGCCTGCCGCAAGCGGTCATCCAGCAAGGTTTGCAGGTGGAGAAAGTCTCCTCCGGTTTCCTGCTGTTGATCACCCTGACGTCCAGCGACGGCAAGCTCGACGACGTAGCGCTCAGCGATTACCTGGCGCGCAATGTGATGAACGAGATCAAGCGCCTGGACGGCGTCGGCAAGGCGCAGCTGTACGGCGCCGAGCGGGCGATGCGGATCTGGATCGACCCGCAGAAACTGCTCGCCTTCAACCTGACGCCAGCGGACGTCAACGCCGCCATCGTCGCGCAAAACGCCCAGGTGCCGGCCGGCAGCATCGGCGATCTGCCGACCCGCACCACCCAGGAAATCACCGCGACCATTCTGGTCAAGGGTCAATTGTCGACCCCCGAAGAGTTTGCCGACATCGTTCTCAAGGCCAACCCGGACGGTTCGACCGTGCGCATCAGCGATGTGGCGCGTGTCGAGATCGGTAGCCAGGAATACCAGTTTTCCACGCGCCTGAACGGCAAGCCGTCCACCGCCGTCGCCGTGCAGTTGTCGCCAGGCGCCAACGCCCTGAACACCGCGACCCTGGTGCGGGCGAAGATGGATGAACTCAAGCGCTACTTCCCGGCAAACGTCGAGTACTCGATCCCGTACGACACCTCCCCCTTCGTCAAGGTCTCGATCACCAAGGTGGTCTACACCCTGGGCGAAGCCATGCTGCTGGTGTTCGCGGTGATGTTCCTGTTCCTGCAGAACATCCGCTACACGCTGATTCCGACACTGGTGGTGCCGGTGGCGTTGATGGGCACCTTTGCGACCATGCTGGCGCTGGGGTTTTCGATCAACGTGCTGACCATGTTCGGCATGGTGCTGGCCATCGGCATTCTGGTGGACGACGCGATCGTGGTGGTGGAGAACGTCGAACGCATCATGGCCACCGAGGGCCTGTCGCCCAAGGAAGCCACGCGCAAGGCCATGCAGCAGATCACCGGGGCCATCATCGGCATCACCCTGGTGCTGGTCGCGGTGTTCATTCCGATGGCGTTCATGCAGGGTTCGGTCGGGGTGATTTACCAGCAGTTCTCGTTGTCGATGGCCACCTCGATCCTGTTCTCGGCCTTCCTCGCCCTGACCCTGACCCCGGCCCTGTGCGCGACGCTGCTCAAGCCGATTGCCAAAGGCGAGCACCACGAAAAGAGCGGATTCTTCGGCTGGTTCAACCGCCGCTTCGAGCAACTGACCGAGCGCTATCAAGGCTGGGTCGCCTACGCGTTGAAACGCACCGGGTGCTACCTGTTGATCTACGGCGTGCTGCTGATCGGCCTGGGCCTGGCCTTCGGTCGCCTGCCCTCCTCGTTCCTGCCGGTGGAAGACCAGGGCTACACCATCACCGACATCCAGTTGCCACCGGGCGCGAGCAAGAACCGCACGGTGCAGGTGGCCGAGCAGGTGGAGGCGCACAACGCCGGCGAGCCAGGCATTCGCGACAGCGTGGTGATTCTCGGATTCAGCTTCTCCGGCAGCGGGCAGAATGCGGCGCTGGCGTTCAGCACGCTCAAAGACTGGTCCGAGCGCGGCAGCGACGATTCGGCCAGCTCGATTGCCGACCGGGCCAACGTCGCCCTCAGCCAGATCAAGGATGCGGTGACCTTTGCCGTGCTGCCGCCGCCCGTGGATGGCCTGGGTACGTCCAGCGGCTTCGAGTTCCGCCTGCAGGATCGTGGTGGTCTCGGCCATGAGAAGCTGATGCAAGCGCGCACCGACTTGCTCGCGGCCGCCGAAAAAAGCCCGATCCTGATGAACGTGCGCGAAAGCGCCCTGGCCGAGGCGCCGCAGGTGCAGCTGGTGGTCGACCGCAAGCAGGCCAACGCGCTGGGGGTGTCCTTTGCCGACGTCGGCAATGTGCTGTCCACGGCCGTGGGCTCGGCCTACATCAACGACTTCCCCAACCAGGGGCGGATGCAGCGCGTCGTGGTGCAGGCCGAGGGCGACCAGCGCAGCCAGGTGGAAGACCTGCTGAAGATCCACGTGCGCAACAGCCACGGAAAAATGGTGCCCTTGTCGGCCTTCGTGCAGGCCAAATGGACCCAGGGCCCGGCGCAGTTGACCCGCTACAACGGCTATCCGGCGATCAGCATTTCCGGTGAACCGACGCCGGGCCACAGCACAGGCGAAGCCATGGCCGAGATCGAGCGGTTGGTGGCGCAAGGCCCTGCGGGCCTGGGCCAGGAATGGACCGGGTTGTCGTTGCAGGAACGCTTGTCCGGCAGCCAGGCGCCGATCCTGCTCGGGCTGTCGCTGTTGATCGTGTTCCTGTGCCTGGCGGCGTTGTACGAGAGCTGGTCGATCCCGACCTCGGTGCTGCTGGTGGTGCCGCTGGGCGTGCTCGGCGCGGTGCTGGCCGTGACCTTGCGCGGCATGCCCAACGATGTGTTCTTCAAGGTCGGGCTGATCACCATCATCGGCCTGTCGGCGAAGAACGCGATCCTGATCATCGAGTTCGCCAAGAGCCTGTACGACGAAGGCCACGACCTGGTCGACGCCACCCTGCAAGCGGCACGCCTGCGGTTGCGGCCGATCGTCATGACTTCGCTGGCGTTCATCCTCGGCGTGGTGCCCCTGGCGATTGCCACAGGCGCCAGCTCTGCGAGCCAGCAGGCCATCGGCACCGGGGTGATCGGCGGAATGATCACGGCGACGCTGGCCGTGGTGTTCGTGCCGGTGTTTTTTGTGGTGGTGATGAAGCTGGTGCGCAAACGCCATAAACAACACTGACCAACACCACAAAAACCTGTGGGAGCGGGCTTGCCCGCGATGAGGCCGTCACATCAAACATCAATGTTGCCAGACGGTCCGCCATCGCGGGCAAGTCCGCTCCCACAGGGATCTCATTGGTTTCAGGAATATAGTCAGAACTGACCACCCTGGGCTAAGGTGATTGCAAAGCCCCAACCCCATCGAGCCTCCATGTCTTTCCTCACCCGCACCCACCCTCGCCTGTCCGCCGCCGTCCTGCTGGGCATCGTGGTGGGCATTCTGGTTCCGGCCGATTCTCTGATCAGCAAGATCCTCTTCGGCTGGAATGCCGGCGTGTGGATCTACCTGCTATTGATGCTCTGGCTCACCGTGCGTTCAAAAGCGACCGACGTGAAACGCATCGCCGAAATCGAAGACGAAAACGCCGGGCTGGTGCTATTGGTGGTGTGCATCGCCGCCCTGGCCAGCCTGGCGACCATCACCTTCGAACTGGCCGGCAGCAAGGACCTGGAAACCACGCGCAGACTCCTGCACTACGGCTTCACCGCGCTGACGGTGATCGGTTCGTGGCTGCTGATCGGAGTAATTTTCAGCGTGCACTACGCGCGCCTGTTTTACACCTGGGAAGGCAAAGAGCCGGCGCTGCGCTTTGCCGAGGGACTGACGACGCCCAATTACTGGGACTTCCTGTACTTCTCGTTCACCGTCGGCGTGGCAGTGCAGACCTCGGACGTCGGCGTGGCGACCCGCGATTTGCGCAAGATCGTGCTGGCGCAGTCGTTGATCGGTTTTCTGTTCAACACCGCCATCCTTGGTTTCTCAATCAATATTGCGGCGGGCCTGTTCAACTGATGCCTGCACAAACGTTCTAGTCATCGCACTTCCAGCAGGCGTTAAATAGCTCGGCAATCCGCCCCGCAGGTGCAACATGAACGCTCACAACTGGATCGACCTGTCCCAGGACGCCGACACCGGCATCGAGACCCTGCGCGCGCATTTCGAAGGTCACGCCTACGACCCGCACTGGCATGACAGTTTTCTGGTGGGTGTCACCGAGCAAGGGGTGCAGCAATTCAACTGCCGACGGGCCAGGCACCAGAGCACGCCGGGCAAGGTGTTTTTGCTCGAGCCCGGTGACATCCATGACGGTGACGCACCGACCGCCGACGGCTTTACCTACCGCATGCTGTACCTCGATCCACAGTGGCTACAGCGCGAACTCGGCGCCGTGTTCGATCATGCCCCCGACAACAGTCAACTGAGTTTCGCTGCCACCCTGGCCAACGATGGGCGTCTGGCCCAGGCCACCAGCCTGGCGTTTGAAACCCTGCATCGCGGTGAGCTGAAGATCGTCCGCCAGACCGCCCTCGACGTGTTGCTCGAGCGCCTGACCAGCCACTTGCATTGGCGCGCCCGCGATGGCCAGGACCCGCGTCTGCCGCGCGTGGCGCAGAAGGCCCGGGACTACCTGCATGCCAACGCGCAATACGACATCGGCCTCGATCAACTGGCAGCCATCACAGGTGTCGACCGCTTCCGCCTGACCCGTGCGTTCAAAGCCGCTTACGGCATGGCGCCCCACGCGTATCTGGTGCAATTGCGCCTGGCAACCGCCCGGCGAATGCTGGCCCGAGGCGAGCGACCGGCAACGGTGGCAATGGCGCTGGGCTTTGCCGACCAGAGCCATCTAGGCCGCTGGTTCGTTCGCGCCTACGGCCTGACGCCGGCGTTGTACCGCAAGCGCTGCTCAAATCTTCCAGACAAGTAACGCCGGGGATTGTGAAGATCGGTTTCACTGATCTTTACCGGAGTTTGTCTGCGATGCCGTCCTCTTTCCCGACGTTACTGCCCTTCTTGCTCTTTGCCTTCGTGGCGTCGATCACACCCGGCCCGACCAACATTCTGGTGTTCAGCAACAGTGCCCGATACGGCTTGGGCGCCGCCCTGCCGATTATCTTGGGCGCCTGCGTCAGTGCCGCGACGCTGGTGTTGCTGGTGGGCACGGGCGTTGGCTCTTCACTGACGGCCTGGCCCGCATTGCAAAGCGCCATGCAATGGGTCGGGGTCGCGTGGCTGAGTTATCTGGCCTGGCAGATTTTCCGCGCCCCGGCCGAAGCCATCAGCATGAAAACCGAGGATCGACTGGGATGGATGGGCGCCGCCAGCCTGCAATGGATCAACCCGAAAACCTGGATGATGGCGCTGGCGGTGGTCAGTGTCTTCGCTGGAGCGGGCGAAGATCGGCTCGTCCATGTGATCAATCTTTCAGGGGTGTTTTTCCTGGTTTCCTTGCCCTGCCTGGGTGTCTGGGCGCTGCTCGGTGCCGGGTCGAGTCGCTGGTTGCGCTCGCCCCGGGGCATGCAGCGTTTCAATCGCTGCATGGGCCTGGTGCTGCTGGGTTCAGCGTGGCTGAGTGTGCTGGCCTGAACGCCACCCGTCGGTGTTTGTTCGACAATCGACAATCCGGGGCTTGACGGCGAATTGGCTTTTGGTGTCTTCTGAAACCGGTTTCAGCGTTATCTCACGAAGCGCTCGACCTTATAAATCCAATAAAAAGGTTTCAGACCGTGAACGATTTCTCCGCCGCCCAGCGCAGCCGCGTGACCATGCTCGACGTGGCCAAACACGCCAAGGTCTCCAAGGCCAGCGTTTCGCGCTTCATCGGCGAAGACCGCGCCCTGCTCTCCGATGCCATCGCCCAACGCATCGAGCAGGCGATTGCCGAACTGGGCTATCGCCCGAACCAGATGGCCCGCGGTCTCAAGCGCGGGCGCACCCGCCTGATCGGCATGCTGGTGGCCGATATCCGTAACCCTTATTCAATTGCCATGATGCACGGGGTGGAAACCGCCTGCCGTCAGCACGGCTATAGCCTGGTGGTGTGCAACACCGACCGCGACGACGAGCAAGAGCGCCAGCACCTGGCCCTGCTGCGCTCTTACAACATCGAAGGCCTGATCGTGAACACCCTCGGTCATCACCGTGACGAATTGCACGAACTGCACCGGGAAATGCCCCTGGTGCTGGTGGACCGCAAGGTCGAGGACCTGGAAAGCGACATGGTCGGGCTAAACAACCCGGCCGCCGTCGAGATGGCCATCGTCCATCTTGAAGAGCGCGGTTATCGCGATGTGTTGATGGTGACCGAACCCTTCGATGGCACCAGTTCGCGGATCGAACGGGTCGCCAGTTTCAAGGCGCAAATTGCCCTGCGCCCGGCCCTCCATGGCAGCCTCATCGAAACCGGCAGCGAACTGACCGCACAGCTGAAATCCTTCCTCGACACACCCGGCCCCGGCCCGAAAGCGCTGTTTTGCGCGAACGGCATTGCGGCGCTGGCCTGCACCCATGCGTTGCGTCAACTCAAGTGCAACCTGTTCGAGGATGTGGGCCTGATCGCCCTTGATGATCTGGATTGGTATCCGTTGGTGGGTAGCGGGATAACCGCGCTGGCCCAGCCGACCACCGAGATGGGTGCCAGTGCGTTTGAGTGTCTGCTCAAGCGGCTGCGGGGGGATGACGGGGCGATGCGGACACTGGATTTTTCGGCTCGGTTGATAGTTAGAGGGTCGACCCTGGGGAACTCTCGGTGAATGTTATGGCCCCTTCGCGAGCAAGCCCGCTCCCACATTTGGAATGCATTCCCCTGTGGGAGCGGGCTTGCTCGCGAAGAGGCCATCAGAAACACCCACTATTTTTTTGAACAAAAATGAAACCGGTTTCAGAGGTAAAACAACAATGAACAAACCCGCCGTTTCCATCAGCCTCTCCAGCTACGGCGCCGACCTGGTGCGCCAGCGCGGCCAAGGCAGTTTTATCGAAGTACTGGCCGCCGCCGGCGCCACGCGCATCGAGTGGCGCGAGGAGTTGCTGACCGTTGAGGACCCCGCTCAACTGGCCAATGCCACTCAGGCAGAAGGCCTGGAAAGCGTGTATTCGTCGCCAATGGAACTCTGGTTGGCCGGACAATCCAGGCCCAATCCAGAACTGATCGCCGCCCTGCAACGAGCCCAGGCGTTCGGTGCCAAATGGCTCAAAGTGTCCCTGGGCTATTTCACCGACAACAGTGACCTGCACGCCCTCGCCCGGCAGCTGGACGCCAGCCCCGTGCAGTTGCTGGTGGAAAACGACCAGACCCTGCACGGCGGTCGCATCGAACCGTTCCAGCGCTTTTTCACTGAGGTCGAGCAACACCACTTGCCGATTAAAATGACCTTCGACATCGGCAATTGGCACTGGCAGGACCAGTCCGCCGCCAGCGCCGCGCGCCTTCTCGGACGCCACGTCGGCTATGTGCACTGCAAAGCGGTTACACGTCGCGCCGACGACAAGCTGGTCGCCATCCCGCCGACCGCCAGCGACTTGCAACAGTGGGAACAGCTGCTGCGGCACATGGCCCAAGGCGTTATGCGGGCCGCGGAGTATCCGCTGCAAGGCGATGACCTGGTGCAACTGACCCGCGAACACGTGGCTGCCCTCGCCCGCCTCGGCCAGTCGCAACGGGAGAATGCTCATGTCTGACATCGATATTCTGTCCTTCGGCGAGACCATGGCAATGTTCGTTGCCGAGCAGGCTGGCGACCTGGCCAGCGTTGGCGCTTTCCACAAACGCATCGCCGGGGCCGACAGCAATGTGGCGATCGGTTTGTCCCGGCTTGGCTTCAAGGTGGCGTGGTTGAGCCGGGTCGGTGCCGATTCGTTGGGCCGCTTCGTGGTCGACACTCTGGAAAAAGAAGGCCTGGATTGCCGCCACGTCGACATCGACGCCGACCACCCGACCGGGTTTCAACTCAAGTCCCGCACCGACGACGGCAGCGATCCGGTGGTCGAGTACTTCCGCCGTGGTTCGGCGGCCAGTCACCTGTCGCCGCACTCGATCGTGCCCGAGTTGCTCAAGGCCCGACACCTGCACGCCACCGGCATTCCCCCGGCGCTGTCGGAGTCGGCGCGGCAGATGTCGTTCGAGTTGATGACCCGCATGCGCGAGGCCGGGCGCAGCGTGTCCTTCGACCCGAACCTGCGCCCGAGCCTGTGGGCGAGCGAGCGACAAATGATCACCGAGATCAACCGCCTCGCCGCCCTCGCCCATTGGGTGCTGCCGGGCTTGAGCGAAGGTCGCTTGCTGAGCGGTTTCGAAGACCCGGCCGACATCGCAGCGTTTTACCTCGACCAGGGTGCCGAAGCCGTGGCGATCAAGCTTGGGCCCAACGGTGCTTACTACCGCACCCATCTTGATCAAGGTTTCGTCGCTGGCGTGCCGGTGGCCACGGTGGTCGATACGGTGGGCGCCGGCGATGGTTTTGCCGTCGGCATGATCAGCGCGCTGCTGGAAAACCATAGCTTTGCCGAGGCCGTGAAACGCGCCAACTGGATTGGCAGCCGGGCGGTGCAGAGCCGGGGGGATATGGAGGGGTTGCCGACCCGATCCGAAATGGGTGTCGAGTTTGAGGCCGCCTTCGCGGGCAAGCCCGCTCCCACAGATTTTGCGTCTGTGGGAGCGGGCTTGCTCGCGAAGGGGCCAGCACAGTCACTGAAGATCTAAACACCGTTACCTGCTGCGACAAAAACAACAAGCTCAGGAGCACCACTCATGAAAACCGCAACGCTCGCCACCCGCCGCTGGTGGTACATCATGCCCATCGTGTTCATCACCTATAGCCTGGCGTATCTGGATCGCGCCAACTATGGGTTCGCCGCCGCCTCCGGCATGGCGGCGGACCTGATGATCACACCAGGCTTGTCGTCGATGCTCGGCGCGCTGTTCTTCCTCGGCTATTTTTTCTTCCAGGTACCCGGCGCGATCTACGCGCAGAAACACAGCGTGAAGAAGCTGATTTTCGTCAGCCTGATTCTCTGGGGCAGCCTGGCGACCTTGACCGGGATTGTCTCCAATGCCTACTGGCTGATCGTCATTCGCTTCATGCTCGGCGTGGTCGAAGCGGCCGTGATGCCGGCGATGCTGATCTACCTGTGCCACTGGTTCACCCGCGCCGAACGCTCGCGGGCCAACACCTTCCTGATCCTCGGCAACCCGGTGACCATGCTCTGGATGTCGGTGGTCTCGGGCTATCTGGTGCAGCACTACAGCTGGCGCTGGATGTTCATCATCGAAGGTTTGCCCGCGGTGTTGTGGGCATTCATCTGGTGGCGCCTGGCTGATGATCGTCCGTCACAGGCCAAGTGGCTCAACGAGCAGGAAAAGCAGGATCTGGAAAGCGCCCTGGCCGCCGAACAGGTCGGTATCAAGGCCGTGAAGAACTACGCCGAAGCCTTCCGTTCTCCCAAAGTGATCATCCTGGCCCTGCAGTTTTTCTGCTGGAGCATTGGCGTGTACGGCTTCGTGCTGTGGCTGCCGTCGATCCTCAAGGCCGGCGCGCAGATGGACATGGTCCAGGCCGGCTGGCTGTCGGCGCTGCCGTACCTGGCGGCAGTGATCGGCATGCTGCTGGTGTCCTGGGGTTCGGACAAACTGCAAAAACGTAAACGTTTCGTCTGGCCGCCACTGCTGATTGCCTCGATCGCCTTCTATGGCTCCTACGCCCTGGGTGCCGAACACTTCTGGTGGTCCTACACCCTGCTGGTGATTGCCGGCGCCTGCATGTACGCGCCGTACGGCCCCTTCTTCGCGATCATCCCGGAGATCCTCCCGGCCAACGTCGCGGGCGGCGCCATGGCGCTGATCAACAGCATGGGCGCCCTCGGCTCGTTTGGCGGGTCCTATCTGGTCGGTTACCTGAACAGCTCCACCGGCTCGCCGGGCGCGTCGTACCTGTTGATGAGCGGCGCGTTGATGTTCTCGGTGGTACTGACGATTTTCCTCAAGCCCGGCGCCAGCGACCGGGAGCGGCCCTCGGCCACGTTAACGCGCACCGCCGCGGCACATTCCTGAATTGAAATCGAGGTCTCGAAGATGAAAAAGCAGGTCGTCCTCTACAAGAAACTCTCGCCGCTATTGATGGCTCGCCTACACGAGCAGGTCGACGTGACGCTGATCGAAAACCTTGATGCCGAGGGCCTGGCCAAACTGCGCGATGCCCTGCCCCGCGCTCACGGTTTGCTCGGTGCCAGCCTGAAACTGGATGCCGAACTGCTCGACCGGGCGCCCGACCTTCAAGCCATTGCCAGCGTTTCGGTGGGCGTCGACAACTACGACATCGACTACCTCACCGAACGGCGAATCCTGCTGAGCAACACGCCAGATGTGCTCACCGAAACCACCGCCGATACCGGTTTTGCGCTGATCCTGGCGACTGCCCGGCGGGTGGTGGAACTGGCGAATATGGTTCGCGCCGGCCAATGGCACCGCAACATCGGCCCTGCGCATTTCGGCAGCGACGTGCACGGCAAAACCCTGGGCATCATCGGCATGGGCCGTATTGGCGAGGCCCTCGCGCAGCGCGGGCATTGCGGGTTTGGCATGCCGGTGATCTACCACAGCCAGTCACCGAAACCGGCCGTGGAACAGCGCTTCAATGCGCACTATCGAAGCCTGCCGGAATTGTTGCAACAGGCCGATTTCGTTTGCCTGACGTTACCGCTGACCGCTGAAACCCAAGGGCTGATCGGCGCAGAGCAGTTCGCCCAGATGCGTCCCGAGACCATCTTCATCAATATTTCACGGGGTAAGGTGGTGGACGAAGCGGCGCTGATCGACGCCTTGCGCACGGGCCGGATTCGCGCGGCGGGGCTGGATGTATTCGACCGCGAACCCTTGAATCAGGACTCGCCGTTGCTGCAGTTGAACAACGTGGTGGCGACACCCCACATCGGCTCGGCCACCCATGAAACACGGGAGGCCATGGCCAGGTGCGCGGTGGACAACCTGTTGGCGGCGCTGGCCGGTGAGCGGCCGGCCAATCTGGTCAACGCTCGAGCGTGGAAGGGCTGAGGTATTCGGCGCCTGTCAGGCAGCCTTCGCGAGCAAGCCCGCTCCCACAATGGATTTGCTGTGAACACAGTACTTGTGAACAATAAAGATCAAATGTGGGAGCGGGCTTGCTCGCGAAGAGGCCGGCACAGGCAACACAACCCTTCAGGCCCGCCGCACCTCCAGCAGATCCGTCGCACACAAAGCAATCCGCCGGCAGGCATCAGCCAGCTTCATCTGATCCACCACCAGACCGATGCGGATATGCCCCGCCGCACTCGGCCCGAAAGCTTCACCGGCCAGCACCGACACGCCATACCCCTCCAGCAGTCGCTCGGCGAAGCGCTGGGCCGACAAGCCGGTCTGGCGCACATCGACCATCACGAACATTCCGCCGTCCGGGCGTATCGGCTTGAGACCCGGGCATTGCCCCAGACTTGCACACACCAGGTCGCGGCGCTGGCGATACTCCTCGCGCATCGAGGCGACTTCCGGCAGGTCCCGGTCCAGCGCCAACTGCGCAGCGTTCTGCACGAAATCCGGAATGCCGAACAGCATGCTCAGCGACAAATTGACCAGGTGACCCGCCATGGGTTTGGGCCCGATCACCCAGCCCACCCGCCAGCCGCTCATGGCGTGGGACTTGGACAGGCTGTTGATCGTAGCGGTGCGCTCGGCCATGCCCGGCAGGCTCGCCGGACTGATGTGCTGGCCTTCGAACAGCAGATCACTGTAGACCTCGTCGCTGATCAGCCACAAATCGTGACGAATGCACAGCGCCGCCAGCTCCTGCCAGATGGCCAGTGGCAAACTGGCGCCGGATGGATTGTTCGGACTGTTGAGCAGTATGGCGCGGGTCCTGGGCGTGATTCGCGCCGCGACATCCAGCGGGTCGACGCGAAACCCGTTCTGCGGGCGCACGGGCACCGGGACCACGGTGGCCGCACACGCGCCGATCACGCCTTCATAGGTCACGTACATCGGCTCGGCGACAATCACTTCATCGCCCGGGTCGAGCAGGCACTGCGCCACCGAATACACCGCGCACTGCGCCCCCGGAAAGACGATCACGTGTTCGCCATCCACCACCTGGCCACTGCGTTGCCGATGCCGACGGGCAATGCTGTCGCGCAGCCCACGACTGCCGCGCACTTCAGGGTAGTGCGTATCACCGGCCAACAGGCTGGCGATGGCGGCCTGGACAATGGGTTGCGGCGTATCGAAGTCGGGGTCGCCAATGGACAACAGCAGGACGTCGACGCCCTGTTCGCGCAATTGCAGCGCTCGATCGTGAATCTGCCAGGCCGCCGCTCCGTCACCGGCGATTCGTTGGGTCAAGGCTGAGTAGCGCATGTCGTTCTCCTGTCGCGCGGTTACTCCAAGCCTCAACCCTATCTCAAATCACGCAACGCGCCATCATGGCGTTCAAATCCACCCTCAAAATTGCCATCGGAGGTTTTGTGGCGAGGGGGCTTGCCCCCGTTGGACTGCGAAGCAGTCCCGCTTTTTGCCTGGTAAATCCCGTATACGTATTGCGGCTGCTGCGCAGCCGAACGGGGCGGTGCGGCGTTCCGACAAGCCCCCTCGCCACAGAAAAACCTCAGTCGCAGCGGACGGCCATCCGCCAGACACGCGCGATGTCGGTTGCCCGCTCACGCAGCAAGCGCGGCGCCTCGGCACAGGCCTGCTCCAGGGTCATCGGCCCGCTTGCCAGGGCGAACGCAGCGTCGATGCCGTGCTCATAAAGCGCCTGGTACCCCTCGCCCAGCGTGCCGGCGATGACGATGACCGGCACGCCGTGCTGCCCGGCGACACGCGCTACACCAAATGGCGTCTTGCCGCGCAGGGTTTGCGCATCGAAACGCCCTTCGCCGGTGATCACCAGATCGGCGCCTGCAACCGCCTCGGCCAGGCCCACCAGTTCGCCGACCACCTCGACCCCGGCCTTGAACTGTGCGCCCAGGAACGCCTTGGCGGCAAACCCCAGGCCACCCGCCGCGCCACTCCCCGGTTCGTCGCGAACGTCGTTGCGCAAAGCGGCCGCGCAATGGTCGGCAAAGTGCCCCAGTGCCTGGTCCAGTTGTTCGACCTGCACGGGCGAGGCGCCTTTTTGCGGGCCGAAAATCGCCGAGGCGCCGTGGGGGCCGCACAGCGGGTTATTGACGTCGGCGGCGATGTCGAAGCGCACCTGCGCCAGACGCGGATCGATGTCGCTCAGGTCCACGCGGGCCAATTGCGCAAGGGCGAGGCCGCCCGGTGACAGCGTCTGTCCCCGAGCGTCGAGCAACTTCACGCCCAAGGCCTGCACGGCACCGGCGCCGCCGTCGTTGGTCGCGCTGCCGCCAATCGCCAGGATCACCCGTTGTGCACCGGCATCCAGTGCGGCACGGATCAATTGTCCGGTGCCGAAAGTACTGCTGATGCACGCGTCGCGCTGCGCCACCGGGACCAACTGCAAACCGCTGGCCTCGGCCATTTCGATGATTGCGGTATGGCTCTGCGGCAACCAGCCCCAGGCGGCCTCCACCATGGCCCCCAGCGGCCCGCGTACCAGAGTGCGACGCAGTTCGCCTTCGCACGCGGCCAGTATCGACTCGACAGTCCCTTCCCCGCCGTCGGCCATCGGGCATTTGATCAGTTGGGCATCAGGCCAGACCTGCGCCAATCCCAGGGCAATGGCATCGGCTACGCCTTGAGCGCTGAGGCTGTCCTTGAACGAGTCGGGGGCGATCACGATTTTCATGGGAATTCTCCAGTTCCAATGCCCACATGCTGCCAGCCGCCATGAACAATAACGCCGGTCCGCTGCACAAGCGGCATAGAGGATTATTGTTCATTTCCACAAACCGGCATTCACACCGACCCCGTAGGAGCTGCCGCAGGCTGCGATCTTTTGATCTTGCTTTGTAAAATCAAAAGATCGCAGCCTGCGGCAGCTCCTACAGGGGGCCTGCTTCGGTTTGAGGGAGGAGCTGGACGCCGAGATACAACGCGAGCATGCCGTCCAGTCGCAGCGGGTCGACGCCGCTGAGCTCGGCAATCCGCTCCATGCGATAACGCAGGCTGTTGCGATGGATGCCCAGCGCATCGGCACAGGCCTGGCTCTGGCCGTCGTGTTCACACCAACTGCGCAGGGTCGCCAGCAGCTGACCATTGCTGTCCTTGGCAATAACCTTGCGCAGCGGGTTGAGCAATTCGTCGAGGGCGTCGTCGTTGCGGTGGCGCCAGAGCATCACCGGCAGCCGATAGCGGTTGAGCGTCAACAACCGGGAGCGCGGCAACACTTCGCGCCCGTAGGCCAGCAAGTCACCGACCCGGCGATAGCAGCGACGCAACCCCGCCAGCCCATCGGCTTGCCCACCGACGGCAATGCGCAGGATGTTCCAGCCGAGGCCGTCAAGCTTGTCCAGCAAGCGCTCGTTCTCGACCGACTGACTGGCCGGCCGACACCAGAGCAACGAGGTTTTCGCCGAGCTGACGCACCAACTGTCCGGGTGGCGGGTGGTCAACCAGGCACTCAGTGCCTCGACGGTTTGCCCCGCAGCGTGCTCCAGGCCCAGTTCGAACAGGTACGGTACCCGGGTCATTTGCGGCTTGAGGCCCAACTGCTGCGCTTCATCGATCAGTCGCGGAGAGTCCCCGGCTTCGCTGAGCAGCAGCGCCAGCAGATCATCGCAGCGCTGGCGCCGCCATTGCTGTTCGGCCTGCTGGTTGCGCTGGCCTACCAGCATCTCGGCGGTCATGCGCACCAGTTCGGCATAGGTGCGCAGTTGCTCGGGTTCGCCGGTGATACCCAATACGCCGATCAGGCGCTGATCGAGCAACAGCGGCAGGTTGATGCCCGGCTGCACGCCCTTGAGATGAATCGCCGTCTGCGCATCGATCTCCACCACGCGGCCGTTGGCCAGGACCAGTTGCGCGCCTTCATGGCGGGTGTTGACCCGCTCCGGTTCGCCGCTGCCCAGGATCAGGCCCTGGCTGTCCATGACGTTGACGTTGTACGGCAGAATGGCCATCGCCCGGTCGACGATGTCCTGGGCCAGGTCGTGATCGAGTTCGAACATGCAAGTGATCCTTGAAGACGGTGGTGGAACGGGTTGTTCACCCGCACAGGCCTTGGTTGCAAACCCTGTGCTCAGGCACAAAGACAGCCACCCTGAGGGTGGTCGAGACTCTCTGGGCGATCAACGTTACCCTTTGCATCGCAAAAAATCATAATAAAGAGAGAGCCGCCATGACACAGAGCGCCGTAGCGTCCGAGGCCATCGCTGACGACAAAAACGCCGTCTACAAGCGCATCACCCTGCGTTTGATCCCCTTCATTTTCATCTGCTACCTGTTCAACTACCTCGACCGGGTCAACGTTGGATTCGCCAAGCTGCAGATGCTCGACGCGCTGAAGTTCAGCGAAACCGTGTACGGCCTGGGCGCCGGCATCTTCTTTATCGGTTACGTGCTGTGCGGTGTGCCCAGCAACCTGGCCTTGAGCAAATTCGGCCCGCGGCGCTGGATCGCGCTGATGATGATCACCTGGGGCACGCTGTCGACCTGCCTGCTGTTCGTCACCACGCCGACCGAGTTCTATACCCTGCGCCTCTTCACCGGCGCCGCCGAAGCCGGGTTCTTCCCGGGCGTGGTGCTGTATCTCTCGCAGTGGTTCCCGACCTTCCGCCGTGGTCGCATCATGGCGCTGTTCATGTCGGCGATCCCCGTCTCCGGCCTGCTTGGCAGCCCCTTCTCCGGCTGGATTCTCAACCACTTCGCCGCCGGCCAGGGCGGTCTCGCCGGCTGGCAGTGGATGTTCCTGCTGCAAGGCATTCCGACCGTGATCCTCGGTGCGCTGGCTTACTTCCTGCTCAGTGACAGCTACGCCAATGCGAAATGGCTGACCCCGTTCGAGCGTTCGGTGCTGGAAGCCGACCACGCTGAAGACCTGGCCAACAAACCGAAAACCACGACTGATTCGCTGCTGGCAGTGTTCAAGAACCCTGCAATCTGGGCCTTCGGCCTGATCTACTTCTGCATCCAGAGCGGTGTATACGCGATCAACTTCTGGCTGCCATCGATCATCAAGAACCTGGGTTTCAGCGATAACCTGGTGATCGGCTGGCTCAGTGCGATTCCGTACCTGCTGGCGGCAGTGTTCATGCTGGTCGTGGGCCGCTCCGCGGACCTGCGCAAGGAGCGTCGCTGGCATCTGGTGGTGCCAATGCTGATGGGCGCGCTGGGGCTGCTGATCGCGGTGAACTTCGCCGCCAACCCGGCCATCGCGATTCTCGGCCTGACCATCGCCACCATGGGCGCCCTCACCGGCCTGCCGATGTTCTGGCCGGTGCCGACCGCCCTGCTCAGTGCCGGCGCTGCCGCCGGTGGCCTGGCGCTGATCAACTCGATGGGCCAGATGGCGGGTTTCCTCAGCCCGTATCTGGTGGGCTGGGTCAAGGACAGCACCGGTTCGACCGATGCGGCGCTGTACCTGCTGGCGGGGGTGATTGTCTGCGGCAGTCTGCTGGCGTTGCGCATGACTCGTACGTTGCGAGTTTAGGTATAGAAGATCGAAAGATCGCAGCCTTCGGCAGCTCCTACATGGATGCTGCCGAAGGCTGCGATCTTTTCATTTGCCACACCCGGTTTTTCTGGTATCTGATTGAGCCTTTCCCACCGGTAAAAGGATTTGCTCATGAGCTATCGCACACTGGGTCATTCGGGTCTGCAGGTGTCCACCCTGACCCTGGGCACCATGATGTTCGGCGAACAGACCAGTACCGAAGACTCCCTGCGGATCATCGACAAGGCCTGGGACCAGGGCATCAATTTCATCGACACCGCCGACGTCTACACCGACGGCCGTTCCGAGGAAATCGTCGGCGAGGCCATCGCCAGTCGCCGTCATGAATGGGTGCTGGCCACCAAGGTCGGCTTCGGTCCCGTGGACGGTGTTCCCAACCGCAGCGGTCTGAGCCGCAAGCATCTGTTCAACGGGATCGACGCCAGCCTGACGCGCCTGGGCACCGACTACCTCGACATCTACTACCTGCACCGTGAAGACCACAACACGCCGCTGGACGTCACGGTATCGGCCATCGGCGACTTGATTCGCCAGGGCAAGATCCGCTATTGGGGTCTGTCCAATTATCGTGGCTGGCGCATCGCCGAAGTGATTCGCGTGGCTGACAAACTCGGCGTTGACCGGCCGGTGATCAGCCAGCCGCTGTACAACATCGTCAACCGCCAGGCTGAAACCGAGCAGATCACCGCTGCGCAAAACTACGGTCTGGGCGTGGTGCCCTACAGCCCGCTGGCGCGCGGAGTGCTCAGCGGCAAATACGCGCCGGATGTGAAACCCGACGCCAACAGCCGTGCCGGTCGCCAGGACAAACGCATCCTTGAGACTGAATGGCGCGTCGAATCCCTGCGCATCGCCCAGCAGATCCAGCAGTACACCCAGGAGCGCGGCGTCGGCATCGTCGAGTTCGCGATTGCCTGGGTACTGAACAACAGCGCCGTGACCTCGGCCATTGTCGGGCCGCGTACCGAAGCGCAATGGGACACCTACACTAAGGCGCAGGTGGTGAAGATCACGGCCGAGGATGAGGCGTTCATCGATGCGCTGGTGACACCGGGGCATGCGTCGACACCGGGGTTCAATGATGTGAGCCATTTTGTGTCAGGGCGTAAACCGCGCAATAGCTGAAGAAATAAAAAACCAATGTGGGAGCGGGCTTGCTCGCGAAGGCTGCTTAACATTCAACATTGATGTTGGCTGGAAAACCGCTTTCGCGAGCAAGTCGAATCGTCGCACCGCCGCCCCCACAATTGGACCGTGTTGATTGATTGGTCAATATTCAGCTCAAAAACCACGTATCCTCCGCCCCCCCGTTTCACCTTCAACCTCGCGAGGACAGCTTGTCTAAAGGTATCGCTCTATCGGTTTCAGCCTCGGTGCTGTTTGCCGTCATGTATTACTACACGTCGCTGCTCACCCCCTTGAGCGGCGTGGAAATCTTCGGTTGGCGCATGCTGCTGACCGTGCCGTGCATGACCGTGTTCATGGTGGTGTCCGGCGAGTGGAAGCGCGTGCTGGAGATCCTAAGGCGCGCCAAAGCCGATCCGAAGCTGATTGGCGCGCTGATCGCCTCCTCTGCCCTGCTCGGCGTGCAATTGTGGCTGTTCATGTGGGCGCCGCTCAACGGTTACAGCCTGGATGTATCCCTGGGTTATTTCCTGCTGCCGCTGACCATGGTGTTGACCGGGCGGATCGCCTATGGCGAACGCCTGTCGTACCTGCAAAAGGTCGCCGTGGTGTTCGCCTGCCTGGGCGTGGTCAACGAGGTATATCAGGTCGGTGGTTTTTCCTGGGCGACCTTGTTGGTCTGCATTGGTTATCCGACTTACTTCGTTCTGCGCAAACGGCTGGCAGCGGACAACCTCGGCGGCTTGTGGCTGGACATGGCGTTGACGCTGCCCGTGGCCTTCTGGTTCGTTCAGAGCGGTGCACAGGGTTTTGGCGTGTTTGACCAGCATCCATGGTTGTCGCTGTTGATCCCGCTGCTCGGTGTGATCAGTGCTTCAGCGCTGGTGGTCTACATCATTGCCAGTCGCCTGCTGCCGTTCAGCCTGTTCGGCTTGTTGAGCTACGTCGAACCGGTGCTGCTGCTGGGCGTGGCGCTGCTGCTGGGAGAGAGTATCAAGGCCGGCGAATGGCTGACCTACATCCCGATCTGGATGGCGGTGCTGGTGCTGGTGTTTGAAGGGTTCAAGCATTTGGTGAGACAGCGCAGGCCTTAAAGCAAAAGATCGCAGCCTTCGGCAGCTCCTACAGGGTGTACGTTTTCCCATGTAGGAGCTTCCGAAGGCTGCGATCTTTTGATCCAGAAAACCCGGTCAGTCCGTGGACAACACGCCACGACGAACCTGGTCACGCTCGATGGATTCGAACAGCGCCTTGAAGTTGCCTTCGCCGAAACCGTCGTCACCCTTGCGCTGGATGAACTCGAAGAACACCGGCCCCATCAGGGTCTCCGAGAAGATCTGCAACAGCAGACGCTTGTCGCCCGACTCGGACGAACCGTCCAACAAAATGCCACGTGCCTGCAGTTCGCCCACCGGCTCGCCGTGGTTCGGCAAACGGCCTTCGAGCATTTCGTAGTAGGTGTCCGGTGGTGCGGTCATGAAGCGCATGCCGATGCTCTTCAGGTGATCCCAGGTCTTGAGCAGGTCATCGGACAGGAAGGCAACGTGCTGGATGCCCTCGCCGTTGAACTGCATCAGGAACTCTTCGATCTGCCCGGCGCCCTTGGACGATTCTTCGTTCAACGGGATGCGGATCATGCCATCGGGTGCGGTCATGGCCTTGGAGGTCAGGCCGGTGTACTCGCCCTTGATGTCGAAGTAGCGGATTTCGCGGAAGTTGAACAGCTTCTCGTAGAAGTTGGCCCAGTAGGCCATGCGACCGCGATACACGTTATGGGTCAGGTGATCGATGATCTTCAGGCCGGCACCGACCGGATGGCGGTCAACGCCTTCGAGGAACACGAAGTCGATGTCATAGATCGAGCTGCCTTCACCGAAACGGTCGATCAGGTACAGCGGCGCGCCGCCGATGCCTTTGATCGCCGGCAGGTTCAGCTCCATCGGGCCGGTTTCGATATGGATCGGCTGGGCGCCGAGTTCCAGGGCACGCTTGTAGGCTTTTTGCGAATCCTTGACGCGGAACGCCATGCCGCACACCGACGGGCCGTGCTCGGCGGCAAAGTACGAGGCGACGCTGTGGGGTTCGTTGTTGAGGATCAGGTTGATCGCGCCCTGACGATACAGGTGCACGTCCTTGGAGCGGTGGGTCGCCACCTTGGTGAAGCCCATGATCTCGAAGATCGGCTCCAGGGTGTTCGGGGTCGGCGATGCGAGCTCGATGAATTCAAAGCCCATCAGGCCCATTGGGTTTTCGTATAAATCTGCCATGGTTGGCGCCTCATCATTTTTTATCAATTAACTAAGGTTAGTTGTAAGCAATGCTGAGACCGCTGGGTGGCGCACAGGAAATGCCCCGCACGCTGCGGGCGAGAAAATCACCGTAGATCAGTTGAAACCCGAATATCTTCATTATCGACCCAAGGCTCTTGCGGGCGAGGCTTCTGCTGCCAGAAGACGATTATTATTGTATGCGTAACCTGATTCTACACAGCGTAAATCGTTTTGTCCGCCTTCTGTATCAAATCCCCTTTTTCCTTACCCGCGCAAGGGGTTTGTTACAGAGGAAAATCCCCGCCAGTATCAGCCCGCCACCCAGGCACATGGCCAGCGTCAACGGCTCATCGAGCAACAGCGCCCCCAGGATCACCGCGGTCAACGGGTTCAAGGCAATGAACACCCCGGAACGCGTCGCACCGATTTTGCGGATGCCATCGTAGTAGCCAATGTACGCCAGCGCCGAACCCAGCACGCCGAGGTACAAAAGGCTCAACCATTGCCGGGCATCCAGTTGGGCGATCGCAGTGACACTCACCTCGCCACGGACGATGCAAGTCATCCAGAGCATGACGGTGCCCAGCAGAATCGAACAGGTCACCGTTTGCACCGGTCCGAGGGTCAGGTTCAGCTCTCTGGAGCACAGCGAGTAGACACCCCAGCCGAGCACGCAGCCGAAAATCAGCAGATCGCCGATCCAGGCATCGGTACCAGCGGCCAATAATTGCGGGTTGCGACTGACGATCACCATGCTCGCGCCCGCCATGCAGATCGCGATACCGGCGACTTTTGCCCGGCTCAAACGCTCCTTGATCAGTAGCCAGGAAGCCAGGCCGATCACGGCCGGGTTCAGCGCCACGATCAAGGATGCCCGTGAAGCGTTGATGTAATGCAGGCCGTAAAAGAAGCACAGGTTGTAGAAGAAGATCCCGAAAAAGCCAAGCAAGACCAATTGCAGCCATTGCCGGGCGCTGGGTCGGAGCAGCGGTATCCGCGCCACGCGTATAAACAGCAGCAATGCCACACTGGCCAGTAAAAACCGCAGGCTGGCAGCCAGCAGCGGGTTGAGGCCGTCGGCCAGAAAGCGTCCGGCAACGAAGGTACCGCCCCACACCATGCTGACGCCTGCCAGTTTCAGATACACCGGCAGATCCGAGGGTTTTGACAGGGCTTGCTCACAGATCGTCATAAGGTTCCAGGGTCGGATGTCGGAGAGATGAGTTATCATTCGACTAATACTCAGTCATCGTAAAATGAGCAAACACTCATGACCCTCACTCAACTGGAGATTTTCTCTCTCGTGGCCGAACTCCACGGCTTCACGCCAGCGGCCAATCGCCTGGGCATTTCCCAATCGGCGGTGTCCCATGCCTTGAAGTCTTTGGAGCAGGAACTGGGGGTCGAGTTGTTGCGCCGGCATCAAACCCGGGTCGAGCCAAGCGATATTGGCCAGCAGTTGCTGCTGCGCGCCCGCGCGATGCTGGGCCTGGCCAACACCCTGCGCCAGGAAGCTGCCGATGCGCGGGGCATGAAACGCGGCACGCTGCGTATCGGCTCGTTCGGGCCGACTTCATCGATCAAATTGTTGCCATTGATTCTGCAGCAGTACCGCGCAGCCCATCCCGGCATAGAAGTGCATATCGACGAAGGCCCGGACCGCCAGGTGCTGCAGTGGCTGGAGGAGCGACGCATCGACATCGGCTTTGTGGTGTTGCCCGAGGAGCGTTTCGACACGGTCGCGCTGATCGAAGACCAGATGGTCGCGCTGCTGCCCGCCGACCACCCGCTGACGGTTCACGACAGCCTGAACCTGAAGGACCTGTGCGACTACCCGTTTGTGCTGACCGAGGCCGGTTCTTCGGAGCTGGTTTCACGCCTGTTCACCGCGGCCCGCGTGACGCCCAACATCCGTTATCGCTGCTCGCAGCTGATGAGCACCCTGGATGTCGTCGCTCGTGGCGACGGGGTGACGGTAGTCGCCGAAGGCTCATTGCCTCATCAATCAGACAGCCGCTATGTGAAAAAACCGCTGTCACCGACGGTGGTGCGCCAGGTCGGCCTGGCGGTACTCGATCGACGCCAGGCATCACCCGCGACGCTGGCCTTTATCAAACTGGCACAAAGCCTCGACCTGTGTTGAGCAGCGTAACCGCCTGGGGCCAACTATCATGGCCATTACCCAAACTCTTTATGGGAGGCGTATTGCCCTGCCAGTTGTTGAGAGCCTTACTTCTTCGTGACGGGATTCGCGAATGCCGCTGAAAGCCAAAACCCGCAGTCGCAGCACGAAAATTGCTGTCACCCTGATCAGCGGATTGCTCCCGGTGCTGCTGGGGGCCATCATTCTTTACATGCAGGCAGGGCGTGCGCTCAAGCAAGACACCGAACAAACCGCCGAGGAAGCGGTTCGTCAGTTCGACTTGATGCTCGACAACGCCGCTCAGGCCGCTCGCGAACTGCTGCCGATGGCCGGCCAAAGTTGCGGCGAGGTCAATCTGGCGCTGCGCGAACAGGTCACCCGCCGCCCATTCGTGCGCTCGACCAGTCTGGTGTGGGATAACAACCTCTATTGCAGTTCGCTGTTCGGCGACTATCAGGAGACGGTCAGCCCCGGCGACTACACCCAGGGCGCTTTGTGGCTCATGAGCGGCAATCCGGTGACGCCCAACGCCTCGTTGCTGGTGTACCGCCTGAGCGAAGGACAAAAAGGCGCGCTGACGACCCTCTATGGTTATCACTTGGGCAACGTTCTGCGCTTGATCGGCCGCCAGACCTTGCTGGTGCTGCAGGTTGGCCCGCACTGGATGTCCGCCGATGGCAAGGTTCACACAGGTGCCGCGCCTGAACTCCCCGTTGCCCAGAGCCGCTTGACCTCCGGGCGCTATGCTTTTGCCGTAGAAGCCGGTTTCCCCAAAGGCGAAACCTGGCGATACATGAGCAGCGAGTATCCCCCCCTGTTCAGTCTGCTGATTTTCTTCGGTGTGATTGCCGGGTCAATTGGTCACTTCCTGCAAAAGCGCTCATCGGCCCCCACCCAGGAAATGCAACGGGCGCTGGAAGCCGCAGAGTTCATTCCGTATTTCCAGCCCGTGGTACACGGCGACAGCAAACGCTGGTCCGGTGCTGAAGTGCTGATGCGCTGGAAACATCCGAAGGAAGGCCTGGTGCGTCCGGACCTGTTCATCCCCTTTGCCGAGCACTCCGGACTGATCGTACCGATGACCCGTTCGCTCATGCGACAAACCGCCGCCCTGCTCGCGCCGCAATCCGCCGGATTCAACAAACCCTTTCACATTGGCATCAACATTACCGCCAGCCATTGCCAGGACCTGGACCTGGTCAAGGATTGCCGCGAGTTCCTCGATGCGTTCGAGCCAGGCTCGATCTACCTGATACTGGAACTGACCGAACGCGAACTGATCGAGCCAACGGCAATCACCCTGCAACTGTTCGAGCAACTTCGCGAACTGGGTGTGAAGATCGCCATCGACGATTTCGGCACGGGTCATTCAAGCCTTGGCTACCTGCGGCAGTTCAATGTCGACTTCCTGAAAATAGACCAGAGTTTTGTCGCCATGATCGGCATCGACACCCTCTCCAGCCACATCCTCGACAGCATCATCGACCTGGCCGTCAAACTCGACCTTGCCCTGGTGGCCGAAGGTGTCGAAACCCCTGAGCAGAGTGATTACCTCAGCGCTCGCCAGGTCAACTTCCTGCAGGGTTATCTGTTCGGAAAACCCATGCCCGGGGCGGAATTCATTAGTGCATTAAGCGACCATTAACTCGAAAATTTAATCGATAAAACAACGACTACAGGCATAAATTTGAATCAAGACACTACTGCCGTTACATGAAGAAAAAGACAGGATTTACTCTTGGCCAATTAACTACTACAATTTTTCCTGCCTGCGCTAATTTGGCAGGTGAGCCACTATCACCGAGTCGCTTCAAGGCTCTTGGCTTATAGCTTTGTTTGCGGTTGGTATCAGCCAAACACACTATTGGAGTAAAGATATTGTCCAGACTCGCTGAATTTCGTGCAGCCGAAAAGGCCCTTCAAGAACAGCTCAAGCAGTTGGAATCCCTGAAGAACGATGCCGGGCTCAAGAAAGAAATCGAATTCGAAGAGAAGCTCCAGGGCTTGATGAAAACCTATGGCAAGAGCTTGCGCGACATCATCGCCATTCTCGATCCGAACCCGGCAAAATCCGGCCTGCAGCAAGCAGCACCGAAAACCCGCCGCGCTCGTGTGGTCAAGGTTTATCAGAACCCGCACACCGGCGAGCTGATTGAAACCAAGGGCGGCAATCACCGCGGCCTGAAAGCCTGGAAAGAACAGTACGGTGCAGCCACCGTTGATTCCTGGCTGCGCGGCTAACTCTCGCGGCGACAAAAAAGCCCTGCTTATGCAGGGCTTTTTCATGGGTTCTCTAAATGCCCGCGGCGAGCACAAGTCAACTACCTGCCCCCCGACTACTTTGTGCTTAATCCATTTTGATATCTAAAATTTTTTTCATGCATCGAAAAAGCACTGTCGCCAACTAAAGTTTCAAGCTGTTACGGGCTGCATCTATTTCTTCCTGGCTCGCCTTAAAAGCCTCGGCCTGCCCTGCGTAGGAAAAAACATAGGCCTTATCGGCATCCACCGCTGCCACCAATGTTTGCGAAAGCACATGCCGGCCGTTTTGCGTGACGGTGCAGGTTGTTTCCAGCGCGGCCAATCGACTCAAGGTAGCCGAATGAATTCGCGTACAAACACTTTGATACCCACCCTGAAAGAAGTCTTTTTGGACTGACTTGCGCATTTCCAGCAATACGCCTTCGAGGTTTACCTGATGATCGCTTTGCACCGGACTCATGGTCAGCTCCATCACCAGAAGCGGTGATCCATCCTGATCATTTTTCACCGCCCGCTGGCGACTGACCCCCGACGCTGAGTCAGGGACGTCTTCGATCTGCCAGCCTTGCGGCCAGGTCACCACTGGCGCATCGGCACGCGCAGCGCCCACCAGCGAAAAGAGGCTCAGCAGGATAAACAGCAGGTTACGGAATCGAATCATTGCAATCGGCACTCACGGATCAAGCCGTAAAGTCTGGGCCCAGGCCGGCTGTCAGGCAATAGCCGACTGTTTGGGTTTGGTGATGTCCGAACCCTTGCGTATCATTGTCACCATTCGTTAGCCCACATATTTCCCGGAGGGCCCATGAGCCTGCACGAATTGAACACCTTCCCCGGCGTCACCGCCCAACCGGACACCGCTACGCAGAAATTTGTCTTCAACCACACCATGCTGCGGGTCAAGGACATCACCAAGTCCCTGGACTTCTACACACGCGTCCTGGGTTTTACCCTGGTGGAAAAACGCGACTTCCCGGAAGCCGAGTTCAGCCTGTATTTCCTGGCGTTGGTCGACAAAAACCAGATCCCGGCCGATGCCGCCGCGCGCACCGAGTGGATGAAGTCGATCCCCGGCATTCTGGAACTGACCCACAACCACGGCACCGAGAACGACCCGGACTTCGCCTACCACAATGGCAACACCGATCCGCGCGGTTTCGGCCATATCTGCATTTCAGTGCCGGACATCGTCGCCGCCTGCGAGCGCTTTGAAGCGCTGGGCTGCGATTTCCAGAAACGCCTGAGCGATGGCCGCATGAAGAGCCTGGCATTCATCAAGGACCCGGACGCCTACTGGGTTGAGATCATTCAGCCGGCGCCGCTGTAAAATCAAAAGATCGCAGCCTTCGGCAGCTCCTACAGAGATCGGTGTAGGAGCTGCCGCAGGCTGCGATCTTTTGATCCGAGCTTGCTCGCGATAAACCGGAAAGCGCCGCGGGGCACCTGCCAACCCGCGTTATCGTTGACGACCATCGCGAGCAAGCTCGCTCCTACAGGAGTAATGTGCAAGACACAAAAAACCCCATGATCGCTCATGGGGTTTTGTGTTTTCAGCGTCGGGTTTTATGCCGGGGCGGACGTGCGGATCAGGTGATCGAAGGCGCTTAGCGAAGCCTTGGCGCCCTCGCCCACCGCAATCACGATCTGTTTGTACGGCACAGTGGTCACGTCGCCGGCGGCGAACACACCCGGCACCGACGTTTCACCGCGAGCATCGACAATGATCTCGCCACGGGGTGACAGCTCGATGGTGCCCTTGAGCCAATCGGTGTTGGGCAGCAAACCGATCTGCACAAAGATCCCTTCCAGCTCCACGCTGCGCACTTCGTCGCTCTGGCGATCCTTGTAGCGCAGGCCGTTGACCTTCTGACCGTCGCCGGTGACTTCAGTGGTTTGCGCACTGGTGATCACGGTGACATTCGGCAGGCTGTGCAACTTGCGCTGCAACACCGCATCGGCGCGCAACTGAACGTCGAACTCCAGCAGCGTGACGTGGGACACGATACCCGCCAGGTCGATGGCCGCTTCGACGCCGGAGTTACCGCCGCCAATCACTGCCACGCGCTTGCCCTTGAACAGCGGGCCGTCGCAGTGCGGGCAGTACGCCACGCCTTTGTTGCGGTATTGCTGCTCGCCCGGGACGTTCATTTCACGCCACCGCGCTCCAGTCGCCAGAATCAAGGTCTTGGCTTTGAGGGTTGCGCCGCTGGCGAAGTGAATCTGGTGCAGCTCGCCATTCTTGCCGGGCACCAACTTGTCGGCACGTTGCAGATTCATGATGTCCACGTCGTACTGCTTGACGTGTTCTTCCAGGGCCACGGCCAGTTTCGGCCCTTCGGTTTCCTGCACCGAGATGAAGTTTTCGATGGCCATGGTGTCCAGCACCTGGCCACCAAAACGCTCGGCCGCGACACCGGTGCGAATGCCTTTACGGGCCGCATAGATGGCCGCCGAAGCACCGGCCGGACCACCGCCGACCACCAGTACGTCAAAGGCTTCCTTGGCGCTGATTTTCTCGGCCTGGCGTTCAATGCCGCTGGTATCGATCTTGGCGAGGATTTCTTCCAGGCCCATGCGGCCCTGGCCGAAGTTCACGCCATTGAGGTAGATGCTGGGCACGGCCATGATCTGGCGTTCATCGACCTCAGCCTGGAACAGCGCGCCGTCGATGGCGACGTGGCGAATGTTCGGGTTCAGTACCGCCATCAGGTTCAGCGCCTGGACCACGTCCGGGCAGTTCTGGCACGACAGCGAGAAGTAAGTTTCGAAGTTGAATTCGCCTTTGAGCGAGCGAATCTGTTCGATCACCTCGACACTGGCCTTGGACGGATGACCGCCGACTTGCAGCAAGGCCAGCACCAGCGAAGTGAATTCATGGCCCATCGGGATGCCGGCGAAACGCAGGCTGATGTCGGCTCCCGGGCGATTGATCGAGAACGATGGCTTGCGTGCATCATCACCGTTGTCGAGCAAAGTAATCTGGGTGGAAAGACTGGCAACGTCTTTCAACAGTTCGAGCATTTCCTGGGATTTCGCACCGTCGTCGAGGGAAGCAACGATCTCGATCGGCTGGGTGACCCGTTCCAGGTACGATTTCAACTGGGCTTTAAGATTGGTGTCCAACATACGGGCGATTTCCTTTTTGCTTTTGCGAAGACATAAAAAAACGCCCGAGCGAATCTCGCCCGGGCGTTTTTATTGGGCGGTGCAGCTTACCGAGTAGGTGCGGAGTCCCGCCCTGATGGAGCGATCACAGACTTAGATCTTGCCGACCAGGTCCAGGGACGGCGCCAGAGTGGCCTCGCCTTCTTTCCACTTGGCAGGGCAAACCTGGCCCGGGTGAGCAGCGACGTACTGGGCAGCCTTGATCTTGCGCAGCAGCTCGGAAGCGTCACGGCCTACACCGCCGTCGTTCAGTTCAACGATCTTGATCTGGCCTTCCGGGTTGATCACGAAGGTGCCACGGTCAGCCAGGCCTGCTTCCTCGATCAGCACGTCGAAGTTGCGGGAGATGGCGTGGGTCGGGTCGCCGATCATGGTGTACTGGATTTTGCCGATGGCTGGCGAAGTGTTGTGCCAGGCAGCGTGGGCAAAGTGGGTGTCGGTGGAAACGCTGTAGATCTCGACGCCCAGTTTCTGGAAAGCGTCGTAGTTGTCAGCCAGGTCTTCCAGCTCGGTCGGGCAGACGAAGGTGAAGTCGGCCGGGTAGAAGAACACGACAGACCATTTGCCTTTCAGGTCAGCGTCCGAGACTTTTACGAAGTCGCCATTTTTGAATGCATCAGCTTTGAACGGTTTAACTTGGCTGTTGATGATAGGCATCGTTGACTCTCCGTCAGGGGGTTAAGAAGTTGATGGAGAGAACTTTACCCACTCGACGAACGGAAGGCTCATTGGCAAACCTGATGCTGCTGATTGGCTTTAGCTATTAGCCAGCGGTATTAATAGAAGAAAACGATCTCTAGGACTCAATGGCCTTTTCCGTGAGCCGCGCCATGCCGAGGAACGGACTGGCTTCGATGTAGCGCATGGCCGACTTCATGTCCTTCCAGCCCACATAACTCATCAGCGACTTCAGATCCCAGCCACTTTGATGCGCCCAGGTCGCAAAGCCGCGGCGCAAGGAATGGCTGGTGTAGAGTTCGCCGGCAATGCCTGCCCGCTCCAGCGCCTGGCGCAACAAGGGAATCACGCTGTTGGCGTGCAATCCCTCCTCGCCCAGATGCCCCCAGCGATCGATGCCTCGGAACACCGGCCCCCGCACCAGTGCCGCCTCGGTGATCCAGTCGATGTAAGCCTGCACCGGACACAAACGCTGCAAGGCCGGCGTCTGATAGGTCTTGCCGAGGTTGTCGCGATCGCTTTTGCTGCGCGGCAGATAAAGGCTGATGCCGGAACCGGCGCTGGCCTGCACGTGTTCAACCTGAAGCCTGCACAACTCGTCGCTGCGAAAGCCGCGCCAGAAGCCCAGCAGGATCAACGCCAGGTCGCGCCGGGCCCGCAACAACCCCGGTCGGTCGCCTTCGGCCCTTGCGGTTTGCACTTCCAGCTCCAGACGACTGACCACCTGCTCCAGGTGTTGAAGCTGCAAGGGTTCGGCCTGTTTTTCCTGGGCCGGGTGCAACGCGCGGATGCCCTTGAACACCTTGCGCACCACCGGCGCCTTGGTGGGATCGGCAAAACCCTGGCTGTTGTGCCACTGCGCCAAGGCCGACAAGCGCAGCTTCAGCGTATTGATCGACAACACCCCGGCATGCGCCACCAGGTAGCGCGCCACGCTGTCGCCGGTTGCCGGCAGAAACCCGCCCCACGTGACTTCGAAGTGTTCGATGGCTGCCCGATAGCTGCGACGGGTGTTGTCGCGAGTCGCGGCTTGCAGGTAACGATCCAGTTCAGTCATGGGGTCAACTCTTGAATTCATACCGCTTTGACAGGTCAAAAACCGGTACTTGGCGTATCACACGGGGTAATACCAGTATATCTCGTGTTAAACACATCCAGCATTTAACTTTGCCAATAGAATGGTACAATATGTATTTACGTGGTACGTACCACATCAACAAAACCCAGGAGATCTCATGGCACGCGGCGGTGTAAATAAAGCAGTGGTGCAAGCCGCTCGGTTGGCGATCCTCGCCCGTGGCGAAAACCCCAGCATCGATGCCGTACGGATCGAAATGGGCAATACCGGCTCGAAAACCACGATTCATCGCTACCTCAAAGAACTCGATGACAGGAACGAGACGGTCGAAGCGCCAGCGGAACCGATTGACGACGAACTGATGGCGCTGGTGGCGCGGCTCGCCCAAAGACTCAAGGAGCAGGCGCAGGAGCCCATCGACCAGGCGCGCACGCAGTACGAGGAACAACGCAAGGCGCTGGAAAATCAGCTCAGCGAAGCGCAAGAGGCCAACAGCGAACTGCACCAGCAATACGAGTTCCAGAGCCTGGCACTGACTCAGGAATCCGAGGCCCTGCAAGAAACCCGCGCCATGCTGCAAACGGAGCAAACCCGCAACGCCGGGATGAACCAGGCGCTGGCCGATTTCGAATTGCGCTTGAAAGACAAGGACGAGCAGATCCGCTCCCTTGAGGAAAAACACCTGCACACTCGCGACGCACTGGAGCACTACCGCAATGCGGTCAAGGAACAGCGCGAACAGGAAATGAGTCGCCACGAAGGCCAGGTGCAACAGCTACAGATGGAGCTGCGCCAGGCACAACAAAGCGCCCTGGTACGCCAGGATGAAGTCACCCAGTTGCACCGCGACAACGAACGCTTGCTGACTGAAAACCGCGGCACACTGCGCGAGCTGAGCCTGCTGCAAGAACAGCTCAAGCAAAGCAATACCCGTCAGGATCAGTTGCTGGAACAGGCCACCCGTGTCGACGGCGAGCGCACCCTCCTCCAGGAACGCCTGCGCGTCGCCCTGCTGGAAAGTCAGGCGCTCAAACAGAACGTCGATGAGCAGTCGCAGCTCAACAAGTCACTGGAAATCGAACTGACCAGGACCCGGACGGATCTGGAAGAACGCGTACGTCTGGCCGCGACCCTTGCGGCAGCGGCAGACGCAGCGAAGGACGATTAACCGGCGACCGGCGTGCGCATGGTGACGAACTCTTCGGCGGCCGTCGGGTGCACGCCGATGGTTTCGTCGAAGTCGCGCTTGGTGGCGCCGGCCTTCAAGGCAATCGCCAGGCCCTGGACGATCTCACCGGCCTCCGGGCCGACCATGTGGCAACCCAATACCTTGTCGGTCTTGGCATCCACCACCAACTTCATCAGCGTGCGCTCCTGGCATTCTGTCAGGGTCAGCTTCATTGGCCGGAAGCGGCTTTCGAAGATCTGCACCTCGTGGCCGGCTTCGCGGGCCTCCTCTTCGGTCAAACCGACGGTGCCAATGTTCGGCAGGCTGAACACCGCCGTCGGGATCATCTTGTAATCCACCGGACGATACTGCTCAGGCTTGAACAGACGGCGCGCAACCGCCATGCCTTCAGCCAGCGCAACCGGTGTCAGTTGAACACGACCGATCACATCGCCCAGCGCCAGGATCGACGGCTCGGCGGTCTGATACAACTCATCGACTTCGACAAAGCCTTTCTTGTCGAGCTTGACCCCGGTGTTTTCCAGCCCGAGATTGTCCAGCATCGGACGACGCCCGGTGGCGTAGAACACACAATCGGCTTCCAGCTGGCGGCCATCCTTGAGCGTGACTTTCAGGCTGCCATCGGCCTGTTTGTCGATGCGCTCGATGTCCGCGTTGAATTGCAGGTCCATGCCACGCTTGGTCAACTCCTCCTGCAAGTGCTTGCGCACGGAACCGTCAAAGCCGCGCAGGAACAGTTCGCCGCGATACAGCAACGTAGTCTCGGCGCCCAGACCATGGAAGATCCCGGCGAACTCGACGGCAATGTAGCCACCGCCGACCACCAGCACCCGCTTGGGAAGCTCTTTGAGGAAGAACGCCTGGTTGGAACTGATGGCATGCTCGTGCCCCGGAATCTCCGGAATCTGCGGCCAGCCGCCGGTCGCGATCAGGATGTTCCTGGCAGTAAAGCGCTCGCCATTGATCTCGACCCGATGCGGATCGACGATCTTCGCGTGCCCCTCATGCAAGGTGACACCGCTGCTGACCAGCAGGTTGCGATAAATGCCATTGAGGCGATTGATCTCACGGTCCTTGTTGGCGATCAGCGTCGCCCAATCGAACTGCGCCTCATCCAGGCTCCAGCCAAAACCGGATGCCTGCTCGAAGTCCTCGGCGAAGTGCGCACCGTAGACCAGCAATTTTTTCGGCACGCAGCCGACGTTCACACAGGTGCCGCCCAGGTAGCGACTCTCGGCCACCGCCACTTTCGCGCCAAACCCGGCGGCAAACCGCGCAGCCCGTACACCGCCGGAACCGGCACCAATCACATAAAGGTCAAAATCGTAGGCCATTTTCAATCTCCTCGGCAGGTGACCAGCATACCTGCGGACATTTGTGGAGCAAGCGCTGAACACGATATGAGGCCGGAAAATGAAAAAGCCACCCGAAGGTGGCTTTTCTATACAAACAGGTCGCCAGCTATCAGTAAGCCTTGCCCGTCTTGTAGAAGTTCTCGAAGCAGAAGTTGGTCGCTTCGATGTAGCCTTCGGCGCCACCGCAGTCGAAACGCTTGCCCTTGAACTTGTAGGCCATGACGCAGCCGTTCTGGGCCTGCTTCATCAGGGCGTCGGTGATCTGGATTTCACCGCCCTTGCCTGGCTCGGTTTGTTCGATCAGGTCGAAGATGTCCGGGGTCAGAATGTAGCGGCCGATGATGGCCAGGTTCGACGGTGCGTCTTCCGGCTTTGGCTTTTCAACCATGCTGTGTACGCGATAGATGTCGTCACGGATCATCTCGCCGGCGATCACGCCGTACTTGTTGGTTTCTTGCGGGTCGACTTCCTGGATGGCCACGATCGAGCAGCGGAACTGCTTGTACAGCTTGACCATCTGGGTCAGCACGCCGTCGCCTTCGAGGTTGACGCACAGGTCATCCGCCAGTACCACGGCGAACGGCTCGTCGCCGATCAGCGGGCGGCCGGTGAGGATCGCGTGGCCCAGACCTTTCATTTCGGTCTGACGGGTGTAGGAGAACGAGCACTCGTCGAGCAGCTTGCGGATGCCGACCAGGTATTTTTCCTTGTCGGTGCCCTTGATCTGATTTTCCAGCTCGTAGCTGATGTCGAAGTGGTCTTCCAGGGCGCGCTTGCCGCGGCCGGTGACGATGGAGATTTCGGTCAAGCCGGCATCCAGTGCTTCTTCGACGCCGTACTGGATCAGTGGCTTGTTCACCACCGGCAGCATTTCTTTGGGCATGGCTTTAGTCGCTGGCAGGAAGCGAGTACCGTAACCGGCTGCTGGGAACAAGCATTTCTTGATCATATAAGTCCTTGAAAGGGCTGTGTGTACGAGTTTCGGCGCAGTCTAATCAGGCGGCGTGCACCTTACAATGCCCCCGCGCTGGCTAACTGATGCCAACATAGAGAATTATTCTGGCGGATAGTTCCCTGCGAGGTTGCACAGGCGATTGCACAGCCTCTTATGCATAGCAGAGACTGGCGCAAATGCACGGCTTTCTACCGCCCGAAACCCATCACCATACGCTCATCGGCACCCGTTGCGTGCGTTTGCCGGTATCATGGCGCGATTGAACCAGACAACGAGGCAAATAGATGTCGGAAGCAAAAAGCGTCAACGGATTCCTGATCAACAAGGTGAAAGACGGTCAATGGTGGGTGGCCAGTGTCGCCGGTGAAAATATCGCCGGGCCTTTCCCTTCCGAAGCCCTGGCAATCGAAGTGGCCTCGGTGCTGGAGCTGGAGCACCCGGAACCCAAGCGACGCGGCAAGGACAAGAGCTGATCGACGCCCCTCTCGAATAGCCCTGTCTTGGCACAGGGCTTTTTTATGGTACTTCACGGAACCCCGGGGAACACTGATTACGAAATTTCTGTAGGAGCTGCCGAAGGCTGCGATCTTTTGATCTTGCTTTTGCGATCTGGATATTGCTGAAGATCAAGATCAAAAGATCGCAGCCTTCGGCAGCTCCTACAAGGGTCGGGTTGACCTTACAACCCCGACTTCAACCAGTTGAACGCCCGATTGAAGTGTCCAAAATCATTAGGCCAGTTCAGATGCCCACCCGCTAGACCGCATCACGGTCCCTGTAGGAGCTGCCGAAGGCTGCGATCCTTTGATCTTGATCGGAACACCGAAAAAGAAGTGGCCTTTGGCTATAACCTTTTGAATCCGGCGCTGTCTCAGCCTTAGCCCACCCCACTGACGATGATCAAACCATGAATAAAGTTTTGCCTTTGCTAGCGGTATTGGCCCTGAGCGGCTGCGCAACGTCGAAAGAAACCTACCTGGGCAACGGAGAGCAGGGTCTGACGATCGATTGCTCGGGAGAGGCGAATTCCTGGGCCGCCTGCTACGAAAAGGCCGATGCCTCCTGTGCAGGAACCGGCTACCGGATCGTCGGCACCGACGGCACGCCAGCGCTCAAGGTCAGTGAAAAAACCCTCGGCGCCGATATCGGCAATTACAAGAACCGCAGCGTCGTGGTGGTCTGCAAATAAGGGGCTCGGCCCTACAGATGAATTTCGGCGAACCTGATCCCGAGTCCACGCACTGTTTCGATCAAATCGTCGAGCTTGCCGAAGGACTCGACTTCGTCATTGTCATCCACCAGGAAATAGCTGCGCCCGGCGCTTTTCTTGAAAAACACGATCCATTCCCCCAGCTCCGCCGGATTCTGGATCACATGGGTGGCAGAGATAAGTCCCTCTGCATGGCGCTCCCGGACCTGCTCTCGTTTCATAGTCGACTCCAGAAATGACGATGCCGCCAAAAACAGGCTTTGGCGGCATCGGTGCTGTGGGTCGATAGTTTATCAGCCGGAAATGCACTCGGTGGCAGCCTTCTGTACATCCTTTGGACGCACCGGGACATTGGACATGCTCTCGTGCAGCTTGATGCTGCTGCCACCCGAGCGCTCTTCAATGTCGAATACGGCTGACGGCCCCGTGGAATACTTGAGCGGCACGATCACACGCAGGCCATCCTTGTGCGGTTCGATTTGCAAGGCACCACGACTGTCGGCCAGTTTTTCGCTGAGGCATTGCGCATATTCATGGGGTTTCTTGCCAGAAATCACGCTCATGGTCGGCAGTGACTCGTTGATGTCAGAGACGTTCGCACAACCGCTCACCAATGCCGCCAGCGCAACAACCCACAAACCCCACTTCATACAAAACCTCCGATAAAGAGGCTCGGACAACGCAGATGCGTTTTTTCTCCGAGGCAAACTGCTTTATCGCTCATCAAAGGTGAAATTAGCGTTTTTAATTGTCAAAGCGACCGGATAATAAGGCCTTCGGGCTGATAAACTGCGCCCATCGCCCATGCTATCGTTTTGATTTTGTAGAAAAAGCCCTTCTGGAGGCGCCCCATGAAATTTATCCATCAGCGCGAGCACCTCAATGAAGACGACATCGTCGTCATTCAATGCTCCCAAATGTGCAACATCCGTTTGATGAACGACGCCAACTTCCGCAGCTTCAAGAATGGCGGCCGTCACACCTATCACGGCGGTGCATTCGACACGTTTCCGGCGCGCATCACTGCCCCCAGCACCGGTTTCTGGAACATCACGATCGACACCGTCAACCGCCGCGCTATCAGCGTGACGCGCAAGCCCACCCTGACGCATTCGATCAAAATCATTCGCCGTTCCAGCACGAAACTGAGCTGACCGGCACACCCGAAACACAAGACAGGCAGATACGACCGTGGCCCAAACGACCAAGTACGTCATCAAATACAAACTCAACGGTGAGCGCCGCTTCGAGTTCGCCCAGCTTGAACACGGCACCACAGAAGAAGCCAAAGCGGCGCTGGATGCCATTCATGGGCAGGACAACGTCATCAGCGAAATCAGCGTCAGCAAAGCGCTGTAACGCAATCCGGAGCGACAATGGACGTCGGCTCCCGTTCGCAGTTCGACCGCAAGCGCCGGAGTGTCTGCTTCATTCAAGTCTTGCAGACTGGCCACCTCAATCACTAGAGGCCCGGCAATGAGCGAGCAATATCTGGACCAGCTGGACTGGCCCCGGCTGGAACAGCAACTTGACCTGGACGGTTACGCCGTCATCCCTTCACTGCTGAGCCACAAGGCTTGTGATCAGGTCAGCGCCCTGTACCCCCGGGCCGAGCCCTTTCGCTCGCACGTGGTGATGGCTCGTCACGGCTTCGGCCGCGGCGAGTACAAGTATTTCAGCTACCCGTTGCCGGACCTTGTGGCGCGCTTGCGCAGCGCGCTCTACCCGCGCCTGGCACCCATCGCCAATCGCTGGCATGAGCAAATGGGTTTGCAGCAACGTTTTCCTGACACTCATCCCGCCTTCCTCGAGCGCTGTCATGCCGCTGGTCAGAACCGTCCGACACCCTTATTGCTGCAATATGGTCCGCAGGACTACAACTGCCTGCATCAGGATCTATACGGTGAGCATGTTTTTCCGTTGCAAGTGGCGATTCTGCTGTCGGATCCCGATCAAGACTTCAGCGGCGGCGAATTTGTCATGACCGAACAACGCCCGCGCATGCAGTCACGACCGATGGTCATCGACCTGAAGAAAGGTGACGGGCTGATCTTTGCCGTCAACCAGCGGCCGGTCAAAGGCACTCGCGGTTACTACCGCGTGACCCTGCGCCACGGCGTGAGTCGCCTGCACAGCGGCAAACGGCATACCCTTGGAATCATCTTTCACGATGCGACATGAGCCCATGAACCCGCTGACGTTCGATCTGTTTGCCGATGCAGAACCCGAACAAGAGCCCAGGCGCGAGCAGATCGGCGAACAGTCATACGTGCTGCGAGGCTTCGCCCTGCCCTGGCTGGAGCGTTTGCTGCCCGCCCTGGAGGCGGTGCTGCTGGCCGCTCCGTTTCGGCAGATGGTCACGCCCGGCGGCTTCACCATGTCGGTCGCCCTGAGCAGTTGCGGCACATTCGGCTGGACCACTGACCGCAGCGGTTATCGATACACCCGCGACGATCCCCAAACCGATCAGCCCTGGCCGACGATGCCCGATGTGTTTTTCCAACTGGCACAAGCAGCGGCGCAGGCTGCGGGTTTCAGCGGTTTTGTGCCCGATTCCTGCCTGATCAACCGCTACATCCCCGGGGCAAAAATGTCATTGCATCAAGACAAGGACGAACATTCCTACGCGGCCCCCATCGTTTCGGTATCGCTGGGCTTGCCGGCGATGTTCCTGTTCGGCGGCTTTGCACGCAGTGACAAAAGCCAGCGCATCCCTCTGCTGCATGGTGACATCGTGGTCTGGGGTGGCGTGGATCGCCTGCGTTATCACGGCGTATTGCCGATCAAGGACGGTTTTCACCCGAGACTGGGCGAGCAACGCATCAACTTCACCTTCCGCACCGCCGGATGAAGACTTCGAATTTGACCGCAAGCGCCGGAGTGTGTGGGAATTGCCCCATGGTTAATGTGCAGGCAACTCCTCAAAGGACGTGACGCCATGACAACCCAATCGACCAAGATCACCACCGAAAACGATCCGCGCTGGGCCGCCGTGGTCGCGCGCGACCCCAAGGCTGACGGGCAGTTTGTCTATGCCGTGAAGACCACAGGCATCTACTGCAACCCCAGCAGCCTTGCGCGCCTGCCCAAGCCACAGAATGTCGAATTCTTCGATAGCGCCGAACAGGCCCGGGCCGCAGGTTACCGTCCGAGCAAGCGCGCGGCAAAGGATCAGAGCGAACTCGCCGCGCAGCATGCCGCCACCGTGGCCGCTGCCTGCCGCCAGATTGAAAGCGCCGAAACGCTGCCCACCCTGGGCGAACTGGCCGAGGCCTCGGGATTGAGCAGCTTCCACTTCCATCGCGTGTTCAAAGGCGTCACCGGCCTGACGCCCAAGGGCTACGCCGATGCCCATCGTTCACGCAAGGTGCGCGAGCGCCTGGCAGACGGCGGTTCGGTGACCGATGCCCTGTATGACGCCGGCTTCAACTCCAACAGCCGGTTTTACGAAGCGGCAGACCAACTGCTCGGAATGAAGCCCGGGGACTACCGCGCTGCCGGGCAAAACAACGACATTCGTTTTGCTGTCGGCCAGTGTTCGCTGGGGGCGATTCTGGTGGCGCAGAGTGAACGCGGGGTTTGCGCAATTTTGCTCGGTGATGATCCGCACCAACTGGTCTGTGATCTGCAAGACAAGTTTCGGCGAGCCAATTTGATTGGCGCCGATCAGGCGTTCGAAGCGTTGATTGCCAAGGTCGTCGGCTTTATTGAAGCCCCGGCGATTGGCCTGGACCTGCCATTGGACGTGCGCGGCACCGCGTTCCAGGAACGGGTCTGGCAAGCACTGCGGGAGATACCCGTTGGCAGCACGGCGAGCTACGCCGATGTCGCGCTACGCATCGGTTCGCCAAAAGCCGTTCGCGCCGTGGCTCAAGCCTGCGGCGCGAACAACCTGGCTGTGGCGATCCCGTGCCATCGCGTGGTGCGCAGCGATGGCAATCTCTCGGGCTATCGCTGGGGTGTCGAACGCAAACGCCAGTTGCTGGAGCGCGAATCGCAGTAATCAGCGATTCACGTCCACCACCACGCGCCCGCGCAACTGCCCGGCAAGCAAGCGCGGCGCGGCCTCGATGGCTTCGCTCAAGCCGATTTCGTGACTGATCAACGGCAACAGGTTGAAGTCCAGGTCCTTGGCCAGGCGGCGCCAGGCCTCCACGCGTTTGGCTTTGGGCTGGGTCACGCTGTTGATGCCGGCCAGGGTCACACCGCGCAGGATGAACGGCGCAACGGACGCCGGAAAATCCATGCCCTGCGCCAAACCGCAGGCTGCGACGGTGCCATTGGCCTTGGTGCTGGCGCACGCATTGGCCAGGGTGTGACTGCCGACCGAATCGATCACGGCCGCCCAGCGCTCCTTGGCCAAGGGCTTGCCCGGCTCGGACAGAGTGGCGCGATCGATGATTTCGCTGGCGCCCAGTTGCTTCAGGTAGTCGTGCTCCGAGGTACGTCCGGTGGATGCGACCACCCGATAGCCGAGCCTGTTCAGCAACGCGATGGCGAAACTGCCGACCCCACCATTGGCGCCGGTCACCAGGATTTCACCCTGCCCGGGCGTCACACCGTTATGTTCCAAAGCCAGGATGCATAGCATGGCCGTGTAGCCCGCCGTACCGATGGCCATCGCCTGGGCGGCGGTAAACGCCTTGGGCAACGGGATCAGCCAGTCACCGTTCAGGCGAGCCTTCTGCGCCAGGCCGCCCCAATGCCCTTCCCCTACGCCCCAGCCATTGAGCAGGACATGGTCACCGACCTTGTAGTCCGGATGCCCGCTGACCTCTACCACACCGGCCAGGTCGATGCCCGGCACCATCGGGAATTTGCGCACCACCGGACTGCTGCCGGTGATCGCCAGGCCATCCTTGAAGTTCAGCGTGCTGTAGGCAACACGCACCGTGACATCGCCCTCGGGTAACTGATCGTCCTGGATCTCTTGCAGTGTGGCCCGGTAACCGCTGTCGTCTTTGTCGATCAAAATACCTTTGAACATTACGGCCTCTCAATGGAATCAGTCTGGTTGTGGTGCATTTGAAATAACACATGGCAGCAGATTGTCGTACTCGACTTTAAGCCAATCAGCGACCCCAGCGAGCGCCGAAGAAAGCCTGGCGAACTGAAAAGACGACTGGCCTTGCGCCAATCGTTGCGTTACAAATCCTGTTCTACCGTCCCTGTCCTGCTTCAACGTCGGAGAACACAGCACATGAACCCATGGCCAGATACCCGCATTCTTGACCTGCTCGGGATCGAACTGCCGATCATTCAGGCGCCGATGGCCGGAGCCCACAACTCGGCCATGGTGATTGCAGCCTGCAATGCGGGCGGCCTGGGCTCGATGCCCGCGGCGATGCTCAGCACGGATCAACTGCGCGAAGAGCTGAAAACCATCCGCCAACACACCCAGTGCCCGATCAACGTCAATTTTTTCTGTCATCAAACTCCAGCCCCTGATGAGCAACGCGCGCAGGACTGGAAAAACCTGCTGCAACCCTACTACCAGGAACTTGGCGCTGATTTCGATGCGCCAACACCGGTGTCCAATCGGGCACCGTTCGATGACGCGGCCTGTGAAGTGGTCGAAGCGTTTCGCCCTGAAGTGGTGAGCTTCCACTTTGGCCTGCCGGAAAAATCCCTGCTCGACCGGGTCAAAGCCACCGGTGCGAAGGTGCTGTCCTCGGCCACCACCGTCGAAGAAGCCGTGTGGCTGGAGCAGCATGGCTGCGATGCGATCATTGCCATGGGTTTTGAGGCCGGAGGCCATCGCGGGATGTTTCTCAGCAATGACCTGAGCAGTCAGGTGGGCACTTTCGCCTTGGTGCCGCAAGTCGTCGATGCGGTGAAAGTGCCGGTGATTGCCGCCGGCGGCATCGCTGACGCACGTGGCGTCGCCGCCGCTTTCATGCTGGGCGCTTCGGCGGTACAGGTGGGAACAGCGTACCTGTTCACGCCAGAGGCCAAGGTCAGCCCCTCCCATCACAAAGCCTTGCGCACCGCCAAGGAAAGCGAAACGGCGGTGACCAACGTGTTCACCGGTCGCCCGGCTCGGGGCATTCTTAATCGGGTGATGCGTGAACTGGGGCCGATGAGCACCAAGGCTCCGGCCTTCCCCCTGGCCGGTGGCGCGTTGATGCCGTTGCGGGCCAAAGGTGAAGCGGACTTCAGCAACCTCTGGGCCGGCCAGGCTTTTACTCTCGGCGTTGAATTGACCACCGAGGCACTGACTCGAAAACTGGCCGAAGAAGGACTGGCGAGGCTGCTGCGTCGCCCCTGAGGATCATTTACGTTAAAATTGTATACAGTTTTGTGAAAGCACATTCCGTTTAAAGGCAATTCGCTATATATTTCTGTACATAACGATTCACCCCCTGCTGCAATTGCCTTTAACGGAGCCGTTTCATGACCCTTCGCGCCTCACGTTTTACCCCTGCGTGCCTCACGAGCCTGCTCGCCGTATTCGCCTTCGGCTCAGCCCAGGCGGACGAAGTCCAGGTGGCTGTCGCTGCCAACTTCACCGCGCCCATCCAGGCCATCGCCGCTGATTTCGAAAAGGATACCGGGCATAAACTGGTGACCTCCTTTGGCGCCACCGGCCAGTTCTACACCCAGATCAAAAACGGCGCGCCGTTCGAAGTGTTCCTCTCGGCAGACGACAGCACCCCGAAGAAACTCGAGGCCGAAGGCGATACCGTCAAGGGTTCGCGCTTCACCTACGCAGTCGGCACCCTGGCGCTATGGTCGGCCAAGGAAGGCTACGTCGATGCCAAGGGCGACGTGCTGAAAAAGAACGAGTATCAGCACCTGTCCATTGCCAACCCGAAGGCTGCGCCTTACGGCCTGGCGGCGACCCAGGTGCTGGCCAAGGAAGGTCTGACCGACAAGGTCAAGGACAAGATCGTTGAAGGCCAGAACATCACCCAGGCCTATCAGTTCGTCTCCACCGGTAACGCCGAGCTGGGTTTTGTCGCGCTGTCGCAGATCTACAAGGACGGCAAGATCACCAGCGGTTCGGCCTGGATCGTACCGGCCAGCCTGCACGACCCGATCAAGCAGGACGCCGTGATCCTCAACAAGGGCAAGGACAACCCGGCCGCCAAGGCATTGGTTGACTACCTCAAGGGGCCGAAAGCGGCAGCTGTCATCAAGTCCTACGGCTACGAAATCTAAATGTCGCTATCGAGTGCCGATTTTTCCGCCATCTGGCTGACCTTGAAACTGGCGTCCCTGACGACCGTCATCCTGCTGATTGTCGGCACTCCGATTGCGTTATGGCTTTCGCGCACCCGCTCCTGGTGGCGCGGCCCGGTCGGGGCGATTGTCGCCCTGCCCCTGGTGCTGCCACCGACCGTGATCGGTTTTTATCTGTTGCTGGCGCTAGGCCCTCACGGGTTCATTGGCCAGTTCACCCAATCACTCGGTCTTGGCACCCTCACGTTCAGTTTTGCAGGTCTGGTCATCGGTTCGGTGTTGTATTCGATGCCCTTTGTCGTCCAGCCGCTGCAAAACGCTTTTTCCGCCATTGGCACGCGCCCGCTCGAAGTGGCTGCGACGCTGCGGGCCAATCCCTGGGACACCTTTTTCAGCGTGACCCTGCCCCTGGCCCGCCCCGGTTTCATTACCGCCGCCATTCTCGGTTTCGCCCACACCGTCGGCGAGTTCGGCGTGGTGCTGATGATCGGTGGCAACATTCCCGAGAAGACCCGCGTGGTCTCGGTGCAGATCTACGATCACGTCGAAGCCATGGAATACGCCCAGGCCCATTGGCTGGCCGGGGCGATGCTGGTGTTCTCGTTTGTCGTCTTGCTGGCGCTGTATTCCAGCCGAAAAACCAAAGCGGGCTGGAGCTGAGCGATGATTCACATGCGCCTGAAACTGGATTACCTCGGCTTCGCCCTGGACGTCGACCTGCAACTGCCGGGTCGTGGCGTAACGGCACTGTACGGTCATTCCGGCTCGGGCAAGACCACTTGCCTGCGCTGCATCGCCGGCCTGGAACGGGCCGATCAGGGTTTTATCCAGGTCAACGATGAAGTCTGGCAAGACAGCGCCAACAAGGTTTTCGTCGCGCCGCACAAACGCGCGCTGGGCTACGTGTTCCAGGAAGCCAGCCTGTTTCCTCATCTGTCGGTGCTGGCCAACCTGGAGTTCGGCCTCAAGCGCATCCCGAAACCGCAGCGTCGGGTCGACATGGCCCACGCCAGCGAATTGCTCGGCATCCGCCACTTGCTGGACCGCCATCCGCAACACCTTTCGGGCGGCGAGCGACAGCGCGTCGGCATCGCCCGCGCCTTGCTCACCAGCCCGAAACTGTTGTTGATGGACGAGCCCCTGGCGGCGCTGGATGCACAACGCAAAAGTGAAATCCTGCCCTACCTGCAGCTGCTGCACGACGAACTCGAGATTCCGGTGCTGTACGTCAGCCACTCCCAGGATGAGGTCGCGCGGCTGGCCGACCATATCGTGTTGCTCAGCAACGGCAAGGCACTGGCCAGCGGTCCGATCGGCCAGACCCTGGCGCGCCTCGACTTGCCTCTGGCCATGGGGGACGACGCCGGTGTGGTGATCGAAGGCCGCGTCAGCGCCTATGACGCGGACTATCAATTGCTGAGCCTGCAATTGCCCGGCACCAGCCTCAACATTCGTGTGCCGCATACGCCCATGGATGCAGGCCAGGCACTGCGCTGCAAGGTCCAGGCGCGGGATGTCAGCCTGAACCTGCACAGTGCCGGGCACAGCAGCATTCTCAATCGCCTGCCGGTCACCGTGGTCAGTGAAATGAACGCCGACAACGCCGCCCATGTGCTGATTCGCCTGGACGCCGCCGGCACGCCTCTGCTGGCGCGGATCACGCGTTATTCCCGCGATCAACTGAACATCCACCCTGGCCAGCAACTCTGGGCACAAATCAAAGCGGTCGCAGTACTGGCGTAAATCCGTCGGCACGACTGCAGCCGGGTGCGGTCCATGGCTGTAACGCCCCGTGATTCCTCGCCCAGGACGCCTGTCATGCCCGATGAACTGCCGCCTGACCTGCATTATGTCGATGACACCCAGCCGGGCATCACCCGCCGGAAACTGCGTGGAAAATTCGCCTATTTCGACCCGGCGGGCCAGCGCATCACCGACCCGGAGGCAATCAAACGCCTCAACGCACTCGCGGTGCCGCCGGCCTATACCGAAGTGTGGATCTGCGCCGACCCATGCGGGCACCTGCAGGCCACCGGGCGGGATGCCCGGGGTCGCAAACAATACCGTTATCATCCGCGCTGGCGGGAGGTGCGCGACGCCGACAAGTACTTGCGCCTGCGTGAGTTCGGCCTGGCCTTGCCGAAACTGCGCCAGCGACTGGAAGCCGAATTGTCGGCACCGGGGTTCAGTCGCGACAAAGTCATGGCCACGGTCATCACTTTGCTGGACACGACGTTGATCCGAATCGGCAACAGCCAATATGCCCGGGACAACCGCTCCTACGGCCTGACGACCTTGCGCAGCCGCCATGTAGAGATCAACGGCAGTGCCATCCTGTTCCAGTTCCGCGGCAAAAGTGGCGTTGAGCACCAGATCACCGTGAAAGACCGAAGACTGGCGCGGATCATCAAACGCTGCCAGGACATTCCCGGGCAGAACCTGTTCCAGTACCTGGACGAAAACGGAGACCGGCACACCGTCAGTTCATCCGACATCAACAGCTATTTGCAAACGCTCACCGGCGCCGACTTCACCGCCAAGGATTACCGCACCTGGGCCGGCAGCGTCCTGGCTCTGGCGATGTTGCGCAAACTGCAGTGGGAGCCTGAAACGGACGCCAGGCGGCACCTGGTGGAAATGGTCAAGAATGTGGCCAGGCAGCTCGGCAATACCCCGGCGGTGTGCCGCAAATGCTATATCCATCCGGCGGTGCTGGATGGCTTTGTTCTCGGTGACCTGGCGCAACTGCCAAGGACCAGAGCGCGCAAGGGGCTATCGGCCGAAGAGGTCGGGCTGGCGATCTTCCTTGAGAGAATGCCCGCCGCGCCTGAACCGACGAATTGACCTGCCTATTTTTTGCACGATCACCAATGACTTCTATAGTTGAACTGAACACGAATCCGCTGCGGAGACGCCATGGAAGACATTTTCGTCGTGAAGCGTTGCAACAAGATAATCATTCATGGCCGCCGTGCGGGTGAAAATGACCATCTGCCTCCGGATGCCGCGGTCTGGTATCGCATCGCCGATACCCGCACCCAAGGCTTTATCGGCGATGGCTACGACACTGAAGAAGACGCTCAGCGTGTTTGCCGGCAGTTGAACGCCAAATCACAAGTGACAGCCCGACAAGGTTGAGGGCCTGCCACCATTTTTTAACGGGTCTATACTGAAATGGCTGAAGGAACAGCGACCCCAACGGCAGAAAGCTCGCTCCAGGCGGGCTTTTTGCTGCCACACCAGGTTTCTTGAACGGAGGTGTCTCCCATGTCCGAAAAAGAGTCCATCACCACCCTGCTCACCTTGCTGGACTCCCGTCAGGCGCGCCTGGCTGCGGCCTGCAAGGAAATCGCCGACTGGGTCGATCATCAAGGCGGACACCCCACCGCCCTCAGAATTCGTGATCGCCTGAACGACATCGAGAAGGACACGCCGCTGATCCGGCACACGCTGTCTTCTCTCCAGCCTGCCGACCGACCTCTGCCTCGGTTCAGATGATCCGCCACGGATTCGCGGTACGAGGACAGGCCCGATTCGGGCAGCATGACCGGTGGCACTGACGCCTCCGGATAGCCGGCTGCCTGCCGAGTTTTCACCCTCTCTTGCAACCCGACCTCGTGCCGGGATTTTTTGTTGCGCAAAATCAATCGAACGCCACCGCTCACGTGGGGTCAACCGATCACACGTCACCAAGGAGACGTTCCAATGGTCACTCATTTCAAAGTCAGCGGGCACCTGGCCTGCGGTCACCACGGCAACAACCTGGTATCGACCCGCGAACTCAATCGGGTGAAATGCAGAAGTTGCCGAAACACCGACGCCTACAAAGAAGCCCGCAAGGCTGAACGCAACGCCGCCCGCCGCGCAGCACGCAAAGCCAAAGCCGTGCACACCGCCGATAACTGGCGTTCAGCCTGGACCGAACGACTGACCGCGATGGCCGGGCTGCAACGACTGCCACGGGGATTTGCCGGCCAACCTTTCGTCTAGGCAGCTTCTACTGCGATCAGATGTCCCTGCACGCGGGCTCCATGACCTCGCGCAGGGACATGCGCTTGAACGCCTCGACCAGCACGCGCCCTTCCACTGGCGTACAAGTGACCGCCAAGCGCATGGTCGCCTCGCCCAGGTGCCAGATCAAAAACGCGGATTGCCGCACCTTCAGCTCATCGCTTTGCGGATATACGCGAAGCATGGCCTGGGCCAGCAGCGCTCCGGCCCCCCGGCTCTCTTCCAACTCCAGCTGCAACAACTGTTTGTCGGCCTGCATGCCGGACCAGATGTCACGCATCACCGGCGTCGCCATCACGATCTCGTAATACAGGTCGAGCAACTGCGAATAGGCGGCCTGCAAACCCTGGGCATCCTCCACAGCCTCCAATGCCTGTTCAATGCAGCGACGGCTCTCGGCGTTGTAGCGTTCGGCGAGCGTTCGGATGACGGCGCTCTTGTCGGGAAAATACTGATAAAGGGAACCGATCGAGATCTCGGCGCGCTCGGCGATTTCACTCATCTTGAGCTGATCGCTGCCCTTGTCCGCAATCAATTGAGTCGCCGCGGTCAGAATCCGCTCCTGACGCTCGCGACTGCGCTGTTGCGTGGGATTACGCCGAACAGCTTCTGCAGCAGGCTGTTCGAGGGCTTCAGGGGTCTTTTTGCGCACGAGTGAATTTCCTGATCAATAACGTGACATGTACTCACCTTAGCATCGCCAACCTTCATGCCAAACAACAGATGCCCACCCGTCGGGCAGTTCGACCTGATGGGTTGACGCACAAACATGAGGAACTATCATCTTTTAAACGTGAGCATTACTCACATTAACCGATGGAGATGAACGCGATGAACACCGCTCAGCAAACCCTGTTGGTCCTCGGCGCCACCGGCAAAACCGGACGGCGAATCACCCAACGACTCGAAGCGGCGGGCCTGCCCGTTCGCCAGGGGTCACGCGATGCGAATCCTCCTTTCGACTGGGAAGATCGATCAACCTGGGACGCGGTAATCGAGGGTGTTCATGCGGTCTATATTTCCTTCCAGCCCGATCTCGCCGTTCCAGGCGCCGTTGAAACCATCCAGGCTTTCACCGACCTGGCGGTGAAAAGCGGAGTGCGCAAACTGGTTTTGTTATCCGGGCGCGGCGAAGTCGAAGCGGAGCAGGCCGAACGTGTCGTACAGGACAGCGGGATTGACTGGACGATTCTGCGGGCCAGCTGGTTTTGCCAGAACTTCAGCGAGGCGCACTTTCTTGACCCCATAGTGCAAGGTGAACTGGCACTCCCCGTCGGTCAGGTCGCCGAACCCTTTGTCGATGCAGACGACATCGCCGAGTGCGCCGTCGTCGCACTGACTCAACCCGGGCACACACACCAGCTCTATGAATTGACCGGCCCTCGGGCGTTGACCTTTGCCGACGCCGTGACCGAGATTGCCCGTGCCACCCATCGCAACATCGAATTCGTGGCCGTACCGGCGCCCGCCTATCGACAGGCAATGGAACAGGAACAACTTCCCCCGGCTTTGATCGATCTGGTGCTGTACCTCTGCACCACCGTGCTCGACGGCCGCAACACACCCGTGACCGATGGTGTGCAGCGGGCACTGGGGCGGCCGGCGCGCGACTTCAGCGACTACGTGCAGCGCACCGCGGCTGCGGGCATCTGGGGTAACGGGCGTCCGATGTAACGCATTGGCGAGAACAGGGTTCGTCGGCTAGGGTCTCTTGCGTATCGAACTGCGGCACCTTAATTGGCAGGAGCCTGATCAAGGAGAAAACGCATGTCACTCAATCGTAATGCCGAACAAACTTACCGCCAGTGGTCCACCCCGATCCTGCTGGAGCTCAAGGAGCGAGAGCATCAATTGCCCCCGTCAGACCGCCAGGCGTTGGAAAACGTGTTGCAGGAAAGAAGGCTGATCAACACCGGCAACCCGACCGGCAACGATCGTCGCAAGGCAGGCCCGGCTTCCTGAAAGGCATCCGGTAACCACCCTCAAGACAGAAATGATGGCGCAGAAACCGACAAGGGCTTGCATCGGCTTTCGCTGGCAAGCCCTTGATCCCGCAACGCCCGCTAGCGGAGTCTCTGCCGCGCTAGAACCACCCACCGCGATCATCTTCCAGCGCCTGGCGACACTGCTTGAGTTGGGAGCTGTAAATCTCCGATTGCTTTTGCACTTTCTGGGCAACCTGCATCAGCCACGGTTGACTGCGATAGGAATTGCGGCTAAAGCCCCCACGCCCCTCGTGATAAGCCAGGTACTGATTGTAGGTGTCCCATTTGGAGATTCCGAGCTGGCGTTGCGTGCCCGTGGTGTACCAGCCGATAAACATGATCGCGTCGTCGAAACTGTCACGTGAACCGCCGTTGCCAGTACTGTCCTTGTACTCACCCCACACCGGGTCCTGAGCCTGCGCATAACCATAGGCCGAACTGACTCGCCCCCAGGGGATCACCCAGAGCAGGTAGTCACGCGGCGGCAATGCGTCCGCCACGTAGCTGCTTTCCTGCTTCATGATCGCCATGGCCACATGCATTGGTGTCCCATATTCACTCTGCATTTCCAGCGAGTCCTCGTACCAGTCGGGATACTCACGGTAAATGTTGCAGAGATTGTCCTGATCCTTGGGTGGCATCGTCGTGCAACCTGTCAAAAACATGAACAACAAAGCCAACAGCAAAAAATTTCGTTGTGTCATTCATCACGCTCAAAAATAAGGTACTGCGCACAATCCCGGGAAACTACTGTAGGAGCTGCCGAAGGCTGCGATCTTTTGATCTTGATCTTGAACAGCAAAATCAAAAGATCGCAGCCTTCGGCAGCTCCTACAAGGGTCGGGTTGACCTGACAACCCCGATTGCAACCGGCTGAACGTCCGGATCAAGATGATCGAGATCGGCTCGACATGGAGCCCTTTCCGGACAGCGGCGGCCTGGTATCCACGGCGGATGCCCACCCGCCAAACCACTGTAGGAGCTGCCGAAGGCTGCGATCCTTTGATCTTGATCTTGAACAGCAAAATCAAAAGATCGCAGCCTTCGGCAGCTCCTACAAGGGTCGGGTTGACCTGACAACCCCGATTGCAACCGGCTGAACGTCCGGATCAAGATGATCGAGATCGGCTCGACATGGAGCCCTTTCCGGACAGCGGCGGCCTGGTATCCACGGCGGATGCCCACCCGCCAAACCACTGTAGGAGCTGCCGAAGGCTGCGATCCTTTGATCTTGATCTTGAACAGCAAAATCAAAAGATCGCAGCCTTCGGCAGCTCCTACAAGGGTCGGGTTGACCTGACAATCCCGATTGCAACCGGCTGACCGCCCGGATCAAGACGATCGAGATCGGCTCGGCATGGAGCCCTTTCCGGACAGCGGCGGCCTGCTATCCATGGCAGATGCCCACCCGCCAAACCACTGTAGGAGCTGCCGAAGGCTGCGATCTTTTGATCTTGATCTTGATCTTGACGCAGCCTTCGGCAGCTCCAAGGCACCTGAGTCAGGCAATTGCAGGCAAAAACGTCAGAAGACTTCCAGCTTGATCACGTCACCCTTATCGAAAGGGTTCTTTGTAAATTCCTGTTGCACAACGAGACCAGAGGGGGGACTCCGGGTATCGATTCAGAGCATCTTCTCCAGGCCGACCTTGTCGCTGAGCCAGGCTTTGAAGCTGCGCCATTTGCCACCGGGTTCCTTGCGCAAGGTATGTTGACGGCCGTCGTCCTCGGTGAGCCAGACGACTTCGCCGTTTTCCAGTCGGGCCTGGTAACTCATGGCCGGCGCCATGCCATCAAGCGCCGCCTGGCGCACGTAGCCGGCCAGTTCGGGACTGTCGACCAGCACTCCGACTTCAGTGTTCCAGAACAGTGAACGCGGGTCGAAATTGAACGAACCGATGAACACTTTCTGCCTGTCCAGGATCATGGCCTTGGTGTGCAGGCTGGAGACCGAGCCACCACTGAATCCAAACGAAGAACTGCGGCCGGTATCTTCCGGCTGACGCCGCAGTTCATAGAGTTTCACGCCATGTTCTAGCAGCGTCTTGCGATACGGTGCATAGCCGCCATGCACCGCCGGCACATCGGTGGCTTCCAGTGAATTGGTCAGCAGGCGCACATCAACGCCGGCATCGGCACGCCCCAGGAGATAGTCCATGCCCGACTTTTGCGGGACGAAGTAGGCCGACATCATGATCAGCTCGTTGCTGACGCCATCGAGTTCAGGCCGCAGTTGTGTGGCCATCAATAACGCACGTGCCGGTTCGCCGTCAGCCAGGACCTTGCTCGGAGCATCCCACATCGCCGTGCCATGGGCCCAGATCAGCTGCTTGCGCCACGTCTCGAATTGCGGCCGAGTCTGGTAGGTCATGAGATGGTCGTACAAAGCCCTGTGCTCGGTACGTGAAGACTGGAGCGACTGCTCCAGACGTTGACGGCTCTCGCGCAAGTCCTGTGCTGTCGGCTTGTTGATCTGGAAGTCACTGATCGATTGGCTCAAGGCGCTGTTCCAGTACTGATCGAAGCTGTGTCCCAATTGCTCGGCGACCGGTCCGATGCAAAGCAGGTCCATGTCGGTGAAGTTGAGATCGGGCTTGGCGTCGAAATATTCATCCCCCAGGTTGCGCCCACCGACGATGGCTGCGCTGTTGTCAGCCAGCCACAGTTTGTTGTGCATGCGTCGGTGCTGCTGGGAAAGATCAAGCAAACGGCCCATGGTTCGAGTCACCACGGTGCTGCGCCCCAGATGCAAAGGGTTGAAGACGCGGATATGGATGTTCGGGTGCACCGCCAGGGTAGCGATGACTTCTTCCTGGCCGTCGGTGGCGGTGTCATCGAGCAGGATACGTATCCGTACGCCGCGATCGGCAGCCAGCAGCATTTCATTGACCAGTGCCCGGGTGCTGAGACCGTTATGCACGATGTAGTACTGCAGATCGACGGATTTCTGCGCATTGCGGATCAACTCGGCGCGCGCCCGGAATGCTTCACTGCTGTTGGGCAGCAAGCGAAAACCCGAGCGCCCCTCATGCGCGGCAGCCTGAGTCTGGATCGAGCGCCCGAAAGCCGATTCGCTGGCGGGGATCGCCTCGCTGAAGTCGTGGGGCATGCGCGTGGTGGCGCAACCGACCAGCAGCAACGCGAAAAACATGGCGCAGAGGAACCGGGACATAGGCTGGTCCTCAACCTCGACGGGTGTAGATGTGGACCCGGCATCCAGCCAGTACCGGCTGCCGAGAACACGCAGCCCTCGATAATCCGCACGCTTTGTTCCAGTAAAGCCCGTTTCAGGCAGCGTGTCGAAATTTACCGTTCCCCGCAGCGCATGCAGCCGGGCAGTAGCGAATGGCGCAAAAGATTGTTTGATGGCGGAAAAAGCTGGTCTAGCCGAGCCCCCATAAAAAAACGACGCCACTCTTCAAAGGAGGGCGCCGTTTTTATTTAAAGCCTTACGCCACGCCGACGAAATCGCTCGCTGTCAGGGCGACATGCCCGACCAGATCGATTTGGAAATCAGCGCCATTACCGTTGTTGACATTGCCCTCCACATACGTGTGATCAACCCCGCCGACATTGGCGAAGTGGTACTTCAATTGCGCTTGGTTACTGAACTCAGTGCCGACACCATTCCACTCGCCGAGGAAGGCAAAGTCCTGATTACCGGCGGAACCTGCTCCGGAGGTCCGGGCATCGATCTGAGACAGATCAATGTGGTCAGCTCCCTGCGCAAAGTCGGTGATCACATCGCGGCTTGCGGTCGAAGTGCCCGAATCGTTGATGGCGCTGAACATGAAGATGTCCGCCCCCGCCCCACCAGTCAAAATGTCGCGGTTGCCATTGCCTGTCAGCGTGTCAGCGCCATCTCCACCACTGAGGGTGTCGACGCCGCCTTGCCCGGTCAGGGCATTGTTGGCGTTATTGCCGGTCAAGCTGTTGGTGCCGTTGCTGCCGAGAACATTCTCGATGCCGCTCAAGGTGTCGCTACCGGTTTGCGAACTGCTCGCCAGGCCAGTAGACAAGTTGACCGTGGCGTTGGCCGAGGTCCCCGACAGGTCGTAGGTATCGCTGTCGCCACCACCGTCGTAGCTGTCATTGCCGTCATTGGCCGACGCCCGGAAGGTGTCGTTGCCAAGGCCACCAAACAGGCTGTCAATGCCTTGCCCACCAATCAGCACGTCGTCACCGCTGCCACCGTCCATCCAGTCATCACCGCCCTGGCCCTGCAGCAGGTTGTTCGCGCCGTCGCCCTGGATGTGATCATTGCCGGAACTACCGGTGACGTTCTCGATGCCGGTCAGGGAGTCGTTGCCGGTCTGGGTGCTGGTTGACGTGCCGAGGAGCAAATCGACCGTGGCCGACGCCGATGTGGCCGATAAGTCATAGGTGTCGGTACCCGCGCCGCCGTCATACTGGTCGTTGCCGTCGTTCAGCGATGCCAGCAGCGTATCGTTGCCTGCCTCACCAAAGACGGAGTCGTTGCCGGCCATGCCGCCAAGTTGGTTGTTACCGGTATTGCCGTGGATGACGTTGTCCAGCCCGTTACCCGTGCCGTTACTGTTGTTCGACCCCAGCAATGTCAGGTTCTCGACGTTGGCACCCAGGGTGTAGCTGACCGAGGACATGACCGTGTCGGTGCCTTCGTTCAGATTTTCCTGAACCGTATCGCCATTGGCATCCACCCTGTAGATATCGTTACCGGCGTACCCCCGCATCGTGTCGTTACCGCTGCCGCCGTCGAGCAAGTCGGAACCCAGGCCACCATTAAGGACGTCGTTACCCGAATAGCCCATCAAGATGTCCTGATAGTTGGTGCCATTGAGCGTGTTGCCGAAGAAGTTGGTGCCTTCGATGAAGCGCCCTACCGCTTCCGAAGGGTCGGACGTCAGTTGTTCCACTGTGCCGTTGTTGTCGGTGTAAGTGGTGATGACCCGAAGCTGCTGGCCGAACTGCGCCGAGGTGGGCGCAAAGGTCGAGGCTTTCGCCCCGGCAATACCGATCCAGGCCGCGCCCACCAGTGCTTGCCATTGGAAGCTGAACCCACTTGGCGCAGGCAAGCCGTCGGCGTCCTGTATGGTCGAGGTATTGGCGGTCAGCCGGTATTGAGCTGGCACCGGACGGCCAGGTGTGGTCGGCGCAGTGGCAAACCCCGACAGCACCACATTGCCGGTTGGCAGACTGTTGGTGATGTTCAGGTTGACGGTGCGGTCGGCGAAACGCAGTTTTTCAATGCCAGTCACGATGTCGGTGCCATCGATATTCGCCGCGCCGACCCGCAAATCCACCACTTTGAACGCCGTGATCAACTCGCCACCCGGCCGGGTATCGGTGAACTTGGTGATGCTGTAGTCGGCAAAATTGCCACTGTACAGCGCTTCATCGGCTGCGCCGTCGGCCGTGCCTGGGGCTGCGTGGTTGTCACCCAGAATGAAGTCCGGACGGGTCGCTTGCAGGCCAGTAAAGTGCTGGGCAAACCCCTGACTGGCGAGCAAGTGATTCAGATCGGCGAGTTTGATCGAGTCACCGACGATCACGTCATTACCGCCGTTACCTTGGGAGACATCATTGCCACTGCCGCCAATCAACCAGTTTTCCGTGGCATTACCGATCAGACCCGCCAGTGGGTTGGCCGGGGTCGTCGTGTTTGGACGGCTATCACTGAAGCGTGAACCGATCAAACCCTCAATGTCTGTCAGCAAGGCGTTGAACGGCTGGAACAGCACAGCAGTGCCCGGCGCCGCCACGATGTTCTGGTTGTTAAGGTCTGCGGCCGCATCCAGGGCAATGTTCACATCGCTGAAGGCCGCGATATCGAAGCCGACATCGCCAATAGCCTCATCGCCGTCACCTTGACCCGGAGCGCCACCCAGGCCAGGCAACAGAATGTCGTCACCGACACCTCCGAACTCCTGGTCACCCGTGGAACCGCCGGAAATGATGTCATCGCCGTCCTCACCGAACAGAATGTCCGGGCCGTCGCCACCGTAGATCTCGTCGTTACCGTCTCCGCCATGCACCAGATCAGTGTCGCCGCCGGCATCGATGTAGTCATTGCCGGCGCCACCGTACAACTCGTCGATCCCGGCTTCACCGTAGAGGTGATCGTTACCGTTACCGCCAATCACCACATCGAGGGCACCTGCGCTGGTCCCGGCATAGATGGTGTCGTCCCCCTCACCGCCATCGAGGAAGTCTTCGATATCGCCGCCGTAGATCACATCGTTGCCGTCACCGCCATAGATATGGTCGGCACCGGCCTTGCCATCGAGGATGTCATCGCCACCTTCGCCATAGATCGTATCGTCGCCATCGCCAGCGTCGAGCCAGTCGTTGTAGTCGGTGCCAGACAATACTTCGTGCGAGTTGTAGCCCACTGCCGCAGTGCCGTCAGGGTTCAGGCCCTGGTCCGGACGGTAGTCACGGATATAGGTTTGAGCGGTATGCGTTTCCGGATTGGTCAGGCTGACCAGCAAGCCGTTACCGCCAATCCCGCCCGTGCCACCGGTTGAGTAAACGCCGACATGGTTCGCCGCAATCAGCGTGCCGTATTTGTGTTCGCTCTTGTACGCCGTCGCACTCGCGCCGGAGTCGGTGTTGCTCAGTTCGATGTAGCTGTCGGCGTAACCGAATACATCACCGGCCAGGTGCCGGGCATCGGTGGTGCGTTCAATGATGTCCTTGAACTGCTCGGTCACTACCTGTTCGTTGAGGTTGGTCATCGCCGGCAAGCCGAGGTCGAGGCGGAACAGGTAATAGAAACGGTCGCCATCCATCAACCGTTCCATCTGATCCTCGAAGATTGCGTTGAAGGTGGTGCCCAGTTGCCCGGTGTAGACGTGCTTTTCCGCGAGGCCACCGATCCACAGATCAATCGCGTTGTAGCCGTCGTAACCGGCCACATGATTGCCGTTGGCATCTGCCGCACCGGAAAGGAAATAGGCCGCCTCTTCAGCCGTGACGCTGCCACCGGCATAGTTGGTGGTAACGCCTGAGGTATCGGCATCGATGATGGCTTGGGCATGGGCCACGTCACCATCAAATGAATAGGCTGCGATGAAGTTCACCAATGACTCGGGGTGAATCATGTTGTTGGCGAAGTCACTCCAACTGGTATAGGGCGTCAAGCCATCCACGATCAGGTTCGTGTGATGCTGCGCGCCCGCCGGTGACGCCCTTTCCTCGATGAGCGCATCATGAATCTGCTGACGCGCCTGGTTCAGGGTAGGCAGGCCCAAGTCGCGACCACGAGCCAGGTTGATGGTCGCCAGGTCCAGCGGCTGACCGAGCAGGCCTTGTTGCAAGGCCGGGGTGACGAATTCGTCGATTTCATTGCTGATCTGCCGGGTCATGCCCAAGGCAATGGCCGTCGGCCCTACCTCGGCAAAACCGCCGGGATTGAGGAACGCCTGCTCCAGCGCATAGTGGGTGATCGCACCGGTCAGGTCATAACCACCACTGGCATTTTTCTCCAGGGCATCGATGGTTTCGCGCAGTTGCGAGTGACCGAAACGGAACGCTGCCTGGCCGTACTCGAGCGAAATATTGGCGTTGATGCCCGAGTCATAGGTCACGAACTCTGGCAAATCCGGGGTGATCAGCCGGGCGTACTGGTCAATCGCAACGTGCTGGTACTCCATTTCCACGGTCAGCTTGGCGGCGTAGAACAGCTTGTCCTGGTCCCAGGACACCGTAAGGCCATCCGCCTGGGTGAAATTGCCGTTGGCATCGGTATAAAAACCACCACTGCCATTGCTGACCTGCACCTGCCAGTTGTGACGCACGTTAACGTCAGTCTGGGCCAGCACTTCGTTTTGCAGATTGATCAGTTGTACGTTGTGGTCTTCATGGAAGACGTGATGGATCGCGGTCAGGCCAAAGTTTTCGTTAACCCTGCCGTCGCCGGCAATGTAGTGGTCGCCCACCGACTGCAGCAGCAGTTCGTTGGCCACCGCGTAATCGGCACTGCCCGCAGCGGCACTGATAGAGAAGTCGGCGAAATTGACAAAACTGAACAGGTTTTTCGGTCCAGAATTATCGTAGTTGATGACCATCCCGAAGGGGTTGTTCGCGTCGAAGGTAATACTGGTGATATGCGCATCCAGAGACATCAGTTTCGCTTGGTCGATATGCAAATCATCGAAGTGCGGATTCATATCCAGAAGGATCGCCTCACGGGTATACACCGCTTGCACGCCGGGAGTGCCGGGGTCCGCGTCCAACACATGACCATTGGCATCACGCACCCGGAAATTGCTGATGTCATCCCAGGTCAGATCGTCACGGCCGGTTGCCTGCACATGGGCGCGCAGTTCGCTCAGGGTTGGCAAAGTCTGGTGGGTCAACACGCCATTGAGGGTCCAGGCCGCGTCGTCACTCAAGGTGGTGCCATCGAACAGCGCTGCGCCAGCAATGAACTGTCCTGGATGATTTGGATCCGCCACCCACTGACGCAGCAATTGCGTCACCGCGTCATTGGAGCCATAAGTCTGGTTCTGGTCGATGTAGGGCGAGTCGAGGTTGACGTATTGCGCCTGTCCCTGCCCGTCCACTTCGCTGACGGAGGCCCGGTGTACCTTGATCGAGTACACAGGCTGCCCATCCGGACCGATCGAACCGTACAGCGGGTCGTCCGGCGCAAGGGGAATAGTGATCGTGGCGTTTTGATTGGGCTTGTTGATGAAGTCCAGCCCATGATCAAAGAACTGTCCAAACAGGGTGAACCAGCCCGTGGTCGACGGGTCGCCGGCGACAGTATTCTGGTTGCGGATGTAGTACTGGCCGGAGTCCGGCGACGTGGTATCGACTTCGCCAATGGTACCCAGGATTCCCGGATCCGTGACGATCGCAACGCCCGTGGCAGTGTGCTGTATATGCCCGTTGGCATCGGTGGCAAACGTCACTCCGCCACTGACGATGGTCTGGCTGATCATCCGTGGCGTGTAGTCCACCAGTGAAGCTGTCGGATCGCTATACAGTGAACTACTGTCAATCATGGGCGTAGCGCCCACAGGGACACCCGCCCCCGTCAATGCGGAATTGCTCAGGTTCTGCTGGACATAGTGTGTGTAGTCCGAATGGGTCAGCCGTATGAAGTTCTGGCCGAAACTGCCCCAGGCCTGCCCATCCAGGGTCATGTTGTTGAAGTGCCCCGAGACGTTGCGCAAGCCGATCGGGTCGCGGGCACCGTTGTACCAGATGGCTTCACCAAGAGGCACGTCAAGCGGATTGAAACTTCCCAGCACACCGAGCACATGGACACTACCATCCGAGCCCTGATAGCCGTAGAGCGGATCTCCAGCGGTGTTGTAACCGACGACATGAATGGTCGGAAAGGAAACCTGCTGATCAAGAAACGAAATATCTTTTTGATTGAGGGTGAAGCGCTTTAGCTCATACATGGCAATCTCCAGACGTACTTTGAGTTGCAGGGATTTCCAGCCGACATATCACTATGTTCAGGGAACCAACCCGATGGAAAAAGATGCAAAAGTCGAATCAAAAAACGAGACTTTCATAGCGGACGAGACTGAGACTTTGGTCGGACCAGCCGCTGGTTCCGATGTGGCTCACAAGGGAACTTGGCGCACCCGGATAAAGGCCCAGACGCGCAAGCTGAGTCGCTCGGCCCAATTTGTCATTGCCGCTGCGGTGATCCTGGGGCTGACCATGTTCTTCGTCGGCAAACTGGTGAGCGAACGAATAGAAAGTGCTGCGGTGCAAAGCGCGGCAGAAGCAGGCGCCCACTACATGGAAGCGTTTCTGGAGCCCTATGTGCAGGAGATGGGGCGGGGCGAAAGCCTCTCGGAGGAAAGTGTCAAATCCCTGGACCGCCTCATGGAAAACAGTTCGCTAAACCAGCACATTGTCTCGATCAAGATCTGGCGAGCGGATGGCACGGTCGTCTACAGCACGAATAAAGCCATCACCAATCGCGTCTTCCCAACAGACGAGATCTCCGAGGCGCTCAAGGGAAACGTGGTCACCGACCTTGAAGAGCTGAGCCAGGCTGAAAACGAGTTCGAGCGCAAGCTCAACCTGCCGCTCTATGAGATCTACGCCCCCCTGCGAGATTTCAACACCAGGAAAGTGATCGCGGTGGGCGAGTTTTATGAAAGGGCCGAAAGTCTGGAGCGTGAAATCAACCGCGTCCGACAGCAGGTATGGATGGTCGTTGGCGCAGCGACGTTGGCGATGCTGACGCTGCTTTTTTTCATCGTGCGACGCGGCGACAAGATTATCGAGCAACAGCAAGTGGCACTGCGCTTACGGCTGTTGGAGCAAACTCGCCTGCGTATCAGCAACGCCGCACTCCAGCGCAAGATGGCGACGGCGACCCAGGAGTTTTCACGGATCAACGAACTCAACTTGCGGCGCATTGGTGCAGACCTGCACGATGGGCCGGCGCAGTTATTGACCTTGATTCTGATCTGGCTCGACGAGCTGGCCGATAACGGTCCGGCTGTCGATCAGGAGGCGCTGGAAACCATTCGTGGTGCCGCCACCGACGCATTGCGGGAGGTCCGCGATTTATCACGAGGTCTGGCACTTCCGGAAATCAACGACCTGAGCCTGGTGGAAGAGTTGCAGCTGGTGGCGCAACGGCACGAGCAACGCACCGGCACCAGGGTCACCCTGGCCCTGGGGCCGCTACCAGAGGCCACGCCGCTGCCGCTCAAACTCTGTTTGTACCGTTTTGTCCAGGAAACCCTCAACAATGCTTACCGTCATGCCAATGGCGAGGGCCAGGTCATCCAGGCGCAATACATTGATCAGGTATTAAATATCAGCGTCAGGGACAGTGGTCCGGGTATGGCGGCGGACGCCATGCAACTCGATACATCCGGCAGAACCCGATTGGGCCTCGCCGGTTTGCGTTATCGCGTTGAATCGCTGGGCGGGTTGTTCAGTATCGACTCTTGTACCTCAGGGACGTCGGTCAATGCACAGTTCAAACTTTAGTCAGAAGCGGGTCCGGGCATCGACTGATGTTTTCCCTACGCCGATCTGAAATCGCCCGAGAGCTTCGCGCTCCCTGTAATACCGTAGGGCCGCGACCGCTTCGACACGATTTCGGGCATGCAGTTTCTGCATCACACAGGTCATGTAGTGCTTGACGGTTTTTTCGCTGATCAACAACTTTGACGCAACCTCTCTATTGGTCAGGCCCTTGGAGACTTCATAAATAACCTGCTCCTCGCGCAGGGTCAGATCAAACGTGTGAATCTCCGCTGCGTGTGTCTTGAAGTTACTCAGCAGTTTGTTGACAAAATCAGGGGTGATATACGTCTGCCCCTTGGCAACCAACCGGATCGCCAAGACCAGTTCCGGCCCGCTGACACCTTTCAACACATACCCGAGCGCGCCCGCCTCCAGCGCCAAAAAGGCGTCGTTTTCGGACTCTGAAACCGTCAGCATCAGTACCTTTACATCCGACAGTCCAGTGGAAATGAACCGCACCGCGGCGAAAACATCACCCGGCATATTGACGTCCATCAGCATCACATCCGGACGCACCCTCTGGGCAATTTCCCTGGCCTCATCCGCGTTGGCGCCCTGCTCCACGACCTGCAGGTCCGCCCGTCTTTTCAGTATGTTGGCAACGCCCTCACGCAACAACGGGTGGTCGTCGACAATGCAGATACGAATGAACGGATTCATGACGCGCTCCCGAAAGGATTAGCACTCGAACGACAGATCATTGATTAATAGCAGGAAACCCGGGATCACACCGGTCACCCGTCGTGTGTCCCAGGCTCCGGGTGTTCGAAAATCAGACTTAAGTCTGATAAAAATCGATCGTCAACAAATAATCGCCGTTACAAACATACAAATATTTACACCGCAACCTATTGTTTTTAAACGCCTCTAAAAACGCCAAAAAAAAGACAACCTCATAAAACCCGGATACATCTTTATCCGACCAACAGTCGCTCTCCTACGCTCAGGATTCAGTGCGGCAGGCACTCCACAAATCAAATTTTTCGAAATTTTGCAGGTCAGGGATCAACCTGGACATACGACCGTGTAATGACCGAGCAATACATCTGTAGCCGAAAGGGAGAAAACGTCTCGCGAACCAAGTGAATTGCGGGGCAAGTCAATAATTGCGGACCAGAAACGAACAAGGGTTTGCTCAGCTTTCGCCCGCAAACCCTTGATATATATGGTGCCCGAAGCCGGAATCGAACCGGCACGCCCTTACGAGCGGGGGATTTTAAGTCCATACTAAAAAACGAATAAATTCATATACTTACAGATAAAAACTTGCCTCAATTGCTAATTACTAATGCCTCTTTAAGCCATCCAGACACTAGCTTGAGAAATTTTTGCGGCAAGGTTTTCGGCTACATTCCGGAAGGCCGTTCGACGCGATCACCGTAGTTCACGTCTCTCTATCTCCTAGGAGCTACGACCGCGTTATCATCTAGCCCAACCTCCAACGGTGCTGGGGTTAAATCGAGATACTCATACCGTGGCTCATTTCTGAGTCCCTCGACGGGATAAGTCTTGACGACCCTCATCTTCTCCGCGTCGTAACTGAGACGGTCTACTAAACAGTCTTCGGCAACTCTCGGATACTCAGCATGTAAACGAATATAATTTGCTTGGGTCCAGGCCAAGATCGCCTTATGAAGAGCCCAGCTAGTCTTACCGTAACCGTCCTTTCTGACTGTAAACCCCATTACATTCAGGCAAAAACCAAGAACCTTTGCCCCCTTAAAGTTCGGCATACTACTCATGCACGCTACTTCATTGTATAAAAGTCGGCGCGCTTTATGCTTAACAATTTTTCCGGCGGCGCTGGTTAGAGCAAGATCACTGAACAATCTACCCCAAACGGAGTTGTGCTGAACCGTCCAACTTTCCCACCAGGGAGACTTAACCATTGAAGCATAAAATATTAAGTCAAATATCATGTGTGCAAGATGATCGTAAAACGTCTTGCTAACTGGACCGTCGTCCTTATGAATGCGTAACTGCAAATGCGGGGGTACACCTTTCTTCTCTAGAATCTCAACTGCTTCGACTATGAAGTCGACTACGCCCCACACGCGCTTTAGCACATCGTCATCCCAAGCGCTCTGGGCTACCCCATTAAGACGGTAGAGATCAGAAACAGATTTCTCAATATTGCAAAAAGCTCGATACAGGACAAAGGAGTGCCCCCAAAATCGTGTGTCGACGAAATCGCTAAAAGTGATTAGAACAACACGGCAATAGGCTGCCCACTGGGCAGCGCACCACTTCACGCCTATATCTGGATCAAGCAGAGTCCCAACCGTCTCGACCATTCTGTAATTCGAAAACATTGCTTGACTAAACGGTTTGTGATAACCAATCAGGCCGGACTCATACCCTCCCGCTTCATGATAAATGAAGGAATTCGTATCCTTGATGGCCTCATTCATTATATTTTTGGCGAAGACCCTAACATCAACTCCATACTTTTCTTCCTCAACCATTGACTCAAAGACGTTCAGGGCCGTAGCAGGAGCAAATTGAACAATCGCGCGGCAAAACCTCTTATCGGCAATCAGCAGCAACATGTCAGTTGCATAGCCCTCTACCTTGCTAGGCTCTCTATTGGAGCTATCCTTTGAATCTAACTTTTGATTTCTTATCTCGACACTTTGAGTTGCGTGACGCACTAAAGCCGTCGCAGAACGGGCGAGTTCATCTGCAATAATTGCTAGTTCGTGCGGGGCACCATTGACGATCAAGCGGTATAGGGTAAACGCGAAGCGCTCTGCGTTTCTTTTTCCATATTTGGGTGGCCGGATGAACGCAAACCAAGCCCAAGTTAAGAAAGTAAGAAGAAACACCATTCCGAGAATGGCCTGCCAAGAGGCGGGAGTCAGGAGGCTTCCTCGTGGTACCAACCATTGTTCCGCTCGCCACAAGTCTGTCAGAAGCGTAAGCACTCCTACCGCCGTTACGACAGAGAACGTGATGCCCCGCAATGGAATAGGTGCGGTTTGAATACGAAATCGATAGCGGACATCGCCAGTAGTCCACGCCAGAACCATGAGCGCGAGACCCGCCAAAAATTCTGAGAAGCCGAAAAACTTGGACCCGTTCGCATCCAACGGAATAAAACACACACTCATGAAACATTGCTCAACTGACACAGTACCCTCTCTTATTCGTATAGGCAGACAGTCCAAACACGTGGGAATACCCATGCTTTAGTGAAGCCCTTGGCAGGAAGAACATTACAAGTCTCGTTGTGTATACGCACAAACAGCAGATGGATCCTGCCATGCACCGTCCCCCTAGGTGCTTCAGGCTTTTCATGTTGACCTATCGGAAACCGGTTAGGAAGGTTAGTTTTTGACTGGCCGCCCTGAAAGCCTTCTGCTGCGCGACTTTGCGAAGACTGCGGTAGGTTAGGTTTTGGTTAGCACTGGGTTATTTCCTAACCTTTATAGATGTTAAAAAATCAATAAATAAATTCCTTATATATCAATAGTTTAATAAAAACTAACCTTCAACCTAACCATGGCTAACCACTCAAAGTTAGCCCTCAACCCCAGCAAATACGGGCTCTTCAGCACGCCTATCACCCCATTTTTAAAAACTAACCCTTTTCCCGGGGCTCCTCTCAAAATCCCCGCCAGTGACCGCCATGACACGCCCTTGCATTTACCCCACTCGCGCAGGGATCCGCAGGCTTTTTCCACCCCACATTCGCGCACACAGCCCCCAGCCTTGGCGGTTTTGGGGCGGGTGCAGGTACGCAGAAAAAACGACACATTTAGCCCGCAGGCGTGGCGGGGGGACGACTGCGCTCGCCAGGTTCAGTTTGCCCCCCGGCTGGCAGACTCCTGAGTTTGAGGCATGGGATTAGGGCGAACGGAGGACAGTTTCGGCATTGAAGGTGGCGACGTCGGTTGGACCTTGTGCGGACGAAATTCGTACGCACAAATTTTGATCTGCAGCTCCAATAGCAACTGTGTACGCCAACACGCATGGTTCCACTCCCCCAAATTGGCGTTTGGGCGCGGAAAACGCACCGCAATTCAGAAGGAATTGCCATGCCAAAGCACACCTCTCGAAGTTCCATCGTTAAACTTTCCCCTACACCATGCTGCAAACCGCTGATGAACAGCCGCTGTTGCAGTACTATCGCTAACTCAGCCAAACCGACCAGAGCTTTAACCGCCGCGCAACCCAGGCGTTGGTACTGTGTTCGACCATGAAGCAGGGAGCAAAGTCATGAACTCAGCAATTCGCCAAGTGATCAGCATCGCCGATAGCGATCTGACTATCATCGAGCACCAGGGCGAGCGTGTAGTCACGCTGGCTATGGTGGACCAGGTGCATCAGCGGCCTGACGGGACAGCACGCCGCAACTTCAATGCGAACCGTGAGCGATTCATTGAAGGCAAGCATTTGTTCAAAATTTGTGCGTCCGATTTTCGGACGCACAAACCAGATGCCATTTCGAACAAGTCTCATGAAGACGTGTTACTGCTTACCCAGCGCGGTTATTTGCTGCTGGTGAAGTCTTTCACCGATGATCTGTCCTGGCAGGTGCAGGACATGCTAGTAGATGGATATTTTGAGGGGCAGCGCCTCGCCGCTCCGCCCATCACTCAGCGCATTGCCCAATCCCGCCACCGCCTGGCCCTAGCCAAAGAGTTGCACCGCACCCGCGATGCCGGTTTGCGCGAAGTCATTCATCAGCAACTTGATGAAGTGTCTCGTGCGATGGGACTGCCCACGCCGGAACTCGAAAGCCTGGGACGTTCCGCTCTCAAGGCTCCCGATGTATTGAAGGTCTTTTGGGAAGCCCTGGCCGTCCTCGAAAGCAAGTGTGTTGCGTACAACCACGCAACGGCGAGCAACATGCTGGCCATCAATCTGCGGGAATTATCTAGCCAATTGCTCGAGCATGGTCAGCCTCTGCGCTTCGATAGCACATTGCGCCAAGCCCTCTGGCAGAGCCATTCCCCGCGGTGCCTGCACAAAAACCGTACCGTTCACAGTCGACTGTCCGGGAAGAGCATTAAATGCTGGGTTTTTGAGCGCTACGCAGAATCGTAGGGCTAGGGCGAATAACAGATTGATGGGCTAAGTCAGGTGGATTTTGATCAACCAATACACCAGCCCATGACTGCGCATAAAACCTTCCACTTACTAAGTAAGAAAAGCATGATCACAATATTTACCAACTGGCTTGCCGACCCTAAAAACTGGGGAACATTAATGATAACTGCACCGATAGCCGTTATCGCATTGTTAGTCGCTATCAAAAACTACCAGAGGAAGTCTGGCATTGCCATTAGTGGAGGATTCGGAATTGCATCAAGTGTAAGATGCCAGGAAAGCTATGTATCACATATAGTTCTCGAAAACCTGAAAGACAGAGCAGTGACGATTTACGGCATATACCTCAAGGTAGGCCACAACTTCTATATCGAACTTGAAGACCACGACGAAACGCCACTTATAATGAAGCCATACGAAACCTACCATAAAACAATGGGAGAAATAATTTTCTACGCAGTTAACTCAAACCGAATAAAAATGGATGATTTACTTAAAGATAAGAAAGCAAAAAAGCGCATAGTGCTTTCGACAAGCGAGGGCAAGTACATAGTTCCAAAACAGGTTAAAAGATGGTCACCTATTGGAGAGTTTTTCAAGAACCACCTAACTGGTGTAATCCAAACGATAAGAATCACTCATCACGGAAAGTGCATTGGTGGGAATATCCAGTTTATTGTTGACATCCTAAAAAAGGATGGCCAAACTGAAACAATTCAGCTAATGCAATCTGACTATCATCTCAAAATCTTCAAAAACTTCAACCTCACAAAAGAATGTTTAGCATCCAAAAATTCCCTTCAAGCCTTTCTGGAACAAAAGCTCAAAGATGGTTTGCTTTCCAGTGGCTCGACCATAAAAGTACATAACTTTGAAGAAGACACAAATGCTATTAAGGAGCATTACAAAGGGAAGCATATCATTGCAGAGCGATGGAGTGCCCCCTATTATTATATTTTTGGACGGCTATACACTTGGTACTCTGACTACAAGATGAAAAAAGAACACAAGAAAAACTAACAACATATACTTTATGAAATCGGCGTGACGGGACGAGTGCACGCGCTGGCCTCGGTATCTGAGTAGATCAGAAGGATTTTTAGCAATGGGACAAGCGAAGGCCAGGGGGACGAAACAGGAGCGAGAAGCAGTGGCAAAGGAACGCGCCTCCCTACTCTCTGGAGAGAAGTACAAGCTTCAAATGATCGAGGTCAAAAGACGGTTCCGTACCGCCACCCGCCTCCTCAACTCCGATATTCCCGTGACGGGTGATATTGACATCGACAATGAATGTGCTTTTGCTCAAGTCAGGCGGATCGTCGAAATAATAGCTTTCTCGGCGATGATTGCAGACCGGATGCACTATGAAGCTCAAAGGTCTAGTGAATTGGACAAGCGCTCTGGAAAAGGCGGCGACTACACCAAAGACTGGAGAGCAACGGACATTCTTGAGCGTCTTGAAAAGATCAACAGCGACTTCCTTCCTCAATCGGCGGGAGAGCCAATCGCGGGTCCAGACAACACGAAGCACATTCCATTTGGCACTATCGGTCGTAAGACACATGAAGACATGATCAGCATCTACAAAAACTCTAGTCGTTACCTGCACTCATCGAATCCATTTGTGGCAGGTCTAGAAACGCTTTCGTTGCAGAAACAGAGAAATGCCAGAACCGTCCTTCATGAAGATCTGGCATTACTGCGGGGTATCATTTGGAAGCACCGTAAAATCAGTCTAATGCCCCAGGGATCGAAGGAAGCGGGTAGAACTTTTGCTTTGATCGTGGACTTACTCGACGAAACCTCCGATGATGTGCAGATTATTTCGGCGCTAGAAATATAAGAACCGCAGCGGCTCATCCCTGCACCGGAATTTCATACGATCTGAACCTCACCACCTCCTCCCCCAACCAATCGTTGATCTGCAACAGCCTGGCCTGCTCCGGCTCCAGCTCGTTGACGGCCCAAACCTGGGCCGCATCGCGGATCGATCCAAACCCCCCAGCGTTTTGCGGAACAACACCCATCAGTTGAGGCGGAATCCGCAGCATCGCGAGCTGATCATCACGACTGATGTTCTTGATCGCACCGAAGTCGTCCTTCGCCGCGACCTCGCTGATAGGGATCAATTGCAGGCCGTCTTTCTTGCCACCAGGTGCGTACATAAACAGGTTGCGGAAGTTGCCCGGGCCTTTGCTGTTCTTCATCGCCGATCTCAAATCGTTGACGAAGTCCTCATTCTGGGCAGGATCAGTCATGTACATGATGAAGCCCGCATGGCTGCCGTTCTGGTAGTACTTGCGGCGGAACAGCGTGGCGCTTTCATTGAGCCACGCGCTCTGCAGAGCCGGCAGCCACTCGGGCAGCCCGTAGATTTCCTGGTTGATGTCCGCCACTCGCAGGTGGCACACACTCCCAGGCTTGAATTCGTGCTCGTCCTTTCAGCCTTCCACCTGGTAGTAGGTGTCCAGGTCGATACCTCGGCGCATGTATTTGGCTAAGCAAGGCTGAAGGCCCATGGCTTGCCGAAGCATGTTGTCGCGCTTCTCCAGATAGAGGTTTCCCGACCATCCCCAATCCATTGCGATCTGTTCGAACGCCTGCCGGCTCAGTAGTCGATGCGGAATGAACGTGCGCGCCAATGCGTTGCGCTTGAAGATCAGGCCAGACTGCAGATAAACGCTCGCTTTCGAGGACTTCGCCAAGCCATCCAGCGGGACCGGCGGCTCGTACCAGCGGCCGTTGGACCAGCACTCCAGGTAGTCGAGAATCTCCCTGCCATCGAGCACCGGTACCGGATCGCCGAAGGTGAATGCCATTGACTGGCCGCCCCCGGTTTTGACCAGGAGTTCACCTTCGGTTGGTTGCGACGTGGTCGGCTGTTCCTGGGGGCTGCTCATCAGAAAAACTCCATTAGGCCGGTGTTGGCCACGGTCTGACCCTCCAGCGGCTCGTTGTGCAATGCGTGAAAGAGCGCCCACGCCAGATCGGCGTGGCCGGTGTTGTCAGTACGTCCAGCGGTATAGGTGAACTGGCGCCCACCTGCGGTGACGGTCTTGCGGATGGCCATCAGCGACTGGGCCAGGTCTGTCCAACCGGCATCAAACTCCAGCCGCCCCTTGCTGATCACGTCCCAAGCCTTCATCACCAGTCGGGTCTTGACCTCGGGGCTGTAGGAGAACGTCCTCAATGCAGGGAAGAATTGGCGCACCAGCTGCGCCACGGCACTGCCGAGGCCGGTGGTGTCGATACCGATGTAGGTGACCCAATAGCGGCGAGTGACCTGCCGAATCGTCTCTGCCTGAGCGGCGAAGTCCATCCCACGGAACTGGTGTCTCTCCAGCACGCGAAACTTGCCACCCGGTACCAATGGCGGCGCAACCACGATCAGGCCAGCGGTGTCGCCCGACTCTGCCGGGTCATAACCAACCCAGACCTGCCGATCAGCGAAGGGCCTGGCAGCAAAGGGCTGGTAGTCCGTCCAGATCGACCAGCTGTCGACCATGCACGGCTGCAGCATGTTCAGGGGGAAGATGCTCGCGCCGTCGTCGACAAACTGGCACATCAACAGATTCTGAAACGCCGCGGCGTCGTACTCGAGCCGCAGCTCGTCGATATCGAACAGGTCGCAGCCCCGCTCCTCCGCGTCCAGGATGGTGACGATCTGGCTCGCCACCTGGCTCGAACAAAACTGGCCTGCCCTCTACGCCGGCGGCTTGGCCTTCGTCATCGCGGCGCTGCGCATCATGTATGTGGGTCCGTCAGGCTCGTGACCTGGGCTTCACTTGCGACGCGGCACAGATCCCACAGCCTGATTCGCGCAAGCTCGATTGGAACGATCTGCACCAGCGCTGGGCATTCATGGATGACGTTGAAGCCCGCACCCAGCGGATCGAAAAAGAGTTGGACGACGCCAAGCATCACGGCGCCCTGCTGATCGCCGAAAGCGCCGTGGAAAAGGCCTTGCTCATGTATCAGTGGCGCGAGCGCGAAGAGTTTCACTTCGGCTTCGACTCCCGCCTGTACTGGTGGAAGTTGGACATCTCGAAGTTCAACAGTGCCATGCAGGCGCTGGATGCCAGCGATAACCACGAAGACCAGCAGCTCAACGATAAAGCACGCCGCGCCAAGGCGCTGCGCATGTCCGGCTGTGTGGTCGAAATCGCCAACTGCTACCCCAAGGCCCTGTATTTCCAGCGCAACGAGATTACCGACGAGTCCTGGTACTTCTTCCGCGTCGACTTCCCCCATGACGGCGGCTCGGTGAAAAACACCTTCACCGGCGGCCAGGTCGCAGCGGCCAGCGGGTGGCCGATACGTTGAAAATGGATGAACGCGACATCCGAGACGGTTTGTTGTCCGTCCGTCAGGGCAAGACTGGCGCGAAGCGTCGGATCGAGATTGCGGGCGAACTAAAGGTTGTTATCGACCGCATTGCAGCCAGAAAGGCCGGAATGAAGGTCCGGTCCACTCGTTTGGTCGTAATCGATAGTGGCCAACCCCTGACCTATTCAATGCTCAGGGGTGGCTTTGATCTGGCAAGGGAGAAAGCCGGGATCGAAAAAGCTAACTTCCAAATGCGTGATTTGAGGGCAAAAGCAGCTACGGATAAGGAAGAGTCGACTGGCAACATTCGAGAGGCGATGGACCAACTGGGCCACACCACCGTTGTGATGACCGAGCACTACATCCGCAATCGGAAAGGTAAGAAAGTGACGTCGACAAAATAGGAATTGCGGCAAGATTCAATAATTGCGGCAATAAAAAACTAAGGGCCTGCATGAGGTATCTCACGCAAGCCCTTGATATTCATGGTGCCCGAAGCCGGAATCGAACCGGCACGCCCTTACGAGCGGGGGATTTTAAGTCCCATGCGTCTACCAGTTTCGCCATTCGGGCGGTAGCGCGGTGAAGCGTCCAGGTTTTGCCAAATAACGATCTGGCAATTCTGACGCCTGTGCAGCAGAGGTGGAAATATATACATCCCGCCCCGGTGAAGCAAGTTCGCAAATACCCTTTTCAAGACTAAATCTTGCAGGCTACTGCAAATAAAAAAGCTCCGTAAATCATAGATCTACGGAGCTTGTTTATTAGTGGAGGCCGAGGTCGGAATCGAACCGGCGTAGGCGGATTTGCAATCCGCTGCATAACCATTTTGCTACTCGGCCTCAAAACATTTGATATCTAGTAGCGCGACATCAAATGCGTACAAACTTGGAGCGGGAAACGAGACTCGAACTCGCGACCCCGACCTTGGCAAGGTCGTGCTCTACCAACTGAGCTATTCCCGCGTCTTGGTGTGGCGCATTCTATAGAATCCAGAAGCCCCGTCAACCCTTTGATTCAAAAAAGTTTTATTTCTTTTCAACGTCGGTCTTCAGATGTGGCCAGGCAGCCCGCAGGTACTGGACCATCGACCACAAAGTCAGGCCGGCCGACACCATCAGCAAGGTGTAGCCCAGCAAGACCCAGAAACTGAAATCCTTGGGATTGGCCAGCAGGATCACCAGCGCGAGCATTTGCGCGGCGGTTTTCCATTTGCCAAGGTTCGATACGGCGACGTGGGCACGTGCGCCCAGTTCGGCCATCCATTCGCGCAGGGCCGAGACGACAATCTCGCGACCGATGATCACGGCAGCCGGCAGCGTGAGCCACAGGTTTCCGTGTTCCTGCACCAACAGTACCAGTGCAACCGCGACCATCAGCTTGTCGGCAACCGGATCGAGAAAAGCCCCGAACGGTGTGCTTTGTTCCAGGCGGCGGGCCAGGTACCCGTCCAGCCAGTCGGTGGCGGCAGCAAAGGCGAAGACCGAGGCGGAAGCCAGGAAGCTCCAGTGGTAAGGCAGGTAGAACAGCAAAATGAAGATCGGAATGAGCAGAACGCGTAGAACGGTAATCAGATTAGGGATATTCATCGGCACAACTGGCTACGAGGTGAGGGGGCATTCTACTCGCTGTGCAGATTTGCATAAATCAACTCTGCGAGCTTTTTACTGATCCCGGGGGCTTTGGCAATTTCTTCGATGCTTGCACGAGACAGCTCCTGCAATCCACCAAAATGTTTCAACAAATCCCGCCGACGTGTCGGACCGACGCCAGCGACGCCTTCCAGTGTAGACGTCCGGCGGGTTTTTCCACGCCGGGCGCGGTGCCCGGTAATGGCAAATCGGTGGGCTTCGTCGCGAATCTGCTGGATCAGATGCAGCGCGGGAGAATCGCCACGCAAGGTGAATTCATGCGCTGCGTCGTTCAGGTACAGGGTTTCGAAACCGGCCTTGCGCGTCGCGCCTTTTGCCACGCCGAGCAGGATCAGATCAGGCACGGCCAGTTCATCGAGCACGTCGCGGGCCATGGACAACTGGCCTTTACCGCCATCCACCAGCAGGATATCCGGCAGCTTGCCCTCCCCGTCCTTCAGTTTGCTGAAGCGTCGGGTCAACGCCTGGTGCATCGCCGCGTAATCATCGCCGGCCGTAACGCCCTCGATGTTGTACCGGCGGTAGTCGGACTTGATCGGGCCTTCGGGGCCGAAAACCACGCAGGACGCCACTGTCGCCTCGCCACTGGAGTGACTGATGTCGTAGCACTCCAGGCGTTGTGGAGGCTCATCCAGCTTCAGCACCTCGGCCAGTGCGTCGAAGCGCGCCGTAATGTGCTGACGATTCGCCAGGCGCGCACTCAGCGCCTGCTCGGCATTGGTCACCGCCAATTGCTGCCAGCGTGCTCGCGTGCCACGCACGCGATGGCTGATGGTCAGTTCACGACCGCGCAACTCGTCGATGGCCGCGATCAGTGTTGGAAAGTCATCGTGGACCACATTGACGATCAACTCGCTGGGCAAGTCGCGTTCAGGGCTGCTGATGAAGTATTGGCCGAGAAACGCAGCCATGACTTCAGAAACGTCTTCTTCAATACCGACCTGAGGGAAGAAGTTCTTGCTGCCCAGCACCCGCCCGCCCCGCACGCTGATCAAGTGCACACAGGCACCGCCCGGGTTGACGAACGCGGCGATCACATCGACGTCCCCGGTCCCGCCTTCCATGCTCTGTTGGTCCTGGACCCGGCGCAGCAATGCAATCTGGTCCCGCAGCTCGGCCGCTCGCTCGAACTCCAGATTGATCGCCGCCTCTTCCATCCCGGCAGACAACTCGTCAGTCAGCGCATTGCTGCGCCCCTCAAGAAACATCACCGAGTGGCGCACATCTTCGGCGTACACCTGAGGTTCCACCAGCCCAACGCAGGGCGCCTTGCAGCGTTTGATCTGATATTGCAGACAAGGACGGGTGCGGTTCTTGTAATAGCTGTCTTCGCATTGCCGAACGAAAAACGTCTTTTGCAGCAGGCTCAGGCTTTCGCGGATCGCGCCGGCGCTAGGGTAAGGACCGAAATACTTGCCCTTGGCCTTTTTCGCACCGCGATGAATGCTCAGGCGCGGAAACTCTCCGTCGGAGAGAAAGACATAGGGGTAGGATTTGTCGTCGCGCAGCAGGATGTTATAGGGCGGGCGCCATTCCTTGATCAGCGTCTGCTCGAGCAGCAAGGCTTCGGTTTCGTTGGCAGTGATCGTCGTTTCAACCTGGGCGATACGTGCGACCAGTGCGGCGGTCTTGGGGGCAAGCCCGGTCTTGCGAAAGTAACTCGACAGGCGATTCTTGAGGTTTTTCGCCTTGCCGACGTAAAGCAACCGCGCTTCGCTGTCGAACATGCGGTACACGCCGGGGCGACCGCTGACGGTCGACAGAAAGGCGCTCGGATCAAAGGTTTCGGTCATTTTCAGAGGCTGGCGTCGACCATGCCATGACGCACCGCCAACAGCGTCAACTCGACATCACTGCTGATCGAAAGCTTTTCGAAGATGCGGTAACGGTAGGTGTTCACGGTTTTCGGGGACAGGCACAATTTGTCGGAAATGATCTGTACTTTCTGGCAGCCGACGATCATCAGCGCGATCTGGATTTCCCGCTCGGACAGGGCATCGAAAGGCGAGTCGTTGGTGGGCTGGAAGGACTTGATCGCCAGTTGCTGGGCAATTTGCGGGCTGATGTAGCGTTGCCCGGCGAACACCAGGCGAATGGCCTGGACCATTTCCGGCAAACCTGCCCCCTTGGTCAGGTACCCTGCCGCGCCGGCTTGCAACAGCCGCGTAGGAAACGGGTCCTCTTCACACACGGTCACCGCGACGACCTTGATATCCGGATGACTGCGCAATAATTTGCGAGTGGCCTCAAGACCGCCAATACCCGGCATCTTGACGTCCATCAACACCACATCGGGTTTCAGCTCACGCGCCTTGAGCAGGGATTCTTCACCCGACTCGGCCTGGCCGACTACTTGCAGGCCATCGATGTCAGCCAGCATTCGTGTAATGCCTGTACGAACGAGATCATGGTCATCGACTACTAGCACCCTAATCAAGCAGACACCTCGCGATATGGTCTTATTGGGTTGCCAGACACCTTAGCAAAAAGCATCTGACAGACCTAGCGGAAAGCATCAGATTAAAAGTTTCAATTCATCTTGAAAGGCCAGTCGCAAACGCGTTGCGGCAATGTCATGGATTGATATCAAGCTGCATTCTCAGGAAACATTCATCCTGACCCACCACCGTGAATCCTTTGCGCTCGTACAACGCCCGCGCCGGGTTATCTTCAAAAACCGTCAAGCGTAACGCCGGTCGCCGCTCCTGGTGCGCGACTGACAGTACCTGATCGATTGCCCAGGAACCAATGCCCTGCCCGCGAAACGCTTCGACGACCTGCAGTTCGCGGATGTACAACGCCCTGGCATCACGGCTCAAGCTTACATAACCCAGCCACTGATCGCCGCTTGTCAGCAAGCGGTTGTCCCGCCCTGCCCAGGCCACATCAAAAGCTTCGTCCTGCCACATCAGGTCGTGCCGAATGTAGTAGCGCAGCATGTTTTTACAGGTCAGATGGCGGGCGAAGGCCAGGTCCTCTGGCGTGGCCGCACGCCATGCGCAGTCCATCACGCCAGCTCCACGGCGACGACTTCCCCGCTCCAGCCCTCGCTGTTGCGCCGGGCCACAACCATCTGGCTGCCGGTACCGCTGGCGGCGGCAATCAACAAACCGTCCGACGCCCAGATCGCGCTGCGTCCTGCCGACACCCAGCCACCTGTCGCGCCACCATGATTGGCCATCAACACCACCATGGCGTGCTGCGCGGCATAGCCTTGCAGCAACGCGGTATCCGCGACGTAGCCGTTTTCCGAGATCAGCACGCCTGCGGCGTAGACACCTGCACCCTGGCACGCCGCAGCGGCGGCATGGCTGGCGTGGGCAAAGTCGGCGCAGACCGCCAGTGCAATCGTGTCTGTCCCGATGGTCAGGGGCTCCCCCCCGGCGCCCGGTGCAAACGCCACTTCTTCCCCGGGATGCAGATGCTGCTTGCTGTAGACCCCAAGCGAACCATCGGCTCCCAGCACCAATGCACCGATCAGGACCGGCGAGTTATCCGACAGTCTGATCGGCATACCGACAACCGCCGTCACACCGACTGCCCGGGCGAGGTCCCGCAGCGGTTGCAGGATGGCGGCATCCGGCACAATGGCCAGCTCGGCCGCGAGCCTGCCTTCGTAGCCGGTCAGCGACAGCTCAGGGAACACCAGCAACTGCACGTCCTGCTCCGCGGCTGCCGCGATGAAGCGCTGATGCCTGGCGATATTGCCGGCAAGGTCTCCGGAGATGGAGATCGATTGGGCTGCGGCGATGGTCAGCGGAAACATGAAGCGTCCTTGTGTCGATGTGTTTTTGAACAGACGCAGAGTTTGTCACAACCTTCAGGCCACTCAAGCGATAGAAAACCCTGTCGCCGGCCAATAGCATTTTCTGATTGAATCTGCGCACCGGCCTCTAGTAAGCTCGACCCATCCATCGGAGACAGACCATGTTCAACACCCTCTCACAGCTTCGTACCGCCAGCGCCCTGCGCTCGGTTGCGGCTGCCCGGGTGAACGACGGTTGTGCTCCGGTCAGCTTTTATTTTGGGTATTGGTTTAGCCACTGGCGCGCCTGATACCCACACGGCGCCCACTTTAAACGGGTCGCCACCAGAGAATTCTCAACCCCCGGTCGGCCTCCCGACCGGGGGTTTTGTTTTTTCAGCCCCAACACTTTTAGCGACACACCAGACATTCAGAGGATTCACAACATGAACTACGCCACTTATTACCGTTACGACAGTTTTACCGCCTGGCGATTTACCACCCTCCGCTCGGGACAGCCTGCCGCCTCCGATCGGTCGCCCACAGGTGGCAAGCACACACACACAGCCAGCCTGGCCAATTGTCGAACACCCCAGTAGGGCCGAGCGTGCGGGCACGAACCCGCCACCAGCCCAGGAAGCCTTGAATATGAACTCGTCCGTCTCCGCACTGCCGCTGTCCACCTTGAGCCCTGCCAATGAAGCGCTGACCCTGCGTCTGCCCAGCTCATTGCAACTCAAACAGCAATTGCCCCTCGGCAACCTCCTGACCCAGCAAGTCGCCACCCACCGCCAGGCGGTTCGCGCGATCCTCAACGGTGAAGACTCCCGTCTGCTGGTGATCGTAGGCCCATGCTCGATCCACGATCCGGAATCAGCCCTCGAATACGCCGGCAACCTTGCCCGCCTCGCCACCGAAGTCAGTGACGAAATGCTCCTGGTGATGCGCGCCTACGTCGAAAAACCCCGTACCACGGTTGGCTGGAAAGGCCTGGCCTACGACCCGCACCTGGATGGCAGCGATGACATGGCCGCCGGCCTGACACTGTCCCGCGAGCTGATGCGCGAAATGCTTCGCCTGGGCTTGCCCGTCGCCACTGAACTGCTGCAACCGATGGCCGCCGGCTACTTCGACGACCTGTTGAGCTGGGTGGCGATCGGCGCGCGGACCACGGAGTCGCAGATCCATCGGGAAATGGCCAGCGGCCTGGGCATGCCTGTCGGGTTCAAGAACGGGACTGACGGCGGTGTCGCTGTCGCCAGCGACGCCATGCGTTCCGCCGCCCATCCCCATCGCCATTTCGGTGTCGACAGCCAGGGACATCCGGCGATCATTCAAACCCCGGGGAATGCGGACACTCACCTGGTATTGCGTGGCGGCCATCGCGGGCCGAACTACGACAGCGCCAGTATCGCCCGGGTGAACAGTGACTTGGCCCGGCTCAGGATTCCGGCCCGCATCATGGTCGATTGCAGTCACGCCAACAGCGGCAAAGACCCGCTGCGCCAGCCGGCCGTGTTCAACGATGTACTTGAACAGCGTCTGCAAGGTGATCATTCGCTGATCGGCATGATGATCGAGAGCCATTTGTTCGAGGGCTGTCAGCCGTTGGGTACGTCAATGCAATACGGTGTGTCAGTGACCGATGGCTGCCTTGGTTGGGCCGGGACAGAACAGCTGTTGCTTGAAGCGGCAGATCGGCTGCGAGGGCAGGACAACGCCCAATAACCGGCAGCACCGGCCGCCCTCCGGCCTTCATGTGAAGACTGGAGGGCAAATGGCGATCAGTGCCCCATCAGGGATTGCACCTGAACCTGTGTCACCCCGGATTGCTGAGAGGTGTTATCAAGGCGCTCGACCGAACAGGAAATACGGATCGCAGAATCTCGATGCTCCCTCCAGAACCGGTAGGGAACGATGAATATCAACGGCTCGCCCGCGGTGTCTCTGGTGATTTCGCGCTCGTCACAGTGATTGAATTTCTCCCCGTCGCATCTCAGGCAAACCATATCCCCTTTTTCAGCCCTGGGGTTTTCGATGACGACGGTCACGCCATCCTGCGCATCTAGCAGATCCACCCAACCTTCGTCGGCTTCCAGCACCATGGGGGCTGGCAGTGGTCCCCGCTCCATCTTGCCGATCATCAGTGTCGTTGCTTCAGAGTAACGAGGCCCCTGCCCTGCTTGCTTGACGCAATAATCGACGGAAACCGAGGAACCCAGATTGAGCGCAACGCACTCCGGGCTGACCCAAAACGACAGTTCGCCCCCCACCGCGAAGGACTCGACCTTGAGTGCATCACTGAAACTTGCTTCGACCGAAACGCCAGCCCAGGTCAGCAACACCCAGTCGCCCGCCGTCATGCGCGCATAGGGTTTGATTGTAACGATCGCCCCTTCCCTGACCCGATCCGGATCAAGCGTTCTGCCCACCGCGTCGTTCACCGTCGCGGGTAACAGGTCTGACTGCACATCACCCACACACAGCTGTAAACGATGGGAATGCACGAGCCCGGTAAAACGACTGCTCAGGAGCGAATAGCTGATTTCGAGTGAACCACCGTCGAGCGCCTCGATATAAGCGCTGCTCACGGCAAAGATCATGTCTTCGCCGACCCGGTCGTCACTGACAAAACGCGTCACCTGATGATTGCAGGCGAGGCCATCGGCATCCAGACCTGCCCAATTCAATAGCAATTTGTCGCCGCAGGTCATGCCTGGGTAAGGACGGACCCTGATCACGGCTTTTCGGTCAGAGGGGCTCAGAACGCCGTTTTCCGCCTGCTCCAATACGGGCGGTGGCAAGGGTTGCAGTACGAGATTCAAAGTATCGGGTTCATAAACAGTCATTCATTCGCTCCATTCCCTGGAATAAATACCGAACGGGTGGCCGGCTTTGGATGACGTCTATTTAACCTCACGACTATTCGCCGATATGTCGGCCTCTCACTCAGCCTCACTCGGAAAGTCGATACATGTGAAGTAGGTCTTTGATCAAGAGCCACCTGATTGCCGTGAAAAATCGTCAAACGATTCCGACTAAAGCCTCAGCAAATCTTGAGCATTCGCACTTGCTCTATTCCGTTTTCCGGAGGTTTCGGCGGACTTTTCATACATCGCGCCAACCTCGAGTGTTTTAGAGTGAAGCGCCATGCAGTCCCGACGAACTTCTGTGCAAAGGTGTGAATATGCAAAGGAATGCAAGCACTCGTTATCCCATACTGCTGATCCACGGCCTTTTCGGCTTCGAAAGAATCGGCAAGTTCGAGCTGTTTCACGACATCAGGCAGGCGCTGAGGAACGCCGGAGCAAGGGTGTTCGTTCCCCACTTGTCGGCCATCCACGACAACGAAGTACGCGGTAACCAATTGCTCGCACAGATCGAGCGGGTACTGGAAGGAACCGGTGCACGCAAAGTCAACCTCATCGGCCATAGCCAGGGTGCACTGGCCGCACGTTATGCCGCAGCGGTTGCGCCACACTGTGTGGCATCGGTGACTTCCGTCAGCGGGCCGAACCATGGCTCGGAGCTCGCCGATTTCCTGCGCAAGGCATTGACACCGGGCCGTCTGCCGGAACATGTGGCCGAGACGGTGGTGACCCTCTTCGCCGACTTCCTCGCGACCCTGAGCGACAACCAGTACCAGCCGCAGAACGCCATTGCCGCCCTCAATGCACTGACCACCGAAGGCGCTGGCGCATTCAACGACAAATACCCGCAAGGGTTGCCCGCCACCTGGGGTGGCAAGGGGCGCGAACGGGTCAACGGTGTTCGTTACTACTCGTGGAGCGGCATAGTGCAGTCGAATGTGCTCAAGGAGGGGCTCAATGCGCTCGATCCGCTCAACGCTTTCTGCCGGGCCCTTTCCGGTTATTTCGTCACGGAAGCCGAGCAGAACGACGGTCTGGTCGGTCGCTTCAGTTCTCACCTGGGCACGGTTATCCGCTCCGACTATGCGCTGGATCATCTGGACACCCTTGGCCAGCCGGCGGGCCAGTTGCGCACAGGTGTCGACCCGGTCGACCTCTATGTCCGGCATGCCGAGCGCCTGAGCGCCGCCGGCCTTTGAGGGGCTGCCCGCCGTGAATCCCGCATGGAACGGAACTTTGAGGAGAAATAGCTCACTGAATCCGGTAGGCTCCGCATTTTACCGAATATTGAAAGGAGTATTTCCCCATGGCCAAAGCCACTGCCCGTCACATCCTTGTTGCCTCGGAAGCCAAGTGCAACGAACTCAAGGCCCAAATCGAGGCTGGCGCCGATTTCGCCGACGTTGCCAAGGCAAACTCCACCTGCCCTTCCAGCCGCCAGGGCGGTGATCTGGGTTCGTTCGGTCCAGGCCAGATGGTCAAGGAGTTCGACACCGTGGTCTTCAGCGCGCCGCTCAACGTGGTCCAGGGCCCGGTCAAGACCCAGTTCGGTTACCACCTGCTGGAAGTGACCAGCCGTCAGGACTGATCGACGCTCAAGCTATCCACACAACGGCCCGCCTTTTGGTGGGCCGTTGTGTTTCACACGCGTAATTCGGCTGGCGAGGGACGCGCCGCTAGCGTACAAATTGTCGTTAACGACCACCCGGCTCTAAGGCTGACAATGCGACTGGCTTTCCCTACCTTGTTGTTCACGGCCGTGGCCCTGCTGTCGGGTGCCGCGGGTGTGGATGCGGCACCGCAACCGGCAATGACCGTGTACGGCGAACCGGCAAAATACCCTGCCGGCTTCAGTCATTTCGCCTACACCAATCCGCTGGCTCCCAAAGGCGGCACGATGCGCCGATCGGCGATCGAAATCGGGCAGTTCGACCACGTTTTGCCTTACATCGACAAAGGCATCGGCGTCACCCAGATCGACGGCTTGCTCTATTCGCCGCTGGCCCAGCGCTCACTGGACGAGCCGTACACCGTGTACGGCCTGGTGGCAGAGAAGATGGAGCGTTCCGACGACGGCCTGTCACTGCGTTTCTACCTCAATCCCAAGGCGCGTTTTGCCGATGGCAAAGCCATTACCGCCGAAGACGTGCGTTATACCTTCGACCTGCTGATGACCCAGGGCAGCCTGCGTTACCGCACCCAGTTCGCCGACGTCAAAGGCGTCGAAGTGGAATCGCCGCTGACTATTCGCTTTGATTTCAAGAACAACGAAAATCGCACCCTGCCGCTGGATATCGCGACCCTGCCGGTGTTTCCCGAACACTGGTGGAAGACTCGCGATTTCGCCGGTGGCGGCGGCTATGAAGCGCCGTTGGGCAGCGGCCCCTATAAAGTCGGCAAGATCGATTCCGGGCGCAGCATCACCTTCGAGCGCAATCCCGACTGGTGGGGCAAGGACCTGCCAGTCAGCCGTGGCCTGTACAACTTCGATCATTTCAGCATCGAGTACTTCGGCGATACCGACGTGGCGCGCCAGGTCCTGCGCGGTGGCGCCTATGACTACAACCGGGAATTTTCCGCCACCGGTTATTCCATCGGCTATGACAGCCCCGCCCTGAGCGACGGTCGTCTGCAAAAGGCCCACCTCGCCACCGAGGCGCCGCAGCCGGCCCAGGGTTTTGTGTTCAATCTGCAAAAGCCGATGTTCCAGGACCGTCGCGTGCGCCAGGCGCTGGTGATGCTGTGGGACTTCGAGTGGAGCAATCGGCAGATGATGCGCGACATGTACATCCGCCAGCAGAGCTTTTTCTCCAATACCGATCTCGCCGCCCGACAACTGCCGGATGCCGGGGAGCTGGCGATTCTCGAACCGCTGCGCGGGCAGATTCCCGACGAAGTCTTCACCCAGGTGTTCGAGGCGCCGAAGACCGATGGCAGCGGCGTGATACGCGACAAGCAGCTACAGGCCCTGGACTTGCTCGAACAGGCCGGCTGGAAACCCGATGGCGATCAACTGGTCAATGCCGAAGGCGAGCCGTTGAGCTTCACCTTCCTGGTCAGCCAGAACGGCATGGACCGTCTGCTGCTGCCCTATAAACGCACGCTGAAACAGATCGGCATCGACCTCAATATCCGCCGCATCGACTCGTCCCAGTACGTCAACCGCCTGATGAGCCGCGACTACGACATGATCGTCACCGGCTACCCCGTCACCACCTCTCCGGGAGGCGAACTGCTCAATTACTTCGGTTCCGAGGCGGCCACCGACCCAGGCTCCAACAACTACATGGTGTTGAAGAACCCGGCAGTGGACACCCTGATCACCGGGCTGATCCGGGCCAACACCCAGGCTGACATGCTGCATTACGCCCATGCCCTGGATCGGGTGCTGCAATGGAACTACTACTGGATTCCCAACTATTACCCGCCGGGCACCTCGACGGTGTGGTGGAACCGCTTCGGCATCCCGAACGTGCAAGCGAGCAATGACGAAGCCATCGAGAGCTGGTGGGAGATGAGCACCACGCCATTGACCAACCAACAGATGACGGCCGAGCGTATCAGCCGTGGCAAACCCGGAGGGCCGCACTGATGTGGGCTTACATACTGCGGCGCCTGCTGCTGATCATTCCGACGCTGGTGATCATTCTTCTGGTCAACTTTGTCATCGTCCAGGCCGCACCGGGCGGGCCGGTCGAGCAGGCCATCGCGCACCTGCAAGGCATTGGCGGCGCTGCGGTCGGCGGCGGTTCCGGCGAGTCCATGAGCGGCAAATCCCGGGCCAGTCGCGGGCTCGATCCGCAGCTGATCAAGGACATTGAAAAACAGTACGGCTTCGATAAACCGGCACACGAACGCCTCTGGCTGATGCTCACCAGCTATGCACGCCTGGACTTCGGCAAGAGTTTCTTCCGCGGCGCCACCGTCACCGACCTGATCCTCGAGAAAATGCCCGTGACCATTTCCCTCGGACTCTGGGCGACGCTGATCACTTACCTGGTGTCGATTCCCCTGGGCATCCGCAAGGCCGTGCACCATGGCAGCCATTTCGACATCTGGAGCAGTACCGCGATCATCATCGGCTATGCCATGCCGGCGTTCCTGTTTGCGATGTTCCTGATCGTGGTGTTTGCCGGCGGCACTTCGCTGAACTGGTTCCCCGTTCGCGGACTGGTCTCGGACAACTTCGAATCGCTGTCGACCCTGGGCAAAGTGGCCGACTACTTCTGGCATCTGGTGTTGCCGGTCACCGCGCTGGTGATCGGCGGTTTCGCCACGCTGACCATCCTGACCAAGAACTCGTTCCTCAATGAAATCACCCGCCAATACGTGGTCACTGCCCGGGCCAAGGGTTTGAGTGAACGACGGGTGCTCTATGGGCACGTGTTCCGCAACGCCATGCTGCTGGTGGTGTCGGGCATTCCACAGGCGTTCATCAGTGTGTTTTTTGCCGGCTCCCTGCTGATCGAAGTGATCTTCTCCCTCGATGGCCTGGGCCGCATGAGTTACGAAGCAGCGGTATCCCGGGACTATCCGGTGGTGTTCGGCTCGCTGTTCATCTTCACCCTGTTTGGCCTATTGATAAAACTGGTCGGCGACCTCTGCTACACCCTGGTCGACCCGCGTATCGACTTCGCCGCGAGGAACGCCTGATGTTCAAGCTTTCACCGCTGGCGCGCCGGCGCTTCGAGCGTTTCAAGAAAAACCGCCGGGGCTGGTGGTCGCTCTGGCTGTTTATCGGCCTGTTCCTGATGACCCTGGGCGGCGAACTGATCGCCAACGACAAACCGCTGATGGTCAGTTATCAAGGCCAGTGGTACTTCCCGGTGTTCAAGCGCCACACCGAACAGGAGTTCGGCGGGCAACTGCCGTTCCAGGCCGACTACCGCAGCGACTATGTGCAGCAGTTGATCAGGAAGGATGGCGGCTGGTTGCTGTTTCCACCGATTCCGTTCAGTGACGACACGCCCAACTATGACCTGAACAAACCCGCTCCCAGTCCGCCCACCAGCGTCAACTGGCTGGGCACAGACGACCAGGCACGGGATGTTCTGGCCCGGGTGATCTTCGGTGCCCGGGTGTCGATCCTGTTTGCCTTGATGTTGACCTTTGTCAGCGCGCTGATCGGCATCGCGGCCGGTGCCCTGCAAGGCTATTACGGCGGCTGGGTGGATTTGCTCGGCCAGCGCCTGCTGGAGGTGTGGTCCGGGTTGCCGGTGCTGTACCTGCTGATCATCCTGTCGGGTTTCGTCGAGCCGAATTTCTGGTGGCTGCTAGGAATCATGGCACTGTTTTCATGGCTGGCCCTGGTGGACGTGGTGCGCGCCGAGTTCCTGCGCGGACGCAACCTGGAATACGTCAAGGCCGCGCGCGCGCTGGGCCTGACCGACCGCAAAGTCATCGTCCGGCACATTCTGCCCAACGCCATGAACGCGACCTTGAGCTACCTGCCGTTCATTCTCACCGGGGCGATTTCCACCCTGACGGCGCTGGACTTCCTCGGCTTCGGCATGCCGGCGGGCAGTGCTTCCCTGGGTGAACTGATCGGCCAGGGCAAGCAGAACCTGCAAGCACCCTGGCTGGGCCTGACGGCGTTCTTCACCCTGGCGCTGATTCTTTCTTTACTGGTGTTTATCGGCGAGGCGTTGCGAGACGCCTTCGATCCGAGATCTTGAGCGGACGGCGGCAATGACCAACCTGATCGAAATCCGTGACCTCAGCGTGGCCTTCAGCGGCCAGACCGTGGTGCGTAATCTGTGCCTGGACATCCGCCCCGGCGAATGCCTGGCGCTGGTGGGCGAATCGGGATCGGGCAAGTCGGTGACGGCCCACTCGATCCTGCAGCTGCTGCCGCAAACCGATACCCTGACAACGGGCAGCATCCGCTATCGCGGCCAGGAACTGGTGGGGGCCGATGCCGGCAAGTTGCGACAACTGCGCGGCAATCGCATTGCGATGATCTTCCAGGAGCCGATGACGTCCCTGAACCCGCTGCACAGCATCGAAAAACAGATCGGCGAAACCTTGCTGGTGCACAAAGGCCTGGCGGGCAAAGCGGCGCAGGCGCGGATCCTTGAACTGCTGCACCTGGTGGGCATCCAGAAACCCGAGGAGCGCCTCAAGGCCTATCCCCATCAATTGTCCGGCGGGCAACGCCAGCGGGTGATGATTGCCATGGCCCTGGCGTGCGAACCGGAACTGCTGATTGCCGACGAGCCGACCACCGCGCTGGATGTGACCGTGCAGCGCAAGATCCTGCTGCTGCTCAAGTCCCTGCAACAGCGGCTGGGCATGTCGCTGCTGCTGATCAGCCACGACCTGAATCTGGTGCGCAGCATCGCCCAGCGCGTGTGCGTGATGAAGGCCGGGGAAATCGTCGAGCAGGCGCCGTGCGAAACCCTGTTCACCGAACCGAAGCACCCTTACAGCTGCGTATTGCTGCACGCCGAACCCGAGGGCGAAGCCTTGCCCCGGGACGAGCGCGAAAACGTACTGGAAGTAAACGATCTGCAGGTGCGGTTTCCCGTCAGTGGCGGCCTGTTCCAGCGCAAGACCTGGCTGCGTGCCGTCGATGGCATCAGCCTGAACATTCAGCGCGGCAAGACCCTGGGCATTGTCGGTGAATCCGGTTCCGGAAAATCCACACTCGGCCAGGCGATCCTGCGTTTGCTCGACTCCGAAGGCAGCATCCGCTTTCAGGGCCAGGCGCTGGATGGCCTGACGCAAAAACAGCTACGGCCGTGGCGCAAGAAAATGCAGGTGGTGTTCCAGGACCCCTTCGGCAGCCTCAGCCCGCGAATGTCGGTGGCGCAGATCATCAGCGAAGGCCTGGAAGTGCACAGCCAGTTGAGCACTGAAGAGTGCAACGCCGAAGTGATCCGCGCCCTGAGCGAAGTCGGCCTCGACCCGCAAAGCCGCCATCGCTATCCCCACGAATTCTCCGGTGGCCAGCGCCAGCGCATCGCCATCGCCCGGGCGCTGGTGCTCAAGCCGGCGCTGATCCTGCTCGACGAGCCGACTTCGGCGCTGGACCGTACGGTGCAGAAACAGGTGGTCGCCCTGCTCCGCCAGCTCCAGGAAAAGCACGGCCTGACCTACCTGTTCATCAGCCACGACCTGGCAGTGGTGCGCGCCCTGGCCCACGACATGATCGTGATCAAGGACGGCAAGGTGGTAGAACGCGGCGCCAGCCATGAAGTGTTTGACTCACCGCAGCATCCGTACACCAAAGAGCTGTTGGCGGCGGCGTTGTTGGGGCAGGCATAATCCGTTGCATGAAGTTGGACCGAGGCGCGGCCTTCGCGAGCAAGCCCGCTCCCACAGTTGATCTGTGTCGTTCACAAATCCCCTGTGGGAGCGGGCTTGCTCGCGAAGAGGCCGGCACAGGCAAAACATAATCAGGATCAGCCCCCATGAACACCACCGATAGCCTCAAGGACTACCAGCGCGTTCGCCTGCTGGCGATCCGTTCATTGTTCGAAATCATCGAGCAATCGAGCGAGGGCACGGTGATTGTCGACCGCGATGCCAACATCGTCTGGATGAATGAGCGCTATGCCCGGCGCTTCGGCCTGCAATCGGCGCAAGTGGCGATCGGCAAGCCCTGCGAAAGCGTGATCCCCGGCAGCCTGTTGCGTGAAGTGGTGCGCACCGGCCGGCCGATTCTGCTGGACATGCAAGACACCCCAAAAGAGCCGCTGGTGGTCATGCGCCTGCCGATTCACGATGACGCCGGCGTGGTCATCGGCGCCATCGGTTTCGCCCTGTTCGACGAACTGCGCAGCCTGTCGCCGATGCTCAAGCGCTACATGAGCATGCAGGAAGAGCTGGCCTCCACCCGCTCGCTGCTGCGCGCGCGGCAGACCAAATACAACTTCGCCCATTTCATCGGCACCAGCGCCGCCAGCCTGGAAGTCAAACGCCGCGCCCGGCGCAGTGCGAGTACCGAATCGCCGGTTCTGCTGCTCGGCGAAACCGGTACCGGCAAGGAGTTGTTGGCCCAGGCCATCCACAATGCCTCGCCCCGCGCGCACAAGGCATTTGTCAGCATCAACAGCGCGGCGATTCCCGAATCACTGCTGGAGGCCGAATTCTTCGGCACCGCCCCCGGCGCTTTTACCGGTGCCGACCGCAAGGGGCGCGCCGGCAAATTGCAGATCGCCCAGGGCGGCACCTTGTTCCTCGACGAAATCGGCGACATGCCGCTGCCCCTGCAAAGCAAACTGCTGCGGGTGTTGCAGGAAAAGGAATTCGAGCCGGTGGGCTCCAACGAAGTGATCCAGAGCGATGTGCGGGTGATCGCCGCGACCTCGACTGACCTGGAGGCGGCGATCAAACGCGGCGAGTTCCGCGCCGACCTGTACTACCGCCTCAACGTGCTGCCGATCCAGGTTCCGCCCCTGCGCGACCGCCTCGATGACGTGCCGGCGCTCAGCGAAGCGATTCTCGAGGAACTGCGCAGCCAGCATGAACTGCACCACGAAGCCCTGGAATTGCTGGGGCAACACGCCTGGCCGGGGAACATCCGCGAATTGCGCAATGTGCTGGAGCGCGCGGCGCTGCTCAGTGATGACTTGCGCCTGACAGCGGCGGACATCCGCGCGGCGATTGGTACCTTCACCCGGGTTGAGCGCGTGACGCCCGTGGCCCAGGAACCCTTTGCCCATGAAACGTTCAGTGCGGCGCGGGAGCGATTCGACCGGCAACTGATCGAAACGACCCTTGCGCAATGCGGGGGCAAGGTCATTGAGGCGGCGGCGCGATTGGGGCTGGGGCGGTCGACGTTGTACAAGAAGATGGTGGCGCTGGGGATTGCCGAGTCTCCTTAAAGAGACATTTATCTCTTTTTGTAGAACGCCTTTTTAAAGATCAAAAGATCGCAGCCTTCGGCAGCTCCTGCGGGGTTTTCCGCGTTTACCTGTAGGAGCTGCCGAAGGCTGCGATCTTTTAACGCACTACAAAGTCTCAATAAATAGACAAACACGCTGCAAACCCATCTTAAAAATAATATAAACCCTTATATTTCAACAACTTAAGCACATGGCACAAAACTCGCTATACGCCTCCCTACCCAGTTCCACCCTACAAAAATAACAACCCAGGAGACACACCATGAGTGTGATCATTGCCTTGGCAGCCCTCGCGCTGCTGATGCTGGCTGCCTACCGTGGCTATAGCGTTATCCTTTTTGCCCCGATTGCCGCCCTCGGCGCTGTCCTGCTCACCGACCCCTCTGCCGTCGCCCCCGCTTTCACCGGGGTGTTCATGGAAAAAATGGTCGGTTTCATCAAGCTGTATTTTCCGGTGTTCCTGCTCGGCGCTGTGTTCGGCAAGCTGATCGAACTGTCCGGCTTCTCGCGCTCCATCGTCGCCGCGGCGATTCGCCTGCTCGGCACCCGCCAGGCAATGCTGGTGATCGTGCTGGTCTGCGCCCTGCTCACCTATGGCGGCGTGTCGCTGTTCGTGGTGGTGTTCGCGGTCTACCCGTTTGCCGCTGAAATGTTCCGCCAGAGCAACATCCCCAAGCGCCTGATCCCGGCGACTATTGCCCTGGGCGCGTTCTCGTTCACCATGGACGCCCTGCCCGGCACGCCACAAATCCAGAACATCATCCCCAGCACCTTCTTCAACACCACGGCCTGGGCGGCGCCGTGGCTGGGCGTGATCGGCACGATCTTCGTGTTCTGTGCCGGCATGCTGTTTCTCCAGCGCCAGCGCAACAAGGCACAGCGCGCCGGTGAAGGTTATGGCTCCGACCTGCGCAACGAGCCGGAAACCGCTGCCGACCTCAAGCTGCCCAATCCGTGGCTCGCACTGTCGCCACTGTTGGCGGTAGGCATCATGAACCTGCTGTTCACCCATTGGATTCCGCAGGTGTACGGCAAGACCCACAGCCTCGCGCTGCCGGGCATGGCTGCGCCGGTGACCACGGAAATCGCCAAGCTCACGGCAATCTGGGCGGTCCAGGCCGCCTTGCTGGTCGGCATCCTCATGGTGCTGGTGTTTGGCTTCCAGGCGATCCGCAGCAAACTCGCCGAAGGCAGTAAAAGCGCGGTCAGCGGGGCGCTGCTGGCGGCGATGAATACCGCTTCGGAGTACGGTTTCGGCGCGGTGATCGCGTCTTTGCCCGGCTTTCTGGTGTTGGCCGACTGGCTCAAGAGCATTCCCAATCCACTGGTCAACGAAGCGATTACCGTGACCCTGCTGGCCGGCATCACCGGATCCGCTTCGGGCGGCATGAGCATTGCGCTGGCGGCCATGTCCGAGCAGTTCATCAGCGCCGCCCATGCGGCGAACATTCCGCTGGAAGTGCTGCACCGGGTCGCCGCGATGGCCAGCGGCGGCATGGACACCCTGCCGCACAACGGCGCGGTGATTACCCTGCTGGCGGTCACCGGGTTGACCCACCGCGAGGCTTACAAAGACATTTTCTGTATTACGCTGATCAAGACCCTGGCGGTTTTCGTGGTGATCGGCACTTTCTACGCCACTGGCATTGTGTGAGGTATTCATGACGACTCTTTCGGGCAAGACCGCACTGGTCACCGGCTCCACCAGCGGCATCGGCCTGGGGATCGCCCTCAGCCTGGCCAAGGCCGGGGCCAACCTGATCCTCAACGGTTTTGGCGATGCCTCCCAAGTGATCGCCGAAGTGCAACAGTTCGGCGGCAAGGTCGGCCATCACCCGGCCGATGTCAGCGATCCGGCACAGATTGCCGACATGATCGCCTACGCCGAGCGCGAGTTCGGCGGCGTCGACATCCTGGTCAACAATGCCGGCATTCAACACGTGGCAGCGGTGGACGAGTTTCCGGTGGAGCGCTGGGATTCGATCATCGCGATCAACCTGTCGTCGGTGTTCCACAGCACCCGCTTGAGCCTGCCGGGCATGCGCGCCAAGGGCTGGGGCCGGGTGATCAACATTGCCTCGGTGCATGGCCTGGTCGGTTCGGTGGGCAAGTCCGCCTATGTCGCCGCCAAGCACGGGGTGATCGGCTTGACCAAAGTCGTCGCCCTGGAAACCGCAACCACCCAGGTCACCTGCAACGCGATCTGCCCAGGCTGGGTGTTGACGCCGCTGGTGCAGAAACAGATCGACGACCGTGCCGCCAGCGGCGTTGATCCACAGCAGGCGCAGCATGATTTGCTCGCTGAAAAGCAGCCATCGCTGGAGTTCGTGACACCGCCGCAACTGGGTGAACTGGTGCTGTTCTTGTGCAGCGACGCCGGCAGCCAGGTGCGGGGCGCGGCGTGGAATGTGGATGGTGGGTGGTTGGCGCAGTGATCAGCCTCTAACCCTGTGGCGAGGGGGCTTGCCCCCGTTGGGTGGCGAAGCCGCCCTATAAACTCACAGACGATTAAGTTTGTCTGATTTTACGACTGCTACGCAGCCGAACGGGGGCAAGCCCCCTCGCCACACAAGCTCCCCTGCCACACAAGCGCCCCGGTCACAAAAGCCTGCTCCACATCAGCTTGTGCAAAGGCATAAAAAAGAAGAGGCAAACCATGTCCGACATCCTCTGGCAACCCGACGTCAAGCGCATTGGCAAGACCCGCATGGAGGCCTTCCGGCGCTTCATCAATCAGCGGCACCACCTCAAGATTGACGACTACCCGGCCTTGCACCAATGGTCCATCGAGCAACGCCCCGACTTCTGGCAGGCCATCGTCGATTTCTTCGACATCCGCTTCCACGAACAACCCGACGCCGTGCTGCTCGAAGGCCCGCAGATGCCCAGCGCCCAGTGGTTCCCGGGCGCCACGCTGAACTTTGCCGAACACCTGCTACAGCGCCGCGATGATGCAATCGCCGTGGTAGCCGTTGGCGAGAACGGTCAGCGTGAACATTTGACCTGGGCCGAGCTGGCCGAACAGGTCGCCGGCTTTCAAAACGGCTTGATCGCCGCCGGCGTCGGTGTGGGTGACCGGGTCGCCGCGTGCATGCCCAATACCTGGCAAACCCTGGTGGCCATGCTCGCCACCACCAGCCTGGGCGCTGTCTGGTCCTGTTCTTCACCGGACTTCGGCACCCAAGGGGTGGTTGACCGTTTCGGCCAGATCGAACCGAAAGTGCTGGTGACCTGCGCCGGCTACCGCTATGCCGGCAAAGAGATCGACCAGACCGCCAAGATCAACGAGATCCTCCAGCGCCTGCCGTCACTGCAACAACTGATCGTCGTGCCTTACACTCGCCCACAAGCGCACATCGAACACTTCCGCACCCCGGCCAACGTGACGCTGTGGGACGATTTCTACGCACCCGGCGGCGAACCGGATTTCGTCCCGGTGCCCTTCGCCCATCCGCTGTACATCCTCTACTCCAGCGGCACCACCGGCGTGCCCAAATGCATCATCCACAGCACCGGCGGTGTACTCCTGCAACACGTCAAGGAACATGGCCTGCACTGTGATCTCGGCCCCGGCGAGCGCCTGTTCTACTACACCACGTGCGGCTGGATGATGTGGAACTGGCTGGTCTCGGCCCTCGCGGTAGGCAGCGCGGTGGTGCTGTACGACGGCTCGCCGTTCCACCCTGACCCGCAACGCTTGATCGACCTGATCGACGACGAAGGGATCAGCGTCTTCGGCACCAGCCCGAAATACCTCGCCACCCTGGAAAGCAGCGGTATCAAGCCCCGTGACAGTCATGACCTGGGCAGCCTCAAGACCTTGCTGTGCACCGGCTCGGCGCTGTCGCCGCAGAGTTACGACTTCGTCTATCGCGACTTCAAGGCAGACCTGTGCCTGGCCTCGATGTCCGGCGGCACCGACATTGTCTCGTGCTTCGTCAACGGCAACCCTGTATCGCCGGTGCGGCGTGGCGAAATCATGGGCAAGAGCCTGGGCATGGCCGTCGAGGTATGGAACGACGCCGGCCAGCCGGTGATCGGCGAAAAAGGCGAACTGGTCTGCACCCGGCACTTCCCGGCGATGCCCGTTGGCCTGTGGAACGACGCCGATGGCGAAAAGCTGCGCCAGTCCTATTTCAGCCTGTTCCCCGGTGTCTGGGCCCAGGGCGACTACGCCGAACAATTGCCCCATGGCGGGATGATGATCCACGGCCGCTCGGATGCCGTGCTCAACCCCGGTGGCGTGCGCATCGGCACGGCGGAGATCTACCGTCAGGTGGAAAAGATTCCGCAGGTGCTCGACAGCGTGGCCATCGGCCAGCAATGGCAGGATGACGTGCGGGTGGTGCTGTTCGTACGCTTGCGCGACGGGCTGGAGTTGGACGAGGCGCTGCAGCAACAGATCCGCCAGACGATTCGCGCCAACACCACGCCGCGCCATGTGCCGGCGAAGATTGTCGCGGTCACCGACATTCCGCGGACCATCAGCGGCAAGGTGGTTGAACTGGCGGTGCGCAATGTGGTGCATGGACAGAAGGTGAAGAACACCGATGCCCTGGCCAATCCCGAAGCGCTGGAACAGTACCGCAACAGGCCCGAACTCCAGTCTTGAAGCGCCGCAAAAACCTGTGGGAGCGGCGGTGCGACGATTCGACTTGCTCGCGAAGACGGCAGGTCAGCCAACGAAGATGTCGACTGACACGCCCTCTTCGCGAGCAAGCCCGCTCCCACAGTAACCGCTCAAGCCTTCGAATCAACCTGCGCCTGCCACCTGTGCAAGAATAGACGCCAGCTAAAGCGACTCAGGCGCAGGACTCCCGGATGAACGCAATACCCACCGCCAGCGATGCCCAGGCCCTGATCGCCCGGATCGACTGGGCAAGCAGCCCGCTGGGTGCTGCCAGCACCTGGCCACAGAGCCTGCGAACCGCCGTGGACATTGTCATTCACTCACCGATGCCGATGCTGCTGCTATGGGGCCCGCAACTGACACAGATCTACAACGACGGCTTCGCCCTGCTCGCCGGAAGCAAGCATCCGCAGGCGTTCGGACAACCGACACACCTGATCTGGCCAGAACTGAAAAACTTTACCGACCCGATCTACAGCGCCGTCCTGCAAGGTCAGGTGCGAACCTACAGTGAGCAGCGCTTTACCCTGCAACGTGAGGGCCGGGAGTCCGACTTCTGGCTCGACCTGACCTACAGCCCGATCCGCGACGAAGGCGCCGACGTGGCCGGGATCCTGGTCACCGCCATCGAAACCAACGAACGCCGGCGCATCGCCCTCGAACTCGAACAACGCTCGGCGGCCAGCCTCAAGGCCCAGCGTGAAACCGAGGAACGCCTGCAACTGGCCCTCGCCGCCACCGATGCGGTGGGCACCTGGGACTGGGACATCAGCGAGGACCGTTTCATCGCCGATGTGCATTTCGCCCAGCTCCACGGCGTCGACCCGGCCATGGCCAGCCAGTTGCCGATCAGCGAATACCTGCACGGCGTACACCCGCAAGACCGCGCCCTGATCACCCGCAGCATCAAGCACTGCATCACCCACGGCAGCGAATACGCCGAGGAGTATCGCCTGTTGCAAACCGACGGCCAGATGCGCTGGGTGTTTGCCCGCGGTCGCTGCTACAAGGACCATCACGGCCGGCCGATCCGATTCCTCGGCGCCGCCCTGGACCTGACCGAGCGCAAACACACCGAACAGGCCCTGCGCCAGAGCCAGACCGAACTGCAACTGATCATCAACGCCATGCCGGTCCTGATCAGCTACGTCGACCGCGAAGAACGCTTTCGCCTCAACAACGCGGCGTACCTCGACTGGTACGGGCTGACGCCGCAAGAGCTATACGGGCGAACCATTCTTGAAGTGCTCGGCGAAGAAGCCTACGCGCTGCGCGCCCCGTACATCACCGAGGCGCTGTCCGGCCGGCCCTGCTGTTTCAGCATCAGCACGCCGCACCGCGACGGCAGCCTGCGCCAGGCCTTGATGAATTACCTGCCGCGCCACGGTGCAGATGGTGCGGTCAACGGCTTCTACATCTTCGTGATCGACGAAACCGAACGCAAAAACACCGAAGAAGCCTTGCGCAACCTGAACGAAACCCTTGAGGAACGGGTGGCCGCCCGCACCCGACAACTGGCCGAGGCCAACGAGCGTCTGCAAAACGAGATGTTCGAGCGTGAGCGTGCCGAAGACGCCTTGCGCCATGCCCAGAAAATGGAAGCCGTCGGCCAGCTTACCGGCGGTATCGCCCATGACTTCAACAACATGCTCACCGGCATCATTGGCAGCCTCGACCTGATGCAGCGCTACATCGCCGAAGGCCGCGCCAGCGAGATCGGCCGGTTCACCGAGGCGGCAGTGTCCTCGGCCAACCGTGCCGCCGCCCTCACCCATCGCTTGCTGGCGTTCTCCCGGCGTCAGTCGCTCAATCGCACGCCGCTGAACCCCAATGACCTGATTCGCTCGCTCGAAGACCTGTTGAGCCGTACCAAGGGCGACCACATTGAACTCAAACTGCAACTGGCGCAGAACATCTGGCGGGTCAACACCGATGTCAGTCAGTTGGAAAACGCCCTGCTCAACCTGGTGATCAACGCCCGGGACGCCATGCCCGGGGGCGGCGAGTTGCAGATCGAAACGGCCAACGTGTACCTCGACGGCAGCGACATCACGACCCTGGAACCGGTCAAGGCCGGCGACTACGTGATGATTGCCGTCAGCGACAACGGCACCGGCATGACGCCCTCGGTGCTGGCCAAGGCCTTCGACCCGTTCTTCACCACCAAGCCCATCGGCCAGGGCACCGGCCTGGGCTTGTCGATGATCTACGGTTTTGCCCAGCAATCGGGGGGCCACGTCAGCCTGTTCAGCCTGCCCGGACGCGGCACCAGCGTGCGTTTGTACCTGCCGCGCCTGCATTCGACCGAGCCGGAAAAAGTCCTGTCACCCGTGGTCGGCGAGGCGCCGACGGCGATTGCCGGCGAAACGGTGATGCTGGTCGAGGACGATGCGGCGGTACGCATGTTGGTACTGGACCTGCTCAAGGAGCTCGGTTACCGCGCCCATGAAGCCGAAGATGCCAAGGACGCGCTGCCGGTGCTGGAGTCGGACCTGCGGGTGGACCTGCTGGTGACCGACGTGGGGTTGCCGGGCATGAATGGCCGGCAACTGGCAGAAATCGCCCGCCAGCATCGTCCCGGACTGAAAGTGTTGTTCATGACCGGTTATGCGGAGATCGCGGCCGAGCGCCAGGGTTTCCTTGAAGAAGGCATGGACATGGTGACCAAACCTTTTTCCATCGACCTGCTGGCCAACAAGATTCGCACGATGATCGGTCAACCGGACTGAGTTGAGGCATAATCGCGCCCCCCGCTGCCACCCACATAGCCAGAATCGTTGCAAGGTAACCGCCCCATGAAAGCTCAAGCCCGCCATATCCTGGTGAAAACCTCGGAAGAAGCCGAGCAGCTCAAACAACGCATCGCCAAGGGTGAAGCGTTCGATGTGCTGGCCAAGAAGTATTCGACCTGCCCGTCGGGCAAGCGCGGCGGCGACCTCGGCGAAGTGCGGCCGGGGCAGATGGTCGGCGTGATCGATGCGGTGATCTTCAAGAAACCGCTGCGGGTGGTGCATGGCCCGATCAAGAGCAAGTTCGGCTATCACCTGGTGCAGGTGTTTTACCGGGATTGACCACGACGTCATTGCCGATTGATGACCTGTAGGAGCTGCCGAAGGCTGCGATCTTTTGATCTTGATCTCTAAAAAACAAGATCAAAAGATCGCAGCCTTCGGCAGCTCCTACAGGGGGTTTGTTCAGGTGCGGGGGATCAGTGCCCCGGGCACCTGAATCACCTGGCTCGCCAACCGGTGCCCCGCTTGCGCCGCTTCGAACGGGCTGCCGCCCTTGAGCCGACTGGCCAGGTACGCGGCACTGAACGAATCCCCCGCCGCCGTGGTGTCCACCACCCGCTCGACCTTCTGCGCCGGCACCTCGAATGACTCGCCATCACAACGAATCAGGCACGCTTGCGCGCCGCGCTTGAGCACCACTTCCGGCGTACCCATCTGCTCATACGCGGCAAACACCGCGTCATCATCGGCATAACCAAACAACGCCTGTTCGTCATCCACCGTCAGCAACGCCAGGTCGACTTGCGGCAGCACGCTGCGATACGCCGCCCGGGCGTCCTCGACCGATGCCCAGAGCCGTGGCCGGTAGTTGTTGTCAAACACGATCCGCGCATCGCGCTGGCGGGCTTCGATCAGGGTGTCCAGGAGTTTTTCCCGACCTTGCACGCCGAGTACCGCGAGGGTGATGCCACTGAAATACAGCACATCGTAATCCGGCAGCGCCGCGAGGATCGGTGCGGCGGCCGGGGTGGTGAAACAGTCGCGTACCGCCGCTTCATTGCGCCAGTACAGAAAGCGTCGCTCACCGGCGGCGTCAGTCTGGATGCAATACAAACCCGGCAGGCGTCCGGGCAGGCGCTGGACCATCTCAAGGCCGATGTTTTCCGCCGCCCAGCTCTGGCACATCGCGTCGCTGAAACTGTCATCGCCCAGGGCGGTGACGTAGTCCACGGAGCCGTCCTCTCCCAGTTCCCGGGACAGGTACACCGCCGTGTTCAAGGTGTCGCCGCCGAAGCTCTGCTGCAGGCTGCCGTCGGCGCGATGCTGCAACTCGATCATGCATTCGCCGATCAGGGCGATGCGCGGGGTGTTGGGGCCGAGGGTGTTGATGGTGTTCATTGTTGTGGGGTCCCTGGTGTTTCTTTGTAGTCTGGGCCGGCCTCTTCGCGGGCAAGCCCGCTCCCACAAGGTTCTTCAGTGTTCATGAAACCTGTGGGAGCGGGCTTGCCCGCGATGGCAGCGCCTCGGTCTCAAGCCTTAGAAACAGGTTTCCATGGTCTCGATGACGTTCAGTTGCTCATCGACCAGACAGCCGACACGCCACTTGTCGAACGTCAGGCACGGGTGCGAAGTGCCGAACGAAATAATGTCGCCCACCCGCAGATCAACCCCCGGCGCCACGGTCATGAACGCATGCTGGTCCATGACCGCGGTGACTTTGCAGGCACTCACGTCATCGCCGCTGGCCGGCACCACGCCCGCCTTGTAGCGCCGCAACGGCACCGGCAAACCGGCGTCGTAGGCGACGTCGCGCTTGCCCAGGGCAATCACCGCAAACCCCGGCTCCGGCAACGACTGCACGTGCGCCCACACTTCCAGCGCCGGGCGCAGACCTTCGTGCAAATCACTGCGACGGTCGAGCACGCAGCACTGCGCTTCCTTGTAGATGCCATGGTCGTGAGCCACGTAACTGCCGGGACGCAGCACGCTGAGGAAGCGTCCGGCGGCATTCTGTGCTTCGAAGGACTCGGCAATCAGGTCATACCAGGCCGAACCCGACGCAGTGATGATCGGCTTGGCAATGGCGAAGGCGCCGCTGTCCTGCAACTGCACCGCCAGACGCACCAGCGACGCGGCGAAATCACGGATGCCGGTCACGGCGTGATCGCCATGGATCACCCCTTCGTAGCCTTCGATCCCGGTCAGGGCCAGTGCCGGTTGCGCGGCGATGGCCTTGGCCAGGTCGAGCACTTCCTGTTCGCTGCGGCAACCGCAACGCCCGCCGACCACGCCGTATTCGATCATCACGTTCAGGCGCACGCCACGGGAGGCGAAATAGGCACCGAGGTCGGCGACGTTGTCCGGGTGATCGACCATGCAATAGAAGTCGAACGTCGGGTCGGCCAGCAGGTCGGCGATCAATGCCATGTTCGGCGTGCCGACCAACTGGTTGGCCATCAGGACACGGCGCACGCCATGGGCGTAGGCGGCGCGGGTTTGCGTGGCGCTGGCCAGGGTGATGCCCCAGGCACCGGCGTCCAGTTGGCGACGGAACAACGCCGGGGTCATGCTGGTCTTGCCATGGGGCGCCAGTTCCGCGCCGCTGTCGCTGACGAACGCCTGCATCCAGCGGATGTTGTGTTCCAACGCCTCGCGGTGCAGTACCAGCGCGGGCAGGCTGACATCACGCACCAGGCTGGCACCGATGGGCGCCGCGCCTTTTTCCACGTTGGCGGTATGGGGGGCAGAAGACATGGTCGAACTCCTCATTCACGCGGCTGCAGGCAGCCGCCGTTATTCGTTTATGCGACGAGCCAGGCTATTGGCGCTTGCGATCAGCACCCGGCGGTAGTCGTTGTAGTTTTTCTTCGCATCGGCCCGTGGGGCGACGATGCACAGGGTCGCGATGGCCACGCCGTCGGGGTTTTTGACCGGGGCGGCGAAGCAATGGGTAAAGGTGTCGGCGACGCTATCGAAGGAAAAGAATCCATCGATACCGGCCTGACGGATTTCCTTGAGGAACTGCGCAAGCTCCAAGCGTTCGCCGTCGGGCAGGATGAAGTCGTCGTGGTCGATCAGGTCGACGATTTCCTGGTCGCTCAGGTGCGCCAGCAACAGGCGCCCGGAGGCGGTCCAGGGGATGGGAGCGTTTTCGCCGATGTCCGAGGAAATGCGGAAATGCCGCTCGCCTTCCTTCATCAGCGCCACGGTGTATTTGCGCCCGTTGAGGAGGCACATCTGCGCGGTTTCATGGGTCTGACTGACGATGTCCTGCAAGGCGTGATCGGCCTCGCGGGTCAGGTCGAAATGCCGCAGGTGCGCTTGGCCGAGAAAGTACAGCTGACGACCGAGGTAGACATGACCGTCCTTGCCCACCGGCTCCAGGATCCGCCGTTCCAGCAGCGAGGCCACCAGTTCGTAGACCGTGGATTTGGGGCTGCCGATGCCGTTGGCGATGTCGTTCGGGCGCAGGGGCTGGCCGATCTCCTTGAGGAAATCCAGGATATCGAACGCCCGGTCCAGACCGCGTGCCCGGCGCTTGATGGTGTCTTCGGTCATGTCTGTATGCTCACTCATTGATGCCCTGTAGGAGCTGCCGCAGGCTGCGATCTTTTGATCTTGCCTTTGGGCCCGTGCAAAAAACGGCAAAAGATCGCAGCCTTCGGCAGCTCCTACAAGGGCCGGTGTGAATCAGGCCTTTTTCTTGTATGCGATGCAGTCGATCTCGACCTTGCAGTCGACCATCATGCTCGCCTGCACACAGGCCCGTGCCGGGGCGTGCTCGGGTTTGAAGTACTCGGCGAAGACCTTGTTGAAACTGGTGAAATCCCGCGGATCCTCAAGCCACACGCCAGCACGCACCACGTCTTCCAGGCCGAAGCCTGCCTCTTCGAGAATCGCGATCAGGTTCTTCATGGTCTGGTGGGTCTGTTCGACAATGCCGCCCGTAATGATCTCGCCGTCCACCGCCGGCACCTGCCCGGAAACGTGCAGCCAGCCATCGGCTTCAACAGCGCGGGCGAAAGGGCGAGGCGTGCCGCCTGCAGCGGCGCTGCCGGTGCCGTAACGAGTAATGCTCATGAGTGTTTCTCCTGATTGAAAATTGAAGGATCAAAAACGGGTGCTTTTGAGAAATTCCGCCAGTCGTGGCGATTGCGGACGCTCGAACAGGTCCTTGGGCGGCCCCTGCTCTTCGATACGCCCCTGATTCATGAAGACGATCTTGTCCGAGACCTCGAAGGCAAAGCGCATTTCGTGGGTCACCAGCAGCATGGTCATGCCGTCTTCGGCCAGGCCCTTGATCACGCTCAGCACTTCGCCGACCAGTTCCGGGTCCAGCGCCGAGGTCACTTCGTCGAACAGCATCAGGCTCGGGTTCATCGCAATCGCCCGGGCAATCGCCACGCGCTGCTGCTGGCCGCCGGACAACTGACCGGGAAAGTGGTCGCGTCGTTCCAGCAGGCCTACGCGCTCCAGCCATTTCTCGGCCAGGGCCACGGCCTCGTCCTTGTGCAGTTTCTTCACCTTGAGCAGGCCCAGGGTGACGTTCTGCAACGCGGTCAGGTGCGGGAACAGGTTGAACTGCTGAAACGCCATGCCGGTCATGGCGCGATGCCGGGCGATGACTTTTTCCGGATGACGCACGCGCTTGCCGTTAATCTCGTCATAGCCGATGGACTCGCCATCGAGCAGGATCTGCCCGCCCTGGAACTCTTCGAGCATGTTCACGCAACGCAGCAATGTGGTCTTGCCCGAGCCACTGGAACCGATCAAGGTCACCACGTTGCCGCGCTGCATGCTCAGGTCGACGCCCTTGAGCACTTCGAGCTGGTCGTAACGCTTGTGCAGGCCGCGAATGTCCAGCAGGGGTTGGCCGTTTTGAGTATTGGTCTGAGTCTGAGTCATGGCAAAGCCACCCGCTTTTCAATGTGCCGGCCGAGTAACTCGATGCCGTAGTTGATGACGAAGAACAGGAAACCGGCGAACAGGTAAAACTCCAGGGTCATGAAGGTCCGGGCGATGATCTGCTGGGTACTGAGCAGCAATTCCGCCACGCCGATCACCGACAACAGGGTCGAAGCCTTGACGATCTCGGTCGACGAGTTGACCCAGGTCGGCAGGATCTGCCGCAACGCCTGGGGCAACAGCACATAACCCAGCGCCTGGTAAAACGTCAGGCCGATGGCCTTGCTCGCCTCCATCTGCCCGCGTGGCAATGCCTGCAAGGCCCCGCGCACGATCTCGGCGACGTGGGAGCCGCAGAACAGGGTCAACCCCAGCGCACCGGCCTGGAACGCGCCGATCTGCCAGCCCAGCGCCGGGGCCATGTAAAAGCACGCCAGCACCAGCACGAACACGGGTGTGCCGCGAATCACATCGACGTAAAAACGAAACGGCGCGCGCATCCAGAACTTGCCGTAGGTCAGCACCAGCCCGGTGACCACACCCACCAGCGTGCCGAGCAGAATCGCCAGCACCGACACCTGGACACTGGTCAGAAAGCCTTGCCACAGCACTTCCCGCGCCACCCACAACTCATGCAACCAACTCGGGGATTCGTACATGGGTAGCTCCTATCGGCGAATCGCCAGACGCTGTTCGAGGTAACGCAGCATCATGGCAATGAGGTAACAGGCCGCCACATAGAGCGCCGTGGTCACCAGCCAGGTTTCAATCACCCGGTAGCTCTCGACATTGATCTTGCGCGCGTAATAGGTCAGCTCCGGTACGGCAATCGCGGCCGCCAGCGAGGTGTCCTTGAACAGCGAAATGAAGTTGTTCGACAGGGCCGGCAACACGTTGCGCAGCATCACCGGCACGGTGACGTAGGCCTTGACCTGCCACTCGCCCAGCCCGATGGCCAACCCGGCTTCGCGCTGGCCCTTGGGAATGCTCAGCAAACCGCCGCGGAACACTTCGGTCAGGTAGGCCCCGGCATACAGCGACAGGGTGATGATGAACGAAGGGATCTTGTCCAGGCGGATGCCCAAACTTGGCAGCGCAAAGTAGATCAACAGAATCAACACCAGGATCGGCGTGTTACGAATCACCGTGACGTACACCGACGCCATCACCCGCAATGCGCGGTGCCTGGACAGCAAGGCAAACGCCATCATCAGGCCGATCACGCAGCCGATGGCGATCGACACCAGCGCCAGTTCAAGGCCCAGGCCGAGCCCCGCCAGCAAGGTGTCGAAGTCGCGCCAGACGGCGGCAAAGTTCAACTGATAGTTCATGGTCAGCAGTACCTGAACGGGGCGATTCATCACCGCCCCGCTCTCACGGGATCATTGAAATTCGACAGGGAAACCGATCTTTGGCGAAGGCAGATCGACACCGAACCACTGCTTGAACGACGCCGCGTAAGCCGGGAACTCAACACCGGTCATGGCTTCATGCAGAGTGGTGTTGACGAAATTCAGCCAGTCCTGATCGCCGCGCTTGACCGCGCACGCATAGGTCTGCGGGCTCCAGGCGTAGGCCGGGCTGCGATAACGGCCAGGGTTCTGCACCATCAGGTACTTCACCGATGACTGGTCGGTGGCCGCCGCGTCGGCCCGGCCGGAGTTCACGGCCTGGTACATCAGGTCCACGCTGTCGTACTGATCGACCTTGGCCTTGGGCAACGCCTGGTGCACCAGCTCCTCGGCGTAGACGTTTTGCAGCACCGCCACGGTGACGCTGTCACCGGCGGCCTGCATGTCGTCGATCTCCTTGTACTTGCTGTTCGCCGGCAACAGCAGGCCGACACCTTCGCGGTAATACGGCAGGGTAAACGCCACTTGCTGGGCGCGGCTGGCGGTCACGGTGATGAACTGGCAGCTGATGTCGACCTTGTCGGTCAGCAGGTTCGGAATCCGCGCATCGGACGACTGCACCACGTATTCAACCTTGGTCGGGTCGTTGAACAACCCCTTTGCAATCATGTGCCCGATATCGATATCGAACCCCTGCAACTTGCCATCGGCGCCCTGGAAGTGCCACGGCGCATTCGTGCTGCCGGTGCCCACAATCAGTTTGCCGCGGGCCAGAACGCTATCGAGCTTGCTGTCCGCCGCCTGGGCCACGCCCATGGCAGCGGCTGAAGCTGCGAAAAGAAAAACACACGCTTTGAACAAGGATGGTCGGCGATGCATGGCAAGCACTCCAGGGTGATGTGTATTCCGCTATACCGGAACTTGGTATGTAACAACGGAATAGACAGCAGAAAGTGTGCCACAGGAAGTGGAGCGTTTCCCAGTGCATTTGAAAAATGAGCGCAATCAACAAGATGGCAATTCGTCGCGGTAAAGACGTTACCCATCGCCTCGATAGGGAGCGCTACCGTTGGCTACAAGGCACGGGTACCTGGGCCCCAATCATGTGCACAGTTGCGGCAATTGCCCCATTAGCCGACTGCTTTTGCTTGAAGGATTCACCTCCAGCCCCCAATGTGCCATCTGTTAGGGAATTTTTTTGGCAAATGGCCATCCTATTGCCTTTACCGACGATCACCACCGCGCTGGTGATCGTCATCCAGGCAGCCCGGAACCGGATTGGACAACGCCGGATTCGACTGCTTTTATTCAGGTTCAAGATGGAATGAACCGCTGCTGGCGACCCTGCGCGCCAGCCTTCGATGCTCCAGGAGGGTTAATGTCTTTTAAGGTCATGATGGTATTCGGTACGCGTCCGGAGGCCATCAAGATGGCTCCACTGGCGCGGGTCCTGCGTAACTGGCCCGGAATCGAACTGAACATCTGCTCCACCGGCCAACACCGGGAAATGCTCAAGCAAGTGCTCGACTCGTTCGAATTGGCGGTCGACGAAGACTTGCAGGTAATGACCCAGGGCCAGACCCTCAACGGACTCTCCGAACAACTGCTGGGGCATCTCGACCGAGCCTACGAGCGAGTGCAGCCGGATATCGTACTGGTGCACGGCGATACGACCACCAGTTTCATTGCCGCCCTCGCCGCCTTCAATCGCCAGATACCCATCGGTCACGTCGAGGCAGGCTTGCGTACCGGCAACTTGCGCGCCCCTTGGCCGGAGGAAGCGAACCGCCATCTGACCGGTGTCATCGCCGACCTGCATTTCGCGCCGACCACCAATAACGCAGACAACCTGATGCGCGAAGGCGTGCCCAAGGCCAACATCGAGGTCACCGGCAATACGGTGATCGATGCTCTGGTATGGATGCGCAATCACCAACAGCAAGTCCACTGGCACCCGGCCGCCGACTCGCCACTGGCCGTGCTCGACGACACCAGGCGCATGGTGCTTATCACCGGGCACCGCCGGGAAAACTTCGGCGGCGGCTTTCGCAACATCTGCCTGGCCCTGGCCACCCTCGCCGAGCGTTATCCCGATGTGCAATTCGTCTATCCGGTGCACCTCAATCCACAGGTGCAGAAAGCGGTCTACAGCGTTCTCTCGGACAAACCCAATATCTATCTGGTGGCGCCGCAGGATTACCAGCATTTCGTCTGGCTGATGGACCGCGCGTATTTCATTCTCACCGATTCCGGTGGCATCCAGGAGGAAGCCCCCGCCATTGGCAAACCGCTGCTGGTACTGCGCGAAGTCACGGAACGGCCATTGGCGCTTGAAGGCGGAACAGTGGTGCTGGTGGGCACAGATACCGACCGTATCGTCAGGGAATCAAGCCTGTTGTTCGATGATGACGCCACCTTCCAGCGCATGAGCCGAGTCCATAGTCCTTATGGCGACGGACACGCCAGCGAACGCATCGCCAATCGCCTTGGCATTTGGCTGAAACACCGTGCGGTGGCGGGTAAAGCCGTATGAGCCTGGCGTTTGTCGACTTCTTTGCCTATGCGTTGTTCGGACTCAAATACCTCGCCATTACCCTGGCCTTGCTGATGTTCATACTCGGGCTCGATGACCTGTTCATCGACCTGGTGTACTGGACCCGCAAACTGATCCGACGCTGGCGGATCTATGAAAAATTCAGGCGCGCCGATGAAGAACGACTGTACAGCATCGGCGAAAAGCCCCTGGCGATCATGGTACCGGCGTGGAACGAAGTCGGTGTGGTCGGTGAAATGGCGCGCCTGGCCGCCTCGACCATCGATTACGAGAACTATCAGATTTTCGTCGGCACCTACCCCAACGACGCCGAGACCCAGGCCGACGTCGATGCGGTGTGCCGGCATTACCCCAACGTGCACAAAGTGGTGTGCGCACGCCCCGGCCCGACCAGCAAGGCCGACTGCCTGAACAACGTGATCGACGCCATCCTGCGTTTTGAAAACGATGCAAAGATCCAGTTCGCCGGTTTCATCCTGCACGATGCCGAGGACGTGATTTCACCCATGGAGTTGCGCCTGTTCAACTACCTGCTGCCCGCCAAGGACCTGATCCAGATTCCGGTCTATCCCTACGCGCCGGAGTGGAATGGTTTCACTGCCGGGCATTACGTCGACGAGTTCGCCGAGAACCATGGCAAGGACGTCATCGTGCGTGAAGCGCTGACCGGGCAAGTGCCCAGCGCGGGGGTCGGCACCTGTTTCAGCCGTAAGGCCATCAGTGCCCTGCTCGAGGACGGTGACGGTATCGCCTTCGACGTGCAGAGTCTGACCGAAGACTACGACATTGGTTTTCGCCTCAAGCAAAAAGGCATGAAGTGCATCTTTGCCCGCTATTCGGTGACCGACCCGAAACTGGCACTGGAACAACCCTGGGTGTTCGGCATGGATCGCGCGTTTTCCCAGGTAATCTGCGTGCGCGAGCACTTTCCCCGGGACTTGCAATACGCGATCCGGCAGAAGTCGCGCTGGATCGTCGGCATTGTGTTCCAGGGCACCAAGAATCTGGGCTGGAGCCGCAAAGGCCTGCTCAACTATTTTCTGTGGCGCGACCGTCGTGGCCTTATTGCGTACCTGTTGAGCTTCCTGGTGAACCTATTGCTGGTGGTGTTGCTGGCGATGTGGCTGGTCACCGTGATCGCGCCGGATGCCTGGCGGTTCCCATCGATCCTCTCTGACAGCGCCTTGTTGGCGAGCCTGCTGTGGCTCAATGGCCTCATGCTGCTCAATCGGCTATTCCAGCGTGGCTGGTTTGTCACCCGTTTTTACGGGCTGGGCGAAGGGCTGCTGTCGGCCCCCCGGATGGTGTGGAGCAATTTCGTCAACTTCTTCGCCAACCTTCGAGCGTTGCGCCAGGTGATGGAAATGGGCGATTCGCGTCGCGTCGCCTGGGACAAGACCACTCATGAGTTTCCGGCCCTGGCCGAAGCCCAGCGCACCCCGCTGGGCCATCGCCTGGTGGAAAAAGGCCTGCTGACCGAGGATCAACTGGAAGCTGCGGTGACCAACCCGGTGCGTCGACGCCTGGGTCGGGAACTGCTGCTGCGCGGGCACATCGACACCACGCAACTGGTGCAGGCCCTGGCCGAGCAACTGGATCTGGAATGGGCGCCACTCAACCCGTTCAAACTCGACAAGCGCCTGATCGCTGCGGTGCCTCGCAAGATCGCCACGCACTATGGCGTGCTGCCGGTCGCCGAGGAAGGCGACACCCTGGTGCTGGCGTCCGAAGGTCCGGTGAGCCAGGTATCCCTGGGAGCCATCAGCCGTCAACTGAAACGCCCGGTGCGTTGCCGCCTTGCACCACAAGGCCGGGTGACGCTGGGGATCCGCTACTGGTACGCCAGCCCTCGTCAAAGCGAGGAAGTTCATCAGATGCTTGAGGTGCTTGAGAGAAATCAGGACGACGAAGACCTGATCGAGCGCGTCAGCCATCATCAGGTGTTGCTGGGCAACCTGTTGCAAGTACGCGGCATGGTGCCGCCCACCCTGTTCAATCAGGCGCTGATCGATTTCGATGCGGAAAAAATGTCTTTAGGTGAACACTTGATTGAACGCGGCATGATCACACAGGAAATCCTCGAACAGGCCTTGGTCGATCAGGCGAGCGAGCAGCACGCTGCCTACTGCATTGCCCGGGAGGCTGCATGAAGCCTGTCCATCGTCAGACCTTGATGGCCGGTAGCCTGTTGCTCTGCCTGAACACGACAGCGTGGGTGCAAGCCGAACCCATGACCGATTTCGATCAGTTCCGCAGTTACCCCTATATGGACCGCAGTTACCGCGAAGCGAAAGCCGGCAACTGGAAGGAAGTCGAACGGCTGATGCGCCATCTGCTGAGCAAAGTGCCGGGAAACGATGAGGCACGGGCGCTGCTGGTGCAATCGCTGGTCAAGCAGCAACGCTACGAGGACGCCGTGCAAGCGCTGCAGGATACCCCTGCCAATAGCGACACCCTGCTCAACCTGCGACTGGCCTGGATCGAACAGGATCCGCCGGACAGAAAACAGGTGGAGCAATGGATAGCCTCCAGCAATCCGGAGCATCGTGTGCGCCTGTGGCAGGCCTACAGCGCGAGCCTGGCCAAGCGCGGTGGCGCCGCCTCGGCCCATGACTGGCTGGCCCAGTTGCCACCCAAGGGGGACGAGCGCGCGCTGCAACAGGCCCGGGCCAACTGGTCCGAGCAATTACGCGATTGGGATGGCACCATCAAGGAACTCGCGCCCCTGGCCGCGAACCAGCAACTCGATGCCCAAAGCTGGCAACGCCTGGCCAACGCCTACGTGCAACGCCTTGACGAGCAACCCTTGCAGCAATTGCTGCAAACGGCGCCAAGCCCGGAAGCTGCGCGCAAGACTCGACTGGCCATGGTCGACCGGGCGATTGCCATGGGTCACGTCCAGCAGGCGCAACGCTGGATGCAAACGCTGCCGCCCGCCGATCTGGCCGATCCGGCGCAACGCCAGCGCCTGTGGGAACTGGCGCGGCAAACCGGTGACAGCGCAACGGTACAACGCTTGAGTGGTGAGTTGCAGCGGCCGTGCCTGGAGACCGCCGACTGGCTGTCGCGTCGTGATCCGCAAGCGGCGCTGACCCAATTGAAAGCTTGCCAGCCCGAAGACAATCCGCAAGCCTGGCTGGTCCTCGCCCAGCGCCTGCAAGCCACCGACCTGCTGCAAACGACCCGCCTGCCGGAACCCTGGGACACGCAACGCCGCGAACAGCTGCTCGCCGCCTGGCAGGATGAAGGCCGCAGCGACAAAGTCATGGCCTACCTCGCCAGCCAGCCGCAGACCGCCGACGTGGTCAAACGTCGCGCTGAACTGCTCCAGGCATCGGATCACGATACCGAAGCGGCGGCATTCTGGGAGCGGCATTACCAGCAGACAGGCAACCTCAACTCGCTCAATCAGGCAACCTACCTGGCGCTCAAAGCCGGCCAGCGGGAACATGCGCAACAGTTGCTCGAGAGCGCCTTCGACCGCCACGGCGGCAAGCTGCCGACGCCCCTGCTGCAACGGTTGGCGGGGTTGTATGCCGCATCGACACCGACCACGGCACAACAACAACGCATCGTTACGTTGCTCAACCGCGTCGACCCCGCCACTCGCGGGCAACTGCTGGCGCAACTGGCGGAAAACGGCCAGTGCGGCGCGGTTCAACAGGCGATTGGCGATAACCCGCAAGCCGCAGGCGACTACCGCGCCCTCGGTCGCTGTGCAATGCCCGAGCGTCCCGGCGAAGCGGTGGTGTACTACCAGACTGCCGAAAAAATGGGTGACCAGAACACCCGCCTGCCACTCGCCTACGCCCTGGAAGCCTCTGGAGATTCGGCGGGTGCCCTGGCCATCTGGCGCAGCATTGCGGACGCCGAACTCAGCGACAATGCCCGCCTCACCGCCAGCCGTGGTGCCCTGAATATCGGTGACACGCAAACGGCCGAACGTTACTGGCAATTAAGCCGCACCCGTGGCGCCAATGAGTGGACGTTGGGTGCGGCGATTGCCGATGCCCGGGGCGATCACGCGCTCGCACTGCAGCGCCAGCGTTCCGCCCTGCAACTGGTGCCGGATGCCGAGCATTACTATGCGGCTTCGGTCACGGCACAAAAGGCCGGCGACCTGCAGCAAAGTAACGAATGGCTTGCCGAAGCGGTGCGCCGTGAGCCGGACAATCCCCGATATCGTGCCGACTACGGCGTGCGCCTGGCCGGGGCCGAGACCAAGGCAGAACGCGCCAGCTCCATCCCGTATCTGCAACGCGCCACCCAGGACTTCCCGGAAGACTATCGCCTCGGCGAAACCCTGGCCTGGCGTTACGACGAGGTCGAGGACAGCGCCTCGGCGCGCAAGGAACTGGAACGCGTGATTGACCTGGAGCAGAACCCGGTGGCCGCCGATGACGAGGAAGGTAGCATGGAGGCACGGCGCTATCGTCAGCGTCGCGCTCACGAAAGCCTGTCCCGTCGCGACTCATTCACCATCGCCAGTACCTGGTCGCCGGCCGGGATATCGACCAACGATTTCGTGCGCCCTGACCAGAGCACCGGCACGCAGCGACGCTCCAGTTCGCAGAACGTGCAACTGGCCATGTGGGACCACGCACTGGGCGATGAACCCAGCCGCGCCGGCAGCACGCTGTCGGTCTATGGCCGTTTGTTGCTTGGCGGTGTGGGCCGGTCGAGCTATGCCGAATCCCTGGGTGCCGGCGTCGGCCTGCGCTACAAGCCCTGGGGCACGGCCAACATCAACTTCTATGGCGAGATCTACAAACAAAGCCAGTTCGATGACCAGGACAACCATGGCCTGAGCCTCGGCCAAATGCTGGTCCCCGACAAGGTATCCGATCAGGCCGAGGATCACCGCGATGATGGCCACACCACCACCGACTACCTGCTGCGGTCAACGGCGTCGTTCCTTGATCAGGGTCGATTCCGCAACGATTGGCGGGTCGATGAAAGCGATTGGGAGGAGCGCTTCCTCTACCTCGACGCGGCGTGGTGGACCAAGGCCGGCGACCATCAATGGCTGTCGCGCTTCCAGCAAGGTCACACCTGGAAGCTGCCGTTCAACGGCGCGCAAACGGTCATGCCATACGGTTTCCTTGAATTTGCCAGCCAGGACCCGAGCAACGACTGGCGCCAGGATCTGCGCACCGGTCTGGGCCTGCGTTGGCAATGGTGGTTCAACGATGACATTTACAACGCCTATCGCGCGCACCTGACGGTGCGCACCGAGTATCAACAAGCGTTGGGCGGCAATCTGTATGACGGCGGCAACGGCGTGCTGGTGGGCGTGGAGTTGAATTTCTGATGAAGCGACTTCTTTTGGCTTTGTGCCTGTTGTTGGGCGCCACGGCGCCCCATGCCGACGAACGGATTTTCTATCAGCCGCTCAACGCCGATGCCAGCCTGAGCCAGGCGCAATGGCAGCGAATCTGGCAGGACACCGCCCACCAGGGCGTGCATACGGTGATCGTGCAATGGACGGCCTATGGCGATTCGGACTTCGGCGGCGCCAACGGTTGGCTCGCCTCCAGCCTGAAACTGGCCCGGGCGCAAGGCTTGAAACTGGTGCTGGGCCTGCACATGGACCCGGCCTATTACCAACGCATCGATGAGCTGGACAGCGCCGGACTGGCAACCTACTGGCAGGCGCAATTGGGGCAGTCGCGGGCCCGACAGCAAACGCTGCGCGAGGACTGGAAACTGCCGGTCAGCGGCTGGTACCTGCCCATGGAACTGGATGACCTGCACTTTCTGCCGCTTGATCGCCGGAAAACCCTGCAACGCCAGCTCAAGGATTTCGCCGGCAAGCTCGACGCGCCGCTGCACATCAGCGTCTTCAGCGTCGGCAAGCTGTCGCCACAGGTGAATGGCCAGTGGCTTGGGGAACTGGCCAGCACAGGGATTCAAGTGTGGTGGCAGGACGGAGCCGGCACCGGACGCTTGCCAGCCGTGGTTCGCAACGGCTATGCCCAAGCCCTGCCCTGCTCCATCGGCATCGTCAGGGAAGCCTTTCGCCAGGTCAGCGTTGCCGGGCAACCTTTTCGTGCCGAACCCATGCCTCCCCAATCCACATCGCCGGGCTGCCATCCGACGTCGGTTTTCTCCCTGCGCTACCGGCCGTGGGGTAAGGTGATTCTCGACAACCAGCACAACAGCAAGGTCGGCGATGTACAAAACCATTGAAGACGAAGTGCTGAGAAAGTCGGCGCCGGCCAAGCTCAAAGCCGAGTTCCTCCAGCATGAATTTGATCGGCTACGCTCCTTTTGCGTATTGATCTACATCGCCAGCATTGCGATCTGGATTGCTTACGACCTGATCCTCAGTTTCATCGGCGGACAACCATTCACCTGGCTTTCGCTGGTGTTTATCGGCGCCTTCGCGACTTTCGTCATCGTCCTTCGGCTTATCCGCGATGCCCGGCATTTCCAGACGCTGAACCTGCTGTTTGTGTTTGCCATGGCATTCGGCACGCGACTGCTCACCGAAGGCCTACCCGACGATCACCAACCCGGATGGCTGTTGCTGGCGGCTTCGACCACCCTGTTCACGGCCTCGGTATTGCCGCTGAACCGCTGGTCGTTCTTTGCCGCGCAAATCGTCACCTGGTCGTTTCTCAACCCGTTCTACAACACGGATCTCGGACACATGGAGCTGAGGGGGGTGATGGCCATCAGTTACTCGGCATTTATCTGCGGCCTGACCATCTACAGCTTCCTGACACTGCGCAAGGCCAAGCTGTACAACTTCATCATGTCCAAGCTGCTGCTGGACCAGGCCTACATCGACACCCTCACCGAAATCCCCAATCGCCGCTCGTTCATGACCCGCGCCAACCAGCATTTGAACAAAGTGCCGCGGGAGAACGACCACTACTTGGCGATGGTCGATATCGACAATTTCAAGAAGGTCAACGACGTCCATGGCCATGACATTGGGGACGAGGTCCTCAAGCGCATCGCCCAGGACATCAAGTCGGTGATGACCCGTCACGAATATGCGCGCCTCGGTGGCGAGGAGTTCGCGGTTTACCTGGCCGGGGCTCGCCGCGAAGACGCCGAGGCGCTGGCCGCTGAGTTGTGTCGGGTGGTGCGCGAACAAGCCACTCGATACCCGGTGACCATCAGCATCGGCCTGGCCCGGGTGCTCGACGGCGACACGCTGAACCAGGCGCTGGTCAAGGCCGATGAAGCCTTGTATGAGGCAAAGCATACGGGGAAGGATCGGTATACCTTTCATCAATGAACTGATCTATCTCACACTCTGCACTGAGCGTTTCTCATCGGTACCGAACGTTAGGCGTCCATTGAAAAAAGATCTGTTTAAACCCGAAAAAACTGATCACTACTGTCAACTATGACAGTAGACGCTTCGAAGCATAGGAGGAAATACTGGCCGTAACCTTCTGTCAACACCAAAGGGAATCGGACATGAATACGGCCAGAACTCTACTTTTTTGCACAACGCTGGGAATGGGTTTAACGGGCTGCAGCGTCCATCAGGACGCGACTGTTTCTACGGTCAACGAAGAGTGCCACGACTTGGTCGACAGAGGGCGCATTGGCCAGAATGGCCCGGAAGTTTGCGTCACAACCCCCCTTTCAAAAAGTGCCACATCCATCTCCGGGACTGTCGTTGGGACCAAGGCCACAGGCCCTTTCATCGTAACGGCGGTAACCAGCGATGGGGACATCTTGAAACAGGTACCTACTCTGTCGAACCTCAACTTCACGATGTCTCAATTGAATCTGCAAAACCTGCCAGGCAAGGGCATTTCATTTTCGGTGTTTGTAAACGATATGAGTTCACCGCCTACCAACATGGTCATTGGCCAGGAGCCACCTTCAACATGTTTACGTAACACTCCAAACTATCCGCTGTGCGGTACTCACCCGGGCGCAATCTTTTTTCCGATAAAAACATCCATCACCACTATTTTTTTGGTTCCGTCGAAGGCAAATTACGGAGCGACGATGCTCCCCAAATTAATGGGGCTGAACCCGATTAACTGGAAGGTAGACCGATTTATCAGCTACTTGCCAAACGTTCCAGTTCAGATAAAGCCAGGGGAAGTACAAACCGTTTTTGCGACCATTAACGACGACGAATCATTTGCCTACCCGGTCAACCAGACTGTTCTGCCAAGTCAACCGCAGCACTGAGCTGACCTAGTGCTTGAATGACGTCATCACCCGTTCGGCATTTTCATCGCAACTCATGCCCTCAGGCTTCGCCTGGATGGTGTCGATCCACCCCAGCAACTGCGCCTTGCTATGGGCCAGGTGCCGTTGCATCTCTTCGATCTGCTCGACCTTGCGATACAGGCCGGCCATCAGCTCATCGTGCTTGAATGCGCCGGTCACATTGTCGGGGAGCAACTGTTTGAGTTCTTCCAGGCTGAAACCGGCCTGTTGTGCGCATTGGATCAGTTGCAGGGTTTGCAGCGCCTGTTGCGAGTAACGCCGATAACCGTTGGCAGAGCGCTCGACCTGGCGGATCAAGCCCTGAGACTCGTAAAAACGGATCCGCGATGCGGTCAGGCCGCTCAACTGCGCCAATTCACCAATTTTCATTGCGACCTCATTTGCCTGCTTGACATTAAAGTTAACTTTAAGCTTAGCCTCTGCTCATCAGTATGAGGAGTCAAGCATGTCACCCTTCCAAACCTTGAATTTGCCCAACGGCCAGACCATCGGCAATCGCATTGCCAAAGCCGCGATGGAAGAGAACCTCGCCAACACCGATCAAGTACCCGATAAGGCGCTGCTTCGCCTGTATCAGGCCTGGGCCGAAGGAGAAACCGGTTTGTTGCTGACCGGCAATGTGATGATCGACCGCCGCGCCATGACCGGCCCCGGTGGTGTCGCACTGGAGGACGAGCGACATCTGGAACGCTTCCGCCAGTGGGCCCGTGTCGGGCGGGCCGGCGGTGCGCACTTCTGGATGCAACTCAACCACCCTGGCCGCCAGACCATGGCCAACCTCGGCCAGCAGGCACTGGCGCCGTCGGCGGTTGCGCTGGATCTCGGCCAATTCTCGAAGATGTTCGCCGAACCGAAGCCGATGAGCGAGGACGACATCCAGGAGGTGATCCGCCGTTTCGCCACCAGCGCCGCACTGGCGGAGAAAGCCGGTTTTACCGGCGTGCAGATCCACGCCGCCCATGGCTACCTGCTCAGCCAGTTCCTGTCGCCGCTGACCAATCGACGCACCGATCGCTGGGGTGGTTCGCTGGAGAATCGCGCGCGCCTGCTGTTGTCGGTCGTCGAGGCGGTTCGCCAGGCGGTGTCGCCGCAATTTTGTGTGTCGGTAAAGCTCAATTCAGCGGATTTCCAGCGCGGTGGTTTCGATGCCGATGATGCACGGCAAGTGATCCAGTGGCTCAACGAGCAACCGATCGACCTGCTGGAACTCTCCGGCGGCAGTTACGAAGCACCGGCCATGCAAGGCGAAGCGCGCGACGGCCGGACCCTGGCCCGGGAGGCGTACTTTCTGGAAATGGCCGGTGAACTGGCCAGCGTGGCGCGCATGCCAGTGATGGTGACCGGCGGGATCCGGCGTCTGGCAATCGTCGAACAGGTTCTCGACAGTGGCATCGCCATGGCCGGCATCGGCACTGCGCTGGCCGTGGAACCGCACCTGGTCAAGCACTGGCGTGAAGGCCAGAACAGCCACCCGCAACTGCCGCCGATCCGTTGGAAGCGCAAACCCCTGGCGGCGCTGGCGAGCATGGCGGTGGTGAAGTTCCAGCTGCATAGCTTGAGCCGTGGGCGCAAAACCCGACCTGAGGTCTCGGCGCTATGGGCGTTGATTGTCGACCGGTTGTATATAGGCAAGCGTACCCGGCAGTATCGGCAGGCGATGGGCAAGTAATTCAAAATTGATATTGACTGACCCACCGCCTTCGCGAGCAAGCCCGCTCCCACATTTGGAATGCGTTTCCCCCCCTGTGGGAGCGGGCTTGCTCGCGAAGAGGCCAGCCTGGGCAAAGGAGAATTCAGCCAGGAAGCAACTCGTCAATATGCCGATACTCGGCCTGCAACTGCGCCGCCAGCACCCTGCTGCGCCCGAGCCGGATCGGTCCGCGCTCGATGTCGATCAACAGTCCCGGACACGCAAGCACAGGCAACAACGACCAATCCTTCAACCGGCCATCGGTCACCAGCAGCAACCGCTGCTGCTCCGCCGGAAAACGCTTTTGCCTTGCTGCGAGCCATCGCCCCGCTTCGCCCAATGCCGCCAGCAACGGCGTGCCACCACCCGCGCCAAGGCCATCAAGCCAAAGGCGCAGCCCCGTCGAGGCCTTCAGTCCCTGCACCTGCCACTTGGGGGCAGCACCGCTGGCCGTGAGCAACGCCAGTCGCGCACGCTGGCGATAGGCATCGTCGAACAACTGCGCCAGCAAGCCCTTGGCATCGCTCAACGCCTGATGACGGCGGGTCGATGCGGAGGCATCGACTATCACCAGCCACAGTTCATGGGGCGAACGCGTGCGCAGTTGAAACATCAGGTCGTCGCGCTGACGCGGCCGGCCATTGAGCAATGTACCGGGCCAGTTGACCGAGCCATTGCGTGCGGCGTGACGCTTGCCCTGCTTGCCGTGGTCCAGCCGCCCGGCTCGGGGTCTGGCATTCGCCCCCGCGTCGCAACGAGGGCGAATGCCTAGGGCTTTTTTGGCCAGGTCGGCACTTCACGTCGTGCACCGACCGCCAGCGTCTGGGCAGGCAGTTCGCCCCACTGGCCCTGCCCTTCACCCGGATTGTCGTTCTGCGGCGAGGGTTGTGGCGCAGTTTGGGAGTGCGCAGGTGCCGGCGGCGAATGCTCGCGACGACGATGGCGCAAGGCGAACTCGGCGACGGCGTCGATATCTTCCTCGGCGATAGCGCTCGCCCCGCGCCAGGCGGCGTGAGCCCGGGCGGCACGCAGCCAGACCAGGTCGGCGCGCAAACCATCGACGCCAGCGGCAAAGCAGCGCTCGGTAATGTGTGCCAGTGCCTGGTCGTCGAGGGGAATGCTTGCCAGCGCATTACGTGCGTTCTGGCAACGTTCACGCAAATACGCCTGCGCGGATTCCCATTCAGCGCAGAAACCTTGCGGGTCGCTATCGAAATCCAGGCGACGGCGGATAATCTGGCCTCGTTCGGCAGGCGCGGTGTGGCCACCGAGGGCGACATTCAAGCCGAAACGGTCGAGCAGTTGCGGACGCAGTTCACCCTCTTCCGGGTTCATGGTGCCAATCAGCACGAACTTCGCCGAGTGCCGATGGGAAATGCCGTCGCGTTCGACCAGATTGGTGCCGCTGGCGGCCACATCGAGCAGCAGGTCAACGAGGTGATCGGGCAACAGATTGACCTCGTCGACGTAGAGCACGCCACCGTCAGCCTTGGCCAGTACGCCAGGGGAAAACTGGGCGCGACCTTCACCCAGCGCCGCGTCAAGATCGAGGGTGCCGACCAGGCGCTCTTCGGTGGCGCCCAGCGGCAATGTGACGAACTGACCGCTGGCCAGCAGGTCCGCCAGACCACGGGCCAGGGTCGACTTGGCCATGCCGCGCGGGCCTTCGATCAGCACTCCGCCGATTTTCGGGTCGATGGCGGTCAGGTACAGGGCCAATTTCAAATCGTCGGCGCCGACCACGGCGGAGAGCGGGAAATGCGGGGTGTCGGTCATTGTTCTATCTCGGTCATGGTCGGTGATCTCACAGGCGCCTCAATCCTTGTGGGAGCGGGCTTGCTCGCGAAGGCAGTGTCTCATCCAACCTATATGGTGACTGACACGACCTCTTCGCGAGCAAGCCCGCTCCCACAGGTTTTGCGGTGACTAGCTGTCTTCTTCTATATCCAGCAACAGATTCTCCAATGCCTCGCGGTAGGCGCCCGGTTCCTTCCACATCCCGCGTTGTTGCGCCTCGAGCATGCGTTCAGTCATATCGCGCAAGGCATGGGGATTGTGTTCACGGACAAAATCCCGGGTGTCCGGATCAAGCAAATAAGCGTCGGCCAGCAACGCGTACTGGTGATCGTCGATCAACTGCGTGGTGGCATCGAAGGCGAACAGATTATCGACGGTCGCGGCCATTTCGAACGCACCTTTGTAGCCGTGGCGCTTTACCCCATCGAGCCACTTCGGATTGGCCGCCCGGGAGCGGATCACCCGGTTCAGCTCTTCCTTCAAGGTGCGAATCTTCGGCAGGTCCGGCTGACTGTGATCGCCATGATAACTGGCCGCCGCCTCGCCTTTCAGGCTTTCCACCGCCGCGAGCATACCGCCCTGGAACTGGTAGTAATCGTTGGAGTCGAGCAAATCGTGCTCGCGGTTATCCTGGTTTTGCAGCACCGCCTGTACCTGGCTCAGGCGCTGGCTGAACTGTTCTCGTGCGGCGGTGCCTTCGTCGGAACCGCCGTAAGCGTAGCCGCCCCAGTTGAGGTAAACCTCGGCCAGGTCCTCGCGGGTTTGCCACAGGCGACCGTCGATGGCGCCCTGCACGCCTGCGCCATAGGCACCGGGCTTGGCCCCGAAAATCCGCCAGCCGGCCTGACGTCGCGCAGCGTCTTCATCCAGCCCGGCCTGCAACAAGGCTGCATGCTCGGCACGCACTTTGGCCGCCAACGGATTGAGGTCGTCCGGCTCATCGAGGTCGGCCACCGCTTGTACCGCCGCGTCAAACAGGCGGATCAGATTGGCAAAGGCATCACGGAAGAAACCGGACACGCGCAAGGTCACGTCGACCCGAGGACGGTCGAGCAAACTCAACGGCAGAATCTCGAAATCGTCGACCCGCTGACTGCCGGTGGCCCAGACCGGACGCACGCCCATCAACGCCATCGCCTGGGCGATGTCATCGCCACCGGTGCGCATGGTCGCGGTGCCCCACACCGACAGACCGAGCTGGCGCAGATGATCGCCGTGGTCCTGCAGGTGCCGTTCGAGAATCAGGTTGGCCGACTGGAAACCAATGCGCCACGCCGTGGTGGTCGGCAAATTGCGCACGTCCACCGAGTAAAAGTTGCGCCCGGTGGGCAGCACGTCCAGACGACCGCGACTCGGCGCACCGCTGGGGCCGGCCGGGACAAAGCGACCGCTGAGGGCGTCGAGCAGACCGCGCATTTCCGCTGGGCCGCAGGCGTCCAGGCGCGGGGCGACTACTTCGCGAAGGCCATCGATTATGGCACTCACTTCAGCCCAACCTGCCTCCTGTGGGAGCGGGCTTGCTCGCGAAAGCAGTGGGTCAATCGACATCAATGTTGAATGTTCAACCGATTCGCGAGCAAGCACGCTCCCACTGGGGTTATTCAACGCGTCCGAAATCAACTGCGCTGCATACAGTTCCAGGCGTTCACGGGTATCGCCCGCTGTGCGCCAGATCTCGTCACTGATAAGCAAAAGAGACTCGGGACGCGGCCCGGTCCACGGCTCGGCCAATGCACAATCGAGCGGATCAAAGCCCAACGCAAACGCCTTGGCCAGCGCCCGCAGCAGGCTCGATTGCGCACCTCGGCCATCGCCCCGTGGAATGCGCAACAACGCCAGCAAGGTGTCGATACGCAAGCGACCGGTGGGCGATTCGCCGAACACATGCAGGCCGTCGCGGATCTGCGACTCTTTCAAGTCGCACAGGTACGTGTCGAGTCGCGGCAACCAGATCGCTGCGTCGGTATCGCTGTCGAGCTGCTCGTCCAGTTGCAGTTCACGGTCGATGTGTGAGTCACGCACCAGTTGCAGGATGTCGCGCTGCAACTCGCGTGCGCGGCGCGGATCGAGCAACTGAGCTTCGTAATATTCGTCCGCCAGCAGTTCGAGGTTGCGCAGCGGGCCGTAGGTTTCGGCGCGGGTCAGCGGTGGCATCAGGTGATCGATGATCACCGCCTGGGTGCGCCGCTTGGCCTGAGCGCCCTCGCCCGGGTCGTTGACGATGAACGGATAGATGTTCGGCAGCGGCCCGAGCAGCGCATCCGGCCAGCAGTTTTCCGACAGCCCCACGCCCTTGCCCGGCAGCCATTCGAGGTTGCCGTGCTTACCGACGTGGATTACGCCGTGGGCGCCATAGGTGTGGCGCAGCCAAAAGTAAAACGCCAGGTAGCCGTGGGGCGGCACCAGGTCCGGGTCGTGATACACCGCGCTCGGATCGACCTGATAACCCCGCGCCGGTTGAATGCCGACGAAGGTCAGGCCAAAGCGCAGGCCGGCGATCATCATCCGCCCGCTGCGGCACATCGGGTCGTTCTCCGGCACGCCCCAACGTTCGAGCACCGCCGCGCGATTGGCTTCGGGCAGTGCATTGAACATCGCCAGATAGTCGTCCATCCCCAGGCTTTGCTGGCACGGACGCAGGTCGAGGGTATCGAGATCGTTACTGACGCCGCCCAGCAGTTGCTGGATCAGCGCGGTACCGTTGTCCGGCAATTCGGCCGGCAACGGATAACCTTCGGCATGCAGTGCCCGCAGGATATTCAGCGCGGCGGCCGGGGTGTCGAGGCCGACGCCATTGCCAATGCGCCCGTCGCGAGTCGGGTAATTGGCGAGAATCAAGGCAATGCGTTTTTCGGCGTTTGGCACCCGCGCCAGTTCGACCCAGCGCCGCGCCAGTTCGGCAACGAAGTCCATGCGCTCCGGTTGCGGCCGGTAGCAGACCACATCCGACTGACTGCGCTCACTGCGCCACGCCAGGTCCTTGAAGCTGATCGGGCGGCTGATGATGCGCCCGTCCAGCTCCGGCAAGGCAATGTGCATCGCCAAGTCGCGCGGGCCAAGCCCCTGTTCACTGGCGCGCCACCCCGGCTCGTTGTCCTGGGCACAAATCGCCTGGATCACCGGGATGTTGCGGCGAAACGGCCGCAGGTGCGGCGCTTCGGGGCTGGACTGGGCGAAACCCGTGGTGTTCAGGATCACCGAGACGCCGGCTTCATCCAGCCAGTCCTCGACTGCAGCCAGGCAGCCGGGCTCTTTCAGGCTGGCCAGCGCAATCGGCAACGGATTCAACCCCGCAGCCTGCAAGCGTTGGCAAAAAACATCGATGAACGCGGTGTTCGCCGCCTGCAAATGCGAGCGGTAAAACAGCACCGCCGCCACCGGTTGATCGATGTGCCAGTCGGCCTGCCAGTCACTCAGTGCGGCCGAATGCTTGTGCGGATGGTAGATGGCGGTGCGCGGCAGGGTTTGCGGCTCGCCCCAGGTGTAATCGCGGGCCAGCCATCGGTTGGCCAGACAGCGGAAGAAATCCAGGGCGTTGGCCATGCCACCCTGACGCAGAAACTGCCAGAGCCGGTCGCGGTCCTCGGCGCCGACGGTACTCAAGTCACTGAGCTCCGGGTCCGGGCGGTCGTCGCCCGGCACCAGAATCACCTGCACGCCGCGCTGGGACAGCTCGACCAGGCGCTCGATGCCGTAGCGCCAATAGGCGATGCCGCCGTGCAGCGAAATCAGGATCACTTTGGCGTGGCGCAGCACCTCATCGACATACAAATCGACCGAGGCATGGTTCTGCACCTGCATCGGGTTGGCCAGGCGCACGCTCGGGTAATCCTCGGGCAGCTGCTGCGCCGCCTCGGCGAGCAGCGCCAGGCTGGAGTCGCCGCTGCACAGGACCACCAGCTCGGCGGGGGTTTGTCCAAGGTCGGCGATGTTGTCATCCGACACGAAACCGCCGGGCTGGGTCCTGAGCAGGTGCATGGGTTACACGCTGAGCGCAGCGCGCAGTTGCGCTTCTAGTACGGCGGCGTCCAGTTCCTGGCCGATCAGCACCAGACGGGTGATGCGCGCCTCTTCGGCTCCCCACTGGCGGTCGAAGTGCTTGTCGAAACGCGTGCCCACGCCCTGGATCAGCAGGCGCATCGGTTTGTTCGGGATCGCTGCAAAACCCTTGACCCGCAGGATGCCGTGCTGGACCACCAGTTGGGTCAGCGCATCCATCAGCAGGCTTTCGTCGGCTTGTGGCAGTTCGATGGAGATCGAATCGAAGGCGTCGTGATCGTGGTCGTCATGATCATCGTCGCCATCGTGATGATGGTCATGGTGGCTATGGCGGCTGTCGATGTGTTCTTCGGAGCCGGCACCAAGGCCAATCAGTACATCCAGCGGCAGGCGACCGCTGCTGGCTTCGATGATTTTCACCGCAGGCGGCAATTCTTCGGCGACTTCCAGACGCACGCGGGCCAGGTCGGCCGGGTTGATCAGGTCGGATTTGTTGAGAATCACCAGGTCGGCGCTGGCCAACTGGTCGGCAAACAGCTCGTGCAATGGCGATTCGTGGTCCAGGTTCGGGTCGAGTTTGCGCTGGGCATCGACCTGGTCCGGGAAGGCGGCAAAGGTGCCGGCGGCCACGGCCGGGCTGTCGACCACGGTGATCACCGCGTCAACGGTGCAGGCACTGCGGATTTCCGGCCACTGGAAAGCCTGGACCAAAGGTTTTGGCAGGGCCAGGCCCGACGTTTCGATGAGGATGTGGTCGAGATCGCCGCGACGAGCGACCAGTTCGCGCATCACCGGGAAAAATTCTTCCTGGACGGTGCAGCACAGGCAGCCGTTGGCCAGTTCATAGACGCGGCCGTTGGCTTCTTCTTCGGTGCAACCGATGGAGCACTGCTTGAGGATTTCGCCGTCGATGCCCAACTCGCCAAATTCGTTGACGATTACCGCGATGCGGCGACCCTGGGCGTTGTCGAGCATGTGTCGCAGCAGCGTGGTTTTACCCGAGCCGAGAAAGCCTGTGACGATGGTGACGGGAAGTTTGGCCAGTGTTTTCATCGGATGCCCTATGACGAGTGTGGCGGGCATACGGGACGACGACCGGCAACGCAGATGCGCGTGCCTGAAGAGTTCGCCACCGGATCACCCCGCCCGGTTGAATTTGAGAATCTGTGTCGAGGCAGGTCTCCTGGCTGACGGTGTGCCGGCTTGAGCCTGGCATTCGCTGCGCCTTCCCGCCGGCCTCGTGGATTGAGCCTGCAGTGGCATGGCAACGAACATCACCGTTCACAGTTGCGGGGGCAGCCGCGGCATTGACCGCGTTCCCTTCTTAGCTTCGACAAACGCCGAAGAACCTCGAAAGCGCAAGGCTACGCATGGTGGTAAGACCGGTCAATCACTGTAGGAGCTGCCGAAGGCTGCGATCTTTTGATTTTGCTTTTAAAAACAGGATCAAAAGATCGCAGCCTGCGGCAGCTCCTACAAAGAGCCGGGGATCGTTTCGATTCAGTTGAGAACCCTTGCCAATTGACGCCCAACCCTCGCCCATGCTCTCCTACGCATCTTGTTACGGGTGCCCTTCACAGGGTGAAACGGGAAACCGGTGAATCATGTGCTTTACTCTAAAGCCATGTCAGTCCGGTGCTGCCCCCGCAACGGTAAGCGAGCGAAGCATCAGATCCACTGTGCCACTACGGCATGGGAAGGTGATGTTTTCAGGTTCAGGCCCAAGCCTTTGCCCCTCGTGAGCCCGGAGACCGGCCCGCAACATAATGTGACCATAACGATCACTGAAACAACAAACCCGCGGTGGGCGGGCGCTGTTTGAAACCCTGCGCGCCTGGTCGTGCAGGTTTTTGCATGCGCTCTTGATTCCCCGCTGACAGACCAGAGGGAAACGCCATGTCGATCATCAGCAGCACCGGCCACACTACAGCCAGCACCACTTCTACCCTGACCCAACGCCTGACCGCCGCCGTCTGCGCGTCGATCCTGGGCGCGTGCCTGGTGTATTTCGCCGGTTTCTCGCACATCGAAGCGGTGCACAATGCCGCCCACGATACCCGTCACAGCTCCGCGTTCCCGTGCCATTGAGACCTGCTGACATGATCAAGCGTATTGCGCAAACCGCAGGTTTCACCGGGCTGCTGGCCGCCCTGCTGCTGACCCTGCTGCAAAGCTTCTGGGTCGCCCCCCTGATTCTGCAGGCCGAAACCTACGAAAAAGCCGAACCGGCTGCCGTTGAAATGCATGAACACGCCGATGGCGCGATGGCTGCCCACACCCACGACGCCGAAGCCTGGGAGCCGGAAGACGGCTGGCAGCGCGTGCTGTCGACCACTGGCGGCAACCTGGTGGTGGCCGTCGGTTTCGCCCTGATGCTGGCCGGCCTGTACACCTTGCGTGCGCCGACCAAAACCTCCCAGGGCCTGCTCTGGGGCCTGGCCGGTTATGCGACCTTCGTGCTCGCGCCGACCCTCGGTCTGCCACCTGAACTGCCAGGCACGGCCGCTGCCGATCTGGCACAACGGCAACTGTGGTGGATCGGTACCGCCGCCTCCACCGCCGTCGGTATCGCGCTGATCGTGTTCAGCCGTCACTGGCTGATGAAAGTCCTCGGTGCGGCAATCCTTGCCGTTCCCCATGTGATTGGCGCACCGCAACCGGAAGTGCATTCGATGCTCGCTCCGGAGGCACTGGAAACCCAATTCAAAATCGCTTCGCAACTGACCAACGTGGCGTTCTGGCTGGCCCTGGGCCTGATCAGCGCCTGGTTGTTCCGTCGCAAAAGCGATGGCCAATACCACGCATGACGGACGCCAGCACAGCGCCGACCCTGGTGGTCGGCCTGGGCTGCCAAAAGGGCTGCCCCGTCAGCACCTTGCTGGCGCTGCTCGACCAGGCACTGGAGGCGCACCAGATTGCCCGCCATGAAATCAAGGCGCTGGCCAGTATCGATTCGAAGCGCGACGAACCTGCACTGATCGAACTGGCTCAGCAGCTTGGCCTGGAATTGCAGTACTTCAGCAGCGAACAACTGGCCCCCTATGAGCCGCAACTCAGCCATCAATCGCAAATAGCGTTTGAACGCACCGGTTGCTACGGCGTGGCGGAAAGCGCCGCACTGGCCCTGGCCGAACAACTGGCCCAGGCCCCGGCAAAACTGCTGATTCCCCGACAAAAATATGCCCAGGCAACCCTGGCATTGGCCGGCGCGGCATAAAATCCCCGATAATCCCCGCCTCGATCATGAACATTCTTCATCTGAAGCCCTGTTCAGCCCCCTTTTATTCCCACAGGAACCGACGATGACCGTCTACTTCATTGGCGCAGGTCCCGGCGACCCCGAACTGATTACCGTCAAGGGCCAGCGGCTGATTCGCAGTTGCCCGGTGATCATTTATGCCGGCTCGCTGGTGCCTGCCGCCGTACTGGAAGGTCATTGTGCCGAGCAGGTAGTCAACAGCGCCGAACTGCACCTGGAACAGATCATCGACCTGTTCAAGGCCGCCCACGCCAAGGGCCAGGACGTGGCCCGGGTACACTCCGGCGATCCGAGCCTGTATGGCGCCATTGGCGAACAGATTCGTTATCTGCGTGAGCTGGGCATTGGCTTCGAAATCGTTCCGGGCGTGACGGCCACCGCCGCTTGTGCCGCGCTTCTGGGTGCAGAACTGACGCTGCCGGACGTTTCACAGAGCGTGATCCTGACGCGCTACGCCGACAAGACCGCCATGCCACCCGGAGAGGAATTCGCCAGCCTGGCCCGGCACGGCGCGACCATGGCGATTCATTTGGGGGTCAATCACCTGCCGAAGATTGTTGAGGAGCTGCTGCCGCATTACGGCGCCGATTGCCCGATTGCGGTGGTTCACCGTGCGAGCTGGCCGGATCAGGACTGGGTGACGGGAACGCTTGAGGACATTGCCGAAAAGGTTGCCGCCAAAGGGTTTCGGCGCACGGCGTTGATACTGGTAGGACGGGTGCTGGGCAGTGACCATTTCAGCGAATCGTCACTGTATCGCGCGGGGCATGCACATCTCTACAGACCCTAATCACCCGGTGTAGGAGCTGCCGCAGGCTGCGATCTTTTGATCTTGTCTTTTAAAAATCAAAGTCAAAAGATCGCAGCCTGCGGCAACTCCTACACAGGGGTTTCGATAGGGCATAAAAAAACGGCGCTCACGGGGCGCCGTTTTTTTATTTCGCAGCGAACACCTTAGTAGTAGGCGTTTTCTTTCTGCGTGTGGTCGGTCACGTCGCGAACGCCCTTGAGCTCGGGAATACGCTCGAGCAGAGTGCGCTCGATGCCTTCCTTCAGCGTCACGTCGGCCTGGCCGCAGCCCTGGCAACCACCGCCGAACTGCAGGACGGCGATGCCGTCTTCGACCACGTCGATCAGGCTGACCTGACCGCCGTGGCTGGCCAGCCCCGGGTTGATCTCGGTTTGCAGGTAGTAGTTGATGCGCTCGTTGACCGGGCTGTCGGCGTTGACCATCGGTACTTTGGCGTTTGGCGCCTTGATGGTCAGTTGGCCGCCCATGCGGTCGGTGGCGTAGTCGACAACGGCATCGTCCAGGAAAGCTTCGCTGAAATGGTCGATGTAAGCAGTGAAGCTTTTCAGCCCCAGCGCGGTGTCTTCGGGTTTTTCTTCGCCCGGCTTGCAGTAGGCAATGCAGGTTTCGGCGTACTGGGTGCCAGGCTGGGTGATGAAGACGCGGATGCCGATGCCCGGGGTGTTCTGCTTGGAGAGCAGATCAGCCAGATAATCGTGGGCGGCGTCGGTAATGGTAATAGCGGTCATGGAAACTCCTCGCAGGCTTGGGCGCAGTTTACGCCAATCGGCGCGCCGGACAAAGTCCCAGTATTTTTGTCAGGAAAGATTCCGACGATCCCCCTGTGTAGGAGCTGCCGCAGGCTGCGATCTTTTGATCTTGAATTTTAAAAATCAAAGTCAAAAGATCGCAGCCTGCGGCAGCTCCTACACAAGGGTTCGGTGATTGGTCAGAGGTTCTCGTAGCGGTTCATGTCCAGCACGCCCTCTTCCACCGGATCGGTCTCCTGGATGTAGCGGCTCAGGTCATGGAAATACTGCCAGAATTGCGGATGACTGCGCCGTATTCCCCAACGTTCGACGATTTTCTCAAAGCTGTCGCTATCCTTGGCGTTCTCCATCGCATCCACAAACGCCGGTACTTGCCCGACCGGAATGTTGAACATGAAGTTCGGGTAGCTGCTGAGCACACCCGGGAAAATCGTCAGGGTGTCGAGCCCCGGCTGATAGCGCAGCGATTCGCCGAGCAGGAATGCCACGTTGCTGTGGGCCCGGTTGCGCAGCAGGCTGTAGACCTCTCGCTTGCCGCTGCCGGTTTCGATGCGCAGCAGGGTCGCTTCCGGCAGTTGATCAATCACTTTCAACCCCGCCGCCGGACGCGAAGTCAGGCGGCTCAACACCTGCTCGGCATTTTGCAGGTCCGGATCGATGTTCGGCCGCGAGCAGTAGGCGCCGTCGCAGCGGTTGATCGGGTCGGGCCTGGCATTGAGGTCGCCATAACGAGCCAGCAATTGCTGGGCGAAATCGCGCTTGGGATCCTGCGGATCAAGCTTGAGCGCTGTCGGTTTGTCATCGTCGATGGACTCGTAGTCCAGCCACATCTTGAATTTGCCACTGTTCTGATACCAGTCGTCGAGGTAGCCCTCCCGCGAATCGGCGGGCATCAGGCGCAGGAAATTCTGCTCGGCGCCGTTACGGATCAGGTCGAAATACAGGCGCGTCTGGGCCTGATGGGACACATTGCCGAACACATCGAAATTGACTGCCAGTTGATAGTAGGTGCGTTCCAGCAGCGGATAGTCGAACAGCCACATCGTCTGCGGCACTTCACCGATCAGGCCTTTGGTCACCGAGGCGCTGTCGAAATGGCGAAAGATGCTCAGCAGTGCGTTGTCGTTGCCGGCCCACAGGGTCGACCAGCTCGGTGCCGGCTCGTCGGCGTAACTGTCGCGGCGCAGGGCCTCGTATTCGTTGCGTTTGTCGCGGTAGTCATGCCATAGGGTCAGGACGCTGCCGACATCATCATTCTGCCCCGGCATCGCCAGCAAGGGCGTGGCTTGCCCGCGATAGTTCGGGTCGGTGATGTAGAGGTCGTGTTCAGGTGCCTGGAACAGCGCCCAGAAGTTATCGCGAATCACGTCCGTGGCGATCTGCCCACGACACACTGGCCCACGGATAAAGGTGCGCACGAAGTACTCGGCGTTATCGAGCATGAACTGATAGCGCGCCTGGGCCGGGATCGCTTCGAAGGTGGCAAAGGGGTTGGCCCGGCTCTGCGGCCCGTAGCCCGGCAATGCATTGACCTCCCAGTTGCCGCTGTAGAACAGGGATTTGACCCGCGCCAGCTTCGCCGCACTCAGGGGATAGGAGATGTGGGTCTTGTGCACGATCACGCCCTGCACCGGCCACAAACGGTAGTAAAACTCCGTGCCCGGATCATCGTTGGGGCGCCGGGTATTGATCAGGTCAATCGGCTGGCCGGTCGGCGTGCGTGAACGCACCCACTGGAAGAAATGCCCGGGCTCACCCTCCTTGAAGTAAAGATGGGCGAGGAACCAGTGTTCATACAGCCAGCGTCCCACCAGGCTTTGCCGGGCGCCCGGCGAATTGAGCAGGTTTTCCCACTGGATCACTTGCTGCGCTTCCTGCGCACTCGGGGCCAGGGCCTGTTGATCGATAGGTGCGCCTGCGGCCAGCCAGCGTTGCAGCGTCTGGTACTGCTGGTCGGTCAGGCCGGTCACCGCCAGCGGCATGCCTTCCTTCGGGTGCGAAGCGGCGTAGCCATCGAACTGCGCGGGCATGGCACACATGTTCTCCCGGTTCAGGCCCAGGACGATGTCTTGGGGCAGCCTGGCGTTGGGTTGCAAGGGGGTGTTGTGGCCCAATTCCAGCATCCGCGCCATCAATCCGGCCTGGCTACCCTGGGCATCGAGCACCGAAAAGAAGCCCTTTTGCTGCCAGGCGGCTTTTCCGGAGGCGTCCAGAAACAGCCGCGTCGGCGCCACCGCCTTGGTGCGGTCACCGTCGTAGACCGGGACTTTCGTCGCGCCGCGTGCCGCGCCCTCGCCGCTGCCCAGGTTGAGCTGACAGGCGGCGTCGTTGCAGGCGTGGCAGGCCACGCACTTTTCAGTGAAGATCGGTTGAATGTCTCGACTGTAGGAAATGGCAGAGGAATTCGCCGGACTTTGCGCCGCAGCGCCCCAGCTTAAAAGCATCAACACACTGCTGATGACGAAGCGATAAGACATGTCCCTGGTCCCGGATCCTGAAAAAACGCCGCGATTCTACCGGTCTGCCATCCTTTCCAACATGAACGATATTCATGCAAAATCGAGTCATGCTCTAAAAGCGCACAGGTTTGCTATCATCCCGGCCCTTCGTCATGGCCTTACCGAGTAGTCCAAATGTCCGATCGCAGCGTTCGCCTTCAAGCTCTCAAGCACGCCCTCAAAGAGCGCATCCTGATTCTCGATGGCGGTATGGGCACGATGATCCAGAGCTACAAGCTCGAAGAGCAGGATTACCGTGGCAAACGCTTCGCTGACTGGCCGAGCGATGTCAAAGGCAACAACGACCTGTTGGTACTGACGCGCCCGGACGTGATTGGCGGCATCGAGAAAGCCTACCTCGACGCTGGCGCCGACATTCTGGAAACCAACACCTTCAACGCCACCCAGATCTCCCTGGCCGACTACGGCATGCAGGGCCTGGCGTATGAATTAAACGTAGAAGGCGCTCGCCTGGCACGCAAGGTCGCCGACGCCAAGACCCTGGAAACCCCGGACAAGCCGCGCTTCGTCGCCGGCGTGCTCGGGCCTACGAGTCGCACCTGCTCGTTGTCCCCGGACGTGAACAACCCCGGCTACCGCAACGTGACCTTCGATGAGCTGGTGGAAAACTACACCGAATCCACCAAAGGCCTGATCGAAGGCGGCGCCGACCTGATCCTGATCGAAACCATCTTCGACACCCTCAACGCCAAGGCCGCGATCTTCGCCGTACAGGGCGTGTTCGAAGAGCTGGGCGTCGAACTGCCGATCATGATTTCCGGCACCATCACCGACGCCTCTGGCCGCACCCTGTCGGGCCAGACCACCGAAGCCTTCTGGAACTCCGTGGCCCACGCCAAGCCGATTTCCGTTGGCCTGAACTGCGCCCTCGGCGCCAGCGAGTTGCGCCCCTACCTCGAAGAGCTGTCGAACAAGGCAGGCACCCACGTCTCGGCGCACCCGAACGCCGGCCTGCCGAACGAATTCGGCGAGTACGACGAACTGCCGTCGCAAACCGCCAAGGTCATCGAAGAGTTCGCTCAAAGCGGCTTCCTCAACATTGTCGGCGGCTGCTGCGGCACCACGCCGGGCCACATCGAAGCCATCGCCAAGGCCGTGGCCGGTTATGCGCCGCGCCAGATCCCGGACATCCCCAAGGCTTGCCGCCTCTCGGGCCTGGAACCCTTCACCATCGATCGCAGCTCGCTGTTCGTCAACGTCGGCGAGCGCACCAACATCACCGGTTCGGCCAAGTTCGCCCGGCTGATCCGCGAGGACAACTACACCGAAGCCCTGGAAGTCGCCCTGCAGCAGGTCGAGGCCGGCGCCCAGGTGATCGACATCAACATGGACGAAGGGATGCTCGATTCGAAGAAGGCCATGGTGACCTTCCTCAATCTGATTGCCGGCGAACCGGACATCTCCCGCGTACCGATCATGATCGACTCCTCGAAGTGGGAAGTGATCGAAGCCGGCCTCAAATGCATCCAGGGCAAGGGCATCGTCAACTCGATCAGCATGAAAGAAGGCGTCGAGCAGTTCATTCATCACGCCAAACTGTGCAAGCGCTACGGCGCCGCGGTGGTGGTGATGGCCTTCGACGAGGCCGGCCAGGCCGACACCGAAGCGCGCAAGAAGGAAATCTGCAAGCGCTCCTACGACATACTGGTCAACGAAGTGGACTTCCCGCCGGAAGACATCATCTTCGACCCGAACATCTTCGCCGTGGCCACCGGTATCGAAGAGCACAACAACTACGCCGTCGATTTCATCAACGCCTGTGCCTACATCCGTGACGAGCTGCCGTACGCGCTGACGTCCGGTGGCGTGTCCAACGTGTCGTTCTCCTTCCGTGGCAACAACCCGGTGCGTGAGGCGATCCACTCGGTGTTCCTGCTGTACGCCATTCGCGCCGGGCTGACCATGGGTATCGTCAACGCCGGGCAACTGGAGATCTACGACCAGATCCCGGTGGAACTGCGCGACGCCGTCGAAGACGTGATCCTCAACCGCACCCCGGAAGGCACCGACGCCCTCCTCGCCATCGCCGACAAGTACAAGGGCGACGGCAGCGTCAAGGAAGCCGAGACCGAAGAGTGGCGCAACTGGGACGTCAACAAGCGTCTGGAACACGCATTGGTCAAAGGCATTACCACCCACATCGTCGAAGACACCGAAGAGTCGCGCCTGTCCTTCGCTCGCCCGATCGAAGTGATCGAAGGCCCGCTGATGGCCGGCATGAACATCGTCGGCGACCTGTTCGGTGCCGGCAAAATGTTCCTGCCCCAGGTGGTGAAATCCGCTCGTGTGATGAAGCAGGCCGTGGCGCACCTGATCCCGTTCATCGAACTGGAAAAAGGCGACAAGCCGGAAGCCAAGGGCAAGATCCTCATGGCGACCGTGAAAGGCGACGTGCACGACATCGGCAAGAACATCGTCGGCGTCGTACTCGGTTGCAACGGCTATGACATCGTCGACCTCGGCGTGATGGTCCCGGCGGAGAAAATCCTCCAGGTGGCCAGGGAGCAGAAGTGCGACATCATCGGCCTGTCCGGCCTGATCACTCCGTCGCTGGATGAGATGGTCCACGTCGCCCGCGAAATGCAGCGCCAGGACTTCCACCTGCCGTTGATGATCGGTGGCGCCACCACCTCCAAGGCGCACACCGCGGTGAAGATCGAGCCGAAGTACAGCAACGACGCGGTGATCTACGTCACCGATGCCTCCCGCGCCGTGGGCGTGGCGACCCAGTTGCTGTCCAAGGAACTCAAGGCCGGTTTCGTCGAGAAAACCCGCCAGGACTACATCGAGGTTCGCGAGCGCACGTCCAACCGCAGCGCCCGCACCGAACGCCTGAGCTATGGCGCGGCCATCGCCAAGAAACCGCAGTTCGACTGGGCGAGCTACACGCCGGTCAAACCGACTTTCACCGGCACGCGGGTGCTGGACAACATCGACCTCAACGTGCTGGCCGAGTACATCGACTGGACGCCGTTCTTCATATCCTGGGACCTGGCCGGCAAGTTCCCGCGCATTCTCCAGGACGAAGTGGTCGGTGAAGCCGCCACCTCGCTGTACAACGATGCCCGGGAAATGCTCACAAAGCTGATCGACGAGAAGCTGATCAGCGCCCGTGCGGTGTTCGGTTTCTGGCCGGCCAACCAGGTGCATGACGACGACATCGAGCTCTATGGCGATGACGGCAAGCCAATGGCCAAGCTGCATCACCTGCGCCAGCAGATCATCAAGACCGACGGCAAGCCGAACTTCTCCCTGGCCGACTTCGTCGCGCCCAAGGACAGTGAAGTGACCGACTACGTGGGTGGTTTCATCACCACCGCAGGCATCGGTGCCGAAGAAGTGGCCAAGGCCTACCAGGACGCTGGCGACGACTACAACTCGATCATGGTCAAGGCCCTGGCGGACCGCCTGGCCGAAGCGTGCGCCGAGTGGCTGCACCAGCAGGTGCGTAAAGACTATTGGGGCTACGCCAAGGATGAAGTGCTGGATAACGAAGCGCTGATCAAGGAGCAATACACCGGCATCCGTCCAGCGCCGGGCTACCCGGCCTGCCCGGATCACACCGAAAAAGCCCAATTGTTCGCCCTGCTCGATCCAGAAGCTCAGGAAATGCGCGCAGGCCGCAGCGGCGTGTTCCTCACCGAACACTACGCGATGTTCCCGGCAGCAGCGGTCAGCGGCTGGTACTTCGCTCACCCGCAGGCGCAGTACTTCGCCGTGGGCAAGGTCGACAAGGACCAGGTACAGAGCTACACCTCGCGCAAAGGCCAGGAGTTGAGCGTGACCGAACGCTGGCTGGCGCCGAACCTGGGTTACGACAACTAAACCAGGAAAAGGCTTGCTGCGATGGCGCTCCCCGCGACGCCTTCGCGGGCAAGCCCGCTCCCACAGGTTTTTTTGTCGTTCAAAAAATCCTGATCCACACCGGATCCTGTGGGAGATTCTATGGTTGAGGGAAAGCCCTCAACTGGCTTTTTGGTTGATATTCGCTTTGCCCTTTCAGCAAGGCGAATACCACCCGAGCAAGCTTGCGAGCCAGCATCACCAACGCCTGAGTGGTGCTGAACCCCCGAGTTCTTTGTTCTTCGTAATACCCTTTCCAGGCTTTCGTACGGCTAGCCGACATCGCTGCATTGTGCAGAAGTCGGCGGGCCTCGGGGTCACCGCGCTTGGTCAAACTGCGGCGAGCGTCTTTCTGTCCTGATTTCGCCACCCGTAAATCCATGCCCAGGAAGGCGATAAATGCATCCGCGTTTCTAAAATCCCCTCGCTGAAATGCGGTTATCAAGCGGGCCCCAGTCAAAAAACCAATACCCTCAACTTTCAGGCAGCGCTTCAATTGACCGAGCAAACCGGCTTCTTTGAGCTGATCGTTGATCGTCTTTTCGATCAGCGTCTCAAGCTGCTGCATGGACTTCACTTGCTCGGCAAAAGCCGCCTTGAGCAGCGGCTCATTCGACCAGCTCTGCACCAGGCCGACCCTGGCCTGGACCAAGGCTGCGCGACGGCGGAAAAGGCTCAGGAGCTGGCGGTACAGCGGTGAGGGCGGGGTCCAAGGACGCAACTCCTCGGCTTCGTTCTTCAGGTAACGAGCCAGTAGCTTGGCATCCAGCGCGTCGGTTTTGGCGCGGATTTTCACGCCTTCGCGATAATGTTTGAGTTCATAGCCTCCCACCATGTAAATCGTGCAACCGGCCTCATAGGCCAGATCAGCGAAGTCCAGGTGGTAGATGTTGGTCGCCTCAATGGCAATAGCCACCGTCCCCGACAACGCCTTCAGCCACTGCTTGATGGATGTTTTGGTGTTGGCAATCTCTTCAAGAAAATCACCATCAGACTGATAAATCACCAGTTCATTCTTGGCGACATCCACACCCACGATCGGTTTTGATAGAGAGACCGGCATTGCCACAGGATTTCCTCCGGGATAAGGTTTGAGCACTTGAAGGGCTCACCCAGAGGCGCAGGCTTGTTCCTATCGTCGGTCTAGCCAGATGCATTCTTTATCGGCGCTTGGGTGAAAGGAGGAGGGGCGATATCTCCCACGGTCTGTACTGCGTCAACAGTCAGAATCGAGCCTTGTCCCTCCTCCTCCCTTCAAGTCCTACCATACAAGCGAGCCTGCTCGCGATGAGGCCCGCAGATTCAGCATTCTCTTCGCAGACCAGGCTCAAGCGTCTGGTTCAGACGCCCTCGACCTCCTTGCGAGACAGCTCGATCATCTTGCTATTGCGCGCAGCAGCCAGGTCGAACAACTTGACCATCAACGCCGCATCGTCAGCGCCGTCACCCTCCTCCGGCATTTCCGCCTCATCCAGCGTGCGGAATTCTTCAGGGTATTTTTCCTTGAGGTATTGCACCCAGTAATCACGCTGGATCAAGTCTTCATAGAATTTGTCCGATTGTTCCGCGCTGTTCACCTCGATCCGGGCCTCGGCCAGTTGTCGCGGTGTTACGCCCGAGGCATAGGTCATGTGTTTGGGTTGCCCTGGCAGTTCCAGACCGTCGCTCCAGCCATCCGTCAAGCCGATTCGATAACCCAGACGAACTTCCGCTTCATCCCGACCTCTGTGCGCAGCGGCTTTGGTCGCCAGTTCGTCCACCTTGTCCAGGCGGAAAAGTTGCCGGGACAATCTCAGCAGCGCTTCCCCCTTCGCCGCCAACTGCCCGGCAGGAATGTCGAGCAAGGCATTGTGGGTGAAGACTTTGCTCTCCAATCCGCTGAAGGTGAGGATTCGGCCATCGACACAGGTGCCATGGGTATTGGCGCTGGCAAACAGAACCTCCCTCAGTTCGCTATTGCTGGCCGCGGCGTCCATGACCGTCCATACCCGGCGCGTAAGGTCGGCATTCGCCACCCTGAACTCCTGCGTATCCTGCAATCGTGACAACAGATGAAAGAACGCGGCGTTGTCCGGCTCGGCGGCGAGTTGATTCCATACCCGGGTTTTTCCAGCCAGTTCCCTGGAAGTGGCATTGGCCAGCCACGGCGCACTTTGCTGGAAATCGGGTGCTACGTCGGGCAAGGACTCATCGGATTCGAAGCTTTCACTTTCGCCGTCAGCCTCGCCGCTGGCCTCGGCAATCATTTCGTCGAGTTCGGTACGTGAAAGCCCCAACACTCTTTCCCGCGCACCTGCCTCGCGGTAATCCCTGAGTCGTTCGAGACTCTCCAGCGCCACATTGAAGTTTTCGCTCAGATCGGTACCGGACATCAGCGCATCATGCGCACCATCCAGCGCTTGGGCAGGAATCTCCGTGATGTCGTTGCTGCTCAGGTTCAGCTTGACCAGGTGGTTGGCATCCAGCACGCCTTGCGGCCATTCGGTCAGATTGTTGTGGCGCAGATCGAGCGTTTCCAGTCGCACAAACACCGCGACATCAAAGTCGTCCAGGGCGTTGTGCCCCAGATCCAGCCATTTCAGGTGCTCCAGGCGGTTCAACGCGGCATACAAATGCCCGGTATCACCGAAGCGGTTTGCCGAAAGCTCCAGCCGTTCGAGGCTGGTCATGCTCTGGATGGGTTCAGGCACCGCTTGCAGGCCATTGCCATTGAGTTTCAGGGATTTCACCTGGGTAAAGGCCTTGAGAAAGCCATCCGAACCTTGTCTGGACAGCCTTACGCCCGTCAGGTCCAGCGTGTCAACGTGAGAAAAAACTGCAGGCAATTGGGGAAGATCACCCAATTGCAGACCGTTGAGATTCAGGATCTCTCCCGTCGCACCCGAGGTGCCGGTCAGCCCTCCAGACCAACATTCGAGTATGCGTAAAGCACCTTGCCGACGACTTTGCGCCGATACAATCCAGCCCGCGCCACGCGTCTCCCGTGTGAACAGCCAACCGTTCAAGCGACTTGTCAGGTCGTCGAACACCTGGTCCCACTGGCCAAACCGCTCGCGGAGCTGAACGTCAGTCGCACCACGCTCACGCATCTGTTCAATCGCTCGCAGCGCTTGGTCATCGGCAAGCGCCGGATTGAATCGCTGCAGCCGTTGGGCAAAATGCGCACTGCCTTCGCCCGCCGGGACTGCCTGCAGGGGCAGCAAATGCCGAGCGATGGAATAGCCGCTTTCAGTCGGCGGGAAGCTGGCGGGCACCTCTTGCAGATCGAATTTCTCCAGCGTGCCGACCGGCAGGCCATGGGCAATTTCAACGCGCTGGCGAGCCGCTTTGAGCGCCGTAGTCGCTTGCGACGTCAACGATAGGCCGGTCAGTTGGGTCTTGAGCAGCAGGTCATCCACAATATCCTCCGGCAGCGAAGAGATCTTGCTGCCTCGCAGATCCACCCAGGTCAACTGCGGCAGATCCTGCATTCCCGTGGGCCATTGCTGCAGATCCGTATCGCGCAGGTTCAAGGCCTTCAGGCGAGTCATGCCACTGACATCCAGCGAGGTCAGCGGGTTATCGCTCAAGTCCAGGCTCTCGACTGCGTGCAGGCCATCAAGCACTTGCTGCACCTCAGGATTGATGGCGATCCGGTTACCGGAAAGATCCAGACGGTTGAGCTTCGCAAGGGAGCCCGGTGCAATCGGCACCTGGGTCAAACCATTCGCGCTCAGGTCGAGAGTTTGCAGCTCGGTAAACCCTTGGATAAAACCACGGAACTGATCGGCAGGCGCCTGCACGCCCTTGAGATACAACTCTTGCACATGATCGAAAGCCCCGGCGGGCAGCGAGGGGAACTCACTGAACTGCACTTTCGGCAGTGCAAGCACCGAAGCATCGGCGGTCGAGCCGTAGCGCCTGAATACACCGTGCCGCCAGTTAGTCTTGAGGAATGCCGCGGCCCAGGACCGCCCTATCACTTCCTTCAGTTCGATGTTCTGCGCCATGGTATGAGCGGACCAGTCGTTCAGTTGCCCCTCCAACTCCCGGAACTGTGCGCTCAAGGCATCGACGGCTTCGAATCGCGCATCGGCCCCCTTCCACTGCTCGACAAAATTGTTGAACAGGCCCACCGAGGGTTCGTACAAGCCGTCTGCCAGGCGATTGAGCTCACTTCTACAGTAGTCCCTGACCATCTCTTCCCGGTCAATGATGTGTTCCGGATGATTCTTGACGTACTCATAGGCAGGCTTGAAGTTTTCCCGGGTAAAGTGCGACCAGTCCAGCGACAACCCTGACCAGAACTGTTCGTGCCCTTGGAACACGCCATCCGGTAGCGAGCTGATGCCCGTGCTTCTGAGATCCAGACGTACAAGATTGGGTAATTCAAGAACCCCGGCGGGCCATTGATACAGCGAAGGTGCAAGGACTTTCAATTCACGCAGATTGCGCATGCGGCTGACATCCAGTGTCAGCGGCGCATAGCCAGAGGAATACACACTGAGTTCCTCAAGCGTCGTCAGTGCACTCAGCCGGGACGACATATCGGCCGCGTAGGGCGCCGCTGAAGACAGGCTCAGGCTGGTAAGGTCCGGCATCGTGCTCAACGCATTCGGTACGTTGGTCAGCTCGTCGCTGGTTGAATTGATCCGCAGGCGTTTCAGCTTGGGAAATGCGCCCAACAGCGCATCGACATTGGCGTCCGTCACACATCGCCCCCAAAGAAGCAGCCCTTCCACATGCGAAAAATCTGCCGCCAGTGCCGGAAGCGGGTCGTCACAGACCGCCTCCAGTAATCGCAAGTGTGGTTGTTCCTCGGCCAACGGCGCATTGCGCCAGGCTTGCCTGATGTTTCGCGCAGCAGCGCTCTTGCCTCCCAGCATCGAGCGTAAAACCGACTCGGAACCTGGTTCGCCGGCCCATTGGTCGAGTGTGGTCTCAAGCTGTTGCCACTCGCGCATGCGCGTCTGCAAATGATTGAAAATCTGTGCGTCGGTTTTACCTTCTCGTAACTGCTTGAGGATGAAGGCGTTGGCCTGCTGATCGGTGAGTTGCGGATAAACATCCCGCACGCGTGTCACCAGCGACGGATTTATCCCTTGTCCGCGCCCGCTGGCGTAGTAGCCCAACGTACGCTCCGCCACCCGAACGGGCGGCTTGAACGCTTTGCGCCTTCCCGTGCGCTGCAGCAGCCGTTGCGCCAGTTCAGTGCGATGCTCACCTGCCGACTCAATCACCGCTTTGCGCAGCGCGCTGCTCTGCGCCACATGCGGAACGCCCAGTGCCTGGCGAGACTGATCAGGCAAGGCATGCATGATCGATGCGAAAAAATTGTCGCCCTCCGACGGCACGCCATTGAGTGCTTCGCCTGCCTCATCGAACGCTTGATAGGTCGGTCCGCTTTTCACCAGGTATTTGCGACTGGTTGCAGTCTCGCTGCCGATGCCATCGAGCAGCGGACCAACGACGCTGCCATCGCGTATTTCCAGACGCACCTCGTCGGACCAGCCGGGCAACCTTTCCAGCGCATGCAGTGCGAGCCATCGGCTATCGGCGGACGCCATGCGCTGCTGTTGCAGGCTGGCAAACGCCTGATTTACCCGCCCTTGCCGCGCATACCAACGCGCGTCCTCGAGCATTTTCAACGGCACCCGACGGGTTGCTTGCAGGCGTGTCAGTTCTTCGGCATTGGCATCGAGCAGCACCCGTTGCGCTGCGGATTGTTCGAGGCCGGGGCATGCGCGTTGCAACATGCCGACCATGGACCCGCGATTGGCCTGGAGGACATGAACCGATTTCGCGTCTGCCTCGAACAGGCGCAAGGCATCGGTCAGTTCAGGTGGCGGCGGCAGATGATCCCTGTGCATTTTGCGCAAGGCGTTGTCACTGATACCGCTGACGTCGGCGATCTGCAGCAGTTGCTCATCGGTAAACGCCTCGGTGACAGGGCCCATGCGCCGCAGCAACGTCAGGCGGTCCCACTGAAGCGGGCGCTCCAGCGTATGACGCCAGGCGCCGTGGCCGTTGTGTTCGAGTATCGGTTGGTAGGCCTGCGCGTTGTGCGGATGCTGGATGCGCCACTTTTTCAGCGATTCATCAAAACGGGTTTCATAGACCTTGCCTGACTGGCGGATGTAGGTCTTGCCGTTGAGTCGATGGTGTCCCACTGCATCGGGAGCGGAATGGCGATCGAGCACATCGTCACACTCATAGGCGCTCAGATCGGGTTTCCATAAACGGCTTTGTCCACTGGGCAGCGTGACGGGCTCCAGGCATTCAACCACCGGTTCGGGTTTCACCGCGGTCAGTTTGCCGAGCCCCTTGCCCACGCCGGCCATGACGCCGATCAGCGCCAGGTTTTCTGCCACGTCGATCAGGTGCCTCTTGGCGGCTTCGCGATCCCCCTCGCTCCACTCGATCGCGCCCTCGAAGGACTCGTACAACAGTTGCCCGGCCATCACCGTGAGCATGATCTCGCCCAGCACCGGGACGAACATCGACACCATGTTCAACCCCAACAAACCGATTTCCAGCAGATGGTTGAGTTTTTCCGCTCGCACTTTCGCGTCGACATCAGCCGTTGGAACCGCATGGCTACGCGCATCGGCAATCACCTTGTCGCGACTCTGCTCGTACAGATAGACGAACAGATCGGTGTTGGCGGACCAGAGCCCGTCGACCCCCTTGCGATTGACACCGAAAGCGTTGAGGTATGGGTCTTCAACAGGCTCGCGAGGGGGCTGACGCTCCGGCGGCAGTTCTTTGATGCGGGCAATGGTAGAAAACGGCGGGATGAATTGGGCGACTTTGACCCAGATGGAGTGCAACGGATCGGACGGCGCATCCGCCGCTCTGCGAGTGAACTGACTGAAGTAATACGGTCGGTCGGCATAGGCGACGAACTGGCTGAAAAAGCGCTGGTGAGCCGTCGGCCCCTGTGCGCCGGAGGCTGACGCATCGCGGGCGGTGAATTGACGTTTGAACTCATCACGCCACTGCGCTTTGGTATAGCGCTTGAGCGGGTGTTCTGGATCATGAGGGATGTAGACAATGAAATCATCGGTGTAGCGATATTGTTCGCAGATGCTGAACACCACGCAGCCCGTCATCCGGCGCTTCATCAGGCTCAGGTCGCGAAACCACACCGGCCTGTTGCCGACGCTCGGATGAACCTCGCCGTTGACGATCGAGACAATCATTGTGTAGTCGTCGGGTTCGATGTCTTTTTTCAACAGCGCCAGTTCGGCAGCTGCTTTCAGCGCAGTTTTCTGACTGGCGATGAATGACTGGCGAAGGGTCGCCTCCTGTGCCGTCGCAGACTGGAAGAATGCTTGAACGCAGGTTTGATACTGCGCGCCGATATCCAGGGCACGACAAAGCGACAGGAACGCCCTGACCGTCATGTTCAAGGTAATGGGCTCGAAAGATCCGGGCGTGGTTGTTTCCACGACAAATCCGGACGCACGATGAAAGGCACCTTCCTCGCATTCCGAGGCTTCGAAGTTATGCAACGCGGCCTGCAGCAACGTGAGCTTCATTACCTCGAAGTGGGAGATTTCGATCTCGAAGTCACTGACTTCCAATGGTCGCCTCAGACACAACAAGGTTGTATTGACGTCCACGTCCACACCGAACCGATCCTTGAGCGCACTGGTCAGCAACGGCGCGGCGAACGCGTCGATGTCCTGCAAGGCCGACATCGCGTTGTCGAGCTGTGTCTGGGCCGTGAAACTGGCGTTGAAACTGCTTTTCAACGCCTGCTGTTGCTGGACCGACGCGTGCCGGTACCAGCCTGGCAGGCGCGTAGCGGATGCTCTTATGGCGGCCTGCCTTTCTGGCGCGGCCTTGATCAACCAGTCGGGAGCCATCTGCTCGAGCAGGTCGCGATGAATGCTGGTTTTTTCCGGGGCAATGGTGAGCATGTTGTCTCTCCTGGCAAATGGAGGGACAGGACACCATTTCGCAAACACGGGTTTGCGGTAGATAGTTATGGCTCTGGCACTGGTTTGTTACCAACGGCGTCAATAGATGGCCGCCGCCCCGCACACGAATCGCCGGATTGACTATGCTTTTTGAGGACCACTTTCAGGCGAGGGTTTTATGGACGATCCGGCCGACAACAAGCCGCCGAGCTTCTGGCAAATGCTGCACAGCGTCATGGCGGCGGCGTTCGGGGTGCAGAGCGGGAAGAACCGGGCCCGTGATTTCACGCACGGCAAGCCCAGCCATTTCGTGATTCTGGGGATCCTGTTCACGGTGGTGTTCGCCTTGACGCTGTTCGGCATCGTCAAGCTGGTGCTACTCCTGGCCGGGGTTTGACGCGGCTCAGTGCATCAGGGTTTGCAGGGTGAACGGGTAACGCCAGGACGCGGGACGCCCCTTGGCCGAGAGTTTGTGAAAATCCACACCGAAGTCCTGCGTGGCGCCCATCGCCAGCAGTCGCCTGGCCTGTGCCCGGTCGATCAGTTGCAACAACGGTATCTGGCGGTCGCGGCCGCCGTACTGGCTGATGTCCACGCCTTCATCGTAGTCATGCAATTGCACCAGCGCCCAGCCACCCAGACTGAAGTGCCCGCCCAGCAACACGCTCAGGCGACGGTCCAGCAGTGCCTGCAACGCTGCGGGTGAATTGTTGATCGCGCCGAACAGTACGCCTTTGCCTGGCTCTCCACCGGCCTCGACATACGCCTGCATCACACCGAACGCCATCTCGTCGTTCGCGGCCCAGACCAGCGACGTCTGCGGGTAGCGCTTGAACAACAACCTGGCCTGCTCGTAGGCACGTTGCCGGGTCCAGCCGCCGTACACCAACTGGCGCAAACGCACCTCCGGGTGCTCGGCCAAGGCGCGCCGCAGGCCTTTCTCGCGATATTGCGCGGAGGGGGTGATCTTCAAACCGGAAAAGGCCAGCAGTTCAATCGTCTGGCCGGGGGCCACCGGGCCGTGCTGCCGGATCAGTTCCTTGAGCATCAGGTAGCCGCCCTCTTCGTCATTGGGCACCAGGCTGCCGAGCAGATCGGGATACTTGTCAGGCCGCGCGCCAATCAGTTTCATCTGATCGGCCGTCAGGGCGTTGTTGACCATGAACAGCTTCACCCCGCTGCCTTTGGCCAGCCGCAGGATCTCGGGGGCGATGTATTGTTCGTTGACGAAGACCAGGTAGTCGGGACGATGGTCGCCCTGAAGGGCTTCACGAGCCTGGCGAATGGTGTTTTCGGAGACGCGGTCGGAATACTGGATACGCAAGTCCATCCCCAGGTCCGTCGCCGCAGCCTGCATGAACTGCGAGTAACTCGACCAGAAAGCTTCCGTTGGGGTTCCCGGATTCAGGAACAGCACTGACGCCGCTTGGGCACAAGGTCCCACGACCATGCCCAGCGTCAGCAATACGCCATACAGAAACTTCAACATTGGTCGTCCGAGCCCCCGGAAATTCGCCGCGCATTATAGCCAGCGAACTTCCGTAGAACGGCGATTTTTCCGGTTTTTGTCGGACAATCGTCGGAACCGGGCCCGGACGGGTCGTTTATTGGTGGCTGACCCAGAAAACCGCCGTCCCCACGACCAGAATGATCAGGAACAAGATTGCCCAGGCATCTACGCTGCTATCGCTTTTCCGTGCTTTGGTTGGGTTGCTCATTGCATCGCCTCTTGTCGGTTTTATCGGTGATTGCATAAAGACTCGAGCAGAGTAAAGACGACGATTGCCCGCATCACAAACAGGGTCTTTGCAACAACGATTCTCATTAGGCGATTTGGTTCTTTACATATGCTCAAACATCACTTTTACGCATAACTGCAAACTGGTATCTTGCCCCGGCTCCGTAGGGAGTGCGCGGCCGTGCGCGCAGAATTGCCGAGGTTTTATCGGACGCCAGCCAGCCAAAAAACGCCGCTGTTTCCGACCGGCCCAAGCCTGAGAACAGGACTTATATGTACGTATACGACGAATACGATCAGCGGATCATCGAGGACCGCGTCAAGCAGTTCCGTGATCAGACCCGACGCTATCTGGCAGGCGAGCTGAGCGAAGAAGAATTCCGCCCCCTGCGCCTGCAAAATGGCCTTTATATCCAGCGTTTCGCACCGATGTTGCGAGTCGCCGTGCCTTACGGCCAACTGACTTCGCGGCAAATGCGAATGATGGCCAAAATCGCCCGGGACTACGACAAGGGCTACGCCCACATCAGTACCCGGCAGAACGTGCAGTTCAACTGGCCGGCCGTGGAAGACATTCCGGACATTCTCGCTGAACTGGCCACCGTGCAGATGCACGCGATCCAGACCAGCGGCAACTGCCTGCGCAACGTCACCACCGACCAGTTTGCCGGTGTCGCCGCCGACGAACTGATCGACCCGCGCCCATGGTGCGAGATCGTGCGCCAGTGGACGACTTTCCACCCGGAATTCGCCTACCTTCCGCGCAAGTTCAAGATCGCCGTCAACGGTTCGACTTCCGACCGCGCCGCCATCGAAGTCCATGACATCGGCCTTGAGCCGGTGCACAACGCCGCTGGCGAACTGGGCTTCCGTGTGCTGGTCGGTGGTGGCCTGGGCCGTACGCCGGTGGTGGGGGCATTCATCAACGAGTTCCTGCCATGGCAAGACCTGTTGAGCTACCTCGACGCCATCCTGCGGGTCTACAACCGCTATGGCCGTCGTGACAACAAGTACAAGGCGCGGATCAAGATCCTGGTGAAAGCGCTGACGCCTGAAGTCTTCGCGCAGAAAGTCGACGCGGAAATGGAGCACCTGCGCGGTGGCCAGACCACGCTGACCGAAGCCGAAGTGCAGCGCGTCGCCAAACACTTCGTCGACCCGGACTACAAGGCGCTGGACAACCAGACCGCTGCCCTGGCCGAGCTCGACCTGCAGCACCCGGGCTTCGCCCGCTGGCGCGCACGCAACACCCTGGCCCACAAGAAACCGGGCTACGTGGCCGTGACCTTGTCCCTCAAGCCTACCGGCGTTGCACCGGGCGACATCACCGACAAACAGCTCGACGCCGTGGCCGACCTGGCCGAGCGTTACAGCTTCGGTCAACTGCGTACCTCCCACGAGCAGAACATCATTCTGGCCGACGTCGAGCAGGACAAGCTGTTCGTCCTGTGGGGCGAGCTGCGCGAGCAAGGCTTCGCCACGCCGAACATCGGCTTGCTGACCGACATCATCTGCTGCCCGGGTGGCGACTTCTGCTCCCTGGCCAACGCCAAGTCGATCCCGATCGCCGAATCGATCCAGCGCCGTTTCGACGACCTGGACTACCTGTTCGACATCGGCGAGCTGGACCTGAACATCTCCGGTTGCATGAACGCTTGCGGCCACCACCACGTGGGCCACATCGGCATCCTCGGGGTGGACAAGAAAGGCGAAGAGTTCTATCAGGTTTCCCTCGGCGGCAGCGCCAGCCGTGACGCCAGCCTGGGCAAGATCCTCGGCCCGTCCTTTGCCCAGGAAGCCATGCCTGACGTGATCGAAAAGCTGATCGACGTGTACATCGAACAACGTACCGAAGACGAACGCTTCATCGACACCTATCAGCGTATTGGTATCGACCTCTTCAAGGAGCGTGTCTATGCAGCGAATCATTAAGAACAACGAGGTCGTCGACGAGACCTGGCACCTGCTGCCCAAGGACTTCAGCATCGACGAGATCACCAACTGCGACGACTACATCGTCCCGTTGCAGTTGTGGCGCGAACACAGCCGTATGCTCCTGGCCCGCGATGGCGGCCTGGGCATCTGGCTGGACGCCGATGAAGAAGCCGAGGAAATCGGTGAAGACGTCGCGCAGTTCCAGGTCATAGCCCTGAACTTCCCGGCATTCACCGATGGCCGCAACTACTCCAACGCCCGCCTGCTGCGTGACCGCTACGGCTTCAAGGGTGAATTGCGGGCCATTGGCGACGTGCTGCGTGACCAGTTGTTCTACATGCATCGCTGTGGTTTCGACGCGTTCGCCATTCGCCCCGACAAGGATCCGCACGAAGCCCTTGAAGGTCTCAAGGACTTCTCGGTGACCTATCAGGCCGCGACCGACGAACCGCTGCCGCTGTTCCGTCGCCGCTGACCGTCACCCCTTGAACCCCGACCCCGGGGTTCAAGGGGTTTTACCCTTCGCGCTAGAACACCGGATGATCCGCCAGTGGAATCGGCCGCCCCATGGCCACCCAGTCACGGTATAGCCGGACTCGTTCTTCCAGCACCACGAACATCCTGAACGGGTTTTGCGCATCACCAACCCGCGTTTCGATACTCTGACGCAACCAGCCCCACAACTCTTCTGACGTATCCGCTTCGTGCAGCAAGCGCCACACACGCGCCTGCAGCGCCCGATAGCCGACCTGGAAATCCGCCGTCAGGCGCAATCCATCCATGACCCGCAGCAATGCACTGCCCGATGGCTTGACGGCCAGTCGTTGCCAGATCTGTTGCCGCGCCTCGCGCACGCCTTCATCGCCCTCCTCCAGCCAGGGCGTCGCACTGCCGTAATCGGCACCCGGTTCACTCAGCCACAGGTTGATGCCGGTACGCTCGCGATGATCGACCAGGCGCAGCAAGGTATCTTCATCCGTCAGCGGATTACCCCACAGCTTCACCCGGTCCCGGGAGACCGCCTGATTCAGTATCGCCTGGGGAACCCGGCTGATCCGGTTGCCTCGCAAGTCGAGCAAGGTGAGGTACGGCTGATCGGCGATGCCCACCGGGCAACGGCTGATCCCGGTGTTTCTCAGGTTCAATACACGCAACTCATTGAGCCCCAGGACAACGGGCGGGACGGTCAGAGGGTTGTCACTCAGGTCCAGCTCTTGCAGGCTCACCAGATCACCCAACTGTGCAGCCGTGCTCTCCTGAAGCTGCAGCAAAGTGGCGCTCAGGTTCAGCGTAGTGAGACGGGTCATTTGCCGAATCGGTGGAGGCAACACACCCTCCAGTACGCCGTCGGCGTTGAGTAGACGCAGGTCGACACGCTCCAGGTTCAGGGAACGCAAGTTTGGAAAACTTTCGAGAAAGGCGCTCAGGCTATCTCGCTCGACCAGGTGCAGGCCCTGCATCGATAACTCGACGACCTCATTGAAGCGTACGTTCATCGTCGGCAACCGATGGTAGTCCTCGAAAGCCAGGTCCAGCCTGTACCCGGAGAACGCCTCACCCGCCATCACTCTATTGATCCGGGGCGGGCATTTTTGCCAGATGCTCATCAGTTCATCGCCCAGCTCGGTCCGAGTTTCACGCTCGAAATCGATCACGGTTTGCAGCAGTTGGACATTGTGCGCCGCCACCTGCCCCAGGGTCATTCCCTCTGCTTCATCATCGCCAACGGACAGAAAATCGATGTCCATGTCATCGGCATCCAGCACGGACTGGTCGATCCACTGGCGCAGATCGGCATGCAACTGCTGCATCTGTGCTATCAGGCGATCCACCAGTGCCTGAGCCCCGGCACCCGCTTCAATCAGCAACTCATCCGCCTGGGCATCGGTGAAATCCGGATACAGATCCTTGACCTGCAGACGCATGACTCCATGGGACAGCTCTGCGGCCTGTGGCGTGTTCGGGAAGCCGCCACCGCGCAATCCCCCGGCTTCGAAAGGCAACCGCGAATCCATTCGATTCAAGCCCAGTATCAACTCGGAACGGGCCAAGGCATGACCGCCAATGCGCAACCGCAACGCGCTGGCAGCATCCGGCGAGTCAAGCGACATCGCCGTACGTTCCTCCACGGACAAGAGGTCGACCAGCGCGGTAAACAGATCCGAACCCTCGCCGTCGGTAACCGCCACCGCGGTGTATCGATAGCGCTCGCCGACCTTGATCAAACGCCGGCAATCCATGGAATCGAGCGGACCGCAGCGGTCGAGGACACGGCCGCTGATTGCCCCGTCGAGTACCTCGATGCGCAGGCCTTGCGGCCAGTCGGGCAGGCGCTGCAGGGAGTGCAATGCCAGGACATCGGTGTCGGGGTACTGGACCGAACGCAAGTACAAGCCTTCATAGGCCCGGTTGAGTCGTACATGCTGTTGGTAGTCTCGCGATTTGTTGTCCAGTCGCTTGAGCAATTGCAGCGCCTCATCAGCGTCGAAGGGCCGATGGATGTCGACTCCCGAACGGTCGAGGATTTGCTCCACGGCGCCTTTCGGCAATCCGGGGTATTCGCGCTGAAACAGGCGAACCCATTCCCGCTCCGAGTGCTGGAGCGCCTGATAGCGGGCGTTGAACAATCCGGCCCGCGCTTGCGCATCGGTGACGCCTTCGAGTTCCTGATCGAGCTTGAAGCGCGTGATGGTATCGGCCAGCAACGGCGTTGGCGGGCGACCTGCCTGCATCAGGCGCAGCATATCGTCGTCGACCGTGCTGACCCGGGCGATCTGCCCCAGTACCTCATCAGTGAAAGCCGCATGGGGTGCGCAAACCTCACGCAACAGCGCTACGCGGGTCGACACCGGCGCCGGAATCGATCCGCCTACGGGCTTGGCCAGCGTACCGGGATGCGGCTCAATCGCGGGCTCTCCGGGCTCGTGCAGAATTCCGGCGATTTTTTCTTCGCCTTTGAGTGCCACCACGGCCCCGACCAGCGGGAGCGCATTGAGCAAGCCGAACACGCTGCGCGTCACGCCCTCGGAGCGCTGCTCCGGTGTTTTGCCGTTGATGGCCTGATCAAGGCCATAACCGGCGTCGATCAGGCCGGCCAGCACCAGGACGCCCTCGCCTCCCGGAATGAACAATGCCAATGGCCCCAACCGGTTGATCCAGCGCACCAGCGGTTCCACCACCGCGCTCAGGTTGTCGCGATTGACCTGGGCATCGTCACGAATGGTTTTGACGCTGGCCATCGAGGCCTGCTTCATGGCCAGCACCAGTTGCGCGAACGGATCGGTGCCGGAGGGCGGGCGCTCAAGATCGATGTAATCCTGCGGGTCCCAGAAACCGTCATCATTGAAGAGCCCGGCGCTCCTTTTCAGCCAGTGTTCCTTCGGGTAAACCGCCATGCCCTCCAACGCGGTCGACACGCCCGCATGGAAGGTGCCGTCTTCCCGATCGTCCTCGGCAAAATGCGCGAGCAGCGCCTGGCGTGTGGTCGGCACCTGGCCCTGGGCCACGATCCATTGGCGCAGGTGCCGCCAGTCGGCGAATTCATGCAAGGGTGAGGAGTTGCCCGGGATATTCAGCAGGATCCGGCCGCTGTGACGGTGGCGATAACACCAGATATCGTCCGACGTGTAGCGATAGATCGTCAGCCGACCGGCCTCGATCGGCGCGCTGACACGCGTCGGCGCCTGTAGCTGATCGAGGGTCAAGGCACTCCACGCCTGCCCCGCTGGCAAGCCGGCGGCCTGCATGGCCAGGGCCAGGCCCTCCTGACTCAAACTGCCCTCCTGCTGTTGCAGGCAGGCGCTCATGATAAAGGCGGCCTTGGCCGAGGTTCTCAGGTCGCAAGGTTGCGCCTGGACGATTCGCTTGTCAGAGGGCCATGTGCGATCAAGGTAAGCCTGGTAGCGGGTTTGCAAATCCAGATCCCACACCCACTGTTTGAACGCCGCCGGCCTGAGGGCAATTTGCGTTGCCGGTCCATACGCCTGGGGTGTGGTCTGGCGGTAGATGCCTTCGTAGGTATGGTGGTTGCCATTGCCGTGCTCGGCGAACTCATCGACATGCTCCACGATGCGAATGGACGGGCCGACATCGGGCGGTGTGTACAAGCCAAACGCGCTTTCGGCGAAGCGCCCGTCGCCGACTGTCTGGTAGTTCTCCAGCAACGCCTGGACCAGGGTTTGGGTGCTTGCCACTTGACCTTGCTCGATGCCGTCCTGCGCCGGGTGCCCGTGGTAGCGGTAATCCAGGGTGACCAACAGCGCGGTTTGCGGGTCGATGTCTTGCCCCCATTTCTCCTTGATCAACTGTGCACCGAACTGCTCGGGAGACTGCGGTAAAGCCGCGCTCACCACAGACTGCAGTGTTTCGCGCAGAGGCGCAGGCTTGGGATTTAGCGGTGTCTGAAGGTCATTCATGTGCATTCCATGGCAACTATTTTTGGAACACCAACATAACCAGCCACCGCGTTGCCGAAAGCAGGAACGGTCACCTGCCGACTACAGAGATTTCGCCGCGCCGTGGAAGACATAGGGCAAGCGTTCGCAGGCAAAAAAAAGATTCCCGGGAACCTGTAGGAGCCAGCCTGCTGGCGATGGACTCCTATGCGCCGCGTTCATCCGGCTCACACGCGTTATCGTTAACGACCATCGCTGGCCAGTTCCTACCGATAATTGAAGACGACACAAATGCCGAAGTGCTTGAGGGCATCACGCTGCGCGGTTTATCCCGTTCAGCGAGCTGTTCTGAAACGGCACGAACCCTGTAGGAGCTGCCGCAGGCTGCGATCTTTTGATGTTGTCTTTCAAGATCAAAAGATCGCAGCCTGCGGCAGCTCCTACAGGGTTCGTGCCCACGCTGAAATTGACGTGCCTTCCGAACCAATGCCCCGGCTGGATGTTTGGCAATATTTCCTGGCCCGTTACCAGAAACGTTGCTGGGTCAAACGACTCCACCAACTCAACAGCACGCGATCGACCGAGCCGCTGGCAGCCATGCCGATGCGCTCCGGCAGGCTTTTGCGTTCGGCGTAATGCAAGTGATAGAGCTCGGACTTGCTGGCGCGCTCGGCGAGGTATTCATCGCTGGTCTTGAGTTCGTCGACCAGGTGCTTGTCCAGCGCCGCGACGCCCAGCCAGATTTCGCCCGTGGCCACTTCATCGATCGCCAGTTGCGGACGGTAGCGCGACACGAAGTTCTTGAACAGTTGATGGGTGATGTCCAGATCCTGCTGGAACTTCTCCCGGCCTTTCTCGGTGTTTTCGCCAAACACGGTCAGGGTACGTTTGTATTCACCGGCGGTCAGCACTTCGAAATCGATGTCGTGCTTTTTCAGCAGGCGATTGACGTTGGGCAACTGCGCCACCACGCCAATCGAGCCGAGGATCGCGAACGGTGCGCTGATGATCTTCTGGCCGATGCACGCCATCATGTAACCACCGCTGGCCGCAACCTTGTCGATGCACACGGTCAGGGGCACGCCGGCTTCGCGGATACGCGCCAGTTGCGAAGAAGCGAGGCCGTAGCTGTGAACCATGCCGCCGCCGCTTTCCAGGCGCAGGACCACTTCGTCCTTGGGGGTGGCGAGGGTCAGCAAGGCGGTGATTTCGTGGCGCAGGCTCTCGGTGGCCGAAGCCTTGATATCGCCGTTGAAATCGAGCACGAACACCCGGGGTTTTACCTCGGTTTTTTTCTTCTGCTTCTTGTCGGTCTTAGCCTGGGTCTTGCGCAGGGCCTTGAGCTGATCCTTGTCAAGCAAGGTTTGCTCCAGGCGTTCACGCAGCCCTTTGTAGAAATCATTCAGCTTGCTGACCTGCAACTGCCCGGACGACTTGCGCCGCCCCTTGCTGCGCAGGGCCGCAAAACTGGCCAGGACCACCAGAATGGCGATCACCAGGGTCACGGTCTTGGCCAGAAAAATGGCGTACTCGGAAAAAAACTCCACGGGGACTCCTCAAACGATGCGCGGCTTGAACGCGCGCGGGATACCTCCAGCATACCCATGCGCCGACCTTGCGACCAGCCGTGAAACCTCTGGCAACGAGCCTGTAACGAGCATTTCAAACAAGCGTATGTTTTTTCATTGACAGCTCACCGCCATCCTCATAACCTCGCCAAACCTTCAACGTACCGGGATGACGCGGACGTGGGCAGTATCTATTTGATTCGACATGGCCAGGCCTCCTTCGGTGCAGACGACTACGACGTCCTGTCGCCGACCGGCATCCGTCAGGCGGAAATCCTTGGCCGGCACCTGGCCGAACTCGGGATCAGCTTCGACCGCTGCCTGGCAGGGGATCTGCGCCGCCAGCAGCACACGGCCAACAGCGCGCTGGAACAATTCGCCGCGGTGGGCCTGCCGGTGCCGCTGCTGGAAACCGACTCCGCCTTCAACGAATTCGACGCCGACGCGGTGATCCGCGCGCTGTTGCCGGCCATGTTGCCGGACGAACCCGAAGCGCTGAACATCTTGCGCAACGCCGCACAAAACCGTGGTGAGTTCCAGCGCATCTTCGCCCTGATCATCGAACGCTGGCTCGCCGGTACCTACGACACACCGGGCCTGGAAAGCTGGCTGGGGTTTGTCGAGCGGGTGCGGGCCGGCTTGCATCGCATCCTCGACCAGGCCGACAACACCCAGAAAATCGCCGTGTTCACTTCCGGCGGCACCATCACCGCCCTGCTCCACCTGATTACGCAAATGCCTGCCCGGCAGGCCTTTGAATTGAACTGGCAAATCGTCAACACCTCGCTCAACCAGCTGAAGTTTCGTGGTCGCGAGGTGTCGCTGGCTTCCTTCAACAGTCATGCGCACCTGCAACTGTTGAAGGCCCCGGAACTCATCACGTTTCGCTGAGTCCGGACTATTGTGACCCTGGCTGTAATCACCCAGCTCTTATTACCCAAGAAAGGATCGAACCATGACCTCCGTAGCAGACGCCGTACAAGCAATGAAAGCCAAGTTCAACCCAGCCGCTGCTGCCGGTCTGGACCTGGTCTTCGGTTTCCGCATCGACGACACCAAGAACTTCTCGCTGATCGTCAAAGACCAGACTTGCGAGCTGCAGGAAGGCGAGAACCCGGACGCCCAGGTGACTCTGGTGATGGACGGCGAAACCCTGGAAGGCATCGTCAGCGGCGAAACCGACGGCATGCAAGCGTTCATGGGCGGCAAACTGCGCGCTGAAGGCGACATGATGCTGGCCATGAAACTGTCCGAGCTGTTCCCGTCCTAAGCACCTGGCTCCCGATCTTCGGGAGCGTGCAAGGCCGCAATCGAATCCCGCCCCTCGTGGCGGGATTCGTCGTTTCAAGGCTCAACGAGTACCGGCGTCATCCATTTCTTCGAAGACTTTGATGTACCCTTCGTGCTCTTCGTTTGTGTTGTCCACTTCCACCACCTCACCGTCGAAAGCAAGGTTGCCATCGTCTCCATCAAGCTGAACACCGATGACAAACCGGCGATAGCTCACTTGCAGATAAAGGTTGTAAATATCCGACGGCTTGTCCGGGGCGCTGAAGACGCTGTAGTCGTAACGCACACGCCGGGTCAGTACTGGCCAGGCATTCCAGACGGGACTGGTGTTCACTTCGGGCTGAACATCCTCCAACGCCTCAATGGCTGCCTGGATCAGAAACTCGTTGTCCTTGGCCTTGAAAACAAAGGGCTTGCTGCGAGTCATGATGTAGGGATTCACCTTGCCATCGAGTTCCTGAGGCACGTACATGCCACTGCGGAACCATTTCGTGGCATCGAACATGGGCCCGCTCGCCCCTGTCGCGCGACTCGTCATCATGATGGTGTCAGGCAGGTTGCTGGCTGAGATGGTGCGCACAGGAGTCCCGGCCAGGCCGACGGCTATCAGCGCCGCGATCAAGAGGCCTTTTGGGTTACTGCCATTAAGAAATAACACTGGGTAGCTGTCCTTGTCTGTCGGATCGAGCGGGGGAATCTACCCGATCTATCACGGAGTTAAAACTGACTGCCGGAGAATGTGTCGTCCGTGCACTGGCAGGGCAATCATGGAAGCGGCCTGGCTTGGGTATCCGAAGGGAGTGAGTGAACTTACAATGCCCGAACTCCCCACACCGGCCGCCCCATGGACATCGACCTCGCCCGCACCTTCCTCGAAATCGTCCGCCATGGCAGCCTGGCTGCCGCCGCGCAAAAGCTCCATGTCACCCAGACCGCGATCACCGCAAGGGTGCAGAAACTCGAGAGCCAACTGGGCAGTACCCTGTTCGTGCGCAACCGTGCCGGCGCTCGCCTGACGCCCAACGGTGAAGCGTTCGTGGTGTACGCCAATCAACTGGTGCAAACCTGGGACGCCGCGCGGCGTGATCTGCCCTTGCCCGAGGGTTATCGCGATGTGCTGCACATCGGTGGCGAGGTAAGCCTGTGTAACCCGCTGATGCTCGGCTGGGCCGGCGCAATCCGCAAGCACATCCCCAGCCACGCCCTGCGCATGGAAATCCATGACGGCGAAAACCTCCTGCGCCAACTGGAGTTGGGCGTTCTGGATGCTGCGCTGGTGTATCAGCCCGAGTATTGGCCGCGTTTGCAGGTCGAGCAGGTGCTCGAAGAAAAACTGATTCTCGTGCGCCTGGCCGACAGACCCGATCCTTATGTGTACATCGATTGGGGCGCCGAATTCCGGCGCCAGCACGATGCCGCCCTGCCGGAAAAAGCCAAGGCTGCGCTGAGCTTCAATCTTGGCCCGTTGGGCTTGCAGTTCCTTCTCGAAAACGGCGGCAGTGGTTACTTCCGCACCCGTGTCGTGCAAAGTTATCTCGATAGCGGTGCCCTGGAACGGGTGCCCAAGGCTCCGGAATTCAGCTACCCGACCTATCTGGTCTACTCCCGCGATCGTGACTCGTCGACGCTGCAACACGCCTTCGACCTGCTGCGCGAGGTGATCGATTCCGACGAAGACTGGTCGCAACGCTGGGACCCGCTGACCTGAGACCGGTTTGCACCGGATCATGGCCGTTGTGTCCTCAAGGTTCACCCCGCCAGAACAGCGCAATCGACTAATCTGCAGGAGATAACAATAACCACAGGTGATTGCAGTGAGGCAGACCACCGAAGGATTCCGCAGCCGTTACCGCGCCGCCATTCATCCGCTCTACAACCCTTGGCTGCACGGCGCGTTCGTCCTGTTGTTCGGGGCGCTGGCGATCAGCGCTTTCTGGAGCAACGTGCATCAGGTACAGCCAAGGGAATGGCTTGCAGTACCCGTCACGCTGCTAGCGTTCAACCTCGGCGTGTACGTGGTGCATCGCCACTTGGGGCATCATAAAAAGCGCTTCGCCCGGATGTTTTATGCCCGTCACGCCGGCGACCACCACAGTTTTTTCACCCCTGGCCACATGACCTACGACAGCGCCCGCGACTGGCGGGTGATCCTGTTTCCGGCCTGGCTGATCGTACTGCACACGCTCGCCGTGGCCCTGCCCATCTGGTGGCTGCTCAAGCACTTCGATAGCAACGTCGCCGGACTGGTCGGCGGCGTTCTTGTCCTCGGCTACCTGGCTTATGAAGTGTTTCATGCCTGCGAGCATCTGCCGTCGCACAATCCGCTCACACGGCTGCCGTGGATCCGCCAGATGCGCCGGCTGCACGAACTGCACCACCGCCGCGAACGGATGCAGGAGCGCAATTTCAACATCGTTTTCCCGCTGATGGACTACCTGTTCGGCACCCTCTATTGGGAGCCGGAACCTGCGCCGCTCAACCCGACGAGAACGCCCATGACCCGCATGCAGCATCAGATTGTCATTGCCGGACACCCGATCGATGTATTGGCCTACGCCAGCACCGTGACCCTTTGGCCGCAATGGCACCCGTCGTCGCTGCATATCGACGGGCCAAAAGGTCCATTGCAGGCCGGCGCACGTTTCGAGGAAGACATCCGTGCCGGCGGCCGTGAAGGACACTTGATCTGGGAAGTGGCGCACTACCTGCCCGGCCAGCGCTGGAGCGCACGCGCCCAGGGTGACCATGGCCTGTCGCTGGTGGTGACCTACGAATGCGAAGCCGAGGGCCAGGACACACGTTTCGTCCGCACCCTGGAATACCGATTCAGCGGTCTGGCGATGCGGATTGCCAACCGGTTGTTGCTCAAGCGGCGAATCGATCGGGAATCGGCGGCGTCGATGCAAGCATTGCGCGAGATGGCGCAGAAATACCTGGTGGCAACTGGAGTCAACGCGTGAGCAGAATCCTCAAATGCCTGCTGCTGGTCCTTGTCGTCATCGGCGCCTTCCTGCTGCTGATGCCGACCAAGGTGCGACCGGTGGCCTGGACGCCAAAACCCGCGCCATCCCTCTCCAGCGGCATCTACGCCGACAATCAGCGCCTCAAAGGCGTGGAGCGCGTCGGTGCCGCCGACATCGACGGGCCGGAAGCCCTGCTGCTGGAAAACGACACGCTCATCACCGGCCTGCACGACGGGCGCCTGATCCGCACCAGCCTGGATGGCAAGACCACCAAAGTCCTGGCCGACACCGGTGGCCGGCCATTGGGCCTGGCCCGGCATCCCAATGGTCTGCTGGTGATCGCCGATGCCGTCAAAGGATTGTTGTCTCTCGACGCCCAGGGTCGCCTGGTGGCCTTGACCACAGAGGCTGGCGGCGTTCCCTTCGGATTTACCGATGATGTGGTCATCGACAAACCCGGTCACTACGCTTATTTCAGCGACGCTTCGAGCCGCTTCGGTTATGGCCACGACGGAGAGGCCGTGCTCGAACACGGTGGTGACGGTCGATTGCTGCGCTACGACTTCCAGACCGGCAAGACGGCGGTTGTGCTGGACAAGCTGGAGTTTGCCAACGGCGTGGCCCTGGGACCGGACGATGCCTACGTACTGGTCAATGAAACCGGCGCCTACCGCATCAGCCGCTATTGGCTCAGCGGCCCCAAGGCCGGCACCCAAGACCTGTTCATCGACAACCTGCCGGGCCTGCCGGACAACCTGTCGTTCAATGGTCACGACCGGTTCTGGGTAGCGCTGTATGCCCCCCGAAACGCCCTGCTCGATGGCACGGCGGCGCATCCGTTCGTGCGCAAGATGATCGTGCGAGCCATGACCGTCCTGCCCAAACCCGTGGAAAAGCGCGGGTTCGCCCTGGGCCTGGACCTTGAAGGCAAAGTGATCGCCAACCTGCAGGACGGCAGCAGCGACAACTACTCACCGATCACCACGGTGCGCGAGTATGGGGACTGGTTGTATTTCGGTTCACTGAAGGCACGGAACATGGCGCGGCTGCCTTTGAGCAAGGCGTTGCAATGATCTGTTGAGTTCAACCAAGCACCAATGTGGGAGCGAGCTTGCTCGCGATGGCGCCCGACCAGTCCGTATTTATATCGACTGACCCACCGCTATCGTCGGAACGCCGCCCGGAGCAAGCTCGCTTGTATGGTAGGACTTGAAGGGAGGAGGAGGGACAAGGCTCGATTCTGACTGTTGACGCAGTACAGACCGTGGGAGATATCGCCCCTCCTCCTTTCACCCAAGCGCCGATAAAGAATGCATCTGGCTAGACCGACGATAGGAACAAGCCTGCGCCTCTGGGTGAGCCCTTCAAGTGCTCAAACCTTATCCCGGAGGAAATCCTGTGGCAATGCCGGTCTCTCTATCAAAACCGATCGTGGGTGTGGATGTCGCCAAGAATGAACTGGTGATTTATCAGTCTGATGGTGATTTTCTTGAAGAGATTGCCAACACCAAAACATCCATCAAGCAGTGGCTGAAGGCGTTGTCGGGGACGGTGGCTATTGCCATTGAGGCGACCAACATCTACCACCTGGACTTCGCTGATCTGGCCTATGAGGCCGGTTGCACGATTTACATGGTGGGAGGCTATGAACTCAAACATTATCGCGAAGGCGTGAAAATCCGCGCCAAAACCGACGCGCTGGATGCCAAGCTACTGGCTCGTTACCTGAAGAACGAAGCCGAGGAGTTGCGTCCTTGGACCCCGCCCTCACCGCTGTACCGCCAGCTCCTGAGCCTTTTCCGCCGTCGCGCAGCCTTGGTCCAGGCCAGGGTCGGCCTGGTGCAGAGCTGGTCGAATGAGCCGCTGCTCAAGGCGGCTTTTGCCGAGCAAGTGAAGTCCATGCAGCAGCTTGAGACGCTGATCGAAAAGACGATCAACGATCAGCTCAAAGAAGCCGGTTTGCTCGGTCAATTGAAGCGCTGCCTGAAAGTTGAGGGTATTGGTTTTTTGACTGGGGCCCGCTTGATAACCGCATTTCAGCGAGGGGATTTTAGAAACGCGGATGCATTTATCGCCTTCCTGGGCATGGATTTACGGGTGGCGAAATCAGGACAGAAAGACGCTCGCCGCAGTTTGACCAAGCGCGGTGACCCCGAGGCCCGCCGACTTCTGCACAATGCAGCGATGTCGGCTAGCCGTACGAAAGCCTGGAAAGGGTATTACGAAGAACAAAGAACTCGGGGGTTCAGCACCACTCAGGCGTTGGTGATGCTGGCTCGCAAGCTTGCTCGGGTGGTATTCGCCTTGCTGAAAGGGCAAAGCGAATATCAACCAAAAAGCCAGTTGAGGGCTTTCCCTCAACCATAGAATCTCCCACAGGGGACGGTGTTTACTCTGGATCGTTGTCGACACCTTCATCGTCCGGCCATTCATCGATGCCCGGTTCTTCCTCGGGATTGACCGTGGTGTGTTCGGGGCTCAGCGGTTCGGGATGAGTGGGTATCGGGTCGTAGCCACCCTGTTGTTCACTGGGATATTTGGGCTGGGTCATGAGGCACCTCGTCGAGAGCCGTAATATCGGTCTCTGAGCATTCGAGGTGCCGGTTCTGGTGGCCGTTCCAACTTTCCAGTCACCGATCGTCGGTGGCAGGCACGCTGGATCAGGACCGCAACTGGAGTTGTTTGACGATCTTGTCCTTGACCTCCAAGCGCTTCGCCTTGAGCTTCGTCACCGCATCATCGCTGGATTTGGCTTGCTCCGCTTTCACCACATCGGCATCAGCCTGGGAATACTTGTTGATCAGTGAATCCAGTAACGGATCCTTGGTGCGTTTCTGCTGGATTTCTTCCTTTGTGCAACTCAGATCCTGAAAAAGGTCATGGGGCACCGGCATGGAACACCTCCGTTTGTTAATCGGTAGCAAACGCCGACTGATTGCGTTCACCAACTATCAGAATGGCCTCGGTTGGCCCATTCTGTCGACCACCTGTCAGACCAGCGGTGCCCGTTCGTCGTCCTGTCGCAAATGCGATAAAACCTTTGTCTGCGCCGTCGCCTCCACCGGTTAACGATCACTCGATCACCTTTGGAAACCTGCGTGGAGAATCACCAATGGACAGACTCAACGTGCGTCACCTGGCCCTGGTTATCGCTATGAGCAGCTGCATGGGCAGTGCCCTGGCTGCCACGTCCAATGACTTTGTCGACAAAGCGGCCGCCGGCGGCATCGCCGAAGTCGAGACCAGCCGGCTGGCCCTGGAAAAAAGTGCATCGGCCGACATCAAGAAATTCGCCAAGATGATGATTACCGATCATTCCAAGGCCAACCATGACCTGGCCGCCCTGGCGAAAAAATTCGACATCGAAGTGCCGGACAGCACGACGCTGACCAAGCAAGCCAAGGAAAAAATTCTCGACATGCGCGACGAATCCTTCGACGCGGCCTATGCCGACAACCAGGTCAAGGCCCATGAAGAAACCATCGACCTGTTCAAGAAGGAAGCCAATACAGTGACGGACGACCGGGTCAAAGGCGCCACCGAGCTCAAGGGCTTTGCGCAAGAAATGCTGCCGACGCTGGAAAAACACCTGAAAATGGCGAAAAAACTCCAGGCCGCCCATCCGAGCAAATAACTGCGTCATCCATGGTACTGATGGAAGAGTGTTTCCCTGTAGGAGCTGCCGCAGGCTGCGATCTTTTGATCTTGATCTTCCGCCCCCTTCGACATTGTCAAAAATCAAAATCAAAAGATCGCAGCCTTCGGCAGCTCCTACAGGCCGAGCGTTAGCTCGCCCACAGGGACTTGTGTCAGCCGCCAAGAACTGTCCGCACCATTTGCGTCAACGCTTCAGCACTGTAGGGTTTGCTGAGCAAATGGGTATCCGGACTAAGCTGGTGATTGCGCGAGATGATGTCGCGGGTATGCCCCGAAGTGAACAGCACCGCCACCGGCGGCTCCTGCACCTTAGCCCAGGCCGCCAGGTCCGAACTCTTGATCAGGCCGGGCATGACCACGTCGGTGAATATCAGGTCCACCGTCACCCCATCCAGCAACATTTGCATGGCGACGTCTGCGTTGGCGGCAGTGAGGACTTGATAACCCTCCTCGCCCAGCAACTCCACCGCCGACACTCTCACAGCCTCATTGTCCTCGACCACCAGGATGCGTTCGTGCCCGCCCCGTTGCGGCATATCAGGGCCCGGCCTTTCACTGGGTACCGCGCGCAGGGTACGCGGAAAGTACAATTGCACCCGGGTCCCCCGACCCACGTCACTGGCGATTTCGATATGACCGCCACTCTGCTTGACGAAGCCAAACACCATGCTCAAGCCCAAGCCGGTGCCCTGCCCGTCGGCCTTGGTGGTGAAGAACGGCTCGAACGCCTGGGCCAGCACCTGTGGCGGCATGCCGACGCCGGTATCGGTTACGGACACCCGCACATAGTCCCCCGGGGCAATGCCCCTACCGGCGCAAAACGTGCGATCGAGGACGATGTTTTCCGCGCACAGGTCAATCCTGCCCTCGCCTTGAAGGGCGTCACGGGCATTGATCGCCAGATTGAGAATGGCGTTTTCCAGTTGGTTGCGATCAACAAACACATTCCACGAATCCTCGGGTGCCGTCATGTGAACCTGAAGGGTTTCACCCAGGGCACGCAGCAACAACTCCGCCAGGCCATCGAAAATCTGCCGCAATGTGAAGACCGCGGGCGACAAGGGTTGGCGGCGGGCGAACGCCAGCAATTGCGAGGACAGCTTGGCGCCGCGCTCGACGGCGGCAATCGACGCCGAGACCCGGCGCTGCACATTGGCGTTACCCCGCTCATGGCGCGCCAGCAAGTGCAGGTTGCCAGCGATCACTTGCAACAGGTTGTTGAAGTCATGGGCCACACCGCCCGTGAGGCCGCCGATGGCTTCCAGCTTCTGTGACTGGCGCAATTGATCTTCCGCCGCCAGCCGCGCCTCGACCTCATCGGCCACCCGCTGCTCCAGGTTGCGGGTGAACTTGAGCAAGGACTCTTCGGCGGTCTTGCGTTCGTGGATGTCGATCAGCACGCCGGGGAAACGAAACGCCTCGCCCTGTTCATTGAACTCGCAACAGCCACTGGCGAGTATCCAGAGGTAACTGCCGTCGGGGCGCTGGATCCGGTATTCGACGTTGTAGGGCTCGCCCGTCTCCACCGACAATCTGACGCGTTCCCTGACCCAGCTGCGGTCATCTGGATGGATGCGGCTTTCTGCGGTTTCCTGGGACAGGTTTTCCAGGTCTTGCCCGAGGGGATAGGAAAACGTGCGGGCGAAACGCTCATCGCCCGACAGCACGTTGGCCTTGATGTCCCAGACAAAGGAGCCGAGCAATGCACCGGCGTTCAGCGCCAGGCGCACCCGTTCGTTGTCGGCGCGGTAGGCGTCTTCAGCCGCCTGTCGCCGACGTTCGGAGATCACCCGATCCGTGGTTTCCACCACCATGGCCATGACCCCGGCCGGGCGTCCGTCATCGTCGGCTACCGGGCTGTAGTACAGGTCCATCCAGACATCTTCCGGAACCCCGTCACGCAGCAGCACCAGTTCTTTGTTGCGAAAGGACAAGGTGCCGCCCGCCAGGCAGGTGTCGACCACGTGGCGATTGAATTCGGCGACCTCGGGCCAACCCAGTTCCACGGCGGAGCCGAGCAGGTACGGATGACGCCCACCGGCAAACTTGGAATAAGCGTCGTTATAGATCATGTACCCGGACTGGCCCCAGAGCATCACCATTGGCAGCGGCGAAGCGAGCATCAGCTGCACCGCGCTGGTCAGGCTCCTGGACCATGAGTCGAGCGGGCCCAGTTCGGTCCGGCTCCAGTCGAACGCACGAATGCGCCCGGCCATTTCGCCGCTCCACCCGGCACATCCGTGGCTATCCGCTAGAAACTGCATCGGCTGGCTCTATCCCGGTAAATGGCACCCGTTTGTTTCGAGCATTCCGGGCGCGATTCGTTTCATAGAGGTATAGCTGATGCAATGAAATAGGTACCCCCTGTAGGAGCTGCCGCAGGCTGCGATCTTTTGATTTTGATTTTTAAAAGATCGCAGCCTTCGGCAGCTCCTACACCTCAATCAGATGCTTGAGCGGGTTGTAACTGCTTTTCAGGGTGGCCGCGACATCGAGAATGGCCTTCTCGATGCCATTCAAATGCATGCAGGTCAACTCGATGGCCGCGCTCTGGTTGCCCGCTTCGATGTACTCGATCAACCGCAGGTGTTCATCGTCGCGGCAGGCTTCGTGGCTGTCGTCATCCAGTGCGGCGGCATACAGCGAGGCCCGGGAAATCAGCTTCTGGAACCAGTCGAGCAATACCGGGTTGTTCAGGCTGCGGGCCAGTTTGATGTGGAACTCGCCGAGCAGGTGAATCAGCCGTTCGTGATCACCGCTTTGATGCGCTTCATCTTCCAGCAGCAGGTGATCGCGCAGGTCCTGGGTCACCGCTGTATCACGGCGACGGCACAGTTCACTGACGATACCGATCTCGACCAGGCGCCGGGTTTCGAACAGCGAGCGGATCTCCTCGTCACTGGGCAATGACACCGATGCACCTTTATTGGGCTCGGTGGTGACCAACCCATCGGCCTCCAACTGCTTGAGCGCAGCCCGCACAGACGTGCGGCTGACGTTGAACAGCTCGGCCAGCGAGGCTTCGCCCAGCTTCATCCCCGGACGCAACGAGCGCTTGCTGATCGCCTCGTAAACCCCTTGGTAGACGCGGTCGACCGTGGTTTCCAGTTTCTTTTCCGTCATTCATCAACTCCTTGCGCCCTGTGCAAACGCCCCTGGCGAATGATCAGCCTTTGAAAAAGGGGCTTGCACGAGCAGGTTAATCCGGGTATTTCTAAATTGCATCCAGATTTTGCATACAATAATTAGAGGAATGCACCATTATGGGTCATCCAGTTGCAATTGAAGTGCGAAACGTCTCCAAACGATATTCCGACGACCCTGGGCTGGCGCCAGCCCTGGACAATGTTTCTGTCGACATCGCCGACAACGAATTCTTCACCCTGCTCGGCCCCTCGGGCTGTGGCAAGACCACCCTGCTGCGCACCATTGCCGGCTTCGAGCACGTCAGCGACGGTGAGATCCGCCTCGCGGGCGAGCCGGTCAACGATTTGCCGCCGTTCAAGCGTCGGGTCAACACGGTGTTCCAGAGTTACGCGCTGTTTCCACACATGAGTGTTGCGCAGAATATCGCCTTCGGCCTCGAGATGCAGGGCCTTGATCGCAAACTGATCCCGCAGCGGGTCGAGGAAATGCTCGCGCTGGTGCAAATGCAGCACCTGGCCAAACGCAAACCGGCCGAACTCTCCGGCGGCCAGCAGCAACGGGTGGCTCTGGCCCGGGCCCTGGCGCCGAAACCGAAAGTACTGTTGCTCGACGAGCCGCTGTCGGCGCTGGACCTCAAGCTGCGCAAGGAAATGCAGGTCGAGCTCAAGCGCGTGCAAAAAGAGGCCGGGATCACCTTCATTTTCGTCACCCACGATCAGGAAGAAGCGCTGACCCTGTCCGATCGCATTGCCGTGATGTCCGCCGGCAAGATCCTGCAAATCGGCACGCCCAACGAAATCTACGAGCGTCCGCAGCACCAGTTCGTCGCGCAATTCATCGGCGACATCAACTTCCTCCCCGGGCATCTCAAGCGTGGCCAGCAGAACGAAAAGCTCTTCGTGCCCAACGGCATGCCCGTGGAAATTCCCTGCCCGGCCCAGGGCTTTGACGGCAGCAAGGTGCAACTGGCGTTCCGCCCCGAGCGTTCGCAACTGGTCGAGCCGTCGCAGCCCCATCACCTGCGCGGCGTGATCGAGGCCGTGCTCTACGTCGGCACGGCCACGCTCTATCAGTGCCGCTTGAACAACGACATCAAGGTCATGCTGCGCGAGAACAACGAAGGCCTGAGCCACGGGCGGGTGGTGGGCGATCGCGTCGCGGTCAACCTGCCGCCCCACGCCTGCCTGTTGATGGAGGCCTGAGATGAGCGTCAGCAGCACTTCCCCGGCCCTCAACCGCGCGCTGTTGCTCAGCCCGGTCGTCCTGACCCTGCTGGCCCTGATCGCCATTCCGCTGGGCATCATGGGCTACATCAGCCTGTTGCCGCGCAACGTCTATGGCGGCGTCGACTGGCAGGCCAACTGGCAATTGCAAAGTTATGTGCAGCTGTTTTTCCAGGAAGGTTTCGACGGCGAGCTGGAGCTGAACTGGGTCTACGCCCAGGCGTTGTTGCGCTCGGTGTTCCAGGCCGGTGGCACCACGGTCCTGTGTTTCCTGTTCGGCTTCCCGGTGGCGTTGTGGATGTCGAGCCTGACGCCGCGCCGACGCAACCTGATGGTGTTGCTGATCACCATTCCGTTCTGGACCAACCTGCTGATCCGCAACTATGCCTGGCTGATCATCCTGCGCGAACACGGCTGGGTCGCCCAGAGCCTCAACGCGCTGTTCCCCCAGGCCGGTGGCATCACCCTGCTCTACAACGACTTCGCGGTCAGCGTCGGCCTGGTCTACAGCTTCCTGCCGTTCATGATCCTGCCGATCTACTCGACCCTGGAGAAACTCGACTGGCGCCTGGTGGAAGCCGCCTACGACCTGGGCGCCAATCGCTGGCATGCGTTGCGGCGGATCATCTTGCCGCTGTCGATGCCGGGGGTGATTGCCGGTGCCTTGCTGGTTTTCGTGCCGAGCCTGGGTGCCTTCATTACCCCGGCGATCCTCGGTGGCGGCAAGACGCTGATGATCGGCAACCTGATCCAGCAGCAGTTCGGCACCGCGCGCAACTGGCCGCTGGGCAGCTCGCTGTCGTTCCTGCTGCTGGGGATCATGTTGCTGTCCCTGGTGCTCTACGCCCTCTATAGCCGCAACGCCGCCAAGACCCAACGCCCAGGAGCCCAAGCATGATTGCCCTGCACCTGAAGAAACTGCCGCTGACCCGTGAAGTCAGCCTGTTGATGCTGGCCTATCTGTACCTGCCGATCTTCGTGCTGATCGCCTACAGCTTCAACGCCAACCGTTCGGCGACGGTGTGGACCGAGTTTTCGTTCGCCTGGTACGGACGCATCCTGGCCAACCCGTCGATCCAGACCGCGGCGTTGAACTCGATCATCGTCGCCAGCATCGCCACGGTCTGCGCCACGGCGATTGCCCTGCTCGCGGCACTGGCGACGTACCGGCCGTTCTACGGACAGAAAATGGTCGAAGGCGGGATCAACCTGCCGCTGATCCTGCCGGAGATCGTCACGGCCGTGGCCACCCTGCTGCTGTTCATGGCGCTGGGAATCAAGCTCGGCCTGCTGACGGTGATCGTCGCCCACATCGGCTTTTGCATCCCCTTTGCCTACCTGCCGATCCGTGCGCGGCTCAATGACCTGGACAAGAGCCTGCTGGAAGCGGCGAACGACCTGTACGCCAACCCCTGGCAGGTGTTTCGCCGGGTGACCTTGCCGCTGCTGTGGCCGGCGGTGCTGTCCGGTTCGGTGCTGGCGTTCGTGGTCAGCCTCGACGATTTCATCATGACTTTCTTTGTCGCAGGTCCCGGTTCAACGACCTTGCCGGTGTACATCTTCTCGGCGATCAAGGCCGGCGTGACGCCGGAGATCAATGCGATTTCGACCCTGATGCTGGTGATTTCCATCGTGCTGGTGGTGCTGGCCTTCTGGCTGGGACAGCGCGGCAAACAACAATGAGCCTGGAGACTTCTTTATGAGCAAGAAAGTGAAAAGCCCCCGTTTTGCTGCTGCCAGTTTCGCCGTTGCCGGTCTGGCCTTGAGTTGCTTCACCGCGTTCGCTGCGTCCAGCGCCCAGGCCGCCGAGCCCAAGGAGCTGTTCTTCTACAACTGGACCGATTACTACCCGGTCGACCTGCTGGCCAAGTTCGAAAAGGAGACCGGCATCAAGGTCACCATGGACGGCTACGACAGCAACGAAACCCTGCTGGCCAAATTGCAGGCCGGCGGCGCGGCGTACGACGTGATCGTGCCGTCGCAATCGATCATGCGCACCCTGATCAACCAGGACCTGCTGCTGGAAATCGACGCCTCGGCCCTGCCCAACTTCCAGTACGTCAAACCCGCGTTCCGCGACCCGAGCTTCGACCCGGGCCGCAAGTTCTCGGCACCGTACCTGTGGGGCACCACCGGGTTCTCCTATGACAGCGCCCGGGTGCCCGGCGGCAAGCTCGACGACTCGTGGAAAGAGTTCTTCGAGCCGCGCAAGGAACTGCAAGGCCAGCTCGCCGCCCTCGACACCTCCAGCAGCGTGATCAACGCCGCCAGCCACTACCTGAATGTCGACGAGTGCAGCGAAAACCCGCAGGACGCCAAGCGCATCCTCGAACTGCTGCAAAAACAGAAACCCTTCCTGAAGATGTACAGCTCGGACAACACCGTCGACCGCATGGCCTCAGGCGAAGTGATCATGATGCAGAACTGGAACGGCTCCACTGCCCGCGCCACCCTGCAGAAGAGCACCATCAAGTACGTCTATCCGAAGGAAGGCCTGGCGATGTTCCAGGACAACTTCGCCGTACCCAAGAGCGCGCCCCACCCCGGCAACGCGAAGATTTTCATCGACTGGATGATGAAACCGGAAAACGCCGCCGCCGTGTCCAACGCCATCGCCTACGCCAACGGCATCCAGAGCGACAAACTGATCGACGCCAAATGGCGGGTGATGGATGCCATCAACATGCCCGACGAGTTCGCCTCGCGCCTGCGTCCTGAAAAGGAATGCAGCAACAAGGCGCGGGAGCTGCAGGACCGCATTTGGGCCAAGCTCAAGGGCTGATCCGAAACCGAGTCGCCGCCTTCGCGAGCAAGCCCGCTCCCACATTTGAAATGCATTCCCCTGTGGGAGCGGGCTTGCTCGCGAAGAGGCCGGCCCTGACAACATACAACTTGAGGTTTGCAATGAATCAACCCCGCTGGCTACGCAACGTGCGCCCCTACGGCACCCCCGCCGAAGACCTGCTGATCGAAAACGGCCGGTTCACCCAACGCCGTCCGGCTTCGAACGAAGCCCTGGCCGCCACCGACATCGACGGCCAGAACCAGTTGCTCACCCCCGCCCTGGTGGAAAGCCACGTCCACCTGGACAAAACCCTCTGGGGCCAGCCCTGGCGACCCAACAGCGCCGGTCCGACCCTCAAGGACTACATCGCCAACGAACGGCGCATCCTGCGTGAAGTCACCACACCGATTGCGCAGCGGGCTGGGGCCCTGCTGGAAAACTGCATCGCCCGCGGCTCGCTGACCATGCGTTGCCACGTCGATATCGACCCGGAGTTCGGCCTGCGGCATGTCGAGGCCATGCAGCAACTGCGCGAACAATACCGCGACCTGATCGACCTGCAACTGGTGGTGTTCCCGCAAACCGGCCTGATCAGCCGCCCCGGCACCGCCGAACTGATGCGCGAAGCCATGGCCCTGGGCGTGGAGAACGTCGGTGGCCTGGACCCGTGCGGCATCGACAACGACCCGATTGCCCAACTGGATTTCGTCTTCAAGCTAGCCAGCGAATTCGACCGTGGCGTCGACATTCACCTGCACGACAAGGGCGAACTGGGCCTGTGGCAGATCGCGCTCATTGCAGACTACACCGAGCGCTTCGGCCGCCAAGGCCGGGTGATGATCAGCCATGCCTACTGCCTCGGCATGCTGCCATGGAGCCAGGTCAAACCGGTGGCCGAGCGCCTGGCGACACTGGGAATTTCGCTGATGAGTTCGGCCCCGGCCGATTGCGCGGTACCGCCGTTCCTGGCCCTGCGCGAAGCCGGCGTGAATCTGTGCCTGGGCTCGGACGGCATTCGTGATGCCTGGTCGCCCATGGGCAATGGCGACATGCTGGAGCGCGCGATGCTGCTGGCGTTCCGCTTCGATTTGAACAAGGACGAAGAACTGGCGGCGGCGTTCGACGCGGCGACCGTCAACGGCGCCCAGGCGCTGGGTTGCGCAGCCAATCGCCTGCAGATCGGCCAGCCGGCGGATTTCCTGCTGATGCCCGTGCAAACGCTGGGTGAAGCGGTGGTTTCGCGACCGCCGCGTCAAGTCTATCGTGCCGGTCGTTTGATCGCTGCGGGCGGTCGTTTGCTGGAAAGCCGTCTGTGAAGCGCATCGGCTTGCGGGCCAGTTGCGTGGTCGGCTTCGACGGCACGCAGCATGTGCTGTGGCGCGACGGCGAAGTGGTGTTCTTAGGCTCGCGCATCGAGTTTGTCGGGCGCGGTTATCCGGGCCCGGTGGATCAGTGGATCGATTACGGCAACGCGTTGATCGGCCCCGGCTTCATCGATCTGGATGCCCTTGGCGATCTCGATTCCACGGTACTGACCCTGGACAACGGCGACGAGCGCAACATGGGCCGGATGTGGTCGGCGCAATATCTGGCGCGCGGATCGCGGGAAAGTTACAGCCCCGAAGAAGAAGTCTTCAAATACCGCTACGCCTTCACGCAACTGATCCGCAACGGCATCACCACGGCCATGCCGATCACCTCGATGTATTACCGCGAGTGGGCCGAGACCTACGACGAGTTTGCGGCGGTCGCCGGCGTGGCGGCCGAGTTGGGACTGCGCACTTACCTGGGGCCCTGCTACATGAGCGGCATGAGTTACTGGCGCGCCGATGGCACCCTGGCGCACCACTGGGACGAAGCCCGGGGCATGGCCGGCCTCGATGCCGCCGAACGGTTTTTCCGGGATTTCGACGGCGCGAACAACGGCCTGATTCGCGGTGCACTGTTGCCCGATCGCATCCAGACCTGCACCCCGGCGCTGCTGCAACGCACCGCCGCGCTGAGCCGGGAACTGAACGCACCGATGCGTTTGCACTGTTGTCAGGGCCTCGGTGAAGTGGCGATGGTCGAGCAATTGCGCGGTACTTCGCCGCTGGGCTGGTTGCAGCAGCTTGAGCTGCTGACCCCACGCAGCCTGCTGCCCCACGGTATCTACACCCAGGGTGATGACGACCTGCAACGTGTGGTGGATGGCGGCGCGAGCCTGGTGCATTGCCCGGTGGTGTTTGCCCGGGACGGCGAGGCCTTGAACTCGTTTGGCCGCTATCGCGCCAGGGGCGTCAACTTCGCCCTCGGCACCGACACCTGGCCAGCGGACCTGCTGGACAACATGCGCCAGGGCCTGAACATCGCCCGACTGATGGAGGGCGGCAACTCGCTGACCAGCACACTGGATATGTACAACGCTGCGACCCTTGGCGGCGCCAAAGCACTGCGGCGTGATGATCTCGGACGACTGGCGCCAGGCTGCAAGGCCGACATCAGCGTGTTCAATCTGCGCGGAATGCACCTGGGGCCTTTGTTCGACCCGCTGAAAAATCTTGTGCTGGCCGGTCGCGGCGACGACTGCATCGCCAGCTACATCGATGGCCGCTGCGTGATGCAGGACGGCCAGGTCGAGGGCGTCGACTACCCTGCCCTGCAACGCCAGGCCCAACGCCAATTCGAAAAACTCATGCGCAGTCACAGCGACCGGGCCTTCGGCCAACCGGACTGGAAGAGCCTGTTCCAGCCGGCCATCCCGTTCGCCGACGACTACAGCGCACAGACACCGCTGAGCGCCATCGAGCCTCTCCTTTAGGGAATTCTGCCTATGCAAAGCTTTGACTTCAGCACACTGAGTCCACGGGACAAATACAAGATTCTGATCGGCAGCGTCGTGCCACGACCGATTGCCCTGGTCACCACCGTCGACGGCGAAGGCCGGATCAACGCGGCGCCGTTCAGCTTTTTCAATGCGCTGTCGGCCGATCCGCCGATCCTCGCCCTTGGCGTGGAAAACTACGGCGACCAAAGCCCCAAGGACACCACCCGCAATATCCAGCTCAATCAGGAATTCACCGTGAACATCGTCAGCGACGCGCTGGTGGAGGCCATGAACGTCTGTGCCGTGCCCTTCGCCCCCGGCTTCGACGAACTGACCGCCGCCGGCCTCACCGCCATCCCCGGCACCACGGTCAAATGCCCGCGCATCGGCGAAGCCCCGGTGGCGCTGGAGTGCCGGCGGATGATGGCGCTGTCCATCGGCCAATCCCGGGAGATCATCTTTGGGGAGGTGCTGATGGCGCATGTGCGTGACGAACTGATCGACCCGAAAACCCTGTACATCGATCAGTTGGGGCTGGATGCGATCGGACGCATGGGCGGGCATGGCTATGCGCGCACGCGGGATTACTTCGATTTGCCGACACGTTCGTTGCAGGCGTGGACGGATGCCCCGGGCGGTGGCGAGCGGTTTTGGCCACTGGCCAAATAATCTCTGTAGATGCACCCCCTTCCATGTAGGAGCTGCCGAAGGCTGCGATCTTTTGATCTTCAGCAGTCTTGAAGCCGCCAAGAATCAAGATCAAAAGATCGCAGCCTTCGGCAGCTCCTACAGAGGTTGCGGCAGGCCAAGAACCCGCCTGATTGCCCGCGTCGGCATCTGAAATTCGAGGTCGTACATTTTTCAGGTGCCAGCATTGCCGCCGTACCCCATCCCCCTTCAAATCCTCCCTCTTGCTTCTCAGCTCACCCGTCATCAGGATCTCAAAGACATGGATGCCCTTCGCCATCAGACACGGAGCCGGCGACTCACCCGCTTGCTCAGCGCAATAGTCGCCACTACCACGCTCGCAGTCCTGGGCGGCGCCCAGGCGGCGCCCAGGCAACTCCCCCGACAGACTTCCCCTTGAAGACCAGGTCGATCCTGGCAGGTGACACGACCTGGTCGTACTACGAGGGCGCAAAAAACGGTCCGGTACTGTTGCTGGTACATGGCTTTTCTTCAAACAAGGAGGTCTGGCGCACGCTGGGCGAGGACCTCGGCGCACGCTTTCATGTGATCATTCCCGACCTTCCCGGCTGGGGCGAGTCAACGCGCCTTGCAGGTGAAAATTACGACATTGATGCACAAGCCGCACGGCTCAATGATTTTCTGCTTGCGCTCGACCTGCGCGAAATCAATCTGGTCGGCCACTCCATGGGCGGTGCCATTGCCGGAGTGTTCGCCGCCCAGAGGCCGGAGCGCATTGCGCGCCTGGTGCTGATCAGCCCGCTTGGATTGAGCTTTGTCGAAAACGATTTCATCCGGGCGCTGAATGCGGGTGACAACCCGTTTATCTACGATGACCGTGCCGGCGTCGAACGCACTGCCCGACTTGTCTATCTCGATCCTCCCGAAATGTCTGATCAGGAAGTGGAAGATGCGATTGCAGGCAATCGGCGCCAACGCAACTTTATCGAGTCCTCCCTGGCGCAGATCCGTCCACCGTCCCAATGGCTCGCGCTGGACCCTCGGCTGGCGCAGCTCACCATGCCGGTACTTGGCATCGGCTGCCGCGAAGATAAGGTGATCGATATTTCCGCCCTGGAGACCCTGCAAAACGGTTTGCCCGATGATCGGGGCGGACAGGCTGTCACCCTTGAAGGTTGCAACCACTTGCCCATGATCGAACGCCCTGTGGCAACAGGGCAGCTACTCACCGACCTTGCTGCCGACACTCAACGTCCTGAAGCCCTGTGACTCAATGAAAGTCCCGGCTACGCACAGTGATGCCATCGAGCAACGCACTCAGGTCACTCAAGCGTCCGGCTATCAGATGCCGGACCTCGCCCTCCTTCTCCCAGCGCCCATCGACCTTGAGCAGCTGCGAGCCGACCAGCACCTGGCGTTGGCGCTCGGCCAGGTCGCGCCACACCACCACGTTGACGTTGCCGAACTCGTCCTCGAGGGTGACAAAGGTCACGCCGCTGGCGGTGGCCGGGCGTTGCCGGCCGGTGACCAGCCCGGCAACGCTGACCGGCCGACCGTGCTCGACGTCCAGCAACTCTTTCGAACTGCGGCAGCGTCGCGCCTTCAACTCACCCCGCAACAGAGCCAGCGGGTGCGGCCCGAGGGTGGTGCCGACACTGGCGTAATCGGCTTGCAGGTCCTCGCCCACGGTAGGTTTGGGCAGCGCCACCGCATCCTCCTCCTGGCTCGGCAGGCCGGCAAACAACCCCAGCTGCTTTTGCACCCCGGCCACTTCCCAGCGCGCCCGGTGGCGGTCGCCGGCCAGGCCACGCAACGCGCCGGCATCGGCCAGTTGCTCCTGGGCGCGGGTATCGAGCCGCGCCCGCCCACCGAGGTCGGCGATGTCGGCGAACGCGCCTTGCGAGCGGGCCGCTTCGATGCGTCGGGCATCGTCCTCGCGAAAGCCCTTGATCATGCGTAGCCCCAAGCGAATCGCCGGTTGCGCACCGCTGATCGGTTCCAGGCTGCAATCCCAGTCACTGGCGCGCACGTCCACCGGGCGAACCTGCAAATGATGACGCCGAACGTCCTGCAGAATCTGGTCCGGGCTGTAGAACCCCATCGGCCAGCTGTTGATCAGCGCACAGGCGAAGGCCGCCGGCTCGTGGCATTTCAACCAGCAACTGGCGTACGTCAGCAAGGCAAAGCTGGCGGCGTGGGACTCGGGGAAACCGTAGCTGCCAAAGCCCTTGATCTGCTCGAAGATCTGCGCGGCGAACTCGGCGGTGTAGCCGTTTTTCTTCATGCCGGCGGCCAGCCGCTCCTTGTGCGGTTCGAGCCCGCCGTGGCGTTTCCAGGCGGCCATGGAGCGGCGTAGCTGATCGGCCTCGCCGGGGCTGTAGTCGGCGGCGACGATGGCAATCTGCATCACCTGCTCCTGAAACAGCGGCACGCCAAGGGTGCGCTTGAGCACCACTTCCAGTTCCGGCGACGGATACGCCTCCGGCTCTTCCTTGTTCCGTCGCCGCAGGTACGGGTGCACCATGCCGCCCTGGATCGGCCCCGGCCGAACGATGGCGACCTCGATCACCAGGTCGTAAAACGTCTTGGGCCTGAGCCTCGGCAACATCGACATCTGCGCCCGGGACTCGATCTGGAACACGCCGATGGTGTCGGCCCGACCGATCATTTCGTAGGTGGCCGCATCCTCGGCCGGGATGGTCGCCAGGCTCAGGTCCTGGCCCCGGTGCCGGCGCAGCAGATCGAAACATCGACGAATCGCGCTGAGCATGCCCAGCGCCAGGATATCGACCTTGAGCAGGCCCACTGCGTCGAGGTCATCCTTGTCCCACTGGATGATGGTGCGCTCGGCCATGGCGGCGTTTTCCACCGGCACCAGACTGTCCAGCGGCTGCTCGGAAATCACGAAACCGCCGGGGTGCTGGGACAAATGCCGGGGGAAGCCGATCAACTGCCCCGTCAGGCTCAGCACCCGGTGCAGCACCGGGCTCTGCGGGTCAAAACCACCTTCAAGCAGGCGTTCGACGGGGGGCGTTTCATCGCTCCAGTGACCGCAGCAATCGGCCAGGGCGTTGATCTGGTCCGGCGGCAAGCCCAATGCCTTGGCCACATCCCGTACCGCACCGGCGGCGTGGTAAGTGCTGACCACCGCCGTCAGCGCGGCGCGGGCCCGGCCATAACGCTGGAAGACGTACTGCAAGACTTCTTCGCGGCGTTCATGTTCGAAATCGACGTCGATGTCCGGCGGTTCGTTACGTTCCCTGGACAGAAAGCGCTCGAACAGCAAGGTGGTGCGATCCGGATCGATTTCGGTGATCCCCAGGGCGAAGCACACTGCCGAGTTGGCGGCAGAACCACGACCCTGACAAAGAATCTGTTGCTGGCGGGCAAAGCGGACGATGTCGTGGACCGTCAGGAAATAACTTTCATAGCCCAGTTCCGCGATCAGTTGCAGCTCTTTATCGATCTGCACCAACACTTCGTTTTTCGGCCCTTTTGGCCAGCGCCACTCGATGCCTTCCTCAGTCAAATGACGCAGCCACGAGGTGGCCGAATGCCCTTGCGGCACCAGTTCGCGGGGGTATTGATAACGCAGCTGGCCGAGGTCGAAGGTGCAGCGCCGGGCAATGACCAGCGTTTGCGCCAGCAAGTCTGGCGGGTAAAGCGCCTGCAGCACATCGAGACTGCGCAGATGGCGCTCGCCGTTGGGGTGCAGGCGCAACCCGGCATCGGCCACCGGCAGGTGGTGACGGATCGCGGTCATGGTGTCCTGCAAGGCCCGGCGCCCGCGTGCGTGCATGTGCACATCGCCACTGGCCACGGCTGGAATTCGCAGTTCCCGAGCCAGTGTGAGCAAATCGTTCAGGCGTTGCCCATCGTCCTGACCGCGATGCAACTGCACCGCCAGCCACAGGCGTTCGCCGAAGACCTGCTGGAGCCAGTGGCCCTGTGCAAAGGCATCGACAGCGTCCGGCACCCACAACGCCAACAACCCCGGCAACGGTTCGCCGAAGTCTTCGCGCAGCACCTGATACTGACCTTTCTGCGTGCGGCGCCGGGCGCGGGTGATCAATCGGCACAGCGCCTGATAGCCCTCGAGGCTCTCCACCAGCAGCACCAGTTTCGGACCGTTCTCGATGCGTATTTCACTGCCGATGATCAGCGGCAACTCCACGGACTTCGCCGCTTGCCAGGCACGAACGATGCCCGCCAGGGTGCATTCGTCGGTGATCGCCAGGGCTTGGTAACCCTGTTTTTTCGCGCGCTGGAACAGCTCGAGGGCACTGGAGGCACCACGCTGGAAGCTGAAGTTCGACAGGCAGTGCAATTCGGCATAGTCGCGGCTCATGCGAACCAGCCCTGCAACCACAACGGGCCGTCCTCGCCGACCGCCCGGTAGGCCCAGCCCTGTTGGCCGGCACGGGTTTCGATCAGGTAATAGTCGCGGCGTACGTCGTCACCGTCCCACCAGCCGGACTCGATACGCTCCGGCCCCATGAGGATGCGCGCCGAACCCTGGTGCACGGCCAGCGGCTCGGTCAGCAGCCAGCCCGGCCGCTTCACGGCGCCCAGCGCTGCGCACGGCTGGCTGTCGGCACTGGCCTGCCACGCGTACTCGGGGCGATGATCGGCCTGGAAGCGCAAGCCATGCACCGCATCATCCCCCAGCCGTGCCCGCAGGCGTTCGCGCAGTTGCTCCCAGGGCAAGGACTGCTGCGGGCGATCGTCGAACAGCTCTTGATGCTGGGGCACGAAGGTCGGCAAATCCTCGGCACACAAGCGAAAGCCGCGCACCGGCGCCTCGACCTGGACGTGCTCCAGCCGCCCCCGGGCCAGTTCGAAGAGCATCGCCGGATCACGCTCGGCGCTGAGCAGGCCGACCTTGATCAGCGTATCCGGCAACCCGGCGTGCTCCAGATGCAGGTCGAAACGCTGTACGCCGCTGTCGCGACCGCAGAGGAACGCCGACAGGTCACCCGTCAACCGGCGCAACGGAAACAGCAGGGCTTGATGGGACTGCACATCGAAATTGAGCTCGATACGCACATCGAAGCGGTCCGGCGGCAGGTAAAACGCCAGCGCCAGCCGTCGCACACCCAACAGGGCATCCAGATGCTTGAGCACCTGGGCCTCGAAACGCCGGGCCAGGCTCTGCCGGGGCAACGCCTGCACCTGGCTCAAGGTGCGCAGGCCCATGCGCGACAAGGCCGTGGCAACCTGTGCTTCGAGGCCGATCCGGTCGACGGGCATCTGCCCCAGGTGATGCTGCAAGGCTTGATCATCCGGTACCACCAGGCCGTCATAGGCATTGGCCAGCACCCGCGCCGCCACCGGGTTGGGCGCGGCCACGATGCGGTGCCGAAACCCCAGTTCGCCGAGCTCACGGCGCAAAAGCGCTTCGAATTGCGGCCAGGCGCCGAACAGGCCAAGGCTGGATTCGATCTCGAACACCAGGGCCCGGGGGTAATGCACGCTGACCTGGGAACTGAAGCGATAGGCCCAGGCGGCGAGAAACTGCTGCCAGCGCTCGATTTCACCGGCGTCGTATTCAGCCGTGGCAAACCCCTTGCTCAAGGCCTGTGCCGCGCTCATGGACTGGCCGGGACGCAAACCCAGCGCCCGCGCCGCAGCGTTGACGGCCTGCAGCACCCGGCGCTGGGCCGGCCCGGTCAGCAACGCCAGGGGTTCATCTGGATCGGCGCGCTGACGCAATGCCGCGTCCAGCGCCAGTTGCGGGAAAACAATGCAGACCCAGCGCATGGCAACCTCAATGCCCCACGGCGAAGGCAATCGGCGCCGAACGGGCCAGGCCGCCGCGGCACTTGAGCACGCGCAGCTGTGCCGGCCGGGCATCGATGGCGATGCGCAGGGCCGCGGGCGAAGGGTTGATCGCTTCACTGAGGGGACGATAGGCGAAGGCCAGGGTCTGGCCGGTTTCCGCCGCCACCTGCAAACGACGCAAGGCGCGGTCATCGGCCTTGTGCGGCCAGCACAGCACCGCGCCGCAACTGCCCGAACGCAGGCATTGTTCCGCGGCCCACAGCGCATCGCGCTCACTGGCCCGGATAATCGACAGCTGACGCAGATCGACCCCGGCGCCCTGCCACGCCTGGGGATACGGCACATAAGGCGGCGCCACCAGCACGATGCGTTCGCCCGCCGCCGACAGCCGTGCCAGCGTCGGCCACACCAGCTGCAACTCGCCCACGCCCTGCCCGGCCAGCAGGATCTCCGTCAGCGCCGCCTCCGGCCAGCCGCCGCTGGGCAATGCCGCGTCCAGCGCGGCGTGCCCGGTGGGCTGCGGGCTGGCGGCCGGCGGCGCAGGCCGGCCCCTCCAGACCTGGCCGCCATTGAACAGCGTATCCAGCGCAACGACGGCACCCATCAGCCTTGCCTCACCAGGCCACAGAACACGCCTTCGATGGCCAGGTCCTGATCGGCGTGCACAATGATCGGCTGGTAGGCCGGGTTGCGCGGCAGCAGGCGAACCACATCGCCGACCCGCTCGAAGCGCTTGATGGTGACTTCACCGTCGAGCCGCGCCACGACGATCTGGCCGTTGAGCGCCTCGGGGTTGCGATGCACGCCCACCAGATCGCCGTCGAGAATGCCGTCCTCGATCATCGAATCACCGCGCACCCGCAACATGTAGTCCGGCACCCGCGAGAAAATCGACGGATCGAGCAGCAAGCGGCTATGGATTTGCGCATCGACCCCGATCGGCGCACCGGCTGCCACCCGACCAAGCACCGGGATGTCCAGCAACTCGGGACGCGGTGGCTGCCCGAGCAGGCGAATGCCCCGGGCCTGATGCGGGTTGACCTCGATAAACCCGGCTTCGGTCAGCGCCAGCACATGCTTGCGCGCCACACTGCGGGAGGCGAAACCGAACGCCTCGCTGATCTCGGCGAGGCTCGGAGGCTGACCGTGCTCGGCGATGCGATCGCGGATGAAGGTCAGGATGGCGGTACGGCGGGGAGTCAGAGTCGTCATGGAGTACATTTGTACTCTTTCAGCATTTACCTGGCAAGGACTTGTAGGAACTGTCGAGTGAAACGAGGCTGCGATCTCTTGAGGCCAGAGCAAAAAGATCGCAGCCTGCGGCAGCTCCTACAGGAGGCCGGTTCAGTCAGGGAGTCCGGCAAGATAGGGCCATGGGTAAATCCCCCGCTCATGCCCATCGCTGAAGACCAGTTGCAGGCCATAGCCCTGCGGGTTCAGTTCGATCACCCGCACCCGGGCATCCACCAACGGCGCCATCCCCCGCAGCCGAAATGCCCGACACTGCGAACACGGGCACTGCCGGCGCAACTCGGCGTGGTCCAGCCGTTGTTCGCGACCATCGGGCCAGTTCAGTCGTAATTGCTGTTTGCTGCGGGAATTGCCAATCGCCAGCGGATTCATTGCAGTTGACTCAAGGCAATGCGCACGGCCTTGCGCACTTCAGGGTCGCCGTCGTGTTGTGCGGCCTGCAATGGCGCAATGGCCCGTGGGTCGTTGAGTTCGCCGAGGGCCAGCGCGGCTTCCTTGCGCAGGTTGCTGATGCGGTGGCCGAGGGTGTCGATCAGCGCATCGAGCGCAGGTACAAAACGCAAGCGGCCGAGGCTGCGGGTGGCGCGCAGACGTACCTGCCAGTAATCGTCGCCCAAGGCGTCGACCAGGGCCGGGCCGGCGTCGGGGTGGCCGACTTTGCCCAGGGTGGTGGCGGCTTCTTCCCGGACTTGCCAGGCATCGTCCCGCAAGGCCTGGCGCAGGGCCGGCAGCACCAGGGTGTCAGACGCCAGGCCCAGCGCACCGGTGGCGGCTCGCCGCACGTCGGTGTCCGGGTCGGCGCTGGCCAGTCGCGCCAGTGCCGGCAAGGCATCAAGCTGCTTGAGCCAGCCGAGTACGCCCACCGCCTCGCGGCGCACGCTGGCGCTTTCGTCGTCCAATGCAGCGGCAGCCGCTGCGGCGGCATCGGGGCAACGCAACTCGCGCAACGCCCTGAACGCGGCAATGCGTACGCCGCTGTCGGCGTGCCCGGTCCACGGCAGAATGACCCGCCCCGCCGCTTCGGTCTTGAGCAGACTGAGACTTTGCGCAGCAGCCGCCTGTACCGCCGGGGATGGATCCGTCAGGGCCTGGCACAAGGCTTCGACCACGGGCGCGTCCTCCCAGGCTTCCAGCAACCGGGCGGCTTCGGCGCGGACCTCGGCCATCGGGTCTTCGGCCAGTCGATCGATCAACCATTGCAGGCCGTCCGGCTCCTCGAGATCGGCCAGTTCGATCAGCGCGATCCGGCGTACGCCGGGGTCGTCATCGGTCAGGCGTGGTTGCAGGGCCAGAATGTCGTCGTTATCGGTTACATCGAATAGAGAGGTCATAGGGCAAATCGCGGCAGTTTGTTTTCAGGGGGAAGTCCGAGCGGGTTCAGGCGCGGCAGTTGCCGGCCGTCTTCGTGCCGCAGGAGTTCGAGGCAATGGCGCTTCAGATGAGAGAATTCAGGGCGGGTCATCAGCTCCGTGCTGCGCGGTCGGGGGAAATCCAGGCGCAGGTCTTCGATGATTCGCCCGGGGCGCGAGCTCATGACCAGCAAGCGGTCGGCGAGGAACAGCGCTTCGTCGATGTCATGGGTGACAAACACCACGGTGGTGCGGATGCGCGTCCAGATGTCCAGCAGCAGTTCCTGCATGTTCAACCGGGTCAGGGCATCGAGGGCGCCGAACGGCTCGTCCATCAGCAACAGGCGCGGACGGTTGACCAGTACCCGGGCGATTTCGACCCGCTGCTGCATGCCGCCGGACAGTTGGTCGGGCCAGCGCCCGGCAAAGCCTTCGAGGCCCACCAGGGCGAGGATTTCATCCGCCGCCTTGAGCCGTTCGACCTTGCCGACGCCACGCATTTTCAGGCCGAACGCCACGTTGTCACGCACCGTGCGCCACGGAAACAGCGTGTGCTGCTGGAACACCATGCCCCGTTGTGGCGATGGTCCCGACACCGGCGCGCCATCCACGCTCAAGCTGCCGGTGCGCGGTTGCAGGTGACCGGCCAGCGCGCCGAGCAAGGTGGATTTACCGCAACCGGACGGCCCGAGGATGCACACGAACTGCCCTGGCTCGATCTGGCAGTCGAGGCCCTGCACCGCTTCGAAAGCCCCGTGGCCCTCGCCCAGGCTGATCGACAACCCGCGGATATCGATACGCCCTTCCAGGTGTTGAAAAACGCTCATCAGGCTTTTCCTCGTGGTCGATGCCAAGGCGTGAACAACCCGCCCAGGCGCTTGATCAACAGGCTGCTGCCCATGCCGAGCACGCCGATCAGCAACATGCCGACGACGATGTCGGCGTAGTTCTGGATGGTGTAGGACTCCCAGGTGTAATAGCCGATGCCGAATTGGCCGGAGATCATTTCCGCCGTCACCAGGCAAAACCACGAGGTGCCCATGCCGATGGCCAGGCCGGTGATGATGCTCGGCGCCGCGCCCGGCAGAACGACCTCCAGCAGGATGGCCCGGCGCCCTGCCCCGAGGCTTTTCGCCGAGGCGATCAGGCGTGGGTCGACGCCTTCGACGCCGTGCACGGTGTTGAGCAGGATCGGGAACAGGGCGCCGGTGAAGGTGATGAACACCATCGACAGTTCCGACGAGGGAAACATCAGGATCGCCAGGGGAATCCATGCCACGGCCGGGATCGGTCGCAGGACTTCCAGGGGCGGCAGCAACAGATCTTCGGCCCATTTCGAGCGGCCGATGGCCAGGCCCAGGGCCACACCGATGATCAGCGCCGCGAGGTAGCCGGCGAATACCCGGCCGAGGCTGCTGCCCAGGTGCTGGGCGAGTTTGCCCGAGTCGCCGAGGCCAAGGGCGGCTTCAATGACCGCCAAGGGTGTCGGGACGTTGGCGAAGGTCACCAGGCCAAGGTTCCAGTGGTGGCTGGCGGCAAGTTGCCAGAACAGCAGGCAGAGCAGCAGTGAAGCGGCTCTGGGAATCCAGCGTAAGAATGATCCGGACATACACATTTCCCGAGGGCAATCACAACCCCTGTAGGAGCTGCCGAAGGCTGCGATCTTTTGACGGCTTCACGATTGCCGAAGAGCCCGATCAAAAGATCGCAGCCTTCGGCAGCTCCTACAGGGACCGTGGTGTTTGGGGGTTAGCGGGTGGCTACGGCCTGGGTCGTGGCATCGGTGAAGTCGAATACCTTGCCGCCCTGCGCCGTGGCGAATTGTTGGGCCTGGCCTTTGAGCAGGAAGGCGCTCAGACGCCCCTTGGCGTTGGTGGCAAACCACGCCTGATCCGCCAGCAACTTGATCCCGCTGTCGCTGGCCTGGGTGTACACCGCGCGGATGTTCTTGCCTTCCTGTTTCAACGCTGTCAGCGCGGTAAATGCCGATTCCGCCGAGGCGTACTGACGGACTTTCGGCTCGCCACGCACCCAGATTTCCGCCACATGGCTGAAGTCGGTGATGGCTTTGCCGCTTGCCGCATCGACGGCCTTGAGCGGCGTCTGCTGGTAATTTCCAAGCTGCGCGCTGTAGTCGAGGTTCGAGGCTTTGAAGGCGGCGCGAATGTACTGGTCGTCGATGAAGGTGTTGAGATCGAGACCGCGATCGGCCTTCTTCAACAGCTTGAGGGTATCGATGGCGGTGCCCACGGCCTGGCGGTATTCCGGCTTCCAGCTCAGGTCGCGGGTCTGCACGCCGAGGGGGCCATGGAACAGGTAGTTGACCTCGGCATCGACCCCGGTGACCTTGGCGATCAATTCGCTGTATTTCTCCGGTTCAGTCGCCAGCAGCTGGTTGGCCTCGATGCTCGCCCGCAGGTAGGCGACGACGATTTCCGGATACTTTTTCGCATAGGCCTGATCCACCAGCGCACCGTGGAAGGTCGGCGCATCGGCTTGGGAACCGTCATAGATCTTGCGGGCGAAACCACGGCTGGGGAACAGCTCGGCGAAGGGTACGAAGTCGGCATGAGCATCGATCTTGCCGGCCTGCAACGCGGAACCGGCGACTTCCGGCGGCTGGGCGATGATGTTCACGTCCTTGAGCGGGTCCCAGCCCTGGGCCGCGACGGCGCGCAGCAGCATGCCATGGGCGGTGGAAGCGAACGGCACGGAAATCGTCTTGCCCTTGAGTTCGGCCAGCGACTGCACGCCCGACGCACTCGGCACCACGATGCCGTTGCCACTGCCCTGGGTGCTGCCCGACAACACGCTGATGAACAGACTGTGCTTGCCCGCCGTTTCGAAGGCCACGCCGTTGAACGCGCCGGGGAAATCAGCCATGGCGCCGAAGTCGAGTTTGCCGGCGACCATCTCATTGGTCAGCGGTGCGCCGCTGGTGAAGTTTTTCCACTGCACCTCGTATTGGGCGTCTTTGTAGGGACCGTCGTGGGGCAGGTATTTGTCCAGCAGGCCGAGCTCGCGAATCAACAGTCCGCCGGCGGCGCAGTTGATGGTGGTGTCCTGGGTGCCGATGGCAATGCGGATGGTTTCGGCCGAGGCCGACAGGGTGAAAGAAGCCAGTACCAGACCGGCCAAAGCTGCACGCAACATCATGAGTGTTTCCCCTCGAATCATTTATAGGATGTTCGTCTCCGCCACGATCAGGGCGTGGTGGGAAACGAGGGGTGTTCTGGATCAGGCGTCCGGTGGTGGCCGGATGGCGTTTTGGGTTGTCAGGGCTGGCCTCATCGCTGGCAAGCCAGCTCCCACAGGTTTCTCTGGTGTCTGCAAATCAAGGTTCACCACAAATCCCTGTGGGAGCTGGCTTGCCAGCGATGGCGTCCTGTCAGTCAGCGCAATAAATAAGGGATCTCCACTTTCACCGCCCCGGTCGGGCAGTCCTTTTCACAGGGCATGCAGTACCAGCATTCGTCGAACGCCATGTAGGCCTTTTGCGTGGCCGGGTTGATCGCCAGCAGGTCCATCGGGCAAACGTCGACGCACACGGTGCAGCCTTTGTGGGCGATGCATTTGTCTTCATCGACCGTGACCGGTGCGTTGGAGCGGAAGAAGATTTCCTGGGGTTGGTAAGCCATGTTCGGTCTCTCTTTTGTGGTCGGCATCAAGCCGCATCGGCACCGACCCGCAGCCGGTCGTAGGCCTGCATCTCGTCGGCATCCAGCGGGATGATGTAAGGCTCGACGGCTTTCCTGAAACTGCTCATCAAACCGTTTTCGTCCTTCTTCAGGTGGCAATGGCAAAACCAGTCGCGGTCGTTGCGCTGAGGATGATCGACGCGGTGGTGGTAAAGCCCCCAGCGGCTTTCAGCGCGGAACAATGAAGCGCGGGCGGCCATTTCGGCGCAGTCGCGGATCATGCTGACCTCCATGGCGCGCATCAGTTCGTGGGCGTTGTGGGCCTTGATCTGGTCGAGGTCGCGCTGGATATCGCTGAAGCGTTGCAGGCCGATCTGCATCTTCTTCGTCACTTTCGGCGGTTGCAGGTAGTCGTTGACGAAGCGCCGCAGCTTGTACTCGACCTGGGCCGGTGGCAGGCCGTGTTCGCGGTCCAGCGGTGCATAGACCCGCTGTTTTTCGCTTTCGATCTGCGCGGCATCCAGCGCGGAAAACTCGCGACCGGCGACAAAGTCCGCCGCGTTGTTGCCGGCAAACCAGCCATAGGTGAACGCACCGAGCATGTAGTTGTGCGGCACAGCCGCCATGTCCCCCGCCGAGTACAAGCCCTTGACCGAGGTCTCGGCCTTCTCGTTGACCCACACACCCGACGCCGAATGCCCGCTGCAAAAGCCGATTTCCGAGATGTGCATCTCGACCATCTGCGTGCGGTAGTCGGTGCCGCGATTGGCATGGAACTGGCCACGGCTCGGACGCTCGTTGCTGTGCAGGATCTCTTCGATGTTCTGGATGGTTTCCTCGGCCAGGTGATCGAGCTTGAGGAACACCGGGCCGTTGCCGCTTTCCAGCTCCTGATGGAACTCCCACATCATCTGCCCGCTCCAGTAGTCGCACTCGATGAAGCGCTCGCCCTTGTTGTTGGCGGTGTAGCCGCCCAGGGGGCCGGTGACGTAGGCGCAGGCCGGGCCGTTGTAATCCTTGATCAGCGGATTGATCTGGAAGCATTCCAGGTTCGCCAACTCGGCCCCGGCGTGGTAGGCCATCGAGTAGCCGTCGCCGGCATTGGTCGGGTTTTCGTAGGTGCCCATCAGGTAACCCGAGGACGGCAGGCCCAGGCGTCCGGCGGCACCGCAGGCGAGGATCACCGCCTTGGCCTTGATTACATGGAAGTCCGCCGTGCGGCAATCGAAACCCATCACGCCGTTGACCGCGCCCTCTTCATCCGTCAGCAAACGCGTGCACACCAGGCGATTGGTGATACTCACCCGCGCGCGCTTCAACTGCCGGTACAGGACTTTCTTGATGTCGTGTCCTTCCGGCATCGGCAACACGTAAGCGCCCATGTGGTGGACCTTTTTCACCGCGTAGTCGCCGGTTTCGTCCTTCTCGAACTTCACGCCCCAGCGGTCCAGTTGCTCGATGGTTTCGAAGCTGTGGGTGGCATAGGCGTACACCGCCGCCTGGTTGACGATGCCGTCGTTGGCGATGGTGATTTCCTTGGTGTACTGCTCCGGGGTCGAGTGGCCGGGAATGATCGCGTTGTTCAGGCCGTCCATGCCCATGCTGATCGCACCGCTGCGCTTGACGTTGGCTTTGTCGATCAACAACACCCGCAGGTCGCGGTTGCGTTCCTTGGCCTTGATCGCCGCCATCGGCCCGGCGGTGCCGCCGCCGATCACGACGATGTCGTACTCCTGCTCCAACGTGCTGCGCGTCATGCCTGATCCCCTTTTTGCCGGTCGATCCGCAGGCGGTACTGGAAGGCATCGCCACGGTAGTAAAGGTGTTCGAAGTCCACTGGCCGACCTTCGGCGTCGTGGGTCAGACGCTCGATGCGCATGATCGGCGAACCGGGCTCGACGTTCAGCGCCTGGGTCAGGTCGCTGTCGGCCAGTACCGCATCGATGGCCAGGTCAGCGTGACCGAGCGCCAGGCCGCAGTCGTTTTCCAGGATCAGGAAAATGTCGCGGGTGACCAGGTCGGCTTTTTCCAGGCGCTCACCAACATCCTTGGGCAGGTAGGTGATTTCCAGGGAAATCGGCTCGCGATTGATCAGGCGCACCCGTTTGATCTGCGCCACGACCTCGCCTTCTTCGACCTGCAAACGCTCGGCGACCAACTTGTCGGCAGCAATGAACTTGAAGCTGCGCAGGCGGTTGATCACCTCATAGCCGCGACCGGTCATGGACTCGGCCAGGCCTTGCAGGGTGCTGACGTTCTGGAAGGTTTTCGGCTTGGCGACGAACGTGCCCTTGCCGTGGATCTTGAAGATCAGCCCTTCCTTTTGCAGGTCACCCAAGGCCTGGCGCACGGTGATGCGGCTGACCTTGAACAAGGCGCCAAGCTCGCTTTCGGAAGGCATCTGGCTGTCTTGCGGGTATTCGCCGTCGAGGATGCGGGCACGCAGCACGTCTCGCAGCTGGGTGTGCAGCGGGACGCTGCTCAGGGATAGAACGTTATCGGTCATGGCAGATCACTTGTTATAACGAGTTATGACGTGATCTTAGAGAGGTTATGACACGCTTGAGAAATACCGAATGCGCATAAGGTTAGATTCACCGGTAAAAGCAAAAGATCGCAGCCTGCGGCAGCTCCTACAGGGATTGGGTGTACCTGTAGGAGCTGCCGCAGGCTGCGATCTTTTGACCTTGCTCAGCCGCGCCGAAGAATCTGGTCCATCACCCAATCAGTCTTCAGCGCCTCTGCGGCCACCGCAGGATGCTGCGCCTCACCACGAATATGCGCATTCATGCCCAACACGTGGTGCCACTGAATGTGCGCGTGATGCTCGATGGTCAGGCTGAGGTGCTCGTCGGCGTGCAGCTCGACCGGGTGCTCGTCGAACACTGAAAAGCTGATCCGGCCTTGACTGCCAATCACTTCGACCCGGTCTTCTCGGCGATCGGCGGCGAAGTTCCAGCAACCCATCCCCAGAGCCCCGCCGGCAAACCGCCAAGTGGCGCTGACGGCATCTTCGGCCGCGTACAAACCGGCCTGCCGTGCGGTGAACCCGGCGACTTCGACGATATCGCCAAACAGGTACTGAAACAGGTCCAGGCCATGGCTGGCCAGATCGGCGAAGTAGCCACCACCGGCAATCGCCGGGTCGGTGCGCCAGTTATCGGTGCCGTTCCGATCCGCTGCCGACGGAGCTTTGGTGAGCGTCCAGGTCACGTGCCGGACCTCGCCGATCCGCCCCTCCTCCAGCCATTGCCGCACTTGCCGGAAGCGTGGCAGTGAACGCCGGTAATAGGACACGAACAGATGCAACCCGGCATCGGCGAACACCTGTTGCATCTCGCGACTTTGCCCGGCGTTGAGCGCCATGGGTTTCTCGACGCAGCAATGCTTGCCGGCGGCGGCCACCTGCAAGGCATAGGCGTGATGGCTGTCGGGCGGTGTGGCGATGTATACGGCGTCGACCTCCGGATCGTTGATCAGTGCATGCGCATCGGTATAAACCCGCGCGATGCCGTGGCGCGCGGCGTAGTCGGTGACGGCTTCCAGGCGCCGCCCCATCACCGCCACCAGCGCCGATCCGGGCGCTTTGTAGAAGGCCGGTGCGCTTTTGCGTTCAGCGACACTGCCACAACCGATCATGCCCCAGCGCACCAGGTTCATAGGCTCTCCTTGCCGTTCAGTCGATACGCAATGCGCGCAGGTCCAGTCGACCGTCCTTGAGCGGCGGGCACCAGTAGTAGCCACCGGTGACCGGACGGCTGATGCGGTACAGACCGTCGGTGATGCCGTCTTCCAGGCCACTCATGCGGCGCAGTTGGGCTTCGAAGGCGTCGAGGGAGAAACCGAAGGCCAGGAACATCAGGCCGGCGCGGTCACCTTCGATCCACGGCATCGAGCGGCGCACCACGAAGGCCTCGGGCGCAAAACTTTCCTGGGCGGTGCGTTTGACGTGGGCGGAAACCGGCGCATCGTCGATCTCTTCGTTATCGCTCAGGCGGCGGCCCATGATGTTGTCTTTCTCATCCGCCGACAGCCCGTGGAAACCTTTCAGGTCATGCTGCCACTGCTGGATCGCGGCGAAGCTGCCACCCACCGTGCCGTCCGCGCCTTCAGCCACCAGTGCAGCGGCCACTGCGGCTTCATCGTGGGGGTTTTCGGTGCCGTCTTCGTAGCCGGTCAGGTCATGGCCGGTCATATGGCGGAAGGTTTCGTTCATCTGCACCAGGCGCAACGCCGGGGCCAATGCCGCTGTGATGGCGTTGCTGCGGTTGAGCAATTCGCCACGGTCCTCACCGTGCAGCCAGCACCAGAGCGCGTGTTGGGTCGACGGATTGTCGACGCCGACGCCCGTCAGCGCCGGGAACGGCCGCAGACCGTCGATCTGCCCGTCCAGCGCCTTGACCAGGGACTCACCGAAGCCGGCCACCACCGACTTGCCGTCCACCAGCCCTTGCAGGTTATCCAGCGCGGCCGGCAGTGCAGCGGCGGATTCGAGCGCGAAGAACATATGGCGGGCTTGAGGAGGAACGGGGGTGGCGAGAATGCCCGGCTGGTAATGACTCATATGAACTCCTTGAAAAAGAGCATGGAGTTTAACCGGTGTGTGAGGTTTTGTGTGCCGTCGGAGGTCAGGAACCTGTGGCAAAGGGGGCTTCTGTGGTGAGTAGGACTCTGGGTGAGCGGGCTTCTGTGGCGAGGGGGCTTGCCCCCGTTGGAGCGCGCAGCGGTCCCCTACATTTCCAGTCATACCGAGGCGGCAGGTATTGGGGCTGCTTCGCAACCCAACGGGGGCAAGCCCCCTCGCCACAAAAGCCCGCTCACCACAGAATCCCCACTTGCCACAAAAGCCCCTGCCAATGTCCTCTCATCACACGGAGATCAAACCACGCTGGGACTTTCGCTGCGGAACGCACTCGGGCTCATGCCGGTCCAGCGCTTGAACGCCCGGCGAAAGCTGCGTACGTCGCTGTAGCCGACTTCCTCGGTGATGCGTTCGATGGACATGTCCGGGTTGGCCAGCAGGCTCATGGTGCGGGCCTGGCGCACTTGTTCCAGTAGTGTTTCGAACGTCAGCGCGTGTTCGGTGAGGCGCCGGCGCAAGGTGCGGCTGCTCATGTTCAGGTCGCTGGCGATTTTCTCGATGTGGCTGCCCTCGGTCAGGTCCCGGGCAATCGCCCGCTCCACCGCCTGGATCAGGTCCATTTTCTGGTGCACCTGCGCGGCTTCCAGTTCGAGCAGTTTCACGGCCTGACGCAGGGCCAGGGAATGGTGATTGGGCAATTGGACGTCCAGCCAATGCCCATCGATCACCATGCGGTTTTGCAGGCAACCGAAACGCACATCCGGCCCCAACAGGCGCGAATATTCGCCGAGATAGTCCGGCGCCGCATGGATGAATTCCACGGCCATCGGCTTGAAATCCGCGCCGACCAGGGCCCGGCCGTACACCAGCAGGCTGGCGAAAAACTCCTCGACCGCGAACAACTGCACGTCGGCGAACGGCAAGCGGCATTCGACGTCGACAAACACCCGGTCACCCGCCTCCTCCACACTGGACACGACAATGCCGCCCGAGGTGTGTTGATGGCGAATGCCCAGTTCAAAGGCATCGCGCAGGGTCTTGCACAGCGACAACACATGCCCCAACAGCCCCAGCGTGCCGAGCACATTCTGCGCGCCGACCCACAGGCCCAGCCCCTGATTGGGCAAGGCCTTGAGCGCCCGCTGAATCATGGCCACGGCCTGGCGATAGGAAATGCGCTGCGCCGGATCCTGAAGGTCTTCAAAGTCAAACCCCAACCCCCGGCACAGGCTCTGGGGGTCGATGCCTTTGTGCTCGGCGACTTCGGCCAGGGTTTGCAGGAGAAATGGCGACACCAGCGCCAATTCGAAGGTGGGATCGATCACTTTCATTTGCATGGGGCCATACATTCCGGGACGAGCATCATTCTTATTTTTGTAACCGGTTATGTCGAAGGAAGTTAGCACAGCGTTTAAAGGCTGTCCGCAGAAGTCCCCCTAAATGGCCGCCAATACCCTGCCTTGCAGGGCGCGGACAGCTTATTTCTATGGGGCGGCCCTCGAATGGACGCCGGACAGCCCGCCAACAATAATAATGAGTACACCCATGATCGCGACTCGCACGACACTTCCCCTGATGGTCATCAGCCTGGCCGGCGTCTGCGCCCTGCAACCGGCCCTGGCCACCGAGGCTGGCGTGGACAACATCGGCCCCGGCACCGACGGCTTTTTCATGCTGCCGCTGTCGCCCGACAGCCTTCCGGACAACATGGTTGCGTTCAACCTCTACTACAACCACTACAAATCCACGAATCTGAACATCAGCTCCCTCGGCGGCAAGGTGCCGAACGTCGAAATCGAATCCACGGCCGTCATTCCGCGCCTGGATTACCTCAGCCCGGTGCGGGTGTTTGGCGGCCGGCTGGCCGGCTACATCGCGCAGCCTTGGCTCAAGCAGGAAGTCTCGGTGTTCGGCCTGCCGCAGGACACCCGCGAAGGCATGGGCGACACCACCATCGCGCCGATCATTCTCTGGGACATGGGCCCGAACCTGACCCTCGGCGCCGCCATTGAAGTCACGGTGCCGACCGGCGAATACAGCGTCGATCGCCTGGCCAACACCAGCAACAACTTCTACACCTACAAACCACTGTTCTCCTTCACCTGGCTGCCGACGGACAGAACCGAGGTGTCGATGAAGACCACCTACAGTTTCAACGAGAAAAACAAAGACACCGATTACAAGTCGGGGCAGATTTTCCACATCGACTATTCCGCCAGTTTCAAGATCACCGACGACCTGATGTTCGGGCTGAACGGCTACTACCTCAAGCAAACCACCGATGACAAACAGTTCGGCCACACCGTGCAGTTCAACGGCCAGGACGTGAACGACGGGGTGCGCGGCCAGGTGTTTGCGATTGGTCCCGCGCTGCACTGGACCTTTCTCAAATACGCCAGCGCGGAGATTCGCTGGGCCAAGGAGTTCGACGTGGAAAACCGGCCTGAAGGGGAAATGCTTTGGGCCAAGGTCAGTATCCCCTATGCATTTTGACTGAACTGACGCCTTCGCGAGCAAGCCCGCTCCCACATTTGGAATGCATTCCCCTGTGGGAGCGGGCTTGCTCGCGAAAGCGGTGGCACCTCCACAAAAGATCCTTCAGGAATACACCGGCCAGCTATCCACAATCTTCCCACCCCGAACCGCCAGCAGATCCCCAAACTGCAACAACACCGCCTCCGTCTGGGCAGGCCGCAAGAACACCTGGTCCTCAACCCCAAGCCCCACCGCCGCCGAACCATTGACCATCTCCTGGTTCGAACTGCGGCCATACACACCATTGCTCTGCAACCCCGCCGGCGATTCGAACTCCGCCATCCAGTTGCCGCCGTAGATAAAAAACGTCTCGCGCTGATTGGCGTCCCACCAGGAAAACAGCCTGGACTTGTCATCCAGCGCCGGGATATTCGCCGCCCCGGTGCTTTTTAGCACCGGCGTGGCGATGTAAGCCGCCGGCACATGCTCCACCAGCGACGGCAAATCATAGTGAGTGGGCTTGAGCATCGCCGTCCCCACCGACACTTCACTGCTGAGTTGCTCTTGCTCATGCATGCGATAGCTCGGGCTGCCGGCCGTATTGAGGGTCAATCCTTCTCGCCATAAACCGGGGTATTGCTGACGGGTGAAATCGACGCAGCGCTGGTAGATCACCATCACCTTGGCGAACAGCTCTTCGGGCGAACCCAGAATCCCCGGCACGCCCATGCCCACGAACGGGTCGTAGCCCATGAACCCGGCGAATTCCAGGTGCTGCGGGTGCTGGCTGATCAGCGTCAGCATCTGCCCCAGTACGCCCAGGTCGCTGATACCGCCGCGATGCAGCCCGACATCCAGCTCGATATTCACCCGCACTCGCGTGCCCAGCCCCTGAGCCAGGGCGAGGTATTGCTGCAAACGCTCCGGCGTATCGAGCAGCCATTGAAGTTGCTTCGAAGGGTCGAAAGGCCCCTTGTGCGACTGATAGAACAACTGCGCCGAACGTACCGGCAGCGGCTTGCCCAACAGAATGTCAGCCTCGGGAAACTGCACGGCGTCATGATTGAGAAAGGGTTGGTGAAACGACATCAGGCGTTGCGTGCCGGCGCGCTGGGCGATGTAGGCCAGAAGCCCCGGTGCCGGCAGCGATTTTTCCACCACCCGCAGGTGTTTGCCGCCACGCTTGACCGATTGCATCACCACATCGATGTTGTGATCCAGCCGATCAAGGTCGATCAGCATCACCGGCCGCATCGGCCCGTGGTCCTTTAGCTCGCGGTTGAGCAGGCGGAAATAGTCGCTGTAGGGCGCACCTCGGTCACCCGGCCGCAGCCACGCCCCGACACCCGCCAACAAGGCGCCGACGCCTGCGGCACCCAGCATGAAATTACGGCGATTGACGGCCATCAGCTCACCCCCAGGATCGATGACAAATGCGCATTGAGGAATTTGCCGCTGGGGTCGAGTGCCTGCCGCACTTGGATGAACTCCTGCCAGCGCGGGTACAGCGGCTGCAGGTTTTTCGCGTTCAGCGTGTGCAACTTGCCCCAATGCGGCCGGCCGTTGTACTTCCAGAAAATCGGCTCGATGGCGGCGAAGAAGTTGTGATGATCCATCTGGTAGTGCTGGTGGACCGAAATCGAACAGCTGTCGCGGCCTTCGAACATGCTCAAGGGAATGTCATCGGCCTTGACGTAACGGTATTCGATCGGAAACCAGGTGCGCAGGTCTTTGTCCTGGATCAGCTTGAGGATCTCGCGCAAACAGGCCGGGCCGTATTCGGCCGGCACGGAATACTCCATCTCGTTGAAGCGCACCGTGCGCACGTTGGCGTAGATGTCGAACGAGTCGCCCACCCGGTCATCGAAGCTGGCCAGGTGGCGCAGATTATTGAGCATCGTGCGGCGCAGGTCCGGGAAGTCGCTGGCGTATTTGTCGATCTTCTCGATCAAGGTGACAAACTCGTTGCCGCCCTCTTCATCCGCCGGAACCGGCGGTGTGGCCGGGTCGGTGGTTTCGTTCAGGGCGATCGACAAGGCGTAGTCGGAATGGGTCACCACGAGCATTTCCCAGTGCTGGTTTTCCCGGGTGTTCTTGTCCAGGTCTTCGAGCAGTTCTTCGGTTTTGGCGATCCACTGCCGCTCTCGCAAGCGGTACGCCGGGCGGTTTTGCAGGCGCACCCGGGTTGCCACGCCCAACGCTCCCAGGGACACCCGGGCGGCGCTGAACACCTCAGGATGACGATTGGCATCGCAATCCAGCACCTCGCCGCCGGCGGTCACCAATTGCAAGCCGCAGACATGCGCCGAATAGGATTGAAAGTGCTTGCCGGTGCCGTGGGTCGAGGTCGAGATCGCGCCGGCGAGGGTCTGGTAATCGATGTCGGCCATGTTTTGCAGGGCCTGGCCGATGTCCTTGAGCGGCGTGCCCATGCGCGACATCGGCGTGCCCGCGGCGAACTCGGCTTGCAGGGTTTTCGGATCGTGATCGAGCAACCCCGAGAAATAGCTCAGCGACAGCAAGGTGCCGTCGGTGGGCACCAGCGCGCTGAAGGAATGCGCCGAACCCACCGGACGGATCTTGCCGGGGGCCTGACGCACCACTTGGGTCAACTCATCCAGGTTCTTGGGCGCCAGCCGCGCCGCCGGCAGGCAATTCTGGCCGCCCGACCAGTTGCGCCAGGGAATCAACCGTGGCGCGCGCAGCAGCTCGGCCAGCGCCGGGGCTGAACCGAGCGCGGTAAAGGCGCCGATGACGCTCGCCCGTTGCAACAACTGACGCCGTGTCAGGTCCATCGTCATGAATCGCACCCTGCCGTTCTTGTTATTGGATTTGCTGGCCGGACATGAAGGCAATCAGCGCCAGGAACTGTTCCTGCGAACACTGCATGCACATGCCCATTGGCGGCATGCCGTTGTAGCCGTTGATCGCGTGATCGAGCAGCGTGTCGGCGCCCTGCAGCACCCGTGGCGCCCAGGCCTTGATGTCGCCGGTCAGCGGTGCCCCGGCCGCCGGATTGGCGTGGCAAAGCTTGCAGCTGTTGTCGTAGACCTGCGCCAGCTCGGCGTCGGCGGGCCTCGCGGCGCCGGCTTCGCTGCGGGTCGGCGGGTTTTTCGGCTCTTCGCACCCTGCAAGCAACGCAAAGGCACACCCCGCCAAGGCCAAACAAAGGCTAGGCTTTTCAGTTAATCGGCTTGCCCGCATGGCTGTCCTCTCATGGGCTGCCCGGTTGGCCGGGTGCAGCTTTTTTGTTGTGATCAAGGAGAGCTCAACACTAAGGCACTCCACGTGGGCGGGTTGAGGGCATTGGGGGCCAACAAGGGGCGCTTCTGAGGCCATGACGGAGGGCGCCGATAAACCCGCGGACGGCAAAAACGCTGAGATGAGTCATGACAAGGGTTGCTGAGGTCTGCTAAAACGATTCATCAGTGCATCACCCAATCCAGAGGGGTAGCGACATGACCACAGCCGATATTCTCCAGAACCTGTTCCCGAGCCCAGCCGACATCCCGGAAAAGTACCGCCTCGACGGCCAGACCGAACAGCGTGAATACCTGGTCGATGGCGTACTGAGAACCTGGAACGGGCCACTGGCCCAAGTCCGCAGCCCGGTGTACCTGACGGGTGCCGATGGCGACGAACAAGTGATACTCGGCAGCACGCCGCTGCTCGATGCCGACACCGCATTGACCGCCCTCGACGCTGCCGTGCGCGCCTACGACCGTGGCCAGGGATTGTGGCCGACCATGCGCGTCGCCGAGCGCATCCAGCACGTCGAAACCTTCCTCGGGCGCATGCGCGAGCAGCGCGACGCCGTGGTCAAGTTGCTGATGTGGGAAATCGGCAAGAACCTCAAGGACTCGGAAAAGGAGTTCGACCGCACCTGCGACTACATCGTCGACACCATCAACGCGCTGAAAGAGCTCGATCGCCGCTCCAGCCGTTTCGAGCTGGAACAGGACACCCTCGGCCAGATCCGCCGCGTGCCACTGGGCGTCGCCCTGTGCATGGGGCCTTACAACTATCCGTTGAACGAAACCTTCACCACGCTGATCCCGGCGCTGATCATGGGCAACACCGTGGTGTTCAAACCGGCGAAACTCGGCGTGCTGCTGATTCGCCCGCTGCTGGAAGCCTTCCGCGACAGCTTCCCCGCCGGGGTGATCAACGTCATCTATGGCAGCGGCCGCGAGACGGTCAGTGCGCTGATGGCCAGCGGCAAGATCGACATCTTTGCCTTCATCGGCACCAACAAGGCCGCCAGCGACCTGAAAAAACTCCATCCCAAACCCCACCGCTTGCGCGCGGCGCTGGGTCTGGATGCGAAGAACCCGGGCATCGTCCTGCCGGAAGTGGATCTGGACAATGCGGTGAGTGAAGCGGTGACCGGTTCGCTGTCGTTCAATGGCCAGCGCTGTACGGCCCTGAAGATCCTGTTTGTCCACGAGGACGTGGTCGAGTCCTTCATCGACAAATTCAATGCCAGGCTCGCCAACCTCAAACCCGGCATGCCCTGGGAAAGTGGCGTCGCCCTGACGCCCCTGCCGGAATCGGGCAAGGTCGACTATCTGCATGCACTGGTGGCGGATGCCGAGAGCAAAGGCGCCAGGGTGGTCAACCCCAACGGTGGCGAGGCCCGGGCGTCGTTCTTCTACCCGGCGGTGCTGTACCCGGTTACGCCGCAGATGCGGGTTTACCAGGAAGAACAGTTCGGCCCGGTCATCCCCATCGTGCCGTACCGTCATCTGGATACCGTGATCGATTACGTGCTGGAGTCGGACTTCGGCCAGCAGTTGAGCATCTTCGGCACCAATCCGGTGGCAGTCGGTCGCCTGGTGGACACCTTTGCCAACCAGGTCGGGCGCATCAATCTCAATGCGCAATGCCAGCGTGGCCCCGACACTTATCCCTTCAATGGTCGCAAGAACTCGGCCGAAGGTACCCTGTCGGTGCATGACGCACTGCGGGTGTTTTCGATCCGCACGCTGGTGGCCACCAAGTTCCAGGAGACCAACAAGGACCTGATCAGCGAGATCATCAGTGGCCGCAGTTCGAGCTTCCTGACCACCGACTACATCTTCTGAGGAGAGCCAGCCTGAGTACATCCAGAGCCGATCGACTGCCACCGCTGCTGCGCCGATTGCTGCGTCCGTTGCTGGATCCGTACCGGCGCTACCGCCATGCCCGGGTGATCCATGCGGTGCGGGTGTCGCTCGGCTTGCTGGCGACGATCCTGCTGACCACCGGGATCAAACTGCCCCACGGTGAATGGGCGTCGGTGACCATGCTGGTGGTGATCGGCGGCTTGCAGCACCACGGCAACATCGGCAAGAAAGCCGCCGAGCGTGCCATCGGCACCTTGATCGGCGCCGGTGTCGGCCTGGCGCTGGTGGCACAACAGGCCTGGCTCGGAATGCCCTGGCTGACCTATTTCGCAATGTCGGTGGTCTGCGGGTTCTTCTCGTATCACGCCATCGGCAAGGGCGGCTATACCGCGCTGCTGTCGGCGATTACCGTGTTCATCGTCGCCGGGCATGGCGACAACCCGGTCACCGATGGCTTGTGGCGTGGGGTGGATATCCTGATCGGCATTGCCCTGGCCCTGGCGTTTTCCTTCGCCCTGCCGCTGTACGCGGTGTATTCCTGGCGCTACAACCTGGCCGATGCCCTGCGTGATTGCGCGAAAGTCTACGGGCGCATCATTGACGGCCAGGCCATCACCGCCGACGAACACCTCAAGCTCATGACGCGCCTGAATGCGGCGATGGTGCAACTGCGCTCACTGATGCCGTCGGTGTCCAAGGAAGTGAAGATTTCCATGACCGAGCTCGATGCCATCCAGCGCAACCTGCGCATGTGCGTCAGCACCCTGGAAATCCTTGGCAATACCCGACCGGATGCCAATGACCCCGAGGCCATGACGCTCCTGCAAACGGCATTGAAAGCCGAACATCGACAGATCCGCGTGCAATTGATCGGCATGGCCCGGGCGTTGAAATCAGGCGCCGCCCAGCGCCTGGATCGGCCCATGGAGGTGCCGCTGGTCAGCCTCGATGCACCGGTCTACAACAGGCTGGATGGCTATCGCCTGCTGACCCGACAACTGGCTGCCAACATCGGCGAGATGCGCCAGCGCCTGGCCAGGAACGCGCCGCGCTGGAACATCTGACATCTGGGTCGCAGGTTACGGCGTCACCGTGCGCCGAAACTTCAGCGACCAGCCTTGTTGCATACCGGCGGCGGCCAGCAGGATTGCCGCGACGCCGATCCACTGCAGCGGCTCCAGACGATGGCCGAAGGCAAACCAGTCGACGAAAATCGCCGCAATCGGATAGATGAAGGACAGCGCCCCCGTCAGCGCAGTCGGCAGTTTTTGAATGGCGCCGTACAGCAACACATACATCACACCGGTGTGCACCATGCCCAGTGTCACCAGGCTGGCCCATGCGCTCGGCGCCTGCGGCAGCACCGAAAGATTCGCGAATGGCGCGAGCAACAACACGCCGGTGCTGACCTGGATCAGCGCAATCAGGTGCGGCGGCGTACCCGTCAAACGCTTGATGATCAGCGCGGCAATCGCATAGAGAAACGCCGCGCCCAACGCCAGGGCAATGCCCGTCAGGTAATCGCTGCCGCTCTCACCCTGGCTGCCATGGGCACTGACGATGGCCAGCATCCCGAGAAACGACACGCCCAGCCATAGCATTTTCTGCGCGGTGATCTTTTCGTTGAGAAACAGCGCCGCCAGCCCGACCAGCATGAACGGCTGAACGTTATAGACGGCGGTGCCGATGGCAATCGACGCCCGGGAATAGGAGGCGAACAACAACACCCAGTTGCCGACGATCGCCACCCCGCTGAGCACGGCGAGCAAAAACGTGGTGCGGGTCAGAATACCGGGGCGCAGAAAGCCGAAGGCGGCGCAAATCAGCAGCAAGGTACCGGCACCGAACAGGCAGCGCCAGAACACCACATCCAGCACCGGTTGCCCGGACACCAGCACGAACCAACCGATGGTGCCGGAGATCAGCATGGCGGCCGTCATTTCAAACGAACCGCGGCGTAGGGATTTGTCCATCATCAGACTCCTGTGTTTGTGGCCAAAGTATGCCAATGCACCACAGCGCCACTCCATAGCAAAAAGCAGGCTAAACTCTGATTCAGCCTTTTTTATGAAGGCAGTTTCGAAAAAATGCCTAACGGAGGGTTTCGCCATGACCGATGACATCGACCAAGTGCTGATCACGGCCCTGATGGAAGACTCGCGACGCTCGCTCAAGGCCCTCGCGCAAATCAGCGGCCTGTCCTCCCCCAGTGTTGCCGAACGCCTGCGCCGCCTGGAAGAACGTGGCGTGCTCAAGGGCTACACCGTTGAAATCGACCCGAAAAGCTTCGGTTATCAACTCCAGGCCATCGTGCGTATTCGCCCGTTGCCGGGCCAGTTGCAAGAAGTGGAGCGGCAAATCATGGCCATTCCCGAATTCACCGAGTGCGACAAGGTGACCGGCGACGACTGTTTCATCGCACGCCTGCACGTGCGCTCGATGGAACAACTGGACACCCTGCTCGACCGCCTCAACACCCACGCCGAAACCAACACGGCCATCGTCAAGAAAACCCCGGTCAAGCGCCGGTTACCGCCCATGGCGTGAGTGATATTTGTTTCAGGCTGAAGTAGATTGATGGTTTCCGGCGAAGGATTGACGGCATGAAAACCCAGGCAATGCTACTGATCGCAATGATGCTTGCGGGTTGTGGCACGATTCAGACGGTTGTGCGCAGTGACGAAGTGGCCTCGAAAAGTCTCACGAAACAAAAGAGCTACTGCGGTGCGGTACCGCGAATCTACAGCGGCGTGACCTACGATTTCTGCTTCCTCAACGCGCCCCTCGAAAACGGTCGGGATGCGCAGGTACATGGCCCCGCCCCCGCCATCGTGCTGCTCGACGCGGTCGTGTCCGGGGCGATGGATACCTTGTTGCTGCCCTACACCATCTACCGCCAGCAAGCCGACGGCAGCATTGTCATTACCGAGTAACCCTGTATTCCAGGCAATAAAAAACCCGCCTGAGCGGGTTTTTTACTTCAAGACAGACGATCAATCATCACGGCCCATGATGCCGAACAGCTGCAACAGGCTGACGAACAGGTTGTAGATCGATACATACAGGCTGATGGTGGCCATGATGTAGTTGCGCTCGCCGCCGTGAATGATGGCGCTGGTCTGGAACAGAATGCAGACCGAAGAGAACAGCACGAAACCTGCGCTGATCGCCAGTTGCAGACCGCTGATCTGGAAGAAGAAGCTCGCCAGCGTCGCACCCAGCAGCACAAAGAAGCCTGCCGTGATGAAACCGCCGAGGAAGCTCATGTCCTTGCGGGTAATCAGCACATAGGCCGACAGGCCGCCGAACACCAGCGCGGTCATCGCGAAGGCCGAACTGACCACTTCAGCGCCGCCCTGCATACCCAGGTAACGGTTGAGGATCGGGCCGAGCAGGAAACCCATGAAACCGGTCAGGGCAAATGCCGACACCAGGCCCCAGGCGGAATCACGGAGTTTGTTGGTGAGGAAGAAAAGACCGTAGAAGCCGATCAGCACCACGAAAACGTTCGGGTAGCCAACACGCATCTGCTGGGCAACGTAGGCCATTACACCGCTGAATGCGAGGGTCAGGGCGAGCAAGCCGTATGTGTTGCGCAGGACGCGGCTAACCTCTAGCTGCTCAGCCTGCACGCTGTTATTAACTGCGTAATCCTGTTCGCGCATGGCGACACTCCTGTTGGTTTGAAACGTTCAGTCGCAAAGATCATAACAGACGCTCTGTAACTAGCTATGCAGAGAGTTTGACAGTGTGTTTCATTCAGGTATTATGGCGCCCGCAACGCAAACGGAGGTGTGGCCGAGTGGTTTAAGGCAACGGTCTTGAAAACCGTCGACTGTAACAGGTCCATGAGTTCGAATCCCATCGCCTCCGCCATTTTTATACGACAAAGCCCTGATTATTCAGGGCTTTGTCGTTTCTGGAGCCTGTGAATCGGTGCAGCCTCTGGAGGTCGTTACAAAACTATTTGGTAACCGTTACAAAACTTTCCTGATTTTCCCTCTCCCGGCGTCCTGCCAACGGTTAAAAATCCTTCATGAAACGCAGTGCTGCGCTGACCTCATAACCGAGGATTCTCGATGCCAAACTCAGACCTGCTCCCTTCCCTGCTATTCAAGATCAACGAAAACCAGCTCGCCCTAGAAGCCGCCATAATGGAGCTGTCGAATTGGGTCGAGCTGCGCGGATCGGCTGACGTCGCCGACAACGTGCGCGCTGCCCTAGAAGCAATCGATAGGAATGAAAGAGTTCATCAAAATGACGCTAGCGGTGATGATGGCGCCGGAATGACTGCAATCGGCAAAAGCAGTCATTGGCTCACCATCGGTTAGCTCGCGGATTATTCTCCTGGATAAGCATCAAGGCCAGAAGCTTCCAGACTGCTATATGAGCCGTGGCGAGGCTGAAAATGAATGCCTTCGGGGCTCAACCGTTAGCGCTTCAGTAGGAACATTGAGTTCCTTGCTCTTGGTGATTCAGCTTTGTTCAACTTGAAAACGATTTTTGGATATCATCTAGCGCGTGCCCAGGGTGGATTCTTTGCGATGCCCTTGAGCAACCCGGGGCATGGACAAAGGCAATTTCTCGATCACATTCAAGCTGCTCGGAATGGCAGGTTTTACAACTGATGGTCCCTTGGACAATCGTCCAGTTTGCGTGCCATTCCGTCAGTCTCTCCATCGGTGTCATGGGTAGCGCCCCTCAATTCATTAGGCGGATGTGCAGAACCTTCACGGTTCTACCCAGGCAACACAGACAATGCCTCTATCTTCCACTCTACTCGCATTTATCTATCAACAGCTATTCGCGAAGGGCTGCAAAGGGTCGAAATCGACCCTTCCCCATGTGCGCTGCGACTTCCAAATCACGTTCAGATCAGGCAAGCCTAAGGATGGGAAATATGAGTCATCTCGATAAACCACTTTTGGCCAAATGCGCGCAGTCAATTGAAGAATAAAAAGTCGTCCATCGATTCCTCACAAAAATGGAAACTGTTCTTATATCGCCACGCTCAGTTGTTTGATTTTGCTTAACACGTTTGCCTGCCGTGGGGGGAGACTCAACCAATCGCGATGCATTTCCACACGATGATCACCAGTGGAACGCTGATCTGAACTAGCCTCACCGGATGTGGCATCCAATTGTTGAGAGAGATGATTATGAAACCCATACGCATTCAGATACTTCTGCTCGCTCTGCTGGCTTGTGTGCTGCCGTTAGCCGCTGGCGCGAAGTCGGAAGTTACCGCTATTGATATCCTTCTAGAACCGGACGGCACGATGCTCAAGCATGTAGACGCCAGCAATGCCCGCCTGCTCGCTGTGTTCCCGAAAGGTTTCGCCCTGGATGCCGAACACCGTCCACATATCACGCTCATCCAACGTTTCGTTCGTACTGAAGATCTCGACAAGGTCTATGCCGCTGCGGAGAAGGTTCTCGTCAGCGCCAATGTGAACGCCATGAAGCTGGAAGCGTTCAAATATTACTACGCTCCCGCGGGAGCGGTCGGAGTAGCAGGTATTTGCGCGAAGCCAACGAATGAAATCATCCAGCTGCAAGCGGACATTATTGCCGCAGTGAAGCCCTTCACGGTAGAAACCGGAACTATCGACGCTTTCACTGCTGCACACGATGATCCCGCTAATGACGCGGCGCTCATCCAATATGTATCAGCATTCGTGCCGAATATGTCTGGCGATCATTTCAATCCTCATGTGAGTACGGGCATTGCACCTCGTGACTATCTCGACAAAATGAATGCCGAGCCATTCCAGTCATTTGTTTTCTCGCCCGCTGGCGCTGCGGTCTATCAATTGGGCCCTTTCGGCACCGCTGCGAAAAAACTTAAAGCGTGGGATCTGAAACCTTGAACCGCTAAAGGGTAGTCGTAGTTACCTTCGAGAAGTCCACTATGGGGCGATTTCCAGCTGTCACGAAGGCAGAAACGGCCAATTTTTAACCATTGCTGACAAAACGGCCATTTTTAACATCCTCCGTTTGCAGAATCGCCCCTGGGTTTTCCTATTTACCCTGTACTGCCGTACCCCCTTAAGGCAAAGCGTTAGGTTTCCAATTCCGCTGGATAGCATCCGGATGAATGCCCCCACATGTGGGGAATCTCATTGTTGGGGGGGAACTTTCGTCTGAAGGATGTAGCGTTGAACACAGTGCTACAGACTCAGGGCTTGCAGCCAAGCGTCTTTCATTCAAATGGCTTGATTCTTGCCCTATTTGCTCATACGAGCTCATGATCCTCGCAGCTCCCATTAGAAAACATTAAAACAAAAACAGCAGTATGGGAGGTGCGCCATGTGGAATCACCCTCTGATGCTTGTACTTGTCTACCTTATTTTCACCCTCAGCATCGCTTGGTTCTTTTCCATTTCTCTCCTAGATTTGCTTTGATCCAATGGAAAAAGTGAATAGAACCTGATTCTGCACTCAGCTCCGAAGGATCGTTTATGGCTAGTTTTAACAATTTTCAACGCCCGAAATGGGTCGCTAGCCTCCTATAGCCAAGAATTGCAATCGGCTGTGGCTTCAACCGGTCGACACAACAGATTGGCTTAATCGTTCAGCGGGCGTTTCGTTGTTTAGCGTTTTTTGAGGGGGCGATCAGGCTGAAGTAGGTTTACTACAGCCATCAACAGATCATCACTAAACCAGGGCTTAGCCAGGTACGTAGTTGAGTAGGGCACTATTGAGGCATCCAGCTCGTAACCGGAGGTGAGAATCGTAGCGGTAGCGGGCCATTTCGCCTTCACCAGTTTTATGAATTCCGCACCTTGGAGTTGACCTGGCAAAACATGATCCGCGATCACCAGCGGGCAACCGTCCGGCATGCTCCGTAGGTAGGTCAAAGCGTCATCGGCAGTGGCAAAATCCAAGGAAAGGAGATCGATCTCGCTCAAGATATCTACTATCAATTTGCGAACTTCTGGGTCGTCTTCAACAACGACCGCCCATCCCATTACCAGCGAGAGCTTCCCCCATTCTCTGGACACGCATGGCTCCTTAATCGGGTTCGAATTCCGAAATAGGTAGAGATAACGTGTCGAGTGTAGGTGCTTTCTACGTGGAGTTACGGATCCAATCGGCGGCGAAAAATGCCAAAAGTTGGCACGTTGTGAATGGTTGAGGGAACGTCGGCTATGGGTCGAACCCGGTCGTTCGGGACAGGCAGTGCCGGCCAGAAGCGAGCCTGCTCTTGGGGCATACCGAGAGCGAGATATCTGAACGTGTTTATCGTCGCGTCGGCACCTTTGCGAAATCGTCAAAATAACGGAAAAACGCGTTACAAAACGCTGATGCCCTCCCTTGTAGAATGCGGCCTGCAGCGGAGCCAAAAAATGCTCGTATTAGAACGAAATCTAGCTACAGGCCACGAGTTCCGGGCGTTTGTATCTCGGACTTAAAACCGTCGACTGTAACAGGTCCATGAGTTCGAATCCCATCGCCTCCGCCATTTTTATACGACAAAGCCCTGATTATTCAGGGCTTTGTCGTTTCTGGCTTTTGGCAAAGTTTTTCCAGCCCACACTTCAGCCACTCCATTGCAGCAGCAAACTGGCAGATGCCCAAGCGTATCGATACAAGCGTAGCACCCCTGACTCCACCCAAAAAAAAGACGGCCCGAAGGCCGCCAAAGTACTGCATGGAGTTAGTTTGCGGGTGGCTGCGCAGGATGCTTGCCGGCGTGCACCGGCGGTAGCAGCCATGCCGCGAGTGCCGGTAGCAACAGGATGGCGCCCCAAACGTTGACCAGGAACATGAACGCCAACAGCACGCCCATGTCGGCCTGGAACTTGAGGGTGGAAAACACCCATGTGGACACGGACACCGTCATTGTCATGGCGGTGAACAACGAGGCAGTGCCACGCTGCTTCAGCGCTTCGACAAACGCCTGACGCAGGTCCGAATGACGTGAATGCATTTCGTGCTTGATCCGCTCGAACAAGTAAATGCCGTAATCCACGCCGACCCCGACGCCCAGTGCCACCACCGGTAGCGTGTTGACCTTGAGACCAATACCCAGCCATGCCATCAACCCGTTGCACAGCACAGTGACCAGCGCCAGTGGAAGGATGATGCACAGGGTGATACGCAGCGAGCGAAAGCTCAGCAGGCAGAGTAAGGTCACCGAGCCGAAAAGCGCGAGATTCACCCACTTGTCCGCCGCCTCGACCGCCTCATTGGTCGCCGCCATTACCCCGACATTGCCACTGGCCAGTTGAAAACGAAGGTCATCGCCGTCGTGGGTTACCTTGAACGCCTTGATCCGTTCGATGATGTTGCTGATAGTCGAGGCCTGGTGATCTTCGGTGTACAGCGAGATCGGCATGGCACTGCAGGTGGAGTTCATCAGTTCATTGCCAAGGCGCGTGGCGAAACCCACGCCTTGGGCAATTTGCGCCTGCTCCTCGGGAATGGTGCGCCATTTGATGAAGGTTTCCGCGTAGCCCTGGGTGATCTGCCCGACATAGCCCGCCAGCCCTCGCACCGTACCGACGCCCGGGGTCTGCTTCATCTCGAATTCGAAATCTTCGACTTTGCCCAGAATGTTGCGGTCAACACAGGGCGACTCGTTGCCCTTTGCCTCAACCACCACCTGCAACAGATCAACGCCGATGGCGAAGTTACGGGTGACCATCGCCACGTCCTGGTTATAACGCGAATCGGCACGCAGCTCCGGGACACCCTGCCCCGTGTCTCCCACCTTCAACTTTCCCGCCTGCCACATGCCGACACCAAGCAGAACCACCGCAATCAGGATGACCGGCACACTGCCCTTGCGGGTTGCCAATCCCCCCAGGTGCTCCCACAGCCAGTCCCCAGAGGTTTCCTTGCCCCGCAAGCGCTCGGCATCCTTGGCCGAAATACGCATGTAAGACAGCAGGATCGGCAGCAGCAGTTTGTTGGTGAGGATCATCAGGCTGACCCCCAACGTCGCGGTGATGGCCAGTTCCCGCACCATCTCGATCTGCACGAAGGCGATTACCAGGAACCCCAGTGCATTGGCCAGCAGCGCCATGGCACCTGGTATGAAGAGTTTCTGGAAGCAATTGCGCGAAGCGGTAATGCTGTCGTGACCATGCAACACTTCCAGTTTCCAGGCGTTGGTCATCTGCACCGCATGGGAGACACCAATGGAGAAAATCAGGAACGGCACCAAAATCGACATGGGGTCGAGTGCCAGTCCCAACAGCGGCAGCAGACCCAGTAGCCATACCACCGGGACCATGGCGCAAACCAACGCCCAGGACGTCAGCATCAGCGAGCCGCAATACCAATAAAGCAACAGTGCGGTGATCACGAAGGCCACGGCGAAGAACAGCAGCACCCCGGCGGCACCGTCTGCGATATCCCCGGTCGACTTGGCGAAGCCAATGATGTGCACGCTGACGCCATCTTTTTCGTGCTTGGCGCGAATCGCCTCCAGGGACTGGCTGACCGCTTGCAGATCCAGACGCAAACCGGTCTCCGGGTCCACTTCCTGCAAGTTCGCCACCACCATGGCGGCGCTCAAGTCATTGGAGACGATACGGCCGACCCAATCGGACTTCAGCACATTTTCGCGCACCGCCTTCAGTTGCTCTGGAGTACCGGAGAAGTCGGCCGCAACAATGTTGCCGCCTCTGAAGCCGTCCTCTACCACCTCGTTGTAGCGCACATTGGAGGTGAACAACGAAGTGACCGAACTACGCTCGACGCCCTTGATGTAGAAAACTTCCTCGGTGACCTGATGCAAGCTCTCCATGAATCCAGGGTCGAAGATCTCGCCCTTTTCGTTCTTCAACGCCAGCAATACTTTGTTGGCGCCGCCGAAAACCGACTGATACTTGAGAAAGGACTGCATGTACTCATGCTGCAGCGGGATCATCTTGGAAAAGCCCGCCTCCACACGCAGTCGTGTGGCGGTGAAGGTAAACAGCAGCGTCAATAGAATGAAAAAAATCAGAAGCGGGCGACGCAAGTGAAAAATCCACCAGGACACCCGACCGACCAGACTACGGGAGAAGTGGTGGCGGTCGAGCACCTGAACGTCGCCCACAAGCTCGAGCCCCTGATTGTCGTGGTACTTACTCATAGAAACCTCAATTGGCTGTCGCTTGCGTCAAGCTCAGAGACTGAACACCGGCATCGCCCACGGCCAGGGCACCGCCGGTCACGGCAACTATCTGCGAGAGCCCGCCACGGGCGGCGTGACTCAGCTCAAAGCTTTTGCCATCGTCGTTACTCAGTGCCAGCAACCCGGCATTGCCGACCAGGGCGATACGCCCGTCAGGCAAAACCTGCCCCCCTTGCAGTGCAACCTTGGCGTCCAGGGGAATCAGCTGCCAGGTATCTCCCCGGTCGTTTGAGCGATACAGGTTGCCGCGCATGCCGAAAGCCAACAGCGCACCACTTGGCGTCTGCAGTCCGCCAAAAAAAGAACCCTCGTAAGGGGATTGCAACGCTTCCCAGTTCAGCCCCAGGTCACGCGAGCGCAGCAGGGTGCCGGATTCGCCGAAAAGGAACAGGTCACCACCGACCTTCAGCACTTTGGCGATGTGCCGATCAAAGTCCTCCCCCATCACCGTTTTCTTGCTCCAGCTCAAGCCAGCGTCGACGGATTCCAGATAGTGACCGAATGCGCCATAGGCGACGAAATGCTGGCCGCCCAGGTAGGTGACACCGAGCAGCGAATCATGACCGATACCGTCCACCCCTACGGCTGTCCATTGCTGACCGCCATCGGTGGTGCGCAACAGTGTCGCGCCATGTCCAACGGCGATACCCAGTCGGTCGTTGGCGAAAGCAAGCCCGGTCAGCGTTCGATCGGCTGACGTATGAATGCCCTGCCAATGTTGCCCGTCATCCGCGGAACGAAGGATCCAGCCGCGCTCGCCGGCGCTGAACAGTTGACTGCCCACACGCTGGATATCGAGCAGGATGATTCGCTGTGAATTGATCCCGGTCTGGATCGAGCCAGGCGTCTCGGCATGTACAACAGATGCCGCGATGAGTGCCGCCCACAACACCCTGTGAACGGACTTGCCCAAAATAGCCATTGGCCGCTCCTCTCTTGTATTTGTAATAGACGACCCGCAATCGGGTCGCCTTGAGACTGCCTGAGGGCTTAGTGACCAGCGCGACGCAGGGCATCGGGCTGGAAGTCGGCCTGACGTCCCTTGACGCCGAACTTCCAGGGTTGCTTGACCTCATTGTCCAGGCCCGAGACCATGTAGTTGCCGTTGCTCAGGTCATGGAAGATGTTGGCGCGGTACCACGGCACACCGACGTCATAGAACTGGATCATCGGGTGCACGCCAATGCGCCATAGCTGGCCGCGAGTGTCGTAGGCGTCTTCGAGCAACACGGTCCAGCTGTCCTCGTCGAGATACATCACGCGCTTGCCGTAGATATGCTTCTGCCCGGCCTTGAGCGTGCCCTCGACGACCCAGGTACGGTGGAGTTCGTAGCGCATCAGGTCGGCATTGACGGTGCCTTTTTGCAGGATGTTTTCGTATTTCAGCGACTTATCGGACAACTTGTAGTCGTTGTACGGAACATAGATTTCCTGCTTGCCGACCAGTTTCCAGTCATAGCGGTCGGGCGCGCCGTTATAGCCGTCGTACTGATCGGTCACCCGCATGCTCTCGGTGCCATCGCTGACGTTGTCATATGCCAGATCCGGCGCGCGGCGCACACGACGGGCACCGGCGTTGTAGATCCAGGCCGAGCGCGCTTCCTTGACCTGATCCACCGGTTCGCGCACCAGGTAGACCGTGCCCTGCAACGTGGCCGGTTCGAGGAAGTAGCCCAGGAAGGAAAACAGGTGGTTGTCCATACTGCGATCCATGTTCTGGTCGAACACGCGGTTCTCGCGGAAACCAACCTTGTAGAACTCGCCACTGCTACGTACCGGGAACCAGTGATAGGTCCGCTCGAAGCCACCGCCCAAGTAGCGAACCAAGTGGTTCCAGATTGCTTCCTGACCATTCTTCGGGATCGGGAACGGTATGTTCGAGCCATTGAGGTTGCTCAGACCGAAACCCTGCAACTCGACCTGAGTGGACTGAGTCTTGGCTTTGGCGGTGACTTCAGTCGGCAGTGCGGCGGTGCGCCGGGTCTGGTAGATCGGCATCTTGAAGTTGTCATACTTCTTCAACAAAGCCAGGGTGCCGGGCGACAGCTTGTCTTTGTATTGATCGGCATTGGCCGCGGTGATCACCATCTGCGGCTTGTCTTGCGGGAACGGATCAACGTAGCCCTTCTCCGGACTCCAGCCTGCCGGAGGAGCCGTCAGGCCGCCCTGCCAGGCTGGAATGCTGCCATCGGCATTGCCGGCCTTCTCGGCGCCAACCGGAGTAAGGTCGTTACCCAGGCGAGCAGCCTCTGCATCGGTCAATTTGGCGAAAGCGTCGTTCCCGCCAAGCAACAGTGCGATGGCAATAGCCAGGGCACGCGGGGTGTGGCAAGTCTTTATTGTTTTCATGCCTTGTTCCTCATCAGAACTTGTAGCTGTAATTCATCGAGTAGTAGTCCCGGTCACGCAGCGGGTCGTACTTGGCGTCGTTGTTGTACGTCACATAGTTGAACTCCAGGCTGTGGGCCTTCAGGTAGTCGAAACGAACGCCGGCACCGACGGTAAACCGGCCTTCGTTGAACTGGCCGTCCATCGAAACCCCTTCCACGTCCTGCCCCAGAAACAAACTCGGGTAAGTGCTGACGCCTACGCCCAACAGGTCCGGGTACTCCAGTTGCCCTCGCAATCTGTAGCCCCAGGCGAAGTCGGTGATGTAACCGTCGTTCTTGCAGCCGTCGGGTTGCGGGTTGGTCGCAGTGCCGCAGAGGTTCCCGCCATAGCTGGGCGCCGAACCCGGGCCGAAGATGAAACCGCGACCGTAACGAATGTCGTTGTCACCCTGAGGGATGTCGTTCCACTGGAAGGCAACTTCACCGGCCACCTGCAGGCTCGAGGCGCCCAGAACGTTGGGGAACAGGTTGATGCCGTTGATCTGCAGCTGGGTTTTATCGAAGCGGTCATACCCGGTGATATAGGCATTCGGGCCAGCGGCTCGCGCGCCCGCACCTTGCGGCCCCACCCCTTGGGCAGCGGCGGCAAGCAGGTCGTTGCCGTTACGTTGTACCGGCGTGTTTGGCGAGTAGCTCAGTTCCGCACCGACCGACCAACTGGCCAACGTGGTGGCGGCGCTCAGGCCATACAGGTGGATGTCTTCGGGATACTCCCAGAAGGCAGTCGTCGAGGTCGCACCGAACGGCAAATTCTGATGGACCTGCACCGGGTTGAGGAAGGGTGCTCGCGCCCCGGCGGGGATCCGGCCCCAATCGCCGCTGTGGGCGGAAATGATCGGCGTACGCGAGTGGATGGTCATGGCGTAGGCACCGAGCTCCGTGTCGATCGATTCGACCAGATAGTGCAGCGCCACACCCCATTGCCCCGAATCCCGGGCTTCATCGCCAGTGCTCAGTGGGACGTTCATGCCATTGCGAAAGCCGACCGGGTTGCTGACGTTAGGCAGCGACGTGGCCATGGTGCAACCACCCGGATGAGTCGAAATGATGGTTTCGGTGGTCGACCAGTAGTTGCCACAGCCCTCAACGGCAGTAGGCTCCCACTTGAACTGGTAGAACGCATCCAGCGACAGCCCGTCACTCAAACCGAAGCTGCTGGAAATCATCCACACCGGCAGCAACGCTTCCTTGATCTCGGTGCCCGGACGGCGCAGTGAAGGAACGTCGATCGGGTTGATCTGGTTGAGCCCCTGAACAAAGATGCTCTCGCCCCAGTTCAGCACCTGGCGACCCAGGCGCACCTGCAGCGGATGATCGTCCAGGTGGTAGGTGTCGTAGACGTAGGCGTCGAGCAGGTAAACGCCTTTGTTCCTTTGCAGGTCGTCAAAGCCGTTATCGGACAATGGCTTTTTCTGGTAACCGTTGGCCTGGTTGCCGAAATGCACGTCTTCGTCTTCCAGCGCCTGGTCGTACCAGCCCTTCACGCGCAGCATGCCGCCCAGGTCGCCGTTGTGCAGGTTCAGTTCGGTGAGGAACTTGCCGATGGTAGAAAACCGGTCGCCGCGATCGTAGTTGAGGTTGCCGCCATCGGTATTGGAACCGCCCAGGCCGTCGGTCTTGCCGATCACCTGTCCGTCGAGTCGACTGTACAACTCGTTATTGCGCCCTTCGGCACGCCAGCTGCTGCCAACGGAAAGTGTGGTGTCGAGGCTCCCCGACCAACCGCTCTCGGTATCAAAATTGAATGCCTGGGCATTGCCGGCGCCCACTCCGAGAATTCCAAGCACGACTGCCTGACCAAGCTGATGCCGGACAAAGCCTGTTTGTGGCGAACTTATTCTTATCATTGTTCACATTCCTAAATAATCCCGACGCTACGGTTCAACCCACCACTCTTTGGCTCCTGGATTCCCTGTGAAAAACCTCCCTCCCCAACCACCCGGCCGCCAGAGACTGGCCGGACAAGTAAACATTGACTGCGCAGCGCTTAACCCTCCCGAGATGGGAGGGGGTTGGGAGGGAGGCAGGAAAGGGAGTCACACAGCACTGGCGAATGGGAAATGCAGGCGCACGCCGCTGCCGGCTGTTGCGCACAACAGCCGGGGCGAATCAAGCAGGAAGGGAGAAACAGCCGGGTCGCAAAGGCTGTCCACAAGAGCTCATCGATGACTTGGCAGTGGCCGGCTCAAGTCATCCATGGTCGATTGCGCCCGGAGATGGGTCGCTCAACCAACACGCCGCGAACTGCCCTGCCAGAACGGTTCACGCAGTTCGCTCTTGAGCACCTTGCCAGCGCCCGAGAGCGGTAACGCAGCACGGAACTCCACGCTTTTCGGCGCTTTGTAGCCAGCAATCTGACGCTTGCAATGGGCGATCAATTCTTCGCCATTCGGTTCAGTGCCAGGCTTGAGTACCACCACGGCATGCACCGCCTCGCCCCATTGCTCGCTAGGGATCCCGATCACCGCGCACATGGCGATATCCGGGTGGCTGCACAAGGCATTCTCGACCTCCGCCGAGAACACGTTTTCGCCACCGGTGACGATCATGTCCTTGAGGCGGTCGACAATGAAGATGTAGCCATTTTCGTCCATCCTGGCCCCGTCCCCCGTACGCAACCAGCCATCACCCGGCAGAGCCGCCAGGGTTTGCTCGGGTTTGTTCAGGTACCCGCTCATTGCATTCGGGCCCCGAACGACGATTTCACCGATGCAGCCACGAGGCACCTCACGGCCATCGTCGTCGACGATCTTGACTTCCACCGCCCGGGTGGCACGACCACAGGAGCGCAGCATGCCGGCAGCGGCGGCCGCCGCGGTGTGCTGAGCCGGGCCGAGCAGCGAAACAATGGGCGACATCTCCGTCTGGCCATAAGCCTGGAACAACTGCAGTTGCGGCAGCATGGCCTGCAGGCTCCACAGCGTCTGCTCCTGAATGGGCGAAGCGCCGTACACCAGGTGCTGCAACGAGGACAGGTCGTAATTGCCCACCTCGGGATGATTGATCAACAACTGAATCATGGTCGGCACCAGCATGGCCACCTGAATGCCATGACGCTGAATCGCCGCCATCGCTTCGATCGGCTGGAACGCCGGCAGAATGACGTGAGTCGCGCCTTCGAGCACACCGACATAACCGGTGGACATGTCCGCCAGATGGAACATCGGTGCTGCGCGCAGCATGACCGAATCAGGCGGTACCAGGCCCTCGACATCCAGCGCAATCTGGCTGCTCCAGAAGGCCGTATGACTGATCATCACGCCCTTGGGAAACCCCGTGGTGCCGCCGGTATAGAACACGCCAAGGAGTGAATCGCCGCCACGGCGGGCATCCTCCATGGGCAAGGCCCGGGCAATCAGCGTTTCGTAATCCAGCATCCCATCCGGCGTGGTGCCGTCACCGACGTAGATGACATGACGCAACGAAGGAACCTGCCTGGATAAGCGCAGACCGATGTCCTTGAAGGTCTCGTCAACCAACAGTACCGAGGTTTGCGAATCGGTCAGGGCATACGCGTTCTCCTCCGCACTCCAGCGTGTGTTGCAAAGATTGAGAACGGCATCGGCCCAGGGTACGGCGAAGCAATATTCGAGGTAACGATCAGAGTTCAAACCCAGCATGGCGACGCAATCGCCGCTCTGTACGCCAAGCTCACGCAACGCCCCGGCCAGTCTCGCAACACGCTCGACAAACTGGCGCAGAGTGCGACTGCGATCGCCGTAGATCGTCATTAATCGCTCGGGCGCGCACTGTAGATTACGGTGCAAGGGCTGAGTGAAGTACATGGTCTCTCCTGAAGTTGCAGCTATTGTTATTGTCCGTGCCTTGACGGCAGGAGACGGCAATGCCGGGCGCTCACCGCTTGGGGGCAGGAGCATTGCAGGTCTGGAGCCATCAGCGCTCACATGAACCCTGCATGCACGGTTTCACCACCGTTACCCGGCACCCTACCCCAAGGTGAAAACTGGCAACCCTCCCATCTAGGGAGGGGTGGTGGCGCGGTTCAACGGTTCAATACCTGGACTTTTGCGAGGATGCCAAGGCTATGCTGCGCTAGCCAAGCAACCCGACTTGCCGCGCCTTGCTCACTGCATCCTCGCGAGAAAAGGCACCCAACTTGCCGAAGATATTCTTCAGGTGCCACTTGATGGTTCCAGGCGAAAGATCGAGGGCCTTGGCGATGCTCTTGGTTGACAGCCCACGGGCCAGATGTTCGACCACTTCAAGTTCACGGGGCGAGAGGATATCGCTGCCAGGCGCAGGCGCTCGGCCACCCTCACCTGTCCCGCTCGAGAGGCTCTGCGAATCGGCGCCGTGCATCAGACAGTGTTGAATGTAGTCACGCTCCAGCGCTGTCAGTGCATCGACACTGAGCGATTGCAGCAGGCGCAGCCCCGCCGTTCCTTCATCAAGAAACACCCGGAACATCCCGTATTCGCAGGCATTGCGCAGTGCCGTGGACAGGTGGCGCTGGGCCTCTTGTGGTTCATGGAGCGCTGTCCTGGCAATGGCGACACGGATTCGCAGCACGGTAGCTGGTTGTAACTGCCCCCACTCCTGACAGACCAGTGCCCAGCTTTCCCCTACCTCGATCGCGCATCGATAGTCGCCTTCGGCCAGGGCCAAGGCCGTGTGTGCCATTGCGCAGGCCAGGGGGATCTCCGCCCAGGCACAACCGCGCTTGTTCAGGTAAGGCATGGCCAGCGCGCGCAGTCTGCGAAACAGCTCGCGCGCGCGGGCCAGATCATGCTGATGGCAGGCAATACGTATCTGCTCGGCAAAACGCCACGCCTGCAGGCGATCAAGGCCAATGCTTTCGGCGATCTCGCCCAATCGATCGAGGGTGGCGTGGGCCGCCTCCAGCCTGCCCGCAGCACACTGCAAATGCGCCTGGGCAAGGTAGGTATACAAAATGCAGTCAGAGGTCCCCAGGACCTCGGCGACCCCGAAGCAGCCTTCAACGTAGTCCTCGGCGGCTTCCAGGCTGTTCAAGTGATAGCAGGTCAAGGCCAGGGTGGATTTGATGAAGATGGCGACATCCTGCGCCAGCGACTCGTTGCGTGTCACTTGCACCAGGACACCTTCGAGATCGCGCCGGGCCTGGTTCATATCGCCCTGGACAAAAAAACTGAGGCCACACAGCGCATCGAAAAACGGCCGGGCCCGAGGGCCTTGCGCGCGCCGGAGCAGACCTCGCGTGCTGTAGACCAGATCCCGTACAAACACTGTTCGACCCGCCTTGAGCAATGCCACGCCGCCAAGGGTATAGAGCATCAGCAGGTGAAAGTGGCGCTGGCTGGGCGGCTGCGCCATCAAAGGCTCGAGCAGCGCCAGCACAGCGGTCGTATCGTCCCTCCTGAGCAGGTACATGGCCCTCAGCAGTTGCAATTCAGTGTCTATTTTCGGCCGGCTGACTTCCGGGTGAGCTTCGATCGAGGCGAGTGTGAGCTCGAATCTCTCCATGCGATTGCAGGTGAGTTCTGCCCAGGCAACCGCCAGGAGCAGGTCAATCTGCTTGGACCAGGCTTCACGCGGCAACTCGTCGGCCAACTGCAGCAGTTGTGCAAAATGCGCGTCACCGATCAGCGACCTCGCCGCCCGTGCCAGCAACTGCACGCTGCCCTCAAGATCCCGGGCTGCCTGAGCATGACGAATCGCCTCGACGTACAAACCATGGTCGGCAAACCATTGGCTGGCGGCATGATTGACCCGAATCACCTCCACAACCGGCAGCTCATTGCGGCGCCGTTGCAGATACCCGGAAAACATCTGGTGGAAACGGAACCACTGCAGGCGACCCTCGAGGTCGATCGGCAACAGGAACAGATTCTGCTCGAGCAATATGTCAAGCACCGCCGCGTTCTCCGGGCTGCCCGTCAATGCGACGCACAGCTCGCGATTGAATCGTCGGCAGGTCGAAACCTGGACCATGGCAGCGATTTGCCCGGCAGAAAGCACACGACTGATGCAGTCATCCAGATAGGCATCGAGACCTGATTCATCGATCGCCATGACCATGCCGCCACAGGCTCGCAGGCTCTGTTCAAAATTACCGCTGTGGCGAAGTGACAGGACACCGATCTGCAGGCCCGCGGCCCAACCGTCCGTCAGCTCATACAGACGTTGTTGCTGCTCGCCGGACAGGTTTTCGAGACCATTGAGCTCAAGCAAACTGAACTGCTCCTGGGCCGTCAGGCGCAAGTCGGCAAAATCAATCTGGGTCAACTGCCCCTTGATGCCGATCGCCAACAGATTGAGCGCCGGACGCTGGCGCGTGGTGATCACCAGATGGAAATTGTCCGGCGCCAGATCGATCAGGCGCTGGATCATCGCCAATGCCGGCTGCGCAGAGAGGAAATGCAGGTCTTCGAGGAATAGATAAATGGATCGAGGATGCTCGTAGAGCGCGTTGACCAGCAGCGACAGCAACACCTCCAGCGAACGCTGGTCAGTGCGCTCGCTCAGGCCAATGATGTCGTCGCCGACAGCCAGGCCCGCGGCCCCCAGACTGGCGACCAGATACGCCGCCCAGAGCGTCTCGTCGTCGGCCCCCAGGTTGAACCAGGCGACGTCCAGCCCCGCACCGATCAAGCGCTGGCGCCATTGCGCCGCCAGCGTGCTCTTGCCACTGCCCGCAGGCCCCAGGATCAAGGTCAACTTGCGCTCGCGCCCTGCCTCGATCAGTTCCAGCAGACGCTCGCGCGGCAGCGACCGGGGATCGATTCGGGGCGGCGACCATTTGGTGCGGATGAGTATCGTGTTGGAGGATTTCATAAGGCTAGCGAACCAATGAACTGCTCATGTCACGCTTGATGAATTCTAGCGCGCTGCCGTTCCTGCGCGAGGAAGGACGAGATGATCGGTGCAACGGTTTGCGCCCGGGCCACCAGGAACAGATGGCCATCGCCGATCACATGCAACTGCGAATTGGGAATGCGCCTGGCCAGCAGGCGCATGTTGGGCAGCGGAATGATCGGGTCGTCATCACCGGCCAGAATCAGGGTCGGCTGATGGATCCGATGCAGCCAGTGAATGCTGGTCCAGCCCAGGCCCGCCAACAGTTGCAGGTAGTAACCGCGCCTGCCGCCGGAACGCACCTTGCTGGCGAACGCTTGTGCCAGTGCCGGGTCATGGCGAAAAGCACCGCCATAGATGTCCGGCGCGATCCGCGCGCCATAGGACGGCTGGATGTAACGGCGCGGAGTGGCCATCCTCCACAGCACTTTGGGTTTGGCCGGCAGCATGACCATGCCCGCACACGTGGCGGCCAGGATCAGTTTCTTGCAACGCTGCGGAAAATCGTGGGCGAACTGTTGTGCCAGCGCTCCCCCCCAGGACACGCCGATCACGTTGACCTGGCCAACGTCCAGATAATCGAGCATGCGCGAAACCTGTTTCGCCAGGTCAGAAAACCGGTAAGGCAAGCTCGGCAGGGAGGAGCCGCCGACGCCGGGCACGTCGAAGGCGATCACTTGCATGTCCGGATCAAGCGCCCGGACGAATGGAAACAAAAGCTCCAGGTTGGCGCCAATGCCATTGAAAACTAGCAACGGCGGCAGATCGGCCTTGCCTGGACGAATGGCAACGCGCAGATGCCCGCCATCCAGTTCGATGGTGCGATAGACAAAGGGCTGTGACATGTTACGGAGGTTCCTTCTGCGGCGCCGGGCCAAGGGATCTGGAACGTGGACAGGACGGGACGCAAGCGCCCGTCCGGCTACAGCGAGTCAGCGCACGTGCACGTAGGTGCCAGGAGCCGCTTCAGCCGCGACGTAAGCCTTGTTGCCAAGCTTGACGGGGGCCTTCCTGCTCTGACCGGAGCGTGCCTGCAACCAGGCCAGCCAGTGAATCCACCAGGAGCCGGTCTCTTTAGTGGAACCTTCCAGCCAATCCTGGGCATCAACCGGCAGGCTGCTGCCGGTCATGAAGCGGGCCTTGGGGTTACCCGGCGGGTTGAGGATGCTCTGGATATGCCCGCTGTTGGACACCACGAACTCACCCTTCCCGCCGAACAGGTGCATCGAGCGGTAGCAGGCATCCCATGGGGTGATGTGGTCGGTCAGGCCCGCCATGCAATAGAAATCGCTGGTGACCTGCTTGAGATCAATTGGAGTGCCGCAGACCTCCAGGGCGCCGGCACGGGCCAACGGGTTGGTCTGGTACATCTCGATGAATTCGCCGTGCAGCGCGGCCGGCAGGTTGGTGGTGTCGTTGTTCCAGTAGAGGACATCGAATGCAGGCGGCTCGTTACCGAGCAGGTAGTTGTTGATCCAGTAGCTCCAGATCAGGTCATTGGGGCGCATCCAGGCGAAGACTTTTGCCAGCTCACGACCTTCCAGCACACCCGCTTGATAGGAACGGCGCTTGGCCGCCTCCAGGGTTTTCTCATCAGCGAACAGCGAGACCTGGGTGTCGGGGCGAATATCGAGCATGCTGACCACCAGGGTGAAGGCATTCACCTTGCTCTCGCCCAGTGCCGCGTAGTGGCCCAAAAGCGATGACATGGTACTGCCTCCGGAGCACGCGCCAAAGGTGTTCAGATCAGTGCTGCCGGTAATCGCCAGTACTGCGTCGACCGCCTCTTTCAGGGCTTCGACATAGGTGGACAAGCCCCACTCGCGCTGCGCCTTGCCCGGATTGCGCCAACTGACGGCAAAGGTCTGGATGCCACTGTCGAGAAGGAAAGCAATCAGGCTCTTCTGCGGCGCCAGATCAAACAGATAGAACTTGTTGATCTGGGGCGGCACCACCAGCAACGGGCGTTCCAGCACCTGCTCGCTTCGAGGTTTGTACTGAATCAGCTCCAGCACCTCGTTTCGAAACACCACCGCGCCAGGCGTCGTGCCCAGATTGCCACCCACCTCGAAGGCCGTCTTGTCCACCTGACTGGGCATGCCACCGTTTTCAATCAGATCGCGGGTCAAGTGCGCGAATCCATCCAGAATGCTCTTGCCACCGGTTTCGAAGAAACGCTTGAGAGCCGCAGGGTTGGCCAGGGTGTTGGTCGGCGCCATCGCCTCGGCCAGCAGGTTGATGACGAACTGGCCACGGCTGGCATCCTGATCGCTGAGGTTGCTGCTACTGATCCAGTCGTTCATTTCCCGGCACCAGGCCAGGTAGGCTCGCATGTAGCGACGATACAGCGGGTTGCCCTGCCAGGCTGGCTCATCGAAACGCTTGTCCCCCGCCGCCGGCTTCAGATCCGAACGGTCGAGCAGGATGTTTTTCAGTTCCATGCCGAACGCCGCCATGTGTCGGGCGCTGTGCACGGGTTGCTTCAACACTTGTTGCAGGACCATGCGAGCGCTGCTGAGTATGTCGCGCCCGCGAGGGCCGAATGCTGGATTCAGGCTAAGCGTGTGCTTGGCGGCTTGCAGGGAGAGCTCTTTATCATTTTTGTCCATTGTGACACCCCATGCTTGACACTAGGCCCCTTGGTGGCTCGGGGCCTTGATCGCTTCGTGGAAGTAACTCGAATCACAGACAGGCTCACAGGTGACGCGCGTCTTCCTTGAGCATGGCGGCGGCCTTTTCACCGATCATGATGGTCGGCGCGTTGGTATTGCCCCCGGGAATGGTCGGCATGATCGAGGCGTCGGCAATCCGCAGGCCTTCGACACCGCGCACTCGCAGACGCGCATCGACCACGGCCAGGGGGTCACTGTCAGGGCCCATCTTGCAGCTGCCTACCGGGTGATATTGGGTATCCGCGCGACGGCGAATGTCCTGCTCGATCTGCCGGTCGTCATTCCAGTCGACGGGATAGATCAGTTGCGGCCCGAAACGGGCGAAATGGGTGGACTCGAGGATCCGGGCCTGGGTCTTCGCCGCCTGTATCAGCAACTCGATGTCTTCCCGTCGATCGAAAAAGCGTGGATCGATGACCGGCGCGTCGAGCGGATCGCGGCTGCGCAGGGTCACGGTGCCCGTGCTTTTCGGGCGCAGTACCTCGATATGGCAGCTGTAGCCATAACCCCAATGCAAGTGACGACCATGGTCGTCGACCACGGCGGTGACGAAGACCATCTGCAGGTCGGGCTTGTCCAGCGCCGGATCGGAACGCAGGAAAGCGCCGGCCTCGGCGAAATTGGTGGTCAGCATGCCGCTGCGCTTGCTCGCCCACTCCACGGCAGCAGCCGCCAGCTTGACGCTGGAACCCACGGTGAGGCCCAGGCAACCCTCCGGATGACTGACCTTGTACGGCACCGTGTAGTCGATATGATCCTGCAGGTTCTGGCCGACGCCTGGCAGGTCCACCAGCACCGGGATACCCAGCCGCGTCAACTCCACGGCCGGCCCGATACCCGACAGCATCAAGGCCTGTGGAGTACCAAAGGCGCCAGCGGCGAGAATCACTTCACGGCGGGCACGCACTTCCTGCACATCCTTGCTGTTGTGGTAACGCACACCCACGCAGCGCTTGCCCTCGAAGATCAGGCTGTGGAACGGAGCATTGAGGAAAAGCTGAAGATTTTTCCGATCAAGGATCGGCCACAGGTAGCCCTTGGCCGCGCTGCAGCGTTCTCCGTCCTTCTGGGTCACCTGGTAGCGGAAGCAACCGTCCTGCTGGCGACCGTTGTAGTCGTCAGTACGGGCGATGCCCTGCTCCTCGGCGGCGCTCATGAAGACTTCGCACAGCGGGCTCGGCGACTTCAGTTCAGCGACATTCAGCGGGCCGCCAGCGCCATGGAACTCGGTCTCGCCAAAGCGCTCGTTGTGTTCCGACTTCTTGAAATACGGAAGAACCTCCTCATAACTCCAGCCGGGGTTGCCGAGGTTCTCCCAATGGTCGTAGTCCCAGCGATGGCCGCGGACGTAGACCATGCCGTTGATCGAGCTGGACCCGCCCAACGCCTTGCCACGCGGCTGGTAGCCCTTGCGCCCGTTGAGCCCCGGCTGGGGCACGGTTTCGTAGGACCAGTTATGGAAACCTTCGCGCATCATCACCACTACGCCCGGTGGTGCCTGAATCAACACTTTCTTGTCACTGCCACCGGCCTCGAGCAGGCAAACACTGACCTGAGGATCTTCACTGAGGCGCGCCGCCACCGGACAGCCACCCGAGCCGCCACCCACCACCACGTAATCGAACACACTCTGACTCATATCAATCTTCCTCAAGACTTCACATCCGCATCCGGCTTGCCCAGGTAAAACGCCAGCGCCAGGCTCTGCAGCCGGCCGCCAAAGGGTGGATGGAAGAGATGGGTGGGAAACCAGGTACGCCTCTTGAACACAGTGCGTGCGTGACTGAGCTCGCGAAACCCTTCTTCTGCGTGATAGTTGCCCATACCGGAATTTCCCGTGCCACCGAAAGGAGCACCGTGGTTGAAAGCGTGCCAGCCCCAATCGTTGATGGTCACGCCACCGGAATGGGTCCGTTTGAGCAATCGATCGATGCTCGTCGTGTCGGTTGAAAAAATGTACAGCGCCAGGGGACGTTGCCCGCTGTTGATGTGAGCCACCACACCGGTGAGGCTGTCATAACCCAATACCGGCAGCAGCGGGCCAAAAATCTCTTCCTGCATCACCCGCATTTCCGGCGTCACACCCGTCAGGATGTGCAACGGCATCCTGCGCCCCGGGGCAACCTCGCCACAGACAATGATCCGGGCGCCCTTGGCCCGCGCATCTTCGAGCAGACCCTGGAGGCGCTGAAACTGACGATCATCGATGATCGAACTGTAGTCATCGTTAGCCGCCGGCTGCGCGCCGTACAGCACCTGGAACTGGCGGCGCACTTCGCCGACGAAGCGCTCGATATCGTCCTGGGGAACCAGGGCGTAGTCCGGTGCGATGCAGATCTGCCCGCCATTGGTGCCCTTGCCGTGAACGATACGTCGTGCGGCATCGCTCAGGTTGTAGTCCGCCAGCACCACCGCAGGCGACTTGCCACCCAACTCCAGTGTCACCGGTGTCAGGTTGGCTGCGGCGGCACGCATGACCAGACGCCCGACTCCAGGGGACCCGGTAAAGATGATGTGGTCGAATGGCAGCGAAGAGAAAAAGCCCGGGTCTTCAAGCTCACCACCGACCAGAGCCACTTGCGAGTCGTCGAACACCTCTGCCAGCAGACGCTTGAGGACCTCGTTGGTGTGCGGGTTGAACTCGGACATCTTGAGCATCACCCGATTGCCTGCGGCGAGCGCACTGACCAGACCCGCAACGGCGATGTAAACCGGGAAATTCCATGCCGATATGACCCCCACCACGCCTTTTGCCTGATACTCCACCCACAACTGATTGCCCTTGAACAGCAGCTCTGTGGGGCGTCGGCTTGGCTTCATCCAGCTCCTCAGGTGCTTGAGGGTGTGATTGATGTGCAAGATGCAACCCATCAGGTCAAGGAACTTGGTGTCGACGGCGGAGCGATGGCCAAAATCGGCGCTCATCGCCACGACAATGGCGTCCTGGTAACGCCGAAGCTGGGTGCGCAGTGCGATCAGATTGGCCTGGCGCTCAGCCAGCGAGGAATGAGGTTGAGCACGGAAAGCCTCACGCTGGGTATTGAACACGCGGGCCACTCGCTGAACCGCCATTTCCTGGATCATGCCTTGATTCCTCTGAACTGAAGACCACCAACACCCACTGTCGCGTTCAACCTCAGGTATCGCTGCGTGAGCAGAGGGTATGGCCGTCACTGTGGACTTCAAATAGCCGAAGACATCAAAGCTATTGCACTTGACCTCAGTTGCCGGCCGCCTTGCCTGGCACGACACTCGGGTGAAATCTTCGTCACGCAAACAAAGATGCCACCCGGAGGTGGCATCGATGGGTTACTGCTGCTTCTGCTGCCGCGCGTTCTCTTCGATCTGCGCATCCACCCGCTTGCGTACCTGGTCGATACTGAAGCTGGCGGGTTTCTGGCTGGGCGGGTACTCGACGAAAGTTTGCAGGAACTTCGCGGCTTTCATCGTGGCCACACCAAGCAGGTAGGCGTTCTTGATTATCCAGTCGTAGTACTGATTGGAAACAACGTCCGCCCTTTCATAGGGGTCCATGCGCAAGTTGAAGATCTTCGGCGCCCGCAGACAGACGAAAGGTTCGCTCCAGACCTCGAAACCTCCTGGCTTGCGCTGCTCGCAGAACACCGCCTTCCAGTCACCGAAACGCGACGCGACCAGCACGCCGTCGTCGTTGAAGTAGTAGAACTCCTTGCGCGCACCGCTCTTGGCCTTGCCGGTCAGATAGTCGAGCTGGTTGTAGCCGTCCAGGTGCACCTTGAAGTTCTTGCCCGAAAAATTCGCCCCCTTGAGCAGGCGCTCCTTGACGTCGGTATCACCCGCTACCGCCAGCAAGGTCGGGAACCAGTCGAGACCGGAGAACATTTCAGTGGACACTTCACCCGCCTTGATCTTGCCCGGCCAACGAACCATCGCCGGCACTCGGAACCCGCCTTCCCAGTTGGAGTTTTTTTCGTTGCGGAACGGTGTGGTTGCCGCGTCCGGCCAGGAAAACTGATTCGGACCATTGTCGGTGGTGTAGACGACGATGGTGTTGTCGGCGATTTTCAGGTCGTCGAGGGTTTTCAGCAGTTTGCCGACGTCACCGTCGTGCTCGAGCATGCCGTCCGCGTACTCGTTGCCGGGCATGCCACTCTGGCCTTTCATCGAGTCGCGCACGTGGGTAAACAGGTGCATGCGGGTGGTGTTCATCCACACGAAAAACGGCTTGTCTGCCTTGACTTGTCTCTCCATGAACGCTTGAGCAGCGGCGGTGGTTTCGTCGTCGATGGTTTCCATGCGCTTGGCGGTCAGTGCGCCGGTGTCTTCAATCTTGCCATCGGCATAGGAATGGATGACCCCACGCGGTGTCGCTGCCTTGACAAAGTCCGGATCATCTTTAGGCCAATTGGCACGCTCGGGTTCTTCTTCGGCGTTGAGGTGGTACAGGTTGCCGAAGAACTCGTCAAAACCGTGATTGCTCGGCAGGAATTCATCGCGATCGCCCAGGTGGTTCTTGCCGAACTGACCGGTCGAATAGCCCCGAGCCTTGAGTGCCTGAGCAATGGTAATGTCGCGCGCCTGCAGGCCGACTGGCGCACCGGGCATTCCGACTTTGGTCAGGCCCGTACGCAACGGTGTCTGGCCGGTGATGAACGAAGAACGTCCTGCGGTGCAACTGTTCTCTGCGTAGTAGTCAGTGAACATCATGCCTTCGTTGGCAATGCGATCGATGTTCGGTGTCTTGTAGCCGACCACGCCGTGGCTATAGGCACTGATGTTGGTCTGGCCGATATCGTCGCCGAAGATCACCAGAATATTGGGTTTATCCGCCGCCCCGGCTGTCGCCGAAAGGCCTATCAACGAGACGCCCACCAGGGCCATCCGCGACAACCACGCGCGCTTGTCTTTCATGATTTGTCCTTGTTGTTTTGACTGGATGCTTCGGATTGTCCGGACAGCGGTGGCGCTTAGATTCCGGTCAGACCGCCGCTACAGATCAACGTCTGGCCACTGACATAGTCGGACTCGGGGATGCAGAACATGTACACCGAACCGGCAGCTTCTTGCGGGGTACCGGCACGCCCCAACGGAATGCTGCGCTCGAGCATGGTCATCAGGTCAGGGTTGATGCCGACCTTGATCTCGCGACCTTCGATCTCGGCGGTGGCGTTACCGTCGGCGGTGGCTTCGGTCAGACGAGTCTTGATAAAGCCGTAGGCCACGCAGTTGACGGTGGTGTTCAGGCGCCCCCACTCCTTGGCCAGCGTCATGGTCATGCCGGTGATACCGGCCTTGGCGGTGGAGTAGTTGGCCTGACCGGCATTTCCGAACAGCCCGGCAACGGAGGAAATGTTCACCACTTTGCGAATGTTACGCAGGCCGGCGTCCTGTTCAGCCTTGACCAGGCTGCGGATGACCGGCTGCGCCGCGCGCAGGATGCGAAATGGCGCGGTAAGGTGCACATCGAGCATGGCGTACCACTGCTCGTCAGTCATCTTCTGGATCACGCTGTCCCAGGTGTAGCCCGCGTTGTTGACGATGATGTCCAGCCCCTTGTAATGCTCGACCGCGGTGCCGACGAAGCGCTCGGCGAAGTCAGGCGCTGAAACGCTGCCGATACAGGCGACGGCTTCACCGCCCATGGCCTTGATGGCCTCGACCACTTCCTGAGCCGGCTCGGCGTCAAGGTCATTGACCACCACGCGGGCACCATCGGCTGCCAGCTTCAGGGCGATGGCACGGCCGATTCCACGACCGGAACCGGTAATCAGGGCAACTTTACCTTCGAGTTTCTTGCTCATCTGTCTCTTCCGCAAAAGGTTGAAAAAAGGGGTTAGCCAATGGCGATGGCGATCAACGCGTCGCCGACGATCTTGACCTGGCCGTACTGGTTGACCGTGGCCACCTCGACCCTGGCGCAACGTTCGCCGTTGACCTCGACGATCTCGGTTACCTGGCCCTTGCAGGTGATGACGTGCCCCAGGTGAGTGATGCCCTGGAAGCGCACGCCAAAGCTGCGCAGCCGGCTTTGCGGCACCCACTGGGTCAGCAGGCGACCCAGCCAGGCCATACTCAACATGCCGTGGGCAAACACGTCCGGCATGCCGGCCTTGCGGGCGAAATCCACGTCGATGTGAATCGGGTTGAGGTCGCCCGAGGCGCAACCGAACCGCGCCAGCGTGGTGCGGTCGACCGCCGCCAGCGTCAGGGGTGGCAGCCGGTCACCGACCTTCACGTGTTGCAGTGAATGACTCATGGTCGGGACTCCTCAGTTGCGGACCACGAGCACGGTGCGCAACTCGGCGACCAGCTCGTTTTTGTCGTTGTGGACTTGCGAGGTCTTGACCAGGAACTCCAGCGCGCCGTTTTTCTTGTCGAAAATGTCAGCGATCCGCGACTTCACGGTGACCGTTTCCCCGGCACACACCGGCTTGTGATAGGTGAAGCTCTGTTCACCGTGAAGAATCTTCGCGATCGGGATTTCCAGATCCGCCAGCATGCTGTCCACGGTGCCGGCATCCAGCTCGGCACCGAACAGGAATGTCGGTGGGACCAGCACGTCGCACAAGCCTGCTCCTTGGGCGGCAGCGAGATCGGTGTACAACGGATCGGTCTCGCCAATGGTCCGGGCGAATGCGCAAAGGCGCCCTCGCTCAAGCGTCATCGTGGTGGCGGCCAGTTCGTGACCGATCCACTTCTTGTCGATCATCCGTCGCCCCTCAGACTTTTTCGTAGAGGGTGACGACGCAGGCGCCGCCCAACCCGAGATTGTGTTGCAGAGCCAGACGCGCGCCGTCTACCTGACGTGGACCTGCCTCGCCACGCAACTGCTGGACCAGCTCGGTGCACTGGGCCAGGCCGGTGGCGCCCAGTGGATGGCCCTTGGAGAGCAACCCGCCGGAAGGATTGGTGACGAATTTGCCGCCATAAGTGTTATCGCCGTCCTCGACAAAGCGCTCCGCCCCGCCGATCGGGCACAGGCCCAGCGACTCGTAGGAGAGCAGCTCGTTCTGTGCGAAACAGTCGTGCAACTCGACGACCTGGATATCTTGCGGACCGACACCGGCCGCCTCGTAGACATTCTGCGCGGCCGTACGGGTCATGCTGAAACCGACCACTTCGCGCATGTCTCTCGCATCGAACGTCCTGGACGTGTCGGTGGTCATGGATTGCGCACGGATGCGTACTGCGCCCTTCAGGCCGTGGCGTTTCAGGAAGTCCTCCGAACAGAGGATCGCCGCCCCGGCGCCGCAGGTCGGCGGGCAAGCCATCAGGCGCGTCAGCACGCCGGGCCAGACGGCAGGCGAGTTCATCACGTCTTCGGCGCTGACGACGTTACGGAACAACGCCATCGGGTTGTTGGCGGCATGGCGGCTGGCTTTGGCGCGGATCTTGGCAAAGGTTTCCAGGCGGGTGCCGAACTCCTGCATGTGCGCCAGGCCAGCGCCACCGAAGTAGCGCAGTGCGAGCGGGATGCCGGCGTGCCCGACCAACTCATCGGTGGCCAGGTCGAAGCGCTCGAAGGGGCTGGGGCGGTCGCCAAAAAGCGTGCCCAGCGCACCCGGGCTCATTTGCTCAAAACCCAGGGCCAGGGCACATTCCGCCGCACCGCCGCTGACTGCCTGGTTGGCCAGGAACAGCGCGCTGGAACCGGTGGAGCAGTTGTTGTTGACGTTGACCACCGGGATACCGGTCATGCCGACTTCGTATAGCGCGCGCTGGCCTGCAGTGGAGTCACCATAGACGTAACCGACGTACGCCTGCTCTACCTGCGCGTAACCCACACCGGCATCGACCATCGCGGCACGCAAGGCGGCAGCGGCCATTTGCGGATAGGGCGCGTTGGCGCCCGGCTTGACGAAAGGGATCATGCCGACCCCAATCACATAGACATTGCGACTCATAGCGGCTTTCCTGAATTTAAGTTGCGGCACGGTGTGACTTTGTGGGCTTAATGTGATGGCCGTGCGCAAAACCGCCAATGTCATGGCGCCGCAAATGACTTGCAGAATCCACCAATGTCGAATCCAACCCCCGTTACCTTCGCCTCCGTTTTCGTCTCCTCCCTGCTCGCCGCAGCCCGTGATCGCGGCTACGAGATCGAGGGCTTTCTACGCGACGCAGGGATCGATCCACAGCAGCCTCAGGACTTGGACCACCACGTCACCGTCGACCAGTACGTTGCGCTGCTGCGCAAGACCATCAAGGGTCTCGATGACGAAGGCATCGCGCTGTTTTCGCGAAAATTGCGCCGCGGCAGCTTCATGCTGATGATGCGTTCAGCCCTGACCGGCGACACCCTGTTCGGCGCCCTGCGGGAATTCACCCACACCCTGCGACTCCTGCAAGACGACCTTGACCCGGTGCTGCTGGACGACGGTCGGCACGTACGGGTCGAACTGCACTTCCTCACCACTCAGGTCGAGTCCCGCGATTTCGCCCACGTGCTGTTTCTGCGACTGATCTGGCGCGTCATGGCCTGGCTGGAAGGCGGGAGCTTGCGCCCCGCTGGTATCGACGTGGCATTCACACAACCTGAGTCGGTTGGCGACTACCGCAAGCTCTTCCCTACGGAACTGCGCTTCGGCACAGCCTTCTCGACTATCTGGTTCGACTCCCAGGCACTGCAGGCACCCGTGCGCCGTGACAGTTCTCATCTGCATGAATACCTGGCCAAGGCCCTGCTCGACCTTCTGGTGCCCGCCATACCCGCACGCGTCAGCGACCGGGTGCGGGTCTATCTGCGTGAAGAACGCGCGCGCCATAGCGGCTGGCCAGACCTTGAACAGACCAGTGCCGCCCTGCACTGCTCGGCCAGCTCATTGCAACGTCACCTGGCTCAGGAAGGCGCCTCTTTCCAGAACATCCGCGATAGCCTGCGCCGCGACTGGGCGCTCTACCGACTGAAAACCAGCAAGCTGCCGACACCGGTGCTGGCCGAGGAACTTGGCTTCGCCGACAGCGCCAGCTTCCAGCGCGCCTTCAAGCGCTGGACCGGCCAGACCCCGGGCCAGGTTCGCAAGGGCAACTGACCGATTGAGGTCAAGTGCAACAGCTTTGGGGCCAGCGGCTATGTGCGCGCACGGCCCCTCGTTCTAGGCTCGCATTTCGCACGCTGCCATCGGTGGCGAAGCCCAAAATTGCGGAGACCGAGCTTATGTTGCCCCAACTGCACCAACATTCCTGGATGGATAGCGACATCGAGGCCTATCGCGACCAGGTACGTCGCTACATCACCAATGAGATGACACCGCACAATGATGCCTGGCGCGAACAGGGCTACGTGCCGCGCGAGATCTGGCAGGGCTTTGGCGAGATGGGTTTTCTGCTGCCGGAGATCAGTGAGGAATACGGCGGTGCCGGCGCGCCGCTGTCCTATCAACTGGTCGCCCTGGATGAACTGGCTCGCGCCGGAATGCCGCCCAGTACTGCGGTGCACTCCATCGCCACCCACTACATCCTCGACTACGGCACCGAAGAGCAAAAGCAAAAATGGATTCCCCGCCTGGCCAGCGGCGAGCTCTTCGCCGCCATCGCCATGACCGAACCCGATTGCGGCTCCGACCTCAAGACCCTGCGCACACGCGCCCGCCGTGATGGCGACGAGTACGTGATCGATGGTTCCAAGACCTTCATCACCAACGGCTACAGCGGCAACCTGGTGGTGATCGCCGTGCGCACGTCCGACGATGGCGCCAAGGGCATTTCACTGGTGGTGATCGAGACCGGGAACCTCAAGGGCTACAGCGTCAACAAGCTGAAAAAGATCGGCCTGCATGGCTCGGACACATGCGAAATGTTTTTCGACAGCGTGCGCGTACCGGTCGCCAATCTGCTCGGCCCGGTCGAGGGCAACGGGTTCATCCAGCTGATGAGCCAACTTTGCTATGAACGCATGTTGCTGGCTGTGCCCGCCGTGGCGGTCATGGAGCGTGCGCTGGAACTGGCCACGGACTACGCCAAGGAACGCCGGATGTTCGGCCAGAAACTGTTCGACCTGCAGAACACCAAGTTCAAGCTGGCCGAGTGTGCCACCATCACCCACATCGCCCGCACATTCGTCAACGACTGTACCCAGCGCTTGCTCGACGGCAAGCTCGATCCTCAGGCCGCCTACATGGCCAAGTTGTGGTGCAGCGATATGCAGTGCAAGGTTACCGACGAACTGCTGCAACTGTTCGGTGGTTACGGGTATATGGACGAATACCCTATCGCCCGGATGTTTGTCGATTCGCGCGTACAAAAGATTTATGGCGGCGCCAATGAAGTCATGAAGGACCTGATCGCTCGTCAGCTGTAGGTCTGGGCTGCGCCTTTTTCCTTGGCCGCTCCCCTCCCTGGCCTCTGCTTGTTTTGTTGGATGAAAAGCCCGCTCATCGAAGCGGGCATTGACTGTTGTTGCCGCCCTCCTCCTGCTCCGAAAGCCAACACTCGCGATCGACGCAGTTGCTCCAGCCTCTCCCCCTCTTCGACATTGCGCGGGAATGGGGACTGACGAGCAAGGAAAATCCCAGCCAGGATGACGCAAGAACAAGGCCACGGCCGATGGCATCCGCATCGCCTCCGCCATCTTTATACGACAAAGCCCTGATTATTCAGGGCTTTGTCGCTTCAGGGGGTTGGCGAACATACGACCACACTCAAAGCGTGACAAAACCATCCCGTATTCCCGCCTTCCTACATCCCGCCCCCCGATAATGGCTTGACGATCATCAAACTGCACGGTGCCCGGTTCAACACGCTCTCGGCGGTATCGCCGATAAACCGCTCGGGCCCATGGCGATAAGCCGTGCCCAGCACCACCATGTCGAAAGCATGCTGTTGAGCGAACCGTGCGATAACCTTGTGGGGGGAGCCCGTCAATAAATGTCGACGGGGATCCTTGATGCAGTAACGCTCGGCAAGCACATCGAACGCCTCTTGTTGGGCATCCTCGATAGCGTCTCTCAAACTCGCATCAAGACTGCCTGTCGGTACACTCATCGGCGCATCGCTCATCTCTGACCAACGACTGACGTTAAGCAAGTGCAACTGCGCACCGCAACTGGCTGCCAAAGTAGAGGCCAGGTCGAGTATTCGGTCATTTAATCCCTGAGTGAGTTCCTCCAGATGGGACAGATCGATCGCCGCGAGAATTTTCAAGGGTTTGGGATTTATGGCGCTGGTCACCAGATGCAGGTGGGTCGGACACTCGCGTAGCAATCGCCAGTCCACAGGCCGATGAAAGGCATGGTCCAGAGCCGGCACATAATGGGTGTCCTTGATCACCAGGTCCGGAACAAAGTCGTTCACGTATTCCAGCAGGTTTGTCAGGCTCGACCTGGCCCAGAACACTTCGGTGGTCACCTGTATGCCGCCGCATCGTTGAAACCGGGCCTGCTGCTCCAGCCAATGACGGTGAACCTGCAGATAGCCTTCTCGTGCCTGTGCCATCGCGTCATGGTCAAGCAGACCGGCTACCGCCAGGGCCTGGACATAATCGAACGCGACAATGTGCAATAAGGCACCGGTTGCACCCGCCAAGGCATATGCACGCTCAAACGCCGGGGTCAGGGTCATTTCGCTGGGGGCTATCAATAGAATGCGTTTGAGTTTGAGCATCACATACCTCGGCCTGAAACCTGCCTGAGTGCAAACCCGCCTGGCTGTCCGGGCCTTGAGACAAACGTTTGTTACTTCGAGCGAACTCATGATTGCAGCCAGCAAAAAGTCCTGTCGACTTGTTGCGACCGGAAAGCGGCAGTTCGATTATTTGGCGTTATGCCGTGGGGGATCTGACTTTTATCAACTATTCAACAGCTATCGTTAACGGAGCGACTGGCTTTCGATGACTTAAACCCTTATTGATTCAGCTCAACGATTTTCCGGCTTCCTGGCGTAGAACTACGCTGATGCACCGCCTCCCCTATCGCTGGAGATTTGCCATGCTGGCAGTCACGCTGATCAATACGCTGGTGGTGGTCATTGCCGTAGTGATCCACTACGAATGCCTGTTACGCCTGAATGACTGGCTGCCCCGGCTCAAGGTGTGGAACCGCTTCAGAATCGTGGTTGGCGTATTCGGCGCCCTCCTGGCCCACGCCATGGAGGTCTGGTGCTTTGCGCTGGTCTATTACCTGATGGTGCACTCAGGGGGATGGGGCAGCCTGACGGGTAACTTCGACGGTTCGCTGATGGACTGCGTCTACTTTTCCTTTACGACGTACACGACCATCGGCTTCGGCGATATTTCGCCTGAGGGCAACCTCAAATACTTGACCGGTCTACAAGCCCTTACCGGACTGGTGCTCATCACATGGACCGCATCCTTCCTGTTTCTGGAAATGCAAAAGTACTGGAAGCACAAATAATCCCCTTTCTGACTCGTATCAGACTCAACTGACGGTCTGGATCAAGTCTGGTACGGACAGGATCTAGACCGCCAGAACGCAGCAGGGCACCTGATACAGAATATGCTCGGTCGTGCTGCCCAGAAGCTTGTCCACACCATGGGACTGGACTCTGCCCATCACGATCACATCCACATTGTGTTCATCGGCAAACTCACTCAACGCCTTCACCGGGTTTCCCTCAATGAAATGTCGACGATCGGAGGGCACTCCGAACCGATCTGCCAACTCAATGAACGACGTTTCCAGGTCTCTGCGAAGCGCGTGGGTCAGGTCAGCGAGGGTCAGGCCGCCCATGTCCGCCAGAAAAGCGGCCGAGATATCGCAGGCATACAGCAAATGCAGCTCGGCGTTGCATTGCATCGCAAGGCTGCAAGCCTGCTTGATGATTCGGTCGTTCAGTTCATTGTCGGTAGACTCGACATCCGATACCTCGACCGCTGCTACTACCTTGCGAGGCAAAACGAAGCTGCTCCCGCCCACCAGAAAAACCGGCACCGGACAGTGACGCAACAAATGCCAATCCAACGGGGTGAAGAAGGCCCGCTTGAGCGCGGACTCATGCTGAATCTCCTTGATCAACACGTCAGGCTGCATGTCCGTGACGTGTTCAATGATGTCTTGCTTCATGTCCTCGGCCCAGGCCACCTCGGTGGTCACTTCTATCCCCCTGCCACGCAAATTTTCCGCCTGAGCCTCAAGCCAGCCGCGATGGTCCTGCAGGTAGCGCTCCCGACCCGATTCTCGATCGCCCTCTTCAAGCAGCGATAACCATCTGGACGAAGGGGTCAGCGCCGCGATATGCAAACTTGCACCGCTGGTCTTGGCCAGCGCCGCTGCATGATTCATGGCTGAGGAATGGCGCAAGGCCGGGTTGATGATCAGTAACAGGCGTTGATACTGGCTCATGAAAAATCTCCCGTGGGGTGGATATTCGGTTCAGCCTGCACGTCATGTGCCTGCAGTTGCCCGGCACTCGAAGAATCGCTGTTGAACTTCTCCGCTAGCGGATCAGGCCACCAACAGGTTTTTCTCGATTCTGAGCGCCTGCAGCGCGCATGATTTGATTTACATCAACGCTCAGAAAGTGCGTATTGACTGAATGACGCATAGGCAATGGACATTGGTCCAGCAGAGGCAACGAGGCTTTCACCCGTTCGTCTATTACATCCACTATAAGTTGGAACAAAGGGTGGCCTGGGCTGCTAGCGCGTATGCTGATCCTATCCGTGGGGAGACATGTCATGTCTGAAGCCATGCAGATTCAAAGTCAAAACCTCAAGTCTGCATGTTCCAACTGCAGCGTTGTGGAGCTGTGCCTGCCGCTTGGCCTGACCGGTCCGGAAATCGAACGTCTCGACACACTGATCGTGCAACGATTCAAGGTCAAAAAGGGCGCAACGCTTTACCGCGCGGGCGACCCGTTGCGTTCGCTGTATGCGGTGCGAATCGGTTCGTTCAAGACCAGCGTGCTGTCGGTCGATGGTCGCGAGCAAGTCACAGGGTTCCAGATCCCCGGCGAAATGCTCGGTCTGGATGCCATCAGCACCGATCTGCATGCGTGTAATGCCGTTGCTTTGGAAGATAGCGAGGTCTGCCCCATTCATTTTGCTCATCTGGAAAAACTTGCCCGGGAACTGCCTTCGTTGCAGCACAACCTGAACAAAATCCTCAGCCGGGAAATCGTTCGCGATCACGACATGCTGATGATGCTGGGCAACATGAACGCGGATGAACGCCTGGCCGCTTTTCTCCTCAATTGGTCGCAGCGCTTGAATACCCGCGGTTATTCGTCCAGCAGCTTTGTGCTGAAAATGCGTCGGGAGGAAATTGGCTCCTACCTGGGCCTGCGCCTTGAAACCATCTGTCGGGGCATCGCGCACCTGCGTGACCAGGGACTGGTGGAAATAAGCGGCCGCGACGTCAAGATCCTGAACATGGACGGGCTCAAGCAACTGATCGTGGGCTGCCATCGCAACCTCCACTGACACCTGCAGCCTGGAGAATCTTCATGCGTGCCATGTTGCTGGCTGGCGCTGTTGCGCGCAGGTCAGTTCAACGGTGCGATAGTGCTCACTCCCTGGCTCGCGACCTGACCACCAACAGACTGCCCGGCACAGAGTACAACGCCCGCTCTGTGTTGCTGCCGATCAACCGATCGAGCCCCACCCGATGAGCTGTGCCCATCACCACGACATCGGCCAGGTATTGCTCGACAAACTCACTGATCACCGGCACCGGCAGTCCCATGACGAAATGCCGTCGCTCCGGTGGCACCCCGTGACGCTCCGCCAGTGCAACAAACGCCTGGTGCAAGGATTGACGCAGCTCTTCGCTCAGATCCACGCCCCAACCGCCCCCGGCCAATGGCGCATCGCTGTTGAAAGCAGGCGACAGGTCATAGGCGTAAAGCAGGTGCAACGGCGCATCGCAGTGCAGGGCCAGGGCGTTGGCGGTCTGAATGATGGTGTCGTTCAATCCGCTCAATTGTGTCGACGGATCGAACGGATCCACTGCCGCCACGATTCGGTGCGGCAAGCTGTAACGAACGTGGTTGACCAGATGCACGGGGATCGGGCACTCACGCAATAAGTGACAATCGAGCGGGGTGATGAACACTCGCTTGAGCACAGGTTCAAGGGTTACATCCTTGATCAACAGGTCGGGCTTGAGATCCTCGACCGTCTTCAAGATATCCAGCAACGCATGGGTGGTGAAAACGGCCTTGACCGTCACCTGCAGCCCCAGGTCGCTGAGTCGATCGAGCTCTTCGGCCTCCCAGCGGCGGTAGCGACGCAAATATCGCTGTTGCTCCGCGTCATCTACTTTTTCTTGCCATAAATGCACCACCGGTGCCGGTTCGACAAAGGCCCGCACATCCAGTACGGCCCCGGCTGCCTTGGCCAGTGCGACGGCACGCAGCTGGGCGGGAGACTGATGCAGGTTTTGGTCAGCGATCAGCAGAAAACGTTGATATTGACCCATCACACACCTCCGTTCGACTCCGGTCATATAGTGCCGGGATGCTTTCAAGACTGCGCTCCATCACCTGGCGCGGTTTGATTTACATCAAGCCCACGCAAACCAGTTCCGCCGGCACGGCTGTCTGATCCAGATCAGATTCAAGCATCGACAGCGGTGTAGAAAAGTACTCAAACGCGACTTTTTTACCCCATGCCAATCTTGCAAACCGCACTGGAGGAACACCCCATGCTTACCGTCAAAGACCACAACGATCGGGCTGCGGCCACCTATGCCGCAGTCGACGGCCAATACTGGATAGAAGCGCTCAGGGACGGTCGCCACGTTTTGATCCGACCACTGGCGCAGAAGGATCGCGACCGTGAATACGCTTTCATCAAACGGCTGTCTCCCGAATCCCGGCACATGCGTTTTCTCGCGCAGATCAGAGAACCCGGCGCTGCGATGCTCGATCAGTTGATGGACACGGACAATGAACAGCGTGTGGCCTATGTTGCCCTGGTCCATGACAAAGGGGATCTGGTCGAGATCGGCATCAGCCGTTACGCGGCCAGTCGCGAGCATGAGTGTGAATGTGCCGTCACGGTCGCCGATGAATGGATGCATCTGGGGCTGGGCACGTTACTGATGGAGCATCTGATCAAGGCCGCCCGCAAAAACGGCTTTCGCCAGATGTATTCGGTGGACGCCTCCAGCAATGCCCCCATGCGCGACCTGGCCAAGGCACTCGGATTCGAGACGCACAATGATCCCGACGACAGCCGTCAGGTGATCCATCGTCTTTACCTGTAGAACAAACGCTGCGCGATGTTCCGGCCACCGGTTCGTCGCGGGGCGATCCAGCCCTCAGGATTGCAGCATTCTTCCCGGCTTGATCGCCAGCACACTGCACGGCGCCCGATGCAGCAGGTGCTCGGCGGTGGTTCCGATTAATTTGCTCAGACCCTTGTGCTGTACCGTGCCCATGACAATCACATCGGTACGGTGGTCCGAGACGAATTCACAGATCCTCGGCACGGGTGCCCCCTCGATGAAGTGACGACGCTCCGGAGGCACGCCGTGACGTTCAGCGATGGCGGCGAATGTCTCGTGGTGTGCCGTTCCCAGCATCTCATAAACACCGCTGGCCAGCGGCAATGCGGCAATGCCCATGTCCTGGACATACACAGCCGTCCAGTCATACACATGCAGCAACTCAAGACTGGCATCACAGACCGCCGCCAGTTTCGCCGCGGCATCGATAACCTGGTCGTTGAACACGCGGTCCTGATCTTCATCGCGCAACACATCAATGATGGCCAGCACGTTGCGTGGTCGGGCATTCAGCGCAGTCGTCACCAGATGCACCGGCACAGGACAATCGCGCAGCAGCTGCCAATCCAGCGGAGTAAAAAATACTCGTTTTAACGCCGATTCTTCCTGGGCGTCCTTGATGATCAGTGTCAGCGGCATCTCATTGATGAAGTTCAGAATCTCCTCATAAGGATGCTGTACCCACACCACTTCGCTGGTGACCTCGACCCCCTGCTTGCTCATCAATCCGGCCTGATCCACGAGCCATTGGCGATGGGTTTGCAAGTAGCCGTCCCGAGCCCGACTGAATTGTTCCGGGGCGAACAGCCCGGCCACCGCCAGGGCCTGGGAATAGTCGAACGCCACGATGTGCAACGGCAATTGCATCGCGAGCGCCAGCGCAGCAGCCCGGTCGAATGCCGGTGTTCGAGTCATGGCTGAAGGCGCGATCAAGAGTAAACGCTGAGATTGCGTCATGGGGCACCTCGGCACGCGGCCATTTCAATCCGGGAGTAAAACCACAGATTGATTGCTCCTTGTTCCGACCACTTGATTTTTATCAGTTGAGCGCGCGATATCTTTCAGGGCCGCCCCTGCCAGGCTAGCGCCGCTTGGCCAGACATGGGGCGCCTCGATACGCGCCGTGAGCTGGCCAACAAATGCCTGTGCTTCTCCCAGTGTGTTGAAGTTCACTTTCAAGGCATCCATGCACACAACCCAGCAATGGCTTGCCGGTTTCTCCTTGATATCAATGATCATAGAGTCCTCCGTACTGCTTCGAGAATGCACGGTCCGGTTCCTTTCGACGAAAACGGCCGCTCTCCTGGTTGCCGTGATGCTCCCTCCTCCACCGTACGTATGCCGAGTTCGGCATGAGCCCAAAGATTGCGCCGGGGAGCCGGACGAAAAATTGATAACGGTCAACAATTTCGTCACTGGACGAAGCCCGGACAACCGCACGTCGGGCAGCACCACCCGTTCCCTTCCATTTGACAAAGATCAAACCCGGCGCCCTGAACAGCGGCAGGCTAGGGGCAAGCGATTGCGCGATTGCCTACCGGAGATCCGTCATGTCTGATCAATTACGCTTCATGCTGGTCGTCTCGCCGTTGATGGAAAACAGCCCCGCCTTCGACCGGGCCGCTGCCTTGGCCAAGGCCTCAGGTGCTGCCCTGCACATCGTGGCGTTCGATTATCTTGAAGGGCTGGCGACTGCAGGGATGGTCAATGGACAGGCGCTGGAACAGATGCGGCTGGGCTATGTCGAGCGCCATCGCCAGTGGCTCGAAGACCAGGCCCGCCCCTTGCGCAAGATCGGTGTGCACGTCACCACGGAAGTCGTCTGGGTCGAAAGGCCTTTGCAGGAAATCCTCATTCATCTCAAAGAACAGCCGATGGCCGTATTGATCAAGGCGCTGGAACACGAATCGCTGCTGTCACGCCTGATGTTTACGCCATTGGATATCCACCTGCTACGTGAATGCCCGGTGCCCCTGCATTTTGTCAGTCATTTGCACAACGCTTTGCCGCGCAAGATCGTCGCCGCCGTTGACCCTTTTCATTCTGATGAGCAATACGAAGGCTTCAACGACAGCATTCTGCGCGAGGCCTCCAAACTGGCGAGCACCTGTAATGCAGAACTGGACGTGATCTACGCCCATGACCTTTCCAGCATCAGTGCAGACGAATTCGGTTTCAGCAATGGATCGGCGTTTTTCTCCTCGGGAAAAGCCAAGTCGCTGTTCGAAGCGCAGGCTGATGCGTTTCGCGAGCTTTCTGAGCGCAACGGTATCCCGCCGGAGCACCAGCACATGATCATGGGCAATCCGGTCAAGGTGCTATCCAGCTACGCGCAGACTTATGACATCGATGTGATTGTCATGGGACGCATTGGTCATCGCGGCATGGAGCGGCTGGTTGGCAGTACGGTGGAACACCTGCTGTACAAGTTGCCCTGCAGCGTGTGGGTGGTTTCCCCGGAAAAAACCTGAACGTTCGATGACACGCTTGTTTCACCGTTTAGCGTTTTCCAGATACGGCAATTTATGCCACGGATAGCCCTTCGCGCTGAGTTGAAAGGCGTAATCGAACAAACGCTTCATGTACTCGCCATCGAATTTCCGATCGTGCGCAAAGTTAAAGTCGGAGCCAATGTACGCAAGATTGAAATCCGCCCCATCCTGTTGCGCCATACGGTAGATACGCTCCAGGTCGCTGATCCCCTGGGTTTGAATCAAGGCGCTGATGGCCCGGCCGCCGATGCTCAATGTGCGGCGCTTGGTCCCGGACCACTGCGGCTCCAGTGTCCCGTTACGAATGACATAGAAATGACGGTCGAACCGCAACGGTGCTCCGGTGGCTTTGCTCAGCGCCATCACGGTGCTGGGCGGGTAAAGAAACACTTGGGTGATGACCCCTCCGTCCACGTGCATTTCCTGGAACTGTTTGCCGTCAACGTCCACATCAATCATGACGGGTGAGACTGCACCGGGAATGCTCATTGACGCGAGCAGGATGTTGCGAAAGAGGTCGAGCGCTCCCGGTGCCTGGCTTGCGGCAATCGCGCCCATGTTCCAGGTGACGGGCCGACCCGAATCAAGGTCGGTTGTGCCGATCAGCAGGATTCGTCCTTTGGCGTACTCCGTCGCGATCGCCGCAAGAATCTGTGTCGTGACGTATTTTGCGATGAGCCGCGACAGTGGCTTGCTGTCCGCTATACCGTCGCTGGCAAAACGGGTTAATACGTTTCGCGAATGAAAAATGTCTTTGGGCCCGATTGCGTTGGAGACATATCGAATCACGCTGTCGTAATCGGAACCCAGGTAAGCGAACGGGGCGACCAGGGCACCCGCGCTGATGCCGGTGACGACCTTGAACCGGGGGCGAGTCCCATGCGTCGTCCATCCTGCAATCAGTCCCGCTGCGAAGGCGCCCGCATCGCCACCACCGGAAACCGCCAGCATATTGGCCAGCGGCAGGATATGGTTCGGCTTCCCGGCCTTGGCAAGCTCCTCGCTCTCACGCTTGTTGGACTGAACCGCATCCTCAATGAAAGGCGTCAGGTCGTGGTCCAGCCTGTAACGAGCATTGGGAATGCCGGGGATGACCGCTTTTTCCGTCAAGGTTGGCGGAACAGCGTCACGACGTGGCAGACACGCTTGAAGAAACATGTCCAGAGTTGAGGCGCCAGGTCTGAGCGGGAATGGTTTCAAAGCGCGTCTCCAGCCCTTGCCGTCGTCAGCAAGCGCTCATCATCGCCGAGAGAGTCCCTACCTCTGGTGCTCGAGATGACCACACGCCAGCCCCGCCAGCGGCACTTCATTCGAACGCCGGGCTGCTCATTCTGCGCTCCTTTACCTGATAAAAAAACTCACTGGCCGTGCGCGCCAGGTTTTATGCGAAAGCCGTTGGACTCACCAGGTTAAGGGGCAGAGCGTAATATTCAACAAGTCGGGTTGGAACGCCTGATGAAAGAACATGGTTTCAATAACCAGCAGAGAATGTATTAGAACTTCCAGCTCATGAGTGACAACCCACTACTAGAACAGGACGCGGTATTTATTGCTGGCGACATTCAGTGTTGCCATAACCCTGACAGAACGATCAGCGTAGAACTTCTGGATAATGCCGTCATATACACAGAGCACAACCCCTTCACCCGATACGTATGAACTACCGTTATCCACCAAATTCAAATTGTGCACGCCGTAACTACGAGTGATATCTGGCTTGAGCCTGTTGCAAATGGCCAGGTGATCAGGTTCGCCAGCATTGGCGATAAGGGGTGCAAGCAGGGTCAACAGGATGAGTGACTTTTTCACTTTGGCTCGCCTTGACGCACATTGAGTTTGAATCTGACAGGCTCGACATTCAGTAATACTGCAGACACAACAGGCACATGAATATACATTTCCACCCGGGTACCGGAGCAAGTGCAAGATACCCGTGATTAGCTACCTTAAAGTTCATGGCGGCGGATGGTAGTTTTGGCTTGACTACCTGTCAATATGCGATATCTGCTAGCTTTTTATGCAGCATCGGATTCCACCAAATGCAAAAACCGACTGTTTAACTATTGGAAAATCAATAATAAAACCGACAAGCCAACTAGGTTAATACTGAGCTTCAATCAGCGATATGCAAGGCACCCAAGTTATCTCGCGCTTGCATCCGGTCCGGTGGTGACGCTCAGCACCTGCCGCAGGTACTCACCGGACTTGCCCGAGTTCCTGGGCAAGTCCGATGAGAATGCCTTCGGGCCCCCGGATGTAGCACAGACGATACATCTCCTCGTACCGGACCACTTTGCCGACGAGCTCTGCGCCGTGTTTGTGGAGCCTGGCGAGTGTGTCGTCAATGTCTTCCACGGTGAACATGACTCGCAGGTAACCAAGCGCGTTCACCGGGGCGCGGCGGTGATCGGCGACCACGGGGGGTGCGAGGAATCGGGAAATTTCGAGCCGGCTGTGACCGTCCGGCGTGCGCATCATGGCAATCTCGACGCGCATGTCGCGCAATCCTGTGACGCCATCTGCCCAGTCGCCCTCGATGGGCGCGCGCCCCTCGAGCTCAAGGCCCAGTTCGGTGAAGAACTCAATGGCAGCGTCGATGTCTTCTACAACGATGCCGATGTTGTCCATGCGCTTGACCGTCATGCTGTCTCCCTGGCGCTTGAAGGGGCCCGTCGCCCGGCCTGAGGCATGCTCACGCCCCCAACCGGCGTGAGCATGCGTCGGCCACTCAGGTAAAGGCGAAGTCCGACTCGGTGACGGCGGCCTGTGGCACGCCGCTCAAGGTGATGGTTCCCACCCCCGGCTGGCCCGTGACGCTGATGACGGCCTCGCCGAACTGTTCGCCAACGGTAAGGTTAGCAAAGGTCAGACCGCTGGCGCTCAGGTCGATCAGATCAATGCCGTCCTCGAAATCGGCGATGGTGTCCGTCCCCCAGAGGGCACCGAACTGGAACCTGTCCGCATCGAGGCCAGGTTCGAACTGGACGCTGCCGACCATGAAGTCATCCGCCGCGCTGCCCACCAGCCGGTCGTCCCCCGTGCCGCCAATCATGAAGGCGCCTGCGCTGCCCGATTGCAGTGTGTCGTTGCCTTCATTGCCCTCAAGGGTCGTCTGGAAGGCGAACGCGGCGCTGCTGCCGATCACCAGGTCGTTGCCGGCTCCGCCGAAGGCACTGCCGAAATCCTCGATGGTGAGTGTGTCGTTACCCTCGCCGCCGAACAGATTATCCAGGCCAGTGCCGCTGAGCAGCACGTCGTCCCCCGTACCGCCATCGAGCAGGTCCTCTCCTGCCTGGCCGAACAACTGGTCGTTGCCGCCGAGGCCGAAGATCTTGTCGTCGCCATCGGTGCCGACAATGATGTCGTTGCCATCGGTGCCCGCCGTGACGAACTCGGTATTGTTACCGAAGTCGCCCACCGTGAAGTTCTTGACGCCGAGGAAGTTCACCGTGAAGTCGGTGCTGTCGAGCCGGCCGTTGTCATCGTCGTCCGCTATCAGCCAGGTGTTGCCCTGGCGGACCGTGTAGAACAGGTCGGTGATGCCGTTGCCACCGCCGACCAGTACCGCGCCAAGCTGTGGATTGAGCGTGACCTGGCCACGAAATACGAACTCATCGTTCAGCTCGAGCGTATCGCCGCCGGCCACACCTGCGCCCTGGAAGTCCTGGACCGTATCGAAGATCGCGAAGGTCGAGCTCGGGTTGAACGAGCCAAGGAAGAACTCGAACTCGTCATTGCCGGCACCGCCGTTCAACTGGTCTGCCCCGGCGTCGCCTTCGAGCGCGTCGTCACCATTGCCGCCGAACAACTGGTCGTTGCCGGCATCACCGAACAGTTCGTCGTTGCCGTCCTCGCCGAAGATCTGGTCGTTACCCTCGCCGCCAAAGAAATCGTCATTACCGACACCACCGAACAACTGGTCGTTACCGGCATCGCCGTCGAGGGTATCGTTGCCGGCACCGCCATTGACGATATCAGCGCCGTTACCGCCGGAAAGCGTCGTGTCATTGCCGGCGCCACCATCAATGATGTCGTTGCCGTCGCCCCCGGTGATGAGGTCGCGGTCATCGCCACCGTTGAGGGTGTCATTGCCCAGCCCCCCGGTAAGCCGGTCGATTCCCGCGCCACCGTTGAGGATGTCGTTGCCGGCGCCGCCGTCGACGATGTCGTTGCCGTTGCCGGCGTTGACCACGTCGTTGCCACCGAGCGCGAAGATTGTATCGGCGTCCGGGGTGCCGTTGATCACGTCATTGCCCTCGGTGCCACGTACGACGAAGGCCGTGGTGCCGAAATCGGCTCTTGTGAGGTTGTGCTGTCCCGTGAGTTGTACAGAGAAGTCACTGGCATCGAGCACGCCATTGTCGTTGGAGTCTGCGAACAGCAGCGTGCTGGTGGCACCTACGGCATAGAACACCTCGGTAAAACCGTTGCCACCGAAACCGAGCGAAGCGCCCAGCGTCGGCACCGTGGGGCGAGCCCCCTCGAAAACCAGGCGGTTGCTCGCGGAAAGAAGCAGGTTGTCACCACCGGCAACGCCGGCCCCCTGGAAGTCGGTCACTGTGTCGCGGGCCAGGGAAGAGGATTCCACGCCACTGCCGACAAACCAGTTGAAAGCGTCATTATCCGCGCCCCCGGTCAGGGTATCGGCACCGACACTGCCCGTAAGACTGTCGAGTCCGGCGCCACCGCGAAGGAGATCATCGCCGTCACCACCGACGAGTTCATCGTTGCCATCCCCCCCTTCTATCGTGTCGTTGCCTCCTTCACCCAGGATAAAGTCGTCGCCACCCAGGCCGAAGATCTGATCAGCCTCCGGGTTGCCAAATATGAAGTCGCCTTGTTCAGTCCCATTGATAACAGCCATGGTACTACCCTCCATTAAAGGAAATGGTAAGCGTTAACTGCGTTACAGCGGGTTGAGGAAATTAGACAAACCCAAGGGGTCACAAGTGCGCCATTTCGGCCTCACCGTTTATCGCCAATGCAGACGGGTGTTCCGGAGCCTTCGCCCACCTTCCAATGCCGCTACATGGCTGGCTCGGGGGTTGCGGGGCAGGAGGGTTTGAAAATCTGTTATCTCCGGCGAGCGGAGGAAACATTTTGAAATACAAAGGATTTCCCCGGCGTGAACTTTGACAATAGTTCTACCGCACACCTTTTTTACTCGACAGGCCCACAAAGAAAAGCCTTGCGAACGAACACCGCCATTGCGCAGTGGTCACAACATCTGATGGCATCGCAAATGACAGGTGATTACGAGCCTGCTTCATACAAAAGCGACGCTTGAATTCACACATTTCAGGGCGCGCCGGATAACCTCAGCGGATTCAGTTCCTGCCAAATGCAGGCGCCTGCCGCTGCTCTCATCCAATGCTCCCTCAGCGGAGTATGCAAATGACTCAATCAATGCGGTTCTTCCTCTCGTTCTTCCTCGCCACTGCAACATTGGCATCGACCGGTTTCCTGAACACTGCAGGAGCGGCCACCGCCGAGGATCTGAATGCCGATGCCAAACAAGCCTTGCAATTGCTTTACAAGGCCCATCCTTTTGCCGAAAAAATCTCGCACGAAGCCAAAGCGGTGCTGGTTTTCCCGAAAATCATCAAGGCGGGCCTTGTGTTTGGTGGCAGCTACGGCGAAGGCGTCCTGATGAAAGGCACCAAAGTCGAAAATTACTACAACTCCGTCAGCGGTTCATGGGGCCTGCAGGCCGGCGCCCAGTCGTACGGCTATGCGGTTTTCCTGATGACCGATAAAGCAGTGAAATACATAACCGAAACCAAGGGCTGGGAAATCGGTGTGGGGCCAACGGTTGTCGTGGTTGATGAAGGGGTGGCGAAAAACCTGTCCAGCTCGACGCTGAAGGACGACGCCTACGCGTTCATCTTCGACCAGCAAGGGTTGATGGCGGGGGTCAGCATCGAGGGAACGAAGATTTCCCTGATCAAGCGCTAGACTCAGGCGTTTGACTGGCCATCGGGAGCGTGATGGCGGCCTATGCCAATACTGGTGGGTTTTCCCATACAGGCTAGGCTGTCCTCACTCCTGGCGCACAGACGTAGCTGATGATGAGGGCTATCTGGACGAGCAAGCTGGAGGTTGCTGCCTCGACCATTCATTGATCCAGGTCTAAACATTGAATGATCGAATCCTGATAATGATTGATCAGTTTTTAGGTAGGCCTTAAATGACTTCACAGCTCTTCCAGGTTCACGGCCTCGTGAGTTTCACCCTTGCCATCCTCCTGCTTTTCCTCGGCAAAACCCTCGTCCAGCACAACGCCTTTCTCCGTCAATACTGCATCCCCGAATCGGTCGTCGGCGGCTTCGTCTGTGCGGCGGTGACGTCCCTGCTCTACTTCGGCCTGAATATCCAGGTCGAATTCGATCTGCAGGTTCGCGACACCCTGCTGCTCTATTTCTTCGCCGGCATTGGCTTGAAATCGGACATGCGCCAACTGCTCAAGGGTGGGCGCCCGTTGCTGATCCTGCTGTTACTCGCCGCTGTGTTCATTCTCCTGCAGAACTCGCTGGGCATGGGTGTGGCCCAGGCGTTCGGGCTGGATCCCAAGGCGGGCCTGATGGTGGGCTCCATTTCCCTCACGGGCGGCGTGGGCACCACCCTGGCCTGGGCACCGCTTTTCGTCGAGAAACTGGGCATCAGTAACGCCCATGAACTGGGCATCGCCAGCAACACCGTCGGCCTGATTGCCGCTTGTGTCATCGGCGGCCCTATCGCCAACCGACTGATACGTCGTTATCAACTGACGCCGTCCAGGGATGCGGAGCTGGAAGTCGGCATTCTCGAACAACAACCGAGCAAGGCGCTGGACTACTACGACGTGCTCTGGGCGTGGATGTGGCTCAACCTGACCCTGATGCTCGGCTATGGGCTCAACCTGCTGCTGGTCGATGCCGGCGTCACCCTGCCCAAATTTGTCAGCTGTCTGTTCGCGGGCATCGTCATTCACCACCTTGTGCTGGCCTTTGTGGGTGATAAACGCCTGAAAAGCTGGAGCGGCGCCAGCCTGGGTCTGTCGCTGATCTCCGATATCTGCCTGGGCATGTTTTTGACCATGGCCCTGATGGGGCTCCAGCTATGGCAGCTCAGCGGCGCGCTGTTGTTCATTCTGTGTGCGTTGACCCTGCAAATTCTGCTGACGGTCGCCTATACGTATTTTGTGGTCTTCCGCTTCATGGGGCGCGATTACGAAGCCAGCGTGATCGCTTCCGGATTCGGCGGGATCGCCCTCGGCTCCACGGCGACGGCGATCGTCAACATGTCGACCGTGACACAGAAGTACGGCGCGGCGCACCAGGCCTTCCTGATCGTGCCACTGGTTTGTGGTTTTTTCATTGACTTGGTCAATGCCGTGATCATCAGCCTGTTCAGTGGTCTTTAGCGAGCGCCCCTTCGATGCTCGAACGGTCAAGCACACAGGAATGAGTGTGCCTCTGCCTTGATCCTGGACGACCGCGAGATTGTCAATGACTACGTAGTACTCGCGAGGACTCGGCAATACCCTGTCGCGCATCGCACTCAACCCTGCCGGGAATTCCAGTACTTCCATAACCCGGCTGTGACAAGACATCAGCTGCAGGTCCGCCTATAGAGAGGCGGTGAACCGGTGGCGCGGGACAAATCCGCGCTGCCGGCCTGCATGGAACTGCACTTCACTCAATATCCATGGGTATCGCAAAAGTTCTTTTGTTGTTCTGCATCGCCACGAATGTCTTGAACTGCTTGATATTCCCAAAAAAGAAAAGTTCGCGAGTGAGTTGCTCATACTCAGTCATATCCTTGACGTTCAACACCAACAAAAAATCAAAGTCGCCCGTCACGTAATAAACCTGTTGCACTTGCGGGCAACTAACGAAGCGCTTTTTTATCTCATCCAGCAAGTCAAGTCGCTCATTCTCGAGCTTGACTTCGACAATAACGGTAATGGGGCGCCCTACAGCCGCTGGGTCCACAATGCTGACGTTGTATTTTATTACACCTGCAGATTCCAATGCTGCGATTCTTCTATTGACCGCAGAGGGAGACAGGTTCACGCCTTCTGCCAATTCGCGCTGGGAAATCCGATTGTTCTCTTGAAGGAAGCTGAGGATTTTTCGGTCATAGGCATCAAGTTGCATCTTGAGTCTCCTTCGCTTGGGCGAACCCATTACAGCAGAAAAGCGCACTGAACGCTCATTCGTTGCGTAAAGCCCCTCCAATCTCGCACCGCCTCCCCCAACCTGCGCAACAAAATACTGAAAACGCAACGATGATGCATTTGACCACTCGATTTTCGAGCAATCGTGCGCATCCGGCGCATTAGCATCCTTCTATCCCACCTGCCTGTCAGGCAAGGGCTGCGCCTTCAACTGCAAAAAACAATAAGAGCCGAGAAAGCATGATCAAAGCTATCCCAACAGCAATCGCAGCTTTTAGTTTGGTACTGCCCCGCCACCTATCCGATGGGAGTTTCACGATGCATATTGTTCAAGAAAAGTGCACAGACCGAAGTGTCATGTCCAAAGCGGGTCGCCTTCTCGCCATTGGCGCGGCAAGTATTATCCTCAGCGCTCCCCTTGGTATTACCAGCATGGCTAATGCGGCCAGCCTGGCAGAGATCAACAGTCGCGGCACACTCAATGTTGCAACGGAAGACAGCTATTATCCCTTTGAGTTTATCAAGGATGGTGAGTCCGACGGCTTTCACAAGGACGTTATCGCGGAGCTGCGCAAGTACGCAAAATTCAAGGTAAACCAGGACATTATGCCTTGGACCGGCCTGCTGGCCGGTGTCACATCCGGCAAATACGACGCTGCAATCACGGGTGCTGGCGTTACCGAAGAGCGGTTGGGGGCGTTTGATTTCGTTGCACCGGTCGCGCCCGAGGTCTCCTATTACATCAAGCGGGCAGATGACGACCGCATCAAGAATATCTCAAGCCTTTCGGGGATGACCGTGGGTGTGCAGGCCGGTGGTGCCCAACTGGCACGATTGACGCAACTGGATGCAAAACTGAAAGCCTCCGGCGGAGCGATTGGCAAGATTGTGCAGTATCAATCTTACCCGGAGGCGTATGCCGACCTGGCTAATCATCGGCTGGACTACGTCGTCAACTCGATCGTGCCTGCCAACATGCTGGTGAAAGAGCGACCAAAAGTATTTGCCGTTGGCGAGGCCACTTCAAGCATGGGTTATATCGCTTGGCCAGTGGCCAAGGGGAACAAGGAACTACTCGATTACCTGAGTGGTTTTGTTAACCATTTGCGCGAAACCGGCAAACTCGCTGAGCTACAGAAGAAGTGGCTCGGACAATCTTTCGACAACCTGCCCCACGACCCCATTACTTCCGGTGAACAATTTACACAGCTGACGGCGAAATAATCCGAGCGCCTCCATCGTTGGAAAAAACAATTGTCAACGATGGTCAAGTCGGCAACTTATTCTTTTTGACTCGGTAGATATCAAAGAGCCAAAAGACTTGCTCGAAGGACGTACTCAATGGATAGCAGTGACTGGATCACTCTACTTTATGCTGGCTGGACGACCATTTGGGTTTCCGGCGTCTCTATAGTGTTTGGCATTATCCTGGGGCTGGTTGTTGCGATGTTGCGAGCAGCAAAAATCCCTGTCGTCAGTCAGGCTCTCGCTGTGTATGTCAGCTTGATCAGGGCTACACCGATGGTCACCCTGGTTTTATTTCTGTTCGTAATAGCACCTTCTGTTGGTTGGGAAGTCGATGCGAGAGTTGTCGCCATTGCGGCGATGACGATCAATACCACTGCATTTAACGCCGAGATCTGGCGTAGCGCCCTGACGAGCTTCTCGCGTGAACAACTGGAGGCGGCAAAAGCAGCAGGCATGACCACGGGATTGACCCTGCGACGCATCATGCTTCCACAGATGTTGACGACAAGTCTTCCCGGGCTTGTAAATGAAATGTCTCTATTGGTCAAAAGCAGTCCGGCGATAGCGATGATTGGCATCGTGGATTTAACCCGGGTCACCAACCGGATTGCTGCTGTGACCTACGATCCGCTTCCGCCCATCCTCGCGGCAGGCCTTCTTTACATTTTGATCATTGGTGGCCTTGTTCGCTTCCAGCGGATCGCAGATTCGCGCGCCAAGCGCCTGGCCATGTAGGGGACCCCATGAACGGAATTAAAATGCTGTGGGACAACCTGGATGTGTTCTCGGTTGGCCTCCAGAACACACTCATACTCTTTTGCGTATCGGCCGTGTTTTCATTTCTGTTGGCCTGCTTCATCGCCTTCCTGTTAGAAGGACGGGACAATATTCCCAGACGGCTTGTACGTGGGGGATTGGATCTCATGCGGATGCTGCCGTTTCTGATCTTTTTATACCTGCTTTATTACGGCCTTCCTAACGTTGGCATCAGCATGGATGTCTGGTCGGCCGGATTCATTGCATTGATTACTTATCACGGCGCTTATTTCGCCGAGATCCTCCGTGCGGCGAGAACTTCGTTACCTTCTGGCCAGGCAGAAGCTGCATGCGCTCATGGTTTCATCAACGCCAAGATGTATTGGAGAATTTTACTGCCGCAAATGGTGATGCGTTCAGGTCCGCTGTTTGGCAACCAATTAGTCTGCCTGCTAAAGGACACCGCCTTTTTATCGATCATCACCCTGATGGATCTAACGGCCGCGGCATCTGCAGTTCAAGCTAAATACTTCGTTCCGCTGCCACCCTTCATATTTGTGATTGTTCTGTATTGGTCCATCACATTGTGTGTAGAGGCGTTATTACGTCGCCTGGGCCGGCGCGCGCAGAAAAGAGGATTGGTAAATGAATAAGTCAGCTCCAGTCGTTGAAATACGTGACCTGCATAAACACTTCGCCGGTATCGAGGTTCTTCGCGGGATCAATCTCAACGTTGAACGAGGACAAACCGTCAGCGTTTTAGGCTCATCCGGCTCAGGTAAATCCACGATGCTGCGCTGCATCAACTGGCTGGAGGTTCCTGACGGCGGTGAGATTTACATCGGCGGGGATCGCATGGGGGTCAAGAGCGGTGGGGTTAAACCCATGTCAAACCGCGAACTTTCAGCCATGCGCGCTCGAACCGCCATGGTGTTCCAAAGCTTCAATCTCTGGCCGCATCTCACGGTGCTCCAGAATGTTACCGAGGCCCCTGTTCATGTCATGGGTGTTAGCCGAAAGGATGCCAACGATCACGCCGTTGCGCTGCTGGAAAAAGTAGGCCTGTCCCACAAGCACGATGCCTACCCCTGGTCTTTGTCGGGTGGACAACGACAACGCGTGGCTATTGCCAGAGCCTTGGCGATGAACCCTGAAGTCATTTTGTTCGATGAGCCGACCTCTGCTCTCGATCCGGAGCTTGTAGGTGAAGTCCTTGCAGTGATGCGCTCGCTGGCCGAGGACGGTTTCACCATGGTCATCGTCACTCATGAAATGGAGTTTGCGCGCGCCGTATCAAATGAAGTGGTCTTCATTGAAAAAGGACAGATCATTGAACGGGCTGCACCGGAAAAATTCTTCACGAATTCAGACAGTGAACGCGTACGTCAGTTTTTAGGGCGCTACAGAACGACGAGCGCATGACGGACCATGCCACTCGCTGATATTGCACCCAAAGCAACGCCATCCGCGCCCATCCACACGCCACTTCTCAATGAGTTACAAGGAACCGGTATGTTATTCGTAAATCCTCGCGCCTCTCGTTGCCCTTATCCTGCCGACCTCAAGGAAGTCATGAGCGTCGGCTCAGCACATGAATCACGAGACTGGCTATCGAGTTGGGAGCATCTGAGCCAGGACGCAACGCCGCTGTGGGAGCTTCCCGGCATTGCAACGGAGCTTGGTGTCGCCCGGTTTTGGGTCAAGGATGAATCGACACGCTCACCCTTGGCCAGCTTCAAGGCACTCGGTGCCCCCATCGCGTTGATCAGGCTGATTGTGCGTCTCATGCCCCAGGAGTCCTTCGACCCCAAAGGGCTTATTACCGGCAGGTATCGGGAACGCCTTCGTGACTTCACCGTTATCAGTGCCACCGACGGAAATCATGGCCGGGCCCTGGCTGCCGCCGCTCAAAGCGTCGGCTGCAAATGCGTCATCGTCTTGCACGCCAATGTGAGTGCCGAGCGCGAGGCTGCCATTGCGGCGTACGGTGCTCGCATTATCCGTATTGAGGGCAACTACGATGAGTCTGTCGAGCATACGGCCAAGGTTGCTGAACAGAATGGATGGCCCGTCGTCTCCGATACGTCATACGAAGGTTACGAGATTGTCCCTCGTGATGTGATGCAGGGTTACGGCACCATCGCCGCCGAACTGATAGAGCAAACCACGGGGGATACCACGGCGCCCTGCCCCTTTACCCACGTCTTCCTGCAGGGGGGCGTTGGCGGATTGGCCGCCGGGATCAGCAGCTATCTCTGGGAAATTTATCAAGACCAACGACCTGCATTCGTGATGGTCGAACCCCGGCAAGCCGATTGCCTTTATCAAAGCGCGGTTCAGGGTCGTCCTGCCAAAGCGACAGGCTCGGTAGATTCCGTCATGGCGGGTTTGGCCTGTGGTGAAACCTCTCCCCTCGCCTGGCGATTCCTGGAGCCGAGCATCGATTTCTTTTTGACCATTGCTGACCACGAAGCTGTAACCGCGATGCGCAAGCTCGCTCAAGGGAGCGCAAAGGATATTCCCATCGTTGCCGGTGAGTCGGGGGTGGCCGGTCTGGCGGCTGTTCAACTACTGGTGCGCGATCCAGAAGCAGCCAGAAAAATCGGCCTCAACAGTGACTCTCGCATCCTGATCATCAGTACCGAAGGTGCTACTGCACCGACAGTGTACGAAAGCCTGGTGGGTGAATCCGACGAAGCAGTGATCGACCGCCAGCGCCAATGGCAGAAACAAAAACATCTGTGATTCGAAGAGAGAAGGAGCACCTCCAGTGATCAACCAAGACGAATTCCACGCACAGCTTGTGAGCTGGCGTCATCACTTGCACCAACACCCCGAGGTCGGCTTCGAAGAGCTGCAAACCTCAAACTACGTTGCCGATGCGCTCACCTCTATGGGCCTGGAAGTTCACCGAGGTATTGGTGGCACGGGGTTGGTCGCGAGTCTGAAGATCGGTGATAGCCCGGCGGTCGTAGGCTTGCGTGCCGATATGGATGCACTGCATATCCATGAAGATGCGCCGGGACGCGATCACGCCTCCGTATCCGCCGGGAAGATGCATGCCTGCGGTCACGACGGCCACATGACGATGATCCTCGGAGCCGCGCGGCTATTGACCGAAAGTCGCGATTTCAATGGCACCGTGCGTTTCATTTTCCAGCCCGCCGAAGAACACGGCTGTGGTGCAAAAGCGATGATCGCCGATGGTCTGTTTGAGCGTTTTCCTGTTGATGCGATCTACGGTGCTCACAACATGCCCGGGCTCCCCGCTGGATCGATCGCGACTCGCTCAGGGGGGATCATGGCCAGTGAAGATAACTTCGTTATCCGAATCAAAGGCCAGGGGACCCATGCGGCACGACCTCACATGGGGGTTGACCCAATCGTCATTGCGGCGGAAGTGGTGTTGGCGTTGCAGACCATCATTTCCCGAAACCTCGACCCGAGCGTTCCGGCGGTGATTTCGTGCACAGAGTTCATCACTGATGGAATCCGCAATGCGATTCCAACCCATGTTGTGATCAAGGGCGACACTCGCAGCTATGCACCCGACGTCCAGTCCATGCTGGAAACGCGGATGCGAGAAGTTGCAGAAGGTATTTGCAGGCTCCATGGCGCTTCCTGCGAATTCGAATACTCCCATGAGTTCGCACCGACGGTGAACTGGGCGCAGTGCACCCCCATCGCTGTTGCTGCCGCGACAAAAATCGTTGGCGCAGACAAGGTGAATGCTGACATCCAGCCGATGATGATCTCGGAGGATTTCGGTGCATTCCTTCAAGTCGTCCCCGGAAATTTTGTGTTCATCGGCAACGGCGAAAAGGCGGATGAAGGGGGTATTCCCCTCCACAACGCCAAATACGATTTCAACGACAATGTACTGACCACCGGTGCGCATTATTTCGCTGAGGTGGCCCGCACTGCCCTGTCTGCGGGATAGGCAAGAAGAGGACAGCACTGTGACGTGCTGTCCTCTCGCAAGGGCCTGAGAGCGGCTACCGCTTTAAAGTATCGAGCGTATGGTTCCACCTTCAATGCGCATGGCCATGCCGTTGAGCGCCGGCGATGCTGCCAGGTGCAGGACGCTGCAGGCCACCTCTTCGGGCTCGATCATGCGTCTGATCAGGGATGTCGGTTCGGTCTCGTCAAAATAGTCGTGTACCACCTGTTGCGCCGAGATGCCCTTCTCTTCTGCGATTTCCCGGTGATAGCGCTTGACCGCCTCGGTGTAGGTAGGCCCGGGGAGTATCGAGTTGACGCGCACCGCAGTGCCCTTGGTCAACTCCGCCAAAGCTCTGGAGATACCCAGCAGACAGGTTTTCATCGCGCCATAGTGAACCATCCACGGCTGTGGCTTGACGGCTGACTCACTGCTGATAAAGACAATCGACCCATGTCCGCGATCGAGCATGTCCTTCATGACAAGGCGCGTCATGCGCACACCGCTCATGACATTGACGTTGAAGTAATGAAACCACTGGGCATCGTCTGTTTCGAAAAAATCCCTGACCTCGAATATCCCGACATTATTGATCAGGAAGTCGATCGGGCCGGACTCCAGGGCCATGTTGACCAGGCGCTCCGCCGCTCCGTCCTGCGTCAGATCGGCAACCAGGCCCCTGCTGGACTCGCCCAGTTCTTCAACCGCCGCATTCACTTCGTCCGCCAATAGCCCGCTAATGACAACCTTTGCACCTTCGAGAATGAAGCGTTGGGCGATGGCCTTGCCAATGCCTGTCGCCCCGCCTGTGATGAGTGCGGTTTTGCCAGTCAGTTGATAATCCATGAAAGCGGCCTTGTTTGTTGTTATGCGTAAAATCTTGCCCCAGGCTCGGGCTGAAGTCTTTCAAGGGTTGCAGAAGACTGTTTTAACAAAACTCTGAAAATGGCTGCTTGACCTGCCGTCATTAAGGTCTGAGATGCGGGCCAATCCTTTCCAACAGAAAATCAATAAAAACCCTGACGCGATGGGGTAGTTGCTGTCCCGGGCCGATAAACACCGCATGAATCGCCTCGGTTTCACCGCTGTTGAATGGCTCCAGCAGCGGTATCAAACGCCCCGACTCGATATCGGCATTAATATGGAAGCTCGCGAGTCGAGCGATACCCAATCCCGCCAGCGCAGACTGGCGCATGCTCTCGCCATCGCTGAGCAAGGCATTGCCTTTGGGTTCAATCTCGATGCGCTGGCCCTCGGCGTCGCGATAAACCCAGGCCTGCGAATGACGATGAAAACCAAAGCTCAGCCGATTATGTCGTTGCAGGTCATCCAGGGTTTTCGGCTGACCGTATCGTGCGATGTACGCCGGTGACGCCACCGTGATCATTCGGCTTTCACCCAGTCGACGCTGAACCAGGCTCGACTCCTTCATCGGTCCGGTACGTATCGCGACATCCGCGCGTCGTTCCAGTAGATCCACAACGGTATCGGTCAACTCCACGTTCAGGGTGATGTCCGGGTAAGCCGCCAGAAAATCAGGCAATTGCGGTAACAAGCAATGCAGGCCAAAGGGAAGGTTGGCATTGACCTGAATCAACCCGCTAGGTTTGGCCACATTGGCAACATCACGCTCGGCGGAGTCAATCAGCTCAAGTATCCGCAGGCACTCATTGTTGAATCGCTCGCCTTCGGCCGTGAGCTCGAGGCGTCGAGTGGAGCGATGAAGTAAACGCGCACCCAGCCGCGTCTCCAATCGGGCGATCAACTTGCTCACCGCCGAGGGCGACATGTGCAGAAGCCGGGCAGCCTCGGAAAAGGTGCCTGCGTTGACGACTCGGGTGAACACTTCCATTTCGCCAGAGCGGTTGATGTCTTTGAGATTTAGCATGAACTGTATTCACAGATACTTGTAGTTAGAGCAGTCTAGCTCACAAACGGACCCCATCGTATCGTGAAGAGATTCCTTAACCAGGAATGACCGCGGCTTTGTTTCAAGTAGAGGCCGGGCAAACTCAAGATGCGAAGGAGACAGAACATTGAAAATTTTCGTTACCGGTGTGACCGGTTACATCGGCGGTTCGATTGCCAAATACCTGGTAGATGCGGGTCATGAAGTCACTGGCCTGCTGCGTAATCCGGAACAGCGCAGTGCGCTGCTGGCACTGGGCATCACCCCTGTGCTCGGCACCCTGGATGACGCGTTCATTCTTAGCGAACAGGCGCGTGCTGCAGACGCGGTCGTGAATGCGGCCAATTCGGATCATCTGGCCTCGGTTCAAACCTTTATCAGCGCCCTGAGCGGTAGCGGAAAAGTGCTGCTGCATACCTCAGGCTCCAGTGTTGTGGGGGACGATGCTCGCGGTGCTTATGAGCGTGCCGAGATCTTCACCGACGAGACGCCATTCACCCCCATGGACATCCGCAAGGATCGGGTTCACATCAACCAGACCGTGCGGCGCGCAGGTGTCGAACAAGGTATCCGCAGCATCGTGTTTTGCCCGACCATGATCTACGGTGAATCATTGGGATTGCCGGCAAAAAGCGATCAACTGCCCAAGCTGTTCGCGCAATCGCGCAAATATGGCGCCGGGGCCTACATGGGTGCCGGAGTACATCGCTGGTCCAACGTGCACATTGAAGATCTGGCAGAGCTTTATCGCCTTGCAATCGAAAAGGCTCCATCGGCCTCGTTGTTCTTCGCCGAAAACGGCGAAGCATCGTTCCTCGAAATCGCTACGTCGATCAGCAAATCACTTGGCTTTGGCGGCGAGATTCAAAGCTGGCCGGCTGATGATGCCATCGCCAAACTTGGAGATTGGGCGCGTTTTGCCATCGGCTCCAACAGCCGCGTGCGGGCAGTCAATGCGCGTACTCTGCTTGGCTGGAAGCCAAAGCGCGAATCGATTTTGCAGTGGATCGAAAACAGCGGAGTGCAATGGTAGTAACCGCTGACTGTCGAGATTCTGAAAGCTCACTTCGGTGAGCTTTTTTATGGGCTGGCGAATGCTGTTTCCAGGCAAATCCCACCCATAAAAAAACGTGCAACCAGGGTGATCGTCAATGAAGACCCTCGTTGCACGCCAGGCCCATTAAGCCTAAAGGGGAAATTCGTTATGGCGTTACTGCCGGTCAGTCATGTGGGAGCGAACCTGCTCGCGAAAGCGATGTATGCGTCGAATCATCGGCGACTGACACACCATCGCGAGCAGGCTCGCCCCCACCCGATATCAAGGCTTAACCCAACACCTCCCGCGCCACGCTTTCGATGCCCGCCGCATCCAGCCGGTAATGCCGATAGAGGTGAGTCGGCGGCGCAATGAGGCTGTACTCGTCGTAAATCCCATGGCGTCGCACTTTGACGCCAATACCTTCTTCGGCGATGACTTCACACACGGCGCCACCCAGACCGCCAATGATGTTGTGTTCTTCAACGGTAAGAATGGACCGGCTGTTGCGCGCAGCCGTCAATACCGCTTCACGGTCCAATGGCTTGATGGTGGTCATATCGATCACGCCTACCGAGCGCCCCGCAGCATTCAAGGCTCGCGCCGCTTCAAGGGCGGGGTGAACCGTGGAGCCGGTCGCGATGATGGTCAGTTCATCGCCCGTCAGGTGCACGGTTGCCTTGCCAAAGACAAAGTCCGGAACGGTTTCATACACCACCGGATCACGCCCGCGCTGGATGCGGAAGTAGATCGGTTGCGGGTAGTTGGCCGAAGCCAGGATCGCCGCCTTGAGCTGATTGCCATCGGCTGGAGCAACCACCGTGATATCGGCAATCGAACGCATGATCGCCAGGTCCTCGGTGGCGTGGTGCGAGGTGCCGTAGAAGCCCAGGGAAATCCCGGCGTGGTGGCCGATCAGGCGCACCGGCAAGGCTGAATACGCGACGTCCATACGGATCTGCTCGCAGCACAGCAATGGCAGGAAGGACGCAAAGGTCGCTACGAACGGCTTCATGCCTACTGCGGCCATCCCGGCCGCGGCAGATACCATGTTCTGTTCGGAAATACCGAACTGCACGAATTTCTCTGGATGCAGTTCGGCAAATTTAGAAAGGCCGTTGGAGTACTGAAGGTCGGCGGTTCCGGCAACGATTGGCTCGCCCCGTTCGACCAGTTCGATCAGGGCATCCGACAAGGCATTCAAGCTCGGTGTCTGGCTGTTCAGTTCCCGGTACTGCCAGGAGTTGTTCGACAGAGGTGCGGTATTCATGAGTTAGATCACCTTGCTTTTGATTTCGTCGATAGCACGCTGCGCATCTTCGGGATCGAGATACCCCAGGTGCCAACCCGGCTCGGTTTCCATGTAGGAAACCCCTTTGCCCTTGACCGTATTGGCGATGACGCACACCGGCTGTGTGCGCGTCGTGTCGGCTTTGAGGCGGCGCAACAGGCTGGTGACGGCAGCGAGATCATGGCCATCCACCACGTGGGTCTCCCAACCGAAAGCAATCCACTTGTCCGCCAACGGCTCGATACCGATGACGTCATCGACATTACCGTCGAGCTGATAGCCATTGCGGTCGATGATTGCCACCAGGTTTGCAGTCTTGTGGTGGGCCGCCGACAGTGCCGCCTCCCATACTTGCCCTTCCTGCATTTCCCCGTCGCCGAGCATCACGTAAGTGGTGAACGACTTGCCCAGCATCCGCCCGGCCAGGGCCATGCCCAAGCCGCCGGACAGGGCATGACCGATGGAACCGGAGGAGAAATCCACACCGGGGACTTTGCGCATATCAGGGTGGTCGCCCAGGGGATTACCGAGACGCGTGTAGTTGTCGAGGATTTCTTTGGCGAAGAAGCCCCACTCCACCAACACTGGAAACAACCCGACGGCCGCATGCCCCTTACCCATCATGAAACGGTCACGGTCGGGCCATTTTGGCTCGGCGAACCGCAGGTCCATCACGTCGTAATACAACGCGGCGAACAACTCGGCGGCAGAGAACACTGAGGTGTAGTGGCCGACCTTGGCGATCTCGATCAGCCGGATGGTTTCCAGGCGAATGAACTGGGCCTTCTCCCGCAGTCGAGACAATTCGTTCTCGGTCAGTTCAAAAGCGTGATCCGCGCTTTCGCGGAAATTCGTCAAATCAGTCATATGTCGTGTCCAGGCGCAATACCAGAGTTTCGGCCGCATCCGCGACGCGGCCGCACATAAGCCCAGCGCAATCGGGCGATTACTGCGCTTTCAAGCGTGGCGTCATGTAGTCGTTGAGGCGCGGCATGACCTGCTGCGCGGTCAGCTGCATCGAGCGCCGCCACAGCGCTTCGTCGTCCCACTCGTGGAAGGTGGTCATCAAGGTGCCGAACGGCCCGGTCTGCTCACTGAACGCGACCAGTTGCTCGGTGACGGAATTGACGTCGCCGTAAATCACCATTTCCTTGATGCAGTGGTCGACCGTCACATCCTCGTCGGTCATGTCGGGGCGGGTCTTGAAGATCTTGGTGTAATGGTTGGTGGCCAGGTTATCGATCATGTAGTCGAAGTAGCGCCGCAGCGTGCAGCTCTCTTGCGCCAGATAGTCTTCGGCCTGGGCCTGGGAGTCGGCAACGAACACCGAACGGGCCACTCGCCAATTATTGGCATCGGCCTTGATCCCGGCACTTTCCGCGCCCTGACAGTAAGCCAGCCAATGGGAAGCCACCGTTGCCGTCGGGTTGAAGTTGGCGGACATCAGGTCCCAATCCCTGGCGCCCGCAAGTTTTGCGGTGCCGGAAAACGGACTCATGGCCGTGGTTGCTACCCGAGGAAACGGCTTCTGGAATGGCGTCGGCATGTAGCCGATCTCCAGTTCGTGGTGCACCGATTCCTTGAGGCTGACCTGGTAGTGCTGCGAGGAAAAATCATAGGGCGCGCCCGAGTTCCAGATCGCACGGATCATCTCGTAGCACTCCACCATCATCTGCCCGCGATCCTTGCCGTTGCTGCCGTACACCTCGAAGTCGGAAGCCAGCCCACCCGGGCCGATGCCCATGATGAAACGCCCCTTGGACATGTGGTCGAACATCGCGGCATCGGCGGCGATTCGCGCCGGGAAATGGTGCGGTAGATTCAGCACTCCGGTGCACAGTTTCATGCGTTGGGTAAGCGGAATCAGGGTGGACAGAAATTGCAGTGCATTGGTAATCGGCTCGGTGCGCTGTGAGGTATGTTCACCGACCCAAAGCTCATCAAAACCGACGCTGTCGGCATGGACGGCACACGCGATGTCCTGATCGTACATCTCGTGATAGTCCCAGCCCTTGTGATGAAGTGGCTGCATGAACATGGCGAGTTTCATGTCGTTCTCCTGCTGTTTTCAGTGACCGGTGCACAGCGAAACTGTTTTCGCTGCACACCGTTTTCATGACGAGCGCTCGTTTCGCAGGCGTGCCAGTGCCCGCGCTGCAAGTCGCAACGTTCAAGGAATGGGTTAAATATCCGGGGCGATTGACGCGTGACTTCAGCGCGTACAACTCACCCTCAAATGCGTTGTTTGTGCTTCAACTTCCGTGCAGCAACCAGCCGCCGTCCACCAGCAAATCGATGCCCGTCACATAGGACGACAGCGGCGAAACCAGGAACAGCACGGCATCGGCGATCTCCCAGGGCTCGGCCGCCCGCCCCAAACCGATGTTGCCCAGCACGTTGTTCTGCCGGTGCTGTTCGAGCAGTTCCGGCGCCAGGTTGCCCGGCGTCGCGGTCAAGCCCGGAGAGATCGAATTGACCCGAATGTTGAAGGCACTCAAGTCCTTCGCCAGGCTCCGGGTCATGGCCAGAACCGCGCCCTTTGAAGCGTCATAGGTGCAGTGATTGGCCATGGGTCGGTGAGCGCAAATCGACGACAGATTGACGATCGCCCCGGCGCTTTTCTGCCGGCGCATTTGTCGTTGTGCGGCCTGAGCGCCCAGAAACACCGCCCGCGTATTGATCGCGTGGACTGCGTCCCAGAAACCCGCATCGATGTCATCAACCGCCTGGAGCGGGTAGACGCCAGCGTTATTGACCCAGATATCCAGGCCACCGAAACGCTCGATCGCGGTGTCCGCCAACCCTTGAATGTCACTCGGACGACTGACATCGGTGGCGTGAAAGTCCACGGCGAAACCGGCCTCGATCAGTTCGCCGCTGCGCTCCGGCGCCAGACTGCCGATCAGTACATTGGCCCCTGCTTCGGCCAGGCGCCGACTGATGGCGAAGCCGATGCCGTTGCTGCCGCCGGTGACAACGGCGGTTTTTCCGGACAAATCCAGCAGTTCGGCAAAGGGCCGATACGGCAGTGCCTGGTACGGATTCGACATGTTTGCTCCTCCTCGATTAATCCCCGTCATCAAGCGGTGGCCAGGGTCATGATGCTGTCGGGGGCAATCTGCGGCCGATGCAGAATGCCCTGGGAACAGCCGCGCGCCATGACCATGACCCGATGGGACAGACCGATGACTTCCTCCAGGTCGGAACTGACGACAATCACTGACACCCCGGTTTTAGCCAGATTGATGATCAGCTCGTAAATCGCCGCGCGTGCGCCCATGTCGATGCCTCGGGTCGGCTCATCGAGGATGATGACTTTCGGATTGCGCGCGATCCATTTGGCGATCACCACTTTCTGCTGGTTGCCGCCGGACAACTTGTCGAGCATCTGCCCCGCCACGCCCTTGATCCCCAGCGTCGCAATGCGTTCACGAGCGAATGCCGCTACCCGGTGATTGGCCATGACGCCGCAAGAGCTGAGACTATCCAGATTGCAGTAGGCCAGGTTCTCGGCAATCGTCTGGCTCAGCACCACGCCTTCGGATTTGCGGTCCTCCGGGATCAGCACGACACCGGCATGGATCGCCGCCAGCACGTTATTGGCTGGCAGTGTCCGATCCCCCAGCATCACCCTGCCCTGGCTCAACGCACTCAACCCGGCGATCGCCTGAACCAGCTCCGTTCGACCGGCGCCGACGATACCGGCAATGCCGAAAATCTCCCCGGCCTTCACTGAAAATGACACATCGTGAAAGCGCCCCGCCTTGTCCGACAGATGCTCGACGCTCAATACCGACGCATCCCCTGGGGTCGGCAACTCCGGAAACAAACGGTCGATCGGGCGCCCCACCATCTGCGACACCAGGACGCCGACATCGGCCTTTCCGCTGTCGTGACGAGCGATCAGGTGACCATCGCGCATGACCACGACCTTGTCGGCGATCCGCGCGATCTCGTCCATGCGATGACTGATGTAGATGAAGGACACGCCCTCCTTCTTCAGTTCCTCGATCTGTTTGAACAGCAGGTCGGTTTCGTCCTTGCCCAGGGCTGCGGTCGGCTCGTCGAGAATCAACAGACGCGAGTTGAGCGTCAGGGCCCGGGCGATTTCCACCAGCTGCTGGGCGGCGATTTTCAGTTGCCGCACCGGTGTGTCCGGCGAGATATCCAGACCCAGGCGCCGCAGTTGCGTCTCTGTTTCACGGAACATCTTCTTGCGGTCGATGATGCCGTCGCGGGTCGGCAGATGACCGAGGAAAACGTTCTCCGCCACGCTCAGGTCAGGCAGCAGGTGGACTTCCTGATGGATCATGTTGATCCCCAGCGCCATCGCAGCCCCCGGTCCACTCGGCGCGTAGGGTTCACCGGCCAGGAACATCGTGCCTTTGGACGGCGTCAGTGCGCCGGCGACGATGGAGGAAAAGGTCGATTTACCCGCGCCGTTTTCCCCCAGCAATGCCACCACTTCTCCATAGCCGATATCGAGGCTGATATCTTCCAGCACCCTGACCGAGTTGAATGACTTGCCGATGTTGCTTGCACGGAACAACGGCGCCTGGGTGGTATTGATCGCACTCATGACTTGCCCTCCCTTCACCGGTCTCAAGGATGCTGCTCAAGGAAGGTTGCTGCGTTTTCCCGGGTGGTGACGAAGGCCGGCAACAGCTGAGTCTTGGTCACCGGTTTGCCTTGCTGCAGATCGACCGCGGTACGCAACGCGGTACGCCCCATTTCCACGGCTTGTTGCGTGATGGTCATGTCCAGTTTTCCATCGCGAATCGCTTCCAGGGCAGATGGCAAACCGTCATAACCGAACACCCAGACCTTGTGATCGATGTTGGCCACCTTTACCGCCTGAGCCGCACCGAGCGCCGGCGCATCGGAACGTCCGATGAACACGTTGATCTTCGGGTTCTTTTGCAGCATGTCCTGGGCGACCTTGAAGCCGTTGTCCTGCAGCCAGTCAGTCGGTTTGCGGTCGATGATCTTCATCTCCGGGGCCTCGGAAAGCACCGCATCCAGGCCTTTGGCCCGAGCGACTTCAGTGGAATCGCCAAGAGTCCCTTGCAGCAGGCCGATTTCAGCCTTGCCGCCCGTCAACTTGATCATTTGCCGGGCCAGCTCGCCCGCCGCGGCCAGGTTGTCGGTAGAGATGTAGGCATCGCATTCGACGTTTTTCGGAAAGTTGTCAATGCAGATCACCGGCACACCCTGCTGTCGCGCCAGGCGCACAGGCACGGCCGAAGCAGCGCTACCGGTGGCGGTGTAGAGCAGCACATCGATGCCTTTGCTCAACATGTCCTGAATCTGACTGACCTGGCGCGCGGGATCGGCCTGTGCATCGGCCACCAGCACATTCTTGATGCCGAGGGTCTTGGCTTGCTCCATGACACCGTCTCGAACCATCAGGTAGAACACCCATTGCAGGCTCGGGATCGACATCCCCACGGTGATTTCGTCCGTAGGTTTGCTTTGAGCGTAAGCACCGGCCGACATCAGGCAGCCCAGCAATGGCAACCACAGAAAACGAAGCGAAAAAGCAGACAGGTTCATGTTTCTTACCTTTTTATTGTGCGTGGAACGAGGCGGGTGTTGGTCAATGACCCGGGATCAGTCGGCCTTGCGCTTGAGCAAGTCGAGCATCACCGCGAAAGCGATCACCGCGCCGATGACCACTTGCTGGACGAAGGGAGAAATACCGGCCAGGTTCAGGCCGTTGCGCAAAACGCCGATGATCAATACGCCGATGATCGTGCCGACCACACTCCCCGCACCGCCCTTGAGACTGCCACCGCCGATCACCACGGCAGCGATCACATCCAGTTCGTAGCCGACACCCGCGCCGGCACCGGCGGTGTCCAGGCGGGACGTCATGATGATGCCGCCCAGGGCCGCACAGATGCCGGAGATGATGTACACCGCGCTGGTGTAACCCTTGACCCGGATACCGGCGAGCTTGGCCACCTTGCTGCTACCGCCGATGGCATACAGGCTGCGACCGGGCACCGTGAACTTGAGAACGAACCAGAACAGCAGTGCCAGCACCACGAAACAACTCACGGTGAGCGACAGCACGCCGCCATAGCGAATAACCGAGAGGTTGCTGAACCACTCCGGAAATCCGCTGACTTGCGCGCCGTCCGTGACCATATAGGCCAGGCCACGTGCTATGGACATCATCGCCAGCGTCGCAATGAATGATGGCAGGCCAGCCCGAACCACCAGCAAGGCCGTGGTCGATCCACACGCTGCACCAACGGCTATCGCTCCGAGCATGGCCGCCCACATCGGCAGGCCGAGAACCTGCTCGAGCCAACTCATGACCATGATCGCTACCGCCAGCACTGCACCCACCGACAGATCGATGCCACCGATGAGAATCACCAGCGTCATGCCCAGTGCCATGATGCCCAGCACCGTCACTTGATCCAGCACATTGAGCAGGTTGCTCAAGGTCAGAAAACTATCGGTAAAGAAGGTCAATACTGCACATAACAATAAAAGCCCGACCATCGGCCCCGCCACACTGTTATCCAGACCGACCCACTTTGGAACCGACCCGGGCAGTCTTGTTTTTGCCAACAACTGATTATTCATACCCACATCCACTTCTTATGTAATTGTTATAAGATCGAGCAGTACGCGCCAACTACGAATTAACGACCCAACTCCCTGTAACGCCCCTCCATATAAAGAAGTGGCTCGTCCAGTGGCTGCGTGATGACATAAATAACGTTGCCGATAATCACCGTGTGCGTGCCGTGTTCAATCTCCTGCACTACTTCGCAAAAGATCGCCGCCTGGGCGTCGGCCAAGTAACGAATACCGTGAACACCCGTGCGCCAGTCACCCTCGACAAAACGCCGTTCGCGCAGATCGGGCTGGCTGAATATTTTGCAGATCGGTTCGTGCTGACTTTGCAGCATGTTCACGCAGAACAGCCCGGAACGCTTGATGATCGGTGAGGCACTTGCGCTGCGATTGACACAGATCAGGGCCGACGCAGGGTCCATCGACACCGAGGAAAAGGCAGTCGCAGCCAGGCCGTGGGGCTGACCATCGTCATCAAGTGTGGTGATCAGGGTTATAGAAGAGGCAAAGCGGCCCATTGCCAATTTGAACTGACCGGCCAGGTCTATCGAAGGGGCGGCCTCTTGATATTGAACGCGCATAGCATAAACCCTCTTTTTATTGTGACTCACAGGCACTGGCTAGCATTATTAACAATCAACCGGACTTTTCTATTCGATTTTAGGAAATTGACTCTTCACCAAAGCTGAAAGATGAACCAAACAACAAACATATTTGAATTCGTTTCACAGACACCCTCAAACCCCTATTCCAAAGCGCTTGCGAACTTATTCACCTTATCCGTCGACTCTTTGATTAGATGGTTTTTACTGAATAATTGACTGATACTTTGACAGCAATAAAAAGCAACTTTCACGAGGCGAAATTCCCATGGTCGATCGATTGCAGGACATGCGGCTGTTTCGCCTTGTCGTTCAGACAGGTTCACTTTCAACGGCGGGTCGGCAAATGGGCCTGTCGCCAGCGGCCATGAGTGGTCGACTCAAGGCGATGGAGGACTTCTATGGATTGCGCTTGCTCAAGCGCAACACCCGAAGCTTGAGCCCTACCGCCGAAGGGCAGTTGCTGTTTGAAAATGCGCAGAGAATTCTCGAGGAGGTCGACACCCTCGACAGCATCATCAAAAACGGCCACAGCGATTTGCTGGGTACTATCGGCCTGACGTGCCCTACCGATCTGGGTCGGCAGTGGATCAGTCAACTGGTCGATAGCTTCATCAGCGAAAATCCCCATATCCGCATTCGCCTTTTTCTCACTGACCGCGTACTGGACTTTGTCGAGTCCGGCTCGGACATTGCAATCAGGTTCGGCGACCTTCCGGACAGCACACTTATCGCCCGCTCCCTTGGAGTGGACCGGCATATAGTTTGCTGTTCTCCGCAGTATCTTGAGCAGCACGGCGCACCGCTCAGCCCTGAAGACCTGCAGCATCACAACTGCCTGGTACACCTGAGTGCAGACTTCACACTTGATCGATGGAAATTCATGGATAAAGGCGTGCCGACCACCATTCAGGTCAAGGGCAATCGGCTGGCCAACGACGGTTTCACCTTGCGCCAATGGGGCGTTCAAGGCTTGGGGATCATCTGGAAGTCAGCCTGGGAGGTGGCGGACGACATACAAGCCAAACGGTTGGTCCCGCTGCTTGAAGACTATCAATGCCCCAGCACCGGGTTTCACCTGCTGACCGAGGGTGGAAAAAAGCTGCCGTTACGGGTCAAGACCTTCGTCGATTTTGCCGTGCAGTACTTCAAGAAACTCGACACGCCGTCCCGATACAACCTGCCCTTCCCCTGACAAGACCTGCTCAAGACATCGGCCTTGATCTGACGAACAGAGCACTGTTGGAGCCACCGTTGGAGTCCACAGGCGTGAGGCTTCTCGATACAGCGAAGCCCCCGTTCCATCTCAAAATCCTTCGACCGGCACCAAATCGGTCAGACCAGCACATCCGGGTTATTTGAAAACCGGCACGCTGCCTGAGCCGTCGGGCTTTTTCAGATACTCGCGCAACCGGGCGCCAATCTCGGCGATTTTCGCCTCCCCCGCCCGCAAGGCTTGCGGGTTGGTATGCACCGAGTAGTTGCCCAGTGCCAGTTCATGGGGATGGGGTAACGCCGAGCCGATCACGAAGACCGTGTCCTTGTGCATGGCCTTGAGCGTGACGGCACCGCTACCGGGTTCGAAGATCACCATTTCTCCTGCCATGACCACCCCGGGCGCGCCAAGGGATCCGCGGCTGACACTCAACCACAACGACTCATGTCCGTCGGGCGGTACATAGCTCCAGGATTCCCCGGCACGCAGCGTGACCAGCAGATAATTCATGCCGGCGGGAGCGCGGACCGGACTCTGAACGCCCTGATAGGTGCCGAGAATCACCCGCGCCGGCCCCACTTCGGGCATCGCGCCCGACTCCAGGTACTGGCTGTCGACACTGGCGTTTTCCAACGCCGGCGGCAGTGCCACCCACAATTGAAAGCCCTGGATCCGTTTCGATGTCCCCATCGACATTTCCTTGCCGTGCCAGACCCCGCCTCCGGCCCGCATCCACTCGACACCGCCGTAGTCGATCATGCCCTTGCCAGAATCCGCATCCTCGAAGCGCAGGTTGCCTTCAGTAATGACGGTGACGGTGGCGATGCCCGAGTGCGGATGCATGGGCATGCCGTTGATGAACGAGCTCTCACCTTCGAACAGATCAAGGAACACAAAGGGCTTGATCAGGTGGCCGAGATCACCGGGGCTCATCAACCGGACGATGGCGCCATGCCCGCTGCCTGTGGTGCGGTAGCTGATCGCCCGGTAAGTGTCGGTTTCACGCGCAGTGGCCGGAGCAACCGCGTTGTAAGGCTGTGGCAGAGCATTCATCAGGATCACTCTAAACAGGAGGCCTCGCGGCCCGATACCCCAGACAATAGAGCGAGGCCGATTACTTGATTAGCCGGTACAATTGGATTGCACTCGTCCACCCACGTCAGGAATGACCGGCCATGCTCGACCTCAATGACATCGCGATGTTTGTCCAGGTAGTCCGCTGCGGCAGCTTTGCCGAGGCGGCGCGCCGGCTGGGCATGCCGCCCAATACCCTGAGTCGCCGCATCCAGCAGCTCGAAGCGCACCTCGGCACACGGCTGCTGCAACGCTCGACCCGCAAGCTCACGCTCACCAGTGCCGGCCAAGGCTTTCACGAGCGTTGCGTGGGCGCCGTCGATGGACTGCTCGAAGCGGGACAAGCGTTGATGACCGGCAGCAACGAACCCAGCGGGCTGGTACGCGTGGCGGCTCCCGCTGACTTTTTCGACTTTTTCCAGATGGCGTGGGTGAGCGAGTTTCTGGCCGCGCACCCGCGCGTGCGGCTCGATTTCGTGCTCAGCGATGCGAAGGCCGACCTGATCGCAGAACAGATCGACGTCGCCTTTCGCGGCGGCCCCTTGCGCGATTCGGGCTTTGTCGGGCGCCAGATCCTTGATCCGCGCAGCGTCGGCATGGTGGCCAGTCCGGCCTACATCGCGGCGCGCGGCGCCCCCCGCACCCTGCAGGACCTGGCGGACCACGACTGTGTGATCTCCGCGCAGCCGGGCGGCCACGCCACCTGGCGCCTGGTCGGTCCCGATGGCGAGGAAGAAGTGCAGGTTACCGGGCGCTTCAGCGGCAATACCGCCCAGGCATTGCGCAAAGCCGCCGTGGCCGGGCTCGGCATCGCGTTGCTGCCGCCCGTAATGGCCAGGCTGGAGGTAGAGACCGGCGCACTGATCCCGGTACTGCCGCAATACCAACCCAAAGGCTATGGGCTGAACGTGCTGTATCCGAGCCGCCGCCAGCTGCCGCTGGCGGTATCGGCATTCATCGGGCTGGTGATCCAGAAGATGAATACGGCAGACGCACCGCAGGAGCCTCGCTAACCACCCCCGTTACTGGCACCCCATGGATCTGAACCGCGTGAGCACCTAGACTTTGTGCGCCCCTGCCCTCCTCGCCGATTGTTGAACGGGTCCCATGACTGAGCATGCCAAGTACCATCACGTGTCCGAAGTACCAGGCCTGGTCTTGGGTTCCGCACGCTTTGCCGATGTCGGCTTCGACCGCCATTACCACCTCGATTTCCACATTGGCTTTGTCACCGAAGGCATCCAGCGTCATCGTTCGAAAGGCGAGTCGTTTCTTTTGGGGCCGGGCCGTATTGCCCTGATGCCGCCGGGTGAAATTCACGATGGTGCGTCCGAAGGCGGCGGCGCCTATACGCTCAAGACGTTCCGCCTGTCGCAAGCACTGATCGCGGACATGACCGAGGAGATCAGCGGTCAACCGAGAGAACTTGAGTTGACCAGTGTGTTGCTGGAGGACGCGCGGCTTGTCGGCAACCTGCGCGGGCTGCACGAAGCGATGCAGCAGCACGTCAGCCCCGGCAGCCTCGCGGTGCAGGCGCAATGGATCACCCTGCTTGAACGCCTGTTGCGCCAGTCACGGACAATCACGCCCGAAAGCATTCCCGGATCGCTCTCAGCCCTGCAATGGTCGCGCGTCAGGGACTATTGTTTCAGTCACATCGATCAGCGCATCACGCTCGATGATCTTGCCGGACTGTGCGGTCTGGGCCGATTCCCGTTCCTCAAGCAATTCAAGCGGACCATCGGCATGACGCCGCACGCGTGGCTGCTTCGGCTGCGTCTGGAACGGGCGTGTGGCCTGCTATCGCGCAGCGGTCAATCGATCGTCGATGTCGCCCACGCCGTCGGCTTTTACGATCAGAGCCATTTCAACCGCGCCTTTCGCCAGGCATTCGGCGTCGCCCCCTCGCGCTACAGGACTTAGGGCGTCGCACAGGCGAGCGTCAATTTTTTACAAGCGCGACAACCGCCCCTCTCCCTAGGATGCGCCAATCCAGGCGAAACACCTTCGCCTGCGCAGCCGAGAGTTGGATGATGAACGGTGAAACAAGCAGAGCGCCCGCCCTGGGTTTTTCAAGTGACAACATCGCAGGCGCATCGCCGGAGGTGGCACACGCCCTCGCCAAACACAGCACGGGCCAGGCGGGGCCCTATGGCAGCGACGAGTTGACGGCGCAGGTCCAGCGCAAATTCAGCGAGATCTTCGAGCGCGACGTGGAGGTCCTTCTCGTGCCCACCGGCACCGCCGCCAACGGCCTGTGCCTGAGCGCGATGACACCACCCTGGGGAAACATCTATTGCCATCCCGCCAGTCATATCAACAACGATGAATGCGGCGCGCCTGAGTTCTTCTCCAACGGCGCAAAGCTGATGACCATCGACGGCCCGTCGGCCAAGCTGGACATCAACCGACTGCGTGAGCGCACCCGCGAAAAGCTGGGTGACGTGCACACGACCCAGCCCGCCTGCGTCAGCATCACCCAGGCCACCGAAGTCGGCAGCGTCTACACCCTGGACGACATCGCGGCCATCGGTGAGGTCTGCAAGTCGGCCTCCCTCGGGTTCCATATGGATGGATCCCGATTCGCCAACGCCTTGGTCTCCCTGGGTTGTTCGGCGGCAGAGATGACCTGGAAGGCCGGCGTGGATGCCCTGTCGTTTGGCGCCACCAAGAATGGCGTGCTGGCGGCGGAAGCCATCGTCCTGTTCAACTCATCACTCGCGACCGAGTTGAACTACCGTCGCAAGCGTGCAGGCCATCTCTTCTCCAAAATGCGATTTCTTTCGGCGCAGATCGATGCGTACCTGACCGATGATCTCTGGCTGCGCAATGCCCGCAAGGCCAACGATGCCGCCCAGCGCCTGGCGCAGGGGCTTGCCGGGCTGAGCGGCGTTGAAGTGCTGGGTGGCACCGAGGCGAATATCCTGTTCTGTCGGCTGGACTCTGCCGTGATCGATGCACTGCTGAAGGCCGGGTTCGTCTTCTACCATGATCGCTGGGGCCCTAACATCGTGCGTTTTGTCACCTCGTTCGCCACCACCGCCGAGGATGTCGATCACCTGTTGAGCCATGTGAGGCGAGTGGTGAGGTCGGTACACGCATAACGGGCGCAAGGCGCAATGACGGATGGCGGCGGTGCTCACTCTCAGTCGAATGAGCACCCGCCACTGCGGCGTCAGGCGTCTACAACTGGCGGTAAAGAATCATGCCCGCGTGATACAGAATCCCGTCGCGGAACTCCCCGTCAGCCGTGAAGCCGGTGTCATCGACGTACTCGATGTGGTCACCCTCCAGCCAATACCGCCCCTGGTAGGCACTCGTCTTGCGGCCACGGGCTTCATCGTACCGGCCACCCGGTAACAGCTCATGGCGGATGAGCCCGTCTGCCGTGACCCACAGACCGACGTACTTAGCCTGATCAGCGGATTTTTTCATCGTCATGTTCAAGTCCTCCATTCAGAACGCACTGGCGGTCGGGCGGACAATCAGTTCACTGACGTCCACATCGGCAGGCTGTTCAATGGCGTAAGCGATCGCACGAGCAACCGCCATTGCAGGGATGGCGATCTTGCGGAACTCGCGCATCTCCGCCCGCCCGCCTTCATCGGAAATGCTCTCGGCCAATTCGGACTCGGTAACCCCAGGGGAAATCACCGTGACACGAATGTCCCCGCCGACCTCCTGGCGCAACCCTTCCGAAATGGCGCGCACGGCAAACTTGGTCGCGCAGTAGACTGCCGCTGTCGGGCTCACGGTGTAGGCACCGATCGAGGCGATATTGATGAACTGGCCTGATTGCTGTTTTTGCATCAGTGGCAAACCGGCCGCGATACCGTGCAGAACCCCGCGAATATTGACGTCGATCATCCGGTCCCACTCGGAGACTTTCAGCGCCTCGAGTTTCGACAGCGGCATCACCCCGGCATTGTTGACGATCACATCGACCCGGCCATGCAGCTTCAACGCAAAGTCCACAAACCCTTGCATGTCGTCTCGGCGGGTGACATCCAATGCCTGGAAGTGAGCGACTCCACCGCTCGCGTTGATCTCACCACAGAGTATTTCGAGGCGCTCGGTACGACGTGCCCCGAGCACGACATGCGCCCCCTTGCTGGCCAACAGGCGCGCTGTCGCCTCGCCTATGCCACTGCTCGCGCCCGTGATCAGAACGACTTTTTTCGAGATGTTCGACATGACCTAATCCCTCACTTGAGTGTCTGGTGACGCGAGAGCGGTGTCTCGCTGCCAGTCCAGATTAGGGATAACGGCGGTCGGCCAGTTAGTCAGATCCTTCTGACAACTTGCCTGATCCTGTCGGGGAACACCTTACTTCGTGGTGTCGAGGACAAGCCTGCCCTGTAAATGCCGGCCCATGCTTTTCTCGATCGCCACTTTCGCCTCACTCAACGGGAATGCCTCGACGTCGACCCTGAGGCGTCCCTTGTCGAACAGTTCGGCAATCAGCGAAAGCTGCCGGCCATCCGAGCGAGTCGCAAAGTTGGCCGGGGTCACACCGTAGTCGTTGGCCAGGGACATGTTCGGCAGGCTCACGGGCGATACCAGCACGCCGTGTTTTTTCAGCACCGCAAAGGAACGGGTCTGTGTATCGCCGCCCACCAGGTCCAGTACCACATCGACACCGGACACCAGCTCTTCGAATGCCTGGGTGCTGTAGTCGATGGTGTAATCAGCGCCGAGGTCTTTCAGGTAAGCATGATTATGCGCGGACGCCGTTGCGTAGACTTCGGCCCCCAGGTACTTGGCCATCTGCACGGCCATGCTGCCCACGCCACCGGCCGCGGCATGGATCAACACTTTCTGTCGACGTTGCACACCCGCGTGTTCGGTCAGGGCCTGCCAGGCCGTCAGGGCCGTGGCGGGGACAGCGCTGGCCTGCAAGGCACTGAGTGATGTGGGTTTCAGCGCCAGTTTTGCAACCTGGGCGACGGCTTTGCTCGCATAACCCCCGACGATGTTGATGAAGCCGAACACTTCATCGCCGAGGCTGAACTCAGTGACGCCCTGCCCCAGCGCGATCACGGTACCGGCCACTTCAACCCCCGGGGTAAAGGGCAGCGGCAAAGGGATGAACGCTTTCATGGCACCGGAGAGGATCTTCCAGTCAATCGGGTTCACCCCGGCTCCGGCGACATCGATCAGCACTTCACCGACACCGGCCACCGGGTCGGCAATGTCTTCCAGACGTAAAACTTCAGGGCTGCCGTATTCGTACACGCGTATGGCTTTCATGGAGGTCTCGACTATCGAAAAAGAAGGGAGAAGAACATTGCGCTGCGAGGGGCTGGCCTTCGCAGCGCGGGGCTATCAACGACGGCGAGCGTCGATGCTGAAACGACCGGCACCGAAGGCCACGACCTGCAACAGGCCACCCGCCATCGCGATGTTCTTGAAGAAGTGAATGAACTGGTTTTGATCGCCCAGGGCGTTATGGAAAGCCAATGCGGTAAACACGCTGAACACAGCCAGCACAGCGGCAACGGTGCGGGTGCGGTAACCGGCGATCAGTGCCAGGCCACCACCGATTTCAACGACGATCGCCAGCGCCAGCGCCAATTGCGGAAGGGGAAGACCCACGGAGCTGATGTAGCCGACCATCATGGCCGGAGCGGCCAGTTTCGAAAAACCGGAGAGGATGAAGATTGCACTGAGCAGTACGCGGCCGATCAACGAGGCCGAGGCCTGGGTGACGTCGGAACGGCTCTGTTCAGCGGTGGCGGAATGAGCGATGTTTGCGGAAGTCGTCATGAGGCATTTCCTTCAATGGGTTGCGATTCGACATGAACCGCCCTGTTGAGGAAATGTTGCGCCTGGACAGCTCATCTGAATAGCCGACTAATTTAGATCATTAGATTCGATAAAATAGATAAGCTAATCACCCCATCGAAAGGGAGCTCAATCGTGCAAACCGCTGAGCGAACATCTGCAACAGGCCTGGAGGCCCACATTCGCGGTCAGCGCCTGGCCGCCTCCGACGAGGTTTTTTCCAACGATGTGCTGGTGCAGATCTTTACCCGCGAGCGGATCGAGCAAAGCGTTGTCGTTCCTGCCGTAGCTGAGCCGCTGATTGTCTGGGTACTTTCCGGGAGCGCCACCATTGAGGAACGGGAGGCAGGCGAAGCGTGGCGGGCGAGTGAAGTGACACAAGGGGATTTTTTCCTCACCACCAGCGCCATGCCCTACGAGATGCGCTGGCAAGTGACCAGTGCGGAGCCCTTTGTGGTGATGCATATTTACCTCGGCCTGCCCCTGCTTGAACGAGCGATCCAGGAAACCGGCAAACACGTCACCGGTTCGATTTGTCTGCGTGAAATATCCGGGGGGCGTGACGAGACTTTATCGTTGTTGTTCGAACAGTTCAGAGTCGAACTGCAATCCCGGGGAGAAACCAGCCCGCTGCTGATGCAAGGCATCGCCCAGTGCATCGCCGTGCACCTGGCGCGCCACTATCTGGATGCGCAAGCCGATAACATCGTTCAGCGCAACGCCCTGCCGGCCTTCAAGCTCAAGCGTGCGGTGACTGCGATGGAGGCGTCGCTGGGTGAGACGTTTTGCCTGGGGGATCTGGCCGACGCAGCCGGGATGAGCGAGTACCACTTCAGCCGCCTGTTCAAACGCGCCACGGGGCTTTCACCCTCGCGCTACTTCATCAGGCTGAGAATGACCAAGGCCAGGCAACTGCTGATCGAAACCGACATGAGCATCATCGATGCGGGACTTGAGGTCGGCTACAGCAGCGCCAGCCATTTTTCCCAGGCATTCAAACGGGAGGTCGGCGTCCCGCCCAGTCATTACCGCAAATGAAAACGCGGCACGGCGCTCGCCGTGCCGCCAGTACAACCGGCCAATCAACTGCCCACGGGAATGCTCATGCCGCCATCGGCCATGACCACCGAGCCGACTATGAAACTGGCACGCTCGGAGGCCAGGAACGCCACGATCTCGGCAATTTCATCGGGCGAAGCCGCACGGCCGATCGGTGCCGACTTGCCGTGCTCTTGCAGGAAGCCCGGGCCATCTTCCATGAAGTGATTGAGCAGATTGGTGACCACGTCGCCCACGCCAATCGCATTGACCCGAATACCGTGCTCTATCGCTTCCAGGGCCTGGGTTCGGGTCAGTTGAGCCAGAGCCCCTTTCGACGCGGTGTAGGCCGCGATGCCCGGGAACGCGAAGTAAGAGGCATAGGACGCGATGTTGACGATGGCGCCTGACTTTTGCTTCATCATTTCCTTCGCCGCTTCACGGGAATGAAGGAACGCGCCCGTCACATTGGTCTCCATCTGCCAGCTCCAGTCCTCGCGCGTCATCTCGACCAGAGGCTTGTAGATGATCCGTCCCGCGTTGTTGACCAGCACATCGAGTTTGCCGAAGTGCTGAACGGCCAGGGCAACCGCTTTTTCCGCCGAGCCATCGACCGTGATGTCAGCCACGAATGGCACCAGGCCCGGACGCTCGAGAGCGTTCACTTCAGGGTTGATGTCTTCGGCAATGACCTTGGCGCCACGGGCATGGAACAGCTCGGCGATGGCACGGCCGATACCGCTGGCGGCGCCCGTGACAATCACGACTTTGCCGGCAATCTCGTTGGGGGTAGCAATAAAATCAGTCATCTCGTTTCTCCTGGCAAGAGAGCAGCTGAACCATTCCAGCCGCTGCGCATACGCCGTATGCGGGTGTCGCTTTCGACGACTCAACTGTCGCCGATCACGGTTCGCCACTCTTTAGGAGCCTTGTTCAACCTGTCGCGGTTTTGCGCTTATCTGCCTGGTGTTTCATTTTTCCAGCACACCGGGCAGATGCATGACGCTATACGATGTACCGGGATAATATTGGCCATTACGTTCGAGGAAACAGGCATGATCTCTGACCCCGGAACACCGACACTGGACCAGCTGCGCGTGTTCCTGACGGTCGTGGAAGTCGGCAGTTTCGCCGCGGCGGCCAGAAAACTGCACCGGGCCACCTCGGTCATCAGTTACTCGATCGCCAACCTGGAAATGCAGCTCGGCGTGTCGCTGTTTGACCGTCAGACCACCCGCAAACCCCAGCTCACCGATGCCGGCCGCACAGTGCTGGCCGAAGCCAGGACCATCGCCAACGGTATTCATGGATTGCGCGCCAAAGTGAAGGGCCTGCTCCAGGGGCTCGAAGCCGAGGTTCACGTGGTACTCGATGTGATGCTTCCCCCCGAGCGCGTGGTGGACGCACTCAAATCCTTTCGCGAAGCGTTCCCCACCGTTGCCCTGCACTTGCATATGGAAGCCCTCGGCGCCGTCACTGAGCTGGTGATCAACCGTGGCGCGATCATCGGCGTCAGTGGGCCCATGAATGAAGGCATCGACGGTATCGAAAGAATGGGCGTCGGCAGTGTCGAGCTGATTCCGGTGGCCGCCCCGAATCATCCACTGGCATCGAGCGACTCGAATGCTCCGGGCGCCGGGCGAGAGTTCACGCAACTGGTGCTGTCCGACCGTTCGGTGCTGACCAAGGACAAGGATTTCGCCGTGCTCAGCAACCGCACCTGGCGGCTGGCGGACCTGGGCGCCAAGCACATGCTGCTGCGGGAGGGCATCGGTTGGGGCAACATGCCGGCCCCGATGGTCCAGGAAGATCTGCAGAGTGGCCGGCTCGTGCAACTGAACATTCCGGAATACAAAAGCGGCCAATATGCCTTCGACGTCATCTACCGCACGGATGTGCCACCGGGGCCGGCGGCGCGGTGGTTGATTGACCGCTTCGTCCAACAAGGCTCGGCGCAGGAGGCTTCGGCTTGAGGACGGGACTTGTCGATTTTCTGGAAATCCCGGGGGAACAGAGATTACGAAATATCTGTAGGAGCTGCCGAAGGCTGCGATCTTTTGATCCTGCTTTTGCGATCTGGAGATTGCTGAAGATCAAGATCAAAAGATCGCAGCCTTCGGCAGCTCCTACAGTTTCCCGGAATTACGTGATGAACCATTTTTTGACCAGACCGTGAACGTTCCAGGGCAACACCATTACTCACTTCAGATGGCATAATCGCAACCGGTTCATAACAGGTGCGTATCAATGACCGTCGAAAGCTACGACCAACTGGCGATCTTCTCGGCCGTGGCACAGGAGCGCAGTTTTACCCGTGCCGCCGCCAGGCTGGGTATGTCGCAGCCGGCCTTGAGTCGCGCCATGCGCCAGCTGGAGGATCGACTGGGTGTTCGGTTATTGTCTCGCACCACGCGCAGCGTTTCGCCGACTGAAGCCGGCGAGCATCTGCTGCGGGTGATCGCCCCCAGGTTCGAAGAGATCGACAACGAACTGGCCTTGCTCAGCGCGTTCCGTGACAAGCCGGCGGGCAAATTGCGGATCACGGCCGGCGAGCATTCAGCGATCACGGTTCTGCACCCCGTACTGGCCAAATTGCTGCCGGACTATCCTGACCTCAACATCGAAATCATCGTCGACTACGGCTTTACCGACATTGTGGCCGAAGGCTTCGACGCTGGCGTACGGTTGGGTGAGCAGGTCGCCAAGGACATGATCGCCATGCGCATCGGCCCCGACATGCGCATGGCGGTGGTCGGCTCCCCCGCGTATTTCACCCGATATTCAAAGCCCGTCGTCCCGATCGATCTGATGCAGCACAATTGCATCACCTTGCGCATGCCGACTCACGGTGGGCTGTATTCGTGGGAGTTCGAGAAGAATGGCCAGCCAGTGAACGTCCGCGTCGAGGGTCAACTGGTGTTCAACAACATTGCCATGCGCCTGCAGGCCGCCCTGCAGGGGTTGGGCCTGGCCTACATGCCGGAAGACCAGGTGCAGGAGCATGTAGCGCAGGGCCGGTTGATCCGCGTGCTCACGGACTGGTGCGAGCCGTTCTCTGGTTATCACCTCTATTACCCAAGCCGGCGGCAAAGCTCGCCGGCCTTTACCCTGCTGCGCGAAGCCTTGCGCTATCCGGGCTGATTGGCCTGCGTGGCGTCCAGCGCCTCGGCGGCGCGCTTGGCTGCTTCGGCATCCCCCTGATCGGCCAGTAGCCGGGTCAACTGACGCAATTGTCCGACAGTCAGGCCGACCCGCAGGCTGGCGGCCATGTGCGAGCGCAGTTGTGACTCTACGCCCGGCGTGGCGGCCAGCGCCGCGACGGTCGCCAGCTCCCGACTTTGCCAGTCAAGGTTGTCGCGCTCGAAAATGTCACCGAACAGATGCGTTTGCAGGTACTGATTGATGACTGGGACGAAGTCGAACAGCGGCCCCTGGACAGGCGCCCCGGCAATACGCGTCTGGTTGGCCTTGCCAACCGCCAGCAACTCATCGCCGACGGGAAGGGTGCGACCGGGCTCGCGCCCCGCAACATCCTCGATGCCCCGCTGTTTGCGTGCCTGGACCACATTCATCAACTCGCCAAGGGCATTGAGGCTGCGCGGAAAACCGCTGTAGGCGTAGAGCTGCACCAGTATTTCCTTGGCCTCGCTGACCGTCAGCCCTGCATCAAGTCCCTGGTTCAGGGCCGCATTGAGTCGGGGAATATTGCTCGTGGCCATGGCGGCGGCAATCAACGGGATGGCCTGCTGCCTTTCGGACAATGTCTCGGAAACGGGTGGCGTAGCAGGCAAGGATTGCGGCGCAACAGAACCCTGGGCGCTGTACTGGGCATCGGTGACCTTCTCCAGCCATTGCACGCTTTTGCCCTCTACCGAACCGGTCACGGCCAGGTGCGTCATGCGGCTCGCAGGAGCGGCACCATGCCAGTGCTTGACGCCCGGCGGGCAGACAATCACATCGCCTGGATGGATTTCCTGCACGGGCTTGCCCCACTCTTGCGTCAGGCCGACACCGGAGGTCACTACCAATCGCTGGCCGGCAGGATGGGTATGCCAGGCCGAACGCGCGCCCGGCTCGAAGGTGACGTAGGCACCGGACGCATTGTTCTCGCCCGTGGCAGGAAACAACGGATCGACGCGCACCTGTCCGGTGAAATAATCCGCCGGGCCGGCGACCGAAGCCTGGCTGCCTGCACGACTGATCTGCTGGGCGGCCCTGGGCTCACTGACACCGTCGGCCCCTGCTGCGCCGGCAAAAGGCGCCGCAGCGCACACCGCGATGCCAAAAAGCGTGTTTTTCATGATGAAGGATCCCTCGAGTCAGAGTGTTCTGGCGTAGAACGCGTTCAACTGGCCTATGGCGACGTCCACATACTCAGGCACCCAATAGGTTTCGATATGGGTCGCGCCATCGATCGTGAACAGTTTCTTGTCCCGGGTTCCAGTGGCCTTGGCGAACGCCTGCTCCGACATGTACAGGCTGTCGGCCTTGCTGCCGGCGATCATCAGCAAGGGTTGGTCGATCAGTTCGATCTGGTCCGTGGCATCGAAGCTCATCAGGTCCAGCAGGCTGCTCTGGGTGTAGCGGAAGGTCGAGTTCGGATGGGCGTGGGTCTTGCCGTAATACTCGAAACCCTGCCGATACAGATCGAACGGCAGCCTGGCGATCTGCTCATCGGTCAGCCTGGCGTCGCCAACGTAGAGCACCTCCCCGCCCGCCGCTTCTTGCGCGCGGGCGGCCGAAGCCTGTTGCAAGCGCTCCTGGATCGTCGACAGTTGCGAGTCCCGGTAGCCATTGCGACGTACCAGCCCGGAGTTGAACATGCTCAAGGTCGCGATCGACTGGAAGCGCTTGTCGGATTGCGCCGCCTTCAACGAATACCCCCCGCCGCCGCAGATACCGAGCAAGCCCAGTCGCGCGCTATCGACGCCCGGATAGCGGGCGATGAAGTCCGCCATGCCATGGATGTCCTCGATGCGGTACGCGGGCTTGTCGATGTTGCGCGGCTCGCCACCGCTGGCCCCCTGATACGCCGCATCCGCCGTGATCGTGATGTAGCCCTGATCGGCCAGGCGCTGGGCATACAGGCCGGCGACCTGCTCCTTCACCCCGCCATTGGGATGCGCCACGACGACGGCCGGGTATTGCTTCGTCGCGTCATAATTGGCCGGGGTGTAGACGTTGGCGGCGATGTCCAGGCCGTTGAGTCTGTAGGTGACCGGATGGATGTTGACCTTGCCCGGCTCGTTCTTCACCAGCGCGCCTGCGTAGGTCAAGGTGTAGGGATTGTGTTTGTAGTCTGCGGCCTCGGCGTCAACGCCGGACATGCCGATCATGGCGGCCATGAGTGTGGCCTTCAGCGTGGTTCGCATCTTGTGAATACTCCTGACAATTCCAGTTTCCAAGGGTGTGCGGCAGCGATTGCCCTGCTCGACATCAATCGAGGTTTTTCTCGGCGAGAAACTGCGAAACCAGGTCCGCGATCTCGACGTTGTTCAGGTCCGAAAACGGGAAGTGGCTGTTGCCCCTGATGCCGATCTCCGGCAGGTGAATGAGCCGCACGTCGCCGCCATGGCGATTCACGGTGTCTCGCCACAGTCGCGCCATCTCGAGCCGGGCACGCCAGCTGTCCTGTGCCGGTAAACGAACCGGCTTGTCGGGGATGTTGTCGCCGTAGATGATCAGGATGGGGATATGCGTCAGCGCTTCGAACTGCGCCTTCGATACGACCTGCGCCGAGAGCGTGTCGAACGCGCTGGGAATCGGCGCCGGCACCTCGCCTTCGGGAAACACGAAGCTGCTACCCGGCTCGAACGCGACGATGCCCCGCACCTGTTGGCTCTTGATCGCGGTCATCCAACCGGGTCCACCGCCCTGAGAGTGGGTAAACAAGATGGCGGGCCCGGTCTTGTCCAACAGCGCGGATACGCCATCGGAGGCGACTTCAATGTCATAAGGGCCGGTGTTGGGTGTCATCGAACGGAAGAATTGCTCCAGCGCCTGCGGCCCACGGGGGAACTGACTGCCCTCGAAGGTTTCGGGCCACTGTCCGATGCGGAACTGGTTGAACCACAGTTGCTCGTCCGGCACTGGCTTGATCGTCGTTTCCACCAGGCTGCGCCCCGCATCGCCACGGCGCGGTTGGTCAATCAGGTAGGTGGAGAACCCGCGCCGCAGGAAGATATTCTGGAAGCCTTCGCGGCCATCGGCCGTGGTTTCCCAGGACTTCGCCGATTGCCCTGCGCCATGCCACATGACGATGGGCAACGGATGCGCATCGACCGGTACCTGATAGAACGCGTACACATGGTCGCCATGGTAGGTCTGGCCATCAGGCATCAGCGGTTTGTAAGGATCAAAGCGACCCGGCTGGGTGATCAGTCCCCCGCCGGCAATCAGGCTTCCTTGATCCTTGATGATCAGCGGGCTGCGCTCGCTGCGCTCGTCAGCTTCCACGAGCGCCCCGCCGGTCAGGGTGAGGCAGAGCGTGCCCGCCCTGACGGCGGCATGTGCGTACTTGCGGATGGAATCCCGGGTCATGAGTGGCTCTCGATGTGTAATCGCAGAGAGGCAAACTACCGCCCAGGCATTAATTAATGAATAGACCCAATCGGATAGCAGTAATACCAAAAACACATAATTCTATTGATTGAGGCAGGTCCAGCCGCAGGTGGAGGATGCCCTGAAAGAGGCCTAATCTGAATAGGCACGACCTTGATCACGCCTCTCGATACAGGGGAAACGCAATGACGGGACAGACTGCACGCCAAGGCTCGTCATGGCTCCTGCTTTCCCTGCTCGCGGCCAATCTGGTGCTGACAGCCGGATGCTCAGGCAAGACCAACACGGCTCGCTATTCAGCCTCTAGCACCGGCTCAGCCTGCTATGCGAAAGCCCTCCCCACTGTCGGCGAAGGTGGCCTCGCCTGGGGCGACACGCTGAACATGGCTCGCCAGAAATCACTGAACAACTGCATCCGCTATGCCGGCCGATCAGGCGGCACGCCGAATACCTGCCAGGTGGTGTTGGCGGAATGCAAACACTGATAGAGCGGTTTTTCGTTTCTGCGTCGCTTTTGCATTTCTGTGCGACAGATCCCACTTCAGGGGCTCCCGTTTCACACGCGCATGGTGTTAGTTTTGAAATGTTTCTGATCAGACGATCAGATATTTCTTACAATCCGCCTGCAAAGGAATGCCCCCAGCAATGGATTTTTCATTCAAGCACCTGGCTGCGACCACCCTGATGCTCGCCAGCCTTTCGTCGTTCACCAGCGCTGCCCACGCCAACATCACACCGCAACAGAGCGCGATCATCCTCAAGACGTTCAATGATGCTTCGGTCAAGGATTTCCGCCAGTTCCTGCAAAGCCTGGCCAAGAGCGATGTCGCCAAAACCGACGACCTCGGCCCGGCCATCAGTGCCTTCCTCGGCAACAAGACGCTGTCCGCTGAGCAGCAGAACGAAATCCATCGTTTGCTCGGTCTTTACGCTCGGGTCAAATACGGCAGCGCGGCCACCGAAACCCTGAAGGAACTGGTGGCCATTCCGACCGTGCGCGTGGACGGCGTTGACCAGCACGACAATCCCGAATTCCTCAAGATTGCCGAGAAGATCAAGGGCCTCGCCCAGGCGTTCAACCTGAACTTTCGCAACATCGACAACCGCGTGTACGAGATCTCCCTCGAAGGCAAGGGCGATGAAGTCGTGGGCATTCACGCCCATGCCGATGTGGTGCCGGTGACACCGGAGAACTGGGTGCTGCAGGACGGCACCCGCCTCGATCCGTTCAAGGTCACCCTGGTCGGCGATCGCATGTATGGCCGCGGCACCGAAGATGACAAGAACGGCATCGTGGTGGCGCTCTACGCCATGAAGATCATCAAGGAGGAGCAACTGCCGCTGGCGCGCAACTTCAAGCTGCTGGTCGACACCACCGAAGAAACCACCGGTGATGCCATCCCCTACTACTTCGAGCGCAACCCGACACCCAACTACAACCTGGCGCTGGATGGCGGCTACCCGGTGGTGATCGCCGAGAAAGGCTACGGCACCGTCATGGCCAGCTTCGCCAAGCGTGCTGGCGAGGGCAAAGGCGCAGAAATCATTTCGATGACCGGCGGCCTGGCCACCAACCAGATTCCGTCGACATCGGTCGCGACCCTGGTGACCGACAAGCCCGCCGAACTGGCTGCCAGCCTGCAAAAGGCCGGCACTGAGTACGCCAAGCAAAATGGCGGCAACTTCGAATTGGCCGCCAAGGTCGACGGCAAGGACGTCAAACTGACGGTCACCGGCGTTTCCGCCCACTCCTCCGAGCCCGAGTCCGGCGTCAACCCGGTGGCCAGGATGCTCGACTTCATCAATAGCCTCGACGGCAAGGTCGCGCTCAAGCACAACCAGTTCACCGACGCTGCCCGCTACGCCGCCGACAACTGGGGGCTGGACTACCTGGGTGGCAAGCTGGGGGTCGGTTTTGCCGATGAGTTCATGGGCCCGCTGACCACTTCCCTGACCTATGTCGGGATGGATGACAAAGCCTTCAAACTCGCCGTCAACCTGCGCGTGCCGAAGGGCAAGACGCCGGAGGTGCTCAAGTCCGAAATCGCCACCAAGCTGGACGCCTGGAGCAAGAAAACCGGGATCGCACCGACCTTCGACCTGTCGATTGCCGAACCGATGTATCGCAACCCTGAGGGTGAATGGGTCAAGGCCTTGCTCGCGGTGGCCAGCGAAAACCTCGGCATGGAACACAAGTTCGGCACCTCCGCCGGCGCCACGTCCGTGCATGAATTGCCTAACGGCGTGCAATTCGGCCTGGCCATGCCGGACGTCAAGTACACCGGGCACAACGACAACGAGTTCAAGACGACCGAGCAGTTCCTGCTGGACTTGCAGATCGTGACCGAAATGATGGGCCGCATCGGGCAATTGCCGACGCTTTGATCGGTTCTTTCACTGGATTGGACTCGGACGCGGTCCCCTGTGGGAGATCGATTGCCAGCGATGGGCGTTAACGATAACGCGTGTTAACCGGATAAACGCGGCGCACGTGAGTCCATCGCCAGCAATCGAGCGTCGACCGGCTGTTCCTACAGTTTCAGCGTGGGCACGGCCCCCTGTGGGAGCTGGCTTGCCTGCGATGGTCGTTAACGATTACGCGGGCGAACTGGATAAACGCGGCGTATCTGAGTCCATCGCCAGCAAGCTGGCTCCTACAGTTTTCGGGAATGCTTGAATAACCCTTCGCCCCCGGCCCCAGGCATTGCAGTGACGTCAATGCCACTGGAAATATCCGGTGGGCAAAAAACCAGATTGCCATGTGTTCCCTTCGTTCATTCTTGCGTCGCACTGTTCATTGTCCGTTCCCTGTACGTCTGGAGTTTCCCCCATGCCCTCGCCTAATTCCTTGCCCGCTGCGCTGCTGGGCCTGGCCCTTGTTTGTCCGGCCATGACCGAGGCTCAGGGCCTTGAACTGGGGCAAGTGCTGATCGGGGCCGAGGACCAGAGTGACGAAGACCAGGGGATCGAGGACGCCAGGGCCCGGCTGGCCCAGGTACCCGGCGGTACCAATGTGGTCGACATGCGCCGTCCGCTGCAGGGCCGTGTCGCGAGTAACCAGGATGTGCTGGCTTATCAGCCCGGGATCTATGCCCAGTCGGCGGGCAATGAGGGGGTGAAGATCTCGATCCGCGGATCGGGCATCAACCGTGCACCGGGTGCCCACGCCTCGGGGCTGTACACAATGCTCGACGGTCTGCCGCTGACCGGCCCTGGCGGCACGCCTTATGAACTGCTGGAACCGCTGTGGCTCGACCATGTGGAAGTGTTGCGCGGTGCCAACGGTTTCGACCGCGGTGCCCTGGCCTTGGGCGGGGCCATCGATTACGTCAGCCATACCGGCTACAACGCGCCAAAGTTGCAGGTACGCTACGCAACGGGCAGTCACGGTTATCAGCAGCGTCAGGTCAGTTCCGGACAGGTGCTGGGTGACTTCGATTACTACGTGGCCATGACCGACGCAAACGCCGACGGCTACCAGGACCACACGGCCAGCGAGAGCCAGGGCGTCATCGCCAACTTCGGTTATCGCTTCAACCCGAACCTGGAAACACGCTTCTACCTGCGCCATCGCCAGACCGACAACGACCTCGCGGGACGCGTGACCAAGCACTCCATCGAGCACGATCCACGGGCGGCCAACCCCGCCTACGTGGCGCGGGACGATCGCCGCGACGAGCCCGGCAGCACCTTTATCGGCAACAAGACCACCTGGTACCTCGATGACGATTCGAGCATCCAGACCGGCCTGGTCTACCACGACTACCCCATGGACTTGCGTGAGGGGCCCAACCGCCTGAAGGTGGCGTACACGGACGTCAGCGGCACGTTCGACTACAATCGCCGCGACACCCTCTGGGGCCTGCAAAGCCAGAGCACCCTGGGCCTGCGGGTGACCAAACACCTGCCCAACTCAGGCGCCAGCGAGTTCGTGCGCATCCCCACCGGCAACACCGCCGGTTACGCACCGGGCACGCTGATGCGCAACTTCACCTACCAGGGCTCGGACACGGTCCTGCATGTCGGCAACGACCTGGAGATCGCCGACGACCTGTGGCTGACCACCGGCCTGGCCGCCATCTACACCCGCCGTGAAAGCGACGTCACCTATCCGCAGGAAGGCGGCAAGACCAGCCTGCACGACTGGGACTATGCCCCGCGCGTGGGCTTGCGCTACCAGCTGACACCTGACCTGCAACTGTTCGGCAATCTCAGTCGCTCGGTCGAGGCGCCGCACCCCTGGTCGCTGATCTATAGCTCAAACATTCGCTTCCCCGCCGGCAGTGGCCCTGCCACAGGCGCCCAGCGCGACCCGGTCAAGCTGCAAAACCAGACCGCCACCACCCTGGAAATCGGTGGTCGCGGTGACAGCACCCTGGGCCAGTGGAGCCTGGCCTGGTACTACGCCCAGGTGCACCACGAATTGCTCTCGGTGTTGCCGGACGCCAACGCCATCACACCGTACGAACTCAACGCCAGCCCCACCGTGCACCAGGGTGTCGAAGCCAGCCTGCTGAGCCCGCTCTGGTCGCCGGGCGATGGCGGCCAGTTGAGCCTGCGCCAGAGCTACACCTTCAGTGACTTCCACTACCGCGACGATGACCGCTTCGGCGACAACCGCCTGCCGGGCCTGCCGATGCACTATTACCAGGGCGAACTGCGCTACGACTGGCCGCAAGGCTTCTTCGCCGCGGTCAACACGCAATGGGTGTCCAAGGTGGCGGTCGATTACGCCAACAGCTACTACGCCGATCCCTACGCCATATTCGGCGCGACCCTGGGCTACAACGCGCCCAAGGGCGACTGGCAGACCTGGCTGGACCTGCGCAACCTGACCGACAAGCACTATGCCGCCACGGTCACGCCGGGCTACGACGACAAAGGGCTGGACGCGGCCCGCTCCACACCCGGCGAGGGCATGGCGATGTACGTTGGGGTGTCGTGGAGCCTGCTCTGAGATAAACCTCTACAAGGGGTGTTGGTTGTTCACGGAATCGATTCACCTTGATTATTCGGCAAATATAGATAGCTGACTAATTACAAGCTCAACTATGATGAGCTAACTACTCCGCAGCAGATTTCACCATGACCGACATATTGACCCTTGGTTTTGCCCTGCATGACAGCGCCCGGCTGATGCGCAAGCGGTTCGAGCAACGCGCGCGGCATGTGGGCCTCACTCGCTCGCAGTGGCAAGTGCTGGCCATGTTGTCGACCCACGAAGGCATCCATCAGAAGGGGCTCGCGGACCTGCTGGAACTGGAGTCGATCACCCTCGTGCGCCTGCTGGACAAAATGGCCGAGCGCGGTTTGGTCGAGCGACGTCGTCACCCCACGGACCGGCGCCTGTCCCTGCTGTTCTTGACGGAACAGGCCCACCCGCTCCTGGAGCTCATGCGCGACATGGGCCGGACGACTCGCCAGGAAGCCACCCGCGGATTCTCTGCCGAGGAGGAACAACTGCTGCTGCAGATGATGAAGCGGATGAGGTCGAATCTGATCGAAGCCTGCAGTCTTCCCGTCGAAGAGTCGGAGTCGTCGTCATGATTGAAAGACGCCTGTTCGTGCGCACCACGCTCTTTGCCTTGTTGCCCATCGCGCTGGTGGTCGGCGGTTACCTGTATGTCAGCGGCGGGCAGATCATTTCCACCGACAACGCCTACATACAGGCCGATCATGTCGGCGTCTCCACCGATGTCTCGGGGCTGGTCGCCTCGGTGGATGTCAAGGACAACCAGCGGGTCGTCAAGGGTCAGGTCCTGTTCACCCTGAAGCCCGAGCCCTTTGAGATTGCGTTGGCCAGTGCCAGGGCGCAGCTGAACAACGTGCGCAATCAGATCCTCAACCTCCAGGCCAATTACAGGCAAGCCCAGGCCGAGATCGACCAGGCGCAAATCGACCTCGCCTACTATCAGGCCAGCTTCCAGCGCCAGCAAACCCTGCTCAGCGTCTCTGCGGTGTCCAGAACCAACTACGACGATGCCAAGCACGCGCTGGACAGCACCCGGCAGAAAATCACGGTGGCCAGGGCCACGGCGCAAATGGTGCTGGCACAACTGGGCGGAACTATCGACACCCCCGTCGAGCAACAGTCCACCTATCTGATTGCCCAGGCCGCCGTCGACGAAGCCCGGCGCAACCTGGACAACTCGGTGGTCAGGGCTTCGTTCGACGGTGTCGTGACCAACGTCGATTCGCTGCAGGTCGGCTCCTACCTGCAGCCCCCCCAGTCGGGCATCAGCCTGGTGTCGGCCGATCACCTGTGGGTCGCTGCGTCCCCCAAGGAAACCGAGCTGACCCACATGAAACCCGGTCAGCCCGTCGAAATCAGCGTCGACAGCTACCCCGGCGTGCAGTGGCACGGCACCGTCGACAGCATCAGCCCGGCGTCGGGTTCAAGCTTCTCGCTGCTGCCGGCGCAAAACACCACGGGCAACTGGGTCAAGGTCGTGCAACGGATTCCGGTGCGCATCAGCATCGATGATGCCGGGGAAAAACCGCCGCTGCGCACCGGCATGAGTGTGCAGGCCGAGATCGATACCGGCTCGGCCCGTGGCCTGCCGCACCTGTTCTCGGGGCTGCTGGTAAGCAAGGCCCCGGCCCTGGCTCATGAGTAACCCGACGCCGACCGAACCGGTGACCCATCGCGGGATGATCACCGCCTGCGTCGTGCTGGCGGTGATCATGCAGGCGCTCGACACCACCATCGCCAACGTCGCCCTGCCCTACATGCAAGGCAGCATCTCGGCCAGTTCGGACCAGATCAACTGGGTGCTGACGTCCTACATCGTCGCCGCCGCAATCATGACCCCGCCGTCGGCCTTCCTGGCCCGGCGCTTCGGGCGCAAACGCGTGCTGCTGTGGGCGATTGTCGGCTTCGTGGTCTCGTCGATCCTGTGCGGCCTGGCGCAATCGCTGGAAGAAATCATCCTCGCCCGCCTGCTGCAGGGCCTGGCGGGCGCGGCGCTGGTGCCGCTGTCCCAGGGCATTCTGCTGGACATCTACAGCCTCAAGGAACGCGGTTCAGCCATGGCGCTGTTCGGCGTATCGGTGATGGTCGGCCCGGTGCTGGGGCCGATGCTTGGCGGCTGGTTGACGGAAAATTTCAGTTGGCGCTGGGTGTTCTTCATCAATTTGCCCATCGGTATGCTCGCGCTGGCCGGGATCGTCTATTACGTCAGCGAAACCACCACCGACACCTCGAGCCGCCTGGACTGGCTCGGCTTCGGCTCGCTGAGCGTGGCGATCATGGCCCTGCAACTGTTTCTCGACCGGGGCGAACAACTGGGCTGGTTCGCTTCCGGTGAAATCCTCGTCGAGGCCATAGTGGCCGCTGTCGCCCTGTATGTATTTCTGGTCCACACCTTCACCACCGACACACCCTTCATCAGCCCGCAGCTGTTCAAGGACCGCAATTTCTCGATCAGCGTCGTGTTTATCTTTATCGTCGGCATCACCTACCTGGCCTCACTGGCGCTGATGACCCCTTACCTGCAAACCCTGATGGGCTATCCGGTGCTGACCGCCGGCATGGTGATGGGCCCCCGTGGCCTGGGCACGATGCTGACCATGTTCCTCGCCGGCCGCCTGTTGGGCAAAGTCGATACCCGCCTGTTACTGCTGATTGGCCTGGGCTTGTCAGCCCTGTCGATGGGGCTGATGACCGGCTGGACGCCGGATGTGTCGATGCAAACCGTCATCTGGGTCGGCTTCATCCAGGGCACCAGCCTGGGCATGCTGTTCGTGCCATTGACCACGGTTGCCTTCGCGACCCTGCCCGCCTCCTTGCGCGCCGAAGGCACCGGGCTTTACAGCCTGTCGCGCAACGTCGGGTCCAGTGTCGGGATCTCCATCGTCACCGTGCTGCTGACCCAGAACATCCAGGCCAACCACGAGCAGATCGGCGCCTACGTCACGCCCTTCAACCGGGCTTTCGACGCGGGGTCGATCAAGAACTACCTGGACCCGATGGCCGCCTCCGGCCGCGCCGCCCTGGACGCGTTGGTCAACGTGCAAGCCAGCTGGATCGCCTACGTGGACGACTTCAAGCTGCTGATGCTGCTGTCACTGGCGGTCATGCCGTTGTTGCTGATCATCAAGACCCCGAAGACCCAGGCCAACGAAGCGCCGGCACCCGTGATGGAGTAAAGGCCGATCTTCATAAACGCAAAAACCGGGGCCCGCCCGGTTCTTGCGCCACTGGCGCCGCGTCAGACCTCGAAGTCGGTGGACAGCGCCAACGCTTTCCATTCGCTCAACTCCGCCTCCACAAAGCGGTTTTTCGCCTCGATACGTGCCACGGTGTCGCTGCCCAGCGCCAGGCGTTGTGGCGGGTTCGGCGCATTGACCAGCGCGAGCATCGCTTCGGCAAACTTCACCGGATCGCCCGGCTGCGCATGGTTGGCGCCTTCGGCAAACTGGCGCATCTTGCCGACGGTTTCCTCGTAGTCCGGCAGTTCCAGGGCGGTCTTGATCAGCGACTGCTCGTCCAGGAAGTCGGTGCGGAAGAACCCGGGCTCGACAACCGTCGCATGGATGCCCAGCGGCGCCAGCTCCTGATGCAATGCTTCGGTAATGCCCTCCACCGCAAACTTGGTGGAACCGTAGACGCCCCAGCCCATGTAGGCCTGATAGCCGCCGATCGACGAGATATTGATCACATGACCACTACGCTGGCGTCGCATGTGCGGCAGTACCGCGCGAGTGACGTTGAGCACGCCGAACACGTTGGTGGCGAACAGGCGCTGGGTTTCGCTGGCACTGGTCTCTTCCACAGCGCCCAGCACGCCGAAGCCGGCATTATTGATCAGCACGTCAATGCGCCCGAAACGCTTGATGCCTTCGGCGACCGCCTGATGCGCCTCCTCCTCGCGGGTAACGTCCAGCCGCACGGCGAGCAGGTTCGGGTGATCGCCCAAGCGATCAGTGATGTCTTGTGGTTGACGAGCGGTGGCAATCACAGCGTCGCCGGCACGCAGGGCGTGTTCTGCGATGAGGGTGCCAAAACCACGGGAAGCGCCAGTAATGAACCAGGTACGCATTTCAACTCCTCCTGTCAGCGACCCGAGCGTTGTTGCCGGGCCTTCTCGATGAGTTGATGCCACTTTAAGGCTGTGCTACTGATGTGATAATCCCAGCAATTTTGCATGACTTTGTGAAAGGCGCTCACAAATGAAATCCCCCTCCACCGCCGACCTGTCGATCTTCCTGTGCATCGCCCGGCACCTGAACTTCAGCCGGGCAGCGGTCGAACTGGGTCTGACGCCCTCGGCACTCAGTCACTCATTACGAGCGCTGGAGAATCGCCTGGGCGTACGCCTGTTCAATCGCACGACGCGCAGCGTGGCGCTGACCGACGCCGGGGAACGCCTTTTCGCACGGCTGAAACCAGCCTTCCGGGACATCGATGATGCCTTGGAAGACCTCAATAGCTTTCGCGACAAGCCCTCAGGGAACCTGCGCATGACGGCAGGCCGACAGGCCTGTGAGCTGGTGCTCTTGCCGATCGTCAGCCGGTTCCTCAAGGAGTATCCGGATATCCGCCTTGAGATCGTCGAAAGCGACGCCTTGGTCGACGTGGTGGCTGGCGGTTTTGATGCGGGGGTACGTTTCGGCAACCGTCTGGAAGCCGACATGGTCTCGCGGCCTGTCGGGCCGAACATGCGCTCGGTAGTCGTGGGCTCGCCGGCATTCTTCGAGCGACATGCCGCCCCCCGAAAACCCGAGGACTTGCATGGCATCCCGTGCATCCGCCATCGCTTCCCCAGCGGCGCGCTGTACCGCTGGGAATTCGAACGCGGCGCGATCACCCAGGAAATTGACGTCAGCGGCCCGCTCACGCTCGGCGATGTCAGCCTGATGATCGGCCCGGCATTGCAAGGTGTGGGGCTGGCCTACGTGTTCGAGGACATGGTCACCGCGTATCTGGCCGATGGCCGCCTGATCCAGGTGCTGGCCGATTGGTGCCCCTTTTACCCGGGCCTGCACCTGTATTACCCCAGCCGCCGCCATGTGCCCGCCGCGCTCAAGGCCTTCATCGACTTTGCCTGTACGGCTCGACACGCCACCGCCCGCGACGACTAAGCTTTTTGTAACCTCACCTCGTCCCTCAAGGAGCCATCCATGAGTGCCGCTGCCCTGTCCGAACTCGATGCCGCCCTGCCCGGCCTGACCCGCAAGATCCGCGTGCTCGAAGCGCTGTCCTGGCCCGATGGCGTCGAGGAGGACTTCCTGGCGAAATGGCGCAGCGGGCGGGCCACGCTGCCCAATGTCAAGTTACAGCCCCGCGACCACAGCGCCGACATCGCCGCCCTGGAAACCTTTATCAGCCATTGCGATGTGGGGCATCCGGCCGGGAATTTCCTGGCCCTGACCGCCCGTAGCTATGCCACGGCCGGGCAGATGCTGGGGGCCATGGGGACTCCCGCCTTTACCCAATACTCGTCAGCGCTGTACCGGCGTCCGGATTTCCATTACTCGCGCCTGCAACTGAGCATGCTCGACGCGGCCCGATTCTTCCTCCAGACCACCGACGCCCTGTTGGGGGGTGCACGCATTCCACCCTGCCCGGCCGAGATCCCGGCCAAGGTGTTCGCCGCCTGGATTCAACCGGAACTGGACCGTTTCTTCGGCGCCGGACAGATCACGGTCGTGCTCGATCCGAACCTGGCCGCCAAGGCCATCGCCGGATCGAGCCGCATTCGCCTGCGGGCCAGTGCGCTGTTCACGGAGCTGGACAAGCATCAGCTGTTGCAACACGAGGCCTTCGTGCATGTCGCCACCGCACAGAACGGCGCGCGGCAGCCCAACCTCACCAGCCTGGGCCTGGGCGCACCGCGCACAACCCAGACCCAGGAGGGCATTGCCACCCTGGCCGAACTGTTCACCGGCAGCATGGACATCAACCGCCTGCGTCGCCTGGCCCTGCGCGTGCTGGCCGTCCAGCAGGCGCTGGAGGGCGCCGATTTCATACAGGTCTTCGAAGGTTTTCTGGCGGCCGGGCAGACGCAGGAGGAATCCTTCCGCTCAACCCAACGGGTGTTCCGCGGCGCCGATCTGCGGGGCGGTTCAGCCTTTACCAAGGATGCCGCTTACCTGACCGGGCTGCTGGGCGTCCACACCCTGCTGCGCATTGCAATCCGCGATAACCGGCCGGAACTGATCGGGCATTTGTTTGCAGGGCGCCTGAGCCTGGCGGACACGGTACGCCTGGCGCCACTGTTCGAATCCGGCTGGCTCAAGGGACCGACGTACCTTCCGCCCTGGGCCTCTGATCTGCGCCTGCTGGCGGCGAACCTGGCCTTCTCGGCGTTCATTTCCCGGATCAAGCTGGATGTGCTGGACCTGGACGTGTTCATGGCATTTGCCGAAGAACACGAAAGCGACGCCAGCGCACACTGATCAGAATCAGGACCTGGATCACAGCGTTTCAAAGCCAGCCGGGGTCCTTCAAATGAGCTGCTACCATTAGGAAGCGGTGTCGAGGCGCAGCTCTGTGGCTTGCAGGGTCGGCTTTCACCTGCCAGGGATTGATCCACTCATTTCAAGCCTGACCACATGGGGGGTGCAATGCACATTCCATTACTTTACGCGTTGTCGGCCGTACTGTTGTTGAGCGGATCTTCCAGCCTGGCACTGGGTGCGGGTGAGACCGCTGCCGCACCGGCCCCGGCACCCGCCGCAGCCCCCGTACCGGCAAGTGCGGCCGATACGGCGCCCGTCGCCCCGGCGACCAAGGATCCGGTGTTCAACCAGGAACAGCTGGATCAGATGCTGGCGCCCATTGCGCTTTATCCTGACCCTCTGTTTGCACAGGTGCTGATGGCCACCACCTACCCCGGGGAAGTCGGCGAGGCCGTCAGCTGGTCCAAAGCGCACCCGGACGCCAAGGGTGACGACGCGGTCAAACAGGTGGCGAACCAGCCCTGGGACCCGAGCGTGCAGGCACTGGTCGCCTTCCCGCAGGTCCTGGCAACGCTTGGGCAGGACCCCGTGTGGGTGCAACGCCTGGGTGATGCCTTCCTGGCGCAGCCCGACGATGTCATGGAAAGCGCGCAACGTTTGCGTCGCCAGGCACAGGCAGCCGGCAATCTGCAGAGCAACCAGTATCAGAACGTGACGATCCAGAATGTCGCGGCGCCAGCACCTGCAACCACGAATGCGGCACCGGCAACGGCGCCAGCGCCTGCTGCGGAACCGGCGCCGGCCAGCAGCTCCACCATCATCATCCAGCCTGCCGATCCGCAGGTGGTGTACGTCCCCACGTATAACCCGACGACCACCTACGGCACCTGGCCCTACCCGGCGTCGCCGCCGGCGTACTATCCACCGCCACCGGCCTATTACCCTGGCCAGGCCCTGATGGCCGGACTCGCGTTTGGCGCCGGCGTGGCGATCATCGGATCGTTGTGGGGGGAATGTGACTGGGGCAATAACGACATCGACATCGACGTCAATCGCTACAACAACATCAATGGCAACAACCGGATCACCAACAACAAATGGCAGCACAACCCGGTGCACCGCAATGGCGTGCCCTATCGAGACAATGCCAGCCGCGCACAGTACGGCCGCCAACTCAACGGTGCCAGTCAGCGTGAAGCCTATCGCGGGGACACTGCCCAGCGCGCCCAGGCCCGTGAAAACGCCCGCAGTTCAATGGACAAGCACGGTATCGAACGACCTGCCACCAGCAACCGCGAAGCCCGTGACCAAACGCGCAAACTCCAGTCCGGGGCCGCGGACGGCAATCGGTTGCAGGCCGGTGCGGACAGGCCCAGGGCGGCTGACAGAGGCCAGGGTACCGCCAGGAACACCCGGGAAAATCAGCAGCCCAGGCCCCAGGCCCGCCAGGAACCCAGGAACCAGACCGCCCAGTTGAACCAGCGCCGGGAAGGCGCCGCGCAGACGCGGCAGGCGCCGAACAAACGACCGGCCGCCAGTGCCGGCAGTGCCCGCAACAATGCGTTCGCCGGCGCACGCTCACCGTCCCAGGCCAACGTCCAGGCCAATCGTGGCCGGGCCAGCCAGGCATCCGCCCATCGCCCCAGTGCCGCCCGCTCGGCCGGTCACCAGGTCAGTCGGCCGTCCAATCCACCAGCGCGTCAAAGGGGGGGCCGTCGTTGAAAAACCATCCTCGAGTGAAAGGACTCATGGGCTTGCTGCCTTCTGTCCTTGCGGTAGCTGCCGGCTTGTTGTGGTCGTGCATGGCGACGGCGCAGCAGGCCTTTCCAACCCCGGAAAAGGCTGCAGAAGCCTTGGTCCAGGCACTGGGTACGGAACACGCCGACCAGGCACGCCTGACGGAACTGCTCGGCAGTGACTGGCACAACTACGTCCCGCGTGAAGGCGTGCAGCGCAAAGACGTCGATGCGTTTTTGCAGCAATACCGCGAGCAACACCACATTGAAAAAAGCGGTGACAACAAGGGCATCCTGGCGGTCGGCCCCGATAACTGGACACTGCCGATCCCCCTGGTAAAAGTGGCGAACGGCTGGCGCTTCGACATGAAGGCCGGCAGTGCCGAGATCCGCGCACGCCAGATCGGCCGCAATGAACTCGACGCGGTGCAATCGGTGCTGGCCTATCACGACGCCCAGATGGACTATGCGTCAGTCGATCGGGACGGTGATGGCGCACTCGAATATGCGCAGAAAATCTTCAGCACCCCCGGCAAGCACGACGGACTCTATTGGGCACCGGACGATAGCGGCCAGATCAGCCCGCTGGGGCCTTCGTTCGGCAAAGCCATTGCCGACGAAGAATGGCATGGCTACCGCTTCCGCATCCTTCATGGCCAGGGGCCTTCGGCACCGGGTGGTGCCTACAGTTACCTCATCGGCGACAAGATGAGCCGCGGCTTTGCCCTGATTGCCTGGCCGGCGAAATACAACGACACCGGGGTGATGAGCTTCATGATCAGCCACGAAGGCCAGGTGTTCGAAAAAGACCTGGGGCCCGAAGGTGAAAAACTGGCGCTGGCGATGAAGCGCTTTGACCCGGATGACAGCTGGCAAGAGGTCGCGGCAGATCAGGATCAGGAGTAGCCCGCCGCAACCTGCTACGGGCTTGCAGAACTATTGAAACGACAGGACGAATCGCTCTTCGCGGCCCGGGCTGTCGTCACGGCCAGGTTGCTCAAGCTTGAATCCGCACCGGTCCAGTACCTTTCTGGAGCCCAGGTTTTCCTTGTAGGCATAGGCCACCAGTTGCGCAAGCCCCCAGCGCACCCGTGCCTGCTGGATCAGATGCCTCAGCGCCCGTGTTGCCAACCCCTGCCCGCACACGCGCTGATCGACCCGGTAGCCCACTTCGGCAGACCCCATCGCCAGGTCGATGCTTTTCAGATTGGCTCGACCAACGATTGCCTGGCTTGAGTCCTCGATGACAAACGGGTGCCAGGCGCCGCTGGCCAAACCCGACAGATAGCTATCGATATGATCGGCGACACCGCGCAACGAATAAAACGCAGGGTCGCGCGCATCGATATGCGATTCGAACCATTCACGGTTGCGGATTTCGAACGCCAGCAAAGCCTCAGCGTCAGTGGTTTTCAGCTCGCGAACATTAAACGATTCCATGCACTGCATCTCCTTTGCCTTGTCTCGAAACAGCGCAAGTCTATCGCATACCTGAACATCCCCGCCCTTCTTGAGCCTTGGCGACTTGCACTCAACATATGGATAAACGTATATTCGAATAACCATATGTACAGAGCCACGCCAATGCTCAATCCTGCCGTCGTATTCAAATGCCTGTCCGACGAAACCCGCGCCCGGGCCACTTTGCTCATCGCCCGTGAAGGCGAGTTATGCGTGTGTGAGCTGGTCTGCGCACTGGACGATAGCCAGCCGAAAATTTCCCGCCATCTTGCCCAGCTTCGCGGATGCGGCCTGCTTCTGGACCGTCGCCAGGGGCAATGGGTGTATTACCGGCTCAACCCTGATCTGCCCGCGTGGGTGCGTGATGTTCTGCAGACCACGCTGGCAGCGAACGCCGACTGGCTCAAGGACAACAGCACCCGCCTGAACGCCATGGGCGACCGCCCTCTCAACACTGCCGCCTGCTGCTGACCCTTCAACCGTCGAGAATCCACATGCTGACTGCGTTTTCCATTTTCCTGCTCACCATGGTGTTGGTCATCTGGCAACCCAAGGGTCTGGGCGTCGGTTGGAGCGCCGCCCTGGGCGCCGTTCTGGCCCTGCTGGCAGGCGTCGTGACGCTGCACGATATTCCGCTGGTGTGGGCCATTGTCTGGAACGCCACCGCAACGTTCATCTCGCTGATCATCATCAGCCTGTTGCTCGATGAGGCCGGGTTCTTCCAGTGGGCCGCCTTGCATGTGGCACGCTGGGCCAAGGGTGACGGACGACGCCTGTTCGTCTTCACGATACTGCTGGGGGCCGGCGTCTCCGCGTTGTTTGCCAATGACGGCGCCGCCCTGATCCTGACCCCCATCGTTGTTTCAATCCTGCTCGCGCTGCGTTTTTCGCCAGCGTCCACCCTCGCGTTCGTCATGGCGGCCGGCTTTATCGCCGACACGGCGAGCCTGCCCCTGGTGGTGTCCAACCTCGTCAACATCGTTTCGGCGGACTACTTCGACCTGGGGTTCAGCGAATACGCCGCCATCATGGTGCCGGTCAATCTGGTTGCCGTGGCGACCACCCTTGTGGTGCTGTACCGGTTTTTCCGCCGTGACATTCCCCGGCACTACGCGCTCGATGACGTGATGGATCCGCGACGCGCCGTGCGTGATCCCCTGACCTTCCGCGTCGGCTGGATCGTTCTGGCCCTGTTGTTGGTCGGGCTGTTTGCGCTGGAGCCCCTGGGCATTCCGGTCAGCGCCATCGCAGCGGTCTGTGCCGCGCTGCTGTTCGCCGTGGCGGCGCGCGGGCATGTGATTTCCACCCGCCGGGTGCTGCGTGAGGCGCCCTGGCAGGTCGTGATCTTTTCCCTGGGCATGTACCTGGTGGTGTACGGGCTGAAGAACGCCGGACTGACCACCTACATGACCATGGCCCTGAACCGCATGGCCGAGTTCGGCATCTGGGGCGCCGCGCTGGGCACCGGCCTGCTCACGGCCTTGCTGTCATCGGGCATGAACAACATGCCAACGGTGCTGGTGGGCGCACTGTCGATTCAGGCCAGTGACGCCACAGGCGTAGTGCGTGAAGCCATGATCTACGCCAACGTCATCGGCTCTGACCTGGGCCCCAAGATCACCCCCATCGGCAGCCTGGCCACCCTGCTCTGGCTGCATGTCCTGGAGCGCAAGGGCATCCGCATTACCTGGGGTTACTACTTCAAGGTCGGCGTGGTCCTGACCCTGCCGATCCTGCTCATCACCTTGTCTGCCCTGGCCTTGCGCCTGAGCGTATAGCCCTGTGCGACCGCAAAGAGGAGTCACCATGCGCGTTCTGTTTATGTGTACCGCCAACAGCTGTCGCAGCATCCTGTCCGAAGCCATGTTCAACCATCTCGCGCCAGAAGGCTTCGAGGCGATCAGTGCCGGCAGTTTCCCCAAGGGACAAGTGCTGCCCCGCAGCCTGAGCACCTTGCAAGAGGCCGGCATTGCCATCGACGGCTTGAGCAGCAAAGGCAACGAGGCTTTCGAAGCCAACCCGCCGGACATCGTCATCACGGTCTGCGACAAGGCTGCCGGCGAAGCGTGCCCGGTGTACTTCGGCCCGGCACTGAAAGCCCATTGGGGCCTGGAAGACCCCTCGGACATAAAGGGCGATGAGGCAAGGATAGCGGCGGCGTTCCACTCAACCCTGGCGCGCATCGAAACGCGCTGCCGGGCATTCCTCGAACTGCCTTTTGCACACCTTGACCGCGATGCATTGAAGCGCGAACTCGAACGCATCGGCACGCTTTGACCGGAGCCCTTATGACCCATTCCCTGCCCAATCTCGACACGGCACTGACCCCACCCATCGCCCATGGACACAACGACCTGCACAAACCACGCATCCTATTGTTATACGGTTCGACGCGTGCGCGGTCGTTCAGTCGCCTGCTGGTCGAGGAGGCAGCCCGGTTGCTCGAACACTTCGGCGCCGAGACGCGGATCTTCAATCCATCCGGCCTGCCGCTACCGGACGACGCGCCCTCCGATCACCCGAAAGTCCAGGAACTGCTCGAGCTGATGCAGTGGTCTGAAGGACAGGTCTGGTGCTCGCCAGAGCGCCACGGCTCCATGTCTGCGGTGTTCAAGGCGCAAATCGACTGGGTGCCGCTGGCGTTAGGGGCCATTCGCCCCACCCAGGGTAAAACCCTTGCGGTCATGCAAGTCTGCGGCGGCTCCCAGTCCTTCAATGTGGTGAATCAGCTTCGCGTGCTGGGACGCTGGATGCGCATGTTCACCATTCCCAATCAATCTTCCGTGCCAAAGGCTTTTCTGGAGTTTGACGACGCCAATCGCATGAAACCCTCATCGCTGTACGACAGGGTCGTAGACGTCATGGAGGAGCTGGTGAAATTTACCCTGCTGCTACGGGATCGCCCCGACCTGGTTGACCGCTACTCGGAACGCAAAGAGTCCGCGCAAGAACTGACTCAGCGCGTGAATCAGCGGTCGATCTGACAGTAGAGATTTGGCTCGATAGCCGAAAAAAAGTCGCAAACCCCATGACGTTTCAGGGCTTGCGACTCTTTGCCGATACGTCCCTCAAGCTCCCGGGACGTTTTCTACGGTTTGCCTGCCGTGTTCATTGCCGAACGTGCAGGCTCAGTTCTCTACCTCGACCGCGTCGAAATCCGCTTCGTCAGGAGCATCCGCCACATCCCTTCTGGCGTCCTTCGCCTCAACTTTGGCGGCCTCTCTGGCTGCCTTCGCCTCGGCTTTGGCGGCGTCCCGAGCGTCATCCGCGGTAGCCCGGGCAGCATCCCGGGCGGCATCTGCGTCGGCCTTGGCCGCGTCCCTCGCAGCATCCGCAGCGGCACGGGCAGCGTCTCTGGCAGCATCTGCGTCATCGTCCGCTACGCCAGCCGCTCTTGCGGCATCCCGGGCGGCATCTGCTTCAGCCCTGGCGGCGTCCCGGGCGGCATCTGCAGTTGCTTTTGCCGCATCACGAGCGGCATCAGCAGTCGCTCTGGCCGCGTCCCGGGCGGCATTGGCATCAGCCCTTGCAGCGTCCCTGGCTGCATCCGCGGCATCGTTGTCAGCGTCGTCCGCGTCGTTGTCATGGGCATTGCCCGGACCTTTGTTCCCGGCTACACCACCATGGTCAGCGTCGCCGCGTCCCGGGCCTCCATGACCATCACCGTCATGGCCTGCGGCACCATGATCGCCACCCTCTCCTCCATGGCCGCCGGCACCGTGACCGCCGTCACCGCCACCGTGACCACCAGCGCCGTTTCCGCCACCGCCATTACCGCCACCGTGACCACCACCGCCTCCACCGCCTCCACCGCTGCCGCCATCCTTGGCATACACGCTGGAGAAACTACCGATGTAATCGGGCACCAGGACAGTCGATGCCGACAGGACGCCACCGATGGCCAGAGCCAATAAACATTTCTTGAGCAGCATGATGCACCTCCGCATGGAGTTGCGAACCCATCTCCGTATCGAACGCAATGTCCAGTGAGTTCCCGGCCGCCCCTTGGAGCAGCCGGCCAACCGGCACAGCCGTCAATCTGCAACATTGACGAGCTATTGCGGTATACGCACGATCCCTCAGAGCCAGTTGGCATCGTTGCGTGGGAAACATTCCCACATATTTTTTTGGATAAGTGCTTTCAGCCCGAGTTCAAAAAAATAGAATCAGCACTGACGCATGGGTTGAGCAATAACCCCGGCTCACAGCAACCAAGCTGCCAAGCTGCCCGCAGCAACGAGCCAGACCAATACAACAATCACCGCAGCAATTCTGTTCGCTGGCCGCTTCTTGTGGCTTTTCTCCCACTCACTCGCTTTGAACCGGCACTCCTCGAGCACCTGCGCAGGCATCAAGCGAATAGCGAGCAGAATGCCAAGCGGCAAAATAATCACATCGTCCAGATACCCAAGCACAGGAATGAAATCGGGGATGAGGTCGATTGGACTCAGTGCATACGCCACGACAAAAACCGAAATCCATTTGGGTAACCAGGGGGTTTGCGGATGCTGAAAGCAAAACCAGAGGACCATCGTTTCCCGTTTCAGGTTTCTGGCCCAGGCACGTAAACGATCAAGCATGTGGTTCATATCGGCTTCGTCCGTACTTGAGGGAGCGTGCCTGCGAGCGTAGCGCCTTGGGTGATTGACAGCCATGAGTCGAGAGGGCTGCAGCCAAAAGCAGCCAGCCGTGACCGGCATGGAACGGCCAAAAGCGGTCGCTCCCGACGTTCATAAAGAACCACATGCAGCCTGTCCATCAGAAAGGAAGGGGCCTGTCCTGGACGACCCGTTTCATGACGAGCGTCGAGGTCAGCCGTTGCACGTTGGGTAACGTCGAGAGGCTCTCATCGTAAAGTCTCTGAAAGGCAGGCAGATCCTGGGTTACCACGTGCAGCAGGTAGTCCGGCTCCCCAAACAGACGCTGGGCATCGACCACCTGGGGTATTTCGACGAGCGCCGTCTCGAAAGCTTCTACAGCTTGCCTGTCACCCTCCCGAAGTGTGGCAAACACCATGGCGGAAAAGTTCAGGCCGAGTGCGCCAGGGTCCAGTCGTGCGCGATAACCCAGCAACACTCCAGACTCCTCCAAGGCCCTGACTCGCCGATGGCACGGGGAAAGGCTCAGGCCCACGCGCTCGGCCAGTTCGGTGACCGACAGGCGACCATCCTTTTGTAGCTCGGAAAGAATTTTTCGATCAATCCTGTCCATATAGAAGAATCTCCCAAACAGAGCCGTTTTGATGACCATCTTTGAAAGTAAATTCTAACAAGATTTCATTATTCTTCCTTCAATCATTCATTGCCGCGCAGCGCTGGAAACGATGCAGATGCGGCCTTTGACTCAAGGAGCAGGTAGCGCCATGACCTTTAGCGTTTTCGTTGCGTTCTGGGCTGTATCGATTCTGTTCATCATCACGCCGGGCGCCGATTGGGCCTACGCGATTTCGGCAGGGCTGAAGCATCGAGTCGTCCTGCCCGCAGTGGGCGGTCTGTTATCCGGCCATTTGATCGCCACCATGATTGTTGCCGGCGGTGTGGGCACATTGGTCGCCAACCATCCTGTGGCCTTGTCGGGGCTTACGGTTGCCGGAGCGGGTTACCTGCTTTGGTTGGGCGCCAACATGCTTGCCCGCCCTTCTACACCTCACGCGGATGAAACTCAGGCGTCGGGCTCATGGAAGCGCTGGGCGCTCAAGGGGCTTTGCGTGAGCGGACTGAATCCGAAAGTGTTCCTGCTATTCCTGGCGCTCTTGCCTCAATTTGCCGACGCGACTGCTCCCTGGCCCGTACCGATGCAAATGATTGCGTTGGGACTCGTCCACACTGTCAGTTGTGGCGTGATCTACCTGCTGGTCGGATTTGGCTCGCAAGTCATTCTTCGGGCGCGCCCTGCGGCCGCTCAAAGAGTCAGCCGATTTTCTGGAGCCGCCATGATCATCATCGCGCTGGTGCTGCTGATCGAACAGACCCGCGGCTGATCCTTGATCGGCAATGCATTTTGCGTTTTAGCCCCTGCTTCACCGCTACCATGGAGCGCTTATGAAAAGCCCGAGAGAACGTGCCGCCGATGGTCTCCAGGTCGGTGACCGATTCACCATAGTCCGCTGTTTTACAGAGGATGACATTCGTCAGTTCGCGCAAATCTCTCGAGACTACAACCCCGTTCACTGCGATGCGCGCTACGCGCAACTGCGCAGGTTCAAGGCGCCCATTGCCCATGGCCTTCTGACCGCCAGCCTCGTCACCGAAATTGGCGGGCAAATCGGCTGGCTGGCGACAGGGATGAGTTTCCAGTTCAAGCATCCCGTTTACGCGGGAGAACAGATCACCTGCCATTGGCTCGTCACTGACATCGATGAGCGGGGTCGCGCAAAAGCCGAAGTCATGATTTTCAACGCAGAAGGAGTCACTGTAGTGGAGGCGACAACCTCGGGTGTACTGCCGGGAACTGAAGAGCGCGAACGCCTCAAACAAATGCTTGCCGAGGGAGATCCCCAACAAGGTGCGGTCGTCATCAATGACGCACAGCCAGCCCCTTGGAGGATTACAACGCCATAAACTTGAACCCCCACAGGGCCGCCATACCAACCGCCAGTGTCAGGACTGTACTTCGAGTCTTCCAGGCGATCCATGCAGCGATAATAGCCGCGGGAATCTGGGGATTGGCGAACGCAAATTCACCCTGTCCATTGGGGTACACCACCGAGGGTGAAACCAGAGCTGCCAGCACGCTGGCCGGCACATACACCAAGGCTCGACTCAGCAGCGTGGGAATTCGCCACCGGCCATAAAGCTCGACAAAAGAAAGACGCATGACAAAGGTTCCGATGCCGACCGCCAGAAACATCCCCCACAAAGACAAATCACTCATGGGGTTTCCCTCTCGACGTGACTGGCTGAAGCACTGCTCAAGTTTTTTTTGCCGGTGCTTTCAATCAATAACCCTGCAATGACTCCACCCAGGGAAGCCGTTACCAACCCAAGGTTGTAGGGCAAACTTACCGCTGACACTGCAATCAGCCCCCCTGTTACCGCCGCCCCCAAGCTCGCCGCACCGCGTATGCCCGGAACGAGTAGCGCTAGAAACGAAAGGGGTACAGCAAAGCTCAACGACCAGGTCTCAGGAATGCTTGCGCCCAGATACACCCCTGCAAACACTGATAGCTGCCAGGTCAGCCACATGGCAACCGCTGTCCCGGCATAAAAATAGGGTGCGAACCGCCCCAGTTCACCTGACGAAAACTTCAGCGTGCAAAGCGCATAGGACTGGTCAGAAAGCAGGTAGGACACCGGCCACGTCCAGCGACGAGGCAAGTGGTGCAGATGAGGGGCTAACGAAGCGCTGTACATGATAAAGCGCAAGTTGATGATCAAGGCCGTGACCACAATCGTCACAGGCAAGGCGCCATTTTGCAGTAGCTGGAGTGCAACCAGCTGGGCGGACCCCGAGTAGAAGAGCAATGTCATTCCCATGCTCATGCCTGGCGACATGCCCATCTCGATCGCCATGACCCCAGTGATCAAGCCGAATGGAACGACACCGGGAGTCAATGGGATGAGCGTTCGAACGCCCTTTAAAAAAGCTTCTGTTGCTGTTCGGTATGTCATGTCGTGTCCTTCAGTCAAACTTTGGCTACACCCTTGCAAGCCGGAATCTAATTGCCTTTCGACCGATCTACCAGACTCAATAACGACGTCCCCTCTCCTTCTCTTAGAAAACTCTCGACTATCACCGTCACCCCAGCCCCATGACATCAACAGGCCGCAGCGAAGCGTGCACGAGGGGCGTCGGGTGCCGCGTTTTTTGAAGGGAGCAGCACCCATCCCGACATTCGTGGTATTCGGGATGAGTGTGCATACCGCTGTTCATCAGCCCGGTAAGTTACCGTTCCGAGACGTCGATCCAGATCGTCTTGATTTCGGTGTACTGATCGTGGGCCCAGATTGACTTGTCGCGCCCGCCGAACCCGGACTCCTTGTATCCACCAAACGGCGTGGATGCATCACCTTCACCGAAGCAGTTGACCGTCACGATCCCCGCGCGAATTTCGCGTGAAAGCTTGATGGCGTTGCGCAGGTTGTCGGTGTAGACCGAGGCTGCCAGGCCATACACCGAGTCATTGGCCAGGGCTATGGCCTCGTCAACGGTGTTGAACGTTGTCACCGCCAGCACAGGGCCGAAGATTTCTTCCTGGAACAGTCGGCTATCGACACCTACGCCATCAACAACGGTCGGTTCAACGAAAATATCGCTCTCGGTGTGGCCGCCATAAACGACGTCGAGCTTCTCAACTGCGGCTTGCTCCAGATAGGAGCGAACCTTCTCGAAATGCGCCTTGCTGACCATGGCACCCAGGCGATTTTCCGGATCCAGTGGATTGCCCATTTTCCACTCGCGCATTTGAACGCCGATGCGTTTCAACAACTCGACCTTGATGTCGGCGTGTACGATCAAGCGCGAAGACGCCGAACAGTTCTCGCCCATGTTCCAGAATGCGCCATTGACGACGTGGCTCGCGACCAGATCCAGATCTTCAATGTCATCCATCACGACAGCCGGATTCTTGCCACCACACTCCAGCACAATGCGCTTGAGGTTCGAATCCGCCGCGTAGTTCAGGAACCGGCGCCCTGTTGCTGTCGAGCCGGTAAAGCTGACCATGGATACGTCCATGTGACGACCAAGCGGTTCGCCGACTTCACTGCCCCCGCCCGACAGCACGTTGAAGACACCGGCCGGCACGCCGGCCTCATAAGCCAACTCGGCGACACGCAGCGCCGTCAACGTGGTTTCCTTGGCGGGTTTGACGATGATGGAGCAGCCTGCGGCCAGTGATGGGCCGATCTTCCACGCCAGCATGAGCAGCGGGAAGTTCCAGGGCAGCACCAGGCCGACAACCCCGATGGCTTCTCGTACTACCAGGCTCAACGCGCCGGAACCGACCGGTGCGGTACTGTCGTAGATCTTGTCGATCAACTCTGCATGCCAGCGGATCATGTGAATGGTTTCCGGAACATCCGTGAGCTGGCACTCGCGCACGGGTTTGCCGCTATCCAGACTTTCCAGGACAGACAGCTCGTGCGAGTGCTGCTCCAGCAGATCGGCAAAGCGCAACAACACCTTCTTGCGCTCGCCTGGGCTCAGCTTATGCCAGCGTCCATCTTCGAATGCTTCCTTGGCCTTGGCCACCGCGAAGTCAACGTCTTGAGCGTTGCAGGCAGTAATCTCGGCCAGTACGTCATTGGTCGCAGGGTTGATTGTCGTAAACGTTTTGCCCGACACCGAGATGTAGGACGCCCCGTTGACGAACGACTGAGTCGGAAACTTCAGTTCCTGCGCGATGGCGGCATATTCTGCCGCGCTGAGAAGGCCAGTCATTTTGCGCTCCCGGTCACCTGGGCGACGTCACGTTTGAGCGTGGTGATGATGTCCTGCAAGGCCTGCTTCTCGTGGTCGTACAGGGGTTGCAGAGGCGAACGTACACCACCTGTGCGAAGACCATTCAACGCGCAGCCAACCTTGATCGACTGCACGAATTTTCCGCTTTCCAGGAAGTCCATCAGCGGCATGAAGGCGCTCATGATCTTGCGACCTTTATCGAAGTCCTTCTCGACGACACAGGCCTCGTAGAGCGCAACGTGCTCGCGGGGAATGAAGTTCGAGCCGGCGCAAACCCAGCTGCGCGCGCCCCAGGCGAAGAATTCCAGTGCCTGGTCATCCCAACCACAGGACAGGCTGATGTTCGGATACTCCCGTGCCAGACGATGGACTTGCGCCATGTCGCCGGAACTTTCCTTGATGGCCACGATGTTTTTGCTTTCGGCAACGGCCGCGAAATACTCCGGCCCCATGCTGACGCCCATGCGTGCAGGGTAGTTGTAGAGCATGATCGGCAGGCCCGCAGCGCGATCCACGGTCAGCGCATGGATGGCGTTTTCCTTCTCGGTCGGCAATGCATAAGGCGGAGAGCCCACCAGAATTGCATCAGCCTTGATCTCACGGGCGGCCTTGGCATATTCGACGGAATCTTCAGTGCGGATTGCTCCGGTACCAATCACCAGTGGCAGCCGTGCGCCGATGACATCCTTAGCCTGGGTCGCCAGTTCGATGCGTTCTTGAGCAGTATGGGCGTAGTACTCGCCGGTCGAACCGCCGATGATGATGCCGTGTACTTTCGACTCGATCAGATACTCCAGCACGTCGGAGAAAGCCGCCTTGTCGATCTCACCGCTTGCGGTCAAAGGAGTGATTGCCGGGGTATAAATGCCTTCGAATTTCATGATTGCCTCTCCATCACTAAGGGAATGTTTTCCAACCTGGCGTCGACCGCCATTTGTCACGGCCCCAACGACTTAATTGGTAAGCGCCGCCGCATCACGCAAGTTCAGCGAACGTGTTTCGGGAGCCATGGCCCAAGCCGCCATCAGCCCGATAAAGGTGACCACTGCGGCCACATACATCGTGTTGCCGATACCCAGTGTCTGCAGCGAAACAGGTACCAGGTAAGTGCCGACAGCTGCTCCCACACGGGAAAGAGAAGTTCCAATGCCTACGGCAAATGCGCGAATTTCCGTAGGGAACAACTCGTTCGGATAAACAAGTTGCAGAACTTGTGCTCCACCGATGAATACCGCGTAGGCGCCGAACAGCAAGAGCACCAGAACTTCATTGCTGTTTGAAAAAGTCGCCAGCCCCAACAGAGCCAGACCAGACCATAGAAAACTGTGTATCAGCATGCAGCGCCGGCCAATCGTGTTGATCAGCCTTGTCGCGACCACACAACCCACAACAAACAACATCGTGATGGCCATGGAACCGTATGAGGCCCACGCCTCTTTCAGATTCAACGCAAGGAGAACCTTGGGGGCGAAGGCATAGACGGCAAAAACCGGAATAATCGAGCAGGACCAGAAGATCGAAACAAAGAACAAGCGTTTCCCGTACCCGGAATGAAGCAAATCCCGGAATGACATTTTCTTCTGGTCTGGCTCTTCAGGCAGGTCTCTAAGCGAATAGTGCTGACCGTACACACGCTTGATCACGCGTTCCGCATCACCCTCGCGCCCTTTGCTCAAGAGCCAGCGCGCAGACTCAGGTGTGCCAACACGCAGCAATAGCAGCACCAGCCCAATGACAGCGGCACTCGCCAGCGCATAACGCCAGGCGTCATCACCGCCCACACTCAGGATTGAAGTGCCGACAACGTAGGCGAATGCCGCCCCGGCAAACCACAGGATGGTCAACGCTGCGAGCCTGGGGCCACGTTGCTTTTTCGGCAGGAACTCGACCAACAAGGACGTGGCCACGGGGTATTCAATACCCACCGCCAGACCGATGATGAATCTGAGGGCGAACAATACCGGCGCTGACTCGACCCAAAACTGTGCCAACGAACAAAGAATGAACAGCGTTGGCCCAACGAAATAAACTTTTTTTCGACCCAGCTTATCGGTCAACCAGCCACCGATGAAACCACCAAAAAACACACCCATTAGAGCCGATGCTGCAATCATTCCTTGCCAGAACTCTGACAAATTCAGCGCTGAGGTAATTTGCATCATCGCTATTCCGATAATGCTAAGTACATACCCATCGACAAATGACCCGCCCCCGGAACGGGCCGTCAGCAAGCGATGGAAGTTATTGAGAGGAACATCCTCAATAGATGTATTAGGACTTGTCATTATTATCTCCTATTTTGCTTCGGCAATTCCCTGGACTGAAGCGCAAACCAAAAACCCAGGCAAACTAAAGCCGTCTCGATGAAAAACCACCGGACTTATTGAACCAGCCAATAAACTAAGAACTTAACGTTTAACTTGCCTGTTACAGTGATGCGTAATCAGCTTTCTTTCCCCGCCCGGCACTGTCCCCATAGCAAGTTCATATTCACGCCTGCTGAAAGCAGGGGTTCAGGCGGGTTTCTGTTAGGCCCCGGGGCCGACAATAGAAAATCGATAAGTGGATCTTTCTTGCCGGCCAGCCAGTCGGCCAACAAGGTCCCTGTCACAGTACCGCGGGTTACGCCCAGGCCATTGCAGCACAGTGCTCCGTAGACGTTGTTGGCCAGTTGCCCGAAGTGCGCCATGTGGTTACGCGACAACGCCAGCGACCCGCCCCAGGTGTACTCGAAATTGACATCGGGGAGCATGGGAAATCTGCGCTCAAACGAATCCTTGTGTCGCTGGCTAAACCGCTCCAGGTATTTCTGGTGGCTGCGTCCATCGGCATTGAAGCTGAAGCTGTTACGCACCAACAGGCGGTTGTCTGTTGTCCGGCGCAAGGTAGTGCCGAACGGATCGGCAGGAATCACGCCCCAATACGGTTTGCCGCCCAGACGTTCCTGCTCATCTTCCGTCAACTGCCGGGTGAGGCTGCCGTAGGTGAAGATCGGCAACATGCGCCCTTTCAAAAAACCGAAGCTCATGGCGAACGCGTTATTGGTCAGCAGCAACTTGTCCGCAACAATACGACCGTTGTTGTGAGTGAGGATGGTTTTGTCGCCGTACTCCACTTCGGTAATCGGCGTGTTCTCATAAAGCGTCACGTTGGCCGGCAGGCTGTCGGCCAAGCCCTTTACCAAGGCGGCCGGCTGGATGAGTGCCGTGCCTGGGGTGAACAGTGCCTTGCGATAGAAATGCGTGCCGATGTGATCCGGCAAGTCCTTCTCTTCGATCATTTCGTATTCTTGCCCGAGTTTGTCCAGGCCACGGCGATAAGCATCCAGAACCGAGATACCCCGGTCTTCAATGGCCGCCTGATACTTCCCGCACATGCGAAACTGACAGTCGATCCGGTGTTTTTCCACGAGATCCTTCAGAATGTGCTGCCCCGTCAGATTCAACGCCATACTGATTTTTGCCGTCTTGATATCGCCGATATAGTCTTCTGCACCGATATCGTGTGGCAGGTCGATGGCAAAACCGGCATTTCTGCCGGAGGCCCCGTAACCGACCTCCTGGGCTTCAATCAAAACAACCTCATCATCCGGGAAGTTCAGCGCCAACTGGCGAGCTGCCGCAAGCCCGGTAAACCCGGCACCCAGCACCACCCAGCGGGCTGAGCGAACGCCGGAGTGGGACGGACGGGCCACTCTCGGCTGGCTCAGGTGGAACCAGCCGCATGTAGAGTCATCTGCAGGTGTGTATCTGATTTTTGCCATTTTCGCGACCTGGGCTCTTTTATATTTGTAGTTACTAAAAGCGTCCCTTCTGCACGTTCTCGTCACACTGTTCATGCAAGTGGCATCGGTTCTGCTTTTTAGAAGGTAAGTGCTACATCCAACCCTTCCGGCGCGGCGTATTCGGACATTCGGCGTCGCGACAATTCCAGATGCGCGCGCACGATATCTCCCGCCAGAACCTGATCATGGTTTTCAATGGCGCTGATCATTTCGTCGTGTTGTTGCGCTGCCACTTCCAGGTCCGCTTGCATATCCACTGTCGTGGGATGGCGATAGAAGATTTTCCCCAGCCGCGCATGGTCGATCAGCAAGCGTTGCAGACTTGGCATCAAGTATGCGTTGTGAGCCATCCTGCCGATCTGCAAATGGAACTCGTCGTTGTAGAGCACGCGCTTCTCTACATCTTTTTCTTCGATGGCCGTGCGGAAGAACGCCTGGATGCGTTTCAACTCTGCAATCTCGGATGGCGTTGCATGCGCGGCCGCCAATTGGGTGGTGGCGATGTAAATCAGTGGCGCGGCCAGAAAGAAGCTTCTGAGCGACTGGTAGCTCATCGATGACACGCGCGCGGCACGGTTCGCTTCGAGATCGATGTAACCTTCGGCAGCCATCTGCCGCATGAGCTCACGCACAGGTGGTCGGGAAAGGCCGAACTCGTCGCATAAGGCCAGTTCGTCCACGACGGCGCCCGGTGCCAACTCCATGCTCAGGATCCGGCGACGCAACGCCTCTCCCAACACAGCTTTACGGTCAACGGGCAGATCCGGGGAGGCCTGCAGATCGAGTTCTTTGGTAGCCATTTATCAGAAACCTTTGTACGGGTGAGTGAACGCTGTCTACTACCTGTATTCGAACTATAAAACAACATTATTCTTTGTGTCTACAATTAAAATACACAAACAAAACAACCCTGAACACCAAGCGACCAATGGCCGGTGAGGCTGTGGTTTTGCGGGGCTTCAAAGCGATCCCATGGCGCGAAAAAACCGCCATCGGCCCTCGTGCCTTGACGAGGAGTCAAAGAGTCATCGGGGGCACCGTTACTTGACCAGTCGGACTTCCTTCGACGGGCGATAACCAAAGTAGGAGCTGTAGCACTTGCTGAAATGGCTCGGTGAAACAAAGCCACAGGCAACCAGCACATCGACCTGGGAGAGTTCCGTATGCTGCAGGAGCCGTCGCGCTTCGGTGATGCGCAACTCCAGGTAATAGCGTTGCGGGGTAGTTCCCAACTGCTCCCTGAACAGGCGCTCGAGTTGCCGGCGTGAGCGGCCGGCGTAAGCCGCCAGTTGCTCCAGTTCCAGGGGCTCCTCAAGGTTGGCATCCATCAGCTTGACCACCTCGCGCAGCGGTGCACTCAAACAGATATTCTCTGTCGGCTTGATGCGTCGGTAGCGAGACTCCTCAAAAGCAAGAATGTCCTCGATGCCCTCGACCAGGGCTTTGTCGTGCAATCCCTTGATCCAGTCCAGCGCCATATGGAATGCCCCGGAAGGGCTGGAGGCTGTAAGCCGGTCTCGATCGATCACGTAAGGCTCACTGCTGACCTGCGTCGCCTTGCAGAACTCGGCAAGCGCGGGACGGTGCTCGGGATGAATGGCGCAACGGTAACCCGCGAGCAATCCGGCGCGCCCAAGGAACCATGCGCCATTCCACAGCCCGGCGAGAGTGATGCCCAGGCCAGCGGCTGTCTTGAGCAAATGGATGAACTCATCGGACGCCCTGAGCTCTGTCCTGTACCCGCCACAAACGACCAGCAGATCGAGGTCTTGAAGCACCGAACAATTGATACGGGCATCTGGCCGGATGACCAGGCCCAGATCACTGATGACCTCCCCGTCGTTCAAGCCGAACGTGCGGGAGGAGAACAGCCTGGGGCGCAGAAGATTCGCCGTGACAATCGTATCCAGCGCCTGGGTGAAAGCGGGCAACGAGAAGTGCTCGAGCAGCAGGAATCCCGCTCGAACCATTTGCGTCGGCTGGTTGGGGTTGTCACTCACATAGCGAAGATTTTTCCCCTTCATGCCTCCGCTGAACTGGCGTCTTTCGATCAATCTTCGATCCACTCTTTCACGTTATGGAATGCATCATTTGCTGCATTGAAAATGCCCATCATCCTGACGCCACTCCGGTCTGCTCAAGCAAGCTGAAAGCCATGACGAAGGGGATCCTTGTCGTCGACAAAAATGGTGTTGTGGCCGGTGATTTGTGCCCAGCCACCGATACTGGGCCTGATTGCGTCAAACGCTCCCACTTTCACCGACGCTTCGACTTTGCCTTCGAAGATCGTACCGATCAGGCTTTCGTTGCGATACGTATCCCCGACCTTCAAGCGTCCTTTGCCAAACAGTTGAGCCATTCTTGCCGAGGTACCGGTACCTCCAGGCGAGCGATCAATTGCCTTGTCACCGTAGAACACTGCACCGCGCCCATCAGCGGCTGTTGAGTGCTCTTCATCACACCAGATGACATGGTGAACACCGCTGATTCTACTGTTTTCCGGATGCACGGGATCACTGACTTCCGCCAGCGCGGCGCGCAGCTTCTGACTCAGGCTGACGATGTCTGCCGTCGTCAATCCATTCAAGCCAGGCCAGTTTTCCTGCGGCTCGACCACCGCATAGAAATTACCGCCATAGGCAATGTCAACGACGAGCTCGCCAATGCCAGGCACATTGACCACCACATCGGCGCTGTGCAGATAGCTGGCTACATTGAACAGCCGGATGGAGTCGACATATTCACCGTTCATGGTGTAGTCGACATCCACACGACCTGCCGGTGTCTCGATGGCCAGCCGACCAGGTTCGCGAGGTGTGACCAGACCTTCTTCGATGACCACGGTGGACAAACCGATGGTACCCGCCCCACACATGGGCAGACACCCGCTGACCTCGATAAACAAGGCACCAAAGTCGCAATCATCACGGGAGGCTGGATAAATGATCACGCCTGACATGATGTCGTGCCCACGAGGCTCAAACATCAACGCCGTGCGTACCCAGTCATGATCACGAACGAAAATCTCGCGTCGTTCCGCCATCGACACGGAGGGCAATAATGGCCCGCCCCCCGTCACGACGCGAACCGGGTTCCCGCACGCATGGGAATCAACACAAAAAAAGCTACGTCTCATTCTGAAAGTCTCTCACACGAGTTTGCGCGGGGAGTGACGCTGCAACGCGCCGCGAGACAGCCGATCCAGAAGGAGTGCGACAGCGACGATCGCGAGGCCGGCACGCAAGCCCAACCCCATCTCCATCCTGGTGAGGCCTCGGGTGACTTCAGCACCTAGTCCACCCGCCCCCACCAGGCCTGCCAACACCACCATTGCAAGCGACAGGAGGATGCATTGGTTCAGTCCCACCAACAGCGTCGGCGCGGCAGTCGGCAATTCGATCTTGAACAGTATCGCCCTCGGCGAAGCACCGATGGCCTGGCCCAGTTCAAGGAACTCCTTGGGCAGCTGCTTGAAGGCAAGGGTCGTCAGTCTGAGCATCGGTGGAATACCGTAGACGATGGTCGCAATGATCGCGGGCACCCGTCCCAGGCTGAACAGCATCACGGCAGGGATCAGGTAAACCCAAGGCGGTACGGTTTGCATGATGTTGAGGATCGGCAGGAACGCCTCGTCGACCCGTTTCACTCGTGCTGCCAGAACGCCGAGCGGAAAGGCGATGGATACGGAAATCAGCACCGCAACCGAGACCAAAGCAATGGTTTGCATAGACGCGACCCACAGCCCGGAGAACAGACAGAATGCCAACATCAACCCGGCAAACAGCGCCACTTTTTTGTTGGCAAAGAAGAATGCCAACACCACTACCCCGCCGATCAGGGCATAGGGATGCGGTGCAAGCAATGCACCCTCAACGCCGCCCAGTACCGCCTCGATCACCTGGCTGATGGCTTTGAACAGACCGTGCAAGTTGGCGTTGAGCCAATCGACGGCGGGTGCCAGGAATGCGCCTGGTGAAAAATGGATTTCTGCAGCAGTCATTTCGATTCTCCCATCCGGGAACGCGCGGCGCTCTGCGCCAACCGATCCAGAATCATGGTCAGGATCACAATGGCAATGGCGGCGTTGATCGACTTGGCGATGTCCAGCGTGCGAACCGCGCCATAGATCGACTCACCCAGGCCACCGGAACCGACGATGCCGGCGATGACCACCATGCCGAAGGCCATCATCAGACTCTGATTGACCCCGGCCATGATGCTTGGCATGGCAAACGGCAGGCGGATCTTGAAAAACATCTGCCACCCGGTGACGCCGCTGGCGTCCCCCAGTTCGATGAACTCTTTTGGCGTCATGCGAATCCCCAGGGAGGTCAGGCGCATGGCAGGTGGCACAGCCACTATAAAAGTCGCCAACAGTGCCGTGGCGGTGCCATAGCCCAGCAGCGCAATGGCCGGCAGCAAGTAGATGTAGGGCGGCATGGTCTGGATCAGATCCAGGAACGGATCCACCACCCGGTCAAACGAAGGTGCGAGACCCGCCAGTACGCCCAGTGGAATCGCGACCACCAGCGCAAGCACCGTAGCGGTCAGCACCAAGGCAAGGGTACTGACTGTTTCTGGCCATAAACCGATGACATCACAAAACAACAAGGCCAGGCCGGTAAGGATTGCGAAACGCAAACCCACTGCGCGCCAGCCGATCAGGGCAATGACTATCGCAATGACGTAGTAAGGTGGATAAGCGATGCACCACTGCACGCCTTCGTACACGCCCTTCAAAAACGCATTGGTCGTGTCGAACACTGACTCTCCATTGTCCATCAGCCATTCAAGGCTCGAGTCGACGACCGAATCGAACTGGTTGGAAAAGTCAGGCGTGCTCATGTCGACGCCTCCAGTGCAGTGGCGGCCTTCGATACCGCGAACTCGTTTGGAATACCTTGAACGCCACGCAGCAAATCACGCGGGGTAATGATCCCCACCACCACTCCGTTATCGACCACAGCGAGTGCGTCGCGCTCGGACTTCATCGTCAAGCCGATCAGCTCGTTGATATCCGCGTCGACTGAGGTTTTGGTGAGTCTGGCGATGTCGCAACCGGGGTTTGCTACCTTGAACGGCTCGACGGGCGTCATGACAGAGCCGGCCCTGACCAGATGCAACCTGGAGATACCGGCGACAAATTCCGCAACGTAATCATCCGCCGGGTTGAGCACGATCTCCTCGGCAGTCCCCACCTGAATGATCGCGCCGTCCTTCATGATCGCGATCCGGTCGCCGATACGAATCGCTTCGTCCAGATCGTGAGTGATGAAGACAGCAGACTTGCCCAGTTCCTTGGTCAGTTGGCGGAACTCATCCTGCAATTGCCGACGAATCAACGGATCGAGTGCACTGAAAGGCTCATCCATCAGGATCACTTCCGGGTCTGCGGTGATTGCCCGAGCCAGCCCTACCCGTTGCTGCATGCCCCCGGACAGTTCGCTGGGGTAGCGTGACATCCAGTCGCTCAACCCGACTTTCGCCAAGGCCTGCTCGGCAACCTTGTAGCGCTCGGCCTTACCCACGCCTTGTACTTCCAGTCCAAACGCCGTGTTCTCCAGAACCGTACGGTTAGGCAGCAACGCAACGCTCTGAAAAACCATGCCGATGTGACGCGCTCTCACCTCCCGCAGCTGTGCGGCATTCAAGGACGAGAGTTCTTTGCCCTTGACTACAATCTTGCCGGCGCTGGGTGTGATGAGTTTGTTCAACAGCCTTATCAGGGTAGATTTGCCACTGCCTGACAATCCCATGATGCAGAAGATCTCTCCCCGGCGTACCTGGAGACTGACATCCGAGACCCCGACCACGCAGCCGTAGTTTTGCAGGATCTGAGTCTTGGTGAGCCCCTGCTGAACAACGGCATTCATCGCAGCAGGTGCGGCTTTCCCGAAGATTTTCCAGACTGACTGGCAATCTATCAGCACTTCGTTGGTATCAATGTTGGGCGTTGTCATTTTTCGTACCCGTCGAACCAGTTTTTCTGGTTTTTCTAATGAATCAAAGGGCGGCAGTGGCGTTTAAAAGGCGTTTAAAAAGGTGCTCGTTATTTCTTTATGTTTTCCCAGCGCTTCAAAAGCTCTGCGTGCCCATCAGTCCAGCCCTGAATGGCCTGCTCCATGGTCTTGCCATCCTTTACTTCACCGTTGATTGCAGTGATATCTGAAATCGGCACGTACACGCTGGCCATTACCTCACGCGCACGTGGGTATTCCTTTGAGAAGTCTTTATGACCAATCCAGTAGTAACCTTGTGGTGGAGGAAAGACACCCTTTGGATCCTTGAGGAACTTCAGGTCAAACTTCTGCGCCATCCATGAAGGCTCCCACACAGTGACGGCAACCCACTCTTTACGATCGACTGCCGATTTCAATGCGGCTGTCATGGCAGCGGTACTGCCCTCGAGCAGTTGCAACTTGATGCCGTAGTCCTTGACCGCCTTGCTCGCATCATTCATCAAGCCCGAACCTGGTTCGATACCGATGATCTTGTTGCCGAATTTCTCGGCGTTGTCATTGAGTTGTTCGATTGAGTCGATGTCGACGTATTTAGGTACGGCGATCGCCTGGTAAAGGCCATAGGAAACCGGAGAGAGTTTTTCCAGACGGTTCTTGTTTTTGTTCCAGTAGTCATTCGCCGCGTAGTCGGTTTGCGAGGCAAGAACCTGGATATCACCTTTGGTCAGAGCGGCATAAGCAATGCCCCACTCGGAAAACTCGATGACTTTTACGCTATAACCGGAGTCTTCAAGCACCTTTTTGGTAATACCGGTAATGGGTGTCAAGTCTTCCCAGGTCAACGTGCCCATGGTGATTGTTTTTTCTTCCGCATGAACAGGCAGCATTACCATGCCCATCATTGCGACCGCGCAGACTGCCTTCCAAATCTTCTTCATGGCGTTCCTCGATCTACATTAAAACTTATTATATTAGTCTCTAAACAATAGAGGCCCGTGGTGCACAGCTGTAAGCTCACCATCTGTTTGCGTTATTGTTGCCTATCAATCTATAAGCGGATTGATACTCAATGCCGTCGTTTCTTCGGCATTAACTTGTATCGAGCCTCGGCCAATCAAGCGAGGATCGGTATTACTTAAGAGGGAATGGCAGGTCTGCGTTCATCCCATGGGGCGCGATAAACATTTCCATGTTCTCGCGAGATAACTCCCAATGTTCAAAAACCAGATCGACTACAGCGTTCTCGTCACGATTCTCAATGGCTTCAATAAAAGAATCGTGGTGTTCTGCAGAAAGCTCTAGCCGCTGCTCCATGTCCTCATCACGAGGGCGGAAAAATGTATGGCCAATGCGTGCATGATCAATCAGCAGTCTTTCGAGGCTGGGCTCGAGGTATTGATTACCTGACATTTCGCCCATGATTGCGTGGAATCGATTGTTTTCCACGACCATCATCAGGGCATCACGCGAAATCGTGGCGGCACGAAAACGGCGTTGCGTTTCCTTCAGGTCGACCAGTTGATGAGCCTTGAAATTCTGAACGGCCAGGCGACCTATCGCGGCGTACACCATGGGGGCAACCAGGAAAAAGTTTCGCAGCGTCGAGTGATTCATGGGAATCACTCGGGCACCCCGGTTTTCCCTGATATCGATGTAACCCTCACCCGCCAGACGCCGAAATACTTCTCGCACCGGGGTTCTCGAAAGCCCGTACCGCTCACTGATGGCGACCTCATCCAGCGCCTCGTCAGGATCGAGTTCCATCGTGAGGATCTGACGCTTGAGATCATCATAAAGAGTGCTCTTGCCGTTTTTCACAATGACCTCCCGAGGCAGTCAAATCAGCGGTGACGGCTTGTTGTTGAATTCAGATTCGCACGGGTTCTGGGTGTCGTCAATGCTTTGTATTTTTTATGTATACACAGAAAATACTGTAAGAACACACATAGAAAATAGATTATTTACTTATAAATCATGCAGTTATATTTCAATGATAAAAATCAGTTGGTCGTTAACGGAAATGTAACCTGTCGCAAATTGAACGCCCCTTCGGCTCCTTGATCGGGTAGCAGTTCGAATCGGATGTCTGCGTACGCCACCCGCAAGACCGCAAACGACATGCTATTGCCATGACCCAACGACAGGGATCGCTTGGCAGTCTTCAAAATGATGTCGTAGTAAAGGCACCCCGCGCCAACACCCAACGCAGACACGTATCCACCCACAAATTCCCTCCTTGCCAGCGGGATAAATAGCCAGCTATTGGTTAACGAAAGTCTGAAGTATTCATTTGAACTTTCGGATTCTTTCGCCACTCGGCCTGTGCCTAACATCGGCTCCACAGCGAACCAGCCTCGGCATCGCTCAGTGGCATCAGGTTACGCAGGGATCCGGTTTCGAAGTCCTCTGCCGCCACCGACCACTGATCGCTTCGCCGCCTGGTGCCGTCGAAGTGCTTTTGCAGCAGGCCCTGGATTTTTGAGGATCACCGATGAAGCTGGAAATTTTCCGTACGCTGTGGGGTTACACCGCCAGCAAGGCTCAGGCGCTCGAAGAGCTGCTGCAAGCGGGCTTTGATGGCATGGAAGCGCGCCTGCCACTGGACGCCCGCGAACGGGCTGAGTTTGGCGCCTTTCTCCAGGCCAACCGCCTGGGCTATATCAGCACCGTCTTCAGCGCCTACGACGTGCTGCCGGATCAGTCGGCAACGCCTGCCGTCCACCTCAATGACCTCGACCAGAAGCTCGCCTGGGCCGCTGAACTCTCCCCGCGCTTCGTCAACGTGCTGGCGGGCAACGACCGCTGGTCCCTGGCGCAACAGGTGGATTTTTTTGGCCAGGCGCTGGAGCTGGCGCGCAAGCACGGTCAGGTCTGCAGTTTCGAAACCCATCGCTCGCGTTCGCTGTTCAACCCCTGGGTGACCCTGGAGTTGATCCGGCAACTGCCCGATCTGCTGTTCACCAGTGACATCAGCCATTGGGTCGTGACCTGCGAGCGTCTGTTGAATGATCCGGCCGATGACCTGAGCGCGTTCATCGAGCGGGTTCACCATATCCAGGCGCGGGTCGGTTATGACCAGGGACCGCAGGTTCCGCACCCGGCGGCGCCTGAATATGCAAAAGAACTGGCTTTCCATCAGCAGCACTGGGAAAGCATCTGGCGTTCGCAGCAGGCCCGCGGTTACCAGGTCAGCACCCTGACGCCGGAGTTCGGCGCCGACGGCTACCTCCATCACTTGCCCTTCACCAATGTCCCGGTCGCCGACCTGTGGTCGTTGAACGTGTGGATGGGCCAGACCGAGCGCGAACACTTCGAGCGTTTCCACCACTCAAGCCATCCTTAGGGAGCCGATGCGTCATGCCTGACAATAAAAACAACAGCGCCAGCACTGACACACTCAAAGCCAACTTCAACAGCATCCCGGTGGTCAACATCGCCGGTCTGTTCAGCTTTGAACTGGAACACCGCCTGGCCGTGGCCGAACAATTGGGGCGCGCCGCCAGCGACGTCGGGTTTCTCTACATCACCGATCACGGTATCGACCCGCAACTGATCGCCAACCTGCGCAAGGCGGCCAAGGACTTTTTCGACCAGCCCCTCGACACCAAGATGCGCCACTACATCGGCACCTCGCAGACCCACAAGGGTTTTGTGCCCGAAGGCGAAGAGGTCTATTCCAAGGGCAAACCGGACCACAAGGAAGCCTTCGACGTCGGCTTCGAAGTCCCGGCCGATGATCCGCTGGTACTGGCCAACACCCCCTTGCTGGGGCCCAACGACTGGCCGCAGCTGGCAGGTTTCAAGACAGCGGTGCAGGCCTACTATGAAGCGATCTTCGCCCTGGGCCGGCGCCTGTTCGGCGGCTTCGCCCTGACCCTGGGCCTGGAAGAAAACTACTTCGACAGCCTGGTCACCCGCCCGCCGTCCAAGCTGCGCCTGATCCACTACCCGTTCGACGGTGCCGCCCATGACGCACCGGGTCTTGGCGCCCATACTGATTACGAGTGCTTCACCATCCTCCTGGCCGACAAACCCGGCCTTGAGGTGATGAACAATCTTGGCCAATGGATCGATGCACCACCGATTGCCGATGCCTTTGTGGTCAACATCGGCGACATGCTGGAGGTGATGACGGCAGGCGCATTCGTTGCCACTGCGCACCGGGTGCGCAGCGTGAAGGAGGAGCGTTATTCCTTCCCGCTGTTTTATGCCTGTGACTACCACACCCAGATCAAACCGCTGCCCGGGTTCGCCCAGGCCGGCAACGACTACGAAGAGATCACGATCGGCGAACACATGTATGGCCAAGCGCTGCAGACCTATCAGTATCTGCGCCAGAGGGTGGCCAACGGGGACGTTCAACTGCCAGGCAAGGCACGCAAGCCCGCCAGTTTCGGACATTTGAAAAATCAGGCGCAACCGTCCTGATTGAAGTTTTCAGCTAAACCCCTACCTATGCCGGAGTCAGTAAAAATGAAAAACAATAAAAAGAACCTCTTGTGCCTGGCTGTGTTGGCAGCCGGCATGTTCGGTGCCTCGGTGAGCATGGCCGCGTCAGATACGTTCAAGGTCGGCATGGAGATCACCTACCCTCCTTTCGAGTCCTATGACAAGGACAAGAATGTGGTGGGTTCGGACCCCGAGCTGGCAACGGCACTGGCCAAGCACATGAACGCCAAGGTGGAGTTCGTCGACACCAAGTTCCCGAGCCTGATCCTGGGCCTGAACTCCGGCAAGTACGACGCGATCATTTCCGGCATGTACATCACCCCGGAGCGCCAGACCCAGGCGCAGACCATCGCGTACGCCAACACCGGCGCCGCGGTCATGGTGCCCCAGGGCAGCGAGATCAATGCGAAAAAACCTGAAGACCTGTGCGGCCTGAAGCTGGGCCTGGAACAGGGCACGACCTGGGTCAAGGAATTCAGGAAGCTGTCCGACGAATACTGCGTGCCGAACAACAAGGGCGCCATCACCGTCAGCGAGTACCCTTCGGCACCCGAAGTGACCCAGGCCCTGCTGTCCAAGAACATCCAGGCCCAGGTTGAAATCGCCGGTGCCGCGAAAATGATCGCGGAAAAGACCAATGGCCGGGTCGTGATCACCACCGAGCATCCGATCTATCAGCAAACCCTGGGCATCTTCGTCAAGAAAGGTAACGACGAGACCTACCAGGCCGTGCAAAAAGCCTTCGAGGAAACGAAAAAGAGCGGAGAATACGCAGCAATCCTCAAGAAATACGGCCTGGAAGAACCGACCGCCAACTAAGAACCTGCCCTTGTAGTCTGGTTATCTGCCGCCCCTGCACGGGGGCGGCAGATCGAGGTGTCCCATGCAATTCGATTGGTCGTATTTCTTCTCCCTGTTCTCCCTGCCGGACTTCTGGAATGCCTGCGTCACGGTCATCCAGCTCAGTGCCCTGGCCTGGTTCATCGGCATGCTGCTGGGTTTTGTCCTGGCCACCGCCAAGCTGTCCCAATCGCCCTTGCTGCGCATTCCCGCAGCGGTCTACATCTGGTTTTTCCGCAGCATCCCGTTGCTGGTGCTGGTGGTGTTCGTCTACAACCTGCCGCAGTTGTTTCCCGGTAGCGGACCGATTCTGTCCAACCCCTTCTACGCAGGGTTGCTGGCCCTGGTGGTCACTGAAGCGGCGTACATGGCGGAGATCCATCGTGGCGGCCTGATTTCCGTGGCCAAAGGCCAGAGGGAAGCCGGACGCGCGCTGGGTGTCGGCGTGCTCGGCATGCAACGCCTGATCGTGATCCCCCAGGCTTTCCGTATTTCGCTGCCCACCCTGATCAATGAATACATCACGGTGGTCAAGCTGACTTCGCTGGTCTCGGTCATCTCCCTGACCGAAATCCTCACGGTCGGCCAACGCCTCTATGCCACCAACTTCCTGGTCATGGAAACCCTGGCGGCGGTGGGCGTCTACTACGTGTTGATCGTCACCGTATTCGGTTATTTCCTGCAGCGTCTGGAGCGTTACCTGGACCTGAACTTCCGCAAGCCGCACACACTCGACGCGGCCACCATCGCCAAGTTCAAGGCCAGCGCCGAAGCCTTGCCGGACATTGCGCGCAAAGCCGCAGGCAACAACACCACGCCGATCCTGCAACTGAACAACATCCAGAAGAGCTATGGCACCCACAAGGTGCTGCTGGGTATCGACCTGAATGTCGATTACGGCCAGGTGGTCTCGATCATCGGGCCATCCGGCTCCGGCAAGACGTCGCTGATCCGCACGGTCAACGGCCTGGAGAGCATCGATACCGGCGACATCAAGTTGTTCGGCGAAACCTTCATCGAAGCCTCGGACAAACCCAACGGCTCGCGCCTGCGCAAAGGCGTGCGGCACATCGGCATGGTGTTCCAGAACTTCAACCTGTTCCCTCACCGCACCATCCTCGACAACATCACCCTGGCACCGCGGTACCACGGCCAGCCGGGCGAGCTGAGTGAGCATCGTGCCTATGCGCTGCTGGACAAGGTCGGCCTGCTGGCCCATGCCCACAAGTACCCGCACCAGCTCTCCGGCGGCCAGCAGCAGCGCGTGGCGATCGCCCGGGCCCTGGCCATGGAGCCGCAGATCATGCTGTTCGACGAGCCGACCTCGGCCCTCGACCCGGAACTGGTCAACGACGTGCTCAACGTGATCCGCGACCTGGCCAGGGAAGGCATGACCATGCTGATCGTGACCCACGAAATGGACTTTGCCATGTCGATCTCCGATCGAGTGATCTTCATGGAGAACGGCAACATTCAACTCGATGCCGCCCCTGAAACCATTCGCTGCGAAGCTGAAGGCGAGAGGGTACGACGCTTCATGGGCATCGGTGCCCGTTCGCCAAACCTGTCTACAGTGGTGGATCACGCATGAATCTTGGAATTGCAGGACGTTGGGCGCTGGTGTGCGCCGCCAGCAAAGGCCTGGGTAAAGCCTGCGCACAGGCACTCGTTACCGAAGGCGTGAACGTGGTGATCACCGCAAGGGGCGAAGACACGCTGAATGAAACAGCTCGTCAGCTCAGGGCGATAAATCCTGAAGTGACGGTCATCGCCGTGGCTGGAGACATTTCCACGCCCGAGGGTCGGGCGGCAGCGCTCAAGGCCCATGAGCATTTCGATATCCTGATCAACAACGCCGGCGGCCCTCCTCCCGGGGATTTCCGCGAATGGAATCGCGACGCCTGGCTCAAGGCGCTGGATGCCAACATGTTGACCCCTATCGAGCTGATCAAGGCAACGGTAGACGGTATGGCGGCACGCGGATTTGGCCGGATCATCAACATCACCTCGAGCGCCGTGAAGTCCCCGATCGAAAGCCTGGGCCTGTCCAACGGCGCGCGCAGTGGCCTGACGGGGTTCATCGCGGGGCTGGCCCGGCAAGAAAACATTGCCAGCCGCAATGTGACGATCAACAACCTGCAACCGGGCTCGTTCGACACCGATCGACTGCGCGATAACCTGGTCGCCGCTGCCCACGAAATGGGGCAAGACAGTGAGGCATTCCTTGACGAATGCCGTCGTGAAATTCCTGCCAAACGCTTCGGCTCACCCGAGGAGTTCGGTGCGCTGTGCGCCTTCGTCTGCAGCCGCCATGCAGGCTACCTGACCGGGCAGAACCTGTTGATCGACGGCGGGGCCGTTCGCTCCAGCCAGTGATGACGGCACAACTGTCTTCCCCAAGCTCGTGTAGGAGCTGTCGAGTGCAACGAGGCTGCGATCTTTGGGTTTTCAAAAGCAAGATCAAAGGATCGCAGCCTGCGGCAGCTCCTACAAAAAGCGCTGCAGACGCCATGCTCCTGTAGGAGCTGTCGAGTGCAACGAGGCTGCGATCTTTTGATGTTCACAAGCAGGATCAAAGGATCGCAGCCTGCGGCAGCTCCTACAAAAAGCGCTGCAGACGCCATGCTCCTGTAGGAGCTGTCGAGTGCAACGAGGCTGCGATCTTTTGATTTTTACAAGCAGGATCAAAAGATCGCAGCCTGCGGCAGCTCCTACAAAAAGCGCTGCAGACGCCATGCTCCTGTAGGAGCTGTCGAGTGCAACGAGGCTGCGATCTTTTGATTTTTACAAGCAGGATCAAAGGATCGCAGCCTGCGGCAGCTCCTACAAAAAGCGCTGCAGACGCCATGCTCCTGTAGGAGCTGTCGAGTGCAACGAGGCTGCGATCTTTTGATTTTCAGAAGCAGGATCAAAAGATCGCAGCCTGCGGCAGCTCCTACAAAAAGCGCTGCAGACGCCATGCTCCTGTAGGAGCTGTCGAGTGCAACGAGGCTGCGAGCTTTTGATTTTCAGAAGCAGGATCAAAAGATCGCAGCCTGCGGCAGCTCCTACAAAAAGCGCTGCAGACGCCATGCTCCTGTAGGAGCTGTCGAGTGCAACGAGGCTGCGAGCTTTTGATGTTCAGAAGCAGGATCAAAAGATCGCAGCCTGCGGAAGCTCCTACAAAAAGCGCTGCAGACGCCATGCTCCTGTAGGAGCTGTCGAGTGCAACGAGGCTGCGAGCTTTTGATTTTCAGAAGCAGGATCAAAAGATCGCAGCCTGCGGCAGCTCCTACAAAAAGCGCTGCAGACGCCATGCTCCTGTAGGAGCTGTCGAGTGCAACGAGGCTGCGAGCTTTTGATTTTCAGAAGCAGGATCAAAAGATCGCAGCCTGCGGCAGCTCCTACAAAAAGCGCTGCAGACGCCATGCTCCTGTAGGAGCTGTCGAGTGCAACGAGGCTGCGATCTTTTGATTTTCAAAAGCAGGATCAAAGGATCGCAGCCTGCGGCAGCTCCTACAAAAAGCGTTGCAGACGCCATGCTCCTGTAGGGGCTGTCGAGTGCAACGAGGCTGCGAGCTTTTGATTTTCAGAAGCAGGATCAAAAGATCGCAGCCTGCGGCAGCTCCTACAAAAAGCGCTGCAGACGCCATGCTCCTGTAGGAGCTGTCGAGTGCAACGAGGCTGCGATCTTTTGATTTTCAAAAGCAGGATCAAAGGATCGCAGCCTGCGGCAGCTCCTACAAAAAGCGTTGCAGACGCCATGCTCCTGTAGGGGCTGTCGAGTGCAACGAGGCTGCGATTTTTTGATTTTCAAAAGCAGGATCAAAAGATCGCAGCCTGCGGCAGCTCCTACAAAAAGCGCTGCAGACGCCACTCTCCTGTAGGAGCTGTCGAGTGCAACGAGGCTGCGATCTTTTGATTTTCAGAAGCAGGATCAAAAGATCGCAGCCTGCGGCAGCTCCTACAAAAAGCGCTGCAGACACCATGCTCCTGTAGGAGCTGTCGAGTGCAACGAGGCTGCGATCTTTTGATTTTCAGAAGCAGGATCAAAAGATCGCAGCCTGCGGCAGCTCCTACAAAAAGCGCTGCAGACGCCATGCTCCTGTAGGAGCTGTCGAGTGCAACGAGGCTGCGATCTTTTGATTTTCAGAAACAGGATCAAAAGATCGCAGCCTGCGGCAGCTCCTACAAAAAGCGCTGCAGACGCCATGCTCCTGTAGGAGCTGTCGAGTGCAACGAGGCTGCGATCTTTTGACTTTCAAAAGCAAGATCGCAGCCTGCGGCAGCTCCTACAAAAAGCGTTGCAGACGCCATGCTCCTGTAGGGGCTGTCGAGTGCAACGAGGCTGCGAGCTTTTGATTTTCAGAAGCAAGATCGCAGCCTGCGGCAGCTCCTGCAAAGCCACACCTCCCATTCCCTCAGGGCGACGGCAAGTAGTGCATCGTATGGGACTCCCCCATCAACAACGGACGATTCAATTCCGCACAAGCACGCAGATAGTCGGCTACCAAAGTGACCCGCTTGAGCTTGCGCAGGTCCTCGCTGTAATACATCCAGAACTGTCGCGTGACCTCCACCTCACCCGGCAGCACTTCGCACAGGCGGGGATCGGGGCCGGCGAGGAAGCAAGGCAGGATGGCCAGCGCCCGCCCTTCCAGGGCTGCATGGTAATGGGCGACCACACTGGTGCTGCGCAGGCGGCAGTTGGCCCCAGGCATCAGGTCGTTCAGGTAGAGCAGCTTGAAGCTGAAGGCCAGGTCTTCGACGTAGGTCACGAACGGGTGGCTGGACAGGTCTTCGCGACAGCCGATCGACGGATGATTGGCCAGGTACTCCGGCGTCGCATACAGGCGCAGGCGGTAGTCGCACAGTCGCGAGCACACGTATGGACCGCGTTCGGGCCGCTCCAGGGTGATGGCGATATCCGCCTCGCGCCGTGACAGGTTGATGAAGTGCGGGACCGGCAAAATGTCCGCCGAGATATTCGGGTAGTGCTCGAGGAAGTGGCTCATCTGCGCCGTGATGAAACAGGTTCCGAAGGCTTCCGTGCAACCAATGCGCAGATGCCCGGAGAGCCCCCCGGTGGTGCCGAAAACCTGCTCGCAAGCCACCAGCAGCGTACTTTCCAGGCTTTCGGCGTGACCGACCAGACGCTGCCCTTCCACGGTCAGGACGAAGCCTGAGGTGCGCGATTTCTCGAACAGCAAGGCACCCAGGCATTGCTCCAGGGCACGGATGCGCCGCGACACCGTGGTGTAGTCCACGCCCAGGCGTCGGGCCGCACCGCTGGCGGTGCGCGCACGGGCAACTTCGAGAAAGAAGCGCAAGTCGTCCCAGTTCAGTGGGGGCTGCGTTGTGCGTTTTTGCATATCCATCGGGCTTTTCTGCCAATACATATGGGAAATATGCCCTTATATACTCGCATCTCACCCAACTTGGCCAGCGTCGTTTTCCGGCCAGGAAAGTCCCCTCCCCAATAATAAATAACGAGGGCTGACAGCATGAGCGCATGGATAAACCCCGGCCTGCACGCCGGACGCAAACAGCTGCGCAACAGCGCAATCGCGACCACGGTTCTCGCCTGCCATTGGTCCGATCCTCTGCTCGCTTCGCAGCCGATCAGGCCCGCCCTCCTGCTCCGCCCACTCTCCTTCGAAAGATCGTCCGGGCGGCAATAACCCCAGCACATCCGCATTCAGGTGGCGCCCCGCATCGGGTCGCTACCCGGGTACCCGTACGCCCCTCAAAAGGCCGAACGACAAAAACAACTAGAAAAACGGAGCCTCACCATGACGACTGACCATCCGAACCACGCCCAGACCTGTGCACGGGTCAGGGCCAACCCCAAGTTCCAGCGCCTGGCGCGTCAGCGCGCACTGCTGGCCTGGACACTGAGCGGCGCGGTCCTGGCGATCTATTACAGCTTCATCATGGTGGTGGCGTTCGCTCCTGCCTGGCTGCACCTGCCGCTGTATGACGGCAGCCACCTCAGCCTCGGCATGCCAATCGGCGTGACGATCATCCTGTTGTCCTGGCTACTCACCGCCTGGTACGTGCACAGCGCCAACACCCGCTTCGACGTGCTCAGCTCGCAGATCCTCCAGGAGTCCCGCGCATGAAACGTCTGTCCGCCCTTCTCGCTCTTTGCCCTCTGCTGGCCAATGCCGACACCATCACCGCAGAGAAGCAACCGCTCAACGTGCATGCCATCGGCATGTTCTTCGTCTTCGTCCTTGCCACGTTGCTGATCACCTGGTGGGCGTCCCGCCGCACCCGTTCCGCCGCCGATTTCTACAGCGCCGGTGGCGGTATCACCGGCTTTCAGAATGGCCTGGCAATCGCCGGCGACTACATGTCGGCGGCCACTCTGCTGGGCCTGTCGAGCCTGGTCTTCGCCAAGGGTTACGACGGTTTCGTCTACATCATCGGCTTCTTCGTCGGCTGGCCGATCGTCACCTTCCTGATGGCCGAGCGCTTGCGCAATCTGGGCCGCTACACCTTCGCCGACATTGTCTCCTACCGCCTCGATCAAACCCGCGTACGCAGCTTTGCCGCCCTCGGATCGCTGACCGTAGTGTGCTGCTATCTGGTGGTGCAAATGGTCGGTGCCGGCCAGCTGATAAAGCTGCTGTTCGGTCTCGACTACCGCACGGCGGTGGTGGTGGTCGGACTGTTGATGCTGGTCTATGTGATCTTCGGCGGCATGCTCGCCACCACCTGGGTACAGATCACCAAGGCGGTCCTGCTACTGGCGGGCGGCACCACCCTGGTGCTGATGGCCCTGAGTCGCTTCGACTTCAGCTTCGAGACGCTGGCCGCCCAGGCTGTGGCGGTGCATGCCAGCGGCGTGCAGATCATGGGCCCGGGCACCTTGCTGGCCGACCCGATCAACGCGGTGTCCCTATCCCTCGGCCTGGTCTTCGGCATTGCCGGTCTGCCGCACATCCTGATGCGTTTCTTCACGGTGCCCAATGCCAAGGAGGCACGTAAATCGGTGTTGTTCGCCACGGTGTTCATCGGTTTTTTCTTCCTGGTGGTCTGCGTCCTGGGCTATACCGCCATCGTCATCGTCGGCACGGATCCGCAGTACTACGTCGACGGCAAGCTCGGCGGGGCCATGATCGGCGGCGGCAACATGGTGGCCATGCACCTGGCGAAGGCGGTGGGCGGCAACCTGTTTCTCGGCTTCCTCTCTGCCGTGGCGTTCGCCACCATTCTCGCGGTGGTGGCCGGCCTGGCCCTGGCCGGTGCCTCGGCCATCTCCCATGACCTTTACGCGTCGGTATTGAAGAAGGGCTGCGCCGACGAGAAACAGGAAATGCGCGTGTCACGCATCGCCACCGTCTGCCTGGGCATCGTGGCGATTTCCCTCGGCATTCTGTTCGAAGGCCAGAACATCGCCTTCCTGGTCGGCCTGACATTCGGTATCGCCGCCTCGGCGAATTTCCCGGTACTGATCATGGCCATGTACTGGGGTGGCCTGACCACCCGCGGCGCCCTCTATGGCGGCCTGACCGGACTGATCAGCGCCCTGGCCCTGGTGATCGGCTCGCCGTCGGTATGGGTCGGCGTGTTGGGGCATGCCCAAGCGCTGTTCCCTTACGACCAGCCGGCGCTGTTCTCGATGCCACTGGCCTTCGTGGTCATAGTGGTCGCTTCCAGGCTTGACCGCAGCGAGCGTGCCAACCGCGAGCGCGCCGCCTATGCCGACCAGTTCGTCCGTGCCCAGACCGGCCTTGGAGCTTCCATGGCCAGCAGTCACTGACGCTGATTTTTCCGGGGCTGACGCCCCGAGCGCGAGTCCGCTCCTTTGCTTCGCGCTTTTTTACACCCGCCCTGCGCCGCTCGGTGCAGGACACCCCACAAGCGCCCTTCCCTCGCCAATGCCAAGTGGCGCGGGAGCGGCTCGTCGACAACAAAAACAACAAAAGGCCTCCAATGAAACCCACCACCCTCACTCTGTTCCTGGCCGGCAGCGGCCTCGCTGCACAGGCTCATGCCGACTTCCTGGCCGACAGCACGGCCAGGCTGGAGATGCGCAACTTCTACTTCAACCGTGACTTCCGCCAGGCCAATGCCGCCCAGTCCAAGCAAGAAGAATGGGCCCAGGGATTCCTGCTGCGCTACGAATCCGGTTATACCGATGGCACGGTCGGTTTCGGTATCGATGCCCTTGGCCAGCTCGGCGTCAAGCTCGACTCCAGCCCTGATCGCTCCGGCTCCGGCCTGCTCAAGCGCGATAACGAGCCGCCCAAGCGCGCCAAGGACGAGTATGGCGAACTGGGCCTGACGGCCAAGTTCAAAGCGTCCAACAGTGTGCTCAAGCTCGGCACCCTGACCCCGAAGTTGCCGGTACTGCTGGCCAATGACTCGCGCCTGTTGCCGCAAACATTCCGCGGTGGCCAGTTGAACGTTCAGGAGATCAAAGGTCTGAGCGTCGACGCTGGCCGCGTGGATCGGGTCAACCAGCGCGACTCCTCGGACTACGAGAAAATGACCATCACCACCACCGGCGCCAAGGGCATTGTCGGTGGCCAGGCCCGCAGCGACGCCTTCAATTTCGCCGGCCTGGCCTACCAGTGGAACGAGCGGCTGAACACGGGCTACAACTACGGCGGCCTGGACGACTTCTATCACCAGCACCAGTTCAGTCTGGTCCACGTCCTGCCGCTGGGCGCAGGCCAGACGTTCAAGAGCGACCTGCGCTACGCCCGCTCCACCGACGATGGCCACAGCAACATCGACAACAATGCCTTCGGCGCCATGTTCACCTATGCCCTCGGCGGCCATGCCTTCGGCCTCGGTTACCAACGCATGAGCGGCGACACCGGCTTTGCCTACGTCAATGGCACCGACGCCTTCCTGGTCAACTTCGTGCAGATCAACGATTTCGCCAACAAGGACGAGCGTTCCTGGCAGGCGCGCTACGACTACAACTTCGCGGCCCTCGGTGTTCCCGGCCTGACCTTCATGACCCGCTACCTATCCGGCGACAGCATCGACCTGGGCGCCGGCAAACCCGACGGCCACGAATGGGAGCGCGACACCGACATCGGCTACGTGCTCCAGAGCGGCCCGCTGAAAAACCTCGGTCTCAAGTGGCGCAACGCTACGGTGCGCACCGCCCACTTCGGTAACGACCTCAACGAAAACCGCCTGATCCTCAGCTATACCCTGGCGCTCTGGTAAGTCCCCGCACAAGGCGTGCGCGGCCTGCATCGCTTGACGGTGCGGGCAGCGCACGCCTTGTGCATTTCTGTCGATTCAACGATGCAGCAGGCCCATGCTTTTTTGCACAACATACGGGATTTTTTGAGCATTCTTATTTGATTTATGCCTGCCTATACTCGATTCAACCACCTGGCCATGAACCCGGTCAGTCCCAATAAAAATAAATAGGGCACCCACCGTGAAGCTATCTTTGCTTGCCGTCGTCTCCCCACTTCCAGGTACCCGCGCGCGTCTCGGGAGCCTCCAATGAACAACCACTGCCAACCCTTCCTGGCCGCTCGTGATTTCCTCCTGGCCCACCGTACCGACTACGCCACCGCCGTACGTGACTTCCGCTGGCCGCAGCTGCACGAATTCAACTGGGCGCTGGATTACTTCGATGCCATGGCCGAGGGCAACCAGGCCAACGCCCTGTGGATCGTCGAAGAGGACGGCAGCGAACAACGCTACAGCTTCCAGCAACTGGCAGCGCGCTCCAACCAGGTGGCCAATCACCTGCGTGCCCTCGGCGTGCGCCGCGGCGAACGCATCCTGCTGATGCTCGGTAACGATGTCGCCCTGTGGGAAACCATGCTGGCCGCCTTCAAACTCGGCGCCGTGGTCATTCCCGCCACCGCCCTGCTGACCCCCGATGACCTGAGCGACCGCATCGAGCGCGGCCATGTTCGCCACCTGGTGGTCGGTAGCGCCCATGTCGACAAGTTCGACGGGCTGGGTGAAGACTGCAGCCGCATCTGCGTCGGCCCGTCCCCCGCCGGCTGGACCCCGCACAGCGCCGCCAGCGAGCATTCCGAGCAGTTCGAAACAGAGGGTCGCACACTGGCCACCGACCCGATGCTGCTGTACTTCACCTCCGGCACCACCTCCAAGCCGAAGATGGTGCTGCACAGTCACCAGAGTTACCCGGTCGGCCACCTCTCGACCATGTACTGGATTGGCCTGCAACCGGGCGACCTGCACCTGAACATTTCGTCCCCGGGCTGGGCCAAGCACGCCTGGAGCTGCCTCTTCGCACCCTGGAATGCCGGTGCCTGCATCTTCATCCACAACACTGCACGCTTCAGCGCGCCAGCCCTGCTCGGCGTGCTCGAGCGCTATGGCGTCACCAGCCTGTGCGCGCCACCTACCGTGTGGCGCATGCTGATCCAGGAAGACCTGGCCAGTTACAAGACTCGCCTGCGCCTGCGCGAACTGGTGGGTGCCGGTGAGCCGCTCAACCCGGAGATCATCGAACAAATCCTGCATGCCTGGGGCCTGTTGCTGCGCGACGGCTTCGGCCAGTCGGAAACCACCGCACTGGTCGGCAACACGCCTGGCCAGCGGCTCAAGCCGGGCTCCATGGGCCGTCCGTTGCCGGGCTACCGGGTGACCATGCTCGACCCCGATGGCGTGCCGGGTAACGAAGGCGAAGTGGCCCTGCCGCTGGACGTACGCCCGCTTGGCCTGATGCTGTGCTACGAGGACAGCCCGGAAAAGACTGCCGAAGTGATGCGCGACGGCTACTACCGCACTGGCGACACCGCACAGATCGACGACGAGGGCTACATCACCTTCGTCGGCCGTGCCGATGATGTGTTCAAGGCCTCCGACTACCGCATCAGCCCCTTCGAGCTGGAAAGCGCGCTGATCGAGCACCCGGCGGTGATGGAAGTGGCCGTGGTGCCAAGCCCCGACCCGGTGCGCCTGGCAGTGCCCAAGGCCTATCTGATCCTGGCCCATGACGCACAGGGCAGTCACGAACTGGCCGGCAGCATCCTCGCGTTCGCCCGCGAGCACCTGGCGCCCTACAAGCGAGTACGGCGCATCGAGTTTGTCAGCGAACTACCCAAGACCATCTCCGGAAAAATCCGCCGGGTGGAACTGCGGCAAATGGAAGTGCAGCGTCGCCAGGGCGACGCACGTGGCCCGCAGGAATACTTCGAAGAAGACTTCCCGCAACTCAAAGGCTGACCCCTGGGGCCGGCATGCCGGCCCCTCTCCCGAATCCAGACCCGACCACTCGGCCAACCACGCCGAGGGGACTCATTCGCCCTAACAAAAGCAGACAGGACCCGTAAATGACCTCTTCCATCGTTCCCAGCGTCAAGCTTCTCATAAACGGCGAATTCGTCGAATCGCGCACCACCCAGTGGCGCGACGTGGTCAACCCGGCCACCCAGGAAGTCCTGGCCCGCGTCCCCTTCGCCACCGCCGAGGAAATGGACGCCGCCGTTGCCAGCGCCAAACAAGCCTTCAAGACCTGGCGCAAGACCCCGATCGGTGTCCGTGCCCGTGTGTTCCTCAAGTACCAGCAGCTGATCCGCGAGAACATCAAGGAACTGGCCACCCTGCTCACCGCCGAGCAGGGCAAGACCCTGCCGGATGCCGAAGGTGACGTGTTCCGCGGCCTGGAAGTGGTCGAGCACGCCGCCAGCATCGGCAATTTGCAGATGGGCGAATTGGCCAACAACGTGGCCAACGGCGTCGACACCTACACCCTGCTGCAGCCGCTGGGCGTGTGCGCCGGCATCACCCCGTTCAACTTCCCGGCGATGATCCCGCTGTGGATGTTCCCGATGGCCATTGCCACCGGCAACACCTTCGTCCTCAAGCCATCCGAACAGGATCCGCTGGTGACCATGCGCCTGGTGGAACTGGCCCTGGAAGCCGGGGTACCCAAGGGCGTGCTCAACGTCATCCACGGTGGCGTCGACGCGGTGAACCTGATCTGCGACCACCCGGACATCAAGGCCGTGTCCTTCGTCGGCTCGACCAAGGTCGGCACCCACGTCTACAACCGTGCCACCCAGAACGGCAAGCGCGCGCAGTGCATGATGGGCGCGAAGAACCATGCCATCGTCTTGCCCGATGCCAACCGGCAGCAGACCCTGAACAACCTGCTGGGCGCCTCCTTCGGCGCTGCCGGCCAGCGCTGCATGGCCCTGCCGGTGGTGATCCTGGTCGGTGAAGCGCAGACCTGGCTGCCGGACCTGATCGAACGAACCAAGACCCTCAAGATCAATGGTGGTACCGAGCCGGGCACCGACATCGGCCCAGTGATCTCCTGCGCCGCCCTGGAGCGCGTCAACGGCCTGATCGCCAGCGGCATCGAAGAAGGCGCGAAGCTTGAACTGGATGGGCGCAACCCGAGCGTGCCGGGCTACCAGGACGGCAACTTCGTCGGCCCGACCATTTTCTCCGGCGTCACCGCGCAGATGTCCGTGTACCGCGAAGAGATCTTCGGCCCGGTGCTGTGCGTCATGCACGCCGCCAACCTGGACGAGGCGATCAAGATCATCAACGCCAACCCGAACGGCAACGGCACTGCCCTGTTCACCCGTTCCGGCGCAGCCGCGCGGCACTTCCAGGAAGAGATCGACGTCGGCCAGGTCGGCATCAACGTGCCAATCCCGGTACCGGTCCCGCTGTTCTCCTTCTCCGGTTCGCGCGCCTCCAAGCTGGGCGACCTGGGCCCGTACGGCAAGCAAGTGGTGACCTTCTACACCCAGACCAAGACGATCACCCAGCGCTGGTTCGACGAGGACGACACCGGCGGCGCGGTGAACACCACCATTACTCTGAAATGACCTTTGCCGGCCGGCGCCTTGCGTCGGCCGACGACAAGCGCGCGCAGGGATTCCTGCGCCACTGCCCCCTCTCGTAAAAGGTAGCCAACATGCATATCGGATTTCTCGGCCTCGGCAACATGGGCGGCCCAATGGCCCGTAACCTGCTCAAGGCCGGCCACAGCCTGACCGTCTTCGATCCCTTCCCCCAGGCGGTCGCCGCACTGGTGGAGGCCGGCGCCAACGCCGCCGACTCACCCGCGGCCGTGGCCAAGGCCAGGGTCGAGGTGATCATCACCATGCTGCCGACCGCCGAGCACGTGAAGCAGGTCTATCGCGGCAAGGATGGACTGCTGGCCAATATCGGCCCGGGCGTGCTGTTGATCGACAGTTCGACCATCGACCCGCTGAGCACCCGCGAGGTGGCGAAATACGCCCTTGCCCAAGGCAACCCGATGCTCGACGCGCCGGTATCCGGCGGCACCGGCGGTGCGGCGGCCGGCACCCTGACCTTTATGGTCGGTGGCCCGGACAGCGTGTTCGACCAGGCCCTGCCGATCCTCTCGGCCATGGGCAAGAACATCGTGCACTGCGGCGCGGCAGGCAACGGCCAGGTGGCCAAGATCGCCAACAACATGCTGCTCGGCATCTCCATGATCGGCGTCGCCGAAACCATGGCCCTGGGGGTGGCCCTCGGGATCGACGCCAAGGTGCTGGCCGGGATCATCAATACCTCCACCGGTCGCTGCTGGAGCTCGGAGGTCAACAATCCGTTCCCGGGCGTACTGGAAAAGGCGCCGGCCTCACGGGGCTACAGCGGCGGCTTTGGCAGCGACCTGATGCTCAAGGACCTGGGCCTGGCCACTGAAGCGGCCCGGCACGCGCGTCAACCGGTCGCGCTCGGTGCCGTAGCCCAGCAGCTGTACCAGACCTTCAGCCTGCAAGGTAACGGCGGCCTGGACTTCTCCGCCATCATCAACCTGTTCCGCGGGGAAGCCTGAACATGAGCGAGCAGCAAGCCCCGGTGCTGGCCAGCGTACGCAACCGTGTCGGCCACCTGACACTGAATCGGCCAAGCGCGTTGAACACCCTGGACCTGCCCATGGTGCGTCTGCTCTGCCGACACCTGTGGGCGTGGGAGCAGGACCCGGAGATCGTCGCCGTGACCCTTCGCGGCGCCGGTGAAAAGGCCTTCTGCGCCGGTGGCGACATCCGCATGCTGTACGACAGCTACAAGGCCGGCGACAACCTGCATGAGCTGTTCCTCGAAGAGGAGTACGCCCTGGACGAGTATCTGCATGGCTACACCAAGCCAGTGCTGGCACTGCTCGATGGTTTTGTCCTCGGTGGCGGCATGGGCCTGGCCCAGGCCGCCTCGTTGCGGGTGATCACCGAACGCACGCGGATGGGCATGCCGGAAGTCGGCATCGGCTTTTTCCCCGATGTCGGCGGCAGCTATTTCCTGCCGCGCCTGCCGGGTGAGCTGGGAACCTACCTGGGTATCACCGGCTGCCAGGTGCGTGCCGCCGATGCCCTCTATGCGAACCTTGCCGACTACTACCTGCCCAGCGAACGGCTGGCCGAGCTGGATGCCTGCCTCGACCACCTGAACTGGACCGCGGCGCCCGTCGAAGACTTGCAGGACCTGCTCGCCGACATGGCTACCGAGCGACTTGCCGGTTCCGAGCTCAAGGCCTGTCACCAGGCGATCGACGAGTATTTCGCCTTGCCCGATGTCCCGGCCATTCACGCCGCGCTGCAGCGCGAACAACGCCCCGAGCTGCAAGACTGGGCCGAGCAGACGATGAAGCTGCTCGACAGCCGCTCGCCATTGGCGATGGCCACGACGCTCGAGTTGTTGCGCCGTGGTCGCGACCTGAGCCTGGCCGAGTGCTTCGCCCTTGAGTTGCACCTGGACTACCAGTGGTTCGACAAGGGCGACCTGATGGAGGGAGTGCGCGCCCTGATCATCGACAAGGACAAGTGCCCACGCTGGAACCCGCCAACCCTGACAGAACTGGCACCTGCCCGGGTGCAAGCCTTCTTCAACGACTTTGAACGCGCCTCCGGCAAGCCCGTACGCACCGCCTGACTGGCAGGAGACTTTGCAATGCACGATATCGAACTGACCGAAGAACAACGCATGATCCGCGACATGGCGCGCGACTTCGCCCGCAGCGACGGCGCGCCGCATGCCCAGGCCTGGGAGAAGGCCGGCTGGATCGATGACGCCGTGGTGGCGCAGATGGGCGAGCTGGGCCTGCTGGGCATGGTCGTGCCGGACACCTGGGGCGGCAGCTATACCGACTATGTGGCCTACGCCCTGGCCGTTGAAGAAATCTCGGCCGGCGACGGTGCCCTCGGCGCGCTGATGAGCATCCACAATTCGGTGGGCTGCGGCCCGCTGCTGAAATACGGCACCCCTGCGCAGCAGGACAGTTGGCTGCCGCTGCTGGTCACTGGTCAAGCGATCGGCTGCTTCTGCCTGACCGAGCCACAGGCCGGCTCCGAAGCGCACAACCTGCGTACCCGTGCCGAACTCCGCGACGGCCAATGGGTACTCAATGGCGCCAAGCAATTCGTCAGCAACGGCGAGCGGGCCAAGCTGGCCATTGTCTTCGCCGTCACTGATGCGCAACTGGGCAAGAAAGGGCTGTCGGCCTTCCTGGTCCCCACTGACAACGCCGGATTCGTGGTCGACCGACGCGAACACAAGATGGGCATCAAGGCCTCCGATACCTGCGCGGTGACCTTGAACAACTGCACCATTCCCGAGGCCAACCTGCTGGGTGAACGCGGCAAAGGCCTGGCCATTGCCCTGTCGAACCTGGAAGGCGGCCGCATCGGCATCGCCGCCCAGGCCCTGGGCATCGCCCGCGCCGCCTTCGAGGCTGCCCTGGGCTATGCCCGCGAACGCGTCCAGTTCGGCAAGCCGATCATCGAACACCAAAGCGTGTCCAACCTGCTCGCCGACATGCACACCCGACTCAACGCCAGCCGCCTGATGGTCCTGCATGCCGCGCGCCTGAAAAGCGCCGGGCAACCGTGCCTGTCCGAAGCTTCCCAGGCCAAGCTGTTCGCCTCGGAAATGGCCGAACGCGTGTGCTCCAGTGCCCTGCAGATCCATGGCGGCTACGGCTACCTGGAAGACTACCCGGTGGAGCGCTACTACCGAGACGCGCGCATCACCCAGATCTACGAAGGCTCCAGCGAAGTCCAGCGCCTGCTGATCGCCCGCGAACTGAGCCACTACGCACTCTGACCCCCTCGAGCCGGACACGACCACCGCGTCCGGCTTTCACCTGCCTTCCCTCTCGCGGAGTTGCCCATGCCCGGCTTGCGCAATATTTCCATTAGCCGACGTCTGTGGCTGATTTTGCTGACATCCATCCTGATGCTGCTGATTCTCGCCGGCCTGATGCTCAAGCAGAGCCATGACGACCTTTACACGGCCAAGGCGCTGAAAACCCGCCACGTGGTCGAGACCGCCAGCGGCATCCTGCGCCACTTCCAGAGCCTGGAAGCCCAGGGCCTCAGTCGTGAGCAGGCGCAGCAACAAGCCATCGCGGTCATGCGCGACTTGCGCTACGACCGCGAGGACTACTTCTGGCTCGAAGACCTCGACACACGCATGGTCATGCACCCCAATGCCAAGCTCGAGGGCAAGCGCATGGCCGGTACACTCGATCCGGACGGCAAGGCGCTGTTCGACGAAATGGTCGCCACCGCCAAACGCGATGGCGCCGGGCTGGTGCACTACCGCTGGCCCAAGCCGGGTTCCGATGCGCCAGTGGAGAAGGTTTCCTACGTCGAACTGTTCAAGCCCTGGGGCTGGATTGTCGGCTCGGGCATCTACATCGACGACGTGCAGGTCGAGTTCCGCCGCCAGCTGCTCCAGGCTTTTGTCATATTGCTGACGATCACCCTGATGCTCAGTGCGCTGATCCTGCTGATTGCCCGCAGCATCGCCTCGCCACTGACGCGAGTGGTCGATGCAATGGAAAACATCGCCAGCGGCGAAGCCGATCTGACCCGTCATCTGGATAACCGCTGGCGCGATGAGCTGACGGACTTGAGCGGTCATTTCAATGTGTTCACCAACAAGCTGCGTGGCGTGATCAGCCAATCCATGCAGTCCGCCGACAGCCTGGACCAGGCTTCGAAGTCGCTCGGTGAAATCGCCGCCGATAGCCAGAACCACAGCCAGCAGCAATCGCAGCAGATGGACCTGGTCGCCACCGCCATCCATGAGGTCTCCTACGCCGTGCAGGAAGTGGCCAGGAACGCCGAGCACGCGGCCAACGAAGTTCGCCAGGCCGAAGAACAGGCTCGCCGGGGCCAACACAACATCGACAGCAGCCTGCTCCAGATCGACCAGTTGTCCGATACCATCGGCCAGGCCGTCGAGGTGATCCAGAGCCTGGCCCGGGAAAGTATCCAGATCGGCAGCGTGCTGGAAGTGATCCGCGCCATCGCCGAGCAGACCAACCTGCTCGCCCTGAACGCCGCCATCGAGGCGGCGCGCGCCGGCGAACAGGGTCGCGGCTTCGCGGTGGTGGCCGACGAAGTGCGCCTGCTGGCACAGCGCACCCAGCAGTCCACCGCGCAAATCCAGGACATGATCGAGCGCCTGCACGGCAACTCCGAAGCCGCGGTGGATGTCATCAATGCCAGCAGCCAGGCCGCTCGACAAACCGTGGAGCAGGCCCACCAAACGGCTGAAAGCCTGCACCAGGTACTGGGCGCGCTGCGCAATGTCACTGAACTGAACGCCTCGATCGCCAGCGCCACCCTGGAGCAGTCACACGTGGTCGAAGACATCAACCAGAATGTGACTCGAGCAGCCTCTCTGGCCCACGAAAATGCCCAGGCAGCAGACCGTTCCAATGCGGCGAGCCAGGAACTGGGCCAACTGGCGGGTCAGCTCAATCGGCTGTTGGGGCAGTTTCGCGTATGAGGTGGATGAGCAACATGCAGACTTCCAGATCCCTTTTTGCCATACCTGTCGACGAAGCGCGCAACTCGCGCTACCTGGAAACGCGGCACAAGGCGGTCGAGCTGTTCGCCAGGCACGGTTTCAGCCGGGTCAGCATGCGCGACCTGGCCACTGGCCTGGGGATCACGGCCGGCTCCCTCTACAACCACATCGATAACAAAGAGGCACTGCTGTTTGAACTGATCGAGGAGCTCTACGAAGCGTTGCTTGATGGCGCCCGCCTGGTGACCCGGCGCAAATCCGCCCCCACTGCACGACTGCACGGCCTGCTCGAGGCGCACCTGCGGCTCCACGAGCGCATGGCCGCGCATTTCCGCCTGGCTGAGTACGACCTCCATTGTTTGAGCTGCGAACAGCAGGCCTCGATCCTGACCCTGCGCGGACGCTACGAGGAGCACCTGGTGGAGGCCATAGAGCAACTCACTGGTAAACCGGCTGGCGCCACCCTGCGCGCGACCATGAACGGCATCGTATCCCTGCTCAATCAGCTGCCGGCCTGGGTCGGGAAGCCCCAGGCCGGCATTGGAGCACGCCGCAAGCTGCTGCATGAGATGGTGATGAGCACGCTGCAGGGGGCATTGCGTGCAACTGAGGCCGCAGACCTTACACGCCCGGAAAAGCCACCGCTCCAGCGCTTATGAAGCATGCAGTGGCCAAGCGACGTCTTGGCCATCAGCCCTATGAATTTGCACCGACGGCATCCCTGCCGATCAGCCTGTGAACCGAACGAGCGCTGCCAAAAAAAGCTCTTTCGCCCCCCGGAAAAATCATTGCGAAGCCCCCGCATAAACGCTCATCAGTGCCTGGAGCGATCGGCCACGGGTGCACGTTGTCACGCCCGGGACTGATATGTTTTTTTTCAGATATCTTGCATATGGATTTTTATTGTGTCATTTATAGCCTCGCCGATCACAGGACTGATCCACCGCGCCAACCCGGATGGCGGGCACCCGTTCCCCCAACGCCCTCCAGGGAGTCAACAATATGAACAAGACAGAACTTCTAGGTGCTCTGGCGCTATGCGCTTTCAGCTTTCTGGCACATGCCGACGAAGACAGCCTGCGTATCGGTATCGAAGCCGCCTACCCGCCCTTCTCCTTCAAGACACCGGAGGGCAACGTCAGCGGGTTCGACTACGACATCGGCAACGCCTTGTGCGAAGAAATGAAGGTCAAGTGCGAATGGGTCATTCAGGAGTTCGACGGCATGATCCCGTCGCTCAAAGTGCGCAAGATCGATGCCGTGCTGTCGTCGATGTCCATCACCGAAGACCGCATGAAGTCCGTGGACTTCAGCAAAAAGTACTACCACACGCCGGGCAAGTTCGCGATGAAGGCCGGCAACGTGATCAACGAACCTCTGGTCGACCTCAAGGGCAAGAAACTCGGCGTGCAACGCTCCTCGACCTACGATCGTTTTGCCACCGAGCAACTGGAAAAAGCCGGCGTCGTCGTGGTGCGCTACTCCTCGCAGAATGAAGCCTTCCTTGACCTCGCCTCGGGTCGTCTGGACGCCACCCTCGCCGACATCGTCAACACCGATGAGAGCTTCATCAAGACAGCGGCGGGCCAGGGTTTCGCATTGACCGGGCCCGACATCAACGACCCGAAATATTTTGGCCGGGGCGCCGGGATCGCCGTGCGCAAAGGCGACAGTGCCAACGTTGCGCGCCTGAGTGCCGCGATCGATGCCATTCGCGCCAACGGCAAGTACCAGCAAGTGATGGCCAGGTACTTCGCGTTCGATATCTACGGCGAGTAAGCCAGCCCCCTGAAACCTGACCCCGGCGCCGGCCCCTGCAGGCGTCTGCCGGGGCTTGTCCTGCGCGCCTCGCGGCGCTCGCTTGAGGAACTTCATCATGCTCCACGGCTACGGATCGAGCATTCTCGATGGCGCCTGGCTGACCATCAACCTGGCCTTGACCTCCATGTCCCTGGCGATTGCCCTGGGCCTGATCGGTGCAGCCTTTCGCCTGTCGCCTCTCAAATGGCTGGCCCTGCTCGGGGAAAGCTACACCACCCTGATTCGCGGCATTCCAGACCTGGTGCTGATCCTGCTGATCTTCTACGGCGGCCAGGACCTGGTGAACCGCCTCGCCCTGGCGCTCGGTTACACCCGCTATATCGACATCAACCCCTACATCGCCGGCGTCTGCACCATGGGCTTCATTTTTGGCGCCTACCTCTCGGAAACCTTTCGCGGCGCCTTCATGGCGATCCCCAAGGGCCAGGCCGAGGCCGGCGTGGCCTATGGCATGGGCGGTGCGCAGGTGTTCTGGCGAATCCTGGTACCGCAGATGATTCGTTTCGCCATTCCCGGGTTCACCAACAACTGGTTGGTACTGACCAAATCCACCGCGCTGATCTCGGTGATCGGCTTGCAGGACATGATGTTCAAAGCCAAGAACGCAGCGGATGCCACACACGAGCCCTTCACGTTTTTCCTCGCGGTGGCGGCGCTGTACCTGATGCTCACCAGCCTGTCCTTGCTGGTGCTGCGCTATCTGGAAAAACACTATTCGGTCGGCATCAAAGCCGCCGAATTGTGAGGGGAGCCACCCATGATTCTCGACTACAACCTGATCTGGGAAAACCTGCCGCTGTACTTCAACGGCGCCTTGTTGACCCTCAAAGTCCTGCTGATTTCCCTGGCCCTGGGCCTGGTGTTGGCGATTCCGTTGGCGCTGATGCGGGTGTCGCGATCGCCGCTGATCAACTTCCCGGCCTGGCTCTATACCTACGTGATTCGCGGCACGCCGATGCTGGTGCAGTTGTTCCTGATCTATTACGGCCTGGCGCAGTTCGAAGCGGTGCGCCAAAGCGTGCTCTGGCCCTACCTCTCCAGCGCCACCTTTTGCGCCTGCCTGGCCTTCGCGATCAACACCAGCGCCTACAGCGCAGAGCTGCTGGCCGGCAGCCTGAAGTCCACCAACCACGGCGAGATCGAAGCCGCCAGGGCCATGGGCATGTCCCGCCTGACCCTGTATCGGCGCATTCTCATGCCGTCGGCCTTGCGCCGGGCATTGCCGCAGTACAGCAACGAAGTGCTGATGATGCTGCAAACCACCAGCCTGGCCTCCATCGTCACCCTCGTCGACATCACCGGGGCCGCGCGGACTGTCAGCTCACGGTTCTACCTGCCGTTCGAGGCGTTTATCACCGCGGGCCTCATCTACCTCGCCCTGACCTTCATTCTGGTGCGTCTGTTCAAGCTGGCCGAGCGCCGCTGGCTGGCGTACCAGGCACCGCGCAAGCACTAAGGAGCTGACATGGAGCACATTCAATACCTGTTGCCGTGGAGTGCCTCGGGCACCGAACGCACGCTGTCGCTGTTCCGCTTTGGCAGTGGAGCACGCAAGGCCTACATCCAGGCGTCGTTACATGCCGACGAGTTGCCGGGGATGCGCGTCGCCGTCGAACTCAAGCGCCGCCTGCTGGAACTGGAAACCCAAGGCCGCCTGACCGGGGTGATCGAGTTGGTGCCCATGGCCAACCCGATCGGTATCGCCCAGATGTTCCAGGCCACCCACCAGGGGCGCTTCGAGTTCTCCAGCGGCAAGAACTTCAATCGCGACTTTCCGGAGTTGGTCGATGCCGTTGCACCGCTGCTGGAAGGCAAATTGACAGACGATGCCGACGCCAACATCGCCCTGATCCGCCGCGCCATGGGTGATGCCCTCGCTGCCATGCCGGCACCGGCCTCGGAACTCGACGGCCTGCGCCGCCTGTTGCTGCAGCATGCCTGTGACGCCGATGTGGTGCTGGACCTGCACTGTGACTTCGAATCGATCATGTTGCTGTATGCGATGCCGCAACACTGGCCACGCTTGCAGTCCCTGGCCGCACGCCTCGGTGCGCAAGTCACGTTGCTGGCCGAGGGTGCCGGCGGCAGCGCCTTCGACGAAGCCTGCGCCATTGCCTGGCTGCGCCTGGCCGAGCGGTTTCCCGAAGCCGATATTCCCCTGGCGTGCGCGGCCACCACCATCGAACTGCGCGGCATGGCCGACACCGGGCGCGAACAATGCCTCGACAGCGCCCAGGCCATTCTCGGCTATCTCGCCGAACAGGGCCTGATCAGCGGTGACTGGCCAGCGGCACCGCCGAGCCGTTGCCAGGCCATGCCATTCGCCGGCGCCCAGTACGCCTGTGCGCCCCATCCCGGTGTGGTGAGCTTTCTGCAACCGCTGGGTGCGCAGGTCAAGGTCGGCGATCCGCTGTTCGAGGTCATTGACCCGCTGACCGACCGCCATAGCGTGGTCAGCGCCAGCACCGACGGCATTCTCTATGCCCGCGAACGCCTGCGTTTTGCCCAGCCCGGATTGTGGCTGGCCAAAGTGGCAGGCGTCACCCCCATTCGCCAGGGTCGCTTGCTCAGCGACTGATTCCAGAGAGTTCAAACCATGTACAAACTTGAAGTTCAGGACCTGCACAAAAGCTACGGCGCGCACCAGGTACTCAAGGGCGTGTCCCTGCAAGCGCAGGCCGGCGACGTGATCAGCATCATCGGCTCCAGCGGCTCCGGCAAAAGTACCTTCCTGCGCTGCATCAACCTGCTGGAGCAACCCAATGCGGGCGATATCGTGCTCAATGGCGAACCGCTCAAGCTGGTGGCCAACAAGTCTGGCGGGCTGAAAGCGGCCGAACCCAGGCAGTTGCAGCGCATGCGTTCGCAACTGTCGATGGTGTTTCAACACTTCAACCTCTGGTCGCACATGAGCGCTCTGGAAAACGTCATGGAAGCCCCGGTGCATGTGCTGGGCCAAAGCAAGAAAGAGGCACGGGAAAAGGCCGAGCACTACCTGGACAAAGTCGGTGTGGCGCACCGCATGCACGCCTGGCCGGCGCACATGTCCGGTGGCGAGCAGCAGCGCGTGGCGATTGCCCGCGCACTGGCGATGGAACCGCAAGTGATGCTGTTCGATGAGCCGACCTCGGCCCTCGACCCCGAACTGGTCGGCGAAGTGCTCAAAGTCATGCAGGACCTGGCACAGGAAGGCCGCACCATGGTGGTGGTGACCCACGAAATGGGCTTTGCCCGCGAGGTTTCCAACCAACTGGTGTTCCTGCACAAGGGTGTTGTCGAAGAGCGCGGCGACCCGCGTGAGGTGCTGGTCAACCCGCAGTCCGAACGCCTGCGGCAGTTTCTGGCCGGGAGCCTGAAGTAAGACCACCACCCACCCGTCCACTGCTCGGCGCTGCCCTGACCAGGCAGGCTTGGGATACACTCCGGCCAACCTTGTCAGGGCATCAGGCACAGCCCTTCTCTCACCTTCAGGAAACGTTGAGCCGGATATGCCAACCCCATCGAAAGACACCACCGTCTATGCCGCGCCGGTCATGCGCAAACTGACGGAAATCGTTTCCGAACTGCCACCGTCACTGCGCAAGGTGGCGGACTTCATCCTGCGTCACCCGCTCAAGGCCGCGACGCTGACCATCGAGGAGATGGCTCACGAAACACTGACCTCACCCGCCGCCGTCAACCGCCTGGCCAAAGCGCTGGACCTCGGTGGCTACAGCGGCATGAAGGCCGAGCTGGTCGCCACCTTGCAGCAGATGGTCTCGCCGGTGGACAAACTGCGCAACGAACTGGCCCATCGACCGGGCGGCGCGTTTGGCCTGCATGAACAACTGCAGAGCGCCAGCAGCAACCTGGCCACGGCGGTGACCAACAACCACGCCGACACCTTTGAAGCCTTCGTCACACGCCTGAGCACGGCACGCAAAATCTACATCCTGGGCTTCGGCAACAGTGTTTACTTCGCCGGCCTCGCCGCGTCGACCCTGATGCCCTTCTGTGCCGACGCCACGGCCATCAGCATGGAGGGTGGTAACGAAAATGCCGCCTACCGCCTGGCCGCGATTACCGATCAGGACGTGTTGCTGGCAATCTCCCTGCCGCGCTACTCCCTCGACACCCTGCAACTGGCACGCTTCGCCAATGAACGCGGCGCATCCGTGCTGGCAATCACCGACTCACCCGCCTCGCCGCTCACCGGCATTGCCGAGCACACGCTGTTTGCCCCTTGCGACCACCCGGTGCTGACCAGCTCCAATATCGCCGTACTGGCCCTGATCGAAGGCTTGGTCGCCGGTGTGATGGCGCGTAATAAGGAAGCGGTCAAACTGGCCACCGAACTGACTGAAAGCGTGATGTCGTACCTGCACATTCCAGCCAGCGGTAAACCCGCGAAGAAGTGATTGCGTTGTGGTTTTGCCTTGCAGACCTGTGCCGTCACTGACAGTCATGGGTTGAATCCCCCAGTCGTTTTCTGCCTCTTGCGACGGGCAGAAAACGGCCAAAAACGGACCCTCCAAGCAAGAATGTTTGCGTCCGCTACGCCATTCCACCAAGCACGATGCTGAAAGCGAGGATAGGAATGACAGTTGGCCGCAGAGATGATCTTGCCTTTTCCATCCTGTTAATCACTCCGGTTCTCCTTTACGCCAGTATATGTGCGAACCCGCTGTATACAGGCAGTGGGTACCTTGTCGCAGTCCCCGCGGCGGTGTGCGTACTGGGCTTGATGTTTCGAAAGCCTGCCCTGTTGCTGACTGGCACGACAGCCGGGGCGGTGGCCACGCTGTTGATCTACATGAACATCATCGCCAGCCTCGACCACCCCGAAGGGTTGTTTGGGCTCGGGCATGTGTTCTCCATGCCCGGCATGTTGGTTGGCGCAGCAGCGTCGGCCTGGCTGTTGAGATACCGTGTGAAAGCAAGTTTGCCGTGGATCGTCGCGGGCATTGACTTTCTGGGAACAGCCTTGAACCCCTGCCGCACAGGCTTGCGAGAATCTGAGCATTAAGTTAATAACAACAATGTCTGTTTGACATCACGGCCCTTTGTAACAGCGATGAGAAAAATAGCCTCCGTTTGAACATGTTTTCGAGCATTCACGGACATAAATGGGCAACCTGCCTGTACCCGGCCAAGCTTCCAACAGGTGTGGCAGCCCCGCACGAGTGGTCTGCAGCAAAGCTCATTGGCGAAATCGACAATTAGGAACTAGCATGGATATTCTAGCGTTAAAACAGGCCGCAATCGAGTTGCGAAAACAACTGGAATTGTATAAAGAACAAGAATCTGCAGCCCTGGCTTTGTATGAACAAATGGAATATTTGATATCCGCAGCTGAGCGTGGTGAGATCAATACCCAAGTTGAAGCAAGGGATATACCAGGCCATCGCATCATGGATGAATCAAACCTTCGGAAATATCGCGAGCTTTCGGATGCTTACAGCAATTTTTATGTTGAACTTATCGAGGGGCGTGGCTCGGACACGCTTAAAATGATAGAAGAGATCATGAAAAAAGCCAGGCCGTAAAATAGCTACTTCTCGGTTAAACTTGCGCTGACATTCACCAAAAACCGAATTAATCGGTGATATGACAACAGCCCTACTGTTGAGCGGTCAGCAGTTTAGCTAATGGGTAACATTCCGGGCATCTGTAAGCGGCTGGCAAACCCACTTTGGCTGATTACGCTGCTTGCCACATGCGGCAGCAACTCGTCAATCTGATTCATCTTCTGCGTCGGCAGCCGCACCAGTACGTCTTTCAAATAACCACAGCCGACGCACTAACGATGCTCCTGCACGCCATTTGTGCGGCCATGGAAGAGGTGACTAAGTGGCTTTCTGAGAGTGAAGTGGGAGTACCGCCGCTAATGCGCCATGGAAACACTGAACACGAATGCTCTAGGCATCACGGACGCCATCATGCGACTACGGAGGTTGTAGGCATCATCTAACGCCCCGCGGCCCCTCCTTCATGAGCGAGTCCCATTGCAATACGGGAAGAATCGGACTCTTTGAGGGTGGAATATTGCATCCATTTGACCTACAGGCGCCGCAGTGATGACCGACCGGGAACGGTCAAACGCTGACTGCTGCGAGGGACTAAAAACGCCCCATTGCTGCCTGTCGCGAAGGGCAGCTACCGGCCCAGAAGCAGCCAGTCGGTTGCTGTGCTGACGTTAGTACTCGAAATTATCCTTCACGCCTGTTAAGTCGAATTACTCTCTCGGCACTGCAGTCAGAAATCCCCCTTGTGAAGTCTGTCTCCCCTGGGCACCCGCCATTGAACGCCGGTGCCTTTCTTTCGCGGATTAACGAGCAGCTACTTGAGACTCCCGGCGAGGAACTGCTGCAACCGCTCGCTTTGCGGCTGTTCCAGCAGTGTGCCTGGCGCGCCCGACTCCTCCACCCGCCCCTGATGCAGAAACATGACGTGGTTCGACACCTGCCGGGCAAACGCCATTTCGTGGGTGACGACCACCATCGTCCTGCCCTCTTCGGCCAGTTGCTGCATGACCTTGAGCACCTCACCCACCAGTTCAGGGTCAAGGGCCGAGGTCGGTTCGTCGAACAGCATCACCTCGGGTTCCATGGCCAGCGCACGGGCAATCGCCACCCGTTGTTGTTGCCCGCCGGACAAGTGCACCGGGTACTGGAGCTCGACCTTTTGTGGCAGCCCCACCTTGGCAAGGTAATGACGCGCCCGCTCCAGTGCCTGCGCCCGGCTGATACCGAGTACGCTCATCGGGCACTCGATGATGTTTTCCAGCACGGTCATGTGGCTCCACAAATTGAAGTGCTGGAACACCATCGACAACCGGCTGCGCAGGCTCCGCAGCTGCCCGGGGTCAACCACACACAACTCGCCCCTCGAGTTTCTGCGGGTGAACAACTCTTCGTCGTTGACGACAATGCGCCCGGCCGACGGTTGTTCAAGATGGTTGATACAACGCAGGAAGGTACTTTTCCCGGACCCGGAGGAGCCGATGATGCTGATCACATCACCCGCCCTGGCCTTGAGCGAAACCCCTTTCAGCACTTCATGGTTGCCGTAGTTTTTATGGATATCTTCAACGATCAATTTATACATTCGAGCAAGTCCGATAGGGGTCAGTGCGTGCGCGGTTTGAGGTAGGCCAGCCAATGCAGTTCGCCGCGTCGAAACAGCCAGATCAGAAAAAAAGCACAGGCGGCGTACAACACACCGGCAATGCCAAAGGCCGTGAAGGATGCATAGGTCGCCGAGTTGACATCCCGGGCGATCTTCAGCAAATCAGGCACGGTGGCGGTAAAGGCCACGGAAGTGGAATGCAGCATCAGGATCACTTCATTGCTGAAAAACGGCAGCGCACGGCGCAACGCCGACGGCAGGATGATCCGCCGATAAAGCGTGAACCGGCTCATTCCGTAGGCACTGGCGGCCTCGACTTCACCGTGGGCGGTCGCCCTGATGGCGCCGGCAAAAATCTCGGTCATGTAGGCGCAGGTATTGAGCCCGAACGCGAGCACCGTGCAGTTGAAGCCGTCACGGAAAAACGCGTTGAGAAAGTCCTGGGACCGCACCACATGCAAGCTGTACACCCCGGTGTAGAAGAACAGCAGCTGGATGTACAACGGGGTGCCACGAAACACGTAGGTGTAGCACCAAACCGGCAGGCGCAGCAGCGGGTTGCGGCTGACGCGGGCCATCGACAACGGCACCGCCAGCAAAAAGCCCATCGCCACCGCCAGAATCAGCAACCACAAGGTCACCACCAGCCCGGAAAAATGCGGCCCGTCACTCCACAGGTAAGCCTGCCAGTAACTTTCGAGAATGGCGGTCATAGCGCAGCCTTCCTGACGCCGACCGAGTAGCGGCGCTCAAGCCACAGCAACACGCCATTGGAGACCGTGGTAATGGCGAGGTAAATCAGGCCGCCGACCAGGGTGAAGTAAAAGAACTGCATCGAGCCCTTGCCCGCATCCTGCGTGGCCTTGACCACGTCGGTCAGGCCGATGATCGACACCAGGGCCGTCGACTTGATCAGCACCTGCCAGTTGTTGCCAATGCCCGGCAAGGCGTGGCGCAGCATTTGTGGAAAGAGGACCTTGCGAAAGGTTTCCCCCCGGGTCATGCCGTAAGCCCTCGCCGCTTCGATCTGTCCCGCCGGGACGGCCTGGAAGGCGCCGCGAAACGTCTCGGTAAAGTAGGCCCCGTAAATGAACGCCAGCGTCACGACACCGGCCAGAAACGGGTCGATGTCAATCTGAGTGATGCCCAGCCAGTCGGTCATCCGGTTGAGCAACATCTGCAGGCTGAAGAACAGCAGCAACATGATCACCAGGTCCGGCATGCTGCGGATCACGGTCGTATACCCTGCGGCCAGTGCGCGCAGCAATCGATTGGACGATAACTTGGAACTGGCGCCGATCAGTCCGGCCAGGACGGCGATTAGCAATGAACAAAGCGCCAGTTTGACGGTAGCCAGGGTGCCCAGCAGGATCTGCGGGCCAAAACCTTCCAGAAGCATCTCACTCTCCTTGTTCTTGTTAGGGTGAGGTGAAGGGGGGGCAATAGAGCGCTCGAACGAGCGCCCTGTTCAAGGTCACGACGACGGTTTACCGGGCGCCGTTACCGGGCGCCGTAGACGTCGAAATCGAAGTACTTGTCGTTGATCCGCGCGTAGGTACCGTTGGCGAGAATGGTTGCCAGGGCTTTGTTCAAGTCTTCGCGCAACGCGACATCTTCCTTGCGCAGACCAAGGCCATCGCCGACGCCGAAGAAGCCCGGGTCCTCCAGGGTGGTACCGGCAAATTCATAGTCCTGACCCGCCGCTGTTTTCAGGAAGCCGTAGCTGGCTTGAATGGCCCCCTGCAACGAGGCGTCAAGTCGCCCAACGACCAGGTCGGCGTACACCTGGTCCTGATTCTGATAGGAAAGAATGTCCACGCCCTTGGAACCCCAAACCGCTTTGGCATAGGACTCCTGGGTCGAGCCCTGCTCCACACCGATGCGCTTGCCCTTGAGCGATTCGAGGGTCGGCTGTAATCCCGATCCACGTTTGGCCACCAGGCGTGCCGGTGCATTGGACACCTTGTCGGTAAACGCAATCTGCTCAAGGCGTTTGGGGGTGATGGTCATCGAAGACGCCACCGCATCGAACTTGCGCGCCAGCAGTGCCGGGATCATCCCGTCCCAACTGCTTTCCACCCAGACGCAGCGGGCTTTCAGTTCGGCGCACAACGCCTCGGCGATGTCGACCCCGAAGCCGGTCAGTGTGCCATCCTGGTTCTTGTACTCCAGCGGCGGATACGTCGGGTCCACTCCCAGCTTCAACACTTTGCCGGACCAGTCGGCCGCCCCCGCCAGGCTCGAGGCCGTCAGGAACACCAGGGAAACGGCTGCAATCGTCTTGTTCATTTTTATTCCTCTCAGACCGTAGGTTTTTTACCGGCACAACGGGTGAACATGCGCCGTCTCAACTCAGAAAACGTTCGACCAACTTGACCCAATAGCTCGCGCCTACCGGCAGGCAGCCGTCATTGAAGTCATAGCCGGGGTTGTGCAGCAGGCACCCGCCTTCGCCCTCGCCGTTGCCGATCACCAGATAGCTGCCGGGGCACTTTTCCAGGACAAAGGCAAAGTCCTCGCTGGCCGTGAATGGCCGCAAGTCATCGATCAGGTGTTCATCTCCCAGCCACTCGCGGGCGACCTCATGGGCAAATGCCGTCTGTACGGGATCGTTGATCAACACCGGATGGCAATGCTGGTAATCGATGTGGACCCGGGCGCCGAAACTCTCGGCCTGGCCCTTGACCAGTTCGGTGATCCTGACCTCCAGCAACCGCCGAACCTCGGGGGTCAGGGCGCGCACGCTCAGGCTCAAGTCGGCACTGGACGGGATGACGTTCGAGGCGCTCCCGGCTTGCAGGGAGCCCACGGTGATGATCGCCATCTCCTGCGGGTTGACGTTGCGCGAGACGATGCTTTGCAGGGCCATCACGATCGAGGCGCCAACCACCACCGGGTCGACGGCTTTGTGCGGCACCGCGCCATGGCCGCCGTTGCCGATGATCTTGATGTTCACCGTGTCGGCAGACGCCATGAACGGTCCGCTGTAAAAACCCAAATGCCCGACGGGGTAACCCGGCACGTTATGCATGGCGAAGATCGCGTCACACGCAAACCGTTCGAGCAGTCCGTCCTCCAGCATTTTCCTGGCACCGCCCAGCCCCTCTTCCGCCGGTTGGAAAATCAGGTGCACGGTGCCGTTGAAGGCCCGTGTCCGGGCCAGATACTGACCCGCGGCCAGCAGGATGGCGGTATGACCGTCGTGACCGCAGGCATGCATGACACCGTCTATCCGGCTGGCATAAGGCACACCGGAGGATTCCTGGATCGGCAGCGCATCCATGTCGGCGCGCAAGCCAATGGACCGACCCTCGCCATTTTTCAGGGTGGCAACGACCCCGGTCTTGCCCACCCCGGTGCTGACCTCAAAGCCCCACTGAGTCAGACACGCGGCAACCCGCTCACTGGTGGCGAATTCTTCAAAACCCAGCTCAGGGTGCGCGTGAATGCTGTGACGTATCGCGATCATTTCATCTTGCATCGCGGCAATACCAGGCAGGACCAAACCGGCATTCATGAATGTTCTCCTTCGAGGGCTGTGCAGCAGCGAAAGCGCTGTTGGGCTCGATCTTAGGGAACTGGCGCTGGGCTGGGGAGGCGCAGTTTGGTTATGATGACAACCATGAGTTGTCACCAGGGTGAGCAGATGAAACTGCATCAATTACAGGCGCTGATTGCCAGCGCCGAAACCGGCAGCATCCGCGCGGCCGCTCGTTCGCTGCAGATTTCCCAGGCTGCGGTGACCAAAGCGTTGCGCGAACTGGAAACCAGCCAGCAGCTACCGCTGTTTACCCGAACCGCCAGCGGTCTGAACTTCACCGAATACGGCAAAGTGCTGCTGACTCATGCCCGGCTGGTGATCAAGCAACTGGAGCACGCACAGACCGAGCTCGATCACATGCGCGGGAAGGCCCAGGGCCGGCTCTGTGTCGGGATCACCCCATGGGTCGCCCTGACCTTCCTGCCCGAAGTCGTGTCGGTTTTTCGCGAGCGTATGCCACAAATCAGGCTGGAGCTGTACGAAAGCCTGATGGCCGTTGCCCAACCGCTGTTGCGCGACGGCAGCATGGACTTCGCGATTGGCCAACTCCATCCCACCCAATCGACCCAGGAATTCGCCAGCGAAACCTTGCTCGATTACCAGACCTCGGTGCTGGTCCGCGAGGGGCACGCCCGACAGCATGCGCGATCGATCCACGAGTTACTGGAAGAAAACTGGACCCTGAACTACGCGCCGGACGGGCACGATGGGCTGATGCAGGAACTGTTCTGGAAACACGGCGCGCAGATTGACGAAAATCGAATCGTGCGTGCTCATTCACTGGCCATTTTGCAGATGATGGTCGAGCGGGCCGACATGTGCACCTGGGGGCCTTCGATCGTGAGCACAGCCCCGCCATTCCTGGGGCGCGTGGTATCCCTGGGGTTGGCCGAGCAGTTCGAGCCCCGGCAGCTAAGCATCGTGACGCGCCGCGATGGCGCTCTGAGCAATCCGGCAGTCTGCTTCACCGAGTGCCTGTTGCAGGTCATTCGGCGCCATGCGCGTTCGGCCAAAAAAGAAGACCGCGCGCTGTTTGAAACCTTGCGGCTGCGGTGAGGTGAGCCTGGCCGCACTCAAGGCGTCATCGCAGACTATTCTTGATCTGGGTAACCCACCGGTCGCACCGAAGGAGGTCTCTCGTTGATGCACTGTGTCCTTTTCAAAATCCGCTGATCCAACGGTCTGGGGCACGGCCCCAGGCACCTTTGTCTGCCCCCTGAAACGGAGACGCCAGCATGAGCACCTTGCAACTTCACCCCGCACTGGACAATGGCATCCAACCCGCCGCCGCGAATTTCACCGGTGGCACCCTGCAATGCCTGTGTGCGACCGACAAGGTCGAAGTCAGGATCGACGCGCAAACCCTGCATAACCACGCGTGCGGCTGCAGCAAATGCTGGAAACCACAAAACGCGATATTCGCCGTCATCGCCGTGGTGCCTCGAGATAAGGTCAGCGTCATTGCCCACGGCGAAAAACTGGAGATTGTCGACGCAGCCGCCACCATCCAGCGCCACGCCTGCAAGCAGTGTCACGCCCATCTCTTCGGGCGCATCGAGAACAAGGACCATGCGTTTTATGGCCTGGACTTCGTCCACACCGAGCTTTCGCCACAGCGCGGATGGGCGGCGCCGGGATTCGCGGCATTCGTGTCCTCCATCATCGAAACCGGCACACCGCCAGCGCAAATGAAGGCTATCCGCGAGCGCTTGCGCTCGATCGGCCTGGAACCCTATGACTGCCTGTCCCCGGACCTGATGGACGCACTGGCGACCCATGTCGCCAAACAGAGAGGCCTGCTACCCGCCGCCTGATCGATCGGTCGCCGCGGTTTCTTTTCCGGACCGCGGCGCCGATTCACCTTGAGATTGAATCCAGTCCCCCCCGCCCCCGGAGGGACTCATATGCCCCCACCGATGTAACGAACTATTTCGTGGATATTTACCTATAGAGAGGATCCTTATACGATGAGGCCCGCATCCACTGCTCTCCCTCAGGCGCGAGTAAGCCATCTAAATTTAGTGCATGACAAAGCGACTTGAAAATTGAGCTTTACAGACGAAAAACATTGCGCGGGCAAATACGCGAAACCGGATACGGACTCAATCGCCCCCACCTATAAATACAATATCATTGAGCACCCGAACAATGAACAGCACTAGCCCCCCGACTGAATTCCCCAATAATTTCAGCATCGTCATCGTGAACTACAAGACTCCGGAAATCACCAAGATATGCTTAGAGTTATTGCACCAGCACGTGGGTGGCCACAACGTCCCAATCTGGGTGGTTGACAACTACTCGGCCGATGAAAGCACTGAATACTTGCGAACACTGGACTGGATCAACTTGATCGAGCGATCCGTTTCCGAACCGGAAGCAGGCCATATCGCGCACGGCAAGGCACTCGACATGGTGCTGGAGCGAGTCGACACCGATTACTTGATCCTGATGCATACCGACACGTTCGTTTTCGATAAAAATGTCTTTCCGATGATACTGAACAAGTGCATCAATAATAAAAAAGTCGCAGCCGTCGGGTGTGTAGAACAATTGAATCGTGGCACCGCGAGAACGCTTTGGCGCTTTAGTTCGCGACTGTTCAAACACCACTACAGACGCATTAAAACCTCCATGGGATTACGTTCCAGAGAACCAAAACCCTATAGAGAGGTCTATTTGAAGAGTTTCTTCACATTGTGGAACTGCAAACTCGTCAAACAGCACGGCATGCACTTCTCGATGGATGATCGTGTTCCTGGATATACTCTTCAAGACCGAATGACCCAACTTGGTTATGTCGTTGAAACTTTATCGCCACGTAAAATCTTCAGCTATCTCGATCATATCCAGGCGGGGACTGTTGCAGCGGCTGGCGGCTATGGAAAGACTCATAGACGAACCAAAATGTACAATAATATACTTAAGCGCCTGAACAAGGGTGACGGCAAGGCCTAAGCTACGCCGACACGTATGAGCCAGTCACCCGCAGGTCGTTATATCAAGTTATCGGAGCAATAATGGCAGTCATCACTCAGGCACTACCCATCACCCTCTCACCGGAGCTTGATTTCGACCAGAACGACGCCAGCGCCTTTGGTGAGTCATTGACTGGCCAATATGTCCAGGCCACGCCATTTCCGCACATCGTCATCGACAACTTCCTGCACGAAGACCTGATTGCAAGCATTTGCTCGAACTTCCCGGTCGAGCCAACCAATAACGAAATGCTCTACGAGCGCGGCTATAAAGGGCAACGAAAGCGTCAAATCAGCCCCAACGAATGCTCTCCGTTTTTAAAGACTGTTTTCAATGCTTTCAACTCGGCACCCATGCTGCAGTTTCTTGAGAAGTTAACCGGCATCGAAGGCTTGATACCTGACCCCTACTTTACCGGTGGTGGCTTGCATGAAACGAAAAGCGGCGGTTTCCTGGGGGTGCACTCGGACTTCAGGCTCAACAAGAAGCTTAACGTCGAGCGCAGGCTGAATATCATTATTTATCTGAACGAAGACTGGAAAGAGGAGTATGGAGGCAACCTGGAACTTTGGGATGTCAACATGAAAACCTGCCTTAAAAAGGTCTTGCCCATTTACAATCGCTGCGTCGTTTTCAATACAGACAAAGACAGCAACCATGGGCACCCGGAGCCTTTGACGACCCCAGAGCACATCACTCGCAGGTCTATAGCGCTTTATTACTACACCGCCGGCACCTTGGCGATCGATCCCGCGCAAAGAAACAAAACCCACTACAAACCAAGGCCCAAAGATCGTTTCAGCCTCAAGTACTACATGAACAAATTAATCAAGAAGAAAAACTGAGCCATACCGCCAGACGATTGAGTTCATGCTTTTCAGGCTTTAGCTCGATGCCCGGTCGCGATCAGCTCCGTCGGGCACCCGCACTCGGTGCACGCCGGCAAGCCGAAAGCCTCTGGATCGCTCCTGCTGCAAGGGTAACGGAACGGAAACGCTAACGTGGGTGTCAGCTGTTTAGACACCCCTGTTTCGTCCCTCAACCCAAATGAAGCGGTGAAGTCATGAACAATATCATCTACCTCGTTGGCGCCGTCGTGATCGTCCTGTTTATCCTGTCGTTTGTCGGCATGGTCTGATTCACACTGTCAGATGCCAAGGGCAAAAAAGCCCGCTCAATGGCGGGCTACCTGGAACAGCCCCAAGTAACCAAGGGCTCTCACCCCTGACGTCTCGAGGGGGCCTCGTTGTTTGGTGGCGCATACGTTCCCCTGTAGGAGCTGCCGAAGGCTGCGATCTTTTGATCTTGATCTTGATCTTGATCTTGATCTTGATCTTGATCTTGATCTTGATCTTCAGCAATCTCCAGATCGCAAAAGCAAAATCAAAAGATCGCAGCCTTCGGCAGCTCCTACATTATCTGTTTTCCCCCGGGCTGCCGTTACAGACCCTTGCGCAAATCGTCCTCCAGCTTTCGACAAACCTCTGCGATGATGCTTTTTCCGACTGCAGGGCCGGAGTAGCTCTCTATTTCCTCGCGGCATTGTTCGACGGCCTCACGGGCCTGCATGCTTTCCCTGTCTTGCGATGTGTTGCTGACATAAAAGCCGACTGCCAGGTACAAGGTGATTGCGACAGTGATTCCAACGACGATCTTGCCGACCCGGCCAATTTTCTTTTCTGACGGTATTGGCCATCCGGGCGAGCTTCGTATTTTTTGCCTGAGGTCGGATTGGCAGTGTTTACATAAAATGGCTTCAGCCATGATGACTTCAGCGCAATAGGGGCAACTCTTTTTTCCAGCCTCCACAGATGAAACTCCTTTTTCAAAACGAGATTCTAACATTGGGTTCGGGGGCGAGAGACAGCGTTGCTGCTCACCCAAAGCGCCGGCATCTCCCCGCCTGATTTTTTTTGTTGAATAGTCTGTTTGAGGTATTACCGAGGGCTGAGTTTGATCAACCATGACACCCGTATTTTCCCACGTGTCTGCACGGTTGCTTCATCCAACAATCACAACGAGGCGCTTGATCGCTATGGAAAAAGTCATCTATCTGTTGTGGCGTGATGCTCAAGTCAGTCCTGATACCTTCACCCATCGCCTGCGCAGTGAAGTCGCCGGGCAATTGCTGGCACTCGGTGCCAGTAGCGTGCAACTGAACCTGTCCGATGTCGATGTGCAGCCCGCAGCCGGACTGCGCCAGGAAAACAACCGACCACTGCCCGATGCCAGCCTGTCGCTGTGGCTGGACAGTGCCAACGGGCCCGCTCGTCGTCCTTTCGACAGCGTCATCACGGCCGCAACGGCACGCATGGCCGCCTACCTGGTATGCGAGTCGGTAGCCATCGCCAATACTCGCTTCCCTTCAACGCCCGGTGAACGTACTCACGGGTTCGCCCAGTTGGCCCTGCTGACCCGACCTCCGCGTCTGACGCACGAAGCCTGGCTGGACATCTGGCGCAACCATCACACTGAGGTGGCCGTAGACACCCAGGACAACTTCCAATACGTGCAAAACCTGGTGGTGCTGGCGCTGTCGCACGGTGCGCCAAGGATCGATGCCATAGTCGAGGAATGTTTCCCACCCGCTGCCATGACCGATCCCCGGGCCTTTTTCGATGCAGTGGGCGACGAAGCGAAATTCCAGCGTAACCTGGCGACGATGATGGACAGCTGCAGCCGATTCCTCGATTTCGACAAGATCGACGTGCTGCCTACCAGCCAGTACTGTCTGTAGGACCGGGTAATCGCCAAGCGTGCGCGGCTGAATGTTGATGTCCACTTTTCCAGGGTGCTGATTCGGCCATCAGTCACCCATCGACCCCAGGAGCCACTGGCGAAATATCTCGGCAGCGGCAGAAAGCTTGCGATGCTTGAGCGACACCAGGAATTCGCCATTGCCCGTCACGCATTCGAAAGGCGTTACCCGCTGCAATTCTCCCTTGGCCAGCGCCTCATCCGCCATGAACGTCCAGGCCAGGCCGATGCCCATGCCTTGTTGAACGGCCCGATACGCCAACGTCAGCTGGTTGAAGACCGGGGCTTTGTCCCGCGCGACGAAGTCGATACCAAAGTGGCCGAACCATTGATGCCAGTCCAGACACTGCCAGGCGCAGGTGTCGATCTGCACCAGGTTGGCTTGCGCCAATTGTTCGAGTGTCTCGACCCCCGAGACATCCAGTGAAGGATGAGCCACGGCATAGACGATTTCCGGCAGCAGGAAATCGCTGTCCAGCGAGGGCCATTGGCCGGAACCATAGAGTACGCCCACGTCGAAATCATTGAGGCTGGCCTCATCGAACTCATTCATCGCGTGAACGTGCACGGCGATGTCGGGGTACGCCTTGTTGAATTCGATCAGTTTCGGGAACAGCCAGAATTGGGCCAGGGCATGGGTCGCCAGCACCGAGACGGCGTTGGACTGATGAACGTTGCGAATTCGCGTGACGCTTTGGTACATCGTGGTCAGGAGCACGTTGACCGTCATCAGCAGTTCATCCCCTGCGCTGGTCAACTTGACCCCTCGCGGCTTGCGCTCGAAGAGCGGGACGCCCATGCAATCCTCAAGCTGGCGCATCTGTTTGCTCACGGCGCTCTGGGTCAGAAACAGTTCGCCGGCGGCGCCCGTGAAGCTGGCGTGTCGTCCCACGGCCTCGAACGTGATCAGGGTCTCCAATGGGGGCAAGGTACGCAGATAACGGTTGATGACGGTTCTCCAGGACTGGCGATTGCCACAAGACATTCCCCTGCGGAATGGGTGACCAACTTTATATCGCAGGTGGCGCTTGTCTGCCATGGCTAGAATGCGGCTAAACAGCCTGCCAGAGCCGAGATGATGAACAGTGGCGTTGTATTTGCGATATTGGCGGGTGCCATCTGGGGTGGCGTGATTATCGGCCCTTCGTTGCTGCCGGAATTCAATGCCGTGCTGATCAGCAGCGTACGGTTTGCCCTGTACGGGATGATCTCGCTCCTCGTGGCCTTGCCCTTCGCGTCCCGCCTGCTGTCGCGTTTGACGCGCCGCGATGCCTGGATGCTGCTGCGTCTGTCACTGACCGGCAACGTCCTGAACTACGCGCTCCTGGGTGCTTCCGTACAGCTGAGCGGGGTGACCGCGGCCGCCCTTATCAACGGCATGATGCCGGTCGCCATCACTTTTCTGGGGCGTAGCGATGCAGGGTCCCTGCCCCTGACCAGGCTCAAGCTCCCTCTGCTGCTGGTATTCCTGGGCATCGTATCGGTCAGTCTGGAACATACCGGCGTGCAGGTGGCGAGCACCTCGCTGTCTTCCCGGTTGCTGGGCCTGGCCTGCGGGTTCAGTGCCGTGGCCTGCTGGTCGTGGTACGCCACCCATAACGCCCGGTATCTCAAGCAAAGCCATTTCAACAGCAGCGAATGGTCGACGCTGACCGGCATCGTGACGGGCATCGTGGCGATCGTGTTTGGCATCGCGGCCTTGATGCTGTTCCCGAACCTGGTGCCCGCTGAAGTTGAAAGCAGCCGCTGGACGACTTTCCTGTGGGTTTGCCTGTTCCTGGCACTCTGTGGTTCATGGCTGGCCAATGGGCTCTGGAATGCTTGCTCGCGTCGAATGCCCGCGTCGTTGAGTGGCCAGATGATCGTGTTCGAAACGCTGTTTGCCTGCGTTTACGGCTTTCTGTTCAGCCAGCGCATGCCCGGCTTGATGGAAGCGATCTCGATCCTGTTGCTGGTGGGCGGGGTCGTATGGGCGGCGAAACGTCATCGGATTATGCCGGTGAAGCAGGCTGAACCCTGCGAGTGACACCCCATACCGTGGCGCAACGACTTCGAGACGACGGTCAAGGCAGAGGTTGCAGGCTGGTCTTGAAGGCCGTGACCACACGGTTACGGCCTTGATGTTTCGCGTGATACAGGCGTTGATCGGCGGTACGCAGAATGGCCTCGATGGTGTCGCCATCGCGGCCGGATTGCGATACGCCGATGCTCACTGTGACCACGGTTGGCCGCTGCAGGCCATGAAAGGAACTATTGGCCACGGTGCTTCGCAGACGCTCGGCGATTTCGTGCGCGCCTTCAAGTGAAGTCTGAGGCAGCAGTATCATGAATTCTTCTCCGCCGACTCGGGCCACGCCGTCATACGGCCGGATCGAATCGAGGCATTTCTCCACGAAACTCTTCAGGATGTCATCGCCCACCTGATGCCCGAAGCGATCGTTGATGGACTTGAAATTATCCAGGTCCAGTGCCAACACGGAGAACGGCGCATCGCCGCGTTTGGTCCGGCCAATTTCGCCTTCGACCCGCTCCATGAACCGACGCCGATTATCAGCGCCTGTCAGTGGATCGGTCGCCGCAAGGTGCCCGAGTTCCTGATTGGTGCGCTGGAGTTCCTGCAGGGCGCTCTCGGCATACGCCATCGCTTCGGCAAGACGCACCATCAACTCCTCCTGGCTGTAGATCCTGGAAAACGACCGCGTGGTGAGGAACGCTTGCACGACTCCATAGCTCAACATGAAGAACCCACCGGCGAAGATCGCGTGCGCGAGCCACCACATATGGTTCCACGGACGCGCAAGGATGAAGGCAAGGGAGGACAGCGCGAACGCGGTGACAGAGATGATGAAAATGCTCATCAGCGGCGAACGGATACGCCGCAGCAGAAGTATGGTCACGGTCAACGTGGAAAGAACGAGCGCTCCCCCCTCCATCGAGAGGCGCACCGCGAGATTGCCGGCGATCGGCGAATTCGCGATGTACGCCACTGCCACGTCAACCAGCAGGAACAGTCCTATCCAGGTCAACCACGGGCGGGCCTTCGTTCGCTGGTCCGTGGCATCCGGTGGGCGGTGGTACGACAGCATTCCGATCAACAGCAAGATCGACATGACCAGTCGAGAGGCCGGTCCATAAAGCAGGAAGAGCCAGATATTGTGGTGCGCAAGCCCGGTGAACGCACCATGCAACGCGTAGATCACTACAAAGCCGAGAAATCCAAGCGTCATCCATCGCAGCAGCGGCTCTCCCGATGACTGATAACAGCGCCACGTGACGTAAGTAACAAACAGGCCTGCCAGGGTGGCTGCCGTGATCGCAAAGATATGGAACAGGTGATTCTCGAATAAAAGCGTGGGGTCCTGAAAAAAGTACAGGTAGCCGATCAGATAGGCCGGAACCAGCGCAAACCCTGCGAGCAGCAAGCAGGCGTAAACCTTGACCATCAGGCGAACGGCTTCAGGTGACTCGTCGGTGGCGATGAGATTGCTCATGGGTCCCTCCGGTTTCGATCCGTTCATAGTTTTTTCAGGAAGCCCAGTAGCAGCTCATTGACCTCTGTCGCGCGCTCTTGCTGTATCCAGTGGCCGGCACCTTCGAGGATATGACACCCGCGCAGTTCCGGCAGTGTCTGCGCGAAGGCTTCGATCTGCCGCGGGGAACTGGGAAACTTCAGCACGGCGTCGCGGCTGCCGGCAATGAACATCGACGGCTGCCGAATAATGCAACCACGCCAGGGTGCCAGCAGTGCCCATGAGCGCGTCATGTTGCGGTACCAGTTCAACCCGCCGCGAAATCCGCTGCGGGTGAATTCGCGGGTGTAGTAGGCAATATCCTCCAGGCTTAGCCAGCCTGGCAGGGTTTCAGGCTCGATCATCGCGCCCAGGAAGCCCTGGCCCGGCTGCAGCCGGCCGAACACCAGCCCCTCGGGGCCGTCTCCCGAGCCACTGAAGTAGATGCGCCGGATCGACGACTCGACGTCCCTTTCAAGCTCGGCTTCGGCCACACCCGGCGCCTGGAAATACTGGATGTAGAAGTCGCTGATCCCCCGCGAGACCAGCGCACTGAGGAGCTCCACGCGCGCCGGCGGCGAGAACGGAACGCTCATGCCGACCACTGCGCGAAACAGATCGGGTCGCAGCAAGGCGGCGCTCCAGGCCACCTGCGCTCCCCAATCATGACCGACAATCACGGCTTGCCGTTCGCCGAGTGCGTTGACCAACTCGACCATGTCGCCTACCAGGTGCAGCGTGGTGTAGGCGTCGGGTTCGGCCGGCGCGTCTGTGCCGCCATAGCCGCGCATGTCGGGCGCTACCGCCCTGTAGCCGGCGGCCGCCAGCGCAGCGAGCTGGTTGCGCCACGAGTACCACAGCTCCGGAAAACCGTGGCACAGCAAGACCAGCGGGCCGCTACCTTGCGTGGCTATCCGCATGCGGATGCCATTGATGTCGAGCAGTTCGAAGTGTGGCTCGTTCATGTGCGCTTCCTGCGATTCAAGCGATGGCCTCCAGCAACCGTGGCAAGTTCGCCAGCGCCTGCTGCCTGCTGACGGAGAGCTGATGCAGCTGTCCCAGTTTCTCGGTGTCGGTTTCCTTAAGACCCCTGACCACCGCTGTCATAAAGAACAAACGCGACTGCTTGATCCAGCGGGACAAGCCTTCATGCTCTCCCCAGCGTAGCTGGTTACCCAGGTGGACCGCCCAGATTCTGATCCAGTCCGTGGGGACGTGAGGCGCAGGGACCATCTTGCACAGCGCGTTCATTTGCGCTTGATCGACCAGGTGGCTTTCCACATAGGCAATCAAGGCGGCGCTGAACACGGGTTGGCAGCTGCTGACCATCAACAGGTTGATCTTGCCGCCGTCGAACACCTTCATGTCAGGCAGTGTCGGGATGGCACTGGCGCTGCAATCAATGTGCAGAGCATGTGGGCTGGTGGCGATGCTGCCCTGCTCGAACACGATGCGCGTTGGCTCGATAGCGCGCACTCTTCCCAGGCGCACGACGTTGTCGATGCGTCGAAGCTCGCATAATTCCGCTTGGGTGACGGTGGCGCAGCGGTACGCAGTGGGTTCGACGGACTTGTCCAGGCGCAAGAGCTGGCCCGTCGCCTCAAGCCTTAAGAACAGGTCCGGGATCGAGTCTGCGGCGGCGATGGCCTCGAACTGTGCCCTGAGCCCCCCGATGGTTCGTTCGAAGCTGTCGAGGCCGGGCTGCATGTTGGCCCGGTCGATCAACCACGGATCGTTCGGCATGATCCAGCTGATTGTGGCGGGCGCAACACCGTTTTGCAGCAACCACAGGCAAGCGTCGATCCCGGTCTTGCCCGATCCCACCACGACGTAGCTGGCGTATGGGTGACGGATTTTCGGCAGGTCATTCAGTGGCACGCATTGCACGCCGGGCTCCACCCTGTACCTGGGCGGGTGGGTCGAGGGCACTTCCGTCCGGGCATGGGTGGCGTCCACCAGCTTTTTGCTCACTCGGACCTGATGGTCTGCGCCGCTGACGAGCGAGGTAAACCGGTGATCGTCAATGCGGTCGCCGGCGTAGTTGCACATGGGAAAAAAACGGACTCGACCTGACGACAGAAACTGCTGATTCATCACCTGATCGAAGTAGCTCACCACCTCGGCGCCGGAGGCCAGCTCATACAAGCCCTCGTTCAGTGCCGTCGTGTCCTTCGTTCCACTGCCCAGTTCCCGTGAGTTGACGCCATAGCAGGTCGAGGGTTGGTGTAACCGTACGAACGGGTAGGCATCATTCCAGTGCCCGCCAGCTCGATCGTGCCGATCCACCATCACGATGCGTGCATTGGTTTCCTTGAGTAGCGTATCGACGAAGGCCATGGCCATCGCGCCAGCACCGATGACCAGGTAATCGGTTTCGATCGGGTTTTCGTCCATATGGCTGCACCTTCCTGAAGGTTGCCCTCCTTCAACCTCCGTAGATTAGCCACCCATGCCACGGGCAATAGAACGAATGCTTCTGACCTCCATAACCAATGGAATCAATGGCTGCAGCCCGCATGCCAGACGGATGCCCCGCCAATTGCCGGGCTCTATGGTGGTGATCACCGGTTGAATCCACAGCCGATTGTGCCTGTCACGAAGGACTCGGCCGACTGACTTGAAGGCACTGATTCACCCTGCTTAAAAAATGGTTCATCACGCAATCCCGGGGGGAATACGGATAACGAAATATCTGTAGGAGCTGCCGAAGGCTGCGATCTTTTGGTTTTGCTTTTGCGATCAGGAGACTGCTGAAGATCAAGATCAAAAGATCGCAGCCTCCGGCAGCTCCTACAGGGGAACATGTGCACCACCAAAACGAGGCCGAGCGTTAGCTCGCCTCGCGGTGCTTTTGCGGTGCACGCCCCCTCGAGAGGCCGATCGCGGCGGGCTTTGCAGGAGCGAGCTTGCTCCGGGCAACCAATAAAAAAAATGGTTCATCACGCAATCCCGGGAAACTGTAGGAGCGGCCGGTCGACGCTCGATTGCTGGCGATGGGCTCAAGTGCGCCACGCTTATCCAGTTTGTGCGTCATCGTTAACGTCAATCGCGAGCAATCGAGCGTCGACCGGCTGCTCCTACAGAAGAGAAAGAGCAAAAAAAATCCGTCATGACATGTTATGACCTCCTTCAAAAACGGACTTTAACCAACAAATTCAGGGGTTTTAGGACGAATGGTCGAGAGGCGTCAAGCGCGGGGAATTGCAGAGAGTTTACAGCCACTACAGGCTTTTCAGACGGGCACGTTCGTCGTGGTGAAGTGAACTTCACTTTCATCACGTGTCACATTAAGTCCTTGTCAAGTGAACTTCAGTGGAGGTACAGCCTTATGAGCATGGCCACGATAGTCAGTGCCGTGATTTCCAGTCTCGCACCCAGTGTCTTTGACCAGAACAACCTGCAAGACCCCGGTGCACATGTCTCAGCCGTCGAATACCACTACGGTATGGACATCGATGTGAAACGGGTGCTGCAGCGCACCGATACATCCGACAAGACCGGCGTCGTACCGGTGACCCTGGTCTACGAAGACAGCGAGGGCGAGATTCACAAGATCCGTTTCCTCGAATGGGGTGGAAGCCCTGCCGCCGAACCTGCCAGCATTGCCTGATCAACTCCTCGATCGGGTTCCGGGCCTAGCCGCCCCCCAACAAGAAGCGGAAGTTAAACCTCCAGTGCACTCAGTGCGATTGAGGTTTTGTGTTACCTGAAAATGGACATATTCGAATGACTGAAAGTTCATTCGCGAAACTCACTATTATCTTGGCGGCGTATTGCCCCAGGATTAATTGATAACAATGGCTGGATCTGAATGGCAGTCAGCAACGGTAATCAAGCCGTGCCAAGAGCCAAGTTGATTCACTATTGAATAAAAGAGGTCACCATGGAACTTAGTATGTTTTCTTCGTCCACCGTGGAATATGTGCGTTTGGGCGTTGTCTATTTTCATCTCATCGCCTGTTGCGTGGCAATCGGGCTGGTCTTGACCAGTGACATTGCAATGGTCAAGCAACTCCTGAAGGGGGATGCGTCGGGTCACCACGATGACGCGCACATGGAAAGCCTTCAAAAAACCGTATCGCTTGCACTTGTGGCGCTTTGGATTACGGGCATTGGTATCGTCGGGATCGATTATGCCGGTAAGGGGATGGAGTATTTCCTCAATCCAAAACTGCAAGCCAAAATCGGCATCGTAGTGCTGTTGACCTTTAACGGCTTCCTTCTGCATAGCGCTGTATTGCCGGCGCTGAAAAAAGCCGGTTCGTTACTCAAACTCTCCTTCAGCCTGCGCATGCTGGCGCTGTTCTCCGGCGCACTCTCCGCCGTGTCCTGGTTCTATGCCGCCATGCTCGGTGTCGGTCGTCCGCTGGCCTGGAAATACTCGCTGGTCGAGTTGCTGGCAGCCTATCCGGTTCTCATCGTCGGCGGTTTCGGGATGATGGTCCTGCTCACTGCCTGGGCAAAAGACAGAGACACCGAAACGCGTATGGAGCAAGGCTTCAGGACTCCAGGAAACGCCGCCCTCGCTGGATGGTAAAACCAGGCTGAACAAGGACGTTCAGCTTTAGCCAATAAAGCCTGCTGTCAGTCAGCCGTTCGAAAACGGTGCTGCCAACGCCTCTATCGCTTCCCCTTCATGCAGACCACGGAAAGATAAGCCCCCCAAAGAACACCACCCAGGGCAAGTATCAATTCCGGATTGAAAATACTCTGTTCAATCGGCGCCACCAGGATTTCGCTGTAAAGGCACATCGCGCCCGCGATCAATGCAATAAAGTAGCCAGTCCGGTTTCTGGTCCGGCGCAGCAGCAGAACCTTTTTCAGGCCCTCTTCTTTCCATTCCTGACGGGGTATGAGTTGGATTTCCTCCAGCAGCACCACACCCCACAGCAATGCGCATAACCCATAACCTACCATCATGATGCCCTTCAGTTTGAACGTTGATTCAACATGACTGCAGCGTGCACTCAGTACTCAACTTGCGAATATCCATTGCGGAGTCTTTTCCCACTTGTTGACGAAGACAACGTCATTGAGCGGATCAAATTTTTCCGAGGGGTAAATATGCTTGATTGGGACGGCCCCCGCTATCGACGTTAGCAGGAGTTCCTTGTGGAGATATCGACCAAAAATTTGTAGTGATTCCACTACAAACAGTCACCCTAGGTTAACAAGCCGTTTTCAAGTGCATAGCGGGCCAGTTTCGCGTTGCTGTCCATCCCGGTTTTTTCCAGGATGCGTGCCCGGTACGTCGTGACGGTACTCGGGCTCAAGTGCAGTATCTCGGCGATGCGCACAATTCTTTCGCCTGCAGCGAGGAGCTTGAGTACTTCAAGCTCCCGGTCGGAGAGCGCTTCGTGGGGTGCCTCGTCGCCTCTGCCGATAGCGTTGACCAGTTTTTCCGCCAACTCAGGGCTGACGTGCTTGCCGCCTGAGGCCACCTTGCGAACGGCCGCCACCAGGGTGGCGGCGGAAATATCCTTGGTGAGGTATCCCGCTGCGCCGTGCTTGATTGCGCGCAACGCATAGGCCTCGACCGAATGCATGCTCAACATCAGAACGGCGAGTTTGGGCTTGTGCGCACGCATGAGTTTGAGAAGTTCGAGGCCGTTCTTGTCGGGAAGCTGAATATCGACCAACGCCACGTCGAACTCCTGCTCGCGGACCAGGAGCATGGCGTCTTGTGCCGTCTCGGCTTCCCCCGTTACGTCGATCTCGCCGGCTGTCTCCAGCATGCGTCGCACGCCGCTTCGCACGATGCTGTGATCATCCACCAGCAAGACTCTGATTTTGTGGTCAGTCATCGGTCTTTTCCATTCGCACCCGCAAGGCCCCGGCCGTATCGTGTCTCGATGTACAGATGATGTCGAACCCGCCGGCCCCTTCGACACAAAGGCGCGCGCTCATGCTTTTCCACACTCATCCTGCGGCCAGTGGCCAGCAAGCCATTGAATCTGCTGCCGGGTTCTACGTTAGCAGGTCGGGATTGCACTGCAAGATGACAATTTCCCTCAGGATCCGGGGCATTGCGTCAACCTTGCTAGTATTTCGTAAGCCAGCGCTCAGTGTTCGACAGGGTAAACACTGCGAAGCCGGCTCCTGCGGCAGGGGTTGATGCCTTGCCCGCGGCATCCATTTTGACTGGACACAGACATGGCCACAGTGACGACACCGATCGAAGTATTGGACATGAAGACATTGCTGGCAGCGCTGAAATCGTTGCGCAAAGGTGACTTCACCACGCGTATGCCGGAAGACTGGACCGGCATGCCGGGCAAGATCGCCGACACGCTCAACGAGATCATCGACATGGCGGCCGAGACCACCACCGAATTCGAACGCGTGGCGCAACTGATCGGCAAGCAGGGCAAGGTCGACGAGCGTATCCAATTGCCGATGATGAAAGGCTCGTGGCAAAAGATCGTCAACTCCAGCAATGCGCTCACCAGCGACCTCATCAGCCCGATGAACGAGATCATTCGCGTGGTCGGTTCGGTGGCCGAGGGTAATCTGAGCCAGCAGGTACCGCCGGTACTCGACGGCCTGAAACTGCGGGGCCAGTTCCTCAAGTCCGCCGAGATCGTGAACACCATGGTGACGCGCCTGGGTTCCTTCGCCTCCGAGGTCACCCGCGTGGCGCGGGAAGTGGGTACTGAGGGCATTCTCGGTGGGCAGGCCAATGTCAAAGGGGTGTCCGGCACCTGGAAAGACCTGACCGACTCCGTCAACGACATGGCCGCCAACCTGACCACCCAGATGCGCAATATCGCTTACGTGACCACGGCAGTGGCCAAAGGCGATCTGGGCAAGACGATTACCGTCGAAGCCCGGGGTGAGATTCTCGAACTGAAAAACACCATCAACACCATGGTCGGCCAGCTCTCGAGTTTTGCGGCGGAGGTGACCCGCGTGGCGCTGGAAGTCGGTACCGAAGGCAAGTTGGGCGGTCAGGCGGAAGTGCGCGGAGTCTCAGGCACCTGGCGCGACCTGACCGAATCGGTCAACGGCATGGCGGCCAACCTGACCACCCAGGTGCGCAACCTCGCCCAGGTGACGACGGCGGTGGCGCGTGGCGACCTCGGCAAGAAAATCACTGTTGAAGCCAAGGGCGAGATTCTCGAACTGAAAAACACCATCAACACCATGGTCGACCAGCTCTCCAGCTTCGCCTCGGAGGTGACACGGGTCGCGCTGGAAGTCGGTACCGAAGGCAAGCTGGGCGGACAGGCCGAAGTGACCGGCGTGTCCGGTACCTGGAAGGACTTGACCAATTCGGTCAACGGCATGGCGGCCAACCTGACCACCCAGGTGCGCAACATTGCCGACGTGACGACGGCGGTGGCCAACGGCGACCTGTCGCGCAAGATCACCGCCGAAGCCAAAGGTGAAATTCTCCAGCTCAAGGAAACCATCAACACCATGGTGGACCAGCTCTCGACCTTTGCCGACGAAGTGACGCGCATGGCGCGCGAGGTGGGGACTGACGGCAAACTCGGCGGCCAGGCCAAGGTGACGGGCGTCGGTGGCACCTGGAAAGACTTGACCGACTCGGTCAACAGCATGGCGGCCAACCTGACCAATCAGGTGCGCAACATCGCCGACGTGACGACGGCGGTGGCCAAAGGCAACCTGGGGCGCAAGATCACCGTGGAAGCCAAGGGCGAAATCATGGAGCTGAAGAACACCATCAACACCATGGTGGACCAGCTCAACAGCTTTGCCGCCGAGGTGACGCGGGTGGCGCGCGAAGTCGGCACCGAAGGCAAGCTCGGTGGGCAGGCACAGGTGCAAGGCGTGTCCGGCACCTGGAGGGATCTGACCGAAAACGTGAACTTCATGGCGGCCAACCTGACCAGCCAGGTGCGAGGCATCGCGAAAGTGGTGACCGCCGTCGCCAACGGCGACATGAAGAAGAAACTGACACTGGAAGCCAAGGGTGAGATCGCCGAACTGGCCGACACCATCAACGGTATGACCGATACGCTGGCGCTGTTCTCCGACCAGGTGACCTCGGTGGCGCGTGAAGTGGGCGTCGAGGGCAAGCTGGGGGGCCAGGCCAACGTGCCGGGTGCTGCCGGCACCTGGCGCGATCTGACTGACAACGTGAACGGTCTGGCGGCCAACCTGACCAACCAGGTGCGTGCAATTGCCGATGTGGCGACGGCCGTGACCAAGGGCGACCTGACCCGTTACGTGGAGGTGGAAGCCAAGGGTGAAGTGGCGGAACTCAAGGACAACGTCAACGAGATGATCCGCAACCTGCGCGAGACCACGCGGCAAAACGCGGAGCAGGACTGGCTCAAGAGCAATCTGGCGAAATTCAACCGCCTGCTGCAGGGCCAGCGCGATCTGGCGGCGGTTTCCAAGATGGTGTTGTCTGAACTGGCTCCGCTGATCAACGCCCAGCACGGTGTGTTCTACATGATGGACGAGAACCCGCCGGATCCGGCGAAACTCAAGCTGCTGTCCGCCTATGCGTATAAGGGCAACATCAATGTGAACGATGAGTGGCGGCTCGGCGAGGGCCTGGTCGGGCAATGCGCCTACGAGAAGCGGCGCATCCTGCTGACCGATGTACCGGCCAATTACGTCGCGATCTCATCGGGACTGGGTGCTGCCGCCCCGCTGAATATCATCGTGCTGCCGATCCTGTTCGAGAACAAGGTCAAGGCCGTCGTCGAAATGGCTTCGTTCACGCGCTACAGCATCATTCATCAAACCTTCCTTGATCAGTTGGCCGAATCGATCGGTATCGTGCTCAACACGATCGAAGCCAATATGCGTACCGAAGAACTGCTCAAGCAGTCGCAATCGCTGGCGCACGAACTGCAAAGGCAGCAGGAGGAATTGAGACAGACCAACGAGGAGCTGGAGGACAAGGCCGGCCTGCTGGCGGAGCAGAAAGCCGAAGTCGAGCGCAAGAACCGCGAAGTCGAAATCACCAAGCTGTCGCTGGAGGAGAAGGCGGAGCAACTGACGCTGACCTCGAAGTACAAGTCCGAATTCCTCTCCAGCATGTCCCATGAACTCAGAACCCCATTGAACAGCTTGCTGATCCTGGCCCGGCAGCTCAGCGACAACGCGGAACACAATCTCACCCCCAGGCAGGTCGAATATGCCAAGACCATCCGCAGCGCGGGCAAAGACCTGCTGGAGCTGATCGACGAGATTCTCTACCTGTCCAAGATCGAGTCGGGTACGGTCACACTGGATCTCAATGAAGCACGGTTCGCCGATCTGCACGACCAGATCGAACGCACCTTCCGGCCGGTCGCCGAAAGCCGGGGCCTGACCTTCACGATTGAACTGGCGCCTACCCTGCCCCCCGTCTTGTGGACCGACGAAAAGCGCCTGCTGCAGGTGGTCAAGAACCTGCTGTCCAACGCCTTCAAGTTCACTGAGCAAGGCAGCGTCAAGCTCAGCATCGAGCCCGTTGTGTCCGGGTGGAGTGTGGATCACAGCGAACTGAATCGCGCCGATGCGGTGGTCGCCTTCGTGGTCACCGACACCGGCATCGGCGTATCGGCCGGCAAGCAGAAGCTGATCTTCGAGGCGTTCCAGCAAGCCGATACCGGAACCTCACGAAAATACGGCGGCACCGGCCTCGGCCTGTCGATCAGCCGCGAGCTCGCACACCGGTTGGGCGGTGAGCTGCGGCTGATCCCCGGTGAGATCGGCAAGGGCAGTACTTTCGCGCTGTACGTGCCCTTGCGGACACAGGACGCCCAGCGTCAGACCCTGGACGAACCCGCGACAGAGACAGCACCTGGCCAGGTCAGGCGCGACCTCCTGTCAGGCCCGACTGCACAGATACTCGACGACCGCGAGTCGGTCCAACCCGGCGACCAGGTGCTGCTGATGCTCGAGGGCGACGCCCGATTCGCCGGCATCCTGCTCGAGGCCGCGCACCAGAAGGGGTTCAGGGCTATCGTCACGACCCGTGGCGCGGATGCACTGGAGCTGGTCGAGCGCTTCAAACCCGCCGCGATCACGCTGGACCCGGGCCTGACGGACATCGATGGCTGGTTGCTGCTCGAGCAGTTGAAGGGAAATTTCGCCACGCGTCACATCCCGGTCCAGATCATCTCGAACACCGACGACCGCACACGCGGGCTGCGCTATGGCGCTTACGACTATCTGCTCAAGCCGGTCACTGCCGACGAGATTCAACATGCGCTGGTCGGCATCGTCGCATTCGCGGGGCGCAACACCAGGAGCCTGCTGCTGGTCGACGGCGACGAAACGAACCGCGCCCGCATCCTCGATCTGCTCGGCAACACCGACGTGAAGATCGAAACAACCGCCAGCGGCGCTGAAGCCTTGAAGAAACTGGCAAAGAAACGCTACGACTGCATGGCAATCCATCTCGAACTGCCCGACGCCTCCGGCATCAAGCTCCTCGAGGCGTTGCAGCAAGACCAGGCCATGCGTGAATTGCCGATTGTGGTCTACGGTGCAGAGACACTGACCAAGCCGCAACACGAGCGTTTCAGGACACTGCTGGGCACGGGCGTGATCAAGGCCGTTCAGTCTCCCGAGCGCATACTCGACGAAACCGCGCTGTTTCTACACCGTGTCGTCGACAGGCTGTCGCAGACCCAACGCAGGATGCTGGAAAAACTCTATGAGGGCTCGGACAGCCTCGAGGGCAAAAAGGCCCTGGTGGTCGACGACGACGTGCGCAATATCTTTGCCCTGACCAGCGTGCTCGAGAGCAACAACATGCGGGTGGCCACGGCCGAAAACGGCCGGACCGCCATAGAACTGCTGCAGCAGCAGCCCGATACCGACATCGTGCTGATGGACATCATGATGCCCGAGATGGATGGCTTTGAAACCATGCGCCAGATCCGTACCTTCAAGCGATTTGAAGCCCTGCCCATGATTGCGCTGACGGCCAAGGCGATGATGGGTGACCGTGAAAAGTGCATCGAGGCAGGCGCCTCGGACTATGTCAGCAAGCCGGTGGATACCGACCAGCTGCTGTCACTGATGCGCAAATGGCTCTATCGATGAAGCAACCTCCGGTATTCAAAGAGAACGCCCAGGTGCGGCACCCTGCCCCGCCGGATGGCGTGCCAGCCTCCGTGTTGCTGGTGGATGACAATCCCGCCAAGCTCACGGCGCTCGCCGCGGTAATTACCGACATGGGCCTCGATGTCGCCACGGCGACGTCCGGACGCGAGGCGCTGCGCCTGCTATTGCAGCGCGACTTCGCCGTCATTCTGCTCGACGTGAAAATGCCGGCGATGGACGGTTTTGAAACCGCTGCACTCATTCACGGCCGCCCGAAGTCGGCCCATACGCCCATTATCTTCGTCACCGCGGAGGCCGACACGGATTCCGAGCGATTCCGCGGCTATACGTCCGGCGCCGTGGATTACATCTTCTCGCCGATTGTGGCCGAAGTGCTTCGCGCCAAGATCCAGGTGTTTGTCGACCTGTTCTACTTGCAGCGCAAACTGACGATGCAGACCGAAGAATTGCTGCAATCGAAGCGGCAGCTGCGTGAGCTGGCCTCCTATCAGGAGCACCTCAAGGAAGAAGAGCGAAAGCGCATCGCTCGCGACATCCACGACGAGCTGGGACAGAGTCTGCTGGCGTTGCGCATCGATGTCTCCATGCTGCAGGCGCGCACCGGTGCCATGCACCCCAGGCTCAACGAAAAGGCCAGCGATGCACTGCATCACCTCGATACAGCCATCCGCAGTGTGCGCAGTATCATCAATGATCTTCGGCCACCCGTACTCGACCTGGGATTGCAGGCCGCGATCGAGTGGCAACTTGAAGAGTTCCGCCAGCGCAGCGGGATCGAATGCACGATGTCGGCCAAAGACGAAAATTTCCGCTGCGACCTGAATGAAAAATCCGCCACGACGCTGTTTCGCATCGTGCAGGAATCACTGTCGAATATTGCCCGGCACGCGCAAGCGACACAGGTGCACATCGAACTCTCCAGGGAGGGTCGCCGGCTTTACCTGCAGATCAAGGACAACGGCGTAGGCATGACGGATCGCAAAAAACTGAACTCGTTCGGGCTGGTGGGCATGAAGGAGCGCATCAGCATGCTGGGTGGGGATTTCACGATCGACAGCGCACCGGACAAAGGCACGAAATTGAGCATATCGCTGCCCGTCGACTGAGCTGGATGGCGTTCGGGGCTTTGCAGTCAAAGCGCCTGATTCTACGGGAGCCCTTGTACACACCGCTTAATCGCCCTGCCTGCCTGCCCATAGCGTTCGTGGGACACATACAGCCCCGTCCAGTAACAATCGGGCCGTTCTCATCAGGCCGCAACTCGTTAAACGATCATGTTCGAAGCGCAGCTCTACGGTGAACTCTCCCGTGGGGTGTTCAACCGAGAGTTGCCTGATGTCGCCCCCACCGACACACGCCACGCCTGCCGCCACGCTGCCCTCGATCAAGCAGGCAACCGCCACGCTCACCGCACCGAACACGCCGATGCTGGTGTGGCAGCGATGGGGGATGAAGGTCCGGGTGCTCAGTGCTCCACCCGCTTGCGCGGGTGCAATCAGGCACATCTTGGGCACATTGCGTTGGCTGACATCCCCAAGGTTCATGGGTGGGCCGGCCTGCAATCGGATCGATTCGAGTCTGGCCTTGATTGCGCTGTCGGCATCCAGTTGTTCAGGGCGCTCATGACCGCTGAGGCCTAGGTCTTCTGCGCGGATCAGCACCACCGGCATACCGTTGTCGACACAGGTGACTTCAACGCCGTCGAACAAATCGACCACGTTGCCTGTCGGCAGCAACGCACCACAACTGGAACCGGCGATGTCCTTGAACTCAACGATCAACGGCGCAGCGCAGCCCGGCACCCCGTCAATGCGTGCTTCGCCGGAGTAGCGCACGGTGCCGTTCGGTGTGGGCACATGAGCAATCGCGATCTGCCCGGTGTTCTCCATGAAAATGCGCACCGGAGTTACATCCCCCGTCGCGGCCACCAGTGCGCGCTCAATGGCGAAGGGTCCGACACCGGCAAGAATGTTGCCGCAGTTCTGGCCATAATCGACCCGCGGTTCATCGACCAGTACCTGTGCGAACAGGTAGTCCACGTCGGCGTCGGCGCGCGCGGAAGGCTTGATGATCGCCACCTTGCTGGTCAGCGAGTCGCCGCCACCGATGCCATCGATTTGCCGCGCATCCGGCGAGCCCATGACCGCCAGCAATACGCGGTCTCGAAGCGCTTGCTCGTCGGGCAAATCGCAGGCCAGGAAGTAAACGCCTTTCGACGTCCCGCCGCGCATCAAGAGGCAAGGAATACGTGTCTGGTCCATGTTCAATCTCCGAGGTCATCGAGGCTGTCGACATAGCGCAGGCCTTTTTCCGCGAGCCGTGGGCGCATGTTGTAGATGTCCAGCCCCAACTCGCCCCTGGCCAGGCGCAAGGCCTTCTGCTCCTCCAGGTCGGCGCGGGCACGGCTGGCTTCGACAACTTGCGCGACCTCGCCCCGACGCACGATGACCACGCCATCGTCATCGGCGACCACCACGTCGCCCGGGTTGACCAATTGACCGCCGCACACCAGCGGCAGGTTGACCGAACCGAGGGTCTCCTTGATGGTGCCCTGGGCACTGATGGCACGGGACCAGACCGGGAAGCCCATCTCACGCAAGGTATGGGTGTCACGCACCCCGGCATCGATCACCAGGGCACGCACGCCGTGGGCCTTGAGCGAAGTGGCAAGCAGGTCCCCGAAGTAGCCGTCGGTGCACGGCGAGCTGGGGGCAACCAGCAGAATATCCCCGGGGCGGCACTGCTCCACCGCCACATGGAACATCCAGTTATCGCCCGGTGCAACCAGCACCGTGACGGCCGAGCCGCTGACGACCGTCCCTCGTTGAATCGGGGCAATCGAAGACGCCAGCAGGCCTTTTCGCCCCTGGGACTCGTGGATGGTTGCGACGCCGAAGCGCCCCAGTTCATCGACCAGGGCCTGCTCGGCCCTGGGGATGTTGCGCACGACAACACCGGTTTTTCCGATCAGCTCGCTCATGCCAGATTCTCCGTCACGCGGGGGAAGATGCTCTGGTAGCCCTCGCCATAAACGATGTCGCGGCTGGAGGTGATACCTACGTTGCGCTTGGCCTGGACACCGCGTTGCAGGGCGACGCGCGTGTAGTACTCCCAGAGGTGTTCCTGACCGGCCATGCACTGGATGGCCGCGTACTTCTTGTCCCAGACCGAGGTGATGTCCAGCAACACATCGGGGCGCCATTCGCATTGCTCGGGCTGGTGCGGCTCGAAGCTGTAGACCGGCGGCGCACCGACAATTTTCTCGCCCGGCCTGTAGCCTTCGGCCTGGGCGATGATGCGGGCCTCTTGCGTCAGGTTCATGGCCAGCGGGTGATCGTAGTTGTAAGGGTCTTTCACCGAGTGGCTGAGGACGAACTCGGGCTGGACGCGACGAAACACATCCGCCAGGCGAAACAGGGTGTCCTTGTCGGCACGCATCGGGTAGTCGCCGATGTCAAAGAACTCAACGCTGGCCCCCAGGATATCGGCCGCAGCCTGGGCCTCTTCACGCCGTGCGGTTTTGACTTTCTCTTCGCTCATCTGGCCCTTGCGCCACAGCTTGGCGGACTCGCCGCGCTCACCGAAGGACAGGCAGACGATGTGCACGGCATAGCCCTGTTGCGCATGCAGCGCGATGGCACCGCCCGCGCGCCAGACGAAATCGGCAGAGTGGGCGCTGACGACCAGCGCATTTTTCGGTGACTCGATCATTGCGGATACTCCTCCTGCGTTTCCAACGAGCATCGCATCGCGACCCGCCACAGGAGTAATGCGTTGAAGTGTTGCAGGTATGCGTTTTTTTTATTGCTACTCGATCAAGGCAGCGGCATAGTCCAACCGGAATGACCCTTTGCAGAGCCCACGCACCATGGAAGCCACAGAACTGCCCAGCCTGATGCACGTCCGCGCCTTCGTCCGGGTGGCCGATCACGGGAGTGTTTCCAGGGCCTCTGTGGCGCTGTTTCGCGCTCAGTCAGTGGTGACCCGGTCGATTTCCGAGCTGGAGGCGCGGCTCGACGTGCCACTGTTCGAACGCCACGCCAACGGCATGCGCCTGACCGATTTTGGTGAGCGCTTGCTGCCGCGGGCACGTCGTGTGCTGGCGGAGCTGGACAGCGTGCCGCGGTTGCTGGGTGGCGGGGATAAACGAGCGGTCGAGCCGCTGTACCTGTTCCAGGCCCGGCGCCTGCAAGTGTTCGTCAAACTCTGCGAAACCCGGCACATGCAGACCGTTGCCAGTCTGCTTGGCTTGAGTCAGCCGGCCATCAGCTCGACCATCAAGGTGATGGAAAGCGGTTGCGGCCAACCGCTGTTCGAGCGCACGCCTCGCGGCTTGCAACCCACCCGCGCCAGCCACGAAATCCTCTTTGCGATCCGCCGGGCGCTGAACGAATTGCGCCACATCGAGACCGACATCACCGCTCTGCACGGCACCTTGCAAGGCGTGGTGCAGGTCGGCGCCCTGCCCTTGGGCCGCACCCGGATATTGCCCGAAGCCATGGTACGCATGATGGCCGAACACCCGGGCATCCAGGTGATCACCAACGAAAGTCCGTTTGATCTGCTGGCCACAGAGCTGCGTGCCGGTGACGTCGATTTCGTCTTTGGTGCACTGCGCCCGGAGGCCTACGCCAGCGACCTGGTGGGCGAAGCACTGCTCACGGAAGACATGGTGGTATTGGCGCGGCACGGTCACCCACTCTGTTCGACAGCCGTGTCCCACGATGAACTGGGCGCCGCCCGATGGGTGCTGCCTCGCGCCGGCTCGCCGGCCCGGCAAATGCTCGATGAATGTTTCGCCCGGTTCGGCATTGCGCCGCCCCGGCCTGTCGTAGAAAGCGGCGACATGGCGATCATTCGCGGCCTGTTGTTGCGTTCGGACATGCTCGCTGCCGTTTCCGCCCATCAACTGGAACAGGAGATCGCCTCGGGCGAGTTGTGCATCCTGCCCCTGGAACTGAACCAGACCACCCGGGCTATCGGTCTGACTTATCGCAATGGCTGCCTGCACTCCCCGGTGGCCCAGGCCCTGATGGACATGATTCGCCGGGTGATCCGCGAGCAGGCAGCGCAGGAATGAGGTAACGGCTTCAAAAAAAGATCGCAGCCTTCGGCAGCTCCTACAGGGATATGTGAATATTGGTAGGCGCTGCCGAAGGCTGCGATCTTTTGATTTTACAGCAGGCTGATCGGATAGCTGACGATCACCCGGTTCTCATCGAACTCATTGCTGCTGAAACTCTTGCGAATACTCGAGTTGCGCCATTTGACGTTGAGGTTTTTCAGCGGACCGCTCTGCACCGTGTAGGCCAGTTCTGACTCACGCCCCCACTCCTTGCCGTCGGTGATCGCGCCGGTGTGCACGTTATCGCCGCTGATGTAGCGGTTCATCAGGGTCAGGCCGGGGACGCCAAGGGCGACAAAGTTGTAGTCGTGACGCACCTGCCAGGATTTTTCCCGGGCGTTGTCGTAGCTGCTGTTGTAGCTGTCGTTGGCCAGTGTGCCGCCGCTGGTGCCGTTGACCCGCATCCACACATCGTCGCCGGTGAGTTTTTGCAGGCCGACGTAGAAGGTGTTGCCGCCATACCGGGCCGATAACAGCGCCGAGACGGTACGGTTGTCCAGGTCGCCGGCACGGGCACTGCCATCTTCACTGCCCCAGAAGTAGCCGAGGTTTGCGCCCAAGGTCCAGGCACCCAGGGGCTGACTGTGGACCAGTTGCAGGTATTGCTGCTGATAGATGTCCTTGAGCTCGGCATTCCACAGCCCGATCAACGTGCGTTTGTCGTTGAAGCTGTATTCGCCGCCGACGAAGTTGAAGCGATCAGAGGTGAACGCCGTTTTTCCGTTCATGAACATGTCTTCCATGCTCGCATCGTTGCGCGGACTGTTCTGCCGGAACTGCCCGCCGTACAGGGTCAGGCCGTCGATCTCCTGGGAAGTGACCTGGCCACCACGAAAGGTTTGCGGCAACGAGCGACCGTCGTCGGATCGCAGGATCGGCAACACTGGCATCCACTCCCCAACCTTCAGTTCGGTCTTGCTCACTTTCATTTTCCCGGCCACTGCCAGGCGACCGAAATCATCGGCGGGACGCCCATCGCCATGGATCGGCAACAGCTGAGTGCCGCCGGTGCCCTTGCCGCCATCGAGCTTGACCGAGTAGAGCCCCAGCGCATCCACCCCGAAGCCCACCGGGCCTTGGGTAAAGCCGGAGCGGACGTCGAGAATGAAATTCTGGGTCCACTCTTCGGCCTTGCCTTGCGGGTAGGCCGGGTTGGTGAAGTTGCGGTTGATGTAGAAGTTGCGCAGGTTCAGGTTGGCGCTGGCATCTTCGACGAAGCCTGCAGCGGACGCTTGCAGCGGGAGTCCACAGACAACAGCCAGGGAACAGACGAATCGGTGATCAACGGTGATTTTCATTGTTATTGTTTTCCGATTTTCGGGTAATGAAATGCCCTGCGCCCGCCATAACCGGGCACAGCAGGATCAAGAAGAAAAAGAATGGATAGCGGCCCGGGACGAGCCGCTGCACTAACCGCTAGAAATCAGCGTGGGCCTTTGCCCGCCACCGAGTAGAGCACCTGCTGGTTCCGGGTTTTCATGAAGGCTTCCAGGCTCTGTCCACGCATGGCGGCATAGACCTGCAAGTTGGGAATCCCGAGTACCGCCGCGAGTTTCTCCAGCACGAAGAAGATCGCCCCGTACTGGATCAGCCCGCGCCAGTCACGACGGCGCAACAGATCCCGCTCTTCGTCGCTAAGGCCCCCTTCGTCGAACAACGCTTCCGGCGCCTCGAGAAAACGCTGGCGCCATTGCGGCTCGATCATGCGATGCAGGAACTTGTTCAGGCGATACCCCTTGGCGCTGCGCTCCAGGGTGAATGGATAGGTGCCCTCGAGCTGTTCAATGCCGGCCAACTGGTGCTGCATATGCTGCAGGTGGCGTGCATTGACCTCGGCAGGCACCGCACGGTCCTGGTTTTCCAGCAAAAGAGTCGCGATACCGGTCATGGATGGCAGGTAATAGTCCTGATGCAGATTTTTCACCGTGGCCGACAACGCTCCACGCATGATCAGCCAGGTGATCACCTCCGAGCCTTCCATCCCGCCCAGGGTGGCGTATTCGGCGTGGGTCATCTCGGTCAGGCGCTGCGGGTCGTTGACCAGCAAATCGATGAACTGCTCATCCCACTGCGGGTTGTTGAAACCGCAACGCTCGCCATGCACCTGATGGGACACACCGCCGGTGGCGACAATGGCTACCTTCAGGTCTTCGGGATAGCTTTCAATCGCCCGGCGCAGGGCCTGGCCCAACTTGTAGCAGCGCAATGCACTGGGGATCGGGAACTGCAACACCCCCACTTGCAGCGGCACGATTTGCACCGGCCACGCCGGGTCACAGGGCAACAGCGCCGACATCGGCGAGAAAAACCCGTGGTCCAGCGGCTTGTCGCGGAAGAAGCTCATGTCGAACTCATCGGCCATCAGGCTTTGCCCAATGTGCCGCGACAGCGCGGCATGCCCGCCCACTGCGGGCAGCGAGCGTGGATTGCCGCCTTCGTCGGCGACCTCGTAACGCTCATCGACACCGAGGGAGAACGCGCCATAGTGGTCGAAGAAGAACGACGTCACATGGTCATTGAAGATGTAGAACAGCACGTCCGGCTGTTGCTCCTTCAACCACACCTTGATCGGTTCGAAGCCTGCGAAAATCGGCGCCCAGGCCGCTTCATTCTGTTTATCGTGATCGACAGCGAAGCCGATGGTAGGAGTATGGGAGACAGCGAGGCCACCGATGATGCGTGCCATGATGAGTTCCTGTGTTCGAAAAAGTTTATTGCGCCAGCAGCGCCCGGCTGACCCGGCGCCGTGCAAGACCGTTGGCCAGGATCGCCAGGGCGGCGATGAAGGCCGGCACGCTCAACAGTGCGAACAGCAACGGCAGGCCCAACCCGAGACTGAGCACCGCACCACCGATGAGAGAGCCAAAGATACCGCCGAAACGACCGATGCCGAGCATCCAGCTCACGCCTGTGGCACGGAAATCCGTCGGGTAGTAACCCGGGGCAAACGCGTTGAGGCCCGTCTGCGCGCCGCTCATGCAGAAACCGGCGGCAATCACGCCAAGCGCCAGCAGGCTCGACTCCAGGCTGAAGGCCCCCAGCAGCAGGATAAACACACCACCTAGTGCATAGGAGGTGGCGATCACGCCGTTCGGATTGCGTCGGTCCATGATCCAGCCCACCACGATCGCCCCGACCGTACCGCCGATCTGGAACAGGCCGGTGATGGTGGCAGCGCGCTCGATGGACAGACCGCCTTCGCGCAACAGGGTCGGCATCCAGCCCATGGTCAGGTAGATCACCAGCAGGCCCATGAAATAGGTCAACCACAGCGCCAGGGTGCCGGCCCGATAACGTTCGGTGAACAGCATGCGCACCGGCGCCTTGTTTTGGGCCTGGGGTTCGGCGAGGGTGAAGTTCGTGGCTGGCGAAAATTTGCCCCCCAGCTTGTTCAGTACTTTGGCGATCTGGGCAGCCGGCGCATTGCGCGCTGCCAGGAATCGCGCGGACTCGGGCAGCAACAGCCAGAGGAAAGGCAGCAGCACCATTGGCAGAATGCCACCGGCGAGCAACACCGATTTCCAGCCGTACAGGGGAATCAGCCAGGCTGCCAACAAGCCACCCAGCCCCGACCCCATGTTGAACCCGGTAAACATGATGGTGATGAACAGCGAACGATTGCGCTCCGGCAGGTATTCGGCAAGCAGCGTGGTGGTGTTGGGCATCGCGGCGCCCAGGGCCACACCGGTCAATAGCCGCAAGGCCGCCAGCTCATAGGGGTTACGCGCAAACGCACACGCCAGGCTCAGTACACTGAACCCTGTCACCGCCAACAGCAGCACTTTCTTGCGCCCCACACGATCTGCGTAAGGGCCGGCGGTCAGGGCGCCGATGGCGAGCCCGATCATCCCGGCACTCATGACCGGGCCAAATGCCGCTTTGGACAACCCCCACTCCTGAATCAGTGAAGGCGCAATAAAACCCATGACCGCCACATCCAGCCCATCGAATAGAACAATGAAGAAGCACAGGCTCAAGATGAGCCACTGGTACCCGGCAACCGGTCGGTTGTCGATCCACGCCTTGATGTCGACCGCTTCGTGACTCATGTTTTCACCTTCTTATTTTTGTAGAGATAGCGAACGGCCTGGAGATCGCTGCAGGCCAGAGGCTGCCCGACAGCCGAACGCTGGGCGTGACTTTAAAGCCGCAGTCGTCTGCGCCGCCTCTGGGAAATCCTTAAACGGGTATCTGTTTTTCTTATCGGAGGATTTGTAGCGCCCAGGAGCCCAGTCACATGGAAATGCCCATAACAAAAACCGATACCTGCTTAACGACTTCACAGAGGACGCTTGGGAAGCGCTTGTTCTAAGGTCGACGCAACTGCCTTGACGGCGGTTGCAGTAATGGACGCTCTGTAGCTGCACACACTAAAAACAAGGGTTTGAACATGACCACACATCTCGATGACACGGGCTTGTCCCGCCGCTCGCTGCTCAAGAAAGGTTCCGTCGTGCTCAGCGCCAGCGCCGCGCTTGGCATGCCGGTCCTGAGCCAGGCCTCCCGCAACAGCACCTCGCAGCGCGCAGACAATGAAGGCACCGATCAATCGCCAGGTACGGTTATGGACTCCCAACTACTCAGTCTGCTGTCGCAACCCAAGATCGATTGCCACCATCATGTGATCGACCCTGTCCAATACCCTTATCCGGCTGACTCTACCTACCAGCCGGCAGGCCCTGAGATCGGCCCCGCGGCGTATTACGAACAGGTCATGCAGGCCTATGGGATACGCCATTCAGTGATCGTGCAGCCGACCTCTGCCTATGGCTACGACAACCGTTGTCTCCTGGACACGCTGGCTCGCAACAAGGGCCGTCATAAAGGTGTGGTCGTGGTGCCGAACGACATCTCCAGCGAGACGCTCGCGCAGTACAAGGCGCAGGGTGTCGTCGGTGTGGCGCTCAATGCTGCGCTGCTGGGTCCTGAGCGCTTTCTGAAGATCGACACCCTGATGGGACGCCTGGCCGATCTGGACCTGTATGCCCAGATCCAGGTCAAGGACGATCAGTTGCTTGCGCTGTTGCCGCTGCTGCAGCGCACACGGTCCCGGGTGCTGATCGACCACTCCGGCCGGCCCGATGCCAGCGCCGGCTTGCAGCAGCCGGCTTTCCAGGCATTGCTGTCGCTGGCCGGCAACGGACGGACCTTCGTCAAACTCTCCGGGCTGTCGCAATACTCCAGGGAGCGTTACCCCTTTGCCGATGCCAAGCCATACCAACTGGAACTGCTGCAGGCGTTCACTGCCGAAAACTGTATGTGGGGCACGGATTGGCCGTTCTTGCGCGCACACCAGAACATGGAGTTGGGCACCGTCCTGACAAACTTCGGCGAGATGTTCCCGAATGCCAGCGACCGCCACCAGATACTGTGGGAGACCCCAAAACGCCTGTTCGGCTTTACCGCCTGATCCGCAAGGACCCGGATAAATCAAACTGATGCCGCATGCGATCGCCTGACCTTCGCCGGTGACGCCCTGTTCCCGGCGGCCTTCGACCATCCCGACTGACACAACGGCTTCGAGCACGATCCCAAGGAATCGGTTCGCGTTCGAGTCCGCCTGCTACAGGAAGCGGCGGCGAGCTGTTCGCCATTTCTACGCTATGGCGAAGGTTCCCGCTGCAACCTCGTGTAGTCAGGGCCCGGCATCCGGGCCCTGAGGCTCAGGCCTGCTTCAAGGCGCCATCGAACGCTGGCGTCAAACCCGACAATTGCAGCTTGCGGACAAAATCGCCAAGACGCTGCTGCTTGTAGGCTTCCACGTCCATGTCACGGTAGTCGTAGAAACCCTGGCCATCTCGCAAGCCATTGCGACCGTTTTGCATGTTGTCGGCGATCACCTGTGGCGATTCGAAGCGCGATGACAGCGCTCCACTCAGGTAGCGCGAGGCGTAGTACAAAATGTCGCCGCCGCCCCAGTCGATGAATTCAAGCAGGCCCAGCACCGAGAAGCGCAGCCCGAAACCGACGCGCACTGCGGTGTCGATATCTTCTGCGCTGGCCACGCCCTCCTCCACCATCCGTGCGGCTTCGTTCATCACCAATGCCTGAATGCGCGGCACGATATAGCCAGCCACCGGATTGCACACCACGGGCACCTTGCCGATCCGCTTGAGCAGTTGCAGCAGCCGTTCGACGACCTGCGGGCAGGTCGCTTCGCTGCGGCTGACTTCCACCAGCGGCATCAGGTACGCGGGATTGAGCCAGTGCGCGTTCACGAAGCGCGCAGGCGTGCTGACCATTTCGCTCAACTCGGTGACGAGAAACGTCGACGTCGTCGAGGCGATGATGGTCGACGCCGGGACATGCTCGCTGACCCAGGCGAAGGTCTCCTGCTTGACCGCGATGACCTCCGGCACCGCTTCGAACACCAGGTCGCACTGAGGCAGTGTCGCCGCGGCCCGGGATTTCGATTGCACCGTCAGCCGGGCTATCGCGATGTCCGCCTGATCTCCCTCGAGCACACCAAGGCGTACCAGCATCTGCAATTCGCTGCGGATGTTGTTGCGCACACGCTCGAAGTAGCCGTGCCGTTCCTCCTCGGAGCGATCCTTGATGTCGATGAGGGTGACCGGCAAGCCCGCATGGATGAACGCCAGGGCAATGCCCTCACCCATACGGCCGGCGCCGACCACGCTGACCTGGGGCTGCGCGGCGTTCATCAGTTGTAGCCCTTGGTCAGCAGTTCGGTCATCTGCGCTCGACTCAGTTTGGCCAGACCGAGGTTTTCCAGGGTGCGGCCTTCGGCGTAGAGATCCCGTGCAGCGACGACCGAAGCAATGCTCAGCAGACCCTGCGCGACCGGAGTCGGAACACCGGCCCAGCGACCGACGGACACCAGGAAGGACAGGCCCAGGCGGGTGTCTTCGAGCATGTAGCGGTGCTTCTGCAGGTCGATGTCTTCGCGCCAGTCGCCGCTGTCGGTCAGCTTGCCGTGGGCACCGCGACCGTACATCCACTCATCGCCTTCGGTGGTGTTGTAGTGGTCGGCCAGGGGGAAGTGCGGCGCGCCGTAGGTCAGTGCTTCGCGCACGGCCATGCGCTCGGCATCGAGCTGGTTGGTCACGCGGCGGATCGACGGTTGGGTACCTTCGTTATGAATGTCCCAGGCCTCGAAATGCTCCAGGGGACCGGCGTTCATCATGATCAGCGGCGGATGGATGATCGGGCCTGCGTTCATCAGCGCACCGCTCAGGGCGTCTTCAATCGGCTCGACGCTCGGGTAGGCCTCGCGCAGTACCGCGAAAGCATGCTCGGACAGGTTGCTTGGGAATACGCCGGTTGGCAGGCGGGTGGCGTAACCGCTGATCACCAGGTCGCTGGCGCCATGCTTGCGTACCAGATACGGCAGCGTACCGGTTTCAGCGAAGGCGACCTTGCTCCGATTGCCCGCATCGGCCATGGCCTTGGCGAACACGAAGCTGCCGAAAGTGCCCGGCGGCAGGAACACCACCTGACCGTCGTGCAGGTGCGGCGCAACATGTCTGGCCAGGTCTTCGTGGGAGGTCGACGGCAGCGGGATGATCACCAGTTGCGCGTCGCCCAGGGCTTCGGCCAGGTCGTCGGTGAACGACAGCTTGTCGCCCTGCTGGCCGACGGACAACTGGCGAGTGCCCTTGTAGTCCTTGATGGTCAGGCTGCCGATGGCCAGCAGCTCCTTGAGCGCGGTGGAGTCTCGACGCCACAGGCGGGTCGGGTGCCCCTTTTCAGCCATTTCGACAGCAGCGGCGTAACAGCCGTGACCACCACCCAGTACAGTAATATTCATGCAGATACTCCTTTTTGTCAGTGACTCGATCCTATCGAGCCGCACCGTCGCGCACTTATCCGATTGCGCAGCCGACTGACGGATTGCGCAGGAGTCTCAATGCTTCTGTCGCCGCAGGGTGTCCGACGGCAGACAGCCATAGCGTTGCCGATAAGCGCTGGAGAAATGTCCGAAGCTGTTGATGCCGTGACGCAACAGGATATCGGTGACGGTTTCACCGGCCCTGCCCTGTTTGAGCGACTCGTGGATCACCGCCAGGCGACGGTCACGGATGTATTCGACCGGTGCCTGCTGAAGGAACTGGTTGAAACCGTTTTGCAGGGTGCGCACCGAGACGCCACACAGTTCGCTCAAGGTCGTCAGGCTGATCGGTTCGTCGAGGTGTTCCTCGATGTAGTCACGGGCCTTTTTCACGTGGTGCGGCAGCGGCGCGCGCGAGTCGATCAACAGATCCGCCGAGTAGTTGTGCGGCAGCTGTGTGAGCAGCAGTTGCATCAGGTATTCGGACAAGCCGCTGGCGAGACGCGAACCGTCCACGCCGCTGCCGTACAGCCGGCAGATGTAGTCCAGGGTGTGATAGAGGCTGACGACGCCCGCGCCCAGGTGGTCGACGCTGACATCAAAGATCACCGACTGCCGCAGGCTGCGGCCGAGCAGGCGTTGCAGTTGCGTCTCCAGGGCATCACGGTCGACCCGCAGGATCAGGTTGCGGCACTCGCCATCGGTGACGATGCGGCTTTGCGCGAACGGCGAGGAAACGCTCAGGTAGCCCGACTGCATCGCCGCGCTACGCCGCCCGTGGGCCACTTCGCAGTGCCCCTGCAAGGTAATGCGAAACAGGTACTGATCGGCAATGTCGCCGATGGTGATTTCCACCGGCGCGCCATAGCGCAGGTCGAGCAGCGCCGAATCTCCGAAAAACACCCCGTTGAGCCGAGTGTGGATGGGCTCGTCACGCAGCACGTTAAAGCTGTGGGGGCACAGGTATTGGCTGACCTTGTCCTTGATCTCGCGGTAATCGGCCGAGCTGAGCAGGCTGTGCCGTTCCAGCAGGTGTACATCATTCAACATCACGGGTTCTCCTGTCCTGAAGCACCTCGGCCCCGCCCCCTTCAAAGGGAGCGAGGCCGGGGCGCCGAACGTGGACTATGACCAATCAGGCCCGGGTCGGATACTCCCGGGCATAGCTTTCCCGAAAACGACGGCAGCCACGCCAGAGCAGTAGCACCGTCAACACCGATGCACCGGCGATCACCAGCGACATCGACGACCCCACCGCCGCGGGCGATCCGAAGTAGCGGTCGGTCAACAGCGCCACCAGCGTGGTGCCCAGGCCCAGGCCCAGCAGATTGCTGATCAGCAGGAACACCGCCGAGACCTGTGCGCGCACCTGGTTCGGCGCGAGGATCTGCATCGCCGCCGTGGACGCCGGCATCGGAAACGAAGCGAAGAACATCGCCGGCACCAACAGCGTCACCGACAGCCACAGTTGATCGACTTGCGGGAACAGCACGGCCGGCACCGCCATGCCGAGAGCACCGATGACGCCGGTGCGCATGGCGGCGTCCTGATGACCTTTCTTGGCCAGGTAGTCGGTGAGCCATCCACCGAACAGCACGCCTGCGGTATTGGCCACCAACAGCACGGTGCCGAGCATGTAGCCGGCCTCCATTGGCGACAGGCCGAACTTGCGGATGTACAGCGCCGGGCTCCAGCTCATCATGCAGAACAGGGCCATGGCGTAGAACGAAAAGCCCAGGTAATGGCAGGTGAAGGTGGCACGGTGACGACCGAGGAAACGCAAGCCATCGCTCATCGCAACCTTCTTGGCCTGACCCTGTGCATCGACCTGCAGCCCCTTGCGCGCCGGGTCGCGCACGGTAAGCCAGATCAACAGGCCGACCACGATACCGGGCAGGCCGACAATGAAGAACGCCAGTTGCCAGGCCTTCATCGCACCGAGAACGGCGACTTCGATGGTGTTCATGTCCTTGAGCATCGCGATCACATAGCCACCCACCAGGAAGGCCAGGCCACCACCGACGAACGAGCCGATCGAGTAGATGCCCACGGCGCGGCCAAGTTTTTCCTTGGGGAACATGTCGCTGAACATCGAGTAGGCCGAGGGCGACAGGGCCGCTTCGCCGACACCGACGCCAATGCGGGCGAGGAACATGTGCAGGAAGTTCATGCTCATGCCGCAGGCAGCCGTCGCCAGGCTCCAGAACACCACGCCGACGGCGATGATCTTCGGCCGGGAGAAGCGATCCGCCAGGTAGGCGATGGGCATGCCCATGAAGGCGTAGAACAACGAAAAGGCCAGCCCGTGCAGCAAGCTGAACTGAGTGTCGCTGATCTGCAGGTCGGCTTTGATCGGTTCGATCATCAGCGCCAGGATCTGCCGATCCACAAATGAAAAGATGTAGGCGATCATGCACAGGCCGACCACGTACCACTCGTAAATGTAGGTTTTCTTCTTCTTCTTCTGCTGTTGCAGGACCGCGTTATCGACCTGGATATTCATTAGTGTTTGCTCCTCTTGGAATCCGCTCATGGGCGCAGCGCGCCGGGTGACGGTGCACAGGACACCGACTGGGAAGTTGCGGGGCAGAGGTAAAGGACAAAGGGTTCGAACATGGTCAGGCCTCTTATTGTTATGGGGTCAAACGCCGGGTGGACCGGGCTTACCAGAACTTCCAGGTGTAGGTCGTGGCGAAACGGAATTCGTTGTAGTCGTAGCCGTACTTCTGTTTCACGTCGATGTTGCGCAGGTCCAGCCCCAGGCCTTGCAGCGCCCCGCTCTGCACCACGTAGCTGAGCCCCAGGAAGCGTTCGCTTTCCTGGTTGTCGCTCAGGTTGGCGCCACGGTCCCAATGGGTTCCCTTGATGTAGCGGGTGTAGAGCTTCAGCCCCGGCATGCCCATCCCGGCAAAGTCATAGCTGTAGCGCGCGCCCCAGGACTTTTCATCCGGGCGGACAAACCCCAGGGACGACCAGTGCACCAGATAAGGTTGCGGGATAAACCCGTTCATCGTCGGGAACACGCTCTCACCGAGCATGCGCTGGTAACTGAGGCCAAACATGTGGGCGCCTTTGAGCAAGGTGAACAAGCCACCGTAGGAACGGTTGTCGATCTCACCGTTCAAGGCACTACCATCTTCATTGTTATTGAAGTAGCGCAAGTCGGTCTTGAGTTTGTAGCCATTACCCAAGTCAGCCATATGCATCAGGCCGAAATAGTGCTGCTGATAAATATCGTGCAATACGCCATAAAAATAACTGGCTTGCAGGTTCTTGGTAATGTCGTAAGTGGCGCCGCCGAAGTCCAGGCCGTCACTGTCGAGATTATCGGTGGAGCCAAACTTGTACAGTTTCTCGTGGTTGGAAGATTCCCGTGTCACGGCAGACCAGAACCGGCCACCGGTCATCGTCAATCCATCAACTTCCCTGGACTCGACCACCGCCCCTTGATAGATCGTATCCAGTTGCCGACTGGTGTCATCGTACGCCACCGGCAATTGAGGGCGAAGGTCACCGACCTTCAACTCGGTCTTGCTGTAGCGCATCTTGAAGGTTGCACCGGCGCGACTGTAGTCATCCGCCGTCTGCTGGTCGCTGACGCTGTAAGGCAGCGAACCATCGTTGCCCGATGAATCCAGGCGCACGGCGTATTGCGCATCCACATCAAGGCCGATCGCCAGGGCCGTGTCGGTGTAACCGGACGTAAACTGTGCATCGAACCCCTGAGACCAACTATGCACTTCAGAAACCGGCGCATTGTTATTGGTGTAATTACGGTGCAAGTAGAAGTTACGCGCATCCACTTTCAAGTGACTATCATCGACAACATCGGCATAGGCTGCCAACGGCGAACAGATCATTCCCAATACGCTGGCAATACCAAGCCCACGGTAAGATTGTTTTACCTGAAGCATCTAACTTCTCCACATCTGTATGTGCTGGGCACTGTATTTATAGGAGCAGATTCGAACTAAAAGTTAAAAGTGCCGGCAGCCGAACACCGAGCCTTCTTGCGCACGAAGGCGAATTGCATCAGGGATATAAAGAACGATGGGTTCGAGCATTGTCAGGCCTATTGTTGTTATGGGGTAAAACGCCAGGCGGGCTCAATGCAGCAGCCAGCCAAGACGACACGCCTCTTGTCTACCCAAGGTAAGTCAGTAGGCGCCGCGCCGATATCGAGATGAACAGCATCCGTTGGGGGGAAAACTTCAACCCGGCTAAAGGTTTCCCTTAGTCGACTCAAACGCGCAGGGCACACAGTGCGAGATGGCAAGCCTGTATTGCATAAGCCTTCCTATAGCGAGGTCTGGTTGTTGGATGGGCCCTAAACTAGCGATTGCGCTGCCTGCCAACCTCCCCGATTGCGCAGGCGATTCTCCAATTACGCAGCCTGATGCAGACCCTTGGATGACAGACAGAGAACGGCCAAAGCAGCCAGTCGAAAATGTCCACGAAACCATGGGCGTTTCACTCTGGGGCACACAGGCATTCAGCTTCCCTGCGCTCCCGGTTCCCGACTGGGAGCGCGGCGCCTACAAAGTTGCCATTGTCATTTGTCGTCCATCTTTGTCGACGATTGTGGCCGGCGCTCAGTGCTTTCTTCGGCGTTGGGCGCTTCTGGAAAAGTCCCTGGCGTGAACACATGGGTCTGCAGGTCGCTGGCATCGACTTCGGCGACACCATGAACCGCACGGGCCAGTTCAATGGCCTGTTCACACTGTCTATGAGTGTTGACGCGGCCGCTTAATCCCACAATGCCCGCATGGGTTTTGACATTTATATGCAGGCTAAGGGTCGGATCGGAAAATGCCAGGGCCGACTTCACCCTGGCGGTAATCCATGCATCGTGAACGGCCATTTCCAGACCATGAGAGTAATGCTGGAAGGAGTGAATTTTCATGACTGAACCCTCTCTCGAGTCATCAGACGTATTGTCCATCCCTTTTGCTGTGCTGCCCTCTGCCTGTCAGGTGAACGCTATGGATACCTGATTCGTTTTGGAGCGCTCGCCACACAAACATTGACAGACATTAATTATAGTACGGCCGTTGCCTGCGGTCAGAGCGCTGTCCCCGTGAACGTCCGCCCTGGTCGCTTTGTGCCAGGTGCAATACCTATAGAGCCTCCAAACAGTCCTTGCTTGGCCGATTGCTACCTGTCGCCAGTACCTCATGGGTTGCGCTGCCCCCCTCCCGGGCGGTGCTGACCGCCGTGTTAATGCGAAAAGTTTGCTCAAAAACCTGCACATTTTTATTCTTCAAACCAAAGCCGTGGTCGGGCGCCCTCTCACACCCGCAAACATTGCCGGAGTAATAAGGTGCATTGCACGACGCAATCAACTGTCCGGAATGTGCTTTTTTCGAGGGAAAAATGGCAGTGCATTGACCTGGTTTTTTACCCCGACCAAGGCTTTTTTGATGGCCGATTGGCTTATAACCGCCGATTTTTACCCTGGAATATGGAAAAAAAGACGAAAAAATCGACGGGGCTTTCATGCGCCTCCCGACTCGCCGAAAGCCAGTCATGGTGCTGGCTGCGTCCTCCGGTGATAGCAATATGCGACCAATTTCGGCACTGCCGTTGGTCAGCAAAATTGATCAAAAAATGAACGCAGACGGATTTTTTCGTTCAGAATACGCAACAAGTCACACGGGCTCCGATGCTCAGCTGACTCAAGAAGCGGAAGTTAAACCTCATATAGACGCCCAGTGCGAATGAGGTTTTTTGTTACCTGAAAATGGAACTAACCGAATGTTCAAAAAGTTCATTCGCTAAACTCGCTTTTTTCTTCGCAGCAAAATGCCGCAAGATTAAATAATAGAAATTGCTGGATCCTGACTGCAGTCAGCAACGGATAAATTCAACTAGCCGTGCTGAAGTCATGTTGATCCACTAAGAGTACAAAGAGGTAATCATGGAACTTGGTATACTGACTTCGCCAGCAGCGGAATATATTCGCTTGGGCGTTGTATATTTCCATCTTATCGCCTGCTGCGTGGCAATCGGGCTTGTGTTGACCAGTGACATAGCAATGGTCAAGCAACTCCTGAAGGGGGATGTGTCGGGTCACCATGATGACGCGCATCTGGAAAGCCTTCAAAAAACCGTATCGCTTGCACTTGTAGCGCTTTGGATTACGGGCATTGGTATCGTCGGGATCGATTATGCCGGCAAGGGGATGGAATATTTCCTCAATCCAAAGTTGCAAGCCAAAATCGGCATCGTTGTGCTGTTGACCTTTAATGGTTTCCTGTTGCATAGCGCTGTATTGCCGGCACTGAAGAAAGCCGGTTCGATACTCAAACTTTCCTTCAACCTGCGCATGCTGGCGCTGTTTTCCGGCGCGCTCTCTGGTGTGTCGTGGTTCTATGCCGCCATGCTCGGTGTCGGTCGTCCGCTGGCCTGGAAATACTCGCTGGTCGAGTTGCTGGCAGCCTATCCGGTTCTCATCGTCGGTGGCTTTGGAATGATGGTGCTGCTCACCGTCTGGGCGAAAAACAAAAACGCTGAAGGCCGTATGGAGCAAGGCACCTGGGGAACCGGAAACGCCGCTCTGGCTGGCTGGTGAAGCCAGGTTGAACAAGCCCGTTCAGCCTTTGCCAATGAATTCCGTTTTTAACTGTTTACCCATCTCACTTTCTCACTTGAGGATATCCAAATGAAATCCATGAAAGCTCTCTTCGTCATCGCCGCTCTGACCGCTTCTTCTCTGGCGATGGCCACCGGTGGTGGTGACAAGACATTCAATCGCATGGAATCGGCCCGCAAGGTCTCGATGGAAGCCTTCCAGGTTGCGCAGAAGCAGAAGGCTGAAGCCGCTGTAGCTCAAAGCAAGGCCAAGGCAAGCAATCGCACCAACGGCTGATCGGTGTAGCGCGACCGCGCAACACGATGGCAAAAAAGGGACTTCACGGAATCCCGGGGCACACAAACAACGAAATATCCGTGTAGGAGCTGCCGCAGGCTGCGATCTTTTGATCTTGATCTTCAGCAATCTTCTGATCGCAAAAGCAAGATCAAAAGATCGCAGCCTGCGGCAGCTCCTACAGGTATCGGTGTTCCTCGCCATTACGTGAACGACCAAAAAAAGTCGCAAACCCTGCAGGGTTTGCGACTTTTTTTCGTCGGGACGTTTTCTATGGATATGCCTGACGTTGTGTAGCGTGCAGGCCTAGTTCTGTGCCTCGACCACGTCGACATCCGGGGCGTCTGGAGCGTCCGGGGCATCCGCCACATCCTCTCTGGCTGCCCTCTTCTCGGCCTTGGCCGCCTCTCTGGCCGCGTTCGCATCAGCTTTGGCGTCGTTCCGGGCAGCATCTGCAGCAGCCCGGGCTGCATCTCTGGCTGCATCGGCGTCTGCCTTGGCAGCGTCCCTGGCGGCATCTGCAGCGGCCCTCGCAGCATCTCTGGTGGCATCTGCACCCGCTACACCTGCAGCTTTTGCAGCGTCACGGGCAGCATCCGCCGCCGCTCTGGCGGCATCTCTGGCTGCGTCTGCATCCGCTCTCGCGGCATCCCGGGCTGCGTCTGCATCTGCTCTGGCAGCGTCCCTGGCTGCATCTGCGTCATTTTTGGCCGCGTCCCTGGCTGCATCTGCGGCATCGTTGTCAGCCCTGTTGGCCTTGTCAGCTCTATCAGCTCTATCAGCCTTATCGGCTCGATCAGCCTTATCGGCCTTATCGCCACGTGCATTGCCTGGGCCTGCGTTTCCGGCAGCACCACCATGGTCAGCGTCGCCGCGCCCCATGCCGCCATGTCCTGCGCCACCGTCACCGCCACCATCGCCATGGCCACCGCCAGCGTTACCGCCTGCGCCATTACCACCGTGACCACCGCCTCCGGAGCCTCCATTGCCGGAGCCACTGCCACCACCGTTACCACCACCGTTGCCGCCAGCGCCGCCGCCGTGGCCGCCTCCGCCGTCACCACCATGACCGCCGCCTCCGGAGCCACCGCCGCCACCACCGTGACCGCCACCGCCTCCGTTACCGCCACCACCACCGCTGCCGCCATCTTTGGCATGCACGCTGGAGAAGCTACCGACGTAATCGGGCACCAGCACAGTCGATGCAGACAGGACTGCGCCAATTGCCAGGGCCAACAAACATTTTTTGAGAAGCATGATGCACCTCCGCTTGGAGTTGCGTAGTCATGTCCGTATCGAACGCAATGTCCAGTGAGTTCCCGGCCGCCCATTGGAGCGGCCAGCCAACCGGCACGGCCATTAATTTGCAGCAAAAACAAGCATCTGCGGTTCCGAACGATCCTTCAGAGCCAGTCGGCATCAGAGCGTGGGAAATATTCCCACATATTTAGATTAGGCCTGTAAGCCCCTGTGTCAACGACCGAACATCAGGACTGCAGCAGGCGCAGGCCCGGGTTGAGGCGACGAAACCCATCAGGGCCGGGAAACAGGCGGGTATCAGTAGGTGTGGGTAAACACCAGTCCAGCCTCGCCATCCGGGCTGGCATCGGAAAAACCCTTGACGGCATACAACTGAAACTTCCAGTTCTGATTGAGCTTGTGGGTGAGGAAGAGAGTGAGTTCCTTGATCTGGTCGCCCGTGGAGACGACCTTTTGCCGCCAGTCGTAGGACACCCCCGCCGTGGTGCGCGCGAACACGGGCATGGCGAAACCGAGGCCGGCGAATATCGGGTTGTCGAAATCGGAGCCCGACGGATCGCCGTATTTTTTCCAGCCCAGGGTGGCGAACCCGGTCACCCGGCCGAAGGCCTTGGCGACATCGACCTGGGCGGAGTAGTCGGTTTTGCCGGTGCCCAGACACTTGTCTTCGTCGGCGGTGGGCAACTTGACCTTGCCGATCAGGTCCACGAACAGCCCGCCAATGTTGCCGTCAAGCACGGCATAGTCGGCACCGGCGACAGTGTCGCCCAGACCGCTTTCCACTTTGCCGCAACCGCCGGGCAACGGCTCACCGTCAGGGCCCACCGAAGGATTGGTGATGCGCAACCAGGGCACAGTGAGCTTGTAGGTCATGGGACCGGTTTCGTATTTGCCCACCAGCGGGACGTACCAGGTTTCGGAAGTAGTGCCGGTGCCATAATCGCCCCGGGAGTAGTCGGTTCCGATCGAGGTCGAGAAGGTATCGGCCAGGGCCGGCAAGGCCAGGCTGGCCAGCCAACCGATGAGCAGGATGCGCTTGGGGTCCATGTTCACCTCGTGTCTTGCGTCATCGAAGTCCACACGCAGGCTTTGTTGCGTGACTTACACAGCCTAGTGACTTATGGCGCAAGTGCATCATGCCTTCACGGTTTATCCCGACTTGCCAGAGCGATCGACCTTTTCAACCTTCTCGATTTTTTCAACTTTTTCAACTTTTTCAACTTTTTCGACCTTCTCGACTTTTTCCGGCCGATCAACTTTCTCAACCTTTTCTGGCCGATCGACTTTCTCGACTTTCTCCGGACGTTCGACCTTTTCGACTTTCTCTACCTTCTCTACCCTCTCCACTCTCTCGACCTTGCCGGATTGCTCGACCTTCTCGACACGCTCTGACTTGCCGGACTTGTCCACGTCCACGCGTTCGATATTGTCGCCACCACCATGACTGTCATTGCCCCCGTGGCGAGTATCGTCGACAACGCTCTCGGAGCGGCCGCTCCTGTCACTGCCCGAGTTCCCCGAATCCCCCGAGTGGCCGGAGTCGCTTGAGCCGCTCGAGTCGCCGGAATTGTTGAAATCGTCCGAGCTACCCGAATGGCCCGAGCCACTTGAGTCGTCCGTGTTTTGCTCACTGCTTCGAAGTTGCCCGTGCCGGTTACCGGCTGGCGAATCGGAGCGCTCGCGGGGCAATTCGATACGCGTGGCCTGTACCTCCCGTGCGCCGCTGAACACGCCGGTGATCCGCACGCGTCGATCCAGCGTCAGCTGCGAAGACTGCACACCGACAAACACGGTGTCACTCGCCATCGTCACATTAAAGCCACCCACCACCAGGCGACGGTCCTGCCGGCCCTGTACCAGGCCCTCGATCACCGCATTGTGCGCCCGGCCAATGAAAGGCAGGCTCGGATCGGGGCGACTCTGGCTCACCTCCAGCTCGCGGCCCGACCACTGGCCACGCACCAGCATTTCCTGCGCCGGTCCCGGATGGTTGCCGAGTTTGAGCCCCTGCAGATAACCGCTGCGATCGACCGGGCCGATGGCGCTGGCCTCCTTGAGGCCGGGCGCGCGGTCGATGCGGCTGGCCACCACTTCACCCCGGGCATCGCGCAGCCCGCTGACCCGTACGGGATCACCCGCACGCAAACCGGGAGCGACTTGAGCACCGTTGGCCAGCCGTACCGGTTGGCCCATGACACGCATGGGCATGGAATCTCTGGGCAGGGCTGTCAGAGGGCCTTCGTAGACATGCAGGATAGCAATGCGCCCGGCCTCCAGACCGCGCCGGGAATTGAATGCCTCCACGGCAACCACCTGGCCTACTGCCAGGCGGGTGCTGGTGGCGGCAATGCCGTTCTCGCTGACAGGCACGTTTTTGTTGAAGTGCACTTCCACGCCATTGACGCAGATCGAGGCGAACCCGGTGATGGTGCCGACAATGCCGGTGCCGCCGATACCGCCGTTGTCGTTGCTGATGCCCGTGCCACCCACGCCGCCGGCAATTGCACCGGTGCCGCCAATGCCGCCTGGACGTTTGTTCAGGGGGGCGCCGGTACCGCCCACCCCGCCGTTGTCGGTGCCGATGCCCGTACCGCCCATGCCGCCAGGCGCCGCCCCCGTACCGCCGGTGCCACCCGGAGCCTCCATGAGCGGCACTTCACTGCTGCCCGCCTCATTCTGGCTGACACAGGCCGGCGCGGCTTGCAACACAATCGGAAGCCCGAGGCCCAGAGCGAGGGCGGCTGCTCGAATCAGGCGCAGGTTGACAGTCATGGCTTGGGAGCCGTCGGTGAGTTGGGATCGGAAGTTTCAGTGTAGAAGTACAGGCCGACCGTGATGCGCTGACGCGGTTCGAGGCTGGGCAGGTCGCGAAATTCCAGCTCGGCGGCGAGTCGGTTGAAGCTCAACAGGGCCTGCATCCCCTCGCTGGCAACGGCCTCGCGCAGCGCCTCGACGCTCAACGGGGCCAGTGCGTCATAGTGGACGCTGCGTTCAAAAAAGGCCGGACCTTCGCCGCTCAGGTTGTGTACCGCTGCGCAGGCATGATCGTGCAGGTTATGCCCCAGGTAAGCCGCTTTCTCATCGAAGCCCTTTTGCGGCACGAAGGCCTGGGCTTCGAGGTGCACACGCTCCTGCTCGTCAAGGCGCACGACGCCCAGGCGCAGCCATTCGTCCAGCACCACCCGCGCCCGGATGTCCGTGCTGACCTTCGCCACCAGGGCATCAAAGGAGCGGTCGCCGCCGACGCTGGCCAAACGAGGCAGCGGCAATGGCTGGCCGGCGTCGTTGCAGAAGGGTGCGCACGTCCAGGCGTTGACCAGTTGCGCACCGAAGGTGATGTTTTCCGGAAGCGTGGAAGTGGCGGGGTCGCCGCTGTTGCGCAAACGCCGTACGTCCTTGCGGTGCACGCCGGTGAGCAGGCTGATGCGGCTGTCGGTCGGTGCCTTGTCGTCCAGACGGAACTCTCGGTCCGCCACATCGACGAACACCTCCTTGAGCAGGTCAGCGAAAACCAGGTACGTGACGCCTTTGCGCAGCATCAGACGTACCAGCGGCCGCATGACATGGCGCAGGGCTTTGAGGAGCGAGGTGGGCAAGGTAGATGATTGCATTCAGCGCATTCCCGGATAGTTAACCCCAGTATAGCTGCGTGGGAAATAATCCCATGAATGCAGGCTGTTTTTTTTGCGTGCCCCCATGCAAAACCGGTCTCCCGGGTTTTGCATGGGGCATCAGGCCGCTTCAGGTCCGGCTGTTGTCGTCGCCGGGTTCGCCGCCAGTGTGAACGCCATTGTCGTCACCCGGTTCGCCGCCCGCGTGAACACCCTTGTCGTCGCCCGGCTCGCCGCCGACATGAACACCATGGTCGTCACCGGGCTCACCACCAACGTGAACGCCGTGATCGTCACCTGGCTCACCGCCAACGTGAACGCCATGATCGTCACCCGGCTCGCCGCCTACGTGAACGCCATGATCATCACCCGGCTCACCGCCTGCGTGGACACCATGATCGTCTCCCGCTTCTGCATGGGTACCACTGCGACCGGAGTTCGAGTTTCCGGTACCGGCATGGCCTGAATTCCCATTGCCATGGTCGCTGCCGCTATGGCCACTGTTGCCGCCATTGCCACCGCTGTTACCACCGTGGCCTCCACTGTTGCCACCGCCGTTACCACCGTGGCCTCCACCACCGTTACCGCCACCGCCGTCGCCACCGTGGCCACCACCACCGTTACCGCCACCGCCGTTGCCACCGCCTCCACCACCGTTACCGCCACCACCGTTGCCACCGTGGCCTCCACCACCGCCGCCGTTGCCACCACCACCACCACCACCACCACCACCACCACCACCATCCTTGGCATAGGCAGTGGCGTCATGGGAAATGGAGTCCGGTACCAAAACGATGGAGGCCGACAGGACGCCACCGATTGCCAGCGCCAATAAACCTTTCTTGAAAAGCAGGTAAGTGTTCATCGTGCATTCTCCTGGTGATTTACCGCGAGCAGTGTCAACGCGATCCGCGTTGCAATCCGGGAGCGGCATGGGAATAAGCTTTACTATTTCCCCTGAATCTTTGGCGTGGGAATTTTTCCCACCCAATGAAAACTAGCCCTTTCTGGCTCCGGGTCAACCCGCGCAGCAGAAAGCCGACCGACGGTGAGACACGTCAGCACCCGGCTTAAATGGATAACGCTGTGTGAAAGCAATCGAATGATCGGCAGAACGCCAATGGCTCATGGATAAAGGGCAAGTGGGCGAGAGGCCTCTACCCCGGGTGATCGCCGAGACGTCAAGGCGGCTCGGGCACGACCTGAAAGACCAACCATAAGGGGAGCGCCATGCCCGCTCCCCTTTTTAAAACAAAGCATTCCGAATGCTCTGTCTCGCACCCGCGATCAGTCGTGATGTTTGTGTTTATGTTTATTCTTGTGTTTATTCTTTTGCTTGTAGCCCGAATCGTGGTGGTCGTCGTCATCGGCCATATTGTTGCCGATCGCACCACCTGCTGCGCCACCCAGACCCGCGCCGATCAGGCCACCGGTGGAACCACCGACACTGTTGCCGATGACCTGGCCACCCGCCGCACCGAGACCTCCGCCAATAGCGGACTCGGTCTTCTTGCCACTCTTGGCGGTCATTGCGCCCCCGGCCGCGCCACCGACGCCGGCGCCGATCGCAGCGCCAGTGCTACCGCCCATAGCCTGACCGACCACGCTGCCAAGAGCGCCGCCGACACCGCCACCGATAGCCGTGTTGGTGGCTTCGCCGGCGAGGGAGTACTGCGATACAAGCAGACTTAATGCAACAACAGTGAATGACTTACGCATCAGACGGACCTTTAGGAACACACAAAAGGACAAAGTCTGTTGGTACGAAACAGCCAGGTCAACAGATATTCGGCCGGGCGTTACAAACAAGGGAGCTACGCAACAGCGAGGCTCCCTTCGGTCTAGCCCCTGGGCTGCGGATTCAGCACCGCAACGCCCTTGGATTTCCTGAAGAAAATGCCGTAGACAACCGACAGCACCAGCAAGAACGGCACACCGAACACCAGGGTCATCTTGAAGGCCTCTGTGAAGTAGGTCGTGATCATCACGGCCCCCATCAGGACCAACCCCAACAATGTGCTGTAGGGAAACAGACGCATGCGGAACGACAATTTGCGGTTGCCATTGCGTTCATGAAAACGACGGAAACAGTAGTGAGTGAGGAAGATCATGAACCAGGTAAAGATCGCCCCGAACATCGAGATCGCCATCATCAGGGTGAACGAACTTTCCGGGTACAGGATGTTGAGCAAGGTCGCCAGGGCGATCCCCGAGCTCGAAAGCAACAGCGCGTTCAACGGGATCCCGGTCTTGCTCAACACCCCCATGGATTTTGGCGCGTAGCCGGCTCGAGACAGGCTGAACATCATGCGCGTGGTGATGTACAACTGGCTGTTCATCGCCGACAACGCCGCAATCAGGATCACGAAGTTCATCACACCGGTGGCGCCGGGAATACCGATGGCCTGCATGACCGTGACGAACGGACTCTGGGCATGGCCAGCCTGGACCCAAGGCACGATCGCCAGCATCAATGCCAGGGTCAGCAGGTAGAACACCACCAGGCGCACGATAGTCCCGCGAAAGGCTTTCTTCACCGCTTGCTCCGGATCCTTCGCCTCACCGGCCGCCACCGCGATCATCTCCACGCTCAGGTAGCTGAAGATCGACACGATCACCGCGATCCACATCCCTTGCAGGCCATTGGGGAAGAAGCCGCCGTGAGCGGTGTAATTGTGCACGCCGTATTCCGGATTGCCGGAACCGAACACCACATACACCGCCAGGATAATGAAGCCGACAATCGCGCCGATCTTGATGGTCGAGAACCAGTATTCGAAGGTACCGAAGGTCTTCACGCTGATGGCATTGAGCACGATCAACACGCTGGAGAACGAGACGATCCAGATCCACTCCGGCACATTGGCAAACCAGTACTTCATGTACATCGCCACCGCCGTCACTTCCGTACCGACCGCGAGCACAATCGCCGCCCAGTAGGCATAGCGCACCAGGAACCCGGCCAGCGGGCTGACATAAAATTCGGCATAGGCGCCGAATGAACCCGAGGTCGAATGGGCCACGGTCATTTCCGCCAGACAGCCCATCAGCAGCAAGGTGATGATTGCGCCAATGGCATAGCTCAACAGCACGCTCGGCCCGGCATAACCGATGGCATAGGCGCTGCCCATGAACAGCCCGGTGCCGATTGCACCCCCAATGGCGATCATGCTCATCTGCCCCGACGTCAGTTGACGCCGCAGGCCATGTTCACGGTTGGATATCGTTTCGAAACCGCAGTTATCGGTCATTTCTATGTCCTCTGGATTTTGTCTTTCTTGAAGAGCACGTCGTGGGTTTAACGGTGGGGATCAGCCACGCACAGCAGGACACGGATCAGAAAATACTCAGTGGATACTCGATGATCACCCGGACTTCGTTGTTGTCCGGGGTGTCGGCCCGGGCGACTTGCGCGGTGGAGCGCACACTGGCCTGGCGCATGCGTATTGAAAGGTCCCTGGCCTTGCCCGACTGCACGACATAGCGCGCCTCGAGGTCGCGCTCCCAGCGTTTGCCGTCATCGCCGTAACGCCCATAGGCGCCATTGGGGCCACCGTCGTAATGGCTGTCATCGATGTGGTCGCCACTGACGTAACGCGACATGAAGCTCAGCCCCGGCACGCCGAAAGGCGCCATGTCCAGGTCATAACGCAGTTGCCAGGAGCGTTCGTTGGGGGCGTTGAAGTCGAGGACCTGAATCGAGTTGGCGAGAAAAATCGAAGTGCCAGGTTGCTGGTCGAAACCCAGGTAATCGAACGGCTCTTCGCCATCGACCCGCTGGTACGCCAGGGTCAACCGATGGGCGCCGAACCTGTACGCGGTGGCAAACGACCAGGTGGTGTTGTCGATCCTGCCGGCCAGGCTGTCGCCGTTATCGTTGGTGCGATAGAGATTGAAATCCAGGTTCAGTGACTGGTCTGGCGTCAGCACATAGGTGTAGTTGACGTTGCCGTAGTACTGCCGCCAGATGTCGGTGAACTGAGAACCGTACAGGCTGACACTCAACTGATCGCTCAGCGCATAGCTGCCGCCCAGGTAATCGACGCTGCGGGTTTCCACCCCGGCGTACAGCGCTTTAAGGGCGCCATCGGCATTGGTCGAATTATTGTCGTTGCCGGCAGTGAAGTGGCCAATGTCCAGTTGCAATGCCTTGAGCTCATTGCTGGTCAGCTGGAAGCCGGTGGCACTGCTGGTGAACAGTCGCGCATTGCCGGTGCCGAACACCGGATTGAGCGGTGTCAGGTTGCCGTACTTGAGCTCGGTCTGCGAAATCCGCGCCTTCAGCGCACCACCGGCTTCGGAGTACTCATCCTCGGGACGGCCATCGGCATCGACCGGCAACAACCCTGTGCCCGTGCGCCCCTTGCCACTGTCGAGCTTGATGCCCAGCTGCGCGTAGGCATCGACCCCGAAACCCACCGTTCCCTGGGTGTAGCCGGAGCGGTAGTCGAGCATGATCCCGTGGGCCCACTCGTCCCGATAGTTCTGACCGCCCGGGTTGTTGAGGTTGTTGCGGTAGAAATAGAAGTTGCGGTTGGTCAGGGTCAGGCTGCTGTCTTCGACAAATCCGTTGTCAGAGGCGGCACAGGCCATTTGGCCAAGGCAACTGGAGATGGCGAGCGGCAAGGCAGGCCAGAGGGACAGTTTCATTCTGCGTGCTCCTTATTATTGTGATTGCAGAACTGGTTATTGCCGGCGACCGAACGCCCGCCGCGGGAAAATGCCCGCAGCTGGACAAGGACGCCGCTAGGTTCAAGTCACGCTGTGGCGAACCTGGTATCGCGCTTGCGACCAGGTGTTGCGGTCGAGGATCTCGCCGAGGATCTGCACCGCATCCCAGACCTCAGTGAAGGTTGTGTACAACGGGGTGAAACCGAACCGCATGATGCGCGGCTCGCGGTAGTCACCAATCACGCCACGGTCGATCAGGGCCTGGATCACCGCATAACCTTCGGGGTGTTCGAAGCTGACATGACTGCCACGTCTGGCGTGTTCACGCGGGGTGATCAACTTCAGTTGGTGAGCCGCGCAACGCTGCTCGACCAGTTCGATGAACAGGTCCGTCAGGGCCAGGGATTTGCGGCGCAGGCTGGCCATGTCGGTCTGGGCGAACACGTCCAGGCCGCACTCGACCATCGCCAATGAGGTGATCGGTTGAGTGCCGCACAGGTAACGCGCGATGCCGCTGCTCGGCTCGTAATGCGACTCCATGGCGAATTGCCGTGAGTGGCCGAACCAGCCGGACAAGGGTTGTGGCACCAGATCGCACCATGACGGCGAAACCCAGACAAAAGCCTGCGATCCCGGCCCGCCATTGAGGTACTTGTAGGTGCAGCCGATGGCGTAGTCGGCACCGGCCTGGTGCAGGTCGACCGGTACTGCGCCTGCGGAATGCGCCAGGTCCCAGATGGCCAGCGCGCCACATTCATGGGTCAGCGCGGTCAGGGCCTGCATATCGTGCATGTAGCCGGTCTTGTAATTGACGTGGGTGAGCATGACCACCGCCGTGTCCTGGTCAATGGCTTGCGGCAAGGTTTCAGGACTGTCGACCAGGCGCAGGGTATAACCCTGCTGCAGCATCTGCGCGAGGCCTTCGGCGATGTACAGGTCGGTGGGAAAATTGCTCGATTCACTGACGATCACTCGCCGCTGCGGTGACCTTGTGGCCTGTACGCGCAAGGCAGCGCTCAGCACTTTGAACAGATTGATCGAGGTGGTATCGGTCACCACGACCTCCCCCGCCCCCGCGCCGATCAAACCCGCCAGGCGGTCGCCCAGACGCTCGGACAGCTCGCGCCAGCCGGCGCTGTTCCAGCTGCGGATCAAGCCATTGCCCCATTCCTCGGCGACCACCGCTTGTGCACGCGCCAATGCCGCGACCGGCCGCGCACCGAGGGAATTGCCATCGAGGTAGATAATCCCTTCGGGGAGCGCGAATTGCTGGCGCAGGGGCGCCAGAGCGTCCTGGGCATCAAGCGCCAGGCAACTGTTTCTTGTCGTCATCGGGTGTCCTGTTTTTTTGTCATGGGACGCCATCCGGGCGGGTTGCATCAGCCGGATCAGGCGCCCTGGTTCAAGGCGATCAACCTGCCTTTGGGTAGAGAGATAATGAACGAACCTTTGGAGAATTTTCGTGCAAAGTAACCAGCCATGTAGTAGTTATTTCGCAGATAATTCGAATCCAACACCCATAAACGCGGATTTATTCAAACCATGAATCTTGACTCGACAGACCTGCGAATCCTGCATCAGCTGCAACAGGATGGCCGAATCAGCAATCAGGAACTGGCGGAGAAAGTCGCCTTGTCACCGTCGGCCTGCCTGCGTCGGTTGCGCCTGCTGGAAAGCGAAGGAATCATCACCGGCTATCGCGCGGTACTGAATGCCGAACGGTTGGGCATCGAGCTGGAAGCCATCGTCCATGTGTCGTTGCGACAGGACGTCGAGGACTGGCACGAGACCTTCATCAAGAAGGTCCAGCAGTGGCCGGAGGTGGTCACCGCCTATGTCATTACCGGGGCGAGCAACTATGTGTTGCGGGTCCAGGCCCGCAACCTCAAACACTTCTCGGATTTCATCGTCAATCACCTCAACCGCACCGCCGGCGTCACCGACATACGTTCGGAGATCGTCCTGCAGAAAATCAAGGAGCGCGAGCAGTTGCTCGATCTGGTGGTACGCAAGTAAGAGCGCAGTGTCCTTCAGAGCCCGTGCAGGCGCCGGGCCTCCTTGCGCTGCAACGTCATGCTCGGGGTTTCGTCGAACAGCTTGCGGTATTCGCTGGAAAAACGCCCCAGGTGCATGAACCCCCAACCCATGGCTATCCCGGAAATGTTGCGTGCCGAACCGTGCTCGAGAATTTCCTGGCGTACGGCATTCAAGCGATACTTTTTCAGGTAGGCCATGGGCGACAAGGCGAAGTACTTCCTGAACGCGTCGAACAACTTGAAGCGTGATACGCCGGCAGCGGCTTCGATGTCCTCCAGGTGCAACGCTTCGCGGGCGTTGTCGTGGATGTACTGTCGAGCCCTGACCAGATAGTGCGGCAACTTCACGCCCAGCGCGTCCCGCAGTTCCTGCGAATAGTTGTTGGGCTGGGCGAGGATCAAGCCTTTGATCAGTGAGCTTTCAATGTCCCGGGTAAAGGCCACCTGCTCGAAGAGTTCGCTGCTGCGTTCCAGCTCGTCGATGAAATAACGCGCCATGCGCCACCACGACGCCGACGCCCCATCGATCGCATCCATCATCGGCTCGAAGCGCAGCGGCACATCCAGCGGCCGTTGCAGCATCCCTTCCAGAGCCTCGCTCATCGCCACTCGGGTAATCACCACCTGGACCTTGCGACAGTCACCGGAGATTGCCAGCAGTTGGTGTTCATTGGGGGAAATGATGACCCCCTGATCGCGGTCGGACCTGACCACGCTGCCCGCCTTGCTCAGCTCCTGTTCGCCCGACAACGGCAGGCTCAGGCTATAGCTGCTGAAGTGCTCGGCGTCTTCGATATCGATGGTGACGTCGGTACCGTATTCGATGGTGCCCAGGGTGGTCGCCATCGATTTGAACATGTTGGCGTTGTGATGAAAGCGGATCCGTTCGGGGGTCGCGCTCACGAGTCGATGGGGTCCGCAGATACCGGACATCCAGCTTCTGGCAGCCTCCAGGTCATCGCTGTCGACACGAATGTCGCGAAACTGCGGATCCACTTTGCTACTCATCATGGTGCACTCACGGAGTCTGGTTCTGCGCGCTCTGGTGGCGCTTGTCAGGCGGGATGGGAGCAACTTCCACGCCATAAAACGTCGGTGCCGAATTAACGGATAGTGAATGGCAACTAAGCGGACAAGCCATGGCTGGCGAAGCCGCAAAAGCCCTCGATCCGCACTCGACGTCGTGCAAAACAGTATCTGATTGGCGCCATCAGGTGCAGCCGTTTATCACCTGGTGGCGGATTTGTGTCATCGCTGCCCAACCGACTGTTACCTGGCCCCCAATTTTACGGACTGCCTTCGCCAACTTATCGGATAGACCATCACCCGCCCCGCTTCTCTAATGAGCGCACCGATTAGCCGAATAAAAAAAGGTGCACACCATGAGTGGCGAAAAAAACGTCGAGCAATGGAAAACGTTTATCGAAAGCTGCCTGGACTTCCGTCCCGCAGAGGGCGTTTTCCGCATCGCCCGGGAGATGTTCACCGAGCCGCAGCTGTTCGATCTGGAGATGGAACTGATCTTCGAGAAGAACTGGATCTACGCCTGCCACGAAAGCGAACTGGCCAACAACCACGACTTCGTGACCCTGCGCGCCGGCCGCCAGCCGATGATCATTACCCGCGACGGTGAAGGTCGGCTCAATGCACTGATCAATGCCTGCCAGCATCGCGGCACGACGCTGACCCGCGTGGGCAAGGGCAATCAATCGACCTTCACCTGCCCGTTCCATGCCTGGTGCTACAAAAGCGATGGCCGTCTGGTCAAGGTCAAGGCACCGGGCGAGTACCCGGAAGGCTTCGACAAAGCCACACGCGGCCTGAAAAAAGCCCGCATCCAGAGCTACAAGGGTTTCGTCTTCATCAGCCTGGATGTGCACGCCGACAACAGCCTGGAAGACTTCCTCGGCGATGCCAAAGTGTTCTTCGACATGATGGTCGCCCAGTCGCCGACCGGTGAGCTGGAAGTACTGCCCGGCAAGTCGGCCTACACCTACGACGGCAACTGGAAGCTGCAAAACGAAAACGGCCTCGACGGTTATCACGTCAGCACCGTCCACTACAACTACGTCGCCACGGTGCAGCATCGCCAGCAGGTCAACAGCGAAAACGGCAACGCCGCCAGCAGCACCCTCGACTACAGCAAGCTCGGCGCCGGCGACGCTAATACCGATGATGGCTGGTTCGCGTTCAACAACGGTCACAGCCTGCTGTTCAGTGACATGCCCAACCCTTCGGTACGCTCCGGCTACGCGACGATCATGCCGCGGCTGATCGAAGAACATGGCCAGCAAAAGGCCGAGTGGATGATGCATCGCCTGCGCAACCTGAACATCTACCCGAGCCTGTTTTTCCTCGATCAGATCAGCTCGCAATTGCGCATCATCCGTCCGGTGGCGTGGAACAAGACTGAAATCATCAGCCAGTGCCTGGGGGTCAAGAACGAGTCGGACGCCGACCGCGAAAACCGCATTCGCCAGTTCGAGGATTTCTTCAACGTCTCGGGTCTGGGCACGCCGGATGACCTGGTGGAATTCCGTGAAGCCCAGCGTGGCTTCCAGGCGCGCCTGGAACGCTGGAGCGATATCTCCCGCGGCAGTCACCGCTGGGCCAGCGGCGCCACGCCCAACAGCGAAGCGATCGGCATTGCCCCGGCCATGACCGGCACCGAGTTCACCCATGAAGGGCTTTACGTCAACCAGCACAGCAACTGGCAGAAATTCCTGCTCGACGGCCTGGACGCCAAATCCCTGAAACTCCGTGAGGTGCAATGATGAATGCGCAACTGCAGTACCGGATCGAACAGTTTTTCTATCGCAAATCCGAACTGTGCGACGCCCAGGACTGGGATGCCTATGTCCAGCTGTTCGCCGAGCACAGCGAGTTCCACTTGCCGCAATGGGACTCCGAACACGTCTACACCCGCGACCCCAAACGCGAAATGTCGCTGATCTACTACCCCAACCGTTCAGGCCTGGAGGACCGCGTGTTCCGCCTGCGCACGGGCAAGTCCGCGTCCTCGACGCCGATGCCGCGCACCCTGCATCAGATCAGCAACGTGCGGATCGCCCCCCTGGAAAACGATGAACTGCAAGTGCAGTTGAACTGGCACACCCTGTATTACCGCCTGGCCACGGCCGAGCAGTTTTTCGGCCGCGCGACCTATCGCCTCAAGCCCCACGCCGATAGCTGGCTGATCGTTCGCAAGCATGTGTTGCTGCTCAACGACACCATCAATTCGGTACTCGACTTCTATCACCTCTGAACCCAGGGAGACCGGGCATGAACCATAAAGTCGCGTTCAGCTTTGCCGACGGCAAAACGCTGTTCTTCCCTGTGCAGGCCAATGAAATCCTGCTCGACGCCGCCCTGCGCAATGGCATCAACATCCCCCTGGACTGCCGCGAAGGCGTCTGCGGAACCTGCCAGGGGCGCTGCGAGTCCGGCGATTACAGCCAGGACTATGTGGATGAGGAAGCCCTCTCCAGCCAGGACCTGCAACAACGCAAAATGCTCACCTGCCAGACCCGGGTCAAATCCGACGCAACGTTCTATTTCGACTTCGCTTCCAGCCTGTGCAACGCCGCTGGCCCCGATCAACTCACGGCAACGGTCACCGAGGTCAAACAGGTGTCGGCCAGCACGGCGATCCTGCATCTGGATCTGGGCGATATGGGCCAGTCGCTGGATTACCTGCCCGGGCAGTACGCCCGGCTGCAGATTCCGGGGACCGAGAACAAGCGTTCCTACTCCTTCGCCAACCGGCCGGGCGTCAGCAATCGGCTGCAGTTCCTGATTCGCCTGCTGCCCGATGGCGTGATGAGCAACTACATCCGCGACCGCTGTCAGGTGGGTGACCCCATCGTTCTGGAGGCACCGCTGGGGGCTTTTTATCTGCGGCACGTCGCCCGGCCACTGATCCTGGTGGCTGGCGGCACCGGACTTTCTGCCTTGCTGGGCATGCTCGACGAACTGGCCGAGCGCGGCTGCGAGCAACCCGTGCATTTGTACTACGGCGTGCGCGATGCGGCCGACCTGTGCGAACAGGCGCGCATCCAGGCATATGCGCAACACCTCCCGGGGCTGCGATACACCGAGGTGGTCAGCGAACCGTCGCCGCACTGGACCGGCAAGCGCGGCTACATCGCCGAACACTTCGACGTCGCCGAACTGCGCGATGGCCCGGTCGACATGTACGTCTGCGGGCCGCCGCCGATGGTGGAGTCGATCAAGACCTGGCTGCAGGCACAGGCACTGGACAGCGTGCAGCTGTACTACGAAAAATTCACCGAGAGTAACGCCTGACACCCGCTACCGGTGCCCGGTTCCGGATTGCCGATTGGGTCACTCGTATTAATGAGTACCCAACGGCCGCAAAATCGCCCGGACCGGGCTGGCGTCGAGGTTGGCAAAACGTAGCGGCAAGGCGATCAACTCGTAATCCCCTTCCGGCACGTCATCGAGCACGACCCCCTCAAGAATGGCCATGCCGTGACGGGCCACGGCACGGTGCGAATCCATCGTCTTGGATTGCTGCGGGTCCAGTGACGGCGTATCGATGCCGATCAACCTCACACCCAGGCTGGCCAACAAATCGACGGTTTCCCTGGCAACGGCCGTGAACGCCGGGTCCCAGGCAGCCAGCGGTGCCTGGCGACAGGTCCGCAGCAGCACACGCTCGGGCACATCGTGCAAACGCCCTTCCAGTTGCCCGGGCTGCACCAGGTCGCCGCTGTCCAGACAATGCAAAACGCGGCAAGGCCCGATATACACATCCAACGCGACTGCGCCAATCGCCGCGCCGTCAGCGCTGTAATGCAGCGGCGCATCGACGTGGGCACCGGTGTGCGGTGACAGGGTGATGCGTCCGACATTCACCGGACACTCGGGACCGTAGGTCCAGACGCGTTCCTCCAGAAAAGGCGTGTCCCCCGGCCAGGTCGGTGTTTCGCTACTCAAGGGTGGACTGATGTCCCACAGGGTCGTGTTTTTTGTCATCGCAAATGCTCAGCGTTTTTACCGAGTGAAATGATACGAGCGACAGCCGTGCAGATTCGTGCGAAAACCCCGGGCAAGCGGGCGGTTTTTCGCATAAACCGCCATGGATGAGCATGATGGCGGCAGGAAATTTCAACGTGCACGCCTTCGACGCGGCGGTCTTCACCGGCAGCAACGCTTGATGAGAGACCAAATGACAGTGGACATTACCCGCCGCAAGGCGCTAGCGTCGACCGCTCAATTCGACGGCCGTACCATCAGATGCAATTGCCGACGACTCGAACGAACACCACGAAGCCTTTGGTATGCAGTGGCAACAACCTACAGATCGATTTTTTTGACCGCAGGAGTCTTCATGCCTCGTTTCGCTGCCAACCTCAGCATGCTCTACCCCGAACATGACTTTCTCGACCGTTTCGCCGCAGCCGCCGCCGATGGTTTTCAGGCAGTGGAATACATGTTCCCCTACGACTACAGCCCACAGCAATTGAAACAGCGGCTTGACGACAATGGCCTGGTCCAGGCCCTGTTCAACGCACCGCCTGGCAATATCGCGGCCGGGGAAAAAGGCACCGTGTCCCTGCCTGGCCGTGAGTCGGAGTTCCGCGCCGGTTTCGACCAGGCCCTGGAATACGCCGCGGTACTGGGCAACGACCGCATCCATGTCATGGCCGGCCTGCTGGCCAACGAAGCGGATCGCGCCAGGCACCAGCAAACCTACCTGGAAAACCTCAGCCACGCAGCGACACAAGCCGCCAAGGCTGGCATCACCGTATTGCTGGAGCCGATCAACACCCGCGACATGCCGGGATTTTTCCTCAATCACCAACATCAGGCCCAGGCCATCTGCAAAGCGGTCGGCCAGGCCAACCTAAAAGTCCAGTTCGACGTCTACCATTGCCAGATCGTCGAGGGCGACGTGGCGACAAAGCTGCGACGGGACATCGCCGGCATCGGCCATATCCAGATCGCCGGCGTGCCGGATCGCCACGAACCGGATATGAACAACGAGCTGAACTATCCCTACCTGTTCGAGCTGATCGATCAACTGGGGTATACCGGTTGGGTGGGTTGCGAGTACCGGCCACGCGGCGACACCTCCGAGGGCCTGCAATGGCTGCGCGATTGGCAGGGTCGGTCAAGCCAGGGCCAGGCATAGACGGCTTTTCATCCAAGGGTCACCAGGACGTCGGGGCAGCAGGAGGCATGCAATGGAATTGAAGTTCAGTCACATCGATGTACTGGTCAGGAATCTCGACGAAGCCTGTTCCTACTACGCACAGATACTGAACGCCAGGATCTCCAGAACGCTCGTCTGGGAACGGGGTGGCCTGCACGTGCGCTACGCGATTGCGCTGATCGGTCAAGAGCGTTTCATGCTGGTACAGCCGCTGGCCGGGAACCTGAGGGAGCTACTGGACGCCTCGGGTGAAGGGATGATTTATCGCCACTGCTATTCGACGCCGGATATCGAGAAGGCCTATGACGAACTGATGGCCGCCGGTGTTCAGCCAGAAGATGAAAACGGCAAGCCATTGGCCCGCGCGAATCTGCAATCCCCGTCCGGGACACGCATCATCTGGTTGCCCAAACGCTTCGGGCACTTCTCTATCGAAATCCTGGAGGACAAGGCGCTAGAGGCATTTGTAGAGGCTGCTTTTGCCTGATTGATGGGGTGATGAACGTCTGCTTGCGGCTGTGAATTCGTCGATCGATGCAACAGACTGCCTAAATCTTTCGGCCGATATCAGTTTCACACTCTTACCTGAGGTTGTCTGGCGCAGCCGTAGACACTCCAAGCGTCAGCCGTTCGCCCTGCCCCGCTTTACAACGGGGCAAGGCAGCTCATCGTTACTGTTTGATCAAATCACTGGGCTTCCAGCTCTGGTCGAAAAACGCTTGCTTGGGACCATACAAACGCACGATCACCAGGAAGCCTTTGCCCGGTACGGTACGAATCCAGTTCTTGCCCGTACCCGGTGATTCGGGGCCGAAGTAGAGGTCGGTCGAGCCATCGCTGTTCTGCGCCGGTTTGTCCATCTGGTTGAGCGACGGGAACGGCTGGCCGTTGTCCAGGCCCGAGGCGGTCAGGTTGTCGTAGGCCGTCACCGACCAGAACAACGCCGCCGGCACATTGGCGGGCAGGTTGAGCTTGTAGGTGTGGGCGCCGTCGAGGAACTTGCCGTCGGCATCGCGGGTGGTGGCGGGATACTTGGCGCCGGCGCCGACCATGTTCATCACCATGCCCGGACTGTCCGAGTAGGCAGAGGTGAAGAACGCCACACGCTGTTCAAGGTTGGTGTACGTGCCGCTGGACTGGAACTCGGTGTTTTCCCCGGCGAAGGTGTTCACGTACTGGCGATCCGTGTAGTACAGGCCGCCCGGCTCTTTCATCAACAGATGACTGGTGACCACCTTGCTCATCTTGAACGCGGTGCGTGCCGCCTCATCCAGCAGCTTGCGTCGCTGTGCATCCGGGGCGAAGGCCTTGCCCTTTTCGATGCCGATGGTGTGCAGGAAGCCGCGCATGTCCATGTCCGCCGGGTCGACCGCTTCGGCTTCAATGAAGCGCGACAGCAGATCGAAGTACCGGCCGTCCTCGGGGAACAGCATGTTGATCGGGGCACCGGTGGCATCGGGGAACTGCATCGGCAGCGCCGAATCCTTCTTGCCCAGCGGATAGATCTTCGTGCGCTCGACTTCGGCCACCGGCACGCTCAGGTCTTTCGGGTCCTTGAAGAAGGTGCGCCAGAACAGGAACACGTTGTTGGTGCGCGAGCGGTAGACGAAACCTTCGGTGGGTTCCGGGCCGGTGTAGCCCGGCGGCAACAGTACATAGGTGCCGCCCTTGCCCTTGTCGGGGCCGGCCAGGCCGACGTCGCCGCGCCAGGTCTTGCCATCGATGGTCGGACCGACAATCGGCCGCTGGAAGAAGTCGTCGAACATGCCCTGCACGCCGGGCGGTGCTTCGACCACCAGCGGACCGTACTTCGCCAGGTCCAGATAGCTCATGGCGTAGACCAGGTCGGAATTCGGCGTGGTCACCAAGGTCTTGGCGTTGATGCGCTTTTTCCAGGTCGGCAGGATGTTGTAGCCGGCGCCGAATTGTTTCTCCGACGCCTCCTTCATCGACCAGATGTTGATGGCCGGCAACGACCAGAGATACGACTGCACGGCACGCTGGAAAATCAGCTCGTCGATCATGCTGCGTGCGGTGGCCTCGGTCGGGAAACCGTTTTCGAAGGGCTGGTTGGCCAGCTCTTCGTACCGCGTGGCGGCATCGGCGACGCCGCTCAGGGAGACCGCCACTGCCAGGGCGGTCAGGGTGTTACGCAAGCTGCTCATGGGATGTCCTTATGTGACGCAGTTTGAAGATAAAACATGGCATGGTTTTCAGTTGAGCTTGACCACCGCCGGCGGCGTCCACTGGCCGTTCATCGCGGCGGCTTCAGGCCAATAGGCGCGTACGTAGAGGGAGAAGTCGGCGCCCTTGGGCGCGGGCAGCCAGTTGCTTTCCTTGTCGGCACCTGGGGATTCGCTCTGCACGTACAGCGTCAGCGAGCCATCGGCATTGGGCTTGAGCGATTTGTTCTTGGTGCCCAGGGAATAACGGCCCAGCGGGTTATCCGCGAAGAAGTGCTGTTCGTTATACAAAGTCAGCGACCAGAAACCCTTGACCGGCGGCAAGGCATCTTTAGGGAAGGTCACGCTGTAGCGCTGGCCGCCATTGAGGCGCGTGCCGGACTGATCCAGGTCCTGGTAGAAGTACTTGGTCTCGATCTGCTTGTTGACGAAGATGTTCGAGCGGGCCACCGCCGTGCGCAGGAAGTAGTCGGTGCCGAACGCTGCGCCGTTGTCGATGGTGCTCCAGTGATTGGGCAACTGCTTGCCATAGTTGCGGAACTGCAACAGCGGCTTGACCACTTCGACATCAGACTTTTGCGCCTCGTCGATCATGGCCTTTTTCAGCTCCGGATCACGCTGGGCGATCTGTGCCAGTACCGACAACTGCGCATAGCGTGCTTCTTCGCCGGGCAATGGCTTGGCGTCCTTGAGGAGTGCCGGCAGTTCATCGAAGAATTTTTCCGGGAGCACCCAGCGGGTTTCTTCGGCGCCTGCCGCTTCTGCCGGGAATTTCGGCGATTTGCTCCAGTCACGCTGCTTGAGCTTGCCGTCGTACTTGGACACCGGGTACATATCGATGCCGGACAAGTACTGTTGAATCGCCTTGCGATCCTCGGTTGTATCGTCCTGGAACACCCGTGGAATCACGAAACCGGTGTTGGTCTTGGCGCGGAAAACCTGGGTGATGCCCTCAGGCACCTTGCCGTTCCAGTCCGGGCCCACCAGCAGGTAGAAACCGGGTTTGGTGCCGTACATCTTGCCCAGCTCGGCGAAGCTGTCGGAGCGCAGGTCCACGACCTGATACACCCAGAACCGGTCGCCGAAATCCGGTACCTGCAAGACCACCGGCTCCAGATCCAGCGCGATGCTGCCGGCGCCGTAGACCACGTCCTGGTTCGGGCAGGCCACCAGGCGTTCACCCGGCGAGATGTAATCGGTGAGCATCGACAGATGATTGATCGGCGCCACGGGCACGATGCCGCCCATCAGGCCGGCTTGCGGCAGATCCTTGAACTTCAGCCGCCGGTTATAGATGTTGGCCATCGGCCAACCCCAGAAATAGGCTTCGCGCGCCATCATGCGCACATAGCTTTCGGTCACCTTCACATCGGCCTCAGGCCCGGACACCTGAGCCACCGGCTCACTCTGCGCCTGCACGGCAGTCGCGCCGAGCAACATCGCCGTTGCGAGCAGGCAAAGGGAGAAAAGAGGAGTCTTTTTCATGAAGGTGCTTCCTTGCTTGGGAGTTTTACAAAGATGTGTTCTTACTTGGAGTCACATCTAGAGAAATTACCAGACGAATATGATTCGACCAAGAAGAGCCGTGAACTAAGTCATGTTGTTCGCCGCTGCTGTCCGCAAGAAAGTTTATGCCAAACTGATGGGTTTCGAGCCTTTAAACCGAACGGTTGAGCATTAGCAAACGTACTGCCAGAGCCGTCATCACCACAGCAAAGCTATAAGTGCCGAGGCGTTTGGAAAATAGGCCCTCGCGGAGACGACCATGCAGTCGACCGCTGAAGAATCCGAGCAGGGAATGGAAAATCAGTGCGATCAGCGCAAGCAATAATCCCAAGAATATCAACTGTGAGGTAACGCTGCTGTCACCCACGGTGACGAACTGCGGCAGGAATACCATGAAGAACAACAGCGCTTTGGGGTTCAACAGGCTGTTGAGCGTGGCTCTGACAAAGATCTTGCGCATCGAAGCCTGTGTTGCTTGAGCATCTGAATCCACAGGGGGAGCCCTCAATGCTTGCCAGGCCAACCACATCAGATAACAAGCGCCTGCCCACCGCAGCAGGTCAAATGCAGGAGCCCAACTCATTACCAGTGCGCCAAGACCCGTACTGACAATGATGGTCATCAGCACATCGGCCAGGGTTATTCCCAGAGCTGCGGCGATACCCGCGCGCCAGCCGTGGGCAACTGCATGGCTGGTGACGATAGCCATGTTAGGGCCAGGCACTATCAGCAACAGCAAGGCTGCAACAACGAAAAGGTAGAGATTAGTGGTGTCCGGCATAAAAATACGTCCTTCGGGAAGAAGTTATGCTAACCGGTGGTGATTAGGCAGACGCAGGTACAGTGAGGGTTGATTTGGCCATAACAGTCAGGCATGAAAAAAAAAGAATCTGAAAACATGTCGACTGGTTGAAAACAAAGTCAAAAACAGCCCTTGGAAGAGCGTCTGCTCTTGGCCCAGAGTGTGTAAAAACGCTTTGACCTCATCGTTTTGGATCATCGACCTTCGTTGGCTGAGCGATCGCACGGTCAATGCTGCGGGTCGCATCGGTCGCGACCTGGAACACGTCAACGCTGTTTTTACAGCCTCTGGGATGGGCCAAAATCAGCCTTTTTCAGGCCGTCAGCGCTTTTATCAAACCGTTGGCACCGATGATTTTCATAACCCGTTTCAAGTTGTAGGCGAGCACATTCAAGCTCATCTCCGCGCTCACCCCAGCTAGCTTTCGCGTCAGGAAGTGCGTTGCACCCATCCATTGTTTGAGCGTCCCGAAGGGATGCTCAACCGTCCGTTTTCGGACTCGCATCATCTCTGGTGCTTTGCTCAGCCGAAGCTGCATTTCCTCCAATACGGCTTCATGCTCCCAGCGTCGAACTCGTCGCTCCGTGCTTGGTGTGCACTGTGCTTTTAACGCGCAGCCCTGGCATTTCGAACTCCAGTAGCGATGCAACTTCAGGCCTTTTTCAACGTTGGAATAGCGCCAGATCAGCGCCTCTCCAGCCGGGCAAATGTATTGGTTTTTTGCCGCGTCATAGATGAACGCACCGTTATTGAAACGCCCGTCAGCCTTGGCTCCAGAGGTCATCGGCTTGGGCACGTAGGCGGTGATGCCAGCATCGTGACAAGCCAGGATTTGTTCGCTTTTGAAGTAACCTCGGTCAGCCACTACCGACAACGTTTCTGACGCTATGGCCTCGCGGGCCTGCTTGGCCATTGCGCTGAGTTGATCGCGGTCGGAACCGACGTTGGAAACCTCATGTGCAACGATCAAATGGTGCTGCGTATCGACCGCTGTCTGCACGTTGTAGCCGACGATTCCCGTGCCGCGCGTCATCATGGAGCGGGCGTCTGGATCGGTCAGTGAGACCTGTTTATCCGGCGATTCATTGAGCTGGATTTCGATCGCCTGAAGCTCCTTCATTTGAGTTTTGAGCTTGGCGATTTTCTCTTCCAGCCGCATGGCACTGGGCTCTGAAGCTGTGGGTTCTTGCCGATCGGCAGCATCGAGTGCCGTCAGGTAACGGTTGATACTCGATTCGATTTCTTCCATTCGCCGCTTCAGTTTGGCGCTGGTGAAATTGCGGTCGCGATTGTTGACTGCCTTGAACTTACTGCCGTCGATGGCGACCAGATTTTCTCCGAATAGTCCCAGCTGCTGACACAGCACGACGAACTGGCGACAGACGCCCCGGATGGCCTTGCTGTTGTCTTTTCGGAAGTTAGCTATGGTCTTGAAGTCGGGCATCAACCGCCCGGTCAGCCACATCAACTCGACGTTGCGTTGGACTTCTCGTTCCAGGCGCCGACTCGACTGGATGCGGTTGAGATAGCCGTAAATGTAGATCTTCAGCAGGATCGCTGGGTGGTAAGCAGGCCGGCCTGTGTCGGCTGGGATAGCACCGTCAAAACCCAAGGAGACCAGGTCGAGTTCATCGACAAAGACGTCGACTACGCGCACCGGGTTGGTATCACTGACGTAGTCGTCGAGGCTCTCGGGAAGTAAGGTGCCTTGGCCTCGATGTTCACCTTGGATAAAGCGCTTCATGGGCGATCCCTGCGATGAAATCCTCAGAAATCATAGCAAGGGTTCGCGAAGGCGTTTTTACACACTCTGGGCCGTTTTCAGCCGGTCACCAAAGGCAGAAAACGGCCGGAAACAGTCACTGGAAACCCATCAGCGAATTTGTAATGAGCTTCCCATTGCCCGCTCTACCTTGTTAGAGCAGGCTGGTACGGGATGAGTGACTGCAAAACTCTACTCCGCCAACCCTAACCGCAACCGGCCTCGATGGGATAAGCCGGCTTGCAAGGCAAATGCAACTATCACGGTAGATGGCGCGGAAAAGCTGCTCAGGCCGCCGCCGGAAAACATCAACCCAAGCCCCAATGCGGTGGCGCCAAACCAGGCCGTCAAGCCCACCGGGTTAAACGCGACCACCCGTTCGAGCGCTGCCACGTCACTACGTCCGTAGACAATCTGCGCCAACGCCACACCCACCCAGGCCACCACGAAAATCCCCTGATAGGCCAACGCCTTGAGGAGGTAGGCAAACACGTCCGCGAGCATCAAGCCGTAGACGATCACCCCCACCGCCACTGCCCACATCAGGTACGAACCGCGAAGGCCAATTCGACCAAAGAACGCCTGCATGTTCAGGGTTGCCAAGTAATAGTTGGCGGTGTTGATCCGGGTTTGTGTGGCCCAGACAAACAGCAATCCCCACAGGCCCATCAACTGCAAAATCGCCATCACCACCGAGACTTCGTTCAGCGCGCCTTCGTGGGGAATGCTGCTGACCAGGTAAATACCCGCCGCGCCGTTGAGCAGAAACGTCACCGCGTAGAACGGCATGCCGAAGTTCCAGCGACCGTGGTACTCGGCGTCTTCAGGCTTGCCGAAACGCGCATAGTCGAAGGTGAACAGCATCAACACCCAGACGCCCATGTAGGCGACAAAACAATCCCACCAGCCGAATGCACCAGGCGTTGCCGGGCCGAAATCCAGCCATTGCGGCTGGTAGCCATAACGGCTGATCGATAGCCCCACCGCCACCAGCAAACCACCGAGATACACCGGCAGCAACACACCGTTGAGCTTGTCCAGCCAGTGCTGCACGCTGCCCAGGATCATCGGCACGCTGTAGAGCACCACCACCAATGCCGCCAGCGGATAGACCAGTTCCGGGTACAGGTGATTGAGCGCGACGGCGATCACCGAACCTTCGAACACCGCGTAATAGATCGCGGTCGAGAAGAAAATCAATGTCGCCAGGCACGCCCCGGTGCTGCCGAACAACAGCCGTGAAAACAACGCCACCGACAAACCGCTGCGAATCGCAAAGCGGCTGAGCACACAGTTGACCAGTCCATAACTGATCACCGACAGGACCATGCCGATCAGCGCATTGCGCGCACCGAACGACAACGCCAATGAAGCACCCACCACGATGTAAAACATTGCACTGCACACCGCCCACCAGGCCATGGTCAGGGACAGTCGACCCATGCGCGCTTCGGTGGGAACAGGATGATGCGCCGGGTCTTGCCCGGTTTGACTCGATTGCGATAAAGCAGCCATATGCGTGAACTCCAAAACCAGTCAAAGGTTGAAGCGCGGGCAGCCGTCACCGCACCGAAGTGCGGCGTTGGCGTACCGTTTGGCATGGCCCGCGCTAGACGGCGGGCAGAATCAGGAAGGGAACAGCTTGCTCAGGCAGCTGAGTTTTTTCTTATAGGAACGTCGCGCTTCCAGCGCCTCTTCGAGGGTTACCGCGACAAAGCGGGCCTTCTGGTTGGGTTGCATCTGGCCGATCAAATCGAGGTCGGCGCTGATCACCGTGCCAATCATCGCGTAGCCGCCACCGGACACCGCATCACGGTGCAGCACGATGGGTTCGAGCCCCGCGGGCACCTGGATCGAACCGATCGGGTAGCAACTGTCGACGATGTTCGACGGATCGGAACCGGCACCGAACGGCTGCTCCCGGGGCTGAAAACTCAGCGCACTACCGCCCTTGAAGCGATAGCCGATGCGGTCGGCTTCCGAACCGACCGTCCACGGCTCGGCGAAAAAGCTCTTCGCCGCCGATTCGGTCAAGCGGTGGTAGTACAAGCCGGGCACCACCCGCAGGGTGATTTCGCCACCCAATGATTGCCGTAACGCCATGGGCAAACTGGCCCCGGCGCGGCTCCTGCCACTGGCGATGCCCACCGGCAATTCGTCGCCTGCAATCAGGCGTCGCCCCTGAAAACCGCCGAGCGCGCCAAGCGCATAGGTGGAGCGACTGCCGAGCACCACCGGCACATCAATGCCGCCAGCCACCGCCACGTAGGCACGAGCACCGGCCTTGGGAAAGTCAAAGCGCAGTACTTGCCCGGCTTTCACCATGAACGCGGTGTCGTGGTGCATTTCCACGCCATCGACCCGTGGCGTCATGTGCGCGCCGCTGACCGCCACCAATGCATCCTGCTGAAACTCCAACTCAGGCCCGAGCAGCGTGCATTCCAGCGCCGCCAAACCTGCCGGGTTGCCGACCAATTGATTGGCCGCGCTCAAGGCGTATTGATCCAGCGCGCCGGATGGCGGAATGCCCAAGTGGTAATACCCTTCGCGGCCCAGGTCTTGTACCGAAGTGGCGAGGCCGGGTTTGAGGACCTTGATCATACCAACACCTCCTGCAACGACTTGGGATAGCCAACGGGATCGGCGAGGAACGCGTCCAGCGAAAACTCCACCGGCCGAATCCGCAGATCAAAGCAACCGGCTTCCACTTCGGCCACCGCGTGGTCGTAGGCTTCACGGTCCATCGGTTTGAACTGCACGATGTCGCCTGGACGGAAAAACACCATGTGTTCTTTCAGGTACGCGAGGTTCTGTTGCGGGTCGTAGATCGGCGCGGGCGTGACGCCAAACATCTGATAACCGCCGGCGCCGCGCACCGAGTAAATGCAACCAAAGCAACCGCCGTGACCAAGGGTCAATTTCGGTGTGTCGGTGCGCGGGCGCAGGTACTTGGGCACCTGCAACTGACGCTCGCGCTCGACCATCTGGAACATGAACGGCAGCCCGGCAACGAAGCCGACCATCGAGACAAACCACGGCGCGCCACTGTGGGCCGCGATGAATGCATCGACGTCGGCCAGACCGTTGATTCGTGCGGCGTATTCCAGGTCCGTGGCGCTCGGGTCTTGATGGCGGTCGCGAAAACGCATCAGGGTTTCGTGGGTCCAGGGATCGTTGTAGAGCACCGGAATCTCGATAATCCGCGTCTGCAAAGTGCGCTCGGCAACGGCTCCGGCCTCGGCGATTTTTACCGCTTCGAGCAAGGTGTGAGGGGCGATGCGATCCGGGTCGAAACGAATCTGGAATGAGGCGTTGGCCAGGCAGATATCGAGCACGCCATCCAGCGCCAGCCGTTCCACGGCGCGGGTGACGGCCAATCCTTTGAAGAACGCGTCCAGGGACATGCTGTCGCTGACTTCGGCAAACAAATGCTCATCGGCGCCAAAGCTGTAGCGGATGGGAGTACTCATGCTTCACCTCCGCTGCGGCGCTCGGCGAGCCAGGTTTCCAGGGTGCCGGTGTGAAAGTCGGCGCTGTGCAGCCACTGTTGTTCCAGCAATTCTCCGTGCAGCGCCAAGGTGTTGGCCATGCCGGTGAGCGTGGTTTGCTCTACTGCCACCCGTGCGCGAGCCAGGGCCTCGGCACGATCACAGCCATGGACAATCAGCTTGGCCAGCAGCGAGTCATAGTACGGCGGCACGCGGTAACCTTGATAGAGATGGGTGTCAACGCGAACGCCCTTGCCTTGCGGCCAGATCAACGATTCGACCAGACCGGGGCTGGGGAAGAAATCCCGTGCCGGGTCCTCGGCATTCAGGCGCATTTGCAACGCGGCACCTTGGAGCTGGATGTCGCTTTGCTTGAAGCCCAGCGGCTCACCACCGGCAATGCGCAACATGGCCTGAACCAGGTCAATACCGGTGATCAGCTCGCTGACCGGGTGCTCAACCTGAATCCGCGTATTCATCTCGATAAAGAAAAACTCGCCGGTGGCATCGTCGTACAGGTATTCCAGGGTGCCGGCGCCCTTGTAGCCCAGCGACTCGGCCAGGCGTACGGCGCTGGCGCAAAGCGTCTCGCGCTGCTGCGGATCGAGGGCCGGCGACGGTGCTTCTTCAAAGATTTTCTGCCGACGTCGTTGCAGCGAACATTCGCGCTCGAACAAATGCACGGCGTGCTGTCCATCGCCCAACACCTGTACTTCGATGTGCCGGGCGCGGCTGATAAACCGCTCCAGATACACCGCGCCGTTGCCGAATGCTGCCTGTGCCTCGCGCTGGGAACGGGGAAATTCTTCGCTCAGTTGCTCGGCGTTTTCCGCCAGCCGAATACCGCGCCCGCCGCCACCGGCCGAAGCCTTGATCAACAGTGGATAGCCGACCGATTCGGCAGCCTCGAGCGCCGACGCGACGTCGAACAGTTCACCGGGCGAACCCGGCACCACCGGTACGCCGGCCTCCTGCGCAGTACGCCGCGCCTCGGCCTTGTCGCCCATGCGGCGGATGGTATCGGGGCTTGGTCCAACGAAAATGGCACCGGCCGCGAGCACCGCTTCGGCGAAATCGGCGCTCTCCGAGAGAAAACCATATCCCGGATGGACCGCGTTGGCGCCCGTAGCTTTCAGGGCGCCGAGCAATGCCTCGACGTTCAGGTAACTTTTATCGGCGCGTGCCGGGCCGAGAATGTGCACCTCGTCGGCCATGCGCGCCGCCTGAGAATCGACGTCCGCTTCGCTGCACGCAGCAACGGTGGGAATCCCCAGCTCCTTGGCGGCACGGATAATCCGCACGGCAATCTCGCCGCGGTTGGCGATCAGTAATTTACGAATGCCTTGAGTCATGATCGTGCCCTCACTCGTCGTCGAGTGTTGCGATGACCTGACCCGGCTCCACCGGATCACCGTCTTCTACCAGGAAGGCGTTGAGGCGACCGGCCGTCCCGGCGGTCAGTTCGGAAAACTGCTTCATGACCTCGATCAAGCCAATCACCGTGTCGGCGCTGACTTGCGCGCCGACCTCGACGTAGTTCGCCGATTCAGGTGTGGCTTTGCGATAGAAGGTTCCTGGCAATGGGGTGATGACAGTGTGTTCGGCCATGTCTGTTCCTTTTGGAATAGTTGTAGAAAGGCAGGCAAAAATGAGTCGGTATTCAATCCCTGGCGTCTGTGTGCCGGGTCATTCGTCCAGCTTCAGCGCGGAGCGCGAACCTTGATCCCGGCGTTATCCAGCGCTCTGCGTGTGGCCTCAACCAACGACAGGGCACCAGGGGTGTCGCTGTGCAAACAAATGGAGTCGAATTCAATCGCCAGGTCTTCACCTTCGACAGTGCGCACCACACCTTCCTGGCAGGCCCGCAGCACACGCGCGGCCACCTGAGCCGGGTCGTAGGCGCGCACGTTGCGGGTGAAGACGATGGAGCCGCTCAAGTCGTATTCGCGGTCGGCATAGAACTCGCGAATCACCGGTTGCCCCAGCTCTTTGGCGACGCGCCAGATCACCGAGTCGGGCATGCAATACAGCAGCAACTCAGGCTCCAGGCGCTGCAGGTTCTCCACCAGCAAACGGGCGGCTTCCTCGTCCCGGGCCAGGTGCATGTACAACGCGCCATGGGGTTTGATGTGTTGCAGCGCCACGCCTTGAACCCGGGCGAGTTCACGCAAGGCACCCAACTGGTAAAGCATGTCGTCGACCAGTTCCTGCGCCGGGGCATTGATATGTCGGCGGCCAAAACCGACCAGGTCGCGAAACCCTGGATGCGCGCCGATGGCCACGCCCAGGCTTTTCGCCCGTTCGACCGTGCGACGCATGGTGCCGGGATCGCCGGCATGAAAACCGGTGGCGATGTTGGCCGAGCTGATGAAGGCCATCAGTTCATTGTCGACGCCGTCGCCGATGGTCCATGGACCGAAGCCTTCGCCCATGTCCGAGTTGAAATCTACTGCCTGCATGACGCTTGCTCCTGACGCTTGTGACTTCATGCAGACCACGTTAAATTCCAGCCACCCCCTTGGGAAGATCTATTATCAGATGGGCCATCTTCTGAAAAACAGATACCTCGTCGTCCGGAGTTTTCATGTCACTGACCCTGCGCCAGGTCCGCTATTTCGTCGCTACGGCCGAAATCGGGCAAATCTCGCAAGCCGCGATTCATTTGAATATTTCCCAGTCGGCGGTGACCACCGCGATCAAGGAACTGGAGGGGATTCTCGGCACACTGTTGTTCCAGCGCTCGGCCCAGGGCATGAGCCTGACCGATGCCGGTCGGCACTTTCTCAATCGTGCCTATGTGATTCTGCGCAGCGTCGATGACGCGTTGAACAGCCCGCTGCCGGACATTCGCGCCAGTGGCCTGTTGCGATTGGCAGCGAGTTACACGGTGATCGGGTACTTCCTGCCGCACCACCTGCAACGCCTTGAACACTGGCACCCGGACGTGGCCATCGAGGTCCACGAACAGGAGCGCACGGCCATCGAGGAAGGCCTGCTGGAGGGTCGGTTCGACATGGCAGTGGTGCTGACCGCGAACCTGACGCACCCGGACATCGTCTCGGAAATCCTCTTCAATTCCGAGCGTCGGCTCTGGTTGCCCAGCCATCATCCGCTATGCGAACGCTCGGCCGTCAGCCTCGCCGACGTCGCGAAAGAGCCCTACATCCTGCTGACCGTCGACGAAGCCGAACAAAGCGCCATGCGCTACTGGGAACATGCGCATCAGCAGCCAAACGTGCGGGTGCGTACCAGTTCAGTCGAAGCGGTGCGCAGCATGGTCGCCAATGGCAGCGGCGTGGCAATCCTCTCGGACCTGGTGCACCGCCCCTGGTCACTGGAAGGAAAGCGCATCGAAACCCTGACAGTCACCGACAAGGTGACGCCGATGAGTGTCGGACTGGCGTGGCATCGCGAGCGCGAATTCAGCCCGGCGATGCAGGCGTTTCGTAACTATTTCCACGATGCATTTCTGGCGCCGCAACAGCTGTCTGCGCGACGCTGAAAACAGCGAAAACCATGCCCTCCTTTTGTGGACTTACGATGAGAGCTTTGGGCCATTTCCGGTCTGTTGTGACGGGAAGATTTTGGCCGTTTTCTGCCCGTCACGAATGACCGGTCGTTTTCAGCCGGCCGCCACAGGCAGAAAGCAGCCAGTGGCAGCCATTCAGGCCACCCGCAATGCTTCATGGAATTAAACCGAAGAAGCCATCCCCTCCTGACCTACTCGCAATACCTCCCGCCTCTGAGCCGCCGCCAGCTTCCGATCAAATGCAATCCATCAAAATCGATGCCCGCTGTTGAGATGCCAGGTTCTCACCTACTCCCGGCATACCCGATTCACATCCCTCGTTAAAAAGCCATTTTCACGCGTCTTGCCAACCCAGCAATCCGTCTCTCGACTTCACTCCCGATAATTAACTTTAAGTAAACAGTGTAATAACCACGACCCCATTCAATCCTTTTAGCTCAGCTGATAATTTTAATTCAGCGCCTTAACCACATCTTTCATATGGAATTGCCCCTTGGGCATGCCGGCGTCCTTTTGCACAACCAAAAGCTCCAAACAAAAAAACAAGCCTTGAGATGCAGTGAGGAAATCAAAGTGGATAAAGACTCAGCCGTTGATTCGCTGACTGATGTGATGGCCAAGTTTACGGCCTATATCGGCAAGCGCCTGCCCACCGACGTGAAGAAAAAGACTGCCCAGTTGCGCGCAGCGGAAACCAATCCATTGGCCATTGCTGTCTATGACTCCATGGCCGAGAACCAGGACTACGCCGACAAGCTGGATCGGCCCAGCTGTCAGGACACCGGGGTGATTCAGTACTTCATCAGCGCTGGCGCCCGGTTCCCGCTGTTGGGCGAGCTGGAGAGCATCCTCGAAAACGCCACGCGCGAGGCCACCATCAAGGGTCCCCTGCGCCATAACGCAGTGGAGACCTTTATTGAGAAGAACACCGGCACCAACACTGGCTCGAAGATTCCGTGGCTGGACTGGGAGATCATTCCGGATGCCGACTATGCATTGATCGATGTGTACATGGCCGGTGGCGGTTGCACGTTGCCTGGCTCGGCGAAGGTGTTGATGCCCGGTCAGGGTTATGAAGGCATCACCGAGTTTGTCTTTGACGTCATTACGTCGCGCGGCGTCAATGCCTGCCCGCCACTGTTGGTTGGCGTGGGCGTCTCGACGTCGGTGGAGACGGCTGCCCGTTTGTCCAAGCGGGCGATTCTGCGCCCGGTGGACTCCAGCCACCCGAACGAAAGCGCGGCACTCATGGAGCAATTGCTGGAGCAAGGGTTGAACGAGGTGGGCATCGGCCCGCAGGGCCTGACCGGTAACAGCAGTGTGATGGGGGTGAACATCGAGTCATCGGCGCGTCACCCTTCCACCATTGGCGTGGCCGTGTCCACCGGTTGCTGGGCGCATCGGCGCGGCAAGATCCGCATCAACGCCGACCTGTCCTACGACATCCTCTCCCATGAAGGAGTAGTACTGTGATCAAAGTCCTTAATACCCCTATCAAGGACGAGGACCTGGCCGGTCTGAACGTCGGTGACGTGGTGTACCTCACAGGCCAACTGGTGACCTGCCGTGATGTGGCGCACCGTCGCCTGATCGAGCTCAAGCGCGAGCTGCCGGTAGACCTGCGCGGTGGCGCGATTTTCCATGCCGGCCCTATCGTGCGCAAGAAAGATGATGGCAACTTCGAGATGGTGTCCATCGGGCCGACCACCAGCATGCGCATGGAAAAATTCGAGAAGCAGTTCATCGAACAAACCGGCGTCAAACTGATCATCGGCAAAGGCGGCATGGGGCCTGAAACAACCGCTGGCTGCCTGGAAAACAAGGCGGTGCATGCGGTGTTCCCGGGTGGTTGCGCGGTATTGGCCGCCACCAAGGTGGAGGAAATCGAGCGCGCCGAGTGGCAGGACCTGGGCATGCCGGAAACCCTTTGGGTGAACCGGGTACGCGAGTTCGGCCCACTGATCATTTCCATCGACACCAAGGGCAACAACCTCTTCGAACAGAACAAGGTGCGCTTCAACGAGCGCAAAGGGTCGATCATCGAGAAGATCAACGCCCAGGTACGCTTCATTAAATGATCCGCGGGTGGGTGATTCTGTTCACTCAAGTACCAACAGATCACCTGTGGCGAGGGAGCTTGCTCCCGTTGGGCTGCGCAGCAGACCCCTGTTTTTTTAAACAAAGAGCAGAGCCGCTGCGCGCCCCAACGGGAGCAAGCTCCCTCGCCACGAATTGTGCTTCCCGATCCCATGTAATGCCCTCAGCAACACCCTTTCCTGCCAATGCCCTGAGCCTTCCTGCCACGCCTGGACCGCACGTCGTTGCATCACCCTCCTTTCAGTAAAAACCCGGCCCGCGATCCTCACGGCTCGTGCCCGGCCAATCGCTCACATCTGCGAAAACGGCATAGACACAAAGGCTTTTCGCGCAGGATCGGCTGGAGTATATGTATTGAAACGCAAGCGATGGTTTAGCGGAAAACAACGCGATAATTAATCTGGAGTCATGAATGACGAACACCCAGGACTTGGGTTTTTTCTTCCTGCTGGCTAAACAGGGCAGCCTGGTCGCCACCGCCAGGGAGCTTGGCGTAACGCCACCGGCCGTCAGTAAACGCCTGGCTTCGCTGGAAGCACGGCTGGGGGTTCAGCTTGTCAACCGCACGACCCGCTCCATGAGCCTTACCCCCGAGGGTGAACTGTATTACGCGCATACCGCGCGCATTCTTACCCAGGTCGACGAAATGGAGCAGTTGGTCAGCAGCAGCCGCGCCACGCCCAAGGGGCTGATCCGGGTGAACGCATCACTGGGTTTCGGCCGTCGGCATATCGGCCCTGCGCTGGCGGCTTTCTACGCCCGTTATCCGGAGGTGGAAATCCAGCTGGAAATCAGTGACCACCCGTTGGATCTCGCCACCCACGGCTTCGACTTGGGCATTCGCTTCGGCACGCTGCCGGACGCTGCGCTACATGCCCGCAAGATTGCCTCGAACCGGCGGTTGCTGTGCGCTTCGCCAATTTATCTGGATAAGCATGGGACCCCGGAAAAACTCTCCGACCTGCAAAACCACAACTGCATTTTCATTCGCCAGAACGAATCCCCCTACGGTGTATGGAACTTCAACAACGGCGGGCGGACCGAGAGCATCAAGGTTCGCGGGGCCCTGGGCTGCAACGACGGTGAGGTCGCCCTGAACTGGGCGCTGGAGGGTTTCGGTGTGCTGCTGCGCGCCGAGTGGGACATCGCCCGCTATGTACGCAGCGGGCGGCTGCGCCTGGTGATGGAGGACCATACCCCCACCCGCGCAGACGTGTATGCGGTCTACCCGCAGCAACTGCACCTGTCAGCCCGGGTACGCAGCCTGATCGACTTTCTGATCGAACGCTTCAAGCAGATCGATAACATCGAAGACCGCGGATAAAAAATGCTGTCGACTCCACGGGGAAATCGACAGCTCAATGACGACCTTTCGATCAGATGTGGGAGGCTGTTTTCACACCACCCAATGGATGGGCATTTTCAGGCTGCAAGGTGAAGCTCGGGGCCTTGGCGGCTGCCACCTCCTCCACCACCTGCTCTTCACCATCGAGTACCCGTTTCAGCCGGGCTGTATCCAGCGCCCCCACCCACTTCGCAATGGCCAGGCACCCTACCCCGTTGCCGATGGTATTGGTGATGGCGCGGGCCTCGGACATGAATCGATCGACGCCCAGCAGCAGCACCATGCCTGACACCGGAATGTTGCCCAGGGAGGCCAGCGTCGCGGCGAGGATGATGAAGCCCGAGCCACTCACCCCCGCCGAACCCTTGGAGGTGAACATCAACACCGCCAGGACAATCAACTGGTCGGTCAAGGTCAATGGCGTGTTGGTCGCCTGAGCGATGAAAATGGCGGCGATGGTGTAGTAGATGGCCTGGCCGTCCGGGTTGAAGCTCAGCCCGGCGGGAATCATCATGCCGGCCACCGGCTTGGAGCACCCTGCCTGTTCCATTTTGGTGATCATCTGTGGCAGCACCGACTCCGAGGAACTGGTGCCCAGTACGGTGAACAGCTCTTCCTTGATGTAGCGCAGGAACTTCCACAAGCTGAACCCGCTGTAGCGGCAGATCGGCCCCAGCACGAAGATCACGAACACCACGCAGGTCAGGTACACACAGGCCATCAACTTGCCCAACGAGAACATCGAGCCGAAACCGTATTTACCGATGGTGAAAGCAATGGCCCCGAACGCGCCGAGGGGCGCCAGACGCATCACCATGTTGACGATGTTGAACATGCCGCGCATGAGGCTGTCGATGACGTCGATGAAGATCCTGGCGCGGGGGCCGGCATTGGCCAGGGCTACGCCGAGCAGGATAGAGAACAGCAGGATCTGCAGCACATTCCCCTTGGCGAAAGCATCGACGATGGTGTCCGGAATGATGCTCAGGATGAAATCCATGAACGAATTGTGCGGTGCCTGGGTGGTGTAGGTGGCAATGCTGGAGGTGTCCAGTGCCTTGGGGTCGATGTTCATGCCGGCACCAGGCTTGAACACATCCACCACGATCAGGCCGATGGCCAGGGCCAAGGTGGACACCACTTCGAAGTAGAGCAATGCGCGCACGCCCACGCGCCCCAGTTCCTTCATGTTTTCCATGCGGGCGATGCCGCTGACCACCGTCAGGAAAATCACCGGGGCGAGGAGCATCTTGATCAGTTTGATGAAGCCGTCGCCGATGGGTTTGAGCGCTGTCCCTGTTTCGGGAAACAGCACCCCGACGATTGCACCGAGTACGACGGCGATGAGTACTTGTACATAGAGTTTGCCGAGTATGCGTTTCATGGCGGACCCTGAATTTTTATTGTTGTCAGGAAATGCCCGGGAGTCCGGTGCAAGTGACCGGCCCCCGTGGCGCAATAGCACGATAAGGAAAATGTTTAACGCCGCAGCAGCGCAATGACTGCATCGGTCACCTGGCGAGTGGTGGCCGTGCCGCCCAGGTCAGGGGTATGCACGCCCGCCTCGGTCACGGCTTCGATGGCCGACATCAACTGACGCGATGCCTGCACCTCGCCCAGGTGTTCGAGCATCATGGCGGCGGTCCAGAAGGTCGCGATCGGGTTGGCCACGCCTTTGCCGGTGATGTCAAAGGCGGAGCCGTGGATGGGCTCGAACATCGAAGGAAATTTCTTGCCCGGGTTGAGGTTGGCGGTGGGCGCGATGCCCAGGCTGCCCGACAGCGCAGCAGCCAGGTCCGAGAGAATGTCGGCGTGCAGGTTGGTGGCCACGATCACATCCAGGGTGGATGGCTTGAGCACCATGCGGGTGGTCACGGCGTCTACCAGCTCCTTGTCGATTTTCACGTCAGGGAAGTCCTTCGCCACTTCGTAGAAAATCTCATCCCACAGCACCATGCCATGGCGCTGGGCATTGGATTTGGTGACCATGGTCAGGTGCTTGCGTGGCCGGGTACGCGCCAGCTCGAAGGCAAAGCGATGGATTCGCTCGACACCGGCACGGGTAAACACCGACACCTCGGTGGCCACCTCTTCCGGCAAGCCCCGATGCACCCGGCCACCGTTGCCGGAGTACTCGCCTTCGGAGTTTTCGCGGATCACCACCCAATCGATCTCGTGGCCGTTGTTCAGTGGGCTTTTTACACCCGGCAACACGCGAGCCGGACGCACGTTGGCGTACTGGTCGAAGCCTTGGCAGATCGGCAGGCGCAGGCCCCAGAGGGAGACGTGGTCCGGCACATTGAGCGCACCCACGGCACCAAAGAAAATGGAATCGAATGTCTTGAGCTCTTCCAGGCCACCTTCGGGAATGTAGTGGCCGTTTTTGAGGAAGTTGTCAGAGTTCCAGTCAAAGTGCTTGAAGTCCAGGGCAAAGGTGCCCAGGCATTCGGCCAGTGCCTTGAGCACTTCAACACCCGCGTCGATCACCTCCACGCCGATACCGTCACCAGGAACCGCTGCAATTTTGTAAGTGTTCATCGTCAACTCCACCTTTTATTTTCGTGCGCCTTCGAAGGGAGATCAGCCGGCGTGTGGCTGGAATATACGAAGTGAGCAACAGGCGTTGGTTAACTCAAAATCACTACATTATTAAATTCAATTCATTAATTCCTGCTGGGCTTACTACAGGCTGTTATTGGCATCGCTGGATTATTCAGGGGTGACTGCGACAGGCAGCTCTGGGTCCAGCCTGTGTGAAAACGCCTGCAATTTACGCGAGGGTATGGCGCTACTAGCTATGAGGCGTTCGCAGCTGGGCCGAAAAGCTATCGATAGCTATCTGATAATCATAAAAATAAATCAGGAGGCGGTCGTGAAGCTGGAAAAGCGTAGTATCGAGTTTGTCCCTCACAGTGAACGTTACGGAACGCCACGGCGGTTGTTCACCATCTGGTTCAGTTCCAATTTCCAAGTGACCGCTTTGATGGTCGGTACGCTGGGTATCGCCTCGGGGTTGAGCTTCGGCTGGACATTGCTGGGCCTGCTGATTGGCAATCTGGTCGGCACCGTGTTCATGGCCGCGCACTCCGCCCAGGGACCTCACTTGGGGGTTCCACAAATGATCCAGAGCCGGGCACAGTTCGGTGTTTACGGCGCCGCGATCCCCCTGCTGGTAATGGTCACGGCGGCGGTGCTATTTCTTGCCGCCAGTGGCGTCTTGATGCGCGATGCCTTAAAGGCGCTGGTGCCAATGAGCGACGACCAGGCCATTGTGGTGGTCGGCATTCTGACTTTCATCATAGGTTTTATAGGCTACGAGCTGATCCACCGTATGGGGGCGTGGATGAGCCTGTTATCTACCTTGGTGTTTGCAAGCGCCCTGGCCTTGATCCTGCTGCACCCCAGTGACGCGGCATCAACAACCGTCTCAGGTACGGGCTTTACGTTGGCGGCCTTTAACCTGGTCATAGCGCAGGCTGCCTCCTGGACCTTGGGTTACGGCCCCTACGTGGCAGACTACTCGCGTTACCTCCCCGCGAACGTGAGCACCCGTGCCACGTTCTGGACAACCTATTGTGGTTGCGCACTGGGCTCTTTTGCCATGATGGCATTAGGCGCTTTACTGGCAGTAGCGATACCTGCAGCGCTTGAGCGCGACCCTGCAACCGCCATTGCCATGTTGTTTGGCCCGTGGGCACCTTTGGTACTGGGCGTGATCGCGCTTGGCGTCATCCAGTACAACGTACTCTGCTTGTACAGCGCCTATATGTCTTCGGTCACGATATTCGGAGCCTTTGGAGGGCTCAAATACGTCACGGCTCCAGCAAAAGCATTGGTGATGGCCATTTTGACCGTTGCTGCGACCCTGATCGCCATAGCCACCCAGTACCGTTTTGACACGTTTTTTGCGGACATTCTGATCGGTCAGTTGTATTTGCTGATTCCCTGGAGTGCGATCAACCTGGTTGATTACTACTGGGTGTGTCGCGGCCACTATGAAGTAGGTGACCTGTACGACCCTAAAGGCCGCTACGCCCGCTTCAACGGGCGAACCCTCATGGTCTATGCCGTTTCGATAATCGGCACGATTCCCTTCATGAAACTCTCGTTCTACACAGGCTTTGTAGCGAACTGGCTAGGCGCCGACATTAGTTGGGCGATGGGGTTGGTGTTGGCCGGGGGGCTGTACTGTGCGGTCAACAGCCGACCCGTTGTTAAAAGCTCGCGCATGTTTGGTCAAAGATCTCTCGAATAGGTGAAGCCAGATACGTCGTCAACGCTTCGCCTGCAGCCATTCGACGATACAGTGAATTGTCCCCGCTTTGATAGATGCTTTGGGGTGCTGCTTTTGGCCGGTTTCAGTCCTTCGCGACAGGCATCGATCGGCCAATTTCTGCCGATGCTGACCGGCAGCCATGAGTCGCCGGCAGCCCGTACGTCAACGCAAGTCCCAAGGCCGATTACAAGGCGTATAACTATCAGATCAAAAGGCGGGTCACCCGGAACAGGCCCTCCAAAGGCAGCGCCCGGGCCATCCGCCCCAGGCCTGATCGGCGCCTGCGGCGCGGAGCGATGTGATGAGTTGCAGAGCATGGCGATGGGCTCGCAAGAGCCTTCTTGGCTGCATCGGGCTGACCTTGCTGGTCGCTCCACTGTGCGCCAGCGCCATGTACAAGTGCCAAGCCAGGGACGGAGCCATCAGCTACACCAGCCAAGCCATCGCCAGCGCCCGCTGCACTCGCTTCAATGGCATGGCGGGCGCCGGTGTCGGCGCCAAGGCAAAGGCCCTGCCCCGGTTTGTGCAGGACGACAACACAGACGCGGTGCGGGTTCGGGTGTTCACCTTCATCCACAGGGGTGTTCGTCAATATGTGAGCCGGCGCCCCGTCGGGATTTCCGCACGGGTCGATGTCATTGATCTCTATTTCATCAAGGGCTGCTACCTGTGCAGGGCGCCGAAGGATTTCAAGGTCGCCTCACTGCGCCTGGACACCCAATCCTATCGCCGGGAGATCGAAGCCGCTTCGGGTCTTTATGGTGTCGATCGGGCGCTGGTCCGCGCAGTGATACATGCCGAATCGGCGTTTCGCCCCTACGCCATTTCCGAAGCCGGCGCCCAGGGGCTGATGCAGTTGATGCCCGCCACCGCCGAGCGCTTCGCCGTGGACGATCCGTTCGACGCACGACAGAACATTCGTGGCGGCGTGCGCTACCTGGCCTGGCTGCTCAAGCGTTTCAACGGCAACCAGGTGCTGGCGTTGGCAGGTTACAACGCCGGCGAAGCGTCCGTGGTCGAGTACAACGGCGTGCCTCCCTACGCCGAGACGCAATCCTACGTCACCCTCGTGCAGTCCTTGACCGAACGCTATCGCAACCATCGCTAGTGCCGTAGGGCGCATAACCCGAAACAAGTAATACGCCGGGCGGGAAATGACTCAAGCGATCTTCCACGCTCACCGGTCGCTATCGGCTGTGGATTCAACCGGTCGTTGCAACAGATTGGCTGAATCGTTCAGCGGGCGTTTCGCAATTCCGTGTTTTCCGAGGGCGGCTATTGAGCTGCCTTGGCTCTCCATCAGCAATTGCGACGAATAGAGCTACGCTTGTCTGCAATAGAGGGACTTTGCGCATTCCTTCATCGGGCAGCGGAGCCTAAAGACATGGGCATTGAACAGGATGTTTATCCTGCGGCCACCGTCCTGGTGGTCGATGACACGCCAGACAACTTGATGCTGATGACCGACCTGCTCAAGGACAGGTATCGGGTCAAGGCCGCCAACAGCGGCGAAACGGCGTTGCGCGTGCTGCAAAACAACCCACTGCCGGACCTGATCCTGCTCGACATCATGATGCCGGGGCTGTCGGGTCATGAGGTGGCCCGTCAGCTGCAGCAAGATCCGCGCACCCGCCAGATTCCAATCATTTTCCTCACGGCCCTGGCGTCAATGGAAAACGAAATCCAGGGCCTGGAGCTGGGCGCGGTCGACTACATCACCAAGCCGATCAGTCCGCCACTGGTCCTGGCCCGGGTGCAGACCCAACTGAAGATCAAGGCCGCGGCTGACTTCCTTCGCGATCAGAACGACTTCCTTGAACAGGAAGTCCAGCGCCGCACCCGTGAGGTCATAGCCATTCAGGACGTCACTATCCAGGCCATGGCTTCGCTGGCCGAGACCCGCGACAACGAGACGGGTAACCACATCCGTCGTACCCAACACTACGTCAGGCTGCTGGCTGAACTGTTACGCGATCATCCGCGTTTCAGTCAATTCCTGAACGATGACAGCATCCGCCAGCTGTTCCGGTCGGCACCCCTGCACGATATCGGCAAGATCGGCATTCCTGATCACATCCTGCTCAAGCCGGGGCGATTCACCCCGGAAGAATTCGAGATCATGAAGACCCACACCACCCTGGGGCGCGATGCCATCCAGCGTGCAGAGGATCAGTTGGGCCTTTCGGTGGACTTTCTGCGCATGGCCAAGGAAATCGCCTACAGCCACCAGGAAAAGTGGGATGGCAGCGGCTACCCGCAGGGACTGGTTGGCGAAGAAATCCCGATGAGTGCCCGATTGATGGCGGTGGCGGATGTCTATGACGCATTGATCAGTCGTCGTGTGTACAAGGCTGGAATGCCGCATGAACAGGCCGTGGAGATCATTCGGCAGGGGCGCGCGAGCCACTTCGACCCAGACGTCTGTGATGCCTTCCTTGCCAACGCCGAGCAATTCCATGTCATCGCCGAGCGTTTTGCGGACAGCGACCAGGACATGGCCAGGCTGGTCGACCTGCAACGCACTCTCCAGAAACCCTGAACGGTCAACGCGCCGGTTTTTCATCAACGGGAATTGCCATGACCCGAGTACTCGCTCAGCTTGAACGCCTGCCTCTTCGTATCAAGCTGATCCTCGGCTTCGCGACGCTGGGGGCGCTGGTTCTGGTGCTCGGCGTGCAGAGCCTGCGTACCCAGGATTTGTTGAAAACGGATATGCAGAGGCTGTACCAGCATGAGTTGGCGGGCATCGAACCCTTGCAGGAAGCACGGGTGCAGATGTCGCATCTCATGCAGGGATTGCAGCATGCCGTCGGCGGCAACAACGCAGATGATCGTAGCAAGGGCATCGAACAATTTCGTGAGGCTCGACAACATCTTCAAGAGGCGCTGCTACAGACACAACCGACCCTCTGGCGCGAGGAAAACCAGGAGCGATTCGCCACGTTCGAGGTTTTGTTGAAGCGTTTGCTGCACGACAGTGAGGCAGCACTGGAACTGGCCGCTGGGGATCAGGCGCAAGCCTTGCGGATGATCAATAGCATCGGGTTTCAGGGGCTGGATGAGCGCGGGGACAACTTGCTCAAGGAGATGGCGCGAATCAAACAGGCCTCCATTCATGACACGGCCAAACAGATCGCAGACTTTGCCGGGCGCAGCACCCGGCTCACTTATCAATTGCTGCTGGGCGGCCTGGCACTGGCGTGGTTGATGGGATGGTTGATCAGCCGCTCGATTCGCCTGCCCCTTTACCGGGTTCGCGCCGCCGTTGACGAGCTGACCGCCGGCCGACTGGACGGGACGATTCCCCATACCGATCTGCAAAATGAAACCGGTGATCTGGCGCGTGCCATCGCGACGCTGCAGACCGAGTCGCAACAATTGGAACGCCAACGCTGGGTCAAGGCGCAAACCGAGCAACTCCAGGCTGACTTGCCACAAGCGGAAACGCCACGGGAGCTGGCCCAGGTCTTTTTGCGGCATATGGCGAGCATGCTCGGCATCTACCGGGGCGTGCTCTATAGCCTGCAAGAGCAGGATCAAAGCCTGCAATTGATTGGCGGTTACGCGACCGATCCCGATTACCCGCCGGCGCCGACGGTGGCTCTGGGAGCCGGCCTTCTAGGGCAGTGCGCGCTGGATCGTGCGCCCCGTGAATTGCAGGGGCTGACGCAGCCGCTCGGACGCTTGCATTCGCAGTTGGGTGAAGTGCCGGCCAGCTATCTGCTGGTACAGCCGGTTTTGCGTGGTGAGCGTTTACTCGGCATGCTCGAGCTGGCGGGTTATCAAGCGCTGGGGGCCCGTGAACAGTCGCTGTTGCAGGAGGCCATGCCACGCCTGGCCGGTGCCATGGCGGTGATGGAGCGTCACCTGGCGGTGCAATCCTTGCTGAGCGAAACCCGGCGCCAGGCCGATGAAATGGGTCAGCAGGCCTTGCGGCTGGAGCTGCAATCCAAGGAGCTGGAGGCACAACAGACGGCCTTGCGTGCCACCAAGGCCTGGTATCGCGCGATCCTCGAGGCGGCACCGGACGGCATGATCGTCATCAATGCCGAGGGCGAGATCCTGATGACCAACCCGCAGCTGGACACGCTGTTCGGTTATGCCACGGGTGAACTGGTGGGCGAGACCATCGAGCGGCTGGTGCCTGACGCGGCGCGCGGTCGGCATGTGGCGTTGCGCAATGGCTTCATCGCCCATGGCAGCACCCGGCAGATGGGCGCGAAACTCGATGACCTCAAGGGCCTTCGCAAGGATGGCAGCCTGTTTTCCGTGGAGATCGGCCTGTCGCACTTACCGCTTCTGGAGGGGCGTGGCACCTGTATCTGCGCTTCTGTTCGCGATGTCAGCGAGCGACGGCAGATGCAAGCGGCGCTCAAGTCCAGCGAAACGCAGTTGCGTGCGGTATTGGACAGCAGTCCGGTGGCCATGCTGATCCGTGGCGATGATGGCCGCCTGAGTTACTGCAACCCGGAGCTGGAGGGCCTGTTCGGCGTCAGCCGCGAGCAACTGGGGGAGATGGATGAAAGTCGCTTCTGGTGCGATGCACAGGCACACGACCGCTTCCTGGCCGCAGCCGCCAAGGGCGCGGTTTTAAACTTCGAGGCCAGCCTGCAGCGCGATGGAGGAGAACGTTTCGATGTCTTGCTCTCGGCCGTACCCCTGACACTCGGTGAGCGCAACATCAGCGCCAGCTGGTATTACGACATCACCGACCGCAAGGCCGCCGAGGCGCAAGTGCAGCACGCCCGGGAAATCGCCGAAGAAGCGACACGGGCCAAGAGCGAGTTCCTGGCCAACATGAGCCATGAAATCCGCACGCCGATGAATGCCATTATCGGCATGAGTCACCTGGCGCTGCGCACCGACCTCGATAACCGGCAACGCAACTACATTGTGAAGGTGCATCGCTCGGCGGAAAGCCTGCTGGGGATCATCAACGACATCCTCGATTTCTCCAAGATCGAAGCCGGCAGGATGGACCTGGAGCTTATTCCGTTCCGCCTGGAAGACGTGCTGGAGAATTTCACCAACGTGGTGGGCCTGAGGGCCGAGGATAAAGGCCTGGAACTGCTCTACAGCACGGTAGCCGATCTGCCGACCGCACTGATTGGCGACCCGCTGCGGCTGGGCCAGGTCCTGGCCAACCTGGGCAACAACGCGACGAAGTTCACCGAACAGGGTGAAATCGTGCTGGGCATCGAGCGCGTCGGGAGTGACGAGGGCAAGGTCGAGCTGCATTTCTGGGTGCGTGACACGGGCATCGGCATGAGCGAAGAGCAATGCCAAAGAATTTTTCAGTCTTTCATCCAGGCCGACAGTTCCACCACTCGCAGGTACGGAGGGACCGGCCTGGGCCTGGCGATTTCCAAGCGTCTGGTGGAGATGATGGGAGGCCGCATCTGGGTCGAAAGTACACTGGGCAGCGGTTCGACCTTTCACTTTTGCGTGAGTCTGGGCCTGCAGGCAGCGGCGACCGCGCGACGCATGTTCACCGCCGATGAACTGCTGGGCATCCGCGTGCTGGTGGTCGATGACAACGCCAGTGCGCGGGAAATTCTTTCGGGCATGGCGCACAGCTTCGGTGTCGAAGTGGACGTCGCCGAAAGTGGTCGCATGGCCCTGCGCATGCTGGCGCAGGCCGAGAAAGATTCGTTGCCGTTCGACCTGGTCCTGATGGACTGGCGGATGCCGGGCATGGATGGGGTGGAGACGGTCCGCCAGATGCGCTCTGCCAACCTGGCACGCACCCCGTCGGTCATCATGGTCACCGCCCTTGATCGCGAGGAGTTACTTGAACAGGCCAGGCAGCAGGACGTACATCTGCCGGTGGTGCTGACCAAGCCGGTCACGCCGTCCACCTTGCTCGAAGCCATAGGCACAGTGTTCGGCAAAGCGCCCCAAACCGTTACCCGCGCCCATGAACGCAACGAGCAGAGCGCTGAAAATATGGCACGCCTGAAGGGGGCGCGCCTGCTGCTGGTGGAGGACAACGAACTGAACAGGGAGCTGGCGTGCGACCTGTTGCAAGAGGCAGGCATCGAGCTCGAGCTGGCATTCGATGGCCAACAGGCCCTCGACAGGTTAGCCCGGGACAGCGATTTCGACGGTGTGCTGATGGACTGCCAGATGCCGGTGATGGACGGCTATACCGCGACCCGCAGGATTCGCCAGCAATCGAACTTCGCGGCATTGCCGATCATCGCCATGACCGCCGACGCCATGGCCGGAGACCGCGAACGCGCCCTGGCCTGCGGCATGAATGACCACCTGTCCAAGCCGTTGGATGTAGACAGCATGTTCGCCACGCTGGCCAGGTGGATCAAGCCACGGCCCGGGCGTGGCGGTCGGGCGCGGGAGACGAGCGTTGCCGAGACATCAGGACAGTTGCCCACCGAGCTTGCAGGTATCGATCAGGTCGCCGGGCTGGCTGCCTGCTCGGGCAAGACTGCCCTTTACTTGCGACTGCTGCGCACATTCCATGAGACCCAGAAGAACTTCGTCGCACAGTTCAAAACGGCAATCACCGATGCCGATCCGACGGCGGCTGTTCGAATGGCTCACACGTTGCGTGGTAACGCGGGGAACATCGGTGCCAGGGCGCTGGCACAGGCTGCAGCCCAGCTGGAACAAGCGTGCCGGGCTGGCGAGCCGAGCGATGGCGTGCAAGCTCACTTGACCGAGGTCAGGCAGTGTTTGATACCCGTTTTGAGCGCGCTGGCGCTTTTGCCCGAGGAAAAAACGGCTTCAGGGGCGCAGCCGCCGCAACACGAGGCGCAACTCAGTGGCCGGCTCACCCGGCTCAGGCAATTATTGGCCGAGAGTGACACCGCCGCCATCGAGGCGCTTGATGAGTTACGGCGCCTGTCTCTCGATGATGCATTGGCCAGGCGTCTGAGCCGGGTAGCGCAGCAGCTCGAGCGCTTCGACTTCGATCGGGCCCTGGCGTTGCTGCAAGGCGAAATCGAACGCTCCGCCCTGCCCCCCGAATGACCGTCACTTCGCCATTCTGGATTTTGTATCAATCACCTATTGCAGGCGCCAAATGACTGGCTGCCAGGGTCGTTTTCAGTCCCTCGCAACGGGCAGCTTTCGGCCAGGAGTTGTCGCCGACGAGCGGCAGCCTTGCGGTGGCCCAATGCGCTAGCCTTTAAACGCTTGCCCGAGCAGCCAGCGAGTCCATTGGACGGTGCAGGCCGCCCGCAGGCATCACGACCGCCATCAATTCCTGGAAGAAGCACTGTGGCTAAATACCTGATCTCTTTTCCAAGCGCGGCGATGGTAGTGCCCGATGGCGAATGGGAAGCGGTGCGCCGCGACTCACACGCTGTGATTGATGAGGCGAAAACCGCCGGTGTCTACGTCTTCGGCGGCGGAATCGACAACGACGTACCGCCCATACTCGTCTCTGCCGACGGCGCGGTTGCAATGGGCGGCTATCCTTGGGCGCCCACGCTCGACGGCGGCTTCACCGTGCTGGAATTGCCTTCGCGCGATGAGGCCATAGCGTGGGCGGCGCGCATCGCCAGGGCCTGTCGCTGCGACCAGGAGCTGCGCGTCTTCGGGTTCGACCCGCAGTCCTGAGGGCAGCACGGAAACCGGCAAGTGCGGCCTGACACTTCATTCATTGCAGATCATCACAGGTACGCCCCACCATGCGAAATCCACTCAAGCATTCAAGCGTTCGTCTTGGTTTTCTACTGGGTGTTATCTCAATGGGGCTGACCGCTTGCAGCAGCGACGAGAACATGACTGCAGCGAATAAAGAAATTACTCGACCACCTGTCGATGACAGCGAGACATCGTCTGTGCGAATCACAACCAGTTGGCTACAACACTCTCTTAGCCAAACGGGTTGCCTGCAGCACGCCAGAGCGGCTCTTACGAAAGCGAGATATTTTGTTGAAGCAGGAGAAAGATCAGTCTATGGGTTGCGTGAAGGCATGACTTTTTCGATTCGCTGCGACTACGAAGGCGTTGCCTTTCTCGCAGTAGCTTATCGCCACAGGCCAAGTACTCAAACCCAGGATCGGATCCTGAATGAAATCACCAGGCTATTTTAAGGACTGCAGGCGAGAGCTACTGGCGCTCGCCCGCAGCGAGACCAATGCCGGTCCTGATCTCTGGGGCACACTTCAAGGCCCACTCCCCCATAACTCAACCGCCACCTGCGAGCATTACTACGCCCGGCAATCGATCTGATGATGCCAACCGCTCGACAGAAGTCGCCATTCAATCCCGGGCAATCTTGTCATTTGCCAAGGCTTAGGGCAGGGTCGATACCACTGAGATCCCTGCCAAAGGAGTCACCCCATGTCAAAGCTATATCCCAGTATCGATCCCGAGGGGCTGGTCGAGTACTCAGTGGTCTACACCGACCGCTCGCTCAACCACATGTCGCAGTCATTTCAAGGCGTGATGAAGAACATTTCCACGACCCTGAAACAGGTCTACAACGCCCAGGCTGTTGCGGTGGTCCCGGGCAGCGGCACATTCGGCATGGAAGCGGTGGCACGACAGTTTGCCACCGACCAGCCATGCCTGGTGATACGCAACGGTTGGTTCAGCTATCGCTGGAGCCAGATCTTTGAGATGGGCAACATCCCGGCGGCCACCACGGTGCTGAAAGCCCGACCGGTCGACACGGGTCGCCAGGCGGCCTACGCCCCACCTCCTCTGGACGAAGTGCTGGCAGCCATTGCGGCGCACAAGCCGCAGATAGTCTTCGCCCCCCACGTTGAAACCTCATCGGGGATTATCCTGCCCGACGAGTACCTGCGGGCCGTGGGCGACGCCGTGCATGCGGTGGGTGGCCTGTTCGTGCTGGACTGCATCGCCTCAGGCACGATTTGGGTTGATATGCACAAATGCGCAGTCGACCTGCTGATCAGCGCACCGCAGAAAGGCTGGAGCGCCTCCCCTTGCTGCGCCCTGGTGATGTTCAGTTCCCTGGCCCTTGGCCGTATCGAGCAGACGCAAAGCAGCAGCTTCGCCTGCGACCTGAAAAAGTGGCTGCAGATCATGCAGGCCTACGAACAGGGCGGACATGCCTACCATGCGACCATGCCCAGCGATTCCCTCGCGCGATTCAACGAAGTGATGAAAGAGACGCAAGCCTACGGTTTCGACAAGGTCCGCGGCGAACAACAGGCGCTGGGCGACCGGGTGCGCGCAATGTTGATCGGCAAAGGCATCAAAAGCGTGGCCGCAGCCGGCTTTCAGGCCCCTGGCGTAGTGGTGAGCTACACCGATGATGCCGACATCAAGAGCGGCAGGAAATTTGCCGACCACGGCCTGCAGATCGCCGCCGGAGTGCCGTTGCAATGCGACGAACCGGCCGACTTCCAGACCTTCCGCATCGGTCTGTTCGGACTCGAAAAGCTGCACAACATCGAGCGCACGGTCAGCACCCTCGAGCAGGCGCTGGACGAGGTGATGGTTAACTAAGGTTCTTCACGGAATCCCCGGGAACACAGATAACGAAATATCTGTAGGAGCTGCCGAAGGCTGCGATCTTTTGATCCTCAGCAATCTCCAGATCGCAAAAGCAAGATCAAAAGATCGCAGCCTCCGGCAGCACCTACAGGGGCACACGTGCACCACCAAGCAACGAGGCCTATGCTTGTCTACTGCCGGAACTGATTGAGCAGATTGTTATCCACCAAGCCCGTGAAGGCGTTATTACCCCACTTGGGGTCAAATTAGAGTCAGGCCCAATGAGGAAGTCCGCCATGACCTTAGTCGATCGCCTCAGGTATTTGCGTGTCGCCCTGGTTTTGGCTGGCCTCGCCTGCCTTGCTCTCTACCCACTCATGTTGTTCTGGCCGTCCGGCTGGGCCTGGCACGTCGGTCACTCGGACTACCCGATGATGATCGTTGGCATCTACGCCACACTTGGCGTGTTCTTGATCCTGGCCGCACGTGATCCATTAGCCCATCTGAGCCTGATCTGGTTCACCGTGTGGTCCAGCGCCGTACACGGAGCAATCATGGCCGTCCAGACGGTCACACAGCCGGGGCAAATGGGGCACTTGGCAGGTGACGTGCCGGCGCTCTTCATGGTGACAGTTGCCTTGGCCATCTTGACGCCCCGCTCGCAATTGGCCGCTCGGCCCGGGACACACAATCGGGCCTGAGAACTGGCAAGACACGACTTTCATCCCGGGGATACTGCGTAGACAGTACTTGCCGTGCTGCCCGCGATTTGGGCTTCGATGCCTGCTCATCGCCGATCGACCCAAGCCAAGGGTCGACCAGACTGCTTGGGGGCCGACGCGACGGCTGATATCTTTCCCGCGCACCAGATCGCGTCCGATCGACGCTGAGCCCATCAAGGAAGATAAAAAACAATGAAAATACTGTTCATCGCTTCGCTGGGAATTTTATCGCTGACTCAAACTTCACTGGCCTTCGCGGATAATGCCAATGGAAAAAATCTCTATCTACAGCGATGCAGCATGTGCCACGGAACAGATCTCAAGGCAACAGGACCACTGGCCAATAAAAGCAATCCACCTACGCCTGATCTGACAACGTCCGCTTTCAAAAAGCGATTGAATGATTATCCGGGCGTGATTGTCTCTTCGATAATACTTCGCCCAAATGGCGACTTGATTCCAGGAACCTTGCGTAAGAATGGTGTAAAGCTATCGCCGCACGCATGGAGCGTTAAAGACCTGCGCGATTTGAATCAATACATGGGTGGTGTGATTTCACAAAAACGATGATCTTGAAGTGCCAGGCCCTGACGCCCGCGCTTGACTCTGTCCCTTGGGGCAACCCCTACCCTGCCTTGTCCATTTCAGGCTCCGCCGTCCCGGCTTGAACCCCACCGCCTGGCCCGTGCGGATCATCTGCACCAGCGTCAGGCGATGGGCCGTGTACAACCGATAACTGCCACGGCGCTGCAGGCTCAGCAGGTCCATCTGCTCATACAAACGAATGGCTTTGGCAGTGCACCCCGAATAGCGGTCATTCAAACTGCCCAAGTAAAGACTCATACACAAAAGAGTCAGGTCGAGAAACACCTCGAACAGGCGGTGTGCTTCAAAGGCCCTGCGCAAGGGCTAATTCAACTCAGGCTGAACGCTGAGCGATTGTCAGTAATATCCCGAAGCTCACGAGCAGGCCGCCAAAAACTCGGTCAATCCATAGTCGTGCAGCCACCAATTTTTCGCGCACCATTCCCGCTGAGAAGCAAAGCGCGACGAGGCTGAACCACACTGCGTGCGCCCCAGCGATAAACAGCCCATATGCAATTTGCATTGTCAGGGCGGTGTCCGGTTGTATAACACCCATGAACAGACTGACGATGAAGATCGATGTTTTCGGATTCAACGCGTTCGTGAGAAATCCCGTCCGCAGAGCTGCCAGATCGGACATGGCGGGCGGCGGTGCGTCCAGCTGTTCGATAGCCGGCTTGGAACGAAGCATCTGGATGCCTAGATAGACGAGATACGCAGCTCCAGCCAGCTTCAGTGCATTGAACAACCAAGGCGTTTGTTGAAGCACTAACCCTAGTCCGAGCAGCGTATAGCAGACGTGGACAAGCACCCCCATACCAATTCCTGCAGCTGTGAGGACGCCCGCCCGTCGAGACAGTAGCAATCCGTTGCGAGAAACCATGGCGAAATCTGGCCCAGGACTGATGCATGCGAGTATTGTAATGGTGATTACTGCTATCCATTCGCTCATGCGACACCCTTCAATTACTGGTAGTAGAAAGCGATGTTTACAGATCCTGCTCTTTGGTAATAACGATGATTTCTGATGAACATAGTGACTTCAAATCACTAATCACCGAGGCTCGCCTGCCTTCTCTGCTCGCGTTGCGTTGCTTCGAATCCGCCGGACGGTTCGAAAACTTCGCACGCGCGGCTGACGAACTGCACCTGACACCAGGTGCCATAAGTCGAGCAGTGCGTTTGCTTGAAGAGGATCTGGGCGTTGACCTGTTCGAGAGGCGTAACCGAAGGGTTTTTTTAACTGACGCCGGCAAACGCCTGGCGAAAGCAGTTAGTGAAGGGCTTGGATTGATGAACCAGGCAGTTCGCGAGATACGCACCGACGCCCGTCGTACCCGCCAGCTTGTCCTGTCCTGCGAGCCAACGCTTTTAATGCGATGGTTGATTCCTCGCTGGAACGACTTCCAAACACAACATCGGGGGCTGGACATTCATTTAGTGGCCGGCGGCGGCATCTTTTCATTCGACCATGGCATCGACTTGGCCATTCGGCGGGACGATTTTCCTCGCCCCTCCGACTATCATGCCGAGACCCTATTCCCTGAGAAGATCGGCCCTGTATGCCGGCCGGAAAAGGTAGATCAATGGTTTGGCAAAAGCAGGAAATGCCTGCGTTCCTCGGCCCCGCTGCTTCAAACTAATAGCCGACCCACAGCTTGGCAGGAGTGGGCTACTGCAAAAGGACTGCCCGCTCCCGCCATGGAGATGCAATCTTTTGAGCACTTTTATTTCAGCATCCAGGCGGCTGTCGCAGGCCTCGGGGTGGCCATTGGCCCATGGCACTTGGTGCGCGACGATATCCAAAGCGGCGTTTTAGCCGCGCCATTAGGATTTATTGAAGACGGCACACGCTATTGCCTGTTATCTCCCAAACCCCCTCAGCCAGGCAGCCTGGAAATGGATTTACTTAACTGGTTGCAGGCAGTGGGCTGAGTCTTGTCGAGGCGCAGCGCTTGTCAGCACTGGCGCCTCATCACCAAATGGCTTGCCCCTTCGGTGGAAGCCTATTGAAATTCCCCGTTATTGCGCGCTCTTGGACCCATCAGGTACTCCCGTGAGAAGTTGTTCACACGCTCGTATCGCTGCGTCATGGTGCGGTAACAAAGCTTGTTCCGGAAGATTCGCGACTGTGTTCATCCATGGGTCCTCGACTGCGGTTCGCCGCCCTGCAAGTGTTTCAACCACGGCGAGACCGCAGAATGGTCCCATCAACGGATCGTAGCCCCCCTCATGCACAGCGACGATCCGCGATTTGCACACTTCTTCAGCCAGATTCATTACCTGAGTCGTCAGCTCGCGATATGCCCCGGAGTACAGGAGTTGGCGGCCAAAGGGGTCCATCGCAGCGGAGTCAAATCCGCTCGCAATCACGATGAGATCCGGTTGAAAACGGCGCACCGCAGGCATTACGACACGCTCGAATGCGCCCAGGTAGGCCCCTCGGCCAGACCCTGCGGGTAGTGGAATATTCAGGTTGGCACCCAGTCCGGGACCCGTTCCGATGTCTTGTACCTTTCCGCGTCCGATGGGGTAAAGGTCGTCCTGGTGAAGAGAGATCGTCAGCACTGACGGATCGTCATAAAAAAGGGTCTCGGTCCCGTTACCATGATGAACATCCCAGTCGATGACCGCGACTCGTTTCACCGCTCCTGTTTGCTGCAAATGGCGGATTCCGACCGCGGTGTTGTGGAATATGCAATAGCCCATCCCCTGACTGGCAATCGCATGATGTCCTGGCGGTCGAATGAGCGCGTAGGCGTTCGTCACAGTACCCGATACAACTGCATTGAACGCCGAGATGACAGCACCTGCTGCAAGTCTGGCAATGTCTGCCGATCCTGGTCCGACGGGCGTTTCACCGTCGCCTGCATCGCTCCACACAGGACCGGTCGGATTCAGGATTCGATCGACATACTCCGGAGTGTGTACCCGCAACAGATCGGACTCCGAGGCCGGGCTGAAGGGTAACGGAACAAGGTATTGATCGAGGCCGCTTCGCTTGACGAGGCTTGCAAAGCGTCGCTTGGTATCGCCCTTCTCAGGATGGTCGATGGGTTCCTGCCACGGTAGGCTCCAAGCCCGCGTGTCATGAGTCATAAATCTTTCGTCCCAAATCCAGCCGGTTGTCGTCATGGTTCTAACTCTACTTTTTCGTGTCGATAGGGATAAATTCTTTGCCCGAAACATCGGACTGCCTTCATAGCTCGCCAGCTATTCCTTCTTTTTCCACCAGGCTTCGCTCGTAGCTCAAATCAAGAGTCCGAGATGTGAGCAAATAGAGGAGGCTGGCGACTACAAGACCTACAAACATCGAGATGTCGATATCACCCATCCGGTGAGCTATCCATCCGGTGAAAGGCTCGGTGACAAAAAACGGCACCATCATCACCAGTGCTCCGATATAGGCGACGTTTCCTTGCCATCCCCATCGGCCGTAAATACCGGCCGGATTGAAGAGTTCGCGGATCGAATAACACCCCTTGCGAACGATATAAAAGTCCACCAGGTTTATTGCAGTCCATGGCGTGAACAGATAGGCCAGAAACACCAATACGTTTCCATAGAAAACATTGAATTGTTCCTCCCCGACCATTGCCGCGACAACGCCTACGGACAGGGTCATAGCGACGATTGTGATGCCCCTCAAAAACAACGATGGCCGGACCCGACGGAAACAGTCAACGATCGAGATCAGGGTCAAGCTGCCTCCGTAAGCGTTGAGCGCCATCACCACCAGAAGACCGATGAACAACAATGCGACGGCTATTCGACCACCTCCTGCCATCAGGGCGTCGCCACCTTGCGCGATCGCCATGATGACGGAGACGCCGGGGGTCGCTGCCGCGAGCAAGGAGCCAAGGCCGATCACCCATAGCGCTGATATCGCTGAAGGTAGATAGGTCCACAGGAACGACGATCGAGTGGAAACGGTGGGTGGGAGGTAGCGGGAGTAGTCCGATACGTATGGCGCCCAACCAAGCTGGAAACCTGCGACGATTACGAAGGTGGTCGCGAACGAATGCCATTGAATGGGCCCCGGAGTGAAAGCACCCGAAGGAATCCCGCCCCGCGCCACCGCAGCAAAGGTGAGTATCACGACCGTCAGGGCCAGCGGTGCGACCAGGAATCGGTTAACCCGATGGATCCACCGGTAGCCATACAGCGCCAAGGTGCCGGCGATCAATACCGCGATTGGGAACCCCCAGGAAGTTGGAATCCCGAGGAGGAAATGCAGACTCGATCCTGCAAGGATCGCGTCGGCGACGTTGTAGTTGAAGTAGTTCACAAAGGCGAAGACCCACACCGTGATCGCGGCCCCTAAAAATCCGAACTGCGCTCTGGACTGAACTAACTGCGGTAGACCCAGGTGAGGCCCCTGCGAAGAATGCAGGGCCATGAAAAGGGTTCCGAACAGTGAACCGAACACGGTGGCAACCAGAGTCCAGAACAGTGAACCGCCAAGCGCCAGTGTGGTAACGCCGGTAGCCATTGCGGTCAGGTTGATGTTGGCAACTAACCAGACCGCACCTAGATGTCGCACCGTGCCATGGCGCTCCGCCACCGGTACGAAATCTACAGAGCGCCGTTCCGCACCATCGAGTCGGCCCTGCTGAATGACAGGCGTCACCGTGGCTGTTTTCCCGTTTGATGTCGTTCCCATTTTCTTGTTTTCCTAATTGAGATTGATCGGGGCTGAATCACTGAGGCTTCATTCATCAAACTTTCCGGGGCACCCTCCAATTGCTGGTCAATCGCAGTAACTTTTATTACCTGTACAGCTGAAAGCAGAACGAAAGCTCGATTATGCGTAGCTTCGTTGCCCGGTAACGCTGTGACTCAACCCGCCACCATCGGCAGCTGTTGTCCCTTGGCATTTTCCAATAACGCGGCCGCTAGCCGATTTCGCTCGCCGGAATAGTCTCGGGTGATATTGGGGCCGCGTTGCCGAGTGGCCCATTGCGGATCTGCCAGTAACTCGGCGCCCTGCGCCTCCGGCAGGTGACGGCCACGGATCAGATCGGACAGCCGCTCGGCCAGCATCAGTGTGGGTGCCTGCAAGTCGCCAGCGGTGGCAGCGGGCATCAGCGAGGCATCTACCACCCGCAGCGCTTCCACGCCGCGCACCCGACCGTCAGGGAATGTCACCGCAGCTTCGTCGCTGCCCATACGACAAGTGCCGCAGGGATGGTAGGCGCTTTCCAACTTCTGCTTGAGAAAGGCATCTATGGCGGCATCGTCCTGCACTGCCGCGCCCGGGGCCAGTTCTCGACCCCGATAAGGGGCGAAGGCCGGCTGAGCGAAGATTTCCCGCGTCAGGCGCACGCAGGCCCTGAACTCCGTCCAATCATCGCTATGGGTCATGTAGTTGAAGCGTACTCGCGGCAAACTTTCCGGACGGGCGTCACGCAGCCTGACCCAACCGCGGCTCTTCGAACGCTTTGTGCCGACATGCACCTGGAAGCCGTGCCCGGCAGCGAGTGTCTGCCCGTCATAGGAGATGGCCAGCGGCAGGAAGTGAAACTGGATGTCGGGATAAACGATGCCCGCCCGGCTGCGAATATGACCACCACTCTCGAAGTGGTTAGTCGCACCAGGCCCGCGCCGGGTAGCGAGCCACTCGATACCGATCCTGGCCTTGCCCAGAAGGCTCTGGGTGGGAAACAGGCTAACCGGCTGGGTGCACTCCATCTGAAGGTAGAGCTCCATATGATCCATCAGGTTTTCGCCCACTTCGGGTGAGTCATGGATCACTGCAATACCCTGCTGCGCGAGCTCCCTCGCAGGTCCCACGCCCGAGCGCTTGAGGATCACCGGAGACATGATGGCCCCAGCTGACAGGATGACTTCCCGCGTGGCCATGGCTCGGGCTGGCTTGCCCGCTACCGAAAACAAAACACCGGTTGCTCGTCGGCCATCGAACATCACTCGGTCAACCAGGCCGCCCTTGATTACACGTACGTTCCCCCGGGCGATGGCAGGTCGCAGATAGGCCCGGGCAGCGCTCATGCGGCGCCCGTCGCAAACGTTCATTTCCATCGGCCCAAAGCCTTCGTGCTGCCGATTGTTCATGTTGTCACTTAAAGCGTAGCCGGCCTCGTTCCCGGCTTTGACGAAGGCCCGATAGAGTGGATTGGTTTCCGGCCCCCGCTTGATGTGCATCGGCCCATTGACCCCGCGCAGTGAGCCTCCGCCCTCGACGTTTTCCAGACGCTGGAAGTAAGGGAGCACGTTGGACCAGCGCCAGCCATCGGCACCCAGCGCCTCCCATAGCTCATAATCCATGGGGTTTCCGCGAACCCAACACATGCCGTTGATCGACGATGAGCCGCCCAGCCCTTTGCCACGGGGCAGGTTCACTTGCCGCCCGTCCAGGCCAGGCTCCGGCTCGGTCTTCATGCCCCAGTTGAAGCGCTTGGTGTTCATCGGGATCGACAGTGCGGCCGGCATCGACACGAAGAGCGAGGCATCGCTGCCACCCGCCTCGATCACCAATATCCGCAAGTCCGGGTCTTCACCAAGGCGATTGGCCATAACGCAACCGGCTGCGCCGGCACCGACGATGATGTAGTCATAGCGCCCTTCGTCTTGCGGGCTGGATAACGATGTTTGCTTTAGAGTCGACATGGTAATGATTCCCACAGACGTAATGCTGGAGGCAGACCCATTCACCCCGCTCGGCAATGTCCGCGCCAGGTTCAGGGTCCGGGTTGGTTTAAAGGAGCGATTGCTCAGTTTGCGCTTTGCGATTGGTTGTTATGACTCACACCCAACTCTTCAGCTGGCTAACCGACAATCACATAAAACTTCAGCATCGGAACTGGCTGACGCCACACACCACGAAACCCCTTGGGCACCAGAAAGGAATCACCTTGGGTATAGGTTTCGCAGAAACCGTCTGCTTCGAGAGTGACCTCCCCCTCCAGTACCACCATGAACTCATCAGCCGGATAGTTCTCGTAACGCTCGGTGTAAGGTTCGCAACGCCAGATACCCGACTTCACCGGTGGCTCGCTACGGCAGAAGTAGGCATGATCCAGGCCCATCGGCCGGCCTTCGATCAGCTCGGCATGTTCCAGAGCCTCGTTCGGCAATTGCTGCCAGTCACTTGGGCCAGTCGAAGAAAAACGGATTGGTAGGAGCATTATGAAACCTCGGAATTGCGTGTTGGGATTGACGTCAAAGCTAAAGTCAGGCTCCTATACGGGCAAGTGACAAGATTTCAGTCTGAGTCACTTCAGGTTACGGAGCGCCCCCTTTGAGAAAACATCAGTCGCTAACCGCGCTTCGCGCCTTCGAGGCCGTTGCCCGACTCAATAGCATTTCGTCCGCTGCGGAAGAGCTGCATGTAACGCGTCCAGCAGTGTCAAAACAGGTTACGCAGTTGGAGAGCGACATGGGCTGCGCCCTGCTCCAGCGCACGGGCAATGTGATCCGCCTGACTTCGGCGGGCCGCGAGTTGTTTGCAGCCCTGCAACAAGCCTTCGAGTTGATCCAGTTGACCACCGATACCATCAGCCGCCGGGCACGGCGGGGAGAGCATCTACGGGTGTTGGTCTGCCGTGACTTCGCGTCAAGCTGGCTGGCCGGCCAGGTTGGAAAGTTTCTGGTTGCCAATCCCGGGATATCCGTAGAAATCACCGCCGAAAACAACTTTAGCTTCCGCCTCGATGAGGATTTCGACTTCCGAATTTTCTATGGTATGCATGGAGCCAGGGCTGGCGGAGGGCTGGAAGAGACTGAGCTGTGCCGCTGGATCGACGTTCTGGTCTGCACCCGCGCCTTTGCAGAAACCTATTTAGGTGAGGGCCACAAGCCTTGCGAAGCGCCTTACCTGATCGATGCCAATTACGATGTCTGGGACGAGTGGTGTACCCTGACCGGGCTGGATCCTGGCGGCCCGCGTCGCCAGCAGACAGTGTTCAACGAAACCACCCTGTGCCTATCGGTCGCCGCATCAGGTGGCGGTCTGACCATCGGCGACAGCTTCCTTGCACTGCCCGCCATCCAAACAGGCGAGCTGATCGTCCCCTACCCACTGGGTTTGGTCAGCGCGCAGAACTACAGTCTGTTCAAACCCAAGGCAAGACCGAACTCACCGGCTAGCCAAAAATTTGAGACCTGGCTACGCGGTGCAATAGATGCCTACCAAGTGACAGTGCGGCAAGCGCTCGCGGAAAAAGGCATTCGAGTAGTGGAGCGCACCGATGCTGTCGACCAAAGCGCCCCTGTCGACTGAACGTGCTGCACCAATTACGGAACCCACCGTTACTGGATCGTCGCGCACAGACTTCACCGCCGGCACGCGGTTATGATCCGCGATACCCAGGCGCCCTTGGACCCACACTCATGCCAGCCTCAAAAATCCTCCCCTCCCCCGCGCCGCTGCTCAAACCCGGTGAGACGGTGGTGTTGTTCGACGGTGTCTGCAAGCTGTGCAATGGCTGGGTGAGGTTCGTGATTCGCCATGACCGTCAGCGGCGCGTGCGGTTGGCGGCGGTTCAGTCACCCGAGGGACAGGCGCTGCTCGCCTGGGCAGGTCTGCCCATGGATCAATTCCACAGCATGGCGGTGATCCGTGACCGATTCTACTGGGAGCGTTCCCAAGCATTTTTCGAAATCTTTGCCCAGTTGCCCGCAATCTGGCGCCCCGTGAACCTGTTGCGCATCATCCCTCGCCCACTTCGGGATTGGGCCTACGACCGCATTGCGCTCAACCGTTATCGGCTCTTCGGCAAATACGACACCTGCCTGTTGCCGGATCCGGATCATGAACAGCGCTTTTTGAAGGCCCCCCGGTGAACGCCTGAAGGCAACGTGACGAGCTGGATCAATACTCAGGTTGAAGCTATACCGAAAGGGTTCCGGGCGGGGATGGACCACACGCTCGATTAGCGTCTGAGGAGAATTTCACGGTGTCGAATCAGTTGGTCATACGCAACATGACCCGTCCCGAACTGGACGAGCTCGTCGAGTGGGCTGCCCGTGAGGGCTGGAACCCCGGCCTTCACGATGCCGAGCTGTTCTGGGCCACCGACCCTGCCGCCTTCATCGCGGCGTCCCGGGACGGCGAATTGATCGGCGGCGGCGCCATCACCTCCTACCATGGCGAATTCGGTTTCATGGGTTTTTTCATCGTCCGGCCTGAGTATCGCAGCCAGGGCCTGGGCAATACCCTCTGGCACGCACGCCGCGAGCGACTCCTCGCCCGCCTGCGCCCAGGCGCGAGCATTGGCATGGACGGCGTCTTCGCGATGCAGGACTACTACGCCAAGGGTGGTTTCGTCTTCTCCCATCGCAACCTGCGTTTTCGTGCCGAGATCAACGAGCGCCCGACGACCTCGCAGGCGGACGACCAGGACATCGTCCCGTTGGCCGCCGTCCCGTTCGATCAGGTGGTCGAGTACGACCGCACCTGCTTCCCCGCCCCGCGCGCAACCTTCCTGAGCGGCTGGATAACCCAGGCCGATGCACTCGCCGTGGGTTGTCGACGCGAAGGCAGGCTGAGCGGCTATGGCGTAATAAGGCGCTGCCGGGAAGGCTGCAAGATCGGCCCCCTGTTCGCCGATGACGCCCCGGCGGCCAATGCCCTCTACGCGCGCCTGGCGGAATTTGCGCAGGGTGGCCCGCTGTTTCTCGACGCCCCGGAGAACAACCCCGCCGCGATGGCGCTCGTGCACCAACAGGGCATGACCGAGGTGTTCGGCTGCGCACGCATGTACCTCGGCCCTCCTCCGGTAATCGCGCACGAACGTGTGTTCGGCGTCACCACCTTCGAGCTGGGCTGATGTCCGCCCGCGACCTCATCGGTTATGGCGGCCGTCCACCCCACCCGCGATGGCCCGGAGAGGCGCGCGTCGCGGTGCAGTTCGTACTCAATATCGAAGAAGGCGCGGAATCCTGCCTCCTCAATGGCGACGCCCAGTCGGAGGCCTGGCTTCACGAGCTACCGGGCCGCCCGCCGCGCGTGGGGGAACCGGACTTGAGCGTCGAGGGCATGTACGAATACGGATCGCGCGCAGGTGTGTGGCGCATTCTGGAACTGTTCCGCGCCCGAGGCCTGCCGCTGACTGCCTTCGCCGTCGGCCGGGCACTGGAACTCACCCCGGCGATCGGCCAGGCGCTCTGCGCGGCCGGCCATGAGATTGCCGGGCATGGCTACCGTTGGCTGGACTATCGCGACATGCCGGAAGACCAGGAGCGGCGCCATATCCGCCTCACCCTCGACGTGATCGAGCAGGCCTGCGGTAAACGCCCCGTCGGTTGGTACACAGGAAGGGTCAGCCAGAACACCCGTCGCCTGTTGCGTGAGGAAGGCGGGTTTCTCTACAGCTCGGACGCCTACAACGATGACCTGCCCTACTGGCTCCCGGGCTCGCCCGCCCACCTGGTGATCCCCTACACACTGGTCAACAACGACGCCCGCTATCTGCTGCCGAACGGTTTCGCCTGCGGAGAAGACTTCTTCCAGCTGCTCAAGGATGCGTTCGACCAGCTGTGGCAGGAAGGCGCGCAACACCCGAAGATGATGAGCGTCGGCCTGCATGGGCGGATCAGCGGCCATCCCGGTCGTGCGATGGCGCTGGCGCGCTTTCTCGATTACGTACAAGGCCACGACGCGGTGTGGATCTGCCGGCGCGAAGAGATTGCCAGGCACTGGATAGCCCGGTTCCCTGCCTGAGTGGGGTTCGGAACGGGCTGAGCCACGCCGGTTTATCAATATCGTCCGTTCTGCATCAGGCGCCCTGCTCCTCCTTGAACATCGCCGGGGCGTTGCCTGCCACTCATGTACGTTTTGGGTCGGTTTCAGTCGCTCATGGAGGGCAGAAACCGACCCAAAGCTGATGGTGGCGACAGGCAGAAATCGGCCAGGAGCGGTCATTCCAGTCCTGTTTGCGCGAAACCTTGGAATTGGCCAACACGCCCTCATAACAGTGGCTATACACAACGTCCCCGAGAGGAAGGACAGACCATGACCAGACAAACCGAAACTGCCATTCTCGCCGGCGGCTGCTTCTGGGGCATGCAGGATCTGCTGCGGCGCTATCCCGGTGTGCTGCACACACGGGTCGGTTATACCGGCGGCGATGTGCCGAATGCCACCTATCGCAACCATGGCAACCACGCCGAAGCCATCGAGATCGTCTTCGACCCTGCCGTGATCAGCTACCGGCAGATCCTTGAATTCTTCTTCCAGATACATGACCCCAGCACGCCCAACCGTCAGGGTAATGACCAGGGCCCCAGCTATCGTTCGGCGATCTACTACCTCAATGAACAGCAACGCGACATTGCCGAGGACACCGCTGCCGATGTCGATGCTTCACACCTTTGGCCGGGCCGAGTAGTCACCGAAATAGAACCGGCCGGGCCTTTTTGGGAAGCGGAACCAGAGCACCAGGATTACCTCGAACGCATACCGAATGGCTACACATGCCACTTCATCCGCCCGAACTGGAAGCTCCCCAAGCGCGCCTGAAAGTCGAGTTTACGAGGCGCAGAGGAGACCGATTCTGACCGCTAGCAGCCCTTTCGCGAAGGGCTGCTCTGGATTGATGGATGTCCCCTGGTGACAGGCTGAAAGCGGCCAGGAGTGGTCACTCCGCATGCCTACGAAGTCAGGGGCGATTCAGGTGCCGCGAAACCCGAAAGTCACATCCCCCCATTGAACTTTCCAAAAAAATGATGTCAATTTGATAGCTCATTACAGCAACAAGATCATCTTGGATCAGTCAGCGTCAGGCTATTTCCTGACACCCTATGGAGAGAGTGATGAGAGCTATCATTGCGATGTTATTGATGTTGAGTACCTACGCCCATGCTGGTTGCGGCAACATCAGTGACAGCGATCAACGCGCTTATTGCGAGGCCAAAGTCAACGGTCAAAGCTGCGGCAACATTAAAGACAGCAACTTGCGTAACGAGTGTGACGCCATAAAGCGTTGATCTCCGAATCACGCGGGACCAGCCGCACTTCATCGACGCTGGACCCGCGCACTTGAACTTCACCACCTGTACGCCTTGAGTCGTTTGTGGCCGGTCAACCACTCCGGAGGCCCACCAGCATCGTGGGCCCGCATCGCTGAACTGAAGTGTAACTTCGGGCTGAGGTAGGACCTGAAAACATAATTGAAATGGGGGCTCTTGCCGAATCTTCGTCCCCGCACGGCGCTTTAGCACTGATAGGCTTTTTCAGGGTTGACTGATTTATGCGCAACAACTACGCCGATAGTGTTCCCCGTTCAGTTTCAATAACCGGATGAGTTTTTGAAGTCCGATCTTGGCATTCGCAAACGAGTGCTTGGCGCCTTGCCGGAGCTACCGCTCGAGTGTAATGTACACAGCAGCTACGGTCTGTAGCGGAGCCAACTACCGATGACGCTCTCTATTGATGATGCCAAAGCGTTAGGTACTGAACGTAAGGGAATTACCTTGAAGTCTTATGATTTATCGTTCGTGCTTGCAGAATGTGTAACTGCAACAGCCCAGGCCACTATAAAATCGGAAATCTGTGGATGGCTGCTGCGAGGTGCTCCCAACGGCTGAAAAGCCAGAAATGAGTGAGTGATCTGAGCGTTTTGAATCCACTTTCAAAACCGGCAGTCGTCGAAGTTAGCCAGAAACGTATGGCTACTTCAGACCATCCCTGGCGCGTGATAAACCAAAGATCGTCACGTAGCATAGAAAAAAGTTCTACAGTCATCCCCTCAATACGCGCTGCTGCACCAACTCTAGAAGGTTTGTGAATGATAAAGACTATCCCGATGTGGAAAATGATGATGGCCACCAAAGGTAAGAAAACGGGACTTGCAGTACTGGCATCCTTACCTGTTTTCATCGTTACCGGTGCGTGGGCGTTTCTTGAAGGGTTGCAAAGTGGGCAAAAGCGTCAGGCTGCAATGGGGCTTATTTGTCTGGTTTTTTTTGGTGCGTGCACCCTGCTATTTGCACCGTCAAAAAAATATATTCCCGGTAAAACATTCCAGGGTTATAGAAATAAAAAACTCAGTACACAGACGACCATAAAATACGGTTACGGGATCATTGTTTTTATTTTCGCAGTTTTTGCGGCTCTTGCACCGGAAGACGCGCTGAAAGCAATAGGCTTTGGATTAGTAGGCATCTTTAGCCTTTATGCTCTGTCAAAAAGCTTAAAATTTCACGCAGATATCGATTTTTCGACAAATGAATATTTGGCAAACGCTCTGGGATTTCCTGCCGGGGAGAAAATTCTGGTTAGCTACCAGAATTTTGATGCTGACGAGGTTGAAGTTGGGAGCAATGCTTTTGCCGCGACAGCGACAAAATTAATTGTAGCGTCGTTTGATGGGTATCTTTGGAGAAAGCTGTCACGGGATCTGAATCAGATCTCGCGCATTGGCATCGCTGGCGATGAAAATCAAAACTACTTCGTTAAATTGCAATTCAATGATGGAACCGATGCCTTGTTGCACATTGGACTCTATGAAAAGCTCACTTCGAATCCCACTTTGGTAATAAGAAGGCTGTTGGAGACGATTGATGCAAGTCTCCTTTGTGGAAGTGGTGCATCACAGACAGCACAAAGACGCCGGGTGGTTGTCAACTCTGGAACTCCAACCTCGACTTCAAAAAATATTGCGCCTGAGGCTGCACTTGCATCCGTGGCACCTACGCGCAACATTGAGGTTGCCCCTGACGTATTAGTTGCTATCCAGAAGGCCGAAGAAGTTGCTCCCGGTCGCAGACTGGAGCTTTAACAATGTCTCATTGTACAAAGTTTGAATTTTCTTATGTTAATGAAGAAGCCATTACCAAAGCTTTCGGCAAAATGGGCCTTAGCCCAACGACTGGTCTGGTTTCCGTATTTGCCAGCGACTTCAGTAAAAAGGTGTTGAGCAAAATAGGCTATATGGGCAAGCAGCAATTTAGAGCTATTTGCGGCCAAACGGCTGATAAATTCAATCTATTTGTTTGCAAAATTGAGGAAGGCTCCTACAAACTCCTCATCGAACGGGGAACTATTTCGGCCGACGATGAAGCGATAATGGCGGATTTGGCTTTAAGCTTTCAGAAAGCGTACGTCAGCGTAGCCATCGATGAAACCATCAAGCGCATAGACGCATCAGGTGTTCCAGCAAGAGTGAAAGACACTCTTCAAGGGTTCGAAATTGAATTTGGACCTAACTACGAGTTCAGCATTCATGTCACCTTTACGGGCGATGAAATTACGGAGGAAGTGCGTGGCGTGAAAGGCGACATTTGCACAAAACTTACTGAAGAGCTTGAATCTCTACTTTCTAGCCCTACTGCGGAGCTTGTGACTGAGTGGAAGCCGGAATATACCGTAGTCCATGAAGAGCAAACCCTTCAAATTCTCAGCGCGAATTTCTAAATGAAAATCAATGTACACCATATGGAGTTGAGCCGCGTTAACGGCCCCGGGTTGCGCTTGACATTATGGGTGCAGGGATGTGCGCTGAATTGTAAGGGGTGCTTCAATCAGGGGACCCACCCTCGCGAAGCAAGTACGTTGATGCCTGTTTATGAATTGGCACAGAAGATAAATGCACTGGACATCGCCGGGATTACCCTCTCTGGGGGGGAGCCACTCGACCAGGCACCAGCCTTGGAGCAATTAATACATGCTGTCAATGGCGAGAAAAACTGGATACTTTATACAGGCTATACGCCAAAAGAGATATTCCAGAATGAAGCCATGATTCGAGTTGTTAAAGCCGTAGACTTGACGCTGGCTGGTCGGTATCGGCATAACGCGCAACATCCCTATCAGCACAAACAGATTATCAAAACCAGCGACAGAGTCGATATTGACTTTTTCCGTACCAGAAGAGTTGTCGAGTTTGTTGTTTCAAATTCTGGCGTTACCAAAACCGGTCTTCCGATGCATGTATAACTCAGTTCAAGCGCAGGGATAATAGGCATGAACCGTACCAAGCAGATAACAGATTACCTCAAGGCGCGTTATGCGATTTTGGTCATTGAAACTTTCGAGGAAGAGCGTGCACTCAATGAAATTTCTGAAATCGCCAAGTCGCTTAGCCATCGTTTGTTCGTTTGGAACTCGACGCTAGGAGTTCAGATAAATGGTGTCGTGGCTGGAGATAAAACCTTTGATTTGAAACTGGCCTTGGACTTTTGCGAAGAAAAGGCCAAGGAGGATGGTAGCAAAAATATTTTTGTTTTTTGTGATGCTCATAACTACCTTACATCAAGCTCAAATCCTGTCTATCGTCGTCGACTTCGAGATCTAGCCATAAATATCCGCTCACGTGGATATCGAAGCAACTGCATTATCGTGGCACCCAGCTTTGAAATTGCCAATGATCTTCAAAAGGAAATCACGCTGATTGACTTTCCTTTGCCATCAAGAAATGAAGTTAAGGCTCAGATAAATAATTTTGTCAATACCTGGCAAGGCAACAGCAGCGTTAAAATTGATCTTTCTAGCGAAACCAAAGATAAACTCATTGATGCCGCCTTGGGCCTCACGGGATTAGAAATTGACAATAGCTTGTCTCGTTCATTGGTATCCAGCCTGGGCGTAAATGAAAATACCGTAAAGGATCTGCTTTCCGAAAAAAAACAAATCATACGGAAAACAGGTATCTTGGAATACATCGACTCAAAGGTAAATCTTGAGGATGTTGGAGGGCTGGCAACTCTTAAGAAGTGGCTTCATTTGCGTAGCCAGTGTTTTGGCCAGATTGCTCGTGAATTCGGTGTCGGAACCCCGAAGGGTTTGCTCTTAACTGGAGTTCCTGGTTGCGGTAAGTCTCTAACGGCGAAATGCGTATCATCGTCATGGAACATGCCCTTATTGCGTTTGGACATGGGAAAAATCTTCCAGGGGGTGGTTGGCTCTTCAGAATCCAATATTCGTTCCGCACTACGTACTGCCGAAGCTATTTCGCCCTGCATCCTATGGATCGATGAAATTGAAAAAGGACTTTCCGGCTCCTCCGGAGGAGCATCTGATGGTGGCACGGCTACACGCGTATTCGGCACACTGTTGACTTGGATGCAAGAAAAAACGGCGCCTGTTTTTGTGTTTGCTACCGCTAACAACATCAACAGCTTACCTCCGGAGTTGTTGAGAAAGGGGCGATTCGACGAAATATTCTTCGTTGACTTCCCGTCGACATCAGAAAGAAAGAAGATTCTTGAAATACATCTGAAAAAATTGAAGCGCGACCCTGAAAAATTTGATTTAGATCGATTGGCTGCTCTAGGAGGCGAGTCGAATTTTGGTAAAGACATTGTGCTTTCTGGTGCTGAAATCGAAGCGTGGGTTGGGGACTCGCTGATTGAAGCGTTCTCACGGCGGATGAATGGCGCTGGTGATGTAAGCGACCTGACTATGGCTGATTTTGAAACGACTATTTCGCGTTTAGTACCAATGAGCAAAATGCGTAAAGACGAGTTTACAAAACTTCGTGATTGGGCGAATCAAAATGCAATTAGCGCTTCGGCTATAGTTACCGGTCAGAATGATACGGAAACTCAGATCGGCGGCAGGCAAATTGATTTTTAATCTGCGGTGATTTTTCAGTGGGTAAGGCTAAGTTGCGAACGGTTGCTTTTGGCCGTTTTCTGTCCTCCACGAAGGGCAGCTTTGGGTCGGTTGCTGCCCTTCATTACAGGCCTCAACCGCCCCTAAGCGGTCACTCGAAACACTGATCAACGTAAGCCCGCAGGAATGTATCCTCTACGGACACTCTGAATTCCGAGGGCTTGCTGCCGGAGTTTTGCACTCGGCTTTTACCGCCGCCAACCCATTAAAATCACCGGCCCAGCGCCTAATGCCAGTCAGTTAAGCGTTTGATCACCGCAAACCTTGTGGGAGCGAGCTTGCTCGCGATGACGGCTGGACAGTCAAACAAGGGGTGCCTGACCGTCTGCCATCGCGAGCACGCTCGCTCCCACAATGTCCGGGACTTAACTGATCGGCATTAGGCCCAGCGCCGGCGTATTCGTTATCGTCACCCAGCGTACAGCCACCCCGTCAGGCTCATTGGCCTGCCCGCTATTCGCTGCGCAGCGCCGCCACCGGATGCAGGCGGGCCGCCCGCAGTGCCGGCGCCAGGCCGGCGAGAATGCCGAGCACCGCCGCCAGCAGCAGTGCCAGCAGCAGAAACAGCGGCTGCAGCGCCAAGGGCAGGCTTGGCATGGCCAGGTGCAGTAGCCCGAGCAGCAGGCCCATCAACAACAAGCCCAGCAAACCACCGGCCAGGGACAGCAGCGTCGCTTCGGCGAGAAACAGCCCGAGCACCTGCCGCGGACTGGCACCAATCGCCCGCAACAGGCCGATTTCCGCCGTGCGCTCGCCCACAGTGGTGGTCATGATGGTGAGAATGCCGACGGCGCCGACCAACAGGGAAATGCCCCCCAAGGCACCGATGGCCAGGCTCAGGGTGCCGAGAACGCGGTTGAAGCTGCGCAGCATGTCGTCCTGGGTGCTCAGGCTGAAGTCCTCCTCGCCGTGCCGTTCGCCGAGCACCTGGCGAATCTGCTGACTCAACACTCGCGAAGTGGTGCCGGCGCCGAACACCACATGGACTTTGACCACCCCGGTGCGGTTGAACAGGCTTTCGGCCCAATCCACCGGAATGTAGGCGATATCGTCGAGGTTGAAGCCGAGCAACTGGCCCTTCTGCGCCATCACGCCGATCACCCGGAAACGCACGCCGCCGACGCGGACCAGCTCGCCCAGCGGATTGCGTGCACCGAACAGCTCGACACGCAACTGATGGCCGAGCACCACATAGGGCGGCGAACGACCGTCACGGGCCACGGGCAGGAACTCGCCCAGGCTCAGTTGCATGCGCCAGGCCTGCGCCAGCTGATGGCCGCCACCGAGAATGTCGCTGCGCCGGCTCAGTTCACCGAACTGGACATCCCCGCTGCCCGGAATGATCGGCACCGCCGCCTCGACATGCGGCAAGCGCCGCAGGGCGTCGGTATCACTGATGGTCAGTGGCCGTACGCTGCCGAGCAGACCGCCGAGGCCACTGGTCTGGGTCTTGCCCGGGCGCACGGTGATGATCCGCGTACCAAACTGCGCGAAGTTCTCCAGCACATAACCGCGCACGCCTTCGCCTATGGCCGTGAGCAGTGCCACGGCGGCTATCCCGATCGCTATCCCGAGCAGGGTCAGCAGGCTGCGCAAGGGGCGACAGGTCAGCGCCGAGCTGGTCAGCCGGAAACCATCTTGCCAGCGCATCAGTGCGCTCCCGGCGGGCGTAGCGCCGCCACCGGTTCCAGCGCCGAGGCCCGAGCGGCCGGCAGCCAGGCGAACAGCAGCGCCGTGCCGAGTGCCAGCAGCACCGCGCTAGCGCGCGCCCACCAGGGTGCATAGAGCGGCAGATCGAACGTCATGCGCCCCAACCAGAGCAAGGTTTCGGCCAGCAGCAGCCCCGCCAGCGCCCCCGCCAGGGCGAGCAGCGCCGCCTCACCGAGGAACAGCAGGCGCAACTGCGCCGCCGTGACACCGATGGCTTTGAGCAGGCCGATCTCGGCGCTGCGCTGGCTCACCGCAATCCAGGTCACGTTCATGATCAGGATGCCTGCCACCAGCAGGCTGATCGCGGCAATCCCGGCCACCGCCAGGGTCAGCACCGTGAGTATCTCGTCGAAGGCGCTGAGCAGGCTGTCCTGGCTGATCAGGGTGATGTCTTCTTCACCCTCGTGGCGCTCCTTGAGCGCGGCGAGTATCTGCCGCTTGCTGCGCTCGAGAAAGCTCGGTCCACGCACCTCGACAAACACCCGCAACAACCCCTCGCGATTGAACAAGGCCTGGGCACTGGCCACCGGGATGATCAACATTTCGGCGAAATCCATCCCCAGGGATTCGCCCCGCTCACTGAGGATACCGACCACCCGGAAGCGCCGGTCGCCGGCGCGCAACCATTCACCCAGGGCCGGGCGCGCACCGAATAGCTCACGCCGGAGTTTGCCGCCGATCACGCAGACGGCCTCGCCCTGCTCAGGGTCCAGCGCCGGCAGGGGCTGGCCCTGGACGACCGTCAGTTGGCGAATGGCGAAGAAGTCTCGCGTGGTGCCCAAGGTCAGCACCTCACGATTGCGGTTACCGACTATCACCTCCATCTGCCCGGCCTGCATCGGCGCAACCCGGCGGATGCCCGGCAACCGGGTGATGGCCTGGACGTCCTGCAAGGTCAGCTCGTGCGGCGTCAGGCCGGTGAGCGGCGGCATGCGCCCCGTGGTTTCCTTGCGGCCCGGGAATACGATCAGGATGTCGCGCCCGAGCAGCGAGAACTCGTTCAGGACGAAGGCCCGCGCGCCCGCACCGAGACCGGTGAGCAGATTGACCGCCACCACCCCGATAGCGATGGCCAGCAGCAGCATCAGGCTGCGCGAGCGATGCCCACGCAAGGCGCCGAGCCAGAAGGCCAGGGCATCGGCGGCACGCATCAGGCCAGCGCCTGCTGCGACGCAGCACTGTGGATCCGCCCGTCACGCATGTGCAACTGGTGCTGCGCGCGGGCACCCAGGCTGGCGTCGTGGGTCACCACTATCAGGGTCAGCCCCTCTTCATTGAGCTCCTCCAGCAGGCTGAAGACTTCGGCGCCGGCCTGGCTATCGAGATTGCCGGTGGGCTCGTCGGCCAACAACAGCGCCGGTTGCATGACCATCGCCCGGGCAATGGCGACGCGCTGGCGCTGACCGCCAGACAGCTCGCCCGGGCGGTGGGCAATGCGATCGCCCAGCCCCAGGCGCTCCACCAATTGGTTGCTGCGCTTGTGCCGTTGCGCCGTGCCGATGCCGGCGAGGACCATCGGCAGCTCGATGTTTTCCAGCACCGTCAGCCGTGCGATCAGGTGGTAGGACTGGAACACGAAACCTATCAGTTGGCTGCGCAGTTGGGCGCGCCGTGCCTCGCTCAGCGTCGCCGTGGCCTCGCCCTGCAGCCAGTACTCACCGGCGCTCGGCGCATCGAGCAAACCGAGGATGTTCAGCAGGGTCGACTTGCCCGAGCCCGACGGGCCCATCACCGCCATGTAGTCACCGGCGGCGATGTCCAGATCCAGGCCGTCCAGCCCCATCACCTGCTGCTCGCCCAACTGGAAGGTGCGGCTGCCGCCGCGCAGGCGGATCATTGCCTGGTCTCCGTCGCATCCACCGGGATCACCGCCACGGTGTCCTTGAGCCCTTCCTGCTCGAGGCTGGCGACTATGCGCGCGTTCTCGTCCAGCCCTGCGAGCACCTCGGTCCAGCGCCAGTTGCTCAACCCGGTTTGCACCGCCACCTCGCGCAACACCCGGGCGCTGGGGTCATAGCGCAGCACGCGCTGCCCCTCCAGCAGGGTCTCGGTGGGGATGCGCAAAACACTTTCGCGCTGCTCCAGGAGGATCTCGACATCGGCGCTATAGCCGGTGAGCAGAACCAGATTGGCCGGCGGCTGGTCGAAGCGCACCTCGACATCGACGGTGCGCGCCTGCTTCTCCAGTTCACGCACATAGGGCGCGATGCGGCTGACGCGGCCAGCGAATTGCTGGCCGCGGAAGGCATCCAGGGTGATCCGCACCGCGGTTCCGGGGCGAACCCGGGCAGCGTCCACTTCATCGATCGGTGCCTCGACATACAGGCAACTGTCGTCGATCAGGTCGACCGCCGGCGGCGTGGGAATACCCGGCGGCGAAGGGGTGACGAACTCGCCGAGTTCGCCGTTGATTTCTGCGACTATGCCGGCGAATGGCGCACGCAGGGTCGCCTGTTCCAGCAGTGAACGCTGCAACTGCAGGCTGGCGTCGGCCTCGCGGATCAGCACGTTACTGGCATTGCACATCAGCTTCGCCAGGTTAGCCTTGGTCTCGGCCTGATCGAGGCGATCGGCGGCAACCAGCTTGCGGTCGGCCAACTGGCCCAGGCGATCGAGGTCGCGCCGGTCCAGATGAGCCTGCTGGCAGCGCTGTTCGCGGGCATTGCGTTGGGCCTCCAGCCGCGCCTCGGCTTCCTCCAGCCGGGCCTGCTGCTCGTCCTGCCGCAAGCGCATGAGCACCTGACCCGCCTGGACCCGCTGCCCCTCGGCGATCAGCAACTCGGCAACCTGGCCGCCGACATTGAAGGACAGATGCGAGCGCCGACAGGACTTCAGCGTACCCGCACGGGTATTGGCCACCAGCGTCTCCACCGGCCCGCGCTCAACCTCCAGCAGCCTGACCGGCAACGGCTGTGGTCGACTCAACCAGCCACCCAGCACCACCAGACAGGCCAGCATCGACGAGCCAATCAATAATCTGCGCATGGACTTCACCTCCTCCCCACATGGCTTGAGCCTAGGTCAGGAGGGTAAAAGAACAACGCAAAACGTCATTTATCCGACGTTTTTCAGACGAGCGTCAGAGGAGCGCCAAATAAATGGCAAATGAGATTTATTTCTCTCGCAATGGCTGTTCGCCAGCCATGCCAACTCAATTGAATTCCTTGCCGCGGCGACGCTGCGACGTCGAAATATCGCCGGAAACCGTGCCACGCTTTGCCTATACCCGAATGTCTTCAAGCGGCCAAAAGCAGACGATCAGGAGTCTCTTTGAATCAGGGGAAAGATATGACACTCGGAAAAAGTCGAGCGCTTTCCTTCTTGGCCACGGAGCGCCATTCAGACTGTTATCGGACTTGAGACAAAATCAATGAAGTTGCCGTTGCCTCTGTAGTTCTCTCTTCAACCAAGTGTTTGCCGGTTCTACACCTTCTGAACATCGCACCTCATAGGCACGGCCACTCATACTGCTTTTAGTGGCAGCAAGATCGATGAAGTCTTCTGCGCTGTTAACCAAGTTCTTGCCTTCGAGATATTTCAGTTTCTGTTCCAGATGTGCCCGAGCGCGGGGACCTGGGTATTCGTTCCCATTGCGCACAAACTGACACTCACTGTGTTCGACAAAGTCCAGCAAGCCTTTTATCTCTTGAGTGACTTGAGGTGCGGCGAAAACCTGCACATTAGTGATGATTGCGACAAGGCTGATACCCGCAGCCATCATCAACAGGCTGACAAGCTGCTCTGTAGCCCTCATCCGGATCCGCATGATCAATCCTGGTTTTGAAGGTGAAATGAAACGGGATCCCTCCTCCTGCCGATACAGCGGGTGCAGGAAGACAGCGCACCCAGCTTCGCAACGCGGTACCGCCCTTCTCAATCAGGTGGCTGGCTACTTCTATCCTCCGGTGCCGTCTCAAACATGTCCAAGCAACTGCCACCAAAGCGGGCCGACGACCAGCCAGATCACCATGTAGATGACGCTCATCAAGAAACCGGTCTTCCACCATTCCCCCTGGGTGACGTAACCGGCACCGAACATGACCGGCCCGGAACCGATGCCGTATTGGGTCAGGCAACCGTTGACGCTGCTCAGGATGCCGAGAGCGACCGCTGCGGTGAATGGCGGGATGCCGGCAGCGACCATGAGCGCCATGCAGAGGGGAAACAGAGCACTGATATGTGCCGTGGCGCTAGCGAAGAAATAATGGATGTAGCAATAGATCGCCGCCACCAGCATATAGACAGCCAGCCTCGGGAAACCCTCCAGGTGTGCCCCGAACTCCTTTCCGAACCACGAAACCATGCCGTACTCATTGAGTTTGGAGGCCAGCATGATCAGCAGGCCGATCCAGATCATGGTGTCCCAGGCGGATTTCTCATTAAGGGCATCCTGCCAGGTCAGTACGCCGGTGATGAACAGCAACGAGACACCGAGAGCCGCCGCCAGCGTCGCCCCGATTTTCAGATCCTCACCGAAAATCCAAAGCACCAGCAAGCCAACGAAGATCACCGCCATGATGATTTCCTTGGCCGAGATGGGCCCCATCGCTACGAGTTCTCTCTGTGCCAGGGCCTTCGCATCGGGTGTCTGGCGAATCTGCGGCCGGACAATCCACAGCAAGGCTACCGGAATGAGGGCAAGGCACAGCAAACCGGGAACTGATGCCGCCACCGCCCATTCGAGCCAACTGATTGAGACGCCTTGATCTGCGGCCATCTTGACCGCCAGGGGATTTCCCGCCATCGCCGTGATGAACATGCCTGCGGTGATGATGTTGGCGTGGAAGGCACAGAGGATCAGATAGTTCCCCACCTTGCCGCGCGACTCAGGGTCATCGGCATGGCTGCCGAGGACCTCCGACATCGCTCGGGTAATCGGCAGCATCACCCCCCCGGCGCGAGCGGTGATGCTGGGCATGGCGGGTGAGATAAGGAGTTCAGTCATGACCAGTCCATAACCCAGCCCCAGGGTTCGCTTGCCCAGCAGCCGCATGAACAGGAGTGCGATGCGGTGCCCCAGTCCTGTCTTGATCACGCCTCGGGAGATAAAGAAGGCAAGCATCACCAGCCAGACGAGGTCCGTCCCCGTGGATTTGGTGACGTCGGCAAAGGACACGACGCCAACCAGCACGCCCACCGTGGCGCTGATAATGGCTACCGCCGACATCGGAAGAGGGGCGGTCATGATGCCGGCGATGGTGGCGACGAACACGGCGAACATGTGCCACGCCTTCACGTCGAGGCCAGCCGGTGCCGGGAGGAACCAGAGGACGATACCTATGCCCACCGGGACGAGAAATTTCCAGACATTACTGAGATGCCCTTCCGATGGCGTCGGTTTCGTCATGGCCGGGCTTGCAGGTTGCGAATCCTTAGCGGGTAATACAGCCATGATATAAACCTCTTGGCGGCACTGTTCGGTTTATTCAGAGCGTGCGCAATTTCCCTAACGGGCGAGAAGCACGCTGTCGGTTGCCTCTTTGACGATGCACGCACTGCGCTGCAAGGCCTCGCGCTCGATGGGGCCGAGTTCCGGATAAGCCAGTAACTGCGCACCTCTGCCATTGACCACCATCGGCAGCGACAAACACACCTCCGGTACGCCTTCGACTTCAGCATGCACGACAGCGACCGGCAGAATGAGGTCGGTGTTATGTACGATGGCCTGGCAAATTCGCCCAATCGCACTGGCGACCCCATAGTGGGTGGCGCCCTTGCCTTCCTTGATGAGCGTGGCTGCCTCGTGCACGGAGCGCAGGATCAGATCGCGGCTGGCAGGCCCCAACTCTTTACCGCTCCTGGCCAGGAACATGTCGAGGGGCATTCCGCAGACCGTCGCACCGGACCAGTCGATCAACGCGGATTCGCCGTGTTCGCCGAGAACGTAGACGTGAATCGCAGGCGCCACGACGCCCAGCCGCTCGGAGAGCAGCGATCGCAGTCGCCCGGTATCGAGGGAGGTGCCGGTGCTGATAACGCGCTCGCGCGCGCAACGCAGGCGGTCAAAAACGACACTGGTCAACACATCGCAGGGGTTGGTCGCGATGACGTAGATCGCATCCGGGGCCAACGGTGCAGTGCGATCCACAACTTGCGCTGCAATGGCCGCATTGGTTCTGGCCAAGTCCAGACGAGTCTGCCCTTGTTTCAGACCGACACCAGCGGTGATTACGATGATGTCCGCGTCGCGTGCGTTCTCGTAATCACCGGCATAGAAGCGATTGTGCCCCCAGAACGCTGCTGCGTGGGTGAGGTCCAGCGTCTGCCCTTCGGCTCGTATTCGCGCGACATCGATGATGACGATCTCGGCGCTCGGAATAGCCACGGCAGCAAACAGGGCTGCTGATCCGCCAACCAATCCTGCACCGACGATTACGATCTTCGGTTGCCGCATCGCATGCCTCCCGTCGCCCCAGGAGAATTGGACACCTGAACCAGGCATCCGCCAATGGACAGTCAAGCTTGAAGTGACGCGAAACCTACATGAGCCGACAGCCTGACTACTCGGGCCGACTCTCAATCGATTTCGTTACACATATCTTTTGCGTAATTATTGAACAGCTCACTCGACCCCAAGGGTCCAAGGGGGTGTCCTTCAAGGCGAGCGAGCCAAAAAAGGAAAACTCTCAACAGGCTGTTAAAGGCTAGCCGCACATGATGAGTTCCTCATTGGGAACCGGCAGGAAAAGAGTAGCTCAACATCGACTGGGTGCATGCCCGTGAACTTGGGAATAATCGCACACCAGGACGGTAGGGATGGTGATCAGGCTAACGTGAGGCCCAATCGGAACAGCCGGGCTTGTATCGGCCAGAAGACGACCTTCACCCACTGGCCAAATTGATGCTGCCATACAACGTTATCAATAACCCCTCTCGGCAAAATTTGCGGGCGCTCTGGACCCTATCGAGCCAATACCCTCCCCCTCAATGAACCCGGATGATTGCCTTTGGCCACTTAGTGACCATCTGGTTTTCATCGCGAACACAATGACTTCCTGTGTCGATATCAGACACGGATGTGGCGTGATCAGGTAACTGAATCATCGGACAAGCCGGGTAAGGTGGCGCACCTTTTCATCGAAACGACCACGTCACGATGATGGGCTTGATAAGAACTGCAGCGTTTGAAGGGTGCTTCTTTCGAGAAGCCCGACAGGCAGCAATGATGATCTGTTGCCCCTATCCATCCGCTTAAATGTCGATCGGCAGAGAATAAAAAACCAATGATTAGCCCGAGCTCCAAGGATTCGAGTGGCCAATTGGCGCAGGGCTTCAAGCCTCGTCACGTAACAATGCTGTCAATCGCCGGTATTATCGGCGCCGGTTTGTTCGTTGGTTCAGGACACGCCATTGCGGCGGCCGGCCCGGCGGTGCTGCTGGCCTATCTGTTCTCTGGCCTGCTCGTCGTTCTGGTCATGCGCATGCTCGGTGAAATGGCGGTGGCCAACCCGGACACCGGCTCTTTCTCCACCTATGCCGACCAGGCCATCGGCCGTTGGGCCGGCTTCACCGTCGGTTGGCTCTACTGGTGGTTCTGGGTGCTGGTGATCCCTATCGAAGCGCTGGCCGCCGGTCATGTATTGAACCAGTGGTTTCCCCAGATCGATGCCTGGCTGTTCGCCCTGGTGTCGATCATTGCACTGGTGGTGACCAACCTGTTCAGCGTGTCCAAGTACGGCGAGTTCGAGTTCTGGTTCGCCATGGCCAAGGTGGTGGCGATCATCGGTTTCATCGGCGTGGGCTTTGCCGTGTTGATGGGCTGGGTTCCCGATCGGGAAGTCAGCGGATTGAGCGGCCTGATGGCCGAGCACGGCGGGTTTGCTCCAAACGGGTTGTCGGCGGTAGTCGGCGCCTTCATCACCATCATGTTCAGTTTCATCGGTACCGAAGCGGTCACCATCGCCGCCGCCGAATCCGACAATCCCTCGCAGAACATTGCCAAGGCCACCCGTTCGGTGATCTGGCGCATCGGGGTGTTTTACCTGCTGTCGATTTTCGTGGTCATCTCCGTGGTGCCCTGGAATGACCCGCTGCTGGCTTCGGTAGGTTCCTACCAGCGGGCACTGGAAATCATGAACATTCCCCACGCCAAGTTCATGGTGGACGTGGTGGTGCTGATCGCCGTGGCCAGTTGCATGAACTCCTCGATCTACATTGCCTCGCGCATGCTTTATTCGCTGGGCCGTCGCGGCGACGCACCGAAGGCACTGAAAGCGACCTCCTCCGAAGGCGTGCCGCGGGCAGCCGTCATCGCCAGCACCGTGTTGGGCGCGGCGATCACCGTGTGGAGCTACTTCATGCCTGCCGGGTTGTTCGAGTTCCTGCTGGCCAGTTCCGGCGCGATTGCCCTGGTGGTGTACCTGGCCATTGCGGTGTCGCAGCTGCGCATGCGCCGGATGTTGCGTCGGCAGAACGTCGAGCTGACCTTTCGCATGTGGCTGTTTCCCTGGCTCACCTGGTTGGTGATCCTGTTCATCTGCGCGGCGCTGGCCGTGATGATGGCCTCCCCTGATCACCGTACCGAAGTGAGCACGACCATTGGCCTGGCGCTGGCGATTTCCTTTATCGGCCTGGTGACATCGCGTCACCCCGCGCAGGCTGCGAGAGTGACATCGGTGGGATAAAACCCGGAAGGTAGTTGCGCCGAACCTGATACCCCCTACGCCAGGACTGGGGGTATTACCCGCTCCTGTGTCTCAGGCCGTCATCGCTTTTTGTGAGGACATGACCACGATGTCATCGAACTCCACCGTGTCCGACGGTAAGACTCAATCCGTCGGTTTTCTGCTGCTGGACAAATTCACACTCATTTCCCTGGCGTCCGCCGTAGAGCCACTGCGCATGGCCAATCAGTTGTCGGGGCGAGAGCTCTATCGCTGGCATACGTTCAGCCCCGGTGGAGAGCCTGTCTGGGCCAGTGACGGCGTGCAGATCACTCCGGATGCTTCATGGAAAAATCCATTGGTGGCGGACACTGTAATCGTGTGCGGCGGTATTGGAATCCAGAGCGTGATTACCCGCGAGCACATTACCTGGCTGCAAGCCCTGGCGCGTCAATCCAGGCGGTTGGGAGGTGTGTGCACCGGTAGCTGGGCGCTCGCAAAAGCCGGGCTGCTCGACGGCTACGAGTGCAGCGTGCATTGGGAATTTCTGGCGGCCATGCAGGAAGCTTTCCCGCGGGTCAGCATCAGCGCGAGCCTGTTCACCCTCGACCGAAACCGCTTTACAAGCTCCGGCGGAACGGCCCCCATGGACATGATGCTGCACCTGATCGGTCGCGATCATGGTCGAGAATTATCCGCCGCCATCTCCGAGATGTTTGTCTACGAGCGCATACGCAACGAACAGGATCATCAGCGCGTTCCCCTCAGGCATGTACTGGGAACTCATCAGCCCAAGCTGCAGGAAATCGTCGCGTTGATGGAGGCCAATCTCGAGGAACCGATCGACCTCGATAACCTTGCAGAATTCGTTGACCTGTCACGTCGACAGCTGGAGCGGCTATTTCAGAAATACCTGCAATGTACGCCGTCACGCTACTACATGAGGTTACGTCTTGTTCGAGCGCGACAACTGCTCAAGCAAACATCATTGTCGATCATTGAGTTGGCGTATGTATGCGGTTTCGTGTCGACACCTCACTTTTCCAAATGCTATCGCGAGTACTTTGGAGTGCCACCCAGTGAGGAGCGTTCCGGCTCGGAAATGAATCGCAAATTGGCAACGCCTGCAACTACGCAGCCGTCATTGACCAAACCGCCGACAGCGCTCGATCAGGCACGAAACGAGTCGACCTTTGCCAGTGTTCGCATGATGGATCGTTCCGGTTTGGTGGAGTCGTACTGATGGGACGGCCCGGCCGCATCCTTTACTGCGCAATGATCGCCATCGACGCCACTACAAATCCCGAGCCCAGGTCTGGCTGACGAGGTCTTTACCGAAACTATGTACCTGTTCCTCTTCGACCAATTGAAAACCTGCCTTTTGATATAGCTTTCGGGCATCGGAGAGCACGCTGGTTGTCCAGAGGATCATGCTCTTGTATCCAGCGTGCCGGGCAAACCGGAGGCTCTCCTCCAGCAATCGATTGCCGATTCCCATGCCTCTGGCACTCGCATCCACATAGAGCATTCGCAGCTTGGCGGTCGTCTCGTCATGCCTGACGACAAAGACCGAACCGATGACCTTGCCATCCTTTTCCGCGATCCAGCATCGCTCGCAGGACGGATCGAATTCGCGAAGGTATTTGGCGACTATTTCTGCCACCAGCGCTTCGAACTCCGAATTCCACCCATATTCGCGGGAATAAAGTTGAGCTTGCTGTTGAACGACAATTCCCATGTCACCCGCTACAGGATCGCGCAGGAGATAAGAGGGATCCCTGTCGCCCAATAGCGTCTGTATCCGTTTCATGGCTTGGGTCAATTGCTCTTGCTGTGGCTCAGGCAAGCCTTGCAGCATCAACACGACTTCCTCACGAGCGGCTTGCTCCAGCGAGGCCAGCACGGTACGACCAGGATCGGTCAGCCGGATTTGAGAAGCCCGGCCATCGCTTGCCGAGCGAGTCCTGCCAATCAAGCCTTTTTTCTCGAATCCACCGATGACCCGGCTAACGTAACCGGCGTCCAGGCTGAGCATCTGACAGAGATCTGAACTCTTCAGGCCAACACTGGCGCCCAACTCATAAAGGATGCGAGCCTCGGTCAACGAAAATTCGGCCTTAAGCAGGTGCTCTTGCAGGGCGCCGATCTGGTGGGTGTAGAACCGGTTGAAGCGGCGTACCGTTTCGGCGCGCTCGGTTATGGCGGCGGACATGAAAATTCTCACATAGTTGCTTTTGGCAATTATATGTTTGATATAAGCAACCATGTCAATCCTGTGATGGTCAAAATGCTACGACCGCTTTGGGCCAGAAGCTGCCACTCAACGCGACTCGATAATTCCCACCCGACCGTGCATCATCATGCTCACCACGATCCCGTCTTGGCAGCGAAGCCGTAGGTACAGTACCTGCCCGCCCGCAAAAACAAGCCTTTTGAAATGGAAGTCATCTCATGTTCGTACGTAACAAACTGGTTCCGGAGTTAATGGTCACCAACCTGGATAGCAGCCTAGCTTTTTGGGTTGCTCATCTGGGGTTCAAAGTAGCTTATCAACGTCCGGATGATGGATTTGCGTACCTTGATCTGAATGGTGCTCAAGTAATGCTTGAGCAGGTTGATCCGGACGCGGGTCAATGGCTGACTGCGCCGTTGACCAAGCCGTTTGGAAGAGGCATCAACCTACAGATTGATGTAGAGGCTGTCGCACCCATCATCCAAAAACTTGTTCAGGCTGGATGTCCACTCTATCGAGAATGCAAAGACACCTGGTATCGGGCTGACGACATTGAAGTAGGCCAACGCGAACTCATCGTTCAGGATCCCGACGGTTATCTCGTAAGGTTGGTAGAGCGGTTGGGTGAGCGACCGGCTTGTTCAACGTGAATCTGAGCCAAGCCGACCGTCAGCAATGGGTCGAAAGAAACCCTTCGTGACAGGCAGCAGTCAGCCAAAAAAGACACCGGGAATCTCACCCGCGCACCAGATAGGCCCCTGAAGGAACCCGATATCGCAGCTTCTTGCATTTACCCGGTGGAGGCTGATGCCCCGGCGGACGATCAGGAAACCAGATTCGGCATTTACCGGGAGGCGGCATATGGCCGCGGGGAATCTCGAACTCAGCGTACGCCCTCTCTGACCCGATACTAGCCATTTGCAATTGACCTTCGGCCCCTACTCTTCCCGCCGTCGGTACATCCGAAACCCGATTTGCCTCAGCAGTAGTGAAGTTGCCAACCTCACGCCCGGTGTCCGCAGTGGATTGCTCAGCAACCGCCACTTGCGCTTCGCGGCGCCTTTGGGTCTCTTCCTCCAGCCCCTTCTGTACGGCGACCACGTCCGCGTTGGTATTGGGTGGGGTTCCCGAAGATTGGGCCTGCTGCGCCGCCTGGATCAATTGGAAGTTGCGGTTGCGCAACTGGACGTTGTTACCGACCCGCATGTTCGAGCGCGCCGCCAGGGTTTCAGCCTGCTGGTACTGCCCCTGCTGAAGACGCAACACACCGAGGTAATGCAGCGTCGCGGGATTGTTCGGCTGGATATGCAGGGCACGCTCAAGCGTGGCGGCGGCCTGGTCCAGTTGGCCGTTTTCATACTGCCGCGAGGCTGTTTCGATCAGGGTGGTTGATGCGTTGTTGCTTTGCGCAGGCGATCTTCGCTCGGCAGCGACAGCACTGAACGAGGCGACAGCGCAGAACACCAGGATGAGGACCGGCAGAGAACTCTTGTTTGGCATCAGGGGGCGGACTCGACTGGACTCGGACGGCACTGCCGATACAGGGCCGCTATAGACCCGGCCAATACCCTGAAGTTCCTGCTGCAAGGGCCGTCGCAACCGGTACTTTTTTTGGTACTTCACGGAATCCCGGGGGAACACAGATTACGAAATATCTGTAGGAGCTGCCGAAGGCTCCTACAGTTTCCCGGAATTATGTGATGAACCTTTTTTTACCACCCCGCGACTGAGACCGTTGGCTATTTAAGCAACGGCCCCCTAGAACTTTTCCCTATTTACCGGTCTATGTGGATAGGCACATCCGCTCGGCAAGCACGCCCCCTTACAAGCTTCCCGCCGCCCGATAGCCACACGTCCGATTGTCCATCAGAGGTTGTCTTCGCTCATGAAATTCCATGTCCCACGGAGGGTGCTCTTCGGCCTGTTCGCATTCGCGGCAGTGGGCTCGGCATCCGCCACACAGATGAAGGACTCAACCCCTGCTTTTGCAACTCAAGCCCCAGCCGTCCAGACGCCCGTCCAGGCCGCCGGCAACCCTTGGCCGACCTTGGCCAGCATGGCCGGCAAGCAGCTGGGGCCGTTGCTTGCCCATGACGACCGCTACTGGCATGACGGCCGTTGGCACGATCGTAGAGACGATTGGCGCCGAGACGACTGGCGCAGGGATCAGTGGCGCAGAGATCAGTGGCGTAGAGAGCAAGCCCGCCGAGAAGCCGAGCGCCATCGTGATTGGGAGCGCCACCGTTACGAGGACGATCGCCGTTACTATCGTCGCTAGTGCGAAGCCCCGGAACAATCCGGGGCGCAAGCCGCCCTTCGTGACAGGCCGCAATCGGCCAAGAAGGGACATTCGATAAGCCCAAAAAGCCCCGTTATCGCGGGGCTCAACACAAAGTGAAGAACGAGGTTAGAACGACTCGACTGGCTTCTTGGCTTGCTGAACCAGCTTGTTTTCGTCCAGTTTCGGGAAAGAAAACTTAATGATGATACTGGACTCGTCACCCTCGCCAGAGACAATCAAATCAGCACCCCTGATGTTGGCAGGTGCTGAATTCATCAAACTATGGACGTTGGAGGCCCCCTTGGCCGGGGTGAGCCCTTCAACAAAGGAATAGGTCAAGTCGTTGGCGGTCAACGCAACATTCTCGTAGTTCGTGAGTTTGGCTGTGTATTCATCCTTGCTCTTTGCTTTACCCGCGAGCTCAATGAGATCCAGCACGGATTTCCCATCAGTGAGCGACACCAGAGTAAATGTCTTTGCAAGAGCGCCAATGGCGCGACCGAACAGGTCTCGATCATAGGGTGCAAACAGCGAAACCAACATCAGTTTGTCACCACTAAAGACCAGGGCCGCGGTGAATTTCTGATCAAGAAAATCCACATCGTCCATGCATCTTGCAGTAGCCCCTACTTCAGTTGAACAGTCGTAGTAGCCTGCCGCCTCGGTGTATTTGGCAATCGGCGTGTCATAAACGTAATTTTTGAACAGGTTGTCTTCCGCCAGCGCATTCTGCATGCCGGGAAAAATCCCCATGGCGGCCAGCGCTGCAGCAAAAACTTTCTTTGACATGGATTCCCTTCCTAAATGAGCATTGAGATTGATAGCTAGATGCTATCAGTCAGATATGCCCTGCTCAATCCCATAATGATTCACGCCTGCCCAGTGTCAGCTTGAAGCGCATGCCTGTTCAACCAGACCGAAACACATAATCCACTCTTGCTCACCTCATCCGAAAAATTCAAACGGATACGTGCCCCGGTACGATCTGCTATCGCTGTGACTATCGACAAACCGAGCCCGGAGCCTGCTTCACCGGTTCCCAGACTGCGATAAAACGGATCAAATACCAGCGATTGCTCTTGCGCACTGATACCCGGGCCCGAGTCCTTGATTTCCAGGATGACAGTCTCCTGCGCCCACTCGACCCTCAGGTCGACTCGTCCGCCAGCCGGGGTATAACGGATCGCGTTGTCCACCAGGTTCTTGACCAGGATAAACAGATCCATTTCGTTGATGATGACCCGCACGTCCTGGGTACTTTCAACACCGATATCGATGCCCTTGTGCTCGGCCAGTGGCAGCAAGTCTTCCAACACTCGACGAAACACTTCATGGACCGATACTGATGTCTGTGAGCGCTCCACGATCGATTGTGCGGCCACCAGGGCGAGCAATTGTTCGATCAGTTTTCTACTGCGCTCGATTCCCTGGGATAACGGCAAAAAGCATTCGTGGGTGGCTGCCGACATTTCCGTGGACGACATTCGCTCCGCCTGCAATGACAGGGCCGTCATCGGAGAGCGCAGTTCATGGGCTGCGTCGGCGATGAAGCGACGCTGCGTTTCCATGGCCTGTGCGACGCGTTTGAGCAATCGATTGATGGCCACGACGAAAGGCCGGATCTCGATCGGCAGATGATTTTCGTCGATGGGATGCAGTGCCTGCTGATCGCGCTGATCGATTTCGGCCGAGAGAGTCGCTATCGGACGGAACAGCTTGCGCACCAGATCACCCACCACCAGCAGCAACACAGGAAACAGAATCAGAAAAGGCAACAGGCTACGCCAGGCGCTTTCGCGCGCTTCCTTGTCACGCACGTCAGCCTCTTGAGCGACAACGATACGTTCGCCCCCGGTCAATGTCCTGACCAGTACCCGAAACTCTTCACCCGCGATGTTCAAGGTCGACAAGCCATCGGCCAGCGTCGTGGGAAAGGGCAAGGGTATGGTTGCGTCGTCATTGCCGGTCGCTTTCCCGCTATCGGCCAGGTATTGCACGATGACCCTCGACTCTTCGTCGTCACCAGCGACCTGTTCCGCTTTGGGATATCGCAGGCTCATCTGCTGTCGATCAAACAGCACCGCCACTTGACGCAGGGTTTCATCCTGCATTTCGTGCGCCTCTTTGAGTGAGGAGACGAAAGCGAACACACCCGCCAATACTGCGACGATGAGGATGGCCAACGACAGCGTCACGGAAAGCCTCAGCTGTACCGAGTCGCTCAAACGCCTTTTGAAACCATCCATCCCATTCCCCTGACGTTTTTGATGACATGACTCCCCAGCTTGCGCCGTAGTGCATGGATCAGGAATTCCACCGCGTTGCTTTCCACCTCATTGCCCCAGCCGTAAATACGATCTTCAAGTTCGCCACGCGAGAGAATGGCGCCAGGCCGCATCAACAGGGCCTGCAAAAGCGCGAACTCGCGACTGGAGAGTTGGATGTCGGCAGTGGTGGCGGTGTTGGCCAGTTTAGAGACCAGGTCCAACGATACCTCACCGTTATCCAGCACTGACTGGGCGTTACCGCCGCGACGGCGTAGTACGGCCCGCATGCGTGCGAGCAATTCCGCCATGGCGAAGGGTTTGAGCAGGAAGTCGTCGGCGCCGCCGTCGAGGCCACGCAGGCGGTCATCGAGGCCATCCCGTGCGGTGATGATCAGCAGCGGCACCGGGTTGTTGCAAGCGCGAATGGCATCCAGCACATCGAGCCCGTCCTTCCCGGGTAGCCCGAGGTCCAGCAACAGCAGGTCATAAGACTGGGTGTCCAGGGCGGCCAAGGCAGTGAGGCCGTTTTTCACCCAGTCGGTGGCGTAGCTTGCATCGTTCAGCGCACTCTGAATGGCATCACCAATCATCAGGTCGTCTTCGACCAGCAGAATCCGCATGTTCCGCTCCGATAAGAAAGGCGCGACGGTCATGCCGGTCGCGCCTGTATTGAAACACCAGAATCGGGGTTTGTCCGCCGTCGATTCAATGCGGCGTCACTGTTTGCCTTTCATCGAATCGAAGGCCTTGAGCAAGTCGCCCATCGCTGCCTTGCATTCATCCTGCTTTGGCGAGCTGGCGCGAAGGGCGTCGAGCGCCCGGTCGATGGCCTTGTCCAGCACATGCCAGTCGCTGGCGGCGCGGGGTTTGATGCCAGCTTCGGCGGAGTCCCAGGATGTTTCGAGATCCTTGATACGGGCCTTCGCCCCGGGCAGATCGCCTTTGTCGACGAGTACGGCCACATCGGCGGCAATGCTGCGGAACTCGCTCAAGTCGCCCAGCTTCGAAGCAGACTGAGCGGGCGCACTGATCGAGGTGGTGGTCGTGCCGGCACCGGGTTTGTCGTCGGGTTTCGAGCAGCCAGCCATGCTGCCCAACAGCACGAGGGACGTGACTATGGCAACGTGACGGAGTGCGATTTGAAAGAAGCGCATGTCGATTCCTTGATAGGTTTCTGAAAGGTTACTGAGTGACGGTTTTACGGTTGCCAATGCTGATTTGCGCGATTGCCACCAACAGCACGATGACAGTCAGGAAGATGGCGCTGGTCCAGGTGGCGCCCATGCCCAAGCCACCGTAGGTCTTCGCCTGGGTCAGCAAGTCGCCGAGGGAGGCGCCAAACGGGCGGGTCAGGATGTAGGTGATCCAGAACGTCAACACCACATTGGCGCCCAGACGCCAGGCCACCAGCGTTGCGGTAATCAGTGCGCCGAAAATAATCACACCGACGGTGAACCCCAGGCCCAGGGCTTCAGTAGCCAGATCTCCGGCGGCTGTGCCCAGGGCAAAGGTGCAGAGCACGGTAGACCAGTAGAAAAACTCGCGGCGCGGTGTGTCGATTTCACGGATCGACAGATTGTGCTCCACTCGATACCAGAGCAAAAAATTGACTGCCAACAGAACCGAGAACACCGCCGTGCTGACGTACAGACTGATGTCGAGCATGTCGGTCATGATGTCGGTGATCTGCGTACCGACGATGCTCACCAGCACCACGGTCAACCAGTAGATCCAGGGTGAATAGGCTGTTTTGCGCATTTGAAAGAACAGCGCACACGCCAATAACAACGCCATGCCGATGCTGGTCCAGCCAGCACCGAACCCCGCATCTACGGCGAGAAAGTCGGCACCGGTTTCACCCACTGTTGTCGAGAGAATCTTGATCACCCAAAAAGAGAGTGTCACGTCGGGCACTTTATTGAGCCATCCGGCTTTTTCGGGATTCATGTGCGGGTAACCTCTTCCAAGCGACGCGGAACTTGCGCGAAAGAAAAGATACAACGCAAAACTTAGCTGAGACTGAGGGATAGGAATGGGCCTGCCAAAGGTGCCTTTTCGGGGACAACTGCGACGTTGCAATCCACTTGACCACCTGTTTGCATTTGACCTGACCCGTCACTTGCCTTCGCTCCGACCACCGACTGCATCGGATTTGACCGGCACGCCTGGTAACCATGACTGGCAGGGAACGGCCAGAAGCAGTCACGATGGATCTCCAGGGCCGTGCAAACAAAAGGCCCTGATCATCCTTGCGCAGATACGCTCAACTGCCAGTCCTGATCTTGCTCCAGAGACGGGTGCGTACGCGTTCCATTTTCAGCGAGATCGGCTCCAGCGGGAACAGAGTATCCAGAACCTGCTTCGACGGATAAACGTCAGGATTATTGCGAATATTCTCCTCGACCAGCGCGGTGGCGTCCTTGTTGGCATTCGGGTATGCCAAGTAGTTGGAGGACTTGGCGATGACCTCAGGGCGTAGCATGTAATTGATGAAGGCCATTCCTTGCGCTGGATTCGGGGAATCGTTAAGCAGCACAAGGTTTTCCACCCAAACCGGAGCACCTTCGCGAGGAATGCTATAGATGATCTTGCGTCCGTTCCCGGCAAGTCTGGAGCTCTCTTGTGCCCCGAAAACTCCACCAGCCCAGCCGAGCACAACACAGATGTCGCCATTGGCCAAGTCAGCGCTGAATTTGGATGAGTCGAAGTAACGGATGTAAGGGCGCAGCTTCAGCAACAGCGCCTCAGCTTTGCGGAAGTCCTCAGGATTCTGACTGTTGTAGGGCAGCCCAAGGTAATGCATTACTATCGGAAAAATCTCGCCCGGTGCGTCCAGCATGGCCACGCCGCATTGGCTCAACTTGGCGAGGTTCTCCTCCTTTAAAATCAGGTCCCATGAATTGACCGGAGCATCCGGACCAAGGATCGACTTGACCTTGTCCGCATCATAACCAATCCCGGTGGTGGCCCACATATACGGAATTGCGTATCGATTACCTGGATCGTTAGCTTGTAACTTGGCAAGGATATCCGGGTTGAGATGGTGATAATTGGACAATTGCGCGCGGTCTATTTCCTTGAGGACACCGGCCTTTATCAGGTTTGGCAACAGCCCATCGGTAGCAATCACCACGTCATAGCCGCTACGACCGGCCATGACTTTACTTTGCATGACATCGGCGTTATCGAACGAGTCATACGTCGCTTTGATGCCGGTTTCCTTGTGAAAATCTTTCGTCGCATCCGGTGCGATAAAGTCGTACCAGCTGTAGATATTCATCTGGGGCTCAGCAGCCTCAGTGCAGAGGATGCTTGTACTCAACAGTGAGGCAAGGACTAGCTGTAAACCGACTTTCGGGTTCATCTGGAGACTCCGGAGCGGTAGCGCTGTTTAAAATATCAGCGCTGCGCCTGCTGATTGTTAGATTTATATGGCAGGGCCGACATCGGCAAGATCAACAACGTATTACTGGGGAAAAGCATTCGAGCGACTCAAGGAATCAGCAGCTCGCGACGACCATCCGTATGCTCGAGTTGTACGCCTGTCAGATGCAGGCGACGGTCGTTGAGATAATCGTAATCCCGACGGGACTCCTTGAGCTGGCCAAGGTCAAGCGTGACCACCTGCTGACACTCCTCGCGGCCGGCCTCAAACATTATTTGCCCGAACGGATTGACCACTGCACTGCCCCCCGCGAACACCAGGCCGTCGTCCCCTTCTCCCACCCGATTCACCATGACAGCAAACGCCTGGTTTTCCTGGGCGCGAGCCATGATTGCCGTGCGATGGACCGGACCGTAAGGATCCATGTTGCCGTTAGTGACCAGTATCAGCTCGGCGCCGAGCTGCCCGAGGGCGCGGGCGCTTTCCGGGAGTTCGATGTCGTAGCAAATCAGGATGCCGACACGCACGCCCTTCCACAGTGCCGTGACATAGCGGTCACCCGGCTGGAACAGACCACGCTCCGATGGCCACAGATGGGTCTTGCGGTAGCGCAAGGCGATACCTTCTGGGGTCACCAGTACCGAGGTGTTGTAAAAGATGCCGCCATCATTCTCCGCAATGCCGACGACGACCGAGACATTACGCTTGCGCACCAGCTGCTGGACGGCCTGCAAGGTGGGGCCATCCAAGGGTTCGGCCACACTCGCCAATTGCTCGGCATCGACAAATCCCGTCAGGTGGGTTTCCGGGAAGATCAACAGATCCGTGTCAGCCGCGCAGGTAGCGATGGCCTCCAAGGTACGCCCGAGGTTGTGAACGACATCGCCGTCACGGCCAGCCAGTTGCACCAACTCAATCTTCATCTCTGTTCCTTGCACAGTTAAGTAAGGGCCCAATCCGCCAGGCTTGGCCAGAGTATGCTGCGCGGTAGAGCGACACGTAATTACCCGCCAGGGGTAACCACAAATGAGTAGAGACGTGAAAGCGACATTGCAGGATGGGGTCGAAATCAAGTGAGCGTCCGCTGATTCAGACGCAGGATCGCCCCAATTTCTGATGGATTCAATCGCCCTGCTGGACCCTACGCCCACACAGGGAATGGCCGCTTCACGCCACGAGGAGACATTCTCCGCCTGGCTTGACCAGACTGTCCTCTAGCACCGGCCTTTCTCAGACCGATTGTCTGCGCCAGGTGCCGGGTGATGTGCCGAACTGGCGTTTGAATGCGCGGCTGAACGCCGCTTCGGATTCGTAGCCCACTGCAAAGCCGATTTGCGCCACGTTACCGCGACCTTCTCGCAGGTGTTGAGCTGCCACGTGCATACGCCAGAGCGTCAGGTATTGCATCGGTGGCTGCCCGACCAATGCCGTGAATCGCTCCGCGAATACCGAGCGCGACATGCCCACTTCAAGCGCCAGGGCTTCTGCCGTCCAGCCCTCGGTTGGACGGGCATGGAGCAGCGCCAGTGCGCGCCCGATATGCGGATCTCGCAGGCCCGCCAGCCACCCGCGCCGTTCAGGGGGGAGGTTCGCGACATACTGGCTGACGGCTTCGACGAACAGCAGTTCGGAGAGCTTGGCGATGACCGTTGTCGAGCCGACGCGTCCCGCCGCGATCTCACTGACGGCGAAACGGAATGAGCTTTCAATCCAGGCGCCTGAAGCCGTCGCGCGGACATCGAGCTTCAACAAGGATGGCAGCGACGAAAGCAATGGGCTGAACGGTGTTTCAGAGCCGAGGAATCCGCACAGTAACTGTGTGGCCTCGCCGCCCCCGCCGCACTTGATTCGTGATATGCCGCCGACTTCCGGCGGCTGAATGATTTCGCGCGCCGACATGGTCGCAACACCTAGATCACTACCAAAGGTATGAACGTCATTGCGCGGCAGCAGAATGAGCTCGCCGGCCTGCACGTCGAGGGTGGCACCCTCGTCGACTCGCAATTGCATGTGCCCCGCCGCGACAAAATGCGAGGCAATGATGTGTCGAGGGGCGGCCAGGAAGGGTTTGCAATCGTCGGCGGAGATTCTTCCGCTCAGACACCAGGGCGCAGTGAACTCCGCCTCGAGGAAGACCCCTCCAGACAGCCGAATCACCCGCAACACATCAGATAGCGCATCCAGCAATTGCCAGCCCTCCTTTCCGGAGTCCCGAGCATGTAATCAGGCGCACTGGTCATTCGCCGCCTGAACGGCGAGGCCTAGATTAGCACCAACGCGGACTCAGTGATCGAGACCATCCCCAGACGCTTCACCGATTGTCATTGACTCCCGCGCTAACCGTAATTGGCCCATACCAACTCGAACACGCAAGCCGGAGATCAGTATGAACACCGCCGCTACCCTGCCCCGCCCGGACTCGGGCAACGCCGTCCGCTATGCGCAACTTGTCAAATCCTCGAAGAAAGCGGAATGGCAGATCGATCGCGACTTGCTGCAGGACCGCAGCTTCGACTTCTCGCGCAAATTCTTGCCCGACGGCTTATCGCATATCGACCGCCTGACCTTCCTCGGCGCAGACGAGGCACGCCTGCTCAGCCAGATTCAGGGCCGAACCTATGCGTATATTTTTGGCCTGGTCGAGCGTTTTATCAGTGCCAAGATGCTCGATCAGGGGCGGGCCCATGTCTTTGACGATCAACTCGCCCTCGAAGCGCTGGTGCGCTTTTCCAACGACGAGATCAAGCATCAGGAGCTGTTCCGGCGCATCGAGACGATGATGGGTACTCGTTTGCCGGCGGGATATCGTCAGGTTGCCGATCCGAACGATGTGGCGCGCGCGGTGCTGGCGGCCAGCACCTGGGCGGTCCTGGCGCTGACCTGTCATATCGAGCTGTTCGTGCAGACGCACTACGTGCAGAGCATCGCCCCACGCGAGGAGTTGTGCCCACTGTTCAAGGACGTCTTCAAGTTTCACTGGAAGGATGAAAGCCGCCACGTCGTACTCGATGAACTGGAGTGGGAAGCGGAGCACGCGAAACTCTCCCCGGCCGAGCGCGACCAGGCCGTGAACGATCTGATTGCCCTGGTGGCGGCCGTCGACGCGATCCTGCAGGCACAATCGGCAGCCGATGCCGACTACTTCATGGGAAATACTTCACGATCGTTCAGTGTCGATGAGACCGCGCAAATCAAGGCCTGCGTGCTGAGCGCCTACCGCTGGCAATACATTGTCTCGGGCGTACAGCATCCCCACTTTGGCCGGCTGCTTGCGCGCATGACAACGCCGGCACAGATGTCCAGGGTCCAGACCGCACTGGCACCCATCATGGGCCAGTGATCGACAGAGGGCGACCGACCGCACGTCGGTCGCGCGACAGTGGGATGACGTGTTGAAAATGATTGATCGAGGATGGCAGCCATGACGACTCCGATGTGGATGCTGCTTGGCTTTGCGACCTGGACCTTGCTGCTGTTGATGGCAACCGTCGGGGTCTATCGCTGGGTCAGAATCCTGTTCTCGAAGGTTCCGATCGCTTCTTTCCGAAGCGATCAGCTCGAAGGCGAGGATTGGTATCGGCGCGGGACAAGAGCACACGCCAACTGTGTGGAAAACCTGCCGGTCTTTGGCGTCATCGTGCTCGTGATTTCAGCCCTTGGTATCGACGGCCCTGCGGTGAGCTACTTGTCCATCATCGTCCTGATCGCTCGTGTGTGTCAGTCTCTGGTGCACGTATCCCATGTGCAGACCGATAGCTTCGTGGCGGTTCGATTTACTTTCTTTTGCCTACAATTGATCTGTTTTCTCGCACTCATTGTCATCGCCGCTGGTTACGGCGCAGGCATACTCAAATAGAGGTACGACTGTCCGGCAGGGAACGTCTCGACTGATCGCAGACGCCCCTGTCCAACCTCCTTCACCAGGACGAATCAGGAGAAAAACATGCGCACACTGACCGTTGCCGCGTTCGTCAGTCTGGACGGTGTCATGCAAGCGCCCGGCGGGCCTGAAGAGGACACCAGTGGCGGATTCCGCTTCGGTGGCTGGATCGTGCCCTACGCCGACCAGACAACCGGCCAGGCCGTACAGGACCTGTTCTCACAACCGTTCGAGTTACTGCTGGGGCGTCGGACCTACGACATCTTCGCCGCCTATTGGCCGCACGCTTGTGCCGACTCCCCCCACCACACCATTGCCGACCTGTTCAACGGCGTGCCCAAGCACGTGGCCACCCATCGCGGCGATTCGCTGGAGTGGCACAACAGTCACGCGCTGCCGGGCAACCTGGTCGACGCGATCAGCGCGCTCAAGCGCCAGGACGGTCCTCGGCTACTGACCCAGGGCAGCGGCGACCTGGTGCGCCAACTGCTTGCCGCCGGCCTGGTGGACGAGTTGCGGCTGATGATTCACCCCATCCTGCTGGGACGCGGCAAGCGCCTGTTCGACGACAACGCACAGGCGGCGGCCTTCACCTTGCTGAACTCGATCAGTTCGCCCGGGGGTGTGCTGATCGCCCGCTATACCCGCAGCGGCGAGGTGCGCACAGGTACGTTCTAACGTGGCGGGCGGCGATAGCCTCGCGGTTGGGGTATGCCTCACGCCACCTGCAGCAACTTCGCGTAAGCCTGCAAATGGTGATCGTCATCGCCAAACTGACGCGCCACCATCAGCAAATGCCTGGCGTGGTGCGACAGCATGTATTCCCAGGTCAGGCCGATGCCGCCGTGCAACTGGATACCCTGGTCGGCGACAAAGCGGCTGGCACGACTGACGATGAACTTGGCGGCCGCCAGGATGCGGCTGCGTTCGTCACTGTCCGCCTGATCGGCCACGCAGGCCGCGAGCAGTGTCATGGACGTGGCCTGGTCCAGCTCGATGCGCATGTCCACCATACGGTGTTGCAGCACCTGGAACTTGCCGATGGGCTGACCGAACTGCTGGCGGGTTTTCAGGTAGTCGAGGGTCAACGCGCACGCCGCCTCCATGCTGCCGACGGCCTCGGCGCATTGCGCGGCGATGCAACGGCCCTGCTGATAACGCAGCGCCGGCAAGGCCCGCCCCACTGCGCCGAGTACCGCACTGCTTTTGACGAACACGTCGTCCAGGTACAGTTCGCAGGCCATCCGCCCATCCTGGGTGGCGAAGTCGCGTCGACCGACGCCGCGGTCTTGCGGGTCGACCAAAAACACAGTGATGCCCTGCTCGTCCCGAACCCCGTGACTGGTGCGCGCCGAGACAAGAATCAGCCCGGCGCTCTGGCCGCCGATGATCACCGACTTGCGGCCATTGAGCTTCCAGCCGCCGCTGACCGCCTCGGCGGTCGTCTGAACGTCGTGCAACTGGTAGTGACTCTGCGGCTCATCGAGGGCCACGGCCAGTTGCAGGCTGGCGCTGCCGATTTGCGGCAACAGCGTGTCTTTCTGGGCGGCGGTGCCCAACTGGTCGACCAGGCCACCGGCGAAAATCACCGAATGCAGGAAAGGCTCCAGGCACAGGCCACGGCCCAGTTCGGTCATGATCAGCATGTTCTCCACACCGCTGCCACCATAGCCGCCATAAGCCTCGGCAAAGGGCACGGCGCAGAGGCCGAGGTCGCCCAGTTGCTGCATGAACGGGTCGCTGAAGCCGTGTCTGCTCTGGCGGTATTGCTCGCGATGCTCGAAACCATACACGTCACGCACCAGGCGCGCGGCGGTTTCCTGCAGCATCAGTTGCTCTTCTGTCAGTTTGAAATCCATGATCGGGGCGCCTTACAGTTCGAGGATCATTTTCGCGATGATGTTCTTCTGGATCTCGTTGGCGCCGCCATAAATCGAGGCTTTGCGCGCATCCAGGTACTGGTAGGTGGCCGCGCTGCTGTAGTCGGTGTACAGCAAGGGTTCGCTGCCGTAACCCAGCTCATCCTCAATGAACGGCAACGCATACGGCCCCACGGCCTTGCTGATCAGGTAGGTAATCGCCTGCCGGATCTCGGTGCCCTTGATCTTCAGGAACGAGCTTTCGGCACCGGGGACTTCGCCGCTTTGTGTCGCCGCCAGGGTTCGCAGGTTGCTCATTTCGGCCGCCATCAACTGCATCTCGACTTCAGCGATCTGCGTGCGGAACAACGGGTCGTCGATCAGTGGCCGGCCATCGCGGACTTCCTGGCTGGCAATGCGCTTGAGCCGGGTGAGCAATGCCTTGTTCTGCGCAATCCCGCCGATGCTGGTGCGCTCGTGGGTCAACAGGTATTTGGCGCAGGTCCAGCCCTCATTCTCCTGCCCGACCCGATTCGCCACCGGCACCCGCACGTTGTCGAAGAACACTTCGTTGACTTCATGCTCGCCGTCGAGGGTGATGATCGGCCGCACAGTGATACCGGGGGTTTTCATGTCGATCAGCAGGAACGAAATGCCCCGTTGCTGACGCGCCTCGGGGTCGGTGCGCACCAGGCAGAACATCCAGTCGGCGAAATGCGCCAGCGTGGTCCAGGTTTTCTGGCCGTTGACCACATAGTCATCGCCCTCGCGCACCGCACGGGTTTTCAAGGACGACAGATCAGAACCGGCACCCGGTTCGGAGTAACCCTGGCACCACCAGTCTTCACAGGAAAGAATCCGCGGCAGGAAGTGTGCTTTCTGCTCGGCGGTGCCGAACTTGATGATCACCGGGGCAACCATTTTCAATCCGAAGGAAGATACTTTCGGCGCCCCGGCCGCAAAGCATTCCTCGTCAAAGATATGCTTTTGCACATCGCTCCAACCGGTACCGCCGAACTCGACAGGCCAGCCCGGTGCGAGCCAGCCTTGCCGGTTGAGTGTGCGCATCCATTGCACCTGATGCGCTTTGCTCAGGCGCTTGCCCAGGGCGATCCGCTCGGCGAATTCAACGGGTAGGTGATCACGAAGAAATACGCGCACGTCCTCGCGAAACGCGCGCTCGTGCGCAGAGAATTCAATGTCCATCCATCCACTCCAAAAGCATTGGGGCTTACCCACAACCCCTTGTAGGAGCGAGCTTGCTCGCGATGGTCGCCAACGATAACGCTGGTTTCCTGACTCCCCGCGGCGTTCTCGGGTTTTTCGCGAGCAAGCTCGCTCCTACAAGGAAATGACGGGGCTTATCAATCGAAAACAATCACCGAACGCGCCAGCTCACCGCGGCGCAGCTCATCAAACGCCTCGTTGATCTGGTCCAGACGGATGCGCTGGGAAATCATTTCATCGAGCTTGAGCTTGCCGGCCATGTAGAAGTCCACCAGGCGCGGCATGTCGACCGGGAAGCGGTTGGAACCCATCAACGAACCCTGGATACGGCGTTCATGCAGCAGTTGCAGCGGATCCAGCTCGATTTTCAGGCCGGGCTTGAGCATGCCGATCACGGTGGCGGTACCGCCGCGCGCCAACATGGCAAAGGCTTGCTCGGCGGTCTGCTTGAGGCCGATGCATTCGAAGGCGTGGTGCACACCGCCACGGGTCAGTTCCATCACTTGCCTGGCGGCATCGCCGTCCCGGCCGTTGATCAGGTCAGTGGCACCGAATTGTTTGGCCAGTTCCAGCTTCGAGTCGAGCATGTCGATGGCGATGATCCGCCCTGCCCCGGCCAGTGCCGCGCCGTTGATGGCTGCCAGACCGATGCCGCCGCAACCGATCACGGCCACGGTCTCGCCCGGCCGCACCTTGGCAGTGTTGAACACCGCGCCGGTGCCGGTCGTTACGGCACAACCGAGCAGCGCCGCACGGTCCAACGGCATATCGCGACGGATCGCCACACAGGCGTTTTCGTGCACCAGCATCTGCTCGGCGAACCCGGACAGGTTGACGAATTGCGGCATCGGTTTCTGCACGTAGGTCAGGCGCGACTCTTCGTCCTTGTCACGTTTGGTTTCCGGCGACACGCAACGCGCCAGGTGGCCGGTGACGCAGTGCTCGCAATGGCCGCAGAACACCGTCAGGCAGGTGACCACATGGTCGCCCGGCTTGACCGAACGCACTTCGGAGCCGACCTGCTCGACCACGCCGGCGGCTTCATGACCCAACACCATCGGGCCGGGATACGGAAACGAGCCGTCGATGACGTGCAGGTCCGAGTGGCACACCCCCACGGCTTTGGTGCGGATCAACACTTCACGCGGGCCCGGTTTGCTGATGCCCACTTCTTCGATGACCAGCGGGGCTCCAACCTGATGGAATACGGCAGCTTTCATGACAGTTCTCTCGACAATGATATGGGGTTCAGGCCGGGTTGGCCGCTGTACGCAAAACGGCTTTGGCATGGCTGAAGGTGCGGAAACCGTCGATGCCGTGATAAGCCCCCATGCCGCTCTGGCCGACGCCGCCGAAGGGCAGGCCTTCGGTGCTGGCATGACTCATCACGCCGTTGAGGGTCACGCCGCCGGAACAGGTACGGGTCAGCACCAGGGCTTCTTCGGCGGCATCGTTGCCGAAGTAGTACAAGGCCAGCGGACGAGGCCGCGCATTGATCTGGGCGATGACTTCGCTGAGGGTTTCGTAGGGTTTGATCGGCAGCAGCGGACCGAAGATTTCGTCCTGCATCACCTGCAGGTCGTCGCCGGGATTGCGCAGCAGCGTCGGTACGATCTTGTTCAAAAGCGACTGGCTGAAATCTTCAGCGCCGGCATTCAGTTCGATCAGCTCGACACCCGCGGCGCGGGCCTCGCTCAGGTAACCCTGCAAACGCTCGAAATGACGGGTGTTGATGATGGAGGTGTAGTCGGGGTTGTCCTTGAGCGTCGGGAAGAACTTCGCCACCACGGCTTTGGCCACGGCGATAAAAGCCTCTACCGATTCTTGCGGGACAAACACGTAGTCCGGTGCCACGCACAACTGACCGGCATTGAGCAGCTTGCCGATCACGACCTTGGCCACCGCTTCGTTGAAGTTTGCCGAACGCGAGATGATCGTTGGCGACTTGCCGCCCAACTCCAGGGTCACCGGCACCAGGTTTTCCGCCGCGGCCCGTAACACGTGCTTGCCGATGCTGGTGGCACCGGTGAACAGCAAATGGTCGAACGGCTGGCCGCAGAACGCCTGCCCGACGTCCGCACCACCCAGGACCACCGCCACTTCGTCCTCGGCGTAGACCGAGCGGATCAGCCGCGCGATCAGCGCCGACGTATGCGGGGTGAATTCCGAGGGTTTGATCATTACCCGGTTGCCCGCCGCCAATGCGCCGGCCAGCCCGCTGAACACCATGTAGCCCGGCACGTTCCAGGCCGTGACGATGCCCACGACACCCAGCGGCTGGTATTGCACCCAGGCTTCGCCGGCGCGGGCCCGACGTTGTTCCGGGCGCATCCATTCGGCCAGTTCGGCCTTGGTCTGCTGCAGTGTCGCCAGTGGCGACAGCACTTCACTGCCCTTGGAGAAACCCGGGCTGCGATGGCCGAAATCGGCGGTCAGGGCCTCGATGATGTCCTGTTCGTGATTGACCAGCAAACCGATGGCCCGGTCGAGCAACTCACAGCGCTCTTCAAGGGTATAGGGCTCGCGGTCCTGGAAGGCCGCGCGTTGTTTTTCCAGGATCGTGCGGATGTCACAGCTCGTCGAACTCTCGATGGCGCTCATCACTACCTCTCTTGTTTTTGTCAGGCCGCAGCCACGGCCGGGCGGCAATGCACAGGGTCTGGCTGCATGGTTGATCATCGCGGGCGCCACGCCGCCACCCGGATCAGGTGGGTGGCGTGACGGCGATGAATTCAGGCGAGGATGCCCATGGCCTTGGCGCTGTTGATGGCCTGGGTGCGACGGCAGGCACCGAGCTTGACGTTGATGTTCTTGGCGTGGGTTTTCACGGTGTTTTCCGAGATGAACAAGCGGCTGCCCACTTCGCGTACCGACATGCCCTCGGCCAGCAACTTGAGCACCGACACCTCGCGGGGGGTCAGGTCATCCTGGTAATCCGGCACACCCGTAGAGAGACGAGTGACAGAGGCATGGCCGGTTTCCGCTGGCTGTTCACGGGCCAGAATGCGGTTTTTCTGCCGGGCAATCGGTGCCTGATACAAGGCGTTGTCGATCTTGCCCCACTGCATGCGCCGCTCGGCCTCATGCAACAGCAAATGAGCCTTTTGTGGGTCGTGGTTGCGCGAGGCAATCTCCGCGAGCAGCAGATAGCCATTGAGCACAAAGGGGGCGCAGCAATCGCGGACCTGCAGCAACCCCGCCTGGATCACCACTTCGGCTTCGCTGCAATGCCCTTGCTGCAACAGCAGCTCGCCGCGCAGGAACAGCAGCCGACCGAGCAGCGGATAAGGCTGCGACGGGACCGACTCCAGCCGGTCCAGCTCAGTGCGCAACAGTGCCTGGGCAAAACCCGATTGCCCCCTGAGCATCATCAGGCGGACCCGGTCGGCATTGACCAGCACTTCCGATTCATGACTGCCCTGGCGCCGGGCCAGCTCCAGCGAGTGATCGAGCAAGGTTTGCGCTTGTGCAAGATCGCCGGTCTCCATGGCAAGGCGCGCCAGGATGCAATGGCACAACAACACCGACAACCAGTCCTCGCCCCCAAGATAATCAAGGGCTGCACGGCAATGCAGGCGCGCCGCCCCGGTCTGTCCACGCAAGGCCTGCAAGGTGCCAAACAACGCCTGCCAGTTCGCCAGCAGGCGTTGATTGCGTACCGGGTCGGCCAACGGCAAAAAATGCCCCAGACGCGCCAGGCACTCGGCGGCTTCGTCCAGTCGCCCACTGAACAGCAAGGCCTTGGCGCACAGATAGATCAGACGCGGGCTGCTGTGCAATAACTGCGGCTCGATGCGCTCACGCCATTCCATCAGTTTGCTCAAGTGCCGTTCCCTGAGAATCCAGCTCAGCCACAGGCGCTCCATGTAGTTGGCAGCCACTTCAGGTTGATCGGCACACAGTGCCTGCTCCACCGCGTCGTCGACATGCCCGAGCACACTGAGCAGCTGGCAGGCCCGCAAGCGCAGCCGGTTCAACGGCGCACCGCTCAATTGACTTTGCAGGGCTTGCGCCACCGCGGGTAGCAGGCGGAACCAGCCGGGTTGTTGCTCGATCGGGAACACAAAGGCCTGGCACTGCAACAGACTGTTGAACACCCGCGCCGCTTGCCGGCCTTCCCACAACTGTTCGCAGAGGTCCGCACTGACGCGGGACAAATGTGCCAGCCCACCCATCACTTCGCGCTGCTCGTCACTCAAGCGCGACAACAGTTCACGCTCCAGGTATTGGCCGAGCAATGGCGATGGCTGGGCATGATCCAGCGCAAGCGACAGGCGAACACCGGCGCACCACCCGCCTGTCTCATGCCAGAGAGTTCCCCTGGCCGACGCATCGGTGTGTGGCGCCAGGGCGTCAATCAGCGATTCGAACTCATCGGGGCGCAGCGCCAGTTGCCGGGCACCGAACTCCAGCAACTGACCGGTCAGCATCAGGCGCGGCAGGTTCCAGTCCGGACGTTGGCGACAGGTGACCAGCACCTGCATCTGCGGGTTTTTGAGGGACAGGAGTCGGTCGAACCAGTGGTTCAGGTCTACGGGCATATCCACGGGAAGGTCGTCGAACACCAGGCGGATCGGGCGGGATTCGTTTGTGTTTTCTGCCGACAGGAATTCGTTGGCTGCACGGGCCTCTTCGCGGGCAAGCCCGCTCCCACAGTTGACCGTGTTCCCCTGTGGGAGCGGGCTTGCTCGCGAAAGCGATAGGTCAGTCGCCGAATTACTAAAATCAAGAAACGCCAATACCCCATCCGGTGCAGTATCCACCGGCAACCCAAGCGCCCCCGCCAACCTGGCAATAAAGTGCTCCAGCGTCTGCCGCTGTCCGCCCAAAGCCATCCAGACCACCGCCCCCGGCGGCGCAATGCCTTGCAAGTACTGCTGCAACAAGGACGTCTTTCCATACCCGGCAGGCGCACAAAGCAGTTGCAAGCGACACGGCTTGCCCTCAAGTGCATCGATCAGATGCGGCCGTGGCACAAACATGGCGGACCTCGCTGATGGGGAGTAGGCACCATCATTGAGCCCGCCGCCGGATAACGCGCCACCCGCATCAGGTGGTAGGCGCCGAACAAAGCACAACGCCCTGCGAACAGGGCGTTGTCTGAAGCGCGGCAACGGGTCAGCGAATACCGTCGTTGCGCAGCGCCGCCGGGGTGAAGTCGGTCATCTTCGCGGTCATGCCGTAGGTCGTGGCATGCCTGGACTGGTTGGTCATCGCCAGGACGTTGTAGCGACCGGCGATCAGGTCGTAGATGCCGAGCATGGAGAAGTTCGACGAACCGCGCTCGTAATCATTGACCGCATAACCTTCCGCCACTCGCCACAGCTGCCCGCGACCGTCGTAGTGATCGACCTCGGCCAGTTGCCAGGTGTCCTCGTCGAAGTACATGTCGCGCTTGGCGTAGACGTGGCGTTGACCGGGCTTGAGCGTGGCCTGCACGTGCCACACGCGGTGCAACTCGTAACGGGTCAGGTCCTGGTTGATGTGCCCCGGCTTGATGATGTCGTCGTACTTGACCTTCGGCGACTGCAACTTGTAGTTGTTGTACGGGATGTACAGTTCCTGTTTGCCCACCAGCTTCCAGTCATAACGATCCGGCGCGCCGTTCATCATGTCGGTGTTGTCGGCGGTGCGCATGCCGTCGGAACCGTTGCCCGGGCCGTCATACGCCACTTGCGGTGCACGGCGCACGCGGCGCTGACCGGCGTTGTAGACCCATGCCAGGCGCGGCTCCTTGACCTGGTCGATAGTCTCGTGGATCAGGATCACACTGCCGGCCATGCGCGACGGCGCGGTGATTTCCTGTTTGTAGTAATACAAAACGTTATCGGCCTGCCCGGCATCGACGCCTTCCATCAACTGCGGAAAGGCCAGTTTGTCCTCGTACTCGACGATGGAATAGGAACCGTTGGTTTGCGGGGCCGCCTGGGCCGCGATACGTTCCATGTTGCCGCCGCGATAGCGGTTGGTGTGGTTCCAGTACACCTCCACACCGTTCTTTGGAATCGGGAACGGGTAATAGCGGGTCTGGGTGAAGTTCACCAGGCCATTGCCGTCGGGGGTCAGTTCGGTGGTCACTGCACTCTTTTTGGCGATGTCATAGATGTTCTGTGGCGACGCGGCCGTGCGTTGGGTCTTGTACACCGGGATCCTGTAGCTGTCCGGATATCGCTTGAACATCGCCAGTTGGCCGGGGGTCAGCTTGTCCTTGTACTGCTCGACGTTGGCTGCCGTGATCACGAACTGCGGTTTTTCACTGGCAAACGGATCGCCAAGAAATCCATTGTCCAGTGGCGCCGCGCCGGGTTTGAGGCCACCGGTCCAGGCAGGAATGCTGCCGTTGGCATTGCCCTCTTTCTGCGCCCCCAACGGCGTCAGGGTGGTGCCCAGCTGGGCCGCTTCCTGCGGGGTGACTGCGGCCATGACCCCAGTGGCCAGCAACGACAGACTCAGTGCGCCGGCGCGCAGAATTAAACGTGCGTTCATGTTCAGTTTCCTCTGGCAGGGTTGCATCAGAAATTCACGCCGAAGCTCAGCGCGGCGTAGTCGCGGTCGACGTTGGTATTGAAATCGCCACCGAAGTAGTTGGTGTAACTGAGGCTGGCGGTGTAGGTGTTCTGGTAGTCGGCATCGACACCGAGGCTGACCGCCTTGGAACCTTCATCGAAGTTCGGGCCGTAGCCCTGAACGTCTTGAGACCAGGCAAGGTTCGGCGACAGGTTGATACCGGCGATAGCGTTCGGGTAATCGAGCTTGCCGCGCAGGCGATAGCCCCAGCTGCTGCTGGTGTAGAAGCCATCGTTGTTGCACTCCTGCGCCGGGTTGCTGGCGTTGGGCTGGCCCACTGCGCTGCCACGGCAAGTGGCGGCACCGGCGGCACCCGGCAGTTCACCGGAACCGAAGGCCGGGCTGCGACCGAAGCGCAGATCCGTACCGTCCGCCTTGCCCAGGCCGTTGATCTTGTTGTAACCCACCTCGCCCACCAGGGTCAGGCGACTGGCACCGAACACCTGATCGAAGAACTGCGTCGCGGTCACCTGCGCCTGGGTCACCGGCATGCGCTTGTAGCCATTGACCTCGCCACCCAGGGTGCGCCCGGCGAAACCGGTGGTGATCAGGGGCGATGTGGCGCCGAAGGTCGCCGCAGACAGCAGGTCGGCGGTGTTCAGTTGCAGCGGCATGTTCGGCCGGTAGCTGAGTTCCCCCCCCAGCGAAACGCCCGCGACGTTGGTCTGGAAGCTCAAGCCATACAGGCGAATGTCTTCCGGATAATCGATGAAGTAGCGGGCACTGCGCGCCGAAGCCACGCCCCCGGCCGGGTTGCTCATCTGGTTGATGCTAAGGAGCGGGTTGCGGCTGTGATAGTTCATCGCATAGGCGCCGAACTCGGTGTCGTTGGCTTCCGGCACGTACCAGCGCAGGGCCAGGCCATACTGGCCGCTGTCGCGTGCATCGTTGTCGTTGAGGCGCGGGATAAAGGCGTCATCGGTGCCTGCGGCAATGGCTGCCAGACCACCGGTGTTCTTCGCCACGCCCGGTGGCAGGTCGAGACCGGCGATCACCAGGCGGTCGTCACAGCCTTGCGGTACGCCGTCATTACCAAAGAACGTGCCGCAGTTGTCCACCACCGACTTGTCCCATTGCAGCTGGTAAAACGCTTCGGCGGTGATGTTGTCGGCCAGGCCCTGGGACACGTACAGCAGGTTCACCGGAATCAGGCCTTCCTTCACTTCCGCACCAGGACGACGCAAGGCGGCGACGTCGATCGGGTTGATGCTGTTGATCGAGTTGCCGATGAAGGTACTCTCGCCCCAGCTCACCACTTGCTTGCCCAGGCGCACGTTGCCGACCTGATCGCCAATCGAGTAGTTGTGGTAGACGAAGCTGTCGAGAAACATCGCGCCGGAGGACTTGGCGGCGCGATCACGCCCCGAGTCGTTGATGTCATAGAACGGGCGGCTCTCGTCCATCAGCTCGAAGTCATACCAGTATTTACCGCGCACGAAGGCGCCGCTGTCACCGTACTTGAGCTCCAGGTCATGCACGCCCTTGAAGATCTTCGAGAAGGTTTCACCCTTCTTGAAATTCAGGCGGTTGTCGTCGGTGGTCCGGGACGCGGACTGACCGCCGGTCACGCCCTGTGAGTTGAAGTTGGAGATGAATTGCTTGTCTGCATCAGCCGTCGACCAGCTCGCCCCTATCGACAGCGACGAATCGAAACTGCCCTGAATTTCCCCGATATTGAAATCAACAGCGTGAGCCTGATTGCTCGCGCAAGTGGCAACCATTACAGCGACGGCCAGCAGACTCGGCTGGAAGACTCCGCGCATTGTTTTTGTTGTCATGCGGTTTCTCCGGTTAAGGATTAAGTGTTGGAGCGCCCATGCTAGTGGGGCTCCGGCCCGTCCCTCACACCCGAACGGGTGATTTGAAGGGGTGTTGGTCGCGAGGTTTCGCGCGGTGTAACAACCTGGTATTCGCCGGGCGTTACGCTCGGTGACATTCACCCGGTAAAGCTCGGCACGCGCTTGTCGATAAAGGCCGCCACGGCTTCGCGGTGGTCGGCGGTCTGGTGCGATAGCACCTGGAACGTCGCGGACATTTCCAGCAGCGTATCGAGCCGGGTGTGCAAGGCTTCGCGCAGCAAGCGCTTGGCCAGACGCACGGCGTGAGGCGGGTTGGCGGCAATCGACGCGGCGATGTCCCGTGCCGTGTCCAGCAACTGTTCGGCGGGAACAACGCGGGACACCAGGTTCCATTGCTCCGCTTGACGGGCGTCGATCATTTGCCCGGTCAACGTCAACTCGGTGGCACGGGACAGACCGATGATCCGTGGCAACAGCCAGGCGCCACCGTCCCCCGGAATGATCCCCAACTTGACGAAGCTCTCGGCAAACTTCGCCTGCTCGGACGCCACGCGGATGTCGCACATGCAGGCCAGATCCAGCCCCGCACCAATGGCCGCGCCATTGACCGCGGCGATCACCGGGACCTCCAGATTGAACAGCGCCAGGGGCAGGCGCTGAATGCCGGTGCGATATTCCTGACGCAATTGCATACCCGACATTTGCCCATAGCGGTCCATGTCGCGCACGTTGCCGCCGGAACAAAACGCCGTGCCGGCGCCGGTGATGATCACGGCACGCACGCTGCTGTCGCGCTCAATGCGCTCGATGGCTTCGAGGAACTCCGGCACGGCACTGTTGCCGGTCAACGGATTGCGTCGCTCGGGGTCATTCATCGTCAGGGTGACGACATGACCTTCCTGTTCGTACTTCAAAAACTGGTTCATGGCTGATCCTCAAGCGATGGGAGACGGGGTTACGTGACGAACGAATTCGCAGGCCGTGACGTTCGGCTGCGTCAGCAACGCCTGGCCGACAATCCCGTTCCAGTACGTTTCCGAACCTTCGCTGACGCGCCACTCGTGCAGGCGCCGGGTGAACAGTTGCAGGTCCAGTTCTTCGGTCACGCCGATGGCGCCGAACAATGCATGGGCGATGGCCGTGACTTGAGGCACCGCCATGCTGGTCCGCGCCTTGGCAATGGCCGTCGCCATCAGCGGCGGCACCTGCGAATCGCCGGCAAACGCCAGTTCAGCGGCGATGCGCGAAGCGGCAACCTGCTCGGCCATCACGCTGAGCTGATGCTGCACCGCCTGGAACTTGCCGATGGCCTTGCCGAACTGCACGCGGTCGTTGCAGTACTCAAGCGTCATGGCAAGTGCCTGCTCCATGGCCCCGGCGATGGCGGCGGCGTGGATGGCGGCGTTGAACACCCGTACTTCCTCGCCGTTATTGCCGATGGCACTGCCGAGTGAGTCCTGCGACCAGTACAAGGTGGCGCATTGGCTGCCATGAACGCCCGTGGGCTGACGGCGGGCCAGGCTGCAATCGAGCAGCAACAACTGGCCTTCCAGGTTGACCAGGGCGAAATCGGCCATCAAGCCAAACGCCACCCGTGGCACGCACAACAGGCCATCGGGCTGGCGATGGGCTGTACCGGCCAGGGTCAACATGCCGCTCGGTGGCGCGCTCGGGCAGTCACGCATCAACGCGCGAGCGGCCATGCTTTGCGCCGCCGGGACCGGCAGCGCGCAGCGACCGAAGGCGACAAAAATCGGCAGCAGTGCATCGAGCGCAAGGCCCGCGCCACCGGCGACTTCCGGCGTCAGCAATTCGAGAAAACCGCTGTCTTCCAGGGCGCTCCACAACGTCGTTGCGCTGTCTGCGCTTTCCACGGCACGGACCCGCGCCGGCGTGCACAAGTCGCTGAGGATCTTTTCAATGGCTTCAGTGAACATGACGTATTTCCTGTTGGAGGTGCATCAGCGCAGGCCCAGGCCGCGGGCGATCATGCCGCGCAGGATTTCCCGGGTGCCGCCGCGCAACGAGAAGGTCGGCGCGACCTGATTCAGGTAGGCGACCGTGCTGTAGAGCGCCTCATCGACCGGTACATCCGGATCGGCGCTGATCGCCGCAGCAATCGCCGCCGGGATCGCTTGCTCGAATTCGGTGCCGATGTCCTTGACCAGTGCGGCTTCCACCACCGGGCTTTGACCCCGTGCGAGCAGTGCGGTCAGTGCCAGCGACAGGTTGCGCAAGCAGGTGAGCTGGCTGAGAAAACTACCGAGCAACGCAGTCTCCTGGGCCGTCGCGCCTGTGCGCCGCAGCGTCTCGGCCCACAGGTCGAGCAACACGATGCTGGAGTAGAAACGCTCCGGCCCGCTGCGCTCGAACGCCAGTTCGGCGTTGACCTGTTTCCAGCCACTGCCCTCCTCGCCCACCAACGCGTCTTCGCCGAGCAAGACGTCGTCGAAGGCCACTTCGGAGAAATGCGCGTCACCGGCCAGGTCAACGATGGGACGCACGCTGATACCTGGCTGCTTGAGGTCGATGATGAATTGCGACAGCCCGTTTTGACGGTCCTCGGGCGCACCGCTGGTGCGCACCAAAGCGATCATGTAGTCGGCGTGATGGGCGTTGGTGGTCCAGATCTTGCGCCCGCTCAGGCGCCAACCTTCAGGGCAACGGGTGGCACGGCTGCGCACGCTGGCCAGGTCCGAACCCGAGTTCGGTTCGCTCATGCCGATGCAGAAAAACGCCTGGCCGGCGCAGATGCGCGGCAGGAAAAAGTCCTTCTGTGCATCGCTGCCGAACTTCAGGATCAACGGCCCGCTCTGGCGGTCGGCGATCCAGTGAGCCGCCACCGGAGCACCGGCAGACAGCAGCTCCTCCACCAGCACGAAGCGACTGAACGCATCCAGCCCGGCACCGCCATAAGCGGCGGGCAAGGTCAGGCCGACCCAGCCGCGCTGCGCCAGTTGCCGACTGAAATCTGCATCGAAGCCGGTCCAGCTGCGCGCTCGCACACTTGCCGAAACCCTTGGCAGATGCTCGGCCAGAAAAGCCTTGACCTCGGCACGAAAGGCTTCTGCGTGTGGCGGCAGCGCGGTCAGGCGAAAGGCGTCGAGCAAGCTGCTCACTGGGCACCTCCACTGACTTTGCCGTACAGCGTCACCACGCATGCACCGCCCAGCCCGAGGTTATGGGCCATGGCCAGGCGCGCACCGTCGACCTGCCGCTGCTCGGCATTGCCGCGCAATTGCTGGGTCAGTTCGTAGCACTGCGCCAACCCCGTCGCGCCCAATGGATGGCCCTTGGAAAGCAGACCGCCGGACGGGTTGATCACGATCTGCCCGCCGTAGGTGTTGTCACCGTCCATGACGAACTTCTCGGCCCCGCCCTCGGGGCAGAAACCCAGCGACTCGTAGCAGATCACTTCGTTCTGGGCGAAGCAGTCGTGCAGTTCGCAGACGTCGATGTCCTGTGGACCGACGCCGGCCTTCTCGTACACCTGGCCCACGGCGGCGTGGGTCATGTGGGTGCCCACCCAGTCGAGCATCGACGGTTTTTCGAAGTTGAAGGATTCGGGTGTGTCGGTGGTCATGGCCTGGGCGACGATTTCCACGTCGCGGCGCAGGCCATGTTTTTTCGCGAAACGCTCGGACACCAGGATCGCCGCCGCGCCGCCACAGGTCGGCGGGCAGGCCATCAGGCGGGTCATGACGCCTGGCAGAATCACCGGGTCGTTCATCACGTCTTCGACGCTGAGCACCTTGCGAAACAATGCCAGCGGGTTGTTGGCGGCATGACGGCTGGCCTTGGCGCGCACTGCGGCGAAGGTTTCCATTCTGGTGCCGTATTTCTGTATGTATTCGCGCCCGGCACCACCGAAGGTACGGATGGCCTGGGCCATGCCATCCATATCGGCGGTCAGGCCGCGCAGGATCGGCAGGAAACGTTCACGGGTCGGCGGACGGTCGTCCCAATGGGACTTCAATGCGCCGGCCTGCATCTGCTCGAAACCCACCGCCAGTACGCAATCGGCCGAGCCGGATTCGATGGCCTTGCGCGCCAGGTACAACGCGGTGGAGCCGGTCGAGCAGTTGTTGTTGACGTTGACCACCGGGATCCCGGTCATACCGACTTCGTAGAGCACGGTCTGGCCGCAGGTGGAATCGCCGTAGACGTAACCGGCATATGCCTCCTGGACCAGGTTGTAATCGATCGCCGCATCGGCCAGGGCGCGACGCACCGCTTCGGCGCCCATCTGCACATAGGTCGGGCTGTCGCTGGGCTTGCGGAACGGGATCATGCCGACGCCGGCAACCAGTACTTTTTCGCTCATGGTGTCACCTGAAAAAATGCGGGAAAAGGAATCACAACTGGCGCGCGATGAGTTCGCGCAGCACTTCGCTGGTGCCACCGAAGACACGCGTCACGCGCATGTCGACGAAGGCGCGGGCGATCGGGTACTCCATCATGTAGCCGTAGCCGCCATGCAGCTGGACCATGTCGTCGATGCACTTCCACAGCGTTTCGGTGGCCAGGAGCTTGGCAATGGCCGACTCCTGCACCGTGAGGCGACGACGCATGTGCTCACTGATGTAGTGGTCGATGGTCAGGCGCACGGCCGTGGCCTGGGCCTTGATGTCCGCGAGCTTGAATTTGGTGTTCTGGAAGTCCCAGACGGTCTGATTGAACGCCTTGCGGTCCTTCACGTACTCGACGGTCTGCTCCAGCAGGCGTTCGAGCTTGGCGGCGCTGTACAGGGCGATCACCAGGCGCTCTTGCGGCAACTCTTCCATCAGGTGCATGAAGCCCTTGTTCTCTTCACCGAGCAGATTACCCACCGGCACACGGACATCGTCGAAGAACAGCTCGGCGGTGTCGGCGGCGTGCTGGCCGACCTTGTCCAGCTTGCGCCCGCGGCGGAACCCTTCACGGTCGCACTCGACCATGATCAGGCTGCAGCCCTTGGCCCCGGCACTCGGGTCGGTCTTGCACACGACCACCACCATGTCGCAGGTCAGACCGTTGCTGATGAAGGTCTTGCTGCCGTTGATCACCCACTCGTCGCCGTCACGCACGGCGGTGGTGCGGATCGCCTTGAGGTCGGAACCGGTGCCCGGCTCGGTCATCGCGACGGCCAGTACGGTTTCGCCGGTGCAGATTTTCGGCAGCCATTTCTGCTTCTGCTCTTCGGTGCCCAGACGCACGATGTAGGGCGCGACAATGTCCGAATGCACGCCCAGGCTCCAGCCCGAAACCCCGGCGCGGTACAGTTCTTCGATCAACACCGCCGAGTGGCCGAAGTCGCCGCCGCCACCGCCATATTCGGTGGGCACGGTGAGGCACAGCAGATTGTGGCGGCCAGCCTTGAGCCAGGTTTCCCGGTCGACCTGCCCGGCCTCGTCCCACTGCGCCTGTTTGGGCAGGCACTCACGCTCGAAGAAACGCCGCGCGGTGTCGCGCAGCATTTCGTGGTCTTCACGGTAGACGGTACGGTTGATATGCATCGGGATCTCCAGTGGGTTACCAGGCAAGGCTTGCGCCTGGTTCGTGGAACCACTGTATTGGCGGGGGGTGGGTCGTGAAGCCACCCGGATCGGGTAGCGATCACCGCCCACTGTCCAGACACAAACAAACCCGTAGGAGCTGCCGCAGGCTGCGATCTTTTGATCTTGATTTTTTGAAGATCAGGATCAAAAGATCGCAGCCTGCGGCAGCTCCTACAGGGGGCGGTTGTGGGGGTTATGGGCGCAGTTCGCGCTTGAGGACTTTGCCGGCGGCCGAGAGCGGCAGTTCGTCGCGAAACTCAACGGTTTTCGGGCATTTGTAGGGTGCGATGAACTCGCGGCAGTACCTGCGTAATTGCTCGGCATCGACCAGGGCACCGGGCTTGCGCACCACCACCGCATGCACCGCTTCGCCCCACTGTTCATGGGGAACGCCGATCACCGCGCACAGCGCCACGGCCGGGTGTCGTGCGAGGACGTTTTCGACTTCCGCCGAGTAAACATTTTCGCCACCGCTCACGATCATGTCCTTCAAGCGGTCGACGATGAACAGGTAACCCTGCTCGTCCATGTACGCTCCGTCGCCAGTGAACAGCCAGCCATCGCGCAATGCCCTGGCGGTTTCCTCGGGCTTGTTCCAGTAACCCTGCATGATGTTCGGCCCGCGCACGATGATCTCGCCCACCGTGCCACGCGCAACTTCCTGACCTTGCGGGTCGACGATCTTCACGTTGACCCCCAACCCGCCGCGCCCGACCGAACGCGACAGACCACTCTTGCGTGCCTGCGCCGTGTGATTGCACGGCAGATTGCTCGACACCACCGGGCAGGCTTCGGTGAGCCCGTAGGAATGAGAAAGCTCGAGATCCGGAAGCCGGGCCAATACCTGCTCCACCATTTCGCCAGCGCTGGGTGACGCACCGTAGGTCAGGCGTTTCAGGCTACTGAGGTCATGGCGATCGAAGTCCGGATGGGCCAGCAGCGCCAGGATCATGGTCGGCACCAGCAGCGTCTCGGTGATCCGTTCCCGCTCGATCACCTGCAGCACTTGGGCCGCGTCGAAACTCGACAGCAGCACATGGCTTTCACCGGCCATGAACTGAATCAGTGCCCGAGCCATGCCGGCGACATGGAACAGCGGTGCCACGTGCAACAGTCGACCGTCATGGATCGGCGGCATGTCGACCATGCGCGGCATGCACGCCGACCACAGGTTCAAGTGCGACTGCATCACGCCCTTGGGAAAGCCGGTGGTGCCGCCGGTGTACATGATGCAGGCGAGGTCTTCACCGCCACGCCCGGCGTCTTCGACCGCCGCGGCCTGGGCAATCAGTTGCTCGAAGCCCAGCATGCCCACCGGCACTTCGCCCTCGCCGGCATAGATAAACCGTGGCACATGGCGGGCACTGATGCGGATCTTCTCGGCAAGTGGTGCAAAGTGTTCGTCGACGATAAGGATGCCGGTACTGCAATCGTCCAGCGAATAGACGATCTCCGGCACGCTCCAGCGGATGTTCACCGGGTTGAGCACCCCGCCGCCCCACCACACGCCCATGATGTATTCCAGGTAGCGGTCGGAGTTGAACGCCAGCATGCCGACCCGATCGCCGGCCGCCATGCCCAGACTCTGCAAGGCACCCGCCAGGCGAGCGACGCGGTCACCAAACTGGCGATAGGTCCGACGGCGATCACCAAAAACCGTCGCGAGCTGATCCGGGTTCTGTTGCAACGTGCGTTGCAGGCATTGGGTCATGTACATGGCGTCTGGCCCTTCCAGGGGGTGAAGACGCCGTTGGCACGTAACACCAGGCGCTCACCGACCTTCAACAGGCAGCTGGCGCTGATGAAGGTGCCGCCGCTCTTGAGCACTTGCACATGCGCCTCCAGCCAGTCTCCTTCGCGCACCGGACCGAGGTAATCGACGTTCAGATTGACCGTCACCGCCACCGACTGCGACACCGAAAGGCGCCGCAAAATGACGCCGAACGCGCTGTCCGCCACCGTGGCGAGAAAGCCGCCGTGGGCGATGCGCACGTAATTGAGATGCTGGGGTTCGAGGCGCACCGCCAGGATCGGCAGCGTTTCATGCACATAAAAGTCGCCGCAACAGCGCAAAAAACCCGAGCGTTGTTCCAGCGCGCAGAAGCCCTCGGGAATCAATGCGCCACCGTTCACTTGTGGCATCAGCTGACTCCCCGATCCTTGCCGGCCCAAAACGGCTCGCGCAGATCGCGCTTGAGCACCTTGCCAGCGCCAGACAGCGGCAACGCGGTGCGGAACTCGACCGACTTCGGCGTCTTGTAGCCCGCGATCTGCCGCCGGCAATGCTCGATGATCGCGGCGCCCGCGGCTTCGTGATCGGGCTTGAGCACGATCACCGCATGCACCGCTTCGCCCCACTGCGCGCAGGGAATGCCGATCACTGCGCAGGCGGCGACGGCCGGGTGACTGGAAATCGCGCTTTCGACTTCACCCGAATAAACGTTTTCACCACCGCTGACGATCATGTCCTTGAAGCGGTCGACGATGTAGATATAGCCGTCGTCGTCCATGTAGGCGCCGTCGCCGGTGTGCATCCAGCCGCCACGCAGCGCCTGGGCGGTTTCTTCGGGTTTGTTCCAGTAGCCGAGCATGATGTTCGGGCCACGGACCAGCACTTCGCCGACCGTGCCGCGCGGCACCTCGTTGTCGTGTTCGTCGACGATGCGCACCGTAACGCCCAGCCCTGGCCGCCCGGCCGAGCGCAGACGACCATTGGCAATGCCTTCGGCGCTGTGGTTTTCCGGACCGTTGGCGCTGATCGGCGGCGCCGCTTCGGTCATGCCGTAGCCCTGGGTGAACTCGACATTGGGCAACGCCTTGAGCGCCAGCTCCAGCAAGGGCACGGCAATCGGCGAGGCGCCGTAGGTGAGACTGCGCAGGCAGCTCAGGTCATGTCTGGCGAATTCCGGGTGCATGATCAATGCCTGAAGCATGGTCGGCACGATCAGGATGTCGGTGATGCGCTCGCGCTCGATGGTACGCATCACGTCCAGGGCATCGAAGGCCGGGACGAAAATGCTCGGCAGACCGAGCAGCGAGATCAGGATGACCCGCGACAGCGCCGCCAGGTGGAACATCGGCGCGATGTGCAGGGTCAGGGCATCCGCCGGCACCGGCACATCGGCCGCACGGGCCACGGCAGCGGTCCACAGGTTCATGTGCGACTGCATCACACCCTTCGGCCGGCCGGTCGTGCCGCCGGTGTACATGATGCTCGCCAGGTCATCACCGCCGCGAAAGGCGTCGTCCACCGGCGTGGCTTCACGAATCAGTTGCTCATAGGACAGCATGCCTTGGGGTAATGGCCCGTCGCCGATGTGAATCAGCAATGGCCGTACCTTGGCGCTGCAGGCGATGTCTTCGGCCATGGGCAGGAAGGTGTCGTCGATCAGCAGGATGCGCGTGTCACAGTCATCCAGCGAGTAGACGATTTCCGGCACGCTCCAGCGAATATTCACCGGGTTGACCACGCCGCCGCCCCACCAGGTCGCCAGGAAATACTCAAGGAACCGGTCGGAGTTCAGGCCCAGCAGGCCGACGCGGTCGCCGGTCTGCATCCCCAGTTGCTGCAAGGCCCCGGCCAGACGAGCCACCCGCTCGACCAGTTCGGCATAGGTGCGGCGGCGGTCGCGAAAGACCGTCGCCACGGCATGGGGACGTTGCTGCAACACGCGGTGCAGGCCTTGGGTCAAATACATGGGGTTCTCCTGTGAATTATTGTTGTCAGGTCAGGACGAATGCGGCGCTTGCCTGTTGCGTCAGGTGCCGGTGTACTTCGGTGAACGCTGCTCGGCCTGGGCCATGCGCCCTTCGGCGTGATCTTCGCTGTCGCGCAGCAACCCCCAGTGCAGATGGGCCTGGGTGACGAAATCCCGGGGTGCGAGGTGGGCGGTCTGCAAGGCCAGGCGCTTGATCGACTGCACTGCCAGCGGGCCATTGGCGGCAATGCGCCCGGCCAGATCCAGCGCCGCCGGCAGCAGACGGTCCTGGGGCAGCAGCTCTATGATCAAACCGATGTCCAAAGCCTCCTGCGCGCCGATCGACTCCCCAGTCAGGGCCATTTTCATCGCGTGTGCCGCCGGGATCGCACGGAGCAGGTACTGCACGCCGCCGGCCGCTGGAATGGTCGCGTCGCACACTTCAGGCAAGCCGAACGTAGCGCTGGACGAAGCGATGCGCAGATCGCATTGCAGCGCCAGCTCAAGACCGCCGCCCAGGCAGGCACCATTGATGGCGGCAACCACCGGCTTCCAGATATCCAGGTCGCTGAGGTCGAACAGTCGGCTGTAGCCGCCCTCCTCGGCTTCGGTTTCGCGACTCTTGAGGGTGCCGGCGACGAACCCCGAAGCGGCCAGCAGCGACTCCTTGTGGCTCGCGCCGCTGCAAAATGCACGTTCGCCGGCACCGGTCAGCACGATGACCCGCACCTGTTCGTCATCCTGGCAGGCGCCCAGCGTCTTGCGCAGGTGCATCAAATCGCTGAGGGTCAGCGCGTTGTTCGACTGTTGCGCATCGAGCGTGACAAGTGCCACGTGATCGATGATCTTGAACTGAATGGCCATGGGTGACTCCTGCGCTGCGCGGATCTTTATGTTTTATCGGGGCCAACGCGCTCAGGCGCGCCATCCCAGACCCAGCTCACGCAAGCGCTCGATGGCCGGCGTGTCGAAGCCCCAGTCGCGCAGTGCGTCGCCGCCGTGTTCACCACGCTCGGGAGCGGGTTGCGGTTGCGCCGATGGCGTGCCAAGGAAGCGCGGAGCCGGGACCGGTTGCACCACCCCGTCGACCTCGATGAAGCTGCCACGGGCAACGCCATGGGGATGCCGGGCGGCTTCGACAAGCCCCAGCACCGGTGCAACGCAAGCGTCGCTGCCTTCGAACGCGGCCACCCACTGCTCGCGGGTGCGGCCCAGGAACGCAGCGGTGAAGGCCTCACGCAGCCGCGGCCAGCCAGCGCGGTCGTGCTGATTGGGCAAGTCGGCGTTGGACAGTCCGAGGATTTCCAGCATCTGCGCATAGAAGCGCGACTCGATCGGCCCGATTGCCATGTACTGGCCGTCGCGGGTTTCGTAGGTGTCGTACCAGGGCGCGCCACCGTCGAGCAGGTTGCTGCCGCGCTGTTCTGTCCAGTGCCCGCCGGCGAGCAGGCCCCAGATCACCGAGCCCAGTTGCGCCGCACCTTCGGTCATGGCCGCGTCGACCACCTGGCCGGCGCCGCCGCGCTGCACATTGACCAGCGCCGCCAGCACGCCCATCGCCAGCAGCATGCCGCCACCGCCGTAGTCGCCCACCAGGTTCAGCGGCGGCACCGGTCGCCCACCGGCCGGGCCGATGCTCGACAACACACCCGACAAGGCGATGTAGTTCAGGTCATGCCCGGCGCGGTCAGCCATCGGGCCGGTCTGGCCCCAACCGGTCATCCGCGCATAGACCAGACGCGGATTGCGTTCAAGCGCGATGTCGGGGCCAAGACCCAGGCGCTCCATCGTGTCGGGGCGAAACCCTTCAATCACCACATCGGCACGTTCGATCAGTTCCAGCGCAGCGGCGACACTGTCCGGGCGCTTCAAGTCGAGGGTGACCGAACGCCGATTGCGCCCGGTAATATCGGCACGCTTGCCTTCCAGCTTCGGCCCCAGGTCACTGGCCTTCTGCGGGCGGTCGATGCGCACCACGTCGGCGCCCATATCGGCCAACAGCATGGTGCCAAACGGCGCCGGCCCGATTGCCTCAAACTCCACCACCCGAATGCCACTCAGTACGCCCATCGCCAACGCTCCACTGTTCTGACGGAGCGCCACAGCACTCCTATTCTTGTGCCTTCCAGTAGATCAATCCGTTGATCGACGACCACCACCCACATCGGGTGGTGGCCGCCAAAGACAGGGTCATGCCACCCATGCCCTGGGTTACACTCGATGAGATTCGACGCACCCACAAAACAAGAAAGAATCGGACAGCCCCATGGATAAACACCGCAAGTCCAATGCATCGGACCCCCATGCCAGCCAGGTCTTCAATCCGGTTCAGTCCCCGATCGTCAGCACCAAACTGATTCCGCCGCGCAGCACCGGGCGCCTGATTTCCCGCGAGCGCCTGCAGGATCAGATGCTCAAGGCCCGACGCTTGCGCTGCATCGTGCTCAAGGGGCCAGCCGGCTGCGGCAAGACCTCGACCCTGATCGCCTGGCGCCAGGCGCTGTTGCCGTTGGGGTTCGACGTGGCGTGGCTGACGCTGTCGGCGGACGACAACGAACTGACGCGTGTTCTTGACTACCTGCTGGCGAGCCTCGGCCAAATCGACCCGGCGCTGGTGCGGGACGCGACTCAACTGGAAGGTCGCGGCATCGACAGCGAAGCCGTTGAGCGCACTGTCATCACCCTGGTGCGCAGCATTGCCAGCCGTGGCCGTGAACTGGTGCTGGTACTCGACGACCTGCACCACCTGACCGACGTGGGCATTCACCAGGCTCTGCAATGGCTGATCGACTACGCCCCGGCCAACCTGCACCTGGCGCTGGTATCGCGCAGTGCCGTGCCGTTGTCCCTGGCGCGGTTGCGCAGCCAGGAACTGGTGCTCGAGCTGAACCTGCGGGACTTGCGCTTCACGGCGGTCGAGTCCGAACAGTTCCTCAAGGCGCAGTTGGGCGAGATCAATGCCCGCGACGCCAGGATGATGCATGAGCTGACCGATGGCTGGGTCGCCGGCCTGCAACTGCTCGCCGTCAGCCGCAAAAAGAACCGCCCGCCTGCCACCCCGGACGCCACGTCAGTGCACCCGCAGCTGCGGGACGATCAAGCCTTCGCCAGGTTTTTCGAAGTCGAAGTGCTGTCTCACCTGTCGCCGACCGACCTCGACCTGCTGCTGCTCATGGCCGTGTGCAACCGATTCTGCGCCTCGTTGTGCGCCGCTCTCAGCGGCCACCCGCAGGCGGTTGCCGAAGCGAATGCGCTACTGACGCGCATGGAGCGGGACAACCTGTTCCTGATCCCGGTGGACAGCGCCGAACGTGAAACCTGGTATCGCCTGCACCCGCTGTTGCGCGAAACCTTGCTCAAGTATTTCGACTCCCGCAGCCAGGCCGAACAACACGCGGTGCACGTGCGGGCGTGGCACTGGTTCCGTGACCACAATCACCTGGATGAAGCGGTGCACCATGCGGTCATGGGCGGCGACCCGGCTGCCGCCGCCGACCTGGTGGAGCAACACGCCGAGGCGCTCTACGCCCATGGCGACCTGCGCATGTTGATCGAGCTGGTACGGCTGTTGCCGGTCGAACAGGTACAGGCCCGGGTCAAGCTGCGCATCCTCAAGGCGCGGATGCAGTTGTATGCCCGGGATTTCGTGGCCTGCAGCGCCAGTCTCGAACAACTGTTTCGCGACGTCCCCGAGAGCGAAGTCCATGACCACTTCATGATCTCGCTGCTGCGCGCCTCCCTGGCCCTGCAACGCGACGACACCGACGCGGCCATGACGGTCCTGCCGCAACTGCTCAACCCGCCGCCGGGCAGCAACAGCGTGGCCATCGGCTCCTGCGCCAATATCCTGTCCTGGCTGTACATGCACCGCGGCGAATACGAAAAGGCCCGGCAGGTACAACTCGACCGGCCGAACCTGCTGATCAATGGCGAACCGCTGCTGGGGACCACGGCCGGCAGCCTTCAGGGACGTTGCATGATTGGCTTGAGCCTGGCCCTTGAAGGCCAGATGACTCAGGCGGAAAGGGTTTACCGCGACGTGCTGCATGAGGCCGGCCAATGTGGCAAGGCCGGTGCCGACGCGACTTATCTCTCCGCCGCGCTGCTCGGTGAGGTGCTGTACGAAACCAACGATGTCGACGCCGCGTTCAAAATGCTCTCGGGCTGGATCGACATTCTCGAACGGATTTCGATTCCCGATTCCGTCCTGCGTGTGCTGCAAGTGTTATGGAACGTGCAATGGCTGGCAGGTAACCATCAAGAAGCCCTGGCGTTTGTCGAGCGGCTGGATGAGTACGCGATCAAACTCGGTCTGGAGCGCCTGCAAGCCTACTGCCTGACCTGGCAAGTGCGCTGGTTGCTGATTCTCGGGGAGACGGCACAAGCCCAGGCCAAACTGGCACGCCTGGAAGCCATCGACGCGCGTCACCCGGATGCAGGGCACACGGCCCTGAAGGAAATCCACATTCTGGCCGAGAATGCCCGCGCTCGCTGGCAACTGGTCCAGGGTGATCTGGACGGGGCTTGCGATCGCATAGAACGATTGATCGAAACCTGCGACCGGCATCGTCGCCAACTCGGGGCAACGCGCCTGCTGGTGCTCAGCGCCGTGATCGAATCCGAACGCGGCAACCCTGAACGGGCACGGCTCAAAGTCATCGAAGCCTTGCGCCGAGGTCAACGCTTTGGCCTGGTGCGCAGCCTCCTCGACGCCCATCCGGATGGCTTGAAACTGATCTGCGATATCGCCGCCCGCGAAACCCTGGACCCGGTGCTGGCGTTTTATGTCGAGCGCTTGCAGGCGGCCGAGGCCACGACTCCGGCGATCTCGAAGGCCAAACCTGCGACAACGGCCACCAGCAAACCGTTGACGGCCGGGATCGAGCCGTTGAGCGAGCGGGAAATCGAAGTCGTGCGCCTGCTGGCCCAGGCCCTGCCCAACAAGAAAATCGCCCGTGCCCTGGGCCTGTCCCCGGAAACCGTGAAATGGCACCTGAGCCATATCTACAGCAAGCTCGGCGTCAGCAGCCGCGATGAAGCGGTGGCCCGGGTGCGCGATCTGGAATCCCAGGATGACAGCAACGTCCACCCCTGAAACCCTGTAGGAGCTGCCGCAGGCTGCGATCTTTTGACTTTGTTTTTCAAGAACAAGATCAAGAGATCGCAGCCTGCGGCAGCTCCTACATGGATTGTTTTTTTCCCTGCCACCCGGCTCGGGTGGCGTTCGGGCCACGGGCCCCACCTATCGTAACCCTCAGATCAAAGGCGCAGTCCGCGCCTTACGTAAGCGCTCGGCCCAAGGCCGGCCTGCCATGTTTGAGGAGTCTTGCGTGCACATCGCCCGAACCGTTTTCCGCGACGACCATGAGATGTTCCGTACCACCGTGCGGCGCTTTTTCGAACGCGAATGCCTGCCGCGCCAGGCCGCCTGGGACAAGGCCGGCCAGGTCGACCGCGAGACCTGGCTCAAGGCCGGCCGCGAAGGCTTGCTCGGCATCACCCTGCCCATCGAATACGGTGGCGGCGGCGGTGATTTCGGTCACTGCGCGGTGTTCAACGAGGAGTTCGCCCGGGCCGGCGTGAGTGGCGCCTACTTCGGCATGCATTCGGACGTCATCGCTCCGTACATCAATCGCTGCGGTAATGAAGAACAGAAACAGCAGTGGCTGCCGGGCATTTGCTCGGGCGAGACCATCCTGGCCATCGCCATGACCGAGCCCGGCACCGGCAGCGACCTCAAGGCCGTGCGCACCACCGCCGTGCGCGATGGCGACGAATACGTGATCAACGGCAGCAAGACCTTCATCAGCAACGGCCTGACCGCCGACCTGGTCATTGTCGTGTGCAAGACCGACCCGGCTGCCGGCGCCAAGGGCATCAGCCTGATCGCCGTGGAAGCCAGCCGCGCCGGCTTCAAGCATGGGCGAAAGCTGGAAAAGGTCGGCCAGCACGCCCAGGACACCGCCGAGCTGTTCTTCGACAACGTCCGCGTGCCCGTCGGCAACCGCCTCGGCGAGGAAGGCCTTGGCTTTACCTACCTGATGGGCGAACTGCCCCAGGAGCGCTTCTCGATCGCCGTGTCCGCCGCCGCGAAGCTGGAGCGCCTGCTGGAGCAGACCCTCGAATACGTGAAGGACCGCAAGGCCTTCAACCAGACGGTCTGGGACTTCCAGAACAGCAAATTCAAGCTCGCCGACATCAAGGCCCAGGCCACCGCCATGCGGGTGATGGTCGACTACTACCTGGGCGAGCACATGCGCCGGCGCCTGACCCTGGAAGAAGCGGCCATCGCCAAGCTCTTCACCACCGAGACCCTGTGGAAATGCATCGACGACATGGTCCAGCTGCACGGTGGCTACGGCTACATGATGGAGTACCCGATCGCCCGCGCTTTCGTCGACTCACGGGTCAATCGCATCTACGGCGGCACCAGTGAAGTCATGCGCGAAATGATCGCGCGCAAGCTCTGAACCTCTCAAACAACAAGGAAAACAACGATGAGCAATAAAGTGTTCGTTGCTGGCGTCGGCATGATCCAGTTCAAGAAACCGGGAACCAACGAGCCCTACGACGTCATGGGTGAACAGGCGATCCGCCAGGCCCTGGCCGATTCGGGTGTGGATTTCAATGACATCCAGCAGGCCTACGCCGGTTATGTCTACGGCGACTCCACCTGCGGCCAGAAAGCCTTGTACCGCGTGGGCATGACCGGCATTCCGCTGATCAACGTCAACAACAACTGCGCCACCGGTTCCAGCGCCCTGTTCCTCGCTCGCCAGGCGGTACAAAGCGGCGCGGTGGACTGTGCCCTGGCGTTTGGCTTCGAACACATGAACCCGGGCGCCTTGAAATCCGCCTGGACCGATCGCGCACCGGCCACCGAACGTGCCCTGGTGCTGGCCAACGAACTGATCGGCATGCCTGACCTGCCCAATGCCATCCGCCAGTTCGGCGGCGCCGGCTACGCGCACATGCAGAAGTACGGCACCCGACTGGAAACCTTCGCCAAGATCCGCGCCAAGGCCAGCCGTCACGCCGCCAATAACCCGCTGGCGGTGTTCCGCAACGTGGTGAGCAGCGAAGAAGTCATGGCCGCCCCGATGTTGTGGGAAGGCGTGATGACGCGATTGATGGCCTGCCCGCCGACCTGTGGCGCTGCCGCGGCCATCGTGGTGTCCGAGGCGTTCGCGAAGAAGCACGGCCTGCGCACCGACGTATTGATGGCCGGCCAGGCGCTGACCACCGACCTGCCGAGCACCTACGACGCCAGGGACATGATCCGCGTGGTCGGTTTCGACATGACCCGCATGGCGGCGGACATCGCCTACAACCAGGCCGGTATCGGCCCGCAGGACGTCGACGTCATCGAACTGCACGACTGCTTCGCGCAGAACGAACTGTTGACCTATGAAGGCCTGGGCCTGTGCGCCGAAGGCGGCGGCGAGCGACTGGTCAACGATGGCGACAACACCTATGGCGGCAAATGGGTGACCAATCCGTCCGGCGGCCTGCTCTCCAAGGGCCACCCGTTGGGCGCCACCGGCCTGGCCCAGTGCTTTGAACTGACCCACCAATTGCGCGGCACCGCCGAACAACGCCAGGTGCAGGACGCGCGCATTGCGGTGCAGCACAACCTCGGCCTGGGCGGCGCCTGCGTGGTCACCGTTTACCAGAAAAACTGACGCGCCCGCAGAGCAAAGGAGCCATTTCGATGATCGACAAGAAACACATCGGCAGACAACTGCCCACTTTCCTCGTGACCGCCGAAGCCGGGCAACTGCGCTTCTTCGCCAAGGCCACCGGTGAAACCAACCCGGTTTACTTTGACGAACAGGCCGCACGCGATGCCGGGTATCCCAACCTGCCGCTGCCGCCGACCTTTCTGTTCTCGCTGGAGTTCCAGATTCCCTCGAACGCCTGGCGTGACGAACTGGGCATCGTCACCGCGCGCATTTTGCACGGCGAAGAATCCTTCCGTTATCACCGCATGGCCCATGCCGGCGACACGTTGCGCTTCGATGTGCGCATCGCCGACATCTACGACAAGAAAGGCGGCGCCCTGGAATTCGTGGTGCGCGAAACCCGAGTCACCAATCAGCACGGTGAGCACGTTGCGGACCTGCGCAGCGTGCTTGTGCAGCGCAACAGCTGAAGCGGAGAACACTGATGAACGCGATTAGCCTGGAAAAAATCAACGTCGGCGACACCCTGCCATCACTGGCCCTGCCGCCGATCAACCGCACCACCCTGGCCCTGTTCGCCGGTGCGTCGGGTGATCACAACGCCATCCACATCGACACCGATTACGCCCGCCGGGCCGGCATGCCCGACGTGTTCGCCCACGGCATGCTGTCGATGGCCTACCTCGGTCGCCTGCTGACCCAGTGGGTCGATCAGCGCCAGTTGCGCGAGTTCGGCGTGCGCTTTCTCGGCATCACCCACCTGGGTCACCAGATCACCTGCACCGGCACTGTCGTCGAGCGCTTCGAGGTCGAGGGCGAGCAACGGATCAAGGTCGAAGTGCGCACCACCAATCAATACGGCGAGACCAAGATCGTTGGCGACGCCGTGATCGCCCTGTAAACAAAACTGATCACTGAGGAGCAACACCCCATGGCAAAACTCGAAGGCAAAGTCGCACTGGTCACCGGTTCCGGTCGTGGCATCGGACAACAGATCGCCCTGAAACTGGCAAGCGAAGGCGCGCGCATCGTCATCAACGACCTGGACGCCGACCCGGCCCACGAGACCGCTGAAATGATCCGCAAGCTGGGTGGCGAAGCCGCCGTCTGCCACGGCAATGTCAGCGCCCCTGACTTCGGCGACCGCTACGTCAAGACCGCGATGGACAACTTCGGCGCCATCGACATCATCGTCAACAACGCCGGCTACACCTGGGACGACGTGATCCAGAAGATGAGCGATGAGCAGTGGTACGCCATTCTCGATTGCCACATGACCGCGCCCTTCCGCATCCTGCGTGCCGCCTACCCGATCATCAAGGCCCAGGCCCAGGCCGATGCGGCGGCCGAGCGCGAGGTGTTCCGCAAAGTGGTGAACATTTCTTCGGTGTCGGCCCTCAACGGCAACGCCGGGCAAATGAACTACTCCTCGGCCAAGGCCGGCGTGATCGGCATGACCCGTGCGCTGGCCCGTGAATGGGGTCGTTTCAAGGTCAACGTCAATGCCGTGGCCTTCGGTTTCATCGAAACCCGCATGACCAAGGCCGACGCCCATGCCGGCGCCACGGTGAACATCGAAGGCCGTGACATCCGTGTCGGCATCAGCCCGGAAGCCGCCAAATCGTTCGCCCAGCGCAACCCGCTGGGTCGTCCGGGCACCGTGCAGGAAGCGGCTGATGCGGTGTACCTGTTCTGCTCGCCAGAGTCGAACTACATCACGGCGCAGACCATCGCGGTGGCTGGCAATCTGCAATAAGTAATAGAGATAAACAACCACCACTGTGGCGAGGGGGCTTGCCCCCGTTGGGCTGCGCAGCGGCCCCCGACAATCTGTCAGTTGTTGCGAATCGGCAGAGACACGACTGCTTCGCAGCCGAATGGGGTGGTGCGGCACTCCGACAAGCCCCCTCGCCACAAAAGCTCCTCCGCCACAACTTCGTTTGAGTTTTGATGACCGCAGGACCACTCCATGAACATGACTGAAAGCAACATCCGCCTGGCCGCCATCAAACTGATCTCGCGCAATGGCTTCGGCTCGATGAGCCTGCGCCAGCTCGCCACTGAAGCCGGCATCAACGCCTCGACGCTGTACCTCTACTACAAAGGCAAAAACGAACTGCTGCTGGAGCTGATTCTCGAGTATTTCCAGGGGGTGTCCCGGGAGTGGGCACGGCATCGCCCCAAAAAATCCGCGACCGCCGATATCAAACTGCTCGCCTTCATCGCCTGCCACGTGCGTTATCACCTGGAACACCAGGACGAGGCCATGCTCGGCAATCTGGAGTTCAGAAGCCTCGGCGAAGAGGATCTGGAGCACGTCCGCCAAGCCCGGCGTCAATATCTGAACGCCCTGCAGGAACTGCTGGAACAAGGGGTCAAGGAAGGTTCGCTGAGCTGCGCCGACCCCAAACTGATGGCCCGCACCCTGTTCAACATGCTCACCCATGCCTGCGTCTGGTACCAGGCCGATGGTCGCTGGGGCATCGATGCCGTCATCCGCCATTACTCGGAACTGGTGTTGAAAATGCTCGGCGCCGCGCCTGTTCCGTCGCCCGGGATACCGGCCCCACGAGCCTTGGTCACCCGTCGCCCGATGACCGCGGAGGCACGCCCATGAGCGATCTCATGCAACCGTTTTCCATGGCCGGCAAGACCGTCCTGGTGGCCGATGCCAGCACCCGACTGGGTGCGCATTTCGCCCGCCTGATCAGCCTCGCCGGCGCCCGTGTGGCCCTCGGCGGCCAGCACCCTTCGCAATTGGAGCAACTGGCGGCCGATCTGCATTGGGAAGGTGGCGAAGTCATGGTCGTCAGCCTCGACAGCGCCCGCAGACCGAGCATCGAAGCCGCCCTGGACACCGTGCAAGAGCGATTCGGCAGCGTCGATGTGCTGATCAACAACAGCGCCGAGCGCGAGCATGTTGCCCTGAACAATCACATCGTCCACTGCACCAGCCTGCACATGATCAAGGCCGAACGCGGTGGCAGCATCGTCAATATCGACCCGCCGCCGCGCCCCATCAGCGAGCCGAACCCGTGCCTGCGCGCCAATAGCAGCCTGATCCGCATGAGCCGCGCCATGGCCCAGTCGCTGACACCCCACCGCATTCGCGTCAACGTCATCGCCGCCGGTCGAGGCAAGGACGCCGGCCTGCAAGAACTCAACGGCCCCTTGTTACTGCTGGCCAGCGGTGCCGGCGCCAGCGTCACCGGCGCGGTACTGCATATCTGACGCGGCGCACTTCCCTGTAGGAGCTGCCGCAGGCTGCGATCTTTTGATCTTGAAAATCAACGTCAAAAGATCGCAGCCTGCGGCAGCTCCTACAGGTCAGCGCCACCTGATACGGGTGGCGCGAACCTTTTGACGACGTTCGAACATGGCCGCTGGTCGCCCTGTGCGACGCCCGTCAACAAGGAGCCAGTCAGATGACTCGCATAAAAAAGTGGCTGCCGAAACTCGCCCTGGTGGCGACAACGGTCATGGCAATGGCGGCGAATGCCGCTGACAAACCCAACATTCTGGTGATCTTCGGCGATGACATCGGCCAGACCAACATCAGCGCCTATTCCATGGGCGTGGTCGGCTACAAGACGCCGAACATCGACCGCATCGCCCACGAAGGCATGCTGTTCACCGACTACTACGCGGAAAACAGCTGCACTGCCGGGCGCTCGTCGTTCATCACCGGCCAGTCACCGCTGCGCACCGGCCTGACCAAGGTGGGCGTACCGGGCGCGCCGATCGGCCTGCAAAAACGTGACATTACCATCGCCCAGGCCCTCAAATCCCAGGGTTACGCCACCGGCCAGTTCGGCAAGAATCACTTGGGCGACAAGGACGAATTCCTGCCGACCAATCACGGTTTCGACGAGTTCTTCGGCAATCTCTATCACCTCAACGCCGAAGAGGAACCCGAGCGCCCCTACTGGCCCAAGGATGACCCGGACTTCGTCAAGTCCAGGACGCCGCGTGGCGTGATCCACAGCTACGCCGACGGCAAGATCGAAGACACCGGCGCGCTGACCGCCAAGCGCATGGAAACCATCGACGACGAAACCACCGCTGCCGCTCAATCCTTCATCGAGAAACAAGCGAAGGCCGACAAGCCGTTCTTCGTCTGGATGAACACCACGCGCATGCATCTGTTCACCCACGTACGCGACTCGATGAAGGGCCAGAGCGGCATGCCCGGCAACGATTACGCCGATGGCATGCTGGAACACGACGGCGACGTCGGCAAACTGCTGAAGACCCTCGACGACCTGAAAATCGCCGACAACACCATCGTTGTCTACACCACCGACAACGGCCCGAACCAGTTCTCCTGGCCGGACGCGGCGACCACGCCGTTCCGTAACGAGAAGAACTCCAACTGGGAAGGCGCCTACCGCGTGCCGGCGATAGTCCGCTGGCCAGGCAAGATCAAGCCGGGCGCAGTGTCCAACGAGCTGTTCTCGGGCATGGACTGGTTCCCGACCTTGCTGGCAGCCGCGGGCGAAACCGACGTGAAGGAAAAGTTGCTCAAGGGTTGGGCACCGACCTCGGGCGGCAACAGCTTCAAGGTGCACCTGGACGGCTACAACCAATTGCCGTACCTGACCGGCCAACAGCCTAAAGGCGAGCGTCGCGAGTTCTACTACTTCAACGACGACGGCGTGCTGGTATCGATGCGTTTCGACAACTGGAAAGTGGTCTTCGCCGAACAGCGCGAACCCGGTGGCTTTGCGGTGTGGAGCAGCCCGTTCGTGCCACTGCGCGTGCCGAAGCTGTTCAACCTGCGCATGGACCCGTATGAGCGGGCTGACCTGGTCTCGGACCAGTACAACGACTGGCTGGTGAAAAACTCTTACCTGATGGCCGCGGGTGTGGCCAAGGCGGCGCGCTTCCTGCAGACCTTCATCGAGTACCCACCGAGCCAGAAGCCTGCCAGTTTCAGCGTTGACCAGATTCGTGCTGCGGTCGATGCAAAAATCGAGGAGAAGCTGAAAAGCCAGGCCAAACCCTAGGTGTATCGAGGCCGCCTGAATGCCAACGGCCAACCCGCCCAGGTGAAATTAAGCTTGGGCTAAGGTTGCTTGTTTAGTCTTCGAAGCTTTCAGGTAGTCGAGCATTTCGAAGATGGCCCGTGTCGATACAAGCGCCAAACCGCCGTTCAGCATCGTGCTGGTGAATTACAAAACCCTCGATCTGACCAGGATCTGCCTGGACCTTTTACGTGAGCCTGCACGCAAAGCCGGCATACCCGTCTGGGTGGTGGACAACGATTCGGCGGACGCCAGCGTCGAGTATCTGCGCTCACTGGACTGGATCAACCTGATCGAACGCGATGCCCCCACCAAAGAACCCGGCCACATCGCCCATGGCAAGGCACTGGACATGGCGCTTTCCAAGGTCGATACCGACCATCTGTTCCTGATGCACACCGACACCTTCGTCTTCGATGCCAGCATCTTTACGATGATGATGGAGCACTGCACCAGGGACCGAAATGTCATCGCGGTCGGCTGCACCGAACAACTCAATCGCGGGTTGCCAAGGACTGTCTGGCGCTTCACCTCACGCTTCGCAAAGCACCATTTTCGCCGGCTGAAACTCTCCCTGGGCCTGCGCTCAAGAGAGCCGAAGCCCTACACCGAAACCCACCTGAAAAGCTTTTGCACCCTGTGGAATTGCAGGCTGATGAAGCAGCAGGGTCTGCATTTCCAGATCGATGACCGGGTGCCCGGTTATGAGCTGCAGGACCGCGCGATCGGCCTTGGCTACAAGGTGGTGTTTCTGTCCCCCGGCAAAATCTTCAAGTACCTGGACCACGTCCAGGCCGGCACCGTCGCCGCCGCTGGCGGATATGGCCGGGATCACCGCCGGACCAAAATGTACCAGGACATTCTCCAGCGCTTCAGTGCCGACAATCCCTAGATGGATTGAACAAATCGCACTCACAGAAAAGCCCACTGACCGTCAATCCCGGGGGAACACAGATAACGAAATATCTGTAGGAGCTGCCGCAGGCTGCGATCTTTTGATCTTGCTTTTGCGATCTGGAGATTGCTGAAGATCAAGATCAAAAGATCGCAGCCTTCGGCAGCTCCTACAGGGGAACGCGTGCTCCACCAAACTGGACGGCGGACTCACTGGCTCATGATGAACGTCGCCAGGCTTTTCAGGTCGTCCGGGCCCAATTGTGCGAAGGGCGGCATGGGCACATCCCCCCACTTCCCGCTGCCGCCATGCTGAATGCTGGACATTACCCGGGCCAGCGCCTGCGGGTCATTGGCATATTTGGCCGCCACATCGTGATAGGCCGGGCCGACGACCTTATGGTCGATTGCGTGGCAGGACAGGCAGGCGTTGTCCTTGAGCAAGGCTGAAGCCACTTTTACCACCGACACCGTCGGCGGCTGCTCCAGCGGCGGGTTCGAGGCCGCCTGGACATCTGCGTCGCTGGCCTTGGCACTGCCGTAGGTCGCCGCCAGGTACGCGCCGATCACACTCACGTCCTGGTCGCTGATCGGAGCACCGTACACGTGCTGCATCTTGCCCGCTTCGGCGGTCCACTGCGCCAGGCTCATGCCGGGCGGCTGGAAGTTGATGTAGTCGGCCGAATGGCAGATGGAGCACTTCTGCTGCGCCAAAGGGTAACCAGGCAGCGAACTGGGCTTGAACACTGCCGTTTCCGGCGGCAAGGTGATCGAGAGTGGCGCCGCGTCAGCCAGGGTCATCAGGCAAACCTGGGCGGCGCACAACAGGGAGGTCAAAAATTTCATGCAGCCCTCCTCAGGCGACGGTCACGTGGCGGGTTTCGACGACGTGGCGGCGGTAGCCACCGGGGTTCCAGTCCGCTTGCAGCGGCTGCGTCTCGCCGGCCCTGTTGCTGGCTCGCACCATCAACTGAGTGGCGCCCTTGTTGGTAAAGGTGATCGGCAGCGTCCACTCACGAAAGGAGAAACGGCCCAGGTCCTGCCCGAGGGTGGATTCGCGCCAGTTGGCTCCGCCGTCGATCGACACCTCGACCTTGTTGACCCCGGCGCCGCCGTCGAACGCGATGCCCTTGAGCACCAGGCTCTGGTTCAGCGGCAATACATCGCCGTGTTTGACGCTGGTGATGAAACTGCGCACCGGCAGTCTGGAAATCGGTTGGGTCTTCGCCGCCGTGGTGCCGGGGGCAATGCACAGGCAATCGTTATCCGGAACCCTGTACCCCTTGGCCATGAAAAAACCGTCGTAGGTATGGTCGACGACTTCGATCTCACTCAGGTGCTTGACCCAGTACGTGCCGAAATAACCGGGTACCACCAGACGAATCGGGTAACCGTTGAGAAATGGCAGGTCGGTGCCATTCATCGACCAGGCGATCATCGGCTCGCCGTCCATGGCATGGCTGATGTCCAGCGCCTTGATGTACTCCGGCGTGCTCGGCAGCACCGGCTTATCGAGTCCACGGAAGGTCACTTGCATGGCACCGCCTTTCACACCGGCCTTTTCCAGTACCGCCTTGAGCGGCACCCCCAGCCACCGCGCATTGCCCATCGAGCCATTGCCCAACTGAGCCCCGAACACCCGCGGCATCGAGAAGCCACGGCTGTTGCCCGAACACTGATTGACGGCCACCACCTCCACCGGCTCGGCAAGCGCCTTGAGTTCGGCAAGGGAAAGCGACAGCGGCGTGTCGACCAAGCCCTTGATCGTCAGGCGGTAGCTGTCCGGATCGATGCTGGTCGGGAAATTGGCCAGGTGGTAGCGCACAAAAAACGCGTCATTGGGCGTGATAGCCCCTTCATTGAAGACAGAGAACGGCGTCTCCAGGTGCGGCGGCCGCGTGGTCACCAGGGTCAACGGGCGTTTTTGCGGGTATTGCACCAGCGGTCGCGGGCCCGCGGCAAAGGTCACTTCCTCAGTGTTTTCCTCGGCGGCCCTGGCCAGATTTGCCACCGGCGAAGCCGCCAACGCCAACGTGAAAGCATCGCGTAAAACCCGCCGGCGGCTCGGCTGGCGGCTGTCTATAAAACTGAACTTCATTCTGCGCTCTCTATGATTGTTTTATCGAGATGCAACTGACTACTGTGGGAGCAAGCTCGCCCCTACAAATTCCCGCCAGGGCAAAGAGGTATCAGACTTACGGTTTCGCGTTACCCGGGTCGGTAAACAAACCAGTATCGTCACGGCCAACCTATCTGCTTCACATTGAGCGTCAGATACTTGGCAATTGATGACAGGGATTGCCGATATGTGCGGCATAGAGAGAGTGCTGTTCAATTAAGCCCGATGCCTCAGACACACCTGCTTTCTGTGGCGAGGGAGCTTGCTCCCGCTGGGCTGCGCAGCGGCCCCAAAAAATGTGCCGTTTTTTTATGTGAGTGCTACGCACTCAAGCGGGAGCAAGCTCCCTCGCCACGGGTTTTCTCTGACTGAAGAGATGCTGAAGTGAACAGCATTACGGCGTAGAGAAGCCCTTTCGAAAACGATGTCCTGGTCATCGCCCACAAAAAAACCCACTGACCGTCGCCGATTCAGTGGGCTTTTTTTGATCCGGCGTCTACTTACAGAGCCATATCACTCGCAGCACTAGGCTTCGGCGCTTTCGCATCCGTATCGACAGTCACTGGTTTCACAGCCGGCGCGATCACCGCTGGTGGCGGAGTCAGTTCCAGCACCTTGGCGGTGTAGGCCCACTCCTCAGCAACCTTCTCGGGGCTGTTGTTCAGCTGGGTGCCGTAGCTCGGTACGATCTGGTGCAGTTTTGCCTGCCACTCAGGGCTCGCGACCTTGTCCTTGAACACTTTCTGCAGCACGGTCAGCATGATCGGTGCGGCGGTCGATGCGCCTGGGGAGGCGCCCAGCAGGCCGGCGATGCTGCCGTCTTGCGAAGCGACGATTTCGGTGCCCAGTTTCAGCACGCCACCGGCGGCTTCGTCACGCTTGATGATCTGTACGCGCTGGCCGGCTTGCCACAGGCGCCAGTCTTCAGCCTTGGCGTTCGGGAAGTATTCCTTCAGGGCGTTGAGGCGGTCTTCATCCGACAGCATCAGTTGGCCGGCGAGGTACTCGACCAGCGGGTATTCCTTGATGCCGACCTTGGTCATTGGCCACACGTTGTGGGTGGTCGTGGTGGTCAGCAGGTCCAGGTACGAACCTTCTTTCAGGAACTTGGTGCTGAAGGTCGCGAACGGGCCAAACAGGATCACGCGCTTGCCGTCCAGCACGCGGGTGTCCAGGTGCGGAACCGACATCGGCGGTGCGCCCACCGAAGCCTTGCCGTAGGCCTTGGCCAGGTGTTGTTCGGCGATGGTCGGGTTCTCGGTCACCAGGAACGAGCCGCCTACCGGGAAGCCTGCGTATTCCTGGGCTTCAGGAATGCCGGACTTCTGCAGCAGGTGCAGGGCACCGCCGCCGGCGCCGATGAACACGAACTTGGCGTCGGTTTCGGTCTTGCTGCCGTCTTTCAGGTTTTTGTAGCTGACGCGCCAGCTGCCGTCGGCGTTCTTGGTGATGTCCTGTACTTCGCTGGACAGCTTCAAGTCGAACTTCGGCGTGGTTTGCAGGTGTGCAACGAACTGACGCGTGATTTCGCCGAAGTTCACGTCGGTGCCGATCGGGCTCCAGGTGGCCGCGATTTTCTGGTTCGGGTCACGCCCTTCCATCATCAGCGGCACCCACTGCTTGATCACGGCCGGGTCTTCGGAGTACTGCATGCCGGCGAACAGCGGGCTCGCCTGCAGGGCGTCGTAGCGTTTTTTCAGGAACTTGATGTTGTCATCGCCCCACACGAAGCTCATGTGCGGCGTGGAGTTGATGAACGAACGCGGGGTCTTCAGCACGCCTTGCTGAACCTGCCAGGCCCAGAACTGACGGGAAATCTGGAAGGCTTCGTTGATTTCAACGGCCTTCGGGATCGAGACCTTGCCGTTCTCGTCTTCCGGGGTGTAATTCAGCTCGGCCAGGGCAGAGTGACCGGTACCGGCGTTGTTCCAGCCGTTGGAGCTTTCCTGGGCGACGCCGTCGAGGCGCTCGATCATTTCCATCGAAGTGCCAGGTTCCAGCTCGTTGAGCCAGACACCCAGGGTCGCGCTCATGATGCCGCCGCCAATGAGCAGTACGTCGACCTTCTTGGCTTCTTCGGCCTGGGCTGTCGTCATCCCCAACGACAAGGCCAGCCCCAGCAGGGCTGTGTTCACTTTCTTAAACATCTGTAGCACCTATGATAAAACGCCATCCGCCCTTCCATCCTCATGCGCACAGCCCCCGTGTTTCACGGCAGTCACGGATGCGGCACTCAAGGATTGCAGGGTGGGCACACAAGGCCGATGAACTGCATCGACCCCAGTTTTTTGTCCCTTCTGAACTGACTTTTTATCTTTATTGGCTTCAGCTACTTGAGCGACAGTGATTCCGTCGGCACGTCTCGAGGACACGCCAACTGAATAGGTCAAACCAAGTTGGGGCGAAGAATATCACGACATGGCTAACCCGCGCGTCTGTTCGCGACTCTATGGTCCGGTCGCTGATAAACCTGTAGGAGCTGGCTTGCCAGCGATGGCGCCCTGCGATGCGATACAACACTCAAGGCCGCCATCGCCGGCAAGCCGGCTCCTACGGGGTGCAGTGCACGAGGTAGCGGCGGATCGGCGACTATACTCAGTGGTCTTCAGATGAGCCGGTGAGGACAAGTCATGAGCGACAAAGACGATCTGCGCAAGTACTCCTCTCAAGTAATCGACGGCGTCGAAGCCGCGCCCGCCCGGGCCATGCTGCGCGCCGTGGGTTTTACCGATGCAGACTTCGACAAGCCGCAGATCGGCATCGCCTCGACCTGGGCCATGGTCACCCCCTGCAACATGCACATCGACAAGCTGGCGCTCGAGGCCGAAAAAGGCGCGAATGCCGCCGGCGCCAAGGGCGTGATCTTCAATACCATCACCATCTCCGACGGCATCGCCAACGGCACCGAAGGCATGAAGTATTCGCTGGTGTCCCGCGAAGTAATCGCCGACTCCATCGAAGTGGTCACCGGTTGCGAGGGTTTCGACGGTCTGGTGACCATCGGCGGCTGCGACAAGAACATGCCGGGCTGCCTGATCGGCATGGCGCGGCTCAATCGCCCGTCGATCTTTGTCTATGGCGGCACCATCCAGCCGGGGGCCGGGCATACCGACATCATTTCCGTGTTCGAGGCCGTGGGCCAGCACGCGCGGGGCGACATCAGCGAAATCCAGGTCAAGCAGATCGAGGAAGTGGCGATTCCCGGCCCCGGCTCCTGTGGCGGCATGTACACCGCCAACACCATGGCCTCGGCCATCGAGGCGCTGGGCATGAGCCTGCCCGGCTCCAGCTCCCAGGACGCCATTGGCGGCGACAAGGCGTCGGACAGTTTCCGCGCCGGCCAACAGGTCATGGAACTGCTCAAGCTCGACCTCAAGCCCCGGGACATCATGACCCGCAAAGCCTTCGAGAATGCCATACGCGTGGTGATCGCCCTCGCCGGCTCGACCAACGCCGTGCTGCATCTGCTGGCCATGGCCAACGCGGTGGATGTCGAGCTGACCCTGGATGACTTCGTCGAGCTGGGCGAGATCTCCCCGGTGCTCGCCGACCTGCGCCCCAGCGGCAAGTACATGATGAGCGAGCTGGTGGCCATCGGCGGCATTCAACCGCTGATGAAACGCATGCTCGATGCCGGCATGCTGCACGGCGATGTACTGACCGTCACCGGCCAGACCCTGGCGGAAAACCTCGCCGGCGTGCCCGACTATCCGGCCGGCCAGGACGTGATCCGGCCCTTCGACCAGCCGATCAAGAAGGACTCGCACCTGGTCATCCTGCGCGGCAATCTCTCGCCCACCGGCGCCGTGGCCAAGATCACCGGCAAGGAAGGCCTGCGCTTTGAAGGCACGGCGCGGGTCTATCACGGGGAAGAAGGTGCGCTGGCCGGCATTCTCAACGGCGAGGTGCAGCCCGGCGAAGTGATCGTGATCCGCTACGAAGGGCCCAAGGGCGGGCCGGGCATGCGCGAAATGCTCTCGCCGACGTCAGCGGTCATGGGCAAGGGTTTGGGCAAGGAGGTGGCGCTGATCACCGACGGGCGCTTCTCTGGTGGCTCGCATGGTTTTGTGGTGGGGCATATCACGCCTGAGGCGTTTGAAGGCGGGCCGATTGCGCTCGTCGAGAATGGCGACAGGATCATCATCGATGCGCAAACCCGGCAGATTACCGTGGATGTGTCCGATGCCGTGCTGGCCGAGCGCAAGTCGCGCTGGGTGCGGCCGGAGTCCAAATACAAACGCGGGGTGCTGGCCAAGTATGCGAAGACCGTGTCCAGTGCTTCGGAGGGGGCGGTGACGGACAAGTACCTTTAAGGTCAAAAGATCGCAGCCTGCGGCAGCTCCTACAGAGGTACGCGATCCCTGTAGGAGCTGCCGCAGGCTGCGATCTTTTAAAGCCTGAACCGATCCACCGACTGCGACAGCTGCCCCGCCAGGCTGGACAACTCATCCGTGGTCGAAGCCGTCTGCCCGATCACCTTGCTGTTGCCTTCGGACATGCCGGCAATCATCTCCACCTGATGGGCGATCTCGTTGCTGGCCAGGCTTTGCTCGCCAATGGTACGGCTGATGTCATTGACCAGTTGCGTGGTGTGCAGCGTGGCATCGAGGATCTCGCGGATGGCGCGCTCGACATCGGCCGTCACCGCCATGCCTTTGTCGACCTGGGCCACGCCCTCCTCCATGCTGATCACCGCCTCGCGGGTGCTTTGCTGGATGCGTGCGACCATGCTGGCGATTTCCTGGGTGGAAGCGCTGGTGCGCCCCGCCAGGCTACGGACCTCATCGGCCACCACGGCAAAACCGCGTCCCTGCTCGCCGGCGCGGGCGGCTTCGATGGCGGCGTTGAGTGCCAGCAGGTTGGTCTGGTCGGCGATGCCCTTGATCACCTGGATGATGTTGAAAATCCCCTCGGACTCCTTGTCCAGCGTGCGGATCACCTGCGCCGACTGCTGCGCCGAACGCGCGATGCCGTCCATGTCGCTGACCACCTGGTGGATCACCCGACCGCCATCCTTGGCCAGGGCTTCTGCCTGATTGGCCATGTTCAGTGCCCGCTCGGCATGCCGGGTGATTTCCTCGATGCTCGCGGTCATTTCGCTGGCGGCCGCGGCCATGGTGCTGGCCGCCGCGCTTTGCTGCTGGCTGCTGCCGGCCACCTCATGGCAGCCGTTGCTCAGCAGTTCGCTCATGCCGCTGACGCCGTGGGCGTTACTGCGCACGACTTCGATCATGCCGCGCAAATCCCGCTGCATGGTTGCCAGACTACGAATCAAGGCGCTGGCTTCGTCCTTGTGGGTGGGCTCGACAATCGGCTCGCTGAGGTTGCCATGGGCGATGCTCTCGGCAATGCGGCTGGCGGTTTGCAACGGGCCCATGATGCTCAGGATCGCCGAGCGCCCCAGGGCCAGCAGCAACAACAGGCTGGCGATCAGCACGCCGCCGAGGGTCAGGTTGGCGTTGCTGATGACTTGCGCGGTGCCCTGGCTGGTCTGTTGCGTGTCGCTTTCGATCAACTCGCTGAGGGCCTCCATCTGGTCTTCCAGTTGGCTGAAGGCGTTGTTGAACGTGCCCAGTTCCTGTTGCGCAGCTTCCGGGTTTTCCAGGGCCAGCCCGACGATGCGTTCGGCGGCGCTGATATAGGTGTCGAGGCTGGGCTTGATCTTGTTCAGGCCGGCCTTGATGGTGTCGTTGACCGGCAGCTTGAGGTTTTCCCCGAGCACATCGCGAAAGCGTTGGGCGTGCTCTTCGATGGAACTGCGCACCTCGGTTTTGCTGCTGGTGCTCTTGTTCAAGCCCACCAACATGGCCGACAGCACGTCGGCGCGCAACGCGTCGTGCATCATGTCGGCTTCGAGGTGATTGCGCAGCGCGGCCATGCTGACGTTGTTGTCGTCCACGGCCTCGGCCATCCGGGCGTTCCCCAGGTAACTGACCAGGCTCATGATCAACGCAGTCAGTAGTCCGGTGCCGATCAGCAATATCAAACGCAGTTTTATGGACACTCTGTGGTTCCTCTCTGGCACGTTGGACGGCGGGCTTGCACCGCGCGGATGGCACTCTTGAAGAGGTTATCGACGGGGCCACGCAGTAATTGAAGCCTATCCCCACAGATTGTGTTTTTTGCGACATGCGGTCGTCACCGGTTGCTTTTGCAGCATGCCACGCAGGGACACCAGCGACAGGCTGGCAATCGCACCGGCGACCGCGATGGCCATGTCCTTTTGCGAATCCCACGGATCGTTTTGCGCGCCGACGAAGGCCTTCGCCGTGTCATTGCCCAGGAAGGCACCGCCGATCCACTCCACCAGTTCGTACAGGGCGGAGGTCGACAGCATGATGTTGAGGGTCACGAAAAACAGCCAGAACCCGCGCAACGGCGTCAGCCGCCACAGGACTTCGCGCACCGGATATGCCAGCAGCAGCCCGTAGCTCAGATGCACCAGCCGGTCGTAGTGATTGCGGTGAACACCCGATGCCTGCTCGACACTGAACCCGAACCACGCAGACGACCAGTGTTCGTAGGGGACCAGGGAATAGGTGTAATGGGCGCCCAGTTCATGCACGCACAAAAACGCAAACACCAGGGTGACGGACGTCGCCGATAAACGAAACCGCCGAGAAACCGCGACCAGCGTCCCCACCAGCAACAGCACCAGCAGGTTCTCCAGCGCCCAGTCCACCCGGCTGCGGGGAGAAAAACCCGACACCACGACGATCACCAGGAACACCATCAGCAACGTCAGGTCATGCCGTATACGTTGGTTCGGCTGCATGGCTGCAATACCTCGAAGTCAGGACAGCGCCCTTTTAACTTCGAGGCAAGGTCGCCGGGCAAGTTCGCTTTTTCCCTCCAGCGCGTGATAAGTTGTACGATGACTGATGAATACTCATCCAATCATCGCGTCATCCCTACAACAACAAGGAAACACCCATGAAAAAAGCAAAAGTGCTGATTGGTTTTCTGTGCCTGTTCACCGGCTACGTCGCCGCCACCCCGGCCGCCGCGGACAAGGACGTGGCCGAGGCCGTCGACCACCTGACCCAGGCCATGCTGCACAAGGACATCCCGGAACTGAAAGCCTTGACCGCCGAGAACCTGACCTACGGGCATTCCAGCGGCAAGATCCAGGACAAGCAGGCCTTCATCGCCGACATCGAAACCGGCAAAAGCGCGTTCAAGACCCTTGAGATGCAGAACCAGACCATCACCGTCTCCGGCGATGTCGCGCTGGTCCGCCACCATTTTTCGGCACAGGCGCTCAAAGGCACCGAAGTGGTGCCCACTGAAATAGAGAACTTCCAGATCTGGCAAAAGCAGGACGGCAAATGGCTGTTGGTGGGACGGCAGGCGTTCAAGTTCTGATGCACTGCTGAGGCCACCACAAAACCTGTGGGAGCGGGCTTGCTCGCGAAAGCGGAGTGTCAGACACCCATGATGTCGACTGACATGCCGCTTTCGCGAGCAAGCCCGCTCCCACAAGGGGCTTTATGGCGTACCCGGAATTTGTGCACAGCAACATTCAACTGTGGGAGCGGGCTTGCCCGCGAAAGCGCTGGGTCAGTCAACACTTGTGCAAGCTGACACTCCGCCTTCGCGAGCAAGCCCGCACACACAAGGGGCTTTATGGCGTACCCGGAATTTGTGCACAGCAACATTCAACTGTGGGAGCGGGCTTGCCCGCGAAAGCGCTGGGTCAGTCAACACTTGTGCAAGCTGACACTCCGCCTTCGCGAGCAAGCCCGCTCCCACAAGGGGCTTTATGGCGTACCCGGAATTTGTGCACAGCAACATTCAACTGTGGGAGCGGGCTTGCCCGCGAAAGCGCTGGGTCAGTCAACACTTGTGCAAGCTGACACTCCGCCTTCGCGAGCAAGCCCGCACACACAAGGGGCTTTATGTCGTACCCGGAATTTGTGCACAGCAACATTCAACTGTGGGAGCGGGCTTGCCCGCGAAAGCGCTGGGTCAGTCAACACTTGTGCAAGCTGACACTCCGCCTTCGCGAGCAAGCCCGCTCCCACAAGGGGCTTTATGGCGTACCCGGAATTTGTGCACAGCAACATTCAACTGTGGGAGCGGGCTTGCCCGCGAAAGCGCTGGGTCAGTCAACACCTGTGCTAGCTGACACTCCGCCTTCGCGAGCAAGCCCGCTCCCACAGGGGATTTGCGGTGGTCAGTTGCCTTTCCACTCCCGCGGGCTCAGCCCGGTCTTGCGCCGGAACGCCCGGGCCAGCGCCGAGGGGCTTTCGTAGCCGACTTCCTCGGCAATCAGCGCTATCGGCCGGCCCTCGCGCAGGCGCTTCTGCGCCAGGCTGATGCGCCAGCTCACCAGGTAATCCACCGGCGTCTGCCCGACCACCCGGCGAAAATGTTCGGCGAAACTGGCCCGCGACATGTTGGCGGCAACCGAGAGTTCGGCCACGCTCCAGGCCTTGGCCGGGCTTTGATGCATCAGGCTGAGAGGCCGCGCCAGGCGCGCATCGGCAAGGCCCGCCATCATGCCCGGCTGCTGGCCCGTGGTGCTCAGGATGTGCCGCAGCAACAGAATCACCAGTAGCTCGAACAGGCGATCCATCACCGCTTCACGCCCGCACGTACCGTCGAACGCCTCCTTGAACAGCCATTCCAGGGTCCCGGCCAGGGTCGGGATTTCATCGAGCTTGAGCACCAGGTAATCCGGCAGCGCCGCCGCCAGGGCATTGCCCGCACCGCCGTCGAAATCCAGGGTCGCGCACACCAGTTGCGTGCCGGATGCTTCAGACGCAAACAGACGATGCCTATAGGGCCGGGGGAAAAAGATCAGGCTCGGCTCGGTCAGTTGCAGGTCCGGCTGGTCGCCCATTTTGAGCAGCAACTCCCCCGCCTGAAGCAGGTGTAAATGACCGCTGGCCTGCTGGCCGTCGTAGGCGACGGTGCCGCAGAACATACCGCTATGGAAAGTGCCGGCATTGACGCCGAAATGGGTGAGCAACGTGGACAAGCGATCCATGACAAGGCTCCCAAGGGCAGTTCTGGACGATCTGTCGCATATCCTCGACGATTTGCATCCAATACGCCAGATCTTCTCCCTAACATGAGCTCCGTACCCAGCGCATTCCGCGCCTTACATCACGGAGTATCACCATGACCCGCATTGCCCCGATCAGCCTGGAAAACGCCACCGACACCACCCGCCCGCTGCTGGAAGGCGTGCAGAAGAAAATCGGTTTTCTGCCCAACGTCTTCAAAGTCCTGGCCCACGCACCGGCCGTGCTGGCCTCGTACCTGCAAAACTCGGCCGCACTGGGCAAGACGTCCCTGAGCGCCACGGAAAAGGAAGCGGTGTCCCTCGCCACTTCGCAAGTCAACGGCTGCGACTACTGCCTGGCGGCTCATTCGGTGTTTGCCGGCAAGGCCGGGCTGTCGAAGCAGGAGATCCTCAGCGCACGACACGGCGAGCTTAACGCCATAGCCACCCTCGCCCGCCAGGTCACCGAAAGCCGTGGCCACCTGAGCGTCGAGCAGATCGCCGCTGCCCGTAACGCGGGTATCGACGACGGCAAGATCATCGAAGTGATCGCCCATGTGGCTTCGCAAACGTTGACCAACTACCTGAACAACGCAGCCCTGACCGACATCGACTTCCCGGCCATCGACGCCTGAATGGATCCAGCCTCACTCCTGCCTGAAACAACCTGTGGGAGCGGGCTTGCTCGCGAAGGCGGTGTATCAGTCGACATCATAGGTGTCTGACACTCCGTCTTCGCGAGCAAGCCCGCTCCCACAGTGATTGTGTTCAAGCGAACGATGTGAGCACGACCTCGCAATCAGGTATTGGTTTTCAGCTTGGTCCACAACCGCGTGCTGAGGCGTGCGATGGCCGCAGGCAAGTCCTCGACGGTGAACAGCTTGTCCATCACGGTTTTCGGCGGGTAGATCGCCAGGTCCTGCTTCACCGCCGGGTCGACGAAGGCATCCGCCGCGCTGTTGGGGTTGGCGTAGTGGATGCTGTTGCTGATGTTGGCAATCACCTTCGGCTCCAGCAGGTAGTTCATGTAGGCGTAGCCGTTCTTCTCGTGTGGCGCGCTCTTGGGCATGACCACCATGTCCAGCCACAAGGTGGAACCTTCGTCCGGGATCGAGTAGGCAATGTCGATCCCGTTCTTCGCTTCCCTGGCGCTGGCGGCGGCCTGCACGATGTCGCCGTTGAAACCGATCACCGCGCAGACGTTGCCGTTGGCCAGGTCGCTGATGTACTTGGACGCGTGAAAATACTGGACGTAAGGCCGGATCTTCAGCAGTGCCTGCTCGGCTTTCTTGTAATCGGCCGGCTCGTGGCTATGAGGCGGCAGCCCCAGGTAGTTGAGGGTGATCGGCAGGATCTGCGTCGGGTTGTCGATGATCGCCACGCCGCACTCGCTGAGTTTCTTGATGTTGTTCTCGTCGAAGAACAGCTTCCAGGAATGGGTGACGTCGGTATTGCCGAAGATTGCCTTGATCTTCTCGACGTTGTAGCCGATGCCCGCCGTGCCCCACATGTAAGGGAAGCCGTACTGGTTGCCCGGGTCATTGACCTCGAGTTTCTTCATCAGCGCCGGGTCGAGGTTTTTCCAGTTGGGCAACTGGCTCCTGTCGAGTTTCTGGATCGCGCCGGCCTTGATCAGGCGCGACAGGAAGTGGTTCGACGGGCTGACCACGTCATAACCGGTATTGCCGGTCATCAGTTTCGATTCCAGCACTTCGTTGCTGTCGTGGATGTCGTAGGTCGCCTTGATCCCGGTGGCCTTGGTGAAGTCGGGCAAGGTGTCGTCGGCGATGTAACCGTTCCAGTTGGAGATATTGACGGTTTCGTCGGCGTAGGCGACTGCGGAAAAGGTCGAGATCAGGGCCACAAGGGAAAGCGTATTGACGCGCATGTTGAATCACCTTCGATGGGTAGTGCTGTTGTTCTTGTTGTGAAGTTCGTGTTGTTCAGACTTCGCTTCTGGCCCGGACCGTTTCCACGCGCATACGCAGCATGGCACCGATGTCGAGCAGCGGCTTGGGCGGCAGCCAGCCGGGTTGTGCCCGCGAGATGACCGATTGCAGCAAGGGTGAATCACCGCCCGAGGCCATTTCCGCGAGCAAGCGCCCCCACAGCGTGCCCCGCGCCACGCCGGAACCGTTGCACCCGGCCACGGCGAACACGCCCTCCTCGACCTTGGCAAAGTACGGTTGCCCGGAGCGCGAAGCGCTGAGATGACCGGTCCAGGTGTATTCGATGTCCTGCTCGCCGAGCATCGGGAAACGCCGTTGCAACCCCAGCACGTGGTGCTGGCGACGGGTCGACAGCTCGCTCAATGACAAATCCCGGGAGCGGTATTCCGCGGTGTTGCGGATCATCACCCGGCGATCCGGCGTCAGGCGCACCGTGGCGCCCAACGGACGGGTCGACAGCACGCCCCAGGACGCTGGCGCACCCAGGGCTTGAAACTCTTGATCGCTGAGGGGCCGCGTGAGGCTGGCGCTGAGCTCCATCGCGAAGGTGCCGCTGTCGTCGATCCCTGAACGAGGAATGAAGGCGTTCAGGCAGACCAACACCTGTCTGGCTTCAACGCAGCCGTCTTGGCCCCGGGCACGGATCCGGCCGTCGCCGAGGCGCTCAAGACCTGCGATATCGCTGTTCTCATGGACCGTCACTGTCGGCGGCACGGCATCGAGCAGGCCCTTCACGTACTTGGCCGGTTGCAGCAACGCATTGCCATTGCCGCACCAGATTCCGGCACGGTAGTGGCGGGTGCCGAGTTTCTCGATCAGTTGCTCGCCTTGCAGGAACTGCGCGCTGGCGCCAACGGCCCGCAAGGTCTGCAACTTGGCCTCGACGTCGCTCAACTTGCGTGGATCGCTGACGGCAAAGAAATAGCCCGACTCCCTGAAGTCGCATTCGATGCCCAGCCGGGCGATCTGCTTGCGCACTTCATCGGCGGCGGCGCGGCCGATCGCCGTATCCACTTGATAACCGGCGAACCCGGCGCTGCCCAACAGTTCGCTGGCGACGGGATGTTCGTGGGCCACCACAAACCCGGAATTACGCGCCGATGCCCCCTGCGCAGCCCGCTGGCGGTCAACGACCACAACGCGTGCCTGGGGGTGCATGTGCGCCAGGGCGTGGGCCGCGCTGAGGCCGGTAATGCCGGCGCCGATCACCAGCCAGTCGGCGTGCTGCGTGCCTTTGAGCGGATCGCGCAACGGAGAACTCCCCGCTTGCGCAATCCAGCCACAGATATTTTCCATGCGTCACCTCAGGTTCTTGTTCTGTGAACCGTCTCGATCAGCGCTTCATGCAGAATTCGCATAAATGGTTTTCGTGAACGGCGTCAATGACTAGAATCTAAAGGCTGATAACGCAGACAACCAACGTTATTAAATCATCGAGGCATTCCGCAAACGCATGGATAAACTACGCCACGTGCCCTCGCTGCAGGGCTTGCAGGCCCTGGTCGAGGTCGCCGGGTCAGGCAGCTTCACCCAGGCCGCGCAAAAGCTCTGCCTGACCCAAAGCGCCGTGAGCCGACAGATCCAGCAACTGGAGAGCCACTTCGGTGTTGCGTTGTTCGTGCGCAGCAGCCGCAGCCTGCAACTGACCCCGGAAGGCGACCAGGTGCTGGCCAGCGCTCGCACCATCCTCGAACAATTGAGGTCGCTCGAAGACCGGCTGGCGCCCAAGCAACGCCCGTTCCGCATTCGCATGCACGTGTCACTGGCGGTGCGCTGGCTGTTGCCCAAACTGAGCGATTTCTACCGGCATCACCCGGACGTCTCCCTGGCAATCGAAACCGTGGCCACCGAAGTCGTGGAACCGGCCAGTGACAGCGACGCCTACATTCTCTATCTGCCTGAGCCGTCCACGGCGCCCGATTGCCTGACGCTGTTCGAGGAAGCCCTGGTGCCGGTGTGTGCGCCCGGGCTGGGCAACCCGACCCGGCCATTGGCTTCGCTGGAAGATCTGTCGGAGTTCGCGTTGCTGCACCGCTCCTCCGATCAACATGACTGGCAGGTATGGTTGTCAGCCAATGGCGGCAAGACGTTGCAGGACTATCGGCATATCCCCTTCAACCTCGACGAACTGGCGCTCGATGCCGCCGCCCGGGGGCTGGGGGTGGCGATGACCGACATGACCCTGGCAGGCGAGTCGATCCAGCGCGGCGAACTGGTGATTCCGTTTGGTGAGCCATTGAAGACCCGGGGGATTTACTCGCTGTGCCTGCAACCCTCGGCGGCGTCGCATCCAGCGTGCGCGCCGGTCATGCAGTGGTTCACCGCACAAACCACTGCATGACCCTGTGGGAGCGGGCTTGCCCGCGAAGGCGTCGGGTCAGTCAACTTTTCTGTTGAATGACACACCGCTTTCGCGGGCAAGCCCGCTCCCACAGGGTTGGTGGGTGTACGCAGTATTCGTGAACAACCAAAATTACTGTGGGAGCGGACTTGCTCGCGAAGGCGTCGGGTCAGTTGACCATTATTTCTCTGACACACCGCCCCCACAGGGATTGCTCAATCATCCTCATGCAACTTGATCCCGCGCTTATGCAACACATGAGGCACCACCAGCACCAGCAGCGTCAGGGCGAGAAAGAACGCCGAGATCGGTTGCGTGACGAACACCGTCCAGTCGCCCTGGCCGATGGACAAGGCGTTGCGCAGTTGTTTCTCGGCCATCGGCCCCAACAGCATGCCGACGATCACCGGGGCGACGGGGAAGTCGAAGCGCCGCATCAGCACCCCGCCCCAGCCAATCGCCAACATCAGCAGCAGGTCGAAGGATGAGTGGCGCATGCCATACACGCCGATGGTGGCGAATACCAGGATGCCGGCATTCAGGTACGGCCGGGGGATCTGCAGCAGTTTGACCCACAGCCCCACCAGCGGCAGGTTCAACACCAGCAGGATGACGTTGCCGATGTACAGCGAGGCCACCAGCGTCCAGACAAGGTCAGCGGAGGTTTCGAACAGCATCGGCCCCGGTTGCAGGTTGTAGTTCTGGAACGCGGCCAGGAGGATCGCCGCGGTCGCGGACGTCGGGATGCCCAGGGTCAGCAACGGCACCAGGGACCCGGTCGCGCTGGCGTTGTTGGCCGCTTCGGGGCCGGCGACGCCTTCGATGGCGCCCTCGCCCTTGTTGGCGGAAAACTCCTTGGGGTACTTGCTGAGCTTGCGCTCGGTGGAATAGGACAGAAAGGTCGGAATCTCCGCGCCGCCCGCCGGAATCGAACCAAACGGAAAGCCGATCAGCGTGCCGCGAAGCCACGCGGGCACCGAGCGTTTCCAGTCGGCACGGGTCATCCACAACGAGGTCAGGCGATGCCGCCCTTCGTTCGCTTCCGTTTGATAGAGCAGGCTGTACAAGGCCTCGCCCACGGCGAACAAGCCGACCGCCACCAGCACCACCTCGATTCCGTCCACCAGTTCGGGAACGCCCAGGGTGTAGCGGGCAATGCCCGAGGTCGAGTCCAGGCCGATCAAACCGATGGTCAGCCCGACGCCCAGCGAAGCGAATCCTCGCAGCATGGAAGCGCCGAGCACCGCCGACACGGTGGTGAACGACAGCACCAGGATGGCGAAGTATTCGGTCGGGCCGAAATTCAGCGCCAGCCTGGCCACAACCGGCGCAAATAGCGTCAGTAAAACCGTGGCGATGGTACCGGCGACGAAGGAGCCTATCGCCGCCGTTGCCAGCGCAGGGCCGGCGCGGCCGTTGCGCGCCATCAGGTTGCCCTCCAGGGCCGTGACCATGGAAGACGATTCACCCGGGGTGTTGAGCAGGATCGAGGTAGTGGAACCGCCGAACTGCGCACCGTAGTAGATACCGGCGAACATGATCAGCGCGCCGGTAGGGTCGACCTTGGCGGTGATCGGCAACAGCAGGGCCACCGTCAGCGCCGGACCGATCCCCGGCAACACGCCGATGGCGGTGCCGAGCAGGCAACCGATGAACCCCCACATCAGGTTGATCGGCGTCAGTGCCGCGGCAAAACCCATCGCCAGGCTTGAAAGAATGTCCACGGTGTCGATCTCCTTTCAAAGCCAGATGTTGATCAGCGACGGCAGGGAAACCCCCAGCCCGGCGTTGAACAGCCAGTAGATCGGCAGGGTCAGGGCAATGCCGATGGCCAGGTCCCGCAGCGGATGACGGCTGCCGAAGCCCCGCGCCGAACAGGCGAACAACAACCCCGCGGCCAGCACAAAACCGATGAGGTTGATCAGCAGTGCCACCCCGACAAGCCCGGCGGTCACCCAGACGGCGCCGGTTTTTCCACCGGGCACCGTGCCTGCGTCGTCGTTATCCAGCTCGCGAAAACCGCCGCTGAGCGCCTGATAGCTCAGCAACAGGCCCACACCGCCGAGAAACGCCGCCACCACATAGGGGTAAACGTAGGCCGGGAGAATGACGAAACCCATTTCCGGCGGAAACCGGTAGGCCCCCATCGCCAACACGACGCTGATGGCGATCAGGCCGATGCCGACCGCCAATTGCGTCGGCACCACTGTGCGCAGTGTGGCCATCTCAAAGCAGTCCGACCTTGACCAGCATGGCGCGCAACCGCACGTGTTCTTCGTCGACGAATTTGCCGAACTCATCGCCGGTCAACACGCTGGGGGTCCAGGCGTTGGTCTGGACATTGTCCTGCCAGACCTTGCTCTTGGTGGCGGCCACGACAGCGTCGATCACCTCTTTACGCTGCTCCGGGGTGAGGCCCGCCGCACCGTAGACGCCGCGCCAGTTGCCGATCGTCACGTCATAGCCGCTCTCCTTGAGGGTCGGTGCGTCAATACCGGGAACGCGCTCCGGTGCGCCGATGGCCAGGACACGGAACTGGCCGTTCTTGATGTACTGGCCCAGCTCGGCGAAACCGCCGGTGATCACCTTGAGCTGGCCGCCCAGCGCCTGGGCAACCACCTCGCCACCGCCACCAAATGCCACGTAGTTCACCTTGTTGACCGGCACGTCCAGCTTGCCCGCCAGCTCGGCGATGCCGATGTGATCCACCGAGCCCTTGGAACCGCCGCCCCAGGTGATGCTCGTCGGGTTGGCCTTGAAGGCCTTGATCAGGTCATCGAGGGTCTTGAATTCCGATTCCTTGCGCACGGCGATCACGTTGTACTCGGTGAACAACCGGGCAATGGGCGTCACATCCTTCAGGCTGATCTGCGATTTGTTCTGTTCGATGCCCGCGACCATGATCGCCCCGACCACCAGCAACGCATTCGGATCGCCCTTGGTGCTGTTGGCAAATTGCGCCAGCCCCAGGGTCCCGCCCGCCCCGCCCTTGTTCTCGAAGGTCACGGCCTTGGCCGTATTGGCTTCGACCATGGCCTTGCCCAGCACACGGGCAGTCTGGTCATAACCACCGCCCACCGAGCCCGGGGCCATGAATTTCACGGTATCGAGGGCGAAGGCCGGTGCGGCAAGCACGGCAGCGGTCAAACCGGCGGCCATGCAGCGACTGAAACGACGGATCAAAGCGGACATGGGCATCTCCTGATTGCATTGTTTTTATAGGTGCCGCTCGCCCATCGAGGTGCTCGATGAACAGGGGCCTGCGATCAAGCTTAGGCCATGGATCCGCGGGTTGATCTGTTTTATGGCGCTGCCCCCCCTGTGGGAGCGGGCTTGCTCGCGAAGAGGCCATCACATCCAACATTGATGCTGGCTGATACACCGCCTTCGCGAGCAAGCCCGCTCCCACAGGGTTTTCGGTGTTCTTTCCGACGTTTCATTACAACTTTGTAATCGAGTTGTTGGTCGGCTGTCCGGATCACACCGTTAGCCTGAACTCACTGTCAGGCAAATCACCGGCAGCCCCCTCAACCCTGAAAAGAGAGACTCGTGATGAAACTGTTGATCCTTGGCCTTACCGCCCTGCTCGCCACCGGTTCGGCGTTTGCCGCCACCCAGTCCACCTCGCCAATCATCCACGACCAAGACGGCTTCTATGTCCCGGTGCAAGTGGCCAAGGTCCTGTCCATGACCGACCTCAACGGCAAGTGCGGCATCGTGCCCGCGCAGTTCAACTACCTCGACCACCAGGGTCGCGAGCATCAACTGGACTATCAGGTTCAGGGTGTGAACTGCCTGGGCGAGAACTGAGCGGATGCCTGCCATCACCGCCGATCGGGCTACACTTGCGCCACTGATGCGCCCCCGTAGCCCGACCGAACCAGGCAGAGTGTCCATGAACATCCTCGTAGTCGAAGACGAACCCAAGGCCGGCAATTACCTGCTCAACGGCCTGCAGGAACTCGGATACACCGTGAACCTGGCGCGCGACGGCGTCGATGGCCTGCACCTGGCCCTGGAACACGACTTCGATGTGATCGTGCTGGACGTCATGATGCCGAAGATGGATGGCTGGGAAGTCCTGCGCCGCCTGCGCAAGGAAGCCGACACACCGGTGCTGTTCCTCACCGCCCGGGATGACATCGCCGACCGCATCAAGGGCCTCGAACTGGGCGCCGACGATTACCTGATCAAACCCTTTTCCTTCGCCGAGCTGGTGGCGCGCCTGCGCACCCTGACCCGCCGCGGCCCTACCCGGGAAGACGAACACCTGCACGTCGACGACCTGCAGATCGACGTGCTCAAGCGACGCGTCAGCCGCGCCGGCAACCGCATCACCCTGACCAACAAGGAATTTGCCCTGCTGCACCTGTTCGCCACGCATCAGGGCGAAGTGCTGTCACGCTCGATGATCGCCTCGCGGGTCTGGGACATGAATTTCGACAGCGACACCAATGTCGTCGATGTCGCGGTGCGCCGCCTGCGCCTGAAAATCGACGATCCGTTCCAGCTCAAGCTGATCCACAGCGTGCGCGGCATCGGCTATCGCTTCGACACTCAACCTTGAATGCCCCCATGAATGCCATGACGCCGCTGCGATCCGCCTCTCGTCTGAGCCACTCCCTGACCCTGCGCCTGGCGCTGGTGTTTGCCCTGCTGGCGTTTGTCTCGCTGGCGCTGCTGGGCGTGGCGCTGTACCGCGACCTGGAACGCGAGTTGATCCATCGCGACGACATTGCCCTGATCACCCGCATCGACCAGTTGCGTACCTTCCTCAACGACAGCAACACCCTGGACCTGATCAAGGCCAAGCCCGCGCTGTTCCAGAACATGATGGGCAACCGCGAGGCCTTGTTGACCATCGGCACCCCGGGGCAACCGCCGTTGCTGGTGGTCAACCCGGGCAACCTGAAAATGCCGGTGCTGACGCCGGTGGCGATGGATCATCGACTGACCCTGGACGACGTGCAGCATTTGCCCAACGTCAACGGCGTGCCGTTTTCCGCCCTGGCGGCGACCATCGACTCCGGAGACCTGGGCAGCCTGCAAGTGGTGACCGGGCGCCTGATGACCGAACGCACCGCCGTGCTCGCCGATTACCGGCTCAACGTCTACCTGTTCGCCACCGTGGCCGCGATTCTGCTGGCGTTGTCCGGTTATGTGCTGGTGCATCGCGGCCTGTTGCCGGTGCGGCGCCTGGCTCGCCACACCCAGAGCATCGATGTCGGCAACCTCAACGAGCGCCTCGACAGCCAGGGCGCACCGCTGGAGCTGCTGCCGATGATCGACGCCTTCAACGCCATGCTCGACCGCCTGGACAAAGGCTTTGTGCAATTGGGTCAGGTATCGACCGACATGGCCCACGAGCTGCGCACGCCGATCAACAACCTGCTCGGCGAAACCCAGGTGGCCTTGCAGCAGAACCGCAGCACCGAGGCCTATCAGCAGTTGCTGGCCTCCAATGTCGAAGAGCTTGAACGCCTGGCGCGCATGCTCGACAACATGCTGTTTCTGGCCCGCACCGATCCGCGCAGCGCCTTGCGCCAGCGTCAGGAACTGGATGCCGCCGACGAAATGCAACGCATGGCCGACTATTTCGAAGGCCCGGCGACCGATGTAGGCATCAGCATCAATGCCCAAGGCAGCGGCCTGATCTGGGCCGAGCCCATGTTGCTGCGCCGTGCCCTGGCCAACCTGTGCGCCAACGCCATCAAGTACGGCGCGCCGCATTCCGAGCTGTGCATTCACGCCAACCCGACCGCCGACGGCATCCAGGTGCAAGTGCGCAACTACGGCCAGACCATCCCGGCGCAGCATCTGCCACGGCTGTTCGAACGCTTCTACCGGGTCGACGAATCCCGCGAACGCTCGGCCCAGTCCAATGGCCTGGGCCTGTCGATCGTGGCGACGATCATGCAACTGCACAACGGCGCCTGCCATGTCAGCAGTGCCAACGGCATCACCTGCTTCGAACTGTTTTTCCCGGCGCGGCAACAGCATGAGTAGCGCCCGGGCGAACACCGGCCGGGCACTTTCGACAAAACATCGCCCGAGGGTGCGAGTCATGGCCTAACCTCATTGGCTAAGTGACTAACAACCCGTCGAGCTCGCCGATGTTCAATGTATGGAAGTCAATGATTTACGTCGCCTTCGCACTGCTGGCGGCGAGCCCGGGATGGCTGTCGGCGGCGCCCATGGCCGACACCCTTGCTCCCGCCCCCACCGCCCCGGTCATCAGCATCTCCGACAACGAACTGCTGGGGTTGCAAAACCAGCTGAACAGCCTCAAGCAGCAGGTTTCCCAGGCCAGCACCTATACCCAGCTGGAAAGCTCGCAGGACCTGGTGCTGGCACTGATCCAGAATATTGAAAGCCACTCCACATCGCTGCTGCCTGGACAGGCACAGTTGCAGGCGCAACTCAACGTGCTGGGCCCCGTACCGCTCGACGAGAACGCCCAGGTGACGTCTGCCATTACCACCCAACGAGACACCCTCGGCCAGCAAAAAGACAGGATCGACAACCAGCTCAAGACCCTGGCTGCGCTGAAAGTCAGTGCCGCCGAGTTGATCACCCAGATTGCCAGTATTCGCCGCAGCCTGCTGGAGGCGGAGGTGACCCAGCAGACCAACAGCATCCTGAACCCGCGGTTCTGGTCGCCATTGTTCGATCTGCCAGTCGATGACCGCCAACGTTTCAGCGCCCTCGTCCAGCAACTCAATGTCACGCACCAGGCGGCCTGGCAACCCGGTCAACGCGCAATCACGGCCTCCCTGCTGGTGCTGGCCCTGGTCATCTGGAGCCTGGGGCGAAAATTCGCCGGTCGGGGTCTGGCGTGGCTGTGCATCCATCGAATGCCCGAAGGCCGGTTAAGGCGCAGCTCCCTGGCATTGGCCTCGGTACTGGCGACGGTGCTGAGCGCCGGCATCGCCCTGCAATTGCTGCACTTTGCCGCGACCCGGCAACTGCCCTACACCCCGCTGCTGGCCGACCTGGCGCAATACCTGGAAAAGCTGGCCTATACCTGCGTGATGATCACCGGATTGAGCCGCGCGTTGCTGTCGACCAAACATCCTTCATGGCGCCTGCCCGATATCGCCGATCCGGTGGCGCTGGCGATAGAGCCCTACCCCAGGCGGCTGGCCAGCCTGCTGCTGGTGCTGGTGACACTGGTGCAGATGAGCAACGTCACCGGCATGAGCGCCGAAGTGGTGTTGTTCGGCCGGGGAATCGTGGCGTTGGTCGTGGCACTGGTGATCGGCGCGCTGCTGTTGCGCGTCAGCAAGACCCGACGGGCGCTGATCGTTGCCGGAGAGACTCCCGAAGGGGTCACCACGTCCGCCGGCCTGATTTATGTGTTTGCCGGCATTGCCGTAGTGGTTTCCCTGTTCGCCCTGGTGATCGGCTACGTGACGATGGCACGGTTCATCACCTATGAAATGGTGTGGATTTTCATCGTCTTCGCCGCGTTCTACCTGCTCACGCAGGTGTACCAGGACACCTGCGAATCGCTTTTTTCACCCAGGCAACCAACCGGCAAGGCGATCAAACAGCTGCTGGGCATCGGCAATCCACGCCTGGAGCAGATATGCACCGTGTTTTCCGGGGCGGGCCGCGCCATCCTGATGCTGGTCGGCGTCATTGCGTTGTTTGTTGGCGGCGTAGGTACGACGTTCGGGCAATTGGTCACCAGCACCGCGGCCATTCTCGGTGGCGAAGGGCTGCGCAAGCTGAACATCGTCCCGGACAACTTGATGCGCGCCTTCCTGACACTGTTGATCGGTGTCTACCTGATTCGCACACTACGCCGCTGGCTGGACGGCGAGTTCCTGCCGAAAACCGAGATGGACCCGGGCATGTGCGCCTCGCTCAGCACCCTGTTCGCCAACATCGGATACGCGTTGGTCGTGCTGCTCACGCTGTCGTCGCTGGGGATCAAGTGGACCAACCTGGCCTGGATCGTCAGCGCCTTGTCGGTGGGCATCGGCTTCGGCCTGCAGGAGATCGTGAAGAACTTCATCTCCGGCCTGATCCTGCTGACAGAGCGCCCGGTGAAGGTCGGCGACCTGATCAGCATCAGTGGCGTCGAAGGCGACATACGACGGATCAACGTACGGGCCACGGAAATACAACTCGCCGACCGTTCGATCATGATCGTGCCCAACTCCCACCTGATTTCGCAGAACCTGCGCAACGTCACCCTCGGCGGCAGCGCCCAGGGCGTAGTGATACTCGAACTGATGTTCCCGCTGGATATCGATCCGGAACTGGTGCAAAACCTGCTGATGGACAGCTACACCGAGCACGAATCCATTCTGGACAAACCGGCGCCGTTCTTGCGCTTCAGCCAGTTGAAACCGGAAGGCATCACCTTGACCATCACCGGCTACGTCGGCAGCCCGCGCACGGTCGGGGCGATCAAGAGCGAGCTGCTGTTTGAAATTCTCAAACGCCTGGGTGCCGCCGGCATTGAACTGGCGAAACCGCCACCTCCCGCGTAACACCCATCCGTAGGAGCTGCCGAAGGCTGCGATCTTTTGATCCTGATTTTTAAAGCAAGAGCAAAAGATCGCAGCCTTCGGCAGCTCCTACAGGTGCCTCAATCACCGCACGACCGAAATCACGGCCTACCGTACTGGCAAAACCGCCACCTACCACGCAACACCCATCCGTAGGAGCTGCCGAAGGCTGCGATCTTTTGATCCTGATGTTTAAAACAAGAGCAAAAGATCGCAGCCTTCGGCCGCTCCTACAGGTTGATCAGTGGGCGATGCACACCGACTTGAGCTCGGTGTAGGCCTCGATCACCGCGCGACCAAACTCGCGGCCCATGCCCGATTGCTTGACGCCACCGAACGGCATTGCCGGGTCGAGCAGTACGTGGGCGTTGACCCACACCGTGCCGGCTTCAATGCGTGGCACCAGGTTCATGGCTTTGCCCAGGTCGTTGGTCCACAGGCTGGCGGCCAGGCCGTAGCGGTTGTCGTTGGCCAGTTTGATCACGGCGTCTTCGTCGTCGAACGGCATCACGCCCAGTACCGGGCCGAACACTTCTTCGCGGGCCACGGCCATGCTGTGGTCGATGTCCGCCAGAATGGTCGGCTGCACGAAGAAGCCATCGCCTTGCAGCAACTCACCGCCAGTCACCACCCGCGCACCTTCCTGGCGGGCCAGTTCGATATGCCTGAGCACGCTTTGTTGTTGCTTGCGCGACACCAGCGGGTTGATCGCCGCGTCGCCGTTCATGCCCGCGCCAATCGGCATCGCCGAGACCGCGGCGGCCAGGGCCTCGACGAATCTGTCGTGGATCGAGCGGTGCACATAGAAGCGCGATGCCGCAGCGCAAACCTGGCCGTTGTTCAGCAAGCCACCGAGGATCGCGCCCTGCACGGCTTTTTCGATGTCGGCATCGGCGAGCACGATCATCGGGTTCTTGCCGCCCAGTTCCAGGGAGAAGCGCGTCATGTTTTCCATGCACGCCACGCCGACGCTCTTGCCCACGGCGGTGGAACCGGTGAACGACACCTTGCTCACCAGTGGATGCGAGGTCAGCACGCCACCGACCGAGGCACCGCCACCGGTGACCACGTTGAACACGCCGGCCGGGATGCCCGCTTCCAGCGCCAGTTCGGCCAGGCGCATGGCGGTCAACGGGGTTTCCATCGCTGGCTTGATGATCACCGTGCAACCGGTGGCCAGGGCCGGCATCAGCTTCCAGGCGGCGATCAGCAGCGGGAAGTTCCACGGCACGATGCCGACCACCACGCCCACCGGCTCACGCTTGGTGAACGCGGTGAATTTGGCACCCGGTGGCAACGGAATCGACACGTCGAAGGTCTGCCCTTCGATCTTGGTCGCCCAGCCGGACATGTAGCGCATGAACTCCACGGTGGCGTTCAGGTCCAGCGCACGGGCCATGTTGATCGACTTGCCCTGGCTCAGGGTTTCCAGTTGGGCCAGTTCTTCGGCGTGTTCTTCGACCAGGCGGGTGAAGTTCAGCAGGATGCGCTCACGGTCGGCCGGGCGCAGGCTCGACCACACGCCGGATTTGAACGCCTTATGCGACGACTGTACGGCGCGCTCGACGATCTCCAGCGGCGCATCCAGGGTTTCGCACAGGGTTTGCCCGGTGGCCGGGTTGACCACGGCGATGCTGTCGCCCTCGGCAAACACCCACTGGCCGTCAATGAAGCAGCCGTGACGACGTTCGAGGAATGCAGCCACCTGGGGCAGGATTTCAACGTTGCTCATAATTCACCTTTCATTCAGACGATTTGTTCAGGCGCAAATGCGGCCTGATCAGTGTTGTTCTTTGAGAAAGCACGCGACCGCCTGACGGTCGTCGGCGGACGCCAGGCCCATGTACGGCATGTAGGTACCCGGTACGTAGGCCTGGGGCTGGGTGATCAATTGCGTGATGTTCTCGGCTTGCCAGCTGACGTCTTTGTCGCGCATGGCCTGGGAGTAGCTGAAGCCCGGCAGCGAGCCGGACTTGCGCCCGTACACGCCGAACAGGTTCGGCCCCATCATCCCGGTCGTACCCTTGGTCACCGCGTGGCAGACGCTGCACTCAGTGGCAAACACTTCGGCACCACGCTGGGTATCCGTGGCGCACTCGGCGGCAGACACCGCCTGAACCAGGGTGAAGGACAGCAAGCCGATGAGGGGCAAACGCAACGAAGTGAACATAAGAAAACGCCCTTGAAAATCCACGCGCTCGCCAGCAGGCGAACACAACACCAAAAAATGCCGAGGCCAGGGTGCTTCGGCAGCTTGGTGGGGATTGTCGGCGGTCGTCGGCACGCAGGTTTTGCCCTGCGTGCCAGTTATGTTGGCCGGGCTGCCAAACCGGACAATCTGGCATGCACAACCAACTAATTGGCAAACAGGGAAAAGGGCGAACGAAAGCCGCGACTTAGTATCCGGGCAGACCGCAAACCTGCGCTCAAGAACAAGAACGGATGCCACACCATGCTCAAGTCCCCCTTGCTTCGTCTCTCGACGCTCGCGCTGATGATCAGCGCCGGCCAGGCCAATGCCTATGAGCTGTACGCCGATGATGACAGCCATCTGAACGCCACCCTCGAAGCCGCGTTCGGCATTTTCCACAGCCAGGAAAACTACGCCCTGTCCGGCCGTCTCGACGAAGGTTCCTCGTCGTGGCGCGAGGGCTACATCAAATACGGTTTGAGTTTCGACAAGGGCCTGGGCGGTGCGGGCACGGCTTACGGCGCGGGCAACCTGCTCAGCTCCGGCACCTGGGGCGACGGCGATGCCGCCGGTTTCAGCGATGGCACCGAACGTACCACCAAGTTCGAAGACGCCTACCTCGGCTGGCGTTCGGCCGATCTGTTCAGCGCGTTAGGCAAGGACGGTGTGGACCTGTCCTTCGGCCGCCAGAACATCGTGGTCGGCGATGGCTTCCTGATCGACGGCGACGCCCTGAACATGGGCAAGGGCCTGGCCGACGGCGAGTTCAACCGTGGCGGCGCCTACTACCTGGCCGCTCGCAAAGCCTTCGACGAAACCGCCGTATTGCGTCTGGGCGGCAAGGAAGGCTGGCGCAGCGACCTGATGTGGCTCAAGTCCGACAACCGCGCCCAGGCCAAGACCGAAATGTACGTCGGCACCCTGGAGCACGTGGCCGAGGCCGGCACGGTGGGCCTGACCTACATCAAGACCACCGACATCGACGAGCAGTACGCCTCGCCGATCCAGCTCGAACGCGACGGCATGAAGACCTACAGCCTGCGCGCGGCGGGCAATGCCGGGGTGAAAGACCTGTTCCTGTCCGGTGAGTACGCCAAGCAGGACAAACCCCACGCCGCCACCGAAGACGCCTGGTACCTGGAAGCAGGCTGGACCTTCTCCGACGCGACCTGGACCCCGAACGTCAGCTACCGCTACAGCCGCTTCTCGGAAGGCTACGACACCTTGTTCTACGGCATGAGCCGTGGTTATGGCACCTGGTTCCAGGGTGAAGTGGCGGGCAACTACGCCGGGCCGTTCAACAGCAACTCGCGGATTCAGAACGTCGGGCTGAAAGTCTCGCCGCTGGAAAACCTGAACCTGGGCGCACTGTACTTCAACTTCGACACCATCGACCGCAGCCTGGGCAATACCGACGGCCACGAAGTCGACCTGTATGCCGAATGGCACGTCAACGACCACCTGACCGTGATGCCGCTGGTGGGCATCTACCAGCCGGACAAGAGCGCCGAAAACGGCGGCACGCAACTGGGCAACAACGACCGGAACGTCTACGCCCAACTGCTGTTTGTCACCGGTTTCTAACCTCGGTCGTGGGCAATGGCGGCGTCATTGCCCACGTGGAAAAAGGTATTTCCAATGCACAAGAAACTCCTGACGATCCAGAGCAAGATCGCCCTCCTCGCCGGGCTCTGCCTGCTGCTGGTCGTCGGTTTGTTGATGGGCTTGTCGCTCTATCAGACCCACAAGAGCAGCCAGCAGGTTGCGCAAGCCAGCGGTGACATGCTCGCCAATGCGGCCAGGGAACACATGCAGGCCCTGGGCACAGTGCAGGCCATGCAAGTGCAACGCACCTTCATGCAGACCCACGAATACGGCCAGGGGTTATCGCGCTACCTGATGTACCTGCGACAGCTGCAACAGCAGGGCAGCCTGACCCGCCCGCAACTGCGCCGGGAGCTGAGTACCCAGCTTCACCAGGCCCTGATCGACAAGCCCGACCTGCTCGGGCTTTATGTCATTTTCGAACCCGGTGGACTCGACGGCGACGACGCCGCTTTCGCCCATCAGGCGGACATTGGCAGCAACGAAACCGGGCGCTTCTCCCTGTATTGGGTGCAGAGCAAACCCGGCGAACTGCAAGCGGTGATCGGCGACGAAAGCCTGCTCGCCAACACCGAGCCGGGGCCGAGCGGTGCGCCCTACAACGCCTTCTATACCTGTGCCCGCGACACCCGTCAGGCCTGTGTGCTCGAGCCCTATTTCGACGAGGCATCCGGCAGCCGCAAACTGGTGACCAGCGTGGCCTTCCCGTTGCTGGAAAACGGCAAGGTGATCGCCGTGGTCGGGCTCGACATCAACCTCGCCGCCCTGCAACAGAACAGCCAGGCCAGCGCCCGTGAGTTGTTCGAGGGCAACGGCCAGATCAGCATCGTCAGCCCGCGCGGGGTGATCTCCGCCGACAGCCAGGACGTCAGCCGCCTCGGCCAGCCGATGGACAACGCCGAGGTGATGGACGCCTTGCGCCAGGGCGAACCCAAAGTGTTTGTCGACACCCGGCAGATCAAGGTGCTTGAGCCGCTGTCACCGATTGCCGGCGCCGCGCCGTGGGGCGTGCTGGTCGGCGTGCCGCAAGACATCCTGCTGGCGCCGGTGACCACCTTGCAAAAGGAACTCGACGCCCAAGGCGTGCAAAGCACCGCGCTGGAATTGCTCCTCGGTGGCGGCTCGGCCCTGCTCGGCCTGCTGTTGATCGGCTACACGGCGCGGCGCATTACCCGGCCGCTGCAAGTGCTGACCCGCGTGATGGAGGATATCTCCCTCGGCGAAGGCGACCTGACCCGGCGCCTGCAGGTGCAATCGCGGGATGAAATCGGTCAACTGGCGACCGCCTTCAACCGCTTTGTCGAACGCATCCACCAGTCGATGCGCGAGGTGTCCTCGGCGGCACTCGGTGTCAATGAAGGGGCGCGGCGCGTGCTGAATGCATCGAACGCTTCGCTGAGCAATTTCGACGATCAATCCACCCGCACCAGCAGCGTGGCGGCGGCGATCAACCAGTTGGGCGCGGCCGCCCAGGAGATCGCCCACAACGCCAGCGATGCCTCGCACCAGGCGTCCGGTGCCCGGCAACAGGCCGAGGACGGACGCCAGGTGGTGCAACGCACGATCGAGGTGATGCACGAACTGTCGGGCAAGATCAGCGCCTCGTGCGCCAACATCGAAGTGCTCAACGACAAGACCGTGAACATCGGGCAGATCCTCGAAGTGATCAAGGGCATCTCCCAGCAGACCAACCTGCTGGCGCTCAACGCGGCCATTGAAGCGGCGCGGGCCGGTGAAGCGGGCCGTGGTTTTGCGGTAGTGGCGGACGAAGTGCGCAGCCTGGCCGGCCGCACCCAGGCCTCGGCGCTGGAGATCCAGCAGATGATCGAAGAGCTGCAAGTGGGCGCACGGGAATCGGTCACCACCATGACCGAGAGCCAGCGCCACAGCGAAGAAAGCGTCACCATCGCCAACCTCGCCGGCTCCCGCCTGGGCAGCGTGACCCAGCGCATCGGCGAGATCGACAATGTCAACCAGTCCGTCGCCGCCGCCACGGAAGAACAGACGGCGGTGGTCGAGGCCCTTAATGTCGACATCACCCGGATCAACAGCCTGAACCAGCAAGGTGTGGAGAATTTGCAAGCGACGTTGCACGCCTGTACCGAGCTGGAGCAACAGGCCGGGCGGTTGAATCAGTTGGTGGGGAGTTTTCGTATCTGAGATCGGAGTTGCCTGATACACCGCCTTCGCGAGCAAGCCCGCTCCCACATTTGGATTTTCCGCCACACACAATTTCCAGGTGCACCACACGATCCCCTGTGGGAGCGGGCTTGCCCGCGATGAGGCCAGCACATCCAACATCATCATCGACTGACACTCCGCCATCGCGGGCAAGCCCGCTCCCACAGTGACTTGTGGTGTACTCAAACTTTGCACTCACCTCAGAACCCTGTGGGAGCGAGCCTGCTCGCGATGAGGCCAGCACAGCCAATATCACCGTCACCTGACACCCCGCCTTCGCGAGCAGGCCCACATCTGGCACCCACAACCAACCACATGGCACACACGCACACCTGCCGCGCCACACCCCCGGCGTAGTATCGAAGCCGACCTCTGGGGCACAACCCGCTCCAAAGTGCCCTGCAATGCAACGCTGAACCCCTCCACATCTCACTAAAACAAAAAATCGACCTTCGGGTCGCGGGAGATTTCTGTGCTCAAGAAAAGTGCGCTGGGCTGGCCAAAGATTGCCGGCCTCGGAATTGCGTTGGTGGTGGCCGGGCAGTTTTCCGGCTGGAACTTCGGGCTGGCGGCCGGTGGCTGGCTGAACATGCTGATCGCCACGTTGTTGATGGCCCTGCTCTGTGGCGGCCTGGCCTTGTGCGTGGCGGAACTGTCCACGGCGTTGCCCAGCGCTGGCGGCGTGTTCGTGTATGCGCAAAGTGCGTTCGGGCCGTTCGTGGGGTATCTGGTCGGCGTCGCCTGTGCCTTGGCGCTGACCATCGGCACCGGTGCGGCAGCGACGTTCATTTGCGCCTACACCGAATCGATTTTCGGACTCGGTGGCTGGCCGGTGAAGATCGCCCTGTTCGCGGTGATCATCGGCATCCACATGCGCGGTGTCGGTGAGGCCATGGGCCTGACCTTTATCGCCGGCATCATCGCCGTGGTCGCCCTGCTCACCTTTGGCGTGGCCATGGCGCCCCATGTCGAACTGGCCAACTTGCTGAAACTGCCCGCCAACGTCGTCACCCCGGTCAGCCTCGGCGGCATCTTCGCCTGCGTGCCCTTCGCGATCTGGTTGTTCATCACGGTCGAGCAAACCGGTTCGGCAGCCGAAGAAGCGCACAACCCCGGTCGTACCATGCCGCGGGGCATTCTGGCGGCGATCGGCACCTTGCTGGTGACGGCGCTGGTGGTGCTGGTCTGCGCACCCGGTGCCGGTGGCGTCGAGCTGGTCGGTTCGGCAGGTGATCCGCTGTACGCCGCGATGTCCGGCAACAGCGCCTTCGGCGACGGTTCGTGGCTGGCCAAGGTGATTGGCTGTGGCGCGGTGTTCGGCCTGATCGCTACCTTCTTTTCGCTGGTGTTCGCCGCGTCCCGGCAGTTGTTCGCCATGGCTCGCGACGGCCTGTTCCCGCAATGGCTGGGCAAGACCGGCAAACGCGGTACGCCCTGGCCGGCGCTGTTGCTGATTGGCGCCATCGGTCTGCCGTTGTCCGAAGTGGACCCGGCCACCGTGATGCTCGCGGTCGTGTTGCTGCTCAACGTTGGCTACCTGTTCATCTTCGCCGCGTACCTGCGCATCAAGACCCGCCAGCCTGACCTGCCACGGCCCTTCACCTTGCTCGGCGGCAAACTGGTTGCCTGGCTGGGCCTGGCCCTGACGCTGGTGGTGATCGCCGCCTGCTTCCAGCTCGACCTGCTGATGCTGATCGCTCTCGCCGTGACCTTCAGCCTGTGCATTTTCAACTACCTGCTGCGCAACCGTCGCGCCACCGTCATTGAGGTTCCGGACCATGCCTGAAGACACTCTGCTGCAACGCCGCCATCGCGTACTGGGCAGCGCCTCACCGCTGTTCTACGACAAGCCCTTGCACCTGGTGCGTGGCGAAGGTGTCTGGCTGTTCGACGTCGACGGTCGTCGCTACCTCGACGTCTACAACAACGTGCCCTGCGTCGGTCACTGCAACCCTCACGTGACCGAGGCCATGCACCGCCAGGCCACCACGCTGAACATCCACACCCGCTATCTCGACGAGCAAGTGGTGCGCTACGCCGAACGCCTGACCGCGACCTTCGGCGAGCTGCTGGACACCGCGATGTTCACCTGCACCGGCAGCGAGGCCAATGAGCTGGCGCTTCGTCTGGCACGCTTTGCCAGTGGCGGCACCGGCATCATCGTCAGTGACTACAACTACCACGGCAACTCGGCGTCGCTGGCGCAAGTCACCACCGCCCTGCCCTCGCCGGAACCCTTCGCCGCCCATGCCCGCGCCGTACCGATTCCGTGCCTGTACCGGGCACCGGCCGGCACCACCGAGGCGCAACTGGCCGAACAATACGCGGCCAACATCGCCGCCGCGATTGCCTCGATGCAGGCCCAGGGCATTCGCCCAGCCGCGCTGCTGATCGACACCCTGTTCGCCAACGAAGGCCTGCCACGGGTCCCGGCCAGCTTCGTCAACAAGGCCGCCGCGCTGATTCGCGCCGCCGGCGGACTGTTCATCGCCGACGAAGTGCAGTCCGGCTTCGGCCGTACCGGTGATCATCTGTGGGGGCATCAGGCCCACGGTGTGGTGCCGGACATCGTCACCCTCGGCAAACCCATGGGTAACGGCTATCCACTGGCCGGCTTGATCACCCACAAGGCTTTGGTCGAATCCTTCGGGCGCCACGCGATGTACTTCAACACCTTCGGTGGCTCGCCCGTGGCGGCGGCGGTCGGCATGGCGGTGCTGGACGTGATCGAGCAACAGCAACTGCTGAAAAACGCGCAAGACGTCGGCGCTTACGTGCAACAACGCCTGCAAGCGCTGGCCGCCAGGCACTCGATCATCGGCGACGTGCGCGGCAAGGGCCTGTTTTTCGCCATGGAACTGGTGCGCGACCACGCCAGCAAGGAGCCGGCCGGCCTGGAGGCGCGCAAGGTGGTCAACGACATGCGCGAGAACGGCGTGCTGATCAGCAAGATCGGCGCCGGCGACAACATTCTGAAGCTACGGCCGCCGCTGGTGTTCGGCCGCGATCACGCCGACCTGTTTGTCGACACCCTGGACCACGCCCTGAGCGCGATTTGAGGCCCTGCCATGACTGAATTCCACACCCTGCCACACGATCAGCAAGTGGCCCGTCTGCACGAACTGGCGCGCCATGCCCTGCAACAGTGGGACGGCGAGTTCGCCGACATTGAACTGGTGAAGTTTCGCGAGAACGCGGTGTTCTCCGCCCAGCGCCACGATGGTCAGCGGGTTGCCTTGCGCATCCATCGCAATGGCTATCACTGCGAAGCCGCACTGCGTTCCGAGCTGCAATGGATGGAGGCACTGGCCGGCGCCGGCATTACCGTGCCGCAGATCATCCGTGCGCAGAATCAAAGCCATCTGGTCGAAGTCACCCATCAAGCCATCGGCGAGCCGCGCCACATCGACATGCTCGCCTGGCTGCCGGGCGCCACCGCCGGCACCTCGGAGAACGGGGTACAGGCCGATACCGAAATCGATTTTCTGTTCCGGGAGGCCGGCGCGATTGCCGCGCGCATTCACCTGCATTCGGCGGATTGGCAGCAGCCGGACGAGTTTGTCCGGCACGCCTGGGATGAAGAAGGCCTGATCGGCGCCAACCCGTTCTGGGGGCGTTTCTGGGAGCTGGAACAGCTCAGCGAAGAGCAGCGGGATTTGCTGCAACAGGCCCGGCGCACGGCGCGCAAGGACTTGCGCCAGTACGGCCGGCACCTGGGCAACTTCGGCATGATCCACGCCGACCTGGTGCCCGAGAACCTGCTGATCGAAGGCCCGCGCCTGCGCCTGATCGACTTCGACGATGCCGGGTTTGGCTGGCACATGTTCGAGTTGGCCACCGCGCTGTACTTCTGCCTGGATGACCCGCGCTTTGATCAGATCAAGGCCGCGCTGCTCGACGGCTACCACGCGGTCAAGCCGCTGACCGAGGCGGATCGCAAGACCCTGGCGCTGTTCCTGATGCTGCGTGGTACCACGTACCTGGGCTGGATTCACACCCGCCAGGGCACGCCGACGGCGATTGAAATGGCGCCGATGTTGATTGAGCGGGCTTGTTTGTTGGCTCGGGAATATTTGCAGGTCTGATAGACCGCCTTCGCGAGCTGGCCCGCTCCCACAGGGATCTTCAGTGAACACAAGAAGTGAGTTCGCCAAAAATCCACTGTGGGAGCGGGCTTGCCCGCGAAGAGGCCATCACTTCCAACATCAATGTTGACTGACACACCGCTTTCGCGAGCAAGCCCGCTCCCACAGGGATCTTCAGTGAACACAAGAAGTGAGCTCGCCAAAAATCCACTGTGGGAGCGGGCTTGCCCGCGAAGAGGCCATCACTTCCAACATCAATGTTGACTGACACACCGCTTTCGCGGGCAAGTCGGATCGCCGCACCGCCGCTCCCACAGTGTTCGTGGTTAGCCGGGGCGATCGACCTGATCCAAAGCCCGATTCACCGCCAACTCCCCCAGCATGATCACTTGCGCGATGCCCAGCAGGGTGTTGCGGTGCGAGCCTTCCAGGAAGCCCGCCAGGTCATTGGCCATGACACTCGCCGAGGCCAGCGATTCGCAGGCGTGGGCCAGCAGGGTTTCGGTGTCGATTTGCGGGTTGATGGTGAACATCGAAGAGGGTTTGTGCGGGGTGGCCATGATGTGCAGGGCCGGGTTGGGACAAGCGTCGTCTTGCGGTGGATCAGGGGTAACCTTCAACATCGTTCGGTCTCCAGAACTGGAGCCGTCACCGATTCGCTGCTAAACGAAGGGTGGCGGCTGTACGCAGGTTAGCAGACCGGGGAGACACGAAACCGGCGCGCCCGAAGGCGCCCTGCGCACAGCTGCCGTCAAGTGCAGGGATGGGGAATACCTGACTGTGTGGACTGCCAATGCGCCTCGTGTCACCACGGGCTGCTAAACCCGATCACTGGAAATCAGTGACGCGAATCAAGTTACCGATGGACCTCAAGGCGCACAAGCCGGCGGATTCTGGCGTACCTGTAGGCAATGCCGCAAGGTGTTGTAGCTTGCAGGAAGTTACTCCTACAGCCGTTAAACAGGCTCTTCGAACTGGCACCGCCATCGCGAGCAATCTCCCACAGTGGATTTCAGTGAACTCAGAACTTGTGTTCGACGACGATCCACTGTGGCTGCGAGCTGGCTCACGACTCCCCGACCGACAATGGCTTGTTCAATTCCCCGATCTTTTCCAGCCGCGCCCGCACGATATTGCGGCTGATGTTCAGCAACCGTCCGGTCTGCAACTGGTTGCCATGGCAGAATCGGTAAGCCGCGCGAAAGATGGTTTCCTCGATGTGTTCATACAGGTCTGGAATATTCTGTTCAAACAGGGCGTTGAGCGCAGCTTCCAGATCGACCGGTCCGGCAACGGCATGGCCCGTTTGAACCGCTGGCTCCTGATCATTACGGATGCCCGAAGAACGCATGTCCACCAGGTGCAAGTCCGCGGGAGCGACCCGCTGATTGCGGCACACCAGCAAGGCATGGTGAATCGAGTTTTCCAGCTCACGAATGTTGCCTGGCCAGCTGTGCTCCAGCAGTTTGCGTTCCGCCTCGACACTCAACGTGGCTCGGTTGTAGCCCAGTCGCTGGCAATGTTCTTCGAGGAAAAACTCGGCCAGTGGCAAGATGTCTCCCGGCCGTTCGCGCAAGGGTGGCAGGCGAATCGTGGCGACGTGCAAACGGTAGAAAAGATCCTCGCGAAAATGCCCGGCAACCACCGCATCCGCCAGGTTGACGTTGGTCGCGGCCACCAGGCGCACGTTGATTGGAATCGGGGTGCGCGACCCCAGGCGCACCACTTCGCGCTCCTGCAGGACGCGCAGCAATTTGACCTGCATGTTCAACGGCAGATCACCGATTTCATCGAGGAACAGCGTCCCGCCATTGGCGGCCTCGAACCACCCGGCCTTGGTCGTGGCAGCGCCAGTGAACGCGCCTTTTTCATGGCCGAACAGTTCACTTTCCACCAGGGTTTCGGCGAAGGCACCGCAGTTGACGGCCACAAAGGGTTCACGCCCCCTGCGGCTCAAGTTGTGAATATGCCTTGCGACCAACTCCTTGCCGGTTCCGGTTTCGCCAATGATTAACGTATTGGCTTCGCTCGGGGCCAGGCGCTCGATGCGACTGAGCAATTCCTGGGATCGCGGGTCCTTGAACACCAGGACGGTGGCCCGCACCGACTTGGTCAATTCGCGAGCGTTTGGGTGAGTGATCAGCGACATGGTGCATTCCTGGCAGTAAAAGCGCGTGCTCAATAGTGCATGAAGATCATTAGACTAAAAAATTATTAATTAGTATTTATATATTCCTAATATGCATATCGCATTCAATTGCTTCCAGCCTGCTGCTGGAGCAGCAACGGACAGGCATCACCCTGCTTGCAGATCAGCACCTACCGCTCTCTCCCCACGCCTGAAAGACCCGCCAGAAGCCCGCCACGCAAGGCCTGCAGCCTGATTTTCACGCTATGGCATGCAATCTGCTCTCTCCCTCCCAACACAAATCCACACATCGCCACACCGCGTGGATTTTTTGTAGGAGCTGGCTTGCCAGCAATGGCGCCCGCAACAGCGGCGCAAGGCTCAAGGGCCTCATCGCCGGCAAGCCGGCTCCTACAAGGAATGTGCACACAACGTGAAATCTGTAGGAGCTGGCTTGCCAGCGATGGCGTCCGCAACAGCGGCGCAAGGCTCAAGGGCCTCATCGCCGGCAAGCCGGCTCCTACAAGTAATGTGTACACAACGTGAAATCTATAGGAGCTGGCTTGCCAGCGATGGCGCCCGCAACAGCGGCGCAAGGCTCAAGGGCCTCATCGCCGGCAAGCCGGCTCCTACAAGGAATGTGCACACAACGTGAAATCTGTAGGAGCTGGCTTGCCAGCGATGGCGTCCGCAACAGCGCCGCAAGGCTCAAGGGCCTCATCGCCGGCAAGCCGGCTCCTACAAGGAATGTGCACACAACGTGAAATCTGTAGGAGCTGGCTTGCCAGCAATGGCGCCCGCAACAGCGGCGCAAGGCTCAAGGGCCTCATCGCCGGCAAGCCGGCTCCTACAAGGAATGTGCACACAACGTGAAATCTGTAGGAGCTGGCTTGCCAGCGATGGCGCCCGCAACAGCGGCGCAAGGCTCAAAGGCCTCATCGCCGGCAAGCCGGCTCCTACAAGGAATGTGTACACAACGTGAAATCTGTAGGAGCTGGCTTGCCAGCGATGGCGCCCGCAACAGCGGCGCAAGGCTCAAGGGCCGGCTCCTACAACGCGTGTTTCGCCAATGGCCACTTAGGGAGATTTCAATGAAACGTTTCTGGCGCAACAGCCTGGTCGCATTGACCGGTTTACTGCTCAGTGCCACCGCACTGGCCGAACAGGCTCCGGCCTCGGTGAAGATCGCCATTGTTGCCTACACGCAAGGCGGCAAGCCGGTGTTTGGCGGTATCGCTGGCCGGGTGATCGAGGACGGCTGGCTTGAGCAGCAACTAAGCCAGCGTGGCGTGAAGCTGGATTGGATCGCCCTGCCCCACGCCGGCGCCGGTCCGCAGATCAACGAAGGCTTCAGCAACAACAGCATCGACTTCGCCGTACGCGGCGACCTGCCTTCGGTGATCGCTGGCGCGGGCGGTGTACCGGGCAAGCTGATCGTTCCGGGTGGCAGTGGCAACAACATCTACCTGGTGGTTCCGGCCGGCTCCGAGGCCAAGACCATCGAAGACCTCAAGGGCAAGCGCCTGGCCCTGCATCGCGGGCGTCCCTGGGAGTTCGCCTTCAGCAACTTCCTCGCCAGCAAGGGCCTGAAGCTCGACGATTTCAAGATCGCCAACCTCAATCCGCAAGTCGGCGCGGCGGCGGTATCGGCCGGCAAAGTGGATGCCGCCGTGCTGCTCAGCGAGGCCTATGCCCTGGAAGACAAAGGCGTGGGCAAGATCATCTGGTCGACCAAGCAAGGGGCCAACGACTGGCGCCTGGTGTCCGACCTCTGGGGCACCGACCGTTTCGTCGCCCAACACCCGGACATCACTCAGCTACTGGCGACTGCCTGGGTCAAGGCCGCCTGGTGGACTTCCCAGGAGCAGAACCAGGACGCCTATTACCAACTGTCCTCCCGCGCCGGCACGGCTGAAAGCGTGCTGCGTCGCGATGACTTGAACGATCCCGTGGCCTGGAAAGAGCGCTGGGCCCCCAAGAGCGACCAGCAACTCAAGGCGCATTACCAGGCCCTGACCGCCTACGCCCTGGCCAATCAGCTGATTCGCGACAACTACGACATCACCCCATCGCTGGCCACCGGTTTCACCAACCAGGCGCTTATCGATCTGAAGCTCACCGACTACTGGCCGGGCCTGCGTGGCCAGGTCAGCAACAATCCATGAATAGGGAATTCCTGATGAAACTGCCGCAACAATTCGCTTTCGGTCTGAGTGTGCTGGCGCTGTCCTTGAGTGCCATGGCCGCCGGTGCACACGCGCCGAAACCCGATCCGCTGCAAGGTGATGGCCGAGTCTCGGCGTTCTACACCTGGCAAGAGGTGATCCCGTCCACGCCGGGCAAGCTGCTGCGCAGCGAGCCACTGGAAAAAACCTTGAGCCTGCCCAACGCGGCCAGCGCCCGGCGGATTCTCTACAGCTCCACCGACGGCATTGATAACAAGACCCCGATCGTGGTCTCCGGCACGTTGTTCCTGCCCAAGGGCAAGGCGCCCGCCGGTGGCTGGCCGGTCGCCAGTTGGGGCCACGGCACGGTCGGTGTCGCGGACGTTTGTGCGCCGTCCTGGCAAGGCCGCTCCTATCGCGACGTGCAGTACCTCAGCCGCTGGCTGGACGAAGGCTATGCCATTGTCGCCACCGATTATCAGGGCCTCGGCGTACCCGGTGGCCATCCGCTGCTGAACAATCGCATGGCCGCCTACGGCATTCTCGATGCGGCCAGGGCGGTGGTCGCCGGCGTACCGGGGCTGGCCAACAAAGTGTTGATCGTCGGTCAGTCCCAGGGCGGCGCGGGGGCATTCGCCTCGGCAGCCTACGCCCCGACTTATGCACCTGACCTCGGCGTCAAAGGCAGCATCGGCACCGGCGTGATTTACACCGTGGGCGCGAAAAACGTCGGTGAACAGGACCCGGACAAAGTCGATGCTTCCCTCGCCTACGGTTTCTACACCCTGCTCGCGGCCCAGCAATACGACCCCGGCATCAACCCCAGGGACTTCTACACCGACAAGGCGCTGCCACTGTTCGAGCAGGCCCGCACCAGTTGCCTGGCGGCGCTGGTCAGCGATGTGGTGGGCGTCGGCCTGACCCCGGCCAATGCGAAAAAGGACTACAAGGGCGACCAGCTTGCCCTGTGGCAGAAACAAGTGTCCTACCCGACGCTGAAACTGGCCCAGCCAATTTTCATCGGCACCGGCGCCGAGGACAAAACCCCGGCGGCCTCGACTCAAGTCGCGCTGATGCAGGACGCCTGCAAAACCGGCTCGGTGGTCGAAGGCCATCTTTACAAAGGCTTGGGCCATAGCGAAACGGTCAACGCGTCCCTCAAGGATTCGGTGCCTTTCGCCCACAAGGTCATCAACGACCAGCCCATCACCCCGATCTGCAATCCCAGCGTGCAGTGAGACGGAGCCCTCGACATGAGCATTGAATTTTTCACCCGCCTGCCGCTTCACGGTGAAACCCAGTTCCTCCCCGGCGACCCGCGCAACCGCGGCGACTGGCATCGCGGCGGCCCGAGTACCGGCGCGGTCTCGGCATTCAGCGTCGGTGACCACTTCACCTATATCGATTATCTCGGGCAGATCGCCAAGGCTGCAGAGATCAACGGCTTCGGCGGTGCCCTGATGGTCAACGCCCCCTCGGGCGAAGAACCCTGGACCGTCTGCTCGCTGCTGGCCCGGGAAACCCGCACGCTGAAATTCGTCACGGCGTTCCAGCCCTATCACTACACGCCGTGGGTGGCGGTGCAGCAAGCCGCGACCTATCAGCGCGCCACCGGCAACCGCCTGGTCTGGAACATCATCAATGGTGGCTCGGATGCGATTCAGCGTCAGGTCGGTGACTTCAGCGACCACGATGAACGCTATGAACGGGCCATCGAGTTCATGGACGTGGTCAAGGGCTATTGGCACAACGAGAACTTCCACTACGAGGGCAAATTCTACAAGGCCGAAGGGGGTGGTTTGCGCGGGCCCTTGAAGAAGGCCGAGCTGCCACTGATCTGCACCGCCGGCTCATCGATCCCGGCCCGGGAATTCGCCGCCAAACACGCCGACTTCTACCTGATGCGCGCCGAGCATCCGGATGAGATTGCCGCGCTGATTGCCGATATTCGTGAACGGGCACTGAAGTACGGACGCACCGACATTCGCTTCGGCCTATCGATCGATGTCATTACCCGGGAGACCGAGGAACTGGCCCGCACCGAAGCCAAGCGTTTCTTCGACGAAGGCATCGCCAGGGGCGCGGTCAAGGCGGTGGCGGCCCATGCCGGATTGCGCACGGCACGCAAGCTCAGCTACGAAAACCAGTTCGCACAAAAGACCGAGACCCAAGGCTTCGACGACTTTTTCATCCACCCTAACGTCTGGACCGGTTTCGGCTACATCGGTATTCCGCCGGGCTGCGCGCTGGTGGGCAGTCATGAAAATGTCGTGGCGCGGATTCGCGAGTACAACGCCATCGGCATCGATCTGTTCTTCCTCGCCGGCTACCCGCACCTGGAAGAAGCCTATCGCCTGGGCGAGCACATCCTGCCGCACTTTCGCGGCGAGCGCAGCGAACTGAGCCGCCCTGCTCCAGCGCCGCTGGAACTGCGTTCCGCCAATGGCCCGGCGGGAGCCTGATGCCATGAGCGACGATCACTCCTTCATCAGCCGCCGGGATTTTCTCGGCCACAGCGCCCTGCTTGGCGGTGGTTTGCTGCTCGGTGGCGGACTGCTCAGCGGCTGCGGCCCGAGCAGCGAGAAGCCCGCCGTCAACGCCACTGCCGACCTTGAGCCGCGCTATGGCGGACGCCTGCGCCTGGGCATTCTCGACGGCAACCAGAGCGGCAACCTCGACGCGCACAAACCCATCGGCAGCGGCATCGTTCGCGGCTTTGCGCTGTACAGCAAGCTGTGGGAATGGGACGAACAGATGCAGCCGCGCCTGGCCCTGGCCGAGTTCGCCGAACCGAATGCCGATGCCAGCAGCTGGACGCTGCGCCTGCGCCCGGACCTGGAGTTCCACCATGGCAAGACCATCGATGCCGATGACCTGATCTTCTCGATTCGCCGTCTTACCGATCCGCAATTGGCCTCGCCCTATGCCGCGCTGTTGCACTGGGTGGACCGCAACAACCTGGTCAAGCTCGATTCGCGCACCGTGCGCCTGAACTTTCGCGAGGGCCGCAGCTACATGCCGCTGGCGGAAACCTGGGTCAATTTTGGCGGGATCGTGCCGGTGGATTATCACCCGGTGACCAACCCGGTGGGCGCCGGCCCCTACAAACTGAAAAGCTTCACCCCTGGCCAGCGCTCGCTGTTCACGCGGTTCGAGAACTACTACAAGGAGGGCAAACCCTACGCCGACGAGCTGGAAATCATCGACTTCAAGGATCAGGTTTCGCGCCTGGCGGCCCTGCGTTCCGGGCAGATCGACATGGCCAACGTGATGCCCACCGAGCAGTTGGAAGTGCTGCAGCGCGATCCAAGGCTCAGGGTGCTCAAATCGGTGACCGGCAACTGGTTGTCGTTCGACATGAACCTCGACAAGCCACCGTTCAACGACCCCCGGGTGCGCGAGGCATTCCGCCTGTTGGCCGACCGGGAGGAACTGGTACGCCGGGCGCTCAACGGTCAGGGCCGCGTGGCCAATGACCTCTACGCACCGAGCGATCCGACCTTCAACCACAGCCTGGGGCCGCGCCCTCACGACCCGCAGCGGGCGGCGCAACTGCTCAAGGAAGCCGGGCATGAAAACCTGGAGCTGGAACTGGTGACGACACCGGGGCCGGGGCTGACGTCGGCGCTGGTGCTGGCCGAACAAGCCAGGCGCATCGGCGTCACCCTCAAGGTCAAGCAGGTCGACCTGGCCACTTTTCAGGGACCGCAACGCAACGACTGGACGCTGAGTACCGGCGGCAGCATCGGCGCGCCCTTCCTGGCCAGTGCGATTCACACCGACGCGCCGTTTGCCGTGTCGAACAAGACCCATTTCAACGATCCGCAGTTCAGCGAATTGTTCCTGGCGGCCATGGCCCAACCCGACCTGGAAAAGCGCAAGGCCCTGGTCCACCAGGTTCAGCAGATCCAGTACGAACGCGGCGGCCTGTTGATCTGGGGTTACGCCGATTTGCTCGACAGTGTGGCCAACCGCGTCGGCGGCGCGGCGGCCGAAGAGTCGCTGTTCAGCACCTGGCGCTTTGAAAAGCTCTGGCTCAAGAACACAAGCTGAAAGAACACGCGCCCCCCTGTAGGAGCTGCCGCAGGCTGCGATCTTTTGACCTTGCTTTTCAGCGATATCAAAGATCAAAAGATCGCAGCCTGCGGCAGCTCCTACACATCCCCCATTATTTTCACGAGGCTCATTCAGTCATGCCCTCTATCGCCTTTCGTTTGCCTGTAAAACGCTCCGCCCTGGCCATGGCGGTGGTGTCGGCATTTTCGATACCCACCTTCGCCGCCGACACTCAACTGCAAACCGTCACCGTGCAAGCCAGCGCCAGCGATTCCGACGATGACGCCCTGCCCACCCGACCGGAGTCGTCGGTCTACGGCGGTATCGAAACCAAGGTGATCGACACCCCGCGCTCGATCACCCAGGTCAACGCCGAGCAGTTGGCCAACGACCCGATCCGCAGCGCTGACGACCTGGTCAAATACGCGCCGGGCATCACTCGCGGTGGCGGGCAGAATGCCGGGATCGCGCCGCAGTTCCGCGCCCAGGGGTCTGAAGTGTTCCAGGACGGTCAGCGGGCTTACAGCGTGCGCCATCCCGCCAACTTCAACGCCTATGAAGGCGCCGACATCGTCGCCGGACCGTCTTCGGTGACCTATGGTTCGGTGTCAGGCAGTGGCGGTTACGTCAATTACCTGAGCAAAAAGCCGAACTTCAGTGAATTCAAAACCAGGCTCAGTGGCGAGGTGGGCAGTTGGGTGCCTGACGGTGAATCCCGCGACGCCTCGAAATTCAGCGTCGATAACACCGGGCCGCTGAGTGACAACCTGGCCTATCGCATCAGCATCACCAAGCAGCGTCAGGAAGACTTCTACGACAACGTCGACAACAATTTCGACGCGTTCTACGGCGCGCTGGCCTGGCGCAATGACAACGTGCGCGTCGACTGGAATGCCAGTTACGACGACTACTACGATTACAACATCACCCACGGCTGGAACCGCGCCAACCAGAAACTGGTGGACAGCGGCAAATACTACGCCGGGCGCGCTACACCGATCATCCAGAACGGCAACACCCTGTGGTCGCCGGTACTGGCCTCCGGTGCCGCCGATGCGCCGACCCTGGGCTGGGTCAAGCGCCAGCGTAACGCCCAGGGGCAATACAGCGTTGTCGATGGCAGTTTCCAGTCCGCCTCCCCCAACACCCGCAGCAACCCTGGCAGCCTGCGCGGCTGGGTGTATGACCCTTCGCTCGCCGGTAACGGCCTGACCTCCCTGTCCTCCCAGACCGGCCAGCGCGACGAAGATCAAAACACCTCGCGACGCTTCGCCACGCAACTGCGGGTGGAGGCGGATCTGACGCCGACCATCACCTTGGCCAACAATACGTTTTACCAGCGCTCACGGGACATGACCGATGCCGTCGGGTCGTTCCAGGTGTAGTCCAAGGACAATATTTTCGACAACCGCTTCGAGTTCCGCTCGCGCAATGAAGTGCAACTGGGCGGCTTGACCCTGCGTGATGACAGCAATACAGGGCTGATCTACCGACGCGAGTTCAACCAGTCGATCGCCGCCAACAACAGTTTCGGCTCGACAATCAACGCCTATGACCTGACCCAGGACCCGTCGGGCAAGAATCCTGGGGATCTGCTGGCACTGACCGGTGCCAACCCCGCCGGCGGCAACGCTGCCTGGATCGGCCAGGCCGGTGTACCGCAGTTTTCCAACACCTATGGCTGGCTTAATCTGCCGCCGATGTACCCGGCTGGCCATGGGTTGTACGCCGAATCCGTCGCGCCCTACACCGCAGAAAGTACCTGGTCCACCCAGACGTTGTTCACCCAGCACAACCTGCGTTTCGGCGACCGTGCGGGCCTGAACATCGGCGCGAGCCGGAGCTGGATCGACGCTGAAATCGACAACCCCTTTGTGCTGGCCGGCGGTAATCCTCGCAAGGACAGCGACAATTACCGACTGTTTGCGTTCCAGGTCAGTCCGTACGTCAAACCGACCGAAAACAGCACGCTGTACTACACCTTCGATCGCTCACTGGCAGTCAATACCGGGTTCTTCTCCAACGGCCTGGGCTGGGGCAGCGGCGCTGGCGCGAACCTGCTCAACCCGCTGGCGTTCGAAAGCCTGAGCGTGCTGCACGAAGTCGGATTGAAAGTCGAACCCGTGCCCAACGAACTGTTCATGACCCTGGCCGCCTTCAAGCAGGCGCGGGACCAGTCACCCGACAGCAATAACAACATTGCCCGGCTGGTGATCAAGGGCGTGGAGTCGACCCTTCGCTACCAGCCGGACAATCACCTGCGCACAGCCCTGAACCTTACAAAACTCAGCGCCTACAACGAATTTGCCTCCCAGGCCGGTTTTGCTTCGGCGGGCTTCATTCCCGACAACGGCACGGTGTTCGGCGACAACAACAGCCTGAACCAGCGACCGTCCGGGCGCTTCGACGCGGTGCAGATACCCGAGTACACCGCCAGTGGCTATGTCGACTATCGCTTTGATTCAGGCTTTGGTGCCGAGCTCTCCGGCTGGTGGACGAGCAGTTGGTACCTGAACCTGAGCAAGACCGTGAAGATCCCCGACGAGTACAACCTCGACCTCGCTGTGTATTACCGCCAACCGCAGTGGAGCACCACGCTGCGCGTGCTCAACCTGACCAACGAACTGAACTTCGTCAGCGGCCTGGCCGGCTCCACCAATACCTTCCTGCAACCCATGCCCGGCCGCACGTTGCTGGCCCAGGTGGATTACCAGTTCTAAGCCCGCTTTACCGCCATCAGGAGTGTTCCCATGTCCATTGAATTCGTCGGCATGATTTTCCCCCGCCAGTGGTCCGAGACCCGAGGCGTTCGCAGCCCGGATTTCGATCTGGAGTTTATCCGTCACCACGCCCGTGCCCACGAGCACGCCGGCTTCGACCGGGTGCTGATCGCCAGCGGCCCGGGCAGCGCGGACAGTTTGCAGATCGCCGCCTACGCCGCCGCGCACACCGAGCGCCTGGGGTTCATGATCGCCCACCGCCCGGCCCTCACCGCGCCGACCGTCGCCGCCAGGGCCTTTGCGACACTGGATCACACCACGGGCGGCGGACGGATTCGCCTGCACGCCATTACCGGCATCACCGCCGAGCCCCAGGAAGGCGACTTCCTGCTGGACAAGACCGAGCGCTATAAACGCACCGATGAGTACCTGGAGATCGTCCGGCGCACCTGGACCGCTGAAGAGCCTTTCGACTTCGAGGGGCAGTATTTCAACATCAAGGGCGCCTTCTCACCGGTCAAGCCGCTGCAGAAACCGCACATCCCGATTTCCTTTGGCGGGTCTTCGGATATCGCCTATCAGATCGCCGTCAAGCACGCAGACCTGTATGCCTTGTGGGGTGAGCCTTTGAGCGGTGTGGCCGAGCAGATCGGCAAGCTTCGCGCGGCCGCCGGCGCGGCGGGTGTGGAGGCGCCCAGGGTCAGTCTGTCCGTGCGTTTGATCCTTGGCGCGACCGAGGAACTGGCGTGGCAACGGGCGCAACAGATCCTCGAACAGATCAAGGCCAATCCACAGTTCGCGGCCGGCAGCCCCTGGCAAAAACGCATCAAGGGCACCGGCTCCGAACGCTTGCTGGCCGCCGCGGCCCTGGGCGACCGTCATGACCGTGCGCTGTGGATGCCCACCGCCACCGCCGTCGGTGCCTATGGCGACACGACAGCCCTGGTCGGCACCCCGGAAACCGTGGCCCAGGCGTTGCTCGACTACGTGGATCTGGGTGTGACCACCTTTCTCAACCGTGGCTACGACCCGCTCTACGACACGGTTGATTACGGGCGCTGGATAATCCCGGCGGTGCGCGAAGAAGCACGCCGGAGAAAGGCGCGTGTGGCGTAATAGCGGAGCAAGGCTCATCGACGCCATCGCCGGCAAGCCGGCTCCTACAGCCATTTTGCGTCCCACAATGGGTAATCGTGTACACGCCTGACAAGACCTGCCCGTATCGGATTGGCAATGACGTAACGTGCCACCGCCAGCAAGTCCTCTTCACGTCGAATGGCCCGGTCATGAAAGCCTTTTTGCCATAGTCGTCCATTGCGTCCGAGGTTGGCATTGATTGCTCGTGCGCTACGGGATTTGGTGGCCAGCATCAACGCGGGCAAGGTGCAGTCTCTCAGCTCGACCAGCCAATGAAAATGGTCCGGCATCACTACCCAAGCCAGGGATTCAGCCAGGTTATCGGTATCTGCCTGTTGAAATTGCCGCACCAGTAATCGCCCGGTCTGCCAATTGGCAAACAACGGCTCTCGGTTTTGGGTCACAGCGGTCAGCAAATAGATTTGCCCGGATTGGGAATAACGCCCGGCGCGTAGCCGACTCGCGTGAGGAAGATCAGGCATTCCATTGCCCTCTTGTGTTCAAGACAGAATCACAAGGCTAGAGCGCGAGGATGAATGTCGTCGCCAATGTCTGGTTCCGGATGTGTCCGTACGAACGCCATCGCCGGCAAGCCGGCTCCTACAAGGTCGTATTCGCAGCAGCCATTTGTAGGAGCTGGCTTGCCAGCGATGGCAGCGGCACTTTCACCATCGAATCGCCGGCAAGCCGGCTCCTACAGGGTCGTATTCGCAGCGGCCATTTGTAGGAGCTGGCTTGCCAGCGATGGCAGCGGCACTTTCACCATCGCATCGCCGGCAAGCCGGCTCCTACAGGGTCGTATTCGCAGCGGCCATTTGTAGGAGCTGGCTTGCCAGCGATGGCGATACCGGTATCACCTCAATGTCGGGGAATTTTCGAGCAGCGTATGGGTATAGGCCGCCTGCGGTTGATCCAGTACCTGGTCCACCGCCCCCTGCTCCACCACGCGTCCCAGTTTCAGCACCAGCACGCGGTCGGCGATGGTGCGGACCACGCCGAGGTCGTGGGTGACGAACAGCAGGGTCAGTCCCTCTCGCTGCAGTTGCTGCAACAGCGCCAGGATCGAGGCCTGCACCGACACGTCCAGCGCCGAGGTGATTTCGTCGCAGATCAGCAGCTTCGGCTCGCACACCAGCGCCCGGGCGATTGCCACGCGCTGACGCTCGCCACCGGACAGACTGTGGGGATACAGGTCTGCCACCGAGACCGGCAGCGAGACCCGCTTGAGCACCGCCTCCACGCGTTCCCGTGCGGCAGCGCCCTTGATGCCGAAAAAATGCTCCAACGGCGCGCTCAGGGTCTGATAAACCGATTGCCGTGGGTTCAACGCGCGGTACGGGTTCTGGAAGATGTACTGGATCTGATGCCGTTGCACCGCGTCACGCTGGCGCGCCGACAGACTCAACGACTCACCGGCATAAAACAGTTCACCCTCGGCGTTTTCGCCCAGCCCGGCCACGGCACGCGCCAGGCTGGTCTTGCCCGAGCCGGACTCACCCACCAGCGCCAGGCACTCCCCGGAGGCCACCTTCAGAGAAACATCGAACAGCACCTGGCGGTCGTAGGCCACGTTCAGATCCTTGATCTCCAGCAACGGCGCACGCGCCAGCGCCTCGATGGCCGGTAACTCGGGTATCTGGCCAACCACCGGCAACGCCTGAAGATACGGGTCCAGGCACGCGACCCTTTGCTGTGACGACAGGTCCCGCAGTCCCGGTTCGACCACCGCGCACGCGGCGACCCGACGCGCACACCTTGGCGCGAAAGCACACCCCGACGGCCGCTGCCCCGGTGCCGGTGCATGCCCCGGGATCGCCTGAAGATCCCGGCGCTGCGCAACGTCGGGAATCGCCGCCAGCAAGCCCCGCGTGTAGGGGTGCGCCGGCTGATGAAACAGCGCCGAGCGCTGGGCGACTTCGACAATACGCCCGGCATACATCACCATCACCCGGTCCACCAGATCCTTGATCACCGCGAGGTCATGGGACACATACACCGCGGCCACCCCCAGGCTTTTGCACAGCCGGCGCAACGTCGCCAGGATGTGGGCCTGGGTGGTGACGTCCAGCGCGGTCGTGGGCTCATCGAGGACGATCAATGCCGGGCGCAGGACAAAGGCCAGCGCCAGCATCACCCGCTGCTGCTGCCCGCCGGACAGTTGATGGGGAAAGCGGCGCAGAAACTGCGCATCATCGGGCAGGCCGACATCGCGCAAGGTCTCGACGATGCGCTGTTCTTGTGCGGCGCGATCGAGTTGAATCTGATGCGCCCCCAGCGTTTCGCGCAGCAGGCTGCCAATACGCAGCGCCGGATTGAGGGCCGTCGCAGGGTCCTGGGCCACATACCCGATCAGGCTGCCACGGGCCTGGCGCAAGGCCTCGCCCTGCAACGTCAACATCGATTGCCCGGACACCTCGACCTGCCCACCGACAATCCGCGCGCCCCTTCGTGCATGAGCCAGCAAGGCTGTCGCCAGGGTGGTTTTGCCCGACCCCGATTCGCCAACCAATCCCAGAATTTCTCCGGCCTCGAGGCTGAAGGTCACATCGGACAGCACATCAATCTGTCCCGGCAACTCGACCCGCAGATCCCGCACCTGCAACACCTGCGCGTTCAATACGGGGGGACGGGACTCGATCCCGGCAATGGCGTTCATGGCTGTTTTTCTCCGATCCGTGAGCTGCTGCGGCCAATGCCTTCGGCCAGAATGTTGGTGCCATAGGCAAAGATGCCAATCAGGATGGCCGGCGCCAACACCGCCCAGGGCTGTACCAGCAACCCGGCCTGGTTCTCGTTGATCATCAGCCCCCAGTCGGCGGTCGGCGGCGCCACGCCGTAACCGAGAAAACTCAGCCCCGAGAGCATGCCCACGCCCCAGGTCAGCATGTTGCCGAAGTGCACCAGCAGCGGCGTGAGGATGTTCGGCAGGATTTCCTTGAACAGAATCCGTCGCCGCGAATAACCCATCATCTGTGCGGCCTCGACGAACTCCTGCCCCGCCACGGCCACGGCGCTGCCCCGGGCCAGGCGAATGACCCCGGGGGTGAAGGCAATGGCCACGGTCAGCACAATGAGCCAGGGCGCGCGGCCGAGCATGGAGACGATCAACAGCACCAGAATCAGGTCGGGAAAGGCCAGCGACACGTCCGCCAGCCAAGTAATCAATTGATCCAGGCGCCGTCGGGAGAACCCCGCCAACAGGCCCAGGGAGCTGCCCACCAGCAACGCAATCGAGGCTGCCGCCACTGACATCCACAGTACCGACACGCCGCCGCTGAGCAAGCGCGACAACACGTCATGCCCGAGAAAGTCATACCCCAGCAAGGCCTTGCCCACGGGGGCGCCATACACCGAACCGACCATTTCTGTCGGGCTGTGGGGCGCCAGCCACGGCCCCAAAAGCGCCAGCGCCACCACCAGCGAAGTGATCACCGCGCCCTTGCGGGTTTGCGGTTCGGCCAGCCACAGGTGCCAGCGAACGCGTCGCGAATCAGTCATGCATCACCCCTCAAGGTGCCTTGGATGGAGAACGCCGCCACCAGGGCTGAATGCCCCGACGGTTGCGCCGGATCAGGGTGACCCGGCGGGCGGTACGAAGCCTGGGTGTCAGCAGCACGGTCAACAGGTCCGCGAGCAGGTTGATCAGCACCACGCCCAGGGTGATCACCAGCACGATGGCCTGGATCATCGGCAAGTCGCGCATCTGAATCGCTGAATTGAGCGAAGTGCCGATGCCCGGATAACTGAAAATCACCTCTGCCAGCAACGCCCCGCCGATCAGGGTGCGCAGGGTCAGGGCCACCCCCTGGATCGCCGGGATCAGCGCGTTGGGCAAGGTGTGACGCCAGACGATGCGCCACTCGGGAATGCCCCGCAGCCGTGCGGCGACGACGTAGTCCGATTCCAGCGCTTCGATCATCGACGCCCTCACCATGCGCGTCAGGTACGGCAGCGCCGACAGACTCAGGGCCAGTACCGGCAACACCAGAAACTGCAATTGGCGTAGCAGCGACTTGTCCGGATCGAGGATCGACACCGCCGGCAGCAGATCCATATGCGGCATGGAAAACAACAGGACCAGACCGATCGCCAAGAGGAAACCCGGCGTGGCCTTGAGGAAAATCAGCAGCGAAAGAACCCGGCGATCCAGGCGGCTGTCACGCCGCAAAGCCATGGACACACCCAACAACAAGGCGGCCGGCACGACCACGGCAATCACGCCGGCGAGCAGCGCCAAGGTGTAGCCGAAACGCCCGAACAGAATGCTGCCGACCGGTGCATTGGAGTCCAGCGACACACCCAGTTCACCCCTCAGGGCGTGCCCGAGCCAACGCAGGTATTGCTCCAGAATCGGCCGATCCAGACCCAGCTGGCGTTGCAGGGTGAGGATGCTTTCCAGCGGTGCATCGGGGCCGAGGATCACTCGCGCAGGATCCGAGGGCAGCGCCTGGGTGGCGATGAACACCACCAGGCTGATGACCCACGCGGTCAGCAGGCCATAACCCAATCGCCCGATGAACCAGGACAGCCAGGCCGGCGTACGCGGGGTATTGCAGGATGGCTCAGGCATGGTTCACCCACATTTCGTCAAAGCGCCAGGAGGCAAATGTCGTCTGCTCCGGTTGCAAACCACCGACCCGCACCGACGCCGCATCCAGCACGTCGTTGAAGCCCCAGATCAGCAGGCCACCACGCTCGTGCTGGATGCTTTGCGCTTCATGCACCAGGACTTTGCGCTGCTCCAGATCAGGCTGTGCCAGCGCCTGGCGGTACAACGCGCTGAAACGCTCATCGTGGAAATTGCTGCGGTTGTAGATGGCCTGCGGCGCATCGTTGTGCAGCGCCGAAGCCAGGAACCCCCGAGCCGGCGTCGAGCCTGGCGACAGCAACCAGTTTTCCCGTTGCGGACCATTGAACACCGAGCCATCGACCTGGGTGACCTTGATCTCGACCCCGGCCTTCTTCGCCTGTTGGGCAAACACCAGCGCCGCATTGACGCCAGGTCCCGGCGTGGTGGTCAGCTCCACCCGCAAGTCGTCGTGCCCGGCCTGGCGCAACAGCGACCGCGCCTGTTCCAGGTCGTACGGACGCTGGGCAATGCCGTGGTTGTACGTCGGGTCATGGGGCGAATACAGGTCGTTGGCGACCCGGCCGAAACCGTTGAGCCCGCGCTCGACCAGTTCAGGCCGGTCGGCCAGCAGACGAAACGCCTGACGCACGCGCTGATCCTGAAAGGGTGCCTTGGCCAGGTTGAGGTTAAAACCCGTGAACGAGGTGCTCGGCGATGCGTACAACCTCAGTCGCGAGTCGGCCTTGAGCAGCGCGCTGTGCTCGGCCTGCACGCCGCTCGCTACGTCGATCTGCCCGGCGCGCAGGGCCGCGGCGCGAGACACCTGGTCCTTGAACTCGATGATTTCCAGCTCATCGGCATAAGGCTGGCCGGGTTTGTAGTAGTTTTCGAAGCGCTGGTAGAGCGAGCGCTGACCGGGGATGAAACTCTTGAGTTTGTAAGGTCCGGCACCGACCGGGTTGGTGACGGGGTCGTAGTCCGTCGGCACGATGCCGCCAAAACTGATCAGGGTTTCGTCCAGCGGATAGAAGCTTTGGCCCTCCTTGAAGCGGATCTCAATGGTGCGCTCGTCCAGTTTGCGCAAGGCATTGCGGTCGATCGCCCCCACCAGCCCGGCAAATGGCGAAGCCAGTTTCGGGTCCGTCAGGCGCAGGATCGAGAACAGCATGTCGTCGGCGCCGATGCTCTTGCCGTGATGGAACTCCAGCCCCGGCTTGATGCGGATGGTCCAGGCGCTGGCATCGGCATTGGGCTCGGCGAACTCCGCCAGGGCCAGCCGCGTGCTGACGTCGGTGTTCCATTCCCAGAACTTGCTGTACAGCGCCCAGCCGCGAATGATCCCGCCGCCCACCGGTTTGTGCGCGTCGAGGTTACCGGATTGATCACCGTCGATAATGCCGACCCGCAAACGACCGCCCTGCACCGGAATGCTGGACAGGGCCGCGGCGCCACTGACCGCCACGCCGCCGTCGCAACCACCGAGCAGGCTGCTGCCAAGGATCAGGCCGCCACCGACCTTCAGGCCGTTGCCGAGAAACCTGCGACGGGAAAATGCCTCGCTCATCAACGCCTCCCTCAGGCTTTCTCGACCGCGACTGCGCGCGAACTGGCGCCGAGGCGCGGAACGTCAAAACCGTGATCCAGGTCGAGCAACGGAAACAGCAGATCGGCCACCCGCTGCGCTTCATCGATCAACGGAAAACCGGAAAGGATGAAGGCCGACGTGCCTTGCGCTTCATATTCGCGAATGCGTTCGGCGACCTGTTCGGCGCTGCCCACCAGGTAGGTACCGGCGGCCGGGCCGAGGATGTTGAAGCCGAACAGGCTCGGGCCGAGCCAGACGTTGGGGTAGATCTCCAGATCACGGGCCTTGGGCAACCGACCGGCACGAATGGCGTCGACGTTGCGCCGGGTTTGCGGGTCGTCGCTGTGGAAGCTCTCCAGGGTTTCGCCCGGCGGCAGTTGCCGTTCAATCGCAGCCCGCGCGGTTTGCAGCGAGGTGCGCTGCAGCAGTTTCTCGGCGTGGGCCCATGCCTCTTCCTCGGTTTCACGGACGATGATCTGCAAGCGCGTGCCGAAGGTCAGTTCGCGGCCGATCTTCGCCGCTTCTGCCGCTACCTTGCGGAATTTCTCGCCGAGTTTCGGCGGGGTGTTGGCGAAACTCAGGTAGACATCGAGCAACTGCACCGAATGGGCAACGCCCGGCCCCGAGGTGCCGGCACCCCACAACGGGATGCCCGGCTTCTGTTTCGGTGGATGCCAACCACCCAGCGGATGACTGGCCGCCGCCGGCGAACGTGGCGCGAGCTTGACGTACTGGCCGTCGAAACCTGTGGTGTCACCGGCGTAGAAGCGCTGGAAGGCGCGCCAGTATTCGAGGCTGAAGTCGTAGCGTTCGTCGTGGGGGTAATGCACGCCGAGCGTCGCGAGGCCGGCGTCATTGCCGTTGACCACGTTGAACAACAGGCGTCCGTTGGAGAATTGATCGAAAGTCAGCGCCCACTTGGCCAGCACCGCTGGCGACAGTTCACCCGGATGTTGCGCCACCAGAAAACGCAGGCGCCGGGTGGCGTCGATCAAGGCCGCCGAGACCGCCAGGCTTTCGTTGGGGCTGGAGCCCAGCAGCGAGCCGTAATAGCCCAGGCGATCACTGGCCACGGCGATTTGCTTCAAATGCTCGAAGTCGGTTTTCCAGCGCCCTTCGGGCTCCCACGGGTAAGGCCCGTCGGGGGTGGTGAGGTACCAGAGAATCTTTACTGCCATGGGGGTGTTCCTTGAATTATGTATCGACCGTTCGGCCGCCATCGCTGGCAAGCCAGCTCCCACAAAAAAAAAATCCGCTGCACACCGCTCCCCGTAGGAGCCGGCTTGCCGGCGATTAGGCCCTCGAGCCTTGCGCCGATCTTTCGGGCGCCATCGCTGGCAAGCCAGCTCCCACAAAAAAACACGCTGCACTCCGCTCCACCGTAGGAGCCGGCTTGACGGCGATGAGGCCCTTGAGACCTGCATCGCACTGGAGGACGCCATCGCTGGCAAGCCAGCTCCTACAAAAAAACACGCTGCACTCCGCTCCTCCGTAGGAGCCGGCTTGCCGGCGATGAGGCCCTTGAGACTTGCATCGCACTGAAGGACGCCATCGCTGGCAAGCCAGCTCCCACAAAAAAACCCGCTGTACACCGCTCCTCCGTAGGAGCCGGCTTGCCGGCGATGAGGCCCTTGAGACTTGCATCGCACTGAAGGACGCCATCGCTGGCAAGCCAGCTCCTACAGGGGGGTGTGGTGGCCGGAAAGGTCGGTGGATCAGGCTCGGCGGTCGATGGCGGGTACCAGGCCCAGTCCACTGGCTTTTTCGTACAGGCCGCTCATTTTCCATTGCTGAGTCAGCACACCCGGGCCGTAAGGACGGGAGCCGCCCAGGGCGTCGGCGAGCAATTGCAGTTGCGCGCCCTCTTCCAGCAACAGGATGAATTCAGCCGTGGCGCGCAAGCCTTGCTTGCCCCACACGGTGGAGCCGCCGTTGGCTTCCAGAATCGCCAGGTTGAACGGGTTCTCGGCAATCTTGTCGAGAATGAAATCGACTTCCGGCTGACGGCGGTCGATGTACACCGGCAGCTCCCGGGCCAGTTGATAACGCTGCACCGGCACGTAGTGGAACGGCAGCGTGCGATGGGTCTGCGCCCAGGCGCCCAGGTACGGCGAGTGCACATGGGACACGGTGGTGATGTCGGCGTGCTGCTGGAACAGTTTGGTGTAGCGCCCCAAGCCACCCTTGTCTTTGCCGTAGATCACCTTGCCTTCAAAGTCGGTGACCGTGGCCTGCAGTGGCTTGCGGTAATTCCAGGGCCCGCCGTAGTTCACCGACACCAGCAGTTCCTGCCCCGGTACGCGCTCGATGAAACCGACGGTGCCATTGGCGGTGATGGTGTTGGTTTCACGGAACACGGTGAAGGCTTCTTCGGCCTCGACCAGCACCTTGTCGATGAAGTTTTGCAGCTCTTCGCTGATCAATTGTTCGTTGATGGGCTTTTCGTTTACGGGCTTTTCGTTGATAAGTACGGTCATGGCAGTTCTCCGGATTCAGGCGCGGCGCTTGGCCAACAGTTCATGGGCAGCTTGCAACGGGCGCGGATCGACCCAGTCGGCGATGGAAAAATCGCGTTCCAGGAAACCGTGCAGGTAAAGAAAATCCTTCTGGGTATCGAGAAACTCAAGACGCTGCGCAGACAGGTCCGGCGCGAGCGTGGTGTGGAATTCGCCGCGATAGGCCTCGGCCACCCCGGCGCTGCCGGCGCGGGTTTCCTCTTCGAGAATGGCGTTCAGCGCCTCCCGGTTGTTGGCAGCCCAATCAGCGGCGCTGAGGGTTTGTGCGAGGAAGCGCACCACCAGGTCGAAGTGATTGTCGAGCAAGCTCTGGTGCACGGTGATCGGACGCGGTGTGCCATTGTTGATGCGATAACGTGGCTCGGCGATCAGGTCCAGATCGATGCCCACCACCAGCCCTAGACGCCGCGCGGCATCGGCAGCGGAAGCGCCCTTGACGTACACCGCGTCCACCTCGCCTCGCACCAGGTAATCGAGGCCCGACCACAAACGCTGCAACCCTTCCTGCGGGTTGGCCGCTCGCTCCTGGTCCTGCAACGCGACTTCCACCAGTTCGACATCATCGAACCCCAGCCCTGCAAGGCTCAGCGCGCCTTTGTAACCATGCAGGCTCATGGCGCGGGCGATGCTCCCGGGACGGCTTTCTCCCCAGGCCGGCAGCGCCAGGCGCTTGCCCTTGAGGTCGTGCGGATGACGAATGCCGGAGTCCGGGCGAACCAGGATGGTCTGCCATTCTTCGATCCAGGTCAGGCCGATCAGGCGACTCGGTGCACCGGCCGCGCGTGCCGCCAGGGCCGGTACGTTACCGCCTTCACGAAACAACCCCGGCAACTCGTGATCGTAGTGGTGATGACCCAGTTGACGGGCTTCCTGCAACGTTGAAACCGGCAGGCCATCGGCGGCGAACTCCTCGCTGAGCCAGCCGAGCTTGTAGGCAATCCCGGAGGCCGTCGGCACCGGGCAACGGGTGAACCAGATCTGGTCCAGTTCATTCAGGGATGCAGGTCGGGATTGTTTGGCAGCAAGCGTCATGGGCAGCTCCATCGGGTTGGCAAGTCAGTCGCGGTGACTGTTGCCAGGGCTATTGCAGCGCCCGTGCCAAGAGCTGCCCCCCCCGATTTACCTGGCTTTGCGCCCGCCCTCGGTCGATCTGCAGCCGTTGATTGCTGGCCTGCCAGCAAGATTGCGCGGCGACTGCTGCTGTCCGAGCAGTCGCCGCCGCCCCGCTGCTTCCTCAGCAACACCCACCCGCCTTGCGCTGCGCCAAACGCTGAGCTGCAAAGCCTTTGCAGCCCTTGGCGCAGAACTTGCTCAGGGCCCTTTCAACACCCGGGAAACGCTGACGAGCCCTCTGTAGGAGCTGGCTTGCCAGCGATTGGCCTTCGAGCCTTGCGCCGAGATCAAGGGCGCCATCGCCGGCAAGCCGGCTCCTACAGGGTCGCATTGGCAACGTTGAACGTAGGAGCTGGCTTGCCAGCGATTGGCCCTCAAGCCTTGCGCCGAGATCAAGGGCGCCATCGCCGGCAAGCCGGCTCCTACAGGGTCGCATTGGCAACGTTGAACGTAGGAGCTGGCTTGCCAGCGATTGGCCTTCGAGCCTTGCGCCGAGATCAAAGGCGCCATCGCCGGCAAGCCGGCTCCTACAGGGTCGCATTGGCAACGTTGAACGTAGGAGCTGGCTTGCCAGCGATTGGCCCTCAAGCCTTGCGCCGAGATCAAGGGCGCCATCGCCGGCAAGCCGGCTCCTACAGGGTCGCATTGGCAACGTTGAACGTAGGAGCTGGCTTGCCAGCGATTGGCCTTCGAGCCTTGCGCCGAGATCAAGGGCGCCATCGCCGGCAAGCCGGCTCCTACAGGGTCGCATTGGCAACGTTGAACGTAGGAGCTGGCTTGCCAGCGATTGGCCCTCAAGCCTTGCGCCGAGATCAAGGGCGCCATCGCCGGCAAGCCGGCTCCTACAGGGTCGCATTGGCAACGTTGAACGTAGGAGCTGGCTTGCCAGCGATTGGCCCTCAAGCCTTGCGCCGAGATCAAGGGCGCCATCGCCGGCAAGCCGGCTCCTACAGGGTCGCATTGGCAACGTTGAACGTAGGAGCTGGCTTGCCAGCGATTGGCCCTCAAGCCTTGCGCCGAGATCAAGGGCGCCATCGCCGGCAAAGGATTTTGTGCAGTTTTGTGGTCATCAGACATTCAATTATCAGAGGTAGAGCAATGAGCAAGGTCGAACACAACCCCGCCGGACAACTGATACAAGAGCAGGCTCCGATCCGGTTACTGCAGAGCGAAGCGCAAGCCATCGCCGTGGCGAAGGAGATCGCCCTGGAAATCGCCGAAATCGCCGCCGATCCCAGTCAGAACGGCCAATTGCCTCGGCGCCAGGCGCAACTGTTGTCTGAAAGCGGCCTGACCGCCATCGGGGTGCCCAAGGCCTTTGGCGGGCTGGGTGCCTCGGTGGAAACCATCGTCGAAACCGTGCGCCTCATTTCTATCGCCGACGGTGGCGTCGGTCAGTTGCTGCAAATCCATAACGTCATGCTGCGCGGGATTTTCACCGGTTACTCCGACGACATTCGCGACCGGCTGATCCGTGATGTGCTGGCCGGTAAACGCTTCGGCAACGCCTTGGCCGAAGTGGGCGGCAAGAACAAGTTCGCGCTCAAGACCCGGGTTGAACGTCGTGCCGACGGCAAGCTGATCCTCAACGGCAGCAAGTTCTACTCCACCGGTTCCTACCTGGCCGAGTGGATTTCCCTGACGGCCGCCAGCGATGACGGCGGCGCCGGGGTGCTGCTCAATCGCAACGCCCGGGGCCTGACGCTGGTCGATGACTGGGAGGCCTTCGGGCAGAAAAGCTCGGTCAGTGGCACCGTGATCTTCGACAACATCGAGCTCGACGAAGGCTTCGTCTCCCAGCGCAAGGGTCCCATGAAGCGTACGGGCCTGACCTTCCCGCAGATTCTCCACGCCGCCATCGATACCGGCATTGCCGAAGGCGCGCTGTCGGCGGCAGTGGAGTACCTCAATCACAACGCCCGCCCCTGGGTGGAAAGCGGCGTCGACCACGCCAATCAAGAGCCGCACATCATCAAGCAGATCGGCGAGTACGCCGTGGCCTTGCGTGGGGCGCAATCCCTGCTGCGTGACGCGGCACGGGTGTTCGACCAGCACGAGCTGGATCCGGACAACAAAGCGCTGCAGGACGAGCTGATTCTCTCGGTGGCCACCGCCCGCGCCCACTCCGACGCGGCCTCGCTGAAAATCTCCAGCGACATCTTCTCCCTGCTCGGCGCCAGCTCATCGTTGACCAAGTGGAACCTCGACCGCTTCTGGCGCAACGCCCGGGTCCACACCACTCACGACCCGATCCGCTGGCGCCTGCATCACGTCGGCAACTACTACCTCAATGGTGTCGATCCGGGCGAATACACCGCGATCCTCAACGCCAAGGAGCAACAGGGCGCAACTCGTCCTGCGCAATGATCTGGCGGCCCCATCGCCGGCAAGCCGGCTCCTACATGAGTCGCATGCAACGAACACCCTCTGTGGGAGCTGGCTTGCCAGCGAAGGCGGCCCCAAGACTTGCACAAGGTTCCAGACGCATTCGCCGGCAAGCCGGCTCCTACAGGAATCGCATGCAACGACCATCCTCTGTGGGAGCTGGCTTGCCAGCGATGGCGGCCCCAAGACTTGCACAAGGTTCCAGGACGCTTTCGCCGGCAAGCCGGCTCCTACAGGAGTCGCATGCAACGACACCCTCTGTGGGAGCTGGCTTGCCAGCGAAGGCGGCCCCAAGACTTGCACAAGGTTCCAGACGCTTTCGCCGGCAAGCCGGCTCCTACAGGAATCGCATGCAACGACCATCCTCTGTGGGAGCTGGCTTGCCAGCGATGGCGGCCTCAAAAACGCCACAAGGCTCAAGGACCCAAATTTCCCGCAACATCCATAAAAGGCTTTTCCATGATCGAAAAACACCCCCTATTGCGCAGCCTGGCGATTTACCGGGAAATGCCCTGGCGCTTCGCCCTGGTGGCGCTACTGTTCATTGCCGTGAACCTGGGGCTGGTCTGGCAGCAATGGCTGATCGGGCACGCGGTGAACGACGTCAGCTCCGGTCGCGCGGTCATCCGCCAAGCCGATGGCAGCCTCGACGCCAGCCTTGGCTGGTACTGGCTGTGGTTGATGCTCGCCGTCGCCCTGGGCCGTGGCGTGTTGCAATACGCTGCGAGCGTGTTGTCGCTGGTACTCAGCCAGGCACTGCTGACGCGCCTGCGTGAACGCATCCTGCATCAGGTGCAGCACCTGCACCTGGGCTATCACTGGCAACACGGCATGGGGGAAATGATCACTCGCACCACCCGTGATGCCGACAAGGTTCGCGACGCCCTGATCAGCTTCTGGCGCCAGGTGGTGGAAACGCCACTGGTGGTGCTGGCGACCGTCGGCCTGCTGAGCTGGTACAACCCGTTGCTGGGTCTGGTGCCGCTCTTGCTGACCGTGTTCGGCCTCTGGATCTTTGTGCGCCAGACCGAGCGCCTGGTCAGCCTCGACCGGGCCGTTGGTCAAGCCTACGACCGGGTCAACCAGGACCTCAGCGAAGGCATTGGCGGCGTGCGGGTGATCAAGTCGTTTGGCCTGGAAGACAGCCGCATCCAGCGTTTCACCACTCAAGTGACGGTGTTTGCCGACCACGCCCGTCACGCCCTCGCCTACTCCAGTTCGCGAATACCGCTGCCACAGGCTGTCGTCGCATTGGGGCATGTCTGGATCCTGGTCTATGGCGCCCACCTGGTGGCCAGCGACCAGCTCGGCATCGGTGAACTGGTCACCTCGCTGCTGATCGCCACCACCCTGGTGTTTCGCATCGAAGGTATCGGCCGCGTCATGCAGACCTTCGCCGATGCCCGCTCCAGCGCCGAGCGGATCTGGCAATTGCTGGACGAACCGGCTGCGATCCGCAGTGGTGATGCCAGCCTGCCCGACTCGCCGCTGGGCTTGAAGCTGGAGCGCGTCCGCGTCAGCGCTCCCGGCGGCGGGCAGGATGTGCTGCGGGACTGTTCCCTGACCCTGCAGCCCGGTGAAATCGTCGCGCTGGTGGGCGCCACCGGCACGGGCAAAAGCCTGCTGGCCAGCCTGTTGCCGCGCCTGAGCGATATCAATTCCGGGCGCGTGCTGATCGGTTCGGACAGCGCCGGCTGGCAGGACATCGGTCAATTGAAGCTGGACGAGCTGAGACGCCGGGTTCACGTGGTCCCCCAGGAAAGCTTTCTGTTTTCCGACACCCTCGCGGCCAACCTGCGCCTGACCGCGCCCCAGGCCAGTGATCAACAACTGCTTGAGGGATTGCGCCTGGCCGCCGCCGACGATGTGCTGGAACGCCTGCCGCAAGGCCTGGCCACCCCCCTGGGCGATCGTGGCGTGACATTGTCCGGTGGCCAGCGCCAGCGTCTGAGCCTGGCCCGCGCATTGCTCGGCGAACCGGACATTCTGTGCCTGGACGATGCCACCAGTGCGCTGGATGCGATCAGCGAACGCCAGGTGCTGAACAACATTCGTCAGTTGCGCCGCGCTCAAGGACAGGCCACCACCCTGCTGGTGATCTCCAGCAAGCTCTCGACCATTCTCCTGGCCGACCGCGTACTGATGCTTCAGGACGGCCGCATCGCCGCCAGCGGCACCCATGCACAACTGCTGAAAACCTCTCCTGATTACCGCGACCTGCTAGGGATCGACCATGGCTAACCCAATCGCCGGCAAGGCCCTGAGCGATATCGAAATTGAAGAAATGCTGGCCAAAAAGGCCTTGGACCGCAGCATGTTCAGTCGACTGCTGCCGCTGCTGAAACCGATTCGCCGACATATTTTCGGGGTCATCGGCATTGAGCTTTTGCTGGTATTCACCGTGTTCCTGCGGCCCTGGTTCGTCCGTGAGTTGCTTGACCGTGGGCTGATCCAACAGAACGATCACTGGTTGCTCGATGAGCGCCTCGTACTCTGGCTCGGCCTGGGGCTGGCGGCCAGTTGGCTCGGGCGTTTTCTGCTCGCCGGGGTCTCACAGTTCGTGGCCGGCAGCGCGGCGATCCGGGTGTTGAATGACCTGCGGGTGCAGGTGTTTGCGCATGTCCAGGGCTTGAGCGTCAGCTACTTCGACCGGACCAAGGCCGGGCGCATCATTTCCCGCGTCGACCGTGATGTCGATGCCCTTGAGCCTCTGGTGATCCAGGGGCCGCCTGAGCTGCTGGGCGCGTTACTGCGCTGCGGACTGGCCTCGGTGATGTTGTGGCGCATCGAGCCGCGATTCTTTCTCAGCCTCGCCGCCACCGTGCCATTGCTGGTGCTGGCCACCTGGGGTTTCAAGCGCATTTCCCAACGCAACTGGGCCAAGGTGGCGGAGAACCGTAGCCGCTTCACCGCCCATCTAGTGGAGAGCGTCAACGGTGCGCGCATGTTGCAGCAGTGCGCTCAGCAAGCGCCGAACCTGCGGCGCTATCGCGCACTGCTGGATGATTTCAACCACGCGCTGATCCGTGGCAGCCTGCGCTCAAGCTGGTTCGCACCATTCACCGCGTTGCTCAGCTCGGCCGGCATGGCGCTGCTGTTGCTGGTGGGGGCGTATGGCCTGGCACAGGCCGATGTGACCGTTGGCCAGGTCGCGGAGAGTCTGTTCTATGTGTTCCTGTTTCTGGGGCCATTGCAGGAACTCTCGGACCTGTTCGAGCGCTACGCCACCGGTTCGGCCTCGGCACAGCGGATCTTTCTGTTGCTCGACACCCGGCCGCAGATCAGCGACAGGGCCACACCGCTGCACGTGGGCAAAGCCCGAGGCGAAGTGAATTTTGAACAGGTGCGTTTCAGCTACGATGCCAACAGTTCGTCGCCGGTGATCAACGACCTTGACCTGCATATTTCTGCCGGTGAGGTGCTGGCGATTGTCGGTCCCTCGGGCCATGGCAAGAGCACGCTGGTGCAGTTGCTGACGCGCTTCTACGAGGCTCAGTCGGGTTCGGTCAGACTCGATGGCATTGATATTCGCAACCTGCCCCAGCACGAATTGCGACGCAATGTCGGCGTGGTCCTGCAAGACAATGTGCTGTTCAGCGGCAGCATTCTCGATAACCTGCGCCTGGCGGCGCCGCAGGCCGACGATGCCCGCCTGATCGCAGCGGCCAGGGAGCTGGGCGCGGATGAAGTGCTGGAGCGGTTGCCGCACCAATACCAGACCGAAGTCGGGCCACTGGGCGGACACCTGAGCCATGGCCAGCGGCAATTGGTCTGTCTGGTGCGCGCCTACCTCGCAGACCCGGCGGTACTGGTACTGGACGAAGCGACCTCGGCCGTCGACATCCATACCGAGCGCCGCATCCAGCGTGCGTTTCGCCGGCTGTGCGAAGGTCGCACGGCCATCATCATTGCCCACCGCCTGGCAACCATCCGCGATGCCGATCGCATTGCGGTGATCCGCCACGGCCGTCTGGTCGAACAAGGCCCCCACCGCCAATTGATCGATCAGGGTGGCGCTTATGCGGCGCTGTACCAGACGTACCTGCGCAGTGCCGAAGCGGGCGCCTCGATCGACGACATCGTCGCCACCGCACCGGCGTAATCAAGAGCGCCATCGTCGCCAAGCCGGCTCCCACACAATCGCGCGCCCCCTGTAGGAGCTGGCTTGCCAGCGATGGCGATCGCCAAAGCACCACCCAATCCACCTGCAGCACCGGCGTCATCAAAACCGCCATCGCCGGCAAGCCGGCTCCTACACAATCGCGCGCCCCCTGTAGGAGCTGGCTTGCCAGCGATGGCGATCGCCAAAGCACCACCCAATCCACCTGCCGCACCGGCGTCATCAAAACCGCCATCGCCGGCAAGCCGGCTCCTACAGAAACGCGTGCCCCCACGCACCACCCAACCCACCTGCTGCCCCCCGAGCAACCATTGCTGACAGACTGCTGCCACAGCAGCACCCCTCGCCTCCCACCCGCCTCCCTTCCTCGCCAAACGCCCGGCCCCGTTGGCCAAAACCCTTCGCATTGAGCATGGCATGTCCGTTGCAATCCCCCTGACAAGACATCCTCGCACCTGCGCGAGGTATCGCGTACTTGAATCAGGAGCAACCCATGACCACCGAATTTTTCTGGCGCCTGCCACTGGGCACCGACGGTCCGCAACTGACCACCGACAAACACAACCGTGGCAACCCTCACTATCGCCCGGGCAACATCGCACCGGGGCGTTTGCCCAACGGCGAACCGGACGACTTCACCTACATCGACTACATCGCTCAAGTGGCCAAGGCCGCGGAGCTGGCGGGTTTCGAAGGGGCCTTGTTGCCCACAGGCCCCGAGCCATGGATTGCCGCCGCGGCCCTGGCCCGGGAAACCCGTCGCATCAAATTCCTGATCGCGTTCCAGGCCACCTGGACCTTGCCGGCCTACGCCGCACAACAAGCGGCCATCCTGCAAAACCTCAGCCGCGGTCGCCTGGAGTGGAACATCATCACCGGTGGCAACCCGGCCAGTCAGCGAGCCAACGGCGACTTCCTCGAACATGACCTGCGTTACAAGCGCACCGGTGAATTCCTCGACATCATCCAGGGCCTTTGGCAGAACGAGCGTTTCTCCTACGACGGCGATATCTATCAACTGGAGAACGGCGCCCTGCCCCACGGCCTGCACAACGAACGCAAACCCGGCGTGTATTTTTCCGGATTTTCCGACGCGGCCCTGGACGTGGCCGCCAGGCACGCAGACGTTTACCTGAATTGGGCAGAGCCCATCGACAAGCTCAAGCCGCATATCGAACGGGTGCGCGAACTGGCAGATAAACAAGGCCGAAGCGTGCGCTTCGGTCTCAGGGTCGACCTGTTCGCCCGGGAAACCGAAGAGCTGGCGTGGAAAGACTTGCGTCGCCAGTTCGACAAACTCGAAGGCCAGAGCAGCACGCTGGCCAAAGGTTTTACCAGCGGTTCGGATTCGGTGGGGGGCGCACGGCAAACCGCCTACCACCAGAACATCGACCGCTTCGACGACTTGATCATCGGTCCGAACCTGTGGGCCGGTTTCGCCAAAGCCAAACCGGGGCCGACCGTGGGCCTGGTGGGCAGCCACCAGAACATCGCCGAGCGCCTGGCGGAGTACCGCGACGCCGGATTCTCGACCTTCATCCTGGCGGGTAACCCACACCTGGAAGAAGCCCTGCGAATCGGCCAGGAAGTGCTGCCGCTGGTGCACCAGCGTCCTGCCGTGCAACCGGCAACTCATTTGAAGGCCAGCGCCTGAGCGCTGCGGGAGAATCATTGATGACTCAACCCCTCGACACCCTTTGGTACACCCGCTGCCCGGTCCCCACCGGGCTGGGCATCGCCGTGCAGAAAGGCTGGCTGCAGGACACCGTCGGCGCGCTGGGCACCCAGGTACAGTCGCTGCGCGAATCCACCGACAAGGCCGTACGTGAATCGCACTTCGATCACACTCTGCGCAATTCGGTACGCCACGGCGGCAACATTCCGGCCATCTGGGCCAGGGCCCAAGGCCGCGAGACGCGGGTGATCGGCCTGTCCTGGGCCGATGAAGTGCAACTGATCCTGACGCGCGCAGACAGTGGCATAAAATCCGTGAAGGACCTCAAGGGACGGCGTTTCGGTTTGCCCGACTGGGCCGGCGCGCAAATCGACTTCACGCGCGCCCAGGCCCTGCGCGGGCTGGAAAACGCCCTGATTCTGGAAGGCCTGCAGGTTGGCGATGTGCAACTGGTGAACTTCCGCTATGAAGGCACCTTCAGCGATCCGCAGGTCAGCACCGTAAACGGCACGCCGGTGAGCCCTCAGCGGGTCGAGGGGCGCAACCTGGAATTGGTGGGGCTGCTGCGTGGCGAGGTCGATGCCATTTTCCTCAAAGGCGCCAGCGCCGCCCGGCAGGCCCATGAGTTCGGCCTGCATACCGTCATCGACACCGGCTCGCACCCCGAGCCCCTGATTCGCAGCAACAATGGCACCCCTCGCACGCTGGCCGTGGACCTGAACCTGCTGGATAACCACTTCGATATCGCCACCGGCATTCTCGATGCCGTGCAGCGCGCCGAACAGTGGGCCCACACCCATCCCGAAGAGACCCGCCGCTACCTGGCCCGCGAAACCAACAGTAGCGAGTACTGGGTCAGCGCCGCCTATGGCAACGATGCTCATCTGCGCTTGCGCACCGAACTGGATGAACAGGCCATCGACGCCCTGCAGGACTTCACCCATTTCCTGCATCGCTGGCGCTTCATCCCGACAAGCTTCGACGTGCGCGACTGGATCGACCCTCGACCGCTGCACGCGTTGCTGCAAACAAACACCGCACTGGCAGGCTGACCCGCCAGGTTTCATGGATTGGCACTGAAGGACTTTATGAGCAAACCACTCGATACGCTTTGGTATACCCATAGCCCTGTTCCCACGGGGCTTGGCATCGCCGTGCAATCCGGTCGACTGGCGCAAGCCTTTCAGCCGTTTGGCACCAATATCCAATCCCTGCGCGAGTCCAGTGAACGGGAAGTTCGCGAAGCCCACTACGACCATCACCTGAAAAACTCGGTCCGTCACGGCGGTAACATCCCGGCCATCTGGGCCTATGCCAGCGGCGTCCAAACCCGGGTGCTGGGGTTGTCCTGGAGCGACGAGGTGCAGTTGATCCTGACCACCGCGGAAAGCGGTGTGAAGAGCATTCGCGACTTGAAGAACCGCCGCTTCGGGCTGCCGAAATGGGCCAACGTGCAGATCGACTTCACTCGCGCCCAGGCCCTGCGCGGCCTGGAAAATGCCCTCAAGCTCGAAGGCCTGGACGTGTCTGATGTCGAGCTGGTGGACTATCCCTATGGCGGCACCTACAGCGACGACCAGAAACAGCATGTCTACGGCTCGGAGGTCAACCTCGGGGTCACGCGCGTCAGTCGTCGCAACAACGAATTGATCGGCTTGTTGCGCGGCGACATCGACGCGATTTTTCTCAAGGGCGCACACGCCGTGCACCTGGCCAACGAATTCGGTTTGCAAGTGGTCGTCGACACCGGTTCCCACCCTGACCCGCTGATTCGCTCGAACAACGGCACGCCACGGACCCTGACCGTCGACACCCACCTGCTGCATGAACATTTCGACGCCAGCGTGAAAATCGTCGATACCGTGCTGCGTACCGAGCAATGGGCCTGGGCCAATCCGGACGAAACCCGGCGTTTTCTGGCCCGGGAACTGAACACCAGCGAGTACTGGGTCGCCGCCGCGTACGGCGAAGACGCTCATCGGCGTTTACGCACGACACTGGATGCACGATCCATTGAAGCCTTGCAGGATTTCACTGACTTCCTGCATCGCTGGGACTTTATTCCACGGCGTTTCGATGTGCGCGACTGGATTGATTTCAGTGTGCTGGAAAAGGTCATCGGCTCGACCTCACGCCTGGCGGTTTGAGATTTTCATCGCCGGTGCTGCCCTCATCGCCGGCAAGCCAGCTCCTACAGAATACGTTCCGCTTCGACGCAAAAACCTGTAGGAGCCGGCTTGCCGGCGATGGCGTCCGCAAGGCCCATGAGTTGCTGGCCAGGCAACACTCCCCCGCTCAACGCTTGCTGCTCCAGCAACACCCGCCAAGCAACTTCTGCTGAATGCCTGACAGGCTCTTCACCGCCAACTGAACCCAACTAATAAATTCATGAAAAATGGCTTTTAGCCAAACTCATATAAACATTATTTTCTATATTTTTCATGCACTTAACAAAACTAAAACATTCAAAAAAGCATTTGGCACGATCTCTGCTCTACCCCTTCCAGTGAAACTTTATCGGGGGAGACTTAAATGCATAAACTTAATCCAATCACCAAAAGTATCTGGCTAACCTTGTTACTCGCCGGGGGCGGTGTCAGCGAGGGATTGCTGGCGGCAGAGGCCACCGAGGTCGACAGCAGCAAGACCGCTGCCGAGCCTTCACTCAAGACCGTGACCGTCACCGCTCAACACCGGGAAGAAACCCTGCAGGAGATTCCGATAGCGGTGTCGGCGATACAGGGCACCAGCCTCGTCGCCGATGGCGCGCGCAACATGGGTGACATCACGACATTCGTTCCCAACGTTTCAGCGAAAAACCCGGACGGCGATGGCCGGCCCCGTTGGTACATCCGTGGCCTCGGCACGGGTGATACGGGTGCTGCAACCGTTTTCCCGGTGGGGATCTACGCCGATGATGTCTACCTGAACGCACCGATTGCCGGCGGCGGGCCGTTGTTCGACCTGGAGCGCATCGAAATCCTGCGGGGGCCGCAAGGCACGCTGTACGGCAAGAACACCACCGCGGGCGCGGTGAATGTCATTTCGAAAAAACCGACCTTCGACACCGACGGTTACGGCACGATCGGGGTTGGCACCAAGAACGAACGCATCGTCACCGGCGCTCTGGGGGGAGCGCTGGTGGATGAGAAGCTCGCGGCGCGGGTCGCGCTTTACTCCGAGGAACGTGACGGTTACCAGGAGAACCTGGTCGACGACAACACCTATGGCGACGTGAACAAGAAAGCCGTCCGCCTGCAGTTCCTTGCTCAGGTGAATGACGATCTCGAGGCGTTGCTGAAGGTTCACAGCCGCGAATTCAAAGGCGACGGCAGCAACGGCTCGCTCTCGGTCGGGCGTTACTACAACGTTGGCTACGAAAGGCCTAATGGGCGCGATATCGCAATCAACGTCAATGAAGACTCCAAGCTCAATCACGACGGCACTTCACTGACCCTGAACTGGCACCTGGGTGACTACACCCTGACCTCCATCAGTGCCTATGACTACATTCGCAACCAGGCGACCAGCGACGCCGACTACACGCCTTTTGAAGTCAACGGCGCAGCGATTACCGACAACAAATACGCTCAATATTCCCAGGAACTGCGACTGGCGTCGCCGCAACAGGAAACCCTGCGCTGGCTGTTGGGCGCTCATTACTTCCACGAGGACCTCGACAGCTCGGCGCAGCGCATTGTCACACCGGGCCCGACACCGAACGGCACCGGTTCCAACCAGATCGGCGGCGTGACCGACTTTCGTGACCTGAGCTATGACCACAAGACCGACAGCTACGCGCTGTTCGGCAACCTGACCTACGACTTCACCGATGATTTCAGCGTGACGGGCGGCCTGCGCTGGACCCAGGAAAAGAAAGACATCGACCTCGACCTGACGCAACTGACCCGTATCACCGCCAACGGCCCGCTGGTGCCGCTGCGTGGCGTCGGCACCAACGGCAATCGTCAGGAAGACAAGACCTGGGACGCCTGGACCTATGACCTGACGCCCGAGTACCGGATCAACGACAACGTCCGGGTATTCTTCCGTTATGCCCACGGTTTCCGTTCCGGTGGGTTCAACACCGGCCTGTCCACCAGCCTTTCACAGCTCACCACGGTGGACCCGGAACAACTCGACGCCTACGAACTCGGCCTCAAATCCGAGTGGTTCGACCATCGCCTGACGGCCAACGCCAACCTCTTCTATTACGATTATTCGGATATTCAGGTGAACCTGCTGACGGTCAACAACGGCGTGCTCACCACGGCGCTGACCAACGGCGCCAAGGGTACGGTCAAGGGTGCCGAACTGGAGCTTGAAGCCCAGCCGACTGACTTCCTGCACCTGCGTGCCGCGGTGTCCTTCCTCGACACCGAATACACCGACTTCAAGAACACCAACCCCAACACCGGGGTCGTCACGGGTGATTACAGCGGCAACAGCTTCGTACGCTCGCCGCGCAACGTGGTCGCGCTCGGTGCCGACTACACCTTCCCGCTGGAAGTCGGCGGCAAGCTGGTGGCCGGCGGCGACGTGAGTTTTCGCGACAAGGAATACTTCCTCGCTGACCGCCAGAGCAGTGCGGACAAGACCCTCAGCCAACCGCACTACACCCTGGCCAACACTCGCCTGACCTGGTTCAGCCCGGATGACAAACTCAGCGTCACCGGTTACGTGAACAACGTCACCGACCGTCGCTATCAGGTTCACGGCCGTCCGAACGGGACACTGGGCCAATACGTCATCACCTACGGCGACCCGCGTACCGTCGGCCTGAGCGTGACCAGCCGCTTCTGACCTCACGCATAACCCTGTAGGAGCCGGCTTGCCGGCGATGAGGACCACAAGCCTTGCATCGCTCTGGAGGCCGCCATCGCTGGCAAGCCAGCTCCTGCAAAAGCCTTGTCTGAAAGGAATCTTTTTATGCTCCAACATACTCCGTTGGCCGGCGCTATCGCGCTGGTCATTGGCAGCCTTGCCGTGCCTGTCGTGGCTGCCGAAACCCAACCCGCCGCCAGCAGTGATCCCCTGGACACAGTGGTCGTGCTCGGTACCCGGCGCAGCGATCTGACCGCGCTGGAAAGCGCCGCACCGATTGACGTGCTGTCCGCTGAACAGCTCGAAGAAACCGGTGCCAGTGACTTGTCCGGCGCCCTCACCGCCCTGTCACCGTCGTTCACCTATCCGCAGTCCCCTCAGGGTGCCTTTGCCGGTTCCATCGCCCAGGGCGCGTCGTTGCGGGGCCTGGCATCCGATCAGGTGTTGGTGCTGGTCAACGGCAAGCGCCGCCACACCAGCGCCAACGTCACCCGCCAAAGCCTGGTCAACGGACGTGGCGCGGCAGCGGTCGACCTGAGCCTGATTCCCCTGAGCTCGATCCAGCGAGTGGAGATCCTGCGCGACGGCGCGGCGGCCCAGTACGGCTCGGACGCCATCGCCGGGGTCATCAACATCGTGCTCAAAGAGAACGACAACGGTGGCAACCTCGGTTATCGCTTCGGCGGCTACGACAAGGGCGACGGTATCCAGCGCAAACTCAGCGGCTGGAAAGGCATCGCCCTGCCCAACGACGGCTTCCTGACCCTGAGTTTCGATGCCGGCAATCAAGACCCGGCCAGCGACACCAACCCGGACAACCGGATTTTCTACCCCGGCTCCACCAGCATCAACACGCCCCGCGAGCAGAACAACCGCTATCGCACCTGGCGCTGGGGTTCGGGCAATGTGTCGGACCAGTACAACTTCGCCGCCAACAGTGAAATCGGCATTGGCGAGGGTTTGACGGCCTACGGCTTTGCCACCTACTCCCACAAGAACACCGACGCCGAAGGCTTCTTCGACCCGCCCACGACCTTGCGCAACAACTACAGCAGCGCCGCATTGCAGCGCTTCCCGGACGGCCGTGTACCGATCACCCGTTACTCGCTGGAAGACTATGCGTTGACCGGCGGACTGCGCTACGAAGATGAACAACTGGGCAAATTCGATTTCGCCGCCAACCATGGCGACAACACCCTGAAGTCCACCGACCGCAATGCCATCAACCCCAGCTGGGGTGTGAACAGCCCGGAAAAGATCTTTACCGGCGAACGCGACGCCGACCAGACCAACGTCACCCTCGATTGGGTGCGGGATTTCCCGACCGACCTGTTGTTCAAACCACTGACACTGTCCGCCGGCGTGGCATGGCGACGGGAGAACTACGAGCTGAGCCCGGGCGAGGCCGCCGGCTGGCAAAACGGCCCGCTGTTCAACACGGTCGACCCGGTTACCCGCCGGCGCATCCCGGGTTACTACTCGGGCATCACCCAGGTCGATGCCGCCTCACTGGACCGCAACGTGGCGGGCGCCTATGTCGACGTCGAAGGCCAGATCACCGAGAAATTCCAGGCCGGTGTCGCCGTCCGCTCCGAGCACTACTCGGACTTCGGCGACACCACCAACGGCAAACTTTCCCTGCGCTACGACTTCACCCCGCAGATCGCCGCCCGGGCCACCGCCAGCACCGGTTATCGCGCGCCATCCCTGGTGCAGAGCGGCTTGTCCTCGTTCAGCGTGCAAGTGGTCGAGCAACCGCCCGGCAGCGGTAACTTTGTCGAAGTGCAGCAACGTACGTTGCGCGCCAACAGCCCGGAGGCCGCGCTGCTGGGAGGGACGTCGCTCAAACCGGAAGAATCCACCAGCTATTCCCTGGGCCTGGTCTGGCGCCCATTGGCCAATGCCTCGGTGACGCTGGACGCCTACCGCATTGATATCGACAACCGCATCACCCTCTCCGACCAGTTGCCCGCGTCGGTGGTGTCGCCGATTTTCGCCGGTACCCCTTACGCGAACATCCAGAGTGCGGCCTTCTACACCAACGTGGCCGACACCCGCACCGACGGTGTCGAACTGGCCAGCAACTATCAACTGGACCTGCAGCAATGGGGACGCCTGAACCTGAATGCCGGCGTGAGCCACAACAACACCCGAATCACCGCCCTGCGTGACGTCGGCAACATCAAGGGCTCGCAGATTGTCGGCCGCACCACCCAAGGCCTGATCGAGGATGGCACGCCCGACTCCAAGCTGATCCTCAGCGCCAACTGGCTCTATGACGGTTGGGGCGTCACCCTGTCCCAGCGTCGCTATGGCGAATGGAAAAGTCTCAACTCGACCAACCCGAACCTGGACCAGACCTACAGCCCGCAATGGGTGACGGACCTGGACTTGTCGTACACCTTCGACAAGGCGCTGAAGGTGTCCGTGGGGGCGATCAACCTCTTCGATACCCATCCGGACAAGGCTGAAGGGGCGCAGTTGTACGGCGTGCCGAAGTATTCGATCACCAGCCCAGAAGGTGCCCAGGGCGCGTTCTACTACACCAGCGTCAGTTACGACTTCTGAGTGGACTGCTGCCGGGGTGTTGCCCTGGCAGCAACGGGTGCTGGTCAAGCACCAATTCATGAGCACCCCACCCTGTAGGAGCCGGCTTGCCGGCGATGGCGGTCCATGGGATTTGCGCCGCCACACACACCGCCATCGCCGGCAAGCCGGCTCCTACAGATTTAAACCGCCCGATTCCACCGCACTGGCACAGCTCTTGCGATACCCCTTCGGTACTTCGCCGAAATAAGAACTGCCATGCGTACTCAACGTCTGTTGTCTTCCCTGACCTGGCTCATCTCCCCTGCTGCTCTGTTGTTGCTATGGGCAGTGGTGGCCGACGCCGGGATTTTTCCGCGCAACCTGCTGGTTCCTCCCGCTCAGGTGTGGCGGACCTTCGAAGCGTTGTCGGCCAGTGGCGAGCTGCTCGAGCACCTGCTCAACAGCCTGTCGCGCCTGGGGCTGGGGTTCGGCATCGGTTCACTGTGCGGACTGGCGTTCGGCGTGCTCATGGCCTTGTCGAAATACGTCGAGATCTACTGCTCGCCGCTGTTTCACACCTTGCGTCAGATCCCCAGCATCGCCTTGATCCCGATGTTCGTGCTGCTGTTCGGCATCGATGAAACCTTCAAGATCATCATCGTTGCCAAAACCGCTTTCTTCCCGGTCGCGCTGGCGGCCAGCGAAGGCGTCAAAGCCATTCCGCGCAGTTATTTCGAGGTCGCGGATGTATATCGCCTACGCTGGCCGACGTTCGTCCGGGAAATCGCCCTGCCCGCTGCCGCGCCCCCGATCATCACCGGTTTTCGCATCAGCCTGACCCGCGCCTGGGTGGTGCTGGTGGCCACCGAGTTGCTCGCCGCCGACAGTGGCCTGGGACAGATGATCGAAATGAGCCGGCAGATGCTGCGCATCGATGTGGTGATGGTGGGGATTGTGGTGACCGGTCTGATCGGTTTCGCCCTGGATTTCAGCTTTCGCCAACTGGAACAGCGACTGTTCCGCTGGCAGACCCGCTAGGAGCCATCGATGTCTGGACTTATTGCCAAATCCCGCGGCCTGTTGCTGCCGCTGTTGTTGATCGGCGGCTGGGAATATCTGTCTCGCCAGGGCGCGGCGGGGGCTTACGCCTTTGTGCCGCTGTCGACCATAGGCGCTGCCTTGCTCGAGTTGCTGGCCAACGGCGAACTGCTGGTGAACCTGTTGGCCAGCCTGACGCGCACCAGCGTCGGCCTGGCGCTGGGGATTTTTTTCGGGGTTTTGTTGGGGGTGCTGATGGCGCTGTCAGGAGCGGCCAATCGGTTGATCGGGCCGCTGTTTCATTCGGTCCGCCAGGTACCGATGCTCGGCTGGATTCCGCTGATCGCCATGTGGTTCGGCAACGGCGAGTTTTCCAAGGTGCTGATCGTAAGCCTCGCGGCGTTCTACCCCATGGTGCTCAACACGTACCAGGGCTTCAGCCATGTGGAGCAGCGCTATCGCGAGGTCGGCCAGGTGCTGGTGCTGAGCCGCTGGCAACGGGTGCGTCATGTGCTGTTGCCGGCGGCGCTGCCGAGCATCGCCACCGGTGTGCTGCATGCGCTCGCGTTTGCCTGGGTCACGGCGGTGGGCAGCGAGTTGTTCCTGTCGTCCGGCGCCGGCCTGGGCAACCTGATGATGAACGCCGAGGCTGGCTCACGCATGGAGGTCATTGTCCTCAGTGTGCTGTGCATCGGTCTGTGCGGTTACTTGATGACCCTGCTATTCACCCTTCTTAGCCGCCATTTGCTGCGCTGGCGCAACATTCGTTGAAAGGCCACTCCATGAACGCAATTGCCCAACATGTCCTGCCACACAGCACCCCGACACAGTCCGGTGCGCTGCACATTCGCGGCCTGAGCAAAGCCTATCGGATCGAAGGCCAGCCCTTGCCGGTGCTGCGCAGCATCAACCTCGACGTACGCCCCGGCGAGTTCGTCAGCATCGTGGGGGCCAGCGGCTGCGGAAAATCCACACTGCTGCGGCTCATTGTCGGGCTGGAAGCCGACTATGAAGGTGACATCCTGCTGGATGGCAAGCGGGTCGTGGCCACCAGCCTGGAACGCGGGATCGTGTTTCAGGATCACCGTCTGTTTCCGTGGATGACCTTGCGCCAGAACATTGCCCTGGCCTTGAAAAACCACCCGCTGTCACAAGCGGAAAAGGACCGGCTGGTGGCCGAGCACATTGCCCTGGTCAACCTGGATGGCTTTGAAAATGCCTACCCGCACCAGTTGTCCGGCGGTATGGCGCAACGGGCAGCCATTGCCCGGGCACTGATCAACAAACCCAAGGTGCTGTTGCTCGACGAACCCCTCGGTGCGCTCGACGCGTTGACCCGGGTACGCCTGCAACACGAGTTGCAGCGCATCTGGGTGCAACAACGCTGCACCGTCATCATGGTCACCCACGACATCGAGGAAGCCCTGTACCTGGGTGACCGGGTGATCGTCATGGACGCCCATCCGGGGCGGATCAAACACGAAATCAGGGTCGATCTGCCCCATCCCCGGGAGCGGGCGTCAACCGTGCTGCAAGGCTACAAGGAACAACTGCTGGAAGAGCTGGTGGGACATTGAGACCCGGACCGGTCCATCGAGGCATGGAAAAAACACAGGATTCACAGGAGTAAACAAATGGGCAATGTCCAAAGCCCCGCCAGTCTGCCGCGGGTATTGCAGAGTCCGGCCCTCGGTGAGCTGCTCAACCTTGGCCGGGTATTTCGAGAGCCCCTGGCACTGTCGCGCCTGCACAGCAGCCCCAAACGGGTGTTGAGTCGTCGCGAGGTGGTCTTGCTGGGGGTGTTGGCGCTGGTGCTGCATGGCGCGGTGATTGTCTGGGTCAGCCAGGCACCCACGCCGCAACTGCCCGTCGTGCCCCCGGAAATTCCGCCGATGACCATCGAGTTCTCGCAGCCGGCGCCACCCGTTGTCGAACCGCCTCCGCCCGAGCCGGTGGTGCAGCCCGTGGTGGAGCCGCCTCCTCCGGTGGAAGATGAACTGGCCGTGAAGCCGCCACCGCCCAAGCCGATCCCCAAGCCCAAGCCTGTGGTCAAGCCTGTGCCTAAGCCGGTGGCCAAACCCGTGACGCAGCAGCCTGCCCCACCCGCGCCGCCACAACCCGTGGCTGCTGTGCCTACACCGGCGGCACCGCCTGCGCCAGCACCGGTCACTCCGGCTTCGGCAACTGCCGGTTACCTGCATAACCCGGCACCGGAATACCCGTCCCAGGCCATGCGCCGTGGCTGGCAAGGCACGGTCTTGCTGCGCGTGCATGTGTTGGCCAGCGGAAAGCCCGGAGAAATCCAGATTCAGAAAAGCAGTGGCCGCGATTCACTGGACGACGCCGCACTGGCCGCCGTGAAACGCTGGAGCTTCGTCCCGGCCAAGCAAGGCGACGTCGCCCTGGACGGCTGGGTCAGCGTGCCCATCGACTTCAAAATCAAGTAATACAACCCTATCGAGACCCCGCGGGCTACCTGACAAAAGGCGCATCGCTACAACCGATCTACTGCCTTGTTGGAGCACCCGACCATGAATCTACTGACCTCCCCCTTCGAATCCATCGAACACGCCGTCATCTGGCTGTTGATCGTCTTCTCCGTCGCCACCTGGGGCCTGGCCTTGCTCAAGGGCTTGCAGTTCACCCGACTCAAGGCGCAGGACCGCAAATTCCACAAGCAATTCTGGGCCGCTTCGAGCCTTGAATCGGCCGCCGATTTCGCCCACAACCTGCCTGGCGCTGCCGCCCGCGTTGCGCTGGCCGGTTACCACGCCATCCAGACCGGTGACAGTCAGAACGCCGACCTCAGCCAGTCGATCAATCATCAGGACCGCCTTGAGCGCGCATTGCGCCAGCAGATCGTGCGTGAACGGCGCTCGCTGGAAACAGGCTTGGCAATCCTCGCCAGTATCGGCAGCACTTCGCCCTTCATCGGCCTCTTCGGCACCGTTTGGGGGATCATGTCCGCGTTGAAAGGGATCAGTGCGGCCGGCTCGGCAAGCCTGGAAACCGTGGCGGGCCCCATCGGCGCCGCACTGGTCGCCACTGGCGTCGGCATTGCGGTCGCCGTGCCGGCGGTGCTGGTCTACAACTATTTCCTGCGCCGCCTGAAGCTGACGGCGGCAGACCTGGATGACTTCGCGCACGACTTCTACAGCCTGGCGCAGAAACACGCGTTCCGCGTGCTGCTGAGCCCGGTCGCGGGCAAGTCCGGCGCCCACACCGCCGGGCAGAAAATCAAGGAGGCGTCCTGATATGGCCTTCTCGACACAGGACAACGATGAAGTACTCAGCGAGATCAACGTCACGCCCCTGGTGGACGTGATGCTGGTGCTGCTGGTGGTGTTCATCGTCACCGCGCCACTGCTGACCAATGCGATTCCGATCAACTTGCCCAAGACCGAAGCCGTGGCGCCGGTGGAGCAGAAAGACCCGCTGGTGGTGAGCATCGACGGCGCCGGCAAGCTGTTCATCAACAAGGATGAAATCCAGCCGGACTTGCTGGAATTCAACTTGCAGGCGGCAAAGGCCAAGAACCCGGAAGTCCGCGTGCAATTGCAGGCCGATGACGGCGTGAACTACGGTGAAGTGGCGCGCGCCATGGCCAGCATCGAGCGGGCTGGCATTACCAAGCTGTCGGTGATGACCGCGAGGTAAACCGCGCACGGTCACTGCAGGCGCCCGGCTTGCCGGCGATAGCGGTCTACAGGGCCTCATCGCTGGCAAGCCAGCTCCTACAGGTATGGGTGGCGTTCAGCAATGGGCGCCAGCATGTTCCAGGCGATGGAACAAGCGGTTGAAATACACCAGGCTGTCGCGTGGTTCGCGCACGCCGACCTTCGTCAGTTCCACGAACATCACCGAGTGCGAGCCCACTTCCTTGCACTCGCTGATGCGCCCTTCCAACTGCACCAGGGCATCGCGCAGCACCGGCACGTCGGCCGCGCCGTCGTCCCACAGGTCCCAGGCGAAACGCTCGGCCATCGGCACCTTCGTCATGCCGGCGAAGTGTCGGGCCAGTTCTTCCTGCTCGCCGCACAGCACGTTGACGCACAGGTGGCCGTTGGTGCGGAACACGTCGTGAGTGGCGCTGTTGCGGTTGACGCACACCAGCACGGTGGGCGGCGAGTCGGTCACCGAGCACACGGCGCTGGCGGTGATGCCGCAGCGCCCGCCGGGGCCGTTGGTGGTGATGATGTTCACCGCCGCAGGCAGCTGCGCCATGGCGTTGCGAAAGTCGATTTGCTGCTGGCTCAGATCGGCCATGTCGATGCCCCTTCCTTCAGGAGGACCGCCATCTTGCGGCCCGTAGGTGATGGAACAAGACTAAGGCTGCGGGCGCGGCACAACCATTCTGACGATCCCCATGGCGGGGTTGGGTTTCCGCTAGTCGACTAGGTGGTTTCTTTATCGCAAGGGCCGGCCACAGTGGGTATTCTGATGACTGGCTCCAGAAAGACGAGCCGATGCGTGCCGCGCGTTCGCGTGCGAAAACAATAATTAGAAAACTTTCGTGGCAGCCCCGATGGAAACCCGCAAACCGATTGTTTATATCGTTGACGACGACAAGGACCTGCGCACTTCCCTGGCCTGGTTGCTCGAGTCGGTCAGCGTGCAGGCGCAGTGCTTTGCCGGCGCCGAAGAGTTCCTCAGCCAGTACGACCCCAGGCAGCCCGCCTGCCTGGTGCTCGACGTGCGCATGCCGGAGACCAGCGGTTTCCAGTTGCAGGAAATCCTCAACCAGCGCGGCAGCACCCTGCCGACCATCTTCGTCTCGGCCCATGGCGATATTCCGATGTCGGTCACGGCGATGAAGAACGGCGCGCTGGACTTCGTCGAGAAGCCCTACAACCCGCAACAGATGATCGACCGCATCCAGGCCGCGCTGAAGACCGCCGTGCATGCCCAGGCCGATCAGCAACAGCGTCAGAACCTGCAAGGCAAACTGGCACTGCTGACCAGCCGTGAGCGGGAAGTGTTGATGCTGGTGATCGATGGCAAGGCCAGCAAGGTGATCGCGCGGGAGCTGAACATCAGCGTGAAGACCGTTGACGTGCACCGCACCAAGATCAAGGAAAAGATGGGCGTGACCAGCATCGCCATGCTGGTGCGCGAGGTGCTGCATTTGCCGGTGGATGAGCCGGTGCGGCATTGAGCATTCTGTATTCGCTGAAGATCCCTGTAGGAGCTGCCGAAGGCTGCGATCTTTTGATTTTGATCTTTTAAAAAGCAAGATCAAAAGATCGCAGCCTTCGGCAGCTCCTACAGGGGGGGCGGTGTCAGGTGTGGCTATAGCGCTTGCGATAAGCACCCGGTGACACGCCGAAGCGCGATTTGAAGGCCGACGAGAAGTAGCTCGAATCCGAGAAGCCCCACGCATAACACAAAGCCGACAGCTTCTGCTCGACATCGGCACGGCGCAGGTTTTCCGCGCAGAAGTCCAGGCGACGGTGCTTGATGTACTGCGCCACCACCAGCCCGCGCTTGGAGAACATCCGGTACAGGCCGCGCACGGAAATCCCGACTTCACGGGCGATCAGCTCGGGGCACAGTTCTTCGTCGCTCAGATGTGCGTCGATGAACGCGATGATCTTGCGGAACTGCCGCTCATGGGGATCGGCCGCGCTGTCCCGGGCGCTGATGCCCGGCAGCAACAAACTGGCCAGGGCATCGAGCACGGCCTCGCTTTCCTGCATGTCCAGCCCTTCCTGCTGGCGAGTCTCCAGCACCAGCTTGTTGGCCATCGCCGCCAGCGGACTGCTGGCCGCGATGCGCGTGGCGCAGTTGACGGCATTGAAGTGCGAACCACGCTCGACCACCTGGCGTGGAAGAATCAGCGACAGCTGTCGGCAATCGCCGTGGTAGGTCATGTCGCTCGGACGGCTGGCGTCGATCAGCGCGATGTCGCCACAACCCAGTTGCGCGCGGTTGTCGCCCTGCTCCAGCTGTGAACTGCCACGCATCTGGAACACGGCGTAGTAGTGGCCGTCGCTGCTGGTGCTGACGTCCTTGCTGGTGCGATACAAATGCACGTGCGCCATGTCGACCACACTGAGGTTGATCGCACCGCTGCGAAATTCCGCCAGTTCGCCGTAGAAATCAGTGTCCAGCGCCCGCGCGTCGAAACGCCCGCAGGCCTGGTTCACCTGGCTCAACCAACTTTCGAACGCCTCGTTGCGCACCGTCGATGCTGTAATCATGTCCGCAAAGCCTCACGTTTTTGTTGTTATTTTTCGACCGCTTCATCGAGCGGTTCGTCAAAACCGTTGTTTCTGTAGCCATCGCCTCCCTCGACGGCCGCCGGGCGCCCATTCAACAGGCTCCGGCGCATGCTTTCCAGCCTTCCCGAGGCTTAAATGTCCAATACCAGACGAGCGGAAAGCGCCCGTGACACACAGGCGCAGATCTGCTTGTTGGACGCCTTTTCCTTGTTCGACAGGCAGTTGTCGCGGTGCTCCGGTACGCCGTCCAGCACCTCGACGATGCAGGTGCCGCAAATGCCTTCGCGGCATTCGGTGTCGATGTCGCAACCATGGGCCTGCAGCACGTCGACCAGACTGGCGTCGGCCGGCACGTGCAGCACCACGCCGGAACTGGCCAGCTCAACTTCGAAACTGCCGGCCGGGGCGCTGTTGGCCGCCGGGTCCGCCGCGAAGTGTTCGAGGTGAATGGCCTCATCCGGGCGACTGCGCGAAGCCACTGCCACCACTGTGTTCATGAAGGGTGCCGGGCCGCAGGTGTAGACATGGGCGGCGCTGCCGGCACGCTCCAGGCATGCGCTCAATGCGCCGTCCAGGTCCGCGGGCTCCACACCGTAGTGAAACTCCACGTGATCGGCAAAACGAGTCGCCAACAGCTCGGTAAACGCGGCGTACTGCGCCGAACGGGCGAAATAATGCAGGCGATACGGCTGGCCGCTTTCCGCCAGTTTGTAGGCCATGCTCAGCAGCGGCGTGACACCGATACCGGCGGCGAACAACAGGTGTTCACCGGCACTTTCATCGAGACGGAACAGGTTGCGCGGCGCGCCCATTTCCAGCTCCATGCCCTCCTCGACCTGCTCGTGCAACGCCAGCGAACCGCCGCGCGACTGCGCTTCTTTCTTCACCGCCACCAGGTACGCACGGCGATCCTGCGGCGGGCTGCACAGCGAATACTGGCGGGTCACCCCGGTCGGCCCGGTCAGGTCGACGTGGGCACCCGGTTCATAGGTGTCGAGCGGCTGGCCGTCACTGCGCACGAGGCGAAAGGAGCGGATATCCAGCGCTTCGTCGACGATCCTTTCGATCTTCACCTTCATCATTGCATCACCTGAATACACTTGGTTGAGTTTAACTACCCCCCCTGTAGGAGCTGCCGAAGGCTGCGATCTTTTGATTTTGATCTTTTAAAAAGCAAGATCAAAAGATCGCAGCCTTCGGCAGCTCCTACAGGGGGTTCCGTTTAGCGCATGAACAAGCCGCCGTTGATGTCCCAGCACGCGCCCGTGACGGAGGCGGCGTTGTCGGCGATCAGCAGCAACACGCTGTCGGCGATGAACGCTGGATCGCCGAGGGTGCCGGCCGGGATCATTTTCAGGATCTGCTCCAGACGTTCCGGCGCCACGGTTTCGCGCACCACCGGCAAGTCCAGCGGACCCGGCGAGATGCTGTTGACCGTCACCCCTTGCGGCGCCAATTCACGGGCGAAGACCTTGGTCAGGGTGGCCACGCCGCCCTTGGCCGCCGCGTAGTGCGCGCCGGTGGCGGTGCCGCCGTTCTGCCCGGCCAGCGACGCGATGTTGACGATGCGCCCGAAGCCACGCTCGGCAAAGTGCGCGCCGAACACCTGGCAGGCCACGAAGGTGCCGCGCAGGTTGATCGCCATCGACTCGTCGAACTCTTCCGGCGTGATGTCCATCAGCGCCGCGACTTTCGACACGCCGGCGTTGTTCACCAGAATGTCGGTGCCGCCCCACTGCTCAACGAGCAGGTCGCGGGCACGCTGGAAGTCGGCCTTGCTGCGCACATCCAGCTCGATAGCCATGGCGCTGGCGCCGCTGCCATCGAGTTGCAAAGCCAGTTGCTGCACGCCGTCGAGGCGCACATCCGCCAGGGCGACGCGATAACCTGCCGCGTGCAGACGGCGGGCGATGCACTCGCCCAGCCCGCGCGAGGCACCCGTTACGAGGGCTACTCGACTCATGTGGGTACCCTCACAAAAGGAAGCCGAGCGCGCTCAGGCTGTCGGTGGAGTTGATCAGGCGCACCACCTTGCGTTCCAGGGTCGGCACGCCGTCGGTGAAGCGGATGCGGTGGTTCAGGTCGGCCACGAATGGCGTGTGCACGCCGCGCTTGTAGGCGTACAGCAACTGCGCGGAATTCACTTCGACGATGTCACCGGCCGCTTCCACCAGACGAAAACGCGAGACGGTGCGAATGGTTTTCGCCGCGTCCACCGCCGACGGCGAGAAGCCGGCGCTCAGGCGCTCGATGCGCAGGGCACGCATGCGTGCATCGTCGTAGGCGTAGTTGAGGGTCGCTTCGAAATCCTCGGTGTCCGGGTCGATCGGCACGATGTACTTACCGCTGTCGCTCCACAGGGTCGCCCATTCGGCGTAGTTCTTGTGGTCGAGCAGCTCGGCTTCGCGCCAGATGAATTCGATGGCCTGGGCCAGGGGACCTGCAAAACCGTTCAGGGTGTCGTGATTGCTCATTGGCTCATCATCCTTTTCCACATGTCGTAGGCACCGCGCATGCCGCCTTCGTCGGTGGCGTGGCTGACCTTGTCGCCGTTTTCAGCGGTGATTTCGCGGTTCAGGCCGCGGTTGACCAGGATCGGCGCGTCGACGCCGGCATACGAGCCGCGCTGCACGCGGTCCCAGGCTTCGGCATCGTCAGGGCTGCCGAAACCGAACGGGCCCTGGAAGTGTTCGTGGATGCGCATGCGTTCGCGGTTGGCGATTTCCGGGCCGCCGTCCATGCCGAGGGCCACGTGACGGATCTCGGTTTCGGTGACCGACACCGGGCGCAGCACGCGGAAGAACGACATCGACATCGCCACGTTGGGGAACAGGTTCAGGTTGAAACCGGCGCCGTGCAGCGAACGCACGATGCGACGCACCTGATCGGCCGGCAGGGTTTTCGACAGTTCTTCGGTGACGTGGGCGAAGCGTTCCTGCAACTGTTCGGTGCCGTCGTCGTGATCCAGGTCGACGTGCTCCGGCACCATTACCATCACGCTGTGGCCGTTGCCCAGGGAGTGGGTAACGGCTTGTTCGTCGGTCATGAACGAGAGCATTTCCGAGGTTTCTTCGTCCACCGACGACATGAACGACTTGTGCACGATCGGGAAGTGATAACCGTCGGTGGTGTTTTCCAGCTGGATCTTCCAGTTGCCCTTGAAGCTGAACTTGTGTTCACCCTGGGTCTTGATCGGGTAACCGGCGCCCTGCTTCATGAACAGGTCCATCCAGTGTCTGGCGCCGCCGAGGAAGTCTTCCAGCGGTTCGATTTCGTCGTTGTAGCTGGCGAAGACCATGCCGGCGTAGCTTTCGACGCGCAGGCTGGTCAGCGGCAGCTCGGACTTCTCCAGGATGCCTTCGTAACCGTCCGGATACGGCAACGCCCGCAGCTTGCCGTCCAGGCCATAGGACCAGCTGTGGTACGGGCAGGTGAAGCCGGTGGCGTTGCCCTTGTGCTTCTCGCACACGGTGGCGCCACGGTGGCGGCAACGGTTTTCCAGGACGTTGATGGTGTTTTTCTTGTCGCGCACGACGATCACCGGACGACGGCCGATGGTGGCGGTCTTGAAGTCGCCGCTGTTGCGCACCTCGCTTTCGTGGGCCACCCACACCCAGGTGCGGTAGAAAATCTTTTCCAGCTCGGCTTCGAACAGCGCCGGATCGTTGTACAGCGAGACGTCGACGCGGTCGTGACTGACCAGGTCTTCGGGGCTTTTCGACGTTGCGATCAGCCGGTATTCATGAGTGCTCATGCGGTTCTCCTCATGGCTTCTTTTCAGATTTGGGTTGTAGAGGCTTGAAGTTGCGCACCAAAGGCGCAAACCAGCTCGTCCTGACCTTTGCGGCCGACGATTTGCAGGCCGACTTTCAATCCGCCGCAATCGAGTTCCACCGGCACCGTCAGCGCCGGGTGACCGCTGAGGTTGAAAGGCCGCACCAGCGGGGTCATGCCGGCCACGGTCTTGCTGCCGGCGCGGGCTTCGCTGAGGGTTGGCGGCAGGCTTGGCAGGGTCGGCAGCAAGAGCACGGCGAACTCTTCCAGCGCCGCATCCACCTGTTGCGTGAAGCGCGTGCGTACGGCTTCGGCCTGGGCCAGTTCTTCACGGGTGGTGCGGCTGGCCGCCAACAGGCGTGTCTCGACATCGGCACCGATCAGGCCTTTGCCGGTGAGATGACCGAACGCGGCCCAGTTTTCAAAATTGATCACGGTCAGGCCGGCGGCGAACGCGGCTTCGAATTCGCTCAGGTGCAGGTGGCTGCGACGCCATCCCGCGCGGTCGGCCGCGGCACCGAGACTGGCTTGCAGATGCGCGTCACAGGCCACGTCGAGGAAGCCGACTTTCGCACCGTCTGCGGGCAGACCCTGCACCTCAAAGCCTGGGCAAATCACCTGCATGGCGGCGATCAGGTCGTCCATGCTTTTGGCGAACGGCCCAACGCAATCGAGGCTGGATTCCAGCGGATGGGCGCCGATGCGGCTGACTCGTCCATAGGTCGGCTTGAGCCCGGCGATACCGCAGCACGCCGCCGGCACCCGCACCGAACCTCCGGTGTCGGTGCCGATGGCGATGTCTGCCAGGCCGGCGGCAACGGCCGAGGCCGAACCGCTGGAGGAACCGCCCGGCACCCGGTCCGGCGCCTGCGGGTTCACCGGTGTGCCAGTCCAGTCGTTGATGCCGGTGACGCCGAAGGCCAGCTCATGCAGGTTGGTCTTGCCGACGATCTGCCAGCCGGCGTCGAGGATCGCGTCGACCACTTCGGCATTTTTCGTGGCAGCGGGTGCATCGGCGAAGGCACGGCTGCCCGAGCGGGTCGGGTGGCCGGCGATGTCGATGGAGTCCTTGATGGCGACGCGCTTGCCGTTGCCACCGAGGAGGAATTCGCTGATGAAAGTACTCATGTGCCCGCTCCCAAGGTGAAAAGCTGCGTATTGAACAGCCGTTGCGTGCGGAAATGGGCGATCAGCCAGGTGCCGTCGACACAGCGGAAATCGATGTTCAGCCGCGTGCCGAACAGCTCGCTGCGACCATCGGCGTAGGTGGAGATCTGCTGCATGATCCACTGCCCCTGCGCCGTGCTGCCGTCGACGCTGATCGACTCGCTGGTGAGGTAGTGCAGGTTCAGTCGGAAGTGGTCCGAAGGCGGCAGGTAACCACCGACAAACTCGGCCACGGCATCACGCCCACGGTGCTGACCAAAGGTTTGCGCGGTCTGGCTGCCGATGCCTTCCCAGACCGCATCGATGCAGAACAGCTCAGCCAATTCGCTGACATGGGTAAGCGCCCTCGGCACATCGCACAGGTCCATGTAGCGCGCCATCAAGCGGCGCACCGCGCTTTCCCCTTCGAGCGTCTGAAGACGCTGCAGCAAGGCCTCGTTCATGGCTTACACCCTGGCCGCGTCAGGGATGGTCAGCGGGCGACCGATGCGCGCTTCGACCTTGGCGTAGCGCCACAGGCTGTACTCGCCCACCGGCGTGGTGCGGAACAGGTTGCAGGCGTCGATCACCGACTGGTGGCAGTCGACGTCGGCCATGATGTACACGGTCCAGGGCGAGGTGGTCGACGGGCCGACCATCAGGCGGTCGTCGTCCATGGCACCGAGCACGGTGATGCCGGGCATGGCGCCGAGGGAGCCCATCATCTGGCTGAAGCCCTTCCACACGCTCAGGCCTTCGCCGGTGGGCAGGTCGAAAAAGTTCTGGGTGATGCCGATGCAGAAGACGACGCGCAACGGTTCCTGGGTAGCTTGGGACATGGTGTTGATCCTTGAACAAGTAATGAAAAATCAGATGTAGCCCGGGAACGGCGGCACACCGAGGAACACCGAGCCGGCGCCGTCGTACAGCCCTTCGCTGAGGAAGGCGTGCTGGGTCACCACCATCGAGTCGCGCAGGTAACGTTGCAGTGGATGACGCAGGTAAATCGCGGTGGTCCCGGCCAGGCTGTAGGCGCTCTGCACCACCTCGGCACCCGCCTGGGAGACATGGATCGCCGACAGGCGCAGCAGGCTGGTCTGCTCCGGCGTGACCGGGTTGCCGGCCAGGATCGAGTTCCACACCTGTTCGGTGGCGTTGTAGAAGAACCCCCGCGCGGCCATCAGCTTGGCTTCGGCCTTGGCGATCTCGATGCGCACGTAAGCCCGGTCGGCCATTTTCGGCGCACCGGTAATGCCGCCGGCCCCGGCCATGCGACTGATTTCGTCCAGCGCTGCACGGGCCAGTCCGAGGTTGACCACGGCCAGCACTTGCGCGGCGTAGGCGATCGACGGGTAGCGGAACAGCGGTTCGTCGATGGTGGCGGCACCGCCACGGATGAAGGTCCAGCGGTCCTCGACGAATTTGTCGGTGACGCGCAGATCATGGCTGCCGGTGCCCTTGAGGCCGACCACGTCCCAGTTCTCGACGATCTCGACCTGGCTGGCCGGGAACACCGCCGTGCGCGGTTTGCCGCCCGCCCCACTGGCGCCGATGCCGACACCCAGCAGGTCCGCGCCTTTGCTGCCGCTGGCGAACTTCCAGGTGCCGTTGACCTGCCAGCCGCCTTCCACCGCCTCGGCTGGCTGCAGCGGGAACAACCCACCGGCGAACACCAGGTCCGGACTCTCGGCGTAGATTTCAGCCAGGGTTTGCGGTGGCAAGGCCGCCAGGTAGACACCGGCGCTGCCGAAGCTGGCGACCCAGCCCGCCGAGCCGTCGGCTTCGGAGATGCGTTCGATCATGTGCAGGAACAGCGCCGGCGCCAGGGCGTCGCCGCCGAAGCATTTCGGCGTGGCGGCGCGGTAGATGCCCAACTGCTTGAAGCGCTCGATCATGTCCCGAGGCACGTGGGAGCCGGCGTCGAATTCCTCGCGGCGTTGGCGAACCTCATCCAGCACCTGCTCAAATAGCTGACTCTCGACCATTGGCACGACCGGGCCGGACACAGGGTCTTGTTGCGCGACAGCTGAACGCAGCATGGGCTAGTTCTCCGTTTTGATTATTGTTAGAGGGCTCCACCGCTCTCTGTAGGAGCGAGCTTGCTCGCGATGGTCGTCAACGATGACGCTGGAAACCTGGCACCCCGTGGCGCTCTCAGGTTCATCGCGAGCAAGCTCGCTCCTACATGGGGGGGGTTGCCCTTGCATTGGGGCCCAGTGTAAAAACCGCATCCGGTCGCAACTATTGGGGCGTGCAGCCTCCTCGCTAAAGAAAACCCCTAGATCGACGCCGGTTACCTCTGAGCGCATCGCGCTGTGCGAGCAGGTATAAAACGCCATACTGCAAATCTCTGCCGCCAGGGGCCGTGCGATGTACCTGCCAAAACCGAACGACTTTTTTGCGCTGATCGAAGCCATGCCGCTGTGCATCATTCTTCATGACGCGCACACCAAGGAGATTCTCTGGGCCAACGCCGCTGCCCTGGCGGCGCTGGGCTTTACCCTGGAGGAGCTGACGCCGCTCAAGGCCCCGGACATGACCCGCGATGCGCCGAAGTACCGACGCTCGGTCGGCTTGCGCTGGCTCGAAGGCGCGGCGCGCACCGGGCAGCGCGCCATCGAGTGGTGCTATCGCTCCAAGCAAGGGGTGGAGATACTTTCCGAGGCGGTGGCGACCCTGGTGCACCTGGACGGTCGCGATGTGTTGATGGTGCAGTTCCGCGACATCTCCAAAGAGGACAAGGTCAAGCGCGACCTCAAGCGTTTCGAAAGCCGGCTCAAGGCCTTTATGCAGGACCTGGCCGAAGGCGTGGCGGTACTCGGCCCCGAGGGTGACATCCGTTTTATCAGCGACTCCGGCGCGCACTTGCTCAACAGCGAAGTGCACAAGCTGATGGGTGAGAACTTCCTGGCCTGGTGCGACGACGCCTCCGGCCAGCGCCTGCTGCAACAACTTGCCCATGAAACGCCGGAGCACGCGCCGTTCAACGTGCATTACAAGGTGCAGCGCCGCGATGGCGAGTGGCGTTGGCATGACGCGACCTGCCGCTACATCGAGATTGAAGATGATCTGGTCGGCCATCTGCTGCTGTTCCGCGACGTCACCGAGCAGGTCCAGGCCGAGGAAGCGCGGCGGGTCAGCGAGCAGAAGCTCGAGTACCTGGCGCGCTACAACGCCATGGGCGAAATGGCCGTGGCCATCGCCCACGAACTGAGCCAACCCTTGGCCGCCACCCGCAACTTCATCGAAGGCACGATGATTCGCCTGGGCAACGCCGGCGAAACCGATCAGAACGTCGCCTGGGGTTTGCAAAACGCGGTACGGCAAATCGAGCATGCCTCGGTGATCATCAAGAGCGTGCGCGACTACGTGGTCAAGCTGGAGCAATCGGAGGAGCGGATCGACCTTAATGAACTGCTGCGCGAAACCCGCTACTTCATCAGCCTGCGCGCCGACCCGAGCCGGGTGCGCGTGGAAATCATCGCCTCGCCCGAACCGCTGATGGTGAGTTGCGAGAAGGTGCTGATCGGCCAGGTGATCCTCAACCTGGCCTTCAACGCCATCGAAGAAATGGCCGACCTGCCGGCCGAACGGCGCGTGTTGCGGATCCAGGCCAGCCGCGACAACGAGGTGGCGCTGGTGCGCATCGAAGACTGCGGCCGTGGCATCCAGGCCCAGGCGCAGGAGAAGCTGTTCGACGGCTTTTTCTCCTCCAAGGTCAGCGGCAACGGCATTGGCCTGGCGCTGTGCAAGAACATCATCGGCCGCCACCGGGGCGATATCTGGGCGCAAAACCTGGCGCCGTGCGGCGCGGTGTTCAGCTTTTCCCTTCCCCTCGCCTGAAATACAAAAAACCTGTGGCCTTACACAAACCCTGTGGCGAGGGGGCTTGCCCCCGTTCGGTTGCGAAGCAGCCGCAAAACCTGCTGGCACGGTGTGACTGGAAAATGCTGGGGCCGCTTCGCGACCCAACGGGGGCAAGCCCCCTCGCCACAATGATTTCACTGGCAATTTCAGCGCGCATGAAGAGGGTTTCATGACACTGGCACAGACACACAAACACTTGGCAGGCAGGGCAATTCTCCTGATCGCGGGGCACGGCAGAATCAAAGGGTAAAAATCTGCCAAAGCACCCGCGATCCGCGTTACCAACAATTCAGGAAGTTCCCCTTATGCGAACAAACAGGATCTCCGTACAGTCAGCGCTTGGCCTGAGCCTGCTTGTACTCGGTTTGAACAGTGCCCGCGCGGACCTTCCCGCCGGTACGATTGGCCAGACCGTTCTGGCGTTTCCACCCGAAGCTCACCGCGCGTTTGTCATCGACGTCGAGTTCGACAGTTTCGTCGCTGGCCGCGTGACCGTGGTCGACCCGGACCAGAAGCGCATCCTCGGCATGGTGCCGACCGGTTTTGCCGCGCCGTCGACCCTCAGCCATGACAAGAAGACCCTCTACAGCGCCGACATCTGGTATTCGCGCGGCACCCGCGGTACCCGTACCGATGTGCTGACCGCATGGGACAGTTCGACCCTGTCGCCGGCCTGGGAAGTGCTGATCCCGAACAAGCGCGCCGAATCGCTGACCCAGCGTTACGCGCTCAAGCCGAGCGGCGACGACAAGTTCGTCTATGTCTACAACTTCACCCCGTCGACTTCGGTCACTGTGGTCGACACCCAGGCCAAGGCCGTTGCCACGGAAATCGCCATCCCCGGTTGCGTGCTCAACTACCCGATCGGCAACCGCCGCTTCGCCTCGCTGTGCGGCGACGGCAGCCTGCAAGTGGTGACCCTCAACGATCAGGGCCAGGAAACCGCGCGCAGCCGCACGCCGTTCTTTGATCCGAACGCGGAAAAACTGGTGGAGCGTGCGGTCAACGTCGGCGACACCTACTACTTCACCACCACGACCGGCACCGTGCGTCCGGTGGATTTCGCCGGTGACGCGCCGAAGATCCTGCCGTCCTGGTCGCTGGTTACCGACGAAGAGAAGAAGGCCGGTTGGGCACCGGGTGGCTGGCAGTTGATGGCCGTGGCACCGAAGCTGGACCGCCTGTATGTGCTGATGCACGACGCCCACGAAGCCATGAAGTGGGAAGACCCGAGCCCGCTGATCTGGGCGTTCGACCTCAAGACCCACAAAAAGGTAGCGACCCTGGAGGCCCCGGTTCCGGTGTGGAGCATGCAGGCCACCGGCGACGACAAGCCGCTGTTGCTCGGCGCCGACGTCGAAGGCGGTTTGCAGATTTTCGATCTGAAGACCAACAAGCTCACCGGCAGCATGCCGAAAGTCGCGAAGACCGCGACTCAGGTCCTGAGCTACTGAGAGGTTCGGCCATGCACACAGATCCGATCTTCATCATAGCCAGCGCCATCGCCATCGCGGTGTTGCTGGCCAGCGCCGCGACCCACAAGTTGCGCGCGCCGGCCCGCTTCACCCGGCAACTGGCGGACTACCAACTGCTGCCCCAGGCGCTGGTGCGCCCGACGGCACGGCTGGTGCCGCTGCTGGAACTGGCCATCGCCTTTGCCCTGCTGGTACCGGTCAGTCGTGGCTACGCCGCAATAAGCGCGGCCAGCCTGTTGGCGCTGTACGCCGCCGCCATCGGCATCAACCTGTGGCGCGGTCGCGCGGACATCGACTGCGGTTGCGCCGGTCCCGACCAGGCACAGCCGCTGCGCCCGGTCCTGCTGGCGCGCAACAGTGCACTGGTAGCGCTTGCGCTGGTGGCCAGCGTGGCGCCGGTGGCCCGCGACCTCAACCTGTTCGATGGCTTCGTGACCCTGGCCGCCGCCGCGGTCGCGTTGCTCATCTACGCCGCCGCCGATGGCTTGCTGGCGAATTCCCCTCTTCTGCTCAAATTGATTGGTAGGTAATCGAAATGGAAGGCTTGATTGTTTCCAACGTTCTGCTCTGGGTGCTGCTGGTGGCCGTGGCGTTTGTCGTCATGGGCCTGGTGCGGCAGATTGGCGTGCTGCACGGGCGTCTGGCCCCGGCCGGCGCGCTGATGGTCGACAAAGGCGTGGCGGTCAATGAACCCGCGCCGCAGATCACTGCCAGCGATCGTCACGGTCGCCCGGTGAACTTCGGTTATGCCGGTGAAAAATCGCAATTGCTGTTCTTCCTCTCGCCGACCTGCCCGATCTGCAAGTCGCTGCTGCCGGCGATCAAATCCATCGCCAGGGAGCAAGCGGGCAGTCTGGACGTGGTGTTCGTCAGCGATGGCGACATGGACGCCCAGCAAGCGCTGATCCGTGAACACAAACTCGAAGACGCCACCTACGTGGTCGGCCCGGAAGTGGGCATGACCTACCAGATCGGCAAGCTGCCGTATGCCGCACTGATCGACAAGGCCGGCACCCTGCGCGCCAAGGGCCTGGTCAACTCCCGCGAGCACCTGGACAGCCTGTTCGAAGTCGAGCACCTCAAGCACGCCACGCTGCAGCAGTACCTCAATGCCCAACCCCACACCCACGACCACAGCCACGGCCACAGCCACTGATAAGGCAGGGAGACGTTTATGAAACTGCTGGATCTGTTGTTCGAGCGCTCGACCCGCCGCGTGGCCGACACCACCTCGCGCCGTAAACTGCTGTCGCGCATGGGCTCGCTGATGGTGGCCGGTGCCGCCCTGCCCTTGCTGCTGCCGCTGGACCGTACCAGCAAGGCCCTGGCCGCGGAGCCGGCGCAGGCTGGCGACCCGGGTGATCCGAACAGCTGCGACTACTGGCGCTACTGCTCCATCGACGGCTTTCTGTGCAGTTGCTGCGGCGGTTCGGTGACCTCCTGCCCGCCAGGCACCGAAGCCTCGCAAGTGACCTGGATCGGCACCTGCCGCAACCCGGCCGATGGCAAGGACTACATCATTTCCTACAACGACTGCTGCGGTAAGCAAAGCTGCGCCCAGTGCGCCTGTACCCGTAACGACAGTGAAGAACCGGCTTACCGCCCGTTCAACAACAACGATGTGAACTGGTGCCTGGCCGCCAAATCGCACATCTACCACTGCACCGTTTCGGTGATCCGCGGCGTCGCCGTCTAAACGCGCACTTTCCGCCGGTTGCTCGGGCAATCGGCGGTTTTTTTTCTGTGGCTGCTTTTCTCTTTTTTTACGGCTTTGTGTGGGTACCTGTAGGAGCGAGCCTGCTCGCGAAGGACGTCAACGATAACGCGGGCTATCTGGTTCAACGCGGTGCCCTTGAGTTCTTCGCGAGCAGGCTCGCTCCTACATTGAGGTGCCAAACCGGTCATCAGCGGAGGTTTGTTTTATGCGTAGGTTGATATTGCTCGGACTCGTCTGCGCCCTGAGCGCCCCGCTCGCGTTCGCCCGGGCCATTCCCGACCCGGCGCAGGGCCATGCGCCGGGCAACGAAGCGGTTCAAAAACCGATTGCCCAGGCCGGGTACGGCGTCGGCGTCAACTATCAGTTGCAATGCGCCGGTTGCCACCTGGGCGACGGCACGGGTTCCGCCGCCAATGACACGCCACGGATGAAAGGCTTTGTCGGCAACTTCCTGAAGGTACCGGGCGGCCGCGAATTCCTCGTGCGGGTGCCGGGCATGTCGCAGTCGGCGCTGAACAACGCGCAACTGGCGGACTTGCTCAATTGGCTGATGCGTAAAGACGGCATGGCGGGCGAAAGCCTGCCGGCCGACTATCAGCCTTACACCGCCGAAGAAGTCACGGCGCTGCGTGCCCAGACCATGCTCAACCTGCCCGGCACCCGCAGCGAGTTGATCAAGGCCATGCGCGCCCAGGGCATCGCGATCGATGACGGGATGAGCGCTGGAACGATGGACTCACCGACGGCAAATCAGTAACGTAACCGGTGCTGCTTTCGACCCCATCAAAGCGAAAAGGGAGATTGCATCGTGACCGAAGAGACAAAACCCAAAGGACCGGCTTCGTACTTCCCGTCAATCGAGAAGAAGTATGGGCAGCCGATCAGCCATTGGCTGGACCTGCTTAAAACCCTCAACGACAAGAAGCACATGGAACTGGTGGCCTGGCTCAAGACCGAACACGGCATGGGGCATGGCCACGCCAACGCGTTGGTTGCCTATCACTTGGCATCTGCCACCTAGCGCCGGACAACACCATGCCCGCCCCCGAATCCACCCTCCTCGACAGCTGGCACCACAATGCCCGGGCCTGGATCGACGCCATCCGCACGGGCACCATCGAAAGCCGTCTGAAGGTCACCGACCAGGCCATCCTGCTGGCGGTGCTGGGGCGCCAGCCCGAGCGGGTGCTCGACCTGGGCTGCGGCGAAGGCTGGCTGTTGCGTGCGCTGACGGACCGGGGCATCGAGGCGGTCGGTGTGGATGGCGATGCGACGCTGGTGGAAGCGGCACGGGCGGCGGGCGCTGCACCAGTGCATCTGGCGAGCTATGAACAGCTGGCAGAGGCAGCCGTCGACATCGGCCGCGACTACAACCTGATCTGCGCCAACTTCGCCCTGCTGCATCAGGACATCATCCCCCTGCTCGGCGCCATGAACACCCTGCTCGCCCCTGGCGGCGCGCTGGTGATCCAGACGCTGCACCCGTGGGCCGCTGCGGCGGGCGACTATCAGGATGGCTGGCGGGAGGAGACCTTTACCGGGTTCAAGGGCCAGTGGCAGCCCATGCCGTGGTACTTCCGCACCCTGTCCAGTTGGCTCAACGCGCTGGACATGGCGGGTTTTGTACTGGCCGGCTTGCAGGAACCGCAGCACCCGCAAAGCCCTGTGCCGCAGTCGTTGCTGTTGGTGGCCGAGCCAAGGCTGTAGAAGCGCGGCACAGCCAACATCATCGGCGATTGATCTACCGCTTTCGCGGGCAAGCCCGCTCCCACAGGTTTTGTGAACACTGAAGTACCTTGTGGGAGCTGGCTTGCCAGCGAAGGCGTCGGCACAGCCAACATCATCGGCGATTGATCTACCGCCTTCGCGGGCAAGCCCGCTCCCACAGGTTTTGTGAACACTGAAGTACCTTGTGGGAGCTGGCTTGCCAGCGAAGACGTCGGCACAGCCAACAACATCAGCGATTGATCTACCGCTTTCGCGGGCAAGCCCGCTCCCACAGGTTTTGTGAACACTGAAGAACCTTGTGGGAGCTGGCTTGCCAGCGAAGGCGTCAGCACAGCCAACATCATCGGCGATTGATCTACCGCCTTCGCGGGCAAGCCCGCTCCCACAGGTTTTGTGAACACTGAAGAACCTTGTGGGAGCTGGCTTGCCAGCGAAGGCGTCAGCACAGCCAACATCATCGGCGATTGATCTACCGCTTTCGCGGGCAAGCCCGCTTCCACAGGTTTTGTGAACACTGAAGAACCTTGTGGGAGCTGGCTTGCCAGCGAAGGCGTCGGCACAGCCAACATCATCGGCGATTGATCTACCGCTTTCGCGGGCAAGCCCGCTCCCACAGGTTTTGTGAACACTGAAGTACCTTGTGGGAGCTGGCTTGCCAGCGAAGGCGTCGGCACAGCCAACATCATCGGCGATTGATCTACCGCCTTCGCGGGCAAGCCCGCTCCCACAGGTTTTGTGAACACTGAAGTGCGTTGTGGGAGCTGGCTTGCCAGCGAAGGCGTCGGCACAGCCAACATCATCGGCGATTGATCTACCGCCTTCGCGGGCAAGCCCGCTCCCACAGGTTTTGTGAACACTGAAGAACCTTGTGGGAGCTGGCTTGCCAGCGAAGGCGTCGGCACAGCCAACATCATCGGCGATTGATCTACCGCCTTCGCGGGCAAGCCCGCTCCCACAGGTTTTGTGAACACTGAAGAATCTTGGGGGAGCTGGCTTGCCAGCGAAGGCGTCGGCACAGCCAACATCATCGGCGATTGATCTACCGCTTTCGCGGGCAAGCCCGCTCCCACAGGTTTTGTGAACACTGAAGAACCTTGTGGGAGCTGGCTTGCCAGCGAAGGCGTCGGCACAACCAACATCATCGGCGATTGATCTACCGCCTTCGCTGGCAAGCCCGCTCCCACAGGTTTTGTGAACACTGAAGAACCTTGTGGGAGCTGGCTTGCCAGCGAAGGCGTCGGCACAGCCAACAACATCAGCGATTGATCTACCGCTTTCGCGGGCAAGCCCGCTCCCACAGGTTTTGTGAACACTGAAGTACCTTGTGGGAGCTGGCTTGCCAGCGAAGGCGTCAGCACAGCCAACATCATCGGCGATTGATCTACCGCTTTCGCGGGCAAGCCCGCTCCCACAGGTTTTGTGAACACTGAAGTACCTTGTGGGAGCTGGCTCGCCAGCGAAGGCGTCGGCACAGCCAACATCATCAGCGATTGATCTACCGCTTTCGCGGGCAAGCCCGCTCCCACAGGTTTTGTGAACACTGAAGAACCTTGTGGGAGCTGGCTTGCCAGCGAAGGCGTCGGCACAGCCAACATCATCGGCGATTGATCTACCGCTTTCGCGGGCAAGCCCGCTCCCACAGGTTTTGTGAACACTGAAGTACCTTGTGGGAGCTGGCTTGCCAGCGAAGGCGTCGGCACAGCCAATAAAAAACCGGAGCACTGTGAAGTGCTCCGGTGCGCTCATGCTGCTAACGCGTCAGGCCCATTCTTTACGCAACTGACGCGCAGCGTTGACCATGTGCACCAGCGCCGCTTCGGTTTCCGGCCAGCCGCGGGTTTTCAGGCCGCAGTCCGGGTTGACCCACAGGCGTTCGGCGGGAATGCGCCTGGTGGCCTTGCGCAGCAGGTTGGCCATGTCCGAGGCGTCCGGCACCCGTGGCGAGTGGATGTCGTACACGCCGGGGCCTATGTCGTTCGGGTAGGCGAAGGCTTCGAACGCGTCCAGCAACTCCATGTCCGAGCGCGAGGTTTCGATAGTGATCACGTCGGCATCCATGGCGGCGATGGACTCGATCACATCGTTGAACTCGCTGTAGCACATGTGGGTGTGGATCTGGGTTTCGTCCCGCACACCCGAGGCGCACAGGCGGAACGCTTCGGTCGCCCAGTCCAGGTAGTGCTGCCACTGCGCCTGGCGCAACGGCAAGCCTTCGCGGAACGCCGCTTCGTCGATCTGCACGATCCTGATCCCGGCGGCTTCCAGGTCCACCACTTCGTCGCGAATGGCCAGGGCCAGCTGACGGGCCTGTACTTCACGGGTCACGTCTTCGCGCGGGAATGACCACATCAGCATGGTCACGGGACCGGTCAGCATGCCCTTCATCACTTTGTCGGTGAGGCCTTGGGCGTAGCGGATCCACTCCACGGTCATGGCTTTCGGACGGCTCAGGTCGCCGAAGATCACCGCCGGTTTCACGCAGCGCGAACCGTAGCTCTGCACCCAGCCAAAACGCGTGAATGCATAGCCGTCGAGTTGCTCGGCGAAGTATTCGACCATGTCGTTGCGCTCGGCTTCACCGTGCACCAGCACGTCCAGGCCCAGGCATTCCTGCACTTGCACGGCGTGGCGAATCTCGCTGTGCATCGCTTCGGTGTATTCGGCCTCAGTCAGCTTGCCTTGCTTGAACGACTGGCGCGCCAGACGGATCGACGCGGTTTGCGGGAACGAACCAATGGTGGTGGTCGGGAACAGTGGCAGGTTCAGGCCCGCGCGTTGCTTTGCAATGCGCTGGGCAAACGGCGATTGACGCTGGCTGTCCCTGGCGGTGATCGCAGCCACACGGGCCTGGACAGCCGGCTTGTGAATGCGCGGCGATGCAGCACGGGCCGCCTGAACGGCGCGGCTTTGACTCAGCGCTTCGAGAACGTTCGGCGCCTCGGGCTCGTTGACCGCCTGAGCCAGCAGCGCGACTTCTTCACACTTCTGCACGGCAAACGCCAGCCAGCTTTTCAGCTCGGCATCAAGCTTGTCTTCGCGGCCCAGATCAACCGGGCTGTGCAGCAGCGAGCAAGACGGCGCGACCCACAGGCGATCGCCCAGGCGTTCGTGCGCGTGCTGCAGGGTGGCCAGGGCGTTTTCCAGGTCGCAACGCCAGACGTTACGACCGTTGACCACACCCAGCGACAGCACCTTATAGGCCGGCAGGCGGTCGAGAATGGTCGGGTACTGTTCAGGCGCACGCACCAGATCGATGTGCAGCCCATCCACCGGCAGGTTGGCCGCCAGGCCCAGATTCTCTTCCAGACCACCGAAGTAAGTGGCGACCAGCTTCTTCAGCGGGTCGCGCTGGATCAGGTTGTAGGCGCGTTCGAAGGCGTTTTTCCAGCCCTGAGGCAGGTCGAGCACCAGGATCGGCTCGTCGATTTGCACCCACTCGACGCCCTGCGCCGCCAGGCGCTGGAAGATCTGGCCGTACAGCGGCAGCAGGCGTTCGAGCAGTTCGAGCTTGTCGAACCCGGCGCCCTTGGCCTTGCCCAGCCACAAGTAGGTCAGCGGGCCGATGATCACCGGCTTGACGTTATGCCCCAGTGCCCGGGCTTCTTCGACTTCTTCGAACAGTTGATCCCAGCCAAGCTGGAACTGCTGGTCGGCGCTGAACTCCGGGACCAGGTAGTGATAGTTGGTGTCGAACCACTTGGTCATTTCCTGGGCGTGGGCACCGCCGCAGCAGCTGTCGCTCACACCGCGCGCCATGCCGAACAGGGTCTGCAGGCTGGCCTTGCCATCGTGCGGGCGGAAACGCTCAGGGATCACACCGAACATCAACGAGTGGGTCAGGACCTGGTCGTACCAGGCAAAGTCGCCGACTGGCAGCAGTTCGATGCCGGCCTTTTTCTGCAAGTCCCAGTGGGTCTTGCGCAGGTCACGGCCAACGGCGCGCAGACCGGCTTCATCGAGCTCGCCCTTCCAGAACGCCTCTTGGGCTTTTTTCAGTTCACGGTCGCGGCCGATGCGCGGAAATCCAAGGGAATGGGCCAATGCCATGACAATAAAACTCCATGTGGTTGATGGCGTCATTGTCGGTAGTTGAGCCCTGGTGAGACAAACTCATTTAAATCGTGATGATCACGAGTTTATTTCATGAAGATAGACGCAGCCCTTTGCGTCGAATACTTCGGAGCGCGGCGCACTACTCCTGATAGTAATAAAGCTTGTTGATGATCACCCATCGACCGTCCACCTTCAGCAACGACAGGTAATCGGTAAACCGCATCCCGGCGAAATCATCGATGACCTTGACCGCCGCCGCGTCGCCGGTGACATCGAGACTGATCACCTGCCAAAACGGCTGCGTACCGGCAGGCGCCGGAATTTCGGCCTTGATGGCGATGACAAACTCATCCAGGGAAGCCCATTCAAGCACCTTCTGGAAGTGACCGATGATGCGACAGTCTGGATGAAAGACCTTGCGCAACAGCGCTTCATCGGCGAAGACCATGCCCTCCACGTAATGACGCACCACCAGGTGGATCTGTTCGGTATCTATCGATTGAGTGCTCATGATTGAACCTCTGGTTGTCTTGACCGACAGTCTCCCCAAGGCTGATCAAGCAGAAAGTCTAGGCAGCGCCTGTGCAGTTGCGCGGTTTTACGACCGGAGGCGCTGAGCAGGATGCAGGTTGTGCTCTGAGCCATACTGCAAAAACCTGTGGCGAGGGGGCTTGTCGGATCGCCGCACCGCCCCGTTGGGTCGCGAAGCGCCCCCCCAAAAAAAAGGTTCTTCACGGCACAGATTACGAAATATCTGTAGGAGCTGCCGAAGGCTGCGATCTTTTGATCTTGCTTTTACGATCTGGAGATTTCTGAAGATCAAGATCAAAAGATCGCAGCCTTCGGCAGCTCCTACAGTTTCCCGGAATTACGTGATGAACCAAAAAAGGGGACTGCCCCCTCACCACAATGGAAATGTTTCAGCCTGATCAGATCTCCCAGATCAGGTTGACCGCCGCATAACGCCCAGGCTGAGTCATACGATCAAGACCCGCTGCGTTTTCGTCGCGGCCCTGCACGTCGCCCCAGTTCCAGTACTTCTTGTCGGTGACGTTGAACAGGCCGCCGTTGATCGACACTTCCTGCGTCACCTGCCACCAGGCCGTCAGGTCGAGGGTGCCGTAGCCCGGGGTCTCGAACTGGCGGTTGATCAGCAAGTCGGCATCGCCGCTGTGGTCGACGCGGTCCTTGGACTGAACCAGGGTCCACATGACCTGGCCGCCATACACGCCGCTCGGTGCATCGTAGGCCAGGCCCATGACCGCCTTGAGCGGGTCGACACTGTTGAGCGCCTCGCCGGTTTCCTCATTTTTGCCGCGCGCATAGGCAATCGAACCCAGGGCACGGGTACCTGCCGGCATGAAGGCGTCCAGCTTGATGTCACCCTTGGCTTCGGCACCACGGATGGTGACCTTGCTCACGTTTTGCGACTGGAAGGTCAGCGGGATGTCGCTGGTCGGATCAGTGAAGCTGACCGTTTCGATGAAGTCCTTGTACTTGTTGTAGAACAGCGCGATGCCGAAGCTGCCCAGGTCGTAGCGACCGCGCAGGCCGGTCTCGAAGCTGTTGCTGGTTTCCGGCTTGAGGTTCGGGTTGCCGATTTGCTTGTAGCCAAATTGCGGGTTGCTGAACTCACCGTACATGTTGACCGGGTTCGGCGCACGGAAGCCGGCAGCGTACTGGCCGTAGACGCTTTCGTGTTCGGTCAGCTGATAGGTCACACCGAATTTCGGCGAAATGTGATCGTCGGAGAGGCGCGAGGGATCGGTGTCCGAGGGCAAACCGTTGAGGTATTCCTGCGTGACGTGCGGTGTCTGACGGTAGTAGTCGTAGCGCAGGCCTGGCAACAGGGTCCAGCGGCCGACCTCGATACTGTCCTGGACGAACAGGCCCAGGGATTCGCTGGTCGGATCCGGGAAGTCGCTGACCGGGAAGTTCTCCGTGGCCGGCACAATGGCGCCGGTGTCCAGGCGCACTTCTTGACCCGTACGCTTGTTGCTCGACTCGATGCGTTTGACTTCGGCACCGTAGATCAGGTGATGCCGGGTGTCGGCAATCGCGAATTCCTTGTCGAGTTGGGTGTTCAAGCTCCACAGGCGTTCGTCGTAAGTCGACTGGCGGGTGCGCACACGGTTGACCCGCGAGGTGGTCTGGCGCTGCTGATAAGTGTCCTGGTCGTTGCTGCTTTCCTGATAGTTCAACTGCCATTGCAGCTTGTCGGCCATCGCGCTGTCCAGGGCCAGGGTATGGGCCAGGCTGTAGCGGGTGCGGTCGATGCTGTCATCGGCCGTGGAGCCGAGAATCGCCGGGCTGGTGAGGGTGGCGCGGGTGACGATATCGCTCAGCAGGTTGCTCTTGGCGTCATCCTGGTAGCGCTCGTAAGTGAACTGCAGGCGGTCGCCCTCGCCGTAGTCCCAGCCCAGTTTGGCCAGCACGTTTTCAGTGGTGTAGTTCAGCGGGTTGGCTTCGGTGCGCGATGCGCCTGTGCCACCGACGTTGCCTGCGGTGTCGGTGGACTGACCGTCGCGGCGACCCAGGTGCAGCAGGCCGTCGACGGTACCGGTACGCCCGGCGAACGTGGCGCTGCGCTGCCAGCTGTCATCGCTGCCGTCGTAGCCGGTCTTGAAGCGCGCGTAGGTGTCGTCGCCGTCTTCGAGGTACTCGCCGGCATCCTTGGTCAGGTAGCTGACCGCACCGCCGATGGCATCGCTGCCGTACAACGAGGACGCCGGGCCGCGGATGATTTCCACCTGCTTGATGGTGTCGAGGTCGACGTAGTTGCTGCGCACGTCCTGGAACGGGCTGAAAGCGTTGCTTTGCGGGACGCGCACGCCGTCGACCTGGGTCAGTACCCGATTGCCGTCGATACCGCGGATGTTCGCCCCGGACAGGCCGAAGCGGCTGCCGGTGCCACTGACCGAAACACCCGGCTCGTAACGCACCACATCCTTGAGGTCCTTGTCGTTCTGCTGATCGATTTCACGCTCGCTGTGCACCGACACGGTACTCGGCACTTGCAGCAGGGTCTGCTCGGTGCGGGTGGCGGTCACGCTGACGGTATCGAACTGGGTAACGGGTTCGGCGGCAAAGGCCAGCGAAGGCGAGAGCAACAGCAAGCAGAGCCAGGGACGCATGGCGAATGGCGGGCGGATCGACATCTAACTTTTACTCCTGGGATCTGACAGTGGTCACTTGCATGCAGGGTGTTGAAGGGGATCTGCATGGGCGACGGACACTGTCCGGCGTGTGTTTTGTGTTGTATGAACCAAGCGTTTGGCCCCTTTCTGTCGAAGGGATGTATACAAAAACGCTTGTCGGCAGCGGCGGCGAAGATAACCAGCTTGACTTGTAAATGCAAATTATTACCATATGCATTCAGCTTAAAACTGGAACAAGCGTGCATGAAGCACTTCTGGGGTTGTCTGGGGTTATCGATTGCGCTGCATTTGAGCGCCGGATGGCTCGTCCGCGAGATTCAGGCCGCGCCCGAACCGCTGGCCTTTCAGCCACCGATGGCGATTCAACTGGTGACGCTGGCACCGATGGCCGTGCCCGCACCGACCCCGCCACAGCCCGTGCGCACGTCTGCCCCGATGCCGGCACCAGCACCTTCGCCTGTACCTGCGAAACAACCTGAAACGGCGAAAGCCGAGACCGCAGCGCCTGCACCGACACCGGTCAAGCCGCTGCCGGTCAGCACCCAGCCGACCATGGTCAAGGCGCCAGGCAAGCCACAACCGCCCGCCAAACCTCGTGGCGAAACCAGTCCGGCCCCCCGTCGTGCCGAACCCGTAGAGCTTCCGGCCACCATGGCGCAGACCCCGACTCGCCCGGCACCGGCAGCGACACCCGCCGCCGCGCCCGCACAGAACGCCAACCCGACCCTCCCCGTCGCTGCCGCTCCGGCGCCCAAGCTCAACCCGGTGGTCAGCCTGCGCCCGTCCTTCGTCACCCCTCCTCCGGCGCCTCGCTACCCCAACACTGCCCGCCGCCGCAACCAGCAGGGCGTGGTGCGGATCGAGGTGCGCCTCGATGAACACGGCCAGCAACTCAAGCTGACGCTGGTGCGTTCCTCGGGGGTGGAGAGCCTTGACCAGGCCGCTCTCGAAGCAGTGACCACCTGGCGTTTCCGCCCCGAAATTGTCGACGGCCGGGCTGTGCCCAGCCGTGTAGAGATACCAATAGAATTCGCCCTCACGGCGAACCGTTGATCCTGAAGGAGCATCACATGACCGCCAATACTTCCGCCCTGCCAGTCGCCCCGGCCCTGTACCAGACCTGGCAACAACTGCGCGCCGAACAACCCGGCCTGCGCGCCCGCGATGCCGCGGCCAAACTGGGTGTCAGCGAAGCTGAACTGACCGCCAGCCGCCTGGGCACCGACACCGTGCGCCTGCGCCCGGAATGGAAGGAACTGCTGCCGGCACTGGGTGAACTGGGCACCATCATGGCCCTGACCCGCAACGAGCATTGCGTGCACGAGCGCAAAGGCGTGTACAGCGAAGTGACCGTGATGGGCAGCGGCCAGATGGGCATGGTGCTGTCGCCGGACATCGACCTGCGCCTGTTCCTCAGCGGCTGGGCCAGCGTGTTCGCCGTCGACGAAGCCACCCCACGCGGTCCGCAGCGCAGCCTCCAGGTGTTCGACCGCCAGGGCCTGGCCGTGCACAAGGTCTACCTGACCGCCACCAGCTTCGATGCCGCCTGGGCACCGCTGGTCGAGCGTTTCCATGCCGAACAACAGACGGCCGAACTGGACCTGCAACCGCTGCCACAGGCCAAGGCGCCACGCGTCGACAGCGAAGTGGACGTCGATACCCTGCGCAGCGAATGGTCGCAGCTCAAGGACACCCACGACTTCTTCATGCTGCTCAAGCGCAACGACGTGGCGCGCACCCAGGCCCTGCGCCTGGCCGGTCACGAGTGGGCCGAACCTCTGGCCACCGTCGAGCTGACCCGGGTCATCGAAGAAGCCGGCAAGCGCGAAGTGCCGATCATGGTGTTCGTCGGCAACAAGCACTGCATCCAGATTCACTCAGGGCCGGTCAGCAACCTGCGCTGGATGGACACCTGGTTCAACGTGCTCGACCCGATGTTCAACCTGCACCTGAAGACGACCGGCGTGACCGAGTTGTGGCGTGTGCGCAAGCCGAGCGTCGATGGCATCATCACCAGCTACGAAGGTTTCGATGCCGAAGGCGAACTGGTGATCCAGTTGTTCGGTGTGCGCAAGCCGGGCATTCCTGAGCGTGACGACTGGCGTGCCCTGGCTGAAACCGCCACCCCTCTGATCGGCTAAGGAAGAGTCCCGATGCGAATCAAAACACTGCTGGCCTGTGCCGGCGTGCTCGTCAGCCAGATGGCCGTCGCCGACGCCCTGCCCCAGCGCTGGGTCAGCGCCGGCGGCGCATTCAGCGAATGGGTGGTCGCCCTGGGCGGCGAAAGCAAGCTGGTGGGTGTCGACAGCACCAGCCAGTACCCACAATCGCTGCACAGCCTGCCGGGCGTCGGCTACCAACGGGCGCTGGCGGCCGAAGGCATTCTGGCGCTGAAGCCGGACATTCTGGTGGGCAGCAACGAAATGGGGCCACCACCGGTGCTGGAGCAACTCAAGGCCGCCGGCGTGCGCATTGAATTGCTGTCGGCCAAGGCCGACGTGCCGGCCCTGCAACACAACCTGACCGAACTCGGCCAACTGCTGGGCAAGGAAACCGAGGCCCAGGCGCAGATGGCGGGCTACCTCAAGCGTCTGCAAACCCAGGCCGATTGGGTCAGACTGGCGCAGCAACAGCAACCGGCTCCCCGGGTGCTGATGCTGCTCAGCCACTCCGGTGGCAACCTGCAAGTGGCGGGCAAGGACACCCTGGCAGCCTGGATGATCCAGCAGGCCGGCGGCAAAAGCCTGGGTGAGCACAACGGCTACAAACCGGTCTCCAGCGAAGCCATCCTGAGCCTGGACCCGCAGGTGATCATCTTCGCCGGTGGCAAACTGCAAGGCGATGCGGCCCGTAAAGCCCTGCTGGAACAGAACCCGATCCTGGCGCAAACCCAGGCCGGGCGTGATGGCCGGGTGGTGATGATCGACCCGACGCTGCTGGTCGGTGGCCTTGGCCCACGTGTGCCGGACGCCTTGACCCGTCTGTCCACGGCGTTCTATCCGGATGTCAAGGCGCAGACTGCCGGGACCCACCCATGACGGCCATTTTCCGGCCGCGTCCGACCTTGATCTGTTTGCTGCTGTTGCTGGTGCTGGTGTTCTGGCTGTCCCTGGCCCTCGGGCCGGTGAGCCTGCCATTGGGCGATACCTTGCTGGCCGGGATGCGCCTGCTGGGGTTGCCGCTTGACGGTGGGGACACACAACAGGCGGAGCTGATCCTCGGTCAGATCCGTCTGCCGCGCAGCCTGCTCGGCATCGCCGTGGGCTCGGTACTGGCGTTGTCCGGGGTGGCGATGCAGGGGTTGTTCCGCAACCCCTTGGCGGACCCGGGCCTGGTCGGTGTCTCCGGCGGTGCCGCGCTGGGCGCCGCCCTCGCCATCGTCGGCGGCAGCCTGCTGGGTGGCGTGCCAGCGGTCATCGAACCTTATCTGTTGTCGGTCAGCGCCTTCGCCGGTGGCTTGATCGTCACGGCGGTGGTGTATCGCTTCGGCCGCCGCAACGGGCAAACCGACGTTGCCACCATGCTGTTGGCGGGTGTGGCGATGACGGCCATGGCCGGTGCCGGCGTGGGTCTGTTCACTTACCTGGCCGATGATGCGACCCTGCGCACCCTGACGTTCTGGAACCTGGGCAGCCTCAACGGCGCCAGCTATCCGCGCCTGTGGCCATTGCTGATCGTCACCGTGGGCGTGGCGCTGTGGTTGCCACGTCGCGCGGCGGCACTCAATGCCATGCTGTTGGGCGAGTCGGAGGCCCGTCACCTGGGCTTCGACATCGAGCGCATCAAGCTTGAGCTGGTGTTGTGCACGGCGCTCGGCGTCGGCGCAGCCGTCGCGGCGGCCGGCCTGATCGGCTTCATCGGCCTGGTGGTGCCGCACCTGATGCGCCTGCTGGTCGGCCCGGATCACCGGGTGTTGCTGCCCGCGTCGTTGCTCGCCGGTGCCAGCCTGTTGTTGCTGGCCGATCTGGCCGCGCGCCTGCTTTTGGCGCCAGCCGAATTGCCGATCGGCATCGTGACCGCACTGATCGGCGCGCCATTCTTTCTTTATTTGCTGGTTCGAGGGCGTTCCTGATGCTGCGGGCAAACAACTTGCTGGTACGTCGTGGCAGCCGCACGGTACTGGCGAACATCGATATCCAATTGCGCCCCGGCGAAGTGCTCGGCGTGCTGGGACCTAACGGCGCCGGCAAAAGCACTCTGCTCGCCGCCTTGTGCGGCGAACTGCCAACCAGCGAAGGCAGGGTCAGCCTCGACGAGCGTCCACTCGCCGACTGGCCGGGCCAGGAACGGGCCAGGCGCCTGGCCGTGCTGCCGCAGAGTTCGAGCCTGAACTTTGCGTTTTCGGTCAATGAAGTCGTGGGCATGGGGCGCCTGCCTCACGCCAGCGGCCGCGTGCGCGATGGCGAAATCGTCGCCGAGGCGCTTTCAGCGGCCGATGCGCTTCATCTTGCCGGGCGCAGTTATCTGGCGCTGTCCGGCGGTGAACGCCAGCGCGTGCATCTGGCGCGGGTACTCGCTCAACTCTGGCCGGGGGCCGAAGGGCAAACCCTGCTACTCGATGAACCGACGTCGATGCTCGATCCGTTGCACCAGCACACCATTTTGCAAGCCGTGCGCGACTTCGCCGAGCGCGGTGCAGCGGTGCTGGTGATCCTGCACGACCTCAATCTGGCTGCACGCTACTGCGATCAACTGCTGTTGTTGCAACAGGGCCTGCCCCACGCCTACGGTCCACCGGCACAGGTGCTGACCGCCGAGGCGCTGGCGGCGGTGTATGGCCTGGAGGTGCTGATTCACCAACACCCGGAACGCGGCCACCCGTTGATCATCGCCCGCTGATACCGTCCCCCTCCTTCGTTGATTGAGGGGCTTCTGTCTATTCAAGGAAAACCGATGCGCTTTCTGTTGCTGTGTGCGTTCAGCCTGTTGGCTGCCTGCCAAACCCATTCTGTAACGCCGCCCCCGGCGCCGATTGCCCCGCAGGGGCGCGATCACGCCGATCTCGGCGTCATTCGCGAACTGGCCAGCGGTCGCACGCTGACACCGCAGGAACTGGTCGAACGCCTGGCCGTTGCGCCGCGGGTTCTGGTCGGCGAACAGCACGACAACCCGGACCACCATGCCCTGCAATTGTGGTTGCTGCGCGAGCTGGCGGCACAACGCCCCCAGGGCAGCCTGCTGATGGAGATGCTCAATCCCGATCAACAGGCCAAGGTCGATGCCGCGCAAGCCGCGACCCGCGCTGGCCAGCCGCCGGCCGATGCGTTCAAGGCGCTGGCCTGGCAGGCCAATTGGGACTGGAGCGTCTATGGTGCCCTCGTCACCTACGCGCTGCGCCAACCCTATCCGCTGCTGGCGGCAAATCTGGACCGCGCGCAGATCATGCAGATCTACCGACAGCGTCCTGAGTTGGATGGCACAGCGTCCACCACCCGACAGGTGCAGGCGACCTTGCTGGACGACATCCGCCAATCCCATTGCGGTCTGCTGCCCGAATCACAAATGCCGGCCATGCTCGCCGTGCAGCAACAACGCGACCGGCGCATGGCCGAGCGCCTGATGGCCGCGCCGACGCCGGCGTTGCTGCTGGCCGGGGCCTTTCATGTGCGCAAGGATCTCGGGGTGCCGCTGCACCTGAAAGACCTCGGTGCCGGTGAAGGCAACGCCGTGCTGATCCTCGCCGAAGCGGGCAAGACCGTGACCGCCGAGAGCGCGGACTACGTGTGGTACACGGCCGCACAGCCGGAACAGGATCATTGCGCGAAGTTGCGCCGTTAATTGTGGTGAGAGGGCTGTCTGTGGTGAGGGGGCTTGCCTGTGGCGAGGGGGCTTGCCCCCGTTCGACCGCGAAGCGGTCGCCAAACAGGTGCATGCGGTTTACCTGACATACCGCATTATCCGGGTTTGGGACTACTTCGTAGTCCAACGGGGGCAAGCCCCCTCGCCACAGGCAAGCTCCCTCGCCACAAGAGCACTATTGCCCTCAGCCGAACATGCTGCGGCGCGACACTATGTCACGCCTCTGTGCCGGTCCAATGGTCGTATCACCCCGCCGCTACCGGCACAGTTTGTTAAGATCCCCGCGATTTTTTCGTCTGTACAGTCATCACGCTGTCAGTTTCAGCCTGTTCAACAGGATGCTTTTTTCCATGAGTACTTTGTATACCCGCCGAACTGTCCTGCAAGGCATGGGCCTGTTGAGCCTGGGCCTGCTCGCCGGTTGCGACGACAGCAGCAAGCTGTCGTTCAAGTACGGCAAAGACCTCAGCGACAAGATCATGGGGCGTAACTTCAAGCTCACGAACACCGAGGGCGAAACCAGGATGCTGGGCAGCTATCGCGGCCTGATGCCGATGGTGTTCTTCGGTTTCACCCAGTGCCCGGCCGTGTGCCCCACCACGCTGGCCCGTGCCGCCCAGGCCAAAAAGCTGATGGGCCGCGATGGCGAAAGGCTGCAGGTGGTCTTCATCACCCTGGACCCGGAGCGCGACACGCCAGAGCTGCTCGACAAATACGTCAAGGCTTTCGACCCGAGTTTCGAAGCGCTGTACGGCACCCTGGAACAAACCGCCGCCACCGCCAAGGAATTCGGCGTGTTCTTTGAAAAAGTCCCGAGCGGCGATACCTATACCCTCTCCCATACCGCGACCAGTTATGTCTTCGACTCCCGGGGCAATCTGCGCCTGGGGCTGTCCGCGTCCCTGACGGCCAAAGAGTGCGCAGAGGACCTGCTCACCGTGATGGAGGTTTGCTGATATGAATGCCCCGCAAGCTAAGAACCGTTTCGCGCAACGTTGCAAGCAACTGGCACTGGGCTTGTCCCTGGTCGGCCTGGCCTTCCAGGTGTCGGCACAAACCCGGGTCGACGACGCCTGGGTCCGCGCCACCGTAGCCGGCCAGCCGTCGAGCGGCGCCTTCATGACCGTCACCGCGAGCAGCGACAGCAAACTGTTGAGTGTGCAAACGCCGGTGGCAGCTCTGGTGCAGATTCATGCAATGAGCATGAAAGACGACGTGATGAAAATGCAGCAGGTGGACGCCGTGGCACTGCCGGCCGGTAAAGCGGTGAGCCTGGATCCCAATGGCTACCACATCATGCTCATGAACCTGACGGGCCAGATCAAGGAAGGCGACAAGGTGCCGCTGACCCTGACCGTCGAAGACGCCAAGGGCGAGAAAGAGTCGATCCAGGTTGAAGCCGTTGCCAAGGCGATTGGCACCATGGATCACGGCAACATGGCGCATGATCACAGCAAGATGAATTGATTTCCCCGTAGTCTCGCAACAGCAAAAAGATCGCAGCCTGCGGCAGCTCCTACGAAATCGGTGTAGGAGCTGCCGCAGGCTGCGATCTTTTTTTAGATCGAAACGTCAACTCAAACGAGCTTGAGCACAACGTTGATGTTGTTGCGCGTGGCTTTCGAATACGGGCAGTACTGGTGCCCGGTGTCGACGATTTTCTGGGCGGTTTCACGGTCCAGCCCCGGCAGGCTGACATTCAGCCGCGCCTGGAGCAGGTAGCCGCCTTCATTAGTGCCCAGGTCGACTTCCGCATCGACCGCCACATCCTTGGGCAACACCACTTTCATTTCCCGGGCTGCCACTTGCATGGCGCCGATAAAGCAGGCTGACCAGCCGGCAGCGAACAATTGCTCGGGGTTGGTACCGCCACCGCCCGCACCTGGCGACGAAAGCTTCACATCGAGGATGCCGTCGGAACTGCGGGAGGCGCCGTCACGCCCACCGGTGGTGTGGGTCTGGGCGGTGTACAACACTTTATCGATCTGGTTCATGTTGACCTCCTGATTGAGTTGTAGAAAACCGGTTTAACACCCCATCCGGTCGCCGGGATGGTCAATCAATATAGACGTCACCGGCCCGTGCCGCAGTCGATCCGACCGGCGCCCGTTTCTTCCTTATTTGCGCGCCAACTTGTACCTGACGCAGTCCTCATAAAAGCTTTGCCGCACAGCCGTCGGTTTCAATCGCGAAGAACTGTCATAAGTTTGCTCTGTAATACCAAGAGCCATCATGCGCATCCATGTTTTTGAGAACTTGTAGGCCTGGATTTTCTGCCGTGCGGCGTACAGGGAAACCCCTGAGAGCTTGAGCTCCTGTGCCCTTGCAGCAGTGCCCGCGCCCCAACTGCACATGTATTGATCCTGGGTGGCCAGTTCTTTGGCTTGCGTCGAGTTGCTGATACCCGCAACAACTAGCGGAATTAACGCGATCCATACCTTGCGCATCTTGACCTATCTAACTAGTTGAAAATGAACTAATTTTGCGGGGGATTTTTTAACTTGGGGGCCAGCATCGTGCCTTTTTTGCAAATGAGTGCAAAAAAAGAGATGGCTAAAGCCATTTCTTGCGAGTTTTCAATCCTTTGCTATAGCTAAGACTCTCAATCGCCAACTAAGTGAGGCAACGGAATGTCAGTCGCAAAAAAAATGAGTGTAGGGCAACTGACAATGTTGACCGCCGTCAACATGTTGGGCTCAGGCATTGTGCTACTACCGACGAAACTAGCGGAAGTCGGTGCAATTTCGATTCTTTCCTGGCTGGTGACGGCCACCGGCTCCCTGGCTCTGGCCTACGCCTTTGCGCGATGCGGGATGCTCAGCCGCAAGACCGGCGGCATGGGTGGCTATGCCGAATACACGTTCGGTAAAGCCGGTAACTACATCACCAACTACACCTACGGCCTCTCACTGTTGATTGCCAACGTGGCGATCAGTATTACCGCGGTTGGCTATATACAGACGTTGTTCGGAATAAAACTTGATTCACTGCAGGTAGGTCTCGCGACCATTGCCTTGTTGTGGATCACGACCTTCGCCAACTTTGGCGGCGCGCGCATTACCGGCCGGATCGGCGCGATCACCGTCTGGGGTGTGATTGCACCGGTGGTGCTGGTGTCCACGGTGGGCTGGTTCTATTTCGACAGCAGCGTCTACGCCGCTGGCTGGAACCCTCATGACAAGAGCTGGTTCGAAGCGGCAGGCGCCTCGGTGGCGATCACCCTGTGGGCCTTCCTTGGCCTGGAATCGGCTTGCGCCAACACCGATGCGGTGGAAAACCCTGAGCGCAACGTACCGATTGCGGTGCTGGGCGGCACCCTGGGTGCGGCGGTGATCTACATCGTCTCCACCAACGTCATCTTCGGCATCGTCGGCAACGAAGAACTGGTCGCGTCCACCGCGCCGTTCGGCCTGGTGTTCGCCAAGATGTTCACCCCGATGGTCGGTGACATCGTGATGGCGGCCATGGTGCTCGCCTGCATCGGTTCGTTGCTGGGTTGGCAGTTCACCATCGCCCAGGTGTACAAAAGCTCGGCCGACACCGGTTACTTCCTGTCGATCTTCGCCAAGGCCAACAAGGCGGGTACGCCGATTGTCGGCATGCTGGTGCTACTCGCGGCGCAGACCGCACTGGCCCTGCTCACCATCAGTCCCGACCTGAGCAAGCAGTTCGACACCCTGGTCAACCTCGCGGTAGTGACCAACCTGGTGCCGTACATCCTGTCCATGGCCGCGCTGATGACCATGCAGAAAGTCTCCAACGTGCCGGAAGGCAAGGCCTTGGCCACCAACGTCATTGCGCTGATCGCGGCGGCCTACAGCTACCTGGCGCTGTACAGTTCCGGTGAGCAGGCCCTGATGCTCGGTGGTGTCGCCACCATCTTCGGCTACACCCTGTTCGGCTTCGTCAACAACCGCCTGATCCGCCTCGAAGCACTCAACAACAGCGTACCGACGCAAACCGTCAGCGCGCAGCACCTCACTGCCGCGCCAGTGCCGGTGAACAATCTGAATAAAGCCACTCTGGAGACTCAAGCATGACGGACTATAAACATTCGCTGGGCATGCTGGCGCTACTGGTCAGCAGTCCACCGGACAAACGAACCGTGTTTGGCCGCGCCCTGGATCATCTGGTCCACGATGTAGAGGGACGGGGCGTCAGTGTTCTGGCCTCGGAAAGCCTCTCGGATGCCGCATCGATCCTGCGTTCGGACCCCGCTGTTCAGTGCGTGCTCATCCGCTGGGAAATGGACACCAGCGACGGTCACGCCGACTGCATCAAGCTGCTGGTCAAACTGCGCGAGCGCAACACCCGCGTGCCGGTGTTCCTGATCAGCGACCGTACCACCGCGTCGAGCATTCCGTTGCTGGTCATGCAACACGCCGACGACTTCATCTGGCTGCCCGAAGACACCACCGGTTTCCTCAGCGGGCGCATCCTGGCCGCCATCGAACGCTATCGTCAGGCGGCCCTGCCACCGATGTTCGGCGCGCTGGTGAAATTTGCCCGCACCTATGAATACTCCTGGCACACCCCGGGCCATGCCGGCGGCACCGCGTTTCTCAAGAGCACTGCCGGACGCGCCTTCTACGAGTTCTTCGGTGAAAACCTGCTGCGTTCCGACCTGTCGATCTCGGTCGGCGAACTGGGCTCCCTGCTCGATCACAGCGGCCCCATCGGCCAGGGCGAACGTTATGCCGCCAAGGTCTTCGGTGCGCACCGCACGTACTACGTGACCAACGGCTCGTCGATGTCCAACCGCGTCATTCTCATGGCCAGCGTCACGCGCAACCAGATCGCCCTGTGCGACCGCAATTGCCACAAGTCCGCCGAGCATGCGATGACCCTGTCCGGGGCGATTCCGACCTACCTGGTGCCGACCCGCAACCGCTACGGCATCATCGGCCCGATCCTGCCGCAGACCCTGAGCGCCGAAGGCGTGAAAGCCGCCATCGCCAACAACCCGCTGGTCAAGAAAGGCATCGACCCGACGCCGGTGCACGCCATTGTCACCAACTCGACCTACGACGGCCTGACCTACAACGTCACCCGCGTCGAAGAGTTGCTGGGCGAAAGCGTCGACCGCCTGCACTTCGACGAAGCCTGGTACGGTTATGCGCGCTTCAACCCGCTGTACAGCGGACGCCATGCCATGCACGGCAATCCGGCCGACCACGACAAGTCCAAGCCGACTGTGTTCGCCACCCAGTCGACCCACAAGTTGCTGGCCGCCCTGTCCCAGGCCTCGATGATCCACGTGCGCGACGGCCGTAACCCGATTGAACATGCGCGCTTCAACGAGTCGTACATGATGCACGCCTCGACCTCGCCGAACTACGCGATCATGGCGTCCTGCGACGTCAGCTCGGCGATGATGGAAGCGCCGAGCGGACAGATCCTCACCAGCGAGTCGATCGAAGAAGCCATCAGCTTCCGCCAGGTTCTCTCGCGCATGCACAACGAGATGCTGAGCAAGGACGACTGGTTCTTCACCTGCTGGCAGCCGCCGACCGTACAGGTAGGCGCCGCGACCGTGCCGTTCCATGAGGTCGATCCGGTTACGCTGAAAACCGACCCGAACTGCTGGGTCCTGCACCCGAACGCGGTATGGCACGGTTTCGGTGACATCGAAGACGGCTACTGCATGCTCGACCCGATCAAGGTGTCGGTACTTGCCCCGGGCATGGGCGACGACGGCAACCTGCTCGCCTCCGGTATCCCGGCCTGTGTGATCACGGCGTACCTGGGCCGCCAGGGTATCGTGGTCGAGAAAACCACCGATTTCACCATCCTGTTCCTGTTCTCCATCGGTATCACCAAAGGCAAGTGGGGCACGCTGCTCAACGCCCTGCTCGACTTCAAGCGCGACTACGACGACAACGCCGAGCTGGAGCTGTGCCTGCCCGACCTGTACAACGCCAACCAGCGACGCTACGCCGGCATGGGCCTCAAGGATCTGGCCGACGAAATCTTCGCCGCCATGAAGAAACACAAGACCACCGCCAACATGTCCCAGGCTTTCGGCACCTTGCCAAAAGCCGAATTCAGCCCGGTGGAGGCCTACGAGAAACTGGTGCGCAACGACATCGAACTGGTGACCCTCGAGCAAGCCGCCGGACGCCTTGCCGCCACCGGTATCGTGCCGTACCCGCCAGGTATCCCGCTGCTCATGCCAGGCGAGAACGCAGGCCCCGCGGACGGTCCGCTGCTGGCGTATCTCAAGGCACTGGAAGCCTTCGATAAATCCTTCCCCGGCTTCACCCATGACACCCACGGGATCGAGGTTGAGGATGGCGTTTATCGGATGCTGGTACTGAAGTAAGTCCAGCAGGCTCACCGCAACCCCTGTGGGAGCGGGCTTGCTCGCGAAGGCGTAGTGTCAGTCGACGCAATTGTCGAATGACAGGACGCCTTCGCGAGCAAGCCCGCTCCCACATTTTTTAGATCGTCTTCACACCAAAATCCCTATGGGCAAACTCAATCACCGCGCTCTATGATTGATCCCCATGACCACCACCGCTCCAATTCGCTCACCCTGCCCGCCCGGCGCCTGCGACTGCGGGCGTGACCCGTTGCTGGAAACACCAGGGGCGGACCTGCGCATTCTGTTTTTGACCCGCAACGAAGAAAAACGCCTGATCGAACGCCTGGAAAATCTGCAGAGCCTGAGCGATCTGGAGCACCTGCAACGGCGTATGCTCGAACAGTTGGGCATCCGCGTGGACATCGCCCCCGGCTTCAATGAGGTGCGCACCATGCGCGGCATCGGCATCCAGATCGGCGAACTGCCGGGGCTGTGCCGCAAGACCCGCGCCAACATCCCGGCCGCCATTCGCCGAGCCATGGAGAAGCGCCCGGAGATTGCCTACGAGCTGCTCAATGCCAACGACCTGTTGCGTGACGCCTGATGAAGCCCATTCTCGAATTCCCCCTCACCGACGAGATTCTCACCTCGTTCGCCCTGGCCATCGGCGCCGACCTGCAGGGCTACCGCAACCACATTTACCGGGTGCTGAATTTCCATGCGGCCCTCAGCGGTACCGAAGGCTTGCCCCCGGATGCCGTACAGATCGCAGCGGCGTTTCATGACCTGGGTATCTGGACCGATGACACCCTTGACTACCTGCCGCCGTCCATTGCGCTGGCCACTGAATATCTCGACAGCCGACAACGCTCGCAACTCAAAGATGAAGTCAGTGCGTTGATACTCGAGCACCACAAGCTGCGCCGGTATCGCGGCGCTTGTGCCGACAGCGTCGAACCCTTCCGCCGGGCCGATCTGGTGGATGTGTCCCTGGGCCTGGTCCGCTTCGGCCTGCCCCGAAGCTTCATCAAGACCGTGCAGTCGACCTTTCCCGATCACGGTTTTCACTCGATGCTGATGAAGCTTTCAGCCCGCCAATTGCTCCACTCGCCGCTACGGCCGCTGCCCATGTTTCGCTGGTGAAACAGGCGTCTGTCAGCCCCTCCAAAGTGCACCGGAACAGGATCAGCGGTCGTACGTGAGTCGCGGCGCACTGCTATGCCTTCCTTGGGAGATTTCGCTGCAAGCCAGCCAGGACAGGACTGGGAACCCAAGCGTGGCCACGGCCCCGGCGCCAGCCAGGTACGCGCAACAACAGGTGCCGATGCGCAACAGGAGGTGGCCGATGTTATTCATCGTCAGTTGGACAATCAGCCCGGACAACCGTGATGCCGCAATCGCACGTTTCCTCAAGACCGGTGGCGCGCCGCCCGCAGGCGTCACCATGCACGGACGCTGGCACGCCGTAGGCAGTTCGGCCGGCTTCGGCATTGCCGAGGCGAGTGATCTGGTGCCGATTCAAAAGTGGGTGCTGGAGTGGAACGACCTGATGAGCATGGACGTGCACGCCGCATTGACCGATGAGCAAATGGCACCCTTGCTGGCCGCCACTGCCGCCCGGTAATGACGATGGAGGCGGCGAGTATCGCTCGCCGCCCGACTCGACCCGCGCATTGACCGGTACGCCATTGAAGTGCAAAGCGCCTGGAACACTCACTTTCTGACTATCCAATACTGGATATTTTGTAATTCAAACCTACGCTCTTGGCGGGGATCACGAATTTCAATGACGGTCGGGGGCTCGTCTCGAAGTACTCACGCAAGTACGCAGGAGCTCTACATGAACCGGACAACCTCATCCTCGATGTTTGCAGTACCGCTGTTGCTGTCTGCAATGGCGATTCCCGGCCTGACCCTGGCCGCCGACAAAGCCCCCAACATCCTGGTGATCATGGGCGACGATATCGGCTGGTCGAATATCGGCGTCTACAACCAGGGCATGATGGCTGGCAGAACACCCAACCTCGACCAACTCGCCGCTGAAGGCATGCGCTTCACCGACTATTACGCCGAGGCCAGTTGCACGGCCGGACGCGCCAACTTCATCACCGGCGAACTGCCGATTCGCACCGGCATGACCACTGTCGGCCAGGCCGGCTCGCCCGTGGGTATTCCCGCCGAAGCCGTCACCATCGCGACCGCGCTCAAGGCCATGGGGTATGCCACCGGCCAGTTCGGCAAGAATCACCTGGGCGACTTGAACGAGTTCCTGCCCACCGTGCACGGCTTCGACGAATTCTTCGGTTACCTCTACCACCTCGACGCCATGGAAGACCCGGCGCACCCCAACTATCCGCAAGACCTGCTCGCCACCGTGGGCCCGCGCAACATGGTCCACAGCTGGGCCACCACCACCGATGACACCACTGTGATGCCGCGCTGGGGCAAGGTCGGCAAGCAGAAAATCGAAGATGCCGGCACGCTCTATCCGGAGCGGATGAAAACCATCGACGACGAAATTCGCGACAAGGCCTTCTCGTTCATCGACAAGGCCAAGCAGGACAACAAACCGTTCTTCGTCTGGCTCAACCCGACCCGCATGCACATCGTCACGCACCTGTCCGACAAGTACGAAGCCATGCGCAATGCGCAAAATGGCTGGTCGGAACAGGAAGCCGGCATGGCGCAGCTCGATGACATCGTCGGCGAAGTCATGGCGAAGCTGAAAAAAGACGGCATGGACGACAACACCATCGTCATTTTCACCACCGACAATGGTGCGGAAAACTTCACCTGGCCGGACGGCGGCACCACCCCGTTCGCCATGGGCAAAGGCACGGTGATGGAAGGTGGCTTCCGCGTGCCGGCGATCATTCGCTGGCCGGGCAAGGTGCCGGCCAACCAGGTCGCCAACGGCATCATGTCCGGCATGGACTGGTTCCCGACCCTGGTCGCGGCGGCGGGCAACCCGAACATCACAACGGAACTGCTCAAGGGCAAACAATTGGGTGATACCACCTACAAAGTTCACCTGGACGGCTATGATCAAACACCAATGATCACCGGAAAAGGTCCGTCGAACCGGCATGAAATCTTCTACTTTGGAGAGAGCACCCTGGGTGCGATCCGCATCGATGACTTCAAGTACCGCTTCATCGATCAGCCCGGGGGCTGGCTGGGTGCCAAGGTCACGCTGGACATGCCGATCCTGACTAACCTGCGTCTCGATCCGTTCGAACGTGCCGGATGGCCGGAGAATATGGCAGCCAATGGTTCGCTGGAGTATTTCGAGTGGTTCAAATTCCAGTTCTGGCGCTATGTGTTTGTGCAGCAACAAGTGGTCAAACTGGCCGAAACAGCCGTGGAGTTTCCGCCAATGCAGAAAGGCGCGAGCTTCAATCTTGAAGCGGTCAAGGCCAAGATCGAAGCGGCCCGGGCAGCCATGGCCAAGTAAAACAGCCGAAACCATGGGTGGCCGGCACAGGCCACCCACATTCGAAATGGACATTTGCTGAGGTAGTTACATGCGCACAAGCACACTGGCCCTACCCGCCTGTACGCTACTCGCCCTGTGCTGCCAGCCAGCCTGGGCCGGCGGCATCATGCTTTACGAAATCGGCACTGATAACGCTGGCCTGGCCAACGCCGGTGCCGCTGCCCGCGCCCAAGGCCCCTCGACCATCGCCAGCAACCCGGCGGGCATGAGCTACCTGCCAGGCACGCAAATCACCGCCGGCTTGCAGGTGCTGTACGGCGATTTGAGCTTCGACCGCGACGCTGGCACCAACACCCCGGGCAGCGGCAGTGGCAACGCCCTCGACCCGATTCCCGGCGGCAGCTTCTTCATCAGCCATGAACTGGACGAACACTGGAGCGTCGGTTTCGGCCAGTACGGCGACTTCGGGTTGGCGGTCAACTACGACAACGATTGGTCCGGACGCTACTTCTCGCAAAACGCCAGCCTTCTAGGCCTGTCGATGGTGCCGAGCGTGGCTTATCGCTTCAACGAGCAGTGGTCGGTGGGTCTGGGCGTAAAGGCCATGTACGGCATGCTGCAAGCCCAGACCGCGATTGACCGCTCGCCGTTCGGCTTTACCGACCGCACCGATGGCCAATTCAAGTACAAGGACCAGGATTGGGGCTTCGGGGCGAATGTCGGCGTGATCTACGCCCCGCAAGCCGGCACGCGCATTGGCCTGACCTACACCAGCCAGGTCGATCTGGACTTCGAGGACCGACTGGATGTGAAAGGCGATGGCCGACTGCTCGAACGCGTCAACAACACCAACACCGAACTCGATGTGAAGGTGCCGCAAACCGTCACCCTGAGCCTGTTCCAGCAACTGGACCGGCAATGGGCCTTGCTGGCTTCGGTCAACTGGCAGGACTGGTCGGAATTCGGTGACATCGGCGTACAGGTCGACACCACCGCCGTGGGTGCGCAATCGACAACAGTCGACGCCGGCTTCAAGGACACCTGGCACCTGTCCCTGGGGGCGCAATACCAGGCCACCGAGCAATGGCTGTGGAACGTCGGTGTGGCGTACGACAGCAGCGCCGTGTCGGACGGTAACCGCAGCGTGATCGTGCCGATGAACGAATCCTGGCGCATTGCGACAGGAGCCACCTATGCTCTGAACAAGGACACCGATATCAACGTCAGCTGGGCCATGGTCTGGCTCGGCGACATGCCGGTTGACCAGACCAAGTCCGTATCCGGCAATCAAATTTCCGGTGAGTTCGACAATGCCTGGATTCAAGCCCTGAGCGGGAACATGACCTGGCGATTTTGATGTCTTGTAAACGAAAGAACGACGATTTTATCCAAGGAGTAGACACCACTATGAATCTGTCCCGAAAACTGCTGGTCGGCGCTGCGCTGGCAAGTCTGTTGCTAGGCGGTTGCACCTCGAAAGTGACTGAGAAGGAACAGTACTCAGGCTTCCTGTCCAACTACAACAACCTGCAGGAAGTCCAAACGCCGAGCGGCGGCACCGCGATGCGCTGGGTCAGCCCTTCGTGGAACCCGAATGCGTATGACACCGTGGTGTTCAACAAGCTGGAGCTGTACCCGGCGCCCAAACCCGATGAGCGGGTCAACCAGCAGACGCTCACCGACATTCAGAACTACATGACCAGCAAGGCCAAGGCCACGCTGGGTCAGCGCTACCGTGTGGTGTCGTCCCCTTCGGCCGCTCCGGCGGGTTCCCGGCCCCTGATCATGCGCGCGGCGATTACCGGGGTGAACGCCGAGAACGAAGGCATGAAGTGGTACGAAGTGGTCCCCATCGCGGCTGTAGTCGGGGCCACCCAGGCAGCTACCGGTCACCGTGACCAGGACACCACCCTGTTCATCGAAGCCGAGTTCATCGACGCGAAGAGCAATCAGACCGTGGCCAAAGTGGTGCGCAAGGTGTTTGGCACTACCCTGGAAAATGAAAGCCAGAAGATTACCGCCAAGGACTTCAAGGCGGCGATCGACAAACTGGGTACCGACTTCCAGGCCTTCCTCAAGTAAGAACAGGTTGCTCGTGTAGGAGCTGCCGTAGGCTGCGATCCTTTGATCTTCAGGTTATTGAAACCCTAAGAAGATCGCAGCCTTCAGCAGCGCCTATCGGCACAGGTCACTTCTTCATCCCCACCCGCCGGCGCATTTCGGCAGTGATCGCCTGCCGGGTCTTGCGCATGTCCGCCCAGGGTTCATCGCCGACTTCAGCCAGTCGTTCAAGCGCGTTGTGCAGGTTCCACTGATTGCCGCCCTTGAGCTCGGCAACCTCTTGGCGAAAGATCGGCATCGACACCGGCAGGCCCTCACGGGTCCGGACGGCGTAGGCGCAGATGGTGGTCGCACCCAGGCCGTTGCGCAGGTAATCGATGAAGATCCGTCCGACCCGGTTCTTCGGTCCCGACACCGCCGAAAAACGCTCGGGCAACAGCCTGGCCATGTGGCTGACAATGGCATGGCTGAAGTCCTTGACCTCATCCCAGCCGAGCTTGCGGGTCAGCGGTACCACCACATGGATGCCCTTGCCGCCGCTGGTTTTCAGAAACGCCTTGAGCCCCAGTTCATCCAGCACCGACAGCGTCAGCTCAGTGGCCTCGATCATGCGTTTCCATGGCAGCGCCGGGTCCGGGTCAAGGTCGAGGACAAAACGGTCCGGCTTGTCGAAGTTGGCCGACGTGGCGTTCCAGGTATGCAACTCCACGGTACTCATCTGCACCGCGCCGATCAGCGCCTCGGCATTGTTGATCAGCATCATCGGCTGACCGGTGAGCTGCTTGTCCAGCGTGACGATGCCGGGGATCGCCAGGTGCTCGGCATTTTTCTGGAAAAACAGCTCGCCGGCGATACCGTCCGGTGCACGCACCAGTGCCACCGGGCGATCCTTGAGCTCGGGCAGGATCCACTCGGCGACACTCGCGTAGTACTGCGCCAGTTGCAGCTTGGTGGTGCCGCTGTCGGGGTCGATCACCCGGTCCGGGTGAGTGATGCGCACCTGCCCTGCTTCCAGGCCGATTTGCGAGGGTGCGGGGTCGGGCTTCTTTTGTGTCGCAGCGGTTTTTTTCGCAGTGGAGGTTTTCACGGTGTTCGCGCGCTCCTCGGTGATGTCTTGTGTCGGTTTGTCATCGCGCAGGCCATGGAAAACAGCATGGCGCACCGAGCCGTCCCGGGTCATTTCAGCGAAAGCCACTTCTGCCAGTAGCTTGGGTTTGAGCCAATGCACATCCCTGGCCTCGGCACCGCCGGGTGGATTGACCACCGACGGTTTTTTAACCTGCAACGGCTTGAGCTGCTCATGGAGGCTGCGCAGCGTCGCCTCGTTGAACCCGGTGCCGACTTTGCCGGCATAGCGTAACTCGCCACTGTCGCGGTCATGCAGCCCCAGCAGCAGTGCGCCGAAGGCATTGCGCGAGCCTTTCGGCTCGGTGAATCCGACGATGACGAACTCCTGCCGATGCTGGCATTTGAGCTTGATCCAGTCGCTGCTGCGCCGGGAGACATAGGGCGATCCAAGTCGCTTGCCGATCAAGCCTTCCATGCGCATCCGGCAGGCGCTGTCGAACAAGGCTTGTGGCTCCTCGCCAAACGACTCGGAGAAGCGCAGCAGCGGCTGGTCATTGGCCCTGAGCACAGTCGCCAGCGCGGCCCGACGTTCTTCGACCGGCACTTCGCGCAAGTCCACGCCATTGAGGTACGGCAGGTCGAACAGGTAGTAGAGAATGCCGTCGCTGCGCTGCGCCTCGAAGGCGTTTTGCAACGCCTGAAAGTCCGGCACACCCTGGTCGTCGGCCACCACCATTTCACCATCGAGCCACGCCGATTCCAGGCCCAGCGCGACCAGGGCCTGGGCCTGTCCTGGCAGTTTGTGGGTCCAGTCGTGGCCATTGCGGGTGATCAGCCTGACGTCACCGTGGTCGATGCGGGCCATGATCCGGTAGCCGTCGAACTTGATTTCGTAGCTCCACGCGCCGTCCGGGACCCTGTCCACCAGCGTCGCCAATTGCGGCTTGAGCAGGTCCGGCAACCTGGCCTTGCGGGCGCCGGTCAATGGCGATGGCTTTTCCTTGCGTATGCCGGCTGCCGCTTTCCTGACGGGTCTGGCGGCCGACTTCGAGGGTTTGTCGACGATGCTCCGGTCACTGAGCACACTGTCCGGTTCGGCGCTGAGCACGTCGTAGTCGCGTTGCGACCTGGCGGCGCCGTCCTGATGCTTGATCAGGAACCATTGCTCCTGCTTGCCCGACATGTGCGTACGCACCAGGTTCCACAGGCCGCCCAGCTTCTCCCCTTGTAACTCGAACTTGAGTCGCCCCTTGGCATAGGCCTTGGCAGGATCATCCTGGGGAATCCAGATGCCCCGGTCCCAGACGATGACGTCGCCGGCACCGTAATGCCCCTCGGGAATGCTGCCTTCGAACGTGGCGTACGCCAGCGGGTGGTCTTCTACATGCACCGCCAGGCGCTTGACCGACGGGTCCAGCGACGGACCTTTGGGCACGGCCCAACTCTTGAGCGCGCCGTCGAGCTCCAGGCGAAAGTCATAATGCAAGTGGGAGGCGTCGTGCTTTTGAATGCAGAACTGCAAGGCATGATCCCTGGCAGTTTTCTTGCGCGGGTGCTTGTCGGCAGCAGGCTCGGAAGTCGCCGAAAAATCACGCATGCGGTTGTAGTCATCGAGGTTGCGGGGCATGGCTCACCTGCTTCGCGCCAGGACGTCGGATGCAAACGTCTCTTAACCAAGCAGAGCCGGCGAGCGGCGCAATAATTCAATCGGCGTTGAAACGGCCCGGACGGACGGGCTTGCGGCGCGGGGTTGCGACCGCGCTCCCCTGTAGGAGCTAGCCTGCTCGCGATGGCGGTGTGTCTGGCACCCAGGATGCGGGCTGTGCCGGCCCCAGCAAGGTAGTAAGCCAACCTTAATTAAATAACCTGTAGTGAAACTCGCTGCCAAAGAAAATAATTATTGAATACAAGAACAAGCCTGCACACAGACTGATATTCATTACTTTCTCATACACCTTTCCGTTAGAACAATTATTGACTGCAATGATAGATAAAGTACCCACCGAGAGCAGAATCAGAGACAGCGCTGGCAATATAACCCCCAAGCCGTCGAACTCCAACAAGCTGGATCGCACTCGACTTCCATAAGGCAGCACGATGTGTTTGAAATAAATTGCATAACCGGCCAATGTTAAAAAAAAGACAGAAATAACGCTAAGCACAACCGTTAAGCGGAACTTTTGCGCCCTCGACACAATAGCTCCCACTCGCTTATGCCTTGATTTTCTGCATCTATAGCAGAGACCGCCTTTAATTCCTCTTGAGTTTTCTTCATTTATGGCACCGCAACACCTGCATTTTCTTGCTACTGGCTTAAATTTTCCACGAGCCATCAGTCAGCGCCCTTCGTTATATATAACTTGCCGCTAGCACTTCCTTGCTGCTATAGAGGGTAAAAGCCAGGCCAACACAAAGGTAATAAGAACGCCTTTTATTACGCACTAGAATCAAAGGACCAAAAGCCAAAAAATATACGCTACAAAAAGCAACGCTCCAGCAGAAATCCAGAGTGCCAACAACTTTCTCTTTAGACTTACTGGCAAATTCAACAACTCATCCTTTTCAATTAGACCACGCCTCTCGCAAAGTTTAGGACATAAAAACATCAATGCCACCGAACCATTTCTGACCGGCTTACCGAGCAATCCCAACCCGGATAACGCCTTACGATTACTTGCTACAAACTTACTCTTATCGAGGTAACTCTCTATCAACTCGGTAAACAGATAAGAAAACACATACATCCAGCACGAAGTCACCATTGCGAAAAAAATTATGAGAATTCCGATACTTGCCAATGCAATATCACTCATTGTTGCAATGACTCATAAACCACTTCACCTACCCATTCTCCAGCACTCTCGCCAACTTTGCCTCCCGCCCACGCACCGAGCCCACCGCCAACCACAGCACACCCCAGCATTCCAGCTCCCCCTGTAACGAATCCGATAGCCACAGCACATCCGAACGTAGACACAATACTACCAACATTGCCTCCCAAGGCTCCTAGTGCAAGACCTCCAGACAACTTACCACCCTCAACATATTTAGCTTTTCTGCATTCCGTTTCGCGCCCAGTCGTACATGCTGTGTAGATAGACGTTCCAGCTCCAGCCACACTGAGACCAACACCAAGATAAGCGCCTTTTTTCATGAGATTCGAAGCTTTCGCCACCCCATTAATAGTATCGGCATAACCTGTTATCACCCCTGAATGTAAATAGCTTTTCGTGGAGATCCCTAGCATATTTTTTATAGAGCCTAGATTACGCAGACCCGATCCATATCTGGCAAAGTGTTTAAGTTGACCATCAAGCCTTTCAAATAGCACCTTGCGTTTTGCGTAAAAATCACTTCGAGCCTGAGTTGTACCGCTTCTGAGGTAATCGCGATGAGCTGTTTCAATTTCTTCAAGGGTTTGTTTGATGCCATCAAGGTGCTTACTCCAGGCACCACTAACGCTACCCACCCCTATCGATGAGTACCCAAGTGCTTCTGTTATGAGCGTATGATTTTCGATTAAAAATCCATCACCTTGCACTCCATTGGCCATTAATGCCAAATGAACTTCAAATGCCTTCTTCATGTAGAACGCTTCTTCGGCCGTACACGAAGGTGTTGAATTATCACCTACGATTATCAGCTCACCTGGCAGCACTACCGCATTGACAACATGCACATTCAATACATCGAACTTCGACATTGAGTTTTTTGCCAAGCTGCAATGTCGACTTCAAATATGAATAAGGCTGCATTCTTGGATTTATGAAAGTCGCTGACATTCGTGGCGACCTCAGGAGTATTTTTTATTGTTGATGCGATCCCAACCACCCGCTACGTTACCTCCGCCGGCACCATCCGTTCGTTTTTGCTGGGTGTAGATTGTTTTAATGCGACCGTAATTCAAGCTGAGACTTTCAGTAGGCACGCCATCACTTGCATGTTGTGAGTAGCTTGAAATGATGACTTCTTCCAACGTGATCTCAAAATACTTCTGTTTCTCGCCTCCGGCGCGATGCAGTGTCAATACAACTTCCTTCAAATGGTCACCTGCACAGCTGATCTCTATGAGCTTACAACTGGCCTTGTCCAGATTCTTGGTGAACGTGAAGTCGCTAACGGTCGTGCGCCCCGATGAGGCGCCACCTGCCGAGCTGGCTGTAGCTGAAGTGCCTTGGTGAGTGCCGAAGCTGTATCCGGTAATTTCTATCCAGTCCTTGTGTTGCTCATCAAGCGCTTCGCCTGGAATACCTTCGATTTTGATAAAAGCATCAAACGCCATGAGACCGCTCCTTGGCAGGGTGGATTGTCTGGTTTTTAAAGGACCAGGAAATCTACGCCGCTCGGAATCAGCGATAACTCATTCAGCCATTGCCAAAAAACAGAATCAGATGTTTCCGACTCTGTTTCGGCAGTCGGTTGTAGGACGTTTCCCGCAGCAGACATTGCGTCCGCACGGATTGCTCTTTTTGGTGGGTTTCACTCGCGGAGTTAACGGTGGTGGGGTATTCAGCGGGACATGTGGATGCCTTGCGTTTTTCGCGGGCAAGCCCGCTCCCACACAGGGATTTTCAGTGCTTGCAGAATCTGCGTTGTGGGAGCGAGCCTGCTCGCGAAGCTTTAGGCAGTGCCCTTGGCCTGCTGCTCCAGATGCAATTGCAACTCCGGCTCGATCTGCAATGCCGCGGCCAGTTCATCCAGATAGTTGCGCTCGGCGTCCTGCTGGTCGTCCACCAGCATCACGCTGGCCAGGTACATCTCCGAGGCCATGCCGGGGTCGGTGGCCGATTGCGCCACTTCACTGGGGTCCAGCGGCTTGGCGACTTCATCGTCCAGCCATTGCTGCAATTGCGGATCGTCGGTGTGACGGCCGATTTCAGTGCTGATCATCTGCTTTTCGGATTCATCGATCCGGCCATCGGCCTTGGCCGCGGCAATCAACGCCCGCAGGATCGCATGGCTGTGTTCCTCGGCTTCCGGGCCGGCCAGCAAGTCCACGGTGCGCGGCGCTTCCTGCGGCGCCGACGCCTGGCTGCGCTGCCAGGCCTGGTATGCCTGGAACGCCATCATGCCGAGGGATGCCAGCGCCGCGTAATTGGTGCCGCCCCCGGAGCGGCTTTGCGGTGCGCCGCCCATCGGCGAGCCGCCGCCCAGCAAACCACCGAGCAAACCGCCCAACCCTGCGCCACCGCCGCCCGCACCCGCACCCGCACCGGCGCCACCGCCCAACAACCCGCCGAGCAATCCGCCCAGGTCGCCGAGCCCGCCTTGGGCCGACGCGCCACCGCCCCCCTGTTGCGCCATCGAGCCCTGGCCGGCGCGCAGTAACTGTTCGAGCAGATCGCTGGTGTTCATGACGCTTGTCCTCTTGGGAAGGGTTCTGTCCAGACAGGCAACGATAGACCTCGCAGACGAATGTGCCAGCGCCGTTGGGCTGACACGCCCGCGTCACGGCGGATTGTCCGGGGTATTTTTTTTCAGCGCGGCTAAGATTCATAGGTGGTGAACCTTATCCGCGGATACCCGGTCGATACCTGCAACCCGACCCGGTTGCCACCGTCCCTTATGTGGGGCGTCAACTGGCTTGCTTCATTTACTGGAGAACGCCCCTGTGATTTCAACCCTGTACATCGCCAGACTCAAAGCATGGGGCGCCCATGGTTTTACGGCCACCGGCGTGGTCACCGCTTTCCTCGCCACCCTGTCCCTGCTGGATAACCAGCCGACCCATTGCCTGCTGTGGCTGGGTGTCGCCCTGATCGTCGACGGACTGGACGGCGCACTGGCGCGCAAGGTCAACGTGCAGTCGGTGTTGCCGAGCTTCGATGGCTCGATCCTCGACCTGGTGATCGATTACCTGACGTATGTGTTTATCCCGGCGCTGTTCATCTATCGCTACATCCCGTTACCGGACTACACCCTGCTGCTGAGCGTGTCGCTGATTCTGGTGTCGTCGCTGTTCTGCTTCTGCAACGTCAACATGAAGAGCAAGGACAACTACTTCCAGGGCTTCCCCGCCGCCTGGAACGTGGTTGCCCTGTGCCTGTACATCATCGCCCCGTCGCCGTGGATCACCTTCCTGACCGTGATCGGCCTGGCCCTGCTGACCGTGACCCGGATGAAATTCCTGCACCCGTTCCGCGTGCGCCGGTTCATGCCGATCAACATTGCGGTGACGGCAATCTGGTTGCTGTGCAGCTTGTCGCTGGTGCTCAACCATCCGCTGATCAACCCGATGGTGATGGGGCTGTGGCTGCTGATGTCGGCGTATTTCCTCGGTATCTGCTTCTGGCGCACGGCGCTGGAGTGGTTCGACGAATCGCGGATCAAGTAGCCATGCCGGTCCATATCGTTCAACTGGGTTCGCCGCGTCGACCCGACGAAGGCTTGCGCCTGGGCACGGTACGCCGCCCTCCCCGTGGCGTACCGAAAGCCGAATTCGCCAGCCGGGATTTTTATGATGTCTGGCAGCCCTTGCTGGCACCCAGCGCGGAACTGGTGGCCGAAGCCAAGGCTGCACAGGATGCCAAGGCCTGGGAGGTGTTCAGGCGCAAGTTCAAGGTCGAGATGAGCCAGCCCGCAGCCAGCCAGATGCTGGACCTGCTGGCTGCGCTGTCTCACGGGACGTCCCTGGCCGTGGGGTGTTATTGCGAGGATGAAGCGCATTGTCATCGGTCGGTGTTGCGCGAGTTGCTGGCGGCGCGGGGGGCGAAGGTTGTTTAGTCTGCACCACCATCCAATGTGGGAGCGGGCTTGCTCGCGAAAGCGGTGTATCAGTCACAATAACTGCGACTGGAAGACCGTCTTCGCGAGCAAGCCCGCTCCCACATTGGACTTGTGGTCACTCAACGCCGCGTGATCACCACCTCCAGGTACTCACTCGGCACCACCAGCGACTTGTCGCCCGCCCGGTTCATCCGGTTGATCAGCTCGGTGAGGTCCGCTTCCAGCGCCTTGGCGCCATCCGCCGGCAGTGCGGCGAAGGCTTTGTGCACCGGTCCGTACCACTGGCGGAAGGTGTCGATGAAATGCGCCGCCGAGCGATAGCGGAAATTGAACGTGCGGCGCGTCACCTGCAGCAGGAATTCCCGCTCGTCGAAATGCTCGTGCAGCCAGGCTTCGGTGCCCCAGCGCGAGGGCGGATTCGCTCCCGGCGCAGGTGGCAGGTGCTGGCCCAGGGTCTTGAACATCTGGCCGACGAAGCCTTCCGGTGTCCAGTTGGCCAGGCCGATCCGCCCGCCCGGGCGGCAGACTCGCGCCAGCTCCGCGGCAGCCTTGGGCTGGTCCGGCGTGAACATCACACCGAACGTGGAAAGCACGGCGTCGAAGCTGCCGTCGGCAAAGGGCAAGGCTTCGGCATCGGCGACCTGGAAGGCGACATTCAGGCGTTCTGCCCGGGCCCGTTCTGCGCCACGCTCCAGCAAGGCGGCGACATAGTCGGTGGACGTCACCTGGCAGCCACGGCGCGCAGCCGCGAGGGTCGCGTTGCCGTTGCCGGCGGCGACGTCGAGCACGCGCTCATCGCACAACAGGTCGCAGGCTTCGGCCAGTTGCTCGCCGACGATTTGCAGGGTAGTGCCGATCACGGCGTAGTCGCCGCTGGCCCAGGAGGCCATCTGGCGGTTTTTCAAGGCAGTCAGATCAATGGGTGTACTCATGGAGGCAGTCTCTGGGTTGAAACACGTATCGGGCCTGATCGCGGTTACTCCGCTGTCGTCGGGTCGATGATGTTCATGACCCGGGAAATGCGGTTGGCGGGAAAACCACTGATCCTGGCGTGCTCCTGGATCTGCTCCTCGCTCGGCGAGATGTACACGCAATAGAGCTTGTCACCGGTGACATAGCTCTGCAGCCACTGCACCTCCGGCAACTCCCGCAAGGCCTGGCAGGACTTTAACGAAGCGGCTTTCAAATCCCTTTCCGACAGAGCTCCGGCGCCCTGGATCTCACGTTCAATGACGAACTTAGGCATGGCAACCTCTCTTTATTGTTCTGGATGGCAGGGCGCATTCACCCTGTGATCCAACTATCGTCCTGACGGGCGCTGGCGTCCTGCCCGATCGTCGCCCAAGCCTGCCCGATCGTCCGGAGATTCCACACGGCGCACCGACGCGTTCACAATCAGGAATCCTGTCATGGGGAAATCCCTATGGACGCTCTGTCACAGACCCTGCGGGTGGTGCACCTGGTCGGCGCGATCTTCATCAACGCCCGGTTCACCGCGCCCTGGTGCTACCAGTCGCCCAGCGCCGACACGGCCGCGCCGTTCCTGGAGCCCGATGCGGAACGGGTGGTGATCTTTCACCTGATCACCGAGGGCGAGTGCTACGTCGAGCTGGGCGATGACCCGCCGCTGCTGCTCAGCGCCGGCGACGTGGTGATCTTCCCCCAGGGCGACGCCCATCGCATGTGCTCCCGACCCGGATTGCCCCCGGCCACGGGTGCGCGACTGGATGCGGTACTGGCACGCCGGCCCCGCCAGCTGAGCTATGGCGGTGGTGGCGCGGTCACCCGCCTGGTGTGCGGCTACCTGGCGTGCGACACGCGCCTGGCGGGCATGTTGCTCAAGGGTTTGCCACCCGTGGTGCGTGTCAACGTGCGCGGTTCGAGTGCCGGCATCTGGCTGGAATCCTCCGTGCGCTACGCCCTCGCCGAAGCCCGCTCGCCCCGCCCCGGCGGCGAAGGGGTCCTGGCCAAACTCGCCGAGGTACTGTTCATCGAAGTGCTGCGCCTGTACATGAACGAACAGGGCGAAGGTCGCACCGGCTGGCTGGCCGGAGTACGCGACCGCATCGTCGGCGCCGCCCTCAACGCCTTGCACAAAAAACCCTGCCACGCCTGGACGCTGGACGAACTGGCGCGCACCGCCAGCACTTCAAGATCAGTGTTGGCCGAGCGCTTCCAGCAACTGGTGGGGGTGTCGCCGATGCAGTACCTGACGCAATGGCGGATGTTGCTCGCCGCCAACCTGTTGCGCAGCAGCAACAACTCATTGACGCGCATCGCCGAGGAAGTGGGTTACCAGACCGATACCGCCTTCAGCCGCGCCTTTCGGCGCGAGTTCGGTGCACCGCCGGCAGCGTGGCGGCGTGGTCAGGCGGCCTCGAATCACTTGAGCGGTCGCTGAACCGGCCGGGGCGACAGCACCGCCCAGGCCCGCTACTCTCGCTACCCAGCGACTGAACTCGGAAAGGACTCATCACATGACACCCCGCCTGGACTGGCTTGCTCGACATATGCAGCACAGCAACACCTTCGCTTCATGGATCCACCGGCAGTTCCACTACGAATACGCCGGACAGCCCCTGCCCGACTGGCAACGGGAATTCGCCGAAGGCCAGGACAATGGCGACTGGAAGTGCCTGATCGCCCTCGACCACGACGAACTGTTGGGCGGTGCGGCGCTGGCCAAGGCTGACCTGGCCCATCGCTCGGATCTGGGGCCCTGGCTCGCTTGTGTGTTCATCACTCCCGAGGCACGCGGCAAGGGCCTGGCGGAGCGTTTGATCGAAGGGGTTTGCGCGCAAGCCAAAGCCAACGGCGAGAAGAGGATCTACCTGCACACCCAGGACCAGAGCGCTTATTACGCCAGGCGTGGCTGGGTTGTGCAGGAGCGTTTTCAGGCATGGGAAAAAGATCAATGGCTCATGGCGCGAGACCTGTGAGCCATTGATCAAGCCGGTTACGCCGCTGGCGCGCTGGCCTTGGCCTCCTCCAGCAACTGCTGGATCACTTTCTCCTGCGTGTCGTAGCTGCCTTCGCCGAAGTGGGTGTAACGCACCTGCCCCTTGGCATCGATGATGTAGTGCGCCGGCCAGTACTGGTTGTCGAAGTTGCGCCAGATCGCGTAGTTGTTGTCGATCGCCACCGGGTAGGTGATGCCGTATTCCTTCACCTTGTCCCTGACGTTGTCGATGATGCGTTCAAAGCCGTATTCAGGCGTGTGCACGCCGATCACCACCAGCCCGTCCTTTTCGTATTTCTTCGCCCAGTCCTTTACGTAAGGCAGGGTGTGCTTGCAGTTGATGCAGTCGAAGGTCCAGAAATCCACCAGCACCACCTTGCCTTTGAGGGCTTCGTTGGTCAGTGCCGGTGAGTTGATCCAGTCCACCGCGCCGGACAAGGACGGCATCGCGCCCTGGGCGTTGCCCATGGGGCTGTCGGCCTGGACCTTGCTGACCAGGTAATCGACGACTTTCGGCACGGTCTCCAGCACGTCTTTCTCGATACGGCTGACACCTTGCGATGAGGTGTTGGCCAGCAACAGGTCATTGGCCCCCGTTGCGATCACCGCCGCACCGGCCAGCACCGCAACCCCGGCGCCCCGGCGCAGCCAGCCGGTGACCGGAATCGACGGCTTCAAGCGATTGACCAGGCCGCGACCGGCAAAGATCAGGACGCCCAGGGACAGCGCACTGCCCGCGCCATAGGCCACCAACAACAGACTGGTACCGGCGTTCGCGCCCTGCAGCATGGCGCTGGTCAGAATCACTCCGAGGATCGGCCCGGCGCAGGGTGCCCAGAGCAGCCCGGTGGCGACACCGATCATGATCGACGCCAGCGGCCCGGACATCTTGCGCGAGTCCGGGTCGATGCGATTGCCCAGCAGCACGAAGGGGCGCGCCAGCCAGTCACCGACCCGGGCGGAAATCAGCGACAGGGCAAACAGCACCATGACGAACAGGGCGACGTGGCGCCCGGTGTTGCTGGCCTGTATCACCCACTCAGTGCTGACCACGGCCAGGCTGGAGACCAGGGCGAAGGTCAGGACCATGCCGCCGAGGGTCAGCAGGATCGAGGCGCGTGCGCGGTCGGCCCCGGCGAACAGGAAGGGCACGACCGGCAGGATGCACGGGCTGAGGACGGTCAATATGCCGCCCAGGAAAGCGATGAGTAACATGGGATCACCTAATACAATTCAGAGGGCGACACACAATCAATGTGGGAGCGGGCTTGCTCCGGGCGGCGTTCCGACGAAAGCGTACATTCAGCCAGCGATGATGCGGCTGACACACCGCCTTCGCGAGCAAGCCCGCTCCCACATTTGAACGATGATGTTTGGCTTCAAGCTGTCTGTTCATCCAGCAACTGCCCCTGAGGCGTGCGGCTGGCACCGTTCTCGGCGAGCATCTGGCCTTGCGGCGTACGGCCGGAACCGTCTTGCGCAAGGAAACCCTGGGTGCCCTTCTCTGCCACGGGCGTCAGCTGGAAGCAGGTGTTGCTGCCGCAGGCGCTTTGCTCGACAGAGGCGTTGGCATGGGCTGCCGCACCGGCGACGGAGAAGGCGATGGCGGTGAGAAAGCGGGATACGTTGTTCATGATGTCCTTCCTGATTCAATGGGATTAGGCGGTCGTTGATCGCAACACTCAGTTTTCCGAGTTGCAGTGGTCGGCGAACTTGCTGTAATCCAGCACCTGGGTTTTCGACTGGGAGTCGAGGTACGTCAGCCGTGCATTGACCACACCGCAGGAAGGCGTAGCGTCCTCGGTCAGCGAAACCACTTTCCTGATGTCAAGATGGCTGCCGTAGGTGTAGGTTTTTGGCGCAACATCGGCTTCGGCGCGGGCCGACAGGGTGCAAATGTTCAGGGCGGCAAACAGGCAAGCGGCGTAGACGGCTTTGGTGTTCATGGCGAGTTCCTCAAGGTTTCAACAGTTCGTTGGGCCGAGGCGCTCTGGTTTGCCTCGATGGAACCCATTAAAAGCCTGCGAGGTATCTCGTCTGTGTCGAGAATCGGCGTGAATCAATCGGTACGTATCAGAACCGCGTGCAGATACAGAGCAATACAAAACCCCCGGAAATCGGCTTTTTTGCCTTTGTGTGTATCCCCAGGCAGGCCGGATACACTGCAATACAAAGGGCGGCAGGCGACCCCGCCCGGGCTCGATAGACTGTGTGGCATTCCCCATTCATCAGAGGTTTGGCCCAATGGATCACGTTGATCACATCCTCATCGTTGACGATGACCGCGAAATCCGCGAGCTGGTAGGCAACTACCTGAAGAAGAACGGCCTGCGCACCACCGTCGTGGCGGATGGACGGCAGATGCGCGCGTTTCTGGAAACCACCCCGGTGGACCTGATCGTGCTGGACATCATGATGCCCGGGGACGATGGCCTGCTGCTCTGCCGCGAATTGCGCGCCGGCAAACACAAGACCACGCCGGTGCTGATGCTCACCGCGCGCAACGATGAAACCGACCGCATCCTCGGCCTGGAAATGGGCGCCGACGACTACCTGGTCAAACCCTTCGCCGCCCGTGAACTGCTGGCGCGGATCAACGCGGTGCTGCGGCGCACCCGCATGTTGCCGCCGAACCTGGTGGTGACCGAAGCCAGTCGCCTACTGGCCTTCGGCCGTTGGCGCCTGGACACCTCGGCCCGCCACCTGCTCGATCAGGACGGCACCATGGTCGCCCTGAGCGGCGCCGAATATCGATTGCTGCGGGTGTTTCTCGACCATCCACAACGGGTGCTCAACCGCGATCAATTGCTCAACCTGACCCAGGGCCGCGACGCCGACCTGTTCGACCGCTCCATCGATCTTTTGGTCAGTCGCCTGCGCCAGCGCCTGCTCGACGACGCCCGCGAACCGGCCTACATCAAGACCGTGCGCAGCGAAGGCTATGTGTTTTCCCTGCCGGTGGAAATCCTGGGCGATCAATCATGACGGGGGCGTTGCATTGGCCGCGGACCCTGGCCTCGCGGCTGTCGCTGATTTTCCTGATCGGCCTGATCCTCGCCCAGGCATTGTCCTTCGGTGCGCAGTACTACGAACGCTACGAATCTTCGAAAAACACCATGCTCGGCAACCTGGAAACCGACGTGTCCACCTCCATTGCCATCCTCGACCGCCTGCCCGCCGATGAACGAGCCGCCTGGCTCAAACAACTGGAACGACGCAACTACAGTTACCTGCTCAACGAGGGTTCGCCGGGCACGCCGATCCGCACCGACATGCCCGATGCGCCCATTGCCATCGCCTCGATCAAGGACGCCATCGGCCACGATTACCCGATGACCTTTACCGACATCCCCGGGCCGAAAAAACACTTCCAAGTGCACCTGAACCTGGCGGATGGCAGCCCGCTGACCATCGACCTCCGCCCGGCGATGGTGCCGCTGTCGCCCTGGCTGCCCATCGTGTTGCTCGGGCAACTGGCGCTGATGCTCGCCTGCTCCTGGCTGGCGGTCAGAATCGCCATCCGCCCCCTCACCCGCCTCGCCGACGCCGTCGAAACCCTGGACCCCAACGCCCACCCCGTGCTCCTGGACGAAAAAGGCCCGACCGAAGTCGCCCACGCCGCCAAGGCCTTCAACGCGATGCAGGCACGCATCGCGGCGTACCTGAAGGAACGCATGCAATTGCTCGCAGCGATCTCCCACGACCTGCAAACCCCGATCACCCGCATGAAACTGCGCGCCGAGTTCATGGACGACTCCAGCGAAAAAGACAAACTGTGGAACGACCTGGGCGAGATGGAACACCTGGTACGCGAAGGCGTCGCCTACGCCCGCAGCATCCACGGCGCCACCGAAGAAAGCCGCCGCACCGACCTCGACTCGTTCCTCGACAGCCTGGTGTTCGACTACCAGGACATGGGCAAGGACGTTCAGCTCACAGGCAAGAGCACCACCGTCATCGACACCCGCCCCCACGCCCTGCGTCGGGTGCTGGTCAACCTGACGGACAACGCATTGAAATTTGCCGGAGCTGCCGAGATGCGCGTGGAAAAACAGGCCGACGGCAAGCTGTCGATCAAGATCCTCGACCGTGGCCCGGGAATCGCAGAGGAAGAACTCAAGCACGTGATGGAGCCGTTCTACCGCGTGGAAAACTCCCGCAACCGCAGCACCGGCGGCACCGGGTTGGGACTGGCGATTGCCCAGCAGCTGGCGATAGCGATTGGAGGGTCGTTGACCTTGAGCAATCGGGAAGGTGGGGGGGTGTGTGCGGAACTGAGATTGCCGGGGTAGGAAGGATTGGTTGGGGGGTGAGGATGTGGGGCCAGCTGTTGAAAATGGTCGGCTGGCAGGCCGCCTTCGCTGGCAAGCCAGCTCCTACCTTTGATTTTTGACAATGTCGAAAGAGCGGAAGATCAAGAGTAAAAGATCGCAGCCTTCGGCAGCTCCTACAGTGGGTCGGCGTACACAACCGCTCTTCACCACTCAACAGGCCGAGCGTTAGCTCGCCTGCAGCTTGTGATTTTGATCCACCCGCCCCCTCGGCAGGCTGAGCGGAGGTGTTCATCCGGGGATGGGCGCGCAGCGCCGTTCGACGCAGTCGAACTCATTGCATGTAGGTCGAAGCGAAGCCGACCGGAGGGCAATGCCCCCGGATGAATACCGGAGCGAAGGTACCCCGAGCCTCAGCGAGGGGCCGTACGTAAGGGGCGAGCGCTTTTGGTTACTTTTAAGGCGCTTGTTAAAAGTGACTCGCCGTAAGGGCGAAACCATAAGCCGCCGTTACCCAAAAAACGGATATGTACTCAATCAACAACCCCCAAAACCCCCTCCCCATGCATCTGCCGCAACAACACCAACCCACGCTCCAAAAACGCCGAAGACTCCACCACCCCCGCCTCCACCGCCAACCCCTGCAACAGCTCACGCCCGGTCAACTCGGGAAACTCGCCAACAAGCAGCAACAGCCGCCACGCCAACGGACTCAACCCGGAAAACCTCATACCCCAGTCCTCGGCCCGACGCACCAGCAACAACGTCGGCTGAGCCGGCGAAACGTCCGGCTGATAATCCGGCCCCACCCGTTGCACCGGCCAGGCATACGCCAACGGCCAGGCGAGCGGCGACACCTGCAAAGGCCGATCCAGCAGCAACGCCGCATCACCGGCTGCCACAGGCTCGGCGTCGGACTGTTGCAGCGCCATTTCCACCCACTCGTAATGCGCCAGCTCCACCATGAACGGCGGCCACGAACCATCGGCCAACGCCTGAGGTTCACTGGCAAGAAACTCGACAAACTCCTGGGCGATCTCACCGAATTTCGGCGTGCGGGCGCGGTAGTCCCGCAGAAAGATCCGCACCAGCGAACGCCAGTGTTCATCACCCAGAATGTTCACCAGGACCGGAAAGGTGCCACTGAGCAATGAAGACAGGTTGGCGAACACCAGATCGCGGTAAACCTGTGCTCGCGCCGGGTCCATTTCGGTGGGTGGCGCGTTGTGCTCAGGGTCGCGCAGGTACAGGCCCATGGTGGTTTGTTGCTGCACAAGGCTCGACTTATCCACGGTTCACGCCCTCCTGTTGCAAGCGGCGAATGGTCTGCAATTCCGCCACCAGTTCGGCGAATGCCGGAAAATTGAAATCGCGCTCCAGCAAGGTCGGTTGAGCACCGAACCGGGCGTAGGCCTGGGCCAGCAACGACCACACCGCCGGCTTCACCGAGGCGCCATGGGTATCGATTTTCAAGGTGTCGGACTCATCGAAATGCCCGGCGATATGCATGGCCACCACCCGTCCCGCATCGATACCGGCGAGAAACGCCTGGGGATCGAAACCATGGTTGATCGAGTTGACGTAGACGTTGTTGACGTCCAGCAACAGGTCGCAATCGGCCTCGCGCAACACCGCATTGGTGAACGTCACCTCGTCCATGTCCTGTTGGGGCGCGGCGTAGTAAGAAACGTTTTCCACCGCCAGGCGCCGACCGAGGATGTCCTGGGCCTGGCGGATACGCGCGGCGACGTGGTGCACCGCTTCTTCGGTAAACGGCAGCGGCAACAGGTCGTACAGGTGACCGTCATCGCTGCAATAGCTCAAATGCTCGCTGTACAGCGGCACGTGGTAATGATCGAGAAAACCCCGGACTTCCTGCAGAAAACCGACGTCCAGCGGCGACGGCCCACCCAGGGACAGGGACAGTCCGTGACAGGACAACGGATAACGCTCGGCCAGTGCCCGCAGCGCCGCGCCATGGGCGCCGCCGATGCCGATCCAGTTTTCCGGCGCAACCTCCAGAAAATCGAAATGACCGGCCGGGGCCGCTTGCAGGTCTTTGAGTAAGCCGCGACGCAGGCCTAGCCCGGCGCTGGCCTTAGCTACGGGGGGAATGGATGTCTGCATGGTATCGATCTCGCCTGTGTCCAAGGGCGCGGGCCGGTGCCCGCCTTGAGGCACAGTTAATCGAAGGGGTGTATCGGGACTGTGTTCGGCTGGGGTCGGAATAAGAGGTCACTGTGTCAAGAAGGGGTCTGGATACAGTGGGATACACACGATCCTTGCAGGCACTACCGATACCTGTGGGAGCGGCGGTGCGGCGATCCGACTTGCCCGCGAAGAGGCCGGCACATTCAAAAGAGATGCTGGCTGACCCACCGCTTTCGCGGGCAAGCCCGCTCCCACAGGGTTTTGCGTCAAGCCAGGACCTGACGCCCGGGACTTTCGTCGCGAGAAAAAGCAACACACAGCCCCCGAACTAAACTTACTGCACGCAGGACCCGCTTGGTGCCCTGCACACCCCCACGACCACCGCCCAGCGGCGCATGCCTCGCCAGACAATGCCTCTGGACCGTGATCCTGCCAAAGGAGCACACGTGATGGACGAGGCCAGACTCAACGACTTCATGGGCAAACTGGTGAATGACATGGGCGGCGCGGCGATGCTCGCCAACGTCATCCTCGGCGAAGAGCTCGGCCTGTACCGGGCGATGGCCGATAGCCAGCCCATCACCCCCGAAACCCTTGCCGAGAAAACCGGCTGCAACACCCGCCTGCTGCGCGAATGGCTCAGCGCCCACGCCGCCTCCGGCTACATGGAACACCGCGACGGCCAGTTCCGCCTGCCCGAAGAGCAAGCCCTGGCCCTGGCCATCGAAGACTCTCCGGTCTATATCGCCGGGGGCATAGGCGTGGTCGCGTCGTTTTTCCACGACAAGGACAAGCTGGTCAACGCCATGCGCGGCAACGGCGCCCTGCCCTGGGGCGAGCATCACCCGTGCATGTTCAGCGGCACCGAACGTTTCTTCCGCCCCGGCTACAAAGCCCATTTGATCACCGAATGGTTGCCGGCCCTCGACGGCGTGGTGGCCAAACTGGAAGCCGGGGCCAAAGTGGCGGACATCGGCTGCGGTCACGGCGCCTCGACGGTGATCATGGCCCAGGCATTTCCGGATTCGCGCTTCGTCGGCTTCGACTATCACGCGCCATCCGTCACCGTCGCCACCCAAAGGGCCGAAGAAGGCGGTGTGTCCAGTCGGGCCCGGTTCTTCCAGGGCACAGCCAAAAGTTACCCCGGCAGCGATTATGACCTGGTCTGCTACTTCGACTGCCTGCACGACATGGGCGACCCGGTGGGCGCAGCCAAACATGCCTATGAATCGTTGAAAGACGACGGCACGGTGCTGCTGGTCGAGCCCTACGCCAACGACTTGCTCGACGACAACCTCAACCCGGTCGGACGCCTGTTCTACGCCGCCTCGACCTTCATTTGCACGCCGAACTCGCTGTCCCAGGAAGTCGGCCTCGGCCTCGGCGCCCAGGCCGGTGAAGCGCGGTTGCGCAAGGTGTTCAACGAGGCCGGGTTCAGCCGTTTTCGTCGGGCCACGGAAACACCGTTCAACCTGATTCTGGAGGCACGTAAATAACCCCCGAGGGTTGTAGGAGCTGCCGAAGGCTGCGATCTTTTGATCTTGTTTTTTTAAAGCAACGTCAAAAGATCGCAGCCTTCGGCAGCTCCTACGAAAGGCCATGCCAATCTGCGCCCCCCGGAGTGCCGAACATGCTCGACAGCCTGATCCATGACCAGCTTGACCGCCTCCATCAACGCATGGCCGACGCGCCGTTTGCAGTGCTGACCGGTGCCGGCATCAGCACACCGTCGGGCATCCCCGATTATCGCGACAACCAGGGCGTGCGGCGGGGCCGGCAGCCGATGATGTACCAGGAATTTCTCTCCGCCCCGGAGTCCCGGCGACGCTATTGGGCACGGGCGATGCTCGGCTGGCCACGGGTGCGCCTGGCGCAGCCGAACGTGGCCCACGACAGCCTGGCCCGGCTGCAGGGCACGCGACAGATCAGCGGGTTGATCACCCAGAACGTCGACACCCTGCACGACCAGGCCGGCAGCCATGACGTGATCGAACTCCACGGCAGTTTGCACCGGGTGTTGTGCCTCGATTGCGGCAAGCTCTGCGAGCGCGATTCGATCCAGCGCTTGATGGAAACCCGCAACCCGTACCTGGCCGGCGTCGACGCGGTGCAGGCGCCGGACGGCGACACCCTGCTCGACCCGGCCTTCGAGGCACGTTTCCAGGTCCCACATTGCCCGCATTGCGCCGGGGAACGGATGAAGCCGGATGTGGTGTTTTTTGGTGAAAACGTTGCACACGCCACGGCGACCAAGGCGATGGCGGCCGTTGAACAGGCTGCCGGGTTGTTGGTGATCGGGTCTTCGTTGATGGCCTATTCGGCGTTCCGCTTGTGCCGGGCGGTGGTGGACCAGGGCAAGCCGTTGATCGCGATCAACCTGGGCAAGACCCGGGCGGACGACATTCTGGATATGAAGATCGAAGGGTCATGCGAGCAGCTCTTACCCTTATTGGCTCAACGCCTGCACAACTGACCACCCCTGTAGGAGCTGCCGCAGGCTGCGATCTTTTGACGTTGCTTTTTAAAAACAGGATCAAAAGATCGCAGCCTGCGGCAGCTCCTACAGGGATGGTGTGTGCCCCAGGTTTTCTTCTTTGAGTACATCGAACAACGCCTGCGCTGCCGCCGACAGTTCGCCCCCAGGCAAGGTCAACACCCCGAGCGCCCGCTCCACCACCGGATCGCGCAAGGTGATGCAGCGCGCGCCCAGTTCACGCATCTGTCCGGCACACAAGGCCGGCACCGCGCTCACGCCCAGGCCGCTGGCGACCATGCGCCCGACCGTCGCCAGTTGATGGCTTTCAAACTCCACCGACAGCTTCATGCCGCGGGCCTGCAGGTGCTCTTCAAGCATGACCCGCACGGTGGAAGGTCGCTGCAAGGTAATGAACGGCTCCTTGAGCAGGGTCTGCCAATCGATGTCATCGAGGTCGGCCAGCGCCGAATCCAGGGGCACCACCGCCACAAATCGATCGATGTACAACGGCGTGAATTGCAGCGGCGAACTCTGGGTCGGCTCGAACGCCACCCCCAGTTCCACCTGGCGGTCACGGACCATTTCCAGCACCTGCTCGTTGATTACGTCATTGACCGTCACGTTGACGTTCGGGTAACGGGCGCGGAAGGTCTTGAGGATCGGCGGCAGCAGGTTGCCGGCGAACGATGGCATCGCCGCCAGGGTCACGCGACCGCGCTGCAGGGTGAAGCGTTGACGCAGCTCGTCCTCGACATTGTCCCAGTCGGCGATCAGCCGGCGCGCCAGCGGCACCAGGGCTTCGCCTTCGGCGGTGAGCGCCACGTTGCGCGTGTTGCGGGTAAACAGGCGCCCGCCGAGGCCCTCTTCCAGCGCCTTGATGGTCAGGCTCAGGGCCGATTGCGACAGGTGCAGGCGTTCACAGGCCACGGCAAAGCTCAGGCTCTGGGCCACGGCCAGAAAGGCACGGATCTGCTTGACGGTCATACTCGGTCTCTCCAGGGTCTTGTAGGAGCTGCCGAAGGCTGCGATCTTTTGATCTTGATCTCATCGACTCCAGAGCCCGCCAAAAACAAAGTCAAAAGATCGCAGCCTTCGGCAGCTCCTACGCACTGTTGAGTTTTATCTATTAATCAACCTTAAAAATCAACTTAACAAATGAATACTTCGGCGAGACACTCCTTCCCATTCGGCTAGCCAGCCGCCCACAAAGAATAAAAGAGGTGCATATGGCAGGTTTCGACAAGCGCGTGAGTTCCTACGAGGAAGCTCTGGCAGGTCTTGAAGACGGCATGACCGTGATCGCTGGCGGCTTCGGCCTGTGCGGCATCCCGGAAAACCTGATCGCCGAGATCAAGCGCAAGGGCACTCGCGACCTCACCGTGGTTTCCAACAACTGCGGCGTCGACGGTTTCGGCCTCGGCGTACTGTTGACCGACCGCCAGATCAGCAAAGTGGTGGCGTCCTACGTCGGCGAAAACAAACTGTTCGAGGAGCAACTGCTCAAGGGCGAAATCGAAGTCATCCTGACCCCGCAAGGCACCCTCGCCGAGAAAATGCGCGCGGGCGGCGCCGGCATTCCGGCCTTCTTCACCGCCACCGGCGTGGGCACTCCGGTTGCCGAAGGCAAGGAAGTGCGCGAATTCCATGGCCGCAAGTACCTGATGGAAGAGTCCATCACCGGTGACTTCGCCATCGTCAAAGGCTGGAAAGCCGACCATTTCGGTAACGTGATCTATCGCCACACCGCCCAGAACTTCAACCCGCTGGCCGCCACCGCCGGCAAGATCACCGTGGTCGAAGTCGAAGAAATCGTCGAACCCGGCGAGCTGGACCCGGCGCAGATCCACACCCCCGGCATCTACGTCGACCGGATCATCTGCGGCACGTTCGAGAAGCGCATCGAACAGCGCACCGTGCGTAAGTGATCCCCTGCCCCCGGACCGAATGAAGGAATAACGACAATGGCACTTTCCCGCGAACAAATGGCTCAACGCGTCGCCCGCGAAATGCAGGACGGCTTCTACGTGAACCTGGGCATCGGCATTCCGACCCTGGTCGCCAACTACATCCCCGAAGGCATGGAAGTCATGCTGCAGTCGGAAAACGGCCTGCTGGGCATGGGTCCGTTCCCGACTGAAGAAACCATCGATGCCGACATGATCAACGCCGGCAAACAAACGGTGACCGCGCGCATCGGCGCGTCGATCTTCTCCTCGGCCGAGTCCTTCGCGATGATCCGCGGTGGCCATGTCGACCTGACCGTGCTGGGCGCGTTCGAAGTGGACGTGCAAGGCAACATCGCCTCGTGGATGATCCCCGGCAAGCTGGTCAAGGGCATGGGCGGCGCGATGGACCTGGTGGCCGGCGCAGACAACATCATCGTCATCATGACCCACGCCTCCAAGGACGGTGAGTCCAAGCTGCTGTCCCAATGCAGCCTGCCGCTGACCGGCGCCGGGTGCATCAAGCGCGTGCTGACCGACCTCGCCTACCTGGAAATCGAAAATGGCGCATTTGTCCTCAAGGAACGCGCACCTGGCGTCAGCGTTGAGGAAATCGTCGCCAAGACCGCTGGTAAACTGATCGTCCCGGACCACGTTCCGGAAATGCAGTTCGCTGCCCAGTGAGGAATCATTCCATGCAAGAAGTCGTCATTGTTGCCGCCACGCGCACCGCGATCGGCAGTTTCCAGGGTTCCCTGGCCAATGTTTCTGCCGTTGACCTGGGCGCTGCGGTGATCCGCCAGTTGCTGGCACAGACCGGCCTGGACCCTGCGCAAGTCGATGAAGTGATCATGGGCCAGGTGCTGACCGCCGGCGCCGGTCAGAACCCTGCGCGCCAGGCCGCGATCAAGGCCGGCCTGCCCTTCGCCGTACCGGCCATGACCCTGAACAAGGTCTGCGGTTCGGGCCTCAAGGCCCTGCACCTGGGCGCCCAGGCGATTCGCTGCGGCGATGCCGAGGTGATCATCGCCGGTGGCCAGGAAAACATGAGCCTGGCCAACTACGTCATGCCCGGCGCGCGCACCGGCCTGCGCATGGGCCACGCGCAGATCGTCGACACCATGATCAGCGATGGCCTGTGGGACGCGTTCAACGACTACCACATGGGCATCACCGCCGAGAACCTGGCCGAGAAGTACAGCCTGACTCGCGAGCAGCAGGACGCGTTCGCCGCCGCCTCGCAACAGAAAGCCGTAGCCGCCATCGAAGCCGGGCGCTTCGTCGATGAAATCACCCCGATCCTGATCCCGCAGCGCAAGGGCGATCCGCTGTCCTTCGCCACCGACGAGCAGCCACGGGCCGGCACCACCGCCGAATCCCTGGGCAAACTCAAAGCGGCCTTCAAGAAGGACGGTTCGGTGACCGCCGGCAACGCTTCGTCACTGAACGACGGTGCCGCCGCCGTGATCCTGATGAGCGCCGAAAAAGCCAAGGCCCTCGGCCTGCCGGTACTGGCAACAATCGCGGCCTACGCCAACGCAGGCGTCGACCCGGCGATCATGGGCATCGGCCCGGTGTCGGCCACCCGTCGTTGCCTGGACAAGGCCGGCTGGAACATCGACCAGTTGGACCTGATCGAAGCCAACGAAGCCTTCGCCGCGCAATCGCTGGCAGTGGCCAAGGACCTGGAATGGGACTTGAACAAGGTCAACGTCAACGGCGGCGCCATCGCCCTGGGCCACCCGATCGGTGCCTCGGGTTGCCGCGTGCTGGTGACCCTGCTGCATGAAATGCTCAAGCGTGACGCCAAAAAAGGCCTCGCCACCCTGTGCATCGGTGGCGGTCAGGGCGTGGCGCTGGCGCTCGAAAGGGCTTAAAGCGTTCAACAGACGGCGCGGGGACCCACGAAGATCCGACGCCGTCTGGACAACTGTGGCGAGGGGGCTTGCCCCCGTTGGAGTGCGAAGCACTCCCAAAATACTCGACTATTGCCGGGATTCTGGGGCTGCTGCGCAACCCAACGGGGGCAAGCCCCCTCGCCACATCCTGGTTTTTTTATCCCCGCTTTTTCATCTAGACCGAGTCATCGTTCTTCGCGAGCAAGCCCGCTCCCACAGAGGACCGCGCTCGTCTGGACAACTCGGTCAAATGTGGGAGCGGGCTTGCTCGCGAAGGGGGCCGACAAATCCCCCCAAAAACTACAGAATCAACCCACTGTCCGCCCCACTGATTTCTGGTGCGCGGATCGAGCCAGATGGCAAAAAATGCCCGGGCGAGCTGCAGTTCTTTCACATCACGCATAGCAGGTTGGCCTCCTCGCAGATGCCCAGGAAACGCAGGCGCGCAAATTCCGAAGGTTTCATGTATACAAAATCCGCACACAGATAAAGCAATCTGGCCGATGCAATGTTACCGTTGCCACCTCACACAGGTCGGAGACATGCGCGTGTTGATCCTCAAACTGCTGGTGATTCCAGGCTTCCTGCTGCTGATTTCCCTGGCCGGCAAACGCTGGGGACCGAGCGTGGCCGGTTGGCTGTCGGGGTTGCCGGTAGTGGTCGGACCGATCCTGTTGTTCCTTGCCCTTGAGCAAGGCCAGGCGTTCGCTGCGCAATCGGCCACGGCGGCGCTGTCGGCCATGTTCGCGATGATTGCGTTTTGCGTGACCTACGCCCAGGTCGCACAACGGGCCGGATGGCCACTGGCGTTGCTGATCTCGCTGTCGGTCTGGGCGCTGGTGGCGGTTGTCCTGTCGCTGATCCCGGGATCCCTGGTGTTTTCCCTGTGCACCGCCGCGACCGCGCTGCTCGCCGCGCCCTATCTGTTTCCCGCCGTGCAACCGGTGCTCAGTGGCCCCGGGCCGAAATCCGACAAGCTTGTGTTGCGCATGGTGGCCGGTGCATTGCTCACTCTGGTCGTGACGCTGCTGGCCAGCACCGTCGGCGACCGCTGGAGCGGCCTGCTGGCGGTGTTCCCGGTATTGGGCAGCGTGATGGCGGTGTTCTCCCAGCAAACCCGTGGCCCGGCCTTTACCGCCGCGTTGTTGCGCGCCACCGCCACCGGCATGTATTCGTTCGCCGCGTTTTGCCTGGTGTTGGCCCTGGCCCTGCCGTCGATGGGGATGAACGCTTTTGTCCTGGGTGTCGCGGTGTCGGTGGCCATGCTGGGGGTGACCAAACGCTTGCTGGCGCGGCCGGTCGGCCCGACGACGGACACTGGAGGAACGGCCATCAAACGCTAAGCTGCATGATGTCATCGGGCCAGGATGTTGCCCGCCTCTACACGCTGAAGGAACAGACATGACTGCATCTCGCTTGCGCACTGCCCGATCGGCGACCGCCGTGGGCGTGATTGCGATCTTCCTCTGGTCCTGCCTGGCGTTGTTGACCACCCTCACCGAAGGCATCCCGCCCTTTGAATTGCTGACCTTGAGTTTCGGCGTGGCGTTTGCCGCCAGCCTGATCACCCTCGGCCGCCATGGCATGAGCGGGTTCAGCAGCTGGCGCCAGCCCTGGGCTGTCTGGGCCACCGGTTTCGTCGGGATTTTCGTTTATCACGCGCTGTACTTCTTCGCGCTCAAGGTCGCGCCTGCCGCCGAAGCCAGCCTGATCAATTACCTGTGGCCGCTGATGCTGGTGCTGCTGTCGGCCTTCGCCGCCGGCGAAAAACTGCACAAGCGCCAGGTGCTCGGTGCGGTGCTGGGCCTGGCGGGCACGGCGTTCATCATGCAGCAACGCGCCACCCACACGGCGGCGACCATGCCCGTCGCCGGGTATCTGGCGGCGTTCGGCTGCGCGCTGATCTGGGCCGGCTACTCGGTGTTCAACCGTCGTTTCAGCGCAGTGCCCAGCAGCATCATCGGTGGCATCTGTGGCATGTCGGCCGCCGCCGGGCTGGTCTGCCACCTGGCCTTCGAAACCACCGTGCGGCCTGACTTCAATCAATCGGCGGCGATCGTCGTCCTCGGCCTGGGGCCGGCCGGACTGGCGTTCTTCGCCTGGGACCACGCCACCAAACACGGCAACCTGGCGACGCTGGGGGCGCTGTCCTATCTGGCACCCTTGATCTCGACCCTGCTGCTGATCGTCGTCGGCCATGGCCATGCCAGCCCGATCCTGATCGTGCCGGCGCTGCTGATCATCGCTGGCGCGGTGATTGCCACCGCACAGGCGCCCGAAAAAGCACCCGCAACCCGTTCGATGGTTTCGCACGAGTAGAGCAACTATCCCGTACGTCAATCGAACGGGTTTGCTTCAACATCAGCCTCAGTTCCAACCCCTGACCGACTGAGGCCAGCTGCAGCCTTCAAGGGTGATGAAATGAGTGATCAATGTGGCGAGGGGGCTTGCCCCCGTTGGAGTGCGAAGCGCTCCCAAAATTTTCGAAAGTTGCCGAGACTCTGGGGTCGCTACGCAACCCAACGGGGGCAAGCCCCCTCGCCACAGGCAGCCCCCTCACCACAGGAAAGCGACCTCACCGCAAGTGACCGCTCGTTACGGCAGGCTGGAATGCAGCACAACCTCCGTGGGATGATCGCGCCCCACCGCGCGCCCATCCCTGGAGATACCGATGTCTTTGTTGAGAAAAAAAGCCCTTGTCCTGCTGTTGGCAGCCGCTACCGGCCTGGGGGCTTTGAATGCGCAGGCCGCCAAGGCCACTTCCAGCGATGCGCCAGCGCAGAAAGTTTCGATGCTCGGCAGCAAGTTCACCTTCAACCTGCCCAAGGGTTTCATCGCCAACCCGCTGCCGGCCAGCCCGGACGGTGCCAGCGGCACCCTGTACAGCAACGAATCCACCAAGACCGTGGTGATCGCCGCTGAAAACACCCTGCCCAACGGCATCAGCGTCAAGGACAACGATGGCGGGTTCCTCGACGGCACCGTGGCCGACTTCGATGCGGCGCAACACAAGTCCCTGCCCGACTACAACAAGCTCAGCGAGAAAACCCTGGCCCAGAAATCCGGGCTGGGCCTGCGCCAGATCGACGGCACTGCCACGCAAGGCGGTGGCATGACCCTCACCACCACGCTGATGGCCGCCTCCGGCACCCGCATGGCGGTGATCCAGGTGATTTCCCGCCCTGGCGACATGGCAGCCCATGAAACCCTGATCAAACAGATCGTCAGCGGAAAATAAGGCTCAGGGGTTAAGGCGCTGCAACCAGGCGCTCAAGTCCTGGATCTCTTCGGCGCTGATGTTGTGGCCGACACCGGGGTAGCCGTGAAACTCGGGTTCGAGTGACACGCTCTGCAACAGGCTGTTGGCCTCGGTACCGTCGCTGTAGGGAAGGCGTTTGTCCTGTTCGCCATGACCGATGAAAATCGCCAGCGACTGGCGCTTTTCATCCGGTTTTAGCTCGGCCTTGAGCACTGGCAGAATCCGCCCGCTCAACGCCGCGATCCCGCCGAGCGCTTCGGGGTGCCGCAAGCCCACTTCGTAAGACATGATCGCACCCTGGCTGAACCCCACCAGGAACACCTTCTCCGGTTCGGTGTGATATTTCTTCGCGGCCTGTGCGACGAAGTCCAGCAACACCTGGCCGCTGGACTTCAAATCATCGGTCTCACCGTTGTAGGCCCCTTCGCCCTTCTTGCGGAACCACTGATAGCTGCCCGCCTCCATCACCAAAGGTGCCCGCACCGACAGGTAGGTGTAGGACGCGGGCAAGTCATCCTTGATGCCGAACAGGTCCTGCTCGTTACTGCCGTAACCGTGAAGGAAAATCACCAGGGGTTGATGGTTCGAATCGGCGGAGGCCTGTGCCAGGTACTTGAGTGGCAGGTCGGTTTGCAGCGGGGTTTGGGCGTGGACGGCAGTGGATGCCAACAGCGTGAGCAGCGCGAGAATCTTCAACATGGGTCTTCCTTCACGGAATGCAGGATTCGCGCAAGAGCCTAACACTGGTCTCCTGGCAGGAACATCTCGGGCGTGGCGAATGCCGCCATCGCGGGCAAGCCCGCTCCCACACTGGATCTGTGGCGTTCACAAAACCTGTGGGAGCGGGCTTGCCCGCGAAGAGGCCAGTACAGACAAAGAAAATTCCGGACTCAGTCGTTGATCAGCTTCCCCACCCGAATCGGCTCACGCCCGGCGACTTTCGCCTGCCAGGTGCCGGGCTGGGTGTAGCGCCCACGGTCGATGGCGAACAGCACGCCACTGGTGCCGGCCTGCACGGTGGTGACCTTGTCGCTCAACGGGTCGACCACCTCGAACAGCGCATCCCCCTTCTCTACCCACTCCCCGGCTTCACGCAGGAAACTGACCACGCCGTGATGCGGCGCGAACAGGTATTGGGTGCCTTCGAACGGCATACCTTCACAGCAGTCGGCCGGTGCCGCCGGCCAGGTGCCGGAGATGAAACCCTGCTCGGCGAGGAAGCCGAGAATGGCCTCGCAATTGGCCTGGGCCTGGTCGACCCGGGTGTCGCCCATGCTGCCCAGCTCCAGCGTGGTCGCCAGGTTGGCCGGGGGAATCGCCGCCGCCGGGAACGCCCGGGCCAGACGTAACCAGGGCGAAGAACAGGACTCGTCGAACGAGCTGCCGCCGGAGTCTTCACACAACAGCGCCACGCCAGCCTGCAAGCGCGCCGCCAGGGATCGCCATTGTGGCCAGTGCTGCGGCAACGCATAAATGTGGATCGCTGCTTCGAAATCGCAATGCAGGTCGAGGGTGATGTCGGCGTCGCAGGCGTGGCGCAGCAACAGGCGATGCATGGCTTCCAGCTGCGATGCCGGCGCCGGCAAGTCGTCGAGCACCTGGCCCATGGTCTGGCGAATCAGCGCGATGTTGGCCTGGGCATCACTGCCGAGGCGATCACCGACCCGCTCGGCCACCGGTGCACTGAGTTCGACGAACGAGCGGTTGAAGTTCTTGCCGCTGCCCAGCTCGAAACGCCCCATGTGGCTGCCTTGCAGGTGCTGGTCGAGGCCAATGGGATTGGCCACCGGCACCAGTTCGATCACACCGTTCAACTGTCCCTGTTGCTCAAGTTCGGTCAGGCGCTTCTTCAACTCCCAGGCCGTGCGCATGCCCGGCAATTCGTCGGCATGCAGGCTGGCCTGGATGTACACCTTGCGCGGGCCCGCGCCATAACGAAACACGCTGAGGGTGCGTTCAGTGCCCAGATGGCTCCAGGGCAGTTTGTGGTCGATGCGTTGCATGGCGAGACTCCGATGTTCCTTGTGTAGGAGCTGCCGAAGGCTGCGATCTTTGTTTCAAAAGATCAAAAAAGATCAAAAGATCGCAGCCTTCGGCAGCTCCTACAGGGAAATGTGTTGGCATAAAAAAAGTGGCAGTCGCGTCAACGGCTGCCACTTTCTCGAACGGCTGGATTACTCGCCGTAAACGTCAAACTTGAAGTACTTGTCCTGCACTTGCTTGTACTTGCCGTTGGCGCGGATCTCGGTGATGGCTTTGTTGAACTGCTCGGCCAGTGCGGTATCGCCCTTGCGCACGGCAATGCCGGCGCCGCCACCGAAGTACTTCGGATCGTTGTACTCAGGGCCGACGAAGGCAAAACCTTTACCGGCGTCGGTTTTCAGGAAACCGTCGTCCAGGTTGACCGAGTCGGCCAGCAGCGCGTCGATGCGGCCGGAGACCATGTCCAGGTTGGCTTCCTGCTGGGAGCCGTAGCGCACCAGGACAATCCCTGCCGGTTGCAGCACTTCAGTGGCGAAGCGGTCGTGGGTACTGGCACGCAGAACACCGACTTTCTTGCCCTTGAGTTCGGTCAGCGGGTCCTTGACGTCGGTGCCTTCCTTCATCACGAAGCGCGCCGGGGTGTGGTAGTACTTGATGGTGAAATCGACGTTCTTCTTGCGGTCGTCCGTGATGGTCATGGACGACAGGATGGCGTCGATTTTCTTGACCTTCAGCGCAGGGATCAGGCCGTCGAACTCTTGTTCGACCCAGGTGCACTTGACCTTCATCTGCTCGCACAGGGCATCGCCGATGTCCACGTCGAAACCGGTGAGTTTGCCGTCAGGGGTTTTCATCGAAAATGGCGGGTAGCCGGCTTCGATGCCGATGCGGATCGGCTTGGCGTCGTCAGCCACGGCGGTCAGGGACAACATCGACAGTGCCAGGGCACCGAACATCACTAGCTTCTTCATTTATAACTCCTGTGTGCGGAGGCTTTTATTGGCAGCTTCGATTGGCAGCGTTCGGTCCTTGCTTTGTGAGCGGAAACCGAAGTGGCCGGCAGTCTAGAGCGGCTACAGGAGGGTAAATTACGCCAAGGCGACAAATATTTATAAAAAAGTGGCAGCAGGATCGAGTCATTGCGGTGCATTCGCCATGACGGCGCAACGTCTGTCGGACAGATCGCTTTTTCAGACCAGGACTACAGCTCTTTCGGCGCAAACCGACGTACCGGGCCGACTGGCGATACCGAGTGTTTTACGGCACATTGGGCACCCTTGCGTCCCATCGAGAGTAGCCCGATGCCCACGTTGAACCTGATCCAGCACCACCCTGCCGAAGGCCCGGGTGCCATCGCCGTTTGGGCCGAGTCCAGAGGGCTGACGCTGAAGGTGTTTCGCGCCGACCTGGGGCAGTTGCCGCCCGTCAGCGCCGATCCGGTGATCCTGTTGGGCGGGCCTTATGAATCCAATGCCGGCCCGGCCTGGCTTGCGGCCGAACGGCAATGGCTCAAAGGCAGTCTGGATCTGGGCGGCGCCGTGTTCGCCATCTGCCTGGGGGCTCAGTTGCTGGCGTTGAGTCTGGGCGGCCATGTACGGCGCATGGACCGGAGCGAAACCGGATGGACCACGGTGAGCTTCATCGATGGGCAAGCGCTGAAGGTACTCGAGTGGCACGAAGACGCCATCGACCTGCCGCCTGGCGCGCAACTGTTGGCCAGCAGCGAGCACTGTGTGCAACAGATGTACCGCGCCGGGCCGGCGCGGCTGGGGTTGCAGTTTCATCCGGAGTGGAACGCCGAGTCGGTGGCCATGCTCAATGCGCATTTTGGCGAGGAGTCGCCGTTGCCGCGGGGACCGCAGGACGGTGCAGCCTATGCCGAGGTGTTGGCGTGGTTGCAGGCGACACTGGATGAGTGGTGGGTCGCTGCCTGTCGCTGAATTAGATCAAAGCACATTCCTGTGGCGAGGGGGCTTGCCCCCGTTGGGTTGCGCAGCAACCCCGGAATCTCACTAATAGTCGAGAGTTTTGGGAGCGCTTCGCACTCCAACGGGGGCAAGCCCCCTCGCCACAAAGATCAACAGTGTTTGAAGGTCAGCATTCGCAACCGATCACTTCACGGGCCAGCCGCGGCTCAGTGACACTCAACTCAAACCCTTCATCCAGCCACCCGGTCACGCCGCCGATCATCTCCTTGACCGGATAGCCCAGGGCCGCCAGCTTCACCGCGGCCTTGTTGGCGCCGTTGCAGTGAGGCCCGGCGCAATAGACCACGAACAGGCTGTTTTTCGGATAACCGGCCAGACCCTCGGCGTTCAGCAAGCGCCCGGGAATGTTGATCGCTCCCGGTACATGCCCGCGCTCGAACGCCAGCGGGCTACGCACATCCACCAGAATGAAATCGATTTCGCCAGCCTGCTGGCTGCCGTAGACGTCGGAACAATCGGTCTCGAACGTCAGACGGTTGCTGAAATGCATCAGGGCGATGGCCGATGGGGCGGCGGGAATTTCGCGAACCAGACTGGTCATGGGCAGTACTCCAAAGAGGCGGTGGGTGTAGGGAGACTTTATCCGCCAGGCACTTGCGGCTACAGTGGCGCACAAGACACCGATCGGGAATTTTCCGCCAAATGCATCCCAACTCAACCAAGGTCGCGATTCTGGCCTACGACGGCCTCTGCACATTCGAGTTCGGCATTGCCGTGGAGATCTTCGGCCTGCCACGCCCCGAGTTCGATTTTCCGTGGTACGAACATCGCATCGTCGCCGTCGATCAAGGCCCGATGCGTGCCATGGGCGGCATCCAGGTCCTGGCCGACGGCGGCATGGAACTGCTCGCCGATGCCCGCACCATCATCATTCCCGGCTGGCGCGACCGCAGCGCCACGGTCCCCGCAGAGCTCATCGACGCCCTGCGCCAGGCCCATGCGCGGGGCGCACGGTTACTGTCGATCTGCTCCGGGGTGTTCGTCCTCGCCGCCACCGGGTTGCTCGACGGGCACGGTGCGACCACGCACTGGCGCTACACCTCGGAACTGGCCGAGCGGTTTCCCGGCATCCTGGTGGACCCGGACGTGCTGTATGTCGATTCGGGCCAGTTGATCACCTCCGCCGGCAGCGCAGCCGGCATCGATGCCTGCCTGCATCTGGTGGCCCGGGATTTCGGCACGCAAGTGGCCAATTCCGTGGCGCGCCGCCTGGTCATGTCGCCGCAACGCAGCGGCGGCCAGGCGCAATTCATTCCGACGCCGGTCAGTCCCACACCGCGCAGCGATCTTTCCCGCGTCATGCAGTGGGCACGTGAGCGCTTGCACGAACCGCTGGAAGTGCGCGACCTGGCCAGCGAAGCCGCCATGAGCGAACGCACGTTCCTGCGTCGCTTCACCGAAGCCAGCGGCCAGTCACCGAAAACCTGGTTGCAGCAGCAACGTCTGGGCCGCGCCCGCGAGCTGCTGGAAAGCAGCGACCAGAACACCGAACAGATCGCCGAACGTTGCGGTTATCGCTCGGTGGAAAGTTTTCGGGTGGCCTTTCGAACCGTGGTTGGCGTGCCGCCTTCGGTGTATCGGGAGCGGTTTGGGCGTGGGGGCAGTGTTGGTTTTTGAGGTATTCTCGAGGGCCTCTTCGCTGGCAAGCCAGCTCCTACAGGTTATTTGAACACCGCATAACCCTGTAGGAGCTGGCTTGCCAGCGAAGGCGCCAGCCGGGGCAATTCAAGTCTCAAGGCTTGCGCAACAGATAGGTATCCATGATCCAGCCATTGGCCAGCCGCGCCGCCTTGCGCACCCGTTCGATTTCATCCGCCACATCCTTGAGTTTGCCGCTGATCAGGATTTCATCCGGCGTCCCCAGATAGGCCCCCCAGTAAATCTCGGTGTCCCGGTCCGCCACCTGATGGTAGGCATCCTGGGCATCGAGCATCACCACCAGGCTGTCGGCATCGCCCACCTGCCCTGCCGCCAACCGCCGGCCCGTGGTGATTTCAACGGAGCGGCCAATCTGGTTCAGCGGCACCTTGTGTTGTGCCGCCAGGGCCTGGACGCTGGTAATGCCGGGGATCACCTCGAACTCGAACGCGCTGGCGCCCGAGGCCTGGATCGCCTGAAGGATACGGATTGTGCTGTCGTACAGCGCGGGGTCGCCCCACACCAGGAAACCACCACACTGGCCGTCGGACAGTTCCTCATTGATCAGCCGTTCGAAGGTCTGCTGTTTGGCCAGGTTCAAGTCGTCGACACTGCTCCTGTAGTCCACCTCACCGCGCTCGCGCTCGGGGCTGTGGGCCTGGACAAAACGGTAATCGTGGTCGGTGATGTAGCGTTCGCAGATTTCGCGCCGCAAGTCGATGAGCTTGTCTTTGCTCTCGCCCTTGTCCATGAGGAAAAAAACGTCGACCTGATTCAGCGCCTTCACCGCTTGCATCGTGATGTAGTCGGGATTGCCGGCACCGATGCCGATGACCAGGAGTTTTTTCATCACAGCAGGTCCTCGGGGTCGGTGCCCGGCAAGCGCAACCGCCAGCGACCATGGAACCTCAGCTCGACCGCCGACAGGGGTTCGACGTCGATCATGTCGGATGCCGCCCCCTGCAACACCTGCGTCAGCGCGGCGCGGATGACAAAGGGATGGGTAATGGCAACGATGTGTCCGGGTGTCGATTGCAACGCGGTCAACCACGCCCCCACCCGCTCGCCCAGTTGCACCAGCGACTCGCCACCGTGGGGAGCCGAAGCCGGATCCCCCAGCCAATGCTCGAGGGCCCCGGGATCGTTTTTTTGCAGGTCGCCGATGCGCTCACCGCCCCAACGCCCGAAGTCGCAATCCTTCAGTGAGTCGACAATCTGCGCCGCGCTGCCGAACAGCTCAGCGGTTTGCCGGGTCCGCAGTTCCGGACCGCAGACAAGGCGTGGAACGCCCTTGAACTGATTGCAACGGGAAAGCCTGAGCGCTTGCCAATCCATTTCCAGAGGTTCGTCCAATGGAAAGCGCGCCAGTTTCTGTGCGACGGTTCGAGCGTGACAAATCAGGGTTAAACGGGTCGCCTGCACCGGCAATCACTCCAGGGATGGAAAGGAACAACGGCGTCAGGGGACTGCCATCGCGCAATTGTGCCGCAAGCAAGCAGGCCTTTGGGTAATGCCGATCAGTTAAGAGTGACACTGACCTGTGGCGAGGGAGCTTGCTCCCGCTGGACTGCGCAGCAGGCCCATTTGTTGGGGCCGCTTCGCTGCCCAGCGGGAGCAAGCTCCCTCGCCACAGGTTGATCAGCGCTGGCCGCCCCTTGACTGATCGGCATCAAGCCTTGGGGGCGTTTAATTTTCCTGTTTGAAGCGGGCTCCGTCAGGCATTTCCTGGCAGGTTTTCTGTTATCGCTGACTGCAACCAAGGCAATTGCCTACAAGTCTTTGCGACATCGGCGTAGCCCCTGGCTGAAGGCACTTTGCCCCTTTTTCGGGCACGGCCGGACCACGCGAAAATTAACTAGACAGGCAGCACGCGATAATTAAATACTCTTTTCAACGGACTGTTAAAACATGTGCCACGCTCATCCAGCAGGAGCCCGGATGCCCTCTCTCCAATACCCGATCAATGTGCCAGGCCCGGCAACGCCTGCGGCCGAGCCGCCCGTCCCTCGTTTAATGCAGGCAATCCCAAGCAGCATCTGACAAGAAGAAGAGTGGCGCCTGACAACGATCAGATGTCCACCGAATAAATGTGTGGAAAAACCGACAGTGATAGTCAGGTTCGGCTCAAACCGCCGGATCGTTTGATACAGGAGTGTCTCCATGCTGGTCTTGCGTCCAGTCGAGTTGGCTGACCTGCCAAGGTTGCAGAAGCTGGCTCGTGAAAGCCTGGTGGGTGTCACATCCCTGCCCGACGACAGCGAACGGTTGCGCGAAAAAATTCTCGGTTCCTGTGCCTCGTTCGAGAAAGACGTCGAGGGTCACGGCCCGGAAAACTATTTCTTTGTCCTCGAAGACCCGGCGACGCAGCACCTGGTCGGCTGCTCGGAAATCCTCGCCACGGCGGGGTACGACGAGCCGTTCTACAGCCTGCGCAACCGGCACTTCACCAGTGCCTCGCGAGAACTGAACATCGAGCACGGTGTACCGGCCTTGTCGTTGTGTCACGACCTCAGCGGCCACACCTTGCTGCGTGGCTTCCATATCGATGCCGCACGGGTACGCACCGCCCATTCCGAACTGCTGTCCCGGGCGCGCCTGTTGTTCATCGCGGCCCATCCCGGGCGGTTTTCCGCAACGGTGATCACCGAAATCGTTGGTTACAGCAGTGATGAAGGCCACTCGCCATTCTGGGATGCAGTGGGCAAGCATTTCTTCGACCTGCCCTACGTCGAGGCCGAACGGCTTTGCGGCCTGCAGAGCCGCACCTTTCTCGCCGAACTGATGCCGCAGTATCCGATTTACGTGCCCATGCTGCCTAAAGCGGCACAGGACTGCATCGGCAGCATCCACCCCGATGGCCAGGAGGCCTTCGATATCCTTGAGCGTGAAGGCTTCGAAACCAACAGCTACATCGATCTGTTCGATGGCGGCCCGACGCTCTATGCGCGCACCTCGGGCATTCGGTCCATAGCCCACAGCCAGTGTGGCCTCACGCAGTCTGGCCCGGTGAACGATGCCCGGGGCAGCTATCTGGTGAGCAACGAGTCCTTGACGGATTATCGGGCCATCGTCGCCGATCTTGATTACATCGCCGGGCAATCCGTCACGCTGGACGCGGCCATGTGCACAGCGCTGAAGGTCACCGAAGGCAGCCCGGTCAGGCTGATCGCCCTGTGAGTGCTCGCCTGGGTCAACGCCAACGCCTGAACACCCATGAACAAGGAACAGCCGCATGATTGTCCGTCCGGTCCAGATCACCGACCTGCCCGCCTTGTTCACGCTGGTGCGTCAGGCCAGCCCCGGACTCACCAGCCTGCCGGCCGACGAAGAACGCCTGGCCTACCGGATCCGTTGGGCCCAACGCACTTTCGCCGGGCAGGTCGATCGGGCCGATGCCGATTACCTGTTCGTGCTCGAGGACGACGAGCAGCAAGTGGTGGGCGTCAGCGCCCTGACGGGTGGAATCGGTCTGCGTGAGCCCTGGTACAACTACCGGGTCGGGCTGACGGTCAGTGCTTGCGCGGACCTGGGTATCCAGCGCCAGATCCCGACCCTGTTCCTGAGCAACGAATTGACCGGGCAATCGGAAGTCTGCTCGTTGTACCTGCGCCCCGACCAGCGCCGGGGAAGCAACGGCCGTTTGCTTTCGCTCGGGCGTTTGTTGTTCGTGGCCGAGTTTACGCAGCTGTTCGGCAACCGGCTGATCGCCGAATTACGCGGCAGTACCGACGAACGAGGCGGCTCACCGTTCTGGGACAGCCTCGGCCGGCATTTTTTCAAGATGGATTTCAGCCATGCCGACCACTTGTCCGGGCTGGGCAACAAATCGTTCATCGCCGAACTCATGCCACGCCAGCCGCTGTACACCTGCCTGCTCACCGAACAGGCCCAGGCGGTGATCGGCAAGCCCCACCCGAACACCGAGCCGGCCCTGAAAATCCTCAGCGCCGAAGGTTTTGCCCACAACGGCCATATCGATATCTTCGACGGCGGACCGGTCATCGAGGCCCCGGTTTCCGGTATCCGCACCGTGTGCGACAGCCGACCGCTGCAACTGGCCATCGGCTCGCCGGACGCCAACGATCCGCTCTGGCTGATTCACAATAGGCGCCTGGAAAACTGCCGCATTACCTGCGTCCCGGCCCGACTGGCGGGCAACAGCCTGGTGGTCGATCGCCTGACCGCCAAGCGCTTGCAGCTGCAGCCCGGCGACTCGGTGCGCGCCGTGCCGCTGCTCAACCAGCGGCACCAGGCCGCAGCAGCGTGACCTATCAGCTTGCTGCCTCAGGCGTCAATCCGGCTTACCCAGCAAATTCGTCATCATTCTCCCCCTGCGCGCGTGATAGCCTTTTATTTCTTTGGCGTTGACACTTTTGCTCAAGCCCTTCCATTCCATTGGTGGAACTCATATGTCCAGGCTTTCCCATCAAGATTTGCGCCGCAATTTTCGCCAACTGTTCGCCTCCAACACCTGCTACCACACGGCCTCGGTGTTCGACCCGATGTCGGCGCGCATCGCCGCCGACCTGGGTTTCGAAGTCGGGATCCTGGGTGGCTCGGTCGCCTCGCTGCAGGTGCTGGGCGCCCCTGACTTTGCCCTGATCACCCTCAGCGAGTTCGCTGAACAGGCCACCCGCATCGGCCGCGTTGCCCAGTTGCCGGTGATTGCCGATGCCGACCACGGCTACGGCAACGCGCTCAACGTCATGCGCACCATCGTCGAGCTCGAACGCGCCGGCGTCGCCGCGCTGACCATCGAAGACACCCTACTGCCCGCGCAGTTCGGCCGCAAATCCACCGACCTGATCACGGTCGCCGAAGGCGTCGGCAAGATCCGCGCGGCACTGGAAGCCCGCTGCGATAAGGAAATGGCGATCATCGCCCGCACCCACGCCGGGATTCTGCCGGTGCAGGAAATCATCAGCCGCACCCGGCAATACCAGCAAGCCGGGGCCGACGGGATCTGCATGGTGGGTGTAAAGGACTTCGACCATCTGGAGCAGATCGCCGAGCACCTGAGCGTGCCGCTAATGCTGGTCACCTACGGCAACCCGCTGCTGCGCGACGACAAGCGCCTGGCGGAACTGGGCGTGCGCGTGACCATCGACGGCCATGGTGCCTACTTCGCCGCGATCAAGGCGACCTACGACAGCCTGCGCGAACAACGCCAGATCCTCACCCAGACCTCGGACCTGAGCGCGACCGAGCTGACTCACACCTACACGCAACCTGAGGAATACATCCGCTACGCGGAAGAGTTCATGAGCGTGAAGGAGTGAGGGTTTCATGCCGCTGACAGCGTGAACCGACACGCCGCCATCGCGGGCAAGCCCGCTCCCACAGTTGGTTTTTGTTGAACACAAATCTTGTATTCACCCAGATCCTTGTGGGAGCGGGCTTGCTCGCGAAGAGGCCATCACTGCCAACATCCCTGCGGCCTGACACTCCGCCTTCGCGAGCAAGCCCGCTCCCACAGTTGATTTCTGTTGAACACAAATTTTGTATTCACCCCAGATCCTTGTGGGAGCGGGCTTGCCCGCGAAGGGCCATCACTGCCAACATCCATGCCGCCTGACACTCCGCCTTCGCGGGCAAGCCCGCTCCCACAGTTGGTTTTTGTTGAACACAAATCTTGTATTCACCCAGATCCTTGTGGGAGCGGTCTTGCCCGCGATGAGGCCATCACTGCCAACATCCCTGCTGCCTGACACACCGCCATCGCGGGCAAGCCCGCTCCCACAGTTGGTTTCTGTTGAACACAAATCTTGTATTCACCCAGATCCTTGTGGGAGCGGGCTTGCCCGCGATGAGGCCATCACTGCCAACATCCCTGCTGCCTGACACACCGCCATCGCGGGCAAGCCCGCTCCCACAGTTGGTTTTTGTTGAACACAAATCTTGTATTCACCCCAGATCCTTGTGGGAGCGGGCTTGCCCGCGATGAGGCCATCACTGCCAACATCCCTGCTGCCTGACACTGCGCCATCGCGGGCAAGCCCGCTCCCACAGTTGGTTTTTGTTGAACACAAATCTTGTATTCGCCCAGATACTTGTGGGAGCGGTCTTGCCCGCGATGAGGCCATCACTGCCAGCATCCCTGCTGCCTGACACACCGCCATCGCGGGCAAGCCCGCTCCCACAGTTGGTTTCTGTTGAACACAAATCTTGTATTCACCCAGATCCTTGTGGGAGCAACTGTCTTCCCCCTGCCACTCGTCACCGCCATTCGGTGCCGTCCCGCAACATGGCATTCAGCCTAATCAGTAAGACCCGCATGCAGGCGATGAGCGCGACTTTCGCGCTCTTGCCTCGCTCCCGAAGAGCGTCATAACGTGCCTTGAAGTCTGGCTGATGACGGATCACGACCCAGCAAGACATGTAAAGCGCACGTCTGACACGGGCTCTGCCTCCATAGATTTGACGTTTTCCGCTGTGATTGCCGCTGTCGTCGTTGTACGGCGCAATTCCCGCCAAGGCCGCCACTTCACGACGATCAAGCTCTCCCAATTCAGGCAGGTAAACCAGCAAGCTGGCTGTGGCCACCGTACCGATACCTTTAACGGAAATGAGTCGCTCGGCTTTTTCGGCATCCAGTTCATGCATGCTCTGATGGATGGTTTTATCGAGCTGCTTGATCTGCACTTGCAGGTAGTGAACAAGACCTTTGATCGCCTCGATAACAACGGGTAGCTGGACTTGCTGAAGCCGGCGCTTGTTGTCGTCTCGTTGCTGAACAAACTGCTCGCGCAACTGGATCAGCTCGCGCAGCGCTTCACGTTCCGGCGAAATGATCTTGTCGCGGGATGCATGCAGCACTTCAGCGAAGTCCGCCAGCACGGCCGCGTCGATGGGGTCGGTCTTGGCATTCTTGCCCATCGCCACGGCGAAGGCTCTGGCCCGGCGGGGATTGATTCTGAGCACGTTGAAGTCGGCGCCCTGCAGTGCCGCCATGACCTTGCTCTCGTAACCACCGGTGGCCTCCAGCAGAACCCGGCCAACCTCGTACCGGCTCAGGCGCTCAATCAGCTCAACAAAGCCTTCTGACGTATTGGGAAGGTCAAAACCTTCACCCTGAGGTTGAACCCATACAACCAGGTTTGATTTGGAGATATCGATGCCGACCCAGGAAATCATGGCAAAACCCTCTTACACTCAGGAGTGAGAGTGCTCTGGCTTTGCCCACGCTTGTGATTCGAGTGGCGCTCGTCCAACTGTTCGGGCTTATGGGCCAGAGTGGAAAGGTGGATGGCAGCTTGGCTCCCACACGTGCTTTTAGCACCGCGGACTCACAGCTTGCCATCCACCCCTCTCACCTCGAAGTCTATTCCTGGATCTAGACACAAGCGGGCTTGCCCGCGATGAGGCCATCACTGCCAACATCCCTGCTGCCTGACACTGCGCCATCGCGAGCAAACCCGCTCCCACAGTTGGCTTTTGTTGAACACAAATCTTGTATTCACCCAGATCCTTGTGGGAGCGGGCTTGCTCGCGATGAGGCCATCACTGCCAACATCCCTGCCGCCTGACACTGCGCCTTCGCGAGCAAGCCCGCTCCCACAGGTTATGCGGTGGGCGGTCACGCCGAGTCGAGCAGTTCGCGATGGGGTTTGCCATTGCCGCAACAGATCACGCGGTTACGCCCGGTGGTCTTGGCTTCGTACAGCGCATGATCGGCGTCGTTGAGCCAAAGCGTCGCGTCGGTGTGCGCCGGGTCGAATGACGCCAGGCCAATGCTCAGGCTGACTTTCAGCGCCGGACTCTGCTCGTAGCCCAGGGTGGCGAAGCGATCACGCAGGGCATCCATGAGCACCGCGGCGCGGTTCAGGGGCAGGTCCGGAAGGATCACGCAGAACTCGTCACCGCCGTAGCGCCCGGCCACATCGGTCGCTCGCAGGTTCTGCTTGAGCATCTTGCTCAACTGACGCAGGACGATATCACCGGCAACATGGCCGTAGGTGTCGTTGATGGCCTTGAAATGATCGATGTCGATCAGGGCAATCGCCCCGCCCTTTTGCTGGCGTTTACAGCGCTGGAACTCGACTTCCAGCTGGTCCTTCCAGGCACCATGGTTGAACAGGCCCGTCAGGCTGTCGGTGCGGCTCAGTGCCAGCAGTTCACGCTTCTGACGGCCGAGGGTATGGGCCTGGCGAAAGCAGATCCAGCCCAGCGCCAACGGATACAGGCACAGCAAGGGCAAACAGGCATAGAGCTGCAGCGGGCTGGTCGCCGGAATGAACGCCGGGGCGAAAATCTGCAAACCGACGCCTATGCCCAGCACTTGCGCGGCCGTCCCGGCCAGCAGGAAGCGCATGCCGCCGATGGCCACGTTGTTCATGGCCATCATGGAAATGGTGGTCGCGCTGGGCAGTGGATTGAAATGCATCGCGGCAATCCAGAAACCGCCGAGAAAGGCATCGATCAGCAGATTGCGGTGTTCGGCGTGATAAGGCTTTCTGGCCCGGCGCGCCCATTGATAAGCCACATGCGGCCAGACCAGGCCATTGAACCACATGAAACCCCAGACCCAGGGCGCCGGATCGAGTGGATACATCGCCGCGCTCACGCACACCAATCCCAGGGCCACCCCCAGGATTCGCGATGTATAGAGCCTCCTGGCCAATGAGAACGCCTTTCCTCCCGCTTTTTCCATAAGGCCTCTGTGCCACTCGACGGAATGCGATAACAGCCTGTGCCTGTGCGCTGGAGTCTATCAGGGCGAGATTAAATAGCCATCACCGGCTGGCGGGCTGAATATCGCGGCATCACCCTCGCATAAAAGCAAAAGCCTCACCCCGGAAACGGCTATACATGAAAGAAGGGGTTGATCAATGACCATAAGAGGAGGCCCATGCAGACCTTTCAAGTATTGATCATCGGCAGCGGGTTTGGCGGCCAATGTGCCGCAATCAATTTGCTCAAGGCCGGCATCGACGATTTTCGCCTGCTGGAGCGGCGGGATTTCTTCGGCGGCACCTGGTGCCAGAACACCTACCCCGGCGCGGCAGTCGACGTGCCCTCGCCGCTGTATTCGTTGTCTTTCGCGCCGTATCGCTGGACACAGATGTTCGCCGAGCAGGCCGAGCTGCATCGCTACACCCGCCATGTGGTGGAACACTTCGGCCTGCGCGACAAGGTGGAACTGGACGCGAATGTCGAGCGCATCGAATGGGACGACACCAACAAGCGCTGGACCGTCTACACCGCCGGCAAGGGCACGTATTGCGCGCAGTTCCTGATCAACGCGACCGGGCCGCTGAGCCAACCGGTGGTGCCGCACTTCGAGGGACAGGAGCGTTTTCAAGGTAAAACGTTTCACACCAACAACTGGGATCACGGCTACGACTATCGGGACAAACGCGTGGCCATCGTCGGCAGCGGCGCCAGTGCGGCCCAGGTGATACCGGCCATCGCCCCGGACGTCGGACACTTGCATGTGTTCCAGCGCACGCCCCACTGGGTATTGCCCCGGGCCGACCGCAGCTTTGGCCGTTTCCAGCGCTGGCTGCTGGGACTCAAGCCGGCCTACAAACTGCTGCGCTGGGGGATCTACTGGCAGTTCGAAACCCGGGTGATTGCCTTCAAGTATTCGAAGCCGGCGATACACTTGGTCCAGCGCCAGGCCCTGCGTTTTCTCAAACGCCAGGTGCCGGACGCCGAACTGCGGCGTCAACTGACGCCGGACTACACCATCGGCTGCAAACGGGTGATCCTGTCCAGCACGCTGTACCCGGCACTGGCGCGGCGCAACGTGACGCTGCACAGCCGCGAGCAAGGCATCGCCGCCATCGACGAAACCGGCATCGTTACCCTGGACGGCCAGCACATCGACCTGGACCTGATCGTCTGGTCCACCGGCTACGACGCCACCGACGGGGTGATTTCCTACCCGGTCACGGGAAAAAACGGCACCCGTCTCAAGGAGGTCTGGGCGCAATACCCTCGGGCCTACCTCGGCACCGCCCTGCCCGACTTTCCCAACCTGTTTATCGTCACCGGGCCGAACACCGGGATCGGCCACACCTCGGCGCTGTTCATCATCGAATCGCAGATGAACTACATCCTCGACTGCATTCGCACGTTGAAGGCTCAAGGTTTACGCAGCATCGAAGTTCGCCATGAGGCGGAACGTACCTACACTGAAATGATCCACCGGGAAATGGAACGCACCGTGTGGAAGTCCGGTGGTTGCCACAGTTGGTATCAAAGCAAGAGCGGTCATGTGATTGCGATGTTTCCGGGGTTCAGTTTCAGCTTTCATCGCTTGACCCGAGCGCTGAAACCCGCCGATCACATTTTGTCCTGAGCAGATAGAAGGGAGACGCGTGATGCTTTTGTTGTTCGTGGTTCTCGCAGTGTTCGTCGCCTGGAGCTGGCTGACCTACCCGGCCATCGGCTACTGGCTCTATGACTTGAGCATGGCGGCCGAGGCCAAGCTTTACCGGCTGCATAAAATCGTCGTGCCCATCCCCGAGATGACCGTCTCGACCTGGCAAGGCGGGCCGTACGAGGCCACCAGCAGCGTGCTGATGCTCCATGGCTTCAGCGCCGACAAGAACCTCTGGCTGCGTTTCGCCCGGCACTTTGTCGGCAGCCACCGGGTGATCATCCCGGACATCGCCGGCCATGGCGAAACCGGCTTCAAGGCGGGCGGCGGCTACGACATACCGTTGCAGGCCAAGCGCATGATCCAGCTGCTGGACGTGTGCGGCGTCGAGAAAGTCCATGTCATCGGCAACTCCATGGGTGGCTATATGGCGGCGTGGCTCGCGGCCAATTACCCGGAGCGCATTGTGTCCCTGGCCCTGATCGACCCAGCGGGGGTCACCTCGCCCGAGCCCAGTGACCTGGAGCGGCATTTGGCCAAGGGCCACAACCCGTTTCTGATTCATTCGCGGGAGGAGTTCCAGCGTTTCTACGCCATGACAATGGCGTCCCCTCCCTGGGTGCCGAAGCTCGTGCTCGATGCCGTGGCCCAGCGCTATGAACAGTCCCGCGAGGAGCTGGAGGAAATCTTCCGCGACTTCCGTGCCAGCCCGCCGATGGAACCCCACCTGCCCGACATCAGCGTCCCGTCGCTGTTGCTGTGGGGGCGCAAGGACCGGCTGATCGACGTCAGCAGCGTGGCGGTCTGGAGCAAGGGCATCGCCGACCTGCGCGTGTATATCTGGGACGCCATCGGGCACATGCCCATGGTGGAAGCGCCCTCCGGTTCGGCGCGCCTGTATCGGGAGTTTTTGGCATCGCTGCGCTCGGAGAGTCCACAGGATCAACGGCTGCACTAGGTTTGCAGTCCTTTGCAGAATGAAGTTCGTCAGAAACTTCGTTTGTCGGCGTCGCTGAAGGCTGCGATCTTTTGCCCATCCTTTACGTCACCGCGCCAGGAATCCTGTTCATGAACCACCCGAACTTCGTCAGCCCTGACCTGATCCGCCAACGCTTCTCCAAAGCGATGTCCGACATGTACCGCGAGGAAGTGCCGTTGTACGGCGCGTTGATGGAGCTGGTGGAGCAGACCAACCGTCACGTGCTGCACAGCGATCCGCAGATCCTGCAACAGCTCACCAGCACCGGCGAAATCGAGCGCCTGGACCTGGAGCGCCATGGGGCGATCCGCGTCGGCACGGCCGATGAACTGGCGACCCTCGCCCGCCTGTTCGCGGTGATGGGGATGCAACCGGTGGGTTACTACGACCTGACACCGGCCGGCGTGCCGGTGCATTCCACAGCGTTTCGCGCAGTGCATGAAGCGTCGTTGCAGGTCAGTCCGTTCCGGGTGTTCACCTCGCTGTTGCGCCTGGAGTTGATCGAAGACCTGGAGCTGCGAGCGTTCGCCCAGTCGATGCTCGACCGGCGCTCGATCTTCACCGCCAAAGCCCTCTCGCTCATCGAGCATGCCGAATCCGAGGGTGGCCTGACCGAACCGCAAGCCCTGGAGTTCGTCGAACAGGCCCTGGAAACCTTTCGCTGGCACCACAGCGCCACCGTCACCGCCGAGCAGTACCAGAAGCTCAGCGCCCAGCATCGGCTGATCGCCGACGTGGTGGCGTTCAAGGGCCCGCACATCAACCACCTGACGCCACGGACCCTGGACATCGACATCGTCCAGGCGCAAATGCCCGCCCATGGCATCACCCCCAAAGCGGTGATCGAAGGTCCGCCCCGCCGCCAGTGCCCGATCCTGCTGCGCCAGACCAGTTTCAAGGCCCTCGACGAGCCGATTGCCTTCACCGATCAGAACGAAGCTCGCGGCAGCCACAGTGCCCGCTTCGGCGAGATCGAACAGCGCGGTGCCGCCCTTACGCCCAAAGGCCGCGCACTGTACGACCGCTTGCTCAATGCCGCGCGGGACGAACTCAAGGACTTCCCCAACGAGGCCAACGCCGCGCGCTATAACGCCCTGATGGCGCAGCATTTCAGCGAGTTCCCCGACACCTGGGAAGGCATGCGCCAACAGGAGCTGGCTTACTTCCGCTACTTCGTGACGGAAAAAGGCCTGGCAGCGGGCGACCTGAAAAACGTTGCCCTGGACGACCTGCTCGGCAGCGGTTACCTGCGGGTTGAACCGCTGGTGTACGAAGACTTCCTGCCGGTCAGCGCGGCGGGGATTTTTCAGTCGAACCTGGGGGACGCGGCGCAAACCCGGTACGGCGTGCACTCCAATCAGCAGGCGTTCGAAAAGGCCTTGGGGCGTTCGACGATCGATGAATTGGCGTTGTATGCCGAGAGCCAGCGGCGCTCGATCGAGCAGTGTTTCGCGGCGTTGGCCGATGTTGAAAAAGGCTCTTCAAGCAATCCCGGGCAACACCGATAACGCAACACCTGTAGGAGCCAGCTTGCTGGCGATGGACTCAAGCGCGCCGCGTTCATCCAGTTCGCCCGCGTTATCGTTGACGACCATCGCTGGCAAGCCAGCTCCTACAGGGGACCGCGTTTATCCGGTTCATACGCGTTATCGTTAACGACCATCGCTGGCAGGCCAGCTCCTACAGGAGACCGTGCCCACGCTGAAATCCCAAAAAAAACGGGCGACCCGCAGGTCGCCCGTTTTTTTTATATCCGAAACTTTCAATACAACCAATAAAGTGTTCGCCCAGTGCGATGGCCTCGGCAATCCATGCACTGGTAAAGAGCCGTACACTGGGCGAACGGAAAGCATTTTAGTAGATGAGAATCAATATGTCCGCACTGCAAAGATGAAATTTATCGACACAATGTTTAAGGAAATGTCGACTTGATAACAACGCCGCACAACGCTTTAAACGCACCCGTTAAACGCTATGAGCTGATTATTTCTGTACAAGACTTCTACAAAAACAATCAGCCCATATAACTCAATTTCAGTGTTTGCTGGTCACTGTCAATATGTCGGTGTAAACCACGTTAACGCTTTGTCCAACTTTCAAGTCCTTGAGTTTGGCCTGGACTTCAGGTCGCTTGACGTCAACCGTCTTGGATTTTCCTTCCGGGTTTTCAAAAGTCACCTGGTGTTTTTTCAGGTCAATGTGGGTGATTTTCAGCTGCACTTTCACCTGGCGGTAAGCTTCGCCGCCGGGGTTGTCGCTACCGGGTGCCGCGCGCACTTCGCCGGTGGCTTCGGCAGTGCCCGGCAGGCCTTTGTCGACATCGGTGTCGAGGAAGGCGGCAACGGCGCTGGTGACCCTGATGTCGACTTTGTCGCCAGCCTTGAGGTTGTCGAGGTTTTTTGCCTTTTCGGTCAGCTGCACAGGGAACTCATTACCCTGCGGGCCTTTGAGGACCACGATACGGTTTGCGGTATCTACCGAAACGACTTGGGTGGCAACCTGATCGACCACCACAACTTCGGACAACGGGAGTTCGGCGGCAACCGCACCGAAACTGGCGGCAGACAACAAGGTGGCGAGGGTGATGGCTTTGGTCAGTGCGTGGCGTTTCATAGGCAGAACTTTCCCTGTGATGAATGACAACAGACGGCGTTGACGCAAAGCGCAATGCCATGTGTGCGATGAGCATAGACGCTGTTCAGCAAGTGGTCGCAGCAGGCCGCTGATTTTCTAATACCCGGTCATTTCCAGATAGCCGTTCCCTGCATGACTGCCACTGAGGCGTACCGGTCCCTCCCAATATGGAATGCGCAAGTCCATCCACGCCTGGGGATTGAGCGCGGTGATGACGATATCGAGCTGTCTGGAGGGGATCCTGATCGACCAGCGCACGGGCATCTCGCGCCCGACCACACTGGCTTTGTCTTGCGGTGTGAGGCTGATGTCGCCGGCGTGCAACAACTGTGTCTGCCCCCGGGCGTCGATCCAGGTGCCGGTGAGGTAAGGCTCGCCGTCTTTTTGCCGCATGCGATACAGCATCACCTGCTCGCCGCTGTCCAGGTGCAGGGAGAACCAGTCCCAACCGCTCTGGTTGGCCGTCAAGGGCTGGCTGCTCCATTCGCGGTCGAGCCAGGCCGGGCCACTGACCTGAAAGGTCTGGCCGTCGATTTCCAGGGTGCCGCCGGCCTGGAAAAACGGCTGGCTGTAGTAGTAAGAGGCCTGACCCTGTTCGGATTTCTGGCTGAACCCCTTGTCGCCTTGCAGCACCAGCGGACCTGTCGAGGTCAACCGCAGCCGGTAGCTGAAACGCTTGTCGCGGGCGCTGAGCAGCAGGTCGGCCAACGGATCCTCGGCTGTTGCCTGGCTGCTCAGTTGCCAGTCGTCGATCCATGCATTGAACGGCGCAACGCTGACACCAGCCTGACCGACGCCGCCACGGGCATAGCGTTCAGCCGCGTGATGCACCGTCGCCGACGTCACCGCCGCGTGACCGAGCCAGATCGTCTGGTTCTGCCAGCCTGCCCCCTCGGGGGTGGCTTTCAAGGCGCTGCGGAACAGCGTCCATTGCGCGCCGAACTCATGCCCCTGAGCGTCCTTCAGGTTGGCGGTGATGTACCACCATTCAATGCGATAGCCATCGTGCGGGCCGTGATCCGCCGGGAAGCTGAACTCCCGGCCGGGCACCACCTTGGTAAACGCAGCGGCCTGGTTGCCCAGCCCGGCAAACCCCTTTTCTACCGGCGCCGGTTGATCGCAGCCATTCAACAGCAGCACCAGCAGCGCCAGGAGCAAGACGCCGAGATTAATCTTCATGGGCATAGGTCCGCAGCAAGTCCGCCGGTTGCGTGCGGTACAAACGGAACAACGGCCAGGCCGAAGCCAGCAATGTCGCCACCAGCGCCAGGCCCATCAACTGCAACAGTTGCAACGGGAACACCCGCAACGGCAGGCGCCAGCCAAAGGCCTGCACATTGATCACCGTGTCCAGGCACCACGCCAGGGCGATGCCCAACGGCAACGCCAGCACCAGGGTCAGCAGCGCCAGCAACCAGGTCTGCCCCAGGTTGAGCAACATCAGATGCCGGCGCGTCACGCCCAGTGCCCATAGCGGCGCCAGTTGCCCGAGACGGTTCTGGCTTTGGGTCAGCAGGCTGATGAACAGCGCCACGCCGGCCACGCACAACGTCAGGCTATTGAGCGCAGCAGTGGCGGCGAAGGTGCGTTCGAAGACTTGCGTGGACCAGCCCTTGAGCCGCGCCTGATCGACGATGCGGCTGTCGTCCAGGGTAAAACGCGCCTGCAGCGCCGTGACGAACGCCGGGATCGATACCGGTTCGATGCGCAGGTTGAAGCGGTTCGGTGCCAGTTGCGGCCAGCCGCGCAGCAGGTGGTTGATATTGACCAGAATGTGGCCCTTGGGATTGCCGTAGTCGGCGTAGATCCCGACGATCCGTGGCGACCAGGGGCCAGTGGGCGTCGGCAGCGTCAGGTGGTCGCCCAGTTGCACCCGCAGGCGCCGGGCCAGTTGCTCGCTGAGCATCACCGCATCGTCCTTGGCCAGCCGTTCCCAAGGGTTGTCGCCCAGGGCTTCGAGCAACGGCCAGTGCTGCCGGTAGGTCGGGTGGTCGATGATCCCGGACAGGTCCGTCGGCCAGCCCTGCAACTGGATCGACACCTGCCAGTTGGGCAACACCACCGCCAGTTGCGGCTGCTGGTCGAGCCAGCCGTGCAGCTCCCTGGCCTGGGCCGGGTTCTGGGGGTTGAGGTAAAGCTCGGCCGTCAGCCGTTGCTCGAGCCAGTCGCTGAAGGTCTGGCGAAACCCTGCGGTCATGCTGCCGGCACCGATGTTTGCCGCCATGGCCAACAGCAGCGCCATCAACGCCAGGCTCAACGCCGGAAGTTGCTGGCGGCAATCGGCGACAAACCATTGGCCCAGTACCGAGCGGCTGCGCTGTGAAGCGAGACTGAGCAGCGAACTGAGCACCACCGGCAACGCCAGTGCGGCTGCGATCAACAGCGCCGCCATCAGCACGAAGCCACTGACCAGGCTGTCGCCGAGGTTCAGCGCCAGCAGCGCGATCACCCCGGCCATGGCCGCCACCCAAGCCTGGCGGCGCAACCAGCGTGCATGGGCCTGATGCCAGGCCTGCGGGTCGGCCAGCGCCAGCAATGGCAAACGCGCCGCCCGCAGCAGACTGTTGACACCGGCCAGCAATGCGCCGATCAGACTCAGGCCGATACCACTGAACCACCATGACAGGCCGAGGTTCAACTGCCCCGCCACTTCGGCACCATACAAGCCACGCAGGCTGGCGGCGACATCCGGCAACAGCACGGCGGCCAGCAGGTAGCCGCTGACCACCCCGGCCGCCCCGCCGACCAGGGCCAACCCACCCAATTCGACGGCGAGACAGGCGATCAGCATGCGCGCACTCACCCCACAGGCACGCAGGGTCCGCAGCAAACCCCGGCGTTGCTCCAGCGCCAGCCCGATGGCGGCGTGCACGATAAACAGGCCGACCACGAACGACAGCACCCCCAAGGCCGCAAGGTTCAGGTGAAAACTTTCGGTCAGGCGTGTGAGGTTGTTTTCTTCGCCGGCACTCTTGAGTTGCAGTTGGCCCTGGAAGGCCTGCGGCAGCGGCGCAGTGAAATCCTTCGGTAGCAGCAGGCGCGACAGTTGATCCGGCAACCCCAGGATCTGCTGGGCAAAACCGATGTCCACCAGCAGCACACCGGGCGCCATGTCGGCCTGCACCTGCAGCGGCGGCAGTGCCACGCCCGCCAGGTTCAGTGGCCGGTCACCTTCGCGCAAGCCCAGTGCCTGCAAGGTTTGCGACGATATCCAGGTACTGCCTGGCGGGCTGAAAAAGCCGACCACCTGCTCGATCGCCAAGGCCTGCCCCGCCACCGCCGCGCCCGCCGGCAGCGACACCGGCTCGATGCCCATCAACTGCAGGCGCTGTTCTTCATGCCCCTTGAGCGTGACCCGGCCCTGCAGTACCGGTGACACAGGCCACCCCGCGCGGCGCAGATCGACAAACCATTGCTGTGGGAAGGTGCCGCCACCGGGCGCACTGAGACTGGCCTGCGGTTCGCCGCCGATCAATTGACTGGCGCGGGCATAGCTGTCGCGGGCCTGGCTGTTGAGTGCCTGGACGCCGGTCAACAGGCCGGTGGCCAGCCACAACCCGGTCAGCACGCTGAAAAACTGCACCGGATGCTGCCGCCAGTGGCTGAGCAGCGCGCGCAGGGTCTGGCCAAAGATGCTCATGTCAGCGCTCGCCCACACCGGCCAGGCGACCACCGCACAGCAAAGCCTTTTCCGCCAGCCGCGCCGCCACGCCGGGACTGTGGGTGACCATCAGCAGGCTGGTGGGACTGTCGTCGAGCAGCTCCAGCAGCAACTGCAACACCTCGGCGCCGGTGGTCTCATCGAGGCTGCCAGTGGGTTCGTCGGCCAGCAGCAATGGCGGGCGCGACGCCAGCGCCCGACCCAGCGCGACCCGTTGCTGCTGGCCGCCGGACAGTTGCTCGGGGTAGCGCCGCAACAGCTCGCCCAGGCCCAGGCGCCGCACCAGATGGGCTTGCCAGCGTGGGTCATGACGCCCGGCCAGACGCGCCTGAATCGCCAGGTTGTCTTCGACCCGCAGGCTGCCGATCAGGTTGAATTGCTGGAACACCAGGCCGATTTCCGTTCGGCGCCAGCTCGCCAGTTGCCCTTCGTTCATCTGTTCCAGGCGATGCCCGCCACTGCGGATGCTGCCGCGATCGACCCGGTCCAGCCCGGCGATCAGGTGCAGCAAAGTGCTTTTGCCACTGCCCGACTCGCCCATCAACGCCAGGCTGCTGCCGGGCCTGAGCGTCAGGTCGACGCCTTGCAGCACCGGCAGCGGCCCCTGCGGTGTGGCGTAGCTTTTGAAAACGCCATGGACTTCAAGCATGGGTCAACCTGCTGGGTATGCGTGGCTCAAGGATAGCGGCCCTGAATGTTTTTTGTCCGTTGCCGATGATCGCCCTGCCCGTGCCCCGCCCTACCCTCGAAGCTGGTCTAGCCATAACGATAAAAAACGGAGACGCCATGCCTCGTTTCACCTTGAGCCCTCGTGGGCTGCTCGCTTGCCTCATCACCACCTGCCTGGCGCAAGCGGTGGTCGCCGCCGATGCACCGGTCGCGGCCAGCCCGCAAACCTCGGCCAGTAACGCCGCCGTCCTGAAACAACTGCCCTTCACCGACCGCACTGACTACGAGTCGGTCACCAAGGGCTTGATCGCGCCCTTCAAGGGCCAGGTCAAGGACGCCTCGGGCAAGGTCATCTGGGACATCCAGGCCTATGACTTCCTCGCCAAGGACCAGGCCCCGGAGTCAGTCAACCCGAGCCTATGGCGCCTGGCCCAGCTCAGCGCCCATGCCGGATTGTTCGAAGTCAGCCCTCGGCTGTATCAGGTGCGCGGCCTCGACCTGGCAAACATGACCATCATCGAAGGCGACGACGGGCTGATCATCATCGACCCCTTGACCATGGCCGAAACCGCCAAGGCGGCGCTGGAGCTGTACTACCAGAACCGCCCGCACAAACCGGTGGTGGCGGTGATCTACAGCCACACCCATGTCGACCACTTCGGTGGCGTGCGCGGGGTCATCGACGAAGCCGACGTCAAGGCCGGCAAGGTCAAGGTGTTCGCCCCCGCCGGGTTCATGGAACACGTGATGAGCGAGAACGTCTACGCCGGCAACGCCATGAGCCGCCGCGCGCAGTTCCAGTTCGGCAGCCTGCTGCCCCGTGGCGAAAAAGGCCAGGTCGATGCCGGCCTGGGCAAGAGCACACCGAGCGGCGGCACCGTCACCCTGATCCCGCCCACCGACCTGATCGACAAGGCACTGGAGACCCGCACCATCGCCGGCCTCGAAGTGGAATTCCAATTGACCCCGGGCACCGAGGCGCCCGCGGAAATGAACCTGTACCTGCCGCAGTTGCGCGCCTTGTGCATGGCGGAAAACGCCACGCAAATGATGCACAACATCCTCACCCCGCGCGGCGCGCAAGTGCGGGACGCCAAGGCCTGGGCCGAGTACCTGGACGGCAGCCTGGCGCGATACGGTGACAAGAGCGACGTGCTGTTCGCCCAGCACAACTGGCCGACCTGGGGCGGCGAACGCATCCGCACCTTCCTCGCCGACCAGCGCGACATGTACGCCTTCCTCAATGACCGCACCCTGCACCTGCTGAACCAGGGCCTGACGCCGCTGGAAATCGCCGACTCGATCAAGAAACTGCCCGGCAGCCTGGACCAGAAGTGGTACACCCGTGGCTACTACGGCTCGCTGAGCTTCAACACCCGTGCGGTGTATCAGCGTTACATGGGTTTCTATGACGGCAACCCGGCCAACCTCAATCCGCTGCCTCCTGTGGAGACGGCGAAGTACACGGTCGAAGCCATGGGTGGCGAAGCCGCGGTACTGGAGAAAATGCTCGCGGCGATGACCAAGGGTGAGTACCGCTGGGCCGCGCAACTGGGCAATCAATTGCTGTTCGCCAACCCGGACAACGGCGACGCGCGCAAAGCCCAGGCCGAGGCGCTGGAGCAGATGGGCTATCAAAGCGAAAACGCCACCTGGCGCAACATGTACCTGACCGGCGCCATGGAACTGCGCAACGGCGTACCACCCCATGCAGGCACTTCGGTGTCGGTCGACATGGTACGGGCGATGAGCCCGCAGATGTTCTTCGACTTCCTGGCCGTGCGTCTGGACAGCGAAAAGGCCGCAGGCCATGACCTGACCCTGAACTGGACCTTCGAGGACCTGAACCAGGACTTCAACCTGACCCTGCGCAACGGCGTGCTGACCCACCGCGCCGGCCTCAACGCCCAGGCGGATGCTGGCGTGACCATGAGCAAGGCCACCCTGGAACAGATCAGCCTCAAGCAACTGGACATCCCCACGGCGATCCAGAAAGGCCTGATCAAGTTGCAAGGCAATGGCAAGAAGCTTGGAGAGTTGATGACCAGCCTCGATACGTTTGCGCCGCAGTTCAATATCGTTACCCCGTGAAACCGCTTTCGCGAGTTGGCTCTCATACTGGCTCTGTGTCGTTCACACATGCTGTGAACATCACTGATCCCTGAGGGGCGGCATGGATTTTTACGGGTGTACATATCCATTTCTGCGGTAACGGCTGCTAATGGTTCCGCCCTTACGGCGGGTCACTTTCGAAAAGCGCGAAAGTAACCAAAGCGCTTTGCCCCTGACGTTCGGTGCCTCGCCTAGGCTCGGCATCCCCTCGCTCCGGTCCTGCTCCGTGGGCCCGCCGCCATCGGCCATCCATGGCCGGCGGCGGCTAACCCGGCATCCATGCCGGGTTGCCCACTACGCAGAACCTCCGCTCGGCCTCACGAGGGGGCGTACACCGCAACAACGCCCGAGGCGGCCTACCGGCCGACCTGTTTTTTGGTGTGGCTCACTGCAAAATTTCGGTTAACCGACAGACCGCCATCGCGAGCAAGCTCGCTCCCACAGAAGAGCAAAGGCAGAGCGGCGTACACCCCGCTTTTCACCACTCATCAGGTCGAGCGTTAGCTCGCCTGCAGCTTTTGATCTACCCGCCCCCTCGGCAGGCTGAGCGGAGGTGTTCATCCGGGGACAGGCGCGCAGCGCCGTTCGACGCAGTCGAACTCATTGCATGTAGGTCGAAGCGAAGCCGACCGGAGGGCAATGCCCCCGGATGAATACCGCAGCGAAGGAACCCCGAGCCTCAGCGAGGGGCCGTACGTTCGGGGCGAGCGTTTTTTGCTTCCTTTTTTAGGCGCTTGTAAAAAAGGGAGTCGCCGTAAGGGCGAAACCGCCAGCCGCCGTTACCGAAGAAACGGATATGTACACAGCCAACAAAAGACAGGTCGCCTGACACTCCGCCTTCGCGAGCAAGCCCGCTCCCACAGGGATCCAGGTTGTCCACAACAGGTGTGAACGACACAAATCCAATGCAGGAGCGCGACTCAGACAGACACCACCTCAACCACCGGCATTTGCCAGCGCTGATTGACCACCTGCTGCCCCGGCCCATACAGGCGCAAGACCAGGGTGAACGCCCCGCTCGCCGGCGTCGGCAACCAGTTGCTCTGCTCCGGCGGCGTGGCGTTCTGCAGGATCAACGTCAGCCCACCGTCCGGATCCGCTTGCAAACGATCCCGGCTGCTGAGGCAGTAACGATTGATCGGGTTGGCCACCAGTTGCCGATCCGGCAAGTCATACAAGGTCAGCGACCAGAACTCGCTGGCGGGCGGCAATTGACCCGGTGCGAAACGCAGGCGATAGCTTCGCCCGCCCTGCAAGGGTTGCCCCTGATTATCCACACGAGTGCCGGTGTAGAAGGCCTCCTCCACACTGTTGCCGTAAATCCCGACATTCGCCGCAACAGCGCGGTTGAGGTAATTGCCGTCCATCGCTTGGCGAGTGCCGAACAGGCCGAGGGTGGTACGCACCTGGCTCACCGCCGTTTGCAATTGCGCCTGGGCGTCCTGAATCCCGGCGAGCAGTGCCTGGCGTATGGCTGGCGGCAACGTCGCCGGGTCGAAGCCCTGGCCGGGCACGATGCCGATCCGCGCAAAGCGTGCGCGCAGGGCTTGCTCGGACGGTTGCGTCGGACACAGGCTGAGGATCTGGTTCAACACCGGGATAAACTCAAGCCCCAACCCGGTCTTGCTGTCCCAGGGGTGCCAGTCAATGGCTGGCGCAGCCACGGGCGGTGCACTGCCAATGTATTCATGCAACGAACGCAACTCGTATTGCTGCTGCAAGGCACGCACCGCCGGCAGGTCCCCGGCGTTTTTCAGGCCCGTTCTGCCAAGCACCATGACGATTTCGGTTTCGCTGCGCAGCACGGCCGTGACACCGTCCGGTATCTGTCCTTGCCAGCCGGGTCCGGCGATCAGGTAGTTTCCCGCCTCGCGCCCGGTGCTGAGCACGCCGACATAGGCAAAGTTATGGGTGTATTGGTCGACCAGTTGAAGCACGTAATAGCGGTCGTCAGGCACGGCCGGCACACTCAACACTTGCGGCTCGCTGCGCAGGTCGAGCCAGGCCCAGGAGTACGGCGTGTCGTTGTTCGGCGTGACGATTTCGCGGTTGTTCGGGGTGTACAACTCGCTGTAATGGCGAAAGCGATTGAAGCCGCCGACGTACTCCGGCGCAGACGCGTTGAGCGCCTGTTTTTCCATGGTCTGGTAATGCATGAGCATGGGGTACGCGTAAATCCACGCCTCTTTGGCAATCTGCCGAAAGTCATCGGAATCAGCGGCCAGCAACCAGCGCGGAAACATCAGGCTGCCTCCCAATACCCCCATGCAGCCCAACACCCGGCGGCGACTGAAAATCAGGTTCATGATTCGATCCTCGCAATCGTCGGCAACTGATAACTCCCGTCCAGTGCCCCGCCCTTGGGCAGGTACAGGCGCAACAGCAGGTTGAACGGACCTTGCGGCGTCGGCAGCCAGTTGCCCTGCGGTGCATCCTTGGGCGCATCGGCTTGCAGGATCAGGGTCAAGCCGCCGTCGGCATCGTATTGTAGACCAGGGCTGCGGTCGCCCAGGGCATAACGCTGGATCGGGTTGGCGGCGAGCAGTTGGGTTTTGCCGTCATACAAGGTCAGCGACCAGAACGCATTCACCGGCGGCAATTGCCCGGCGGGGAAATGCAGGCGATAGGCGTGCTGGCCGCTGAGCATCTGCCCCTGGGCATCGTGCAGCGCCATCGGGTACAGCGCTTCCAGCGCATCGTTGGCGTAGATGTAGCGCCAGGCGACCGCGGCACGGGTCAGGTCGTCGTCGCCGAACTTGCCGACGTTGGGCGGCGACGGCAACCAGCCCTGCTGTTCCACCGACAGCTGGCTGGACGCTGCGCGCACTTGCTCGCGACCGGCTTCGGCGCCTTGGGCGACGGCTTCGAGCAAATCCGCCGGCGCCTGGAATGTGGCGCCCGGCTTCACACCGATGGCGGCGAAACGGGCCAGCTTTTCCTGCTCGCTGGCGCTCCATTGGTGCAGCGGCGCCAGGGCGTTGAAGGTGCTGAACAGCGCCTGCGCCGGCCCCTGTTTGGTGTCCATATACGCTGGAAGCTGCAGTGCAGCCAAGGGTTCAGGCGCCGCGCCGCCGCTCACGGTGGACAGTGCTTGCAAAGCGTAGCCCTTGAGCACTTGAGCGGCGTCTTTCTGATCCGCTTCGCCCTTGACCTCGGTGCGCCCCAACAGGAACACCAGGCGGCTCGGCGAGCGAATCACGCCGCTGAAACCCGATGGCGCTTCACCCTTCCAGTCCGGCCCGGCGATCAGGTAGCGCCCCGCTTTATCACCCGTGGCGCGGGTGCCGATGTAGTCGAGGTTGCCGGTGCGCATGTCGACCAGTTGAAAGCTGTAGTAGCGCCCCTGCACGGCCGGCACGTCCAGCACCATCGGTTCGCTGCGCAAATCAAGCAGGGCTCGGGAATAGAAGGTGTCGTTGTTCGGTGACACCACTTTGTTGTCCTGCGGGCCGAGCAAGCGCGGTTCGCTGTAGAGCCGGTTGAACGGCAGCTTCGCGGCAATGGCGCTGAGCACTTTGTCGTGCTCGACGGTGGCGTAGGCGAATACGTAGGCCTCCTGGGCCAGTGCCTTCGCCTGGGGTTGATCGAGGGTTGCAGCGTGAACGGTACCCAGGCTTGCGCCCAGGGCAAGAGCGGATATCCAGTAGCGCACGGTAGATCTCCTTTAGATAAACATCGGCACACACAGATCCCTGTGGGAGCGGCGATGCGGCGACCCGACTTGCTCGCGAAAGCGGTGTGTCAGCCAACATTGATGGCGACTGACACGACGCCTTCGCGAGCAAGCCCGCTCCCACAATGGGTTTGCGGTGGTTTGGCGAAGGGTTACTTGGCCCAGCGCCGCAGGTCCGACGGGGTGTAGTCGTCGGTCTTGGCGGCGAAGCCCACGCGCATCGGTTCGGTCTCTTCGTTGGCCAGGCCGCCGGCGTAGTAGCGTCCGGAGATCAGGTCGTAGGAGGTTTCCAGTACGTTGTAGGTGAAGCCGTGGTCGTACTGCTGAATCGCATGCAGTTCACCGCTGCGCCACAGTTCACCGCGGCTGTCGTACTGGTCCGACTGGGCGATCTGCCAACTGTCCTCGTCCACATAGAAACGGCGCTTGGCGTAGATGTGCCGGGCACCCGGCTTGAGGGTCGCTTCCACCACCCACACCCGATGCTTCTCGTAGCGGGCCAGGTCCTGGTTGACGTGGTTGGGCTTGATCACGGCGTCGTACTTGAGGTCGCGGCTGCCGATCTTGTAGCTGTTGTAAGGAATGAACAGCTCTTGCTTGCCCACCAGTTTCCAGTCGAAACGGTCCGGCGCGCCGTTGTAGCCATCGACGTTGTCGGCGGTGATCAGGCCATTGCTGTAACGGGCGCTGTTGTCGTAGGCGATCATCGGCGCACGCCGCACGCGACGCTGGCCCGGCAGGTATTGCCAGGCCGAACGCGGCTCGGCGACCTGGTCGACCGGTTCATGCACCAGCACCGCCTCGCCGGACAAACGCGCCGGCTCCAGGACCCGACTCTTGAACATGAACAGGATGTTGGAGCCTGGCTCCAGTCCGCCCACGGTGTCGGCAAAGTTGATCAGCGACTGGTTGCGCACGTAGCTGGTGGCGCCGTTTTCACGCACCAGCGCGGCGCTGCTGATGCGCTCGTAGCTGCCGCCGCGATAACGGGTCATGTGGTTCCACATCACCTCCAGGCCTTCGGTGGGCAACGGAAACGGAATACCCCTGGCGTAGTCATGCAAGCCGTTGCCGCCATCGGCCATGCTGGTCTTGGCCACGTTGTCGCGGCTTGCCGCCAGCACCTCCTTGGGCAGGTTGGCGCTGCGATGGGTCGGGTAGATGTTCATTTTGTAAGTGTCGGGAAAACGCTTGAACAACGCGATTTGCCCGGGGCTGAGAAACTTCTCGTACTGCGCCACATTCTTCGCCGTGACGGTGAACAAGGGCTTCTCGGCCGCATAAGGGTCGCTATAGCCGCCCTTGCTGTCGACGGTGCCGGCGTTGCTCGCCAGGCCACCGGTCCAGGCCGGAATGCTGCCGTCGGCATTGGCCGCCATTTCCGAGCCCATGGGGGTCAGGGTCTTGCCCAGGGCTGCCGAATCGGTGCCTTTGGCCTGAGCCAGGCCGACGGTGCAGGCCAGGGCCAGCACGCACAATTGCATACGCATAACGGTTCTCCTTAGAAGTCTGCCTTGAAGCTGACGGATGCGAAATCGCGGTCGTCGAGGGTGCTGTAGTCGTTGGTACCAAAGAAGGCGTTGTAGGCCAGCTCCACGCTGTAATCGTTCATGTAGACGCCGGTCAGGCTCACGCCCAGCGCTTGCTGGCCTTCCTGAAACGGCCCTTGCGGATCGTAGGAATAACCCTCGACGTCATGCCGCCAGTTGACGGCCGGAATCAGGTTGATGCCCGGCAACACATCGCTGTATTCGAGGCTGGCGCGCAGGCGATAACCCCACGACCACTCGGTGGCAAAGCCCTTGTCGGTGCAGTACTGGTTGGTGACCCCGGAGGCCACGGTGTTGCACGGCGTGCCGTTGCGCGGAGCACTGCGGCCGAACGCGGCGTTACGGCCAAGGCGCTCATCCCCCAGATCCTCGATGTGCACGACACCGGCTTCACCGAACAGGCTCAGGCGCGTGGCGCCCAGCACGTTGTCGATGGCCTGGGTGGCCGAACCGGTCATCTGCCAGACACCCTTGCGTTCCCAGGCATCGAACTGGCTGCCATTGGTGGTGCTGAAACCGGGCGGCAATTGCACCCAGGAACTGCCCCCCGGCCCGGAAATCACGGCGACGTTGACGTCGGGCGCGTTGATCGCGATCGGCATGTTCGGCCGATAGCTCAGCTCACCCGCCAGGGAAATCCCGGTGACCGGCTCGACGCCGTTGAGGCTGATGCCGTACAGGTGAATGTTTTCCGGGAAGGCAGCCGCATAGCTCGGCCCCTGGATGCCACCGGGGAAGGTGCCGGGCAAGGAAGTGTTCCTGGCGTTGAGGGTGAAATACGGCAACCGCGAGTGATAGTTGATGTAGTAAAACGCCGCTTCGGCATCGTTCAACGCCGGGATCATCTGGCGCAGGGCGAAGCCGAACTGGCCGTAATCGGACGGCGACTCGTTGCCCCGGGACGTCGCGAACAAACCCGCGGCCTGCATCTGATCATCGGTCTGCACCTGGCTCAGGTACAACGGCCCGCACCCCGGCTGAATCACGTCGCTGCTGGCGAAGAAAGTGCCGCAACCGTCGAGGACACTGGGCCGCCAGTTGTACTGGTAGAAACCTTCGAGGTTGGTGGTGTCGGTCAGGCCGAAGCTGAAGGACACCATCTCCACCGGCAACTGGCCTTCCTTGATTTCCACGCCGGGACGGTTGAACGCCGAGATGTCCAGCGGGTTGATCACGTTGATGCCGTTCTGAATCAACAGCGCCTCGCCCCAGGACAACACCTGGTTGCCGACCTTCACGTTCAGCGGATGCTCGGCCACCTGGAAGTCTTTCCAGACGTAGGCGTCGAGGACCTGGAAGCCCTTGAACTTCGACAAGTCGTCCCAGCCCGAATCGTCGAAATCCTTGAAGCGGCCATTGCCGGTTTCATAGGCGTGGTCGTACCAGTATTTGAAGCGCAGGAACGCGCCCTGGCCCTGGCCATCGAGACTGAAATCGGTGAGGCCCTTGAACAGCTGCGAGATGGGATCGCCCTTCTCGAAGTTCAGCCGGTTGTCGTCGGCGCTGACGCTGGTGCCATTGGCATTCACGCCCTGGGCCTGCAGGGCGTTGGCGCGGGTCATCAGGCTTTTGTCGGGGTTTTGCGTCGACCAACTGCTGCCCAGGCTCAGACTGGTCTTGGTCGACAGGCTCCAGTCTTCGTTGAGGTCAAAGGTGGTGGCGCAGGCCGGCCCCGTGAGTACGGCAAGAATCGCCAACGCAAGCGGTTGCGGGCGGGTATGGCCAAGCCGGGGAAGTCGTTGGCGGACTCCGGCTGTGGCCGAGCTTTTTTTTATCATTATTGGGCTCCGGTCAGGTTTGCTCAGCCCGGACACGGTGCCCAACTATCGACCGCGACACGCAAGCGATGGCCGACAAAAAATAATCATCGGGGGGATCTGCGGGGCGGGTGGTATGCCGGCCTGGTTCTGATGCGTTTCCCTGTAGGAGCTGCCGCAGGCTGCGATCTTTTGATTTTGATTTTTGAGAGCGGAAGATCAAGATCAAAAGATCGCAGCCTTCGGCAGCTCCTACAGGCCGAGCGTTAGCTCGCCTGCAGCTTTTGATCTTGATCCACCCGCCCCCTCGGAAGGCTGAGTGGAGGTGTTCATCCGGGGACAGGCGCGCAGCGCTGTTCGACGCAGTCGAACTCATTGCATGTAGGTCGAAGCGAAGCCGACCGGAGGGCAATGCCCCCGGATGAATACCGGAGCGAAGGAACCCCGAGCCTCAGCGAGGGGCCGTACGTAAGGGGCGAGACCTTTGGTTCCTTTGGGCTGGGCCGGCACTCCGGCGTTTGCCAAAGGGACTCGCCGTAAGGGCGAAACCATAAGCCGCCGTTACCGAAGAAACGGATATGTACACATTCGCAATTCAAAGCGGCGCTACGCCTTCGACGATGATGACCTCAGCCAAAGCCACCCCCTCACGATACCCCCTCGCCTCCTGATACAGCGCCGAGTGATAGCACGCCACCGCCTGCTCATAGGAATCAAACTCGATCACCACACTGCGCTGCGGTGTCGCCCGACCTTCCATCGCCTCGCTACGCCCGCCCCGCGCCAGAATCCGACCGCCATACAGGGCAAACGCCTGTGGCGCCCGCCGGGTGTATTGGCTGTACTGATCAGGGTCAGTGACATCCACGTGAGCAATCCAGTACGCCTTCATAGTGACCTCTCGGTTTGTTTTGTATTATGGTATACCACACTACTCATCCCACAAACACCGAGACTCCAGCATGGCCTTCAACAGCATCGAAGAAATCATCGAAGATTACCGCCTCGGCAAAATGGTCCTGCTGGTCGACGATGAAGACCGGGAAAACGAAGGCGACCTGTTGCTGGCCGCCGACTGCTGCACACCCGAGGCGATCAGCTTCATGGCCCGTGAAGCCCGTGGCCTGATCTGCCTGACCCTGACCGACGAACACTGCAAACGCCTGGGCCTGGAGCAAATGGTGCCGAGCAACGGCAGCGTGTTCAGCACCGCGTTCACCGTGTCCATCGAGGCTGCCGTCGGAGTGACCACCGGTATCTCCGCCGCTGATCGTGCCTGCACCGTGGCCGCCGCCGTCGCCGCCAACGCAGGTCCTGCCGACATCGTGCAACCCGGGCACATCTTCCCGTTGCGCGCCCGGGAAGGCGGTGTGCTGACCCGCGCCGGCCACACCGAAGCCGGTTGCGACCTGGCCCGCCTGGCCGGCCACACGCCTGCCTCGGTGATCGTCGAAGTGATGAACGACGACGGCACCATGGCCCGCCGCCCCGACCTGGAAGTGTTCGCGCGCAGGCACGGGATCAAGATCGGCACCATCGCCGACCTGATCCACTACCGCCTTAGCACCGAGCACACCATCGTGCGCATCGGTGAACGTGACCTGCCGACAGTGCACGGCACCTTCCGTCTGATCACCTTTGAGGATCGCATCGAAGGCGGTGTCCACATGGCCATGGTCATGGGCGATCTGCGCCGCGAAGAACCGACGCTGGTGCGCGTGCATGTGATCGATCCGTTGCGCGACCTGGTCGGCGCCGAATACAGCGGGCCGACCAACTGGACCTTGTGGGCCGCCTTGCAGCGTGTCGCCGCCGAAGGCCACGGCGTGGTGGTGGTGCTGGCCAATCACGAATCCTCCCAGGCGCTGCTGGAGCGCGTGCCGCAATTGACCCAACCGCCCCGGCAGTTCAACCGTTCGCAGTCGCGGATTTATTCGGAGGTGGGCACCGGCGCGCAGATCCTGCAGAACCTGGGTGTCGGCAAGCTGCGCCATCTCGGTCCGCCGTTGAAGTATGCGGGCTTGACCGGGTATGACCTGGAGGTGGTTGAGAGCATTCCATTCACCGAATGATTTTGGACTGAATGTAATTCCCCTGTGGGAGCGGGCTTGCTCGCGAAGAGGGAGTGTCAGTCGGCTCAAAGTTGTCTGACGCACCGCTTTCGCGAGCAAGCCCGCTCCCACAGGGGGAATGCGTCGACACTGAAAAACTACTTTTGGCTGATAGCCGGTACGGCAAAGTGCTTGCACAAAGTTTGGAATACCATAATATGATATTCCATAGACCGAACAGTCAGCACTGACTCGACGGACCTACTGCTCCCGATAGGCGGGCACTCGAAAGCCCCGCTCATAAACACAACAATGAGGGCGTGAAAATGGTGTTGAACAAACGTGCGACCGCGGTTCTTTTTGCGGGACTGCTGAGCGTCACCAGCCAGGCATTGCTGGCGGCTGAAAGCGTCAACTTCGTCAGTTGGGGCGGCAGCACCCAGGATGCGCAGAAGCAGGCCTGGGCCGATCCGTTCAGCAAGGCCAGCGGCATCACCGTTGTGCAGGATGGCCCGACCGACTACGGCAAGCTCAAGGCCATGGTCGAAAGCGGCAACGTGCAATGGGACGTGGTCGATGTCGAAGCCGACTTCGCCCTGCGCGCCGCCTCCGAAGGCTTGCTCGAACCCCTCGATTTCAAAGTCATCGAGCGCGACAAGATCGACCCGCGCTTCGTCAGCGATCACGGCGTCGGCTCGTTCTTCTTCTCCTTCGTCCTCGGCTACAACGAAGGCAAGCTCGGTGCCAGCAAGCCTCAGGACTGGTCCGCGCTGTTCGACACCAAGACCTACCCCGGCAAACGCGCCCTCTACAAATGGCCGAGTCCTGGCGTGCTCGAACTGGCGCTGCTGGCCGACGGTGTAGCGGCGGACAAGCTCTACCCGCTGGACCTGGACCGCGCGTTCAAGAAACTCGACACCATCAAGCAAGACATCGTCTGGTGGGGCGGCGGCGCGCAGTCGCAGCAACTGCTGGCCTCCGGTGAAGCGAGCATGGGCCAGTTCTGGAACGGCCGGATTCATGCCCTGCAGGAAGACGGCGCCCCGGTCGGCGTAAGCTGGAAGCAGAACCTGGTGATGGCCGACATCCTGGTCATTCCCAAGGGTTCGAAAAACAAGGATGCGGCGATGAAGTTCCTGGCCAACGCCAGCAGCGCCAAAGGACAGGCCGACTTCTCCAACCTGACCGCCTACGCCCCGGTCAACGTCGACAGCGTGGCGCGCCTGGACTCGGTGCTGGCCCCGAACCTGCCGACGGCCTACGCAAAGGATCAGATCACTCTTGATTTCGCATACTGGGCCAAGAACGGTCCGGCCATTGCGACACGGTGGAACGAATGGCTGGTCAAATGAAAATGACGGCAACCGCGCCTCGTCCGTCCACGGCCTCCGGGAGCGCCATCGGCGCTGCCGGCCCGGCAGTCGGCCAGACCCTTGCAAAGCAGCCCTCGCCGTCGCTAAAGCAGCGTTGGCGTGGTGCCAGCAACCTGGTCCCCGCCCTGCTGTTTCTCGGCCTGTTCTTTCTCGCGCCGCTGATTGGCCTGCTGCTGCGCGGCGTGCTGGAACCGGTGCCGGGCCTGGGCAACTACGAGCAACTGTTCGCCAACTCGGCCTATGCCCGGGTGTTGCTCAACACCTTCTCGGTGGCCGGGCTGGTCACGCTGTTCAGCCTGCTGCTGGGCTTCCCGCTGGCCTGGGCGATCACCCTGGTGCCGCGCGGCTGGGGGCGCTGGATCCTCAACATCGTGCTGTTGTCGATGTGGACCAGCCTGCTCGCCCGCACCTACTCCTGGCTGGTGTTGCTGCAAGCCTCCGGGGTGATCAACAAGGCGCTGATGGCGATGGGCATCATCGATCAACCGCTGGAGATGGTGCACAACCTCACCGGCGTGGTGATCGGCATGAGCTACATCATGATCCCGTTCATCGTACTGCCGTTGCAGGCGACCATGCAGGCCATCGACCCGATGATCCTGCAGGCCGGTTCGATCTGCGGCGCCAGCCCCTGGACCAACTTCTTCCGGGTGTTCCTGCCGCTGTGCCGGCCGGGGCTGTTCTCCGGTGGCCTGATGGTGTTCGTGATGTCCCTCGGTTACTACGTGACCCCGGCGCTGCTGGGCGGTGCGCAGAACATGATGCTGCCTGAGTTCATCATTCAGCAGGTGCAGTCGTTCCTCAACTGGGGCCTGGCCAGCGCTGGCGCCGCGTTGCTGATCGTGATCACGCTGGTGCTGTTCTACTTCTACCTGAAGCTCCAGCCGGAATCCCCGGTTGGTGCCAGCAACGCGAGGTAAGCCGTCATGCTCCTGACCCCCAATGCCATGAGCCGCCGGATGCGCTTCGGCCTCTATGCCACCACCGGGCTGATCGGTCTGTTCCTGCTGCTGCCGATCGTGTTCATCGTGCTGCTGTCGTTCGGTTCGTCGCAATGGCTGGTGTTCCCGCCGCCGGGCTGGACGCTGAAATGGTACGGCCAGTTCTTCTCCAACGCCGACTGGATGAACGCGGCGATGGCCAGTCTCAAGGTCGCGGTGCTGACCACGTTCTTCGCCGTCGCGCTGGGACTGCCGACCGCGTTCGCCCTGGTGCGCGGCCGCTTCCCCGGCCGGGAAATGCTCTACGGCCTGTTCACCCTGCCGATGATCGTGCCCCTGGTGATCATCGCCGTGGCGGTGTACGCGCTGTTCCTGAAACTGGGCTACACCGGGACCATGTTCGCCTTCGTGGTCAGCCATGTGATCGTGGCGTTGCCGTTCACCATCATCTCGATCATCAACTCGCTGAAGCTGTTCGATCAGTCGATCGAGGATGCGGCGGTGATCTGCGGCGCCTCGCGCCTGCAAGCGGTGTTCAAGGTGACCTTCCCGGCGATCCGCCCGGGCATGGTCGCCGGCGCCCTCTTCGCCTTCCTCGTCTCGTGGGATGAAGTGGTGCTGAGCGTGATGATGGCCAGCCCGACCCTGCAAACCCTTCCCGTGAAAATGTGGACCACCCTGCGCCAGGACCTGACGCCCGTGATCGCCGTCGCCTCGACGCTGCTGATCGGCCTCTCGGTCTTGGTCATGGTGATCGCCGCCGCTCTGCGCCGGCGCAACGAAATCAGCGCTTGAGCGCCAGGAGTACGACATGAGTGCAGTGATCAAAGATTCCGCGCAGCAAAATGACAAACCCCTGGTCAGCCTGCGTAACCTGAACAAGCACTACGGCGACTTCGCCGCCGTGGACAACATCTCGCTGGACATCAAGGACGGTGAATTCCTCACCTTCCTCGGCTCCAGCGGCTCGGGCAAAAGCACCACGCTGTCGATGCTCGCCGGCTTCGAAACGCCGAGCAGCGGCGAGATCCTGGTCAACGGCCAGTCGCTGGTCAACGTGCCGCCGCACAAGCGCGACATCGGCATGGTGTTCCAGCGCTACTCGCTGTTCCCGCACCTGTCGGTGCGCGACAACATCGCCTTCCCGCTGGCGATCCGCAAACTGGCCACGGCCGAACGCGAGCGCCGGGTCGATGCGATGCTCAAGCTGGTACAGCTTGAGCAATTCGCCCATCGCCGCCCTTCGCAACTGTCTGGTGGCCAGCAGCAACGGGTCGCCATCGCCCGCGCACTGGTTTACGAGCCACGCATCCTGTTGATGGACGAACCCCTCGGCGCGCTGGACAAGAAACTGCGCGAAGACTTGCAGGATGAACTGCGCCAGCTGCATCGGCGCCTGGGCATCACCATCGTCTACGTGACCCATGATCAGGAAGAAGCCATGCGCCTGTCCCAGCGCATCGCGATCTTCAGCCACGGCAAGATCGTTGGCCTGGGCAGCGGTTATGACCTTTACCAGAATCCGCCGAACGCCTTTGTCGCCTCGTTCCTCGGCAACTCCAACTTCCTCAAGCTCAAGGCCCAGGGCAATGCGGTGGCGACTTTCGAGGGGCAACCGCTGTCGATCCGACTCACCGCCAGCCTGCAAACCGACCAGGACGTGCTGCTGATGGTACGCCCGGAAAAAGCCCTGGCCCTGAGCAATGAACAAGCCCTGGCCGAACCGCTGGCCGCCGGCTGGAACGAAGTCTCGGCCAAGGTCGTGGAAGTGTTGTTCCTCGGCGAAAGCCAGACCTGCAGCGTGATCACTGCCGGCGGCACCTCGATGACGGTCAAGGCACTGTCCGCCGCCGGCATGCCGCTCAAGGCCGGCGACCCGGTGCGGGTGCGCTGGGCCACTGCGGATGCCTGCGTCTACACCGAATGGGCCGAAAGCGACCTGAACAAGGCTGCCGGCGCTCACTGATCCATTGGCCTGCGCGCGCGGGCCACTATAATGCGTCACCCTCGGGCCACCACAACGTCGGGTTGTGGTGGCCTTTTTTCTGTCGCCTGTAAGATAAATTGGACAACGGATTCCTAAAATCCCGGTTTAATGCTAAATAGTGCTCAGTATTTTTAACACCCGACCCTGTCGTGCCACACAGTGCAACGAGAATAACGATATGAAAGTCCATTTCGAGAAAAGTGAAGTGTTTGGGACCCTCCACCTGCAAGCGGCGGTGGCAGCATGATCGAAGTTACCGAAGTTTCCATTGCCGAGCTGCGCGCCGCGCTCGAATCCGGTCAGACCACCTCGGTTGAACTGGTCCAGGCCTATCTCGCGCGGATCGACGCCTATGACGGCCCCGAGACGCCCACGGCACTGAACGCGCTGGTGGTGCGCAACCCCGAGGCCCTCGCCGAAGCGCAGGCCGCCGACGCCCGTCGCGCCAAGGGCCAGGTGCTGGGTCCGCTGGACGGCATCCCTTACACCGCCAAGGACAGTTATCTGGTCAAGGGCCTCACCGCCGCTTCCGGCAGCCCGGCCTTCAAGGACCTGATCGCCTATCGCGATGCGTTCACCATCGAACGCCTGCGCGCCGCCGGGGCGATCTGCCTGGGCAAGACCAACATGCCGCCGATGGCCAACGGCGGGATGCAGCGCGGCGTCTACGGCCGTGCCGAGAGCCCGTACAACGCTGATTACCTCACCGCCCCTTTCGCCTCTGGTTCGTCGAACGGTGCCGGCACGGCGACTGCGGCCAGTTTCGCCGCTTTCGGTCTGGCGGAAGAAACCTGGTCGAGTGGTCGCGGCCCGGCCTCGAACAACGGTTTGTGCGCCTACACCCCTTCGCGCGGCGTGATCTCGGTACGCGGCAACTGGCCGCTGACCCCGACCATGGACGTGGTCGTGCCGTTTGCCCGGACCATGGCCGACCTGCTCGAAGTGCTCGATGTGGTGGTGGCCGATGACGCGGATACCCGCGGTGACCTGTGGCGCTTGCAGCCTTGGGTGCCCATTCCGAAATCGTCCGAGGTACGCCCGCAATCCTATGCCGCACTGGCGGCGAACAGCGAAGCGCTCAAGGGCAAGAAGTTCGGCATTCCGCGCATGTACATCAATGCCGACCCTGAAGCCGGTACCTCTGAAGCACCGGGCATCGGTGGCCCGACCGGCCAGCGCATCAACACCCGTCCTTCGGTGATCGGTCTGTGGGAACAGGCGCGCAAGGCCCTCGAAGACGCCGGTGCGCAAGTGATCGACGTGGACTTCCCGCTGGTCTCCAATTGCGAAGGCGATCGCCCTGGCGCGCCGACCGTGTTCAATCGCGGCATCGTCTCCAAGGAATTCCTGCACCATGAGCTGTGGGACCTGACCGCCTGGGCGTTCGATGACTTCCTGCAGGCCAACGGCGATCCGAAATTGAATCGCCTGGCCGATGTCGACGGCCCGCAGATCTTCCCTCACGACCCGGGCACCCTGCCCAACCGCGAGGGCGACCTGGTCGCCGGCATGGACGAATACGTGCGCATGGCCGAGCGCGGCATCACGCCGTGGGACCAGATCAGCACAGTGCCCGATGGCCTGCGCGGACTGGAAAAGACCCGCAAGATCGATCTGGAAGACTGGATGGATCGCCTGGGCCTCGACGCGGTGCTGTTCCCGACGGTCGCCGATGTAGCGCCGGCGAATGCCGATGTCGATCCGCAGTCGGCGGATATCGCCTGGAGCAACGGTATTTGGGTCGCCAACGGCAACCTCGCCATCCGTCACCTCGGCGTGCCGACGGTCACCGTGCCGATGGGCGTGATGCCGGACATCGGCATGCCGGTCGGCCTGACCTTTGCCGGGCGCGCCTATGACGACTCGTCGCTGCTGCACCTGGCATCGGCGTTCGAGTCCACTGGCAGCAAACGCATGATCCCGCCGCGCACCCCGCCATTGGCGGCTGACCAGCGCTAATGCAGGCGCTGGCTTAGCAAGCTCGCTCCTACAGACGCGGTCTCCTGTAGGAGCGAGCTTGCTCGCGATGGTCGTCAACGATAACGCGTGTGAACTGGATAAACGCGGTCCTTTGTAGGAGCTGGCCTGCCAGCGATGGTCGTTAACGATTACGCGGGTGAACTGGATGAACGCGGTTCTTTGTAGGAGCTGGCCTGCCAGCGATGGTCGTTAACGATAACGCGGGTTAGCTGGATGTACGCGGCGCACTGGAGTCCATCGCCAGCAGGCTGGCTCCTACAGTCAATCGCCAGCAAGCTGGCTCCTACAGGTTCCCGGGGTTTTCAGGGGTCGACCTGAGCCATCAGTTCCGGAATCGATTCCGGCCGATTGGCAAAACGCTGCGCCAGCACCGCACAGACCATCAGTTGAATCTGGTGGAACAGCATCAACGGCAGGATCAACACGCCAATGGTGCTACCGGCAAACAACACCTGCGCCATCGGCACACCCGTCGCCAGGCTTTTCTTCGAGCCGCAGAACAGAATGGTGATGCGGTCTTCCTGATTGAAGCCGAACGCCTTGCCCAATACGGTCGAGGCCACCAACACCAGCGCCAGGACCACGCAGCACGCCACCACCAGCCCGACCAGGTCCAGCAACGGAATCTGGTGCCAGAGGCCTTCGATCACCGCCTCGCTGAACGCGCCGTAGACCACCAGCAAAATCGAACCCTGGTCGACGAACCTCAGCCAACTCTTGTTGCGCGCCACCCAGTTGCCGATCCAGCGCCGCGCGATCTGCCCGGCAATGAACGGCAGCAGCAACTGCACGCTGATCTTGAGGATGGCGTCGAGGGTCGAGCTGCCTTCGCCGTGCACATTGAGCAGCAGGGTCACCAGCAAGGGCGTGAGGAAAATCCCGAACAGGCTCGACGCCGCCGCGCTGCAGATCGCCGCCGGGATATTGCCCCGCGCCAGCGAAGTAAAGGCAATCGCCGACTGCACCGTGGCGGGCAGCGCACACAGGTAGAGCATGCCCATGTACAGGTCGTTGCCGATCAGCGGCGACAGCAGCGGCTTGAGCGCCAGGCCGAGCAGCGGGAACAGCACGAAGGTCAGGCTGAACACCAGCAGATGCAGGCGCCAGTGCCCGGCACCGGCAATGATCGACTCGCGGGACAGCTTGGCGCCATGCAGGAAAAACAGCAGCGCGATGGCGATGTTGGTCAGCCAGCCAAAACCGACCGCGACCTGGCCGCTGGCAGGCAGCAGGCTGGCGAGCGCGACCACGCCGATCAGGGTCAGGGTGAAGTTGTCGGGTAACAAACGGGGGCGCGTCATGGGTTGATCATCCGGGGGTTGCCAGTACGTGAAAGCGACTCTAACGTGACTGGATATTACCGACTAACGCCGATGAGCCAGCTGATGCCGCCTAAAGGACATGACAAAAGTATCCGGCGCAGTATTCCCGGGCTTTCCAGCCTGCCCAGGCCGCTCTACGGCCGTACCGAATCGCTGCCCAATCGCGCCCTGACCCGGCGCCACAGCCACCCGTGGGTGCAGTTGTCCTATGCGATCCAGGGCGTGCTCGAAATCCAGACCGGCGTCGGGCGCTTCGTCGCCCCACCGGAGCGTGCGGTGTGGATTCCAGCGGGCATGCCGCACCGGGTGTTCAGTTCGCCGCGCACGGAAATGCGCAGCCTGTACATCGATTGCAGCGTCTCGACCTGGGCGCCACCGGGCTGTCATGTGTTGGCGGTGAGTGATCTGTTGCGCGAGTTGATCCGTGCCTTCAGTCAGATTCCGGTGGAGTACGACCAGGATGGCGCGCACGGCCGGTTGGCCCAGGTGATTCTCGATCAGTTGGCTGAGGCCCCGCAGATCGACCTGATGCTGCCCCTGCCCCAGGACAGCCGGTTGCGGCAAATCGCGCAAAGCCTGGAGTCGCACCCCGAGCAACAAACCACCCTCAGTCACTGGAGCGAGCAATTCGGTGTCACCGAGAAAACCCTCAGTCGCCTGTTCCTGCGCGACACCGGCCTGACCTTTCGCGCCTGGCGCCAGCGCTTGCGCCTGCTCGGCGCCCTGACACCCCTGGAACAGGGCGAGCGAGTGACCGACGTGGCGTTGGCTTGCGGCTATGACTCGACGTCGGCGTTTATTGCGGCGTTTCGTCAGCAGTTTGGTGAAACGCCGGGGGAGTTCTTCCGCTAGGCCTGCACCGTACAACCTGTGGGAGCGGGCTTGCTCGCGAATGCGGAGTGTCAGTCGACACATGCTTGACTGACACTCCGCATTCGCGAGCAAGCCCGCTTGTGTCTAGATCCAGGAATAGACTTCGAGGTGAGAGGGGTGGATGGCAAGCTGTGAGTCCGCGGTGCTAAAAGCACGTGTGGGAGCCAAGCTGCCATCCACCTTTCCACTCTGGCCCATAAGCCCGAACAGTTGGACGAGCGCCACTCGAATCACAAGCGTGGGCAAAGCCAGAGCACTCTCACTCCTGAGTGTAAGAGGGTTTTGCCATGATTTCCTGGGTCGGCATCGATATCTCCAAATCAAACCTGGTTGTATGGGTTCAACCTCAGGGTGAAGGTTTTGACCTTCCCAATACGTCAGAAGGCTTTGTTGAGCTGATTGAGCGCCTGAGCCGGTACGAGGTTGGCCGGGTTCTGCTGGAGGCCACCGGTGGTTACGAGAGCAAGGTCATGGCGGCACTGCAGGGCGCCGACTTCAACGTGCTCAGAATCAATCCCCGCCGGGCCAGAGCCTTCGCCGTGGCGATGGGCAAGAATGCCAAGACCGACCCCATCGACGCGGCCGTGCTGGCGGACTTCGCTGAAGTGCTGCATGCATCCCGCGACAAGATCATTTCGCCGGAACGTGAAGCGCTGCGCGAGCTGATCCAGTTGCGCGAGCAGTTTGTTCAGCAACGAGACGACAACAAGCGCCGGCTTCAGCAAGTCCAGCTACCCGTTGTTATCGAGGCGATCAAAGGTCTTGTTCACTACCTGCAAGTGCAGATCAAGCAGCTCGATAAAACCATCCATCAGAGCATGCATGAACTGGATGCCGAAAAAGCCGAGCGACTCATTTCCGTTAAAGGTATCGGTACGGTGGCCACAGCCAGCTTGCTGGTTTACCTGCCTGAATTGGGAGAGCTTGATCGTCGTGAAGTGGCGGCCTTGGCGGGAATTGCGCCGTACAACGACGACAGCGGCAATCACAGCGGAAAACGTCAAATCTATGGAGGCAGAGCCCGTGTCAGACGTGCGCTTTACATGTCTTGCTGGGTCGTGATCCGTCATCAGCCAGACTTCAAGGCACGTTATGACGCTCTTCGGGAGCGAGGCAAGAGCGCGAAAGTCGCGCTCATCGCCTGCATGCGGGTCTTACTGATTAGGCTGAATGCCATGTTGCGGGACGGCACCGAATGGCGGTGACGAGTGGCAGGGGGAAGACAGTTGCTCCCACAATGGATGTTCGCCGCCCGCAGGATTTGTGTTCGACGCCTGCAAGGATCTCGGGGTTACTGATCGGACTTGATGCTGGTCCACACCCGCGTGCGCACCCGCTCGAGCTTTTGCGGCAATGGCTGCACGACGTACAGCGTATTCAATGCCTCACTGGTCGGTGTCAGGTTCGGGTTGCCGGTGATGTCCTTGTCGATCAGCGCCAGCGAGTCCTTGTTGGCATTCGGGTAACCGAGGAAGTCGCTGATGGGTGCGATGACTTTCGGGTCCAGCAGGTTATTGAGGAATTCGTGGGCCTCGGCGACGTTCTTCGCGCTTTTCGGGATGGCGAAGGTGTCGAACCAGATCGGCGCGCCCTCTTTGGGCAGGCGCCAGTCGACGACCACACCGTTACCCGCCTCTTTGGCGCGGTTGCCGAACTGATAGAAGCTGCCGGAGTAACCGATGGCCACGCAGATATCGCCGTTGGCGATGTCGGTCATGTACTTGGCGGAGTTGAAGTAGGTAACGTAAGGGCGGACCTTGAGCATCAGCGCCTTGGCTTTTTCGTAGTCATCCGGGTTCTGGCTGTTCGGGTCCAGCCCTAGGTAATGCAGGGCCAGCGGCAGGATCTCCGACGGCGAGTCGAGCATCGCGACGCCACAGGCCTTGAGCTTCTCCATGTTCTCGGGCTTGAACACCAGGTCCCAGCTGTCCACCGGCGCATTCTCGCCCAGCGCCGCCTTGACCTTGGCCGGGTTGAATCCGATCAGCACGGTGCCGTACATGTAGGGCACGCCGTACTGGTTGCCCGGGTCGTTCTTGTCCAGCAGCTTGAGCAACGCCGGGTCCTGGTGCGACCAGTTCGGCAGCTTGGACTTGTCGAGTTTCTGGAACACGCCCGCCTTGATCTGGGTTTCGATGAACTGGTTCGAGGGCACCACCAGGTCGTAGCCCGAGTTGCCGGTGAGCAGCTTGGCTTCCAGGGACTCGTTGGTGTCGAAGGTGTCCCAGGTCACCTTGATCCCGGTGTCCCTGGCAAAATCCTTGGGTACGGACGGCAGGATGTAGTCCGCCCAGTTGTACACCCGCAATTCGTGCTGTTCGGCGTGCACCGCGCTGGCCAGCAGCGACAGTCCGCAAACGGTGGCGCCCAGTATGCGTTTCATTGAGTCCATGGAGCATTTCCCCAAGTGTGGCGTGAGTTCGATGGTTTTTATGTTCTGTACACGGCAGCAGCCTTGAAAATTGCCAAGGGCAAGGAAGTGGAGTTTCCGGTTGTGATTCTTGCCGAGGGCGTGGCCGGTTCACAGCGTGAGTCAGGCCAAAAGGAGATCGAAACGGCCAAAATACCTGTCCGCATTGATCAGCGATGCGACAGTGCGGCGGCCAATCCATGAATCGATTTTTCTGTGGGAGCGAGCTTGCTCGCGAAGAGGCCGGCAGAGCCAACAGAGGTGTCCACTGACCTGACGCCTTCGCGAGCAAGCCCGCTCCCACAGGGGGATGTGCGTGATTACAGCAATGACAAGGTGTAGTTGATGATGAACCGGCTCTGGTCCACATTGCGACCGGCGTCGGTGTTCGATTTGGCATTGCGCAGTGTGAACCCCACCCCTTTGAACGTGCCCGACTGCAACACGTAGTCCAGGGTCATGTCGCGCTCCCATTCGGACTGATCGCTGGCGTTTTGCGCCTTGATGTCCGTGCCCTTGAGATACGCGATCGAGGCTTTCAGGCCTGGCACGCCCATGGGCGCGAAGTCGTAGGTGTATTGCCCGAAGTTCGTCTGCTCTCCGGCGCGGGCAAAGTTCTGGATCATCTTGTCGGTGGGCAGGTAGACACTGCCGCCGCCCGCCCCTTTGTCCACCAGGCTGCCCTGGTTGGGCTGGACGAAGTTGCTGCCGTCGCCCACCCGTTGATGCCCCACCGACACCGCATGCCCGCCATGGGTATAGGTGAGCATCGCCACCCAGGTGCTGTTATCGATTTCACCGTCGTTGTCGTCGGTGTAACCGGATACCCGATAACCTTGCGCACGGCCGGAGGCTGTGCTGTTGGCACCGCTGGACGTGGTGCGGAAGTAGCGCAGGTCGGTGGTCAGTGAGCTGGCGCTGTCGATGGACAGAATGTGCGTCAGGCCGAGAAAGCTCTGGTTGTAGAAGTCTTCCAGCTGCGCGAAGTAATACTGCGTCTTGAGGCTTTTGCTGAGGTTGTAGTCAGCGCCGGCGTAGTAGAACTTGTTGCTGTCCTGGGTACTGCCGGCGACCGACAGCCCTGTACGGTCGGTCGAGGCACGCCCGACCGCGTGCTCGAGCACACCGCTGGTCAGCGTCAGGCCATCGATGTCGTTAGAAGTGACCTGCGCACCGGTAAACGATTGCGGCAACACACGCGCATCGTTGGCCAACAGGATCGGCAACTTCGGCAGCAAGGTGCCGTAGCGAAATTCAGTCCTGGCCAGGCGCATCTTCGCCGTGGGGCCGAAGCTGCTCCAGGTGTCGGCCGCGCCGTCGCCGTCGGAAGGAATCATGCCGCTACCGACATGGCGCCCCGCTCCGCTGTCCAGCGTGATACCGAGCAACGCCTGGGCATCGAGCCCGAACCCTAGCGTGCCCTGGGTAAACCCGGACTCATAGCGCAACACGAAGCCCTGGGCCGACTCTTCGGTTTTCGAAGGCTCCGCTGCGCCATCGCGATTGTCGCTGTTGAAGTACAGGGTGCGCATCGACAGGCTGGCCTTGCTGTCTTCAAGAAAACCATGGGCGGCGGAATCGGCCGCCTGTGCACACAGCGAACCGGTGGCCAACAGGACTGCGGTGGGAATCGCGCGTTTGAACATAGGGTGCTCCTGGGTGTTTCTTATCGTTTTTGAAGGTTTCACCGCCAGGCAGGACCCGATTGCCGCCCACGCAACAGCGCTCAACACGAACGCGACAACAGGCGCGCTCGATGAGTGATGCGAATTGTTCGAGGTGAGGGTTTACTGACTGGCTTGTGAAACTCTTAAAACATTTCGGCCGGCTATTATCAAACGCGGTGAAAGTAGTTTTCGTGGAGGGATAAGCCTTGTCGTGCAGGGGTATGGACGATCACTGTTTTTGCATATCGGTGCAGCGGATTTTCATCCTGCCGACCTCGTCGGCAGTGGGTTGAATCCACAGCCGAAAGCGGACGTTCCCAGGCACCTGCGAAGTTATGGCGACTTGGTCTACGTCCGTGGGAAATCAGTGCTCGCCATTGATCTTTCGTGAACGTATTGCTCAAATTGTTCGGCTGGCAGTGGCGCAGAAAACAGGAAGCCCTGATAGGTCTGGCAGCCATGCTTGACCAGAAAGGTGCGCTGAGCTTCTGTCTCCACACCTTCTGCAATCACCGAAAGCCCCAATATCTGGCTCAGGCTCACAATCGCGCAGGCGATGGCGGCGTCGTTGGAATCAACCAGCACATCCCTGATGAAGGACTGGTCGATCTTGAGTTGATCCAGCGGAAGGCTCTTGAGGTATGACAGTGACGAGTAGCCGGTTCCGAAGTCATCCAGCGAAAGGCCTATGCCGATCTCTTTCAACTCGATCATTTTGGCGACAGTACCTTCAATATCCTCTATCAGCAGGCCTTCGGTCAGTTCCAGTTTCAATTTCTTCGGATCGGCCCCCGTGCATCTCAGTACTTGCAGTACCTCCTCGACGAAGTCCGGATGGTGAAACTGGCGGGCGCTGACATTCACAGCCATACCCAATCGGGCGGTTTCCGAATGCTTTGCCCAGGCAACCAGTTGAGCGCAGGCGGCCTGCAGTGCCCAACGGCCTAGCGGCAGAATCAACCCCGTTTCCTCTGCCAATGGAATGAACTCGCCTGGAAACACGACTCCGCGCTCAGGATTCTGCCATCTCATCAGGGCTTCTGCGCCAATGATACGGCCCTCACTATTCACCTGCGGCTGGTAATGAAGAAGGAACTCGTTGTTCTGCAAGCCTTGGCGCAAGTCTACTTCCAGGCTGGCACGTGCCGTGGCAACCGCCTGCATTTCCGGATCGAAGAAGCGCATGGTATTGCGGCCCGCCGCCTTGGCTCGATACATCGCCAGGTCAGCGCGCTTCATAATATCGTCCACTGTGCTCAGCTGCCCCTGGAACAGCGCAATGCCGAGGCTGGGGGTGCTGTGGTGCTCATAGCCATCCAACTGGTAGGAAATGTTCAGAGCGTCGAGAATCTTTTCGCCAACAGCCTTGGCCTGGATAGCGGCTTCTCGAGGGTTCTCATTAAGGCCATCCATCAGGACGACGAATTCGTCTCCGCCCAGGCGAGCCACGGTGTCGCTCTCGCGTATGCAGCCGCAAAGGCGCAGAGCAACTTGCTGCAGCAACATGTCGCCTCTGTCATGCCCCAACGTATCGTTCAGTGCCTTGAAGTTATCCAGGTCAATGAGAATTATTCCGCTCGTATGCAGGCTACGGGAGCTGCCTGCCAGCAGATGCTGTAACCGGTCCAACATGAGCCGCCTGTTGGCCAGCCCGGTCAACTGATCGTAGAAAGCCAAACGCTGAACCTCTTGCTCGGCGGTCTTACGGTGGGTGATGTCAGTATTGATCGACAGAACGGATTGCGGCTGGCCATCATCGTCTCGCACCAGGGTTCGATGACTTTCGAGCGTGATGGTGCGGCCATCCCGGCGTCGAAGTGTAACTTCGTCCGCCCAGTCACCCGTTTCTATCAGACTGTTAGTGGCCGCATTGAAAGCGGCGCTACCCTGGTAGATCAACTCCTGTGCCGATTTGCCGAGTGCCTCTTCCTTTGACAGACCGTAGAGACGCTCGGCACTTTTGTTCCAGTACAGGATGCGGTTATCCATCCCGTGAACGACAATCGCGTCCTGGGCCTTGTCCAGCAGCGATGCTTGCTGGCGGGCCTGCATCTCGCTTTCGCGCAGCACTGCCAGATAACCTTCCCTTTCCGCGGCTTGCGATTCCATTTCGCGCCTGATCTTGCCCCCATAGATAACGGCCGCACTGACCATCAACAGCACGAACACCATGATCGCGTATTCGACCCGGCGCAGTTCCTCGACCGACTCGAGCTCCTCCTCCAGGAGCCTGCTTTGAATCAGGCCAACGCGATCGCGCACGGTGCTGAGTGAGGCGAGCAACTGGGCATACTTCCTGTCCATCGTTGCCATGCGTTTGCCGGCATTATCCGACTGCCCCTCCCTGAAGTAGGAAAAGATCAGCAAGGCCTCGTTCACCATTTCGACCATCGCGGCATCTACTGCACCCACCTCATCCTTCAATGCAAGGGTAAAGGCTTGTATATCTGCACTGTGTTCAGCCTCATGGGCGATCCGTTCTTCCAACTGTTTTTTGGCCATTGCCAAATGCTCGTTGAAGGCGCGCAAGGCTTCATTCATGTTCCGCGATTCGGCTTCAACATGATGTGTATCGAACACATTATTGCCCGGCGCATTGACTGTGGAAGCCAGGCTGCCCAGCGTTGAATAGCTCGACAGCTGTTGGACCCACGACTGGTTTGCCTTGATGGAGCGGTGATAGGTATCGACGATCAGGTGATTCAATAGCACGCTCAGCACAACAACCAGCACGTCGAATCCCGCAAGAAAAAAGTACATGCGGTGCCATTTGGTCGAGCGCGGCTTGTTTGAACGGCTGGGAATGGCGTGCTGTGCGGCGCTTTTACTCCCGAAAAAATCCATTTCACAATCTCCAAACATAATCCTTCTAAATTGACCAATAGAAGCGGTATTCGGAAACCAGAAGCTATACGTCTCAAGTGCTACGCCAACCAAGTATTCGACACTAAGCAATGCATTTGACGATGCTGAATTTCATGGTGAATTTTTTTACTCTCCGAAGCGCCCAGCCGCACCGTAGCGAAAGTCGATTCGATCCTGAGTGATCCCGACGGGTCATTTCCAAGCAGCCTGCCGGACTGCCTGATCAGTTTCGACAGCAATTCAAGCATAGCCACTAATTTGCAATTATTCTGTTCGCCGACTGCTCCAGGTCGGTAGCAGCCCTTGACGCAGCGCATTTGCAACGACTCTCCCCAGCAAGGCAGATAATGTCGGCAGTTGACCGTCATAGACTAATCTCCACCTTTGACGAACGCTCAAATGAAGGGTTGCCATGGGACGAGGCAGATTGGCAGTCACTCACTCGTTCCACGCGTAAAAAACACGTGAAAAAGTTAGATCAGATAAGTGACTGATTTATGGAAGATAAAACAGATATAACGGTTAACAAGGCGGCGCAACTTCTGAACGATCAAATCGAGCTGTACGGCGCCAGCACTGGCAACAGTCTGCGGGCCGCGATTGCCCTGGAAGAAGCCGGCATCGCCTACACGGCACGCAAGCTCGACCTGTATGCACAGGAGCACCGCGGGCCGGACTTCCTGGCGCTCAACCCGGCCGGGAAAGTGCCGACCCTGATCGATCACGGGACGACGCCGACGCTGGTCATCAACCAGTCCAACGCCATCATCCAGTACGCCGACTCCATTGCCCCCGGAAAGTTGGCACCGGCACAGCCGGGACCTGTGCGCACCCGGATGATCGACCGCTATTTCTTTTTCGTGACCGATGTCATCGCCCCCAGCCATGCCGCGTTTTTCCTGCACCAGGCAGGCCAGGACAAAGCGGCGGCGATCATCGATCTGCGGGTGATCGAACAACTGACCTACTCGGAAAGTTTTTTGACCGGGGAATTCATGGCCGGCGAACAGTTTTCCATGGCCGACATTTCGGCGTTCACCATCGCCATGGCATTCCGTGACCGGCTGGACTGGAAGCTGCTGCCACAACTATCGCGCTGGTTCGACACGGTCGAAGCCAGGCCGGCGGTACAACGCGGCCTGAATGTGTTCAAGCATTCCTGAGCGATCAGCGAACACAAAAATGCCCGACACGCCGCCGTCACTGTAGGAGCGAGCTTGCTCCGGGCGGCGTTCCGACGATGGTCGTTAACGATGCCGCGTGTTTACTGACTAAACGCAGCGCTCTTGAGTCCATCGCGAGCAAGCTCGCTCCTACAGTGACGGCGACGCGCCGGGCATTTTCAATCGAACACCAAACGACTTTGCCTCAGTCGGTGTAGCCGAACCTCACCGCACGGCTTTCCTGCGCCTGGCTGCGCGTAGCGAGGCAGTAATACAACGGACATGTCACCACCAGCCCCACCAGCCACGACAGGTCCGCGCCGTCCACCAGATTGGCGTACGGCCCGACATACAGTGAAGTGTTGGCGAATGGCAGCTGCACGATGATGCCGATGAAGTAGGCAATGATCGCGTGCAGGTTGAAGCGCCCGTAGATGCCGCCGTCCGCGCGGAAGATCGAGGTGATGTCGTAGCGGCGACGCTTGATCAGGTAGAAGTCGATCAGGTTGATCGACGCCCAGGGCACCAGCACCAGCAACAACGCCAGAATCAGGCCGATGAACTGCGAAATGAAGTTCGCCGAGGCACCCAGCGCCACCACGCAGCAACCCGCCAGGACGATGCCCGACAACACCACGCGCACCTTGATGCTCGGCGTCCACTGGCTGGCGAAGGTCTGGATCGAGGTGATGATCGACAGCACCGCGCCGTACAGATTCAGGGCGTTGTGGCTGATGATGTTGAGCAGGAACAGCACCATCAGAATCGGCCCCAGCCAACCGGTGGACTGCTTGACCGCCGCCATCGCCTCGGTGCCTTCGGGCGTCGCCAGGACCGCCACGGCACCGAAGGTGAACGACAGGATAGTGCCCAGGGTCGCCCCCAGGTAAGTGGCGAAGAACGGCCGGGTGATGCCGATGTCCGCCGGCAGGTAGCGCGAATAGTCCGACACATACGGCGAGAAGCTGATCTGCCAGATGATGCCCAGCGAGACCGTGGCCAGCCAGCCTGACAGGTTGAACCCGCCGCGAGTGAAGAAGTCCGCCGGCAGGTCATGGGCGAAGATGTAGAGGAAACCGGCGAGCAACGCGCTGCCCATGACCCAGGTGCCGATGCGGTTGAGGGTGTGGATGAAGCGATAACCGATCACCCCGATGGCCGTGGCGCTGAGGGCGCCGATCAGAATGCTCGCCGGTACCGGAACCGACGGCACAATGCCGACAATCGATTTGCCTGCCAGCACGATGTTGGAGATGAAGAAACCGATGTAGATCAACGCGGCGAAGAACACGATCAGCAGCGCGCCGTAGCGGCCGAACTGACCACGACTCTGGACCATCTGCGGAATGCCCATGCACGGCCCCTGGGCCGACGCCAGCGCAATCACCACACCGCCGACCATGTGTCCGAGGGCAATCGCCAGCAGGCCCCAGAACAGATTGAGATGAAACACCTGGACCACCATGGCGCCGGTGACGATGGGCAGCGGCGCGATGTTGGTGCTGAACCACAGAGTGAAAAGATCGCGGGCCTTCCCATGGCGCTCTGCGAGTGGAACATAGTCGACCGTGTGGTTCTCGATCAACGGATCTTGCCGGGACATCTGGGACATGTGCATGGACTCGAGTTTGTCTGTTCTTATCTTTGTATGAAGCCAAACCGGGGGGACTCTCTGGCCGCCCCTCAGATGCGGACCATATTATGGTATTCCAAACTTTAAACAAGACTGATCCGGTCTTTGAACAAGCATCTGAGCCGGTATCCTGCCCGATTCACGCCCACATTTGCTAGCCAATAGCCCCGTAATCATTGGGTTTTCGACGAAAGCCGTACGTTTATCGGTTCACTCAAAAAGACCTTGCAATCGATGTCTTACGGTATACCATAAGACCTACAAACACATAAAAACGCGTCACACCACCCGAGGACCGCCCAATGATCGATGCCGCCATCTACAAACAAGTCATGGGCTCGTTCCCGTCCGGAGTGACCGTGATCACTACGCTCGATGAAGAGGGGCAAATCGTCGGCCTGACCGCCAGCGCCTTCAGTTCGCTGTCGATGGACCCGGCCCTGGTGCTGTTCTGCCCCAACTACAGCTCCGACTCCTACCCGGTCCTGATCAGGAACAAGCGCTTTGCGATCCACGTGCTGTCCGGCGGCCAGCAAAGCGAAGCCTATGCCTTCGCGCGCAAAGGCAAGGACAAGGCCCAGGGGATCGAGTGGACGCTCAGCGAGTTGGGCAACCCGATCCTGGCCAACGCCACGGCGGTCATCGAATGCGAGTTGTGGCGCGAATATGAAGGCGGCGACCACGCCATTATGGTCGGCGCGGTGAAGAACCTGATCGTGCCCCAGCAGAGCAGCGGGCCACTGGTGTATTGCCACGGCAAGATGGGCGCCCTGCCTGTTCTGGCCTGATCCCTCTGATATCACCGCATCCCCCTATGGGAGCGGGCTTGCTCGCGAAGACGGAGTGTCAGTCAACACATATGCCGCCTGGAAGTTCGCTTTCGCGAGCAAGCCCGCTCCCACACTGGTTTGCGTTAGCCGCGAAGAGAAGTCATTTGCGGAAATTATGTATTATGGTATACCAATATCCATCAGGCCCGCAGTCGACAGGCCAACAACAAAAGATCCGAGGTAAGCGTCATGAAGTTTTCCCTGTTCGTACACATGGAACGTTGGGAGGAAAGCGTCAGCCACCGCCAGTTGTTCGAAGACCTGACCGAACTGACGCTGATGGCCGAAGCCGGTGGTTTCAGCACCGTGTGGATCGGCGAACACCACTCCATGGAGTACACCATTTCGCCGAGCCCGATGCCGTTGCTGGCTTATCTGGCGGGCAAGACCACCACCATTCACCTCGGTGCCGGCACCATCATCGCGCCGTTCTGGCATCCGCTGCGGGTGGCCGGTGAATGCGCGTTGCTCGACGTGATCAGCAACGGGCGCATGGAAGTCGGCCTGGCCCGTGGCGCCTACCAGATCGAATTCGACCGCATGGCCGGCGGCATGCCAGCCTCCTCCGGTGGCCAGGCGTTGCGGGAAATGGTTCCTGTGGTACGGGCCTTGTGGAACGGCGACTACGCCCACGACGGCGACATCTGGAAATTCCCCACGTCCACCAGCGTGCCCAAGCCGATCCAGCAGCCGAACCCGCCGATGTGGATCGCCGCCCGCGACCCGGACTCGCACAACTTCGCGGTGGCCAACGGCTGCAACGTCATGGTCACGCCCCTGATGAAAGGCGACGAGGAAGTCCTCGACCTGAAGAACAAATTCCAGGCCGCCCTGGACAACAACCCTGGCGTACCACGCCCGCAACTGATGGTGCTGCGACACACCCACGTGCACACCGCCGACGATCCGCAGGGCTGGGAAGTCGGGGCCAAGGCGATCTCGAAGTTCTATCGCACCTTCGATGCCTGGTTCGGCAACAAGACCACCCCGGTCAACGGCTTCCTCGCGCCGAGCCCGGAAGAGAAATTCGCCGGTCGCCCCGAGTTCGAACTCGAGAGCCTGCACAAGACCGCCATGATCGGCACCCCGGAAGAAATCATTCCGCGCATCAAGTACTACCAGGAACTGGGCGTGGACGAATTCAGCTTCTGGTGCGATAACAGCCTGCCCCACGCGGAGAAGAAAAAATCCCTGGAGCTGTTTATCAAGCATGTGGTGCCAGCGTTTCGCTGATTGCGCCACCCTGCGACATCAACTGTAGGAGCGAGTCTGTGGCGAGGGGGCTTGCCCCCGTTGGGCTGCGGAGCGGCCCTGCAGCCTGTGACCACGGTGTGTCAGACGTACCGCAAGTATTGGTTTTACGACTGCTTCGCAGTCGAACGGGGCGATGCGGCGATCCGACAAGCCCCCTCGCCACAGGTTCGCTCCTACAGGGGGTCGATTTCCATGATCACTGGTCGTCTCCCATCATTCGCCCTCCCCTCCGGCGCCGCGCGGGCTTACCTGCGCGGTGAGTGGACCGCCTCGCACCTGCATTTCAAGCGTCTGCGCGCCAGCGTTTCGGCCAAGCAGAACGGCTTCTGGCAAATAGTTCACTGAGCCCACCCCAACAGCCAATCACGCACCCCGCGTCTCGCCATGGCCTGGCGCGTGCGGTGTCTTGTATTCGCCTTTGATCAGGTTTGCCCAATGAACAATAACAACGCGCTGTTGATCATCGACATGCAGCAGGAGGACGGTTTCGTCCTGGAGAACTTCGACAGGGTGCTCGCCCATACCGCCGCCCTGCTCGATAGCGCCCGCCATCAGCGGATGCCTGTCATCTATACCCGCCACATCAATCAGGCCGACGGCAGTGACCTGCCCCACGGCGAACCCCTGGCCGCCGACGGTGGCCCCGGCGGTTACCGCGCCGGCACCCGGCAAGTGGAAATCATCGAGTCGCTGACACCGCAATCCGGTGAATTGATCATCGACAAGGGCCGTTACAGTGCCTTTCACCGCACCGACCTCGATGCCCGACTCAGGGCCATGGAGGTCGACACGCTGATCATCTGCGGCGTGTTGACCGACGTCTGCGTGCTGACCAGCGTGTTCGATGCCTTTGCCCTGGGCTATCGCGTACGCCTGGTCAACGATGCCTGCACCACGACCACCGAGGCCGGGCATTATTCGGCCCTGCTGATCATGGCCAACTGGGTCTACTCGCTGGAAATCCTCACCACGACCGAATGCCTGCGCGCCCTGGAACAGCGCGACTACCTGAGCCTGATCCCCGGGCGTCCGGACCTGTTTGCCCACCAGCCCCATGAGCTGCAAAGCACCATCGCCCGTCTGCAATCCCGTCTCGTCCGGACTCAGGAGTGATCGCCATGCAAGTCGAAAAAAGAAGCATCGATTTCATCCCCGAGACCGAACGCCACGGCAAACCGGGGTCGCTGTTCTATATCTGGTTCGGCGCCAACGTGAACATCACCACCATCGCCTCCGGCGTGTTGCCGGTGGTGATGGGGCTCAACCTGTTCTGGAGTGCGCTGGCGATCATCGTCGGCTCGTTGCTGGGGGCGATTTTCATGGCCTCCCACTCGGCCCAGGGACCGAAGCTGGGGATTCCGCAGATGATCCAGAGCCGGGCGCAATTCGGCGTACTGGGGGCGGTGTTGCCGCTGCTGTTCGTGATGCTGATCTACCTGGGCTTCTTCGTCAGCAACACCTTGCTCGCGGCCCAGGCGCTGGAGTCCGTCAGCCCGCTGCCGATGTCCGGCAACATCTACCTGATCGGCGCGTTGTGCTTCGTCGTCGCCCTCTATGGCTATCGATTGATTCACCGTTTGCAGAAGCTGCTGTCGATCCTGTCGCTGGTGGTGTTCGTGGCCGCCACGGTGCTCGCCTTGCAGCTGCCGATCCCGGCCGAACAATGGCTGCCGACCGGCTTCTCGTTGTCGAAGTTCCTGGTGGCGGTGAGCATCGCCGTGACCTGGCAACTGTCCTACGCGCCTTACGTTGCCGACTACTCGCGCTACCTGCCGAGCAATACGCCGACCGCCCAGGTGTTCTGGTACAGCTATGCCGGCACGGTCAGCGGTGGCGCGTGGATGATGATTCTCGGGGCGATCCTGAGCGTCGGCATCGGCGACTTTTCCAGCAACGTCGGCGGGCATGTCGCCGGTCTGTTCGGCACTGGCGCGGTGCTGCTGTTCGCCTTCATCGTCTATGGCCAGGTGTCGATCAACGTGTTCAACCTGTACGGCGCGTTCATGTCGACCATCACCGTGATCGAGCCTTTCGCCCGACTCAGGGTGACGCCGCGGGTGCGCGGTGTGTTCATGCTGCTGATCAGCCTGGTGGCCACGGCCCTGTGCACCATCAGTCAGGACGACTTCATCAACTTCTTCCTGAACTTCATCTTCTTCATGAGCTACTTCCTGATCCCGTGGACGGCGATCAATCTGGTGGACTACTACTGCCTGCGCAAAGGGCAGTACCGGATTGACGACATCTTCGACCTGAACGGGATCTACGGGCGGGTCAACCGGATTGCCTGCGGCAGTTTCCTGCTGGCGATCGCCCTGGAAATTCCATTCATGAACACCACGCTGTACGTCGGCCCGGTGGCTACGGCGCTGGATGGGGTGGATCTGGCGTGGGTGGTCGGGTTGCTGGTGCCGGCGTTGAGTTATTACTGGCTGATGAAAATGAACGCGCGCGTCAGCGTACCAGCGTAGCGATCACCCTTTGACGGCAAAAAAGATCGCAGCCTGCGGCAGCTCCTACAAAGGCAAAACGTACATCCCTGTAGGAGCTGGCGAAGCCTGCGATCTTTTACCTGCGGAGTAATCAACCTTTGACGGCAAAAAGATCGCAGCCTGCGGCAGCTCCTACAAAGGCAAGACGTACATCCCTGTAGGAGCTGGCGAAGCCTTCGATCTTTTTACCTGCGGAGTAATCAACCTTTGACGGCAAAAAGATCGCAGCCTGCGGCAGCTCCTACAAAGGCAAGACGTACATCCCTGTAGGAGCTGGCGAAGCCTGCGATCTTTTTACCGGCGGAGTAATCAGCCTTTGACGGCAAAAAGATCGCAGCCTGCGGCAGCTCCTACAAAGGTAAGACGTACATCCTTGTAGGAGCTGCCGCAGGCTGCGATCTTTTGATTCTCAACGACCAACCAAATTGCAGGCAAAAAAAATCCCGGGCAGCTGATGGACGCCCGGGACTTAAAAATGCATAAACCGTGGTGGTGAACGCGGCGCGGATATTACGGAATATTTCGGCCTGTAACAAGATATTTTTATTCACCATCCAGTTACTAAATGCTCTAAGCCCTTATATATCCACATATTTTCTAAGGGCGACTACAAGAACCAACGATACTCCCGCGCACTGATGTCATGCAGAAATGCCAAATGATCCTGACGTTTGTTTTCGCAGTAGACGTCCACAAACTCCGCCCCCAAGCCTTCGCGCACGGCTGGATGATGTTGCATGGACTGCACCGCTTCGAGCATTTCCAACGGGAAATCGATGCCACTGCTGCGGTCTTCGTTGAGCGGTGCAATCGGCTCGCGCTCCCCCTCCAGGCCCTGCTCCAATCCCACCAGGATCGCCGCCAACGCCAGATACGGGTTGGCATCGGCGCCCGCCAGGCGATGTTCGATGCGCAGGTTCTTGACGTCCGACTCCGGGATACGCAAGCACGCATCGCGATCCTCGAAGCCCCAACTGGCGCGGGACGCAACGTTCACCGTGCCACTCAAGCGGCGCATGGCATTGTGGTTCGGGGCAAAGATCGGCATGCAGTGCGGCAATACCTCCAGACAACCGGCCACGGCATGGCGCAGCGCCCGCTGCCCGTTCGCCGCCAGCAGGTTGTTGCCGGCCTGGTCATACAGGCTGACGTGCACGTGCATGCCGCTGCCGGGGTGTTGCAGGTAAGGTTTGGCCATGAAACTGGCGCGCAGGTTGTGCTTGAGCGCCACGCCCCGGGTGCTGCGGCAGAACAGGGCTGCCCAGTCGGCGGCGCGCAGACCGTCATCGCAATGGCCGAAGTTGATTTCGAACTGGCCCGGGCCGAGTTCGGCGGTAATCACCGTGGCATCGATGCCTTGGGCTCGCGCGGTCTCGACCATTTCATCGAGCACCGGGGCGAAGCGCGACAAGCGTTCGATGTGCATGTTCGGCTGATCGTCGGCGTCGCCGGTCAGCTCATCACGGGGGAACTGCGGCAGGCCGTCCTTCAAGCGGCTGTCGAACAGGTAGAACTCCAGCTCGAAGGCCACCACCGGGAAAATGCCTTTACGGTGCAGGCGGTTCAGCACCTGGGCCAGCACTTCACGGGGTTCGAATTCGATGGGTTTTTCCGTCCCGTCGGAGGTGATCAACATCTGGCCCAGAGGCTGCTTTTCCCAGGTCACCAGCTTCAAGGTGCCAGGCACCAAACGCCGCAGCGCATCCGGGTCACCATCGTTGAAGCAGTAGTCGCCAATCTTGAACAGCCCACCCTGGGTGCCGAGCAGCACGCAGTTTTGCGGCAGTTTCAGTGCACTGCCGGCAGCGACTTTCTCCAGCATCTCGATCGGGTAGCGCTTGCCGTAGAAATGCCCCGGAATGTCCAGGGAGATCAGGTCGACATAACGCACTTCGGGGTTGCAGTGGCGGAAGTTGCGAACTTCGGCCAGCAGTTCAGAGCACACGGCATCCATCGTTTTAGTCCTTGTTGTTATCAGGTGTAAACCCAAAGCACGCGGGTCAGTTGGTCGGACAGGTTGCCGTAGCGGCAGTGCGCATGGCTGGCCAGTTGAAAGCTGTCGCCGGGATGCAGGGTCACCGGTTCGTTATCGTCGAGCCACAGGGTCAGTTGCCCTTCGAGGACATAACCGCCCTGCTCCGAGCTGTCCTTCATGTGCCGGTCGCCGCTGCTGGCGCCGGGTTCGAGCTGGCTTTCAAGCATCGAGAAGGACGCGCGCATTTTTGGCGAAACGAGGATGTCGGTGATGCCGTCGGCGTAGTACAGCGTGCGGCGCTCGTCCGGGCGGGTGACCCAGGACAACGCCATGGGTTTGGGCAGGCTGTAGAAATAGGTGGTCGGCACGCCGAGGGTTTCGCTGATCGCGGTCAGGTCCGCCACCGTCGGGCGCGACAGGCCGCGCTCGACCTGGGACAGAAAACCGACGGAGCGGCCGATTTTGTCCGCCAGTTCCTTGAGGGTGTACTTCTTGTGCTTGCGCAGGTCCTGGATCAGGATCGCCAGCGCCGAGATTTCTTCTTGCATGTCCATCTTGAGGCTTCCAGAATGTGTCGCTTCAAATGCTGTCGCGCAGTCGATACCAGGCCTTGCCGATGGCTTCCAGCGGCGCGGCCAGGTATTTGCCGCCGGGAAAACTGCCGTTGTTCAGGCCCTGGTACAGGGACAGCTCGTCGGGTTGACCGAGGATCGCGTCGGACACCGCCCGCGCCGCGGCCAGCGTCGGCAGCACGCCATGCCCGGAATAGCCCTGCATCCAGTACAGATCGCCGCGCCGTCCGATGTCCGGCGTGCGTTTGAGGGTCAGGTCGATGTGTCCGCCCCAGGCAAACTCAAGCTCGACGCCCGTGAGTTGCGGGAACACCCGCTCCAGGAACGGCCGGGTCGCCGCGGCGATGTCCTTGGGCATCCCGCCCAGGTAAGTGCAACCGCCGCCAAACAGCAGGCGGTTATCCGGGGTGCGGCGGAAATAATCGAGCACGAACTGGTTGTCGGTCACGCACACGTTGCTCGGCAACAGCGCAGTGGCCTGGTCCCTGGTGAGCGGCGCGGTCGCGACCTGATAGGTGCCAACCGGCAACACACAACTGGCCAGTTGCGGGTCGAGCCGATCGAGGTAGGCGTTGCACGCCAGTACCAGCACATCGGCGCGAATACGACCGCGCTCGGTCGTGACCACGAAGCCTTCGCCCTCCTCGCCATAACTCAGCGCCTTGCTTTGCTCGTAGATACGGCCGCCAGCTCGCTCAACCGCCTCCGCGAGGCCCAGGGCCAGCTTCAGCGGGTTCAAATGCCCGCCCTCGGGGTCGAACAGGCCGGCCTGATAACGCTCGCTGGCCACCCATTCCGGCAGCTGTTGCCGGGGGATGAATTGCAGTTTGTCGTGACCCCACTTGTGGCTGGCCTCGTGCTGCCACTCGGTCAGCAGCCCCACTCGCCGCGGCATCACCGAAGTCCAGAGATGGCCGGCGCGATAGTCGCAATCGAACTCATGGCGGCCAGGCAGATCACGCAATTCGCGCGCGGCCCAGCGCATGCCGTCCCACAATCGCCGCGCCCGCTCGTACCCCAGCGCCGCTTCCAGCGGTGGCATGTCGCACGACCAGCCGAGAATCGCCTGCCCGCCATTACGCCCGGACGCGGCCCAGGCCACCCGGCTGGCCTCGAGCAAAGTCACGCGCTTGCCGGCCAGCGCCAGGCGCAACGCCGTGTGCAATCCACTGAAACCGGCCCCGATGATCAGCACTTCGGTGTCTTGCTCCCCCTCCAGTGCGGTGCGATTGACCAGTCGATCGGCGCAACTATGGGCGTAGTAACTGGCGACATGCCGGGTGGATTGCTGAAACATATGGCCTCGTGAAATTTTGTATTTTTAATTTCATGAAAAAATACACGGTTAATTTCATGCAGGCAATCGAGACGTAAAAAATCCCGCTTCGGCGAACCCGAGCGGGATTGTCTTGTTCAGACACGATGTTCGAATCAATCAGGCCACGGGAATCATCGGATCCGCCGAAGCCAGTGCGGTGACTCGATCTGCCGCCGGCGGGTAGATCCACTGGGTGTTGATCTGGGTCTTCAATGCCTTGGCCTCCTGCTTGACCAACTTGACCTGGCGGTCCCAACCCTCGGTGTAGACCGCGCCCCAGGCGCCGAGGTCCAGGCAGGTCACGTACTTGGGCTGGCTGTACGGCGTCGGGGCGACACCAAGGATCTGCGCCGCCACGTTGTTGCCAGCGTGGCGGCCCAGCGAAATCGCGTGCTGGCAGGTCATCAGGGCGTAGTTGCCGATCTCGTCGCTGGCTGCGTAGGCGACGTCGCCGGTGGCGAAGATGTCGTCCTGGCCAATCACTTTCAGGTGGGCGTCGACATGCAGGCGACCCAGGCGATCGCGTTCGGCCGGGATCTGTTCGGTCAGCGAGCTGGCGCGAACGCCGGTGGTCCAGACCACGGTCCTGGCATCGATACGCGCACCGTCGGACAGGGTGACGCCATTGGCATCGACCGACACAACCGAAGCTTTCAGGTGCCATTTCACGCCGGTCGCCACACTGGCCTCGACGATCGACTCGGCGATTTCCTCGCCCATCGAGCCGCCGATTTTATCGCCACGGTCAACGATGATCACATTGATGTCGGCACGGTCGCCGAGGATGGCCCGCAGGCGGGTCGGCATTTCAGTCGCCGTTTCGATCCCGGTGAAACCGCCACCGGCCACCACCACCGTGTTGCGCGCGTTGCTTTCAGGCAGATTGGCCAGCGCCTTGAGGTGGTTTTCCAGGCGCACGGCCTGTTCGATCTGGTCGACGTCGAACGCATGTTCGGCCACGCCCGGGGTGTTTGGCGAAGCCAGGCCGCTGCCGGTGGCCAGAACGAGTTTGTCGTAGCTGCAGACTTGTCGGGCACCGGCAGCATCGACATAGCCGACCTGTTTTTGCTCGACATCGATGGTCTGCGCCGCACCCTTGATGAACCTGACCCCTACAGCATCGAACAGATCGCCGATCGGCGCAGCCAGTTGATGGGCGTTCGGTTCGTAGAAGCGCGGACGCACACGCAGCTCGGCCTGGGGCGCCAGCACGGTCACTTCTACGTCGTTGTGGCCGTGAATGTCGAACAGGCGCGTGGCACTCAAAGCGGTCCACATGCCACCGAAACCTGCGCCGATCACCAGAATGTGCTGTTTCATCTTTAACTCCAGGGGATAAACAAGGGTTGTGAGTCACGCTCATCGGGAGCCGGCATGAGGTCGGTGTTTTTCGAGAACCGTCGACCTGTGCCGCTCGAACAACTACGACTGTATTGATCCTAGTTAAATCCTGCAACTCGTTTTTTTTGATGGCCGCCATCGAACCTGTCGATGCTTCGGCAGAAAAGCCTCAAGGACGCGGATGACAGGGATTTTTCGAGCTGACTAAAAAATTTCAGGGCGCGACGATTCGTTGCCTGGCTTAGGCTCGGCTGTTAGAATTGGCGACTAATCAAGTCGGAGATTTGTATGTCTCTTTACAGCGCGGGTGTCGAGTACGGCATCCACTGCCTGCTTTTTCTCGTCGGCAACGGTGGCGACTCCCGTGAAGCGAGCGTGCGCGACCTGGCCGAACTGCAAGGTGTTCCCCTGGACTATCTGGCGAAAATCTTCACCAAGCTGGCCAAAGGCAAACTGGTGGTCGCCACCGAAGGCATGCGCGGAGGCTTCAAGCTGGCCCGGCCCGCCGACGAAATCACCCTGCTGGATATCGTCAACGCCATCGACGGCCACAAGTCGATCTTCGATTGCCGGGAAATCCGTGGCCGTTGCGCAGTGTTCGACGGCACCCCGCCGGCCTGGGCACTGGACGGTCCGTGTGCGGTCCATGGGGCGATGATGGTTGCGCAAAAACGCATGGAAGAGGCCCTCGCCCAGCAAACCATCCTCGATATCGCCAGGAAATTCGGGCGCAAGGCCCCGGCCGAATTCGGCGTCAAGGTGGAGAGCTGGATGAACGAGCGTCGGGAAAGGAAAAGCAGCGCCCAGGCCAGTGAGCAGATCATTCCTGCGACCAACCTTTCAGACTGACGGCACAGATTACGAGATATCTGTAGGAGCTGCCGAAGGCTGCGATCTTTTGATCTTGCTTTTGCGATCTGGAGATTTCTGAAGATCAAAATCAAAAGATCGCAGCCTTCGGCAGCTCCTACATTTTCCCGGAATTACGTGATGATCCATAAAAAAACCGGATGCACGCCAGGCATCCGGTTTTTCTCGGTTCAGGCGAAAAGCGGTCGGTGACCGATTTTCACCTTCTCGCGCTTAAAGGCAGTCGCGCACGATTTTGCGCAGGTCGCCGGATTTGGCCCAAGGTGGCCCCTGATACAGCGAAATCTGGCTGCCATCCTTGTATTTCACGATATCCAGCACTTCATCGGCCGTTATCACGCTCGGTGCGGTGATCCGGTAGCCATTGGAAATCGAAACCTGGGTCGTATTCGATACTTCCTTCTGCCAGGCCGGCAAAACGCACGCCGCATATTCTTTTGGCGTCTTTTCGCTGTGCTTGCTGACATTCGGCTCGCCCGGTACCAGTGACGCCGGCAACGAACACCCGCCCAGCAATGCCAGCGCGACTCCCCCCATCAACATCCGCATGCTGCTTCCTTAAATTCGAAAAGAGAAAATGTAGCTTGCCGCCGACCGTACATCCATCCCGACGATTCGGCGAGTCATTGATATCACTTTGCCCATTTAGTTCCTTGCAGGCCGTCATTTGACGTCGTCCTGGCTTGAGAACACTGGCATTAGAGCGGGACAGCGCATTGTCCTGTTCGCTTTTCCCGACCAAAGGAAACCCCGCTGACTCAGACGAACACAACATCCCGTTCGGTAAACGGGTCTAAAATTGCGGAGTGCAGCATTCAGGAGGTCATCATGTGGCTTAACGATTCGGAACAGCAACTTCGGCGTGACCTGCAAGGGCTTGCGTCAGACCTGCGCTGGTCGGCGGTGGAGCTTTTGCGCATTGAGCAGCGGTTGCGCGAGCTTGGCAGCGAAGGCGACGCGCAAGCCGTGCAAAGACTGTGTGCTTTGTTTCAGGGTGATGAACAAAAACTGTCCGGCTATGCCGAGGAAGTGAAAGCCAAGGTCATTAGCCGCAACAAGGCTCAATAGCGGGAGCGCTGCCATGAACAGGCCTCTATTCACGCTGGTCGCCGTACTGACCGCGTTGCCAGGCTGCAGCACCAACTCGATCTATCAGGACCAGCCGCTGGTGGCGAAAGTCGACACCGGCATGACCCGGGAGCAAGTCCGGCAAATCGGCGGCCAGCCCCTGGCGGTCACGGATCGTACCGTTGAACCCGGCACCTGCTTTGACTACAAACTGACTCACGAAGGCCATCAGCAGGCGTACAACGTCAGTTTCGATGGCCATGGCATGGTCGACCACAAGAGCTTCATGACCTGCGCGGAATGGAGCCACGCGCAGCAAAAGGCCCGGGAGCCCTCCCGCCCCAGTGGTGGAGGTGGCTATTAATTATTAATACTGTAGGAGCGAGCTTGCTCGCGATGGACGTCAACGATGACGCGCCCTGCCTGAATGAACGCGTTGTCCGGACGTTTTTAGCGAGCAAGCTCGCTCCTACAGGAGATTGACGTCATTTTGTTTGATGGCTGCCTGCTGGCTTGCCGGCACGCGCCCTGTAGCCAGGCAGTGACGCGGCAAACGCCAATGCCTCCTCTCGACTGTTGAACGAGCCAAGCCGGTCACCCTGGGTGCATACCCGCCAGGGGCCGTTGTTCACGCTGAGTACGTCATAGCCATTCATGTGCATTTTGTTCAGCATCGATACGCTCATGGTCACCTCCTCCTGGGCAGTGCTATCAGGTTGACTTGCTTACCTTACACCCACCCTTCTCCAAAATACCGACCAGACGTCGCCGTGGAAATTCCCTGTTTCGCTGGCACTTTTCGTCACATTGGCAGCTCAAACTACTCCGATGGCAGCGCAATCGCGGCGAAGGCCCGAACGCTGCAGTTCCATGCCTGTTTCATGACAACGGCACCGGGTAACCCATGAAAGTACGCGCAACCATCATCTGCGAGCAGGACAGGCATGTACTGCTGGTACGCAAGCAAGGCGGTCGCTGGACGCTGCCCGGCGGCAAGCTCGAACGGGGCGAAAGCGCAGCCGATGCTGCCGTGCGCGAGCTGTGGGAGGAAACCGGCCTGCGGGTCGACCAGTTGATGTACGTGCTGGAGCTGGAAACGGACGGCACCCGACACCACGTCTTCGAGGTATCGGTGCTGAACCTTGAGCAATTGCGACCGCTGAACGAAATCACCGATTGCATCTGGCACCCGCTGGATGCGCTACACAACCTGAACATCAGCGACGCCATGCGCAGTATCGTCAGCGCCTTTGTGCGGCGCTTGTAGGCCCTAGCCGTTGGCCAATGCCGTCGCTGCCCTGTCGATCAAGGCCGCCACTTCGGCGGGCATCGACGCCAATGACGCATGACTGGCGTTCAGGGTCAGAATCTCCCGGGCGTTGAGCCGCGCGGCCATCCATTGCTGGTTCTGTGGCGCGATCATCCGGTCTGCGGTCGAGATCTGATACCACGATGGTTTGTTCTTCCAGGCCACCGTGCCAATGGTGTCGCCGAAGGTGCTCGCCAGCGGCGCTTTCTGGGTGAGGCCCATGACCAACCCTTCGGTCGCCGGCAGGTCCTGGCAGAAGCTCTCGTGGTAGAGCTCGGGCTTGACCCACAGATAGCCGTCGCTGTCCGGCGTCAGGTTGGCCGCTGCCGCAGGCGGGTGCCGTTGCGTGATGCCGCCGGGACTTTCACCGGCGTCCGGGGCGAACGCGGCGATGTACACCAGCCCGACCACATTCGGCAAATCACCCGCTTCAGTGATCACCGCGCCGCCATAGGAATGCCCCACCAGCAGCACCGGACCGGGCACCTGGGCGACCATTTTGCGCGTACGCTCGGCATCATCAGCCAACGAAGTCAGCGGCAATTCGACGGCACGAATGTGCGTGTCGCCCCGGCTGAGCAATTTGGCGATGACCTTGTTCCAGTGGGCGGCACCGCCCCAGAAACCATGGACCAGCACGATCGTGGGTTTGTCACTCATCACCATGACTCCGTTTGCCGATGGGGTTGTTCGTCGCTCGCGTCAGCCCTGATCGCCACCGCCCACGGGCATGACCATGCCGGTGATATAGGACGCTTCGTCGCTGGCCAGAAACAGAATAGCCCCCGCCTGCTCATCCAGGGTGCCGTAGCGTTTCATCAGGCTGCTGTCGAGGGTCTGGTCGACGATCTGCTGGTACCAGAGTTTTTCCTGCTCACTCTGCTCGGCACCATTGCGGGGTATGCGCCGCGGCGGTGCTTCGGTGCCGCCAGGCGCCGTGGCGTTGACCCGCACGCCACGACCGGCGGTTTCGAACGCCAGACAAGCGGTCAAGGCATTCACCCCACCCTTTGCCGCACCGTAGGGCACGCGGTTGAGGCTGCGGGTGGCGATGGAAGAGACGTTGACGATCGCCCCGCTGCCCTGCTCCAGCATGAACGGCAGCGCGGCATGGCAACACCACAGGGTCGGGAACAACGAACGGCGGACCTCGGCCTCGATCTGCGACGCCTCGTAATGCTCGAACGGTTTGGCCCAGATGGTGCCGCCGACATTGTTGACCAGCACATCGAGGCGGCCGAAACGCTCGACGGCGGTTTGCATCACCCGGCTGCATTCGTCGTATTGCTCAAGGTCGGCGGTCAGGGCCAACACCTGAGTGATCGCGGCCAGTTGCTGCTGCACTTCGAACACCAGCTCGGAACGATCCACCAGGATCAGCTTCGCCCCTTCGGCGGCCATGCGCTCGGCCACCCGCTGCCCGATGCCTTGGGCAGCGCCGGTGATCAGCGCGACTTTTTCGTGAAATCTGTTCATGGTCATCCTCATGCTCCCGCCAACGCCGCCCCTTGTAGGAGCTGCCGAAGGCTGCGATCTTTTGATCCTGGTTTGTAAAAAACACAATCAAAAGATCGCAGCCTTCGGCAGCTCCTACAGGGATTGGCGTACGGAAGGTTAGGCCGCGCTGGCGGCGAATTTTTCGTAGTAGAAGTTCGCTGGCGCGATGCCTTGTTCGCGAATGAACTGGCTGACGGCCTCGACCATTGGTGGCGGGCCGCACAGGTAGACGTCGACGTCGCCCTCGTTCAAATGCTTTGGCTCGATGTGCTGGGTCACGTAGCCCTTGAGCGGATGCTGGCTCTCGGGGCTGGCGACGCAGGCGCTGAAGGTGAAGTTGGGGATGCGCGCGGCAAAGGCTTCGAGGCGGTCGATTTCCACCAGGTCGAAATCGTGGGTCACGCCGTAGATCAGATGCAGCGGATGATCGCTGCCCTGTTCGGCGATCTTCTCCAGCATCGCGGTGAACGGCGCCAGCCCGGTACCACCGGCCAGCAGCAACAGCGGCCGACGGATGTCACGCAGATAAAAACTGCCCAGGGGACCTGCCAGGCTCATGCAATCGCCGGCCTTGGCCATGCCGGTGAGGAAACTGCTCATCAAGCCGCCGGGCACGTTGCGGATCAGGAAGCTGACTTCGCCATCGCGCTGCAACGAGCTGAACGAATAGGCGCGGGTCTGTTCGCTGCCGGGGATTCCCAGGTTCACATACTGCCCCGGCAGGAACGCCAGTTTGCTCAGGGCTTCGCCCTTGATCGACAGGGCGATGGTGCTGTCGGACAGCTGGCGCACGGCGCTGATGGTCGCGTCGTAGCTGGCCTGACGGGTGCGGCAGACCTCCGAGGACGTCGGCACCCGCACTACGCAATCGCTCTGAGCGCGCATCTGGCAGGTCAGGACAAAACCCTGCGCGGCCTCTTCGGGGCTGAGGGCGTCTTCGATGTACTCCTCGCCCAATTCGTACTGGCCGGCTTCGGCAAAACACTTGCACGTGCCGCAGGCGCCGTCGCGGCAGTCCAGCGGGATGTTGATGCCCTGGCGGTACGCGGCATCGGCCACGGTCTCGCCCACGTTGGCGTCGATGAAACGGGTGACGCCGTCTTCGAAATTGAACGCAATGGAATGAGTCATGACGCCAGCCTCACAAGTGGTAAACATCGATGACCTGACGAACGTAGTCGTTCTTCAGGATCACTTTCTTGGCCTTGATCAACGGGTTTTCACCGCGTACGTCGAGGGTGTAGAAACTGCTGCCGAAATAGCTGTCGACGGTCTTGTAGCGAAAGCTCAGGGTGTGCCAGTTGAAGCGCACCTTGCACAGTCCGTCGGCTTGTTCGAGCAACTCGATGTTGCTGATGTTGTGGGAGGTGCGGGTGTCCGGCACGCTGGCGCTGGAACGCTCGGTCTTGATGCGGAAGACGCGGTCTTCCAGGCCGGTACGGTTGCCGTACCAGATCAGCGAGATTTCCCGCTGCGGGTCTTCGGTCAACTCGTCGTTGTCGTCCCAGGACGGCATCCAGAAGGTCGCGTCCGGGGCGTACAGCTCCAGCCACTCATCCCACTGGCGGTCGTCGAGGTAGCGCGCTTCGCGGTAGAGAAAGTCGCGCACGGTGTCATGGGAAATCGTCATTGCACGTCCTCCACGGCGATCAGTTTCGACTGCTCGGCGGCGAGGGCCTTGAGCATGGTCTGCTGCCAGTACTTGTGTTGCAGCACGAACAGGCCTTCGTCCTCGGTGCGCACACCACTGAGTAGCGGGTGCAGGTCGATCTCTTTGGCGGCTTCATCTGCACCTTCGATCCAGTGCTCGGCGCCCCGGGACATGTCGTTCCAGGTGGTGACGCTGCCCTGGTAGCTGGTCTGGCAGGAACGGAATTCCTCCAGATCGTCCGGCGTGGCCATGCCGCTGACGTTGAAGAAATCCTCGTACTGGCGAATCCGGCTGGACCGGGCGTGGTCGCTCTCGCCTTTGGGGGCGATGCAGTAGATGGTGATCTCCGTGCGGTTGACCGAGATCGGCCGGGCGATGCGGATCTGCGAGCTGAACTGGTCCATCAGGTAAACGTTGGGGTATAGGCACAGGTTGCGCGAGTTCTCGATCATCCAGTCGGCGCGCGCCTTGCCGAAATCCTGCGCCAGCTCATCGCGGCGCTCGTAGAGCGGACGGTCCTCGGGGTTGGCCCACCGGGTCCAGAGCAGCATGTGGCCCTTGTCGAAGGAATAGAAACCACCGCCCTGCTTGGCCCAGCTGCCGGCGCTCATGGTCGGGTTGGCGTCACCGGCTTCACGCTGCTTGCGCTGGTTCTGGGTGGCCGCGTAGTTCCAGTGCACGGAGCTGACGTGGTAGCCGTCGGCGCCGTTTTCGGCGGTGAGTTTCCAGTTGCCTTCGTAGATGTAGCTGGAGGAGCCGCGCAGTACTTCCAGGCCATCGGCGGACTGGTCGACGATCATGTCGATGATCTTCGCCGACTCGCCCAGGTGCTCGACCAGTGGCAGGACATCGGCCTTGAGGCTGCCGAACAGGAAGCCGCGATAGGACTCGAAACGCGCAACCTTGGTCAGGTCATGGGAGCCTTCGCAGTTGAAGCTCGCGGGATAACCGGCGTTGGCCGGATCCTTGACCTTGAGCAGCTTGCCGGAGTTGTTGAAGGTCCAGCCGTGGAACGGACAAGTGTAGGAGCTCTTGTTGCCCGACTTGTGCCGGCACAGGGTCGCGCCACGATGGCTGCAGGCGTTGATGAAGGCGTTGAGCACACCGTCCTTGTTGCGCGCGATGAAGATCGACTGGCGCCCCATGGTCGTGGTGTAGAAGTCGTTGATGTTGGGGATCTGGCTTTCGTGGGCCAGGTACAGCCAGTTGCCTTCGAAGATGTGTTCCATCTCCAGGTCGAACAGACGCGGGTCGGTGAACATCTCGCGCTTGCAGCGATAGAGGCCCTGCTCGGGATCGTCTTCAAGCAGGGAATGCAAATATTCGGGTCGCAGGGTCATGGCCACCGCCTCCATTGTTATTGTTCAGGCAGGGGTCATGCTAGGACGGGGCAATGGGGCGGACTATCCGCGGGGTGCAGACCTTTATCCGTTTTGTGCAATGTAGGAGCTGCCGAAGGCTGCGATCTTTTGATCTTGTTTTAAAGATCAAAAGATCGCAGCCTTCGGCAGCTCCTACAGGGGGGCGTGATTTCAGTTGCGGCGTTTGAGGGTGTCGGACGGCAATTCGCCGAACTGCTTGCGGTAGCTGTCGGAGAACCGTCCCAGGTGCAGGAAGCCGTAGTCCATGGCCACTTCGGTGATGTTGCGCACGTTGCAGGTCGGGTCGCTGAGGCAGGCTTTGATGGACTCGAGGCGCTTGCGGCGGATGTAGTTCTTCGGCGTGTCACCGGCATTGCGTTCGAACAATCCGTACAACGACCGCAAGCTCATGTGGGCCTGGCGCGCCAGTGCTTCGCTGTCGATGTCCTGCTTGAGGTGATTGGCGATGTAGTCGGCAATCGCTTCGAACGTGGCCGTCTGCGAGCCCAGTTCGAGGCGGCTGACGTTGGTCTTCATCAGGCTGAGCATCTTGCTGACGATGATCTGCGTGTAATGCTCCTGCACCCTGGGGATCTGCTCGGTGGATTCGGCCTCCTGGCAGATCATCGCCAACAGGTTGACGAAACCTTCCAGTTCATTGAGCTGATAGCGGTTTTCCAGAAACCGCACGCCCTGCTCCGGATAGCGCCAGCGCTGCTCATCGCAGACCGATTCAAACAAGCGGGTCGGGACCTTGAGGATGAATTTCTCGCAATCGGCCGAGTACGTCAGGTCCACCGGATCGTCGGGGTTGATCAGCAGCAATTCGCCGGGAGCGAAGTAATGCTCCTGGCCGTGTCCACGCCACAGGCAGTTGCCGCGCAGCAGCACTTGCAGATGATAAATGCTGTCCAGCGCACCGGACGTCACGCGCACGCTGGCACCGTAGCTGATGCGACACAGGTCGAGGCTGGCGAACTTGCGATGATCAAGGCTGGCCAGCGGGCTGCCGGCACGGGGCATGAGAATGCAGTGATTACCGACGTGCTGATTGACGTAGCCCGACACGGCGTAAGGGTCGGCATGGTCGTACACCCGGCTGCGCTGACTCAACAGTTGCGCTTGCATCATCAGGTCACTCTCGTTGTTGTTATGAGTTGCTTCAGTTCATTCTAGAACCGAAACACTTGTAGGAGCGAGCCTGCTCGCGATGGACTCGAGGACGCCGCGGGGCATCAGGCACCCAGCGTCATCGTTAACGTCCATCGCGAGCAGGCTCGCTCCTACCGGGTTCGGGGGTGATCAGTCCTCCAGGGCGCGGACCCGCTCGTGGCGCTGCTGTTCTTCAGGCTGGGCCGAGGACTGCAGGGTGAAGTCGAATTCGATTTCGGCAAAGCGACCGCTCACGCCATGGGCCGCCGCGCGCTGCTGATCGTCGCTGAAGGTGATCTTGGCGATCAGTTCGTCGCGGGTGGCGTAGGCGAAATCGTCGTGCAGGTACTGATCGCCGTCGAGGTTGATCTGGGTGGTCAGGTGGCGATGATCCGGTGCGGAAATGAAGAAGTGCACGTGCGCCGGGCGCTGGCCATGACGGCCCAGTTGATCGAGCAGTTGCTGGGTCGGGCCGTCCGGTGGGCAGCCATAGCCCGACGGCACGATGCTACGGAAGCGGTAACGGCCTTCGGCGTCAGTCACGATGCGGCGACGCAGGTTGAATTCCGACTGCGAGGCATCGAAGTACGAGTAGGTTCCGCCGGTGTTGGCGTGCCAGACGTCCACCACGGCACCGGCCAGGGGTTCGCCGGCGGTATTGAACACGCGGCCTTGCATGAACAGGGTCACGCCCGGATCGACGCCGTCATCCAGACGCGCCTCGCCCTCGGACAACGGCGCACCGGCTACGTACAGCGGGCCTTCGATGGTGCGCGGGGTGCCGCCGGTCTTGCCGGCCTGCTCGTCTTCGGCGTCCATCAACAGGTCGAGGTAATGCTCCAGGCCAATACCGGCCACCAGCAACCCGGCTTCCTGGCGCGCGCCCAGCACGTTGAGGTAGTTGACGGCCTTCCAGAACTCTTCCGGGGTCACGGCCAGGTCTTCGATGATGTTCACCGAATCACGCAGGATGCGGTAGACCAGCGCTTTGGTGCGTGGATTGCCGGCGTCGTTGAGCAGGCCGCTGGCTTCTTCGAGAAATTTCTGGACTTCGGCAGTGTGGGAAATCTTGACGTTCATTTTTCAGGGTTCCTCATCTTGTAATTATTAGCGTAGCGCTGAGCAGGCTGGGCTCAGCGGTCATCGTCACGGATGGAAGAAGGATGCCGGCACATCGCGTCGATTTCGATGGCCATGTAGGGAAACAATGGCAATTGCATCAGCAGGTCATGCAGTTCCTGAACGCTGTCGACATCGAACACGCTGTAGTTGGCGTAGTGCCCGGCGATGCGCCACAGGTGACGCCACTTGCCCTGCTCTTGCAGGCGCTGGGCCAGGGCTTTTTCGTCAGCCTTGAGTCTGGCCGCCGCCTCCGGATTCATGTCGACCGGCAGGTTCACGGTCATTTTTACGTGAAACAGCATAATGCTCTCCTCAGGCTTGATGAGTGGTCTTGTCGCGACGGAAGAACGCCAGGCGCTCTTCATCCAGGCTCAGGCCCAGGCCCGGCGTTTTCGGCACGTGCAATTCAAAATCGCGATACACCAGCGGTTCGCTGAGAATGTCTTCGGTCAGCAGCAGCGGGCCGAACAGTTCGGTGTCCCACGCCAGTTTGTTCAACGTGACGAAGGCATGGGCCGAGGCCATGGTGCCCAGGCCACCTTCGAGCATGGTGCCGCCGTACAGGGCGATACCGGCCGCTTCGGCGATGCAGGCAGTCCGCAACACCGCACGCGGGCCGCCGTTCTTGGCGATCTTCAGGGCGAATACCGAGGCCGCGCCTTCGCGGGCCAGGTTGAACGCATCTTCCACGCACTCGATGGATTCGTCGGCCATGATCGGCGCCGGGCTCATGGCATTCAGGCGAGCCATGCCGGCGCGGTTGTTGCGCGAGATCGGCTGTTCGATCAGGTCGATGCCGTTGCTGCCGAGGATTCGGCAGGCACGTATCGCGACGGCTTCGTCCCACGCCTGGTTGACGTCGACACGCACGCTGGCGCGGTCACCCAGGGCTTTCTTGATGGCGATGACGTGGGCCAGGTCGCGATTGACCTCGCCGGCCCCGATCTTGAGCTTGAAGATGCGGTGGCGGCGCAGGTCGAGCATTTTTTCCGCTTCGGCGATGTCTTTTTCCGTATCACCGCTGGCCAGGGTCCAGGCGACGGGGAGCGCATCACGCACGCGGCCACCGAGCAATTCACTGACCGGCAGGCCAAGGCGTTTGCCCTGGGCGTCGAGCAGCGCGGTTTCGATACCGGATTTGGCGAAGGTGTTGCCACGGATGCTGCGCTCCAGGCGCAACATGGCGGCGTTGACGTTGCCGCTGTCCTGGCCGATCAACAAGGGGGCGAAGTGCGTGTCGATGTTGGTCTTGATGCTGTCCGGGCTTTCATTGCCGTAGGCCAGGCCACCGATGGTGGTGGATTCGCCGATGCCTTCGATGCCGTCGGCGCAACGCACGCGAATGATCACCAGGGTCTGGTTCTGCATGGTGTGCATGGCCAGCTTGTGCGGGCGGATAGTCGGCAGATCGACGATGATCGTCTCGATCGACTCAATGGCGGTTGCAAGCATTTCGATACCCGTCAGGTTCTTGAAGTTCTGAGTCGGATTCTCATACGGCTTTTTCCGGGCGGCCAATATAGAATTGGTCTGGCTTGATACCTTAAAGGTATTCAATTGAAAATCCGGAGGCCCCATGGAACTGCGTCACCTGCGTTACTTTCAGGTGCTGGCTCAAACCCTCAACTTCACCCGCGCCGCCGAACGCCTGCACATCGCCCAACCGCCGTTGAGCCGGCAGATCCAGCAACTGGAGGACGAACTGGGGGTGATGTTGCTGGAGCGCGGCCGCCCACTGAAGTTGACCGACGCCGGGCGGTTTTTCCATGAGCACTCCACCGCCCTGCTCGAACAACTGAACAAGGTCTGCGACAACACGCGGCGTATCGGCCTGGGTGAAAAGACCTGGCTGGGTATCGGCTTTGCGCCATCGACCCTGTATGGCGTGCTGCCGGAACTGATCCGCCGGTTACGCAGTGGCGAACCGCTGGAGCTGGAATTGGGCCTGTCGGAAATGACCACCCTGCAACAGGTGCAGGCATTGAAGGCCGGGCGCATCGACATCGGTTTTGGCCGAATCCGCATCGACGACCCGGCCATCGTCCAGACCGTGCTCACCGAAGACCGCCTGGTCGCCGCCCTGCCCGCCGGCCATCCATTGCTCGCCGGTCCCATCAGCCTGCGGGAACTGGCCAGGGAACCCTTTGTGCTGTACCCCGGCAATCCACGGCCGAGTTACGCCGACCATGTGATCGCGCTGTTTGAGTCCTATGGCGTGAGCATCCACGTCGCGCAGTGGACCAACGAACTGCAAACGGCGATCGGTCTGGTGGGGGCGGGAATCGGGGTCACGCTTGTACCGGCCTCGGTGCAACTGCTGCACCGCGACGACATCGGTTTCACACCCTTGCTGGAAGACAACGCGACCTCGCCGATCATCCTCAGCCGACGGGTGGGGGATGTTTCGCCGGGGTTGAGCCATTGTTTGCGGATGATTGATGAGCTGTTGCCGCGGGCAGCGTAAGACGATGATCATTTGTGGCGAGGGGGCTTGCCCCCGTTGGGGTGCGTAGCGGCCCTAAAAGCCGTTATCCGGTTTCTCGGAGATGAACGTAGGGACCATTTTGGGGGCGCTTCGCACCCCAACGGGGGCAAGCCCCCTCGCCACAGGCAAGCCCCCTCGCCACAGGTCAGTGTTTACCCTGTCGGCAACGATCAGCCGGCAAACGCACGGCGCCCGGCCTTCATCTCGGTACGCAACTCGCCGATAAAATCAGAGATGGCGCGCACGCTGGTCAGTTCGGCTGTCGAGACACCACTGATCAACAGCGCCACGCGCCCGGTTACGGGGTCGAAGACTTCGATGCGCAGCAGCCCGAGACTCTCCGTGCACTCGCACGACAATGGTTCGAAACCGGACTCTACGATGTTGCAAAGCACTGAAATCGGAAGCATGGCCGGTCCCTCAGGCGACAATCGATTCTATTGGATCCGTTTCAGCTTAGTTACACTTTGCGAATCTGCACAAGAAATCATTCGCAATTACTGTTAACCAGCGCTCATTCCTGCTCGTTTTAAGGGGCGTTCCCGCCCCAGATCCAGTTCCAGAACCCCGGCAACTCGACCGGCTGCGAGCCATCGCGCACGGTGCGCGCCATGGCCGCCCGCTGTAGCACAGCCTGGTCGTCGTAGAACGGCTTGTCCGCGGTTTTCACGCCGGTCTCCCGGGCGCTGTCGAGCAGAATCTGCAGGTATTCACGGGTATGCCGGGCGGTATAGCGGTTGAGGTCGTGAAACGTCACCACGACTGGAATCACCCCATCGACCACCGGCAATTCGCCACGAGCGATGCGTTCGCGCACTTCAGACATCGAGCGCAGCATGTGCGACCGGCGCCGGGGGCTGGCGTTGAATCCCCAGATCTTGCCGTCATTGGCGCTCAAGTCCGTGAGCAGCACGTGCAGGCCATGCTGTTGATAAGCGGCGAAGGTGCGCTTGTCGTAGTTCCAGAATGGCGGGCGCAGCAGGGTTGGAGGGGCGCCGGTGATCGCCGCGATGTCGGCGCTGCCATCGGTCAGGGCCTGCTCCAGTTCTTGCGGCTCCAGCGAGCGATGATTGGTGTGCCAGGGCGTTGCCGTGTGGAAGCCCAGAATGTGACCTTCGGCGTGTTCGCGCCGCATGATGTCCCGGCCCAATTCGCTGCCACCGGCGCGCGGCGCGCGGGTTTGCACGAAGAACACGGCCTTGATCCCCGGCTGCAGCGGGTTTTGCGCCAGGCTCTCAAGCACCGTGACGGTCGGATTCCACCAGCTCGATGCACTGGGACCGTCATCGAACGTCAGCAGAAAACGGATGGGCGGTTGCGCCTGCAAACGCTGTTCGGTCTGCGGCGTCATTGCAATGGGTGCGGCGATACAGCCCAGCAAACCAACTGCCAGGGCGCACACCGTTAAACACTTGAACCACTGTTTCATCTTTTGCCTTGGGCCAGACCATCACGATTGAAATGCAAGTTGGCGGGAATCCTTCGCCCGGGACGCCGGGCCGAGGTTGGATAAGGTACACAGGCTTTGGTTCCAACGCTTGCCAAGCCTGTTTCGTCGCCAGCTACTAAACTGAAAAAACGCTCAACCAGAGTGTCAGGCCATGTGCGGACGACTGTCGCAATACCGCGGGATTCACGACTTCGTGGCGGTGCTGAGCATCCCCGACGCGCTGGTCAACCATGTCGGCAACGACCCCCTGGCGCACTATAACGCGGCGCCCACCACGCAACTTGCCCTGCTGCACCTGGAGAACGAGCGGCTGCACGCCGACGCCGTGCGCTGGGGTTGGCGGCCGCACTGGGCAACGGATCGCACGGAGCCGATCAATGCCCGGGTCGAGAAAGTCGCCCACGGCCCGTACTTCCGGGCCATCTGGCCGCATCGCGCGATCTGCCCGATCGATAACTGGTTTGAATGGGTCGACGCCGGTGACGGCAACAAACAGCCCTGGCTGATCCGGCGACGGGACCGGGCGCCGGCTTTCTGCGCGGCCATCGGCCAGTACCCCATCGGCGGAGCCCCGCACAGGGAGCACGACGGTTTCGTGATTCTCACGGCGGACAGTGCAGGCGGCCTGCTTGACGTGCATGACCGGCGGCCGGTGGTGTTCTCGCCCGAACTGGCGCGGGAATGGCTGGACCCGGCCACGCCCAAGGAACGCGCCGAGGAAATGGCGCTATCCCAGGGCGAGGTCAGTAACGTATTCGAGTGGTACAAGGTGGACAAGGCCGTCGGCAATGTCAGGAACCAGGGCGCTGCGTTAATTGAACAAGTGCCATGAACTTATCAGTTACGACAGTAAGGCGGTCATTAATAAAACCGCCTATACAAACATCACCGCTAAAAATGACACAGGCCGTTTCATTCAATTGACAACAGAAACTGGGACGTTTGTACCGCCCGTCAGACTCCATCGTCGAAATAGATACAATCCCGAGCACTACGGCTAGCATTCGCGCCGAATTTCCAGCAACGCCATTAGTTGACCAAAGAGTCAATGATCAGGGAAATCTCAACAACAAGCCTTGCAGAGATCTAAATTGCGCGACGACTATAAAAACGATCAAGTCGTGGGTCTGGCGTGCGTTCATCTTACAAAGACGGAGCACTACCCACTCGCCTGCTTCATCAAGCAATACCTACAAACCCGCAACCTTCGATCTGTTCCCGACATCCATGAAATCCTGAGTTCAACCCTTGAAAACTATCCGGGCAAACCGCCGGTCATGGTCAACGAGCTGAACGCATGGATCGACAGGACATTGGGATATCGTGCAGTCCACCCCGACTTTCCAGAGATCCTGGAACAGGGGTGATCAAAACAAAGCCCCGCTCGAAAAAGCGGGGCTTTGTCGTATGCGCTGATCAGAACTTGCGGTCAGGCTCTGACAGTTCCGTACCGTCGTCAGGATGCTTCCAGTCCGGTACCGAACGCTTCTGCTGCTCAATCTCTTCTTCCGTGGGTTCGTCCACGTCTTCTTCCGGGTCCGGACGCTTGGGTTCATTGGCCATGTTCACCTCTCTTCCTGAAGGGATCGGTCATCCACTTTAAGCTTAGATCAGTTACCCTCCGCTCAGAGCCACCAGCGCAGCAAAAAGAAGAAGCCCATGCTCAACAGCATGCTGAGCAACGTATTGCGCGTGTAAAGCACCAGCCCCACCGCCACCAACGAGCTGATCAGATAGGGGTTGTCCCAGTGCAGGTTCAGCTGTTTTTCCGGCATGAACACAATAGGCCCACAGATAGCGGTCAACATGCCCGGTACGGCAAACCCGAGGAATTGCCGGGCATTGCTGCTCAGGCGCACCGGCAGGCGCGGCTCGAGAAAAACGTAGCGGTTGAGGAACACCAACACGCCCATTCCGATAATCACAGCCCAGACCATCATGTGCGTCCACCGTAGAATTTATTGCAGACAAACCCGGCGGTCATCCCCGCCAGCCCCGACAGCACCAGCGCTGAACCCCATTGCCAGTAGCTGAACAGCACCGAGCAAAACAGCGACACCGCCACGCACACCACGGTCGGCACGTTGCGGACTACCGGGGTGATCAGGGCAATGAAGGTGGCCGCGATGGAGAAATCCAGGCCCAGGTGTTCAAGGCCCGGGATGCTGCTGCCGAGCACAATGCCCGCCAGGGTGAAGAGGTTCCAGGCGATGTAGAACGTCAGGCCCACGCCCAGGGCGTACCAGCGGTTGAATTGCTGTTTGTCGTGCTGGCTGGTCAGGGCGAACAGCTCATCGGTGAGCAAAAAACCCAGCCCCGCACGCCAGCGCCCCGGCAATGGCGATATCACCGAACGCATGCTCATCCCGTAAAGCAAATGCTGGGAGGTCAGCAACAGCGTGGTGAGCAGGATCGAAAAGATCCCGGCACCGCCCTTGAGCATGCCGATGGCCACCAGTTGCGCCGCACCGGCAAACACAATGCTCGACAGGCCCTGGCCTTGCAGGGGCGTGAGGTTGGCTTCGATGGCCATGGAACCGGCCAGCAAGCCCCAGGGCGCGGTGGCCAGGGACAGCGGCATGATCGCCGCAGCACCGCGCAAAAAGGCACTGCGCGGCATGATTGAGTTGGACATGACAGTCTACAGACAGGGAAAGACCTGAGACTTTGCCAGCTGTGGCGGCCAATGGCTTGAACAATCTTGCTCACTGAGACGCCAGCATGCCATTCATCGGCTGCCCGCTTGATTCGCCAAAGTGCTAGCAACATGATGGCCCTGCATTTTTCATCGAGGCAGGCCCTTCATGAGTTCAGTCGAAACCGACAGCGACGTTTACAAAACCCTGCTTGAGTCGACCAAAGCCATTCCCTGGCGCATCGACTGGAAAACCATGACCTTCAGCTACATCGGGCCACAGATCGAAGAACTGCTGGGCTGGAAGCAGCACAGCTGGGCCTCGGTCAATGACTGGGTCGAGCGCATGCACCCGGATGATCGCGACTACGTGATGGACTTCTGTGTCTCGCAATCGCGGGCCGGCATCGATCACGAGGCCGACTATCGCGCACTGACCGAAAGCGGCGAGTACGTGTGGATCCGCGATGTGGTGCACGTGGTGCGCAAGGACGGCGAAGTCGAGGCGCTGGTGGGGTTCATGTTCGATATCAGCGAGCGCAAGAAAACCGAAGAACACTTGATCCGCCTGCAAAAACAACTGGAAGAGTATTCCTTCCAGGACGGCCTGACCGGCATCGCCAACCGCCGCATGTTCGACACCGTGCTGGAACGCGAGTGGAACACGGCCCAGCGTACCGGCTTGCCGTTGTCGGTGATGGTGCTGGATATCGACTACTTCAAGCAGTACAACGACCACTACGGCCACATCAAGGGTGACGAATGCCTGCGCCGCGTCGCGCAAACCTTGTCCCTGGCGGCGAACCGGCCACGGGATTTCATCGCCCGGATCGGCGGTGAAGAATTCGTCTGGCTGTTGCCGGAAACCGATGCCGAATCCGCCAGACTGGTGGCGCACAAGTGCCTGCACCTGATTCGCCAGCAGCAGATCCCCCATGAATTCTCGAACGTGTCGAAACTGCTGAGTATCAGCCTCGGCGTCGGCACCACCCTGGCATCGATGCACGCGACGGCCCTGGAGTTTGTCGAGCAGGTCGATCATCAGCTCTACAAAGCCAAGCACAATGGCCGGATGCGCGCCGAGTTCGCTGATTTTCGTGATTGACAAAAGGCGCGCCGGCTTTTAAAACTGGGCGCCTCACTCAGGGTGTAAGCAAGTATGTCCGCAACCTTCAACCTCAACTCTTCCGTCATTGGCTTGATTGCCAAGGCGCAAGGTTGCGTTGCGCACGCCCTCAAATCGAAGAAACAGTCGCTCATGTGACCGGGGCGCGCTGTCCCGTCAGATGAGCTGACAGGACATTGAGCGCGCCGGACCACACTCCCCTTGCTTACTCTCCTTCCATGCCCCTGACGGTGACGAAATCGGTCAACCATCAGGAGAAAAAAGCATGTCAGCGTTTCAGGGTATCTGGGTTCCACTGGTCACCCCCTTCCACAACGGCGCCATCGATTTCGTCGGCTTGCGCCGGCTGGTCAGCCATCTGCTGGAAAAAGGTGTCGACGGCCTCATCGTTTGCGGCACCACCGGCGAGCCGGCGGCGATGGGCAAACATGAGCAACTGGCAGTGCTTGATGCCGTGCTGGAGCTGGTGCCGGCGCAACGGGTGGTCATGGGCCTGGCCGGCAACAACCTGACCGAATTGTTGCAGTTCCAGAGCGAGATCCTCAAGCGCCCGGTGGCGGGCCTGCTGGTGCCGGCGCCGTATTACATCCGCCCGTCCCAGGCCGGCCTGGAAGTGTTTTTCCGCACGGTCGCCGATGCTTCCAGCGTGCCACTGATTCTCTACGACATCCCCTACCGTACCGGCGTGGCCTTCGAACAGGCGACCCTGCTCAACATCGTCGCCCACGAGCGGATCGTCGCGATCAAGGATTGCGGCGGTAACTTTTCCAACACCCTCGCCCTGCTCGATAGCGGCCATGTCGACGTGCTGTGCGGCGAAGACAACCAGATCTTCAATGCCCTGTGCCTGGGCGCCAAAGGTGCAATTGCCGCGTCGGCGCATGTCCATCCGGACCTGTTCGTGCAGTTGCACCGGCAGATCCGCGACAACCAATTGGCTGAAGGTCGCGCCACGTTTTTCCGATTGCTGCCGCTGATCAACAGTCTGTTCCTGGAGCCCAACCCGGCCCCGGTGAAAACCGCGCTGGCCCTGCAAGGCTTGATCGGAGACGAACTGCGCGCACCGATGCAACGCAGCAGCGAATCGATGACCGAACGTTTGAAAGGCGTGCTCAGGACATTGGATCGCGGCAATCGATAGAGCACCCGCCACCGGCCCGAGTACCATGGAGCGATTCGATCAGCCTTCAGGGGCACCGACATGCTGTACCGAATCGCCGCCGACGGGCTGATGCTGTTTCACCTGTCGTTCATTGTGTTTGTCGTGTTCGGCGGGCTGCTGGTGCTCAAATGGCGCCACCTGATCTGGTGGCATCCGCCCGCTGCGCTGTGGGGGATGGCGGTGGAATTCTTCCACCTGCCCTGCCCGCTGACCGATTGGGAAAACCGCATGCGCCAGGGGGCCGGGCAAACCGGCTATGGCGGTGGGTTCATCGAGCATTACATTTGGCCGGCGATTTATCCGGCGGGCCTGACGCCCGGCATTCAGCTGGGTTTGGGCAGCGTGGTGTTGGTGATCAATGTGTTGGTCTATCTTCGATTGATCAGGCAGTGGCGATTGCGGCGGGCTACCTGAAGCCAGGATCAAAAGATCGCAGCCTGCGGCAGCTCCTACATACGACCATGAGCTTCCCGTAGGAGCTGCCGCAGGCTGCGATCTTTTGACCCCTTCCCCCTCCAAGGATGTGACACATGTTGTCGATCTCGCGCCTGACCCGACGGGTCCAGGGAACGGACCGGTTTGCCTGACGTCTGAGCCTCAGTTGGCAATCACACTCATATTGCGCCCACTGGCCTTGGCCACGTACAGCGCCTTGTCCGCCGCACCGATCAGGTCTTCGGAGCGAACCTGGGACGCACCATTGGTCGCACACACGCCAACGCTGACGGTGACGGCGCCTTCCGGGCTGACACTGTGGGCAATTTCAGCCTGCAGCACCGCGCGGCGGATTTTCTCCGCCACCAGGAATGCCCCCACGTAGTCGGTGCCGGGCAGCACCACCGCAAACTCCTCGCCACCATAACGCGCGGCCAGATCACCGGGGCGCTTGATGTTGTCGGTGATGATCGCACCGACCTTGCGCAAACACTCATCACCGGCCGGGTGACCGTAGCGGTCATTGAACGGTTTGAAATGATCGACATCGATCATCAGCAGCGCCAGCTCGCTCTGGCTGCGTCGGGCACGGCCCATTTCGGCATCGATGAACGCGTCGAGCTGACGCCGGTTGGCCAGCCCCGTCAGTGCATCCTTGAGGGCCAGGCCTTCGAGGTTGCGATTGACCTCCAGGAGCTTGTCCTGGGTGTCCAGCAACTCGACCTGCACCAGGTTCTGCTGCTTCATCAGCTTGATCAGCCGGAACCCAAGTACTCCGAGAACACTTAGCAACAGCGTGACGATGCCGGCGCTGAGCAGCGTTTCCTTGCGCCAACTGGCCAGCACTTCATTCTTGTTCAGCGCGGCAAACACGATCAGCGGATAACCCTCGACCCGGCGGTACCCCGTCACCCGCTCGACACCGTCGATGACCGACGTGATCGTGGCCGTGCCCGCATCGCCCTTGGGCAACAACTGGGTGAACAACGGGCTCTTGGCAAGGCTGCTGCCGATATCCGCCTCCTTGAAAGGCCGGCGAATGACAATGCTGGCGTTGTCGGCGATCAGGGTGATCACGCCGTTACTGCCCATGTCGATGCTGTCGTAGAGTTGCAGGAAATGAGTGAGGTAAATCGTCGCCAGCGCCACGCCGGCAAAACTGCCGTCGGGATGATTGAGCCGACGCGAAACCGTCAGGATCCACTCGCCGCTCGAACGGCTCTTGATCGACGGCCCGATGTGCGGCCCTCGGCTGGGGTTGTCGCGATGGAAGATGAAGTATTCACGGTCGGAATTGTTGACGCCGGTTTGGCCGGCGCCATTGGAATTGGCGAGCCATTGGCCATTTTCGTCGAATATGAACAAGCCATGGAGCTGGCTCAGTTCACTGCGCTGGGCATTGAGCAATGCCGGCAGCCGGGATTGATCCACGCCGTCGTGCTCCAGGCGATCGACCAACGTGAACAGCAGCGTATCGGCCTGCTTGATCGTTGCCTGCGCTTGCGAAGCCAGGGTCTGCGCAAGGTTGGACATCACCACTTCCTTGTCATGCAGGTGGTACTGGCGTGAACTCCAGGCTTCCCAGATCACGATAGCCACCATCGACAGACACACCGCCACCAGCAAGGTCACCGCCGAGCGGACCTTGAGCCGGGGCACGGCTGGCCGACGCATTTCAATTTGATCGTTGATCAATGGATGTCCCATGGTGCTCCCTGTGTGTCGATGACGGACGAGCCTTCCTGACCGCCGTTTTTGCTCACTATGCCCGAGCCGGGCTCGCCATGATGTTAGCGCGACGCCTGCCTTAGTGCCTCCAGCCACGCCGGATCGAGCCGTGTCTGTTCGATTTCGATGCCCTGCGCTTGCATCCGTTCCTTGTGCTGGTCCATTTCGCGGATCAACTGGCCATGGTCACTGGAGTTGCCATCGAGTTGATGCATCTGATTCAAGCCCAAATGGTAGAAACGCAACAGCTTCATCGCAACCGGATCACCCCGTTCCACGGCCGCCGTTACATGATGCATGACATTGGTGATGCTCATCAGGCTGCGCTTGAGCTGCCAACTGTAGACCGCCGGCGCCATCCACGCCTGGCGCCAGAACACCTTGCGCATCAGCGCCACCATCACCAGCACGGCAACGAACACGCCACCAACGTTGAAGCGCAGATTGTCGCCCCCGGGCGTGCCGAACAGCGCCACTGCCGCCGAGGACAGCAGCATCGCCAGCGCCAGGAAGATCAGGGCAATGATGACCGTGCTGCGCCGCGTCTGTTGCCGGTAGGTGTCAGCGTTCATCGGCTGGATTTCGAACATTGCGTCGGGTTTCCTGAGCTGAAAGGGTAAAAAGGGGTCTGAGGCAAAAAGACAGCGGGCCATTATCCCCTCTGCGGGGGATTTAGCTATGCTGGGGCTCCTTTTCATCTTTTCATCGTCAAGCGGGGGACATGGCGAGACCGCGCAGTTCGTGCCATCTTCTTTCATGAATACACATTATTCGGATGCCATTCGTAGTTGCTGTGTGAATGACATCGTTTTAAGGATCATTGAATGACCCAACGCCAAGTTATCAACGCCTCCGTCAGTCCAAAAGGCAGCCTGGAAACGCTCTCGCAACGGGAAGTCCAGCAATTGAGCGAGGCCGGTTCCGGCAGCACCTACACCCTCTTCCGCCAGTGCGCCCTGGCCATCCTCAACACCGGCGCCCATGTCGACAACGCCAAGACCATTCTGGAAGCCTACAAGGATTTCGAGATCCGCATTCACCAGCAGGACCGCGGCGTACGCCTGGAACTGCTGAACGCCCCGGCCGACGCCTTCGTCGACGGCGAAATGATCGCCAGCACCCGGGAAATGCTGTTCAGCGCCCTGCGTGACATCGTCTACACCGAAAACGAACTCGACAGCCAGCGCATCGACCTGAGCAACTCCCAGGGCATCAGCGACTACGTCTTCCACCTGCTGCGCAACGCCCGCACCCTGCGCCCCGGCGTCGAGCCGAAGATCGTGGTGTGCTGGGGCGGGCACTCGATCAACACCGAAGAATACAAATACACCAAGAAAGTCGGCCACGAACTGGGCCTGCGCAGCCTGGACATCTGCACCGGTTGCGGCCCCGGCGTGATGAAAGGCCCGATGAAAGGCGCGACCATCGCCCACGCCAAGCAACGCATCCACGGCGGCCGCTACCTGGGCCTGACCGAACCCGGCATCATCGCCGCCGAAGCGCCGAACCCGATCGTCAACGAACTGGTGATCCTGCCGGACATCGAAAAACGCCTGGAAGCCTTCGTCCGCGTCGGCCACGGCATCATCATTTTCCCGGGCGGCGCCGGTACGGCCGAAGAGTTCCTGTATCTGCTGGGCATCCTGATGCACCCGGACAACGCAGGCCTGCCCTTCCCGGTCATCCTCACCGGGCCGAAACACGCCGCACCGTACCTCGAGCAACTGGACGCGTTCGTCGGCGCCACCCTGGGCGACGCCGCCAAGCAGCACTACCAGATCATCATCGATGACCCGGCCGAAGTGGCGCGCCAGATGACCCAGGGCCTCAAGGCGGTCAAGCAGTTCCGCCGCGAGCGCAACGATGCGTTCCACTTCAACTGGCTGCTGAAAATCGACGAAGGCTTCCAGCGCCCGTTCGACCCGACCCACGAAAACATGGCCAACCTGAAACTGAGCCTCGACCTGCCCTCCCACGAACTGGCGGCCAACCTGCGCCGCGCGTTCTCCGGCATCGTCGCCGGCAACGTCAAGGACAAGGGCATCCGCCTGATCGAAGAGCACGGGCCTTACCAGATCCATGGTGACGCTGCGATCATGCAACCGCTGGACCTGCTGCTCAAAGCCTTCGTCGCCCAGCACCGCATGAAACTGCCAGGCGGCGCGGCGTATGTGCCGTGTTACCGGGTGGTGGCTTGACCCTTTCGGTGTAACAACGCCGACATGAGCTTTACCGTCGCGGGCCGCAGTGAAAGCTGCGGTTCGCGGCACTCTATGGAAAGAAAAAATGCGCCAACGCAATTCCGCCAGACTGCTGGTGATCAATCCCTCGCAACAGGTTCTGCTGTTTCACTTCCGGCACAAAGGCGATGCCCTCGACGGCCAAAGCCACTGGGCGACACCCGGTGGGGGGCTTGAGCCGGGTGAGTCCTTTGAGGCGGCGGCGGTTCGTGAGCTGTTTGAAGAAACCGGGCTGAAGGTCGCAGCCGTGGGAGCCAGCGTTGCAGAGCGCAGTTTTCCGATGATGCTGCCCAGTGGTGAAACGGTGCTGTCGGTTGAACGGTATTTTGTGGTTCATACCGACAGTGAACGCCTGTCCCGTGAGGGGTGGACGGCTCACGAAGTCCGGGTGATGGCGGACCATAAATGGTGGTCCGTGGCGGAGCTGCGAGAGACCCGAGAAACAGTGTGGCCTGAGCAGTTGATCAAGATGCTGGAAAGCGCCTGAAGCGTTCCGGCGTACACATACCCTGTGGCGAGGGGGCTTGTCGGACCGCCGCACCGCCCCGTTCGGCTGCGAAGCAGTCGTAAAACCATTCAGCGCGGTCGGCCTGAAAAACCGCATTGCCTGTTTTGGGGCCGCTGCGCAGCCCAACGGGGGCAAGCCCCCTCGCCACAAAAGCTCGGCGTTTAGTCCAATGGGGCGACGTTATCCAGTGCGCGGTTGACCGCCAGGTCCGCCAGCATGATCACCTGCTGGATCCCCAGCAACATGCTGCGTTGCGGGCCATCCAGGAATGTTGCGAAATCACTGGCCATGACGCTCGCCGACGCCAGCGATTCACAGGCATGGGCCAACAGGCTTTCGGTGTCGATGTTCGGCGCGATGGTGAACATCGTGCTGGGGTTGTGGGGGGCGTTGTTTTTGAGGATGGCGGGTTTGAGGTCGAGGCCGGATGTGCGTTGGGTGGTATCGGCTTCTGATTCGGGGGGATTGGGTGTGGGTTTGACCATGGTGAAGCTCCTGTAGAAATTGGAGCCACCAAGACCTGTCGCTAAACAAGTAAGGGTGGCGACTGTACGAAGGTTAGCGAACCGGTTACAGGCAAACCCGGTAGACCCGAAGGTCTCCGACGCACAGCCGCCATAATCAAATTGCAGGCATAGAAACGCATGCAATCAAGACTGGAGTGCTGGTGTCCCTGTAACTGTTCGGATCGCTAAATCCGGGCGCTGAATTTGCAGCGACACGGAAACGATAAAGACCAGGCACAAGGCGCACAAGCCGGCGGATTCTGGCGTAGTTGTAGGCAACGACGCAAGGCGGTGTAGCCTCACTCCTGGTCCTACAGCCTTCTCTGACACTCACAATTTTTGGCCATTTTGATGGTGTGAGGCAGTGGATTGTCGTTGGCTGTAAGGCCGTCTTCGCGAGCAAGCCCGCTCCCACAGGTGCCGAGTACAGCCCCAAGAAATTGGGCGGCTGTCAGGCCGCCTTCGCGAGCAGGCTCGCTTGTATGGTAGGACTTGAAGGGAGAGGGTTTCCCTGTAGGAGCTGCCGAAGGCTGCGATCTTTTGATTTTTGACAATGTCGAAGGGGGCGGAAGATCAAGATCAAAAGATCGCAGCCTTCGGCAGCTCCTACAGTTGGCCCGCGTACAACCCCACCACTCAACAGGCCGAGCGTTAGCTCGCCTGCCGCTCTTGATCTTGATCCACCCGCCCCCTCGGCAGGCTGAGCGGAGGTGTTCATCCGGGGATGGGCGCGCAGCGCCGTTCGACGCAGTCGAACTCATTGCATGTAGGTCGAAGCGAAGCCGACCGGAGGGCAATGCCCCCGGATGAATACCGCAGCGAAGGAACCCCGAGCCTCAGCGAGGGGCCGTACGTAAGGGGCGAGACTTTTTGGTTACTTTTGGGGCGTTTGCCAAAAGTGACCCGCTGTAAGAGCGGAACCGTAAGTGGCCGTTACCGAAGAAACGGATATGTACTCACTCACCCAAGAACCTGGTCGGCTCGAAGGCCGCCAAGGTCAAAAGATCGCAACCTTAGGCAGCGCCTAATCATCCACCTTGTTCTGCGTCAGATACCGCTCCAGCGTCTCATTCTGCGCAGGCTGGGAATTGTCCCCCGCCACCTGCCACAACCGCCGCTCGATCCCCTGGGCCAGCAAATGCCCCACCGCCGCCTCGATCGCCGACAGCACACACAACTGCGCCGGCTCGTTGGTGGTATAGCCGACCTCGGCCTCAAGCAGTTTCTTGAACTCGATGAACTTGAACACCCCGGCACTGCGACCGACCGAATAGATGGTCTTGCTGGTCATCACGTTGGCCAGCACCTGCCCGCTGCGCACGTCCACCGCCCGCAGGTTCACCGTGACCTGATCCACGCGGTACTCACGGGAAATGTCGATGCCCAGGTAGCGTGCCCCTTCCCCGCCACTGCGCACGTTGGTGTCGTAGGCGATGATCCCGCCTTCGAGCATCATGTTTGCCGCCTGCAGCGGCGGCAGCTCACCCAGGATGTTCACCGGGGTATTGGGTTTCTTTTGCGAGGCGCGGATGATCTTGCGCTCGGTCAACAGGTTTTGCAGCCCTTCACGCTCCAGTACCACGAACCAGCCACTGGCCTGCAAGGCGTCCATCAGCATGCTCGCCGCGCCCTGGGTCACGCTGGTGGAAAACGAGCTGGCCGGGGTTGGCTTGTATTGCCCGGTCTGGTCGCGGAAACCGTACACCACCGCCATCAACTTGCCCTTGGGTCGTGGCATGTTCAACAGGTCGTAATAGGTCGACGCCCTGGGGGTCAGGGTCGGCGTTTCAGTGTCCTGTTCAGCGGACATCGGTTCACGCAGACCACAGCCGCAAAGCACCGCCAACAGCATCCCTAGCAGCATTATTCTTTTCATATCCATAACTCCCCATCGGCCCATATCCCCATCAAGGGGTGGTGGTGATGCCGTTTACCTGGATTTCCGACACTTCACCGGTTGCCCGGTCGGTCACGTTGATCGTCAAAGCGCCCGAGTCGTCGATGACGTTGACGATAAAGGCGTCAGTCGACAGGCTCCCGGTGTTGCCCGTGGAGATGTTGTCCAGCAGTTGCCCCAGCAACCGCGATTGCAACTGACTGGTAAACCGTTCCAGCGCCGAAGTGCCGACTACAGGGGTACGGTTGTTCAGATCGGGATCGTCGTAGTCGTTCTGCGCCTGGGCGTTGTTGAGCAGCCAGGTGCCGTTCAACGGGTTGCCGCCGAACGCCGGGTTGATGGGTGTGTAGACCAGCTCTGTGGCATGGACCAGGCCACCACTTCCCGCCCCGGCAAACCAGAGGCCGAGCAACCACAGTCCCGTACGCTTGCCGACAGTTGTTTCCTTCATAGTTCGTCCCTCTCAAGGTCGGTGGTGTCCTGCAACAAGGCTTCCAGCTTGCGCCGCACGATCTCCATGCGGACCTGGTCGGCAGCCTCATAGGCCTCGTCTTTCAACTCCACTGTGTTCGGCGGCAGGAAGCGCCGATAAACCAGCCGTTGCTGAAACTCCACGGTCACCAGGCTGCCCCAGCGCGCCGAAGGTCTTTCGCGTACCACCAGGTTGAAATCCATCGGGCTGGTGGCACGCAGGCGTTCACTGAACGAGTAATAAAAGTCATGGCCGATGTGCGAAATCGTGTCGTCGATGATGAACCCCAGCATCTCGTCGTCTTGCGCCGAGGCGAAGCTCGTCACCAGCGTCAGGACCAGTGCCGCGAGCCAGTGCCGGATCAAGGTTGCAATGCCTGAGGTGCGCTGGACTGTGCTTTCGGCTGCCCGCTGGTGTCATCGAGGAAGGCTTTTTCGGCCACGAACTGCCAGTCCTTGTAGCTGGCCATGCCATTGAAGTCCGACCACTGGCTGGGAAAGTTCACCTGCTTGAGCGGCTTCTCCGTGGAGGAGCAGTACACACCGCTGATCCGTCCGTCGACACCGCGTATCACCTCCCATTCGCCCCCCGTCATCGGCTCCGGGTACAACTTGCGGATATGGTGCCTGGCCGACGGGAAGCGCTCATCCTGCAACAGGTCCGCGAGTTCTTTCGGGTACATGGCGACGCCGGGCGAGCTGCGGTAATAGCTGCGCAGCGCCTGGGCATACTGCGTTCCGACCCAGAGCAACTGGTTTTCGCGATCCCGGCGTGAAGCGGTGGCCCACAACTCGCCGGCACTGGCCAGGCCCATGCCCATCACGACAATCAGAAACAGCACACCCAGGTAGGTGAAGCCGTCCTGGCCCGAAGGCTTACCACTCGGAGTAAAGGCTGCCATCACGAGCCCTCCCGGAGGCGCCACTCTTGATATCGGCCACCCCGCCCGCCACGCCTTCCGGTGGCGCGACCATGACCCAGGTGTCCTTGCGCTCGGCAATCGGGTCCAGCGGCTGGTTGCGCAGGTAGCGCAGTTCGACCAGTTGTTCGATGGAGTCGGGATACCGCCCGGTGTCCCCGTAGTAATGATCCAGCGCCTCGCGCATGGCCGACAGGCTCTGGCGCAGGGTGGTCTCTTTAGAGGCTTCCAGGCTGGTGAAGTAGCGTGGCATGGCGATCGTCATCAGGGTCGCGATGATTGCCATGACCACCATCAGTTCCAACAGGGTAAAACCCTTTTGCCGACGCATATGCTCACCACTCCCGATAGGCGATGCCATTGAGCCCCTTGCCGCGAGCCTTGGAGTAAACGTCAAAGACGTCCTGGCCCTCGCGCGGGTTCTCAGCCGAACTGTCATAGGCACGCAGGCCCCAGCCGCCCTCGTCGTCACGCTTGACGGTGGCCAGCGGATCACGGGGGATGCGCCGCAGGAAATAGAACTTGGCCCCCTTGGCGCTGCGCACGTCACGTACACCATCGACCAGCACTTTCAGGTTCGGCGGGTAGCCGTTGCTGTCGAGCGTCTTCTCGATGTAACCGGCGTCGAAGGCGCGTTTATAGGCGTCGATGCCATCGCGGATCTGGTACAGCGCGTTCCGCAGTTCCTGCTCTTTGCCCCGACGCACCACCGTCTCGGTCAGCGGTGCGGCCATGCCGGCCAACAGGCCGATCAGGGCAAGCGTCACCACGACTTCGATCAGGGTAAAACCGCGTTGCGAGGCGTTCATGATCATGGCTTCCCGACGGTAACGGTGGTGGCGATCGGTGCGCTCATGGGGCCGGTCTGGACCGTCGTGTTCATCGAACGGTCAGGGGCCTGGATGTGCATGCTGGTTTCGGTGCCGGTCGGGAATTCCATATCCGACGGGCTCTGGTACGGCAGGTTGCGCACAATCCGCGGAGTGATCGACAGCACCAGTTCGGACTTGCTGACATCGTCCTTGTTGCTGCCGAACAGGCGGCCCAGGCCAGGAATGTCGCCAAGGCCAGGGATCTTGTTACCGCTGCTGCCATGGTCGTTGCGCACCAGACCGGCGAGGATCTGGGTTTCGCCATCATGCAGACGCAAGGTGGTCTGGGCGTTGCGGGTATCGACCTGGACCGGAATGGTGCCCTGAGCGGTCGGCGTCAGCGGCGTGGCGTTACTGACTTCCAGCGCGATCTTGATCGCCACTTCGTTGTTCAAGTGCACGATGGGCTGCACTTCAAGCTTCAGACCGACGTCGAGGTAAGTCACGCTTTCGGTGATCACCGGGCCCTGGGTCGAAGGCACCGAGGTGGCGCTGATGATCGGCACGCGCTGACCGATGTGGATTCGCGCCTGTTCGCGGTTGCTCACCCGGATCACCGGACTGGCCAGGGTGTTGATGTCCTTGTCCTGGGCGTTGATCTTGGCCTGGGGCGCCGGGCTGATCGAAATCCGGCTCGAGTCGATGCCTTTGAGCTGGTCAAGGATGGACACTGGCGAGCCGTCGCTGTTGATCACACCGAAGGTGTTGGGCCATTGCAGGCCGAGGTCGAGAATGCGTTGGCGGGCGACTTCCATCACTTCCACTTCCAGCACCACTTCGGGGTTGGACTGGTCCTGCGATTGCAGGAGTTTTTCCGCCATGCGGATGGCGTCGCCGGTGTCGCGCATGGTCAGGGTATTGAGGCGTTCATCGACGAACACGTCGCGGGTCTTGAGCATGGTCTTGATCATGTTCAACGCGGTGTTGGCATCGATGCTGGTCAGGTAGAAGGTGCGCATCACCAGCTCCTGGTAATCCTTGAGCTTCTGCGGCGAGTCCGGGTAGATCAGCAAGGTGTTTTCATTCACCACTTTCTGGTGCAACTGGTTCTGTTGCAGCAGCAATTCCACGGCGTCTTCGATACGCACGTCACGTACGAAGATCGTGGCTTTCATGTCCGGGCGCAGGTCCTTGTCGAAGATGAAGTTCAGGCCGGCGACCTGGGACAGCACTTCGAAAATGGTCTTCAGGTTGGCGTCGCGAAACTCCAGGGTCACCGGCCGGTCCAGGCGTGTGCGCAGTTGCGGGTACTGCACCACGTTGCGGCTCTGCACCAGGCGGATGTTGTCTTGCAGCTCCCGGGCACCCTCGTTGTTCGGGTCCAGTTCGAGGATCTGCTTGACCTGGCGATCGGCACCGTAGATGTCACCGCGACGCAGGTCGCCACGGGCCAGTTCGAGTTTCTCGTCCATGCTGCGCAAGTAGTCGAGCTGGCGCAGGGAGTCCTGGGCACGACGGTTGTTCGGCTCGATGCCCAGGACCCGGCTGTACCCCATGCGGGCCCCGGCGAAATTACGCTGGGCGCGGTCCATGTCGGCCTGGGTCAGCAGTGCCGTCACGGCGCGGGCCCGACCGCTATTGAGCGCGATGTGCAGATCGGTATCGCGAGGGTTCTCGCGCAACCCCTGTTCGATGCGAGCCAGGCCGGCTTCGTACTGGCCAGATTCCATCAGGGCGGAAGCTTCTTCCTTGGCGACCTGCGCCGAACTGCATGCAGCCAGCCCTGCGCAGAGACAAAGGCTCATCAGCAAACGGGATTTGTTCATTCCGTACTCCCCACAGACAAAGTCTGAGCTAAATGCAGAGGCAGGTAGACCAGGCTCAGCTCCTCTTTGGAAATGCGCTCGATCCGCCAGGTTTCGTCGATGACATCCCCTTTGCGCACGACGTAAATTTTTTCGCCGCTCTGCAAGAACACCTGCAGATCGGAACGGTCATCCAGCCTGCCGACAAACTGGAAGGGCATCGGCGGTGCAGTGGGGACCTGCACCTCTGGCGTCACGACCACCGGCTGCTCAATGACGGTGCCGAGGACCGCCTCCGCTTTCCAGCTGCGGGCGGCGAACAGGTCGCCTGCCGGGCTCAGGTCCTTGATCGGTACGACCGCCGCGGCGCTCGATGCTGCCGCTGCTGCGCCGGGGGCCTTGCCTTTGGCTGGCGTGGCCACGGCGGCCAGCGCAGGGTCGCTGTCGTCAGCCGGCTTGAAGTATTCGGGGAACCAGGCCAGCGCTGCCGCTACACCGAAGAACGCCACCCACCCCACCACTCGCTTGGTATTCATCATGACCTCGACAGGTAAAGGGTCATGCGGATCCGCCCGGTCAGGTCGGTATCGGCGATTTTCTTGCGCTGAAACTCCACATCCTCCAGCACCACCGCCGGCAACTGGCCGAGCAAGGCGTGCAGGAAACGCCGCAATTGCGGATAGCTGCCACGCACCGGCAGCAGAATCTGATAACGGGCCAGGTGTGTCTTGGGGTCCACGCCCAGGGAATATTCGCCCCGGGACAAGGTGATGCGCTCCTGGGCAGCCAGGGCGTAGATCTTGTCGATGGCCACGGTGGCCTGTGGCTGGGACGGCAACTTGCTGCGGAAATCGTCGAGCTGGCGCTGCGGCACCACCGGTGCAGCCACAGTGCCGTCTTCAACCTTGGCCAGGTACTCGGTGGCTTCGCGGGTCTGCTGGTTGAGGCTTTGCAGCGACTGCCAGTCCGGCAGCAATCCGGCCAGGCCATAGCTCAGCGCCAGCACCAGCATGGCCATCCCTGCCAGCCCCGGAACCCCCAGGCCTTGCAGGTATTCGTGGACGATCAATTTATGGATTTGCATCGCCGATCTCCCAGGTAGCCGACAGGTTGAACTGCACCGGGTGTTCCGGCACGTTGGCGACAATTTCGTGACTCAGCAGCGACACGTCGGACAGCTCGTCGCTGGCTTCGAGGCGACGGTGGAAATCGAGCATGGCGTCCAGGTCCAATGCCTCGGCGCTGATCCGTACCTGGCCTTTGCGGGCGTCCGGGGTCAGGGTCAGCAGGGCAATGTTGTCCCGCGGCATGGCTTCCAGCGTGGCGAACAAACGCTCCCAAGGGCGGCGCAACTGCTGGGAGACCTTGCGCATTTCGGCCAGGTTCTGCGCCTGCTCGCGAGTTTCCGCCGGGGTCAGGCCGGGCTTGCTGCCGGTGTCGCCAGTGAGCACCCGCTGGGTGGTTTGCAGGTGGCCCTGCTGTTGTTCGGCCTCGTTGTTCAGGTGCTGCTGCACCACAAGGCAAGTCAGTGTCAGCACCACGCCACCGGCCAGCAGGCTCCAGCCCAGGGGACCTGCACGGCGGCGCGGCTGAAAGTCGAGCATCAGGGGGCGCATGTCAGGCCACCGCCCGAGACATGACGTACAGGCAATCGCGTACGGCTGTCCGGTCTTCTTCGAGGGTGCGCAGATGCACACCGGGCACATCAGGGTGCGAGTCGATGCGCGCCGGCGCATGCAGGTAGACCGTCAACGGCCGTTCGCTGGTGGATGCCTGCAACTGGTTCTCACGGCCGATCAGCGCCGTCAGGGCCGCATCACTGTCGCTGCTGCCCACCGAGCGCACCGACGTCCAGCGCCCTTCCCGGGCCAGCAGCAACACGCTGCGTACCGGTTCGGCGACCACGAACAGGAAGTCCCCGGCATCAAGGCTTTTATCGAAATGGTTGAACGCCGCCATCAGGTACGGCTGCACCGAGCGCAGGCGCAGGCCACGCGCGCTGACCAGGGTGCGCAGGCGGTCGAGCAAGTCCTGGGGCAGCGCGGTGGCGATGCGGTCATAACCGGCAGGCTCGGCCGACAGCACCAGGCTCCAGGGTTGCGTCGGTGTACCGTAGAGGTCTTCGAAACACAGTTGGGCGAAGCCGAGCAATTCGGCCGGGCTGCTGATCTGATCGCTCCAGGGCACCAGGCAATAGCGGCTGAAGTGTCCCGAGATCACCACCGTCAGTTCGGCCCTGGCAACGGCGTGTTCGGCCAGCAAACGGTCGAGAGTGTCGAGGGCCACCGCCCAGGCCTGGAAACCTTCGTCGATGTAGCCGACGCTGCCCAGCCAGTGGGTTGCACTGCCCTGGCGATGCCCCAGGCCTACACCGCTGGCGCCGAGCACGGCGACAAATTGCTCACGAGATAAAAGTGACACGATTGATCTCCTCGAGAGTGGTCCGGCCTTGTTCCACCAGTTCCAGCGCCGACTCGCGCAACAGGCGCAAGCCACGTTTGCAGGCATGGGCCTTGATTTTCGAGATGGGTTGACGCTCGACGATCATTTGCCGCAATTCGTCATCCAGATGCAGCAGTTCGGCAATCGCACTGCGCCCGCGATACCCGGTGCCCCGGCAATGCCCGCAACCCTTGCCGTGGACGAACCGGTAGTGAGCGACCTTTTGCGGATCGAGCCCCGAGACCTCCAGCTCTTCTTCTGTCGGGCTGTAAGGGGCGCTGCAACTGGTGCAGACCAGACGGATCAAACGCTGGGCCAGGACGGCATTGAGTGCCGAGACCAGGCTGTAGGGATCGATTTCCATCTGGGTGAATCGGCCGATCACGTCGAACACGTTGTTGGCGTGGATGGTGGTGAACACCAGGTGACCGGTGAGCGCCGATTGCACGGCGATCTGTGCGGTGTCCGGGTCGCGGATTTCACCGACCATGATCTTGTCCGGGTCATGACGCAGGATCGAGCGCAGGCCCCGGGCGAAGGTCAGGCCCTTTTTCTCGTTGACGGGGATTTGCAGCACGCCCGGCAATTGATATTCCACCGGGTCTTCAATGGTGATGATCTTGTCCACGCCGTGGTTGATCTCGGTGATCATCGCGTACAGGGTGGTGGTCTTGCCGCTACCGGTAGGCCCGGTCACCAGCACCATGCCGTAGGGTTCGGCGGCCAGCCGGCGCAACTGGCGCAAGGTATCTTCTTCAAAGCCCAGGGCTTGCAGTTGCACGCCACAGACTTTGTCGGCGAGGTCCTGTTTGTCGAGCACCCGCAGCACCGCGTCTTCGCCGAAGATGCTCGGCATGATCGACACCCGGAAGTCGATCTGCCGGCCGCTGATGCCGATCTTGAAACGACCGTCCTGGGGCACGCGCTTTTCGCCGATGTCCAGTTCAGCCATGACCTTGACCCGGGAAATCACTTGCTCGGCGAACTCGCTGCCCTGGATCTTGCTGATGTTGTTGAGCACACCGTCGATCCGGTACTTGATCACCAGGCCGCTGCCGGTGGTGCCCAGGTGAATGTCGCTGGCGTGCATTTTCAGCGCGTCGTACAGCGTCGAGTTGACCAGTTTGACCACCACGCTGGCGTCTTCGCTGATGCTGGTCAGGGACAGGCTTTGCAGGGTATCGATTTCGGCTCCGCCCTCGGCCTGGGCGTTGAGCGATTCCACCGCGTGGAAACTTTCTTCGTGACGCGCCAGGTAGGCCTTCAGGTCGTCGGCATGCACCAGGTACAGCGGCGCGCCGTGCAGGCATTCATCGATCCAGGCCAGGCGTGCGCTGTCGAAGGGGTCGGCGAACACGCCGATGACCGCTTCGTCGTGACGCAGCAGGATGAATTCACGCTTGAGGCATTGGGCCAGGGTCACCCGGTCGAACACCGGGGTGGCACTGAACAGGCTGTCGGTGTCGAGCACCGGGTAGTGCAGGGTCACACCCAGGCACTGGATGAAAGGCATGGGAGCCAGTTCACTCAACTCCCCGAGGGTGTCCAGCATCCGCTCGCCGGAACTGGTGGCCAGGGCGCGCGCCTGGGCCAGTTGTTCACTGCTGAAGCGAGTCGGTACACATTCCACTTGCGCCGGTTCTACGGCAAGGGATAGACGGTCCATGGCTTGCTCTCCAACGCCCGGGGCTTTGAGCCCTGTCAGCGCGGCGAGTCATTTCGGCACAGGCCGGAACGTCTTGTCGCGCCACTACTCCCCGGTGAGCAATTGTTCGTCGTCTGGCGCCATGGAAGCCGAAGTATTTTTTCGGCGATCTGCAAGCACCCAACTACCGTCGTACAACTGCAGCGGGAAACTCTCGGTCCTGCTCTGGCGTCGTTCGACGAATCCTTCGGAAGTGCTCACACCCGGCCTGGGCTCGCGCCGCCTGCCCAGAAGATCAAGCACTGCACGGGCCAATTCCGCCAACGGAAAGGGTTTGAACAGGATATGGCTGACTCCCAGTAGCCGGGCCCGCTCGCAAACTTCCGCGGTTGGATGCCCTGTGATCAGCACAAAATGGCACTTCCTGTTCTGGCGGACGGCATCGAGCACCTGAAAGCCTTCCATATCCGGCAAGCGGTAATCGAACACCATCACATCGGGTGCGAAATCGTCTGCTTCGGCGATTCCATGTGCACCGTCGTGAGCAATCCGGACTTCCAGCGCTTGCGCCTGCAGGTAACCCTGGAGGTTTTCCGCCAGCAGCTGTTCGTCATCAACAACCAGTACTTTGTTTAACAAGGTCGACTCCTTGAAACCGCAGGTCCGGGTTTTGAACCTGGCGGAGCGCGTGCCCTGAGAGGACTAACGCACACTTCATGCCAGACTGAGCGCCGGTAATTTTAGGTCTTCATGTCCTTGAATTTAAAAACAATGCCTTTTCGTACAGCAATCCCATCCCCCAAAAACGGGGAAAGCGATCGAATGGGCATTGACGTTTTTCCCCCACTGTTGGGGAACACCCCTAGTCATCATCAATCCGCTCGATCCGATTGCGCGAACGCAATTGCGCCAATGCCTGCGAGCGAGCCTGTACCTGGTGCTGCCGGGCAAGATAAGCCCGAACCGTCTCAAGTCCTTGCTCCTCCGGGACATGGGTCGCCTCCCTGTGGTTCTCCAAATAGATCAGATGCCAGCCGACCGACGTGCGCACCGGTTCGCTGATGGCCCCCGGTGCCAGGGCAAACGCGGCCGCCTCGAACTCCGGCAACATCCGTCCACGGGGAAAGTAGCCCAGGTCGCCCCCTTCGCTGGCCGACGTGTCTTCAGACCCGCTACGGGCAGCGCTGGCGAAATCGGCCCCGGCAACAATGGACGCCCTTATTTCAATTAAGCGTAGCCGCGCAGCCTCGACTGTGGAAGCGTCGGCACCGGCCGCTACCTTGACCAGGATATGCCGGGCCCGCACTTCTTCGGGCCGGTTCAGCTCGTCTCGGTGTTCTTCGTAGAACGCCCGGACCTGTTTTTCGTCCGGCCCGGCGGTCTGGATGAGGTCATTGAACACTTGCCGGGCCGCCAGTTCACGACGAATGTATTCGGTGTAACCGGCCTCATCGAAACCGGCATCTTCAAGACGCCTGGCAAACACCTCGGATCCGCCCATGGCCTGACGGGTCTGATCGATCTGCTCCTTGACCACGGCATCACTGATCACCACGCCGCGCTTGACGGCTTCCTGCCACAGCAATTCGCGATCGATCAAGGCATCCAGTGCGGCCTTGCGCAGTTGCCTGTAGGCTTTCGGATTGCGGATGTTGCCTACCGCCCGGCCCTGGTCTTCCAGGTATTCGGCGAAGTAGCGCTCCAGGCGCAGTTGGGAAATTTCCTCGCCATTGACCCGCGCCGCGGCCGGACCATTGCTGCACCACGCCACGGGTGCCCATAGCGTCAGCAGGACCAGCACAGTGTTGAGTTTCATGATCGGCCTCCGGTCATGGCGTGGCAACCACAGGTTTATAGGGGGCGACCAGATAGAATCGCTGGTCCGGCAGATCCACCGTGACGATATGGGCACCGCTCAAACCCAGGCGTCGGCCAGGACCAAAGCTCATCAGGGGCGTCAGCCCGGTATCGAAGTCATGCAGGCCTTCCAGGGCACTGACCAGCTTTTCGCGGCTGGCATCCCGCCCGGCCTGTTTCATGCCTTCGCTGAGCAGCATCATCGAACTGAACGCGCCCACTTGCAGTATCGCGTGCTGGCCACCGAGGCCCTGGTGTTCGCGCAACTGGGTCAGGGCCAGGCGCCCGGCCTGGGTCCAGTCGCTGGGCACGAACGGATAGGCCAGGAACACCCGCCGGGAAAATCCGCTGGGCACCTGCGTCAGATTGCCCGCCACCTGGTTCGAGGTGGCGAACAGGTAAGGCACCTGCCCCGCCGTTTGCAGGCGCTCGGCCAGTCGGCTGAAGCCGCTGCTGGTGCCCAGGTAAAACACCGAGCGCGAGCCCAGGGGCAAATCTTCCCCGCTCGGGTCGTAGGCTTGCAGGCGCACCTTTTGCCAGGCGTGCCCCTGCAAGTACTGGCCGAGTTCCTGCGCCGCCTGCCGTTGGCCGGATTCGTCCGGATAGGCGATCAGCGTCGGCCCCTGAAGCACCCGCAGGCTGGCACTGGCGTAATCGGCCAGGGCGATCAATTGTTCACGAAGCCCCGGCAGTGGTTCGAATATCTGCGGACTGGCGTGGGGCGTGCCCTGCAAGGACAGCGGCCCGATCAGCGGAATGCCGGCCCGTTCCAGGCGCACGGCGAGGTCCATGTCCAGTGCCGGCGCCAGCGGGGCGATCAGGGCGAACACCTGCTCCTCATCGATCAATCGATCCAGCGCCTTTTCGGCACTGGCGCGATCGGTACCGGGGTCGAGGATGGTCAGGCGCAACTGTCGCCCGTGAATGCCCCCCGCCTCGTTGATACGCGTCACGCAGCCCTTGAGCACCGCCGCCACCGTGCCGCTCTCCTCGCTCAATGGCCCGGTGCCTGGCAGCAAAGTACCCAGGTGCAGACTGTCGGGGGTCAGGCCCGGATCGCGGTCTTCGGCCAGGCGCTTGAGGTACGCCGTGAGGTTGCGCTGATCGTTCATCGACAACACGAACCGTGGCATCGACGGATCGAGCCGGTTATTGCCGGGGTCGCGCCCCTCCTGCACCGCCCGCGCCAGGGTGCTGTCGCTGTAGGCCGGGTAACTGCGGCCGTTGATGTGCTGCTGGCCATGGATACTGGCCAACCGCGACCAACTCAGGTCCGGTGGGCGAACCCCGCCTTCCGGTCGCCCGAGGCCGTCTTCGCCATGACAGTTGGCGCACGGCAGGCTGGTGGCCGGCAGCACCATGTTCGATGCACCGACCCGGGCCATGATCGGCTCGCCGCTGGCCGATACACCTTCGCGGTACAGGCGCTTGCCGGCACTTTCACTGAGGCTCAGCGGCAGCGCCTGGACGCTGAGCGTAAAGCCGCCAAAGAGCAGCAGGCCAAGGACGAGGGCAGTATTGATGGCCATGGCTAGCGTCCGGCCACGGGCATTGCCAGCAGCTGCAGGCGCTGGGCAATGGCGGCCGCCGGGGCATCGGGACGGATTTTACTCCAGCGCTTGTTCGCCACGTCACCGACGATCAACTGAGTGGAGTGCTGCTCGGGGGTCGGCACGATCTGACCGATGCGACCCAATACAAGGTCCATTTGCGCCTTGTCGCCGGTAAGAAAAAACCAGTGGGGCCCATCGACGCCCTGTTTCAAGGTGTAAGCCTTGAGTACCGCCGGGGTGTCCCGCAGCGGATCACTGGTAAGGGAGATAAAGGTGATGCCGTCGGCCTTGTCGCCGAGCACTTCACGCACTTCCTTGAGCTTGCGGGTAATCAGCGGGCACGCATCGTTGCAACTGGTGAAAATCACATTGAGCAGTACTACACGGTCCTTCAATGTGTCGCTGTAGAAGCGCAGCGTGTTGCCGTTCTGGTCCTGCAACGGCGTGTCGGTGAACCAGGTCTTCGCGTCATGGGTGCCGCTGGACGGCTGCGCGGCGGCCACCGCAGGCGCGGTGGTCTGCTCATGCCCTTCGTGGGCAAACGCCACTGAACTGAAAATGCAGTAGCAGATACCCAGGGCAAACCAGTCGATGGCTCTCATGGCTGTTGCTCCATGGCAATGGCAGTGTGCTTGGCGTGGACGTTGCGCTCACCACTGAGTTTCTCGACGGCCCGGGCCAGTTCCGTCGGGTCGGTGAAACCGTAATAGCGGGTCCAGAAACGGTTGTTGCCGTCGCCCACCAGAATCAGCGGCGAGTGGTTCTTGAAGTCACCGCTGTAGGCGCCCAGGCCCTTGAGGGTGGCATTGACCGACTGCGGCGAACCGGTCAGCCAGCTCCAGCCCGGCCCCTGCTGGAAGGTGCGGGCGTAGTCGTTCAGGCGTTGGGGATCGTCACGCTGCGGGTCGATGCTGATCGACACCAGTTGCACCTCGGTGCCGACCCGCGCACCCAGCTGTTTCTGCACCTTGCCCATGATCGAGGACACCACCGGGCAGACCGTGGTGCAGCTGGTGTAGATGAACCCCATGACCACGATCTTGTTGCTCACCAGGTCTTTTTCCAGGCTGACGACCTTGCCGTTCTGGTCCAGCAAGGCCACGTCGGCAATCTTGATCCGGGCGGTCTCCTGGCCGGCCTTCCTGGCGGCCATGTCGTGCCCGGCGTGCTCGTCAGTCGAATGAGCCAGCGCCTGGCCGATACCGATGGCCAACAGGCAGGACGTCAGCAAGCCGCGATGTGCGAATCGGTTCATGTCAGTTTCCTCTTAGTGGGTATCGCCGGGTACGACCCGGACGCTGGCAAAGGTCTTGTCATCGAAACTCGAGCCCAGGGACGCCGCACGCACGTGCAGGTACCAGGCACCGTCCTGGTCGAGGGTTACCGGGGCTTCATACACACCGTCGGCGACTTCCTGCGCGGCAACCTCCTGTGGTCGCGAGGTCGGGGCGCGGAAGTAGCGCACCTGAGCATCCTTGACCCCGCTGCGCTGCGCCTTCTGCTTGCCCTCGACGATGCGAAAGCGCACCAGGTACGGACTGCCCAGGTCAGCGGTGGACTTGTCGAGCATGAACTCCACCCTGGGCATCCCACGGTGCTGGTCGAGCCGCTTGTCCTCCTCCACCAGGGTGCTGAAGCAGTGGATGATGTTCGGCTGGTTGAGCAGGAACGCCACGTCGAAACGCCCCGCCGCCGGTAGCTTGACCCGCGAGCTGTAAAGCCCCGGCTCGATTTCCCGCAGGCTGCGGTCAATAACCAGTGCTGCCCGCGCCACTTGCCCGCGATTGGGGTAGCCGGACATCGGCGCATTCATGCCTTCGGCGTAGAAGTAGGTGGTGTTGTCCACCGGGTTGACCACGAACACCGCGTTGTCGTCCCGCGAGACCGCCAGGCTCGACGCCAGTGGCAGGTCACCGACCATCCGCGGTGCCTGGGGTCCGGCCTCGAACCCCTGGATGATCGGCGTGCGGCCCTCGCCGAGGGAGGCCAGGTTGATCATCGTGACTTTCGGCGAAGCCAGCCCGCGCACGTAGGCATAGGCCTTGGTGAACACCACTTGCCAGGGCTCGGCGGAGACGTTCAGTTCATGGATCAACGCGTCGTTGGCGGTGTCGATCACCGCGGCCTGGTTCTCCAGGGTGTTGAGCACGATGCCAAAACGACCGTCGGCGCTGAAGCCCATCGGGCCCAGGCCCTGCTTGAGCCGGATCACCCGACGCACCGACTGGCTGTTGCCATCGACGACGGTCACCGTGCCATCCTTGCCATCGGCCACATAGGCGGCGCCGGACAACGGCGAATACTTCACCGACAATGGGTGCGAACCGGTCTTGAGTTGTTTGCTGATGCTCAGGCTGGCGATGTCGACGATGCTCACCGTGCCATCGTCGCGGTTGGTGACAAAGGCAAAACGGCTGTCCTTGCTGAAAGCGATTTCGTGGTGCCCGGCCCCGGTGGCCAGGTGCTTGAGGGGTTTGAGGCTGGCGGCGTCAATCACCGTGACCCCGGATTGCCCGTCGGCCTTGGCGTTGTTGCCGACCCACAGCAGGCGTTCGTCCGGTTGCAGCGCCACGCGCACCGGATGGCTGCCGGCAACCACCGAGTCGATCAGCTTGAACGCTTGACTGTCGATCACCGCCACCTCGCCGGCGGCGGGCATCGAGACAAACACCCGTTTGTTGTCTTTTGGCGTCACCCAGTCCATCGGCGGCTGTTTCAGCTCAATGCGCGCCAGGGTGCTGGTGATGCCGCCGACAGACACCGACGGATCGATCACCGAGACGCTGGCGTCACGGTTCATCACCAGCAGGAAGTAGCTGTTGAGATCGAGCAAGGGGCGCGCGCCGATGTTCGATTTGAGGAAGGTGCCGACCCGCGACTTGCAGCTCTTGTCACGGCCCTGGGCCTGGTCGGCGGCGACCGCTTGCGGGTCGAGCCAGGCGCCCGGCGCAACGCCGGACAAGGGTTGGCCCGAGGCTTTGTCCGTCACGCGAAATTGCACATCGGCGAAGCCGCCCTCACGCAATACGCCGTCCTCGGCCAATGGCTTGACATCAAGGACCACCGAGATCCCGTCACGCTCCAGCGTCCGGTCGCCCCAGGTGTCGGGCAAGGCGACCTCGCTGAGCATGTTCGCAGGCGCGGTTCGCCACACGCCGATCCCGATCAGCGCCATGCCGACGATCAGCGCGCTGCCAACGAATTTGATGGTCCTGTCCATGTCGCATCTCCTCTTCAGAACCTACCTGTCCCTTTTGGTCACTCATGTGGTGAGGGGGCTTGTGTGGCGAGGGGGCTTGCCCCCGTTGGGCTGCGCAGCGGCCCCCCCTAAATCCACAATTGCATCCGCCTGACACACCGCATGTAGCGTTTTTTACGACTGCTTCGCAGCCGAACGGGGGCAAGCCCCCTCGCCACACAAGCCCGCTCCCACAGGTGTTGCGTTACTGTCCTTTCCTACGGTGTCGGTGCCGTTGTCGGTTCATTCGTGACCCGCAGCAAGCCCCACAGACCGGCGGTGTTGCCGAAGGACGCGTTGTCACGGAACAGGTAATCCCCGGCAATCGCATTGCTGCCACCGGCGCTGGGGTGCATGGCGCTGAAGTGGGCGGCCGGCAGCACGCTTTCGCGTGCGCCGATGTACATCGACATCGGGTTCAGGCCGAACCGCACCGAACCGACGCCGGGGGTCCACATCGGATAGCCGTCGACATCGCTCTTCTCCGCCAGGTACGGATTGACCGACCAGAGGTGACCGTCGAGCTGGAAGGTCGAGCCGCGACTGCCGCCGGTCGGCATCAGCACATGGGTGCGGAATGGTTGCCCGGGTTTCACGTAGAACACCGGCGTTTGTGGATCGCCGCCCACCAATGCGTTGCTGTAGGCCATGTGGGCGTTGGGCACGTCACCATAACCAGAGCCGTCCGCGCGGCCGAACGGTGCATCCGGAGCGAGACCGAAGCGATACCACAGGGGCTCGGTCTTGTAGTTGATGGCCATGCCGGCGTTGTCCTTCGGATCGTTCGGCACGCCCATGCCTTCCGAGGCGATGCCTTCCACCGGCCGTCCATTCGCCCAGCGCAGGTTCAAGGCACGCTGCCAGACCATCGCGAAGTCACGGTAGACCGCCTGCCCCGTCGCCGTGACCGTGGCCGAGGCACGCTTGGCGTCTTCGACCCAGGTGGCGCCGACCGGCAGCACACTCATTGCACCGCCAAGGCCTTTTTGCGGCTGCTTGATCACATCCGCCGGGGTGAAATTCAGGCCGCCGAACTCCACCGCCGTGGCGTTGATGTTGTCGACGTTGCGGCCCAGTTGGGTCACCGGTTTGCCTTCACGCTCCAGGTGCCCGGCGTAGTACTGGTAGGTACGGGTCGGGTAGGCACCACTGTTGCCGACCCGCGGTGGCACGGTCTGGATCGGGTTGACGCCGACGTTGGCGCCGTCGGATTTGGTGACGTCGTACGCCAGCAATTGCGCATGCAGGCCGACATGGCTGGAGGGCCGCAGCAGGTTGTTGTTGAAGGTGGTCGAGCCGTTGCCGTCATTGCGATTGCGCTTGACCAGCCCCTGCAGGATGGCGGTCTGGGCCAGGTCAGGCATCACGCTCGGCAGACGGTTCTCCAGGGTGATGTTGATGCAGTCCCCGGCCGCTGCGCGCAGCACCAGCGGTTCGACAGGCACCCCCGGCTTGAGCTTGCCCGTGCTCGGGTCGAGGTCGGCCTTGCGCACGTACAGGATCGCGGTCGGGTCATGGATCGGCCCGCTCTGGCCACCGATGGTGATGGTTTCGCCGTCCTCGGGATCGGTCACCGTCACCCGGGGAATGCTCACGGTCCGCGAGTTGAACACCAGGGTACCGCCCGCCGGATTCAACGGCCCGCCGACATGCTGGCCGAGCCCCTCGGGGTCACCGATCGACAACCCCAGCGGATTGCTCAGGATGTCGTTGGCCAGCGCCGCCACGACCTCGTAGTTGCGCTGCACGGTGGGCCTGGTACCAATGCCGTTCGGGTTGGCGCCGACCCGCGGACAAGTGCCGTCAAACGCCACGGTGTTGCGCGTGCCCGCCGGTTTCGGGTTGTTCGGCAGCGCGAACAGATCGCTGCGTTGCGCGGTGTAGTTGCGCATCACGCCCCAGATGCCGTTCCAGTAGCCTTCGATCGAGGCATCCATCGAGTACAGATAGTCACCCGTGGTCGCTGCGGAACTGGAGAGCATCGACACCGGTGCAATGAAGCCCATCTGCTCGGAAATCCCGACCATTTGCGATGCTCGCCAGCCCGAGTTGGAGCTGTTGCCATAGCCGGTGCCGCTTTGCAGCCACTTCACACCGTGCAGGGTGACGTTGTGCTCCTCTTCATGGCCGCCGGCATGCACCCGCAACCGCACGTTGTCGCCGGTGTAGGTGCGCAGCATCGGTGTGAACGGGTCGCCCGGTTCCGCACCGCCACGGTTGATGTGTGGCGGGAACCGCGTAGTGCCGCCGGTCGGGCCGGTGGCCGAAGTCACCAGGTTCGGCGCCAGGTTCATCGCAGGGATCGCACGGTCGGTACGGCTTTGCATGGCAAACGACAGGTCGCCGCCGAGGCCGTCGGCCTGCATGCCGCGCTTGCCGTCCGGGCCGACCTTGTTCGGGTCGAACACCCGCAGGCCCAGGGGTTCGTTGCGGTAATTGACCACGAACATGCCGGGGTCATCCACCGAGATCGCTTGCGGACATGGCCGGCTCGGGCAGCCAGGCTTGATGCCGCCACGGGCCTCGACCACCGACTCGAGCAGGTTGCCGGCGTTGTTGCGCACGGGCGGATTGATCGCATAGCGGAAGCTGTCGGATGTCGCCGGGAACGCCTGCGGATTGGGCACGCCATTGGGGCCGGCGCCGACGTACACACCGGCTTCGTAGGCGTGCTGGAAGTCGCTGTACTCCAGGAAGAACTCACGGAAGCTGTCGTTCTTGCCGTCGTTGTCCAGGTCACCGGTCGATATCACCGCCTGCCAAGAAGTCGGCCCGCCGTCCGAGCGCGCGCCGCTGTACAACGGCTCGCCCGTTTCGGCGTGGAACCAGGTGGAACCGGCGGGTTCGGCCAGCACGGTGGCGTACAGGCCGATCTGCTGGTGAGTCGACGGGCCGAGGTGATCGTGGGTGAAAATGGTCCCCAGGCCACGGTCGACACCCTTGGTGTTGATCACCGGATCGATGAACCAGCGCTGCATCGCCGTGCGCGCGCCCATCCAGTCCGCCCGGCCATATTGACCAAAGAACGGATGCGCCTTGGCCACCGGGCAGGCGGGCGTGCCGTCACGCGGGTCGGTGCCCTGGCACTGGTTGAACGCGCGGATGGCATGGATGCGTTCCACCACGGCACCCGGGGAAAGCACGCCGTCCTCGTAGTTCCAGCCGTTGGACGAACCATCGGCGGACGTCAGGTCCCACTTCGGCAAGTGAATGTGCTGGCCGATCACATCGGTCGGGGTGCGCACCTGATAGTCGTCCATCTCATAGGTGGCCGGCACCAGGTTGGTTTGCTGGTACTGCACGCAGTCGAAGGTGTTCATGCGCATCACCAGCGGTTCCGGCGGACGCTGCTTGGTGATTACCGGCCAGGCGTCTTCCCACAACGCGAGGATGCGTGCCTGCGGGAAGTGGTAGCCGACCTTGTTGTACACCGCGTCGAACTGGATATTGGCCGCCTTGTAGATGCGCGGGCGGTCGGCGGTGAAAGTCGAGGAGCCAGTAAAGGACATGCCGTCGATGCGCTCGCCGCTATGGTATTCACCGCTGCCGGCACTGCTGGTCAGGCGTTTGGCCCGATCATCCATGCAGGGCTCGTAGAACGGCGCACCGGCAATCGGCAAGGCGCCATTGGTGCGGAAGTTGCGCGCAACCACCTGTTTGCCCGGCAGCACGGCAAAGCTGGGGTGGTCCTTTTTGGCGTGGAAGGCCATGGCTGCCTGTTCGACTTCGGTCCCCTCTTCCGGTAGGTAAATCGGTTTGGCCCGCTTCACTTCCTTGGAGAAGTCCAGCGAGGTGGTCACCGTGTGCGCCTCGCCACCGGCCGACACGCCGTCCAGCGCATGGCGCCCCAGGCCACCGTCCCAGCCACCGGACTGGTTCGGGTCGAGGTTGGCCCACAGGCCGTTGCCGCTGGTTTTCAGCGCCTGGGCCTTGGCAGCGTCGAGCATGTCCAGCGGTGGGGTTGGCGGGCGTTGGCCGACCGAACTTTCCATGCCGCCGATCCAGAAGGGGAAACCGGGGTTTTTCAGGCTGCCGTCGGCGTTGCGGTTGGCTTCGCTGCGATCGACCAGCGCCAGCGAGCCGATGGCCTGGGTACCGCCGGCACCGCCATTGCCGCCGTCATCATCTTCGCCAGCGGCTATCAGGGTCTGGCCGATTTTCGGCACCACGACGACCTTGCTCGGCATGGGAGCCATGGCTTTGCCGGGCAACGGCACGACCGCCGGGATCGGCGTACCGGCGATGATTTCGCCATCGGGCAAGGCCCGCGCACCGGCCGCCGGTTTGCCGTTGCGCAGCGCATAGGGTTGTTTGTGGAAGCCGTCTGCACCCTGCTGGGACACTTCGAGCCGGGTGCCTTCTTCGAACACATCGTGCACCCGCCACATGGCCCACATGCCCTGGGCAAAGTGCGGGTAGAAGTGGCAGTGGTAGATCGCATCGCCCGCTACGCGGTTACGGTTACCCGAACCACCGTTGGCGATTTCATAGGTGTAGCCGGAGCCCGGGCCGATGCCCTGGGCGTCCAGGTAATCGGTGTTGTCATCGTTCGGGTTGTACAGCCATTGATGCCCGTGCAGGTGGAAGATGTGGTGTTCGTAGCCGTTGTGGGTGTTGCGGAACTTGACGAAGTCACCGATGTAGCTGTGATTGACGTTGGACGGTTCCGACGGATAGAGCGCCATGGTCGCCTTGACCCCGACCTGATCGGCACGCGGCACCTCGCCTGGACGAATGTTTTCCAGGCCGGCGTTGGCCGGTACGTCCACCAGCATCGCCACGTCGCCCACGGTGTGCGAGCTGAGGAAAAACTCTTCATAAGCGCAGGACAGGCAATCGTGCATCGGCCCCACGCCCAGGCGGTTGGCGACCACTTCGGCGCCCATGCCGCCGGAGCCGTAGTTGATCATGAACGAGTCGCGGGTCGGCTCCAGCACATGGCCCATCACCGGGTCTGCAAAGTACGCCGGGAAGGCTTGGGTGACGGCGGTTTCATCCTGGAACTGCGAAGCGAAATCGCGGAACGGCTCCAGCCGGTTCGGCAGCGCCGGATTGCGCTTGCCCATGGCTTCCAGCGGATAGGTCGAGGGCGGGAAGCTGCCGTCGGCGTTGCTGCCCATCACGATCGCGTCGCTTTCGCCGGAAATGATCTCACTGCCGTCCACCATATTGATGATCGGCGTACCGGCCTTGCCTTCGCGAATCCACGGCTCGCGCTGCGGGTAGCGCGCCTGGTAATCGACGATTGGCTGGCCGGCCGGCGTACGTCCGGTGCTGGCCAGGCGCATTTCTTCTTCGGTCAGGGTGTTGCGGTAAGTGCGCCCGCCCTTGGGCACGACCACGACCTGGGCGAACAGCCCGTTGGCGTTGTTGCCCGCCGCGCCCTCGCCACCGAAGGTCGCGCCACGGCTGCTGACGTCGAACGCGCCTTCGCGTTCGGCGTACAACGTGTAGGAACGGCTGCTGCCGGGGGCGACGAGGCTGTTGGCGTTGCGCCCGGTATAGGAGGCGATGTCATCGATGCTGTTGACGGCCTGCAGGCCGTTGACCTGGAAACCGACATGACGGTCAGCCACCTGCTCATCGGCCTTGAAGGCTTCGGCATTGCCGCCCTGGCCACCCTCTTGCTCGCCCTCTTGCTCAAACGCTTCATGACTGCCCGGGTTGGCCTGATAGGCCAGCAGGTTCTGCAGATTGACGGTCAGGCAATCGCCGGCAGCCACGCGCAACACCAGCGGACGCGGGCGCTTGTCGGGCCGCAGGGAAACCTTGCCCGGCACTGCTGCGCCCCCTTGGGCGAGGGAAATGTCATGGTCATCGACCACATCGCGACGCAGCGCGAACATCATGCCGTTGACGTTTTGCGCCCCCAGGCGGTTGAACATCAGCGGCTGATCGAACGCCACGACGTTGGCCACCAGGTTGCGCTCGCAACGTGCAGCTGCGCTGGCAATCTCGATACCGAGCATCGAAGTCACCAACAGCAGCAAATTAATCAGGGACGGGGCGTGGGATATACCGACCATGGTCTCGGGCCTCGCTACGGGTTTGCAGGGAAAACTTCACGACAAATCGTCGAGAGCAATCCGCATGCCACAAAAAATAACGTTATTATTCAGTAAGTTATAACTAATACTTAATAATCCGGGGGGGATATTCCCCACCCAATCCCCCACTTTTTCGCCGGGGCCACAATTCCCCACTATTGGGGAAAATCGCCACCGCGGTTTCGATCACAGCGGCGCATCCGCGGACAACCCCTGCAAACGCCGATACTGGTTCAGCACGTTGGGCACATAACGCTGGGTTTCGGCGAACGGCGGGACCACGTTGCCACGGCTGAGCACCGCTTGCGGCCCGGCGTTGTAGGCCGCTACGGCGAGGCGGATATCGTTGTCGAACATCGTCATCAGGCGCTTGAGATAGCGGGCGCCGCCCTGGATGTTGGCCTTGGGGTCGTAGACGTTGGTCACACCCATTTCGCGGGCGGTGTCGGGCATCAACTGCATCAGTCCGCGAGCGCCCTTGGGTGAGGTAGCGCGGGCGTTGTAGCTCGACTCGGTCTTGATCACTGCGTGCAGCAGTGCCGCCGGCAGTTCGTTGGCCGTGGCCGCCGCCGCCACCAGTTCGGCGTAGGGTTGCGCGGCGATCATCTGCGGTTGCTGGTCGAGGCTGACGACCGGCGCATCGGGTTCACGGATCACCCGTTCATAGTGGCGTCCGGGGCGGTGGACATTGGACAGGACGTAGCTGCCATTGGCGTCCACGGAAACAAACACATCGGCCTGTGCGGCGCCGGTCAAGACCAGCAGACCCAGCAACCCGGTGGTGAGTGATTTCATTGTTAGACCTCCCCTTCCCGGCCCCGAAAAATGGGGGTAATGCCCCAATGGCCAGTCGTGCAACAGCCATACGCAAGCACTGTGCCGTAAGTGAGAAGGCCCGTAGCACGGGGGGTGCAGAAGGATCACCAAGCATGAGCATGGCAATTGCATGCTGTTGAATGACAACTACTACATGGCAACTGGCAACACTGCTGCCTACCGTGCGAGGTCATCATGAATCAGCATCTGCGTTATGCCCGGCGATCCCAAAACGGATTCACCCTGCTCGAACTGTTGGTGGTGCTGGTGGTGCTGGGGCTGTTGGCTGGCATCGTCGCGCCGAAGTATTTCGCCCAACTGGGCCGTTCCGAAGTGAAAGTGGCCAAGGCACAAATAGAAGGCTTGAGCAAAGCCCTGGACATTTACCGCCTGGAGGTCGGCCATTACCCGTCGACCGAACAGGGTTTGCAGGCGCTGGTCACGGCCCCCGCCGACGAACCGCGCTGGACCGGCCCGTACCTGCAGAAAAAACTTCCCCAAGACCCTTGGGGCCACAACTACAGCTATCGCTATCCCGGTGAAAACAGCGAGTACGACCTGTTGTCCATGGGCAAGGACGGGCAACCCGGCGGCGAAGGCGAGAACGCCGAAGTCACCAACTGGAACTGACGGATATGGCGACCATGCGCTTTCATCTCAAAGCCGTCGGCAAGGCCGGTGTCGTCTCAATGACCGTCGATGCGCCGGGGCAAAGCGAAGCCAGGCGCATCGCCGAGGACCAAGGCCTGCGGGTGGTCAGCCTGCACGCCGAGCGACATTGGCGCGCGTTGCGCCTGCAAAGGCGCGAGACGTTCAACCTGGTATTGTTCAGCCAGGAGCTGACCACCTTGCTCAACGCCGGCCTGCCGTTGATCGATGCGCTGGAAAGCCTGGCGGAAAAGGAAAACGCGCCGCAAGCCCGCAAAACCCTGAGCGAGCTGGTGCGCCTGCTTTACGAGGGCAAATCGTTTTCCCAGGCCCTGGGCCAGTTGTCGGCCATTTTCCCGCCTTTGTACGTGGCGCTGGTGCAGTCCAGCGAGAAGACCGGCGCCGTCGGCGATGCCCTGGGCCGATATGTCAGCTATCGACAGCGCATGGACGAGGTTCGCCAGAAGATCATCAGCGCGTCGATCTACCCCATGCTGTTGCTGGTAGTGGGCGGCGGCGTGGTGTTGTTCCTGATGGGCTACGTAGTGCCGCGCTTCAGCCTGGTGTTCGAAGGGCTTGGGTCGAACCTGCCTTGGTTGTCGCAGATCCTGATGAGCAGCGGCATGTTCCTTCACGCCCACCAGGGCGAATTCTTCGGTGGCTTGCTGGCCATCATCGTCGCCCTCGTCCTGCTCAAGCGCCAACCGGCCTTTCGGCGGGGGCTGGACCGGGTGATCGAAAAACTCCCCGCGGTGCACCAGCGCATCTTCATGTATGAGCTGGCACGCTTCTACCGTTCCCTGGGCATTCTGCTGCAAGGCGGCATTCCCCTCGTCACCGCCATGGGCATGGTCCGCAACCTGCTCACCGTCGCCTCCCGCGGCCGGCTGGACCAGGCCTGCGAACGGGTGCGCGAAGGGCAATCGTTGTCCACCGCGCTGGAGCTCAATCAACTGGTGACCCCCGTGTCCCTGCGCCTGCTGCGCGCCGGTGAACAGTCCGGCAACCTCGGGCAGATGATGGAGCGCAGCGCCGACTTCTACGACGAAGAAATCAGCCGCTGGATCGAATGGTTCGTGCGGCTGTTCGAACCCTTGCTCATGACCTTCATCGGCCTGTTGATCGGGGTGATCGTGATCCTGATGTATATCCCGATTTTCGAACTGGCCTCGAGTATTCACTGACTTTTGGAACAGGGCCGCGCTGTCCGTTGCATTTCTTCAACCATCAAACTGAATAAATCAACCTGCCGAGGTGTTTAACAGGTTCCCATGGGAAAAAGCAGCACGTTGCAAGCTTCATCAACGTTCCAGGCTCAAACAAGAAGACGGAGAACGACATGCACATCAATAAGCTTTTACTGGCAGTAGCTATTGGCGCGGTTCTGTCGGCGTCTACCGTACTGATTCCGGACAACCTGTCCGGGGTATCCAGTGCTCAGGCCAAGGAGGGGGGTAGTGGCGGTGGCGGTGGGGGTGGCGGCAGTGGAGGCGGTGGTGGTGGCAATGGAGGCGGTGGCGGCGGCAATGGAGGCGGTGGTGGTGGTGGCGGTGGCGGTAATGGAGGTGGCGGCGGTGGCAATGGAGGCGGCGGTGGCGGTAATGGTGGCGGCGGCGGCGGTAGTCACGGCGGAAGCGGCAGTGGCGGCAACAGCGGCAGCGGCCATAGCGGCGACCATGGCAGCAACAGCGGCCATGGCAGTGCCAACAGCGGTTCGAGCCACTCCGGAACGGCCTCGTCCTCAGGACGCAACGGCACCCATGATGAAGCGGGGGATGACCATGGCGTCCACGCCAATGGCGAGCCCGGCGATGACCGTGGCGTTCATGCCAATGGCGAGCCCGGCGATGACCGTGGTGTCCATGCCAATGGCGAGCCCGGCGATGACCGTGGTGTCCATGCCAATGGCGAGCCCGGCGATGACCGTGGCGTTCATGCCAATGGCGAGCCCGGCGACAACCGTGGTGTCCATGCCCAACCCGGCGATGACAAAAGGAGCTGATTCCTACTGATCCCCAAACAACACAAAACCCCTGTGGGAGCGGGCTTGCTCGCGAAGGCGGTGTGTCAGTCGACATCAATGTCCCATGACCCACCGCCTTCGCGAGCAAGCCCGCTCCCACAGTAGATTGTGTGAACCCTATCCTTGCAACCCACCCTCAGACTGATCCAGCGCCTCGCGCAAGAACTCAACCAGCACCTGCACCGGCCGCGAACTCTGACGATGCTGCGGATACACCGCCGATAACGTCAGCGGCTCGGGGCGCAAATCCTCCAGTACCTCCACCAGCCGTCCATCCTTCAACGCCGAGCCGACGATGAACGCCGGCAAATACGTGATCCCCAGGCCGGCGATAGCCGCATCCCTGAGCACCTCGCCGTTGTTGACCCGCATCCGCCCCGTGACATTGATCGTCAGCGGCTTGCCCTGCCCCGCAAAACGCCATTGCACCTGTCGGCCATGGCCGTACGGCAGACAGTCATGACCGTGCAAATCCTCAGGTTTGAGCGGTGTGCCGCGCTCGGCCAGGTACCCGGGGCTGGCGCAGTACACCCGCTGGATCGACGCGATCCGTCGGGCAATCAAGGTCGAGTCCTCGAGCGTGCCGATGCGCAACGCCAGGTCGTATCCCTCACCCAGCAAATCCACAGGCCGATCGCTCAAATCCATCTCCACCGTCACGTCGCGATAGCGCTGCAAAAACACCGGCAACAGGCAGCCCAGATGCGCCAGTGCGAACGACAGCGGAGCGCTCACACGAATGGTCCCGCGTGGCTCGGTGGTCTGGCCGGCGATGCCCTGCTCCACTTGTTCGACTTCACTGAGTAGGCGCAAGGCTGACTCGTAATAGCTTTGCCCCAGCGGCGTGACATCCAGTCGCCGGGTCGAGCGATTGAGCAGGCGCACGCCCAGGCGCTCTTCGAGTTGCATCAAGCGACGGCTGACAAACTGCTTGGACAGCCCCAGTTGATCGGCGGCAGCCGTGAAGCTTCCAGAGTCCATCACCTGGCAAAAAATACGCATATCTTCGAAGGGATTCATTGTCACTTCCTGGTTGACAGCCAAACACCTTATAGCCGCTTTTCCCTTCTATGTTCACAGTGTTGAATTCACCCCTCGCCTGTAGGAGCTGCCGAAGGCTGCGATCTTTTGATCCAGCGCTTCGAAAAGGCCAGAAAGATCGCAGCCTTCGGCAGCTCCTACAAGGCTGCTGGCCAGAGCCAGCAGCCACAACCATTACTTGGCCGTGAATTTCATGTAGCTGTTGATCAGGTTGCGATAGTTCGGCAGGCGCTCGGACAGCAGGTTGGCCAGGCCTTCCATGTCGTTGCGCCAGTCGCCTTGCAGCTCGCAGGCCACGGAGAACCAGTTCAGCAGGTGTGCACCGGCGGCCGACATGCGCGCCCAGGCCGCTTGTTGCACGGTGGTGTTGAAGGTGCCGGAAGCGTCGGTCACTACAAACACCTCAAAGCCTTCGGCAATGGCCGACAGGGTCGGGAATGCCACGCACACGTCGGTTACCACACCGGCGATGATCAGTTGCTTGCGACCGGTGGCCTTGATCGCCTTGACGAAATCTTCGTTGTCCCAGGCGTTGATCTGGCCCGGGCGGGCAATGAACGGCGCGTCCGGGAACTGCGCCTTGAGCTCCGGCACGATCGGGCCGTTCGGACCGCTGTCGAAACTGGTGGTGAGGATGGTCGGCAGTTTGAAGAACTTGGCGATGTCGCCCAGCGCCAGCACGTTGTTCTTGAACTCGTTGGGCGAGAAATCCTGCACCAGCGAGATCAGACCGGTCTGGTGGTCGACCAGCAAGACCACGGCATCGTCTTTGTTCAGGCGTTTGTACGGAACGTTGCTCATTGGAATCTCCTTGATGGATGGTTGTTGCATACCGCGCCGCCCTGTTGGGTCGGCGCTTTTTTGAATGCGTCAGAAGGCAAAACACGAGCAGCCAAAGGCGCCCCAGAAACCGGCGAAATCACTGACCGGCGCGTTCGACAGGCGCGCCCGCTCATGGCTGTGGGAATGCACCGCACAGGGCCCGCTGCAGTGGTGAACCTGGGCCTGCATCGGCGAGGTCGGGCGCCAGTGGCCCGGCACTTTCACCACCGGCGACCAGTCCGGCAGCACCGGCACGCTGGCCGGCCCGAGCTTCTCGAAGTCACCGGCGCCGTACACCACCTTGCCGCCGACCACCGTCAACACCGATTCGATCCACTTGATCGCCTCTTCATCGACACTGAAAAAATCCGCACTGAGGGCCGCGACGTCGGCCAACTGCCCGACCTTGATCTGGCCTTTCTTGCCTTGCTCGGACGAGAACCAGGCACTGCCGTGGGTGAACAGTTCCAGCGCCGTGAGGCGCGACAGGCCTTCGGCGTGCAGTTCCAGGCCGCCGACGGTGCGGCCACTGACCATCCAGTACAGCGAAGTCCACGGGTTGTAACTCGATACCCGCGTGGCGTCGGTACCGGCACCGACCGGTACACCCTCGGCCAGCATGCGCTTGATCGGTGGCGTGGCTTCGGCCGCTTTCGCGCCGTACCGCTCGACGAAATACTCGCCCTGGAATGCCATGCGATCCTGAATCGCGATGCCGCCACCCAGCGCCCTCACCCGCTCGATGTTCTGCGGGGTGATGGTTTCGGCGTGGTCGAAAAACCACGGCAAGCCGTTGAACGGAATGTCGCGGTTGACCTTCTCGAACACGTCGAGCATGCGACTGATGGATTCGTTGTAGGTGGCGTGCAAACGGAACGGCCAGCGTTGCTCGACGAGGTGACGCACCACCGGTTCCAGTTCGGCTTCCATGGTTGGCGGCAAATCCGGGCGCGGCTCGAGGAAGTCTTCGAAGTCCGCCGCCGAGAACACCAGCATTTCCCCGGCGCCGTTGTGCCGCAGGTAATCGTCACCCTGGTGCAGCTTCACACTGCCAGTCCAGTTCTTGAAGTCGGTCAACTCTTCCTTGGGTTTCTGGGTGAACAGGTTGTAGGCGATGCGCACGGTCAGTTGCTCATCCTTCGCCAACTGCTCGATCACCTGGTAATCGTCCGGATAATTCTGGAAACCACCGCCGGCATCGATGGCGCTGGTCAGGCCCAAGCGGTTGAGTTCACGCATGAACTGGCGGGTCGAGTTGACCTGATACTCCAACGGCAGCTTCGGCCCCTTGGCCAGGGTCGAGTACAGAATCATCGCGTTGGGCCGCGCCACCAGCATGCCGGTCGGCTCGCCGTTGGCGTCGCGCACGATCTCGCCACCCGGCGGGTTCGGCGTGTCACGGGTGTAACCGGCGACACGCAAGGCAGCGCGGTTGAGCAAGGCGCGGTCGTACAGGTGCAGCACGAACACCGGGGTGTCCGGTGCCGCCTGGTTGAGCTCGGCCAGGGTCGGCATGCGCTTCTCGGCGAACTGGAATTCGTTCCAGCCACCGACCACCCGCACCCACTGCGGCGTCGGCGTGCGGTCGGCCTGATCCTTGAGCATGCGCAAGGCATCGGCCAGTGACGGCACCCCTTCCCAGCGCAGTTCAAGGTTGTAGTTCAAGCCACCACGGATCAGGTGCAAGTGCGAGTCGTTGAGCCCGGGAATCACACAGCGGCCCTTGAGGTCGATCACTTGGGTGCTCGAGCCACGCAGAGCCATGGCCTCGGCATCGCTGCCCACTGCGACAAAGCGACCGTCGCTGATCGCCACCGCACTGGCGAGCGGTTTTTCGCGGTCAACGGTATGAAATTGACCATTGAACAGAATCAGGTCGGCGTTCATCAGGGTTCCTCGTGCAATGTGGCGGGAGACAGCCAGGGCGCGAACAGACGCGTCGCCATGGGCATGAAGATGTAAACCACCGAGAGCACGATGGTCAGGGTGATCAGGAACGTGGCCACCACATAGTTGGAGAGCAAGGCGTTGAGCCGTAACAGCGGCCCCCAGAGCAGCGGCACCAGCAAGGTGTGCGGCAGGATCACCAGCAACGTCACCACGGCCTGCTTCCAGCGCGGCGGTGGCGTACCGGCTTCGGCCTGGGGCGAGAACCAGAACTCGTTGACCGGATTGACTTCGGTCTGGTCGCCATCGGCCAGCATCGGCGCGGCTTCGTCGACCAACGCCTGGCGCTGCGGCGAATCGAGCCAGTTCTGCATCGCCTCGGTCGAGCAAAAACGCAGCACACAGGTATAGGTGTCGAGGCCGGCGTTCTTGCCGCGCACCACATCCACGCCCAGGTGCCCGACATTCTGCGCGGCCACCTTGACGATGTTGCGCAGCCAGGCTTCATAAGGCACTTCGAAACCGGCCTTGACCCGGTGCTTGACGATCAGGGTCACCACCTCATCAGGCCCGGGACTGGCCGGCTCACGGCGATTGAGATCAGACATAACGCAAGGCTCCGGCGAAACGGACATTGAGCGCCAGCCGTCCCGGCCCGGCGATGAGAATGCTGGTGAATACGATCAGCAACAGCCAGCCGAACTGGCCTTCGAAGAGGGTCCACTGCGGATGCACGAGTAACATCGACACCCACAGCAAAAACAGAACAGGCAAACACGCCAGACGCACCAGCAACCCGCCGACGATCAGCAGCGGGCACACCACCTCGGCGAAGATCGCCAGCATCAGCGTCAGGTTCGCGCCCAAGTGCAAAGGGTCTTCGATGTTCTGCAGCTCGGCACTGTAGTAAAGCAGCTTGGGCAAACCGTGCACCCACAACAGAAACAACCCGCCGCTGACCCGCAGGAACAGCAGCCCCCAGTCTTGCGCCCGATCATCACGTCGCGAAGTGTCCATGGCCCACCTGCACCAATGAAAAACCACCGGCGTCGATACGCCGGGACAGGATTCGATAGTGCCGGGACGGGGGGAGGAAAAATTGAATGTACGTGCTCTGTTTTGCGGCTGCGACTCAGATGGGAAATTCCCTGCAAAGCGCAGTCCCTGTGGCGAGGGGGCTTGCCCCCGCTGGGCAGCGAAGCGGCCCCAAAACCAGCAACCGTGATGCTTCAGGCATACCGCGTTAACCGTTTTTACGACTGCTGCGCAGCCGAGCGGGGGCAAGCCCCCTCGCCACAGGGATCAGTGGTTAGTCTTGCGGATCGAGATTATCCAGCGCCCGGTTCACTGCCAGCTCGCCCAACATGATGATCTGCGCAATCCCCAGCAGTGAATTGCGATGCGGGCTTTGCAGAAATCCCGCGAGGTCACTGGCCATGATGCTGGCCGAGGCCAGGGATTCGCAGGCGTGGGCCAACAGGGTTTCGGTGTGATGTCGGGGGGGATGACAAACATCGTGCTGGGATTGCGCGGTGAAGCAGGGTCTTTCGGGGGATTCGGGGTGGGGTTGAACATGGTGGAACTCCTTGATCAATGGAGCCGCCACAGGTCGCTGCTAAACGAATTGGGTGGCGGCTGTACGCGGGTTAGCAGACCAGGGATCAAGGAACCCGGCGCACCGAAGTGCCCCACGCACAGCCACCAAATGACAGACCGGACTGATCTGAAGGTGACACTGGCGAGCCTTGAAATTTACCGAGCTGCTAAACCCGATCGCTGAATGGGCAGCGACGGGCAGAACGTTAGAGATCAGGGCCAAGACGCACAAGCCGGCGGATTCTGGCGTAGTTGTAGGCAACGACGCAAGGCGGTGTGGCTTTCAGGAATAGAGGCTGATGGCTTTTAAACAGGGTTGTCGGAACACTGCATTTTCCCTGTAAGAGATTGGTTGGCAGGCAGTCCGCCATCGCGGGCAAGCCCGCTCCCACAGGGATTGGGGACATCTGCAAAAATCAGGTCGGCTGGCAGTCCGCCTTCGCGAGCAGGTTCGCTCCTGCATTTGATTTTTGACCATATCGAGTGGGCGGAGGATCAAGATCAAAAGATCGCAGCCTTCGGCAGCTCCTACAGGCCGAGCGTTAGCTCGCCTGCAGCTTTTGATCTTGATCCACCCGCCCCCTCGGGAGGCTGAGTGGAGGCGTTCATCCGGGGGGGGCGCGCAGCGCCGTTCGGCGAAGCCGAACACATCGAGAGGAGGTCGAAGCGAAGCCGACCGGAGGCGATGCCCCCGGATGAATGCCGGAGCGAAGGAACGCCGAGCCTAAGCGAGGGGCCGTACGTAAGGGGCGAGACCTTTTGGTTACTTTTGGCTGGGCCGGCACTCCGGGCGTTTGCCAAAAGTGACCCGCTGTAAGAGCGGAACCATAAGCCGCCGTTACCGCAGCAACGGATATGTACTCAATCAACCAAGAACCTGGTCGGCCCAGAGGCCGCCAAGGTCAACACCTAAGAAATATCCAAAGCCAAAGACATGAACTGCCCAATCCGCGCCCGCAACCACCGCTCCGCCGGATCATTGTCATGCACCCCGCTCCAGGCCATCGACAACTGCGCCGCCTCAATCTCGAACGGCGGATCCTCGGCGCGCAACCCGCACCCCTCCACCAACGCACAGGCCGCATAATCCGGCACGGTAGCGATCATCTCGGTGCCCGCCAGCAACGCCCGCAACCCACTGAACTGCGGCACCCCCAACACCACACGACGACTGCGCCCGACCTTCGCCAGATCCAGATCGATATTGCCGCTCAAGTCACCGGAAAACGACACCATCGCATGGGGCCGTTCACAGTACTCATCCAGGGTCAGCGGCCCCGGCCGGGTATCACCGCGCAGCACTTTGCAGGGAATATCGCGCAGCTTCTTGCGCTTGGCATTGGCCGGCAGATCCGTGGTGTAACTGACGCCCACCGAGATCTCTCCCGACGCCAGCAACGCCGGCATCAACAGGTAATTGGCCCGCCGCACGACCACGACGATGCCCGGTGCCTCCTCTTGCAATTGACGCAGCAACGGCGGAAACAAACCGAACTCGGCATCGTCCGACAGCCCGATGCGGAACACATCGCAACTGGTCGCCGGATCGAACTCCTTGGCCCGGCTGACCGCACCGGAAATGGTGTCCATCGCCGGCTGCAGCTCCTTGAGAATCGCCAGCGCCCGCGCCGTCGGCTCCATGCCGCGACCGTTGCGCAGCAGCAACGGATCGTCGAACAGATCACGCAGGCGCCCCAGCGCGGCGCTCACCGCCGGTTGACCCATGAACAGTTTTTCCGCGACGCGGGTCAGGTTCTTTTCGAACATCAGTGCCTCGAAAATCACCAGCAGGTTCATGTCGACGCGACGCAGATCATTACGGTTCATAGGCACGGTTCCCTTGTGTGTTCGGCCAGGCGCGAGGTTGGGAAGTGTGTCTGACTTTACCCAGGCCGTCCCGCGCGTAACGAGGAATTAACAACGATTAACTCGCAAGCCAGAGCCTTCGGGTCCAAAAATGAAGCCTACCGACTCGGACATTTACCATGGCTCACGTTCAGCAAAATGCCGCGCCCGCGCCATTCACGCCTGTGCCAAAGAAAAGCACCGGCGGCCTCAGCCCGCAGCGCGAACGGCTGGTTAAACAACTGATCCTCGAGCGCCTCGGCGACAGCCTGGAAGTCACTGAACTGGCACAGGCGTGCGCCCTCTCGCGCAGTCATTTCTCCCGCGCCTTCAAGTGCAGCACCGGACTCTCGCCGCAGGACTGGATTCGCCGGCAACGCATAACCCTGGCCAAGCAATTGATCCAGTACACCGACATGAGCCTGACGCAGATCAGCCTCGAATGCGGCTTCTGCGATCAGGCGCACTTCTGCCACCTCTTCACCCGCAGCGAAGGCATCAATCCGTTTGCCTGGCGCTGTCGGGTGGTGACTGGCCTTAGAAGCAAAAGATCGCAGCCTTCGGGCATGCACGCTACCGTGTAGGAGCTGCCGAAGGCTGCGATCTTTTGATCTGGCTTTCTAACCTTTCAAGAACGCCAACAGGTCAGCGTTGAGCTGATCCTTGTGGGTGTCCGTCAGCCCGTGAGGGGCGCCCGGGTAGATCTTCAGGGTCGAGCCTTTCACCAGCCTGGCCGAGGAGACGCCCGCCGCCTCGTAAGGCACGACCTGATCCGCGTCGCCATGCACCACCAGCGTCGGCACGTCGAACTTCTTCAAGTCTTCTGTGAAGTCGGTTTCCGAGAACGCCTTGATGCAGTCATGGGCGTTCTTGTGGCCTGCCATCATGCCTTGCATCCAGAACCAGTCGATCATGCCCTGGGACGGTTTCGCGCCGGGCTTGTTGAAGCCGAAAAACGGCCCGCTGGCGAGGTCGATGTAGAGTTGCGAGCGGTCGGCCAGCGAGGCCTGGCGGATGCCGTCGAACACTTCCAGTGGCAAGCCACCGGGGTTGGCTTCGGTCTTGAGCATCAGGGGCGGCACTGCGGAAATCAGCCCGGCCTTGGCCACGCGACCGGTGCCGTGGCGACCGATGTAGCGCGCCACCTCGCCACCGCCGGTGGAGAAGCCGAACAGCACCGCGTCTTGCAGGTCGAGCAGCTCGATCAACTGCGCCAGATCGTCGGCGTAATGGTCCATATCATTGCCCGACCATGGCTGACTGGAACGCCCATGACCGCGACGGTCGTGGGCGATGACCCGATAGCCGTTGGAGGCCAGGAAAATCATCTGCGACTCCCAACTGTCGGCGTTCAGCGGCCAGCCGTGGCTGAAGACAACCGGCTGACCGGTGCCCCAGTCCTTGTAGTAAATCTCGACGCCGTCGCGGGTAGTGAAGGTGCTCATGGGTGATGCCTCCTTAACGAGGGTTGGGGGGGTGAATCAAACCGCAAGTCGGTTCAGGCGATCGGCCAGGCGCGCCACCCGCTCGCCCAGATGCGCGGCGGTGCAGCGGTCCTCGGGGGGCGGCGCATCGTCGGGGGATTGCTCGACATTCGACTGGGCCATGGCGCCCAGTGAGCTGCCCAGGCGATTGAGCTGGCCGTTGAACGCGCCGGTGCCGGAACGCGCCGGCAGCAGGTCGAGGCCGACCCAGATCATCGAGTGCTGCGCGGCGAACACCGCCATCTGCAGCAAGGTGTTGAGTTTGTCGCCGCACAGGCAGCCGGAATTGGTGAAGCCCGCCGCGAGTTTGTCGCGCCAGGGCTGGGCCAGGTAGAACGCGGCCGTGGCCTCCATGAAGCCCTTGAAGGCTGCCGAGGCGCTGCCCATGTAGGTCGGCGCGCCGAAGATGATGGCGTCGGCGCTGTGCAGGCGCGCCCAGTGCTCGTCCACTTCCTCGACCGGGATCAACTGGCAGGTGCTGCCCGGATGCCGCTCCACGCCCGCGGCCACGGCTTCGGCCATGACCCGGGTGTGCCCGTAGCCACTGTGATAGACCACCACCACGTTGCTCATTGCTCTGTCCTTTGTGGGAGCGAGCCTGCTCGCGAAAGCGCTGTGTCAGTCACCGCACAGGCTGAAGGTGACACCGCCTTCGCGAGCAGGCTCGCTCCCACATCGAGCTGCTCGCGGCTGACTGACATTTCATCCCTGCCTTCAGTGGAAGTTGAAGAAGGAGAGTTTTGGGCGTAGACCGGGCACGCGACGAGTTAAACGTTGTTAATTTTCCTTGGCGCGCAAAAAGCCCCGGCCTGTCATGCCCATCTGTCGCACCCAATGTTTTCGGGACCGACAGCCGCTGGCCGATACGCTAGAGTCAATGCCTGCCCCTTCAGTCACCCGGGCGGCACGTTGCGCTGCGTAAAAAACCTGAGGAATATGCTCGTAAACCGCGTATTAGACGGCTGCAGCAGGAGCGACTCGTTGACTCATTCCCCCGAACAGGTTGTGCATTTCGGCCCCTACCGGGTCTACCCCGGACAACGCCTGGTGATGGAGGCCGACCAGCCCTTGCGCCTGGGCCGGCGCGCCATGGACATCCTGTTGATTCTTTTGGAACACGCCGGCAACGTGGTCAGCAAGCAGCAATTGATCGCCCGGGTCTGGCCCGACAGCGTGGTCGAAGACATCAATCTGCGGGTGCACATGGCCGCGTTGCGCAAGGCGCTCGGCGACGGTCAGGCCGGCCAGCGCTACATCGTCACCGTGGCACAGCGTGGGTACAGCTTCGTCGCACCGCACTCACGGGAGCCGGTCGAACAACCGCCGGCGCCCGTGTCTTGCGCGCCGAGCCGGCATAACCTGCCGGTGCGCCGCACACGCATGATCGGCCGGCGGACGCTGGTCGACAATCTGGTGGTGCAACTGCCGCGCCAGCGCTTCATCACCCTCGTCGGTCCCGGCGGCATTGGCAAGACCACCGTGGCCTTGCGGGTCGCCGAACAAATGATCGGCCTCTACCGGGACGGCATTCGCCTGCTGGACCTGGCCCCGATCAACTGCCCGCTGATGATCAACGGTCATCTGGCGACGTTGCTTGAATTGGCCCTGCACGACGACGAACCCCTGAACGGGCTGGCGGACTGTCTACGCGACAGGCAAATGCTGTTGGTCATCGACAACTGCGAACACCTGGTCGACGCCATCGCCCTGCTCTGCGAAAACATTCTGCGCAGTGCGCCGCACGTGCACATTCTCGCCACCAGCCGCGAGAGCCTGAGGGCCGAAGGCGAATTCGTCCAGCGCCTGGCATCACTCGACTGCCCGCCGCCCATCGCCATCCTCGACCGTGCCCAGGCCATGACCTTTTCCGCCCTGCAACTGTTTGTCGAGCGGGCCATGGCCAGCCATGACAGCTTTGAACTGGCGGACGATGAACTGCCGCTGTTGATCGACATCTGCCACCGACTGGACGGCATTCCACTGGCCATCGAACTGGCGGCGGCGCAAGTGGGCAACTTCGGATTAGCCGGTTTGCTGGCGCAGTTGCACAGCAGTTTCCGGGTGTTGACCCAGCCCTGCCAGACGCCCCCGGCACGCCATCAGACCCTGCGCGCGACACTGGACTGGAGCTTCGAGCTGCTCAACGCCTGCGAAAAGACCTGCCTGCGCCGACTGAGCGTGTTTCGCGGCGGCTTTACCCTGGAGTCCGCAGCGGCGGTGATTGTCGGCGAACACATCGAACCTCGCGAAGTGTTCGGCTCGATCACCCAACTGGTCGCCAAGTCCCTGTTGAACGTGGAGGTGGGCGATGAGGATGTCTACTACCGTCTGCTCGATACCACCCGCAGCCATGCGCTGGAAAAACTCGCACAAAGCCCCGACCTCCCCGGCACGCGGGAGCGCCATGCCGAGCGTTGCCTGGCGCTGATGCAACAGGCGCAGGACGAATGGGAAAACACTTCGACCGGCCTGTGGCTCGAGCGCTATGGCCGGACCCTGGAGGACATCCGCGCGGCCCTCGACTGGGGCCTGCACGCGCAGGGACCGCAGGCACTGGCGATACGCCTGACCGCAACGTCCACGCCCCTGTGGCAGGAGCTGTCACTGCTCAAGGAACACGGCGGTTATGTGCGCAAGGCCCTGGCCCTGCTCGAGCAGTCTGCCGAGCCGTGCCCGCGTTTGCAGATGACCCTCAAGCTGGCCCTGGGCAGTGCCTGTTACCACGTTCAAGGCGCGAGCGCCGAAACCGTTGGCGCCTTTGTCAGCGCCAGAACCCTGGCCAGCCGACTCAACGATGTGGCCGGTCAACTGCGGGCGATTTCCGGTCATCTGGCGGTCAATCTCAGTTGCGGCCAATACCAGATGGCCCTGCAACAGAGCCGGCAATTCGATCAACTGGGGCTGCATGACGACGCCCTGTTATCCCTGAGCACACATCGATTGCGGGTGCTTGCCCTGCATTTTTCCGGCGACCAGCAACAGGCCGGGGAGTATGCCGAACAGGTACTGCAACGCATGGCCCACAGTGGTCATCTCAACCGTTTCACCCATGGTTTCGGCGTGCAATACGACCAGAGTGTCGCGGCGCTGACCATCCAGGCGCGCATCCTCTGGCTGCGAGGCCAACCGGAACAGGCCTGGCGCGCAGCCCGGCAGGCGCTGGACATCGCGTTGCAGATCAATCATGGCACGTCGATCTGCTACACCCTCGCGCTCGCCGGCTGCCTGATCGCCTACTACAACGGTGATACCCGCAGCGCCCGCGAACTCCTGCGCCTGCTGCTGCAACAGGCGCAGAAACACTCGGTCCTGCTGTTCCATACCTGGGCGCAACACTACGCGCAGGTGATCGGCGGCGTCGATGTCGCGCCCGCCAGGCAACGAAGTGTCGGATTGATCAAGGACATCATGGTCACGCTGGACTCCACCTGCGTCGATGACGACTTGCTCGAGCGTGCGCAAAGCGGCGCGTCGGGCTGGAGCACGGCAGAGATTCTGCGGGCCCGAGCCGAGACGTTGCTGGCAACGGAGTGTCCGGCCAACGCCGCGATGGCTGAAACCGTGCTGCTCAAGGCACTCGACGTGGCAAAAACCCAGGGTGCCCTGGCCTGGGAGCTGCGCAGCGCCACCTCGCTGGCGCAATTGTGGCAGCGTCAGGGCCGCCACCAGCGGGCGCATGCTTTGCTGGCGCCGGTCTACCAGCGCTTCACCGAAGGTTTTGCCACGCCGGACCTGAAGGCCGTGCGCCACTTACTCGGTGAGTTGCATTGCCACTTGCCGGCCTGAAAGCCGGGGCGTTTGACTGACGTAACCGGCATAACGCATTTCAAGGGTGCGCAGTTCACCACTGAGTTCGAGTTTTTCCAGGGCGTAGGTGCGGGTGGTATTGAGAAAGCGGTAACGGATCACCCCGCCGCCCTGCTCCAGGGACAGCAGTGATTTGAGTGCGAGGTTGTCCAGCACGTCGGCCAGCTCGGCGACCGGTAACGCGTCGCCACTGATCACGCCTATCGCGGCATCCTGGGTGAAGGCCATCTTGAATACCGCCAAACGCTGCAACACGGATTGTTCCAGCGGATTCAACCGTTCGTAGCTCCAGTCCAGTGCAGCCTTGAGCGTCTGGTGCCGGGGCACGGCCGTGCGGCGGCCTTGGGACAGCAACTGAAAACAGTTATCGAGTTGCGCCTGCAACCCCACCAGCGCCAGCGCATCGATTTGCGCCGCCGCCAATTCAATCGCCAGCGGCAGGCCGTCGAGGCGCCGACAGATTTCGCGCACGGCCTTGAGGTCCTGTTCGCGCAAGGTGAAGCCTTGCTGACGGGCCCGGGCACGGCTGACGAACAACTGCACCGCCGAATAGCCCATGACCTCGGCAACGCTGCGCAGCGCTGACGCCGGCGGCACTGCCAGCGGTGGCAGACGCAACACGGTTTCGCCCACGGCCTTGAGTGGCTCGCGGCTGGTGGCGAGGATCGACAGTCGCGGCAGCGATTGCAGCAGAGTCTCGACCAACGTCCGGCAGCGTTCGAGCAGATGCTCGCAGTTGTCCAGGACCAACAAGGCATGTCGCTGCGCCAGCGCCTCCAGCGTGGTGCTGACCTCCAGCCCAAGGGTTCGTGTGAGGTGATCGGTCACTTGCGCCGGGTCATCGATCGCCGCCAGGTCCACCAGCCACACGCCGTGCCGATAGTGCTGCAACAGCAGTTCGGCCACGCGCAAGGCCACGGTGGTCTTGCCGATCCCGCAAGGCCCGACCAGGGTCATGAATCGCCGCACCGGCAACTGCCGCACCAGGCTGCCGACAAGGGCATCGCGCCCGGAGATCGACGTGAGCCGTGCCGGCAAGTTGTGCAGGGGCTTTTGTACGGTCTGGCTCGGGAACGCTACGGGCTCCGGCAAGTGCTGCACCGGGGCGACAAAACTGTAGCCGCGCTGAGGAATGTTGACGATGTAGCACCGCCCGTTCTGCCCGTCGCCCAAGGCCCGACGCAGGGCGGCGATGTGCACGCGCAGGTTGATCTCTTCGACCACGGAGCGTGGCCAGACCTGCGCAATCAACTCGTCCTTGCTGACCACCGAACCTGCGTGTTCGACCAGCACCTGCAACACGTCAAGGGCGCGACCGCCCAGGCGCACAGGTCGATCGCCCTCCAGCACCAGTCGCTGACTGAGGTGGAAAGCGTAGGGTCCGAATTGCAGCACCGCTTCGTTGCTGCCATCTCTGAGGCTGTTCATGGGCTGTCACTCGCGGGAAGCCTGATCTGGCACGTGAGTCCATCCAGGCTCCGCACCTTCCTTGCAATGAGTTACCTCGTATCTTGGCAGCCCTCTGTGACGGTACAACCGCCACGGGGGGAGCGTCACGGCCATTGCGGTGCGCGCAACGGACACGTGCGCTAGCTGAACTGCTCGCGGTATTGAGTCGGGGTCAGGCCAAGCTTTTCACTGAACAGAAAACGCATGTGCCGCACGCTGCCGAAGCCGCTTTTGAAGGCCACGGTCTTGAGCGGCAACTCGCTGGTTTCCAGCAGGTTCCTGGCACAATCGATGCGCGCGCTTTGCAGAAACTCCATCGGCGTCATGTCCACCTCCCGGGCGAACACCCTGGCGAAATGCCGCGGGCTCATGTTGGCCAGGCTCGCCATGCGCTCGATGCTGAAGGACTCGTCGAGGTGCTCGAGCACGTGGTTCTGCACGCGGGTAATCGCCGTTTCCTGAGGCGCCACCGCCGCCATCAACGGGCTGAACTGTGCCTGCCCGCCCTGACGCTTCATCACCACCAGCAAGACCTTGGCCACGTCCTGGGCGACTTTTTTGCCGTGATCCTGCGCCACCACCGACAACGCCAGGTCGATCCCGGCGGTGACGCCGCCGGAGGTGATCAGGTTGCGGTCCTGGACAAAGATCTGGTCGGTCTCGACGGTCGCCTTCGGAAAACCCTTGATCAGCCGCTCGGTGTAGTGCCAGTGGGTGGTGACGCGATAACCGTCGAGCAAGCCCGCATGCCCGAGCACGAACGCCCCGGTGCAGATCGAGCCATAAGCGGTGGACCGGCTGACGTTGTGCCTGAGCCAGTCGAGCAACGGCGGATGCCTTTCGTTGTAGGCGCCGGGACCACCGGGCACCAGCAGCAAATCAAAACCTTCGCAGGCCTGGTCGATGTGCCGGTCGGCCTGCACGCTCACGCCATTGGACGCGCGCAATGCGCCGGGTTCGGTGCCGATGGTCGACAGCACATAGTGATCGTCGGGTTTCAGATAACGGTTGGCGATGGAAAACACTTCCATGGGCCCGGCCATATCGAGCAGGAGAAAGTCGGGAAAAAGCACCATTGCCACGGTTTTCATGGATTGGAATTCACTGGGATCAAAGGCGGAAACATTGACCGACATTGAAACCTGTCGGAGCGGGCTTGCCCGCGATGGCTGAGCTCCAGTTGGCATTGAAGTTGACTGGCACACCGCTATCGCGGGCAAGCCCGCTCCCACAGGTTTGGTTGCCGTGGGTTATGGCGAATTATGCCTCAAGAATGAGCGATTCATGTCGCAAACAATTGTCAACCTGACAGAGACAGTATTTCAATTTTCACCTACTTATTGCACAAACCAGTAAACATTAACCTTCTCCTCACTCGGACGAATTCACGTCCCCACAGGAGATTTCATCATGCTGACTCTTCGCAAAGCCTCGGATCGTGGCCTGGCCAATCACGGCTGGTTGAAGTCGTTCCACACCTTTTCCTTCGCCAACTACCGCAACCCGAAAGAGCAGGGTTTTTCCGACCTGTTGGTGATCAACGACGACCGCGTCGCCGCCGGCAAAGGCTTCGGCCAGCACCCGCACCGCGACATGGAGATCTTCTCCTATGTGCTTGAGGGTGCCCTGGAACACAAGGACACCCTGGGCACCGGGTCGGTGATCCGCCCCGGCGACGTGCAACTGATGAGCGCTGGCAGCGGCGTGGCTCACAGCGAGTTCAACCACTCCAGCACGCGGCCGGTGCACTTTCTGCAGATCTGGATCGTGCCCGACGTCAGCGGCGCCAAACCGCGCTATCAGCAGGAGCACTTCAGCACCCAGAAAAAACGCGGGCGCCTGCAACTGATCATCTCGCCGGACGGCGCCAAGGGTTCGCTCAAGGTGCGTCAGGATGCACGGGTGTATGCCGGCCTGATCGACGGCAAGGAAAGCGCCACCCTGGAACTGGCCGCCAACCGTTATGCCTACGTGCACGTGGCCCGGGGCAGCGTCGAACTCAACGGCGTGTTGTTGCAGGAAGGCGACGGTGTGCGGGTCCGTGATGAACAGGCGCTGACCTTGAGCAACGGCGTGCACGCTGAAGTACTGGTCTTCGACCTGCGCCCGCAGGAATTGCCGGAAATGCCATGACCCATCCCCTGTAGGAGCGAGCCTGCTCGCGAAGGCGGAGTGTCAGACGACATCACTGTTGAATGACCTATGGCTTTCGCGAGCAGGCTCGTTCCCACAGTCCCCCTGATAACGGGCCCGATAGCGCCCCGGACTTTCCCCGGTCCACTTCTTGAACGCCCGATGGAAGGCGCTGGGCTCCTGGAAGCCCAGTTGCTCGGCGATGTCGCTGATGCTCGCGTCGCTCTGACGCAATTGCTCAAAGGCCACACCGCGCCGCACTTCGTCCTTGATCTCCTGATAGGAACAGCCTTCACGCTCCAGTTTGCGGCGGAAGGTGCTGGGGCTCAGGTGCTGTTCCAGGGCAAAGGCCTGCAACGTCGGCCATTCACTGTAGTGACTGCCGCGCAAGCGCTGATGAACCTGCGAGGCCAGGCCATGCTGGTTACGGAAGCGGATCACCAGCCATTGCGGCGCGGTGCGCAGGAACACTTTCAGCGACGCCAGGTCCTGAACCACCGGCAGGCGCAGGTAATGGCTGGCAAATTCGATTTCAGTGCGCTCGGCACCGAAGGTCAGGTTGGGCCCCCAAAGCAGGCGGTCGTCACTCAGTGACAGGCGCGAATGGCGGAAGTCCGCACGGTCAATGGGAATGCGCCGCCCGCCCAGCCAGCACAGCAGACTGATCATCAACACCAGGAAGGTTTCTTCGCCAAACCGGCTGGCATCGTTGTCCTTCGAATGGGTCTGCAGGCTGATGACCGCACGCTTGCCTCGCACGGCCAGCGCGCCACGAAAGTCGCGCAGGAACAACCCGAAGTTGGCCAGGCACTGACGCATGGCCTTGTGCAGATCGGGTTCCTGAATCAGGGCGCGGCAAATCAGGGCAAAACTGCCCGGCGGCATGCCATGGGAATCGAGCCCGAAAAACTCGTCGTCGAGTTCGCGGATCTGAATCAGCCACAACGCCGCAAACGCGTTGGCCGGCACCCGCGCCGTGGGTTGTTGCATGACCGCCGGATCAATGCCCGCCTGTTCGAGCACGGCCGTCACGCGCTGCGGATCGTTCCTCAGCCCATGGATCATTGCCTGCACGAAATAGGCGGCAACCGAGTCCTTTTCCCGCATTGGTTCGCTTCTCTCTCATCACCCGAATGGCAAAAAACATCAGTGCCGTTGAACAGTTTTGGCATAGGACAACCGCCCTGCCAGCTCTAGACTCGCGGCAATAGTACGCCTTCGGCCGCATTCGCGGCCAAGGTATCGCAGGGTTTGATCGAAGGACGGAAAATGAATCTGCAAAACATCGGGGTAATCGGCGCGGGCACCATGGGCAACGGCATCGCACAAGTCTGTGCCATGGCCGGTTTCAACGTGACCCTGCTCGACATCTCTGAAAGCGCGTTGCAAAAAGCCGTTGCGACGGTCGGTAAAAATCTGGAACGGCAGATCGCCAAGCAAACCCTGACGCCAGAGCAGAAACAGGCCACCCTCGACAAAATCCGCACCAGCACCGATTACAGTGTCCTGCGTGACGCGCAACTGGTCATCGAAGCGGCCACTGAGAATCTCGACCTGAAACTGCGTGTGCTGCAACAGATCGCCGCGCAAGTCGGCAGCGAATGCGTCATTGCCTCCAATACCTCGTCGCTGTCGATCACCCAACTGGCCGCCAGTGTCAGCCAGCCAGAGCGCTTCATCGGCCTGCATTTCTTCAACCCGGTGCCGGTGATGGGCCTGATCGAAGTGATCCGCGGCCTGCAAACCAGTGACACAACCCACCAACTGGCGCTGGACATGGCGACCACCCTCGGCAAAACCGCGATCACCGCCGGCAACCGTCCGGGTTTCGTGGTCAACCGGATCCTGGTGCCGATGATCAACGAGGCGATCCTGGTGTTCCAGGAAGGCCTGGCCAGCGCCGAAGACATCGACGCCGGCATGCGCCTGGGCTGCAACCAGCCTATCGGTCCGTTGGCCCTGGCGGACCTGATTGGCCTGGATACCCTGCTGTCGATCCTCGAAGCCTTCTATGACGGATTCAACGACAGCAAATATCGCCCGGCGCCATTGCTCAAGGAAATGGTCGCTGCCGGTTACCTGGGGCGCAAGACGGGGCGCGGCTTCCATGCCTATGCCTGAGCGTTGCTCGCGCTTTGCCGAGTACCGGGACAAGGTCCTGGAGCTGTTTGCCTGCAAGGGGTTCGGCCAGGTCGGCATGCGTGAGCTCGCGACGTGCCTGGGGCTGTCCCCTGGCTCGCTGTATCACCATTACCCCAGCAAACAGCATCTTCTGCTGGACCTGATCGAGGAGTTCTACGAGGAGCTGCTGGCCACTCTGGGGCGAATCCAGCAAAAAACGCCCGGCAAACGCGACAAACTCAACAGCCTGATCCGCGCCCATCTGAATCTGCACCGGGAGATGCCTTGGCATTTCCGCCTGGTGGAGCGCGACAGCGGTTGCCTGAACGAAGAGCAACAGGCTCGGGTCCGGCAACTGCGCGAGCAATATGAACGCACCTTGCTGAAGATGCTGGGCGCGAAGTCGCGTTTCAGCGAGCAAGGCCTGCTGGCCGCCGGGCATGCCATTGGCGCGCTGCTCAACAGTGCCCCCAGCTGGCTGACGCCCCATGTGCTGGACGAGCAGGAACGCGAGGAGCTGCTGGAAAGCATGGTCAGCGGCGCCATCGAACGTGTGCTGGCACCGCGGCGTGTGCCGGAGGCGATAAGCCTCGCCCGTCCTATGGAAAAAACATCTAAAGAAACACAAGCTCCGACAAAGATTTAGCGCTTTGCCTGTCGGCTCGACACAATCGGAATTCGCCGAAAAAACCGGCGTCCAAACCGATGTATGTACTCGAGCACCTGGAGCCGACCATGAAAATCAATCCCTACCTTATCTTCAACGGCGACTGCAAAGCCGCCTTCACGTTCTACGCGAAATGCCTGCAAGGCCAGATCGAAGCCATGTTGACCTTTGGCGAAACCCCTGCGGGTGAGCATTTCCCCAAGGACCTGCACAACCTGATCATCCATACCCGCCTGATCGTGGGAAATCAGGCGCTCATGGGGTCGGACACCACACCGGATCGCCCCGTCGATAAAATGAGTGCCTGCTCGATTTCACTCAACGTCGACAGCATTGCCGAGGCCGAACGGGTGTTCAACGCACTGGCGGACGGTGGCAGTGTGCAGATGCCACTGGAGACCACGTTCTGGGCGGCGCGCTTCGGCATGCTCGTCGACCGTTTTGGTGTGTCGTGGATGGTCAATTGCGAAAAGGATCAGTGAACGGCCTTTGTCGATCGACAGAAATGAAGGCTCAAGAAAGCCCAATCTGAAAAGGTTGGGCTTTCTGGCAACTCCCGGCCTGTCTGCTACCGTCAACTTGCCACATCGATAGCAGCGAACCAGAGGAGCAAACCCGCTATGCCAGCCCATGACCTGTCCTGGCCCAGCCGTTTCAAATGCTTGCTCCTGGAGCCTATGCCAACGGTCCGCTGTGGGCTCGCGACGTAACGACCATCGAGGGACGCAAGCTCGAAAGCAGCGTGATCAAGTACCGGTAGATATCTCCCCCGGAAGGTAGCGTCAACGGAGGTTGAATTTGAATGACCTGGTGATCGCCCTCATCGTTTTCGCCTGCCTGTCCGCCAGCGCACTGCTGGGTTCGTACGTGAGGGAGCGGTTACCGAGCCATCATCTGAGCGATGATTCCGTGGCGGTGCTGAAGCTGGCCACCGGCCTCATCGCAACGATGTCGGCTCTGGTCCTCGGACTGCTCGTCTCCACTGCCAAAGGCACCTTCGATACGGCCAATGCCGAGCTGGAGGGCGCGGCGGCGAAAGTGATTCAATTCGACCGCTTGCTGGCCCGCTATGGCCCCGATACCCAGGGCATCCGCACCGAACTCAAGCACAACTACGCCGAAGTCACCCAAGTGCTCGCGACCCGCGATCGCCGTCAGATTGCACAACTCGACAGCCCCGAAATGATACGTCGCTCCGAAGGCCTGCAACGCCAGGTCGAATCACTGTCTCCCGATAACGATGATCAGCGCTCACTCAAAGCCAAGGCATTGCAAGACATGGACACCGTGTATGCCGCCCGCTGGCTGACCCTGCTGCAGTCCAATCAATCGATTCCACCGGTGATGCTGGTGATCCTGGTGACGTGGCTGGGAATTATCTTCGGCTCGTTCGGCCTGTTCGCACCGCGCAACGGGACCATCGTCGTCGTCTTGTTGATGTGTGCCCTGTCGACGGGGGCGACCATCTTGCTGGTGGAGGAACTCAATCGACCGCTTGATGGTTTTATCTGTGTATCGCTGGAACCGCTGGAGCACACACTGGAGCGGTTGGGGCAGTAGTTTGAATTTCCTGCTGGCAAAAACAAAACCCCAACTGCTTTCGCAATTGGGGTTTCGGAATTTAATCTTGACGATGACCTACTCTCACATGGGGAAACCCCACACTACCATCGGCGATGCATCGTTTCACTTCTGAGTTCGGGATGGGATCAGGTGGTTCCAACGCTCTATGGTCGTCAAGAAATTCGGGTACTGAGTCGTGGCCAGTTGGCCTCGCTTCAGCAAATTGGGTATGTGACAGCTGGTGTTTTGTGAGTCTCTCGAACTTTCGGTTCGTTTCGTCTTCACACACCGCAATCTGATGCTCTTTCGAGTAGTCAAATTGCTTGGGTGTTATATGGTCAAGCCTCACGGGCAATTAGTATTGGTTAGCTCAACGCCTCACAGCGCTTACACACCCAACCTATCAACGTCGTAGTCTTCGACGGCCCTTCAGGGGACTCAAGGTCCCAGTGAGATCTCATCTTGAGGCAAGTTTCCCGCTTAGATGCTTTCAGCGGTTATCTTTTCCGAACATAGCTACCCGGCAATGCCACTGGCGTGACAACCGGAACACCAGAGGTTCGTCCACTCCGGTCCTCTCGTACTAGGAGCAGCCCCTCTCAAATCTCAAACGTCCACGGCAGATAGGGACCGAACTGTCTCACGACGTTCTAAACCCAGCTCGCGTACCACTTTAAATGGCGAACAGCCATACCCTTGGGACCGGCTTCAGCCCCAGGATGTGATGAGCCGACATCGAGGTGCCAAACACCGCCGTCGATATGAACTCTTGGGCGGTATCAGCCTGTTATCCCCGGAGTACCTTTTATCCGTTGAGCGATGGCCCTTCCATACAGAACCACCGGATCACTAAGACCTACTTTCGTACCTGCTCGACGTGTCTGTCTCGCAGTCAAGCGCGCTTTTGCCTTTATACTCTACGACCGATTTCCGACCGGTCTGAGCGCACCTTCGTACTCCTCCGTTACTCTTTAGGAGGAGACCGCCCCAGTCAAACTACCCACCATACACTGTCCTCGATCCGGATAACGGACCTGAGTTAGAACCTCAAAGTTGCCAGGGTGGTATTTCAAGGATGGCTCCACGCGAACTGGCGTCCACGCTTCAAAGCCTCCCACCTATCCTACACAAGCAAATTCAAAGTCCAGTGCAAAGCTATAGTAAAGGTTCACGGGGTCTTTCCGTCTAGCCGCGGATACACTGCATCTTCACAGCGATTTCAATTTCACTGAGTCTCGGGTGGAGACAGCGCCGCCATCGTTACGCCATTCGTGCAGGTCGGAACTTACCCGACAAGGAATTTCGCTACCTTAGGACCGTTATAGTTACGGCCGCCGTTTACCGGGGCTTCGATCAAGAGCTTCGCGTTAGCTAACCCCATCAATTAACCTTCCGGCACCGGGCAGGCGTCACACCCTATACGTCCACTTTCGTGTTTGCAGAGTGCTGTGTTTTTAATAAACAGTCGCAGCGGCCTGGTATCTTCGACCGGCGTGGGCTTACGGAGCAAGTCCTTCACCCTCACCGGCGCACCTTCTCCCGAAGTTACGGTGCCATTTTGCCTAGTTCCTTCACCCGAGTTCTCTCAAGCGCCTTGGTATTCTCTACCCAACCACCTGTGTCGGTTTGGGGTACGGTTCCTGGTTATCTGAAGCTTAGAAGCTTTTCTTGGAAGCATGGCATCAACCACTTCGTCACCCAAAGGGTAACTCGTCATCAGCTCTCGGCCTTAAGATCCCGGATTTACCTAAGATCTCAGCCTACCACCTTAAACTTGGACAACCAACGCCAAGCTGGCCTAGCCTTCTCCGTCCCTCCATCGCAATAACCAGAAGTACAGGAATATTAACCTGTTTTCCATCGACTACGCTTTTCAGCCTCGCCTTAGGGACCGACTAACCCTGCGTCGATTAACGTTGCGCAGGAAACCTTGGTCTTTCGGCGTGGGTGTTTTTCACACCCATTGTCGTTACTCATGTCAGCATTCGCACTTCTGATACCTCCAGCAAGCTTCTCAACTCACCTTCACAGGCTTACAGAACGCTCCTCTACCGCATCATCCGAAGATGATACCCGTAGCTTCGGTGTATGGTTTGAGCCCCGTTACATCTTCCGCGCAGGCCGACTCGACTAGTGAGCTATTACGCTTTCTTTAAAGGGTGGCTGCTTCTAAGCCAACCTCCTAGCTGTCTAAGCCTTCCCACATCGTTTCCCACTTAACCATAACTTTGGGACCTTAGCTGACGGTCTGGGTTGTTTCCCTTTTCACGACGGACGTTAGCACCCGCCGTGTGTCTCCCATGCTCGGCACTTGTAGGTATTCGGAGTTTGCATCGGTTTGGTAAGTCGGGATGACCCCCTAGCCGAAACAGTGCTCTACCCCCTACAGTGATACATGAGGCGCTACCTAAATAGCTTTCGAGGAGAACCAGCTATCTCCGAGCTTGATTAGCCTTTCACTCCGATCCACAGGTCATCCGCTAACTTTTCAACGGTAGTCGGTTCGGTCCTCCAGTCAGTGTTACCTAACCTTCAACCTGCCCATGGATAGATCGCCCGGTTTCGGGTCTATTCCCAGCGACTAGACGCCCTATTAAGACTCGCTTTCGCTACGCCTCCCCTATTCGGTTAAGCTCGCCACTGAAAATAAGTCGCTGACCCATTATACAAAAGGTACGCAGTCACCCAACAAAGTGGGCTCCCACTGCTTGTACGCATACGGTTTCAGGATCTATTTCACTCCCCTCTCCGGGGTTCTTTTCGCCTTTCCCTCACGGTACTAGTTCACTATCGGTCAGTCAGTAGTATTTAGCCTTGGAGGATGGTCCCCCCATATTCAGACAAAGTTTCTCGTGCTCCGTCCTACTCGATTTCATGACTAAGAGATTTTCGCGTACAGGGCTATCACCCACTATGGCCGCACTTTCCAGAGCGTTCCGCTAATCTCAAAGCCACTTAAGGGCTAGTCCCCGTTCGCTCGCCACTACTAAGGGAATCTCGGTTGATTTCTTTTCCTCAGGGTACTTAGATGTTTCAGTTCCCCTGGTTCGCCTCTTGCACCTATGTATTCAGTACAAGATAACCATCTTATGATGGCTGGGTTCCCCCATTCAGACATCTCCGGATCAAAGTCTGTTTGCCGACTCCCCGAAGCTTTTCGCAGGCTACCACGTCTTTCATCGCCTCTGACTGCCAAGGCATCCACCGTATGCGCTTCTTCACTTGACCATATAACCCCAAGCAATCTGGTTATACTATGAAGACGACATTCGCCGAAAATTCGCGATTAAACTCACAAATTTTACCTTAGCCTGAATAAACACCAGTGAAAGTGCTATCCAGTCTATCTTTCTATCACATACCCAAATTTTTAAAGAACGATCTAATCAAAAGACTAGAAATCAATATTCATTGCAGAATATTCATTTCTAAACTCTCAAACTTTCGAAGCAGTTAATGGTGGAGCCAAACGGGATCGAACCGTTGACCTCCTGCGTGCAAGGCAGGCGCTCTCCCAGCTGAGCTATGGCCCCATACAAAATTGGTGGGTCTGGGCAGATTCGAACTGCCGACCTCACCCTTATCAGGGGTGCGCTCTAACCAACTGAGCTACAGACCCAATTTCGAGCGCGTAACTGTTAGCGTTGAGCTATCAGCTTGGAGCTTAAAGCTGCTTCTATCGTCTTCTTCAATGAATCAAGCAATTCGTGTGGGAACTTATGGAGCAGCTGAGTCGTCGATTAAGGAGGTGATCCAGCCGCAGGTTCCCCTACGGCTACCTTGTTACGACTTCACCCCAGTCATGAATCACACCGTGGTAACCGTCCTCCCGAAGGTTAGACTAGCTACTTCTGGTGCAACCCACTCCCATGGTGTGACGGGCGGTGTGTACAAGGCCCGGGAACGTATTCACCGCGACATTCTGATTCGCGATTACTAGCGATTCCGACTTCACGCAGTCGAGTTGCAGACTGCGATCCGGACTACGATCGGTTTTATGGGATTAGCTCCACCTCGCGGCTTGGCAACCCTCTGTACCGACCATTGTAGCACGTGTGTAGCCCAGGCCGTAAGGGCCATGATGACTTGACGTCATCCCCACCTTCCTCCGGTTTGTCACCGGCAGTCTCCTTAGAGTGCCCACCATAACGTGCTGGTAACTAAGGACAAGGGTTGCGCTCGTTACGGGACTTAACCCAACATCTCACGACACGAGCTGACGACAGCCATGCAGCACCTGTCTCAATGTTCCCGAAGGCACCAATCCATCTCTGGAAAGTTCATTGGATGTCAAGGCCTGGTAAGGTTCTTCGCGTTGCTTCGAATTAAACCACATGCTCCACCGCTTGTGCGGGCCCCCGTCAATTCATTTGAGTTTTAACCTTGCGGCCGTACTCCCCAGGCGGTCAACTTAATGCGTTAGCTGCGCCACTAAGAGCTCAAGGCTCCCAACGGCTAGTTGACATCGTTTACGGCGTGGACTACCAGGGTATCTAATCCTGTTTGCTCCCCACGCTTTCGCACCTCAGTGTCAGTATCAGTCCAGGTGGTCGCCTTCGCCACTGGTGTTCCTTCCTATATCTACGCATTTCACCGCTACACAGGAAATTCCACCACCCTCTACCATACTCTAGCTCGTCAGTTTTGAATGCAGTTCCCAGGTTGAGCCCGGGGCTTTCACATCCAACTTAACGAACCACCTACGCGCGCTTTACGCCCAGTAATTCCGATTAACGCTTGCACCCTCTGTATTACCGCGGCTGCTGGCACAGAGTTAGCCGGTGCTTATTCTGTCGGTAACGTCAAAACACTAACGTATTAGGTTAATGCCCTTCCTCCCAACTTAAAGTGCTTTACAATCCGAAGACCTTCTTCACACACGCGGCATGGCTGGATCAGGCTTTCGCCCATTGTCCAATATTCCCCACTGCTGCCTCCCGTAGGAGTCTGGACCGTGTCTCAGTTCCAGTGTGACTGATCATCCTCTCAGACCAGTTACGGATCGTCGCCTTGGTGAGCCATTACCTCACCAACTAGCTAATCCGACCTAGGCTCATCTGATAGCGCAAGGCCCGAAGGTCCCCTGCTTTCTCCCGTAGGACGTATGCGGTATTAGCGTTCCTTTCGAAACGTTGTCCCCCACTACCAGGCAGATTCCTAGGCATTACTCACCCGTCCGCCGCTGAATCAGAGAGCAAGCTCTCTTCATCCGCTCGACTTGCATGTGTTAGGCCTGCCGCCAGCGTTCAATCTGAGCCATGATCAAACTCTTCAGTTCAAACATCTTTGGGTTTTGAGAAAACCCTAAACTTGGCTCAGCAATCGTTGGTTACATCTTTGATTTCTCGCGGAGTAACTTGTGATGCTGATAATCTGTTGACTAGCAGTCTGACTCCACAAGCACCCACACGAATTGCTTGATTCAGTTGTTAAAGAGCGGTTGGTTAAGATCTTTCATCTCAACCGAGGCGCGCATTCTACAGCAGCCTCATTTGCTGTCAAGTGATTTTTTTCAGAAGTTTTCAAGGAATCCTTAACAACTTCAACCACTTGCGCCTTCGATCTCTCGTCAGCGGGAGGCGAATTCTACAGCGTTACTCGCTGCTGTCAACACCTCTTTTTCAACTTCCTTGGCACTTCGATGAACTGAAGCAACCTGCTGACAAAAACTGCGTAACTCTTTGTTTATCAAGGAGTTTTCCGTTTCGACTGCGCCGGAAGTGGGGCGAATTATAGGCCTCCAGAATCTGCCGTCAAGCAGTGATTCAGGTTCTCTATCAATAACTTACAGAAGGCGCTGAAACGCCCCGAAGGAAGCCTGAAAGGAGAGGAAAAATGCTTCCTCTATATAGAAGAGCCTCCTCGATGCCAGCCACTGCCCAGGTCATGGCCAAAAAGTGAGCCCACCGCACACGGAAGATTGTGCTGGCCGCCAAAAAACAAAAAAGCACCCAAGGTGCTTTTTTGTCAGCGCTTTCAGCTGATTAACGTCGCCACCCCGGCCCGTGCCCTATGTAACTTCTTATAGCTGTCGATCAGACGAAGGTGCCTGTCGAGGCCTTCCAGTTTCATGCTCGTCGGTGTCAGACCATAGAACCGTACGCTGCCATCGACCGACCCTATCGCGGCGTCCATGCGCTCGTCACCGAACATCCGGCGGAAGTTGACCTCGTAGTCGCTCAGTTCCAGATCATCGTCCAGCTGCATTTCCAGCACGACGTTCACCGCTTGATAAAACAGGCCGCGCTCGACGGTGTTGTCGTTGTATTGCAAGAAGGCTTCCACCAGATCCTTGGCCTGATCAAACTTCTGCAAGGCCAGATAAATCAGCAGCCTCAGCTCCAGGATCGTCAACTTGCCCCAAGGCGTGTTGTCGTCGAACTCGATGCCGATCAAGGTGGTGATGTCGGTGTAATCATCCAGCTCGCTGCTTTCCAGGCCCTGGGCCAGCGATCGCAGGCCCACCTTGCTCAGGCTGTGCAGATTCAGGATGTCGGCACGGAACTGCAGCGCCTTGTTGGTGTTATCCCAGATCAAATCTTCGACCGGATAGATTTCCGAGTAATCCGGCACCAGAATGCGGCAGGCCTTGGCACCGATATGCTCATAGACCGCCATGTACACTTCTTTGCCCATGTCTTCGAGAATGCCGAACAAGGTCGCAGCCTCTTCGGCATTGGAGTTTTCGCCTTGACCGGAGAAATCCCATTCAACGAACTCGAAGTCCGGTTTGGCACTGAAGAAGCGCCACGAAACCACGCCGCTCGAGTCGATAAAGTGCTCGACGAAGTTATTCGGTTCAGTCACCGCCTGCCCTTCGAAGGTCGGCTGCGGCAAATCATTCAGGCCTTCGAAACTGCGGCCTTGCAGCAGCTCCGTCAGGCTGCGTTCCAGCGCCACTTCCAGGCTTGGGTGCGCGCCGAACGAGGCAAACACGCCACCGGTACGCGGGTTCATCAAGGTGACGCACATCACCGGGAACTCCCCGCCCAGCGACGCATCCTTGACCAGCACCGGGAAGCCCTGCTCTTCGAGGGCCTGGATACCGGCCAGGATGCCCGGGTACTTCGCCAGCACTTCCTGCGGCACATCCGGCAGGGCCATTTCGCCTTCGAGGATTTCGCGCTTCACCGCGCGCTCGAAGATCTCCGACAGACACTGCACCTGCGCTTCGGCCAGCGTGTTGCCGGCGCTCATGCCATTGCTCAGGAACAGGTTTTCGATCAGGTTGGACGGGAAGTACACCACCTCATTGTCCGACTGGCGCACAAACGGTAGCGAACAAATACCGCGCTGGGTGTTGCCGGAGTTGGTGTCGTACAGATGCGAACCACGCAGCTCGCCATCCCGGTCATAAACCTTCAGGCAGTATTCGTCGAGGATCTCAGTCGGCAGTTCGTCCTTCGGGCCCGGCTTGAACCAGCGCTCGTCCGGGTAATGCACAAACGCCGCGTTGGCGATGTCCTCCCCCCAGAACTGATCGTTATAGAAGAAGTTGCAGTTGAGCCGCTCGATAAACTCGCCCAACGCCGATGCCAGCGCGCCTTCCTTGGTCGCGCCTTTACCATTGGTAAAACACATCGGCGAGTGCGCATCGCGAATGTGCAGCGACCACACATTGGGAACGATGTTGCGCCATGAAGCGATTTCAATCTTCATGCCCAGGTCGGCCAGGATGCCCGACATGTTGGCGATGGTTTGCTCCAGCGGCAGGTCCTTGCCCGCAATGTAGGTGCCCGCCTCGGAAGTCGAGTGCGGCATCAGCAGCGCCTGGGCATCGGCGTCGAGGTTTTCGACCTCTTCAATCACGAACTCAGGCCCGGTTTGCACCACCTTCTTTACCGTGCAACGGTCAATGGAGCGCAAGATCCCCTGGCGGTCCTTCGCGGAGATGTCCGCCGGCAGTTCGACCTGAATCTTGAAAATCTGGTTGTAGCGGTTTTCCGGGTCAACAATGTTGTTCTGCGACAGACGGATATTTTCGGTGGGGATATTACGAGTCTCGCAATACAACTTCACGAAGTACGCCGCACACAACGCCGACGAAGCCAGGAAATAATCGAACGGCCCCGGCGCCGAGCCATCACCCTTGTAGCGAATGGGCTGATCGGCGATCACCGTGAAGTCGTCGAACTTGGCCTCAAGTCGAAGGTTGTCGAGAAAGTTGACCTTGATTTCCATGTGCGATTACCAGAATAACGAGCTAAACGATTTGGCCGCCATTATCCGGTTTTTCAGCGCAGACCGTTAACTTTCCACTATTTATCGATCAACGCGACACCCCGCTCCTCCAGCAGGCGCACAAACATCGTGAGGCTCTGCGACACCGTGCCCCTGCGCCACACCAGCCAGGTACGCAGATAACGGAACGACTCCGACAACGGCCAGACGCTGACCGTCGTACACCCAGGCATGCTTTCGAGCATGCTGCGTGGCATCAGCGCCAGGCCGGCCCCCGCACTGACGCAGGCCAGCATGCCGTGATAGGACTCCATTTCGAATATCTTGCCGGGCACCGCCGCGCCATGGGCAAACCAGCTTTCGAAATGATGGCGATAGGAGCAGTTGGAGCGGAAGGCATAGATGTTTTCGCCATTCACATCCTTGGCCCGATGAATCGGCTCATGATTGAGCGGTGCGATCAGGACCATCTCCTCCTCGAATGCCGGTACGCCTTCCAGCGCCGGATGCAACACCGGCCCATCGACAAATGCCGCGGCCAACCGACCCGACAGCACCCCGTCGATCATGGTCCCGGAGGGGCCGGTGGACAGGTCCAGTTCGACCTTCGCGTGTTTCTGGTTATAGGCGGCCAATAGCTCCGGAATTCGTACCGCTGCAGTGCTTTCCAGCGAACCCAGGGCGAAGGCGCCTTGCGGTTCCTCTCCCGCTACTGTGGCCCGCGCCTCCTGAACCAGGTCGAGAATGCGTCGAGCGTAATCCAGGAAACTCCAGCCGGCCGGCGACAAGCGCAGGCGACTCTTCTCGCGGATAAACAGATCCACACCCAGGTCCTGCTCAAGCTGCTTGATTCGGGTGGTGAGATTCGATGGCACCCGGTGGATATGCTGGGCGGCAACGCTGATGCTGCCGTGCTCGGCGACAGCCTTGAAAATTTCGAGCTGGACCAGATCCAAGTCATTCTCCAAACGTGAACGTTATGCTCAGTATTATTCAGTTTCCATAAAACATATACCCCCATAACCTGAGCACATTCCTACCTAGCAGGACGGTGCCATGACCCACGTATCCAGCCTTACCCATGCCATTTCGATCAACCCGACCACGGGCGAGCAGATCGGCCAGTACCCTTTCGAATCCGATTCGGCATTACAGGCCGCGCTGGCGCGGGCCACTACCGGGTTTCGAGCCTGGCGCAGCAAACCGGTAGAGCAACGCGCGCAGCTGTTGATCAGCCTCGGCCAGGCCTTGCGCAACAATGCAGAGGCCATGGCCAACATGATCACCCTGGAAATGGGCAAGCCGATTACCCAGGCCCGTGGCGAAATTGAAAAATGCGCGCAGCTCTGCGAGTGGTACGCCGAACAGGGGCCCGCCATGCTCAGCGCAGAACCAACCCTGGTCGAAGGCGGCAAGGCACGCATTGAATATCGCCCGCTCGGCCCGATTCTCGCCGTGATGCCGTGGAACTTCCCCATCTGGCAAGTGCTGCGCGGCGCGGTCCCTACCCTGCTCGCCGGCAACACCTACGTGCTCAAGCACGCGCCCAACGTCATGGGTAGCGCCTACCTGCTGCTGGAAGCCTTCAAGCTGGCGGATTTTCCTGAAGGTATCTTCGAGGTCATCAACGTCACCCCGGACGGTGTATCCAAGGCAATCGCCGATCCACGCATCGCGGCTGTCACCCTCACCGGCAGCGTGCGTGCGGGCATGGCCATCGGTGCCCAGGCCGGCGCCGCGCTGAAGAAATGCGTATTGGAGCTGGGCGGCTCCGACCCGTTTATCGTGCTCGACGACGCGGACCTCGATGAGGCGGTCAAAGCCGCCGTGATCGGGCGCTATCAAAACACCGGACAAGTCTGCGCCGCTGCCAAACGCCTGATTGTCGAGCAAGGCATTGCAGAGGAATTTACCCGCAAGTTCGTCGAGGCCACCCAACGACTGGTCATCGGTGATCCACTCGCCTCCACCACTTACATCGGCCCGATGGCGCGCTTCGATCTGCGCGACGAACTGGACCAACAGGTGCGCGACACGCTGGAAGAAGGCGCGACCTTGCTGCTGGGTGGAAAGAAGGTCGAAGGCACCGGCAACTACTACGAACCCACTGTACTGGGCGACGTGACCGACCAGATGACATCCTTCAGACAGGAACTGTTTGGTCCCGTGGCTTCAATCATCACGGCCCGAGACGCCGCCCATGCGCTGGAACTGGCCAATGACAGCGAGTTCGGCCTCACCGCCACTATTTTTACGCGCAATGGCGAACTCGCACGGCAGATGGCTGGCGAACTTGAAACCGGCGGCGTGTTCATCAACGGCTATAGCGCCAGCGATCCGCGTGTCAGTTTTGGTGGCGTGAAGAAGAGTGGCTTTGGCCGGGAACTCTCACACTTCGGAGTGCGCGAATTCTGCAATGCACAGACGGTTTGGCTGGATAGGCGTTAAGGGCAATGCAGTGCTTCGAGCTGGGTCAACTTGCCGCTGGAGCTCAGCCTGCTGATCATTGCCACAAATGCACTGACCACTCGATTCATGACGACAAAGCAGATGCAATGGGCGAATGCAGGAACCGGGACGCTCGATAGCCCCGTCAAGTGTCGCGTCACAACTTGCGAATCAGTAAATCGTGTTGATCCCAATATAAAACCCGGCTTGGCGGCCGGGTTCTGTTTTCACTCCTGCATGGAACAGTCAGCCCGCAGCTCCTGCATGGTGAGCAATCCCAGCTTTCTGGGATTGCCACACATCCAACAGGAGCACACCTTTCCGTGGTTTGCAAAAAGCCCGGCGTTTTTCTCGCTGGTTGACCAGCATTCATAAGCGCTCTGCTTTGAATAAAATCGAGCCTTTATGCGGCGCGTATCGTGTCGTCGTTGAGCTCTAGACATGTATTTCTCCTAAGCCGAATACGACTAAGCCCCGGCAGATTTCTCTGGCGAGGCTTGTTCGGCTGGGTCTAAAACACGTAGAAATGATACCCCATGTCTGACAATTCTCAAGTTTCAATAGTCAAGGCGGACTAACCCCTGTGGATTGAAGTGCCGGCTACAGCGCAAGCAGTCAGCCTGACATCGCGATCCTCAGCGCCACTGCTGCTTCAAGCAGCTTGTTCGCCTGGGTCGAGACAGCTGCAGCCATTTCTTCATCCCTCGCTTCTCTGAGCGTTGCAGCCAGATCGAGCAGCTTCCCCACCTCGGCCTCAATAGTGCGGACGGATTCGCCTATTTGGTATTTAAGTGAATGAGCCATCTCGATCAAACCTCGGACCAGATTAAAGACAAATCCCAGCTGGGCGAATACTCAAGTCATTCAGTGGCGCTTCACCGACCACCATTCGATTGCCCCAAAACCATTGTGGAGTACTGAGCAGAGAGTATCGAAGGTTGTGATGTGGCCCAACGGTTACGCCACGGCATTTCGTATTCAGATGTCACACTTTCGTCACACCTATCTAGCACAATACGGTCAGCCAAAGGGATTTGGCCCATCTACAGAAAGCCCGGCCGAGCGTCGGGCTTTTTACTTTCTGGCTCCGGCTCCCCCAAGCCGAACGCTGATCAAGAGCGCAGGGTGGTTCACTTCAACCCGCTCTGATGCTGCCCCGCGAAGTGTCTCTGGAACCACTCCGAGAGCATCGCCTTCTCGGAGTAGAGCCTGTCACTTCTATTCGCACGCCCCGGACGCTGGAGGTAGAACTGATCCATGACTCTGGCGTCGGCCTGGTTCACGATCTGGCCATTTTGTTTGAGAACGTAATGGAGCTCGATGCTCGGCCAGGTAATGTCGCGCATGAAGCGCACCTGATAGGCATTTATCCTCCAGGGCTCGTAACGACCGGCCAGGTCGATGTTGCGAATTTCAATTTGCAGCTGCTGGTCGGCTGGCAGGTACCGCTCGCCAAGCTTCTGGAGGTAGCTGCATAGCTCTTTCATGACAAAAGGATCGGCCCCCCGTTCATAGCCCGGACTGTCCAGGCTGGCATCGCTGTATTTTTCGGGGTTATTGAAGACGACTTCGACCGAGGGCGCTGCGGTGGCCAGTGGCATCATGAACAGCGCCAGCAATGCGATCGAAGTGCAAGCGGATATTGAGCGCATGGCATCACCTCCGGGTGCAACGCTTTTCAATGCCTGCTGCACCCTGTTCAGTTTACGCCTGAAGCGCATGCCCACTGCGTGTGTTTCCAGCTCCTAATGGTCGATGCGCCTGTCATAGGCCGCGCGCAGGCGATCCTGGCGCGCGCGACCTGACTCAAAGGCAATACGCTCCATGACCTTGGAATGAGCTGAAGATTTCACCCGGAACGCGCCTACACTGAAAGGCACAGCGATTGAGAGGACATGGAGCTCCACGCATGCGCCCTAGCGCCATTGTGCTACTGCTTATCAGCTATGCCGTGCTGATGGTGGTTTTTTTCAAGCTAAATGCTCGAAACAATCGACGCCGCAGAGAAGGTCTTTACGAAGCCTTTGAAACTGCAATGCGACAGCATGGGATCGGGTCTTTCGAGATCATCAAGGAAAGCATTTATATCGGTAACAACTTTCGGCCATCAGAGCTGCACCGGATATTGTTGGACGATACAGGGCACTACTTTCTTTACATGCACGCCAGTAACGCGCAGCCAACTTTAATGCCACTGACCGAAGAGCGAGCGTTACAAGCTGCACAGGGCGAGATGGGAATCCAGGCATAGACCATCACAACCGCCACCAGGGACCATGAAGAAGGGGGGACTGCCCCGCCCTACTCAGCCGACTCAAGCAGAAGGGAGAGTGGTTAACACAACTCGCACCAGAACAGGATCATGCTCGTAGCCAAGCCGCTGGTAACGATCCCGATGCCAAACACGACGCCGAGAAGCAGAGTTTTTGCCCACATGGCTCGAATCTCCGGATACCGCATTCAATGAATGCTTCAGTATCAGCACCCGAGCAAAATCCAAGCCATTTGGCATGAGCAAAGCCGAGCCCAGCGATTGCACTGAAAACGGTCTCTTCGAGTCGTGAAACATTCCCCAACAAGGGGTTCGCTTACCCTACATTCTGGGCTGAAACACCCAATGACTGGGGCTCGGTTTGATCTAGGCTTGAATGAGATCACGCGGGAGATAAACACCATGTCCCTCTCTCTGAGAAATCCATTGGCCTTTGCTTTGGCGGTGTTCTTTTGCACAGGCGCGCACGGCGAAGGAGCAGCAGACACCTATCACCCACCGGCAATACTTCCCCTGGAATCCGAGACGGCGCCCAGACTCATTGCCGAGCCGCCGCTTGCCGAGCCCCTTGCCCGCGGAGTCGTCATTATCCAATACCGCACAGAGCACGCGAGGATCATGCCGGTATTTGGTAAAGCGGCGGCCGATGTATCACCCCGTCTCGGGCACCTTCACGTGACCGTCGACGACTGGAAAGGCACATGGGCGCACACCAGTGAAGACCCGATTATTCTGGTCGGCCTGCCCGCCGGCACTCACCAGGTTCTTCTTGAAGTGGCCGACCCGACTCACAAGATCCTTACCAGTACGACAGTGCGTTTCATCGTTCCGGAAAAGAAACCAGCTGACGCCCCTCATTAGTCGCCACTTCGCTTCAGTTGTCTGCTTGCCGCAATCCAAGAAGTTTGCCCCCAACATTGGCTGTCCCCCAGTCAATAGCGGGGGTTTGCTTCATGACCTACGCTCAGATACGGCAGTCAACCAGCTGGAGTCTCGACGTGTTCAAACGCTGATCAAGACATCCAGGGCAGAGATGATTTGGTCAGGAGCGACAAAGGATGAAACCGGAATATTCAACTTGCATGAAATGGATCGCCATCGCTGCCGCTTCGGTGGCGCTTATATCAGGCTGTGCCAGCAAGAACGACCCCGTGGCCCAGGCCGAGAAAGCCGATGCAGCAAAGGGCATAGCCGCACCCAGCCTCATGGAAACGAAGGCCATCGCCGAGGAAGCCTTCATCTACGGACTGCCGATCGTAATGAACTATGCGGTCATGTATGAGTACGCCGTGGACAAAAGCGGCCCGCAGTTCAAGGCCCCCTTCAACCAGATCAAGAACGAACCCCGTGTCTTCACTTACCAGGATACGGCCATCGTCACGCCCAACAGCGATACCCCCTACTCCTTCCTCTGGCTGGATCTGCGCGCCGAGCCCATGGTGCTCACAGTGCCCGCCGTGGAAAAGAAACGTTATTACTCGGTGCAACTGATCGACGGCAACACCTACAACTACGGCTACATCGGCAGCCGCACCACCGGGAACGGCCCGGGTAACTACATGGTGGTCGGGCCTGACTGGAAGGGTTCCGTGCCGCCCGGCATTGGCAAAGTCTTCTATTCCACAACGCCCTTCACTGTCGCGGGCTACCGAACCCAGCTCTTCAATCCCAAGGACATGCCGAACGTGGTCAAGGTGCAGTCCGGCTACAAAGCCCAGCCGCTGTCGGCGTTTTTGAAGCAACCGGCGGCGCCTGCATCGCCGGTTATCAATTTCCCTCCAAGCACCACTAAGGGGATCAAGGAGAACTTCTTCGAATACCTTGATGCCGCGCTCCAGTATGTACCGCCAACACCGGAAGACCGGGAAATTCGGGCTCGAATCGCGAAAATCGGCATTGGACCGGGCAAGAGCTTCAAGCTCCAGGACCTCTCGCTCGAACACAAGGCCGCTGTCCTGCTGGGCATGAAGGAAGGTGACGAGAAGGTGGACAGGTGGTTGTCCGGCGGACTCAAGAACGTCAATGGCTGGGGCATCGGCTCGTACTTTGGCGACCGCCATTTCTACAATGGCGACTGGTTGAAGCGCGCCGCCGCGGCCAAAGGCGGAATTTACGGCAACGATGCCGTGGAAGCCACTTACCCCATCACCCGCACAACCGCGACCGGCGAGCCACTCGATGGCAGCAAGCATAACTACACACTCACCTTCCCGGCGGGGCAACTACCTCCAGTGAACGCCTTCTGGTCGGTGACGATGTACGACGGCAAGACACAGCTCCTTATCAAGAACCCGATCGACCGCTATCTACTGAACTCGCCCATGCTGCCCGGCATGAAAAAGAATGCCGACGGATCTCTGACCCTCTACATCCAACAGAAGTCGCCCGGCAAGGCGCTGGAAGGCAACTGGCTGCCCGCACCCGACGGCCCGATTTACCTGGTGATGCGCCTCTATTGGCCCAAGGAGACGCCGCCTTCAGTCCTGCCGGCTGGCGAAGGCACCTGGAAGCCAGCAGGCATCGTGGTATCGAAATAGAACCCGCGCCAGCTCGCGCAGCCCCCCGGCATTTGTCGGGGGTTTACCGTTCCAATACAAGCCTGTCTTCGCTGACAGGCAACGGGTGTGGTGCATTTATCCTGCCTTCCAGTCTGCTCACGAATGCCAGGGCTTCGGCATAGCTGCGAAACGTGACGCACCACGCGTTCATCCAGACATTCCAGTCTTGCGGTGTCCGCGCTTTTTCGATTCTTATCAGCATCCTGGCATCCCTTCTTTTTGCGGTTTAACCCAGTCTCGAACCTGGAAAAACCGAAATGCGGCGTGTGAACTTTCGTCTGCGTGTCCCGGTTGAAGGTGTGGGGAGAACAGCCCACAAGGTGAGGAGGAGCAGATTCTGCAGATGCGGATTTGGCGGCGTTTGAAGCTTGCGTCAAAGCGAACCGCAGGACCTGCCTTTGCTTACCTTCCTCGAGGCGAATTTAAAGCGGCTGAAGGGGGGATTAGAAAATCAATAATCATCAAAAAATTATCTATAGGAGGCTTGGCGGGACTTGCAGGGGCAGTCTGGGGGGATGCTGGTTAGTCTGGATGTTGACGCATCCGATCAGTCTGTTTTTTGTCGCTTCGGTGTTGAGACTTCGGTGACCTAGGCCTTACAGGCCGCCGGTGCGGGCTGGCACTGTATCGAGCTGGATGAATGGACCGACGCCTACATCGAAAGCAAGTCGATTGAAAGGCAGCCAGTCAGGACAACAATCGGCCTCGTACGAGAATCCCTTTATTTTTTGCCTTGGAATGGCTAGGCAGCCAGCCGAGTATGCAGGATCGGCAGCAGTTATCGACTATCGACAGGTTTCAGTACCTGCCCAAAGTTGTTTGGCTATCAACACAGCCTCTACTGGGTCAGTTTTCGGTCATTGCAAGCAGGCACTTAGTCGTTAGTGATAACACTTTTATTTTTTACCTAAACCGTAACCTGTATGCCAGTGTAAACAGAAAAGTGCCGTTCACACCTCACGCGGGCCAATGCAACCGCTTCAGTGGAACAATGCGTTTTGTCTCTGCGTCAGTGGAATCGTAGTGCTCAATCAAAGCCCGTACTACGTGATCCAACGTCCACATCGCTAATGGGATGGATGCACGATCAGCCTCATACTGGGCATCTTTGCTGAAGCCTCCCGTGCTAACGTAAAGCCCCCGATCATCCTTGTGCCGCCCACCAAGAAAGCTGCGAATATCCTGACTACCCATCTGCCCCTTACGATGTTTGACCTCCACTACAATACGAGGATGTTCAAAGCCGAAGCCGTCGGGTGAGGCGACAATATCTTTGCCACGATCAGAACCTGGCGGCGAAACCTGAGTTTTGTAGCCCATCGCACGAAGGATACCGGCGACCAGCTGCTGCATCTCATCCCAGTCGAGCTCACTCACTCGGTCCTTTATTCGCTCCAACGCCTGAGACTCAATATCGGCCAACGGATCAGCAATACTTTCTTCAATCTCGTCTTCCATCTGCGGTGCTGGCTTACCCTTCAACGCTGCAATCACTTCGGCTGCGGCACTGGAAGGCACCTCGAACAAAGTTAAAGTCGAGCCCAAGCTGTTCTTGGTGCTCGTACCCAAATTGTCACGCGGTAACTCTTGCTGCTGCCACTGCACCTTGCGCACCAGCGACATGCCTTGTTCAGACCATTCAGAATGGTGCTCAGCCGGTCCCTTGACGTTGCCGACCAGATAGAGACGATTGGCAGGTGAATAAGTAACAACCCAATCACCGTCCTGAATCTCGTTTACGAAGCGCCACACTTGCGAGGCACCCGAAATCACCGTGCCCTGTTTCATCTGAGGCTCAGCGGATTGGTAGAGAGCAATTAACTGTTTGCGCCCAACGCCGGGCTTCGCATGGGCAGCCAACCGGCTCCACCCGATTGCGGCCACTTCGCGCTCCCGAAAAGAGTCGTATAGGCTTCCAGCTTCGCCACGCACCATCCACATCCGAGCCATATTCCCCCCCTTAGTACCGCACCATCATCAGAATCAATCAACCACTTCAGATCGGGGCAAACTCAAAGAAACATCACGAAACGCGAGCAGAGCCGCTTCGAGATGATCAATGATCTCCTGCTGCAACACATCCGGTGGCGGCAGGTCATCCAAGTTGTCGAGGCTATCGTCTTTCAGCCAGAAAATATCCATACTGGCCTTGTCGCGGCTCATCAAGTCTTCGTAGCTAAAGTACCTGAAACGTTCGGTTTCCTGCCGCTCAAAACGGTTTTCCGGGTTGTAGCAGGTGATGAAATCCTGCAGGTGGTCCAGCTTCAGCGTGCGCGTCTTCAGCGTGAAGTGTTTGTTGGTGCGCAGGTCGAAGAACCAAACGCCCTTGGTGTGCACACGCCCATCTTTGGGCGCGCTGTCGAAGAATACGACGTTCGCCTTCACGCCTTGGGCATAAAAAATGCCCGTGGGCAGACGTAACACCGTGTGCACGTCGCAGTTCTCCAAAAGCTTCTTGCGGATCTTTTCTCCCGCACCACCTTCAAAAAGCACGTTATCGGGCAACACCACCGCCGCCTTGCCGTCCACCTTTAGCATATTGACAATGTGCTGCAGGAAGTTGAGTTGCTTGTTCGACGTGGTTTCCCAGAAATCCTGCCGCTCGTAGGTCAGCGCCTCCTTGTCTTCCTCACCCTCTTCATTGGTGATGGTCATGCTGCTCTTCTTGCCGAAGGGCGGGTTGGCTAGCACGTAATCCACTTTCAGTTTGGGCTCAGTGATCAACGCATCCGAACGCGACACTAAGGGCTCACCATCCAGCTCGCCAACGTTGTGCAGAAAAAGGTTCATCAAGCACATGCGGCGCGTGTTTGGCACGATCTCGTTGCCGTGGAAGGTCCTGTCACGCAGGAATTCTTTTTGTGCTTTGTTCAGCGTGGCGCCGTGCCGCGTCAACCAGTTATAAGCGCCCAGGAAGAATCCGCCTGTACCGCAGGCCGGATCCGCAATGGTCTTCATCGGCTCGGGGCGCATACAGACAACAATCGCCTCAATCAGTGCGCGGGGTGTGAAGTATTGGCCAGCGCCGCTCTTGGTGTCTTCGGCGTTCTTCTGCAACAGGCCTTCATACAGGTCGCCCTTGGTGTCAGCACCCAGGCTGATCCAACTTTCGGCATCAATCAGCTGCACCAGACGCGAAAGCTTGGCCGGGTCTTGAATCTTGTTCTGCGCCTTGAAGAAGATAGCGCCCAGCATGCCGGACTCTTGTCCCAGTTTGTGCAGCGTGGCCAGGTAATGCGCCTCCAGCGGTTCGCCCACTTTGGAGGACAGGCTAGCCCAGTCATAGCCCTTGGGGATTTGGGTATCACGGTTGTAGGGCTCCTGCGCATATTCGTGTGCCAGCTTCAGGAACAGCAAGTAGGTGAGCTGTTCCAAGTAGTCGCCATAGCCCACGCCGTCATCGCGCAGGGTGTGGCAAAAATTCCAGACTTTCTGGACGAGGGAGCTTGTGTTCATAAGAGTGCCTCCACCCAAGCCTTGTCTCGATGTGTGCCGATGGCAGATCGAAAGAAGCTCGAATATTCGTGAGCGTTAGATAAATGTTCTTGCAGATGCGTGACGACTGAAGGCTGATTGCCTGCAAGGCGAATTAGATCGTCTAGCAGTCGCCAAGAGTTCTTCTTTGTTTCCGGCGTATTCCATTCATTGAATCCAAGCCGGTCAATCGTGTACCGCGCACGCTGGTGTTCCCAGGTACCAGGTGAGGCCAGTGGCTTGACCTCTCCATCAATTCCATGAGCCAACAATTCGCAGTCGGCTTGAACACAAGGGTCCAAAAGCCTCGGCAACTCAGAGATCAGTGAAGCTGCAGGCTGCGAGCAACGCTGTATCTCATCCTGAATCGGAAATTCATTGGCCTTTCCATGAAGGATATCGACACCGTCCTTTTCTGGACGATTGCACCGCTGACATGAAAGGCGAAAGTTCAACCACTCATATGCTAACCAATAGTACCCGTCATGGCCGACCAACTTGACGCCATCCACCGTGATGCCAAGTTTGGGTCGAAAGTGGTCGACGTCAAAGGGTGCGCGCGTGCTCTTGGCTTCGCAGTACCAGCATTTATGCTCACTGGCATTGGCAAGCCACTTTTTGAGCAAGCCCCAACTACCGTTCTTCTTGATGTACTCAGACCGAAGATCGTGCGTGCCTAGCGCGCCAACCTTTGCGGTTCTTGCGGTATAAATCTTGGGCCAATTCTTGGGTAAACGGGGTGGCAAGGGTATCTGAATTAATATCAAGCCTGCCCCTCCTGTAAACCGCGGAGGAGGCTCTTCACCAAGGCATCAAGGGCTTTTTGTTTATTTTCCGGAGTGACGATGGCGCCATCGACGGCGCCATCTGTGGCCAGATCAAATCTGGCACGCAGATACTCCTGCTCCAGTCGATCTCGCGAAGCGAAGTTGAAGTCCAGGCCTTCGAGCCGCTGACGGATGTCTACCAGCTTCGCTCGATCGACCTCACTGAGTGGCTGCAGCTGGGTGGAGAGTTGGTGCAACGCCAGCAAATCATCATTCGTGGCTTTGTCCAAGCTGGTACCCAAGCCAAACATATCGCTGGTCACGATACCGGCGAAGCCCATGCCTTTGGGGTCGACGGCCGGGTTCTCGGCGCGCACCGTGCGACTGTCTGTTTCGCGGTACAGGATTTGAACCTGCTCCTTGACCAGTTCTGCGATGGCCAAGGGGTTGTGAGTCGTCAACACGATATGGCTGTTGTCCTGGCCATCACTGTTCTGCCCAACAAATGACTTCAGGTAGTTCAAGTAATCCACACACCATCGTGGATTTAGGTGCGTGTCTGGCTCATCCAGCAAGAACAGACTTTCATCCTCCGCGGTAAAGCGCAGCAAGCCCAACACCGTCAGAAGCTGTTGCTCCCCCTCGCTGAGTTCACGGAATGTAACGCTGCCATCGTTTTTCTTGAGGCGCACACGGATACGCACCTCCTCGATCAACTCAGAGACGTAGGTGCTTTCCAGATCGCGGAAGAACTCATTTGCTGGCTGACTACCTACAAGCTCTCTCAGCGACTCCACATCCTTAACGTACATGTACTTGTATTCACGCTCAGACGTGTTCTTGTTCCATATAGACTTCTTCAACTTCCTTTTAACTGTGATCGGTGCCAGCGACACCTTCATCAGGCGATCTAGAAACCGCTGAACCAATCCTCTTGCGTACCAGAATCTAGGATCGCCTTCTTTCGAGTCCCAAGGAGGATCGCGCAATACAAAAAGAACGGATTCGATCCCATTCTCTGGATCAATACCAAGCTCTACCGCCAAAAAATCTTTCACTTTTTGGTCTGGCTGAATCAGAAATGCAAGAAGAACAAACTGACTGTGAACGGGCAAAGCGTAGAAGAGACGCTTTGGCGCTGGGTCGGTCTTCGAATAAAGAAGATCCTTGTAATAGCTTTCTAGGTAGGGACGGAACACCTCGTACATACGCGAACTCTCACCCGAGTAGTAGCTGAACACATAGCGCGGCAAATACTCGGCATCCGCATTCAAAAAGGTCGTGAGTTTGATTGCCTTGCCACGCAGGGCTGATACCTGTTCTTCACCCTCGATTAATGGGAGCAAGGTGAATTCACCACGGGCCTGTGCATCCGTAGCAACGTGAATGGTGAAAGGCTCCTTCTCACGATCAGGGTCGGCATCGATGTAAATGTGACGCAGGTTCTCGCCCGCCCCCATGTGATAGGCCAGCTGAAAAGCAAAGGCCGGTGTGCGCTCCCTGGCGATCAAATCGCGGAAGATGATGGCCAGCGCCTCCAGTACGTTGGACTTACCGGTACCGTTCCAACCGATCACCACCGTGACCCAGTGATCCTGATCGAAGTCGATGGTGACGTTCTTCAGGTTCTTGAACTGGTGGGTTGGGCTGTCTTTGGCGCTACCGATGGTTAGTTTGTCGAGGCGCATGGTCAGCTTTCCAGCAATTTCAGGCGGTCGTGTAGCTTGCGGCCCCGCCCGTCGGTGACCGCTTCCACAACCAGTCGTCCTGCCTTGTCCAAAGCACGCAGTTCCGCATAGAGCGCTTCAATCTGGTCTGTCAGCGCGCCATCGGCCACACCACAAAGGCGGAAAGCTTCTTGCGCCGGCACCCAGTCGCCCGCCTTGGCGAGCACATCAATCAATTTGCTCACCACGGCGTCGATCTCCTTCTGTTGTTTTGTTTTGCGTACCTTGTGCACCTTAGGATGCTTATCGCGTTCCGCCCGCTCGGTGCGGATGCGCTCCAGCAGAACACTTGCGAGTTCGTCGTTCGGATCTTGCGGCACCAGTTGGCCGGAAAAGGCGGCGCGCAGGATGTTCTGGCGTTGGGCGGCGGATTGTTTGAGGCCCCGCTCCACCGCGGTCTGCTGCTGACTGATCTGGTCGAACTGACCGTCAAGCAGTTGCGTGATTTCAGCTTGCTCGGAATGCGGCGGGAGTGGCAAAACAATTGCCTTAACGATTTGAAGATTCAGATTTGGCTGAACTCCGCCAGAAGCCTGCTGGCGCATTCTTTCGTAACTATCAAGCAAGAAGGCCTTGAGATACGCCTTAGATGGTTGGGCTGACGGTTCCAAAACAATTGCAGCGATAGCTTGATTGATCGTTGCTGAAATCAGTAGTTCCGAGCACTTGCCGCGTGTTTTCCCTTCGCCATACATGGCCACCAAAAGTGAGCCAACAGGATATAGCTCAAGCCGACACTCCTTCACAGCGAGATCCGTGACAAGTTCCGTTGCGGACGTTACGGTTTCGCTGTTGAGTGCACCACTGGTCACCCACGGAATAGTGCCTTCGTCGAAATAGGCACTTTTCGATCGAAGGGGCGTAACCCCTGTGCCCACTTGAGCGATTTGATCAATCGTCACCCACACCCACCCCTCCGGTAACTCCGGCAAATCGGTAGTATCCGGCTGCATCGGCTCGGGGTATTTTTTTTGCCAGTCCTTGGGCGGGGTTTTGCCTTGCTTCTTGAACTTGGCGAGCTGCTTGACTTCCCAGCGGGCGCGGCGCTCGGTGAGGATGCGTTGCAACAGCTGCGTGCCGGTCTCGGCGGGCGTGTGCTGTGAGCGCCATTCAGCGGAGAGCGCGCCTTCCACCGAGGCTTTCAGCAGCGACTGGCGGAATTGCTTTAGCTTCGTCTGCGCGGCTTTGAGCTCGGTCACGCCGGCATCGAGATCGGAGAGCAGTTCTTCGAGTTTGGCAACAATGCGGGTTTGCTCAGCGCGGGGCGGAAGATCTATCGCGAACTTTCCCAAGGCATCGAATTTCACTCGCGGTCTATCGCCTTCATATTGACTGCAAGCGAATTCAACAAAGTCGTATGACGATATGCGGTTCAACAGGAAATCGGAATCCAACACCTCCGATTCTGGAAAGATGATGAACTCAGCCGAGGCCAGTCCTGCAAATTTTGGCCTAGCGACTTTATTCAGGTACGGGCGCATACGACCGTACAAAACGTCGCCAACCTCAAAGCTCGCTGAGCTACTTGACATGTTTGACGCAGGTACTGTCCCCAGGATTGCATTAGTATGAGCCTGTACATGCTCCAGCCCAATGTATGGAGCACTTGGACGATCTGCTGGCGAAATGCGCTCACTCCTCGGCTGGATAAGCTCCTCCAGAAGCTCGCGCGTCCAACCCTTCGGCAATTCACTCACGCCACCAACTCCTCATTCATTTCGTTCATCAGTCCATCCAGTTCCTTGCCAAACAGCCCCCAGGCCTTTTGCAAACCACCCTTATCGGCTAGTTCGGCATAGTCAAAATCATCTCGGCTGACGTTACAGCTGCTGGCAATATGATCTTTCATCAGGCGCAGCCATTCAGTTTGTTGAGGCGTGAAGGCTGTGCCGCGCTGTGCGTTGTGGCGGAAAATCCAAGTCTGAAAACGTTTATCCACTTCATCGGCAAAGGGCTTCAACTCAGCGTCTAGCCCGAGTGCAAAACGCACCAGCGAGACCAAATCGGTGAGCTGGCGTTTGCGGTCTGCGCCCTTTACTGCACTCGCCTGTACGCGGGTGTAGGCGCTCCACAGGCGCTCGGTGGTCAACATTAGCGGTGGATTGCTCAAGCGCTCGTGCAGGTCTTCAATCATGTCGAAAGTGAGCACGCGGCGTTGGTAGGGTTGTTGGTAGAAGAAGTCCAGCGCGGCGATTTCGTCCCTGTGCTGCTTCAGGTAGTCAGCAAAGGTTTGAATCAACGCTTTGGCCTGCGCTTCCGCCAGTTCACTGAAACCAGAAAACGTCACCTGATCCAGATTGATATGATCAATGATCTGCTCGCGCTCACGTCGGGCGTTTTCAATCTCGTCTCGCAGTTCCGGTTGGTCAAAAGGGGCACAGGCCGCGGCCACACGCACAGCGCGGGCGGTTTCAATTTCTTCGGGCAGCAAGGTGTCCTCAGAGCGGGTGATGCCCTTGGCCTTGGCGGCGGCCAAAGCCGCTTGCACGATGGCATCAGGGTCCAGCGCGGCGATCAGGCCCTTGCCCAAATCAGCGATTGGGATGCCGCCGCTGGCTTTCTCGATCCGGGCCCGGGCCTTGTCGTCCAGTAACTTGGCCAGCCGCACCAGGCGGTTGGCGAGTGAAAGTACAGTGTCGTCGTCGCGACTTCCCATCGCCACGCCTTGCAGCAGGTCTTTCAGCGCTACGCCGGGTTTCTTCTCCAGCGGGCGACTCTCCGTTTTAAGAGACTTTTCCACGCCCACGGCGTCGATCAGCACAAAGCGGGTTTTGGCACCATCGGCACTATTGCTGACGCGTTTGAGGCTGTCGCCATCGAGGCTGCGCACGCCGCGCCCCTTCATCTGCTCGTAGTAACCTTTGCTACGCACGTCACGCATAAACAGGAGCACTTCAAGTGGCTTCACGTCGGTGCCGGTGGCGATCATGTCCACGGTGACGGCAATGCGCGGATTGTAGTCGTTGCGAAAACTGCTGAGGATGCTGTCGGCATCTTCCTCGGCGCGGTAAGTCACCTTCTTGCAGAAGGCATTCCCCTGTCCATAGACCTCGCGCAGGATATTGATTATGTCGTCGGCGTGGCTGTCAGTCTTGGCGAAGATCAGTGTCTTAGGTGTCTCTTTGCGCGCGGGGAAAATATGCGTTTCCACCGCGATTTTCATCGCTTGGATCACCTGTCGGATCTGACTTGTGTTGACCACAGATTTATCCAGTTCCTTGGCTGAATAGGCCATGTCTTCTTCGGTTTCGCTCCAGCGTTTCTTGCGGGTCTGGCGGTCGCGATGGTCTACCCACTCCTTGGCCTTGAGCTCGGAACCTTTTCGGGTGATATCGGTTTCGATCTCGTACACGTCGTAGCCGACGTTGACACCGTCGGCCACAGATTGCTCGTAGGTGTATTCGGCGACGATGTTCTCGTTGAAAAAGCCGAAGGTGCGCTTGTCAGGCGTAGCGGTGAGTCCGATCAGGCTGGCATCGAAATAGTCGAGCACCTGCTTCCACAGGTTATAGATGCTGCGGTGGCACTCATCAATGATGATGAAGTCGAAGGTTTCCACCGGCACAGCCGGGTTGTAGCGCACGAACTTATCCTGCTTGGCGGTTTGCTGTACTTCGTTGAGCGACAGGTCTTCGGCCGATTCGTCAATCGGTTCGCCGCTCAAGATAGAGTACATGCGCTGGATAGTGCTGATGCATACCTGCGAATGCGGGTCGACGTTGGGTGAGGCCAGCCGCTGCACATTGTAGAGCTCGGTGAATTTGCGGCCGTCGTCCGGTGGCGTGTAAGCCATGAATTCCTGATGGGCCTGTTTACCGAGATTACGGGTATCGACCAAAAACAAAATGCGCTTGGCGCCACCGAACTTGAGCAGGCGATAGACCGAGGTGATAGCCGTGAAGGTCTTGCCGGCTCCGGTGGCCATGTGCACCAGGGCGCGGGGTTTGTTCAGCGCAAGAGACTTCTCCAGCCCGGTTACTGCGCTGATCTGACAATCGCGCAGATCAATTTCGGGCAGGACTGTCATCTGCTCTGCCAGGCGGCGACGCAGGGTATCGGGCTGCGCAAGCCAGGCGGATAACGTTTCCGGTTTAAAGAAATGGAATATCTCGCGCGAACGCGGTATTGGGTCGGCGCCATCGGTGAAGCGGATAATCTGGCCAGTGGCCTCGAATAAGAATCGCAGTGAAGAGTTGTTATTTTGCCATTTAAGAGAGGAACTGGCATATCGCTCAGTCTGGCTTTCAGTGACATTAAGACCCACGCCTGCTGAGTCTTTCTTTGCTTCGATCACACCTACGGGTGCTCGATCTACAAAAAGCATGTAATCCACAGGCCCCGAGCCAGTGGGAAACTCCCGGATAGCCACACCACGCGCCGAGCCCAAATTGAACTGTTTAAAGTCTTGGACGACCCAGCCAGCTTGGTCAAGCTTCTGGTCAATCTGGTGACGAGCTTTAGATTCTGGCGTCATGGTGCTGATCCCTGCCAATTTAGGCTCCGTTGACCTAGAGCTATCGAAAACATGTTGTGATACGCAATCGGAGTCTGGGCAAGAGAATCTCAACTGGCAACCAATTGGCAACCAGAAGGGTAAAAAATAAGCATGCAGTGAAAAAAAACAGACATAAAAAATCCAACCACCGCTAAGTGGTTGGATTTTTCGGGAGTTATATGGTCGGGACGGAGTGATTCGAACACTCGACCCCTAGCACCCCATGCTAGTGCGCTACCGGACTGCGCTACGCCCCGACTAGGCGTGTTACCCGTTCCTCACCTCGAGGAACGCTCAAGAATATATCGCAAGCTTTTGAAAACTGGAAGTATTTAAAAGCAGGAATTTATTTCTTGAGTACTACCAGAACATCTTCGAGCTCGGCGATCATCTGGCGGATCATTTGCTTGTATTGGGTGGTGTCGTCTTTGGCTTCATCACCGGACAAACGCAGGCGCGCTCCGCCGATGGTGAACCCCTGATCATAAAGTAGCGCGCGGATCTGCCGGATCATCAACACGTCCTGGCGCTGATAATACCGGCGGTTTCCGCGGCGTTTGACCGGGTTGAGTTGAGGAAACTCCTGCTCCCAGTAGCGCAGCACGTGTGGTTTTACCGCACACAGCTCGCTGACTTCACCAATGGTGAAGTAGCGTTTGCCCGGGATGACGGGGAGCTCGTCGTTATGACTTGGTTCCAGCATAAGCCTCAACTCGGGCCTTCAACTTCTGCCCTGGACGAAAGGTGACCACACGGCGAGCCGTGATCGGGATTTCTTCCCCCGTTTTCGGATTGCGGCCAGGCCGCTGGCGTTTGTCCCGAAGGTCGAAATTGCCGAAACCGGACAATTTGACTTGTTCGTTGTCTTCGAGAGCGTGCCTGATTTCTTCAAAAAACAGTTCGACCAATTCCTTGGCCTCCCGTTTATTCAGGCCCAGCTCTTCATACAGACGTTCCGCCATCTCAGCTTTCGTCAGAGCCCCCATACGTCACTTCCTTAACGTGGCGTTCAACCTTTGTTCGAGCGAGGTGAGGATGTTTTGCGTTGCGGTATTCACCTCATCGTCATTAAGAGTGCGCGATGGATGCTGCCAGGTCAAGCCGACTGCGAGGCTTTTTCTATCAGGATCAATGCCTTTACCCTGATACACGTCAAATAGCCTGAGGTCTGTCAGCCATTCGCCTGCATTTTCACGGATTACGTCCAGTACAGCCGTGGCTGCAACGTCTTTGTGCGCAATCAGTGCAAGGTCACGACGCACTTCAGGAAAGCGCGATAACTCGTGGAATTTCGGCATTTTGCCCGACGCCACTTCCGCCAGAACCAGCTCGAAGACGAAGACCGGACGGTCGAGACCGAGGGTTTTCGACAATTCGGGGTGGATCGCGCCAATGAAGCCGACCAGACGACCATCTCGTTCGATGCGTGCGGTTTGGCCCGGGTGCAATGCCGGGTGCTTGCCTGGCACGAAAGTGAACGCATCCAGGGCACCGGCGAAGCCCAGCACCGCTTCCACGTCAGCCTTGACGTCAAAGAAGTCAACGGTATCGCGACCCTGCGCCCAGCCTTCCGGCAAGCGACTGCCGCAAACCACACCGGCGAGCATCGGCTCTTGCTTCAAACCTTCGAGCTGACCAACGAAACGCAGGCCGCTTTCGAACAGGCGTACGCGATCCTGCTGACGGTTCAGGTTGTGCTGAAGCGCCTTGACCAGACCCGGCCACAAGGACGAACGCATGGCGGCCATGTCATTGGAGATGGGATTGGCGAGCAGCAACGGCTCAACACCCGGATTAAACAGTTCGAACTGTTTCGGATCGATGAAGCTGTAGGTAATTGCTTCCTGGTATCCACGGGCAACCAGCAGGCGGCGCAGTTCAGGCAGGTCGCTACGGGCTTCGGCCTTGGCTTGCGGCGCCAGACGCGCTTGTGGATAACGAACCGGCAGACGGTTGTAGCCGTACAGGCGTGCCAGTTCTTCGATCAGGTCGACTTCCAGGCTGATATCGAAGCGATGGCTTGGCACTTCTACACGCCACTGCCCTGCCCCGTCGGCAGTAATGGCCAGGCCCAAGGCATTGAGCAGGCGCTCCACTTCAGCCGAATCCATTTCCATACCCAGCATCTGGGTAATGCGCTGGGCACGCAGGGTGACCGGAGCAATTTTTGGCAGGTGCTGTTCGCTGACGGTCTCGATGATCGGACCCGCTTCACCGCCGGTGATTTCCAGCAGCAGGCCAGTCGCGCGCTCCATGGCCTCGCGGGCCAGTTGCCAGTCCACACCACGCTCATAGCGATGGGATGCATCGGTGTGCAGGCCATAGGAACGGGCCTTGCCTGCCACGGCGATCTGGTCGAAGAAGGCACTTTCGAGGAACACATCACGGGTGGTCGCGGACACACCGCTGTGCTCGCCACCCATGACGCCGGCGATTGCCAGTGCGCGGGAGTGGTCGGCGATCACCAGCGTATCGCTACGCAGGCTGACTTCCTGACCGTCGAGCAGCACCAGCTTCTCGCCGTCTTCGGCCATGCGCACACGGATGCCGCCGTTGATTTCGGCGAGATCGAAGGCGTGCAGCGGCTGACCCAGCTCCAGCATCACGTAGTTGGTGATGTCGACGGCAGCATCGATGCTGCGCACGTCGGCACGACGCAGGCGCTCTACCATCCACAGCGGCGTAGGCCTGGACAGATCAACGTTACGGATCACACGACCCAGATAACGCGGGCACGCGGCAGGCGCCAGCACTTCTACCGAACGCACTTCGTCATGCGCGGCAGGCACCGAAGCCACTACCGGACGGCTGACCGGAGCGGCGTACAAAGCACCGACTTCACGGGCCAGGCCGGCCAGGGACAGGCAGTCGCCACGGTTCGGGGTCAGGTCGACCTCGATGCTGGCGTCTTCCAGGTCCAGATAAACGCGGAAATCTTCGCCTACCGGCGCATCGGCCGGCAGTTCCATCAGACCGTCGTTACCTTCACCGACCTGCAGCTCGGATTGCGAGCACAGCATGCCGTTGGATTCAACGCCACGCAGCTTGGCCTTCTTGATCTTGAAGTCACCTGGCAACTCGGCGCCGATCATGGCGAAAGGAATCTTCAGGCCCGGGCGCACGTTGGGCGCACCGCAAACCACCTGGAAGGTTTCCGAGCCGTTGCTGACCTGGCAAACGCGCAGCTTGTCGGCGTCCGGGTGCTGCTCGGTGCTCAGCACCTCGCCAACCACCACGCCACTGAAAACACCGGCGGCCGGCGTAACGCTATCGACCTCAAGACCGGCCATCGACAGACGAGCAACCAGCTCGTCGCGACTTACCTGCGGGCTAACCCAGCCACGCAGCCATTGTTCACTGAATTTCATCCTGCTCTCCTAAGAATTCGTTACGACTAGCGAAATTGCGCGAGGAACCGCAAGTCGTTGTCGAAGAACAGACGCAAGTCGTTCACGCCGTAACGCAGCATGGCCAGACGCTCAACGCCCATGCCGAAGGCAAAGCCCGAGAACTCTTCCGGGTCGATACCGGACATGCGCAGCACGTTCGGGTGAACCATGCCGCAGCCCATCACTTCCAGCCAGCCGGTCTGCTTGCAGACGCGGCAGCCTTTACCGCTGCACATCACGCATTCCATGTCGACTTCAGCGGATGGCTCGGTGAACGGGAAGTAGGAAGGACGGAAACGCACCGCCAGTTCCTTTTCGAAGAACACCCGCAGGAACTCTTCGATGGTGCCCTTGAGGTCGGCGAAATTGATGTCGCGATCGATCAGCAGGCCTTCGACCTGGTGGAACATCGGCGAGTGGGTGATATCGGAGTCGCTGCGGTATACACGGCCTGGGCAGACGATGCGGATCGGCGGCTGCTTGGACTCCATGGTGCGGACCTGTACCGGCGAGGTATGGGTGCGCAACAGCATGTTCGCATTGAAATAGAAGGTGTCATGCATCGACCGGGCCGGGTGATGGCCTGGGATGTTGAGCGCTTCGAAGTTGTGATAGTCGTCTTCGACCTCAGGGCCTTCGGCGATGCCGTAGCCGATACGGGTGAAGAACTGTTCGACGCGTTCCAGAGTGCGGGTAACCGGATGCAGACCACCGGAGGTCTGACCGCGGCCAGGCAGGGTCACGTCAATGGACTCGGCGGAGAGTTTGGCAGCCAGATCGGCTTCTTCAAACAATGCCTTGCGCGCATTAAGGACCTCTGTGACACGCTCCTTGGCAACGTTGATCAGCGCACCGACCTGCGGACGCTCTTCTGCCGGCAAATTCCCCAGGGTCTTCATCACCTGAGTCAATTCACCCTTCTTGCCAAGGTAGTGAACCCGGATTTGCTCCAGGGCATTGATATCTTCAGCGCTTTGCACAGCCTCTAGTGCTTGAGAGACGAGCGCATCCAGGTTTTCCATGTACAGACTCCAGATACAAAATAGGGGAAGAGCTTGAAGGCTCTTCCCCTATTTATGACGTTTAACACCTGACCCCACAGATGCGAGGCCGGGTGACTGTCGGGGGTACTTAAGCCAAGGTGGCTTTAGCTTTCTCGACAATCGCAGCAAACGCCGCTTTTTCGTTCACTGCCAGATCAGCCAGAACCTTACGGTCGATCTCGATGGACGCTTTTTTCAGGCCGGCGATGAAACGGCTGTAGGACAGACCGTTGATACGAGCACCAGCATTGATACGAGCGATCCACAGAGCGCGGAACTGACGTTTTTTCTGACGACGGTCACGGTAGGCGTATTGGCCTGCCTTGATTACCGCTTGCTTGGCAACACGGAATACGCGGGAGCGTGCGCCGTAGTAGCCTTTAGCAAGTTTCAGAATTTTTTTGTGACGCTTACGGGCAATGACGCCACGCTTTACACGAGCCATGAGTTACTTCCTCTATTCTTGACTAAAATTAACGAAGGCGCAGCATGCGCTCGACTTTTGCCACGTCAGACGGATGCAGCAAGCTGCTACCGCGCAGTTGACGCTTACGCTTGGTCGACATTTTGGTCAGGATGTGGCTCTTGAAAGCGTGCTTGTGCTTGATACCGTTAGCAGTTTTCAGAAACCGCTTAGCAGCACCACTTTTGGTCTTCATTTTTGGCATGTTCGGATACTCCGCATTCAGTTGATAAACATAATCAGAAGGCCTGCCGTGCCCTGTTGATTACTTCTTCTTTTTCGGGGCGATGACCATGATCAGCTGGCGTCCTTCCATCTTAGGATGCTGTTCGACCGAACCGTACTCGAGCAAGTCACCTTCAACTCGCTTGAGGAGTTCCATCCCCAGCTCCTGGTGGGCCATCTCACGGCCGCGGAATCGCAAGGATACCTTGGCCCTGTCCCCGTCACTCAGGAAACGTACCAGGTTGCGCAGTTTTACCTGGTAATCCCCTTCCTCCGTCCCTGGACGAAACTTGATTTCTTTAACCTGAATCTGCTTCTGGTTTTTCTTGGCCGCAGCAATCTGCTTCTTCTTTTCGAAGATCGATTTGCCGTAGTCCATCAGTTTGCAAACAGGTGGTACTGCATCGGCGGAAATCTCCACCAGATCCAGCTTGGCCTCTTCAGCCTTAAGAAGCGCGTCTTCGATTGACACAATCCCGAGCTGTTCACCTTCAGCCCCAATTAACCGAACCTCGCGTGCCGAGATATTCTCGTTGATCGGGGCTTTCGGTGCAGTTCGTTTATCTTGTCTCATTTCACGCTTAATAATAATTACTCCGAATCTTGGCGACCACGCCGGGAAACCGCTTGGGCGAGGAACTCAGCGAACTGGGCGACGGGCATCGAGCCCAGGTCAGCACCTTCACGAGTACGCACAGCGACAGTCTGCATCTCGACTTCCCGATCTCCGATAACCAAGAGATAAGGAACCTTGAGCAAAGTATGCTCGCGGATTTTAAAGCCGATCTTTTCATTTCTCAAGTCAGACTTGGCACGAAACCCGCTTTCGTTGAGAGTTTTTTCCACTTCGGCGGCAAAATCAGCCTGTTTATCAGTGATATTCATCACCACTGCCTGGGTCGGAGCCAGCCACGCAGGGAACGCGCCCTCGTAATGCTCGATCAGGATTCCGACGAACCGCTCGAAGGACCCCAGGATCGCCCGGTGCAACATCACCGGGTGCTTGCGGCTGTTGTCTTCGGAGACGTATTCGGCTCCCAGACGCACAGGCAGGTTAAAATCGAGCTGCAGGGTACCACATTGCCAGACGCGACCGAGGCAATCTTTCAGCGAGAACTCGATCTTCGGACCGTAGAACGCACCCTCGCCCGGCTGCAGATCGTACGGCAGGCCCGCGCTGTCAAGGGCTGCGGCCAGTGCAGCTTCGGCGCGATCCCAAAGCTCGTCGGAACCGACGCGTTTTTCCGGACGAGTGGACAGCTTCATCTCGACATCTTTAAAGCCGAAATCGGCGTAGACATCCATGGTCAGCTTGATGAACGCGGCGGACTCGGCCTGCATCTGCTCTTCGGTGCAGAAGATGTGGGCGTCGTCCTGGGTGAATGCGCGCACACGCATGATGCCGTGCAAGGCGCCCGATGGCTCGTTACGGTGGCATGCACCGAACTCGGCCAGGCGCATCGGCAGCTCGCGGTAGCTCTTCAGGCCCTGGTTGAACACCTGCACGTGGCAAGGGCAGTTCATTGGCTTGATCGCGTAGTCGCGGTTTTCCGACTGGGTGGTGAACATGTTGTCGGCGTAGTTGGCCCAGTGCCCGGATTTCTCCCACAGGCTGCGGTCAACCACTTGCGGCGTCTTGATTTCGAGATAGCCGTTGTCGCGCTGAACCTTGCGCATGTACTGCTCGAGCACCTGGTACAGAGTCCAGCCGTTCGGGTGCCAGAACACCATGCCCGGCGACTCTTCCTGGGTGTGGAACAGGCCCAGGCGCTTGCCGATCTTGCGATGGTCGCGTTTTTCGGCTTCTTCGATGCGCTGGATGTAAGCCGCCAGTTGCTTCTTGTCCGCCCATGCGGTGCCGTAGACGCGCTGCAATTGCTCGTTCTTGGCATCGCCACGCCAGTAGGCGCCGGACAGCTTGGTCAGCTTGAAGGATTTCAGGAAGCGGGTGTTCGGCACGTGCGGACCGCGGCACATGTCGACGTATTCTTCGTGATAGTACAGGCCCATGGCCTGTTCGTTCGGCATGTCCTCGACCAGGCGCAACTTGTAGTCTTCGCCACGGGCCTTGAACACTTCGATCACTTCGGCGCGCGGAGTGACCTTCTTGATCACGTCGTAATCTTTCTCGATCAGCTGCTGCATGCGCTGCTCGATGGCGGCCAGGTCGTCCGGGGTGAAAGGACGTTCGAAGGCGATGTCGTAATAGAAACCTTCGTCGATGACCGGACCGATGACCATTTTGGCGGTCGGGTACAACTGCTTGACCGCGTGGCCAACCAGGTGGGCGCAAGAGTGGCGAATGATCTCCAGCCCCTCTTCATCCTTTGGCGTGATGATTTGCAGCGACGCGTCGCTGTCGATGATGTCACTGGCGTCGACCAGCTTGCCATCGACCTTGCCCGCAACGGTGGCCTTGGCCAGGCCTGCACCGATGGAGGCGGCGACCTCGGCTACGGAAACCGGGTGATCGAATGAACGTTGACTGCCGTCGGGAAGAGTAATAGTTGGCATGGCGCCTCCTCTCCTAGTGGTGACCCCTACCAAAGGTCACGTGGGTTGGGATGAGCCAGTACAAGATCCGGTCCAGGCCATTCAATGACGAACGCCTGCCTTACAGCGGCAGGAGCCTTGCGGCCAACCGGAAAACCGAACCAGAGTGACTGGGATTCAAATCAGGGTTAATCGCGCATCTGCCGCCACCGGGACTGAAGGTCCATCGGAGCCTGCAAACGCCCGAGCGGGGCATGCTAGCACAGATGAACGGTTATCGGCCTGCACGCAATCAGACGGTGAAAATTTCCTCACTTTCTTGGCGCAAAGTGAACTTGAGATATACGAGATGCCTCAAACTGACTGAGAATCGCCACAGATATCGACCCCAAGGAGTTCCTGTCATGCGCCTTATCCGTCTTTTTGCCTTTGCCGCCCCGCTTGCCCTGTTGCTGCCACTGAGCGCACACGCTGCCTGGCCAAATGGTGTGAAAGCCCAGTACATGAGCGATTGCACAAAAGCTGCCAGCCAAACTGTCAACCCGGCCGAAGCGAAGAAGCACTGCTCGTGCGGCGCCGACGTTCTCGAGAAGAAATTCACCACCCAGGAGATCGCGCAGTTGATGGACAAGAACAACCCAGCCGGCCCTGAATTGAGCCAGCGCGCACTGAAAGAAATCTCGGTGTGCCGAGTCCAGAAATAGCGTTGCACACGACGTTTTTTGAGTGATCCGGGGGCCCAAAACAGCCAAATATCGGCTGATTCACATAATTTACGCAGCTTTTACGGGTTTTTTTACTCCCCTGTTTTGCAGCGCAAACCCCCTGAAACCGGGGCTCACAGCCATTCCTGGTGGTGAAAGACGTGCAATATGAAAGCAAACAGCGCGTCTGGGGGGGTCCCAAACCGAACATTTCGACTATGATACCCGGGTGTGCCCAGTTGGCCTGAGCAGCACAGTACTACTGAAAATATATGTTTCTTGGAGATACACCATGTCTAATCGCCAAACCGGCACCGTTAAATGGTTCAACGATGAAAAAGGCTTCGGCTTCATCACTCCTCAAGGTGGCGGTGACGACCTGTTCGTACACTTCAAAGCTATCGAAAGCGACGGTTTCAAAAGCCTGAAAGAAGGCCAGACTGTTTCCTTCGTGGCTGAGAAAGGCCAAAAGGGTATGCAAGCTGCTCAAGTTCGCCCAGAGTAATTTCCAGGCGCACTAAAAAAACCCCGTCCATGTGACGGGGTTTTTTATGGGTGAAACAAAAGCCTGGGGATCAGCCGCAGTTGACCCGGGTGACCACCCTGGCGGCATCGGTGTTCAGGTTAAGGCGATCGGAACGGTACTCCAGCGTCACCATATCGGTCGGCAGCAGGAACCGCGCGCTTTGCGCCCCTGCGCGGGTACGTGCCTGCTCAAGCAGTTGCGGCGATGCCTGTTTGCCAATGGTGAACTCGGCAGCCTTCGCTTCACAGCGGCTGTGACCGGTGTCAGTCGTCGCCACATCCGTGTTTGCCGACTCCGTAGAGGCAGTGCTGCAACCCGCCAGCGTGGCAACGGCCAGCAAAGTACCCAATGACGCGAGCTTCCAAGGCATGAAGCCTCCTTATTCAATGATTAAGCTGAGATCGTGCGACAACCGGACTGGCGTTTGGTTTCACAGGCAGTGCCAGCACCCTGCCCGCAATCGGCACGAGCCGCGATTCTGCCTGAGCGCCGCCCTGCCCTTAATCACTGAATCGTGACTGAATATGAATAACGCTCAATAGACGTCGATGTAGTCGTAAGGCGGGTTGGGCCAGTTCTCTTTCAAGGCATTGAAGATTTGCATGACCCAGACTTCATCGCTGGCTGCGACCCGGCCGACATAACCGGAGCCCTTGGCCCAGGTTTCGAGCCGGAACAACAACCCGTCGATATCGGTTCCGCCCACGACACCCGAGGAGATGTAGGCAATGCCTCCCTTGGTGACGCGCAACTGGGTGTGCTCATCGTCACTGGCGCCGGCCAGCAACTGACGCACCGCTTCGAGGGTCAGGCCATCCGGGGAGTTCAAATCGATCTGCACAGCGTGCTCCTTGAAAATTCGACAGAGACCAAGTGTCGCACAGCCCTCTTTTCATGCCTAAGTCGACGTGTCAAAAGCCCCGCAAAATGGTTAACTCGGCACTCAGACTTCCCCCCGACTTCACGAGTGCCATCATGACCACCGTAAGCATCGACGCCGACATCAAGGCCAAGTGGCAGGACGGCCACAGCTCATACAGTCCAAGCAGCACGGAAGAGCTTGCCATTATCGGTATCGACCTGCTGGTCAGGGACCTGGGAACCGAAGCCGCCCAATCGTTCATCGAGCAGATTTTCGAGAAGCACCTGTCGGACCAGAAGGCCGAAGCTGCCAGCGCGAGGGAGTGAGACCCGCAGGCAGGCACCTGCGGGAGATGACACTTACTTCAGACGGGCCAGACGCTCGGTCAGCAGATCGAAGAAGCCCTGGGCATCGCCGCTCTCAACCCAGAACGCATTCTTCGGCGCTTTCAAACCGTCATACCAGTCAACGATGGTTTGCCCGAATGTCGGTCCCTCACGACTGTCGACCACCACGTTGACCGAGCGGCCGCTGAACAATTGCGGTTTGAGCAGGTAAGCGACCACCGTGGCGTCATGCACCGGGCCACCTGAAATGCCGTAGTGTTCCATGTCGCCTTTGATGTATTCATTGAGAATGTCGCCCACCAAACGGCCGGCATTGTTGTTCAGCGCAGCTATCTGTTGCAGACGCGCTTCGCTGGTCAGGATCTTGTGGGTCACATCCAGCGGCAGGTAGGTCAGCTTCACGCCACTCTTGAGCACCACTTCGGCGGCTTGCGGATCGGCGAACAGGTTGAATTCAGCCACCGGCGTGATGTTGCCGCCGTTGAAGTGCGCACCACCCATGACCACCACTTCCTTGATGCCCTGGACGATACCCGGTTCCTGGATCAACGCCAGGGCCAGGTTGGTCTGCGGGCCAAGCATGGCGATGGTAATACTGTGGGGCTCGGCGGATTTCAGGGTGTCGATCAGATAAGCGATGGCACTGCCCTTGGCCAGTCCTTGCTTGGGTTCATGCACGGCAATGCCGGACAACCCTTCCTTGCCATGAATGTCCTCGGCATAGATGGGTGTGCGCATCAGGGGCTTCGGCGCGCCCGCATAGACCGGCACCTCTTCGCGCCCCGCCCACTCCCGGGCCAGTCGCGCATTGCGCGAGGTCTTGTCGAGGCGAACATTGCCCGCAACGGTGGTCAGTGCCCGGACATTCAGCTCGTCCGGCGACGCCAGGGCGAACAACAGGGCAACGACATCGTCAGCCCCCGGATCGGTGTCGATGATCAAGTCGATTTTTTGTGCCGCCTGGGCGTTCGTTGCGGTAATCAGGGACAAAAGCAGCAGACTCCGGAGCAGTTGGTGCAGTTTCTGGGCATAGCGATACATGGTGCACTCCTTGTGCATGGGAAATCCAAAGGCAGGCAGTCCGTCAAAACGTAACCCCGGCGAACAGCACGATGTTGCAGTACGGCTGGCACTCGCCTGTACGAACAATCGCCCTCGCCTGCCGGCTCAGGACCTTGAATTGTTCATGGCTGAGCACCTCACGTCGCCCCAGTGCGCCTTCGCCGTTCAGTTCATCCAGCGCGATCAGGACCGACGGTTTCTTATCGAAAATCTCCTGAGCCAGCACATGGCTTTCGACCTGCATCTCACTGAGCGCCACCTTCAATGTGCTGACAAAATCCGGTACGCCCTGGGTCAAGGCCAGGTCGATCAATTCGACGCCCGGTGGAACCGGCAAACCGGCGTCGCCGATGACGACCATGTCGCCATGCCCCAATGAGGCGATCAGCCGTGACAAAGCGATGTTGAGCAAGGGTGTCTTTTTCATGGAATTTTAAACGCCTGTACATCGCTCAAGGCTGGAATCGACGGTTGCGCGCCGGCACGGGTGACCGACAGCGCCGCAGCCACCTGTCCGAAGCGGATCGCCTGCGCCTCATCCTGACCCGCTGCCAACGCCGCAGCGAAACCACCGACGAACGTATCGCCCGCCGCCGTGGTGTCGACAGCCTTTACGACCGGCGCAGGGTAATGCTCGAAGCGCTGGCCATCGGCAAACAGCGAACCTTGCGCGCCGAGGGTGATGATCACCTTGCCGGCGCCCAGGGCAATCAGCCGGGTCGCCGCGGCTTGCGCGGTCTCCAGGGAGTCCACAGACACTCCGCTCAAGGCCGACGCTTCGCTCTCGTTGGGAATCAGGTAATCGATAGACCCGTACCAGTGCGATGGCAACGGACGGCTGGCCGGCGCCGGGTTGAGGATGACCGTCTTGCCCAGCTCGCGGCCGCGCTTGAGCGCATGGCCAACAGAGGCATCGGGGACTTCCAGCTGGCAGATGAGCACGTCCGCCGCCTGTATCACCGAATCAAAACGGTCGATGGCCTCAGCGGTCAATGCGCCGTTGGCACCGGGGACGATCACGATGGTGTTCTGACTGCTGTCGTCGACCACGATCAACGCCACGCCGCTGGAACCGTCAATGGTGCTCACTGCCTGGCAATCGATCTGCTCGGCCAACAGCGCCCCGCGCAGTGCGTCGCCATAGGCGTCATTGCCCACGCAGCCGATCATCGACACCTGGGCCCCGAGCCTCGCCGCCGCCACGGCCTGATTGGCGCCCTTGCCGCCGGAGACGGTGGCAAACGACTGACCAATCAGCGTTTCACCGCCCTTGGGCAAACGCGGCGCGCGGGTCACCAGGTCCATGTTCAAACTGCCTATTACCACTACTTTTGCTGACATACATTGCTACTCATCGATTCTGTTTCGGCGGCGCTGTCGGTTCAGCGGCTTTCTGTTTCAACGGCACTGGTCAAACACGCCGGCCAACGGCGCCGTTGATTCACGGATGACAATACTCGGCGTCACGATCCGCTGATCGGTCGCCAGACCCGGCGTGGCGATTCGCCGTAACAGCACTTCGGCAGCCATTTCACCGAGTTGCAGGATCGATTGCCCCACCGTGGTCAACGACGGGTAGACATACCGACTCATCTGGATATCGTCGAAACCGATCACCGACAACTCGCTCGGTACGCGAATATTGCGCTCGGCGGCGGCCCGCAACACGCCGATGCCGATCATGTCGTTGGCGGCAAAAATGGCGGTAGGCGGATGGCTTTCCAGCAACATCGCGGCAGCGCTGTAACCGCCGGTGCTGGTGAAATCGCTTGCCAGCATGCGCTCGGGAGAGACTTCGACGCCCGCCTCTTTCAAGGCCCTGCGATAACCCGCCAGGCGCATCTGCGCCACACTGGTGTTTTCCGGCCCGCTGATCGTGGCGATGTCCCGGTGGCCCAACTCCAACAGATGGCGGGTCGCCAAGTACGCGCCGTATTCATGGTCGATGCGCACCAGGTCGGCATCGACACCGTCCAGTCCGCGGTCGACGATCACCATGGGCGTGCGCACGCCCTTCAGACCCTGTACCAGGCCACTGTCGCCACCGGCCGAGGCGACGATCAGGCCGTCGATGCGTTTTTCCAGCAGCACACGCAGGTAGCTGCGCTGCTTGTCCGGATTGTCGTCGGAGTTGCACAGGATCACGCAGTAACCGTTTCGCTCACAGTAATCCTCGATCCCCCTGGCCAGCTCGGCGAAGTACGGGTTGAGGCTGTTGGGGACCAGCAGGCCGATGGTCGCCGTGGTCTTGGCCTTGAGTGAACGGGCCACGGCGCTGGGGACGTAGTCGAGGGTCTTGATCGCGGCCTCGACCTTGATCCGGACTTCTTCACTGACCGGGCGGGTCTTGTTCACCACATGGGAAACCGTGGTGTAGGAAATGCCGGCAAGGGCTGCCACATCTTTGATAGTCGCCATGACTCAGGTCCGCCGGCTTGCGCGTTGACTGCGATAAGTGTCCAGCACCACCGCCACCACGATCACCGCGCCGGTAATGATGCGTTTGGTCGGCTCGGTTGCCCCGATCTGCGCCAGCCCCGCGGCCAGCACGGAAATGATCAGGACGCCAAAAAACGTGCTGATCACCGAGCCGCGCCCGCCCATCAGGCTGGTCCCGCCGATCACCACGGCGGCGATCACCTGCAACTCAAGACCGGAGCCGGCATTCGGGTCGGCGGCTTCCAGGCGAGAAATCTGGAACAGCGCAGCAATGCCGGCCAGCAATCCCATCAGGCTGAACACCAGGATTTTGTAGGGCTTCGGATTGATCCCTGCCAGCCGCACAGCCTCTTCGTTGGTGCCGATTCCGATCAGGTAGCGACCGAACACCGTGCGGGTCAACACGGCCTGGGCGACGAATATGATCAGCAACGCAATGATGAACGAGGGTGAAATGCCGAAGGCGATCGGATTGGACAACCAGGCGAATGCGTCGCCGATGTAGGCCGTACGCGAACCCGTCATCTGGTACGCCACCCCGCGCGCCATTTCCAGCACGCCCAGGGACACGATGAACGATGGTATCCGCCACGCCACCGTGATCGAACCGGTGAGGGTGCCGGCGAGCGCCGCGACAACCATGCCGAGCAACGCTGCGGGCAGAACGCTCCAGCCCCAGCCCAGTATCGCCACGCTCACGGTCGAGGCCGCCAGTGCCAGCACCGAGCCTACCGACAGGTCGATGCCCCCGATGATCAACACAAAGGTCATGCCGACCGCCAGCACCATCAGGTCGGGAATCTGGTTGGCCAGTGTGCTGAACGTATCGTAGGACAGGAAGTGACTGCTCAGCACCGAGAACAGCACGATCATCGCCAACAAGGCACCCGCCAGGCCCAGATAGGTGCCCAGGCCATAGAAGTTGCCACTGCGTGTGCCGGCGATAGAAGCGGTTTTCATGGAAGATTCCTAGGCGCGGCGTCGAAGCGCTGCGCATCACGTTTTTGGTAGCCGGCAAAAGCAGCGGCGAGCAATTCATCCTGGGTCCAGCTGTCGCGATCGAACGTATCGATCAGGCGCCCTGCCGACAGCACACCGATCCGGTCGCAGATCAGCATCAGCTCGCGCAAGTCGCTGGAAACCACCACCAGCGCCTTGCCCTTGCGGGTCAATTCACCGAGCAGGTTGTAGATATCGAACTTGGCGCCGACGTCGATGCCCCGGGTCGGCTCGTCGAACAGCAGCACCGAGCAATCGCGCTCCAGCCAGCGACCGATGACGACTTTCTGCTGGTTACCGCCGGACAGCTCGGACACCAACTGTGCCGGACCGGAGCTGCGAATGCGCATGGCATCGATCTGCCGCTGGGCCAGGGCGTTTTCGCCATCGTTGTCGACAAGGCCGGCGCTGGAGATGCCGGGCATGTTGCCCAAGGCGATATTGGCACCGATCGACTGCGTCAACAAAAGGCCTTCGCCCTTGCGATCTTCAGTGATCAGCGCGATGCCATGCCCGACCGCATCCACCGGCGAACGCACAGTGATGAGCTGCGCCGGCGAGCCCAGGGCAATCGTGCCGCTGTCGGCGATATCGGCACCGAAGATCAGTCGCAACAACTCGGTGCGCCCCGCGCCGATCAAACCGGAAATGCCGAAAATCTCGCCGGCACGCACTTCGAACGACACGTCGCGAACCTTGTCGGCACGGGTCAGGCCCTTGACCGTCAATACCGGGGCGCCGATCTTGCGCGCCCCCATATCAATGTGTTCGCCGAGCTCGCGGCCAACCATCAGGGTGACCAGTTGCTCGCTGTTGTAGTTGGCCATCGGCGCGACACAGACCAGATTCCCGTCGCGCAGCACGGCAATGCGCTGCGCGACCTGCGCCAGCTCTTCGAGGCGATGAGAGATATAGATGATCGATACGCCGCGAGCCTGCAGGCGGGTGATCTGCTCGAACAGCATTTCGACTTCGCGTGCCGTGAGCATCGCGGTGGGCTCATCGAGAATCAGCACATGACAATCGCCGATCAGGTTGCGGGCGATCTCTACCATTTGCTGATGACCGATGCCCAGTTCGCCGACCAGGGTATCCGGGTCAATGGCATCGAGCCCGACCTGAGCCATGGCCTCGAGGGCAGCCTTGCGCAATTGCTTGCGACTGATCCAGCCACCACTGTTGGGCAGATTGTGAAGAAACAGGTTTTCCGCCACCGACAGGGTCGGCAGCAGATTGAGTTCCTGCATGACCATGCGGATGCCGAGGCCTTCTGCCTGGCTCCGGCTGCCCGGACGATAGGCCTGCCCCTGAAACTGCATCTGGCCGGTGGTCGGCTCGACCAGCCCGCCAATGATTTTCGACAGCGTGCTTTTGCCTGCGCCGTTCTCGCCGGTCAGCGCCAGCACTTCACCGCGCATGAGCGTCAGGTCGATGCCGGCCAGGACCGGTTGGGCGTAGGTCTTGCCGATACCGCTGACCGAGAGGACAGCGTTCGTAGCGCAAGCGGACATAAAAACTCTCCACGCGCCCGTCCGGCTGGACGAGCGCCGTTGCGTCGCCAGAAGGTTACTGTGTGACCTGCTCTTTGGTGACCAACTCTACCGGCGTTTCGATCACGCCATTGGCGCCGCCGTCGACCTTCTCGCCCTTGAGAATTTTCAACGCCGTCTCGATGCCGAACACCGCCTGCCTGGCTGCAAACTGGTCGGCAGTGGCGAGCACTCGGCCATCCTTGAGCATCGGCTGGATGGCGTTGATGTTGTCGTAGCCGACCACTTGCACCTTGCCGGCCTTGCCCGCAGCGCGCACGGCAGACACCGCGCCGACCGCCATGCTGTCGTTGCCGGCCAACAGGGCCTTGGTTTGCGGGTATTCGCTGAGAATCGAGGCGGCCACCTTGTTGCCTTTGTCGATTTCCCAGTCACCGGATTGCAACGACACGACCTTGATCTGCGCCGCCTCCATCGCATCCTTGAAGCCTGCGGTGCGCTGCTGGGCATTGGTGGTGGTGGACACACCTTCGATGATGCCGACTTCGTCACCGGCCTTCAGCTGTTTGGCCAGGTAATCGCCAACCAGGCGTGCGCCCTTGCGGTTGTCCGGGCCTACGAATGGAACACTGATGTTTTTGCTTTTGACCACGGCGGGGTCCAGCTGGTTGTCGATGTTGATCACGGTGATACCGGCATCGATGGCCTTCTTGATCACCGGCACCATGGCCTTGGAGTCTGCCGGCGCAATCACCAGCGCATTGACCTTGGCCAGGATCATCTGCTCGACGATACGCGTCTGGCCGGCGGTGTCGGTTTCATCCTTGATGCCGTTGGAGATCAACTCGAATTCGCCGGAGTGATCTTTCTGATAGGCCTTGGCGCCGTCTTCCATGGTCAGGAAAAACTCGTTGGCCAGGGATTTCATGACCAGTGCGACTTTCGGTTTTTCTGTGGTTTCAGCGAAGGCAGCGGAGACAGGCAGTGCAGCGGATGCGGCAGCCAGCACAGCGACAGCGAGAAGACGTCCAGCAAATGGCAGCTTCATGGGTTCACTCCGATCTTATGATTATTGTGAGCAACGCTTGCGCCGGCGTAAGCTTCACGCCCCACTGCGATGGAAAACCATTACAGGGAGCGCGCAAACGTTTGCGTGACCCAGACTATGCGAATCCTGCCGGTATTTGTCAACGACCTGAAAAGTGCCTTCAGAGCGGATTGGCGAAAAACGGGACTCAGTTCATGCCGTAGTGTTTACCACCGATCCCGTGCCGGAACCCTTGGTCAACTCTTCGACCAGACTCGCACTCACCTCCAGGATGGCGCCGTTGGTTGCGGCAACCTGGGCCTGAAGGGCCGCTACCGCGGTGGTCTTGGCTTCCGGTGTCGGATAGGAAGCCGCCTGGGCCTGGGCCAATTGCTGCTGTTGCTCACGCAATTGCTGCTGCAACTCCTTCAGGCGCTTGAGCAGGACCTTCACCGCAAAACTGGTGTTATCGCTGGTTTCCGATTCGGCCTGTGCGCCGGCACTTTGCCCCAGACCTGTCGGACCGGTTTTAACCTGGGTGCCGTCGCCTTCCTTTAACCCCAGCGCCTGGGCCCCTGCATCCTCTGTCGCATCGCCCGAGGCACGGATGGTCGCCGCAGGCTTCCCCCCGATGGTGATGTTTGCGGCATTCGGGAAGCCAATGGATAACGACATGTGAACTCCTGCAGAAATAGATCCCTTGAAGGAGCATCGACCGACGCGCGCTTTTCTTTAGTCGTTAACGACGATTTCACGCCCTTGAATTTTAAACAGGGGTCTTGAACAGGACTGCCATCCGTTTCGGAGAGCCGAACGCAAAAGTTAAACATGTTCGGCAATCCGGACGCCCGGCCCCGGAACTGTCTCCTGACACAAACCGCAATACCGTTACAAATCATTAAGTTACGCGTGTTTTTCGATTCAGGGTGTTACTGGTACAGATCCTGCTCTTCTCCACTCACCTCCGGCGTTCAGATTCGCCCGGGGCGTATCTAGATGAACCTGCATCTGCACCGTCTCACAACTAGAAGAGAAAAATAATGACATCTGCACTCAAGACCTTTGTTCCGGGCGCCTTGGCCCTGCTGCTGCTTCTGCCGACCGCCCTTCAGGCCAAAGAAGCCGAAACCCAACAGAAACTGGCCAACGTGGTGATCCTGGCCACCGGCGGCACCATTGCTGGCGCCGGCGCCAGCGCCGCCAACAGCGCGACCTATCAAGCGGCGAAAGTCGGCATTGAACAACTGATCGCTGGCGTCCCGGAACTGAGCCAGGTGGCCAACGTTCGCGGCGAACAGGTCATGCAAATCGCCTCCGAAAGCATCACCAACGAAAACCTGCTGCAACTGGGCCGCCGCGTAGCCGAACTGGCCGACAGCAAAGACGTCGATGGCATTGTGATCACCCACGGCACCGACACCCTGGAAGAAACCGCGTACTTCCTCAACCTGGTGGAAAAAACCGACAAGCCGATCATTGTCGTGGGCTCCATGCGCCCGGGCACCGCGATGTCCGCCGATGGCATGCTCAACCTGTACAACGCAGTGGCCGTGGCCAGCAGCAAGGATGCACGAGGCAAAGGCGTACTGGTGACCATGAACGATGAAATCCAGTCGGGTCGCGACGTCAGCAAAATGATCAACATCAAGACCGAAGCGTTCAAAAGCCCCTGGGGTCCGCTGGGCATGGTGGTAGAAGGCAAATCCTACTGGTTCCGCTTGCCAGCCAAGCGCCACACCATGGATTCCGAATTCGACATCAAGACCATCAAGAGCCTGCCTGACGTCGAGATCGCCTATTCCTACGGCAATGTCAGCGACACCGCCTACAAGGCCCTCGCCCAATCAGGCGCCAAGGCCATCATCCACGCCGGCACCGGCAATGGCTCGGTATCATCTCGTGTGGTCCCTGCCCTGCAAGCCCTGCGCAAGGACGGCGTGCAAATCATTCGCTCCTCCCATGTCAACGCCGGCGGCTTCGTATTGCGCAACGCCGAACAGCCTGACGACAAATACGACTGGGTCGTGGCCCACGACCTGAACCCGCAAAAGGCCCGGATCCTGGCGATGGTTGCGTTGACCAAGACCAATGACAGCAAAGAGCTGCAGCGGATGTTCTGGGAATACTGATTCGCCCTCGCCCGACCGATCCGGTCGGGCACCCTGCGCGCCATTCTCCAGCCCTGGCGATTGGCGCCGCTCGATCTGACAAAAAACTCCCTGCGCCTTACACCAAATGGAACAAACCGCTGTCAGAGGATTTTCTTGATTTTTAAGCAGTTGCGAAATTGCCTACAGTTAAATACTGTATGCACGTACAGCTTAATAAGGATAATCCCATGGACACTACCTCTGCCTCTCCCGACACCTATGTACGCATGGGCCTGCGCGTTCAGAAAATCATCAACTCCCCCACCGCACAAAAGGCCAGGGCAGCACTGATCTTCCGCCTGCCTGACGAGCCGATGGATGAATGGGAACGCTTGCTGGAAGAAATCGACGAGAACGACAACGTCACCCTCGCCTATCGCGACGATGGTGGCGTGCAGATTTTCTGGGTTGTGCCGAAGGAAGATTGAGTCGATGAGAGGCCGCTGGTTTGTTTTGTTGTGTGTGTTTTTTGCCATGGCTGCGCAAGCCGATGCGCCGCGCACCTTCACCGAAGCGAAAAAGGTCGCGTGGAAGCTCTACGCGCCCCAATCCACCGAGTTTTACTGTGGCTGCAAGTACACCGGCAACCGGGTGAACCTTGCCGCCTGCGGTTATGTGCCGCGTAAAAATGCCAAGCGCGCCTCCCGAATCGAATGGGAACATATCGTTCCGGCCTGGCAGATCGGCCATCAACGCCAGTGCTGGCAAGAAGGCGGTCGCAAGAACTGTACGCGCTACGATCCGGTTTACCAGAAGGCCGAAGCTGACTTGCACAACCTGGTGCCCAGCATTGGCGAGGTCAATGGCGATCGCAGCAACTTCAGTTTCGGCTGGCTGCCCGAACAGTCGGGACAGTATGGTTCATGCCTGACCCAGATCGACTTCAAGGCCAGGAAAGTCATGCCCCGCCCGTCCATCCGCGGCATGATCGCCCGGACCTACTTCTACATGAGCAAGCAGTATGGCTTGCGCCTGTCGAAACAGGATCGGCAACTGTACGAAGCCTGGGACAAAACCTATCCCGTACAGCCCTGGGAGCGTCAACGCAACCAGAGCGTGGGGTGCGTCATGGGACGCGGCAACGAGTTCGTCGGCCCGGTGGACATGAAGGCCTGCGGCTGAATCCAGGCGACACCTGAAACCAAAAAGGCCTCGAGGCTAAACCCCGAGGCCTTTTTGTTTGCCCAACATCTTCGCTGCCGAATGTTATTGAGCGGCCGGACGCTCAAGCACCAGCAATTCGATGTTCTGCTTCTTCGAGCGAGTGAGCGCCGCACGGACTTCATCCTGCTTGGCTTCGGCCTCGGCTTTCGAACTGAACGGGCCCATCAGGATTCGCGTATTGCCATTTTCCTTGACGACGCTGGACATGAAACTGTGCTCGATCAGCCAGCCACTCAAATCGCTGACCGCCTGAGGGGTTTCACCTCGCACCTCAAGATCCCATTGCGGGCCGGACACTGCCGCGGGTACGGCAGCCATGGCCGGTTTTGGCTTCGGCGCATCCACACTGCCGCCCTCTCCACATCCCGCCAGTGCCAACATCGCGAGTACCAAGACCATTTTGTGCACGGCGTTTCCCTCTAAATGCTTAAAGCGGGGATTTTAACATCCATGAATACTTCACGAGTGCCGTAAAATGGGCTCAAAACAACGAGAATCATGGTGGCGGCCTCTGTATAGTTACGCCTTGGGAATTAATGCCACATCTGCGCGTCAGAAAGAGGCACCCAAACTGTCAGACTTCGCACTAATCTATACATACCACCGACCTCTGCACTGTCCGAATCAGGTGCCCCACGAAGCAATCAAGGAGAAGACCATGCTGATACTCACCCGCAAAGTCGGTGAAAGCATTAATATCGGTGATGACATTACGATCACCATCCTGGGCGTAAGCGGCCAGCAAGTCAGGATCGGCATCAACGCCCCGAAGGACGTTGCAGTGCACCGTGAAGAAATTTATCAGCGCATTCAGGCCGGCCTGACCGCCCCGGAAAAGCCGCAGTCCTGAATTCTGTTGCAGTCAGTAGCCAGCCCGTTGAATGCGCAACCACGGCTGGCTAAAGATTCAGCATCGCATCGCTTCCGCCTGCTTTCCCATGCAAGCTTTCGATACTAGCGACAAGCTCAAGGCCCTGGCTGTCAGACTTTTCTTGTTTATCCTGGGGAAGGACGCGTTCGCTGCGTGATCAACCGAACATCACCCCGCGCGCCATGCCAGTCGCCGCCACCACTATCAACAGCACCAGCAGTGCCTCGACATGACTGATCCGTGCAAACAGCTTCGCACGGCCAGTATCGAAGGCGACTTTACGGCCCAACGCTATCCGCCATTTGATCAACGTCACCATGGGCGCAATCTCCAGCAGCAAGATCAGCACGAACAGCGTCATCTTCAGATGAAACAGCGGCTGATGCAGGTAATAGTCCGTGCCTTTCTCGTACCCGCCAAAGGCTCGCATCCCCCCGCTGATCAGCAGCACGACAGCCGAAATACCCCAGATATTGTCCGCTATCAGGACACTGCGCACCTCTCCTGCCCCGTCGGCCAGACGCCGAAAAGCCGTGCCTCGAACCAGCACCGCCCAGAATCCCGAGGCAACCGCCAAAAGATGAACCGCCGCCAGAAACCAATGAGTCAGCATCGAGAAACTCCTGCCAGGTAGAAGCTGTATGAGCCTGACAGTAGTAGCCCATGAAATGGCTGCTTGCACGGCATCCGCAGACCAGACCCGGTACACAATATGACAGACCAACTAGACTCCACTGCGCTGGCATTGAGCTACCGTGGCAGTTCCAGCCCCAACAGCAACTCACTCTCACCGCATTGAACTGAGTAAACAAAATCATGTGTGAATCATGTGATTCAAGCTCTGCTTCAAACACAACAGGCCGTCGTCGTTTTCTTCAATTTGCCGGATTGAGCGCAGGCGCCCTGCTGCTGACCGGCACACTGCCCGGCAAGATCATCCAGGCAGCCGAGAAAGCGTCAGCCCCACCCAAACCACAAAACGTGATCAGTCCCGACATGGCGCTGAAAAGACTGATGGAGGGCAATGAACGATATGTAAACGGTACATCCACGACTCATGATTTCAAGGCTGAGCGAGAGGCCCTGGTGTCGGGCCAAAATCCGTTCGTGGCCGTGCTGAGCTGCTCTGACTCGCGCATCGCCCCGGAGTATGCGTTTGACACTGCGCGCGGCGACCTTTTTTCCATCCGCGTCGCGGGCAACTTTGTCACCCCGGAAGGCCTGGCCAGTCTTGAATACGGGGTCGCCGTACTGGGTGCCCCGCTGATCCTGGTACTCGGCCATGAGAGCTGCGGCGCCATCGAGGCCGGTATCAAGGCCGTCAAGGACCAGACGGTGTTCCCCGGCCACATCCCGAAACTGACCGACGCACTCAAGTCGGCCATCGAGGCCGTGCTCAAGCAACCCGGGAGCCTGATGGAAAACGCCACCGCGCAGAACGTCAAAAATTCGGTGAACAGCCTGAAACAGGCTTCGCCCTTGCTGACCGATGCGCAGAGTAAAGGCATGCTGAAGATCGTGGGAGGTGTCTATCGCCTGGCGAGCGGCAAGGTAGAGCTAATCGCCTGACCCACAACGCGCACATCGCCAGCATCGGCGCATAGCTCCGCATGCAAAGAGCGCCGCACGCAAAGAGCCCAGCGCGATGGCTGGGCTCTGGTTACTTCCGGTTTTCCATCATTTTGTCGGCCAGGGTTTTAGCCCTCTCGATCAACAGGTTCTGCCTGTCTTCGTGCGTAGCCCCGCCCACAACCGGGGCAGTCAGATTGCTTTCGGCAATCAACGCAGCGCAGAAGTATTGATCCCAAACGGCTTTGTCTACGGGTGCCTGTTTGCTGATTTGATCGACGTTCATAGGCGGCTCCTTTCAGTGAGGCAGCCCCACTAGTTTACGCCTGAATGACAAAGAATCCGGACCAACATCCACCGCCGCCCGCCATTCGTCGCCTGCGAAAACACGACGATGAATTCAACCGCATCCGTGGCTTGAGGATTGCACAGATCGCGCGTAGCAGCGCGGGAACGACATAATTCTGACGCAGCAGCCATTCAATCAACGCTTAAGGACTCCAGCGATACGCTTGGTCAGTCACCGGGAGATGTAACGTGTCAACGCTCAACGAAATCGCAATGAACCACGCGAGAATGGCTAAGGAAAAGGCAGCAGAGTCGACCGAACTGAGCGAGCGACACCTCCAGATTGTAGGGAGCTTCGAGGTACCGTCCATCGATGTACAACAGAACGTCCCGATGCACCTGATCGCTGGAGCGCAAGAGGTGCATCTGGTTCATGCGACGGGTTTCGCGCTCTGAGCTTTTATGAGGCAGGCGACACACTGATTGATTTACCCGGCAACAGGTAAGTGGATTCAGCACTGGCAATGGAAAATGCCATCTGGATGCAATCACCTGTTGCCTGGCTCCTACGCGCCCCTCGCATCACAATCCCCCAAATAAATCCCGCAGGCGTAACGCAGTGGGTGAGACTCATGGCCAAGCGGCGACGGACCTGGCTTCGCTTTCGCCGGGTCTGAAGGTAGGATGTGCGTCTAACTACAAGAAACTCACCCCACTCCAGGGTCATCCAATTGGCTGTAACCATGACTAAAGACCGCATAAACGAAATCGATTTACTTCGGTTTATCGCGGCAATTGCCGTCCTGTGCTTTCACTACTCTTTTCGGGGGCATGCTTACGACGATCTGTCTCTCATGTCTTACCCCTGGATTATTCCAGCTGCAAAGTACGGATATCTGGGGGTTCAGCTGTTTTTCATGATCAGCGGCTTCGTGATATTCATGACGGCTACAAATGCGAATCTCAAGTCATTCGCCATTTCCAGGATCGTTCGGCTCTACCCCGCATTCTGGGCATGTTGCACCATTACATTCATTGCAATCCTGTTGATGGGCAATGGACGCTTTTCGGCTACGTTTACTCAATACCTCGCCAACATGACAATGCTCAGCGAGTTTATGAACGTACCGTCTATCGATGGCGCCTACTGGTCGATCTTCATCGAAATCCGTTTTTACCTTTTGATCGCCATCCTCTTGGCATTTAAACAAATGCGCAATGCAGAATACTTCATGATTGCCTGGCTGGCCTATACAGCGAAGGTTGCTCTGAAGGGGACGGATCAGATATCTGTTTATCTGATTTCCGAATATGCGGCATTCTTCATTGCGGGCGCCTCGATGTTCATGGTCTGGAAAAACGGATTTTCCGTTATTCGCGTCATGACCATTACACTCTCTTTTGCTCTGGCGATATATCAAACCTTGAAGCAGGCAACCGTACTGACCGGTGTCTTCAAGCTGGAAGTGGATTCGGTAATAGTCATTTCGATCGTGACAAGCTTCTTCGCTGCAATGCTGCTTTCAGCTACGCGCAACACAGGAATTATCGGTCGGACAAACTGGACAACGGTAGGGGCACTCACCTATCCGCTCTACCTGCTTCACCAGTTCATAGGCTTCATGACGTTCAACCTGTTCTACGACAAGGTGAATATCCACTTGCTCTTCTGGGGTGTCATCGTGCTGGTTTTGGCCGCGGCATATGCGGTGAATCAGTTCGTCGAAAAACCCATGTCCGTGCGCCTGCGTGCCTTGCTCCAGCGCCTGCCTGGCGGGAGGGTAACGACGGAGTCCGTCACGAAAGCCGACTAATGACCAGGCGGCGAGGCAGAGGATATGTACGGCCTTTGCTGCAGCTAAAACAGTGATGGCAATTGAGTGCTCAACAGGGCCTTTGACCCCCCGCCTCACCTTCCCCGTCTTCGCCGCGACGACCGTCACCTGCCAATGAGCAGCGGGCGAGGAATTCGCATCATTGAAGCCATGACAGCAGCGCCAGGCGGTACGTGAGGTGGTGCTGGAGTGCATGAGATCGCCAGTCGTCTGCCCGTACCTGATCCACTACTCGCTAAGCCCGCAAGAGGACCCAACTGGACGCCAAGCTACACTGGAACGCAGTAACAGCAGACTATCTGACCAAGTCTTTCGCCCAGGTTCGAGACGATTCCAAGGCTTACGAGGAAGTGCCGGCGGGTGAGCGCCCTACCTTCCACGAGATTCGCACACTCGGTGCCTGGCTGTATGAGCAACAGGGTTTCAAGCTGGGATACATTCAGGGTTTGATGGGTCACGCTGACGCGAAGATAACCGAACACTATCAGACAGGGCACGGTGATGATGAGGTGGTTTATATGAAGGTGTAAGCCGACCTGAAGGTGTAGCGCGGTGGTCGCTTGCCCAAACACCAGACAACAAAAAAGGGCCCACCTTTCGGTGAGCCCTTCCAGACCGCCCAGCAGAGCGGATTTTGTTTGGTAGGCGCGATTGGACTCGAACCAACGACCCCCACCATGTCAAGGTGACCCCGAAAACAGTTCAAGCTATTGATTCTAAAGGAAAAACAGGTGGTTTTGACGAGGTACAAAATCAGCATTTCACCCTATAAGAATCAATAACTTAGCGTTGTATATTCCTACAGTAGTGTCATCCCTCCCCGGCGTTCTGCCGACCTGAACCCAAGCCAATAGCTCACCCCTGCTACGCTGAAAACTCCACGGAGGATTCGCGATGCCAAACTCTGATCTGCTCCCTTCCCTGCTCTTCAAAATTAACGAAAACCAACTCGCCCTCGAAGCCGCGATCCTGGAGCTTTCCAACTGGGTCGAGCAGCGCGGATCGGCCGACATCGCCGACAACGTGCGCGGAGCCCTGGAAACCATCGACAAGAATGAAGAATTCATCAAGATGACGCTCGCCGTGATGATGACGCCGGAGTGACGCTTCGGTGTCATACCTCCCTGCACCACCACGACTGCGCATACAGGCAGCCGTCGATTTCCTCCAGGCCGCTCAGCGTAAAAGCGTTGGTCGCCATCCCTGAGATTCGCGCATCCAGTAGCGGCGGAAGTGGTACCGCATCGAGCGGCATGCCTGCCGGACGGATCTCAGCGATGTCGCTGGTCCGGTTCAATTGCTCGCACATCTGATTCCTGATGTTGATATCGGCACGAATCCCTGGCGTTTGCCGGATTGCCTTCCACTCCCGGGCGACGCCCTTCTCTCTCATGCGCGTAATCAGGAAATACATGGACTTCTCGATACTGGATAAATAACCAGTATCGTAATCGAACGCCGGTCTTTCAATGAAGAGCTGACGATCGGATCAACCCGTCATACGCCTGCTCGCAGGTCAGTCCCCGGGCTCGGGCTTGGTCAGCAATTGCAGCCAGGTCGCCCGCTCGCTGGTCAGCGCGCTTGAGCACGTCGGCAAGCACAGCGGCGGCGCGGGTAGCTGCCTTGCTTGCGGCGGCAGTAGAGGAATGGCCGCGGGCTTCACTCGCTGCGAGGCGACGGGCAAGTTCGTCGGCTGCCCTGCGCACGCCGTCAGCAGAAGCGCGAGCGGCAGCAGCATCAGCCGTTGCTTGATTGATAATGCGTTGGCCATCTTGACCCGCCTTGTTGATTGACTGTTGGTAGGCTTGCTCTTTGGTGCGTTCGACGGCTTCATTGAGCGCCCTCGCCTCTGCGTCCCGGGCGTCACGGGCATTCCAATCGGACTGCCATTTTTCATCCGTGACCGTCACGCCGTGGTAGTAGGCGCCAAACAGCGCCCCTGCTACCAAGGCCAGCGCAGCGATGTACGGAAGGACCCGCTGCCAGACCGGTTTCATGGCACATCCTTGAAGAAGACATGCCCGCCCAGCTTGAGGGTCTGCTTTGCCTTCGCCGCCCAGGCCGGAGGAGTCTTCATGGCGATCGCGTAATAGTGCGTGGCACCACCGGTGGGATCCGGCACCTTGCCGTCGATCACCTGGTCAGCGGCGATCCGTGCCTGCGCCAGCTCACGGAAAGGAATCTGCTTGGCGCCACTCAGGTAGGCGAAGTTCGGGTCGTTCCGGTTCCAGCAGCTGAACTGGTAGGGCTTCTGGCACACGCCGGCATAGCCCTCCCCCCACCAGGACTTGTCCTTGCCGTCGTTCACTCGGTTGCGGATGGTCCAGGCCACGGCGATCTGGCCGGCCAGGGATTCGCCGCGGGCCTCGCCCCACAACGTGCGGGCGAGGATGTCGCGGTCTTTCTCGAATACGGGCATCACTTTTCTCCGGGCAAAAAAAATCCCGCTCGATGGCGGGCCTGTATTGCGCTAAGCGCTTAGGCTTCGTTGATCTCAGACGCTGAGGCACTCACCGGCAACGGGTACCGGGCTTTGATGGCAGCCACTGAGGCAAGCCAATTGGAGTAGTCGGGCTCCAGGCCCTGGGAGAGCGCGTCGTAGTCAGCCTCCAACCGCAGCGGATCTGACTCGGCAAGGTAGGCGGCCCGGCGCGCATTGAGCACAGCCTCAAGCTGTGCATTCTTGCGCTCTTCCAATTGCTGCTCGGCAGTGACCATTTGGCTAAAGTCGATGTTCATTCTGGAAGCCTCACATCACCATCGGGGGGGTTAACAATGTCGCTGGGGAAGCGAACCGCCAAACTTGAATCCGCGTCGCAGGGAATCCCCAGGGCGATAATGAGGTCACCGTTGCGACGGGTCACATCACCCACCACATGCTGACAGTGAACCGCCGACCAGGGCAGAACCGCCCCCTCCGGCAGCTGCCGAAAGTCGAACGACTCGCCGTTGATGATTAGCACATCGCCGTTTTTTTGAACCGAAAGCGGCGCACGGCCGCCCTGCGGTGAAAGCTTGATGATCATCAGAACCACCTTCCTATTGCTAAATACCGGCCACCGGAGATTGTTTGAGCGGTCGGACCATTGCGGTAAACCGCCTTGGCAGACCAGTTGGCCCTTGAGTTATCTGTGGTGTAGCCATACACATCAAGACTTGATTGAGGTGTGCCAAAGGCCTGAAAGGTGTACGCGGTGTCGACAAACAGAACCGGGAACACGCCCAGCGGCGAAACAGTTGCAACGGCGCCGGCGGCAACCGCGAAGTCAGCAATTGGCCCAGTGCAAATCAGCCGGCCGTCTGCAAATTTCGTGGCCTCGCCGTTCGCGTTCACCACCTTTTCAAAAATGGCGCCGGAAGGTACGCCGCCGCCTTGCGAGACGGTTCCGAGAATGGCCGCAACAGCAGCGGCGCCGAGACCCAAGCCGGCACGGGCCAAAGCCTGGGTACTGCCCCCCGTCCCGCCTTTTGCCACGGGCACCACGTTTTCGACAGAGACCGTCCCGAGCCCGGCCAACGTCGCGCCCCATTGATCCACCAACTGCCGTAGGCGGTCGGCGGAATCTTTGACATAACCCTGCATCGGCGCCAAGGCATACACCCCGCCAGAGGCGGTAGCACCTTGATACGCGGGGAGAATCGAAAGCACCGTCGTGCTGGCAATGTTCGAGACTTCGTACCAGCGCCCATCCGGGCCTTGAAAGGCATCGCCCACGCGAGCGTTGGCGGCAAAGGCTGTACCGGTGCCGGTCACTGTAGTGCCGCCGCTGGTGACGGCGACTGTTCCTGATCTGTACCAGGGCATAGTTGTTCCTTATCCGAAGGGGAATGGGAGGTTGGTGGTGGTGATGTAAAGCGCTACCGGATAGCGGTCTGTTGCGATGTTGAAAAAGGAGGCATACAGCGACCACCCTTGGTTGCTAGGAGATGACTGAGTAGTTGACGCTGACGCCCCCATCATGAAAGAGATTCCGCCCACCCTGCCGTAAGCGCCTTCAAGAACGGAATAAACCAAGAAGTTACTGATACCACCCGACATGAAGTCGCCAATACCACCACCACGGGACCACGGCAGGTAAACTGCGTATTCAACTCCCGCCGTGAGCGGGATATCGATATACGAGTCCACCTGACCAACGTAAGTGATGCCCCCGCTGTTATAGAAGGCTTGGCGTACCCTGTTAGAGCCACCTGCGTAACAAGTCCCGTACCTTCCGTACTGGTCCAAGTTACCCGGTACGGGTGCCTGGTATGACCCTGCAATATTCAAGGGCGGTTGCAGTGAATTGAACGTGATCCTGCCCGCTGAATTGAAGGTCTTCAGGTAGGGGGAACCGGCAATGTTGTCAGACATCAAGTCAAAGCAGTAATACTTAGTATTCAAGCTCGCATTCGAGTAGAAGAAGGTGATTGAACTACCGGAAACTGACGACCCGTTTAATGTACCCGACCCCACAATGAACACGATGGGTGAAATGGCGTTAGTTACCGTGAATCCCCACAGTCCGTCCGCAAAGCTCAGTGACGTTTGGATATTTGACGGAAACCAGTTGGCCCCATCCGAGGGGTCTAGCTGTGCTGACCTCAAGGTTCTACGAGTCCAGGCCTGCTGATACGTCATGTACCCGCTTTTAACCAACCCATATGTGATGTTGTTTGTGTCAAACAATAAACTGCCATCTACCTTATTAACCTGCGGCATCAATAATACCCATAGTAGATACGTGCATTGGCCGAGAAAAAACCCCACCCATTTGTTGGGTAAACGTATGCCCATGTCAGCGTGCTGCCCGACTGAGTGACGCCCGGCAACTTTCCGGTGCTCCCGACATTCACAAGGGGTACGACTATTAAGAATCTAGTTTTACCAGCCGGCAGGGCTGGAATGGTAATTCCACCATTCGTAGCCCCCGTATCGACTGAGCCCTGGGTTTGGCTAATAAACATGGTCATATCAACCAATACTTGATTGGCCGCGTTTTTGAGTGTAATCCCCGTCATTGCTATAGGCTCAAGTCAATACCCAGCACACCATTAGGGTGGTAAAACTTTAAGGCAGTTGGTGTAAGTTGCATCCTGCCGTTAGCGTTTGCGCCGTTCATTTCAAAGCCACCATTCTTGTTGATCGCCCAACCCTTCACACCAATCTGGTAGTCATCAGATTGAATGATTGAACCGATCTTGGCGTTGGTGATGGAACCGTCCTGAAGGAATGCCGACCGCATGAACACTTGCCCGCCGGTAACAGCAAACGGAGAGGACGGCGTGCCGTCGATGCCGTTAACCACGGCAAAAAGATCAGCGCTCACCAGGAACTTGCTCTGCAATCCCGCCGGGCCGTTCTCAATGCCCAGCCCGATGCCCGCCGCAACGTACTGACCTTGGCTGTTCAGCTGCATTTTGACCGACCACATCGTGCTGGCCTTGCCGTCGAGCGCTACCACCGCCTGACTGACTGTCTGCACGGCTGCGTTCGTGCTGCCGATAGACACTTCCAGCTGTTCCGAGCGCCGCGCCTGGGCCGTGTCACCGTCAGCCCTGACGCGGGTTTCCTCGGCAAACTTCGCCGTAGATCCCCACGCCTGCAACGCTCCAGCCAAAGCGCCCTCCGCGTCGTCATCCCGCCCGGCCGGGTAAATGGCCTCGACGGTTGTCCGCATCGAAGCTATCGCCGCGTCGGTTGTTACCTGAGCGTCCTGCACGTCCTGGATCTTCGCCGTGTTGTCATCGACCGCTAATTCAATCGTGCCGACCCTTCGCCCCAGCGCCTCATCACCTCCCACGCGAGCCTCGGATTCAGTACCGATGTCTGCGGTATTCTTGCCGACCGATGCGCTCAACAAATCCAGGCGGCTCGCTGTTGCATAGCGGTCGGTGGCCAGCACCGTCTCCAGGGTGCGGATTCCGGCCTGGTTGCCCGCAACCTGCGCATCGAGCGTGGTCAGGCGGATGACCGTTGCCTCGCTTTCCGTAGCGCGGGTTCGCACTTCCTCCGCAAACTTCGCGGCGCTATCCCACTCATTCAGGGCTCCGGCCAAGTCCCCTTCCCCATCATCAGCGCGGTACGACGCCTGCAGTGATTGCAGGGAAGTCGAAGCAGCCGTGACCTTGCCGTCTACCGTGGTGATGTCGGTTGTGTTTTGGCTGATCTGCACCGCCTGGGCGTTGACCGTCGATACGATGCCGCCGATGTCGAGCCAGTAGGTCAGATTAGGCGGCCCATTGGCCCCGCCGGCGTTAGCGGGCACGGCCTGAATGGCGGTGTACAGGCGCTGCCCTTTGCGCACGTTGTCGTTCTTCAGGTAGCTTTTCGCCGGAACGTATTCTAGGGCGTCTGTGATTTGGTCGATCCGGTCGTTAAGCGCATCCTTGGCCGCTTCAATACGACCATTTACAGACTCGGGTCCATCGCCGGAGATCTTGTCGATTTCGCCCAGCAGATGCTCGCCAAGCTCGGACTCACCAATCTGGCCGGCGATCATGTCCAGGATCGGGCCAGCTTCAGAACTGGCCTGCCCCATCACGCCGCTTACCACTGGATAGAACGGACCGATGTTGCCGATCCGGTCTACCAGGCGCGCCCAGAAGAAGAATGTGGAGCCTGCCAGCAGGCTCTGCATCGAGTAATCGCTTTGCGGATACGCCAAGTCTGCCAGCTTGGTTGCAGCTCCCAGGTTATTGGCCGGCCCATACCAGAGCTCCGTGCGTTGAGTGTCTTCGGCGCCAGCCGGGAAACCCCACTTTAGACGGATGCCAAATAGCAGCGCTGTCGCGGTCAGGGATGACACCGCCGGTGGCAAACCCGCTTTCCCCTTGAGGTTGGTCAGGATCGAGTTGCGCCAAATCGACGAGATGTCGAAAGCACTCACCGCGCGGACGCGGGCCACATAGGCGCCAGCATAGATACTGGTAACGTCGACGCTGGTCAGCCCGGTGCGTTGCACTTTGATCCAGTTGCCGCTGTCCTTGCGCCACTCCACGTCATAGCCGACCGCGCCGGGCACCGCCGGCCAGGTGATCGTCATGGTGGCGACGGCAATGCCCTGGGAGATTACTGAGCTTGCGGCCAGGGTGACGCTCGCCGGCGCCGGTACCACCGTGATCGGAATCACACTGATCGGCCGCTCTTCGAGGCGAGCACCGGTGTCGATGAAGGCGAACTTGCTGGGTTCGTACTGCAGCGCTCTGATCTCGAAGTCGCCTTCGGCCGTGCGCTTGGACCGCAGCACACGGTACAGCGGGATCGCCAGGTCATCGGCATCCAGCGCCCATTGCAGTTGCGGCAACGGTGGCTCGCTGTAGCTGGTGGTCACGGTCACCGCGCGGCCGGCAACGCTCTGTACGGTACGGCCTTCGGCACGGCCACCGGGCAGGTTGATGATCAGTCGGTCACCGGCCTTGGCTTGGGTGTCGCGGTCGAGCGTCACCACGCGGCCGGCCACTGCCGAGATGCGACCGCCCACTTCGCGCCCCGCCAACAGCGAGTCAGCCACCGGGATGATGTGGCCAGGCAGCGGGAGCACGCCCTCCATGCCGGTCTTGAACGACACGGTGCGGTCCTGGTTGTTGCTGAGGATTGCCCACTTGCCGCGGCGCTGGGCTTCAGACGCACGCGTGCAACCGATGGCACTCAGTTCGGTTGGTCGGTCGCCGTACCGCCGTTGCAGATCTAGGTCAGCAAACGGAATGACGTCGGTGTCGTAGTTGTTCGCCGGGTTGTCGTAGCTGACCAGTGCCCGGGTGTACCGGGTCTTCGCCGACGCGCTGCCATAGGAAAACTTGCCGTCAATGACGTTGGCCCGGGTGAAGACGTAGTCGAAGTCCTGCGCGCGCGGCATATCGGCCTGCATCACCAACTGCCCCTGCGCCCAGTAGGTCATGCCGCGGTAAATCGCCGAGATATCGCGCAGCAGTGACCAGGCATCGGCCTTGCCCTGCAGGTTCATGTCACATAGAAAGCGCGGCTCGGTACCGCCCAACCCGTTCGGCACCAGTTGGTCGCAATACTGGGCGATCCGGTACAGCTCCCATTTGTCGACCATGAATGGCTTGATGCGCTTGCCCAGGCCAAAGCGGTCCTCGGTGCAAACGCCGTAAGTGATCCATGCCGCGTTGTTGGTCCAGGCCGACTTCATGCTGCCGTCCCAGGTGCCGGCGTAGGTGCGGGCGACCGGGTCGTAGTTGCTCGGCACCATCCAGCGCCGCGCCTTGCACTTCACGGTCACGGCTGGAATGTTGGTGAACTGCTCGGCATCGAACTCGATGTAGAGCAGCGCGGTATTCGGGTAGCGCAGCTTGGCGTCGATCACCTCGGTGTAGCCGCCGATCAACATGGTGTCGGCGATTTTGTTGCTGTTCTGGTTCGCGGTCAGGCGGCGCACGCGGATCTGCCAGCCGGTGGTGGCGTGCGGCAGATCGATCCGGCGCGAGCGTTCGTAACGGGTGGTGGTCTTTCCGTCCACGGCATCCACCAGTACCTGCTGATAGGCGCCGCCGTCGGTGGCCACGTCAATGGCGTACTCGATGCGATACCCACCCACGTTGCCCTGGTCATCCTGGCGCTGCAGGGCCGGCCACGCAAAACGCAGGCGCACTGCCGACAGTTGAATATTGGTAATCGAACGCACCCACGACGCATCGCTGCGCAACTCAACGTTCAGCGAGGTTTCGTTCTCCACGGACGGAATGCCCGGGATATAGGTCTGATCCACCGAGCCCGGCCGCCAGTCCCACTTCACGTTGGGGAAGTTGTAGTTGCCGCTGGCATCGCGGATTGGCGTGTTGTCCAGGTAGATGTCGTAATCGGTCGGAGTACCGTCGAACTCGCCCTCGCCTACGGCGATCAGCAGCTTGGCCAGGTTGGTCGAGCGCAGGCTGTCACTGGCTTCGGTCGGCGATTTCGGCTTGCTGCTGCCGCCCTTCTCGCCATGGATCTCGATCTGTGCTGCTGCGCCCATGCTTTCCTCCAGGCATAAAAAAACCGCCTCTTGGGCGGTCTGTGTGCTGTGTCCTAATTACGTCTTGTCTTCAGCGTTGATCGAGGCAGAAATGATCATGCCGCCCCACCGGCGTTCGCCGATGCAGATCGGCACCGGGTTGCCGCTGGCCGTAGTGTTCTTGGCGCTGCCGAAGGCATAGGACGGGGCATTTTCTGGGGATGAGCTCTGCTTCAGGCCGGACGCTTGCGGGCTGAGCATTTGCACGACACCGCCTACAGTAAGCGCCACACCCGTCTGCACAAGCCACGTCTGCCCCGTGTAAAACCCAACTGCGATAAGGACCGCGCCGATAACAGTTTGGAGCACCCCGCCGCGCTTACTGCCAGTAATTACAGGAACAATTCTGATCTCTTGGGTGCCGCCTAAAGCAAAATCCTTTTCAGGCACATTCTTTCGGTTACGAAAAATCGCGAACCGCATGCCCTTCATTTCCAACTTTTTAATGGCAGCCTCGAAGCCTTCAAGCGTGCATTTCAAAGCCTTAAAGGCTTCAGCAACGGATTTGCTGCCGAGCTCACGATGGTGAGTTCTACCGAAAAGCCTGATTAGGGGGCCTGACAGTAAGATCGTGGTCATGGCCTGACTTGCTGTAGATGTCGATGCCAAGGCTTTCTCCAGTCGAAAAAAAACCGCCCGGAGGCGGCTAGCTTCAAAATGTTGTTGGTGATAGATCCAAACTCATAGCGGAATCGATGGATATCCTGAATTTTTTTGTGCTGCCTGCTTTGATACTTGCTTCCCGCTCCTTCAGCCCGCTCCCACATGAAGAAGCTCCAACGATATGATCGCCAGCAGGGACAAAGAAGCGCGCTGTTTCACCCGGACCAATCTCTGCAGATTTTTCCCCATCAATACTGACTGAGGTGTTACATGCGCTTCCCATAAAGCCCTTGTCGCGTGTAACGATCAGTACCGCGTCGCCAGTGCCGGACTTTTGATAACCGAACAGTCGAGAGCTCGGGACTGGGTCGGCTTCGCCGGATGGCGTTGGTGAAGTCGCACACCCGGCCAACAGCGCAACCGCCAACGCTCCTACCATCAATTTCATGCACGTCACTCCTGTGGAAAAGGCCATAACCTTATCACTGAGCAGCGCGATGACGCAGCACCAGGCGCGTCCGGTCGAGCCAAGGGCCACCGAACACAATAACCTCCGACGGCCTGCCGTACAGATGGTGCAACAGAAACGGCCCTGGGCCGAAGGTCGCTGCGTCTTCACCGGGCAGCACAGGATCTGATCCAAGAAATATCCCAGCGTGGTTCGGGTGAACCGTACGTCCCACCTCCATCACGATCATGTCGCCACGCTGGGGCTGGTCGACCCGGTAGAAGCCGGCGGCCTCGTAGTTCGCCTCGTACAGGCTGGCGTTGTCCTTGCTCTCCCACCAGCCATCGGCCCGCTTGAAAGCTTCGAACTCCAGCCCCCACTCCCGCTTGTACCAGTCAGCGCAGACCTGCCAGCAATCCCAAGCCCCGTGCACGAACGGACGCTTGAGCAGCGGTATCTCTCCGGATGGCATCACCGTTCGCAGGTCGCCCTCGGGCCAGCTCAGGATGTGCCAAGGCAGCGCCGTAGCCTCGCACATGGCCAGGTCGCGCGCTGACGGGCGGCTGGTGGCGTCCGGGTGCGAATGAACCACACCGATCACCTCGCCGATATCCTCGGCCGCGGCGTACTCCTCCGGATCGATCCGAAACTCTTCGTTCGGCTCGGTGGAGACGTTGCGGCACGGGTAGTACTGCTGCTTGCGACCGATGCCCAGCAGCAGGCCGCAGCACTCTTTCGGGTACTCAGCAGCTGCATGCGCCTGGATCGCGCTCAAGATGTACTTTCGCATGGTCAGCTCCGGGCAATCAGGGATACAGCAGGGAAGCCACCATGGCTGAGAGGGTTCCCCTTCCCGAACCGGCATTCGCACCCAGTCGTAAGGAGCCCATTGCACTGATCCTTTTCGGGGTCACCCGTAGGATTTCCGTCCATGTCGAAATAAGGGCCGGTGTATTGGCAATTCGGACCTCTATAGCCGTCCGTCAGCGCCCAGTGGCATAAGGTTGTCGCCGGCCTGCCAACTGACTCGCCTCCAACATCGCCCGGGCTGGCCAACTCCCAACTGACTGTCTCGCCGTCCTCGTTGGTCTTCTGGTCGATGTACCAGACTTCGATCGTCTCCTGAGTCGGGTCTGCCGTGGGGTTACCGGCCGGGAAGTTCTGCTCATCCAGATACGTGCCCAGCGTGTGGCGCATCGTCAGCTTAAAATCCGCAAGGTCTTGGAACGCCAGGCAAAGCGCGGTGATGCGCCCGTTGACGTTGCCGACGGACAACGTCGGCCGCACGGCTGTGCCGTCGCCATTCGCCTCGATGCCGTCGATCTGCATTGGCCAGGCACCGTACTCGTTCCCCTGCCACCAGATAGCTTTCGCAGGCAGTTGATCGGCATCGGCGCCCGCGGCGATCAGCTCGGCCGGCGTGTGCGGGATCGCGTGCCCATGGAAACGCAAAACGTCTGCCCCATAGTCCGTGCCGTCCAACTCAAAGAGCAGCACTTCGCTGCCAGGCTCAAGAACCTGGATGTCACTGATCAGCGGCATGATTGCCCCTCATGGAAGAAACGATTGGGTAAATGTCGTTGTCAGGGTGTACCAGCCAGCACCCTTCGGAGTGATCGCTGGTGCAGTGCCGCGGTAGAACGAGAGCTCGCCCAGCGGCGGCGTCCAGAAGAACGATTTATGTCCGCCGTGACGATCCAGAAACGCCTTGATTTCCAGCGCTACCGCCTCCCTCACAACGAACGTCAGCGGCCAGGAATCGACCCGATTGTTCGGGCCGTCCCCGACCACCTGTTCGTAGCCATTTCCGAATTTCGAAGATCGATTCCGGTATTCCGGCGTGCTGGTGGCTTCGATCATCGGGCACCAGTCAAAGGTCTCAACGGCCATTCACAAGCCTCCAGATCTGTCCGCCCGGTTGGGTTTCCTTGGCGATTTCCTGCTGGGCGCCGCGCCTTGCGACATCCGCATAGGCTTGGCCCAGGGCCTGCGACTCTTGCGGCGAGGTGCCGGCCCCGGTGCTCTGTACCTGGAACGACTGGTTGATGACGACTTGCCCAGTGGCTGCCGGTGCGGCCGATGAACCGCCGGACAGCCCGACATAACCACCGTCCGCGTACCCGTGCTTGTTCAGGCGCTCCAGGTACCCACGCATACCCGGCTGCTTAACCACTTCCTTGCGGATCACTACCTCGCCGCCGTGCACGATGCCTTTCGGCTCGTACTTACCGCCGTCGCCGGTGTAACCACCATCAGACAGGCCCGGCCATTTCGACAGGACATCAGCCGAGTACCCGGCGGCAGTGCTACCAGCCGACGTCGGCGCCCCACCACCTAACGCTGCGCCCAGGGCGCTGCCGGCGATGCTGGAGAACACATTCGACGCCGCCGACTGCAGGGCCATTTTGCCGACCATGCGGGCAAAGCTCTTGGCCACATCACCGAATGTCTTATCAGCACCAAACGCCCAATCCACTGCGGCGTCGGTCAGTCCGTCATACAACGAGGTAAAGGCCGATTTGGCCTGTCCGGCAACATCCTTCGCCTGGTCGACGTAGTTTTGGAAAGCTGAGGATGCCCCCAGCGTCCAGTCGCTCCTGGCCTGATCCTCGTCCTCATAGAACCTGGTTTGCATGGCCAGACGCTTGTCGAGTGCGGCCCGCAGTGCTGCGGTTTCCTTGTCGTAGAGCTCGGTACTGAACTGATCCTTGTTGCTCTTGTTGTAGTCGGAGGTCAGCTTGTCCATTTGCGACTGATACGACTGCTGAATACTGCGCTGCTCCTGCAAGCGTTTGCGCTGCTCGTCGCCAAGGCCAATCCCAGCTAGGTTGTTGTCCAGGCCCTGCTGTGCACTGGCGAGCTGGCTTTTCAGGTTCTCATCGAATGCCGCCAACTTGCGGCGGGTTTCCAGCCCTTTCTCGCGCAGTGTGTTCTCGGTTTCGAGCGCCGCGTTGCGCTTGAGCTGAGCGGTGATCAGTTCCTGGTTCGCCAGCAGTGATTGCTGTTCGGCGGTGAGGGTTTTCTTGCCCTTGATGTCGGCGAGTTGCTGCTCCCACTCGACCAGCTTTTTCGCATTCGTGCCAAGGTTCTGGCTGGCCGCGTTCTGGTCACCGATGAGCGCCGCCTGCTGCTGTAGAACGGCGTACTGCTGTTTCGCCTGATCGAGCGCCTTGATACCCGCGTCCTCGCGGTACTGCGGCGTCTTGGCGGTTTTGGGATCCTTGTACTTGTTGTTGATCGCGGCGATGTCTTTCGCCTGCTGCTCGGCGGAAATCAGCAGTGACTTATCGCCAGAGGCTTTCGACTGAGTGACGCGCCGTTCAACGAGCAAGCGGTAATCCGCCAGCTCGCGCTCACGCTTGGCCGAGTTGCCCTCGGTTTCCTTGCGCAATTTGTCCAGGCGGACCTGGTCTTCCAGCGCCTGCTGCTGTTGTTGCTGTGCAAAACCCTTTGCCGCCGCCCGGCGATCCTGCTCGGACTTGAGCAAAAGCTTGTCGGTTTTCTCCCGCTCGAGCGCTTCCTTGCGGAAGCTGTCGTCGGGCGTCAGGTTGCTGAATGGATCAGCGGGCTTGCCCCGGGCATTACGCTTGTTCCGCAGCGCGGCGTTGTCCGCGATAGCGTTGAGCTGCTCGTCTAGCTTGGCGATCTGCTGGTCGAGCGTTTCCTCGCGCCCAACGTTGAGCGCAGCGTCCCATGCGCCCTTGGCAGCGCTCTTGACCGCGCCCCAGCTCGCCTCGAGAAAGCCGAGGTTCTGCTTGATGGACGTGGAGGTGCGGTTCAGACCATCCTCATACGCCGCCGTTGCCGCTGCCGCCGCCTCCTGCGTTCTCCCCTGCTCCTGCAACGACTTGATGTTTTCGTAGGTGGTGGCCGTGAGGAAGTTCATCGACTCGTTGAGTTTCAGAATTTCGCCGACAGGATCCTTGGCAATTTTCTCGAAATTCTCGACCGTTTTGCTGGCCGCAATTCCGGTCGCCGACTCGTACTTGATCACCGCCTCAGAGATCGACTCAAACGCCGCCACGGGGATCTTGGTAGAAGCCGCCAACTGCGCCAGCACTTCGGATGCTTTGCCGACGGTACCGCCAGAGCTCGACACCTGGCGGGCCATGGTTGCCAAGCTACTGGCCGTGGTGCCGGCGGTATTACCGGTCATGGCCAGCGAGGTGGTAAACGCGGTTCCCTCGTCTGAACCCTGTTTGTAAGCAAGCGCCAGAACACCAGCGGCGGCTGCCGCTACCGTGAACGGATTCACTAGGCCCAGCACGTAACCGCCCAACGCCTTGGCCGCAGGGCCGACGCCGCCGAACATGTCCTTGAGCTGGCCGCCCTGCTGCAGGAAGACCGTCATCGGGTTTTGGCCGGCCTGCAAGGACACGGCGATATCGGTGAACTGTGCCGGAACGCCGCGCAGGTTGGCTGCGTACTGCTTGGCGGTCTGGCCGTTCTTGGCCATGACCCGGTCGACCTTCTCGACCGCATCCCGCTGTTCCTTCAGCTTGTTGAGGTACAGGGTGAAGTCGGCATTATCCAGCCGACCAGCTGCGCGGTGCTTGCGCAGCTGCTCTTCCATTTTGTCGAGGCGACCGTAAGCCCCAATCACCGGGTCGATCTGGCCTACCAGTTTGTCGAGCTGGCCAGCCTGATAGGCTGCTTCCCTGGTCGCCGCTTTGAGCGCGCGCTGGGCGCGGTCCATGCCCTTTTCGAAGCCGCCGGTGTTGGCAACCAGATCGACCGTCAGTTGGCCAAGTGAATCAACCGCCATAAATCACCTCTTGACCGACTGCAGCAGCGCTAACAGATCCTGCGGCGTGGCTTCTTTTGGCTCGGGCTTTTGACCCCGATCGGGCAGGAAATCATCAAAGGTTGCCTTCCCGCCGTGCACGTTGTTGAGCAGCGTCGCCAGCATTGCGAAACCATGCTCGAGGCGAATTCCCAGATTCAGCGAACCGGCTTTCCGGGCATACCGCATCCAGTCCATCGCTTCGACATAGCTCAGGTTTTGCTTGGCTTCCGCGATCGTGCGGCCGCCGATCCCCGCGAGGACGAGCTCGTGCCAGAACTCTTCCTCGGGGTCGATTTTTTTTCCAGGGCGCCCTCCGACATCTGGTTGACTTCGCCAATCGCCGAAAGCAGCACGATTGCCAGCTCAGCACACAGCGGGCCGTGCCCTGTTTCAGGCCCGCCAAGAACGTCAGACACCGTGAACACCGGCTTGCCATCCTTGTCGACGATGCACGACGCAATGCGCTGCGCGGTAATATCCACACCTTGGTTCTGCGCGTCCCAGCGCTGGGTTACAGAGATGTACGACTCATGAGCCACGTAGACCGTGGCTTTCTGAAGGACACCGCCCGCGTGCCATTGAATTTCCTTCTTCACCGACGGAGCGGCGAACGCGCCGGCGGCTGCCAGCGCTGCAATACTCAGATCCATGGGGATTCCTTAAACAGAGGTTTTGGCAATCAGCTCGATCTCGCCGGACACCTGGATACCGACGTTGGACTTCACGACATCACCGAGTCCGAAGGTGAACGGGAAAGCGTTCATGTAGCCTTCGAAGGTGAGCCAGGTCCGGGTATTCGGAAGGTCGAAGTCAGCGCTTTCGTTGACCAGCGCACGCGCTGATGTACCAGTGCCTGCGCCACCGGTGAGCGCCACCGTCGGAGCGTTGGTATAGCCTGAGCCAGCGTTGGTGATGGTAAATCCGGTGACTTTGCCGTCGGCAATCTGGGCCGTAGCGGTCGCACCGGTACCGCCACCGCCGGTAATGGCAACGGTTGGAGCCGTGGTGTAACCCGTGCCCGCAGAGTTCAGCACGATGCCTGCCAGAGAACCTTCGGCACCTACCAGGGGTGGAATACCGGTTTCGGTATCGAAGTTGTAGCCGTCCGACCAACCCACCACCCACTTGAGCTTGGTGCCCGCCTTTTTCAGCTGGTGCAGCCGCAAATGGGAAGGGTTTTTCGGGTCGATGTTCAGGCCGAACGATGCAGATCCTGGCTCAGCCAAGCCGGCTTCATACTCGCGCGCCTTGGATTTGGTGCAGGTCACATCGATCTGCGCGATCGCCGTGTCAATCCCGTCCAGCGAAGTGAAGCAACCGACGTCGATGACGCTGTTGTCGGCCGGGTCGAGCGCGAAAAGCTCAGTGCCTTGGGTGTTAATGGTCAATTTGGTACTCCCCGATTTCCTGTGAAATCACTGTTTGACAGGCATAAAAAAACCCGCCGGAGCGGGTCGGTCTTTCTGGTGCGATCTACTGGCTCACAAGCCAGGCGACGTCGAAACCTTTTCTGTAGTTGTGCGTGTCCTTGTCCCGATCATCAACACCGAAACCGGTGACGTATGCACGCTTGGCGATCGCCTGGCGCAGCGCTTTCACAACCGCTTCAGCAGTTGATGCCGTTTCGGCGTACACGTCCACCTGCAGGCCGTACCGATCCGTGTCCGGAACGCCGTTGATGTAATTGATTGGCGAGCCGCTGACGACCTGCCAGACCGCGTACGGCCGGGGCGTACCCTCCGGTGCTTCGCCGTGCGGATAAAGCCGGGTCGGGTTGATGCCGAGCAGCGCAGTGACTGCCGGCGCCCCGGCGCACACCGTAAAAATGGGTGCGGTCATCAGTTCACCCCCAGCTTGATCAGTTGGTACTTGGCCGAACTCAGGAACTCCCTGAACAGCGCCTCGCGGTTGTTGGCCAGGGCCGGCCGGAGAAAAGGTTTCGCCCGGTTCTTCTCGGTACCCAACTCCACCCACCACCAATAGAACGTGTTGCCGCCCTTCTGCCCGCGCTTTCGCATACGCACGCCCACGGAGATGACCACGGCGCCGACTTCCTCGCCGATCGCCTTGCGTTCGATCATCGCCAGGTTGGCCGGGATGAAGTTGGCCGTTTCCGGGTCATCGATACGTGCTGCTCGATCCTTGGCGTCGAGCAGAACGATGTCCATGGCGTCCTTGGCCGCCGGCAACACCACCTTGCGGCGCATTTCCTCGGTCAGGCCCTTGAATCTGGCGGACAGTTCGTCGGCGCCCTTCAGGTTGTAAGTGACCCAATCAGCCATCGTTCACCCCCGAGGTGACCAGTAGCGTCAGATACTCCTTGCGAGAATTCGCGTCAGCCAGTGGAGGCCCAACGATGCCGCAAACAGTGCCATCATCCAGCACAACACGCATTGCAGTGGTGATTCCTTCGCGGTGTCGAATGACGACCCGACTTTTCGCCTCTGATTGGCCGGCCTGCGCGGCAATGAAGTCGCGAGCGCTCAAATCCTCGACTGAAGCCCAGACCTTGGCGAACTCAACCCATTGTTCAGTCAATTGCTCACCGGTTTGCTGATCCTGCGCCGTCACTTTGTGCTGGATTTGAACCCGATGCTTGAGTTTGCCGGCCTGCATTAGAAGCGCTTCCTGTACCAAAGCAGCCTGTCGACTGCGAGAGGGACGGCCGACGGCGCACCGCCGATCACCACTGCTTCCCGGTTGGAGTACCAGTGCCCCACCAGCAGCAAAATGGCCTGCTCGACATCTCGGGTCAGGCCCATTTCATCTGGCTCAACGGGATCCGCTTCGACCAGTTTGCGGTCGCAGTGCTGCTCAACGTGCGCCTTGGCTGCTTCGAGGTAGCCACCGATCAGCGCTTCTTCTTCATCGCCATCGACTCGCAGATGCAACTTCACGGTGGTCATGTCGAGCATCTACTTGGCCTCTTTGGGCGACGCCTGCTTGCTTTCCTTCGGCTTAGCGACCTTCGGCTTGCCGTTGGCATCCAGTTCAACCGCGAGACCTTTGCCGAGCAGCACATGGGCATACTCGTCATCAGCGTTTTCAAACTCTTGACCACGCTTGACCTTCGGCGAATCGGCGCCGAGGAGTTCGGCGTTACCTACAAAACCCCACAGAGCTTTGATTTTCATGTTGCCTCCAGAAACAAAAAGGCCGGCGAATGGCCGGCCTTGAACGGTGATGGTGAGTTACGGCGCGACCGTGAACTGGCCCTTGACCAGCGCTTCCTTGCGGCGGACGCCCAAGCCCAGGCGCTCCTCGACCAGCAGCGCGATCTCGTTACGAATGAACTGATCATTGATCAGGCCCATCTTGAACTGGTACGCCATGCGGTCGAACAGCGTGGTGGAGCGCGCGAAGTTCGCCACCAGGAACTCGCCACCGGTGTCTGCATCGCCCTCGTCCATGCTGTCGGAGGTGATCACCGGACGCCCCCACAGGATTGGCGTGACCAAGCCCTGCAGGTTGGCGAACAGGTAGCGGTTTTCGCCATCCTTCTGCAGCTCAATGTTCATCCAGTCGAGCTCGGTCATGACAATGCCGTCGGCCGACATTTTCGACTGCTTGCGAACCTGGTATATGGCGCGACGGATCAGGTCGATCGCCGTGTCACCGGTCTTGCTCAGGGTTGTGTTGTAGGTAGTGGCCTGAGTCATCAGGCCATTCAGGTTTTCGCCCGAGCCGTCACCCTTGAGGATCTGGGACTCCTCTTCGAGTTTCAGGTCGTAACGCAGCAGTTGCTGCAGATAGGCGAACATCTGAGGCACGTCGGACAGCACTTCATCGGTCGCCGGCATCCATACTGCGATCTTCTTCACACGATCGGTTTCGGTGGTGAAGGTGACGTTGCTGGTCGGCTTCAAGCCGCCTTCAGCGACCGGAGCCGCGCCACGGGTATGCACGTTCTCGCGGAAGTAGGTGTAGTTTTGGCCGGACACCGGAATGGTGGTCAGCAGGTCGCGGATGCGCAGCTCCTGACGGATGCCAGGTTGAATAACCGGGTCATAGATCGGAGCCACGATACCAGCGCTGGTGACCTTCATTTCCTTCATGCTGGCCAGGTCAGATTTCGTCACTTCGATTTCGGCGGTGCTGACACTCTTTTGCTGCAGGCCTTTGTAGTTGTCATGGCCCTTGACCATGTCGATGAAGCTTTTGCCCTCACCTGGCTGGCCGCGTAGCTTCACGCCTTTCTGTTCGAGGTCCTGCACCTGGTCGATGACCTTTTGCAGTTCACCTTTTTGGTCTTCGATCTGTTTCTTCAGATCGCCGGTGACTTGGTTGCCCTTCTGCACCTCGGTCATGGCCGAGTCATACTTTTCTTGCAGGCCCTGGAAGCCTTCCTTCAATTGCAGTTCCAGGGAGGATTTCAGTTCTTTCACTTCGCTCATGGCTTTGCTCCGAATGTAGTAGCGAATAGGGTGGAAATTTCTTTCAGCTCTTCCACGATCGCCGTGGCCTCGCTACCGCCGTCACGGCGGAGCGCGGGATAGCCGAGCGAAGCGACTGCCGCCGCTTCCTTCTGCGAGAGGCCCATGCGATCGCGCAGGGCATTCTCGAAAAGCCTGATATCTGATTTGACGCTGAGGATTTGAGCCTCGGGATTCATGCCGAACGGGACAAAGGAGGCCTCCCACAGCTCGGCTTCTTTGATAATTCGAACAGTCCGGCCAGCACGCTCTTCGAAATCAGCCTTGAGCGTGTTGAAACCGATGGACATGCTGTCGAGAATCCCGGCCCGCATCAGCTCATAGGCGTCTTTGGCATAGCTCACTGCCTGATTGACCTTCCCTTTCACCAGAAGGCCATGGTCGTCCTGGGTAAAATCCGCCAGACCGACCAATCGAGTCAGGTCGTGGTAGAGCGCCAGCTTTAATTTTCCGCTACGCGTTGTTTTTACTCGTGTGAAAGCACCGGGGAGGATGACGTCATCGCCGAGGTCAACGTTGTTGAATACCGCGGCGTAGCCCTCGAAGTTGCCCGCGTCATCCACGGTTTTCAGTTCGAACGGGACTTCAATTTTTGACATTGGTCTGCATCTCCCACCGGGTGACCTTGTTGTACTCGTCGCCAGCCAATGGCGGCAGATTCTCTTTTTCTCGAACCTCGTTGATGAACATCCATCCAGATCCACCGGAACCGCCAAGCGCTGCCTGGTAGTAAGCCGCGCGCCCGGCGCTGTCGGCCCGAAGAAGCCCTTCGACTGTGAACTCGGCGAAACGGGAAGACTTGCGGTAGACCTTGTCGTTGAACTCGTCCTCGACGGCGTCGATATAGGGTTTCAGGCCAAAGGTGATGAAGCCGGTGAGCTGCTGTTCGAGGTTCGACCCCATGATCGAAGTCTTGCCAGCACGGTTTGCCAGCCAGAGCGGCACGCCGTAGATACCGGCCAGCGCCTCCTCCTGAAACTGTTGGGATTCGATGAACTGAGCGTCTCGTTGGCTCAGGCCCGCAGGAACAATCTTTGGATTGCCCTGCAGGATTGCCATCTTCCCGATGTCGTCGGCATCTGCCTTCCGAACGTCCGGAAACTTCGCCATGATTTGAGCTTCCTGCTGCTTGGTCAGGAAGTTCTCATAGATCACGTAGCCGCCAGTGAATCCGCCTTTTCGCATGAACCGCGACGACCACTGCTGCCCAGCTTTAGCCAGACCCATCGTTTCTGCCTGGTACTCAATGGGTGACAACCCGACGATGCCGTCGAGGCTGAACAACTTGAAATGCAGCATGTTTTCCGGCGATACCGGATAGGGATCCCCCTCACTTGGCGTTACCAAATAAAAGAGATCGTCCTCGGTATTGATCGTGACAGTATCGAATCGCAGGGGGACAAACCCGATGGGGTCGCCGTTACGATTGCGCTCAATCAAGGCAAATGCGTTTCCCCGCAGCGCCATGTTCACCACCACGAACTTTAGGAAGTTCAGCCGCGTCATGTAGGGGTTGGGTTTTCGCAAAAGCTTCAGCGCAGGATCATTTCCCGGTACCTGTTTTCGACCAGATTCGGCGTCGTCAAACAGCTTGAGCGGCAAACCGCTCAGTGATTCCGAGAGGATCTTTACGCACGACCAAACCATGCTGATTGATAGCGCAGTTTTGGTGTTCACCCGGACGCCGGATTTAGTGCGCTTCCCGCCGATTTCCATATCCACTTCGACGTAATCGCCCGTGGTCGGATCGGTGTAGCCAAAGAATCCCCAGGTACGGGGGTTGTACCAACGAAATGCCATGGTCAGCCTACTAGTCCGAAAAAGCCGTTATTGAGGTAGTCGTCCATGCCCCCACGTGCCTCTGGGTTCAGAGACAGCAGCGATACGGCGTTGAACGTGGCCATGAGTGGGTCGATTTTCGCAGTGCCCGACGCCTGCTTTGTGATCAGGAATGCGTTGGCCGATGGCACGCCCTTCGCGTTGCCGCAGGCCCAGGCCATCAGTGGCTGACCACAGTGCAGCAGGGCGCCCTCTGCGAGCTTGCGCTCGGTGGTTTTGATTGCGCCTGTCAGCTTCCAGCCTTGTGAAATACCGATGATCTGGTCTTCCTCGACGCCGGCATCTGCCAACGCATCGAGCACGGCCCCGATGCCGGCCGGATCGAGCCCGACCTTGTCGAGCAGGCCCGCCTGATTGATGCGCGCGACCGTCGCGGCAAGGTGTTCAACGTCATCGCCAATTTTCTGCACAAGCGTGAGGTCACCAACTGCCGCCAAGTCCATCAAGCGTGGAGCTTCCGATTTACGGCGCGCCAGAACGGATGGGTGAGCGTATGCGTGCGCCCAGTGCAACCAAGTGCGCGACTCTCGAACCCGCCCCATGACCGCCAGCCCCAGCAAGTCATCCAGCCCCCCACCATCGACACCTACGACGATCACTTCACAGCGTTCAATGAGCGAATCCAGCGTCAGGCCCTTCTCGGCTTGTGGCTCCCAGAAATCGGCGCCCACCCAACTGTCAGACATCAGCGCCAGGCCGATCTCGATGTTCAGGAACTTGGCCAGGAAGCCTCGAACCTCGGCTTCGCCGTCGAGTTCGGCCTGCATAAACAGGCGTTCAAGCGTCGGCCTGTCCACCGAGTACCCCATGTTGGGGTTCACCAGGTGAAAATTCTCAGGGCGCCGGGCTTCGCCGCTCTCGATCATCTCCGGGGGAAATTCGTAAATCACCGGCAGGAAGCGTGGATCGTCGATTCGGCCCTCACGCACGCCGCGCGCGTAGCTCAGTTTCGACTTGAATATCCCGGCCGGCGGCTCGTTCGACTGAGTCGTCAGCCAGATGATGAAGCCTTCCGGACGGGACAGCAGGCCGCCCGTGGCCTCCCGGATCATGTCCGGTGCCTTGACGTTCTTGCCGAACAGCCAGGCCTCGTCGATCAAAACGCCGACGGCCTTTTTGCCACCTACGACGTCGCTGTCTGCTGCGACGACCTTCAATGTTGCGCCCGTCTCACGGTGCGTGATCAGTTTCAGGTGTGGCTGGACGTGAAGCAGATCGCTCAGCTCTTCGTCGTGTTTGACCATGGCCGCGCACGGCTTGAAGGCGTTGTCGGCAATCTCCTTGGTCGGTGCCAGGATGATGAACTCGGCTTCCAGCCGCCAGTTGCGAATCAGCGCGGTCAGCATGATCGCCGCCGCGATCGTCGACTTGGAGTTCTTCTTCGGAATGCAGAGGAAGTATTCGCTGATCAGGCGATGGCCTGTTTCGCTGTTGTAGCTGCCGAAAATAGCGCCGGCAAAATCCAGAACCCACGGCGCGCACGCTGTTTCGATGGTCGGGCAACCAGGTGCGTCCACGATTTTCAGCGAACGGAATACTTCCAGCCCTTCCTCCGCCTCTGCAGGAAACAGCGGTGCCGGGATGATTGACTCGCCCACAGAGAGGCGCTGCCACCAGTCAGGGCAGGCAGTTGTCCAAAGCATTGGCTACTTCCTTACGACAGTGAGCGGCGGCTTGCCGGCGGAGTATTTGCCCTTCCCCGCCTCCTTGGCGGCCTGCTCTTTCAGTTCCTTCTTGCCGGCGTCACCCTTCTTGCCATGCACATAGGGCACAGCCGTCTGGGCAGCGTTGCGCCGATCAAAAACCTTGGCCCTGGGCTCGTTCATTAGGGCCAGTAGCCAGACCAGTGGATCTTCGGTGGTGGGAAGGCAATCGAGGAACTCACCACCGGCTTCTTCCGTCTCAGGCACTTGGTCGGATGGCTGCTCTCGGCGTTTGCGCGATTTCTCAGGGTTAACACTGAGCTCGGCCCGGCGAGCAAGGATTGCGCTTGCAATCTTGGGATCATTGGCCCAGCGGGAACCCGCTGCGGAAGCCGTGGAAGCCTTACATCCTGCGGCTTCTGCCGCTTCTTTGTTGGACGCACCCCGGGCTTTTGCGTCAACAAACTGTCGTTGTTTGTCTGTTAACACCATTAACAAAAAACCTTAGGGTCGGGAAAAAAAGTACGAATGGGATCGGGCGCGGTCTGGAGCGTATTAACCCCCTATATTTAACACCCCCCCTCCATAGCTATTCTCAATCGCACCACCTTGGTGCATCTCAAATGAGATTTCATCTCATTTGCGCCGCGCTGCCCGAGCCACCTACCACCCTCCAGTCGCGCCAGCCTCTTCGGCCTGTTTGACCGAGTCGTGGCAAGGCTTGCACAGGGTCTGCCAGTTGGATCGATCCCAGAACAGGACCATGTCGCCGCGGTGAGCGATGATGTGGTCGACAACCCTGCCTGCTGTCACTCGACCGTTGCGCTCGCAGTAAACGCAGAGCGGGTGATCACGAAGCCAGACCTCACGCGCCTTCTGCCACTTGTAGCCGTAGCCGCGCTGAGCAGATGTCTCCTTCGTGGCACGCCATGAGTTCGTGTTGATGGCTGGCAGCCGGTCAGCCTGGGTTTGAACTCTGCTTCCCAGCGTCCTCAGCCTTCCCATCAGGTAACGCTCCGGTATTCGATTTCGGTGAGATCAACGAGGCAGCACGCTCTCGGGCGATGCTCAACCACTTAGCCGCTCGCACTCGGCGGGCGGCACATCCAGCACAGGCCATCACTCAGCACGCCGAGGCAGTTTGAAGTCGGCGAACCGATCAGCCAGGTCAGCGATCTTCTTCACACCGAGGAAGCCGATGAACACACCGGCGGCCGTGGCGAAGTTCTGCGGCAGACCGAAGTACTCAAGCAACGGGATCAGGCCGATGGTGATCAGCGTACAGAGCGAGGCTTCCAGCAGTGCCTGTCGCCGAGTGCCGCCGCCGTAAATGATGCGTAAGGCACCCACCACGAAAGACAGCCCACCGGCATAGATCGTTGGCGAGTGCTGGCTCAGCCACGCGAGAACGAGCAGCCAAGTGTCTGGTTTGTCGGGCATATTTGGCATCTCGGCGTCCTCCCTTTCGGGGAGCGAATTGATCCGGCTCCAGCAGCACTCCCAGCTCGGAGCAATGGGTGTGGTGGAGCCGAAAACGAAAAAGCCCCGGCCAATGCCGAGGCTCAAAATAAATAACTTTGGAACATATAAATCATTTGACCACTAGGCCCAATGGGCCTAATATAAGACCCATGGGAAGCGCACATCGCCCGGCCCGACAACCCCAAAGGGAAGAACAAATGAGCATCGACATGACCACCGCCGAACTCGAAAAGATCCACTCTGAAATCGCTAAGCTGATGGCAGAGACCAGCAAACTGAACGCCGAGACCAGCAAGTTCCGTGCTGAGACGTTCAAGATGAGCCGCGAAGCATTCTGGTATCCAATCGCGATAGCGTCGGGTTTGGTCGGCGCAGTAGCCGCAGCCACGGTCGCACTTACCAAGTTCCTCTCCTGATCCCAGAGCCCCGCAAAAGCGGGGCTTTCCATAAGGGCACTATGAAAACCATCAAGCACTACACGCCACCAAGCACCGTCGACCTCGAAGCCCTGAAAAATCGGCTGAACAAGACCGGCAATGATATGGCTGCGATCGCAGGATTGTCTGATGGCCGACAGTGGCGCAAGTACACTGGCGGGGCCAAGCCTCGTGAGGTCAGCGCTCAAATGCTGTTCTTCATTGCTGCGCGCTTGAGCCTGCCAGATGAACAACTCGGTGCCATCTATGAGCAGATGCGCGAGATGGGCGCGGAGCTTGAGTTTGAGTGAGTTTCGCAAACGGTAGAAAGCAAAAAGCCCGACTCAAGGGTCGGGCTTTGCTCGCGGAAAAACCGCAAAGTAACTGAAATCTATAGTTCGTCCCCGGCCTTGTCAAGCTGCCTCGCGGCGAAAATCTAACGCACCGTCAATCCATGCAATGCCGGCCTTCCACAGCTGGCGGGTCTTCTCTTCACCGAAGCCCAGTTTTTTGCCCACATCGACCAATGCCTTGTCCCGCGCGGTGTAGTACTTCATCAACACATTGCCGCACTCGGGGTAGCGCTTGAGCAGTCGCCCCATCAAACCATCAATCATCAGCGCATCGTCGTCCGTGATCATCGGCGTGTGAAGGGTGTTCTCGCGGGATGCGCAGCAGGACACGCCAGATCCCAGCACCACCCAGCGCCCCCAATGCTCCAGCAGATCTTCAGCCGTTCGCTCGGTGAAGCTTTTTGTTCTCGCCATGAATCAATCCCCCTTGAAAGACGAGCGGCCCGCGCCGCGGCTATTGCTCTGCTGGTACTCATCGACGATGCAGCGCGTTGGGCTCTTGCCAACCAACTGACTGCGCTCCCGGCGAACCATCCGCCCCAACTGGAACACCAGATCTTCGATCAACAGCGGTTCCAGGGTCTGGGCGTGAACGAAGCCCGAAGAGTGACAACCGATGCAATAGAGCTGGTGAAACACGCCCTGGATGATCCCTTTACCAGCACACGACGGGCAGTCGGCGAGCGGGATTAGAGAGCGCACAAGGGCGGGTCCGTGAGTCCTTTTATCCATTTTTAAACCTCGCCTATGGTTGATTCTTGAGTGGCCTTGCAGCCCTTGTCCCGTGCGGCTTCCAGCGCATTACCGGAATCTTCAAATCTAAAGCCGGTCAATCCGTGAATGACTGCAAACCCTTTCTGATCTAGATGCGCGTGCCACTGCTCCAGTGCGTCACGCTTGCGAGCCATGACGTCGGACTGGATGTACACCTTCACGTTGTGGCCCATCGCGTGGTTGATCAGCAGCTCGCCGATCAGGTGGTCTACGCCGAGATCTGCCCAACCGGTGCGGGCCACCTTGCGCAGGTCGTGGCTGGTCCATTCGCCCTGCCCCAACCGCCGGAACACGGCGCAGCCCTGGGCTTCACCGAGTGCCTTGCCATTGCGCGCCGGGAACAAGAACTGGCCGTCATAGCCTCGGGCGTACTGACCGTCGCGGTACCTGATCAACAAGGTGCAGACCTGCTCGGTCAGGGGCAGGTGATGCTCGACGCCGGTCTTGGTGTGCTCGGCCGGGATGAACCACTCGCGCTCGGCCAGACTGATGTGCGACCAACGCGCCATGCGGGTTTCGCCGATCCGTGTGCCGTGGCACAGCATCATCAGGGCCAGCATCGAATCCAGTGGCGCAGCGGGCATGACCTCGGCCAATTGCGTCAGCAGGCCTTCCAGTTGAACGCCACGCAGACGGGACGGCTTGATCCCAACCTTCGCTTTGGAGAAGTCGTTGAACTTGATCGCCGCCATTGGGTTGGCTGTGATCAGGCCCAACTTGAAGGCCTGACGGAAAGCCAAGGCCAGCAGCTGGAACACCGACCGCACGTAATCGATGGAGATGGTTTCCTGCAACGGCCACATGAGCTGGTTGTCCAGCGTGGCCTTGTCGAGACTGATCAGCGGCAGGTCACCAAGGCGCGGCATCAAGTGGCATTTGATCATCGACGCACCAGTTTTCTTGCGCTTTGCCGACAGGTTGCGATCCCGGGCCATGCGATCGGCGTACCAGTCCAGCAGCTCGCCTACGGTGTCCCACTTCGACAGACTCGCACCTTCCCCGGCAGCCAAGCGCAAGCGGATCGACGGCAGCGCCGCGACCACCTGGGTGTGAAAGAGCTCAGGGTACTTCCCGATAGGGTTCCATTTGCCCTTGAGCACCAGGAACCACGAGCCTCCGTTGCGCGCCTTGTTGAATCGCAGGTACAGGCCCTTGTTCTCGAGGTCTCGCAGGTCCTGAACAGTGCCAGCGGCCTGCCGTTTGATTTCGGCCTGAGTGATCTTGACGGCGGCGGTACTCATTCGGCCACCGCGACGGACTCAACGATCGGGTAATCGCGGATGTGCACGCGCACTTCGCCGCCTGGTACGGGATCACCGATGTTGATCGTGGTCACGAAGTTCTTGTCGTCGATGCCCAACCCGTCAGCAATGCCATCACGGCCAGCCTTGAAGCGCGCCAACAGGTTGTCGTCATCATAGGCCCGGCGGTTCGGCGGGCAGAACGTCACCCAGAAGTACTTCTTCCCGGCCAGGTGCGGTGCGTTGAGTGCAAGCGCAATCAGTCCGCAAGTGCGGCGGTAGGCCTTCGCGTGCCTGTGTTTTTGCTTCCAGTGCACGCGGGCGTTCGGACTCAATTCCTTCGGCGGCCACGGCAGCGTCATGTCGATCATGCAGCCCCCTTTACGGTGAGAATTCCGGCCCGGATCAGGGCCTCATGGGTTTCAGCGATGGCTCTGGGCATGTCCTGCCAATCGACCTCGCCGGCGCTGCGGCCGTCGATGACGTCGTGGCAGGCATTGCAGGCATACACCGCGACGGTGTCGAAGCCCTTCATGCCCATGCCTTTTTGCCCGCACGGCAGATGCGCGAGGACGGTGGTGGCTGGGTTGTGATTGCAGGTGCCCGGAATGCGGACGGTGCAGTCCTGACCATTGGCCGAGGCCCGGAGTTTCTTCGAGGTCACTCGCATACCCGCGCCCCAGTGACGACGTCGACGACTTCGTAAGTGCCCGGCCACATCCACGAACCGTAGCGCTTGGCCATGGCCGCATCCACGAACAGCGCCAGGGCGTGATCCGGCGTTGAGCTCAGATCAACCTTGAACGAGCAGCAGTACACCGCAAAGCGGTAGGTATCGATTTCAGGGAGAGCTAAGCGGCGATCAGACATGGGCAGCACCTCCAGAACGCATGGCGCGTAGATCGGCAAGCGCTTGATTACCGATCGAGGGAGTGCGGCGCCCTGCTGCCCGGGCCGGGAGCGCCAACGGCATCTTTTGCAACGGCAACCCATCGACCAAACGGCGCACAGTGATCACGTAATTGCGCTCGAAGAGCTTTCGCGCCAATGAAGTTTCGAGGCGGTTCAGGTTTTCGAAACCGGCCTCTTTCGCCGTGTGCCAGACCGCGTCATGAGACCAGTTAGCCTGGCCAGCCATCGACGGGTGGGCATTGCGGCAGGCTTCGCGAAATGCGGTGTCCAGCGGCGGGATGCCGAGCATTTCCGGAGTGGCCTGGCACAGGCCGATGAACTTGCCGACGCTCGGCGCAAAGTCGGAGCCGACCTTGCGGCACTGTTCGATGCCGAAGCGGATCTGCTCAATTTTCGTGATGCGCTCGGCCATGAAGGCCTTGGTCCATGTCGCCTTCGCGGCGTTCATCGCATCTTGATCCGGCCACGCCTGCTTCCATGCCGGAAAGATCGCCATCAGCTCGCGGAACAACGCGTTGATCACCTGAACCGTGCCCGCATCGGCCTTGAGCGGCACAACCTCGGCGGAGGAAGCGTTGGGCAATTTTGACAGCATGCTCGATACAGACTTCATCACAGACCTCCCAGGTCATCACCCCAACTGGTGTCGTTGAAATCTGGCTCTTGTCCCCGGCCTGCTGCTTGAACACGCTCACGCTTTACCCACTGGACAAGGCGATAGCACCAGCCAGCACTGGAATCGAGGGTGTTCGGTTTGGCGCAGTGAAAGCCCTTGAACTTGCGAACCGTTTCGTCAGGCACGCACTCGGCCGGCAGCCCGGCGATTGCGATCTGGTCGGCCAGTGACTTAGCGTCAGGCTCCCAGAGGGCAAACATGGCGAAGCGACCGTTGGAAGGATTGCATTCGGCGGCAGCCTGTTCCTGTCGAGAAATTTCATCAGCCAAATCGCGCTGCAGCTGCTCTTCGGTTACCTGATGGTTCAGTGACGGATTGGGTGCAGATTCTGCACCCCGTTCTGTCTCAGGCTGCACCCCGTTCTGTTGTGAGTTGCACCCCGTTGCGTCATTTGCACCCCGTTTTGTACGGGGTGCAGGATTTGCACCCCGCGATAGTTGAAGGTCGTAAACGACTGGGCGCCGGTCATGACGATCGATGTGCACGGCGGCAATAGCCTGATTGCCCTTCTGGATCAGCCCGACCTTCTCCAGATCGTCCAGCTTGTAACGCACGGTACGCTCGGACAGGCCGGTGTCTTGTGCCAGAGTTGAGGCCGATGGAAAGGCACCAGCACCGTTCGACCCGGCATAGTTGGCAAGGCACAACAGCACGTGACGCGCACTTGAGTCTTTCAGGGATTCGGTAGGCAGCGAGAGCGCCCAGGACATTGCTTGAACACTCACAGCATAATTCCTTGAAGTTGTTCCGCGAGCGTGACGATGCCCGAGCGGGTCACCATCACCTGCTCGACGACCTTGATGTCTTGCCCTTCCCCGCCCCCGACCTTGACCAGCTTGTGCTTGAGCCAGCCGGTGTTCAGGCGTGGCTGATACGCAACCCAGCTTGAGTGGGTGGTGCGGCGATGAATCCAGCGGTTCTGGTTCAACCATGCAAAAAGCTTGGTGGGGCGAACGCCGAGAATTTGCGCGGCGGTGGTGATGCAGACGTCACCTTGGGTTTTGGCCAATCGCTGAAGCGCCTCGACCTTTGGGATTTGTTTGTCGATGACCTGCTGAAGCTGGAGGTTCTGTTCTGCTTGGAAAGCTGCGAGCCGAAGTGCAGAGGGCAGATCCTGCGGAATCGTCACGACATGTCGCGACACGTTTTCGAGTTCGCTCAAACGTGTCACGACACGATGGCGAAGAGGAATGCTGTACCCGGTCAAAAGGGTTTCGGTCAGGATTCGGTCGAGGCGAAACTCGGCGGTGTAATCCCGCCCATCCTTGACCTCGTGGAGATGGCGCAGATCTGCGCCATCATCAGCCAGAGCTTTGCACATCACGCGGATGTCGCGAATGACGTCCTTGTGTTGTTTGCCGGTGAGCTCGGCGATCTCCCGACTCGACATAGTGACCGTATTGCTTGGAGCGACGATCGTGTTCATAATGGCGCCTCAACTGCTGTACGTTTTGAAGAAGCCGGTCTAGCCACCGGCTTTTTTGTGCCTGCGATTCAGGCGATTTCTTTCCTGCAGACGCGACCAATCCCGCCGACTGAGCTACCGCCCTCAGCGTTTAATGTCCCCAAACGTCCTGATGTATTGCCGTCCATTTCCTTTCCCCGAATGGTCTTCCTGATAGGTCTTTTCTACTGGATGGATCAACAGCCATTGCGATGCACTGCCCCTCTCCCCCGTTAAATCCGATACTGGCGCCAATGGACCTACGGGCTATTTCTCAGCGTTCCGAAGGTCTTCCCGAATCCCTTCAAGGTCTTCCTTGAGTAAATCGAGGTGGTGCTGCATGGCTTCCAATCGCTCCAGGGTGACTTCAGTGGTAGGCACAGCCCCCGCTATGCCACAGCCTTTTTTGGGTGAGCCTCGGCAAGCAACCAAGCGACATCAAAAGGCTTGCCTTTAGCGGCCGCCAATTCGGCAATTTTTTTGGCGTATTGGGTTTCACCGGTGTACTCAGTGCGCGGCAAAGCATCAGCGACCAGCCACTTGTAGATCGCTCGTGGCGTCTTCTCACAGGCCAGAGCCACAGCGGGAACACCACCGGCATCATCAATCGATTTCTTGAGCGGCCGCATATGGCCTCCGAGTCAAATATGAACTTACAGTACATATTATGTCGGAACTGAAAGTACATGCAAGGGCATGCGATATTGAACCTATGGTTCATATCGAAGACATCCGAGCAGCTTTCGTTGTCCGGCTCAAAAAAGCCCTAACTGCCCACGGCATCGACCAGTGGGGCGCAGGTGCTCGACTGGCCGAAATCGCTAAAGTCACGCCGAAGGCCTCAAGCAAATGGCTCAATGGTGAGTCTCTGCCAGGACCTGCCAAGATGAGCGCAATTGCGGATGCGCTCGGCGTGAAAATCGAGTGGCTGCAACATGGTTCGGGTAGCGAGCCCGCTTTTTCAAAGCTTGCCGAAGCGGATAGCGGCGAAACTGAAAGTACCTCACCTTCAGCAACGGATATCGTGCGCAACATGCTTGCCAAGCAAGGCAAAGGACTGTCAGACGATGCTCGCAGACGGATACTTGCGGTCGCCGAAGCAGAAGAAGGCGGCGGAGCAATTGAAATCGATTACTACCGACCTGGTGTCGTGGGAGATGAAGTCTGGATTGCGCATTACGACGTCCGGGCCGCGATGGGCGGCGGGCAGATTCCCCACGACTATCCCGAGATGTTCCAGGATGTGCGTGTCAGCCCACAGCATCTGCGCGAGATGGGCGTTGAGTTCAAAGAGCACTTTCACCTGAAGATGGTGACAGGCTGGGGCCAATCGATGGCTCCCACAATCAAGCATCGCGACCCACTGCTGGTCGACGTTAGCGTCCGCGAGTTCTCAGGCGATGGGATCTACATGTTCTCTTGGGAGGGGCATCTTTACATCAAGCGGCTCCAATGGATCGGCGACGAGCAGATCACGATGCTCTCAGACAACCCCCGCCATCCGCCGCAAACCATAAGGGCGGAAGACACCTACATTCAGGCACGGGTGCTGCTGGTATGGAATGCCAACTTGGTTTGAGCCCGCTTGCAAAAAGCCCGCCGTTCGAGCGGGCTTTTTTGTGCTCGTTCAAAAAGGCGCGGGCTCCTCAACTTCTTCGGCAACCTCCACCGGCCGGTCCTCTTCGGGGCTGGCTTCCCACCTCAGAGTCACCGACTCGTCGTCATTGAATGTCATTTCAATGCCGTCTGTTTCGGATAGCAAGCCCATCACCTCCTCCCACTCCCGATCTCCGTCCGTGTCCAGGCGATGAATCGTCACCCATCGCTGAGTCTGCGCTACTGGGTGATTGATCATCGATGAGACGCGCAGGCCGAGCCGCTCTATTCCGGTGATTTCCTGTCGAACGGTCTGCTTTGACTGCTTTTGCGGCTTTGCCATTCCACTCCCCTATTGCTGTATATGCATCCAGTATAAAGCAACTATATCGAAGCGGCTCCCAGTGGTAAATCCCCAAATGTGCCAGGTGGAGATTTCCATGAGCTCTGTACTTTCCATAAAAATATGTACTTTTGGTACTTGACCTAATATGAACTACTGGTTCATATTTAACCCATCGAAGCGACACACCGCCGCGACGACCACCAGACACCGCTCTTTAACAATCAGCGAAACAAACAACAGACCGCATTGCCTCTACCGGCGACCGGCGAGCAGACAGGCCCGAAAGCCTGCCAACGACAGGAACAACCTGGACGGCTGCTCGATGGTGAAACGCCTTAACCGTGTAGCCCAGTAGGCACGAATGACCCGGCAAGCAATGCACCCCGCCCCTTCCGGCGGTAATAGGACGGACAGTTTCACTGATGCACCTGGATACCCGGGTGCATTGGGAAATCAACCGAGAGGTACACAGCATGGAATCAACAATCAAAAGCGGCACATGGATCGGCCATCTCGGCCGAGGCCTTGCTCGTCGCGAACTCCAGTTTTTGCTTTCAGTTGCCCAGGGCTTAACCGCAAAACAAATCGCCCGAGCCTTCGATGTCGAGCCAGGGACCGTGGTTAAGCGCATATCCAACGCAATGTTCAAGTTGGGCGTCAACCGCCAGACCGCCCTTGTTGCCGAGGCGATGCGGCGGGAAATCATCGTTGGCCAGGCTGAAGGCCCGAATCCTCAAGGCCCAGTTGGGGAATCTACTGATGGTGTTTTTATCGCGTAAACGACGGCAAAGCATCGCTGCTGCACCTTGGCGACAGGGTGCATCGGGATGACAACCAAACAAGGTGACACCGATGAAAACAGAACAATTAACTGTTCGGGTTGAGATCCCTAAGCAAGGGGACGCGGACTTTGAAGCGCTGGTAGCACATCTCGCTGAGGCGGTGTATCAACGAGTGAAAGAGCGCCTAGAGCAAGATGCTAAAGGCGCCGGTGGCGATATCAGCGACGCTTGAACGCCTTCTCGAGACGCTTTTTCATATCCTGGACAAGCTTATCGGCCTCTTTCTGCGCTGCCTCTCTCAGCTTGGCCGTTACCGCTGCTTTATCCCCGATATCCGTGTTGCATTCGCTGCACCGGACCATCTGATCGACCTCGTCGTCATCCGGAATCACGAGCATCTTGCTCCCGCACGCTGCACATACTGCAGAAATCTGCATAAGACTTTCCTTGCTGATTGGTAGAGCTCTCAGCATATCTGGGAAGCGCGTCACCTGCGTAGTGGTGAGATGGCCGCTGGCCACCCTACTCGCAAAGCACCACTTCTGCCCATTCACTGAGTGGGCAGCGGGATGCGGATGATTCTGCACCGCGCAATGCGGCCCCCCGCAGGCAGCACCAGAGAACGGCGAGCGCCCGCCAAGATGCCAACGGCGCGTTCTTGAGGATGACCAGCATGAAGTAGCCCACCGATTCACCGGCGTGGCGCAGTAAGCCTGAAGGCTGCGCCCAACACCTTGGCAGGCAGCGGACATCTTGGCCGTCGGTGTCACCGCGCACCAATCGGGCAACCGGTAGGCCTACCCCCTCGCGACAACACACTGATGATGATTCAAACCCAGGCCGTCGCCAGTAGCGGGCCTGGGAGGCTGTCACGTAGGGAGGTCTTCGTGACGCAAACAAAAGCCCGGTTCCGATCGGGCTTTTTTTCGCCTGCCTTTATCCGTCAGCACTCTCCCCTGCGCCCAACGGCAACCAGCAGGCGGCCCGAGTGCTGACGGATACACGCAACCCCACCAAGGAATCGCCATGCATCCATCACTTCAACAGCGAGTCGACGGGGTTGCCGCCCTGCGTGCTCGTGCAAGCATCGCCACCGCCGCGTTCTACGCCCTGATCGGCAAGGAGCCACCCGTGCAGAAGGTACGTTTTCAGGTGAAGACCGCCGGCAAGGCCTATCACGTCGTCGACCTGGTCACCGGCAAGACCCGCGGCTTCCGCTTCGAATACGCATCCGCCGTCGACTTCGCCATCCAGCTCGAGGAAAAGGCCAACCGGCTCCCAGGGGGTGCGCAGTGATCGGCGTACCAATGCCCAACCCGCGCGACTCGCTCATCGACGACCTGAACCGAAAGCTGGATCAGTTCTTCGGTGCTGGCCGATCGGTGCAGGAAATCGCCCCAGGCGTCAGCGGTGAACGAGAGTTAATGTTCGGCAGCTCCCACAGTAACAAGCTGAAGATCGAGCGCGACAAACTCGCGCCACGGCTGAAGGAACTGGCCGTCGCCGGCAAGACCGTCATCGAAGCAGCGAAAGAAATGGGCATGGAAGCCAAGCGCGCCAGGCTCATCGCCCGCGAGAACAACATCAAGTTCCCGGGGCCGCCGTGAGAAAAATCAGCAACCAGGTGCGCCAGCGCCGACGACAGACATGGCTGGATCTACCGGCCCACAGAATTGAAGAGGCAGGCCATGGCCGAGGAACAGCAGGAGCCGACGGCGGAAGCCATCAAGCAGCGCAAGAAGCGCGAGAAGGAAGCGGCCAAAAAAGCCGCGCTGGGCATCGAGAAGTTCACAGTTGAGGTCGCCGGCGTGTTCAAGCCTGACCTCAAGCGCGTGATGAAAGAACACGGTTTCAACAACCAGCAGGAGGTGTATCAAAACCTGCTACGTAACTTGATCGCCGCGGACTTTGATACCGCTGCTCGAATGCTTCGATGTGTCACGACACCTTACGAACCAAGCGAAAAGGTGTCGCGAGCTTTTCAGACGGAAAGCATTGCAGAACTCAGGCTCGATCCCGGCGATGAAATCGTCGATCCAGATTAGACCTCACTTCTTGCTTTGCGCTGCAGCTACTATTTTAGCTAAATGCTCTTGCCGTTTAAAACGAGCGATATACCAATCTTTAATGAGCGTCTCGATCAACTCAATTAGGAGTTGAGCCTCCTCGGGATCAACATCAATTATCTCGTTAATATCCCTCTCCATGTGAGCACCAATATTTCCAATCTGACGAACCGCATCAATTGCTGCCCAAGTATCAGAGTCCACCTCACCCTTTAGTGCATCTATCTCATCTACCAAGCGCTTTTTAACTATGCCTTTAAAGTCCCGAATGATCCCTTGAAGGCATCTCCGAGAAAGAGTGGCAGATGCTTTCGGGCTAAGATCACGGATCTTACAGGCTTCTTCATAATCTTGACGAATAGCCGCAGGTACATATTCAGGGAAGACGATAGCAAAGCTAGAAGGTCTCAATCTCCAACTATCGAATTCCTCTCCCACACGAAAGTTTCCGTTTACAACTCTCGACTTACCAAAATTAGCGACGAGAGCGACCTCTCTACATTCCGGATTGGGGCAGACTATTGACTGTATAAACACAATCAACCCACAGTCAAACTTATTATTATCATTAAAATTTAAGTAAGTTGACGATGTATTTTCACCGCCTATTGTTGAATTATTTCCGCAAAACGGACAGCGCCAGTTAAATGCCATATTCCCTCCCTCAAAAATTGTCGTTGAAGCACATAGGTATATCGCTCGGGCCTCGCCCTTAGAGAGCGAGCGCCGTAGCGCCCATCGTTGCAGTCAGCCAAGAACATATCCTTCCGGCTCCATACCGGCCGAACACAAATACCCCACTTCAACGAATCACGCCAGCCGGCGAGGATCCTCTATGTCCGCACAACAGAAGAAACACCCCTTCGATTTCAAAACCCAATACGGACTTGGCTTCAGCACTCAGGACGATGAGATCGTTGTCGACTTCTTCTGTGGTGGCGGCGGCGCCGGTACCGGGCTGGAGATGGGCCTGGGTCGCGCGGTGAATGTGGCGAAAAACCACAGCCCTCAGGCGATCAGCATGCACACAGTGAATCACCCGGGCGCAGTGCACTACACCACCGACGTGTTCGATGGTGATCCGGACACCGAGTGCGGCGGAAAGGCCGTTGGCTGGTTTCATATGTCGCCGGACTGCACACATTTCACGCAAGCTTCCGCAGGTCAACCCCGCAAACGCGAGATCCGCAGCCTATCGTGGATCGGCCTGAAGTGGGGTGGCAAGAAGAAGCCGCGGGTGCTAAGCCTCGAGAACGTGAAACAGATACTTCAATGGGGTCCACTGATCGCTAAGCGCTGCAAAAAAACTGGCCGAGTGATGAAACTCGACGGCACCGTTGCCCAGATAGGTGAGCGCGTTCCGGTTGAACAGCAGTACCTGGTCCCAGATCCGGCTCGGCGCGGTCGCACCTGGCGTCGCTTCATTGCCTTGCTGGAAGCCATGGACTATGTGGTTGAGTGGAACATCCTCAAGGCTTGCGACTACGGCGCACCAACCAGCCGCGAACGTCTGTTCATGATCGCCCGCTGCGACGGCCAGCCTATCGTGTGGCCTGAGCCGACCCACGCCAAGCACCCGACTAAAGGCCAGAAGAAGTGGCGGACTGCTGCCGAGTGCATCGACTGGACGATCCCAAGCAAGAGCATCTTCGACCGGCCAAAGCCGCTGGCACCGGCCACCCTGCGCCGGATCGCCAAGGGCATGAAGAAGTTCGTCATCGATGCCGCCGACCCGTTCATAGTGCCGATCGCGAACTGGTCCGGAGAAAGCGTCCAGTCATCGCTTGAACCGCTGCGCACCGTAACGTCCTGGCCGCGCGGCGGTTCGTTTGCGCTGGCCAGCCCTGTGTTGGTAGGTGTCGGTGGTCCCGAATACGCAGGGAAACCGGTATCGATCGAGCAACCAACAGGAACGCTGATGACCCAGAACCACCGGTCGATAGCTTCAGCGCACCTGGTAGCCGCGAATCTCGCAACGCTGCGTAAAAACTGCATTGGCCGAGGGCTGGATGAACTCGTACCGACAATAACCTCTGGTGCCGAGCACCACGCACTTATCGAATACAAGCTGTCCCCTGACCACGAGGACGGCGCGTTGCGAGTCGCCGCTTTCCTGATCAGCTATTACGGCACCGAGAACGTGAGCGGCGCCAATGAGCCAGCACCAACAATCACCACCAAGGATCGGCTGGGACTGGTTACCGTAACGATCAAGGGCACGCCCTACGTCATCGTCGATATCTGCCTGCGGATGCTGCAACCAGCCGAGCTGTACAAGGCCCAGGGCTTTCCCTCTGACTACATCATCGGTCACGGTGCCGACGGAAAACCATTCACCAAAACCCAGCAGGTGCACATGTGCGGGAACAGCGTCAGCCCACCACCGATGGCAGCGCTGGCTAGGGCGAATGACCCATGGCGGCAAGCAACATACCAAGTTAAAGCAGCGTAACCCATAAGGCGGATATGTAGCTCTGCTCAGCTTCCCATTACTGCCAAAGACTATCGTCCAGATTTCTAACGATTTTGTAGTTTTTAAATGCAGTTCTTACCTTAAAGCACTCAACTTCGCCGTAGCTTTCTCCCAACGAACGCTTTAGCTGCTCTCTCGATACCGAAGAATTACAACCCAGTATCACCTGACGCAACTTACCGATCTCCGAAAATGGTTTGAAATAAAGTTCGCCACTTTTTTCCGTTCCAGACAATAGGAAAATTTGGCGAACTTCCTTCTCATACGACCATTCAGAGTGCTTTATACGCAGCTGTCTTAACATAATTTCAGAACGTTCATCTTTTGACTTTTTGATGAAGGTCTCGGGAGAAAACTGCATACGGCCGCGTCGATACTCAACTATGTGTAGATCCTCGGTGCTTACATCGAATGCCAAGCATAATCCCTTATGCCTGTCTCCATAATGCCCCCACTGAACGGGGCTAACATAGGTTTTACTAAAACATAACATCCCATACAGTTCAGCCACACGTCTTTTGAAATAAGAAATGGCTTTCCTCATATCGGCCTCAGGAGAGGAGTAGCACATCATTTCAAATGGATCATTTAAATCCATAACCGTTGCAACTTTCAGCCTAGATCTTTCAATGTTTTGCAAGCCATATTCTTGATTGCAAAAATGATAAACCCTAATCGTTGACGCATTTGTCATGCTCTCCCTCACCTGACAGAGGACAAAGCGCCAAATATACCGCCGAGGCTTCTCCATGCCCACAGAAAACAAACCGACCGAGCCGCTGCAGGTTGAGCGCTCGACAGTGACAAAGCTGGTGATCACCGGCGCACTGCGGCTCGACCCAATCACCGTGTTCCTCGAAGACTTTGGCCGGCGCGACTGCCCTATCGAGTCAGACCCGAACTACCAGACCGCCCAGGGCAAGATCACGATCAACTGCTGGGACAAGAGCTGGAACGCTTACTGGGGCGGCATGGGGCCGCGCACCGTCGCGGATTTCGTCACCAACTGCGGCTGGGACTACGTGTTGAACTGCCTGGATCGCGGGATCAGCAGCACGCGATTCAGCGGTGACGCCCTCTATACCTTCGCCAAAAAGTGCATCGTCCAGCGCCGCCGGCAACAGACCGGGCGCCATGACTGGGAACTGGGCGAACTGAGCAAAGGTGAAGCCTACGAGCTTTGGCATGACATCGATGTTCTGCGTAGCGTCGAGTCGCCAAACGAGTGCTGGCATCACAGCAAGCTGCTGACCGAGTTGTTCGGTGATGAATGGCATTACCCAGTCGACGACTGGGCTGTCGAGGAAAACCGCGAATACACGTACCTGCGCCGCATCGTCGAGGCTGTCCAGGCAGCGCTGCGTCAGGAATAGCAGCAGACTTCCCGAAAGGAGTACATCTGCACTCCACCCCGCTCTAACTCACTCTCTCTTCCTTCGAAGTCAGCCGCAGCTTAAAATTTCACTACTTAACCAAACGGAGATACGGCCGTTCTTTTGGGGTTAACAGAAACTCTTTCTTCGCTGCGGCAAGAAGACTGGATAGTTTCCCGAGATAAATTTCACACAATTTGTCAACAGATAGGTCCTTCAATTCACCGGGGATATTATCTGGCAGGCTATGGAAAACCTGTTTAAATTCACCTATAGATTTTGGAATTTCGACGTAATACATAATAGATTCACCATGACCAAGGTCCATTTCCCAGCCTGAGCAACCATTTTCATCCCCCATAACAAATGAAGTCGCATCAAACGGAGGCTTTTCTAATTTCGCCAAATCACCTGAATTAAAACTTTTGATATAGCCTGAAGTAGCGACATCAAGACGACCTTGCTTTTCCAGATTATTTCTCGCTTCCACGAAATATCGCATCAACGGATCGGCGCGCATCAAATCTTGATGAGGGGCATACCAATTATTAAATCTTTGCTCACCAACAATAGATTTCAGATTCTGAATCACGAACGTTACCGACCTTCCAAAGACCAGTACATTTCTTAAACCTGCAGACCTCTCCGATGGATGCCCGTTTTTCAAGAATTTTAGCCCAAAGTAAGCGGTATCAAGCACTTGCTGTGCACGTTTGATGGCGAGAGCTGTCTCGTCTTTTTCCATTTTGTACTGATCCTTTCACTGGGACTGTGACAATACCCTTTGACCAGACAGGTCGAAAGCCCCCCCCTAACCCTCCCCCTGCAAAGTCAGCCGCTATAGCGGCAAGGACGAAGTCATGCTCAAAGAATACCTAGCCGCCCTGCTGGACGGCATTCAGTACCCAGCGCATCGAAGCATCGCAAAGGACCAGATTGAGGCCGCCAAGGCTGCCGGCCTGGTGATCGTTTTCGGCGCCAGCGATGACCTGATGGAATTCGAAGGCGCTATCCGCGACGAGTTTGGCTGCTACGACGGCGGAGTCGCGTTGATCGATGACCAAGGCCTGCTACCCGAGCGGGAGAACATCGAGGATGACGAAGAGCTTGAGAAGTACTTCAAGCGCAAACCCTTGGCCAGAAAGATCGAGGCGCTCTGGTGCAAGGAGGAAGGTTATTCATGGACCTACTCAACGGACGTTCCCCACTCGACCTTCGATGTGCTGGATGGAGAGGACCACTACTGCCGCGGAATTGTGTTTTCACTGGCAGACCTCGGCCAGAAGGAAGCTCCATGATCTTCGCCCCGCTCTACATGTTCTGGCTCATCTACAAGGGGCCGCGGCGGTAAGAGCTCACCTCGCCAGTCACCTCAGGGGAGAAAGCGTGTACGCAACTGGCGAGGCGAACCAATAAACCGTAGCTCACCCGCTCAGCTCACCTGACGCCCCTCATCTGATTTCACAATCCACCTACCAGCCTGCCGATAAACGGCGGGAGAGGATTTCGCATGTCCGCATTAAACCGATTCCACGAAACCGCAAGCGATGCACTGGAGAAGATCAGCGCCAGCCTGCCGCCCGACGCCAAACTCTGCTTGGTCATCTACACACCAAAAAAGCCAGAGCTCGACATTGTGCTGCAGGACAAGGGCCTGGACCTCAATGAGGTGCTTTCAACCCTGCGCCGACGCGGCCTGAGTATCGACGGCGACAACGTCTACAAGCGCGACTTGCTTGATTCGGTCGTGGGGGCGATGGCCTTCGGAGTAAAGAACCTGAACCCACCACCGGCCGGACACTGTGGTCAACGCTTCTGGGATATCGCCCGAGAAGAACGTGCTCTGTCCGAAGAGCTGGTCGCAGCGTTGAAGCTCACCCGCGAGAACCTGCGCGCCTGCCAGGCAACCATCCACCTGTGCGGCGGTTTCGATCCTGCCTATGTCACCGAGGCCCAGGCCGCGATGAAGATCGCAGACGCCATCCTTGCCAAAGCCACCCAATAACCACCTTCTGCCGCCACGTGCAGCATGGAGCATCATCATGGCAAAAGTCCTGGCCCAAATTACGGTCAAGTTGCCGCGCCTCATGGAGGCAGGCGAATACAGGAAGCTGCGGTACGTCGGCGGAAAGCCGAGCCTGCAGCAGTTGAAAAAATGGATTGAGGAAGGCGAAGTGATCGGAGAGGTAAAGGGCGGGATGTATTTCGTGGATGTGCAGGCGGCAATCATGGGGTCGAGCGACCCGCTGCTGGCCAAAATGCTGGAGATCGGCTGATGGCTGCCCGGCCGCGCACGCTTCAGAACAAGAAGCTACCGCCAAACCTCTACCCGAACGGTAAGTATTGGCGGTACCGCAACCCCGTCACCGGTGTGATGACCAGCATCAACCGCCCACTGGAAGAGGCGATCAAGTTGGCCAGGGCGGCAAACTTGAAGTTCGCGGAACTGGTAGTGGACGACGGCTCGCTGCTTGCCGTCCTGACCGGGGATCGACTGCCGATCGTCAGCAACCTGCTGCAGCGCTTCACGGACGAGTGGCTGCCGGACAAGGGCTACGCCTCCCGCACCCTGGAGGAAATCAAATTCAAGATCGGGCGGTACCGGCAGGACCTGGGCGACCGCCTCATTGGGCAAATGGACGTGCTGGCTATGGCTGAATACCTGGACCAGTTCAGCAACAACGCCTACACGAAGCACCGAGGGTTGTGGGTGCAAATCTTCGCCTTCGCGGTTGCCAAGGGACTGGCCGAGCGCAACAACGCCGAGCTGACCCTGGTGAAGAAGGAAGCGGAGAAGAAGCGCCAGCGGCACACGCTCGACGGACTGAAGACGATCATTGACGCGGCGACCACGCCGCCCTGGCTAAAGCGTGCCATTCGTCTTGCACTGGCCAGCCTTCAGCGCCGCGAGGACATCGTGACCTGGCTGAAGTCGGCTGTGGACATGGACAAGAACACGCTGACGGTATCGCCCGGGAAGACCCAGGGCTACGAAAACCCGGTCCACCTGAAAATCACCATGGGAGCGGCACTGCGTGAGGTTGTCGGTGAGTGCTTGCGATCGCCGCTGGTGTCGCCGTACCTCATCCACTACAAGCCGAAAGCCAGGCGCCGGGAACAGATCGATGCAAAGGACCATTGGACGTCGGTGACCCCGGACTATCTGACCAAGGAGTTCAGCAAGGCCAGGGATGCGGCGCACGCCTACGACCACGTGCCGGCCGGCGAGCGCCCCACTTTTCACGAGATTCGCGCTTTAGGGGCATGGCTGTACGAGCAGCAAAATTTCCCACAGGAATACATCCAGGCGCTGATGGGCCATGCTGATGAGAAAATGACGAAGCACTATCAGGAGGGGCACGACGAAAAGAAGATCGAGTACCTGGAGGTGGGCGCCGAATTGGCGTTCTGAGGTGGGAGTTTTGCAAAAGTTTTGCAAAAGTTTTGCAAATCGCAGAAAGCAAAAAGGGGTTACCGTTTCCGGTAACCCCTCTAGACCGCCCAGCAGAGCGGATTTTGTTTGGTAGGCGCGATTGGACTCGAACCAACGACCCCCACCATGTCAAGGTGGTGCTCTAACCAACTGAGCTACGTGCCTGCTGTGAGGCGGCATTCTACGGAATTCCGGAGGGGTGTCAACACCTTTTTTCGCGCTAACCCTATGAATATGCAAAATATTTAATTTTGCCGGTACAAAGAAGATTTTCCGGGTGGCTGGCGGGCGATTTTCAACTCGGGTAGGATCAACACACTCGTAAAATATATTAAACAGAGGCTGCAGGATGGCTAACACCCCCTACCCAGAATCCTATTACGCCGCATCGGCCAATGCGGTTCCGCCGCGCCCGGCGTTGCAGGATGACGTCGAGACCGATGTCTGTGTGATTGGCGCCGGTTACACGGGGCTGTCCTCTGCCCTGTTTCTGCTGGAGAACGGTTTCAAGGTCACGGTGCTTGAGGCCGCCAAGGTGGGTTTCGGGGCGTCCGGGCGTAATGGCGGGCAGATCGTTAACAGTTATAGCCGCGACATCGATGTCATCGAGCGCACGGTCGGCCCCAAGCAGGCTCAGTTGCTGGGGCAGATGGCGTTTGAAGGTGGCCGGATCATTCGTGAGCGGGTCGCCAGGTACAACATCCAGTGCGATCTGAAGGACGGTGGCGTGTTCGCCGCGATGACCGCCAAGCAGATGGGTCATCTGGAGTCGCAGAAGCGCCTGTGGGAGCGATTCGGCCATACCCAGCTCGAGTTGATGGATCAACGGCGCATTCGCGAAGTGGTGGCGTGTGATCAGTATGTCGGCGGCATGCTGGACATGAGTGGCGGCCACATTCATCCGCTCAACCTGGCGCTGGGTGAAGCGGCGGCGGTCGAATCCCTGGGCGGGACGATCTACGAGCAGTCGCCGGCCGTGCGTATCGAGCGCGGTGCGAATCCGGTGGTGCACACGCCGCAGGGTAAGGTCCGCGCCAAATTCATCATCGTCGCCGGCAACGCTTATCTGGGTAACCTGGTGCCGGAACTGGCCGCCAAGTCGATGCCTTGCGGCACGCAGGTGATTACCACCGAGCCCCTGGGCGAAGAACTGGCCAGGACTCTGCTGCCTCAGGACTACTGCGTCGAAGACTGCAATTACCTGCTCGACTACTACCGCCTCAGCGGTGACAAGCGCCTGATTTTCGGCGGCGGCGTGGTGTACGGCGCGCGGGATCCGGCGAACATCGAAGCGATCATTCGACCGAAGATGCTCAAGGCCTTCCCGCAACTCAAGGACGTGAAGATCGATTATGCGTGGACCGGTAACTTCCTGCTGACCCTGTCGCGCCTGCCGCAGGTCGGACGCCTGGGCGACAACATCTACTACTCCCAGGGCTGCAGCGGCCATGGCGTGACGTACACGCACCTGGCGGGCAAGGTGCTGGCCGAAGCTTTGCGCGGCCAGGCCGAGCGTTTTGACGCATTTGCCGACCTGCCCCACTACCCGTTCCCTGGCGGACAAATGCTGCGTACGCCGTTTGCGGCGTTGGGTGCGTGGTATTACGGATTGCGGGACAAGTTCGGGTACTGACCGTTAAAGCAAAAGATCGCAGCCTGCGGCAGCTCCTACTCCCTGGGCTGCAGCGGCCATGGCGTGACTTACACGCACCTGGCGGGCAAGGTGCTGGCCGAAGCGTTGCGCGGCCAGGCCGAGCGTTTTGACGCGTTTGCCGACCAGCCCCACTACCCGTTCCCCGGCGGACAGTTGCTGCGTACGCCGTTTGCGGCATTGGGTGCGTGGTATTACGGATTACGGGATAAATTTGGTTATTGACCGTTAAAACAAAAGATCGCAGCCTGCGGCAGCTCCTACTCCCAGGGCTGCAGCGGCCATGGCGTGACCTACATGCACCTGGCGGGCAAGGTACTGGCCGAAGCGTTGCGCGGCCAGGCCGAGCGTTTTGACGCGTTTGCCGACCTGCCCCACTACCCGTTCCCTGGCGGACAAATGCTGCGTACGCCGTTTGCGGCATTGGGTGCCTGGTATTACGGATTGCGGGATAAATTTGGTTATTGACCGTTAAAGCAAAAGATCGCAGCCTGCGGCAGCTCCTACTCCCAGGGCTGCAGCGGCCATGGCGTGACCTACACGCACCTGGTGGGCAAGGTACTGGCCGAAGCGTTGCGCGGCCAGGCCGAGCGTTTTGACGCGTTTGCCGACCTGCCCCACTACCCGTTCCCTGGCGGACAGTTGCTGCGTACGCCGTTTGCGGCATTGGGTGCGTGGTATTACGGATTGCGGGACAAATTCGGGTACTGACCTTTACAACAAAAGATCGCAGCCTGCGGCAGCTCCTACAGGAACCATGATCCTTGTAGGAGCTGCCGCAGGCTGCGATCTTTTGATCTTAAAGCCGGTCCCGCGCAATACCGCTGCGAATCCGCAGGATATCCGCCAGCACCGCCAGGGCAATCTCCGCCGGCGTCTTGCTGCCCAGGTTCAGCCCGATTGGCGCATGAATCCGCCCCAACTCGACCTCCCCCAGACCGCCGATGCGCCGCAAGCGCTCGAAGCGCTTCTGCGAGGTCTGCATGGAGCCCATCACACCGATATAGAACGCCTCGGTGCGCACCGCCTCCATCATCGCCAGGTCATCGATACGCGGGTCGTGGGTCAACGCCACCACCGCCGTGTCGCTGTGGCAGCCGCCGTCGGCGATGAACACCGACGGCAGTTGGCGGCGAATCTCCACGTTATCCAGCACGACGCCTTCCAGCACTTCGTCCCGCGGATCGCACAGAATCACCTCAAAACCCAGGCCCACGGCAAACTCCGCGCAGGCCTGAGCCACACTGGAATACCCGGCCAGCAGCAGACGCTGGGCCGCGCCGACACGCACACGCACGCGGTCGATCTCACGCTCGATGCGCACACCCTGCTCACGATCATCGAACAGGCTGCGCGCACCGCTTTGCAGATCGACTTCGCGGATCAACCGACGTCGACCCAACAGCGCCGACTCCAGCTCGCGCAAATGCGCCTGCACGTCACATTCGGCGTCAAGCTTCTCGACCAGCACGTCCAGCACCCCGCCACAGGGCAGGCTGACGCGCGAGCGTGGGTCGTCGCCTTCGCCGTAGCGAACGACGCTGACCGGCTGCAGAAACGCGCCCTCGGCGACTCGCTCGAGAAAGTCTTCCTCGACACAGCCACCGGACAGCGAGCCAATCCAGTGCCCGTCAGCGTTCACCGCCAGCAACGAACCCGGTGCGCGCGGTGCCGAGCCGTAAGTTGCCAGCACTGTACACAGCCAGATACGCTGACCGGCCGTCGACCACTCCAGCGCCCGGCGCACCACTTGCAGATCGAGATGCTGCATATCAGTGCGCCTTGTGCTCGAGCGGCGGCGCATCGGCCCGCAACTTCTGCACGTCGTTCACCGCCAGGTCATTGGGCTGACCGCCCCAGCCCTGACGCAGGTAGTTCAGCAGATCCGTGAGTTGCCCGTCGCTCAACTTCTCGGCGAAGCCCGGCATCGGCTGCATGTGCTCGAACCCGGAGAACTTCTGCTCACCGATACCGTCGTCGATCACCCGCACCAGGTTGCGCGGGTCTTCCAGGCGCAGCGTGGTGTTGCCGCGCATGGCGACGGCGATGTGCGGCTTGCCCTCGCCGCCCGGCGCATGGCAACCGGCGCAGACGTTCAAATATTCCTGACGGCCACGCTGGGCACTCGGGCTCAGCTTGTCCAACGGCACTTCGGTGAGCACTTTCGCCGCTGGCGGCTGATCGCCGAGCAGGAAGGTCGCCATGGCCGCCAGATCCGGATCGCTCAGGCCCTGGGTGCTGTTGTGGAACACCGGGAACATCTCGTTGAACATCGTGCCCTGGGCGCTCATGCCGTGCTTGAGGAACGAGCTCAGGTCCTGATGGTTCCAGCCACGGGCTGCCAGGTCGTTAGCCAGCAGGCTTGGTGCGAGATAACCATTGAGAATGCCGCCGGTCATGCGCTTGTCCTGCTGCATCGCACCCGGCAGGCCGCGCGGGGTGTGGCACTCGCCGCAGTGACCGAGCACGTCGACCATGTACTGGCCGCGCTTCCAGGCTTCGCTTTTGCCTTCAGCTGGCTCCAGCTTCACGTCCTTGCCGTACATCATGTTCCAGCCCATCAGGCCCTGGCGCACGTTGAACGGGAAGCTCAGGCGGGTGACCGGGGCGGCGCGCTCGATCGGCTCGACGGTTTTCAGGTAGGCATGGATCGCGTCGGAATCGGCGCGCGGCATCAGGTGATACGAGGTGTACGGCATCGCCGGATACAGGTTCGCGCCATCGCGGCGCTTGCCTTCGGTCAGCGCGGCGAAGAACTCGTCATCGCTGTACAGGCCGATGCCGTGCTCTTTGCTCGGGGTAATGTTGGTGCCGTAGATCGTGCCGAACGGCGACACGATCGGCAGGCCGCCCGCATAGGGCGCGCCACCCGGCGCGGTGTGGCAGGCCATGCAATCGGCGGCGCGGGCAAGGTACTGGCCTTGCTTGACCTGCGCCTCATCGGCATGGGCCAGCAACACAGGCGCAGCCAGGCCGACCGCCAGCGTCAGGCGGGACAATAGTGACTTCATGCTTAACCCTCCTTGACCAGGCCGAGATCGGTCAGCACGTTGCGGGTGGCGCTGTAGTAGCGCACGTACCCGGTGCAACGGCAGATGTGATGACCGAGGCTGTCCTCGATGACTTTTTCCAGCTGGCTTTTGACGATCGGCTGACGCTGCAGCTTTTCCACCAGCACGGTCGCGGCATTCACGAAGCCCGGCGCGCAGTAGCTGCACTGGAAGGCGAATTCATCGACGAAGCGCTGCTGGATCGGGTTCAGCTCGGTGACCTTGCCTTGCTCGTCGCGGGTCGCATGGCCTTCGATGGTCCGTACTTTCTTGCCTTCGAAATAGTGCGCACCGGTGATGCAGGTGCGAACTTCTTCGCTGGTGCCGTCGGGGTTGTCGACGATCACCACGCAGGCGTGGCAGATGCCCTGGCCGCAGCCCAGGCGCGAACCGGTGAGGTTCTTGTATTCGTGCAGGTAGTCGATCATCGGCAGGTCATCAGGGATGTCCACCGGGCCGACGGATTGACCGTTGAGGGTCAGTTGAAGCGGACGGTTAGCCATTGAGGGCCTCCTTGATGCGTGCAGAAGTGATAGGCAGGTCGCGGACACGTTTACCGATGGCATGGGCCACGGCATTGCCGATGGCACCGACCACCGGAATCATCACCACTTCGGCAATGCCCTTGGACGGGTCGCTTGGCGAGAGTGGCGGCAGGATCTCCGCCGTCTGCTTCCACACCGCGACGTGGCGCGCCATTGGCAGGCGGTAACGGTTGAAGTTCCAGTCACCCTCCCCCGGCCCGCCTTCGTACAGCGGCATTTCTTCCATCAGCGCATGGCCGATGCCCATGGCGATGCCGCCTTCGAGCTGGCCCTTGACCAGTTCCGGCACCAGCACACGACCGCACTCGACCCACGAGTGATGGTTGAGTACCGACACTTCGTTCGAACCCTTGTTGACCTTCACTTCCACCAGCGTCGCCACCGGGCTGTAGTACGTCACCGCCGCGTTGTTCAACTGGGTTGCCGGGTAGGCGATGTTCTGCCGGTCCAGCAAATGGAAACCGGCGCTGTTCATCTGCGCCTTCTTCGCTTTCGGTGCACCGTCGCCGTACTTCACGGCCAGGCCATCGAGCGGCAAGCGCTCACGCACGCCGTCGATGCTGAACTCGGCCTCGGCCCAGCTCCAGCGGTTGAAACCGTGCACCGTGGCGCCGCTCACCAGGCCGCGCTCGTGAACACGCTTGGCCAGCATGGCGAACGGCAGGGGTTCCATGCCGTTGGCGGTGAGCTTGCCGTCGACCCAATGGGCGTCTTCGCGGCGCACCACGTAAGGGTTGGCCTGACCGCCGTAAGGGCCTTGGCGCCAGATCTCCAGCGCCGCCGGCCACAGGCCGTGGTTGAACAGCACGCGCGCGGCTTCACGGGTGGCGTGGCTGAAGTAGTACGCCGAGTTGGTGGCCGACGATGCCGAAGCCACCTTGCCGACCCAACGCGGGTTGCGCAGGACATTGTCCTGTTCGGCCTGGCTCATGATGTACGGGTTGCCGCTGCTGGTCAGCTGCAACTCTTTCCATTCGGTTTCACCGGTCTTCACTTCGTGCGCCGGGACACCGAGGAAGTCGGCCACGACCATGGCCTGCGAGGTCGACATGCCGGTGCCGATCTCGATACCGATGTGGCGCAGGCTGATGCGACCTTCGGCGGTGAATTCAATGCTGGCCATCGGCGCTTCGGAACCGGTGCCGAAGTCTTTCTGGCAGATGGCGAAACCCACCCCGTACCAGTTGTCCGGATCGGCGGCTTCGCGTTGCTTCTTGATCGCGTCGCGGTTTTTCCAGACCTCGTGGACAGCCGCCTTGTCGAGAATCTCGTGCAGGCGCAAGGCACCGGCCGGAATCGCGCCCTGGGTGTTTTTCATGCCCGAGCGCAGCGCATTTTTGCGGCGCAGTTCAATGGCATCGATACCCAGGCGATCGGCGATTTCGTCGACCATCATTTCGGTCGACGCCATGCTCTGCAGGGTGCCGTAGCCACGCATCGACCCGGCTTCTACCGCGCGGGAATGGTAAGCCGTGACCTGCAGGTCGTTCTGCGGCATGTAATAGATCGATTGCGCAGCCGTGGCGCCCACCGCCGCCACCGACGGGCTGTAGTTGATTCGCCCGCCACCGTCGACACTCATTTCAGCGCGGAAGATCTTGAAGCTGTGGTCGTTCTTGTCCACCGCCAGCTGGTAGCGAATGTCGAACGGGTGACGCTTGATGCCGCTCTGGAACTGCTCGTAGCGGTCGTTGGCCAGGCGCACCGGCACACCGGCGCCGTACAGCGCGGCCAGCGCTGCGTAGTAGACGAAAATGTTGTGGTCTTTCGAGCCATAACCGACGGTGTAACCCGGGTGCATGTTCAGGTTGGCCAGGCCGAAACGCGACGGCGCGATCATCTTCGCCGTCTCGGTCGCGGCTTCCAGCGGGCACTGGGTGGCGACGACGAAATGCAGGGTCTTGGTGGCCGGGTCGTACCAGCCGTTGCCGTTGTCCGGCTCAAGGGCAGCCGGTTCGATCGACGGGGTCTTGTAGCGCTCGTCGAACACCAGCCAGTTGTCCGGCGGCGTATCGATCTGCTGCTTCATGCGGTCGGCGTAGAACAACCCGCGCTCGGTCAGGTTGCCGTGCAGGTTCGGCTGGGAATTCCACACCGGACGACGGTTTTTCAGCATCGGGAACAGGATCGAATCCTTGAGGCTGGCGAACTCGTCTTCGTCGGCCGAGGTCGCACCGCCGACGCGCACATAGCGGAAGCTGCCGTAAGGATCGCCTTCGTAGAACGGCACTTTATCGCCGTAGCGGATGGCCTTGTCATTGAACTTGAGCTGATTCTTGGCCTGACGGAAGCGCTCGAAGTCGTTCCAGATCAGGATCGCCACCGGATGACCGATGAACATCGGCACCTTGCCGGCCGGCAACAGTGGATCCGGGGCGTGCTCCTCAGGGAACACGATACCGTCCTTGACCAGGTCTTCGGCGGTGACGATGCGGTCCGGCTGCAACTCGGCACCCAGCCACGACAGGTCGATGCCTGCGAAGATGTGGTCGGCCTTGATGGTTTTCAGCAGCATGGCGTGGCCTTGCTGCTGCGGCCAGCCCGGCATGTCCTTGGCGCGGATGTCGCGGGCAAAGACTTTGCTGCCGCAGACCTTGGACAAGGCATCGTTACGGGCGCGCGCCTTGCCATTGTTGCCGAGCCACTGCTCGGACGGCACGGTCACGCTGTTTTCCATCAAGGCGGCCAGCGCCTGGTTGCTCAACGGCGTGAGCGTCACGCTCACGCCCGCTACCAGCCCGCCCTGAAGGAACGAGCGCCGGGATATATCACGGTTGGACATGGATCATCCTCTGGGCGGTTATGGGGTCCGCCCTTCTGGTTATGTACTGGAAATCTCGAGTCGTGCAGAAGCCCCTTTTGACAATACAAAGGGCTGTTGTTGACAGTGCAAAGCTGACCGAAAGGTTAAGTTTATAGGCTTATGGCCTGACGGAAAACTAAAAACTGACCAAGGAATCAAAAAACCGCGACTTTTCGACGCAGCAGTTCGATGAACAACCCCAACTCCCGGCTGATGTGCTCGCCCTTGCGCAACAACAACCCGAATGGCGCCATCTGCACATCCAGTTCCACCGGCAATGCCACCACCAGGCCCATTTTAAGATAGTCGCGCAATGCGGTTTCCGACAGGACCATGATCGCGTCGGTCAGCTGAATCAGTTGCTGCATGGAGTACACCGAACTGCATTCGATGATGTCCGCCGGTAGCGGCAAGGCTAACCGCTGCAAGGCCTGATCCAGGCCGATGCGCGCCGGACTGGTTTCCGGTTGCAGGATCCACGGCCAACCGCTGACCAGCTCGGCCATTTCCAGTTTTTTGCGCCGGGCCAGCGGGTGGCCGGCGTGCACCACCACCAGCAAGCGTTCGTTACCCAATTGCTCGAAGACGTAATGCTCACTGTCCGTGGCGGCATTGCGCCGGGCGATGGCGAGGTCGATGCGGCCCTGTTCCAGCAACTGGATCACCTGGTCGCTCGTGTCGCCCATGATGCGGATCCGCAGTTGCGGATTGAGCGCCTTGATCTCGGCAATCGAATCCATGACCAGGCCCGGCGCCGCGCCCATGATGGTACCGATCGACAGATAGCCGTAGCCGCCCTGCTGCCGCGCCATCAGGTCCTCGGCACAACGGTCCAGACCACTGATGGCCGACTCGGCAAAGCGAATCAGTTCCTGGCCCAGCGCTGTCGGGCGCATCCCCCGCGGCAGGCGCTCGAACAGATCGCAGCCGAACATGTCTTCAATCTCATGGAGCATGCGAGTTGCCGCCGGTTGCGACATGTTCAGGCTTTGCGAAGCGCGGTGCAGGTTCTGGCTGGAGCTGAGCGTCACCAGCATGTGCAGATGCTTGTAACGCAGGCGATTGAGCAGGCTGCGGGAGATGATCGGCGTGGTCATGGCGGGCCTTTTTATCGATACCCTCAAGGTATCAGTTGTGAGCTAGATTCGATTTGTAACGCATCGATCAGCGGCCGTACAGTCTTCCCCATAAGAACAAATGCCCTACCAAAGGAAAACTGCGATGAAGACTCTACCCGCGCCTCTGCTCGCCAAAATTTCCTGGCGGCTACTCCCGTTTCTCCTGCTGATGTACATCATGGCCTTCCTCGACCGCGCCAACGTCGGGTTCGCCAAACAAGCCTTCCAAGCCGATACCAACATCAGCGATGCCGCCTTCGCCTTCGGCGCCGGGGTGTTCTTCGTGGGCTACGCGTTGCTTGAAGTGCCGAGCAACCTGATCCTGCACCGCGTCGGCGCCCGCCTGTGGATGTGCCGGATCATGGTCACCTGGGGCCTGGTCTCCGCCGCCATGGTCTTCGCCCACACAGAAACCAGCTTCTACATCCTGCGCTTCCTGCTGGGTGTGGCCGAAGCCGGGTTCTTCCCCGGCGTGATCCTCTACCTCACCTACTGGTTCCCCAGCGCCGTGCGCGGCAAGGCCATGGGTTTCTTCTATTTCGGTGCGCCGCTGGCGTTCATCTTCGGCAGCCCGTTGTCCGGCCTGCTGCTGGAACTGGACGGCTTCGCCGGCTTCCACGGCTGGCAGTGGCTGTTTGCCGTTGAAGGCCTGATGGCGACGGCGGTGGGCATCTGGGCCTACTGGTACCTGGACAACCGGCCGGCCGACGCCAAGTGGCTGACCGTCGAGGAACGCCAGCAAGTACAAAGCCTGCTCGATCAGGAAGACAGCCATAAACAGAACCACGGCCGCAGCCTGCTCAACGTCATTTGCCAACCCTCGGTGCTGTACCTGTGCCTGATCTACCTGTTGATCCAGGCCAGTGTCTACGGCGTGGTGTTTTACCTGCCAAGCCAGGTCGGCGGACTGCTGGGGACCAAGGTCGGGCTGATGGTCGGCCTGGTCACGGCGATTCCATGGATTTGCGCCTTGATCGCCGCCTACCTGATCCCCGGCTACAGCGACCGCACCGGTGAACGCCGCCGCACCGCGTGCCTGACCTTGCTGATGGCCGCCGCCGGGATCGCCTGCTCGGTGACCTTCAGCAACCCGCTGCTGGGGATCATCGCCCTGTGTTTTGCCGCCTCCGGCTTCATCGCCGTGCAACCGGTGTTCTGGACCTTCCCCTCCAGCTACCTCGCCGGCAGTGCCGCCGCGGCCGGGATCGCCCTGATCAACTCGTTCGGCGCCCTCGGCGGCTTCATCGCCCCCATCCTGAAGAACTGGGCCGAGGGCGCTTTCCATTCACCGGCAGCAGGCTTGTACGTGCTGGCCGTTACCACCGTCATCGCCGCGTTGCTGGTCCTGGGCGTACGGGCGCCCGGCCATGAAGCCTCGAACAAACCGGCCACCGTTTAACTTGACTGCCGTTTAACAAAAGGAATCACACCATGGGCATTCCAACCATCAAACACGTCCGCGCTTTCACCCTGCGTGGCGGCGGCGCGGATTATCACGACCAGGCCGACGGCCACTGGATCGACGATCACATTGCCACGCCGATGAGCAAATACCCCGAGTACCGCCAGAGCCGCCGCACCTTCGGCATCAACGTGCTCGGCACCCTGGTGGTGGAGATCGAGGCCAGCGATGGCACCGTCGGTTTTGCCGTGACCACGGGCGGCGAGCCGGCCGCCTACATTGTCGAGAAGCACTTGGCGCGCTTCCTCGAAGGCGCCCGGATCACCGACATCGAAAAAATCTGGGACCAGATGTACCAGTCGACCCTGTATTACGGGCGCAAGGGCATCGTCATCAACACGATCTCCGGCGTCGACCTGGCGCTGTGGGACTTGCTCGGCAAGATCCGCCAGGAGCCCGTGCACCAGTTGCTCGGCGGTGCGGTGCGCGACGAATTGCAGTTCTACGCCACCGGCGCCCGCCCGGACCTGGCGCAGAAAATGGGCTTCATCGGCGGCAAGATGCCGCTGCACCACGGCCCGGCCGAAGGCGAAGAAGGCCTGCGCAAGAACCTCGAAGAACTGGCGACCATGCGCGAGCGTGTCGGTCCGGACTTCTGGCTGATGCTCGATTGCTGGATGAGCCTGGACCTCAACTACGCCACCAGACTGGCGGTTGGCGCCCACGAATACGGCCTGAAATGGATCGAAGAAGCCCTGCCGCCTGACGATTACTGGGGCTACGCCGCCCTGCGCAACAACGTACCCAAGGGCATGCTGGTCACCACCGGTGAACACGAAGCCACGCGCTGGGGCTTCCGCATGCTGCTGGAGATGGGCTGCTGCGACATCATCCAGCCGGATGTCGGCTGGTGCGGCGGGATCACTGAACTGGTGAAGATCTCGGCCCTGGCCGATGCCCACAACGCGCTGGTCATCCCCCACGGTTCTTCGGTGTACAGCTACCACTTCGTCGCCACCCGGCATAACAGCCCGTTCGCCGAGTTCCTGATGATGGCGCCGAAGGCTGACGAAGTGGTGCCGATGTTCCACCCGCAATTGCTTGGCGAACCGGTGCCGGTCAATGGCCGCATGCGCCTGTCCGCGCTCGACCAGCCGGGTTTCGGCGTGACCCTCAACCCGGAATGCCAACTGCATCGGCCGTATAACCGCTGAGAAAGGAGTTCGTGATGAACATGCCGCACAACGCGTTCAAGGCCGCACTGAACAACAGCGAAACCCGGTACGGCATCTGGGCCGGGTTCGCCACCGGCTACGCCGCCGAGATCGTCGCCACCACCGGTTACGACTGGATGCTGATCGATGGCGAGCACGCGCCCAACACCGTGCCCGGCGTACTCGCCCAGTTGCAGGCCGTGGCGCCCTACTCGACCGCGCCAGTGGTGCGCGCGGTGAACGGCGATGCCAACCTGATCAAGCAACTGCTGGATATCGGCGCGCAGACGCTGATGATCCCGATGGTCGAAACCGCTGAGCAGGCACAGGCACTGGTGCGCGCCATGCGCTACCCGCCCCACGGCATCCGCGGGGTCGGCGGCGGCCTGACCCGGGCCACGCGCTGGGACGGCGTGCCGGATTACCTGAATACCGCCCACGAACAACTGTGCCTGATCGTGCAGGTGGAATCGCGCACTGGCGTGGAAAACGTCGCCGCAATTGCCGCCGTCGAGGGCGTGGATGCGGTGTTTATCGGGCCGGCGGATTTGTCGATCGGCCTGGGTCACGCCGGCAACCCCGGTCACCCGGAGGTCCAGGAACGGATTCAACACGCCGTGAACGCCACACTGGCGGCCGGCAAGGCCTGCGGGATTCTCGCCCCCAACGAAGAAGACGCCCGCCGCTACCAGCGCTGGGGCTGCCAGTTCATTGCGGTGGCCATCGACATCAGCCTGCTGCGCCAAGGCGCCATGGCCACCCTCGCCCGCTATCGCGAACCTGCCACCACTCAAGCGCCGTCACGCACCTACTGATCTGCCAAGGAGTCGCACCATGTCATCCGTGCCTGTATACGAAAACTTCATCGACGGCCAGTTCGTGGCCAGCGCTGCCCACCTCGATGTGATCAACCCGGCCACCGGCGCCGTGCTGTCGAAAGTCCCGGCCTCGACCGCCGAGGACGTCGACCGCGCCCTCGCTGCCGCCCGTGGCGCGCAGAAAGACTGGGCGCGCAAACCGGCGAATGACCGCGCCGGCTACTTGCGCCGGATCGCCGCGAAACTGCGGGAAAACGTCTCGCACCTGGCGCGCACCATCACCCTGGAGCAAGGCAAGATCAGCGGGCTGGCGGAAGTCGAAGTCAACTTCACCGCCGACTACCTCGACTACATGGCCGAATGGGCCCGGCGTATCGAAGGTGAAATCATCACCAGCGACCGCCAGAACGAAAACATCTTCCTGTTGCGCAAACCACTGGGCGTGGTGGCCGGGATCCTGCCATGGAATTTCCCCTTCTTCCTGATCGCCCGCAAGATGGCCCCGGCCCTGCTGACCGGTAACACCATCGTCATCAAGCCCAGCGAAGAAACCCCGAACAACTGCTTCGAATTTGCCCGGCTGGTGGCCGAAACCGACCTGCCGCCCGGCGTGTTCAACGTGGTCTGCGGTGACGGCCGAGTCGGCGCGGCACTGAGCGCACACAAGGGCGTGGACATGATCAGCTTCACCGGCAGCGTCGACACCGGCTCACGAATCATGGCCGCCGCCGCACCGAACATCACCAAGCTCAACCTGGAACTGGGCGGCAAGGCGCCGGCCATTGTGCTGGCGGATGCAGACCTCGACCTGGCGGTCAGGGCGATCCGCGATTCGCGGATCATCAACAGCGGCCAGGTGTGCAATTGCGCCGAGCGGGTCTATGTCGAGCGCAAGGTGGCGGATCAGTTCATCGAACGTATCGCGGCGGCCATGAGCGCAACCCGTTATGGCGATCCGATTGCCCAGCCCGACGTGGAGATGGGCCCGCTGATCAACCGCCAGGGGCTGGACAGCGTCAACCGCAAAGTCCGCACCGCGTTGAGCCAGGGCGCAAGCCTGATCAGCGGCGGGCAGATGGCCGATCTGCCGAATGGCTTCCACTTCCAGCCCACTGTTTTAGCCGGTTGTCGCGCGGACATGGAGATCATGCGTGAAGAGATTTTCGGGCCAGTGCTGCCGATCCAGATAATCGACGATTTGGACGAAGCCATCGCCCTGGCCAACGATTGCGACTATGGCCTGACTTCGTCGATCTACACCCGTGACCTGAGCAAAACCCTGCAGGCGATGCGCGAGCTGGATTTTGGCGAAACCTACGTCAATCGCGAGAACTTCGAAGCCATGCAAGGTTTCCATGCCGGTGTGCGCAAGTCCGGCATCGGCGGCGCGGATGGCAAGCACGGGCTGTACGAATACACCCATACCCACGCGGTGTATTTGCAAGGCTAAGTGAGGTATTCAGGCGGATTGCCAAATCGCAGAAACAAAAAACCCCGGTCTTTCGACCAGGGTTTTTGCTATCGACTCGAAGTAACCAGTGGTTTCTTCGTAGCTCCAAGGCGTTCAGTGGGCCTCGGGGCAGATATGGCGCAGCGGACGGGACTCGAACCCGCGACCCCCGGCGTGACAGGCCGGTATTCTAACCGACTGAACTACCGCTGCGTATCGCTTTGAGCAGATGCTCAAGTAACTCGTCTGATTGAAAACTCAGTAGCTTTTCAATCTCGAACCAGATGAATCTGACTCGGAAAATATGGCGCAGCGGACGGGACTCGAACCCGCGACCCCCGGCGTGACAGGCCGGTATTCTAACCGACTGAACTACCGCTGCGCGTCGGTGGAGGCATTTCAGCCTACCTCTTGCTTTCGCAAGTATCTCGGGAGTGGTGGGTGATGACGGGATCGAACCGCCGACATTCTGCTTGTAAGGCAGACGCTCTCCCAGCTGAGCTAATCACCCGTTTGCATCTCCGAGGCCGCGAAATTTACGCAGGTAGCGAACCTAAGTCAATAGCAGGATTGAAGTTTTTTTCAAAAACAGCTTTTAGCGGCAAGCTTCGAGCTGCAAGTAAAAGCAAGCATGCATATAGCAGGCACACCACCGTCACGCTTTACCTTGCAGCTTGACGCTTGAAGCTGCCTTTCACTGCTCATAGATCATCTTCTTGGTCATGCCGCCATCGACCACGAATTCCTGACCGGTGACAAAACCGGCATTCCTCGACAGCAGCCAGGCCACCATCGCCGCCACATCCTCGACCGTCCCCACCCTGCCCGCCGGATGCTGGGCATGATCGGCCTCGGTCAATGGCTCGGCACGCCGCACCGAAGGGTCGCGTGCATCGATCCAGCCAGGGCTGACGGCATTGACCCGGATCTCCGGGCCAAGGCTGATGGCCAATGCGTGAGTCAGGGCCAACAAGCCGCCCTTGCTCGCCGCATAGGCCTCGGTGTCGGGTTCCGACTGGGCGGCGCGGGTCGAGGCCAGATTGACGATGGCGCCGCTGTGAGCGCGCAGGTACGGCGCACAGTGCTTGGCCAGCAGCATCGGCCCACTGAGGTTCACCGCCAACACCCGATTCCAGTGAGCCAGGTCGAGGCTTTCCAGGGTGATGTTGTGCGGATCGGCCACCGCCGCATTGCAGACCAGCGCATCCAGGCGCCCGAACTGGCCGAGCACCTCGGCCACGCCCAGCGCGACTTGCCCCTCGTTGGCGACATCCATGGCGATGAACCAGGCGTTGTCGCCCAGCACTTTCGCCACTTTCGAACCGCGCTCGCGGTCCAGATCCGTCAGCACGACTTGCCAGCCTTCGCTGATCAGCCAGGCTGAAATCCCCAGGCCTATGCCTCGCGCGGCGCCGGTCACCAGCGCTACGCGGCCATTGGAGCCGGTGGTCGGCGTAGACAACTCGATCACAACGCAGCCAGGCCGCGCGCCAGGTCGGCTTGCAGGTCCGCCACGTCTTCCAGGCCGACCGCAATGCGGATCAGGCTGTCACGAATGCCCGCCGCTTCACGCTCCTGCGGCGCCAGGCGACCATGGGACGTGGTGCTCGGATGCGTGATGGTGGTTTTGCTGTCGCCCAGGTTGGCGGTGATCGAAATCAGGCGCGTGGCGTCGATAAAGCGCCAGGCACCCTCTTTGCCACCCTTCACCTCAAAACTGACGACCGCACCGAAACCCTTCTGCTGGCGCAGCGCCAGCTCGTGCTGCGGATGGCTCTTGAGGCCGGCGTAATGGACTTTCTCGATGCCTGCCTGCTGTTCCAGCCACTCGGCCAGTTGCTGGGCGTTGGCGCAATGGGCCTTCATCCGCAGGTTCAGGGTCTCCAGGCCCTTGAGGAAGATCCAGGCGTTGAACGGGCTCAGGGTCGGCCCGGCGGTACGCAGGAAGCCAACCACTTCTTTCATCTGCTCGCTGCGACCGGCGACCACGCCACCCATGCAACGGCCCTGGCCATCGATGAATTTGGTGGCCGAGTGCACGACGATGTCCGCGCCCATTTTCAGCGGTTGCTGCAAGGCCGGGGTGCAGAAGCAGTTGTCGACCACCAGCATCGCGCCTTTGGCGTGGGCGATTTTCGCCAGTTCGGCAATGTCGACCAACTCGGCCAGCGGGTTGGACGGCGACTCGACGAACAGCAACCTGGTGTTGGTCTTGATCGCCGCGTCCCAGCCGGACAGATCCGCCAGGGCCACGTAATCGACTTCGATGCCGAAACGCTTGAAGTACTTTTCGAACAGACTGATGGTCGAGCCGAACACACTGCGCGACACCAATACGTGATCGCCAGCGCTGCACAGGCTCATCACCACGGCCATGATCGCAGCCATGCCGGTGGCGGTGGCCACGGCTTGCTCGGCGCCTTCCAGGGCGGCGATGCGCTCTTCGAAGGCGCGTACGGTCGGGTTGGTGTAGCGCGAGTAAACGTTGCCCGGTACTTCCCCGGCAAAACGCGCGGCTGCGTCGGCAGCGGTGCGGAATACATAGCTGGAAGTGAAGAACATCGGATCACCGTGTTCGCCTTCCGGCGTACGGTGCTGACCGGCACGTACGGCCAGGGTATCGAACGCTACGCCTTCGAGGTCGCTGTCCAGCCGACCGGCATCCCAATCCTGACTCATGCTGTCACTCCTTTCCCTATTCTCGTAATTTAAAAGCCGGATACAAAACCGGCCCCTCAGGGCCGGTAGAAACTCAGTTGTTGTACAGGTCGATGATCGCGCTGACTGCCTGCGTCTTGACCTTGGAGGCATCGTTGCGTGCCTGTTCGATCTTGTTCAGGTAAGCCTCGTCGACGTCGCCAGTGACGTACTGGCCATCGAACACCGCGCAATCGAACTTGTCGATCTTGATCTTGCCGCCACCGACCGCTTCGATCAAGTCAGGCAGATCCTGATAGATCAGCCAGTCGGCGCCGATCAGGTCAGCCACGTCCTGGGTCGAACGGTTGTGCGCGATCAGCTCGTGAGCGCTCGGCATGTCGATGCCGTAGACGTTCGGGTAGCGAACCGCTGGCGCCGCGGAGCAGAAGTAGACGTTCTTGGCGCCGGCTTCGCGGGCCATCTGGATGATCTGCTTGCAAGTGGTACCGCGCACGATGGAGTCATCCACCAGCATCACGTTCTTGCCGCGGAATTCCAGTTCGATGGCGTTGAGTTTCTGGCGTACGGATTTTTTCCGCGCGGCCTGGCCCGGCATGATGAAGGTCCGGCCGATGTAGCGGTTCTTCACGAAGCCTTCGCGGAACTTCACGCCCAGGTGGTTCGCCAGCTCCAGCGCGGCGGTGCGGCTGGTGTCCGGAATCGGGATGACCACGTCGATGTCGTGATCAGGACGCTCGCGCAGGATCTTCTCGGCCAGTTTCTCACCCATGCGCAGGCGGGCCTTGTAGACCGACACGCCGTCGATGATCGAATCCGGACGCGCCAGGTAGACGTGTTCGAAGATGCACGGGGTCAGGGACGGGTTGGTCGCGCACTGACGGGTGTACAGCTTGCCCTCTTCAGTGATGTAGACCGCTTCGCCTGGCGCCAGGTCGCGAATCAGGGTGAAGCCCAGCACGTCCAGGGAAACGCTTTCCGAGGCGATCATGTACTCGACGCCTTCGTCGGTGTGACGCTGGCCGAAAACGATCGGGCGGATACCGTGCGGGTCGCGAAAGCCCACGATGCCGTAGCCGGTGATCATGGCTACGACGGCATAACCACCGACGCAACGGTTGTGCACGTCGGTGACGGCGGCGAACACGTCTTCTTCGGTCGGCTGCAACTTGCCGCGCTGGGCCAGTTCGTGCGCGAACACGTTGAGCAGCACTTCCGAATCGGAGCTGGTGTTGACGTGGCGCAGGTCAGATTCGTAAATCTCCTTGGCCAGTTGTTCAACGTTGGTCAGGTTACCGTTGTGCGCCAGGGTGATGCCGTAAGGCGAGTTGACGTAAAACGGTTGAGCTTCAGCCGACGTCGAGCTGCCCGCGGTCGGATAACGCACATGGCCAATGCCCATGTGGCCGACCAGGCGCTGCATGTGACGCTGCTGGAACACGTCACGCACCAGGCCGTTATCCTTGCGCAGGAACAACCGGCCATCATGGCTGGTCACGATACCGGCAGCGTCCTGGCCGCGGTGCTGGAGCACGGTTAGCGCGTCATACAGCGCCTGATTGACGTTCGACTTACCGACGATACCGACGATGCCACACATGCGACGCAACCCCTACTTAATGGATCTGAACTGAACAACACTTACTGAGGCGTTTTGGCCGTCGGCAAGAGTTGCTCCTTGAACGGAATATCAGCGGGTACGCTGATTCCGCTGGCAAGCCACTGACTGCTCCACCCGAGGATCAGGTTTTTGGACCAGTCGGCGACCAATAGAAATTTTGGCACGAGCTGTGACTCTTTCCACCACCCGTCCTGCTGTACCGGCCCCAGGCTCAACAGCCCGACGGCAATGACCACCAGCAACCCGCCCCGCGCGGCGCCGAAGGCCATGCCGAGGAATCGGTCGGTCCCGGAGAGCCCGGTGACGCGAACCAGTTCGCCGATAAGATAATTGATCATTGCGCCTACGATTAAAGTGGCGACAAACATGATGGCACAGCCCGTGATTATACGAGCCGATGGCGTTTGAATGTACCCGCCGAGGTACTCGGACAGTGAACCACCGAACATCCAGGCAACGACTCCTGCGATGATCCAGGTCAGCAGCGACAGTGCTTCTTTGACGAAGCCGCGACTCAGACTGATCAATGCGGAGATGGCGACGATTGCTACGATCGCCCAGTCAACCCAGGTAAATGGCACAGTGCAGCCTACAGACGGATAAGGCGGCGCATTTTAGCAGAGCCCATGCTTATCGGTAAGCTGCGATTGTCAGTGCATTGCATATCGGGGCGATAGTTTTAGCCACGTTCCGGCTGAAAGCGCACGACAAACCCCTTCAGGTTCTGCTGGCGGTTCAGCAAATCCCGAAGCCGGTCGGCTTCTGCACGCTCGATCAGCGGCCCGACAAACACCCGGTTTTTGCCGTCGGCGGTCCGGATGTAGGCGTTGTAACCCTGGCTGCGCAGGGTTTTCTGCAGCTTTTCCGCGCTTTCACGGTTCGCCAGGCTGGCCAGTTGCACCGACCAACTGACCGACAAGCCATTGGCATCGACACGGCTTTGCGTGGTGTCCGGCTTGCCGGGTGCCGCTGTGATGGGCTGGGCAGGCGCGGTCGCAGGCTTGGCGGCCAGCGCCGGAACGGGTGCAGGCGCAGGCGCAGGCGGCGGCGTAACCGGTTTGGCAGCCGGTGCCGGTGCCGGAGCCATCGGCACAGCCGGCACCGCCGATTCCTGCTGGGCGATTTCGTCATCGCTCGGCACGGGCTCCTGGGGCAAGGCTTGCGGCTCAGGCACCGCCACAGGCTCGACCTGCACTTGGGGCAGCGCAGGCGCCTGCGGGGCCGCCGGCGCTTCGACCGTCACCTGGCGCTGTTCGTCCTGGCGGGAAAACAGCATCGGCAGAAAAATCACCGCCAGCGCGACCAACACCAGGGCGCCAACCATGCGCTGTTTGTATGCCTTATCCAGCAATGCCATTTGCCGCTTCCTCCGTGGAGCGCCGGGCCAGCCATTCAAGGGCCTCGGCGACACAATAAAATGATCCGAACAACAGGATTTCGTCGTCGCTCGTGGCCTGCGCGCACTGCCCTTCCAGGGCGGCCGCTACACTGTCGTATGACGTGACCGAGGCACCAAGACCCTGCAATGCATCGTGCAGATCCGCAACCGGACGCGCCCGAGGCGAATCCAGCGGTGCAACAGCCCAGTGCTGGACACTAGCATTCAATTCGCCGACAACACCACCCAGATCCTTGTCCGCCAGCAGCCCGAACACCGCCAGACGCTTGCCGACCGGTGGACGGCTGGCCAGACGACGGGCCAGATACTCCGCCGCATGCGGGTTATGCCCCACATCCAGCAATAAATTCAAACGCTTGCCCTGCCACTCGAACGTGCGGCGATCCAGACGACCGACCACCTTCGTAGCCTGCAGCGCTTCGATAATCTGCGCATCCACCCAAGGCAAGCCAAGAAGCAGGTAAGCCTGCAACGCCAGCGCGGCGTTTTCCATCGGCAGATCGAGCAGCGGCAGGTCGCGCAGCTCAACCGCACGCCCTTGCGCATCGACACCGCGCCATTGCCAGTTGTGATCGGTCACGCCGAGATCAAAATCGCGCCCACGCAGGAAAAACGGGCAGTTGAGCTCGCGCGCCTTGTCCAGCAGGGGTTTTGGAGGATTCAGATCGCCGCAGAGCGCAGGCGCGCCCTGGCGGAAAATACCGGCCTTCTCGAAGGCCACGGACTCTCGGGTATCCCCCAGGTAATCGGCATGATCGACGCCAATACTGGTGACCAGTGCCATGTCGGCATCCACCACGTTGACCGTGTCCAGACGACCGCCCAGACCGACTTCCAGCACCACCGCATCGAGCCCGGAGTGCTGGAACAGCCAGAACGCCGCCAGGGTGCCCATTTCGAAGTAGGTGAGCGAAGTGTCGCCACGCCCGGCCTCTACCGCAGCAAAGGCCTTGCACAGCTCGGCGTCAGTGGCTTCGACGCCGTTGACCGTTACCCGCTCGTTGTAGCGCAGCAGGTGCGGGGAGTTGTAAACCCCCACTCTCAAGCCCTGGGCCCGCAGCAAGGACGCCACGAACGCACAGGTGGAACCCTTGCCGTTGGTGCCGGTGACCGTAATCACCCGAGGCGCCGGCTTGCCCAGTCCCATGCGGGACGCTACCTGCTGCGACCGCTCCAGCCCCATGTCGATGGCCGAAGGGTGCAACTGTTCGAGGTAGGCGAGCCATTCGCCAAGGGTACGTTGGGTCATAGGCTGGCAGGTACCGGTGGAACCACGATTGGCTCGATGGGTGCAGCCACGAACTTCGGCGTCGGCAGGCCCATCATTTGCGCCAGCAGGTTGCCCAGGCGCGGACGCAGCTCCTGACGATCGATGATCATGTCGATGGCACCGTGCTCCAGCAGGAACTCGCTGCGCTGGAAGCCTTCCGGCAGTTTTTCACGCACGGTCTGCTCGATCACTCGAGGACCGGCAAAACCGATCAGCGCCTTCGGCTCGCCGACAATCACGTCGCCCAGCATCGCCAGGCTGGCGGAAACGCCGCCGTAGACCGGATCGGTCAGCACGGAGATGAACGGGATGCCTTCTTCACGCAGGCGCGCCAGCACCGCAGAGGTCTTGGCCATCTGCATCAGGGAAATCAGCGCTTCCTGCATCCGCGCACCGCCGGAAGCCGAGAAACAGACCATCGGGCAACGTTTTTCCAGGGCGTAGTTGGCGGCGCGAACGAAACGCTCGCCGACGATGGCGCCCATCGAACCGCCCATGAAGGAAAACTCGAACGCAGAAACCACGATCGGCATGCCCAGCAACGTGCCGCTCATCGAAACCAGCGCGTCTTTTTCGCCGGTCTGCTTTTGTGCAGCGGTCAGGCGGTCCTTGTACTTCTTGCCGTCGCGGAATTTCAGACGGTCAACCGGCTCCAGGTCTGCACCCAGCTCGGTACGGCCTTCAACGTCGAGGAAGATGTCGATACGGGCGCGGGCGCCGATACGCATGTGATGGTTGCACTTGGGGCAAACGTCCAGGGTCTTTTCCAACTCCGGACGATACAGCACAGCCTCGCAAGACGGGCATTTGTGCCAAAGACCTTCAGGCACCGAGCTCTTCTTGACCTCGGAACGCATGATCGAAGGGATCAGTTTGTCTACTAACCAGTTGCTCATGCTTTCTTTCTCCAGTACCGGCGGCCCGAACGCTCTGGTTCGCAGCCCCGTGTATGCCCTAGCGCTAAATTCATGTGTGCGGCGATGATCAGTGAATGGCCGGATCAGCGAAACGTGACCTGCGTACCACCCCATGACCCTCAGCCGTTTTGTACAGTGCAGTGGACGGCGGCAGTCTGCCAGCCGTCACATCAACAGGTGCTACCGCGTACCGCCTTGATAAATGCCTGGACCTTTGCGTGATCCTTGATGCCCTTGCTCGCCTCTACCCCGCCACTGACATCCACGGCATAGGGGCGGACGCGGGTTATCGCTTCGGCGACGTTATCCGGTGTCAGGCCGCCGGCCAGAATGATCGGCTTGCTCAAGCCTTGCGGTATCAGTGACCAGTCAAACGCCTCACCGGTTCCTCCGGGAACGCCTTCGACATAGGTGTCGAGCAGGATACCGCTGGCACTGGCATACGCATCACAGGCCGCGGCGATGTCATCCCCGGCCTTGACCCGCAGCGCCTTGATGTACGGACGGTGCCAGCCTTCACAATCCGCCGCGCTTTCATCGCCGTGAAATTGCAGCAGGTCCAGGGGCACCGCGTCGAGGAGTTCGCCCAGTTCGCAACGGCTCGCATTGACGAACAGGCCCACAGTGGTCACGAACGGCGGCAGCGCCTGGATGATCGAGCGCGCCTGCTGGAACGTCACTGCACGGGGGCTTTTGGCATAGAACACGAATCCGATGGCATCCGCCCCGGCCTCGACGGCTGCCAACGCATCCTCTATGCGGGTAATCCCACAGATCTTGCTGCGAACGGCTGACATGTCGATACAACTCCAAGACAAATCCGGGAAAGTCCCGGATGGTAACAAAAGCGTTCGAGGGCGTCAGCCGCCAAGTTCGGAGAAGCCGGTCAGGAAGTGTGGACCGATGTAACGTTCTGGCAATTCGAACTCGTCACGGTACTCGACCTGCACCAGATACAACCCGAATGGATGCGCCGTCACGCCACCGGTCCGGCGAATCCGGCTCTCCAGCACCTCTTTCATCCACTCCACCGGACGCTCACCGGCGCCAATGGTCATCAGCACGCCGGCGATGTTGCGCACCATGTGGTGCAGGAAGGCGCTGGCGCGAATGTCCAGCACGATCATCTTGCCGTGACGGGTGACGCGCAGGTGATGCAGTTCCTTGATCGGCGACTTGGCCTGGCACTGGCCGGCACGAAAAGCGCTGAAATCATGGGTACCGAGCAGGTATTGAGCGGCCTCGGCCATGCGCTCGACGTCCAGCGGGCGGTGGTTCCAGGTCACTTCTTCGTTCAGGTGCGCGGGGCGGATCTGATCGTTGTAGATCACGTAGCGATACCGCCGGGCAATGGCCTTGAACCGCGCATGGAAGTGCGCCGGCATGACCTTGGCCCAACTGACACTGACGTCGTGGGGCAAGTTGATGTTGGCGCCCATGGTCCAGGCCTTCATCGAACGCTCGACCTGGGTATCGAAATGCACCACCTGTCCGCAGGCATGCACCCCGGCGTCGGTACGCCCGGCGCACATCAGCGAGACGGGCGAGTCGGCGACTTTGGACAAGGCGTTTTCGAGGGTTTCCTGCACGGTGAGCACCCCGGACGCCTGGCGCTGCCAGCCACGGTAGCGCGAGCCTTTGTATTCAACGCCCAGCGCGATCCGGAAAAAGCCGTCGGCTGCCATTTCGGCGGCCGGGTTATCTATATTTGCCAAGGAGGGACAGCCTGATGATGTACCAAAGGCGGGCATTATAAGGCCACCGGGCGGGGATACCAGAGAGATCTCCTTTGACTGTTCCGGCCCCTTCGCGGGCAAGCCCGCTCCCACAGGTACAGTGTGACCCTGTGGGAGCGGCGGTGCGGCGATCCGACTTGCCCGCGAAGAGGCCGCAGCAGACGACATCAATTCATCGCCCAAACAAAAACGGCAGCCTCACCGGGCTGCCGTTCCGTTTACAACTTGACGATCACTCAAGCCAGACGCGAAAGCATCTCCCTGGCTTCGCTCTTCTGCTCGTCACTGCCTTCGCTCACGACCTCATTGAGGATGTCGCGGGCACCGTCGCTGTCTCCCATGTCGATATAGGCCTGGGCCAGATCGAGCTTGGTAGCGGCTTCATCGGTACCCGAGAGGAAGTCGAACTCGTCATCGCCATCCAGTGCGGCATCGGCTTCGGTAAAGGTCGGCTCACCGATGCTGTTGGACAGGCTTTCCAGCTCGGCGTTGACATCATCCAGCTCGGCGGCGAACGTATCCGGCGTGCTCATTTCGTCGGCCAGAGACAGGTCGAAGTCGGCAGGCAGATCCAGATCATCCAGCGCAACGTCAGGAACAGCCGGGGTTTCGGCGACTGGAAAATCCTTCACGCCCTCATCCAGATCCAGCAGGAAATCATCTTCCGCCAACATCGCCGGCGACGGTTGCGCACCGAGATCCAGGTCAAGGTCGAAGTCCGACAGGTCGTCGAGGTTTTCCTTGATTTCGGTCTGTTGCTGCAACACCGACTCAAAACTCAGATCGTCATCCAGCGGGAATTCGTCCAGATCCGCCAAAGCCTCCACTTCAGGCTCCGGTACAGGTGCAGGTGCAGGTGCAGGTGCAGGCGCCACTGGCTGGATCGTGTCCAGATCATCCAGACTCAGGTCGAAGGCGCTGTCGAGGTCATCCTCGAGCGGCATCGGTTCCGGCGCAGGTGCTGGCGGCTCATCGAGCAACAGGTCCTTGACGTACTGCGCGTCCAGCTCGGCCGCAACGGCGGCTGCGGCGATGCCACCGGCAGCCACCAGCGCCATGGCCGGGAAGCGGCTTTTGAGCTTTTCCACCTGGGCGAAGTTGTCGCCATTGGCCACCAGCTTGCGCTCCTGGCCGACGAACGCATCGCGATCGCCTTGCTGGCCGTAGACTTCCATCAGCTTCAAGCGCAAATCGCTGCGCTGCGGCTCTCGCTTGACGCCGTCCTCCAGCAACGCGGCAGCCTGGTTCAGGCGACCGGCATCGATGTGCGACTGAGCCTGGCCCAGCACGTCATCGGAACGCTCGGCAGCCGGCGACACCAAGGGCGCGGCGATCGGCGTGGTCATCACGACCGGGGCAATGACCGGCGCAGGTGCAGGAGCTGGCGTCGGTGCAGTGGCCAGCTTCACGCTTGGCGACGGAACTTCCAGGCCTTCGAAGCTGCTTTCCGGCAGGTCGAGATCGGCCGAGAACGGCTGTTCTTCGGCCAGCGCACGCGCCATGCGCTGATGCTTCTCGGCTGCTTGCTGGGCTTTGCGGCGGCGCGCCAGCAACAGCAGCAAGAGCAGCAGAACGACAGCACCGCCACCCACCAGGCCCAGCAGCACCGGATTGCTCAGCAACTCATTGAATTTCTGATCGTCGGATGCGGCCGGCGTCGCCTCGACAGGTTGCCCGACCGGAGTCGGAGCTGCCTCGGGCGCCGCGGCCACAGGTGCAGTGTCTGCCGGAGCAGGTGCAGCCGGATTGGGCGCCAGCTCGGCCGACATTGCCGGAGCCGTTGCGGTGCCTGCTGCGCCAGTCGCACCCTCGGCCTGCAACTTGGCCAGTTGATTGTTCTTCAGCTCGATCAGGCGCTGCAGCTTGTCCACCTGGCTTTGCAGGTCGGCCATGCGGCTTTTCAGTTCGGCGTTATCACGACGACTGGAGTCGAGGCTTTCCTGAGTCACCGCCAGCTTGTTGCTGAGGGCGACGGCATCACCAGCAGGCCCTTTGCCACGATTCTTGCCGGACTCGGCAGACACCAGGCTCAGTTTGTCGCTGGCCGCTTGAGCCAGAGCAACATCGGAGCGAGCGCGATTGGTGGCGTCCAGTTGCTGCTGCCCTGCCCCGGGCTTGGCGACATAACGTCGCCCCTGACGCCAGGCCTTGTTCTGCGCAGCCACTTCGGCGATGGCCTTGGGTTGCGGCAGATTCGTGCTCTGCGCCTGATCCGGCATACGCAACACCTGGCCGGTTTTCAGGCGGTTGATGTTGCCGTCAATGAAGGCGTCCGGGTTCAGCGCCTGAATGGCCAGCATGGTTTGCTGGATCGAACCGCCATTACGCGCCTTCGCGGCGATTTCCCACAGGGTATCGCGCGGCGTGGTGGTGTATTGCGATGGCTTGGTCGCACCGGTGACCGGTGCAGCCACGGTTGAAGTCGGTGCAGGCTGCGCAGCCGCCTCGGCGGTTTGCGACGAGAATTTCGATGGATCGAGCAGCACACTGTAGTCGCGCAGCAAACGGCCGTTCGGCCACATGACCTGGACCAGGAATTTCACCATCGGCTCGGAGAGCGGCTTGCTGGAAGTCACGCGCAGGATGCTTTTGCCGTTGGCGTTAAGCACCGGGGTGAAGGTCAAGTCATTCAGAAACGCCTGGCGGTCGACACCGGCCTTGGCGAAATCTTCCGGCGAAGCCAGGCTCGGCACCAATTCGGCAGCGGTGAGGTCCTTGACATCGAGCAGCTCGATTTCCGCCACCAGCGGCTGGTTGAGCGTCGATTTCAGGGTCAGTTCCCCGAGCCCGAGGGCATGCGCCATACCGGAGGACAGCGCCGAGGCGGCCGCTATTGCTAACACCAGTTTGCGAACTTGAACCATTAGCTCATCCTTAGTTTGAACATTCCTCGGCCAGCGAGAAGATATTGATAGCCGCCGCCGTAAGGCATTGCGTGCAACGACGAAGGTTGTCGCGCGCGATCATTTGATTGATGCCCCGCAAAGCCCCGCAGAGTGGCTCGCCTTCAGCGCTCCGGCAAGCATAGGCTCGCGCGGAATCATTCGACAAATTGTTGCAAAGTATCTTTTACAGCAGGTCTTTAATCAACAACTCAGCCAGCTGCACAGCGTTGAGCGCGGCGCCTTTGCGTACGTTATCTGACGTCAGCCACAAATTAAGTTCCGACAGGTCGTCGATACCCTGGCGAACCCGCCCCACGTAGACCACATCCTGGCCTACCGCGTCACCTACCGGGGTCGGGTAATCGCCCGCCTCGACCAGCTCGATGCCGGGCGCGTCTTCCAACGCAGCATTGACTTTGGCCAAATCAATGTCGCTTGCGCACTGCAGGGTCACGCTATAGCTATCGCCAAAAAACACCGGGGCTTGAATGCAAGTGACGGAAATCTTCAATGCAGGCAGCGCCATGACCTGACGCAGCTCACGCACCAGGCGTTTTTCCAGCAGCGTATGACCTTGTTCGTCCGGCTTGCCAACCTGGGCCAACAGGTTGAAGGCCATCTGCCGATCAAAGAATTTCGGCTCCAGCGGCCGCACATTCAGCAGTTCAGCGGTTTGCCGGGCGAGCTCGCTCACGGCTTCACGGCCTTGGGCCGATACCGCCAGGCTGGCGGTCAGGCTGACGCGCTGCAAATCGAGCACATCCATCAGCGGCGCTAGCACCACCGCCAGCGTGGTAGCCGACGGACTTGGAGCGCTGACCAGAAACGGCTTTTTCAAGCCCGCCAACACCTGAGCGTTGGCCTCAGGCACGACCTGCGGCGCCTTATCCGCCGGCAGCGCACCGGACAGATCGATCACCGAGCAACCGGCATCGGTCGCACGGGAAGCAAAACTCAAGGAAACAGCCGGGCCGGCGGCAAAAAATGCCAACTGCACCTTGCTGAAGTCGAACTCATCGACTTCCCGGACCCGCACGTTCTTGCCGCGAAAGGGTACGGAACTGCCGGCCGACTCGCTGCTGGCCAACAGATGAAGGGTGCCGATCGGGAAATCGCGCTCTTCGAGAATCTGCACGAGTGTTTCGCCGACAGTACCGGTGGCGCCGATCACGGCAATATCAATGGACTGGTTCATGGCTTGGCCTCTGGCGAAACGGGGGGAGCGGCACTTTACCGGGTGACTGGCATGCAGGCAATTCTGCCGGGCCTTGTGGTGCCTGTGATGGCCCCTTCGCGAGCAAGCCCGCTCCCACAAGGATCGCGCTGAACCCTGTGGGAGCGGGCTTGCCCGCGAAGAGGCCGGTACGGGCAACACATAAACGTCAGACAGTCAGGGATAAAAAAACCCGCGCCTCTTTCAAGGCGCGGGTTCTTTCATTGCATCAGTCGATCAACGCTCGAGCAGGATCCGCAGCATGCGACGCAGCGGTTCGGCCGCGCCCCACAGCAACTGGTCGCCGACGGTGAACGCGCCGACGAACTGCGAGCCCATGTTCAGCTTGCGCAGACGGCCAACCGGGATGTTCAGGGTGCCGGTGACCTTGTTCGGGCTTAGCTCCTGAATGCTGGTCTCGCGGCTGTTCGGCACCAGCTTGACCCAAGGGTTGTGCTGGCTGATCAACCCTTCGATATCGGCGATCGGCACGTCTTTGTTCAGCTTGATGGTCAACGCCTGGCTGTGGCAGCGCATGGCGCCGATGCGCACGCAGATGCCATCCACCGGGATCGGGCTCTTGAAGCGACCGAGGATCTTGTTGGTCTCGGCCTGGGCCTTCCACTCTTCACGGCTTTGACCGTTCGGCAGTTCCTTGTCGATCCACGGGATCAGGCTGCCGGCCAGCGGTACGCCGAAGTTTTCGGTCGGGTACGCGTCGCTGCGCATGGCTTCGGCCACACGACGGTCGATGTCGAGGATCGCGCTGGCCGGATCGGCCAGTTGATCGGCGACAGCAGAGTGGGTCGCGCCCATCTGCTTGATCAGTTCACGCATGTTCTGCGCGCCGGCACCGGAGGCCGCCTGATAGGTCATGGCGCTCATCCACTCCACCAGGCCCGCTTCGAACAGGCCACCGAGGCCCATCAGCATCAGGCTGACGGTGCAGTTGCCGCCGATGTAGTTCTTGGTGCCGGCATCGAGCTGCTGGTCGATGACCTTGCGGTTCACCGGGTCCAGCACGATCACCGCGTCATCCTGCATGCGCAGGCTGGAAGCGGCGTCGATCCAGTAACCCTGCCAGCCGGCTTCGCGCAGCTTGGGGAAGACTTCGCTGGTGTAGTCGCCACCCTGGCAGGTCAGAATCACGTCGAGGGTTTTCAGCTCTTCAATGCTGTAAGCGTCCTTGAGCGGAGCAATGTCCTTGCCCACGGACGGGCCTTGGCCACCGACATTGGAAGTGGTGAAAAACACCGGCTCGATAAGATCGAAATCCTGCTCTTCCAGCATCCGCTGCATGAGCACGGAACCGACCATACCGCGCCAACCGATCAGACCTACACGTTTCATCGCAACTACACCTTCTTGAAATGTGGGCCGCTGCCTTGTCTTGAATTTGGCAGCGGGCCCGAGAGATTACAGATTCCGCAGCGCGGCGACTACTGCGTCACCCATTTCCTGCGTACCGACTTTAGTGCAACCGGCCGACCAGATGTCGCCCGTGCGCAAGCCCTGATCGAGCACCAGGCTCACGGCTTTCTCGATGGCATCGGCGGCAGCCTGCTGATTGAAGCTGTAACGCAGCATCATCGACACCGACAAAATGGTCGCCAGCGGGTTGGCAATGCCCTTGCCCGCGATGTCCGGCGCCGAACCGTGGCACGGCTCGTACATGCCCTTGTTGTTGGTGTCCAGGGACGCCGACGGCAGCATGCCGATGGAACCCGTGAGCATCGACGCCTGGTCGGACAGGATGTCGCCGAACATGTTGTCGGTGACGATCACGTCGAACTGCTTCGGGGCACGCACCAGCTGCATGGCGGCGTTGTCGACGTACATGTGGCTCAGTTCGACTTCAGGATAATCCTTGGCCACTTGCTCGACCACTTCACGCCACAACTGGCTGGACGCCAGTACGTTGGCCTTGTCCACCGAGCACAGCTTTTTGCCGCGGACCATGGCCATGTCGAAGCCGACACGGGCGATACGGCGGATTTCGCTTTCGCTGTACGGCAGGGTGTCGTAGGACTGACGCTCACCGTTTTCCAGGGTTCGGGTGCCACGCGGTGCGCCGAAGTAGATGCCGCCGGTCAGTTCGCGAACGATCAGGATGTCCAGCCCGGAAACGATTTCCGGCTTCAGGCTGGAAGCCTCGGCCAGTTGCGGGTACAGGATCGCCGGACGCAGGTTGCCGAACAGGCCCAGTTGCGCGCGGATTTTCAACAGGCCGCGCTCAGGGCGGATGTCACGCTCGATGGTGTCCCATTTCGGGCCGCCAACGGCGCCCAGCAACACGGCATCGGCCGCGCGGGCACGTTCCAGGGTTTCATCGGCCAAAGGCACGCCGTGCTTGTCGATAGCCGCGCCACCGATCACGTCGTGGCTCAGCTCGAAGCCCAGAGAGAACTTGTCACTGGCCAGCTCCAGGACCTTGACCGCTTCGGCCATGATTTCCGGGCCAATACCGTCACCTGGGAGAATCAGAATCTGCTTGCTCATGCTTTCCTCATGTCATCAGTCGGTGCGCCCTGGGGCGCTCCCGGAAAAATTCTATCGCTCGGCCATCAATACCAGCACATCGGTACTGAACGAACCATCGGCCTCAATCTCAAAATATTCGCGTACTTCATGACCCATCGACTGCTGCAACTGGCGGATCGCCGCGCGCATCACTTCAGGGGTGCGCATGCGCTCGACCCAGCTGTTGTACTCCAGTCGCAAGCGCTGACGGGTGGTACTGCGGGTGTACAACCCCGCCTCGCTGACCTGGCGCAGCCACTCACCGGCGGAATAATCGCGCACATGGCTGGTGTCGCGCAGCACTTCGACGCTTTGCAGGTAAGTGTCGAACAACGGACTGCCCGGTGACAACACGTCGACAAATGCCGCCACGCCACCCGGTTTCAACACCCGCCGCACTTCGCGCAGGGCCACGCCCAGATCGCTCCAATGGTGCGCCGAATAGCGGCTGAAGACGAAATCGAATTCGCCATCGGCGAACGGCAGGCGCTCGGCGGCACCGTTGACCGTGGTCACGTTACTCAAACCACGCTCGGCAGCGGCAGCCGTCACCACATCGAGCATCTGTTGCGACAGGTCGTAGGCCACCACTTCCTTGACCAGCGGCGCTACGTGGAAACTCACGTGACCGGCGCCGCAACCCAGGTCCAGGACCCGGGCATCGCCCTGCCCCGCCAGTTCAGCCTGTAGCAGCGCGAATTCGGTGCCTTGAGCGTGTACGGCGCTGCTCAGGTAGGCGGCTGCCTGTTCACCGAATTGCTTTTGGACTACCTGGCTGTGCTGGGCGGTGCTGGTCATGGGGACTTCCTTTTAGGTGTGAGCCTTGCGTTGTCTGGTCTGCCGTCTTCGCGAGCAAGCCCGCTCCCACATTGGAACGCATTTCAAAATGTGGGAGCGGGCTTGCTCGCGAAGAGGCCGGCCCTGCCTACATCAATTTCTGATCAATCACGCATCGCGAAACAACCACGGCTGGCTCGCACGGTGCTTGGCTTCAAACGTTGCAATCGCATCGCCGTCCTGCAAGGTCAGGCCGATATCGTCCAGGCCGTTGAGCAGGCAGTGTTTGCGGAACGCATCGATTTCAAAGCTCAACACCTTGCCGTCAGGGCGGGTCACGGTCTGGGCTTGCAGATCGACCTGCAACTGATAACCCGGATTGGCTTCGACCTGCTGGAACAGTTCGTCGACTTCAGCATCGCTCAGGATGATCGGCAGCAAGCCGTTCTTGAAGCTGTTGTTGAAGAAGATGTCGGCATAGCTCGGCGCGATGATGCTGCGGAAACCGTACTCTTCCAGCGCCCACGGCGCGTGTTCACGGCTGGAGCCGCAACCGAAGTTCTCACGGGCCAGCAACACGCTGGCGCCCTGGTAACGCTCGGCATTGAGGACGAAGTCCTTGTTCAGCGGACGCTTGGAGTTGTCCTGGTACGGCTGCCCCACATCCAGGTAACGCCATTCATCGAACAGGTTCGGGCCAAAACCGGTGCGCTTGATCGACTTCAAGAACTGCTTCGGGATGATCTGGTCGGTGTCGACGTTGGCACGATCCAAAGGCGCGACAAGTCCAGTGTGCTGGGTAAAAGCTTTCATGCTGCGCTCCTTAAATCAATTCACGGACGTCGACGAAACGACCGTTTACGGCAGCGGCCGCGGCCATGGCCGGGCTGACGAGGTGGGTACGGCCACCGGCGCCCTGACGGCCTTCGAAGTTACGGTTGGAGGTCGAGGCGCAATGCTCGCCACTTTCCAAACGGTCCGGGTTCATCGCCAGGCACATCGAGCAACCCGGCTCACGCCATTCGAAACCGGCTTCGAGGAAAATCTTGTCCAGGCCTTCCGATTCGGCCTGAGCCTTCACCAGGCCCGAGCCCGGAACGACGATGGCCTGCTTGATGGTCGAGGCCACTTTGCGGCCCTTGGCGATCACCGCGGCGGCGCGCAGGTCTTCGATCCGCGAGTTGGTGCAGGAACCGATGAACACGCGGTCGAGCTGAATGTCGGTGATCGCCTGGTTGGCGGTCAAACCCATGTACTTCAAGGCACGGACGATGGAATCACGCTTGACCAGGTCCATTTCCTTCGCAGGATCCGGCACGTTCTGGTCGACCGCCAGGACCATTTCCGGCGAGGTGCCCCAGCTGACCTGCGGCTTGATTTGCGTCGCGTCGAGCTCGACCACGGTGTCGAAACTGGCGTCGGTGTCAGACACCAGGTCTTTCCAGGCTTCGACGGCCAGGTCCCACTCCGCGCCTTTCGGCGCGAACGGACGACCCTTGACGTATTCCACAGTCTTTTCGTCTGCAGCCACCAGGCCTACGCGAGCGCCGGCTTCGATGGCCATGTTGCAGATGGTCATGCGACCTTCCACGGACAGGTCGCGAATCGCACTGCCGGCGAATTCGATGGCGTGACCGTTACCGCCGGCGGTGCCGATCTTGCCGATCACGGCGAGCACGATGTCCTTGGCGGTCACGCCGAACGGCAATTGGCCTTCGACGCGCACCAGCATGTTCTTCATTTTCTTGGCGACCAGGCACTGGGTGGCGAGCACATGCTCGACCTCGGAAGTGCCGATACCGTGGGCCAATGCGCCGAATGCGCCGTGGGTCGAGGTGTGGGAGTCGCCGCAGACCACGGTCATGCCCGGCAAGGTGGCGCCCTGCTCCGGGCCGATGACGTGGACGATGCCCTGGCGAACGTCGTTCATCTTGAATTCGACAATGCCGTATTCATCGCAGTTGTCATCGAGGGTCTGGACTTGCAGGCGCGAGACCTGGTCAACGATGGCGTCGATGCCGCCCTTGCGCTCCGGGGTGGTCGGTACGTTGTGGTCCGGGGTCGCGATGTTGGCATCGATGCGCCATGGCTTGCGCCCGGCCAGACGCAGGCCTTCGAAGGCTTGCGGCGAAGTCACTTCGTGGATGATGTGACGATCGATGTAGATCAGCGCAGAGCCATCGTCGCGCTGCTTGACCAAATGCGAATCCCAGAGCTTGTCGTAGAGCGTTTTGCCGGCCATCAGACGGTTTCCTCATCAGCTTGTTTCTATGCCCTGGGTCTTGAGCGATTCAATAACCCCTTGGCTTGTGAGGTCGATCCTATGGGGTTACATTAAATAACTCAAATTCATATTTTTTATGCTTTGGATAACCAACTGGAATACAAACATGGACCTGGCCAACCTCAATGCTTTTATTGCCATTGCCGAGACAGGAAGTTTCTCCGGCGCAGGTGAACGGCTGCACCTGACCCAGCCGGCCATCAGCAAGCGCATCGCCGGACTGGAGCAGCAATTGAAGGTGCGGCTGTTCGATCGCCTGGGCCGTGAAGTGGGCTTGACCGAGGCCGGGCGCGCCCTGCTGCCGCGGGCCTATCAGATTCTCAATGTGCTGGATGATACGCGCCGCGCCCTGACCAACCTCACCGGCGAAGTGACCGGCCGCCTGACCCTGGCCACCAGTCACCACATCGGCCTGCACCGTCTGCCACCCTTATTAAGGGAATTCACCCGACGCTACCCGCAAGTGGCGCTGGATATTCAGTTCCTCGATTCGGAAGTGGCCTACGAGGAAATTCTCCATGGCCGCGCCGAACTGGCGGTCATCACCCTCGCACCGGAGCCCCACACATTGGTCAAGGCCACCCCGGTGTGGGACGACCCGCTGGATTTCGTGGTCGCCCCGGAGCACTCACTGCTCAACAACGGCAAGGTCAGCCTGGCGGACATCGCCCGACACCCGGCGGTTTTCCCCGGCGGCAACACCTTTACCCACCACATCGTGCAACGGCTGTTTGAAGCCCAGGGCCTGACGCCCAACATCGCCATGAGTACCAACTACCTGGAAACCATCAAGATGATGGTCTCGATCGGTCTGGCCTGGAGTGTCTTGCCGCGCACCATGCTCGACGACCAGGTGGCGCGCATACCTTTGCCGGGCATACAGCTCACTCGCCAGCTAGGCTATATCCTGCACACGGAAAGGACGCTGTCGAATGCTGCGCGGGCCTTCATGGCCTTGCTGGACGCTCAACTCGATCTGCCAGGGACTCAAGGCTAACTTGTGCTACTCCTATAGAGCCGCGAATACCTGCAACAAACGCCCAACACCAGCCCAAGGCTTGCCAATGCCGAAATCTGTAGACCGTATTCCGCCGATGCCGCGTATCCAGGCAATTGATCCGAAAAGCTCCGAACAGAGCTGGGAAAGCGCCTCGCAATTGCTCGCCGCGCTCAACGGAGCGCGCCTGGGCGCCTGGTATTGGGACATCGAGCGCGGGCAGATCAGCTGGTCCCGGGGTACGCAGGCGCTGTTCGGCTTCGATCCACGGCAACCGCTGCCCCATGACCTGGAATACCTCGACCTGCTGCCGCCAGAGGATCGCGCCAAAACAGTTCGTGCCTTTCACGCGGTCATCGGCGGTGCGCCGCTGGAGCAGGCCATGCACCACCGCATCCGTTGGCCCGACGGCAGCCTGCACTGGCTGGAAATCAGCGGCAGCCTGTTGCCGGACAAGCATGGCCGGCCGCGGATGATCGGCGTGATCCGCGAGATCACTCACCAGCGCCAGCGTGAGCAGGCGTTGAGCAGCTCGGAAAAACGCTTCGCCACCCTGTTTCACCTGTGCCCGAACATGGTTCTGCTGACTCGTCAGGAAGACGGCCTGATTACCGAAGCCAACCAGTATTTCGAAAGCCTGTTCGGTTGGCCGGTGCAAAACGCGATCGGCCGCACCACCCTGGAACTGGGGCTCTGGGTACACCCCGAGCAACGAGCCGATCTGGTCAAGGCCACTAAAGCCAAAGGCGACCTGGTCAGCATGGAAGTGCAGTTCCGCGCCAGCAACGGCCAGATCCATGACGGCATCCTCAGTGCGCAAAAAGTCGAGCTCGAAGGCCAGCCCTATCTGCTGAGCACCTTCCTCGACACCACCGAACGCAAAGCCGCCGAACACGCCCTCAAGGACAGCCAGGAACGCCTCGACCTGGCCCTGGATTCGGCGCAACTCGGTACCTGGGACTGGCACATTCCCAGCGGCATGCTCTACGGATCGGCACGGGCCGCCCAACTGCACGGCCTGGAAGCCAAACCCTTTCACGAATCCTTCGACGCGTTTTTCGAGGGCGTGCCCGGCGAAGAGCGCGACACCATGCGCGACGCCTACCGCAGCCTGCGCGAAGGCCCGGCCGGCAACTATCAATTGACCTACCGCGTGCAATTGCCCGACGGCAGTTCACGCTACCTGGAAAGCCGCGCCCGCCTCTACCGCGATGACAACGGCGTGCCGGTGCGCATGGCCGGCACCTTGCTCGACATCACCGACCAGGTGGAGCGCGAACAACGGCTGGTGGCCTCCGAAGAAAAATTCGCCACGCTGTTCCAGGTCAGCCCCGATCCGATCTGCGTCACCCACCAGGACAGCGGCCAGTTCATCGAAATCAACTCCAGCTTCACCCAGACCTTCGGCTGGAGCACCGCCGATGTGATCGGCCGCAGCGCCGACGAAATCGGCTTGTGGGACGCCTCGGCGAAAAGCCTGCGACGGATCGAACAAGTGATCCGCGAACAAGGCCTGAACAATGTCGCCATACTGGTCCAGCACAAGGACGGACAGGCCCTGACCTGCGTGATTTCCAGCCGTCAGATCAGCGTCGGCGACCAGCCCTGCATCGTCACCACGCTGCGCGACATCACCCAGCAACAACGCTCGGAAGCGGCGCTCAAGGCCAGTGAAGAGAAGTTTGCCAAGGCCTTCCACTCCAGCCCCGACGCCATCACCATCACCGAGCGCGACACCGGCCGCTATCTGGAGGTCAACGACGGTTTCTGCCGCCTGACCGGCTACCGCGCCGAGGAAGTGGTGGGCCGTACGGTGTACCAGGTCGGGATCTGGGCAGAAGAAAAACAACGCTCGGCGCTGCTGGCCGAATTGCAGATCAAGGGCCGGGTTCATCACCAGGAAATGCTCGGGCGCAACAAGCGCGGCGAACTGCTCACCGTCGAAGTCTCGGTGGAGCCGATCACCCTCAACGAAACCGCCTGCCTGCTGTTGACCGCACGGGACGTGAGCCTGCTGAAAAACGCCGAAGCGCAGATTCGCCACCTGGCCTACCACGACCCACTGACCAACCTGCCCAACCGTGCGTTGCTGATGGACCGCCTGAGCCAGCAGATCGCTCTGCTCAAACGGCACAACCTGCGCGGCGCGCTGATGTTCCTCGACCTCGACCATTTCAAGCACATCAACGACTCCCTCGGGCACCCGGTGGGCGATACCGTGCTGAAAATCATCACCGCGCGCCTGGAGGCCAGCGTGCGCATGGAGGACACCGTTGCGCGCCTGGGTGGCGACGAATTCGTGGTGCTGCTCAGCGGTCTCGAAGGCTCGCGCAGCGAAGTCAGCGATCAGGTTCGCGAACTGGCCGACACCCTCCGCGAGCTGCTGTCCGAGCCGATGTTCCTCGACGGCCAGCGCCTGCAAGTGACGCCCAGCATCGGCATTGCGCTGATCCCCGATCACGGCTCGACCCCGACCGACCTGCTCAAGCGCGCCGACATCGCGCTCTATCGCGCCAAGGACTCGGGGCGCAATACCGCGCAGATGTACCACAACACCATGCAGAAGGCCGCGAGCGAACGCCTGCGCATGGAAACCGACCTTCGCCTGGCCCTGTCCCGAGGCGAGTTTCGCGTGCATTACCAACCCCAGGTCGACGCCCGGGGCGACCGCATCGTCGGCGCCGAGGCCCTGGTGCGCTGGAATCACCCGGAACTCGGCGCACAGTCACCCACCGAGTTCATCAAGGTGCTGGAAGACAGCGGACTGATCCTGGAGGTCGGCACCTGGATCCTCGACGAAGCCTGCCAGGCCTTCAAGCAATTGATCGACCGAGGCGTGGTGAACCCGTACAAATTCAGCCTGTGCGTGAACATCAGCCCGCGCCAGTTCCGCCAGAACGATTTCGTTGAACGCGTTGAAAACAGCCTCGCCACCTATGGGCTGCCCTGCTCGTTGCTGAAACTGGAAATCACCGAAGGCATCGTGATCCAGAACCTGGAAGACACCATCAGCAAAATGCGCCGCCTGAAGAAACTCGGCGTGAGCTTCGCCATGGACGACTTCGGCACCGGCTATTCCTCACTGACCTACCTCAAGCGCCTGCCGGTCGACACCCTGAAAATCGACCAGTCGTTCATCCGCGACGCCACCAGCGACCCGAACGACGCCGAGATCATCCGCGCCATCGTCGCCATGGCCCGCAGCCTGGATTTGAAGGTGATTGCCGAAGGGGTGGAAACAGCGGAGCAGCTTGAGTTCCTGCAGGGGCTGGAGTGCCACTTCTACCAAGGGTATTTGCACAGCCCGCCGTTGCCGGTGGAAGAGTTCCAGAAACTCCTGAAATAACGCAAACCCTGTAGGAGCTGCCGCAGGCTGCGATCTTTTGATCTTGATCTTAAAAAACAAAATCAAAAGATCGCAGCCTTCGGCAGCTCCTACAGGGCACAAAAAAAAGGGCGCCGATGGCGCCCTTTTTTGTGCCCGGACTCAGTGTTGCAGAGCCGGTTTTTGCACCCCGTTGATCGGGATGCGCTTGGCTTTCGCCTCTTCCGGAATCACCCGCAGCAGGTCGATGCTCAACAGACCGTTGCTCAGGCCGGCAGCCTTGATCTCGATGTGGTCCGCCAGACGGAAGGACAGTTTGAAGGCACGCTGCGCAATGCCCTGATACAGATAAGTGACGTCTTCGTTTGCGTCGCGTTTACCGCCACTGATGGTCAGCACACCCTTCTCGACTTCGAGCTCCAGGTCTTCTTCCTGGAAACCAGCCGCTGCGATGACAATACGGTACTGGTCGTCGCCATGTTTTTCCACGTTATAGGGTGGATAGCTGCTGCCTGGCTCATTGCGCAGGGCGGTTTCGAACAGGTCGTTGAAACGGTCGAAACCTACCGAGGAACGGAACAGTGGGGCCATGGAAAATGTAGTAGCCATGATTCAAATCTCCTGAAAACAATCAGCAAGGTTTTTTGTCTCCGCGACCCGAATTCGGCATCGCGTAACCCTTAGATAGGGACCGCCGATTGCATTTCAAGAGCTTATTTTCCACTTTTTTTAAAAGAGCCTCAGGCGGCTTCAGCCACCGGCAGCCCCAACAAACGCGAGACGTTATCCAGTTCGGTCTCACGACGCAGGACGGTGAACAGCTCTACCGCCTCGGGATAATTGCGGGTCAGCATCGCCAGCCATTGCTTCAGGCGACCCGGCGATTGGCGTGGCGTCATCTGCGCCTTGGCTTGCAGCCAGAAGTCCTGGATCAGCGGCAGCAGTTCGCTCCAGGTCATCTCCACGACCTCTTCACCGGCCCGGGCAGCGGCGATCTGCTTGGCCAGATCGGGGCGCGAGACCAGGCCGCGACCGAGCATGATGTCTTCCACGCCACTGATCTCGCGGCAACGGCGCCAGTCTTCGACGCTCCAGATATCACCATTGGCGAACACCGGCACCTTGACCACCTCCTGCACCCGCGGAATCCACTCCCAGTGCGCCGGCGGCTTGTAGCCATCGACCTTGGTCCGCGCGTGCACCACGATATGTTCCGCACCGCCTTCGGCCAGGGCCGTGGCACACACCAGCGAACCGTCCGGGCTGTCGAAGCCCAGGCGCATCTTGGCGGTGACCGGAATGTGCGCGGGGATGGCACGACGGACGTGCTCGACGATCTGGTTGAGCAGCTCGGGTTCCTTGAGCAGGACCGCGCCACCACGGGATTTGTTGACGGTCTTGGCCGGGCAGCCGAAGTTCAGGTCGATCACTTCCGAACCCAGCTCGCACGCCAGCGCGGCATTTTCCGCCAGGCACACCGGATCGGAACCGAGCAGTTGCACACGCAGCGGCACGCCAGAGGCTGTCCGGGCACCGTTGAGCAGCTCCGGGCCGAACTTGTGGAAATAGGCAGGCGTCAGCAACTGGTCGTTGACCCGAATGAACTCGGTCACGCACCAGTCAATACCACCCACGCGGGTCAGCACATCGCGCAGGATGTCGTCGACCAACCCCTCCATGGGCGCCAAAGCAATTTGCATGAAAAACACACTCGAGGAAAAACGTGCGGCAGTTTACTGGGTTTCAGCAATGAAAAGGTAAACCCCTGTGTAGGAGCTGCCGCAGGCTGCGATCTTTTGATCTTAAAAAATCAAGAGCAAAAGATCGCAGCCTGCGGCAGCTCCTACAAGGATTGTGTCAGGCTGGGGTGAGTAGCGCCGGGCCATAGCCTTCGATGAACTCCGTCGGCATGCGCTTGGGTTTGCCGGTGGACAGCTCGATGCAGACGAACGTGGTTTGCGCGCGCAGCAACGTTGCATTGTCGCTGGGGCGAATCAGCTGGAAGTGCCGGGTCATTTTCAGGCGCTGATCCCAATCGACGATCCAGGTCGCCAATTGCAGTTCGTCGCCTTCGTAGGCCGCGGCCAGGTAATCGATCTCGTGGCGCACCACCGCCATCGCCCGGTCCAGCCGCCGGTATTCGACCAGATCCAGGCCAAGGCGTTGGGAGTGGCGCCAGGCGCAGCGCTCGAGCCAGGTCACGTAGACCGCGTTGTTCGCGTGTCCCAGCCCGTCAATGTCCTCGGCGTCCACTTGCAGATCAATGATAAATGGCGTTTCCCGATCCCAGCCCATGCCCCACTCCCGGTCAGATGATTTCGACCGGGGCAGTGTAACGGAAGCTCAAGCGGATTGGCGTGATTGCAGACTGCGACCGGCCAGCAGTGATAACACGCCATCAATCACTCGGGGGTCGGCCAATACGCGCTGATGACCACCCTCCTTCAAGCGCAGCAGGCGACTGTCGAACCACGCTTCGTGGATCAATTCCGACTCACTGGCCGGGACGAAGTCATCATCTTCGGCGTGAACGATCAGGCCGGGCATATCGAGTTGATAGTGCGCGACATCCAGCATCGCGGCGCGCATGCCGACATCATTCTCCACCTGACGAATGAACGCCGAGCGAGCCTTCGGCGGCAGCCCGACATAACGGGCGAAACCACGCAGTACGCCGAGAATCCGCGCCGGGGCGGCAATGCTCACCAGGGTTTCGGTACGCAAACCCAACTGGACCGCGAGCATGGCACTGGCGCCACCCATGGAGTGGCCGATGACCGCTTGCAGCGGCGGCAGTTCGGAAGCGGCTTCAAGCATGGCGCGAGCAAACAGCACCACATTCGCCTCCTTGCCCGGTGAGCGGCCGTGGGCCGGACCATCCAGGGCGACGACCGAGTAACCGGCATCGACCAGCGCGGTGATGAGGCTGGCAAACTGCGTTGGCCGGCCTTCCCAGCCGTGCATCAGCAGCACGGCCGGCCCCTGCCCCCAGCGCAGCGCCGACAGGCCAAACCGCAGGGTAATGCGCTCGGATCGCGCTAACAGCGGCAGTTCCCAGTCACGGGGCGGCAGGTCCCGCGGAGTCATGAAGGCCAGTCGCATTTTGCTCGCGACCAGTTTCGGGGCAAACCAGCCCAAGGTGCCATTAACGCCACGAACCCACTTTAACGCGCTCATCGCATTCTCCTCAGGCCGCAGCCTTCAGGGTCAACGCACTGCCGATTTGGCGGCGCGCAGTAATCGATCGGACAACTCGCCCGGCCCCAGCGCCCGCGCCAGAGCCAGCCCACCCACCATCAAGGCCATATCGGCCAGGGCTTTTTCGGTTTCTTCAGGGCTGGCCGCCAACTGCGCGACCATCAATTCCACATGCTCATTCAGGGCGACACGAAACGCTTCCGGCAGCCGCCCCAGCTCGCCGACCGATGCCGGGATCGGACAGGCCGATTCGGAGGAGTCACGGTGCTTGCGCGACAGATAGAACGCGGCCACCAGCGCCCGGCGCTCTTCACCGGTCAACTGCGCATCCATGTCGGCAATCAGGTCGCGGCGGTGACCGAGCAATTGCTTGAACGCCTCGAGCATCATCGCGTCCTTGCTTTCGAAGTGTGCGTAGAAGCCGCCGACCGTCAGGCCCGCCGCGCCCATCACTTCGCCCACGCTTGGCTCGGCCGGGCCGCGCTGAATCAGCGCTGCGCTGGCAGCCTTGAGGATGCGCTCGCGGGTTTGAGCTTTTTTATCGTTCATCGTTGCCTCCGAATATTACGATTGAAATATTATTCTCATAATAAATTTTAGCAAGTCATGGGCGTGACCGCTGGTCTGAAGAACAGTTTTTTTGGAAATGGAGGAATTTGGCCAAACGCCAGACAAACAAAAGGGCCATTCAATAATTGAATGACCCTTATAAATCCCGCAGAGCGGGTAATCGTGGCGTCCCCTAGGGGACTCGAACCCCTGTTACCGCCGTGAAAGGGCGGTGTCCTAGGCCACTAGACGAAGGGGACACAAACCCTTCTATACAACTGATCAGTGCTGAGTGCTGATCGATTCAAGGCCGGTGTGGCCAGACCTTGAACTGTAAAATTGGTGGAGCTAAGCGGGATCGAACCGCTGACCTCCTGCATGCCATGCAGGCGCTCTCCCAGCTGAGCTATAGCCCCGGATTTTTCGCCTCGCGGCGGAGCGACATCTTGCAACATCGCTTCTGTAAAACTGGCGTCCCCTAGGGGACTCGAACCCCTGTTACCGCCGTGAAAGGGCGGTGTCCTAGGCCACTAGACGAAGGGGACGCAAACCCTTCTATACAACTGATCAGTGCTGAGAGCTGATCGCTTCAAGGCCGGTGTGGCCAGGCCTTGAAGTGTAAATTGGTGGAGCTAGACGGGATCGAACCGTCGACCTCTTGCATGCCATGCAAGCGCTCTCCCAGCTGAGCTATAGCCCCTCATCGTTGATGTCATCGCTGAGGACGGGGCGAATCTTAAGGGCGTATCGAAAGCCTGTCAAACTTATTTTTGAAATTTTTCAAAATTTTTTGTCGGCATAACAACCACTTACCGCCCTCCCCCCGGAAATTCGGGAGGTTTACACGCAACACAGACCTGTAGGAGCTGCCGAAGGCTGCGATCTTTTAGAAGCCAACGTCAAAAGATCGCAGCCTGCGGCAGCTCCTACAGGGGATCAGGAGCAGTTAGGCGATGGCGCCCAACAGCTTTTCCCACTCTTTGTTTTCTTTCTTCGACACACCGCCCAGCAGATCGATGGCCTGGCGCAGACGGAATCGGGTCAGGTCCGGACCGAGGATTTCCATCGCATCGAGCACCGACACCGAACTCGCCTGGCCGGTGATCGCGGCAAACATCAGCGGCATGGCATCACGCAGCTTCAACTCCAGGGATTCGACCACGGCCTGAATGGTCGCGGTGATGCTGTCCTTCTCCCACTGACGCAGGCTTTCGAGCTTCCACAGGATCAACTGCATCAACTGACGGACCTGATCACCCGACAGTTTCTTGGATTCGAACAGCTTGGCGTCCGGATTCACGCCACCGGCAAAGAAGAACCCGGCCAGCGGTGCCACCTGGCTGAAGGTTTCGACCCGGCCCTGCACGTGCGGTGCGATCTTCATCATGTATTCGGAATTGAACGCCCACTTCTGCACGCGCGCGGCGAACTCTTCCACCGGCAGGTCACGCAGCCACTGGCCATTCAGCCAGGACAGCTTCTCGATGTCGAAGATCGGCCCGCCGAGGGACACGCGCTTCAGGTCGAAGTGGTCGACCATTTCCTGCAACGAGAATTTCTCGCGCTCGTCCGGCATCGACCAGCCCATGCGGCCCAGGTAATTGAGCATCGCTTCCGGCATGAAGCCCATGCGCTCGTAGAACGTCACCGAGGTCGGGTTCTTGCGTTTGGACAGCTTGCTCTTGTCCGGGTTACGCAGCAGCGGCATGTAGCACAGCTCCGGTTGTTCCCAGCCGAAGTACTCGTAAAGCAGGATCAGCTTCGGTGCCGATGGCAGCCACTCTTCGCCGCGCAATACATGGGTGATGCCCATCAGGTGATCGTCGACCACGTTGGCCAGGAAGTACGTCGGCAGGCCGTCGGTCTTCATCAGGACTTGCATGTCCATGCGGTCCCACGGGATCTCGACGTCGCCACGCAGCATGTCCGGCACCACGCAGACGCCTTCGCTCGGCACCTTCATGCGGATCACATGGGGTTCGCCAGCGGCCAGGCGACGGGCGACTTCTTCCTTGGACAGCAGCAGCGCGCGGCCGTCGTAACGCGGGGTTTCCCCGCGAGCCATCTGCTCGGCGCGCATCTGGTCCAGCTCTTCGGCGGTGCAGAAGCACGGGAAGGCATGCCCCATGTCGACCAGTTGCTGGCAATACTTCTGATAAATATCGCCGCGCTCGCTTTGCCGATACGGACCGTGCGGGCCGCCGACGTCCGGGCCTTCGCTCCAGTCGATCCCCAGCCAGCGCAAGGCGTCGAAAATCTGCTGCTCGGACTCGCGGGTCGAACGCAATTGGTCGGTGTCTTCGATCCGCAGGATGAACTCACCGCCATGCTGCTTGGCAAAGCAGTAGTTGAACAAGGCGATGTAGGCGGTACCTACGTGGGGATCCCCAGTAGGCGATGGCGCGATGCGAGTGCGGACGGTGGTCATGGCATGTCTCGAAAAGAAAAAAAAGCGAAGTTCAAACTAGGCGCGAATGGTAACAGGCGACACCCGCCCGGCTCCAGCGAACAGGGCATTTAAGCCAAGGTTGCGTCTGTAACGCCCCTATGACGCGGTGAATGGCCGAATATCCGCCGATGGCATTTACCACTTATCGGCTGTATGCCAGATTTGCCTGCTGATAACTTCCCTTACAATTTCTCGACTACAGTTTGCCACATGCCTGCCCAACTCAAGCGTCGCCTCTTTACATTCCTGCTGATGGTCCTGTTGATTGCCGGGGGCCTGTTTGCCCATTGGTTCTTCAAGGGGCGCTTTTATGAAAGCACCGACAACGCTTATGTCCAGGGCGAGATCACCCGTGTGTCGAGCCAGCTGGGCGCGCGCATCGATCAGGTGCTGGTGCAGGACAACCAGCATGTCGAGAAGGGCCAGTTGCTGATCAAACTCGAAGGCGACGACTTCCGCCTCGCTGTCGACCGCGCCAATGCCGCCCTGGCCACCCGCCAGGCCGAGCGCCTGCAAGCCCAGAGCAAGCTGACCCAGCAAGCCAGCCTGATTGCCGCCAGCGAAGCGCAAGTCGCGTCCAGCCAGGCCAGTCTGGGCCGCTCGCAGATCGACCTGACCCGCGCCGAGACCTTGCGCAAACCCGGTTATGTCTCGGAAGAGCGGGTGACCACCCTCTCCGCCGAATCCCACATTGCCCGCTCGCAAGTGGCCAAGGCCCAGGCCGATGCGCAAAGTCAGCGCCAGCAAGTCAACGCGCTGACCGCCGAGATCAAACGCCTGGACGCGCAGATCGCCAACGCAAAAACCGACCTGGCCCAGGCCGAACTGAACCTGACCCGCAGCGAAATCCACGCCCCCATCAGCGGCCTGATCGGCCAGCGCGCTGCCCGCGAAGGCCAATACGTGCAGGCCGGCGCTTACCTGCTGTCGATCGTGCCGGACGAAGACATCTGGATTCAGGCCAACTTCAAGGAAACCCAGATCGGCCACATGCAGCCCGGCCAGAAAGCCGAGCTGACCTTCGACGCCTACAGCGACACGCCGATCGAAGCCCGCGTCGACAGTCTGTTCGCCGCCTCGGGCGCGCAGTTCAGCCTGTTGCCGCCAGACAATGCCACGGGCAACTTCACCAAAGTCGTGCAACGGATTCCGGTAAAACTGACCTTCGCCGCCGACAACCCACTGCGCGGCAAGATTCGTCCGGGCATGTCGGTGACCGCCAAGGTGAACATCAAGGATGCCCCGGCAGACGTCACCCCCACAGTGAGCAGCAAAGACGCCGCCGACGATGGCCGGTGATCAACTGATCCGCCCGGTCGGCGAACCGACCCGGCGGGACTGGATCGCGGTGATGAGCGTGATGCTCGGTGCCTTCATGGCGGTGCTGGATATCCAGATCACCAATTCCTCGCTCAAGGATATCCAGGGCGCGCTATCGGCGACCCTGGAGGAAGGCTCATGGATTTCCACCTCCTACCTGGTGGCGGAGATCATCATGATCCCGCTCACTGCCTGGCTCGTGCAGTTGTTGTCGGCGCGACGCCTGGCGGTGTGGGTGTCCCTCGGTTTTCTCGCGGCCTCCCTGCTCTGCTCCATGGCCTGGAGCCTGGAGAGCATGATCGTGTTTCGCGCCCTGCAGGGGTTTACCGGCGGCGCGCTGATTCCGCTGGCGTTCACCCTGACCCTGATCAAGCTCCCGGAACACCACCGCGCCAAAGGCATGGCCATGTTCGCGATGACCGCCACCTTCGCGCCCTCCATCGGCCCGACCCTCGGCGGCTGGCTGACGGAGAACTGGGGCTGGGAATACATCTTCTACATCAACATCCCGCCCGGCTTGATCATGATCGCCGGCCTGATGTACGGTCTGGAGAAGAAAGAAGCACACTGGGAATTGCTGAAAAGCACCGACTACGCCGGCATTCTCACCCTCGGCGTCGGGCTCGGTTGTCTGCAGGTATTCCTGGAGGAAGGCCATCGCAAGGACTGGCTGGAATCCAGCCTGATCGTGACCCTGGGCAGCATCGCGCTGGTCAGCCTGATCACCTTCGTCATCGTGCAGTTTTCCAAACCCAATCCGTTGATCAACCTCGGCATCCTCGGCAACCGCAATTTCGGCTTGTCCAGTATTTCCAGCGTCGGCATGGGGGTTGGGCTGTACGGCTCGATCTACCTGCTGCCGCTGTACCTGGCGCAAATCCAGAACTACAACGCTCTGCAGATTGGCGAAGTGATCATGTGGATGGGGGTGCCGCAGCTGTTTCTGATCCCGCTGGTGCCCAAACTGATGAAGTTCGTCTCGCCGAAATGGCTGTGTACATTGGGCTTCGGGCTATTCGGGTTGGCGAGCTTCTCTTCGGGTGTGCTGAACCCGGACTTTGCCGGACCGCAGTTCAATCAGATCCAGATCATCCGCGCCCTGGGCCAGCCGCTGATCATGGTCACCATCTCGCTGATCGCGACGTCCTACATCCTGCCCCAGGATGCAGGGTCGGCCTCGAGCCTGTTCAACATCCTGCGCAACCTCGGCGGGGCCATCGGCATCGCCCTGCTCGCCACGCTGCTGGATGCGCGGACCAAGGTTTATTTTGATTACCTGCGTGAGTCCATCGTGCCGAGCAATCCGCAGGTGGCCGAGCGCATTGTCTCGCTGACCGACCGGTTGGGCAGTGAAACGGCGGCATTGGGCAAACTCAGCGAGATCGCGCATCAACAGGCGTCGATCATGGCCTACAACGATGCGTTTCATTTTGTCGGGATTGCGCTGGGGATCAGCATGCTGGCGGTGTTGCTGACCCGGAAATTGCCGGCGGGGTTGAAGGCCGGCGAGGCCCATTGATACACCGCTACCTTGTGTAGGAGCTGCCGCAGGCTGCGATCTTTTGATTTTTTTAAGATCAAGATCAAAAGATCGCAGCCTGCGGCAGCTCCTACAGGGGGAATTGTCCGGCCATCAATTGGCGTGTTTCAGACGGTAATCAACCGCTCGCGCAACTTGGCAATTTCGTCGCGCATCTGTGCCGCGGCCTCGAATTCCAGGTCGCGAGCGAGCTGGTACATCTTCTCTTCCAGCCCCTTGATGCGCTTGGCGATCTCGCCCGGCGAGCGCAATTCGGCTTCGTATTTGGCGTTTTCCTCGGCGGCCTTGGCCATGCCCTTGCGCTTCTTGCTGCGCGAGCCGGGCACTGTGGCGCCTTCCATGATGTCGGCGACATCCTTGAACACGCCTTTGGGCGTGATGCCATTGGCCAGGTTAAAGGCAATCTGCTTGTCGCGACGACGCTCGGTTTCGCCGATCGCCCGCTCCATGGAACCCGTGATGCGGTCGGCATACAGAATCGCCCGGCCATTGAGGTTACGCGCCGCCCGGCCGATGGTCTGGATCAGCGAGCGCTCGGAACGCAGGAAGCCTTCCTTGTCGGCATCGAGGATCGCCACCAGCGACACTTCCGGCATGTCCAGGCCTTCGCGCAACAGGTTGATGCCCACCAGCACATCGAAGGTGCCCAGGCGCAAGTCGCGGATGATTTCGACCCGTTCCACGGTGTCGATATCCGAGTGCAGGTAGCGCACGCGCACGCCGTGGTCGGCCAGATAGTCGGTCAAGTCTTCGGCCATGCGCTTGGTCAGCGTCGTGACCAGCACCCGCTCTTCCAGAGCGACACGCTTGGTGATTTCCGACAGCAAGTCGTCGACCTGGGTCAGTGCCGGGCGGATCTCTATTTGCGGGTCCACCAGCCCGGTCGGGCGCACCACCATGTCAATCACGCGCCCGGCGTGCTCGGCTTCATAGTTGCCCGGCGTCGCCGAGACGAAAATCGTCTGCGGGCTGATGCTTTCCCATTCATCGAAACGCATCGGCCGGTTGTCCAGGGCCGAAGGCAGGCGGAAACCGTATTCGACCAGGGTTTCCTTGCGCGAGCGGTCGCCCTTGTACATGGCGCCCACCTGCGGAACGCTGACGTGAGATTCATCGATCACCAGCAAGGCATCGGCCGGCAGGTAATCGTAAAGGGTTGGTGGCGCCGCGCCAGCTTCGCGACCGGACAGATAGCGCGAATAGTTTTCGATGCCGTTGCAGTAACCCAGTTCGAGGATCATCTCCAGATCGAAACGGGTGCGCTGCTCCAGGCGCTGGGCTTCCACCAGCTTGTTGTTGGAGCGCAGGTATTCCAGGCGTTCCTGCAACTCGACCTTGATGCCTTCGACCGCGCCCATCAGGGTTTCCCGGGGCGTGACGTAGTGGCTCTTCGGGTAGAAAGTGAAGCGCGGCAGCTTGCGGATCACTTCGCCGGTCAGCGGATCGAATGCCGACAGGCTTTCCACTTCATCGTCGAACAGTTCGATGCGGATCGCTTCGAAATCCGATTCCGCCGGGTGGATATCGATCACATCGCCGCGCACACGGAAGGTCGCGCGGGCGAATTCCATGTCGTTGCGGGTGTATTGCAGGTCGGCCAGGCGCCGTAGCAACTCACGCTGGTCGAGCTTGTCGCCGCGATCCACGTGCAACACCATCTTCAAATAGGTTTCCGGGCTGCCCAGGCCGTAGATGCACGACACCGTGGTGACGATGATCGCGTCCTTGCGCTCGAGCAATGCCTTGGTCGCCGACAGCCGCATCTGCTCGATGTGGTCGTTGATCGAGGCATCTTTCTCGATGAAGGTGTCCGAGGACGGCACGTAGGCTTCGGGTTGGTAGTAGTCGTAGTAGGAAACGAAATACTCCACCGCGTTGTTCGGGAAAAACGCCTTGAACTCGCCGTACAACTGCGCCGCCAGGGTCTTGTTCGGCGCCAGCACCAGCGTCGGGCGCTGCACCTGGGCGATCACGTTGGCGATGCTGAAGGTCTTGCCCGAGCCGGTCACACCGAGCAGCGTCTGGTGCGCCAGCCCGGCCTCGATGCCCTCGACCATCAGGCGGATGGCTTCCGGCTGATCGCCGGCGGGCTCGAAACGGGTGACTAGCTGGAATTCAGACATGAAATACCTCTGGATCACTCTTGCCGGACAAACCGACACGAACGAGAAAGACCGCAAACGACCGATGTCGCCCGAGGAAAAAACTGGATTGTGCTCAATGTGGAGCCGATTGCCAGCGCTTTCAAGGCAAACGTCCTGCATCACGCAAAACCTTTGCCGACACCATTCGACTGACGGTCGATAAATAATCGGAAAAACTTGCCTTAAAAGGTCAATCGCCTGTCGCCAGCCATCGCCGATGGCCTCTATACTAGCTCCCCGTTTGTGCACCGCTCTAGTGCATTCGGCTGGAGCGCGACACGTCCCTCCACTCTCCATTCAGAGCCGCCGCAATAATGAGCCTGTTCTCCGCTGTCGAAATGGCACCACGCGATCCAATCCTGGGCCTCAACGAAGCATTCAACGCCGATACCCGTACCAACAAGGTCAACCTGGGGGTCGGTGTTTACTGCAACGAGGAGGGGCGAATTCCACTCCTGCGCGCCGTTGTCGAAGCCGAAACGATTCGCGCCGCTCAACACGTTTCCCGTGGCTACCTGCCAATCGACGGCATCGCCGCCTACGACCAGGCCGTGCAAAAGCTGCTGTTCGGCAATGATTCGCCACTGCTCGCCGCTGGCCGCGTCATCACCACCCAGGCCGTTGGCGGTACTGGCGCTCTGAAAATCGGTGCCGACTTCCTCAAGCAACTGCTGCCGAACGCTGTCGTGGCGATCAGCGACCCGAGCTGGGAAAACCACCGCGCCCTGTTCGAAACCGCCGGTTTCCCGGTGCAGAACTACCGCTACTACGACGCCGCGACCCACGACGTGAACCGTACCGGCATGCTGGAAGACCTGAACGCGCTGCCAAACGGCTCGATCATTGTGCTGCACGCCTGCTGCCACAACCCGACCGGCGTGGACCTGAGCCCGGCCGACTGGAAAAACGTCCTGGAAGTCGTCAAAGCCAAAGGCCACGTGCCGTTCCTCGACATGGCGTATCAAGGTTTCGGCGATGGCATCGACGAAGACGCCGCTGCCGTGCGCCTGTTCGCCGAGTCGGGTCTGACTTTCTTCGCTTCCAGCTCGTTCTCCAAGTCGTTCTCGCTGTATGGCGAGCGCGTCGGTGCCCTGTCGATCGTCAGCGAATCGAAAGAAGAAAGCGCGCGCGTGCTGTCGCAGGTCAAACGCGTGATCCGTACCAACTACTCCAACCCGCCGACCCACGGTGCCAGCGTTGTCGCTGCCGTGCTGAACAGCCCGGAACTGCGCGCCCAGTGGGAAGCCGAACTCGCCGAAATGCGCCTGCGCATTCGTGGCATGCGTACCCAGATGGTCGACCTGCTGGCCAAAAAAGCGCCTCAGCGCGATTTCAGCTTCGTCGGTCGTCAGTGCGGCATGTTCTCCTACTCCGGCTTGAGCGTTGAGCAAGTTCATCGCCTGCGCAACGAGTTCGGCATCTACGCCCTGGACACCGGCCGCATCTGCGTGGCCGCGCTGAACCAGAGCAACATCGAGGTGGTGACGGACGCGATTGTCCAGGTCATCTGATTCAGCCTTGAAATGAAAAACGGGAAGCCTGTGGCTTCCCGTTTTTTATGGACCATCGATATTCCCCTAGACTGAATCAGATCAACGTGTGGGAGCGGGCTTGCTCGCGAAAGGGCCAGCAGCTCCAACACCGATGTCTCAGTCAGATCGCATTCGCGAGCAAGCCCGCTCCCACAGGTTTGCGTACACCTGAATGACCTACGAGATCCCACATGAAAAACGATGACCTGCGCGCCGACCGCGATGACCTGGATGACCTGGATCGCTTCACCCCCCGCGCCCCGGCCAAACGCGGCAACAACCTGGTAATGCAAGTCGCTGCCGGTGTATTCCTCGGCGGCCTGGCCCTGTGGCTGGTGCAACTGGGCGCCACGATGCTGTATGCCAAACTGATGCTTGGCACCATTACCTTCGGCGGTTAAGCCAGTTCGGACGCACGCTGGCTGGCAGCGTCGTCGTAGGCGACATACAGCGATTCGGCGATCTGACTCTTGATCGCCTTGGTGCTTTCCAGCCCCAGGACGAAACCTTCGGCCTTGCCACCCGCACGGTTCAATGCTTCAGCGGTGCCGGCCTGAGTGATGGCGTCAAACAACTTTTCGGCATGGGGGCCGACACCCTTGGGCAGGCTGATCTGAGAGATGCTCATGGGTGCACCCCGTGGTGTCGAGGTTGGAGGATCGAATGATTCATGGCGCGTACCTTTTCGGCGAATGGCCGGCAGCGCGTGTCACCACTTCCGGGCGGCCATGGTAGACCTCTGGGGCGATCCTGGTAACCGTCAATCGCCGCTAAACCACCGCCCGTCCCGATAATTCGCTCCATTTATTATTCGATGCTTGACTTCTCTTTTTGAATCAGTAAGATACGCGCCATTCCGCGATAGCTCAGTTGGTAGAGCAAGTGACTGTTAATCACTGGGTCCCTGGTTCGAGTCCAGGTCGTGGAGCCAGACAGCAACACAAAAAAGCCCCTGAATCGAAAGATCCAGGGGCTTTTTTGTGGCCGATATAAATATCAAAAGATCGCAGCCTGCGACAGCTCCTACACAGGCTGCGATCTTTTGATCCATAAAAAAAGCCGATCTGTCCATTCAACAGATCGGCCCTTTTTTCAGTCGCTGCGAACGTCAGACATGCTCACTGCTTTTCGCATGCACCGCGTGTGGCTCGCCATGCCCGTGGTCCACCTCAACCACCGGAATCTCCTTGCCGTCGCAATCGTGCAGTTTGCCGTCGCTGAAGTAGTCCCCTTCGCGCAACGCTGCCAGATCCTGATAACGCAGCACCCGCTCGGTACCGGCCGCAAACACCGATTGCTGGTCGGAGTTACCGGCAGTGAGGTGGTTGAAGGTCAGGTTCAGCACGATGGCCATGATCGCCGACGAACTGATGCCCGAATGGAAAATGGTCGCGAACCAGCTTGGGAAGTGATCGTAGAAGCTCGGTGCCGCGATCGGGATCATGCCGAAGCCGATCGAGGTGGCAACAATGATCAGATTGACGTTGTTGCGGTAGTCGACCTTGGACAAGGTCCGGATGCCGCTGGCCGCGACGGTGCCGAACAGCACGATGCCGGCACCACCCAGTACCGAGGTCGGCACGGCGGCGATAACCCGGCCCATGAAGGGCAGCAAGCCGAGGAGCACCAGGAACAGACCGCCAGTGGCCACCACATAGCGGCTCTTGATGCCGGTGACCGCCACCAGCCCTACGTTCTGGGCAAAGGCGCTCTGGGTGAAGGATCCGAAGATCGGCGCGAACATGCTCGACAGCATGTCGGCGCGCAGGCCATTGCCCAGGCGCTTGGAGTCCACCTTGGTGCCGATGATCTCACCGACCGCCAGAATGTCGGCCGAGGTCTCCACCAGCGTCACCATCACCACGATGCACATCGACAGGATCGCAGCAAAGTGGAAGGTTGGCATGCCGAAGTGGAACGGCGTCGGGAAGCCGAACATCGGGCCCTGGGTCACTGACGAGAAATCCGCCATGCCGAGGAACACCGCGATCACTGTACCGACGACCATGGCCAGCAGGATCGACAGGCGGGAGATGGTCGCACTGCCGATTTTGCTCAGCAGCAGCACCAGCACCAGCGTCACCGCCGCCAGACCGATATTCGCCATGCTGCCGAAATCCGCTGCGTGGCTGTTGCCGCCCATGGCCCAGCGCGCGGCTACCGGCATCAGCGTCAGGCCGATGGTGGTAATCACGATGCCGGTCACCAGCGGCGGGAAGAACTTGGTGATACGCGAGAACACCGGGGTTATCAGCAATCCGATCAGGGACGCCGCTATCACCGCCCCCAACACCGACTGGAACCCGCCCTCCCCGCCACTGCTGACAATCGCCACCATGGTCGCGACGCCGGAGAAGGATACGCCCTGCACCAGCGGCAATTGACAACCAAAAAACGGTAGACCCAGGGTTTGCAGCAGCGTTGCCAGCCCCCCCGCAAACAATGAAGCAGCAATCAACAAACCGATGTCCGCTGGCGAGAGCCCGGCCGCCTGGCCGATGATCAATGGCACAGCGACGATACCGCCATACATGGTCAGAACATGTTGCAGGCCATAAGCCATATTCGCGCCGATCCCTAGGTTTTCGTCCTCGGGCCGTTGGTGTGAAACATGGGGCGTTTTCATGGTAGGGGGTTCCCTGGTTTTTGTTATGCGCACACTGTATGCAAGACATAGGACAAATGTCTATAGAGTTGTATACAACTTATCAGTCACAAAATGGATACTTGTCCATTCCCGCCTGATACCCACCCTCCTGCCCCCGCCAAAAACCTTGAAATACATCCCTCGCTGCCTCCCCCCCAGTGCTGACTAGTCTTTCGAATTCCTGGCGACCATCGGTATGACTCGCCTCTTTTTTATACATATAAAGTATGCATAATGAAGCCATTCGACATTCAGTTCCACAAGGCAAAGAACGCAGCCAACAAACTCAAGCACCAAGGCATCAGCCTCGCAGAGACTGAAGCGGTATTCCATGACGAACGAGCGCTGACCATCGAGGACAACCACCACGATGAACAACGCTGGATCACCCTGGGGCTGGATGCCAAAGGCCGTTTGCTGGTCGTCGCGTACACCTGCCGCGATCCGAATTTCGTTCGAATCATTTCCGCGCGCATCGCCACCAAAAGCGAGCGCCGTCAGTATCTGGAGACATGACAGATGAAAGACGAATACGACTTCAGTGACGCCAGGCGCGGGGCCGTGGCGCCCGCCAAAGGCAAGACCCGCATTACCATCATGCTCGATGACGCCGTCATCGAAGCGGCCCGCGCACTGGCAGAACACGAGGGGTACGGCTACCAGACGGCGATCAACAATACGTTGCGCCGGGCCCTGCTCAACGAAGGCAAGACGGCAAAACTGAAACAACCCCTCACGCCTGCCGAACTCAAGGGCCTGGAGCAGAAACTGGCAGAGGCCTTGCGCGAAATCCAACGGGTGATGGCGCCGGGTGTTCAGCCCTGAAGCGCAAAGGGCCGATCAATCCGACCCGCCCTTTGTGATGTCTGCGATCAGCCCGCTATTGCGGCGCTGCGATCAATCGCTCCAGCGTCTTCACCAATTGCGCCTGCTCCGGTACGCGGATGCCGAACTCACTGCCCAGCAGCCCAATCAGTTCCTGCACATCCGTCACCTCCCGCCGCTCGCTGTCATGGCCGATCCGGTGAATAGCGAAGCTGCCGTTGTTGAGCGTACGGCGCCAGCCCTCCCCGGTGCGCGCCACCATCAACTGCCTGGCGAAAGTCGACTCGGGGTGGGTCGAGACGTACCAGTTGCCCACAGCAAAATCGATATCTTCCTGGCGTTGCAGGTCGAAGATGTACATCGCTCGCCATTCACCGGCCACATTGGCGCGCAGGGTAAAACCGTCGACGTGCAGGTCGATGCGATACGGCTCGTGCGGGGTGAGTTGTTCGGCGCGGGAATCGAGCAGCAGTGGCGCGGTCGGCACCATGCCGCCGAAGCCGACGTCGGTGATGTAGCGTACGTCGTCAATGATGACCAGGCTCAGGCGATGGGTCCGGGCCGTCCAGGCGCCCTCCGGTTGCCCCATCACCACCCGACCGCTGATGGCGCGGGCGTCGAAACCCAATTCCTGAAGCAAGGCCAGAAACAGCTTGTTGAGTTCGTAGCAGTAACCGCCACGCCCCGCGTGCAAGACCTTCTGCTCGATGGACGGCAGGTCGATCAGCACCGGTTCGCCGGACAACGTGGTGAGGTTTTCAAACGGGAAAACGCCGGTATGGCGCAATTGCAGCTGGCGCAAGGTTTCCAGCGTCGGTGCCGGGGGTGCATCGAACCCCAGGCGTTGCAGATACAAAGCACGGTCAGTCAGGCGTGGCTCGCTCATCGTTCAATCCTTTTGCACGCAAGCGGCGGATTGCTCCGCCAATGGTCGCTATGTATACGGGATCGGGTACGGCCACCGACAATTGATTTAGCCAATCGCTCGTCAGGAAAAACTCAACGCCGCTTGCGCGAACCCAATTGAATCCAGGTCGGCGCATGGTCGCTGGCGTGGGGCTCATTGCGCACCCAGGCATCTACCCCGGCGTCTTGCAGATACGGACTCAAGGCCGGGTTGAGCAGCAAATGATCAATGCGCAGGCCGGAGTTTTTCTGCCAGTGCTGGCGGAAGCAATCCCAGAATGTGTAGAGCCGATCCTGCGGATGCAAGTGCCGCAATGAATCGGTCCAGCCCTGCTCCAACAAGCGCTGGTAGCACTCGCGACTCTCCGGCTGCAGCAAGGCGTCCTTGAGCCATGAGCGCGGGTTATAGATATCCAGGTCGGTGGGCACCACGTTGTAGTCGCCCGCCAGCACCACCGGATGCTCACTGCCTTGAAGTGTCTGCGCATGACGGATAAGCCGTTCGAACCACGCCAGCTTGTACTCGAATTTCGGCCCCGGCTGTGGGTTGCCGTTGGGTAGGTACAGGCAACCCACCAGAACCCCGTGGACCGCGGCTTCCAGATAACGACTGTGCTTGTCGCTGTCATCGCCGGGCAACCCGCGCCGGCTCTCCAGCGGCTGCGCATCCCGCGCCAGGATCGCCACGCCGTTCCATGACGCCTGCCCCTGCCAGATAGCGCCGTAGCCGAGCGCTTCAAGCTCGGCAGCCGGGAATGCGCTGTCCACTGCCTTCAACTCCTGCAAGCAGGCGATGTCCGGTTTTTCCCGTTCAAGCCAGGCCAACAGGTTGGGCAGCCGGGCGCGCAGGCCATTGACGTTGAACGTGGCGATCCGCAGCTTCTTCATGAATGGACACTCCTGAAGGCGAGGTGCCTGAACTGTGACACCTGCCCCTTTCGGTGGTTGCATCCGTGGTCCCGGGGGCGGCAGCACCTTGAGCGCAAGCTTGTCGATTCGAGGGTGTCCGCAATTTCCCGTCCGGCACAGATCAAATGTGGGAGCTTGCTCGCGAATGCGCAGTGTCAGCCAACATCAATGCTGAATGGGCCGACGTCTTCGCGAGCAAGCCCGCTCCCACAAGATTCTCGCTTGGCCATGGATCGGTGGCCCACCAGGGCCCCGCGCCACTCGTCAACCGGATCGGCACCTACCACGTGCCCTGTCACACTGACATCAGGCAATGACTCATCCTGGAGACGACCATGATGAACATAAAAATGACTTCGCTGCTCATGGCCACATGGATGTCGGCTACGTCCGTGGCCATCTTTGCTGCGTCCGGCGAGGGGCCTGGTACGACCAGTACGGCACCCGGCGCCACCCGCAGTTCAACCATGCTGCCAGACAGCAACAGGCCCAGCGATCCCTCGGGTAACAACGGGCGCGCAAAGAGCCCCGGCTCGTCAATGGGCAGCACCGGCGTCAATGGTCCGGGCAGTGGCGCGGGTGGAGGCACCGGTGCACCCGGTGGCGGAACCGGCGGTGCTGGCGGCGGCACGGGTAGCTGGACAGGCAAAGGCAACCAATGACATGCCGCCATTGGCCGCTTTTTGTCAGCTGATACCTACATCGGCTTGATCGCCGGCGGGTTCCATTGGCCATTCAACGCCTCGGCTTTCGGGCCGTACAAGCGCATGGTCAGATTGAATGAGCCTTTGGGCGCCGGCAGCCAGTTGGCCTCCAGATCCTTGCCGGGGCTTTCGTTCTGGAAATAGAGGTCCAGCGAGCCATCGGCGTTGTGCTTGAACGGCATCCAGCTACTGACTGCAAAACGGTTGAGTGAGTTGCCGACCTGGAAACCTTGCGGGTCGTACAGGGTGATCGACCAGAAAGCGTTAACCGGTGGTGTCTCGCCCTTGCTGAAATGCAACACGTATTTGTGCGCGCCATTGAGTGGCTTGCCGTTGCTGTCGCCGATATTCAACGGATAAATCGCGTCCTCGGGCAGGTTGGCGCCGAGCCCCACCTGCGTAACGATGGCACGCTTGAGGTAATAGTTGCCGTAGACGCCCATGGTGTCGGTGTTCATCGACCAGCCATTGACCTCCCGTGCCAGGGTCGGCACTTTCCAGGCCATCAAGGCCTGCGCATCCTGGGGCACCCTTTGCAGCACGGCCTGGATTTGCGGGTCCAGCGCGTCCATGCTGAACGACTTGCCGACTTCGATTCCAAGGCGCTTGATCTGCGCCAGCATTGGCTGGTCGGTGCTGTGCGGCGGGTTCACCTTCAGCAACTCGGCAGCGTAAGTGAAGTAATCGGCAGCCGACATGGAGTCGACCTGAATCTTCGGTGGCGTTTTCATGTCCACCGCAGGGTCGACTTTCACGGTGACGGCTTCAGGTTCCTTACCTAAGCGCGACAACGGCGTCACCGTGTAGCCGGCCTGGATCTTGTGCACCGCCGCGTAATCCTCTGCACCGTCAGTCTTGGTCCTGCCGATGACCCAGACAAAGGGCGTTGGCGCCGGCAGATGGCTCATCCCGGCAGGCACCGCGCCCGCCCAGCCCGGTGGCGTCACGAGGAATTGTCCGGCCTCGGTGCCCGTGGTGCGCCAGCCCGGCGATGCGAACACGTCGCTCCACATATCGAGCATTGGCAGCAGGTAGAAGCGTCCATCGGTATTCGGCGCAGCGATCACCAGCGGCTCCTTGCTCAAGTCCAGCCAGGCAATCGAATACAAGGTGTCGAAGTTTGAGCGCACCACCCCTTTGAAATCGGCTGGTGGGTACTGCGGCACACTGACAAACATGTTCATCGGACCCTTGCCGAATTCCTTGCCCGGCTCAATGTTGGTGAATTGCTTGCGGGTGACGTCCATGCTCAGCAGCGGGTAAAAATAGATGTAGGCATCCACGCCGATGGCATGCGCTTCTTCGGCGGTGATTTTCGGTTGCGCTTGGCTGACCAGCGGAAAAATGGCAGCGGCTGCGACGGTCAGAGCAACGGCTGTCAACGTTTGAAGTAGCAACATGTTGGCGATCGTCCTTACGTGGGGGAGCCTGCCGGGTTCGACAGCGCTAACGGAACTCTAGACGATCAATTCTGACGGACCCGGAAGACGGACCACCGGCAGCAAAAGCACTTCAACGGTCGGAGCGCATCAACGCCTCGCCAGCCCCGGCCATCGACAACGTAGCCACGCGGTTCCGTCCCGAATGCTTGGCCTGATACAACGCCGCATCCGCCCGCTCGACAAACACGTCCATGCTGTCCCGGCCCGCGGGCACGAACGAATAGCAACCCAGGCTGACCGTCACGTAGCCATTGGGCGAGCCGGTGTGAGTGATGTTCTTGTCGATGACACTGCGACGAATCTGCTCGGCAATCGTCATGGCGCCATGGATGTCGGTGTCGGGCAGCAGCACCGCAAACTCTTCACCGCCGTAACGCACCGCCAGATCGGCCTTGCGGTGGCAGCAACTCTTCAGCGCGCGTGCCACCTCGGCCAGGCAGTGATCCCCCACCACGTGGCCGTAGGTGTCGTTGTAGCGCTTGAAGTAATCGATATCGAGCATGATCAGGCTCAAGGAGCTTGCCTGCCGGGCACCGCGCCCGAACTCGACGTCCATCGCCCGCTCGAACAACCGGCGGTTGGCCAGGCCGGTCAGGCTGTCATGCGTGGCGATCAGCTCCAGTGCTTGCTGGGCCCTGCGCAAATCCGACTCGACCTGCTCGCCAACACGCACCTGATGCAGGAACACCCACCCGAACAGCCCCACGCCCAGCAGCACCAGGGCAACGATGAGGCTGGAGCGGAACGCCGTGTCGTACCAGTCCGCGAGAATGGTCTGCGTGGACGACGCCGCGGCGACCACCAGCGGGTACGCCTCCAGCTGGCGGTAACCGTACAGGCGTGTCACTCCATCGATGATGGACGTGAACATCGCATTGCCTGAGTTGGCCAGTGGCAGGAACTTCTGGAAGATCTCGCCCTGGGCCAGCGACACGCCGATCTGCGCTTCTACAAAAGGTCGACGCGCCAACAAGGTGCCATCGGTCAGGCCGAGAAACATCGAGCCGTTGTCGTCCAGGCTGAAGCTTTTGAAGAACTGGTCGAAGTACGACATCTTGATGCCGGCCAGCAATACGCCCTGGAAATGCCCGTTCCTGTCGTTGACCCGTTTGGAAATCGGGATGATCCACTCGCCGTTTTCCCGACTGCGGATGGCCGGGCCGATATGCGCCACCGACGATACGTTCTGCTGGTGATACTTGAAGTACTCGCGATCCGCGACCCCGGTCCCCCGGGGCAGGTTTTCAAACGAGGTCACCACCCACTGGCCCTTCTGGTCGAACAACAGGATGCCGTGCAATTGATCCAGTGCCAGCACCCGCCGGGCAAAGGTCTGCTGCAAGCGGGGGCGCATGTCCTGGCCGAAACCGTCGACCTGAATCCAGTCCACCAGGCTGGTCAGCACCAGGTCAGCTTTCATGAAGGTGTCTTCGGCTTGCTGCGCCATGGCCCGCGTCAAGTTCGAAGACGCCACTTGCGCCAGGCTCAGGTCATGGCGACGGGACTGCTCCAGTTGCAGGTAGAGCAGACCGCACAGGCACAGGCACACCGTGGCAATGAACAACACCGCGGCCTTGCGCAGCGGTATGCGTTTCAATACAACGCCAGGGGCGTGGTCCGGGTTGTTAAAGCGCGTGGGCAAACGTTCATCCTTTCGGGGGCAAGCATGGACAACGGCCCAAAGCCCTCAGTTTTTGTGGGCCGTAGTTTACGGGGTTATCCACGACAAAGGGGCAACCACTTGCCCGGCGGTCTCACGCCTGCCCGGTGATGGTGGTGCAAACATGACCCAGGGCAGCACTGCCTGCGCCTCAACGAGCTACGATTAGACTGACCTCCATACAGGGAATCGACATGAGCAAGGCAGACGAGCTCGCTGCAAAATTGAAACAGACAGGGCTGACCAGCGCGGATCAGGCGATCGATGGCTGGCCGGGCCAGGTCTACGAACTGTATCAACGGATAGAGCACTGGCTGCTGCCCTTGACCGAAGCGGGCCTGGTCCTGCGGCGCAACGCCACCCACGTGATCGAACGTCATGCCGATGGTGACACTTACGATTACGCCATCGACCAGTTGGTCATCGCCGGCAACGGGCACAGCATGACCTTTGACCCGGTTGCACGCTTCACCGCCGATGGCGAGGGACGCGTCGAGATTCACTCCCCGGGCAACGAGTTCGCCCTGTTGCGCACCTTGGACGAACACGGCGAAACACACTGGTGGCTACAAACGATCGAGCAAGCCACGGCTCAGCTGGATGCGGTGGCGCTGACAGAAAGTGATCTGCTTGTCGTGGTGCAACAAGGGTTGGCGCTTTAGGAAGGTTGCCAAAGGGTTCGGGAAACTGTAGGAGCCAGCTTGCTGGCGATGGACTCGAGTGCGCCGCGTTTATCCAGTTCACACGCGTTATCGTTAACGTCCATCGCTGGCAAGCCAGCTCCCACAAGGGGTCGTGCCCACGCTGAAACTGTAGGAGCCAGCCTGCTGGCGATGGACTCGAGTGCGCCGCGTTTATCCAGTTCACACGCGTAATCGTTAACGACCATCGCTGCGATGCGGCGACCCGACAAGCCATCTCCCACAAGGGGTCGTGCCCACGCTGAAACTGTAGGAGCCAGCTTTGGTTACTGTTGGCCCTGCCCCGTCACCACCAGCGGGATCTCTGCCCGACGCAAGTCCAGGGGAGGCAATTTCGTCGGCTGACTCAAGCCCTGCAACACCCGGGTGTCGTAATCATAAATGTCCGGCTTGAACGTCACCCGCCCGTCATTGCTCAGGTCCACGGTCCAATAGGCCAGAAGCACCGGCACCTTCACCGGCAGCTGGATATTCTCGGTCCGGCCATTGGCCAACTGTTTTTGAATCCCGGCACTGTTCCAGCGCACCGGGTCGTTGAACAACAACTCGACCAGTTGCAGCGGGTTTTCCACGCGGATGCAACCCGAGCTGGTGGCCCGCACCGTCTTGGCAAACAGCTCGCGGTGCGGCGTGTCATGCAGGTAAATCGCATAGTCGTTGGGGAAGCGGATCACCACCTGCCCCAACGAACTGTCGGGCCCGGCATCCTGACGCAGGTGGATGCCTCGCGGGTTGCTCCAGTCAACGTCCGATGGATCGAGTACATTGCCTTCGCGATCAAGCACACGAATCCGGTTGGCCGCCAGATAGCCAGGATCGTTCTGGACTTTCGGAATCACGTCCTGCTTGAGGATGGTCGGCGGCACGGTCCAGGTCGGGTTGAACGTGATGTAGGTGATTTCGGCCTGGAACACCGGCGTACTGCGCACCGGCTTGCCGACCTGCACCCGCGAACGCCAGATCGGCAGACCGTCGCGGTACATCGCCACCTTGTAGCCAGCGATATCGACGATCACGAACGTGCCCTGAAGTTTGTACAACAGCCAGCGGGCGCGCTCCATGTTGACCCGCACCTGATCGATCCGCGCCTCGACCGGCACGTTCAGCGCCGCCAGCGTCGCCGCCCCCGCCACGCCGTCGGCTCCCAGGTATTGCTCGGTCTGATACTTCTTCACCGCTGCAATGACCTTGTCGTCGTAACCGGTTTTTTTCGCCAGGTGCGGGTCCAGGTACCCGCCCGCCACCAGGCGCGCGCGCAATTGTCCGACCGCCACCCCATCCATGCCGGGCTTGAGCGATTGGCCTTCGGTGACTTTCGGCCAGCCACCCGCATCACGCACCTGGCGCAACCGGGCCAGGCCTTCGCGCAAATTGCGGTAAATCTCTTCCTGGGGAGGCGCCTCGGCGAATGCACGTGCCACGTCATGGGCATCGAGAGCGGCGAACAGGTTGTCCATGTCATCGCGGGCACCGCCACCGGAAGGATCGAAATTCCAGTGAATGTCCAGCCGCGACGGATCGACCTTGCCCCGGCGCAATTGCAGCAGCGCGGTGATGAAGGTACGCGTGGCCGCCATGTCGAACATCGCCCGCTGCGCCGTGGAAGGCATGGCGGCCATCAGCGATTCATGGGCCTGGGCCAGTTCGGTGATACGGAAATCCGTCGGGGTCAGGCCGTCGATCCGGGTGTCTTCGAGACTCTTGAGCAACTGCACCACATCACGATCATCCGTCCACGCGGCGCGATAGTTGCGATGCATATAGAAATCCAGCACCACCCGGCTGACGTCCGCACGCTGATTGCGCCTTGCCGTGAGCAACGGCGGAAAGGCCGAGCGCAGCGGTTCCAGCGTTGCCTGAATCGCCTGGCCGACCGCATCGTCGGGCGCCGCGGCATCGCTTATGCTGCTCGCGGCAGATACCGGCTCAATCGGCGAAGTTTGCGCAAATGCAGCACCGCTGATCAGAAAGCCCATAAAAAAAATGCGGCTTATGACGAATGACCTTGTTAATTGCACCATGGATAATCCTTAATCCCCTGATTCAACGGCGCCAGCTTTGCGCTCGCTGCTAGACTCGAAATTATCATGATGAGACCCGACTATGGCGCTAAACCGCTTTGGCCTTTTATTTGCCATTTTACTGACGTGCCTATCAGTAACGTCAGCCTACGCCGATTCGCTTGAAAACGCGCTGGTCAAAGCAGCACCAGGCGCCGACGCCAAAGTGATTGCCCTGGCCGTTCGCGCCACCCAATGCAGCCGTGCCCAAGGCGTCGCCCCAGCGCAAAGGCTGGCGGTGATCGATTACTCCCTGCCTTCGACCGAACAACGCCTGTGGGTCTTCGACCTTAAACGGCGCAAGTTGCTGTTTCACGAACTGGTCGCCCATGGCCGCAACAGCGGCGAAAACATGGCCACGCTGTTCTCCAACCAGAATGAAAGCCACGCCACCAGCCTCGGTCTGTTCCGCACCCAGCAAAGCTACCTCGGCCAGAACGGTTACTCGCTGCGCATGGAAGGCCTGGAGCCCGGCTTCAACGACAACGCCTTTGACCGGGCCATCGTCATTCACGGCGCGCCCTACGTCAGCCCGGTGCTGGCCCGCGCCAATGGCCGCATCGGCCGCAGCCTGGGTTGCCCGGCCGTCAGGCCGGCGATTGCCCATCGGCTGATTGATTCGATGAAGGACGGCCAGTTGTTGTTTTCCTACTACCCGGACCAGCGCTGGTTGAAGTCGTCCTCCTACATCAACTGCGGCGACACCGTAGCCTCGAGGGAAAAGCCCGCTTCAAGCCAGAAAGCAACGTCCAACCTGTCAAAACTGTAATCCCCGCCTCAGCATGCTGAAAGGCACCGCCCGCTAGCCTCGTCGACAAGTTCAACAGGCTGACGGGCGGAACACACGGCATGCACTCCCACACATCAAGACGCACCTTCGTCAAAGGCCTGGCCATCGGCGGGCTCTTCGGCGGCCTCGGGTTATGGCGCACGCCGGTCTGGGCGATCAGCAGTCCCGGCGAACCGCAGGTGTTGGCCGGTAATGATTTCGACCTGTTCATCGGTGAATCCCCGGTCAACTTCACCGGCACCCCGCGCACTGCACTGACCATCAACGGTGGCATTCCCGGCCCGCTGCTGCGCTGGCGTGAAGGCGATACGGTGACACTGCGGGTACGCAACAGACTCAAGGACAGCACCTCCATTCACTGGCACGGCATCTTGCTGCCGGCCAACATGGACGGCGTGCCGGGCCTGAGTTTCAAGGGCATCGAGCCGGGCGGCCTGTACGTCTACCAGTTCACGGTGCGGCAGAACGGCACCTACTGGTATCACAGCCATTCGGGGTTCCAGGAGCAGTCCGGCGTCTACGGCCCGCTGGTAATCGACGCCAAGGACCCGGAACCGTTCCAGTACGACCGCGACTACGTGGTGATGCTCAGCGACTGGACCGATGAAGACCCGGTCAGCCTGATGAAGACGCTGAAAAAACAGTCCGATTACTACAACTTCAACAAGCGCACCGTGGGCGACTTCATCCACGACGTCAGCGAAAAAGGCTGGGGGCCGACCGTCGCCGATCGCACGATGTGGGCCGAGATGAAGATGAACCCCACCGATCTGGCGGACGTCGGCGGCGCCACTTACACCTACCTGTTGAACGGCCAGGCGCCCGACATGAACTGGACCGGGGTGTTCCGCCCGGGGGAAAAGCTGCGGCTGCGCTTCATCAACGGCTCGGCCATGAGTTACTTCGACGTGCGCATCCCCGGCCTGAAAATGACCGTGGTCGCCGCCGATGGCCTCCATGTCAAACCGGTAAGCGTCGACGAGTTTCGCATTGCCGTGGCGGAAACCTTCGACGTTATCGTCGAACCGACCGAAGCGGCCTACACCCTGTTCGCCCAGGCGATGGATCGCACCGGCTACGCACGCGGCACCCTGGCGGTGAAGGCGGGATTGATAGCGCCGCTGCCGGCACTGGACCCACGCCCCCTGGTGACCATGGATGACATGGGCATGGCCGGCATGGACCACGGCAGCATGGCGGGCATGGATCACAGCAACATGGCCATGGGCGACATGCCCGGCATGCAGTCCCACCCGGCCTCGGAAACCGACAACCCGCTGGTGGACATGCAAGCCATGTCCACTGCACCGAAACTCGACGACCCCGGCATGGGCCTGCGCAACAACGGGCGCCGCGTGCTCACCTACTCCGACCTGCGCAGCACCTTCGAAGACCCGGACGGCCGCGAGCCTGGCCGCACCCTCGAACTGCACCTGACCGGGCACATGGAAAAATTCGCCTGGTCGTTCAACGGCGTGAAGTTCTCTGATGCAGAGCCCCTGCGCCTAAAGTACGGCGAGCGGCTGCGGATCGTGCTGGTCAACGACACGATGATGATGCACCCCATCCACCTGCACGGCATGTGGAGCGACCTCGAAGACGAGAACGGCCAGTTCATGGTGCGCAAGCACACCATCGACATGCCACCAGGCTCCCGGCGCAGCTATCGGGTCACGGCCGATGCGCTCGGCCGTTGGGCCTATCACTGCCATCTCCTGTACCACATGGAAATGGGCATGTTCCGTGAAGTTCGCGTGGAAGAATGAGGCACACCCCATGATTCGATTCACCCCGGTTTTTTTCGCACTCGTGACCTCCACGGCGATGGCCGCCAACGACGACATGCAAGGCATGGATCACAGCCAGATGGACCACAGCCAGATGCAAGGCATGGATCATAGCCAGATGGACCACAGTCAGATGCAGAGCATGGACGAAGGCCAGATGCAGCCCGCTGCCCCCAGCGAAAGCCGTACGCCGATCCCGGTGCTGACCGATGCCGATCGCGCGGCGGTGTATGCCGACCCCGCCGGCCACCATGTGCACGACAACACACTCAATTCATTTTTCCTCGCCGACAAACTCGAATGGCAGGACGCCGATGACGGCAGCACCCTGGCCTGGGATTTGTCCGGCTGGGTCGGCGGCGACATCGATCGCCTGTGGCTGCGCTCCGAAGGCGAGCGCACCAACGGCGTGACCGAGGATGCGGAAATCCAGGCCCTGTGGGGCCACGCCATATCCCCGTGGTGGGACGTGGTCAGCGGCGTGCGCCAGGATTTCAAACCCGGCGCCCCGCAAACCTGGGCCGCCTTCGGCGTGCAAGGCATGGCGCTGTACAACTTCGAGGCCCAAGCCACAGCCTTCATCGGCGAAGGCGGCCAGAGCGCCGTGCGGCTGGAGGGCGACTACGACATCCTGCTGACCAACCGGCTGATCCTGCAGCCGACCGTCGAACTCAACGCCTACGGCAAAAACGATCCGCAACGGGGCATCGGCGCGGGGCTGTCCAACACCGAAGCCGGCCTGCGCCTGCGCTACGAAATCCGCCGGGAATTCGCGCCCTACCTCGGCGTGACCTGGAACCGCACCTACGGCAACACCGCCGACTACGCCAACGACGAAGGCGAGGATCGCAGCGAAGCCCGCCTCGTGCTCGGTGTTCGGATGTGGTTCTGAACAGACTCACCCAAAACCAACAACAACCGCTTCGAGCGGTAAAGGATCTTGCATGCGCATCATCAAACCCACCGCCGTCGTTATCGCGTTACTCAGCGGCCTGCTCATGAACACCCTCGCTCAAGCCCACCCCAAACTGCTCGCCTCCACTCCAGTGGAAGGCGCGGAAGGTGCGCCGCCCGACAAGATCGAACTGCACTTTTCCGAAAACCTCGTCACGCAGTTTTCCGGCGCCAAACTGCTGATGACCGAAATGGCCGGCATGGCCCACGCCCCGATGCCGGTCAAGGCCAAGGTCAGCGGCGGCAGCGATCCGAAAACCATGCTCATTACCCCGACAACACCTTTGACTGCCGGTACCTACAAGGTCGAATGGCGCGCGGTGTCGTCGGACACCCACCCGATCACCGGCAACGTCACGTTCAAAGTGAAATGATCGATGAGCGACCCGGCCAACGTCGTTCTGCGGTTTGTGTTGTATATGGATTTGATGCTGTTGTTTGGCGTGGCGCTGTTCGGGCTGTACAGCTTTAAAGAACAGCAACGGCGATCCGGCACGGTGCTGTCCTTTCGCCGATGGCTGACGGGAACTGCCGGTCTCGGTGCACTGCTGTCCATCGCCGGCATGGTATTGATGGTCCGCGTCATGAGCGGCGAATCAGACCTTGCCGAGCTAGGCCCTCACCTCGAGATGATGCTGTTCGAGACAGACGTCGGGATGGCCTGGGCCGTGCGGATGATTGCGTTGGCGGTCGCAGGTCTGGCGGTGACGCTCAACCCACGCGCCCCCGGCCTCAGCCTGGCAATCGCCAGCACTGCCGGCGGCATCGCCCTCGCCAGCCTGGCCTGGAGCGGCCATGGCGCCATGGACGAAGGCAGCCGTCGTTACTGGCACTTCACCACAGACATCCTGCACCTGCTGGTGGCGGGCGCCTGGCTCGGCGCGTTGCTGGCGTTTGCATTGATGGCGCAACCACGGGCCCTGCAAACCGAAGCACACATACGCTTGCTGGCTCACGCCGTCAGGCGATTCGAGCTTGTCGGTGCGCTGGTCGTCATGATCATCACCGTGACGGGCGTGGTGAACTACCTGTTCATCGTCGGGCCGAGACTCGATGAGGTTTTACTCAACCACTACGGAACTCTGCTGGCGATCAAAGTGCTGCTGTTTGCCGGGATGCTGGTGTTGGCGGCGCTGAACCGCTTTCATCTTGGCCCCTTGCTGGAGCGGTCTTTGCGCGAGGGCCAGTATCGCGTGGCAGCCCATGCACTTCGACGCAGTGTGGTAGTGGAAATGGCCGCGGCAGTTTTGATTGTGGGGTTGGTGGCGTGGCTGGGGACGTTGAGCCCGGAAGTGGAATGAGCCTTCTTCAGGGGGCATTGATTTTTCACACCGGTGAAAGTTTCACTACACTCCCCCCTTCAAAACCACTCCAGCACAAAAGCCCGATAACAATGACGAAAATCAAAAGAGCAATGATGCTCGGCGGCTTGCTCGCACTCTCCCTTGGCGCCCAGGCAGAACCTTCGCATCTGGACAGCGTCATGCAACAGGGACAACTGCGCGTCTGCACCACCGGCGACTACAAGCCCTACACCCTCAAGGCCGAGGACGGTGCGTATTCCGGCATCGACATCGCCATGGCCCACACCCTGGCCGACAGCCTGGGCGTCAAGGTCGAGTGGGTGCCCACCACCTGGAAAACCCTGATGCCCGACATGCTCGCCGGCAAGTGCGACATCGCCATGGGCGGCATCTCGGTCACCCTGGAACGGCAGAAAAAAGCCTTCTTCAGCAACATCCTCGACGTCGACGGCAAAATCCCGCTGGTGCGTTGCGAAGACCAGGCGCTGTACCAGACCGTCGAACAAATCAACCAGCCCTCGGTTCGCCTGGTCGAACCCGCCGGCGGCACCAACGAAGCGTTCGTCCACGCCTACCTGCCCCAGGCGCAATTGCAGCTGCGCGATAACCTGAGCATCTTCCAGGAACTGCTGGATAAAAAGGCTGACGTGATGATCACCGATGCGTCGGAGGCGCTGTATCAGCAAAAGCTCAAACCGGGCCTGTGCGCCGTCAACCCGACGCACTACATGCAATACGGCGAAAAAGCCTACTTGCTGCCCCGTGACGACATCACCTGGAAGCTGTACGTCGATCAGTGGCTGCACCTGGCCAAGGCGACGGGCAATTATCAGAAGATTCGGCGGCAGTGGCTGGCGGTGCCTGAAGGCAACTAACGGCATGCCAAGGCGCCTGGTCATGACTTGTTAAATCGCGTTACATCCTTGAAACTACTTTCGCACCGGTAACAGGCCGGTCACAGCAAGACGCGTTGATAGGCGCACCGAACGATAATCCGGTCGATGCCTCGACCGAGCAGAACCCTCAAATAAGGACAGATAATGAGCAGCACGGATGAATTGCAAACCTACAATGTCAGCCCGAAATGGCAGGAACGTTTCGCTTTTTTTGATCAGTACGGCGGCCCCAAAAGCCCTGACTTCAAATTGGGCTTCAAACAGCTGCCAGCGCGCAAGCGCATCCTGATCAACCTGAACTTCATCGCATTCTTTTTCGGGCCGATCTATTTCTTCGTGCTTGGACTGTGGAAAAAGAACCTGGCAATCATCGCGATCATCATTGCCCTGTCCTTTGTCCTGGCATTGATTTTCACCCTGCTGGGTTATGAAGAAGCCCCCAAGGCCCTCAACAGCGGTATGAATATCGTCTTTGCACTGATGTACGGATTGAGCGCCAACTACGCCTACTACCTGAAACAGGTAAAAGGCTCGCAAGGCTGGAATCCTTTTGAAGGCCTGAGGATGGTCTGAGCCTCCCCCGGATAGCAAAACGGTGGAAATCACTCCACCGTTTTGCGTCACCGATCAATCCTCGTGCAACAACCCCGCACCATACTCGCCAAAACTATTGCCCAGCGCACTGCCATGGAAATTCATCTGGTTGGCATTGCTGTGGGTGGGTCCCGGACCAAAGCCGGCCGGCTGCACCGAGTCAGCCGAATAATCGCGATGGGCACTCACACCCGAACAGGCGCTCAACAGCACGGCACCTGCGATTAGCGAGACCTTGATCAGGTTTGCGAACATTTTTTTATTCCTGTGGATTGAGGCGTGGGGACATGACCTTTGGCGGTTATCCTATGCCTCACATCAACGAAACATCATGAAACTTTTCGGCAAGTCAGCGTTGGTTCAGGAACCGTGCGCACCTGGAGATCTGTCATCCCAATTAACTTGGGGATCAACATTATCCAACGCCCGATTCACCAACAACTCCCCCACCACCGCCAACTGCTGAATCGACAGCGCCAGACTGCGTGGCGAGCCTTCGAGCTTGCAGGCCAGATCGGTTGTCAGGACGTTCAGCGACGCAAGGGTTTCGCAGGCGTGGCACAGCAAGGTTTCGGTGTCGACGTCGGGAAGGATGGTAAAGACGTGACAGATGGGGTCGGCATGATTGGGGTTGCGCAGGCGTTTACTGACGATGCGATGGCTGGCTTCGGATAGCTGGTCGAGATCAAGTGAGTCGCAAGCTGCTGAAGCAGCCGGAGGATCAGGCGTGATTTTTTTCATTGTTGTCGTTCCTAGAATTGAATGAAGGAACTGCCAGCATCACTTCCACATGATGGGGTGGCAGCTGTGCGCAGGTGTGGAAGACCGGGGATCTAGGAACCCGGCGCACCCGAAGGTGCCCCGCGCACAGCCGCCATAATTTAACAGCAGACATGAAAAAAGCGCCTGCCTAAATTCAGGTGGCGCCTGTGCGCCTAGATCTTGTGAAGGGCTTCCACACCCTTGTCGCTGAATGTGCAGCGACGCAAAAAGGCTATCCGGGTGGCTGAGGCAGTGCAATGTGGGCGATGGGGACGTGTGTTGCGGGAAATATCCGACATTTTCGTACTGAGTTAAACAGACCTGATTGCCGGCATTCGGACTCCTGAGCCCCGTCTTCCCATTCCTGATAAACTCCCCCACCTCCCAGCCTCACCGATTCCAGATTGCCAATGTCCGCAGCCAACGCTTCACCCGCCCCGCTCTCCCGCCGTTTCTCCGTCGCGCCGATGATGGACTGGACCGACCGCCACTGCCGCTTTTTCCTGCGCCTGCTGTCGAAAAACGCCCTGCTCTACACCGAAATGGTCACCACCGGTGCCTTGCTCAACGGCGATCACGAGCGTTTTCTGCGCCACAACGAGGCTGAGCATCCGCTGGCCCTACAGCTTGGCGGCAGTGTGCCGCTGGACCTGGCGGCGTGTGCGCGCATGGCGCAGGAGCATGGTTACGATGAGGTGAACCTGAATGTCGGCTGCCCGAGCGATCGGGTGCAGAACAATATGATCGGCGCGTGCCTGATGGGGCATCCGCAGTTGGTGGCCGATTGTGTGAAGGCGATGCGGGATGCGGTGTCGATTCCGGTGACGGTCAAGCACCGTATCGGGATCAATGGCCGGGACAGTTACGAGGAGTTGTGTGATTTCGTCGGCACGGTGCGGGATGCCGGGTGCACCAGTTTTACCGTGCATGCGCGGATTGCGATTCTGGAGGGGTTGTCGCCGAAGGAGAACCGTGACATTCCGCCCCTGCGTTATGACGTGGCGGCGCGGCTGAAGGCGGATTTTCCTGAACTGGAGATCATTCTCAACGGCGGCATCAAGTCGCTGGCGGCCTGCCACGAGCATTTGCAGACGTTCGACGGCGTGATGCTGGGCCGCGAGGCGTATCACAACCCTTATGTGATGGCCGAGGTGGATCAGCAACTGTTCGGCAGTACGGCGCCGGTGATCACCCGTGCCGAAGCACTGGCGCAGTTGCGGCCGTATATCGCGGCACACATCGATGCCGGCGGTTCGATGCACCACATCACGCGGCATGTGTTGGGGCTGGGCACCGGGTTCCCGGGGGCGCGCAAGTTTCGGCAGTTGTTGTCGGTGGATATCCACAAGGCCAAGGAGCCCCTGGCCTTGCTGGATCAAGCGGCCGGGTTGCTTGAAGGGCGTTGATGCCCGGTTGTTCTCGCCATTCAAGCCAGGCGGTTCGATCCGCCTGGCTCGCCTGTCAGCTGGCGGCCGCCGCCGTCCAGTTCACCCATCCGAATGCCCAGGTCGCCAGGATCAACAATCCGAACACAATCCGGTACCACGCGAAGGCGGCATAGCTGTGGTTCGCAATGAACTTGAGCAAGCCGCGCACGGCGACCATGGCGAAAAAGAACGCTATGACGAAGCCCAGGGCGAAAACCGCCAGGTCGCCGGCCTGGAACAGCTCCCGGTACTTGTAGCCTGAATACACCGCCGCACCGACCATGGTGGGCATCGCCAGGAAGAACGAGTACTCGGTGGCGGCCTTGCGCGACAGGCCAAACAGCAACCCGCCGATAATGGTCGATCCGGAACGGGAAGTGCCCGGTATCATCGCCAGACATTGCGCGAAGCCTACCTTCAACGCATCCGGCCAGCGCATGTCGTCGACATGGTCGATGTGCACCACGTGGTCCCTCTGCTCCGCCCACAACATGACAATGCCGCCTACGACCAATGCGACGGCCACGGTGATCGGGTTGAACAGGTAGTGATGAATCTGGTCGGCGAACAAGACTCCCAGGACGACGGCCGGAAGAAAGCCGATCAGCAAGTTCAGGGTGAAGCGCTGTGCATTGCGTTGGGTCGGCAGTCCTTTGACGATCTCTGTAATCTTGCGGCGAAACTCCCAGACTACGGCAAGAATGGCGCCCAGCTGAATTATGATATTGAACGCCATGGCGCGTTCACCGCCAAACTCCAGCAAGTCCGCAACAATGATCTGGTGGCCCGTACTGGAGATGGGCAAGAACTCAGTCAGGCCCTCTACCGCGCCCAGTACCAACACTTTGAAAAGGGTCCAGAAATCCATCAATCCTCCGTCAGACCGTTCTTTGTGAACGATCCGTCAACTGCACTCAGATATTGAGTAGCTCAAGCAAAACAATCGAGACATCCACACCCATTACCTGATGTAGCGAGGGAGAATATGTCTTATCAAAAGACACACTCAAGCCATGTTAATAATCGTCCGGGTACGAACAGCGCGGAAAATATTTAGGCAATTAGTAGAAAAAAGTCTCGCCACTCAATAAAGTGTGATCGCTCTCACAGTATTTGTGTTCTTACTGGATTCAGCACCTTGGCCTGAATGATGGCACGTAGTGGGCCAAACAGTGGCAAAAGGACATAAAAACAAATCGCCATCGTTTCAAAATAGTGGCACAATTCCATATTGCCACCATCTAAGGACGCTATTTCACTAGTTCAGCCCGCCGAGAAAATCAACTAAAAGCTTGAAAAGCTTAACTATTGTTAGAAAACTCGGGAGCCACGTCTAAAATTGGCGTAAATGTTACCAATTGTCAGTCACAGATGAGAACCGGTGCTTTAACATCCCGATGTCAGCACCTATTCGAGTCAATGCATGATGCTTACAGGGAACTTAGCGACTAGAAGCCCGCGCCAGACTAACGATGAACCCGGAGTTCTCACTCTGGGTCGTACCCGTGGCGTGGCTGAACATTTTAGAGCGCTAGTCGCAAGGCATGTGCGGACCGATATGGCACTAGAGGCCAACGCCTACACTAGTTCATTCAAGAACAATGAACGCTCTGGTTCGTACCGCGCCATCTTCATCATCATCGACTGCCCCCAGGCCCTCGAGGAAAGCCTCGCGCTAGTGGAAAACCTGCGCACCGGCAACTTGAAACCCATCATTTGCGCAGTCATCACGGGCCGAGGCAGCTACAACAAGATCAAGTACTATCTTGCGGGGGCCGACTACTGTATCAAGTTCAATACCCTTTCCGATGAAAGCTCCGAGTTACTCGCTGAGTTCTTCAACAGTGAAGAATGGCAAAGAGACATCAATTTGATATTGGACCCCACCCGTATTTGTCTACTGGGCACCAGCAAGAAGCTGGACATTTCCTTTGCAGAAATGAAGATCCTGGAAGCCTTTGCGCAAACCAGTAACCACATACTAAGCCACGATGAAATCGCCAACATCATGGGGCTCAACACCAACTTTTATGACCCAAGGGCGCTGGAAAAATCGATCAGTCGCCTTCGTGGAAAAATCAAGGACATGTATGGCACAAACGCCATCCAGAGCATCCGGGGGCATGGCTACCGGTTGATGAGGGGGCTGATCTCGACCCCCTGATACACAGCAGGGATGGCGCTTTAATATCAATTCAACAGGCGATACTCCTCAACGATACAAAGGTCTCGACTTCATCGTTTTTTTTGTATTTCATACTGACGGCACTTATCGATTCAATCACCGAGGCAACATCGGACCATAACAATAAGAGTTTATTCTGCAGCTGTAGATCGAGTGGAACCTATCGAGGGCCAATTTGGGCCCAGACCCTGCCTTTCGATTACTTCCGAGGGAGTCTTTACTCCCCTGCCGATCATCTTTTCGCCAAATTTGGTGTGTACTTCAGGAGAGAGACATGGAAACTAGTACAACCCTCCCAAGGAAATACTTTGTCGTCGTGACCCACAGCACTACGTCGCAGCGTGAACTTGAGACCATCCTGTCCAGTGAGCGCTTCAACTCGTTTGGCACCTCTCAGGCACAAATGTTTGTTGAAGGTGTTGCTTCGCCCTCTTCCGCTCCCGTGCTGATGGAATTCAGCTACCCAAACGTTTCAAGGAAGAACGTCGCGCGCAGTATCGAACATGATACACAGCGACTATTGGCCACCCTGGAATCCGAATGGCTGGCAGCGCAATCGACGAATCCATTCCACAGCCTGCCGGCAACTGCCGGGGTAGCCAACGATATCTCGCAATCAATCGAAGGCGACACTCCTTACAGCGAAGCCTGGCAACTCGACAAGGACCAGAGCGTATTGGCAAAAGAGGGCGTCGAGATCAGCTTGACCGGATTGGAAGCCGCGCTGGTGAAGAAGATGCTGCACCATGAAGAGCGCGTCGTCAGTCGCGACGAATTGATCCTCAGCATCGGCAGGGAGCCGGAGCAGTATCGCGGCCTGGAAATGTGCCTGAGTCGGTTGCAAGATAAATTCAAATTGGCCAGTAACGGTGAACGACTGTTTCGCGCAGTCCGAAATCGCGGCTATTGCCTGATCCAGGAAGTCGTGGCGTAGGCACCTCGAACTTTATCAATTAAAACAAACAGAAACAGTGCGACTACAACAATAAAAAAAGCACTCTGTTTGGTTTCAACCTCCGCGCTGGCAAGACTCTCTTATCCCCACCCCTCCTACAATACCAAAGCCCCCTCTAATTATTCACCTACTTCCCTTCGACCTTTTCTAACGCTCGAACTTTTCTAAAATTTTGCTAGTTGGCACTTTGCCATCTTGTTAGAACTTGTCAGACAGTATCTCCGCCAATAACTTAGTCTATTGACTGACGACAGTTCGGCATATCGACGTTGTTACCTCAGGACACTCGCTCCAACAACAATAACAAGTCTACTTAACAACTCGGATTTCAACTGTCGAAACCTGAATGGACGTCTTTTGGGGATATGGTATGGATCTTACTCTTGGTATCAATCGAAACACTGGCCTCAAGGGACTTACCTTTTGGGGACAATGGGCGCTGGCACAGGGCTTTGTAGTTTCTCTGTTGTTCATACTTGCTGAACGGCACACCGGATCGGTCGAGTTCTATTACCGAATGTGCGCAACGCTCGCCGTCCTGGCCTCGGTTCCGGCTTATACGTTCAGCGGTGTGTACCGCAAAAGAGACAATTATCTGTCAGGGCTCGGGCGCCTGTTCATGGGCTGGTCCATGACGATGGCGGCGCTGGCCTGCATCGCGTTTATCTGCAAGGCCGATGAGTTGTTTTCCCGCCAAGTCATCCTCGGTTGGGCGGTGTACGGCTTCCTCGGACAGGCGTTGCTGTATGCACCGCTGCATGCGTTTTCGAAGTTCTACCAGCGGTCACGCAAAAGCGAGCATAAAACCCTGATCGTCGGCACCGGTGAACTGGCACTGGGATTGGCGAACAAGCTGAGCGACCTCGAGAACCTGCCATTGGTGGGCCTGGTCAGCAACGGCACCCTTCCCTCCCTGGAACCCGGCGCACCCCGCATCGTCGGCGCCCAGGAAGACCTGCTGGAACTGATCAAGACCCATGACATCCGTCGCTTGTACATCACGCTGCCCCTCTCGGAAGCGGCACAAATCGAAGCCATGTACGTCGATTTGCTGGATGCCAACGTTGACGTGGTCTGGGTGCCGGACTTGAACAGCCTGACGCTGCTCAATCACTCGGTGAAAGTCGTGGACGGCTTGCCGGCGATCTACCTGAATGAAAGTCCGCTGACCAGCCGGCCCACTGCCGCGCTGAGTAAAAGCCTGGCGGAAAAAAGCGTGGCCCTGCTGGCCATTATCCTGCTGAGCCCGGTGTTGCTGCTCATTGCACTGGCCGTAAAACTCAATTCGCCCGGCCCGGTGTTCTTCAAGCAGGACCGCCATGGCTGGAACGGCAAGGTGATCCAGGTGTGGAAGTTCCGCTCCATGCGGGTGCACGACGATCATGAGGTCAAGCAGGCCAGCCGTAACGACTCGCGCATCACCGCCGTCGGACGCTTCATCCGTCGCACCTCGCTGGACGAGTTGCCGCAACTGTTCAACGTGCTGCAAGGACACATGGCCCTGGTCGGCCCACGCCCACACGCCATCGCGCACAACAACTACTACTCAGGGAAAATTCTCGCCTACATGGCACGCCATCGAATCAAACCGGGCATTACCGGCCTGGCGCAAATCAATGGTTGCCGTGGCGAGACGGACACCATCGACAAGATGCAGAAGCGTGTCGAGATCGACCTCAAGTACATCAACAACTGGTCGTTGTGGCTGGACTTGAAGATTCTGGTGAAGACGCCGTTCACCTTGTTGTCGAAAGACATCTACTGATGGTCTAGGGCTACACAAGGCAACACCGCAAGGGGACGCAAGTCCCCTTTTTCGTGGCTATGATTCGGGGGTTGGGCGGCTACGCGGATCTGCGGTCCACCAAAAGCCCCCCCTGTGGGAGCCTGCTCGCGAAAGCGTCGTGTCAGCCAACATCAATGCTGGATGTGCCGACACCATCGCGAGCAGGCTCGCTCCCACAGGGGATTGGCGGTGTGCCTGGATATACGGGTCGCCAAGTAACTACTGTGGGAGCGGGCTTGCCCGCGATAGCGTCGGATCAGCCAACATGGATGCTGGATGTGCCGACGCCATCGCGAGCAAGCTCGCTCCCACAGGGGATTGGCGGTGTGCCTGGATCTACGGGTCGCCAAGTAACTACTGTGGGAGCGTGGCTTGCCCGCGATGGCGTCGGGTCAGCCAACATGAATGCTGGATGTGCCGACGCCATCGCGAGCAAGCTCGCTCCCACAGGGGATTGGCGGTGTGCCTGGATATACGGGTCGCCAAGTAACTACTGTGGGAGCGTGGCTTGCCCGCGATGGCGTCGGGTCAGCCAACATGGATGCTGGATGTGCCGACGCCTTCGCGAGCAAGCTCGCTTGTATGGTAGGACTTGAAGGGAGGAGGAGGGACAAGGCTCGATTCTGACTGTTGACGCAGTACAGACCGTGGGAGATATCGCCCCTCCTCCTTTCACCCAAGCGCCGATAAAGAATGCATCTGGCTAGACCGACGATAGGAACAAGCCTGCGCCTCTGGGTGAGCCCTTCAAGTGCTCAAACCTTATCCCGGAGGAAATCCTGTGGCAATGCCGGTCTCTCTATCAAAACCGATCGTGGGTGTGGATGTCGCCAAGAATGAACTGGTGATTTATCAGTCTGATGGTGATTTTCTTGAAGAGATTGCCAACACCAAAACATCCATCAAGCAGTGGCTGAAGGCGTTGTCGGGGACGGTGGCTATTGCCATTGAGGCGACCAACATCTACCACCTGGACTTCGCTGATCTGGCCTATGAGGCCGGTTGCACGATTTACATGGTGGGAGGCTATGAACTCAAACATTATCGCGAAGGCGTGAAAATCCGCGCCAAAACCGACGCGCTGGATGCCAAGCTACTGGCTCGTTACCTGAAGAACGAAGCCGAGGAGTTGCGTCCTTGGACCCCGCCCTCACCGCTGTACCGCCAGCTCCTGAGCCTTTTCCGCCGTCGCGCAGCCTTGGTCCAGGCCAGGGTCGGCCTGGTGCAGAGCTGGTCGAATGAGCCGCTGCTCAAGGCGGCTTTTGCCGAGCAAGTGAAGTCCATGCAGCAGCTTGAGACGCTGATCGAAAAGACGATCAACGATCAGCTCAAAGAAGCCGGTTTGCTCGGTCAATTGAAGCGCTGCCTGAAAGTTGAGGGTATTGGTTTTTTGACTGGGGCCCGCTTGATAACCGCATTTCAGCGAGGGGATTTTAGAAACGCGGATGCATTTATCGCCTTCCTGGGCATGGATTTACGGGTGGCGAAATCAGGACAGAAAGACGCTCGCCGCAGTTTGACCAAGCGCGGTGACCCCGAGGCCCGCCGACTTCTGCACAATGCAGCGATGTCGGCTAGCCGTACGAAAGCCTGGAAAGGGTATTACGAAGAACAAAGAACTCGGGGGTTCAGCACCACTCAGGCGTTGGTGATGCTGGCTCGCAAGCTTGCTCGGGTGGTATTCGCCTTGCTGAAAGGGCAAAGCGAATATCAACCAAAAAGCCAGTTGAGGGCTTTCCCTCAACCATAGAATCTCCCACAGGTTACTCGGTGATCTTCTCGAAGTTGCGATAGAACATGTCGTCGTCGCGGCTGTCGGTCATGGAGTGCAGCTGGAAGCTGCGATTGAGCCGTGCACCGCCGTCCCGGGTCAGTGGCGACCAGACGAGGTTGGCGCGGCGCATGGTCGACATGCTCATCAGTTCGTCGAACGGAATGGACAGGTAGATGCCTTTGTCGAAACTACCTTCGCCGTATTCAGCGCCGGTGGCGGTGGTGATCGTTGCCCAGGCGCCAAACCGTACGCCGTTGGAAAACTCCCGCGAGATATCCAGTGTGCCGCCCCAGTCACCCGCCAGGTACCGCCCGACACTGACAGCGGCCAGCGTATCGTAGGGCAAGTCGGTGTAGCCGGTGATGTGGCCGGTCACCACGGAATAATCACGCAAGCCAAACCCCTGGTCGAACTCCCGCTGGCGGACGTAGTTCAGGTCCGCGCCCACCGACCAGCGCTCGCCGGTCGGACGGAACAGCACCTCGCCCCCGACGCCGGCAAACATCGACTCCAGGTAGCCACCGTAGACCATGCCATACAGGTCCTTGTCCAACTGCTCGGCATGGCTGACCTGGAACAACGGCATGGTGACATCGGACGTGGTCATGTACTGGCGCAAGTCCGTGCGCACGCGGGGCAAGCCACTGGGTGCGTCATAGGTGAACTTGTCGAAGTTGTTGATCAGGTTGGCACTGAGCAAGCCACTCCACCAGGTGTTGCGGTTGAAGCGGTACTCGGCGTCCGCGTCGGCGCTGAACTGATAGAGCAAGCCATCGGGGCCGCCCACGTTCTGCTTGAAGCCCAGCCCGACACCATAAGCGAATGGCTGCATCGCTTCGGTGTAGAGAGTTTTCTCGTTGTGCGGCATCGCCGGGTTGATCTCGGTGGTGCGGTGCAGCGATTGCAGCGGCTCCTCATTGTTGATCACTTCGCGGAAGGTTTGCCGAGGCACGCTGGTTTCTTCCAGCGGCAGGCCGTAGCGCTTGTTCACCACGGTGAACCAGTCGATATCGTCGTTGACGCTGTTGTCCAGAATCCGGCTCGCGCGGCCTACGGCCTTGGCCGAATGGAAGTAGCGCTGCTGCTCGCCGTACACGAACAATTCGGAATCGCGCTGGCTGATGCGCTCGACCTTGTACCCGGCATTTTGCTGCAGGCGCCGGGACACATCGGCCCAATCGACCTGATCCATCCCGGTGTTCGGCGCCTTCGCCGGCAAGGGTTCAGCCGGCGGGTCGAACGTTTTGGCCGGCGCCTTGCGGCTGGCGAAGTTGGTGTGAAAGGTGACGCCGAACATCGCCGTATTGCCGCGCTCCCAGGCCGCGCTGACGTCGATCGAGTCAGTCAGCTTGAACACCGCGCCAAGGTTGATCGGCGTGTCCTGCTTGATCACGTTGTCCTTCGGCTCGTGCTTGTAATCGTTGCCTTCGTATTCGAGTTTCAGGCTGAGCCGATCCCAAGGTGTCTGGTAGCTCACGCCACCGAAAAAGGAAGGGCTACCGCGAAAATAGGCCCCGGCGTTGACATCACCGGTGCCTTCGTTGTTCGGCCGGGTCTTGAATCGATCACCGAGGTAGCCCAGCGGGTTTTCGAAATCGCCGCGGTTGCCCAGGTAGCCCCAGGCAATGCCTGCGCTGAAATCAAAATTGTCGTAGCGCTTGTTGGCCACCACGAACTCACTGGAGAACAGGCCTGTACCGCCGATGTCCCGAAAGCCCAAGGCCACCTCGGGCGCCCAATGGGTTTCTTCCCACAGGCGGGCCTTGAGGTCGACCGCCTTGTCCTTGTAGCTCTGGTTGCCGCTCAACGATTCGGGGCCATAGGGGCGGTTGGTAATCGCGGTGTAGCGAAATGAACCCTCCAGCCACTCAAGTGGCTGAAGTGAAACGCTGTAGCGACTGTAGGGGTCGGTGCGGTTGGCATTCAGGCTCAACTCACCGGCCGGCGCCATCCGCGCCGTCGGCGTCTGCAACAAGCCCGCGCCACCGAAATCATTCTGGGTAATGCGTGGTTCTGCATAAGCCAGACCACACGGCAATAACAATACGGCTGCAAAACGTAAATTCAACGAACCACCTCAGCCAGCTGCGTGGCAATAAATTCGGCCAACTGCTGATTCAGTTCAGGGACAGGCGGATCAAGGTCATCGGTTTTGACCGGGACCAGAATCTTGCTGCCGGCGACAGGTATCTGCCCGCTCTCGCGATTCCAGTGCGCAATGCCGACGCGCCGGGTGACGCCGTTGGGCTGGATCAACCACAGGTAATCGGCGTCCGCATCGACCAGCGGCGTGCAACCCTGCAGGTAATCGCGGGCCTCTTGCAGTGGCTGATAGGTCAACCGGCACGACTCGGCGACAGCGCCGAGCACCTCGACTTCGTCGACCCGCAACGGGTAGATGAGGCGGTCGCCGTCGTCCAGGCGGATGTTGCGGGCAAACCCGACTTCCACGGCGACCGGGTCCAGAACCGCTACCTGGCGCCCGGTGACCGGCATGCGCCGGACTTGCTCGGCCAAGCGCACCGCCAGGGCAGCCCGGCTCGGCCTGTCGAAAAGCACAGCCATGCGCTGCAACACGTCCAGATCGAACAGCACCCCGGCCTTGAGCCGGGCCTGTTGCTCGACGAGGGACTGACGCAGCAATACGCCCGCCAACCAGTAACTCTCGGCATTGGGCTGGGCCACGCTGATCACGTCCAGCAACCGCCCGCCCGCCGGCAGGTCGACCGGCCCCGGGTGGGCCACGTCACCGGTGACGGTGACCGCTGCATGGCTGACACTGGTGAGCAACAGCAGGCACGCCGATAGAGCCCTGACCCGCTTCACCGGGCATGCCTGCGGTCAGGGGTCAGTTGCACGATCTTGACCCGCAACTGCGAGGTCAGTTGCTGCTCACTCTGCACAATGAAACCGTCAACGGGGTCGACCCAGTAACGATTGGTCGCACGCAGGCCGATGGCCGGCGCGTCAATCTGCTCATCGACACGTAGCACGGCGTATTCCTTGTTGAGGATTTCCAGGGTTTCCACGGATTTGCGCGAGAAGCGACTGTTCAAGGTCACCCCGACTTCCTGGCCCTGGTAGAGATCGATCCAGCGCTGGCTGGTGTAGCCATCGGGCACGTTGTGGAGGCCAAGCTTGAAGGGCGAGACGTCGGCAAGGCGCGTCCCGTCCAGATCGCCGCCCAGGCCCAGGCCGATGCTGCGCACTGCCAGGCCATCGCGCATGAGCAGAACCTGTTTGCCCGACGCGACCCAGAACTGCAGGTCGTCGCGCTCACGCACCAGCGCCAGCACGCCGGAACCGGACGGTGTGGTCAGCTTGAGCTGGGGATAGCGGACATCCGCCACCTGGGCCGCCGTCACGTCCAGCTCATCGGGCCCTGACACCGCCGATTTGAGGTTGGTCAACGAAGCGACCATCAGCGGGTTACAGCCACACAACACCAAGGCCGCTATCAAGCAGACGCCAACTTTCAACGTTCTCACGATCGGACCCGGCCTTAATTGCTGTTGCTGCTGACTTCACTCATGTTCTTCGCCGCGGAAGCGCCCGTTCCGACAATCGATGCCGACGGCACCAACTGGCTGATGAAGCGATTCCAGCGAGTCACGTTGGCAGGACCTACGTAGACGACGTCCTGGGGACGTACTTCAAAGTGCGTGGCCAGCGCCATGGCGGTCGGTGATTCGGCTTGCAACTGGTAGACCTTCGCCGGTTCCACATCGAGGTTTTCAACACCCCTGATCACGTACACGGCGTTACCGTTGGAGGTGGTCTGACTCAAGCCGCCGACCGAGCCCAGCACATCGGACAGGTTCATGGTGGCGGTCTTGAAGCTCAGTGCGCGCGGCTGGTTGACCTCCCCCATGACGTAGATGCGCTTCTTGTCGTTGTACGGCAGATACAACTGGTCGCCACCCTTGAGGTAGACGTTCTGCAACTCGGAATCCGACTGATTGAGCGTATCGAGATTGAGCGTATAGACCCGCCCGTTTCGCGTCAGCAACAGACCGGACAGGTCGGCGCTCGCCGTATCGATACCGGCGGAACCGAGGGCCTCGACCACACTGAGCGGGTTGGTGGAAATCGCTTGCGGACCAGCCTTCGAAACGGCGCCCGTCACCACGACTTTCTGGCTGGAAAAGCGCAACACGGCGACATCCACTTGCGGCTCCGCGATGAAGGCAGACAGTCTGGCTTCGATGTCCGCCCGCAGTTGCTGGACGGTTTTACCGGCCGCCTGGACCTCTTTGATAAACGGGTAGTAGAGCGTGCCATCGGCACGCACCAGGCGACCGTTGGCGTCAATCTGCTGTTGCGCGCCGGAGGGGGCCGTCAGCTCCGGGTGATCCCAGACCGTGATGTACAGGACATCGTTGCTGCCGATGCGGTACTCGGCCGGGGCCGCCAACAATTCCGCCGGCACGGACTCACGCTTTTGCGTGGCCCTGTTCATGGAGATGAGCTTGGGTGTGATCGGAATGAGCTCGACCCGGCTGCTCTCACTGGCGCCCTGGCGCGTGATATCACTGGTGCTCAGGTATTGGCCGGGGGAAAACATGCAACCTTGTAAAGCGATGCTTGCCAACATTAAAAGAGAAAAACTACGAGTCATAATGGCACTACGCTATTCAAGGGCGAATCTAAAAACAAAGTCACCCGATTTGCATCGGGCGACCTTGTACTGCACCAACAGCTGTTTCAGTTAGTTGTGCGTGCCGGTTGTACCCGTGGTACCTGTCGTACCCGTGGTACCGCCGTTCGCACTTCCACCACTGTTGGACGCCGCTACAGCACTGGCAACCATTGCAGTACTGGCTGCAGTGGCTTGAGTCGCCGCCACGTTACCCAATACATTGGTCGCAGTTGTAAGCGGCGCTTCTACCGCGGACGCCCAGTTGCTTAACATCGTCAACAGGGCAATTGCCATCGCTTTCTTCATATCAACTCCTTTCTAACATTCAACCTGATAGAAATCGGGCATTACGTTAGAGGTGGTAGAGTTCAAGCCCGCAAAAATGCGAACAAGATCCGTTGTTCTTTCACAGTCTTACCCAACTGATAAAAGTCGAACGGCAGGTTTATATCTACGGACTTGCAAAAGGCATGGCCAGTGTATTTTCCCGACGATATCTAACAACCTGACCGGAAATAACATTAGGCTAAAACGCCATCATCCCAGGTAGCCCTTGGGGTGATTCGATTGCCAGCGCCAGGTATCGATGACCATGTCCTGCAAGTTGCGCGTAGCCTTCCAGCCCAGCTCCTTCTGCGCCTTGGAAGGGTCGGCCCAGCTCTCGGCGATATCACCCGAGCGACGCGGCATCATCCGATAGGGCACCGGCTGGCCACATGCCTGCTCAAACGCCCGCAGGACTTGCAACACGCTGTAGCCATCGCCCGTGCCCAGGTTCCAGGTATGGATGCCGGTGCGCCCGGCGATCGACTGCAAGGCCTTCAGGTGCCCGTCCGCCAGGTCCACGACGTGGATGTAGTCGCGTACCCCGGTACCGTCGACCGTGGGGTAATCGTTGCCGAAGATCGACAACTCCTGCAGGCTGCCCACCGCCACCTGGCTGATGTAGGGCACCAGGTTGTTCGGAATGCCACTCGGGTCTTCGCCCAGATGGCCGCTGTCATGCGCGCCGATCGGGTTGAAGTAACGCAACAGCGCGATGCTCCAGCGCGGTTCGGCCAGGCTCAGGTCGCGCAGTACATTTTCGACGATAAGCTTGGATTGACCGTAGGGATTGGTGGGGTTGCCCGTGGGGAAATCCTCGCGGATCGGCATCTGCTCCGGCTCGCCGTATACCGTGGCCGATGAACTGAACACCAGGCGAAACACCCCGGCTGCGGCCATCGCCTGACACAGGGTGATGCTGCCGCTGACGTTGGTCTCGTAATACTCAAGCGGCTTGCGCACGCTCTCGCCCACGGCCTTGAGACCGGCAAAGTGCAGGACGGCATCGATGGCGTGCTGCTGGAAAATCCGGTCCAGCAAGGCCCGGTCGCACACATCACCGCGAATCATCAGCGCACTCTTGCCGCAAATGGCTTCCACCGCGTGCAATGCCGCGTCGCTGCTGTTGCAAAGATTATCCAGCACAACAACTTCATAGCCTGCCTCAAGCAGCGCGAGCGTGGTGTGCGAACCGATATATCCAGCTCCACCCGTTACCAGAATTTTCATAGCGCGGTCCATAGTGGGAAAAGTGCGAAGTTGCGTGTCAAGCCCCTCTTGTTAAAGTTGTGTGCTGAACCACACAAACAAGAGCGACAACAACCCAAAACAAAATTAGTTCAACGACTGGCAATAAATATTTTTTCAGGCCAAACTGTATTGCGGAATACTTATTAGCATTCCGACGCACTCACCACTATCAACAGATACCGACTAAAAATAACTAACAACTATCAACCCGACATCTCATAACATTGTCGCGTTATCCGCACATTGCTATTTGCCACTAGTGGCCAGTCTCAGGTATTAAAGTAAGCCTTCAATAATCATTGAAACTTGCAATCACTCGTTATTGCGCGCACCCGTTGGCTGTGTTCCATGACTGTCCAGGATACTTTTATGATTCGTAAATGTTTGTTCCCCGCTGCCGGCTATGGCACTCGTTTCTTGCCGGCAACCAAAGCCATGCCCAAGGAAATGCTGCCGATCGTCAACAAGCCATTGATCGAGTACGCCGTCGAAGAAGCACGGGACGCCGGCCTGCAACACATGGCGATCGTCACCGGGCGGGGCAAGCGCGCGCTGGAAGACCACTTCGACATCAGCTATGAGCTGGAGCACCAGATTCGCGGCACCGAGAAAGAGAAGTTCCTGGCCGGAACCCGCGAGCTGATCGACACATGCACCTTTTCCTACACCCGCCAGGTGGAAATGAAGGGCCTGGGCCACGCGATTCTCAGTGGTCGTCCGTTGATCGGCGACGAACCCTTCGCCGTGGTACTGGCCGATGACCTGTGCCTGAACCTGGAAGGTGATGGCGTGCTCACGCAAATGATCGAGCTGTACAAAAAATTCCGCTGCTCGATCGTGGCCATCCAGGAAGTCCCCCGCGACCAGACCCACAAGTACGGCGTGATTGCCGGCGAGCCGATCTCCGACGGGATCTACCGGGTCAACAACATGGTGGAAAAACCGGCCCCGCAGGACGCCCCGTCGAACCTGGCGATCATCGGCCGCTACATTCTGACGCCGGATATCTTCGACCTGATCGCCGACACCGAACCGGGTAAAGGCGGAGAAATCCAGATCACCGACGCGCTGATGAAACAGGCGCAGAACGGTTGTGTGCTGGCCTACAAGTTCAAGGGTTTGCGCTTCGATTGCGGCGACGCCGAGGGTTACCTGCAGGCGACCAACTTCTGCTACGAAAACGTTTACTTGAAGGGCCGCTAAGACGGCCCCAACCCCCGACGCCCACTCTTCATTCAGGCAGGCCAACCATGAACATTGCACAACTCTCGGCATACATTGAAATGGAGGTGGGCAACCTCGGGGTGATGTCCTCGTTATCGCGCCATCAGCGGTTGCCGAGCGCCAACGAATCCTGGCTCGGCCCCACTCTGCTGGTGGAGCGCATCGGTATGTTTCCCTCTTCCGGAGACATCCGCCGGCCGATGCTCGACCCCTATCCCCTCCTCGCTCACCTGAAAAGGCTTTACCGCGGGCAGGCGCTGGAAATCGACGACCGAGATGGACTGAAAGTGATATTCAGCGACTGGCGGTTCCGGGTGCGCATTTGCTGCAACGACCCGGCCATCATCATCAACGTGGAAACCCGTTGTGCGACGCAACTGATGCCGCTTAAAACCGCAGAGCTGCTAAGTCACCTGGAAACATTCGAATAGTCACAGCCCCCTGTAGGAGCTGCCGCAGGCTGCGATCTTTTGATCTTGATCCTTAAAATCAAAAGATCGCAGCCTGCGGCAGCTCCTACATCAAGCCGGCGACATTCAAAAAGGTCGAATTGTTGCAACGCCCCCACCCGGAGACATTCGAAAAAACCGAAAACTGTCGCAGCTCCTGTAGGAGCTGCCGCAGGCTGCGATCTTTTGATCTTGATCTTTAAAAACAAAATCAAAAGATCGCAGCCTTCGGCAGCTCCTACATCACGCCGGCATCGCAGCTGTCCTGCCCGCCCGCAATCCAGCGATAGAAGTAATCGGCAATCACCCGCCCACCCGTGGCCGGAACCGGATGAATCTTGTCCGGGCCGATCATGGTGGCGGCATAGCGCTTGAAATCGGCGCCGAACGCGCACTGCAGATTGGCGTAACCGAGGTGTTCCTTGCGTGCCCAGGGTTCCAGGACTTGCGCATAGGCCGACATCGGGTAAGCACTGGAACGCGTGGTGTCCTGACGCAAGATCAGGTTGATGCTCGCCGCCGGTTGAATCTCGCGGACCATCCCCACCAAGCCCTGGATGTTCTTCAGGTACTGCTCGGGTTTCACGCCAAAACCCTGGTCGTTACCGCCCAGCATGATCAGGTAGATGTCGGCGGGAATCTTCGATACCACCGTCTTCCACTGCGCCTGCCAGCGGCCATCGCTGTGGTAGAAGTCAGCGGACGCCGCGCCGGACGCCGCCAGTTTGGACACCCTCACGCCGCCCTGTTCGTTGCTCATCCACAGGCCAAAGAGCGTTGGCGCGCCTTTCACCACTTCCAGCCGGAACGCCCAGTCTTTCGCTGCCGATGTGCCTGGCAGTGATACCTCCTGAACCCCTGAACCTGCGAGCGTCAATGGCTGCCAGGATTGCGACGGTGCCCAGCGGTAGCGAACCACATTGGGTTCGCCATTGCCGAGGTAGAGCAATTTCGCCTGGGTGACAGCCGTGTCGATGGTCGGTGTCGGATCGGCATCGATCTCCAGCCAGGCGCCGGGCCGACCGGTGAGGGTGCGACTGTCGGGGCTGGCCTGGCCAAGGGCGGACACTTGCCAGTCACCGCCGAAGTACTTCTCACTGCTGCGGGTGTATTTGAAGTGCGTGCCGCCAAGTGCCGCGCCGTGGTTGAAGCCGACATAGCCGGGACCGGCGAAGCCCGTCTCCCCGACCAGCCGCTGCACCAGTTTGTTCAGATAGAAATCCTGCCCGGCGCTGTAGCTGTCGCCGATCACCGAGATGGACAGGACCTTCCCACCCTTCCCTTCGCGCCACTGGCCGAACCGTTCGCGAGCGTCGCCGACCTCGACCACTGACGCCGCAACAGGCTGGACGTCATCAACTGCCAACATGCATCGCTTCCTTCACTCGGACACTCATCAGGTCTGGGGCACCGGGGCGACGTTTGCCGGCGGTTTTTTCGCCGCCGCACGCTCACCCAGGAACAGCACGGAGGTGAAGTTGAATCGACTGAACACCATCGATAGCACCACCGGCCCCAGCAAGCCACACGCCAGGCCTCCGAGCACCAGAAGGCTTTCGTCCTTCACGCCCAAGCGCCCCAGGACAAACCGCGAAGTGGCGGCAAACAGCACATGGAACAAGAAGATCGCATAGGAATACCCGCCGAGCCAGGTCAGCCACTTCGAGCGCATGTCACTCGACAGCAACGCAATGCAGGACACGCAACCCACGGTCAAACCGATCAGGCTGCGGCGGTCGACGATCAACTCGCGATCAATCGCCGCCACGTACAACAGCGTCAGCGAGATCAACACAAACACCAACGGCCCGATCACCTTGAACCGTTGCTTCAACCCATCGACATTTTCCTGGCCAATCATCCCCGCCACAAAAAACGGTAGCAGGTAGATCGCGCCGTTGATGCCGAACGCATCGAACTTGAACGGCGGTAGCAAGAACAGCACCGCCGCAAAGGCAAACAGCAGATACAGGCGCGTCGCCGAACGCAGCAAACCACGCCACTCCAACAGGCCGACGAACATGAAAATGATGAACACCGCCTGCAAGAACCAGAAGTGGTTGATCGGCACCCAGAACGACAACAACGCATCGATCACGCCGACGTCCTTGTTCACGCCCGGGCCAACCGCCTGCAGTACGGAGAACGGCACGCCGACGCAAAACAGCGGCACGATCAGACGCCGGACCTTGCCGCTGAAGAACGCCGAAAAGTCATTCCCACGGATTTTGTAGATGGAATAGATGTAGCCGGAAATGAAGGTGAACAGCGGCATGCGCACGTACACCATCGAGTCGGCGATCACCCGGAACGGCGAGCCCAGGTCTATTTTCAAGCCGCCGCCCAACGGGCCGATGACGTGATAGAGCACCAGCAGCAGGCACGCCAGGCCGCGCAGGGTTTCAATCTCCAGGGACTTTTTCTTGCTCGACATAAAGCACCTGCCTCAATTCAGAATTCTTGATTCAACCTGCACCGGCTTGTTCGCCCGCAACATCAACCCCAGGCCTACGAACAGCACCGGCACCACCATCGAGAAGTGCCGTGCGAAGGAGCCGAAGTCCGGCTCGAACAACCCTTGAACCAGCAAAAATGCCAGCGGAATCGCGATCAGTTCCTTGGGTTTGGTCTGGATCGGCGCACCTTTGTAATCGGTCGAGGTGATGACTTTGAACAGCAGCAGCGCGGTCATGATCATCAATGCCACGAAGATCACCTGCCCCGGCCCCGACAGCAGGATCAGCTCCACCGGGAACGACAACCGGAAGAAGATGATCATCGAGTCCAGTGCCTGCGAGACAAAGTCGCTGCCGCTGAGCCACGAGACGATCAACGACTTGGAGCCCTCCTCACCCGCCGTGCGCAGTTCGTTGTTACTGGCGCGAATCGACGACACCGGAAACCCGAGCGCCACCTGGATCGCCATGGCGACCGCCAGGTAGAACAGGAACAGCATCAGGAAGAAGGTGAAGCGCGAGACATACTTCTTCATCACGCAGACGCCGACCCAGGACAATGAAAACAGAATCCAGTAGGGCCGGATCAGCACGCCGTAGATCACCGCCGAGAGGAAAAATCCGCCACGATATTTGCGCGTCAGGGCGCTGAGCAAAATGCTCAACACCGCCACCGACACAATGATTTCCTTGGTCAGGTTTTCCAGGAAAAACGAGCGAACGATGCCCCACAGACACAGCGTGCCGAAAATCGCCAGAGGCATGCGCCGGAAGACCACCACGGGAATCGCCGTGAGGAAAAAATTGCAGAACATGCCGTAGGCCCAGGCATTGGTCAGATTGATCCCGGTGGGCCGCAGCAGAAACGCCGAACACTCATAGGAAGAGCGATCCGGCGAGAACGGGTTCCAGAAATTGCAGTTGTCGGCACGGGCGTAGGACGACCACAAGGTCATGGCATCCGGGCCAGGATCGCGGGGGACCAACAGCGGCATGGCCACCGACAGAAACAACCCGGTGAAGAGGATCAGGAACGAAATCGAGGAATCGAGTCTCTTGCCGCGAAACTCGATGCACGGCAGCTTCAACCCCATGCCAAAGCCCCTTTCGGCCGAGTCACACGGGTCAACACGGCAATCACGCCAAGCTGCACGATGATCGCAAAGACATTGCCCCAGGCAGCACCGTAGATCGAGAAGTGCTTGATCAGCACGTAGCTGACCGGCACCGAAACCAACAAGCAGATCGCCGCACTGGCCAGCGACACCCGGCTGTTCTTCGAGGCAATCAAACCACCCCAGACGATGTCGCCAATCGCGCGCAACGCGAAGGAAAAAATCAGCACGCCAAGAATCGCATTGTCCGGACGCGGAACACTCGTGGCGACGTAATCGAGCACAACGTTGAAGAACAGATAAATCAGCACCGCCACCGCAGCGGACACCAGCAGCGAGCGCATCACCCATTTGTTCACGAACAATTGCCGGACCGTGAACGGCTGTTGATCAGCCTGAAAACGTTTGGCGAGCACCGGAATGCCGACCACCGCCACCACCGCATAGGACAGCGCCTGCAAGGTATTGGCCGCCGACCAGGCGTACACGTATTTACCGAGGCTGGCGTAGGGTTCCAGATCGACGATCAGAAAGCGTTCGGCGTACTGACTCAATGCGATCAAGCCTGTGCCGAGATAGAACGGCAGCCCGGCCTTCCACACGGTTGCCGTGGCCAGCGTCCCGCTCACCCGGCCTTTGTGCACCTTCACCACGATCAGGTAGCCGGCCACGATCACCAGCACGTTGGCCGCCACCCACAACCACAGCACACTGGCGACCCCGGACACCCAGCCGAGCATCATCCCGCCAACGGCCAACAGCGCCCAGAGACCGGTCTTGATGAAAAACAGCAGCGCGCCGGCCGTGGCTTTCTGCGCGGAAAACACGAAGGAGTTGATTTCGAACGACAGGTGTTCGGTGAGCAAAACCAGGGTCACGCAGAGGATCAGCGCCGTCGTCGCCTCGACTGCCTGGAACAGCGAATACACCAGCACCGTCGCCACAGACAACAGCAGCCCCACGGCCAGGTACAGCAGCAGGACCTTGTCGACGACCCGTCGCGAACTGCCGCCGACGCTGATCAGCCGATTGATTTCGGAACTGAAGCCGACGCTGTAGAACTTCGACGCAATCAACGAGGCAGCGACCACCACGCCGTAAAAACCCAGCGCCTCATAACCGAGGAAATGGGTGATCGCCAGCACCAGCAAAAACTTCGCGCCCAATGCCCCGCCGCGAAGCAGTAGCCGAAATATCATCGAACGATACCTTTGATGATGTCGTCCATGGCCACGGTTTTTGCCTCGATCTCGCGGCAGGTATCGGTCAGGCGCTGGCCGAAATTCGACAGCGCATTCGGTGCGTAGACCGTGTCGATGATGGTGTCGACGTTGATGTCGCCACCGTTGATCACCCAGTCTTCAACGCCCATGTCCTGATAGGCGCCGAAACCTTTGCGCTCATAGCTGATGTGGTACGCCGGGACGCCGGACAGCAGCGATTCGATGGCGCCGTGCAGGCGCACGGAAATCACCAGGTCCGGCTGGTATTTGGCCAAGGTCGCTTTCAATGGCAGCAGGTGTTCGGTAATGCCCAGTTCGCGATAGAACGCACCGTCATCGTTGCCGCGAACGGCGCTCTGCACCGCGCAAACCACTTTGCTTTTGTTCTTCAAGCGCTGCAGCAGCAACTTCAGATTGGCCACGTAGGCGACCTTCTTCTCCTTGCTCCACTCCGGTGGCTTGCGCAGCACGACGCACACCGTGGCCGGCGATGAGGCGCAACGGGTGAACTTGGGCTGCATGAGGATTTTGCTGGCCAATGACTGGACCGCCAGATCCGGCGCGCGGTAGACGTTTTCACAGGCATCGAAAATCGCCGATGAGCGATTGTCGCGCACGAACACCGCATCGGCGCTGGCGTAATGCTCGACGATCTTGCTGCTCTCGCCGTGGAACGGCCCGATGCTTTGCGGCAGGTACACCGACGGCACTTTACTGAGGATCGCCGTTTCCAGTTGCTTGGCGTGGCCCAGTTTCAACTTGATGTGTTCGAAGGCGCTTTTGGAGCGCATGTAGCCGCCACCGACGCCGACGATCAAATCGGTTTTCTTCAACAGATCCGCGAGACCGGCGTAGGACTGGTTGAGGAACACCGCTTGCTTGACCCGCCCCAGCCCCTTGGCCGCCATGACCGGCGCGTCAAAACGCGGGTGCGGCAAGTAACTGAAAGACTCCGGATCGGAGGCCACGACACTGATCGAGGTGTCGTCACCAAAGTTTCGCTGCACCAGGGCGATGGCCAGATCCACGAGCAGACCGTCACCGGAGTTGGACGCACTGTAGCCATGCAAAATCGTTACGTTCATATGCTTGAGTTCTACTTAAAAAGTGGGGGCGCGATACAGGTCATAGGTCTGGCGGATCATCAACGCGGCGCTGAAGCGCTCGCGGACGATGCTGCGCCCTTCGCTGCCAAGGTCGAGCAAACGCGGTTTCTGGATTTTCGTCAGCACATCGGCCAGCGCCTGGTGGTCGCCGCTGGGGAAGACGTAGCCCGACACTTCGTTGGTAACCAGTTCGGGCAGCGACGTGCAGTTGCTGGCAATCACCGGCAAGCCCATGGCCATGCCCTCGAGCGGCACCATGGCAAAGCCTTCCCAGCGACTCGGGACGATCAGCGCATCGGCTTTGCGGTACAGCGCCTGGACTTCGCTCGGCGTCACCCATGGCAGGTATTCAACCCCGTGCATCGGTGGGCACTCGACCGAATCTTCGTTGACCGCACTGCCGACCACCGTCAGTTTCAGGTCGCTGCGCTGGACGTTGGCGAAAGCCTTGAGCAACACGTCGAAGCCTTTCTGATAGTCGAGACGGCCGACGAAGAGCAAATGGATGGGCGCGGGGCTGCTGGCTTTCGGCGCGTCATCCTTGTGATGAATGCCGTTGTAGATCAGCTTCATGCGTTTGCGCTGAATGCCGAAGCGTGCGGCTTTGTCGAGCTCGTACTGGCTGACGCAGATGATCACGTCGGTGACCTTCTGCAGTACCCGCTCGATCCACGCGTAGGCTTTCTGCTTGGTCGGCGAACTTTCCATCAGGAACGAAAAGGCATGGGGGCAGTAGACGACTTTCGGCTTGCGCCAAGGTCGCAACAGCACGCACACGCAACGCCCGATAACCCCGGAAAAGGTGCTGTGCAAATGCACGACATCGGGTTTTTCCTTGAGCATCACCTGGGTCAAGCGCCAGGCGAAGCGCAGCAACGACGGCACATTGCGTCCGGTCCGGGCGAAGGTGCGGATCTGTTGCCCGGCAATCCCGTGCAGTTCCTTTTCCTGATCCTGCGGGACCAGATAGACCAGCTCATAGTTTGCCGCGTCGCCTTCGGGGGTAGCCGAAATCGTACGGATCACCGTCGCGACGCCACCTTTGATCGTCTCTGCCACGTGCAGTATTTTTTTCACAACTCACCCACTTCAAACATGAAAGGACAACCGCTGACACTCAGGATTTGTCGGACGCGTATTCGTAGTTGTAATAGCCGTAGCCGCCGTTGCCGTAGTAGCTGGCCGCGCGCTTCTCGACGCCGTTGAATACCGCGCCCTTCAACTCGATGCCGTTCTGGGCGAAGCGCCGAATCGTCAGTTCGATCTCTTTGGCCGGGTTCACCCCGAAGCGCGTGACAATCAGGCTGATCCCCGCTTCGCGACCGACAATCGCCGCATCCGTCACCGCCAGCAGCGGTGGCGTGTCGATGATCACCACGTCATACAGCTCGCTGAGTTGCGCCAGCAGCTCACGAAAGTTGGCGTGCATCAGCAGCTCGGAAGGATTGGGCGGGACCTGCCCGCGACTGATGAAATGCAGGTTGTCGACTTCGACTTTATGGATCGCCTGCTCGAGGCTGCAGCGCTTGACCAAGAGGTCCGACAAACCGTTGTCGATCGGAGTGTTCAGCGTCTTGTGCAGATGGCCTTTGCGCATGTCGGCATCGATCAGCACCACCCGCTGCCCGCTCTGCGCCATGACCGCCGCCAGGTTGGAAGAGACGAAGGTCTTGCCGACCTGGGGGCTCGGGCCGGAAATCATGATCCGGTTGCTGGTCGAATCCAGCCCGGCAAAGTGCAGGCAGGTGCGCAAACTGCGGATCGACTCGATGGACAGGTCCGTCGGATTACGCAGGGCCAACAGGTAAGCCGGCTTGTCCGCCCCGTCCTTGACGCGAACTTTTTTACTGTCTTCTTCCTGTTGCAGTGCGCTGTATGGAATCGATGCGTACACCGGCAAGCCGAGTTGCTCGATGGCCTCCGGACCTTCCAGGCCCCGGCTCAGGGACTTGCGCAGCAACACCAGCGCGACCCCGAAAAAGGCACCGAGGAAGGTAGCAATCAGAACGATCAAGGCTTTTTTCGGTTTGACCGGGCTGGTCAGGTCGACATCCGCGGAGTCGATCAAGCGCACATTGCCCACCGCCCCTGCCCGGACGATGTCCAGCTCCTGAGATTTGTTCAGCAGTTGCGTGTAGATCTGCGACGCCACTTCCACATCGCGGGTCAGGTTCAGCAGTTCCTGTTGCGTCGCCGGCAGGTCCTGGGCCTTGCTCTCCAGCGCCTTCTGCTGCTGGGTCAATTCGCCGATCTGGGTCATCAGCGCGCGATACGCCGGATGCTGTCTGGTGAACTTGCGATCCATCTCCGCCTGTTGCATTTTCAGTTCGGAGATACGGGTGTCCAGACTGACGACCTGCTCCAGCACCGATTGTGTTTCAAGGGAAATGTTGACCGTCTTGCCACGGGTCTGATAACCGTTGAGCGCATCGCTGGCCTTGGCCAGGTCGCGTTTGACCTGCGGCAGCTGGCCTTGCAGGAACGCCAGGCTCTGCGCCGCTTCCGCCGACGTGCGCTGCACGTTCTGCTGCACATACAACGATGCGATCTTGTTGAGGATTTTCACCGCCTCGACGGCGTCGCTGCTGGCCAGGGCCAGACGAATAATCCCCGACTCCTTGCCTTGTTCGGCAATATCCAGCGCATCCTGGTAACTCTGAATGGTCACGATCCGTGGATTGCGCACCACCTCGAAGCGGGTGCCCGGGTTCGCCGACAACTGAGCGATCTGCCCCTCGATACCGTCTTTCGCGAACGCCTCGCCAGCGACGCCTTCGACCAGCAGGTTGTCGTTTTCATCGAACAACTGGAATTGATGCTGTTCACCGGCAATCAGCGTGAGTTTCTTGCCCAGCAGTTCTTTCGGCAGATTGAGCCGGTTGATCTCCAGGCGCTCACCGCCCCAGGCGTAGCTGTTCAGGCCGAAACGCGGTGCCGCAACGCTGGACTCGGTCTCGCCGCGATAACGTCGGGCGAGAAAACCGCCAATGACCGGGAAGGTGTTGGGGGTGACGTCGATATCAAGGCGCAGATCATCGACCGTTTTGCCGATCACCGCGCGAGACTTGATGATGCCGATTTCGGTCACCGACGGCGATTGCCCGCCGAGCATGCTGTTGAGATCGGAGAACCCGAGCATGTCGTTCTTCTTCGGTTCGACCTGCACCAGCGCGTTCGCCAGGTACACGGGCGTTGCCAAAACCGCATAGGCAACGCCGGTCGCCATGAAGGCACCGGTGAGCGCACCGATCAACCATTTCTGGTCAATCAGACTGCCAAATATGCCCAGAAGATCAATGCTGTCTTGATCGTTGTCACGGGTGCCGATTACTGACGGTAACTGCATAAGTCTGTTCTTACCATTCACTGATCTGAAGAATGTTCATCAATGTCCGAGGCGCTGCGCCCATGAGCTAACAGCATCTTCAATCAATGCATGGGCATGAATAAAAGCGGCCTTTCCTTGACGATACGGATCCTGTATTTCTCGCTCGCTCTGCCACTTTCCGAGCAGAAAAACTTTGCCCCTGGCATGAGAGGCAATCTTCAGTACTTGTTTTACATGCTCTTTTTCCATGACCAGAATCAGGTCTGACTCATTAACGATGTCCGGTGTAATTTGCCGCGCCTTAAACCCCTGGGCACTGTGCCCATGGTCTTCCAGAACCTGGAGGGCCGACGGTTCCATGGCCTCGCCAACCCGTGCGGCAAGGCCCGCCGAGGTGACCGTGATCGTTGAAGGGGCCAGCGCGTTACGCAGCAAAGTTTCTGCGGTCGGACTTCGGCAGATATTGCCCACGCAAACGACAAGGATCTTTCTGAACAAGGTTACTTTCCCGTGTAATATCAATAGGCCAATATGCCAGTGGGCTTTAGTGAACCCAAAAGACCTCGCGGCACTGAGAAATAGATTCGCCCTGTTAATACAAGTGCATTAAGTACCACAGCCCCCAAAAGTCACCCAACCAGAATTACCGGACCAAAAATAACTGTGATTTTCCGGAACTGAATACCTGACAAAAAATAACGTTCGCGCACTTCGCACCCTCGCGAGTATCGAAATGAAAGTAACGCGTCAACGATTGGAAAATGTCATTACCCGCCAGGAGTGCAGGCATGAAAGCAGTACGCTTCAAACGGCTTAGCGCCTCAGCCCTGTTAATGCTGGGTGCAGCCAGTCAGGTTTACGCCAGTGACTTGTTCCCGGTACTTGCCGCCAACAAGACCATCGGTGTCCAGGTGAAGATCCAGACCTTCTCCCCCACCGACGCCGAGCAGATCAAGGCCGCCGGCTTCGGATTCGTGCGCTTTGGCGTGTGGACCAACAGCCTGGGCGGCCCGGCGTATCAAAAGCAGATCAGCGACGCCTTTGCCGCAGCCAGGTCCGCCGATCTGCCGGTACTGATGACCGTACGCTCGACCAAGGCGCTGGCCTCCGCGCCCGACAACACCCACGAACTCGTTGCGGCGGGCGAATCGTTCGCCAGTTCGGTGAAGGGGCTGGAAAAATCATACGGTGCGCAACTCGTCGCGATTGAAATATGGAACGAACCGGACCTGGCGAAGTACTGGCCAACCCGAAAGCTCGACACGACCTTCGTGCCGTTCATGAGTGCCCTGTGCAAGTCGCTGCAGGACCAACCGCCATCGACGCCACTGATCGGCTTTGGCTTCGCCCGGCCACCGAGTGTTGGCACCACGTCAGCCTTGGCGCTGAAGGAAATCGTCGGTGAATACCCCCGATGCCTGAGTGCGATCTCCTATCACCCCTATGGCATGTCCGGCGAGCAGATCAGCAAGGCCCAGGCGTTCATACAGCAGAACTACCATCTGCCGGGCGTCATCAGTGAATGGGGCGTGCCCTCCCTCAGCTCAAACGGCGGGATTGAAGCCCAGGCCAGCAAAATCAGCACCTTCATCGCCGACGTCAAGAAGCTCGACATCCCGCTGACATCGATTTACGAGTGGAAAAACAGTGAAACGGGCAGCAACGACCGGGAGCGGAATTTCGGTTTCCTGACCTCCGACGGCCAGGCGAAACCGGCGAAAATGGCCGTCTCTACCCAGTTGAAAACGCAGTAGGACCTACGTCCACGGGGCGCTGACGGTCAGTTGCTTTGAACCTGTGCCGCGTTTCGGCATCGTATTCATCGATACCATGCCCCGCCTTTCAAACAATCGTTTTCAGGTTGTTGCCGCAGGGGCCGTCTATACACGTACACGCCCTTGAGTGGCTGTCAGCGCTCGGGTAATGTCATCAGACCCATAGGACAGAGCACGCCCATGACTTCCAAGCTGGAACAACTCAAACAAATGACCACCGTGGTTGCCGACACCGGCGACTTCGAAGCGATCGCTCGCGTTAAACCGGTGGACGCCACCACCAACCCTTCCCTGCTGCTCAAGGCCGCGGCCATTCCTGCGTATGCCGAGCTGCTGAACGCCAGCGTCAACGACTGCAAGGGCGATGTGGGCCTGGCCAGCGACCGTTTCGGCGTGGCCGTGGGTCAGGAAATCCTGAAAGTGATCCCGGGCCGCATTTCCACCGAAGTGGATGCGCGCCTGTCGTTCGATAGCGATGCCATGTTGAAGCGCGCCCACCGCCTGATCGAGCTGTACGACAAGGCCGGCATTGGCCGCGACCGCGTACTGATCAAGATCGCCTCCACCTGGGAAGGCATCCGCGCCGCCGAGATCCTGGAAAAGGAAGGCATCCAGACCAACCTGACCCTGCTGTTCTCCTTCGCCCAGGCAGCCGCCTGTGCCGATGCCGGTGTGTTCCTGATTTCGCCGTTCGTGGGCCGTATCTACGACTGGTACAAGAAAGCCAACGGCAACGATTACACAGGTGCGGATGATCCGGGCGTGCAGTCGGTGACGCGCATCTACAACTACTACAAGGCCAATGACTACAAGACCGTGGTCATGGGGGCGAGCTTCCGCAATCTGGGCCAGATCGAACAACTGGCCGGCTGCGACCGCCTGACCATCAGCCCGGACCTGATCGACAAGCTGGCAGCGGATACCGGCAAGCTGGAACGCAAACTGGCGCCTGGCCATGCCGGCGAAGCGCGCCTGAGCCTCAACGAATCGCAGTTCCGCTGGTTGTCCAACGAGGATGCGATGGCGACCGAGAAGCTGGCTGAAGGTATTCGTCAGTTCGCGCGGGATCAGGAGAAGCTTGAGGCGTTGTTGCAGGCCAAGCTGTGATCTGAGCGGGTGTCATGCAAAAAGGGCGAACCCTCACGGGTTCGCCCTTTTTTGTGTGCGTTTGGTGGGACGCCATCGCTGGCAAGCCAGCTCCTACAGGGGATTTGTGTAATCAAGGGACCACTGTAGGAGCCGGCTTGCCGGCGAAGACGCCCGGACAGACGCCCGTTGAGTCATGAAATCAGTGCCGTTCGAGCGCATTCACCAGGTCATGGAAGGCTTCACGATTGGTGTCGTTCAGGCCCATGAGGATCTTGTGCGCTTCGAGCACCTTGATCCGCACCACCTCTTCGGACTGATCCTGGTCTGGCAGGTCGTCCAGGCATTCCGGGCAGGGCACCGGCTTGTCGACGATGTTGAAGACCTGCTCGAAGCCCATGGACTGCAGCAGCCGCGTAATGTCTTCGTGGGTGGTGACGACGGTCGGCAGCAGTCCGACTTTCTGCCGCGACAGGATCGACAGCTTGGCCAGCAGGCCAAGCGTGGTGCTGTCGATGCTGCGGGTTTCGGTCAGATCGATCACGATCGCGTTGAAATTCAACGCGCTGAAGATCCGCTCAATAGTCGCATCCAACGCCGAACACAGGGTCAGGCGAACTTCACCGACGAACTTCAGGACGAAGGTGCCGTCCTGCTCGGCGAACTGGATTCTACCGGTACTCATCAAAGATTCCTGCTCAACACCAACAGGGCGATATCATCCGGCATCTCCCCTAGCGTGGCCAATCCAAAAACCTGCCGCAGCCCATCCAGGGTGCCGCCCGCCGCCTTGACCCTTTGGGGCAACGCCGCTTCTTTTTCTTTGAGTGTGGGTTCTGGCAAAAGGTCCAGAATGCCATCAGACATCAGCGTCAGGCTGAACGTCGGTGGCAATTCCAGCACGTGGTCTTCATAGGTGGCTTCGTTGAAGAGGCCCACCGGCAGGCCACGCCCTTCCAGATAACGAACACTGTCTGGCGTGTACAACACTGGCAACGGCAAATGACCACCGATGCTATAGGTCAACAAACCGGTCTCCTCGTCGATGACTCCACCGACCATTGTGACGTGTTTACCCAGCTTACAACTGATCAGGCCCCGGTTGATATGACCAAGAACCTCTGAAGGCTTGAATTCCGGCAAGGTGCCGCTGCGCTTGGATTCGAACAGCAGGCGCGTGGTCATGAACTTCAACAGCACGGTGACGAAGGCTGAAGAAGCGCCATGCCCGGAAACGTCCGCCAGGTAAAACGCTACCCGACGCTCGTCGACGCGAAAGTAGTCGACGAAATCACCCGACAGGTACAGCGACGGGATGATCTGGTGAGCAAATTTGAACTCGTTGATGGTCCACGGGCTGACCGGCAGCATGTTCATCTGCACCTGGCGACCGGCGTTCTGGTCTTCCTGGAGCAGGTTCAGGCTGGCTTCGAGCTCGCGGTTGGCCTTCTCCAGCTTCTCGCGGTAGCGCTGGTTCTCCAGCAGCAGGCGCGCGCGATCCAGGGCCCGGCGCACAGAGTGCTCGAGCACGGCCAGATCTTCGAGAGGCTTGATCAGGTAGTCCGCCGCGCCCAGGCGCAGGGCCTCGACCGCGTCGTTCATCACGCCGGCACCCGACACCACGATCACCGGTGTTTGCGGCGACAGCTCGGTGACCTGGCGGATGAGTTCGAGTCCGCCCATCTGCGGCATGCGCAGATCGCAGATGACCAAGTCGGGCTTGTCTTGCTCGAATACCTGAAGACCCTGCTGGCCATTGCTGGCCTGCAAGACGCTGAAACCACTGTCTTCCAAATAGGCGGCGAGGCTCGCGCGCACTACTTCGTCATCATCGATTATCAGCAGCGTGGCACTGGTTTTTGGCATGTGGGCAAACGGCGCCAGAATTAGGTTGGCGTAGCAGGCGGGGAATTTGACCCGGCACTCACTACTGGATTCGCTTTCTAGCCTCTCTGTCGCACCGCTTTCGGGCATTTGCCCTACACACGTGTACACCAGAGGTGCCCTTCTAAGGCGCAGACGGTACTCCCATCCGCGGGGCGTTTCAAGCTCACGCCGATGGTCGCTTGACGTCTTTGTTTGTCAAATCACCGAGAGTTATAAGAACAGTCAAATCCGTAACCCAATGGAAGGTTCCAACCCACGAGCCAAACCGGTCGGGACGCCAGTGAAAAACGCAATTTCATCCGCATGCGGGTCTTCGCAAACAAAAAAGGCGACCTTGATGGCCGCCTTTTCATTTTACCGGTCGAGATCAGAAATCGTCTTCGACCTGACCGTCTTTCACCTTGAATTCCCGGTTCTGCAAGTACGCATTACGGATGAAGGTGTACTTGTCGCCAGTGATCAGCTTCTCGCTCGACAGCAGGTTGGCACGGGTATCGATGATGTCCAGGGCGAAGAACGAGTTACGCACGGGAACGTCGTTCACGTAGCGATAGGCGCCCGTGTAGCTGTCGACGTACTTGGACGGTGCATCGCGCAAGGTGCTTGGGCCCAGCAACGGCAGCATCACGTAAGGGCCGCTGCCGACACCCCAGTAACCCAGCGTCTGGCCGAAATCTTCGTCATTGCGCTGCAGGCCCATTTTGGTGCCGACATCAATCACGCCCAGCAAGCCGAAGGTGGTGTTGAAAATGATGCGTGCGGTATCAACGCCGGCGGCACGGGGCTTGGCCTGCAGGATATCGTTGGCGAGGTTGCGCACGTCGCCGATGTTCTGGAAAAAGTTGTGAACGCCGTCTTCGACAAACTGCGGTGTTATGTACTGGTAGCCCTGGGCCAAGGGCTTGAGGGCGTAGGTGTCGATCACGTCGTTGAACTTGTAGATCGGGCGGTTGACGCTTTCCCAAGGATCATCTTCCGAGGCTGCCTGGGCAACGAACGGAACCAGCATCACACTGGCGCATACACAAATCCTGGCTAGATGATTGCTCCAGCGCATAGAAAAAAACTCCTTGGTTTGTACCGGCTCGGGCGCCTGGCCCGGGCAATAAGTGGGCAAGTATAAGACGTAAACGCCGTTTAAGGCACTTTGCACTCATCCCGCACCGGAGGAATCGTGCCAAATGTGAGCGATTCACATCCATGTCACTCAACTGTCACCGTCGCCCGCTAGCCTTCAGGCTATTTCAGGGACGTCCACATGCCGCTCGCCGAAGCCTTGCCCCAAACCGCACCCCGCCTGACCGCCGTCCTGTTCGGCCTCAGTGGCTGCCTGGTGGATTTCGGCGCGCACACCCATCGCCACGGCAGCCACTCGGCCGAGCACGCCGAGTCCACACCCGGGGCACTGGACAGCCTGCTCAGTTTGCAGCGCCAGCAAATCCCCTGTGCCTGGCTCGATGAACTGCCCCCGGAGCTCAGCCAGCCCCTGGCGGCTGCGCTGCCGGAATGGATCAAACCTTCGCAACATCCTGCAACAATTCACCCATGGCCCGCCCCGGATGCCTGCTGGCAAGCCCTGATCACCCTGAACGTTGACCGACTCGACGGCTGTGTACTGGTGAGTGGTGAACCCCGTCTGCTGCAAGCGGGGCTTAATGCCGGGCTGTGGACCATCGGCCTGGCGTCCTGCGGTTCGCTGTGCGGGTTGACGCCCCGTCAATGGCAAGCGTTGACCCAGCAGGAGCGCGACATCAAACGCGGCAAGGCCACGATGCAACTGTTCGGCCTGGGCGTGCATTCGGTGATCGATCACCTCGGTGAACTCGACACCTGCCTGGCAGACATCCAGTTGCGCCGATTCAAAGGCGAAAAGCCCTGATCGAGATCATGCAGGTTAGACAGGAGTGGATTAATCTAAAGGTCAGCCATAGACCTTTGGCGGACCGCTGCGGTCTATGCCAGTGCCAATCGAGAGAAGGAAGAACGCCATGCCTGCCCGCGAACTGCAAGAACAGCTCAATGCCCTGCGCGAGCAATTGGAACAGAATCCTCCATTGTCCGAAGCTGAACGCGAAGATCTGCACGCGCTGATGCAACAGATCGAACTTGAGCTTGAGCTCGAAACCAAGACCAAGGATTCCAGTATCGCCGACAACGTCAACCTCGCCGTCGAACGCTTCGAACTCGAACACCCGACCCTTGCCGGGACCCTGCGCAACATCGGGCAGGCCTTGGTCAATATGGGAATCTGAACCCTTCTGATGCAAAAAACCCCGCTGGCGATGGCGGGGTTTTTTCGTTCGTCGCTTGATGTGGCGAGGGGGCTTGCCCCCGTTCGACTGCGAAGCAGTCGCCAAGCTAACAACGCGGTGCATCTGGTAAAACGCACTTGCAGTCATGGGGTCGCTTCGCGACCCAACGGGGGCAAGCCCCCTCGCCACAGGTATTGTGTCTGACTGCGGACCTACTGACGGACCAGGCGATGGTTCGGCAGTTGCACCGCTTCAGTGCTGCGATACGGGTTGATATCCAGCCCGCCACGACGCACATAACGCGCGTACACCGTGAGTTTCTCCGGTTTCAGCAACCGCTGCAGGTCGAGGAAGATCCGCTCCACGCACTGCTCATGGAAGTCCGAATGCTGACGGAAGCTGACGATGTACTCGAGCAGACTCGCGTGATCCAGCGCCGCACCACGGTACTCCACCGCCACGCTGCCCCAGTCCGGCTGACTGGTGACCGGGCAGTTGGACTTGAGCAAATGGCTGTGCACGCTCTCCTCGACCATGCGCGAATCATCGCAACGCAGCAGTTCCGGCCGTGGATGCTCGTAGTTGCTGACGCTGATATCCAGTTCATCGATGCACACGCCCGGCAAGGCCACGACGCCTTCGCGCTCGACATCCTTGAGACTGCGAATGCGCACCCCCACCGGCTTGCCGGCAGCCGCCGACAAGTCCTTGGCCAGCGTCGCCTCGAGGCTCGCAGTGTCGGCAAACGGCGTCTGGTTCAGGGAGTTGAGGTAGAGCTTGAACGATTTCGACTCGATGATGTTCGGCGAGTCCGCCGGAATGCTGAATTCGCCGATCGCCACCACCGGCTTGCCCGACGGCAGCAGCCAGGACAGTTCGAAGCAGTTCCAGAAGTCCACGCCTTTGTACGGCAGGGTTTCAGCCGTCAGGCCCAGCTCCGCCCACTTCGCGGTGCGCGGGATCGGGAACAGCAGGGACGGCGTGTAGGTGGCGATGTATTCGCTGGACTTGCCCAGCGGCGAGTGTTCGGCTGCGGGATGCATGGCGGAAACCTGACTGAAGAATCAGCGGATTCTATCAGCCTTTGCTCCCGCCTTTGAGTGCTTACTGACTGACAGTCAGTTTACCGACCATGCCGGCCTGATAATGACCGGGGATGTTGCAGGCAAACTCAAGGTTGGTGGCCTTGCTGAAGGTCCAGGTCAGCTCGGCGGTCTTGCCCGGCTCCACCAGCACGCTGTTGGGGTCGTCATGCTGCATGCCGTGATCCATTTTGCCGTGATCCATGCCGGCCATGTTGCCGTGGTCCATGGCCTTCATGCCGGTTGGCGTCAGCATGCCGCTCTGTTGCATCTGCAACATTTCCTGCTGGTGTTTGGCGTGCATCGCCGCGTCCCCCAGGTTGAACTCATGCAGTAACTGGCCCTTATTGACCAGCACGAAGCGCACGGTTTCCCCGGCCTTGATGTCGATGGCCTGCGGCGTGAAGGACATGTCCCCCATGACCACTTCGACACTGCGGGTCGCCTTGGCCGCCGGGGCCGGTTGGCCGAAATCGTAGGCATGCCCGCCGTCCGCCCACACCGGTGAGCTTAGCGCCAGCAAACAGAGGATTTGCGCCAGGGATTTGCGTAAAAACATCGTCGTACTCCAACAAGATAAGGCTCGGCATGAGGAAAACTCTAAACTGCTGCCACTGCCCGTAACCTGACAGCCAGATTACAACTTTGTCAGGTTGACCTGAATGAACGCTGCCCACGGTATAAAGCGTTCGTTCCATTTACCATGAGTCGCCCATGAAACTGCTGATTGTCGAAGACCAACCGAAGACCGGCCACTACCTGCGCCAGGGTCTGGCCGAGGCCGGGTTCAACACAGAACTGGTGGCCGACGGCAACACCGGCCAGCAACTGGCCCTCAGCGGCGAGTATGCCCTGCTGATTCTCGATGTGATGCTGCCCGGCCGCGATGGCTGGCAGATCCTGCAAGCCGTGCGCAACGCCGGCCTGGATACGCCGGTACTTTTTCTGACAGCGCGTGACGCCGTGGAGGACAGGGTTCACGGCCTCGAACTGGGCGCCGATGACTATCTGGTCAAGCCGTTTGCGTTCTCCGAACTACTGGCCCGGGTTCGCAGCCTGTTGCGTCGCGGGAGCGCCACGCCTCAGGAGACCAGCCTGCAACTGGCCGATTTGCGCCTGGACCTGATCCGTCGCCGAGTCGAACGCAGCGGCCAGCGGATCGACCTGACCGCCAAGGAGTTCGCCCTGCTGGAAATGCTCCTGCGCCGCCAGGGCGAAGTCCTGCCCAAGTCGCTGATTGCGTCCCAGGTCTGGGACATGAATTTCGACAGCGACACCAATGTCATCGAGGTGGCGATCCGCCGCCTGCGCCTGAAGATCGACGACGATTTCCCCAACAAGCTGATCCACACCGTGCGCGGCATGGGCTACGTGCTTGAAGAGCGCCCTGCCTGATGCGCCGTCTCTCCTTGAGCAGCCGCCTGGCGCTGTTGTTTGCCGCCTGCACCGCCGTGGTGTCGTTGTTCGCCGGTGTGCTGTTCAGCCGCGCCAGTGAGGCGCACTTTGTTGAGCTCGACCAGCAATTGCTGGACGCCAAGCTGATGGGCTTGCGTCGGGCCCTGCACGACTTTCAATCGAGCGACAGCGAAGTGAAGCTGACGGAGGAACTGAGCCGACAGGCTGATCTGTCACTGCGCATCACCGGCAGCGACGGTCAGCGCTGGTATGACAGCTCGGCAAACCTTCCGCAGTTATTGCCGCGCCAACCCGGATTGTCGACGGTGAGCCATGAAGGCACGGATTACCGCGTGCTGAATGCGCCGCTTGTTGCGGACAAACCCGATTCACCGCAATTGACCCTGCTGCTGGACATCACCCACCACCAGCACTTTCTGCAACGCATGCAGCATCTGATCTGGCTGACCGTCGGCCTGTCAGCCCTGGCCACCGCACTGCTCGGGGCCTGGGCGGCGCGCAGCGGCTTGCGCCCGTTGCGACGCATCAGCGCGGTCGCCAGCGGGGTTTCCGCGCAATCGCTGAACATGCGGTTGCCTGAAGAAAACATGCCACCGGAACTGGCGGACATGGCCCACAACTTCAACGCCATGCTCGGGCGCCTCGACGACTCTTTTCAGCGCCTGTCCGCCTTCTCCGCCGACATTGCCCATGAATTGCGTACGCCATTATCGAACCTGCTAACCCACACCCAGGTCACCCTCACCCGCCCCCGCCCCATCGAGGACTACCGCGAAGCCCTGCACAGCAACCTCGAGGAGCTGCAATGGATGGCGCAACTGGTCAACGACATGCTGTATCTGGCCAAGGCTGACCATGGCCTGTTGATGCCCAAGCGCGAGCCCTTGGAGCTGGGGCAGGAAGCGGATCTGCTGCTGGAGTTTTTTGCGCCGCTGGCAGAGGACGCCCAGGTGAAATTGAGCCGTGACGGTAACGCGCACATGGAAGGTGATCGCAGCATGTTGCGACGGGCGCTGTCCAATCTGCTGGACAATGCATTGCGGTTCACACCGGCCGAGGGCGAAGTCCGGGTGCGGATTGTCGAGCAGCCCAAGGGGTTGAGCCTGACGGTCGAGAACAGCGGCGAAGGCATTGACGGGGCGTTGCTGCCGCGTTTGTTTGATCGCTTCTACCGGGCCGATCCGGCGCGGCAGGAAGGCAGCAGTGAGCATGCCGGGTTGGGCCTGGCGATTACCCAGTCGATCATCCGCGCCCACGGCGGGCAGATTCGTTGCGAATCGAATGATGGATGGACCAGGTTTGTGATCGAGTTACCAAGGGAAAACACCCTGTAGGAGCTGCCGAAGGCTGCGATCTTTTAATTTTGTTTTTAGAAAGCAAGATCAAAAGATCGCAGCCTGCGGCAGCTCCTACAGGGTGTGGATTACGAATAGCGCAACGAGCCGCACGCCACGCAAAACCCTGCACAGCGGCAGATTCGTTGCGAATGGACCAGGTTTGTGATCGAGTTACCAAGGGAAAGCGCCCTGTAGGAGCTGCCGAAGGCTGCGATCTTTTGATTTTGTTTTTAAAAAGCAAGATCAAAAAATCGCAGCCTGCGGCAGCTCCTACAGGGTGTGGATTACGAATAGCGCAAGGCGTGAGCCGGTTCGATCTTCGCCGCACGCCACGCCGGGTAAACGGTGGCGAGGAAGCTCAAGACAAACCCTGCAGAACAGATCAGCACAACATCCCCGCCTTGCAGCTCGGACGGCAGGTTGCTGACGAAATACACGTCCGAACTGAAGATGTGCTGCCCGCTGACCCGCTCGATCCAGCCCACGATCTGGCTGACGTTCAGCGCGGCAATCACGCCCAGCACACCGCCAATCAGGGTGCCGACAATACCGATCACCGTGCCCTGCACCATGAAGATCGCCATGATCTGCCGCGGCGTGGCTCCAATGGTGCGCAGGATCGCGATGTCCGCGCCCTTGTCGTTCACCACCATGATCAGGGTCGCGATGATGTTGAACGCCGCCACTGCGACGATCATCAGCAACAGCAGGCCGATCATGGTTTTTTCCATCTTCATCGCACTGAACAGGCTGCCCTGGGTGTGGGTCCAGTCGTCAGCCTTGTAGGCGGCGCCCAACCCCATGGCGATGTCGCTCGACACTTGCGGTGCGGCATACAGGTCCTTCACCGCCAGGCGCACGCTCTGCACCTGATCCGGCTCCCAGTGCTGCATCTGCGCGGCATCGGCCATGTGGATCAGGGCCATGGTGCCGTCCAGCTCGGCTCCGACCTTGAACACGCCGACCACATTCAGCCGTTGCATGCGCGGGGTAATGCCGCCGGGCGCATTGCTGACTTCCGGCACGATCAGGGTGATCTTGTCGCCGACGTTCAGGCGGAAACGCCGCGCCGTGATCTCGCCGATCACCACGCCGAATTCGCCCGGTTTCAGGGCCTCGAGACTGCCCTGGACGATGTGTTTGGCGACGATCGACACCTGGCCTTCCAGCGCCGGGTCGACACCGCTGACCTGGATAGGCTGCATCGTGCCCTTGTAGGACAGCATGCCTTCCATCTCGGTGAACGGCACCGCCGCCGTCACTTCCGGGTTTTTCATCGCGGCCGCTGCCACAGGCTTCCAGTCGTCAATCGGGTTGACGCCGACGATGGTGGCATGCGGCACCATGCCGAGGATGCGCGAGCTCATTTCGCGCTGGAAGCCGTTCATCACCGACAACACCACGATCATGGCGAGCACGCCCAGGGCGAGGCCTATCATCGAGGTCATCGAAATGAAGGAAACAAAGCGATTACGACGCTTGGCGCGGGTATAGCGCGTGCCGATAAAGATCGATAACGGTCTGAACATTCGCTGGGGCACCGTATAAAAATAAAAGACCCGACGCCTTTCCAGGCATCGGGTTGCAGCCAATCAGATGGGCGTGAGGCAACCTTCCTGCAAGTGCAGGACTCGGTCCATCTGGCGGGCCAGGTTCATGTCGTGGGTCACCACCAGGAACGCCGTGCGCATCGAGGTGCTGAGTTCCAGCATCAAGTCCTGAATGCCCTGGGCGGTGTGGGCGTCGAGGTTGCCGGTCGGCTCGTCGAGCATCACCAGGCCCGGTGTGTTGACCAGGGCACGGGCGATGGCCACGCGCTGGCGCTCACCACCGGACAATTCGGCCGGTTTGTGTTCCAGCCGGTGACCCAGCCCTACCCGCTCCAGCAGCGCCGTGGCACGCTGGCGCGCTTCCGGGATCGCGGTCTTGCCGATCAGCAGCGGCATGCAGACGTTTTCCAGCGCGGTGAATTCCGGCAGCAGGTGGTGGAACTGGTACACGAAGCCCAGGGCTCGGTTACGCAGCAGGCCGCGTTTCTTCTCGCTCAGCGCCGACAGCTCTTCGCCATCGAGCCAGACGCTGCCCTTGGTCGGCGTGTCGAGGCCGCCCAACAGGTTGAGCAAGGTACTTTTGCCCGAGCCCGACTTGCCGACAATCGCCACGCGCTCGCCCGGATGCATTTCCAGTTGCAGCCCGGCCAGGACCTCTACCGACTCCGGACCTTCCTCGTAGGATTTGCCCAGGTTGCGGCAGCTCAAGATTGCTTTATCACTCATGCCCGACTCACTCATAACGTAGCGCCTCCGCAGGCTGGGTGCGCGCGGCACGCCAGGCTGGATACAGGGTGGCGAGGAAACTCAGGATCAACGCGGCGGCGCAGACCATCACAACGTCCTGGCTCTGCACTTGCGACGGCAGGTAATCGATGAAGTACACGTCGGCGTTGAGGAATTTGTGGCCGATCAGGCCTTCGAGGGCCGAGATCGCGGCACTGACATTCAGCGCGGCGAAGATCCCGACCACGGCGCCAATGGCCGTGCCAACCACGCCAATGACCGTGCCCTGCACCATGAAGGTGCGCATGATCGTGCCCGGCGTGGCGCCCAGTGTGCGCAGGATCGCGATGTCGCCCTTCTTGTCGTTCACCACCATCACCAGTGTGGAGATGATGTTGAATGCCGCGACGGCAACGATCAGCAGCAGCAACAGGCCGATCATGGCTTTTTCCATGCGGATCGCCTGGTACAGATTGCCGTGGGTGCGGGTCCAGTCGCGGGCGTAGAAACGGTCTTCGCCGAGGTCGCGGGCGATGCTCCACGCGGTGCGCGGCGCCTGGAACAGGTCGTCGAACTTCAGGCGCAGGCCCTGGACCTGATCCGGTTTCCAGCGATGCAGCCGGGCCAGGTCCTGCAGGTTGGTGACGCCCAGGTAGCCATCGAGCTCACCGGCGCCGACATGGAAAATGCCGACCACGGTAAAGCGCTTCATGCGCGGGAACATCCCGGCCGGGGTAACTGTGACTTCCGGCGCAACGAAGGTCAGCTTGTCGCCGATCGCCGCACCGAGCTTGGCCGCGGCCTTGTCGCCGATGACGATACCGAACTCGCCCGGCACCAAATCGTCGAGTTTGCCCTGGGTCATGAAGTGATCGATGATCGACACCTGGCGCTCTTGCGCCGGGTCGATGGCATTGAGCAGGACCTTCGAGACCTTGCCGTTATTGGTCAGCAACCCCTGCATTTGCGTAAACGGCGCCACGGCCGTCACTTGCGGGTTCTGCCTGACCTTGGCCGCCAGGCTTTGCCAATCGCTGATCGGCTCGCCGGACTCGATGGTCGCGTGGGGCACCATGCCCAGCACGCGGGTGCGCATCTCATGATCGAAGCCGTTCATCACCGATAGCACCACGATCATCACGACCACGCCAAGGGCGAGCCCGATCATCGAAGTCAGGGAAATGAATGACACAAAATGATTGCGACGCTTTGCACGGGTGTAACGCGTGCCGATAAATACGAAGAGAGGTCTGAACATGTCGGGGCTTGTTCGGAGGGAAAAGGAACGTCCTTGTGGCGGGGGTCGATAACCAGCTTTACACTCAGACCACCGCCGCTACCATGGGTTCGCCATGTCGACATTAGATGAAGAAGATCGCCGCGAATACTACCGTATCGAGGATACGATCGCACTGGAAATTCGGCCCCTGTCCGCTTCTGAAGCCGCAGGCCAGGAAGTGTTGCAGGATGCTTCCCCACTCTTCAACTTGCTCAGCGAACTGCACCTCAGTGAATTCGAGTCGCAGCACCTGTTGCGCCAGATCAATGAGCGCGACCGCAACATTGCGGCATTCTTGAAATCACAGAACAAACGCATCGATCTGCTGAGCCAGGTGATCGCCATCACCGTGCTCGGGCAGATCGGCAAACCGCAGCCGGTGATCATCTCCGAAGGCGGTATCGACTTTCAGCACCCATCGCCCATCGCCGCCGGCGCACACCTGTCGGTCAAGCTGGTGCTGATGCCGCAAGCCCTGGGCCTGCTGCTGCGCGCCCGTGTCACCCATTGCGACCGCAAGGGCGATGGCTACGACGTCGGCACCGAGTTCGAACACCTGACCGACGCCCAGCGCCAACTGTTGGCCCGCCACATCTTGCAAAAGCAGGCCCAGGAACGACGCCTGGCCCGCGAACAACTCGAATCAGGCAATTAATTTAAGGAAGAACCGTGACCCTCATCTACGGCCATCGCGGCGCCAAGGGCGAAGCACCGGAAAACACCCTGACCAGCTTTCAGGAATGTCTCAAGCACGGCGTGCGTCGCTGCGAACTGGACCTGCACCTGTCCAGGGACGGCGAGTTGATGGTCATCCACGACCCGACCCTCAAGCGCACCACGGACCGTCGCGGCAAGGTCGTCGAACACACGGCGGCAGAGCTTGTGACCTATGACGCGCGCAAGGGTGGCCCGGGCTGGATCAAGCCGTGCCCGATTCCGACGCTGGAAGAACTGTTCGAGAAGTGCGACTTCGATCACTGGCAGCTGGAAGTCAAGAGCGCATCACGGATGCGTGCCGCGACCACCGTGCTGGCGATTCGCGAAATGGTCCAGCGTCATGGCCTGATGGACAAGGTGACCATCACCTCGAGCTCCCGGGAAGTGCTCAAGGCTGCATTGGAGCTGGTGCCGGACGTGTCCCGCGGATTGGTGGCCGAATACGCCTGGCTCGACCCGCTGAAGGTCGCGGCCAGTTATGGCTGTGAGATTCTGGCGCTGAACTGGACCCTGTGTACGCCGGAACGCCTGCAAAAGGCGCAGCGTCAGGGGTTGCATGTGTCGGTGTGGACCGTCAACGAGCCTGCGCTGATGCGCAGACTCGCCGACTTCGGCGTTGACAGCCTGATTACAGACTTTCCCGGTTTGGCCAGCGCCACGCTCGAGAATTGCTGAAATCGGTCTCCCCGGCCGGCTCAGGCCACCGGCCGGAGCCGCTCAAAAAAGCCGGTTGAGGCCGTCGTACGCCGCGACCCGATAGGCTTCGGCCATGGTCGGGTAGTTGAACGTGGTGTTGACGAAATACTTCAGCGTGTTCTGTTCGCCCGGCTGGTTCATGATCGCCTGACCGATGTGCACGATCTCCGACGCCTGATAACCGAAGCAGTGAACGCCCAGCACTTCCAGGGTTTCACGGTGGAACAGGATCTTCAGCATGCCTTGCGGCTCGCCGGCAATCTGCGCCCGCGCCATGCTCTTGAAGAACGCCTTGCCGACTTCGTACGGCACCTTGGCCTGGGTCAGCTCCTGCTCGTTCTTGCCGATCGAGCTGATCTCCGGAATGGTGTAGATGCCGGTCGGCACGTCATTCACGAAACGCCAGCTGCCGTTGTCGACAATGCTGCCAGCGGCCGAACGACCCTGGTCGTGGGCGGCACTGGCCAGACTCGGCCAGCCGATCACGTCACCGGCGCCATAGATGTTCGGCACGCAGGTGCGATACGCCTCGTCGACTTCGATCTGGCCACGGCTGTTGACCTTCACGCCGATGTTTTCCAGACCCAACTGATCGGTGTTGCCGGTACGGCCGTTGCACCAGAGCAAGGCGTCGGCCTTGATCTTCTTGCCGGACTTGAGGTGCAGGATCACGCCATTGTCCACGCCTTCGACGCGGTCATACTCTTCGTTGTGGCGAACGGTGATGTTGTTGTTGCTGAAGTGATAGCTCAGGGCCTGGGAGATTTCCGAGTCCAGGAAGCTCAGCAACTGGCCACGGTTGTCCACCAGTTCGACCAGCACACCCAGGCCGCTGAAGATCGAGGCGTATTCGCAACCGATCACGCCTGCGCCGTAAACGATGAGTTTGCGCGGGGTGTGGCCGAGGCTGAGGATGGTGTCGCTATCGTAGATACGCGGGTGGTGGAAATCGATGTCCGCCGGGCGATACGGACGCGAACCGGTGGCGATGATGATGTGCTTGGCCACCAGTTTCTCGACCACGCCGTTGGCGCAGACCACTTCGATGGTTTGCTCGTCGGCGAAGCTGCCGGTGCCGAAGAACACGTCGACGCGGTTGCGGGCGTAGTAGCCGGTACGCGAAGCGACCTGCTTGGAGATGACTTTCTCGGCGCTTTTCAACACGTCCGGGAACGAGAACCAGCGCGGCTCACCAATGGCCCGGAACATCGGATTGGTGTTGAACTGCATGATCTGCCGCACCGAGTGACGCAGTGCCTTGGAGGGGATGGTGCCCAAGTGAGTGCAGTTGCCGCCGACCTGGCGACGGCTATCGACCATCGCCACCTTGCGCCCTGCCTTGGCGGCGTTCATTGCCGCGCCTTCCCCCGCCGGGCCGGAACCCAACACCACCACGTCGTAGTTGTAGACAGCCATGCGTACTCCTCAGAACAGGCCGCGGCACCCTCGGCACCTGCGGCTAAATCACGCCAATCTGTGGCATGAAGGAACAATTTGGGGCCAGTGCAGCACCCGGACACAGTCTATAGAAGCGTCAACGCCGGGCACATTAACCCTTGGTCGCGTCGTAGGCTACTTTTGCCTGCGCTACAACGCCAGTTTTCAATGCTCAAATCGCCGAAATCATTCGGTTTTTTTGCCACTGAGGCGCTCAAAAGCGTGACTGCTGCGTGTGACGAAACCTGTATCGGCGCGAATCACAAAAAATGCGCCGATATCGTGTTTTTCCGCGTAGTCCCAACCGCGTTCCGGCCCAAGAATCAGCAACAGCGTCGACAAGCCATCGGCCATCAACGCTGAAGGATGAATCACCGTGACGGACGCCAGGGCGTGTGAGACGGGCGCACCGATGCGGGCATCGAAGGTGTGGGAAAAACGCTGCCCGCCCTGCTCGAAATAATTCCGGTAGTCGCCGGAAGTGGAAAGGCCATAACCGTCGACCGCAACAATGCGCTCGGCGACCTGTTGGTCATCGCGCGGCTCTTCCAGGGCAATGCGCCACGGCGAACCGTCGGGCTTCTTGCCGGCCGCCTTGAGCTCGCCTGTCGCCTCTGCCAGGTAGTCGTGGATGCCCATCGCCTCAAGTTTTGCGGCAATCGTGTCCACCGCATAACCGGCGGCGACGCTATTGAAATCGACCTCCACGGCGGCGTCCTTGCACAAATTGTCGCCATCGATGCGCAAGTGCTGGTGGCCGACGCGCTGGCGGACTTCAGCGAGCGCTTCGGCGGTCGGGACCTTCTCCTCCCGGGCCTGCGGACCAAATCCCCAGAGGTTCAGCAATGGCTCCACCGTCAGGTCGTAGGAACCCTCGCTTTGAATGGACAGTTGCTCGCCCACGCGGACCAACTCGAGGATCGACGCCGGCATTGCCTGACAGCGGTTGGCCGGTAATGCATTGAAGCGTTCGATGTCCGAGTCGCTGCGGTAAGTCGACATTTGCCGGTCCACGTCAGCGAGGATTTGCTCGACCTGGACACGGACTTCGCCAGGTGCTGGAAGGCCGGCATGGCGTACGTACTTGATCGAATAAGTGCTACCCATGGTCGGGCCGCTGAAGCTTTCCAGGGAGTCGCCGTTGCCGCAGGCAGACAACACCCCCATCAGCGCCAGAAAAAAAACCTTCCATCCGCTCAAGAACAATCTCACCTTTTCTGATGCCCTGATAAAAGATCGCAGCCTTCGGCAGCTCCTACAGGATTGCATACGAATGCACCTTTGTAGGAGCTGCCAGAGGCTGCGATCTTTTGATTTTGATCGTTTTAGCATCACACAAACAAAAACGCCCCAACCAAAGTCGGGGCGTTTTCATGTGCGGCTAAGGCTTAGCGCGGGAATGCTGGCGGGTTTACACCGGCCATGTCTTCCATCACGCGAACCACCTGGCAGCTGTAACCGAACTCGTTGTCGTACCAGACGTACAGAACAACGCGGTTATCCTGGGTGATGGTCGCTTCAGCGTCCACTACGCCTGCGTGGCGCGAGCCAACGAAGTCGGTGGAAACCACTTCCTGGGAGCTCACGTAGTCGATCTGCTTGTGCAGATCCGAGTGCATGGCCATCTGGCGCAGGTACTCGTTGATCTCTTCGCGAGTGGTGGCCTTTTCCAGGTTCAGGTTCAGGATGGCCATCGACACGTTCGGCGTAGGAACGCGAATCGCGTTGCCGGTCAGCTTGCCCTTGAGCACTGGCAGCGCCTTGGCGGCTGCGGTGGCGGCACCGGTCTCGGTGATGACCATGTTCAGCGGCGCGGCGCGGCCACGACGGCTGCCCTTGTGGAAGTTGTCGATCAGGTTCTGGTCGTTGGTGAACGAGTGAACGGTTTCGACGTGGCCGTTGACGATGCCGTACTTGTCGTTGACTGCCTTGAGCACCGGCACGATGGCGTTGGTGGTGCAGGACGCCGCCGAGATGATCTTGTCGTCAGGGCTGATGTCGCCGTGGTTGATGCCGTGCACGATGTTCTTCAGTGCGCCCTTGCCAGGTGCAGTGAGGATCACGCGGGCAGCGCCCGGGCAGGCCAGGTGCTGGCCCAGGCCGTCGGCGTCACGCCATACACCGGTGTTGTCGACGATCAGAGCGTTTTCGATGCCGTACTGGGTGTAGTCGACTTCGGCCGGGCTCTTGGCGTAGATAACCTGGATCAGGTTGCCGTTGGCGGTGATGGTGTTGTTGGCTTCATCGATGGTGATGGTGCCATCGAACGGACCATGCACCGAGTCACGACGCAGCAGGCTGGCGCGCTTGACCAGGTCGTTCTCGGCGCCCTTGCGGACAACGATGGCACGCAGGCGCAGGCCGTCGCCGCCACCGGTTTTCTCGATCAGGATGCGCGCCAGCAGACGGCCGATACGACCGAAGCCGTAGAGGACAACGTCGGTGCCTTTGCGGGCCGATGCGTTTTGCTGGCCAACCACGTCGGCCAGTTCTTCACGGACGAACTGCTCGGCAGTACGGCCATTGCCTTCGGCCTTGAACTTGGCCGCCAGCTTGCCCAGGTCCACCGAAGCGGCGCCGAGCTTGAGTTCGCTCATCGCCTTGATCAGCGGGAATGTTTCGTGGACGGACAGCTCGCTTTCGTCGGACTGACGGTGACGAGCAAAGCGGTGAGCTTTGAGAATCGCAATGACTGAACGATTGATCAGGCTGCGGCCATAGATCGAGCTCACCACGTTGTTATTGCGGTAGAGCTGACCGATAAGCGGAATCATCGCTTCTGCGAGTGCTTCACGGTCGATCCATTCACCAAGACACTGGTCGGGCTTCTGAGTCACGGGAACCTTCCACATGTAGGGGCAGAAAAAAGGGGCTACATTATGCCGCCGAGTGACAGCCGTAGCAATGCGCGCCCGTCGTGCTTTACGTAACAATTCGTCGTTCAAAAAATTTGCGCCTCGCGCAAACCCAGTAAAACCGGGGCTTTCAGCGCAGTCAATTTTTTGGAGGTCGCGCTACCTTATCCGTAACCCTCCGTAACACTCGTTGTATTTGCCACTACATATTGAGTAATTTCGGGTAAAAAACCCGCGAATTTTATCTTTACCACTACATTTCGCCAAACCCGTGCTTTAGACACAGTCAGCAACTGACAGGCGGCATCCTAGACCGCTACAATTACCGACTTTGTCGCAACGCTTGGAGCTCAACCTTCCGTGCCCGTTCTGCGTCTACCGCTTCTCCCTGCCGCGGCAGGTAAACAGCACTGGGGCAACCTGCCCGGTGCCGCCCTGAGCCTGGCCATTGCCGAGGCCGCCAGCGCTGCCAAGCGCTTTACCCTGCTGCTGACCGCCGACAGCCAAAGTGCCGAACGGCTGGAACAGGAGCTGGGTTTCTTCGCCCCGGATTTGCCCGTACTGCACTTTCCCGACTGGGAAACCCTGCCCTACGACCTGTTCTCGCCGCACCAGGACATCATTTCCCAGCGCATCGCCAGCCTGTACCGGTTGCCGGAGCTGAGCCATGGCGTACTGGTGGTGCCGATCACGACCGCCCTGCATCGCCTGGCACCGACCAAATTCCTGCTCGGCAGCAGCCTGGTGCTGGACATCGGCCAGAAACTCGACGTCGAGCAGATGCGCACCCGACTTGAAGCCACGGGTTATCGCTACGTCGATACGGTGTATGAACACGGCGAGTTCACCGTTCGCGGCTCTCTGATCGATCTGTTCCCGATGGGCAGCAAGTTGCCGTATCGCATCGACCTGTTCGACGACGAAATCGAAACCCTGCGCACCTTCGACCCGGAGAACCAGCGCTCCATCGACAAAGTCGAATCGGTCAAGCTGTTGCCGGCCAAGGAGTTCCCGCTACAGAAAGAAGCGGTCACCCGTTTCAAGGCGCGCTTCCGTGAGCGTTTTGACGTCGACTTCCGCCGCTGCCCGATCTTTCAGGACCTGAGCAGCGGGATTACCCCGGCCGGCATCGAGTACTACCTGCCGCTGTTCTTCGAAGAAACCTCGACGCTGTTCGATTACCTGCCCCAGGACACGCAAGTGTTTTCCCTGCCGGGCATCGAGCAAGCCGCGGAAAACTTCTGGAACGACGTGCGCAATCGCTATGAAGAACGCCGCGTCGACCCGTCCCGTCCTTTATTGCCGCCGGACGAACTGTTCCTGCCGGTAGAGGATTGCTTTGCCCGCCTGAAAAGCTGGCCACGAGTGGTCGCCAGCCAGCAGGACGTGGAGCCCGGCGTCGGCCGCGAACGCTTCCCCGCGCGGGAACTGCCGAATCTGGCCATCGAAGCCAAGGCCACCCAGCCGCTGGCGGCGCTGGCCGGTTTCCTCGACGAGTTCCCCGGTCGCGTGCTGTTCACCGCCGAATCCGCAGGCCGTCGCGAAGTGCTGCTGGAGCTGCTGGAACGCCTGAAGCTGCGACCGAAAACCGTCGACAGCTGGCCGGATTTCGTCGCCGGCAAAGACCGCCTGGCGATCACCATCGCGCCGCTGGATGAAGGCCTGGTACTGGACGATCCAGCCCTGGCCCTGGTCGCCGAAAGCCCGCTGTTCGGCCAGCGCGTGATGCAGCGCCGTCGCCGCGAAAAGCGCGCCGATGCCAACAACGACGCCGTCATCAAGAACCTCACCGAGCTGCGCGAAGGGGCGCCGGTGGTGCACATCGACCACGGTGTCGGCCGTTACCTGGGCCTGGCAACCCTGGAAATCGACAACCAGACCGCCGAATTCCTTGCCCTGGAATACGCCGAAGGCGCCAAGCTCTACGTGCCGGTGGCCAACCTGCACCTGATCGCCCGCTACACCGGCAGCGATGACGCCCTGGCCCCGCTGCACCGCCTCGGTTCCGAGACCTGGCAGAAAGCCAAGCGCAAAGCCGCCGAACAGGTGCGCGACGTGGCCGCCGAGTTGCTCGACATCTATGCACGCCGCGCCGCCCGCGAAGGCTACGCTTTCGCCGATCCGAAAGCCGACTACGCCACCTTCAGCGCCGGCTTCCCGTTCGAAGAAACCCCGGACCAGCAAACCACCATCGAGGCGGTGCGCGAAGACATGCTCGCGCCCAAGCCGATGGATCGCCTGGTGTGCGGCGACGTCGGCTTCGGCAAGACCGAAGTGGCGATGCGCGCCGCGTTCATCGCGGTGCACGGTGGTCGCCAAGTGGCGATCCTGGTACCGACCACCCTGCTCGCCCAGCAGCACTACAACAGCTTCCGCGACCGCTTCGCCGACTGGCCGGTGACCGTGGAAGTGATGAGCCGCTTCAAGTCGGCCAAGGAAGTGAATGCCGCCGTCGCCGATCTGGCCGAAGGCAAGATCGACATCGTCATCGGCACGCACAAGCTGCTGCAGGACGACGTGAAGATCAAAAACCTCGGCCTTGTGATCATCGACGAGGAACACCGTTTCGGCGTGCGCCAGAAAGAACAGCTCAAGGCCCTGCGCAGCGAAGTCGACATCCTCACCCTGACCGCCACGCCGATTCCACGCACGCTGAACATGGCGGTGTCGGGCATGCGCGACCTGTCGATCATCGCCACCCCGCCGGCCCGCCGCCTGTCGGTGCGCACCTTCGTCATGGAACAGAACAAGAGCACGGTCAAAGAGGCCTTGCTGCGTGAGTTGCTGCGTGGCGGCCAGGTCTATTACCTGCACAACGACGTGAAGACCATCGAGAAATGCGCCGCCGACCTCGCCGAGCTGGTACCGGAAGCACGGATCGGCATCGGTCACGGGCAGATGCGCGAACGCGAACTCGAACAGGTGATGAGCGACTTCTACCACAAGCGCTTCAACGTGCTGATCGCCTCGACCATCATCGAGACCGGCATCGACGTACCGAGCGCCAACACCATCATCATCGAGCGTGCCGACAAGTTCGGCCTGGCCCAGTTGCACCAGCTGCGCGGCCGGGTCGGACGCAGTCACCACCAGGCCTACGCCTACCTGTTGACGCCGCCGCGCCAGCAAATCACGCCGGACGCGGAAAAGCGCCTGGAAGCGATCGCCAACACCCAGGACCTCGGCGCGGGCTTCGTGCTCGCCACCAACGACCTGGAAATCCGTGGTGCCGGCGAACTGCTCGGTGACGGGCAGAGCGGGCAGATCCAGGCGGTCGGCTTCACGCTGTACATGGAAATGCTCGAACGCGCGGTGAAATCGATCCGCAAGGGCGAGCAGCCGAACCTCGATCAACCGCTCGGCGGTGGTCCCGAGGTCAACCTGCGGGTACCGGCGCTGATTCCGGAAGACTACCTGCCGGATGTCCACGCCCGCCTGATTCTCTACAAACGCATTGCCTCGGCCACCGATGAGGACGGCCTCAAGGATTTGCAGGTGGAAATGATCGATCGATTCGGCCTGTTGCCGGAACCGACCAAGAACCTGATCCGCATCACTGCACTGAAGTTGCAGGCCGAGCAACTGGGCATCAAGAAAGTCGATGGCGGCCCGCAAGGCGGTCGCGTCGAGTTCGCTGCGCAGACGCCGGTCGACCCGCTGACCCTGATCAAACTGATCCAAAGCCAGCCAAAACGCTACAAATTCGAAGGGGCCACGATGTTCAAGTTCATGGTTCCGATGGAGCGCCCGGAAGAGCGCTTTAATACTGTAGAGGCGCTGTTCGAGCGCCTCGTTCCGAAAACTGCTTGAAGGACGCCGCATGCGCCTGTTCCGTTCACTGACCCTGCTGACCCTTTTGATGCCAGCGCTGGCCGCCCCCATGGCATCTGCCGATGACCTGTATCAGGTCGAAATGATTCTGGTCCGGCAAAACGCCGTGCCGGCGATTGTCAGCCGCGCCGCACCGGAAGACTGGGCCGCTGGCGCCCAACCCGTCAACCCCGACAGCCTGCGTACGCCAAGCCTGAATGGCGAGGTGGAAAAACTCACCAGCAGCGCCGACTACACAGTGCTGCTGCACAAGGCCTGGCAACAGACGCTCGGCGAAAACGCCAGCAAAGTGGCGATCAGTGACGGCAAGGAACAATATGGTCAGTTCCCGATCGAGGGCACGCTGAGCATGAAACTGGGACGCTTTACCGACGTCGACGCCGACTTCTGGGTCAATCAGATCGATGCCAATGGCATGGTGACTGCCAGCGAGCGCTTGAAACAGGAAAGCCATACCAAGAACGGCCAGCTGAACTTCCTCGACAACGGCCACCTCGGCCTGCTGATCAAGATCACTTCGCTGACCGCCCCCGCCCCCCGAGCAGCTCCCGAAGAAATTCCGGACTGATTCCCTATGTCCGCGACCCTGAGCAAACCCCTGGCACCATCCTGGGTCAGCCGATTCAAGGAACAGAGCCTGGAGCGTGGTCGCCGTTACGCGCTGGAGAATCGTGTCAGGATCGTCGAGGCCGGCGACGCAACCATCGTCGCCGCGTGCGAAGGCTCGGGCGGTAACGTTTACCGTCAGACCATTCGCCTGCGCGAGTCAGCCAAAGGCACGCTGCTGATGGTCGATGCCATCTGCTCCTGCCCGGTCCACAGCAACTGCAAACATTGCGCAGCGGTGCTCCTGCAAGTGCAGGAAACCCTCGACTACCCCGCTGCCGCCAAAGACGCCGAACTCCTGGAAAAACTCCAGGCCGTCCTGGAAAACCGCAGCCCGAAAGCCCCGCCACAAGTGCTGGTGGACAATGTGCAACCGGTACCGCGCCTGTGGCTGGCCAGCATCGAGTTCAGCGCCTTCGAACCGCGCAACGGCCGAATGCAGCGTTACATCCAGCATCGGGCGGCGCTGTCTTTCAGCTATCTGGACGAGTACGTGTCCGGACAGAAAAACACCGATATCCTGATTCGCCAGGAAACCCAGACGCTGCGGATAAAACGCCACCCGGACGTGGAACAGTCCTACCGGGAACAGCTGCGAATCCTCGGTTTCAAAGTCGCCACCCGACAAAGCAAGGCCTTGCCGGAAAGTGCCGGCGAGCTGTTCGAAATGGTCAATGACAGTGCCTGGCTGACCTTTACCCTCAATGAACTGCCGAAGTTGCGCACCCAGGGCTGGGAACTGCAGATCGACGAGGACTTCGGCTTCGACCTGACGGCGGTAGACGACTGGTACGCCACCGTCGAACAGGCTCCGGAGCGCGACTGGTTCGACCTGGAGCTGGGGATCATCGTCAACGGCGAGCGCCTGAGCCTGTTGCCGATCCTGCTCAACCTGATGCGCTCCCACACCGAAATCCTCAACCCGGAGCGCCTTGCCCGACGCCGCGACGACGAGTTGATCCTGGTCAACATACCCCATCGCCCGAACTCCGAGCACGGCCCGCTGCAAGTCGCCCTGCCCTTCGGCCGCCTGAAACCGGTGCTGGCGACCCTCGGCGAGTTCTACCTGCAGGAGCCCGGCGACACCACGCTGCGCCTGAGCAAGGCCGATGCCACGCGCCTGAACCCGCTGGAAGACATGCCACTGCTCTGGGAGGGTGGCGAACAGATCCGCACCTTTGCCCAGCGCCTGCGCGACATCAAGGACCACACGGCTGCCGCCCCTGAAGGTTTGAATGCGACGCTGCGCCCATATCAGCTTGAGGGCTTGAGCTGGATGCAATCACTGCGGCAGCTGGAAGTGGGTGGCATTCTCGCGGACGACATGGGCCTGGGCAAAACCCTGCAGACACTGGCACACGTGCTGAGCGAGAAAAACGCCGGCCGTCTCGATCGGCCGTGCATGGTGGTGATGCCGACCAGCCTGATTCCCAACTGGCTCGACGAAGCAGCGCACTTTACGCCGCAGCTCAAGGTACTGGCGCTGTACGGCGCCAGCCGCAAAAAACACTTCGACAAGCTGGCTGACTACGACCTGATCCTGACCACCTATGCGCTGCTGCCCAAGGATGTCGAGCGCCTGGCGGCGCAGCCCTTGCACATACTGGTGCTGGATGAAGCGCAGTACATCAAGAACCCGACCAGCAAGGCCGCCCAGGCTGCCCGCGAGCTCAATGCCCGGCAGCGCCTGTGCCTGAGCGGCACACCGCTGGAAAACCATCTCGGCGAACTCTGGTCACTGTTTCACTTCCTCTTGCCCGGCTGGCTCGGTGACGTCAAAAGCTTCAACCGCGATTACCGCGTACCGATCGAAAAACGCACCAGCGAGGTCAGGCTTCAGCACCTCAACGGCCGGATCAAGCCCTTCCTTCTGCGCCGCACCAAGGAACAGGTGGCCACCGAGTTGCCGCCGAAAACCGAGATCATCCACTGGGTCGAACTCAACGAGGCCCAGCGTGACGTTTACGAAACCATGCGCCTGGCCATGGACAAGAAAGTCCGCGACGAGATCACCCGCAAAGGCGTGGCCCGCAGCCAGATCATCATTCTCGAAGCGCTGCTGAAACTGCGCCAGGTGTGCTGCGATTTGCGCCTGGTCAACGAGGCGACCCTGCCAAGCCGTGGCAGCACCTCGGGCAAACTCGACAGCCTGATGGAAATGCTCGAGGAATTGTTCGAGGAAGGTCGGCGGATCCTGCTGTTCTCGCAGTTCACTTCAATGTTGTCGCTGATTGAGGATGAGCTGAACAAGCGTGGAATCGCCTACGCCCTGCTGACCGGCCAGACCCGCGACCGCCGTACACCGGTGAAGGAATTCCAGAGCGGCAAGCGTCAGATATTTCTGATCAGCCTGAAGGCTGGCGGCGTTGGCCTGAACCTGACCGAAGCGGACACGGTGATTCACTACGACCCGTGGTGGAACCCGGCGACGGAAAACCAGGCGACCGACCGGGCGTATCGCATCGGCCAGGAGAAGCCCGTGTTCGTTTACAAACTGATTGCGCGCGGCACGGTGGAAGAAAAGATCCAGCATTTGCAGAAGGAAAAATCCGACCTCGCGGCCGGCGTGCTGGATGGGCGCAAGGCCGGGGACTGGAAACTGCAGAACGATGATATCGAGGCGTTGTTTGCGCCGTTGCCGGAAAATCTCGGAAAGCGTTGAGATTTATGGTGCCTGAACCGGCCTCTTCGCGAGCAAGCCCGCTCCCACAGGTTTAATGGCGTTCGTAGAGTTTGTGTTCGACGCGGTCACTGTGGGAGCGGGCTTGCCCGCGAAGGGAACAACTCGGTGCCAAGACTGACTCAGCCCTTGAGCACCCGCGCCAACGTCGATTTCACCTTGCCCATGCCGTCATGCAGCGCCTGCTCGATCTCGGCCATGGTAATCACCGCCGTCGACTTGCCCGCCGCCGGGTTTACCACCAGCGCCAGACAGGCGTAATCCAGTTCCAGCTCGCGGGCCAGGGCAGCTTCCGGCATACCGGTCATGCCGACGATATCGCAGCCGTCGCGCTCCAGCCGGGCGATTTCAGCCACCGTCTCCAGGCGCGGCCCCTGAGTGCAGGCATACACACCATGGCTGCTGTAGCCCACACCCTCTGACGCCAGCGCCGCAATCAATTGCTGGCGCAACGGCTCGCTGTAGGGGTAGCTGAAGTCGATATGGGTAACGTGTTCCAGATCATCGGCAAAGTAGGTGTGCTCGCGACCGCTGGTGTAGTCGATCAACTGATGCGGCACGCAGAAATGCCCGGTGCCCATGGCTGCATGGATGCCGCCCACGGCGTTGACCGCCAGAATGGCTTCGGCACCGGCCTGCTTCAGCGCCCAGAGGTTGGCGCGATAGTTGACCTGATGCGGCGGGAAACGATGGGGATGGCCGTGACGCGCGAGGAACAGCACTTCCTTGCCGGCATACTCGCCGATCTGAACGTCGGCCGAAGGGGCGCCATAAGGCGTGTCCACTGCCAGTGACTGGCGAATGCTCAGGCCTTCGAGTTGAGTCAGGCCGGTGCCACCGATAATCGCGTAAACCGTCATAACGAACAGTCCTTAATCAGTCAATTGAGCTTCTTTGAGCGCGCCGACAGCGGCCAGCCAGCGCGGGTCTTGACGGTATTCGGTGCTGGCGAACGACTGGCCGCGCATCCGCGCAATGCGCTCGGAAGGCTTGACCTTCAGACGCTGTGCAGCGCTCAAAGCGAGCTCGGCGGCTGCACGATCGTTGCACACCAGGCCCATGTCGCAACCGGCCGTCAGAGCCGCTTCGATACGACTGGCGGCATCGCCGACCACGTGAGCACCTGCCATGGACAGGTCGTCACTGAAGATCACGCCATCGAACTGCAATTCACCGCGCAGGATGTTCTGCAACCAGCGGCGGGAGAAGCCTGCGGGCTGGGAATCGACCTGTGGATAAATAACGTGGGCCGGCATGATCGCGGCAAGTTGCTTGCTCAACCTGGCAAACGGCACAAGGTCGTTGGCGCGGATCTCATCGAGACTGCGCTCATCATTCGGGATCGCGACGTGGGAATCGGCCTCGGCCCAGCCATGGCCAGGGAAATGCTTGCCGGTAGCGGCCATCCCGGCGCTGTTCATGCCGCGGATGAATGCACCCGCGAGCAAGGCAGCGCGCTCGGGATCACCTTCGAACGAACGGGTGCCGACAACGGCGCTGCGCTGGTAATCGAGGTCGAGCACCGGGGCGAAACTCAGGTCCAGGCCAACGGCCAGCACTTCGGTCGCCATGATCCAGCCGCACTGCTCGGCCAGGTATTCGGCGTTCGGGTTGTCGGCAATGGCGCGCATGGCGGGCAAGCGCACGAACCCCTGGCGCAGGCGCTGCACGCGGCCGCCTTCTTGATCCACTGCCAACAGCAGATCGGGGCGAATGGCGCGAATCGCTGCACTCAGCTCGCGCACTTGACGCGGATGCTCGATGTTACGGGCAAAGATGATCAGGCCACCCACTTCGGGCTGGCGCAACAATTGGCGATCTTCAGCCGTCAGCCAGGTACCGGCGACGTCCACCATCAACGAGCCTTGCAAGCCAGCAGTCATAAAAATTCCTTGATAACAGAAAACCCGGCGCACGCGAATTCGCCGCCAGGGGCAAGGCCTGGCAGATTGGCGAGTTCGATGGGAAACGGGTTCAGAACGAGAGTCGGCATGGGCGGCTAGCTTAGCGGATGTCAGCTGCCGCGCCCACCCGTGCGCGGTTAAACCTTGGCGGCAACCGGTGTCGATTTGCTGCGCGGACGCAATTGGGCAGTGGCCATGGCCGTATCGGTCACACCGGATTCGGCACGCATGCCGGCGGCCAGGAACGGCACCATCAGGCGCATGACCTGCTCGATCGAGGTGTTCACGCCGAAGTCGGTTTCGGCAATCGCGCGCAAGGCCTTGATACCGGACATGCTGAACGCCGCCGCACCCAGCATGAAGTGCACCCGCCAGAACAGTTCGATAGGCGGAATACGCGGCGCCGCTTCGTTGACCAGCATCATGTAGCGGCGGAACACCTTGCCGTACATGTCTTCCAGATAACGACGCAAGTGCCCCTGGCTCTGACTGAACGCCAGCCCCAGCAAACGCATGAAGATAGACAGGTCGTTGCCGCTGCGCGGCTGCACTACAAGGGCCTGCTCGACGAGGATTTCCAGCAACTCTTCGAGGGTCGGCTTGATTTCAGGCTTGGCCTGACGCCGCTCCAGCTCTTTATCGAGGCTGATGCAGAACGGCCCGAGGAACCGCGAGAAAACCGCCTGGATCAACGCCTTCTTTGAACCGAAGTGATAGTTCACCGCCGCCAGGTTGACACCGGCCTTGCTGGTGATCAGGCGCAACGAGGTTTCGGCGAAACCTTTTTCCGCAAACAACTGCTCGGCTGCATCAAGAATGCGTTCAACGGTTTCCGACTGGGCCATGGCTACTCCGCCTGACAAACACTTGTTTGAAACATACGTTTCAGCCTGTGCCTTGTCAAGTCTGGCAGTTCGTTTCGGGAATGGTCGGTCAGACATTTAACCACACAACGGCGAAGCTTCAATCCACTGACTGATTGACCGTCTGGCGGCGACTGAAAAATGGAGCATTGCCAAGACCGACTTACTGTATATAATCCCAGTCACTGTATAAAAAAACAGAGCGATCAATATGCTAAAGCTGACGCCACGACAAGCAGAGATTCTGGCTTTCATCAAACGCTGCCTGGAAGACAACGGATACCCCCCCACCCGTGCGGAAATCGCTCAGGAGCTGGGTTTCAAGTCACCCAATGCGGCGGAAGAGCACCTCAAGGCGCTGGCCCGCAAGGGTGCTATCGAGATGACGCCTGGCGCCTCTCGTGGCATTCGCATCCCCGGCTTCGAAGCCAAGGCCGACGATTCCACCCTGCCAATCATTGGCCGGGTCGCAGCCGGCGCCCCGATTCTCGCGCAGCAACACATCGAAGAGTCCTGCAACATCAATCCTGCCTTCTTCCATCCACGCGCCGACTACCTGCTGCGAGTCCACGGGATGAGCATGAAGGATGTCGGCATTTTCGACGGCGACCTGCTGGCCGTCCACACCACCCGCGAAGCCCGTAACGGCCAGATCGTGGTTGCACGAATCGGCGACGAAGTGACCGTCAAGCGCTTCAAGCGTGACGGCAGCAAAGTCTGGCTGATCGCCGAGAACCCCGAGTTCGCCCCTATCGAAGTGAACCTTCAAGATCAGGAACTGGTGATCGAAGGCTTGAGTGTCGGCGTGATTCGCCGCTAAAGGAGGCTCCATGCAGTTCCCACAGCCATCACCACAGCAAACCCAACTGCCGTTGTTCGAAGCGTTCATGGCACAGCCATTGGCGCCGATCCTGAAAGACGTAGTCGAGTCCCCCTGGAGCGCCGAACCTGACGTTTTCAGCGAGCTGTCACTGCGTGGTGCAGCCGGGAACTGCCTGAGCCTTCTGGCACCGATCCTCAGGGAACTGAGCCAGGAGCAGGACGCACGCTGGCTGACACTGATCGCGCCGCCCGCCAGCCTGACCCAAGCCTGGCTGCGAGATGCCGGCCTCAACCGCGAGCGCATTCTGTTGCTGCACCCCCGGGGCGCCCAAAGTGCTCAGCAACTGACCTGCGAAGCCCTGCGTCTTGGGCGCAGCCATACGGTTGTCAGCTGGCTCAACCCGTTGAGCAGCCAATCCCGGCAACAGCTGATCAGCGCCGCCCGGACCGGGGACGCTCAGAGCCTGAATATTCGCTTGGGATAACTGACAGCCGGGGCGCGAGCTTCACCGCGCGAGGCTTCTCCAGGGAGAGAGAAGCCGATGTGTAGCAACATCAGGAAAACCGACGGACGGGGATCAATGAAGAACCCGAGGCCCCTCGTCCTTGTCGAGTTCACCTTCAACCAGGCGACCTGCCATCTGGACTCCCACGCTCAACATCGCCTTGGCGACTTCCACGTGCTGCCCTTGCAGGAACGCTTTGGCGTCCTCGGAGAAATCCAAAGTAACCAGAGAACCCTCGTCCTCGGCCCTGCGCAGCTCGATACGGCCGTCTGGTAACTCGACAATTTCTAGAAAGGACGTTGGCATAAAGGACTGTTCTCCACGAAAGGCGGGGATTATATAGGCATCGGCCAGGCTTCGCTCGGGATCTTGACCAGATGCCATCCCAAAACTGTTTCTGTCAGCACTCGTTCAAGCCTTCGCGAAAGCGGATCGCCAATCCTTTCAGATTCTGGCGCCAGCTCTCCAGCTCTTCCCGACTCAGTTCCTCTGGCTCATCCACTTCATCCAGATTGACCGCCTGAATCAGTGGCTGGGTCACGTCCCCTTTTGGCTTGTGGGGCGCGCGCGGCGGTTGAAACAACGCAGCATGGGCAGCCAATAACTTGGCCAGCCAGGTCTCCGGGTTGTTGGCCAGTTCGACCAGCTCGGCCATTTCCGGAATGGCGATGGTTTCCAACACTTCGCGAGTCAGCAGCAGCTCCGCACGGGGTGCATTAGCCTGAGGCAGGCGATAGAAGCCGGCGATTTCATGACACAGGCCCAACAGCGCGCCGTACAGGTGAAACAACGCCGATTCGCGTCCGGCCTGGATCAGCGCCAGCGAATTCATCGCCCGACCCTCTTCAGTGCGCGCCAGTGCTTCCAGCGACAAGCCGGCGAAGTAAATCTTCTGATTGGTGCGGGTATAAAGTTCGTGGGCCATGACGGCAGCCTCCACAACGAAATAATTGCTTCATGCAGGTCCTGTGTAGGAGCGAGCCTGCTCGCGATGGACTTGAGAGCAACGCGGGCATCCTGAAAGCCCGCGTTATCGTTGACGACCATCGCGAGCAGGCTCGCTCCTACAAGGGTCTTGCGATTCTACGCCTTCGCAGTTCCCATGCGGCCTTTTGTAGGAGCAAGCTCGCTCCTACAGTTTCAAGCCTTCGCAGCCGGGCGCTTGTCTTCAACCGTCCATTTGCCGCCGTCGTAGAACGCTTTCCAGCCAGTAGGCTTACCGTCAACTTCGGTCTGCACGTACTGTTCCTTGGTCTTGCGGCTGTAACGAATCACAGCCGGGAGGCCATCGGGATCTTTCTTCGGCGCTTCGCAGAGGAAGTGGTACTTCGGATCGATCTCATCCTTGTGCGGCACGATCTCGATAACCAGCGGAGCACGCGTCTCACGGTTTTTCGGGAACTGGCTGGCTGCCAGGAACAGGCCGGATGCACCGTCGCGCAGGATATAGGTGTCGTTGACCTTTTCGCATTTCAGCTCAGGCATCTTCACCGGGTCCATCTTCGGCGGCGCCGCATCACCGCTCTTCAGCAGTTTGCGGGTGTTCTTGCAGGTGGCGTTGGTGCAGCCGAAGAACTTGCCGAAACGGCCGGTCTTGAGCTGCATCTCGCTGCCGCACTTGTCGCATTCCAGGCTCGGACCTTCATAGCCCTTGATGCGATAGGTGCCCTCTTCGATTTCGTAGCCGTCGCAATCCGGATTGTTACCGCAGATGTGCAGCTTGCGCTTCTCGTCCAGCAGGTAGGCATCCATCGCCGTGCTGCAGATCGGGCAGCGATGCTTGCCACGCAATACCAGCGACTCCGACTCACCTTCGTCGTCCGCGGCGATTTCGTCGCCCGGCACCAGGTTGACGGTGGCCTTGCAGCGTTCTTTAGGCGGCAGGCTGTAGCCCGAGCAACCGAGGAACACACCGGTAGACGCGGTGCGGATCTGCATCGGACGACCGCAGGTCGTGCACGGAATGTCTGTCATCACCGGCTGGTTGGCACGCATGCCGTTTTCCGGGCTTTCAGCCACTTCGAGCTTCTTCTTGAAGTCGCCGTAGAACTCGTCGAGCACGTTTTTCCAGTCGCGCTCGCCCTGGGCCACGTCATCGAGATGCTCTTCCATGCCGGCGGTGAAACCGTAGTCCATCAGGTTCGAGAAGCTCTCGGCCAGGCGCTCGGTGACGATGTCGCCCATCTTTTCCGAGTAGAAGCGACGGTTGTGCAACGCCACGTAACCACGGTCCTGAATGGTCGAAATGATCGCTGCGTAGGTCGAAGGACGACCGATGCCGCGCTTTTCCATTTCCTTGACCAGGCTGGCTTCCGAGTAACGCGCCGGCGGCTTGGTGAAGTGCTGGGTCGGATCAAGCTTGATCAGCTTCATCGCGTCGCCCTGGGCCATGTCCGGCAGCACATCGTCGTCGCCTGGCTTGGCGATTTGCGGCATGACGCGGGTATAACCGTCGAACTTCAGGATACGGCCCTTGGCACGCAGCTCGAAGTCACCAGCGCCCACAGTCACGGTCGTCGACAGGTATTGCGCCGGCAGCATCTGGCAAGCCAGGAACTGGCGCCAGATCAGCTCGTAGAGGCGCTCAGCGTCACGCTCCATGCCCGACAGCTTGCTTGGCTCGGTGTTGGCGTCGGACGGACGAATCGCTTCGTGAGCCTCTTGTGCGCCTTCCTTGCTGCTGTAGACGTTCGGGGTTTCCGGCAGGTACTTCTTGCCGAACTCGCCTTCAATATAAGTACGCGCCATCGCCACGGCATCAACCGAGAGGTTGGTCGAGTCGGTACGCATGTAAGTGATGTAGCCGGCTTCGTACAGACGCTGGGCCATCATCATGGTTTTCTTCACCCCGAAGCCCAGGCGGTTGCTCGCGGCCTGCTGCAGGGTGGAGGTGATGAACGGCGCCGACGGCTTGCTGCTGGTCGGCTTGTCTTCGCGCTTGACGATGCTGTAGCTGGAAGCCTTGAGCTTCTCCAGCGCGGCCATGGCCTGGGCTTCGTTGAGCGGCTTGAAGGCTTCGCCTTTCTCGCGGGCCACGTCGAAACGCACGGTCGCGCCTTTTGCGGTGCCGAGGTCGGCGTGCACTTCCCAGTACTCTTCAGGGATGAACGCGCGGATTTCACGTTCGCGTTCAACCACCAGCTTCACGGCAACCGACTGCACGCGACCGGCGGACAAACCGCGAGCGATCTTGGCCCACAGCAGTGGCGAAACCATGTAGCCAACGACGCGGTCGAGGAAGCGACGGGCCTGCTGGGCGTTGACGCGGTCGATATCCAGCTCGCCCGGCTGGGAGAAGGCTTCCTGGATCGCCTTCTTGGTGATTTCGTTGAACACCACGCGCTTGTAGCGGCTGTCGTCACCACCGATGGCTTCGCGCAGGTGCCAGGCAATGGCTTCCCCCTCGCGGTCCAAGTCGGTTGCGAGATAGATGGTGTCAGCATCCTTGGCGAGCCGGCGCAGCTCTTCGATGACTTTTTCCTTGCCCGGGAGGATCTCGTACTTGGCTTTCCAGCCATGATCCGGATCGACCCCCATGCGCGCGACCAGCTGCTTGCGCGCTTTTTCTTTAGGCGACAGTGCCGGCGCTTCGCCCGCAGCAGCCTTGCCGCGCTTGGCGGCTGGCTCTTTGCTGGCGCTAGCCGAACCGCTGGTGGGCAGGTCTCGGATATGGCCGATACTCGACTTCACCACGTATTCGTTGCCCAAATACTTGTTGATGGTCTTGGCCTTAGCCGGGGATTCCACAATGACCAGCGATTTGCCCATGGATCAGAAAATTCCTGAATTCGAGAAGTGAAAGGCGATTGGCGCCTGACGCGGCACCGCTATATATAGTGGCTACAAGGTGAGGTCAAGCGCAGGGTATTGCGCGCACTCAGCTTATGGCTTGGTAAAAGGGCAGTCTTCGGCTTGCACCAAAGCAAAGCGTGGCACCTGTTCGCCGTCAACCTCGACCGACTCCAGGAACATGCTCAAGGGACGCACCCAAAAGCCGCAATCGCCATACAGGGCTTGATAGAAGACCACTTCTTCTTCGGTTTCCGAATGCCGTGCAACACTGAATACACGGTACATCGGACCTTTGTAATGTTGGTAGAGCCCTGGTTGTATCGGCATGCTTTGGCCCTCACTCAAATTTTTTCAAAATAAAAAATAAAATAAATCCGGAAAAACAAAAACCGGGGCACTTGGCCCCGGCTTCCATCAACGAGACGCTTAAACGCGTTCGAAGACGGTGGAGATGCCTTGGCCGAGACCAATGCACATGGTGGCTACCCCGAAGGTACCGCCATTCTGCTTCATCACATTGAGCAAAGTGCCGGAGATCCGCGCACCGGAGCAACCGAACGGGTGGCCCAGGGCGATCGCGCCGCCGTGCAGGTTAACCTTCTCGTTCATCTTGTCGAGCACTTTCAGATCTTTCAGCACTGGCAGGGCCTGTGCGGCGAAAGCTTCGTTGAGCTCGAAGAAGTCGATGTCGGAGATGCCAAGACCCGCGCGCTTCAGTGCTTTTTGTGTGGCCGGTACTGGACCATAGCCCATGATTGCCGGATCCACACCTGCCACTGCCATCGAGCGAATCACCGCCATAGGCTGGATGCCCAGGTCCTGTGCGCGCTGCGCCGACATCACGATCATGCACGAAGCACCGTCGGTGATCTGCGACGAAGTACCCGCTGTCACGGTGCCGCCCTTCGGATTGAACGCCGGCTTGAGAGCCGCCAGGCTTTCCAGGGTGGTTTCCGGACGAATGGTTTCGTCGTAGTCGAAGGTTTTCAGGAAACCGTTCTCGTCGTAGCCCTGCATCGGGATGATTTCGTCTTTGAACTTGCCTTCCACGGTCGCCTTGTGGGCGAGTTGGTGGGAGCGCACGCCGAAAGCATCTTGCTGCTCGCGGGTAATGCCGTGCATTTTGCCCAGCATTTCTGCGGTCAGGCCCATCATGCCCGAGGCTTTCGCCGCGTACAGCGACATGTGCGGGTTCGGATCGACACCGTGCATCATGCTCACGTGACCCATATGCTCGACGCCACCAACGACGAACACGTCACCGTTGCCGGTCATGATCGCTTGCGCAGCAGTGTGCAAAGCGCTCATGGACGAGCCACACAGACGGCTGACGGTCTGGCCGGCCGAGGTGTGCGGGATCTGGGTCATCAGCGACGCCATGCGCGCGATGTTCCAGCCCTGCTCCAGGGTCTGGTTCACACAGCCCCAGATCACGTCCTCGACTTCGTTCGGGTCGACCTTGACGTTGCGTTCCAGCAGTTTGCTGATCAGATGCGCCGACATGTCTTCGGCGCGGGTGTTGCGGTGCATGCCGCCCTTGGAGCGGCCCATCGGAGTACGACCGAAGTCGACAATCACGACGTCTCTAGGATTCAAGCTCATAAGTTCACTCTCACTCTAGTTGGGGGCGCTTAACCGAAGAAGCTCTGGCCGTTCTTGGCCATTTCGCGCAGCTTCGCGGTCGGGTGGTACAGCGCGCCCAAATCAGCGTACTGGTCAGCCAGGGCAACGAACTCTGCCACACCGAGCGAATCGATGTAACGCAGCGCACCGCCACGGAATGGAGGGAAACCAATGCCGTAGACCAGACCCATGTCGGCTTCGGCAGCGGTTTCGACGATGCCGTCTTCCAGGCAACGCACGGTTTCCAGGCACAGCGGGATCATCATCCAATTGATGATGTCTTCGTCAGTGACTTCGCGCTGTTCAAAGACGATTGGCTTGAGCACTTCCAGTACCGACGGGTCGGCGACTTTCTTCTGCTTGCCCTTCTTGTCGGTCTCGTAGGCGTAGAAGCCCTTGCCGTTCTTCTGGCCCAGGCGCTTGGCTTCGTAGAGCACGTCAACGGCCGAGCGACGGTCGTCCTTCATGCGGTCCGGGAAGCCTTCAGCCATCACGTCACGGCCGTGGTGGCCGGTGTCGATGCCGACCACGTCCATCAGGTAGGCCGGGCCCATTGGCCAGCCGAATTTTTCCATGACCTTGTCGATACGGACGAAGTCCACACCGGCGCTGACCAGCTTGGCGAAACCGCCGAAGTACGGGAACAGGACGCGGTTGACCAGGAAGCCCGGACAGTCGTTGACGACGATCGGGTTCTTGCCCATTTTCTTGGCGTAGGCAACGGTGGTGGCAACAGCCAGCTCGCTGGACTTCTCGCCACGGATCACTTCCACCAGCGGCATCATGTGCACCGGGTTGAAGAAGTGCATGCCGACGAAGTTTTCCGGACGCTTGAGGGCCTTGGCCAGCAAGGTGATGGAAATGGTCGAGGTGTTGGACGCGAGGATGGTGTCCTCTTTGACCTGGTCTTCAACTTCAGCCAGTACGGCTTGCTTGACCTTCGGGTTCTCGACAACGGCTTCCACCACCAGGTCCACGTGACCGAAATCACCGTAGGACAAGGTCGGACGAATGCCGTTGAGCACTTCAGCCATTTTCGCGGCGGTCATGCGGCCTTTTTCAACGCGGCCAACCAGCAGTTTGGCGGCTTCAGCCAGACCCTGCTCGATGCCGTGCTCGTTGATGTCCTTCATCAGGATCGGCGTGCCTTTGGAAGCCGACTGATAGGCGATACCGCCACCCATGATACCGGCGCCCAGTACGGCGGCCTGCTTCACGTCCTTGGCGATTTCGTCGTAGGCCTTGGCCTTTTTCTTCAGCTCCTGGTCGTTCAGGAACAGACCGATCAGGCTCTGCGCGGCAGAGGTCTTGGCCAGTTTGACGAAACCTGCGGCTTCAATTTCCAGGGCTTTGTCGCGACCGAAATTCGCGGCTTTCTGGATGGTCTTGATCGCTTCAACCGGCGCCGGGTAGTTCGGACCAGCTTGACCGGCCACGAAACCCTTGGCGGTTTCGAAAGCCATCATTTGCTCGATAGCGTTCAGCTTGAGCTTTTCCAGCTTCGGCTGGCGCTTGGCCTTGTGGTCGAACTCGCCGGAGATGGCGCGCTTGATCAGTTCCAGCGCAGCTTCCTGCAGTTTTTCAGGAGCAACCACCGCATCGACAGCGCCAACTTTCAGCGCGTCTTCAGGACGGTTTTCCTTGCCGGCGGCAATCCACTCGATGGCGTTGTCGGCACCGATCAGACGTGGCAGACGAACGGTACCGCCGAAGCCCGGGTAGATGCCCAGCTTGACTTCCGGCAGGCCGATCTTGGCCTTGGTGGACATGACGCGGTAGTCCGCCGCCAGGCACATTTCCAGACCGCCACCCAGCGCGATGCCATTGATCGCGGCAACGGTCGGAACGTTGAGGTCTTCGAAATCGCTGAAAATCTTGTTGGCTTCGAGATTGCCAGCAACAAGCTCTGCATCCGGCAGCTTGAAGTTGTCGACAAATTCGGTGATGTCGGCGCCGACGATGAACACGTCCTTGCCACTGCTGACGATCACGCCCTTGATCGAAGCATCTGCCTTGATGGTGTCTACGGCCTGACGCAGTTCGTTCAGGGTTAGACGGTTGAACTTGTTGACGGACTCACCCTTGAGGTCGAACTTCAGTTCGACGATGCCACTTTCAAGAGCCTTAACCGTGATGGCTTTACCTTCGTAAATCATCAACTGATCTCCACGATATGGAAGCTGAACAGTACACGTCGGACGCAGGCGAATGGCTTGGCAGGGACGTTAATCGTCGATGCTACGCCCATTCCCCCGGCACACCCGCCAACGCGATAGTCGGGATTCTGTAGGAGCGGTCTGAAATACAAACGCTCAATTCATACGCCCGTTTGATTTGGGTACGTCACCTTCACGGAATTTCCGACAATTGTCAATCGCCCGAAACACGGGTTGAAACGCGACTTTCCGGTCATATCCGTACTGCGAAGACCTTAAACACGCCGCAGCATGCAGGGTCATTCATAGAATCAATTGTTAGAAAATGCGCCCTAATTCGCTGCAGCCCGTGTTTAACAAGCTACGCTGGCGGAACCAAGGGGAAAATTGTGAACGCTTTTGGCGAATGCCCAGCGTAAGATCAGCCAACACCGATTTACCGGCCTGCCTGGCCAACCCGCCCGATGATTTTGTCGGGCTTTTTATTGCCTGCGACAGAAGCCCTGTAGGAGCTGCCGCAGGCTGCGATCTTTTGATTTTGTTTGTAAAAATCAAAGTCAAAAGATCGCAGCCTGCGGCAGCTCCTACAGGGGGATCCGGAACGCAGTTTCAGGCGAGCGCCTTGAGGGTGGCATCGATGTGCTGCAACACCTCGGCCTCGCCCCTCTCCCCCCAATACAAGGCGATGATTTGCTTGTCGGCCTCGACCTTGTAGACATTACCCGGCAACTTTTCGAAATGATTGAGCAGCGCCTGATCTTCACAGGTTTCCTGCCATTGATTGACCCAGATACCCGGTGATTTTTGCCAGTAACTCCAGCATGCTGGCTGACTGCCACGCCGTGGACGATGGTACTGGGCGCACGGGTTCGGCGGCTCCTGGCTGAGCCAGTGTGGCCACTCCTGGGGCGCCAGTTGCATGGCCAGCCCGATGCGCCGGGCCTCCATGCGCAGGGCGATGCGCCCACTCTGGGCACGCGACGGGCGCAACCATGCCAGCGGGCTGAGTACCACCAGCAGGATTGACACCACTATCCACACCGTCATATCTGTACTCCCGATTCTTGATGAGCCCATTGTGTCACTTTGGAACCAATGCGCTTGAAACCAGCCATACTTACCAATATTGCAATCCTCAGGAGGAGCACCTCATGCCCTACAACCATATTCTGGTCGCTGTAGATCTGACCGAAGAGTGCGACCCTGTGATCCACCGCGCTCGCGAGCTGTCGGTGAGCAACGGCGCGAAATTGTCACTGGTGCACATTGTCGAGCCGATGGCGATGGCCTTCGGTGGCGACGTGCCGATGGACCTGTCACAACTGCAACAGCAGCAGTTCGATCAGGCCAAGGAGCGCCTTGACCGCTTGATCCTCAAATACCCGGAGCTCTCCAGGGAATACAGCCACCTGACCTATGGTCAGCCACGCCAGGAAATCCACCACCTGGCCAAGGAGCAAACCTGCGACCTGATCGTGGTGGGCAGCCATGGCCGGCACGGCCTGGCACTGCTGCTCGGCTCCACCGCCAATGACGTGCTGCATGGCGCGCCTTGCGATGTGCTTGCGGTGCGCCTGCAAACCAAAAGCTGATACACAAACCCCTGTGTAGGAGCTGCCGCAGGCTGCGATCTTTTGATCTTGTTTTTAAAAATCAAAGTCAAAAGATCGCAGCCTGCGGCAGCTCCTACACAGGGATGGCGTTACATATGAAAAGCCCGGCGTTCACGTATGTGAAGCCGGGCTTTTTTATTGCAGGGTCAATCAGGCATCCAGTTCGGCCCAACGCTCGACCATCACGTCGAGTTCAGCCTGCAACTGCGCCAGTTGAGCGATCACTGCAGCCGTCTCCGCAGCCGGGCGCAGGTAGAAACCCGCGTCGGCCATCTGCGCTTCAACGGCAGCGATCTGCTGCTCCATGGCTTCGATCTCGCCGGGCAACGCTTCCAGCTCACGCTGCAATTTGTAGCTGAGCTTCTTCTTCGCCACTGGCGCTTCGACTGCCGCCGCAACCGGTGCAGGCTCGGCCTTCACCACGGCAGAGTTCAGGTCGGCCTTGCCGGACTTGCTCTCGGTCACGCCCAGCAGGCGCGGCGAGCCGCCCTGACGCAGCCAGTCCTGATAACCGCCGACGTATTCACGCACCTTGCCTTCACCTTCGAAGACCAGGGTGCTGGTCACCACGTTGTCGAGGAATGCCCGGTCGTGACTGACCATCAGTACGGTGCCGTTGAAGGTCAGCAGGACCTCTTCGAGCAATTCGAGGGTTTCGACGTCGAGGTCGTTGGTCGGTTCGTCGAGTACCAGCAGGTTGGCCGGCTTGCTGAACAGCTTGGCCAGCAACAGACGGGCACGTTCACCGCCGGACAGCGCCTTGACCGGCGTGCGCGCACGCTGCGGGCTGAACAGGAAGTCGCCGAGGTAGCTCAGCACGTGGCGGCTCTGGCCGTCGATATCGATGAAGTCGCGACCTTCGGCGACGTTGTCGATCACGGTTTTTTCCAGGTCCAGTTGATGGCGCAACTGGTCGAAGTAGGCGACATCGATCCTGGTGCCCTCTTCCACCTTGCCGCTGGTTGGCTGCAAGCCGCTGAGCATCAGCTTCAGCAGTGTGGTCTTGCCGGTACCGTTGGCGCCGAGCAGGCCGATACGGTCGCCGCGCTGCAGCACCATGGAGAAGTCCTTGATCAGGAACGGACCGTCCGGGTGAGCAAAGCTCACGTTATCGAGGACCATGACCTGTTTGCCGGACTTGTCGGCGGTTTCCAGCTGGATGTTGGCCTTGCCGGTCCGCTCGCGACGTTCGCTGCGCTCGACGCGCAAGGCTTTGAGTGCACGTACGCGGCCTTCGTTACGGGTGCGACGGGCCTTGATGCCCTGGCGAATCCACACTTCTTCCTGGGCCAGGCGCTTGTCGAACAGCGCGTTGGCGGTTTCTTCGGCCGCCAGAGCGGCTTCCTTGTGCACGAGGAAACTGGCGTAGTCGCCGTTCCAGTCGATCAGGCCGCCACGATCCAGTTCGAGGATCCGGGTTGCCAGGTTCTGCAGGAAAGAACGGTCGTGCGTGATGAACAGCACGGCGCCCTGGAAATCCTTCAGCGCTTCTTCAAGCCAGGCGATGGCACCGATGTCCAGGTGGTTGGTCGGCTCGTCGAGCAACAGCAGGTCCGGCTCGGACACCAGGGCCTGGGCCAGCAGGACGCGACGACGCCAGCCGCCGGACAACTCGGCGAGGGTCTTGTCGGCCGGCAATTGCAGGCGGCTCAAGGTGCTGTCTACGAGGGTCTGCAAGCGCCAGCCATCGCGGGCTTCGAGGTCGTGCTGGACGTGCATCAGCTTGTCCAGGTCGGCATCGGTGACGATGTTCTGGCTCAGGTGGTGATACTCGGCGAGCAGCGCACCGACGCCGTCCAGGCCTTCGGCCACCACGTCGAACACTGTCCGCTCGTCGGCCACCGGCAATTCTTGCGGCAATTCGCCGATCTTGAGGCCGGGTGCGCGCCAAACGGAGCCGTCATCGGGCTTCTGGTCGCCCTTGACGAGCTTCATCATGCTGGACTTGCCAGTGCCGTTGCGGCCGATGATGCACACCCGCTCACCACGGGCGATCTGCCAGGACACCTTGTCCAACAACGGCATAGCGCCGAAAGCAAGGGACACATCGCTGAATTTGAGCAGGGTCATGAGCTTCTCCAAAAACCGGGCGCGCATTCTACCTGACTTGAGGCTTCAGAAGGCCGGCATTTTCACTCTCGTAGCACTCTGAACGACAAATGTTGCGAACTGATGCGGGAAGACCCGCAAAGCTTTCGCCGGCTGCTGGCAAAAGGCTAAGCTACAGACAATTCAGTGCGGGCCTGACCCGCACTTGTCATGTTTTCTCTGCCTGGACGTCTCATGCGCAGTCGCCTTTTCAATCTTTTGTCGTGCTTTTTACTTTCAGCCGCAGCGTTTCAATCCGCCCAGGCGGTGGACCTGTCCACCCAGCGCCAATATTACGATGAAGCCAAGCGCGCCCTGGCCAAGGGTGATACCGGTCCGTATTTCCGTTACAGCCAGGCCCTCGCCGATTATCCGCTGGAACCGTACCTGGCCTACGATGAACTGACCGCGCGCCTGAAAACCGCGAGCAACGCCGAAATCGAGAAATTCCTCGCCGAACACGGCGACCTGCCCCAGGCCAACTGGATGAAACTGCGCTGGTTGCGCTGGCTGGCGGATCGGGGTGACTGGGCGACTTTCGTCAAATATTACGACCCGAAAATGAACTTCACCGAACTGGACTGCCTGAATGCGCAGTACCAGCTCAGCCACAACCTCAAGGCCGAAGGTAACGCCAACGCGGAAAAACTCTGGCTGACCGGCAAATCCCAACCCGATGCCTGCGACACCCTGTTCGGCATGTGGGCGGCCGAAGGCCAGTTGACCGAGCAAAAACGCTGGGAGCGCGCCAAACTCGCCGCCCAGGCGCGCAACTACCCGCTGGCCAACAGCCTGGTCAACGGCTTGACCACCCTCGCCCCGCGCGGTCGCTTGCTGGTGGACGTCGCGCAGAAACCGGAACTGCTCAACCAGCCGTCACGCTTCACCCCGGCCGATGAAGCCATGTCCGACGTGGTCAGCCTCGGCCTGCGCCGCCTGGCTCGCCAGGATCCGGACAAGGCCATGGACCTGCTCGACGGCTACGCCAGCAGCATGCACTTCTCCCGGGATGAAAAAGTGGCGATCGCCCGGGAAATCGGCCTGACCCTCGCACGACGTTTCGACAGCCGTGCACTGGATGTCATGACCAAATACGACCCCGAGCTGCGCGACAACACGGTTTCCGAATGGCGCCTGCGCCTGCTCCTGCGCCTGGCGCGCTGGGACGATGCCTATCAATTGACCCGCCGCCTGCCCCAGGACCTGGCCACCACCAACCGCTGGCGCTACTGGCAGGCCCGCAGCCTGGAACTGGCGCAACCACAGAATCCGGAAGTGCAGACGCTCTACAGGAACCTGGCCCGCGAACGCGACTTCTATGGTTTCCTCGCCGCCGATCGCTCGCAGTCGCCCTACTCGCTGCTCAACAAACCGCTGGTGCTCAGCCAGGCCACCATCAACAAGGTGCGCAACACCCCCGGCGTGCGCCGCGCCCTGGAGCTGCACGCCCGTGGGCAGATCGTCGATGGCCGTCGCGAGTGGTACTACGTCAGCCGTCACTTCAGCCGCGACGAAATGGTCGCCCAGGCCAAACTGGCCTACGACCTGAAATGGTACTTCCCGGCGATCCGTACCATCAGCCAGGCGCAGTATTGGGACGACCTGGATATCCGCTTCCCGATGGCTCACCGCGAGACCCTGGTGCGTGAAGCGAAGAGTCGCGGCCTGCATCCGAGCTGGGCGTTCGCCATCACCCGCCAGGAAAGTGCATTCATGGACGACGCCCGTTCCGGTGTCGGCGCCTCGGGCCTGATGCAACTGATGCCCGCCACCGCCAAGGAAACCGCACGCAAGTTCAGCATTCCCTATAGCTCGCCTCAGCAACTGTTCGATCCGGACAAGAACATCCAGCTCGGCGCCGCCTACCTGAGCCAGGTGCACAGCCAGTTCAACGGCAACCGCGTCCTTGCCTCCGCCGCCTACAACGCCGGCCCGGGTCGCGTGCGCCAATGGCTGCGCGGTGCCGACCACCTGAGTTTCGATGTGTGGGTGGAAAGCATCCCGTTCGACGAAACCCGCCAGTACGTGCAAAACGTGTTGTCGTACTCGGTGATCTACGGCCAGAAGCTCAACTCGCCACAGCCGATCGTGGATTGGCATGAGCGGTTTTTCGACGATCAGTGATTCAATCGACCCGCAAAAAAGCCCGCATCACAGAAGCGGGCTTTTTTATTCCTCAGAATTTCTTTGCTGACTTGAGCCGCGCGAAGACCTGTTTTCCAAGCTGGGTCAGGCGATACTTTTGTGCCGGACTACTTGGCGACTCGGGATGGGTCATCTCTATCCATTCAACCGCTAATGCAGGCCTGAGATAGTTAGCCCGAAAGGTCGCCTTGTGCACCAATCCGATGTCAGCCATCAATTCGCTGATCTTTCGCGGACCGTTAAGATGCAGTGCAGAAAGCAACTTCTCTACTGGGTCGCTTACTGGGTCGGTTACTGGGTCGATTCCTGGCTCACTCCGTACCGCCTCCAATAGTGCAAGGCTCATGGCTTGCAACATGAACTCCACGAAAGGCGTTGATTCGGCCAAATGATCGGCCGCCGACAATGCCGCGTAGTAAGCCTCCTGCTGATCCCGAATCACGGCCTCAACCGGTAAATAAGACAATACCGGGCGCCACTGACTGAGTATCAGGGTTTGCCAAAGGCGCCCCATACGTCCGTTACCGTCAGCGAAGGGATGGATGAACTCAAATTCATAGTGAAAGACGCAACTGGTAATCAGCGGATGCCAGTCCGAGGCACCAAGCCACGCCAACAAGTCCTCAATCAAGTGCACAACGCGACTCGGCGGCGGCGCCATATGGATCAACTTGTCGCCACGATAGATACCCACGCCGGCTCGACGAAACTGCCCGCATTCATCAATCAATCCGCCCATCAGCAATTCATGGGCACGCAGTAAATCGGTCCGGCTGCTTGGCTGCCAATCAGGTATGGCTTCGTATGCAGCAAACGCATTTCGTACTTCCTGGATTTCCCGAGGTAACCCCAGCACACGCTGTCCTGCCAGAACGGCAGTCACCTGCTCGATGCTCAGCGTATTGTTTTCGATGGCCAAAGAAGCCTGAATCGTTCGAATCCGATTGCCACGGCGTAACTGAGGTGTCTGCAGGCGTTCGTCCATAGCCGTAAGCTGACCGATCTGTTCGCTGATATCGGCGATCAGCGACAACATTTTCGTCGTCAAGGTCAACGGTGGTTGATAACGGCTCATACCTTCATCCAGGCTCATGACAGAGGACGACATAATGCCCGAACCGGGCGTCATTCATCAGTGGTCATTCATGCGGCTTCATGTCCGTCACTGAACTGCAACGCCGCCAGGCGTGCATACAAGGCATTGCTGGCAATCAGCTCCTGGTGCGTTCCTACCGCCACCAGTTTCCCCTGATCCATCACCGCGATCCGGTCGGCGTTTTTAACCGTGGCCAGGCGATGGGCGATCACCAGAGTGGTTCGATTCTTCATCAGGCTCGGCAGCGCCTGCTGGATCAGGTGCTCACTCTGGGCGTCGAGGGCGCTGGTGGCTTCGTCGAGGAGCAGGATCGGGGCGTCCACCAGCAACGCGCGGGCGATGGCCAGGCGTTGGCGCTGGCCGCCGGACAAGCCCAGTCCGCCATCCCCCAGATGAGTCTGGTAACCGTTGGGCATGGCTTCGATAAAGTCATGGGCGTAAGCGATCTTTGCCGCTTCCTGTACCTCGGCCAGCGTCGCCTGCGGATTGCCGTAGCGAATGTTGTCTTCAATGCTGCCGAAAAACAGCGCCAGGGTCTGTGACACCAGGGCGAAGCACCGGCGCAGATCCAGCGGATCGAGCTGCGTCAACGGCACGCCATCGAGCAGGATGCGCCCCTCGGCCGGGTCGTAGAAACGCAGCAGCAGGTCATACACCGTCGACTTGCCGGCCCCGGAGGGCCCGACCAGCGCCAGCGTCTCACCGGCATTGACCGTCAGGCTCAAGTCGTCGACGGCATAGCTTTCCGGCCGCGACGGGTAGGAAAAACGCACATTTTGCAGTTGCAGGCGGCCCTCGACCCGTTCCGGCAGCGTCACCGCGCCTGCGACTGGAGGCAGGATGATGTTTTCCGAACGCAGCAACTCGGCGATCCGCTCGGCCGCGCCGGCTGCCCGCTGCAATTCCCCGATCACCTCGCTCAAGGTGCCGAATGCACTGCCGACGATCAGGCTGTAGAACACGAACGCCGCCAGCTCGCCGGCGGAAATTCGCCCGGCAATGACGTCCATCCCGCCGACCCAGAGCATCACCCCGACCGCGCCCAGGACCAGCACGATCACCAGGGTAATCAGCCACGCCCGCTGGAAGATGCGCTTGCGTGCGGTGTTGAACGCCTCCTCCACGGTCACGGCAAACCGGCGCTCGTCCTGGGCCTGATGGTTGTAGGCCTGCACGGTCTTGATCTGCCCCAGGGTTTCGGAAACATAGCTGCCGATATCGGCAATCCGGTCCTGGCTCAGGCGCGAGAGGTTACGCACCCGGCGACCGAAGATCAGGATCGGCGCGATCACCAGGGGCAAGGCCACCACCACGATACTGGTTAGTTTGGGGTTGGTGATGAACAACAGGACGATCCCGCCGATCACCATCAACAGGTTGCGCAGGAACAACGACAGCGAAGAGCCGATGACCGATTGCAGCAGCGTGGTGTCGGCGGTCAGGCGGGACTGGATTTCGGAGCTGCGATTGTCTTCGTAAAAACCCGGGTGCAGGTAAATCAGATGATTGAACACATCACGCCGGATATCGGCAACGCAGCGCTCGCCGATCCACGACACCAGGTAAAACCGTGCAAAGGTTCCGATCGCCAGCCCGGCGACCAGCAACATGAACAGGCCGATGGACTGATTGAGCAGGTGTGGCGACTGGGTCATGAACCCCTTGTCCACCAGCAGGCGGATGCCCTGCCCCATGGACAAGGTGATGCCGGCGGTGGCGATCAACGCCAGCAAGGCGCCGAAGGCCTGCCAGCGATACGGCGCAATGAAACGACTGGCCAGGCGAACAGCGCGGCGGTGACGGGCAGAGAGCATCGCAAACATCCGGGACAAGACAATCATTAGGGTCAGCCTACACCGCTCAATGGGGTGGCTCGCTGCAAATCACAATGAGTCAGGTTAATTATGTCCACCAACACTAGAGGCTAGACGCTATTGGTCTAAAGTTCGGCTAGCCACGCGAAGGCATTTCTGCTGGACTGGTCCTGTCCCCCCGGAAAGATCGCAGGGAGTTGTCATAGCCCGGTCACCTGGCGGTTCTAGAGTAAGCACACAACCTGAAGAGGAGACAGGCCATGTCCTTGCAACACAGCAGCGATGACAAGATTCAAGTGATCCGCACGCATCCAGACCAGTCTCTGGGCTGCTCGATTATCGACGAGCAAGGCCGCGAAGTACCGATCACTGAAGAAATGATCCAGAAAGCATGCAGCGAACTGGAAAAGCGATTGGTCAAGCCTGCCGAACAAGAGTGATATAGCCACCGTCTTCTTGACCCGGCCCATTGTTGGCCGGGTTTTTTATGGGTGCCTGTCTGGACATTGGGGGGGTGCCCTTCGCGAGCAAGCCCGCTCCCACACTGGATCTTCATGCACCACAAGCCCCCTGTGGGAGCGGGCTTGCTCGCGAAGGGGCCGCCGCGGTCTATCAGATTGCCGCCGCCCCCAACGCCGCCACAATCCGCTGCAACTCAGGCGCATCCCCCTCGATCCGCACCTGCAACCCGTCGATCTCGCGGCGCGAAGGATAATTCTTGCGCAGCATATCGAATGCCGCGCGCTGCTCGCTGACACTGCCGACAAGGCTGCGACGGAAATCCGCATCGTCACGACGCGGGTCATACACCCCGCGGCACAGCATCGCCAAGGCCCAGGCCGGGTCGCTTTGCGCATTCAGGGTCACGTGCGACAGCCAGGGTGCCGGCAGCAAATCGCTCAGGCTGACGCGGGCCGGTTGCCCGAGGAAATCGCAATAGGCCTGATAAACCTGCGCGGTGCCCCGCTGCTTGCCGTCGAGGCTGTAACCGGCAATGTGCGGCGTGGCCAGCACGCACAGTTCGGCCAGCGTCACGTCGACTTCAGGCTCGCCTTCCCAGACATCGAGCACTGCTTGCAGGTCTTCGCGCTCCAGCAGCACATCGCGCAGTGCCGCGTTGTTGACCACCGGTCCTCGACTGGCATTGATCAGCCAGGTACCGGATCTGAGCTGGTTCAGGCGTTTTTCATCGAACAGATGCCAGGTCGATTGAGGCCCCTGCTTGGTCAGCGGCGTGTGCAGGCTGATGACGTCGCACGCTTCGATGATCTGCTCGAGGCTGACGTAGTCACCGCCTTCAGTCGCCTGCCGGGGTGGATCGCACACCAGCACCTTCCAGCCCAGGCCCTGCAGGACCTTGACCAGTCGGCCGCCCACCTCGCCGGCGCCGACCACGCCGTAGGTACGCCGGGTCAGGTCGGCCCCTTCGATTTCGGCCAGGGTCAGCAAGCTGCCGAGCACATAGTCGACCACGCCGCGGGCATTGCAGCCCGGTGCACTGGACCAGGTGATGCCGGCCCGCTGAAAGTAATCCAGGTCCAGATGATCAGTGCCGATGGTGCACGTACCGACAAAGCGCACCTTGCTGCCTTCGAGCAGCGCGCGATTGACGTTGGTCACCGAACGCACCAACAGCACATCGGCCTGCTCGACCGTGGCACGGTCGATGGCGCGACCCGGCACCCGGCGGATTTCGCCGAAGCCTCCAAAGAAGGCATCGAGCAGGGGGATATTTTCGTCGGCAACAATCAGCATGGCAGGCTCCTTTGGCGGACCGGCAGTGTAGGCGTAGATGCCTCGTTACGCCTAGCCTGCATACCGTGCAGGAGCTGCCGGAGGCTGCGATCTTTTGATCTTGCGCTTAAAAACAAAGTCAAAAGATCGCAGCCTGCGGCAGCTCCTACAGAGATTACAAATCGGTAACACGAGTCTTTTCCTGACTGTCGCGTCAACGCGTAGAATGCGCGGCTGTGCATCAAAACCCTCTTGGACGTTTCGCTATTGAATCCTGTTATTGAAAGTACCGTCGCCACTGCTCCCGCGCGGACGACACCCGTTCGCCTGGAACTCAAGGGCCTGCTCGGCCTGGCCCTGCCCATCATGATCGCGCAACTGGCCACCACGGCCATGGGCTTCGTCGATGCGGTGATGGCCGGCCGCGTCAGCCCACGGGACCTGGCCTCGGTGGCCCTGGGCAACTCGATCTGGATTCCGGTCTACCTGTTGATGTCCGGCGTTCTGCTGGCAACCACACCCAAGGTCGCGCAACGCTTTGGCGCCGCGCAGTTCGACCAGATCGGCCCGCTGGTACGCCAGGCGCTGTGGCTGGCATTGTGTGTCGGCTTGATCGGCAGCGGCCTGCTGCTCAGCGCCGAGCCGATCCTGCACTGGATGAAAGTCGATCCGCAATTGATCGAGCCGAGCATGGGTTACCTGCACGGGATCGCTTTCGGGTTCCCCGGCATGGCGTTCTATTACGTATTGCGCTGCTACAGCGATGGCATGGGGCGTACCCGCCCGAGCATGGTCATCGGCTTGTGCGGCCTGCTGCTGAACATCCCGCTGAACTATGCGTTGATCTACGGCCACTTCGGCGCTCCGGCCCTGGGCGGCGTCGGTTGCGGCTGGGCCAGCGGCATCGTGATGTGGTTCATGGCGTTGAGCATGGCCGGCTGGACTTTCTGGGCCCCCTTCTATGCCCGCACCCGGGTGCTGGTGTGCTTCGACCGCCCGCAATGGGCCGTGATCAAGCGCCTGGTCGGCATTGGCCTGCCGATCGGTATCGCCGTCTTCGCCGAGTCCAGCATCTTCGCGGTCATCGCGCTGTTGATCGGCAGTCTCGGCTCGACCGTGGTGGCCGGGCATCAGATCGCCCTCAATATCAGCTCGTTGCTGTTCATGATTCCTTATTCGCTGGGCATGGCGGTGACCGTGCGCGTCGGCCAGGCACTGGGGGCCGGCAATCCCTGGCAGGCGCGTTTCGCGGCGAAGGTCGGGCTCGGCGCGGCACTGGTGTTCGCGGCGTTTTCGGCGAGCCTGATCCTGCTGCTGCGCGAACCTATCGCCTCGATCTACACGCCTGACAAGGCCGTGATCCAGATTGCGTCGATGTTGATTGTCTATGCCGCGCTGTACCAGTTTTCCGATGCCATCCAGGTGATTTGCGCGGGCGCGTTGCGTGGGTATCAGGACACCCGGGTGACCATGATCCTGACTTTGTTCGCCTATTGGGGCATCGGCCTGCCGGTCGGCTATGCGCTGGGACTGACCGATTGGTTCGGTCCGGCCAGCGGCCCGAGCGGGCTGTGGGAAGGGTTGATTGCCGGCTTGAGCTGTGCGGCGCTGATGCTGTCGATCCGCCTGACGCTCAGTGCGCGCCGGCGAATTCGTAACAGCCGCTCGGTGGGCTGATGACACCCAAAAAAAGACCTGCGTTTGCAGGTCTTTTTTTGGGTGTCATCAGCCGGACTTCTTGCGAATCCAGTAGAGGTAGGTGCCCTCCTCCTCGTGCTGCGCCACCAGTTCGTGGTCGAGAAACACACAGAACTTGGGAATGTCACGACGGGTCGACGGGTCTGTCGCGATGACCTTGAGCAGGCCGCCGGGCACCAGGTCACGGATGTGCTGGTGCAGCATCATCACCGGCTCGGGGCAGTTGAGGCCGGTGGCATCGAGGGTGCCGTCTACCGGCGTATCAAGCATTTCACTCATGATTCACTCCTGAAACTGGCCGACATTGTCGCGCATTGCCGGGTGTAACGTCATCTGTGGCATTACGCCGCCCCCTGTAGGAGCTGCCGAAGGCTGCGATCTGTTGATCTTTAAAAGCAAGATCAACAGATCGCAGCCTTCGGCAGCTCCTACAGGGGGGCCGGTCGGCTAGCGGGACTTGGGTTTCTTCACGTCCAGCCGGCGCAAATGGCAGGTCACTTCCTCGCGGTCGTGGTACAGCTGCTTGCAGCCGATCTCGACCTTGATGCCCCGCGCCTTGAAACCCTCGGCAATGCGCTCGAGCAGACGCTTCACCTCGGCATAGCGCTGTTTCATCGGCAGCTTGAGATTGACCACCGCCTCGCGGCAATGGCCGTCACCGATCCACTCTTCCAGCATCGCCGCATTGCGCGCCGGCTTCTCGACAATGTCGCAGACCATCCAGTCCACCGGCTGCTTGGGCTTGAAGGTGAAACCGTCGGCCATCAGGTGTTGCACCAGACCGGTGTCCATCAGGCTTTCGGCCATCGGGCCGTTGTCGATGGCGGTCACCAGCATGCCGCGGTTGACCAGTTGCCAGGTCCAGCCACCCGGAGCGGCCCCGAGGTCGACGCCGGTCATGTCGCTGTGCAGGCGTTCGTCCCACTGGTCGCGCGGGATGAAGTGGTGCCACGCCTCTTCCAGCTTCAGGGTCGAACGGCTCGGCGCCTCCCGAGGAAACTTCAAACGGGGAATGCCCATTGGCCACATCGCCGAGTTGTTCGACTCGGCCAGCCCCATGAACACCTCACGGCCGCTTTTGAAGGTCAGCAACAACCGCGGCTTGTGCGCGTCTTCCACCAGTTTGCCGGCGGCCATCAGCGCCTTGCGCAGGTGCACTTCGAACTTTTTGCAGAAGTTCGACAGTTCCTTGCCATCATTGGTGTCGACCATTTCCAGCCACAGGCTGCCGCACAGCGGAAAGTCCGCCATATGGGCGAGGATCACGCTGATGCGGTCGGTTTCCGGCAGATCGATGAAAATCCCCCGGGCCCACTGGCGCGGGAAGATCAACTCGGCGAAACGCTGCCCGCGCATCAGGCGCTCGGCGCCGTCTTCTTCGGTGCAGACGAATTCGGCGCAAGCGGTGGCGGCTTTGGCCTTGGCGTAGCCGGCCACGTTCAAGCGCGCGGCGAGGTCGGAAATCTCGGAACAGACTTCACCTTCGAAGCCCGGCCGGCAATGCATGAATAGGGTGTTCATTCTTACTCCTGGGCAATGGCGATGAATTTCGGCCACTGCACGATGCCCAGGCTTGCCCTGAAGCAAAGCCTGTCACGAAAACCGGCGCATGATAGCCGAGATCGGAACCTGGGGTCTGTCCATAGAGTCCAGTTATTAGCCAGCTACCGAAAACAGGGCTAGGTTTAAGGCTCTGTCCGTCCCCTCAGTCCGTAGCCGTGCGGACTTCAAGGAGTGATCGCAATGCCGTCCCTCGATAGCCTGAAGACGTTGAAAACCCTGCAGGTCGGCAACAAGACCTACCACTACTTCAGCCTGCCCGACGCCGCCAGGAGCCTGGGCGAGCTGGACAGGTTGCCGATGTCGTTGAAAGTCCTGCTGGAAAACCTGCTGCGCTGGGAGGACGAAAAAACCGTCACCGGCGCCGACCTCAAGGCACTGGCCGCGTGGCTCAAGGAGCGCCGCTCCGACCGCGAAATCCAGTACCGCCCGGCGCGGGTGCTGATGCAGGATTTCACCGGCGTTCCCGCCGTGGTCGACCTGGCCGCCATGCGCGCGGCGATGGCCAAGGCCGGTGGCGATCCACAGCGCATCAACCCGCTGTCGCCGGTGGACCTGGTGATCGACCACTCGGTGATGGTCGACAAGTTCGCCAGCAGCAGCGCTTTCGAGCAGAACGTCGACATTGAAATGCAGCGCAATGGCGAGCGTTATGCGTTCCTGCGCTGGGGCCAGAGTGCCTTCGACAACTTCAGCGTAGTGCCGCCCGGCACCGGGATCTGCCACCAGGTGAATCTTGAATACCTCGGTCGCACGGTCTGGACCAAGGACGAGGACGGCCGCACCTATGCCTTCCCCGACACCCTGGTCGGCACCGACTCCCACACCACCATGATCAACGGCCTCGGCGTGCTCGGCTGGGGCGTCGGTGGTATCGAGGCGGAAGCGGCGATGCTCGGGCAACCGGTGTCGATGCTGATTCCCGAAGTCATCGGTTTCAAACTCACCGGCAAGCTCAAGGAAGGCATCACCGCCACCGACCTGGTGCTGACCGTCACCCAGATGCTGCGCAAGAAAGGCGTGGTGGGCAAATTCGTCGAATTCTACGGCGACGGGCTTGCCGACTTGCCGCTGGCCGACCGCGCAACCATCGCCAACATGGCGCCGTAATACGGCGCCACCTGCGGTTTCTTCCCGGTGGACGACGTCACGCTGGAGTACCTGCGCCTGTCCGGCCGCCCCCTTGAAACAGTGCAATTGGTCGAAGCCTACAGCAAGGCCCAGGGCCTGTGGCGCCTGCCCGGCCAGGAGCCGGTGTTCACCGACAGCCTGGCGCTGGACATGGGCAGCGTCGAAGCCAGCCTTGCGGGACCAAAACGCCCGCAGGACCGGGTGTCGCTGCCGAATGTCGCGCAAGCCTTCAGCGACTTCGTCGATCTGCAATTCAAACCCACCAGCAAGGAAGAAGGCCGCCTGGAAAGCGAGGGCGGTGGTGGCGTCGCCGTCGGCAACGCCGATCTCGCCGGAGAAGCGGATTACCATTACGAAGGCCAGACCTATCGCCTGAAAAACGGCGCCGTGGTCATCGCCGCCATCACCTCCTGCACCAACACCTCCAACCCGAGCGTGATGATGGCGGCCGGACTGGTGGCGAAGAAGGCCGTGGAAAAAGGCCTGAAACGCAAACCCTGGGTGAAGAGTTCACTGGCCCCCGGTTCGAAGGTGGTCACCGACTATTACAAGGCTGCCGACCTGACCCGCTACCTCGATGAATTGGGCTTTGCCCTGGTCGGTTACGGCTGCACCACCTGCATCGGCAACTCCGGACCGCTGCCGGAACCCATCGAGAAGGCCATCCAGCAAGCCGACCTCACCGTGGCATCGGTACTCTCGGGCAATCGCAATTTCGAAGGCCGGGTGCATCCACTGGTGAAAACCAACTGGCTGGCCTCCCCGCCGCTGGTGGTCGCCTATGCGTTGGCGGGCACGGTACGCACCGACCTCAGCCGCGAACCGCTGGGCGAAGACAAGGACGGCAAACCGGTTTACCTGCGCGACATCTGGCCCAGCAGCAAAGAAATCGCCGACGCAGTGAATCAGGTCAACACCGCCATGTTCCACAAGGAATACGCCGAAGTGTTTGCCGGAGACGAACAATGGCAGGCGATCGAGGTTCCGCAAGCGGCGACCTATGTCTGGCAGGACGACTCGACCTACATCCAGCACCCACCCTTCTTCGACGACATCGGCGGCCCGCCGCCCGTGGTCAAGGATGTCAGCGCAGCGAACATTCTCGCCCTGCTCGGCGACTCGGTGACCACTGATCACATCTCCCCGGCCGGCAACATCAAGGCGGACAGCCCGGCGGGGCACTACCTGCGAGATAAAGGCGTGGAACCGCGAGACTTCAATTCCTACGGTTCGCGACGCGGCAACCATGAAGTGATGATGCGCGGCACCTTCGCCAACATCCGCATACGCAACGAAATGCTCGGCGGCGAGGAAGGCGGCAACACCCGCTACATTCCCACCGGGGAAAAAATGCCGATCTACGACGCCGCCATGCGCTATCAGGCATCGGGCACCCCGCTGGTGGTGATTGCCGGCCAGGAATACGGCACCGGATCGAGCCGCGACTGGGCGGCCAAAGGCACCAATCTGCTGGGCGTCAAAGCGGTCATCGCCGAAAGCTTCGAACGTATCCACCGCTCCAACCTGGTGGGCATGGGCGTACTGCCGCTGCAGTTCAAGCTGGATCAGAACCGCAAGAGCCTGAACCTGAACGGCAGTGAAACCCTGGACATCCTCGGTTTGACCGGCGTCGAGCTGACGCCACGGATGAACCTGACGCTGGTCATCACTCGCGAAGACGGCAGCCGCGAGAAGGTCGAGGTGCTGTGCCGCATCGATACACTCAATGAGGTGGAGTACTTCAAGTCCGGAGGGATTCTGCATTACGTGTTGCGGCAGCTGATTGCCTCCTAGCCATGCGCTGATACAAACACCGCCTTCGGGCGGTGTTTTTTGTCTGGGCGCCCGCCAGTACAATCGCTCGCCTCATGCTCCCCCTTTCATGCCTGACACATGAGCAAATGTGGGAGCGGGCTTGCTCGCGAATGCGCTGGATCAGTCGACACACGTGTTGAATGTCCTGGCCTCTTCGCGAGCAAGCCCGCTCCCACAGGACATCAGGGGCGTTCGCAAGACTTCAACTCAAGGACTTCACATGATTGCCCTGCCATGGACGTTTCTGGCCCTGCTTTCCCTCGGTTACGCTCTGGCGCTGACCTACGGCCACCTCGGTTGGCTCTCGGCAATCACGGTGTCCTTGTTGCTGGTCGCTGGCGCGGCAGTTCGCCAGCGCGAGATCCCTTTTGTCCGCTACCTCGGCCACGGTCTGTTCATCGTCCTGGCCCTGGCCTTGGCGACGCATTGGCTACCCGGTTTCTACAACGGTCGCGTTATCGATCCCCAGCGCTTTACCGACGATGCTGCGTCATTCGCCATGCACCTGAACCTGGACAAGCCGCTGATCGGCTTCTGGCTATTGCTGGTTTGTCCGTGGATTGTCGGCCGCCGTTCGCTTCGATTGTCGCTGTATGCCACCGCAATGGCCCTGACCTTGAGCGCCGTGCTGGCGCTGGGCGGCGCGCTGTTGCTGGGTGTCGTCACTTGGGCGCCGAAATGGCCCGATCAAGCCTGGTTATGGCTACTGAACAATCTGCTGCTGGTGACGCTGGTCGAGGAAGCGCTGTTCCGCGGCTATATCCAGGGTGGCCTGAACCGATGCCTGAAAAACCTGCGCCATGGCGAAAACCTTGCCCTGCTCCTGGCTTCGTTGATCTTCGGCCTGGCCCATGCCGGGGCAGGCTGGCAATGGGTCCTGCTGGCCAGCCTGGCCGGGATCGGCTATGGCCTGGCCTACCGATTCGGCGGGCTGCCGGCCGCCATTGCCACCCACTTCGGCTTGAACCTGCTGCACTTCGGCCTGTTCACCTATCCGATGCTCGCCGGCTGACGCAAGGGTCATTTTGCGACGCATTGCCGATTATCAAAAAATAAACTCAACAATCCGCCGACCTCGCCGATACAGCACTTGAAAGCCTTGCGGACTAAAAAAGCCATGCGTAACAACCAGCCAATTACACAACGCGAGCGGACCTTCCCGGCTCAGCAACGGTTGATTTCCACCACCGATGCCAAGGGCATGATCACCTACTGCAACGACGACTTCGTCGATATCAGCGGGTATTCCCGAGAGGAACTGATCCGTGCACCGCACAACCTGGTCCGTCACCCCGACGTCCCGGCCGCGGTGTTCGCACACATGTGGGGCACACTGAAACAAGGCTTGCCATGGATGGGCATTGTGAAGAATCGCTGCAAGAGCGGTGACCACTACTGGGTGAACGCCTATGTGACACCGATCTTCGAAGGCAATCAGGTGACCGGTTACGAGTCGGTGCGGGTCAAGCCCACCGCCGAACAGATCCGCCGTGCCGAGGCGCTCTACCAACGCATCAACCAGGGCAAGTCAGCCATTCCCTCTTCGGACAAATGGCTGCCGATCCTGCAGGACTGGCTGCCGTTCATCCTGGTCAGCCAGTTGAGCTTCATGATCGGTGCATCGCTGAACTCCCATTGGGGTTTTGCCCTGGCCGCCGGTCTCTCGGTGCCGCTGGGCCTGATGGGCCTGCAATGGCAACAGCGCGGTCTCAAGCGTTTGCTGCGCCTGGCCGAGCAGACCACCTCCGACCCATTGATCGCACAGATGTACACCGACAGTCGCGGTGCCCAGGCGCGGCTGGAGATGTCCATCCTCAGCCAGGAAGCACGCTTGAAAACCTGTCTGACGCGTCTGCAGGATACGGCCGAACACTTGACCGATCAGGCCAGGCAGTCCGATGCCCTGGCGCACAACAGCTCCAGCGGCCTGGAACGTCAACGGGTCGAGACCGAGCAAGTGGCTACGGCGGTCAACCAGATGGCCGCGACCACCCAGGAAGTCGCCAGCCACGTACAACGCACCGCCGATGCCACCCAGGAAGCCAATCGCCTGACCGGTCGCGGTCGTGACATCGCCGGGGAAACCCGCGAAGCCATCCAGCGCCTGTCGGTAGTGGTGGGTGAAACCGGCGTCACCGTGACCCAGCTGGCCAAGGACAGCAACGAAATCGGTGGCGTGGTCGACGTGATCAAAGGCATCGCCGACCAGACCAACCTGCTGGCCCTGAACGCCGCCATCGAAGCGGCCCGTGCCGGTGAGATGGGGCGTGGTTTTGCCGTGGTGGCCGACGAAGTCCGCCAGCTGGCACAACGCACCAGCGAGTCCACCGGGCAGATCCATGCGCTGATCGCCAAGCTCCAGCACACCGCCGGCACTGCGGTGCAAACCATGGAAGCCGGGCATCGCCAGGCCGAAGAAGGCGTGGCGCGGGTGCTGGAAGCGGACCAGGCGCTGGTGGGGATCAGTGAAGCGGTGGCCAACATCACCGACATGACCACCCAGATCGCCGCCGCGACCGAAGAGCAAAGTGCCGTGGCCGAAGAAATCAGCCGCAACATCAGCAACATCTCGGAGCTGGCGGACCAGACCTCGGAACAGGCGCAAAACTCGGCGTTGTTGAGTGAAGAGCTGACCAAGACCGCGAATACCCAGTATTCGTTGGTGGAGCGGTTCAACCGCTGATTGTGGTTGATTCATAAAAAGCCCGGACAGTGGAAGCTTCCGGGTTTTTTATTATCAATTTGAAAAGCATGTCGCCTGTGCGGCCTCTTCGCGGGCAAGCCCGCTCCCACAGGGTTTTGCATTGATCACACGATCAAGCCACACCACAGATCACTGTGGGAGCGGGCTTGCCCGCGAAGAAGCCATTTGCCACACCACACCTTTCACTGAAGGTATGAAGCCACCCTCTCAGCCGCAGCCGCCAAATGCTGCTCATGACTAAACCCGGAAGCCTTCAGCGGCTTCAAATCATGATCCCCCGCCGCCAGCCAGAGCACTTCAATGCTCGGTGACAAGGTGTAACCCTCGACCGCCTCGCGATTGCCCAGAGCATCCCGATCGCCCTGCACAATCAGGGTTCGGGTTTTCAAAGCAGCCAAATGCTCGACCCGTGGCTTCTCCGGCTTGCCCACCGCATAAAACGGATACCCCAGGCACACCAGCCCATCCGCCCCCAACTCATCGGCGAGCAAACTGGCCATGCGCCCGCCCATGGACTTGCCGCCGATCGCCAGCGGCCCAGTGACATGGCGTCGCACCTGGGCATACACCTCGCGCCAGCATTCGAGCAGTTTCGGCGCCGGATTCGGTGGGCGCTTGCCGCCGTCGAGGCGCCGCTGCGCCATGTAGGGAAATTCAAAGCGCAACACGTTGACGCCTTGAGCGGCGAGGCGTGCAGCCATGTCGCTCATCCAGTCGCTGTCCATCGGTGCGCCGGCGCCGTGGGCGAGGATCAGCGTCGCCGTGGCCTTGCCAGCCGCGGCATTCCACAACCATCCATGATCCCGCACGCACTGCGCCCATTGATCCCCGTCAATACCGGCCTTGTGCCCTTTGTCCATGCTTGCCTCGCTTTTAGTCTGCCTATAACTCCGGCCGAAGAGTGCGCTGCCTTGCGCGAGTGCGCTCACTTCGGCTGAACCGTGGATGGGGAACCATGAACACTTCTATCAGTACCGCCTACAACTACAAGGTGGTCCGCCAATTCGCCATTATGACGGTGGTGTGGGGCATCGTCGGCATGGGGCTCGGGGTTTTTCTCGCTGCCCAGTTGGTCTGGCCCGAACTCAACTTCAATTTGCCCTGGACCAGTTTCGGCCGCTTGCGCCCGCTGCACACCAACGCGGTGATCTTCGCCTTCGGCGGTTGTGCGCTGTTCGCCAGTTCGTTCTATTCGGTGCAACGCACCTGCCAGACGCAATTGTTTGCGCCGAAAATCGCCGCGTTCTGCTTCTGGGGCTGGCAGCTCGTGATCCTGCTGGCGGCCATCAGCCTGCCGCTGGGCTACACCAGTTCCAAGGAATACGCCGAGCTGGAATGGCCGATCGACATCCTGATCACCATTGTCTGGGTCGCCTACGCCATCGTGTTCTTCGGCACGATCATGCAGCGCAAGACCAAACACATCTATGTCGGTAACTGGTTCTTCGGTGCGTTCATCATCACCGTGGCGATCCTGCACATCGTCAACAACATGGAATTGCCGGTCAGCTTCACCAAGTCCTACTCGCTGTACTCCGGTGCCACCGACGCAATGGTGCAATGGTGGTACGGCCACAACGCCGTGGGCTTTTTCCTCACCGCCGGTTTCCTCGGCATGATGTATTACTTCGTGCCGAAACAGGCCGAGCGCCCGGTGTATTCCTATCGTTTGTCGATCGTGCACTTTTGGGCGCTGATCACCCTGTACATCTGGGCCGGCCCCCACCACCTGCACTACACCGCGCTGCCGGACTGGGCGCAGTCGCTGGGCATGGTGATGTCGCTGATCCTGCTCGCGCCGAGCTGGGGTGGCATGATCAACGGCATGATGACCCTGTCGGGCGCCTGGCATAAATTGCGCAGCGACCCGATCCTGCGCTTCCTCGTGGTGTCCCTGGCGTTCTACGGCATGTCGACCTTCGAAGGGCCGATGATGGCCATCAAGACGGTCAACGCCCTCTCCCACTACACCGACTGGACCATCGGCCACGTACACGCCGGAGCCCTCGGCTGGGTGGCGATGATTTCCATCGGCGCGCTGTACCACATGATCCCGAAAGTCTTCGGACGCGAGCAGATGCACAGCATCGGCCTGATCAACGCGCACTTCTGGCTCGCCACTATCGGCACCGTGCTGTACATCGCCTCGATGTGGGTCAACGGCATCGCCCAGGGCCTGATGTGGCGTGCGGTGAACGAGGACGGCACGCTGACCTATTCCTTCGTCGAGACCCTGGTGGCCAGCCACCCTGGCTTCGTCGTGCGGCTGGTGGGCGGTGCGATCTTCCTCAGCGGCATGTTCCTGATGGCCTACAACACCTGGCGCACCGTGCGGGCCTCGCAGCCTGCCGAAGCTGCCGCTGCCGCGCAGATGGCCTGAGGAGTCCGCCATGAAACACGAAACTATCGAGAAAAACGTCGGCCTGTTGCTGCTGCTGATGATTCTGGCCGTGAGCATCGGCGGCCTGACCCAGATCGTCCCGCTGTTCTTCCAGGACGTGACCAACAAGCCGGTGGAAGGCATGAAGCCCTATACCGCGCTGCAACTGGAAGGCCGCGACATCTACATCCGCGAAGGCTGTGTCGGCTGTCACTCACAGATGATCCGTCCGTTCCGCGCCGAGACCGAACGCTACGGGCACTATTCGGTGGCCGGTGAAAGCGTTTGGGACCATCCATTCCTGTGGGGTTCGAAACGTACCGGGCCGGACCTGGCACGGGTCGGTGCGCGCTACTCGGACGACTGGCACCGCGCGCACTTGTACAACCCGCGCAACGTCGTGCCGGAGTCGAAGATGCCCGCCTACCCGTGGCTGGTGGCCAATCAACTCGACAGCAGCCACACCGAAACCAAGATCAAGGCCATGCGCACCCTGGGCGTGCCGTACACCGACGAAGACATCTCCGGCGCCGTTGCCTCGCTCAAGGGCAAGAGCGAAATGGATGCACTGGTCGCCTACCTGCAAGTGCTCGGCACTGCCATCAAGAGCAAGAGGTGAGCCATGGTTGTTGAGATGAGCACTGGAATGATCCGCGGCCTGGGCACAGTCGTCGTGTTCGTGGCCTTCGTCGGCCTGACGCTGTGGGTGTTCAACAGCAAGCGCGGCCCGGAATTCGCCGAAGCGCGCCTGCTGCCGTTCGCCGACGAGCCACAACCCGACATCACCGAAGATTCAGCAACAAGGAGTACCCGGCCATGACCACCTTCTGGAGTACGTGGATCTGCGTACTGACCATCGGCAGCCTGATCGGCCTGACCTGGCTGCTGATCGGCACCCGCAAGGGCGAGACCAAGGGCAGCGTCGACCAGACCATGGGCCATAGCTTCGATGGCATCGAGGAGTACGACAACCCGCTGCCGCAATGGTGGTTCATGCTGTTCGCTGGCACGCTGGTGTTCGCCGTCGGCTACCTGATCCTTTATCCGGGCCTGGGCAACTGGAAAGGCGTCCTCCCCGGCTATGAGAACGGCTGGACCGGCGCCCACGAGTGGGAAAAGGAAATGGCCAGGGCTGACGCGAAGTTCGGACCGATCTTCGCCAAATTCGCGGCCATGCCACTGGAAGAAGTGGCCAAAGACCCGCAAGCGTTGAAAATGGGCGGCCGCCTGTTTGCCTCGAACTGTTCGGTATGCCACGGCTCGGATGCCAAGGGTGCATTCGGTTTCCCCAACCTGACCGACAGCGACTGGCGCTGGGGCGGCCACGCAGAAACCATCAAGACCACCATCATGGGTGGCCGGATGGCGATGATGCCGGCCTGGGGCGAAGTCCTGGGGGAAGAAGGCGTGAAAAACGTCGCCGCTTATGTGCGCCATGATCTGGCCGGCCTGCCATTGCCGGAAGGCAGCAAGGCGGACCTGCAAGCCGGACAGCAAGCCTTCAGCACCACCTGCGTCGCCTGTCATGGAGCAAACGGCCAGGGCACCGAAGCCATGGGCGCGCCGAACCTGACGCACCCGGCCGGCTTCATTTACGGCACCAGCCTGACGCAGCTTGAACAGACGATTCGGCATGGCCGCCAGGGCCATATGCCGGCGCAGAACGACCTGCTCGGCAATGACAAGGTGCAACTGCTCGCGGCCTACGTGTACAGCCTTTCCAGAGGTGATGAGCAGTTGAGCGGCAAGCTTCAAGCTGAAAGCGGCAAGTAACGTCAAAAGCAAGAGCTGCAAGCGACGAGTTCTGACTTGAAGCTTGCGGCTTGAAGCTTGCCGCTGCGTCTTTGCGACGCATTGTCGCACCCTCTTTGACTCTTCCTTTCGGTTCCCCGGATTCAGGTCTAAGCTTCCCCCGATGCGGACTGGCCGGTGCCGGTTCCAGGTCGACCCTGAACGATGTGTTCGACGAATCTGCCCGATGACAGGCCGCAAAGGCTGGTAGATACCGGCTGTCGCGCCAATTGCCTTCGGTCAGCCAAACGTTGCGTTTGAACACACCTAGTTACATCCGACCTGACCCCCTCGCCTGATCAATCCGCCGGGACGTTTTGCCCGCGGGCAATTTTGTCCCTACGCGGCGCATGGAAAGGCCGCAGAATCAGCATTTGAAAGCATTGACCCAGGTCATGGCGCGTTGCAATGACCCCCTGCTTTCTCCATACTTGCGGCCGATTTTTAATCCTAATAAAACACCCAAACCGTGGAACCTTAGAATGAGCACAGCAATCAGTCCGACTGCTTATAACTATAAGGTAGTCCGCCAGTTCGCCATCATGACGGTGGTCTGGGGGATCCTTGGCATGGGGCTCGGTGTCTTCATCGCCTCGCAACTTGTCTGGCCGGAGTTGAATTTCGGTCTGCCATGGACGAGCTTTGGACGCCTGCGCCCGCTGCACACCAACCTGGTGATTTTCGCCTTCGGTGGATGTGCACTGTTTGCCACTTCTTATTACGTCGTGCAGCGAACCTGCCAAACGCGACTGATTTCCGACAGCCTCGCTGCCTTCACCTTCTGGGGATGGCAAGCGGTGATCGTCGGCGCGATCATTACCTTGCCGATGGGTTTCACCACCACCAAGGAATACGCGGAACTGGAATGGCCCCTGGCTATTCTGCTGGCCATTGTCTGGGTCACCTACGGTCTGGTGTTCTTCGGCACCATCGTCAAGCGCAAGACCAAGCACATCTATGTGGGTAACTGGTTCTACGGCGCGTTCATCGTCGTGACCGCGATGCTGCACATCGTCAACCACATGTCGCTGCCGGTCAGCCTGTTCAAGTCCTACTCGGCCTACTCGGGTGCGACTGACGCAATGATCCAGTGGTGGTACGGCCACAACGCCGTGGGCTTCTTCCTGACCACCGGCTTCCTGGGCATGATGTACTACTTCGTGCCGAAACAGGCCGAGCGTCCGATCTACTCCTATCGCCTGTCGATCGTGCACTTCTGGGCACTGATCACCCTGTACATCTGGGCCGGTCCCCACCACCTGCACTACACCGCACTGCCGGACTGGGCTCAGTCGCTGGGCATGGCGATGTCGATCATCCTGCTGGCACCAAGCTGGGGCGGCATGATCAACGGCATGATGACCCTGTCGGGCGCCTGGCATAAGCTGCGCACCGACCCGATCCTGCGTTTCCTCGTGGTGTCCCTGGCGTTCTACGGCATGTCGACCTTCGAAGGCCCGATGATGGCCATCAAGACCGTCAACTCGTTGTCGCACTACACCGACTGGACCATCGGCCACGTACACGCCGGCGCTCTGGGCTGGGTTGCGATGATCTCGATCGGCGCCATCTACCACATGATCCCGAAACTGTTCGGTCGTGCGCAGATGCACAGCACCGGCCTGATCAACACGCACTTCTGGCTCGCGACCATCGGTACCGTGCTCTACATCGCCTCGATGTGGGTCAACGGCATCACCCAGGGCCTGATGTGGCGTGCAATCAACGACGACGGCACCCTCACCTACTCGTTCGTCGAAGCGCTGCAAGCCAGCCACCCGGGCTTCATCGTTCGCGCCCTGGGCGGTGCGTTCTTCGCCACCGGCATGCTGTTCATGGCCTACAACGTCTTCCGTACCGTACGTGCCTCGAACCCGGCTGAAGCCGAAGCCGCCGAACAGATCGTCGTAGTTGGAGCTCACTGATGAAGCATGAAGCAGTCGAGAAGAATATTGGCCTGCTGGCCTTCTTCATGGTCATCGCCGTCAGCGTCGGCGGCCTGACCCAGATCGTTCCGCTGTTTTTCCAGGACGTCACCAACAAGCCGGTCGAGGGCATGAAGCCCCGCACCGCCCTTGAACTGGAAGGCCGGGACGTTTATATCGCCAACGGTTGTGTCGGCTGCCACTCGCAGATGATCCGTCCGTTCCGTGCTGAAACCGAACGCTACGGCCACTACTCGGTCGCCGGTGAAAGCGTCTGGGACCACCCGTTCCTGTGGGGTTCCAAGCGTACCGGTCCGGACCTGGCCCGTGTCGGCGGTCGTTACTCCGATGACTGGCAGCGTGCGCACTTGTACAACCCGCGCAACGTCGTGCCCGAGTCGAAAATGCCGGCCTACCCGTTCCTCGTGGAAAACAAGCTCGACGGCAAAGACACCGCCAAGAAAATGGAAGTGTTGCGCACGCTCGGCGTCCCTTACACCGACGAAGACATCGCCGGTGCCAGGGATGCCGTGAAGGGCAAAACCGAAATGGACGCGCTGGTGGCCTATCTGCAAGGCCTGGGCACCATCATCAAAAGCAAACGGTGATTTAGATGGATATCGGGATGATTCGTGGCCTGGGCACCGTTGTCGTGATGGTGGCCTTCATCGGACTGGCACTGTGGGTGTTCAGTCCCAAGCGCAAGTCGGAGTTTGAAGACGCGACCTTGCTGCCTTTCGCGGATGATCCCGAAGCCATCAAGCACGTCGAGCAAGCTTCTAGGAGTAACAAAGAATGACTACATTCTGGAGTCTGTACGTCACAGTCCTCAGTCTCGGTACGATCTTTTCCCTGACCTGGCTGCTGCTGTCGACCCGCAAGGGCCAGCGCACCGAGCAGACAGACGAGACGGTCGGGCACTCCTTCGACGGGATCGAGGAGTACGACAACCCGCTGCCGAAATGGTGGTTCATGCTGTTCGTGGGCACCATCATCTTCGCACTGGGCTACCTGGCGCTGTATCCGGGCCTGGGTAACTGGAAAGGCCTGCTGCCGGGTTACGGCTACCTCGACAACGAGAAGCAGACCCCCTTCGCCAACGGCCAGACCGGCTGGACCGGCGTCCACGAGTGGGAAAAGGAAATGGCCAAGTCGGACGCCAAGTTCGGTCCGATCTTCGCCAAGTTCGCGGCCATGCCAATCGAAGAAGTGGCCAAGGACCCGCAAGCCCTGAAGATGGGTGGCCGCCTGTTCGCCTCCAACTGCTCGGTCTGCCACGGTTCCGACGCCAAGGGCGCCTATGGCTTCCCTAACCTGACCGACGCCGACTGGCGCTGGGGCGGCGAGCCGGAAACCATCAAGACCACCATCATGGGCGGCCGTCATGCGGTGATGCCGGCGTGGGCTGAAGTGATCGGCGAGCAAGGCGTGGCCGACGTGGCCGCGTTTGTCCTGACCAACCTCGATGGCCGCAAGCTGCCGGAAGGCGCCAAGGCCGACCCGGTTGCCGGGCAGAAACTGTTCGCCGCCAACTGCGTGGCGTGCCATGGTCCGGAAGGCAAAGGCACCCCAGCGATGGGCGCACCCAACCTGACTCACCCGGCAGCGTTCATCTACGGTTCGAGCTTCGCTCAACTGCAGCAGACCATCCGCTACGGCCGTCAGGGCCAGATGCCTGCGCAAGAGCAACTGCAAGGTAACGACAAGGTTCACCTGCTGGCTGCTTACGTCTACAGCCTGTCTCACGGTGAAAAAGCGCCGGAAGCCGAGTCTCAGTAAGACCTGCGCTTTCGGTAACAGAAAAGGCCGCGCCAGTCATCTGGCGCGGCTTTTTTTATGGTTGCTCACGCAATTCCGGGGAACACCTACAGAGCCCGCCGCGATCGGCCTCGTTGCTTGGTGGTGCATGTGTTCCCCTGTAGGAGCTGCCGGAGGCTGCGATCTTTTGATTTGCTTTTGCGATCTGGAGATTGCTGAAGATCAAGATCAAAAGATCGCAGCCTCCGGCAGCTCCTACAGATATTTCCCCCCGGGAATCCGTGAAGAACCTCTTATATGGTCAGCCGGCAAAAATCGATTTCACCGGCACCGTCCGGATCAGCTGACGCGCCTGCCAATCGTTGTTCTCCACCAGGCTGACATGCAGCTGCTTGCGATCGTCGGAAAAGCTGGCAATCAGATAAGTCTCCTGGGAAGCGCCACCGCTGAGAAACATCGGCACGCCATTCAGGCTGGAGGCCTGTCCTGCGTCCTGATGGTAGTGACCCGCAAAGATGGCCGTGACCTCATACTTGGCGACCATTTCCCGGAAACGTTTTACTTGCTCCCAATCCCCCATCATGCCGTCCGGCTTGTGCATGTTGATGATGATCGCGTAGCCCTGAGCCCGGGCAATCCTGAGATCTTTCTCCAGCCAGTCGAGCGAACTGGTGATTTCGAATGTCGTCGGGTTCAACGGACTAGAGATGCGGACACTGTAGGTCGGCTCATTATTGAGTTGTACCATATGAACCTCGCCTATATTTTTCGAGTAAGCGAGACTACCCGCATACAACCTGTTTAGAGCCCCACCAATTATATCCAGGTCGAATTCATCGACTTTACCCTGATGATGTTCTTTGAACTCCACGATACTGCCTGCAGCGCAGCTATTACTAAAACAATCATCCACATTATTTTGATAGTCATGATTACCCAGACCGTACAGGTAGTCATCACCAAAGTATTTATTCAATACCGAATTAATGTAGGAACGCTGCCACCCATGACCAAACGCAGTCATGTCGCCATTGATCATCAGGGGCACCTGCGACGGCGAGCCATGCTTCATGCGGAAGTCGGCAATGCTCGAGAACTGGCTATCCACCAGCCACTTGGAGCGTTTTTCAAAATCCGCAGCGGACTCAGGCTCGTCACTATCGGATTTTTCCGTCCATGGATATTGCGGGTCAGACGCAAAAACCATATGACGAGGCATCCCTTCGACCGCATGCACAACAGTAGATACCGAGAACAACAGCAGACAGGCAAAAACCTTGATACTTTCATGAGAAAACATAGAAAAAACTTCCATCCATAGAATTGATAACGCACGAATAAAAACCATCCGCACCCAACCCTTAAACTATTGGACAGAAAACAAAACATCAAACATTCAAAGCAGGACAGTCAAGTTAAGATATTTCCCGCGCATCAACCCACTGATATCCGCACCCCGCCGATATGGACTGATTGTTTACACTAACCACAACAACACAGGCCACGTCATCGTCAACGATTGCGCGCGGTCTTGCTGAAAACCGTCCATACTTCACAAGTCAATTGACTCAGATCACGTTTTGTTACATTCGCTACACCATTCATGATTTTTACCCAACGCGACCAAAGGTCGCACCCGCAGGCTAGAGCGACAGGCGTATCATTGCGCCACTGCAACACCCCTTTTTGACCGCGGTCGGCACGTACTGACCGAGGCACTTTTCCACTGCCGTGGGATGCAATGATGAGCAACCAGATTCCGGTACACGACGTCACTCCACCCACCAAGAACGCGAACAACAGCGTCGACCTCTACGCCTCCAGGGAAAAAATCTACACCCGCGCCTTCACCGGCCTGTTCCGCAACCTGCGGATGACCGGCGGTGCCCTGTTGTTCCTGCTGTATTTCGGTACGGTGTGGCTGGATTGGGGCGGTCATCAGGCGGTCTGGTGGAACCTGCCGGAGCGCAAGTTTTTCATTTTCGGCGCCACCTTCTGGCCCCAGGACTTCATCCTGCTGTCCGGCATGCTGATCATCGCCGCGTTCGGCCTGTTCTTCATCACGGTGTACGCCGGACGGGTCTGGTGCGGTTATACCTGCCCGCAAAGCGTGTGGACCTGGATCTTCATGTGGTGCGAAAAAGTCACCGAAGGTGATCGCAACCAGCGCATCAAGCTCGACAAGGCGCCGATGAGCGCCAACAAATTCCTGCGCAAATTCAGCAAGCACAGCCTGTGGCTGTTGATCGGTTTCGTCACCGGCATGACCTTCGTCGGTTACTTCTCGCCGATCCGCGATCTGGTGTTCGACTTCTTCACCGGTCAGGCCGATGGCTGGTCTTACTTCTGGGTGGGTTTCTTCACCCTCGCCACTTACGGCAACGCTGGCTGGTTGCGCGAACAGGTGTGCATCTACATGTGCCCGTACGCGCGCTTCCAAAGCGTGATGTTCGACAAGGACACCCTGATCGTTTCCTACGACCCGCGCCGCGGCGAAAGCCGTGGCCCGCGCAAGAAAGGCATCGACTACAAGGCCCAGGGCCTGGGTGACTGCATCGACTGCACCATGTGCGTCCAGGTCTGCCCGACCGGTATCGACATCCGCGACGGCCTGCAAATCGAATGCATCGGCTGCGCCGCCTGCATCGATGCCTGCGACGCCATCATGGACAAGATGGAATACCCGCGCGGGCTGATCAGCTACACCACCGAGCACAACCTGTCCGGGCAGAAAACCCATAAACTGCGTCCACGCCTGATCGGCTATGCCGTGGTACTGCTGGCGATGATCAGCTTGCTGGTGACCGCGTTTTTCATGCGTTCGCTGGTGGGTTTCGATGTCAGCAAGGACCGCGTGCTGTACCGCGAGAACGCCGAAGGCCGGATCGAAAACGTCTACAGCCTGAAAATCATGAACAAGGACCAGCGCGACCACACCTACCTGCTTGAAGCCTCCGGCCTGCCGGATCTCAAATTGCAGGGCCGGCGCGAGATCAAGGTCGCGGCCGGCGAGATCGTCAGCCAGCCTGCCGAGCTGTCCGTCGCACCGGAAAAACTGCCGTCGAGCACCAACGACGTGAAATTCATCCTCAAGGATGCCGATGACGACAGCGTCCAAATTGAAGCCAAGAGCCGGTTCATCGGCCCACACAATCGTTGAGAGAACTGAACATGCCCGCAGCAACTGCCGCAAGCCCCTGGTACAAGCACCTCTGGCCGTGGATCATCATCGGGATCCTGGCCTGCTCGGTGATGCTGACCTTGTCCATGGTGACCATCGCGGTGAAGAACCCGGACAACCTGGTCAACGACAACTACTACGAGGCCGGCAAAGGCATCAACCGCTCCCTCGACCGTGAGCTGCTGGCCCAGAACCTGAAAATGCGCGCCAGTATTCATCTCGATGACGTGACCGGCGAAGTTGACCTGCGCCTGAGCGGCGACAGCCATCCGAAAACCCTGGAGCTGAACCTGATCTCGCCGACCCAGCCGGAAAAGGATCGCAAGATCACCCTGGCCCGCAGCGAAACCGAACAGGGTCGCTACATCGGCCAACTGAGCGACAAGATCGAAGGCCGGCGCTTTGTCGAATTGCTCGGCACCCAGGACGACCATATCTGGCGCATGTTCGAAGAAGAACTGGTCAACCATGACAAGGATCTGCTGCTCGGTGATGAACCTCTGCAAGGCGCCGAAGACCTGTAGGAGCTGCCGCAGGCTGCGATCTTTTGATCTTGCTTTTGCAAAAAGATCGCAGCCTCGTTTCACTCGTCAGCTCCTACAGCGATGAGGCCCTCCCTGACGACAGAGATCCCGCAGCATTAGTGAAAAACCCATGACCACCCCACTCCCCTGCTACCACTGCGCCCTGCCCGTCCCGGCCGGCAGTCGCTTTACCGCCGTCGTACTCGGGGAGTCCCGCGAGTTCTGCTGCCCGGGCTGCCAGGCCGTGGCCGAGGCCATCGTCGCTGGCGGCCTGGATAGCTATTACCAGCACCGCAGCGAAGCCTCGGCCAACCCCGAGGCGCTGCCGGTACAACTGGTCGACGAACTGGCGCTTTACGATCGCGCCGATGTGCAGCAACCCTTTGTCCGCCACGATGGCGAACTGGCCGAAACCACGCTGCTGATGGAAGGCATCAGTTGCGCCGCCTGCGGCTGGTTGATCGAGAAACACCTGCGCACCTTGCCGGCGGTGGCCGAAGCGCGCCTGAACCTGTCCAACCATCGCCTGCACGTGCGCTGGAGCGACGCGCAACTACCCCTGAGCCGGGTCCTCAGCGAACTGCGCCACATCGGGTATGCCGCACACCCCTATCAGGCCGACCGTGCCAGCGAACAACTGGCCAGCGAAAACCGCCTGGCCCTGCGCCAGCTTGGCGTGGCCGGATTGCTGTGGTTCCAGGCGATGATGGCGACCATGGCTACCTGGCCTGAATTCAACATCGACCTCAGCCCCGAACTGCACACCATCCTGCGCTGGGTCGCGCTGTTCCTCACCACCCCGATCGTGTTCTACAGCTGCGCGCCGTTTTTCAAAGGCGCCATGCGCGATCTGCGCACCCGCCACCTGACCATGGACGTTTCCGTGTCGCTGGCCATCGGCAGCGCCTACGTTGCCGGGATCTGGACCTCGATTACCGGGGTCGGCGAGCTGTATTTCGATGCTGTCGGCATGTTTGCCCTGTTCCTGCTGGCCGGGCGCTACCTGGAGCGGCGCGCCCGCGAGCGCACGGCCGCAGCCACCGCGCAACTGGTGAATCTGCTGCCCGCCTCGTGCCTGCGCTTGACGCCTGAAGGCCAGAGCGAACGCATTTTGCTCAGCGAACTGCGCATCGGTGATCAGGTACTGGTTCATCCAGGCGCCATTCTCCCTGCCGACGGCAAGATCCTCGACGGCCAATCGAGTATCGATGAGTCGCTGCTGACCGGCGAATACCTGCCTCACCCTCGCACCCTCGGCGATGCGGTCACCGCCGGCACCCTGAACGTCGATGGCGCACTGACCGTCGAGGTCCAGGCCCTGGGCCAGGACACGCGCCTCTCGGCCATCGTTCGCCTGCTCGAGCGTGCCCAGGCCGAAAAACCGCGCCTGGCGGAAATCGCCGACCGCGCCGCGCAATGGTTCCTGCTGTTTTCACTGATCGCGGCTGCGGCCATTGGCCTGTTGTGGTGGGAGCTGGACTCATCGCGAGCCTTCTGGATCGTGCTGGCGATGCTCGTGGCGACCTGTCCGTGCGCCTTGTCGCTGGCAACGCCGACCGCCCTTACTGCGGCCACCGGCACCTTGCACAAACTCGGCCTGCTGCTGACCCGCGGCCATGTGCTGGAAGGCCTGAACCAGATCGACACAGTGATTTTCGACAAGACCGGTACCCTCACCGAAGGCCGGCTGGCGCTGCGCTCCATCCGCCCCCTCGGCGCCCTCGACAGCGACCAATGCCTGGGGCTCGCCGCCGCTCTGGAAAACCGCTCCGAACACCCGATTGCCCGCGCTTTCGGACGTGCGCCGATGGCGGCCGAAGAAGTCCACAGCACCCCGGGTCTTGGCCTCGAGGGGCTGGTTGAAGGACGGCGCCTGCGCATCGGTCAACCGGAATTCGTCTGCGAACTTAGTGGCGCCGTGGTGCCGGCGATGCCCGAAGAAGCCGGCCAATGGCTGCTGCTCGGCGACAGCGAAGGGCCGCTGGCCTGGCTGGTCCTCGATGATCGCTTGCGTGCGGATGCGCCGGCCTTGCTGGCCGCGTGCAAGGCGCGGGGCTGGCATACGCTGTTGTTGTCCGGCGACAGCTCGCCGATGGTCGCCAGCGTGGCGGCTGAACTGGGTATCGATGAAGCCCGCGGCGGCTTGCGCCCGGACGACAAACTGCAAGTCCTGCAACAACTGCACAAGGAAGGTCGCAAGGTGTTGATGCTGGGTGACGGCGTCAATGACGTGCCGGTGCTGGCGGCGGCGGATATCAGCGTCGCCATGGGCTCGGCCACCGACCTGGCGAAAACCAGTGCCGATGCTGTGCTGCTGTCCAACCGCCTCGACGCTCTGGTGCAAGCCTTCAGCCTGGCGCGGCGCACCCGCCGGGTCATTATCGAGAACCTGTTGTGGGCAGGGTTGTACAATGGCCTCATGCTGCCCTTCGCCGCCCTCGGCTGGATCACTCCGGTCTGGGCGGCGGTAGGCATGTCGATCAGTTCGTTGACCGTGGTGCTGAACGCGCTGCGCCTGACTCGAATGCCGAGCGAGCGCGCCCTCGACACCCCGCCAGAAACCCGCCCGCTACCGGCCTGAGCCGCGCGGGCATGGAGTCCAGATGCCAGCTCTTTACGTGATGATTCCCGCTGCGCTGCTGATCGTGGCCATCGCCGTCTATATCTTCTTCTGGGCGGTCGACAGCGGACAGTACGACGACCTCGACGGCCCGGCCCACAGCATCCTGTTCGACGACCAGGACCCTAACCACACCGCCGCCGTCGACGAAGCCAGCGGGCAACCGGCCAAACCGCAAGACAAGGCCCCGCCCCATGCTTGAACTGGCGCCACTGCTGGTATCGGCGCTGATCCTTGGCTTGCTCGGCGGCGGCCATTGCCTGGGCATGTGCGGCGGCCTGATGGGCGCGCTGACCCTGGCGATTCCCAAGGAGCAACGCAGCCGCCGCTTTCGCCTGCTGTTGGCCTACAACCTGGGGCGGATTCTGAGTTATGCCTGCGCCGGACTGTTGATCGGCCTGGCCGGATGGGCCGTGGCCAGCAGCCCGGCGGCGATGTTCCTGCGAGTCCTCGCCGGCTTGCTGCTGATTGCCATGGGGCTTTACCTGGCTGGCTGGTGGAGCGGCCTGACCCGTATCGAAAGCCTCGGTCGAGCCTTGTGGCGGCACATCCAGCCAGTCGCCAACCGGTTGCTGCCGGTATCGAGCGTTCCGCGCGCGCTGCTACTGGGTGCGCTCTGGGGCTGGCTGCCGTGCGGCCTGGTTTACAGCACCTTGCTATGGGCGGCCAGCCAGGGCAACGCGCTGGACAGTGCACTGTTGATGCTTGCGTTCGGGCTTGGCACCTGGCCGGTGTTGCTGGCGACCGGCCTGGCTGCCGAACGCGTCACCGCAGTGTTGCGCAAGCGCAGTGTGCGCATGGCGGGTGGGATATTGGTGATGCTGTTTGGTCTCTGGACGCTGCCGGGGCCGCATCAGCATTGGTTGATGGGGCATTAAAGGCAAAAGATCGCAGCCTGCGGCAGCTCCTACAGGTGTACGCGATCTTTTGATCTTGATGTAAATCAAGATGCCCCACCCCGACCTCGCATAAGGTGGCCGACACTGCCAGCCTATCCGGGGAATGCCCGCATGATGCTCGACGCCATTCGTTGGGACACTGATCTGATCCGCCGTTATGACCTGGCGGGACCCCGCTACACCTCGTACCCGACCGCCGTGCAATTCAACAGCCAGGTCGGCACCTTCGACCTGTTTCACGCCCTGCGCGACAGCCGCAAGGTCCAACGCCCATTGTCCCTGTACGTGCACGTGCCGTTCTGCGCGAACATTTGCTACTACTGCGCCTGCAACAAGGTCATCACCAAGGATCGCGGCCGGGCGCAGCCGTATTTGCAGCGCCTGGAACAGGAAATCCAGCTGATCGCCTGCCACCTCGACCCCACACAGAAAGTCGAGCAACTGCACTTCGGTGGCGGCACGCCGACCTTTCTCAGCCACGACGAACTGCGCCAGTTGATGGCACACTTGCGCAAGCACTTCAATTTGCTGGACGACGATTCCGGCGACTACGGCATCGAGATCGACCCACGCGAGGCCGATTGGTCGACCATGGGACTGCTGCGCGAACTGGGCTTCAATCGGGTCAGCATCGGCCTGCAGGACCTTGACCCGGCGGTGCAGCGAGCGGTCAATCGCCTGCAAAGCCTGGAAGAAACCCGAGCCGTGATCGACGCTGCCCGCACCTTGCAGTTTCGCTCGATCAATATCGACCTGATCTACGGCCTGCCGAGGCAGACGCCGGAGAACTTCGCCCGCACCGTCGAAGAGGTCATCAACCTGCAACCGGACAGATTATCGGTGTTCAACTACGCCCACCTGCCGGAACGCTTCATGCCCCAGCGGCGCATCAACAGCAATGAACTGCCGACACCCGCGCAGAAGCTGGAAATGCTGCAGCGCACCATCGAGCAACTGATCAACGCCGGTTACCGCTACATCGGCATGGACCACTTCGCCATGCCCGACGACGAGCTGGCTATAGCCCAGGAAGAATCGACCCTGCAACGCAATTTCCAGGGCTACACCACCCACGGTCATTGCGATCTGATCGGCCTCGGCGTCTCGGCAATCAGCCAGATCGGCGACCTCTACTGCCAGAACAGCAGCGACCTGAACCACTATCAGAACACCCTGGCTTCTCTGCAACTGGCCACCAGCCGCGGTCTGCTGTGCAATGCCGATGACCGGCTGCGGCGCGCGGTCATTCAGCAATTGATCTGCCATTTCAGCCTGGAATTCTCCGACATCGAACAGGCCTTCAACATCGATTTCCAGGGCTACTTCGGCGAACTCTGGCCCCAACTGCAAGGCATGGCCAAAGACGGGCTGATCGAACTCGATCGCGACAGGATCACCATCCTGCCCGCCGGGCGATTGTTGGTGCGTTCGGTGTGTATGGTGTTCGACGCGTACCTGGAACAACACAACCGCCAGCGATTTTCACGGGTGATCTAATTCTGCAAGCTAGCGTCCCGGACTGGCCTCGATCTCCTATGGTGAGTTACCCTTACGTCTTATGTGTGAATTCCCACAAGGATTGAAGAAATGTCCGAGCCAGTAAAACAGCGCGCTCATAGTCAAGCCCATTGCAAGGATTGCAGTCTGGCCCCTCTTTGCCTGCCACTTTCGCTGAATCTGGAAGACATGGATGCGCTGGACGAAATCGTCAAGCGCGGCCGGCCGCTGAAAAAGGGCGAGTTTCTGTTTCGCCAGGGCGATACCTTCGATTCTGTCTACGCAGTCCGTTCCGGCGCGCTCAAGACCTTCAGCCTGAGCGACGGCGGTGAAGAACAGCTCACCGGTTTCCACCTGCCCAGCGAACTGGTCGGCCTGTCGGGCATGGACACCGAAAAGCACCCGGTGTCGGCACAAGCTCTGGAAACCACCTCGGTGTGTGAAATTCCTTTCGAACGCCTCGACGAACTGGCCCTGCAACTGCCGCAGTTGCGCCGTCAGTTGATGCGGGTGATGAGTCGCGAAATCCGTGACGACCAGCAGATGATGCTGCTGTTGTCGAAAAAGACCGCCGACGAACGCATCGCCACCTTCCTGGTCAACCTGTCGGCACGTTTCCGCGCCCGGGGTTTTTCCGCCAATCAGTTCCGCCTGAGCATGTCGCGCAACGAAATCGGCAACTACCTGGGCCTGGCGGTGGAAACCGTGTCCCGGGTCTTTACCCGCTTCCAGCAAAACGAGCTGATTGCCGCAGAAGGCAAGGAAATCCGGATTATCGACCCGATCCAGCTGTGCGCCCTGGCCGGTGGCTCACTGGAAGGCTGAAACAAAACGTTGCGGCTGAGCGAAACGGTTCAGCCGCCGTTATACTGCGTCGTTTGCAGCCCTGCCAGGACACCCAGACGATGGTCTTCGACTCCTTCGACATCAAATCCCTCATCCGCCCTGTCATCGACTTCCCGAAGCCGGGCGTGATCTTTCGCGACATCACCCCGCTGTTCCAGTCGCCCAAGGCCCTGCGCCTGGTGATGGACAGCTTCGCCCACCGCTACGTCGAGGCTGACTTCACCCACATCGGCGCGATGGACGCCCGTGGCTTCCTGATCGGTTCGGTACTGGCCTATCAGTTGAACAAGCCGCTGGTGCTGTTTCGCAAGCAAGGCAAGCTGCCGGCTGACGTACTGGCCGAGGGTTATGCGACCGAATACGGCGAAGCCTTCCTGGAAGTGCACGCCGACAGCCTGTGCGAAGGGGATTCGGTGGTGATGTTCGATGACCTGATCGCGACCGGCGGCACCCTGATTGCCGCCGCCAACCTGATCCGCCGCATGGGTGCGCGGGTGCATGAAGCGGCGGCGATCATCGACCTGCCGGAGCTGGGTGGTTCGCAGCGCCTGGAGGACATGGGCATTCCGACGTTCTGCCTGACGCAGTTTGCGTTGAGCGATATGTAACAAACGTCAAAAGATCGCAGCCTTCGGCAGCTCCTACAAGAGCTGCCGAAGGCTGCGATCTTTTGCTTCTAAAGCCCCATCTGCTTGCTGATGATCTCGTTCATCACTTCCCGCGTCCCGCCGCCAATCGACAGGATCCGGTTGTCGCGGTACAGCCGCTCCACCAGGCTCTCGCGCATATATCCCAGCCCACCGAGTATCTGCACCGCATCGGTCACGATCCGGTCCGCCGTATCCGTCGCAAAATTCTTGGCCATGGAAATTTCCTTGATCACGCTCTGCCCCGCCGCCATCTTTGCCGCCTGGCGGTAGGTGAACTCCCGGGATACCTCCAGCGCGGTCGCCATCTCGGCGAGGCGATGCTTGATCACCTGAAACTTGCCGATCGGTTTGCCAAAGGCCTCGCGCTGGCGCGCCCACTTCAGGCTCTCCTCCAGCGCCAGCTGTGCGGTCATGTTGGCCATCAGTGCCAGGGCCAGGCGTTCGCTCTGGAAATTGCCCATGATGCAGGCAAAGCCCATGTTCTCGGCGCCGATCAGGTTTCCCACGGGCACCGGGCAATCATCGAAGAACAGTTCGGCGGTGTCTGACGCCCACCAGCCCATTTTCTTCAGTTGCCGTCCTACGGTGAAACCGGGCGTGCCCTTTTCGATCAGCAACAGGCTGATGCCGGAGAAGCCCGGCTCACCGGTACGCACCGCGACGGTATAAAAGTCCGCACGCACACCACTGGTGATAAAGGTTTTGCTGCCATTGACCCGGTAAAAGTCGCCATCGCGCACGGCGCGGGTTTGCAGGTTGGCGACGTCGGAACCGCCGCCGGGCTCGGTGACGGCCAGGGCGCTGATTTTCTCTCCCGACAACACCTGGGGCAGCACACGATCCCGCACTTCGGGTCGCGCCCACTTGAGAATGGGCGGCAAGCCGATATCCAGTGAACCAAGCCCCGCTACCAGCCCGCCTGAGCCGCAGCGCATCAACTCTTCACTGGCGGCAACCTTGGCGAACAGATCCCCTTCATGGCTGCCTCCGTAAGCCTGCGGGTAGCCGATGCCGAGAATCCCCGCTGCGCCGGCCTTGAGGTAGAGCTCGCGAGGAAAGCTTTCGGCTTCTTCCCACTGGTCGATATCGGGAAGGATCTCGCGTTCGACGAAACGTCTGACGCTATCACGGACCAATTGGTGGCTGGGGTCGAAGTATTCCTGAAAGGCAGACATCGGCGAGCTCCACTGAAGGGGTCAGTGAAGTTAACCGAGCGCTTGCTTGGTTTACAAGAGACGGATAGAAGATCAAAAGATCGCAGCCGCTTCTGTAGGAGCTGCCGCAGGCTGCGATCTTTTCGGCTTGATGCGATTACAACGAAATCGGCTTCCGCCCGGCAAACGAATGCGCCAGCGTGCCGCCATCCACCAGCTCCAGCTCACCACCGAGCGGCACGCCATGGGCGATGCGCGAGGCGATCAGGCCTTTGCTGCTGAGCAACTGAGCGATGTAATGCGCTGTGGCCTCACCTTCCACGGTCGGGTTGGTCGCCAGGATGACTTCGGCGAACGTGCCAGCCTCTTCGATCCGCGCCATCAATTGCGGGATGCCGATGGCTTCAGGCCCCAGACCGTCGAGCGGCGACAGGTGCCCCTTGAGCACGAAATAGCGCCCGCGGAAACCGGTCTGCTCCACCGCATAGACGTCCATCGGGCCTTCCACCACGCAGAGCAAGGTGTCATCGCGACGGGTATCGGCGCATTGCGGGCACAGATCATCTTCGGTCAGCGTACGGCACAAGCGGCAGTGACCGACCCCTTCCATGGCCTGGCTCAAGGCCAGCGCCAGGCGCGAGCCGCCGCTGCGGTCACGCTCGAGCAACTGCAACGCCATGCGCTGGGCGGTTTTCTGACCCACGCCTGGCAAAATTCGCAGGGCGTCGATCAGTTGGCGAATCAAAGGGCTGAAGCTCATGGTGGAAAAGTCCGACAAAACAACGAGACGCGGTTTATACCCGCGCCTCGGTTGAGCGTCAAATTGCAGCGTCAATTACTCAGTCCCGGGAAACCCGAACCACCAGTTTGCCGAAGTTGCGCCCCTCCAGCATGCCGATGAACGCGTCGGGAGCCTGTTCCAGGCCATCGACCACGTCTTCGCGGAACTTCACTTTGCCATCGCGCACCCAGGGCGCCATGGCACTGAGGAATTCCGGCTGGCGATCACCATAGTCATCGAACACGATGAAGCCCTGGATGCGCACCCGCTTGGTCAACAGGGTGCGCTGCAACAGGGGCAGGCGATCCGGCCCGCTCGGCGCTTCATGGGCGTTATAGGAGGCAATCAGGCCGCACAGTGGAATCCGCGCCTTGGGATTGAGCAACGGCACCACGGCGTCGAAGACCTTGCCGCCGACGTTTTCGTAGTAGATATCGATGCCCTTGCCGCAGGCCTTGGCCAGCTCATCGGCAAAATCCGGACTCTTGTGGTCGATGCAGGCGTCGAAACCCAGCTCGTCGACCACATAACGGCACTTGTCCGCCCCGCCGGCCACGCCGACCACGCGCAGTCCCTTGATCTTCGCCACCTGACCGACCACCGAACCCACCGCGCCTGAGGCCGCTGCAACCACCAGGGTTTCGCCGGCCTGGGGCTGGCCGATGTCCATCAGGCCCATGTACGCGGTCATGCCCGGCATTCCCAACACCCCAAGGGCCATCGATGCACTGGGCAATCCCGATGGCACCGCAATGATGCTGCGCCCGTCATTGATGCTGTGGCTTTGCCAACCGGTGGCACCGACCACAAGGTCACCTTCCTGAAACTTCGGATTGAGCGAGCGCTCGACCCGACTGACCGCGCCCCCGGTCATGACTTCGCCGATTTCCACCGGTGCGGCGTAGGACGGAGCGTCGCTCATGCGTCCGCGCATGTAGGGATCCAGCGACAGGAAAACGGTCTTGAGCAGCACCTCACCGTCGGCGAGTTCCGGCAACGCCACCCGCTCCATGCGGAAGTTTTCCGGCGTTGGCGCGCCGACCGGGCGTGAAGCCAGGACAATGCGTTGATTGAGGGTCATGGGGTCGGACATGGCAGCGTCTCCTGTGATCGATGGGGTTGGGTGATATAGGGAGCAGACCTTTGTGGCGGTATGGCGTTCGATGTGTTTTCAGTTGCACCGGGGTGAATCCTTCGCGAGCAAGCCTGCTCCCACACTGGATTTGTGTACGACGCCCACCTGTGGGAGCGGGCTTGCTCGCGAAGGCGCCATCACGGACGACACATACCCAACAGCCAGAAACAAAAATGCCAGGCGCAATGCCTGGCATTTTTTGTAGCTCATCTGCCGCCTGAAGGCGAATCAGAATGGCAGTTTCATGCCCGGCGGCAGTTGCATGCCGGCAGTCATGCTGCCCATCTTGTCCTGGCTGTTGGCTTCGATCTTGCGCACGGCATCGTTGACCGCGGAGGCGATGACCGCTTCCAGCATTTCCTTGTCGTCTTCGCTCATGCCTTCGACCAAGCTCGGGTCGATGGTCACGCTCTTGACGTCATGACGCCCGGTCATCACCACGGTGACCATATCGCCACCAGCCTTACCGGTGACTTCGGCGTTGGCCAGTTCTTCCTGCATCTTGGCCATTTTTTCCTGCATCTGCTGCGCCTGCTTCATCAGGCCGGCCATGCCACCTTTCATCATGGTAATCACCTCAAAAGTACTTGGATCAAAACAGCGCCCGGCGCAATGGAGCCGAGCACCTTCAGTTATTAGCCCTGAGTGACCAGGGCGTCGACAGGTTCAATAGTATCGTTACGGACCACCGCACCGAACTGCTGCATCATTTGCTGGATGAACGGATCGCCGTGGATCGATTCCTCCGCCTCGCGCTGACGGTTGGCGCGGCGGCGCGAAGCCGCTTGTGCCGGGGTTTCCTGCTCGGGCTTGATCAGCTCGATGCTCAGGGTCAGCGTGCGCTGGTGATACTGGTTCAGCGCATCGTTGAGGCGACGCTGCTGAGTGGCATTGAACAAGGCACTGTGGGCCGGGTCCAGGTGCATCAGCCAATTGTCGCCATCCACCGCGATCAGCGTGCAGTTGGCGGCGATGCTGCCGGTCATGCCGGAAATCGGCAATTTCGGGAACAGCTCCAGCCATTGCAGGGCCAGGCCGGTGGCCGGCATCGCCGCGGGCTCAGGCTCGGGTTCCGGCGCCGGGTCGGCGGCATGCTCGCTGGCCAGTTCGTCGAGGTAACTGTAGGCCGAATCCATGTCCGGCTCGATGTAATCCTCGTCCAGCGGCGGCTCGTCATCCAGGTCCATGCCCGGCGTTGCGGCATCGACCTCGGCCACCGAAGGCTCCGGGATTGGCGCGGCGGCCCATTCAGGGGCGTCCGGCACCACGCTGTCCGGCGTCGGCAACGGCATCGGCGGTAATTCGGGTTGTTCGCTGGCGGTTTCCAGCACCGGCTCCACGGCGGGTTGCTGAACGGGGGCTGGCGCGACCGGGTCATTCCACGGCAGGTCGACCACCTCTTCGACCACGGCCGCTTCAACCACAGGCACAGGCGCAGCTTCCGGCACAACGACCGGCGCCACCGGTTCCGGTGCTGGCGCAGCCACTTTCGGTGCAACGGCCGCAGCGGCTACCGGCGCAACGACCTGCGCGGCAGCCACTGAGTTTGCGGAATCAACTGTGGCCTGGCTGATCCCCACTGGCTTTAGCGGTTGCCTCGGGGCATCCGCGGTGTCCGCGGGCCGGAACGCCAGCATCCGCAGCAACACCATTTCAAAACCGCCCCGGGGATCCGGCGCCAGCGGCAAGTCGCGGCGACCGATCAGGCCCATCTGGTAGTAGAACTGCACGTCTTCGGCCGGCAAGGCCTGGGCCAGTGCCAGCACGCGATCGCGGTCGCCGTGACCGTTATCGACACCTTCCGGCAAGGCCTGGGCAATGGCAACGCGGTGCAGCACATTGAGAATTTCCGAGAGCACGCCATTCCAGTCCGGGCCTTGTTCGGCCAAGTGGCGGACGGCTTCGAGCAGCGCCCTGGCATCGCCTTCGATCAGCGCATGCAGGACGTCGTAGACCTGCCCGTGATCGAGGGTCCCGAGCATCGCCCGCACATCGGCGGCCAGTACCTTGCCTTCACCGAAGGCAATCGCCTGGTCGGTCAGGCTCATGGCATCACGCATCGAACCGTCGGCAGCACGGCCCAGCAACCACAGCGCATCGTCTTCGAACGGCACGTTCTCGACACCCAGCACGTGGGTCAAGTGCTCGACAACCCGTTCCGGCGTCATGTTCTTCAGGGAGAACTGCAGGCACCGCGACAGAATCGTTGCCGGAAGTTTCTGCGGATCAGTGGTCGCCAGGATGAACTTGACGTAGGGTGGCGGCTCCTCGAGGGTTTTGAGCAGCGCGTTGAAGGAATGGCTGGAGAGCATGTGCACTTCGTCGATCAGGTAGACCTTGAAGCGCCCGCGGCTCGGGGCGTACTGCACGTTGTCGAGCAATTCACGGGTATCTTCGACCTTGGTGCGGCTCGCGGCGTCGATCTCGATCAGGTCGACAAAGCGGCCTTCGTCGATTTCGCGACACACCGAACACTCGCCACAGGGGGTCGAAGTGATACCTGTCTCACAGTTAAGGCATTTGGCAATGATCCGCGCGATGGTGGTCTTGCCGACCCCACGGGTACCGGTGAAGAGGTAGGCGTGGTGCAGCCGCTGGCTGTCCAAGGCATTGATCAGAGCCTTGAGCACATGGGTCTGGCCGACCATTTCGCGGAACGAGCGCGGACGCCATTTACGTGCAAGAACCTGATAACTCATCGAAAACCGTCGCAGCGAAGGAAGCAGAAGCGGCTAATGCTAGCGGAGCAAGGCACAAATTGCATCCGGTGCGCTCGTGTATTGTGGCTAAGCTGCACATCACAGGCATTTAACGGAGTGTTTATGCGGCTGGCCTTGGGGGCATTGCTGTTGATCAGCCTGGACGTCGCGGCGGCGCCAGCACCGCTGCGCTTCGTGATAACCGACAGCTGGAGCATGCCCATGGTGCAGCTTGAACGGGGCAAACCGACTCAGGGCATCCTGTATGACATGATGCTCAGCCTCGCGACCCAGGTCGGCGTACCGGCCGAATTCCACGTTTTGCCCCGCAGGCGCATACAAGGCGCCATGGAGCAAGGCGAGGTCGATGTCCGCTGTTATGCCACGCAATCGTGGCTGCCCGAGCAGTCCGGCGATTATCTCTGGAGCATCCCGCTCTTCACTCAACCTGACGTGTTGATCACTCGGCATGCGCTGCCCGACGCCGTCAAACCCGCCGACTTGCCACTACAGCCCGTTGGCACCGTGCTGGGCTACAGCTACCCGACCCTGCAGCCGCTGTTCGACAGCGGCCAACTGCAGCGCGACGATGCACGCAATCAGGAACAAGTGCTGGAAAAACTCCTGGCCGGCCGCAATCGTTATGCCGTCAGCAATCAATGGAGCCTGGACTGGTTCAATCACCGCCTCCTGCCGGAGCAGCAACTGCAAAGCGTGGCAGTGCTGCAGGAAATCCGTCTCGGTTGTTACGTTCGCAACGACCCACAGGTCCCGGTGCAGAGCATTCTGCGCACCCTGGCGCGGATGAAGATGTCCGGGGAGATCGATGAAATTGTTCGACTGTATATCGGTGGCGAGCCGGCGCCTGTGGATAAAGCGCAAACGACGAAAAACCGCCTCGGAGAAGATCCTGGCAGCTAGCGAAAGTCTGTATTCAAGAAGATGACGCGAGAGAACACTCGCGTGGCGTTAAGGTGGTAACCCTACCAGCCACACCCCGGCACACAATGTCACCGCTGCGGCTGCTCCCTTCCAGGCCTGACCGGGTTCACGGCTGATCGTTGCGGGGGGACCGATAGGGTCACCATAACGACGCTCACCTGTCGGCGAGCCGCGCCATTGTACCTATCTGAGGCGAAGTTACAACCGTTGGTTTCGGAATAAAAACATGAGGGGCTTCAAGCACTTGCTATTGCGCCTCAAGCACCGCATCCGCCCTGCCGCCCGCCTGCTGAATCACCAGATGAATGAAGTGCAGCTTGGCAACGACAGCAGGCGGCAGGACGAAGGGGTAGAAATCCGGCTGCCCCATGCTGCGTGACAGCTCGTTGAGCATGCCGGCCAGTTCGATCCAGGCGTTGACGAACGAGAGGAAAGCCGCGCCGCCGGGATGCTGCGGATCGTAGAGGGCTTGGGGTGGAAACGGCTGATAGTCGAAGTCCATTTCCCGGGCGCTCATGCCAAACCCCAGCGCGGTGTCCACGGCGTCCATCATGTGCAGGTAATGCGCCCAGGTTTCCGCCCAGTCTTCCCACGGGTGCATGGTCGCGTAGGCGCTGACGCAGTGCTGCTGCCAGTCGAGCGGCGCGCCTTGCTGATAATGGCGTTCGAGGGCATCGGCGTAGCTCGCGCGTTCATCGCCGAACAAGCCGCGAAAAGGCTCAAGCCAATGGCTATGGGCGATCAATCGGTCCCAGTAGTAATGCCCGACTTCGTGACGAAAATGCCCGAGCAAGGTGCGATAGGGTTCGTGCATTTGCACCCTCACCTGCTCGCGGTGCGCGTCGTCGGCCTCCTTGATATCCAGGGTGATCAGGCCGTTGGCGTGGCCCGTGGTCGGCGGCTTGCCTTCAAGGTCGACGCCGATGAAATCGAAGGCAAGGCCAGTCTCTTCATCGACTGCCTTGGGAATCACCCGCAACCCCAGGCTGACCAGTTGCGCGACCAGACGCCGCTTGGCGGTTTCCACCTTGCGCCAGCGCTCGTGGTTTTCGGTGATCGACAGGTCGGGAATCGTGCGATTCAGGCTACAGGCCATGCACAAGGTTTCGTGGTGATTGGCTGGAAGCAGCCAGTTGCACGCAGCCGGAGAGTCGAGATTGGCGCAGCGGCGGAACGCGCCCGCCTGCGGATCGGCGTCGAGACACCAGGTGTCGGGGCGCTCGCCCGGTTGCAGGGAAGATAAACGACTTTGCTCAGGTTGATACCCAAGGGCCGCTGAACACGCCAGGCACTGGCTGTTGCGGAAAAACAGCGATTGCCCGCAACGACAGAGCCACACCTTGCTGTTGCGCGAGCTTTCGCCCACGAACGGTGCGGCGATGCGCGAGCTGAGCTGTTCGAAGAACGGGTGCATGGCGATCTCTCCCTGGGGCTTGCAGAGACTAGATCATTCTTGTGCCTGGATCGTTCCAGTTGGAATTGAGGTGCCTGTAAAAAGATCGCAGCCTTCGGCAGCTCCTACAGAGATCGGTGTAGGAGCTGCCGAAGGCTGCGATCTTTTACTCAGATCGGGACGCCGTGCTCTTTCAGGAATACCACAAAAGCTTCTTCATCCAGCACCTTCAACCCCAGCTCATTGGCCTTGGTCAACTTCGAACCGGCGCCCGGCCCTGCGACCACGCAATGGGTCTTGGCCGACACGGAGCCGGCGACCTTGGCCCCCAGGCTTTCGAGCTTGTCCTTGGCCACATCGCGGCTCATCAGCTCCAGCGAACCGGTCAGCACCCAGGTCTGCCCGGCCAGCGGCAAGCCTTCGACGACCTTCTTCTCGCTCTGCCAGTGCATGCCGAAATCGACCAGTTGCTTCTCGGCCGCCTCGGCCAATTGGCGATTCTCCTCAAGCGCGAAGAACTCGCGCACCGAATTGGCCTGTTTCTCCGGCAGAGCCTGACGCATATCCAGCCAGTCAGCACCGATCACCGCCTGCAGCGAGCCGAACTTGTCCGCCAGTTTCTGCGCCCCGCCCGGACCGACCGATGGAATATGCAGCTTGTCGAGGAAACCGCCCAATGTCGTACTCGCGGCAAACTCGGCAGCCAACTCGCCCTGATCCTGAATCTGCAGGCCATGCCTGAGCAAATCAGCGATCACCTGCTGGTTATGTGCGTCTTCAAAGAAGCTGTGGATCTCGTGCGCGACTTCCAGCCCGACATCCGGCAAGTACGTCAGCACCTGCGGCAAAGCCTGCTGCACCCGCTCCAGCGACCCCAGGGAGCGGGCCAGCACCTTGGCCGTCTCTTCGCCGACATCGGGAATCCCGAGGGCGTAGATGAACCGCGCCAACCCCGGTTTCTTGCTGTCTTCGATGGCGCCGAGCAGGTTCTTGCTCGACAGTTCGGCAAAGCCTTCCAGATCGACGATCTGCTCGAACGTCAGGGCGTACAGATCGGCCGGCGAACTCACCAGGCCTTCATCGACCAGTTGCTCGACGCTCTTCTCGCCCAGGCCTTCGATGTCCATGGCACGACGGGAAACGAAGTGAATGATGGCCTGCTTGAGTTGCGCGCCACAGGCCAGGCGACCGACGCAGCGGTACACCGCGCCTTCGCTGACCGTCTCGCGGCCCTTGCTGCGCTTGATCAGTTGCGTGCGCTCGACATGGGAGCCACACACCGGGCATTTCTCCGGGATCTGCACCGGCCGGGCGTTTTCCGGACGACGCTCCATGACCACCTGCACCACTTGCGGAATCACGTCACCGGCGCGGCGAATGATCACCGTGTCGCCGATCATCAGGCCCAGGCGCGCGACTTCATCCATGTTGTGCAGCGTGGCGTTGGCCACCGTGACGCCTGCGACCTTCACCGGTTTCAGGCGCGCCACCGGCGTCACCGCACCGGTGCGGCCGACCTGGAATTCCACATCGAGCAGTTCGGTGAGCTCTTCCATCGCCGGGAATTTGTGGGCGATGGCCCAACGCGGCTCACGGGCGCGAAAACCAAGTTCGCGTTGGGAGGCGATGCTGTTGACCTTGAACACCACGCCATCGATTTCATAGGGCAGTGCGTTGCGCCGCTCACCGATGTCGCGGTAGTAATCCAGGCACTCGGCGATACCCTGCGCCAGTTTCAGCTCGTGGCTGATCGGCATGCCCCAGGCCTTGAGTTGCTGCAAATTGCCGATATGCGTATCGGCAATGTCCGCCGACACCTGGCCGATGCCGTAGCAGCAGAATTCCAGTGGACGATTGGCGGTGATCTTCGAATCCAGCTGGCGCAAACTGCCCGCCGCCGCATTGCGCGGGTTGGCGAAAGTCTTGCCGCCGACTTCCAGTTGCGTGGCGTTGAGCCGTTCGAAACCGGCTTTGGACATGAACACTTCGCCGCGCACTTCCAGGGTCGCCGGCCAGCCAGTACCGTGCAGCTTGAGCGGAATGTTGCGCACGGTGCGTACGTTGACGCTGATGTCTTCGCCTGTCGTACCATCGCCGCGGGTGGCGCCGCGCACCAGAACGCCGTCCTGGTACAACAGGCTGACGGCCAGGCCGTCGAGCTTGGGCTCACAGCTGTATTCGACTGTTGCGCCGCCACCGAACAGGTCGCCCGCCGGCAAATCCAGGCCCTCGGTCACCCGGCGGTCGAACTCACGCATGTCGGTTTCTTCGAAGGCGTTGCCGAGGCTGAGCATCGGCACTTCGTGACGCACCTGGGTAAACGCCGACAGCGCCGCGCTGCCCACTCGCTGGGTGGGCGAGTCGCTGGTGATCAACTCGGGATTGGCCGCTTCCAGCGCCTTGAGCTCGTTGAACAAGCGGTCGTATTCGGCGTCCGGAATGCTCGGCTCGTCGAGCACGTGATAGCGATAGTTGTGCTGATCCAGCTCAGCGCGCAGCTCTAAAATACGGTTCTTGGCGGCGGTCATGGGTGTTCTCTCATAAAGCAAAAGAGCAGCCGAGGCTGCTCAATCTTCTAATCACGATAGCCTGATGGCTTGCACTTTGTGGCGAGGGGGCTTGCCCCCGTTCGGCTGCGAAGCAGTCGTAGATCCAGTGTTCGTATTTTATCTGACACAACGGGTTGGCTGGTTTTGGGGCCGCTTCGCAGCCCAACGGGGGCAAGCCCCCTCGCCACAAAAGCTCTCCTGACATAGAGAGCTCCGTTTGATTTAGCGCTTCTGGGTCAGGGCGCGGCGTTCGAATTCGACGATGCGCTGACGGTAGTGCTCGATCGTCTGGGCAGTCAGTACGCTGCGCTGGTCGTCCTTCAGTTCGCCGTTGAGCTCCTGGGACAATTTGCGCGCCGCCGCCACCATCACGTCGAAGGCTTGCTTCGGATGGCGAGGGCCTGGCAGACCCAGGAAGAAGCTCACCGCCGGGGTGCTGAAGTGGTCGATGTCGTCCAGGTCGAATACGCCCGGCTTGACGGCGTTGGCCATGGAGAACAGCACCTCGCCGTTGCCCGCCATGCTTTCGTGACGGTGGAAAATATCCATCTCGCCGAAACGCAGGCCGCTTTCCAGAATGTTCTGCAACAGCGCCGGGCCCTTGAAGCCGGCAGCGTCGCGGCAGATCACGCTGATCACCAGCACTTCTTCAGCTTGCGGCTGATCTTTTTCGCCGTGCGCTGGCGAGGACTTGGTGTCATCCGGGAAATCGTCGTCGCGGCTACTGAAGCTCGGGCCGCCATCCAGATCCAGACTGAGGTTCATGTCACCCTGGGAAGGCTCGCTGTGGCCACGTTTGCCGCGCTTGGACCCCGATTCACGAGGCTCGCGGGCCGGCATGCTCACCGACGGCAGGTCCTGCTCGTCCAGTTGCGGCTCTTTATGCGTGTCCAGCACGCGCGGCGGGCCCAGCAGCTCGGCGCTGCTGTCCTCGTCCGGCAGGTTGGACAGACTTCGGTCAAGACGGAACTTCAGTTTTCCCTTGCCGCCGCGCATACGGCGCCAGCCATCAAAAAGAATACCGGCAATGACAATAATGCCGATGACGATCAGCCACTCGCGCAGACCGATTTCCATGTAATCCCGTGCCTCTATAAAAAATGCTGAAAAATAAGGGGTTTACAACCTGTAAACCGCTTTAAAACGTGGCGCCAACTCTATGTTCTGACAGGCGTTTTGCCCACGTATACGAAAAATTGACATTAAACTAGCACGACCAAAGGCAACTTTACACCGTCTACCACCTTGGCTAGCGCGAATATGTCGATTGGCCAGCAAGTCGAAGCGAGGAAAAGAGTCCTACAACCCATAAACACGCCTTCCTGCAACCACGACTCAGGCATCCACCATCGCCATCGCCTCCTCGACATCCACTGCCACCAGACGTGAACAACCGGGCTCGTGCATCGTCACCCCCATCAGTTGATCGGCCATTTCCATGGCGATCTTGTTGTGGGTGATATAGATGAACTGCACTGATTGCGACATCTCTTTAACCAATTTTGCGTAGCGTCCAACGTTAGCGTCATCCAGTGGCGCGTCAACTTCATCGAGCATGCAGAACGGCGCCGGATTCAACTTGAAGATCGCAAAAACCAGGGCCAATGCGGTCAGGGCTTTTTCGCCACCGGAGAGCAAATGGATGGTGCTGTTCTTCTTTCCAGGCGGCTGCGCCATGATTGTCACCCCTGTATCGAGTAGATCTTCGCCCGTCAGTTCCAAATACGCGCGGCCTCCACCGAAAACTTTTGGGAAAAGCGCCTGTAAACCGCCATTGATCTGATCAAAGGTATCCTTGAAGCGGTTGCGGGTTTCCTTGTCGATCTTGCGAATCACGTTCTCAAGGGTTTCAAGCGCTTCCACCAGATCGGCGTCCTGGGCATCCAGATACCGTTTACGCTCCGATTGTTGCTGGTACTCATCAATGGCCGCCAGGTTGATCGCACCCAGACGCTGAATTCGCGCAGCGATGCGCTCGAGTTCTTCCTCGGCCTCCTTCTCGCTGGCCTCGGCGGTCAATGTCGCGAGTACGCCGTGAAGATCGTAGCCGTCTTCCAGCAACTGGTCCTGCAAAGTCTTGCGGCGCACGGTCAGGGCTTGCCATTCCATGCGCTGGGTTTCGAGCTGGCTGCGAATCAACTGGGATTGCTGTTCGGCCTGGCTGCGGCGCTTCTCGGCGTCGCGCAATTCGCGGTCGGCGTCTTCGAGGGCGATCTGCGCGGTCTTGAGTTCTTCGTCGACGGTCATGCGCTTGTCGAGCAACTCCTCGAGTTTCAGGCGCAGTTCTTCCAGGGGGGCTTCACCCTCCTCCAGATTGAGGCTCAGCTGTTCGCGCTTTTCGGTCAGGCGCTCGGACTGCATCTCCAGACGCTCCAGCGCCTGGCGAGTCGAATCGTGCTGCGCCTTGAGCGAACCCAGACGCACCGCCAACTGATGGGCATGATCCTTGTGTTGCCGCGCTTCCTGCCGCACCCGATCCAGGCGCTCGCGCAAACTGTCGCGCTGGGCCAACAACAACTCGCGCTGCTCGGTGTCCTGCGCCATGCTGTCGAGGGCTTCCTGCAGTTGCAGGCGCGCTTCACCGATGTTTTCGTGCTCCAGTGCGCGTTGCTCATCCAGTTCGGTGAGCTCTTCGTCGAGGCGAGTGCGGCGCAGGGTCAATTGCTCGGCCTTGGCCTTGCCGGCCGACAACTGGGCTTTCAATTCACCTTGCTGGCGGGCTTCGTCTTGCAGCAAACGACGCAAATGCTCGCGGCCGTTTTCCTGCTGGCGCTGCTGCGCCCTGAGATTCTGCAGTTGGGTTTCCAGGGTTTCGACTGCGGCTTCGCGCTCTTCGCGCTCAAGGCCCAGTTGCTGGATTTCCTGGCCACGGGCGAGCACGCCGCTTTCCGCTTCACTGGCCCGACGCACGCGCAGGAAATGCCGACCGACCCAGTAGCCGTCACGGCTGATCAGGCTCTGCCCGGCCGCCAATTGCCCGTGCAAGGCCAAGGCCTGCTCAAGGCTGTCGACCGGCTTGACCTGCCCCAGCCATGGCGACAGATCGATCTGCGCCTCGACCTTGTCCAGCAGGCTGCCCGGCACCCGTACGCCATCGCCGGCCGGGCTGAGCAAGCGCAAGTCGCCCTGGGCAAAACCCGACAGATCGAAATCGTTGAAATCATCCACCAGCACCGCCTGCAGGTCAGCGCCGAGCACGGTTTCCACCGCCAGCTCCCAACCGGCCTCAACCTTCAGGCCTTCGGCCAGGCGCGGGCGATTCGCAAGATTCTGTTCACGCAGCCATTCAGCGGTGCCGGTGCCCGGATCGAGCGCGGCTTGCTGCAAGGCTTCGAGCGAAGCCAGTCGACCGTTGAGCCGCTGCAAATCGCCCTGGGCCTGTTGCTGCGCCGTCAGCGTTTGCTGTAATTGCTGGCGCAGTTGCTCGAGCTTTTCGACCTGGGCCTCTTCACTGGTCTGCAAATCTTCGAGGGTCGCCTCGGACTCGGCGAGCTGCTCGCTGAGCTCCATGATCGCCGCGTCTTCCGGGTCAGCCGAGAGCAAGGCGCGCTCTTCGCCCAGGCGCTTCTGGCGATCGGCCAGGCGCTCCAGGCTGGTTTCCAGCTGCTGGATCCGCGATTGCTGCACTTCGGCCTGACGGCGCGGTTCGGCGGCGGTGAGGTTGAACGTATCCCACTGCTCCTGCCAGCCATGCATGGTGGTTTCGGACTCTTCCAGCGCGGCGGCGGCCTCTTCGGCGGCGGCGCTGGCGACTTCCTGTTCCGGGGTCAGCATGTCCAGCTCTTCGCCCAGGGTCAGCAGCAGCGTGCGGTCATGGCCGAGGTGGGACTCGGTTTCGAGGCGCGCGCGCTCGGCTTCCTTCAGGTCGTCCTGCAATTGCCGCAAGCGTTGCTGGCCATGCTGGATGCTCTGCTCGACCCGGGCAATGTCACCGCCGACCGAGTAGAAGCGCCCTTGCACCAGATTGAAGCGCTCCGACAGGTCGTGGTGCCCGTCACGCAGGCGCTCGATGCTCGCGTCGGCATTGCGCTGTTCGGCCACCAGGGCTTCGAAGGAAACCTCCTGGTTGCCGATGATCGCTTCACGCTGGCCGACCTGATCGTTCAACGCCTGCCAGCGCAGGGCCGACAGTTGCGCCTTGAGTTGACGCTCCTCGCCCTTGTATTCCTGGTACTTCTTGGCGGCCTCGGCCTGGCGATGCAAGCGCTCGAGCTGACGCGTCAACTCTTCGCGCAGGTCGGTCAGGCGCTCCAGGTTCTCGTGGGTACGACGGATGCGGTTTTCGGTTTCGCGCCGGCGCTCCTTGTACTTGGAGATGCCCGCCGCTTCTTCGATGAAGTTGCGCAGGTCTTCGGGCTTGGACTCGATCAGCTTGGAGATCATCCCCTGCTCGATGATCGAGTAGCTGCGCGGGCCAAGGCCGGTGCCGAGGAAGATGTCGGTGATGTCACGACGCCGGCACTTGGTGCCGTTGAGGTAATAGGTGGTCTGGCTGTCGCGCGTCACTTTGCGGCGAATGGAAATTTCCGCGTAGGCGGCGTATTCGCCGAGCAGGGTGCCGTCGGAGTTATCGAACACCAGTTCGATGCTCGCCTGGCTCACCGGCTTGCGGCTGGTGGAGCCGTTGAAGATGACGTCGGTCATCGACTCGCCACGGAGGTTCTTCGCCGAACTCTCACCCATTACCCAGCGAACGGCGTCGATGATGTTCGATTTGCCGCAGCCATTGGGCCCGACCACCGCCGCCATGTTGCTGGGGAAGTTCACCGTGGTCGGATCGACGAAGGATTTGAACCCCGCCAGCTTGATGCACTTGAGCCGCACGCTCAGGCGTCCGTCAGGGCGGAGATCACCAGATCGCAACTGCGCTGGCCATACGCGGTCAGCACGGTGCGGATCTGCGCAAAGTCACGGGCGATCACGGCCGCGAGCAGGCGTTCGAACAGTTCCAGGTATTCGCTCATCGACGCCTTGCGCTGATCCAGGGCAAGGAAATAGGCACGGCTCATGGCCGGCTGCAGATTCTCGACAGTTTCCTGCAGGTACGGGTTGTTGGCAAACCCGTACGTGGCGCGCATCACGTTGAAACTGTCGTCGACGAAGGTGTGGATGTCCTGGCGCTCGTAGCTGGCAGTCAGGCGCTGCTGGATCTGCACGAACGGCGCCAGGTCGGCCTGGACTTTCCAGCCGCTGGCCACGGCGTTGGCCAGCAGGATGTACATCTCGCTCATCAGCGTGCACAGGCTCTGCACCTTGTGCGGCGTGAGCTCGGTGACGTGGGCGCCACGTCGCGGCAGGATCGCGATCAGGTGGCGACGCTCGAGGATCAGCAAGGCCTCGCGGACCGAACCGCGGCTGACATTGAGGGCCAGCGTGACCTTCTGTTCCTGGATGCGCTCCCCGGGCTTCATTTCGCCGCGAATGATGCGTTCGGCGAGGTGGTGAGCGATTTGCTCGGCGAGGCTGTCCGGCGCCTTGAACGTCATGGTTGTCCTTCAAACTCTTTGATCTGTACAAGCGGCGCAGTGTAGCGCAATTGCTGCGTCAGGGCGGAGTGCCCGCCCGGAGGTTTTTGGCACGATTCAAGCAAAAAAGCAGGCTATCGAACCAACGACAATAATTAAGGAACAGGTGGTTAATCGACAAAATGCAATTTCCTGACCTTTAAGTCAGAAAATCATTGACCGAAAAGTCAGACCTGCTAAATTCGGTTCCTATCGGTTAACAACAATAATGAGTCTGCGAGGCCTTCCGTGATCCAGTTTTTACTAAACCAGGAACTCCGTAGCGAGCACGCCCTGGACCCGAACCTGACCGTGCTCAATTATCTGCGCGACCATGTGGGCAAACCCGGCACCAAAGAAGGCTGCGCCAGCGGTGACTGCGGCGCCTGCACCGTGGTCGTCGGCGAATTGCAGACCGATGACGACGGCCGCGAACACATTCGCTATCGCAGCCTCAACTCATGCCTGACCTTCGTATCGTCCCTGCACGGCAAACAACTGATCAGCGTTGAAGACCTCAAGCACAAGGGTGAACTGCACAGCGTGCAAAAAGCCATGGTCGAGTGCCACGGCTCGCAATGCGGCTTCTGCACCCCCGGCTTCGTGATGTCGCTGTTTGCCCTGCAAAAGAACAGCGATGCACCGGATCATGCCAAGGCCCACGAAGCACTGGCCGGCAATCTCTGCCGCTGCACCGGTTACCGGCCGATCCTGGAAGCCGCCGAGCAGTCCTGCTGCGGCAAGCAGCCGGACCAGTTCGACGCCCGCGAGGCCGACACCATCGCGCGCCTGAAAGCCATTGCCCCGACCGATATCGGCGAACTCAACAGCGGCGACAAACGCTGCCTGGTGCCGCTGACCGTGGCCGACCTGGCCGACCTCTACGACGCTTATCCACAGGCCCGCCTGCTGGCCGGCGGCACCGACCTGGCGCTGGAAGTCACGCAATTCCACCGCACCCTGCCGGTGATGATCTACGTTGGCAACGTCGCCGAGATGAAACGCATCGACCGCTTTGAAGATCGCCTGGAAATCGGTGCCGCCACCGCCCTTTCCGATTGCTACGAAGCGTTGAACGCCGAGTACCCGGACTTCGGTGAATTGCTGCACCGCTTCGCGTCCCTGCAGATCCGCAACCAGGGCACCCTCGGCGGCAACATCGGCAACGCCTCGCCGATTGGCGATTCGCCGCCCCTGCTGATCGCCCTCGGCGCGCAAATCGTCCTGTGCAAAGGTGAAACCCGCCGCACCCTGGCGCTGGAAGATTACTTCATCGATTACCGCGTCACGGCGCGCCAGGAAAGCGAGTTCATCGAGAAGATCATCGTGCCGCGCGCCAGCGTCGAAAAACTGTTCCGCGCCTACAAGGTCTCCAAGCGCCTGGACGATGACATTTCGGCAGTTTGCGCGGCCTTCAACATTCGCCTGGAAAACGGCGTGGTCGCCGAGGCCCGTGTCGCCTTCGGCGGCATGGCCGCGATCCCGAAACGTGCTGCCGCCTGCGAAGCCGCGTTGCTCGGCTCGCCATTCAATAACGCCACCGTTGAACGCGCCTGCGCGGCCCTGGGCGAAGACTTCACACCGCTCTCGGACTTCCGCGCCAGCAAGGAATATCGCCTGCTCAGCGCGCAGAACCTGCTGCGCAAATACTTCATCGAACTGCAAACACCGCACATCGAGACCCGGGTGACCGCTTATGTCTAATCATCACGCCGTAGAGAAGACCCAAGCCGAACTGGCTGAACTGTTCGCCAAGGACCTGACCACCGGTGTCGGCCGCAGCGTCAAGCACGACAGCGCCGCCAAGCATGTGGCCGGTGAAGCGCAGTACATCGACGATCGCCTGGAATTCCCCAACCAGTTGCACGTTTATGCGCGCATGTCGGACCGTGCCCACGCCCGCATCATCAGCATCGACACCTCGCCCTGCTACGCCTTCGAAGGCGTGCGCATCGCCATCACCCACGAAGACGTGCCGGGCCTGAAGGACATCGGTCCGTTGTTGCCGGGCGATCCGCTGCTGGCCATCGACACCGTGCAGTTCGTCGGTCAGCCAGTGGTCGCCGTCGCGGCGAAAGACCTGGAAACCGCGCGCAAGGCGGCCATGGCTGCGATCATCGAATACGAGGACCTTGAGCCTGTGCTGGACGTGGTCGAAGCCCTGCGCAAGCGCCACTTCGTACTCGACAGCCACACCCACAAGCGCGGCGATTCGGCCACGGCGCTGGCCACTGCCGAGCACCGCATCCAGGGCACCCTGCACATCGGCGGCCAGGAGCACTTCTACCTGGAAACCCAGATCTCTTCGGTGATGCCGACCGAAGACGGCGGCATGATCGTCTACTGCTCCACGCAGAACCCCACCGAAGTGCAGAAACTGGTGGCCGAAGTCCTGGACGTGTCGATGAACAAGATCGTCGTCGACATGCGCCGCATGGGCGGCGGTTTCGGCGGCAAGGAAACCCAGGCGGCGAGCCCCGCGTGCCTGTGCGCGGTGATCGCCCACCTCACCGGCCAGCCGACCAAGATGCGCCTGCCACGGGTCGAAGACATGCTGATGACCGGCAAGCGTCACCCCTTCTATGTCGAGTACGACGTCGGCTTCGACAGCACCGGTCGCCTGCACGGCATCAACCTGGAACTGGCCGGCAACTGCGGTTGCTCGCCTGACCTGTCGGCGTCGATCGTCGACCGCGCAATGTTCCACTCGGACAACTCGTATTACCTGGGCGATGCGACCATCAACGGTCACCGCTGCAAGACCAACACCGCCTCGAACACCGCTTACCGTGGCTTCGGCGGCCCGCAAGGCATGGTCGCCATCGAAGAAGTGATGGACGCCATCTCCCGCCATCTGGCCCTGGATCCTTTGGCCGTGCGCAAGGCCAACTACTACGGCAAGACCGAGCGCAACGTCACTCACTACTACCAGACCGTCGAGCACAACATGCTCGAGGAGATGACCGCCGAACTGGAAGAAAGCAGTCAGTACGCCGAGCGCCGCGAAGCGATCCGTCGCTACAACGCCAACAGTCCGATCCTGAAAAAAGGCCTGGCGCTGACCCCGGTGAAATTCGGTATTTCCTTCACCGCCAGCTTCCTCAACCAGGCCGGTGCCCTGGTGCACGTCTACACCGACGGCAGCATCCACCTGAACCACGGTGGCACCGAAATGGGCCAGGGCCTGAACACCAAGGTCGCGCAGGTCGTGGCCGAAGTGTTCCAGGTGGAAATGGACCGCGTGCAGATCACCGCGACCAACACCGACAAGGTGCCGAACACCTCGCCGACCGCCGCGTCCAGCGGTGCCGACCTGAACGGCAAGGCTGCGCAGAACGCTGCCGAAACCATCAAGCAGCGCCTGGTGGAATTTGCCGCGCGCCAGTACAAGGTCAGCGAAGAAGACGTGGAGTTCCACAACGGCCACGTGCGGGTCCGCGATCACATCCTGACGTTCGAAGCGTTGATCCAGCAGGCGTATTTCGCCCAGGTCTCGCTGTCGAGCACCGGCTTCTACAAGACCCCGAAAATCTACTACGACCGCAGTCAGGCCCGTGGCCGGCCGTTCTACTACTTCGCCTTTGGCGCGGCCTGCTGCGAAGTGCTGGTCGACACCCTGACCGGCGAATACAAGATGCTGCGCACCGACATCCTCCACGACGTCGGCGCCTCGCTGAACCCGGCCATCGACATCGGTCAGGTCGAGGGCGGTTTCATCCAGGGCATGGGCTGGCTGACCATGGAAGAGCTGGTGTGGAACAACAAAGGCAAGCTGATGACCAACGGCCCGGCCAGCTACAAGATCCCGGCCGTGGCGGACATGCCGCTGGACCTGCGGGTGAAGCTGGTGGAAAACCGCAAGAACCCGGAAGACACGGTGTTCCATTCCAAGGCTGTGGGCGAGCCGCCGTTCATGCTCGGCATCGCCTCGTGGTGTGCGATCAAGGACGCCGTGGCGAGCCTGGGTGATTACAAACATCAACCGAAGATCGACGCACCGGCGACTCCAGAGCGGGTGTTGTGGGGCTGTGAGCAGATGCGCCAGTTGAAGGCGGCCAAGGCTGTCGAGGCTGAAACCGAGTTGGCTTCGCTCTAAGACCGAGGTGCGGCCTTCGCGAGCAAGCCCGCTCCCACATTGAAATGCATTCCAAATGTGGGAGCGGGCTTGCTCGCGAAGAGGCCCGAACTGACAACAGAGATGTTGAGGTGAAACATGTACAACTGGATCGACGCCCTCGCCGACCTGCAAAACCGGGGTGAACCCTGCGTTCTGGTAACCATCATCGAAGAGCTCGGCTCTACGCCGCGCAATGCCGGCTCGAAGATGGTCATCAGCGCGAACCAGGCCTTCGACACCATTGGTGGCGGGCACCTGGAATACAAGGCCATGAAGATCGCCCGCGAGATGCTGGTCAGCGGCAAGCAGGACACCCATCTGGAGCGTTTCAGCCTCGGCGCCAGCCTCGGCCAGTGCTGTGGCGGTGCCACCGTTCTGTTGTTCGAACCGATGGGCCAGGTGCAGGCGCAGATCGCCGTGTTCGGTGCTGGCCACGTCGGCCGCGCCCTGGTGCCGCTGCTGGCCAGCCTGCCTTGCCGGGTGCGCTGGATCGACTCGCGGGAAGATGAATTCCCCGAACAGATCCCCCACGGCGTGCGCAAGATCGTCAGCGAAGAACCGGTGGATGAAATCGATGATTTGCCCGCCGGCAGCTATTGCATCGTGATGACCCACAACCACCAGCTCGACCTCGAACTGACCGCCGCGATCCTCAAGCGCAACGACTTCGCCTACTTCGGCCTGATCGGTTCGAAGACCAAACGGGTGAAGTTCGAACATCGCCTGCGCGACCGCGGTTTCGACAACAGCGTCGTGCAACGCATGCGCTGCCCGATGGGCATCGGCGAAGTCAAAGGCAAGTTGCCTGTGGAAATCGCCATCTCCATCGCCGGCGAAATCATCGCCACCTATAACGCGAACTTCGGCCAGCAGACCTCCAGCGCCGAACCGATTGCCAAACTGCTGCCCGCGTCACGCCGCAGCCAAACCGCAAACTTGAAAGCCTCGAACTGAGAATCTCATGCCTCTGACTCGCAAAGCTTACCGCGCCGCCATCCTGCACAGCATCGCCGACCCTGCCGAAGTCGGTATCGAAGCCTCCTACGAGTATTTCGAAGACGGCTTGCTGGTTGTGGATAACGGCCAGATCAGCGCCCTGGGCCACGCCAGCGAATTGCTGCCGACCCTGCCGGCGGATATCGAGATCACCCACTATCAGGATGCGCTGATCACCCCCGGCTTCATCGACACCCACATCCACCTGCCGCAAACCGGCATGGTCGGCGCCTATGGCGAGCAATTGCTGGACTGGCTCAACACCTACACCTTCCCCTGCGAAAGCCAGTTCGCCGACAAGGGCCACGCCGATCAGGTCGCGGACATTTTCATCAAGGAACTGCTGCGCAACGGCACCACCACCGCGCTGGTGTTCGGCAGCGTGCACCCGCAATCGGTGAACTCGTTCTTCGAAGCGGCCGAGCAGCTCGACCTGCGGATGATCGCCGGCAAGGTGATGATGGACCGCAACGCCCCGGACTACCTGACCGATACCGCCGAATCCAGCTACGTCGACAGCAAGGCGCTGATCGAGCGCTGGCACGGCAAGGGTCGCCTGCACTACGCCGTCACCCCACGCTTCGCACCGACCAGCACCCCGGAACAGCTGACCCTGGCCGGCCAGTTGCTGACCGAATACCCGGATCTGTACATGCAGACCCACATCAGCGAAAACCTCAAGGAAATCGAGTGGGTCAAGGCGCTGTTCCCCGAGCGCAAAGGCTACCTGGACGTCTACGACCACTACCAGTTGCTCGGCGAGCGCTCGGTGTTCGCCCACGGTGTGCACCTGTGCGATGACGAGTGCGCGCGCCTGGCAGAAACCGGTTCGGCCATCTCGTTCTGCCCGACCTCGAACTTCTTCCTCGGCAGCGGCCTGTTCAACCTGCCGATGGCCGAGAAGCATAAGCTCAATGTCGGCATCGGCACCGATGTCGGCGGTGGCACCAGTTTCTCGCTGCTGCAAACCCTTAACGAAGCCTACAAGGTGATGCAGCTGCAAGGTGCGCGCCTGAGCCCGTTCAAGTCGCTGTACCTGGCCACCCTCGGCGGCGCCCGTGCGCTGCGCCTGGAAGACAAGATCGGCACCCTGCAACCGGGCACCGACGCCGACTTCCTGGTGCTGGACTACAACGCCACGCCGCTGCTGGGCTATCGCCTGAAGCAGGCCAACAACATCGCCGAGACGTTGTTTGTGTTGATGACGCTGGGGGATGACCGGACTGTGTTGCAGACGTATGCGGCGGGGAACCTAGTGCATCAGCGATAAGGTATTCCGGGCATAAAAAATCCCCCGTTGCTTTTCAGCACGGGGGATTTTTATTGTCTGTAAAAAGATCGCAGCCTTCGGCAGCTCCTACAGGTGTACGCATGCCCTTGTAGGAGCTGCCGAAGGCTGCGATCTTTTTCTATCAGAGCTTGGCGGTCGATCGACCCGGCTTCTTGGTCTGCAGCAAATGCGAGAACACCGCATGCAGGTCATCCGAAGCACTTTCCTCGTCGAGGTTGAGCTTGCTGTCGATGTGATCCATGTGATGCATCATCAGGTTCACCGCCAGTTCAGCGTCGCGCTTCTCGATGGCGTCGATCAACTGGGTGTGCTCGTCGTAGGAACAGTGGGAGCGGTTGCCGCTTTCGTACTGGGCGATGATCAGCGACGTCTGGGACACCAGGCTGCGCTGGAAGCTGATCAACGGGGCGTTTTTCGCCGCTTCAGCCAGTTTCAGGTGGAATTCGCCCGACAGGCGGATGCCGGCACCACGGTCGCCACGGGAGAAGCTGTCGCGTTCGTCGTTGACCATCTGGCGCAATTCGGCGATCTGCTCGGCGGTGGCGTGCTGCACCGCCAGTTCGGTGATCGCGCGCTCGACCAGACGCCGGGCCATGAACACCTGGCGCGCCTCTTCGACACTCGGGCTGGCAACCACGGCGCCGCGATTCGGACGCAACAACACCACACCTTCATGGGCCAGGCGCGACAGGGCGCGGCGAATGATGGTGCGGCTGACCCCGAAAATTTCCCCCAGCGCTTCTTCGCTCAACTTGGTGCCGGGCGCCAGGCGCTGCTCGAGGATGGCCTCGAAGATATGCGCGTAGACAATATCGTCCTGGGTACCGCTGCGGCCGGCTTTGCCTGCTCGCGGTTGTTTCTTTAGGGGTTGCAACTGTTCGTTCATGGGCACTCGAGTCGGAAGAACTGCGGCGAATTGACCGTGACTGTAATACGGCACAGTGGGTCGCTGGCAAGTATCGCGTAAAAAACACTGCGATTGTACACAATGGATGGTGGCAACACGACTGTACGGCTGAATGTTGCCTCGGCTGTATCGCAACACCTGATTACTTTTGAGTTTAGGCTTTAACGCAGATTCCGCTGCCTAAACACGATTCCTGTAGGAGCTGCCGAAGGCTGCGATCTTTTGATTTTTCAAGATCAAAAGATCGCAGCCTTCGGCAGCTCCTACAGGGCACATCTTCATGAGTAGAAGGCCCCGTCATGAACGACGCCACCCACACGCAAATCCGCCCGCTGGCCGACACCTCGCCCTCGGCCATCGTCGCCGGATTCATCGCCATGATGACCGGCTACACCAGCTCCCTGGTGCTTATGTTCCAGGCCGGGCAAGCGGCGGGCTTGAGCAGCGGGCAGATTTCTTCGTGGATCTGGGCGATCTCCATCGGCATGGCGGTGTGCTCCATCGGCCTGTCCCTGCGTTATCGCACGCCGATCACCATTGCCTGGTCGACCCCCGGTGCCGCGCTGCTGATCACCAGCCTGGGCGGCGTGAGCTACGGCGAAGCCATTGGTGCCTATATGACCTGCGCGGTGCTGGTGACGATTTGCGGGCTGACCGGCAGCTTCGAACGGCTGGTGAAAAAAATCCCGGCCTCCCTGGCCGCCGCCCTGCTGGCAGGGATCCTGTTCAAGATCGGCAGCGAGATTTTCGTCGCCGCACAACACCGCACGGCCCTGGTACTGGGGATGTTCGTCACTTATCTGCTGGTCAAGCGCCTGTCGCCGCGCTATGCGGTGCTGGCCGCCTTGCTGATCGGCACGGCATTGTCAGGTTTCATGGGGCTGCTGGACTTCAGCGGTTTCCACCTGGAGGTCGCCACGCCGGTCTGGACCACACCGCAGTTCTCCCTGGCGGCGACCATCAGCATCGGCATCCCGCTGTTTGTCGTCGCCATGACCTCACAGAACATGCCCGGCATCGCCGTATTGCGCGCCGATGGCTACACCGTGCCAGCCTCGCCGCTGATCACCACCACCGGCATCGCCAGTTTGCTGCTGGCCCCCTTCGGCTCACACGGGATCAACCTGGCGGCGATCAGCGCGGCGATCTGCACCGGTCCGCACGCCCATGAAGATCGCAACAAACGCTACACCGCCGCCGTCTGGTGCGGGATTTTCTACGGGATCGCCGGCGTGTTCGGCGCGACACTCGCGGCATTGTTTGCCGCACTGCCCAAGGAGCTGGTGCTGTCGATTGCCGCGCTGGCGCTGTTCGGCTCGATCATCAACGGCCTGAGCATCGCCATGAGCGAAGTGAAGGAACGTGAAGCGGCGCTCATCACCTTCATGGTCACGGCTTCGGGGCTGACGCTGTTTTCCATCGGTTCGGCGTTCTGGGGCATTGTCGCGGGGGTGGTGACGCTGCTGATTCTGAACTGTAGGAGCGAGCCTGCTCGCGATGGTCGTCAACGATAACGCTGGAAGCCTGACACCCCGCGGTGTTCTCAGGTTCATCGCGAGCAAGCTCGCTCCTACAAAAAAAAGCAAAAAAAAACGGCGACCCTTGGGTCGCCGTTTTTTTCAGAACATCAAGCTACCGGATTGATCGGCTTTTCCGGGTACCAGACGTCCAGCAGCGGGCTGACTTCAACGCTGGTCAGCTCGGTGCGGCCTTTGAGCCAGGCTTCAACGGCAGCGCGCTGTTCAGCGCTGACCGAGCCACGCTTCTGAAGGCAAACCAGACCGTAGTCGTCGCCGCCAACATAACCCAGGCCGTTGGCTTCCATGGCTTCTTTGAGGAACGCATCGAGGAAAGCATCAATGGCTTCATCAGCCAAATCTTCTTTGAAATCCAGGTTCAGTTCGAAACCCAGCTCTTGAAATTCATCGACGCACAGTTTTTTGCGCAGACGCTGGGAACGGTTAGTCGCCATTGGAACAATCCTCTTAAGTAATAACGGGCGGCACTTTAGCAGTTTAAGCCGCCGATTGCCTGACTCTCTGGGCCACCACGCCTACCGTCGGTAAAAAAATAGCCGATCAGACACCCCTCGCACGGCACAAGCCGTGACACCTTGGGGCATAATGCCGACACTTTCATGACCATTGAGGGAATTTATCTTCATGCCCTCATCTTTTTTCCCCTCGGCTGTAGGGTTTTATTTCAGATGATCAAATCTTTGCGTCCATTGCTGTTGGCCGGTTTTCTTCTCCCCCTGGCCCTCCCCGTTTCTGCAGCTCCGGTCAATACTGCGCTGTCGCCCAACGTTGAAAAAGCCCTGAAAGCCAGCAAGCTGCAGGACAACGCCCTGTCGCTGGTGATGATCCCGCTCACCGGCCCCGGCACCCCGACGGTGTTCAATGCCGACGTCTCGGTCAACCCGGCGTCGACCATGAAACTGGTCACCACCTACGCGGCCCTGGAAATGCTCGGCCCGAACCACCAGTGGAAAACCGAGTTCTACACCGACGGCACCCTCAGTGGCGGCATCCTCAATGGCAACCTCTACCTCAAGGGTGGCGGCGATCCGAAGCTGAACATGGAAAAACTCTGGCTGTTGATGCGTGACCTGCGTGCCAACGGTGTCACCCAGGTCACCGGCGACCTGGTGCTGGATAAAACCTTCTTCGTGCAGCCGCAACTGCCGGAGTTCAATGACGACGGCAACGACGAGAACAAGCCGTTCCTGGTCAAGCCCGACTCGCTGCTGGTCAACCTCAAGGCGCTGCGCTTCGTTGCGCGCAATGACTCGGGCAAGGTCCTGGTCTCGGTGGAACCGCCGATTGCGAGCATCCGCATCGACAACCAGGTCAAGGCCCTCAATTCCAAGCAATGCACCGGTGGCGTGCGTTACAACCCGGTGGCGCAAGCCGATGGCACCGTGACCGTTACCGTCGGCGGTCAATTGGGTGAAGGCTGCAGCTCGCAGACTTACCTGTCGCTGCTCGACCACGCGACCTACACCGCCGGCGCCGTCCGCGCGATCTGGAAGGAACTGGGTGGCAGCATCCAGGGCAGGGATGTGCTGGCGCCAACCCCTAAAGACGCCAAGGTTCTGGCCCGGGCGTTCTCGCCGGACCTGGCGGAAATCATCCGCGACATCAACAAGTACAGTAACAACACCATGGCCCAGCAGTTGTTCCTGAGCCTGGGCCAACGTTTCCGCACCGATGCCGATGGTGACGACGCCAAGGCTGCCCAGCGTGTCGTGCGTCAGTGGCTGGCGAAAAAGGGCATCACCGCGCCGCACCTGGTGATGGAGAACGGCTCCGGCCTGTCCCGCGCCGAGCGCGTCAGCGCCCGGGAATTGGCCTCGATGCTCGAAGCGGCGTGGCACAGCCCGTATGCCGCCGAGTACATCAGTTCGATGCCGATTGCCGGCACCGACGGCACCATGCGCAAGCGCCTGAAGACCACGGCGATGCGCGGCGAAGCCCACGTCAAGACCGGCACGCTGAACACCGTACGGGCGATTGCCGGCTTCAGTCGCGACGTCAACGGCAACACCTGGGCGGTGGTGGCGATCCTCAACGACAAGGCCCCGTTCGGCGCCTCGTCGGTGCTCGATCAGGTGCTGCTCGACCTGTACCGCCAACCGAAAGCGCCGCAGACGGCTTCGGTGTTGTAACCGGATCTAAAGAACACAGTAGATCTCCTGTGGGAGCGGGCTTGCTCGCGAAGACGGCGGCACATCCAACATCGATGTGACAGACAAGCCGCTTTCGCGAGCAAGCCCGCTCCCACATTAATTGTGTTAATTCATCTCCTCTTCTACCCGGTCTCGCCCTGCCTGCTTCGCCGCATAAACGCCCGAGTCCGCGCGCAACAGCAAGGCATCGGCGCCCTCCCCGGCGCGCCAACTGGCAATTCCGAAACTGGCGGTGACCGTACCGACGCCTTCAATGGGTGAGCTGCGCAGGCTGTGCCACAATTGCTGGGCCAGCACATAGGCATGTTCGCTGCCGATGTCCGGGCACAACACCATGAACTCCTCGCCGCCCAGCCGGCAGAACACATCGGTGCGACGCAGCCGGTGGCCGATCCGTTCGCACACTGCCTGCAACACCCGGTCACCGATGGCGTGGCCATGCAGGTCATTGATGCGCTTGAAATGGTCGATATCGAGCATGATCACCGACAAATCCCCACCGCCACGCTCCACCCGGGCCATTTCGGTGGTCAGGCGCTCCTGGAAATAACGCCGGTTATGGATACCGGTCAGGGAATCGGTGACTGACAATGCGCGCAATTCTTCTTCCACCCGCTTCATATCGGAAATGTCCGAGATGTAGCCGTGCCAGAGCACGCCGCCACCGGGCAACTCCTCCGGAGTGGCTTCGCCGCGCACCCAACGCACCCCGCGTTGCGGCAGTTGCACGCGGTACTCCTCGCGCCAGGGGCTGAGGGTTTCGGCCGAGGCGCGGATCGAGGCGCGGACACGGGTAGTGTCCTGGGGGTGAATCCGGGTGAAGATCGCTTCGGCATTGAGCAGCAGTACGTCGGGTTCCAGCTCGTAGATATCGCGAATGCCATCGCTGGCATAGATCACGCTGAAACGCCCGTCGAATTCCATCTTGAACTGGTAGATGCCGCCGGGCACGTGGGCGCTGAGCTTTTTCAACAGCAGGTCCCGCGCCGCGAGCGCTTCATGGACCCGCTTGCGTTCGGTGATGTCGATGCACACCGCCAGGTGCCCGACCCACAGGCCTTGCTCGTCGAGCACCGGCGTGGCCAGCATATTGACCATCAGATGGCTGCCATCGCCGCGCACCAGGGTCCACTCCCGCGCCTCGTGACCGCCCTCCACGTCGCCTTCCACCAGCATCGCCTGGCAGGTCGGCACCGGCTTGCCATAGCGCGCGCTCAACTCGGCCGAACGACCGGCCAGCTCCCGGGGCAGGTGCAGGTTCTCCAGGGTCATATGGCCGACCACTTCGGCACTGCTATAGCCGAGCATCTGCTCGGCACCGGCGTTGAACGTGCTGATGACGCCGCGCAGGTCGGTGGCGATGATCGCAACCTGGGTGGCGGCATTGAGCACGCCACGCAACTGACCATGGGTGCCACGCAGCTCCTGTTCTCGATCGCGCAGCTCCTGAGTACGCTGATCGACCAGTCTCAACGCCCGCTGCCGCTGACTGACCAGCACATAGAGCAAGGCACTGAGCAACAGGCTGAGCAAACCACCCAACACGACCAGACTGGTCACGGAGGAATGGTTGGCCTGCACGAACGCGTCGGAGGGCTGGATATCGACCTGATAGTCATGGTCGGCCATGCGCAACAGGCGCGTGGCCGACAACTCGCTGACGGCTGGCGGGTTGGGCGACTCGAACAGCACTTCGTGCTGGTCGTCGGTCGACAAATCGAGGATGCGTACCGAGAGATAGTCGCGACTTGCTTCCGGCAGTCCGTCCGCCAGCAATTGGCGCATGCTGATCACGGCCATGACATAACCGTAGGGCTTCGTGCCTTTGTCGTCCTGTCCGCTGCGCTGCGTGACCGGCGCGACCAGCAGCACGCCGCGCGCATAGGCCGGTTCGATACTCACCAGATGCATCGGTTGTGATACCGCCATGCCGCCATGCTGGTCGGCCCGTTCGAGCGTGGCACGCCGCAGGGGCTGGGCCAGCAAGTCGTAGCCGAGGGGGGAACCGAGTTTGCTTTGCGTCTGGCTGTACAGCACTGCCACGTACTCATCGCGCTCGCCGGCCAGTTGCAATTGGCCGTCGGCGTTGAGTTCTCTCAGGGTGAAGTTGTTCAAGCCCTCGTCTCGGACCCGTCGCTCGAACGCCGCCCGCTCGTCACGAGTGACCCGCTGGGCATAGGAATACGCCTGGGTTCGCAGCAGCAAAGGTTGGGTGTAGCCGTCGAATTCCGCTCGGGACACTGAACCGGAATTGGCGAAAAACCGGCGCAGGCCATCGAGGCGCTGCTCCTGATCTTCGAAACGTTCTTCGATACGGCTGTAACGCTCACTGGCCAGCAGTTGAAAGCGTTGCCGCAATTGATGGTGAAACAGATTCAGCGTCGACCACGCCAGCAACCCGGTGAGCACCCCGCCGATCAACAAAACCAGCAGCGCGACCAGCCAGGCCGAGGCATCTTCGCTGATAAAACCCAGGATCTTGGGGCGCACGGCGTGCAACGACATAAAACGCAACTCAAAACAAACGCCAGGTGCGGGAAAGCCCTTTGGCCCTGAGTTGAGTTATAGCTATTAGCCACTAATTTGACCAGCACCCTGTAGGAGCGAGCCTGCTCGCGATGGACTCAAGAACACCGCGTGCTTTCAGACAGCCCGCATTATCGTTATCGACCATCGCGAGCAAGCTCGCTCCTACAGGGGGGCAACCATCAACGTGCCATGATTTTCCAGGCACGATGGATCTTGGCGTTGCGCGCAAAATCCGGATCGAGGGTCTGGGCAGTGATGTCCTCGACCGCATAACGCTCGCCGAGATTGGCCTCCAGTTCGAACTTGCGGAAGTTGTTGGAGAAGTACAACACGCCACCGGGTGCCAGGCGCGCCATGGCCAGGTCGATCAGTTGCACCTGGTCGCGCTGCACGTCGAACACGCCTTCCATGCGCTTGGAGTTGGAGAACGTCGGCGGGTCGATGAAGATCAGGTCGTACTCGTCACGACTGGCTTCGAGCCACGCCATCACATCGCCCTGCTCCAGGCGGTTCTTGTCGGAAAAACCGTTCAGCGACAGGTTGCGACGCGCCCAGTCCAGATAAGTCTTCGACAGGTCGACACTGGTGGTGCTGCGCGCGCCGCCCTTGGCCGCATGCACACTGGCCGTTGCGGTGTAGCAGAACAGATTGAGGAAGCGCTTGCCGGCCGCCTCTTTCTGGATACGCATGCGCATCGGCCGATGATCAAGGAACAGACCGGTGTCGAGGTAGTCGGTGAGGTTCACCAGCAACTTCACACCGCCTTCATTGACCTCGACAAACTTGCCCTGCGCCGCCTGGCGCTCGTACTGTTTGGTGCCGCTCTGACGCTCGCGGCGCTTGACCACCACACGGTTCTTGTCGATGTTCAGCGCCTGCGGGATGGCGGCCAGGGCATCGAACATGCGGGCCGACGCTTTTTCCGGATCGATGGATTTCGGCGCGGCGTACTCCTGAACATGGACCCAGTCGTGATACAGGTCGATGGCCATGGAGTATTCCGGCATGTCGGCATCGTACACGCGGTAGCAGTCGATACCTTCACGCTTGACCCACTTGCCCATGGCCTTGAGGTTCTTTTGCAGGCGGTTGGCGAACATCTGCCCGCCTTCGCTCAGGCGCGGCTGCTCGACCACCGGAGCCGGTGCCGGCGTCGGTTTGATCGGGTTGCCGTTTTTGTTGAACTTGCGCTCCTGCGGTTCGTTCGGCGTCTGATCGTAGGCGGCTTGCTCACGCTCGACCTGGCGCTGTTCCGGCGTACGACGCTCGCCGGTGACGAACTGATCGGGCAGCACCTTGATCAGCAGCAGCTTGCACGGCAAGGCGCCGTTCCAGAACGAATACTGCTTGTGGCTGCGGATGCCCATGCGCTTGCCCAGGTCCGGCGCGCCGGTGAACACCGCCGCTTCCCAGTTCAGGCAGGCCTGACGCAGGCGCTCGCCGAGGTTCTGGTAGAGGTAGAGCAGGCTCGCCTCGTCGCCCAGACGCTCGCCGTACGGAGGGTTGCAGATCACCAGGCCTTTCTGGTTCTGGTCCGGGCGCGGCTCGAACGTCGCGACTTCACCCTGGTAGATCTTGATCCACTCGCTCAGACCGGCCCGCTCGACGTTGTTGCGACCCGGTTGAATCAGCCGCGGATCGGCTTCGTAGCCACGGATCCACAGTGGTGTCTTGGCCAGGCCGGCCGCGGCGCGCTCGGACGCTTCTTCGTGGAGTTTTTTCCACAACGCCGGGACGTGACCGAGCCAGGCAGTGAAGCCCCATTGCTCGCGGCGCAGGTTCGGCGCGATGTCGGCGGCGATCATCGCCGCTTCCACCAGGAACGTACCGACACCGCACATCGGGTCGGCCAGCGCGCCGCCTTCGGCCGCGATACGTGGCCAGCCGGAACGGATGAGGATGGCGGCCGCGAGGTTTTCCTTCAGCGGTGCCGCACCCTGCTGCAGGCGATAGCCGCGCTGGTGCAGGCTGTGGCCGGACAGGTCGAGGGACAGAATGGCTTCGCCGCGGTCCAGGCGCAGGTGAATGCGCAGGTCCGGATTGAGCTTGTCGATGGACGGACGGTCGCCTTGCGGGGTGCGCAGTTTGTCGACGATGGCGTCCTTGACCTTCAGCGCGCCGAAGTGGGTGTTGTCGATACCCGAGCCATGGCCGCTGAATTCGACGGCCAGGGTGCCGTCATTGAGCATGTGGTCTTGCCACTCGATGTCCAGCACGCCGTGGTACAGGTCTTCGGCGTCCTTCATCGGGAAACGCTTGAGCACCAGCAACACGCGGTTGGCCAGGCGTGACCACAGGCACAGGCGATAAGCGGTTTCCATGGTGGCCATGCCGCGCACGGCAGAGGTGTGCTCCCGCGCTTCCTCAAGGCCAAGCCCGACGGCTTCCTCGATGAGCAGGCCTTCAAGGCCTTTTGGGCAAGTGAGGAAGAGTTCGAAACGATCGGACATGGGAATTCCAGAACCTTTAGCTGAGTGACCGGGCAACGCATTGCCGGTCCGGTTTTCAATCAGGCGCTTTTCTCGAAGAGCGCCCGCGTGGCACGAAGGTGTGCCGTTCCACCCCTGCTGCTCGGGTTAAATGAGCTTAGATGCAAGGACAGATAAAAAAGTTGATGCAATGAAATGTCATAAGTCGACCCTTCGTCGAATAGTGCCTCCCGGCAACGGGAGCCATTCTCACTAAAGGATTAAGCCCATCATCCAGCGCAGAGCCGATCATACCGGGGTTTAGCTAATAAATACGCTACAAACACTCTGTTACTTATGGCCTTAACACATGAATGGTTACGTCCTTATGACAAAACGATCATTCCCTCGATGTGACGCATTGGTTAGAACTCAACTCAGGTTGGCGCCGCAATGACGCCAACACCTTGGCTCGTCACGCCGGCAACGAGCCCCCAACGGCAGAGTTTTTCTGCCAGACCTCAATAGAGGTCGACGCGATAAATACAGTCAACAAGTGAGGGCAACACCCTATGAGAAGACTTAAGCGTGATCCGTTGGAAAGAGCATTTTTGCGCGGATATCAATATGGCGTTGGTGGCAAATCCCGTGAGCTTTGCCCATTTACTCTACCGTCGGTACGCCAAGCCTGGATCAACGGCTGGCGAGAAGGACGCGGCGACAACTGGGACGGTATGACCGGCACTGCGGGAATCCACAGACTCAACGAACTTCACGCCGTCGGCTAATTACAGGGCACAACACTCCGACACGACAATCTGATTTTGTACTGAATTAACCACGCACGTCCCATCCGGACGGCGGGCTGCGGCCCAGGGGCTCCTTTAAAGGGGCCCTTTTTTATGAACGCAATTTTCCCCTGTAGGAGCTGCCGAAGGCTGCGATCTTTTGATCTTGAAAAATCAAAATCAAAAGATCGCAGCCTTCGGCAGCTCCTACAGGGGCCGGGTTTATCTCAGGGCGGCGATGGCGTCTACGGACTCGCGAATCAGCGCCGGGCCCTTGTAGATGAAGCCCGAATAGATCTGCACCAGGCTCGCGCCCGCGGTGATTTTCTCTGCGGCGTGCTTGCCTTCGGTAATACCGCCGGCCGCGATGATCGGCAGGCGACCACCCAGCTCCGATGCCAGCACCTTCACGGTGTGGGTGCTCTTGTCGCGAACCGGTGCGCCGGACAGACCACCGGCCTCGTCTCCATGTTCCATGCCTTCGACGCCGACGCGGCTCAGGGTGGTGTTGGTGGCGATGACCGCATCCATTCCGGTTTCGATCAGCGCTTGTGCAACCTGTGCGGTTTCTTCGTCGCTCATGTCCGGCGCGATCTTGATCGCCAGCGGTACATGCTTGCCATGACGCAAGGCCAGTTCCGCGCGGCGCTCGGCCAGATCGGCCAGCAACTGCTTGAGCGAGTCGCCGAATTGCAGGCTGCGCAGGCCCGGCGTATTCGGCGAACTGACGTTGACCGTCACATAGCTGGCGTGGGCGTACACTTTGTCCAGGCAGATCAGGTAGTCGTCCACGGCCCGCTCGACCGGCGTATCGAAGTTCTTGCCGATGTTGATGCCCAGCACGCCTTTGTATTTGGCCGCCGCCACGCGGGCCAGCAGGTGATCGACGCCGAGGTTGTTGAAGCCCATGCGATTGATGATCGCCTCGGCTTCCGGCAAACGGAACAGGCGAGGCTTGGGGTTGCCCGGCTGCGGACGCGGGGTGATGGTGCCGATTTCGACAAAGCCGAAACCCAGTTGGGCGAATCCATCGATGGCCGCGCCGTTCTTGTCCAGACCGGCGGCCAGGCCCACCGGGTTCGGGAAGTCCAGGCCCATGACATTCACCGGCTTCTTCGCCGGAGCCTTGCACAGCAAGCCGTTGAGTCCAAGACGCCCGCCCGCGCCGATCAGGTCCAGGGACAGATCGTGGGAGGTTTCCGGGGAGAGTTTGAACAACAGCTGACGGGCCAGGGTGTACATGGGCGGATTTGACTCGATTGGCGGCGAATTGAGGCGGCGATTATAGCCGGGCAACGGGGTGGCAAGCGAGGCGCGTGATCAAATCAACGGTTAATGGCATATGCCTTGCACCCTTCCGGGCACCAGCACCCACGCCAGCGTCGGAACGGGTGCAAAGACAATGGCGTCGTCCCCGGCCTGCCCCTGCACGGACCCGGGACGACGTTTTTTTTGCAAGGTGAACGCGCGATGAACGAACCGTCAGCCGGCCCACTGGCCTGGGTCAATGGCAGCGATGCCCCGGAAAAAACCGAAATCAATCTCGGGTTCATGGCCCTGAGCGACTGCGCCTCGGTGGTGGTCGCCGCCACCCAGGGCTTCGCCCAACCCTATGGTTTGACCCTGAACCTCAAGCGCCAGTCGTCCTGGGCCAACCTGCGGGACAAGCTGGTCAGCGGCGAACTCGATGCCGCCCACAGCCTCTACGGCCTGATTTACGCCGTTCACCTGGGCATCGGTGGCGTGGCCGCGACCGACATGGCGGTGTTGATGGGCCTGAATCAAAACGGCCAGAGCATCAATCTGTCCCGCGGCTTGCAGGCGCTAGGGGTGACCAGTCCTGAGGCATTGGATCGGCACGTGCACCAAACTCGCCCAAAACTCACCTTCGCCCAGACGTTTCCTACCGGCACCCACGCCATGTGGTTGTATTACTGGCTGGCCAGCCAGGGTATTCACCCGCTGCGAGATGTCGACAGCGTGGTGGTGCCGCCGCCGCAAATGGTCGCCCACCTGCGGGCCGGGCGTATCGACGGGTTCTGTGTCGGCGAACCCTGGTCCGCCAGCGCCGTGCAACAGGACCTCGGTTTCACCCTGGCCACGACCCAGGCCCTCTGGCCCGATCACCCGGAAAAGGTCCTCGGTTGCACCCGTGCGTTCGTCGAGCAATACCCCAATACCGCGCGGGTGTTGGTGATGGCGGTTCTGGAAGCCAGCCGCTTCATTGAAGAAAGCCGTGAAAATCTTCGCAGCACCGCGCAATTGCTCAGTGCAGCGCAATACCTCGATGCGCCGCTGGAATGCATCGAGCCGCGCCTGCTGGGCGACTATGTCGATGGCCTGGGCAATCGCTGGCAAGACCCGCACGCCCTGCGCTTCCATGGTGAAGGCGAGGTCAATCTGCCGTACCTGTCCGACGGCATGTGGTTCATGACCCAGTTCCGTCGCTGGGGTTTGTTGCGCGATGACCCGGATTACCTCGCCGTGGCCCGCCAAGTCCATCAACTGCAGTTGTATCGTGAAGCGGCCAGCGCCGTAGGCGTCGCGGCACCGGGCAAGGAGATGCGCAGCAGTCAATTGATCGACGGCAAGATCTGGGACGGTTCAGACCCAGCCGGTTATGCCCGCAGTTTCAAACTGCACGCCATGAGCGACAGCTCGCACCGATCCGCCAGCCGCTGACAGGAGACGACGAACATGCTGCGTATCCTGCTGATCAACGACACCGCGAAAAAAGTCGGACGCCTGAAGGCCGCCCTCACCGAGGCCGGTTTCGAAGTGATCGATGAATCCGGCCTGACCATCGACTTGCCCGAACGCGTCGAAACGGTGCGTCCGGACGTGATTCTGATCGATACCGAGTCACCCGGTCGCGATGTCATGGAACAAGTGGTGCTGGTCACTCGCGACCAGCCGCGACCGATTGTGATGTTCACCGACGAACATGACCCCGATGTGATGCGCCAGGCGATCAAGTCCGGGGTCAGTGCCTACATCGTCGAAGGCATTCACGCACAACGCCTGCAGCCGATTCTCGATGTGGCCATGGCACGCTTCGAAAGCGATCAGGCCTTGCGTGCCCAGTTGCAGGCCCGCGACCAGCAACTGGCCGAGCGCAAGCGCATCGAGCTGGCCAAAGGGCTGTTGATGAAAATGAAGGACTGTAACGAAGAGGAGGCCTACACACTGATGCGCCGGCAGGCGATGAGCCGCCAGCAGAAGCTGATTCAAGTGGCGGAGCAGATTATTGCCATGAGTGAATTGTTGGGTTGAGCCACAAAAGATCGCAGCCTTCGGCAGCTCCTACAGGAGCACACATTCCCTGTAGGAGCTGCCGAAGGCTGCGATCTTTTCCAATGTGGCACAGATCTGGCAAAGCAATCACCACAGGTAACCAACGGCGGTTGCCCCACCTACGACAAAGACGTCGCTCACCTCATTTGCCCTTGGCGGATCGGGTGGCGGCGTTTTTTCGTTTTGGCCCCACAGCACGGGGCCGGTGGAGCGGCCGTAGCGGCGCCCCACCTGCAAGCTCATGACTCCTTTCGAGACTCTTCACAGCTGAGGTGCGCAATGAATTCAAGCTTCTGGAAATCCGGCCATACCCCCACATTGTTCGCAGCCTTCCTCTACTTCGACCTGAGCTTCATGGTCTGGTACCTGCTCGGCCCGCTGGCGGTACAGATCGCCGCCGACCTGCACCTGACGACACAGCAACGCGGGCTGGTGGTGGCCACGCCGATTCTGGCCGGGGCGGTCTTGCGTTTTGTCATGGGGATGCTGGCTGATCGCCTGTCGCCCAAAACCGCCGGCCTGATCGGCCAGGTCATCGTGATCTGCGCGCTGTTCGGCGCCTGGAAGCTCGGCATCCACAGCTACGAGCAAGCGCTGCTGCTGGGTCTGTTCCTCGGCATGGCCGGCGCGTCCTTTGCCGTTGCCCTGCCCCTCGCCTCGCAGTGGTATCCGCCGCAGCATCAAGGCAAGGCCATGGGCATCGCCGGCGCCGGCAACTCGGGTACGGTATTCGCCGCCTTGATCGCCCCGGTACTGGCGGCGGCGTTTGGCTGGAGCAACGTGTTCGGTTTCGCCCTGATTCCGCTGATCCTGACCCTGATCGTCTTTGCCTGGCTGGCGAAAAACGCCCCCGAGCGACCAAAAGCCAAATCCATGGCCGACTACTTCAAGGCCCTGGGCGATCGTGACAGCTGGTGGTTCATGTTTTTCTACAGCGTGACGTTCGGTGGCTTCATCGGCCTGGCCAGCGCCCTGCCCGGCTATTTCAACGACCAGTACGGCCTGAGCCCGGTGACGGCGGGTTACTACACGGCGGCCTGCGTGTTCGGCGGTAGCCTGATGCGGCCCTTGGGCGGCGCTCTGGCCGACCGGTTCGGCGGCATTCGAACCCTGTTGGCGATGTACACCGTCGCGGCGATCTGCATTACCGCGGTCGGTTTCAACCTGCCGAATTCCTACGCCGCACTCGCACTTTTCGTCTGTACCATGCTCGGCCTGGGTGCCGGCAATGGCGCGGTGTTCCAGTTGGTGCCGCAGCGGTTTCGTCGGGAAATCGGTGTGATGACCGGCCTGATCGGCATGGCCGGCGGCATCGGTGGTTTTGCCCTCGCGGCCGGCATGGGTGCGATCAAACAGAGCACCGGCAGCTATCAACTGGCCCTGTGGTTGTTCGCCAGCCTCGGCATTCTGGCGTGGTTCGGCCTGCACGGCGTGAAACGGCGCTGGAGAACCACCTGGGGTTCGGCGGCCGTGACGGCTGCGCGGGTCTGACGCCTCGATGAGCCTGCAACTGAGTTTCGCCGAAGCCAGCGCCATCGGTCCGCGCGAGGAGAATCAGGATGCCCTGCGCCTGGTCACGCCGGCCCCGGCGCTGGCGGCGAGCAAAGGTTACCTGTTCGCCATCGCCGACGGTGTCAGCCAGTGCGCCGATGGCGGCCTGGCGGCCCGTTCGACGCTGCAGGCCCTGGCGCTGGATTACTACGCCACGCCGGAAACCTGGAGCGTAGCGCAGGCACTGGATCGCCTGTTGCTGGCGCAAAACCGCTGGTTGCAGGCCAATGGCGGCGGACAACCGCTGCTGACCACCCTCAGTGCGCTGGTCCTGCGTGGCCGGCGTTTTACCCTGGCCCATGTCGGCGATTGCCGGGTGTATCGCTGGCACGCCGACCGATTGCAGCGAATCAGCGAGGATCACGTCTGGGACCAGCCGGGCATGCAGCATGTGCTGAAACGGGCGCTGGGCCTCGATCAACACCTGGTGCTGGATTTTCTCGACGGTGAACTGCGCCTCGATGAAAGCTTCGTCCTGCTCAGCGACGGCATCTGGGCGGTCTTGGGCGATACCGCCATTGCGGCGATCCTGCGTGATCAACCGGACTTGCACAGCGCTGCGCAAACCCTGGTCAATGCCGCACACCTGGCAGGCAGCCAGGACAACGCCAGCGCCTTGCTGGTGCGGGTCGACGCCCTCGGCGAAGCGAGCATTGGCGATGCATTGATGCACTTGCAGCAATGGCCACTTCCGCCCGCCCTGAAACCTGGCCAGACGTTCGAGGGCTGGCAGGTCGAAGGGATCGTCGCACAGAGCCAGCAATCGTTGCTTTACCGCGTGCGCGACACTCAACAACAACCCTGGCTGCTGAAAACCCTGCCGGGGCGCCTGCACGACGATCACCAGGCCGGGCAAGCGTTGCTGTCGGAAGAGTGGTTTCTCAAACGCGTGGCCGGTCGGCATTTTCCTGAAGTGCATGCCGCCAGTCAGCGTCAGCATTTGTACTACGTGATGCGTGAATACTCGGGCGCTACCCTGGCGCAACGGCATGAGCAAAGCGGACCGTTGCCGCTGCCCCAGTGGCAAGACATCGCCGAACGCTTGCTGCGAGCGGTCGGCCTGTTGCATCGACGACAGATTCTGCATCGCGATATCAAACCGGAAAACCTGTTGCTGGGGGACGATGGTGAACTGCGCCTGCTGGATTTCGGCCTCGCCTACTGCCCCGGTCTCTCGCAAGACCTGCCCTGGGCTCTGCCGGGTACACCCAGTTACATCGCGCCGGAAGCCTTTCGTGGCGACGTGCCGACACCACAGCAGGACCTGTATGCCGTTGGTGTGACCTTGTATTTTCTGCTCACCGGGCACTATCCCTATGGCGAAATCGAAGCGTTCCAGCGTCCGAGGTTTGGTCTCCCGGTCAACGCCAGCCGCTACAGGCCCGACCTGCCGGACTGGATCGCCCATCACTTGGAACGCGCCGTGGCGGCGGCCCCCGAACAGCGTTTCGAAACGGCGGAAGAATGGTTGCTGCTGATCGAGCAAGGCGAACGCCGCAGTTTGAGCGTGCGCCCCAAACCCTTGCTGGAGCGCGAGCCGCTGAAAGTCTGGCGGACATTGGCGCTGGTATCGCTGCTGCTCAACCTGGTGCTGCTGGTGGTGGCGCTCCATTAGCGGGCAACGCGCCTTGAATCGGTGCATCCCCTCGCGGCCCTGCCCTTGCGAACGGGAAGAACGCCAACAAACACGGGGCCTGAGCGACTTGGCACAACCAGTGCATTACCTCTTTCAACAGACATAAAGCGCAGGCTTCAACGACGAAGGCTGCACTTCCCGAGAGAACGGGACCAGGACAAAGGCGTCCTCGCTAGGCAACTAGCGGGACGCCTTTTTTTGTTTGCGCAAAATTTGTCGAGCATGGCCTGAACCCTGATGAGGCAGGCCTGGACTCCCCGGAGAACCTGATGAAAAAACTAAAACTGGTGATGATCGGCAACGGCATGGCCGGGGTCCGGACCCTGGAAGAACTGCTCAAGCTGAGCACAGAGCTGTACGACATCACGGTCTTCGGCGCCGAACCGCACACCAACTACAACCGCATCCTGTTGTCGCCGGTGCTGGCAGGCGAACAGACCTTCGAAGAGATCGTGCTCAACGACCTGGACTGGTACCTGGACAACAACATCAAACTGCTGCTCAACCGCAAAGTGGTGGAGATCGACCGGGTCAAGCGCCGGGTCATTGCCGAAGACGGCAGTGAAGCCGAATACGATCGCCTGCTGATCGCCACCGGCTCGACGCCTTTCATCCTGCCCATTCCCGGCAACACCCTCGAGGGCGTGATCGGCTACCGCGACATCGCCGATACCCAGGCCATGATCGACACCGCGAAAACCTACCGGCACGCCGTGGTGATCGGTGGCGGCCTGCTCGGCCTGGAGGCCGCCAACGGCCTGATGCTGCGGGGCATGCACGTCACCGTGGTGCATATCGGCGAGTGGCTGCTGGAACGGCAACTGGACAAGACCAGCGGCCAACTGCTGCAAACCGCCCTGGAGTCTCGCGGCCTGCATTTCCGTCTGTGCGAGCAAACCCAGGCTTTGCACGACGCGGGCAATGGCCGGGTCGGCTCGGTGCAATTCAAGAACGGCGACATCATCCCCGCTGACCTGGTGGTGATGGCCGCCGGCATTCGCCCCAATACCGAACTGGCGGAGAAATCCGGCATTCCGTGCAACCGCGGGATTCTGGTCAACGACACCCTGCAAACCTATGACCCGCGGATCTACGCCATTGGCGAGTGCGCCAGTCACCGCGGCATCGCCTACGGTCTGGTGGCGCCGCTGTTTGAGCAGGCCAAAGTCTGCGCCAACCACCTCGCCCAACTGGGTTTTGCCACTTACAAGGGATCGGTGACCTCGACCAAGCTGAAGGTTACCGGCATCGACCTGTTTTCCGCCGGCGACTTCATGGGCGGTGAAGGCACCGAGACCATCACCCTCTCGGACCCGATTGGCGGGGTCTACAAGAAGCTGGTGATCAAGGACGACGTGCTGGTCGGCGCTTGCCTGTATGGCGATACGGCCGACGGCGGCTGGTACTTCCGGCAGATCCGTGAAAACCACGCCATCAGTGAGATCCGCGATCATCTGATGTTTGGCGAAAACGCTTTGGGCGACGTAGGACATCAGGGTCAGGACAAGGCCATGAGCATGGCCGATACGGCCGAAGTCTGCGGCTGCAACGGCGTGTGCAAAGGCACCATCGTCAAGGCCATTCAGGAACACGGGCTGTTCAGTGTCGACGAAGTGAAGAAGCACACCAAGGCTGCCAGTTCCTGCGGTTCGTGCGCGGGCCTGGTGGAGCAGATCCTGATCAACACCGTGGGCGGTGCCGCCGACGTCAAACCGAAAAGCGAAAAGGCCATCTGCGGTTGCAGCGACCTCAACCACGGGCAAATCCGCCAGGCCATCCGCGAGCAGCACCTGCTGACCATCGCCGGCACCCTGAGCTACCTGAATTGGCGTACACCCAACGGCTGCGCCACCTGCCGGCCGGCGCTCAACTACTACCTGATTTCCACCTGGCCGGGGGAAGCCAAGGATGATCCGCAATCGCGCCTGATCAACGAACGCGCCCACGCCAACATTCAGAAAGACGGCACCTACTCAGTAGTCCCGCGGATGTGGGGCGGTGTGACCAATCCTTCGGAACTGCGGCGCATTGCCGACGTTGCCGACAAGTACAACGTGCCGATGGTCAAGGTCACCGGTGGCCAGCGCATCGACTTGCTGGGGATCAGGAAGCAGGACTTGCCAGGTGTCTGGAAAGATCTCGACATGCCGTCCGGCCATGCCTACGGCAAATCCATCCGCACCGTGAAGACCTGCGTCGGCAGTGAGTTCTGCCGCTTTGGCACGCAGAACTCCACGCAGTTGGGCATCGAGTTGGAGCACGACCTGTTCAACATGTGGTCGCCGCACAAAGTGAAACTGGCTGTCTCCGGTTGCCCGCGCAACTGCTCGGAAGCGGGCATCAAGGACGTAGGCATCATCGGCGTCGATTCCGGCTGGGAGATGTACATCGGCGGCAACGGCGGGATCAAGACCGAAGTCGCGGAATTCTTCGTCAAACTGAAAACCGCCGAAGAAGTCCGCGAATACAACGGCGCATTCCTGCAGCTCTATCGCGAAGAAGCCTTTTACCTCGAACGCACCGTGCACTACCTGCAACGGGTCGGCATGGACCACATCAAGAAAGCCGTGCTGGAAGACCCGGAGCGGCGCAAGGCGCTCAACGATCGCCTGCAGTTCTCCCTGTCGTTCGAACAGGACCCGTGGAAGGAACGCCTGGAACAGCCGCAACTGAAAAAAGAATTCGACGTCATCCCCGTGAAAAACCTGGAGGTGCTGGCATGAACTGGCTGGATATCTGCGCACTGGATGAAATCAATGTCCTGGGCTCGCGAATCGTTGCCGGCCCTAAAGGCGACATCGCGATTTTTCGTACCAGCGACGATGAAGTGTTCGCCCTCGACGACCGTTGCCCGCACAAGGGCGGACCGCTGTCCCAAGGTTTGATCTACGGCAAACGCGTGGCCTGCCCACTGCACAACTGGCAAATCGACCTGCAAAGCGGCGAAGCCCTGGCCCCGGACGTCGGCTGCGCCCACCACCATCCGGCGCGGGTCGAAAATGGCCGAGTGATGCTGGCCCTGCGGGACGCAGGCTGATGGACCGCCAGATCACCGCGTCCACCTGCTGCTATTGCGGGGTCGGCTGCGGCGTGCTGATCGAGCATGACGGCGAGCGCATCCTCGGCGTCAGCGGCGATCCGGCACACCCGGCCAACTTCGGCAAGTTGTGCAGCAAGGGATCAACCCTGCATTTGACCGGCGACTTGACGGCAAGAGCGCTGTACCCGGAACTGCGCCTGGGCAAAGGCCTGGCCCGCAGCCGCACCGACTGGGATACCGCGCTTGATCATGCCGCCAGCGTTTTCGCCCAAACCATTGCAGAACATGGCCCGGACAGCGTGGCGTTCTACATTTCCGGGCAACTGCTGACCGAGGACTACTACGCCTTCAACAAACTGGCTCGGGCGCTGGTGGGCACCAACAACATCGACAGCAACTCACGGCTGTGCATGTCGTCGGCGGTGGTCGGCTACAAGCGCAGCCTGGGCGCCGACGCCCCGCCATGCAGCTATGAAGACCTGGAATTGAGCGATTGCGTGATGATCGTCGGCAGTAACATGGCCTACGCCCACCCGGTACTGTTTCGCCGACTGGAAGAAGCCAAATCCCGGCGGCCGCAGATGAAAGTCATCGTCATTGACCCACGTCGGACAGACACCTGCGATCTGGCTGACCTGCACCTGGCGATTTTGCCCGGCACCGATGTCGCCTTGTTCCACGGGATTTTGCATCTGCTGCTGTGGGAAGACTGGATCGACCGTGACTTCATCAAGGACCATACCGAAGGCTTGCCCGAGCTGAAGAAACTGGTGCGTGATTACACACCGCAGATGGTGTCGCAGCTCTGCGGAATCAGCGTCGGGCAATTGCAGCAATGTGCCGAGTGGATCGGTACGTCACCGTCTTTCCTGTCGCTGTGGTGCATGGGGTTGAACCAGTCCACCGCCGGCAGCGCGAAAAACAGTGCACTGATCAATCTACACCTGGCCACCGGGCAGATTGGCCGTCCGGGTGCAGGTCCGTTCTCCTTGACCGGTCAGCCGAATGCCATGGGCGGGCGGGAGACCGGTAGCCTGTCCAACCTGCTGCCGGGCCATCGTGACGCCGCCAACCCTGAGCACCGTGCCGACGTGGCCGCCTACTGGGGTGTTGATCAACTGCCTGAACCCCCGGGGCTGACTGCCATCGAGTTGTTTGAGCAACTGGGCAGCGGCAAGATCAAAGCCTTGTGGATCGCCTGCACCAACCCCGCTCAGTCTCTTCCCGATCAGGCGGCCGTGCGCGCGGCGCTGGAGGCCTGCCCGTTCGTGGTCCTGCAGGAGGCCTTTCGCACCACTGAAACCGCCAGGTTTGCCGACCTGTTGTTGCCCGCCGCCAGTTGGGGTGAAAAGGACGGCACGGTGACCAACTCCGAACGGCGCATTTCCCACGTCCGCCGCGCGATCGTCGCACCGGGTGAAGCGCGTCCGGACTGGACGATCACGGTGGATTTCGCACAGCGCCTGGAAAAACATCTGCGCCCGGAAGCCACCAGCCTGTTTGCCTTTGACACTCCGGCGCAGGTCTTCGACGAATACAAACAGCTGACGCGGGGCCGGGATCTGGATTTGTCCGGGATCAGCCACGAATTGATCGACTCCATCGGCCCGCAGCAATGGCCCTTTCCTGCAGGGTCCAGCGCAGGCACCGCGCGCCTCTATCTCGACGGCATTTTCCCGACCTCCAGCGGACGCGCGCAGTTCGTGGCCGATCCGTATCGCGCCGCCAAGGAACAACGGGATGCCCGCTTCCCGCTGACACTGATCACCGGTCGTCTGCGCGATCAGTGGCACGGCATGAGCCGCACCGGTACCGCCGCGCAGTTGTTCGGCCATGTCAGTGAAGCCGTGTTGAGCCTGCACCCGGACGAGCTGCGCAGGCATCGCCTGCAAACGGGTGATTTGATCAGCCTGAAAAGCCGCCGCGGCGCGGTGATCGTGCCGGTCGCCAGTGACGACAGCGTGCGTCCGGGCCAAGCCTTCTTGCCGATGCATTTTGGTGACCGTTTTCTCAAGGGGGGGGTGAACAGCCTCACCCTGCCCGCCTTCGACCCGTTGTCGAAACAACCGGAGCTCAAACACAGCGGTGTGCGCCTGGAACCGGTGCAATTACCTTGGCACCTTTTCGCGCTGATTGAGGGCGATGTCCAACAACACTTTGAGACTCTACGCCCCCTCTGCGAGACGTTTTCCTACGTCAGCCTCAGCCTGACCGGTCGTGAGCGCCCTGCGCTGCTCATACGCGCTGCCAGCACCACGGCGCCGGATCCGCAACTGCTGCGCGATATCGATCAATGCCTGGGGCTGAACGATGGACCGGTGCTGGCCTACGACGATCCACGACGCTCCATCGGTAAGCGGGTGCGAATCGAGAACGGCCGGATCACCGCGATCCGCCTGGCAGGTGAAACCCTCGCCCGGCACTGGCTGCAAAACCTCTGGCTCGAAGGTCGCGCCGATGAACAGCTACGGCGCTGGCTGCTCGCGCCCTTGAGTGCCCCGCCGGGCCAGGTTGACGCCGAAGCGATCGGTAACAAAACCCTGTGCAACTGCAAAAACGTCAGCCAAAACGCGGTCTGCGCCGGCATCCGCCGCGGCCTGGACTTGTCGGGGTTGAAACAAGAATTGGGTTGCGGCACGCAATGCGGCTCCTGCGTCCCGGAAATCAAGCGTTTGTTGGCCGCCACCGCGCAGCCGCAAGCCGCCATCTCGTGAGGAAAACACTATGAGCGCAAAAGTCTGGCTGGTGGGTGCAGGTCCCGGTGATCCTGAATTACTGACCCTCAAAGCTGTTCGGGCGTTGAGAGAGGCGGATGTCGTGCTGATCGACGATCTGGTCAACGTCGCGGTGCTGGAGCACTGCCCCGGCGCGCGGATAATTCCGGTGGGCAAGCGCGGCGGCTGTCGTTCAACGCCGCAAGCCTTTATCCATCGCCTGATGCTGCGGTATGCCCGTCAGGGCAAATGCGTGGTGCGCCTCAAGGGTGGCGACCCGTGCATCTTCGGGCGTGGCGGTGAAGAAGCGCAGTGGTTGCGCGAGCGTGGTGTCGAGGTTGAGCTGGTCAATGGCATCACCGCCGGCCTGGCGGGCGCGACGCAATGCGATATTCCCTTGACCCTGCGCGGCGTGGCACGAGGGGTAACGCTGGTGACCGCCCACACTCAGGATGACAGCAGCCTGAACTGGCAAGCGCTGGCCCAAGGTGGCACGACATTGGTGATCTACATGGGGGTGGCGAAACTCAGCGAGATCCGTGAGCAACTGCTGGCCGGTGGAATGGCGGCCGATACGCCCGTGGCAATGATCGAAAATGCTTCCCTGCCGCACCAACGGGAATGTTGGAGCGACCTGACAGCCATGGAGGATGATGCCCATAGCTTCCAGTTGAAAAGTCCGGCAATCCTGGTGATCGGTGCTGTGGCGGCCTGTGATGAGATCAAAAGATCGCAGCCTGCGGCAGCTCCTACAAGGGTTCGGCATTTATCCCTGTAGGAGCTGCCGCAGGCTGCGATCCTTTGGAAGCAACGCAAAAACCCAAATCACAGACAAAGAAAAGCCCGGCCTGAGCCGGGCTTTCCTCGGAGCTGTGGGCTAATTACTTAGCTTGAGCTTCAACCTGCGCTTCTACGCGACGGTTAACAGCGCGACCAGCTTCAGTTTTGTTGTCAGCAACTGGGCGGGATTCGCCGTAGCCAACGGACTGAACGCGGGACGATTCAACACCGTACTGGTTGGTCAGAACTTGTTTAACGGCGTTTGCACGACGCTCGGACAGTTTCTGGTTGTAAGCGTCAGGACCGACGGAGTCAGTGTGACCTTCAACAGTAGTGGTGGTGGATGGGTACTGCTTCATGAAGTCAGCCAGGTTCTTGATGTCGCCGTAGCTGTTTGGCTTGACTACCGACTTGTCGAAGTCGAACTTCACGTCCAGCTCTACACGAACGACTTCAGCAACAGCTGGGCAGCCATCAGCGTCAACAGTTACGTTGGCCGGGGTGTCCGGGCACTTGTCGACGTTGTCGCAAACGCCGTCGTTGTCGCTGTCGGAGCAGACTTCTGGTGCTGGAACCGGAGCAGCAGCAGGCTTGTTGCCGCCACCGAAGTTCACACCCAGACCTACGGACGGGATGTAGTCCCAACGGCCGTTGTCCAGCTTGTAGTCAGCTTCTACGCCAGCACGAGCGTAGACGTTTTCGAGGAAGTAGTACTTCAGGCCAGCGCCAGCAGTCAGGAAAGTCGACTGGTCACGACCGGTGTGGCCGTCAGCGGCTACGTTGGTCATGCTGCCGTGCTTGACACCACCTTGAACGTAAGGACGCAGAGCGTCGCCAGCGTTGTTGAAGTGGTACTGAGCGTTCAGACCGAACTGGTCGCCCTCGATCTTCTGGTTGCCGGTGTTGTTGTTCGAACGGGTGTAGTCATCGTTGTTGTAGGTGAAGTTCAACGATACGTCGTCGGTCAAGAAGTAACCGATGGAGGCGCCAGGAGTGTAGCCGTCTTCAACGTTGTTAACGCTGTCGTTGTACTTCTTCCCGTAGTTGAGCTCGCCTTCAACTGCGCCTTGGCCTTGTGCCAATGCGCCGAACGAAGTAGCGGCAATAAGAGTACCAATGGCCAAGCCCAAGGTGTTTTTCAGTTTCATCCGTTAAATCCCCATCTGGTGATTGTGAAGCAGTCCCGCAAACCGGGGGACAACTCGGCGGCAAGTCTAACAGAACTTGCCTACACGTAAGAGATATTTGCGCTGAACTAAGTTTCAGCAATGCCTGCAAATTTCTCACGCAATTTATCTAGAGCGCGTTTGTACCGCATTTTTGTTGCACTCAAACCCATGTGCATGATGTCTGCGATCTCCTGAAACTCCAGCTCTGCGACAAAACGTAGCACCAGAATTTCCCGGTCAATCGGGTTCACATACACTAACCAGCGATCAAGTCCACCCTTTTCCTCAGGTTTCGGCGCCTTTTCTTCGGACGCCTCCTCGAGCGGGTCAAGACTCAATGCGTCCATCAAGCGACGCTTTCGCCGTTCCTTCCGATACTGTGTGATGCACTCGTTGTACGTGATGCTATATAGCCATGTCTTGAACTTCGATTTGCCCTCGAAGTTCTTCAGACCATACAGCACCTTCAGCATGACCTCCTGACAGACATCGTCTGCATCGCGATCGTTCCCGAGATATCTTGCGCACACATTAAATAATGTTCGCTGGTAACGCCGCATCAGTTCTTCGTAGGCGCGTGTTACGTGAAACAGCTCGGTATGCGAGCGCGCGACCAACTCCTCATCAGAGAGCTCGCGGGGGTCGTAGCGCATGGATAGCGATTGAGCTTTATTCAAAACAAGTCGGGCCGACAGTCAGGTCAATATCCTCCGCAGCCAGCGTCAGCTGGAATTTTGCGGCGGCATACATTAGCAGGGTTTGCCGGGTTAGCGGCTACTCACATGCTGCTCGAGGAGGATCCGATTGGAAAGAGAGACTAGCTCACCCTCATCGGTCAGCAATGTGGTTTTAACCGTGCCGATCTCTTCGATCTGGCCTTCGACCTCGCCAACACGCACTTGTTGCCCAACCTGGTACAGCTCACGCACGTAGATTCCCGCAAGAATCTGGCCGGCAATTTCCCGGCTTCCCAACCCCATGGCCAGCGCTACCGCCAGACCAACGGTTATCAGCACAATCACGATCACGTGGTTCAGCAGGTCGGTCTTGACCTCCAACTGGCTGATCGCCACCGAAATACTGATGATGATCACCAGGCCCTGGGCAATTCGTCCAAGCCCTGAAGCATAGTCCAGACCCACGCCTTCTGCCGCCCCGCGCACCAGCCCGTTGGCCAGTTGCGCCAGCAAGACACCTACCAGCAACACCAGCGCCGCGCCGAATACCTTCGGCAAATACAGCGCGAGCATATCCAGCGTAGCTGATACTCGCTCAAGTCCAAGGGATTCTGCGGCAGAAACCAGAAAAATAAGCAGAACGAACCAATAGACGATCTTGCCGATCAGGGTCGAAATGGGAACCTGCAGGCCCGCGCGGGACATCAGCTTGGTCAGGCCGGTGCCGCCCATCAAGCGGTCCAGGCCCAGTTTGGCGAGCAATTTGGAAAGCAGGGTGTCCAGCAGTTTGGCCACGACAAAGCCCAACAGCAGCACAACCAGTGCGCCGAACAGGTTTGGAATGAAGTTCGCAACCTTGGTCCACAACGCAGTCATTGCAGTGACGAGGCTCTGTGTCCAGAGATCAAGTTCCATATTCAATCAGCCTTATCAGCAGTGCGGGCAGCAGGTTTACGAAGACGGGATACCGGCGAGACATGGGCCGATCCGTTATTCAGGGCAATCATCAGTGCGGGCAACCAGCGCCCCAGCAGACTGAACAAATCACCGGCGCCGACCTGGCGGTTGGCGGTTTTCAGTACACGCCCCAGACACGCATCGTCGTCCCGGGTGGACGGTGAGGCGTTGAGCATGTCGCGCAAAGACTGTTCAAACGGATCGTGCATACGCACCTCTCGTGATGTCTGTGGGAGACGCGGTCAGTTTTGGTCGGGTCACATGCTTTCCCTCAGACCCAGCGCAAACGTCGGAACAACCACCATTGCCCGAGCGCCACCGAGACCATCATCAGGCAGGCGATCAGAAAGCCGTAAGGGCTGGCAGAGAATGGAATGCCACCGACGTTGATCCCCAAAAGCCCGGTCAGAAAACTCATCGGCAAAAAGATCCCGGTGATGATCCCGAAGCGATACATCGTGCGGTTCATGCGCACGCTCAAGCGACGGTCTTCAGCCTCCAGGACCAGCCCCACCCGCTCCCGGGTCAGTTCCAGCTCCTCGAGGTAGCGGGTCAGGCTGTTGTTCAATTCGTTCCAGTAATCACCATCGTCCTCGACGAACCAGGGCAATCTGATCCGCGTCAACTGACCGAAAATATCCCGCTGTGGAGCGAGAAAACGCTTCAGCGCGGCGGCCCTGCGACGGATCTGCAATACGGCGCCGTGTTCCGGTGCATACCGTTCGTCGGCATCGAGCTTTTCTTCTTCCTCATCGACCACTTCCGAGAGGTCGCTGACCAGATCCTGCACCTTGTTGGTGAGGTACTGCGCCATATACAGGATGAGTTCCGAGGCGGTTTTCGGCCCCTTGCCCTCGGACAGTTGCACCAGCAACTCGTCAGTGGCGCGCAACGGACGCAAACGCAGGGAAATGACACGCTGGGCAGAACCGAAGATCCGCACCGACACCATGTCTTCCGGCTCGGCACCGGGGTTCAGATTGACCCCGCGCAAAAATAGCAGCAGTTCGCTGTCCGAAAGCTGTAAAAGTCGCGGACGGGTGTTTTCTTCGAGTAACAGGTCACAGCTGAATTCGCTCAGACCGCTGGATTTGCGTAGCCAGGTCTGGGTTTGCGGATGACTGCGATCCCAGTGCAACCACAGGCTTTCATGGGCCTGCAGCTGCAAGTCGTCAAGTTCAGTCCGGGCAATCGAACGCGCACCGCCTCTACCGTCCAGCACCAGGGCATGCACCAGCCCCCATTGCGCGTTTTCTTCCTCGAACATCCGCACTCCTCTGGTCTGCAGCCGTTTTTATTCAGGCATCTTCAGCGGGCTTGGCGAGATGATCACGCCGTTGTTGTCCGCATAAATGTAATGGCCCGGATGGAAGGTCACGCCAGCGAAGGTCACGGCTACGTTGAGATCGCCGATACCGCGCTTGTCGGTTTTCATCGGGTGGCTGGCCAGCGCCTGAACCCCCAGGTCGGTTTGCGCGATGACGTCGACGTCACGGATGCAACCATAGATCACCAGGCCTTCCCAGCCATTGCTGGAGGCTTTCTCGGCGAGCATGTCACCCAGCAGCGCGCGGCGCAGGGAACCGCCGCCATCGACCACCAGAACCTTGCCATTGCCCTTGAGCTCGACTTGCTCCTTGACCAGCGAGTTGTCTTCGAAGCACTTGATGGTCACGATTTCGCCGCCGAAGGAATCACGGCCGCCGAAATTGCTGAACATCGGTTCCAGCACCTGCACCAGTTCCGGATAGGCGTCGCACAGGTCAGGCGTGAGGTAATGGATCATCGAGAAACTCCTGTAAAGAGGAAGACAGCACGAACATCAGTGATGACTCAGTCACGCAAAGTGACCGGAACAGCTCAATGCGTCATATCTTAGCCGCAAGCCGACCAGAGCGAAATGCCCTTGTTAGAGCATCAGGCTCAAACCGCCGCGGCCAAATCCCCTTGCTCACCCAACAAGGGCGTCTGCTGATCCGCCAGCCAGCGGGTCACCAACGGCCAGACTTCGGCCTGGGCAGGTTTGCTGACGAGCATTTCAACGTGACCGAAATTGTCGCTGAAACCCTGGTCACGTCCCAGATTGATAAATTGCTTGTGCTCGGAACCGAACTGTTCGAACAGTTTGCGGCACGCCCACGCCGGGTCCTGATGGTCACCCGCTGCACTCACGGCGAGCACCGGCAACCTGACCTCGGCCAAACCGGCCCACCAGTCTTTATCGGCATCGCCAAAGCGCCCGAACAGACCGAACCAACGCATGCTTTCCAGGGCCAGGCCAATGGGCTCGTCCTCCGGGCCGCGCTTGAGCCTTGCGCCGGACAACTGGGCAAAACGCTTGAGAATGAAGCGACTGCTCCACTCCACCGGCGGAATCTTCAATGGCCAGTAGGTGCGGCTGACTTGTGTACCGAAAAAAGCCGCCGAGGCCACCACCGGCTCACCGATGTACTCGCCCCCCAGCGCTGCGGCCAGTGTAGTACCGCCCAGCGAGTGACCGATCCAGTGCGGCACCTGCCCGCTCTGTTCGCGGACGAACGCGCCAATGGCCGGCAGGTCATAGCGTGCGTAGTCAGCGACCCGGTTCTTGCGGTAATCGTGGTTGCGCTGGGACAGGCCATGGCCGCGCATTTCCGGAATCCAGACGTCGAACCCCAAGCGGGCCAGATAGGCGCCCAACCCCAGGCCCTTGGGAGAGAACCAGAACCGGCGATTGGAAAAGCTGCCGTGCAGCAGGATCACCGGCACACCACGGGATGACGGCTCATCGGCCATGCCAAGGCGTGTCACAGCCAGTTCGACGGTGAAGTCGGGGCTGTTACCGGGTTTCAAACGATACACATCTTCGCTCAGATCGCCGCGCCGTTCGGCGCTGATCAGGGCGACAGGAAATAGGTTGCTGCTGCTTTGCATAATCTCTTGCACAAAAAAGGGCGGCATCCGGAGGAGCCCGCCCTGCTTGAATCTCTAAAAGACCGCTCCCTTGTAGGAGCGAGCTTGCTCGCGATGGACTCCAGGAAAACGCGTTTATCCAGCAAAAACGCGTCATCGTTGACGTCCATCGCGAGCAGGCTCGCTCCTACAAAGGCATGCGAGCGGTCCGTTCACACGGGGTCAAGCCTGCGCCTGACCCTCTGCCAGGAAGAACCAGGTTTCCAGTACGGAGTCCGGGTTCAACGAAACGCTTTCAATGCCCTGCTCCATCAGCCACTTGGCCAGGTCCGGGTGGTCCGAAGGACCCTGACCGCAGATGCCGATGTACTTGCCGGCCTTGTTGCAGGCGGCAATGGCGTTGGCCAGCAGCTTCTTGACCGCCGGATTACGCTCGTCGAACAGGTGCGCGATGATACCGGAATCGCGGTCCAGGCCCAGGGTCAGCTGGGTCAGGTCGTTGGAACCGATGGAGAAACCGTCGAAGAACTCGAGGAATTCTTCAGCCAGGATGGCGTTGGACGGCAGTTCGCACATCATGATCACGCGCAGGCCGTTATCACCACGGGCCAGACCGTTTTCCGCCAGCAGATCGACCACCTGGCTCGCTTCACCCAGGGTACGAACGAACGGCACCATGATTTCGACGTTGGTCAGGCCCATCTCGTTGCGCACGCGCTTGAGGGCGCGGCATTCGAGTTCGAAGCAGTCGCGGAACGATTCGCTGATGTAACGCGAAGCACCGCGGAAGCCCAGCATCGGGTTCTCTTCTTCCGGCTCGTACAGCTTGCCGCCGATCAGGTTGGCGTATTCGTTGGACTTGAAGTCCGACAGACGCACGATGACCTTCTTCGGCCAGAACGCAGCCGCCAGGGTGCTGATGCCTTCGACCAGTTTCTCGACGTAGAAGCCGACCGGATCGTTGTAGCCGGCAATGCGCTTGTCGACGCTTTCCTTGATGTCCAGCGGCAGACCGTCGTAGTTCAGCAGTGCTTTAGGGTGCACGCCGATCATGCGGTTGATGATGAACTCCAGGCGGGCCAGGCCCACACCGGCGTTCGGCAGTTGCGCGAAGTCGAAGGCGCGGTCCGGGTTGCCGACGTTCATCATGATCTTGAACGGCAGCTCCGGCATGGCATCCACGGAGTTCTTCTTGATGTCGAAGCCCAGTTCGCCTTCAAAGATGAAACCGGTGTCGCCTTCAGCGCAGGAAACGGTCACGCCCTGGCCGTCTTTCAACAGCTGGGTGGCGTTGCCGCAACCGACTACCGCTGGAATGCCCAGCTCACGGGCGATGATCGCCGCGTGGCAAGTACGACCGCCACGGTTGGTGACGATGGCGCTGGCGCGCTTCATGACCGGTTCCCAGTCCGGGTCGGTCATGTCGGACACCAGTACGTCGCCTGGCTGGACCTTGTCCATCTCGGACACGTCCTTGATGATGCGGACCTTGCCGGCGCCGATACGCTGGCCGATGGCGCGACCTTCAACCAGCACGGTACCGGTTTCTTTCAACAAGTAACGTTCCATGACGTTGGCCTGGGTGCGGCTCTTCACGGTTTCCGGACGGGCCTGCACGATGTACAGCTTGCCGTCGTCACCGTCCTTGGCCCACTCGATGTCCATCGGGCACTGGTAGTGCTTCTCGATGATCATCGCCTGCTTGGCCAGCTCGCTGACTTCAGCGTCGGTCAGGCAGAAACGTGCGCGCTCGGCCTTGTCCACGTCGACGGTCTTGACCGAACGACCGGCCTTGGCCTCGTCGCCGTAGATCATCTTGATGGCCTTGCTGCCCAGGTTGCGGCGCAGGATGGCCGGACGACCGGCCGCCAGCGTGCCCTTGTGGACGTAGAACTCATCCGGGTTCACCGCGCCTTGAACGACGGTTTCACCCAGACCGTAGGCGCCGGTGATGAACACCACGTCACGGAAGCCCGATTCGGTATCGAGGGTGAACATCACGCCGGCGGTGCCGGTTTCGGAGCGGACCATGCGCTGCACGCCGGCCGACAGGGCAACCAGCTTGTGGTCAAAGCCCTGGTGCACGCGGTAGGAAATGGCACGGTCATTGAACAGAGAGGCGAACACCTCTTTGGCGGCGCGAATGACGTTATCGACACCACGGATGTTCAGGAAGGTTTCCTGCTGACCGGCGAAGGAAGCGTCCGGCAGGTCTTCGGCGGTAGCGGAAGAACGCACGGCCACGGCCACGTCGGGATTGCCGGCGGACAGCGTGGCGAACGCGGTGCGGATTTCGGCATTCAGTTTTTCAGGGAACTCGGCTTCCATGATCCATTGACGGATCTGGGCTCCGGTCTTGGCCAGGGCATTCACGTCATCGACGTCCAGGGCATCGAGTGCGTCGTGAATCTGCTGATTCAGGCCGCTCAGCTCCAGGAAATCACGATAAGCCTGAGCGGTCGTGGCGAAGCCGCCGGGCACCGATACACCGGCACCCGCAAGGTTGCTGATCATCTCGCCCAGGGATGCGTTCTTGCCCCCCACATGCTCAACATCGTGTTTGCCGAGCTTATCGAGGGAAACTACGTACTCTACCAAGGTGATCTCTCCACTAACTGTGTTGGAAAAGCTCAGAAACCGGCTGCTTAAATGAGCATTTGCCGGCTATATGGCCTGGACCTGGAAAATAAGTGAGAATGCGGGCCATTGGCGGCCGGCAAATCGCGCCTATCATATCCAAGATTCGTCACTAGCTTAAGGCCCAAGGTGCAAATGAAACGATCTGCTTTCTTTATCTCCGATGGTACCGGCATTACCGCCGAAACCCTGGGTCAAAGCCTTCTGGCGCAGTTCGAAAACATTACCTTCAGCAAAGTCACGCGGCCGTACATCGACAACGTGGACAAAGCGCGGGCCATGGTACAACAAATCAACAAAGCCGCCGAAACCGACGGTTTCCGTCCGATTATCTTCGACACCATCGTCAATCAGGACATTCGTGAGATTCTCGCCACCTCGAATGGTTTCATGATCGACATTTTCTCGACGTTCCTGGCACCGCTTGAACAGGAACTGACCGAGCATTCTTCCTATACCGTCGGCAAGTCCCACTCCATCGGCGCCAACACCAATTACATGGAGCGTATCGAGGCCGTCAACTTCGCCCTCGACAACGACGACGGCGCCCGCACGCACTATTACGACAAGGCCGACCTGATACTAGTGGGCGTGTCGCGATGTGGTAAGACGCCGACGTGTCTGTACATGGCGATGCAGTTCGGCATCCGCGCGGCCAACTACCCGCTGACCGAAGACGACATGGAACGCCTGCAACTGCCAAACGCCCTGCGCGCCCACCAGCACAAGCTGTTCGGCCTGACCATCGACCCGGACCGTCTCACCGCGATTCGCAACGAGCGCAAGCCCAACAGCCGCTATTCGAGCTACGCCCAGTGCGAGTTCGAGGTGCGCGAAGTCGAGAACCTGTTCCGCCGCGAAAACATTCCGCACATCAACTCCACGCATTTCTCCGTGGAAGAGATCTCCGCGAAGATTCTCGTGGAGAAAGGTGTGGAGCGGCGTTTCAAGTAAAGCTCCCGGGTAGGCCCGGCCCTATCGCGAGCAAGCTCGCTCCCACATTTGATCTTTGTACACCGTCGATCCAGTGTGGGAGCGGGCTTGCTCGCGAAGGCGCCGTGTCAGGCAATGTTGATGTCGACTGACACTCCGCTTTCGCGAGCAAGCCCGCTCCCACAGGGTATTGGGTGATCTTAGAAAGAATCCCCCGGCACCCGCACAAACCCTTCCATCAATACCCGTGCACTGCGGCTCATGATCGCCTTGTTCACGGTCCATTCACCATTGACCAGGCTGGCTTCGGCGCCGACGCGCAGGGTGCCGGACGGGTGTCCGAAGCGCACCGCGTTGCGTTCGATACCGCCTGCCGCAAGGTTCACCAGGGTGCCGGAAATCGCTGCAGCCGTACCGATCGCCACGGCCGCCGTGCCCATCATCGCGTGGTGCAACTTGCCCATGGACAACGCACGCACCAGCAGATCGACATCGCCTGCGGCAATCGCCTTGCCGCTTGACGCCACGTAGTCCGCCGGCTTGGCCACGAAGGCGACTTTCGGCGTGTGCTGACGCTTGGCCGCTTCGTCGATGTTGGCAATCAGGCCCATGCGCAATGCGCCATAGGCACGGATGGTCTCGAACATCAGCAAGGCTTTCGGGTCGCCGTTGATCGCGCCCTGCAACTCGGTGCCCTTGTAGCCGATGTCTTCGGCATTGACGAAAATCGTCGGGATGCCGGCGTTGATCATGGTCGCCTTGAAGGTGCCGACGCCGGGCACTTCCAGGTCATCGACCAGGTTGCCGGTGGGGAACATCGAACCGCCGCCGCCCTCTTCTTCCGCTGCCGGATCGAGGAACTCGATCTGCACTTCGGCCGCCGGGAAGGTCACGCCGTCGAGTTCGAAATCGCCGGTCTCCTGCACCTCACCATTGGTGATCGGCACGTGGGCAATGATGGTCTTGCCAATGTTGGCCTGCCACACGCGAACCACGGCTACGCCGTTATGCGGGATTCGGCTGGCGTCCACCAGGCCGTTGCTGACCGCGAACGAACCGACCGCCGCCGACAGGTTGCCGCAGTTGCCGCTCCAGTCGACGAAGGGCTTGTCGATGGACACCTGACCGAACAGGTAATCGACGTCGTGATCGGCCTTGGTGCTTTTCGACAGGATCACGGTTTTGCTGGTGCTGGAGGTCGCACCGCCCATGCCGTCGATTTGTTTGTCGTACGGGTCGGGGCTGCCGATCACGCGCAGCAGCAACGCGTCGCGGGCCGGGCCCGGGACCTGTGCCGCTTCAGGCAGGTCCTTGAGACTGAAGAACACGCCTTTGCTGGTGCCGCCGCGCATGTATGTAGCTGGAATCTTGATTTGAGCTGCGTGAGCCATGGTGCTCGTTACTCCTGATCTGAAAACAGACACGGGACTCAAAGTCCCGTGTCGGTACAGCCTGTGTTAAACGGCAACCGCCGACTCTTCGAGGAAGTCCTGGGCGAAGCGTTGCAGCACGCCGCCGGCCTCGTAGATCGACACTTCTTCGGCGGTGTCGAGGCGGCAGGTCACCGGCACCTCGACGCGCTCACCGTTCTTGCGATGGATCACCAGCGTCAGCTCGGCGCGCGGCGTGCGATCGCCGATCACGTCGTAGGTTTCGCTGCCGTCGATGGCCAGGGTGTGACGGTTGGTGCCTGGCTTGAACTCCAGCGGCAACACGCCCATGCCCACCAGGTTGGTGCGGTGAATGCGCTCGAAACCTTCGGCGGCAATCGCCTCCACACCCGCCAGGCGCACGCCCTTCGCCGCCCAGTCGCGGGACGAACCCTGACCGTAGTCGGCACCGGCGATGATGATCAGCGGCTGCTTGCGATCCATGTAGGTTTCGATGGCTTCCCACATGCGCATCACTTTGCCTTCCGGCTCGACACGGGCCAGCGAGCCCTGCTTGACCTTGCCGTTTTCCAGAACCATTTCGTTGAACAGTTTCGGGTTGGCGAAGGTGGCGCGCTGCGCCGTCAGGTGGTCACCGCGGTGAGTCGCGTAAGAGTTGAAGTCCTCTTCCGGCAGGCCCATTTTCGCCAGGTATTCGCCGGCGGCGCTGTCCATCATGATCGCGTTGGACGGCGACAGGTGATCGGTGGTGATGTTGTCCGGCAGCACCGCCAGCGGGCGCATGCCCTTGAGCGGACGGGCACCCGCCAACGCGCCTTCCCAGTACGGCGGACGGCGGATGTAGGTGCTCATTTCACGCCACTCGTACAGCGGCGCGACTTTCGGGCCGGTGTCTTCGTGAATGGCGAACATCGGGATGTACACCTGGCGGAACTGCTCCGGTTTCACCGACGCCTTGACCACCGCGTCGATTTCTTCGTCGCTTGGCCAGATGTCTTTCAGGCGGATTTCCTTGCCATCCACCACACCCAACACGTCTTTTTCGATGTCGAAACGGATGGTGCCGGCAATCGCATAGGCAACCACCAAAGGCGGCGACGCGAGGAACGCTTGCTTGGCGTACGGGTGAATCCGGCCGTCGAAGTTACGGTTGCCGGACAACACCGCAGTGGCGTACAGGTCGCGGTCGATGATCTCTTGCTGGATCACCGGGTCCAGTGCGCCGGACATGCCGTTGCACGTGGTGCAGGCAAAAGCCACGACGCCGAAGCCGAGTTTGTCCAGCTCTTCGGTCAAGCCTGCTTCATCGAGGTACAGCGCCACGGTTTTCGAACCCGGTGCCAGGGACGACTTGACCCAAGGCTTGCGGGTCAGGCCGAGCTTGTTGGCGTTGCGCGCCAGCAGGCCGGCGGCGATCACGTTGCGCGGGTTGCTGGTGTTGGTGCAGCTGGTGATGGCGGCGATGATCACCGCGCCGTCCGGCATTTGCCCCGGCACATCGTCCCACTGACCGGAGATGCCTTTGGCGGCCAGATCCGAAACCGCCACACGGGCGTGCGGGTTGCTCGGGCCGGCCATGTTGCGCACGACCGAAGACAGGTCGAAAGTCAGGCCGCGCTCGTACTGGGCACCTTTGAGGCTGTCAGCCCACAGGCCGACCTGCTTGGCGTAGTTCTCGACCAACTGCACCTGCTCGTCTTCACGGCCAGTGAGCTTGAGGTAGTCGATGGTCTGCTGGTCGATGTAGAACATCGCCGCGGTGGCGCCGTATTCCGGGGCCATGTTGGAGATGGTTGCGCGGTCGCCGAGGGTCAGCGCAGAGGCGCCTTCGCCGAAGAACTCCAGCCATGCACCAACGACTTTCTGCTTGCGCAGGAACTCGGTCAGCGCCAGCACCATGTCGGTGGCGGTGATGCCCGGTTGCAGCTTGCCGGTCAGTTCGACGCCAACGCTTTCCGGCAGACGCATCCAGGATGCGCGGCCGAGCATCACGCTTTCGGCTTCGAGACCACCGACACCGATGGCGATCACGCCCAGCGCATCGACGTGCGGGGTGTGGCTGTCGGTACCGACGCAGGTATCAGGGAAGGCCACACCGTCACGCACCTGGATCACCGGAGACATTTTCTCCAGGTTGATCTGGTGCATGATGCCGTTGCCCGGCGGGATCACGTCGACGTTCTTGAACGCCTTCTTGGTCCAGTTGATGAAGTGGAAGCGATCTTCGTTACGACGGTCTTCGATGGCGCGGTTCTTCTCGAACGCGTCCGGATCAAAACCACCGCGCTCGACGGCCAGGGAGTGGTCGACGATCAGTTGGGTCGGCACCACCGGGTTGACTTGCGCCGGGTCACCGCCTTGCAGGGCGATGGCGTCACGCAGGCCGGCGAGGTCGACCAGCGCGGTCTGGCCGAGAATGTCGTGGCACACCACGCGGGCCGGGAACCACGGGAAATCGAGGTCGCGCTTGCGCTCGATGAATTGCTTCAGGGATTCGGTGAGCGTGGCCGGGTCGCAGCGACGCACAAGGTTTTCCGCCAGCACACGGGAGGTGTACGGCAGGGTGTCGTAGGCGCCAGGCTGGATCGCCTCGACCGCTGCGCGGACATCGAAGTAATCCAGGTGGCTGCCGGGCAGCGGTTTACGGAATTGTGTGTTCATCGTCAGGACTCGGTCACGGTAGTTACAAAAGGTGGGGCCTGTCTGTAGGAGCTGCCGCAGGCTGCGATCTTTTGATCTTCAAAAAGCAAAGATCGCAGCCTGCGGCAGCTCCTACAGGGTCACCGGTTCATTCAGTGACCTGTGCAGGCATTTCCACCATTCAGCGCTGTTCGATTGGCACGAACTTGCGCTGTTCAACGCCGGTGTATTCGGCGCTTGGACGGATGATGCGGTTGTTGGCGCGTTGTTCGTACACGTGTGCAGCCCAGCCGGTCAGGCGCGAGCAGACGAAGATCGGTGTGAACAACTTGGTCGGGATGCCCATGAAGTGGTACGCCGAGGCATGGTAGAAGTCGGCGTTCGGGAACAACTTCTTCTGCTCCCACATGGTCTTGTCGATGGCTTCGGAGACCGGGAACAACACCTTGTCACCCACTTCGTCGGCGAGTTTTTTCGACCAGCCCTTGATCACCTCGTTGCGCGGATCGTTGTCCTTATAGATCGCGTGGCCGAAGCCCATGATCTTGTCCTTGCGCTCGAGCATGCCGAGGGTGCCCTTGATCGCGTCTTCCGGCGACGAGAAACGCTCGATCATTTCCATCGCCGCTTCGTTGGCGCCGCCGTGCAGCGGGCCGCGCAGCGAGCCGATGGCCGCGGTGATGCACGAATACAGGTCGGACAGGGTCGATGCGCAAACACGTGCGGTGAAGGTCGACGCGTTGAACTCGTGCTCCGCATAGAGGATCAGCGAAACGTTCATTACCTTGACGTGCAGCTCGCTTGGTTTCTTGCCGTGCAGCAGGTGCAGGAAGTGGCCGCCGATGGACTGTTCGTCGCTCACGCAATCGATGCGCTTGCCTTCGTGGCTGAAGCGATACCAGTAAGTCATGATCGCCGGGAATGCAGCCAGCAGGCGGTCGGTCTTGTCGTGTTGCTCGGAGAAATTGTTCTCCGGCTCCAGGTTGCCCAGGAACGAGCAGCCCGTGCGCATCACGTCCATCGGGTGGGCGTCGGCGGGGATGCGTTCCAGCACTTCCTTGAGCGCTTGCGGCAGATCACGCAGCTTGCTCAGCTTGGCGATGTAGGCGTTCAGTTGCGCCTTGCTCGGCAGTTCGCCGTACAGCAGCAGGTAGGCAACTTCTTCGAACTGTGCGTCAGCCGCCAGTTCACGTACGTCATAACCACGATAGGTCAGACCGGCACCCGACTGGCCCACGGTGGACAGTGCGGTTTGCCCGGCAACCTGGCCACGGAGCCCGGCGCCACTGAGTACTTTTGCTTCGGCCATTGCTGTCTCCAGTTTTCTTGAATTTTTTAGGGAATCGGCAAATTTATTGATCGGGATTCACCCCGACCTCTGTAGGAGCGAGCTTGCTCGCGATGGTGGACCGTACACCGCGGGGTATCAATTTTCCCGCGTCATCGTTAGCGACCATCGCGAGCGAGCTCGCTCCTACAATTATTTCTTCGACGCAAACAACGCATCGAGTTTCTGCTCGAAGGTGTGGTAGTCGATGCGATCGTAAAGCTCCATGCGCGTCTGCATGGTGTCGATGACATTCGCCTGCGTGCCATCGCGGCGCAGTGCGGTGTAGACGTTTTCCGCGGCCTTGTTCATGGCGCGGAAGGCCGACAGCGGGTACAGCACCAGCGACACGTCGACAGCGGCGAGTTGCTCGGTGGTGTACAGCGGGGTCGCGCCGAATTCGGTGATGTTGGCCAGGATCGGCGCTTTCACGCGGCTGGCGAACAGCTTGTACATGTCGAGTTCGGTGATGGCTTCCGGAAAAATCATGTCGGCGCCGGCTTCGATGCAGGCAGCGGCGCGATCCAGGGCAGACTCCAGGCCTTCCACCGCCAGGGCGTCGGTACGGGCCATGATCACGAAGCTGTCGTCGGTACGGGCATCGACGGCGGCCTTGATGCGGTCGACCATTTCCTGCTGGGTCACGATCTCTTTATTAGGACGGTGGCCGCAGCGCTTGGCGCCGACCTGGTCTTCGATATGAATCGCCGCCGCGCCAAACTTGATCATCGACTTGACGGTACGAGCGACGTTGAACGCCGAGGAACCGAAACCGGTGTCCACGTCCACCAGCAATGGCAGATCGCAGACGTCGGTGATACGGCGCACGTCGGTCAGCACGTCATCCAGGCCGGTGATGCCCAGGTCAGGCAAGCCGAGGGAGCCGGCAGCCACCCCGCCACCCGACAGGTAGATCGCCTTGAAACCGGCGCGCTTGGCCAGCAGCGCATGGTTGGCATTGATTGCGCCGACCACTTGCAGTGGATGTTCGCTGGCGACCGCATCGCGGAAACGCTGGCCTGGTGTGCTCTTGTTCAAACTCATGACTCACCTCGTTTGGCTGTCGGGTTGACGCCGTCCTGGTAATGACGGGCGATATTGCGTTTGGAGGCGCCGATGTGACGGCGCATCAACAACTCGGCCAGCTCACCGTCACGGTCGGCGATGGCATCGAGAATGCGGTGGTGCTCGGCGAACGCCTGGTGCGGGCGATTGGGCGTGGTGGAAAACTGGATGCGGTACATGCGCACCAATTGATACAGCTCGCCGCAGAGCATTTGGGTCAGCGTGCGGTTGCCGCTGCCCTGGATGATTCGGTAATGGAAGTCGAAATCGCCTTCCTGCTGGTAGTAGCCCCGACCTGCCTGGAATGCCTCATCACGCTCATGGGTTTCCAGCACCCGACGCAGCTCGTCGATTTCCTCGAGGCTCATGCGCTCGGCGGCCAGGCGACAGGCCATGCCTTCCAGGGATTCGCGGATTTCGTACAGTTCAAGCAGCTCGGCATGATTGAGCGACACCACCCGCGCCCCGACATGCGGCACGCGTACCAGCAGACGCTGGCCTTCCAGGCGATGGATGGCCTCGCGCAGCGGGCCCCGGCTGATGCCGTAGGTACGCGCCAGCTCCGGTTCGGAGATTTTGCTGCCCGGCGCGATCTCGCCTTTGACGATAGCCGCCTGAATACGGCGGAAGACGTTCTCGGAAAGTGTCTCCGTATCGTCTTGCGTAGAAACCGGGGGATCGAGTTGATCCAGCATATTGTCGACACCTTGTGAGCCAATGCCGCAAAAACTAACGAATACCGGGAACACAGTCAAAGGATAAATCGATATTGTCGACAATCTTCTGATAACCGGTTGCACCATAACGAAGCAACCTGCTGGTTCATAGCCACCGGCCAGCGCTGGCGCCATCAAACCACCGTGCTAGAATGCCGCCGCATTTGTTTGTCACATCTGCACTGCCTGTCATAAAGATCTGCCAGGCATACGAGGGAGCTTGCGCAGCGATGCCAGGGCCTTGAATCAAGTCGGACCGCTGCGCACCAGGATTTATGAGACTCAAGCCCTTCCCTGCTTTCCTTTATTTACTTTGCCTGCCCGGGTTCGCAATGGCCGGGGAAAAGACTGTGTATGGCCTCAATGAGTACGCATCGCTCAATGGCATCGACCTGGAAGTGGCGGCCAAGCTCGACACCGGGGCGAAAACCGCTTCCCTGAGTGCACGGGACATCAAACGTTTCAAACGCAACGGCGAATCCTGGGTGCGGTTTTACCTGGCCATCGACGCCGCCCATTCGCATCCGATCGAACGCCCGCTGGCCCGTGTCAGCAAGATCAAGCGCCGGGCCGGCGACTACGACCCCGAGGAAGGCAAGAAGTACACCGCCCGCCCCGTGATCGAACTGGACATCTGCATGGGCTCGGCCCTGCGCAGCATCGAAGTGAACCTGACCGACCGCAGCGCGTTCCAATACCCGCTCCTGATTGGCTCCGAAGCGCTCAAGCGTTTCGATGCCCTGGTTGACCCCAGCCTTAAATATGCTGCCGGCAAACCCGCCTGCACCACCGACGCTCATACCGCCGAGTAATTCAAATGCGCTCTCTTACCCTTCATCTGAAACTGCTGATCGCCATCCTGGTGGTGCTGGGCATTTCAGTTACGGCCTATCAGATCTTCGTGCTGGGCATCCCGGTGACCGAAGACGCCACTGACGACCTGTGGAACATCGACGCCAAGGTCGAGTTCGTCGCCAGCGCCAAGGATCCGGTCAAGATCCAGATGTTCGTGCCACCGCTGAGCCGCGACTTCGTCAGCCTCAACGAGAGCTTCATCTCCAATAATTACGGCGTGGCCGTGAACCGGGTCGACGGCAACCGCAAGGTCACCTGGTCGGCACGCCGGGCCAAAGGCAATCAGACGCTGTACTACCGCCTGGTGCTCACCAAGCGTTATTCCGGCGAGAAAACCAAGATCAAAGGCCCGACCTTTCGCGACAGCATCACCATCGAAGGCCCGGAAAAAATCGCCGCCGAAGCCCTGCTCGCACCGATTCGCCAGCACTCGGCCGACGTCGAAACCTTCGTCGGCGAAGCCATCAAGCGGGTCAACAACCTCAACGACGACAACGTGAAACTGTTGCTGGCCGGTGATCCATCCACCGCGCACAAGGCGAAAACCGTCGAGCTGTTGCTGTCCATCGCCCACGTGCCGATCGAGAAGGTCCACACCATCCGCCTGGTGGCCGACCAGCCGCAAACACCGGAACTGTGGCTGCGCAGTTTCAATGGCACCGACTGGTTGTACTTCAACCCGGAAACCGGTGAGCAAGGGCTGCCGACCGACCGCCTGCTGTGGTGGACCGGCGACGAAAACCTGATCACCGTCGATGGCGGCAAGAAAGCCAACGTGACCTTCAGCCTGAACAACAGCGAAATGAACGCCATTCGCCTGGCCAAGCTGACCGACGAAAACACCGACGCCAACTTCCTCGAGTACTCGTTGTACGGCCTGCCGCTGCAAACCCAGCAGACCTTCATGATCATGGTCATGATCCCGATCGGCGTGCTGGTGATCCTGATCCTGCGCAACCTGATCGGCATCCAGACCCTGGGCACCTTCACCCCGGTGCTGATCGCCCTGGCCTTCCGCGAAACCCAGCTTGGCTTCGGTATCATGCTGTTTACCATCATCACGGCGCTGGGCCTGTCGCTGCGCTCCTATCTCGAACACCTCAAACTGCAAATGCTGCCGAGACTGTCGGTGGTGCTGACGTTCGTGGTGGTGTTGATTGCGGCCATCAGCCTGTTCAGCCACAAACTCGGCCTGGAGCGCGGCTTGTCGGTGGCGCTGTTCCCGATGGTGATCCTGACCATGACCATCGAACGCCTGTCGATCACCTGGGAGGAACGCGGCGGCGGCCATGCGATGAAAGTCGCTATCGGCACGCTGTTCGCCGCGTCCCTGGCGCACCTGATCATGACCGTGCCGGAACTGGTGTACTTCGTGTTCACTTTCCCGGCGATCCTGCTGATCCTGGTGGGTTTCATGCTGGCCATGGGTCGTTATCGCGGCTATCGCCTGACCGAACTGGTGCGTTTCAAGGCCTTCCTGAAAAAGGCTGACGCCTGATGTTCGGCCTCTGGAAGACCTGGAAGGCCCTGGAAGCCCGGGGCATCATGGGGATCAATCGGCGCAACGCCGACTACGTGCTCAAGTACAACAAGCGCAGCCTGTACCCGATCGTCGATGACAAGATCATCACCAAGGAACGCGCGATCGCCGCCGGCATCCATGTGCCCGAGCTCTATGGCGTGATTTCCACCGAGAAGGAAATCGACAACCTCGAAGAGATCATCGGCGCACGCAATGACTTCGTGATCAAACCGGCCCAGGGCGCCGGCGGCGATGGCATCCTGGTCATCGCCGACCGCTTCGAAGGGCGCTATCGCACGGTGTCCGGCCGGATCATCAGCCATGAAGAAATCGAGCACCAGGTTTCCAGCATCCTGACCGGCCTGTATTCACTGGGCGGTCACCGCGACCGGGCGCTGATCGAATACCGCGTGATTCCGGACCAGATCTTCAAGAGCATCAGCTACGAAGGCGTGCCGGACATCCGCATCATTGTCTTGATGGGTTACCCGGTGATGGCCATGTTGCGCCTGCCGACGCGCCAGTCCAACGGCAAGGCGAACCTGCACCAGGGCGCCATCGGCGTCGGCGTGGACCTGGCCACCGGCCTGACCCTGCGCGGCACCTGGCTGAACAACATCATCAACAAACACCCGGACACCACCAACGCGGTGGATGGCGTGCAACTGCCCTACTGGGACGGTTTCATGAAACTCGCCGCTGGCTGTCATGAGTTGTGCGGGCTGGGCTACATCGGTGTCGACATGGTCCTGGACCAGGAAAAAGGCCCGCTGATCCTTGAACTCAATGCCCGGCCGGGGCTGAATATCCAGATTGCCAATGATTGCGGGCTGACGTTGCGTACCCATGCAGTCGAGGCGCGGCTGGAAGACCTGAAGGCCCGTGGCGTGACCGAAACGGTCGAAGAGCGCGTGGCGTTTGTGCAGGAGATGTTTGGGCATATTCCTGCGGTCGAGGGTTGATCCAGAACCGAGTTGCCTCTTTCGCGAGCAGGCTCGCTCCCACAAGAGCAGCACTGAACCCTGTGGGAGCTAGCTTGGTGGCGATGAACCAGAGAGCGCCACGGGGTGTCAGGCTTCCAGCGTCATCGTTCACGTCCATCGCGAGCAAGCTCGCTCCTACACTACATCTCCCTCTAGGAGCAATTCCCCGAGAGGACTACAATCGCCACCCCGCCTCGATGGCTGATCTCCCCCGCCCATGCTGACCTGCTCCGTACACCCGCTGCCCTATCGCGCCAACCCCGCCCACTACTTCGCGGCGATTCGCCATGCCCCCGGCGCCGTGCTGCTCGACAGCGGCCGCCCCAGCGCCGACCGCGGCCGCTATGACCTGCTCAGCGCCTGGCCGCTGGAACAACTGACGGTATCGCCCGACGAAAGTGGCGAGGCTTTCCTGCAACGCCTGCGCGATAACCTGACGCGCCTCGGCGAAGCCTCCTTGCCGGCACCCTATGAGTTGCCGTTTGCCGGCGGGTTGATCGGCTACCTGAGTTACGACTTCGGCCGACATCTGGAGCGCCTGCCGAGCCAGGCCAGTGACGACCTGCATCTGCCCGACGCGCGTTTCGGCCTGTATGGCTGGGCATTGGTCAGCGATCACCTTGCGCTGACCAGCCAGCTGGTATTCCACCCGACCCTGCCCGACAGCGAGCGTCAGCGCCTGATCGAGCTGTTCAGCCAACCAGCACCGGAAGCGGTCGCGCCCTTCAAGCTGCTCACTCCGATGACCGCCGACTTGAGCGCTGACCAGTATCAACAGGCCATCGAGCGCATCCAGCAGTACATTCAGGCCGGTGACTGTTACCAGGTCAATTTCGCCCAGCGTTTTCGCGCGCCCTGCCAGGGTGACTCGTGGGCCGCCTACTGCGCCTTGCGCGAAGCGTGTCCGACGCCTTTTTCCGGCTTCCAGAGCTTGCCTGACGGCGATGCCGTCCTCAGCCTGTCGCCGGAACGCTTCGTCAAAGTCAGCCAGCGCCATGTGGAAACCCGCCCGATCAAGGGCACTCGGCCCAGGGGCATTACGCCTGAGCAAGACGCCGCGAACGCCGCCGAACTGCTGGCCAGCCCCAAGGACCGCGCGGAAAACCTGATGATCGTCGACCTGCTGCGCAACGATCTCGGCCGGACCTGCCGCATCGGTTCGGTCCGGGTGCCGGAGCTGTTCAGCCTGGAAAGTTACCCGAACGTGCATCACCTGGTGAGCAGCGTCACCGGTGAACTGGCGGATGATCGCGACGCTCTGGACCTGATCGCCGGCAGCTTCCCTGGCGGTTCGATCACCGGCGCGCCAAAGATTCGTGCGATGCAGATCATCGACGAACTGGAGCCGACCCGACGCGGCCTGTATTGCGGTTCATTGTTGTACCTGGACGTGCGCGGCGAGATGGACAGCTCCATCGCCATTCGCAGTTTGCTGGTCAAGGACGGGCAGGTGTGTTGCTGGGGCGGTGGCGGGATAGTCGCGGATTCGGAGTGGCAGGCCGAATATCAGGAGTCGATCACCAAGGTGAAAATCCTGCTGGAAACGCTGCACAACTTGTAGGAGCTGCCGAAGGCTGCGATCTTTTGATCTTGCCTTTAAAAAAAACAAGATCAAAAGATCGCAGCCTTCGGCAGCTCCTACAGGGATCGGGTTTACAGGCTCAAGGGGCGGTTCGAGGCTTTGATGAACTCTTGCTTGAGCTCTTCAAACGTATGCACCGCCGGGAACTGCGGGAACTCGGCAATCACGTTATCCGGTGCATGAAACAGGATTCCGGCATCGGCCTCGCCCAGCATCGTGGTGTCGTTGTAGGAATCCCCCGCCGCGATCACCCGGTAGTAAAGGCTCTTGAAGGCCAGGACCGACTGACGCTTTGGATCTTTCTGACGCAGCTGATAACCCGTGACTCGCCCGCTCTCGTCGGTAATCAGGCGATGGCAGAGCAAGGTCGGGAAGCCCAGTTGGCGCATCAACGGCTGGGAGAACTCATAGAAGGTGTCCGACAGGATCACCACCTGAAAGCGCTCGCGCAGCCAGTCGACGAATTCGATGGCGCCGTCCAGCGGCTTGAGCGTGGCGATCACTTCCTGAATGTCGGAGAGTTTCAGGCCGTGCTCGTCGAGAATCCGCAGGCGTTGCTTCATCAGCACGTCGTAGTCGGGAATGTCCCGGGTGGTGGCCCTGAGGGATTCGATCCCGGTTTTTTCGGCGAAGGCGATCCAGATTTCCGGGACCAGCACACCTTCAAGATCCAGACAGGCAATTTCCACAAGACACTCCCATTTGTATTGATTATTGAGTCGAGCGAGCAAAAAGATTGCCGAACTCTAGCGACTCGGGCCTGCCTGCGCAACGCAGAGGATGCCCCGGCCCGTGCAGCTTTTTGTTACCATCGGCCCCATATAGAGCGCCCAGCGCCACCGACCTGTAGGAAGCCGCCCTGATGAGCCCAACGTTCGACGTCGTGGAACTCGCCACGACCTATGCCAACAAATCCGCCCAGGACATCCTGAAACTCGCGTTTGCCGAGTTCGGCGATGACCTGTGGATATCTTTCAGCGGCGCCGAGGACGTGGTGCTGGTGGACATGGCCTGGAAGCTGAACAAGAACGTCAAGGTGTTTAGCCTCGACACCGGCCGCTTGCACCCCGAGACCTACCGCTTCATCGATCAGGTGCGCGAGCACTACAAGATCGACATCGAGCTGGTGTCGCCGGACTACACGAAACTCGAACCCTTCGTGAAGGAAAAAGGCCTGTTCAGTTTCTACAAGGACGGCCATGGCGAATGCTGCGGCATCCGCAAGATCGAACCGCTGCGCCGCAAGCTGTCCGGCGTGAAAGCCTGGGCCACCGGCCAGCGTCGCGACCAGAGCCCCGGCACCCGCAGCGCCGTCGCGGTGATGGAAATCGACACCGCGTTCTCCACCCCGGAACGCACCCTGTACAAGTTCAACCCGCTGGCGCAAATGACCAGCGAAGAGATCTGGGGTTACATCCGCATGCTGGAGCTGCCGTACAACAGCCTGCACGAACGCGGCTTCATCAGCATCGGCTGCGAACCCTGCACCCGCCCGGTACTGCCGAACCAGCATGAGCGCGAAGGCCGCTGGTGGTGGGAAGAAGCGACGCAGAAGGAATGCGGGTTGCACGCGGGGAATATCATCAGCAAGTCGTAACCCTTCTGACCGGTGATATCCCCTGTGGGAGCGGGCTTGCTCGCGAAGGCGTCGTGTCAGTCAATTTATTTACTGACTGACACGACGCCTTCGCGAGCAAGCCCGCTCCCACATTGGTAATGTGTCAGCTCACAAGAATGTGTACACACGATTGTCACCATAGGTGCCATTTGTGTGTGCACTTTTAGTTTATGCGCCCCAAAAAGTTACATTTCCTTTCCCATCGCCTCGTCCAAATCCCCTCTCAAAAAATAAATACCTGTTCAAACGGTCAATTTATATTGTCAATTTTTCAATAACTTGGCGAAAAGCCATAACAAAACGAAATGAAAAGCGCCGTTCATAGAACGCTCGACTGGCATGGATCTGGCTTAAGTGCATACATGTTTTGTATACAATAAAATCAAAACATACACACACTTTAGATCCGCAAGCCTGAAGCGCCCTATCCCGTACAGGCTGCAGATGCCCCGTAACCAATGATATTCGCCACCCGCGACGAAGATTTGTCGAGCCAAGGCTCATGCACAGTCATCGCGGCGTCGAGCATCAGGAGCCTGCCGGAATGCGTACTAGTCTCTCCAACAACAATATCGCGCTGGATCTACCCTCCCCCCATTCCACCCACACCGCCGACCATCAGGCGCATCACTCCCCCGTGGTGCTCAGTCCCCGCCTGCACAACAAGGACCTCGCACCGACCAAGGCCGAAGGCCGGCGCTGGGGCCGCTACAGCATCTTTGCCTTGTGGACCAACGACGTTCACAACATTGCCAACTACTCCTTTGCCATCGGCCTGTATGCCCTGGGCCTGGGGGGCTGGCAGATCCTGTTGTCCCTGGGGATCGGAGCGGCGCTGGTGTATTGCTTCATGAATCTGTCCGGCTACATGGGACAAAAGACCGGGGTTCCGTTTCCGGTCATCAGCCGGATCAGTTTCGGCATTCACGGAGCGCAGATTCCCGCGTTGATCCGCGCCGTGATCGCCATCGCCTGGTTCGGTATTCAGACGTACCTCGCGTCCGTCGTCTTTCGCGTGCTGTTGACGGCAATCCATCCCGGGTTCGCCGACTACGACCACGACTCGATCCTCGGCCTGTCGACCCTGGGCTGGGTGTGTTTCGTCGCGATCTGGTTCGTGCAACTGGCGATCCTGGCCTATGGCATGGAGATGGTGCGCCGCTACGAGGCGTTTGCCGGCCCGGTGATTCTGCTGACCGTTGCCGCCCTCGCCGCGTGGATGTATTTGCAGGCAAACGCGACCATTGCCTGGTCGATCCGTGAGCCGCTGGCCGGTGGCGAGATGTGGCGCAACATCTTTGCCGGTGGCGCACTGTGGCTGGCGATCTACGGCACCTTGATCCTCAATTTCTGCGACTTTGCCCGCTCTTCACCGTGCCGCAAGACCATCAAGGTCGGAAATTTCTGGGGCTTGCCGGTGAATATCCTGGTGTTCGCCAGCATCACTGTCCTGCTGTGCGGCGCGCAGTTCCAGATCAACGGCCGGATCATCGAAAGCCCGACCGAAATCATCGCCTCGATCCCCAACACCTTCTTCCTGGTACTCGGTTGCCTGGCGTTCCTGATCGTCACCGTGGCGGTGAACATCATGGCCAACTTCGTCGCACCGGCGTTCGTCCTCAGTAACCTGGCGCCGAAGTACCTGACGTTCCGTCGCGCCGGACTGATCAGCGCGACCATCGCCGTGCTGATCCTGCCGTGGAACCTCTATAACAGTCCCCTGGTGATCGTGTACTTCCTGTCCGGCCTCGGTGCCCTGCTCGGCCCGTTGTACGGCGTGATCATGGTCGACTACTGGCTGGTACGAAAAGGCCAGGTCAACGTGCCGCAGTTGTACAGCGAAGACCCCAACGGCCCTTATTACTACAGCCGCGGTATCAATTTGCGCGCCGTGGCGGCGTTCATTCCCGCTGCCCTGATCGCCATCGTCCTGGCCCTGGTGCCGGGGTTCCACAGCGTGTCGCCGTTCTCCTGGCTGATTGGTGCCGGCATCGCCGGAATGCTCTACCTGATCATTGCCAAGCGCCAAGCGCACTACGCCGATGTCAGCGGCGAAGCCATCGCGGTCGAAAACGCCAGCCATTAACTCCATGGCGGCCCGGCAAAGTCGGGCCGCAGAACCATCCGCAATAAGGACTCCCCATGCGCATTCTCGTGGTCAACGTCAACACCACCGAATCCATCACCCAGGCCATCGCCCGCTCGGCGCAGGCCGTCGCGTCGCCCGGCACGGAAATCGTCGGCCTCACCCCGCACTTCGGCGCCGACTCCATCGAGGGCAACTTCGAAAGTTACCTGGCGGCCATCGCGGTCATGGACCGGGTGATGTCCTACGACCAGCCATTCGACGCCGTGATCCAGGCCGGCTACGGCGAGCACGGCCGCGAAGGCTTGCAGGAACTGCTCAACGTGCCGGTGGTGGACATCACCGATGCAGCCGCCAGCACGGCGATGTTTCTCGGTCACGCCTATTCCGTGGTCACCACCCTCGACCGCACCGTGCCGCTGATCGAAGACCGCCTCAAGCTCTCCGGCCTGTGGGACCGTTGCGCCTCGGTACGGGCCAGTGGCCTGGCGGTGCTGGAGCTGGAGCATGAACCGCAGCGCGCACTGGAAGCCATCGTGCACCAGGCCGAACTGGCAGTGAGCCAGGACAAGGCCGAAGTGATTTGCCTCGGTTGCGGTGGCATGGCCGGGCTGGACGAGCAGATTCGCCGGCGTACCGGGGTGCCGGTGGTGGATGGGGTGACGGCGGCGGTGACCATTGCCGAATCGCTGGTGCGGCTGGGGTTGTCGACTTCGAAGGTGCGGACCTATGCGACGCCGCGGCCGAAAAACATCATTGGCTGGCCGGGGCGGTTTGCACGGTAGACCGCGGCGCCCCCTTCGCGAGCAAGCCCGCTCCCACACTGGATCTGCGCCGCTCACAACCCCCTTGTGGGAGCGGGCTTGCTCGCGAATGCAGCACCTCGGTCCCGAGCCTGACTCAAACCGCACTGAACCTCTGCCCCAACCCCCGCTCGGCAAACTGCTCGATGATGAAATCGACAAACGCCCGGGTCTTGCCGGGCAGCAGTTTGTGTTCGGCGTAATAGATGGAGGTGTAGCCGTCGTCGATGTACCAGTCCGGCAACACCCGCTGCAACCTGCCCGCCTCCAGGTAACCCGAGGCGAACGGCATGCTCACCAGCGCAATGCCCAGGCCTTGTGCGGCGACGACGCAGGCGGCCTCGGAATCGCTCATGGTCATCCGCGCCTTGAGCGTCAACGGGCTGTGTTGCTGATTGCGATGGGTCAACTGCCAGGAGCGCACGCGACCGGTTTGTGGCGAGCGGATCAGGATCCCGTCGTGGTGCTTGAGTTCGTCCGGTTCGATGATTGACGCCTGTGTCGCCAGGTAATCCGGCGAAGCCACCAATACCCGATGCGCCGGACTCAGCTTGCGCGCGACTACGCCCTGGGGTAATTCGAAGCCGCCGCCGATGGCCGCGTCGAACCCCTGCCCGATCAGATCGACCTGGCGGTTGTCGAAGTGCCAGTCCGGGTTGATCGCCGGGAATCGCCGCAGAAACTCGCCGAGCATCGGCACTATGTACAGGCAGCCGAACACCGTCCCCATGCTGACCTTCAATGTACCCGCAGGCTGCCCACCGGCGCTGGCGAGGTTGGCGACGGCATTCTGGATGGTGTGCAGGCTGGTGCTGACTTCGCCGAGAAACAACTGACCGGCCTCGGTCAGCGTCAGTCTGCGCGTGCTGCGCTGAAACAATCTGACGCCCAGGCGCGCCTCAAGCTTGGCAACGCTCTTGCCCACCGCCGCCGGTGTCAGGCTCAAGCGTCGCGCCGCTTCGGCGAAGCTGCCGACCTCGGCGCTGCGCACAAAGCATTCGATACTGCTGAAGGTTTCCATAGGCGCCACTATAAACTTTTGGTTTACACAGACTATCGCAACCATGGTCTACACGACCTTCGGTGATCATTAGAAAGTAAAACGGTGTCATTAGGATTTGAAATGCGCGGATCAACGGCAAGGGTCTGAATCCCTGAGGGAGGGAGGCATTAGCGTGGAGGTAGCAACCTCACCGGCTCTTTTCACTCTCGAGGATCGAGAGCAACAAGACGATGATCGATCGCGTCGAAACGCAGTTCGTCAAGCCGAACCATCTTGTCGGCGATGCCGCCGTCAGTACAGTAGGTCCAGATGGTGAAGGAATGAATATCGAAGCACTGCTCCTGCTCAAGCAGGAACTCATTCTAGACGTTCAGAATGCGGCCACTGCCATAAGTGTGGGAACTAAACTTCGGTGTAGTTCCGGATCAGGAGGTCGTTTTTCTTGGTCGGTGAGGTCCGCAGTCGGTGCCTCGGGGAGATATTTGCGCTATATAACACACCTCCAAGCCTTAAAATGAGGCCCATCAGGAGGTGCCATAAGCAACCAACGATATCCCGAAGAATTCAAAATCCAGGCTGTGAACCAAGTGACCGAAAAGCAGCTTCCTGTCTCGGAGGTGGCTGCGCGATTGGGTGTGTCCGTGCACAGCCTCGCCTAGATTAAACGCTACACCAAACCCCAGGAGCAGCACGCTCAGGAGGACGATCAGACTGCTGAGCGCTAATCTTGGCGTTCGTTTTTCTTTACCACACCCGATCAGGGATTCAAATCCCCCCCTACAATCAAAGTGCAACTGTTCCGCTCCTAACTGCCAGTAAAAAAAAGCCTTCTCATACCCTTTGGAATATATGAGAAGGCCAAAGTTTCACTATGGAAAAAAATCCGCACGGAGCAGATGCAGGAGCCCCCTCCAATGATCAGAATGCGCTGATCTACAACTGCCCTACGGACATAGGTACATTAAGTCGCCCCACCACCAATGAATATAGAACAAGTACTAATTATCGGCGCCAGCCTCGTATGGAGATTATCGATTGGCCGTTTGAAAAGACAAAAATTACTCAGAGACTTCTTTAATCTAAAAGGGCCGTGTCGACGTGGTCACACAAACCTCACCGGGCGCGAGAGCGTAGACAGCCCACTACACATAATCCTCTTCACTTACTTGCCAGTATCGATATTTATCCAAGGATAGGGAGAACAGTATTACATGAGGTACTAACCCGCAGAATGATGCTAATTCTAACATCTGCGATTTCAGTCGACTAGTAGGCAGAAATGTTTACCCCACCGATGCGATTATTTGTAAGTGGAAGTCTTAGGCGTCTTCGATAGTGACAGTACTCCGCGCCGGCCAGTTCGCGCAGGTCCGTGCGCTTCCAGGAGATCGATCAGGCCGGCGGCCTTCTCTGGTCCACCTCATGGCGCAGCGCACGGTGCCACGCGCTTAGGCTGCCGTTAATAATGGCATGGCTCAACGGGCTTTTTCGTCCGGGTCCCTCGAATTCATGGGGATTCCCTTCGGGAAACGTTATTCGTCGTACGAAGTCATCCCCAGCGCTGTCAGCCGTACACGGCGGCGCAGATAGGCGTCGTCACGGTACACTGCGCGTTGTCAACACTGATTCCGCTATTCATTGTGCAGCGCGTCGATGGAGCCAATGGCGTATGCCACGGCAAAACACACCTGTTACTACCTCCGTATTGAATGCCAGCAGCACCGACAGCGTATGCCGCTTCGTGGATGCGCTTGCCAATATTCCTTACCATTTCAGCGGCCGCGGTCGCCGCGTCGTCAAATACCAGCGAAAGCGTTCCCGGATGGCCGCATTCGGCGCCTTCACTGTGTCGATGTCCCATCACCCGGCCCTCAGCACGGTCTTCGCACGCTGGAAGACGGCCGTCGTATGCGTTTTGGCGATATGGATCAGCAGTTTCACGACTAGGTCAACAACGCTGTGCATATGAGCGCGCTAAACGGGGCGTGCCCGTCACGTTTGTTCATGGTGCTTCCAGCGAATCGCGATTGACCGTGACCAGGTCAAAGACGCTGCCATCATTGAGCGTCGACGTCAGGCCATCGACCTGGCCGGCAACCTGGGCAAGGGTCGGCTGGTCTTGGCGCTGGATTTCGAAAAAGCGGAAGGTGCCATAGCGGTCAACTTGGCCGACGAATTGCTGTCCTTGGTAGAAGTGGCCATTGTTGAAATAGCCATAGGCATAGGTGTCGCAGGCTTGCTGCAAGGCGCGGTACGCGGTAGTAGATGCGGGGTAGCATCGTGTGCATGTTATCGCCCTTCATTGGAGGGGCGCAGTGTTTAAAACCACCGGTTGGGATTCTGAATGAAGTCTAGGAGAAGCTCGCCACCATGGTCAATGATACCGAGAATCCTTTTCTTGATAGTCGTACCCGCAATCGCGATATTTCGGGAGCCTGTCAGTCGGCATTTTAGGACTAGTCCTATAGGGCGCCAGCGGCAACGCCCTTATCCTTTATGGCTAGCGATTGGCTAAAGCCGTTTCGAGGCCCAAGAGGCAATATCATGCACTCACTCAATGTTCTTATCCTTGAAGACAATACTTTTCAGTTGATGACGCTGCATCAGATGCTGAACGCAATTCAGGTCTTCAATGTTAGTACGGCCGAAAACGTACAGGCCGCGCAACAGGCGCTGGCCCATCGAGGGTGTGTCGATATTGCCATCTGCGATTTGCAGATGGAGGGCCCTGACGGACTCGACATGATCCGTTTTTTGGCGGTTAACCGGCTGGCCCGTGCGCTGATCATCCTCAGCTGCAGTGAACAAAGCATCCTCGACGGTGCCACTTATTTTGCCCAATCACAGGGCATCCAGGTGCTAGGCAGTTTGCAAAAACCTACGTCGCCTGTGGTGCTTTATGAGCTATTAAAGACGTATCTGGATCGTGTCCCGGAGGAAGTTAAGCCGTTGCCGCTAGCGGAAGTATCTGAGCTGTTCTCCCTCGAGGAATTGCACCAGTTGGCGCCCGCGCAGTCCACTGGCACGGGGACGTACGAACAATGGGTTGCCCACTACCAGCCAAAAGTTAGTTTTGAGGGTAAGCTGGTTGGCGTCGAAGCATTAGTCCGTTGGCAGCATCCTCGCCATGGGTTGCTGTCACCCGGTAGTTTTATTGATGCTGTGGAGCAAGCCGGGCTAATTGAACCATTGACTTGGCGCATGCTGGAGTTGGCGCTGACGTTGTCTTCTCGAATGTTAAATGAGCACGGTGAGATCCTGCCTGTTTCAGTGAATATTCCTCCTTCAATGATTGAAGCAGATGATTTCACACCACAAATAATGGCGCTTTTGACACGCTTCGGAGTGCCCGCCGAAGCGCTTACCTTGGAGCTCGTTGAAAACCCGGCACTGCACACCACAACCACGCAACTGGAAGGTCTGTTACGCTTGCGTATGCAGGGCTGCCACTTATCGATCGATGACTTTGGCACCGGCGCATCGAATATTCAACGCTTGCTGCAACTGCCTTTTTCCGAATTGAAAATTCCAGCCGAGTTCGTACGGGGCATGGCAGTCGATGGACGCAAGGCGGCAGTAATCGCTGGGGCCATGATTATGGCGCAAAAGATGGCATTGCATGTGGTGGTCGAAGGGGTCGAGGATGCACGCGACTATCTAGCTTTGCAGGCATTGGGCAAACCAACCGTGCAGGGTTACTTCATCGCGAAGCCCATGAGCGAAACCGACCTGATGCAGTGGATGGACAAGCATGAGTGTAGTGGTCTAATGAAACCGGACACCCATTTAGGCGAGAATGCTCGCCAGATAGAGGTGTCAGATATCCAAACAACGCCGTTCCTTTTCTGCTGAATTCAAACGCGAGGCTGCCGACCTCGTACTCAAGCAAAACTACAGCTACATCGAAGCCAGCCGTTCACTCGGCGTCGGCGAGCCAGCCCTGCGCCGCTGGGTTGATCAGGTTCAGCAGGAACGCCAAGGCGTCACTCCGCAGAGCAAAGCATTGACCCCAGAACAGCAGAAAATTCAAGAGTTAGAAGCCCGGATTGCCCGCCTTGAGCGGAAAAATCGATATTAAAAATGGCTACCGTGCATTTGATGTCGGAAGATCACGAGCGTACGGGCTGATCAATCAGCTGAGCGTCCATGAGCGGGTTGATTGGCTGTGCAGGGTGTTTGAAGTCACCCGTTCGTGCTACTACGCCCAGCGCCTTCCGCACCGCACGTCAGATGTGGAACGGCTTCGGTTGCGCAGTCGGGTGAGCGAGTTGTTCACGCAAAGTCGTAGTGCTGCGGGCAGCCGCAGCATCCTGTCGCTGATGCATGACGACAGTGAGCAGCTCGGTCGATTCAAAGTACGCAGCTTGATGCGCGAGCTTAATTTAGTCAGTAATCAACCCGGATTACATGCCTCCAAAAGAGCGACGGTAGAACGACTCGATATCCCGAATACCTTGAACCGCGAGTTCGATGTCCCGGCACCCAACCAGGTGTGGTGCGGCGACATCACCTACATCTGGGCACAGGGAAAATGGCACTACCTTGCGGTTGCCATGGATCTTTACACTCGCCGAGTGGCGGGCTCGGTGTTATCAGAAAAGCCGGATGCAGACATGGTGGTCAAGGCGCTGGACGTGGCTTACGAGCAACGTGGAAAGCCTCAAGGGTTGCTGTTTCACTCGGATCAAGGATCTCCCAATATGGCAGCCGTCAGTTTCGCCAACGGCTCTGGCGTTACCGTATGAGCCAGAGCATGAGCCGTCGTGGAAACTGTTGGGATAATGCGCCGATGGAGCGCGTTTTTCGCAGCTTGAAAACTGAATGGATACCGACCGTGGGCTACATGACGGCTCAAGAAGCGCATCGAGACATCAGTCATTATCTGATGCATCGGTACAACTGGATTCGACCGCACCAGTTCAACGTTGGGCTGGCCACAGCTCAGGCCGAGAAAAAACTTAACGTCGTGTCCGGGATTAGTTGACCACTACACCTCGCTCTTATTAAAGGGAGAGGCGCAGGTACGACGATACCCCGTCACCCTTGAGTAAATCTTCCCAGTGTAATCTGCACCAAGCGTTCGAAGGCAGGAAACGCTTTGACTATCGCTGCCTGATCATTCGCCTTTGCCATCGTTTCCAGCTCAACGCAGTTCGTCGCTACATCCGGCTCCTGTATCATCAGGAAAGCGCCCTTGATCGAATGCAACTGCAGCAGCACCGACTTCATATCACTAGCTGACAGTGCAGCGCGAATGGCTGCCAGAGACTGGGTGGAAGTTGTCATCATCGCATCATACAGGTCATTCGGAAGAGGACGCCTCGCTGCAGTCTCGCGCCCGTTCGGGAAATTCAAACTGAGGGGAATATCTGATTTTTCACCCAGATACTTACCGAGTGTGGCATCAAGCTTAGCCAGCGAAATAGGCTTCAATATGAAATCGTCGATACCTGCCACTCCACAGCGACGGAGATCATCATCTGCAGTGCTTGCCGTGATTGCTATAATAGGCATAACTTCGTTTCGGCTGCGAAGCTCAGTCGCTAAGCCGTATCCATCGAGTTCCGGCATTGACAGGTCAGTCAGTACAATATCGTAGCGTCGCTCGCCAAACCTTTTGAGCGCGATAATGCCATTCTCGGCGAAATCCGCTTCGTAGCCCAGCAGCTCAAGTTGCTCTCCGATGAGTATGCGGTTTGCCAAATGGTCTTCTGCTACGAGAATACGGATGTGTTTGTGAGCTACTGGGTCAAGCGTGACCGCTGTAGCGGCTGACACTCTATCGCTCAATTCGCCAGTGGTATGAGCAATGGCTGACCTGATGCCCGCAAGTGAAAAGCAGGACACGAGGATCTGATTGCCTGTTGTAATGGCGGTACGCGGGCCGTCGCTGGCTGCGCGGATCATCCAGGTCGCGTTACTCGCAGCTGCCTCATCCTCCTCATTCCAAAGGCCCTGTGGACCCAAAATCAACATTGGCAATCGGTCGACGGCCAACTGTCCTGGCGCGGCTGCTGTTAATATGTCGAGACCCCATTTAACCAGATGAGGCTCAATAGACGCACGCCAGTTTGGCGATGTACATATTAAGGCGACACATGTGCCGCGAGCCAAGGGGCGGGAGTCAGCCCTTACGTCGTTAAACATCGGTAAAGGCACACTCACTGAGAACGTACTGCCCAATCCTGGCATGCTTTCAAGCGCTATAACGCCGCCCATCAGCTCTGTCAGTCGCCTGCACAAAGCAAGGCCTAGGCCTGTACCGCCGAAACGCCGTGTGATCGACGAGTCAGCCTGCATGAACGCCTGGAACACTTCGTCCTGAAGGGCGATGGGTATACCAATACCGGTATCGCTCACACTAATGACGAGTGACGATCCATGCGTGGCCTCTTGCGAAAGCCGCAGGGCAATTGTCACTGTGCCTACTGTGGTGAATTTGAACGCATTACTGACGAGATTCATAACGATCTGACGAATGCGCGTCGGGTCTCCGCGGTAAAGATTCTTGATTCTCGGGTCGATCGAGACATGCAGTTCAAGCCCTTTTGCATTCGCGATGGGGGCGAACATTGAGGCCACCTGTTCGATCGTATCGACAACATCGAAAGTGATGTTCTCCAGGTGCAACTGACCCGACTCCACCTTGGAAAGATCCAGAATATCGTCAATGATGTCGAGCAGCGAACGTGACGATGCGGTGATGGTGTGCAGTCGGTCGCGCTGTAGCTCAGACAGGGTGGAGAATTCGAATAGTTCAAGATTGCCCAGTATGGCGTTTAACGGAGTGCGGATTTCATGGCTCATCGTGTTGAGGAAGTCGGATTTCATTTTTGTGGCTTCTTCGGCGACCTCCTTGGCCGCAAGAATCGCTTCCTCGGCATGCTTGCGCACCGTAATGTCCTCAAGGGTACCCTGCAGCAGTTGTTCGCCGTAATGATTGAACGTCGTCAGATGGACTATGGCATTCCAAATCTCGCCGTTGGGACGTTGCAGCCGCCATTCAAATACATTAGCGCCCTTCTCAATAGCGATGGCCTGTTGGTGCATCGCTGCGGCCCACGTATCCGCGCCGTCATCCTGAAACGGGGTTGACACGTCCAGTGTCGTTTTGCCAATAAGATCACTCTTGGTGCCATAACCGTAGATTTCCACGGCGGCGTCGTTGCAGTCGATAATGCACCCACTTTCCGGCGACACGACCACTATTGGGACATGGGATTTCTGGAACAGCACCTTGTTGTATGCCTCGCTGTCGCGCAGAGCATTTTCCATGGTTCGGCGCTGCGTGACGTCACTCGCAATCGCACACAAGGCATAGGGTCTGCCATCGTCATCAAGCAATGGAAATTTGCTGGTCAGGGATACGAAATATCCGTCCGGCCCGGGGATATCCTCTTCAAACTGCCGGCCCGCTGCCTTCTTGATCACATCGACATCCACAGCCCTTATTCGCCTTGCCACCTCTTCAGGGAATAAATCGAGATCTGTTTTACCCACCGCATCGCCGGCAGGCAATTTGAATAATTTATTAAAGGCTCGATTGGTCAGCAGGTGGCGCCCCTGGAGATCTTTGATAAGAACGACAGCGGGATATTCATCGACCACGTCCTGCAGCAATTTTTGCGCCTGGCGCTGCTTGGTAATGTCCTGATAGTAACCATTCCAGATGATCGTACCATCTGCCAATACGGAATCCGCCTGCGCGGTTGCCAGCACCCAATGAGTCTCACCATTCAGAACCACGCGGGAGATTATTTCGGCCGACGGCTTCTTCTCGCCTGATAATGCCCTTTGCAACAAACTTCTGAGAGCGTTCTGTGCTGGTGTCAAATCTTCGGGATGCACATGGCGCCAGCGTGTAGCAGAGTTGTTCCTCATGTCGTCTGCGGGCACACCCAAGATCTCTTGAGTTCTATGACTTAAAAAATTATAGGTTAACTGTCCGTTGACGGATAAGCGCATCTGGAAGATGGCCAACGGCAAGGCGTTTGACATCGCCTCCAGTTGCGTTAACTGGGTTGTTATTTTGTCCGCCATATCGCGCAAACTAGACTGCATTCGGAAAAGGGCTTGAAATAATTGAGCAACTTCGTCTTTACCACCCGTGGGCAGTTCGCCATGAAGATCCATGCCGGCAATGCGATTAGCGAAGCCAATCGCAATGTTCAGTGGGCGTGTAATAGAGCGCGCTAATAGCAAGGACAGTAGCGCCCCAATCAAAAGACCTGCCAGGATGGTAGCGACGGTAAACGAGTGAAGTCGTACGTACTCAAGTTCTGCTTCATCGTATCGCTCACGGGTAATGCGAGCCTGTAGGCTAATCAGTTGGCTCATGTCAGCGTGAAAAGTGTCGAATAGCGTATCCAGTTGAGTCTGCTGTATCGCGGCTATACCAGCTACCCGACCGCCGTCTCGATAAGCGGCGATGACATGGTTGCGCGCCGCCGCGAGCTTATTTTTTTGGATGTCGGTCTGATCAGACAGGACCTTTTCCTCGTCAGACACATAAATTCGACGATAACGTTTCCACTGTTTTTCACGCTCAGCCTCGAGGATTTCCACTTTTCCGAGCAGTTTGGTGATGCCCGCCGGGGTCTGCTCCTCCTTCATTAAGTCAAGCTGGCGGTGGATCGCCAGTGTGTTGAAAAGAACCTTGCCAAGCTCTACCAGCGCCACGGTTCGGTTCTCATATACCATTTTGAGTCGCGACTTTTCTTTGACCATCCCATTAAGCCCCACGACTCCCACGATCAAGGTAATGAGGGACAGTAGTCCAACTAGAATGAATAGCTTTATGCCAATTTTGATCCTGTTCAAAACGCGCCCCTCCTCTTTATCACTGGGATGATCGAACCGAGAAACGCTGAACGAATACTGAACGAAGTATCTCAACGGATTGGGGTTTGGTACGGTTCTAGGGACACCCGTTAGGTTCGGATCACCAGATTGGCAAATCGAGTTCGCGACCTATAAAAATCCCTGAACCGTGCGCTGTCGAGCGCCGGGCATAGTGTTGGGACAACCGGTACCGGCCTTTCGGATCCGAACAACCGGCTGAACCTCGGCGCTGTCCATTACCTCCCCTAAAAGGAAGCATCTGAAGCAGCGCAAATCCCATTCAAACCGATGTCGACGTGGCCGGCAGTGTTGCCGTAACCAGCCCCTCCTCGATGGCGTATTTGATGAGATCCGCAGAAGTCGCGATGCCGAGCTTACGCATGGCGCTCATGCGTTGCGTGCTAATGGTTTGCTTGGTGCGGTTCAGTTGCTCGGCGATCTGATTGATGGTCATCCCGGAGACAAACAGGCGCACCACTTCATATTCCCGGGCGGACAAGGCCTTGATCGAGCGATTGCCCTGGCGATCGGCGTCCATCGTCTGGATGATTTTTTCAATGGCCGGCGAGTAAAACTCACCGTTGGAACAACTGGCGTACACCGCGTAGACCAGATTGCGCGGCGGGTCCATTTTGCTCACGATGCAGTTGATCCCGAGCTGGATGATATTGTGGATATTGCCCGGTGTGTCGAGCATGGTGAACACCACCAGCTTGAGCTTGGGGTAGTGGCGCTTTATCTGCTCCAGCAACATCAGGCCGTCGCTGCAGTTGTCGGCGGGCATTGAATAATCGGTAATCAGCACATCACATTGCGAGCGCTTGAGCAGCTCGAAGACCTGCCTTGAATTCTCGGCCGAACCGGTCATCATGATCCCGCTGACGTTGTGCAGGGCATACTGAACCCCCATGACGACGGCCGGATGATCATCGGCGATCACCACGCGAATATGTTTTTTGATCATGATTCAACCCTCCCTAGCCCAGAGCGTTAACGGCCATCTTCGCGGTCCGCTGCAGGCTATTCTCCGACAACGGCGACCAAAAATCGACAGCCGAGCCGGTGCCCATTGAGCGACCGAACCCGGGCCTTTACACACAGGCCCAGGGTACTGAAAATCTAGTTGAAGCGCAGATGAAAGCAAACCGAGCTCATAACGGCGCAGGCTGTGAGTAAAGAGCCGATTCAGGCATTGAGGAAAAAGGCACGGCGGCTATCGAATTGCTCCATAACCACCTGCTGTGCCCACCCGCGCGATGACGGTCTATTATGTGTTGAATGACGGGCGAGGAACTGCAAGCCAAGGCATTCAACACATAGTCCTCACGAAGACCTCTGAGTTGAAATACTGCCTTACAGGTAAATAACGGTCAGGGTGGCCGCACCGTCGAGTGGAATAGCTTGGGCAAGGTTCAAATTAGCTTGATCGGTGATGAACGGATTGACAGTAAGAACCGCATCAAAGCGGTCCGATGAAATTGGCACACCCGAAGAATCAACAACGGCGAGCGCCTTATTTGAAACCGCATGGAAAAAGTCAGCAACCGGAGAGCCGCTAGGGGTGCCGCCTATCACCATACCCCCCACTCTTGCGGGCGTAGCACCAGCCCCTGCTGTTACATTATCAATACGGACCGAATAGGCCCCCGCCTGGCTACTACCAAATCCAAACGGGTAATCCATACCCCCAGCAACGCTAACGGTATCTGCAGGTACTGTTCCTGCGCGCCCATCAGCGAGGCTAAAGGCGACCGGAGTTGCAGCCGAGCACTGAACGGAAAGCGTTACAGTCTTTGGAGTCAGCGCGGTTGTACCGGTCGCCGCCAAGGTTGACGGATTGATCAGACCATAAGCAACTAGACCGCCGCCTGACAAGGTAGGCGTGCATGCCGGCGGCGTAATGGTACCGGTCACGGTCAGATCGGCCGTGTTGCCGGCGGCAAAGGACGACGCCGAAGCGAGCAGCAGGGCGGTGCCCAGGAAAAGTTTGGATTTTCGATGAAAGTTCATGTTTATACCTTTTGATGAGTTAAATCTTAAGAGTGATCCTCTCAAGATGGGTGTCATTATCCGGGGTTTGTTTTAGCTGGTAATTAGTACAAGTTCGAAACACAATGTTTTTTTACTTTTTTACTTTTTTACGACGCGGTTATCGCCGACGTGATTTTCTCCTTTTGTTTAACGCAGTAACGATCCATCGCTAATCAAGCGGACCATAACGAACCGACGCTTGCGTTTATTACTGACAGCGAGTCCGTCTATTGCACGACCACCCTTGAAGGGCTATTGCTTTTTTAGCGTGACTCTGACGCGGCGGATGTCAGCCCCTGCTCGATCGCATACTTGACCAGATCGGTTGAGTGCTTGAGCCCGAGCTTGCGCATGGCCGAGGTTTTCTGCGTGCTGATGGTTTGCTTACTGCGCTGCAGTTGCTCGGCGATCTGGTTGATGCCCAGGCCCGAAGCAAACAGCCGCACCACTTCATATTCGCGCGTGGACAAGGTTTTGGTTGGCTTGGGTGCGTCTTGTTCTTCTACTACTGCCTGAAGCAGAGCTTTAATTTTGGGTGAGAAGTACTTCATTCTGGCCTCAGCAGCATAGATCGCGTTCGCCAAGTGGCGGTGCGGATCGGTCTTACTGACAATGCAGCCCGCCCCCAGGGTGATCATCTTCTGCAGATGGCGGGGATTCTCGGTCAGGGTCAACGCGACCAAACGGACACCGGGGTGGAGGCGCTTGATGTATTTGAGCAAGGCTAGGTCATCACCCAGCGGACCGCCGGAGCGGCAATCATCGCTCACCAGGACATCGCAGGCGGACTGCTCGAGCATCGCGATCAGCGTGGCTGAACGCAGGTCGTTTGAGGCTGAGGGGCTGTCCGTCCTGACGGCGGGATAGTCCTCTGCGATGGCGACGCGAATCGTGGGTCTTGTCATCATGACCTCAACACGTGACTCAAAAAGGGGTGAAATGACCTGGGACATAGGCTTTGCGCGTTGGCTTTCGCCGGGACGTGCCGGCCGCTACCAAGTCGAGAGGGTCAGGTTCCCAGCGCCTTGCCAGGTCGTTCGATTGCTGACCTTGGAAGCCTCCCGGGACACCTGGGTGTCGACTTCGACTTCAGCACTGAACTGCGTGCCGAGCGCGGGCTGGCCGTTGACCATGGGTTGCACCCCGTGACCCGGGATGACGGCCATGGCCGCATTGTTCTGGGACGACGGTTGCCCTGCGCTCTCGACGCGGCCGAGGGTTACCGACTTGCCATCGAGTTGAGCCTGTTTCAGGAGCAGGGTGAAACGCCCCTGGCCGGCCAGCTGGAAGCTGTGCGGGTCGGCGGTCGCGCCTCTGAAAAATAGCGCCATGTGGGTGGGTTCGGCGCACGTCACATTCACGTGCATGAAGCGCTTACCCAGCGAGGCCAGGTCACCTGTCGTGGAGCGTTGCCCCAAGGTGGCGCGGGTGATGCTGCCATAGTCCACTACCGTCTCACTGAGCTTGACGTCGCAGTCGGCGGCAGCATTCACCGCGGTGGATACGGCCAGCATGGCGCTGGTCACGAGCAACCCACGGATCATGGGACGGATGGCTCGGGGTACAAAGAATGGCGAGTACATACACGCCTCCTGTGGGCAATGGTGATCAAATGAGACGGCAGACAGCGTTGGCCGCTTCGTAGTATTGGGTGTCATCGGTGGCTTTTTCTGGAATATCAAGGCGCAGACTGCATTGCTTGTCGCCGGGCATGTTGACAATGAACTTCATGTCCGGCGCGGAGTTGTTGAGGAAGATCTGGCCATCTTCAACGGCCATGGTCACAAAGTGGTTGTTGCTGTCGACCAGCGAAGACCCTTTGGGAATCTTCATGCCGCTGTCGGTGACGACGTCGAGCAGCAGTCGGCGTGTGGTGATGACGTCGAAGTTGACGTAGCTCACCGACCCGCGTCCGGCATCAATGGAGGTGAAACCGTTTTTGATGTCCACATTGCGGGGCAAGGATTTGGTCTGCACTTCGATGCGGCTGTCATGGTAGGCCGGCAGTGCGGATAACACTGCGTTGCCTTGGTAATCAGTCCAGACAGGGCCATTGGGGGTGGAGACCTTGACCCCGGACAGGTCACCCATCGAGACCACCCCGAAGGTGTCCTGAATGGCATAAGGAGAGAAGGTCACGCCATCGCGGTGTGCGGCCACGCCGCCCTGAAGGCCGCCGGAATAGCTGGTGCTGTCGGTGCCGTAACGCGAGTAGCCGAGATTAACCTGGCTGTAGCGCGGCAACACGTTGACGTTGAGAGACGAGTTGACCTGCTTGTTGTCCGCATCACGCTCGCTGGCAACGCTGTAGTTCAGGTAGTCATTGACCTGGTCGTTGAGCGAGGCACCGGTCAGGCTGCGGCTGTCGGTGCTGTTGGTATAAGCCCGAACAGTGCGCTGACCCAGGGGCACGCTGACGCTGAGATAAAAGGCATCACCACTGGCTTCATTGGAGCGGCCATTCGCGTTATACGAGGGGTTCTTGCTCATGTTGTGCTCTATGTTCGCCGACACCGAGGCATGCTTGAAGGACTTGCTCCAGGAGCCGGTCAGGCGGCGAGCCGGCTCGCCATCCTCGGCGACGGACTGGGAGTACGCCAGGTTGAAACCGCCTACCGTCGGGTTATGCCAGCCCAGCGACGCGGAGTATTGACGCGAGTAACTCGAATTCGAGGAATTAGAGTAGAGCGTGTCCTGCAGGTCGCGATAACCGGTCGAGCGCTGCAAGGCACTCAAGCCCAGCGACAGGTTCAACGGCAAGGCGGTATTGAACGCCATGTCGACCTGTGCGCCATTAACCCCTTCGCGCGAGGCATTGGACAACAGCCCGCGCAAGCTGGTGCTGGTGCCACTCAACCAATCGGAATCAATGCCGCCGCCCAGAGCTTCATAGCCTGTCGCGCCCATGACGCCGCCCGACAGCTTCGCCTGACGCCCGAGCATCCAGCCGGTGGTGGCTGTCGCTACCGACGGCGTGTCGCCATCGTGCTCACCGCCAAAATCGCGCACCTTGCCCACCGCCACGGAGTAGCCAGGCTTGGTCAGCGCGCTTTGGCGGAACGCGGAGGCAGGGACCACGAAGCTGCGAGTGGCGCCGTTGTTTTCGATGAGCGTGACGTCCAGGTCGGTTCGGGCGTTCTGCAGGGGGATGTCCTGCAGGGAAAAAGGGCCCGCCGGGACGACGGTGCTGTAAACCAGGACGCCGAACTGACGAACCTCGACCCGCGACTGACTTTGCGCGATCCCCTCGACAGTCGCCCCGCCTTCGCCGCCGGTTAACGCGGTTTCCGGAATGATCTGGACCCCATCAATCGAGGCGCCGGCAAACAGTGAATTCGAAATATTGATTTCACCGAGCTGGACGATCGATTTACTGTCGACCAGGGTGTGTTGGGCATAGGCGTACAAATGCTCGAAATTGGAGGTATTGCTCTGGCCGCCACTGGTAGAACCGGTCTGGGACGTCGAGGAGTACATCTGTCGACTGCGAACGATCCAGTCGCCAGCATTGAAGCCGACCTCGGTCGCCGCCGATAGGCTGCTGCTGTCGCCGCTGCCATATTGGCTGGACAGGCCCTGAATGTCGTAATTGAGCATGGCCGCCGTGCCACCTTGGCTGAAGCTGGCCAGGCCTTGTTCGTCAGGACGCAATGCATCCCGACTGACCACGATCCGCACCTCACTCGTCGAGGGACGCATCTCGATTTCAGTTTGCGGGTAAGCCTGCTTGAAGTCGTAACAAGCCGCCGACGGCTGATTGGCCTTATCGGCCTGATCAGCGTCTTCAGCCTGCGGCTCGCGGTCGGGAATGAGCAGCCCAGCCTGATCCAGTAGTGCCTTGTCGAAACACAACTGCCCGGCCTGATCAAAGGTGGCGGACACGGTGCCCCGCTTCAGGCCATTGACCATCAGGCCGACACTCTGGGTGCCGGGCTCAAAACGGGCACTGTAGCGAAAGTACTCGGCAACGCTCGGATCGAGACCGCGCGCCTTCAAGGTGTCGAGATCAAACGACAAGGGGGTACGGGTCGGCGCCGTGCTCGATTCAGTGACCGTGGGGTCCGCACTCACAGCCGAGGCGAATAACCCCGAAGCCATGGCGCAAGCAATCAGAGAAAAAAGGTGTCGAGGCATCGAGGGCACCGCGTGACTTGGGCGGCCGAGACGCGTGCCCCGCCCGAAGGGCGGTGCCGTAATGAATAAACTTCTGCTCACAACCCGCTACCCGCCTTAATGCCAACGACCGTGCTTGCCGCACTGATTGAATAAATGAATGGGTGGACAAATGAACTTAGGGTTGAGCGGCGCCAATGACCGGGGCGTCAAAGTTGGCCACCGTAAAGCCATACACCGTGGCGGGGGAAATACGCACGGCGGTCGCTTGTCCCTGCATAGTGCCGGTCACTTTTGCCGAGAGGGTTTCACCCGGCAGGATGTAGGTACGGGGCAACTGCGCGGCGGTTTTTCCCGGCAATACCGTCACTTCCTGACCCAGGCGCACGACATAGGGGCTGTCGTTAGTGACCGATACCTTGCCCTGGGCCACCGACCACTTGAGCAACTTCCAGGGCTCCTTGTTCACCGCCAAGCCGGCCGGATTGATGATCATCGGCAGGTCCTGGCGCACGGTCATGGTCATCTTGGCCCCACCACTGGCGTCATGCTGGGGAATGCCCTCGAAATACACGCGCTTGAGCCGCTGAACCTTGAGCGGTTCTTTGGCCTGCATGATAAAACGCACCAACTGCGATTCACCCCCTTCCACCCGGGTAACGGGTGGAGTCACAATCACCAGTTGCTCTTTATCTTCAGGCAAGTTGTGGATGGAGGTATAAAGCAGGGCCGCAGACTTGTCCGAGTTTTTAACGGTGATGGTCGACTCACTGTCTTGTTCATTGACAATTACCACCGAGGTGTCGGGAATCATGCCGGAGGCCGCCGCGTGTTGGGCGACGCCCAAGCCGGCCAAGGAAATAAAGGTCAATGCCAATGCATTACGAACAGACGAAAACATAGTGGATACCTGTTTGAAAAGATAATAGAGTCCGCGCACTTATATAAAAAGTGCGCACATAAGTTTTGATGGTTTATTTAATAATAGTGAATGGTAATGGTCGCTGAACCACTAATATCAATGTCCTGCGTCAGTGGCGGCAGTTCCGTGCGCGAGGCAACGGCCAAGGTGACTTCTAGGTCGGCTGTGACCGAGGACGCTGCCAGCGGTTGACTGTCCCCTGCGGCACCAAACCCGAGCCACTTACCAGTATCCATCCAGGCGCTGGCGACCCCTGTACCCCAAGAGTTGCCTTGTGGCTCCGTGGCCATCACGATGGCGTTACTTGCACCGATCTGGGCATTTTTCAACAGCACGTTATACCCGCCGATATTATGTCCACCGACGGTACCCACACCGAAGGTGCTCGTACTAGCGCTTGAAGGCAATCCAAGCCCAGTGGCTGCGCTGTTTAAACGATTGTCCGAAATGGACAGAGCAAACAGGGCCGCCCCATCGCAACTGACGGTCAGTTTGGTGGTCAGCGGAGTCCGTACTGTAGGACCACTTGCAGCCAAATCGCTCGCATGGATGGTGCCAAAGTCCACATTGGCATTACTGAGCAATGGCTCACATGACACTGGATTGACCGCGACCACCACCTGCAGCGGCGCCGAATCTGCCGCAAACACGCTCAGTGGTGCCATTAGCGACGCAGCAAGCGATAAACATTTCAGACGGCCATTCATCGACGCGAAACCCTGCAGCAACAAGAAAATAGAGACTAAAGGACTTAGCGACCGACAACCCAGACTACTGATCGCCAACGTTGCACACTCCTCCCCGTTGACGCCTATTATTCCTGTCGAACCCCACTGCAAATATAGGATTTGTACGATTCGCATTAATGAGCGACATGAGCTCTTTGAGCCCTACTGACAACGTGGAAAGCGCCCAAGGTACGCGAACAGATCAGGCATGGAGGAAGGATGGATGATTGATATAGACGAACGTCAAACGCTCACACCAGAGTAAGCGCAAGCAATATCCACGGTAGTGCTGCTTCGCGCGTGGATTGAGCTTATGAAGCGGTAGATGACGATATTAAATAGCAGCGAAAAGCGAGTAAGTTACAGTACAACGTTATCTTGGCAGGTACGCCATACCAATGAACATCAACGCGAGCCCAAGAATGACCAATCCGAATGGGCTCGGGTTTGCCCTCTCCATTCTTAACCAATAGCTAAAACCGATACCCACACCAACAATTATTAGCTTTAGGACTAGCCACCAGTTTTTCAAATTTTAGCTCCAACACCAAACTGCGCTATAAGTTTGCCATGTTGCAATACACAACACACCATTCGCCATCAGCTAATCAACTCTATCCGATCGACGTTAACTTCGTTGGTGGTCAAATAGCGATCGACCTCACCGATTATGCGCACCTTGCTGACCTCAGAGATCGTCCCGGCGGGCCAAATTTCATCGTCAATTTCCATTCGAATCGTACCAGTCGAATCTTTGAACTCGTAAAGTTCGTCGTGAAGTTTTTTAGTAATGTAGCCCTCCAGCTGTACCGGTACATCGTCAGCTGCCGCTTTAGCCATGGCGACGGTGGTTACGCTGGGGACGGTACTCGGCCCGGTGTAATGACCCGCTGAAGCGGTGGCGACCCAAAAAGCGGTAAAGATCATTGCAAAAATCGCCGGTTTCCTCATGAGTACATCCCATCTTTCGGTTTTTAATGGAGTTAGATTAAAAAAGCTCGAAACCAACATACCTGCGATACAGCCAAGCATCTGTAGGATAAGTACGATTTCAAACAAGTGCTCGCCAAGCGCGACTGGCAAAACTCTTGCCACCGCACCACCATCCCAGAACATACTCGTTGGACTGTTGATTACGCTTTTTTTAGCACACCCACATCGCAGTAAACTTCAATCTTGTAGCGCATCTCTTCAAGGAATCGCTGGAGAACTTTAGGCTAGCAAGGTATTCCGGCGTCACACCATCCGATTTTAAATCAAGTCTATAGGGTGCTGAAGAACTACCGCACCGCGCCATACACGACACCTCCCAGCACTCAAAGACAAACTGCAGCCGTGCAATAGGTGATGCGCGCGGACGGCTCACGCTCACGCCGCGTTTCCCGGCGATGTGCTTTAACAGGGCCACCACGGCAAACACACCGGCCTGAGCTACAAAAATGTGTGACCGACTATCGTTTTCCGGAGTTGAGACTATATTCATTGGACCACAGGTTGCTCATGCCAAATAAGGGGCTCCAATGAACACATTCGGTCGCCGAACCATAGGCCTGATTAGCTTTTCCCTGTTCCTCGCCACTTCCTGCGCCCTCGCGCAGGGCACGGCAAACTTGACGGTGACTGGCGTCATTAAACCAGCTGCCTGCACCCCGAGCCTCACAAGGACCGGCATAGTGGATTTTGGTTCCATCCCCGCTTCCACACTCACCCAGGCCGGTCAAGGCAGTAGCATCGGGAAAAAAACCACAACCCTGAATATAACGTGCGATACCTCAACTATCGTGGCCGTGTCGTTCGTGGACAATCGCGCCGCCTCCATTGCCTACGACACCCCCGCTGGTAACAGCCCGAACCAGATCTTTGGCGTCGGCGCAATCGACGGCGTCAACGTCGGTGCTTACACAATCAGATTGAGGACGGCGAAACTAGACGGTGAACCAGCGTGGCTGTTGAACAGTTCGAATTCGGGTTCAAATTGGGCCGCCCTCGGCGAAAACACCCTAGTCGACAAGAACAAGTGGCTGGGCTACAGCACCTCAACAGCGGGCAGAGCGCTGACTGCGGGCAAGGCTTTTACGGTAGACATGGAAATTGAGCTAGGCATTACCGATCAGGTAAATCTGGATCTCACAAAGCCCGTCCTGATTGAGGGGTCCACCACCGTTGCACTTCAGTACTTATGAAGACGCTATGCAGGTAGCCGCTGCGAAAACGAGGCTGTCAATCCTTTCGCAGCGCCACTTAAATAAGGCATACGCAGAGCGGTGAGTTCACCGTGACTGCTATGGCACCTACCTGTGGGCTGATACCCTAGCGATGTCAGCCGAACTAATGAGCGAAGCATTCTTTTCCTTTCATCGGTAGCGGGTAGCCCTGCCCGCAAAATCAGACAAATCCTAACGCCAGATCGACCATCGGCACCTAATCTACTGACTCAATTATTCTCCCTGAGTGGTAAGAAGGTGTATCTCCCCATCGTTGTATTTTTCATAACCATATTAGGCTCCGTTTCGCTCGATAGCCGAGCTGACGATTTTGACACTACGGCACGGTTTCAACTGGACGAAAGCCCGTTCATGACCCACGCTCAGCCATCGACGTCACCTCCAGCCTCTTTCAACGGTATGCGTCCACGGACAAATATTGGGCGACCAAAAACTACCGCAAAAAAAAGTTTTGCTCATCCGCGTCCAAGCCTCCCACATCAGATGGCTGTTACTGGAACAAATCAGCGTGTTATTAAACGAGCCCGAGAATTGATCGGCACTCCCTATCGATGGGGTGGCGCCTCTACCATCAGCGGCTTCGATTGCAGTGGATTGTTGGTGTTTTTATACAGAACTGAAGCGAACATATCTTTACCCCGCACGACACGTGCGATGCTGCGTAAAGATTTTAAGCGCGTGCCTCGACGTAAACTCCAACCTGGGGATGCCATATTTTTCAGTCATAACGGCCAGGGACGCGCGAGCCATGTGGGTCTGTACATTGGCGATAGCCGATTTATACATGCACCGAGCACCGGCAAGACAGTACGCATTGACTCGCTTAACAGCCGATATTGGAACAGTCGTTACGCCGGTGCGCGACGTTTCAATGAGCAATTGCCGATTTGAGATAGCCGTAAAGAAGCCGAGCCATCGACTAATGCAATGAGGATTTGGCGCAGACCTAAGCAGCGTTCAGATTGACCTCCTAAGACATCAACTATGCTCGCAAAAACCATTTCGTAGTATTAACAAACCTTGGATTTGCTTATGTTCAACTTCTTCAAAAAGAATAAACCTGCTACGCCCTCTGCTCCTCAAGCAACAACTTTAGGAGATCGGATGATTCGGTTATTGTTGAACACTGATGTCCCCTCGGACACGGCAGCGGTAACCCGTTTTGGTGGGCGTCCTACGATCCCACGAGGCACTGACTTTCAGTGGCCATGCTGCGCAAGTTGCAGCGGTCACATGCAGTTTTTAGGGCAGATTGCCTTGGAAGATCAGTACGTCAAAAGGCTGGCGCTGGTATTCATGTGCCATAACGACCCCGGGATGTGCGACGAATGGGGAGCCAGCTCAGGCGGCAACCGCGCCATCGTTGTCGCGGCCGACGATGCCTGTCAACTTGCCGACGTACCCGAAGGTGGCTCTACCGTCCGCGAAACGGTTTACGGTGCGCGTATCGAAGATCTTGTTTCGGGAAGCTACGATGAAGCGAGAGAACAATGGGGTCAACAAAACCATTGCTCGCCACGCCAGGTATTGGGGCAACTCGGAGGCGTGCCTTCATGGATACAAGCCGATGCCCCCCCCATCTGTGAACATTGCAGAAACGACATGACATTCGTTGCTCAACTAGAGGAGGGTCCGGATCCCAAGACTGAGATGAATTTCGGAGGTGGAGGCTGTGCATACGTGTTTCGTTGCTCCTGCACTCCAGACAATGCCAAATTTTTATGGCAATGCGGCTGATATTGCCGTCGGATTCAAACCTCCCAGAACTCCAACGTATGATTTTTCCGTTTTCTGTGGGCGCCCCTACGAGCTGCGTAAGCTTCTGCCCAACTCACTTTGCGTAAGTCAGGAATGTAACCACGTTATCGCTGTGTTGGAAGCGTTTAATCAGGCTACGCAACTGTTTATTTTTCTGCTCCTGGCTATAAGTTTCCGCCAGATCGAACATTGCCACGACAGCCTGTGCCTGGAGGTCCACATAATCGCTATGCTGGAAGCGTTTGATCAGGCTGCGCAATTGTTCAATTTTCTGCTCAGGTTGACCCTGCCGGGCGTAGGTGTCCGCAAGGGCTGATATTGCTTTCGCGACCGACAACTGGATAGCCAAGCGATCGCTTTGCTGAAAGCTCACGATCAAGCGGCGTAACTGTGCGAACTCCAGGTCAGCTCGTCCCCGCTGCTCATAATTTTCCGCCAGACAGAGCATCGCCGTGGCGACTTGTATCTGAATGTCCACGTCATTGCCCAGGCACTCGACATATTCACGCCTCTCTTCGGTCGTCATCTATTACAGCATAGGGGGCTGGTCGAATTGCATGATCTATCCAGTGTGGAAAGAAGGATGGCAACAGCGCTGTAGCTCCGATGACATCTCACTTGGATCGGTAGCAATCCAAGAGATCGCTTTCGCTTGGTGAAGTCTTACGCCGTACTTTTGAAAAGTATCCAAGAAGCTTCTGGCACTTGATGCAGGACGAGTACGAATCGCTCCTCCCGCAATCGCTGCCCGACCAAAGGTTAACGCCGTCTGCACCACAAACCGGTTTAAAAAGGCGCGGACATAACAGGATGAGCCCCCCATGCCGTGAGCCTGCCAGACGTCACGAGTGGCGAGCAACGTTGCGCCAGCAAAAGGATGCTGTCGATGGGTCCTGCGGCTAACATGAGGCTTGGCTTGGAGTCAGTAACGGCCAATCATTGACGCAGATCAGTTCGGCGGCCAGGTGCGGTACCTCCGCTGAGTACTCGACACTGTCGTCACGCGTGAGCTTGCTGTTAGCTAGCAGTTGACCGAGTGTACATCCCAGCAGCCAGCCCCCCTGGCCAGTCAGCGAGGTGGCAGCATGGCCACGACGAGCACAAGGCAGCGACCCGCCAATGACCACTGGATTTCAGCGGTCCGCCGTAGCCGCGCAACAACTGGTACCGGTACCACACGCAATGACGATCAATGCCCCCCGGTCACCCGCCCGCTTGGCAGAAAGCGTTTCCTGCCGTCCGGATAGATCTGTTGTAGGTTCACCAGATCACCCGTCTGGTTGCAGAGCGGCACCAACAACACGCCATAGCGCTGACGAATTCCCGACGCTGGAATGCGATGGCCGTCAGATAGGGATGGGGCATGCTGTTGAATATCTTCCGGTAGATCCGCGCGCATCTCGATAAAGCCTTGGTCAAATGGCACCCCGTTTGACACGCTCCAAAAGCTGCTGATGCCCACGCTGCTGGAGAAAGACTGGTGGGACAGAAAAAACAAGACCGCCCCCACACCGGTGAGGTCTGGGAGGTGCAGCTCGGGAGCCCGCGATGATTGAATCGGGATTTTTTCTATGTCTTTCAGCGCCGCGATTGAATACAGTGCCTACGTTCATCTAGGGCCGTAGTGGATTGGCGTTTATTTGATCCGAGGGGCTTCTGCTCAGGGCGGACAACTTCCATCTTCCATGGCGCAATACTCTGCCCTCTCAAATCCCCTAGGACTTGAGAGGGATTTTTTTGCCTGCCGAAAAGCGGCGACCGCACTAACAATGCAGTTCATGACGATCCCCGCGCTTGTTACCGGCTAATCCAAAGGATGTTTGCATGCGACGATTAAAGCTCCGCATCGGATATAGAACAGAGGAACTCTTTCCAGGGATCTGAGGGAAGGCTTTGCTCCGACCACCTCTAAACCACGAAATATTTTCATAGCGTATTCGGTTTCAACACCGTCGATGTGAAACACCCCTTCGAATCCTTCGGGGCCAATTTTGGGTATCGAAGAAATCCAGTAGATAGATAAGGCGCGCATATTTTGAAAGAAGGGGTAACCACTGCTTAAGATAATGCCAAGCTGCAGTTTGAAGCTCGGCAATAGCTAGGGCTATTTCAAAGGCTGGATCGGTGTTGTTAATAAAGTCAGAGAATATTAAGTGCGGTCTTTCTTGCGCCATGGCGCATCCCCCAGATGATCACCATTAGTATTGCACCCGCAAGCACTCGCTTCATACCATGCCTAGCTTGCTGAATTTTAAATAAAACATGCCGTGCAATATGATTTCGAGGCATGCGTTGCATGCAAACGCTGCGAACCATAAGTTGTATGGTCGCACTCGAATTAGTTCTCTTCTTAAGTGACAAACCTATAAATCGCGAAGATCGAACGCTAAAAACTCTCAGGCACAAGCAACGTCAATGCAGGTAAAAAAAATGGCAAACAAATTCCGCCATAGCTCAATGCGAACAGTATTCGCGTTCGCCGGAGAAGCCGCCAGGGTAGCAGAAGACTACCTACACATAAGCACCACAATATGGGCAGTACAAATGGAAAAGGAAACAGGAAAAAAAGCATGAATGAAAACATCCAATCGTCGCTTCCGAACGTTTTATCATGCCATCGGGTCCATAGGGGAAGCAGACCCTGTGTTTTTAAAGCTTGTAAAAACTCCGTTTCAGTCGTAAAGCTCTGCAGGGTAGGCCGCCCATCCAATACCGCTCCTACATCAGTACCCGATGTGCACGCTGGCTGTCCAACATCTTGCGGGTGGCGCACTATGTAGTAGGTCACTTGAGAGTGAGTGGTTGGCGTAGCGGTCGCGTCGCCAGATCGTTCCTTGATAGCCACCAAGGCACCCTTGTAGAGATAAAAACGGTTGAAAACAAGAAGGGGATCAGCGTCGGCACATGTTCTAGACAGCATCAGTTGCGGTTTGTTATCGACGTAATCATAGGCAAAGGTATAGCCCCGACTCGTTACCATCCATCGCCAGTAGGAGGCTTGTGCGCAATTCATATAAACTCCCAACCAACAGATGAGCCCAATGCTCATCCAGCTACGCTTTATCATTTTTTTTCGTCATCTCCTGCCTACGCTTTTCAGTATCTCGCATATACACCTCCACTTCCCTTTGTTAGTTGAGCTGGCGCGAGGCACGCGCCACCGAAATGCAGCCGAAAAGCTGCTTAAATTGTATAGCCGCCAGAATTATTGGCACATCAAGATCTCTCATTACTAACCTTGGTAGATTTCGCTCCATGCTTGCCTTCAGATCATAAGTTAAGGATGGCTTTAAACTTGAATATTTTTAGACTTACCGGCTAAGCTGCCATTAATTAAAGACTTAATCACGCTATAGGTATTATTATCAGTGACACCTAAAAATTTCCGTCCATCTGCAAAGTCGGCAACAAAGACAACGCCCCTTTCAGTATTTCCATTACGCACTGCGTGTAAAAATTTTAGCCCTCCCCCACAATTCAGCGATAGCCATCGCCACCCCATAACCCAAACTAACAAGTGAGAGCACTTAATCCAGTCAACTCTGTCAAAAACTCATAACACCCCACAACTATAAAAATATTTATCTAAATCTTTTGGTCTTTAAGACCATAAATTTTCCATTTTAACTTTACAAGAAAATTGACGCGAATAATGCGCCCCATGGTTTTGCGCACTATAGAAAGTTGTGTCAGGCATGGAGTAAAACAGCAAACTTCCTTTACCCAGAAGGTCACGACCAGCACCGAAGTCTGAAGCGCTGTTTTCTATAACTTCACCAGCAGTATCCAGCTTGTTGCAGTCAATTGGTGCAAATAACCTTGGAGGCAGCGACATCTGCAAAAAAGAAATAACCTCTTTTCATGCCAAACATATACGCTCGAAGCTCTTATAAAAATAAGGAAGGGGGCTGCTGGCAATCTGAAACTTACTAGCAAAGTAGCAATCCATTCTCCCATAGCCAAATTACTGTTTGTTTTTCTTGCGTTGCGAATGCCAAATGAAAGTGCTGCGCAGTGCTAGAACACAATAATAAATGCAAACCAATGATACTAGACTGTAAATAAGTGAGAGTATTAATGCGACCAAATCCTCGCCATCGTAACCGCGATCGAGCATATATAAAATCGGACGAGCTGAGGTATACATATGGAGCGCGAGAACCCCTATATATAACTTCCACATTAGGTAATACATGAGCAATAAAATGGCAGCAATGCGACTTCGAGCAAACAAAAATGCGGCCAGAATCAATTGCAAAGTCACGTCGATCAGCATGGGGAAGAAAACAAAATCCCAGCTGAACGATATAAAAATAGAGGCCAGCCAAAAATAAATGTAGCCGAAATTCAATAGCGTCATAATTGCAGACATCAAGGTGATTATCACTGCAACGCGAATAGCTTTATTGCAAGCGGCAACATCAGAGATCTGGAACAGCGAACCTAATGTCTCTTTTATCAGTATGCAAACATCCTTCAGATTAGTCAGTAATAAGCACAGAGATAGTCATGAACAGCATTGCTCGTGCGTTCGCCGCTTCTCGGCAGGAAAAAACAGCCCCCCCCTCAAACCCTGGAGAAATTTGAGAGGGCTAAGTATTGCGCCATGGAAGATGGAAGTTGTCCGCCCTGGGCCGAAGCACCCTCTATGACCTGTAAACGCCAATCTACAATGGCCCGGGCGAACACAGACACCTTAGCCAAGCATGGCGCTGAAGGACATAGAACAAATCTGAATCTCGGCATGAACAACATCTTGCGCGGGTGTCGCTACGTCACCGCCTGGACCAACCTTTTTACTGGGCTAGCGTCCCTGTCACGCCAGCTTCGCCGCTCATCGCCCGGGCAATCGGGGGCGGTGACGCGGGCAGCCTCACATTGAACTCAAGCGCAACGGCTATGTTCGGGCAGCTTTCCTAGTGGTTTCTGGACCTGTTAGCTTGGCAAGACGCATTAGTGCCGCCGCAGTTAGACCGACCACGCCGTTAGAGGATCCTTTGCTTTCAAGTAATACGGAAAGTTCGCAGTTTTAGTCACTGATGTTAATGGTGTGTTGAGCCATATGGCCGGATCGCTCAAAGAGAACCAGTTCTGCAACAGATGAATGCGCAGCGTGGTTTCCAGTGGATAAGGTTTTCGGCCGCCGCTGGACTTCGGGTAGAATGGCTCAATTAGCCCCAGCAAGCCACTCCAGGGCAAGACCTGATCCATTTCGCAGAGGAAGCGTCGCGGTGTGTCTGCTTGCGCTTGCCGGCGTATTCAAAGTCGGAAAAGGTAATCTGGCTCATGGGCGGCTCGGATCAGGAAGTCAGGCGTATTTCAGCACATCTGCGAACTTGTTCGGAGAAACCTTAGGAAGTGCCATGAGCAATCAGCGTTATCCCGAAGAATTCAAAATCCAGGCGGTCAACCAGCCACCAAAAAACAACTTCCCGCCTCTGAGGTGGCTGCGCGATTGTGCGTGTCCGCTCACAGCCTTTATGCCCGGATTAAGCACTACACCAAGCTCTAGGAGCAGCGCGCTGAGGGGAGGACCAGAGCGATGAGGTTCGTCGCTCCGTGCTGAGCTGAAGCGGGCGACAGAAGAACGAGACATCTTAAAAAACCGCCTCCCCGGCACTCCGCGGCCTACTGAACAATGGTCGCTGGCTTTTTGGAGCCTAAGTCCCCGTCAAAAAACTCGACCCAAGGGAAGCTACGGACCCGTTAGTGGTGGCAAGTTCCGTGACCCCGCTTAGGAAGGTGAGCGTAACAGCGTTGCAGCTTGCCGTGCGGTAGCGGTAAGTTGACTGGAATTTCTCTAAGTTTTTTCATATATATGCGGTCAACAAAAATCGTTGTTGCCATCGATATAGTAAAAAAGTGTGCTGACTACAAAGTCGCTGCACCTCAAGCCTTTCCAGCCCCAATTCACATCCTCCAATATAAAATAGTCAAGCACCACTGGTTTTTTGCATCACGAATACCACCTTCAGCACTAGAGAATCATTAAGATTAATTAGCCATTAAAAGCGAGGTCGAAAAATACACTCTCATTAATCAGAAAAGACATACTGCCCGTTAATTTTTCTAGGAAAAAACATATTAAAATCAGGAAACAACTTGGTTTTAACATAGAAATATAGTAGAACAAGCTAAACCCCACCCCTAAATCAATAAAATTCGCAATAGGATGCAACATCAATCCTTCAAAAATCCGTAACAGACCACAAATACCAAGAACGACGGTTAGCATGTAAATTGCTGCAATACATCTATAAATGCCAATAGCAAGTAACACTGGAAAAATTGCAGCCCAGCAAGCCACTACCAAAGCAAAAATAATATTTACTGGCGCTGTTAACATGAACGCTATAATAGCGCGGGCAGCACCATATAGAATCATGAGCACTGCAGCGATTATGGCTTTACGCCGATGCAACATTAACATCTGCGGAGTCGCATGTGCGGAGAGTATGCTCGCGAGAGTTCTATCACTAAGCCCTAATCCAGAAAGTTGCGCGAAAATTTCAGCCTTTGGCATTCCAGCGCGAATCATTTCGGTAGCTTTTAACTTGATATCTTTATTTTTCATTGGAGCAGGAACACCACAAAAATAAGATCTATTAATAGTAGGCTTTAAGCGGCCACATAGGTATCCGCCTAAACTAAGTGAGTGATTTTAATATAAAAACATCTCCCGACAAAGCACGAATACCTGACAAGTACGATATACAGAAAAATAATCAAGCGCTGGCCTTGGTGCATGCCAGGTGAGCTGGATGAACACCATTCCAGTGCGGCCGCCGCCGCTTGTTCATTCTCTGGATAATTCCTGCATAGCCAGGTTTTCGGCAAAAGCTGACTACGCTCGCTAGCCCGGAGGCTTGCACAAATATCTAGGGATGCTCCGATCAACCTGCCGCAAGATGGCGGCAAGTCGAAAACCCTCCGACACACATCGCTATTTTCAAAAAAACGACTTGCGCATAGCAGCTTGGTGGGCTGTTCCGTCCGGTTCTCCGTGTTAACCTCGCAACCTGCCCATACCCATCAGCTGTTTTCGAGCCATCCACAGGTTTGACGGCGCGAACAGCATCGTCAACTGAGCTGTGTTTTTCATCAGCCCGCGAAAGCGCACTTTCACGTAACCAAACTGCCGCTTGATCACCCGAAATGGATGCTCAACCTTGGCCCAAGTATGCGCTTTGCAGTAGTCGATCTTGCGCTTGGCCTTGTAGATCAGGCTGCGCTTATTCCACTTGGAATAGGTGCTGCGTCGTGCGGCGAACTGATTCGCTCCCATGATTGGAAGTGACCAACTCAAAGACTTCGCCCCAAGCTAGCTGCGAGATCAATCGATAACCCCCTTCCCCCTACCGAGTTGGCGCGCCACTTATAACGCCTGCCTGGCTCACGGCATGGCGTGCCCATCCTGTAAGCTCAAGCCTTTCTAAACCGGTTTATTTCGCCGACGGCGCTGCCATTGGTCGGACAACGATTGAGGAATGAGCATTTCGTGCTTGCCTTGCATCAAACGCCAAAAACTTTATGGATGATTTTCAAAACTCGGCGTAAGGCTTGAGAAATTTCGAGTATTCTCAAGCCCTATTGATGTATATGCTTTAGCATATCTAATAGAGCTTACTGCAAATAGTTAACTTTCCAGCAACATCAAAGTCGAAACCGTCATCCATTCAAGACAAAGAGAGAGAAAAGAATGTCCTTTAGTTATAATCGCTGGTATTTTATTTGTAGCCTATTTTTAATCAGCGGGCTGGCATTGCTCGCGACGCTTGGAAAGAATCTTGGCTTCATTCGCAGCTTCGGCGGTGATATATTAGCGGTAATTTGGCTATATTGCTTGTTTCGCAGCCTAATTTCGGCGCCTGTATTACCGGTGGCGAGTGCCGCACTAAGCTGTGGATTTCTGGTTGAGCTAGGCCAGTACTTTGCAGCAACGCAAAACTGGCAGATTAGTAGTCATTTTTTGCGCATCGTCGCTGGGAGTACGCCTGATTGGCTTGACGTTCTTGCCTATTGCACTGGCTTTATATTTATTATTGTGATTCGCGGACTCCTGTTACTACCCTTTTTTTCAAAGCGTTCTGTAGACATGCCCAAGGACACGCCGCAAAAATAACCAACCGCCCCCACCCTTGACACTCTGAGCATTCCAGCCCCTCTCCGTGAGCCTTGTTATGCACGTGCAGAAGACCGACTCCGAACTCGAATACACCGGCCAGCAAAAGCAGACTCGTCGCAATCATTTCTTGACTGACCTTGAAATGCTGGCGCCTTGGGCGCAACTGGAAGCGCAAGTGGTTCCGTTCTATAGGACACCACAGGCAAGCACGGGCGTCCTGCAATTGGGGTGTCATGCATAGCGCATGAATGTCCTGCAGCAGTATTTCGGTTTCTCCGATGACGGGTACCAAGGATACCGTCTACGACAGCTAGGCCATTCGTGGTCTCACCGATGAGCTTCGGCAGATCCCTGAAGGGGTGCACCCAACCTTCCGATATCCACCTGACGGACGACAAACTCATCTCAACCAGCACTTGGTCGACAGACTGAAAGCAGCACCGCCAGCGATTGCCCTGGCGATGGGCGTGACAGGGGCGCTCGCCCAGTAACAGCAGTAGGTCATTGCTGTGACGTAGTGGCACGCGCGCGGGATGATATCGATGCCAAGATTGGGATTTGTTCTATGTCTTTCAGCGCTGCACATGATTAACCTACCTGTGTTCGCCCGGGTCGTTGTGGATTGGCGCTTCCAAGTCATAGAGGGGCTTCGGCTCAGGGCGGACAACTTCCATCTTCCATAGCGCAATACTTAGTCCCCTTCAAATTGCTCCAAGAATTTGAAGGGGACTTTTTTGCCTGCCGAGAAGCTGCGAACGCACTAGAAAGCAGTTGACGACTATCTCCGCGCTTATTACTGGCTAATCAGTAGGATGTTTGCATGCCGATAAAAAACACACTGTCCTCTCTGTTCCAAATTTCTGATGTTACCGCTTGTAAGAAAGCAATTCGCGCCGCAGTCATAATTACATTATTTTCTGCCTGCCTTTCAGCAACTGCCGGCCTTTTTCTAGTTTTGATTGATGACGGACATAAATTTAGCTGCTGGAATGATTGTTATAAACTTACCTTACCCACTGATGTAGTCTTTCAATTAATTCTAGCTGTTTTTTTGATTAGACGAAGTCGCACTGCAGCAATCTTACTGGTTGTTTATTATTTTCAGTGGAAATTAATAATTTTGGGGTTAATTTTTTCTATCGTCCCCCCAGGCGCGTCAACTCTAGACATTGTAGCTACGATGCATTATGGATTTTTATTTGCGGTAATATCGTTATTACTCGGTCAGCTCTTGGTATCATTGGCATGCCTTTATTATTACATTCTGGCATTGCGCGCCACGTTCATCTGGCATTCGCGATATAAAATAGACAAACAATAATTTAACAAGTGGACGATGTTAGATGTACATGTGTCGTTCCAAGCATCGTTATAGCTGGCTTAGCGCTCTATGAATGGGAGTGGTTGTTAATCTATATGTGTTCATGCACCTTGTTCGTCCAGTACAACGGCAGCAGCGTCTGCTTGGAGATGGGCAACCTCAAATAGGAGGGAAAGACATCGCCGTTGTTCACGAAGAGTCCCGAAATCGCTATGTACGGCGCCTTGCTCAAATTGTGGAGCTGAATGTTCATAAATTGATGTTCATGAGAGACAGCTCTCTATGGGGCCGCCCCTTTTTGGCCGCTGCAGCGCGTACAGATTGAACGCGCTTGTCTCATTCATGCTGGACCGACTCAGCTCACCCCGGGGGGATTGAACCCGCCTGCTCTTGATACCCTTTGCACAGTTTCTCCGCGATCAGCTTTTCCGCTTCACGCAAAGCGCGTTCGGGGCTGTCGAGGGACTTGATCAGGGTCTGGCCCTTGGTGCCGATTCGGCCGAAGTTCACCACCACCTCCGCCTCCGTGACGCCGATACGCCAGAACTTGTTGGAGTTACCTTCACCAAAGGTGAACTCGCGCATCGTGGTCGCTGCTTCAGTGGTTGGCGGCGGCTCGACCTCAACCGTTTCCGGTTCCACTGCCTGTACCGGTTCTGGCAGCGCGGATGCCTCTTCCCCCCGTAGCAGCGCTTCGATACGATTCAGCACTTCTTGCGGGTCCCGCTGCCAGTCATGGCTGAGCACGTCGATGATTTTCCAGCCGAAACTGCGCAGCACGGTCGGGCGAAAGATATAACGCTCGCGCACGTTAACTGCGGCCGCCGTATCGCCGTCCAGCAGCACGCCAAGGCTGAAGTGTTCACCGCTGGCGTCACTGATCGCCAGGTCGCAGCGGAACTGCGAACGACCGACGTATTCCTGCACCGTATGCCCGCGATTGCGCAATGCGGCGGCGAGAGCGCCGCGCAGGCTGTCCTTGGGCAGGCTGACGGCAAAGGACTGTTTGGCGCCTGGGTTGAGGTTGGCGAGGATGCCTTGGGAGTGCGGCGCGTCCCCACTGGCGCTGGCCTGGGCGAACTGCAGGAAAGCGCGCAGGGCAGCGGCACCGTCGTTGTGGGTGTTGGTGATGGCCTCTGCCTCAATGCTGGAGACGATCGCCATGCGCTTGCGCGCGCGACTGAAGATCACATTCAGGCGTTTTTCCCCACCGCGCTGGTTGATCGGGCCGAAATTCATCAGCATCTTGCCGTTCGGCCCTGGCGCGTAACAGATGCTCAGGATGATCACATCGCGTTCATCACCCTGGACGTTCTCCAGGTTCTTGACGAACAGGCCATTGAACTGCCCGGCGTCTTCACGCACGTACTCGCGCTCAAGACGTGTGGCAAAGGCCGAGTCGCTGGCGGCCAAGTCCTCCAGGGCCTGCTCGATAGCGCCTTGTTGGGCCTCGGAGAAGGCCACGATACCCAGACTCAGGCCGGTCTCGCGTTGCAGCAGCTCGCGCACTAGGTTAGCGATGTACCGCGCTTCGGCCAGGTTACTGCGGCTGAGGTAGACGCCGTCGCTCATCTTCAAAAAGCTGATCGGGCTGTCGAGCAGGGTGTCGGCGCCTTGAGTCACTGCCTGGGCATCCGTGGAGTCCAGGGCGACATGGTCCGGCGCAGGGCGCTCGATACGACGATCGGGAATGGTGATCAGCCGCCCTTCGTAGAACGCCGCGTTGGAAAAGCTGATCAACGCTTCATGACGGCTGCGGTAGTGCCAGGCCAGCAGGGTCGCCGGCAAATTCCGCGCGGCCTGACTCAGCAGGCTGTCGGCATTGAGGTTGATCGCAATCTGTTCGCCGTCTTCCATGGCAATCAGTTCGTTATCGTCCTGGTCGCCTGCGCTGGAGAAGAAGTTCGTCGGTGGTAATTGCATCTCGTCGCCCACCACGATCACCTGCTGCGCCCGGCTCAAGGCCGGTACCGCTTCTTCGCTGGGAATCTGGCTGGCCTCGTCGAAAATAACCACGTCGAATAGGTCCGGGGTCAGTGGCAGGGTGTCGGACACCGACAGCGGGCTCATCAACCAGATGGGCTTGAGATCGTTGATCACCCGACCACTGTCGCCACTCGCCATTTCGCGGATGGAGCGATAGCGCATGGTCTTGCCCAGCTCGTGCTCCAGTTCGCGGCGGCCCTTGGCGTAGGCTTTCTTGAACTCACGGGCCTGGGCGTCCAGCTGGGTCACCGACATTGCCGATTGCTTCACATGCTCCAGAAAGCGCTGGTGCAACGTGGCACTGAGCACATGCGCGTTGTGCTTGAGCAAGCTGCTTTCAGCCCCGCTGACCTGGCGTGCTACCAGGCTCAAAGCCGGGCCGTCGAAGCGTGCCAATTGCGGATTGGCGCGATACAGGCGGTTGAGGTTTTCCTGGGCAATCAACCCGTCCAGCGCACGTTGCGCCAGGGCGTGCTGTTGCACGGCCAACAGGCAGACGGGATCGGCTTGGTGCAGCTCATTGAGCAGCGGCAGGCTGTCGGGCAGTTCGTCGAGTTCTTCACGCAGGTCGCGCAAGTATTCGGCCAACGCTCCCAGGCTTTGCGCCGGTTCGAACACACAATGTTGCGCAACTAACTCGGCCAGACGCGCGATTGGCTGATGCAGGCTGGCTTCCTGGCGCACACCAGACAGGGCGTTCGGGTTACCACAAAGGTCTTCGACCCACTTGCGCAATAGCGGTGACGCGCTAAGTTGCTGGAGCAAGGCGTGCAGGTTTTGCACGAACAGGTTGATATCCTGAATACCGTAGTGACCTTGCAGGCGCTGCTGCTCGGCCTGCAACTCGGCGGTGGCGCGGTGTTCGCCAGCCAGGTTGTCGAGCACGCTGCGGTAGCTGGGGCGTATCGCGTGCTGGCTGATGTCATAGCGCCGTTGCAGTTCACCACGCAGTCGCCACCAGGACGGTTGTAGCCAACGCAGCAGCGAGCCTTCCAGACGTTGCACTAGGTTCTGGGCAGCTTGGGTGTCTTGGGGCGCAAGTTTGTCGCGCCAGTGACGGTTGGTTTCGCCGGCGTTGTGTTGCTGCACGGTCAGCGTCTGCAACACCGCCTGTTCGGCGTGCAGCGCCTGGGAACCCGCTGAACCCGGCTCCAGCAGGTCGAGGTGCGATGCCAGGTTGGCGCCCATCAGTTGCTCGGCTGCCTGGGTCAGCACGCGCGCATCCACCAGATTGGTATCACTGGACAGCAGGCTCGGAGATGACTCCAAAATCTGCTCGACACTGTCCATCAGCCCGCTGGTTTCATCCAGGAATGCCTTGAGCTGGCCATAGGCATGTTCATGGGTAATGAGACTTGAGGCCAGGTGGCTGAAAGGGTGGCGCGCAAAACTGTCGAGGCCGAAGCGTTCGTTGATCGCCTGATACACGCGGCCGGTCAGTTCACTCTGGGCCTGCCAGTGACGCCATTCGGGCAACCGTTCCAGGACTTCGGGTGGCAGCTTTGCATTCACGGCTGGCAGTTCGATCAGGTGACGGACCAGTTCGCGTACCGAGCAAGCCAGAGTCTCCGGCACCCCAGCCATGGCCTGCTCAAAGCGCTCGATCAGGCCCAACTGTTGGCTCAAAGTAGCCTGCGCGGCGTTGCGCCGGGCTTGCAGCTGCGGCAATTGGGTATCGCCGCTGATCCAGCGCTCATAACACTCGCGCAGGTTGCCCACGAAGGCTTTCTTGTCGGTCTGGGAGTCGTGAATCAGGCAGCACAACTCGCCCAGTTCACTCTGTTGCAGGCGATGGAATACCACATCCAGTGCCGCGCGCTTTTCGCAGACAAACAGCACCCGCAGGCCACGACCGGCGTAATCGGCAATCAGGTTGGTGATGGTCTGGGATTTTCCGGTGCCCGGCGGCCCCTGAATGATGAAGTTGCGCCCGGTGCGGGCCAGGCTGACGGCGGCATTTTGCGTAGCGTCGCCAGCCACCACGTTCCATTGTTCGGGCAGCGGGATCGGGTCCGGGGCCTGAACTTCGGCGTCCCGCGGCTCGATGGAGAACATCCGGTCAAACGCTTCGTTCTGGGCCGGTTCGTCGATCAATTGCGCGTAATCGCGCACAAGCGACATCTTGCGATAGTTGAAGTTGGCCAAGGTGACCTGGGTCAGGTCGATGTCCCAGGCGTAGCGATGCCCCTGATTCTGAGGCATGGCGAAGGCGCTGTTTTCGGTGCTGCTGGCGACCATGTGCGGATGTTGATTGCGCAGCACGGGTTTGGCGCCCACTGCCAGGCGCAGTGGCAACTCACTGGGCAGTACCTTTTGCTGGAACAGTTGCAGGCCCAGCGGACGGTAATCCTCGCGGTCGTAGCTGAAGTCCGGCTTCACCAAGGGCATGGCCGAACGTTGACGGGCGCGGCGGCGCTGGAAGTGGTGCAGATGCTGCACAGCCTTCTGGTGGATCAGTTCAATTTGCGGCTTGCTTTGCAGGCGTAGCTCTACGCCGGGTTCGGTCAGTTTGATCTGCCGCGCAATTTCGGCGTGGATTTCTTCCAGGGAGGTCTTTTGCAGGTCGACGGTTTCCGGCACCTGGATATCGTAGAGCTGACGCAACTGATGACGCAGTACCGGGTTGAATTCGGCCCCGGTTTCATCGCACTGCAACATGAACTGGTCGCGCACACCTTTTTTGCGGCTCAGCTCCACCGGCAGCCACAGCAGCGGGGTGACGATGCGTTCTTCCGGTGTGTCCTTGAGGTTGTGCCAGCGCATGAACGCCACCACCAGCCGCAGGTTACTGAAGCCGAACTCATCGCCGTCGCGGCGGGTTTCCTGGATGATGCGTTCCAGGGACGACTGCAGCCAGGTCTGGTCTTCAAACCGCAGCCATTGCTGCAGGCCAACGGGCTTGCCGCTCAAAACCTGCTCGGAAAAACCACCGAAGGTCGGCTGCCAAGTGCACAACGCTTCGGGGCGGATGCTTTCAATACGCATCACCAGCGGAACGCTGGCCACGGTCAGGTTGACGTTGGCTTGGGTCGGCCGGAAGTACAGCAGACGATTACGACGCGACAGGTCGAACAATCGGTTACGCAGGTGCTCCAGCACCACGGTGCGCCGCGACGCCGGGCCTTCGGCCTGGGCCAATACACGCTCGACATCCAGGCTGGCCGGCTGCTCGCGCCAGGATTCCAGACGCCGTGCCAGCGAGCCGATATCCGTGGCGCGCTCATGGCGGTTAAGCTCGGTCATCTCGACGATCAGATTGGCCAGCACCGGGTTGAGTCGGCCATTCAATTGGAACAGGTTACGCCGGTGTCGGGCGAACGTCTTGAGGTCGTTGATATCGGCAAAGTCCAAGCCGCAGGCCAGGCACGCCAGCAACTGGCCGAGTTGGAAAATATCGGTGATTTCGTCGTGATGCCCGAGACAATGCTCCCAACTGTGCAAGTCCGTGAGGAACACTGGGTGGTCGATTGCCTGGTGCGGGTCTTCCTGGACTTGCAGGTCGGTAATGGCCACGCCACTTTCCGAGTCCCGGGTCAGGCGGACCTTGCCGACGATATTCAGCGCCGACTCCGGATTGGGCTGCACCTGCTTGATCGCCTCCAGCGCTAGGCGCGGCGGCACGCCCTCGGGGTTGCGCAGCTGCAGGGTGCGCTCTGGTCCCTGCAGCACATCAAGGTAACTGAGCTGGGCAACACGCCCCAGTTCATGCAGTTGCGCGACGTGACGCAGCAGCGGTAGTGCCAAGAACAACACATCGTCGATGGGCAAGGCAGCGCCGTCGTGGCTCTGCAGCAATTGTGTGAACGTGACGGGTTGGGTTATTGGGTCCATGTATCGACCTCCGCTTTAAGCGCGCGAACGATCGGGTCGAGCTCACGTTTCGGGAATTTGATATCGCGCTTTAGCACGTTGATAAAGTCGTCGGCGCTGCCGAGTTTCTGTGCGGTGCGCGCGGCATGCAGCAAGGCTTCATCGCGCAGGTCGCGGTCCGCCAGGCACAGGTCGAGCATGATGAAGTGCAGGTATTCGTGGATGCTGGCGTCGATACGCTCGGCATTCAAGGTGCTCAGGTCAAGGGGTGTTTCTTTGTCATTCCAGTCAGGAAAGAAGCCACGCACTTGATTGAGCACAACCTCCGACTGCAACACCGCTGCGCCGATAAAACTGGCAATAAAGCCACGGGTGAGGGCGGTGAGGTCAACCTGGTCGGTCACATCCAGGCGATTGAGCGATAACGGCCCGCGTAGACGGCGGTGCAGCCAGGCATCCGTATCCGGCACCTGCCGCCACCAACTGTCCACGGCCTGGGAACGCAGAAACGTCTCCGGATGCGAGACACCTTTAGACAGTTGCGCATCCTTGCCGTCCAACTCGCTGGCCTGCCGCAAATAGGTGGCAGCATCGACGCTGTGAATCCCGGTGTGCACCTTAACCAGTGAGGTAATCGACGCCTCTGGCCCGCCCGCCACCAGGGCCGCGCCTCTGTCTGCGTAGATTTCTGTGTGCAGGCTGTATAAACGTGCGGTCTGTTCCAGGCTCGGCGGCGTATGCACATCGGCCAAGGCGTGGCTGAGGACCCGTTCGGCCATCAGGAAGTCCCCGTCGTGTTCCGACCACAAACGATAATGGGCCAGCTCATGCCCCAGCAGCGCGAGCAATTCCTGGGCGTCGAGACGTTCAAGAATCGGCCCGTAAAACACTACATGCACTTCACCCGCCAGGTAATACAGGCTCGCGTTCATCGCGCCGTCGCCTGCCTGGTATAGCGTGGCGGGGGCCTGAATATCCAGGCGCTGCAACGCAGTCGCGCAGGCCAGATAGGCCTGCGGGTGGGTCTCGGGACTCAAGCGATAGGTGTCGCGCAGTAACTGTGCACGCACGTCCTGAGCATGTTCCTGCTGAACGTCCAGGGACGAGGCCCAATTCCACACGGCGGGCTCGCTGGTTTTCAGGTAATCGATCACCTGCTGGTGGTAGGGCAGTGGCGTCAGACTGCTGATGCCCAGTGCGGGGGTACTCATCGTTCAAACGTCCTTGAGGATACGGCTCCATAAGCTGCGCCTGGGCAGCAGAGACTGGGCTGGCATCCCGGTGTCAGTGATCGGCAATAAACGCGGAGCATATCCGTCTCGCATGACTGCTGCACGGCGCAAGGGATTAATCCCATCGTGCAGGGTGTCTATAGTTGAAACGCACGCGCAGCGGCCCTTGGAGCCGTGCGCAACCCAGCCGAAGATTGAGGTGACCCGAATGAACAGCGAATCCACGCCGGACAGGACCCGTACCGACCAAATCGACGCCGAGTACTTTGAATACAGCAAAGCGGCCAATCCGATCAGCGCGAACTTGATCACACGGATTCCCTATCAGAGCTTCCCGGCCTCGCTGTATGACAGCGGCCCCTCCAGGGTGGTGCCACTGGACCTCAGCGAAGCCTTGGGCTGCGAAGGCCCGGCGACTGGCCCTGGGCTGTGCGCGAACTTCATTCGGCTCAACGCCGGCGGGAGCTATCAGGAGTCTAGCCTGTTCATGTCGCACCACAAGTTCAGTAGAAAAAAGGCAGCGAAGAACATAGGCAATCAAAGGAACTGATCGAAATTCGGTTGTTTATATTCCGCATGCCAAATGATTGTGCCACGCAATACGATAAAACAACAAAGTAAATACGCCGAAGACACACCGACATAACCTACCCAAGGCAACACAGAGATTAAAATATTTTGGCCTGACAGATCTATAGCCGACTTCACGACTGCAGTTAAGAAATCCGCATTAAACAAAAAATGAAAGCGCATCAGCTTTATCACAATATAATGAATCGGAAGCAACATTGCGGCAATACGGCTTTTCTTAAAAACCAACACAACCAAAATCAACTCTATTGCACAATCAATTATTGAGCACGCGGCGAAGACCCCTAAATCAAGAAAGCGGTAAATATCATATAAAGACCCCTTCATTTGACCTGCTAGATTAGAAAATGCTCCAACAGCAAAAATGATAGGAACAACAATAGACACCAATATTATGCCCCCTCCAACATTTATCGCACCCTCACACGAGTTTCGATCTGAGGCTAAAAGCAACGAATAAATAAATTCTTTTTTACTAAACATGCTTAAATCTGCCACTTAGCAAAGATTACAATTTGGTAAAAACCAACAAACACCGATGCACCTCATAAATTGCTTCGCCGTAAAATTTTTACCTTGGCGACACCAAACAATTAAAAAATCATATCCCTGCTAGTTCTCGAATTAGTCTTTTTCGGGTGATCCTCACTCAATTACCTCCAAACTAGATCCCCTACAATGGTTTGCTGACCACCACGGCACCTACACTCGCACGAAAGACAACTATATCCTATAAAAAGGAGAGCTGAGGTTAGCAATAATTTCATTTTGAAAGTTCGTTCAATCCGCGCACAGAGCCCTAGCTTAGTAAATTCCAACTAGGTCAATCCGGGCTAAGACAGCGAATTTAATTGATCGCAACACCCAAATATATAGTACAAATCCCAACCTCATACAAATTTGACTTATCTAAAGACTCCTATTTTTCCGCACTGGCCGGATACATACTTCATCAGGCAAGTCATCTGGGGCGACTGGTTTCGCACCAAGCTGGCTCCCGCATGTAATTAGGTACTGCTTAATCTAAGCCAGGACTCTACGAACAACAAACGAATGAAAGACTGGGTATTGCATGAGGAATTCGCCGAAAATTATTACTGCACGCGTACGTATAAAAGCCAGTATGATATGTAGCCGAGCCTCACATCCGGGACAGAATGCTTGAGTCTAATGAATGATTCAATGGTATTTCCCATTGCTGGCTTGCTGTTTCACGCCGACTCGCTTTCCGGGCCAGTTTTAATACAAACACGACCGCCCCTCATTACATGTCTAATATTGGAAATCCAATGCATCGAAAGAGTGCGCTCGATTAAACTAAATTATCCCCTGACATCCCGACTATCCACCTGCGAGCGAAAGCTTTGGTAATAATTGAAGCCATCGTTTCACCCACATGGGAATATAGGTACTTCAGCTACAACGCATTCTGGAGTGAGGCCGAGGAAATGGCTTCCATGTGAAACGGTTCGGACGATGACTGGGTTTTGCTCTTCGGGTCTTCGGCGCAGCAATCAAAGGGCGAGCTCACAGTTCGTCAACGGCAGGAGACAAAACGTTGTGTTCTGCCGTGCAAAGCCTGGTTCCGGAATCGTTTGCTGCCTTTCTTAACAAGCCTGCATTTAGCATAGAAGAATTGAGCTACTGCCATTGGAGTGATCAGGATGACTTGAGCTGGCATAAAGTAGAATGTGAAAATAAGACGATGACAGGTGCTGATGATAGCTCGACAGAATTTCTCGCACTACTGATCAACCCAGAAACTTCTTACACCTCTTTTGCTAAATGGCATTATGAACAGGACGTCCCCTTATCGTCGGCACAGTTCATCTATGAACTTACTCCATTAACCGAAGAGTTAATGGGTTCTCTCAATCCAGAGCTAGATTTTTTCTGTGGCAAAAATATTCGCAACTGAAATTGGTTACCCACCAGATAAGCAAAAGTAGCAATTTTGCTCAGATTGGTAATCGCAAACGCTACCCTCCCCCCTGTTTAGTAGCAGGATTAAGATGTTCTGAGGCTACCTATTTTGAATACGGATCTGCTTCTATTGAAAATCCGCCCAGCGGTTATTTATATGCTCATACAAAAGCGTTTTTTTTTGATAGATGGGGTTATCCGCCGGGACTCAGTGTGGGCTATCGAAGCGAATGGCATTTTATCCGTTTGACTTATGGTTACTCATAGATTGGGTCGGTGCCACGCGGCGCGGATTTAATATTCTCTCATAAGCGATCATGAGGCATGGGTAACTTTAAATTCGCTCACGGATAACTAAACGCTTTCACCAACGTCAACTCCCCCGTCGCCCTCATCGGCACCAGGAACGTCTCCATCTTCTCGCTCGGTGTCCCCTCCTCGGTAATCACCGTCACCTGCGCCGTGGTCAGCGCTTGCACTGCGTCTTCCTGCCCCTCTTCATCACTGTTGTAGCCGCCGCCAAAGTAGTTCACGTACACCAGATATTGCCCCTTGAGCGGTGCGGGCATGGCGAAGATTTCCGGGCCGTAGCCGGTGGTGACGTCGACGTCGAGCGCGGCGCCGTTGGGGGCGATGCGGTCGCCGTACCAGATGTGCGCGCCGTCGGGGGTGATCAGGTGCAGGTCGAGGTCAGTGTTGTCGCTGTCCCACGCCAGCAATACACGCAATTTGGCCGGCGTGGCGCCGCCGCTGCGGTTGAGGAACTGCGTGCGCTGACGTTGTTGGCCGTCCGCGCTGCGCACCTCGACGCTGTTGCTGCCGTTGGGGAATGAGAACGGACGATCGAAGCGGCCGGCCGGGTCGATTTTCAGCGGCATGCTCACCCCGTTGACGATCAGCCGACCGGGCTCTGTGGTTTTCGGTGTGGCGTTGATCTGGCCGCTGATGCGCGCCGTGTTGGCCTGCCCTGCCGGGGTGTTCACCGACGAGGCCGGGTAGTTGACGGTCTGCCGGAAATTTTCCCCTTCGCCTTCAGGCGCGCCGGTGCGCCAGCCGCCGACGGGGGTATCGAGTTTGACGCTGTCTGCTGCCATTGCCCACGGCCCTGCCGTCAGCGAAAGGAGGAACAGCAACACTTGTGGGTAACGGAGTTTCATGGCCTATTCCAGCAAGAGTCGACGGGCAAGCCCTTCGATGTAGGTTTCATTCTGGCCGTTGGGGTGTGCTTCGAAGGCCAGGTGCAGGTATTCGTGGGTCAGGTCGAGGCGGTCTTGCAGCGTCAACACGCCGCGCACATAGATGCGCTGGCGTTCGCGGTCGACGTACGGACGACCGAAGGCCAGGCGGCAGACAGCGAAGCGGCTGACTTCGTCGTAGCCGACCTCGCTTTCCAACCGCGCACGCCAGCCGCGTCGTTGTTTCTGTAGCCATGCTTGCGCGGCGGGCAACGCTTCGCAGGACGCGACCGGATTGTCCCAGCGACTGAGACTGGCGCGCGGGTAGGCGTGCAGCAGGATGGCGTCGTAGCGCTGGCCGGCACGGGCCTGTTCGACGGCTTGCTGCCAGGACAGCTTGTCCGGGCCGGGTTGATCGGAATGATAGGTGACGGTGCTGCCGGCCAGGACCAGGTCGCTGGTCCACGCAGCGATATCGCGGGATTCGGAGGATGCCGGACGCGGCGCGACCCGCTGACGGCTGCTGCTGTCGTCGATGCTCAGGCAATCGCCGCTGCGCGTGGCGTTTTGCAGCAGGTACGTGCGAATAGCCACCGCGAGGGCTTTGGCGGCCTCGACCGGCTCGGCAGTGGCTTCGCGCTGGAGCACACGGGCGACGTACTCTTCGCGATCCAGCCGGGCGACGAGCTTGTCGTTCAGCAGAAAGAGTTCACCGTCACTGTGGATATCCAGCGCATTGCCGTTGGCGAATTCGACGCGGTAGTCACCCTGCAACGCTCCGGAAGACACCGCAGAGCCTCCTGCCAAGACACGTCGAAGTGGATAGCGGGAGAACAGGTCGACCTCTACACACTTCCCTGCATCCGCAGGCCAGGCAACAGGAATCACCGCGGACAATGCCTGCGCGTAATCACGCAGTACCCGCTGACTGGTGCCCCGCCCCCCGGCCCAGACCGGTGCACCATCCGCCGTCCAACCGGCAAATCCGCCCTGGCGTGACGTGGCATCCTGATCCGCCAACCAGCTCCAGGTCTTCACCCGCAGGCGGCTTCCGAGTTCGCCGACGACATGGCCATCGGCGGCATTGAGCACCACATCGAGCAACACACGTCGGGCTTGATCCTGTGCCGGCAGCACGGCCAACACCTTCAACAGCTGCGCCACCGAAACCCGGGTAGCCGGTTGCAACGAAGGCAAATCCAGTAACCATGGCGGCGCCTGCCGTGCCTGCCAATAGGTTCGCCAGTCGGCCTCGCGGATGCCCAGTCGCGCGGGTTCGAAATACAGACCGCATGACTTCACCAACGCCTGATCGCGCTCGATCCTGCCGCCCGCCGCACAGCAATAAACCTCCTCTTTCGACTGCCCGCGACACTCATAAGCCGGTTCGCGCGCGCCGGTATCCACCAGCCAGGCATAGACGAACAACTTCCACACACTGCCCAGCGGGGTCTGCAAGGTCGGCGGCAACGGCTCGCGGGTGATCACCTGCGTTCGGCTCAGCGACAACAAGTCGCCCTTAAAGGCCAGGCGCAAAGGTTCGTCCTGCGCGGTCGCCAGCACAGGGATCAAACACAGCAACCACGCTATCAGCAGCCTGTGCACGTCAGTGAACCGTGACTTGGCCAAGGGCTGCCTTTTGTTCCAACGCCTGATGCTGCGGGGCATACACCTGAGCGAATCGCACCGGCGGCACGTTGAACTGGCCCTTCTGCGAGAAACGCACCAGATGCCGCAGACGCAATTCGCCACTCAAGGCATCGACCGGAATGGCGTAAGCCATTTGCCCCGGTTCGAAACGCGCCTTCTCCAGCGCCGTCGGTTCGGTGCCAGCCTTGCCCATGAGCTTGATGCCCCAGGTCGTGCGCTCGACATCGGCGCCAGGCGGCAACGGCACTTCCAGCATGCCGTAGCGCAACGGTCTGGCGGCTTTGCCGGTGACGATCACTTCGTCGAGATAGAGGTTGTCGCTGGACAACGGCGCGTTGCCGACCGCTTCGAGCTTGAAGGTGAAGGCTTCATCCCCCGGCACCAGTCGCGACAGGCGACGGGTGATGGTCACGGCCATCGGGTCGACCACCGGCCGCTGGCTCTGATAGCTCAATGCAGCGCGCAGCGGACGCTCTTGCACGCCGGTCAGCGACAATACCGTCGGCACGGGTGCAGGCCCCTGCCACGTCCAATACATCTCACCCGAAACCCCGTACTGTTTCTTCCAGCCCTCACCCGGCGCCAACGCAAGGGTGGGCGATGCCTGCTCGATGCTGCGTTGCAGCCAGGTCAACGCCAACGCCCGTTCCAGTGTGGACTGCTGTGGCAGCAAGCGTTGCAGCAAGGCCTGCGCGTGAGCCTGATCGAAGGGTTGCAGCGACAGATTCAGCGCTTCGGCAAACGGCTGGGAACTGACCGCCAGCCGTTGCTGCGCATCGGTCAGTTGCCGATTGAACGCGTCCGGCAAAGCGACTTTCGATTGCCGGGCCAGCGAGGCCGTCAGCATGCGTGCGGCCGCCAGCCCCAATGCTGAATCCGGCTGGCTCATGACGAGGCTATCTTCGCCGTCCTCCATCAGGTTCGCGGCAGTGCCCTCACCCGCTTTCGCCAGGTCGTCCATCAAGCCGCTGAGCAAGGTGTTGACCGGCAACTGCATCTGCCTGGCGAAGGACAGGATCAACGCCCGCTGCAACAGTGGCGTGTTGTTCGCCTGCTTGGCGTAGACCTCCAGCACCCGCTGCCAATGCTCCGGCGGCAGGCTCAATTCCAGCACCTGGCTGGCGTGCCAGTCGGCGTAGTAGGCGTAAGCGGTGAGGAACGCATCCGGCTCGCCGTCCATGCCCCACCAGGTGAAGCTCGCCGAAGGGCCGGCCATTTGTACCAGGCGCAGGCGGCTGTTTTGCATGATCAGGCGCAAGCGATCGCGGATCTGCGGATTCGCCGCCAGCGTCGGGTAGGCGATGCTCAATGGCAACAGACGACTGGCGGTCTGCTCGACGCCACCGTAGGGGTAGCTCAACAGGTCGTCGAGGGCCGAACGGAACAACGCTTGCGGACTGTCGTCCAGGCGCAGGCGAATATCGGTCGCGTCTGCCGGCAGCGTCAGCGGTGTATCGCCACTGCTCGCATCGACACTCTGCGTTTGCGTCACTTGCCAGCCTTCACCCGTTGTGCTCAAGTGCACCGCCAGGGCATCCGCGGTGTTGCCGTCCTGCAGCAGCTCGGCGCGCCACTCGGCATTGGCCAGCTCAAACGTCGGCAACGGAATGTAGTTGATGCCGCTATTCAGGGTCACCGGCACACGCTGTTCGTTGCCGGCGAAATGAATCAGCAGTTCGGCCTTGAGCGGTTTCTCGGCCTGACTGAAGGCGAACACGCCGAGCTCCGGCTTGTCGCCGGCGCGGAACCGGGTCGGGCCGCTCCACTTCAGGTACAGCGGTTTTTCCGAGCGTACGAATTGCTTCTTCTGCCCGACCTGCCCCTCATCGGCGATGGCCCTGGCGGTGATGCGCCAGCGGGTCAGGGAATCGGGCATTTTGAAGGTAAAACGGGTTTTGCCGTTGGCATCGGTCAGCAATTCGGGTTGCCACGCCGCCGTGTCGACATCCTCGCGACGCGGCCGCTCCAGCACCTTCACGCCACGCTCACTGCGATTGGCTTTGCCCGGTGCACCAGGGCTGCCCGGCAAGGCGACGTCATAGCTGATGAACGACAGACTGGCGCTGGTGCGCACGTTGTTGCGCCGTGGGTGATAGAAGAACTGGTCGATGTCCGGCGCGACCTCCGGCTGCAGGGCGTAGACCATTTCATCGACCACGCTGACCGTCAGGTGCGCGGGAATCGGTTTGCCGGCGAACCGGGTGGTCAGGTCCACCGAGACGGTTTCACCTGGCTGGTAGGTGTCTTTATCGGTGGCGATGGCCACGTCGATCTGTGGCGTCATCACCTTGATGCCGGCGTTCTGGAAACTGTACTGACCACCCTTGGTGTACAGCACCGAGAAGGTCAGGTTCGGCGCGAAAGCGTCCGTCACCGGGATGCGTGCGCGGTATTGGGTATCGCTGAGTTTTTCCATCTTCAGCCAGTCGCCGCCCTTGGAAAGCAACGCGGTGGCTTCGACCTTGTCGCGCTCCAGCGACAGCAGCGCATCGCTCACTGGCTCGGGAAAAGTGATCAGTGCCAGCGCTTCATCGCCAGCCTGGTATTCGGGCTTGTCGAGGACGATTTCCACGGTGCCGGGTACCGCCTTGACACCTTCACCGGTTACCGAATGCCCGGTGCCACCGATCTCCCGGCCATGATCATCCATGAGCGTCAGGTTGTAGGTGCCCGGCCGGTCAAAGGCCAGCGTGAAGCTTTTGTCGGTTGCCGCGAGCTTGCCTACGCCGCTGCTCTGGTCCTCCAAACGCTCCCACCAATAGCTGCCTGGCGTAACGGCCAGCGCCTGCTCACCTTCGCCGGTGTAGCTGAACGCAACCTTATCCCCCACCGCACTGAAACGCCGGGGCGCGCTCAAGCGGAAATTCGCCGCGCCACGCTCGATGAGGATTTCCTTGGTGGTCTTGACCCGATACGCCGCACCGTCGCTGGCGAACACCGTGAGCATGTAGCGACTCGGCTCGTCGGCGGCCGGCAAGTCGAGGCTCGCGCTGCCCTTGGCGTCGGTGGTCAATTCGGTGCTGGTCAGTTCCACCGGAAATTGCCCGAGGTATTGCAGTTCGTTGTCGACCATCGACAGCTGTTGGGCGCGCAGGCTCAGGCTCAGTTTCGCATGGGCCACCGGTTTTCCATCCGGGTACAGCAGCACCAGGCTGCCCTTGACCGGTTCGAATGCGCGGTAATCCTGCTTGGCCAGGTTGAGCGCAATCTCGAAGTGCGGCTTGATGTATTCAGCGACGCGAAAGGCGCTGCTGTACGCCTGGTCCTTGTAGTTGAAACGCAGTTCATAACCACCGGCCACGGCATTGTCCGGCAACTGGAACCGGCCTTGGGCCCCCGCCCTGGAGTCGAGCTTCAAATCGATCGATTGCAGCGCCGTGCCGGTCGCATCCAGCACGCTCACGTTGACGTCGGCAGCGGTCGGCTGCACCGAGTCCCGAGCATTCTTGAACTCGCGCCCGACGATTTTCAGCGATACCCAGTCCCCCGGCCGATACAGCGGCCGGTCAGTGAAGGCATAGAGTTTGGTGTCGTAGATTTCGCTGTCGTAGTAGAAGTTTTCCGAGACGAACACCCCGCCCTCTTCGTCCTCGCCGATCACGAACGAACGCTCGGGGCTGACGTGTTTCAAGCGCAGCAAACCATCGGCATCCGTGGCACCGCTGCTCATCACACCCAGGCCATCGGTCCACAGCACATTGACCTTCGGCACCGAGTTGCCTTCGTGTTTGCGCGCCGCCCACACCAGCAATTCGTCACCGGCAATCTTGCTCACCGCCACGGTGTTGGAGACGAACACCATGGTCGTCGCACGGTACTTGCCGATCAGTGCTTCCACCAGGTAAAGACCCGGTTTGAGAGTGCCCAACGGGATGTACACGTTACCCGGCGCAACGCTGACGAACTCACTGGAAGACCCCGCCAGGTTTACCCCGATCGGTGGCTGGATCGGCTTGGCCTGCCACAACGGATAACGGAACTGGCTGACCACCGGCAGACCCGGAATCAGCGCGAATTGCGGCTGCGCGTCGTAGGGCGTTGGCGCGGCCATCGCATCGCCCATCTTCAGTTCCGGCACTTCCTCGGTGACTTGTTTACGCGACTCGTAGGAAAACGCCCGCTGCATCACCCGACGGGATTTGCGATACCAGTTGTCCCACAGGTACGCGAGCGTGTTCGACAGGCCTTCACCCTTGAACTGGCCATCGCTGACCACTCGATGCAGGTTCTTCTGGCGCTTGAGAAAATCCAGCGGTTTGTCGATGCGATACACCCGGATATCGGCACCGCCGTAGGGCTCCATGCGAAACCGGCGGTAGTCGCGACCCGGTGCTTCGAGGCGCACCATCGCCTGTTCATCGCTGGCAAAACTGCTGTCGGCCAGCAGGAAAAAACTCTCGCCGGCCACCGGCGTGTAACCGCTGGATGGAACGCTGTCGTCGGCGTGAACCAGCGAAAATGGCAACGCCAATAGCACCATCAGGGACAGAAAACGCAGCATGCGGGCACCGGTCATTGGGAGAGAAAATTCAGTCGATAGACGCCGATGAAGTTGGGGTTGGCTGCGTCGGGTATCCATCGGGTGTCCTTCCATGTCATGAGTTGCTGCAGGCTTGCCGAGCGCATGCCGTTGTCGGTGGGGGTGGTGGTACCGGTGTGATAGGCGATGTAGCGGCCCATCCAGATCATCAGGTGCTGGTCGTCGCCCTGATCGAAAAACATCAGGTCACCGGGTCGCGCCTGAGCCACATCGCGGCTGACCAGATGGCTGTTGAACTGGATCAACTTGATCGCATTGACGTATGGCCCGATCTTGCCGCCGCCCTGCTGCCACTGCTGGGCGAGACCGCGCTGGGCATCGCTCAACGAAAGCTCCGGCGGCAGGTAGCGATTGGACAGCCCATTGCTGCGCAGCCATTTGTCGTCATGGACTTTCAGCGCTTCATTGGCGGCAAAGCGCACCAGCCCGGCGCAATCCTGCTGGTACCAGCGCGGGCTCGGACCCTGGCTCAGTTGCTCCTGGGCGATGCGCACGAACCAGGCGCGAAAAACCTGGGATTGCTGCGGGTCGAGCGACGGCGTCTCGACGGCGTGGGTAGCTGCGCTCAGCAACAACGCCAGCAGGCCGAGACTTCGAATCAATGCCGTCACAGCGCTTTCCAGTCCAGCGGCAGCCACTGCCAATGGCCGTCTGGCTCGCTGCCTTCGGGCAAGGTCAGGGCGTATTTGCCGTAGCCACCGAGCGTACGCAGCTTCGGCATCAGGAAGGTTTGCGCGGCGTTGTAGAACACCGGTTCCATGTCCTGCGGCAGGCTGTCGAGGGTTTCCTGCTGCATCAGTTGCGCCATCGAATCAGGGCCGAAATAGACGGGCATCAGCAAGTCCTTGGGCACCACGTCGGCCATCGGCGGGAAGCGTTTGTCGAGGGTGCCGAGGGCCTTGTCCACCAGTTTGTCGTCGAGGGAAAACAGCAGCGTCGAACCATGCCGCGCCAGGCTGACTTTCATGAACGCCTTGCCGGTGATGGCATCGGGATCTTGAGCTTCCTTGGCCGCATAAGGCCCGAAACTGGAGCTGACCTGACGTTGCCACTGATGGCTCTGGCCTTCCTGTTTTTCCACCACTGGGAAGGCACCGTCCTCGACATTGCTCTCGTGCGCACCGACCATCGAGCCGAACAGTTTGCCCAGATCCCCATCGAGTTTGCCGCTCTCGTCATCGTTGAGGCTGGCCACCAGCAAGGGCGTGTACAACCGCGAATCGGCATACCAGCACAGCCCCGCCGCGCCAGCCATGTGTTCGGTCAGTGCCTGGGCCACCCTTTCCTCGGCACCGAGCTTCACCAGCAGCGGTTTCTGTTGTTCGGCAGCCAGCGGCAACGCCACGCAAGCGCTTGCGCCCATGGGCATGGCTTGCCAGATCGGTTTGAAATCGAAGTCCGGCTGATTCTCCAGTTCATCCATGGCCAGGAAGCTGTGCCAGCCCTTGTCGTCCATGTCGAAACGCAGGCCGGCGAAGTTCGGAATGAAACGCTGGTAACCCATGGCCAGCACACTGGCATTCACCGACAGGCGTTGTTTCACCTGCGGCGCACGAGGCGGCAGGCCGAAGGCTTCGGGAAACAGCTTTTCACCATTGAGCAGCGCGGCAATAGCCGTGGTCGATACGCTGCCCGATTCCTCCGCTGCACCGCTTTGCGGATCGTAGAGTTTCGCCGGATTGGACAGCACCACCAGTTTGTCGCCATGAGACGCGAACAACAGCGCCTTGCTGGCGTTGTAATTGAGTTGATAGAGCGGCACGTCTTCGCTGCCGACCTTCACGTCAGCGACCTTGCTCAACTGCGAGTCGTCCAGCGCGACTTTGGCCAGCGGTTCCAGCACCTTGGCCAGGCCGCCGCGATCCATCACCAGCAGGAAATCCTTGAGCCGCCCGTCCGCCCCGCGCCACAACGCTACATCGGCAGGCTGGTCGAACAGTTGCTCGATCAGGGTGTCCTGCAACTTCAGGTCATGTTCGTAGATGATCCGCCGCAAACTGCCGATCAAGCCGAGACGATCAGCGTGGGTTTCGTAGTAGAAGACGAAATCTTCGGTCAGGGTTTCCTTGAGGAAGGGCACCGCGAGCAGGTCCTTGGGCAATTGGCTCAAGGAATAGGTTTCCAGCAAACCATCCGGCCGGCCCATACCCAGTTTGTCACTGGCCAACGCAGGCGCCGGCGCCTTGGGTTTGTGCATGAGCCACCCCAACCCACCGGCCACGCCAGCGACCAGGCATATGCCGATCAGCAGCGTCGGCCAATGCAGGGAAGGTTTGGCCGCGGGTGCGCCAGCGGCCGGAGTAACAGTGCTATCACTCATGTTCACAAAACCCGATGTTCATCCGTGGAACGGGATGCTTAATAGTTGAAAGTCTTGACCAGCAGCAGGTCGCCGATTGCGCGCAGGGGCACGATGAAGGTCTCGCGTTTTTCATCGACGGTGTTTTCGTTGAGCACCAGGTTGATCTGCGAGGTAATCACCTCGTTCTGGTTGCCGGTCTCATCGAAGTTATAGCCGCCGCTGCCGAAGTTGCCCCAATAGTTCACGTAAACCAGATAGGTGCCATGCAGCGGTGCGGCCATGGTGAAATCATATATAGATACGCCAACAGCACCATCAGACAAGTCCGAAAAAACGAAACAGGCGAGCAAGCATGTGACACTGATGCTTTCCTGAGGCATGAAATTGATGATCGCACTGGCTTTCGGGAACAATGCGCCCAACCTTACACGCGGGAACTGATGTGAAGCGGAGCTGGAAAAATAGACATTTTCATCCTCGGCAAATGATATGCTGATTGCTAGAGGCAGTCATGACCCTGCGATGGCCATTGCCAAAAGGAGCTCCGAGCAGTCGGCAAAAAATGCTGAGCAGAGGCGGTTCGAGGCACACTTTAGTTGCGCCCCCGCCAAAGGAAGATAACCCGCCTGCTCAAACTTCGTAGTTCTTTAGGCTTTCTTGGCACCGCCAAGCAAACCGCCGATTGTTCCCTGTAAATCAGCCCGCAGGAGAATGACCTTCGAGCTGTCGCTAGCCGCCAGATTTTCCATCGCTGAGATATAGCGCTCGCCGAGGAGATAGCCAAACGCCTTAGCCTGCGTTTCTTGGTCAATTTGTTTGAGCGCAATTGCATAGGCTCGCTTAATGGCACGAGCGTCGTCCGCCGGGGTAATACCCAACACATCGAAGAACCAAGCGGCTGTCATGAAATTTCGCTCTTAACATCTACTATTCGAAGTCAGGATCGAAGTAGCTATCGCTACTCATTGCGTCCAAAATTTTCTGTAAGCGTTCTCTAGCCGCCCGACACTCTCGTTCGTCCTGGCGATTCATTACTGATTCAAAACGCATGATTTCCTGGCCCAACCGATCGCGATGGTCGCCTAGCATCTGTTCAAAACAACGCTCTGCGTGGGCTAGTAAGGTGCGGTTTTCCATTTTGTCTCGCGGATGAATCTTCAACTCAGCCAGCGCATCAAGACGTTGTTCAATTTCGGAATCAGAAAGACCTTCGACGCTACCCTGTATTACCAAGCGTTGGGTTTCCCCCGTCTTGCGAGCGTGCGTCTCCACCTCCAGAAGTCCATTGACATCGTAGGTAAAGCGAACATCGACAGCGCTTTCAGACCGAGTTAACGACGGTAGCTTGACTCTTAACTCACCCAATTTGATATTGTCTTTGGCGTATCGGCTTTCGCCCTGAAAGACTCCGACCAGTATTGCCGTTTGATTATCACCTGCGGGATAGTATGTCTCCATACGACTTACCGGCACCACGGTGTTGCGCTCGATGATAGGCGAGCTAAGTCCATGCACTTTTGTACCGTCAGGTAAAGATCTAGATACGTCCGTACTGAGGGTGTAAGGGCACACATCCGTCATTACGATCTCCTTGAGAGCGGCATCCTTTACCTTTAAGCCCGCCATAACTGCGGCGCCGGCAGCAATGACTTCTTCAGGATTAACCTCGGTACTCGGAAAACGCCCGAACATCCGGGTCACCAACTGGCGCACCAAGGGCATCTGAGTAGCGCCACCAGCCAACACTACCGTATCTATATCCGTCGCACGGATCCGCGCATCGCGAAGCGCACGCTCAACGGGCATTCTAAGACGGGACATCAATGCACAACTTAACTCGGCAAATTGAACCTCATCGAGCATGATCGAATAATTCGCGTCCCGCCACAACATCTGAAGCGTATCGGTCTTTCGGATAGGCAATGCATGTTTAAAAGACTCAGCGCGAGCCGTTAGCTGTTGATGGAATTCGGCGTCCTGGCGAGCTTCTATAGGAATACCTCTACTGCTATAGAAAAATTCAACGATAACGTGGGTGAAGTCTTCACCCCCGAGAACATTATCCCCTGCAGCGGCACACACCTCCATGACGCCTTCGAACTTTTCAATAATCGAGACGTCAAATGCACCTCCACCTAGGTCGAACACGAGAAATTTTGATTCGTCCTGCGCTTGGTAGAGCCCATAAGCAAGCGCAGCTGCCGCTGGCTCGCTCAACAGTCGATCCACTTTGAGACCAGCAAGTTTGCCCGCATTTCTAGTAGCCCTGCGCTGACTATCGGAAAAGTATGCTGGCACTGTAATGACAGCCTCGTCGACAGCGCACCCCAAATAGGACTCGGCGTCCTCCTTAAGCGCTCGTAAGACCAAGGAAGACAGCTCTTCGGGACGATAATCTTGGACACCCAACCGTAGCGTCTTCATGCTGCCCATGTAGCGTTTGAACAGAGCCGCCGTCTTACTTGGGTGGGTCTGCAGGCGCTCTCTGGCAGCCTTGCCAACCAAAATTGTGCCATCCTCATCAATGCCAACGCAGGAAGGTGTTAGATATTCGCCGAGCGCATTTGGAATAAGCTTGACCTGGCCATCACGCCAGATCGAGGCAAGGCTATTAGTCGTCCCCAAGTCAATACCGATAATTGTCATCTGTTAATCGCCATGTCTGTTTTTGGCAAATGAGCCCAAGTCAAACAAGAATACTTATGAGCAGGGACAGCAAAAATCGGACAAATCCGAAATCATGGAGATACTGAATAATTAACCCGTTCGCGCCGCTCACCATTTTCAAGCCGTTTTTCCAACCCGTCGGCCTTAATCCACGTTACTGGGGCCGATGCCTGCCTCATCTTGCTGATTTGCGGCCGGCCTCACCTTTCAGACGGATTGATGTTGTCGCCCGTTGCAAATACCGCCTGACCAGCATTAGATTGGCCACCCCAAATAGACGGCAACTGCGTCGCATTTTTCTAGTTCGCGGCAGTGAACCTTTCGATGATTGAAAAGCACCTCGATCAGCTGGAAGGGAGGCCTGACCTTGGCACGCAGTTGCGCCTGCCCCGGAACAGCACGCTACCTTTGCCGCGGTACTTATAACTGCTTGGCTGTGCTGCAATCGACCAAATAACGTCCCGCACAACATGCTCCGATCGCTTTCCCGCAGGTGCGTCTAGCGCTACCGGAGACACGGCTTGGGCACCGCGCTGCATTTGGCCAACACAGGCACCCCCCCGTCAAACTGGCGGTCGCCCCTAGTGAGCCGTGTAGCAGCCCCGACGTGGCGCCGACACCAAGGCAGGCATTCATCCCGATGCGCCATTGATCCCCATTTTTAGCCCAGCGCACCTCAAGGCCGCACTTACCTTTCGGCACTTGACCGAGGGCGGCGCAGCGACCAGGCCGGCATCGACAGCGAGGCATTGACTTAAGCACCAGATCAACAACATCCACATGCGTGTTAATTATTCAAACAGCACTCGCATCAGTTGATCGGTTTCAGCAAACGGAAAAATCGCAAAGGTCGCGGCATCCAGCACCACTAGCGGCCCAGGTCGACGAGATAAAACCACGATCGACCCGACTGTCGCAGATAGCATCTAAGCTACCTTTATTGAGAAAACCGAACACAGCTACACCATATACAGGCATATACGCGCAGCATACGCGATAACCCAATTTCAGGTTTCCCGCGCTCGCCCATGGCATTGCTATAAAACAAATCCACCTGCCCCCTAGTAGCGCTCAGGACCCCAGCCACTCAAAGTCAGCAAGAGCAACACTGACAACGAGCGCAGCCTGTACACCCTCTCCAGCGCCTGGGCGCCCAATTGGCGCCCAACGCACAAGCCGAACTCGACAAATACCCAAGGGACAGACCTACCCGAGATCCGAAAGGATTCGAACTAATCCCAAATACACCCCTCAAGGATTTGTAGATACTCAGAACAATACTCATGGGTGGATCGGTAAACGAGGCGAATATTTCACAAGTACTAAATCATTATATTTTTGCAGCCCGCACTATTCGCCCCCAAGACCAGAGTTCACGAAAAATGAAGCTAGCCTCGCAATGGAAGCATACATTGATCGTAATCACCAAACTTTCTAAAATTAAAATAGCAGCAGAGACCATTATGAAACCGCTTCGTTCAATTTTCCTGACAGCTTTGGTGTGTGCGTTTCACTTCACCGCTCAAGCGGACAGCAGCCCACCAACAAAACTTACTGAAGCTACTCAAGAACAAGAAACTGCCGAACAATTATCTTCGCACTTAAAGCACCAGCACGGAACTATTACTTTGCCCTCCGGCATTGCAACATTAAAACTCACTGACAAATTTTATTACCTAGATCCAACCGACACTGAACGTCTTTTGACCGACGGCTGGGGAAATCCCCCAGGCAACAAAACTTTGGGAATGATTATTCCAGAAGCCGTTGACCCTTTCGCCGAAAGCGCATGGGGAGTTGTTATCAAGTATAAGGATGACGGGCATATTTCTGACGAAGACGCAAAAAAAATCAATTACACTGATTTACTCAAGCAAATGCAGGAAGCAGATGAAGATGATAACGTAGCACGTAAAAAACAAGGTTACGCTGCCGTGCATTTGCTGGGCTGGGCCGAACAGCCATATTACGATAAACCCAGTCGCAAAATGTACTGGGCCAAGGAAATAAAATTCGATGACACCGCAGAGAGCACACTTAATTACAGCATTCGGGTACTAGGCCGCAAAGGCGTTTTGGAACTAAATGCCGTCGCCAATATTGCGCAGCTATCGAATATTAAGAAACAAATGCCTGAAATTATTTCTTTCACTAACTTCAGCGACGGCAATCGTTACACTGACTACAACCCAAGCACTGATAAACTTGCAACATATGGCTTGGCAGCATTGGTCGGCGGTACACTGGCGGCCAAAGCAGGACTTTTTACTAAAATAGGTATCTTCTTACTAGCTGCAAAAAAGTTTTTAATTATCGCAGTGATGGCGATCGCAGGCGCTGTACGAAGGTTTTTCAATCGCAAGTAATCCTAACCCGCAGCGACGACTCAGCGCCATCGCTGGTGGCAAGGCAACGAACAAGAACTCTGCAAATGTCAATAGCCTCACCTTCCAGTCTTTTTCGAGGAAAACAAATGAAATTTTTTAAGAGGTTTTTCGGGTCATTTGAAAACCCTGAACCTGAAACTACTAAGTCAACAGAGCAATCCACCGCCCGGCCGTATCCAGCAACTCAAACCGAGATTCAAATGGCTCAATTAGCAAGCGAAGAATGCCTGGATCGACATTGGGCATCAGTCGGTACATTGGAGCCGGATCTTCTTTCGTACATCATCAATCCGAGCTTTTGTGGAGGCCCTCATTGGCCGTCTTTACGTCAGGCTTACCGTGTGATTCGCCGAGGCGACAGCATTATCCTTGCGACGCAAGGTTTATCTGCTCCATTCGATGACGCCGAAGTACTTGGAAATGGCTTTGAGATAGAATTATTCATTGAGACTATCGACATTCCCGACTACGCACGAGAACCATTTGGACAGATCGATGCATTTAAGAGTAGCTGGGCCTTCGAGCTGATCGAACAAGTAGCAAAAACCGTGGCCAACGCTGGTGGTATTATTATCCAGCTTGAACGAAACGGCATCCTGTCGATGGAATTGCCAGGGACCACCCAGACACGCTTCATTCGTAATCAACTGCCCAAGCTGTTTGTCACCGATGATGACTGTATCGGCATGCTGCTGGGCGGCCCTGTACATGACTTCACGACTCGCCTTGATGATATGCCACTTTCGCCAGTCACATTGGTTCCGGTGGCCTTGATCACCGCTGCAGAACTCGAGTACATCCGGTTGGGAGGGCGCGAAGCACGTGAGGAATTGGTAAGACGTTTGCTAGAGGCGGGTGTCGGCCATACCAGCATGCTCAACCGGAGCAGCGTTGTCTGATATCTACTTACAGCGCCTCTTGCAGGCTATGCTGTCAGAAGCGCTTGGGCACGTTCGCTTGACGGTGTTTGGGCCATGGCCACTACAGCGGCAATAGAGGTAATGAGCGAGCATTCACTTAATGTTCTGATTCTTGAAGACAACTGATGGCCCTGAATCAACCGCTAAACTCCTTGCAGGTCTTCAGTGCTCGGACCGCGTCGAGCGTAGAACAAGCACAGCAATCACTGGCCATTGGGGGGGAGCGTGGACATTGCCATTTGCGACTTGCAAATGGCTGGCCTTGACGGCCTCGACATGATCAGAATATTGGCTGAGAGCGGGCAAGCGTGATAATTCTCAGCTCTAGCGACCGAAACGTATTGGACAGCGTCGCCCATCTTGCTCGGGAACAGGGCTTGCGAGTGCTTGGAGTTTTGGAGAAACCCGTCTCTGCCAGCTCACTGCATGCTTTATTTAAGGAATATGTAAATCGGCATCAGATTGATGTAGAAGCTCTTTCACCCAGTCACGAAAAAGAACAATTCTTAATAATGGAATTATCTCAAGCAGCTCCCAATCAATGGATTGCGCACTATCAACCCAAGGTCAGTCTTGAAGGCACACTACTCGGCGTCGAAGCATTGGTCCGCAGGCAACATCCTCGGCTCGGTTTACTGACCCTAGGTCATCTCATTGAATCGGTGGAAACCGCTAATTTACTGAAGGCTTTGATCTGGCACATGTTAGACTTGACCCTTTCATTTTCCTCTCGAATGCACAGTGTGCTAGGGGCATTCCTTCCGATCTCGGTTAATGCTCCTCCACCAATGATGATTGATGACAATTTTAATGCTCAGGTATTGGAGATGTTGAGACGATTTGAAATGCCGCTCAAAGCGTTAGCATGCAGTGGTCAACTCATCCCGGACACGGTTTTGAGTTTTTCTTCCGTTTTCGCTGGGGCCAATCCATCGTTAAATTGATGAGGTCGGATCCAGTTGTAGGCATCAGGTACTGGCTGATGCCTCTCTGAGCCTGCTGGCCGGTCATGTAGCCAGTGGTTAGTATCCACTCTGTTTTCAAGCCGCGAAAAACCCGTTCCATCGGCGCATTATCCCAGCAGTTTCCTCGGCGGCTCATACTCTGACGCATGCGATAGCGCCACAACCGCAGGCGAAAGTTGCGGCTGCCATATTGCGATCCCTAGCCTGAGTGGAATAGCAGGTATTGCGGCTTGCCACGCTGCTCGTAAGCCACGTCCAACGCCTTGATCACCAGGTCTGCATCCGGCTTTTCTGATAACGCCCAACCCACCGCTCGGCGAGCGTAAAGATCCATGACAACCGCAAGGTAGTGCCATTTCCCCTGCGCCCAGATGTAGGTGATGTCGCCGCACCAGACCTGGTTGGGCGCTTCGACATCAAACTCTCGATTCAAGATATTTGGGGTATCAGGTCGCTCGACTGTCGCCTTTTTATAGGCGTGTGATCCTGGCTGCTTGCTAACCAACTCCAGCTCACGCATCAGCCTGCGTACCTTGAACCGTCCAATTTGCTCATCTTCTTCTTGCATCATCAACATGATGCTTCGACTGCCGGGAGCACTTCGGCCCTAGTTAAACAATTCACTCACTCGGCTACGCAGCCTGAGCCGCTCAACGTCTGGTGTTCGCCGCCTTAGACGATGCGCGCAGTACCCCGAACGAGCAACCTCAAACGCCTCGCACAAGCAGTCAACAGGCTCATGGACGCTCAGCTGATTGATCAGCGCGTACACTCCTGATCTTCCGACATCAAGAGCGCGGTAGCCTTATTTAATATTGATTTCTCGCGCTCGAGGCGAGCAATCCGAGCTTCCAACTCCTGGATTTTTTGCTGCTCTGGTGTCAGGGCCTTGCTCCGGGGCGTGACGCCGGTGCGCTCTTGCTGAAGCTGGTCGACCCAACGGCGCAGCGCCGACTCACCAACACTCAGTGAGCGACTGGCTTCGTTGAAACTGTCGTTTTGCTTGAGCACGAGGTCGGCAGCCTCGCGTTTGAATTCTGGTGAAAAGGTGCGGCGTTGCTTGGTCATCTGACACCTCGATCTGGCGAGCATTCTCGCCTCAATGGGTGTCCGGAATCATTAGACCACTACATTATAGTGAGGCCGAATAAATTTAGGACAAGTATGATTTTCGAGACCTTTCCAAAAGCGGCGGCCGGCTCACGCGAATGTTTCGCCTGCGCCAAAGCACGAAGAAAGATATTAGAGTGGTTGTTCTATCGGGCGCCTCGAGTGAGCAATTTTCAACATGTAATCCTTTGAAGATTTATGCAGTCCCTAGACCCGCGTCTGCGCTTTATAGCATTTGAGCTTGCGTTTGGTCTTGTTGAGCAGCCTGCATTAATTCAACTTGAAATCGGTGCAGTGTCGTGCTGCGATCTACTGGATCACCTCGCGTTTTTCAGGCTCATCGCGCTTCACGATGCCGGCATATGCGGCGTCTGCTTGCGCCGCGTTTTCTTCGTCATGCAGAAACTCCGCGGCTGGGGTGGCGCCAGCTATCCTTACCGCGTGCCATGGACGTGTTGAGCCAGCCTCGACTCGAATCGGCATCGGCATCGGCATCGGCACTGATACGAACCTTCACCCCGAATAAATACCGGATGCTTTTATTGGTTTGATGCCTACCGGGATCGCGCGCTCCGTCCTCTTGGTGGAGATAGAGAATGAAGAATAGTGGCAGCGATGATGATGCCTTGGTGCAGCGAGAGACCCTATTCCTGCAATAATGCTCGATGACCGCGAGATCGCAGGCGCCAAGTCATCGCGCTTAAAACTTTAATACTTGTCCTATGTCTTGCGACCACCCAATGCGGGATGATGTGGTCCTTCTTGCGTTTTATCGGGTATTTAGCGCTTGGAGAAAATTGCTTTATCGCCTGGCTATACTGTTGCTTCATAGCTGGAAAAAAATAGTTTCGCCAAAAAATCAAATTTTAACATGCTTGCTCTGCACGAGCGTGTGAATTTCATGCACATAGGAATATCGATGAAAAAGCTAATCAAAGCAACTGTCGGACTTGTACTACTCTCTGGCGTAGCATTGCTGGCAGGGTGCACGGGGCAAGTGTATAATCAAGAGAAAAATTGCTCCTACGATTATCTGTTTACGCCCACTGTTTCTATTTCCAAAATGATTGGCGGTTGCGGGGCAATCGACAAGCTTCACCCGCAATAAATAAAACATCTTCTTATATATAAACTAATTGATTATACAGCCTTCTCCCACTAAGGCGGGGGGGAAGGCTTTTTAGGCTCTTCACGGATTACCGGAAAAGCGCTCTTGATCTTCATGAAAAAGAATTCGCTAAGCCGTAACAAATAGGTACCCGCCTCAAGCCAGGCTTCCGTCTTGTTATATATACATCTCAACAAAGCACGAATACTTGGCAAGTACGACATGTAGAAAAATTATCAAGTACTGGCCCTGGTGCAGGCTTGGTGAGCTGGACTCTCGCCGGTGAACACCGCTACCAAGCGGCGGCCGCTTGTTCAATCCCCGGAAAATTCCTGCATAGCAAGGTTTTCGACGTGAGCTGACTGCGTTCGCTAGCCCGGAGGCTTGCACAAATATCTAGGCGACGAATACCTGAAATGTGTCGCATGACATAGGCTAATGATTTTTAGATTAATAAATTTACCGCGCAGGCCTCTGGCGCACACTCAGCGAGGAGATTCGTACAAGTACTATTTTTTGCTTCAGGCAAAGAAAAATCCTAGATCCCGTTGGTCAGGTTGCGCACTGCGCTAACTTTTGATCGGTTGTCACGCGCTGAGCATTTCTATTTATTTTTTATCGCAGGTTTGCGCTTGGCGTTGGCCTCATCACTTTCAAACATGTATTTACCATGACTTCGTTTATCCGTAATGCATTGGCATTGACCTTTATTTCGTTGGCCGGCTTGGGCGTCGCCCAGCACGCGGCGGCCTCCGGCAAGACTCCCGACACCTCGGTGGTGATTGCCAATGAAGATGTGCTGATTACCGATTATTCAAATGCCCGCCGACAACTGCAGCGACGGCATGATGTTGCTGGAGCAGATAAAACGCCACTACCCCAAGCTCAAGCTGTGGTGTTTACCATGCTCGATACGCCGGGCAACATCCACAATATCATTCAGCTCGGGATCACCTGCATCGTGAGTAAAATGGACCCGCCGCGCAATCTGGTCTATGCAGTGTACGCAAGTTGCTCCAACGATGAGTTTTACTCGCCGGCGATCGAAAAAATCATCCAAACGATGGACACCGATCGCCAGGACAATCACTCGATCAAGGCCTTGTCGGCACGGGAATATGAATTGATACGCCTGTTTGTTTCGGGAATGAGCATCAATCAGATTGCCGAGCAGTTGAACTGCACCAAGCAAACCATCAGCACCCAACACATCAGCGCCATGCGCAAGCTCGGTATCGCTACCTCCGCGGACCTTATCAAGTATGCCATCGAGGAAAGTATGGCCGCGGCGACCCTGCCAGCCGCGTCGTCTTCGATTTAGGCGTGACTCCTAACCCATATTTTAAATCAGCGATTATTAGAATAAAGGTCGACACACCGATTTGTGCTATTAACGCGGCTTTTAAATACATGTAAAAATGATGCGGCGCTCACTAATTGACCAGTAGCGCAAACTAACCGAGGAGAATTCTATGCAAATTGCAGGTTTTGGAATTTATATTATTTTGGCACTACTTTGCGCTGTTCATGTGGTTCGTCATGGACAACCGCTTTACTGGCTCTGGATTCTTTTTGCTTTTCCGCTTTTGGGTAGTTTAGTGTATTTTCTCGGTGTTTACTTGCCGCACTCTAAACTCGAACGAGGTGTCATGCGGACGGTTTCGGCGACTGCCAAAGCCATAGATCCAACCAAATCGATCCGGCTCGCCAGGATGGAGCTCGACAGTTCGCCGACAGTCAAAAATCAGATGTGCCTTGCCGCTGCGCTACTTGAAAACGGAGGTGCCGCGGAAGCGGCCGAGCTCTATGTGAGTTGCCTCAAGGGCCCCTTCGCATCTGACCCGGATCTGCATATGGGCGCCGCCAATGCCCTAGTCGACAGTCAGCGCTATGAAGAGGCACAGACTCACCTAGATTACATGTTGGCTGAGCACCCTAATTACCGGTCGGCCGAAGCGTTGTTATTGTTAGCTCGATGCTATGCCGGTTCTGCACGTCCCACCGAAGCGCGACACACGTTTGAAGCTGCGCTAGCGAAATATGGCGGTTTCGCAGCGTATGCCGAATATAAAATATGGGCCTTAGAAATCGATGACTTATCGACCGCCGCTCGTCTCCAGCTCGAAATGAGCAAGCTCACCAACCGATGGAACGCAATGAATCGAGCGCTGAATAAACCGCTTTTGCGGCGCCTTAATGCCGCTCAAAGCGCGGCGCGCGCCAATACAAAGTAAATCCTTGGGCTCAAGCAGATTACGACTGATTTGATTATGCGTCAGGGACTAAAGCGGAAAAAATTTGCAAATTCATACTCGTCTTAAAGGCCGTGAAGCGACGACACGATAGTCTAGTCCCACTTTAAATTTGGATTAGTTTATTTTTCATTCCTTGAATATTTAATAGAGGGTGCATTATGCGGTTGACTGGAGAGCAATTACTCATACAGGACGATGCTGACTACATGAGCTCTAGTCAGCTGGAATATTTTAATGAGCTGTTGATCACCAAAGCCAGGACAATTACAGCACGTATCGAGTCTAACCACGATTTTTTGATGATCGAACGTCAGTCTGATGAAGTTGAGAAAGCGAGTATAGAAGCCAACCGCGCAACGGCGTTTTGCCTGAGTGAAATGGATAAAGAATTTTTAAATCGAATCCGAGTTGCATTGGACGCCATCGACAAGAATGATTATGGCTGGTGTATGGACACAGGAGAGCCTATTGGTATACAGCGATTGCTCGTGGTACCAGAATCTTTATTCTCCATTGACGCAATGCACGCCCGCGAGGCAAAAGCTCGACATCAGCGTTCTTCGCACTGAATTGAGGCGAGTGAACATATAGGTACAATTTTATAGTCGCGGTTTGTGGCGAATATTTTTAGATATGCAACCACGGAAGGTTGAATTGTAGTGGTCAACTAAAGCCGGACACGACGTTAAATTTTTCTCGACCTGAGCTGGTGCGAGCCCACCGTTGAATTGATGGGGGCGAATCCAGTTGTACCGATGCATCAAAAAATAGCTGATGTCGCGCTGGGCCTCTTGGGTCGTCCGGTAGCCTGTGGTCGGTATCCATTCGGTTTTCAAGCTGCGGAACACACGCTCCATCGGCGCATTGTCCCAGCAGTTTCCCCGGCGGCTCATGCTCTGGCGCATGCGATACCGCCATAGCCGCTGAAGAAATAAACGACTCGCATACTGGGCGCCGCGATCTGAGTGATGGACCTGCGGCTGCGTGGTTTCTCGCTGGCCAACCGTTTTTTGCAGCGCCTTAATCACTGAAACGGTATGCAGGCTTTCATACATCTGATAGACGACGATCTTGCGTGAGTACACATCGGTTACCAGGCTCACGTACGCTACACTGTCCTGCGTCGGCAGATAGGTTATGTCGGCCACCCAAACCTGCTCAAGTCCACTGGCCACGATTTGTCCCGGGCCTGCTTTGAACAGGCTAGGATGGCGACGAAAGCGGTGATGGCTATCCGTCGTCTTGCGATAAGCCCGTTTGCGCGGAACCAGCGCTCGTACCTCCCGCAGGATCGTGAACAGACGGTCCCGGCCTACGCCCAGCGGCGCTGGGGCCTCGTCGTTCATCAGGTAATGCCGTTTGCGGATTCCTAGTCGTGGCTGACGACGGCGCTTTTCCAGAACGAAGTCCACCACCGCTTTGTCATGGCGGACTCTGGCGTCAAACGTTCGATTGCGTTTGAAATACGCTTGGCGCGAAAGGCCCATGAACAGGCAAGAGCTGCTGATGCTCAGCTCTTGGGTTTGCCCTTGTGAGAGGATTTGCCGGGTCGCTTATTTTACGATGGAAACACCGTAGTCGCTTTTCAGAACGTTCACGACAGCTTCAAAGAACTGGGCCTTCTGGTTACTCAGCGCCAACTGTTCTTCAAGCTCTTTGATCCGATGCTTGGCTGTCAGCGGGAGGGTGGACTCGGCCATGGGCCTGCTCCTCGGCTCGCGAATGCATGCGCCTTGGCGCCAGTCCTGCCGGCCATGCTTGCGTAACCAAACCAGCACCGTGGACCGGCCTTGAATGGGTCAGTTTTCGGTCAGCGGCAACACTACGGACGGATGTGGGCTTCGCTAAGCAGGCATATGCGTCTGTCAGAGAAGGTGGTGCAGCGTTGATGAGGCTGGAGCACCTGATCGGATTTGGCCCATTGGACAAGATGAATGGCCCTAAAATTTTAATACTTGTCATATGTCTTGCTACAGCTCAATCGGGGATGATGTGGTTCTTCTGGAGCTTTAATTTCATTTAGACGCTTGGAGAAAAAAGTATTATCGCTTGAGCATTGTATCGCTTTCATAGTTCGACAAGTGGCTTCACCAAGAAATATAGGGGCTTTGCCGGCATTCTTGGTCAGTGGGTACGGTTGGACACGCAAGCTTAGCGGTTAACTAACGAATTATCCAAATCGATACCACTTCTTGGGTGGGATTAACTCAGACAGCAGTACTTGCCTTGCCTGGTTGTAAGGTCGTGCTGACAAATGCAGATGGAATAATTCGCGATTGCGGAATATTCGTTGCCGTTATTTCTTAAAACACGAAGCTCTTTATTTTTTATGGGTTCACGCCGTGATTCACGACTTTGCCAAAGCCAAGAGGCGAGAAATGGCCACAACATACTTCGATATCTAGAATGCTTATTATGTTAGTTCTACACATGAATCAATTCTACGAATCGGCGCGTCGACTGCAATGGTAGTGGACGCTCAGTGAAACATCTAACAATAGTTTAAATTACACATTAAACAAGGTGACGAATGGCAATCGCAGAAGATACTTTATATGTTTTCTTAAATGGTGCTTCAAATGGTGCTTTAATCGGCGCTTTAGGTGTCGTTATCATTTTGGCTATATATACAATGCTTAAATCGGCAAAGTCTTGCCCTAAATGCGAGGTTGATTTGCCAAAGGTCCAACTCCTTTCACCTGTGCGACGAAAAAAAGCTGGGATCCCTTGGGGTGGGGTGGTGTGTAAACATTGTCAGTGCGTAGTCGATGCCAGGGGGAATGAGGTGATGGGACAAAAAAGTTCGGATATAAAAAATGTCGACTAAATTAACAATGGGCGATGCCTCTCGTTTGTGCTGGGGAGCCATGTGGCGTACCGTGGTATACTCCACAATTATAATTATTGTTTCAGGACTATTTTTTACGACTATACTTTGGTTGATAGGTGCTTCAGGGAAGCAAGCTAATTATGTTGGTGTTATTATGGGGGTTACAGAGCCGTGGATTGCCTTATTTTTTGGTCTGAAGCATTCGGCGGAGAAGCTTCTTTTTCGTGTCATGGCGAATAACAAAGCTGACTAGCTAATTTTTATTATTTTCTGCCTCTTTATCGTGCAGGACCTGACTACGCAGGAAGGGTCCGCACGAAGAGACAAAAAACCATTGCAACCTCAGCCTATCCAATCTTTATGAGCTAAGTATTCATTATCAGCAAGGTGGCGGAAGCAAGCGATCTTTAGATTAGCAATACTATAAAATTAAGCGACGGATCGTTACAGCGTTAAACAAATGAGAAAGTCACCTCGGCAATAACCGCAGCGTAAAATTGCGGATGATCGTGCAGGCACCGCAGATGATACCAGCGCTTTAGCCGTGATTTCCGGAACGGCGGGCAGTGTTGTTGCCGCTGACCGAAAACTGACCCAGTGGCCATCAGGCGGTGGGCATCGATACTGAGCACCGATAGCCAGAGATCCAACAATCGCATCGCACAGGTCGCGCTTGTAGCCGTTATCGACGTCGATGCTGGCGCAAACTGTCGAGCTCTGCGCTGAGTTCTTCGGCTGACTTCTTGATTTCAGACACAGCCAGTCCTCGCTCACCGCTTGGCAGGCGGGTAGATGATGAATTGTTCATGGGATACAAGGCGCTAAGCGGGGTAGAGTAGTGTTGCCCCCCGGCCAGTTGTTTCAGATATGGAGCTGAAGGAACGCAACTGGTCCGGGTGGGCATCACTCAAGTTTTTTACTAGCAGTACATTTAGGCAAACCAAGCGAGGGCGATTATGGTGTCACCTTCCTCGAAGGCATCCTCGATGTCTGATCGAACATGCTCTAGCCGGATGAAGAACGCACGCTTGCCTTCTTCACGAAGCGCGCGGCCCACATGACGAATTTCCTGAGTTTTCCCTGAGCCTGCTTCAGACAGGATCATTACCCGATGGCGTACCAAGAGATCTTGCCATTGCAGCGGCTGGCTGTTGCACGTACGCCGGCCGAGCGCAGTGTTATCGTCATCCCCAGGATCAACTAGTAGTACCGCCAGCTGTCGCGCATGACCGGACTTTCTCCGTTGTCATGGACCACGTATTCAAAGCCCACGTCGCTCAATGGGCGCTAAACCTCTTGCTGCCGATCCTTTAAACGCCCGCGGATTCGTTATAGCGTGTAGCCATCCGGCGGTTCCTCCAACATGACTTTGATGTTAAGGTCTTCGGACATTCGGTGAATGACGCCGTGAGCTTTCGAAAGACAGGTTCCACCAGCAAAAATCAAACGTGTGACCACGTCAATCGACGCCGGTGCGGGATCGCCCTGCGACGATCCTTTTGGTACGCAGTGTTTACTACTTGGACTTGAGCTAAAACGCACAATGCGCCCGTGATGTGCTGATCTTTTCAACTACGGCAGCGGGCAAACTTCCCAACACCCTGCGGCGGCGGCATCTTCGATATCAGACCTAAGCTCTGAAATTAATTTCATAAGTTAAAGTGCTATTCCCTACCGTCACTTTCCGCGAAATGCGTCGACGTCCAGTGCTGACAGTCACTCCCATGGGAATTTGATTCGATCTGCCGCTGTTGTACTCCGAAACGAGCTCGGTTCCACTAGGATCTTGAGCTTGCGGAAAAGCTCCGCTGCGATCATTTCCAGCGTTCCTGCTGGGGTTGACTTACCCGTGAACTTGTTGATTCGGGTTTTAGCGTAGGCGCCCTTGCTCACCCGAGCAAGCGTTCCTTCTGCCACTAAGCGAACAAGCACTCGTCCGACCTGAGAGTCACTCCCCATCTTGGCAAAGTCTGAGCGCAAGACGATCACACTTGCTCGCTGCTTAATCGAGCGGTTCATGTGATCTTCGAGTTTCACACCTTACCTCCAACGTGAAGCTATACGTCACAAGGTGACTGTAGCCTCTGGGGGCCTTTTTTACCAATGTTTACAAGGGTTCCATGATAAAAAATGTGCATTGATGCGCTATTTTACCATCGTTGAAGGTGAGCGCAGGTATCCTCCAGGCCCACAATCTGGTTGGCGAAGAACGCACTGTCCTTCTGGCAGTGATTTGGGAGATCGAGATTGCAGATCCATACGCACTGGAACGCCCGCGGCGCTACAAGTTGTCTTGCCGATGAGTTGGGGTTCTTGGTTGGGGTTGGTACGTCCCCATAGTCGGCTATCTGAGAAGGTCGGTGGAAATCGATGCGACCCGATGTAGCATTCTCGATGACCGTTAGCGCGTAGCATTTACCTGTTCCCACGATCGACTGCTTCGATGGAAAGGTCATCAGTTGGTCGATTGGCACGTGCCCGGACGCCGGCCTTGTGAACACGATGTTGGATACCGCCATCAAAACAGTGGCCCGCAACAGCAAACGGCCTGTCGTTCACTTGGATCGAGGCGCTCACTTCCGCTGGCCCGGCTAGTTATCGCCCGTCGCTGATGCGAAGCTGATTCGTTCGATGTCGCGCAAGGGATACTCGCCTGACAACGTGGTTTGTGAAGGCTTCTTCGATCGGCTGAAACGGAACTGTTCTATCCTCGTAACTGGCAGTCAACGGGTATCGAGCAGTACATTCAGGCCCTGGATTTATACATTCGCAGGTAGAACGAGAAACGAATCAAGATTTCCCTGGGCGCTCTCAGCCCCATTGAGTATCGTTAGAGCGTGGATCTCGAGGCATAACCAGTCCAAGTTTTTTGCCGCCCCCCCTGGGTCAAAATCGCATCCGCGCCAACAGTTGGGCAAACGCTACTTCGTATCCGACCGCTTGCAATTTGCGAAGACTATCTATCGGCTCCCAGCGTCACCAAAATAATCATCCTTCGCGACCAGACCAAGATCATCAGTAAGATCCTGGCCGTCCTCGCTGAACAGATTTTGAGTTCGCCGCTCCTGCTTGAGGTAAGCCAACATCCGGAAGAAGCAATCCTCACACAGCTGCAGCTCATAGTGCTCCCCATCATGGGCAGTGCCATAGCCCCAGTATGCTTGTAAGGTGCCGAACTGAAGCCCTCCAGTATCCAAGCGGGTGGAGCAACCGCAGACATCACATACGACATCAATGACGGTCTCGACTTCGGCTCTTCCGGTTAATTTCATCGCTGGCTCCTGCAAGCGCCTCTAACTTTTGCTTTCAGCATACAGGTTCCAGGACGAGGCGCAGGGCTGGCCATTGTTGCATCTATCAGTTGAATCCACAGCTGCGCCTGCCTGCCGATAATGGGCATGAAATGTGGCAGTCAATTCCATGCACATGGTTGGTCAGGTCGAATGCAACAGGGGGGCGAGTCTGCACAATACCCCAACCACGCAAGGCGAGTTGGCGGAACGATTACGATTCTGTTGAAAAAGTCCGTTTTCTCAAACTGCCACAAGGTGGATAGATGAAAGCGTGTTGGCGCTGATGACAGCCCACAACCGGTCGACTCTGTTGAAAACAGTCGGCCATGGTTTCCACGGAGTACGAGCTTGAGATTGTAACTTTTGCTTTGAACAGAGGGTTCCGGGCTCAGATTTCACGTAGCGGCGCGCAAAAAAGCGTTTTTTATCGGTTAGTATGCAGGCAGTTTGGAAGGACCGACTTTTCAACAGAATCGGCCATTTCCGGCCAGTCGAGAAAGTCAGAAGCTCGCTTCTGTGGGCGTGGCCTCGCCATACCCTCATCAGGCTGGGCCTCCCCACTCAAGGGATTGAAGGACACGGCGAACTTGTTTAGCTCCTAGCTCCGTTTCGCAGAGCATGATCGGTGCAGTCCCACCGAGTGCTTTATTCGGTGTCGACATCCAATCTGTGGCAGTCACTTGCGTCTCAAATATCTCCTCGGCCAAGTGGCTGACCGTAGCAATCCTGTCCAAACGCTCGGAGGCGACAGGATCAAGGTTCTTTTGCCCTCGCCGTCGCCTTTTCAGCGTCGACATGGACGCATTGAGCAGCGTTTCCAAGTGGCGGTCTTGAAGGTCGAAGGCCAAACGAAAAGCCTGGATAAGGTCAGCGGGAAACCCCAGTTTGATTTGCTGCTGCCTCTCCGACTCCGTCAGCGACTTTCGATCGGAACTGAATCGCCAAAAGGTCGCGAGCCCCTCCTCTCGGGAGGCATCTTTCCTTGCTGCTGGATGTCGAGTCGCAGTTGAAGTGTTCATCCACACGCCCTCCACCGTAATTTTTCGTCAACTGAAATATGAGCTAACACCTGTCGAACCAGAACGGCCATTGAGCGTTGGTGCAATTGCGTGGCGCAGAAGGTCGATAAGGCAATGGAGTCCTTTCCCCTATGCTTATCAACAACCCCGGAGCAGCGGCTTGGGGCCGAGGATAAGTCGCCAATCCATTCAATCGATACTCGACCTCAGGAACGGCTCGGTCAGTCGGTCGACTCGTTGCTCGTCGAGCAGCCCTGCCCGCAATATCTCGTTTGCATGGGGATAGTGCCGTAACAGCTGACGGGCCTGGCGTCGAACGGACGCTGAGAGCGCGGGATCTTCTGCTAACTCCACTAAAAAGTCTCGAGTCTGAATCAGCGCGCGCGTGCGCTCGTTCGGCATCGTCATGGTGTCCTCCTCGTACGCACCGGGCACGATCCAGCCGCTCTCAGCTTGCTGGCTTCCGCCGCAGATTGTTGCTCGGTAAATCACCTACAGCCTACACCTAAACCACTACTGCCCATGGGGTCAATCGTTAGGATCCGCCCGTGAATCAGGCCCCTCTCCGCCTCGGCGTACCGCCACTCGAGCCTATAAGCGCTGAAATCGCTCTCAGGTTTGAGAATCTTACTTTCTCAAACCTGTTAAACCGGGGACTTCAAGCGCCGAATTGTCGTGTTGTACAGCTGTAATAACATGGTCTGTATCTCAGTACGAAATCGTCCGCCGCGTAGTCATTTTGACTCAGACATCCCGTCGCGGCGCCAGTCACCGAAAGGGGCGTCAGCGTCGACGTAACGCATAGCGCTGTGCACATCGCACCAGCCGACATACTCCATCAACGCTTTCGGGCTCCATTGATTGCGCATGGCCCAGGTCGCAAAACCGCGGCGCAACGAATGGCCGCTGTAGCGCTCGCCCGCGACGCCGCCGCGCGTCAGGGCCCGGCGCAACACCCGCGCCACGCTGTACGGGTGCAGGGCGGTTGGGGCCAGATGGCCCCAGCGGTCGACGCGGCAAAACACCGGTCCTGCCTGCAATTGACTGAGCGCCAGCCACTCCGCATACGCCTGCACCGGGCACAGGCGTTTTAACGCCGGCACGCTGACGGTGCGGCCCTGATGCTCACGGTCGGTTTTACTGCTGGACAGAAACAGGCTCAAGCCTTCGCCTGGGACCAACTGGTTGGTTTCAATCCGCAGGCGACACAAGTCGTCACTGCGAAACGCCCGCCAAAAGCCCAGCAACAGCAGGGCCCGGTCACGACTGGCGCGCAGGCGCACGGACATATCCGGTGACGCCCCCTCCAGCTGCAGCGCCGTCACGCACTGTTCCAGTTCGCGCAGCTGCAAGGGCTCGGCCTGGCGCACTGGCCGCGGATGCAAGGCCTGTATGCCGCGCAACACGTCGCGCACTTGCGGGGCTTTGGTCGGGTCGGCAAATCCATGACTGAGGTGCCAGCGCGCCAGGGCGGCCAGGTGGCCGCGCAAGGAGCTGATGGACAGGGACTCGGCGTGCTCGGCTAGGTAACGCACGATGCTGTCACTGGACGCCGGGAGAAAACCACCCCAGCCGGTCTCGTAATGCGCCAGGGCCTGCTGGTAGCGCCGTGTCGTGCTTTCCCGTCTTGCCGCTTGCAGATAACGCTCTGCGGCCGTGCTCATACCCATACCCTCCTCACCAGACTTGTCCCGGCTTGGACTGAACCTTCTGCCGCTCACGGTTTGAAACCAAGCAGGTCATCCGCTATGCGCCATACTGCATAACATCCAGGAATCCCACAGGAGCTCCTGACATGGCCCGTGGCGGTATCAACAAAGCCCTGGTGCACGCCGCGCGTGACGCCCTGTTGGCCCGTGGGCTGCACCCCAGTATCGACCTGGTACGGGTCGAGCTGGGCAACACCGGTTCGAAGAGCACGATCCAGCGCTACCTGAAGGAACTCAACCACGTCACGGATGACACGTTGCCACCGACAGTCGATGACGAAGTGCTCGCGTTTGTGGTGAGTCTAGCCGAGCGCCTGACCCAGAATGCGCAGAAGGCCGTCGCAGAGGAACGTAGCCAACTCGACCAGCAACAGTTGAGTTATACCCGGGAGTGCGTGCGGCTACGCGAACGCTTTGAACAAGCACTGGCCACCATCACCCACATGACGGAAGAGTTGGAGGCGCAGCGTCAGTGCGAACGCCAACTGCGCGAGCAGTTACAAGACAGTGAAAGTGATCGCCAGGGACTGCGACAAGTGGTGGCGGGCCAGAAACAACTACTTGAAGAACGCGCCAGTCAGTTGCAGTCACTGGAAGGCAAACATCAACATGCTCGAGAAGCGCTCGAGCACTATCGACAGGCACAACTGACTCAGCGCGGACAGGAGATGCGTCGGCATGACGAGCAAACCCAGCAGTTTCGCCAGGAACTGCGGTCCCTGCAGAACGCGCAACTGGCCAAACAGGAAGAGTTGGTCACTGTGTACCGCGAGCAAGAACGCTTGCTCAATGAACACCGGGCGCAGCAGGAGCAACTTCGACAACAAACCAAGACTGTTCGTGACAGTCAGCACGCCAATGACATGGTGAATACGCAACTGCAACAGTTGTGTTGAGGCCTATGCCGAATTGACCCACGTGCCGATGCAAGACTGCCCCAGCTTAGAATCGACGACCCACTGCACAGGCAATGTTTTTCGTGGGATCCGACTGGGTCAGTGACATCTCGGCAACTGGGTCAATTCGGCGTCAGCGCCAACATACACGTCGTAATGGCAACCTACCAGTCTTCAGTTGAGGAGCAAAACACGGGGGCAAAGGTACCTATCCCTAATTTTTTCGCTTGCTCTTCAATTCGGCCAGCCTGGAGCACATCATGTTTAGTGGGAAAGTGACGCAATAGGAAGTGAGCGTTTTGTCTAATCCGTTCGGGCACTTCTGTGTCGCGAGCAAGTTCCGTCAGGAAAGCATGAGTTTGTGCGACGGACCTGCTCCGTTCAAATGGCATCGTCATTTAAGCCTCCACGCGTTGAGGTCATCAGTCCAATACAGGGCGACCAGATTCGGTCACCTATAGTCGCTCTATAATTCCCTATAAACCTGCGTTGTAAGCGTCTGCCTGTAGCGGTCTAACGGGCAGATCAGAAACGCGTGTTCGAAAGGCAGCTTCAAAGCTCAAGCTTCCTGGTCTTACCCGTCTCTATCCTTTCGAGCAGCATCGACAGTACTTCGGCGGCAGCCCCCATCAGCATGAACTCCTTCGGTTCACCCATTGCAACGTCGACCTTGTTCACATGAACAACCGAAGCTCCAGACGCCAACGCAAGATCGGGAAGGCCTGCGGCAGGCATGACGATCCCGGAGGTGCCGACTGAGACCAGCAGGTCGCAATCTTTCACCAGCTGCACCGCAGTTTTCCAAGCCTGGGGTGGTAAATCCTCTCCGTACCAGACCACTGCAGGACGCATCTTGCCGTTACAACGCTGACACCTAGGAGGTTCGATCAGAGCGCCGTCATCCGGCAGTTTTGATTGTTCGAGTGACACAACCGCAGGCCGATGGCAGGCGAAGCACTTGGGTATTGCCAAACTGCCATGCAAATGCACCACATTTAACGAGCCGGCTCGCTCATGGAGGTCGTCTATATTCTGGGTGACAACAGACACTTGGCGTTGTGAGTTAGCCATGCGCGGTATTGCACGATGTGCGGCATTGGGCTCTGCTTGAGCGACGCGGAGGCGCCGCCACAGATACCATCCCCACACCAATGCGGGGTTCTCCCGAAAAGCCTTGGCCGTCTCCAAATCCCTTGGATCGTATCCTGCCCAGATTCCAGACAGTTTTTCGCGGTACGTAGGAATGCCGCTATCGGCGGAGATGCCAGCGCCGGTGAAAAAGACCACCTTCCTGGCCTTTTGCAGTGCGTCTACAGCTTGCTCTATGGCCGTCATGCTACCCCTCCCAGCCTCCGTTGCTTGCCACAAGCAGCAACTGCCAGCTAATTCCATCGAAGACCGCCACGCCCTGCTACGCTTGTCCCTTCACGGAGGAAACACCATGCCCACCTCAGACCTGCTGCCGTCCCTGTTGTCCAAGCTCACTGAAAACCAACTCGCCCTGGAAGCAGCCATCGTAGAACTTTCAAACTGAGTAGAGCAGCGTGGTGCAGTTGAAGTCGCGGACAACGTCCGCGGCGCCCTGGTGGCGATCGACCGAAATGAAGAATTCATCAAGATGCCCCTCGCGGTAATGATGACGCCGGAGTGAAGATCGAGCGAGTTGTGTCCCACGAAACGCCACAACGAGGGAGTGTTTCCCCCCCTTCATCACAGCCGGAGACGAGTGGGCATCGTCTGTCGATCCGCTTTTTTCACGTCAGGACTGCTGGCTTACGGTTTGCGACGACGAGTGTCGCCAGGCGGGAGATCCGTACCTACTCCCGCCAGCGGGCCGGGTGGCTCCTGGCTTTCATCGCGATGGCGCAGGTTATTGATCAGCCGCTCATCGAGTGCGCCAAACTCCAAAGTCGTTTCTTCCGCCTCTGGCTCAAGGTCCTCGGCATCTGAGACCAAGTAGCCAGGGCTGAGCAAATAATGCGAAAGCAGTTTGTGCTGGGGATATCGATTCTCAAAATGCTTTAACAACCCATTGAAAATTTCTTCCCCGGCCGGCGTTGCGGCCACCCGCCGTATCACGAACTCGGCAATGGCCAGGCGCACCTCGACCTCACTCGCGTTGAGCGGAAGCTCCTCTGCGGTTTCTTCAAACCATTGGTAACTACCGTATCTCAGAGGCTGATCAGACATCTTCGGATACCCGCCGCGAGTGGAGCGCCGTGATGAGCAGGACCGTACACCCACGTCCGGCCAATCGTTATCAGGTGGCCGTCATTAGAACAATGCGGCAGCGAAGTCCAACATACTTCAAGCAGCAGGCCAGTGAAACCACCGGAATCCTGTGTACGCCTGCGGGTGGGTCGCGGCCGTCCATACGGCAACTAGCGCAGGATGACCACGTCAAAGACCGTCGCCAGCGTGGACGCTCCGGCCAGGAACCTCCGTAACCATACAAACATCGAGGCCTCCTTTGGGTCTGGTCCAGCTCGAAGCTTGACCACCTCCACGCATGACGCAATCGGCTGCCCCTTCAGCGCGAAGCCGGGATTACACGACGAGGAACGGCCACTCCAGACGGCACGAAAAAACCGTGAGGGTGTGCGGCTTCAGCACCCGTCGATCGCCTATTCACTGCGCGGCGGAGAGACAGCGGCATACTTTTGCAAGGTGTCGTATTATTGTATGTAACTAAGCACCTGCCGATATTGGAGTATTAAACGTCCAATCAGCATCAAAACTTCTTAGAAGTTAACCCTAGGTTATAAGTGATGCCGTCACGGAGGCAAATTTGGGCGAGGGTCTACACCAGGAATAATCGCTAGTGACCCGTCAAATGATACCGAATTCTCGCCTAGTTTCCCGACAAACGGTTATCACCTTGGGTAACATTCAATTATCCCGTGTTAATAAGCTCCACAAACAAGCGTTCGATCAGGGACTTTGTACACTGTAATTACATGCAACGTAATACAGGGCGAAAAAGTAGGGGATCACATGGCTCGCGAAGGCATCAACAAGCAATTGGTGCAACAAGCCAAAACGGCGCTGCTGGCCCAAGGCCAGCGCCCGACCATCGACGCGGTACGCATCGCGCTGGGCAATACCGGATCCAAAACCACGATTTCCCACTACCTCAAAGAACTCGAAGAAAAACCCAAGCCCACGCTTGAGCGTCTCAGCGAGCCGCTGGCGCAACTGGTTTTGGGTTTGAGCGAACATCTGCAAGCCGAAAACGAGGAGCAATTGACTAGGGCTCAAGCGCAACTTTCCCTGGATAAAACCCAGCTGGAATCACAGCTGCAAAGAACGCAGAAACATTCGGAAGAACAGCAACACCACATGGAAAATTTGGAGGCACGCCTGCTCAACGAGCAAAAACAACGACAAGAAGCTACGGCCAAAGTTACCCAACAGACTTCCGACTTAGCTCTCGCACAACAACGTATTGAAGAATTAACCAGACAGCTGCAGGAACGACACACGCAGATCGCGATACTTAACAATGAACGGCAGTATGCCGATGAAATTTTTAAACAGTTTCGTCAAGTCCGCCAGGAGGAACACGACACCCTGTTACGGCAACACGCTCAACAAGTGACCCAGCTTTCTGAAGAACTACACCACAATTTCGAGAAACTCTCGATTACGCAAAAAGAGCTGATTGCGTTGCATCGCGAGAATGCGCGACTCCTGCAGCAACTCAGCACTTGGCAAAATTTAATAAATGAGCAATAGCCGCGGCCTGCCTCTAACTGCAGTTCAAGCAACTTGGCAAGCTGGCTAAACCACCAGTGAAGTTGGGTAATTTTCATTCGAGTATGTTCCGGCCATTGCTGAAGTTATTCAGCAGACGCGCAACCGACAGCCCCCCTGTAGCGCAATGCCTCTTGGTCATGACGATCTCTTCCCCGGGAACGTGCCCTTCCCCTCAGGGCTTTACTTTCAAGAGATAGCGACTGCATCGACATAGGGATGGCCTCATAGCCGCCTAGTCACCGCCGGAAAATGAGACGAACCAGGTTGGGTTCAAAAGTCGAGCCGCATTGACCTGCATCTCACCCTGCATCGAGGCCCTTTCAACCCGTGCCCATCACTCACCCCCGAAGTGTCAACACTTAGGAGTTCGAGGGGGTACGTATCAAAACCATGTCAATTTACCGGCAAAAATTAGATATTGTCCAGACTATCGGCATAACTAACTGTATTAGTGCCATTATTTTATTCGTCGCTTATAGAGATCGATAAAGGATACAGGCGTAAAATCATATGTACCAAGTCGATTTCACGTCTTTGAGTGGCTCAACTGATCGATCACTAAAAGGCCTGATAATCCGAAGCTCAATAAATATCGAGCTCGTCTTCGGCGGAAAAAGGTTATTACTACATGGCAGGTCGGATATAGCCGCAAGCACTAATGCCCTTGTGGACATACAAAGCGCCTCGACCAATAAAAACTCCGATCTATATGCCATCCGTTGTCGCCGGGGTGGCGCCGTCAGAACATTAGAGGAGTGTCGCAAGATGATCATCACCTCCAAGGAAATGAACCTCGACGATGGGCCCGCGCGGCAATCCTCACGGCCACGGCGTCAACACTTCATCGTGGACTTTCCGTCCCTCAAAAATGGCCATTCGATAGAGTGCGACTCGGTACTGGAATCGGCCTACTGCATTTGGTTAGAGCACGCGCCACAAGTGGTGAGGTACCACACGCAACCGCACACCTTTACCTGGATCGACGAAGGCCAGCGCTATCGCTACACCCCGGATTTCCTCGTCGTGCTGACGCATGGGGATAGCTATTTCACTGAGGTCAAACTTGATTTCACCAAGCAGAAACCGAGTCGACTGACCAAGCTGGACAGCTTCCATGCACTCTGCCTTCAGGAGGGCTGGACCTTTAAGCGCCGCGACCAGCAGCGCATTACCGGATCCACCAAGTTTCATACCCTGCAAGCGCTTTACAGCCGGTCAAGGCCATACAACGAGCAGCGGCAGATGTATTTTTATCATTATCTGCAGCGGCGTGATTGGCCGACGACGCTGCGCGATTTGATGCAGGATAACGCCGCACCGGACATCGAGACGATCTGTTACAACCTGTTCACCGGACGATTAATCGCGGACTTGACCCAACGCCTGACTTTGGACCTTGTGGTCGATTGGAAACCGGCTCATGCGTGAGCAACCGAAAGTACCTACAGTGGGCAGCCAATACATCGTCAATGGTCGAACGATGGGGGTCATTCACGTAGATGAGGAGTTGATCACGCTCAGGGATCTGGAAAGAACGCACGCTCTCTCTCTGACCGTCGAAGCAATGATGTCCGAGGTGTCTCATCAACGCATTGTGCCATTTGCCCGTTCGCCCGGTGCGGGCTCCAAAGCGCTGGCTTTTCTCAACCCACAAGATCCACACGTTATTGCAGCCCAACGTAAATTTCGCTATGTCGATGCCGCACATAAGGAACTGGGTGGCTCACTACCTGTAAAAGCTGCAGAAGCACTGATCAAAAAGCTCAGTCTTGAAATGGATGACCCCGACCCGCCCTGTTACAACTCCTTATACAAATGGTCCACGCACTACAAAAATCACAACTGCGATCGTTTCTGCTTACTGAAGGAGAAAAGTTTCGTACCGCGTGGTAAACGCCTGGATCCGGAGGTCGAAGCCATTATTCAGGAAATCATTGATCAAGAGTATGTAAATAAAACGCCGCCCACCAGACCTAAAACTATACATCGTTTTATCAATGGCCAAATCACCTTGATTAATCGCCTTCGTAGCGGCTACTCGATTTTTTTGCTAAAGACGCCCTCACTCTCCACAGTCCAGCGGAGGATTCGAAAACTGTGCCAACTAACGAGCGATCAAGCGCGATATGGCGCAGATTACGTAAAGAAAAAACACCATTCAAGCAAACTGAGCGACGAACCTCTTGAGTTGCTGGATCTGGCCGAAATAGACTCCCACCACTTCGACATGTCCATCATTGATAAAGATGGGAATCTCTTAGGGGCAATTCTCTGGTGGTCCGTCATTTTTGAGATTAAAACTCGAAATGTAATCGGCTGGGAACTTTCAGCAACATACCCTTGCGCAGAAAAAACTATTCGCGCATTAAAAAAAGCACTCGTGGCAGTACCTGGAGAAGAATATCGCCGCGGCAAACCAATCTATCTGACCAGCGACAACGGTTCCGAGTTCAAAAATGAGACTATTCGGTATTTATTGGACCGCCTGAATATCCAATATGACCGAGGTCCGCCCGAAACTCCGAATGCGCGAGCGCGCATCGAGCGTTTTTTTGAAACGTTTGAGCTATGGCTTCATGAACAAGCGGGAACCACCAAAACTACTTCTGACGAGGGTGAATTCTACGACTCCGAAGGCGAAGCAGCCTTTACCGAGGCGAGTATGAATCAGCATGTAGAAACCTGGATAGAAGAAGTCTACCACCAGAAGAAGCACAGCGTATTGAACATGCCCCCTGCTGTTGCATGGGAACGGGCGGGGAAAAATCGTCTGCCACCGGAAAAATTTACCGAAGAAGATCTTGATATATTATGCAGAGTCGTTAAAGAATCATGTATCAGTGTTGCCGGGCGCGTGCATTTTTTATGCTTAAGTTGGTACGGTGCAGGCCTGCAAGAGATTCGATCTAAACTAAAAAAAGGACAAAAGGCGATATGCTATTTAAATCCATTAGATTTGGGTGAAATATGGGTCGCTCATCCAAACAGCACACATACACCGGAGCGCGCCTATGCCACTAATCCCGCATATCAGAACGGTCTAACCCTGACAGAGCATGATTTGTTGCATAAACAATACTTGGTCGATGGCAGCAAATTCGACGACAGCGAGGCCGATGTCGCTTTACTGCGGCTAAGACAGCAAATGGCCAAGGAGTACGAGGATTCTCGACAGCTGCGCATAAATGCGAAGACTAAAAAAAATACAAACACGAAAAGCTCTGACGGGGGTAATCAATCTAAAATTGTTGTGGCAAAAGAAATGCCGCTTAAAAATAATCACATTCCCACCTTTGAGGTAAAAAAGCTATGAACAACTCCGCTAATAGTATTCCTGTAAATGAAGCCCTGGTGGAACTTTCTAACTGTACGGTATTATACCCAGATTATCAGGAGGCTATGCGATTAATTGGTAAAAGCGTTGATACCACCCACAACCGTAAAGACCCTTCATCCGCGATGCTAATAGGTCCTACTGGCGTTGGTAAAACCAGGCTCTGCCGTATGATCGAAAAACAATTTGGGCCTACCCATACGATACAATGTGCTGATTGCAAGAAAACAATAGCTCCCTGCATTTATATCGAACTCCCAGAGTCTGCCACCATAAAAAGTTTGTCTATGGTCATAGCGAAAACTCTCGGTGGGAGCCCCAACGATCATCAAAGCATCACTGCTTTAGAAACCCTGATTTTAGAGAGATTTATTACAATGGAGGTGAAATTTGTAATCTTGGACGATTTCCACCACGTGGCTGAAAAGGGACTAGATAAGACAAAGAGCTCATTATGCAACTGGATCATAAAACTCCTAAATGAATCAGGTATACCATTTTTAATTTCTGGGTCACCTGCTGCAGAAGCCACTATCAACACAGTGCAAGAATTAAGTGATCGTTTCCCCTATCGCGCTCGATTGAAACCTCTACCAATGGCTGAAGAGTCTTCAACCCCCGCGCTGATGGGTGTGCTTGCCGGCTTACAACAGGAAATCATCAGGCTAGGACAGTTGGAAAGTTATATTCATTTAACAGACCCTAAACCCTACAAGGCCATTTACCTCGCCACGCGCGGAAACTTTAGAAAGCTGAGTAACTTACTCCATGATAGCTTTCGAATAGCCCTGATCAGGGGAGACCACACCCTTACCATCGACGACTTTGCGGAGGCTGCCGCCGATCTGGCATTTTGCTGTTGCCCCAATTATTTTCGGATGACGTCTAAGCAGCTTACTAGATCCTTAAAAGCTCAATCAGATAAATTGAAACAGACAAAATGAACACTCTTTGTTACGTAGGTATTCCACAAAAGTGGGAGAGCCCAAAGGGTGTAATAATGCGCACCGCGCTGCACAACGGATTTCACACTGTAAAGTCAATGTGCGCCGCGTTAGAGGTTCCCTGTCACTGGGACGCCCTTGATTTATTAACTGAGCAATCACCTCTCATCAAAAAATTGATCATTGCAGCTCCAGAACTTGAGAAAGCGCTCACAGATAACACCTATAGTATAGATAATGATTACACCTACAAGTGGATTGTCGACGATATTCTGTTAAAACGCAGACAATTCGCTAAAAAATTCACATACTGCCCCGAATGCTTGCGCACCGAGACCATCACCGTCTTTCAGGATATAAAGGGCCTATCACTCTGTCCAATTCATCACCTCAGCATTGTCACACAGTGTCCTGTGTGCGAACTATGCGAGCATTGGACGAAGGTAGGCTTATTGTTCTGTAAATGTGGATTTGACAGGCGAAAAACGAAGCCAGAGAATGGTAAATTATATGAATCAAACCAACTAGAAACCTTTGGCCACAATGCCTATCTGGATGAGCTTTCACGAATTGCGGAAATCGCCGAGACCACTGAAAAAATTTGGGCTTCGAGAGATTCCAGCGATAATAAAACACACTATCATTTGATGGATTCGATACAAAAGCACGCGTCAAATATGATATCAACTCAACTAATGAAATACCCAAACTTTAGTCGCAACCTCCACTTCTCACCATGGGTGTCAACTCATCTACAACTAGCAGCAATTGCGAGCCACATAATAAATGAAAAATCCTCTTTCAATAGCAACTGCATAACAGACCAGTGTTGTGCGCGAGTCGAGCTGACAACTGACCAATTTATCTATTCGATGGGATGTAACAAAAACTTCGGCGCACAAAATAAATTACTTATAGCCCAAAATCTAAAGCTTTCGACTACCTATCGACACCGACGATTTTACCAGTGCTACACTCCAATTTGTAAGCTAAGCGAGCTTATGCAAACACGCACCACAGCAAAAGCCAAAAAAGAGTTTAGCAACATAAATAAGGCTTGCAAATTACTTAACTGCACACCTGCAAAAATTAGACTATTAGTCAAACTAGGACACTTACAAACAAATAACAAAAACACCGAAACAAAAACAACCAACCCAAACAACATAAAAGTATCGTCCATTAAACGCTTTCGGCATGATTACTTTTTAGCACAAACAATCGCACGCACTCTCAATACAACGACAGCCCGAGTAGTACACCAACTAAATTTATTTGGAATCAGCCCTGAACACAACCTTCAAAACGCTGACATCTATAAACAGCATAAAACTTTAGGCACGCTGAATAAATTAAAAGAAGCACTCAAAACCCCGTTAAAACTTCGCCCGATAGCATTACCACCGACACAAGAAATCAACAATCTCCTCACAATATTTAGTATAAACACAACGCCTATGGAGATAGGCTACACTTCCGACCACTTGAAAAACGAGTCATCTGACAACACAAAGCTTTACTCCTCTAGCCAAGCTGCTAACATATTAAAAATATCCATTCAACTTTTACACTTTCAATTTTTTCTAACAGGAATCATAAAGCCAATAGTTCTTCGTGGCGAACGTTATTATTCACGGCCAGACCTTGAAACCATGGCCTTCTACCTGGAGAATTATATATCTATAAAGCAAGCAACAATAACACTTGAATGCAGCTACAACAAACTTCGCTCACTTATCAAATCATTAAACATCTCACCCTCACATTCTCTTATTTACTCGAATGGCGCAATAAAAATACTTTATGACATCCATGAAATAAGGAACATTCGACCTTACATAAACCACAAAAATCAGCAAATGTACTAGAAGCGTCTCCCCCCTAATTTTGCGCAAATTTACCGAAAATTCAATTCCTCAGCAGCTCTTGTCTTTCATTCACGAACACTGTGACTTAAGTACAACAGGCAACCAATTCCTCTTTGAGCGAGATCCGCAGTAAATTGAGGACGGATCGCTGCAGTCGTGAATTTTATTTTCTCATGATTTTATCATTAGTTTTTTAATGTTTGATGCAACATCACCACATTCTTTTATGACCTACGTTGCCTAAGCTATTGATTGAGCACACAGCGATTTTATTTTTTATCGAGCAAGGAAGACGACACGTGATCCAGAACTGATACTAGGCTCCATCAACCGGGACATCTCGCCTCGGGACTTGGAGATCGACATGACTACTCAGAACCTCAGCGGCAAAGTGGCATTGATTCAAGGTGGTTCCCGCGGTATCGGTGCAGCCATCGTCAAGCGCCTGGCCGCTGAAGGCGCGACCGTTGCCTTCACTTATGTCAGCTCGACAGCCAAGGCTGAAGAGTTGCAACACAGCATCACCGCCAAGGGCGGCAAGGCCCTGGCCATCAAGGCCGACAGCGCCGACGCCGACGCGATCCGCGGCGCTGTATCCGCCACGGTAGAAGCCTTCGGTCGCCTGGATATCCTGGTCAACAATGCAGGCGTACTGGCCGTCGCACCGCTGGCCGAGTTCAAACTCGAAGACTTTGACCAGACCCTGGCCATCAACGTACGCAGCGTGTTCATCGCCACCCAGGCCGCCGCCCGGCACATGACCGAAGGCGGTCGCATCATCAACATCGGCAGCACCAACGCCGATCGCATGCCCTTTGCCGGTGGCGGCCCGTACGCCATGAGCAAGTCGGCACTGGTCGGGCTGACCAAAGGCCTGGCCCGTGACCTCGGCCCGCAAGGCATCACCATCAACAACGTGCAACCGGGTCCGGTCGACACCGACATGAACCCGGCCCACGGTGACTTTGCGGAAAGCCTGATCCCGTTGATGGCCGTGGGCCGGTACGGCAAGGCCGAAGAGATCGCCAGCTTCGTCGCCTACCTCGTCAGCCCGGAAGCCGGCTACATCACCGGCGCCAGCCTGACCATCGACGGTGGCTTCGGCGCCTGATGCGTTGAGCGCATAGCAAATGTGGGAGCAAGCCCGCTCCCACATTATTTGTTGTCAGGCCCACTCAAGCACAGGCAAACCAAAGGCGCCCGGCTCGAACGCCTTCAACGTACGAAGAATGCCATCGGCGTGTGCGTACCGGGCGTCGGCCATTGCCGCATCCGGAATCGCAATCGCCGTCATCCCCGCCGCTTTCGCCGCGGTGACACCAAAGGGCGAATCCTCGAACACCAGGCAATCCTCGGGCGCGACGCCCAGACGCCGCGCTGCCGTCAGGAAGATATCCGGTGCCGGTTTGGCCGCCGCCACTTCGGGATCATCGGCGGTGACGATGAAGTCGAACAGGGTGAACCAGTCGCGGTGCAGGGTGGTTTTCTGACCGAATGACTGGCTCGAAGAACTGGTACCGACTGCAATGGGAATGTTGTTTGCCTTCAGATGCCGTACCAGTTCCTGTGCGCCAGGCATTGCTTGCGCTGTAGGAAAACGTTCGCGCATCAGCGGCTCGCGGATCACCAGAAACTCTTCGGCGGTAATCGGCAGGTCGAGCGCTTCAACCACATAGCGCGCCAGATCCCCAGCGCCCCGGCCAATGATGTTCTGCTTGATGCTCCAGTCGAACGTTCGGCCGTAACGCGCGGCAATGATGGACGTGACTTCGGTGTAGATGCCCTCTGTGTCCAGCAGCAAGCCGTCCATATCGAAAATCACGGCCTTGATCGGGCCGAATGTCTTGAGCGGTGCATTCATCGCATCTGATCCGTTTTCCAAGGCATCCCGGGCGGCGCAGGTGAGGCCCGCCCCCGAATGGATTAAAGGATTCAGCAGCATAACGAGCGCGGCTGCCTCAGAGCAACGATGAAATCCCGATCCACACCGAATGGCTCTCGTGATTTAGCGATTTGCCCTACATCAAACGCCAACTTTCCCGACTTATTTCCTTGAAGATCCTCCGCAGAGTCTCACGTCCTACATTCCGCCAAGCGAAAGTCTGCAGATGTTCGATCCCCAAAAGGTATTGGCATGTCCCGCCAGCGGCCCCCTGATACAGGCGCACAGGTTCGCCGCCAGTATCAATAGCATCGAGCGCACCGCCCCCCAAAACGGCCCGGTTTCGATGGTCACCGGTGAAGTATCACTGACCCTCACGGACGGCACCCTCGACGGGATCTTGCCGTTCGACTTCACCCGTTTCTATCGCACCCGTGCCGTCGAACTCGACAGCGGGCTCGGTTTCGGCTGGCGCCACTCGCTGTGCCAGCATCTGGAATTCCACGGCGAGCAGGTGCTGTGGATCGACGCCGAAAACCGACGCACGGCATTTCCATGGCCGACGACGGCGCGCCCGATGGTCCGTAACAGACTGTCGCGGGCGGCGATTTACCTCGGCGAAGAACCGGGCGAACTGATCCTCGCCCAGGCCGGCGACGCGGCGCGTTTCTTTCATTTCCGCGATGGCCGACTGACCGCGATCAGCGACGCCTACGACAACCGCTTGACGGTGCAGCGAGACGGCCTTGAGCGGATTCAGCGCCTGGACAACGGCGCCGACCGTGCCTTGCTGTTGCGTTATGACCTCAAGCATCTGGTGGCCGTCGACTATCAGGTGTTTCAGCGCTGCGGGCCCGAGGCGCACACCTGGCGCACCGAACAGACACTGGCCAGTTATCGCTACGACGCCCGCCAGCGTCTGGTCGAGGTGACCAACGCCGTGGGTGACAGCGAGCGTTATGACTACGACGAGCAGCACGTGATCCTGCAACGGCAACTGGCGGGCGGCGCGAGTGTCTTCTGGGCGTGGGAACGCTCCGGCAAGACCGCCCGCTGCATCCATCATTGGGCCTCGTTTGCGCAGATGGAGGCGCGTTACGTCTGGGACGATCAAGGCACCGTGACGGTGAACAACGCCGACGGCAGCCAGGAGGTTTACGTTCATGACCCATACGCGCGATTGGTGCGCCACATCGGGCTGGACGGCGGCGAGCAGCACAAGGCCTACGACAATCTGGGCCGATTGATCTTCGAGCAGGACGCCCTCGGCGCCGTCACCCAATACCATTATGACGAAGCCGGGCGACTGATCGCGCTGCATGCGCCGGATGAGGCGCCCACGTCCTACAAGTATCGCCACGGTTTCCTGCACGCCCGCACCCGAGGTCGGGCGACGTGGAGCTACCAGCGCAATGCCCAGGGAGACATCACTACCGTCACCGATCCCGATGGACAGATCACCCACTATTCCTACGACTCGCTGGGACGCTTGCTGACGATCCGGCTTCCAGACCGGAGCATTCACCGGTTTGCCTGGAACGTCCTGGGACAGTTGCTGGAAGAAACCTTGCCCGATGGCTCCCAGCGCATGTTTTCCTACGATGCGCTGGGGCGGCGGATTACCGGGCAGGACGAACACGGTGCCATCACCCGTTATGAGTGGGATGCCGTCGGTCGACTGAGCCGGACCACGCTGCCCATGGGTGCCTGCCGTGCCTGGCGCTACAACGCCTACGGCCGGGTCACCGCCGAGACCGACGAACTGGGACGGGTAACCCGTTACGAATATGCCGACGACCTGCATGTGATCAGCCGTCGAATCAACCCCGACGGCAGCGCGCTGAAGTACCGCTACGACCATGCGCAATTGCTGCTGACCGAGATCGAAAACGAGGTGGGCGACACTTACCGCCTGGACTACACGCCGGGAGGATTGATCCGACAGGAAACCGCCTTCGATGGGCGTCGTACCACTTACAGCTACGACCTCAATGGCCAATTGCTGGAGAAAACCGAGTTTGGCGAGGATGGTTCGCAACGGGTTACCGGCTATCAGCGTGACAGCGCCGGGCGGTTACGGGTCAAAACCTTGCCGGATGGGGTCCGGGTCGAGTACCGCTACGACACGCTCGGGCGACTGGTCAGCGTCGATGACGGCCAGGATTCTCCGTTGCAGTTCGAATACGACCTTCAGGACCGATTGATCACCGAGCGTCAGGGCTGGGGCACCCTGCGTTACGACTACGACGTCTGCGGTCGGCTCAAGTGCCTGCGCCTGCCGGACGCCTGTATCCTCGTCTACCACCACGCCAAGGGAGGCGCCCTCACGGCCATCGACCTCAACGGCACACCCCTGACCCGCCATCGTTTTGTCGGCGGGCGCGAACAGCAGCGCCAACAGGGCCTTCTGCTCAGCGAATACGCCTACGACGCCCAAGGCCGCTTGCAGGCCCATGTCATCAGCCAAAAACAACGGCCGCAGTACCGCCGCGAGTATGCCTACAGCGCCAAGGGCAACCTCTTGAAGATTACCGACAGCCGCCACGGTTCACGCCGCTATCAATACGATGCACTCGACCGCCTGACCGGCGTACGTCACGCCCGCGACCAGTGCGCAGAGCACTTCACCCACGACCCGGCCGGTAACCTGCTGATCCACGGGCGTCCCGGCCCATGTGTGTTTCAGGGCTACCGCCTGCAGCGCAGTGGCAGTGGCAATGACGGCAGCTACTACGACTACGACGCCTTCGGCAATCTGATCCGCGAACGCCGCGGCCTGCCGCCCCAGGTCACCGAATACACCTACGACAGCCAGCACCGCCTGATCGGCGTCAGTTCCCCGGACGGTAAAAGTGTCAGTTATCGCTACGATGCTTTCGGCCGGCGCATCCATAAAATTGTTGACGGCTACACCACGCATTACTTCTGGCAAGACGACCGGCTGATCGCCGAAAGCGGCCCCCGGCACTACCGCAGCTACATCTACGAAAGCAGTGAACGCAGTGAACGCAGTGAACCCGGTAGCTTCCGCCCGCTGGCGCTGCTCGACGGCAAAGGCCGGGCACACGCCTGCCCGTACTACTTTCAACTCGACCACCTCGGCACCCCGCAGGAACTGACCGGCCACGGCGGTGCGATTGTCTGGTCGGCCCAATACAGCGCCCACGGCAAACTCCGCGAGTCGAGCCGCGAACGGCTCGAACAACCCTTAAGGTTTCAGGCGCAATACTTCGACGCTGAGAGTGGCCTGCACTACAACCGGCATCGCTATTACCATCCGGATTTCGGTCGTTTTCTGACGCCGGATCCGCTCAGGCCGGGCGGTGGGTTGAACCCGTATCGGTACACGCGCAACCCGACGGGGTGGGTGGATCCGCTGGGATCGGGCGACCCCCTCGGATCGATTCGCTCAGGAAGCATTCAAGCCCCGGATGCCCTCACCGCCGCTTCGAAGTAGCCGGCTCTGCCGAGCCATCGGTATCTGCATCGCGCCGATCGTGCGGATCTGCCTCGACATTCTCGACATTCTCGTCGCTCTCGTCGCTCGGCACTTGCTCCACGCCGGCCTCGTCGTCCGGCGGTCGTTGGTCGCGGCTCAAGGAGTCGGTAGGTGACGGCAGCGGATACTCCGGCGTTTCATCATCGTCGAAGGCCTTTGGATCAGTGTTCATATCGCACCTCTCATCTGACCTCAAGCACAGGTCATGACATATCGAGGACTGCGCGATGGACGCGTTCGACCCGGTAGACGATCGGTTGATTCGGCAACAGGACTCAATCAGTCTTCGTCCTCTTCCTCATCATCAAACTCGATATTTCCCACATCGCCTGCGTCATCAGCATCGTTAAGTGGCACCGTCGCATCATCCATCAATGATCCCGGATCTTCATTGCCGGGATCGTTGATGGATGGCTGTGCGCTTGGGTCTTTGTCTTCCGTGCCTTCGGATTCCAGAGTCATGGTGTGCCTCACTCAATCAGTGATGCTTTTTGTGGTGCTTGTTCGAGTGTTTATGTCCGCCACCGGAATGGGAATGGCCACTGCCATCCCCCAGATCATTGCCGACCGCACCGCCGGCGGCACCACCAAGACCGGCACCGATGGCCGATCCGGTGGAACCGCCAAGACTGTTGCCGAGCACCGATCCGCCCGCTGCGCCCAATCCACCGCCTACCGCCGCTTCGGTGCGATTGTGCTTGGGCGCGGCAACAGCACTGCCGGCCGCTCCGCCGACACCCGCACCAATCGCTGCGCCAGTACTGCCACCCACCTGGCCACCGACCACGTTGCCCAGCACCCCACCAAGACCACCGCCCACCGCGGCATCTCCATTACCGCCTGCCAGCGCCACCTGGGAGAGCAGCAATCCAAAAACAATCGCAGGCAACATCAATCGTCGAGTCATCGGGCTTGCGTTCTGTTTGCCGTCGGTCTTCGGGTTCATGGCACGCCTCGCATTCTTCAGGGGTATGGAAGATTTGAGCCGTTGCGGCGGGAATCGTTCATACATGAAAAAGCCCGGCATCAAGCCGGGCTTTTTCACATCGGGATCAGCATCAATGACGCTTGTGACCGTTGGCCAGGTTGCTGCCAACGCCGCCGCCCAATGCACCGCCCAGGCCGGCGCCGATGGTGGCACCGGAACTGCCACCCAGGCTTTTACCGATCACCGAACCACCGGCTGCGCCGACACCGCCACCGATGGCAGCGCTGGTGCGATGACCTTTTTTGGCGGCAACTGCGCTGCCCGCCGCGCCAGCAACGCCCGCACCGATCACTGCGCCAGTGCTGCCGCCCATTTTCTGGCCGACGACGTTACCCAATGCGCCGCCCAAGCCACCACCCAGCGCGGCAGTACCGTCACCCGCCATTGCACCTTGAGCAACCAGAAGCCCCAGAACCAGAGCAGGCAGTGTTAAACGCATGACAAAAACCTCAAAAAATAGGGGTACACAAAAAGGAGGCGAGATTGAATGCTTTTGCGCGGATAGAGTCCAGCACGCCGGTCCAACTTCGCGATTGGCGACGGTTGGACAGCAATTTTGAAAAAGGTTTTACGACGGGCAAAAAAAAGCCCGCTGGGGAAACGGGCCAGGTGTTGCTTTCTAACGGATGAGTCGAGACTACGTAGGGTGCTGTGAAAAGTTTGTGAAAGAGCTCCACTTTAAAAAACTCGTCATGAACCCCTTCCAGACATGAAAAACCCCGTTCAATGACGGGGTCTGCCTGTGTTCGCCTACTTCCTGACCGGTGCTGTCACCTTGGGCAGGAACTTGCCCTTCAGGACCCGGCACGCCCTGGTCTTGATCTTGTCGACCTCTGTCTGGTCTTCGCCGAAACTGGCCACATACTGGGTCTGGCCACACTGTACGCAGTTGTTGATCGGAAATTCTGCGCCATCGTCCTCGATATACGGATCAGCCATCTCTTCACCCCTTTCAAAGAGCGCGGTCGACACCGGCAAGCCCTTTGCCTGAAAAATATCGACCGCCAAGGTTTTTCAGACTAGCCGGTCACTAATGGACTTTCCGTTCGAATTTTCATGTGACCGACGAATGGCTGCGATCCCTCATCGCAACTTGACCGCTGTCCCGGTCACAAACACGACGACCATCCCGCCCTTGCCGGCCGGCATGCTGATCTCATAGTCAAGGCCCACCACCGCGTCCGCCTGAAGCGCCCGTGCCCGCTCCTTGATCTCATCGGTGGCCTGAATGCGTGCTTCCTTCAACGCTCGCTCCAGCGTCTGGGAGCGCCCGCCGAAAAAGTCGCGCATCCCGGCAAACACGTCACGAACAACGTTGATCCCTTGCACTGACTCGGCGCTGACGATGTCCAGGTAGGCGGTAATTTGCCGGCCTTCAATGGAGTGGGTTGTGGTGGTGATCATTGCTGTTTATTCCTGTTCAGATATTCGGCCAGCGCATCAAACGCCGGCAAAGTCACGGGATCATTCGCCGAGTTGCTGTCCACCGGGTGTGATGCGTAACGGACGATGACTATCGTCACAGTCGCTTTGAACCTGACGGCAACACGAACACTTGCGGAGGATGGAGCATGATGTCGATTCCATTCGAAGAATTCGAAGAATCCAGACAGTCTAACAGCCAGCTCACCCTGTTCACTGCTTGCGCGGCCAATGCCAGAGTGCCCTGCTGCTATGCTGAAACATCGGTTCCCTGCGCTGGAGACCATCAGCATGGCGGCAGAAGGTAATCATTCCCCATTCACTTGCAAGGCTCTGGCCTACTCGGCTGCAGGCTTCCTTATTGCCCTGATCATTGCCACAAAGCTGCTCGACACTTACTTCGAGCTGACGTTGCTGGCAGAGATCAAGGGCTGGCTGCTACGCACATGGAGCTGGCTTCAACTGGAAACGCCAATGCCGAACTGGTCGCTGCTGATGATTATCGGGGCGTTCGTCAGCACACTGACCTTAGTGATTTACTACTACCGCAGCAACGACGGAGCCTACAGTGAGCTACATGAGATAGAGCGAAAAATTTACAAAAAGAACAACCCACAGTTTCCACAGCTGACAGATAACCAAACGCTACTGATGGAAGCGTTGGCCTATCACGCAAACTTCAGAAAAGTTGCAAACCTGGACTCGATTTGCAAGCTGGTCTCACTCAGCAAGCTGGAAGTTGAAGAGGGTCTGAAGCAACTCCAGGCTAAACGTCTTGTGAATCAAAAAGTGACTCGGGGTACGTTCGGCGCCACCATTTTTGAACTTACCCTGGCAGGTAAGGATTATGCGCAAGAGCGGTTTGAGCTGACGTAGTGGAGACTCGGTAAGTGGCGGGATGTATTGATTGGCACAACTGAAAAAGAAAAACCCCCGCAAACCATAAGCTTGCGGGGGTTTTCAGAATGTGGCGGTGAAGGAGAGATTCGAAACTACCCGTGAGCGACTTTCGGAGCCTTTCCCCCCGGTTTACAAGGGTTGCAGCCTGGCAGAGTGCGTAGGATCTGTCCCAGCGTGGTCCCAGAGGTTAAATGCAAAAGGTTGCAGAACACGGCCGCGACAGGCGTTTTTCGCGTTTTATGTTGAGCCATGGGAAAAAGGTAATTTTGGTAATGCGCTATCAAAAACCAGATTCAAGCCAATAAAACCAGATAGTTGATATGTTTCTATAGAGGTAATAACAAGGTAAGTAAATGGTTATAAAATTACTTTCAGTGCCAGTAATGCCCATCTGCTACCAAGCCCAGTAAAATAGGGGGTTGAACAAAATATTACCCTTCCTCTTACCTTATATTACCCTTTGAGGTAATGGGTGAAAGTCAGGTTCTATAAGGGCTCCAGCCCGTTTTTGTTCCTCGCTTACTAAAATTACCCTTTTCCCACCCATCGTCTGAAAAGTATCCATGCATCATCCGTTTTGGCGTTTTTTTACAGCGTCTGAATTGGTACTGAATGCCAGCCAATCCCTGGTGATGCCGTGCAATACCGCAAAACGCCGGAAAGCCTCACGGACCGGACCTCACAGCTGTTTTGCTATTGGGTTGGGCGGTCAATGATTCGCACCTGATGTAAAACCATTCCGAAAACGAAAACTCCGCATGCGGCTGGTTTTAAAAGCCGTAGCCCCTGTAATTCGGGCGCCTCACTCCGCTGATCAAAACGCGACGGCCCCATGCCTCTGTGCAAGGCTGCTGCACTTCTTTGCAAAACCTTGCACTTCGTGCAATTGCAAAACAGCCCGCAGCCCCCGCAGCGGGCCTGGGCGGAGCCATCATTTGCCCCCCCACCCGCCTTTGCACAAAAAAGGGACGAAAAGCCCGTCGGCGGGAGGGGGAAAAGTGCGTTCCTTGCCTGCGCTTTCTTCGCGCAAGAGTTTTTCGAGTGAAGAGAAGGCACATGGGGGGCGTGCGCTGCCCTAGCGCCAGCAGCAGCCAGTGCAGTCACGTAAAAAGTGGAAATGTTGGCACAACACGACCTTTCTAAGTGACCCCTAAAGGGTCAATATAGCTTCCAAGGGGGACGCAGAAGGCGCCGCCCAAACCAAGGAAGCCAGATGGACCTAGATGAAAAAGCCTACCTCGAACTGGATAAGCTCCAGTTAGAAAATCGGAAGTTAGTAGCAGAGACCCGCAAGCTAATCGCCGAAGAACAGAAGTTGAGACGGGAAGGAATGTTTTACCCGCTACTGGTTGGAGCGGCCCTGATTACCGCGGTAGTTTCCCTGATCAACCTGCTAAACAAACCCTGAGTCACCGGCCCCGAACATCGGGGCCAACCCTCTCGGCCTTGAGCTTTACCGGGAATCAGTCCAAATTACCCAAAAGGGCCGCGATAGGCGCGCCTGCCAACCCCTTACGAGGATGAACGATGAACCACAGCCACAAGACGCCGATCAAGCCGATGGCCGATGAGATTGCCGCCCTGGACAAGCTCCTGAGCAAGAAGCCCACCTACGGCTTCGTGCCGTTCTTCATCGGTGCCGCCTGCGCCGGTGTGGTGTTCATGGCTTACACCTATATCTCGCACCTGTAACCGACCTTCTCCAGTTATGCCCCAATGTGTTGGGGCTTTCGGACTTTCAATGAAACGAATTCAACACTATGGACCGCCCACGGCGGAAGATTTGGCGCGCCTGAAAATCGAACTGGGGTTCACCAGTCCACAGATGGCGGATCTGGCCGGGTTGGGGAAAGGGTCGCAGTGGCGCAAGTACACCGGCCGCACTGAGGACCGCGTGATGGGGATGCACATGCATTTCTACATGGCGGCTTTGCTGACGCTGAGTGAAGACGAATTGGCCCGTGTTGTGGCCACCATGCGCGCGCAGGGGGCCGACGTCGAGCTGGGGCCACTACCAGCCGGCCCGCCGGCTTTGGCTGAAGCGCAAGCTACTGCGAAATTGCACTCCACATGACCAGCCGGTTGCGTTCGACCTGACCAGAGATTGCATCAAATTTGATCAGCACACGTTGTAATCATGATCGGCAGAGAATGGCCACAAGCTGTCATTCATCTTTCGTTCCATGCTTCCAAGCAGCTACGGACCAAATAAATTCGCCAAGTAATTTTGCAATGCAAGAATAGAGAGCCATGATCTTATTCTCTATTGTTTTAGCAAACTTCATTCGTTATCCGCTAACACTTTGACCGAAGTTTAAATTCTCCCCGCCGTCCACCGGGATGGCGCCGTCTGCTCGAATATTGTCAGCATGACCCCTAGCACAATGCTAATTGTGCTTATTTAGTCCGACACACCTATTAATATGATTGGTGGGCGGTACGTACAGGCGTGAGGAGATTGAAAAAAAGTGTCTTTACGCTGATGACTCAAGATCAGATTTCCAGTTAAGAAATAAAACCAAACGAAGTCATCCTAGTTATTCTCAGCTGCATTCATGTAAATATGAGAAAAAGTGACAAATTCACTGAAAACGATGCTTTGCAATCAATAAATTGAGCTCACCTTGGTTCATTCATGACATTTTTAGGTTGATTCAAGTGGCATTCCTGTTGACATGCTGAGATTTTTGTTCTAAATCCTTACGGCTGCTCGATTGCTGCGCATAGAGCGTCGTTTAAGCTTTCTGTCTTTAGGCGAGACATGGAAGTAACACAAGGTCAGGGGGGAATTATGAGATCAATTACGTGCGTGCTGTTGGATAAAAAGGTAAACTCTCGAAATATTCAGTTTGTAATTGATATTGGCAGCTATGCTGAGTTGGCTGGCAATATCATAAGCAACAACCCTTACCAGCGTAACAGGGTAAGTAAAAGTGGCAGCATTTATAATCTTTTGAAGGAAGATATTCTCAAGGAGTGCATAATCCCTCCTATTGTCCTGGCGTCTACTTCTACGTTGAGACCCGGAAGCACAAACGATGAACTTCTAGAAGAGGTTCTAGATGATTTTGGCAACCTCAAGATTTTAGATGGCTTGCAACGGTCTCTTTCGATCATTGATGTATATAACAACAATCGAAATTACTTCGATGAGCTTGTTGATAAGTATATGATCAGAGTCGAAGCTTATCTTTCTATCAGTGACACTGGCATCCTATACAGAATGCTGACTCTGAATACCGGCCAGACCCCGATGACATTACGCCATCAGTTGGAAATTTTGTTTTCTAAGTATGCAGAAGGCGGAGTAGATGGCGTAACGATTTTGCGAGAAGTTGACGAGGCTGCCGTTAGAACAATCGATTCTTATCGATTCGCTGATTTGATTGAAGGTTATACCTCATTTTTAGAGCGAAACGAGCTACCGATTGACAGGTTCGATATACTTCAAACAGTTAGAACCATAAAATTTATTTCTGATGAAAGCGCCGAGAAAATAGAGTTCACAGATTTTGTAAGTTCTTATCGCGCGTTATCGCTAGCATTTGATAATCAGTTTGCGGGTTGGCGCTATCCGGACGATGTAGATGAAGATTTGCGTACTAATGCCAATCCCTTTGGACGCGAAGTTTACAAGATCTTTAACAAAAGCCAGCCACTAACTGGTTTCGGTGCTGCGATAGCGGAATTGATGGGTTCAGGGGTAATCGCAGGTCTGAATGACATCGATGATCTAATTCCACGATTGGTTTTTGGTGAGAGTGATTTGCTTCAGCTAAATAAGTATTTGGATGACATTCGTGAAAAGTCAAAAAAGATTGGTAACGGCCAGCGGATTTACTTCAAGCTATTCTTTAAATATCTGCTAGACCGCGACGGCAACTCTTATCTAAATGTTCCCGAGTCTTTGGAGAAGGCGAGAAATCGTGCTATTGCAGAGGTCTGATTATCATGGATGATTTGATCGAGTTGTCGGATGCGAACGTGCCGCAAGCTTATCTTGAAGACCCAATTCCTGAAGTGCAGGTAGAATATGGAGTGAGACTCTATACGAAATCTGTGCCGGACGAGAAAGAGATTGCACAGGTTTTTATACCAGCTAATCCTAGAGAGGTTCGTATTGGATGGCTGATACCTGTACTCTCTATAATATCTTCGGAGCATGAAGAGTACGAGAACAAGTATTTCAGAAAGCACGTATACGAAGCGCTGAAGACGCTAAAAGGCCAAACTTTTCCCGAAAGTATCTATGTATTGATTTACAGTAGACGCCTTTTAGACAGTGTCGCAATCCATTGTGACGGTGAGTTGGCCCTAGCGTTTTTATTATATGGAATTTACCCATTTTACGAAAACAGCTCACTCGCAGGCGTAGACTTCAAACTACCGGTTACTCCGAAAATTGTTATTCAGAAATGCTTCAACGGTGATCTCGCGGCAGGCTTTTTCAAAGTATTGTTAGGCGAAGTTTTGCCTTCGGAGAAAAATGGCTATGCGAGATTCATGTTTTTCTATCAAATATACGAACTCGCGATGGAATTCGTATTTTACAAGAAAGTCAATGAACTTAAGATAAAGCGGAGTCATCTTGGAATTATAAGAAAGCGAATCGATGAGTATTCATCTGAAAGCAAACTTATTGGATTATTGTATGCCGAAATGCAGCGCGAGGAAAACGATGCTAGCTTAGCTGCTGTGGCCAAACTAATATTCGAAGATGTAAAGGATGTTGGCTATTACGCCACTACGATGAAGTCAAGCATGCTTTATGACATCAGAAACACACTTGTACATAGCTATTATAGATTTAACATTGGAGACAATCTTTCTTACTTGGCTTCATATCTTGAAGATGAAGTATTTCATGTATTGCGGTATCTTCATTCGGTCGAGGGGATGAGAGTCGAGATCGAAGAGAATTACTTTGGAGGTGTAACCTGACTGGTCGAGTCGGCTCAGCACAGCACAACACAACACAGAGTGGACCTCCTTTGCAGTGACTTTCCAGAGTGACTGCTTTTGGCTGATGTCTGCCTGCCGCCACCGTCAGCTCTGGGTCGTCTTCCTCCGGTCTTGGCCACGAATCGCGCTGGTAAAATCCAATACAAATGACTAGTTAGGTCGAATGCAAATGGGGGGCAGTATGTGCAATTCCCCAACTACAGGGTGATGGGCCTTAACTGACCGAGCAGAGCGGTGGTTTGTGCCGCGTTATCGGTGAAGGCGCCCGCATCGCTCGGACTCGGCGCTGGCCCGGGTACATGAGTATGGCCGGCCAGTTGCGTGTTCATCACCGTCACCAGATCGAGCAGGTCACACAGGATCTGCAGTACGTTCACCCCTTCCGATCCCATCCAGGTCTTTTCCGCGACACTGCGCCGTAGGCCGGTGATGCGCTCTTCCATATCGCCACCCACCGAAGCATTGAGCTTCTGCCCCACCACCAGATTCAGGTCGCGCCCGGTGGCCTGATGCAGGTCGTCCACGGCCGCTAGGCTGGCGGAGCCGCCTGAGAGCAGCTTGAGCGAGCCCAGGGCCTCGATCTTTTTGATGCCACCCACTGACTCGATGCTGTGGTCATCCACGGTCACGCTGTGGCGCTGGTAGTGTTCAGTGTTCTCCAGCGCCTCCACACGGCGCTCGCTGGCCTGATCATGGATCTGGCCAGCGGTCTGGCGCAGCCAGTTGCCATCGGCGTCGACGCGTTGCTGTACCGCCTCGCTGTGCTGCCAGACCTGATCGCCTTTGGGCAGGTTGGGCAGGCTTAATCCCTGGGGCAGGATGGCCAGGACAAAGGGTTTGTGCGGCAGGCCGTAGGCAAATGACACCACGACCATCGTGCCTTCATCGGGAAGGCCGTAGATCCCCATGGACTCGCCACCCATCGGCAGCGGTAGCGGCACGCCCTGGAGAAGTGGCAATGCTGTATCGGGCTCGCCGTCGGGCCCCAGAACCTCAAGGTCAGCGGCGAAACGTGGGCGGAAGTCGTCACACAGCCCCGCGTTGGTGGGTGGATCTGGGATAGCCACCACCCGGGCAAAGCGTGGCAGGTGATAGCCGCCGGTCAGTTCGGGATACTGGCGGTCAACCACGCGGCGGATTACGTCTTCCATTTGATGCTCATCTGGCTTTCGGTGAGGGTCACGGCGGTGATGCGTTCGCCCTGGTTAATCGGCGCACCAGGACGAATCCCGGGCAGTGCGGCAATCACGGCACTCTGGTTGCTGTTGTAGCTGTCAAAGAGTTCGCAGGGCAGTTGCAGCGGCTGACGCTGGCCCCAGAAGCTGTCGGCCCAACTGCCCACGTAGATCTCGCCGTCACCCTGCTGCTGCCACATAAAGTCAGGGATCGAAAATACTTTGCCGAGGCTGTCGATGGCTTGCACGCCATTGGCCAAATTGAAGAAAAACGCGGTTTTGGTGTGGGCGTAGGCTTGGTCGGGAACCCGAAAACGCAGGCCATTGCGCTCACCGATCGCGGCCAGGACGGCGTGCAAGTCCACATGACGCAAGTTCAGCGGCATGGGGATTTCCAGTGCGGCGGACAGCTCACGACAGAGCAGGACTTGCTGTTGACTGTTGGCGGCAGTGCAACGCTCCACGTAGCCCAAAAAATGCCGCTGGAGTGGGCTGTCGTTGTAGCCGATGTCGAAGGTCACCAACCCGTGTACGGATGCGCTGGCGGTGATGGTGAAACTGGCGCGCCCGGGGGCGTGATGGTCCAGGCGTGTTTCATCTTTGCAGAGGGGGTAGGACACGCCGTCGACGGTCAACACTTTGTGCAGGTTCATGGCGTGACCGGTTTTAACCAGTCGTCGACAGACTTCAGGACTTTCTCAAATCCGTCCATTTCAACGGGCGCGCTGCCACCGTCTGCACCGGACGTACCAGAGACGGGTTGTCCTGGTGCACTTTGCTGCACGACGGGATTACTCGGGCTGCGTTGCTCCACGCGCTCCGGTATCGACAGTTTTTCGATCAAATTGAATTGCACGCGCCAGGCTCGCAGGCTGTCGTCTTCATTGGCGTTCACGTTGTCGCGGAACTGCACCTCGCGCACACCGAAGGCTGAGGCCGTGCGATTGACGATCCGATAGACCGTGAGCTGTCCGCCGCCGGCGGTCGAACTGGCCAGGCGCATCAAGTTGCGCAAGTCGGACTCGTCACGGTAGGGAATCATCAGCGTGACGCTGAGGGTTTTGGGTTTGAAGCCCTTGTGCGCCTGTGCCGTATTGCTGGTCTGGCCTGACAGGTCTTCGCTTTCAATGGTCAGGGTGGCCATGACCTTGAGGCCCTTGCCCTGAACTTTCTCGCCGTTGAGTAGCAACGTCATAAACCGATCAGCTCCTGCACAAAGCTCAGGCTCTCTTCACTGCCGAGCAACAACAGACCGGCACACAGCACCCATTCATAGCCAGGCGTAGGGCCTTCGAGCAGTTGCCGGCGTAACTCAGCGGCATCACCTGGGCCGATCATGCGCGCCTGCATCGTGGCATCGGGCAAGCCGTTGGCCAGTGCGTTTTGCAGGTCAGTCAACTGCTGATCACAGGCGGCCTGTTGCTCAGCCTTGCGGGTCGCCAAGGCGCTCAGGTCAGCCATGGGGGACGTGTCGGCGGCGTAGCTTTCATAGATGGCCAACTGGCTGTTCAGCGTCTGCTGGGACACCCGGGTCACCGTGCAACGCTCCAGCGGCAGCGCTCCCCAGCGTGGCAACGTCTCGGCGGTGGGCAGCGTCCACTTCTCCGCCTCCAGGCGTGCGATGTTCGCGGCACGACGTTCGGCGCGTTCCAGGTCGGGAGTGGGCAGCAAGGCATTGAAGCGGCTCAGGGTGGCGGCGAACTGGTCGAAGCGCGTCGAGAGAAACAGCACGCACAAACCATACTGCTCCCCCTCGGGACGCCCGGCATCGATGTCGGTGAGTTTGTCGGCCAGCGCCTCCAGCAGGTTGGGTGCTGAGAGAAACTTTTGATACCCCCGGCCCTGGCCCATGCCGCTTTGGAACGGCGTCACCACGAGACTGGCCGGCGCGGTGGCCAGTTGCTCGGTCATGGCGGCGCGCCCGACTTCGATGGCTTCTTGCGCGGCGGAACCCACGGGGCCAGGGTTGGTAGTGGCCGTCATTCCGGCCAAGCGCTCTTCCGTTTTGGCGATTTCAGTGCTGGCCAGGCCTTTGGCTTCATCCAGCCCTTCGACCCACTGCGTGGCCTCGCTGGGCCACTGCATGGTGACCGATGTCCAGGTCATGGCTGCTGACCGTCTGGTGCGGTAGGACGGGCGTCGAGGTTGGGAAACAGCTCGTTGGTTGGCCAGGCCCGCAGTTCATTGCGGTAGGTGCGCCAGGCGAGTTCCGTGCTGAGCGCGGCCGGGTCGGCATCCAGATGCTTGTCGATCTCTCTGCCCGCCCAATGCAGTTCATTTTCGATCCATGACCGTTCTCGACGGCTTTGAATCACCAAATCGCGTGCGGCATCGAGCACCCAAACGAAACCATCCCAGAGATAGGCCGCACTCGGTCGCGGCAAGGTCGTCAACTCGGGCGGCAACTCGCCCGGCAGCGAGTACAGCACCTCGGCGCCATCGGTAGTCTGATACACCGGACCACGAAAGTCTGGCACGACCACCCACGCCCCATCCCTCCAGACCACCACTTCCCCGTCCCCGGCTTCGGGCGGTTCTTCCAGCGTAGCGCCCGCTGGCAGACCGCAGCCACAGCTGACATAGGTTTCGTGTTGGCCGAGGTATTCGGTGGTGGTTTCACTGAACGTGTAAACCTCGATCCAGCCGCTCTCTTCAAAAAAACCATTCACTAAAGTCGTCATCAGTACATCCTGCAAATGTAGTTGTACGCCACGTTGCGCATACGGGTTTCCGTACTCACACGGACGACGGCTGAAGGATTGAAAACGACTGAGCGGTAACCCGTTGTAGTGACTTGCGGTGCGGCCGGCGTGATGGCCGTGCTGTAATTGCCACCCATAAATACGCCAGTCGCGGTGTTCACCAGTAACGTCGAGTCGTCGTCTTGCAGGACGAGCTCGCCCGTCATGTTTTGCAGCGTGTCGAGCTGAGCGCTCAACACGGGGCGTCCCCAATCGGGGTCAACGCCACGTCCGCCATCCAGGCCACGAATCGACTCACCGCGCAGATCTGGCAGGACGCCGCTGGGGTATACGGCCAGCAATGCTGGGTACCACTCGGCATTGAATGGCTGACCCGCCATCAAAACGCATTTTTCGGGCGGCGTAGCGGTTGGCCATGGAAACGGCACACCGACAGGGACGGCAAATATTGCAGCAGGGTCAAAGTTACTCGTGTCCCAACCCGTTACCCACTCACTGAATACGTATCCCTCTGGGGTCTGCACACCGCCACGAGAATAAGTTGTACCGGTGTTGTAGCCGATGATTTGTTGCCAGAGGGTGTCTTGACTGACCGCAACCAGCATGGGGGAGAATTGACACCCTTCTGGAACGTTCGGGCCGGGATTCACCCGGTAAATGCCCACGGTGGTGATTGTGTTTAGATCGGTGCCGTCGGGAAGGACAATCCCCCCGTGACCGATGCCATAAGCACCCGTGAGCAATACACGACCTGGCGTGTCATCTTGGGGAGAGGTTTGTTTAACCAGATCGGTTGAGTCCCAGGTGCTTTCCCATTCGCCCCAAACACCGGCAGTCAAGGCCCGGCGGTGTAGGGTGTGGTCGGCATTCCCGTAGATCTCCTGAAAGGCGTATTGACCTGGTGTAATCGCCGAGACGCGAACCCAACCCTCATAGGGCGCGCCACCTGGCCCTCCCGTGCCATTGCTGACGAAATAGAGGGCTGTCACCGCGTTCAGACCGCCGATGTCAACATCACTGACCGCATAGGCGGCCCCGCCCCAGCCGAATGCTCCGACCTTCATCAGCGCATCAGGCGTGACATCGTGCAGATCGATTTGAGCATCCAAGTAGGCGGCTGAACCGAGTGCATCCAGCTCGGTGTCGATACCGACCTTGACCGCGTGCAACGCAGCAGTGGTGGCCAGAATCTCACTGCTGTTCGACTCCGGGTCATCGCTTTTTGCATTCGGCAGATTGCCCAGGTCGACATCGTCTTTGGTGGTGGCACGAGCCCGCAAATCTGGATAGTCGCCACTGCGCGCCGCGAGGTGCTGAATCAACGCTCCAGATATCGGTTCAACGGTACTGCGCAGGTCGGTGATTTCGGTGGAGCTGAGGACGGTAGCCACCGGCACCAGGTAGTGCACCACCCCATTGGTGTCGACAAAGTCCACCAGGTCGTCGCCGTAGCTGGCGGCCAGAACCACGTTCACTTCGCTTAACTGACCTTGTAGCGAGATGTCGTACCACAAGGTAAAGGGAAACGCCGGCGGCGTGATGGATGCACCGGCGGGCTGATGGACGGCCAAACCTTCCACGTAGGCGGTGCCTGGCTGGATAGTGAACTGCTCGTTCTGATAGACCAACGCCAGGCTGTCGCCAAAGAAACAGGCTCGCCCGAACATGTCGCGGTTGCTCAGGCGCTCGCGTTCGTCCATGCCCGCCATGCGCACGGTGAAGTCAGCTTGCCAGGTGTCGGCGTTGATGGTCAGCTCGGTGACCGACTGTGCGCCGTCGAACACCAGCATCATGTTGCGGGTGATGTTGTTGCCGATCTGCTGGTTCGGGATGTTTTTGCGCTTCTGCTGCACCGGCGTATAAGCCGCGGCTAACAGCACACCTTCAGCGGTTTCCAGGCCCAGCCAGTTGAAGTCCCAGTCGCCGACATTGGAGCCGATCATGCTGCTGTAGACCACTTGATTGGGGTCCACATAACCGCCTTTGGTGATGTCCGTTTCGTACATCATCTGCTCGGGCGGTGGCTTGCCGGCATAGCGGTCCACCGGTGTGGTTGGGTCCTGCCCCGGCACCAGGGCGTAGAGAAACTTGCTCACGACCAGGACTTCCTGAGCGGCTTGCTTTTCGGCGATCAGGTTTTCACCGGCAATGGTTATTGCGGCCATGTGGCTTCCTCGTAACTGGCAATCAGGGTTTGCTGGTCGTCGTTGAACTCCACCGCGAACACCCGCAGGTTATCCAGCGGGGTCACGGTCAAAAATGCGTAGCGGCGGCAGGTGCGGCCGTAACTGCGGAGCAGCACGCGCAGCAGGTCGGAGTGCAGCGCGCTCTGTTCGTCGGTGATTTTCACGAACACCACGTCCCAATCGCGGCCTTCCATGCGTTCTTGAATCTCGACGCGGCCGACGCCCAGGCGCATCAGAATCCTTTTCAGACCCGCCGTGCTGCCCGCGTCCACCGCGTTGATGTAGGCGTGTTTGATCCGCAGGCGGTACAAGCTTTCCTCTTCCCCCGGGAAGCGGGTGATGTCGCGCTGCCAGGCGAGCAGGTCGAGCAAAGACAGCGGGCAGATGTCGGGGTCGATCTGGTGCAGCGGCCAGTTCAGCCAGCCCTCGACATTGGCCCACCAGGCCTGTGCGGCGTTTTTGAGCTTGGCCAACTCCGGCCCGTCGAGCCAAAACGGCAGTTTGAGGTTAAACACCGGGCACCACCTCCAGCGTCTGAATGCGGGGAATGTTCAGGTCGGACACGATGTCGAGGTTGTCGAAGTGCAACGAGTCGAGTTCGGGGAATTTTTGGTGCAGCTCTTCGCCCAGGCGGCTGAAGGAAAATCGCGACTGGGGATAGGTCAGCGTCGGCTGATAGTCGGCTTGGGTGCTTTCCCGAAAGGCTGTGCGGATGAACATCTCGACATCAGCAAACAGCTTGTCCGACTGCTCCACCGGCAGGTTCAGCACCGGCCACAGCGTCACGCGGATGTCATGCAGGGTCTCGGGCATGGCCATGACCAGCATGTCGTCGCCGTGACCATGGTTGCCCTGGTCGCGGATGTAGTCGTTGATTTCTTCCAGGTAGCTGTCCGCCGGCACGTTGGCTTCAAACAACACGAAAGCATTGGCACTGCCGGGGCCGCGTGGGGCTTCGTGTTCAAAGTACACGCCGTCCGGTTGTACGCCGGGAAAGGTGGTGATGAGCGCCCGATAAACCGCGTCGGTGTTCCACTGGTTGATGGCCGAATACTGGTTGCGCGTGCGCAATCGAAGGTCTTCGTCCGACTCCTTGTCGGTGCCCGGTACCGTCATCCAGCCGTCCAGGTTGACCACGTTGACGATGCCCGGTACCGGCTCCGGCAGAATGGCGTAGTAACCCGGCGCGAGGTTGTAGCCGCTGCCCGGTTCGGCGGCGATGGCTGGAATCAGGATCTGGGTGAGGCCGTCGGTAAAGGTGCCTGGCAGGCTGGTCAACAGCTCGTACACATGCCCGTTGATGGCGCCGGACTGGACCCGTGTGCCGGCGGCAACTTCCAGCGTGCCGACCGGGCTGGAACGGGTGAACAGCAGATTGCCTTCGGTTTTGGTGGCTCCCATGGGCTCAACCTGTACCGCCCAGGCGAGCATTTCCAGGTACTCACCTTCGGCGGTTTTGACGTAGGCGTTGGGCAGCGAGACTTCAACCATAAAGTCGATGAACCACATCACGGGTTCGGTCACGATGGCAGTCACCACCCGCCAGAATGGTGACCAGGCGCTGGTGTTGCTCAAGCGGCTGCCCTGTTCGGCGATCTCGCTTTCCCACGCGGCCTGAAGCTCTTCCTGCGTGGTCGGAATGCCGGCGTCAGCTAACGCCTGACGAAAATCAACGTCGCTCAAAACGCCACCTCAATGTTGCCAAATTTAATGGTGTCGGCCTCGATCAGGTACTGGCCGTACCCCGGTTGAGTGATACGCGCCGTACCTGGTACCAGTCGTTCGTCAGCCTCCACCATCAGCTCCAGCTGCTGAATGCAGTCACGCTGACGCAGGCTGTTGCGTTCAGCGATCAAGGTCACCAGCAGGCCGCTTTCACGAATCATGTGGGCGATGTCCTGGGCGATGCTGGCGCGGTCCTCGATCTCCATGGGCTGGTTGGATGGATCGAACACCAGGTCGTTGGCACTGATCAGCAAGTCGACGTATTCGCTCATCCGGCGGCCATCTCCAGCATCTTGTCGAGCTCATGCTGCGACAGGGGTTGGCTGGTATGGATCTCGACCTTGCCAATCTGCGTGCCCTTGTTCTGGGTCGTGTTGTTCTGGAACGACTGCATCAAGCCACCGGTGGGAACCTCACTGGGGCCGGCAGGTAGCAAGCTAGGAATGGCACCGTTGATGGTCTGCTGGGCTTTGGTGGCCATGTTGGCCTGGTCGGCGGCCTGCATCGCCTCGGGGACTCCGGGCACTACCGCTCCGTTGAGTGCTTCGGGCGTACCTGGGCCTATTGCGGCGCTCAGGGCTTCAGCAGTGCCTAGGGCGGTCGGCGTCGCAAAGCGGGTTTCGATGTTGATGCCAGGAATCTGATTCAGCAGTTCGATCAAGCCGTTGGCCGCGTCTCCCAGCAGGTCGAATACTGACAGGTCACTCCAGGCAGTGGTGAACGCGCTCCAGGCATCGGTGGCCAGCGTGCCGAACGCGGCAAGCCAGCTGCTCAAGGCCTGGAATTGTTCATTCAGCCAGGTGAATGCGGCGCTGTTGAGCAGTGCAGCAGTCCACTCGTCCCAGTAATAAATGGCCGCAATGACGACGGCGACCAAGGCAACGATGCCGGTGACGACCAACCCGATCGGGTTGGCCAGCAGCGCGGCATTGACCAGCCAGATGATCCCTTGCCAAATCATCATGGCGGCACTGACGGTACCCATGCCGATGGCCATGACGCCGAGCAACGTGATGTACAGGGCACCCCATACGATGTTGGACATCACCGCCGCTTTGGTCAGAAGCCAGCCCATGCGGAAGATCTTCTGAATGACAATGAAGCCCTTCATCACGACCTGAGCCATCCCCATGCCGAGGGTGAACAGTGACATGGCTGCGATCAGCGCAATAACGCTGAGTACGGTCATGCCAATCACTTTGGTCAGGTGGGGGAACAGCTTGGTCCACTTCAAAATCTTCGCGCCGCCCTCGGTGAACATCTTCAGCAAGGGGGTGAGCGCGGGGCCGATCAGTTGGCCGAAAGCAATTTTCAACACTTCTATCGTGCTGGCAAATTGTGCCCAGGGATCAATCATCGCTTCGGCCATGGTCTGGGCTTGCTCCATGCCCTTGACCTGGCCCAGGGCGTTCAAACTGTCGGCCAGGCCATCGGTGTCGGCCATCAGCAACTTGATCATGCTCACGGCTTCGTCGGAGCCAAAGGCTGCTTTCAAGGCGTCCGACTCGGCCACATCCAAGGTTTCGCCGAACTTACCTTTGATTTTTTCGAGGATCTGCAGGACGGGCAGCATGGCGCCCTGGGCGTCGGTGAATTTCAAACCGAGCTTGCCTTGGGCACCCCCAATACCGGCCAAAAAGGACTTGTACTGGGTACCGGCCTCGCCACCGCTCATGGTGGCTTGCAGCGTGCCGAGGATCGCCATTTGCTCGTTCAAGCTAATGCCGGCAGCGGTGGCGTTGGCACCTACGGAGGTAAACGCGTCACTCATCCCCTGACCGGTGGTCTTGAACATTTTCACAGCGGTCGCCGTGACACCAGCCAGGTTCTCGACCCAATCGCCTTTGCCCATGGCGTCGGCTTGATCTTTGAAGATGCCGTACATGGTGCCGACGTAGTTGGTGATGGTGGCGGCATCGGCCTTGGTGGCTTTGGCCAGCACGTTGGACGCATTGGTAAAGGTGGCCAACTGGGTGCCCGTGAGCCCGGCAATGGCGCTTTGAATGTCGTAGGCCGAGCGGACAAAGGCCTGAGCGTTTTCGCCGTAATTGATGGCGAACTCCAGGGACTTCTGGTTGAGCAGATCCAGGCTCTCGGCGGCAACGCCGAGTGACTTCACTTCGCCCAATGCCCGCTGCTGGTCAATCGCGGGGCCCATGGCGGCCTGCAACGCGTAGCCGGTGGCGACCATGCCGGCCGCCCCCACGCCCATCTGGGTCAGACCCTTTTGCGCACCGCTGGCCAGCTCGGTAAAACTGGCGTTCACCTTGTTCAGGGGGCCGGTGATCATGTCGGTTAGCGCAACGATGAAATTGAGCTTGGCGCTGTTGTCAGCCATGAAACTCTCCGTTGACCAGGTGCTGGTCAGTTACCCTTTGAACGCCCGGGAAATGCCGTTGGCGATGGCGATTTCCATACGGCTCCAATACTGGTCGTCCAGCCACTTGGCGGTGCCCATGTTGTCCGTGGTCGGCTCTTCACCCGGTAGCCAGCGGTCGACCAGGGCCATCAACTGGCCCAGGGCGTTTTCGTTTAAGCGCTCGGCGCGGGCGAGCGCTTTTTTACGTTGATCTCAATGTCCGGGGTGTATTCCTCCAGCAGTGCGCCGGCCAGTTGCAGGGTAATCACCGGATTGGCCAGCAGCGGGCGCAGGCTGGCCAACTGTTCCTGCTTGACGGTTTGGGTCAGCAGATTGTTGGCGGGTGCCACCTTGTTGCTCGGCGTCAGGTGGTTGAAGTACTTGCTCACGTCCACCGGATCGAGGGCGAAGGTGAATTCGTTGTCGCCGACTTCCAGGGTGATTTCGCGTCGTTCGCTCATTGCTCAGTTCCGTTTATTTGAAGTGCTTAAAAGTGCGGTCAGACGCCGCTCCAGGTTCTCTTCCAGCTTGCTCAGCGCCTTGTCCAGGTGCTCGTTGCGCACGTATTCCTCGGCGATCTTGATGCGGAACTCCAGGTGCTCGCGGCGGGCGAAGCTGATTTGCCGGAACAGGTACACCTGGAAGCCCAGCACGCCGGTCACCAGCAAGTCAGTGAGCAGCAGCATCACGCTGACGCTGGCGGGTGAAAGGTCCATCAACGTCTCCAGTTATCAGGGCCGCACATGCGAGCGGCGCGCCGTCTTAGCCAAACGTGCAGCTGGTCAGGTCGTAATTGAGTGCCAGGTCCCAGGCGCCATTGGCGAGCCAGACCAGTAAAACCAAAAAGCTGAGTGACCAGCTGATACGAGCCAGCCACATGTCGAATTTGCTCATCCGAGTAGGCCTTCAATCTCGCTCGGATCGAGATACGGCACGCCGTTGATGCGGATAAAGTCGGGGGACGTGACGTCGAACGGCACCTTGTGCACGCTCTTTTCGCCACCCTTGGGATCGATGTCGAGCAGGTTGGATACCTTCAGCTTCAGGCCGAAGGCCTCCACCCGCAGCTCCTCGCTGGGGGTCTTGGCAAAGAACACGCTGTCGAAGGGTTCCAGGGCTCGGAAGCTGCCCGCCTGGCGGGCGGCGTCGATCAGCAAGGAGAAGTTGCCGCTGTCCAGCTCCATTTCGCCGCTGGCCGACACGTCGCCGTCCACATGGCCGTCCGGAACACCGCCGGTTTGGGCTACGGCGGTGTTGTCGGTGATGTCCAGGCTGATTTTTTCGACGTGAATTTGCAGATCGCCAATGTTCACATCGAAGTTTTTGCCGCCAATGCGCGCACCCATGGGTTACTCCTCTTCGCCGTTGGACAGGTCCAGGGCGATGTATGCCGTCAGGTCTTTCGGGCAGTTGTAAGGGGTCACCGTGAAGTAGATTTCCACGGCTGTTTTGCTCTTCCAGAAGATGGTCACGTCACCGTCTTTGGGCGATTCGATCTCGCCGGGCTGCACTTGGCCGTTCACCGTGACGGAGCGCGCCATGTCGCGCAGCGGGCGCATGAATGCAGACGTCGCGGTGGCCATGCTGTTGGGCGTGTTGTTCAACCGGCGATCCGCGACCCGCTGGATCAGCAGCACCTGGATACGACGTGCAGCCTTGTCCACGATGCGCAGGTACTCGATCACCTGAAAGTCGGAGCCTGGCGCGTCCAACGTATTGCCGTCCGCCCAGAACACACCGGGGTAATCCGGATAGGTTTGCGACACGGAAAAACGGGCTTTATCCAGCTCGGCGCGCACGCTGCCCGGCAGCGGTACGCCGCTTGCGTCGACGGGCACTGGCCCCAACCCCTGCAATGGGCCGGTGGCGACCCGCATCGGGCTGTCGGCAATGCTGACGGTGGCACCGGCCAGACGTCCGGCCAACACGCCCTGGTCATTGCCGTGCAGCTGTGGCACGACCATGACCCGTTGAGCGGCCACGCCGGCAGTGATAGCGCGCTGGGCCGTCAGATAGGTCGACCAGTCTTCGGGGATACGCGGGGCCGGTGTTTCCCCTTCGGTGGTTTGAACCGCCTTGGGCGTCGCACGTGGGCTTTTCGCGGCGGTGTCCGGATCCTTGGATGCAGCGGCAGTTTTCAACGGGGGCTCCGGCTCCGGAGTAATGTCGATGCCCCTGGTGGCGGCCATGAAGAACACGCGGCGCCCGTACACGTTGGTAATTTCCGTCGCTTTGTCTTGCATCGCCGTTAGCTCGGCACCGGTGGTCACCGGCGTGGTGATGATCACGCCTTCGACCGAAACACCGGCTTGCTGGGCTTTGTCCAGGGCTTCGGCCCAGTCACCGTCCGGGGCAATCGGGGCCGCCATACAGGCCCAGCGGTCACCGCCATTCAATTGCGCGGCGGCAATCTGGGTTTTCAGATCGGAGGCATCGACCCCCAGTTCGACATCGAGGTCGCTTTGGGTATTGAGCGCGACCAGCTCGCCGACGTTGGCGGACGCCGGACCGATGAACAGAAAGTAACGCTCGATCTCCGTCACCGGGCCTTGGCCGAGGTTCAGGTTGTTGACACTTACTTTGCCAAGAGCCATGGAAGGGGCCTCTATCGCGGTGAATTAAGGATTTGTGGAATGAGGTAGGTCACCAGCTCGTTGACCTCTTGCTGATTGGCTATGCCGAAGAATTCGCGGCCTGGGAGTTTGATGTCCCACTTCGCCGGGCCGGGGTCGTCGCCCTTGAGTAAACGGATCAACAGGCCGGCCTGGTCGTAACTCAGGTTCGCCTCGATCCACGCCACACCGGGTCGCATAAAGCGGGGTTTGCGGCGCTTTTTGTCCGGGTTCTGAACGGCACGTTTGTAGCCCAGCACCCGCAGGCGTTTGGCCTGAAAACGGGTGGCCATGAGGGTGTTTTTGCCCTTTTGCCGGCTCAGTTGGTCAGCACCGCCACGCAGGGTCATGCCGGCGTTATGAACGCTGGCGATCATGGCGGTTTTGGCGTTGCCCCAGCCCACTTCGGCGGCGTTGCCGACCAGGCGCTTGACGCCCATTCGTTTGGCCAGGCCGGTGAGCATGCGTTTCTTCTGCCCTTGCTTGCGAAACTTGCGGGGCTGGAAAGGACTGTCGTTCAGGTCGCTCTGTTTGCGCACACGTTGCCGCCATTGGCTGCGCAGACGCAGGCCAACGCGGTTCATCAAGCGCGCTTGTAATTTGGGCGGCAGGCTGAGCATGGCCAGCTGGGTTTGAACATCCAGCATGCCCTCGACGGTCAGGCTGATGGCTTGTTTACGCGCCATACAGCACCTCACCGCGCTCAGCAATCCAGAGGTCGAACGGTTCGAGGGCCCAGGTGGTCCCAAAGGCTTCGAACTCACCGTCCGGCGATTCGGTCAGGTGCAGCGGCTCGATAAATTCGACCGTGATTTCCACGTCCGACGCGTCCGGGTCCATCTGTTCAATATCGAAGGTCGGCGCCGGAAGTTCATCCAGGTGGCGGTCGGGATCGTTGTTCACCAACCAGGTGCCCAGCAAGGCCATCAGCCGTGCCGGTTGCTCAGTGAAACGCTCCAGGAAGATCACAGCGCGGTAACGCATGTCGCCCATGTGCAAGCCAAGTTCTTCAGGCTTCCAGACCAGCGTCAAATTGACCTGCTCCGCGCAACTTTCCAGCTGCTCGGCGACCACCACGCGATGTTCGATCAGGTACTTGGTCAGGGCACGGAGCTTTTCCATCAGAGCAGTTCCGCGGTGACACGCCCACGGCCTTGCAGAACACGCACGGACTGCTGGCTGTAGGACAGAAAAAGCTCGTGTCGTTCCGGGGCTTCTTTGCCCAGGTTCTCGGCGCTCTCGCGGCGGTTGACTGTGGCGAACTGCTGGAGCAAAAAGGACTTGGCGCGGCAGTACGCGGCACGCCGGTAGCTGGCCAGGTAGAAGCTTTCCAGCTCCATGCCGGAGCCTTCCAGGTACTTGTAGCCCATGTCCTGCCATTCGGCTTTTCGCTTGGCCAGGTCCAGGTTGACTTCACCCATGGCGAGCGTCAGCCCCTCGACCATCATCTCCGGTAGGTACTCCGCCGGCAGACGATAGGACGCCTGGAATTCGGCCAACTCAAGGTCCGGCCAGAAACCGTCGTTGGGTATCGTGCAATCCACCAGGGTGGTCGGCTTACCGCCAAAACTCATGTGCTGACCTCCTCGGTGGGTTGTTACGGAATAGATGCGGGGGTGACTGCGTTAGGCGGTTGGCACAGGGCCTTCACCTCGGCAGGCCCCCGCTGGGGGGGTTAGTCGTTTATTCGGTACCGGACTTTTCGTCGGCTTCCTGCTTGCGCAGGGCCTTGCTGGCCTCGTCCATCCGGGTCTTTACACCGATCTCGGGGTACAGCTCATTGGCCCGGTAAAAGTGCGCGCAGGCTTTGGCCCAGCGCTTGTCTTCCATGGCGAGGATGCCCAGCAGCTTGTGGTAGCGCGCCGGGATCTTCTCGAACAGCTCCCACGAAGCGGCCGGTGCCGTCAGTTCGCGTGGGTCGCCATCACAAGGATCGCGGTGACCGGGCCACTGACCGTCCACACGCAACAACAGCTGGGACAGGTACGGTTCCGGGTTGCGCTGGGCTTTGTGCTGCGCCTCGGCCCACTCGACCATCGTGTCACCCACGAAAGTGGGGATATCGCGACGGAAGCGCTCCGGCATGGCCTGGCCCTGCTCGATGGCAAAATCCGCCAGCTCCAGGGCCTGTTCAAACTGTTCGGTGTCGAACAGCCAGACCAGGACCTGCATCAGCACCAGGTTCGGGTGGTTCAGACCGGATTCGCGGTAGCGCTGCACGTACACCAGGTACTTGGGCAACAGCTCATCGCGCTTCAAGCGCTGGCGAGCCTCCAGCGAGTTCAGCTCCGACAGTCGACCGCAATCCTCGGCCAAGGCTGCGTTCATCAACGCCAGGTGTTTTTGCGCGTTGGCCGGTCCCGCCAAGGCCGTGGCCGAGGTGTAGGGTTTTGGGTCGGCTATCGGCCCCTGCTCAAGCAGGCGCTTTTTGTGATTGAGGGCGAGGCTCATGGCGCAGGTGCCTCCGGCACTGTGACGGTGACGAACTCAACGTTGGCCGCTTCGATGCCGGCGAACTTGCCCAGTTGCTCGACCACATAGCCCTCATTGCGCGCGTTGTAGTCTTCGACCTGCGAGCGTTTCGGGTTCTGGATGATCTGGCGGCGCCAGCTGCTGTCCTGGAAATAGATCGACAGGTTGTCCCAACTGGTGACCACCACGCCCTTGCTCGGGAAGTGCGGGCAGGTGAAGGACGGCAGACCGCCATAGGTGGCGATCACCTGGGCCATCTCGATGCGTTCTTTTTCGGTCGGCTTGTCGCCTTGGGCGGCATACAGCTTGCCCTTGTCGTAGGCCAGCAGGTCGCGCCCGATAATGGCAACCAGGTCGCCACCATCGCGGAATTCTTCGTCGATCATCAGCGAGACGTCGAAGACCAGAGCATCCAGATTGGCGTAGTCGCCGCCGACACCGACCTGGATTTTTCCGGGGGTCGCACCTTCGACCAGGATCTGTTGAGGAGCTTGCTCGCGAACGATCTGCATCCAGCCTTTGTTGACGTCCTGCAACAACGGATTGGCTGTGCGGTCGGTATTCGGAGCAACGCTGGTGCCGTTCCAGCCGATCATGATGCGGTCGAGGCCGATCTGCTTCTGCACGGCAGCGGCGTACTTCTGCGCAAAATCGGGGAACTTGGACCAGGCGTCGATGGTGGCGTATTTGAGCGCCACGTCGCTTTGGGTATCGAACAGCTCGTAACCAATGCCATCGAGTCCCAGCACGTCACGGGCGACCCGGTCATTGGTGGCCGTATTGATACGGCCCGTGACGGTGCCGTTGACGCCGATCATGACCTTCTCGCCCTTGATCTCGGTCACTGCCAGCACGTTGATGCGTTGCAGGAAAGCCGAACTCAGGGTGATTTTTTCATTCAAGGTCTGCGCATGGGTCGGCTCGACGTTGAATTCTTCATGGACCGAAGCCACGGCATAGGTCGATGCAATCGCCAGGGCCAGGGTGCTGAATTTCAAGCGGGCAGCATTACTCAGATTCATCAGTAAACGGCCTCTGGCTGGTCACTCACGGCGCCGGTGGTGTGGGGCAGTTCCTGCCCCTTGCCGTGATTCAACGCGGTGTTGAATTTTTCGGCGAGCGAGTCCAGCGAGCCCTTCAGGCTGTTGAACTGTTCGACGGTGATGCCGGAGGGCTGATCGCCCGTCTTGTCGGTGGTGAGCGCGGTGTCTGGCTCGTTCGGCTTCTGCGTGGCAAAGGTGGCGGCGCTCGTTTCCAGGCTGGTGGCCACGGTGCCGAGTTTGTCCACCGCAGCGGCAAAGGCCTGCACGGTTGTTTGATCCATGGGGGTGTTCTCTTCTGTGGGGTGTGCGGGGGCTTCGAAACCGCCTTTGCCCAGGATGGCGGCGAACGCACGGGCGAAGAACGACAGGGCCACAGCCTCGTCGCTGTTGCCCGTGGTCAGGTCGTCCAGGGGTTCCAGGTTGGCAAAGTGGTTGCCGGCCTCGGCTCGACGACAAAAGTGCAATGCCTCGGTACCGAGGCTGGCCGGGTCATCGGTCACCGCCATGCCGCGCAGATAGGGTTTGCCGGTGTCGGCGAAGTTCGGCTGAATTTCCACGCTGGTGAACAGCTTCTGGCCGTCTTTGTTCAGGCTCAACAGGCGGTCGTTGGGCTGGAGCCTGGCGAACAGAGCCACTTTGCCGCCGCTGATATCTTCGGCTTTCACCTCGGCGACAGTGCCCAGGCTGCCAAAGTAGCGAATGTGTTCGTACCAGATGGTCGCGGTGTAGGTGGCCGGATCGTAAGCGCTGGCCATGTCGCGCAAGTCCTGGGCTTCGATGGTTCGGCCATCAACGGTTTTGCCGCTGGTGGCGACACGTTTCCAGTCAGAAACAAGGGTGCGGGGCATGGGGCAAAGTCGCTCGATTCGGTGCAGTGGCCGCCACGATAGGCAGCTGCGCCAGCCCGAACAAACGGTTCCATTGCGCGAAAATCCTATATTCCGGAAATAGGATTGAGCAGGAATTTAAGGGCGGGTTTGTAGGGTGGGAGCTGCATAAACTGCGGCTCATGCCCTACTTACCTGAAGTCAAAGACGCGGCCAGAAAGCTCTATTTGCGCCGCTACAAACCCCGCGAGATACAGGCGCAACTCAAGCTGCCTAACATCCGGATTGTGTACTACTGGATTGCCAAGGGCAGTTGGGATGAACTGCTGACGGACGAGGAACCACTCACGGCGGTCAGTCGGCGCATCACCTTGATTCTGGAGAAGGTCGAGACGCTGGAAAAAAAGGAACTGGACGAGCTCGACCGGCTGCTCAGCGTGCGCGAGCGCTTGCAAAAGCAGGCGGTCAAACCAGCCCCCAGCACTGCTGCGGATCTGCCCGCCGGTGCCGATGGTGAGCGGCGAGCGCCTGGGGATAAGTCCAGCCGTCGCGACGCTGACGCCCCTGGGAAGAAGAAACCCAAAGCGCCAAAGAACGACATCAGCCACCTGACCGAGGTGGACTTTCTCGACAAGTTCACCAGCAAGCTGTTCGGCTATCAAAAAGAGTTGTTCGAGGCCAAGCAAAACCCGCTGACGCGGCGCATCCGCAACGTGCTGAAGGCTCGCCAAACTGGGCTGACCTACTACTTCGCCGGCGAAGCGTTCATGGATGCGGTGCTGACCGGTGACAACCAGATGTTCCTATCTGCCAGCCGCGCCCAGTCCGAGATTTTCCGCAACTACATCATCAAGTTTGCCCGCGAGTGGTTTGGCCTGGAGCTGACCGGTAACCCGATCATCCTCAGCAACGGCGCCGAGCTGCGTTTTCTCAGCACCAATAGCAGCACCGCCCAGGGTCACCATGGCCACGTCTACGTCGACGAATACTTCTGGATTCGTGACTTCGACAAGCTCAACACCCTGTCGGGGGCCATGGCCACCCACAAAAAATGGCGCAAAACCTATTTTTCCACGCCCAGCGCGGTCAGCCATCAGGCGTATCCGTTCTGGACCGGCGACGCCTTCAAGCGTGGCAAACACAAGAAAGCCAACCTGCCATTCCCCAGCGAAGCCGAGTTACGTCAGGGCGCACTGTGTCCGGATGGGCAGTGGCGCAAGATCATCACCATTCACGACGCCATTGCCGGCGGCTGCGATCTGTTCGACCTGGAACAGCTGCAACTGGAAAACTCCGACGACCAGTTCGACCAGCTCTACCTGTGCAAATTCATCGATAGCACACAGAGCGCCTTTGCCTTGGCGGATCTGGAGCGCTGTTATTCGGATCGCCTGTTGTGGACCGATTACGACGCAGATCCGAAGGCGCTGCGGCCATTCGGCAACAGTCCGGTGTGGGTGGGCTACGACCCCAGCCGTACCCGCGACGATGCCACTTGCGTGGTGGTCGCTCCGCCCTTGGAGCAAGGCGGAAAGTTCCGGATTCTGGAGAAGTACTCCTGGCGCGGGCACTCGTTCACCTACCAGGCGGCGCAGGTCAAAAAGATCACCGAGCGTTTCAACGTCCAACACATTGGCATCGACATCACTGGTGTGGGCTATGGCGTGTTTGACCTGGTGCGCGATTTCTTCCCACGCGTGACGCCGATCCATTACAGCCTGGAAACCAAAAACACCCTGGTACTCAAAGCCCAGGACACCATTCAAGGACGGCGGATCGAATGGGACGCCGACTGGAACGACATCGCCTCGGCCTTCCTGACGATCAAGCGCGGCGCGACCAACAGCGGCCAGATCACCTACAGCGCCTCGCGCACCGACGCCACCGGTCATGCCGACATCGCCTGGGCGGTGATGCACGCACTGGCCAACGAACCTCTCAACATCAATAAAAAGCGGCGCAGCCGCTGGTCAACCCTAGAAGGCAGCCATGAACGAACTCGAACAGCCCAATCCCCAGCCTCACAAAGTGCAGGCGTTCAGCTTCGGCGCGCCAGAGTCGGTACTGACCAACAACGTCGGCGAATACCTGGGCGTGTTCTCGACCAGCGACGGGCGGGTGTACGTGCCGCCGGTGTCGCGCACCGGGTTGGCCAAGCTGCTACGGGCCAATGCCCACCACGGCACCATTCCGCGCTTCAAACGCAACATGCTGCTGCGTGACTTCATCCCCTCGGCTGGGTGCAGCCGGCAGACCATGGGGCGCGCAGGGTTGGATTTCATGGTGTTTGGCGATGCGTTTTTCCTGCGTATCCGCAACGTCATCGGCCAGGTGATTGAGTTGCAGCACTTACCGGCGATCAACATGCGGCGCAAAGTCGGGGGCGGTTTCATGATGCTGTTGCCCAATGCCAAGGAATTGCACTTTGAAGAGGAGGAAGTGGAGCACGTCATGGACTACGACGTGGAGCAGAATATCTATGGGGTGCCCGACTACCTGGGCGGCATGCATGCCTTGCTCTTGAACGAGTCGGCCACTTTGTTTCGTCGCCGCTACTACAATAACGGCGCCCATGCAGGGTTCATCTTTTATACCAACGATCCTGACTTGTCCGAAGAGGATGAAGCGAACTTAAAAACCCAAATTCAAAGCGCCAAGGGTGTGGGTAACTTTCGTTCGATGTTTGTGAACATCCCAGGGGGCGCGGAAAAAGCCATTCAGATTATTCCGATTGGAGATGTGGCCACCAAAGACGAATTCGAACGGATCAAGAACATCACACGTAATGACGTGATTGCCGCCTGGCGAATGCACCCGGCCTTGGCTGGGGTGATACCGGAGAACGCGGGAGGGTTTGGGGATATCGAAAAGATCGACAAGATCTATACCAACAACGAAATTCGGCCGATTTGCCAGCTGTTCCTCCAGGTCAATGACTGTTTGCGGGCTGATCGTCATATTGCCTGGGCTGAACCCGAGTCCGTTAGCTGATTCACCACAGCTAGTATTTGAAGAGCCACACAACTACCAGATGTTGTGTGGCAAAATAGCCCTCTGTGAATACGGTGGGTGGGGCTATGCGAATTTACTGTAAGGAATGTAGCGGGAAAGGTCGGATCGCTTCGCGTGAAGAGTTGTCGTTGGAATTTGCAAGGCTGTACTGTCAATGCTTATCCGTTAGCTGTGGTCACACCTGGGTGACCACCCTAACCTTCTCTCACACCTTGAGACCATCTGCGGAAGTAGTCGACCGTCTCTTATTTGATCGCCTTCGTGATATGCCGAGGGCTAAACAGCGAGAATTGTTTGAGCAACTCGCGTCACCTGCCGTTGCGTAAGATACAAGCCCCCTGCCCCTATAGAGTCGGCGACTTGTCATAGCCGACGAGGTCTGACCAGATTATGTAGGTTCTCTGGTCTGAAACAAAAGCTCGGCCAATCGATATAGTTGACGCTGTTCCTCATCGGTCAACTGTCGATGGAAACAAATCAGACGACGCTCAACTTTCGTCAATGGATGCCATTCAATATCTGATACTTCAACCGCCCCAACGTCGCCTACTGTGCGATCCAACATGCTAACTACTCCGTAAAGTGCATTGCTGAATCGACGATATCGGGGCGGTAATCAGCGGTAAAACGTTAAAGACTGCTAATGCCATGTGGGTTTTGTAACAAGTTAATTCGATTTCCTCGCAGCATCGGCGGCCATGGCTTCAAGAAAACGGCGGATCGCCTTTCGGTCCTCTTCCGCAATGCTCCTGAACTGATTTATCAGTTCCTCCTCAGCCGCTGTGAACTGTTGGCCAAGCGGCGTCGAACGACGCCCAGTCAGTACAAACGCTGCATCGACGCCGTGTTCCTCAAGCGCTGCAACATAGCGAAGGTCGAGCGAACTCGCTCCCAGTTCATAGTTTTTTTGTGATCCCCGGCTTACCCCCAGAAGCACTCCAAACTCTGTTTGATTCAGACCCAAGCGCTCGCGCTCTTCCTTTAGACGTTCACCCACTCGATCCGCTATGAGCATTTTTTTAGTCACCACCATTGACTTGATCATTTTTTTGACCAAGAATCACCACAGAGAAACACAAGTAAACACAACCGAACAGAGTACGCACTATGCCCGCCACCGTTACACCCGAGCAAGCCCGAGAGGCCTTGGATCGCAAAGGAATGAGTATTGCGGCGTTCAGCCGGAAAAACGGATTGAACAAAAATTTAGTCAGCGACCTATTGAACGGTCGGATCAAAGGTCGCCGTGGGGAGGCACATCGCGCCGCCGTACTGCTCAACATCAAAGACGGCGTTATCGAAGGGTAACGGCGCTGACAAACAGGGAAAAGTAGAAGATGAAAAGCCTAGTTCTAGAGACTCGCAAGGACGTTATACGCAAGATCATTCGTAGCTTCCCAGATGGACGCGAAGGCGCTGCAGCTCGTTTGGGAATGAACGTCAAAAAGTTCGATAACCATGCTTATGAAAACGCGAGCTGCAGTCCGCTCAGCGATGTTCAGGTTCACATACTGGAAAAAGAGTGCGGCACCTATCATCTGCCGAATTTTGTTGCGCTCATGTACGGCGGGTTGTTTGTACCGATCGCCGACCCGGAAACGCTGGATAACGTCGAGCTGTATGCGCGATCAGTTCAGGTTTCAGCCAAACGCGGCTGTGTTGACCAGGCAATTGCCCAAGCGCTGGAGGATGGTTTGATCAACGAGGGAGAGGCCAAAATCATCCTCCACGCTCACAATCTACACATGGCCGCACGACACGCCGAAGTACTGGCAGCCATCGACTTATACCGCGTAAAACCGGGGAAAGCCCAGTGAATAACCTGCCCGCAGTACAGGAGTATCAGGACACGCTTCAAGCCGCAGCTCTCGTATTCCTTGAGCGGCACCGGTGCGAACACCTCGGCGACGATCAGCAACTGTTTGACCGTGCCGTGCAACACCTGATTGCGGATTACGATGTCCTGACTCGGACAGCCGAAAAGCTGGTGCACCTGGCCAGCAGCGAAATGGTGGCAGCCAGCAATCGGCAACGAATTGACATTGCCAGCAGCACGTCCACGCACACCGTCATCTTCGACACTGCCACCGGAAAAGCCTGGGCAATCCCAGTCAGCCTGATCTACGAACGCATTCTTATCGCCCCTGATAACGGCCGCTTCCGCGTCACCGCTTCGTAATCCCCCCCAACAAATCGCCTGTCCCACCGCCGTGGGTTTGGGTGAGCTGCGCCCAAAATTGAGGTTTGACGATGGAAAACGCCATGAACATCAACGCGAAACTGACACCCGTCGAGGCTGAAGCACTGCTGGTAGCCCTGCGTGAGCAATATCGCTTGAGCCTCAATGAACACTGGTATGCCGATCAATTCCGCTTCGTTGCGGACGGTCTGCGCCACGGCGCAATTCTCGCACACGTCCCGGCAATGGCTGCGCAAAAAAGCCTTATGGCAGCCCTAACCCACAGCCTGAAAGCAGTGAAGTAACCCCCATGAAAGAAGATCTTCGCCACGACGTGCTGCAACGCCTCCAATCCGACTTCGGTCTGAAACATCGCACAGGCACCGATTACATGCGCGGCGGCACTTGCCCCAAGTGCAAAAAGAAAGAGCTGTACTCCAGGTTCGATACCCCATGGATGGTGATCTGTGGCCGACCTGAAAAGTGTGGCCACACCCTGCATGTTAAAGAACTGTACGACGATCTGTTCGAAGACTGGAGCAAGCGTGCGCCGGCTACAGACCAGCACCCGAACGCCACTGCGCGTGCGTACCTGGAGTTCGCCCGTGGCTTTCGGTTTGAGCTGATCCAGGGTTGGTTCACTCAGGAAAGTTTCTACTCCCCTGAACACAACGCTGGCAGCGCCACTGTGCGCTTCGCCCTGGAAAAAGGCGGCTGGTGGGAACGCCTGATCGATCAGCCGCACCGCTTCGGCAAGATGAAGGCCCGCTTCAAATCCAAGGACAGCTATCGCGGCGTCTGGTGGTGCCCTCCCTGCGTCGACCTTCTTGAAGCCAAGGAAATCTGGATCGTCGAAGGGATCTTCGACGCCATCGCTTTGGTACACAACGACATCGCGGCCGTATCGGCCATGTCCTCGACAGCGTTCCCTGGAGACTCGCTCAAGGCGTTGGCTAAGACCCGCGAGGGAGGGAAGCTGCCTAAGTTGGTGTGGGCCCTTGATAACGAGCCCAGCGCTAACGCATACACCCGGCGTTGGGTGCGCGAAGCCCGGGCCCTTGGCTTCGTCTGCGAGTCAGCACAGATCCCGCAACGCGACGGCCGTAAGTCTGATTGGAACGACCTCCATCAGCGCTGGAGCTTCATCCAAGACGACACTAAACGTGCCGAACAGATCGCCACCGACCTCAAGCAGGCCCGCCACCAAGGAGCATTGCTGCTGGCAGAGAGCGCAGCGGAAAAGGCATTGCTCATGTACGACTGGAACAAGCGCGGGGAATTTCACCTGGGCTTTGGGAGCCGCCTGTATTGGTTCAAGTTGGACATGGAGAAATTCAACCGGGCTATGTCCGACATCGAGGACAGCGAGAACCACGACGATCAGTTGCTGAACCAGTCGCAACAGCGCGAGAAGGCGCTGCAGCAGTCCGGCAGCGTCGTAGAGATTGCCAACTGCTACCCGCAAGCCTTGTATTTCCAGCGCAACGAGGTAACGGACGAGTCCTGGTACTACCTGCGCGTGGACTTCCCGCACGACTCTGAAAGTGTGAAAAACACCTTCACCAGCGGCCAGCTGTCGGCCGCAAGCGAATTCAAAAAGCGGCTGCTCGGCATGGCGGCAGGTGCAATGTTTACTGGCAGTGGCCAGCAGCTCGACAAGCTCATGAAGGACCAACTGTTTGGCATCAAAACCGTTTCGACGATTGACTACGTGGGCTACAGCAAGGAGTACACCTGCTATGTCTACGGCGATATCGCGATCAAGGACGGCACCACCTACAAGGTCAACAGTGAAGACTATTTCGAGTTCGGCAAGCTACGCCTGAAAACCCTGCAGAAGGGCGTCCCCATCAAGCTGCAGCGCGAAGCAAAGGGCTTTGACGAGAAGTGGGTGCAACTGCTGTGGACCTGCTTCGGCGCCCAGGGCTTCGTCGCCTTGGTGTTCTTCTTCGGCTCGCTGTTCTGCGAACAGATCCGCGCCCGCTACCAATCATTCCCGTTTTTGGAAGCCACCGGTGAAGCCGGCGCCGGCAAAACCACTCTGCTGAACCTGCTCTGGAAACTACTCGGACGCGAAGGCTATGAAGGATTCGACCCTATGAAATCCACGAAGGCCGGGCGCTCTCGCCTAATGGGCCAGGTTTCCGGCATGCCGGTAGTGTTCCTGGAAGCCGACCGCCATAGCGAAGATCGGGCACACGCAAAAACATTTGAGTGGGACGAACTGAAAGACTTTTACGGCGGCGGTACGTTAGCCACGAAAGGCGTCAAGACGGCCGGCAACGAGACGTACGAGCCCCCATTTAGGGGAACGATCGCTATCAGTCAAAACGCGGCCGTGGTCGCCCACGAAGCGATCATGACGCGCATCGTAAAACTGCACTTTGTGCGCCCGACCGTCACACCGGAAAGCCGTGCTGCAGCTGATCAGCTCAACGCACTGGATGGCGGTACCCTCAGTCACTTCCTGTTGCGAGCCGTGGGCAAAGAGTCCGCGGTGCTTGAGCTGTTCGCCCAACGTATGTCCGAACACGAAGCGAAACTGCGCCGGTTGCATACCCACTGTTTCGCCTGCAGCACGGCCTATACCAGCGACCAGGGCAACTGCAGTAGTTGCGGCTATGACTTGCGCGGGTACATCCGTGTCGAGCGGATCAGCAAGAACCACGCGCAACTGCTCTCGCTGCTGGACGGCCTTCGCCTGGTTCTCAAGCTGAGTGATCCTCAGGTCGCTGCTACCCAGCGCCAGATCGTACGGATGGCCATCGAGCGCCAGGCGTCGATCAGCTCCGACCATGCGGCCGTGGCCGAGTTTTGGGAGGTCTACGACTACCTCGAATCCTTGAGCGAGGATCCGGTGGTGGACCACAGCAGCGACCCCACCGTGATTGCCATCAACCTCAACGAATTCTGTGAACGTGCCGCCGAACACAAACAGAAGCTGGCCGATGTGGCCACGTTGCGCGATCTGCTCAAAGAATCCCGTTCCCGCAAGTTCCTGGATAGCAACAAGGCAGTACACAGCGCCGTACGCGCTGCTTTCAACAATCGCAATCCATGCTCACAACCCCGGCCGACCACAGTGAAGTGCTGGACTTTCAAGGCGTAAAGGAGAGTAAGACCGATGCAAATCCAAGTGTTTATTGGCAATGCCGGCGACGGCAAGACAAGCAAGCTACAGGCAGTTCAGGACCGTCTGGACTTCACGGGAGAAAGCGCGCCGATTATCCAGGCGGGTGCTTATGGGGAGGATGGCTTGCTGAAGATCCTGGAAGTCCGGGCAGCAGGTGGCCAGCGCGAGATCCTGGTGGACGACTGCAGCAGACAGCAAATCTTGAGGGTTTTGGAGTGGCAATCGCGTGTCGAGGACGAGCCACATTTTGACGGCCTGGTGATCCACCTGGCCCGCAAGGACTGACCTGAAATGAATGCGGTGTCGAGGAGTTGCACCTCCCCGACACCAACCACCACAGAGGGCAACACCATGCAAGCACAGCACCAAAGTAGCAGCGGCACGAAGGCTAACACACCGGCGCGGCACCTAGTGGCCACCGCGATCATCGGCTCTGCAGTGATCGGGTACCTGGTACACAAAACGCCCGAATCACGGACGCGCCTCGAAAGCCTAAGTCAGATGGCCAACACCCTGGGCGAACTGAGTGAAAGTGATGCGGCGTTAATAGCCCAACTGCTCGCCATACCATCCCGGTGGCCCAGTACCACTGACATGGGGACTGAACACAATGTCTAGTAGCTCCGCCGAGATCAGTGGAAAGCGTTTCCCCTGGAACATCGACTACACCAGTCTTTGCGACCAGTGCGGCAGGTGGCGCGCCCAAGGCAGACATATGAAATGCAGCCGGCAACGCCAATTGATGAATGCCCATCTTCGCAAGCAACGGCCTAAGCAATGAGCCGCGTCCACTAGAAGATGCACATCAAGATACTTGGCCCGGAAACGGGCCTTTTTGTTTCCGGTCGTCAGACTGTCGGCACACAAGCACAGCCTTAGGGGTTCACATGAGTGGGGTCGAAGCTCGCGGTAATTCCGTGAGAATCTATTTTCAACACAACGGGGAAAAATGCCGAGAATCAATCCCGGGGGGCAACACACCGGCCATAGTGGCCCAGGCAAGACGCCTGGTCGACATCATCGAATATGAGATCCAAGCCGGCACATTTGATTACGCAAGACACTTCCCCAACTCTTCCAAGTTGGTCGAAAACACCTTCGGCCACTATCTGGACCTGTGGTTGAAGATCAAGGCCAATAGCGTGGCGGCATCAAGCTATCGAGGTTATGCAAACAAAGCCGAAGTCCACGTGCGGCCGCGCTGGGGAAAGGTACAGATCAACAAGATCGATCACCTGGACCTGCAGGAATGGATCCAGGGAACGCTGTCCAAAACGCTCAAAAACAAGACCATCCGCGACATCATCAGCAACGTTCGGCAGGTATTCAGGTTGTACCGCACCCGCATGAAGGTCGCGCACGACCCGACCGAGGGGTTGATGGTTCGTCTGCCCGATCCCGAGGCACCGGACCCTTTCACCAGGGCGGAAATCAAACAGATCCTCGAAACGCCGACCAACCGCACACAAGAGTTGTTGATGGTTCAGTTCATGATATGGGCCGGACCTCGGGTTTCAGAAACAATTGCCCTGGCCTGGGAGGATGTCGATCTGACACAGGGCACTGTGACATTTCGTAGGTCCAAAGTACGCGGCGCGTACCGCGTAACTAAAACCCGGCGTTCAACGCGCAAGGTCCGCCTGCTGGCGCCCGCCTGGGATGCACTGCGCAAAATCGATGCACTGAACCGGATAAAGAAGTCAGAGACAGTCGATATTGTTGAGCGGGACAACAAGACTGTGCGGCAACACAAATTGCACTTCGTCTTCCTGAACACCAAAAGCGGCTTGCCTCACGTCAATGACTTCGTGGTGCGGGATCGGTTCTTCAAGGCTCACTTGCTCGCGGCCGGGGTTCGCTATCGCGGACCTGGTCAGTGCCGTCATACCTACGCCAGCCAGTTGCTGACGACAGGCATAGCGTCGATCGACTGGATCGCCGAGCAGATGGGCCACACCAACGGGAACATGATCCGCCAGCACTATGGGACGTGGATCAACGAGGACGGACCGGATGTCGTCGGGATGTTGCAATTAGCACTGAAGCTATAGAGGTTTAGCTATTGCGTCTTAATTGGCGCATCGCACTTTGCCCGCCCATAGCGCTCTGAATACCTCGACGGTGATCCTGACCAAAACAGACCATGCTCATTGCTCCCTCGCTTCTATAGCAAAACTCGCCCGCCAGGCTGTCCAGCCGCGCATCACGTAATCCTTGATTAGGCGTTGGCGTTCAAAGCTCAACAGTTTGGCATCGTCCAAGGCAGCTAAGTAACCCTCCAACTCTCCCAGGGCGTCGACGAAAATACCGGGGGCCCGGGCTTGGGTGACATCATTGATGCGTTGGTGCAGAGCGATTCCGAGCGGGAGCGAAAGCTGTGCAACGGCTTCCGTCACCTGATGCCACGTTACTGCTGGCTCGGCCGGTGGGTAGTTGTAGGGATTGCTCAGTGGCGGGGTCATAGGATCAAGTCCGTTTCAAGTGAGTGGCCCCCGTGCGCAAACCATAGGACCGAGGGGTGGTGCACCAGTCTATGGGGTGGTGGTTTCCTCGGCCACAAAAAAAGGCCCCCACACTTGGCGTCGGTGTGGGGGCCTCTTTTACATAAACGGCGTTAGAAGTAGTCCAGCTCATCAATTCGGCCAAGGAACCGATTTCTGTTATATAAGCCTCAACTTTGGAGAGCCCTTCTTAGCTGCAACCCCATTAGTTACACCTCCTGAAACGACTGACAACCTTGTCAACTGGAAGGTTAAAGCATTAATTTCATCTATACTCACACTTAAGCTTTCCGCAATTTCACGACGACCTTGCTTTCGGCTATGTAAAGCGTCTAACACTTTAGTGAGTAGTTGCGATGTTTCTCGCTCCATCGGCTCTGGCTCACTAGTCCGATATCCACTTTTAGCGATATCAATACAAAGACTTCGGTAATTCCACTCACTTACCAATCCCAACGAGTTAAATCGATATGCCATAGCTGCAAGTGACACACCCCAATAATGCTTGAGTTTCATCAGATACTTAATCGTATAAGCGGGTGGCTGATTAGCAGCGACACTATCCTTAGGCATTAAAAAGGCTGCAGCAAATGCATCTGCCTGTCGCTCCATTTCAGGTCCGTGGGCTTGGCCATGCTGCATGGTGTAAACGTCGCGCACCAAATGGCCTAGCTCGTGCGCAGCGTCAAAGCGGCTCCGCTCTGCAGACTTGATGGTGTTAAGGAAAACAAATGGCTTACCCTCATACCATGTACAGAAAGCATCCACCTCTCGTGTTTCTTCGGCCAGCGAAAAAACACGAATGCCTTTCGACTCAAGCAGGTGGATCATATTGGGAATCGGTGCATTACCTAGTCCCCATGCGCGGCGGAGTGTGGCAGCTGCCTCCTCAGGCCCAAGATCACTCAGGTCAGGTAGCCCCGCCGAGGGAAGACTAAATCTTTCCTCTATCCAGTGGTTGACTCTAAACGCGATGGCGCCTGTTGCAAATGTGCAAGCTTTCAATGCATCAGTCATTTTTGAGAGTTTACGAAAGCTTACCGAATGCTCCATCAGCTCTGGCATATCTTCATCAATGAAAAAAAACTGCTGAGGAAAGTTCAGCAGTTTTGCGATTTTTTCTAAGGCCGCTGAATCAGGATAAGTCGCCCCGGTTTCGTAATTCTGCAAACTACGACTAGAGATACCTAATTCCTTTGCCAACTGAGCTTTAGTGATGCGTCTTCTCACCCTGGCAAATGTGATTTGCTTTGGATTTACTTCGGACATAGCTACTTACTCAAAACTTGCCTAATTTAGGCTCTACTTCCACCGAAATCTGAGAATTTGATTCATCTTTACGAATGGTGAAATCATCGGGATTATTAGAAACACTTCCTAAGAGCAACCGAATACCCCAGTTGGTAATTTTTTTATTACCGAACCCGGTCGGCAAGGACAATTCATATCGAACTTCTTTAAGCACTTTATCGTAGTGATAAAGCAACGCCCAGACCTGAGTTTCTTTATGGTGGTCCTTGGCAAACTGGAACGAGGCACTATTGAACAGTTCTAACTGACGATTGTTTTTATAAACAAAGCCCTCAGCAACTGCTCCTTTCTCAGCCTGATTCGTGGGCTCATCAATACCATTTTTGCCAGTCTCGCTGTTGCCAGTCATGACGACGATCGAAATACTCCGGTCAGGCGAGCTGATGAAAGGGCAGTTCTGCTGTTCATGGATATGCCAGTGAGCTGTCGCCAATAAAGTGCGCAGGTCTTCAACAGTCTTGAACCATTGCTGAACACCAGCCGCCGTCGGCGCGGACGCACGATTGGTCTCATTGCGTCCTCGGAGACCGCCAGTAATGGCGTCACGGAGGAGGACTGGGCCCAAGTCAGAATGCAGCTCCCGCAAACGTACTTCCACCTCCGCAGGCTCATCAAAAATCGTCGCTCGCCGAGTGAAAGCGTTTGAGGCTGTCAGTTCAAATGTGCTCATCGCCGCTCCTTACCTGTTTCCGAAATTTGTCCCTCATGTTGAGGTATAAAAAGCGGAAACGCAATGACCGTTCGCCGAGAATGCTTCGTAGTCTGTTCAGGGCCATTTGCCGGCATGCGACCATGATCCGCGTCCGTTATTGCTTCCTATCGACGGCTCGCCCTCTGCCTAGCTTGGAGCGATTAATAGCCGCCAATGGGTCACAGCAATCTGAGAGTAAAAATAGCTCTCCAGTCCCATATTGGTCCCATATGGGTATTTTTGAGACGCCAAAAACCACAAACCCCCGACTTTCTCTAGGAAAATCAGGGGTTTGTGTTTTCAGAATGTGGCGGTGAAGGAGAGATTCGAACTCTCGATACAGTTTCCTGTATACACACTTTCCAGGCGTGCTCCTTAAGCCACTCGGACACTTCACCGTATCTCTTCAAACATGTTCTGTCTGTCGAGGCGCGCTAATGTAGTCGAAAGCTTTTCCGATGGCAAACATTTTTTTCAGAATTTTCATGCGGTTAACGCGATTCAGCGTTTGCGCTCCCTCCGGGCCATGGCAAACCGGCCAATCTCCGGCTTCGTGCCCTCCTCTATATAGAGGGGAATGTGCAGCAGGCGCGGCGGGCTGCGCCTGGCGTGCGGGCAAAGGGTGACTGGCGGGTCAGTCACGGCGCTTTACCTGGCCTGCGGCGGTGGGTAACGTCTGCCCAACTTTATTGAAAGGAATAGCGTCATGAGTGAGTTGATTTCATACCATCTCGAAGACGGTATCGCGACCCTGACCTTGAGCAATGGCAAGGTCAATGCCATCTCCCCGGATGTGATTGCCGAGTTCAACGCTGCGCTGGATCGGGCAGTGACTGATCGTGCGGTGGTGATCATTACCGGGCAGCCGGGCATTCTCTCTGGCGGTTATGACTTGAAGGTGATGACGGCGGGTCCTAGAGAAGCCGTGGCACTGGTGACCTCCGGCTCGACCCTGGCCCGCCGTCTGCTGTCGCACCCTTTCCCGGTGATCGTGGCGTGCCCGGGGCATGCGGTGGCCAAGGGTGCATTCCTGCTGTTGTCGGCCGACTATCGCATCGGCGTAGATGGTCCGTTCAGCATTGGCCTGAACGAAGTGCAGATCGGCATGACCATGCACCACGCGGGCATCGAGATCGCCCGTGACCGCCTGAACAAAGTGGCGCTTCAGCGCTCGGTGGTCAACGGTGAGATGTTCAATCCACAAGGCGCCGTGGCTGCCGGTTTCCTGGATGTCGTGGTGTCGGCGGAAGAACTGCAAGTCACGGCACTGGCGGCGGCTCGTCAGTTGAAGAAGATCAACATGACCGCGCACAAGAACACCAAGTTGAAAGTGCGCAAAGCACTGTTGGAGGCCCTGGACAACGCGATCATCCAGGACCAGGAGCATTTGGGTTAAGCCCGGATCTGCTGCAACGAAAAGCCCGACCGTCGCGTCGGGCTTTTTCGTACCTGTCCTGGTTAAACATCTGTGATGGCTCTAGACCGTGCCTGACCCATTAGTCGGAAACATCAGCACAAACATCGGCTATCGCTCACTACTCTGGCAGCAATTGCCGAAAACAGTGCACATCCGTACACTGCGCCACCTTTTGTCCCGGTGGGGCCTGTAAATGCTGTTTTTGTTCCGTATGTCATTGATGGGCCTGCATTTTATCGTGGCAGGTGTGCTGGGTGTAATCCTCGGCCTGTGCCGCCCTTTCAACCCGGACAACAGCCGCCTGTGCGCACGCCTGTATGCGTGGCCGGCCATGTGTATTTTGCGTTTGCGGGTTAAGGCGGAAGTCGGGCCGTTGATGGATAAACCTGACAGCTGCGTGATCGTCGCCAATCATCAGTCCAACTACGACCTGTTCGTGTTTGGCAACGTGGTGCCCCGCCGTACCGTGTGCATCGGCAAAAAGAGCCTGAAATGGGTGCCACTGTTCGGGCAGCTGTTCTGGCTGGCCGGCAATGTGCTGATCGACCGCGGCAATGCGCACAAGGCGCGGCAGTCGATGTTGACCACCACCCACACCCTGCAAAACAAAGACACCTCGATCTGGGTGTTCCCGGAAGGCACGCGCAACCTGGGCGAAGAGTTGCTGCCCTTCAAGAAAGGCGCCTTCCAAATGGCCATTGCCGCCGGGGTACCCATAGTGCCGGTGTGTGTCAGCAGTTACGTCAAACACATGCGATTGAACCGCTGGCGCAGCGGGAAGATCCTGATTCGCTCGTTGCCGGCGATTCCCACCGCCGGATTGAGCCTGGACGACATGCCCCTGCTGATTGCCCAGTGCCGCGAGCAGATGCGTGAATGCATCGAGTCGATGGACCGGCAACTGCAAGCCGCCTGAACAAGAAAACCCGCCTGGTGCGGGTTTTCTTTTGCCTGCGAGACTTTACCGGCGAACTCGGCAGATTTAACTGACTCTCAAACCCTTGCGAGGCTAAGCTGATCGACACTGCCATTGCATTTGTTGCCAATTGAAAGCTGCCAAGAAGAAGTGAATCACCATCATGGGTAGAGTTGTTGCTGCTGCGGTTTATAGCGCCGGTAAGAAAGTCACCAATATCACCCTCGACGAAGGTGCAGCCTGGGCGGCAAAACCCGGGCACTTTGTCTGGATCGGCCTTGAGGAGCCGAACGCCGAGGAACTCTACAACCTGCAACGCCAGTTCAACCTGCACGAGCTGGCCATTGAAGACGCCCTGGAAAAACACAGCCGGCCGAAGCTGGAAACCTTCGGCGATGCGCTGTTCATCGTTACGTACTCGCCGATTCGCAATGAAGGCAAACTCGAGTTCATCGAAACACATATATTTGCGGGCAAGGGTTACATCATTACCGCACGCAACGGCCATTCGGCTTCCTACGCTTATGTCCGACAGCGCTGTGAGGCACGTCCGATTCTGCTGGAGCACGGAGAAGATTTCGTACTTTACGCCATCCTCGACTTCGTCATCGAAAACTACCAGCCAATGGGTGAAGCCATCCATGCTGAAATCGATGAGCTGGAACGCAACGTACTTTGCAGTGCACTGAATGAGCATGACATTCAGAAACTTCATGGCTTGCGCCGGGATGTCTTGCGCCTGCGTCGTTACGCGGCGCCGATGGTGGAGATTGGCGAGGAACTGCAAAAGCTGAGTTTCCCGTTCATCGACAAGAACATGCGTCCGTACTTTCGCGATGTGCAGATCCATGTAACGCGGCAGATGGAAGACCTGACGACCCTGGCGGATATTGCCAGCCAGACGATTGAGGTCGGGGTGCTGCTGGAGGCCTCTCGCCAGAGCGTGGTGCAACGCAAGTTTGCGGCCTGGGCGGCGATTCTGGCCTTCCCGACGGCGGTGGCGGGCATTTACGGGATGAACTTCCAGAATATGCCTGAGTTGGGCTGGCACTACGGCTATTTCGGAGTGCTGGGGTTTATTACGGTGGGCTGCGTGGGGTTGTGGGCGAGTTTCAAGAAATCGGGGTGGTTGTAGGAGCGAGCTCGCTCGCGGAAAACCTGAGAGCACCGCGGGCTGTCAGGTTTGGCGCGTTATCGTTCACGACCTTCGCGAGCAAGCCCGCTCCCACATGTTGATCGCATTTCAATGTGGGAGCGGCGGTGCGGCGATCCGACTTGCTCGCGAAGCATTCAGGTTTTAAACAGCGGCCGGCTTGTGCGCGACAAACCGCATCATCCACTCGGCAACCGTGGTGCCGTGGTGCTCCTGCTCCAGGCTCGCAATGCCTTTGGAGTAGATCTGCTGGCCCAGCGCATCCTGACGAATCTCCAGCAGGGCGCGGGAGTAGTCGTGGATGAATTCCGGATGCCCCTGGAAGCACAGCACCTGGTCGTTGATGTGATAGGCGGCATAGGGGCAGAAATCGCTGGAGGCGATGACCGTGGCGTTTTCCGGCAGCGACGTGACCTGATCCTGGTGGCTGATCAGCAGCGTCAGTTCTTCGCGTACAGGACTCATCCATGGCGCCTTGGCAGCCAGTTTGTAGTTGTGGGTGCCGACACCCCAACCCTGGGTCGCACGCTCGCTCTTGCCACCGAGTAGCAATGCCAGCAACTGATGACCGAAGCAGACACCGAGCAACTTGTCGCCTCGCTCGTAGCGGGTCAACAGGTACTTCTTGAGGGTTTCGATCCACGGGTCGGTGCCAAAGGAATCGGCCTTGCTGCCCGTTACCAGGTAGGCGTCGAATGTCAGGTCGTCGCTTGGGTATTCACCCTGTACCACGTTGTAGACGGTGAACTCGGCGGCAATCGGCTGCTGCGAAAACAGGTGTTTGAACATCTGCCCGTAGCCCTGATATTGGTCAACCAATTCCGGACGCAGGTGGTCGGTTTCCAGAATGCAGATGCGTAACGACATAAAAAATACCTGACACGTGATGGGAATAATGCACACCCCAGAGCCTGCCTCGAAACACGGTGACAAGGCAAGCCCCGAAATGTGTCATCGCGCCCTTAGAAGGCCTCCCCTTTCGCCGCTTTTTCCAGGAGCAGCGCAGGCGGCGCGAACCGTTCGCCATATTGCTTGGCCAGGTACTGGGCGCGGGCGACAAAGTCCTGTACGCCGTACTGGTTGATGAACTGCAGTGCACCGCCGGTCCAGGCGGCGAAACCGATGCCGAAGATCGAGCCGACGTTGGCGTCCGCCGTCGAGGTCAACACGCCCTCCTCCACACAACGCACGGTTTCGATGGCTTGCACGAACAGCAGGCGATCACGCACATCCACTGGCGAAATCTGCCCGTCGGCTTTCTCGAAGCGTTTTTTCAACTCCGGCCACAGGTGTTTCTGGCCGCCCACCGGATACTCGTAGAAACCGCCACCGGCCGCCTTGCCCGGACGCTTGAACTCATTGAGCAGCAAGTCGATGACGGCAAACGCAGGATGTTCTGTCAGCGGCTTGCCTTCTGCTTGCAGGTCCTTGGCCGTTTGCAGGCGGATATGGCTCATCAGGCTGAGGGAAACTTCGTCAGAGATCGCCAGCGGTCCAACAGGCATGCCGGCCTTGCGTGCTTCAGTCTCGATCATCGCCGCACTCACACCTTCGCCCAGCATGGCAATGCCTTCGTTGGTGAAGGTGCCGAACACCCGCGACGTGAAGAAACCGCGGCTGTCGTTGACCACAATCGGGGTTTTCCTGATTTGCAGGACGTAATCGAATCCACGGGCCAGGGTTTCGTCGCTGGTGTTGGCACCCTTGATGATTTCCACCAGCGGCATTTTTTCCACGGGGCTGAAAAAATGCAGGCCGATGAACTTGCTCTGATCGGGCACGGCGCACGCCAGGCCGCTGATCGGCAAGGTCGAGGTGTTGGACGCGATCACCGCGTCCGCGCCGACGACCTTCTGCGCGGCCAACGAGACTTTGGCCTTGAGGTCACGATCCTCGAACACCGCCTCGATGATCAGGTCGCAACCGGCCAGGTCAGCATCGTTTTCGCTGGTTTGAATGCGCGCCAGCACCGCGTCACGCTGCTCGACGCTCATTTGTCCGCGGCCGACTTTCTTGTCCAGCAGCGCTGCCGAATGCGCCTTGCCCTTCTCGGCTGCGGCAAGGTTGATATCCTTGAGTACCACATCGATACCCGCGGATGCGCTGACAAACGCGATACCGGCGCCCATCATCCCGGCGCCGAGCACGCCGACCCTGCGGGTGACATAAGGCGCAAAACCTTGAGGCCGCGAGCCGCCGGCGTTGATTTCGTTGAGCTGGAACCAGAATGTACCGATCAGGTTTTTCGAGACCTGGCCGGTGGTCAGCTCGGTGAAGTAGCGGGTTTCGATCAGGTGCGCGGTGTCGAAATCCACCTGCGCGCCCTCGACCGCTGCGCAGAGGATTTTCTCCGGCGCGGGCATCGTGCCCTGGGTTTTGCTGCGCAGGATAGACGGGGCAATCGCCAGCATCTGCGCGACTTTCGGATTCGACGGTGTGCCACCCGGAATCTGATAGCCCTTCACATCCCAGCGTTGTACCGCCACCGGGTTGGCCAGAATCCACGCCCGCGCCTTGGCCAGCAGATCTTCGCGGTCGGTCGCCAACGCGTCGATCAAGCCTGCCTGCAATGCCTGTTGCGGCCGCACCTTCTTGCCTTCCAGCAGGTACGGCAGGGCTTTTTCGATCCCGAGCATGCGCACCATGCGCACCACGCCACCACCGCCCGGCAGCAGGCCGAGGGTGACTTCCGGCAGGCCGAGTTGCACCGCAGGATTATCCAGCGCCACCCGATGATGGCAGGCCAGGCAGATCTCCCAGCCGCCGCCGAGTGCCGCGCCGTTGATCGCCGCAACCACCGGTTTGCCGAGGGTTTCCAGGGTGCGCAACTGCCCCTTGAGGGTCAGCACCATGTCGTAGAAGGCTTTGGCTTCAGGCTTGCCGACCTTGATCAACTCATTGAGGTCGCCGCCGGCAAAGAAGGTTTTCTTGGCCGACGTGATGATCACACCAGCGATGTTGTCCTTGTCGCCCACCAGGCGCGCGACGCAGTCGGCCATGGCCTCGCGGTACGCCGCGTTCATGGTGTTGGCGCTCTGATCCGGCAGGTCGATGGTCAGGACGACAATGTGCTCCTGGTCTTTTTCGTAACGAATGGCTTCGCTCATAACGGGGTTCCTTGAAGTCCGGGCTCAGAGGCGTTCGATGATGGTGGCAATGCCCATGCCGCCGCCGACACACAGGGTCGCGAGGCCATACCGCAGGCGTCGGGCTTCCAGTTCATCCAGCAGCGTGCCGAGAATGGCGCAACCGGTGGCGCCCAGCGGGTGGCCCATGGCGATGGAACCGCCGTTGACATTGACCTTGTCCGGGTCGACCGCCATGTCCTTGATGAATTTCAACACCACCGAAGCGAACGCCTCGTTGACCTCGAACAGGTCGATGTCTTCGACCCGCAGCCCGGCCTTGGCCAACGCCTTGCGGGTCGCCGGCGCCGGGCCGGTGAGCATGATGGTCGGGTCGGTACTGGTGACCGCCGTGGCGACAATCCGCGCCCGGGGCTGCAGCCCCAACTCCCGGCCCTTGGCTTCGGAGCCGATGAGCATCAATGCCGCGCCATCGACAATCCCGGAGCTGTTACCCGGAGTGTGAACATGATTGATCCGTTCGACATGGCTGTAGACCCGCAGCGCGGTGGCATCGAACCCCATCTGCCCCATCATCTCGAAACTCGGCTTGAGCTTGCCCAAGCCTTCCAGGGTCGATTCGGCGCGGATGAACTCATCGTGATCGAGCAGGATGATGCCGTTCTGGTCCTGCACCGGCACCAGCGACTTGTTGAACGAACCGTCGGCCCGCGCCCGCGCTGCCTTCTGCTGGGAATGCAGGGCGTAGGCATCGACGTCCTGACGGCTGAAGCCTTCAAGGGTGGCGATCAGGTCGGCACCCACCCCTTGCGGGGTGAAATGGCTGTGCAGGTTGGTCGCAGGGTCCAGCGCCCAGGCGCCACCGTCGCTACCCATCGGCACCCGGGACATCGACTCGACACCACCGACCACCACCAGGTCCTCGAAGCCGGAACGCACTTTCATTGCGCCGAGGTTGACCGCCTCCAGCCCCGAAGCACAGAAACGGTTGATTTGTACCCCCGCCACACTGACATCCCAATCGGCCACCTGGGCGGCGGTCTTGGCGATGTCAGAACCTTGATCGCCAATCGGCGTCACGCAGCCGAGCACCACGTCATCGACCTGGCTGGTGTCCAGCGCCGTGCGCTGCTGCAGCGCGGTGAGTAAACCGGCCACCAGGTTCACCGGTTTGACACTGTGCAAGGCGCCGTCGGCCTTGCCTTTGCCACGGGGCGTGCGTAATGCGTCGAAAATCAATGCTTGGGTCATGACGTCCTCGAACCGCAGTGCAGGAGAGTAAAGGCAGAGCGCCCACTCTTGGCCCGAGCCACGTTTGATTCAATGACCGCAGCGCTCACAGATGTTGACGCACACGCTCAGACGGACGGTCGTGAACGAGCGGATTAACCGATTCAGGACACCAAGCTGTCTAGCCAAAGGGCGGCAAAGAAGCTGGCAATAGGCCTCATGCCTTTTTTAAAGCAAATCGTAACCTCACCATATGAAATGGATCTAAACCAAGCGCAGCGCGGGCTCTAAGGTGAACTTGTACGAAGTTGTCGTCGGGTTTTGCCGAGGCGCTCGTCACTACAGGAAGTGCAACGCGCTGCCATCATGGAGCTATGCAGGCAGGCATCAGGAAATAACAATAAAGGCGGTCAAGCCATGTTCAAACAATCGAAAGTACGTCAAGCCGGGCTCATCCTTTTTGCCACCACGCTGTTGTTGATACTGCCGAACCTGACCAAGGTCATTGGCTAGTCGCGTCCAAGAGATACGGCGTCACAGTTTTTGAATTGCCACTATCAAAATGTGACTGGCCCGCTACCCGGGCCAGCGTGGCTGTGCCACCCTTCATGGCACTTCCACGACAAGGACGGCAATCACTTTGAAAATGCTCATTCTGCTCGGGGCCCTGCTGTTCGGCTCGCCCCTTTATGCCGCACAGCTGAATCTGGAGCTGGGCGCGAACAGTCGCACCTGGCAGACGGAGGAATTGCTCAAGCATCCCCAGGTGCAAACCCTCAACATCAGCAACGACGTTTCCTACAAAAGGGACATGAGCTACCGCGCCGTGCCTCTGTCCGCCCTGCTGACCGGCATCAAGCCTGACGACCACCTGCAAGCCGTGGCCCTGGATGGCTTTGCCGCCGAGATGGCCGCCGCGCCGTTGCTCAATACCCAAGGGGCACGGGCCTGGCTGGCAATTGAAGACCCGGCCAAACCGTGGCCGGCGCTAGCGGAAGGCAAGCCGGGTGCCGGGCCGTTCTATCTGGTCTGGACCGATCCGCAGGCCGGCAACATCAGCCCCGAGCAATGGCCGTTTCAGGTCGCGAGCATCAAGCGCCTGGCACCCGTGGCCGAGCGTTTCCCTGCCCTGCTGCCCGATCCGTCCCTGAAGGCCGATGATCCGGTGAACAAGGGTTTTGCGTTGTTCCAGAAGAACTGCCTGGCGTGCCATCGACTCAATGGCGCCGGGGATGCGCAGTTCGGGCCGGACCTGAATATTCCATACAGCCCGACCGAGTATTTCGGCGCGGACTTCCTCAAGCGCTACATTCGCGATCCACAGAGCTTGCGCCAGTGGCCACAGGCGAAGATGCCCGGGTTCTCGGCCGAGGTGTTGCCGGATGGGGATCTGGGGATGCTGGTGGGGTATTTGCAGCATATGGTCGGGCGCAAGATCAAGCCCTGACTCGCACGCACTGTAGGAGCTGCCGAAGGCTGCGATCTTTTGATTTTGCTTTTAAAAAGACAACGTCAAAAGATCGCAGCCTTCGGCAGCTCCTACAACGGGCGATCCGCGGTATTACTGTTGTTGCACAGAAATCACCGGCGCGGGCGTCGGTGAGACCAGCACCTTCGCGTGCATCTGCTCACACCCGCCGCCCCGGCGCATCCCGCGTACCGGGCAGGCATCCAGGTAATCCAGGCCCACCGCCAGTTTCAGGTGACGCTCCGGCCGGGCCAGTTCGTTGGTCACGTCGAAGCTGTACCAGGCGTCATCCAGCCAGGCTTCAGCCCAGGCGTGGCTGGCCAGGTGTTCGCTGCTTTCGCTATACAGATAGCCCGACACATAACGTGCAGGAATGCCCAGGCTGCGGGTGCAGGCAAGAAATGCATGGGTATGGTCCTGACAGACGCCAGAGCGTCCGGCAAAGGCCTGGGCCGCACTGGTGTCCACTTCCGTGGAACCCGGCGTGTAGGTCATATGCTGGTTGAGGCCATGCATCAGATCGATCAACGCCGTGCGATCGCGGCGTTGCTTGCATTGCTTCTCGGCGAACGCACGCAGGGCGGCGTCGGCTTCGGTCAAACGGGTGAAGCGCAGGAACGGCAATGCCGACTGGCTTTCGTGCTCGGCTTCACGCCATTCATCGATATCGACCTGGCCGCGGGCACCGATGATGATCGCCTCGTGGGGCTCGTCCATGGTCAGCACATGCAGGATGTTGCCGAACGGATCGAGTTGCGCCCGCACCGGACGCGGCAGGTCGAGCTGCCAGCTGAGCACGTGCTGGCGCTCGCTGTCGTGGGGCGTCAGCCGCAGGTACTGGATGCTCGCCCGCACCTTGTCTTCGTAGTGATAGGTGGTCTCGTGGCTAATGGAAAGTCTCATGCGGCCTCCAGATAAGAACTGTGAATCGCGTTACCCAACTGGCGCACCAGCGGGATGAACTCGGTCAGCCAGGCGTGCAGGCCTTCTTCGAGAATTTCATGGATGCCGGTGTAGCGCAGGCGTGCGTCCATTTCTGCCGCCAGGCGCTGTGCCGGACGACCGTTGGCCCCCGGCAATTGCGCGAGGATCTGGTCGATTTCTTCGGTGCAGGCGCGCAGGGAACGCGGTACATCGGCGCGCAGCAACAGCAATTCGGCGACATGTCGGGCGCCAGGGGCGTCACGGTAGATTTCCGTGTAGGCCTCGAACGACGACAACGCCCGCAACAACGCGCTCCACTGGTAATACGCGTGAGCGGTGCCATCGCTGACCGCTTCGGCCTGGTCGCCAGCCATCTCGTAGCGGGCATCGAGCAGGCGCAAGGTGTTGTCCGCCCGTTCGATGAAGGTCCCCAGACGAATGAAGCGAAACGCATCGTTACGCATGATGGTGCCGTAGGACGCGCCCCGGAACAGGTGGGAACGTTCCTTGATCCACTCGCAGAAACGGCTCATGCCGTAGCGACTGAGGCCCTGCTCGGCGATTCCGCGAATTTCCAGCCAGGTGGCGTTGATGTTTTCCCACATGTCGGCGGTGATGCGCCCACGCACCGCATGGGCGCTTGCCCGTGCGGCACCGAGGCAGCTGTAGATGCTCGCCGGGTTGGCCGCATCCAGGGCGAAAAAATGCAACAGCCGTTCGGCATGCAGTTCGCCATGGCGTTCCAGGTAATCGTCCAGAGTGCCGGTGATCAACAGCGGCATGGCCAGTTCGTGCAGACCGTCGCCACGGCCGTCTTGCGGCATCAGCGACAGCGAATAGCTGATGTCGAGCATCCGTGCGAGGTTTTCCGCCCGCTCCAGGTAACGCGACATCCAATACAAATCCGAGGCAGTTCTACTTAACATGGCAGGCTTCCTTTAATCCTCGACCACCCAGGTGTCCTTGGTTCCGCCACCCTGGGAAGAGTTGACCACCAGGGAGCCTTCGCGCAGGGCGACACGGGTCAAGCCGCCGGGCACCACCCGGGTCTCACGACCCGACAGGACAAACGGCCGCAAGTCGATGTGGCGTGGCGCGATACCGTTTTCGACAAAGGTCGGACAGGTCGACAGCGACAGCGTGGGTTGTGCGATATAGGCGTGGGGCTTGGCGATGATCCGCGCACGGAAGGCTTCGATTTCCGCCGCCGTCGCCGCCGGCCCCACCAGCATTCCGTAACCGCCGGAGCCCTGGGTTTCCTTGACCACCAGTTCTGGAAGATTGGCCAGCACGTGGGAAAGTTCAGACGGATTACGGCACTGCCAGGTCGGCACGTTCTTCAGGATCGGTTCTTCATCGAGGTAGAAACGGATCATGTCGGTCACGAACGGATACACCGATTTGTCGTCCGCCACCCCCGTGCCGATGGCATTGGCCAACACCACGTTGCCGGAACGGTAGGACGACAGCAGCCCCGGCACGCCAAGCATCGACTCCGGGTTGAAGGCCAGCGGATCGAGGAAGGCGTCGTCGAGGCGACGATAGATCACGTCGACCGCTTTCGGCCCGTCGGTGGTGCGCATGAAGACCTTGTCGTCTCGCACGAACAGGTCCGCACCTTCCACCAGTTCCACACCCATTTCCCGCGCCAGAAACGCATGCTCGAAGAACGCGCTGTTGAAGCGCCCGGGGGTCAGCACGACCACGCTGGGGTTATCGATGGGGCTTGAGCTTTTCAGGGTATCGAGCAACAGGTTCGGGTAGTGGTCGATGGGCGCGATGCGTTGCGCCGCGAACAGTTCGGGGAACAGGCGCATCATCATCTTGCGGTCTTCGAGCATGTAGCTGACGCCGCTCGGTGTGCGCAGATTGTCTTCGAGCACGTAGTAGGTGCCGTCACCGTCGCGCACCAGGTCGACGCCGGAGATGTGCGAGTAGATATCGCGGTGCAGATCCAGCCCCTGCATCGCCAACTGGTACTGCTCGTTGGCCAGCACCTGCTCGGCCGGAATGATGCCGGCCTTGATGATGCGTTGCTCGTGATACAGGTCGGCGAGGAACATGTTCAACGCCTTGACCCGCTGGATGCAGCCGCGCTCGACGACCCGCCATTCACTGGCGGGGATGCTGCGGGGGATGGTGTCGAAGGGGATCAGGCGCTCTGTGCCCTGCTCGTCCCCGTAGAGCGTGAAGGTAATCCCGGCGCGATGAAACAGCAGATCGGCCTCGCGTCGCCGTTGTGCCAGAAGCTCGTCAGGCGTCTCGGCCAGCCAACGGGCAAACTCCCGATAATGCGGGCGGACCTGGCCGCCGGCATCGTACATCTCATCAAAATAGGTGCGGATCATGCCGTACTCCTTGTCACTCGGACGTCCAGACCTTCGCAAGGCCCGTGCCAGCGGCATAAACGCTTTGATATCAATCAGTTGGATAATCAATGCGCAAGTACCGCACCATTCCTGTGCGGCAATTGCTCCAATCTGATCGCCCCCGCTTCATTGCAAGGCGTGGTTATCGCCTATCACCAGCATAGCCAGAGATGATTTCACTGCCCGGTAACGGGTGCGGATAATCCAGGCATTCGCTGAAAAGCCCACCGAACTTCCCTTTTAGCCGCCTGCTCAGGTGGTTTTTTTTTGCCTTGTTGAAACAAGATCAAAAGATCGCAGCCTTCGGCAGCTCCTACACAGGGATCGCACACACCTCGTAGGAGCTGCCGCAGGCTGCGATCTTTTGATCTTCAACATCCCGAAACGAAAACGGCCAACCCGAAGGTCAGCCGTCATTGCCGGTTGTCACTGTTCATAAGCTTATGCGAGTCGCCCTCGTACCTCCTGTTTCACACCCCAGCCTTCGATGATGCCGCCCAACGGCTCGACTACCGCTTCGAAACCCTGTTCGAAGTCGCCGATGTCGTCGTAGGTGGCATACATGACTTTGCACAACTCCAGCGCCCAGGCGCCGTCGTCGCGCACACTGACTTGCGCATCCAGGGATTCACCACGGTGGAAATGACCTGCCGCCCTGCGTGCCCGCTCCTCATCCGGGAAAATGGCGTAGAACTCGATGGGATGAAACCGCGAAAAGTCAAAACCGCCTTCTTTCATGCGGCGCAACACACTGCTGCTGATGTCTTCTTGATAGGCTGTGCTCATGAAACGTCCTCCTCAAAACGATGGATAGACTTTCCGTACTCCCTCACCCGCAACCGAACAGCGCGAGCGACGGCAACCGATGTGCCGGCGGGAAACAAGCATGGAGCTGACAAGACCAGACCTTAGCGATTCATTCGCTGATCTCGCTTGCAGAGTAGCCTCAAGATAGAGCCTCTGCCAAGGCCTGGATGCGAATGCGACAGGTGCCGTTCAGATTGGAGTAATGCCGAGGATTTGAATGCTGTTCTGGGACTTGAGCTCTTTGACGCTCGCATCGGCGGTCCGCCCTTCCAGATCGTTCAGATCCAGTTCGGCAGCGACAGGAAGAAGCCGGGCCTTGATGAGCTTGGCAGCGCGCTCGTTGTCCGGGCGCTCGGCCCACTCGAAGACCTCGTCGACGGTTTCGCCATGATCATCCACGAAAGTGATTTTCCACTTTTGCATTGATGCCTCCTCGATAAAACCCATGGATGGGCTTACACATATCTGGACTTTGACACCGGGTGATCGTTCAAACGTATTGCGTAGGAGCTGCCGCAGGCTGCGATCTTTTAAAAAGCCAGATCAAAAGATCGCAGCCTGCGGCAGCTCCTACAGGGCAGCGTTTTAGTCGTTGCTTGGCTTGTTCACAGCCTGCAACACGTATTGCGGCAGGGCGAACGCGCCGATGTGGATTTCAGGATTGTAGTAGCGCGTGACGATGCCGCTGCCCGTGAAACGCTGTTGCAGGGTTTCGCGAGACAACTTGCGATAAGCGGTATCGGTTGCGCCCCAGGCGAAGGTCATCGAGCCGCCGATGTAGGTCGGCACGGCGGCCTGGTAGAAGTGCCAGTCCGGGAACAGACTGCGCAGGCGACCGGCGGTCGTCTTCACTTCTTCGATCTGCATGAACGGCGTGCCGTTCTGGGTCACCAGGATGCCGCCTTCGTTCAGGCAGCGGTGGCAAGCCTGGTAAAAGTTTTCCGAGAACAGCACTTCGCCAGGCCCGATCGGGTCCGTGGAGTCGGAAATGATCACGTCGAACTTTTCAGTGGTGGTGGCGACGAAACGCATGCCGTCGTCGATCACCAGGTTCAGGCGTGGATCATCGAATGCACCCTTGGAGTGATTCGGCAGGAACTCCTTGCACATGTCGACCACGGTGCCGTCGATCTCGACCATGGTGATGTGCTCGACACTGCGGTGCTTGGCCACTTCACGCAACATGCCGCCGTCGCCACCGCCGATGATCAGCACGCGCTTGGCGGTGCCATGGGCGAGGATCGGCACGTGGGTCAGCATTTCGTGGTAGATGAATTCGTCGGCTTCGGTGGTCTGGATCACGCCGTCCAGCGCCATGACGCGGCCCATGCGCGGGTTCTCGAAGATCACCAGGTGCTGGTGTTCGGTGCGCACTTCGTGCAGCAGTTTTTCCATGCGAAAACGCTGGCCGTAGCCTTCGTAGAGGGTTTCCAGGTAATCGCTGGTCGGGGTGTTGCTCATGGGAAGTGCTCCGATGAATGCGGGTGGCAACGGACGGTTACCCGCCCATGATGGCCATTCGTTCGTCTCGAATGACCGGGAAAGGCGCGCATTCTACGTCGCGGAACATGACAGGTCGAACCTCTTGATCAGTTCGCCTCAATCCTTGTGGGAGCGGGCTTGCCCGCGATGCAGACGCTGCGGTATGTCAGAGACACCGCGGCGATATCATCGCGGGCAAGCCCGCTCCCACAGGGTCGGTGTAGCTTTTGGGGATTCGGTCAGATTTTGACATTGCCCCGCGGTCCGGCGATGGCCCAGATGATCAGCCCCAGCACCGGCAACAGGGCGATCAACAGTACCCAGAGGACTTTCATCCCGGTCTCGGCGCTGCTTTTGAATACGTTGATGATCGCCCAGATGTCCAGGACAAAAATGATCAAGGCAACCAGGCTGTTGAACGTGGAACCCATGGTGACGCTCCTGAAGAGTGATTTGCCCTCTTAGGATAGACGGTCGTCGCGAGGGTTCCCTTTGATTTGACAGTATTTGGCTATCAGACGTGGATTGCCACTTTCAGGGCTTCCAGGGCGGGCGCGGCTGCGATGCCCGCTTCTGCACACAACTCCAGCACGCGGGGCACGTCATTGCCGTACACCAGCACTACCTGCAATTCGTCATCGAGCAACTGGCTGAAGTTCATCAGCGTGTAGCCCCCGTTTTCCTTGTTCAGGCTGCTCATTTGCACCTGGATGCGGTTGAGCGCGGTCAAGGCTTCGGTCTTGGCCAGTTGCTTGGGCTTGAGATTGAACTCCACGCCCGGGCCGAACGAGGCGACGATCTGCGCGAACAGATCCATGTAGGTGTCAGCCTGGAACAGCACCGTTTCCGGCAGGCTGCCGACCACCACCCACTCACCCAACGGGATCGGGAAGGTTTCGTCGTAGTTGATGTCCGGATTGGCGCTCAGAAAAGCCTGCGGATCGGCGTAGGCCTGAGCCGCTTCCTCGGCGATCTTGAGGATTTCGTCTTCGCCCATGCACCCGGAGCTGATTTTGCTGATGAGTTCGACGAGTGCGGCTTTCATGGGGAGGATCCTGTAGCGAGGTGAATTTTGAGGGCGCGAAGGATACCGCAAGGATAGATTCGAATGCCCAAAAAAGATCGCAGCCATCAATCGCGCAGACCTGTAGGAGCTGCCGAAGGCTGCGATCTTTTAAAACAATCAGCCAACCAGTTTCTGCAACTGCGCCACCGTATCGGCAGCCCCCATGGTCCTGGCAGCCTCCAACGCGGTGATGCCATTGGCGTCCTTGGCCTGCGGGTCGGCCCCCTTGCTGATCAGGTAGTCGACCACTTCGACGCGGTTGAACATCGCCGCCATCATCAGCGCCGTGCGGCCGTCGAAGGACGAGCCTTCAACCTGCGCGCCGCCCTCGACCAGGGCCTTGATCACCGCCAGGTCGCCCTTGAAGGCGGCGCCGGCAATCGGGCTCTGGCCGTTGTCGTTGCGGATCTCCGGGTCGGCCTTGTGCTCCAGCAGGACCTTTACCGTGTCCACATGACCGTGGTACGCGGCCAGCATCAGCAAGGTATCGCCCTTGTGGTTACGCAGGTTCGGCGGCAAACCCTTGGTCAGCAGCGCGGCCATCATCGCCGCATCGCCCTCCCGTGCCTTGTTGAATACCTGTTCGGCAAATTCGGCGGCTTCTTCGGGGGTCATCTGGCGGCTTTTGTCTGACATTGGGCACTCCCTTTTCTGTCATTCGTAAAAGCCGACAGTTTCCCGAGCGGTCCCGGCACTGTCACTTGTTTTTTCTCATGGGCGGCCATAGCCAGATTCAATAGCGGTACTTGCCGCCGTGAATGTCGGACAACAATTGCTCCGTGACTTGCACGTAAGTCTGGGTTCCCGGCAGCCAGGCATAGATCGGATCATCACCGGTCCTACCCGGGTCGAAGGCTTCGTCCTTGAGCCGGGTCTTCTGATACTTGAAAGTCCCGGTGGTTTCCATTTTCACTTTCACCCGCAGGAATAACGGCACCGCATAGGCCGGCATTTGCTCGCGGGCAAAGGCCAGCAATTCGCTGAAGTCCAGGGTGGCCAGGGATTCGGCGGGCGTGATCGCTGCCATCCCGGCCCGGCCATTGGTGTTGCGGATTTCCACGCCGTAGGCCACGGCTTCGGAAATATGCGGGTGTTGCAGGAGGATGTTCTCGACCTCCGTGGTCGAGACGTTTTCGCCCTTCCAGCGGTAGGTGTCGCCCAGGCGGTCGACAAACTGCGCATGACCAAAGCCGATGTTGCGCAACAGGTCGCCGGTGTTGAAGTAGCGGTCACCCTTTTCGAACACATCCTCGAGCACGACCTTGGCGGTTTTCTGCGGGTCGGTGTAGCCGTCCAGCGGAGCCTTGTCGTCGATTTTTGCCAGCAACAGCCCTTGCTCGCCCTTGGCGACCTTGCGCATCAAGCCATTGGCTTCACGAATCGGCGCGCCGCTGTCGTGGTCATAGGCGACCAGTTCCCAGGACATCAGGGAAAAACCGATGGTGTTGTCGAAATTCAGAATGTTGGTGAACCCGATGTTGCCGTCGCTGGCGGCATAGAGTTCGCAAATGTGATTCACCGCAAAGCGGGTCTTGAACTCGTTCCAGGCGCCGGGACGCAGGCCGTTGCCGATCATCTTCTTCACATCGTGCCGGCTGTCGTTGGCGCTCGGTGGTTGATCGACCAGGTAGCGGCACAGTTCGCCGACATAACCGATGGTGGTTGCCTGGTATTTGCGTACGTCGCTCCAGAATTGACTGGCGCTGAATTTGCGGCGGATGGCGAACCCGCTGGCACCGCTGACGGCCGAGCCCCAGCACACGCAAAGGCCGGTGGCGTGGTACAGCGGCAAGGTGCAATAGACGACATCCTCCGGGCGCATGTCCAGCGCGATCATGCCGAAGCTCGCGGAGCTGCGCATCCAGCGGCCATGCTTGAACACTCCGGCCTTGGGCAGCCCCGTGGTGCCCGAGGTGTAGATATAAAAGCAGGGATCGTCGAAGAAAATCTGCCGGCTGCTGGCCGGATTGTCGCAGGCGTCGTCGAGGCTGACGGTCATCAGGTTGATGAACCCTTCAGGCGCGATACCCGGTTGGCGAGAGGTGTCCTGATCGGCGACGAACCAGGTTCGCGCAGGCTGGATCGACACCCGATCCCGTATTGCCTGGTAAGCCGGGACCAGTTCCTCACCGACAATGATCGCCACCGGCGCCACCAGATTCACACTGTGTACCAGGGAGTCGCGAGTCTGCGAGGTATTGAGCAAGGCACTGATCGCGCCGACCTTGGCCACCGCCAGAATCGTCACCAGCAGTTCCGGGCGGTTCTCGATGAAGACCGCCACCACGTCACCCTTGCCGATACCTTGGCCGATCAGGTGATGGGCGATGCGGTTGGCCCACTGGTTGACCTCGGAGTAACTGAGCGTGACGTCGTCCTGCAGCAGCGCCAGGCCGTCCGGGTTGCGCAATGTGGCTTGCTCGAAACTCCAGCCCAAACCACACGCTTGGGTCGGGTCCTTGACGTTGGCGGCCTTCATGCCCTTGACCACCCGGGGGATGGCCTTGGCGATGGAAGGCAGCTTGCGGAGCATCATGCCCCAGGTAATCGTGTCGTTCGACGTGCGGCTCATGATGCTCCCGTTCGCTGTTTTTTTATTGTCGGGCGGCGATGTCTGAGGCCGAAAATACGTCAAGGGTTCTTGAGCTGTACACGCGGTTTTTGAAATGTTTTGTATCTGCGATTTTGATCCGTGATCTTGATCCGTGATCGATATGGCCGAGCATGAGCCCTGCCTTGAGCAATGGTTCCATCGAATCGCCGAGCGACCTCGCAAAATGCAGGATGCACGATGGCCATTCATGCAGATTGCACGACTGCAAAAATCTCAAAAAACAGTAAGTGATTGATTTTTATTGATATTAGTCAACAAAAAACACTGGCACAAAGGCTGCAACGCTCTCTCCACGCCATTCAAGTCATCACGGAGCTGAACGACATGAGCCTGATCCAGGAAAAATTTACGTCCCTGTTCTCCAACTACAAGGTCACCACCCAGGCCCGTCCTGATGGCGGGATCCTGCTGACCCTGAGCGGCGGCGAAGGCAAAGTGTTCAAACGCTCGATTTCCTACCAGCAATTGCACAACGGCGACCAACTGACGTGGGTCATCAGCGCGATTCGCCGCGACCTCGCCGAACAAGCCAGTGAGCTACCGCAGATTTCCTTGCTGCAAAGCCAGCAACGGTTTGCCTTGCCGACTTATCACTCACTGTAAAAAGTAAAAAAATGTGGGAGCGGGCTTGCTCGCGAAAGCGGGGTGTCATTCAACATTGATGTTAACTGACACTCCGCTTTCGCGAGCAAGCCCGCTCCCACAGGTTTTGTGGCGTTTAGAAATTAGCGGGGTTTATCCGCGCAAAGCTGTCCACAGTGATATGCCCCACCAGCTCCCCGCCTTCGCGAGCCAGGCCGCAAGTGGCAATTCCTGCCAAGCGCGCCGCGTCGAGTTCTTCGACTATGTCCGACAGAAACAGAATCTGTCCCGCCTTGAGGTTGATCGCCTGGGTGATGTTGACGTAGGACTGCGCCTCGCGCTTCGGCCCCGAAGTCGTATCGAAGTAGCCGCTGAACAGCGGCGTCAGGTCGCCCGCCACCGAACAGCCGAAGATCAACCGCTGGGCCTGGATAGAGCCGGACGAATAAACAAACAGTTGAAAGCCATCCTGATGCCAGCGCTTGAGCGCTTCAACGGCGTCCGGGTACACGTGGCCCTGCAACTGCCCGGCCTGATAGCCCTGCTCCCAGACCATGCCCTGCAACGCTTTCAGCGGCGTGGCCTTGCGGTCTTCGGCAATCCAGCCCAACAGGATCTCGACGATCCGCTCGACGTCGGCGTCCGGCTCATTGCTCTCGCGGCGTACGGCGGCCAGTTGTTCGGCCACGTCAGCGCGCCCGGCGTGCTCTCGAACAAACGCCGGCAGGTGTTTGGCGGCATAGGGAAACAGCACGTCGAAGACAAAACTCACCGCGCTGGTGGTGCCTTCGATGTCGGTGAGAATCGCTTTGATCGGCATCGACTCAGTCCTCCAGACGCGGGAATTGGCTGGCGATGTCTTCACCGGTGAAATTGGCCACCCAGCCTTCCGGGTTGTTGAACAGGCGGATCGCAATGAAATGCGGATGCTCGCCCATGTCGAACCAGTGTTTGGTACCGGCCGGCACCGAGATCAGATCGTTTTTCTCGCACAGCACGGCGTAGACGTAATCGTCGATGTGCAGGGTAAACAGGCCACGGCCGGCAACGAAAAATCGCACTTCGTCTTCGCCATGGCGGTGTTCGTTGAGGAACTTGGCGCGCAGTTCGGCTTTTTGCGGGTGATCGCTGTTGAGGCTGATCACATCGACTGTGATGTAACCGCGCTCGGTCATCAGTTGGTCGATTTGCGCTTGATAGGCGGCAATCACTTCTTCCTGAGTGGCACCCGGCTGAAGCCGGGTGGCGGCTTGCCAACGGTCGAAGCGTACGCCTTGTTCGGCCAGGGTCGAGGCGATGTCTTCGAAATGGGTCAGCACCTTGTTGGGGATTTCAGGGCTGGAGACGTGATAAACGGACAGGCTGCTCATCAGGGCAACTCCTTAACGGTTCATGCTTTAACGTTCAAGAGCGAGCGCATCTTCAACTCGCACTCGAACAAAAATTCAAAGGCCTCGATCTGCCGCAGGGCATCGCTCATGCGCGCACCCCAGGTGTAGAGGCCATGCCCGCGAATCAGGTAGCCGACACAATCGGGATGGGCGTCCAGCCAAGGCTGCACCTTGGCGGCCAGGCGCGCAATGTCCTGATCGTTGTCGAAAATCGGCACACGCACCCGGGACTCGTGGGTCGTCACACCGCTGAAGGCTTTTTGCAGTTCGTAGTCTTCGAACTCGATGAAGTCTTGCGACGTCAGGCGTGACAGCACGGTGGCATTCACCGAATGGGTGTGCAGCACCGCGCCGATCTCCGGCCGCCAGCTGTAAAGCTGAGTGTGCAGCAGGGTTTCGGCGGACGGCTTCTTGCCAGGTTCCAGGCTATTGCCTGACAGGTCAGTGGCCAGCACGTCGTCCATGCCCAACTGGCCCTTGTGCTTGCCGGAGACGGTCAGCAAGGCTTCGGTCGGCGACAGACGGGTCGAGTAATTGCTGCTGGTGGCCGGCGACCAACCGCGGCCATAGAGAAAACGCCCGGCGTCGATGATTTCCTGGGCGAGGTGTTCACGGGTAAGGCTCATGGCCTGTCCTCTTGCATACATGTGGCAATGATAACGGCAGCCGCGAGCGCTGCGAGGCTGGCAATACTAAAGGTCAATGCGGCGCCAAGGGCATTCCAGCTATAGCCGGAATACAACGCACCCAATGCACCGCCGGTACCGGCCAGGGCGGCGTACAACGCCTGGCCCTGCCCTTGCTGGCGTGCGCCGAAGCTACGTTGCACGAATGAAATGGCAGCGGCGTGAAAGCTGCCGAACGTCGCCGCGTGCAACACCTGGGCAAACAACAGCACCCACAGAAACTCCGCGAGCGAGCCCAGCAATAGCCAACGCAGCGCCGCCAGCAGAAAACTGGCCATCAGTACCCGACGCAATGAGAAGCGCGTGAGGATCCTGCTCATGGCCATGAACATCAAAACTTCGGCCACCACGCCGACCGCCCAGAGCATGCCGATCACACCGCGGCTGTAGCCCAGCCGCTCAAGGTGCAGCGTCAAAAACGTGTAATACGGTCCATGGCTCATCTGCATCAGCGCCACGCAGGCGTAAAACGCCAATACACCGGGGCTGCGCAGTTGCTTGAGAAATCCGTCCCCCGCCACCCGGTTGCCCGGTGTCGGTTGGGCATTGGGCACCCACAGGCTGCTGAGCACGATGCCGGCCAGGATCAGCACCAGCGCCGCGGGGTAGATGTCGAGGCTCAGCTATTCGAACAGCCGGCCCAGCGCGACCACGGTGATGATGAAACCGATCGATCCCCACAGGCGAATCTGGCTGTAGCGCGAGGTCTGCCCCTGCAAGTGCGCCAGGGTGATGACTTCGAACTGCGGCAACACCGCGTGCCAGAAGAACGCATGCAAGGCCATGACCATCGCCAGCCAGGCGTAGGTCTTGCTGACGAAAATCAGCGAGAAGGTCAGCAGCGTGCACACCGCGCCAAAACGCACGATGGCCAGCCGCCGACCCGTGAAGTCGCCCAGCCAGCCCCAGATGTTCGGCGCCACGCAGCGCATCAGCATCGGGATCGCCACCAGCTCGCCGATGCGCGCGGCGCTGAATCCCAGGTGATCGAAATACAGCGCCAGAAACGGCGCTGTCGAACCGAGCAAGGCGAAATAGAACAGATAGAAACTGGAGAGCCGCCAGTACGGGAGCGCCGCAGTCGCCATCAGACGGCTGCGACCAGGAGGTCAGCCATTTACAGCTGACCCAGCACCGGCGTGCTCACACGCACATCGGCGTTCTGCCCACGGTGACGCAGCAGATGATCCATCAGCACGATGGCCATCATCGCCTCGGCGATCGGCGTGGCACGGATACCCACGCACGGGTCGTGACGGCCCTTGGTGATCACTTCTACCGGGTTGCCGTGGATGTCGATGGAACGGCCCGGCGTGGTGATGCTCGACGTCGGCTTCAGCGCCAGGTGCGCAACGATAGGCTGCCCGGAGGAAATACCGCCGAGAATGCCGCCGGCGTTGTTGCTGAGGAAACCTTCCGGAGTCATTTCATCGCGATGCTCGGTGCCGCGCTGGGCGACGCTGGCGAAACCGGCGCCGATTTCCACGCCTTTGACCGCGTTGATGCTCATCAGCGCATGGGCCAGTTCGGCATCGAGACGGTCGAAGATCGGTTCGCCCAGACCTGGCATCACACCTTCGGCCACCACGGTGATTTTCGCGCCGACCGAATCCTGGTCGCGGCGCAACTGGTCCATGTAGGCTTCCAGTTCCGGCACTTTGTCCGGGTCCGGGCTGAAGAAGGCGTTCTGCTCGACCGATTCCCAGGTCTTGAACGGGATTTCAATCGGCCCGAGCTGGCTCATGTAGCCGCGAATCACGATGCCCTGGCTGGCCAGGTATTTTTTCGCAATCGCACCGGCCGCGACGCGCATCGCGGTTTCGCGGGCCGAGCTGCGACCGCCACCACGGTAGTCGCGCTCACCGTACTTGTGGTGGTAGGTGTAGTCGGCGTGGGCCGGGCGGAACAGGTCCTTGATCGCCGAGTAGTCCTTGGATTTCTGGTCGGTGTTGCGGATCAACAGGCCGATGGCGCACCCCGTGGTGCGGCCTTCGAACACGCCAGAGAGGATTTCGACTTCGTCGGCTTCCTGGCGCTGGGTGGTGTGGCGGCTGGTGCCGGGCTTGCGGCGGTCCAGGTCACGCTGCAGATCCTCCAGGGATATCTCCAGGCCCGGCGGACAGCCATCGACAATGGCGACCAACGCCGGGCCATGGCTTTCGCCCGCGGTGGTGACAGTGAACAGCTTGCCGTAGGTATTGCCGGACATGCAGGACGCTCCGTGAAATGAACCTGAATACGTAATGCGCGCCAGTATACGCAGGCTACCCAAGTAGTTCATCCTCGAACCTTATGGGTGCCTGTGAGTCCAACCGGCATCTTCTTGATGATGGCGTGATGATGCTGCGAGTTCTAGCCTTGAGCCTTACCCTGATTTCCGGCTTCGCCCAGGCGACTGTCCTGCAACGGCCGATCACGTTGGACACCGGCACCGGCGAGCTTTTCGGCTCTTTGCTGCTGCCCAAGTCCGACAACCCGGTCCCCGTTGTCCTGATCATTTCCGGCTCCGGCCCTACGGATCGCGACGGCAACAACCCTGACGGCGGGCGTAACGACAGTCTCAAGCGCCTGGCCTGGGTACTGGCCAAACACAACATCGCCAGCGTGCGTTACGACAAGCGCGGTGTGGCAGCAAGCCTGGCCGCGACGCCTGACGAACGCAATCTGACGGTCGACGCGTACGTTTCCGACGCCGAGGCCTGGGGCCAGAAGCTCAAGACTGATCCGCGTTTCGGCAAACTGATCGTGCTCGGACACAGCGAAGGCGCCTTGATCGCCAGCCTGGCCGCGCCAACCATCGACGCCGATGCGGTGATTTCCGTCTCGGGCAGCGCGCGACCGGTCGATCAGGTGATCCGCCAGCAACTGGGCAATCGCCTGCCACCGCCGTTGTTGCTGCGCAGTAACCAGTTGCTCGACAGCCTCAAGGCCGGGAAGCCCGACGACAATGTGCCGCCCCCCTTGCAGGCCATTTTCCGTCCGAGCGTGCAGCCGTACCTGATTTCCCTGTTCCGCCAGGACCCGGCTGCAGCGTTTGGCCAATTGAAGATGCCAGCGCTGATCATCCAGGGCAGCAACGACATCCAGGTCGGCGTCAATGACGCCAGGCTGCTCAAGGCCGCCAAACCGGACGCCGAACTGGCACTGATCGAGGGCATGAACCACGTCATGCGCATCGTGCCCAACGACGTCAAACGTCAGCTGGCTTCCTACAAGGACCCGCAATTGCCCCTGGCGGCGGAACTGGGCACGCGAATCCTCGGGTTTATTGACGGACTTCGCACCAGTTAAGGTTTGCCCTCCAGTCTTGAAAAAAACGGCCGATAAGCCTTTGTCGCCAACACATTGGTTGGCGACAAGCTGAGCTTGGACAGGATCTCGCCGTTATGACTGACACCCAGACTTCAACCGACACCCCCGCTGAAACAGAAGCACCGCCAGCGGTCGAGCTGCCCTGGGCGGACGTCCACGTCGAGCACCACAAGATGCTCCGTCTGGCGCCGCTGCAGACTGACCGCAATACAGGCGGGCGCCCATTGCGCTTTGTCGAGTTCGGCTATGCCGAGCGCAACGACAAGGCGCACAGCCTGATGCGCATGAGCATCACCCTGCCCGCCCAGCGCGTGCGCAAGGAGCAGAATCATCTGGATGTGTGGGTCGATCACGCTGAAAAGCGCGTGCATTTCGGACCGGAAAGCGGATTGCAGGTCGAACCGCTGAACCGCGGCATCGGACGATTCATGATCGCCCAGGGCATCAACTGGGCGAAGAAGCGCTGGCCCACCTACACCGTCGACGGCTTCGACCTGAACAACAAGGAAGCGCTCAACGAAGACACCCGCCAGCGCCGGGATCATTTTTTGCGCATGCACGGTTTCGACGTGGTGTATGCCGATGCCCAGCATTTGAAAGGCAGCGTCAAAGCAGTCAAGGTCGGCGACCTCGCGGGGGACTGGAACAGCGAAAAACTGCAGGTCGTGGAGATTCTCGAGGCGGCACAGATGCTCCAGCAAGCCGAGCAGAACCTGGCCGAGCAGGAAGTCAAACTCAAGAAACACGAAGAGAAGGTCAGCAAATACAAACGCGAAGACGCCGGGCTGCGTTTCACCATTACGTGCCTGGTGGCGTTTGCGGTGTTTCAGGCGGGGTTGTTGATCTGGATTGCCACGCACCGCTGAATCAAAAGATCGCAGCCTGCGGCATTCCCTGTAGGAGCTGCCGCAGGCTGCGATCTTTTGCTTTCTAAACGCGGGAAGCGAACAACGCCTGATGCTCCCGGCACTGCTGCGCGCTCAGCATGAACACACCGTGACCACCGCGCTCGAACTCCAGCCAGGCGAAGTCGACTTCCGGGTACAACGCCTCGACGTGCACCTGGCTGTTGCCCACTTCGACAATCAGCAAGCCTTTCTCGGTCAGATGATCCGCCGCTTCGGCAAGCATGCGTCGCACCAGGTTCAAACCGTCATCGCCGCAGGCCAGGCCCAGTTCCGGTTCGTGCTGGTATTCGTCCGGCATGTCGGCGAAATCTTCCGCATCGACGTAGGGCGGGTTCGACACGATCAGGTCGAAACGTTGTCCCGGCAGGCCCTCGAAACCGTCCCCCTGCACCGTGTACACGCGCTCATCGACACCGTGGCGCTCGATGTTCTGGTTGGCCACTTCCAACGCTTCGAACGACAGGTCGGCCAGCACCACTTCGGCGTTCTGGAACTCGTAGGCGCAGGCGATGCCGATGCAGCCGGACCCGGTGCACAGGTCGAGAATCCGCGCCGGCTCGTTGGCCAGCCACGGGGTAAAACGGTTTTCGATCAGCTCGCCAATCGGCGAACGCGGAATCAGCACGCGCTCATCGACGATGAACGACATGCCGCAGAACCACGCCTCGCCCAGCAGGTAAGCGGTCGGTACGCGCTCTTCGATGCGGCGCTTGAGCAGCAGCTGCAAGTGGACCACTTCGTCTTCTTCCAGATTGCAGTCGAGGTAGCTGTCGGCGATTTCCCACGGCAGGTGCAGCGCGCCCAGCACCAGTTGACGGGCTTCGTCCCAGGCGTTGTCGGTGCCATGGCCGAAAAACAGATCCTCCCCATGAAAGCGGCTGACGGCCCAACGGATATGGTCACGCAGGGTGCGAAGGCGGGAAGTGATCACGACGGCAAACTCCAGAAAAATCGACGGGCGATTCTACCAGTCAAACGGCGCCACGACGACGCAGGAAAACGACCGACTCAAATGTAGGAGTTATCCGTTTTTTCGCCAGGCTATTGAACAAAACGTGACTATTGACAAGGCTAGAGGCCAGCAACCACGGCACCTACGATCGTAGCGATTCACATAACCGCTCAGCCAGAGGACAATGGCGCAAAAGCCCCACTCCAAGGAGCCCCAGAATGTCCGTTCCAAAAACGATGTTTCAACTCAGCGGCCGCGGTTATCCGGCAGCCAAACTGAGTCATGCGACCCTTATCATCATCGATGCCCAGAAAGAGTATTTGAGCGGGCCGCTGGCCCTCAGCGGCATGGATGAGGCCGTCGCGAACATCAAGCAGTTACTCGCCGCGGCCCGTGCCGCCGGGCGGCCGATCGTGCATGTCCGCCACCTCGGCACGCTCGGTGGCATGTTCAACCCGCAAGGCGTCGGTGGTGAATTCATTCCGGGTCTTGAGCCACAAAGCGACGAAACCATCATCGGCAAATTGCTGCCGAGCGCGTTCCACGGGACTGAACTGGCCAAACGCCTGGAGGACCTCGGCGCCCTCGACCTGATCGTCTGCGGCTTCATGAGTCACTCGAGCGTCAGCACCACTGTGCGCGCCGCGAAGAACCTGGGTTTCCGCTGCACGCTGATCGAAGACGCCTGCGCCACACGCGACCTTCCCTACAAGGGCGGTGTCCTGAGCGCCGCGCACGTTCATCAGACCGAAATGGCGATCATGGGCGACAACTTCGCCACCCTCGCGCTGACCTGTGAACTGATCTGATCGACGCTCAATGAGCGGCCTGGAGCGCCGCTCATCCGCAAAAACCTCGCATTTGCCGTAATTGTCATAGCCTCAGGAACATCCCGGTCAACTCCCGGTCGAAGGGCCGATACCCATTGAGGAAGGTCGGAATGAAGTTATCCGATGGTTTTGACGCTCGCCGCTTGCGGCCCAAAGGCCAACGCAACTGGCGTTTTAGAATCGGCGCGACGTTCGCGGCATTGCTGGCGATGTGCGGCGTGTTGCTCGCCATGGCCGGTGCCGCCGGCCTGCTCGGCCACGCTCCCGCCCTGGGAGAATTGAACACCAGCCGCACCGGTGCTGCCGTGATCCTGGCCATCGGCCTGTTCGTGCTTTACCTCGGTGTCTGGTTGTGGCGCCGTTGCCGCCGTCGCTCGCGGCAGTCGCGGGAACTGGCCATGTCTCCGCACCTGATGAAAAAACACGACTGAGCCAAGCACCGCGCGCGTTTTTGTCGCGCCCGATTCGCTTCGAGTTGGGTAAACTGGCCGCCCTTCGCGGAGGCTGACATGCAAGACGACGATTTTTCCCTGTTCAAAAGCGCGATCCAAGGCGTCAAGCCTATCAAGCACGATCGCGCCGAAACCGGCAAACCCAAGGCTGACCGTGCGCAGATTGCCAAACTGCGTCAAGCGGCCACCGTGCGCACCGAATCCACCACCGTTGACGGCCTGTCCGATCAATTCGTCATCGACGTCGGCCCTGAAGACGAGCTGATGTGGGCGCGTGATGGCGTGCAGGAAAGCCAGATGCGCAAGCTCAAGATCGGTCAGATTCCATTCGAAGGCAGCCTCGACCTGCACGGCATGAGCGTGGAAAAGGCCCGGGAAACCCTCTGGGCGTTCCTCGCCGAAGCAACCAGATTCGAAATCCGCTGCGTGCGCGTCACCCATGGCAAGGCAGTACGCCTGGACGGCAAGCGGCCGATGATCAAAAGCCACGTCAACACCTGGCTGCGCCAGCATCCGCAAGTGCTCGGCTTCACCTCGTGCCAGGCCAAACATGGCGGTGCCGGGGCGGTCTACGTGATGCTCAAACGCACCATGATGGAAGGTCGCGACGAGTAAAGCTGATGCGCCACGCTTGCAGCGTCGTGTCCGTCACCGTACCCTTGCCCTTTGCGTAAAATCCCACAGGTAGTTTCATGTCCCTGGAACAGAATTACACGGCGATCCTCGGCCAGCTCGGCGAGGACGTTTCCCGCGAAGGCCTGCTCGACACGCCAAAACGTGCCGCCAAAGCCATGCAGTACCTCTGCCGCGGCTATGAACAGACACTGGAAGAGGTCACCAACGGTGCCCTGTTCAGCTCCGACAACAGCGAAATGGTGCTGGTCAAGGACATCGAGTTGTACTCGTTGTGCGAACACCACCTGCTGCCGTTCATCGGCAAGGCGCACGTTGCCTACATCCCGAGCGGCAAGGTCCTGGGCCTGTCGAAGGTGGCGCGGATCGTCGACATGTACGCCCGCCGCCTGCAAATCCAGGAAAACCTCAGCCGCCAGATCGCCGATGCGGTCCAGCAAGTCACCGGCGCCCTGGGCGTTGCAGTGGTGATCGAGGCCAAGCACATGTGCATGATGATGCGCGGCGTGGAAAAGCAGAATTCGTCGATGATCACTTCGGTGATGCTCGGTGAATTCCGCGAGAACGCCGCCACCCGCAGCGAATTCCTCAGCCTCATCAAGTAATTCGCGGCACGAAGAAAACCGGCATTCATCGCCGGTTTTTTTTCGTCCGCGAAAAATCAGGTAAGCTGCGCGCCCTTCTTCATTTGCACCGTGAGGCTTTCAACGTGTTCGTAAAAGCGCTTCGTGTCGGCCTTGGCCAACTGATCATCTTCATCGACTTCCTGACTCGCCCAAGCAAAAAGCAGCGCCCTGCCGCCGCCCAGGCCCAGGTTGAATCCGCCGCCAAGGGGCTGACCCTGTATCAATTCCACGCCTGCCCGTTCTGCGTGAAGACTCGCCGCACCCTGCGCCGCCTGAACGTGCCGGTGGCTCTTCGCGATGCGAAGAACAACGAACAGGATCGCCAGGCTTTGCTCGAGCAAGGCGGCAAGATCAAGGTGCCGTGCCTGCGTATCGAAGAGAATGGCCAGACCACCTGGATGTATGAGTCCAAGGTGATCATTGATTATCTGGACAAGCGTTTCGCGGCGGCCTGATGTTTTTTCGTTGAGGCTGATGGCCCCATCGCTGGCAAGCCAGCTCCCACAGTGATCATGTCGACCACAATATTTGAGTACACCTCGGTAACTGTGGGAGCTGGCTTGCCAGCGATGGGGCCCGCTAAAGCGACACATGACTCAGACAAAAATAAACCGGCCCTTGCGCCGGTTTATTTGTTTTCAGGCCGCTTGCGCCGCCTGCGCCTGTCGCACCACCGCCGCCAGCCGCTTGAGCCCCTCCTCCAGCCGCGCCGGGTCAATGTGGCTGAAGTTCAACCGCAAATACCCGTGATGCTTGTCCGGCTCGGGGAAGAACGGCTCGCCCGGCATGAACGCCACGTCGTTGGCCAACGCCGCATTGAGCAAGGTTCGAGTGTCCAGCGGCTGCTTGAGTTTCAACCAGAAAAACAGCCCGCCCTGTGGTTCGTTCCAGTTCGCCAGATCAGAGAAGTGGGTTTGCAGTGCCAGCTGGAACGCATCCCGGCGCACCCGGTAAAAATCCCGTAGCTCACTGCGATGCTGCTGATACTTCTCGGTTCCGATCCATTGCAGCGCCTGCCACTGGCCTACCCGGTTGGTGTGCAGGTCCGCCGACTGCTTGAGTTTCAACAGATGGGGAAACAGGTCCGGGCTGGCAATCAGATAGCCAACGCGCAAACCCGGCAACAGGGTTTTCGACACGGTCCCGGTGTAGATCCAGCTGGCTTTTTTCAAACGACCGGCAATCGGCGTGGCGCTGCCACCGTCGAAGGTCAGCTCGCGATAAGGCTCGTCTTCGATCAGGGTGACGCCGAACTCGTCGAGCAGTGCTGCCACCGCGTCGCGTTTGGCTTCGCTGTAACGTACCGCCGAAGGATTCTGGAAGGTCGGGATCAGGTAGATGAAGGCCGGGCGGTGTTGCTCCAGGCGAGCGCGCAGTTCTGCCAGGTTCGGCCCGTCAGCCTCCAGCGGCACGGTCAGGCAATTGGCGCCGAACAGCTGAAAAATCTGCAATGCCGCCAGATAAGTCGGCGCTTCGAGCAGGATTTCGGTGCCCTTGTCGATGTAGAGCTTGGCGGCCAGATCCAGAGTTTGCTGTGAACCACTGACCACCAGTACCTGGCTTGCCTCACATGCCACACCCAACGCTCGCGCCTCGGCGGCCAGCGCCTCACGCAGAGCCGGTTCGCCCTCGCTCATGCCGTATTGCCCCATGGAAAGCGGCATCTCGGCCCAATCAACCTTCGGCAACATGGCTTCGGCAGGCAAACCGCCGGCAAACGACATCACCTGCGGGCGCTGGGCCGCGGCAAGGATTTCACGGATCAAAGAACTTTTAAGGCGTGAGACACGTTCGGAAAAAGCCATGGGGATCACCGGTAGCGAGGCATGTGGAAAATGAGTCAAACTTGTTGACCGAAATTACGCTTCTTCGAATGGATACATCAACATGCTTGACCTTAAAAACCCGCTTTCCCAACAGCAAGCCATGGAAGCGTTTTTCTTCGGCTACCAGGCTTTCACCGCCAAGGCCGATGAAATGCTCGAGCGCCGTGGCCTGAGCCGTGTGCATCAACGCATCGTGTTTTTCATCGCCCGCTATCCGAACCTGAGCGTCAAGGAACTGCTGGCCTTGCTTGGCGTGAGCAAGCAGGCGCTGAACATGCCGTTGCGGCAATTGTTGGAGATGCATCTGGTCGAGAGCGTCGCGTCCGAGACGGACAAGCGTAAGCGTCTGCTGGAGTTGACAGCGGAAGGCGCGCGGTTTGAGCAGGCATTGAGGCGTGAGCAGGTGAAATTGCTGGAGCGGGTGTTTGCCGAGGCTGGGGAGACAGCGGTGAATGGGTGGTTGGCGGTGAATCTGGCGTTGGGGAAAAGTCAGGCGCATACCGACTGAATTGCTGATTTTGATGCTGCCTGATCCGGCCTCTTCGCGAGCAAGCCCTACAGTGATGGATGGTGTCCACAAATCTTGTGCCTGACCGGGTTTCCTGTGGGAGCGGGCTTGCTCGCGAAGGGGCCGGAACAGGCGATATATCCCTAAAGCCAAACTTTTCGTCGACAAAATCAAAAACATTATTTGCTTTCTTTGTATACAAAAGCATAATCCACTTCGTGCGAGTTCCTGACCAAGCGGTCAACAAATTCGCAAGTGCCTCAAAGGGCCGCTGCCACCCTCATGGGTCCGGCCCTGGAAATAACAATAAAACTCTTGAGGAGTATTCGCTGTGGAAAGCCGCAAATCCGAAGCATCGACGCTGGATCTCTCGCCGCCACTACGCACTGGCTTGCTGGAGCGTCTGTTCAAACTCAGCTTGCACGGCACCACGGTGAAGACCGAGCTGATTGCCGGTCTGACAACCTTCATCACGATGGCTTACATCATTTTCGTCAACCCCAACATCATGGCCGACGCCGGGATCGATCACGGTGCGGCATTCGTCGCCACCTGCATCGCCGCAGCACTCGGTTGCCTGTTGATGGGCCTGTACGCCAACTGGCCGGTAGGCCTGGCGCCAGGCATGGGGCTCAACGCCTTCTTCACCTACACCGTGGTCGGCACCATGGGCTACAACTGGGAAACCGCCCTCGGCGCGGTGTTTGTGTCCGGTGTGTTGTTCATGATCCTGACCTTCTCGCGAATCCGCGAATGGCTGCTCAACAGCATCCCGGTCAGCCTGCGCTTCGCCATGGGCGCCGGCGTGGGTCTGTTCCTGGGGCTGATCGGCCTGAAAACCGCGGGTATCGTCGTCGATAGCCCGGCCACGCTGATCAAGCTCGGCTCCCTGCGCGAACCCGGCCCGCTGCTCGCCGCCGTGTGCTTCCTGATGATCGCCATCCTCAGCTATCACAAGGTGTTCGGCGCGATCCTCATCAGCATCATCACCGTGACCCTCGCTGGCTGGGGTCTGGGCCTGGTGCACTACGAGGGCATCATGTCGGCTCCACCGAGCCTTGCCCCTACCTTCATGGCCATGAACGTCGCCGGCGTGTTCAACGTCAGCATGATCAGCGTGGTCCTGGCGTTCCTCTTCGTACACATGTTCGACACCGCCGGCACCTTGATGGGGGTTGCCCAGCGCGCCAACCTGGTGGGCGCTGACGGCCGCATCGAAAACCTCTCCCGCGCCATGAAAGCCGACAGTGCTTCCAGCGTATTCGGTGCGGTGGTGGGTGTTCCGCCAGTGACCAGCTACGTGGAAAGTGCTGCCGGTGTCGCTGCGGGTGGTCGGACTGGTCTTACCGCAGTCACCGTGGGTGTGCTATTTATAGCGGCAATGTTTTTCGCACCACTGGCCGGCATGATTCCCGCCTATGCCACCGCTGGCGCACTGATTTATGTGGCAATGCTGATGATGGGCGGCATGGCCCACATCGAATGGGATGAAGCGACCGACAGCATCCCGGCGATCGTCACCGCAATCATGATGCCTCTGACCTTTTCGGTCGCCGATGGCATCGCGCTGGGCTTCATCACCTACGTGGCGTTGAAGGCCGGCACCGGCAAGTACAAGGAAATCTCCGTCAGCCTGTGGGTGCTCTGCGCGATCTTCATCGCCAAGTTCATCTTCCTGTAAGCCTTTCGCGGGACCCGCTTCAAAACAGCCTCACCCCGTCGGGTGAGGCTTTTGTGCAAATGGAGGAAAGTGATGAGTCTGGAAACCTGGCTGCTGTTCAGCGGCGCTGCGCTGATAGTGATCCTGATCCCGGGGCCGCTGTCTTTGCTGATGATCAGCAACAGTCTGAATTACGGCCTGCGCCGCTCTTACCCGGCCTTTCTCGGCGGCGTGTCCGCATCGATCTGCCTGCTGAGTGCTTCGGCGCTAGGCCTGGGTGCGTTGTTGCTGGCGTCGGAACAGCTGTTCAGCGCACTGAAGATTCTGGGTGCCCTTTACCTGTTCTACCTCGCCTGGCAGAGCTGGCAGCAATCACGCCTGCCTTCCCATGGCGCTGAAGTGCCACAGGCCGCGCCGGTGCCACGCTTTCGTGCGCTGTTCGGACGTGCGTTCATGCTGGGCGCCAGCAACCCGAAGGACATCCTGTTCTTTGCCGCTTTCCTGCCGCAGTTCTTGAGTGCCGAACAGCCGTTCCTGCCGCAGCTGCTGGTGATGATTGCGACCTGGACCCTGCTCGATCTGCTGTGCAAGCTCGCATACGGCCTCGGCGCCCATGGTGCGGCGCGGTATCTGCGCAGCGGCAAGGGGCAGAGCTGGTTTAACCGGATCAGTGCGGGGTTGTTCAGTGGCGCGGGGGCTGCGTCCCTGTTGAGCCGCTAAACAGCAAGAGCAAAAGATCGCAGCCTTCGGCAGCTCCTACGCGGATATGTAGGAGCTGCCGAAGGTTGCGATCTTTTGATTTTTTCACAGACGAAAAAAAGCCCGCAGTGTGAGCGGGCGAAAGACCAAAGAAGCTATATGCGCAGTCGCTTCCAGGGTGCAGCAGCTGCTTGGGGGATCAGCTGCCGCGATAGGTGGAGTAGCTGTAAGGCGAAATCAACAACGGCACGTGGTAGTGATCCTGCTCGGCAGAGATGCCGAAGCGCAGCACCACGACATCCAGGAAGGCCGGCTCCGGCAGCTTGACGCCGCGGGCGCGGTAGTAGTCGCCGGCATGAAACTGAACCTGGTAGACCCCGGTGCGGTAGTCATCGCCTTGCAGCAGCGGTGCATCGACACGGCCATCGCTGTTGGTTATCGCGCTGGCGACCAATTCCAGGTGCGATCCTTCAACGCGGTACAACTCGACCTTGATCGAGCTGCCCGGGCAACCGTGTGCTGCATCCAAAACGTGTGTAGTCAAACGTCCCATTGATTCTGCGCGCCTGCCTGCGTGGAGCAGTCAGACTTCGCGCCTCCCGAAGTCAGTTGAAAAGGAGACCGCACCGATTCGGAGCACGAAAAGTTGCGGCGAGCGACTGATTAAGACACTTTTCAAAAAAATTGTACACAATAAAAACGACATTTTTCGCGCCATACCCGGCACCTGCACATTTACCGCCGATTTCCCGCCGAACAGCACGCTCCATGAACCCTTCATCAAATTACTGACCAGTCAGGCAGATTTCTTGCAGGCTCACGCCAATAGCAGTAAAAGATGACCGTCGGTTAAAAATGCGAAAATTCAGGCTTACAAAGTGAATATAAAGTTGTATACAATCAGCCCATCGCTGTGACGCCAGCCTGCCACCCAATCTTCAGCTGCGTCACACCAACCGTCATCATCGAACAAGAAGGAAGCCTGCAGTGAGCGCTGACTACCCACGCGACCTGGTCGGTTACGGCAGTAACCCTCCTCATCCACACTGGCCGGGCAATGCCCGCATAGCCCTGTCGTTCGTACTCAATTACGAAGAAGGCGGCGAGCGCAACATCCTGCACGGCGACAAAGAATCCGAAGCCTTCCTCTCGGAAATGGTGTCTGCCCAGCCGCTGCAAGGCGCGCGCAACATGAGCATGGAATCCCTTTACGAGTATGGCAGCCGTGCCGGCGTATGGCGGATCCTGAAGCTGTTCAAGGAATTCGACATTCCGCTGACCATCTTCGCCGTGGCCATGGCCGCCCAGCGTCACCCGGACGTGATCCGCGCCATGGTCGATGCCGGCCACGAGATCTGCAGCCACGGCTACCGCTGGATCGACTACCAGTACATGGATGAAAACCAGGAACGCGAGCACATGCTCGAAGCGATCCGCATCCTCACCGAAATCACCGGTGAACGCCCACTGGGCTGGTACACCGGCCGCACGGGTCCGAACACCCGTCGCCTGGTAATGGAAGAAGGCGGTTTCCTCTACGACTGCGACACCTACGACGACGACCTGCCCTACTGGGAACCGAACAACCCGACCGGCAAGCCGCACCTGGTGATTCCGTACACCCTGGACACCAACGACATGCGTTTCACCCAGGTCCAGGGTTTCAACAAGGGCGACGACTTCTTCGAATACCTCAAGGATGCGTTCGACGTGCTCTACGCCGAAGGCGCCGAAGCACCGAAGATGCTGTCGATCGGCCTGCACTGCCGCCTGATCGGCCGTCCGGCGCGTCTGGCTTCGCTCAAGCGCTTTATCGAATACGCTAAAAGTCATGAACAGGTGTGGTTCAGCCGTCGCGTCGACATCGCGCGCCACTGGCAGGAAACCCACCCGTACCAAGGGGCCGCAAAATGAGCGCCTTTCAAACATTGAAACCCTCGACCTTGAGCCGCGACGCCTTCGTCAAAGCCTTCGCCGACACCTACGAACATTCGCCATGGGTGGCCGAAAAGGCCTTCGACCTGGGCCAGGACGCCTCGATCGACGAGATTGAAACCCTGCACCAGCGCATGAGCGACATCCTGTTGAGCGCCGATCACGCCAGCCAGTTGGCTCTGATCAACGCTCACCCGGACCTGGCCGGCAAAGCCGCCGTCCAGGGCCAGTTGACCGAAGCCAGCACTAATGAACAGGCTGGCGCCGGTATTCATCAATGCACGGCCGAAGAGTTCCAGCGCTTCACCGAGCTGAACGACGCTTACAAAGCCAAGTTCAAGTTTCCCTTCATCATGGCGGTAAAAGGCAGCAACCGGCATCAGATCCTCGCAGCGTTCGAAACGCGCATCCACAACCCGGTCGACACCGAGTTCAAGTGCGCGCTGGCGGAGATCAACAAGATCGCCCTGTTCCGATTACTGACCCTATAGCAAGCCTGGCCCAGCGATTTCATGAACGCCGAAGCCGCCCAGGGCCTTGCAAGCATCCCAAGCCAACTTATTAAAGGCAGACAAGAAGAATGAAAGCTTACGCCGTACCTTTCGAGAAGTTCGTCAACCTGGCCGACGCCCGCCTGGGCACCAAAATCATCTCGGTCACCGATGACTGGTTCGCAGACGCCAACCGTCTGTTCCAACCGACCCCGGCCGTATGGAAGGAGGGCGTGTTCGATGACAACGGCAAGTGGATGGACGGCTGGGAATCGCGCCGCAAGCGCTTCGAAGGCTTCGACAGCGCCGTGATCCGCCTGGGCGTACCGGGTTCTATCAAGGGCGTCGACATCGACACTTCATTCTTCACCGGCAACTTCCCACCATCGGCGTCCCTGGAAGCCTGCTTCCTGGCGTCGGGCGAGCCTGATGAAAACACCCAGTGGACTGAAGTGCTGTCCGCCGTCGAGCTGCAAGGCAACAGCCATCACTACCACGAAATCAGCAACGACCAGGCCTTCAGCCACCTGCGCTTCAACATCTACCCGGATGGCGGCGTGGCCCGTCTGCGTGTGTACGGCGTGCCGTTCCGCGACTGGTCGGCCATCGGCGACAACGAGCAAGTCGACCTGGCAGCCGCCCTCAACGGTGGCCGCGCCCTCGCCTGCTCCGATGAACACTTCGGCCGCATGAGCAACATCCTCAACCCGGGCCGTGGCATCAACATGGGCGACGGCTGGGAAACCGCGCGTCGCCGTACCCCGGGCAATGACTGGGTCATCGTCGCGCTGGGACATGCCGGTGAAGTCGAGAAAGTCATCGTCGACACCCTGCACTTCAAGGGCAACTACCCGGACAGCTGCTCGATCCAGGGCGCTTTCGTGAAGGGCGGCACCGACAGCCAGATCGAAACCCAATCGCTGTTCTGGCGTGAACTGCTGCCAAGCCAAAAGCTGGAAATGCACGCCGAACACACCTTCGCCGAGCAGATCAAGGCACTGGGCCCGATCACCCACATCCGCCTGAACGTGTTCCCGGATGGTGGTGTGAGCCGCCTGCGCGTTTTGGGCAAGGTCGCTAAATAAGCGCCAACCCCAAACCCGTGTAGGAGCTGCCGCAGGCTGCGATCTTTTGATCTTGATCTTAAAAAGCAAAGTCAAAAGATCGCAGGCTTCGCCAGCTCCTACAGGGATCGCGCAAGACACGCGAGCAAGTGAACCAACAACACAGAATTCGGATAAAACAGCATGCGCACACTGACGATTGAACCGCTGACCAAAGAAGCCTTCGCCCCTTTCGGTGACGTGATCGAAACCGACGGCAGCGATCACTTCATGATCAACAACGGTTCGACCATGCGCTTCCATAAACTGGCGACGGTCGAAACCGCTACGCCAGAGGACAACGCGATCATCAGCATCTTCCGCGCCGACGCGCAGGACATGCCGCTGACCGTCAGCATGCTGGAGCGCCATCCGCTGGGCAGCCAGGCTTTCATTCCGCTGCTCGGCAACCCCTTTCTGATCGTGGTCGCGCCACTTGGCGATGAACCTGTATCAGGCTTGGTCCGCGCCTTCGTCACCAACGGCAGGCAGGGCATTAATTACCATCGCGGCGTCTGGCACCACCCGGTGCTGACGATCGAAAAGCGGGATGACTTCCTGGTGGTTGATCGCAGTGGCACAGGCAATAACTGCGATGAGCATTTTTTCAAAGAGGATGAGCGTTTGATCCTCGCCCCCCACCAATAAGAGAAGGTCCGATCACTCGACAACAAGAGTGACGGGCGAGAGGTAAAGACTGTGGAAGCACATCTGTTGGAATGGCTGAACCTGAGCGTGCGCTGGGTTCACATGATTACTGGCGTGGCCTGGATCGGTGCGTCGTTCTATTTCGTCTGGCTGGAAAACAACCTCAACCGGGTCAACCCGAGAACCGGCCTGGCCGGCGATTTGTGGGCGATCCACGGCGGCGGCATCTACCACCTGGAAAAATACAAGCTGGCTCCACCGACCATGCCGGACAACCTGCACTGGTTCAAATGGGAAGCCTACTTCACCTGGATGTCGGGGATCGCGCTGCTGTGCGTGGTGTTCTACTCCAACCCGACGCTCTACCTGCTGGCTCCGGGCAGCACCCTGAGCGGCCCTGAAGGCGTGGCCATCGGTATCGGCTCGCTGTTCATCGGCTGGTTCGTCTACTCCTTCCTGTGCGACTCGGCCCTGGGCAAACGGCCTGCCCTGCTAGGTGGAATCCTGTTCGTGCTGATCATCGGCGCGGCCTACGGCTTCAGCAAAGTGTTCAGCGGTCGCGGTGCGTACCTGCACGTCGGCGCGATCATCGGCACCATCATGGTCGGCAACGTGTTCCGCATCATCATGCCGGCACAGCGCGCACTGGTGGCGGCGATCGCCGAGAACCGCACGCCGGATCCGGCCCTGCCGGCCAAAGGCCTACTGCGTTCGCGTCACAACAACTACTTCACCTTGCCGGTGCTGTTCATCATGATCAGCAACCACTTCCCGAGCACCTACGGCAGCCAGTACAACTGGTTGATCCTGGCCGGAATCGCGGTACTGGCAGTGTTGGTGCGTCACTACTTCAACACCCGTCATGACAGCCACAAGTTTGCCTGGACGCTTCCAGTTGCAGCCGTCGGCATGATCAGCCTGGCTTACGTCACCGGCCCTGCACCGCTGAACAGCCCGGAAGTGGCCAAGGCACCCGCGAAGATCGAATACCAGCCGCTGCCGGAAACCGCAGTGGGCGGTGGTTTGAAACCCGCTGAAGCCAAACCTGCAGAAACGCCAGCCGCTCCGGCGCAAGCGTCCAACGCCGGCCCAGGCTTTGACAAAGTGCACAGCGTGATTCAGGAACGTTGCGCGGTTTGCCACTCGGCCAAGCCCACCAGCCCGCTGTTCAGTGCGGCCCCTGCCGGTGTGATGTTCGACACCCCCGAGCAGATCCGCCAGAACGCACCGCGGATCCAGGCGCAAGCCGTCACCAGCCAGATCATGCCACTGGGCAACATCACGCAGATGACCCAGCAGGAACGTGACCTGATCGGTGCCTGGATTGTGCAGGGAGCCCAGACCAACTGATCGTTAAAAGCTTCGCGAGCAGGCTCGCTCCCACACAGGCAACACAGATCCTGTGGGAGCGGGCTTGCCCGCGAAAGCGTCAGGTCAGTCAACAACGAAGTTGAATGTTATGGCCTCTTCGCGAGCAAGCCCGCTCCCACAGGTTTGCCTGACGCACAAAATCACAAGAATAAAAAAGATCCGAGGTGTTGCATGTCCGAGCTATCCGCAGCGCGCATCCCCGACGCACCCGCCATTCAGCGTTTGCCCCTCTTGCAACTGATCCTGGTCGGTTTGCAACATGTTCTGCTGATGTACGGTGGCGCCATCGCGGTGCCGCTGATCATCGGACAGGCCGCTGGCCTGAGTCGTGAAGAAATCGCCTTTCTGATCAACGCCGACCTGCTGGTGGCCGGCATTGCCACCATCGTCCAGTCCCTCGGCATCGGCCCCATGGGCATTCGCATGCCGGTGATGATGGGGGCCAGTTTCGCCGCCGTCGGCAGCATGGTCGCCATGGCCGGCATGCCCGGTATCGGCCTGCAAGGGATCTTCGGCGCGACCATCGCCGCCGGATTCTTCGGCATGCTCATCGCGCCGTTCATGTCCAAGGTCGTGCGCTTCTTCCCCCCTCTGGTGACCGGCACGGTCATCACCTCGATCGGTTTGTCGCTGTTCCCCGTGGCCGTGAACTGGGCCGGCGGCGGTGCCAGCGCCGCTCAATTCGGCTCGCCGATCTACCTGACCATCGCCGCCCTGGTGCTGGGCACCATCCTGTTGGTCCACCGTTTCATGCGCGGCTTCTGGGTCAATATTTCCGTGCTGATCGGCATGTGCCTGGGCTACGTGCTCTGCGGCCTGCTCGGCATGGTCGACCTCAGCGGCATGGCGCAGGCGCCATGGCTGCAATTCGTCACCCCGCTGCACTTCGGCATGCCGAAATTCGAACTCGCACCGATCCTGTCGATGTGCCTGGTGGTGGTGATCATTTTCGTCGAGTCCACCGGGATGTTTCTTGCGCTGGGCAAGATCACCGGCCAGGAGGTCTGCCCACGGATGCTGCGGCGCGGCTTGCTGTGCGATGCCGGCGCCTCGTTCTTCGCCGGGTTCTTCAACACGTTCACCCACTCCTCCTTTGCCCAGAACATCGGCCTGGTGCAGATGACCGGTGTGCGCTGCCGCTCCGTGACCATCGTCGCCGGCGGTTTGCTGATCGTCCTGAGCCTGCTCCCCAAGGCCGCGTTCCTGGTGGCCTCGATCCCGCCGGCCGTTCTGGGCGGCGCAGCGATTGCGATGTTCGGCATGGTCGCCGCCACCGGGATCAAGATTCTCCAGGAAGCCGACATCGGTGACCGTCGCAACCAGTTGCTGGTGGCGGTGAGCATCGGCATGGGCCTGATCCCGGTGGTGCGCCCGGAGTTTTTCGCCCACCTGCCCGTTTGGATGAGCCCGATCACCCACAGCGGCATCGCCATGGCCACCCTCAGCGCGCTGACGCTGAACCTGCTGTTCAACATCCTCGGTGGCGCCGAACGCGCGTCCATCAACGACTGCCATGCACACCCCCATTGATAGCCCTTTGAAAAGCTTTTGTGGCGAGGGGGCTTGCCCCCGTTCGGCTGCGAAGCAGTCGTAAATTCAATCAATTCGATCTGCCTGAAAGGACATCGGGGGCCGCTTCGCGCCCCAACGGGGGCAAGCCCCCTCGCCACAGAAAAATAAAAACAAGAGGGAGCAACAGATGATTCGGACACAAACCAACCTGCTGTTGGGTGCTGGCCTGCTGGCTGCGAGTCAGGCCATGGCCGGCGATTTACTGCTGTGGCAGACCAACAGCCTGAGCTATCTGTACGGCAAGGACTTCGTGGTCAACCCGTCGATCCAGCAGACGATAACCTTCGAACACGCCGATCGCTGGAAATACGGCGACAACTTCATGTTCATCGACAGCACCTACTACAACGGCGAGAAAGACCGGAACAAAGGCGTCCACGCCTACTACGGCGAGTTCAGCCCGCGCCTCTCCCTGGGCAAGATCCTCGACCGTCGCTTCGAATTCGGCCCGATCAAGGACGTGCTGCTGGCCATGACCTACGAGAACGGCGAAGACGACACCGAGGCCTACCTGATCGGCCCCGGATTCGACCTCGCGGTACCGGGCTTCAATTTTTTCACCCTGAACTTCTACTACCGCCAGACCGAAGGCTCGCGTCCCGGCGACGATGTCTGGCAGATCACGCCGGCCTGGTCCTTCACCCTGCCATTGGGCAACTCGAACCTGTTGATCGACGGCTACATGGACTGGGTCGTGGATAACGACCAGAACGCCCATGGCACCTATCACGCCAACCTGCACTTCAACCCGCAGATCAAGTACGACCTGGGCAAAGCCCTGGGCTGGCGGGAGAAACAGGTGTACGTCGGCGCCGAATACAGCTACTGGAAAGACAAGTACGGCATCGAAAACAGCGGCAAATTCGACACCAATGAAAACACCACCAGCCTGCTGGTGAAGGTGCATTTCTGATGTTGCCCCGCAACCGTGCGCCAAACCTGTCGTCGGTGCGCCGTTGCGGAGCACTTGAGACCTGGCCGAGGAGTCAGTATTCTCCGCGGCCGCCCGAATCCGGTTTAAAAAAAAGCCCGGATGTAAAACCTGACCAGCAGGCCAACTTATCCCGGCGCTGGCAGGCACCAAGGCACCCCAAAACCCCTCTCAATCGACTGCTCTTGAGCCGTCGAGCGGGAGTTTTTTTGCTTTTTGAAAGCCTTGGCTCAGCTCTTGCTAACAGCACCAAAGCTGACCGATTGGATGATTTTTTACCGCTACGGAAACAGGCGCCACACCAGAGCGCCGACCTTAAAAAAATAACGTGGAACCACCTACTTTTTGGGAGCAACCGAATGAAACGTACGTGCACTAGCCTGATGCTGGCGGGGTCGATGCTGGCCGGGGGCCAGGCCATGGCCGGCGATTTGCTGCAGTGGCAGACCAACAGCCTGACCTACCTGTATGGCAAGGACTTCCAGGTCAACCCGCGCATCCAGCAGACGGTGACCTTCGAACACGCCGATGGCTGGAAGTACGGCGACAACTTCTTCTTCATCGACAAGATCTTCTACAACGGCAAGGAAGACGCCTTTGCGGGCAAGAACACCCACTATGGCGAGCTCAGCCCGCGCCTGTCGTTCAACAAGATCTTCGACCAGAAGTTCGAGTTAGGCCCGATCAAGGACGTCCTGCTGGCCATGACCTACGAGTTCGGTGAAGACGACACCGAGTCGTACCTGATCGGTCCGGGTTTCGACCTGGCCATTCCGGGCTTCGACTACTTCCAGTTGAACTTCTACAACCGTCACACCGAAGGCGACCGCCCGGGCGACAACATCTGGCAGGTCTCGCCGGTCTGGTCCTACACCATCCCGGTGGGTGAATCGGACGTGCTGATCGACGGTTTCATGGACTGGGTCGTCGACAACGACGTCAACAGCAAAGGCGAATACCACGCCAACCTGCACTTCAACCCACAGGTCAAATACGACCTGGGCAAGGCGCTGAACCTGGGTGCCAAGCAGTTGTACGTCGGTGTCGAGTATGACTACTGGAAAAACAAGTACGGGATTGAAGACAGCCAGGGCTTCAAGACGGATCAGAGCGTGACCAGTTTCCTGGTCAAGGTTCACTTCTAAAACACAGTACCGAACCACTCAGCACCTCCTCGATTGAAGGTGCTGAGGCCTAAAAATCTTCCTTAATATCTTTCTGAAATATTTATGCAACCGATGCTCTGCGGCTTGGTCGGACATTCGACCAACCACCGCTACTATCGATATTGCGACGATACCCACCAAAAAATATGCTATGCATATCGCGATCTTCGACCCCATTGATTGAGCGTGGATGCTTGCTTCCAAAAAACAACTGTGTGGGAACTGAATATTCTTTCTCCCTGAGCACTTCACCATCGCTTGGAAGGTGCAGATTACTTATCATCATCTCAGGCCCAGTCATGTACATCGTCAACCGAAGGCGACTGTAAAGCCCAGTGCCTGGTGTACTTCTTTTTTTATCCCATCCAAAGTTTCTTCGCCCAAAACGTGCAGCAAACTCATCAGAATATGAGTAAACGACTCGATCCAACAACTTTCCTCCAAGGGAAGACTGAGGCACTGCTGCAATCACGGCATTAGAGGTTTCATCACCTCTGATATGCGCCATGAATCCATGAACAGCATTTAACTCACCCACAGCTCCGGCAACCGCTACATCACCGTCCATGTAAATACCGCCATACACGTAGGTTGCTGCCAATCTAAAAATATCACTCGCTGCTGCGAAATTCTTATGAGGCCCGCTACTCTCACGATAAAATAAAGACTCTATTTTCTTGGCGTCGGGATATACTTCAGCCAACGCGTCAAACACTATAGATGGACTTGAGATATTTAACGCCCCTCCTTCTCTGAAGGCAAGCTCACGCTCAGCTGGATCCATGCCATCTACCATCTCAGCAACCGTATCCAAAACCCGTGAGACCTTGCTTGTCCAAACAGAAACTTTGTGTTCAGGATTGAGATTCTTGAACATCAATACATTACGCAAGAACCAGTTTGGAACGTCACCACCATCCCAATAAAAATGCGCTATGGCAGGCACCGCATTTTTACCCTTCGAATCTACAAAATTAATTGGATTATTAAATAGCAACATGAACAGATTAGTACCATTAACATCCCCCGCAGGATCCGCACTCACCCACCGCTGCAACCACGGTGCGTAATACCGAAACCCATAACAATAAAGCCCGGTCGCATCCCGCTCTTTACCCGAGTAACGAATTGTCTTGTACTCAGCTTCGGTCTCGCTTGCCCCCGCCCACACCGCCGTCCCGCCAAACAGGTAATAGACCTCCCGACTCAGCAGCGCACCCAACTCATCCAGTTCCAGCGTGCACGAGCTCAGATGGTCACTCAGGCAAAAACGCAGTTGATCATTGCGTACGCCCTTGGGCAATTTCTCAACCCAGTGCAAGGCCCTTACACGGCCAAGCCCCGCCTCGACACCGAGCACATGCCGCTCTTCGCCAGTAGCCGTATCCCGATGGATTTCCAGCCCCGGCAAGTAACGAATTTCAGCACGCAGTGTGCGACGAGCCGTCTCGGTGAGTCGGACTTTTCTCAGTCGATGCCCTGGACTGTCGTAGAAATAACACTCGGTATCGTCGGGCCCATCCTCACGCCGCACCATCGTCACACGACTCAATTGATTGCGAATGTCCCAACTCATTGCCTGGCCGCGCAACAGTTCCCGCTGATTGCCATTGGCATCAAAGCCATCCGCCAGATTGCCTTCCTCCGCAACGCTGCGATTGCTGGCGGTCGAGGTAAACATCTCAAACGTTTGCGCACCGCTATGGTGACGAGTCTGCAAATTTCCGGCAGCGTCGTAGTTGAAGGATTGGATGTAATTGCGCAGCTGGTTAGGGTCCAGCGGTGTGGTTTGCCAGGCAGGTAATGCAGGACGATGACAGGGCTGGCTGACTTCCCGGCCAGTGGCTTCAACCAGTTGATACAGGCTGTCATAGCGATAGCGATTGATCGGGTCGATCCGCTGATGATTGAAGTAACGCGTCAGCGCCACCTTGTCTTCGACACTTGAGATATTGCCGACCGGATCGTAGGCATATTCGAGGTGCTGAAGCGGCGCGGCCCGGACATCGCAAGAGAGCAATCCGGCCAACCGCCCATCTTCAGCCGCGTACCGGGCTGCAGTCAGGACGCCATTTGCCGCAAGCTCACTTTCAACCTTGCCAAGGGCGTCATATCGGATGTCACCCACCAGCACCTGAGGAGGGCCAGAAGCGCCAGCCAACCTCAGTCGGATTTCCAGCAACTCGCCAGACAGGTTGTAAGCGAAGGTACGCAGGTTTTCCCTGGCGTCCGTCTGGCAGAGCATTTCCCCTGAAGGCCCATGCTGTTGAACCGTCCTGAAAACCTCGTCCTCCAGGCGCGCATCGGCGGATTCGGCCGACCAATCCGGCGGGGCCAGATCGAGCGTGAAGCGGGTTTCTTCCGCCAGAAGCCAACCACCCACGCCATATTCGCAAAGGCTGTGCCGGCCAGCAGGATGGTCATGGCGAATCAGTTGGCCACATTGGTTATAAACAGCAGACTCTTCTCCCACACCGCCGTAAGCAAAACGCTCGGAGACGCGTGACATCTCATCCTTCATCTGCTCAGTCACGGTCGTCGGACGCAGAAGCTCGTCGTACCCAGTGTGCCGCTGGCTTCCGCGACCGTCCCAGAACGAACGCGCCATACCAGCCTGATCCAGCAAACTCAGTTGCCAACCGGCATCGACGCTGTCCACCAGCAGAGGCTGATTTTTCAGGTTGTGCGTCGTGACGAAGTTCGGTTTTGGCGCCGTGCCCCACAATCGCGGGTCCCAGGAAGCCACCAGCCGTCCGGCAGCGTCAAAGTGATTGCGGGTGATGCGAGTCTCAATGGACGGGTTCCGCGGATGACGGCAATAGGCGACAGTTCGCACAGCCAAACCGCGCGAATCCACCACCGACAGGCTCGGTGTGTGAGCATCAATCCATTGTGCAGCCGCCATCTTGGAACCCTCTGCCGGAGGGCTTCAATCTGATGGAAAAGCTTGAGTACAGCTACTGTCAGATCTGACAGTTCAAACGGCCTCAGCCACCGAGAGCCCGAGAAAGCGGCTCAACTCTCCACGCTTGGCCAACGCATCTCGCCGCCCCAGTTCGATCAACTCGCTGCAGTACCCCGCCTCGAACAACAGATAGCTCAGCACCCCTGCCCCGCTGGTCTTGGTCGCGCCCGGCCCGCGTAAAAACAAGCGTAATGCTGGAGGCAATTCCTGACGATGTCGCGCGGCAATCTCGTCGATCGGCTGGCTCGGTGAAATCACCAGCACGTCCACCTGCGCCACGCCCAATGCGCGGGTCGGTGTGCCGTCAGGCATCAGGTGACTGAACTGGTTCAGGCGCTGCAACAGCTCGATGTCACTTTCCAGGCTGTCAATGAACGTACTGTTGAGCATGTGCCCGCCGATCTGCGCCAGTGTCGGCTGCTGACCGGTGTAGCTGCGCTGCAAGGGTTGTTGCGGGTCGATACCGCGGGGGTTGCCGCTGACGCCCACTACCAGCACCCGACTGGCGCCCAGATGCAGCGCCGGGCTGATCGGTGCCGACTGACGCACTGCGCCATCACCGAAATACTCTTCGCCGATTTTCACCGGGGCGAACAGCAGCGGAATCGCCGAACTGGCGAGCAAGTGTTCAACCGACAGTTGGGTGGGAACGCCAATGCGTCGATGACGCAACCAGGCATCGATCTTGCCGCCGCCCTGATAGAAGGTGACGGCCTGGCCGGACTCATAGCCGAACGCCGTGACCGCCACCGCATGCAATTGCTTCTGTGCGATCGCTTCGGCGATGCCGTCCATATGCAGCTTGTCGTTGAGCAGATCCCGCAGCGGCGAACTGTTGAGCAGTGCCACCGGAACCTGGGCACCGATGCCGAGCAAACTGTGGCTGACAAAGCGACTGGCCTGGCGAATGACCCCAGGCCAGTCGCTGCGCAATACCAGAGGGCTGCGAAAGCCCTGCCAGAAGGCCGTCAGGCGCTGGATGGCATGACGAAAGTCCATTGCCCCGCTGGCGAGGCTGACGGCGTTGATCGCACCCGCCGAGGTGCCGACAATCACCGGAAACGGATTGCTCGCCCCCGGCGGCAGCAATTCGGCAATCGCCGCCAGCACCCCGACCTGATAAGCCGCCCGAGCCCCGCCGCCGGAAAGAATCAACCCTGTAACCGGTTCAGCTGGACTCATGCACAACTCTCCATGGTGCTTGATGGGGTGTCAGGTGCCCCGCGTAATCGTTGACCACCATCGCGAGCAGGCTCGCTCCTACAGGGGGGCGGGGTTCAACGGCGTTTGGGGTACAGCTTCGGCTCGCCCGGTGGACGGCTCTTGAAGCGGCGGTGGGCCCACAGGTATTGCTCGGGATATTGGCGCAGGACGCCTTCGATCCATTGGTTGATGCGAATGCAGTCTTCTTCCTCGGTTTCTCCGGGGAAGCCTTCGAGCGGCGCATGGATCACCAGGCGATAACCGCTGCCGTCCGCCAGACGCTCCTGGGTGAACGGCACCACCAGTGCTTTGCCCAGCCGAGCAAACTTGCTCGTGGCGGTGACGGTCGCCGCCTGAATGCCGAACAGCGGCACGAAGATGCTTTGCTTGGCGCCGTAGTCCTGATCCGGTGCATACCAGATCGCGCGGCCCGAGCGCAGCAATTTGAGCATGCCGCGCACGTCTTCACGCTCTATCGCCAGCGAATCGAGGTTGTGCCGCTCGCGGCCCTGGCGCTGGATGTAGTCGAACAGCGGATTCTTGTGCTCGCGGTACATGCCGTCGATGGTGTGCTGCTGACCGAGCAACGCCGCGCCGATTTCCAGCGTGGTGAAGTGCAGCGCCATCAGGATCACGCCCTTGCCTTCGCGCTGGGCCTGCTGCAGATACTCCAGCCCTTCAACGTGAGCGAGACTCGCCAGGCGCTTGCGCGACCACCACCAGCTCATCGCCATTTCAAAAAATGCGATACCGGTGGAGGCGAAGTTTTCCTTGAGCAGGCGCTTGCGTTCGGCGGCGGTTTTTTCCGGAAAACACAGTTCCAGATTGCGCTTGGCAATGCGCCGTCTGTCGCCGGCCACGCGATACATCAATGAACCCAGGACGCGACCGATCCACAGCAGGGCCGGATACGGCAGCTGGACGATCAGCCACAACAGCCCCAGGCCACACCACAGCGGCCAGAAACGTGGAGATAGAAATGCTTTTCGAAAACGCGGGCGGTCCATTAATGCTTCCGGAATGACAATGGCCGCGCATTCTACATCGTTCGACCCGGCTTGCGGCCTGCGGGCGTTCTCGTTATAAGTCTCGGCACTTTTAGTGACAAGTCGTTGTATGCCGACCATGAGCCAAACCGAACCGCTAGACCAAGATCCCGTGTTCCAGTTGAAGGGCAGCATGCTGGCCATTACGGTGCTGGAACTGGCCCGTAACGACCTGGAAAGCCTTGATCGGCAACTGGCCGCCAAGGTCGCCCAGGCGCCCAACTTCTTCAGCAACGCGCCGCTGGTACTGGCCCTGGACAAACTCCCGGCCAACGAAGGCGCCGTCGATCTGCCCGGCCTGATGCGCGTGTGCCGCCAGCATGGCCTGCGCACCCTGGCGATCCGCGCCAGCCGCATCGAAGACATTGCCGCCGCCATCGCAGTCGACTTGCCGGTGCTGCCACCGTCCGGTGCTCGCGAGCGTCCACTGGACCTGACCGAAGGCGAACCGAAGAAAAAACCGGAAAAACCGCCTGAACCGTCCATCAAGCCGACAAAAATCATCACCTCGCCCGTACGCGGTGGCCAGCAGATTTATGCCCAGGGCAGCGATCTGGTGGTGATCTCCTCGGTCAGCCCGGGGGCGGAACTTCTCGCCGATGGCAACATCCATGTATACGGCCCGATGCGTGGTCGTGTGTTGGCCGGCGTCAAGGGCGACACCAAGGCACGGATTTTCTGTCAGCAAATGAGTGCTGAACTGATTTCCATTGCCGGACATTACAAGGTTTCCGAAGATCTGCGCCGCGACCCTCTGTGGGGTTCGGGTGTGCAGGTCAGCCTGTCCGGCGACGTGTTGAACATCATTCGGCTTTAACGGATACTGCCGCATTTTCCAAGCATCTCTAAAACGTAGCGAAAACGGCTCAAACGAAGTAGGAAAAGGCCGAAAGCAGTGTTTACCGGGGGTAAACGCCGCTTAAAACCCGATTCCAGCCAAGGCTGTCCGACTGCAGTAGTTTTTCAGGAGATGTTTTTCAGGGGCTGAAAAGTCCTTTTTCCTTAGGGGTGAAACACCTTGGCCAAGATTCTCGTGGTTACATCCGGCAAGGGTGGTGTGGGTAAGACCACCACCAGCGCCGCTATCGGTACCGGCCTCGCTCTGCGCGGCCACAAAACAGTTATCGTCGACTTCGACGTGGGCTTGCGTAACCTCGACCTGATCATGGGTTGCGAGCGCCGCGTGGTGTATGACTTCGTCAACGTGGTCAACGGCGAAGCCAACCTGCAACAGGCCCTGATCAAAGACAAGCGCCTGGAAAACCTCTACGTACTGGCCGCCAGCCAGACCCGCGACAAAGACGCGCTGACCGTCGAAGGCGTGGAAAAAGTCCTGATGCAACTCAAGGAAGACTTTGAGTTCGTGGTCTGCGATTCCCCGGCGGGCATCGAGAAAGGCGCCCACCTGGCCATGTACTTCGCCGATGAAGCGATCGTCGTGACCAACCCGGAAGTTTCCTCGGTACGTGACTCCGACCGCATGCTCGGCCTGCTGGCCAGCAAGTCCCGTCGTGCAGAACGCGGCGAAGACCCGATCAAGGAACACCTGCTGATTACCCGTTATCACCCGGAGCGTGTGAGCAAAGGCGAAATGCTCGGCGTAGAAGACGTCAAGGAAATCCTTTCGGTGACCCTGCTCGGCGTGATCCCTGAATCCCAGGCGGTGCTCAAGGCATCCAACCAGGGCGTTCCGGTGATTCTCGACGACCAGAGCGATGCCGGCCAGGCCTACAGCGATACCGTTGACCGCCTGCTGGGCAAGACCGTGGATCATCGATTCCTTGATGTACAGAAGAAGGGATTCTTCGAGCGCCTGTTTGGAGGCAACTAAGCAATGAACCTTTTTGACTTCTTTCGTGCCAACAAAAAGCAAAGCACCGCGTCGGTAGCGAAAGAGCGTCTACAGATCATCGTGGCGCACGAACGCGGCCAACGCAGCACCCCGGACTACCTGCCGGCCTTGCAGAAGGAACTGGTCGAGGTGATCCGCAAGTACGTCAATATCGGGTCCGATGACGTGCATGTCGCACTGGAAAGCCAGGGCAGCTGCTCGATTCTGGAACTCAACATCACCCTGCCTGATCGCTGAGTCGATCCGCCAGGAGCCACGGCGGCTCAGGCCCCTCGGGCCTTTGTAGGAGCTGCCGCAGGCTGCGATCTTTTGATCTTGTTTTTGAAATGCAAAATCAAAAGATCGCAGCCTGCGGCAGCTCCTACGGGGAACGAGAGGCCTGAGCCGCCGTTGGCGTTTGTTACGAGGCTGTTTTAATGCCGTTGTCCAACATCCACATCATCCATCAGGACGCTGCCGTACTGGTGGTGAACAAACCGACCCTGTTGCTCTCCGTCCCTGGCCGGGCCGATGACAACAAGGACTGCCTGATTACCCGCCTGCAGGAAAACGGCTACCCGGAAGCGCGAATCGTCCATCGGCTGGACTGGGAAACGTCCGGCATCATCCTGCTGGCCCGCGACCCGGATACCCATCGCGAGCTGTCCCGGCAATTTCACGACCGCGAAACCGAAAAGGCCTACACCGCCCTGTGCTGGGGTCAGCCGGAACTGGACAGCGGCAGCATCGACCTGCCCTTGCGCTACGACCCGCCGACCAAGCCGCGGCATGTGGTCGACCATGAATTTGGCAAACATGCGCTGACCTTCTGGCGCGTGCTGGAGCGTTGCGGCGACTGGTGCCGCGTTGAGCTGACACCAATTACCGGCCGCTCCCACCAGTTGCGCGTACACATGCTTTCGATCGGTCATCCGCTGCTGGGTGACGGGCTCTATGCCCACGAACAGGCGCTGGTGGCCTGGCCGCGCTTGTGCCTGCACGCGAGCATGCTGACCTTCACCCATCCCCAGACCGGCGAGCGCCTGCGCTTCGAGTGCCCGGCACCGTTTTAAAAATGTGGGAGCGGGCTTGCTCGCGAAAGCGGTGTAACAGTCACTATTGATGTTGTCTGACACTACGCCTTCGCGAGCAAGCCCGCTCCCACAGGGGATCTCCTCCAGATTCGATTTCCGTGGCCATCCCCGCCATTCAGTGCGACGCCATTTACCAAGCCAATACGTTAAACTGGCGCCACTGCTGTCTGGAGCTACTTTATGCGCGAAGAGTTGAACCAAGGCCTGATCGATTTCCTCAAGGCCTCCCCTACCCCGTTCCATGCCACCGCCAGCCTTGTTCAACGCCTGGAAGCGGCGGGCTATCAACGCCTCGACGAGCGCGAGCCATGGAATACCGAAGCCAACGGTCGCTACTACGTCACCCGCAATGACTCTTCGATCGTCGCGATCAAAATGGGCCGCCATTCGCCGCTGCACGGCGGCATTCGCCTGGTCGGCGCCCACACCGACAGCCCGTGCCTGCGCGTCAAACCGCAACCGGAGCTGCAGCGCCAGGGCTTCTGGCAACTGGGTGTCGAAGTCTATGGCGGCGCACTGCTGGCACCGTGGTTCGACCGCGACCTGTCCCTGGCCGGCCGCGTGACCTTCCGGCGTGACGGCAAGGTCGAGAGCCAGTTGATCGACTTCAAGGCCCCGGTCGCGATCATTCCGAACCTGGCGATTCACCTCAACCGCGAAGCCAACATGGGCTGGGCCATCAACGCCCAGACCGAACTGCCGCCGATCCTTGCGCAATTCGCCGGTGACGAGCGGGTGGACTTCCGCGCGGTACTCACCGACCAGCTCGCCCGCGAACACGGCCTGAATGCCGATGTGGTGCTCGATTACGAGCTGAGTTTCTACGACACCCAAAGCGCTGCAGTCATTGGCCTGCATGGCGACTTCATCGCCGGCGCGCGCCTGGACAACCTGCTGTCGTGCTACGCCGGCCTGCAAGCGTTGCTGACGGCCGACACCGACGAAACCTGCGTGCTGGTCTGCAACGACCACGAAGAAGTCGGTTCCTGCTCGGCTTGCGGTGCCGATGGCCCGATGCTTGAGCAAACCCTGCGTCGCCTGCTGCCTGAAGGTGATGAATTCGTACGCACCATTCAGAAATCCCTGCTGGTTTCGGCTGACAACGCCCACGGCGTGCATCCGAACTACGCCGACAAGCACGATGCCAACCACGGCCCGAAACTCAACGCCGGCCCGGTGATCAAGGTCAACAGCAACCAGCGCTACGCCACCAACAGCGAAACCGCCGGGTTCTTCCGTCATCTGTGCATGGCTGAAGAAGTGCCGGTGCAAAGCTTCGTGGTGCGCAGCGACATGGGCTGCGGTTCGACCATCGGCCCGATCACCGCCAGCCACCTGGGCGTGCGCACCGTGGACATCGGCCTGCCGACGTTCGCCATGCACTCGATCCGCGAACTGTGCGGCAGCCACGACCTGGCGCACCTGGTCAAGGTACTGAGCGCGTTCTACGCCTGCCGCGAGTTGCCGTAACCCCTGTAGGAGCTGCCGCAGGCTGCGATCTTTTGATTTTGCTTTTTTAAAAACAAGATCAAAAGATCGCAGCCTGCGGCAGCTCCTACACACCCACATCAATTCGGTCGCTTCAAAAGCGGCCTAGACTTCAAGTATCCCTTTGACAAGGCTGTCTCCATGATTTCTATGTCCACCTTTCACGCCATGCTGATCCCGATTCTTGCCGGGATGCTCCTGCTAGCCGTTGGTTTCAACTTTCGCGACAAAAATGCCGGTGTGTTCGCCATGTGGATCGGCATGCTGACCATCCTCGCCACCGTGGTGATCAAGATCCTCGCCAAACTCAACGAATAATTCATCGCCCTTGGCTCGCATTGATTTTGACGGGCTCGTACACTCGGTCGATCCGCTCCTTGCGAGGTTGACCGCCTAGTGTTCGCTCGTCTTTTTGCCCTTCCGTATTTTTTCCTTGCCTGCCTGTTGCTGCTGCCCGTGGCACCTGCCCAGGCGGCCGGCCTGCCAAGCCTGCTCGGCGGCCAGGCCAAGGCGCAGCCCGAAGCGCAGGAACCGCTGGGGCAGTCCCTGGACGAAGTGATCAAGTCACTGGAAAACGATCAGCAACGCACCAAGCTGCTGGCCGATCTGAAAAGGCTGCGTGACACCACCAAACAGGCCCAGCCGACTACCGAAGAAGGTGTACTGGGCCTGATTGGCGGAACCCTGGCCACGATCGAAAAGAAATTTTCCGGCGACGACAGTCCGCTCACGCGCTGGTCCAGCGAGTTCGAGCAGGCCCAGGAAGAATTGATGGCCCTGGCGCTGCCGGCCAATGAATGGCTGCCGATGCTCTTTGCGTTCGCCATGATCCTGATGGTCTGGAGCCTGCTGGCCGCCGCGCTGATCTGGATCAGCCACCGCGTGCGCATGCGTTTCGGCCTGACTGAAGAACTGCCGCAGCACCCCCGTGCCCTGGACATGTTGCGCTTTGCCTTGCGCAAGCTCGGGCCATGGCTGATCGCCCTGGTGATCACGATCTACATGAGCTATGCCCTGCCCTCGTCCCTGGGCAAAAGCCTGGCGATGGTGCTGGCCTATGCGTTGGTCGTCGGCACCTGCTTCTCGGCCATCTGCGTGATTGCCTTTTCCCTGCTCGACGGCCCACACCGCCACCGCGCCTTGTACATTCTGCGGCACCAGGCGTTTCGACCGCTGTGGCTGATCGGCAGCTTCGCCGCATTTGGCGAAGCGCTGAGCGACCCAAAACTGGTCGACAGCCTCGGCAGTCATCTGGCCCATACGGCAGCCACGATTGCCAACGTCCTGGCAGCCTTGTCCACCGCCCGGTTCATCTTGCGTTTCCGCCGCCCGATCGCCCACCTGATCCGCAACCAGCCGCTGTCCCGACGCCTGACCCGCCGCGCCCTCAACGACACCCTGTCGATTCTCGGCACCTTCTGGTACGTGCCGGCGCTGGTGCTGGTGGCCATTTCCCTGTTCGCGACGTTCATTTCCGCCGGCGACACCAGCACTGCCCTGCGCCAGTCGCTGATCTGCACCGTGCTGCTGGTGTTGTGCATGGTCATCAACGGCCTGGTACGCCGCCACGCCCTCAAGCCCCAGCGCGGCATCCGGCGTTACGCCGTGTATTCGGAACGGCTGAAAAACTTCTTCTACACAATCCTCCACCTGTTGGTGTGGCTGGCCTTTATCGAACTCGGCCTGCGGGTCTGGGGCATGTCCTTGATCCGCTTTACCGAAGGCGACGGCCACGAAGTCAGCGTCAAGCTGTTCAGCCTCGCCGGCACGCTGCTGTTCGCCTGGCTGATCTGGATTCTCAGCGACACCGCCGTGCACCACGCGCTGACCCGCTCGCGCAAAGGCCTGGCCAATGCCCGCGCGCAGACAATGATGCCGCTGATTCGCAACGTGCTGTTCGTGGCCATTTTCATTGTCGCGCTGATCGTTGCCCTGGCGAACATGGGCATGAACGTCACGCCGCTGCTGGCCGGTGCCGGTGTGATCGGCCTGGCCATCGGCTTTGGTGCGCAATCGCTGGTAGCCGACCTGATTACCGGGCTGTTCATCATCATCGAAGACTCACTGGCCATCGACGACTACGTGGATGTCGGCGGCCACCTCGGCACGGTCGAAGGCCTGACCATCCGCACCGTGCGCCTGCGGGACATCGACGGCATCGTCCACACCATTCCGTTCAGTGAAATCAAAAGCATCAAGAACTACTCCCGGGAATTCGGCTACGCGATCTTCCGGGTCGCGGTGCCGGCCAACATGGACATCGACAACGCCATCAAACTGATGCGCGAAGTCGGCCAGAAAATGCGCACCGATCCGTTGCAACGGCGCAATATCTGGTCGCCGCTGGAGTTCCAGGGGGTGGAAAGTTTCGAGTCGGGCAACGCAATCCTGCGCGCCCGGTTCAAGACCGCGCCGATCAAGCAGTGGGAGGTTTCGCGGGCGTTCAACCTGTCACTCAAGCGGCATATGGATGAAGCCGGACTGGACTTGGCGACACCGCGGATGAGCATTCAGGTCACCGCCGCCACCGGCTCCCCGGAACAACCCTTGTAGGAGCTGCCGCAGGCTGCGATCTTTTAAAAATCAAAAGATCGCAGCCTGCGGCAGCTCCTACAAAGTCAAACCACGTCAACGCCGACATGAATCGCATCATGTCGCCAGAACTCCAGGTCGCAGTCGATCAGGCGTTCATGCTGGTCATAGTTGACCCGGGCAATCCGTAGGCCCGGGCTACCCGCGGATACCTTCAACGCCGCCGCCGCATCCACCGACAACGCTGTGGGCACAATCTCGAAGCGCACTCGTCCGTAGTGCAGGTCGTAATGCCGCGCATACAACTCGGTGATCGACTGATTCAAGTCGAAATCGAGGATTCCCGGAAAGTACTGCGGGTTCAGATAGTGCTCCACATACAACACCAGCCGCCCGTCGATCCGCCGAGAGCGGCAGATCTGGATCACGCTCGACAGCGCCGGCAATTGCAGCCAGGCACAAACGGCCGCCGACGCCGGTTGCAATCGTGCCGAAATCACCTCGGTGGACGGCACCCGCCCCTGGGCACTGACCATCGCGTGAAAGTGGCTGCGCTGCATCAGGTTGTACGCCAGACGTGGCGGCGAGACGAACCAGCCACGACGCTCCTCGCGGTAGATTTGCCCCTGCGACTCCAACTGCAACAACGCCTCACGCAAAGTGATCCGCGTGGTGCCGAACAATTCACTGAGCTTGCGCTCTGCCGGCAATTTGCTGCCCGGGGCCAACAGGCCATGGTCGATCTGCTCCTGAAGCACCTGGCCGATGGCTGTTACCGCCTTTGTTGCCTCTTCACGCATCAACGTTTCCTATCTGGACTAGACCAGCACCAATTCAGGGCAGAACCGCCGCGCAATCCGGCTCATTCAATAGTCTGCAAGCGTAGGCAGCGTAGATGACCGAGGTGTGACAAAGCTGCCCAACGGTCGCCATTCTGCGAACTCGAAACCTGCAATTCATCGGCCAAGTCCCTTGCCAGCCGAGGTCTTGACCATGGTCTACGCTTATCAGGCCAGTCGCGATACCGCTGAACAAAAAGTCCTCCAGGGCGACGAGCGACATCAAAGTGTCATCCAGCCCCCTTAAATTGGCTCAGGTATTGCTGACCTAGACCAACACAAACCGCAATCGCAGCGTTGAACACGACCCAAGGAGCTTCGGAATGAAAAAGCTTTTCCTGGCATCACTGTTAGGCTCGACCATCGCAATGTGCACCGCCGCCATGGCGGCCGATGATTTGAAAACCCTGGAAGCCGCTGCGAAAGCGGAAGGCGCCGTCAACAGCGTCGGCATGCCCGATGACTGGGCCAACTGGGCCGGCACCTGGAAAGACCTGAGCGACAAGTACGGCCTCAAGCACATCGACACCGACATGAGTTCGGCCCAGGAGATCGCCAAGTTCGCCGCGGAGAAAGACAACGCCAGCGCCGACATCGGCGACGTCGGTGCAGCCTTCGGCCCGATCGCGGTCAAGCAGGGCGTAGTCCAGCCCTACAAGCCTTCCACCTGGGATCAGGTGCCAGCCTGGGCCAAGGACAAGGACGGCAACTGGGCACTGGCCTACACCGGCACCATCGCTTTCATCGTCAACAAGAAGTTGCTGCACGGCTCCGAAGCCCCGACCAAATGGGCTGACCTCAAGAGCGGCAAATACAAGGTGTCCATCGGTGACGTGAGCACCGCGGCCCAGGCAGCAAACGGCGTACTGGCCGCGGCACTGGCCAACGGTGGCGACGAGAAAAACCTGCAGCCTGCCCTGCTGCTGTTCGCCGACATCGCCAAGCAAGGTCGCCTGTCGATGTCCAACCCGACGATCGCCACCATGGAAAAAGGCGAAATCGAAGTCGGCGTGGTCTGGGACTTCAACGGCCTGAGCTACAAGGCCAAGATGGCCAACCCGGATGACTACGTGGTGCTGATCCCGTCCGACGGCTCGGTGATTTCCGGTTACACCACCATCATCAACAAGTACGCGAAAAACCCGAACGCCGCCAAGCTGACCCGCGAATACATCTTCAGCGACGCCGGCCAGATCAACCTGGCCAAGGGCAACGCCCGTCCGATCCGTGCCGAGCACATCACACTGCCGGCCGACGTGAAGGCCAAGCTGCTGCCTAACGAGCAGTACAAGAAAGTGACGCCGATCAAAGACGCGGATGCGTGGGAAAAGACCTCCAAGGCCCTTCCTCAGAAGTGGCAGGAAGAAGTCATCATCAATATGCAATAACCGGGAAGATCCCCATTTCGGGATCTGATGGCGATCCAAATGTGGGAGCGGGCTTGCTCGCGAAAGCGGACGGACATCCAGCATCGATGTCGACTGACACACCGCTTTCGCGAGCAAGCCCGCTCCCACAGTGGATCGAGTGAGCTTCGAATATCTGTTACGCGGAGTTTTTGCCCCTATGAAGCACAACGTCATCCTTGTGGTGCTCGACGGCCTCAACTACGAGGTCGCCCGTCACGCCATGGGGCACCTGCAGGCGTACGTCGGCGCAGGACGTGCAGCACTCTACAAGCTGGAGTGCGAGTTGCCGGCCCTGTCCCGCCCGCTGTACGAATGCATCCTGACCGGCGTTGCGCCCATCGACAGCGGTATCGTCCACAACAACGTTTCGCGCCTGTCCAACCAGCGCAGCATCTATCACTACGCCACCGACGCAGGTCTTGTCACCGCCGCGGCGGCCTATCACTGGGTCAGTGAACTGTACAACCGTTCGCCCTTCGTGGCGGCACGGGACCGTCACACCGACGACCCGCAACTGCCGATCCAGCATGGGCATTTCTACTGGAACGATCACTACCCCGATTCGCACCTGTTCGCCGACGCCGAAAACCTGCGCCTGCGCCATGCGCCGCACTTCCTGCTGATCCACCCGATGAACATCGACGACGCCGGGCACAAGCACGGCCTCGACACCCCGCAGTACCGCAACAGCGCCCGCTCGGCCGACATCATACTGGCCGACTACCTGCAAGGCTGGCTCGATGCTGGCTATCAGGTGCTGGTCACCGCCGACCACGGCATGAACAACGACCGCTCCCACAACGGCCTGCTGCCGGAAGAACGTGAGGTGCCGTTGTTCGTTCTCGGCGATGCGTTCAGCTTCGACGCCGGTGCAGCGCCGAAACAGACCGAGATCTGCGGCACCGTCTGCGAGTTGCTGGGCGCGCCCCACGACAAACCGGTCTGCCGGGAGCTGCTCAAGTGAATGCCATGACCCGCAGTAAATGGCTGGCAGCCTTATGCCTGGTCCCGTTCGCACTGTTCTTCATCGTGTTCGAGATCGCACCGCTGACCTGGGTGATGATCAACAGCCTGCAATCGGAAGAATTCGGCTGGGGCCTGGCCAACTTCAGCAAAATCTTCAGTTCGAAGTTTTACCTGCAGGCGATCCAGTACAGCCTCGAGATCAGCTTCTGGTCCAGCGTGTTCGGGATCATCATCGCGATACTGGGCGCCTACTCCCTGCGCCGGGTCGATTCGAAACTGCGCAACTTCGTCAACGCCTTCGCCAACATGACCAGCAACTTCGCCGGCGTGCCCCTGGCCTTCGCGTTCATCATTTTGCTCGGCTTCAACGGCAGCTTCACCATCATGCTCAAGCAGGCCGGCATCATTCAGGATTTCAACCTGTACTCGAAAACCGGGTTGATCATTCTCTACACCTACTTCCAGATTCCTCTGGGCGTACTGCTGCTGTACCCGGCCTTCGATGCGCTGCGCGAAGACTGGCGTGAGTCCGCTGCGCTACTCGGCGCCGACGGTTGGCAGTACTGGCGGCACATCGGTTTGCCGGTGTTGACGCCCGCACTGCTGGGTACCTTCGTGATCCTGCTGGCCAACGCCCTCGGGGCCTACGCCACGGTGTATGCCCTGACCACCGGCAACTTCAACGTGCTGCCGATTCGCATTGCGGCCATGGTGTCCGGTGACATTTCCCTGGACCCGAACCTGGCCAGCGCCCTGGCCGTGGTACTGGTGGCCTTGATGACCCTGGTGACCATCGTGCATCAGTTGCTGCTGAAGAGGAGCTACCATGTCTCGCGCTGAACTGGGGCCCGTCGGTGTCTACCACCGCGTCGTGGTTTACCTGTTGTTTGCCATCCTGCTGTTGCCGCTGGCCGGCACGCTGGTCTACTCGATCGCCAGCAGTTGGTCGGCAACCATTCTGCCCAGCGGTTTCACCCTAAAGTGGTACATCCAGCTGTGGAGCGATCCGCGCTTCCTGCATGCGTTCGGGCAATCGCTGCTGGTCTGCGTGGGTTCACTGGTTCTTTCCGTGGTGCTGATCCTGCCGTTGCTGTTCGTGGTGCATTACCACTTCCCGAAACTCGATGCGCTGATGAACATCCTGATCCTGCTGCCCTTCGCCGTGCCACCGGTGGTGTCATCGGTGGGGCTGCTGCAGCTCTATGGTTCCGGACCGTTCGCCATGGTCGGCACACCCTGGATCCTGATCGGTTGCTACTTCACCGTGGCGCTGCCGTTCATGTACCGGGCGATCACCAACAACCTGCAAGCGATCAACCTGCGCGACCTGATGGACGCCGCCCAGTTGCTCGGCGCCAGCACCTGGCAAGCCGCCCTCCTGGTGGTGCTGCCGAACCTGCGCAAGGGCCTGATGGTGGCGCTGCTGCTGTCGTTCTCGTTCCTGTTCGGTGAGTTCGTGTTCGCCAACATCCTCGTCGGCACCCGCTACGAAACCCTGCAGGTCTACCTCAACAACATGCGCAACAGCAGCGGTCATTTCACCAGTGCGCTGGTGATTTCCTACTTCTTCTTTGTGCTGGTTCTGACCTGGATTGCCAATATCTTGAACAGGGACAAAAGCGAATGAGCTATGTCAGCGTCCAACATCTTCAGAAAAGCTTCGCCGGCACCACGGTGTTCAGCGACATCAATTGCGAAATCCAGAAAGGTGAGTTCGTCACCCTGCTCGGCCCCTCCGGTTGTGGCAAATCCACCCTGCTGCGCTGCATCGCCGGCCTGACGTCGGTGGATGGCGGCAAAATCCTGCTCGATGGTGCCGATATCGTGCCGGTGAGCCCGCAGAAGCGCGGGATAGGCATGGTGTTCCAGAGCTATGCGCTGTTCCCCAACATGACCGTGGAGCAAAACGTCGCCTTCGGTCTGCGCATGCAGAAGGTCAATGCCGATGACAGCCACAAACGCGTGGCCGAAGTACTGAAACTGGTGGAGTTGCAGGACTTCGCCGCACGCTACCCACATCAGCTGTCCGGTGGCCAATGCCAGCGCGTAGCCCTCGCCCGCTCGCTGGTGACCCGGCCACGCCTGTTGCTGCTTGACGAACCGCTGTCGGCGCTGGATGCGCGCATTCGCAAGCACCTGCGCGAACAGATCCGTCAGATCCAGCGCGAACTGGGCCTGACCACGATTTTCGTCACACACGATCAGGAAGAAGCCCTGACCATGTCTGACCGGATTTTCCTGATGAATCAGGGAAAAATCGTACAAAGCGGCGACGCCGAAACCCTCTACACTGCGCCGGTGGATGTGTTCGCTGCCGGTTTCATCGGCAACTACAACCTGCTGGACGCCGACAGCGCCTCGAAGCTGCTGCAGCGACCAATCAACAAGCGCATCGCCATTCGCCCGGAAGCCATCGAACTGAGCCTCAACGGTGAACTGGACGCGCAGGTACGCAGCCACAGCCTGTTGGGCAACGTAATCCGCTACCGGGTCGAAGCCCGGGGCGTGGAACTGGTGGTGGATGTGCTGAACCGCTCGGCGGCCGACCTGCATCCCGATGGTCAGCGTCTGGCGCTTTCCATCGATCCGACGGCCCTGTGTGAGGTAGCTTGAAGGCAGCGGCAAGTTTCAAGCTGCAAGCTTCAAGCTGCAAGCTTCAAGTTGTAGACTGCTGACCACCTAACCCAATTCTTGCAGCTTGCAGCTTGAAGCTTGCAGCTGTTCTCAGAGAGAACCCGATGGCCCTGGCAATTTTTGATCTGGACGAAACCCTGATCCACGGCGACTGCGCCACCCTATGGAGCGAGCAGATGGGCCGCCTGGGCTGGGTCGACCCCGAATCGTTCATGCGACAGAACAACGAGCTGATGGACGCTTACAGCCACGGCAAATTGCGCATGGAAGACTTCATGACCTTCAGCCTGGAGCCGATGATCGGCCGCACGCCACAAGAGGTCGAGCATCTGGTTGGCCCCTGGGTGGAAGACTACATCGAGCCGATCATTTTCAGCGACGCCACCAAGGCCATCGCGGCGCATCGCAAGGCCGGCGACCGGATTCTGGTGATCTCGGCCTCGGGCACTCACCTGGTCGGCCCCATCGCCGAACGCCTGGGGATCGACGAGATTCTGGGCATCGAACTGGAAGTGGCTCAGGGCGTTTACACCGGCCATACCGTGGGCACCCTGACCTACCGCGAAGGCAAGATCACCCGCTTGCTGGAGTGGCTGGATGCGGAAGAGGAAAACCTCGAAGGCGCGAGCTTCTATTCCGACTCACGCAATGACCTGCCGTTGTTGCTGAAGGTGGATTTCCCCCACGTGGTCAATCCGGATCCGGTGTTGCGCGAGCAGGCCGAAAAGGCCGGGTGGCCCATCCACCTCTGGAAATAAAGCAAAAGATCGCAGCCTGCGGCAGCTCCTACAGGGATACGCGCTCCCCTGTAGGAGCTGCCGCAGGCTGCGATCTTTTCAAAGCCATCCGCGATCAGGCCAGGCTCTCGTCAATCACCAACACCACCTTCCCCGCCACGTTATTACTCGCCAACTCGGCAAACGCTGCCTCGGCATCCTTGATCGGAAATGTCCTGGCCAGTTGCGCACTCAAGCGCCCCTCGGCGAACAGCGGCCACACGTGCAGGCCCAGATCATTGAACAGATCTGCCTTGAACTGATCATCCCGGCTGCGCAGGGTCGAGCCCAGCAACTGCACGCGCTTGGCCAGCACCTGGGCCAGATCCAGCTTGGCCTCGCGCCCGCCCATCAGACCGATCAACACCCAGCGACCATCCTGAGCCAGCAACTTAAGGTTCAAGGCCGCGTAACTGCCACCCACCGGGTCGAGAATCACGTCGAACGGCCCCAGATCGCGCAAGCTCTCCAGATCACCGTTACGCACCACGCCGCCCTGGGCACCCAGCGCTTCGCAGTACGCCAGTCGCTCGGCAGAGCCGACGCTGACCCAGCACGGGTTACCGAAGGCCTTGCACAGCTGAATGGCCGCTGAACCAATGCCACTTGCTCCGGCATGCAACAAAACTTTCTGACCCGGCTTGAGCGCAGCCAGTTGAAACACATTCAGCCAGACCGTTGCATAAACTTCGGGCAATGCCGCCGCTTCGACCAGTGACATTCCGTCGGGAACCGGCAATACATGCCGCCCGTCGACAACCACCTCTTCGGCCATCCCGCCCCCGGCCAGCAAGGCGCAAACCCGATCGCCCACCTGCCAGGAGGAGCCGGCGCCAACCTCGCTGATGACCCCCGAGCACTCTAGACCGAGCACCTGGCTGGCCCCCGGTGGTGGCGGATAAAGACCGGCTTTCTGCAACAAATCGGCGCGATTGAGGCCCGCTGCCGCCACTCGAATACGAACTTGCCCTACATCGCATGCAGGACTGGGTTCATCAACCCATACCACTTGACCGTCAACGCCTTGCAATGCTTTCACAGTGCCTCCATAGTGAGTCTGGACTGAGCCCGAAGCTATAGCGCCGGGCTTTTTGCATTATGCGACCGGCTCCCAAAGAGCCGGCGACTTCAAAGACGGCCTAATATGCGTTATCAATTGTCCCCGCGTCGAATCAGCATGAAGCATCTGTTCCCAAGCACTGCCCTCGCCTTATTCATCGGTATCGGCTTGCTGCCGATGTCGAGCAATACATTCGCAGCCAATAGCTGGGACAAGCTTCAGCCCGATCGTGACGAAGTGATCGCCAGTCTGAACGTCGTGGAATTGCTCAAACGCCACCACTACAGCAAGCCGCCACTCGATGACGCGCGCTCGGTGATCATCTACGACAGCTACCTCAAGCTGCTGGATCCATCGCGCAGCTATTTCATGGCCAGCGACATTGCCGAATTCGACAAGTGGAAGACGCAGTTCGACGACTTCCTCAAGAGCGGCGACCTCAACGCCGGGTTCACCATCTACAAGCGCTACCTGGACCGCGTGAAGGCGCGTCTGGACTTTGCCCTTGCCGAGCTGAACAAGGGCGTCGACAAGATCGACTTCAACACCAAGGAAACCTTGCTGATCGACCGCAAGGACGCCCCTTGGCTCAAATCCACCGCGGAACTCGACGACCTGTGGCGCAAACGCGTCAAGGACGAAGTCCTGCGCCAGAAGATCGCCGGCAAGGATTCCAAGCAGATCCAGGAAACCCTGACCAAGCGCTACAAGAACCAGCTGGCGCGCCTGGACCAGACCCGCGCGGAAGACATCTTCCAGGCGTACATCAATACCTTCGCCATGTCCTACGACCCGCATACCAACTATCTGTCGCCGGATAACGCAGAGAACTTCGACATCAACATGAGCCTGTCCCTCGAAGGCATCGGCGCCGTGTTGCAGAGCGATAACGACCAGGTGAAAGTCGTGCGCCTGGTGCCGGCAGGTCCGGCGGACAAGACCAAGCAGGTTGCACCGGCCGACAAGATCATCGGCGTTGCCCAGGGCAACAAGGAAATGGTCGACGTGGTGGGCTGGCGCCTGGACGAAGTGGTCAAGCTGATCCGTGGTCCGAAAGGCACCGTGGTGCGCCTGGAAGTGATCCCGGCCAGCAATGCGCCGAACGACCAGACTACCAAGATCGTGCCGATCACCCGCGAAGCGGTGAAGCTCGAAGACCAGGCCGTGAAGAAGTCGGTCTTGAACCTCAAGCAGGACGGCAAGGACTACAAGCTCGGCGTCATCGAGATCCCGGCGTTCTATCTGGACTTCAAGGCCTTCCGTGCCGGCGACCCGGATTACAAGAGCACCACCCGCGACGTCAAGAAACTGCTGACCGAACTGCAGAAAGACAAAGTCGACGGCGTGGTCATCGACCTGCGCAACAACGGCGGCGGCTCCTTGCAGGAAGCCACCGAGCTGACCAGCCTGTTCATCGACAAAGGCCCGACCGTGCTCGTGCGTAACGCCGATGGCCGTGTAGACGTGCTGGAAGATGAAAACCCAGGTGCGTTCTACAAAGGCCCGATGGCATTGCTGGTCAACCGCCTGTCCGCCTCGGCTTCGGAGATTTTTGCCGGCGCCATGCAGGACTACCACCGCGCACTGATCATCGGCGGCCAGACCTTCGGCAAAGGTACCGTGCAGACCATCCAGCCACTCAACCATGGCGAGCTGAAACTGACCCTGGCCAAGTTCTACCGGGTTTCCGGACAGAGCACTCAGCATCAGGGCGTCTTGCCGGATATCGATTACCCGTCGATCATCGACACCAAGGAAATCGGCGAAAGCGCCCTGCCCGAAGCCATGCCGTGGGACACCATCAAGGCGGCGATCAAGCCGGCGGTCGACCCCTTCAAGCCGTACCTTTCGCAGCTCAAGTCCGAGCACGACATTCGTACCGCCAAGGATGCGGAGTTCGTGTTCATCCGCGACAAGCTGGCCCTGGCGCAGAAACTGATGGCCGAAAAGACCGTCAGCCTCAATGAAGCCGAGCGTCGTGCCCAGCACGCCGACATCGAAGCCAAACAGCTGGCCATGGAGAACATCCGTCGCAAGGCCAAGGGCGAAGAACCGCTCAAAGAGCTGAAGAAAGAAGACGAGGACGCCATCGCGGCCGAGGACGACAAGACCAAACCGGAAGACGATGCCTACCTGAGCGAAACCGGGCGGATTCTGCTGGACTACCTGAAACTCAACACAACAGTGGCGAAGCACTGAGTGTTGATAAACAGCTGATGGCAATTTAATGCTAACGCCCTCCGGGGCGTCATCAAACAGTCATCATTCTGTCGTGAAATACGGGACTGGCGTGCTCCTTGTCGAAAGGGACCACGCCAGTCCTTTTTTTATCGCCAGAGATCGCCATGACCACAACCGAACAGCTGAGTGCATTGAGCTCGATCCTGACTCAAGGCGGTTTGCACAGTTTGTTCCAACCGATCATCAGCCTCTCTGAACGGCGCATTCTCGGCTACGAAGCCCTCAGTCGCGGGCCGTCCAACAGCCCTCTGCACTCCCCTGTCGCCCTGTTCGCCGTCGCTCGTCAGGCCGGTCGTTTGAGCGAGCTGGAAATTGCCTGCCGCGAAAGCGCTTGCCGACGCTTCAATGAACAACAACTGCCTGGCCTGTTGTTTCTCAACGTATCCCCGGAATCCCTGCTCGAAGCAGCCCATCAACCGGGACGCACCCTGCAATTGCTGCAGGACTTCGGCATTCCGCCGAGTCAGGTAGTCATCGAGCTCACGGAACAGACGCCGACGGATGATTTCCAGCTGCTGCAAACCGCCCTGCATCACTATCGGGCGATGGGATTTTCGATTGCGCTGGATGATCTGGGGGCGGGTTATTCGAGTTTGCGTTTGTGGTCTGAGTTGCGGCCGGATTACGTGAAAATCGACCGGCATTTCATTGATGGCATTCATCAGGATGCGCTCAAGCGCGAGTTCGTCGGCTCGATCCTGCAAATCGCCAAGGCCTCGCGGGCGCAAGTCATTGCCGAAGGTATCGAGTTACCGGAAGAGCTCACGGTACTGACCGAGATGGGCGTCGATCTGGTCCAGGGCTATCTGCTCTGCCGCCCCCAGGAACACCCGCCACAGGATGCCCGGGCAATGATGCCCCGCCAGGACAGCACCAGCGTTGTACTGAGCGAAGACGGCAGCGACCTCAGCGCACTGCTCAACGAGCAACCCGCCGTGAACCGGGACACCCCGACCGCCACGGTGCTCGAAGCCTTTCGCCGCCAGGCCAACCTGAACTCGCTGGCGGTCCTGGATGCACAGGGTCAGCCTTGCGGTATCGTCCATCGGCATTCGCTCTCCGATGCCCTGCTCAAGCCCTTTGCCACCGATCTGTTCGCCCGCAAACCCATCAGCCGCTTGATGAACGATGACTTCCTGGCCGTCGAGCTGAGTCAGTCGCTGCAACAAGTCAGCCGCCTGATCACGGGCCGTGCCCGCCAGCGCATCGAAGAAGACTTCATCATCACCCTCAATGGCGGCTATCTCGGGCTCGGCCGCGTGATAGACGTACTCAAACTGATCACCGAACTGAAGATCCAGCAAGCCCGCTACGCCAACCCGCTGACCTTGCTCCCGGGCAATGTGCCGATCCAGCAATGCCTGACGCGGTTGCTTCAACAGCAACGGGAATCGGTGATCTGCTACGTGGACATCGACAGCTTCAAACCTTTCAACGACATCTACGGCTATGGCCGCGGCGACGAAGTCCTGTTGTGCCTGGCGCAATGCCTGAACGACCGCGTCGACCCGTCCCGCGACTTCGTCGGCCACATCGGCGGTGATGATTTCCTGCTGGTGCTCGGCCCGGAAGACTGGCGCAAACGTTTGAACCAGTTGCTCGACGACTTCCAGAGCCAATGCCGACGCTTCTACCGCAGCGAGCACCTGGAAGCCGGCTGCTTCATCGCACCGAATCGCCAGGGCGTGCGACAGGAGTTTGCGCTGTTGTCACTGTCGATCGGCGTGGTGCATCTTCATCCACAGGCCTGTGGACAACTCGATGCGAGCCAGCTGGCGGAAATGGCGTCACAAGCCAAACACCATGCGAAGAATGTGCAGGGCTATAGCGTGCATGTGATTGATAGCCTGGTGGTGCAGGAACGTGAAGGTGCTTGCCTGATGGGGCAGCGGTGATTGGCAGGCCGCCTTCGCGGGCAAGCCCGCTCCCACAGAAAAGCAAAGACAGAGCGGCATACACAGACGCTCTTCACCACTCAACAGGCCGAGCGTTAGCTCGCCTGCCGCTCTTGATCTTGATCCACCCGCCCCCTCGGCAGGCTGAGTGGAGGTGTTCATCCGGGGATGGGCGCGCAGCGCCGTTCGACGCAGTCGAACTCATTGCATGTAGGTCGAAGCGAAGCCGACCGGAGGGCAATGCCCCCGGATGAATACCGCAGCGAAGGAACCCCGAGCCTCAGCGAGGGGCCGTACGTAAGGGGCGAGACTTTTTGGTTCCTTTTGTGTCGTTTGACAAAAGGGACTCGCCGTAAGGGCGAAACCATAAGTCGCCGTTACCGCAGAAATGGATATGTACACAGTCAACAAAAGACAGGTCGCCTTGCAGACAGGCCCAGGGTTATAGGCCAGACTCGCGAGACGCCAACTCTTGCAACTTGATCGGCGCCAACGGATGCCCGGCCTTCGCCGCGATCTCCCAGAATCGCGCCGCTTCAAGCGGATCCGGAGCCTTGCTCGCCGTCCCAGCCAAACAGATCACGCCCACCTGATACGCCGCCTTGCCATCGCCCGCCAACGCCGCCAGGCGCAACAAACGCACGCCCTCCTCACGAGCGCCGAGGCCGACACCGCGAAACGTCAGGATGTGCCCATAGAAGCTCTGGGCGCCGACGTCGCCCAGGTTGGCCATGCGTGCAAACTGGCCTTCGAGCCAGCGCCAGCCCTGCGGCTGGCGAACAAACCACGACCAGTGAAACAACCGGCGCGCGAGCCAGTACCCGGCACGCGCCTTGAGTTGCAAAAACATTCAGGCCTCGGCCGATTCCGGGTATTCGTACTCGAACACCCGCACCACTTCCGAAGCGTGCCAGGACGCGGCGGCAACGCCGTCCGACGGCCCGGAAAAACGCCCGAGGCGCTCGACACACTCAAAGAATCCGGTGCGCGGCAAACGGCTGGCGCCCTGGCTGATCACCAGTGAACTGCGCAATGGCTGCTCCGCCTTGGCGTCCAGAGCCGCCAGATGCTCAAGGGCTGCCGTCAGGGTCTGCATGGCCGGGGTCGGCAGCTGCAAACGTTCCAGCAATGCCCGATACGTCAACAGATGGCGCTGGCGTCGCGCCTGATCCAGTTCGCCCAGCAATCCGTCCCAGTGTTGACGACTGATGCGTACACTCACGATTCATCCCTCCACCCTGGCACCGTCAATTCCCAAGCCAGGCTGCGGCGAATCGCGGCGTCGGGCAGACGCTCGCCACTTTCGATCATGGCCAGGTAAGACGGGCTGATGCCTACCGTGCGGGCCAGCGCCTCGATGGCGATGCCCTTCCCCTCGCGCAAACTGCGTAGTTGATCCAGACCCGGAAGAATCGCGTCTGGTGTCGCCGCCTGAGACTTCGTGGCTTGAGGCGACGCTTGCTCCTTGATGCCCGCTGCTTTCAATAACGCCTGATATTGAGCCCATGGCAGAACCGCATACTCGGGCTCGCCTTCGCGTGTAATTATCTGAATATCCATCACTACCCCGTAGGACAACAACACTTAGCGAGTCGGCACTTTTCCCTAGAAGTGTAATCCTAACAGCGGCCAAGGTCGCGGGGGGCATCAATCTATGAAGTCGTCAAAATCGACTCAGCGTTTTTTCGGGCCTTGCAGTTGAAGTTGCTCGGGGGTATCGGGCAGGCGCTCAACCACCGCAAGCTTCTCCGGGACCTGCCGTTTGCGCCAGGCGCGGAAGGCATTCAGCTCGTCGTCGAGTACTTTCATCAACCACGCCAGGACGGCGATGTCATCGAACATGCCGAACACCGGAATGAAATCCGGGATCGCATCCACCGGGCTGAGGAAGTACATCAGGCCCGCGACAACCGACAGCAGCGCCTTGGGGCTGATGGCTCGATACTCGCCACGCCAGTAGGCCAGGCAGAGTGCCTGCAACAGCTTCAGGTCGTCCTTGATCTTGCCCAGTCGATTGCCCTGGCTTGCGCCTTTGCTGGCGACCGCGAACAACAGGGTCGGCAATCGACCGCGTGCCAACAGACGTCCGGCCAGTGGCAGGAAACGAGCGAAATTCCAGGGTGCTTTCATCATTCCTCCCGTTGAAATGTTATCCACACAAATTGTGGATAACCTTGTGAACAGAGCTGCTTTTCATCGCTGTAAGCCCCGTTTTACAAGGCCTGCGTTCAGATCGGGCGTTTTTTACTCATCAAAAAAAACCCATAATTTCATTGACTTGGCGGCCTTGTGCGTCTACCGCCGACACTACTATGCCTAAGACTCCGGCCTAGAGCGTCTGTTCGTTTTGTTTACCCCTGCCGAACGCCAGATGCAACAACGCCCCGCATGAGCGAGGCGTTGTTGTCGAAGCAGGCGCTGGTTACTTGGCAGCGGCGTCTTCTTTTGCCGGGTCCTTGATGGCCAGCAGTTCCAGGTCGAATACCAGCACCGAGTTGGCCGGAATCGCCGGGCTCGGGCTTTGAGCGCCGTAAGCCAGGTCAGCAGGGATGTACAGCTTGTACTTCTCGCCAACGTGCATCAGTTGCAGGCCTTCGACCCAACCCGGGATCACACCGCTGACCGGCAGATCGATCGGGCTGCCGCGCTCGACGGAACTGTCGAAGACGGTGCCGTTGGTCAGCTTGCCGGTGTAGTGAACGGTCACTACGTCAGTCGGCTTAGGCTGAGGGCCATCGGCCTTCTGCACGACTTCGTACTGCAAGCCCGAAGCGGTGGTGGTCACGCCAGGCTTCTTGCCGTTTTCTTCGAGGAATTTCTTGCCGGCAGCGGCCGACTCTTCGCTCATCTTGGCCATGCGCTCTTCGGCACGCTTTTGCAGTGCGGCGAACGCCTCGACCAGTTCTTCATCCTTGAGCTTCTGCTCTTTCTTGCCGACGGCGTCTTCGATGCCCTGGGCTACAGCTTTGGAGTCCAGGTCATCCATGCCTTCCTGAGCCAGGCTCTTGCCCATGTTCAGGCCAATGCCGTAGGAAGCTTTTTGCGCCGGAGTTTTCAGCTCTACGCTGGTCTGCGAATCACAACCCGCAAGTACCAGGCCAACCAGGGCCACCGCCGCCGCCAACCGATGCTGTTTCATGCTATTTCCTTGTTCATGCGCCTAAAGGGCAATCGAGTAAAGCCGCGAGCTTATCAGGCCGCCACGACCAATGGCTACCGGCATGAGAGCCGGAATCAATTGATAAGTTCAGGTGTTTAAACGCTTTTCACAATTCCAGTGATGAAGCTTCCTTCATCTTGCTCCGACAGAGGCTGATTCCTGAACCTGCAATCTGGCGTAATGGCCCCTTGCCGCACATTGGCCACTCGGGCATAACGGCATGATAATTCGACAAGGATGTTTATCTTGCGCCTCTTCCTACGCTTGCTGGCTCTCATCGCAGTCCCGCTCGGGCTGGCCCTGGCCGTGGTTCTTTATTACGTCGCCAACCCGAAACTGCCGGCCTGGTCGCCTGCACAACAGGTGCATTACCTGGACCAATGGAGCGCCGTCGACCGAGAGACTTATTACTTCACACCCCAGGGCACCCAGGTCAAAGGCTTGCGCTATGACTGGTTCACCGCCCTCGAACTGCCCTTCTCGCAGCAACGCTTCGCCGCCCCCGAGTACCTCGCGCGCTTCGGTTTTCTGGTGGACCCCGGCCAGAAACCCACACCGAACAACCCCGGCAACCTCCCCGCAGGCTTTACCCGGCATCAGAATGCCGGCAGCCCGGAGGTGTTTCTGGACATCACCTGTGCGGCCTGCCATACCGGCGAACTGCGCTTCAAGGGGCAAGCCGTGCGTATCGACGGCGGTTCGGCGCAGCATGTCCTGCCGTCCAGCGTTCCTACGCTCAAAGGGGGCAGTTTCGGACAAGCGCTGGTCGCCAGCCTGGTCTCGACCTACTACAACCCGTGGAAATTCGAACGTTTCGCACGCAACGTACTGGGCCAGGACTACGAGACGCGCCACAAGCAACTGCGCAAAGAACTCAAGACTTCGCTCGATACATTCCTCAAAGTGGCCTGGAACGACACCCATCGCGGGCTCTATCCAACCGAGGAAGGCCCTGGGCGCACCGATGCCTTCGGGCGCATTGCCAACGCCAGCTTCGGTGACGCGATTTCCCCCGACAATTACCGCGTGGCCAATGCTCCGGTCGATTATCCGCAGTTGTGGGACATGTGGACGTTCGAATGGGTGCAGTGGAACGGCTCGGCGAAGCAACCGATGGCCCGCAACATCGGCGAGGCGTTGGGCGTCGGCGCCACGCTGAACTTCTTCGACCAGAACGGCCAGCCGCTGATGGGCGATGCCCGCTATCCCTCCAGCGTCCGTGTGCGCGACCTGCACCTGATCGAAGAAACCCTGCAACGACTCTCGCCGCCGGCCTGGCCGGAAGACCTGCTGGGCGCGATCGACAAGCCGCTGGCCGCCAAGGGGCGCACCCTGTTCGCGGAAAACTGCGCGGGCTGCCATGTACCGCGAACCACCCAGGGCGAGGGCCGATACGTTCAGCACCTGAAAATGCTCCCGGTGGATGACATCGGCACAGACCCGGGCGCGGCCAACAACATCGCCGACCACCGCTTCGACCTGACAGCGCTGCAATGGAAGCAGGCGGAACTGGAAAAACTCGATGTAGAGCCAAAACCCGACGAACCACTGGACCTGAGCAAGATGTCCGTCGCCAAGGGGCTGGCCTATGTCACGGCATTTGTCCGCGACCGCGCCTATCAGGATGCCAATGTCACCCCCGCCGAACGCCCGGAAATGGACGGATTCGGCCTGCCAATCGGCGTGCGCGAATTGCGTTCGTACAAGGCCCGGCCGTTGGCGGGTGTATGGGCGACAGCGCCCTTTCTGCACAACGGTTCGGTACCGAGCATTTATCAATTGCTGTCGCCTCAGGATGAGCGTGCAACCACGTTCTACAAAGGCACTTTCGAATATGACCCGGGACACCTGGGTTACCGCACCGAAGCCTTTACCAATGGTTTTCTGTTCGACACGCGAATCACCGGCAACCACAACAGTGGTCATGAATTCCGTGCCGGCAAACTCGGCAATGGCGTGATCGGCCGCTGGCTGCAGCCGCAGGAGCGCTGGGCATTGCTGGAATATCTGAAAGTGCTGGGCGGCCCGCTGGAAGCGCAATTGCCATGATCACAGCCTCAGCCAAAAGGACGCTCTCATGCTGATTACACTCTGGCTGCGCCTGGGCGCCTTCCTCGGCAAACTGTTGCTGTGGCTGCTGGTTCTCGGCGTGCTTGGCTGGGCATTGGCCACCGCCTGGTTTGCCTGGCAGCAGCGCGGACCGGTCTCGGCGCAGGAGTCGATTGCGGACGATGAAGCCGCGATGACCCGGGACATCATCCAGACCGCCGTGCGCATCGTCGATCAGCACCGCGAAAGCACCCGCTTCCTGCGCGATGCCCACGCCAAGGCCCACGGCTGCGTCAAAGCCGAAGTTCAGGTGCTGCCGGAACTGGCCAGCGAATTGCGCCAGGGCGTGTTCAGCGAGCCGGGCAAAACCTGGCAAGCGACGATGCGCCTGTCCAATGGCAACGCCTACCCGCAGTTCGACAGCATCCGCGATGCCCGGGGCATGGCGATCAAGCTGCTCGATGTACCGGGCAAACAACTGTTGAGTGATCAGCCGGGGCGAAGCGAACAGGACTTTGTGATGTTCAGCCATCCGAACTTCTTTGTAAGTAACGTGGCCGAATACCGTCAGAACGTTGCTGCCCAGGCCGAAGGTAAAAAAATGATGGCGTTCTTTCCGGGCTGGGACCCGCGTTCGTGGCAGGTTCGCCACCTGTTTATTGCCCTGGCGACCTTGTCTCCTGCGCCATCAAGCCCAACCCGGACAACGTACTTTTCGGTTTCACCCTACAAATTCGGTGAAGCCAATGCCAAGTTCCGGGTCATGCCCGATCCGGGCAGTTGCCCGGCCTACAACCTGCCGGAACAAAACCGCAACTTGCCGAACTTCCTGCGCAATGCGCTGAATCAACAGTTGTCGACCGACCGGGTAGCCGCGTGTTTCGTCTTGCAAATCCAGCGGCAGGACGCCAACAAGTACATGCCGATTGAAGACACCAGCATTGAATGGCGCGAAAGCGATGCGCCCTTCGAGACGGTGGCGCAGATCAAGGTGCCGGCGCAGGACTTCGATACACCGGCACTGAACCTGCAATGCGACAACCAGTCATTCAATCCCTGGTTCGGTATCGAGGCACACCGCCCCATCGGCGGAATCAATCGCCTGCGCAAAGCCGTGTATGAAGCTGTCAGCGACTACCGGCACAGCCGCAACGCCGAGCAATAACCGGGCAGACACAAAAAAAGCGATCCCGGGATCGCTTTCAGGACTGGCCAGATGCCAGACAGCAAAAAGCCCGCACAAGGCGGGCTTTCTGTGGTGACCTGGCGTTCAGTGTTCCAGATTACCGAATATGGCGCAGCGGACGGGACTCGAACCCGCGACCCCCGGCGTGACAGGCCGGTATTCTAACCGACTGAACTACCGCTGCGCGAAACGCTTGAAACGAATGGTGGGTGATGACGGGATCGAACCGCCGACATTCTGCTTGTAAGGCAGACGCTCTCCCAGCTGAGCTAATCACCCTTCGCTTCGTTACGGGACGCATTATGCCACAAGTTTTCGTAAAGTGTTGATTTAATTGAAGTTTTTTCAAATAAATCCGAAAACCGGTAAAACGACACATCCCGCGGGTACAACGTGCAAACTTGAGGCAGAAAAAAACCCGCTATAGCGGGTTTTTCCGTGGTGACCTGGCGTTCAGTGTTCCAGGTTACCGAATATGGCGCAGCGGACGGGACTCGAACCCGCGACCCCCGGCGTGACAGGCCGGTATTCTAACCGACTGAACTACCGCTGCGCTAAACACATGAAACGAATGGTGGGTGATGACGGGATCGAACCGCCGACATTCTGCTTGTAAGGCAGACGCTCTCCCAGCTGAGCTAATCACCCTTCGCTTCGGTGTGGCGCGCATTCTACGGAGCGACCCAACCTCTGGCAAGTACTTTTTTAAATAATTTTCTCAGGCCTTCCAAAGGCTTAGAGAAAGGTTGGCCTATGGCACGGCGAAGACAATAATGCCCCCCTTTGTATAAAGGAGAGACTCACCCCATGTGGTTCAAAAACCTGCTTATCTATCGCCTGACCCAAGATCTGCCTGTTGATGCCGAGGCGTTGGAAACTGCACTGGCCACCAAACTGGCGCGCCCATGTGCAAGCCAGGAGTTGACCACCTACGGTTTCGTCGCGCCGTTCGGCAAAGGCGAAGATGCGCCACTGGTGCACGTCAGCGGTGACTTCCTGCTGGTGTCCGCGCGCAAGGAAGAACGTATTTTGCCGGGCAGCGTCGTGCGTGACGCGGTCAAGGAAAAGGTCGAAGAGATCGAAGCCGAGCAAATGCGCAAGGTCTATAAGAAGGAACGCGATCAGATCAAGGATGAAATCATCCAGGCCTTCCTGCCCCGCGCCTTTATCCGCCGCTCGTCGACCTTCGCCGCCATCGCGCCGAAACAAGGCCTGATCCTGGTCAACTCGGCCAGCCCGAAACGCGCCGAAGACTTGCTGTCGACCCTGCGTGAAGTGATCGGCACCCTGCCGGTGCGTCCGCTGACCGTGAAAATGTCGCCGACCGCGACCATGACCGAGTGGGTTACCACGCAGAAAGCCGCGGACGATTTCTTTGTGCTGGACGAGTGCGAACTGCGCGACACCCACGAAGACGGCGGCATTGTGCGTTGCAAGCGCCAGGACCTGACCAGCGAAGAAATCCAGCTGCACCTGAGCACCGGCAAAGTGGTCACTCAACTGTCCCTGGCCTGGCAGGACAAACTGTCGTTCGTCCTCGACGACAAGATGGTGGTCAAGCGCCTGAAGTTCGAAGACCTGCTGCAAGACCAGGCGGAACAGGACGGTGGCGACGAAGCCCTGGGCCAACTGGACGCCAGCTTCACCCTGATGATGCTGACCTTCGGCGACTTCCTGCCGGCGCTGGTTGAAGCGCTGGGTGGCGAAGAGACTCCGCAAGGCATCTGATCGCCTGAATCAAAAGATCGCAGCCTGCGGCAGCGCCTACAGGAGGAATACATTCCAATGTAGGAGCTGCCGCAGGCTGCGATCTTTTTTTGCCAGCAGCGTATGCTTAGCTCCCTAACGCTTTCACCTAACAAGGATCAAGCCATGCGCGCACTGGCTGCATTGAGTCGTTTTGTCGGCAACACCTTCGCCTACTGGGTACTGATTTTCGCTGTCGTGGCGTTCCTGCAGCCGGCATGGTTCATCGGCCTCAAAGGCGCCATCGTGCCGCTGCTGGGGCTGGTGATGTTCGGCATGGGCCTGACCCTCAAGCTCGAAGACTTCGCCGAAGTCGCTCGCCATCCCTGGCGCGTGGCCCTGGGTGTGGTTGCCCATTTCGTGATCATGCCGGGCGTGGCGTGGTTGCTCTGCCAGGCGTTCCACTTGCCGCCGGAAATCGCCGTCGGCGTGATTCTGGTCGGCTGCTGCCCAAGCGGCACCTCGTCGAACGTGATGACCTGGCTGGCCCGTGGCGACTTGGCGCTGTCGGTGGCCATCGCCGCCGTCACCACCCTCCTCGCCCCCCTGCTGACGCCGGCGCTGATCTGGCTGCTGGCCTCGGCCTGGTTGCCGGTGTCGTTCATGGAGTTGTTCTGGTCGATCCTGCAAGTGGTGCTGTTGCCGATCGTGCTGGGCGTGGTTGCCCAACGGGTGCTCGGCGACAAGGTTCGCCACGCCGTGGATGTGTTGCCGCTGGTGTCGGTGGTCAGCATCGTGATCATTGTCACGGCAGTGGTGGCCGCCAGCCAGGCGAAGATTGCCGAGTCCGGCCTGTTGATCATGGCCGTGGTCATGCTGCACAACAGCTTTGGCTACCTGCTGGGTTACTTCACCGGGCGCCTGTTCAAGCTGCCTCTGGCCCAGCGCAAGTCCCTGGCCCTGGAAGTCGGCATGCAGAACTCCGGGTTGGGCGCCGCGTTGGCCAGCGCGCACTTCTCGCCGCTGGCGGCCGTGCCCAGTGCATTGTTCAGTGTCTGGCACAATATTTCCGGGGCATTGCTCTCCACGTATTTCCGTCGCATGAGTGAAAAACAGGATCGGGAAATGGCGGCACAACAGGTCAGCGACTGACTGGAAAACTTGATCCCCGGGTTAATGCTGGGCACTATATTGCCCATCGCGAGGACGACCTCGCGGCTCGATCGAGTCATTAATCAGGGGACGACCCCGTCAGACGATGGAGGTCTTCATGTCCTGGATCATTCTGTTTTTCGCCGGCCTGTTCGAAGTGGGCTGGGCCGTCGGCCTCAAGTACACCGACGGTTTCACCCGCCCTCTCCCCACCGTATTGACCGTTGCCGCCATGGCTATCAGCCTTGGCCTGCTCGGCCTTGCGATGAAGGAATTGCCGCTGGGCACAGCCTATGCAATCTGGACCGGTGTCGGCGCCGTTGGCACAGTGATCGCCGGGATCATTCTGTTTGGCGAGTCGATGGCGCTGGTGCGGCTGGCGAGTGTGGCGTTGATCATTAGCGGGTTGGTTGGGCTCAAAGTCAGCGCTTAGGCCACTACCGCTTTCGCGAGCAAGCCCGCTCCCACAGGTTTCGTGTACTCCCACACATATAGAGCACACCATCAATCCTTGTGGGAGCGGGCTTGCTCGCGAAGAGGCCCGAACTGTCACCGACTATCTGACTTCCCCGCGCAAATCCCCCACCATCGCCTGCAACTTCGCCGGCTGCGCCACTTCAACCGCCACCGCCGGCCCTGCTACTAATGTCACCCGCGACCACAGGCGATGAAACAGTCCCTTGCCCGGATCGCGGCTGAAGAAACTCCCCCACAACCCCTGCAAGGCCAACGGAATCACCGGCACCGGTGTCTCCTCGAGAATCCGCGTCAAGCCGCCCTTGAACTCGTTGATCTCGCCATCGGCGGTCAATTTGCCTTCGGGGAAGATGCACACCAGCTCACCGTCCTTCAGATACCGGGCAATGCGCGTGAAGGCTTGTTCATAGATCTGGATGTCCTCCTGGCGCCCGGCAATCGGAATCGTCCCTGCGGTACGGAAGATGAAGTTCAGCACCGGCAGGTTGTAGATCTTGTAATACATCACAAAGCGAATTGGTCGACGTACCGCGCCGCCAATCAGCAAGGCGTCGACGAACGACACGTGGTTGCACACCAGCAGCGCCGCGCCTTCGTCGGGGATCAGGTCCAGATTGCGGTGCTCCACGCGATACATGGAATGGCTGAGCAGCCAGATCATGAAACGCATGGTGAACTCCGGGACAATCCTGAAGATGTAGGCGTTGACCCCGATGTTCAGCAACGACACGACCAGGAACAACTGCGGGATCGACAGCTTGGCCACGCTCAGCAAGACGATCGAGACAATCGCCGACACCACCATGAACAGCGCATTGAGGATGTTATTGGCGGCAATCACCCGCGCCCGCTCGTTCTCCGCTGTGCGCGACTGGATCAACGCGTACAGCGGCACAATGTAGAAACCGCCGAAGACGCCCAGGCCGAGGATGTCGAGCAACACCAGCCAGGTGTGGCCGAAACCGAGGATGTCGATCCAGCCATGGCCGACGGCGCTGTCCGGAATTCCACCGGAATGCCACCACAGCAGCAGACCGAAGACGGTCAGGCCGAACGATCCGAACGGCACCAGGCCAATCTCGACTTTGCGCCCGGAAAGCTTCTCGCACAGCATCGAACCCAATGCGATGCCGACCGAGAACACCGTCAGAATCAGCGTCACCACGGTTTCGTCGCCGTGCATCCATTCCTTGGCATAGGCCGGGATCTGCGTCAGATAGATCGCCCCGACAAACCAGAACCATGAGTTGCCGACAATCGAACGTGACACCGCCGGTGTTTGCCCCAGGCCCAGCTTCAATGTGGCCCAGGACTGGCTGAAAATGTTCCAGTTCAGGCGCATTTGCGGCGTGGCGGCCGCCGCCCGGGGAATGCTGCGGCTGGCCAGGTAGCCGAGCACGGCAATGCCGATGATCGCCGTGGACACCACCGGTGCGTAATGTGCCGAAGACATCATGACCCCGGCGCCAATGGTGCCGGCGAGGATCGCCAGGAAGGTGCCCATTTCCACCAGGCCGTTGCCGCCGACCAGTTCATCCTCACGCAGGGCCTGCGGCAGGATCGAGTACTTCACCGGCCCGAACAGCGCCGAATGGGTGCCCATGGCGAACAGCGCCAGCAGCATCAGCGACAGGTGATCGAACAGAAAACCGACGGCGCCGACCGCCATGATGGCGATTTCTCCAAGCTTGATCAGGCGGATCAACGCATCCTTGGCGAACTTTTCCCCGAATTGCCCGGCCAGGGCCGAGAACAGGAAAAACGGCAGAATAAACAGCAGCGCACACAGGTTGACCCAGACAGAGCGGTCACCCTCGATGGTCAGCTTGTACAAAATCGCCAGGATCAAAGACTGTTTGAACACATTGTCGTTGAATGCCCCAAGGGACTGGGTAATGAAGAACGGCAGGAAGCGCCGGGTACGCAACAAGGTGAACTGTGAGGGGTGACTCATCTTCCATGTGTCCCTGATTATGTAGAGAGTGGCCTGGATACTGTAATTGGAGTATCGAAACTCGATCCAGGCCACACCTTACCTAATCTTTGCCGGTTATTTCTTCAATCCGGCAATGCATGGCGAGACAAACAGCTCGCCACGCCAGGCGCCCAGCACCGTGCGCTTGCCAACGATCAGCCACATCACCGCCAGCAACGCCACCAGTACACAGCCAAACACACTGAAAAACGTCAGGTTCAAGGTACTGGCCAGCTTCAACGTCGCCAGAGAATAGACACCCAACGGGAAAGTGAAGCCCCACCAGCCCAGATTGAAGGGGATGCCGGCGCGCAGGTACCGCACAGTGATCAGCAACGCCATCAGCATCCACCACAGGCCGAAGCCCCACAGGGTGATGCCGGTCACCAGGCCCAGTCCCGCAGCGATCTCACCGACGCCCGGCAAACCGTTGGCCGCGAAAATCAGCGGTGCATCGCCGCCCAGTACGAGCATGCCCAACGCGCCGGTGCCGATCGGGCCAAGGGCCAGCCAACTCGAGGCGGCCATGTTTTCGTGGGGCAGTTTATGCAGGGCCATGCGCAGCAACAGAATGGTCAGGATGCTGAAAGCCACCGGCAACGAAAATGCCCAGAGCACGTAGCTGGTCACCAGCATCACCAGCTGCGAGTGAGCGTCGGCCAAATGCGGCGCCAACAGGCCACCGCTGGCGGCCGCCACTTCTGCCGCGACCACCGGCAACAACCAGACAGCGGTCATCTGGTCGATGCTGTGCTCCTGACGCGTGAACATCATGTAGGGAATCAGCACGCCGCAGGCCAGCGACATCGCCACATCCAGCCACCACAACACCTCGGCGAGGTGAATCACACCGTCGCCCCAGCGTGGCAAGCCGAACACCAGGAAACCGTTGATGATGGTCGCCAGGCCCATCGGGATGGTGCCGAAAAACATCGAGACCGTGGAATGGCCGAAGATCCGTCGTGCTTCGTCGAAAAACAGCAGCCAACGGGCGGCGTACAGCGCCGTGAACAGCAGGAACAACGCAATGTTGAACAGCCACAGGGCTTCGGCAAAGGCGTGCAAGGCGGGCATGGCGACCGGCAATTGCGCGAGAGCCAGGGCCAGCACACCGGTGCCCATGGTGGCCGCGAACCAGTTGGGGGTGAACTGGCGGATCACTTCGCGTGGGTGCTGCAGGTGACTGAACGGTTTGATTCCGGGCTTGATGCTATTGGCGCATGTCATGGCGAACTCCTGTCCTCTTGTGAGGTAGAGCCCATGTTAGATCCGGATCGAATATCTATATAACGGGTAATATCTCTATATGTTATCTATTACATAGATATTCAATCAGGAGCTGGCCTCGCATGCCCTGCCTGAACGCGGGCGCATCAAACCTGCCAAAGCGCCAAGAGCCAGAAGAATCAACACCGCGCCATAACCGTCGACGGTCGCCACCAAACCGAGGATTCGGCTCAGATTCCCGGCCAGCAGCGATGGCAGGCAGAAGGCGAGATAGCTGAGCGCGTAATACGTCGACACCAGCCCGGCACGCTCATGGGGCAAGGCCAGCGGCACCAGGCTACGCAAGGTGCCGAGAAAACCGGAGCCGAAACCACAACCTGCGACCAGGGTGCCAAGGAAAAACAGCGGCAGGCTGGCACTGTGAACCCCCAGCAAAATCAGCACCACACCCATTGGCATCATGCTGGCGCCCAATAACAATGACTTGCCGGCGGGTCGGTTGCGCATGCTGTAAATCATCAGCGCACCGGTCAACGTCAAGGCGGCAACGGTCGCTCCGCCGATCATGTTCGAGGTCGAGCCTGTGGCCGTGCGCACCAACGAAGGCGCCAGGGAAGCGTAGAAACCGCCGAGGGCCCACAGTGCAGTATTGAGCGGCAGCACCCGCCAGAAAGTCGAGCGCGCCTGCAGCGGCACATGCAGAGTCGGTCGCAACGAGGCCCAAACCCCGGCCTGCCGCGAGACGCTTTCCGGCAAACGCCAGACATACACCGCCTGCATCACAAACAACGTCAGCAGCAGCCAGAACGTCAGGTGCAACGGCGCCGGGGCGAACTCGGCCAACACACCGCAGCCCAACCCGCCAATGGCCATACCGGTCAACGGTGCAACGCTATTGACCAGCGGCCCCCGTTCGCGGTCGGTATCCAGTAGCGTTGCGCCCAGCACCGCGGTAGCCATGCCGGTGGCAAAACCCTGCAGGACTCGGGCACTGATCAGCCAGGTGACGCTGTCGGCGTGAATAAATAGCAACATCGCCAGGATATTCAGCACCACCGCCGTGAAAATCACCGGTTTGCGCCCCAGGTAATCGGACAACGAACCGACGGTCAGCAACGCCACCAACAGGCTGAGGGCGTACACGCCAAAAATCAGGGTCAGGGTCGCGGCCGAAAACTGCATCTGCTCCTGATACAGGTGATACAGCGGCGTCGGCGCCGTGGAGGCCGCCAGGAAACTGAGCAAGGTAACGGCAAGAAACCACAGGCTGGCACGGTTTGAATGAGAACTGGACATAGGCGGGCTCCACAAAAGCTAAGTTTTTGCTTTTGCGGAGTGTGCTACCGGATCCCTCTTAAAGCAAATTCTTTGTGTTAAGGTCCGAGGCATGGCTTTTACAGGAACCCCAGGATGACAGCTCCCACCTTACGCCCGGGCGGACGCAGCGCACGGGTACAAGAGTCGATTCATTCGGCCGTGCGTCAACTCCTCGAGGAGCAGGACCGCGCCAGCCTGACCGTGCCGCAAATTGCTGCGCGCGCAGGCGTTACCCCCTCGACCATCTATCGACGCTGGGGGGATTTGTCGGCGCTGCTGGCCGACGTCGCCCTCGCCCGCATGCAGCCCGACAACGACCCCACCCACACCGGCAGCCTGCGTGGGGATATTCGAGCCTGGGCGGAACAGTACCTGGACGAAATGAGCTCCGAACCTGGCCGCAACATGCTGCGCGACGTACAGGCGGCGCTCAAGCCAAGTTACTGCGCAACGATCATTGGCGGGCAGTTGCAGACGATCCTCGACCGTTTTCCCAACGAGCCCGCGCCGTGTGTTGATCGGCTGATCAACCTGATCGCCGCCCCCATCGTTTTCCGCATTCTGTTTTCCGAGGCCGCGCTGGAGGTTGAAGAGCTGCATCGGTTGATCGAGATTGCGTTGATTCCGTAATACCGCTATTCGCGAGCAAGCCCGCTCCCACAGGTGATCGCGTTTATCCTGATTGAACGCGGCCGTAATGTGGGAGCAACTGTCTTCCCCCTGCCACTCGTCACCGCCATTCGGTGCCGTCCCGCAACATGGCATTCAGCCTAATCAGTAAGACCCGCATGCAGGCGATGAGCGCGACTTTCGCGCTCTTGCCTCGCTCCCGAAGAGCGTCATAACGTGCCTTGAAGTCTGGCTGATGACGGATCACGACCCAGCAAGACATGTAAAGCGCACGTCTGACACGGGCTCTGCCTCCATAGATTTGACGTTTTCCGCTGTGATTGCCGCTGTCGTCGTTGTACGGCGCAATTCCCGCCAAGGCCGCCACTTCACGACGATCAAGCTCTCCCAATTCAGGCAGGTAAACCAGCAAGCTGGCTGTGGCCACCGTACCGATACCTTTAACGGAAATGAGTCGCTCGGCTTTTTCGGCATCCAGTTCATGCATGCTCTGATGGATGGTTTTATCGAGCTGCTTGATCTGCACTTGCAGGTAGTGAACAAGACCTTTGATCGCCTCGATAACAACGGGTAGCTGGACTTGCTGAAGCCGGCGCTTGTTGTCGTCTCGTTGCTGAACAAACTGCTCGCGCAACTGGATCAGCTCGCGCAGCGCTTCACGTTCCGGCGAAATGATCTTGTCGCGGGATGCATGCAGCACTTCAGCGAAGTCCGCCAGCACGGCCGCGTCGATGGGGTCGGTCTTGGCATTCTTGCCCATCGCCACGGCGAAGGCTCTGGCCCGGCGGGGATTGATTCTGAGCACGTTGAAGTCGGCGCCCTGCAGTGCCGCCATGACCTTGCTCTCGTAACCACCGGTGGCCTCCAGCAGAACCCGGCCAACCTCGTACCGGCTCAGGCGCTCAATCAGCTCAACAAAGCCTTCTGACGTATTGGGAAGGTCAAAACCTTCACCCTGAGGTTGAACCCATACAACCAGGTTTGATTTGGAGATATCGATGCCGACCCAGGAAATCATGGCAAAACCCTCTTACACTCAGGAGTGAGAGTGCTCTGGCTTTGCCCACGCTTGTGATTCGAGTGGCGCTCGTCCAACTGTTCGGGCTTATGGGCCAGAGTGGAAAGGTGGATGGCAGCTTGGCTCCCACACGTGCTTTTAGCACCGCGGACTCACAGCTTGCCATCCACCCCTCTCACCTCGAAGTCTATTCCTGGATCTAGACACAAGCGGGCTTGCTCGCGAAGAGGCCCACCCAGACACTGCAAAATCCCCTGCGACACCCCGCCACGCCACGACCTTGGTCGACACTGACTAACGCTGGCGGTCGTGCGAGACTGTCTGTCCGGGCGGGAGGTCCGGAAGTCTTTTGTCTGGAGTCCCCATGTCGTTGTCCACCGGGCTGATTGCCGCCGTCGCCCTGGCCTATATGGCCATCATGTTCGCCATCGCCTTCTATGGCGACCGTCGCAGCGCGCCTTTGCCGCCGCGTGTGCGCGCCTGGGTGTACAGCCTGTCGCTGGCGGTCTATTGCACCAGCTGGACGTTCTTTGGCGCCGTGGGCCAGGCCGCCGAACAGCTCTGGTCGTTTCTGCCGATCTACCTCGGGCCGATCCTGTTGCTGGTCGGTGCGCCGTGGGTCCTGCAGAAAATGGTGATGATCAGCAAACAGGAGAACATCACCTCGATCGCCGACTTCATCGCCGCGCGCTATGGTAAATCCCAGTCGCTGGCGGTGGTGGTGGCGCTGATTTGCCTGGTCGGCGTGTTGCCCTACATCGCGCTGCAGCTCAAGGGCATTGTGCTCGGCGTGAACCTGCTGATCGGTGCTGGCGCCGACGCCATGGGCACCCGGGCCCAGGACACCGCGTTGATCGTGTCGCTGGTGCTGGCGCTGTTCACCATCGTCTTCGGTACCCGCAACCTCGACGCCACGGAGCACCACCGCGGCATGGTGCTGGCCATTGCCTTCGAATCACTGGTCAAGCTGTTCGCGTTTCTCGCCGTCGGCGCGTTCGTGACCTACGGCCTGTACGACGGTTTCGACGACCTGTTCGACCAGGCCATGCTGGCGCCGCGCCTCGAACAGTACTGGAAGGAAACCATCAACTGGCCGTCGATGGTGGTGCAGACCGGTGTGGCGATGATGGCGATCATTTGCTTGCCGCGGCAGTTCCACGTGACCGTTGTCGAGAACATCGATCCCCAGGATCTGCGCCTGGCCAAGTGGGTATTCCCGGCCTACCTCGCCCTGGCTGCCTTGTTTGTCGTGCCGATCGCCCTGGCCGGCCAGATGCTGCTGCCCAGCTCGGTATTGCCGGACTCGTTCGTCATCAGCCTGCCCCTGGCGCAGGCGCATCCGGCGCTGGCCCTGCTGGCGTTTATCGGTGGCGCTTCGGCGGCCACCGGCATGGTGATCGTGGCCAGCGTGGCACTGTCGACCATGGTGTCCAACGACATGCTGCTGCCCTGGCTGCTGCGTCGCAACAATGCCGAGCGCCCGTTCGAAGTGTTCCGCCAGTGGATGTTGTCGGTGCGCCGCGTCAGCATTGTGGTCATTCTGCTGCTGGCCTATGTCAGTTACCGCCTGCTGGGCTCGACCGCCAGCCTGGCGACCATCGGCCAGATCGCCTTCGCCGCCGTGACCCAACTGGCCCCCGCCATGCTCGGTGCGCTGTACTGGAAACAGGCCAACCGCCGCGGTGTTTTCGCCGGCCTCGCCGCAGGCACCTTCCTGTGGTTCTACACCCTGATCCTGCCAATCGCCGCCCTCAGCCTCGGCGTTTCCTTGAGCACATTCCCAGGGCTGGCGTGGTTGCACAGCAATCCACTGAACCTTCCGATCACCCCGCTGACCCAGGGCGTGGTGGTATCGCTGGCGGGCAACTTCACGCTCTTCGCCTGGGTCTCGGTGCTGTCGCGCACCCGGGTTTCCGAGCACTGGCAGGCGGGCCGTTTCATCGGCCAGGAAATCAGTGCCCGCCCCAGCGCACGCTCGATGCTGGCGGTGCAGATCGACGACCTGCTGCAACTGGCGGCGCGATTCGTCGGCGAAGAGCGTGCCCGTCAGAGCTTCATCCGCTTTGCCTATCGCCAGGGCAAAGGCTTCAACCCGAACCAGAACGCCGACGGTGAATGGATCGCCCACACCGAACGCTTGCTGGCGGGTGTGCTCGGCGCCTCTTCGACCCGCGCGGTGGTAAAAGCCGCCATCGAAGGCCGGGAGATGCAACTGGAGGACGTCGTGCGCATCGCCGACGAAGCCTCGGAGGTGCTGCAATTCAACCGCGCCTTGCTGCAAGGCGCCATCGAGAACATCACCCAGGGCATCAGCGTGGTCGACCAATCGCTGAAACTGGTGGCCTGGAACCGTCGCTACCTGGAATTGTTCAACTACCCGGACGGCTTGATCAGTGTCGGTCGGCCGATCGCCGACATCATTCGCCACAATGCCGAGCGCGGCCTGTGCGGCCCCGGCGAAGCCGAAGTTCACGTCGCGCGTCGCCTGCACTGGATGCGCCAGGGCCGCGCGCATACCTCCGAGCGCCTGTTCCCCAACGGCCGGGTCATCGAGCTGATCGGCAACCCGATGCCGGGTGGCGGCTTCGTCATGAGTTTCACCGACATCACCGCGTTCCGTGAAGCCGAGCAGGCGCTGACCGAAGCCAACGAAGGCCTGGAGCAACGGGTCACCGAGCGGACCCACGAACTGTCGCAGCTCAACGTCGCCCTGACCGAAGCCAAGGGCATCGCCGAGGCGGCCAACCAGTCCAAGACCCGTTTCCTCGCGGCTGTCAGCCATGACCTGATGCAACCGTTGAATGCGGCGCGCCTGTTCTCCGCCGCCCTCTCCCATCAGGAAGATGGACTCTCCGGCGAAGCGCAGAAACTGGTCGGGCACCTGGACAGCTCGCTGCGCTCGGCCGAGGACCTGATCAGCGACCTGCTGGACATCTCCCGCCTGGAGAACGGCAAGATCAACCCGAATCGCCAGCCGTTCGCGCTCAATGAACTGTTCGACACCCTCGGTACAGAGTTCAAGGTGCTGGCGCAGGAACAAGGCCTGGAGTTCCGCGTTCGCGGCAGCGCGCTGCGGGTCGACAGCGACATCAAGCTGCTGCGGCGAATTTTGCAGAACTTCCTGACCAATGCGTTTCGCTACGGCAAAGGGCCGGTACTACTGGGCGTTCGTCGGCACAAGGAAGCATTGAGCCTGGAAGTCTGGGACCGTGGGCCGGGTATTCCGGAAGATAAACAACAGGTGATTTTCGAAGAATTCAAGCGCCTCGACAGCCATCAGACGCGGGCGGAAAAAGGCCTCGGCCTGGGGCTGGCCATTGCCGACGGGCTATGCCGCGTGCTCGGCCATACCTTGCGCGTGCGCTCCTGGCCGGGACGTGGCAGCGTGTTCAGCGTCAGCGTACCGCTGGCCAGGGCGCAAACCGCAGCGCCGGTCAAAGTCGCCGAGCTCAATGGCAAATTGCTCAATGGCGCGCAGGTGCTGTGCATCGATAACGAGGACAGCATCCTGATCGGCATGAACAGTTTGCTCAGCCGCTGGGGTTGCCAGGTCTGGACCGCACGCAATCGCGAGGAGTGCGCAACGCTGCTGGGCGAAGGCATGCGCCCGCAATTGGCGCTGGTGGATTACCACCTCGATCATGGCGAAACCGGAACCGACCTGATGGCCTGGTTGCGCACGCAAATGGGCGAGCCGGTTCCTGGCGTGGTGATCAGTGCCGATGGCCGACCGGAGACGGTCGACAAGGTGCATGCAGCAGGGCTGGATTACCTGGCCAAACCGGTGAAACCGGCGGCGTTGCGGGCGTTGTTGAGTCGGTATTTGCCGTTGTAACCCGGGCTGACTCAGAACCCTGTGGCGAGGGGGCTTGCCCCCGTTCGGCTGCGCAGCAGTCGTCAGTCCGGCAACGCGTTTTTCCTGAAGAGACTGATTGAATGGTTTGGGGCCGCTACGCAGCCCAACGGGGGCAAGCCCCCTCGCCACAGGATCCGCGGTCGCCCGGGACTACTCCGGCAACTCGACCAACCCATCGATATCGGTCATCGCCCGCTCCAGCAAATCCGCCGGCAGGCTCTTGCTCGCCCGTGCGCCCAGCAGCTTGAGTTGCTCACTGCGACTGACCAGGTTGCCACGCCCCTCTGTCAGCTTGTTGCGTGCCGAACTGTAAGCTTTGTCCAGTTGCTGCAGGCGATTGCCGACTTCGTCCAGATCCTGAATGAACAGCACGAACTTGTCGTACAGCCACCCGGCCCGCTCGGCGATTTCCCGGGCGTTCTGGCTCTGGCGCTCCTGTTTCCACAGACTGTCGATGACACGCAGGGTCGCCAATAACGTGGTGGGGCTGACGATCACGATGTTGCGGTCGAATGCCTCCTGAAACAGCGTCGGCTCAGCCTGCAACGCGGCAGAAAACGCCGCCTCGATCGGCACGAAGAGCAACACGAAATCCAGGCTGTGCAAGCCATCGAGGCGCTTGTAATCCTTGCCGGCCAGGCCTTTGACGTGATTGCGCAATGAAAGCACGTGCTGCTTGATGGCGATCTGGCCGATAGCCTCGTCTTCAGCCGCCACGTATTGCTGATAGGCCGTCAGGCTGACCTTGGAGTCGACCACCACCTGCTTGTCGCCCGGCAGGTAAATGATCACGTCCGGCTGGAAGCGCTCGCCGTCCGGTCCCTTGAGATTGACCTGGGTCTGGTACTCGCGGCCCTTCTCCAGCCCTGCATGCTCGAGCACACGTTCAAGGATCAGTTCGCCCCAATTGCCTTGGGTCTTCTGCCCTTTCAAGGCGCGGGTCAGGTTGGTGGCTTCGTCGCTCAAGCGCAAATTCAGCTGTTGCAGGCGCTCCAGTTCCTTGGCCAGGGAGAAACGCTCACGGGCCTCGTTCTGATAGCTTTCCTCGACACGCTTTTCGAAGGACTGGATGCGCTCCTTGAGCGGATCGAGCAACTGCCCCAGGCGCTGCTGGCTGGTTTCGGCAAAACGCTGCTCGCGCTCATCGAAAATCTTCCCCGCCAGCTCGGCAAACTGCGCGCGCAATTCGTCCCGCGAACCTTGCAGGTCTTCAAGGCGCTGCTGATGGCTGTCTTGTTGCTCGCGCAATTCGGCATTGAGCGACGCAGCCTGGGCATCCAGACGGCGCAGTTCGGCGTCTTTGCCGGCGCGCTCGATATTCCACGCATGGGCCGCATCCCGGGCGTCGTCGCGCTCGATCTGCAACAGTTCGACTTCACGACGCAATGCAGCCAGATCAGCCTGCTTGGCGGAGTTGGCCTGGGTCAGATCAGCGATTTCATCGCGGCTGGACTCCAGTTGTGCATTCAAGCCGTCCTGTGCCAGTTGCGCCATGGCCAGGCGCTCCTGCAGCAGTGCAACGTCTGCTTGCGTGGTGCTGGCCCGACGCTGAAGTTGCCAGGCCAATACCAGCAACGGCAACCCTGCCGCTGCCAGACCCAGCAATACGCTGGTCAAGTCCATTGCCATAGCCACTCCTGCCATTCGGGTAAAGCCTGAAGGTTAACCAAGGCGTCCGGTCTTGGACAGCTCAGTCTTCGATCAGCCCCAGTTCCTGTTGAGCGCGGCGATCGCCTGCGCGGGCGGCCTGACGCAACAGGTCCTGACCGATACGGCGGTCCCGGGCATTCCCGCATTCGCGGCACATCAACTGGCCAAGGCGACTTTGCGCAGCCACCACGCCCTCACGGGCCGGTTGCTTGAGCAGACGTCCGGCGATGTGTTTGACGTTGGGGTTTTCACCCAGATGCGGACTGTCCAACAGCCACTCTGCCACGCGCATGGAAAAGCGCTTGGTAGGGGCAACAGAGGGTGGTGTGGAGGTAGAGGAAACAGGGGCTGAGCGAAACTTCATAAAGCACTGTGGGGCAGATCGGAAGGCGCGCAACTTTACTCTCTTTTTCTTACAGGTAAAGCTGAAAATGTCCCGGCACGCCCGTCCTAGAGCAAGCGCTCGGGACAATCCACAGAAGCTGTGGATAACTCAGTGGACAACCGCCCTTGAACCCGCTCAAAGCCCTGTGGAATGGGGTTCGCAGTCAAACTGACGATTTTTTCACCAGTAAAAAAAAGCGATGTTTTTCATTGACTTAAATTTTGGTTACAGGCAGCCATTGCGCTTGAACGTGAGATGACAGCGGGGTGACAGACTCTGCAACTAATGTGCACAAGTGCCTTTGCGACGGTTATATCAACGCACTTTTTCGGCGCGTTTTTTGGTCATGCCTGGGGATAAGCCCTGGCAAACCCGTTTTTTAGACGGCTGCGTTGCTATCAACGTCGATGACCGATGGTCGGATTTTGTTGTGCTACAGGGCCTATCCATCGGAGGCAGCGCCGCTTCATACGCTGGTCTGCAAGGTAAAACAGCCCGACCGAGCCCCTTCGGGGAATCCTTTTTTGCTAACACACTTCCCTTATCAAGTTCAATCCGTTAGTATCCGCGGCGTTAGTACCAAGCTGAAAGTCAATTCTGGTCGAACAAATCCCCCCGGTCAGCCTTCCCGACGGAAGCCTCCACCGAACAAGCGGGATCGACCACCTCGATGGTTTCCAGGTAAATCTTGCGCCGACACGACCTTTGAATCGAAAGCAAAGGGTGTTGGTCCGCCTGCCTACTCTGCTCGAACCAACCTGCAAATTGATCAGGATCTTCACCCCGGGCCCAGAACCTTTGCCCTTGATGTGTTGCCTGCCCTCCTAAGTACCTACCTGCCAGCCCAAGCGCGCCAACTTATCAGCGCTTCAAACTGGCTGCTTTGTTCCAGTCGGGTTCTTCGTTCGATCAATGGTGATCGACGTTACTGGAACGTTTTAACGTTGCACGGTTCTTATCCGTGTCATTTGTAGGAACACCCAATAATGTCTACTCAAATCCACACTCAGGATGCCATTCGCACCCTAACCAACGCTTTTGCACCAATGAACTGCCTGATCATGGCCGCTCGCAAAGGCTGCTTCAGCTTCACCCTGGTCAACGAACACGGCATCGCTCGTCACAGCGAGCGCCTGTACCCCGATCAATACTCCAGCGCCGAACCGCTGCAGGCCGTGATCGAGCGTACCCGTCAGGCCCTGGTTGCCTGAAACGCCAGAAAGGCTGAAAAAACCGAAAGCCCTGCCCGAAAAGCAGGGCTTTTTTATTGGTTGCCCGGAGCAAGCTCGCTCCTATACAGCCCGCCGCGATCGGCCTCTCGAGGGGGCGTGCACCGCAAAAGCACCGCGAGGCGAGCTAACGCTCGGCCTCGTTTTTGTGGTGCACATGTTCCCCTGTAGGAGCTGCCGTAGGCTGCGATCTTTTGATCTTGATCTTCAGTAATCTGCAGATCGCAAAAGCAAAAGCAAAAGCAAAAGCAAAAGCAAAAGCAAAAGCAAAAGATCGCAGCCTTCGGCAGCTCCTACAGATATTTGGTTATCTGTGTTCCCCCCGGGATTCCGTGAAGAACCTTTTTCATTGCCCGATGTTTCCCCACCCTCGAGCCACGACTAAGCACGATCCGATATAAGGGTTATAACTGGTCGCTGGAAATATTTTAAAAACAGTCCTTTACAGCGCGAATATGACACTACACTTCAACTCAAGCGGCTTGACCCGCTTGCGGCGAGCCTGAGCCGATTCACAGCTGCCAAGCCCCCTTCAGGTATCGCCGTCCAATTCAGGTTTCGAGGGTTTTATGGGTATCGCTGCCAGCGAACTGTGCCGCTATGTGATTCGTCCGACGTTGATCTACCTCGGACGCCATAGCGCTACTGCCGAATCCCTGCTGCTGGGCATTGCCGCCAGCCAGTCAGCCCTTGGTTCCGCCCTGCATGACCGCCGCGGGCACGGCCTGTACCGCATCGCCGAGCCCCGCCACCAGGCACTTTGGGACCATTACCTGGCCCTTGATCCGGAGCGTGCAAGCCTGGTCCGCGGCCTGGCCAGCCAGCATGCGTTTCTAAGCGGCCCGCACCTCGAGTTGACCGTCAACCTGCGTTACGCCACAGCCATCGCCTGGCTGCTGGTGGAGGAACAGAATACCCCCCTCCCCTCCCCTGATGATTTGTTGGGCATGGCCAGGATCTGGCGCCAGACATTTCATCCCCAAGGGCGTCTGCGTGATTTCACCAGCGCCTGGCAAACCTGTGTTTCACCTCTGAATCAGGTAGCCTGCTGACTCTTCTGGATCCAAACATCGCGCAACAGGTGGTGATTTTGGTCTGATTGTCCTACAAAACCGCTCTAAATCAAGGCATACAGCCTATGGCGCCGGGACGAAAATGTTGGTAATTTTCGCCCCGGTGATCACCAGGAGTTCTAATAATGAAAAAAGTAATGCTCAAAACCACCCTTAGTCTCGCCGTTGCCATGGCATCCACCCAGATTTTCGCAAGTGGCTTTGCCCTCAACGAACAAAGCATCAGCGGGATGGGTACAGGTTTTGCCGGGCGATCTTCTGCTGCCGACGACGCATCCACCATTGCTGGCAACCCTGCCGGCATGTCCCGCATCAAGCGCGAACAAGTGACCGGCGGTGTTGCATTCATCGACGCGCACACTGACATCAGTGACGCCAGCTCCCGTCCGAACGGCGGTACCAACAAAGGTGACATGGTCCCTTTCATGGGCGTGCCGATGGGTTACTACGTCAAACCAATCGACGACCACTGGGCATTCGGTATCGGCGTGTACGCACCGTTCGGTCTGGTAACCGACTACGAAAACGGCTTTGCCGGTCGTTACTTCGGCAGCAAGAGCGAAGTTAAAATCGTCACTCTGCAACCGACTGTCAGCTACGCCTTCAACGACAAGGTGTCCATCGGTTTTGGCCCGACCATCAACCGCATTGACGGCACCCTGGAATCGAACCTGTCGATCACCCAGGCCGCGCCAGACGGCAAGGTCAAGATCGAAGGTGACGACACTGCACTGGGCTACAACATCGGCGTGCTGGTTCAAGCCACCGACAGCACCCGCGTCGGCCTGACCTACCACTCGAAAGTGAAGTACAAGCTCGAAGGCAACACCAAGGTCAACTACAACGTGCTGGGCTTGATCGGCCAGAATCCGAACCAGAAATACGACGCTTCGCTAGACCTGACCACACCTGAATCGGTGGACTTCTCGGTCACTCACCAGCTTGACGACAAGTGGACTCTGTACGCAGGCAGCACCTGGACCCGCTGGAGCCGCCTGAAAGAAATCACCGTTGAAAACTCAGGTGTTCCAGCCGTTCTGAATGGCCAGTTCGGTACCATCACCGAAGAACAGAACTGGCACGACACCTGGGCTCACGCCATCGGCGCGTCCTACCAGCTGAACAAGCAATGGGTACTGCGTACCGGCCTGTCTGTTGACCAGGCACCGACCAACAACGTCGACCGCTCTCCGCGCATCCCGACGGGCGATCGCAAGATTTTCAGCGTGGGCGCCGGCTGGAGTCCGACCGACGACCTGACCATCGACCTGGCGTATTCGTACCTGCGCGAAGAGTCGGTCAAGGTCAACAACAGCAACGACCGTGGCCAGACCTACAACGCCAAGTATGAAAACTACGCGAACGGTTTCGGTCTCGGTGCAACCTACCGCTTCTGATGATTCCCGGCGAGCCTGAACCGCTCGCCACCGGATTCAAAAAAGCCCCGCTCTCTTCACAGAGGCGGGGCTTTTTTGGTTCTTCACGGAATCCCGCGGAATACAGATTTCGTGTAGGAGCTGCCGAAGGCTCGGGCCGCGTTCGGACGATCTTTTGACCTTGATCTTGATCTTCAGCAATCTCCAGATCGCAAAAGCAAGATCAAAAGATCGCAGCCTTCGGCAGCTCCTACAAGGGAACGTGTGCACCACCAAACAACGAGGCCGAACGTCAGGGGGCAGAAGCAAGCGGTGGCGAAGCCAGGGCTTTTTCTACCGCGGCGATGAACTCGGGATCATCCGGCTTGGTCAGGCTGGAGAAACTGGCGATCACCTTGCCCTGGCGATCCACCACATACTTGTAGAAATTCCACTTCGGCGCACTGGTTTGACGGGCGAGGACTTTGAACAAGTGCGTCGCATCGTCGCCACGAACCTTTTGCGGTTCAGTCATGGTAAAAGTCACGCCGTAGTTGGCATAGCAGACTTTCGCCGTCTCGGCGCTATCCTTGGACTCCTGCTTGAAGTCGTTTGACGGCACACCGAGTATTTCCAGCCCTTGCCCCTTGTAGTGCTGATTGAGTGCCTCAAGGCCCTCGAACTGCGGTGCGAAGCCGCAGAAACTGGCGGTGTTGACCACTACCAGCGGTTTGTCGGCGTAACGCTGGCACAGGTCGATGGACTCCTTGGCCCGCAACTTCGGCAGCGAGCCCTGCAGCACCTCCGGGCAGTCAGCGGCCCAAGCCAGCCCGGACAACGTCATCAGCAACGCGGGAACAGCACACCAGCGCTTGAGCATCTCGAGCATCCTTGATAATTCGTCAAAAGCGACGTTACTCGCCCTCGCCGCTCACTAGCAAGCACCCATGCCCAACTGCATCAGCGCCAGCCCGCCCTGATGCCAGCCCCACCACGACAACGCCAGCAACAAGGCGCAGACGGCGGCTAGAGCGATGCGTGGCCAAAGGCTGTTCATGTCGCACTCATTTGAGTTTGCAGGCGTGCCACCGGCCGCTCACGCACCGGCCAGTTGAGGGCGGCGGCCAACAGGCTCAAGAGAATTGCCACTTGCCAGATCAAGTCATAACTCCCGGTTCGGTCATACACCACCCCGCCCAGCCAGCCGCCCAGGAATGAACCGAGCTGGTGAAACAGGAAAACAATCCCACCGAGCATGGACAGGTTTCGCACGCCGAACAAGGTCGCCACCGTACCGTTGGTCAACGGTACCGTCGACAGCCACAGGAAACCCATGGCCATGCCGAACAGGTAGGCCGTGGTGGTGGTCACCGGCGCCCACAGGAACAACGCAATGACCACCGCCCGCAGCAAATACAAACCGGTGAGCAAACGCGGCTTGGACATGCGCCCGCCGAGCCACCCGGCGGTATAGGTGCCGAAAATGTTGAACAGGCCGATCAGCGCCAGCACCGTGGTGCCGACCGTAGCCGGTAGATGCTGGTCCACCAGGTAGGCCGGCAAGTGCACACCGATGAACACCACCTGGAATCCGCAGACAAAAAAGCCGAACGCCAGCAACCAGAATCCGGAATGCGAGCAGGCTTCGCGCAGTGCTTCGCCAAGGGTTTGTTCGTGACCCAGGACGGGCAACGGTTTGTCCTTGAGCATGCTCACCAGCGGTACGATCAGCGCCACCAGCAAGCCCAGCGCGAGCAACGCCGCAGACCAGCCAAGCCATCCGATCAAACCGAGCGTGCCAGGCAACATCGCGAACTGGCCGAACGAGCCGGCAGCACTGGCGATCCCCATGCCCATGCTGCGCTTTTCCGGCGGTACTGCGCGGCCGACCACCCCCAGAATCACCGAGAACGACGTGCCGGACAGCCCGATGCCGATCAACAGGCCGGCGCTCAGGGACAGAGTCACTGCCGAGTCGGAGAGCCCCATGCAAATCAGCCCCGCTGCGTACAGGACGCCACCGATCAGCACCACTTTCGCCGCGCCGAAGCGATCGGCCAGCGCGCCGGTGAATGGCTGGGCGAGGCCCCAGATCAGGTTCTGCAAGGCGATGGCGAAGGCAAAGACTTCACGACCCCAGCCGAACTCGGCACTCATCGGCGCCAGAAACAGCCCGAAGCCATGTCGAACCCCCAGAGACAACGCAAGGATCAGCGCACTCCCCAACAGAACCCAACCGCACGTACGCCACATCGATGTCATTGTTGTTCTCCGGTAGCGGGTATATACCCGCTTATGCTCGGAAAAACCGGCATCACGCCAGTTCGTCCAGCAGCTTCAGTAAGGTTTCGCGCTTCTCGGCCCCCAGGCGATCGATCAAGCGCTGCTGTGCGGCTTCCCAGGCCGGCAAGGCAGCCTTGAGGCGCTCTGCCCCGGCCTCGGTCAGCAGGACAATGCGGTTGCGCATGTCCTCGCCCTCGACCAGCGTCACCAGGCCGTCACCCTCCAGCACCCGCAAATTGCGCCCCAAGGTGCTGCGATCCAGGCCCATGGCCTCGGCCAGGGTTGAAATGCTCGGCTGATCCAGACGCTGCAGATTGCACAGCAAAGAATACTGCGCAACGTTGATCCCGAAGCCGTCGAGAGCGCCGTCGTAATGCCTGCTGACGCCACGGGCGGCGCGACGCAGGTTGATGCATAAACATTGGGAATCGAGCATGGTGCGTGTATATACCCGCGAGCGTGTTAAATCAAGTTACATGGGTTTTGTTCAGTGATGGCGGTGTCACGAAGATCGCTTTCGCGAGCAAGCCCGCTCCCACAGAGATTTTCGGTGTGCTCACTGTTTTATCAACAAAACAGAAACCCTGTGGGAGCGGGCTTGCCCGCGAAGGGGCCAGAACATTCAATACAACCTCATCAGAACAGCGCCAAGCCTACCAGCACTGCAACTTCCAGCAACTCCAGCATTGCGCCCGCCGTGTCCCCCGTCGTGCCACCCAGGCGCCGCAGCATCACCTGCCGCAACCAGACAAACCCGAGAACCGCCAACACCACCGCCAGCACACCACTCAAACCGGCAATCAAAACACAAGCCAGTGCACTGACCGCCAACACCTGCCGGCCCGCCGAACGCGGAAGATGATCGGCCAATGCCTGCCCCAGGCCACCGGCACGCACATAGGGTGTGGTCAGGAACAATCCGAGCAACGCGCTGCGACCGATCAACGGCACGATGATCAATGCCAACGAATCCGGTTGCCCGATCAACGCCAGCAGCGCAGTGAACTTGAGCAACAACACCAGCACCAGCGTCACCACGGCGATCGGCCCGCTGCGCGGGTCTTTCATAATGGTCAGCGTACGCTCACGGTCGCCAAAACCGCCGAGCCAGGCGTCGGCGCTGTCCGCCAGGCCATCGAGATGCAACCCGCCGCTGAGCAGTACCCAAACACTCAGCAATAACGCCGCGTGCAGCAACGCCGGCGTGCCCTGCAACAGCCAGCTCACTGCCCACAGAATCACGCCAAAGAGCAATCCCACCAGCGGATAAAACAGCAGTGACCGCCCCAGTTCCCCAGGCTCAGGCATGCCGGGCAGGCGAATCGGCAGGCTGCTGAGAAATTGCAGGGCGATCCAGAATGGCAACATGGTCAGTGCACTTCCTTCAATAAACCAGCGGACTCCATCGTCAGCGAAAACAGTGCACCATGCCCGACTTCAACGTTGAGCAGTTGCTCTCGCGGCAGCCCCCGAGCGTGCGCCAGCAACAGGCGCATCACCCCGCCGTGGCTGATCAGCAGAATGCGCTCACCGGCACAGGTCGCGTGCAAACGCTCCAGCGCTGCCAGCACCCGTGTCGAAAAGTCCGCAACCGGCTCGCCCTGAGGCGGCGTGAACGAGTAAGGATCGGCCCAGAACAAGCCCAGCGCCTGCGCGTCGGTTTCCATCAACGCCGCCGCGCTTTGCCCTTCCCAGGCGCCGAAATGCAGCTCTTGCAGGTTTTTATCCAATTGCACCGGCACACCCAGTTGTGCACCGAGTTCCTCGGCAAACCGCGCACAACGCTGCAACGGCGAACTGACCAACCGGTCCCATGGCCCCTGCCCGACCACGGCGGCGCGCATCTGCGCCCAGCCCGTGTCGGTCAAGGCATCATCGATGCTGCCGCGCAGGCCACCGCCGAATTCGGTTTCACCGTGACGCAACAGATCCACGCGCAGGGTCATGCCGGACGATCTGCCACGGCGGCTTCGGCGAAAGTTGCCATTTGCCCGTGCAGGTCGCACGCCAGACGCAGCAGCGGCACAGCCAATGCCGCGCCACTGCCTTCGCCGAGCCGCAGACCAAGATCGAGCAAGGGTTGCGCATCCAGGGTTTCCAGCACATGACGATGCCCCGGCTCGGCACCGCGATGACCGAACAACAGCCACTGACGGCATTCAGGATTCAAGCGCACCGCGACCAGCGCAGCGACACTGCAGATGAAGCCGTCCACCAGCACCGCGACGCCTTCTTGAGCACAGGCAAGATAGGCACCGACCAGCGCGGCAATCTCGAAGCCACCGAGGTTGAACAGGGTCTGCATGGCATCGTCACGCTGTGCGCCATGCAATGCCAGGGCGCGCTCGATCACTCGGGCTTTGTGGCTGACACCTTCGGCGTTGAGTCCGGTGCCAGGCCCGGTCAAATGGCCCACCGGGCAATCGAGCAAGGCACAGGCCAGGGCGCTGGCGGCGGTGGTGTTGCCAATGCCCATTTCACCACCGATGAACAACTGCGCACCGCTGGCCATCGCCCGCTGCACGCTGTCACGGCCTGCCTGCAAAGCGAGTTGTCCCTGGGCTTCGGTCATGGCTGGCCCCTGTACGAAATTCGCCGTGCCCGGGCCGACGTTCAGATGACGCACACCCGGCAGGTTCAGCGACGGCGTCACCGTGCCAAGGTCCACCACCTCAAGGGAAGCGCCCAGTTGCCGCGCCAATACGCTGATCGCCGCACCGCCGCTGACGAAGTTGAGCAGCATCTGCCCGGTGACTTCCTGGGGATAGGCCGACACGCCCTCGGCGACGACGCCATGGTCGCCGGCAAATATCGCGATCCACACCTGTTCCAGACTCGGCTTGACCCGCCCCTGCAATCCCGCCAGTTGCACCGCCACCGATTCCAGCTGACCGAGGGAACCGGCCGGCTTGGTCAGTTGCTGTTGCCGCGCCCGGGACTGTTCGAGCGCTTGGGTATCGACCGGCCTGCACGGGTTCAGCCACCAGGATTGAGTCATAACGCAGTTCCTTTCAGAGTCAGGGGCAGGCCGGCGACGGTCAGGACGACACGCTGACAGCGCTCAGCCAGAGCTTGATGCAGCCAACCGGCTTCATCGACATAGCGGCGAGTCAATTCGCCCAGCGGCACGACACCCATTCCGGTCTCGTTGCTGACAAAAATGATTTCACCCGGCAACGATGCCAGGCAGTCCAGCAGGGCATCACGCTCGGCAGCCAGGCGCCCGGCATCGTCGAGCATCAGCAGGTTGGTCAGCCACAGGGTCAGGCAATCCACCAGCAGGCAGTGGTCGGCACGGGCGCTTTCACGCAGTACCCGGGCCAGTTCCAGCGGCTCTTCAATCAGTGCCCATTCGGCAGGACGACGGGCACGGTGATGGGCCACCCGCTCGCTCATTTCGCCATCCAGTGGCTGGCTGGTGGCGATGTAGGTCACGGTCAGGGCACTGTCGATGGCGAGTTTTTCAGCCAGGCGACTCTTGCCGGAGCGGGCGCCGCCGAGGATCAGTTGGAGCATGGTTACATCCTTTCAAATGGGCGGTGAGGCCACTTCAGTCTTCGCGAGCAAGCCCGCTCCCACATTGGAACGCGATCAACTGTGGGAGCGGGCTTGCTCGCGAAGAGGCCAGAGCTCTCACCTCAGATTCCACAGAGTTTCCGCAACAGCCCGGTATCCAGATGCTTCTCCACCAGATCCGCCAGCCGCTCGATATCGCGCTCGCGCAAGCCGTGATAATCCACGTCCTGCACCTCCTGCAAACCGGCCCAGCGCAACAGCGCGCTGCACGCCGCCGGCGATTCGAACAGCCCGTGCAGGTAGGTGCCGAAAACCTGCCCGTCCGCACTTTGCGCACCGTCGCAGCGGCCGTCATCCAGATGCACAGCGGCATTTTCCAGGGCGGCTCCGGTGGTCACGCCAGCATGGATTTCATAACCCGATACCGGCGCATCTTCCAGCGCCAGGCGACCGCGCACATTGCGCAGCTGTTTCTCTTGCTCGAGCCGGGTCTGGAACGCCAGCAGCCCCAAACCGGCACTGGAACCCGGCGCGCCCTCAAGTCCCAGCGGGTCATGCACCTGCTCACCGAGCATCTGCAGGCCGCCACAGATCCCCAGCAGTTTTCCGCCGTAACGCAGATGCCGGGCAATCGCGGTTTCCCAGCCGTTGGCCCGCAGGTACGCGAGGTCGCTGCGGACACTTTTCGAACCAGGAAGAATGATCAGGTCGGCGGGCGGAACCGCCTGGCCGGGCCCGATGAATTGCAGGTCCACCTGCGGATGCAGGCGCAGCGGATCGAAATCGGTGTGATTGCTGATGCGCGGCAGCACCGGCACCACGACTTTCAGCACCTGCTCGGCCTTATCGGTCTGGCGTTGATCGATGCCGTCCTCGGCCTCCAGGTGCAGGTCCATCACGTACGGCAGCACACCCATCACCGGTTTGCCGGTGCGTTCTTCAAGCCAGTCGAGACCGGGTTGCAGCAACGCGATGTCACCGCGAAAACGATTGATGATGAAGCCTTTGACCCGCGCCTGTTCGCTCGGCGACAGCAGTTCGAGGGTACCCACCAGATGGGCGAACACCCCGCCGCGATTGATATCGGCAATCAGCAACACCGGACAATCCACCGCTTCGGCGAAGCCCATGTTGGCGATGTCGCCGGCGCGCAAATTGATTTCCGCCGGCGAGCCTGCGCCTTCGACCATCACCAGCGGATAGGCCGCGCTCAAGCGCTCGTGGGAGGCCAGCACCGCCTGCATGGCGATGCTTTTGTAGTCGTGATAGGCGACGGCGTTCATGGTCGTGACGGCGCGGCCATGGATGATCACCTGGGCACCGGTGTCACTGTTGGGCTTGAGCAATACCGGATTCATGTCGGTGTGCGGTTCGAGGTGCGCGGCCTGGGCCTGAACCGCCTGGGCACGGCCAATCTCGCCGCCGTCGGCAGTCACCGCACTGTTGAGTGCCATGTTCTGCGGCTTGAACGGCACTACCCTGACGCCCTGACGCGTGGCCCAACGGCACAATGCAGTCACCAGCGTGCTTTTACCGGCATCCGACGTGGTGCCCTGCACCATCAGCGTGGTCATTGCTTTTCCTTGGCGAAATCTTCGAATGCCTGCGCCAGTCGCACCCAGGCGGCTTCGTCACCGGGCAGGCCGAATCGCAGGCTGCTGTTGTGCGTGAACAACCGCAGGAGAATGCCGCGCCGGGCCATGAACTCATGCAGTGCTTCGGCGCGCTCGGTGATCAGCCACTGGAACAGCGCACAGCCGCCCAGGGGCTCGAAGCCATTTTGCTGCAGCAACGACGCCAGGCGCTCGCTGGCCTCTTCGGTGCGCAGCCGTTGCCGCGTTTGCCCCTCGGTATCGCGCAGACAGGCCTGACCCACTACCCGGGTTGCCCCGCTCACGGCCCAGGGCCCCACTTGTTCTGCCAGCAACTTGAGCAACTTGCGCTCGGCCAGCACAAACCCCAGGCGCACACCGGCCAGGCCGAAGAACTTGCCGAAGGAGCGCAAGACGATCAGCCCGACTTGATGGGCAAACGGCGCCAGGCTCAGTTGCGGCGTGTTGTCCATGAACGCTTCGTCCACCACCAGCCAGCCACCGCGCTGGGCCAGTCGCGTGTGCCAGTCGAGCAGCCGACCGGGGGTGAGGCTCAGGCCCGTGGGGTTATTCGGATTGACCACCACCAGCACGTCGATGCTGTCGATGAAGAAGTCGACTTCCTGCTCCAGCACTTCCCGCACGATGTAGCCGTTGCGACGCCACGCTTCGGCGTGCTCGGCGTAGCACGGCGACAACACACCCACCTTGCCCGCCCGACGCAATCGCGGCAGCAGCTGGATCGCCATTTGCGAACCGGCCACCGGCAATGCCTGCAAGGTGCCGTAGTAATCACAGGCGGCCTGTTCCAGACCATCGTCCGCCTCCGGCAAACGGGCCCAGGCCCGCAGCGGAATATCCGGCACCGGGAACGGCCAGGGCGCAAGGCCCGTCGACAGGTCCAGCCAGTCGGCTTCATCTATGCCGTATTCGAGCGCCGCCCTGCGTAGTCGTCCACCGTGCTCAAGCATAAAATTCGGCCCCCAGGCAGAGAATCAGCAGCCATAACCATACCCCGCGCTGGACCAGTTGCCAGCCTTGGTCGATGGAGTCGGCGTCCGCAGGCACACCTTCGCCCAATTGCGGACGCTGGTGCAGTTCGCCGTGATAAATCGCCGCCCCGCCCAATTCGACGCCAAGGGCCCCCGCCCCTGCCGCCATCACCGGGCCGGCGTTCGGGCTGTCCCAGGTCGGGCCCTGGGTGCGCCAGCATTTCAACGCCAGCCGGGTTTTGCCCAGCAGCGCATAAGTCAGTGCCACCAGACGCGCCGGAATGTAATTGAGCACGTCGTCGATCTTCGCCGCCGCCCAGCCGAACCGTTCGAAACGCTCATTGCGATAGCCCCACATCGCATCCAGCGTATTGCTCAGTCGATAGAGCACCACGCCCGGCGCACCGGCCACGGCAAACCAGAACAACGCGGCGAACACCGCGTCGCTACCGTTTTCCAGCACCGACTCGGTGGCAGCACGGGCGACTTCGGTTTTATCCAGGTCACTGGTTTTACGGCTGACCAGATAACTCACACGCTTGCGCGCTTCATCCAGATCATCGCCGCGCAAGGCCTTGGCCACCGGCGTGACGTGTTCACCGAGGCTGCGCATGCCGAGGGCGCAATAGAGCGCGAGAATCTCGACGATCCAGCCAACGTAAGGCGCCCAGGAGAATGCCGTGACCAACAGCACCAGCGGCAGCACGGCGATCACCCACGCGGTGACGCCATGGCTGCGCCAGCCGCGACCGCCGCCGTTGAAACGTTGCTCGATGCGATCGGCAAAACGGCCGAACGCCACCAGCGGATGCCAGCGTTTGGGTTCGCCCAGCAGCGCATCCAGCGCAACCGCGGCGACACTCAACAACGCCACACTCATTGACTCACTCCCCAATAGTTCTCATACAACAATTCATGCAGCGGACGCGCCTGCGCCCAGCCTTCGAGCACCAGCATCGGTGCCGGGTAGAACGTCTTCACCGGTCCCAGGCACAGCACCGCCAGCGGTTTGGCTCCCGGCGGCAACCTCAGCAGGTCCGCCAGTGCCTGGGGTTCGAACAGCGACACCCAACCCATCCCCAGCCCTTCGGCGCGGGACGCGAGCCACAGGTTCTGGATGGCACAGGACAGCGAGGCCATGTCCATTTCCGGCAAGGTGCGGCGGCCGAAGATATGTTGCTCGCGGTCGTCCATCAGTGCGGCGACCAGCACTTCGGCGCAATCGTTGATGCCTTCCACCTTGAGCTTCATGAACTCGTCGCTGCGCTCGCCGAGGGCTTCGGCGGTGCGGATGCGCTCCTCCTCCACGAGCCCCTGGATTTGTCCGCGCAAGGCGCGATCACTGATGCGGATGAAGCGCCAGGGCTGCATCAGGCCGACACTGGGTGCCTGGTGCGCAGCCTCGAGCAGGCGCTGGAGCAACTCGGGCTCGACGCTGCCACCACTGAAGTGGCGCATGTCGCGGCGCTCGCCGATGGCGCGGTAGACCGCTGCGCGTTCGGCTTCGGTGAATGCGTTGTCGGTCATGGCCTCTTCGCGGGCAAGCCCGCTCCCACCAGGGATTGCATTTCTACAGGCATTACACCGCCCACTGTGGGAGCTGGCTTGCCAGCGATGGCGGTTTCAAGGCCGGGCGCAAACAAGGCAGCAATCGCCGATGGATTGGACGGAAAATAAAAGTGCACGTAAGAGGCAGTCATCCGCCCCACACGATAAACCGCCTCCGCTCCGCGCCCGCCGTTAGGGCTCACGCCTCGAGCAATCGGCACCAGCTCCGTGCTGGTCAGCGAATGGTGATAGGTGTGCCCGCGCAGCGAACCTTCCGGCAGTTCCACCGCTTGCAGCGCCAGCGCCGCCAGACGCTTTTGCATGACCGCATCACCGGCCAGCAAGCCCGCCAGCTCGGCACGAGTGCCCTCGACATCGGTCAGGGAGTCGAGCAGATACAGCATGCCGCCACACTCGGCGAGCAAGGGTTTGCCCGCGCGGTGGTGGGCGCGGATCGCCTCGAGCATCGCCGTGTTTTGCGCCAGCGCGACATGGTGCAGCTCCGGGTAACCGCCCGGCAGATACAGGCTGTCCGCCTCCGGCAATTGGCGGTCGCGGATCGGCGAGAAGAACGACAGTTCAGCGCCCATCGCCCGCAGTAAATCCAGGCTCGCACCGTAGGTGAATGCAAAGGCCTCATCACGGGCCACAGCAATGCGCACACCGGCCAGTAGCGGCTCGGCAGCAATGGCATCCGGTGCGGCGAACTCGACTGCCGGTGGCAGCGCGACCTCGCAACTGCTGGCCAGGGCGTCGGCTGCCGCATCGAGGCGCAGGTCGAGATCGTTCAGTTCACTGGCTTGCACCAGCCCCAGGTGTCGGCTCGGCAGTTCAATTCCGGTTTCCCGGGACAGCGCGCCGTACCAGCGCAATCCTTCAGTCAGGCTGCCTTCGAGCAATTGCGCGTGGCGCAGCGTGCCGACGCGATTGGCCAGCACGCCAGCGAACGGCAAGTCCGGCTGATAACGCGCCAGTCCCAGGGCCAGTGCGCCGAAGGTCTGGGCCATGGCGGTGCCGTCGATTACACCCAGCACCGGCACACCAAAATGCCGCGCCAGATCGGCGCTCGACGGCGTACCGTCGAACAGCCCCATGACGCCTTCGATCAGGATCAGGTCGGCTTCAGCGGCGGCTTCCCACAGCAACCGGCGACTCTCCTGCTCACCGACCATCCACATGTCCAGTTGATACACCGGCGCACCGCTGGCACGCTCGAGGATCATCGGATCGAGAAAGTCAGGGCCACACTTGAACACGCGGACCTTGCGCCCCTGATTGCGATGCAATCGGGCCAGCGCCGCGGTGACGGTGGTCTTGCCCTGGCCGGAGGCCGGCGCGGCAATCAGTACCGCCGGGCAATGACGAGGCTGGCTCACAGCTCGACGCCTTTCTGCGCTTTGATCCCGGCCTGGAACGCGTGCTTGATCATGCCCATTTCGGTGACCGTGTCGGCCATCTCGATCATTTCCGGCTTGGCAGCACGCCCGGTGACCACCACGTGTTGCATCGGCGGCCGGGCCTGCAAGTCGCTGAGCACCTGATCGAGATCGAGGTAGCCGTGCTTGAGGGCGATGTTCAGCTCATCCAGCACCACCAGGCCGATGGACGGATCGCGCAGCAGTTCCCGGGACACCGCCCACGCCGCTTCGGCGGCAGCGATGTCGCGCTGACGGTCCTGGGTTTCCCAGGTGAACCCTTCGCCCATCACATGAAAACGCACCTGCTCGGGAAAGCGCCGGAAGAACAACTCTTCGCCGGTACTGTTACGGCCCTTGATGAACTGCACCACGCCGCATTGCATGCCGTGCCCCATGGCGCGGGCGAGCATGCCGAAGGCCGAACTGCTCTTGCCCTTACCGTTGCCGGTCAGCACCAGCAACAGACCACACTCGTTCGGGGAATTGGCGATGCGCTCGTCGATCACGGCTTTTTTGCGCTGCATGCGCGCCAGGTGGCGTTCGTCACGATCGGGGGTATCAGTCATGGGGGAGCTCTCCGCTGAGGCAGGAATAACGGCGGGCAGGCACAGCAATAGAAGGCAACAAGCCTGGCATCGCCCACCGTGATGCCGCTGGATGAATCAGGCCGGTCTCCGGGCTCATGAGTGGCGCGAAGCCAGACTGCGCGCCTTCCCGCATCGAATCGACACAGTGGCATCAGACACAGTTTTCACTCATTTACCGTTGCGGGGGCAGCGCCGGAATTGCGGTTCTTCGACCAACGAAAGAACTCGCTCACCGGCTTCCCTGTTTCACTCTGTCGACCCAAGTCACAGAGCACCTGAAACAAGCCGCGAAGGTTAGAGGGTTGGGGGTGGAGCGTCAATTAAAGCCGGGAGGCCATCCGCCGAATAACGGTCGCCAAGCAAAAAACTGACGTCAATCTTGTGCCTCGCTCTCAGCAGTGATATCAAAGAGCCATAACCTCACAACACAATAATAAGGGTGAGCCCATGCAAGGCATGATCATCAGCAATCCAAAGCTGGAATTCCTGCGTCCTGTGCTCGAGCGCTGGTTCGAATGCATCGACCGCTACAACGCCGTCCGCGGTGATGGCGACACCCCCTACTGGCACGACGAAAAAGCCAATCTCGGGCTGCTGTCGGCCGCCGCCTGGATGGCCGAGATGGTCACACTGCAACAGACGCCTACCCGCAAGCAGGCCGAAGAAGGCGAACGCAACAGCCGCGCCGACCTGTTCCTCGCCTCGCCCGAAATCCGCGCCTACATCCAGACCAGCCAGCGCTGGCCACGGGTCAACAGCCTCAATCTGACCCAGGCCCTGCTCGACATCGCCAGCGATGCGAAGCGCCTGAGCCACGCCAGCGACCTGAAACTCGGCTGCCTGTTCGTCGCCCCGCAAAAAGCCCAGCAAGGCGCGACACCGGAAGAACTCCAGGACATGGTCGACGACCTGCAAAAGGAACACACCTGCGCGGTCGCCTGGTACTTCCCGTATGCCTACCGCAAGTTGCGCAATGAAGCCGGCAACTATCACCCCGGCATCGCGGTGCTGTTCAAGGAAGCACGCGGCTAGAGGTTGAACCATTGGACGACGACGCGTCTCTATGATTAGAACAAGGCACTCATAGGGAACACCCGTATGCGCACGCCCCCGCTCGTTCTCGTTATCGCGATCTGCGGAGGGCTCGCCGGTTGCAGTGAGACCGCCGGCCTGCAAGTCTCCGACGGCACCGGCCCCTCTCCTCAACTGCCGCCCCCCAACAAAACCCTGCTCCCGACTGTGAACATCGCCCCGGCCATCGGCTGGCCACAGGGCGCGAAACCCGTCGCCGCCGCGGGCACTCAAGTGGCCGCTTTTGCCGAAGGCCTGGATCACCCCCGCTGGCTTTATGTGCTGCCCAACGGCGACGTTCTGGTGGCGGAAACCAACGCGCCACCCAAACCCGAAGACGGCAAAGGCATTCGCGGCTGGGTCATGAAGAAAGTCATGGGACGCGCCGGAGCTCGCGTGCCCAGCGCGAACCGCATCACCTTGCTGCGTGACAAGAACCACGATGGCGTCGCGGAAACCCGCACGGTGTTTCTGCAAAACCTCAACTCGCCCTTTGGCATGACGTTGGTCGGCAATGACCTGTATGTGGCCGACACGGACAGCCTGCTGCGATTCCATTATGAAAACGGCGATACATCGATCAACTCGCCGCCGGTCAAAGTGGTCGACCTGCCGGGTGGTCCGCTGAACCACCACTGGACCAAAAACGTCATCGCCAGCAAGGACGGCCGCAAGCTCTACGTCACCGTGGGCTCCAACAGCAACGTCGCGGAAAACGGCATGGACAAGGAAGAAGGTCGCGCAGCGATCTGGGAAGTGGACCGTGCCACCGGCCAGCACCGGATCTTCGCCGCCGGCCTGCGCAACCCCAACGGCATGGCCTGGGAACCGCGCAGTGGCGCGCTGTGGACCGCGGTCAACGAGCGGGATGAAATCGGCAGCGACCTGGTCCCGGACTACATCACCTCAGTGAAGGACGGCGCATTCTATGGCTGGCCGTACAGCTACTACGGCCAGCATGTCGATATTCGCGTCGAGCCGCAAAACCCCGACCTGGTGGCCAAGGCCATCGCTCCGGACTATGCCGTCGGCCCACACACGGCATCACTGGGCCTGACCTTCGCTGAAAACAGCAAGCTGCCGCCGCCCTTCACCCAAGGGGCCTTCATCGGGCAGCACGGCTCCTGGAACCGTAACCCCCACAGTGGCTACAAAGTGATTTTCGTGCCGTTCAGCGCAGGCAAACCTGCGGGACAACCGATTGAAGTGCTCAGCGGTTTTCTCAACGAAAAGGAAGAAGCCATGGGCCGCCCGGTGGGCGTGGTGATCGATCGGCAGGGCGATCTGCTGGTGGCTGATGATGTGGGGAACAAGGTGTGGCGGGTGTCGGCAGTGAAATAAATTCCAACTGCCAACATATTCCCCTCTGGGAGCGGCGGTGCGGCGATCCGACTTGCTCGCGAATGCAGGCTGTCAGTCGACTGATGTTTTGACTGATACACCGCCTTCGCGAGCAAGCCCGCTCCCACAGGGTTCAGGGTTCAGCGCTTGCGACAGAGTGTGAGCCCGTCCCCCAACGGCAACAACGACAGATCCACCCGCACATCATTCTTCAACGCCAGGTTGAGCGCCTGGATCGCCCGGGTGTCCGCGCTCTCGGGGCTGGTCTCAAGCACACGCCCGCTCCACAGGGTGTTGTCGAACACCGCCAGCCCACCGACCCGCAGCAAACGCAGGGCATGCTCCAGATAACTCGGGTAGTTGGCCTTGTCGGCATCGATGAACACCAGGTCGAACTGCTCGCCCTGACCTTGCCGCTCAAGCTCGGCGAGGGTTTCCAGTGCGGGTGCCAGGCGCAGGTCGATCCGCCCGGTGAGCCCCGCTTCCTGCCAGTAGCGCCGTGCAATGGCGTTGTAGTCGCCGGGGATATCACAGCACATCAGCGAACCGTCAGCCGGCAATGCAGCCGCCATGCACAGCGCGCTGTATCCGGTGAACGTACCGACTTCGAGCAAGCGTCTGGCGCCGGTCAGCTTCACCAGCAACGCAAGAAACTGCCCCTGCTCCGGCGCCACCTGCCAGCGCGCCATCGGCAGCGCCTGGGTCTCATCGCGCAAGCGCTTGAGCAGTGGCGTTTCACGCAGGGAAACATCGAGCAGGTATTGATAAAGGGCGTCGTCGAGATTCAGCGTGCGAGCAGTCATGAGCAGCAGCTCCGGACGTTACGGGTTGCGCGCCAGATGTTCGGGCTGCAGAACACGCTTGGCGCTCAGGTAAGCCTTTTGCCAATAAGCCTTGGACAGACTGTCGAGCTTCACGGTGCCGCCGGTGGCCGGTGCATGGACGAAACGCCCTTCTCCCACGTAGATCCCGGCATGACTGACCTGGGAACCGCCATTGGTGGCGAAGAAAAGCAGGTCACCGGTTTGCAGGCCTTCCTTGCCGACATTCGCCGCTTGCATGGAGATCATCTCGCGAGTCGTGCGCGGCAAGGCAATACCGGCGACATCGCGATACACATAGGCGATCAGGCCGCTGCAATCAAATCCGGAATCCGGCGTGTTGCCACCCCAGCGATAAGGCGTACCCACCAGGCCGAGCGCGCGAAACAGCACGTCTTCCGCTTCGGGCGAAAAAGCTTGTGGGGAACCAAATACGATGGGCGCGCGAACCACCGGCGCAGGAGGCGGTGTGCGACTGGCGCAGGCACTGAGCAGCGCTGCGAAGAACATGATTGCGAGGCGGGCCGACGTCGTCATAAGCAGAACATCCTGATCTGGCTGCGGCTTTTTCTGCGGGGAGCGCAGAAAAGAAAACCGCCTGCGTTGGACGCAGGCGGTTTGCCATCATTTGTAGATCAAGATTCTAGCGGCTACGCGACAAACTTCAAGTAAGACTTTAAGTTCGCCTTACAAAATGTCCGCTTATTTACGTGCAGTGACGATTGGCGACGCGTTAGGTGCCATCGCCAGGGCGCGCTTGGCCTCGATGAAGGTCTTGCTCCAGTAGCTGTCGCCCAGGCTATCGATGCGCACACCACCGCTGCGGCGGCTGCTGGAGTGGATGAACTGGTTGTCACCCAGGTAGATCCCGGCATGACTGACGCGACCACGACGACCGTTGGTTGCGAAGAACAGCAGATCGCCCGGCTCAAGCTTGCTGCGCGAGACCAGCGGAGCGTCCACGTTGATCATTTCGCGGGTGGAGCGTGGCAGGTTCATGCCCGCTTCTTCGCGGAACAGGTAACCGATGAAACCGCTGCAATCGAAGCCGGCTTCAGAAGTGCCGCCGAAACGGTAACGGGTACCGATCAGGGACATGCCGCGTTCGAGGATGCTGTCGGCCAGGACCGGAAGCTGGTAGGACTTGCCGCCAGCGAAGTCTGCGAGTTCTTTTTCGGTGGCCAGCTCTTCCTGAAAGAGAGCGGAAGACTGGGCAGTGGCCGAGTTTTGAACCTGCTGTTGCGGCGCTTGCTGGGCCACTGGCGTGTGGGCAGCGCAACCGAACAACAGGGTGACGAGTGCGAGAGGCACGAGGGGTGCGAAGCGATTTAGCATGGGCACGACCGTGGCTGAAGTTGTAAAGAAGTCGAGACTATGCCCGCTATCGACCTCATTTGCAAATTCAATCAATCTTTTTGTGACTTATTGGTTTCTCGTTTACATCTAAGCGCTTAAGCCCATTTTAAACATGCACGCGGCCTGCAACCTTGCAGGAAAGCGGAATTTCTGGCGCCTGAAATATGCCGAAACGGCTGTAAGCCCCGGTTTCAGAGGGTCTACCAGCCGAGGGTTTCTTTCAAAAACGGGATTGTCAGCTTGCGCTGAGCCTGGAGGGAGGCCTGATCGAGACGCTCAAGCAGCTCGAACAACGCACTCATGCTGCGGGTACCGCGAGTCAGGATGAAATGCCCGACCTCATCGGTCAGGTGCAGTCCGCGGCGGGAGGCGCGCAATTGCAAGGCACGCAATTTGTCCTCGTCGGACAGTGGGCGCATCTGGAAGATCAAGGCCAGGGTCAGGCGCGACTTGAGGTCCGCCAGCTTCACCGGCAACTCGCGCGGGGATGTCGACGCGGCAATCAGCAGGCGCCGGCCGCTGTCGCGCAGGCGATTGAACAGATGGAACAGCGCTTCTTCCCAGTCCGCCTTGCCGGCAACCGCCTGCAAGTCATCGAGACAGACCAGTTCGTACTGCTCAAGGTTATCGAGAATCTCGATCCCGCGATCGAGCAACTCGGCCAGCGGCAGATACACCGCAGGCTCTCCCAATTGCTCGAAGCGCAGGCAGGCAGCCTGCAACAGGTGCGTACGCCCTACCCCATCCTTGCCCCAAAGGTAGATCAGGCTTTCGGTCCAGCCGGCGTCGGCTTCGCATAGCCGCTCGACATAGCCGAGTGCAGCGGCATTGGCGCCTGGGTAGTAGTTGATAAAGGTGGCGTCGTCACGCAGACGCACACCTAGGGGCAACTGAATCGGTTTCATGCTGACTGAACAGTTCCAAAGGAACCGTTAGTGGCCTCTGTGTAAAGTTTGCGAAGTTTATACCCGTGAAGCGGGCCGCACAATGCGATAGACCACAAGCAAAATCAAAGGTTTGCGTTAACGCACCGGTTTTATGACAGTTTCTTTGGCGGTGCATGTGACAGTCACGCTGTGTAATCAGGCGGACCCGGTACGAACCCGGGGCAGCCCGCCATCGCCCATCGACACCTTTTACAGCTTCGGTTCGTCAACGCCCCCGTAGATATCGGAATCCTTATACAAATCTTGCACATGGCGCACCAGCACCATGATCACCGCGGCGATCGGCAATGCCAGCAGCACACCGGTAAAGCCGAACAGCTCACCCCCGGCCAGGATCGAAAAAATCACCGCCACCGGGTGCAGGCCAATCCGGTCACCGACCAGCAACGGCGTCAGCACCATACCCTCCAGCGCCTGGCCAACCATGAACACCGCGACAATGCCGAGCATCGGGTATAGATCACCACCGAACTGAAACAGCCCTGCAATCAGCGCCGCACCGATGCCGATGATAAATCCCATGTACGGTACGATCGCTGCCAGACCGGCAATCACGCCAATCAACAAGCCCAGCTCCAGCCCAACCAGCATCAGGCCTGCTGCGTAGATCACCCCCAGGGCCACCATGACCAGCAACTGGCCGCGAACGAATGCTCCGAGCACTTCATGGCATTCACCCGCCAGCGACACCGCTCGCTCCTCACGATTACGGGGCAGCAGGTTGCGGACCTTGGCCATCATCAGGTCCCAATCGCGCAACAGGTAGAAGCTCACCACCGGAATCAACACCAGATTCGCCAACCAGCCAATCACCGCCAGCCCCGAGGCCGTGGCATGACTCAGTATTACGCCGACAACATCAGTAGTCTGAGTCATATGCTCACCGATGGCGGCCTTGAGCCTGTCGAACTTCCAGAAGCCCTCCGACAGGCCGAATTTCGATTGCGCCCAGGGCAATGCCGTGTGCTGCAGCCAGTCGAGCATCTGCGGGGCCAGCTCATACAAGCGAAACAGCTGCCGAGCGAGCAGCGGCACCAGGACCAACAGCAGCGCGGTGAGGATCAATGTAAACAAGGCAAACACCGCCACTACACCCCAAGTTCGAGACAGCCCCGCCTTCTCCAGTCGATCCACCAGCGGGTCGAACAGATAGGCCAACAGCAGGGCCACCAGGAACGGCGTCAGGATCGGATGCAACAACCAGACAAAAACACAAAGCAGGACCACCCCACCGAGCCAGAACCAACGCCGCGTATCGGCCATGAACCACTCCATTGCTTCTATATAAAGAGAGAAAAACTACCAGCGAAACCGCAGTTGCGGTGTCGGGGCTGGCGCAGGCGCCGGGGCTGGCACCGCACCACCGGCGGCCGGTTGAACCGGCACTGCCGGAGTCGGCGCCTGAGCTGCCGGCGCTTCCTGCAACCGTGCCAGCGACAGTTGCGCACGCAACTGCTCGGCGCTGCCATTGACCCGGTAGACGATCCGGTCGCCGTCGACGCTTTGCACGCGCCCGCCAAAGGGCTCCAGCAAGCGCCCAAGGGACGCGTAGTGTTCAAGATTCATGCCTTGCACTTCCAGCAATTGCGCGCTCGAAGCACCCGGCTTGGCGACAAACCGCGGCGCCAGGCGCTCATTGACCGCCAGCATCACCGCATCGGCCACGGCGGCCTGATCGGCGCCCTGCACGCTGCCTGCCTCTTTTTTATCCCCCAGCCACAATTGCCACTTGGCTTGCCACTGCCCGCCCTCCTCTTTGGCGTGTACCGCGAGCAGGGCGTCGGCGTTGTAGCGTTCCGATGCCGCAAGCAAAGGGCCGGAATCTGCGCCTTCCAGATTCGGCGCGGTGGCGACGATCTGTTCGTTCAGGTCCGCCAATGGCAAGCGCAATGGCAAGCCCCGGTGCTGGGCAGCCCGCCGCAGTGGCGCCGCGCTGGCCTGGCCGTCGCCCACCAGGCTTGAACCCTCGGTGGAATCGTTGAGCCACCAGCCGAGGATCGACGGCCGATTGGCCCCCCACATGGCCAGGCCGGCGCGGCGCAGGGCCTGCTCGGTGGTAGCCGGGTCGAAATCGACTTTCAGGACTTCCGGCGGACCGGCTTCAAAGCCGTATTGGCTGATGATCTGTTGCGGATCTTTGCGAATTGCAGCCAGCCCCGGATTCTGAGCAGCCTTGGGGTCGCCGGTAAGGCGCAACACCAACGTGTCCAATGCACGTTGAGTCGCCTGGTCCCGCTCCTCGGGCGACTGGCCATTCACCGGCTCGCGCACCTGATAAAGGCCTTTGACGGTTTCGGCATGACTGACCAGGCTGACCACTGACAAACAACTGACAAGCAAGAATTTACAAAAACGCATGGAAGATTCCTGACGACAAGAGCGGCTGGAACAGACCGCATGAAGACAATCGAGCAAGGCTGTGACCATTGCCCGACGCAAAACATTCACACGTTCCGGGTAAGTTTTCGCACTGTCATAACGATAGACGGTTAATCGCGACACCTTATACAGCCATGCAGGATGCCACCGACACCGCGCATCAACGGTTTTTTTTAACGGATATGGCCCTGCTGTCGGCCTGAGGATGGCCGCTGCGGCTCAAGCCTGATAAAATCGCGCGCCTTCGCAGACCGGCAACAGCCGGGCACTTTCGAAATTCGCGTGAGGCAATCGCCCTCGTCGATTTCGGCGGCCCCGCTGAACTCGGTCGTTACCCCTGAATCCCCCCTAAAGGCCTGGATCATGAGCAAGCAACCCTCCCTGAGCTACAAGGACGCCGGTGTAGACATCGACGCCGGTGAAGCATTGGTCGAACGCATCAAGAGCGTCGCCAAGCGCACTGCGCGCCCGGAAGTCATGGGCGGCCTGGGCGGTTTCGGCGCCCTCTGCGAAATCCCGGCCGGCTACAAGCAGCCTGTGCTGGTTTCCGGTACCGACGGCGTCGGCACCAAGCTGCGTCTGGCACTGAACCTGAACAAGCACGACAGCATCGGCATCGACCTGGTTGCCATGTGCGTCAACGACCTGGTGGTGTGCGGCGCCGAGCCACTGTTCTTCCTCGACTACTACGCCACCGGCAAACTGAACGTCGATACCGCCGCCCAGGTGGTTACCGGCATCGGCGCTGGCTGCGAACTGTCGGGCTGCTCGCTGGTTGGCGGTGAAACCGCTGAAATGCCGGGCATGTACGAAGGCGAAGACTACGACCTGGCCGGCTTCTGCGTCGGCGTCGTGGAAAAGTCCGAAATCATCGACGGCTCCAAGGTTGCTGCCGGCGACGCCCTGCTCGCCCTGCCGTCTTCCGGCCCGCACTCCAACGGCTACTCGCTGATCCGCAAGATCATCGAAGTGTCCGGCGCCGACATCGAAAACACCCAGCTCGACGGCAAGCCGCTGACCGACCTGCTGATGGCCCCGACCCGCATCTACGTGAAGCCGTTGCTCAAGCTGATCAAGGAAACCGGCGCGGTCAAAGCCATGGCCCACATCACCGGTGGCGGCCTGCTGGACAACATCCCGCGCGTTCTGCCAAAAGGCGCGCAGGCTGTGGTTGACGTGGCCAGCTGGAACCGTCCGGCCGTGTTCGACTGGCTGCAAGAGAAAGGCAACGTCGACGAGAACGAAATGCACCGCGTGCTGAACTGCGGCGTGGGCATGGTCATCTGCGTGGCTCAGGAGCACGTTGAAACCGCCCTGAACGTTCTGCGCGAAGCAGGCGAGCAGCCTTGGGTCATCGGCCAGATCTCCACCGCTGCCGAAGGCGCGGCTCAGGTAGAACTGAAGAACCTCAAGGCTCATTGATGTCTCCGACCTGTGATGTGGTGGTGCTGTTGTCCGGCACCGGCAGTAACTTGCAGGCCCTGATCGACAGCACGCGGACCGGCGACAGCCCGGTCCGCATCGCTGCGGTGATTTCCAACCGCGCCGACGCCTACGGCCTGCAACGCGCCAGGGACGCGGGTATCGACACCCGCACCCTGGATCACAAGGCTTTCGAAGGTCGCGAGGCCTTCGATGCCGCGCTGATCGAACTGATCGACGCCTTCAACCCCAAACTCGTGGTACTGGCCGGATTCATGCGCATTCTCAGCGCGGGTTTCGTACGCCACTATCAGGGTCGCCTGCTCAATATCCACCCCTCGCTGCTACCCAAATACAAAGGGTTACACACTCATCAGCGCGCGCTGGAGGCCGGCGACGCCGAGCACGGCTGCTCCGTGCACTTCGTCACCGAGGAACTCGATGGCGGACCACTGGTCGTACAGGCTGTAATACCGGTAGAGTTACAGGATTCGCCGCAGAGTCTGGCGCAGCGGGTCCATGTTCAGGAACACCTGATCTACCCGATGGCCGTACGCTGGTTTGCCGAAGGTCGTCTGGCCCTCGGCGAGCAAGGTGCTTTACTGGATGGACAGCTACTCGCGGCCAGCGGCCACTTGATTCGAAACTAGGAGATTTTATGCGTCGCGCCCTGCTCTTCGCTTGCGCTCTGCTCGCTTTGCCCTTCGCTCAGGCGGCAGAACTTCAACCCTTCTCCGCCAGCTACACCGCCGACTGGAAACAGCTCCCCATGAGCGGCACTGCCGAGCGCAGCCTCGAAAAAACCAGCGACGGCAAATGGAAACTGAGTTTCAAGGCATCGATGATGATCGCCAGCCTGTCCGAGGAAAGCACCCTGACCCTGGACAAGGACACGCTGCTTCCGGAGTCGTACCACTTTGAGCGTGGCGGCCTGGGCAAGGCCAAGAAATCGGATCTGGATTTCGACTGGAACACCAAGATGATCACCGGCACCGATCGCGGTGACGCCGTCAAGCTTCCACTCAACCGCGGCATGGTCGACAAGTCCACCTACCAGCTGGCACTGCAACATGATGTCGCTGCCGGCAAGAAGACCATGAGCTACCAAGTGGTCGATGGCGGCGAAGTCGACACCTATGACTTCCGCGTGCTGGGTTCGGAAAAAGTCGACACCAAGGCCGGCCAGATCGACGCGATCAAGGTTGAGCGCGTGCGCGACCCGACGCAGAGCAAACGCATCACCGTGATGTGGTTCGCCAAGGACTGGGATTACCTGCTGGTCCGCCTGCAACAGGTCGAAAACGACGGCAAGGAGTACAACATCATGCTCCTGGACGGCAAGGTCAACGGTAAGACTGTCAAAGGCAGCTGATCCGGATCGACACGAAAAGCCCCGCCATTGCGGGGCTTTTTTTGAATCAAAAGATCGCAGCCTTCGGCAGCTCCTACATGGATCGCATAAACCTGTAGGAGCTGCCGAAGGCTGCGATCTCTTGATCTTCATCAGACCGAGAAACGTGCCACCAGCGTATTCAGGTCAACCGCCAAGCGCGACAACTCCTGACTCGCCGCACTGGTCTGATTCGCTCCGGCCGAGCTTTGTTGCGCCAGGTCACGGATGTTCATCAAGTTGCGATCGACCTCCCGCGCCACCGCCGCCTGCTCCTCCGAGGCACTGGCAATCACGATATTGCGCTCATTGATCACCGTGAATGCCGAGGCAATGTCTTCCAGGGCAACGCCCGCCGCCTTTGCCGCCTCCAGCGTCGAGCGCGCCCGGGTGTTGCTCTGCTGCATCGAGCTGACAGCCAAGTCGGTACCCTGCTGGATACCGGTGATCATCTGCTCGATTTCCCGGGTCGATTGCTGGGTGCGATGCGCCAGTGCCCGCACCTCATCAGCCACTACCGCAAACCCGCGCCCGGCCTCCCCGGCTCGCGCGGCTTCGATCGCGGCGTTCAAGGCCAGCAGATTGGTCTGTTCGGCAATCGCGCGAATCACGTCCAGCACGGTAGTGATGCCATATACCTTCTGCGCAAGATCTTCGACCTGAGCGACGTTGGTCGTGACATCTTCGGCCAGAGACTCGATCGACAGCACCGTCTGGTGCACTTGTTCGCGGCCGTGTTGGGCAATGCGGTCGGACTCGCGCGAAGCTTGCGACGTTGCTGCGGCATTGCTCGCCACTTCCTCCACGGCAGCGGTCATCTGGTTGACCGCCGTGGCCGCCTGCTCGATTTCCAGGCTCTGCTGATGCAGGCCTCGGGTAGCGTCTTCCGTGACGCAACTGAGCTCTTCCGAAGCCGACGCCAATTGACTGGATGAATCGGATATACGCTGGATGGTTTCGCGCAAACTCTGCTGCATGCTCTTGAGCGCGTGCAGCAGCCGCGCGGGTTCATCCTTGCCGGAAATGCTGATGGCTGCAGTCAGGTCGCCGCTGGCGACCACCTCCGCCACTTTCAATGACTGTGACAACGGCAACACGATGCTGCGCGTCAACAGCAGCGCCAGGCCAATAGTGATCAGCGCGCTCACACCGATCATTACCCCGACCCAGACCCGCGACTGGCTGAACACCAGGCGACCCGCTTCGGTTGCCAGATTGGCGTTGTGCCGATTGAGCTCGACCAGCTCCCTGAGCGTAACCGTGATTTCATCGGCCAGAGGATTCATCTCGCCATTGAGAATGGCCGCCGCCTCTTCCACCCGTCCCTGGGTAGCTTCGGTCATCACCTGACTCTGAAATTGCAGATACTTTGCTTCGGCGGCCTTGAAGCGGTCGAACAACACGCGCTCTTCAGGCAGCACGATCAACTTGTCATAGCGTTGCTGTGCACCATCGAGGACAGTTTTGAGATCGTTGATCTTGCTGACGTTCTGCGCCTGTGCCTGCGGGTCGCGATTAATCAGCAGACGCATGGTCAATGCTCGCAGCCGCAACATGTCCTGACTCATATCACCGACCGCCATGACACTGGGCAGCCAGTTGTCATCGACTTGATCGGACTGCGCCCGCATGTTCGACATCTGCAGCAGAGCGAAGGCGCCCAAGCCAAAAACCATCAACGCCAACAGGCCAAAACCGAGACTCGCACGCGGCGCAATATTGAGACTTCTGATGCTCATTCCCCTGGTTCCTTCCAAAAGCGCTGCGTCAGGCAGCGGGTTCTTTAGACGGTATCGGACTGTTGAAAATTTGCGTAAGACGAAAAAGTGATATCAAAACAACATTACTGCAACGGTAACGATTAAGCGAAAAGCCCCACCTGTACAAGAAAACCGGAACGCATATCCGGCACCATGCTCTATACCTTCAAGGTCTTTTGATCGAATAAATATCCTGTTGCCTGCGAGGTTTCCCATGACCGTTACCGTCAACACCGTTTCTGCCGAAGGCTTTCGCCACAGCGTACAAATCGATGACCACGAACTCTTCGCCGACGTGCCCGTCACGGCGGGCGGAGAAGGCACCGCGCCGGAACCGCACGATTATTTCGATGCCGCGCTCGGCGCCTGCAAGGCCCTGACACTCAAGCTCTATGCGAAGAAGAAGGACATCCCGTTGACCGGTGTCGGCGTCGAGGTCAAGCGCGACAACAGCCTGGAACAAAAAGGCCAATACACGCTGCACGTCAAACTGACCCTCAAGGGCGTACTCACTGACGCCCAGCGCGACGAGCTGCACCGCGTGGCCGATCGCTGCCCGATCCACAAGCTGATGACCACCACTGAAGTCAGCATCGAAACGCATTTGTCCGAAGGCGCCTTCAGCCAATAGCGGCAAGGGCTGCGCAAGCGGGTTATGCTCGAACGCATCACCCGCCCAGCCTGGAACGCACCATGACCACTCCGCTCGTGATCCGCCCCCGCACCGAAGACGTCGAAGGCCAGCCGATCCTGCGCCCACTGCCATCCGCCAAGTGCCGCAGCGTCGGGCCATTCGTGTTTTTCGATCACATGCTGGAAACCCGTTATCCGCCGGGCAAAGGCATGAACATCCGCCAGCATCCGCACATTGGCCTGTCCACCCTGACCTATTTGTTCCAGGGGCAAATCCAGCACAAGGACAGTCTGGGCTCCGACGAGGTTGTTGATACCGGCGATGTCAGCTGGATGACGGCCGGCAGCGCCATCGCCCACGTCGAACGCACGCCAGAGGCACTCAAGGAGAGCGGCTTCACGATGCACGGCTTGCAGATCTGGCTGGCATCGCCCAAGGACAAAGAACAGGGCCCGGGGCATTACAGCCACCATCCGGCGTCCACCTTGCCGGTCAGCGAAAACCTGGGGGTGAAGATCCGCATGATTGCCGGATCCGGCTTTTGCCTGGAGTCACCGGTGCCGGTGCTTTCTCCTACGTTGTACGCGGAATTGCACCTGCAAACGGCGACGACATTGCTGATTCCCACCGAACATGAAGAACGTGCGCTGTATGTGTTGAGCGGCGAAGTGCAACTGGATGGCGAGCTGATAGAACCGTATTCGCTAGTTGTGTTGCCGACCGGGGAAGAAATGACGCTTTTCGCTGAAAGCGACAGCCACGCCGTGCTGTTTGGCGGCGCGCCGCTGGACGGGCCACGGCGGATCAACTGGAATTTTGTCGCAAGCGATCCGGCGGCGATTGATGAAGCGCGCCGGCGTTGGGCGGCCGGGGACTGGCCGAAGGTGCCGGGGGAAGTTGACAGGATCGAGTTGCCCTGAAAGATCGCAGCCTTCGGCAGCTCCTACAGGGAAATGCGTTCTCCTGCAGGAGCTGCCGTGGGCTGCGATCTCTTGATCCTGGGGCAATCAGCCCTTGAACACTTCATCCAACAGATTGTGCATCGAAGTGAAGGCCCGGGCAGCCAACTTGGCGTCATACATCATCATGCCCGGCACATTCGCATGCGGATGTGACCGGATCGAGTTGCCCTGAAAGATCGCAGCCTTCGGCAGCTCCTACAGGGAAATGCGTTCTCCTGTAGGAGCTGCCGCAGGCTGCGATCTCTTGATCTTGGGCCAATCAGCCCTTGAACACTTCATCCAGCAGATTGTGCATCGAAGTGAAGGCCCGGGCAGCCACCTTGGCGTCATACATCATCATGCCCGGCACATTCGCGTGCGGATCGGTGAACGAGTGAAATGCACCGCCGTAGCTCAGCAACTGCCAGTCCACACCGGCCGCGTTCATTTCATCTTCGAACGCCGGCAACTGTTCCTTCGGCACCAGTGGATCGGAAGCACCGTGCAGGACCAGGACCTTACCCTTGATGTTTTTCGCGTCGGCCGGATTCGGGGTGTCCAGCGTGCCGTGGAAGGATACCGCGGCCTTCACCGGCGCCCCGGTACGGGCAAACTCCAGGGCACAGCAGCCGCCGAAACAGAACCCGTAGGTCGCCAGCTTCGACGTATCGACGGCCGCCTCGCCCTGGCTCTGCAACTGTTCGAACGCTACCTGCATGCGCTTGCGCAGTAACCCACGGTCATTCTTCAACGGCATCATTGCCGCGCCGGCCTCGTCATTGTTCGACGGACGAACCGATTGCCCGTAAAGATCAGCGATCAGCACCACGTAGCCCTTGGCTGCCACGGACCTGGCGATTTCCTCGGCACCGGCACTGACGCCCATCCAGTTCGGCGCCATCAACAAACCCGGACGCGGACCTTTATGGTCGGCATCGAAGGCCAGACGGCTTTCGTAGGCTTGGCCATCGATCTGATAGGCAACGGAACGTACAGTGATTTGGCTCATTTCTGACTCCTGATTGTTGAACACCAGAATGAAAAAACCCGCCGAAGCGGGTTTTTCTGCAACACAGTTAAGCGGATAGCTCGACCAACAGTTTGTTCAAGCGGCGCACATAGGCCGCCGGATCTTTCAAGCTGTCGCCGGCCGCCAGGGCCGCCTGATCGAAGAGGATGTGCGACAGATCGCCGAAGCGCTCGTCGCTCTGCTCGTTGTCGAGCTTCTCGATCAGCGGGTGAGCCGGGTTGAATTCGAAGATCGGCTTCGAATCCGGAACCTTCTGCCCGCTGGCCTCCAGAATCTGGCGCATCTGCAGGCCCAGGTCCTGCTCACCGATGGCCAGGATCGCCGGCGAATCGGTCAGGCGATGGGACACCCGGACTTCCGCAACGGATTCGCCCAGCGCGGTCTTCAGACGCTCAACCAGACCTTCTTTGGACTTCGCGACTTCTTCCGCGGCCTTCTTGTCCTCTTCCGAGTCCAGGTTGCCGAGGTCCAGGTCACCGCGCGCCACGTCGACGAAGCTCTTGCCGTCGAAGTCGCTGAGGTAGCTCATCAGCCACTCGTCGATGCGGTCGGTCAACAGCAGCACTTCGATGCCTTTCTTGCGGAAGACTTCCAGGTGCGGGCTGTTCTTGACCTGTGCGTAGGTTTCTCCGGTCAGGTAGTAGATCTTGTCCTGACCTTCCTTGGCGCGCGCCAGGTACTCGGCCAGGCCGACAACCTGCTCGCCGTCGTCGCCATGGGTCGATGCGAAACGCAGCAGACCGGCGATTTTTTCCTTGTTGGCGAAATCTTCTGCCGGGCCTTCCTTCATGACCTGACCGAAGTTTTTCCAGAAGCCCTTGTATTGCTCAGGCTCGTTCTTCGCCAGTTTTTCCAGCATGTCCAGCACGCGCTTGGTCAGTGCCGACTTCATGGAGTCGATGATCGGGTCTTTCTGCAGGATTTCCCGCGACACGTTCAGCGACAGGTCGTTGGAGTCGACCACACCCTTGATGAAGCGCAGGTACAGCGGCAGGAAGGACTCGGCCTGATCCATGACGAACACGCGCTGCACGTACAACTTCAGGCCTTTTGGCGCTTCACGCTGGTACAGATCGAACGGAGCGCGGGTCGGCACGTACAGCAGCGAGCTGTATTCCAGCTTGCCTTCGACCTTGTTGTGGCTCCAGCTCAGCGGGTTTTCGAAATCGTGAGCGATGTGCTTGTAGAACTCCTGGTATTCCTCGTCCTTGATCTCGGTACGCGGACGGGTCCACAGAGCGCTGGCGCGGTTGACGGTTTCCCATTCAACGGCCGGTTTCTCTTCGCCTTCAACGGCCGCCACTTCTTTCGGCAACTCGATCGGCAAGGCGATGTGGTCGGAGTACTTCTTGATGATGTTGCGCAGGCGCCAGCCATCGGCGAACTCGTCTTCACCGGATTTCAGGTGCAGGACGATGCGAGTGCCGCGCTCGGCCTTGTCGATGGTCGCAACTTCGAAGTCACCTTCGCCCTGGGACGACCAGTGCACGCCTTCGCTGGCAGCGCTGCCGGCACGACGGCTGTACACATCGACTTTGTCGGCGACGATGAAGGCGGAGTAGAAACCGACACCGAACTGGCCGATCAGGTGCGAGTCTTTCTTCTGGTCGCCGGTCAGGTGCTTCATGAAATCGGCGGTGCCGGACTTGGCGATGGTACCCAGGTGGGTGATCGCATCTTCGCGGCTCATGCCGATACCGTTGTCTTCGAGGGTGACGGTTTTAGCGTCCTTGTCGAAGCTCACGCGGATTTTCAGTTCGGCGCCGCCTTCCAGCAGCTCTGGCTTGGCCAGGGCTTCGAAACGTAATTTGTCGACAGCGTCAGAGGCGTTCGAGATCAATTCGCGAAGGAAAATTTCCTTGTTGGAATACAGCGAATGGATCATGAGATGCAGCAGCTGCTTCACCTCGGTCTGGAAGCCCAGGGTTTCCTTTTGAGTTTCCACACTCATGGTCATCAAACTCCAATCAGATGGCATAAGCCGCGACATTGAGGGTCGGCGGCGGGTTGTCATCTGAGTTTGGGGCTGAGTTCAGGATTTCAAGGGCTCCTCGAGTTTGAAATGTGCACGGGCCGTGGCAATGGGTTCGGCCTCGGTACTTTGCCAGGCGGTAATCGCGACGTTGGCGACCCGCCGTCCCTGGCGGCAAACCTGGCATCGGGCCCAGGTGTCGCGAAACTGCCCGGCCCGCAGGTAATCCAGGGAGAAGTCGATGATCTTCGGCACCCCGGATGATCCGGTAAACACCAGCAGGTGCAGCGCCGCTGCCAATTCCATGAACCCGGCGATCACACCGCCATGAATCGCCGGCAGCAAAGGGTTACCAATGTTGTCCTTGTTCGCCGGCAGCTTGAACAGCAGCTCATCGCCCACCCGTGAACATTCGACACCGATCAGCCGGGCATAGGGAATCAACCCCAGCAGAGAGGCGTAGTCACCTTGCTCATGGGCCTTTTGCAATTGGTCCTTCAGCGACTCGCTCATTGCGCACCTCCGGCAACTGCACCACCAAAGCCCTTGGTGCCTTTGATGCCCTTGCCCATGCGCATGAATGTGCCCATCACATGGGCAATGGGTTGTCCGGGGTCATCCTGATAGGCGAAGCCACGGGCAAAAATCACGTCGGTGGTGACCCGATAGCACTGGGCGAAGCCATAGACATCCTTGTGCGGTTCGGCGGCGTGCATATAGTCGATGCGCAGGTCTAGGGTCGGGCAGACTTCGAACTCCGGGAGCACACAGAGCGTCGCCATGCCACAGGCCGTGTCCATCAGCGAGGTCAGTGCCCCGCCATGAATCACGCCGGTTTCGGGATTGCCAACGATCTGCGGGCTGTATGGCAGCACAATCGTCAACCCTTCGCTGCTGGCGCTGTGAACGCTTAGTCCAAGTACCTGACAATGTCGCAGCGCCGACAAAAAGCGCTTCGCTCGCTCAAAAACGGGGTTCTCAGTCATTTGATAAACACTCTTGTTTAGGTTCGTGCAATGCGGTGGCAGTCCGGGTAAAAGTTCCGCATTAGAACAAAACTTATATATCTGAAAGAATTAAGGAACTTAACCCTGATGTATGGGCTCTTAAGGCCAGTAGATGCTTTTCATCAGGAGAAACACCCCATGCGTAAGACTTTAGCTATTGCCTTGATGTTGACCGCTTCCCTCGGTCTCGCTGCCTGCGATAAAAAATCCGAGGACAAAGCTCAAGAAGCTAACAAACATGCTGAGCAAGCTCAGCAAGACATGAGCAAAGCTCAGGATAAAGTGAACGACGCGGCGAAAGAAAACGCCGAAGCTGCCAAAGCTCAGGCTGAATCGAACGCGGAAGCGGCAAAAGAGGCTGCTCCGGCTGCACCGGCCACTCCGGCCGCTCCAGAAGCGCCTAAAAACTAATCCGGTTTTTAGCGTGATAAAAGAAAACCCGCCAAGTGCGGGTTTTCTTTTGCCTTCAAAAAAATGCTTAGAGCAAAATCGTTCGAAAAGTCGGACTAATCATCAGCAACAGCGAACAGATTAATCCCACCAGCCAGACCAGACTGCGTTGCCAGGCCAGGTCCTTCCAGTAACACACCAGATAAATAACCCGAGTGATCACAAAGATGATCGCGAGCAAATCGATGAGCCAGCCTGCCGTCTGCGTTGTATGCGCCATCAACACACCCACCGCAAACAATATGAAGGCTTCAAAACTATTCTGATGTGCCGCCACCGCACGGGCACCAAAACCTGTGAGTTGGCCCTGCTGCTGGCGCGGCAGATGATTGTTGTAACCGCCCTGCTCTTTCATGGCCTTGGTCACGGGCATACGCGCCACGTAAATCAGCACGGCACTGATAAACACGCACCAGAACGGAATACTCATCAAGCAGCCTCTTTGATCACCTCGGGCAATGGCGCCTCTGTAGGGGTATAGACCATCACGTCGAGAACGTCAGAGTGAAACTCGCGACGGTACAACACGAATACCACGCCGGCGCTCATCAACATGAACAACCAGGGGCTGACAAACCAGGCCAGCATGGTCATGCCGAAGTAATAGGAACGCAGACCGAAGTTGAACTGGTTGGCGGCCATGGAGATGACACGGGCCGCGCGGGAAGCAAACGCCTTGCGCTCTTGCTCCGACACAAGACGCTCGCCGACCATTGGCGCCGAACCTACCAGTACCGCCGCAAAGTTGTACTGGCGCATGCACCAGCTGAACGTGAAGAACGCATAGACAAACACCAGCGCCAGGCACAGCAACTTGATTTCCGACATGCCCTGGGACGCCTGCTGCACCATCGGGATATCCGCCAGCAACGATACCGCCCTTTCCGAAGCCCCCAGCACCGTGAGAATACCGGCCAGGATAATCAACGTACTGGAGGCGAAGAACGAAGCGTTGCGCTCCAGGTTACCGATCACGCTGGCATCGGCGATACGGTTGTCGCGCAGCAGCATGCGGCGCATCCAGTCTTCACGATAGAGGTGCAGCACACTGGCCAGGCACGCGGTGTCACGGCCTTTCCAGGTGGCATAACGGGTGTACCCGCCCCAGCAGATGACGAACCAGATGGCGGCAAGGATGTGGATCAGATTGGCTTGGATGAACGACATGCAGGTCCTTGTGATGTGCAAGAGGAGTACCGAATCCCTGTGGGAGCGGGCTGGCTCGCGAAGGCGGCTTATCATCCAACATGGATGTTGACTGACCCACCGTCTTCGCGAGCAAGCCCGCTCCCACATCAGGATTTGCAATGCTTCGACGTTAGCGCAACGCAAAAGACACCGCATCCCCCCATAAAAAAATGCCCCGTATCGATTGATACGGGGCATTTCTGTTTTTTCACTGGCCCGCTTGTGACGGGCCGGTAAAGCTTAAGCCAGCGCTTCTTCGCGCTTGCCCAGCAGACGGTCGCAGACCACGGCAACCACCAGCGTCATCACCGAAGGCACCAGCCAGGCCAGGCCCTGCTCGCTCAGCGGCAGGTGCGCCATTTGCGTCGGCATCCAGTCCGCCAGGCCTGCACCCTTGAGGGCGTCGATCAGGCCGAAGATGAACGACACCAGCATGACCGGGCCGAGGATACGACCCTGTTCATGCCAGAAGTCCTTGCAGAAGCTCAATGCCACCAGAACGATGCACGGCGGGTAGATCGCGGTGAGAACCGGGATCGAGAACGCAATCAGCTTGGTCAGGCCCAGGTTGGACACCAGCAGCGAGAACGCCGCGAGGATGATCACCAGTGTCTTGTAGGACAGCGGCACCACTCGGCTGAAGTACTCGGCGCAGGCACAGGTCAGGCCGACCGCGGTCACCAGGCACGCCAGGGAAATCAACACAGCCAGGAAACCGCTGCCCAGCGAACCGAAGGTGTGCTGCACGTAAGCGTGCAATACCGCCGCGCCATTGGTAGCGCCAGCGGCCACTTCATGGCTGCCCGATCCGAGACGGAACAGGCTGACGTAAACCAGCGCCAGACCGACGCCGGCGATCAGGCCGGCGATGATCGCATAGCGGGTGATCAGTGCCGGCGACTCGACGCCGCGGGAGCGGATGGCGTTGACGATGACGATGCCGAATACCAGGGCGCCCAGGGTATCCATGGTCAGGTAACCATTGATAAAGCCTTGGGAAAACGGTGCCGCCACATATTCAGGCGTGGCCTGGCCAATGTCTCCGGCCGGCAGGGCGAATGCTGCAATGCCCAGAACGGCCAGGGCGATGATCTTCAGCGGAGCGAGAAAGCGCCCTACGGTATCCAGCAAACGGCCTGGGTACAGCGAGATGAAGAATACCAGCAGGAAGTAAACCGAGCTGTACAGGAACAATGCCAGCGGGCTCTCGCCGGTCAGCGGCGCCAGGCCCACTTCGAAGGATACTGTCGCGGTACGTGGCGTCGCGAAGAGCGGGCCAACAGCGAGGTAGCAGGCCGCAGCCAACAGGCCACCAGCCACTTTACCGATCGGGCTGCTCAAGGCATCCATTGCGCCGCCGACCTTCGCCAGCGCCACAACGGTGATCACCGGCAGACCAACGGCCGTGACCAGGAAACCCAGCGCCGCCATCCAGACATTGGGCCCGGACTGCAAACCGACGATAGGCGGGAAGATGATGTTGCCAGCCCCGACGAACAGGGCAAACGTCATAAAACCAAGTGCCAGGATGTCCTGGCCTTTCAACACTTTCATTAAGGAAATACCACACTACTGAATCGGAATTTAGAGAGGGATTTCCCTATGGGTGAGGGAAATGCTGTCAGTCCGTATAAGACCGACCCTTTTAGCGCGTTGGTGCCTTGTGGGCCGCGGACGCAAAAATGGCGCGTAGCCTAACGAATTTGGACCAGAAACGCACTGTTAGAGGGCGAACTATCCGATACGCGACATTTTTGTGTCGCGTTTACGTATTAAAAGATCAAAAGATCGCAGCCTTCGGCAGCTCCTACAGGGAAATGCGATCTCATGTAGGAACTGCCGAAGGCTGCGATCTTTTGATCTTCAGAAACGACAAAGGCCACCCGAAGGTGGCCTTTGTTTGGTGAAGCGTCAGTCAAGCACGAGGCTTACTTGACAGCCCAACCAGTCAGCTCGGCCAGGGCCTTGCCGATGTCTGCCAGCGAACGCACGGTTTTAACGCCTGCGTCTTGCAGAGCAGCGAATTTCTCGTCTGCAGTGCCTTTGCCGCCAGAGATGATTGCGCCAGCATGGCCCATGCGCTTGCCCGGAGGAGCAGTCACACCAGCGATGTAGGAAACAACCGGCTTGGTCACGTGTGCCTTGATGTAGGCAGCCGCTTCTTCTTCAGCCGAACCGCCGATCTCGCCGATCATCACGATCGCTTCGGTCTTCGGGTCTTCCTGGAACAGCTTCAGGATGTCGATGAAGTTCGAACCCGGGATCGGGTCACCACCGATGCCGACGCAAGTCGACTGACCGAAACCGGCGTCAGTAGTCTGCTTCACAGCTTCGTAGGTCAGGGTGCCGGAACGGGAAACGATACCGACCTTGCCTGGCAAGTGAATGTGACCTGGCATGATGCCGATCTTGCATTCGCCTGGAGTGATCACGCCTGGGCAGTTAGGGCCGATCAGGGTAACACCCAGCTCGTCGCACTTAACTTTAGCGTCCAGCATGTCCAGGGTAGGAATGCCTTCGGTGATGCAGACGATCAGCTTGATGCCGCCGAAAGCAGCTTCCAGGATCGAGTCCTTGCAGAAAGGAGCCGGAACGTAGATCACGCTGGCGGTGGCGCCAGTGGCAGCTACGGCGTCTTTCACGGTGTTGAACACTGGCAGGCCCAGGTGCTCGGTGCCGCCTTTGCCTGGAGTTACACCACCAACCATCTTGGTGCCGTACTCGATGGCTTGCTGGGTGTGGAAACTACCTTGCGAACCGGTAATACCCTGGCAGATAACTTTGGTGTCTTTATTGATCAGGACGCTCATTATTTGCCCTCCGCAGCTTTGACAACTTGTTGAGCAGCGTCGGTCAGGCTGGTAGCAGCGATGATGTTCAAACCGCTTTCTGCCAGTACTTTAGCGCCCAGCTCAGCGTTGTTGCCTTCAAGGCGAACAACAACCGGGATTTTCACGCCGACTTCTTTCACCGCGCCGATGATGCCTTCGGCAATCATGTCGCAACGAACGATGCCGCCGAAGATGTTGACCAGTACTGCAGCGACGTTAGTGTCGGACAGGATGATCTTGAACGCTTCGGTAACGCGTTCCTTGGTAGCACCGCCGCCCACGTCGAGGAAGTTGGCTGGCTTGCCGCCATGCAGGTTGACGATGTCCATGGTACCCATGGCCAGGCCAGCACCGTTGACCATGCAACCGATGTTGCCTTCCAGCGCTACGTAGTTCAATTCGAACTTGGCAGCGTGCGCTTCGCGCGGATCGTCCTGCGACGGATCGTGGAAAGTCTTCAGCTTAGGCTGACGGTACATGGCGTTGGCGTCGATGTTGATCTTGGCGTCCAGGCAGTGCAGATCGCCATCAGCCTTGATCACCAGCGGGTTCACTTCCAGCAGGGCCAGATCGTGATCCTGGAACAGTTTGGCCAGACCTACGAAGATCTTGGCGAACTGGGCAACTTGCTTGCCTTCCAGACCCAGCTGGAAAGCCAGTTCACGACCCTGGAATGGCTGAGCGCCAACCAGTGGATCGATAGTGGCCTTCAGAATTTTTTCTGGAGTGTCGTGAGCGATTTTCTCGATGTCCACGCCACCTTCGGTGGAAGCCATGAACACGATGCGACGGCTCGAACGGTCAACGACAGCGCCCAGGTACAGCTCTTTAGCGATATCAGTGCACGATTCAACCAGGATCTTGGTGACTGGCTGACCATTGGCGTCAGTCTGGTAAGTCACCAGACGCTTGCCCAGCCACTGCTGTGCGAAGGCTTTGGCGTCTTCTTTGTTGCGAACCAGCTTGACGCCGCCCGCTTTACCGCGACCACCGGCGTGGACCTGGGCTTTGACAACCCACTCGCTGCCGCCGATTTTGTCGCAAGCTTCTGCTGCTGCTTCCGGGGTGTCTACCGCGTAACCGGTGGAAACTGGCAGGCCGTACTCAGCGAACAGCTGCTTACCCTGATACTCGTGAAGATTCATGCTTATTACCGTCTTCGTTAGGTACTGCGCATTCGGTGCTGCACTGTTCAGTGCCGCACCACCTGTGACTGCTGCTTGCGTAGCTGAGCTACGCAAGACTGCGTCCAGCGGATATTCCGCGGTGAGTCTTGCATGCAAGGCTCACGACGGGCCAAACCGCCGTGGTTTCTTATTATGTCTTAACGCTTCTTGCGGTTGGCGATGTGGATGGCGCCGCCATTCACTGCCAAAGCAGCTTCGTGCAAGGCTTCAGACAGGGTCGGATGGGAGAAAACCATCATGCCCAGGTCTTCAGCGCTGGTGCCGAATTCCATACCGATCGCGCCCTGCTGAACCAGTTCGGCAGCGCTTGGGCCAATCACGTGGACGCCCAGTACGCGGTCCGTCTTGGCATCTGCGATGACCTTGACGAAACCACCGGTGTCGTTGGCGGCCATGGCACGGCCGGAGGCTGCGAACGGGAAGGTGCCGACGTTAACTTCAACGCCTTCGGCTTTCAAGGCCTGCTCGGTTTTACCAACCCACGCGATTTCCGGGTGAGTATAAATAACCGAAGGGATCAAATCATAGTTCATCTGGGCCTTGTGGCCCTTGATGCGCTCGACAACCATGATGCCTTCTTCGGACGCCTTGTGCGCCAGCATCATGCCGCGAACCACGTCGCCGATGGCGTAAACGCCCGGTACGGTGGTGGCGCAGTGATCGTCAACGTGCACGAAACCGCGCTCGTCCAGGGTCACGCCGCAGTCGGCAGCCAACAGATCAGTGGTCACCGGACGGCGACCAACGGCTACGATCAGCTTGTCGAAAGTGATGTTCTGTTCGCCGTTGGCATCGGTGTAGTTCACCACGACTTCGTCGCCGTTCACTTTGGAACCGGTGACGCGAGCGCCCAGCTTGATGTCCAGACCTTGCTTGGTCAGGGTTTTCAGCGCTTCCTTGGAAACAGCGGTGTCAGCTGCCATCAGGAAGGTGTCCAGGGCTTCCAGGACAGTCACTTGCGCACCCAGGCGCGACCAGACCGAACCCAGTTCCAGACCGATCACGCCAGCGCCGATCACGCCCAGACGTTTTGGAACGGATTGGAATTCCAGAGCGCCAGTCGAATCGACGATCACATTCTGGTCAACCGGAGCTGGCGGAATGTCGATCGGACGCGAACCTGGTGCCAGGATGACGTTTTCGGCTTCGATGATTTCTACCGAGCCATCAGGCTTGGTGACTTCGACTTTCTTGCCGGCCAGCAGCTTGCCGTGACCCTGGATGGAGGTCACACCGTTGGCTTTGAACAGGGTCGCAACGCCGGAGGTCAGGCCTTTGACGATGTTGGCTTTACGGCCGACCATCGCTGGCACGTCCATGGTCACGCCAGCGTGATTGATACCGTGGATCGCGAAACCGTCCTGGGCTTCGTGGAACTTCCACGAGCTGTCCAGCAGGGCCTTGGATGGAATGCAGCCGACGTTCAGGCAAGTACCGCCCAGAGCCAGTTTGCCTTCCTTGTCGGTGTACTTCTCGATGCAGGCAGTGGAGAGACCCAACTGCGCGGCCTTGATGGCAGCGACGTAACCGCCAGGGCCCGCACCGATCACTACTACGTCAAATTTCTGCGACATGTAAAAGAATCCTCTTTTAGCTTCAAGCTACAAGCAATAAGCCACAAGCTCGAAGCCCCCACTCGTTCGCCTTGAGCTTGGGGCTTGTCACTTGCAGCTTGTCGCTGTTTTTTAAATATCCAGCAACAGACGAGCCGGATCTTCCAGCAGGTTCTTGATGGTCACCAGGAAGGTCACAGCTTCTTTGCCATCGATCAGACGGTGATCGTAGGACAGTGCCAGGTACATCATCGGACGGATAACGACCTGACCGTTGATGGCCATAGGACGCTGGATGATGTTGTGCATGCCCAGGATGGCGGCTTGTGGCGGGTTGACGATCGGGGTCGACATCATCGAACCGAAAGTACCGCCGTTGGTGATGGTGAACGTACCACCGGTCATTTCGTCCATCGACAGTTTGCCGTCGCGGGCTTTCTTGCCGAAGGTGGCGATGCCGCCTTCGATTTCAGCCAGGCTCATCAGTTCGGCGTTACGCAGAACCGGTACTACCAGGCCGCGATCGCTGGAAACTGCAACGCCGACGTCAGCGTAGCCGTGGTAAACGATGTCGCCGCCGTCGATCGAGGCGTTGACAGCCGGGAAGCGCTTCAGTGCTTCGGTAGCCGCTTTCACGAAGAAGGACATGAAGCCCAGGCGCACGCCGTTGTGGGACTTCTCGAAGAGATCCTTGTACTTCGAACGCAGCGCCATGACTTCGGTCATGTCGACTTCGTTGAACGTGGTCAGCATCGCCATGTTCGACTGGGCTTCAACCAGACGCTTGGCCACGGTGGCACGAACGCGGGTCATCGGCACGCGCTTCTCGATGCGGTCGCCGGCAGCGAACACAGGAGCAGCGGCAGCCGGAGCAGCAGCCTTGGCAGGTGCGGCAGCAGGAGCGGCTTTCTTGGCTTCGACAGCGGCAACCACGTCTTCCTTGGTGACACGGCCATCTTTGCCGGTGCCTTTGACGGAAGCCAGGTTGATGCCGTTTTCTTCGGCCAGCTTGCGAGCGGCTGGAGCGGCGATAGCGTCTTCGTCAGCGCCGGCAGCCGGAGCTGCGGCAGCAGCGGCCGGAGCAGCAGCGGCAGCCGGAGCGGCAGCAGCAGCGCCGCCTTCAACGATGGAGCCCAGGACTTCGTCGGACAGAACGGTGTCGCCTTCGTTCTTGACGATAGCGCCCAGCACGCCGTCAGCGGTAGCCAGCACTTCCAGCACGACTTTGTCGGTTTCGATGTCGACGATCAGTTCGTCGCGCTTGACCGCATCGCCCGGTTGTTTGTGCCAGGTGGCAACGGTGCCATCGGCAACCGATTCCGGGAAAGTGGGGGCTTTGATCTCGATAGCCATTGTCTGTGGTTCCTTAAATTCGGTTTCAGGTGCGCGAAGGCGTTAAACAGTAAAGGCGTCTTGCAGCAGTTTTTCCTGCTGTTCGGCGTGCATCGATGCGTAACCGCATGCAGGTGCAGCAGAAGCCTCACGGCCCGCGTACTCGAGTACGAGAGACTTGTTGAGGTTGCTGATGCTGCGACGCATGTGGTGTTGGCTGCAGTACCAGGCACCCTGGTTCATCGGCTCTTCCTGACACCAGACGGCATGTTTGACGTTGGTGTAAGGAGCCAGGACTTCTTTCAAGTCGTCCTCAGGGAATGGGTACAGCTGCTCGATACGCACGATGGCGATGTCGTCACGACCTTCGGCACGGCGTTTTTCCAGCAGGTCGTAGTAGACCTTGCCGCTACACAGAACAACGCGCTCGACCTTTTTCGGGTCTTGGGCATCGATTTCCGGGATGACGGTCTGGAACGAACCTTCGGCCAGATCTTCCAGCGTCGAGATGGCCAGCTTGTGGCGCAGCAGCGACTTCGGAGTCAGGACTACCAGTGGTTTGCGCAGCGGGCGAATCACCTGACGGCGCAGCAAGTGGTAGATCTGAGCCGGCGTCGTCGGCATGCACACCTGAATGTTGTGCTCGGCGCACAGTTGCAGGTAACGCTCCAGACGAGCCGAGGAGTGCTCCGGACCCTGACCTTCATAACCGTGCGGCAGCAGCATGGTCAGACCGCACAGACGGCCCCACTTGTGCTCGCCACTGGTGATGAACTGGTCGATTACAACCTGGGCGCCGTTGGCGAAGTCGCCGAACTGGGCTTCCCAGATAACCAGGGCATTCGGCGTGGTGGTCGAGTAACCGTACTCGAACGCCAATACCGCTTCTTCGGACAGGAACGAGTCGTACAGGTCAAAACGCGGCTGACCGTCGTACAGGTTCTGCAGCGGGATGTAGGTACCCGCGTCTTTCTGGTTGTGCAGGACAGCGTGACGGTGCGAGAACGTACCGCGGCCGATGTCCTGGCCAGTCATGCGAATCGGGTGACCTTCGAACGCCAGGGTCGCGTACGCCATGGTTTCGGCGTAGCCCCAGTTGATCGGCAGGCCACCGGCTTGCATCTTCTGGCGGTCTTCGTAGATCTTGGCAACCTGGCGCTGGACCACGAAGCCTTCCGGGATTTCCAGCAGCTTGGCGGACAGTTCCTGCAAGGTCTTCAGATCGAAACGAGTGTCGTGACGCGCGGTCCAGGTGTGACCCAGGTACGGACGCCAGTCCACGAACAGTTCCTTGTTCGGCTCCTTGACCAGGCTCTTCACAACGTGCAGACCGTTGTCCAGCGCGTTGCGGTATTCGTCGACTTTCGCCTGAACACGCTCTGCATCCAGCACACCGCCTTGAGTCAGGCGATCGGCATACAGCTCACGGGTGGTGCGCTGCTTGGTGATCTGCTGATACATCAGAGGCTGGGTGCCGCTTGGCTCGTCGGCCTCGTTGTGGCCGCGACGACGGTAGCAGACCAGGTCGATCACCACGTCACGCTTGAACTGCATGCGGTAGTCGATGGCCAGCTGGGTCACGAACAATACGGCTTCCGGATCATCACCATTCACATGGAGGATCGGCGCCTGGATCATTTTCGCAACGTCGGTCGCGTACTCGGTGGAACGCGAGTCCAGCGGGTTGCTGATGGTGAAACCGACCTGGTTGTTGATCACGATGTGCACGGTACCGCCGGTCTTGAAACCGCGGGTCTGCGACATCTGGAAGGTTTCCATGACCACGCCCTGACCTGCGAACGCAGCGTCACCGTGGATGGAGATCGGCAGGACCTTCTCGCCGGTCGGGTCGTTGCGACGATCCTGACGGGCGCGAACCGAACCTTCGACCACCGGGGAAACGATTTCCAGGTGGGACGGGTTGAACGCCATCGCCAGGTGAACTTCACCGCCGGTGGTCATCACGTTGGACGAGAAGCCCTGGTGGTATTTCACGTCACCGGAACCGAGCTCGACCTTCTTCTTGCCTTCGAACTCGTCGAACAGCTCGCGCGGGTTCTTGCCGAAGGTGTTGACCAGCACGTTCAGACGGCCACGGTGGGCCATGCCGATGACGATTTCCTTGGTGCCGTAGGAACCGGAACGCTGGATCAGCTCGTCGAGCATCGGAATCAGGCTTTCGCCGCCTTCCAGACCGAAACGCTTGGTACCCGGGTATTTGGTGCCCAGGTATTTTTCCAGGCCTTCACCGGCGGTCACGCGCTCGAGCAGGTGGCTCTTGATGTCGGCGGAGTACGTCGGACGGCCGCGCACGCTTTCCAGACGCTGCTGGAACCACTGGCGCTGCTCGGAATCGGTGATATGCGTGAATTCAGCGCCGATGGTGCGGCAATATGTCTGCTGCAACGCTTCGTGAATTTCGCGTAGGCTCGCTTCCTCTTTGCCGATGAACAGGTCGCCGGCACGGAAGGTCGTATCAAGATCGGCATTGGTCAAGCCGTAATGATTGATCGACAGGTCTGCAGGTGCAGGACGCTGCCACAGTCCCAGCGGGTCAAGCTGGGCTGCCTGGTGGCCACGCATACGGTAGGCCTGGATCAATCGCAGCACTTCAACTTGCTTCTTCTCGTGCTCACTGCTCACGCTGCCGGCGGAAACCGGTTGGGCGCGGCGCTGGTTCTTTGCCAGCAAGACGAAATGATCGCGAATTGTGGAGTGCGAAACATCGGTGGCAGAGTTGCCGTCAGCAGGCAACTTCTGGAAGTAGGTGCGCCACTCTTCTGGCACAGCGTTAGGGTCGTGCAGGTAGAGCTCATAAAGCTCTTCCACATAGGCAGCGTTACTACCGGATAGGTAGGCACTGTTCCACATGCGCTGCATCACGCTTTCTTGCATGCTTGGTCACCCTCGGTTAGGGGAACACCACCGGTGTCGACACCGAGCAAACTTGCAGAAGTCCGAATGCAGCGACCAAAACAAGCCACTAGGATCACACTGATAGTCCGGGTACCAGCCCGGATGCCCCTGCTTGTCTCATTTCTTCAAAATAAGAGCCGCAGCCTTTTAAGCTGCTGCTCAGGTTAAAACTACGGCGCCGGTTGAAGCCTGCGCCGCAGCATCTACGGGTACAGCGGGTACAGCAGCTGAATCACACGCCGCTCGAGAGCAACATGTTACGGATGTGACCGATGGCCTTAGTCGGGTTCAGGCCTTTCGGACATACGTTGACGCAGTTCATGATCCCGCGGCAGCGGAATACGCTGAACGGGTCATCCAGCGAAGCCAGACGCTCGGACGTCTTGGTGTCACGGCTGTCTGCCAGGAAGCGGTACGCTTGCAGCAGGGCGGCCGGGCCCAGGAACTTGTCCGGGTTCCACCAGAAGGACGGGCAGGAAGTCGAGCAGCAAGCGCACAGGATGCACTCGTACAGGCCGTCCAGCTTTTCACGTTCTTCAGGGGACTGCAGACGCTCGATGGCCGGAGCCGGCGTGTCGTTCTGCAGGTATGGCTTAACCTTCTCGTATTGCTTGTAGAAGATGCTCATATCGACGACCAGGTCACGGATAACCGGCAAACCTGGCAGAGGACGAACGATCAACTTGTTACCTTTTACGACAGCAGACAGCGGCGTGATGCACGCCAGGCCGTTTTTGCCGTTGATGTTCATGCCGTCGGAACCGCAAACACCTTCACGGCAAGAGCGACGATAGGAGAAACCCTCGTCCTGCTCTTTGATCAGGGCCAGCACGTCCAGCACCATCAGGTCTTTACCACCGGTATCGACCTGGAACTCCTGCATGAACGGCGCAGCGTCCTGATCAGGGTTGTAACGATATACACTGACTTGCAACATGGCGGTCACCCTTAATAAGTCCGGACTTTAGGTTCGAAAGTCGGAACAGTCTTCGGCGAGAAGTTCACGGCACGCTTGGTGACGCGCTTGTCACCCGGGAAGTACAGGGTGTGGCACAGCCAGTTTTCGTCGTCACGGTCTTCGAAGTCTTCACGGGCGTGTGCGCCGCGGGACTCTTTACGTACTTCGGCAGCGATGGCGGTAGCTTCGGCCACTTCCAGCAGGTTTTGCAGTTCCAGCGCTTCGATACGGGCAGTGTTGAACGCCTGCGACTTGTCGTTGATCTTCACGTTGGCAATGCGGGTACGCAGCTCAGCCAGCTGAGCGATACCTTTCTGCATGTATTCGCCGGTACGGAATACACCGAAGTAGTTCTGCATGCAGCTTTGCAGCTCGCGACGCAGGGTAGCCACGTCTTCGCCATCAGTACGGTTGTTCAGTGCGTTCAGGCGCGACAGGGCAGCTTCGATGTCGGCTTCGGTAGCGTCGTCGTATTCGATACCATCGGTCAGCGCCTTTTCCAGGTGCAGGCCGGCAGCACGGCCGAATACCACCAGGTCGAGCAGCGAGTTGCCGCCCAGACGGTTGGCACCGTGAACCGATACGCAAGCCACTTCGCCCACGGCAAACAGACCCGGGATGATCTGGTCGACGCCTTCGGCGTTCTGGGTGATCGCCTGACCGTGAATGTTGGTGGCAACGCCGCCCATCATGTAGTGGCAGGTCGGAACAACCGGAACCGGAGCAACCACCGGGTCAACGTGTGCAAAAGTCTTCGACAGTTCGCAGATGCCTGGCAGACGGCTGTGCAGCACTTCCTCGCCCAGGTGGTCGAGCTTGAGCATCACGTGGTCGCCATTCGGACCGCAACCGTTACCGGCGATGATTTCTTTAACCATCGAACGGGCAACAACGTCACGACCGGCAAGGTCCTTGGCGTTCGGAGCATAACGCTCCATGAAACGCTCGCCGTGCTTGTTGATCAGGTATCCACCTTCACCACGGCAGCCTTCTGTAACCAGTACACCGGCGCCGGCGATACCGGTCGGGTGGAACTGCCACATTTCAATGTCTTGTACCGGTACGCCGGCACGCAGCGCCATGCCAACGCCGTCACCGGTGTTGATCAGGGCGTTGGTGGTCGACGCGTAGATACGGCCTGCACCGCCGGTCGCCAGCACGGTGGCTTTGGCGCGGATGTAGGTGGTTTCACCGGTTTCGATGCAGATCGCGATCACACCGACGAACTCGCCTTCGCCGTTCTTCACCAGATCGACAGCGTAGTACTCGTTCAGGAACGTGGTACCGGCTTTCAGGTTGCCCTGATAGAGGGTGTGCAACAGGGCGTGACCGGTACGGTCGGAGGCAGCGCAAGTACGCGCAGCCTGGCCGCCCTTGCCGTAGTCCTTGGACTGGCCACCGAACGGACGCTGATAGATACGGCCTTGTTCGGTACGCGAGAACGGCAGACCCATGTGGTCCAGCTCGAAAACGGCGGCCGGGCCTTCCTGACACATGTATTCGATAGCGTCCTGGTCACCGATGTAGTCGGAACCCTTGACGGTATCGTACATGTGCCAGCGCCAGTCATCGTTCGGGTCAGCAGACGCGATCGCGCAGGTGATGCCGCCCTGGGCGGATACAGTGTGCGAACGGGTCGGGAACACCTTGGTGATCACGGCAGTCTTGTGACCACCTTGTGCCAGTTGCAGCGCTGCGCGCATGCCGGCACCGCCACCACCAATAATGATGGCGTCGAAAGAAATCGTTGGAATGTTAGCCATGAATCAGATACCCCAGAGAATCTGCACACCCCAGACGAAGTAAGCGAACATCGCAACGCCGCATACCGCCTGGAAAAGGAAACGTACTGCAGTCGCGGACTTGCCCAGCGCCATTGGCGTCAGGTAGTCGGTCGCGATGGTCCACATGCCGACCCAGGCGTGAGCGCCCAGGGCAACGAGGGCCAGCAGACTGAAGATACGCATCCCGTTGTGGGCGAACAGGCCGTGCCATTGGTCGTAGCCAATGCCCGGGTTCGCTGCGAGGTATCCGATCAGGAAAATGAAATAAGCCGCGAGAACGACCGCAGACACACGTTGCGCCATCCAGTCATAAAGACCGGAACGCGAAAGGTTCGTAACGCTGGTTACCATATCCAAACTCCTGCCAGAACGATCAACACCACGGAAACGGCGATGATAATTTTCGAGCCCAGGCGGCCGCCTTCCAGCGTCTCACCGATGCCCATATCCATGATCAAGTGGCGCACACCGGCTACCAGGTGATACAGAAGAGCGGACAGGAGGCCCCATGCTACGAACTTGGCCAGCGGGCTGGTCAAGCATGCCTTCACCTCGGCAAAACCTTCCTCGGAACCCAGGGATTTGCCCAATGCATAAAGCATGAAGCCAAGGCCCAGGAAGAGGATGATGCCGGAAACACGGTGAAGAAACGACGTAACGCCGGTGATGGGGAGTTTGATGGTCCTTAGGTCTAGGTTTACAGGTCGTTGGCTTTTCACGGCTTTTTTTTCACACTGAAGAGCCCCTAACAATCAGGGCAAAGTTGTTGGGGAGTGCACTGGTCAGGTAACCACCACCCAGGGATGCGACCCCCAATAAAGCAGGCCCAAAAGCCCCTGGCGGTCGGTGGCCGAGTATAGACAGTTAGGCTACTAATGACAACGCAAAGACCTAACCCAAACAGCTGATTGCGCAACGGACATAAAAGGCGTAAATGGCAGCCAATTTCGAGAAAAAAGTCCGGTTAAAGCCTTCTGGAGCAAGACTTTAGGCAAATTGACATTCGAATTTATCTCACTATAGTGGTGCGGGCCCTGCGTGGGGGGTCTGTCTGATGATTTCAAGCATAAATAGGAGGCCACATGGCTGACAAAAAAGCGCAGTTGATCATCGAGGGCGCAGCCCCCGTCGAGCTGCCCATTTTAACCGGCACCGTTGGTCCCGATGTTATCGATGTTCGGGGCCTGACGGCCACGGGCCGTTTCACTTTTGACCCAGGTTTCATGTCGACCGCCTCGTGCGAGTCGAAGATCACCTATATCGACGGCGACAACGGCATCCTGCTGCACCGCGGCTACCCGATCGAACAGCTGGCTGAAAAGTCGGACTACCTGGAAACCTGCTATCTGCTGCTCAACGGCGAACTGCCGACCGCAGAACAGAAGGCCCAGTTCGTCAGCACCGTGAAGAACCACACCATGGTTCACGAGCAGTTGAAGACCTTCTTCAACGGCTTCCGTCGCGACGCCCACCCGATGGCCGTCATGTGCGGCGTAGTCGGCGCCCTCTCGGCCTTCTACCACGACTCCCTGGACATCAATAACCCGCAGCATCGCGAAATCTCCGCGATCCGTCTGGTTGCCAAGATGCCGACCCTGGCAGCGATGGTTTACAAGTACTCCATGGGCCAACCCATGATGTACCCGCGCAACGACCTGTCGTACGCGGAAAACTTCCTGCACATGATGTTCAACACCCCGTGCGAGATCAAACCGATCAGCCCGGTACTCGCCAAGGCCATGGACCGGATCTTCATCCTCCATGCCGACCACGAGCAGAACGCCTCGACGTCCACCGTGCGCCTGGCGGGCTCCTCGGGTGCCAACCCGTTCGCCTGTATCGCCGCCGGTATCGCTGCACTGTGGGGCCCTGCCCACGGCGGTGCAAACGAAGCCGTACTGACCATGCTCGATGAAATCGGCGATGTTTCGAACATCGACAAGTTCATCGCCAAGGCCAAGGACAAGAACGATCCGTTCAAACTGATGGGCTTCGGTCACCGCGTTTACAAAAACCGCGATCCGCGCGCCACCGTCATGAAGCAGACCTGCGACGAAGTATTGAAAGAACTGGGCATCCAGAACGATCCGCAACTCGAACTGGCCATGCGCCTGGAAGAGATCGCCCTGACCGACCCATACTTCATCGAACGCTCGCTGTACCCGAACGTCGACTTCTACTCGGGGATCATCCTCAAGGCGATCGGCATTCCAACCAGCATGTTCACCGTGATCTTCGCCCTGGCGCGGACCGTCGGCTGGATCTCCCACTGGAAAGAAATGCTCTCCAGCCCGTACAAGATCGGCCGTCCGCGCCAGCTGTACACCGGCTACGAGTCGCGTGACATCACCAAGCTGGAAGACCGCAAGTAAGATCTGTCTTGCTGTAGCGTGTTGAGTTGTACCGGGAACGGCCTCTGCTTTTTATATAAAGAGCAGGAGGCCGTTTTTGTTTGTGTTTGGCGGTTTTTTGATCGTGGGCATATCCGTTATTTAGGTAACGGCGGCTTATGGTTCCGCCCTTACGGCGGGTCACTTTGGAAAAGCCTGTAGGAGCGAGCTTGCTCGCGATGGAGGTCAACGATGATGCGGGAAGCCTGACGCCCCGCGGTGCTCTCAGGTTTTTCGCGAGCAAGCTCGCTCCTACAGAGCCCACTGCGCAGAACCTGCGCTCGGCCTCACGAGGGGGCGTACACCGCAAAAGCAAAGCGAGGCGGCCTACCGGCCGGCCTGATTCTGATGCGTGCGTGTTTCCATGTAGGAGCTGCCGCAGGCTGCGATCTTTTGATTCTGGTTTTTGACAATGTCGAAGAGGCGGAAGATCAAGATCAAAAGATCGCAGCCTGCGGCAGCTCCTACAGGCCGAGCGTTAGCTCGCCTGCCGCTCTTGATCTTGATCCACCCGCCCCCTCGGCAGGCTGAGTGGAGGTGTTCATCCGGGGATGGGCGCGCAGCGCCGTTCGACGCAGTCGAACTCATTGCATGTAGGTCGAAGCGAAGCCGACCGGAGGGCAATGCCCCCGGATGAATACCGGAGCGAAGGTACCCCGAGCCTAGGCGAGGGGCCGTACGCAAGGGGCGTTTTTTGCTTACTTTTTTAGGCGCTTGTAAAAAAGTGAGTCGCCGTAAGGGCGAAACCGTAAGCCGCCGTTACCGCAACAATGGATATGTACACGGTCAACAAGAGACAGGTCGGCTGTCAGGCCGCCTTCGCGAGCAAGCCCGCTCCCACAGGATCGAGCACACCCGACAAATTCCGGTCGGTAATCGCCCAACAAAAATGCCCCGATCTCTCGATCGGGGCACTCGATGTCAGCGCAACTTAGATGTAAAGCGTTGAAGCCTTAGTGCGAAACCGCCCCACTCGCCCCCAACCCGGTCTGCGAACGAACAAACTGCGGGAAGAACAGCGCCCGCTCATTGTCAGCCGCAGTCGACTTGTCAGTGACCGAGAAGAACCAGATCCCGACAAAGGCAATCAACATCGAGAACAACGCCGGGTACTCATACGGGAAGATAGCCTTCTCGTGATGCAGAATCTGCACCCAGATGGTCGGGCCAAGGATCATCAGGCCTACGGCACTGATCAGGCCCATCCAGCCGCCGATCATCGCACCGCGAGTGGTCAGCTTTTTCCAGTACATGGAAAGCAGCAGTACCGGGAAGTTGCAGCTCGCCGCGATGGAGAACGCCAGGCCCACCATGAACGCGATGTTCTGGCTTTCGAACAGAATACCCAGAACGATGGCCAGCACAGCCAAGGCAACGGTGGTGATCTTCGAAATACGAATCTCATCCTTCTCGTTGGCCTTGCCCTTCTTGATCACACTGGCATACAGGTCGTGGGACACCGCCGAAGCACCCGCCAGGGTCAGGCCGGCCACTACCGCCAGAATGGTCGCGAACGCCACGGCCGAGATGAAGCCCAGGAAGATACTGCCGCCGACCGCGTTGGCCAGGTGCACCGCCGCCATGTTGTTACCGCCGAGCAACGCGCCGGCCGCGTCTTTGAAGGCCGGGTTGGTGCTGACCAGCAGGATCGCGCCGAAACCGATGATGAAGGTCAGGATGTAGAAGTAGCCAATGAAACCGGTTGCGTACAGCACACTCTTGCGAGCTTCCTTTGCATCACTCACGGTGAAGAAGCGCATCAGGATGTGCGGCAGACCCGCGGTACCGAACATCAGAGCCAGCCCGAGGGAGAACGCCGAGACCGGATCTTTCACCAGACCGCCCGGGCTCATGATCGCTTCACCTTTAGGGTGAACCTTGATCGCCTCGGAAAACAGCATGTTGAAGTCGAAGTTGACGTGTTTCATCACCATCAGCGCCATGAAGGAAGCGCCGGACAGCAGCAGAACCGCCTTGATGATTTGCACCCAGGTGGTCGCCAGCATGCCGCCGAACAGCACATAAAGGCACATCAGCACGCCCACCAGAATCACCGCGACGTGGTAGTCGAGGCCGAACAACAGCTGGATCAGCTTGCCCGCACCGACCATCTGGGCGATCAGGTAGAACGCCACCACCACCAGCGACCCGCAAGCAGACAGCGTACGGATCTGGGTTTGCCCCAGGCGGTAGGACGCCACGTCGGCAAAGGTGTACTTGCCCAGGTTACGCAGGCGCTCGGCAATCAGGAACAGGATGATCGGCCAGCCCACCAGGAATCCGATCGAATAGATCAGCCCGTCGTAGCCTGAAGCGAACACCAGCGCGGAAATACCCAGGAAAGACGCCGCTGACATGTAGTCACCGGCAATCGCCAGTCCGTTCTGGAACCCGGTGATCTTGCCGCCGGCGGCATAGTAGTCGGCTGCCGAATTATTACGCTTGGAAGCCCAGTAGGTGATGCACAGGGTGGCACCGACGAAGGCGACAAACATCAGGATTGCCGACACGTTAAGCGGTTGCTTTTGCACGGCACCGGTCAGGGCGTCAGCCGCCCAGGCGCCAGGTGCGAAAGCAGCGATGCTCAAAAGAGCCATTAGACGGCGGATCATTGCTGAGCCTCCTTGAGAATCGCATTGTTCAGGTCGTCGAATTCGCCATTGGCGCGTCGTACGTAGATGCCGGTCAGGACGAAGGCCGAGACAATCAGCCCGACGCCAATCGGTATGCCCCAGGTAATCGAGGACTCAGGGTTGATTTTTGCCCCCAGCACCTGCGGCCCATAGGCAATCAGAAGAATGAATCCGGAGTAAAGCCCTAGCATGATCGCCGAAAGAATCCAGGCGAATCGCTCCCTCTTGCTGACCAGCTCCTTGAAACGCGGGCTGTTTTGAATCGAGAGGTAAATGCTGTCGTTCATTGTTTTTATCCTCGCAGCACAGATTGAAGTGGAACGGTATCCACTCTATGCGGCTGCGGGGCAGGTTCCAGACGACCTTAGTCTTAGAACCATATGACAGATTCGCCAATTTCCAGCACACCATAAATCAATGTGGGAGCGGGCTTGCTCGCGAAGCGGTCGTATCAGTCACTATCAAAGTTGACTGTCAGACCGCTTTCGCGAGCAAGCCCGCTCCCACAATTTAAAGCGAGGAGCCTGTTACTTGGTCCAGTCAGCCACGCGCTCAGGGTGTTTGGCGACCCAGTCCTTCGCTGCGGCTTCAGGTTTGGCACCGTCCTGAATCGCCAGCATCACCTGGCCGATTTCATCCTTGGACTCCCACTGGAAGTTCTTCAGGAACTTGGCCACTTCCGGCGCCTTGGCCTCAAGCCCTTTGCTGCCGATGTTGTTCACGGTTTCTGCCGCGCCATACACGCCTTTCGGATCTTCGAGGAAGCGCAGTTTCCACTTGGCGAACATCCAGTGCGGTACCCAGCCGGTGACGGCGATGGATTCGTTTTTCTTCTCGGCACGGGTCAGCTCGGCAATCATGCCGGCGCCAGAACTGGCCTTGAGTTGATAACCGGTCAGGTCGTAGTCCTTGATGGCCTGGTCGGTCTTGAGCATCACGCCTGAACCGGCGTCGATGCCGACGATGCGATTCTTGAAGGTGTCGTCGGTTTTCAGGTCCTCGATCGACTTGGCCTTGACGTACTCCGGCACGATCAATCCGATTTTTGCGTCCTTGAAGTTCGGGCCGTAATCGACGACCTGATCCTTGTTCTTCGTCCAGTATTCGCCGTGAGTCACCGGCAGCCAGGCCGACAGCATGGCGTCGAGTTTACCGGTCGCCACGCCCTGCCACATGATCCCGGTGGCAACGGCTTGCAGCTTCACGTCATAACCGAGTTTCTGCCTGATCACTTCGGCGGCCACGTTGGTCGTGGCAACGCTGTCCGACCAGCCATCGACGTAACCGATAGTCACTTCCTTCCCGGCGGCACTGGCCACGGTAGAGCTGATCGCCAGCACCAAAGCGGCACCTGCGCCCAAGAGTCGTCGCATCTTCATCGTTACTTCCCCGAAAGTGCTGCGCTCGACGGATGCCGAGTCGCTTAAACGTATTGTTATGGTGCACAGCGCCCCCATCACGCCTCACAGCAAACTCGTCCCGACATCAGCGGAGTACTGACGCCTCGATAATCAACCTGACGCTCATCGCGACCTGCTCTGCCAGCGACCTCAAGGCATCGAGAAACGACATCAGAAAGCCATTAATCCTGACCACGACAAACGCACCTGCCAAACCGCCCGAACTTTGCATGTCAAAATCATGCAGGCCACCAAGCGCGCGGTAAATGCAGGTAACATGCGCCGCTTTGCTCCCACACGGCCTGACCATGTCCGCGACATCCCGCTTTCCTTTTGCTGCTTATCTATTCGCTTGCCTGCTCGGGCTGTTTGCCCTTGGCGGCTTCTGGTACGGCCTCGGCAAACCGGTGATCCTGCCGGACGCGGCCAGCGCCACGCACAAGCTGCAATGCGCGTCCTATACGCCGTTCGACAAGGACCAATCGCCGTTCGACGTGCCATTCAACTTGCGCCCCGAACGTATGGATGCCGACCTCGCACTGCTGTCAAAAAGCTTTGAATGCATCCGCACCTATTCCATGACCGGCCTTGAAGCCCTGCCGGACCTTGCACGCAAGCACGGTTTGAAGTTGATGATAGGCGCCTGGGTCAACAGCAACCCGGTGGACACGGAAAAAGAAGTCGACCTGCTGATCGCTTCGGCCAACGCCAACCCGGATGTGGTCAGCGCAGTGATCGTAGGCAACGAAACCCTGCTGCGCAAGGAAGTCACCGGTGCGCAATTGGCGAGGCTGATCAACAAGGTCAAGAGCCAGGTCAAACAGCCCGTCACCTATGCCGACGTCTGGGAGTTCTGGCTCAAGCACCCTGAAATTGCCCCTGCCGTGGACTTTCTGACCATCCATTTGCTGCCGTACTGGGAGGACGATCCATCGAACATCGACGCCGCCCTGCAACATGTGGCGGAAGTGCGTCAGGTGTTCGGCAACAAATTCGCGCCCAAGGACGTACTGATCGGCGAAACCGGCTGGCCCAGCGAAGGCCGCCAGCGCGAAACCGCCCTGCCGAGCCGGGTCAATGAAGCCAAATTCATTCGTGGTTTTGTCGCCATGGCCGAGCAGCAAGGCTGGCATTACAACCTGATCGAAGCCTTCGACCAGCCATGGAAGCGCGCCAGTGAAGGCGCGGTCGGCGGCTACTGGGGACTGTTCGATGCCGATCGCCAGGACAAGGGTGTGCTGGCCGGGCCAGTGACAAACGTCCCGTACTGGTCGCAATGGCTGGCGGTGGGCGGCCTGATCTTTATCGGCACCCTGCTGCTTGGCGGCCGGGTTCGCACGACGCGCGCGGCGCTGGTGCTGCCACTGCTCGGCGCATTGGCCGCTTGCTCGATTGGCGCCTGGGGCGACCTGGCACGTGTCACCACTCGCTTCACCAGTGAATGGCTGTGGGTCGGGTTGCTGACCGTACTGAATCTGCTGGTGCTGGCCCATGCAGCACTGACGCTGAGTCCGCGTGACGGGTGGCGCGGGCGGGCTTTCGATTTACTGGAGCGCCGTGCTGGCTGGCTGGTTGCAACGGCAGGTTTCGCGGCGGCCGTGATGATGCTGGAACTGGTATTTGACCCGCGTTATCGCAGCTTCCCCAGCGTGGCGTTCATCGTACCGGCGCTGGTCTACCTGTGCCGCCCGGTGAGCGCGCCGCGCCGGGAAATCGCCCTGCTGACCTTCATCATTGGCGCCGGCATCGCACCGCAACTGTTTCGTGAAGGTTTACTGAACCAGCAGGCCTGGGGCTGGGCGCTGGTGAGTGTGCTGATGGTGGCGGCGTTGTGGCGCTGCTTGCGGGTTCGCACAGCTTGATTTCGCATTGACCCGACTGGCCTCATCGCGAGCAAGCTCGCTCCCACAATTGATCTTTATCGCACACGGACTTTGTGTTCACTGAAGATCCACTGTGGGAGCGAGCTTGCTCGCGATAGCGGACTATCAGGCGCTGCGGGAAGCCCTGACCAACCGCAACCCCGCAATCACCACCGCAAACACCGCCAACGTCGTGTTGTACAAGGCCAACGCCGGAAAACCGAGCACCAGCGCCAGCACTGCCAACCACCACCCCGCACGCCCGGACAACACAAAGCCGATCACGGCAGCAGCCAAGGCGCCCCAGCCCAGAACCCCGAAGTGAATCATCAGGCCCAGGTTCGAACGCACCTGGCATTCCCAACGGCTTGCCTCATCCACGCAAATGCCGACCCATTGCGCATCCTCCATGAAGCCATAACGCGCGCCATAACTGGCGGCCAGCCACACAGGCAGCAAAACAAGCAGCAGGATCACGGGCAGGCGGCGAGACATGAAACACTCCAATTGGCGAAAAACGGCGGCCAGCTTAATCTCCCTTGAACCTTTCGCAAGCTATAACAACTGTTAACTGGGCATTCAATCGCTGCAAAGTGTATCGTCCAGCTACTATAACTTCGAAATCAGGCCTGTTTGGTGCCGAGGCTTGGCACTTTGGCGCGTATCCGGTGGTCATAGCCTGCGAATTTCATTTGACACCTTCTTCTAAGGGATTTAGTCATGCTCCGCTCCTTGCGCTTCGCCGCCCTGTTTGGCGGCCTTATATTGAGTGCGTCCGCACTGGCGGTCGACGTTGACGCCGCCAGTTATGGCTACCCCCTGACCAACCCGTTCGAGGCGACCATTGCGACCACGCCGCCGGACCTGCGTCCAGAGCTCCCCCTGGACGATGACATCGATCAGACCGTGCGCAGCGTCACCTTGCGTCCGGAACGGGCGTTCGAATTGCCGGACAATTTCTGGGCAGTCAAGAAACTCGACTACCGCATTGCCACGCAGGATCACGCCGCGCCGCTGATTTTCCTGATCGCCGGCACCGGTGCGCGCTATGACAGCAGCCTGAACGAATACCTGAAGAAGCTCTATTACAAAGCCGGCTACCACGTGGTGCAGTTGTCATCGCCCACCAGCTATGACTTCATCAGTGCCGCCTCGCGCTTCGCCACGCCGGGCGTTTCCAAGGAAGACGCCGAAGATCTGTACCGGGTGATGCAGGCCGTGCGGGCACAGAACCCGAAAGTGCCCGTCACCGATTACTACCTGACCGGGTATAGCCTGGGGGCACTGGATGCCGCTTTCGTCGCGCACCTGGACGAAACCCGCCGCAGCTTCAACTTCAAGAAAGTCCTGCTGCTCAACCCGCCAGTCAACCTCTACACCTCGATCACCAACCTCGACAAGCTGGTCCAGACTGAGGTCAAGGGCATCAACAACAGCACCACGTTCTATGAACTGGTGCTGAACAAACTGACCCGCTACTTTCAGCAGAAGGGCTACATCGACCTCAACGATGCCCTGCTCTACGACTTCCAGCAGTCCAAGCAGCACCTGACCAACGAACAGATGGCCATGTTGATCGGCACCTCGTTCCGCTTCTCGGCGGCCGACATTGCCTTTACCTCGGACCTGATCAACCGTCGCGGCCTGATCACCCCGCCCAAGTTCCCGATCACCGAAGGCACCAGCCTCACGCCATTCCTCAAGCGTGCGCTGCAATGCGACTTCGACTGCTACATCACCGAACAAGTGATCCCGATGTGGCGCGCCCGAACTGACGGCGGCAGCCTGCTGCAATTGATTGATCAAGTGAGCCTGTACGCGCTGAAGGACTATCTGCACGAAAGCCCGAAAATCGCCGTCATGCACAACGCCGACGACGTGATCCTCGGTCCTGGCGACCTGGGCTTCCTGCGCAAGACCTTCGGTGATCGCCTGACCGTTTACCCGCACGGGGGCCACTGCGGCAATATTAACTACCGCGTCAACAGCGACGCCATGCTGGAGTTCTTCCGTGGCTAAATACCTCCTGCTTTTCGCAGCGTTACTCTGTGCAGGCGTCGCGCAAGCCGACAACAGCAAGGCCAACGCTCCCGTGGTCGTCGACAGTGACGGCTTCAAGGAACCGTTGAGCAAACTCAAGTTCAACCCGGGCCTGGACCAGCGCGAATTCGAGCGTTCGACGCTCAGCGCACTGGCCGTCTACGATCCGCTGGAAGAGTGGAACCGGCGCGTCTACCACTTCAACTACCGCTTCGACCAATGGGTATTCCTGCCAGTGGTCAATGGTTACCGCTACGTCACCCCGAGCTTCCTGCGCACCGGCGTCAGCAACTTCTTCAACAACCTCGGCGATGTGCCGAACCTGTTGAACAGCCTGCTGCAACTCAAGGGCCAGCGCTCACTGGAAACCACCGGGCGACTGCTGCTCAACACCACCCTCGGCATCGCCGGCCTGTGGGATCCGGCCACCGCCATGGGCCTGCCACGCCAAAGCGAAGACTTCGGCCAGACCCTGGGCTTCTATGGTGTTCCGGGAGGCGCTTACTTCGTCCTGCCGATCCTCGGTCCGTCGAACCTGCGTGATACCGGCGGCCTGCTGGTGGATTACACGGCCGAGAATGCGATCAACTTCCTCAACGTGGCCGAGGTCAGCTCCAACCATCCGGAAGTCTGGATCCTGCGCGGCATCGACAAGCGCAACCAGACCACCTTCCGTTATGGCCAACTGAACTCGCCATTCGAGTACGAGAAAGTGCGTTACGTGTATACCGAAGCGCGCAAGTTGCAAATCGCCGAGTAATTTCGGCAGCCGAAAAACACTGTGGGAGCGGGCTTGCTCGCGAAAGCGGTGTGTCAGACAACCTTTCTGGTGACTGACACACTCTATTCGCGAGCAAGCCCGCTCCCACATTTGTTTAGCGTTGTCTTCAGCCTTTCAGGGCTTTCCAGATCTTGCCGACAGCCATCACCCCAACCAGCACCACCGCCCCCGCCACAATCCCCGCCACGCCATTGAGCAGCACCGGCACGATAAATCCGCCACTGCCTGCCGCTGCGCCAACACTTTCGATCCAGTGATGCACCACCGGCACACCGTGCGTGAGAATCCCGCCGCCGACCAGGAACATCGCCGCAGTGCCGATCACCGACAGGCTCTTCATCATGTACGGTGCCGCACGCAGAATCCCGCCGCCGATGCTTTTCGCCATCTGCCCGGGTTTTTGGGTCAACCACAGGCCAAGGTCGTCGAGCTTGACGATACCCGCCACCAGTCCGTACACACCGACCGTCATGACAATGGCAATGCCTGATAGCACGATGATCTGCTGGGTCAACGGAGCACCGGCCACGGTGCCGAGGGTGATGGCGATGATTTCCGCCGAAAGAATGAAGTCGGTGCGGATCGCGCCTTTGATCTTGTCCTTCTCGAACGCCACCAGGTCAGTGGCAGGATCGGCCACCGCCTCGACCAGCTGCGCATGCTCGACGGCGTCTTCAGCCTTGCTGTGCAGGAACTTGTGGGCGAGTTTTTCAAAGCCTTCGAAGCACAGATAAGCACCGCCGACCATCAACAGCGGTGTGACCAGCCACGGGATGAACGCACTGATCGCCAATGCCGACGGCACCAGGATCAGTTTATTGATGAACGACCCCTTGGCGACCGCCCAGACCACCGGGATTTCCCGCTCTGCCCGCACACCACTGACTTGCTGGGCATTGAGAGCCAGGTCGTCACCGAGTACGCCGGCCGTTTTCTTGGCGGCCATTTGGGTCATCAGTGAGACGTCATCCAGCACCGCCGCGATGTCGTCGATCAGCACCAGCAAACTGCTTCCTGCCATGAATCGGGTTTCCTTCTGCAATGAATGCGCAGCAGCATAGCGCGACACAAGAGCCTACGGTGCATTCTTGAGCGCCGCGCGAGGCCGGTGATACCATGCGCAACCGCCAGAACAGGCAAGGAATCACCGGGTTTATGAGCACTATCCGCGAGCGCAACAAACAATTGATCCTGCGTGCCGCCAGTGAGGAGTTCGCCGACAAAGGCTTCGCTGCGACCAAAACCAGCGACATCGCAGCCAAGGCGGGATTGCCCAAGCCCAACGTCTACTACTACTTCAAATCCAAGGAAAACCTCTACCGCGAGGTCCTGGAAAGCATCATCGAACCGATCCTGCAGGCTTCGACGCCGTTCAACCCGGACGGCGAACCCGGTGAAGTGCTCAGCGGCTACATTCGCTCGAAAATCCGCATCTCCCGCGACCTGCCTTTCGCCTCCAAGGTGTTCGCCAGCGAAATCATGCACGGCGCTCCCCACCTGAGCACCGACCTGGTCGAACAGCTCAATGGCCAGGCCAAACACAACATCGAGTGCATCCAGACCTGGATCGACCGCGGACAAATCGCCCCCATCGACCCCAACCACCTGATGTTCAGCATCTGGGCCGCCACCCAGACCTACGCCGACTTCGACTGGCAGATCACCGCCATCACCGGCAAGGCCAGGCTGGATGAAGAAGATTACGAAGCGGCGGCGCAGACGATTATCCGGTTGGTGCTCAAGGGGTGTGAGCCGGGCTGAACGAGCGCGGTGTGGCCATCGCTGGCAAGCCAGCTCCCACAGGTTTCTGTGTTGAATTCAAAATCTGTGAACGACACAAATCTCCGTGGGAGCTGGCTTGCCAGCGATGAAGGCAACTCGGTGCTGGCTCAAACCCAGATAGCATCCCACAGCGGATAGTCGCCAAGCTTTTCAACAAGTCCGGCCCGCAGTGGATTTGCCACGACATACCGGGCCAACTTCACCAAGTCCTCCTCCCGCCTCAACGCCCGGTCGTGATAGCCCTGCTGCCAAAGCGGCCCGCTTCTACTACTCGAAAGATTCACCTCCCTCGTAATCAGGGATTTGGTCTGGCGCATCAGCTTTCTTAGCGAGCAGTTTTCCAATTCGACCAGCCAATGAAAATGGTCGGGCATGACGACCCAAGCCAATGTTTTTGCCAATCCGACATCTTGTGCCCGGCGAAATTGATGAACCACCAATCTACCCAAAGCGAGGTCGGTAAAAATCGGCTCGCGATCCAGAGTGTTGGTGGTCAGTAAGTAGATTCGATTGGGTTCGGCATAGCGACCCGTGCGCAGGCGATGTGAAGCAGGTAAGTCGGACATTCCTTTGCCACTCTCAAGATGAAGTCATGAGAAGGCTAGCCCTGGAAATACTGGAGGGTCATGCAGACTTTTAGCTGGATGTGTCCCGTCGATCGCCTTCGCGAGCAAGCCCGCTCCCACAGGGGATTTGCTACACCGTAGATCCAATGTGGGAGCGGGCTTGCTCGCGAAAGCGGTAGTTCAGTCAGCGAAGATCAAGCCGCCACCCCCGCATCCGCCACCAACCCCAACGCCTCAATGGCATTGATCGCGCACTGCTCGTCAACATCCGACAGATCGCCGCTGATCCCCACCGCCCCCAACACATTCCCGTCCTGATCCCTCACCAGCACACCACCCGGTGCCGGCACGACACTGCCCTGCCCCAGGCTGTTCAACGCGGCGATAAACGCCGGGCGTTGCTGGGCGTCCAGCGCCAGCAGGCGTGACCCCTTGCCCAGCGCAATGGCGCCCCAGGCCTTGCCGATGGCGACGTGCGGGCGCAGCAGGCTCGCGCCGTCTTCGCGTTGCAGGGTGATCAGATGCCCACCGGCATCCAGGACCGCGATGGTCAAGGGTGCCGCGGAGATTGCACGCCCTGCGTTGATGGCCTCGTTGACCAGGTTGACTGCGACTTTCAAGGTTAAAGCGCTCATGGTGCCGTCCTCATTTTGTTATAGGGAAAGTCGTGGGGCTGCGCTTTTGTGCCGCAGCCCGATGCAACAAATAGAACACAATGAATTATTTTTTTGTATACAATAATTCTCGAAAGGCGCCACATGCGACGAAAAGCCACAGTAGAACTGGCTTCCGACGAATGAAACAAGCGCTTGAGAAAATGGATTGACCTGCGCCGTCCGCCGTGAATACACTCTGCGCAAAGCCACTTGTATACAATTACAAAACGTAAAGAGGCACAAAACCATGAGCAAAATGAGAGCAATCGAAGCCGCCGTTCTGGTGATGCGCCGTGAAGGGGTCGATACCGCTTTTGGCATCCCGGGTGCCGCCATCAACCCGCTGTACTCCGCCCTGCAAAAGGTCGGCGGCATCGATCACGTACTCGCTCGCCACGTTGAAGGCGCCTCGCACATGGCCGAGGGCTACACCCGCACCAAGGCCGGCAACATCGGCGTGTGCATCGGTACTTCCGGCCCTGCCGGCACCGACATGGTCACCGGGCTCTACAGCGCCTCGGCCGACTCGATTCCAATCCTCTGCATCACAGGGCAAGCACCCCGCGCCCGTATGCACAAGGAAGACTTCCAGGCTGTCGACATCACCAGCATCGTCAAGCCAGTCACCAAGTGGGCAACCACCGTTCTGGAACCGGGCCAGGTGCCTTACGCGTTCCAGAAAGCCTTCTATGAAATGCGCTCCGGCCGTCCAGGCCCGGTGCTGATCGACCTGCCGTTCGACGTTCAAATGGCGGAAATCGAATTCGACATCGACGCTTACCAGCCACTGCCGCTGGCCAAGCCGACCGCTAGCCGGGTTCAGGTCGAGAAGGCCCTGGCCTTGCTGGATCAGGCCGAGCGTCCATTGTTGGTCGCCGGTGGCGGCATCATCAACGCCGACGCCAGCGATCTGCTGGTGGAGTTCGCCGAGCTGACCGGTATTCCGGTTGTCCCGACCTTGATGGGCTGGGGCACCATTCCCGACGATCACCCGCTGATGGTGGGCATGGTTGGCTTGCAGACCTCGCACCGCTACGGCAACGCGACCATGCTCAAATCCGACGTGGTGCTGGGCATCGGTAACCGTTGGGCCAACCGTCACACCGGTTCGGTCGACGTCTACACCGAAGGCCGCAAGTTCATCCACGTCGACATCGAAGGCACTCAGATCGGCCGCGTGTTCACCCCGGACCTGGGCATCGTGTCCGACGCCGCTGCCGCGCTGACCGTGTTCATCGAAGTCGCTCGCGAATGGCAAGCCGCCGGCAAGCTGAAGAACCGCAGCGCCTGGCTGCAAGACTGCCAGCAGCGTAAAGCCAGCCTGCAGCGCAAGACTCACTTCGACAACGTGCCGGTCAAGCCGCAGCGCGTTTACGAAGAGATGAACCAGGTGTTCGGCAAAGATACCTGCTACGTCAGCACCATCGGTCTGTCGCAGATTGCCGGCGCGCAGTTCCTGCACGTCTACAAGCCGCGTCACTGGATCAACTGCGGTCAGGCAGGCCCTCTGGGCTGGACCATTCCGGCAGCGCTGGGCGTGGTCAAGGCTGATCCGAACCGTAAAGTCGTGGCCCTGTCGGGGGACTATGACTTCCAGTTCATGATCGAGGAATTGGCGGTGGGCGCGCAGTTCAAGCTGCCGTACATCCATGTCGTGGTGAACAACTCGTACCTGGGCCTGATCCGCCAGGCACAGCGCGGTTTCGACATGGACTACTGCGTACAGCTGTCCTTCGACAACCTGAACGCCCCGGAACTCAACGGCTATGGTGTCGACCACGTCGCAGTGGCCGAAGGCCTGGGCTGCAAGGCACTGCGTGTGTTTGAACCGGCTCAGATCCAGCCTGCCCTGCGCAAGGCTCAGGAACTGATCGAGGAGTTCAAGGTTCCGGTGATCGTCGAGATCATCCTGGAGCGCGTGACCAACATTTCCATGGGCACGGAGATCAACGCCGTCAACGAATTCGAAGACCTGGCGCTGGTCGGCGACGACGCACCGACTGCGATTTCGCTGCTCGACTGATCCACTATTGCTGATGGTTCGCCCCCGTAGGAGCTGCCGCAGGCTGCGATCTTTTGATCTTGAGCTTGTAAAAGTCAAAAGATCGCAGCCTTCGGCAGCTCCTACACACACAGCGCCATCGCCATTAATTTGCAACGGGAGACCACCATGCCGCGTTTCGCAGCCAACCTGTCCATGCTGTTCACCGAACAGGACTTTCTTGCCCGTTTCGAAGCGGCCGCCAAAGCCGGCTTCAGTGGTGTCGAGTACCTGTTCCCGTACGACTTCAGCTCCGCCGAAATCAAGGCCAAGCTCGACGCCAACGGTCTGACCCAAGTGCTGTTCAACCTGCCGGCCGGCGACTGGGCGAAGGGCGAGCGCGGTATCGCGTGCCTGCCGGACCGGGTTGAAGAGTTCCGTGCCGGTGTCGACCTGGCCATCGCCTACGCGCAAGTGCTGGGCAACACTCAGGTCAACTGCCTGGCCGGTATCCGGCCGCAGGGCTTTGACGATGCCACCGTGGAGAAAACCTTCGTCGCCAACCTCAAGTACGCGGCCGACAAGCTGCAAGCGGCAGGGATCAAGCTGGTGATGGAAGCGATCAACACCCGTGACATTCCAGGTTTCTATCTGAACAACACGGCGCAAGCCCTGTCGATTCGCGAGCAGGTCGGCAGTGCCAACCTGTTCCTGCAATACGACATCTACCACATGCAAATCATGGAAGGCGACCTGGCCCGCACCCTGCAATCGCACCTGGGCGAGATCAACCATGTGCAGCTCGCGGACAACCCGGGGCGCAACGAACCAGGCACCGGTGAAATCAACTACCGCTTCCTGTTCGAACACCTGGACCGCATCGGGTATCAGGGCTGGGTCGGTTGCGAATACAAGCCGCTGACCACCACCGAAGCAGGCCTGGGCTGGCTCAAAACCCACAACGCAATCTAACAAGACACGGGCAACCCTGTGTAGGAGCTGCCGCAGGCTGCTATCTTTTGATCTTGCCTTTCAAGATCAAGATCAAAAGATCGCAGCCTTCGGCAGCTCCTACAGGGGGGCACACAAAAACAAGAGGATTTTCTCATGGCTAAAATCGGATTTATCGGCACCGGCATCATGGGCCACCCAATGGCGTTGAACCTGCAGAAAGCCGGTCACAGCCTGTTCCTGTCGGCGCACCACGACGCCGCCCCTGCCGACCTGGTCGCCGCTGGCGCCGTTGCTCTGGCGAACCCGAAAGAAGTCGCCCAGGAAGCCGAGTTCATCATCGTCATGGTGCCGGATACCCCGCAGGTCGATGACGTGCTGTTCCGTGCCGACGGTATCGCTGCCGGCGTGGGCAAAGGCAAAGTAGTGATCGACATGAGCTCGATCTCGCCGACCGCCACCAAGGCTTTCGCCGCGAAGATCAACGAAAAAGGCGCGCAATACCTCGACGCCCCGGTCTCCGGTGGTGAAGTCGGCGCCAAGGCGGCGACCCTGAGCATCATGGTCGGCGGCGATGCCGACGCCTTCGAACGCGCCCTGCCGCTGTTCCAGGCCATGGGCAAGAACATCACCCTGGTCGGTGGCAATGGCGACGGTCAAACCGCCAAGGTGGCCAACCAGATCATCGTGGCCCTGAACATCCAGGCGGTGGCCGAAGCCCTGCTGTTCGCTTCGAAAAACGGTGCCGATCCAGCCAAGGTGCGTGAAGCACTGATGGGCGGTTTCGCTTCCTCGAAGATCCTCGAAGTGCACGGCGAGCGCATGATCAAGGGCACCTTCGATCCAGGCTTCCGCATCAGCCTGCACCAGAAGGACCTGAACCTGGCCCTGCAAGGCGCCAAGGAACTGAACATCAACCTGCCGAACACCGCCAACACCCAGCAAGTGTTCAGCACCTGCGCGGCCATTGGCGGCAGCAACTGGGACCACTCGGCGCTGATCAAGGGCCTGGAACACATGGCTAACTTCTCGATTCGCGACAAAAAATAATCTGCGCCTCTGGCTCGCTCCCTGTGGGAGCGGGCTTGCCCGCGATGGCATCGATGCGGTTTTCCTGAATGACCGCGGCGCCTGAATCGCTGGCAAGCCAGCTCCCACAGGACCGAGTCGCAACACCTGCTGTCGTTTTATCCCAATAACAAGAATTCCGGGAGCCCGCCATGTCGGTCGATCCGCAACAATTGCTGCGCGAGCTGTTTGCCACAGCCATCGACGCGGCACATCCGCAACAAGTCCTCGAAGCCCATCTGCCTGCCGACCGCAGCGGTCGCGTGATCGTCATCGGCGCCGGCAAAGCCGCGGCCGCCATGGCCCAGGTAGTCGAGCGTTGCTGGCAGGGCGAAGTGTCAGGCCTGGTGGTGACCCGTTACGGTCACGGCGCACCTTGCGAAAAAATCGAAGTGGTCGAAGCTGCACATCCAGTACCGGACGCTGCAGGTCTGGCCGTGGCCAAGCGTGTGCTGGAGCTGGTCAGCGACCTCAACGAATCCGACCGCGTGATCTTCCTGCTCTCCGGCGGCGGCTCTGCCCTGCTGGCGCTGCCGGCCGAAGGCATCACCCTGGCGGACAAGCAGTCGATCAACAAAGCCCTGCTCAAGTCCGGCGCGACCATCGGCGAGATGAACTGCGTGCGCAAGCACCTTTCGGCGATCAAGGGCGGCCGCCTGGGCAAAGCCTGCTGGCCGGCCACTGTCTACACCTATGCGATTTCCGATGTACCGGGCGATCTGGCCACGGTCATCGCCTCCGGCCCTACCGTGGCCGACCCGAGCACCTCGGCCGAAGCCCTGGCGATCCTCAAGCGTTATGCCATCGAGGTCCCGGTCTCGGTGCGCACCTGGCTGCAAAGCCCCGAGTCGGAAACCGTCAAACCCGGCGACCCGAGCCTGGCACGCAGTCATTTCCAATTGATCGCCCGTCCGCAGCAATCCCTGGAAGCGGCAGCGGTGAAATGCCGCCAGGCCGGGTTCAGCCCGCTGATCCTCGGCGACCTCGAAGGCGAATCCCGCGAAGTGGCGAAGGTCCACGCCGGCATCGCGCGCCAGATCGTCCTGCACGGTCAGCCGCTGGCGGCGCCTTGCGTGATTCTCTCGGGCGGTGAAACCACCGTCACCGTGCGCGGCAATGGCCGTGGCGGGCGCAACGCCGAGTTCCTGCTGAGCCTGACCGACAGCCTCAAAGGCCTGGCTGGCGTCTACGCACTGGCCGGTGACACCGACGGCATCGACGGCTCGGAAGACAACGCCGGCGCAATCATGACCCCGGACAGCTACGCCCGCGCCGCCGCAAAGGGCCTGAGCGCCAGCGACGAGTTGGACAACAACAATGGCTACGGCTATTTCGAGGCACTCGACGCCCTGATCGTCACCGAGCCGACCCGAACCAACGTCAACGACTTCCGCGCCATTCTGATCCTTGAGAGCACTAAACATGACGCCTGACAAAAAGGTCAAAATCCTCGCCACGCTCGGCCCGGCCATCGATGGCATCGACGACATCCGTGAGCTGGTGCTGGCCGGGGTCAACATCTTCCGCCTGAACTTCAGCCATGGCGATCACGCCGACCACGCCCAGCGTTTCCAGTGGATTCGTGAAGTCGAGCGCCAACTGAATTATCCATTGGGCATCCTGATGGACCTGCAAGGCCCGAAACTGCGGGTCGGCAAGTTCGCCGAAGGCAAGGTGCAACTGGTACGCGGCCAGGCCTTGCGCCTGGACCTCGACGCCACGCCGGGCGATGAGCGCCGGGTCAACCTGCCCCACCCGGAAATCATCGCCGCGCTGGAGCCGGGCATGGACCTGCTGCTGGACGACGGCAAGTTGCGCCTGCGGGTCGTGACCAAATACGCCGACGCCATCGACACCACCGTGCTCAATGGCGGCGAGTTGTCGGACCGCAAAGGCGTGAACGTGCCGCAAGCGGTGCTCGACCTGAGCCCGCTGACCGCCAAGGATCGCCGCGACTTGACCTTCGGTCTGGAGCTGGGCGTGGATTGGGTCGCGCTGTCGTTCGTGCAACGCCCCGACGACATCCGCGAAGCCCGCAGCCTGATCGGCGACAAAGCCTTCCTGATGGCCAAGATCGAGAAGCCCTCGGCTGTCGAACAACTGCGCGAGATCGCCGAATTGAGCGATGCGATCATGGTCGCCCGGGGTGACCTGGGCGTGGAAGTGCCGGCCGAAAGCGTGCCGCAGATCCAGAAGAACATCATCGGCACCTGCCGTCAGCTCGGCAAACCGGTGGTGGTGGCCACGCAGATGCTGGAGTCGATGCGTTTCTCGCCGGCGCCCACCCGCGCCGAAGTCACAGACGTCGCCAACGCCGTGGCCGAAGGGGCGGACGCGGTGATGCTGTCGGCGGAAACCGCGTCCGGCGAATACCCGCTCGAAGCCGTGCAGATGATGAGCAAGATCATCCGCCAAGTGGAAAACGGTCCGGACTACCAGACTCAACTCGACGTCAGCCGACCGAAAGCCGAGGCGACTGTTTCCGACGCGATCAGCTGTGCCATTCGCCGTATCAGCAACGTGCTGCCGGTGGCGGTGCTGGTGAACTACAGCGAGTCCGGGGCGTCGAGCCTGCGTGCGGCGCGGGAGCGGCCGACCGTGCCGATCCTCAACCTGACGCCGAACCTGCAGACCGCCCGTCGCCTGAGCGTGGCCTGGGGTGTGCACTCGGTGGTCAACGATCGCCTGCGCCAGGTCGATGAAGTCTGCTCCACAGCGCTGGAGATCGCCCAGGCCCAAGGCATGGCGCAGCGTGGCGACACCTTATTGATCACCGCCGGTGTGCCCTTTGGGCAGCCGGGATCGACTAACTCTTTGCGTATCGAGACATTGATCTAGCGCCTGAACTGGCCTATTCGCGAGCAAGCCCGCTCCCACATTGAACCTTTGTTCAGTCATTGATTCTGTGGTGCACACAGATCAACTGTGGGAGCGGGCTTGCTCGCGAAGCAGGCGACACGATTCACTGGAAACACCACAGACTCCATCATGCCTGCCAACCATTTCAACACCCACTGCCCCGACTGGGCCGAAGCCTTGCTCAACGGCTTCAGCCAGATCTTTCTCCAGCGTAATCCGCTGTGCGGCCTGCTGTGCCTCCTGGCAATCCTGTTCACTGCGCCCGCCTTGCTGGGCGGCGCCTTGCTCGGCGGTGTCGCCGGGTTGTTCACCGCGCAACGTCGCAACTACGCCAAGGCTGACCGTCAGGCCGGGTTGTTCAGCTACAACGGCGTTCTGCTCGGTCTGTTGCTGAGCCTGTACTTCCCCTGGTCGGCGATGATGCCGCCGCTGATTCTGGCCGCCGGTGGCCTGAGCGCGATGTTCACCCAGCAGTGGCTCAAGCGCGTCCGGTTCAGCCAATACCTCCCCGCCTACACCACGCCATTCGTGGTGCTGAGCTGGGTGTTGCTGTGCTTCGCCACACCCTCGACAGAGGCGCATTTGATTGAAGTCAGCACCCTGAACATGCTCGCCGCCCCTTTCAAAGGCATCGGTCAGGTGATGTTCCTCGGTCATCCGCTGGCCGGTGCGATGATTGCCGCCGGCTTGCTCATCGCTGATCGCCGCGCCTTCTGCTGGGCGTTGCTGGCGTCTGGTGCGGGCATGGGCTGGAGCCTGCTGCAGCACGACTTCTACACCGCACTGCTGGGCCTCGGCGGCTACAACGCGGTACTCGCCGCCCTCGCCTTCAGCTCGCAGCGTCGCCAACCGTGGCTGCCGCTGGTCGGCATCGGCCTGGCGCTGTTGCTGACACCGGTGTTTGCCGCCATCGGCCTGCCCACGCTGACCGCGCCGTTCATTCTTGCCTGCTGGCTGATCCGCACGATTGTTCAGGTGCTCGGCAAAGCCAGGGTCGAAAGCGCGCCTTGCGCTACCGGGGAGAATCAACCTAGGCTGCGCTGATCATCGAGTCAGGCGTTATCCATGGACAGCAACAAACACTGGCGTGAAGACCTTTACGTCATGATTTTCCAGACCGACACCCAGGCGGGTCGGCGCTTCGACGGCATCCTGCTGTTGATCATCCTCGCCAGCCTGGTGATCGTGATGCTCGACAGCATCGACAGCGTTCACCGCAACTACGCCGATGTACTCGCCTATATCGAGTGGGGCTTCACGGTGATTTTCCTCGGCGAATACATCCTGCGCCTGTACTGTTCGCCCAAACCCCTGCGCTACGCCTTCAGCTTTTACGGACTGGTGGACCTGCTGGCCATCGTGCCCGGCATCCTCGCGCTGTATTACGCCGATGCGCAGTATCTGCTGATAATCCGGATCATCCGCATGCTGCGGATTTTCCGTGTGCTCAAGCTCAGCCCTTATCTCAAGCAAGCCAACTACCTGATGTCGGCGCTGCGCGGCAGCAAGCAGAAAATCGTGGTGTTCCTGGTCAGCGTCTGCACGCTGGTGACGGTTTTCGGCACGCTGATGTATGTGATCGAAGGCCCCGAACATGGCTTCACCAGCATTCCCAAAGGCATCTATTGGGCTATCGTGACACTGACCACCGTGGGCTTCGGCGACATCGTGCCGAAGACGCCGCTGGGCCAGGTGATTTCGTCGCTGGTGATGATCACCGGTTACTCGATCATCGCCGTGCCAACCGGGATTTTCACTGCTGAACTGGCCAATGCCATGCGCGGCGATCAACTTCAACACGACTGCCCGGTGTGCAAGAAAAACAGCCACGAACACGGCGCTGCATTCTGCTCCCGTTGCGGCAACGCACTGTTTAAAAAACTGGAATAAGCAAAGAGCTTTTTAATCTTTAAAGGACTAAACGAGCCCGGCTATAGTCGCGTGCTTTGAAACCAACAAATAACCTGTAGGAGCTGCCGCAGGCTGCGCCTACATGACAGAACAAGGAATTCGCAGTGAAAAAACTCTTTGGCGCCTCGCTTCTCGCCGCTGGCCTGGCCCTGGGCAACATCGCCCAGGCGGCACCGACGCTGCTCAACGTTTCCTACGACGTGATGCGCGACTTCTACAAGGACTACAACACTGCGTTCCAGAAACACTGGCAAGCCGAGCACAACGAAAACATCACCCTGCAGATGTCCTTCGGCGGCTCCAGCAAACAGGCACGCTCGGTGATCGACGGCCTGCCGGCGGATGTCATCACCATGAACATGGCCACCGACATCAATGCCCTCGCGGACAACGGCAAACTGGTCCCGGAAAACTGGGTCACGCGCCTGCCGAACAACAGCGCGCCGTTCACCTCGGCCACCGTGTTCATCGTGCGCAAGGGCAACCCGAAAGCCCTGAAAGACTGGCCGGACCTGCTCAAGGATGGCGTGCAAGTCATCGTGCCGAACCCGAAGACTTCGGGGAACGGCCGCTACACCTACCTCTCGGCCTGGGGCTACGTGCTGAAAAACGGCGGTGACGAGAACAAGGCCAAAGACTTCGTCGGCAAGCTGTTCAAGCAAGCGCCGGTACTCGATACCGGTGGCCGCGCCGCCACCACCACCTTCATGACCAACCAGATCGGCGACGTGCTGGTGACCTTCGAGAACGAAGCGGAAATGATCGCCCGCGAGTTCGGTCGTGACCAGTTCGAAGTCATCTACCCAAGCGTTTCCGCCGAAGCCGAGCCACCGGTGTCGGTGGTCGACAAAACCGTCGACAAGAAAGGCACCCGCGCCGCCGCCGAGGAATACCTGAAGTACCTGTGGTCGCCGGAAGGCCAGGAGATCGCTGCCGCCAATTACCTGCGCCCGCGTGACCCGGCCGTGCTGGCCAAGTACACCGACCGTTTCCCGAAAGTGGACTTCCTGTCCGTCGAGAAGACCTTCGGTGACTGGCGTACCGTGCAGAAGACCCACTTCAACGATGGCGGGATTTTCGACCAGATCTACAGCGGTAAGTGATCGCTGAGCGGCAATGAACAAGGCGACCTGCACAGGTCGCCTTTTTTGTGAACACCCCCCCGAACGACTGTAGGAGCTGCCGCAGGCTGCGATCTTTTGATCTTCTGTTTCTAAAAGCAAGATCAAAAGATCGCAGCCTGCGGCAGCTCCTACAAGGGTGCACCTCTAGCTCAAATTGCCGCAGAAAATAGCCTGATGACCATCGACCGGGCTTTGACGCACCACCAGGGCGTAGCCGCCGGCTCGAAGGGTCTCGACGGCGACCGGTGCGCTTTTCCAGAAGCGCTGGTTCGACGCTTGCGAATAGAACCGGGCATTTGGGCCGTCATTCATGTCATAGGCGGGTTTCGAACCCAGGTTCCCACAGTTTCCCGGATAGATGTAGGCCGTCAACCGCCCCGGCAATGTGCTGCCTATGCCCTCGCCGCTGACCTCAACCCAGAACGTTGTTGCGTTATCACCGGGCATCATGATCAACCGGGCAATATTCCCGGGATTATCGGATGTAGCATTCAGGGGAACGCTGGTGACCTGACTGTCAGGCACTGTCGAGCACCCAGAGATCCAACCGACCGCTACCACTAACGCCAGCGAAGATACGATTTTCATCGTGATACTCCCGCTTGTAAGGACACATTGAAGTGATCCCCCCAGTAGATTCTAGCTGCCGGGGCTGTGCGGGCTTTTCTTCAGATGGCCGGTTGCCATGCATCGGCTACATCGGTGGCGTCACGCCATCCTTGCCCGCCGAAATGGATTGAGCGGTGAGCGTGCCGTCAGCGCCCTGCGTGACAAAGGTCACGATCTTCACGCCCACCTTCAACAGGCTGCGATCGGCCGGCATCAGGTTGACGATGGGAACGTCTTCGGGCACCAGGATCTTCTGTTGGCCACCCTTGTAGTTGACGGTCAGCACCCGGCCATTGCTCACCACCAGGTCGCCGACGCTGCCGTTGGTCATGCTGCTGCCCTTGACCAGATCGAAGGGCCGATGACCGTCGCCACTGCCGGCCAGTTCCGGCGGGAACACATGGACCTCCAGGGCCTTGAGCGTGCCATCCTCCTGGGGAATGGCTGCGGAGCCAATGTAGCTGCCTGGCTTGATGTCTTCGATGTTGGCAAGGGTCACGGCGCGGACCTTGGTGTCCTGGGTCAGGTTGATCACCAGGTTGTCGCCGCTGTTGGCGTGGACCTTCACAACGTCCGGACTGACACCGGTGATTTCGCCGCGTACACCGATGCGCGTGCCCGGCGCATCTTCGGCCTGCGCCAGGCCAGCGCTGAATACGCTGATCAAGGTGACGACTGAAAACCGGCGAATCAGCTGACGAAACTTCACATTCATGGAGCGGCCCTCGGGTCATGAGACGTGGAGAGAGAACATAAGCACGCTATCGAACAAGATGTAAGTGAATGTATCATTGACCTTCGATCTTCTGACGCAAGGCCATCAGGCGGACGACACACGCGTCCGTCAGTCATTCCGCAATGGAATGATAGCTATCACTCCAATCCCGCTTCCGCCGTCTCTGTCAGCCCGTTAGCCTGCGCGCATTCCTTTCCGTACAGCGAGACCCGTTATGAACCCAGCGACCCAGGTGTCCCACGGCACCGCGACAATGACCCGAGGCATGGTGCTGCTGTTCGCCTTCTGCTGCGGCGCCATTGTCGCCAACATCTACTACGCCCAGCCGATCATCGGCCTGATCGCCCCGGACATCGGCCTGACCAACGCCATGGCCAGCCTGATCGTTTCCCTGACCCAGATCGGCTATGCGCTGGGGCTGTTTTTCCTGGTGCCGCTGGGGGATCTGCTGGAGAACCGCCGGTTGATGATCATCACCACCCTGGTGGCGATTGCCAGCCTGCTGGGTGCGGCGTTCACCGATCAGCCGAACGTGTTCCTGCTGATTTCGCTGTTGGTGGGGTTCAGCTCGGTATCGGTGCAGATTCTGATTCCACTGGCCGCACACCTGGCGCCGGAAGAAACCCGTGGCCGTGTAGTGGGCGGGATCATGGGCGGTTTGCTGCTCGGCATTCTGCTGGCCCGGCCGGTGTCCAGCGTGGTGGCCGACCACTTCGGCTGGCGCGCGATGTTTGTGATTGCCGCGGTGTTGATGGCGGCCATCAGCATCGTGCTGGCCGTCACCATTCCCAAGCGTGAACCTGATCACAGCGCCTCCTATGGCCAGTTGCTGGGCTCGCTGTGGACGCTGCTGCGCAAGCAACCGGTGCTGCGTCAGCGGGCGTTTTACCAGGGCTGCATGTTTGCCACTTTCAGCCTGTTCTGGACCGCCGTGCCACTGGAGTTGGCGCGCAATCACGGCTTGTCGCAAAGCGAGATCGCGATTTTCGCCCTGGTCGGGGCCATCGGCGCCATCGCCGCCCCGATCGCCGGACGCCTGGCCGATGCCGGCCACACCCGCATCGCATCGTTGCTGGCCCTGCTGTTCGCCAGCCTGAGTTTTCTGCCGGCGTTCATCCATCCGGCCTACAGCGTCATCGGCCTGGCCGTGACCGGCGTGGTGCTGGACTTCTGCGTACAGATGAACATGGTCCTCGGCCAGCGTGCGGTCTACGCGCTCGACGGCAAAAGCCGGAGCCGCCTGAATGCGCTGTACATGACCAGCATATTCATCGGCGGCGCCTTCGGCTCTTCGGTGGCCAGCGCAGTGTACGAACAGGGCGGCTGGTTGTGGATCGTGATCGTCGGCAGCGCGTTTCCACTGCTGGCGTTGTTGCGGTTCCTGAGTGTTTCGCCGAAGGCATCGTTGGCTACGGCTTAACAGCGTTGACTTGCGACATCCTCAAGATTTTGCACAAGGACCCTCAATGGACCGCCTCGGCGCAATGGAAACCTTCGTCTACGTGGTGGAAACCGGCTCGTTTTCCGCCGCGGCACGACGCCTGAGCATCGGCCAGCCGGCCGTGTCGAAAACCATCGCGCAACTCGAGGCGCGGTTGGCAGTGCGGTTGTTGCTGCGCTCTACCCGCGGCCTGACGCCTACCGAGGCCGGGCTGGCCTTTTTCGAACGGGCCAAGCGTGCCATCGAAGAAGCTGACGAGGCCGACAACGCCGCACGGGGTTGCGCCAGCGGGCTGAGTGGCAACCTGCGTATCTGCGCGGCGGTCACCTTCGGCCGGCTGCACATCGTTCCGCGCCTGGGCCCCTTCCTGGAGCAACACCCGGAGCTGAACATCGACCTGATGCTCGACGATCGCAATGTCAATCTGGTGGAAGAAGGCATCGATATCGCCCTGCGCATGGGCGCGTTGAGCGACTCGGGCCTGACCGCGCGCAGGGTCGCCGAATGCCGGCGCATGGTACTGGGTACACCGGCGTACTTCGAAAAACACGGCGACCCCACCTGCCCCGCCGACCTGGGCAAGCATCAGGCAATCGTCTACACCCTCGGTGACGGCGCCAATTGGCAATTCAACAAGGCCGGTGAGAAGCAATCGGTGATCGCCAGCGGCCGGATCCGTGTCAACGCCGCCGAAGGCCTGCGTGAAGCCGTGCTGGCCCATCAAGGACTGACCATGGCCTCGCAATGGATGTTTGCGCCAGAACTGGCCGACGGTTCGGTCCGGGAAGTGATGAAGGACTGGGTATTGCCGAACCAGGACCTGTGGGCGGTGTTCCCTACAGGCAGGATGCCCAGCGCCAAGGCTCGGGCGTTTGTGGAGTATGTGCACGGGTTGTTGGGCACGAAAGCCTGACAGGCAGCTCAATCAAGATCAAAAGATCACAGGCTGCGCCATTGCCTGCATTGGCCGCATACGAAGGTAATTGCTCGTCGTCCGTTCCCGGCAATGTCAGGTAAATCGGTGTCACTCGTCAATGCAGACCAGCAAACGCTCGACCGTTTGCTCAATTGGCCCGGAGTTGTCGAGCATGTGTACGGTCTGGTCGTCCGCCAGAAGTTGCTCGCTGAAGCGGGCATTGCGCGCCAGGCGCTGATCGATCTCGATCAACGATTCTCGCCCGCGCTCCAGCAAGCGATGGCGCAGTACCGCTTGATCCACAGTCAACAAGAGCACCAATACGTCTGGATAGCGCTGGCGTGTGTTCTGCAAATGCCCCCGCGAGCCATTGACCAGCACGTCCTGCCCGGCGGCCAGCCAATCGTCGATTTCCCGCGGGATGCCATAGGACAACCCATTGGCGTGCCAGCTCAGGGCAAACGCGCCCTGGGCTTCCATATCGGCGAATTGCTGCGCGCTGACACCCAGCGCCGCCTCGCCCACGGCTTCGGCCGAGCGGGTAATGACCCGGCGCACGATACGGCAGCCGCGTTCGGCCAACCGCGTTCGTGCGGCATCCAGCAGGCTGTCCTTGCCCGAACCTGAAGACCCGATGAGATAGATCAACCTGCCCGCCATCAAAACACCCTCTTCATTTATCGCCACACTTGCTGGAGCACCGGCAAACCATCCTGACTGCGCTTGCACCCGATCAGCCCGCTGGCCCGGCGAATGATCCATCACCTGCATCCGTTGCACCAGCAGGTTTTCCACCCGATCACGGTGTAGGCTCAGGGTGTTCGACCAGTGCCGGTTAAAAACTGTTACCTATGTGGGTGAGTCATATCCTGCGATCTTTTGATTTTGATTTTTGACCATGTCGAAGGGGCGGAAGATCAAGATCAAAAGATCGCAGCCTTCGGCAGCTCCTACAGGCCGAGCGTTAGCTCGCCTGCCGCTCTTGATCTTGATCCACCCGCCCCCTCGGCAGGCTGAGCGGAGGTGTTCATCCGGGGATGGGCGCGCAGCGCCGTTCGACGCAGTCGAACTCATTGCATGTAGGTCGAAGCGAAGCCGACCGGAGGGCAATGCCCCCGGATGAATACCGGAGCGAGGGAACCCCGAGCCTAAGCGAGGGGCCGTACGTAAGGGGCGAGACCTTTGGTTCCTTTGGGCTGGGCCGGCACTCCGGCGTTTGCCAAAGGGACTCGCCGTAAGGGCGAAACCATAAGCCGCCGTTACCCAAAAAACGGATATGTACACAGTCAACAAAAGACAGGTCGGCTATCAGGCCGCCTTCGCGAGCAAGCCCGCTCCCACAGGGGTTCAGCATCAGCCCGGCAATCACATTCGGCAGGCACAAAAAAGCGACCCGAAGGTCGCCTTAGTGCGTTACTGCCCGAATTGCCGTCCCAGCCCACCCGGTACACCGTGAATATCAGTCTCCTCCCACGGCCCTTTCGGACTGATCGACCGGCTCCAGCCGTTATCCCAACGGTAATAGGTACGCTGGCGATAAAAGGTATTGGGCTGATCATCAAGCACATAAACCCCAAGCTTCGGATCCCAATGGCTATTGCCCCCCGGTGGTGGCGCAAAGCTGGCGGACGTGCGTGGCAGCGGCTTGGAGGGTTTTACCGGAACAGACGGCTTGCTCGGTACCGGCGACGTCGATGGCGTGGGGCTGGGCTGCGACCGCGGAATCGGCGGTGGAGCCGTTTGCTCCGGTGGTCGCTGGACCGCACAAGCGCTTAACCCCAAAACGACGCTGAGCAGGGCAATACGAGCGATGGCGGTCATGGTAGCGTTTTCCTGTTATTTGTCCGGGCTGTCGATGGTCAGTGTTTGCGGCGCGGTGGTGCTGCTGGCCAAAGGCTGGCTGCGACCGATCCACTCGCCGGCGGTCGGTTTGCCGGCACGGGAAATGCGCGCAACAAGTTGGACTTCAGGGAAGTTCGACAGTTTCAATTGCGGCATCATCGCGTCGGCATCGCTCAGCTCGACGGTCACCGGCAGGTCGGCCACGGTCATGCGCTTGACCGCCAGCGGGGCCGGCGGACCGGAGACCGCACGGGCGAAGATGAACACGCTGTCGCCCGGCTGGACCTTGGTTTTGAGCTCCGCCGCCAGATCGACGCTGACCTTGAGCAACGCCGCGCTCTTGGCCGCCGGTGCTTGCGCAACCTTGCCACCACTGGCCACCAGTTTCTCCGTGGCCCGGGTGATCCCGCCTTGCAGCGCCTCCCGGGACGGGTCGTCCGGCGGTAACTGCGCCAACAGGCGATTCCAGTAATCGATGGCGTCCTGATAACGTTCGCCTTCAAACGCGGCAATGCCGAGCAGGCCGAGGCTGGTGACTTCTTTCGGATCGGCCTTGAGCGCTTCGTCGGTCAGGGCCTGGACCTTGTCCGACCACTTCTTGCCATCGGCGAAGTACTGGGCCTGGGCCCATTGACCGAGCAATTCGGGCTGACGACCGGCCAGGTTCACCGTGCGCTCGAACATCTTCGCCGCGTCCGCCGGGCGATCCTGAGCCATGTAGGTTCGGCCGAGGAAGTACATGCCTTCGGCGGAGTCCGGTTGAGCGGCGACCACACGCTCCAGACGCTGGGTCATTTCTTCCATCGACTTGGGTGCCTGGGAGAATTCGCGGGTCAGTTCGACCTTGTCGCTGGCGCCGTAATGCATGTACAGCCCCAGGCCCAGCACCGGCACCAGAACGGCGGCCAGCAACGGCAGGGGTTTGCCCAGTCGCGACACCCGCGGCGCGTCGACACCTTCGGTGTCCGCCAGCAACTCACGGGCGGCTTCGGCGCGACCGGCGTCCATTTGCGCCGCATCGAGCACGCCCTCTTCCTGCTGAGTCTGCAACTCAGCCACGCGCTCCTGATAAAGCGCGACGTTCAAGGCGGTACGATCCTCTTCACGCTGGGCACGACGGCTGCGCAAAACCGGGATCAACAGAAAACTCAGGGCAACCAGAAGCAGCAGACCTGCAGCGAGCCAGAAATCAATCATTCTTGGTTTTATCCAACAGGTGGTCGAGGCGCGAGCGCTCCTCGGCAGACAGCGAGCCCGGGGTGCCGGCGCGTTGCACGCGACGACGGCGGACGATCACCGCGATGATCACGACACCCCCCAGCAGCAGGCCGGCGGGGCCGAACCAGAGCAAGGCAGTCTTGGCGTTCAACGCAGGTTTGTAGCGGACGAAGTCACCGTAGCGGTCGACCATGAAGTCGATGATCTGCTGGTTGTCTTTGCCCTCGCCGAGCATGCGGAAAATCTCTTTGCGCAGGTCGGCGGCAATCGGTGCGTTGGAATCGGCAATGTCCTGGTTCTGGCACTTGGGGCAACGCAGCTCCTTGGTCAGTTCACGAAAACGCTCGCGGTCACCTTCCTTGGCAAACTCATAGGTGTCGATGGCCGCGTGGGCCACACCGGCCATGCTCAAGCCGAGGACAGCGGCAGCAATCCAGCGCTTCATGGCTTGGCCTCGTCGACCAGCGCCTGGTACTTGCCCGCCAGTTTTTCGCGCCAGACCTGCTCGTCGATCACGCCGACGAACTTGTCACGGATAATGCCCCTGGCGTCGATGAAGAAGGTCTCCGGCGCTCCGTACACACCGAGATTCAGGCCCAGCGAGCCTTGGTCGTCACGGATGTCCAGTACATACGGGTTGTGGAAGTCTGTCAGCCACTTCAAGGCATCGGCGTTGACGTCCTTGTAGTTGATGCCATAGATCACCACGCCCTGCTGGGCCAGTTTGTTCAGCACCGGGTGCTCGACCCGGCAGGAAATGCACCAGGTGCCCCAGACGTTGACCAGTGCCGGCTTGCCCAGAATGTCGGCGCGGGTGAGGGTCTTGTCGCCCTGCACCGCCGGCAGGGAAAACTCCGGGAACGGCTTGCCGATCATGGCCGAAGGCAACTCGGCCGGATCCAGATACAACCCACGGTAGAGAAACACGGCAACCACCAGAAAAATCGCCAGTGGCAACAACATCAACCAACGCTTCATGCAGTGGCTCCCGACAGGCCCAGTGCTTCGCGCACGCGGCTTTTTACCTTGACCCGATAACGCCGATCCAGCGCCGCCAGCAAACCACCTGCGCCTGTCAGCAAACCACCGAACCAGATCCAGCGCACGAACGGTTTGACGTGTACGCGCACAGCCCAGGCGCCGTTACCCAGCGGTTCACCGAGGGCGACATAGAGGTCGCGGGTGAATCCGGCGTCGATGCCCGCTTCGGTCATCACCGAGTTCTGCACGGTGTACAGGCGTTTTTCCGGGTGCAGCACGCTGACTTCCTTGCCGTTGCGGATCACCCGGACGGTGCCCTTGTCGGACGTGAAGTTCGGGCCTTCGAAGTGCTTGGCGCCTTCGAAGATGAAGTGATAACCGGCCAGGTCCATGGACTCGCCCGGCGCCAGGCGCAGGTCACGCTCGGCACTGTTCTGGCTCGACAGCACGACACCCAGCGCACACACGGCAATACCGAGGTGAGCGATCTGCATGCCCCAGTAGCTGCGGGTCAGGGTTGGCAGGCCTTTGATCAGGCCTTTGTGGCGGGTCTTGTCGACAATGTCACGCGCACCGGCCAACAGCACCCAGGCGGCGAGCATGAAGGTCGCGAGCACTGCCCAGTTGAAGTCGCCGTAGGCTACGCCAGCCACCACGGCCATGGCCGCACTGCCGAGCAATACCGGCGTCAGCATGCTCAGCAGCCATTTCACCGGGGTGTCTTTCCAGCGCACGATCACGCCGACCGCCATCACCACCATCAACAACGCCATCAACGGAATGAACAGCGCGTTGAAGTACGGCGGGCCGACCGACAGCTTGGCGCCGGTCATGGCATCGAGAATCAGTGGGTACAAGGTGCCCAGCAGAATCATCGAGGCGGCCACCACCAGCACCAGGTTGTTGCCCAGCAACAGGGTTTCCCGGGACCACAGGTTGAAGCCAACCTGGCTCTTGACCACCGGCGCGCGCAGGGCGAACAGCGTCAATGAACCGCCGACCACGAACAGCAGGAAAATCAGGATGAACACGCCGCGCTCCGGATCGGAGGCAAAGGCGTGCACCGAGGTCAACACCCCGGAGCGCACGAGGAAGGTGCCCAGCAGGCTCAACGAGAACGCAGCGATGGCCAGCAATACGGTCCAGCTCTTGAACACGCCACGTTTTTCCGTGACCGCCAGCGAGTGAATCAGCGCGGTACCCACCAGCCATGGCATGAACGAGGCGTTTTCCACCGGGTCCCAGAACCACCAGCCACCCCAGCCGAGTTCGTAGTACGCCCACCACGAACCGAGGGTGATGCCGATGCCGAGGAACGCCCAGGCCACGATGGTCCACGGACGCGACCAGCGCGCCCACGCGGCATCCAGGCGACCGCCCATCAGCGCGGCGATGGCGAAGGCGAAGGCCACCGAGAAACCGACGTAGCCCATGTACAGCATCGGCGGGTGCACGATCAGGCCGATGTCTTGCAGCAGCGGGTTGAGGTCGGCACCGTCGCTGGGCATTTGCGGCAGGATGCGCTTGAACGGGTTGGAGGTCATGATCAGGAACAGCAGGAAACCGGTGCTGATCATGCCCATCACCGCCAGCACGCGGGCCAGCATGACCTGTGGCAACTGCCGGGAGAACACCGACACCGCGAAGGTCCAGCCACCGAGAATCAAGGCCCACAACAGCAGGGAACCCTCGTGGGCGCCCCACACGGCGCTGAACTTGTAGTACCAGGGCAAGGCGCTGTTGGAGTTGTTGGCCACATAGGCCACGGAGAAGTCATCGACCATGAAGGCGTAGGTCAGGCAACCGAAGGCAAACAGCAGAAAGCTGAACTGCCCCCAGGCGGCCGGCTGGGCCAGGCTCATCCACAGCCGGTCACCGCGCCAGGCACCGAGCAGCGGGACCACGGCCTGGGCCAGGGCGAAGCACAGGGCCAGGATCATCGCCAGATGGCCCAGCTCGGGAATAAAGATGCCGGATGTCATGGATCAACCCTCCTTCACGGGCGTTGGAGCCGATTGACCGCTGTCTTTCAACGCCTTGGTCACTTCCGGCGGCATGTACTTCTCGTCGTGCTTGGCCAGCACTTCATCGGCCACCACCACGCCATCGGCATTGAGCTTGCCCAGGGCGACGATGCCCTGCCCTTCGCGGAACAAGTCCGGAAGGATGCCGCGATAGGTGATGGTCACGGATTTATTAAAGTCGGTGACGACGAATTTCACATCCAGGGAATCGCTGGAACGCTCCAGCGAGCCCTTCTCGACCATGCCACCGGCGCGGATGCGCGTGTCATGCGGGGCTTCGCCGTTGGCGATCTGGGTCGGTGTGTAAAACAGGTTGATGTTCTGCTGCAGGGCGCTCAAGGCCAGGCCGACGGCAGCGCCGACCCCGACCAGGATCGCGAGAATGATGATAAGACGCTTTTTGCGCAGCGGATTCACTTGCCGTTCTCCCGGCGCAGACGACGCGCCTCTTGTTGCAGATACCGCTTGCGGGCCAGGATCGGCGCCGCCACGTTGAGGGCCAACACCGCCAGGCAGATGCCATAGGCTGACCAGACATAAAGGCCATGATGACCCATGGCGATGAAGTCGCCGAATGAAGCAAAACTCATCGAGCGACCTCCAGGCTGCTTTCCACTTCGGCCTTGACCCAACTGGCCCGGGCTTCACGCTTGAGCACTTCAAGGCGCATGCGCAGCAGCAGGACCGCGCCGAAGAAACAGTAGAAACCCAACGCCGTCAGCAGCAATGGCAGCCACATTTCGGCTGGCATTGCCGGTTTTTCGGTGAGGGTGAAGGTCGCGCCCTGATGCAGGGTGTTCCACCACTCCACCGAGTACTTGATGATCGGGATGTTGATCACGCCGACAATCGCCAGCACCGCACAGGCCTTGGCCGCGCTGTCACGATTGCTGATCGCGTTGCCCAGCGCAATGAGACCGAAGTACAGGAACAGCAGGATAAGCATGGACGTCAGGCGCGCATCCCAGACCCACCACGAGCCCCAGGTCGGTTTGCCCCAGATCGCCCCGGTGACCAGCGCAACCGCCGTCATCCAGGCGCCGATGGGCGCCGCGCATTGCAGGGCGACGTCGGCCAGTTTCATCTTCCACACGAGGCCAACGATGCCGCACACCGCCAGCATCACGTAGATGGACTGCGCCAGCATGGCGGCCGGAACGTGGATATAGATGATGCGGAAGCTGTTGCCCTGCTGATAGTCCGGCGGCGCGAAGGCCAGGCCCCAGACCACGCCAACGCTGATCAGCAGCAACGCCGCGACGCTCAGCCAGGGCAACATTTTGCCGCTGATGCCGTAAAACCATTTGGGCGAGCCGAGCTTGTGAAACCACGTCCAGTTCATACTGTTTCCATCACGGTTGCTCTTTACTGTGAAGAGCGAGGGTCTTTACTGGTTGTTTTTTAACCAGACCTCATTATTCGCCGACGCTGATCTTCAGGCCAGCGGCTATTGCAAAAGGTGTCAGGGTTATCGCCAGGGCGGTCAGGCTGCCAAGCCACAGGAGATAACCGGTCGCCGGCATCCCTTGCAAGGCTGCCTGCAAGGCGCCACTGCCAAGGATCAACACCGGGATGTACAACGGCAGAATCAGCAGGGCCAGCAACAGGCCACCGCGCTTCAAACCGACCGTCAGCGCCGCGCCTACTGCACCGAGCAGGCTTAGTACCGGTGTACCGAGCAGCAACGAAAGCAGCAACACCGGCAGACAGGCGGCAGGCAAACCGAGCATCAGCGCCAGCAAGGGTGCCAGCAAAACCAGTGCCAAGCCGGAAAAAGCCCAGTGTGCCAGTACTTTGGCCAAAACCAGAAGAGCCAGGGGGTGCGGCGAAAGGACCCACTGCTCAAGCGATCCATCTTCGAAATCACTACGGAAAAGCCCGTCCAGCGAGAGCAGAACCGATAAAAGTGCCGCCACCCAGACCAGCCCCGGAGACAAGGTTTGCAACAATTGAGACTCGGGTCCGACCGCCAGAGGGAACAGCGAAACGACGATCGCAAAGAACACCAGCGGATTGGCCAGCTCCGCCGGGCGGCGGAACAGCAGACGCGCCTCGCGGGCGACCAACAGGCCGAAAACACTCATACGGCCCATCTCCCCAGATCGATGTCGCGATAACCGGCCGGCATCCGGCTCAGCGTGTGATGAGTGGTCAACACCACCATGCCGCCGCGTTCGCAGTGGCCGGCCAGGTGCTCTTCGAGTTGCGCCACGCCCTGTTTGTCGAGGGCGGTAAAGGGTTCATCAAGGATCCACAGCGGCGGGCTATCCAGATACAGACGCGCCAGCGCAACGCGGCGCTGTTGACCGGCAGACAGGGTGTGACAAGGCACATCCTCGAATCCGCGCAGCCCGACCGCGGCCAACGCCTGCCAGATCGCCTCATGGGTCGCCGGCTGATGCAAGGCACACAGCCAGCTCAGATTCTCTTCCGGTGTCAGCAAATCCTTGATCCCGGCCGCGTGGCCGATCCACAGCAGGTTGCGCGCCAGTTCGCCCCGTTGCTCGCTCAGCGGCTGGCCGTTGAGCAGCACTTGACCGGCGGTCGGCTGCATCAGCCCCGAGAGCAGGCGCAACAGGCTGGTCTTGCCACTGCCGTTGGGGCCACTGATTTGAATCATTTCGCCACTGGCCAGTCTCAAATCGAGATTTTCGAAGAGCAGCCGAAGGTCTCGCTCACAGGCAAGGGCAACGGTTTGCAGGACAGGACTGGTCAAGGGTTCACGGGCCTTATACGGTTCAAGTCGGCACGGGCGCGGCCGTTAAAGAGATGCAGCATAGATGCAATGACGTCTTGTTCTAGAGAGCTGCGTCAAACAATTGCAAAGTTTTCGCCATTTTTGGATACAACGGCGCGGCATTATACATGCCAGGCCCTACTCTAAAGAGTGCATTTTCCTCAGGTTGTGACCGCGTATGACAGGCGAAATGAACATCCTCCCGCTACCGCAGACCCTCCCGGCGACCTCACGCCCGCAGGTGCTCAGCGGTGAGTTGCTCAAGTTGCTGACGCCGGTGGAGGGGCTGATCAGCGTCGGTCAAACCGCCCAGGCCGAAGTGTTGTCGCTCAAGCAGGCGGACCAGACTTTCCAGATGCTGCTCAAGGTCACCCTCGACAGCGGCCGCCAGACCACGGTCCAGACCACCGGCAATCAACCGCTGGCCCAGGGCACCACGTTGCTCGTCACCCAGCCCTCGGCCGGCAACCTGGCCGTGACGGTGCAACAGGCCATCGCCTACAGCGTCGCCACCCTCACCCGCCTCGACACCGCGCAACTGCCCGTTGGCACCCTGCTGCAGGGCAAGGTGCTGACCTCGCAAGTGCTGCCGCAGGTCCCCGGCCAGCCCATGGTGTTTCGCTCGATGGTGAGCCTGCTCAACACCGCGTTGAGCGGCAGCACCCTGAGCATCGACAGTCCGCAGCCCTTGCGCATCGGCACCTTGTTGAGCGCGCAGGTGCAAGACAGCCAGACATTGAAATTCGTGCCACTGAGCAGCCGCCAGGAACAACTGGCGGTCACCCGGCAACTGGTCGACCAGCAAAGCCGCCAAGGCTCGCTGGATGGCTTGCTCAAACTCCTGCAGAACCTTCCACCCTCGGACCAGACCTCCACCGAACTGCGCAGCGCCGCTGCCCGATTGCTCTCCGGCCTGCCGGATGTCCAGCAACTGAGCACCCCCAAGGGCCTGGCCCTGGCGCTGGCCAGCAGTGGTGCGTTCCTCGAAAGCAAACTGCTGAACGGGCAAAACCCGACACTCGCGCCGGACATGAAAGGCGACCTGCTCAAACTGGTTGCGCAGTTGAGCCAGGGCTTGCCCGCCCACACCAACTTCGGCGCGACCATCGCCGCCAATACCCTGGCCCAGGCGATGCCGAATTTCGTCCGCAATGCCCTGGGGATGCTCGGTCAGGTCAGTGCCAAACCGTCGCCGAGCGGTTTCCCGCTGCCCGAACGCCTGCTGCAAAGCGCCGAGGGTGAAGACGACCTCGAACACTTGCTACGCCTGGCCGCCGCTGCGGTTTCACGCCTGCAAAGCCATCAACTGTCGAGCCTGGAACAGACCGGCGTCACCGCCGACGGACGGCTGATGAGCACCTGGCAGCTGGAAATCCCGATGCGCAACCTGCAGGACATCGTGCCTTTGCAGGTCAAGTTCCAGCGCGAGGACGCCCCCGAGAAAGAACAGCCAAAGGAGCGTCGCGAAGAACGCGAACCCAAGCAACAGCTGTGGCGAGTCGAACTGGCCTTCGCCATGGAGCCTTTGGGGCCCCTGCAAATCCAGGCACAACTGATCAAGGGCAGCCTCTGCGGCCAGCTCTGGGCCGAACGGCCGTACACCGCCAGCCTGATCGAAAGCAATCTGGCCAGGCTGCGTGACCGCCTGGTGTCCGCCGGCCTGAACGTCGGCGACCTGGACTGCCACCTCGGCAGACCACCCCAAGGCCCCCAAACCCGCCTCGAACAACGCTGGGTCGACGAAACCGCATGAAAAACCCCAACGCCCCACGCCAGGCCATCGCCCTCAAGTACGACGGCACCCACGCCCCCACCCTAACCGCCAAGGGCGACGAAGAACTGGCGGAAGAAATCCTGCGGATCGCCCGCGACTGCGAAGTGCCGATCTACGAAAATGCCGAGTTGGTGAGGCTGCTGGCGCGCATGGAACTGGGGGACAGCATTCCGCAGGAGCTGTATCTGACGATTGCCGAGATTATTGCGTTTGCTTGGAATTTGAAGGGGAAATTTCCGGTGGGGATGGGTCCGGATGCGTTGATGGTCGAGAAGGACGTCACCGAACGCGGGGATGATTATTGAGCTTACGAACCCGTTATGGAGCCGGCTTGCCGGCGAATGCGAACTTGAATATTGCACCGATCATTTAGCCGCCTTCGCTGACAAGCCGGCACCTACGAAACGCAATAGCTTGAAACTGCGACCAACAATCAAACCATTGATGAACCCTGCCCCCAGCGCCGCCCCTGCAACCGCCGACATTTCATTGGCCAGTTCCGGGTACATGGCCGCCTGGTAACCTTCGTAATAACGCCAGGCAAAAAAGCCCCAATACACAATCAGTACCTTGATCGTACCGGGTAGAACCAGATGTTGCCCCTCGCACTGCACATTGTTGTACGAGAAAAAACGCAGTGCCAGCAACCACCCCGCAAGCAATCCCAATGCATAGACTGAAAGCTGGATTGCAATTTCCTGGGAGGGATTGAGCGATGCGAGGGACAAAGCCACGAATATCACGGGTGATATCTGCAATGACCTTTTCGATACGTGGCTCCTGAAACAGGCGATGACGCCGTAGTAACTCAGAATAAAAAACACCGCATAAACCCACAGCGGTGTACCACGCAAAATGTCGATCATAAGCCTTCCTGGCAGTGTGTATGTTTGAGCAGATCAAACTACTGATCGCTGGATGCGATCACAAGACGGTGGGATCTGAGAATGTTATAGGCAGGAGACTACGACAGCGTAATCCCTGTCTGAGGATAGAGAGTCGGAGCGCGGGGAAGATTGCTGCGCATTCGAGGACGCCTTCGCGAGCAAGCCCGCTCCCACATTCGGTCTTCTGTGAACACAAATTTTGTGTACGACATTGATCCAGTGTGGGAGCGGGCTTGCCCGCGAAGGGGATCTCAGGCCAATCGCAAGAATCAGTTCTTGTGCACTTTGCTCATCAACTCCGCCTCAGCCTGGGTCAAGCCGCAGGACTGGGTGAGTTCGTCGACGCTGGCGCCCATCCCGACCAATCGTGCTGCCTGGGCAAACGACAGGCTGGTCGGGTCACGCTGTTCCAGCTGAGCGAGTTTGTCCGGCAACGGCGCAACGATCGCCCGCAGTTCATGCAGGTCTTCGCCCATGCGCACGTTGCCGTTCTGGTAGTTGTCAACGCGTTTGCCCAGGTCCTTGATGCGCTGGTCGCGCAGCGCATCGCCCTGGGCCTGTTGCGCGGCGATCTGCTTCTGGGCGCGAATGTAGGCCAGGAACATTGCCAGCGTGCCTGCCCAGAACAGGAACAGGACAATGACCGCAACCTCGAGAATCAATCAGATACTCTCCAGTTCCGACCATTCTTCTTCGCTCATCATCTTGTCCAGCTCGACCAGGATGAGCAATTCGTTGTTCTTGTTGCACACGCCTTGAATGAACTTGGCGGACTCTTCGTTACCCACGTTCGGCGCGGTTTCGATTTCCGACTGACGCAGGTAAACCACTTCGGCCACGCTGTCGACCATGATCCCGACAACCTGCTTGTCGGCTTCGATGATGACGATACGGGTGTTGTCGCTGATCTCGGCATTCATCAGGCCGAAGCGCTGACGGGTGTCGATCACGGTGACGACGTTGCCGCGCAGGTTGATGATGCCCAGCACGTAGCTCGGGGCACCCGGGACCGGGGCGATTTCGGTGTAGCGCAGGACTTCCTGGACGCGCATCACGTTGATGCCGTAGGTCTCGTTGTCCAGCTTGAAGGTGACCCATTGCAGGATCGGATCTTCGGAACCTTTTGCCGCCGTTGCCTTGTCATTCATACCCTGACCCCTCAAGAAACCGCCCTGGCGGTGTGTGTTCCGTGCAACGCCATCGAGTGACGTCGCCTGTTGTTTATTTGATGTTTGTCGGTTTGTGGTTCGGCTTGCTGCCGGACATGTGCTTTGCCCCGCCACTGGCGATCAACTCGGCCAACGAGGCGACGTCGAGCAAGGCGCACATGTGTTCAATCACCGTGCCGGCGAGCCATGGCCGCTGACCCCGGTGACTTCTCCATTTGATTTCATTCGGATCCAGACGCAACGAGCGGCTGACCTGATGCACCGCCAGGCCCCATTCATAGCCCTGGACCGAAATCACGTATTGCAGGCCCTGCTTGAAATCGTCGCGGTAACGGTCGGGCATGACCCAACGCGCGGTATCGAGCACCTTGAGGTTGCCGGCCTGGCTCGGCAGGATGCCCAGGAACCATTCCGGCTGGCCGAACAACGGCGTCAGCTCGTGACCGGCCAGGGAGTAGATCGACCCCAGGCATACCAGCGGCACCGCCAGGGTCAAGCCGGCGACATCGAACAACAGGCATTCGAAAGGCTCGGCGGCCCAGGACGGACGACCCTCGGTGTCCACCGGTGGCGGCGTATTGCTCGGTGGCCGATGCACTTCGACGACGGGCGGCACAAGTACCTGAGGCTCCTCGATAACAGGAGTCTCCAGCACTTCGGCCTCTTCGATCGGCGCCACCAGGGTTTGCAACAGCGGCGCAATGGTCGATATCGGTGCCAGAACGGGCTCCGGTGCTTCGATCACGACGACGGAAGTCCTGGCCAAAGGCGCAGTCACCGCAGTGGCTGCCAGCGCGACTTGCTGCGCATCCCGGGCCTGTTCTTCGAGCACGGCAGCCTGGAACTCGTCCAGCACGCCTTGCTCTTCGACGACGCTCAGCGCTTCGACAACCTCGGCCATCTCCTCGGTTGCGTCTTGCAGCAAGTTATCCAGATACGACTGCAACGCCAGTTGTGGGCGCGATGTTGTCTTTACCAGTCGATTCATGAGCGCTCACCTGTAGGAGCGAGCTTGCTCGCGATGAACCTGAGAGCGCCACGGGGTGCCAGGTTTCCCGCGTCATCGTTGACGACCATCGCGAGCAGGCTCGCTCCTACAGGGATCGAGGTCATGTCAGGCCACCTGCGCAACAAGTTGCGCCGCCAGCAGATGCTTGAGCAACGCACGGTAAGCGAGAACGCCACGACTCTTGCCGTCGAACTGCGAAGGCGTCAGCCCGGCACGGCTGGCATCGCGCAGGCGCGTGTCCACCGGGATGTAGCCTTGCCAGATTTCGTCGGGGAATTTGTCGCGCAGCACGCGCAAGGTGCCGAGGGACGCCTGCGTGCGGCGGTCAAACAGGGTCGGCACGATGGTGAATGGCAATGCCTGTTTGCGCGAGCGGTTGATCATCGCCAGGGTGTTGACCATGCGCTCGAGGCCCTTGACCGCCAGGTGTTCGGTCTGCACCGGGATCACCAGTTGCTGGCTCGCCGCCAAGGCATTGACCATCAGCACGCCGAGCAAGGGCGGGCTGTCGATCACGGCGTAATCGAAGTCCTGCCACAGTTGCGCCAGGCTCTTGGCAATCACCAGGCCCAAACCACTCTGCCCTGGCGACTGGCGCTCGAGGGTGGCCAGCGCGGTGCTGGACGGCAACAGGGATATGCGTTCGTCGCTGGTCGACAGCAACAATTGCCCCGGCAAGCCTTGCGGCACGTTGCCCTTGTGCAGGAACAGATCGTAGTTGCTGTGTTCCAGGCTGTCGGGATCGTAGCCGAAGTAGCTGGTCATGGAGCCGTGGGGGTCGAGATCGACCACGACCACGCGCTTGCCCGCCTCGGCCAGCAACCCGGCTAAAGCGATGGAGGAAGTGGTTTTACCGACACCACCCTTTTGATTGGCGACTGCCCAGACTCTCATTCGGATTGTTCCTCCCGGCCGCACGTATCGACCGAGAAATAGCTCAACGTGTTAATGCGGGTGACGGAGAATTGACGGCGTTCTCTCGTACCGGCGACTTGACCGGGGTCGGTGCAGTTTGTGTGCCAGCACGCTTCAATGCGGCATCCGGTTGCGCATGGGCGGTTCCGGTACCGGTCAGGCTGCGGCGAACATCGAGGTTGCGCGACACCACCAGCACCACGCGACGGTTGCGTGCGCGGCCTTCGGCGGTGGCGTTGTTGGCCACCGGCTGAAATTCGCCGTAGCCCACCGACGCCAGGCGACCGGGGTTCACCCCTTGCATCGCCAGCATGCGCACGATACTGGCCGAGCGGGCCGAGGACAGCTCCCAGTTGGTCGGATACTGCGCAGTGCGGATCGGTTGATCGTCGGTGAAACCTTCGACATGGATCGGGTTGTCGAACGGCTTCAGGATCGCCGCGACCTTGTCGATGATGCTGAACGCGATGTCGCTGGGCATGGCATCGCCGCTGCCGAACAGCAGGCTGGAATTGAGCTCGATCTCGACCCACAGCTCGTTGCCGCGCACGGTCATCTGGTTGGAGCTGATCAGGTCACCGAACGCCGCGCTGATGTCGTCGGCGATGCTTTTGAGCGGATCGCTGGCGCCGGAGACACCGGCATCGACCTGGTCACTGTCCTTGACTAGCGGCTTGGCCGGGGTCACGGTCTTCGGCCGCTCGTCACCGATGGGGATCGGCTTGAGCGCGCGATCGGAATCGGTGAAGACCCCGATCAGCGCTTCGGAAATGACCTTGTACTTGCCTTCGTTGATCGACGAGATGGAGTACATCACCACGAAAAAGGCAAACAGCAAGGTAATGAAGTCGGCATAGGAAACCAGCCAACGTTCATGGTTTACATGCTCTTCATGTTGGCGGCGACGTGCCATGAGCCTAGTCCCTTAATCCATGAAGCCCTGAAGCTTCAACTCAATGGAGCGAGGGTTTTCACCTTCGGCGATCGACAGCAGTCCTTCCAGCAACATTTCGCGATAACGCGACTGGCGCAGCGCGATGGCTTTGAGTTTGGCGGCAATCGGCAGCAGCACCAGGTTGGCACTGGCCACGCCGTAGATGGTGGCGACGAAGGCCACGGCGATGCCGTTACCCAGTTGCGACGGATCACCCAGGTTGCCCATGACGTGAATCAGGCCCATCACCGCACCGATGATGCCGATGGTCGGCGCATAACCGCCCATGCTTTCGAAGACCTTGGCCGCTTCGATATCGCGGCTTTCCTGGGTGTAGAAATCCACTTCCAGAATGCTGCGGATCGCTTCCGGCTCGGCGCCGTCGACCAGCAGTTGCAGGCCTTTGCGGGCGTAATTGTCAGGCTCGGCGTCGGCGATACCTTCAAGACCCAGCAGGCCTTCCTTGCGGGCGGTCAGGCTCCAGTTCACCACGCGGTCGATGCCACCGGCCAGGTCGACGCGAGGCGGGAACAGGATCCAGGCGAGGATCTGCATGGCGCGCTTGAAGGCGCTCATCGGTGATTGCAGCAGCGCCGCGCCGATGGTGCCGCCAAGCACGATCAACGCTGCCGGGCCGTTGGCCAGGGCGCCCAGATGACCGCCTTCAAGGTAATTGCCGCCGATGATGGCGACAAAAGCCATGATGATGCCAATCAGGCTTAGAACATCCATCAGATGCACGCCTCGACCAAGTGCTTGCCGATGTCGTCGAGGCTGTACACCGCGTCGGCGAGTTCAGCTTTGACGATGGCCATCGGCATGCCGTAGATCACGCAACTGGCTTCGTCCTGTGCCCAGATCGAACTGCCGCCCTGCTTGAGCAGGCGCGCGCCTTCACGGCCATCGGCGCCCATGCCGGTCAGGACAACCGCCAGAACTTTGTCACCGTAGGACTTGGCTGCCGAACCGAAGGTGATGTCCACGCACGGCTTGTAGTTGAGGCGCTCGTCACCCGGGAGGATTTTCACCGCGCCGCGACCGTCGATCATCATCTGCTTGCCACCCGGCGCCAGCAGCGCCAGGCCTGGACGCAGGATGTCGCCATCCTCGGCTTCCTTGACGCTGATGCGGCAGAGCTTGTCCAGGCGCTCGGCGAAGGCCTTGGTGAAGGCGGCCGGCATGTGCTGGACCAGCACGATCGGGGCCGGGAAATTGGCCGGCAATTGGGTCAACACCCGCTGCAGGGCAACCGGGCCGCCGGTGGACGTACCGATGGCCACCAGTTTGTAGGCCTTGCGTTTTGGCGCGGGCGACGACGTAGCAGGTGCATGCGTACGCACCGGGATCGGTGCCGGTGCCGGACGCGCGGGCGCGCTGCTGGCAAAACTGCCCACGCTGGAAGGCGCAGGCGTCGGCGCTGGTGCAGCGACAGGCGCCGGAGCGCTGTAGTGACTGACACGACGATTACTGCGCGAGATGCTGAGAATCTTCTCGCACAGCAGTTGCTTGACCTTCTCGGGGTTGCGCGAGATGTCTTCGAAATTCTTCGGCAGGAAGTCCACCGCACCGGCATCCAGCGCATCGAGGGTGACCCTGGCGCCTTCATGGGTCAGCGAGGAGAACATCAGGACCGGGGTCGGGCAGCGTTGCATGATGTGCCGCACGGCCGTGATGCCGTCCATCATCGGCATCTCGTAATCCATGGTGATCACGTCGGGCTTGAGGGCCAGCGCCTGATCGATCGCCTCTTTGCCGTTGGTCGCCGTGCCGACGACCTGGATATTCGAATCCGCTGAAAGAATTTCCGAGACGCGGCGGCGGAAAAACCCCGAATCGTCCACCACCAGGACTTTGACTGCCATAAACACTCCATTAGATGGAGCGAGGCCAGGCGCCCCGCTCCACCAGAATCAAATACGCCGTGTGGCGTAACGCTTGAGCATGCTCGGAACATCGAGAATCAGCGCGATGCGGCCGTCACCGGTGATGGTGGCGCCGGACATGCCCGGCGTTCCCTGGAGCATTTTGCCCAATGGCTTGATGACCACTTCTTCCTGGCCCACCAGTTGATCGACGACAAAGCCGATCCGCTGCGTGCCCACCGAAAGGATCACCACATGGCCCTCGCGCTGCTCTTCGTGAGCGGCGGAGCTGACCAGCCAGCGTTTGAGGTAGAACAATGGCAGCGCCTTGTCCCGCACGATCACCACTTCCTGACCGTCCACGACGTTGGTGGTCGACAGGTCGAGGTGGAAGATTTCGTTGACGTTCACCAGCGGGAACGCGAACGCCTGGTTGCCGAGCATGACCATCAGCGTCGGCATGATCGCCAGGGTCAGCGGCACCTTGATGACGATCTTCGAACCCTGGCCCTTGGTCGAGTAGATGTTGATCGAACCGTTGAGCTGGGAAATCTTGGTTTTCACCACGTCCATGCCCACGCCGCGACCCGACACGTCGGAGATCTCGGTCTTGGTCGAGAAACCCGGGGCGAAGATCAGGTTGTAGCACTCGGTGTCGCTCAGTCGATCGGCCGCGTCCTTGTCCATCACGCCGCGTTTCACCGCGATGGAACGCAGGACATTCGGGTCCATACCTTTACCGTCATCGGAAATCGACAACAGGATGTGATCGCCTTCCTGTTCGGCCGCCAGGATCACCTTGCCGCCACGGGCCTTGCCCGAGGCTTCGCGCTCTTCCGGCGACTCGATGCCGTGGTCGACCGCGTTGCGCACCAAGTGGACCAGCGGGTCGGCCAGGGCCTCGACGAGGTTCTTGTCGAGGTCGGTTTCTTCGCCGACCAGTTCCAGGTTGATTTCTTTCTTGAGCTGGCGAGCCAGGTCGCGAACCAGACGCGGGAAGCGCCCGAAGACTTTCTTGATCGGTTGCATCCGGGTCTTCATGACCGCGGTTTGCAGGTCGGCGGTGACCACGTCGAGGTTCGACACGGCCTTGGACATGGCTTCGTCGCCACTGTTGAGACCCAGGCGGACCAGGCGGTTACGCACCAGCACCAGCTCGCCGACCATGTTCATGATCTCGTCCAGACGCGCGGTATCGACCCGAACGGTGGTCTCGGCTTCGCTCGCCGGTTTTTCTGCCGGTGGCGCGGCCGGGGCGCGGGCAGCAGCCGGTGCAGCGGCGGCCGGGGCTTCGGCTTTTGGCTCGGGGGCCTTGGCCACAGGTTTCGGCGCCGCCTTGGCTGCCGGCGCCGCAACCGCAGCGTTCGAACCGTTGGCCGCTGTCGCGGTGCCGACTTCGCTGAACTTGCCTTTGCCGTGCAATTCGTCGAGCAGCGCTTCGAACTCGTGATCGGAAATCAGATCGCTGCCAGCCGCCGCCGCGCTTGGGGCAGCAGGTGCAGGCACCGACGCAATGGCCGACTCCAGTGCCTCGACAGCAAAGTTGCCCTTGCCATGCAACTGGTCGAGCAGTGCTTCAAATTCGTCGTCAGTAATATCGGAACTGTCACCCGGCGCTTTCGGTGCTTCTGGCGCAGCCGGAGCCTGCGCAATCGCATCGACGGCAAACTGGCCTTTACCGTGCAACTGATCGAGCAACGACTCGAACTCGGCATCGGTGATTTCGTCGCTGGCGGCCGCAGTGCTTGCAGGTGCCGCGCTTGCAGGTGCGTGGGCAACCGCCGGCGCCTCGGCCTGTGCCTTGACGGCATTGAGCGAGTCCAGCAATTGCTCGAATTCGTTATCGGTAATATCGCCTGAATCGGCTTCCGCCACCGGCGCTTCGACCACGGCGGCAACAGGCGCAGCAACTACTTCGTCAGCCGATTGCGGCTCGGCCAGACGAGCCAGCGCCGCCAGCAGCTCAGGTGTCGCAGCCGTGATCGGGCTGCGCTCGCGGACTTCGCTGAACATGCTGTTCACCGCGTCCAGCGCTTCGAGAACCACGTCCATCAGTTCCGAATCGACGCGACGCTCACCCTTGCGCAGGATGTCGAACACGTTCTCGGCGATGTGGCAGCACTCCACCAACTCGTTGAGCTGGAGGAAGCCGGCGCCCCCTTTTACAGTGTGAAAACCGCGAAAAATTGCATTGAGCAAATCCGCATCATCCGGACGGCTTTCCAGCTCGACCAGTTGCTCGGACAGTTGCTCTAGAATCTCGCCGGCCTCAACCAGGAAATCCTGAAGGATCTCTTCATCGGCGCCGAAGCTCATCAGGGGGGGTGCTCCTAAAGGTCTAAAAACCCAAAAAACCTGAAACTCTAAAATCCCAGGCTGGATAGCAAATCGTCCACATCGTCCTGACCGGACACAACGTCTTCTCTTTTATCGGCATGAATCTGCGGACCTTCACCCTGAGAGAGATGTTTTTGTGGATCTTTTTCAGCAAGCATCGCTTCACGGTCATGTTCGATGCCCGCAAAGCGGTCCACCTGACTGGCCATCAGCACGAGCTTGAGCAGGTTGCTTTCAACTTCGGTGACCAACTGGGTCACACGCTTGATCACTTGCCCCGTGAGGTCCTGGTAATCCTGGGCGAGCAGGATGTCGTTCAGGTTGCCCGACACCGCGCGATTGTCCGTGCCGCTGCGCACCAGGAAACCGTCGACCCGCCGGGCCAGTTCACGAAACTCTTCTGCGCCGACTTCACGACGCATGAAGCGTCCCCAGTCCGTGCTCAAGGCCTGGGCTTCATCCGCCAGGCTGTTGACCAGCGGCGTGGCATTCTCCACCAGGTCCATGGTGCGGTTGGCCGCGGCCTCGGTCAGCTTGACCACATAGCCCAGACGCTCGGTGGCGTCGGTGATCTGCGACACCTCTTCGGCTTGCGGCATGTGCGGGTCAATCTGGAAATTGACGATCGCGCTATGCAGTTCGCGAGTGAGCTTTCCCACTTCCTGATACAGGCCGCGGTCACGGGTCTGGTTGAGCTCATGGATCAATTGCACCGCGTCGCCGAACTTGCCTTTTTCAAGGCTCTCGACCAATTCGACGGCGTGTTTTTTCAGGGTCGATTCAAAATCGCCCAATGAAGTTTCGTTATTGCCCATAGCTCCCCCGTGGCGCAGTCATCAACCAATGCGTTCGAAAATCTTCTCGATTTTTTCTTTCAACGCCTGGGCCGTGAAGGGTTTGACCACATAGCCGTTAACGCCGGCCTGGGCCGCTTCGATGATCTGCTCACGCTTGGCTTCAGCGGTCACCATCAGCACCGGCAGGTGCTTGAGCTTTTCATCGGCACGCACGTGGCGCAGCAGATCGATACCGGTCATGCCCGGCATGTTCCAGTCCGTTACCAGAAAGTCGATGCTTCCGCTGTTGAGCACCGGAATGGCGGTAGTGCCATCGTCGGCCTCGACGGTGTTGGTGAACCCAAGGTCACGCAGCAGGTTCTTGATGATCCGCCGCATCGTTGAGAAGTCATCAACGATGAGGATTTTCATGTTCTTGTCCAATTCGACCTCCAAGCAGTCTTAAACGCGCCCAGCACCTGGACGCGCCATTTCAATCAATCCGGCAAAGCACTCAATGACTGTCTGGAGCACAACAGATCGGGACCGGCGCAGTTCAACACCACACCAGCCTCTTTCGCAGTGTCCCCACACTGCCTTCAGCGCGCTCGCCACTCCCCCAAACGCCCCCGCAAGCGGGCCGCGCACTGGCTGTGTAACTGGCTGACCCGAGATTCGCTGACTCCCAGGACCTCACCGATTTCCTTGAGGTTCAACTCTTCGTCGTAGTACAGCGCCAACACCAGTCGCTCACGCTCCGGCAAATTGGCAATCGCATCCGCCAGCGCAGCCTGGAAGCGTTCATCTTCCAGGTCGCGTGACGGCTCGGTATGAGCACTCGCGCCATCCTCGTGCAGCCCTTCGTGTTCGCCGTCCTGCAACAGATCGTCGAAACTGAATAACCGGCTGCCCAGGGTGTCGTTCAAAATTCCGTAGTAATCGTCGAGACTCAATTGGAGTTCGGCCGCAACTTCGTGATCTTTAGCGTCACGGCCGGTTTTCGCTTCAATCGAGCGAATGGCGTCGCTGACCATGCGCGTATTGCGGTGAACCGAGCGTGGCGCCCAGTCCCCCTTGCGCACTTCATCGAGCATGGCGCCGCGGATTCGAATGCCCGCGTACGTCTCGAAACTGGCGCCTTTGCTGGCGTCATATTTGGTCGATACCTCAAGCAGACCGATCATCCCGGCCTGGATCAGGTCTTCGACCTGGACACTGGCCGGCAAACGCGCCAGCAAGTGGTAAGCAATGCGTTTAACCAGCGGCGCGTAACGCTCGATCAGCTCGTACTGCGCATCACGAGCCGATTTTTTGTAGAGGTTGTAACCGCTGGCTGTCATAGCACAGGTCCTGCTGTCTGCTGCACGAGACGCTCGACGAAAAACTCCAGGTGCCCGCGCGGGTTGGCCGGCAGCGGCCAGGTATCGACCTTCTGCGCGATGGCCTTGAACGCCAGCGAACACTTGGAACGCGGAAAGGCCTCGTAGACGGCGCGCTGCTTCTGCACGGCCTTGCGCACGCTTTCGTCGTAAGGCACCGCGCCGACGTATTGTAGGGCGACGTCGAGGAAGCGATCCGTGACCTTGGTCAACTTGGCGAACAGGTTGCGCCCTTCCTGCGGGCTCTGGGCCATGTTGGCCAGGACGCGGAAGCGGTTCATGCCGTAGTCGCGATTGAGCAACTTGATCAAGGCGTAGGCATCGGTAATCGAGGTCGGCTCGTCGCACACCACCAGCAGCACTTCCTGGGCTGCACGAACGAAGCTGACGACCGACTCACCAATGCCCGCAGCGGTGTCGATCACCAATACGTCGAGGTTGTCGCCGATATCACTGAAGGCCTGGATCAGGCCTGCGTGTTGCGCAGGGCTCAGATGCACCATGCTCTGTGTGCCGGATGCGGCCGGAACGATACGGATGCCGCCTGGCCCCTGCAGCAGTACATCGCGCAGTTCGCAGCGGCCTTCGATCACGTCGGCCAGGGTACGTTTGGGTGTCAGCCCCAGCAGAACGTCGACGTTCGCCAGCCCCAGGTCGGCGTCCAGCAGCATGACGCGCCGGCCAAGCTCAGCCAAAGCCAGGGACAAGTTCACTGACACGTTAGTTTTCCCGACGCCACCTTTGCCGCCGGTCACCGCGATCACCTGTACGGGATGCATGCTGCCCATGTTATTTCTTTACCTTGTCTTGCATAGACGGAGGCCACATTACTGGCTGCGCGTTCACAAACGGAACAATGCATGGCAGACCATCGATGTAGGTACAAAAACGATTCATTATTACCTCAGCCAACCTGCTTGGTCGGACTGTGGTAGATGTCAGCGAACATGTCAGCCATGGCTTCTTCGCTGGGTTCTTCCTGCATTTGCACGCTGACGGCGCGACTGACCAACTGATGACGGCGCGGCAGATGGAGGTCATCCGGAATCCGCGGGCCATCGGTCAGGTACGCCACTGGCAGCTCATGACTGATGGCCAGGCTCAACACCTCGCCCAGGCTTGCCGTTTCATCCAGTTTAGTCAGGATGCAGCCGGCGAGCCCGCAACGCTTGTAACTGTGATAAGCGGCGGTTAGAACCTGTTTCTGGCTGGTGGTTGCCAGGACCAGATAATTTTTTGAGCGAATGCCACGACCGGCCAGGCTTTCAAGCTGCATGCGCAGGGCCGGGTCGCTGGCCTGCAGGCCGGCGGTATCGATCAGCACCACGCGCTTGCGCAGCAATGGATCCAGCGCCTGCACCAGGGACTGGCCCGGATCGACGTGGGTCACCGGCACATTGAGAATGCGCCCCAGGGTCTTGAGTTGTTCCTGGGCACCGATGCGGAAGCTGTCCATGCTCACCAGCGCAATGTTCTGCGCGCCGTACTTGAGCACGTAACGGGCAGCCAGCTTGGCCAGGGTGGTGGTCTTGCCCATGCCGGCAGGGCCGACCATGGCGATGACGCCACCCTCTTCCAACGGCTCGACTTCCGGGGTCACGATCATGCGCGCCAGGTGCGCCAGCAACATGCGCCAGGCCTGACGAGGCTCCTGGATTTCGGTTATCAGTGCCAGCAGGTCACGCGACAGCGGGCCGGACAGGCCAATGCGTTGCAGGCGACGCCAGAGGTTGGCCTGGTCCGGACGGCTGCCTTGCAGCTGGTTCCAGGCCAGGGACCCGAGTTGTACTTCCATGAGTTCGCGCAGGCTGTTGAGCTCGAAGCGCATCGAGTCGAACGCACGCGGGTCCACGCCACCGGACGCAGGCGCGGCAACCGGTGCGGGGCGACGGGGTTCGTCGTACGTCGGTTCGATCAGCGGCTCGGCGGCGGTCAACGGCAAGCCGGCGAACAACTGGCGGTTGGTCGCATTGTCGCTCTCGCCATCGCTGCGCAGGCTCAATTCGGCCTGGGCGGTGACAATCCGCGACTGAGTCTTGCGCAGCTCGTCCTCGAGCTCCATGTTCGGAACACGCGGTGCCAGCGCCGACAGTTTGTAATCCAGCGCAGCCGTCAGTTCGACGCCCCCGGCAATCCGGCGGTTGCCGATAATGGCTGCATCAGCGCCCAGCTCATCGCGAACCAGCTTCATGGCCTGACGCATATCGGCGGCGAAAAAACGCTTAACTTGCATAAACCACTACCTCAGCCGTTGGGCCCTACTGTCGCAACGATGGTCACTTGCTTGTTGTCAGGGATTTCCTGGTAAGCCAACACGTGCAAACCCGGGACTGCGAGCCGGCCGAATCGCGAAAGCATCGCGCGAACCGGACCGGCCACCAGCAGAATCACCGGCTGACCTTGCATCTCCTGGCGCTGCGCCGCGTCAATCAGCGAGCGTTGCAGTTTTTCAGCCATGCTTGGCTCCAGCAGAACGCCCTCTTCCGAGCCTTGTCCTGCCTTTTGCAGACTATTGAGCAATATCTGTTCCAACCTTGGCTCCAGCGTGATAACTGGCAGCTCCGACTCAGTGCCTACAATGCTTTGCACGATTGCACGGGATACGCCAACCCGCACGGCAGCCACCAGCGCGGCGGTATCTTGACTCTTGGCAGCATTGTTGGCGATGGCCTCGGCAATGCTGCGGATATCGCGAACGGGCACTTGCTCGGCCAACAGCGCTTGCAGCACCTTGAGCAGCTGCGACAGCGAAACCACGCCCGGCACCAGCTCTTCCGCCAGTTTCGGCGAGCTTTTGGCCAGCAATTGCATGAGTTGCTGCACTTCTTCGTGACCGATCAGTTCACTGGAATGCTTGTAGAGTATCTGGTTCAAGTGGGTGGCCACCACTGTACTGGCATCGACCACCGTATAACCGAGGGACTGCGCCTGGGCACGCTGGCTGATTTCGATCCAGACCGCCTCCAGGCCGAAAGCCGGATCTTTGGCGGTAATGCCGTTGAGCGTGCCGTAGACCTGCCCCGGGTTGATCGCCAGTTCGCGATCCGGGTAAATCTCCGCCTCCGCCAGGATCACCCCCATCAGGGTCAGTCGGTAGGCACTCGGCGCCAGGTCGAGGTTGTCGCGGATATGCACGGTCGGCATCAGGAAGCCCAGATCCTGGGACAGTTTCTTGCGCACCCCCTTGATCCGCGCCAGCAACTGGCCGCCCTGGTTGCGGTCCACCAGCGGAATCAGGCGATAGCCCACTTCCAGGCCGATCATGTCGATGGGCGTCACATCGTCCCAGCCAAGCTCCTTGGTTTCCTGGGCGCGGGCCGGCGACGGCAGCAGTTCCTGCTGGCGCTTGACCTCTTGCAGGGCCTGCACCTTGGCGACGTTCTGCTTTCTCCAGAACAGGTAGGCGCCACCGGCCGCCAGTGCCGCCATGGTCAGGAAGGAAAAATGCGGCATGCCGGGCACCAGACCCATCACCGCCATCAGGCCCGCCGAAACGGCCAAGGCTTTAGGCGAGGCGAACATCTGGCGATTGATTTGCTTGCCCATGTCTTCCGAACCGGAAGCACGGGTCACCATGATCGCGGCCGCTGTCGATAACAACAGTGATGGCAATTGCGCCACCAAACCGTCACCGATGGTCAGCAGTGCGTAAACCTTGCCGGCATCGGCAAACGTCATATTGTGCTGGAAGATACCGACCGCCATGCCGCCGATCAGGTTGATGAACAGGATCAACAGGCCGGCAATCGCGTCACCACGGACGAACTTGCTGGCACCGTCCATGGAACCGTAGAACTCGGCTTCCTGGGCGACTTCCGAGCGGCGGGCCTTGGCCTGGGCCTGATCGATCAGGCCGGCGTTGAGGTCGGCGTCGATCGCCATTTGCTTGCCGGGCATCGCATCGAGGGTGAAACGTGCGCTCACCTCGGAAATCCGCCCCGCACCCTTGGTCACCACGACGAAGTTGATGATCATCAGGATCGCGAAGACCACGATACCCACCACGTAGTTACCGCCGATCACCACCTCGCCGAACGCCTGGATCACCTTGCCGGCGGCGGCGTGACCGTCCTGGCCGTGGAGCATCACCACCCGCGTGGAGGCCACGTTCAATGCCAGGCGCAACAGCGTCGCCACCAGCAGGATGGTCGGGAACACCGCGAAATCCAACGGGCGCAAGGCATAGACGCACACCAGCAGCACGACGATGGACAGGGCAATGTTGAAGGTGAAAAACACGTCGAGCAGGAACGGCGGCACCGGCAACATCATCATCGCCAGCATGACCAGCAGCAACAGCGGCACGCCCAGATTGCCTCGACTGAGGTCGGCAATGTTGCTGCGGGCACTGTTGATTAACTGAGAGCGATCCACCGGTTTTCCCCGTTCCTTTAAAGCAAACTTTTGACGCCTGAAGCAGGCGCAGGGCGGCTACTGCAAGAAGCTTTCCAACTTTTGCAAAGGCTTGGAATAGAGGTTTTCGCGGGTAAAAAAGATCGCAGCCTTCGGTGCTCCTACAGGTTCACCGATCTCATGTAGGAGCTGCCGAAGGCTGCGATCTTTTGATTCTGAAATCAGGAATCGCGGCGCAGATCCGGCGGAATCGGCAGGTCGTCCTTGAGCGGATCAGGCCGCTTGCCCTTGCCCGCCCGGTACTGTCGAATCTGATAGACGTAGGCCAGTACCTGCGCAACCGCCAGATAGAGCCCACCGGGGATTTCCTGCTCCAGCTCGGTGGAGTAATAAATCGAGCGCGCCAGCGCCGGTGACTCCAGCAACAGGATCTCGTTGGCCGCGGCGATCTCGCGGATCTTCAGGGCCAGGAAGTCACTGCCCTTGGCCAGCAACACCGGCGCATTGCCCTTATCCGGATCGTATTTGAGCGCCACGGCGTAGTGGGTCGGGTTGGTGATGACCACGTCGGCCTCGGGAATGGCGGCCATCATCCGCCGCTGGGACATCTCACGCTGCAGCTGTCGGATCCGCTGCTTGACCTCCGGCCGCCCTTCCTGGTCCTTGTGCTCGTCGCGCACTTCCTGCTTGGTCATCTTCAGTTTCTTGATGCTTTCCCACAGCTGTATCGGCACATCCACAGCGGCGATAATGACCAGCCCGCAGGCCATCCACAGCGTGCTCCAGCCAACCACTTGCAGGCTGTGGGTGATTGCCCGGTCCAGTGGCTCATGAGCGATACGCAACAGATCGTCGATATCCGCCGACAACACCACAAGGGCCACGAACAGGACGATGAAGAACTTCGCCAGCGCCTTGAGCAGTTCGGCCACAGCCTTGCCCGAGAACATACGCTTGAGGCCGGCACCAGGGTTCATGCGGCTGAACTTCGGCGCCATGGTGCCGGCGGAGAACAGCCAGCCTCCCAGTGAGATCGGCCCGATCAACGCCGCCAGGAGCAAGGTGATCATCACCGGCTGAATCGCCAGCAAGGCAATCTGTCCCGAGTGCAGCAGATAGGTTCCCATCGCACGCTGATCCAGCACCACGTCACGCGACAGGGAAAAGTTCAGGCGCATCAGGTCCATCATCTCCTGGGCAAGCGCCCCACCGAAGACCAGCAGCGCACCGGCACCGGCGAGCATGATCGCCAGGGTGTTGAGCTCCTTGGAGCGGGCAATCTCACCCTTTTCACGGGCGTCCTTTTTCTTTTTCTCCGTGGGGTCTTCTGTTTTGTCCTGACCGCTTTCGCTCTCAGCCATGACTCAGCGCGCCTTTGCCAGTTCGCGTAAAAACTGCAGGGCCTCCGTGGCCAGCGGTTGATACTGATTAACGATGTCCGCCAGCCCGACCCAGACGATAAACAGCCCGAGCACCAGGGTCAGCGGGAAGCCGATGGAGAAGATGTTCAACTGCGGCGCGGCGCGGGTCATCACGCCAAACGCGATGTTGACCACCAGCAGCGCGGTGATCGCCGGCAGCACCAGCAACAGCGCCGCGCCGAGCACCCAGCCGAGTTTGCCGGCCAGTTCCCAGAAATGATTGACCATCAAGCCGCTGCCGACTGGCAGCGTAGTGAAGCTTTCGGTGAGCACCTCGAACACCACCAGATGGCCGTTCATGGCCAGGAACATCAGTGTCACCAGCATGGTGAAGAACTGCCCGATCACCGCCACCGACACACCGTTGGTAGGGTCAACCATCGAGGCAAAGCCCATGCCCATCTGGATCGCGACAATCTGCCCCGCCACCACGAAAGCCTGGAAAAACAACTGCAGCGAGAAGCCCAGCATCGCGCCGACCAGGATCTGCTCGGCAATCAGCAGCAGCCCGCTCAAATCCAGCGCGTTCACTGGCGGCATCGGTGGCAGCCCCGGCGCGATGACCACGGTGATGGCAAGGGCGAAATACAGTCGAATGCGCTTGGGTACCAGGGCGGTGCCGAACACCGGCATGACCATCAGCAAGCTGCCGATGCGAAACAGCGGCAACATGAACGTCGCGACCCAAGTGCTGATCTGGGTATCCGTCAACTGCAGCAGCGATGACATGGCTTAGCCGATGACCTGCGGAATACTGCCGTACAACTGCTGGATGTATTCCATGAAGGTCTGCACCAGCCACGGGCCGGCGACGATCAGCGTCACCAGCATCACCAACAGACGCGGCAGGAAACTGAGGGTCTGTTCGTTGATCTGGGTGGCCGCCTGGAACATGGCCACCAACAGCCCCACCAGCAAACTTGGAATCACCAGCACGGCCACCATCAACGTGGTCAGCCACAGCGCGTCACGAAAGATGTCGACCGCAACTTCCGGCGTCATGGTGAGACACCGCCAAAGCTGCTGGCCAGGGTGCCGATGATCAGCGCCCAGCCATCCACCAGCACGAACAACATGATCTTGAACGGCAGGGAAATGATCAGCGGCGAGAGCATCATCATACCCATGGCCATCAGCACACTGGCCACGACCAGGTCGATGATCAGGAACGGAATGAAGATCATGAAGCCGATCTGGAACGCCGTTTTCAGCTCGGAGGTCACGAAGGCCGGCACCAGGATGGTCAGCGGCGCCTGATCCGGTGTCGCGATGTCAGTGCGCTTGGACAGGCGCATGAACAGCTCCAGGTCGCTGGTGCGGGTCTGGGCGAGCATGAAATCCTTGATCGGCACCTGCGCCTTGGCGACCGCATCCTGGGCCGTCAGTTTTTCTGCCAGATACGGTTGCAAGGCGTCCTGGTTCACCCGGTCGAACACCGGCGCCATGATGAACAGGGTCAGGAACAGCGCCATGCCGGTGAGGATCTGGTTCGACGGCGTCTGCTGCAGGCCCAGGGCCTGGCGCAGGATCGAGAAGACAATGATGATCCGGGTGAAGCTGGTCATCAGCATGACAAACGCCGGGATAAAACTCAGCGCGGTCATGATCAGCAGGATTTGCAGGCTGACCGAGTATTCCTGCGCACCCTGCGCGTTGGTGCCCAGGGTGATGGCCGGGATCGACAGCGGATCGGCGGCGAATGCCAGCGGCGCGGCCAGCATCAGGGCCAGCGTCAAGACGATGCGTAGCGCACCCATTACTTCTTATCCTTCTGATCTTTACCCAGCATTTCCAGCAGGCGCTGCGCAAACTCCGGCGTCGACTTCTCGGTGCTCGGCACCTGGACCGGCTCCTTGAGGACGTGCAGCGCAGTGATGCTGCCAGGGCTCAGGCCAAGCAGAATCTGCTCGTTACCGACCTGCACCAGCATCAGGCGGTCGCGAGGCCCCAGCGCGCGGGAGCCGACAATCTCGATCACCTGCCCCTTGCCGGCCGGACCGGCTTGCTGGACCCGACGCAGCAACCAGGCGAGGAGAAAGATCAGCCCGAGCACCAGCAGCAGGCCGAACACCAGTTGCGTCAGCTGGCCACCCACCCCGCTGCTCACCACCGGCGCGGCAGCCGTGGTCGCCGTTGCAACCGGTTCGGCCGCCAGCACGCTGAACGACATGGCCAGCGCGCCCCCGACCACAGCTCCGAGAAACTTTTTCACTCAGCGCAGCTTCTTGATGCGTTCGCTTGGGCTGATCACGTCCGTCAGGCGGATGCCGAACTTCTCGTTGACCACCACCACTTCGCCATGGGCGATGAGCGTGCCGTTGACCAGCACGTCCAGCGGCTCGCCGGCCAGGCGATCCAGTTCGATCACCGAGCCCTGGTTCAGTTGCAGCAGGTTGCGGATGTTGATGTCGGTGCTGCCCACTTCCATGGAAATCGACACCGGGATATCGAGGATCACGTCCAGGTTCGGGCCTTCGAGGCTCACCGGATCGTTGTTTTTCGGCACGCTGCCGAACTCTTCCATTGGCAGGCGGTTGGACGCCGAATTGCCGGAATCGGCGGCAAGCAATGCGTCGATGTCGGCCTGACCGGCATCACCGGTTTCTTCCAGGGCTGCGGCCCACTCATCGGCCAGGGCCTGGTCGTCTTGCGTGTTCATATTGTCAGTGTCCTCGGCGAGCAAAAGTTCAGAATTCGGTTAATCACGAATGAGTAGGAGCGGCGGTCAACGGCGCTCGATCGGCTCGATCACTTGCAACGCCAGGTTGCCCTTGTGCGAACCCATCTTGACCTTGAAGGCCGGCACGCCGTTGGCGCGCATGATCATTTCTTCCGGCATGTCGACCGGGATCACATCCCCCGGCTGCATGTGCAGGATGTCGCGCAGGCGCAGTTGACGACGGGCCACCGTCGCACCGATCGGCACGTCGACGTCCAGCACGTCCTGGCGCAGGGCATTGACCCAGCGCTCGTCCTGGTCGTCGAGGTCCGACTGGAAGCCGGCGTCGAGCATCTCGCGCACCGGCTCGATCATCGAATACGGCATGGTCACGTGCAGGTCGCCGCCGCCGCCATCGAGTTCGATGTGGAAGGTGGACACCACAATGGCTTCGCTCGGGCCGACGATGTTGGCCATGGCCGGGTTCACTTCGGAGTTGATGTACTCGAAGTTGACTTCCATGATCGCTTGCCAGGCTTCCTTCAGATCGACGAACGCCTGCTCCAGCACCATGCGCACCACACGCAGTTCGGTCGGGGTGAATTCACGCCCTTCGATCTTGGCGTGCCGGCCGTCGCCACCGAAGAAGTTGTCCACCAGCTTGAACACCAGTTTGGCGTCGAGGATGAACAGCGCGGTGCCGCGCAGCGGTTTGATCTTGACCAGGTTGAGACTGGTCGGCACGTACAGCGAGTGCACGTATTCGCCAAATTTCATCACCTGCACGCCGCCGACCGCCACGTCTGCCGAACGACGCAGCATGTTGAACATGCTGATGCGGGTATAACGGGCGAAACGCTCGTTGATCATTTCCAGGGTCGGCATGCGTCCACGGACGATGCGATCCTGGCTGGTCAGGTCGTAGCTTTTTACGCTGCCGGGTTCGGCAGCATTTTCGGTCTGTACCAGACCATCGTCGACGCCATGCAGCAGCGCATCGATCTCATCCTGGGACAGCAGGTCCTGCACGGCCATGTCGTATTCCTACTGCAGTACGAAATTAGTGAAAAGCAACTGTTCGACCACCACTTTGCCGAGCTCTTTCTGCGCCACTTCCTGGACGCTGGCGGTGGCCTTCTGCCGCAGCATTTCCTGGCCGACCGGCGACGCGAGGGTCGCAAAGTCCTGCCCGGAGAACAGCATCACCAGGTTGTTGCGGATCACCGGCATGTGGACCTTGAGCGCCTCCAGATCCGCCGGGTTGCGCGCGAGCATGGTGATGCTCACCTGCATGTAGCGCTGGCGGCCGTTCTGGTTGAAGTTGGCCACGAATGCCGGCGCCATCGGCTCGAAAATCGCCGGCTGTTTGCCGATGGGAGCGGTTTCCGCTACGGCGGCAGGCTTGCTCTGAGCGCTGTGCATGAAGTACCAGGTCGCGCCCACGGACACACCGATCGCCAGCAGCAGGGCCACCACGATCAGGATGATCAGCTTGAGTTTGCCTTTGGATGCGGGGTCTTTTACTGCTGCGTCGCTCTTCGCCATGCCAATAATCCGTCACTATTCGGGTTTTCACAGTCGCACGGCAAGGCAAGAGCAAGTGTTATGCCAGAAGTGTCGGGAGAGGCATGGGTGGGGAGGGGCGCGATTTGAAGAGCACTGCAACCCCCTGTGGGAGCGGGCTTGCCCGCGAAGAGGACGGAACATTCAACATTGATGCTGACTGTGCCGACGCCTTCGCGGGCAAGCCCGCTCCCACAGGGTTATATGTCTGCCGGGATCAGGCGTAGTAATCGACCGCGCTGGAGCCGATCACGCTGGTGGTAGTGGCAGCCACTTCAGCGACGCCTGCGGTCAGGTCGTCATCCATGGAGTCGATACGGCCGCCGCTGGCGCTGGTCCGTCCGGCCTGGCTTTGCCGGGCTTGTTCCTGCCCTTGTTGCGAACCACGGGACTGGTCCGAAACGTTGACATCGACCTGCCCCATGCCCTGCTGCGCAAACATGTCGCGCAAGCGATGGACCTGGCTGTCCAGCGCCTCACGGACGCCCGGATGCGCACTCATGAACGTGACCTGGGTCTGCTGATCGGGAACCATGTTCACCCGAATGTCCAGACGCCCCAGTTCAGCGGGCTGCAACTGGATGTCCGCGGCCTTGAGGTTGGCACTGGACAGGTACATGACCCGGTTCACCACCTCTTCGGTCCAGCCGTTCTGGTGCATGGCGATCGGCTGGTTCACCGGCAAGGCATTGGCTGTCTTCGGTGTGGCCGCCTGTGTCAGTGCTGCCAGACGGTTGGCGAAATCATCGACACGGGTGTCGCTGCCGGCAGACTTGAGATCTTTCAGACCGCCGTCGATCAAGCCGCTGAAAGCCTTGTCGTCACCCTTGCCTGCACTGTCCTTGTCGGCCTGGACATCCAGCATGGTCGACATGCCGGCGGCAAAGCTTTGCGCCGACGTCAGCTCACCGTCAGCCTGGGCTTGCGCCTGTGTCGGTGCGGCCTTTGGCTGCGCCTGACTGGAAGCCGACACGTGACCGCTCTGCTCCATCGCCAGGCGTAACGCCGGCAGGGCGTCGAGTGGATCGGCCTCGGGATCGAAGTCGCCGTCAGCACTGGTCGGCGCCGGAACGCTTGTAGCCGTGATCGCCGCAGCAACCGGCGCTTCAACCGCTGGCTGCACCGCATCGGCTACGGCAGGCGCTGCTGGCGCCGGTGTTACTGGCGCTGGCACCACTGGCTGCATGGCTTGCAGCACCGAAGGATCAAGCGCCGGATCAACCGGCGCGGCATCGACGACCCGAGCCGGGTCGACCCCTGCCGCATCATCGCCGGCGGCCTTGTCGCCAGCCTGCACCGATGCGTCGGCAGGCAAGGATTTGCCGCCATCGGCAACCACTGGCTCCCCGGCGGCAGACTTGTCGTCGCCAGCATCTTTCTTTGCGCCGACACCCGAGGTCTTGTCACGATCAGGCTTGATCGGAGCATCCGCCAGCGCACTGGCCTTGTTTGGGGCCTGATTGGCGTAGACATGGGCAAAGCTTGCGGCCTTGTCCCCAGGCTCTGCGGCCACTGCCGGGGGATTGGCGGAGGCAGCCTGAGTCTTGGCCTGCCTGGAGGCCTGAAGCAGAATATTGGGGGTAACGGGCATGAAACGGTCTCCGCTGCACAGGGCTCGTAAGTACAGTTGGGTTAGATAACTGCAAAGGTCGAGCCAGTTTCACTCGACAGAGACCAAAAGCAGCGCTTGCTCAGATTTTCGCCGGGCAACGCTGTCGCTCAGCTTCGTACAGAGGGCGGATACCGGCGAATTCACCGTCGATTTCGCGGACCAGTTGCTGAACGGCGGCCCATGGCAAATCGTTGGCCCGCTGTTCAAGCTGATGGCAGAGTTCGGTCAGCTTGAGGGCGCCCATATTGCTGCTGCTGCCCTTGAAGCTATGGGCGGCTTCAACGAGCCGTGCGGCACTGTCAGTCGCTCTCAAGACTTTCAGGCGCTCTTCGGAGTCCGCAAGAAAGATATCCAGCAGATCCGGATAACCCTCTTCCATCACTTCCCGCAATGCACTCAGCACGCTGCGATCCACATGTGTGTCGTCGTCCACTTGCTCACTCCTTGATCAAGAATGCGCGGATTATGCCAGAGCCTCCCAGATAAACTCCACGCGTGCACTTCGACCATTGTCGGTCCAGCGGGCGTTCCGCCCCAATTGGCGGATCAGACTGATCCCGCGTCCCGACAGGCGGATGGCGTCCAAAGGCCTTTCCATCACCCGCTCGACATCGAACCCTTCGCCGCTGTCTTCGACCTGAATCGTCAGGCAACCGCCGTTGTCTGTCGGCGCCACCTGCAAATGGACCCGCACATAGCCTTCCTGCAGCTCGCCGAGCCGGGCATTGCGCTCTTGATAATATCGCGCAAAACCCGATGCATTGCGCTTGAGGCTCGAATCCAGCCCCAGCACGCCGTGCTCCAGCGCGTTGGAATAAAGCTCCGCCAATACACTGTAGAGCGCACCGCTCTGAGCCCGCAGGCCATGCACCTCAAGCAGCAACTGCAGCAGATAGGGCAAGGGATTGAATCGCTTGAGCGTGGCGGCGCGGAACTCGAAGCTTACCGACCAGTCCAGCGGGCACGACTGGCCGCTGTCGGAGTAGACCAACGCCGGCGGCGTGATCTGCTCCGGCTCCAGCAAGCTGATTTCGACCATGCTGACATCGTCGCGTGCCTCACCACCGAAATCGCGCAGCGCCTGCTCGATTTCTTCGAACAGCGCATCCGGCTGACGATTGGCGGCGAACACTTGCTGCAATCGCTGCACGCCAAACAACTGTTCATTGGCGCCGCAGGTGTCGATCACCCCATCGGACAAGAGGAACACCCGATCCCCGCGCGCCATGGGAAACACTTCGGTGCGCTCATCGAAGGATTCCGGGCTCAGCACCCCCAAAGGCAGGTGCCGCGCCGGCAGAGGCGTACGCTCGCCACTGGCAATGCGATGCAGGTAACCGTCGGGCATTCCACCGTTCCAGACCTCCACCGAACGACGCTGAAAACTCAGGCACAGCATCGTGGCACAGCAGAACATGTCCACCGGCAGGATGCGCTTGAGCTTGGCATTCATTTCGCGCAGGATTTCCGCCAGACCATAGCCCTTGGCGGTCATCCCGTAGAAGACTTCGGCCAGTGGCATGGCACCCACGGCCGCCGGCAGACCGTGGCCGGTGAAGTCACCCAACATTACGTGCATGTCGCCGGCCGGAGTGAACGCGGCCAGCAACAGGTCGCCATTGAACAGCGCATAGGGCGATTGCAGATAACGGATATTCGGCGCGGCGTTCAGGCAGCCGGCGTGCGCCACCTTGTCGAAAACCGCCTTGGCCACGCGCTGTTCGTTGAGCAGGTAGTCGTGGTGCCTGGCGATCTGGTCACGCTGCTGCAGAACGGTGTCCTGCAAGCGCCGCAAGCGATCCATCGCCTTGATCTTGGCCGCGAGAATCACCTGGTTATAAGGCTTCGCCAGAAAGTCGTCGCCGCCGACCTCCAGACAACGGGCCAGCGCCTCGCTTTCGGACAAGGACGTGAGGAAGATGATCGGCACCAGGGTTTCCCCGGCCAGGGCCTTGATCTGCCGGGCCGCCTCGAAGCCGTCCATGACCGGCATCATCGCATCCATCAACACCAGGTGCGGCTGTTGCTCGCGAAACGCGTCGACCGCTTCGGCGCCGTTGGCCGCCGTCAGCACTTGGTGCCCCTGGCGGCGCAGGATGCTCGCCAACAGCAGGCGATCGGCGGCGCTGTCCTCGGCAATCAGGATCGTCAGCGGCTCCAGTGGCTGCATGGCAATCAACTGATGTCGAACAGTTTGTCGAAGTTGGAAATGGCGAGGATTTTGCGCACGTCGGTACTGCTGTTGACCACGCGGATGTCGGAATCATCGCCACCGGCGTGATCGCGCAGCAAAAGCAGCATGCCCAAGGCCGAGCTGTCGAGGTAAGTGGCGTCTTTCAGGTCGACCACAACCGCCGATAGCTGTTTATCTTCGTAGGACTGACGAAATTCCTGATGCTTGGCGAAATCGAAACGACCCTTGACCGATATCGTCAGCTTTTGCCCATCGGGTGATACTTCTGTAACAACTGGCATGTCATGGCTTCCTTGTCATTTGTAAACCTGCTTGTACAAGGTTTAGCAGTTGGTAGAGGTTGGGGCAAGGCTGGAAATGGCGCAAATCCTGTGGGAGCTTGGCTTGCCCGCGATGAACGATAACGCGGTCCACCTGATTCAATACTGATCCTGCCGTGGCAAGCGCTGGGATAACTCGTCCAACAACTTTTGCTCACGCCTGTCTTCGAGCGCCCGCGCCTCATCGGCATAGCGCTGAACCAGCTTGCGCAGGCCTTCGACCCGGGCAAATGCCTGCTGCCAGGTTTCCCGGGCCTTGTTCAGGTTGTTCTGATGCCAGGCCAGGCTTTGCCGCTGCTGGTCGATGGCCGTGCCCAGCTGCGCCAGGAAGCCCTGATAACCCAGCAACCATTGGCCCGAGACGCCGCCGCTGCCGCGTACGATCCATTGTTCCTGATAGTCGAGACGGAAGGCTTCGAGGTCGGCGAGTTTGCTTTCCGCCAGGCGAACCTGCCCTTGAAAGTGCCCCAGGCGCTGGACCGCGGTTTTCTCGGCCTTTTCGGCCATTTCCACCACCGGCGCCAGCCTGCCTGCCCGACTCTGGGCCATGACCGCTTACCCGCCCGCCGCGGGCGCGAAGATCGAGGCGAGATACGCTTCGCTTTCACCCAGGCTGATGCTGTCGTTGAGGCCCTGGCGCAGGTATTTGACCAGTTGCGGTTGCAGGGAAATCGCCAGGTCGGTCTCGCGATCGCCGCCGGCGACATAGGCGCCGACGCTGATCAGGTCGCGACTCTGTTGATAACGCGACCACAGCTGCTTGAAATATTGCGCACGGGCCATGTGCTCCGGCGACACTACCGCCGGCATGACCCGGCTGATGGACGCTTCGATATCGATGGCCGGGTAGTGCCCTTCCTCGGCCAGGCGCCGGGAGAGCACGATGTGTCCGTCGAGTACACCCCGTGCCGAGTCGGCAATCGGGTCCTGCTGGTCGTCGCCTTCGGACAGCACGGTGTAGAACGCGGTGATCGAACCGCCGCCCTTCTCCGCGTTACCGGCCCGCTCCACCAGCTTCGGCAGTTTGGCGAACACCGAGGGCGGATAGCCCTTGGTCGCCGGTGGTTCGCCGATGGCCAGGGCGATTTCCCGCTGCGCCTGGGCAAAACGGGTCAGGGAATCCATGAGCAACAGGACATTCTTGCCCTTGTCGCGGAAATATTCGGCGATGCGCGTGCAGTACATGGCGGCGCGCAGTCGCATCAACGGCGCATCGTCCGCCGGGGACGCCACCACCACTGAGCGCTTGAGCCCTTCTTCACCAAGAATGTGCTCGATGAATTCCTTGACTTCACGGCCCCGCTCACCGATCAGACCGACGACGATAATGTCGGCCTCGGTAAAGCGCGTCATCATCCCCAGCAACACCGATTTACCGACACCGGTACCGGCGAACAGGCCGAGCCGCTGGCCGCGGCCGACCGTCAACATGCCGTTGATGCAACGGATGCCCACGTCCAGCGGTTCGCTGATAGGCTCGCGCTTGAGCGGGTTGATGGTCGGGCCGTCCATCGGCACCCAGTCTTCGGCCTTCATCCCGCCCTTGCCGTCCAGTGCGCGACCGGCACCGTCGAGCACCCTTCCAAGCATACTCATGCCCATGGGCAGGCGACCGGTATCGGCCAGGGGCACCACTCGGGCACCGGGTGCGATGCCGGCGACACTGCCGACCGGCATCAGAAAGACTTTGCTGCCAGAGAAGCCCATGACCTCGGCTTCCACCTGCACCGGGTGATAGCTGTCGTCATTGATGACCATGCAGCGGCTGCCCATGGCGGCGCGCAGGCCTTCGGCTTCGAGGGTCAGGCCGACCATGCGCAGCAGGCGGCCTTCGAGGATCGGTGCACCCTCCAGTCCCGTGGCCTCGGCGTAGCTGCCCAGGCGCTTGGCGAAACTGGTGCGTTCAAGGCGCATCGGGAACATCCGGAGCTGGAGCGACCGCAGGCTTGCCTTCGATCGGCAGTTCCAGGCTCAGGTCAGGCGCGGCTGGGTGCAGGGCTTGCTCGTGCAACTGGTCGAACAGTTTGTCCATCACCCGCGCGACGCGGGTTTCCACTGTGGCATCGATACGGCTGTGTTCTGTCTCGACCCGGCAACCGCCAGGCAACAACGACTCGTCTTCGACGATCCGCCAGGTTTCTTCATGGCGTTCGCGCAGGGCTTTGACCTGTTCGAAATCCTGCGGGTTGACGTACAGCCGCACATTGCCCACGCCCAGCGGCAAGAGTTTCAGTGCATCGCGCATGACGTGTTCGATCTGCGTCGAGTCGATGGCCAGTTCGCGCTGGATCACCTGTCTGGTGATGTGCTGCACGAGGTCGACCAGGGACTTTTCGATCTGGGTGTCCTGTTCGGCGATGGGCTCGAACAGATGCGTCATCAATTGCTCCAGCGCCGCGATCTTGGCGGTCAGGGCCACTTCGGCTTCCTGGCGGACCTTGAGCGTGGTGCTGTGGAAACCTTCCTTCTCACCCACCGCGAAACCTTCGTTGTAGGCTTCCTGGCGAATGCTTTCGAGTTCTTCGAGGGTCAGTGGCTGGACTTCCTCCAGCGGCACTTCCTCCATTTCTGGCGGCTCGGGTTCCGGTTCAGGTTCCGGCTCGGGTTCCGGCGGGTCGAAACTGGGCAGCGCCCAGGTATCGAAGCCACTGACATCCCTGGCCCGGATCAGGTCAGTGGGTGCATCATCATTCTTGACCATGGTGTTAGATCATTTCCTCGCCGCCCTTGCCGCCGAGAACGATTTCTCCGGCTTCGGCCATACGGCGGGCGATGGTGAGGATTTCCTTCTGCGCGGTTTCCACGTCGCTGACGCGCACCGGACCCTTGGCTTCCAGGTCGTCGCGCAACAGTTCGGCGGCACGTTTGGACATGTTCTTGAAGATCTTCTCCTTGACGCCTTCGTCCGACCCCTTGAGGGCCAGCACCAGCACATCGGAGGACACTTCGCGGAGCAGCGCCTGGATGCCGCGGTCATCGACATCGGCCAGGTTGTTGAACACGAACATGAGGTCTTCGATCTGACCGGACAGGTCTTCGTCGACTTCGCGGATCGAATCCATGAGTTGGCCTTCGATCGAGCTGTCGAGGAAGTTCATGATGTCCGCCGCGCGCTTGATGCCACCCAGGGTGGTGCGCGAGGCATTCGAGTTGCCGGAGAACTGCTTCTCGAGAATCTGGTTGAGTTCTTTCAGGGCCGCCGGTTGCACGGTGTTCAGCGAGGACACGCGCAGGATGATGTCCAGTCGCACTTTGTGGTCGAAGTTGCCGAGCACTTCACCGGCCTGGTCCGGATCGAGGTAGGCCACCACGATCGCCTGGATCTGCGGGTGCTCATAACGGATCACGTCGGCGACGGCGCGCGGCTCCATCCACTTCAGGCTGTCGAGGCCACTGGTGTTGCCACCGAGCAGGATGCGGTCGATCAGGCCGTTGGCCTTGTCTTCGCCCAGGGCCTGGGTGAGCATTTTGCGTACATAGTCGTCGGAGCCAACGCCCAGGCTGGTCTGGTCGCCGACGATATCGACGAACTCGCTCATCACCTGCTCGACCTGCTCGCGGTGCACATTACCCATCTGGGCCATGGCCACGCCCACGCGCTGAACCTCTTTGGGACCCATGTGGCGCAGCACCTGGGCCGCATCGGTGGAGCCCAGGGACAGCAACAGGATTGCGGCTTTGTCGACCTTGGACAGTTTGGCGGCAACGGCTCGGTTATCACTCATCTGCGTTAATCCACTCTTTCACGACCTGGGCCACACGACCCGGGTCTTCGGCCACCAGACTCTTGATTGCGTTCAACTGAGCGTCATAACCCTCGCTCGGGCTCGGCAGCAGAATGCTGGTCGGACCACCAAGGCTGACACGGTCGTTGGCCAGCTCGCCATCCAGACCGCCCATGCCACCCAACTCGACGTCGCTGCCGATACCGGCCAGCTGCTTGCCTTTGCCGCCACCGGTGATGTTGTTGAGCACCGGACGCAGGACACCGAACACCAGCACCAGAATGAACAGCACACCCAGCACTTGCTTGACGATGTCCCAGAACCATGGCTGGGAGTAGAACGGAATATCGGCAATCACTTCGCCGCGCTCGGCGGAGAATGGCATGTTGATCACACTGACACTGTCGCCACGGCTGGCGTCGAAACCGACGGCGTCCTGCACCAGACGGGTGAAGCGCGCCAATTCATCGGCGGTCCACGGCGCACGGGTGGTTTCGCCGTTGGCCGGGTTGATCTTGACCTGATCATCGACCACCACCGACACCGACAGGCGATTCAACCGGCCCTGCTGCTGCTTGGTGTGGCTGATGGAACGGTCGAGTTCGAAGTTCCTGGTCGATTGCTGACGCTTGTCCGCAGGGTACGGAGCAAGCATCGGCTGGCCGGTGGCCGGGTCCATGATTTGCTGGCCGTTGGCGTCGATCAGAGGCTGCCCTGGCTGCACCATGCCGGCCGACGCAGTCGCGCCACCGGTGGTTTGCGGCGCGGAGGCCGGCGATGGCGGCTGGTTGCTCAAGGCACCTGGCACACCTTGCGGACCATTGCTGGCGGTACGTTGTTCGTTGACCGACTGCTCGCTGCGCAATGCCGGTTGATCCGGATTGAACTGCTCGGAAGTCGACTCGACCGCACTGAAGTCCACATCGGCGGACACTTCGGCTTTGTAACGATCATTGCCAAGCACCGGTTGCAGGATGTTGTGCACGCGCTGGGTGAGCATGCTTTCCATGCGACGGCTGTAGTCGAACTGCTTGCCGGCCATGGTCAGTTCGGAGTTTTCCGCCTGATCCGAGAGCAGGTTGCCCTTCTGGTCGACGACGGTGATCTGCGACTTGCTGAGTTCGGGAACGCTGGTCGCCACCAGGTTGATGATTGCCACGACCTGGCCTGGCTCGAGGGAGCGACCGGAATAGAGTTCAACCAGCACCGAAGCGCTCGGCTTGCGCTCGTCGCGCACGAACACTGAACTCTTCGGGATCGCCAGGTGCACGCGGGCACCCTTGACGTTGTTCAGGCTGGAAATGGTGCGGGCCAGCTCGCCTTCGAGGCCGCGACGATAGCGGGTCGCTTCCATGAACTGGCTGGTGCCCAGCCCCTGTTCCTTGTCGAGGATTTCAAAACCGATGTTGCCGTCGCTGGGAGTGACACCAGCGCCTGCGAGTTTGAGCCGCGCACGGGACAGGTCCTCGGCCTTGACCAGCAAGGCACCGGAATTGGGTTCGACGGTGTACGGAATATCGGCGGAGGCCAGGGTATCCATGACCTGCTTGGCGTCCATGCCGGCAAGGCTGCCGTACAGAGGCCGGTAATCCGGCTGTTGAGACCACAGCACCACGGCAAAACCAATCGCCACGCTCGCCGCCAGACCGACCAACAGGCCCACCTGACGCAACATGGTCATCTCGGAGAGGTTTTCCAGGAAGGACAACCCGAACAGCGGCGGTTTGCCGTCTATTGGAGTGGCCTTGGCCGGAACATTATCGGCGACTGCTTCTGCCATGACTCAATCTCGTCCTTTAAACCGGCATCTGCATGATGTCTTGGTAGGCCTGAACCAGCTTGTTGCGCACCTGGGTCAACGCCTGGAATGACACACTGGCCTTCTGCGAGGAAATCATCACGTCTGTCAGGTCGACGCCGCTTTTGCCGATTTCGAAGGCGCTGGCCAACTGAGTGGAAGCCTGTTGGGTGTCGTTCACTTTATTGACGGCCTGGCCGAGCATGTCGGAAAAGCTGCTGCCCGCCACTTCAGGGACGGCAGTCGATTTCGGCGCAGACATGGCATCCATTTGCATGGCGCGCATATCCAGCATCAACCGATTGAATTCAATACCTTGGCTCATGGTCTCTCTCTTTGACGACCCGCAATTTTTTGACACTCACTCGGCGGGTAATGAGGTGTTAGCAACAAGGGTGCCAGCTCCATGGCCACGCTGAACAAAAGCACTCCCGGACTCTGCCCTCAACGGAATCCTGTAGGAGCGAGCCTGCTCGCGATGGACCCAGGAGCGACGTGTTTATCCTGAAACCCCGCGTTATCGTTAACGACCATCGCGAGCAGGCTCGCTCCTACAGGGCCCAGGCGCAGGCCAGCGGTCAGGTGGCGAACAGATACGCTTCCACATCCATGCCGGCATCGCGCATCTGCGCCAGCTTGTAGCGCAGGGTTCGCGGGCTGATCCCCAGGCGCTCGGCCGCCTCTTTGCGCCGACCGCGCTCGGCGCGCAGGGTATCGATAATCATCTGGAACTCACGGCGACGCAGGTCATCCCCCAGCGCACCGGCCGACTCGGACTCAGCCTCCATGGACCGCAGCGGCGCCACAACCGACACAGGCAACGGAGCGCAGGCCACCGGCCCGGCCAGGCAGAAGTCCTGCGGCTGGATCAGACCGCCCTGTTGAAGAATCAGCGCGCGCTGAATCGCGTTATCCAGTTCACGCACGTTACCTGGCCACGGATAACCGATCAGGCACGCCTGAGCCTCGGGCGACAACCTGGCAGCCGAATGCTTCATTTTATTGACGTGCCTGGCCAACAGACGCTCGGCCAACGGCAGAATGTCAGCGGTGCGCTCGCGCAGCGGACGCCAGGCCAGCGGAAACACCGACAGGCGATAATAGAGGTCTTCGCGAAAGCGCCCCGCCGCCACCTCACCCGCCAGGTCGCGGTTGGTGGTTGCGACCACGCGAATATCCAGCGCGATCGGTTTACGCGCCCCCACCCGCTCGACCTCGCGCTCCTGCAGCACGCGCAGCAATTTGGCCTGGAGCCCCAGGGGCATTTCGGAAATTTCGTCGAGCAGCAGGGTGCCGCCGTCGGCCTGCTCGAACTTGCCGGCTTGCGCGGCAATGGCGCCGGTAAAGGAACCCTTCTCATGACCGAACAAGGTCGCTTCGAGCATGTTGTCCGGGATCGCTGCGCAGTTGATCGCAATGAACGGCTGACTGGCGCGATGAGAATGCTGGTGGATGTAACGCGCCAACACCTCCTTGCCCGTGCCCGACTCACCCGAGATCAACACCGTGGAATCACTGCGCGCAACCCGCGCCGCCAGCTCGAGCAACTGCGCGCTCGCCGGCTCGAACGCTACCGGCCCCTCTCCTTCGGCCAGGCCAAGACTGCCCAGGGCATGGCGCGCCACCAGGTCGAGCAACGCCTTGGGCTCGAATGGCTTGACCAGGTAGTCCGCCGCCCCTTGGCGCATTGCATCGACCGCACGCTCGACCGCACCGTGAGCCGTCATCAGCAACACCGGCAACTGCGGCTGCTGCGCTCGCAGCATGCCCAGCAACTGGTGGCCGTCCATGCCTGGCATGTTGACGTCGCTGATCACCAGGCTGAAGGCCTCGCCACCGACAGCTACCAGCGCCTCTTGCGCCGAACCCACCGCCTTGTAATCGTGCCCCGCGAGCAGCAGCGTATCAGCCAGTGCCTCGCGCAACGCGCGGTCGTCCTCGACCAACAGAACCTTGATGCCCATCTCTGTCACTCCGCTCCTTGAGCGTTACTGAACAGCGGCAGGATCACCTGCGCGCAAGTGCCGCGACCGAGCCGCGAACGCAGCTGCAATTCTCCCTGATGCGCACGGGCCACCGCCTTGACCACGGTCAGGCCAAGACCTGTTCCGGTGGTTTTGGTGGTAAAAAAAGGTTCGCCCAATCGCGCCAGAACCGCGGCATCGATACCCGAGCCACTGTCACTGACACACAGGCGCAAGGTGTTGCCGCGGGTGTAGAGGTGAATCTTCAGGCGCAATTGACCGGCACTGGCCTGAATGGCGTTCTCGATCAGGTTGAGGATCGCGCCGACCAGTGTGTCGCGATTGCACAGCAACTCTCCCGAATGACTGTCGCACTGCCAGCGGATCGGCAGATCCTGCACATGGGTCAGTGCGGCCGCCTGCAGCGATTGCATCAGTTGGCCAGGGGTTACGCGGTCGGTCAGCGGCAACTCACCCCGAGCAAACACCAGCATGTCGCGCACCTGGTGCTCGAGCTCGTGCAGGCGCTCCTTGAGACGCCCGGCAAAACGCTGCTGGGTAGCGACCGGCAGCGCTTGCTCGGTCAAATGACTGGCGTACAGCAACGCGGCGGACAACGGCGTGCGTATCTGATGAGCCAAGGAAGCGACCATGCGCCCCAACGACGACAGGCGCTCATGCCGAGCCAATTGATCCTGCAGATGGCGGGTTTCGGTCAGGTCATTGAGCAACACCAACTGGCCAGGCTCGGCGTCCAGCGAGCGCGTGGCGATCGACAGGCGCCGCCCATCCTTGAGGGAGACCTCATGGCCATCGTCTTCGCGCGGCGCAAAGCAGCGGGCAATGACGTGGCGCCACAATTCACCTTCCAGCGGCAGGCCCAGCAACTCGCACGCCGCCGGATTGGCTTCGCGCACGATGCCCTGGGCGTCGATGACGATGACACCGCCAGGCAATAGATCAAGGAGATTTTGCAGGCGGTTGGCCAGGCGTTCTTTTTCCGCCAGTTCCTGCATGCGCTGGGCGCTGACCACCGCCAGTTCACCCTTGAGCTCGGTGACCCGGGCCTCAAGCATGCTGTAGGAATCGGTCAACTGACTGGACATCTGATTGAACAGCGCGAATGCCTGCTCAAGGCCCAGACGGCTCGCCTGCTCTACGGACGACGGCTGCCGCGAAGCATCCCCAAAAGCATCTGAGGCAGGAGATATCTGGGCGGATAGGGGCATGGTGCTCTCTCGCTTGGCTGACCGTCAGTGAAACGGAACGTTGCGAGGGACAAAGCAATACCCATGCCTAAAAAAAACTTCTTATAAATGAATGGGTTGAAAAACAGGCGTCAATCCTCCGCCTGTTCGTCTCCATCACGGCGGCTCATGCCGTACTTGCGCATTTTCTCCACCAGCGTGGTGCGACGAATACGCAGGCGCTCGGCCGCGCGGGCCACGATGCCATTGGCATCATCCAGCGCCTGCTGAATCAATCCTTGCTCCAGGCCACCGAGGTAGTCCTTCAGGTCCAGGCCCTCCGGCGGCAACATGGCGTTGGCCGTGAAGTCCTGGGTATGGCCGTTGATGGCCACGCGCTCTTCCAGATCGGTGCGCAGGCTGTCGACCATTTGCTCGTCTTCATCGTCGACGTAACGGAATTTCTTCGGCAGCTCGACCACGCCGATCACGCCGTATGGATGCATGATCGCCATGCGCTCCACCAGGTTGGCCAGTTCACGGACGTTACCCGGCCAGCCATGGCGGCACAGCGACATGATCGCCGCCGAGTTGAAACGGATCGAACCGCGCTTCTCGTGCTCCATGCGCGAGATCAGCTCGTTCATCAGCAACGGAATATCCTCGACGCGCTCGCGCAGCGGCGCCATCTCGATCGGGAACACATTCAGGCGGTAGTACAGGTCTTCACGGAAGGTGCCGATCTCGATCATGCTTTCGAGATTCTTGTGGGTCGCGGCAATGATGCGCACGTCGACGCTCTGGGTCTTGTTGCTGCCCACGCGTTCGAAAGTGCGCTCCTGCAATACGCGCAGCAGCTTGACCTGCATCGGCAGCGGCATGTCGCCGATTTCATCGAGGAACAGAGTCCCTCCATTGGCCAGCTCGAATCGACCGGCACGGCTGGTGATCGCCCCGGTGAAGGCGCCCTTCTCATGACCGAACAATTCGCTTTCCAGCAACTCGGCCGGGATCGCCCCGCAGTTGACCGGCACGAACGGCGCTTCGCGGCGCTTGGAATGGTAATGCAGGTTGCGCGCAACCACTTCCTTGCCGGTGCCGGACTCGCCGAGGATCAGCACGCTGGCATCGGTATCGGCGACTTGCTGCATCATCTGGCGGACGTGCTGGATCGCCCGGCTGGTGCCGACAAGACTGCGGAAAAGGTTGGGTTCGCGATGACGACCGCGCTCGCGGGCCTGGTCGTACATCTCGCGATAGACCTGGGCACGGTGCAGCGAGTCGAGCAGCTTGCTGTAGCTGGGCGGCATTTCGAGGGTCGAAAGCACCCGGCGACGCTGGTCTTCCGGCAGGTCAATGGAAGAATTATCGCCCATTAACAAAACCGGAAGGAACTCATCCCAGGTCGAGAGTGTCTTTAGCAAGCCCAGAAGTGCACCAGGAGCATTGACCGTCCCGATCAGGACACAGATTACTTCACGACTTGACGACAAAGAGCCGACAGCCTGCTGCCAGTCATGGCTACCGCAGGGTAAATTTTCTTCGCCGAGAAAATTTAAAATCACCGCCAGGTCGCGGCGGCGGACGCTATCGTCATCAATCAGCAGAATTTTGGTTTCACGCCACATGCAATAGCAACTTCCCTAGTCAACTCAATGCCCAAAATGCTGGGGCAAGCTAAACGCTTGCAGGCCTGATATGCCTGAAGACGACTGAATTCTGGAACCAGCCACTAGTTAAGTCAAAAAACCGTGCACAGTCAAATTTATGGCGCACATGTCTGGATTAACTTGAGGTTAATTAACCAAACAGATGGTAAACCTTTGATGCCTTTTGTGCTTGGGTGATCTGCGACATCTCGTCGACTATCGCCTGACGCTCGCCCATCGTCGCCGTCAGCAACTCTTTGTACACCGCCAGCAACCCTTCCAGATTGCTGCGCACCGCGTCTTCGTCGATCGGCGCTTCACTGAGCACCTCGTCGACGCATTCGCGACAGGTCGAATCCAGTTCGCCGATCGCGTCCCAATTACGCGCCGCCAGGGCGTCGATCAGGGCTTCGCGGGTTTCTTCTATGCGCCGCAGTGCTTGACTCATGACGTCATCCTCAGACCCTCGGGCCTATTGATTGGCAATTGCATCCCAACCGCTTTTCAGGGTTTCAAGCAAACCCGATACCTCGTCGATGATCGCCGCATTGTTATCGCGATTGGCTTCCATCAGGCGGGTCATCATGTAGGCGTACAAATTGTCGAGCTGTTGCAGCGACGCCGGATCTTCGGTCTTTTCCGGGTTCAAGCCATCACGCAGGCCGATGATGATGTCCACGGCCTTGCCCAACATCAACCCCTTGAGTGCGGTGTCGCCCCGCTCCATGGCGCCCTTGGCCTGGGCCATGCGGTCCAGCCCGCCCTCCATCAGCATCTGCACCAGGCGATGGGGGCTGGCTTCAGAGATCTGGGCATGGGAATTGACCTTCTGGTATTGGCGAAGGGCTCTCATGGGGTTCATGTTTCTACCTCGTGACAGACAACAGCTTGAAATTGGGAAGGCTCTGATCTTTATGTCGACTGGTCGACACATAACTTTAATGCAGACCCGCCCCGTGAAAAAACCCTGGCGCTGACTTTACAGGCGGCCAGGGTTTTTCATGCCTGATCCAAATCAGCTGTCTTTGGGATTGTTCAGCGCATTGAGCGTGGTCATGATGCTGTCGCTCTGGGCGCGCAGCCTGGCCACCAGGGAGTCCATCGCGGTGTACTTGGCGGTCAGACTTGTTTGCAGGCTGACCATCCGTGCATCGAGGGAGTCCTGCTGCTTCTTCAGGTCGTTCAGGCTATCGCTCAAGCTCGCCGAACGCGCGGCAAAGACCCCGGTAGTTTTCTGCGCGAAGGTGTCGGTAGCAGTCTTCATGCGCGCAAGCAAACCGGTATCGCCCGTAAAAATCCCGTTGATATCGGCGGCATTGGTCTTTGCCGCAGCACTGAACACTTTATCGTCGATCGACAGCAATCCGGTCTTCTGGTCGGTCTCGACACCAAACTGAGCGAGGGATTTCATCTGACCGGTGCCACCCATGGCGTTCAATTCGGTACGCACCGACGATAGCAACGAACGCAGCGACGCGTCGCCCGTGAGCGCACCTGTCGTCAACGAACCATCGGCATTGGTCGTGACCTGTGTCTCGGTGTTGGCGGCCTTGATCAGCGCGTTATAGGTGTCGACAAACCCCTTGACCGAAGACTTCAGCGTCGTAGTGTCGGCCGACACGGTGATAGTGGTTGGTGTTGCCGCACCGCCGCCAGACGGGACCGGAGAAACCCCTGTCAATTTCAGCGTAATTCCGCTCACGGCATCGGCAATGGTGTTGCTCTTCGATTCCATCGCCACACCGTCAAGCGTGTACTTGGCGTTCTGCGGTGTGGTGAGGATCGAGGTGCCGGTTTCCAGACCGGAGTTGCCCGACAGGGTCAGGTCCGAACCGACCCCGGTTTTACTGCTCGTCAGCACCATTCGAGAACCGTTGGCATCGGTCAGGATGTTGGCACTCAAGCCCTGGTTCGCGTACTGGGAGTTGATCGAGTCGCGAACCTGCTGCAACGTCGCGCCAGCGGGAATGCTGACGTCGAAAGTATCGCTGCCCTGCTTGATGCTCAGCGTGGACGGCACCGCCCCGGCATTGACCACCGAGGAAGCGCCATCGGCGTAAACCTTGGTGGAAATTTTCGATGCGGTTGCCAACTGGGTGACCAGCAGCGAGAAATTGCCCGCCGCCGCACCGTTACCGGTGGTCACCGTGGCCACTTTTTCATCGGACGACGTGCCGCTCAACCCGCTGAAGCTGGCGGTGGTTTTCATGTTATCCAACGCCCCACGGAAGGCATCCAGCGCCGCCTGGATTTTGCCGATCGACGACAGCGAGGTGGTTGCTTTCAGCGTCTGATTGTTGATTTGCGTCTGTTTTGGCGCTCTTTCGGAGTCCACCAAAGACTTAACAATCGCCTGGGTATCGATGTTCGAACCAATACCGCTGACCGTTGTACCCGCCATCATCTCTCTCCTTATCCAGTGGCTGCCGTTTTCTTGACCAGGAACGTCTTAAGCAGCGACAGCAACAAAATTCATGCCAGTTCAGACTTTGCCATCAAACAACAAACTACTGGCGTCCGACAGGCTCTGGGCCAGTTTTAGTGCAGCTTCCGACGGGATCTGACGAATCACCAGACCCGTATCGGTGGCGATGACCTTGACCACGACCCGACCCGTGGAGTCATCAATGGAAAAATCCAGATTGCGCTGGGCAGCCTGGACAAACTCCTGAATATCGGTAACCGCTTTTTCCAGCTCGTCACGCTTTGGCTCGGCGCTCGAGGCCTTGAGCGCTTCAGCCTTGGGCTGTTCCGGTTTTCCAGTGACATTCGGCGTTACGCCCTGAAGGGCAACCGCGGGATAGGACTGGTTCAATTTGACGCTCATGTCCATGCCTTATCTCCTCATCATGAAAAAAAACAAAAGGGCGCGTAAACGCGCCCTTCCGTCAGTTACCAAGCGCTGGAATCAACCCAGCAGCTTCAGTACAGCCGATGGCAGCTGGTTAGCCTGCGACAGGATCGCAGTAGAAGCTTGTTGCAGGGTTTGTTGCTTGGTCAGCTGAGCAGTTTCTGCTGCGAAGTCAACGTCCTGGATCACGCCACGAGCAGAAGTGGAGTTGTCCGAGATGCTGCGCAGGTTGGCTACGGTGCTGTCGAAACGGTTTTGTACCGCACCGAGGTCAGCACGCTGGGAGTCGATAGCCGAGATCGCCTGGCTGATCACGTCGATAGCGTTCTGAGCGTTGGCTGCAGTGGTAACGTCAGTGGCCGCAACAGTGGTTTTAACCGAGCTGGCAGCAGTACCGGCGTTGAACAGGTTGGTCACGCCCGCGCCGCTCATCGAGTAGCTGTTGGCGGAGTTCAGGGAAACAGCGCCAGTGATCTGCAGAGGACCGGCAAGGGCGGCAACTGGAGCACCATAGACACCGGAACCGTCTTTGGCTGCAACCGAGATACCGGCGATTGCGTCTGCGTCACCGTTGTCCAGAGTGATGTTCTCACCGGTATCGGATTTAACCGACAGGGTACCAGCCTTGGCATCGTAGTTAACGCTGATGCCCAGTTTGGCGGCGTTGGATTTCAGTTGGTCAGCCAGTTCACCGGTGTTGGTCACACCCACCATGCTCACCGCGGCACCAGTGCCGACTTTAATGGTGAAGTTGGCGCTGGTAGTGATGGCAGCACTGTTGACAGTGAATTGAGCTTCAGTGCTGGCAGTCGCGGTCACGCCACCAACAGCGGCTTTGTTGATCTGCGAAGCGGTAGTCTTCGCCGAATCACCCGCTGTAATGGTGAAGTTTGCGGTCTGGCCACCACCAACGAGAGTTACAGCACCACCAGCTACACCGGTTGCGCTCGGCGCGATCGCCAGGCTTTTCAGCTGCTGGGAGCCGATGTTGTTGGCCGATACGTCGCCCAGAGTCATGTTGATGGTCTGGTTGGCGTTGGCGCCTACCTGGAACTGGGTAGTACCGAAGGAGCCGTCCAGCAGGTTACGACCACCGAAGGTAGTGGTGGTAGCAATACGAGTCAGTTCAGCAGTCAGTGCGGAGTATTCGGCGTTGTTCGACTTACGGTCGTCATCGCTTGGCGAGCCGTTCGCGGAAGCCAGAGCCAGGGTACGCATTTTCTGCAGGATGTTGGTGGATTCCTGCATCGCGCCTTCAGCGGTTTGCGCGATGGAGATACCGTCACCGGCGTTCTTGATAGCCGCGCCCAGGCCGTTGATCTGGCTGGTCAGACGGTTGGAAATCTGCAGGCCGGCAGCGTCGTCTTTAGCGCTGTTGATACGCAGGCCGGAGGACAGGCGCTGCATGGAGGTTTGCAGATTACCGGAAGCTTTGTTCAGGTTGTTCTGAACGGTCAAGGAAGCAAGGTTGGTGTTTACGGTTAAAGCCATGACGAAATCCTCGTTGGATGGATACTGCGGCTTCCGGCCCTGGCAACCGCCTGGTGTGGCCTAGAGAACCTACGTAATAGTTATCGTCGTGAAGAGGCTTTGCTTGAGCGGTTTTTTCGAATTTTTTAGTGGCAGCTTGCCAGCCCTTTATTTTCAAGGCTTTAGAGCCAGAAAGTCGGCGTCAGAAAAACGCAAAACGCCCGGAAGTTTAAATTTCCGGGCGTTGTTTTTTTGTAGCATCGAGTCAGTCGATCAACCGCGATAGAGAATGGCCGAACCCCACGAGAGGCCCACGCCAAAGCCGCTGATGGCAACTCGAGTCCACTTGGAGTCGAAGACGTGGTTCTGCAACAGCAGCGGAATGCTCGACGACACCGTGTTACCGGTTTCAAGCATGTCCTTGACGAATTTCTCCGGCTCACCTTCTTCGAAGCGGCGTGCCACGGCATCGACGATAGCCGCACTGCCCTGGTGAATGCAGAAGGCATCGATGTCGCTCGCCTGCAAATTGGACTCATCCAACAACTCATGCAAATGCGCAGGAACTTTCAACAAGGCAAAGTTGAACACCTGCCGACCATTCATGAAGAACACACCGTCGCTGACCTTGAGGTGCGGTGCGCCGGAACCGTCGGTACCGAACTTCGACTTGCCCAGTTGCCAGACAGCGTTTTCGCCCATCCAGGTGGCGGTAGCGGCATCACCGAACAGCATCGTGGTGTTGCGGTCTTCCGGGTCGACGATCTTCGAATAAGGATCGGCAGTGATCAGCAGGCCATTTTTCAGCCCTGCCGCTTCCATGAAGCCTTTGATCGCATAGATGCCGTAGACGTAGCCAGAACAGCCCAGGGAAATATCGAAAGCAGCGACATGGGTCGGCAAGCCCAGTTTGTCCTGAACGATCGCAGCAGTGTGCGGCAACCCTTCCTCATCGCCATTCTGGGTAACGACGATCAAGCAGTCGATGGATTCACGCTTGAGTTCTGGACTGGCGGCGAACAGCGCATTGGCTGCTTCGACACACAGATCGGACGTTTCCTGATCGACACCCATGCGCGGCAAAAACGCAGAACCGATTTTGCCAAGGATAAAGGTTTCGTCCTTGTCGAACTTTGCACCCTGGGCGTAATTATCAATCCCGGCTGCCGGCACGTAACTCGCTATATTTTTTATGCCAATCATTATGGCTTCCCAATAATAAACAGCTGAACATCGCCGCTCGCTGAATCGAGGGCGTCTACAGTCAGGGCCTGGCCCCCAGAGGAGGCAACATCGGGGCTCAAGAAATACACCTTGAACAGCCCTCCACCTTCACCGCCCGCAGACAGGATACAGTGAAGATGCGCGTTTTGACTGACAGGTCACTCAGGCATCGCTGCTTTATTTGATTTTGTGGTCCGGATCCCGCCCTGCCCGGCCTCGCCCTACCCCCAATAAAAAGCAAAAAAAAAGCCAGCCCCCTGTGACAGGGGCTGGCCGCGAGCGATCAAGACCGACTCAAAGCTTGTTGAACAGGCTCAACTGGGAAACCCTGGCGAAGGCCAGTTGCGCGGCCTGCAGCATGGTTTGCTGCAGGGTCAGACGCGTCAGTACTTCCGCCGGGTCGGCGTTCTTGATCGAGTTGCCCGTCGATTCATTGATCAGGCCGGCGCTGGAGTTCTGGTCCGTCTGCATGTCCATCACGTTACCCCGGGCACCGATCGCGCCACGCGCCAGGTCGACCTGGTTCTTGCCGTTGTTCAGGTTGGCAATGGAGGAGGCTACCGTGTTCTCCAGAAAACGCTGGGCGGCCGGGTTGCCCTGGGTCGGTGCGTCGAGCGCCGAACGCAGCTGGCTGATGGTGTCGAGTACGTTCTGGGTCTGGTGCGTATTGACCGCGATATCGAACTGGTCGCCCGGATTGAGCACGCCGGGAGGAGTGCCGCCACTCAGGGTAAAGTCGACACCGGCCGCTGTCGCCACGCCAGCCACCACGGTCCCGGAGGTTACCGGCGTGCTGCCGCTGGTCAACGGACGAGCGTACAGGTCGAAGGTCCCGGGACCGGTGAACTTCAGGACCGCCCCGCCTTCCGGGAAAAAGCTGTTGTAATCAGCGGCATTGCTCACCGCTGCATTGCTCACGACAACCGTCGATACGTTGCTCGGGGCACGGTTGCTGACGAAGCTGTCCGGTTTGGCCGACAACTCGAAACTGTGAGTGGCGATGAAGCCATCGATGTTGGTGGCGTTATCGCCAGCCTGGGGGGTGATGTCCAGCTTGAACGTCACGCCGCGGAAGTTGATGTCGGAGCCGCCCTTGGCATTCGGGTCGAACACCCCGCCGCCAGTCGCCTCGGCGGTCCTGTCGGCGCCGGCGGCATCGGTGATCACGAACTGGGTGCTGCTGGTGAACTGCAACTTGTAAGGCTCGCCGCCGCGAAAGTTCGCATCGAAGGCCGGACCGGAGTTCACCAGGCCAGGCGACAGCCTGACACGTCCGTCATCGACGGGCGGCGTGAGCATGGTGGTCGAGCTGCGAGCAGCGTTGATCGCCTGCTGGAAAACGTCCCAGCCGGTATCGTTAAGGCCCAGCGACATCGAGTCACCGATCTTCAGCTCTAGCTGAGTCTGGTCACCCTGATAGCTGTAGGTACCGTCACTGTTGCGCACAAACGGCTGGGTATTGTTGCTGGCACCAGAAAAGATGTACTTGCCGTTGGCGTCCTTGCTGTTCATCAAGCTCAGCAATTGCTCTTCGGATTGCTTGAGTTCTGCGGCAATGGATTTGCGGTCATCGTCGTTCAACGAGCCGCCACCGGCACGTACCGCCAATTCGCTGACTTTCTGCAGCACGTTGTTGATGCTGTCGAGCACGCTCTCTTCTTGCGCTTGAGCGGTGTTCAACGAGTTGATGTTGGTGGTGTACTGACCCAACATGGCTTTTTGCTGCTCAAGTTGCAGAAGGCGGGCCGCGCCGACCGGATCATCCGCTGCGGTCTCAAGCTTGACGCCGCTGCTGGCCTGCTCGGCGGTCTTCATCACGTTATTGAGGTTGCGAGAGTAGTTGGCAGCCGTCGTGGCGTAATACTGTGCTGTAGAAATGCGCATGTTCTACGGCTCCTTAAAGGGCATTGATCAGAGTGCTGAAAATTTCCTGCGCAGTCTTGATGATCTGCGAAGACGCCGTGTAGTACTGCTGATACTTGGTCAGGTTGCCGGCCTCTTCATCGAGATCGACCCCCGACAGCGAGTCACGGGCGTTTCGCGCCCCGGTCAGGATGGTGTCAGTGGCGGTGCCGTCCAGTTGAGCCTGCTTGGTCTGGGAGCCGACGCTCGACACCAGGCCACCATAAGCCTCGGTAAAACTCACACCCGGGCTGGTAGCAGTGGCCCCCACCGTTGCCTTGGTTTGCAGACCGAGCAAGGCCGAAGCATTGCGGTTGTCGGTGCTGCCGGCCGCGGTCATGGAAATATTGAAACTGTCACCCGAAGCCGGGCTGCCGCTGACGGTCATCCCCACGCTGAAGGTTTTGGCATTGCCACCGGCATCGGTGTAAGGCACGGCAATGTTCAGGTCGTTGTTCTGGCCTGGCACGATGTTGCCGGTACCGACGCTGTTGCCCTTGGCGTCGAACACCTCGTAGGCCGTGGCGCTGGTCATGAGCATGCGAACCGGCATCGATGCCTTGACCGCCGTCTGCACCTCCAGACGCTGGACCGGATCGTAGATATCCAGGGCAGTGTTGAGTGTCGGCTGACTGACAGCACCGGTACCGTCATTGCCCGAGGCCTTGGAAGAGGTTAGCGGAGCGGCCGTGGCCAGGGTTTTGGCGTCGGTCATGACCGTGGTCATGTCCGCGGCGGAGCTGCGCGTCGGGGTAATCTTGAAGCTGTCGCCAGCGGTGACCGAGCCTGCGTTCAGGCTCAGGCTGAAGCCATCGATGACCGGCTCGGCAGCAGGAGGTGTAGCGAACGCGAAGTTGCCCATGTCGGTGTTATCCGACAAGCGACGCACGTTGTAGCCCGTGGCCGTGATGGTCACCTGATAGTCACTGGCCTGCAGCTTGCTGGTGTCCTTGATGGTGACGTTCAGGTTGCCGGAGGCCGGGTCGTTGTTCGCATTGGCGATGCTGCGCTGACTGATGGCCGCCGCGCTGTTGATGTTGTTGAACAGCGCGGCGCCGAAGTTGCCGTTCTGGTCCAGGCCCTGCCCCAACTGCTTGTTGACCTGATCCGCCACAACCATGGCGATGCGGCCCAGGCTATTGACCGCCGGCGTCAGCACTTCAGAGCGATAGCGCAACAGTCCACCCATCTGGCCGCCGCTCATCACACCCGTGATGTCGATCGACGAACTGCCACGATCCATGATGATCGAGGAACGGGTCGGGTCGGTCGGGTCTGCCGCCATACGCAATTTATTGACCGTGTCGCCGACAACCAACGGCTGGCCGCTACCCAGGTAGACATCCAGTCGGCCTTCGGTTTCGGTGACCTGAGTGCCGACCAGTTCGTTGAGCTGGCGAATGGTTTCGTTGCGCTGGTCCAGCAGTTCGTTGGGCGTGCCACTCGAACTGCTGACTTCACTGATTCTCTTGTTGTACGCCGCGACAGTCGACGCCAGCTTGTTGACCTGTTCGGCCATCGAGCCCAACTGATCGTTGATGTAGGTGTTCTGCTGCGTCAACTGCTGGGATATGGCATTGAAGCGGCTGCTCAAACCCTGGGCATTGGTCAACAGCGCCTGGCGTGCAGCGTTGTCGTTGGAGTTCGCGGACAGCGTCTGCAACGACGAGAAGAAGGACTGCAGTGTCTTGGTGATGCCGGTGCCACTGTCGGACAGCAGTTTGTCCACCTGAGTGGCCTGCCCCAGATAAGCTTGCGCATCACCGTTGAGCGAGGTGGTGGTCTGCAACTGTGCATCGAGGTAGCTGTTGTACACCCGACGCACATCGGCCAGCGTCGTGCCAGTGCCGATGAACACATTGCCGTACTGAATAGAGCCTTTGGTGCCCTGTACAGTTTGTTGGCGCGAGTACCCGACGGTATCGACGTTGGAAATGTTGTTACCGGTAGTCACCAGCGAAGCGTGGCTAGCAGAGAGCCCCGACATCCCGATATTGAGCAAACTCATGGTTCAGACCTTATTCCTTGTGCCTATAAAGGCGTAGTGGAAACGCCCGCCGCAGCGTAGTTCTGGTAACTCGTCATCTGCTTGGCTATCTGCGAAATCTTGCTCGCGTAGTCCGGGTCGGTTGCGTAACCGGCCTTCTGCAACTCGCGTACAAACTGTTCCGGGTTATCGGCCGACTTCACGACATCTTGATAGCGATTATTGGTCTGCAGCAAAGTCACAAGGTCATGGAAACTGTCCTTGTAAGAGTCGTAGGAACGGAACTCGGCCGTCTCCTTGACCATCTGCCCGTTCCTGAATTCGCTGGTGATCGCCCGCGCCGAATTTCCCTGCCAACTATTGCCGGCCTTGATACCGAACAGGTTGTGGCTGCTGCTGCCGTCCTGCTGGCGCATGACCGATTTGCCCCAACCGGTTTCCAGGGCCGCCTGGGCCACCAGGTAACGCGGATCGACACCAATCCGCGCCGCTGCCTCCTTGGCCATCGGCAACATGGTGTTGACGAACTGGTCCGCGGAACTGAAGGCTTTCTTCGGGGGCGCCAGTGGAATCTGCGCCATGGCGCGACCGTAGATCTGCATGCCGCCCGAGGAGGATTGCTGCGCAGTCGCCAGCCAGTCGCCGTTGTACAGAGGTCCCGTGCCGGTGCTTGTCGCGCGCTCAGGCAACAGTGTCTTGTTGATCGTCGTGGCAGCGGGCGTCGCCGAAGGCACCAACCCGGCCAACAGACGATCAGCCAGCTTCGGCGGCAATGCCAGGCGTCGCTGATTGATCAGCGCCATGTCATTGCGATGACCACCCTCACCCGCCTCTTGCGGGGCGTGGACCGAGCGCGAAGCCCACAACGGACGCTGGCCATTGACCCGCGACAGTGGTCCGTTGATTGCCGTCGTGCCGGCCGCCACCGGCGTTTGCACGGCGGCTTTCGCGGCCTCTTGCTTGGCCAGAGACGCTGCGGCGGCTTCACCCGGCGCCAGCGGTTTGTTCTTCGACATCTGGCGCATAAGCACGTCAGCCAGGCCGATACCACCGCCCTCGCGGGACATGGAAACGGCCAGTTGCTGGTCGTACATTTCCTGATATTGCTTGGCCGCCGGGGTGTTCATCGGATTGTCCTGACCCAGCGCTTCGGTGGCCGAACGCATGGACTTGAGCATTTCCCCGAGGAACAGCGATTCGAATTCCTGCGCCACCTTGCGCAGGTTGCCGTCGCTGTTCTTGTCGCCGACCTTGAGCTGATTCAGACGATTGAGGTCCGAGTAGGAACCCGAATCGCTGCTGCTGACCAGACCGCTCTTGCGCATATCCACGATGGCCGTCCTCAGATCACGATCAGGTCGGCTTGCAGGGCGCCAGCCTGCTTCAGCGCTTCGAGGATGGCCATCAGGTCACCCGGTGCCGCGCCGACCTGGTTCACCGCCCGTACGATTTCGTCGAGGGTGGTGCCCGGGCCGAACTTGAACATCGGCTTGGCTTCCTGCTGGGCATTGACCTTCGAACGCGGCACCACCGCCGTCGTGCCATTGGACAGAGGGCCGGGCTGGCTGACGATCGGGTCTTCGGTGATGGTCACGGTCAGGCTGCCGTGGGTCACGGCGGCTGGGGAAACCTTGACGTTCTGGCCGATCACGATGGTGCCGGTACGGGAGTTGATGATGACTTTCGCCACCGCCTGGCCCGGATCGATCTCGAGGTTTTCCAGGATAGACAGGTAGTCGACCCGCTGGCTTGGATCGAGCGGCGCGGTGACGCGAATCGAACCGCCGTCGATGGCCTGGGCCACGCCAGGGCCGAGCATGTTGTTGATCTTGTCGACGATGCGCTTGGCCGTGGTGAAGTCGGAACGGTTGAGGTTCAGCGTCAGGCTGTTGCCCTGGTTGAAACCGCTCGGCACCGCGCGCTCCACCGATGCACCACCGGGGATGCGCCCGGCTGACGGAACGTTGACGGTGATCTTCGAGCCGTCGCGCCCTTCCGCATCGAAACCGCCGACCACCAGGTTGCCCTGGGCCACCGCATAGACGTTGCCGTCGATCCCCTTGAGTGGCGTCAGCAGCAAGGTACCGCCGCGCAAGCTCTTGGAGTTGCCGATGGACGAAACGGTGATGTCGACCTGCTGCCCCGGCTTGGCAAACGCCGGCAGGTCCGCGCTGATCGACACGGCCGCCACGTTCTTCAACTGCACGTTGCCCGAACCCGGCGGCACCTTGATGCCGAACTGCGAGAGCATGTTGTTGAAGGTCTGCAGGGTGAACGGGGTCTGCGTCGTCTGGTCGCCGGTGCCGTTAAGCCCGACCACCAGGCCGTAGCCGATCAACTGGTTGGAACGCACGCCGGAAATGCTGGCAATGTCCTTCAGGCGCTCGGCTTGAGCATTGAAGGCTGCCGACAGCATCAGGGTGGCCACCATAAGGTGTTTGAAGTTCAACATGCTCAACTGGAAAGCCACCTAGAAAGGGAACAGCGGGCTGAGGAAGAAACGGTCGAACCAGCCTGGCTGACTCGCATCGGCAAACGAGCCGGTGCCCGAATAGGTGATGCGCGCATCGGCGACACGGGTCGACGACACGGTGTTGTCGGTCGAGATGTCATCGGCGCGAACCAGGCCGGCGATCCTCACCAGCTCATCGCCGGTGTTGAGCGTCATCCACTTCTCGCCGCGCACCGCGATGATGCCGTTGGGCAAAACATCGGCAACGGTCACGGTGATCGAACCGGTCAGGGTGTTGCCCTGCGCCGCCTTGCTGTCGCCCTTGGTCGCGCGGTCACCTTCGTAGCTGGCACTCAGGCTCAGGTCGCCATCGCCGAACGGGTTGTTGGTGGTGGCGCTGCTGCCGAACAGCGAACTCAGGCCGATGTTGGCCTTGCTGTTCTTGCCGATTTGCGAGTTGGCGTTTTTGCTGGCCTGGGTCCTTTCGTTCAGGGTGATGGTGATGATGTCACCGACCCGGAACGCCTTGCGGTCGCTGTAGAGGTTCTGTTCGAAACCGGCCTGATAGATCGAGCCGTTGTTCGCGGCCGCCGGCAACGGCGTGCGCGGCAACACCGGAGCGTAGTAAGGGTCATTGGGCTTGGGCGTCGAAGGCACGCAGCCTGCGAGCGCGGTGATCCCACTCAGTGCCAGAACAGATACATAGCGATTCATGACCCTACCTCACGGTGTTGCAGGCAGCCTCATGGCCGCCCCATAGACTTGATTACAGATTCTGCGTTACGAACGAGAGCATCTGGTCGGCGGTGGAGATCACCTTGGAGTTCATCTCGTAGGCGCGCTGGGTGGTGATCATGTTGACCATCTCCTCAACGGTGCTGACGTTGGACGTTTCCAGGGTGTTCTGCAGCGTGGTGCCGAAACCGTTCAGGCCCGGTGTGCCGACTTGCGGCGCACCACTGGCGGCGGTTTCCAGGAACAGGTTGTTGCCCACTGCCTGCAGGCCGGCCGGGTTGATGAAGTCGGCGGTCTGCAGGTTGCCGATCACCTGGGCAGCCGGGTTGCCGGCAACAGTGATGGACACGGTGCCGTCGCGGCCGACGGTGAAGGTCTGCGCATCGTTCGGAATGACAATCGCCGGCTCCAGGGCAAAACCGCTGGCGTTGACGATCTGGCCGTTGGAGTCCAGGTGGAAGGTACCGTCACGGGTGTAGGACGTGGTGCCGTCCGGTTGCAGGATCTGAAAGAAACCGCGACCGTCGATGGCCATGTCCAGTGGCTGCTCGGTGGTTTGCAGGCTGCCGGCGGTGAAGTTCTTCTGGGTGCCGACGATGCGCACACCGGTACCCAGTTGCAGACCCGACGGCAGTTCGCTGTCCTGGGTCGACTGGGCGCCAGGCTGACGCTTGATCTGGTAGAGCAGGTCCTGGAACTCGGCGCGGTCACGTTTGAAACCCGTGGTCGACACGTTCGCCAGGTTGTTGGAAATGGTAGTCAGGTTGGTGTCCTGGGCGGACAGACCTGTTTTGGCAACCCATAGAGCCGGAAGCATTCGATTCTCCTCGTGCGCCTGTTTTACGGCGCGACGTTCTGGTGATTAGCTGATCTGCAAGACCCGAGCCATGGCCTGGTCATCGTCTTTGGCGGTGTTCATCATCTTGATGTGCAGCTCGAACTGCTTGGACAAGGCCAGTACCGAGGTCATCTCTTCCACGGCATTGACGTTGCTCGACTCGAGGAACCCGGACACCAGCTTGACGCCGGCATCGGCCTGCGCCGGCTGGCCGTCCTTGGTGTGGATCGAACCATCCAGGCCCTTGGTCATGTTCTTCAGGTCCGGGTTGACCAGCTTGATGCGGTCCACTTCAGCCATCACCCGAGGCCCCTCGCCCATTGCGCGGATGCTGATGGTGCCGTCCTCGCCGACTTCGATCTGCTGCTCCGGCGGCACGGCAATCGGCCCGCCATTGCCCATGACCGGCATGCCGTTGCCGGCACGCAGCACGCCCAGGGCGTCAACGTTCAGGCTGCCGGTGCGCACGTAGCTTTCACCGCCATCGGGATTCTGTACCGCAATCCAGCCACCGCCTTGCACGGCAACGTCGAGGTCGCGGCCGGTTTCCACCAGTGAGCCCGGGGAGAAATCCGTGGCCGGGCGTTCGGACATGGCAAACGCACGCGCCGGAAAGCTGTCACCGAACACCGGCATCGAACGGGCCTGCTCCAGGTCTTTCTGGAAGCCGTTGGTGGAGATGTTCGCGAGGTTGTTGGCATGCGCCTTTTGCGCCAGTGCATTCTGGCTGGCGCCGGTCATTGCCACATAAAGGTACTTGTCCACACTCTTTCCTCTGCCTGCCGGACGTTTGCCGCCCACTGCTGTGTTGCTGAGCCATAAGCAATTTGCAGACCAACTTGTTTTTGGCGGCGCGCGGCCCGGCAAACAGGGGACTTTGAGGAATCAGAGGGGGATGGGGGATTTGTATCAGAGACGAAAAACCGGCGGTGTCATGCCGCTTCGCGGCAATGGATCAACAGATCGCAGCCTGCGGCAGCTCCTACATCGATTTCTGTAGGAGCTGCCGCAGGCTGCGATCTGTTGATCTCAAGTGCTGCTGTCCTTACCCACCTCATAATCACGCAACTTGTTGGCAATGGTGGTATGCGAAACCCCCAACCGCTTGCCCAGTTGCCGACTGCTCGGATGCTCGGAATACAGCCGCTCCAGCACCGCCTTCTCGAAACGCCCGACAATCTCGTCCAGCCCACCCTCCAGAGAAAAATCGCCAAGGGGCTGACGCACGCCATAATCCGGCAGGCGAATATGCTCGGCCTTGACCATGCCGCCATCGCACAGGGAAACTGCCTGGAACAGCACGTTCTCCAGTTGCCGCACGTTGCCCGGCCAGTGGTAGTGGCTGAGCCGGTCCATGGCCGCCGGGGCGAGTTTGGGCAATGGGCAACCGATCTGCCGGCTGGCCTGATCAAGGAAGTGCTCCACCAGCGGCGTCAAGCCGTCGAGGCATTCGCGCAGTGGAGGGATGTGCAGCGACAACACATTCAAGCGGTGATAGAGGTCCTGGCGGAACTCGCCGCGCGCGCACAATTCGGACAGGTCGACCTGGGTCGCGCAGATCACTCGCACGTCGAGGTAGACCTCCTCGTCGCTGCCGACACGACGGAAGCAGCCGTCCTGCAAAAAGCGCAGCAATTTCACCTGCAAGCGCGGGCTCATTTCCCCGACGCCATCGAGAAACAGCGTACCGCCCGCCGTCAGCTCCAGCAGCCCGAGCTTGCCTTCGGCCCGCGCCCCTTCAAAGGCACCGGGGCCGTAACCGAACAATTCCGTCTCGGCCATGGACTCCGGCAGCCCCGCGCAATTGAGCGCCATCAAGGGCGACTGCCCACGCGGACTGGCCAGGTGGCAGGCCCGCGCCAGCAACTCTTTGCCGGTGCCGGTTTCGCCTTCTATCAATAGCGGCGCATCCAGCGGTGCCATGCGCCGCGCTTCACGCACCACTGCGGCCATCACTTTCGAGCTCTGGAAGATGCTGTCGAAGCCACGCAATTCCTGCTTGCGCACGTTATAGATGCGCTCACCCACCCGGTCGGCGCGGTGCAGCGTCAGCACGGCACCGGCCATGGCCTCGCTGTCGTCATGCTCCGACTGCAAGGGCGCGATGTCGGCCAGGAACACATCACCCTTGACCTTGACCCGCAGCCCGTTGATTCGCGACTTGTTGGCGCGTACCAGTTCCGGCAAATCGAAGTCTTCGGCGTAACGCGACAGGGGAATACCCGGCACCTCGTCGACCCGCACCCCCAACAACTGCGCCGCTGCCCGGTTGGCCGCGACGATGGAACCGCCCATGTCGATCGACAACACCGGAAACTCCAGCGCACCGAGCAGGGCATTGAGTTCCATGTGCCGACGCTCGCTGGGCATCAGCCCTACACGCTTGACGCCGAAGACCCCGGCAATCGCTTCGAATTTCGGTCGCAAGGCCTGGAACTGAATGTTGATCAGGTTCGGGCAATGCAGGTAGATGGCGTTGCCATGCTCTCCCCCCACTTCACCACGGGCCACGTTGATCCCGTACTCCACCAGCAGGTTGAGAATGTCGCGCAGGATGCCGATGCGGTTCTGGCAGTGGACTTTGATACGCATGAAAAAGGCCTGAAAAAGCAGTGATTGTGGTTGATGCCTGGCGCGCAACCTGTGGGAGCGGGCTTGCTCGCGAAGGCGGTCTGCCTGATACAGCTACGTTGGATATGCCGACGCTTTCGCGAGCAAGCCCGCTCCCACAGGGGGAAGTGCGATGCACTTTTTGCCAAGGCGCCCATATAGTCGTCAAGATTATGTGACACTCAACGCGCTTTTCAAACCTGCAAATCCCACAACCTGCGCGACAGCAGCCAATACGTAACGATAACTTTACGATTCTTGAGGGTTTTTCCTGCTCAATGCGCCGATCACCTGCTGCAATGCCGCAATCCTTGGGGTATTTCTAGGTCCATAGCAGTACATAACAAGAACGAAATCCCCTAGCAGGAGAGCAGTATGAAGCAGACGCAATACGTGGCTCGCGAGCCCGATGCGCAAGGTTTTATCGACTACCCCGCCGAAGAACACGCGGTGTGGAACACGCTGATCACTCGCCAACTGAAAGTGATCGAAGGGCGTGCGTGCCAGGAGTACCTGGACGGTATCGAAAAACTCGGTCTGCCCCACGACCGCATTCCTCAACTCGGCGAAATCAACAAGGTCCTCGGTGAAACCACCGGCTGGCAGGTTGCCCGGGTTCCCGCACTGATTCCCTTCCAGACCTTTTTCGAATTGCTGGCCAGCAAACAGTTTCCGGTGGCGACCTTCATTCGTACCCGCGAAGAACTGGACTACCTGCAAGAGCCGGACATTTTCCACGAGATCTTCGGTCACTGCCCGCTGCTGACGAACCCTTGGTTCGCCGAATTCACCCACACCTACGGCAAGCTCGGCCTCAAGGCGTCCAAGGAAGAACGCGTGTACCTGGCGCGCCTGTACTGGATGACCATCGAGTTCGGCCTGGTCGACACCCCGCAAGGCCAGCGCATCTACGGCGGCGGCATCCTGTCCTCACCGAAAGAGACCGTCTACTGCCTGTCGAACGAGCCTGAACACCAAGCCTTCGACCCGCTGGAATGCATGCGCACGCCGTACCGCATCGACATCCTGCAACCCCTGTATTTCGCTCTGCCGAACCTCAAGCGCCTGTTCGACCTGGCCCACGAAGACATCATGGGCATGGTCAAGCAAGCGATGCAGATGGGTCTGCACACTCCGAAATTTCCGCCAAAACCAAAAGCTGCGTGAACCGCGACTTTTGCTGACAAGTGAGTCTGTCAGTCACCGTCGCTTTGGTTTAGCGTGACGGCACTGTCGACCGATATAAAAAACACTCGATTACAGGAAACACACCATGTCCACTCTGAACCAAGCCCATTGCGAAGCCTGCCGCGCCGACGCTCCACAAGTCAGCGATGAAGAACTGCCGATCCTGATCAAGCAGATCCCGGACTGGAACATCGAAGTACGCGACAGCATCATGCAGCTGGAAAAGGTCTTCCTGTTCAAGAACTTCAAACATGCACTGGCCTTCACCAACGCCGTCGGCGAGATCTCCGAGGCTGAAGGCCATCACCCGGGCCTGCTGACCGAATGGGGCAAAGTGACCGTGACCTGGTGGAGCCACTCGATCAAGGGCCTGCACCGCAACGACTTCATCATGGCCGCGCATACCGACGAAGTGGCCAAGGACGCCGAGGGGCGCAAGTAATGCACTTCGACGCCATCGGCCGAGTGCCCGGCGACCCGATTCTGGGCTTGATGGAGGCCTACGCGCAGGACCCGAACCCGCGCAAGTTCGATCTGGGCGTGGGTGTCTACAAGGACGCCCAGGGCCTGACGCCGATTCTCCAGTCGGTGAAACTTGCCGAGCAGCGCCTGGTGGACGGCCAGTCCACCAAGACCTACATCGGTGGTCACGGCGAACCGGCGTTCGGCAAGGCAATCAATGAGCTGGTGCTGGGCGCCGACTCGAAGCTGATCAGCGCACAACGCGCCGGCGCCACCCAGACTCCGGGCGGCACCGGGGCCTTGCGCCTGAGCGCGGACTTCATCGCCCAGTGCCTGCCGGGACGCGGCGTCTGGTTGAGCAACCCGACCTGGCCGATCCACGAAAGCATTTTCGCGGCCGCCAAGGTCAAGGTCAGCCATTACCCCTACGTCGGCAGCGACAATCGACTGGATGTCGACGGCATGCTGGCAGTGCTCAACGAAGCGCCCAAGGGTGACGTGGTGTTGCTGCACGCCTGCTGCCACAACCCGACCGGTTTCGATCTGTCCCACGACGACTGGCAGAGGGTGCTGGAGATAGTACGCAAGCGCGAATTGCTGCCGCTGATCGACTTTGCGTATCAAGGATTCGGCGATGGCCTCGAGCAGGATGCCTGGTCAACCCGGCTGTTCGCCGCCGAGTTGCCGGAACTGCTGATCACCAGCTCTTGCTCGAAGAATTTCGGCCTGTACCGCGACCGTACCGGCGCACTGATTGTCTGCGCGAAAAGCGCCGACAAGCTCACCGATATCCGCAGCCAGCTGGCCAACATCGCCCGCAACCTGTGGTCGACACCGCCGGATCATGGTGCGGCCGTGGTCGCGACCATCCTCGGCGACCCGGAGTTGAAAAACCTCTGGGCTGACGAAGTGGAAGGCATGCGCCTGCGTATCGCCCAACTGCGCAGCGGTCTGGTGGAAGCACTGGAGCCTCACGGTTTGCGCGAGCGCTTTGCGCACATTGGCGTGCAACGCGGGATGTTTTCCTACACCGGTTTGACGCCGGATCAGGTCAAGCAACTGCGCGAGCATCACAGCGTGTACTTGGTCAACTCCGGCCGGGCCAACGTCGCAGGCATCGATGCCACACGCCTGGATCTGCTGGCCGAGGCGATTGCCAAAGTCTGCCAATAAACCTGTAGGAGCTGCCGAAGGCTGCGATCTTTTTGAATGCATGGAGAGCAAAATCAAAAGATCGCAGCCTTCGGCAGCTCCTACATTCACCTGTATAGACAATCCCATCCGTCGAAACAAATGGATATAAAAGTCCGTTTGTCATTTTCAGTGCTGTATCCTGCCCAGGCTTTTTAAAAGCGCGGATCTACCAGATCTATCAACAGACTTAGCGAGGAGCGCAACCATGCACGAGATTCCTAATCTCCCCTTCCCAAGCCTGCACGAACCTGAGCAGACGACCACGCAACAAGCCGGTGCCCAACAGCCCGAGCCGAAAGAAGCCACTGACCGCCGCCAGGCTGACAGCGAAGACTGAAATACCCGCCGTACAGACCGTGTGGAAAGCGCTAACATGCGCTTTCCACACTGCCTGAAACGCGAGCCCGCACCATGACCGATGAACTCAGCGAAACCTTTGATGAAAAGCAGGCCAGCGTCCTGATTGGCACCGCCGAGAAAATGATCGAGATCTGGAATCGCCTCTCCCCCGAGAAACAAGCCGCCTTGCTCGCCCGCTTCGGCACCCAGGAAAATGCGCTGGCCGCCCTGGTCACTACGCAACTGGTTGCACCCGTCAAAGCTGAATGACACCGCCCGGCAAATAGTTTTACTTTTTCACAAACAACGACCGTCCACACCGCTATCATAAGCAGCCTATCTATCCTGCTTTACCGTGGACCTTTACCCATGCCTGAAAACCAGCGCCCCCTGGCGGTCACGCTGCAAGTCGTTTCCATCGTCCTTTTCACCTTCATCGGCTACCTGAACATCGGCATCCCCCTGGCCGTATTGCCCGGTTACGTCCACAGCGACCTGGGCTTCGGCGCGGTGATCGCCGGCCTGGTGATCAGCGTGCAATACCTGGCCACCCTGCTCAGCCGCCCCTATGCCGGGAAGATCATCGACAACAAGGGCAGCAAATTGGCGGTGATGTATGGCCTGGCCGGATGCGGTCTGAGCGGCGTATTCATGTTGATCTCGGCCTGGACCCAGAGCCTGCCGACCTTGAGCCTGATCAGCCTGTTGATCGGCCGCCTGGTTCTCGGCAGCGCGGAAAGCCTGGTGGGTTCGGGTTCGATTGGCTGGGGCATCGGCCGGGTCGGTGCGGCGAACACGGCCAAGGTCATCTCCTGGAACGGGATCGCCAGCTACGGCGCACTGGCCGTCGGCGCGCCTCTGGGTGTGTTGATCGTTCATCAACTGGGTTTGTGGAGCATGGGCGTGAGCATTGTGCTGCTGGCCGTGCTCGGCCTGCTGCTGGCCTGGCCGAAAACCGCCGCACCGATCGTTGCCGGTGAGCGCCTGCCGTTCATGCATGTGCTCGGGCGTGTCTTTCCCCATGGCTGCGGCCTGGCCCTGGGCTCCATTGGCTTTGGCACCATCGCCACCTTCATCACCCTGTATTACGCCACGCAACACTGGGACAACGCGGTGCTGTGCCTGAGCCTGTTTGGCGCCAGCTTCATCGGCGCGCGCTTGCTGTTCGGCAACCTGATCAACCGTCTCGGCGGCTTTCGCGTTGCCATTGCCTGCCTGTCGGTGGAAACCCTGGGACTGCTGTTGCTGTGGCTGGCACCGGATGCGCATTGGGCGCTGGCGGGCGCGGCGCTGAGCGGCTTCGGCTTTTCGCTGGTGTTTCCGGCGCTGGGTGTGGAAGCGGTGAATCTGGTGCCTGCCTCCAGCCGTGGCGCAGCCGTCGGCGCCTATTCGCTGTTCATCGACTTGTCGCTGGGGATCACCGGGCCGCTGGCCGGGGCCATTGCGGCGGGCTTTGGTTTCGCTTCGATCTTCCTGTTCGCGGCCCTCGCCGCGTTGAGCGGATTGATACTCAGCCTTTATTTGTACCGGCAGGCACCGAAGCAACGCGAGGCGCGGGACGCCCCCTAGAAGTCGACCTTGCCGCGCCCGGCCTTGATGTTGCCGCGCTTGGTCTTGGATTCGAGGCGACGGGTTTTCGAGCCGAGGGTCGGCTTGGTCGGACGGCGTTTTTTCTCGACCTTGGTGGCACTCTGGATCAACTCGGTCAGGCGCAACAGCGCATCGGCGCGGTTCTGCTCCTGCGTCCGATATTGCTGGGCCTTGATGATCAACACACCGTCGCTGGTGATGCGGCTGTCGCGCAGTGCCAGCAGGCGCTCCTTGTAGAACTCGGGCAAGGACGACGCCGGAATGTCGAAGCGCAGATGCACGGCACTGGAGACCTTGTTGACGTTCTGCCCACCCGCGCCCTGGGCGCGAATGGCCGTCAACTCGATCTCGGCATCCGGCAGATGCACGTTGTTGGAAATCACCAGCATGGAAAAGCGTCCGTATTCAGAACGTGCAGGATACCGCGAAAGAGTCGGACAAACGCGATCCCTGTGGGAGCGAGCTTGCTCGCGATAGCAGTGTGTCAGGCAACGATGATGTCGACTGACACGGCCTCATCGCGAGCAAGCTCGCTCCCACAGGGTTTAGTGTCATACCAAGAATTCGATAGCCACAAAAAACCCGGCACATGGCCGGGTTTGTTGTTTTCGCGCGGAGTTACTTCACTGCCGCCTGCAACGCATGTTGTGCACTGCGCTTGTTCTTGATGCCGTAGCAGACCCACATGAACACGAGCCATACCGGAATCGCGTACACCGATGTCTGGATCCCCGGAATCAATAGCATCACACCGAGAATGAACAACACGAACGCCAGGCAGATGTAGTTGCCGTACGGATACCACAGGGCCTTGAACAGCGGCGTCTGTTTGGTTTTGTTCATGTGCTGGCGGAACTTGAAGTGCGAGTAGCTGATCATCGCCCAGTTGATCACCAGGGTGGCAACGACCAGCGACATCAGCAATTCCAGCGCGTTTTGCGGGATCAGGTAGTTCAGCAGCACCGCGATCAGGGTCACGGCGGCCGAGGCCAGGATCGAACGCACCGGCACGCCGCGCTTGTCGATCTTCGCCAGGCCTTTCGGCGCATCACCCTGTTCGGCCATGCCCAGCAGCATGCGGCTGTTGCAGTAGGTGCCGCTGTTGTACACCGACAACGCCGCAGTCAGGACCACGAAGTTGAGGATGTGTGCCGCGGTGTTGCTGCCCAGCATCGAGAACACTTGCACGAACGGGCTGCCGCTATAGGAATCACCGGAGGCGTTCAGGGTGGTCAGCAAGCTGTCCCACGGAGTCAACGACAGCAGGATCACCAGGGCACCGATGTAGAAAATCAGGATCCGGTAGATCACCTGGTTGATCGCTTTCGGGATCACGGTTTTCGGCTTGTCGGCTTCGGCGGCGGTGAAACCGAGCATTTCCAGGCCACCGAAGGAAAACATGATGAAAGCCATGGCCATCACCAGACCGCTGATGCCGTTCGGGAAGAAGCCACCGTGGGACCACAGGTTGCTCACCGCCGCTTGCGGGCCGCCATTGCCGCTGACCAGCAGGTAGCTGCCCAGGGCAATCATGCCGACGATCGCCACGACCTTGATGATCGCAAACCAGAACTCGGCCTCGCCAAACACTTTGACGTTGGCCAGGTTGATGGCGTTGATCAGCACGAAGAAGCCCGCTGCGGAGACCCAGGTCGGGATGTCCGGGGCCCAGTAGTGGATGTACTTGCCGACCGCGGTCAGCTCCGACATGCCCACCAGGATGTACAGAATCCAGCAGTTCCAGCCCGACAGGAAACCGGCAAAGCCGCCCCAGTACTTGTGGGCGAAGTGGCTGAAGGAGCCGGCCACCGGATCTTCGACGATCATTTCGCCCAGTTGGCGCATGATCATGAAAGCAATGAAGCCGCAGATGGCGTAGCCGAGGATCATCGACGGGCCGGCGGATTTGAGTACCCCGGCCGAGCCGAGGAACAGACCGGTACCGATCGCGCCACCTAAGGCAATCAATTGAATGTGGCGATTTTTCAGGCCGCGTTTCAGCTCGCCTGATTGCGGGTTTTGTCCACTCATGAAAAGGGTCTCACGCAAGGTTTGATGATGTTCAGTAGACGTTGCTGCTCAAGAAAGGCGTTAAGCGGCACCGATCAAACCCCAGCGCAGGCACCAGGAGTTCAGCGTATTTACAACGGTCATGCGTCACCTGTTTGTTTTTATCTGTGACGAAATCGAACCCGACACGCTCGTGACGCGACGGAGTGAACAAGGCGGATAGCCTTGAGGTTTGCGCAGATGCGCAGGAGGTCACAGGTAAAACGCGGCGCATTGTACACCTGTAACCCCCTGCTGCCAGACCCGCTGGACAAGCGTGTCTATGGCCGGGATTGCCTGTGTCCGCCCCGGGAGGCCCGGGCGGCTGCAAAAAATGGGTCAGATCCTTGCGGATCATCGATGGGAAGGGCAGGAAAACCGCCCCTCGCAGAGAGATGGAGATGGAATACGGCGTTCATTGCGCCTCCTTTTTGTTATGCACCTGCACGACAGGCATGGCGCGCATGACACCCTGCATGGAGCGGTGAAACAAGCAGGCTAGAGCGCGGGGAGAAGGACACAAGGCAATAGCGCGTAAGTATTTTCTTACGACATTCGAGAAATGGCGATTTCACGGGGTTAATCCGTGTATTTCGTCAGCATTTCTTTACAGCGCGTAAACCCGGGTTTCCATATTGGAGTGCTCAGTGCGGCGACTGACGCCATCGCGAGCAAGCTCGCTTGTATGGTAGGACTTGAAGGGAGGAGGAGGGACAAGGCTCGATTCTGACTGTTGACGCAGTACAGACCGTGGGAGATATCGCCCCTCCTCCTTTCACCCAAGCGCCGATAAAGAATGCATCTGGCTAGACCGACGATAGGAACAAGCCTGCGCCTCTGGGTGAGCCCTTCAAGTGCTCAAACCTTATCCCGGAGGAAATCCTGTGGCAATGCCGGTCTCTCTATCAAAACCGATCGTGGGTGTGGATGTCGCCAAGAATGAACTGGTGATTTATCAGTCTGATGGTGATTTTCTTGAAGAGATTGCCAACACCAAAACATCCATCAAGCAGTGGCTGAAGGCGTTGTCGGGGACGGTGGCTATTGCCATTGAGGCGACCAACATCTACCACCTGGACTTCGCTGATCTGGCCTATGAGGCCGGTTGCACGATTTACATGGTGGGAGGCTATGAACTCAAACATTATCGCGAAGGCGTGAAAATCCGCGCCAAAACCGACGCGCTGGATGCCAAGCTACTGGCTCGTTACCTGAAGAACGAAGCCGAGGAGTTGCGTCCTTGGACCCCGCCCTCACCGCTGTACCGCCAGCTCCTGAGCCTTTTCCGCCGTCGCGCAGCCTTGGTCCAGGCCAGGGTCGGCCTGGTGCAGAGCTGGTCGAATGAGCCGCTGCTCAAGGCGGCTTTTGCCGAGCAAGTGAAGTCCATGCAGCAGCTTGAGACGCTGATCGAAAAGACGATCAACGATCAGCTCAAAGAAGCCGGTTTGCTCGGTCAATTGAAGCGCTGCCTGAAAGTTGAGGGTATTGGTTTTTTGACTGGGGCCCGCTTGATAACCGCATTTCAGCGAGGGGATTTTAGAAACGCGGATGCATTTATCGCCTTCCTGGGCATGGATTTACGGGTGGCGAAATCAGGACAGAAAGACGCTCGCCGCAGTTTGACCAAGCGCGGTGACCCCGAGGCCCGCCGACTTCTGCACAATGCAGCGATGTCGGCTAGCCGTACGAAAGCCTGGAAAGGGTATTACGAAGAACAAAGAACTCGGGGGTTCAGCACCACTCAGGCGTTGGTGATGCTGGCTCGCAAGCTTGCTCGGGTGGTATTCGCCTTGCTGAAAGGGCAAAGCGAATATCAACCAAAAAGCCAGTTGAGGGCTTTCCCTCAACCATAGAATCTCCCACAGGGAAATGAGTTTGCTCGGAGAATCGCGATCAAAATGTGGGAGCGAGCTTGCTCGCGATGGCGTACTCAAAAACGATACGGACATGAATCCAGACGAAAAAAAACGCCAACCCGAAGGTTGGCGTTTTTAACTTGTCGCTTGCAGCTTGAAGCTTACCGCTGCCTCACTCCGGCTTACGACGACCAAAGCCCGGACGCTGGCCGGAACCGGCCGGTGCGCCACGGCGCTTGCCCGATGGCGTGTCACCGTCGACCAGCTTGATCCCCGGACGCTTCGGCGCCGGCTTGGCCGGGCGCCTGGTGTCGGCCGGGCGATCGGCTACCGGCGTACCACGACCTTCGCCACGCTCGGTACGGCCATTGGCCGGACGTGGCGTGCGTGGACCGCGTTCACCGTCCTGGCGCGCAACAGGCTTGCGACCTGGACGCTCGCCTTCGATCTGCGGCTCGCGGCTGGCACGTGGCGCGGCGGGGGCGGCAGTGGCTGGACGCAGGGTACGCACACGCTCGGTCTTGGCCATCGGACGCGACGACTTGCGCTGCATACGGTCAAGCTTGTCTTTGCTCTTGGCGTTCATCTGCGGCATCGCGACCGGCGTCAGGCCGACCTCGGCACTCAGAATGTCGACTTCGTACTGGCTCATTTCGCGCCAGCGGCCCATCGGCAAGTCGGAGTTGAGGAACACCGGACCGAAACGCACGCGCTTCAGACGGCTGACCACCAGGCCCTGGGATTCCCACAGGCGACGAACTTCGCGGTTACGACCTTCCATGACCACGCAGTGGTACCAGTGGTTGAAACCTTCACCGCCTGGCGCCTGCTTGATGTCGGTGAACTTGGCCGGGCCATCTTCAAGGACAACGCCAGCCTTCAGACGCTCGATCATCTCGTCATCGACTTCGCCACGCACACGTACCGCGTATTCACGGTCCATTTCGTAGGAAGGGTGCATCAGGCGGTTGGCCAGCTCACCGTCGGTAGTGAACATCAGCAGACCGGTGGTGTTGATGTCCAGGCGACCGATGTTGATCCAGCGTCCCTCTTTAGGGCGCGGCATCTTGTCGAACACGGTCGGACGGCCTTCCGGATCGACACGGGTGCATATTTCGCCGTCGGGTTTGTTGTACATGATCACGCGGCGCACCGATTCGGCAGCCTCTTCACGCTTGATCACCTTGCCATCGATGGTGATGGCGTCGTGCATGTCGACGCGCTGGCCAAGGGTGGCGTCTTTGCCGTTGACCTTGATGCGGCCGTGGCTGATCCAGGCTTCCACGTCACGGCGCGAGCCAACGCCGATACGGGCGAGGACTTTCTGCAGTTTTTCGCCTGCTGGGCCGATTGGCTGGTCGTCTTGCTGGTCTTTGATACTCATCTGGGCACCTCCCGGTGTGGTCTGAAATCTGGGTACTTTGGCGAAGGGATCGCCGAAGGGTCGCGAATCATACGCGCATGCGGACGATTGCGCATCACAGACTAGCTGATCAAGGCAAGGTTATGGGTTTTTGCGCCGAACGGTGACGTGGCGAAGGTCAAGATCAAAAGATCGCAGCCTGCGGCAGCTCCTACAGGGGAATCGCATACATCTGTAGGCTGCGATCTTTTGACGCTTCAATCCTCGGATTCGCGGCGTTCGGCTTCGATGGCTTCAGCCAGGGCGAGGGCTTCAGCCTCTTCCTCGGACAACTCCCGTTCGGGTTTCGGTGGTTCGAGGGCGGCAACAGCGGCCAGGAGTTTTTCCCGGGCTTCGACCACGCCGAGGATGTCGTCTTCCAGCTCCGGTTCCATTTCCGGCTCAGGTTCAGGCTCGATGTCGGGCTGTTCCGAATCAAACTCAGTCACCGCGCCATCACGCAACAGATCATCGAAGTCGGTCTTGATCCCCTCCTCCATGCTGTCCAGCTCCAGCAACAGCGTGTGGAAACTGGTTTCTTCCTTCGGTTCTTCCGGCTCGGCGCTGGCGTCGGCCAGCTCTTGCAACCCGGCGGGTACAGGCGCGTCGTCAAAATCGAGCACCGGATCCGGTTCCAGCTCGCGCAGTTCCGCCAGCGGAGGCAAGTCGTCGAGGTTTTTCAGGTTGAAGTGATCGAGGAACGCCTTGGTGGTGGCGAACATCGCCGGTTTGCCGGGTACGTCGCGGTAGCCGACGATGCGGATCCACTCGCGCTCCATCAAGGTCTTGACGATGTTGCTGTTGACCGCCACCCCACGCACGTCTTCGATTTCGCCGCGGGTGATCGGCTGGCGATAGGCGATCAGGGCCATGGTTTCGAGCATGGCGCGGGAGTAACGCTGCGGGCGCTCCTCCCACAGACGCCCGACCCACGGCGCAAATTTCTCGCGAATTTGCAGGCGATACCCCGAGGCCACCTCCTTGAGTTCAAAGGCGCGGCCATCGCAAGACTTGGCAAGAATCGTCAGGGCCTTCTTGAAGACCGGTGGCTCCGGGCGCTCGCCCTCCTCGAAGAGTTCGAACAGGCTTTCCAGGGATTGTGGCTTTCCCGAGGCCAACAGAAAGGCTTCAAGCAAGGGTGCCAGGTCACGGGGTTCAGTCAGGTTCATGTTTCGACTCGTTATTCGGCTCGGGCTCGCACGTGGATCGCGGCAAATGGCTCATTCTGCACCAGCTCGACCAGGGATTCCTTGACCAGTTCAAGGATCGCCATAAAGGTCACCACCACGCCAAGGCGCCCTTCTTCAGCGGTGAACAGCTCGACAAACGGCACGAAACCGCCGCCCTTGAGCCGCTCCAGCACATCGCTCATGCGCTCCCGGGTAGACAGCGCCTCGCGGCTGACCTGATGGCTTTCGAACATGTCGCCACGACGCAAAACCTCGGCCATGGACAACAGCAACTCGGACAGGCGCACGTCCGGCAACAACTTGCGAGCCCGGGCCTCCGGGGCGTCCAGTTTGGGCACCACCACGTCGCGACCGACGCGGCTCAAGCCATCGATGCCTTCGGCGGCGGCCTTGAAACGCTCGTACTCCTGCAAGCGGCGGATCAGTTCGGCGCGCGGGTCATCCTCTTCGTCTTCGATGGTTTCGGCCCGCGGCAGCAGCATCCGCGACTTGATCTCGGCCAGCATCGCGGCCATCACCAGATACTCGGCGGCCAGCTCCAGGCGCACCGACTGCATCAACTCGACGTAACCCATGTACTGGCGGGTGATTTCCGCCACCGGGATGTCGAGGATGTTGATGTTCTGTTTGCGGATCAGGTACAGCAGCAGGTCGAGGGGGCCTTCGAAGGCTTCGAGGAAGACCTCGAGGGCATCCGGCGGGATGTACAGGTCCAGCGGCATTTCCATGACCGCCTGGCCATAGACCATGGCGAAGGGCAGTTCCTGCTGGGCTCCGGCCTGACTGTCGACGGGTTCTACTGCGGACATCTAGGCCTCGACCATGAACGGCGCAGGGTCGCCGCAACCGACGCGGATGACTTCCGGTTCGCCGTCGGCGAGGTTGATCACGGTGGACGCCTTGATCCCGCCAAAGCCGCCATCGATGATCAGGTCGACCTGGTGCTCGAGCAACTGGCGCATTTCATGGGGGTCATACATCGGGTCTGTTTCACCGGGCATGATCAGACTCACGCTCATCAACGGCTCGCCGAGCTGCTCCAGCAGTGCCAGGGCAATCGGATGGCTGGGCACCCGCAGGCCAATGGTGCGTTTTTTCGGATGCAGCAACAGTCGCGGTACTTCGCGGGTGGCGTTGAGAATGAAGGTGTACGGGCCCGGCAAGTGGGCCTTGAGCAAGCGGAAGGTGCCGGTGTCGATCTTGGCGAACAAGCCCAGTTGCGACAGGTCACAGCAAATCAGCGCGAAGTTGTGCTTTTCATCCAGCCCGCGCAAACGTCGCACGCGCTCCACAGCCACCTTGTCGCCGATCTGGCAACCAATGGCGTAGGAAGAGTCTGTGGGATAAATCACCACCCCGCCCTTGCGGATGATCTCGACTGCCTGTTTGATCAGGCGCGCTTGCGGGTTTTCCGGATGAATCTGGAAAAATTGACTCACATTCTCTACCTGTTCAGACGGCGGCAATAACTGGGTCATGTTTGAATCGACACCATAGCGGTGGCAGATCCTCCGGGAGTGGCCGGTATTCACCGATCTCCGACCAGCCTCCGGGGCCATGAAAATCACTGCCGGCGCTGACCAGCAGACCGAACTCGCGGGCCAGAATGGCCAGGCTGCCCACTTGTTCGGCAGGCTGGTAACCATTGACCACTTCGATGGCGTGGCCCCCTGCTTGAATATAGTCGGCAATCAGGCGACGTCGCTTGCTTCGAGTGAATTCGTAGTGCCAGGGGTGTGCCAGGCTGACCCAGGCCTTGGCCGCGCGCAGGGTTTCGACGGTTTCTTCCAGGGTCGGCCAGTGTTGCTTGACGTCGCCCAGTTTGCCGGCCCCCAGCCATTTGCGGAACGCCTCGGCGCGATCCTTGACGAAACCTTCTTGCACCATCCAGTCGGCGAAATGCGGGCGGGCCGGCGCGTTGCCGCTGTCGCCCAGCGCCTGCTGGATCTCCCGGGCGCCATCCAGCGCCCCCGGCATTCCTTTGAGCGCCAGTTTGCGGCTGATTTCCTCGGAGCGTAGCCAGCGGCCATCATGCAATCTGGCGATGGCCTCGACCAACGGCGCGGCGTTCACGTCAAAACCGTAGCCCAGCACATGAATGGTCGCGCCGCCCCAGGTGCATGACAATTCGACGCCGTTGACCAGTTGCATCCCCAGCGTGGTAGCCGCGTCCCGTGCCTCGTCGAGGCCCTCAAGGGTGTCGTGATCGGTCAAGGCCAGGACTCGCACGCCTTTCTCGAACGCCCGCGCCACCAGAACCGCAGGCGCCAGGGCGCCATCGGAGGCCGTGCTATGGCAGTGCAAATCAACATTCACAGGGCTTTGTAACCTCAAATCAGCTGGCGCTATCGCGCGCCCATATGTTTGTTATTATGCCGCCACATCCTGCTTCTGGCTGCCACTGTGAAACAATTCATCGATTTCATCCCGCTCCTGCTGTTTTTCATCGTCTTCAAAATCGATCCACGGGTCGTCGACATCGCCGGCCATGAGGTCACCGTAGGCGGTATCTACAGCGCCACCGCGATGCTGATCGTCAGTTCCCTGGTGGTCTACGGCACGCTGTTCATCAAGCAGCGCAAGCTGGAGAAGAGCCAGTGGCTGACCCTGATCGCCTGCCTGGTCTTCGGCAGCCTGACCCTGGCCTTTCACAGCGAGACGTTCCTCAAGTGGAAAGCCCCGGTGGTCAACTGGCTGTTCGCCCTGGCGTTCATCGGCAGCCACTTCGTCGGTGACAGTCTGCTGATCAAACGCATCATGGGCCACGCGCTGACCCTGCCGGAGCCGGTCTGGACGCGCCTGAACATCGCCTGGATCGCCTTCTTCCTGTTTTGCGGTGCCGCCAACCTGTTTGTCGCGTTCACCTTCCAGAGCTACTGGGTCGACTTCAAGGTCTTCGGCAGCCTGGGCATGACTTTGCTGTTCCTGGTCGGCCAGGGCATTTACCTGTCCCGCCATCTGCACGATGCCGACACCACTACGCCAAAAACCGAGGACTGACATGCTTTACGCAATCATTGCCACAGACGTCGCCAACTCCCTGGAAGCCCGCCTGGCCGCACGGCCTGCGCACCTCGAGCGCCTGCAAGTGCTCAAGGGCGAAGGTCGCATCGTATTGGCCGGCCCACACCCGGCCGTCGACAGCAATGATCCGGGCGCGGCGGGTTTCACCGGCAGCCTGATCGTCGCCGAATTCGATTCCCTGGGCGCCGCCCAGGCCTGGGCCGACGCCGATCCGTACATCGCCGCAGGCGTCTACGCCAACGTTCTGGTCAAGCCGTTCAAGCAAGTCCTGCCGTAACAAATCCCCCACGCGATGAACCTTGTCGGTTCATCGCGTTCTCAATCGCTCATTATTCCTGTTTATCGGCCGACAACTTGCCCAATACTCGTATTGGAATCAGGAGTCGCGATGCGCAAGGGTCCGTTGTGTCTGATGTTGGTCACGTTGTCGATCGTGGCGCCCGCCCACGGTGAAGAATACGCCGAGGGTGGAAACTCGACGCCCCTTTCCTTGAGCGCCGGCAGCCAGATCACCGAGCTGCAGCAACGCTTGAAAGAAAGCGAACGGCAACGGGAAGAACTGAACAAACAATTGCAAACTGTCGATGGCGAACGCGAAAGCCCGCTGCTGGCCCGGTTACGCCAGGAGAATCAGCGCTTGAAGCTGCAACTCAAGGAAGCCCAGGCCAGCAGTCCGCTGCCGCGCCTGCTGACCGACCAGCAACAATGGTTTGTCGTTGGCGCCGGGGTAGCGCTATTGGCGCTGCTCTGCGGTATCTTCGCCAGTGGAGCAAGTCGAAAACGTCGACAATGGCTAAATTGAGTGAGTCATGAGCGAGCTGTTACTGATTGATGATGACCAGGAGCTGTGTGAGCTCCTGAGCAGTTGGCTGAGCCAGGAAGGGTTTCAGGTACGAGCCTGTCACGACGGCCAGAGCGCTCGCCGTGCGCTGGCCGAAACCGCTCCGGCGGCCGTGGTACTGGATGTGATGCTGCCCGATGGCAGCGGCCTGGAGCTGCTCAAGCAGTTGCGCAGCGATCACCCGGATTTGCCGGTGCTGATGCTCTCGGCCCGGGGCGAGCCCCTGGACCGTATCCTCGGCCTGGAACTGGGCGCCGACGATTACCTGGCCAAACCCTGCGATCCACGGGAACTGACCGCCCGCCTGCGCGCCGTCCTGCGCCGCAGCCACCCGGCAGCGGTGTCCAGCCAGCTGGAACTGGGCGACCTGTGTTTCAGCCCGGTGCGCGGCGTGGTCAGCATCGACGAGCAGGAGTTCACCCTCACCGTTTCCGAAAGCCGCCTGCTGGAAGCCCTGCTCAAGCAGCCCGGCGAACCCCTGGACAAACAGGAACTGGCGCAGATTGCCCTCGGCCGCAAGCTGACCCTGTACGACCGCAGCCTGGACATGCACGTCAGCAACCTGCGCAAGAAGATCGGCCCACACCCCGATGGCCGCCCGCGCATCGTGGCCCTGCGCAGCCGCGGCTACTACTACAGCCTCTGAACCTTGACGACACGCGCCCCATGTAGGAGCTGCCGCAGGCTGCGATCTTTTGATCTTGCTTTTTGATCACAATCAAAAGATCGCAGCCTGCGGCAACTCCTACAGGGGAATCGGGCGTTTTGTCAGGTCGGCGGGAAACCGTCTTTACCCAAGCTTTACTCTCCGCTGACCGCCGCTGACCTTGATCTGCGTAATCTGTACTCATCCGGAACGTACCGGGAACGAGACAAGGAGATTCACCATGCGCAAGACTCTTATCGCTCTGATGTTCGCTGCTGCCCTGCCGACCGTTGCCATGGCCATGCCTGAAGGCACCGGCCCCATGGATGGGCCGATGGACGGTTCGCGCCACGGCGGTCAGATGCACGGCATGCACGGCAAAGGCCCGTACAGTGAACTGGACCTGAGCCGCGAACAGCGCGAGCAGATCCGCAAGATCATGGGCGAACAGATGCACGAGCGTAAGCAACTGGTCGATAAGTACCTGGAGAAACTCTCGCCAGCCGACCAGAAAGCCATGAAAGATGAAATGACTGCCAAGCACCAGAAAGCCGAAGCCGATGTGCGTGCGGTGCTGAAACCGGATCAACAGAAGAAATTCGACGAGATCCAGAAAAAACAGGCTGAACGTCGCGCCGAGTGGGCCGAATTCAAAGCCTGGAAAGCGCAACAACCGCAAAAAGCGCAATAATGCGTTAACCCCGGACCCGACGGCTCATCACCGTTGGGTCTGATGCTTTTGACTCAATGTGGGAGCGGGCTTGCTCGCGAAGGCGGTTTGCCAGTTAAAGCATTTGTCGACTGACACACCGCCTTCGCGAGCAAGCCCGCTCCCACACTGATCTGTGTTTGTTTGAGGATTTCCTGTGCGTTCATTGTTCTGGCGTATCCTGGCCAGCTTCTGGCTGGCCATCGCTCTGGTTGCAGGGCTTTCCATCCTGCTCGGGCACATGCTCAACCAGGACGCCTGGATTCTCAGCCGCCACCCCGGCCTCAACACGCTGGCCGAACAGTGGACGCAGACTTACGAAAGTCAGGGCGAAGACGCCGCCCAGGACATTCTCCAGCAACGCAAACGCCAGTATCACATCGACGTTCAGGTGCTTAACGAGAGCGGCGATCCGGTGGTGCGCGGCACCTTCCCCAGACGTGCGGCGGCCTTTGAGGCGCGTCAGAACAATGATGACCGGCGCCTGCCCTGGCGGCGTCTGACCGATGAATTCACCAGCGAAAAAACCGGTGACACCTTCCTGTTCATCTACCGCATTCCCCACCCGGAACTGGACGCCTGGCACCGCGAGAGCCTGCTCTGGCCGCTCAGTGCCCTGGGAATCGCCCTGGTGGTGCTGACCCTGTTCAGCCTGCTGGTGACCTTTTCCATCACTCGCCCGCTCAGCCGTCTGCGGGGAGCGGTGCATGACCTTGGACAAACCACGTATCAACAGAACAGCCTGGTCAAGCTGGCCAACCGTCGCGATGAGTTTGGCGTCCTGGCCAATGACTTCAACCGCATGGGTGCGCGCCTGCAGAGTCTGATTGGCAGCCAGCGGCAACTGCTGCGCGATGTCTCCCACGAACTGCGCTCGCCCCTGGCCCGTCTGCGTATCGCGTTGGCGCTCGCCGAACGGGCCGGCCCACAGGAACGGGAACAGCTATGGCCGCGCCTGACCCGGGAGTGCGACCGACTGGAAGCGCTGATCAGCGAAATCCTGGTGCTGGCGCGGGTCGACTCCGATAACGCCAGTGCTGAAGAGGTGGATCTGAATGCCTTGCTCAACACCTTGCAGAAGGATGCTCAACTCGCTTCACCCGAGCAGCTGGTACACCTCGAGGCCGAGTCGCAACTGAATCTGAAGGGCTGGCCGACCATGATCGAACGGGCCGTCGACAACTTGCTGCGCAACGCCCAGCGTTTCAATCCGGTGGGTGGCCTGCCGATCGAAATGCAGGCGCTGCGCCAGGGCGAGCGGATCGTCGTGACCGTGCGCGATCATGGACCGGGGGTCAGTGCCGAATACTTGAACCAGCTCGGTGAGCCGTTCTATCGAGCACCGGGGCAGACAGCGGCCGGACACGGCCTGGGCCTGGCCATCGCCCGGCGAGCGGCGGAGCGCCATGGCGGCAGCCTGGTGCTGGCCAATCATCCTGAAGGCGGGTTCATGGCCAGCCTGGAATTGCCGTTGGTGCCGGGGGCTGTCGCACAACCGTAAAAGATCGCAGCCTTCGGCAGCAACCCTGTAGGAGCTGCCGAAGGCTGCGATCTTCTGATCTTCAGGCTTTACCGGACCAAGCGCTGACAAACTCGGCCAGGTCGACCTTCTCAGCCACCCGCGGTTCTTTCTGCGGTGTACCCAGGTACAGGAAAGCAATCACCTCTTCCCCCTCCTCCAGACCCAACCCCTTGGCCACATGCGGCGAGTACGCCAGGTCACCGGTACGCCACACCGCGCCAATGCCCTGTGCATAGGCCGCCAGCAAGATCCCGTGGGCCGCACAGCCCGCCGCCAGCAACTGCTCGGACTTCGGATACTTGACGTGATCCTGCAACCGCGCAATCACCACCACCACCAACGGCGCCCGCAGCGGATTATTGCGCGCCTTGTCGATGGCCGCTTCGCTGACTTCGCCGTCCTGCAATTTCGCCGCTTCGACCAGCAGCTCGCCCATTTGCTCACGTGCCGCGCCTTCCACCGTCAGGAAGCGCCAAGGTTGCAAGTGACCGTGATCCGGGGCGCGCATGGCGGCGCCGAACAGCACCTCGCGCTGCTCGGCAGTGGGTGCAGGGTCAATCAGTCGCGGAACGGAAACACGGTTGAGCAAAGCGTCGAGAGCCTGCATCGGCCACCTCCTGAAAAATTTGTGCGGCTATTCTAGCTGTAACTGCCGCAGCAGTGCCGGTTTACATGCCCTGCCTCACGGGTAGAATGGCGCCCTTTCCTCTATCAGCCGAGCGGACCTCATGGCGTTGCCGACCTTACGGATCATTGGTTTCATCATCGGCATCTTCCTGATCACGCTGGCGATCTCCATGGTCATACCGATGGCCACGCTGGTCATTTTCGACCGCACCAGCGATCTGCCGTCGTTCCTCTGGGCCAGCATGATCACCTTTGTCGCCGGGTTGGCGCTGGTGATTCCCGGGCGCCCCGAACACATTCACCTGCGACCCCGGGACATGTACCTGCTGACCGTCAGCAGTTGGCTGGTGGTGTGCATCTTCGCCGCGCTGCCGTTCCTGCTGACCCAAAACATCAGCTACACCGACTCGTTCTTCGAAAGCATGTCCGGCATCACCGCCACTGGCGCAACCGTACTCAGCGGCCTGGACACCATGTCCCCCGGCATCCTGATGTGGCGCTCGTTGCTGCACTGGCTCGGCGGCATCGGCTTCATCGGCATGGCGGTGGCGATCCTGCCGCTGCTGCGCATCGGCGGCATGCGGCTGTTCCAGACCGAATCGTCGGACCGCTCGGAAAAAGTCATGCCCCGCTCGCACATGGTGGCGCGCCTGATCGTGGCGACCTACGTCGGCATTACCATTGTCGGCAGCCTCGCGTTCTGGTGGGCCGGGATGAGCCTGTTCGACGCGATCAACCACGCGATGTCGGCGATTTCCACCGGCGGCTTCTCGACCTCCGACCAGTCTTTGGCCAAGTGGCCGGAGCCTGCGGTGCATTGGGTCGCGATCGTCGTCATGATTCTCGGCGCCCTGCCGTTTACCCTGTATGTCGCCACGTTGCGGGGTAACCGTCGGGCGCTGATCAAGGATGAACAGGTTCAAGGCCTGCTCGGCATGCTGCTGGTGACCTGGCTGGTGCTCGGCACCTGGTATTGGTGGACGACCCAGCTGCATTGGCTGGAGGCGTTGCGGCATGTGGCGCTGAACGTGACGTCGGTAGTGACCACCACCGGTTTCGCGCTGGGGGACTACAGCCTCTGGGGCAATTTCTCGCTGATGCTGTTCTTCTATCTGGGGTTTGTTGGCGGTTGTTCCGGCTCGACCGCGGGTGGTATCAAGATTTTCCGCTTCCAGGTGGCCTATATCCTGCTCAAGGCCAACCTTAACCAGCTGATTCATCCGCGCGCGGTGATCAAGCAGAAGTACAACGGTCACCGCCTCGACGAAGAAATCGTGCGTTCGATCCTGACCTTTTCGTTCTTCTTTGCAATCACCATCTGCGTGATTGCGCTGCTGCTGTCGCTGCTCGGCGTGGACTGGATGACCGCCCTCACCGGCGCGGCCAGCACCGTGTCCGGTGTCGGCCCGGGGCTCGGCGAGACCATCGGCCCGGCAGGCAACTTCGCCACCCTGCCGGATGCCGCCAAGTGGATTCTGTCGTTCGGCATGCTGCTCGGCCGACTGGAGATCATCACTGTGTTTGTGCTGTGTATTCCGGCATTTTGGCGTCATTGACCGCTTCAGGTGCCTGCATCAGCCGCATCCGGTATTCGCCGGGTGTGGCATCGAACCAACGGCGGAAAGCGCGGAAGAAGTTGCTCGGATCGGCGAATCCCAGCAAGTAAGCGATTTCCAGCAAGGTCATGTTCGGTTGCGCCAGATACTGCTCGGCCAGTTCGCGCCGGGTATCGTCCAGCAGAGCTTGAAAACTCGTGCCCTCTTCCTGCAAACGCCGTTGCAAGGTGCGCTGAGAAAGATGCAGCGTCTGCGCCACGGTATCGCGCTTGGGCTCGCCCTGGGGCAACAGGCGGCACAACACCTGCCGCGCCTTGTGCGTCACGCGGCTTTCGGAAAAGCGCGCCAGATACTCGCCGGCAAAGCGGTCATGCAGCAACGCCATGGCCTCATTGGCCGTCGGCAAGGGCGCTTCCATGTCCGAACGCTCGAAAATCAGCGCATCGTAAGGCGCGTTGAACTCCAGCGGTGCATGGAAGGCTTGTCTGTAGGGTTCCGGATTGGCCGGTTCGGCGCCTTGCAGCACAACTTTGCGTGGTTGCAGCGTACGCCCGGTCAACCAGCTGCACAGCGCCAGGGCGCAGGCCAGTGAAGCTTCGGCGCTCTGCCGGGTCGGCGGCAGGTGGTCGCCATGCACCGTCAGAATCAGCGCGTAGCCTTCGTCCAGCAGCTTGAAACTCAGGTCGGCACTTTCGGCGATGATCCGCTGATAGCGCACCAGTCGCTGAAAACCTTCGGCCAGTGTCTGGCTGGACATCAAGGCATAACCGGTCACATGGAACTGCGCCGGTCGCACCACCTTGCCCATGTTCAGGCCGATGGCCGGGTTGCCGGACAGTTCGACCGCGCGTTGCCACAGCCGTGTCATGGAATCTTGCGGGAAGCGCGCATCCGGATCATCCAGTGCCGCGTAGTCGAGCCCCAGCTGCTTGAACAGAACCCGGCAATCCAGGCCGTCCATCTCCAGCGCTTTGACAATCCCCATCGCCCAGCTTGCAGAAGTCGTTCGTTCGCTCATGGCGTTTTCTTACATGGTGAGCCGCATGCGACGGCTATTGACCGAAGGATACTAAAGTGGCGCCTATTGTCACTGGCTGATGCCATTGATCACTCTAGACTCAAATAAGCTACCCGCAGAACAACTTGCAGCCAGAACAATAACCACAGAGATCGCAGTCGTGGAAAACATCAAGCGCTTCAACAGCTTTGCTGAGTTTTACCCTTACTACCTCAGCGAGCACAGCAACAGTAACTGCCGCCGATTGCATTTTATCGGCACGACGCTGGTTATCTTGATACTGGCGCTGACCGTTGGTCGCGGAGCCTGGATGCTGTTGTGGGCCCTGCCTGTAGCGGGTTACAGCTTTGCCTGGGCCGGTCACTTCTTCTTCGAGAAGAACCGCCCGGCAACGTTCCAACACCCCTTCTATAGCCTGCTCGGCGATTTCGTCATGTACCGGGACATGGTGCTGGGGCGCGTTCCGTTCTAGAGAACATCCGTCACAAGAGAGTTGCCTATGAATGCCAATGCCCGCTTCACCCACATGAAGGACGGCACGCAGGAAGACTGGGCGATCATCGCCGCAGACTTCAGTGCCTACGCGCGACAATTGCCGACAAGGATTGTGGCGCACCTGAAGTTACTGGAGGGTGATTTTGGCGGATTCCCGGTGGATCGCCTGACCCATTCCCTGCAAACCGCCACCCGCGCCTTTCGCGATGGTCGCGACGAAGAATACGTGGTCTGCGCCCTGCTCCATGACATCGGCGACACCCTGGGTTCCTACAACCACCCGGACATCGCCGCAGCGATCCTCAAGCCGTTCGTCAGCGCCGAGAACCTGTGGATGGTGGAAAAGCACGGGATTTTCCAGGGCTACTACTTCTTTCATCACCTGGGCATGGATCGGCATCTGCGCGAGCAGTTCCAGGACCATCCGCAGTACCAGGCGACTGTCGAGTTCTGTGCCAAATACGATGCGGCGGCGTTTGATCCGGCGTATGACACGCTGCCATTGAGTTTCTTCGAACCGATGATGGAGCAGTTGTTTGCCCGGCCGAGGAACTCGATCTACAAGGTGGCGATGGAAGAGCAATCGCCGGCCTGATGACCTATGGCGACCATTGTGGCGAGGGGGCTTGCCCCCGTTCGGTGGCGAAGCCGCCGTGAACCTATGAGTGCGATCTATCTGGTGTTCTGCGGTGAATGGCTTTAGGGCTGCTGCGCAGCCCAACGGGGGCAAGCCCCCTCGCCACAAAAATCAAATCAATCAGGCCAACTCTGCAACCTTGGCCGCCTTCAATTGTGCCTCCCGCGCCTGGGCATCCGCCAGCCGATACAGCTCGATCGAACCATCCCAATGCTCGATCAGCGCCGTGCATGACTCCACCCAGTCGCCGCAATTGAGGTAGTCCACCTCGCCCACCTTGCGAATCTCGGCATGGTGAATGTGCCCGCAAACCACGCCGTGCAGTTCGCGCTTGACGCATTCATGGGCGATGGCTTCTTCGAAGTCGCTGATGAAGCTGACCGCGGTTTTCACCTTGTGCTTGAGGTAGGCCGACAGTGACCAGTAGCCGTAGCCATACCGCGCACGCCAATGATTGAGCCAGCGGTTGAGGGTCAGGGTGAATTCGTAGGCCGAGTCACCGAGAAAGGCCAGCCAGCGATGATAACGGGTGATCACATCGAACTGGTCGCCATGGATCACCAACAGATGCCGGCCGTCGGCGGTGACGTGCACCGCTTCGTCCACCAACTGGATATTGCCCAGGATCAGCTTCGAATAGCGGCGCAGGAACTCGTCGTGGTTGCCGGTGACGTAGATCACCTCGGTGCCACGCTTGCTCATGGTCAACAGGCGACGGATCACGTTGGTGTGCGCCTGCGGCCAGTACATGCCGCCGCGCAGTTTCCAGCCGTCGATGATGTCGCCGACCAGGTAGATTTTGTCCGCGTGGTAGCTCTTGAGAAACTGCGACAGGTGTTCAGCCTGGCAATCCCGGGTGCCCAAATGCACGTCTGAAATCCATAGCGTCCGTACGCGTTGCTTACGGGTGGGTTTGGCGAGCTCGGCGCTGGTCATGGGCAACCCTCTGGCAAGTTTTGCCAAGTCTGCCGCGGCCCGGTTAATGGTCCATGACAGCGTCAAGTCAGTCCTGTGACAACGCTAGTGGGCCCGCTCGGTGTAGACTGACGCCCTGAACCGGGAGACCCGCGATGAGACCGATCCTCACGCTCCGCCAATACAGCCACGACCTGATCGTCCACAGCCATGAACACGCGCAATTGGTGTTCGGGCTTTCGGGCGCCCTGGATTTCGAGGTCGACGGCCGCGGCAGCCAGGTGGTCCAGCAGAGTTTCGTGGTGGTGCCCTCCGGTGCGCATCACGCGTGTGGCAGCGCCAATGGCAGTCGCTGTCTGGTGTTGGATGTGCCCAGCGAACAATGGGTTTCGCAGTCGTTGGGTGATCACGCCGAGTCCAGCCGACGCTTGCTCGACAACGCCGGCCGCCTGCCCCTGGACGCGGGACAAAGTCAATTGGTCAGCTGGCTGGCGAACAGTCCGGTCGAGGATCCGCTGATCGCACAACAAGGTGCAGTGCTGTTGCTGGCCAGCCTGAACAACGCCAGGCCCGACACCGTCGGCGGTCGGCGCCTGCCCTATGCCGCGCTGAATGCACACATCGATCAGTACGCGGCGTACCCGCTGCAGGTGGCCGACCTGGCCCGGGTGGCCGGCCTCTCCAGTGCCCGTCTGCATGCGCGGTTCGTGGCTGAATGCGGGCAGACGCCGATGGACTACATCCGCAGCCGACGGCTGCATATCGCGGTGGGCATGCTGCGCAACTCGGCGCTGCCCATCGGCGAAGTTGCCAGCCGCGTCGGCTACAGCTCCCAGAGCGCCTTCGCGGCGGCGGTGCTGCGCGAGTTCGGGGCGTCGCCCGGGAAACTGCGTCGCGAGGCTGGCGACAAAAAACGCTAGTCTGCCGACAGACTTGACGGGCCATTACGCGCTTCAATGAGGCCTCTGTTCGTTTGTCATCAAGGATTGCAATGACTCCCCGTACCGCACTTGGCGCCTTGCATATCGGCGCATTGATGTTCGGCCTGACCGGCGTGTTCGGCAAACTGGCTGCCGCATCACCGGCGATCATCGTGTTCGGCCGTGCCGCTTTTGCCGTGCTCGCACTGGCGTTTTTTGCACGGTTCGCCAGCCAGACGCGCTGGCAGAAACTCGAGGCCGTGGACTGGCGCCGGCTGCTGCTCAGCGGCTTGTTGCTCGCCGGGCACTGGGTGAGTTTCTTCATTGCGGTGAAAGTCGCAGGCGTGGCGATTGCAACGCTCGGCTTCGCCAGTTTCCCGGCCTTTACCGTGATCCTCGAAGGGCTGATCTTCCGCGAGCGCATTCGCGCCAATGAGGTTGTGCTGGTGCTGCTGGTGAGTGTGGGGCTGGTGCTGGTCACGCCTGATTTTGACCTGGCCAGCGGCGCTACCACGGGCCTGCTGTGGGCCGTGGGTTCCGGCTTGTTGTTCGCCCTGCTGTCGCTGACCAATCGTGCCAGCTCCGGGCGCGTCCCGCCCGTGCAGGCGGCGCTGTGTCAGAACGTGGTGGTTGCCCTGTGCCTGCTGCCGGTGGCGGCGCCTCAATTGAGCGAAGTACGCGCCATCGACTGGCTGTGGATCGGCCTGCTCGGTGTGTTCTGTACCGGTGTCGCCCACAGTCTGTTTGTCGCCAGCCTGGCGGTGATCAAGGCACGCACCGCCGCCGTGGTGTTCGCCCTGGAGCCGGTCTATGGCATCACCGTCGCCTGGCTGCTGTTCAATGAAAACCCGACCCTGCGCATGTTGCTGGGAGGTGCGTTGATCATTGTGGCAATAGTGGTATCCAGCAGGCTCTCAGGCAGTTCGAGCAAGAAAGCCGTTACCGCCGAGGTGGCGTCTCACTGAGTGCGGTCGTTGTGTCCCAGGTCGCGGTCCGGGTCGATCCGGTCGCGGACCCGTTGCTTGAGCACTTTGGCTTCAGGGAAGCCGCCGTCCGCCTTGCGCTCCCAGATCTGCACGGCGTCACAGAACACATGAAAGACCCCGCCGGTGCCCGGCACCAGGGAGACTTTGCCGAGGTCGTCTCCAAAGGTGCTGAGCAGTTCCTGGGCCAGCCAGGCCGCACGCAGCAGCCACTGGCATTGCGTGCAATAGGTGATGACGATTTCCGGTTTGTGGGCTGTCATGATGGGGCTTGACTCCAGGGTTTGACGACGCCGCTATGATAGCCCGGCCGGTGACTGTCGAGTCGACTGATCAGGTGGTGCCTCCAACCCGAACGCAGGCTGGATCATGGCCAGCGCCACCGGTTGCCTGGTCTCGCCTGGGCTGATCACGTCCCAACTCGACGCCATGGACAGCTCCTCCAGGTTGAGCCGGTACTCATCGTCAGTGGCGGATTCGCCGGACATGGCCAAACCCGGAGCCGCCGCCACGGCAGCAGCAACCGGGATGGAATGACGATTATCGACCCACTCAAGTTCATCATTGGCTGGCACCCCGTCGCGCTGCGCAGTGGGCGATTGCGTGACGGGCGGCCAGATCACTGGCTCGGTAAAAAACTCAGCCGACGACTCATGTGGCGACGGCAGAGCCTCTGAATCCGAGGCCTGATGCTGCTGGTGCCGACGACGTACAAACCAGCCCAGCGCCAGCAACCCCATCAACGCCGACACACCGGCAATCTGCAACCAGCCAACCCCGGGGGGGTCAGCAATGGCGGGGGCCGGTGCCACTGCATCAGAAACCATGGGTTGCGCCTTTACCTTCTTGAGTTCAGCCAGTTGGGTTTGCAGCTCGGCCAACTGCTGTTTCTGGCCGTCGATCAGCTCATCCTGGCTTTGCAGCTTCGCATTGAGTTCATCGACAGTGGATTGCAGCTGGTGGTTTTGCAGGGTGCTGGCAGCCAGTTGTTCCACGGCGGGATCGACCAAGGAGACGTCAGTTGCTGGCGTCGTTCTTGCCACGGGGGGCGGCGTTTCGACCGGTTGAACCCTGGGGAACGCGGACGCAGTGGAACTGGAAACCGGTTCATCGGTGGCGGGAACAATGCCCGGCGAACCCGGCGGATCGATCAGTACCGTGTACTCGCGCAATAACCGGGCGTTGGGCTGATTGAGCTGCACGAGGAAATTCAGGAAGGGTTCACTGACCGGTTTGCTGGATGTCACCTGGATCACGCTGCGCTTGCCGCGCAGGACCGGGGTGAATTTCAGATTGTCGAGGAAAAAGACCCGGTCGACCCCAGCACGGCTGAACTCGTCTGCCGTTGCCAGGCTCACCGACAGCTCGCCCTCCTCCAGGCCAGCCGCATCCACCAGGGCGATATCGGCACGCAGCGGTTGATTCAGCGCCGAATGCAGGGTGATTTCACCCAGGCCCAGCGCCGGAGCCCATGCCGAGTAAGTGATCGCCGCCCCAGCCAGCAACCCCTGTGAACAACCGCGCACAACCAACCGCCAACACTTGAGCATGAGCATCCTTGAGATCTACAAAAACTACCCGTACGCGTTCGTACATCCGTTACGAACACGATATTGCCGAGTAGTTCTTATAGTCTGCGCAATGCGGTCTCTCAAAAAGCCTGGCAGTCGGTTATGCCTCAGGACTTTTCAAGGTTGCCCAGGATATGCCCGTGAACTCGCATGCACACCTTCAAGTCCGCCTCATCGACGCCTTCGAACAGTTCGTGACGCAGTTGCGTGGCAATGGTTTCAATTTGTTCGATCAGGGGAAGCGCCGGGGCGCAGAGCACGATTTTCTTCGCACGACGGTCTTCCAGCACAGCCTGGCGTTGCACCAGACCCTGGCTTTCCAGACTGTCGAGCAAACGGGCCAGGGTCGGGCCTTCGACGCCAACGCTTTGTGCCAGCTCCCGCTGGGTTGGAGCTTCTTCGAAACGGGCCAGGTGCAGCAGCACCAGCCAGCGCGCCTGGGACAAGCCCATGCCCGCCAGACGGCGGTCCAGTTCGGCACGCCAGCCACGGGACATCTGGGCCAATTGCATGCCAAAGCGGTGTTGATCGGTTAACGGCATAAAACACTCATGGTTAGACTGAAATAAATAAAAACTAATTATTAGTCAGCTAAGCATGAGCCTCGATCCGAGGCAAGGCTTGATCTGTACTGAATCGTTACATCAGCACTACGGATGTCTCAAATCTCGAATTCCGACTGCAAGGCAGCGCGAACACAGTACAAAACCCCTTCGGGTACCCGGCCCGCGAACAGCGCGGCGATCTCGGAAACCGGCGGCAATTCGCCTTCGCCGTCGAGGAAGGCGTCCTGGACTTCACCCATCAGGTCTTCAGGCAGATCCAGCGCCTGCTCCAGCGACAACTGCTGCTTGCCGATCGCTTCGGCCAGCATGGTGTAGACGTTCTTTTCCGAGCACTGCAACTGACCGGCGATCTGCACCGGTGTCATACCGGCCCGCGCCAGCGTGATCAGTTCGTGACGTACGTCGGCCACCGGTTTCGGCGCCTCGACCTGGCCGCCGAGGACTTCGAGGAAAGCCTCGCCGTAACGCTCCAGCTTGCGCGCGCCGACGCCGCTGACCCTGGCCATTTCCGCCAGCGAGGTCGGTTGGCTGCGCAGCATTTCGAGCAAGGTCGAGTCGGGGAAGATGACATACGGCGGCACGCCATGTTCTTCGGCGAGCTTGCGTCGCAGGGCACGCAGGGCTTCCCACTGTTCGCGCTCCTCGCCCCGGACCAGTTGGCTCGCCTGGCTCTTGCTGCTTTTCGCCACGGTTTGCGCCTTGAGGTCGCGACGCAGCTCCAGGGTCACTTCACCCTTGAGCAGCGGCCGGCAACTGTCGCTCAGGCGCAAGCCACCGTAGCCTTCGAGGTCGATGTCGGCCAGACCACGGGCCACCAGTTGGCGGAACAACGAGCGCCATTCGCCCTCAGCCATCGCCTTGCCGACACCAAACACCGAAAGATGCTGATGGCCGAAGTTACGGACCTTTTCGTTGTCCTTGCCCAGCAATACATCCACCAGGTGTCCGACGCCGTAGCGCTGACCGGTGCGGTAGATCGCCGAAAGCGCCTGCCGTGCGGGCTCGGTGGCATCCCAGGTCTGCACGCCATCGACGCAGTTGTCGCAATGACCGCAAGGCTGGGGCATGTCCTCGTCGAAGTAGGCCAGCAGCGTCTGCCGACGGCAGCGGGTTTCTTCACACAGGGAAAGCATCGCGTCGAGCTTGTGCTGCTCCAGGCGCTTGTGGCGCTCGTCGCCTTCGGAGTTCTGCAGCATCTGCTTGAGCATCACCACGTCTTGCAGGCCGTAGGCCATCCAGGCGTCTGCCGGCAGGCCATCACGGCCGCCACGGCCGGTTTCCTGGTAGTAGGCCTCCAGGGATTTCGGCAAATCGAGGTGCGCGACAAAACGCACGTTGGGCTTGTCGATGCCCATGCCGAACGCCACGGTGGCAACCATGATCAGGCCTTCTTCGTTGAGGAAGCGCTTCTGATGGTAAGCCCGCAGATCGTTGGGCAGACCGGCGTGGTACGGCAGCGCCGGAAAACCCTGCTCGCTGAGGAACGCGGCGACTTCCTCGACTTTCTTGCGCGACAGGCAATACACGATGCCGGCATCGCTGCGGCGTTCGGCGAGGAACGCCAGCAACTGCTTGCGTGGCTGCTCCTTGGGCACGATGCGATAAAAGATGTTCGGTCGGTCGAAGCTCGACAGGAAGCGCTCGGCGTCTTGCAGGTGCAGCCGGGTGACGATTTCTTCCCGGGTGCGTTTGTCGGCCGTGGCGGTCAGGGCGATGCGCGGCACGTCGGGGAACATCTCCGCCAACTGGCCCAGTTGCAGGTATTCCGGACGGAAGTCATGCCCCCATTGCGATACGCAGTGGGCTTCGTCGATGGCGAACAGGGAAATGTTCAATCCCTGCAGAAATGACAGCATGCGCGGCTGGACCAGACGTTCCGGCGCCAGATAGAGCATCTTCACTTCACCGCGGCGGATGCGGGCGGCGAGGTCGCGCTGCTGCTCGGCGCTGAGGGTGGAGTTCAACGCGGCGGCGGCCACGCCCAGCTCTTCGAGGGTGGCGACCTGGTCGTCCATCAGTGCGATCAGCGGCGAGACCACCACGGCCAGGCCTTCGCGCAGCAACGCCGGGACCTGGAAACACAATGACTTGCCGCCACCGGTAGGCATCAGGACCAGGGCATCGCCACCGCTGGCCACGCGCTCAATGATTGCACCCTGGCGGCCACGGAAACTGTCGTAGCCGAAGATGTCCTTGAGGACGCGTTGAGCCTGTTCGAGCATAGAAACTCCAAAAATCACCGAAACATCCCTGCAAGGCTGGTTCAGAACCCGCGATGCTGCACCGACAAATCGTAAGTGCGCATTGCATGACGCTTCACATTTCAGCCGTGAAGCCAGCAGGGCATCACAAAACGCGCGAGTATACCCGAGCCCCGGCAGGCATTGGGCACCGCTGATAAGAGGGAATGGACATGATCCTTGTAGGAGCTGCCGAAGGCTGCGATCTTTTGATTTTTTTAAAGACAAGATCAAAAGATCGCAGCCTTCGGCAGCTCCTACAGGGACGGGCGGGGTACATGAGCGGCAAATATGCCGTGCGGCTGGCCCAAGCGCTCAAGAAGGCCTAGAATTCCCGCATCGAACATTCCCCAAGGTAGTCCTTTAATGTCCTTCGCTGAGCAACTAACCCGCCTGCAAGTCTTCCTCGACGCTGATGAACTGCATGACGAGGCGCTGGACTACGTGGCCGCCCACGGCTACCTCACTGCGCTGTCGATCTGTTCCGAAGTGGTCCCGGACCGTGAATGGATCGACGCACTGTTCGCCGAAGAGCCGCATTACAGTGGCGAAGCCCAGCGCGAAGAGATCGAAGCCACGCTGATCGGCCTCAAGGCCCACATCGCCCGCCAACTGGCCTCCGACGAGGAGTTCGAGTTGCCGTGCGACCTGGACCTGGGCGACGACCCGGACGATTCCGAACTGCGCGGCTGGTGCATCGGTTTCATGGAGGGCGTGTTCCTGCGCGAAGAAGCCTGGTTTGAAACCGCCGAAGACGAAGTCAGCGAAATGCTGCTGCCGATCATGGTCGGTTCGGGCCTGTTCGACGAGCAACCGGAGTTCTCCGACATTGCCGCCGACGCCAACCTGATGGACGACATGATCGTGCAGATCCCGGAAGCCCTGACTGCGCTGTACCTGCTGTGCAACGCACCAGACGAAAAACCGGCGATTCTCAAACCCCGCCACCACTAAGGCTCTGCCTATGGACAACCCCATAGGCAACCGCCCCCTGATGTTGCGCTACGTGCTGCTGGCCATCGGCTGGCTGAGCGTAGCGTTGGGGGTCATCGGGATTTTCCTGCCGGTATTGCCCACCACCCCCTTCCTGCTGCTGGCGGCCGCCTGTTTTGCCCGCAGTTCGCCGCGCTTCTATCAATGGCTGGTCGAGCATCCGCGGCTGGGTCCCTGGATTCGCGATTACCTCGACGGCAACGGCATTCCGCTCAAGGGCAAGGTCTACGCCATCGGCCTGATGTGGGCGAGCATCCTGTTCTCCTGCTATCTGGTGCCGCTGCCTTGGGCACGGGGGTTCATGCTGACCAGTGCGGTGCTGGTGACGATCTACATCCTCAGGCAAAAAACCCTGCGCAAATCCTGAAGTCTCCCCCGACCCTTGTGGCGAGGGGGCTTGCCCCCGTTCGGCTGCGTAGCAGTCGCAAAACAGGTGAACGCGGTGTACCAGGGATATCTGGATTGAATGGTTTGGGGTCGCTTCGCAACCCAACGGGGGCAAGCCCCCTCGCCACAAAAAGCCGTCCGCCGAACTCTCTTCCTCCGACGACCTGCCCTCCCCCTGCAAAATCTCCACCTAAACTCCACGAACCTACACTCGAGCAGCCAGACATGGCCCGCAGTCTGCGTAGTCCAGGATGGCCAGCGCTCCGACTTCGGCTCGGCGGCTGGTTGCTGCTGGCCGCTTTGCTGCTGACCGTTTTCAACGGTGTCCGGGCCGACTGGGATTTTGCGCAGATCCTGCAAACCGTGGAAAAACGCTACGGCCCGCTGGGACCGGCACGCAACCGGATCGAGGCGTGGAGTCAGATGCTGCAAAGTGCACGCGGCGCGCCCGAACGTGAGCAGCTCAACGCGGTGAACCGCTTCTTCAATCAGCAGTTGAATTTCCAGGACGACGCGCGCATCTGGCAACAGACCGATTACTGGGCCACGCCCGTCGAGGCCCTGATCAAGGGTGCCGCCGATTGCGAGGACTACGCGCTGGCGAAGTATTTCAGCCTGCGCCGTCTCGGTTTTCCCAGCGAGAAACTGCGCATCACCTACGTCAAGGCCCTGAACCAGAACCAGGCGCACATGGTGCTGACGTTCTACAGCACCCCCACGGCCGATCCACTGGTGCTGGACAATCTGATCGGCGATATCCGCCCTGCCTCCCAACGCAAAGACTTGCTGCCGGTGTACGCCTTCAACGCCGAAGGCCTTTACCTGCCGGGCAAGAACGGCGGCCAACGCAGCAGCGACTCGAAGAAGCTGTCGCGCTGGCAGGACGTGCTGAAAAAGATGCAGAGCGAAGGGTTCGACATCGGCGACGGCTAACCGCCATGGCAAGGAGCGAGACATGACACTGCGTAAACAGTTGTTCCTGGCCATCTGCCTGTTCCTGCTGGTGGCGTTCAGCGGCAGTTTTTTTGCCAGCCTCGAAAGCTCCCGCGAGCAAACCCTCAGTCAGCTGCGTGCCCACGCCCAGGACGCGGCCACCGCGCTGGGGCTGTCGCTGACGGCACAGGTCGATGACCCGGCAATGATGGAGCTGATGGTCAGTTCGATTTTCGACAGCGGTTATTTCAGCAGCATCCGCGTGATCAGGCTCAAGGATCAGCAACCCCTGGTGGAACGCAGCACACCGACAAAAATCGACGGCGTGCCTGACTGGTTCGTCAACCTGGTCAACCTGCGCCCGGAAGGTGGCGACGCCTTGGTCATGCGCGGCTGGGAACAGCAGGCACGGGTCGAAGTGCTGAGCAATCCGCAATTCGCCCTGGCCAAGCTCTGGGACAGCACCCTCGGCAGCCTGATCTGGTTGCTGTTGTGCGGGCTTTTCAGTGCGGTGATTGGAGGATGGATGCTGCGCAGGCAGTTCCGCCCGCTCGACAGCATGGTCCGACAAGCCGAAGCCATCAGTAAACGCGAGTTTCTCAGCCTGCCCAACCTGCCACGCACACCGGAGCTGAAACGGGTGGTGCTGGCCATGAACCAGATGGTTGAAAAGCTCAAGGCGCTGTTCATCGAAGAGGCTGCGCGCAGCGAAAAGCTGCGGGCCGAATCCTATCTGGACAGCCTTACCGGCCTGGCCAACCGGCGCCTGCTCGACGAACAACTGGCCGACCACTTGAGAGTGTGCGAACAGAGCCGCGATGGCCATCTGCTGATGTTGCGGATCAACGACCTGAACGGGCTCAACCAGCGACTGGGGGGCCAACGAACGGACGCACTGATCAGCGCCGCCGGCGAACTGCTCAGACGCCTGACTCAATTGCCGGAACGTCGCACCTGGCTGGCGGCGCGCAATCGCGGTGGCGAATTCAGCCTGCTGACACCGGGTCTGGACGCCGACAGCGCCGCGCGCCTGGCCGCCGATGTCAGCATCAGCCTGGAGAACCTGCGCCTGACCGGCGCCAGCGATTGTATGCCGGTCGCCCACCTGGGCGTTGTCGCCTATCGCCCCGGAGAGCCGATCGGCAACGTACTGCTGCGCCTCGATCAGGCATTGACCGAATCCCGGCAGCGTCCCGAGCGACCCTGGGTATATCTGGGCCACCATGACGCCGCGCCGAATCACTCCCAGCACGACTGGCGCACCTGGATCGACGACGCCTTGACCGAAGGCAAGATGCAGTTGTACTTCCAGCCCGTCGTGCAATGCGCCGACACCCGCCAGGTGCTGCATCACAAAGTGCTGGCACGCCTGCTCGATCCACAGGGCGAAGCGATTGCCGCCGGGCATTTCCTGCCGTGGATCGAGCGTCTCGGCTGGTCGGCACGCTTCGACCTGGCCATGCTCGAAGCCACGCTGGACGACCTGGTGGTCAACCGCAGACCCTTGGCATTGAGCCTGTACGGAAGCACCCTGCGCGATCCGGTGCATTGGCGAACAATCCTCGACCTGCTCGACTCGCTTCCGGAGCTGGCACCGCTGCTGGCCCTGGAAATCGACGAGCACCAGCTGCCCTCCCCCGAAGAACTGCAGCGTTTGAGCCACAGCCTGCTGAACACCGGTTATCGCATCGGCCTGCAACACTTCGGCGGGCGCTTCAGCCAGATCGGCAACCTCACCCAATTGGGTTTGGCGTACCTGAAAATCGATGGGGCGTACATTCGCGGCATTGACGAACAGCCTGACAAACGGCTGTTCATCGACGCAATCTTTCGCGCGACCCACAGCATTGATTTGCCGCTGATTGCCGAGAGGGTCGAGACGCAAGGGGAACTGGAGATCATCCGGGAGCTGGGTGTATTCGGCGCGATGGGGCGGTTGATCGGGTCGCCGGAGCCAGGCAGCCGACGCACCTCCGACCATTGATCGGAAACCACCTCGCACCTGTTATTTATGACAGTAGGCAAGCTATCAGGGCAGGGTTTAAATCATTCGGGCACATTCACTTTTCATGCCCGGAGTCATCATCATGACTGCTAAACCACCGAATACTTCAACACTTACGTCAGAGCCACAAAGTGAAACAACAGCGGAATTGAAATTCGAAGCAGTGCTGGACGAAGAAGGTAACACCGTTGACAGAGGCGGCGTAACTTATTCCAAAGCCCTGACCTTCAAGGGTACGGGCGACTCAGAGAGGAGACTCGAGATTCGCGATGACATAGATCGACTCACTACGGTGGACAGCGGAATTTCAGGAAGCTGGATCAAAGCGCACACACTGTCGGACTTCAAGCGCTACAAGCTTATCGCTATGGAGCTGGATTCGCCTTTTAACTTCTCCAAACCACCGTACCAGATCGTCCTGGCGAGCGAGACGCCGATCATCGACAAAGTCATCGGCGAGAATGGCGAGATTGACGACGGCGATATCTACGACGGCGTCTTGGCGGATATCAAAGGCTTCGCGCCTCCCGGTATGGTAGTTGAAGCCCTCAACCACGGCAGCCCCACGGGCAAGACAGCCACTGTCGATGGTGACGGCCTGTTCAACCTCACCTTCGACGGGCTCACCGCTGGCCGCTACAAAATCACGATCAAGGCCGCCAATGGCAAAGAATCCGGTGTGTTCGAATTCCTTGTCCCATGGGATATAGAACTGATCCTTGATAGGGTCTGCGATTCCCGCGGGAAGGTGATCGCTGAAGACGATACCACCTACGACGTCCGGGCTACGGCCTATGGCGATGCCTGGCCGTGCGAAGGCGTGCAACTGCTCAATCACAACAACCCTGTCGACGGAGCAATAGGGACCGCGGATGAGAACGGACGCTGGAAAATCGATTTTGAGTTGTCCGCCCCCAATTGGTACTGCCTAGCCGTCCAGGCGCTTTATGGCGAGGGTGAAACTTCCAAGCCGCCTTATCGCTTTTACGTGAAGGAGGACGTCAAGCTGAGCCTGGATGACGTCATCGATTCCAAGGGGCCGATCCTTGAGGACGGCACCACCTACGATAAAAGGGTAAGGATCTGCGGCTATGCCAGGCCCGGCAAACGCGTGCAGTTGCTCAATCATGAAAAGCCCATTGGCGGAGCAAACACACCCGCCGATCTGGATAGCGGATACTGGGTAATCGAACTTGATGTGACCGCCCAGCGCACCTACAAAATTACCGTCGAGGGGCTTTACGACGATCACGAAGTCACCAAACCGCCCCGCACCTTTCACGTGGCGCTGGACGTCACGCTGAGCCTGGATGACGTCCTCGAATCCGAAGACGGCCCCTCTGTCCCAGAAGGTGAAACCACCTACAAAGATAAGTTGTTCATCATGGGACATGCCCGGCCCGGTGAGAGCATTCAGCTACTCAATTATGGCGTCCCGATAACAGATGCCATCGCAACTGCCGATCCCGACAAAGGCACCTGGACATATTGGCTCGATGTGAAAGACGGTGACTACAAGCTGACCGCTCGAGAGAACTATGGCGACAACGAAGTCACCGAGCCGCCCCGCACCTTTATCGTGTCAGCCATCATCCAGCCGCACGATACCCGTGTATTCGACACGGACGGCCTGGTCGATGACAACGGTACAACCCCATTCGACTTTGTAGTTGCCAGGGGTTATGCGGCACCGTTAGCGGCGATCAAGCTAAAGATCAACGGAATCATCGACCCGACACCGGAACCAACCGACGAAGAGGGTAAATGGGCCAGACTCGTTCATGATCTGAAATACGGAACCCGATATACGATCATCGCGGTGGCAGACTATAGTGGCAATGCCGAGTCCAACCCTTGGACGTTTACTCCCGAAGCGGCCACCATCGTGCCGATCCTTGGTGAAGTTACTGACCCTGAGGGTAACAAAGTCGGAGGAAGTGAAGGTGGGCCCACACTTCATACGAAATTGACTTTTACCGGCCAAGCCAAACCAAATGGAACAGTCGAGATACTGAATGGTGCCTCCAGTCTTGGTGAAGCCACGGCCGATGGAAAGGGTAACTTCCGAAAAGTTATTTTCGGGCTACCCGAAACTACCTACGACATCAAAATCAGGGGCCTGTACGCCGATAACCCGGAAAGTACTCAGCGCTGGACGTTCACCATTGAACAGGCAGTCAGGCCGACTATCGAGCGCATTTTTGACGTCACAGCCGATATTCTCCCGGACGGTTACACATACGAAACTACCGTGACTGTCGAAGGCCGTGCCCACAGACTACAGAAAGTGCAAATATTTGATGGCGACGACTTTTTGCGTGAGGTGCCGGTCGAAGGCAATAACTCGTTTAAAGCTGAACTTGGCGGATTGAGCTTTAAAAACTACGACCTGAGAATCAAACCGCTTTACGGCAGTGATCTACCTTATTCTGCTGTTCATGGTTTCAGTATAATCACAAGAGGTGTGTTATCCATCGATAATGTCACCGACCCCAATGGAATTCCAATTCCAGATAACGGAAGTATTTCTGAAAACAAAGTGTTTACTTTCAACGGCCGCGGGGCCCCGCCAAACACCTATGTCAACCTGTACCGTGACAACGATATTTTCGCTGGCAGAAGATTGGCTGATGACGATGGAAAATTTCATGTAAACACTGGATCGCATCCACTCGGAGGCCCTTACAAGTTTTACCTGAAAGGTGTGGATGGCCGGACTTCGAAAAACTGGTACATTCGTATATCACGTTAATCAGCTGTGACTCGCAAATCAGATTGTAAAAGCAGTACCTGACAAACGAAAAAAACCGCTTAACGCGGTTTTTTTCATTCCTTTACACCAAGCCATCAAAACCCGTAGCTCAGCCCCAGCGTCATCGACCATGGCTGTTCGTAATGTTTCCCTTTGCCGTAGTCGAGGTCCGCACTCAGCCGTACATTAGACCGCAGGGAAAAGGCCACTCCGCCACCCACCTCAAAACCACTGCCCGACAAATCACTGTTGAGTTCGTTGCCGTTGACATGCACGTTGTCATTGTTGGCAAACTCATGAACCATCGCGACACGCCCGTATGGCTGCACGACGGTACCGCCACCCAGCTTGAAGTCACGACCGGCAGCGACACCCAGCTTGGCGCGCAACGAACGCGTCCGGTCGCCGTCGGCGTCCATGCCGTTGTCCAGGTCATAGCTCGCGCCCTCGATGACGGCGGCCGACAACTGGGCGGAAGGTTTGACCCGCCAGTCATCCGCCAACCGGATGTTGCGACCGACTTCCACCAGGGCGCTGACCGCCGAGTTGCTGTAGTCGCCCTTGGCGCGGGTTCCGTCGCTCAATCGGACTTTCGAATCGTTACGGAAATGGTTGAGTTTCAGTGCACCATCGACGTAGTAGTCGCTGTCCGGAGCCTGCCAGCCAACGTATGGACCGGCGTAGAAGCTGTCGACCGTTGCGCTGCTTCCGCCTTTGAGATCAATGTCCGACTGGCTGTAGCCGGCCAGCACCCCGACGCTCCACGGACCATCGCCCAGACGGGTATCGGCGCCCATGGAAACACCCTGTTGGCGCTGTTGATAGGCCACGCCCGCACCTTCGCCAACGTTGTATTTGTTGCCGTAAGGCCGTACCCAAACGCCATGCAATTTGCCGTCCGATTGCAAGTCACCCATGCGACTTTCGAGTGACTTCAGCTCGCCATAGGAAATGGTCGTCGCGGTGCGGAAAAGCGCCATCGCTGTCTGGGCACCGGAGCTGACCGTTTTGGTGGCGGGGTCGAGGAACCATTCCGTACCGCCGTTGCCATCGGTGGCACTCGCCAGATCGTAGGACCAGGTGCCCAGATCCACCCGCCCGCCGACCAGCGAAAACTGCGCAGTGCCACTGGCGGTGCGCACCAGTGCCAATGGTTGCGTGGCCACCGCATCCGTTCCCGAAGCCGCGACTTCCAGGCCGAATTGACCATTGGCTGCGCCGGTCACATTGAGAAAATCACCGGCACCGGTAGAGAAATCGCCCTTCATGGCAAACGTGCCGGTGCCATCGAGGGTTCCAACGTTCAGTTGACGAAATGCCCCCCCGGCATCACCGAAATCCACCCGGCCGCCATCCATGCTCAGGCTGCCGACGGTGTCATTGCCGGTCATGGTCCAGTTCGACTGGCTGAGGGTGACGCCCGTGACGTTATCCAGGCGACCAGTGAACTGCGAGCCGTTTTGCAGGGTGACATTGGCGGTAGAACCGTCTTCGACCACCACGTCACCGATCATCTGGCCTCGATCAAACGTCAGGTTGGCGGTGCTGGCGTCAGTGACTTGCACGTTGCCTTGCAAGGCGCTGCCGGCCACTCTCATGTTGGCCGTCGATGCACCCAGCACTTCCAGCAGGTTGCCGTTACTGCCCCCCAGCGTGGAACCGTTCAACACTTCGATACTGGCGTCGACACCGTCGTCCACTTGAATCGCCGGCCCATCGCGGCCCACGACGCTTGAGCCGTCCAGCACCAGCGACGCAGTGCCCACGGGTGGATCCGTTTCAAACCGCACACCTGCGGCTTCACCGCTGATTCGCGTATCGGCGGATGCGGTGACGGAGCCTCCCGCCACGACCAGGCCAAAGCTGCCTGCGCCCGTTCCGGTGACTTCGGAGTTGATCAGCGCGAGGGTGCTGAAACCTGTCACCATGGCGCCGGCGGAGCCACCACTGAATACGCTGTTGGCCGCGGTCACGGTCGAACCTGATGTTCCTCGTAGCGTGCGATTGACCAGCAACGCAATGGTGTCGCTGCTGACCGTCGCCCGGTCAATGGTTGCGCGGCTGGTATTGATGGTTATTCCCGCCTGGCCCGGATTGCCGGTGACGGTCGCGCCATTGATGTTCAGGGTAGAACCGGTCTGGACATGGACACTTCGGGTGGTCGCATCGGTCAAGTTCAGCGTGCTGTTGTTTTTCACCGAATAACTGTCAGGTGCAGCCGTTGAATCGATATCCAGGGTGGATCCGTTGTCGACGATCACGGCAGCGAACGCTGTCGAGCTCATCAAAAAAAATGCCGGCACTAATGCCAGCATCCCGTTGGAAGCTGAAATAAAAGGTGGGCGTAACGTTACGTTGTCAGTTGTCATGCTCATGTCCTGTTGATCAATCCGTCCTCACCGAATAAAACCAACTGGAGGACTATGAAGGGGGCGCAAGATAGCGTCACTTCCTACAAAAAAATGTAGGATTAATCTCCAATCGAACTGAAGAGTCCTCATTACCCAAACTGATTTTCAACACAGCGGATAACGTAATGAAAAACGAGAGGCGCCTAAGCGCCTCTCGTTTTTTTCGATCATGGAATACGGCAGAAACCCTCCCCCGGGCGCGTCATGCCCACCCGGAACCACCGACCATCGGACATTGTCTCATGCCCCTCCTGAACGGCATGGCAAAAGATCTCACACCAACCGTTCTTGATTTTTTCGAAGACGTGATAAGTGAAAAATACGCTAAAACCTGCAGCGGCCTCTTCCGCGTTCGGCGTTTTTGTCACGACATCCTCAGCTCCTGGCAACTTCAGGCCCGGCATATTTTTTTCATCCACCCGTATATTCTCGTACCCGATAATTTGAAAGATAACTTGGGTGTCTTTTAGATCTGCCTTTGGCGGAAACGTGACTTCAACGGCCATCGTGCCCAGATCCGCGTTGTATTTTAAAGAACTGCAATACAACTCCGGGCCATCCTCAAACTCAATAAGCTCGACAAAATTAGGCTGTGGCAGGGGAGCCTCGTGAACATAAACCTCGACGTGTCGCACATTCGACCACGCCACTGTGGAGTTTAGATCATGACTGGCAACGTATTCGGCACGTGTTTCCTTATTGTTTCGGCCGGCCTTGATGTTACGAGCGGGGATTCTAAATTCCAGAATCTTCTCGTCGGTTTCAGTACCATCCAGTTCGATAACGCCACCATCCTCTTCGTCGATTGGAGATCCGTTATAATAGAGCTGTATAACATCGCCTTTCTTGTGTCCTTTATAGATATTCACGAATGCGTCCGCGCCCCGATCGGCATCCAGCTTGCTCAGGTAGTTTGGCCGTAACACATCTACGCCCTGAACCGTTATCAGCGGCAAATTCGGATCAGGGTCATTAGGCTTACCGGGATTATCGGGGTCGGGCTGTTCGCCCGGCTTTCTCAGGTCGATCGTCAGTTTCCGGCTATGGGGTCCAGTAGTCGGATAAAGCTTGTTTCCGCGTCTTATTTGCCACTCAAAATCAACTTCCTTCGGACCAGCGTTATCATTGTAAAGATACCGATAAGTCAATGTACGGGAAAACGGAACAGCACTCACATCAGGTTCCAATGGCGGTGTTTGGTTATCAACCATGAACCGCCATTTATCATTTTGTTTGAAATTCAAATAATCGAGAACGGCGCTCACCGGCTCGCGGGCATCCTCGAACAAAATGATGCCATCATCATCATGCAGCTCAACGGTCGCTGACTCTTCAGCCGGGGCAGGGAATAGTGCCACATCAACTTTAAGTTTCGGCGAAGCAGAACTTTTGTTCCCCTTGCGATCAGTCACATAGACAAATAACTCGATTTCTCCTTCGTCTATCCCGATCAAGGATTTGGTCAGTTTTCTTGTGTTCAACGGATCCGGAAAGGTCAAGCGCTCGATGAGCGTCGCCTGATCGTCCGGTTTCCCGACTTCCTTGAACATGAACTCAAGGACATCTCCGATTTTTGCAACCGGGTAGGTCGGCAAGTATCCCAACAGCACATGGTCGACGTTTTCCTCGTCAAAGTACTCGGCCGTAATACCCTCGCTTTTGATCCTGTCAGGAACAATGACCTGGGTGGCAGGAGCAGGGGGAGTAGTGTCTACCCGGATGCACAGCAGCGGTTCCGAATCTTGATCGTTTCCTCGTAAGTAAATACGATACCCCACTGTGTACTCACCCTCGGTGGTCGTCTCACCTGCCGGCACCGTCAATGTTTGTTCGAACCATTCGTCCTGTAACGGCGTTACCCCTTCCAGCATGTTCCCTATCAGGGCGCCATTAAACAGTGCTTGTGCGGTGACTTTTGAGCCGTCCGGATAGTCTGACGTTGGAAACCGTGGGAACCTCAGCTTCATCTCAAGACCTTGATCCCTGGAATGAAGTTGATTACCCGGGTCATCGGCCGTTTCCGGTAGCAATACGATCGTTTCCAGTGTGGGCGGTTTCAATTCTTCTAGAGGACCGCTACGCGTTTTTTTCCTGTGACTGAGTAGTCTTTTTTCTTTGGCGGACAGCTTTTCAGGGACGGTCATTTCAAAGCTCCTTTCAGTGTTGGGCCTTAGCCCACGTCACGACTCAACGCCCAATCCAGAGTGATCGGCGCCTGTTCGAAGCGCAGTACAGAGGAAAATGAACTCTCGATTCGACTGATCGTTGACTCGATTAAAAGGCAGTTACAAATGGCTGGCTACTGTCAGAAATTACAGGTTTTGCTACCATTGGTCGGAGATTCAACGTTGTTTCCGGCAATAAAAAACCCGTCATCCCTTGCACAGGGATGGCGGGTTTTTTCGTTCAGGTTTTCAGGTCACACGGTATCCACCTTCAACGAATGATCGTTGAGCATGCCGTTGATGATGGTCGCCGTGTCATGCCCGCTCGCGACCACCCCACCCGCTCCCGGCGTGACACCGTATTGACTGGCGAGGTTGACGCCGGCCAGGTCGATGGTCTGGTTCGGCGCGGCGCCGGCCATGGCGCTGACGTCGATGCTGGTCACCGTCGACGCCCCGCTGCCGGTGACGGTGAAGTGCAGGTAGTCGTCCAGCGAAGCCGTGGTGCCGTTCTCCCCTTGCAGCAGTTGCGACAGGTCGAGCTTGTCGGTGCCGGGCGTGAAGTCGGTGATCACGTCATGGCCGCTGTTGTCCTTGAGCCACTGGAAGGTGTCGGCCCCCGCCCCGCCGCTGAGGGTGCTGTTGCCCAGGCCGCCAATCAGCAAGTCATCGCCGCCCCCGCCATTGAGGATGTCGTTGCCCAGGCCGCCGTTGATCACGTTGTTGCTGTTATTGCCGGTCAGGGTGTCGTTGAAGTTCGACCCGGTGAGGTTTTCGATACCAGTCAAGGTGTCCGTGCCCGCGCCCAGGGTGTTCTGCGCAGCGAGCAGACTGAGATCGACCGTGACCCCGGCGGTGGCGTGGGCATAGCTGGCCGTGTCGATGCCCGTGCCGCCATCGAGGGTGTCATTGCCCAGTCCGCTGAAGAGCAGATCATTGCCGGCGCCGCCATGCAGCTCGTTGTTGCCGGAGCCGGCAGTGAGCACATCGTTGCCGTCGCCGGCATTGATGATGTTGTTGCCCGTGCCCGCCACCATGACGTCATCTCCGCTGGTGCCGGTGAGGGTGTGGCCGTCCTGATAGCTGATGGTCAGGTTGGCCGAGTCGCTGCCGCCGTGGTTGTCGTTGGCGGTGTAGGTGCCGTGGTAATCCGGGGCAATGTCATGGGCCCCGGCGTAGTTGACGGTCATGGTCAGTTGATAGGTTTCAGAACCGTTGCCGCCGCCACCCGAGCCGTTGGGGATGTTGGTGACGTGGATCTGGTAGGTTCCATCCCCTGTCGCCGTAATGGTCTGGCCGTCCGTGATGGAGGTGAACCCACCGCCGTCGACCGAGTACTCCATGCTGATACGCCCGGCCGCCAGGTTGTGATTCAGGTTGAGGGTTTCGCCATCCTTGAGGCTGACGGTAATGAAGTCGTCACCGGTATTGCTGCCGACCGAACCCAGCGCGCCACTGACCACCAGCATAGCGGTCATGGCCGCCGCGTCGGCGACAAAGGCACTGCGGGCTATGGTCACGGCCTTCGCATTGCTGCCCGTGAAACCGAAGCTCTGGTTGGTCCCGATGAAGTCCGCCCCCCTCGGTATCCAGCCGGTATTGAAGGAAGTCGGTGTCGCCGAGAGCTGATCACCGTTAGGGTCGGTGTCGTTGGCCAGCAATAGTTCGCCCGGTACCACGACGGTGCCCGAGAGCACGTTGGTGATGACATGGTCATCGGCAGCCACTGGCGGTGCGTTCGGTATGACTTTGATCGTCAGGGTGGAGCTGGCCAGATCGCCGTCGTTGTCGCTGACGGTGAATCCGATGTTTTCGGTGATCACCACCGACGTGGCTTTCTGCGAAATGTAGGTGTATTCGCCGGTATCCAGATTGACCAGCAAGGTACCGCTGTTGTTGGTGGCTATGCTCAACGTGTTGTCCACGGTATTGAACGTGCCGTGGTTGACGCTGCCACTGTAGTTCAGCGAGCCCTGATTGCTGTTGGCGCTCGGATCGTAGGTGTACGTGGTGCCGTCCACCGTGATGGTCTTGATGAAGCCGCCGTCGGCACCAAAGGTACCGCCCTCGCCCAGCAGCGAGCCGGTCACCGGTGCGCCGATCACAGTGCCGGACAGCACCGAGTTGAGCTGGTTGAGGTCGGTCACCACCACCGCGTTGGTATCGGTGTGACTGCTGCCGTCATAGGCCAGTGGGTTGAGGTTGGCGTTGCTCACACCGCTGCCCAGGCCGATCGCGTAGTTCTTGATGTTGTTGGCATCGAGGAAAGCTTTCAGCGCGGTTTCGTCGGCGGTGCCGATTTCCTGGCCGGTGGTGGGCTTGCCGTCGGAGAAGAAGTAGCCGACGTTTTGTGCACCGGTCAATTTGCCCGAGGTGTTGAACGCGGTCTGCATGGTCGCTACCGCCGCGTCGTAGTTGGTGCCACCGTTCGCGGTGAGGCCGGCCAGCAGTGTCTTGGCGGTCGCAACATCGACCCACACCGAAGTCCTGTCGGTGGCGCTACTGCTGAAGGTGACGAGTTGCACTTTCACGTCGCCCAGGTCGTCGTATTTATCCAGCAAGGCACTGATGGCCTGCTTGGCCAGTTCCAGCCGTGACAGGCCCGGTACGCCGGAAGGGTCGACCATACTGCCGGAGACGTCGAGCACGATCAGCAGGTTGGAATCGATCTCCACCGCTGCCACCGAGCGATCCGAGGCCACCGCCTTGGGCACGTCATCGACAATGTTGACCACAATGGTGCTGGTGCTGCTGTTGCCCGACGCATCGGTGGCCTTGTAGGTGAAACTTTCAGTCAGACTGTTCGGACCGTCGTTGGCATTCGGCGAGGTTTTTGGCGCCGAGGTCAGGGTGTAGGTGTAGCTGCCGTCGGGGTTGAGCAGGATCTGCCCGTAGGTGCCGGTGGCGCTGCCGACCAGGGTGTAGGTGAGCGCACCGCTGGCACCCGAGACGGATCCGACCAGGGTTCCTGACGCGGTTTCGCCGGTATTGCCCGGGTCGCTGCCGGTGACCGTACCGGCGGCCAGGTCCTGACCGCCCTGGTTCAGGTCGAGGGCTTTTTCGTAGACCGTCACGTCGCTATCGGGGTTGGCCTTGATAATGCTGTTGGCCACATCGATGGTGATGGTGGTGGTGCTTTCATCGCCATCGGAGTCGCGCACCGTGTAGGTGAACGTGTCCGTGGCCCCGGCAGCGCCGACCGAATCCGGGTTGCTGTGATACACCGCGTTGCCGTTGGCATCGAGCGTCAGGTAACCGTAGGTGCCGTTGATCGGGTTGCCCAGCCCGCCGACGGCCGAGGTCGAGGTATTGCTGCCGGCGCGCACGCCGACCACCATCGCCGGACCATCGGCACCGTTGATGTCATTGCCCAGCACACTGATATTGACCGTGCCGCCCTCCGTTACGGACGACGAGTCAGGTTTGGCGTTTGGCAAGTCATCGACGATGTTGACATTGATCTGCCCGTTCGCGATGTCGCCATCGGTGTCGGTTGCTACGACGTCGAAGTTCTCGGTGAGGCTGTTGGCGCCATTGGCGGTTGGATGCGCTTCGTTGTCGTTGAGGGTGTAGCTGTAGCTGATCACGCCGGTGGCCGGGTTGTAGCCGGTGATGGTCAGGGTGCTGCCCAGCGGCGTGACGGCGGTTTGTGGGAAGCCGGCGGCCACGCCTGCGCTGACCACGGTGATACCGCCCACGGTCAGGGTTTGCAGGCCATCGAGGGCGGTCACCGTGAAGGTGCCGTTCTGGGTCAGGGCCGGTGTGTTGGGGGTGGTGCCGTCACTGAGGTTTTTCTCGTAGACCGTCAGCTCGCCGCCATATACATCGAGGCCGCCAAGGGTTACCGGGTCGTCATTGTTGTAGACATTCAGCACCAGGTTCGCCGTGCTGATGTCGCCGTCGGCGTCGGTGAGGGTGTAGGTGAAGGTTTCAGTGCCGTTGCCACCGCCGTGCAGGGCTTTGAAGTCAGCGTCGCTGGTGTTGAGGGTGTAGGTGTAGGTGCCGTTGGCGTTGAGCACCAGGGTGCCGTAGGTGCCGGTGAAGGTACCCGCGGTCACCGGGCCGGCATTCAGGCCGATGGCGACTTTATCGGCACCGATCACGTCGTTGTTGAACACATTGCCGCTGAGGCTCGCCACCGTCTCCGAGGCGGTGCTGGCGTTGCTGTCGTTCAGCGCTTTTGGCATGTCATCGACAATGTCCACCACGATGGTGCTGGTAACGATATTGCCCAGCGAGTCGGTAGCCTGATAGCTGAAAGTCTCGTGCATCACGTTCGGGCCGTCATTGGCGTGCGGAGTGGTACTCGGCGGGTTCGTCAGGGTGTAGGTGTAGGTGCCGTTGGCGTTGAGCTGAATCTGTCCGTAGGTCCCCACGTTGCTGCCAACCAGGGCGTAGGTGATCGCGCCGACGGCGTGAGTGACCGAGCCCACCAGTGTGCCGGAAGCAGTTTCGCCCGTGTTGGTCGGATCGCTGCCGACGACCGTACCGGCAGCCAGATCCTGCCCGCCCTGGCTCAAGTCGAGGGCTTTTTCGTAGACCGTTACATCGTTGTCGCTGACCGCTTTCAGGCAACTGTTGTAGACGTCGATGGTGATGGTGGTGGTGCTTTCGTCGCCATCGGAGTCACGCACGGTATAGGTGAACACATCCACCGCGCCAGGGCCGCTCACCGCGTTAGGCGTGCTGTGATACACGGCGTTGCCGTTGGCATCGAGGGTCAGGTAACCGTAGGTGCCGTTGATCTGATTGCCCAGCCCGCCGATGGCCGAGGTTGAAGTATCGCTGCCCGCACGCACGCCGACCACGGCGCCAGCGGCAGCCGGACCATCGGCACCGCCGATGTCGTTGTCCAGCACATTGCCACTGACGGTGCCGCCCTCTTGCACCGAGTCCGCGTCGGCTTTGGCGGTTGGCAGGTCGTCGATGATGTTGACGTCCAGTGAACCGGTGGCGGTGGTGCCGTTGTCGTCGACCGCGGTCACGACAAACTGCTCAGGCAGGGTGTTCGCGCCGTTGGCGGTTGGGTGCGCTTCGTTGTCGTTGAGGGTGTAGCTGTAGCTCACCACGCCGGTCGCGGCGTTGAAGCCGGTGATGGTCAGCGTGCTGCCCAGCGGTGTGGTGATCGATTGCGGGAAGCCCGCCGCCACGCCCGCCGTGACCACGGCGATGCCGCCCACCGTCAGGGTCGTCACGCCGTCCAGCGCGGTGACGGTGAAGGTGCCATTCTGGGTCAGCGCCGTGGTATCCGGAGCACTGCCGTCGCCGAGGTTTTTCTCGAAGACGGTCAACTCGCCTCCCTCGACGTTCAAACCACCAATCGTCACCGGGTCATCGTTGTTGTGGATTTGCAGCACCAGGTTGGCCGTGCTGGTATCGCCGTCCGCGTCGGTGATGGTGTAGGTGAAGGTGTCGGAGCCGTCGCCACCGCCGTGCAGGGCTTTGAAGTCGGCGTCGCTGGTGTTGAGGGTGTAGGTGTAGGTGCCGTTGGCGTTGAGCACCAGGGTGCCGTAGGTACCGGTAAAGGTGCCGGGGGTGATCGGGCCAGTGCCTTCACCGATGGTTACCCGGTCGGCGCCTTGTACGTCGTTGCTCAGCACGTTGCCGTTGAGGGTCAACAGGGTTTCCGACGCCGTCGAAGCGTTGCTGTCGTTCACGCCTTGAGGCAGGTCGTCGACGATGTTCACGTCGAGGCTGCCCGTGGCCGTGGTGCCGTTGTCGTCGACCAGGGTCACGGCAAACTGCTCAGGCAGGGTGTTGGCGCCGTTGGCGGTCGGGTGCGCTTCGTTGTCGTTGAGGGTGTAGCTGTAGCTCACCACGCCCGTCGCGGCGTTGAAGCCGGTGATGGTCAGGGTGCTGCCCAGCGGTGTGGTGATCGATTGCGGGAAGCCCGCCGCCACGCCTGCCGTGACCACGGCGATGCCGCCCACCGTCAGGCTGGTCACGCCGTCCAGTGCGGTGACGGTGAAGGTGCCGCTTTGGGTCAGGGCCGTGGCATCCGGGGTACTGCCGTCACTGAGATTTTTCTCGAAGACGGTCAACTCGCCGCCCTCGACGTTCAAACCGCCAATCGTCACCGGGTCATCGTTGTTGTGGATCTGCAGCACCAGGTTGGCAGTGCTGCTGTCGCCGTCCGCATCGGTGATGGTGTAGGTGAAGGTGTCCGTGCCGTCGCCACCGCCGTGCAGGGCCTTGAAATCGGCATCGCTGGTGTTGAGGGTGTAGGTGTAGGTGCCGTTGGCATTCAGCACCAAAGTGCCGTAGGTGCCGGTGAACGTGCCGGGGGTGATCGGGCCAGTGCCTTCACCGATGGTTACCCGGTCGGCGCCTTGGACGTCGTTGCTCAGCACGTTGCCGTTGAGGGTCAACAGGGTTTCCGAGGCGGTGCCATTGCTGTCATTCACGCCCTTCGGCAGGTCGTCGACGATGTTCACGTCGAGGCTGCCCGTGGCGGTGGTGCCGTTGTCATCGACGGCGGTCACGGTGAACTGTTCAGGCAGGGTGTTGGCGCCGTTGGCCGTCGGGTGCGCTTCGTTGTCGTTGAGGGTGTAGCTGTAGCTCACCACGCCGGTCGCGGCGTTGAAGCCGGTGATGGTCAGGGTGCTGCCCAATGGTGTGGTGATCGATTGCGGGAAGCCCGCCGCCACACCTGCGGTGACCACGGCGATGCCGCCGACGGTCAAGGTGGTCACGCCGTCCAGTGCGGTGACGGTGAAGGTGCCGCTTTGGGTCAGGGCCGACGTATTGGGGTTGCTGCCGTCACTGAGATTTTTCTCGTAGACCGTGAGTTCGCCGCCGTACACGTTGAGGCCGTTGAGGACCACCGGATCGTCGTTGTTGTGGATCTGCAGCACCAGGTTGGCCGTGCTGCTGTCGCCGTCCGCATCGGTGATGGTGTAGGTGAAGGTGTCGGTGCCGTCGCCACCGCCGTGCAGGGCCTTGAAGTCGGCATCGCTGGTGTTGAGCGTGTAGGTGTAGGTGCCGTTGGCATTCAACACCAAAGTACCGTAGGTACCGGTGAACGTGCCGGGGGTGATCGGGCCAGTGCCTTCACCGATGGTTACCCGGTCGGCGCCTTGCACGTCGTTGGTCAGCACGTTGCCGTTCAGCGTCAGCAAGGTTTCCGACGCCGTCGAAGCGTTGCTGTCGTTCACGCCTTGTGGCAGGTCGTCGACGATGTTCACGTCCAGTGAGCCGGTCGCGGTGGTGCCGTTGTCATCGACCAGGGTCACGGCAAACTGCTCAGGCAAGGTGTTGGCGCCGTTGGCCGTCGGGTGCGCTTCGTTGTCGTTGAGGGTGTAGCTGTAGCTGACCACGCCGGTCGCGGCGTTGAAGCCGGTGATGGTCAGGGTGCTGCCCAATGGCGTAGTGATCGATTGCGGGAAGCCCGCCGCCACGCCCGCCGTGACCACGGCGATGCCGCCCACCGTCAGAGTCGTCACGCCGTCCAGCGCGGTGACGGTGAAGGTGCCGTTCTGGGTCAGCGCCGTGGCATCCGGGGTACTGCCGTCACTGAGGTTTTTCTCGAAGACGGTCAACTCGCCGCCCTCGACGTTCAAGCCACCAATCGTCACCGGGTCATCGTTGTTGTGGATCTGCAGCACCAGATTGGCCGTGCTGGTATCGCCGTCCGCGTCGGTGATGGTGTAGGTGAAGGTGTCCGTGCCGTCGCCACCACCATGCAGGGCCTTGAAATCGGCATCGCTGGTGTTGAGGGTGTAGGTGTAGGTGCCGTTGGCATTCAACACCAAAGTGCCGTAGGTGCCGGTGAACGTGCCGGGGGTGATCGGGCCAGTGCCTTCACCGATGGTTACCCGGTCGGCGCCTTGTACGTCGTTGCTCAGCACGTTGCCGTTGAGGGTCAACAGGGTTTCCGACGCCGTCGAAGCGTTGCTGTCGTTCACGCCTTGAGGCAGGTCGTCGACGATGTTCACGTCCAGTGAACCGGTCGCGGTGGTGCCGTTGTCGTCGACCAGGGTCACGGCAAACTGCTCAGGCAGGGTGTTCGCGCCGTTGGCCGTCGGATGCGCTTCGTTGTCGTTGAGGGTGTAGCTGTAGCTCACCACGCCCGTCACGGCGTTGAAGCCGGTGATGGTCAGGGTGCTGCCCAATGGCGTAGTGATCGATTGCGGGAAGCCCGCCGCCACGCCCGCCGTGACCACGGCGATGCCGCCGACGGTCAGGGTCGTCACACCGTCCAGCGCGGTGACGGTGAAGGTGCCATTCTGGGTCAGCGCCGTGGTATCCGGAGCACTGCCGTCGCCGAGGTTTTTCTCGAAGACGGTCAACTCGCCGCCCTCGACGTTCAAACCGCCAATCGTCACCGGGTCATCGTTGTTGTGGATCTGCAGCACCAGGTTGGCGGTGCTGCTGTCACCGTCCGCATCGGTGATGGTGTAGGTAAAAGTTTCGGTGCCGTCGCCACCGCCGTGCAGGGCCTTGAAATCGGCATCGCTGGTGTTGAGGGTGTAGGTGTAGGTGCCGTTGGCGTTGAGCACCAGGGTGCCGTAAGTGCCGGTGAAGGTGCCGGGGGTAATCGGGCCAGTGCCTTCACCGATGGTTACCCGGTCGGCGCCTTGCACGTCATTGGTCAGCACGTTGCCGTTGAGGGTCAGCAAGGTTTCCGAGGCAGTACTGGCATTGCTGTCGTTCACGCCCTTCGGCAGGTCGTCGACGATGTTCACGTCCAGTGAGCCGGTCGCGGTAGTGCCGTTGTCGTCGACCAGGGTCACGGCAAACTGCTCAGGCAGGGTGTTCGCGCCGTTGGCGGTTGGGTGCGCTTCGTTGTCGTTGAGGGTGTAGCTGTAGCTGACCACGCCGGTCGCGGCGTTGAAGCCGGTGATGGTCAGCGTGCTGCCCAACGGCGTGGTGATCGATTGCGGGAAGCCCGCCGCCACGCCCGCCGTGACCACGGCGATGCCGCCCACGGTCAGGGTCGTGACGCCGTCGAGGGCAGTGACCGTGAAGGTGCCGTTCTGGGTCAGCGCCGTGGCGTCCGGAGCACTGCCGTCGCTGAGGTTTTTCTCGAAGACGGTCAACTCGCCGCCCTCGACGTTCAAACCGCCAATCGTCACCGGGTCATCGTTGTTGTGGATCTGCAGCACCAGGTTGGCGGTGCTGCTGTCACCGTCCGCATCGGTGATGGTGTAGGTAAAAGTTTCGGTGCCGTCGCCACCGCCGTGCAGGGCCTTGAAATCGGCATCGCTGGTGTTGAGGGTGTAGGTGTAGGTGCCGTTGGCGTTGAGTACCAGGGTGCCGTAAGTGCCGGTGAACGTGCCGGGGGTGATCGGGCCAGTGCCTTCACCGATGGTTACCCGGTCAGCGCCTTGCACGTCGTTGGTCAGCACGTTGCCGTTGAGGGTCAGCAGGGTTTCCGACGCCGTCGAAGCGTTGCTGTCGTTCACGCCTTGAGGCAGGTCGTCGACGATGTTCACGTCGAGGCTGCCCGTGGCCGTGGTGCCGTTGTCGTCGACCAGGGTCACGGCAAACTGCTCAGGCAGGGTGTTGGCGCCGTTGGCCGTCGGGTGCGCTTCGTTGTCGTTGAGGGTGTAGCTGTAGCTGACCACGCCGGTCGCGGCGTTGAAGCCGGTGATGGTCAGCGTGCTGCCCAACGGCGTGGTGATCGATTGCGGGAAGCCCGCCGCCACGCCCGCCGTGACCACGGCGATGCCGCCCACGGTCAGGGTCGTGACGCCGTCGAGGGCAGTGACCGTGAAGGTGCCGTTCTGGGTCAGCGCCGTGGCGTCCGGAGCACTGCCGTCGCTGAGGTTTTTCTCGAAGACGGTCAACTCGCCGCCCTCGACGTTCAAACCGCCAATCGTCACCGGGTCATCGTTGTTGTGGATCTGCAGCACCAGATTGGCCGTGCTGCTGTCGCCGTCCGCGTCGGTGATGGTGTAGGTGAAGGTGTCGGTGCCGTCGCCACCGCCGTGCAGGGCCTTGAAATCGGCATCGCTGGTGTTGAGCGTGTAGGTGTAGGTGCCGTTGGCGTTGAGCACCAGGGTGCCGTAGGTGCCGGTGAAGGTGCCGGGGGTGATCGGGCCAGTGCCTTCACCGATGGTTACCCGGTCGGCGCCTTGTACGTCGTTGCTCAGCACGTTGCCGTTGAGGGTCAACAGGGTTTCCGACGCCGTCGAAGCGTTGCTGTCGTTCACGCCTTGAGGCAGGTCGTCGACGATGTTCACGTCGAGGCTGCCCGTGGCCGTGGTGCCGTTGTCGTCGACCAGGGTCACGGCAAACTGCTCAGGCAGGGTGTTGGCGCCGTTGGCGGTCGGGTGCGCTTCGTTGTCGTTGAGGGTGTAGCTGTAGCTCACCACGCCGGTCGCGGCGTTGAAGCCGGTGATGGTCAGGGTGCTGCCCAGCGGTGTGGTGATCGATTGTGGGAAGCCCGCCGCCACGCCCGCCGTGACCACGGCGATGCCGCCCACTGTCAGGGTCGTGACGCCGTCGAGGGCAGTGACCGTGAAGGTGCCGTTCTGGGTCAGCGCCGTGGCGTCCGGAGCACTGCCGTCGCTGAGGTTTTTCTCGAAGACGGTCAACTCGCCGCCCTCGACGTTCAAACCGCCAATCGTCACCGGGTCATCGTTGTTGTGGATCTGCAGCACCAGATTGGCCGTGCTGCTGTCGCCGTCCGCGTCGGTGATGGTGTAGGTGAAGGTGTCGGTGCCGTCGCCACCGCCGTGCAGGGCCTTGAAATCGGCATCGCTGGTGTTGAGCGTGTAGGTGTAGGTGCCGTTGGCGTTGAGCACCAGGGTGCCGTAGGTGCCGGTGAAGGTGCCGGGGGTGATCGGGCCAGTGCCTTCACCGATGGTTACCCGGTCGGCGCCTTGTACGTCGTTGCTCAGCACGTTGCCGTTGAGGGTCAACAGGGTTTCCGACGCCGTCGAAGCGTTGCTGTCGTTCACGCCTTGAGGCAGGTCGTCGACGATGTTCACGTCGAGGCTGCCCGTGGCCGTGGTGCCGTTGTCGTCGACCAGGGTCACGGCAAACTGCTCAGGCAGGGTGTTGGCGCCGTTGGCGGTCGGGTGCGCTTCGTTGTCGTTGAGGGTGTAGCTGTAGCTCACCACGCCGGTCGCGGCGTTGAAGCCGGTGATGGTCAGGGTGCTGCCCAGCGGTGTGGTGATCGATTGTGGGAAGCCCGCCGCCACGCCCGCCGTGACCACGGCGATGCCGCCCACGGTCAGGGTCGTGACGCCGTCGAGGGCAGTGACCGTGAAGGTGCCGTTCTGGGTCAGCGCCGTGGCGTCCGGAGCACTGCCGTCGCTGAGGTTTTTCTCGAAGACGGTCAACTCGCCGCCCTCGACGTTCAAACCGCCAATCGTCACCGGGTCATCGTTGTTGTGGATCTGCAGCACCAGATTGGCCGTGCTGCTGTCGCCGTCCGCGTCGGTGATGGTGTAGGTGAAGGTGTCGGTGCCGTCGCCACCGCCGTGCAGGGCCTTGAAATCGGCATCGCTGGTGTTGAGCGTGTAGGTGTAGGTGCCGTTGGCGTTGAGCACCAGGGTGCCGTAGGTGCCGGTGAAGGTGCCGGGGGTGATCGGGCCAGTGCCTTCACCGATGGTTACCCGGTCGGCGCCTTGTACGTCGTTGCTCAGCACGTTGCCGTTGAGGGTCAACAGGGTTTCCGAGGCGATGCCATTGCTGTCGTCGACCGCTTGGGGCACGTCGTCGGCGATGTTGATGTCCAGCGAACCGGTGACGCTATCGCCATTGCTGTCGCCTGCCACCACGGCGAAGTGTTCACCGAGGGTATTGCCCCCCTCACCGCTTGCATGGGTTTCGGCACCGTTGAGGGTGTAGCTGTAACTGACCACGCCCGTGGCCGGGTTATAGCCGGTGACGGTCAGGGTGCTGCCCAGCGGGGTGGTGATCGACTGCGGAAAGCCTGCCGCCACCCCGCCGCTGATCACGTTGATGCCGCCGATGCTGAGGCTGGTCAGCCCGTCGGGTGCATTGACGGTGAAGGTGCCGCTTTGGGTCAGCGCACCAGGGTTCCTCGCCGAGCCGTCGGCCAGGTTGGCCTCATTGACGGTCAGTTCGCCATTCTCCACCGACAGGCCATCAAGGGTGACCGGATTGTTCGGCACTGGCGGCGTCACTGGCGGCACCACAGGGGTATCCGCCGCTACGGCGTTATTGTCCGGATTAGCGTTCAGGCGTTCTTCGGGAAGTTCGGGAATGCCGTTGAAACCGGCAGTGGGGAAACCAATGATGGGATCGACGCGCCCACCCACTTCTTCGAGCATGACGAAACTATGGCCGCTGCCCGCGATGCCACCCGGTACACCGGCAGTCGTGGTAGGCCCGGCAGCAGTGGCTTCAGCGGTCTGGGTCGGGTCGTCGCCCGCCGCAATGGCTTTTTGCAGCTGCTCGACATCCGTCAGCTGTGCCTGGCTTGGCGTCACCGCCTCGGACGAGTCCACGTGGGGAATCTGATTGGCGAGCAATTGCGGGGTCATCTGCATGCTGCTGCCGCGCCCGAGGGTCAGTTCCTGGCCATTTTGCAGATGCACCGCTACCGCGCCTTCGGCGCCGGTGCTCAGTTGGTCGCCGGCGAACAACTTGTCCCCCTCGACCAGCGCGCGCCGGGTGCCGTCGCTTGCAACCGCGAACACCTGACCGATGACCTTACTGACGATTCCTATGAGCGTAGCCATGTGCACTTCCTCCGCTGCCAACCGCTGTCGGCACCTTGTTTGTGCGAAGAACGTGCTCATGGCTCAAGCGGGTTGTCTGGCGAATCGTGTTCCGGGTCCCGGTTTACTTGAGTAAGCCGTGGCCCCGGCAACGATCTCGCCCAGCCATTCGCTCACGGCGCTGTTTACGGCTTGGGGAAAACTCCTCTGCAATCAATGGCATCGGATCCCTTTGCGCAACAACCTTGCCTGTGAACGATGCGTAACGATCTTGAATCACTCGAGTGACAAAAAACCGTCACTCCCAGATCGCTAGCGTCCCTCCCCTCCAGCACTTCTCCGCTCTATGTCGATAAGTGGATTGGAACTTTTCTCAAACCCCGACGAGCGCCCCAGAGCTCATAAAACAAGGGCTTTCGAATTGAACAATGTGCTGGATTTCGCAGAGCGCATAAGTTTTTTTTGGCATAACCGTTATGAAAAAAATTTCTTAGCTACGCTTCAGAATGTTCTTAGCTCTTTTGTTAAAGTCATGAAACAACTTTACCTATAAATGTCGTCAAATAATTGGCGACTGATAAGCACCATCAGGAATCAGGGAGATGTACATGCGCCTATTAACCCCCCTCTGCAGCGCGGTTCTTTTGGCCATGGCCTGCTCGTCCCAGGCTCAGGCCATGACGCTGACCGAAGCGATCCAGAGCACCATCGCGACGCACCCGGAGCTGGCATCGCGGGTGGACAGCCGTCTGTCGGCTGACGAGGACGTGAAGGTCGCCAAAGGGGGCTTTTATCCATCGGTAGATCTGAACGCTGCTTACGGGCGCGGGTACAGCGATAACACCAACACCCGGGCGCTCGGCAATCACCACACCGAAACCCTCAACTACACCCAGTCGGAATTGCGCCTGCGGCAAATGCTTTTTGACGGGTTCAACACTGCCAACGAAGTGGCTCGCACCAAAGACGTGGTCAACTCGCGAGCCTATTACGCTCAGGGTACGGCTCAGGATCTGGCCCTGCGCACCACCGAGGTTTATCTCGAAGTGCTCAAGCGCCGCGAACTGGTGACCCTGGCCAAGAACAACCTGCAGGCACACTTGCGAGTCAACGACCAGATCGGCCTGCGCACCCAGCGTGGCGTGGGCAGCAACGCCGATGCCGACCAGTCCAGCGCTCGCCGGGCACTGGCAGAAAACAACCTCGACACCGCCGAAGTCGATCTGGCTGACGCCGAGTCCAACTTTTACGCCGTTGTCGGGCGTATGCCCGATGAGCTCGAAGCCCCGCCGTCGATTCGCGGTGAAGTCCCAACCTCCCTGCCTGAAGCCCAGCAGAGCATGGTGGAAAACAACCCTTACCTGAAATCCGCCCAGGCCGATGTGCAGTCGGCCGAAAGCCAATACGAAGTTGCCAAGTCGCCCTTCTACCCACGTCTTGACGCCGAGGCGGCAGTGGGTGCGAACAACAACGTGCAGGGTGACGAAGGCCACGACAACGAGTGGCGGGTCGGCGTGGTGATGAACTACAACCTGTTCCGCGGCGGCAGCGACAAGGCGCGCCTGGCCTCCGACGCGCACAAGATCAACCAGGCCATGGACATCCGCAACAATGCCCTGCGCCAGCTCAACGAGAATATTCACCTGGCCTGGAACGCCATGGTCAATGCCAAGAAACAAACCCCGACCGCCCGTGAATACGCCGACACCAGCAAGCGTGTACGCATTGCCTATCAGGATCAGTTCGGCCTCGGCCAGCGGACCCTGCTTGACCTGCTCGACAGCGAAAACGAACTCTACAACGCCAACCGCCGCTACACCGAAGTGCGCTACACCGAAGAGTTTTCGATGTACCGCGTGCTGGCGAACATGGGTCAGTTGTTGAGCAAGCAACGGGTCGTACTGCCCGCCGACGCAATCGCCCAGACCGAAGTGAAAAACGAAGCTCGTCTGCCTGAAATGAAATAACGAAGTACCCGTGCAGGAGTTGCCGCAGGCTGTGATCCTTTGAACGTGTTTGCTGAAAAGCAAAGTCAAAAGATCGCAGCCTGCGGCAGCGCCTACAGTGAGATATGCAGATATCTGTCAATTGCCGCAGTGCAACGGGAGCAATCAATTTGACCAGCATGGAACCCGGCAACACTGGTGTCGATCCGCGCCTGAGCTTCGATGACCCGCTTCTGGACGGTCTGTTGATCCTCTGCAAACTCCACGGTGCGACGGTCAGTCGCGCCAGCCTCAGTGCCGGGCTCCCCATGGCACACCAACGCCTGAGCCTGGACCTGCTGCCTCGAGCAGCAGCCCGGGCCGGTTTGCAGGCGCGCCTGCTGCGCCGTGACCTCAAGGACATCTCGCCACTCAACCTGCCCGTGCTGCTGTTGCTCAACAACGGCCGCACGGCCGTCCTGCGTCGTTATGCCGAGGACGGCAAGGTGCTGATCCTGCCCAGCGAAGCCGACGGCGGCGAACAATGGCTCAGCCCTGAAGAGTTGGCCGAACACTACAGTGGCCAGGCGCTGTTTGCCCGGCCACGCCACGAACTCGAAGACTTGCGCTCGCCGCTGGTGCCTCGGGTCCAGGCCTGGTTCCGCGATACGCTGAAGCTGTCGAAATGGCTGTACAGCGACGCGATCCTGGCGAGTTTCCTGATCAACCTGCTGGGTCTGATGGTGCCGCTGTTCGTAATGCAGACCTACGACCGCGTGGTGCCGAACCAGGCCACTTCGACCTTGTGGGTGCTGGCGATCGGTCTGCTGATCGGCACCGCTTTCGAACTGGTGCTGCGGGTCGTTCGCGCACACCTGTTGGATACCGCCGGCAAGAAAACCGACGTGATCCTGTCGGCCACCCTGTTCGAGCGCATCACCGGCATGGCGATGAAAGCGCGGCCGGCGACCATCGGTGGTTTTGCCCAAAGCATTCATGACTTCCAGGGCCTGCGGGAGTTTCTCACCGCCGTGACCCTCACCAGCCTGATCGACCTGCCCTTCTGCCTGCTGATGCTGCTGGTGATCGGCCTGCTCGGTGGCTGGCTGGTGGTGATTCCGATTCTGGCGTTTCCTATCACCATTATTTTCGCCATGGTGATCCAGGTACGCCTGCGCGACACCGTACAGAAAAGCCTCAGCCTCGGTGCCGAACGCCAGGCGTTGCTGATCGAAACCCTCAGCGGCCTGGAAACCCTCAAGGCCTGCAGCGCCGAAAGCGAACGCCAGCACAAATGGGAAAGCACCCACGGCGCCCTCACCCGCCTCGACAGCCATGCGCGCAACCTCTCGGCCCTGGCCACCAACGGCACGCTGTTCATCCAGCAGATGTCCGGCATGGCGACCATCGTCGCCGGGGTCTACAGCATCATCGCCGGCAATCTCAGTGTCGGCGCCCTGGTGGCCAGCTACATGCTCGGCAGTCGAGTGCTGGCGCCGCTGGGACAGATCGCCGGCCTGATCACCCGCTACCAGCAAGCGCAACTGACCATGAAAAGCACCGACGCGCTGATGGGCCTGCCCCAGGAGCGCGACACCAGACAACGGCCTCTGGAGCGCACCCAACTGCAAGGCGCGCTGGATGTTGTCGGCGTGACCTTCCACTACAACGGCCAGAACTCTCCCGCCCTGGCCAATGTCAGCTTCAGTGTGAAACCCGGTGAGCGAATCGGCGTGATCGGTCGCAGCGGCTCGGGCAAAAGCACCCTGGCGCGGCTGGTGATGGGTTTCTACGAACCGGAGGAAGGCCAGCTATTGCTCGATGGCCTGGACTTGCGACAGCTGGACGTCGCCGACCTGCGCCATCAGATCGGTTACGTCGCTCACGACCTGCCGCTGCTGGCCGGCAGCTTGCGCGATAACCTGACCCTAGGCGCGCGCTACATCAGTGACTCACGCATGCTCGAAGTAGCCGAACTCACCGGCGTCACCGAACTGGCCCGGCAACACCCGCAAGGCTTCGACCGGCCCGTGGGCGAGCGCGGACAATTGCTGTCCGGTGGTCAGCGCCAGGCGGTTTTGCTGGCCCGGGCCTTATTGCTCGACCCGCCGATCCTGCTGCTCGACGAACCGACCAGCGCCATGGACAACAGCAGCGAAGATATCCTGCGGCAAAAACTCCACGGCTGGGTCCAGGGCAAAACCGTGCTGCTGGTGACTCACCGCACCTCGATGCTGAGCCTGGTGGATCGGCTGGTGGTGCTGGACAACGGACGGATCGTCGCCGACGGACCGAAAGAAGCAGTCATCGATGCACTGCGCAAGGGCCGTGTCGGCTCTGCGGCTGTTTAGATGCGAATACACAACCTGTGGCGAGGGAGCTTGCTCCCGCTGGGTTGCGAAGCAACCCCCTCGTTGTGTCATCTGGATCGCGCCAGCAGTTTTTGCGACGGCTTCACCGCCGGACGGGAGCAAGCTCCCTCGCCACAGGATTGTGTTCGGCACTATTTCTCTTAACTGACGGGTATCGCCCATGTCTGCTCAAACGCCAGATTCAGCGCCCCGAGGCTACTTCAACAGCTTCGGCAAAAGCGCCGAAGTCGAATTCATGCCGGAAACCGCCGGCGCCTCGTTGCAGGACTCACCGCGCTGGTCGCGGATCACCGTGTGGCTGGCGGCGGCGTTGCTGATCAGCGCGCTGGTCTGGGCCAAATTCGCCGTGTTGCAGGAAGTCACCATGGGCGAAGGCAAGGCGATTCCGTCGAGCAAGGTCCAGGTGATCCAGAACCTTGAGGGCGGCATCGTCACCGAGATCTTTGTGCGCGAAGGGCAGATGGTGAACAAGGGCGACACCCTGCTGCGCCTGGATGACACGCGCTACCTGTCGAACAAGGGCGAAAGCGAAGCCGATCGCTACGCCTTGACCGCGCAGGTCGAACGGCTCTCGGCCGAAGCCGAAGGCCGGCCGTTCAAGCTGTCAGAAGAAGTGATCGCCAAGGCTCCGCAAGTGGCCGAAGACGAGCGCTCGCTGTACGAGCAACGGCAACGTCGACTCGCGAGCGAACAGCGCACACTGTCGGAACAACTTCGGCAAAAAACCCAGGAACTGGCGGAGTTCCGCTCGAAACAGGGGCAATTCAGTTCAAGCCTGGCGTTGTTGCAGCAAGAGATGAACATGTCCACGCCGCTGGTGGGCACCGGCGCGGTGTCACCGGTGGAAATCCTGCGCCTCAAACGCAGCGCCGTGGAGATTCGCGGCTCGCTGAACGCCACCACCCTGGCGATTCCCCGGGCGGAATCGGCGATCAACGAGATCAAAAGCAAGATCGACGAGTCGGAACAGACCTTCCGTTCCGAAGCGGCCAAAGAGCTGAACGAGAAACGCACCGACCTGTCGAAAATCACGGCATCGAGCATCGCCATCGACGACCGCGTGACCCGCACTACCGTGGTCTCGCCGGTGCACGGCATCATCAAGATGTTGAAGGTCAACACCATCGGTGGTGTGGTCCAGCCCGGCAGTGACATGGTGGAAATCGTGCCACTGGAAGACAACCTGCTGATCGAGGCCAAGGTCCGCCCGCAGGACGTTGCATTCCTGCATCCGGGCCAGAAAGCCATGGTCAAGTTCAGTGCCTACGACTACACGATCTACGGCGGCCTGAGCGCCAAGCTGGAACTGATCGGCGCCGACACCATCACCGACGACAAGGGCAACAGCTTTTATCTGATTCAGGTGCGCACTGACAAAAACCATCTGGGCGGGGATGTGAAACCGCTGCTGATCATCCCGGGGATGGTGGCGACGGTGGACATTATTACCGGGGAGAAAACGGTGCTCGATTATCTGCTTAAGCCGGTGCTCAAGGCGCGGACCGAGGCGATGCGGGAAAGGTAGGCAACCTCCAAAATCTGCTGTGACTGATCTGCCGCTTTCGCGGGCAAGCCCGCTCCCACAGGTTCATTGGCGTTCGCAAACTATATGTACAACACGAACACTGTGGGAGCGGGCTTGCCCGCGAAGAGGCCGGTACATACACCGATCACTTGTCGGCATGATTACGCTGGTAAACCTCCTCCCCCATCGCCGCAATCTGCCCCTCGATCAACGCTTCGAACGGCTTCAACAACGGCGCAAACGAAGTCGGCGCTTCGAGGGTTTCCAGCGCCTGCACAATCGCCTCCACTGTCGACAACGCCCCCGGCCCCGGTGCCTTGCGCAGCCGATAACGGGACACACCGCCTTCGGCCAGCATCACCCTCGGCAACGCTGCCAGCAGCGGATTGAGGTGCAGCATCTTTCGGGCCTTGCGCCAGGTGCCGTCCGGGACCACCAGCAACATCGATTCATCTGAGGAGCCATAGGCTTTCATCGGCAGCGCTTCTTCGCCCGGAAACAACAACCGCGCCGTATATCCAGGCTGATTCAACAACACCGGCAAATCCTCGAACACCTCGCCCACGATCAACTCGGCATTGTTCAAGCCCAACGCCGCCAACCGCGCCGTATTCAGCGCATGGTTCACTTCGCTCGGATGCTGCAACAGCAACACCCGGGTGCGGCTGTCGAGGCTCGGGATCAACGGGCACAGGCAGTGCGATTGCGGACGCAGGCAGCGCGGGCACTGGATTCTGGACATCTTCTTCACGCCTGATTCAGTTGGGCTTTAAGCAGGTCGCGGAACGTCTGGATCAGCGGCTCGCGGCTACGGCCCCGGCGCACGATCATCGAGAACGGCGCCTGATAACCAAAGGTCGCCGGCAGCAACACCCGCAAGTCGCCCTTGTCGGCCCAGGCCTGGGCGTAGTGCTCCGGCAGGTAGCCGATGTAGGCGCCCGACAGCACCAGAATCAGCTGGGCTTCCATACTTTCCACGGTCGCGGCGCTGTGCTTGAAGCCGTGACGCGCCAGCTCGGCCTGGCTCCAGTAGCCACGGCCGACCATACGCTGCTGGGTGATGACCTGCTCGGGAATGCGCCGCTCGTTGAACAGCGGATGCCGCGTGCTGCAATACAACCAGTGTTGCTCACGGTACAGCGGCATATACACCAGGCCGCTCATGCGTGTGGAAAACGCACCGATGGCCAGATCGAGACGGTTGTCCTGCACGCCGAGCTGCAGTTCGTAAGGGCTCATTACCGACAGGTGCAAGTGCACGGCCGGGTGTTCCTGGCTGTAGGCACCGATGGCTTCGGCGAACGGCAGGGCCTTGTCGCTGACCGTGGAGTCGATCACCCCGAGGTTCAAGGTGCCGCGCAACTCGCCCTTCAGCGCGGCGGCGTACTGCTCGAAGCCTTCGAGTTCGCCCAACAGACGCAAGGTTTCCTGATGGAACAACTCCCCCTTGCTGGTCAGGCTGAACCCGCCACGACCGCGATGGCAGAGCACCAGGCCGAGGGCCGCTTCGAGCTGGCTCATGTAGGTGCTGATGGCCGACGTCGAGAGGTTGAGCTCCTGCTGGGCGTTGGCGAAGCCCTGGTGACGCACCACGCTGACGAAGATGCGCAATAGTTTCAGGTCGGGTAAAGCGTTGGCCATGGGTACTCCTGACACCATTTGATTTCCAGCTGTCTCCCGTAGGAGCTGCCGAAGGCTGCGATCTTTTGATCTTCATTCTTGGCGACCATGAAGCCGCCGAAAATCAAGATCAAAAGATCGCAGCCTTCGGCAGCTCCTACAGGGTTAGCCACCAGCCGTTGAACGAGTGGTGAAGTCTACCGCCGCCCTGGCCATTAGTTTAGAAAAATCTGAACTAAGTATTTGCCCGTAGCGATTCTTCCCGGCCACTACATTTCGCAGAATCGCCCCACAACGGTGCCCGTACCTTCCGTGAACGGCGCAACCCTATAAATAAAACAACGACGATGAGGCCCTACCCGTGGACAAGATTCTTCACCAACCACTGGGCGGCAACGAAATGCCGCGCTTCGGCGGCATCGCCACCATGATGCGACTTCCCCACTTGAATACCGCTGCCGGCCTGGACGCTGCCTTCGTAGGCGTGCCGCTGGACATCGGTACTTCCCTGCGCCCTGGCACCCGTTTCGGGCCTCGCGAAATCCGCGCTGAATCGGTGATGATCCGCCCATACAACATGGCCACTGGCGCTGCGCCGTTCGACTCGCTGTCGGTTGCCGACATCGGCGACATCGCGATCAACACCTTCAACCTGCTGGATGCCGTACGGATCATCGAAGAGTCCTACGACAACATCCTCGAACACGATGTGATCCCCCTGACCCTGGGCGGCGACCACACCATCACCCTGCCGATCCTGCGTGCCATCCACAAGAAGCACGGCAAGGTCGGCCTGGTGCACATCGACGCTCACGCTGACGTGAACGATCACATGTTCGGCGAGAAAATCGCCCACGGCACCACGTTCCGTCGCGCCGTTGAAGAAGGCCTGATTGACCCGGACCGCGTGGTGCAGATCGGCCTGCGCGCCCAGGGCTACACCGCTGACGACTTCAACTGGAGCCGCAACCAGGGCTTCCGTGTGGTTCAGGCCGAAGAGTGCTGGCACAAATCGCTGGAGCCGTTGATGGCTGAAGTCCGCGAGAAAGTCGGTGGCGGTCCTGTCTACCTGAGCTTCGACATCGACGGTATCGACCCGGCCTGGGCACCAGGCACCGGCACCCCGGAAATCGGCGGTCTGACGACCATTCAGGCGATCGAGATCGTTCGTGGCTGCCAAGGCCTCGACCTGGTCGGTTGCGATCTGGTAGAAGTCTCGCCCGCTTACGACACCACCGGCAACACCTCGCTGCTGGCCGCCAACCTGCTGTACGAAATGCTCTGCGTACTGCCTGGCGTAGTCCACCGCTGAGGATGGTTCATGAACGAACGCGATCAGGTTCTGAAAGCCGCCGCCGATCTGGTGTCCGCTTTTGCCCGTAACGATCGCGAAGCCTACTTCGGCGCTTTCAGCGCCGATGCCAGCTTCGTCTTCTACACCCTCGAAAAGCCCCTGCTGTCGCGCGACGCCTACCAGGCGATGTGGGACGGCTGGCGCGCCGAGGATGGCTTCGAGGTGCTCTCGTGCACCTCGAGCAACGCTTTCGTCAGCCTGCAGGGTGACGTGGCGATTTTCATCCATGACGTAGCCACCGAGCTGCGCATGCAAGGGGAGCAGCACTTTAGCCAGGAGCGCGAGACGATTGTTTTCAAGAAACAAGCGTCTGGCCAAGAACAACAAGGCCTATGGCTGGCCTGCCACGAACATTTGTCCGCGATGCCGGAAGGGCTGCCACCCCCTTAGCCAACACAGGTGACGCTCACGCACGATGAGCGCGCCTTTATGATCGGAGCTGATCATGAATAACAACAACAAAGACCAAAGCCTTACGCAAATTGAAACCTACGGGGTCGAACAAATCCCTGACAACGAACGCACCGCAGGCCCGACGGACTTGTTCCGGATGATCTTCGGTGGTTCCAACACCTTTGCTACCGCCGTTCTCGGCAGTTTCCCGGTCCTGTTCGGCCTGTCTTTCCAGGCGGGCGTCTGGGCAATTGTGCTGGGCGTGTTGCTGGGTTCGCTGATCCTCGCGCCAATGGGCCTGTTCGGCCCGATCAATGGCACCAACAACGCCGTGTCTTCCGGTGCGCACTTCGGCGTGCACGGGCGGATCGTCGGTTCGTTCCTGTCGCTGTTGACCGCCATCGCCTTCTTCTCGCTCTCGGTGTGGAGTTCGGGTGATGCGCTGATCGGTGGCGCCAAACGCCTGATCGGCCTGCCGGAAACCGACCTGACCCTGGGCCTGGCCTACGGTCTGTTCGCGATCCTGGTGCTGACCGTGTGCATCTACGGCTTCCGCTTCCTGCTGTGGGTCAACAAGATCGCGGTGTGGAGTGCCAGCCTGCTGTTCCTGCTGGGGATCTTCGCCTTCGCCGGTCCCTTCGATGCGAACTACGCCGGTAGCGTCAACATGGGTCAACCGGGTTTCTGGGCCGCCTTCATTGGTGCTGCACTGGTGGCCATGAGCAACCCGATTTCCTTCGGTGCGTTCCTCGGCGACTGGTCGCGCTACATTCCGCGTGACACCTCCAAGCGCCGCATCATGGCGGCGGTGGTGATTTCGCAGGTCGCAACGTTCATCCCGTTCCTGTTCGGCCTGACCACCGCCACCATCGTAGCGATCAAGGCACCGGACTACATCGCGGCCAACAACTATGTCGGCGGCCTGCTGGCAGTCTCGCCGAGCTGGTTCTTCCTGCCGGTGTGCCTGATTGCGGTGATCGGCGGCATGTCCACCGGCACCACCTCGCTCTATGGCACCGGGCTGGACATGTCCAGCGTATTCCCACGGGTACTGTCGCGGGTCAAGGCCACTCTGCTGATCGGTGTGATGTCGATTGCCTTCATCTTCATCGGGCGCTTCGCGGCCAACCTGGTGCAGAGCGTGTCGACCTTCGCCGTGCTGATCATCACCTGCACCACCCCCTGGATGGTGATCATGATCATCGGCCTGCTGGTGCGTCGCGGCTTCTATTGCCCCGATGACCTGCAAGTGTTCACCCGCGGCGAGAAAGGTGGCCGTTACTGGTTCACCCACGGCTGGAACTGGCGTGGCCTGGGTGCCTGGATCCCTAGCGCGGCCGTCGGCCTGTGCTTCGTGAACCTGCCAGGTCAGTTTGTCGGGCCGCTGGGCGAAATGGCCGGTGGCATCGACATCAGCCTGCCTGTGACCCTGGGCCTGGCCTCGCTGGTGTACCTGGCGCTGCTGAGCCTGTTCCCGGAATCGCGCGAAGTGTTCGGCCCGAATGATGTTCGTAGCCGTGGTGCCAGCGCCGTTGCAAAACCTGAAATACGTCAGCCCGCCTGACACAGATCCACTTGTGGGAGCGAGCCGGCTCGCGAAGACGGCGGCACATTCAACATCGATGTGACTGACCGAACGCCTTCGCGAGCAAGCTCGCTCCCACAGAAAGCAGCCCCACAGAAACGCCTTTGTTTCGCATAAAAAAGACAATCGGAGACACGCCATAATGGCTTTGGATTTATTCGTTGTACTCATCTACGCCACCGCGATGTTGCTGCTTGGCTATTACGGCATGCGCAAGGCCAAGACCAACGAAGACTTTTTGGTCGCCGGTCGTAACCTCGGCCCAAGCCTGTACATGGGCACCATGGCTGCCACCGTTCTGGGCGGCGCGTCCACCGTGGGCACCGTGCGTCTGGGCTACGTGCATGGCATCTCCGGCTTCTGGCTGTGTGCCGCGCTGGGTTGCGGGATCGTGGCGCTGAACCTGTTCCTCGCCAAACCGCTGCTGAAACTGAAGATCTACACCGTTACCCAGGTGCTGGAAAAACGCTACAACCCGATGGCCCGCTCCGCGAGCGCGGTGATCATGCTGGCCTACGCGCTGATGATCGGCGTGACCTCGATCCTGGCGATCGGCACCGTTCTGCAAGTGTTGTTCGGCCTGCCGTTCTGGATCTCGGTACTGCTGGGCGGTGGCGTCGTGGTGATCTATTCGGCCATTGGCGGCATGTGGTCCCTGACCCTGACCGATATCGTCCAGTTCGTGATCAAGACCGTGGGCCTGATGTTCATCCTGCTGCCAATCTGCATGTACCGCGTCGGCGGCTGGGATGAGTTGGTCATGAAACTGCCGGCGGCGAGCTTCAGCTTCACCACCATCGGCTGGGACACCATCATCACCTACTTCATGATCTACTTCTTCGGCATCCTGATCGGTCAGGACATCTGGCAACGGGTGTTCACCGTCAAGACCGCCAAAGTGGCTCAGGTTGCCGGTACCGCTGCCGGTATCTACTGCATCCTCTACGGCCTGGCCTGCGCCCTGATCGGCATGGCTGCACACGTACTGATCCCGGATCTGGACAACGTCAACAACGCCTTCGCCGCCATCGTCAAACTGTCCCTGCCGGACGGTATCCGTGGCCTGGTGATCGCTGCCGCACTGGCCGCCATGATGTCCACCGCCAGCGCCGGCCTGCTGGCCGCTGCCACCACCCTGACCGAAGACCTGCTGCCGAAACTGCGTGGCGGCAAACAGTCGAGCCTGGGCCTCAACCGCCTGGTCACTATGCTGACCGGTATTGTGGTGTTGGGTATCGCCCTGGTGGTCAACGACGTGATCAGCGCCCTGACCCTGGCCTACAACCTGTTGGTAGGCGGCATGCTGATCCCGCTGATGGGCGCGATCTTCTGGAAACGCGCCACCACCGCCGGCGCCATCGCCAGCATGGGCATGGGCTTCGCCACCGCGCTGCTGTTCATGTTCAAGGACGGCCTGGATGCCAACACCCCGATCTACTACAGCCTCGGTGTAGGCCTGGTGAGCTTCGTGGTGGTGAGCTTGATGTCCCGCTGCACGGCAGCAGTGGCCAGCGCTGCCTAAGCTGAACATAACGACTTGATGCTTTCTTCGACGAGTGTGGCGTCGGTTGCCACACTCGTTTTTTTTCGTCTGAAGGAAACTGCCTATGAAGATCGTCAGCCGCGACCAGTGGTTCGAAGTCAAACATCTCAGCGACGGCATTCGCTTGATTCACGAGCCGTACATCCGGCCCTTCTACCGCTGCAACCTCTGGCACATCCAGGGCCGTGACAGGGACCTGCTGCTGGACAGCGGCTCGGGCCTGGTCAGCCTGCGCGAGCAACTGCCGTGGATCACCGAGCGGCCGCTGGTGGCCGTAGCCAGCCACTGCCATTTCGATCACATCGCCGGTCATCACGAATTCGCCGAGCGCCTGGTGCATCCGGCCGAGGCGGACATCCTGGCCGCGCCGGATGGCGACAACGACTTGAGCAAAGCCTTTGTCGGCGACGACATGTTCGAGGCGCACCCTGATTGCCCGCTGTGCTACGCCGAGTACCGGGTCAAGGCCGCGCCGGCCACGGGGTTTGTCGAAGATGGAGATGCGCTGGACCTGGGCAACCGCGTGTTGCAGGTCGTGCACACGCCGGGGCACTCGCCGGGTGGCATCTGCCTGTACGAAGCCGCCACCGAGACCTTGTTCAGCGGCGACATCATCTACGACGGGCCGCTGATCGAAGACGCCTACCATTCCAACCTCGAGGACTACGCACGCAGCCTGCAACGCCTGCATGCGCTGCCGATCCGCACGGTGCATGGCGGGCATTTCGGCAGCTTTTCCGGAGAGCATTTGCGCAGCATGATTGACGAATGGCAGCGCTCACACGGCTAAAGCCTGCTGTACTCAACGGCAGGGACTGCAACGGCAGGGAGAGCTGCACCCACCTCCTCGAAGAACGATCATGAAAGAAGCCGCCCTTCGTGCTGTCGTACATCGCTACATCAGCCGCCTGCTGGAAGGCCGGGATGACTTCGACGACAACGCCAGCCTGGCGCAGTTAGGATTGGACAAAAAAGATATCGAAGAGCTGATCTTCCATCTGGAAGATGAACTGGGTGTGACGGCGTTTACCGTGGAAGAAGACCGGATGCTCAAGACCGCCAGGACGGTGAATGATTTGAGCCGGTTTTTGTTGGAGATTGGGCGGGATTGAGGCTGATCGTCAACGACGTGAATCGTGGCGAGGGAGCTTGCTCCCGTCCGACTGCGCCGCAGTCGCAAAACCTGCAATCCAATGACCTGCTAAAACTCAGTGACTATTTGGGGCTGCTTCGCAGCCCAGCGGGAGCAAGCTCCCTCGCCACAGCAAGCCCCCTCGCCACAGCAAGCCCCTCTCACTGGCGATCCGGAGCCATTACCGGCGTCGCTGCTGGCGCCGACGTTGCTCGTCGTCAGTACGAACAGGCACGGGTTGCAGAGGCGGTTCGATCAAGCCGAGCGCCACGCCCAGGTCATGCAGCCAGTTTTGGATTTTCTCTTTCATGGTGCCCCCTTCAGGGTAGTGCCGAGCGGCCAAAATTCTGTAGCCCCTTCGCACTGATAATAGTCCGAAGTCCTACGCAATGCTCGTGCAAAGTCGCAATGATCTGTTACTGAATCCATCACAATCAGCCAGCGTTCAGGCAATTTCCCGCGCCTGCGTCGGTGCCTGCGGAAAAACCGCCTGCTGCTGTTCGATCCAGGCATTCAGGTTGGCCCCGACCATGCCCTTGCGCCACATCAGCCAGGTGGTCGCGCTGGCAAACGGTTCGGCCAACGGGTGCACGGCTACACTCTCGCGGCCCGGCAAACTGGCGAGCATCGATTCCGACATCAGCGCCACACCGGATCCGGCAATCACACACGCAAGCATTCCCGGATAGGACTCGATCTCCATCGCCCGGCCCATCGCCGCATGGTCATGGGCGAACCAGGCCTCCAGGCGCATACGGTAGGAGCAGCCCTGGCGAAAGGTGAACACCGCGCGACCTTCCACATCCAGCGCGTTGCGCACGGGCGGATGATCGGCCTCGCTGATCAGCACCAGGCGCTCGTCGCACAAGGGCACACCGTCGAGCCCGGCCAGCTCCATAGGGCCATCCACCAGCGCCGCATCGAGCCGACCGGTGAGCAGGCCTTCGAGCAACTCACCGCTGGGACCGGATTGCACTTGCAGATTCACTGCCGGATACAGGCGGTGATAGCGCGCCAACAACCCCGGAAGGTGGATAGCGGCCGTGCTGTACATGGTGCCGAGCACGAAGTCGCCCGCCGGTTGCCCGCCCTGCACCGCCGCGCTGGCTTCGTCGCGCAGCGCAAACAGCTTGGCGGTGTAGTCCAGCAGGACTTTTCCCGCAGGCGACAACTGCAAACGCTGACGCTCGCGCAGGAACAGTTCTACACCCAGTTGCTCTTCCAGCTGTTTGAGCCGGGTCGACAGGTTCGACGGCACTCGATGCAGCCGTTCGGCGGCCCGGGTGATGGACCCTTCCTCCGCCACCGCCTGGAAGATGCGTAATTGGCTGAACTCCACGATATTCTCCAAAAAAGAACAAGTTACTCACTATTATTCATTTTTAAAGAAAGTCAATCAGCCCTAGCCTGACGGTCATCGATCCTCTGAACGGTATCCAGACCATGTCTCCCCTGATTCGCTTATCCGCCAGTTTCGTTGCCCTGATGATGGCCATGGGCATCGGCCGTTTTGCCCTGACGCCGCAACTGCCACACCTGCTCAGCGAAGGTCAGATCGACCTGACCGCCGCCGGGCTGATTGCCGCCGCCAACTACCTCGGTTATTTCATCGGTGCGGTAGACGCCATGTTTTCCCGGCGTCCCGCGCAAGTGCGCCGGCGCTTGCTGGGCGGGTTGTGGCTCTGCGTATTGCTGACCCTGGCGTCGTTCTGGGCCAACGGGTTCTGGTCGCACCTGCTGCTGCGCTTCGGCACCGGTGTGGCCAGCGCCTGGGTGTTGGTGATGATCACCGCACTGAGCCAGCCGCTCGCGGCAGCGGCCGGTCGTCCCCGGCTCGGCGCCCTGGTCTTCGCCGGACCGGGCCTGGGGATTTTTCTCACAGGTTTGTTGGCCCTGGGCTCCAATCTGCTGGGCCAGACTTCCGCCACCTTGTGGCTGGTGTACGCCGCCGCCGGGCTGGCGATGCTGCTGGGGATTCTGCCGTTTCTGCCGCAAGCGAGCGTAACCGCGACCGCTGCACCCGTCGCCAGCGCACCGGGCACTCAAGGCATCGCTCGTCTGGGCTTTATCTACGGCTTGTACGGGTTGGGCTACATCATCCCGGCGACCTTTCTGTCGCAAATGGCCAATGCGCAATTCCATGGCCAATGGCAGGCCGACCTGTTCTGGCCGTGCTTCGGACTTGCGGCGGCTACGGGGGTGGTGCTGGTGAGTCTGCGTCGCCAAAAAGCGGGTGCAACGCGGCGCTGGTTGATGGCAACGTTATGGCTGCAAGCTGCGGGCGTGTTTGCCTGCCTGCTGGCCAACGGTCCGGGGCTGGCATTGGGTGTGATCCTGTGCGGCACGCCGTTCCTGGCCTGCATGCAACTGGTGATCCAGCGATCCCGGGAACTGGCCCCCCATGCCACCCAGCGCAATGCCGGCCTGCTGACGGCCTGCTTTGCCGTAGGCCAGCTCAGTGGGCCATTGCTGGCGGCGCTCAGCAGTCATTTCAGTGGCGGCTTGCAGCCAGCACTGGTGGTCGCCGGCTGCGGCTTGCTGATCGCCGGCGGTCTGTTGCTCGCGCCGGTCAGTGCTGCCCCAGAGCCTTGCGCAAACGACGGCGCAGCCACTGCTCAGCGCTGACAAAGGTGATGCCCGCCAACACCAGCATGGCGCCGAGGATGAAGTTCAGGCTCAGTTTCTCGCCCAGCAGCACGACACCAAAGGTGACGCCAAACAACGGCGTCATGAACGAAAACACCGCGAGGTTCGCCGCCAGGTATCGGCGCAACAGCCAGAACCACACCAGGTAACTGAAGAACGACACCACCACGCCCTGAAACAGCACACTGGTGACCGCCACGGTGGTCAGGCTGACATGGGTGATCTGGCCGCTGAGCAGCGCGATCAACAGCAAACCGAAGAAACCGACAATCAACTGATAGAACAACGTCAGGGTCACCGGCGCTTCCGACAGGCGCGAAGCGCGCACCACCACCGTGGTCGCGCCCCAGGCGGCCCCCGCCAGCACTCCCAAGGCATCGCCCATCAACATGCGGTAATCAAGGTTGTCCCAGGACACCCCGCCGGCAAACGCGATGGCAATCCCGATAAAGGCCAGGACAATCCCCAGCCATTGCAGGGGTCGCAGACGCTCACTGGGCAATAACCAGTGCACACCCAATGCCGTGAAGATCGGCGCGGTGTAGAGGAACACCGACATGTGCGCCGCCGTGGTCAGTTGCAGGCCTTCGGAGATGAAGAAGAACTCCAGGCCGAACAAGGCACCGGCCAGCAGACCGCCGCGCCAGGTCGTACTCACCTGGCTCCAGCCACCCTTCCAGCAGATCAGCAGCCCGACCAGCAACGCCGACATGCCGGAACGCCCGGCCGCCTGCATCACCGGCGCGATATCGGCCGCCGCCCACTTGATCATCACCTGCTGAACGCCCCAGATCAGGCACAACCCAACCATCACTTGCAGGGCAAACCCGTCGGTACTGCGCCGGGTGGCGCTCACCGGAACACCTCGAAGACACAATCCATGGCAAAGACTCGGCAGTAAAAGCAAAACCCCGGCTGGCGATTATCAACCAGAACACCGGAAATAACCCTGTAGGAGGTGCCGAAGGCTGCGATCTTTTGATCCTTAAAATCAAGATCGCAGCCTTCGGCAGCTCCTACAGGGGCAGAGCGGGATCAACTCAGATCAATGCGATCGGCATGAATGACAATCTGGCCATTCTTGTACAACGCGCCAATGGCCTTCTTGAAGTTGCCCTTGCTGACACCGAACAGACTGCTGATCAACGCCGGATCGCTCTTGTCGCTCACGGCCAGGGTGCCGTTGTTTTCACGCAACTTGGCGAGGATCTTCGAGTTCAGGCTGGTAGCCGCTTCCTGGCCGACCGGCTGCAGGCTCAGGCTGATCTTGCCGTCGGCGCGAACTTCCTTGATGAAACCCTTTTCTTCTTTACCGGCGCGCATGAACTTGAAGATTTCGTTCTTGTGGATCAGGCCCCAATGCTTGTTGTTGATGATGGCCTTGAAGCCCATGTCCGTGGCTTCGGCCACCAGCAAGTCCACTTCCTGGCCAGCCGTGTAGTTGGCCGGGGTCTTGTCCAGGTAGCGGTCCAGGCGCGCGGTCGCGGTGATGCGGCGGGTGTGCTTGTCGAGGTAGACGTGCACCACCACGTACTCGCCCGCCGTCATCTGACGCTTCTCTTCGGAGAACGGCAGCAACAGGTCCTTGGGCAAGCCCCAGTCCAGGAATACGCCGATGCTGTTGACTTCAACAACTTTCAAACTGGCGAATTCACCCACTTGAACTTTCGGCTTTTCAGTAGTGGCGATGAGTTTGTCATCGCTGTCCAGATATATAAAAACGTTGAGCCAGTCTTCATCTTCGCTAGGAATATCTTTTGGAATATAACGATTTGGCAGAAGGATTTCGCCATCCGCGCCACCGTCCAGATATAAACCGAAGTTAGTGTGTTTAACCACTTGCAAACTGTTGTAACGCCCGACTAAAGCCATGTCCAATACCCTCATTGCGTGGGCGGCATTCTACCCGGTTTTAAGCGCCGCGTTCGGCCCCCGGCCCGGTGGCGCGAGAAAATCCTTTGAAGACCTTGATTTTCACGGGCTTTCATCGCATGCCTGGCCGCTCGTCAGACCGATCCGGGCATTTACGCCATGCCCAGACAAGCGTAACTCGGCATTTTTCAAGGCATGTTCTTATTTAAAACAGCGGCTTAGACCTATATTTCGAATATTGTCCGAGGACTGATTACCCCGACCTCAGGATTATTGCGAGGGGATATTTGCCAAGCAATTATCAGGTAATTCCTGTACGATGCCTGGCCAAGTTAATTTTCTACAGGTTAATGGCCGCCATGCGCGTAAAAGCATCCACCAGCAAAGCAAAGCCAGCTCCAGCCGTTGAAACCAGCGAGTCGATCAACAGCCAGATCGCAGCGTTTCTCAAGTCCGGCGGTGAAATCCAGCAAATTGCCAAAGGCGTCAGCGGCCAGACGTTCGGCCCGTCCAAGCAGATCACCCTGGGCAAAAAGTAACCCCCTCGCGTCACCTGGTCCCAAAGCGCTTTGAGCCTCGAAGCGCTTGGACTGGAACCCTCGTCACTCCCTCCGCCCCCTTAAAATCCATCGAAATCGACGAACGGCCTTCGCTGCCGATCATTCGCCGGTATCCTTGCACGCGTCTGGATCAAGCGTTTCAGCGGGCTCCCCAGCCTGCCCTCGCTGTTCATGGAGTGACGCATGTTCAAACCTTTCTGTTTATCGGCATTGCTCGGCGGCCTGTTGGTTTGCTCCGCTGCACACGCACAAATCTTTCAGCGTGAACTGGGTGCCTTCGATCTCAAGCTCGGCACCACCCCCACCCGCAGCATGGCCCAGGGCCTGGTCAAACCTTCGGCCGTCGGCTCGTTCCACGGAGGCCTGGACCTGAGCCACGACAGCGGTTTCTACGTGGGCCAATGGTCACCCAGCATGGGCATCAGCCCGGGGAAAGACCTCGAGATCGATTCCTACGCGGGCTTTAAACAACCCTTCGACCAAACCCTCGGCTACGAAGTGGGCCTGATCCGCTACAGCTACCCCGAAGTCACCACCCCTGACAGCCAGGAACTGTTCGGCGGCCTGACCTTGCTCGGCAGCCGTTTCGGCATCGCCTTCAGCAACGACCCGGACAAACAGAACAACACGCTGTTCGCTGACTTGAGCGGCAATCAACCATTCGGTGTCGGCATCAGCCTGAAATACACCACCCACCAATTCAATACGCCAGTGGCGGTGGATGGCGGGTATGTAGGCAGTTTTACCGATTGGTCGCTGAAATTGTCCCGCCCGTTCATGGGCATCGACCTCGACCTGATCTACAGTGACTCCAGCCTGAGCGGCAGCGGTTGCTCGGCCTATGCCGGGCACAACAGCCAATGCGACGGGCTGGTGACGCTCAAGGCCGAACACGCGTTCTATTGATCGGCTGAACTGCCGGCCCCCTCCCGGGTTCACAAGAGAATCAGACCCCGAAGACTGGCTTTCGCAAGGATTCGCCCATGTCCCGCTGGTTCAAACATATCGCCGTCGTGTTGACCGTTACCCTCGCCCTCGGCGCGTGCAGCCGCGTGGGCCTGGCCTACCGCAATCTCGATGTGATCATCCCGTGGACGCTCAGCGACTACCTGGACATGAACGGCGAGCAGAAAAGCTGGCTGGACGTACGCCTGAAGGAACACCTGAGCTGGCACTGCACCACCCAACTACCCGGCTACCTCGACTGGCTGGACCGCCTGCAAACCATGATCGCGTCCAACCAGGTCACCGATGCCGCCTTGCAGGCCCGCGCCCACGAAGCCGAACAGGCGATCGCCGAGACCGCGCGGGAAATCACCCCCTCGGCCATCGAGTTGCTGCAAGGGCTGGATGACAAGCAAGTCGCCGATATGAATGAAGCCTTCGCCAAGGACAGGCGCAAGCGCCAGGAGGAATACCTCAAGCCCACCCTCGACCAGCAGATCAAGGAGCGCAGCGCGCGTATGGAGAAGCGCCTGAACGACTGGCTCGGCCCACTGAACAACACCCAGCAACAGCGGGTCACCACATGGTCCCGGGCCTTGGGTGATCAGAATACGCAGTGGCTGGCCAATCGTGTCCATTGGCAGCAACAGTTCAGTGCAGCCGTTGCGCAACGCCACAGTCAACAATTCCCACAACGAATCGAGACACTTCTGATCAATCGCGAGAGCTTGTGGACACCCGCCTATCGTCAGGCCTTTGCCAACACCGAGGCCCAGGCACGTTCGCTGTTCGTGGATCTCATGGCTGCAAGCACGCCGAGCCAGCGTGAACGATTACTGAAGAAAATCGAGGGTGTGAGGAAGGATTTCAGTGATCTGAAGTGCCTGAAAGCGGCGAAACAAGGCTAAGCGCCCCCCCCTGTGGGAACTCACTCCCACAGGGTGTACGCGTACATCAAGCAATCTGCGCCTTCGACGCCACCTCATCGAATGTCGCTTCATCCAGCGCGTCTTCCTGCTCATCGAGCACCTGCCGCGGGTGATCATTACCGGGAATACTGCTGTCGATCAGGCTCAACAAACGCGAACCCCGCGCCGTCAGAATGTAATTGGCACCCGTGCCACCTTCGTCCTCCGGCCGTGGCTCGATATAGCCACGCAACAGCAGCAGCTTTTCGTACTCGCCGGCCACCGTTTTCAAGTGATCAAGATTTTCTATCGACTCGCCTTCCGCGGCCTTCTGCGCCGCATGCTGTTCGGCGTAAGGCCGCGGCGTGAAGTTGTGGCCCGCGCTGTTTTGCACTTCATGCAGCAAGCGCTCAATCAAGTCCCAGTTGTAAGTCGTCATCCTGATTCAACCTCCGGTGTCCGTTCGATGGATGCCCGTGCATTTGAACGGGCCTTACAGGTTGTGACCGGTACGCCCGACAGCCGTTCAGACGGCCTTTCGCTGACGACCGACCGGCGGTATGTCGAATTCCACCCAAGCCAAACGACTAGGCTGTGTACGTCACCTCCCCGCCCCACGCAGGAGAAAACAACATGAACATCCAGAATCACCCCGTCGTGTCACGGGAAGAATGGCTCGCCGCCCGCAAACAACACCTGATCCACGAGAAAGCCTTCACCCGGGAACGGGACAAACTCAGCGCCGAACGCCGCGCCCTGCCCTGGGTGAAAATCGACAAGGACTACCATTTCCAGGGGCCCAATGGCGAACTGAAACTGGCGGACCTGTTCGGCGGCCGCAGTCAGTTGGTCATCTACCACTTCATGTTCGCCGAGGGCTGGGACGAGGGCTGCCCCGGTTGCTCGTACCTCAGCGATCACATCGACGGCGCCAACCAGCACCTGGCCCACCACGACATTGCCGTGGTGGCGGTTTCCCACGCACCCTTCGCCGAATTCCAGGCCTTCAAGCGGCGCATGGGCTGGAAATTCGACTGGGTGTCGTCGGCAGGATGCGACTTCAACTACGACTTTGGCGTCTGTGCCCGGGCCGAAGAGGTCGCCGCAGGAAAGGCTACGTACAACTACGAAAAAACCGACGGCGCCGAGGAAGAACTCCCCGGTCTCAGCGTGTTTTATCGCAATGAAGCCGGTGAAATATTCCACACCTACTCCACCTATGCGCGGGGGCTGGACATGCTGGTCGGCGCCTACAACTACCTGGACCTGACGCCCAAGGGGCGCAACGAGGAGGAGATCATGGAGTGGGTGCGCCACCATGACAAATATGAGGAACAGGCGAAATCGAGTTGCTGCCACGGTGGATAGACCCAGGCAACGAGGCGCGAAGGGGCCCTGACAACCCACGCAAATATCACAGACTGAACTTTCCCAAAGGGCCAGCGCTCAACCGGATAACCCGCCTTGACCGGAACTGAGGCCCGCCCCCATGAAACCACTGCTGAAGAAGCTCACTCTCGCCGCTGCCCTCGCTTGTGCCCTGCCCGCCTGGGCCTGCACTCCCGAGGAAGCCACCGCCAAACGCGAACAACTGGCCCAGGAAGTGGCCAAGCTCACCGAGCAGAACCCGACCAAGGCCAAAGAGATCAATGACGAGTTGCAAAAAATGGATCTGAGCACTGCCTCGAAAGACTTGCCGGACAAGTGCCAGTTGATCGACCAGCGCTTGAAGGAGCTGGGCGCTGCCGAGAAGAAAACCGAAAGCTGATAGACGCCAGGAATAAAAAAACCCGGACACTGTCCGGGTTTTTCCTGGGTCGCTTACAGTGGCTTACTCAGCCGCTGGCGCTTCCGGCTTGCGGCGCTTGAGCGGCGCCATGCCGTCCTTGCTGACCAGGGAATCGCTCTTCGGCCGGTTGGCGCTCTTGCGCTTGGTCGGGGTCTTGGCGGCAGTTTTCTTCTTGTCGCCCTTGCCGTCGGTCTTTTTCTTCTTCACGCCGACAGCCTTGCCCGAGGCCTTGACCTTCTTCGGTCCGCCGTAGGTGCCCTTGACTTCCTTGATGGTGCGGCGCTCGAAGCTCTGCTTGAGGTAGCGCTCGATGCTCGACATCAGGTTCCAGTCGCCGTGGCAGATCAGCGAGATGGCCAGGCCATCGTTACCGGCACGGCCGGTACGACCGATACGGTGAACGTACTCGTCGCCACTGCGCGGCATGTCGAAGTTGATCACCAGGTCCAGGCCGTCGACGTCCAGGCCGCGAGCGGCGACGTCGGTGGCCACGAGGATTTTCACGCCGCCCTGCTTCAGACGGTCGATCGCCAGTTTGCGATCCTTCTGGTCTTTCTCGCCGTGCAGCACGAACGCTTTGTATTCCTGCGCCACCAGGCGGCCGTAGATACGGTCGGCCATGGCCCGGGTGTTGGTGAAGACGATGGCCTTCTGGTACGTCTCGTTGGCCAACAGCCAGTTGACGATCTGTTCTTTGTGCTGGTTGTGGTCAGCGGTAATGATTTGCTGGCGGGTGGTGTCGTTCAGCTGGCTGACCGCGTTGAGCTGCAGGTGCTCAGGGTTGTTCAGGACCTTGGCGATCATCTCGCGCAAGCCCGAACCACCGGTGGTGGCGGAGAACAGCATGGTCTGCTGACGGTTGGTGCATTCGTCCACCAGGCGCTGCACGTCTTCGGCAAAGCCCATGTCGAGCATGCGGTCGGCTTCGTCGAGCACCAGGACTTCAACTTCTTTCAAGTCGAGGTTGCCGGCGTTCAGTTGCTCGATCATCCGGCCCGGCGTACCGATCAGGATGTCCGGCACCTTGCGCAACATCGCGGCCTGGACCTTGAAGTCTTCACCGCCGGTGATCAGGCCGGACTTGATGAAGGTGAACTGCGAGAAGCGTTCCACTTCCTTCAGCGTCTGCTGGGCCAGTTCGCGGGTCGGCAGCAGGATCAGGGTCTTGATGCTGACGCGGATTTTCGCCGGGCCGATCAGACGGTTGAGGATGGGCAAAACGAATGCAGCGGTTTTGCCGCTACCGGTTTGCGCCGTCACCCGCAGGTCACGCCCCTGGAGCGCCAGCGGAATGGCCGCGGCTTGCACAGGCGTTGGCTCGACAAATTTCAGCTCGGCCACGGCTTTGAGCAGGCGTTCGTGCAGGGCGAATTGGGAAAACACGGGTGCTACCTCGAAGAAATGCAAAAAAACAGCTGCATAGGGTAACGGTTTCGAGCGCTCAGGCCGAGTTTCTTTGTGCAAATGGCGGTAAACAGTTGGTTTTTTGTTGCCTTGTTTTTCCCAAAACGCAATACAAAGCGTCTTAAATGCTCTAATCGCCCCTCGCGCCCTACAGAAGAATCGTTTTTAACCATGGATATCAAACAGCTCTGGATCAACGTCCTGGACCTTTGGGGAGCCCTCGACCAGCACCCGCTCGTACATTCCAGCCTGGCGCTGCTGCTGTTGCTGGCCATTGCGCTGTTCCTCGGACGGGTGGCGCGCTACCTCATCCTTCACGCGGCCAAAATGCTCAGCCGCCAGCCGGCCTTGCACTGGGTCAATGATTTTCTGCAGAACAAGGTGTTCCATCGCCTGGCACAGATCACGCCTTCGCTGGTGATCCAGTTCGGTCTCAATCTGGTACCGAACCTGAGCAAGACCAGTCTGAATTTCCTCGGCAACGTCGCCCTGTCCTTCACCTTACTGTTTCTGCTGCTGGCGGTCAGCGCCCTGCTCAATGCCCTGCTGGACATCTACGCCCGCACCGAACACGCCCGCACCCGCTCGATCAAGGGCTATGTGCAACTGGCGAAAATGGTGTTGTACGTGTTTGGCGCGATCGTCATCGTCGCGACCTTGATCGACCGCTCGCCGCTGTTGCTGCTCTCGGGCCTGGGTGCCATGTCGGCGGTGATTCTGTTGGTCTACAAGGACACGCTGCTGTCGTTCGTCGCCAGCGTGCAATTGACCAGCAACGACATGCTGCGGGTCGGCGACTGGATCGAAATGCCCCAGGTGGGCGCCGACGGCGATGTGGTGGACATCACCTTGCACACGGTCAAGGTGCAGAACTTCGACAAGACCATCGTCTCGATTCCGACCTGGCGCCTGATGTCCGAGTCATTCAAGAACTGGCGCGGCATGCAGGCTTCCGGTGGCCGCCGGATCAAGCGCAGCCTGTTCATCGACGCCAGCGGCGTGCGCTTCCTGCGCGACGACGAGGAGCAGAAGCTGTCCCAGGTGCACTTGCTCACCGACTACATGACCCGCAAACAGGCCGAACTCAAGGCCTGGAACGAGGCCCAGGGCAACGTCGCGGCCATGTCGGCCAACCGTCGGCGGATGACCAACATCGGCACTTTGCGCGCCTATGCGCTGGCCTACCTGAAGAGTCATCCGGGGATCCAGCCGAACATGACCTGCATGGTCCGCCAGATGCAGACCACGGCCCAGGGCATTCCACTGGAAATCTACTGCTTTACCCGCACCACGGCGTGGGCCGACTACGAGCGGATCCAGGGGGATATTTTCGATTACCTGCTGGCGGTGTTGCCGGAGTTCGGGTTGAGCCTGTATCAGCAACCGAGCGGAACGGATCTACGTGCCGGGCTGCTACCAGCGGTGTTGGGCGCCAGCCACATCCCCGAGCCAGAAAAACACGTCATGTAACACCACAAATCTTCTGTAGGAGCTGCCGCAGGCTGCGATCTTTTGATCTTGAAATCAAAAGATCGCAGCCTGCGGCAGCTCCTACGCAGTTTGTGCGCCCTTGCTGATGCCCAACCGACTGATCCACACCGCCAGCAAAATCACCGAACCGCCCAGCAACAATCGCCCCAGTTCTTCATGCTGGTTCCAGATCAGCAGATTGATCAGCAAGCCCACGGGCACATGCAGGTTGTTCATCACCGCCAGGGTCCCGCCATTCACCATGCACGCGCCCTTGTTCCACCAATACAAACCCAGCGCAGTGGAGACCAGGCCGAGGAACAGCAGCACGCCCCATTGCAAAGGCGCTTCGGGCAGGAAGTTCTGTTTGCCGAACAATAGAAACGCCGGCAACGCCACCGCCAGTGCGCCGAGATAGAAATAGCCGAAGCGTCGGTAATGCGGCAGATCGCTCGGGTGGCGGGCGACCAGGTGTTTGTACAGCACCTGCCCGGCGGCATAGGTGAAGTTGGCCAGTTGCAGCAACAGGAACCCCATGAAGAAATCCGGGTTGATCCGGTCAAAGCGAATCACCGCCGCCCCCGCCACCGCCACCAGGGCCGCGACCAGGGCCCAGGGATTGAAGCGACGATTCAGTGCATCTTCGATCAGGGTCACGTGTAGCGGCGTGAGGATGGTGAACAGCAGCACTTCCGGCACCGTCAGTACGCGAAAGCTCAGGTACAGGCAGACGTAGGTCACGCCGAACTGCAAGGCGCCGATCAGCAGCATGCCGCGCATGAACGCCGGCTCCACCGAGCGCCAGCGGGTCAGCGGGATGAACACCAGCCCGGCCAGCAGCACACGCACCAGCACCGCGAAGTAACTGTCGACATGACCGGCCAGGTATTCGCCGATCAAACTGAAGGAAAACGCCTGGATCAGCGTGACAAAAAGTAGATAGCCCATGCTCGCCTCGTTTTGAATGGCGGCGACGATAGCCGGTTTTGCCACTGATCGCGAACGCTAAACCAACACAAAAACTGTGGAAGCGGGCTTGCTCGCGAAGAGGGAGTGTCAGGCGACATAAATGTGGGATGACACACCGCTTTCGCGAGCAAGCCCGCTCCCACAAGGGTTGTATGCCCGCTCAATAATTCCGGGCAAAAAAAAGCCCGATCTCGCTAAAGCGTTCAATCGGGCCAGAGCACTCAGGAGCAAAAAGTGCGAAGGGAGGTTCGATGCGCGTACAGGCTTGAAGGGTTGCGCCAGGTCACTAGACCATCCAGCGATTATCTGGCGATTAACGGGTCAGGCCACTTGCGCAAGCCTGGCGTTCGCCTGGTTCAGGCCTTTCTCCTGGAAGTCACCGCCCAGGTTCATGCCTTCGGCGTGGATGAACGTCACGTCGTGGATACCGATGAAGCCCATGACCTGACGCAGGTACGGTTCCTGGTGATCGGCGGTGCTGCCGGCATAGATGCCGCCACGAGCCGTCAATACGTAGGCGCGCTTGCCTGTGAGCAGGCCTTGCGGACCTGTTTCGGTGTACTTGAAGGTCACGCCGGCACGCAGCACGTGGTCGAGCCAGGCTTTCAGGGTGCTGGGGATAGCAAAGTTGTACATGGGCGCGGCCATGACCAGTACATCGGCGGCGAGCAATTCGTCGGTCAACTGGTTGGAGCGTTCCAGGGACGCCTGTTCGATGTCGCTGCGCTGGTCGGCGGGCTTCATCCAGCCACCCAGCAGGTTGATATCCAGGTGCGGCACCGGCTTGACGGCCAGGTCCCGGACAGTGATCTGGTCATTCGGGTGAGCGGCTTTCCACTGGCTGATGAACGTCTGGGTCAGTTGACGGGAAACCGAGTCTTGCTGACGGGCACTGCTTTCGATGATCAGAACGCGGGACATGGGATGTAGCCTCCATCTGAGAATGCTGTAGGTCGATGGAGAGAAGGTTAAACAGAGTCATATCGATGAAAAAGCGCAAATAACTGCTATAACCCATCAATAAATTCGTTTATAAGCTCAACATACCCTGTGGGAGCGGGCTTGCTCGCGAAGGCGGTGTGTCATTCACGTTGATATCGACTGACACGGCCTCTTCGTCGGAACGCCGCCCGGAGCAAGCCCGCTCCCACAGGAGATTGCTGTCATTTCGGGGTGCAGCTCAGCTCGATGCGCAGCTTGATGATGTTGCGGCTGAATTTGGCGGTGGCATTTTTGTGCTTGCCGGCCGGTACGTCGATCTTGCGGGTACGCGGGGCTTCCGGGCCATTGATGAAAACGGCCTTGCAGCTTGCATCGACGTCGCCGTAGTTGGCCACCTGGATGGAGCCGATGTCGCTATCGGTGTCGTAGGTCTGGTAATCGATCTTCATGCCGTTGAGGTCTTTCTTCACATCGATCGGGTAAGCCATCGCCGTCAGCGGCAGCAGCGCCAGCAGCACACAACAGATTTTTTTCATTCAGCAGCCTCCAGTAAGGGTTGCCAGCTTAGGACAAGAGGAGCTCAACATGAAAGCGCCCCGCGTGACCCTTGATCAATGGCGAACGCTGCAAGCCGTGGTCGATCACGGTGGTTTCGCCCAGGCCGCCGAGGCGCTGCATCGCTCGCAATCATCGGTCAGCTACACCGTGGCACGCATGCAGGATCAGCTCGGCGTGCCGTTGCTGCGCATTGACGGACGCAAAGCCGTGCTGACCGAAGCCGGCGGCGTACTGTTGCGCCGCTCCCGGCAACTGGTGAAACAGGCCAGCCAACTCGAAGACCTGGCCCATCACATGGAACAGGGCTGGGAGGCCGAAGTGCGCCTGGTGGTCGATGCCGCTTACCCAAGCGCCCGCCTCGTCCGTGCCTTGACCGCGTTCATGCCGCAAAGCCGTGGCTGCCGGGTGCGCCTGCGTGAGGAAGTGCTGTCGGGCGTGGAGGAAGTCCTGCTCGAAGGCGTGGCCGACCTGGCCATCACCGGCTTCAGTATTCCCGGTTACCTGGGCGCGGAGTTGAGCGACGTCGAGTTCGTTGCAGTGGCCCACCCCGAGCATCCCCTGCACCGCCTCAACCGCGAACTGAGCTTCCAGGACCTGGAAAGCCAGATGCAAGTGGTGATCCGCGACTCGGGCCGCCAGCAACCGCGGGACGTCGGCTGGCTCGGGGCCGAACAGCGCTGGACCGTCGGTAGCCTGGCCACCGCCGCGACCTTCGTCAGCAGCGGCCTGGGTTTTGCCTGGTTGCCCCGGCACATGATCGAACGGGAACTCAAGGAAGGTACGCTCAAGCTGCTACCGTTGGATCAGGGCGGTAGCCGCAATCCGAGCTTTTACCTGTATTCGAACAAGGACAAACCGCTGGGACCGGCCACGCAGATTCTCATCGAACTGCTGCGCACCTTTGACACCGCACCACTGGACGCCCCGTTCGCCGCCCCCGAACAAGCCTGACACGGAGTGTATGCATGGCCTATTTCGAACACGAAGGTTGCAACCTGCACTATGAGGAATATGGCCACGGCACGCCGCTGCTGCTGGTCCACGGCCTCGGTTCCAGCACCCTGGACTGGGAAAAGCAGATCCCGGCACTGGCCACCCGCTACCGGGTGATCGTCCCGGATGTACGCGGTCACGGCCGTTCGGACAAACCCCGGGAGCGCTACAGCATTGCCGGTTTCAGCGCCGACCTGATCGCACTGATCGAGCACCTCAATCTCGGCCCGACACACTACGTCGGCCTGTCCATGGGCGGCATGATCGGCTTCCAGCTGGGTGTGGACCAGCCGACACTGCTCAAGAGCCTGTGCATCGTCAACAGTGCGCCAGAGGTCAAACTGCGCAGCCGCGACGATTACTGGCAGTGGTTCAAGCGCTGGAGCCTGATGCACGCACTCAGCCTGCGCGCCATCGGCAAGGCATTGGGCAGCAAGTTGTTCCCGAAGCCCGAGCAGGCCGACTTGCGACAAAAAATGGCCGAACGCTGGGCAAAAAACGACAAACATGCTTATCTCGCCAGCTTCAATGCCATTGTTGGCTGGGGGGTCCAGGAACGACTTTCGAAGGTCACCTGTCCAACCCTGATCGTCAGTGCCGACCGTGACTACACACCGGTGGCGCTGAAGGAAAACTACGTAAAACTGCTGCCCGATGCGCGGCTGGTGGTGATCGCCGATTCACGCCACGCCACGCCGCTGGACCAGCCGGAACACTTCAACCAAACGCTGCTGGATTTTCTGACTGCAGTCGACACCACCACTCAGGATCACTGACCCATGCTGAAAAAAATCGCCCTCGCCGCTGGCACCGTCCTGTTTGCCGCCAACCTGATGGCTGCAACGCCCGCCAAGGCGCCGCACGTTTTGCTGGAAACCACCAACGGCCAGATCGAAATCGAACTGGACCCGGTCAAGGCGCCGATCAGTACCAAGAACTTCCTTGAGTACGTCGACAGCGGCTTCTACAACAACACGATTTTCCACCGCGTGATCCCTGGCTTCATGGTTCAGGGCGGCGGGTTCACTCAACAGATGCAGCAAAAAGAAACCAAGGCGCCGATCAAGAACGAACACAACAACGGCCTGGTCAACGTTCGTGGCACCTTGTCCATGGCCCGTACCTCGGTGCCTGACTCGGCCACCAGCCAGTTCTTCATCAACGTCAAGGACAACGACTTCCTTGACCAGGGTGACGGCTACGCCGTGTTCGGCAAAGTGGTCAAAGGCATGGACGTGGTCGACATCATCGTCAATTCGCCAACCACCGTTCGTAGCGGCATGAAGGACGTGCCGGCCGACCCGGTGTTCATCAAGTCGGCCAAGCGCATCGACTGAGACTAAGCTGGACAAGGATGTCCGAGCCGTTGCCGGTGTTTGCCGGCAACGCTCAAAACGTTAAAAGGAGAGCCCGCTCGCGGGCGAACGACCCATGCTTTATCGCCGCTTTGAAAAACTGATCGACGTTTTCCGTGAAGCACCGACGGCGTCCCCGCCGGATCGTGTATTCCCTTTTTATACCTACTACCTCAAGCAGGTCTGGCCGAGCTTCGCCGCCCTGTTGATCGTCGGCCTGATTGGTGCATTGATCGAGGTGGCGCTGTTCAGCTACCTGAGCCGCATCATCGACCTGGCCCAGGGCACGCCGAACGCCAATCTGTTTCGCGAGCACGCCCTCGAACTGACCTGGATGGTGGTGGTGGCGCTGGTGCTGCGCCCCATATTCGTGGGCCTGCATGACCTGCTGGTGCACCAGACCCTGAGCCCCAGCATGACCAGCATGATCCGCTGGCAGAACCACAGCTACGTGCTCAAGCAGAGCCTGAATTTCTTCCAGAACGACTTCGCCGGGCGCATCGCCCAGCGCATCATGCAAACCGGCAACTCGCTGCGTGATTCCGCCGTGCAAGCGGTGGATGCGTTGTGGCATGTGCTGATCTACGCCATCAGTTCGCTGGTGCTGTTCGCCGAAGCCGACTGGCGCCTGATGATCCCGCTGCTGACGTGGATCTTCGCCTTCATCGGCGCCCTCTGGTACTTCGTGCCACGGGTCAAGGATCGCTCGGTGGTGGCGTCCGATGCGCGCTCCAAACTCATGGGGCGCATTGTCGACGGCTACACCAACATCACCACCCTGAAGCTGTTCGCCCACACCAACTTCGAGCAGCAATACGCCCGCGAAGCGATCAAGGAACAGACCGAGAAGGCCCAACTGGCCGGCCGCGTGGTCACCAGCATGGACGTGGTCATCACCAGCATGAACGGCCTGTTGATCGTCTGCACCACAGGCCTGGCCTTGTGGCTGTGGACGCAGTCGCTGATCAGCGTGGGGGCCATCGCCCTGGCCACCGGCCTGGTGATCCGTATCGTCAACATGTCAGGTTGGATCATGTGGGTGGTGACCGGCATCTTCGAAAACATCGGCATGGTGCAGGATGGCCTGCAGACCATTTCGCAACCGGTCAGCGTCACCGACCGCGACCAGGCCAAACCCCTGGCGGTGGCCCGTGGCGAAGTGCGTTTCGAGCAGGTGGACTTCCACTACGGCAAGCAGAGCGGGATCATCGGCGGCCTCAACCTGACCATCAAGGCTGGCGAGAAAATCGGCCTGATCGGCCCGTCCGGCGCGGGTAAATCGACCTTGGTGAACCTGCTGCTGCGCCTGTACGACGTCGAAGGCGGACGTATCCTGATCGACGGCCAGAACATCGCCGACGTCAGCCAGGAAAGCCTGCGCGAGCGCATCGGCATGATCACCCAGGACACCTCGCTGCTGCACCGCTCGATCCGTGACAACCTGCTGTACGGCAAACCCGACGCCACCGACGCCCAACTTTGGGAAGCGGTGCACAAGGCCCGGGCTGACGGTTTCATTCCTGCACTGTCGGACGCCGAAGGCCGTAGCGGTTTCGATGCCCATGTCGGTGAGCGCGGGGTGAAACTTTCCGGCGGCCAGCGCCAGCGCATCGCCATTGCCCGTGTGCTGCTCAAGGACGCGCCGATCCTGATCATGGACGAGGCCACCTCGGCGCTGGATTCGGAAGTCGAAGCGGCGATTCAGGAAAGTCTCGAAACCCTGATGCAGGGCAAGACCGTGATCGCCATCGCTCACCGGCTCTCGACCATCGCCCGGATGGACCGGCTGGTGGTGCTGGAAAACGGCAAGATCGCCGAAACCGGAACCCACACCGAGTTGCTCGCCCATGGCGGCTTGTATGCGCGGTTGTGGCAACACCAGACTGGCGGGTTTGTCGGGATCGATTGAGTCCCGAAACAACACACCGCCCCTGTGGGAGCGAGCTTGCTCGCGATGACGGAGTGTCAGTCGACAGAAATGGCGTCTGATCCACCGCTATCGCGAGCAAGCTCGCTCCCACAGGGATAAGCGTCATACCGAAGATTGAAAAACCGCCAGCCCCCGTCAAACACGGGGCCTGGCGGTTTTTCATGCCTGCTGGAATTCTGAAAAAACCGTGCTGTACTCACTGCAACGTTCTGGAGGTGGTTCTGCAGTCCATCGGCTGGAGGCTCAAGGCAGCATAATCTCGAAAGGGCACTCTCTTATGTCTCTGTTAAAACGTTCGGCGACTGAGTTGGTAGGTACGTTCTGGCTTGTATTGGGTGGTTGCGGCAGTGCGGTGTTGGCGGCGGCTTTTCCAGAGGTGGGGATCGGCTTGCTCGGGGTGTCCTTCGCGTTTGGCCTGACCGTACTGACCATGGCCTTCGCCATCGGCCATATTTCCGGCTGTCATCTCAATCCTGCGGTATCCCTCGGCCTGGTGGTGGGTGGGCGGTTTCCGGCCAGTGAATTGCCGGCCTACATCATTGCCCAGGTCATTGGCGGCGTGATTGCAGCCGCCCTGCTGTACTTCATTGCCAGCGGCAAACCCGGTTTCGAACTGGCGGGAGGCCTGGCGTCCAACGGCTACGGCGAACACTCGCCTGGCGGCTATTCGATGGCGGCAGGGTTTGTCTGTGAACTGGTGATGACCGCGATGTTCATCCTGATCATCCTCGGCGCCACCGATAAACGTGCACCGGCAGGACTGGCGCCGATTGCCATCGGCCTGGGGCTGACGCTGATCCACCTGATCTCGATCCCGGTCACCAACACCTCGGTCAACCCGGCGCGCAGCACCGGCCCGGCGCTGATCGTCGGCGGCTGGGCGATTCAACAACTGTGGATGTTCTGGGTCGCGCCCCTGCTCGGCGCAGTGGTCGGCGGCGTGCTGTATCGCTGGCTGGGCAAGGAAGACAACTGACACGCCCTACGGTGAAGATCAGCCTTGTCGATAAGGCAAGGCTGACTTCGCGTCCTCTGCATAAGCCAGCACCCCCAGCCGCTCCTGCTCCAGAAAGTCTTTCACCGCCGCCTTCAACCCCGGATGCCGCAGGTAGTGCCAGGAATGGGTAATGACGGGCTCGAATCCACGAATCAGTTTGTGCTCGCCTTGCGCACCGGCATCGAAACGCTGGAAACCGTTGACGATGGCGTAGTCCATCCCCTGGTAGAAACAGGTCTCGAAATGCAGGCGATCGAACTCCGCCAGGCATCCCCAGTAACGGCCATAAAAGCTGTCGCCCCCCACCAGGCTGAACGCCATCGCCACTGGGCGTGAACCCTGCCTGGCCAGCACCACGCGAATCGACTCCGGCATGCGTTCAGCCAACAGACTGAAAAACTCCCGCGTCAGATACGGCCTTTGCCGACGCACCGCGTAGGTATTGGCGTAGCAGGCATAGACGAAATCCCATTGCGCCTGACTCAGCTCCCGCCCCTCCAGCCATTCGAACTCGAAGCCCTGCCCGGCCACCTGTTCGCGCTCCTTGCGCATCTGTTTGCGTTTGCGCGAACTGAGCACGTCGAGGAAGTCCTGGAAATCCCGGTAACCGCGATTCTGCCAGTGATACTGACAGCCAACGCGCTGCAACCAGCCGGGCTGCTCGCTCAATGCCGCATCGGTGAATGGATCGGTGAAGTTGATGTGGGCGCTGGAAAGCCCTTCGAGTTCAAGATAGCCCGGCAGGCTTTTCAACAATTCGAAACCGTCTTCGACCGTGGCCGCCAACAGTCGCGGCCCGGTCACAGGACTGAACGGCACCGCGCTCAACAGTTTGGGGTAGTAATCGATGCCGGCGCGTTCACAGGCATCGGCCCAGGCGTGATCGAACACGTACTCGCCATAGGAATGCCACTTGCGATAGCCGGGCAGCGCGGCGATCAGGCGCTCACCTTCAACGTGCAGCAGATGCTCCGGCTGCCAGCCGGAATGGGGGCCGACACTGCCGCTGTCTTCCAGTGCGCTCAAAAAAGCGTGACGCAGAAAAGGCTGGCTCTGCGGCACCATGGCATCCCAGGTCTGCGGGGCGATTTCTGACAGTTTTTGCAGGCGTTGCAACGGCATCACCATCCTCACTCTTTATGGCGTGAAAGCCCCGCGAGTATCGCCTATCGCTCCACATTGCACACGGGCAAAGCGACGACAGTGCTCTAACTCAATGGTTCACGGCGGCGTTTTATCGTCACGGACATGACATCACATTGCCACCGCCCTGTAATAAACCATCGCGATACTGGCGCCTGTTTTTAGAGCGCCGGGTTATATCCCGGCCACAGTTTTCCGCCCCTTACGGTCGGTTGTGCCCCGGATGGCTCTGTCATCCCCTCTCATCTTCGGAGATTGATATGCGTCTTGCTTCCACGAAAACTGCGGCGGCCTTGTGCGGTGGCCTGTTGCTGGCCATGAGTGTTCCGGCCAGTGCCGCAGTCGACGCCAAACTGCTCGACATGCTCAAGGCTAACGGCTCGATCACCAACGCGCAGTACAGCGAACTGCAAGCCGAGCTGGCCAGGGATCAGAAAGAACAGCAGATTGCCCGTCAGGCTCAGCAAGAGACCAACGAGCAAATCGCGGCCACCGCGAAGAAAACCGACACACTGAGCGCCTTCGACCAGAAGCTTGCATGGGCGGCAAAGACCCAGTTCAAGGGCGACGTGCGCTTCCGTCAGGAAAACGTCCACAACGATGGCGTGCCAAACAACAAGGACCAGGACCGTCAGCGCATTCGTGCCCGCCTGGGTGCCTACAGCGAAATCAACCCGCAGGTCGACACCGGCATCCGTATTGCCACCGGCAGCAACGACGACGCTCGCTCGACCAACCAGGACCTGAACAACTACTTCGACAAGAAGCAGATCTGGCTGGACCAGGGTTACATCGACTACCACCCGGACGCGATCAAGAACCTGCACCTGGTTGGCGGCAAGATGCCGCAACAATGGGTGAGCATGGGCGACATCATCTGGGATAGCGACATCAACCCGGAAGGCCTGGCCGTCACCTACAAGTACCCGTTGAGCGGCAGCACCGAGCTGTTCGGTAGCGCCGGTCACTACACCCTCAAGGACAACGTCGACGGCGAAGGCGTGCAGTTCAAGCACGACCTGCGTCTGTACGCTGGCCAGTTGGGTGCGCGCTTCGGCATCACCGACAGCATGAAAATGACCTTGGGCGGCAGTCTCTACGCCTACGACAACGACGACAGCAGCGCCTGCCCTACCTCGGGTACCGTTACTGCGCCATGCGCACTGGCCGTCAACGGCAACAGCCCGGGCGAACGGTTCAAACTGTACGAAGGCTTTGGTCAGCTGGACTTCAGCAACCTGCCGGTTCCGCTGTCGATCTACGGTCAGTACGTCAACAACACCGATGCCAGCAACGACCAGGACACTGGCTGGCTGGCCGGTGTGAAGTCCAAGCTCTACGGCTTCAACGTGGACTACAACTACCGCGACGTACAGCGTAACGCCGTGGTGGGTGCCTTCACCGACTCCGACTTCGCCAACGGCTTCACCGGTTCGCGCGGCAGCAAGCTGAAAGTGAGCTACGACCTGGACAAGAACTTTGCCCTGGGCGCGACCTACTACATGGCGACCTCGGACCAGACCAACGCCAACATCAACAAGAAGGATTCGGACATCAACACCCTGCAACTGGATGCCGAAGCCAAGTTCTGATTCACCCGCTACACGACTCGGGCAAGGAAGCCCGGGCCCCTTTTACAGCCTGGCGTTGATGTATCGGTCCCCATCATCCTCCGATGCATCAACGCGAGACTGTTTTCTCTCCTGCAAAAAAGATCGCAGCCTTCGGCAGCTCCTACAGGGTTGGGTTCACGGTGAATCCGGTCCTGTAGGAGCTGCCGCAGGCTGCGATCTTTTCAAGCCGCAGAATCAGCGCTTGCGCAGCAACACGCTACCAATCGAGTAACCGGCGCCGAACGAGCTGAGCACGGCCAGCGAACCGGCGGCCAGATCGTCCTGGTTCTTGTGGAACGCAATCACGGAACCGGCGGAACTGGTGTTGGCGTAGGTGTCGAGAATCACCGGGGCTTCCTGTTCGGTCGCATCGCGGCCCAGCAGTTTCTTGACGATCAGGTGGTTCATGCTGAGGTTGGCCTGGTGCAGCCAGAAGCGCTTCACGTCGCTGATGTTGAGCTGGTTCTCTTGCAGATGCTCAGCGATCAGCTCGGCCACCATCGGGCAGACTTCCTTGAACACCTTGCGGCCTTCCTGCACGAACAGTTTGTCCTTGGCGCCGATACCCTCTTCCGCTGCGCGGTTGAGGAAGCCGAAGTTGTTGCGGATGTTGTTGGAGAACTTGGTCAGCAGCTTGGTGCTGACGATGTCGAACTGATACTTGGACGTCGCCAGGTCGGCACGCTCGATGATTACCGCGGTGGCGGCATCGCCGAAGATGAAGTGGCTGTCGCGGTCACGGAAGTTCAGGTGGCCGGTGCAGACTTCCGGGTTGACCATCAGGACCGCGCGGGCCTGACCCAGTTGCACGCTGTTGGCGGCGGTCTGGATACCGAAAGTCGCCGAGGAGCACGCCACGTTCATGTCGAAACCGAAACCCTGGATGCCCAGCGCTTCCTGGACTTCGATGGCAATGGCCGGGTAGGCACGTTGCAGGTTGGAGCAGGCGACGATCACGCCGTCGATGTCCGCTGCGGTCTTGCCGGCACGCTGCAGGGCTTGCTCGGCCGCGCCGATGGCCATCTGGCACAGCACCGACCACTCGTCGTTGGAACGCTCCGGCAGACGCGGGGCCATGCGTTGCGGGTCGAGAATGCCGTCCTTGTCCATGACAAAGCGGCTCTTGATGCCGGAGGCTTTTTCGATGAATGCGGCGCTGGATTCGGTCAATGCCTGCACTTCACCGCGTGCAATGGCATCGGCGTTGTCGGCGTTGAATTGCGCGACGTAAGTATTGAAAGACTGGACCAGCTCTTCATTGGAAATGCTGTTGGCCGGGGTGTACAGGCCGGTGCCACTGATGACGACATTATGCATGGTCGTGTCTCTAATCTGTTCAGGCAGAAAGCATTGGCACCGTCGTACCAATACACAAAGGGTCTATTCCCGTCCGGGGACGCAAACCTGGCATCGCTTTATTCCGACCTGCCCGCGACCGTGAAGGCTCAAAACCGCGGGGCCGGCATTTATAGGCGCGAAGTTTGCCATAAACAGTGGGTTTTGGCGCCTTTTTGCTGGATGAACCCTACCTGCGGACCATGCAAAACTGTGGGAGCGAGCTTGCTCGCGATTGCGGCCTGACAGGCAACATAGATGTTGAATGTGATGCCCCCATCGCGAGCAAGCTCGCTCCCACAGGTATTGCACTGGCCTCGGGTCTACGGCTCGACTTGCGACCACTGCTTGTTCAGGCGCTTGTCGGAGATCGGCACCTTGGTTCCCAGTTGCTGCGCAAACAGCGAAACCCGGTACTCCTCCAGCCACCAGCGATACAACTCCAGCTGCGGATCGCGCTTGCCTTCCTGGGCGTGTTTATTGGCGCGGGTCTGGTATTGCGTCCACAGGCCGCTCAATTCACCGCTCCAGACCCGGTCGCGCTGCACCTGGGCAGCGATTTTTTCGAAGCGTTGCTCAATGGCCTTGAGGTAACGCGGCAACTCCTTGAGCCATTGCATCGGTGTTTCCCGGACAAACCCCGGATAGACCAGGTGGCTGAGCTGCTGCTTGATGTCGTTCAGGGCCACGGCCTGCGCCAGGTCGATCTTGCCCTTGAAGCGTTTTTGCAGGCCATGCCAGAGCTTGAGGATTTCCAGGGTCAGCTTCGCCACACGCTCGGCGTGCTCGGTCCAGGCGCCACGCTTGCGTTCGGCCAAGGACGCCAATCCGGCGCCATCGCGTGGCAGCGGGTCTTCGCCTTCGAGAATGCAACTGTCGAGGCTGGCCAGCAGAATGTCTTCCACCAGCGCATCGACACGCCCCATGTCGCGGTACAGCAGGCCCAGCTCGGTCAGGCCCGGCAACTTGCCGCGCAGGAATTTTGCCGACTCGGCCAGTTGCTGCATCAGCAAGCGTTGCAGGGCACGGCGATGCTGGAACTCGGCCTCGGCCGGGGTCGAGAACCGCCCTTCCTTGACCGTGCCGGCTTCTTCCACCAGCGCCGGATAGACCGTCATCGATAGCCCGGCGATCTTCTGTTGGGTTTTCTCGGCCACGGCGGCGAAGACTTTCGGCTCAACCGGTTGCTGGCTCTTGGCGGTTTGCGGCACCGCCAATGCGGCCTGGCTGGCCTCGGCGAAACGCGCCGTCAGTTCGGCCAGATCGCGCCCCTCACCGAGGAACTTGCCTTGGCCGTCGACGATTTCCAGATTCATCCGCAGATGGCTTTCAACCTGCTGCGCCGCCTCGGCCCAGGCTTCATCGCTGACCCGCGCTCCGGTCATGCGCAGCAGCTCGCGACCCAAGGCCTGGGGCAGCGAGCCTTCGGCAAAGGTCATGCGCTGCAAGGCAGCCTTGACGAAGTCCGGCACCGGCACGAAATTCTTGCGCAAGGCCTTGGGCAGGTTGCGCACCAGGGCAATGCACTTGGCTTCGATGACACCCGGCACCAGCCAGTCCAGGCGCTCCGGTGGCAGCATCGGCAACAGCGGTGCCGGCACGCGCAGGGTCACGCCGTCCCGTGGATGGTTCGGTTCGAAGTGGTAGCTGAGGGCCAACTCCAGATCGCCGATGTGCAGCGTATCCGGGTAATGCTGTGCGGTGACCTCACTGGCTTCACGGGCCAGCACATCTTCTTCGCGCATGATCAACAGCTGCGGATCTTTCTGGCTGTTGATCCGGTACCAGCTGTCGAAGGTCGCGGTCTGATGAATCTCCGCCGGCAGGCGCGCGTCGTAGAACGCGTACAGGGTTTCTTCATCCGCCAGGATGTCACGACGGCGGGCCTTGGCTTCCAGTTCGTCGAGTTGCTCCAGCAGCTGTTTGTTGGCCGTCAGGCACTTGGCTTTGGACTGGATCTCGCCGCGCACCAGCGCTTCGCGGATGAACAGTTCACGAGACACCACCGGATCCACCGGGCCGTAATGCACCGGCCGTCGTCCGACCACGATCAACCCGAACAGGGTGATCTGCTCGAACGCAACCACCTGGCCGCGCTTCTTCTCCCAATGGGGTTCGAAGTGGTTTTTCTTGATCAGGTGCCCGGCGAGCGGTTCGATCCAGTCGGCGTCGATCTTCGCCACCATGCGCGCGTAAAGCTTGGTGGTTTCCACCAGTTCGGCGGTCATCAGCCACTGCGGACGCTTCTTGCCGATGCCCGACGACGGGTGAATCCAGAACCGCCGCTGACGCGCGCCGAGGTAATCGCCCTCTTCGGTTTTCTGGCCAATCTGACTGAGCAACCCCACCAGCACCGCTTTGTGCAGTTTCGGATAGTCCGCCGGCTCCTTATTGAGGCTCAACTGCATGTCGCGGCAGATCAGGCTCAACTGGCGATGAGAGTCGCGCCATTCGCGCAGGCGCAGGTAATTCAGGAAATTCTTGCGGCACCAGTTGCGCAGCGGGTTGGCGGTCAGCGCCTGGCGCTGCTCTTCGAATCCGCGCCACAGGTTGACCAGACCGGCGAAGTCCGAGTCGGCGTCTTTCCACTGGGCGTGGGCCTGATCCGCCGCTTGCTGACGCTCCGGCGGACGTTCGCGCGGGTCCTGGATCGACATGGCGCTGGCGACGATCAGCACTTCCTGCAAGCTGCCGAGCTTCGCCGCTTCCAGCAACATGCGCCCCATGCGCGGGTCCACCGGCAGTCGTGCCAATTGGCGACCGAGCGGGGTCAACTGGCTGTTGCGATCCACCGCCGAGAGTTCCTGCAGCAGGTTGTAACCGTCACTGATGGCCTTGCCATCCGGCGGCTCGATGAACGGGAACGCGCTGACCTCGCCAAGGCGCAGGTGCAACATCTGCAAAATGACCGCCGCGAGGTTGGTCCGCAGGATTTCCGGATCGGTAAATTCCGGGCGACCGAGGAAATCCTCTTCGCTGTACAGACGCACGCAGATGCCCGGCTCGACCCGTCCGCACCGGCCCTTGCGCTGGTTGGCGCTGGCCTGGGAAACGGCTTCGATCGGCAGGCGCTGGACCTTGGCCCGGTAGCTGTAGCGGCTGATGCGCGCGGTGCCGCTGTCGATCACGTAACGGATGCCCGGCACGGTGAGCGAGGTTTCCGCGACGTTGGTCGCCAGCACCACGCGACGCCCCGGGTGCGACTGGAAAATCCGCTGCTGCTCGGCCGGCGACAGGCGCGCGTACAGCGGCAGGATTTCGGTGTGCTTGAGCTGGGCCTTGCGCAGCATGTCGGCGGCGTCGCGAATCTCACGTTCACCCGGCAGGAATACCAGCACGTCACCGGGACTGCGGCGCTCACTGCGCTCGTAGGCGGCTATTTCGTCGAGGGTGGCGAGGATCGCCTGATCCACCGTCAGGTCGTCCTCGACGCGGTTACCCTCTTCGTCCTGCTCCAGGGTCAGCGGGCGATACCAGGTGTCCACCGGGAACGTACGGCCGGACACCTCGACAATCGGCGCATCGTCGAAGTGTTTGGAGAAACGCTCCAGGTCGATGGTCGCCGAGGTGATGATGACCTTCAGGTCCGGGCGGCGCGGCAGCAGGGTTTTCAGGTAGCCGAGCAGGAAATCGATGTTGAGGCTACGTTCGTGGGCTTCGTCGACGATGATCGTGTCGTAGCGTTCCAGATAGCGGTCGTTCTGGGTTTCCGCCAGCAGGATGCCGTCGGTCATCAGTTTGATCAGGGTATTGGAATCGCTCTGGTCCTCGAAGCGCACCTGATAGCCGACCAGGGCGCCGAGCGGCGTGCCCAGCTCTTCGGCAACCCGGCTGGCCACGCTGCGCGCCGCGATCCGCCGTGGCTGGGTGTGGCCGATCAAGCCATACTGGCCGCGCCCGATCTCCAGGCAGATCTTCGGTAACTGGGTGGTTTTACCCGAGCCGGTCTCACCGGCGATGATCAGCACCTGGTGCTTTTCCAGCGCCTTCTTGATTTCGTCGCGCTTGGCGGCAATCGGCAAACTGTCGTCGTAACGAATCACCGGCAGGCTGGCGCGGCGCGCCAGCACCTGCTCACAGGACGCCTGCATGCGCGTCACCCACTGGCCCAGTTTGGCCTCGTCGGGTTTCTTGCGCAGCTCAAGCAACTGCCGCCGCAGCCGGTGGCGGTCGGCGAGCATGGCGTGATCGAGGTTTTTCAGCAGTTTGTCGATGGAGGGCGATTCGTCGGTCATCGGGTACGCAATTCAGTCGTCTAGTGGCGCAGGGTGGCGATTGTCGCAGATTTGCCATGGATTGGCTGGTTCTCCTGTAGGAGCTGCCGAAGGCTGCGATCTTTTGATCTTGCTTTTCAAAGATGTCGAAAAAATCAAGATCAAAAGATCGCAGCCTTCGGCAGCTCCTACAGGAGTTTGATGTGATCGTTCCCATGCAGAGCATGGGAACGATCAGGTTGAATTATTCGTTGTCGAGGCCTTTGCGGCGATACGGGAACACGTCGATCACTTTGCCGGCGCGAATCGCCTCCTGCAGGCTTTTCCAGTAATCGGCGTTGTACAGCTCGCCATGCAACTGATCGAACAACTTGCGCTGCCCCGAATCGGCAAACAGGAACGGCGGAAACTCTTCCGGGAACACATCCAGCGGCCCGATCGAGTACCAGGGTTCGGACGCCATCTCGTCTTCCGGCGTGCGCGGTTGTGGGATGTGGCGGAAGTTGGCCTCGGTGAGAAAGCAGATTTCGTCGTAGTCGTAGAACACCACCCGGCCGTGACGGGTGACGCCAAAGTTCTTCAGCAGCATGTCGCCGGGAAAGATGTTGGCCGCCGCCAGTTGCTTGATCGCCAGGCCGTAATCTTCCAGGGCTTCGCGCACCTGCGCTTCGTTGGCGTTTTCCAGATACAGGTTCAGCGGGGTCATGCGCCGTTCGGTCCAGCAGTGACGGATCAGCACCGTGTCGCCTTCCACCGACACCGTGGAGGGTGCGACGTCCAGCAGTTCCTCCAGGCACGCCGGGTCGAACTTGCCCAGCGGGAAACGGAAGTCGGCGAATTCCTGGGTATCGGCCATGCGCCCGACGCGATCGACGCTTTTCACCAGGCGGTACTTTTCGATCACTGTGGCGCGGTCGACGTTTTTCGATGGCGAGAAACGGTCCTTGATGATTTTGAACACGGTGTTGAACCCCGGCAGGGTGAACACGCTCATGACCATGCCGCGCACACCGGGGGCCATGATGAACTGGTCGTCGGTGTTGGCCAGGTGATTGATCAGCGCCCGGTAGAACTCCGACTTGCCGTGCTTGTAGAAGCCGATCGAGGTGTACAGCTCGGCGATGTGCTTGCCCGGCAGGATGCGCCGCAGGAAGCCGATGAATTCCGCCGGCACCGGCACATCCACCATGAAATACGAGCGGGTGAAGGAGAAAATGATCGACACGTCCGCTTCGTCGGTGATCAGCGCATCGATCTGAATACCGCGACCTTCCAGGTGCAGCAAGGGAATTGCCAGCGGCCATTGCTCGTCGGCGGTGTAGATGCGCCCCACCAGGTACGCACCTTTATTGCGGTACAGCACCGAGGAAAACAGCTCGACGCTCAACTCCGGGTCCTTGCACACCCAGTCCGGCAGGTTCTCGCGCAGTTGCGCTTCGAGGCGCTTGAGGTCACCGGACAGGTCGGCGTAATCCTCGCTGAAGCGGTAGTCGGCGAAGATGCTGGCCAGCATCGCCGAGAGTTGGCCTTGCGGCTTGTAGGTGCGGGTTTGCGCGGCCCGGGCACGGCGCAGGCTCGGCCGGGTGGTGTGGATGAACATGCAGCCGTCGCTGATCAGGTCATGGCTGAACAGCCCGCAGAAGATCGAGTTGTACCAGGTCTCGGACAGTTCATCGTCGAAGCGCAGGTCGATCAGGCTGATGTAGGCACTTTTCACCAGTGGCCAGCAGCTGACGTCCAGGGTGTCGGCGTCAAACGCAGTGCGCAGCCGCTCTACCGTTTCACTGACTTTATCTTCGTACAGATTGATCCGCGCCGCCGACGCCGATTGCGTCTCTTGCCACCGGGCCTGTTCGAAGCGGGCCCGGGCACCGTCGGTGATCTGCCGGAAATGCTCGCGGTAATCGTCAAAGCCATCGAGGATCAAGCGGGCGATGTCGGCGGCTGGCCATTGCTGCGGCATGGTGAGACCTCTGCGGGAATTCGGGAGGCTTGAGCTTAGCCAGTGAACCGGGTGCAGGAGAAGCGTAATTTTCCAGGCGCCGCGTCATCGACGCCCTGAAGAGTTCAATGCCCGGTTTTCGGTTGCCATCGATCACGCACTCAGCAACACTTTCGCCCCTTCATCATGGAAGGAACGCGCTGTGAACCCCGTCGATATTTTCCGTTTACTGTCCCTGGCGGCCATTTGGGGTGCGAGTTTTCTGTTCATGCGCATCATCGCCCCGGTGATCGGCTCCCTGCCCACCGCGTTTTTCCGCGTATCGATTGCCGCCGTCGGGTTGCTGGTGATTCTTGGCCTGATGCGCATCAGCTGGGATTTCAAGGGCAAACTCAAGACCGTGATGCTGCTCGGGGTGATCAACTCCGGCATCCCCGCGACCCTGTACTCCGTTGCCGCGCAGGTGCTGCCTGCCGGTTACTCGTCGATTTTCAATGCCACGACCCCCTTGATGGGCGTGCTGATCGGCGGCCTGTTTTTCCATGAAAGGCTCACTGGCGCCAAGCTCGGTGGCGTATTCCTGGGGTTGTTCGGCGTGGGCGTGCTGACCCGTGCCGGTCCGGTGGCGTTCGATATGGCACTGCTGATGGGGGCCGTCGCCTGCCTGCTCGCCACCACGTGCTACGGATTTGCCGGATTCCTGGCCCGCCGCTGGCTCGATCAGGCCGGCGGTCTCGATAGTCGTTTGTCGGCACTGGGCAGCATGCTTGGCGCGACCTTGTTCCTGCTGCCGCTGTTCGGCTACAGCGTGATCAGCCAGCCACCGGCGAGCTGGGGCGGCTGGAGCGTATGGCTGTCGTTGCTGGGCTTGGGGCTGGGCTGCACGGCGTTTGCCTACATTATTTACTTCCGGCTGCTGAGTTCGATCGGCCCGGTGAAGTCGATGACCACGACCTTCCTGATCCCGCTGTTTGGCGTGTTGTGGGGCGCGCTGTTTCTCGATGAGCCGCTGTCGATGGCGCATATCTATGGCGGGGTGTTGATTGCGTTGGCGTTGTGGCTGGTGTTGAAGCCGGCTGCGGTGAAGCCGGGTTTGGTGGCTGAGCGGTAGAGTTGTTGCGTGGCGGATGACGCTTTCGCGGGCAAGCCCGCTCCCACAGGGTTTGCGCGGTCCTTGTGGGAGCGGGCTTGCTCGCGAAGGCGATAGACCAGACACCAACAATCACAAAGCGGAAATACTCACCTCCCCATCCACCAACCGACGAATCCCCAGCGGATTGCCGTTCTGCAACGCCTCGGGCAGCAGCGCGTCCGGATAATTCTGGAAGCATACCGGCCGCAGGAAGCGATCGATCGCCAAGGTGCCGACCGAGGTCCCCCGCGAGTCGGATGTCGCCGGATACGGCCCGCCATGCACCATGGACTCGCAGACTTCGACGCCGGTCGGATAGCCGTTGAGCAGGATCCGCCCGACCTTCTCTTGCAACAGTTCCGCCAGCCAGCGGTACTCCAGCAGTTCGTCGGCTTCGCCAATCAAGGTCGCGGTCAATTGCCCACGCAAGCCCTGCAATGCTGCCGCCAACTGCGCCCGATCCTCGACCTCGATGACGATGGTGGTGGGCCCGAACACTTCCTCCTGCAGCAATTCATCGCCCTTGAGCAACAGGCCGGTATCGGCCTTGAACACCTGCGGCTGCGCCTGATTGCCCTGTTGCGGCCGGCCCGCCAGATGGCTCAGGCCCGGATGTTCGTGCAGTTCGCCAAGGCCCCGGTTGTAGCTGGCCAGCGTGCCGGCGTTGAGCATGGTTTGCGCTGGCTGCTGGTTCATGTGGGCGCAGAAAGTCTCAAGAAAAGCACTGAACTGCGGCGAGCGCACACCAATGACCAGCCCGGGATTGGTGCAGAACTGGCCACAGCCCAGGGTCACCGAACCTGCCAATTGCGCCGCGATCTGCTCACCGCGCACCTCGAGGGCTTGCGGCAGCAGGAACACCGGATTGATGCTCGACATCTCGGCGAACACCGGGATCGGCTGCGGCCGGTTTGCGGCCATGTGGCTCAGGGCATTGCCGCCCTTGAGTGAACCGGTGAAGCCAACTGCCTGAATCGCCGGATGCTTGACCAGCCATTCACCGACACCGCCGCCGTAGATCATGTTGAACACACCGGCCGGCATACCGGTTTTTTCCGCGGCACGGATGATCGCGTCAGCCACCCACTGTGCGGTTGCCATGTGCCCGCTGTGGGCCTTGAACACCACCGGGCAACCGGCGGCCAGTGCCGAGGCGGTATCGCCACCGGCGGTGGAAAAGGCCAGCGGGAAGTTGCTCGCGCCGAACACCGCCACCGGCCCCAGGGCGATGCGGTACTGACGCAGATCCGGACGCGGCAATGGCTGGCGATCCGGCAAGGCACGGTCGATGCGCGCACCATAGAAGTCGCCGCGACGCAGTACCTTGGCGAACAGGCGCAACTGGCCGCTGGTGCGGCCACGCTCACCTTGGATACGCCCGGCCGGCAACGCTGTCTCGCGACACACGGTGGCGACGAACTCATCGCCCAGCCCGTCGATTTCATTGGCGATGGCGTCGAGAAACCGCGCGCGTCTTTCCGCACTCAGGTTGCGGTAGGTCGGGTATGCCGCAGCCGCGGCTTTGGCAGCGGCATCCACTTCGGCTTCGCTGGCCTGGAAGAAGGTGCCGGGCAAGGGCTCGCCAGTGGTGGCGTCGAGGCTTTGCAACTGCAACGTGCCGTTGGCGCTGCGGCGACCACCGATGTAGTTGTGTCCAGGAAACAGGCTCATGTGGATTCCTTGATCGATTGCAGACCTACGGGGGTCAGAGTGTGCGTACCTGACCGATAGCCAAAGGCTGGGCGCTCTCGCCGATGCCGTTGACCAAAGGCGCGCCGAACTCATCGAGACTAATCTGGAAGCTGTCCCCCGGCTGGGTCTTCACACCGTCGGCAAACGACAGCGTGGCGGTACCGAAGTAGTGCACATGAACATCGCCGGGACGCAAAAACTGCGCGTACTTGAAGTGATGAAATTCGAGATTGGCCAGGCTGTGGCACATGTTGTCTTCGCCGCTGAGAAACTCTTTTTCCCAGATCGTCTGGCCGTTGCGCGTGATGCGGCTGGTGCCGACCAGATGCCTGGGCAACTCACCGACGCGCAGCTCCGGGCCAAAGGAGCAGCAACGCAGTTTCGAATGAGCGAGATACAGGTAGTTGCGCCGCTCCATGACGTGGTCGGAGAACTCGTTACCCAGCGCGTAACCGACACGGTACGGCTGGCCGTCGTCGCCGATCACATACAGGCCGGTCAGTTCCGGCTCCTCACCGGCGTCCTCGGCAAACGGCGGCACCGGGAAATCCGCACCGGGACGCACGACGATGCTGCCGTCGCCCTTGTAGAACCACTCCGGTTGCGCACCGACCTGCTCCGCCGCCGGTTTGCCGCCCTCCAACCCCCACTTGAACATGCGCATGGTGTCGGTCATGCCGGCTTCGACTTCACCGTCGTGCTGGTGCATTTTGTCCCGCGCCGCAGCGCTGCCCAGATGGGTCAGGCCGGTGCCGCTGATCAGGCAATGGGCAGGGTCTTCGTGGTCCAGCGGTGGCAGGACCTTGCGCTGCTGCAACAGCTGCGCGTAATCCGGACCGGGTTCGCTGCCGCGCCGGGCGATTTCTTCTTGCAGGCTGCACTGGGCACGGATGGCGGCCAGGGCCAGTTCACGGGTACTGCGGGTATCGCGCAGCACCTGGACCCAAGCGCCCTCAACCACGCCAACCTGGCGTTGCCCGTCGCTGTTTTCAAACTGAATCAGACGCATGTCGGTCCTCCGAAAAGTCGTGGTGGGCGCCGCGAGAAAGCGGCGCCGGACGGTCACTCGATGATGTTGAAATCGCTCAGGTACTCATCGGAGATTTCCAGGCCCAGACCCGGCTTGTTGTCATCCAGCTGGATGTAGCCGTTGACCGGCTGCGGCTCGCCCTTGAACACGTAGTAGAAGAGCTCGTTGCCGACTTCGACGTCGAACACCGGGAAGAACTCGGCCATCGGCGAAGCCGTGGTGGACATGGTCAGGTGGTAGTTGTGCATCTGCCCGGCATGGGGGATGACCGGCACCGACCAGGCCTCGGCCATGGCGTTGATCTTGCGCGCGGCGGTGATGCCGCCGACGCGGTTGGTGTCGTACTGGATCACGTCGACGGCGCGGCGCTCCAGCAGGTCTTTGAAGCCGTAGGAAGTGAATTCATGTTCGCCGCCGGAGATCGGCATGATCCCCATCTTCTTCAGCTCGATGTAGCCTTCGATGTCGTCGGCGATCACCGGTTCTTCGAGCCAGCGCGGCTCGAACTCGGCGAGTTTCGGCAACATGCGCCGGGCATACTCGAGGGTCCAGCCCATGTAGCATTCGAGCATGATGTCGACGTCGGGGCCGGCCAGCTCCCGCAGGGCGCGCACCTGTTCGATGTTGCGGCGCATGCCCGCCGGACCGTCCTTCGGGCCATAGCCGAAGCGCATCTTCAGCGCGGTGAAACCCTGGTTCAGGTAGCCCTGCGCTTCTTCGAGGAACAGGTCGAGGTTGTCGTTGGCGTAGAGCTTGGACGCGTAGGTCCAGATCTTTTCCTTGGTGCGCCCGCCGAGTAGCTTGAACACCGGCTTGTTCACCGCTTTGCCCATGATGTCCCAGATCGCGATGTCGATGGCCGAGATCGCCGCCATGCCGATGCCCTTGCGCCCCCAGGCGTGGCTCTGGCGGTACATTTTCTGCCAGATGTATTCGTTGTCGAACGGGTCTTCGCCAATGGCGATCGGCGCCAGGTAGGTGTCGATGATTTCCTTGGCCACGCGCGGCGCCAGGGCACAGTTACCGATGCCGACGAGGCCGGTGTCGGTCTCGACTTCCACCACCAGCCAGCCGTGGAAACGGAACGAGCCCATGGCGTCGCCGCGCTCGAAGAGAATGTCGCTGGCGTTGGTGCAGAAGTGCGCCTGGGGTGGCACGACTTTGCCTTTCCACTCGAAAACGCGGGTACGGATCGCTTTGATTTTCATGAATACGGTTCCTTGCGCTGCCGGCTTCTTGTCATTGTGAGTCGCTGCGCACTGCCGTTCGGGTGGCGGTCTTGCGCATTCGATGGAGCGACTTTAGCCAGCGGCCAAGGGTTGCGGATAATCACTTATGCGTATCCGGCGATAACCTGGGGTGATAGCGGAATCCGGTTATTGGGCGTTTCAGGTTATCGGGTGACGCAAAAAAGATCGCAGCCTTCGGCAGCTCCTACAGAGGAATGCGATCCCTTGTAGGAGCTGCCGAAGGCTGCGATCTTTTGACCTTTCAACAATCAGTAACTGTTGCCACCCATCCGGCACGCAATCTCGAACGCCTGGCGTATCGCGCCGACATTCGCCTTGCCCTGCCCCGCGATGTCGAACGCGGTGCCATGGGCCGGGGTGGTGATCGGGATCGGCAGTCCGCCCTGCACCGTCACCCCACGGGAGAACCCCATCAGCTTGATCGCGATCTGCCCCTGGTCGTGGTACATGGTCACCACCGCGTCGAAGGCACTGGCATCGCCCTGGACCTTGAGGAAGATCGTGTCGGCCGGATAAGGTCCGTCCGCCGCGATCCCCAGTGCCTGCGCCGAACGTACCGCCGGGCCGATGATGTCCAGTTCCTCGCGACCGAACGAACCGTTATCACCGTTATGCGGATTCAGCCCGCAGACGCCGATGCGCGGCTTTTCCAGCCCGTTGCGCTTGAGCGCGGTGTCGATCAATTGAATCGCTTCGACCACCCGTTGCTGGCTGAGCAGGCCCGGCACATCGGCCAGGGCCACATGGGAGGTCACCCGCGAAGTCCAGAGATTGTCGAGCACGTTGAATTCGCAGAACGGTCCATGGAAATCCAGCAACTCGGCGAACCAGTGCAGCTCATCGCTGTGGGCCATGCCGGCCATGTGCAGTGAAGTCTTGTTCAATGGCCCGAACAACACGGCGTCGGTGATGCCCGCTTCGGTCAGGCGCAGGGCTTTTTCCAGGGTGTCGAGGCTGTAGCGGCCTCCGATGACGCTGGCCTCGCTCCGCGGAAATTCACCGAGGGTATCACCGCGAAAGTCATAGAACAGCGGCGTGTCATCGACGAATGCTAGCTGCTCCAGGGACTCGACGCGACGATAGGGAAATTCCATCCCGGCAATGCGCATGCCGCGACGCATTTCCGCTTCGTCGGCGATCAGGATCACATTGGCCTGGGCACGCACTTCAGGCTCGCCCAGCAGGCGCGCGATCAGCTCAGGGCCGATGCCCGCCGGGTCCCCCAGGACCATCGCGATGGTGGATTTGCTCATGCTTCACTCCTCAAGGGTTCAGGCTGCGCCCGGTCGTTGGCGCAAGGCTCGCAGCGATAGACCCGCTGCGCGTTGCTGTAGAAAAGTCGTTCCTGATCGGCTGTCGGCAGATCGGCGACGATGGATTTGAAACCGCTGTAGATGTCGTCGAACGAGCCGCACAGGCTGTCCACGGGGAAGTTGCTGGCGAACATCGCCCGGTGGCTGCCGAACATGGCGATCACCTCGCGCACGATCCAGGCGTTGTCCTTGGCGCGCCAGCGCTGGCCGCCCTGCCCCAGGCCGGAAATCTTCACCTGCACGTTCGGCCACTGCGCCAGCCGCGCCAGCGCCAGACGCCAGCCCGCCAGGCCTTCGGCACTGCGGTCATTGGGCAAACCGGCGTGGTTGAGAATCAGCGTGATGCCGGGAAAATCCCGGGCCAGGCGTTCGGCCTCGTGCAGGTTCCACCAGGGCGTCTGCAAATCGAAATGCAGCCCCAGCCCTTCGAGCGCGGCGTAACTGCGGCGCCAGTGTTCGTCACTCATCAGGCTGCGCAGGTGCCCCACCTGCGCCGGCGCGATCGGGCCACCGGGTTTGTGGCGCACGCTGCGCACATGCTTGAAGCGCGCCTGTTCGGTGAGCACATCGATAGCGTCCGGATGATCGAGCCAGGCTTGCGCCACGACCGCATTGGGTACGCCGTAGCGGGCGGCCAGTTGCTCGATGAAACGGGTTTCGCCAATCGGGTCCTGCGGGTTCCACTCGGTCTCGACGTACACCGTTTGCACGACGTTATGCGAACCTGCATCGGCGAAGTAATCCTCGGGAAAATAGCGGCGCTTGATCGCGCTGTAGTCTCCGTAGCGAAAGGGTATGATGGCCTCGGGGGCAAGCCATGGGTGGTCGTTGACGGTCGGGTCCCAGAAGTGATGATGGGCATCGATGATCGGGCCGTTCCACAACGCGTTAGTCATGACGCACCTCGTCGAGGCTGATGAACAAGGTCGCGAGCACGAAGACTGCCGAGCACGCCGCGAAGAACCCGAGCACCGGGGCAAAACCACCGGCCGCTTGCAGAATCACCCCCACCAGGATCGGCACGGCGATGCCGCCGGTGCTGCCGGCCATGTTCATCACGCCACCGATCAAACCGACCCGCGCCGGCGCCGCCAGCAGCGCCGGGAAGCTCCAGTAGAGGCTGCCCCACATCAGGAAGAACGCGGTCATGGCCAACAGCGCCACCGCCGCAAAAGGATTGCTCAAGGTCGGCAGCAACAGGAATGCGCCGAGGGCCACCAGCCCGGAAAACGCCAGCAGGCTCTTCACCGCCACCCCGCGACTCACGCCTTTGCGAATCAAGCCATCACAGAGGAAACCTCCGGTCAACGAACCCAGGGCACCGCAGACAAAAATCACGAAGGTCGCCGCACCAATCCCCTTGATATCGAAACCCCGGGCCTGGGCCAGGTAACTTGGACCCCAGGTCAGCAGGCCGAAATACACCATCGCCCAACTCGCCCTGCCGATCAGCAAACCGCTGAGCGAGCGTGGCGCAATACCCAGCCCCTTGACCGGCGCCCGGGCCGCTTCGGCGGCGGGCGTGGCGCGGCCGGCGTTGATTTTCTCAAGCTCCGCCGCATTGACTTGCGGGTGACCGGCCGGGTCATCGCGCAGATAACGCCGCGCCAGCCAGGCCAGCACCAGGGTGGCGACACCGGCGATCACGAAGGCCAGGCGCCAGGAGTCCAGCGAGGCAATCAGCCAGGCAATGATCAACCCGCCAAGGGCCACGCCCAACGGGCTGCCGCTGTCCATCAACACCGCGCCGCGACTGCGCTCGCTCGGGGCCAGCCACAGGGAAATCAGCTTGCCGCCCGACGGGAACAGCGGTGCTTCGGCGGCGCCCAGTGCAACCCGGGCAAACAACAACGACAAGCCGCCCGTGGCAAACGCCGCCAACACCTGAAACGTACCCCACAACCCGGTGGACCAACTGATGACCCGGTGCGGGCCGAAGCGGTCGATCAGCCAGCCGCCGGGAATCTGCAACAGTGCGTAGGCCCAGAAAAAGCTGCTGAGGATCAGCCCTTGCAGGCTCGGTGACAGGGAAAACTCATGGGCGATGGTCGGCATCGCAATGGACAGCGACACCCGGTCGATCAGGTTGACCATTGTCAGCGCGAAGATGATCGCGAAGATCCGCCAGCGTACGTTGCTGGCCTTGACGGCGCAGCTCTGCGCGGGTGCCGCGGCCTGGGGCTGGATATCCGCGCCGGCCAGGTTCAGGGATGCACTGGAACGAGCCATGGTGCGTACCTCTTTTATTATTTTTGTGGGGACTGCAGCGCCGCTTCCTGGCGACATTTGTGAGCACTATCGAAGGCTCGCTGATAACCGTCTAATCAAAACTTGAAATCAGGCGATAGCCTCGGGTTATGTCATGACCTGCTTTCAACGACCTTTCAACGTTGCCACGCATGCTTTTCTGTAGGAGCGAGCCTGCTCGCGATGACCTTCAACGAAAACACGTGCTTCCTGAATTAACGCGGTGCCCTCGAGTCCATCGCGAGCAAGCTCGCTCCTACAGTAGTCAGCAGTTTGCCGAGCTATAACCCCAGGCTATCGGTGTATGTATTGTTTTGACTAGACGCCGTGCCCGCACCTTCACACACTCGGGCCAGGCTTGCGGCTTTACCGCGCAAACAAGCCGCTCATAACAATTACAAGAACATGAATACGAGGCTCTTCCATCATGCGAAATGCATTCGTCCGTCGTACATCCCGTCTGTTTCTTGGTTGCGCACTGATCGCCGCCGGTACCCTTCCCGCTCTCGCCAACGCCGCCTGGCAACCGGACAAGAACGTCGAAATCGTCGTCGCCGGTGGTCCCGGTGGCGGTACCGACCAGCTCGGTCGCCTGATCCAGTCGATCATCACCACGCACAAGCTGCTCGACGTGAACACCATCGTCCTCAACAAGGGCGGTGGCAACGGCGCCGAAGCCTTTCTCGACCTGAAAATGAGCAAGGGCGATGCCGACAAACTGGTGATCGGCACCAACAACATCTACCTGTTGCCGCTGGTGTCCAAGCTCGGCTACGAATGGCAGGAACTGACCCCGATTGCCGCCGTGGCCGAGGATGACTTCATTCTCTGGAGCTACAAGGGCGCGCCGTGGAAAGACGCGAAAAGTTTCTACGACGCGGTCAAGGCCGACCCGTCGAACCTGCGCATGGGCGGCAGCCAGTCCAAGGACGTCGACCAGACCCTGACCCTGCTGCTGAACCAGACCAACAACAGCAAACTGGTGTACATCCCGTTCAAGAGCGGCAGCGAAGCCGCGACGCAACTGGCCGGCAAGCACATCGCCGCCAACGTCAACAACCCAAGCGAGAGCATCAGCCAATGGCGTGGCGATCAGGTCGAGCCGCTCTGCGTGTTCAGTAAGGAGCGCATGGGCTATACCGACAAAGTCGCCGGCGACAAATCCTGGGCCGACGTCCCGACCTGTCACGAACAAGGCCTGGGCATCGATCAGTACCGCTTCCCGCGTACCGTGTTCATGCCCGGCGACGTCACCGCCGAGCAGCGCGCGTTCTATGTCGAGTTGATGCGCAAAGTCACCCAGACCGATGAGTTCAAGGCTTACGTGAAGCAGAACGCCCTGGTGCCGACCTTCCTCGAGGGCGAGCCGCTGACCGCCTACATCGAAAAAGACACCGCCCGCGTCACGCCGGTGTTCAAAGAGGCCGGCTGGCTGAAAAACTGAGTTGCTCACGGCCGCCCGCCCTGCGTACGGCCGTCACCTCTGGAGGTGCTTTCATGTCCCATTCTTCGGATTCACCAGCGCTGGTCGGTACGCGCTGGGTCGAGCTCGGCCTGGCACTCTTCACCACGCTGATCGGCGCGGTGGTGATGTTCGGCAGCGTTGAACAGGGTATCGGCTGGGGTGATGCCGGCCCCGAGCCGGGTTACTTTCCCTTCTACATCGGCCTGATGTTGAGCGCCGCCAGTGTGGCCAACGGCGTGTTGACCCTGGTGCGCTGGCAAGCCCTGGGCATTTCATTCGTCAGCCGCAGTGCGTTCAGGCAAGTGCTGTCGGTGTTCGTGCCCATCGCGCTATTCGTCGGTGCGATGCCGTTCACCGGCATCTACGTCGCTTCGGCCTGCTTCATTGCCTGGTTCATGTGGCGTGACAAGGTCCGCGCCAAGCCGTACGGCAAATGGATGATCGGTAGCGTGTCCCTGGGCGCGGTGCTGGCCAGTTACCTGATTTTCGCGCTGTGGTTCAAAGTGCCGCTGGATGCCGGCCCAATGGGCGACTGGATTGCCCTGGCCGGGAGACATTTCAAATGAGCGAGTTCGATTCCCTGCTGCAAGGCATGAACCTGATCCTCACGCCGGGCCATATCGGCCTGATGGTGATCGGCGTGCTGCTGGGCATTCTGGTCGGCGTACTGCCCGGTCTCGGTGCCCCCAACGGCGTGGCGTTGCTGTTGCCGCTGACGTTCACCATGTCGCCGGTCTCGGCGATCATCCTGCTGTCGTGCATGTACTGGGGCGCGCTGTTCGGCGGCTCGATCACCTCGATCCTGTTCAACATCCCCGGTGAGCCCTCATCGGTGGCGACTACCTTCGACGGTTATCCGATGGCCCGCGAAGGCCGCGCCGCCGAAGCCCTGACCGCCGCGTTCAGTTCGGCGTTGCTGGGTGCGTTGGCCGGCGTGTTGTTGCTGACGTTCCTCTCGACAAAAATTGCCGCGTTCGCCATGTCCTTCAGTTCGCCGGAGTTCTTCGCGGTGTACCTGTTGGCGTTCTGCACCTTCATCGGCATGAGCAAGAACCCGCCGCTGAAAACCGTGGTGGCGATGATGATCGGTTTCGCCATGGCCGCCGTCGGCATGGACACCGTGTCCGGCAACCTGCGCCTGACCTTCGACCAGCCGATCCTGATGACCGGCATCAGCTTTGAAGTGGCGGTGATCGGCCTTTTCGGCATCGGCGAAATCCTCTGCACCGTGGAAGAGGGACTGGTGTTCCGCGGCGAGCATGCGCGGATCACGCCCATGGTGATCCTGCGCACCTGGGCCAGATTGCCGCGTTACTGGTGGACGATTGTGCGCAGCACCCTGGTCGGCTGCTGGATGGGCATCACCCCTGGCGGACCGACTGCCGCGTCGTTCATGAGCTACAGCCTGGCCCGGCGTTTCTCGAAAAACCGCGACAACTTCGGCAAGGGCGAAATCGAAGGGGTGATCGCCCCGGAAACCGCTGACCACGCGGCCGGCACCAGTGCCCTGCTGCCGATGCTGACCCTGGGCATTCCCGGTTCGGCGACTGCGGCGGTGATGCTCGGGGGCCTGATGATCTGGGGCTTGCATCCGGGGCCGACGCTGTTCGTCGAGCAACACGATTTTGTCTGGGGCCTGATCGCCAGCATGTACCTGGGCAACGTGGTGAGTCTGATCGTGGTGCTGGCCACTGTGCCGCTGTTCGCTTCGATCCTGCGCATCCCGTTCTCGATCATCGCGCCGATCATCATCATGGTCTGCGCCATCGGTGCCTACTCGGTGCACAACTCGTTCTTCGACGTGGTGCTGATGCTGGGCTTCGGTGCGCTGGGTTATCTGTTCAAGAAACTCGGCTACCCGATTGCACCGCTGGTGTTGGCGGCGGTGCTGGGCGACAAGGCAGAAGATGCGTTCCGTCAGTCGATGCTGTTCTCCGACGGGCACCTGGGGATTTTCTGGTCCAACCCGTTGGTGGGCAGCCTGACCACGGCGGCGCTGCTGATGCTGTTCTGGCCGTTGATTTCCAGAGCGCTGCAAACCCTGATCGGCCTGCGCAAACCCCAGGTCGCCAAGCCAAAATCGGTGCTGTGACACGCCAAAGCTGGCAACACCTGGCATTTGTTGTCAGGCTTGCCGCAGGACTTTTTTGCGAGCACGGCCCATGACCCGAATTCCTGCTGCCAACGTAATCCACAGCCGACTGCGCCTGCGCCAACTGCGGCTGATGCTGGCGTTGCAGGAATTCGGCTCGTTGCGTCGCGCCGCCGACCACATCGGCATGACCCAACCGGCCGCGACCAAAATGTTGCATGAAGCCGAGGACCTGTTGGGCGTCGAGCTGTTCGAACGCCTGCCCCGGGGCATGCGCTCTACCCCGTTCGGGGAAACGGTCATTTATTACGCACGCATGGTGTTCGCCGAACTCAGCGGCATGCGTGAAGAGCTGGTCGCCCTCGAATCCGGCAACCTTGGCCGGGTCGCGGTCGGGGCCATTCCGGCACTGGCTTCGGGGCTGCTGACGCGCACCATCGCCACCTTGAAACAAAGCCATCCACGCTTGTCGATGAGCATTCAGGTCGACACCAGCGATGTGCTGGTGCAGGCGTTGCTGCAAGATCAGCTGGATATCGTATTGGGGCGGATACCCGCCGGTGCCCGGGCAGAGGAGTTGCTGTTCGACAGCCTTGGCGAGGAAGCGCTGTGCGTGATTTCCGGCGCACAGAATCCACTGGCCAAAGCCACGCAGTTGAGTTGGGCCGAATTGCAGAACATGACCTGGGTACTGCAACAGCAACCCAGCCCGATGCGCGCGATCATCAATCAGGTGTTCCACAACGCGCGGGTCGACATCCCGAGCAGCATCGTCGAAACCACGTCGATCATGACCTTGCTGTCGTTGATTCAGCAGACCGACATGCTCGGCGTCACGCCGGTGTCGGTGGTCGAGGACTATCCCGGTCGGGATCTGCTGGCGGTGTTGCCGATCAAGTTCGAAGCGCGCCTGCCACCGTACGGGTTGATCACCCGGCGTCATCGCATTCAATCGTCGGCGATGCAGGCATTCATGAATTCGGTACGCGCCGAGCATGCGCTGAGCAAATGACAGGCAAAAGATCGCAGCCTGCGGCAGCGCCTACAGGTACGGCTGCGATCTTTTGATTTTCTTGCCCGGCCTACGCTGTTTTACGGAACACAAACACCAGCCCGACGATGATCAACAGCATGCCGAACAGGCTCAACAGCGCCAGGCGATTGCCGAAGACCAGATAGTCCATCACCGCCGTCACTGCCGGCACCAGGTAAAACAGACTGGTGACGTTCACCAGGTTGCCCCGGGCGATCAAGCGGTACAGCAACAGCGTCGCCAGCACCGACACCACCAGCCCCATCCATAGCACCGGCAGAATGAAACCGCTGCTGTGTTCGAAGTGAAACGGCTGGAAAGGGACGAAAATCCCGCACAACAGCAGCCCGGCGAGGTACTGCACCGGTAGCGTGCCGAGAGGATTTTCAGTGATGCGTTTTTGCATGATCGAACCGAACGTCATGCTCACCAGCGCGAGCAGACCGAAAAGCATCCCGGCCAGCGACATCCCGGCCAGGCCGATACCCTGGTAAACCACCATGATCAGACCGGCCAGCCCAAGCGCCAGACCGAACATCCGGCTGGCTGATCGTTGACGTTCCATGATCACCACCGTAAGGATCGGCTGCACGCCCATGATGGTCGCCATCACTCCGGGGGTGACTTTAAGGTCGAGGGCCAGCAGATAGAAAATCTGGTAGCCCCCCAACAACACCACGCCGGTGGCCATCGCATACAGCATCGGCTTGCCGCCCTTGGGCAACTTCAGCTTGAACAACGGCACCAGCAACACCAGCCCGCATAGGGCGATGACGAAACGAAACATCAGGAAGGCGAAGGGTGACGCGTGGGCCAGCCCCCATTTGGAGAAGATCGCCCCGCTGCTCCACAGCAGCACGAACAGGCTCGTGGACGCCGCCGCGAGCGCGTTTTTTTTCGAAAGGACAAACATGAGTACCACCTGTAGTCAGGCAAAAAGCCAACTCAGCAAAAGCTGAAATCCAGTAGTTTTTTCAGGCGGGCGCGGGAACAGCAGAAGTCAGCTGATCAGCCCGAAATGCCGACGCCTGGCGGTGATACGACTGCGCACACCGGCGTGCTACTGACAGGTGGGGGGTAATGACTGATCTGCCCGGGCTGCTGATTCCCGCACGGCACGACGCCAGCGTTGACCGCTGAATCGACTACCGCGTTGAGGAGGAATGCAGGCATTGGGCTGATCTTTGCTCGAGGGATAAAAAGTGAGTCCGAAACTCACCGTGTGCCGACTATAACCAGCGTTCGACATGGATTGCAACGAGTTGGTCAAAAGGCCATTAACGACCGTCGATACAGTGCGGCTGAAGGGGGTAGCCGGTATTTCTCGGCAATAAAAAAACCGCTCACAACGAGCGGTCTTTTTAATTCCGTATCCGGCTTCAACCAAACAACCAATACCCCAACAACGTCAGCACCGCTACCGCCAGCACCGGGCGCAGGACACGGTAAGCCTTGGGATTGCGCCGCTTCCATTGCTTGACCACACCACTGAATCTATCGCTGGAGTTCTTGCTCCAGGCGTAGGCCTTGTTGATCCCGCCCACACGTTCGTCATCCAGGTTCTGAGGGGCGGTGGCGCGCCCCAGCCAGGCGCTGATACCGCGATTGATACGGGTCATGAAGCGATTGTTCAATGGACGTTCGATATCGCAGAACAGGATGACCCGGGTCTTTTGCGTTTCATTCTTGACCCAGTGCACGTAGGTCTCGTCGAACATCACGTCCTCACCATCGCGCCAGGCGTAAACCTGACCGTCGACAAAGATGCGGCAATCATCGGAATTGGGGGTGGACAGCCCCAGGTGATAACGCAGGGAGCCGCCAAACGGGTCGCGATGCGGGTTGAGGTGGCTGCCGCCCGGCAGCAGCGCAAACATCGCGCCCTTGACGTTGGGAATGCTGCTGACCAATTCCACGGTTCTCGGGCACAGGACTTCGGCAGAAGGCAGCGGTTTGTCATACCACTTGAGATAGAAACGCTTCCAGCCCTTCTTGAAGAACGAGCCAAAACCGGCGTCGTTGTTCTTTTCCGCCGCACGAATGTACCCCTCGTCGAACAAGTGCATCGCTTCGTCGCGGATCACTTCCCAGTTGTCCTTGAGCACATCCAGTTCGGGAAACTTGCTGCGATCCAGATACGGTTTGGAAGGCACACCGGAAAACAGGTACATCAAGGCGTTATAGGGTGCGAACAGTGCCGAATGGTTAACGAATTGGCGCAAAACCGGCAGACGCGCCTTACCGCGTAAGTGCACATACAGGGTGCTGCCGAGAAACAGCAACAACAACGAGGCTTTCGCGGCAAACGAAAAGGTCATCAACAACTCCTTTGAAGATAAGCGACTTTGCACCAGGTCCATTGCCCGACGAGGCTTGCGGCATGATAAACACTGCCGGTCCGGTAAAAAACCTGCACTTTTCAACATTCAATGTTAACGAATGTGCAACAAAGCATTTCTTAACATGTGGCACCTGAACGGCGGCTGATGTGAATCCCTCATCAACCGCCGCCAGCCACGATCCGCCATTGTTTGGCGCTTACTGCTGATTCTCCTGTTCGGTAAACAGATCACTGAACAACATGCTCGACAGATAACGTTCACCGGAATCCGGCAGGATCACGACGATGGTCTTGCCCTGCATTTCCGGGGTCTCCGCCAATCTTACGGCCACGGCCATGGCAGCGCCGCAGGAGATCCCGCACAAGATTCCTTCTTCCTGCATCAAGCGCAAGGCCATGGCCTTGGACTCTTCGTCACTGACCAGTTCTACCCGGTCGACGATCGACAAATCGAGGTTCTTCGGCACAAAACCGGCACCAATGCCCTGGATCTTGTGCGGGCTCGGTTTGATTTCTTCACCGGCCAGGGCCTGGGTAATCACCGGCGACACCACCGGCTCCACCGCCACCGAGAGAATCGGTTTGCCCTGGGTATTCTTGATATACCGTGAAACCCCGGTGATGGTTCCACCGGTTCCGACGCCTGCCACCAGCACGTCGACCGCGCCATCGGTATCGTTCCAGATTTCCGGGCCGGTGGTTTTTTCGTGAATGGCCGGGTTGGCCGGGTTGTCGAATTGCGCCGGCATGAAGAAGTTCGACGGGTCGCCGGCAACAATTTCACCGGCTTTTTCGATAGCGCCCTTCATGCCTTTGGCCGGTTCGGTCAACACCAGCTCGGCACCCAGTGCCTTGAGTACCTTGCGACGTTCGATGCTCATGGACGCCGGCATGGTCAGCATCAATTTGTAGCCACGGGCGGCGGCCACGAACGCCAGGCCGATACCGGTATTGCCGGAGGTGGGTTCGACGATGGTCATGCCCGGCTTGAGTTTGCCGCTGCTCTCGGCATCCCAGATCATGTTCGCGCCAATCCGGCACTTGACCGAGTAACCGGGGTTGCGCCCTTCGATCTTGGCCAGAATGGTCACACCACGCGGCGCAATGCGATTGATCTGCACCAGCGGCGTGTTGCCGATGGAGTGGGCGTTGTCAGCGAAAATGCGGCTCATGGCTGGGTCCTTAACGACAGCATTGAAATAGGGCATCAAGGTAAGCCCTCTTGCCCGCAGGCGTCCAGTCGGGTCGAACGTCCGCCTGTCAGTGCAGTCAATGGCTTTAGATCGCCAGAGATTTGCCGCCATGAAACGTCGATACAGCTGGCCCTTGTGGACCCTCATCGGCCTCGTTGCACTGCTGATAACGTTGCACATCGCCTTGCCCTATCTGGTGCGCGACTACCTGAATGAGCGGCTGGCGGACATGGGCGACTACCGGGGCCAGATCACCGACGTGGACCTGGCCTTGTGGCGCGGGGCCTACAAGATCAACGGACTGAAAATCGTCAAGGTCGATGGCAAGGTTCCGGTGCCTTTCGTCAACGCGCCATTGATCGACCTCTCGGTGAGTTGGCACTCACTGTGGCATGACCACGCGGTGGTGGCCAAAGTGCAGTTCATCACGCCCGAGGTCAACTTTGTCGACGGCGGGGCCAACAAGCGAAATTCCCAGACCGGCCAAGGCACCGACTGGCGTGCCCAATTAGGCAAGCTGCTGCCCATTACCCTGAACGAAGTGCGGATCAACGACGGCAAGATCAGTTTTCGCAACTTCAACTCCAAACCACCGGTGAACATGAACGCTACAAAGGTGGATGCCCGTATTTTCAACCTGACCAACGTGGTCGACACCAAAGGCAAACGCGACGCACGCTTTGAAGGCAAAGCCTTGCTGCTGGGGCACGCGCCACTGGAAACCACGGCCACTTTCGATCCCTTGAGCGACTTTGAAGACTTCGAGTTTCGCTTGCGTACCACGGATATCGAACTCAAGCGCCTGAACGACTTCGCCGCGGCCTACGGCAAGTTCGACTTCAATGCCGGCCATGGCGACGTGGTGATCGAAGCCCAGGCCAACAAGGGGCGACTGAGCGGCTATATCAAGCCGCTGATGCGCGATGTTGACGTGTTCAACTGGCAGCAGGACGTGGAAAACAAGGACAAAGGGTTGTTCCGCTCAATATGGGAAGCCCTCGTCGGTGGAACCGAGACGGTCCTGAAAAACCAGGGCAAAAACCAGTTTGCGACACGGGTCGAGCTCAAGGGCAATGTGCATCAGCAAGATGTCAGCGCATTCCAGGCTTTTTTGCAGATTTTACGCAATGGTTTCATCCAGGCGTTCAATGCGCGGTATGAACGTCCCAAGCCGGATGCCGGCTAATTTTTGCGCGTGACCACGTACCGACCAGTGTCTTCTGCCGCGCGGGGCGAATTCGATTGCTGTTGCAGGAAATCCCAACCCAGGCAGGCCAGGGCCAAGGATCTCGGCACCGCTTCGCGACCACTGCTGTATCGGGTGATGCTGCGGCTACTGACCCCCAGCGCTTGAGCCGCCTGATTGAGCGATAACCCGGTGCGAGCACGCCAATCGATAAAGATTCGGGTGTTTTCGTCGGCGGCATTCTGCGCCAGGGCATCCAGGTAGAGAGTGTCTGCACCGATCTGGATATCCAGCTCAGGCCATTCGACACTCCAGCCATCGTCACCCAACGCTGCATGATCAAAAGCCTCTCCCTGCAATGGTTGCAGGCCTGGATAGGCCTGCAGGTCGCGGCTCAAATCAAGCAGCAGTTGCTGACCATCGATAAACGTCAGCGCCAATCGGTAATCCGGTAATGCTTGCACTGCCGATAGCCTTGGTCGTTTCATGGGTAACATCGTTTCCAGTCCTCCAGCAATTGAGTCCGATGGGCTCTGACCCACTCCAAAGCTTCCCTGAGAATCAGCGGCGGCGCCTTGCCCACCATCACTTCGACAGTTTCCAGGCTCAACATGACGTCCAGCCCGCCACCCGTCAGATGAACATGGGGGGGTGGATGATCCTTTTCGCGCAATTGAATGCGGTATGTGTCGCGAAATCGGTACTTAGTAGACATGCCCGGTAAAATATCGCCAAAATGGCGATATCTCAATACTGGCCAGCAGCCGAGACCGAGTCAAGATGTGACGCTCCATTCAGAGACTGAATAAGCCGTCTGCGTTCACAGTCGACCGGGCAGCGCGTTATAGTCGGGGCTGACCCTTTTATTGCGCCCCCCGCCCTGCCTCGTTCAGGTCGGCGTTACCGTTCGAGGATTAGCAGATGAAGTTCGAAGGCACCCAGGCCTACGTCGCCACCGATGACCTGAAGCTGGCGGTCAACGCCGCCATCACCCTGGAGCGGCCATTGCTGGTCAAGGGCGAACCGGGCACCGGCAAGACCATGCTCGCCGAGCAACTGGCCGAATCCTTTGGCGCCAAGCTGATCACCTGGCACATCAAGTCCACCACCAAGGCTCACCAGGGCCTGTACGAGTACGACGCGGTCAGCCGCCTGCGCGACTCGCAACTGGGCAACGAAAAAGTCCACGACGTTCGTAACTACCTGAAAAAGGGCAAGCTCTGGGAAGCCTTCGAATCCGACGAGCGGGTCATCCTGCTGATCGACGAAATCGACAAGGCCGACATCGAGTTCCCCAACGACTTGCTGCAAGAACTCGACAAGATGGAGTTCTACGTTTACGAGATCGACGAGACGATCAAGGCGAAAAAGCGTCCGATCATCATCATTACCTCCAACAACGAAAAGGAACTGCCGGACGCCTTCCTGCGCCGCTGCTTCTTCCACTACATCGCGTTCCCCGACCGCACCACCCTGCAAAAGATCGTTGACGTGCACTACCCGGACATCAAGAAAGACCTGGTCAGCGAAGCGCTGGACGTGTTCTTCGACGTGCGCAAGGTGCCGGGCCTGAAGAAGAAGCCTTCGACTTCCGAGCTGGTGGACTGGCTGAAGCTGCTGATGGCCGACAACATCGGCGAAGCGGTGCTGCGCGAACGCGATCCGACCAAGGCCATCCCGCCGCTGGCCGGCGCCCTGGTGAAGAACGAACAGGACGTGCAATTGCTTGAGCGTCTGGCGTTCATGAGCCGTCGCGGCACCCGCTAAGAGGCTGATGCCATGCTGCTCAACCTGTTCAATGAAATGCGCGCAGCCAAGGTGCCGGTTTCGGTACGCGAACTGCTGGACCTGATCAACGCGCTGAAACAGCGCGTGACCTTCGCCGACATGGACGAGTTCTATTACCTGTCCCGGGCGATCCTGGTGAAGGACGAAAAGCATTTCGACAAGTTCGACCGGGCGTTCGGCGCCTACTTCAATGGCCTGGAAAAGCTCGACGACCACCTACAGGCGCTGATCCCTGAAGACTGGCTGCGCAAGGAATTCGAACGCTCGCTGACCGACGAAGAACGGGCGGCGATCCAGTCCCTCGGCGGCCTGGACAAACTGATCGAAGAGTTCAAGAAACGCCTCGAGGAACAGAAGGAACGCCATGCCGGCGGTAATAAATGGATCGGTACCGGCGGCACCAGCCCGTTCGGTTCCGGCGGTTTCAACCCGGAAGGCATTCGGGTCGGCGATGCCGGCAAGCGCCAGGGCAAGGCGGCCAAGGTCTGGGACCAGCGCGAATACAAGAACCTCGACGATTCAGTGGAATTGGGCACGCGCAACATCAAGGTCGCCCTGCGCCGCCTGCGCAAGTTCGCCCGTCAGGGCGCGGCGGAAGAGCTGGACATCGATGGCACCATCGACCACACCGCCAAGGATGCCGGGTTGCTGAACATCCAGATGCGGCCGGAGCGGCGCAACACCGTCAAGCTGTTGCTGCTGTTCGACATCGGCGGCTCGATGGACGCCCATGTAAAGATTTGCGAGGAATTGTTCTCGGCCTGCAAGACCGAGTTCAAGCACCTGGAGTACTTCTACTTCCACAACTTCATTTATGAATCGGTGTGGAAGAACAACATGCGCCGCACCTCCGAGCGCACCTCGACCATGGACCTGCTGCACAAGTACGGCGCCGATTACAAAGTGATCTTCATCGGCGACGCCGCCATGGCGCCCTATGAAATTACCCAGCCGGGCGGCAGTGTCGAGCACTGGAACGAAGAAGCCGGTTACGTGTGGATGCAGCGGTTCAAGGAAAAGTACAAGAAGCTCATCTGGATCAACCCCTATCCGAAGGACACCTGGAGTTACACCTCCTCGACCAACATCGTGCGAGACCTGATCGATGACCAGATGTATCCACTGACCTTGCGAGGGTTGGAGGAAGGGATGCGGTTTCTGTCCAAATAAAGCTAAAAGATCGCAGCCTGCAGCTCCTACACCGATCCCTGTAGGAGCTGCCGCAGGCTGCGATCTTTTGATCCTCAAACTTTAAAGTGCTGCAGCTACACGATCTGCTCCCGATGCGCGACTTCCTGCACAACGGGCTTGAGTCGAACCGCCCGCAGACCCTTCGCGGGCTGGAAGAAGGGATGCGGTTTCTGTCCAGATAAAGCTAAAAGATCGCAGCCTGCGGCAGCTCCTACACCGATCCCTGTAGGAGCTGCCGCAGGCTGCGATCTTTTGATCTTCAAACTTTAAAACGTTGCAGATATTCGATCTGTTCCCGATGCGCGACCTCTTGCACAACGGGCTTGAGTCGAACCGCCTTCCCCGGCAAGTACTGCGCCAGCCGCGCCAGCGCCAACGGCGTCAACGCCCCCAGACGCGGATATCCACCAATGGTCTGCCGATCATTGAGCAACACAATCGGCTGCCCGTCGGGCGGCACCTGCACGGCACCCAACGGAATGCCTTCGGAAATCATCGGCTTGCCCTGGTACTGCAGCGCCGTACCCAGCAGGCGAATACCCATCCGGTCGGCACGGCTGTCGAGGTGCCATACGCTGTTGAACGCATCGAACAGGCTCTGCCCACTGAACTCGCCGATCTGTGCTCCGAGGACCAGGTCCAACGGCGCATCAAGGTTCAGGTCCGGTCGTTGGTCTGCGCTCAATTCGCGCAGCAACATCACAGGGTTGCCCGAATAGCTCAAGCTCGCCCCTTTATCCAGCGCTCGGCCCATGCCGTCCAGCCCGCCGAGTTCCTCCCGGACCACCGTCGCGCTACTGCCCAGCACTTTCGGCGCATCAAACCCGCCCGGCGCCGCCAGATAAGCCCGGGCTCCGAGCAGCGGCTGAGTGAATTGCAAACGCTGGCCTTTGTGCAGCCTGAAACTGCGCCACGGGGTCAAAGCCTCGCCGTCCACCCGCGCGCCAAGATCCGCTCCGGCCAAGGCCAGCACGCATTCGTCTTCAGCCACCACGGTGAATCCGCCGAGGGTGATTTCGATCACCGGTGCATCCAGTCCGTTGCCTAATAGCCAGTTGGCCCAGGACATCGAACGCCAATCGGCTGCTCCGCCCTGGGTCACGCCCAGATGCCGCACGCCGAATCGACCGGCATCCTGCAACAGGCACAGCGGCGTACTCGCTTCAATTATCAGACGGCTCATGCCTGTGCCTCCAGAGGCGTATCGTCACCCCCCAGGTTAATGAACTCGGCATGGCCGACCGCTTCGAACCGTACGGTGTCACCGGGCTGCATCAGGCTGTAGCCGTCACGGTTGCGGTCGAACAATCTGGCCGGCGTGCGGCCGATCAGGTTCCAGCCGCCCGGCGACACCACCGGGTAAGCCGCCGTTTGCCGCTCGGCGATGCCGACACTGCCGGCCGCGACTTTCTTGCGTGGCGTGTTCAGACGCGGCGCAGCGAGCACTTCTTCCACCAGCCCCATGAAGGCGAAGCCCGGTGCAAAACCCAGGGCGAACACCTGATATTCACGCTCACTGTGGCGGCGGATCACCTCCTCCACCGCCAATCCGCTGCGCTGCGACAACAGCGTCAATTCCGGTCCGACGCTCAAGTCGTACCACACCGGCAACACATGACAGGTACCGCGAGTACGCGCATTGGGCGACAGATCGATCAGCGCCTGGGCGATCAGTTCCCGTGCCTGGCTCGGGCTCAATGCCGTCAGGTCGTAATGCACCATCAATGTGGTGTAGGACGGCACCAGATCGATCAGGTGCCCGGCAAATGCCATGCGCAGACTTTCACTGGCCGCGAGCATCCATGGCATGTTGTTTTCGGCAATTTCATCGAACAGGCGCACCATCAGGCAATCCAGCGCCACCACTTCCACCCGCAGCTTCATGACGCACTCTGCCGGTTCAAGGCTTCACGGATGCGTTGTACGGCAGCGACCGAACTGGCGTTGTCGCCGTGCACGCAGAGGGTGTTGGCCTGCAAATGCAGGGCGCTGCCGTCGCTGGCGGTGAGCTGATCGCCACGGGCAATGGTCAGCGCCTGTTCGATGATTGTTTCCGGGTCGTGATGCACCGCGCCCGGCAGTTGTCGCGAGACCAGCCTGCCGGCGCTGTCGTAAGCGCGATCGGCAAAAGCCTCGAACCACAGCGTCACGCCGTATTCATCGCCCATTTGTTGGGCCGCGCTGTTGTCGCGGGTCGCCATCAGCATCAATGGCAGCGTGCGGTCGTAGGACGCCACCGCTTGCAAAACGGCGCGCAGCTGCGCCGGGTTGGCCATCATGTCGTTGTACATCGCACCATGGGGTTTGACGTAGCTGACCCGGCCGCCCTGGGCCCGGCAGATGCCGTCGAGGGCGCCGATCTGGTAATGCAGGATGTCTTGCAGTTCCTGGGTGGCATAGGCCATGGAGCGGCGGCCGAAGCCCACCAGATCCTGATAGGCCGGATGCGCGCCGATTTGCACACCGTGGCTGAGGGCCAGGCTGACGGTCTTGCGCATGATGCTCGGATCGCCGGCGTGAAAACCACAGGCGATGTTGGCGCAATCGATGAAGGGCATGATTTCGGCGTCCAGACCCATGGTCCAGCTGCCGAAACTCTCGCCGATGTCGCAGTTCAATAGCAGGCGGCTCACACTGAACACTCCTGTAGGCTTTATTCTTTTCAGCTGCGGGACATATCTGTAGGACAGTCCCGCAGGTTATCAGTTACTGGGCGTCGAGTTGCTTGCCACGGGTTTCCGGCAGGCTCAGGGCCGCCAGAATCACCACACCGTAGGAAACCGCCGCGAAGGCACCGATGCCCACGCTCAGCGGTACGGTCTGGCTGAGCAGGCCGATCAGCAGCGGGAACAACGCCGCCAGCGCACGCCCGATGTTGTAGCAAAAACCCTGGCCCGAACCGCGAATGCGCGTGGGGAACAACTCGGTCAGGAATGCGCCCATGCCACTGAAAATCCCCGAGGCGAAGAAGCCCAGCGGAAAGCCCAGCCACAGCATCACGCCGTTGCTGACCGGCATTTGCGTGTACAGCAAGACAATGGTGAACGAACCGACGGCGAACAGGATGAAGTTCTTCTTGCGTCCGAGGATGTCGGTCAAATAAGCGCTGATGACATACCCCACGTAGGAGCCGACGATCACCATCGCCAGATAACCGCTGGTATTGAGTACGCTCAAACCGCGTTCGTTTTTCAGGAAAGTCGGTAGCCAGGACGTGATGGCGTAGTAGCCGCCCAATGCGCCGGTGGTCAGCAACGAAGCGCGAATCGTGGTGAACAGCATGCCGGGGGCGAAGATCTCGTAGAACTTCGACGGGTTGCTCGGCTCCTGCCGGGCCTTGGCTTGACGATAGATTTCCGGGTCCTTGACTAGACGGCGGACAAAAATCACGAAAATCGCCGGCACGATGCCAAGGATGAACAGCGCGCGCCAGGCGTCTTCCGGTGGCAATACCGAGAACAGCAGCGCATACAGGATCGCCGTCAACCCCCAACCCAGCGCCCAGCCGGATTGCACCATGCCCACAGCCTTGCCGCGGTCCTTGGCGCGGATCACTTCACCGATCAGCACGGCGCCGGCCGTCCACTCGCCGCCGAAACCGAAGCCCATCAGGGTCCGTGCAATCAGCAGTTGCTCGTAGCTCTGGGCAAAGCCGCAGAGGAAGGTGAAGAAGGCAAACCACAACACGGTCAGTTGCAGGGTGCGTACACGACCGATGCGGTCGGAGAGAATCCCTGCGACCCAGCCACCGATGGCCGAGGCGATCAGGGTACTGGTGTGAATCAGCCCGGCCTGGCCGGTGGTAATGCCCCACATGGCAATCAGGGTCGGCACCACGAAGCTGAGCATCTGGGTGTCCATGCCGTCCAGGCCATAGCCGATCTTGCAGCTCCAGAAGGTGCGGCGTTCCTGCTGATTGATGTTGCGATACCAGTCGAAAGGTCCCGGGCGAGCCGTGGCTTTCGCGATGACGGGGGTGTCGGGCGCACTCATGGCAAATCTCCGCGCTGATTTTATTGGTATTGTTCTGAGCCCCGACGACGCCTATCGTGGGAACCGGATGCGTCGATTTTTGGACGCGCCCCCCCACTGCGTCCAACTAATAAAAACCCGCCTTAGACATAAGAAATCTTTATCCCATGAACCTGAAGTTTCTCGAGACCTTTGTCTGGGTCGCCCGACTCAAGAGTTTCCGCCTGACCGCCGACAAGCTCTTCACCACTCAGGCTTCGATCTCCAGTCGAATTGCGGTGCTTGAAGGCGAGCTTGGGGTGAAGCTGTTTCTGCGTGATTCGCGCGGCGTGAGCCTGACGCCCGAAGGCCTCAAAGTGCTCGATTACGCCGAGCAGATGCTGGACACCATGCAGGCGCTCAAGCAGTCGATCGAGACCCGTTCGAGCAAGGCCGGACGGGTGCGCATCGGCGTGATGGACACGGTGATCCATACCTGGCTCAGCCCGTTGGTGGCGCAGATGACCGATCACTACCCGCTGGTGGAAATCGAGCTGGTGGCCGATACCTCGCTCAACCTCTGCGATCAGCTGCAAAAAGGCTTTCTCGACGTGATCCTGCAAACCGACCTGCTGCGCCAGGAAAGCGTGCGCAGCCTGGAACTGGCCAGCCACCCCATGGGCTGGATCGTCGCCAGCAATTCCATCTACAACCGCGAGTACTCGGGCATCGCTGACCTGGCGGGCGAGCGGATCATCACCTATTCGAAAAACTCCCATCCGCACCAGGAAGTGCTGGCCCTGATGCAGGCCAATGGCGTGATGGCGCCGCGACTGAACTGCGTGAACTCGGTGTCGGCGATTACCCGGCTGCTGCGCGACGGATTTGGCATTGGCGCGTTGCCGCCGGTGCTGGTGGCCGAAGAGCTGGCACGGGGGGAGTTGACCCTGCTGGACATCGATCAGCGACCACCCGACTTGCAGGTGGTGGTGTCGTGGCGGGTGGGTGTGGAGTGGGTCGAGGAGATTGTGGCGTTGTGTCAGCAGGTACTGGAGGGGTATGCGCGGAAAGTGGGAGAGCGCTACATCACCCTCTCCAGTTGATGGCATCCTGTGGCGAGGGGGCTTGCCCCCGTTGGGTTGCGAAGCAGCCCCAATACCCATCAACCAAATCATTCAGGTAAACCGCGGCTACCAATTCTACGACTGCTGCGCAGCCGAGCGGGGGCAAGCCCCCTCGCCACAGGAACCGCACGCTGTTACAACCCGCGCAAATCCCGCTCTTCGATCGGCCGGCTCTGGCGAAGGCGTTTGCCGCCCAGCACCACCCAGTCGATCAGCCGGAACAGGCACTCGATCCCGAACGACAGCAGCAACGCGCCGCTCATGCCCCAGATCATCGCTTCGGGCGTCAACAGGATCTGGTAGCTGTAGCCGTTCCAGGTTTCCTTGCGGATGTCCGGATCGGCGGCCAGCACCACTTGCAGGAAGCGGATGTACCACGGCCCCTGCATCGCCTGGAACTGTTTATCCAACGCCAGTTGACGGGTCAGCAGGTTGCTCAGGCTGTCGGCATCGCTGCGAAAGATCGGGTCCTCGCTGGCGCGGTAATGCGCGACCAGCGCCTGCATGTCGCCCTTGAAGAACTGGTTGGCGGTGTTCTGGAAGCCGCTCAACCCGGCTTGCGCCTCGATCAGATGGGCTTCGACCCGCTTGGCGTAATCGTTGATGAACCCCGGCACCTGGACACCGATCAACAAGCCCGCCGCAAACAACACCAGCCGTAGATAACTGAGCAACATGCAAGGAGTCCTTATTCGGTCGTGCCCTGGCTGACGCATTCGCCGCGTCGCCACAGGCTCCATTGACCCGGTTCGTAGCGGGTCCAGGTTTCGTTTTCGGTCAAAGGTTCGGTGGCGATGACGGTGACCACATCGTTGGGTGTGGTTTCGGCCTGAAAGTCGACGATCACGTCGACGTCTTTCAGGCGCGCCGGGCCAAAGGGGGCGCGGCGGGTGATCTGCGCCAGTTTGGTCGAGCAATAGCAGAACAGCCAGTCACCGTCGCTGAGCAGGCAGTTGAACACGCCTTTGCTGCGGTACTCGGCGCAAGCGGCCACCAGGTCCGGCAGCAACACTTCGACCTCGACCGGTTCGGGGAACGCCGCACGCACACGGTTGAGCAAATCGCAGAATGCCGCTTCGCTGTCGGTATCGCCCACGGGGCGGTAGAAACTGGCCGTTGGCTGAAAATCCGCCAGCTGGCCGTTATGGGCGAAACACCAGTTGCGCCCCCACAGCTCGCGGACGAACGGATGGGTGTTGGACAGGCAGACCTTGCCGACGTTGGCCTGGCGGATGTGCCCGATCACCACTTCACTCTTGATCGGATAGCGCTGCACCAGGTTGGCGACTTCCGACTCGCAGCTGGCCGCCGGGTCCTGGAACAGCCGGAGCCCACGGCCTTCGTAGAAGGCAATGCCCCAGCCATCGCGATGCGGGCCGGTGCGGCCGCCGCGCTGCATCAGCCCGGTAAAGCTGAACACGATATCGGTCGGGACATTGGCGCTCATGCCCAATAACTCACACATGTTCGGACTCTCGCTCAATCGCAGGGGCAAGGTTACAGACGGGGTTCGACTCGCATCCGCTGAGGATTGCTCGGCACGGGCGGACGACCGTAACGATCATCGCCGGCACCGCCAAACGGTTGATCATCCTCAGGTTCTTCGGCACGAACGGCGGCTTTGGTGGCAGCCTCACGCTCCTTGCGGGCGTTGGCGGCGCGTTCGATGGGGAAACGGATCGCCACCAGCACCAGATAAAGGCCGAATGCGATCATGCCGTACATGAACAGATCGGAAATGGCCCGCCAGGCGTTGTTGCCGACCTTGAACAGCAGGTCGAGTGCGGTAATGGCGACGGCTGGTGCGACTTTGTCCTTCACCGGGTCGATGATGGTCGGGCTGAACAGCAGCACGACCATCAGCAGCCGCAGTGGCTCACGCAGCCAACGCCACATCCAGCGGGTCAAGCGCATCCACACCAACAGGCAGCCCAAAGCGGCAAAGGCGTAGAGGCCCCAAGCGATCAGATAGTCGTTCTCGGTCATGGTGTCCATGGCAAGGCAGGCAAAGAGGCGCTTATGATAACGGCTTTTCGCCCGTCAGGCTGCATCAATGCCTGACTGTTGAGCGCTATCCATGTGGGAGCGGGCTTGTGTGGCGAGGGGGCTTACCCCCGTTGGGTCGCAAAGCGGCCCTAAAACGAGTCATTGCGATATTGAGTCAATAACGCGGTACCTGTTTTACGACTGCTTCGCAGCCGAACGGGGGCAAGCCCCCTCGCCACACAAGCCCGCTCCCACAGGTTGCCAAGCCCCTTGCTCGAGAGTCCTTCATGCCCCTATCCGCCAACATTCACGACGCTCCGATTGCCCACAAGGCTGATGGCTCCGATCCGTATGCCTGGCTGCAAGAGCGCGACACCGATGCAGTACTCGACTATCTGAAAGCCGAAAACAGCTATCAGGAGGCGCAAACCGCCGACCAGGCCGGGCTGCGCGAGACCCTGTTCGAGGAGATCAAGGGACGGATTCTCGAGACCGACCTGTCCCTGCCCTCGCCCTGGGGACCGTATCTGTACTACACCCGCACCACCGCAGGCGATGAGTATGCCCGGCACTACCGCTGCCCGCGTCCGGCCGATGACAGCCTGACCCTCGACGAAAGCCGCGAACAACTGCTGCTGGACCCCAACGAACTGGCCAACGGCGGCTTCTTTTCCCTGGGTGCGTTCAGCATCAGCCCGGACCATCAGCGCCTGGCCTACAGCATCGACTCCAGTGGCGACGAGATTTACACGCTGTTCGTGAAGGAATTGTCCGACGGCCGCGTCAGCGAGCTGGAGTTCCAGGACTGCGACGGCAGCATGACCTGGGCCAACGACAGCCTGACGCTGTTCTTTGGCGAACTGGACGACACCCATCGCCCGCACAAGCTGTATCGCTATCGACTGGACGGCACGGCGGCCGAAGAAGTGTTCCATGAGCCGGACGGTCGCTTCTTCATGCATTGCTACCGTTCAAGCTCCGAGCAGCAACTGCTGCTGTCTGTGGGCAGCAAGACCACCAGCGAAGTCTGGGTCCTCGATGCCTCCCGGCCCCAGCAGGCGTTTACCTGCCTGGCGCCACGGGTTGAGGATCATGAGTACGACGTGGATCACGGCGCACTCGACGGACAATGGACCTGGTTCATCCGCACCAACCGCGACGGCATCAATTTCGCCTTGTACACGGCCGTCGATACCGGCGCCGCGCCCACCGAAGCCGACTGGCAGAACCTGATCCCCCATAGCGACACGGTGATGATCGACGGCATCAGCCTGAACACCGGGGCCATGACCCTCAGCCTGCGGCTTGGCGGTTTGCCGGTCATTGAAGTACACCCACAAGGCCTGGCGCCTTATCGCGTGCAATTGCCGGATGCAGCCTACAGCCTGCACGTGCAAAACAGCCTGGAGTTCGAAAGCGAGCGGATTCGCCTGCGCTACGAAGCGTTGAACCGTCCGGCGCAAATCCGCCAGCTCGAGCTGGCGACCGGCGAACAGACAGTCCTCAAGCAAACCCCGGTGCTCGGCCCGTTCGACGCCGACGCCTACATCAGCCAGCGCCTGTGGGCCACGGCGCCGGACGGCACGCAAGTGCCCATCAGCCTGGTGATCAAACGTACCGACCTCGGCAAACCGGTGCCGCTGTACCTCTACGGTTATGGCGCCTATGGCGAAAGCCTCGACCCATGGTTTTCCCATGCGCGCCTGAGCCTGCTGGATCGCGGCATGGCGTTTGCCATTGCCCACGTGCGTGGCGGCGGCGAACTGGGGGAAGCCTGGTATCGCGCCGGCAAGCAGGAGCACAAGCACAACACCTTCAGCGACTTTATCGCCTGCGCCGAACACCTGATCGCCCAAGGCTTCACCACTGCACCGCAGTTGGCAATCAGCGGCGGCAGCGCTGGCGGCTTGCTGATCGGCGCGGTGCTCAATCAACGGCCGCAGCTGTTTGGCGCCGCCATCGCCGAAGTGCCGTTCGTCGACGTCCTCAACACCATGCTCGACCCTGACCTGCCATTGACCGTGACGGAATACGACGAGTGGGGTAACCCTGAAGAGCCGGACGTTTATGATCGGATCAAGGCCTACGCACCGTACGAAAACGTCACTGCGCAAGCATATCCGGCGATCCTGGTGATCGCCGGTTACAACGACAGCCGCGTACAGTACTGGGAAGCGGCCAAGTGGGTGGCGAAACTGCGCGCGACCAAGACCGACAGCAATCCGCTACTGCTCAAGACTGAACTGGGTGCCGGGCATGGCGGGATGAGCGGACGGTATCAGGGATTACGTGACGTAGCGCTCGAATATGCATTTTTGTTCAAGGTATTGGGTATAAACCGGCCTTGATTGCGCACGGATACAACACCAATCCCTTGTAGGAGCTGCCGCAGGCTGCGATCTTTTGACTTTGATTTTTCAAGATCAAAAGATCGCAGCCTGCGGCAGCTCCTACAGGGATTGGCGGTGGCTTCAAACCTGGAATAGAACCAGACAAACAAAAGACCGTGACGACATGTCTGAATCAACCTTTCTGAACAACGAAATTCGCGACTGGCTGATGGATTGCGGCCTGTTCAATCAACTGTTGCCGGCGGACTTCGCCGCGGCCTCGGGCTACTTCAGTATCAGCACCATTGCCCAGGGCGAGGTGATCTTCCAGGAGGGCGATGCCGGCAGCTTCATGTGCATCATCCATACCGGTCAGGTGGCGGTGCAGAAAACCACCGCTGACGGGCAACGAGTCACCATCGCCACGTTGCGCAGCGGCCGCTCGTTCGGGGAAATGGCCGTGCTCGACGGCGAACGGCGCTCGGCCAGTTGCGTGGCCGCCAGTAACTGCCAGTTGCTCAACCTGGGCAAGGATTCGCTGGAAAAGATGCTCAACGATGCACCGAAAATCGCCGCCAAGATCATCCGTGCCCTCGCCGTCTCCCTGTCCAAACGCCTGCGCATGGCCGACGGTCAATTGCTGTCGCAGCAGGTCTAGCCACCCGGTGATTTGACTTTCGGCGGGTTCGGTTCGATTCCCGGCACAGGCTGATCCTTGGTTGGCGGGCTGGGCATTTCAATCGGCACCAACGGCGGCCCGCTACTGCCGGGGCCGACTTTCGGCAAGGGCGCCGGGCTGATTTGCGGGTAAGGCGTGGGCGTGGCGGTGCCGGGCGAACCGGGTATCGGCGCGGGGCTGACGGGAATCGTTTGCAACTGTTGGGCCTGCGCTGCAGTTATCGAGAGCGCGGCCAGGGCAATGACCGTTAGAATGGTGCGCTTCATCAATGGCTCCGTTGGCCTTGTCGTCATGAACAGGCTACTCCCAACTGCGTCTGTTTGCCCTCCCGAGTTCTGCCAATTTTCTTCAAGTGAGCCCCATGAAACGTTTCGTTCTGCTGGACACCACCCCCATTCCTGAAAACGGCGGTGCCCTGTGCCTGTTCGAATATGGCGAGGATTTCGTCATCAAGATCCAGGGTGGCGACGGCGGACAATTGATGAACACGCGCATGCACGGCTCCGAGGATGCCCTGGCCGAGATCCCCTGCCGCAAAGTCGCCGGCCGACCGAATTCACGGGTGCTGATCGGCGGCCTGGGCATGGGATTCACCCTTGCCTCGGCGCTCAAGCACCTGGGCAAGACCGCCGAAGTGGTGGTCGCCGAGCTGGTCCCTGGTGTGGTTGAGTGGAACCGTGGACCGCTGGGCGAAAAGGCCGGCAACCCGCTGCTCGACCCGCGCACGGTGATTCGCATGGAAGACGTGGCCAAGGTCCTGCAAGCCGAACCCCAGGGCTTCGATGCCATCATGCTCGATGTCGACAACGGCCCCGAAGGCCTGACCCAGAAGGCCAACAGCTGGCTGTACTCCGCCGCCGGCCTGAACGCCTGTGCCAAGGCCATGCGCCCCAAAGGCATACTGGCGGTCTGGTCGGCCAGCGCCGATCGGCAATTTTCCGACAAACTGAAGAAAGCCGGCTTCAAGGCCGAGGAAGTGCAGGTCTTCGCCCACGGCAACAAGGGCACCCGCCACACCATCTGGATTGCCGAGAAGCTCAAGGGCTAGGCTAAACTTCACCCTATAACCGTCATCAGTCTTTCTACAAAGGTGAACCCATGAGTTCGTCCACCCCGACCAACACTTCGAAGCTGGATCGCATCCTCGCCGACAACCAGCGCGACAAGGAAATGGGCTACCGCGACAAGGCCCTGAAGATGTATCCGCACGTCTGTGGCCGCTGCGCCCGTGAGTTCTCCGGCAAGCGCCTGAGTGAACTGACCGTGCACCACCGCGACCACAACCACGACAACAACCCGCAGGACGGCTCGAACTGGGAGCTGTTGTGCCTGTACTGCCACGATAACGAACACTCGCGCTATACCGACCAGCAGTATTTCGACGAAGGCTCGCTGAGCACGCCGAAAATCGCCAAGGCCACGCATAACCCGTTTGCGGCGTTGGCGGGTCTCATGAAAAAAGAAGATTGAAAATCTTCAGTGCCTGAACTGGCCTCTTCGCGAGCAAGCCCGCTCCCACACAGATCAAATGTGGGAGCGGGCTTGCTCGCGAAGGCGGCCTTAGCTACACCGCCAATCTCCGAACTGACCACTGCCGCCCAATCCCCGTATAATCGCGCTTTTTTCCCGAAAGGCGCCCCGCTCGTGGCAGACAAACGGTACAGCTGCATTGGTTTGTATAACCCCAAGTCACCGGAGAACGTCGGTTCGGTGATGCGCGCCGCTGGCTGTTATGGCGTGGCGTCGGTGTTCTACACCGGCAAGCGCTATGAACGCGCCGCCGACTTCGTCACCGATACCAAGCGCGTGCACTACGACATCCCGCTGATCGGCATCGATGACCTGAAGAAAATCCTGCCGCTCAATTGTGTGCCCGTCGCCGTGGAACTGGTTGAGGGTGCCCGCCCTCTACCGGAATACACCCACCCGGATCGCGCGCTCTACATCTTTGGTCCGGAAGACGGCTCGCTGGATAAGGAGATTCGCGACTGGTGCGAAGACGTGGTCTACATTCCGACCACCGGTTGCATGAACCTGGCCGCCACGGTCAACGTCGTGCTCTACGACCGCATGTCCAAGGGGCTCAATACCCGCTCCGGACCAAAATTCCGCTGAATCGCCGCACATCCGATTGAACGAGCTGCCCGCCCCGGCGGTCAGCTGGACTATCGATCACTGAAGCCTGGAGACAGACCATGAGCGAACTCAAACGCGTCGAGCGTATCGAATCCACCCCCTTCCAGAGCCCTTCCGAGCAGAACGTACAGGGCTGGGAACGCATCGGCTCCCTGGCCGGCGGCGTGGTGATGGTGGGCAAGGGACTGCGTCGTGGCGGGATCTTCGGCCTGATCCAGGTGGCCATCGGCGGCGTAGCCCTGGCGCGCGGCATTACCGGCCACAGTTCGGCGAAAAGCCTGCTGGAGAAAAGCCGCCGGGACATGGATAACGTGCGGGCGAAAATCCAGCGGGCTGGCGAGGAGCTGAGCCAGTTGAAGGCCAATGCCGAGGCGGCGACCAAAACTGCAACCGTGACGGGTAATGATTCGTTGAAGTCGCCGAAAGCCGGGGTTTGATCCAACAGTTTCGGTGAGGCTACCGGCCTCTTCGCGAGCAAGCCCGCTCCCACAGGGGATTTGTGTACGACACAGATCCCCTGTGGGAGCGGGCTTGCTCGCGAATGACGGTGTTACTGAATCAACTCGGTACTGAGCACTTTTGAAGACCCACCTATCACGCTCTCGCTGAGCTGAACAAACGCCTGGGTATCGATATCCCCCAGCCGCATCGCCCCGCGCAACACATCATCCAGCGAACGCTTGTTGTGGGTTTTCAGGCGAATCTCCTGGTCCAGCTCCTGCAGCAACACCACCGCCCTGGCCACCTGCACCGGGTTGACCCGATCACTGCGCAGCGTGGTGACTTTCTGGCTGGTCTTGACCAGTTTACCGTGCAGGCTCTCGTAGCGTTCATCGCTCATGCCGCCGGCCCGGCGCACCAGTTCGATGGCGTAATACTCGGCAAAGCCTTCGCCGATCCAGTCACTGCGCTTTGTGCCGTTGATCCGTCCGAACACCTGGGCCAACTCGCGGACCAGGGCGCTGGTGCCGCTTTCGCTGACCAATGGCAGGTGACTGTTGAGGTAGATCGACTCGTGCGCCGACCGGCTGCCACGCCACATCGGATCATTGGCCCCGACGATCAACAGTTTGCCCGGGTGTCGCGGGTACACCGCCTGCACTTGCGGCCAGACGAAGGTCAGCAGCGTCAGCACATCCATACGCCGCATGCCCTGCCCTAGCGGCGAGGCGACGGTGACTTCAGTCTCGCCCAGACGAGTCCGGCGGCTGCCAAGCTGGCCGGCGAGCATCCAGCCCGTGGGCCGGTCGAACAGTCTGGAAGGGTTATCGATACGGAACTTGTTCTGGCCGATCCGTGGCCACGCGGTTTCAACGCTTTTCCAGCCACCGGGCAGCTCGAATTGAAGGCGTGAAACCAGCTCGACGCCATCCTGTTGATCGAGCCTGGCAGCCGGCACCAGATCGTCGCCGCGCATCAATGCCCAGTTTGGCGTCATGCGCGTGTCAAAGCTGCCGTTCTTGCGCCCGTGGTTGATACTCACCCGATACGTCAGGCTGGCCTTGTCGGCCGCTGGACGCCAGACACCCCGCGCCGCTTTGCCAGGGGGCAATTGCCATTGGCCGTCGGCCTTGAAATCGCTGTAGTGGCTGCCATCGCCAAGGTCGAAATCCAGGCTGCGTACCGCCGAGCCTTGGGCGAGCGTCAGGCGCACTTCGGCTTGATCGCTCTGCGGCAACAGGCGCACGTGATAATCCAGATCGACCTTATTCGCTGCCCATACGGGCGCACTCACGGCCAGTAATCCAACGCCCCACGCCTGCCGCCATCCCACAGCCATACACACTCCTTCGTGAAAGGTTGAGCCTCTGGCAGTCAGCCGGCGCGGAAAATCAGGTGATCTTCCCAGTCGTCTTCCGGCACGCTGCCTTCGGCGAGCATGCGCCCGGACTGGGAAATCCGCTCGTGATGCACGGCATCGCGATCACCGCACACAAGGTGATGCCACAACGGCAGGTCCTTGCCTTCGCTGACCAGGCGATAGCCGCACGTCGGCGGCAGCCATTTGAATTCGTCGGCCTTGCCCGGCGTGAGCTGGATACAGTCCGGCACAGTGGCACGACGGTTAGGATAATCCGTGCACTGGCAGGTTTTCAGGTCCAGCAGTTTGCAGGCGATGCGCGTGTAATAGACGCTGTTGTCTTCTTCGTCTTCAAGCTTTTGCAGACAGCACAATCCACAGCCGTCGCACAGCGACTCCCATTCCTCCTGATCGAGTTGATCGAGGGTCTTGCGTATCCAGAACGGTTCTACTTTGGCGGCCATGGTTCGAGCATCGACATCAGGTGGTGAAAAGGCCGCCAGTCTAGTGCCCGTAGCCCCGTGGGCCAAGCATTGGCGACTGTCGGTAGAACGGGCTTGTCAGTTTCTGCGCTGCCAAGTAGGGTTTTTCGTCGCTCCCACTTTCAAACGTAGCAAGGAATCTCTTGATGAGTGCCAACCCACGCGTTGCCGATTACACCATTGACCCTCAGTTCACCGATCGCTGGTCGCCCCGCGCCTTCACGGGCGAAGCCATTGCCGAGGAAACCCTGCTGAGCTTCTTCGAAGCCGCGCGCTGGGCACCCTCGGCCTACAACTCGCAACCCTGGCGCTTCCTTTACGCACGTCGTGATACGCCGAACTGGGAGCGCTACCTGGGACTGCTGAACGAATTCAACCGCAGCTGGGCGCAACATGCTTCGGCCCTGGTGATCGTGATTTCGAAAACCACCTTCGTCGCGCCTGGCGCCACCGAGGAAACCCCGGCCCTGTGGCACACCTTCGACACCGGTTCCGCCTGGGGCCACCTGGCCCTGCAAGCGAGCCTGAGCGGCTGGCACACCCACGGCATGGCCGGCTTTGACCAGGAACTGACCCGCAAGGAGCTGAACATTCCTGAAGGCTACGCCCTGCACGCCGCCGTCGCGGTGGGCAAGCTGGGGGACAAGGCCAGCCTGGCGGAGTACCTGCAGGCCCGTGAAGTACCAAGCCCGCGTCGTCCGTTGAGCGAGCTGGCGGCTGAAGGCGACTTCACTCTCTAACAGCAAAAGATCGCAGCCTTCGGCAGCTCCTACAGGGTGATGTGTACACCTGTAGGAGCTGCCGTGTAGTGGTCGATCTTTTTTCGCCACGCCTCAATACCCGCGATCGAAGTCCACTTCCCCGCGCAACACCTCTCCCCACCTAAAACGCCCGCAGGTTGACGACGAATACAGGGTGTACACACAACCCTGTAGGAGCTGCCGCAGGCTGCGATCTTTTTTCGCCTAGCCTCAATACCCGCGATCGAAATCCACTTCCCCGCGCAACGCCTCTCCCGCCTGAAACGCCCGCAGGTTTTCGACAAACAGCTTCACCATCATCGACGGCGAAGTCGGTGCCGAGCTGTGGCCGGTGAGCAGCAGGCCCCAGGCTGTCCAGAACGGATGCCGCTGGGGCAATGGCTCCTGACGGCAGACGTCGATCACCGCGCCCGCCAGATGCCCTTCCTTCAAGGCTTCCACCAGATCCGCATCGACCACCGCCACACCGCGCCCGGCGTTGATGAACAAGCCGGTCGGCTTGAATTGCCTGAACAGCGCCGCGTCGTAGATATCGTGGGTTTGCAGCGTGTTCGGCAGCAGATTGACCACGTAATCGACTTCACCGACCAGCCGCGGCAGATCCGCCAGTGCACCGACTTCGATGAACGGCGCCTGTTCCCGCGCGCTGCTGGCAACGCCATACAGCTCGACCCCGAACGGCACGAGGAACTGCGCGACACTCTGACCGATATCACCGGTGCCGACGATCAACACCTTGCGCCCCGCCAGGCTCTGGCCATGGCGGCTGTCCCATTTGCGCTCGACCTGGCTGACCAGTCGCGCCAGCACTTCACGTTCGTGACCGAGCATATAGGTGAGCACGTACTCGGCCATGACTTGCCCGAAGATGCCGACTGCACGGGTCAATCGATAGTGCCGTGGCAAGCCATCGGCCAGCAGCGGCGTAATGCCGGCCCAGGTCGATTGCAGCCATTGCGGTTGATGGCCCTGGCGCAACAGGGTCGCCAGCAGATCAGGCTGGCCGAGCCACACCGGACAATCGGCGGCCTGGCTGGCCAGTTCGGCGGAATCACCGCTGGTCAGCACCTCCAGGTCCGGTGCCGCCTCGCGCAACAGTTGGGCGTACACGGGATGGTCGTGTTCAGCAATCAGGACGCGCATGCTTCAAACCTTTCAAAAACGGTGCAGACGGCGACCGACAGAGCGCTGCTCGGTCGATGCTGCCATCGCTAAAATCAATCAGTGTTTCATAACCACTCTGAACAGAGCCTGTCTGCCATTCACACCGGATCGTTGCGGCGCAACAATTCTTCCGGCAAGTGTTCGATGTACTCGTCTTCGGCAGGCGGCATTTGCAGGTGATAACCCTGTTTCTCGAGGTTTTCCAGCACGACAGCGATGTCCTCGCGCGACAGCTTGCGCTCGGGGCTGAGCACCAGGTCGAACGCGTGTATGGCCTTGCCGAAGGCTGCCATCAGGGGTTCCGGCACGCGCTCCAGAGCATCGCTCTTGAGCACATACAGGTACATTTCGTTTCTTTTCGAGCTGCGGTAGATGGAGCAAATACGTTTCAAGGCTGTTCTCCGGCGGTGACCAGGCTGTCGAGCAGCGCCTGGCCCATCAATTCGCGGCGCCAGCCACGCAGCGAATCAGGCAATTGGTAGGGACCATTGGGGAAGCCGCTCTTGAGCAGCGCTTCAAGGGTTTTCTTGCGCAGCATCAGTTCCGGCGCAATGTTCAGGCGCTCGGCCTCGGCCTGACCGATGGCTTTGAGCTGCTTGAGCAACACGGCAGCGTCCACCGGCAGCGGCTCCGGCACGGCTGGCGGCCATTGATCTGGCGACACACTGCCAGAGCGCTTGATCAGATCAAGCAGAAACTCACCATCCTGACGCACAGTACGCGGGTGCATGTCTTCGATTTTCGCCAGGGCGCCGAGGTTATCCGGTTGCGTACGCGCCAGCGGCCACAACGAATGCTCGCGGATGATCCGGTTGCGCGGCAGATCGCGGGCACGGGCTTCCTTTTCACGCCAGGCGCAGAGTTCACGCAATACCGCGAGTTGGGCGCGCGATAGCTTCCAGGCCAGCTTGGCATCGCGATAGACCTCGTTCGGATCGATCTCGCGGCGCAGGTTGGCCACCAGTTCGGCACCGTCCTCCAGAACCCAGGCGTATTTCTCGTCAGACAGCTTTGGACGCAGCTTTACGAAGACTTCGGCCAGGTGCACGGCGTCTTCGGCGGCATAGCTGATCTGGGTCTCGGAGAGCGGACGCTGCAGCCAGTCGGAACGGGTTTCACCCTTGGGCAGGTCGATGCCGAGCACTTCCTGCACAAGGCGCGAATAGCCCATGGAGAAACCGAGGTTCAGGTAGGCGGCCGCCAATTGCGTATCGAACAGTGGCGCCGGCAGGCTACCGGTCAGGCGTAGCAGGACTTCGAGGTCTTCGCTGCACGCGTGGACAACCTTGAGCACGGCCGGGTTTTCCAGCAACGCGGCCAGAGGTTGCCAGTTGTCGATGGTCAGCGGATCTATCAGGTAGGCACGTTCGCCATCGCCGACCTGCAGCAGGCCTGCGATCGGGTAGAAGGTGTCGACCCGCATGAATTCGGTATCGAGGGCAACGAATGGCAGTTGCTGCCACTCGGCACAAAACCGACCGAGGCTATCGTTGTCGCGAATCCAGTGAATATCGATGGCCACACGGCTCTCCCTTGAAGAATGGCGCGCAGTATATATCGCCCCCGGCGATTTCCGCGCATCCACTGAACAAGAGCGTTAGCGAAAATGACTGCGTGACATGAAGAATAGTCCGACAAGCTCGGCCTAGCTGGTCTTACCCAGCACGTAGACCCGCATCTGTGCACAACCGGGAAAAAAATCCTGATGGCTGAGCAAACGGAATCCCGCCTGCCTGAACTCGCTTTCGACCCCGGCCTTGCTCGGTAATGGCCCCTCCACGCTGGAATGCGCGCCCTTGAATAGGCCATCGAGGCGCACCGCGACGATCACCGTATCGCGACTGACCCGGTAAAACTCGCCCAGCATCGCCAGACGATATTCCGGACTGTAAAGGTGCTGAAACAGTTGCATGCAAAAAATGCAGTCAACCGCGTTTTCCGACAAACCAATCGAGAAGGCGGAGCTTTGAAAGGTCTTGATCCGCTTCAGCAGGCTTTGCGGGTGATGTGTGCGGGCATGATCGAGGATGTCCTGGGACGGGTCCGTCGCGAGGATCACCCGATTCGCATGTTCGGCCAGCACCGACCAGAAACGCCCCACCCCGCAGGCCACGTCGAGGATCAGCCCCGGTTCACCAGCGACCTTGAGTGCATTGCGCACCAGACGCGCCTCGCGCCAGTGCGTCAGCCGCCCGGCCAGGCCCGGCGCTTGCGGCTGAAGGCAGACGCGCGCGTGTTCCTGATCGTAGCGCCGGGCAATCTCAAGCTCGATGGCGGATGGGGGTTGAGCGGACATGTGCAATGGCTCTTGATAAACGTTCAACAGGCCGCAGGTCGGCAGCCACCGAGTGAAACAAAATCGGAGCACTCAATCCTTGGCCAGCACGCCGTCAGTCACCGGCCCACGACATCCGGCAAACATGTCCAGATCCTGGTTGTAGACCTTGCTGTTGACCTCCAGCAGTCCAAGCATCGAATGGAACAGGTTGTCCTGGCTCAGAGGCTTTTCACGACTCTGTTGCAGGCAGCGGGTATCTACCGCAAACGACTGTTTATAGCTGTCGGAGAACCAGGCAAACATGGCCACATGTTTTTGCTGCTCCGGTGCCAGCATGTAAGGCGTGCCGTGAAGGAACAAGTTGTACTCGCCCAGGGATTCACCGTGGTCCGACAGATACAGCATCGCGGTGTCCACTTTGGACTGGTTAGTGCGCAGCAGATCGATCAGGGTCGACAGCACGTGGTCGGTATAGACCAAGGTGTTGTCGTAGCCATTGACGATACTTTCGCGACTGCAATTGTTCAGGGCATTACTCTCGCAAACCGGGGTGAAACGCTCGAACTCTTTCGGATAACGCTTGAAGTACTCCGGACCGTGACTACCCATCTGGTGCAATACCAGCACGGTATCCTTGTCCAGGGTATCGATGAAATGTTGCAGCCCCTGCAGCAGGATTTCGTCGCGGCATTCACTGTTGGCGCACAATGCCGGGTCTTTCAGATTGCTGACGTCCTGAAGGGTGACGCGATCGCACGTACCCTTGCAGCCCGACTGGTTGTCACGCCAGATCACGTCGATACCCGCATGCTTGAGCACATCCAGCAGGCCTTCTTCGTTCTTGGCCTTGCTGGCGTTGTAGTCCTTGCGCCCCATGTTGGAGAACATGCAAGGCACCGAAACGGCGGTTTCAGTTCCGCAGGAATGCACATCGGTGAAGGCGATCAGGCCATCTTCCTTACTCAGATTGGGCGTGGTGTCGCGGCTATAGCCAAAGATACCGAAGTTCTCCGCCCGGGCACTTTCCCCGACGACAAGCACCGTCAGGGATTTGCGCCCATGAGTTTGCCAGAGCGTATTGCGTCGGGCATCTTCACCGATCTTCACAAAGGGTTGCCGCGCAGTCGCTACTTTCTCGCGCAATAAACCGGCAGAGGCACCAATGTAGTTGCTTGGCACCACCATCAGGCGCAACTCGTGGTGATTGCGAAACAGCGAAGACAAGCCTTGATAGTTAACCAGTGCAACACCACCAATGACGGCCGCAGAAGCAAATACCACTAGGACTTTACTGAGCAGCTCACGGTGCCAGCGACGATAATTAATCGGTGCCTTCCACAATAGCCACGACGGCAATACACCGAGCAGTACAATATAAACAAACAACTTGAGCGACAGTAAGTCGCGCACTTCCGTAGCATTGGTTTCAGCGAAGTTACGCAACATGCCGGTGTCGATCAGGACACCATACTGGCTCATGAAATACGCCACGCCCGCGCTGACCATGAACAGCAGGGTCAGGAGCGGCTTGAGTACCGGCCGGAAGGCCAGCAGGGACAGCACGATGTTGAAGGCCGCGAATATCATCACCCCGAAGGCCACGCGCATGACCATGCCTTTGCCATCGGACGTGGTGATTTCGAACAGGTGTTGCCAGAGTACAAAGTTGAAGCCAACCAACAAAAATGCACTGGCAATCAGTGTCACCCATTCGGGGCGCACGGCTTTAATCTTAAACATGAGGTTCGGCGAGTCCTGAAAAGAAGTGCCTTCGGTCAATGTGAAAATTTCATTGACCGAGACAATTCTAATTTTAGGTAGCCAACCATCAATTTTTTGTGAAAAAGAAGCCAACAATTAGTTGGCTTATAACACCTGCCAGAAACTTCAGACTATTTGAGAATGGTTCAGCTCGGGTTCAGTTTCGGCTCAAGCCTGATGCAGGTACCAGCGCCAGTCCTGCTCCCCGACCTCCCCCATGAACTGGCGATACTCGGCGCGCTTCACCGCCAGGTAGACACCGAGGAACTCGCCGCCGAAGGCTTCCCTGGCCCAACTGGAACCTTCCAGCGATCGCAAAGTGGTCAGCCAGTCCGTCGGCAACAGTTTCGCGGCCTGGGCGTAGCCATTGCCCTCCACCGGCGCACCCGGGTCGAGTTGTTCGCGGATACCGCGATGAATACCGGCCAGAATCGCTGCAGCCGCCAGATAGGGGTTGGCATCCGCGCCACAAATTCGATGCTCGATGTGCCGGGAATACGCCGGCCCGCCAGGAACGCGCAAGCTCACGGTGCGATTGTCCACCCCCCAGGTGGCTGCCAGCGGCGCATAGCTGTTGGCCTGGAATCGACGGTAGGAATTGGCGTTGGGGCAGAACAGCAACAGCGAGTCGAGCAAGGTACTGAGCATGCCGGCGACAGCCTGCTTGAGCAAAGGCGTTCCATCCGGGGCTTCGCTGGCAAAGAGGTTGTTGCCGTCCTTGTCCGCCAGACTCACGTGCATGTGCATCCCGGTGCCGGCCAGGTCATCGAATGGCTTGGCCATGAAGCACGCCGTCATGCCGTGCTTGTGCGCCACCCCTTTGACCAGACGCTTGTAACGCACCGCTTCGTCCATGGCCTGCAACGCGTCGGTGCGGTGTTCGAGGGTGATTTCCACTTGCCCCGGCGCGTATTCGGAAATGGCCGTGCGTGCTGGAATCCCCTGGAGCTTGCAGGCGCTGTAGAGATCGGCCAGGAACGGCTCGATCTGTTCAAGCTCGCGCAATCCATAGACCTGGGTGCCGCGCGGACGCCCGCCATCGACATCCCGTGCCGGTTGCGGCCGGCCATTGCTGTCGCGTTGCTGATCCAGCAGATAGAACTCCAGTTCCGCCGCCATCACCGGGTAATAGCCGTCTGCCTGCAACCCTTCGATGACTTTCGCCAGCAAGTGACGGGGATCGGCAATGGTAGCGGGCATCCCCTCAGTCGGGTGCATGCTGACCTGCACGGCCGCGGTCGGTATCAGACGCCACGGCATACGCGTGAGGCTGCCGCTGATCGGGTAGGCCCGGCAGTCGATATCGCCGACATCCCAGACCAGCCCGGAGTTTTCCACGTCATCGCCGTTGATGGTCAGACCGAGGATGGTACTCGGTAATGGCCGCCCGCTTTCATACACCGCCAGCAGCTCGTCACGGTGCAGCAGCTTGCCCCGCGGCACACCGTTGTTGTCGAGGATGAACAGCTCGAACATTTCAATATCCGGGTTCTGTTCCAGAAAAGTCAGGGCTTCAAGCCGGGTGGCGAACGAGGTCGTGGCACAACTCATGGGAATTCTCTTTTTCCGTGTTTGACGGGTGCACAAAGGCACACGCACTTTAATTCCGGTACCTACCGGAATATGTAGGAACGATCAGCGGAAAAAGCAGGAATCCGGCGGGCGCGCATGTCGGCAATGCCACAGCGCCCAGAAGGCCAGTTCAGAAGGAAGTGCAGAGAGGCTTGGCGCGGTGGCGGGCGTGAATCGACGACCAAGGCTCGACGCACGAGCGCCGATGGTTGCCTTGAAGTGGATTGCGACTGGCCAACCGTCCATAGAGAGAACCGCAGAAAACAGATGACCGGCAGCGTCACACGATGGGTTCAGTCGTTAAATCAGGATTTGAAGAACCTTGGATGTCGAATGGCTAAACATTCAACGGCGTCCGTATGACCGCACTCTTATTTAATTTCCAAATACATCACCAGACTTTCTGATTTGCGGCCTTGCAGCCTCGCGCGCCTAATCGCAACCCTACCGTTCAAGGTCCGATCATGGAAAACACCCGCGCGACTACCCGCCCTGCCCTCTGGTTGATGTTCAGCATTGCTCTCGTCGCCCTGAACCTGCGTCCCTCCATGGCCGCCGTCGGGCCGTTGCTCTCGGCGATTCGCGAGGACATCCCGCTGAGTTTCAGCCTGGCTTCACTGCTGACCCTGTTGCCGGTCATGGCCATGGGACTGGCGATGTTTTTCGGACTGCGTGTCAGCGAGCGTCTCGGTGAACAGCGTACTGTCGTACTTTCGTTGCTGATCATCGGCATGGCCACGGTGTCGCGCCTGTTTGTCGATTCGGTAGGCGAATTGATCCTCAGCGCCGTACTGGCAGGTATCGGCATCGCCCTGATCCAGGCCCTGATGCCTGCGCTGATCAAATCCCGCTTCAGCGACCACGTTGCCCTGTGCATGGGTCTCTACGTCACATCGATCATGGGCGGTGCCGCCATGGGGGCGTCCTTTGCGCCACTGGTGATGGCGTCTACCGGCAGCTGGCGCATGGGCCTGGCGATCTGGGCCGTTCTCGCCGTGCTGGCATTGCTCTTCTGGCGCAGCCAAAGCACAAGGATGCCAACACTGGATTCGAGGGCATCCCGCAAAGGATCGTTCTTCGCCAATTCCCGCGCGTGGTTACTCGCGATCTTCTTTGGCCTGGGCACTGCGTCCTACACCTGCGTTCTGGCCTGGCTGGCGCCGTACTACGTGGAAAAGGGCTGGAGCGAACAACACGCCGGATTGCTGCTCGGGTTTCTCACCGCAATGGAAGTGCTGTCGGGCCTGCTGACGCCCTTCATCGCCAATCGCTGCCGCGACCGCAGAGTCGTGCTGATGGTCTTGCTGGCACTGATCATCGCCGGTTTCTGCGGACTGATTCTGAGCCCGCAGCACTTGAGCCTGATGTGGCCATGCCTGCTGGGGCTGGGCATTGGCGGGCTGTTCCCGATGAGCCTGATCGTATCGCTGGATCACCTGGACAATCCATTGCGCGCCGGTGGCCTGACTGCATTCGTACAAGGCATCGGCTACCTGATCGCCAGCCTGTCGCCTCTGCTGGCAGGGATCATCCGCGACCGGCTCGGCAGCTTTGAATGGGCCTGGTGGTCGCTGGCGGCGGTCATGGCACTGATGATGTTGATGGTTTTGCGCTTCAACCCAAGGCACTACAGCCGCCACATCCACTGACCCGGAGCCTGCCATGAAAACCACCGGTTTCGCCGCCGCTCACGCCAGCATGCTGCTTTGGGCCTTGCTGATTGCCGCCTCGTTTTCCGCGGCGGCGCAAGTCAGCCAGGCCATCGACCCGATCCTGCTGACCGGCTTGCGCCTATTGTTCTGCGCCTTGGTGTTTCTGCCGCTGTTGCTGCGTGAAGGCAATGCCGTCATGACCGCCCGCGGGCTGCTGGGTCACGCGGTGCTCGGCCTGTTGTTGGCGTTGTACTTCGGTTCGCTGTTCGAAGCATTGCGCTACACCTCGGCCGTCAATACAGGAACGATGTTTACGCTGGTGCCGCTGATGACCCTGGCTTTCGAGGCCGTGCTCATACCTGACAGCCGCCTGAAACAACGGATTGTGCCGATGCTGCTCGCCGCTGCCGGGGCGGTGCTACTGATCATGAAAGGCACCGGCCCCAACGACTTTCCATCGCCGTATGCGCTGACCGTGTACGGCATCGGTTGCCTGGCGATGGCACTTTACGCCCCTCTAAGCCAACGCCTGAAAGCCAATAGCCTGAAGGGGCGCGGGCCGGTGCCCATGACGTTCTGGAACATGCTGTTCGGCGCACTGTTTCTGCTGGTGTTCTGCGGATTCAGTGGTGGTTGGCGCTCGGCATCATTACTGACGCTCAACGATTTCTATTGGCTGATGTACCTGGCGGTGTTCGCCACCCTGGCGACGTTCTGGCTACTGCATCAGGCCATCGGCGTGATCGCGCCATCCTCGGTGATTTCCTACATCTACCTGAGCACGCTGTTCATCACCTTGTTTCACTGGTTTTGGGGACGCCAGATGCCGCTGCCGCTGGAGTTGGCGGGCGCGCTGCTGGTGGGCATCGGCATGTTCGCGCTGTTGATCTCCAGCCGCCGCGCCGTGTCGGCGATGGTCCAGAGTTGAAGGGTTCCAGGGCAAAACTTCCTGCAAGGCATTTTCCCTGTTCGCTCATTCCGCTAGGATCGTTCACTCACCCTGGCACACGGTCAGTGCAAGGGGACGCAGCGAGACGCAATGGATGCTGAACAGTAATTCGCTTAGAAAACTCGACATGCAGGACCTCATGGTGTTCGTCGCCGTGTACGAGCAGAACAGCGTCACCGGCGTATCGGAGATGCTTAGCGTCAGCCAGTCCACCGTGAGTTACTGCCTGAAAAAACTGCGCAACAGCTTCGAGGACGAACTGTTCATCCATACCCGTATCGGCGGTATGCAGCCCACAGGCAAGGCCAGCGCGATGTACCCTCACGTGCTGAAAATCCTGGAAAGCATCAATTTGTGCCACGCCGGCTCACCCGCGTTCGACCCTGGCCTGCAAGCCGTGACGTTCAACCTCTGCGCACCGGAGTATTTCGAGCAGTTGATCCTGCCGCGCCTGTTGAAAACCTTCGCCCTCGCCGATCTTCCGGTGACGGTCAATGTGCTCAAACTCGAAGCCGACATCCCTGCCGAAGCGTTGCGCGAAGGCAGTCTCGACCTGGTGATGTGTTTCGGCCCGAACTTTCATCGCAGCCACGTCGATTTCAAATCCAGGACGCTGCTCGAAGATGATCTGGTCTGTGTGTTCGACAAACGCGCCACCCCGGCGGAACCGCGTTTGAGCCTGCAAACCTATGTCGAACGTCGACACGTATTCCCGACACCCTGGACGTCCGCCACCAACATGGTCGACGGCTGGCTCGCGCAGCAGGCCAAACAGCGCCAGATCGTCGCGCGCGCCAACAGTTACAGTGCAGCGCTGAAGCTGATTACCGGCACCGACTATGCCCTGACCCTGCCCCGGCGCATCCAGCGGCTGCTGGCCAGTACCGACACCTTCAATCACTGTGAAGCGCCCGAGGGTCTACCGGGTTTCACCCTCGACATGCAGTGGAGCCAGCGGGTCGATCAGGACAGCGCCAACACCTGGCTGCGAGCGCAAGTGATCCAGGCCTGCGCCATGCAGGAAACGGCCTGATACTCAGTGGCTGATGGCGGTCTTGCTGTAGGAATCGCGATCGATGTCGAGAATCTCCACGCACAACTGGACTTCAACACCGCGCGGCCACTCACACAAGTCCTGAACCACCGCCAGCAGGCTTTCGGAGAGTTGTTTCTTGATTTGTGCGGAACGCCCACTCAACAGTGCCAGTTTCACATGCACGAATGCCCGTTCAGCCAAAGTAGTACCGACCTTGAACGTCTCGACCCTGACCGCGCGGCTCTTGATGTCGAATTCGGCAGCAAACTGACCGGAACCCACCAGCGTATTGTTCAACCGCATCAACGCCACATCGGCATTCAGGTCAGTCAGGTTGGCGGTGTATTCCATGTGCAGGTGAGGCATGAGTTGGCTCCTGGAAGGGGATGGAAAGGTCGTACGTATAACATGCCCCGTTCATTCGGGCAGCGGCAAAACGGCACGCTCACTCATGAACGCCTCCAGGCGCGAACGTAACCAGCGCTCGGCAGGGTCGGTATCGACATGACTGAGCCAGACCATGGACAGGTCCAGGGTCGGTGTCTTGAACGGAAAGGGCTCCTTGAACAGCATGCCCGAAGCAGCCATCGCCTCGGCGGTGTAGTCCGGCAGGCTGGCGATCAGGTCCGTCCCGGCGAGCAGTGCGGGCAACGAACTGTATTGCGGTACCGAGAGCACCACCTGGCGCGTGCGGCCGATTTCCGCCAGCCACTCGTCGGCATAGCCACTGACGTTGGCGGTATGGGACACCAGCACGTGCGGTCGTGCGCAATATTCGTCGAGCGTCAGCGGAGTGTCGGAAGCATCGGCGCGCAAAATGCTGGGCTGGATATGCCGCAGCAACTTGCGCTTGGCATTGGCCGGCAAGCCACGGGTCTGGCTGATACCCACCGTGATATCGCCGGACGCCAGCAAGTCGGGAATCCGCCAGTAATCGACATGCTGCACCACAAACACCACCTTTGGCGCTTCCTGGCGCAGGGTTCGCAGCAACGGCGGCAACAGGCCGAACTCGACATCGTCGGACAACCCGATGCGAAACGTCATCGTGCTGCTGGCCGGATCAAAATCATGGGTCAGGCTCAAGGCCACGGACAAGGAATCCAGCGCCGGCGACAGGTGCCTGATGATCTCCTCTGCCCGTGCCGTCGGCTCCATGCGATGGCCAACACGGATGAACAGCGGATCATTGAACATCGCACGCAAGCGGTTGAGCGCCGAGCTGATGGTCGGCTGACCGAGAAACAGCTTCTCCGCCACCCGAGTGACATTGCGCTCCAGCATCAGCGTTTCGAATACCACCATCAGGTTGATATCCGCCTTGCGAAGTTCGTTGCGATTCATCCAGTGTCCCCAATCCCCAAATCTGCTGACAGTTTAGGTAGCCGGGGCAACTGCCGTCCATTCAACTCAAGTTCAACAGCCTGACGGGGTTCACGTTTAAGCAAAATGCCTGCCCACGCCTTGTCCTACAGCCTCTTCCTTTTTACCTGAAACCTCTGGCAGTTAACCCTTGGGTCCCTAAGCTCAGCGGCGCACGAGGGGAAAAACCAGCCTCGTCATCCAAAACACGCGTTATCAAAAGGAGCGGCACCATGGCCAGAGACAAAGCCAAAGACGACAAGCACTTCAACTGCACCCAGCCCCACGAAGCCGACTACGTCGCCGGCTTGTACCCGCACGCAAGGGATGAGGTCAAAACGTTCCTCGCCTCGGCCTGCAAGGACAAATCCCTGCACAACTCCACCCACAAGGACGTCTACGAACTGATCAAGAGAAAACTCGGTCATTCCCAGCCATAAGCCGGTTGAAACGAAGCTGCTCTCAACGAGCAGCTTCACCACCCTCAGCTAGATTTCCTTGATAGGGGTCTGCTCGCAGGTCCCCTTGATCAAATTGATTGCATGCAGGCAATCAGCCTTGTTGACGTAAGCCTCACCGCTGGCAATCGTTTCATGATTCCCCGCCCTTAAACGCCATCGCCATTGGCCCTTGCCAGTCAGGACGGTGCCGCGGATTTGCCTGTAAATCTCAAAATACATTGCTCGCTCCATGCGATTGCCGGTGACTGCAGGTCAGTGACCTGCGCAAGCAGAGTAAAGGAGGAGTTCCCGGAGCGATTACTTTCAATGTCAGGGGATATTTCGCACCGCAGCCCCTCGATGGCAGGGAGCACAATGGATTCGGACAGGATGTCGGCAGCGATAGTCACTGAAAAAGCTTCAGAAACGAAAAAGCCCCGTAACTTTTCAGCTACGGGGCTTTTTCAATGTAATGGCGGAGAGATAGGGATTCGAACCCTAGGTACCGGTGAAGGTACAACGGATTTCGAATCCGTCCCATTCGGCCACTCTGGCATCTCTCCAACGGCGCGCATCATAACAACACTTTCGCCGGAAGCGAACCCCCTAAGCGAAATATTTCTGTGCTTTCAGATGCTTGCGTCGGTTAAAGCGGTACGCCCAGACGGTTGGCGACTTCTTCGTAGGCTTCGATGACGTCACCGAGGCCCTGACGGAAGCGGTCCTTGTCCATTTTCTTGCCGGTAGCCTTGTCCCACAGACGGCAGCCGTCCGGGCTGAACTCGTCGCCCAGCACGATGGAACCATCGTGGAACACGCCGAATTCCAGCTTGAAGTCGACCAGCAGCAGGCCGGCGTCGTCGAACAGCTTGCTCAGGACTTCGTTGACCTTGAGCGACAGTTCTTTCATGCGAACCAGTTGCTCGGCGGTGCCCCAACCGAAAGCCACGACGTGGGATTCGTTGATGAACGGGTCGCCCTTGGCGTCGTCCTTCAGGAACAGTTCGAAGGTGTAAGGGTTGAGCTTCATGCCCTCCTCGACACCCAGGCGCTTGACCAGGCTGCCAGCGGCGTAATTACGCACGACGCACTCGACCGGGATCATGTCCAGCTTCTTCACCAGGCATTCGTTGTCGCCCAGCAGTTTGTCGAACTGGGTCGGCACGCCGGCCGCTTCGAGCTTCTGCATGATGAAGGCGTTGAACTTGTTGTTCACCATGCCCTTGCGGTCGAGCTGTTCGATACGCTTGCCGTCGAACGCCGAAGTGTCGTTGCGAAACAGCAGGATCAAACGGTTAGCGTCGTCGGTCTTGTAAACCGACTTGGCTTTGCCGCGGTAGAGTTCTTCACGTTTTTCCATGATGGGCTCCGCTTGCTAAGTAGATGGGCTAGGCGATGTGACGCCAGTCGAGCCCTGAATCTTGATCGGCCAGTTGCAGCCAGTCCGGGTCGCACCCGAGGGTGTCGACAAAACATTGCCGGGCCAGCTGCGGCAGGTTGTTCTTGCTGCTCAGATGGGCCAGGACCAGGTGTTGCAGGTCCTTCCAGCCCAGCTCGGCCACCAGGAATGCCGCCTGATGGTTGTTCAAATGTCCCAGTTCACCGCCCACCCGCTGCTTGAGAAAGTACGGGTAATGACCGCGAGCCAGCATGTCCCTGCAATGGTTGGACTCGATCATCAATGCATCGAGGTCCCGGTAACCGTCCAGCACCCTGTCGCAATAGGAGCCCAGGTCGGTCAACAGGCCGAAACGCCGTGAACCGTCACTGAAGACATACTGCGTCGGTTCCTGTGCATCGTGGGCCACGGCAATGACACCGATGCTCAAGTCGCCGATCTGCAACTGCTCGCCGCCGGCCAGAAAGCCTGCGGGTTCAATCGGTTTGCGCATCCCGCGCAAGGTCCCGCGACTGAGGTAGACAGGCAGATTGTAGCGCCGAGACAGCAAACCCACGCCATGCACGTGGTCGGCATGTTCGTGGGTCACGAGTATCGCGCTCAGCTGCGCAGGGTTCACACCCAGTCGCAGCAGGCGTTTTTCGGTTTCCCGCAGGGAAAAACCACAATCCACCAGCACGTACGTATCAGCGCTGGCTATCAGCGTGCCGTTCCCTTGACTGCCGCTGCCGAGAACGGCAAAACGCATAGGATCAGCCCAGGTTGTCTTGAATCTTGCTCAACACTTTACGCGCCACATCTGCCGGCGCCACGGTGTTGATGTTCTTCTCGACGGTGACCTGGACGTTCTCGCCAACCTTGCTCAGGCGAACCTGATAACGCTCGGCGCGAGCTTCCAGCTCTTCCTTGCTCGGCGCAGTGCCGAACAGGCTGCTGAGGAAACCTGGCTTGTCGTCTTTGCTCTCGGCTTTTTCGGCCAGGTTGATGTAGTACAGGCCCAGGCTGCGGTTGATGTCCTCAACGCGCCATTCGCCTTGTTCCAGCGCACGACCTACGCTCGACCAGGCACGGTCAAGGTCGGTACCGACGTTCAGCACAGGGTTGCCGCTGCCGTCTTCGCTCAGGCTGACACGGCTGGGCGCGTCGAAATCACGCGAAGCCAGCATGGAGACCGAACCGCCCTTCTCCGAGATACGGCTCATGCTCGCGAGCATGTCGTCGACCAGTGCCGCGTCCAGGCCAGTGTTGACCGAACGGTTGGTGAACTCGACGTCGGCGGTGCTGCCGGCTGGACGCTCGGCGCTGACCACGTAGACTTCACTGGTGTTGCGCTGCACGCCCGGCTCGATGCGCACCCGCACGCGGGTTTCGCTGTCGGTGCTGACGCCGGCCGCGCTCAGGCGCTTGGCCATGGCCGCAGACAGTTCATCGGAATGCTGCCAGGTCGTGGTGAATTCGCCGGTTTGCGGGCGCTGTTCATCCAGACGGAAACCGTTGTCCTGGAAGAACTGAACGGCCACAGGCCAGATTTCGGCAGGCGGATTCTGCGCCAGGATCGAGCTGGTGCCGCCGCTCTTCTGCAGCGAATAGGGACTGGCGTCGGCTACCGCCGTCAGCGGCTGTGGACGAGGAACGACGTATTCGCCCGTAGCGGTGTCATCGGCCACGTTGCGCGGGATCGGCAACAGCGGATCCAGACGCTTGGCGGTATGGATATCCGGCGGAATTTGCATCGGTGCAGTCTGTTGCGCTTCCAGGTAATCGCTACCACGGTCACGGAAATAACCTTCCGGGCCCCAGATCCATCCGCAGCCACTGGTGCTGGAGATAATCAAGGCAAGTGCGGAAAGTCCGGCCATTCGCTTCATGCGTTGTACTTCCTCAATTAAACCAGGACGCTGCACTGGCGCAGGGCCGTGCGGAGCGTTTCGTGACAAGGTGCGCTCAGCCAGGTCAGCGGCAGGCGAATGCCTTCGTGCATCAGGCCCATTTCGACCAAAGCCCACTTCACCGGAATCGGGTTGGCTTCGATGAACAGGTCCTTGTGCAGCGGCATCAGTTTTTCGTTGATTGCCCGTGCAGTCTCGGCATCACCCTTGAGGGCGGCCTCGCACAGGTCGGCCATTTCACGCGGTGCGACGTTGGCGGTGACGGAGATGTTGCCCTTGCCGCCCATCAGGATCAGCTCGACCGCGGTCGGATCATCGCCGGACAGCACGATGAAGTCCTTGCTGACGCCATCGAGGATGGCCTTGGCGCGCTTGAGGTCGCCGGTCGCTTCCTTGATACCGATGATGTTCGGCACGGTCGACAGGCGGATCACGGTCTCGGCCTGCATGTCGCAGGAGGTGCGGCCTGGCACGTTATAGAGAATCTGCGGGATGTCGACCGCTTCGGCGATGTGCTTGAAGTGCAGGTACAGGCCTTCCTGGGTCGGCTTGTTGTAGTACGGCACGACCAGCAGGCAGGCATCGGCGCCGGCTTCCTTGGCATTGCGGGTCAACTCGACGGCTTCGCGGGTCGAATTGGCGCCGGTACCGGCAATCACCGGAATGCGACCATTGACCTGCTTGACTACCGCTTTGATGACGGCGATATGTTCATCGACATCAAGGGTTGCCGATTCGCCGGTGGTACCGACGGCGACAATGGCATGGGTGCCGTTTTCAAGGTGGAAGTCCACGAGTTTGCTGAGGCTGTCCCAGTCAAGACGCCCCTGTGCATCCATGGGAGTGACCAGTGCCACCATACTGCCCGCAATCATGAAACCGCTCCTGCCGGAAAAAGAGAGCCGTAATGGTACTGGCGCCAAGTTGCTTGCACAAGCGAAGTACTGTGCTGCCGCCATTCCCCTTGGCGCCGGTTTTCGCTACCCTTCAGACTTTGATCGTTACAGACAAGCTCGTCCGTCGGGTTTCAGCCTCCATTTTCGGCATCACAAGTCCTGATCCAGCGTTGCCACGTCTCGCTCCCGCTCCGGCGGAGCCTGTTCGCAACCTGTCACTGGGGACTTTCTGAGTTCGCATCCGCAGGCTCGCTCCCGACCAATCAGCCTTTAGACGTACCGACCGCTCATCGCTTTAGGAATGCTGCATGTCCACCCCCACAGTTCGCGAACAATTCCTTGTTATCAGTGCCCTCGGCGCCAACCCCATGGAGCTGACCAACGTCCTGTGCCGCGCCAGCCATGAAAACCGCTGCGCCGTTGTCACCTCTCGCCTGACCCGTCATGGCGAATGCAGTGCCCTGGTGCTGGAAATCTCCGGTAGCTGGGATGCCCTGGCGCGCCTGGAAGGCAGCCTGCCCGTGCTGGCCAAGCGTCACGCATTCACCGTCAACGTGGTGCGTAGCGCCGCCCTGGAAAACCGCCCACAGGCCTTGCCGTACGTCGCTTATGTCAGCTCGGCCTACCGCTCGGACATCATCAACGAGCTGTGCCAGTTCTTCATGGACCACAATGTCGAGCTGGAGAACCTGACCTGCGACACCTATCAGGCTCCGCAGACCGGCGGCACCATGCTCAACGCCACGTTTACCGTGACCTTGCCGGCCGGCGTGCAGATCAGCTGGCTGCGCGATCAGTTCCTGGATTTCGCCGACGCGCTGAACCTGGACGCCCTGATCGAACCCTGGCGCCCACAGAACCCAATGTAAGGAAGCTTTCATGGCCGTTGCCATCGACCAACCGGTTGCCGATTTCGAAGCCCCCGCCACCAGCGGGCAGACCGTCAGCCTTGCAGGCCTGAAGGGCAAGCAGGTGGTGATCTACTTCTATCCGAAGGACAGCACGCCGGGCTGCACCACCGAGGGCCAGGGCTTTCGTGACCAGTATGCGGCGTTCAAGGCCGCCAATACCGAAGTGTTCGGCGTCTCTCGCGACAGCCTGAAATCCCATGAGAACTTCAAGTGCAAACAGGAATTCCCCTTTGAGCTGATCAGCGACAAGGACGAAGCCATCTGCCAGCTGTTCGACGTGATCAAGCTGAAAAAGCTGTATGGCAAGGAATACATGGGCGTGGATCGCAGCACGTTCCTGATCGACAAGGATGGCGTGCTGCGTCAGGAATGGCGTGGTGTGAAGGTGCCGGGGCATGTTGATGCTGTTCTGGCAGCGGCTCAGGCACTGAACAAGGCCTGATATCGAAAAAGATCGCAGCCTGCGGCAGCTCCTACAGGGATGGTCATCAATCCTGTAGGAGCTGCCGCAGGCTGCGATCTTTTTGATTTACAACAATGGCGCCACTTCCGGCTCCTTGCGCGGCCAGGCATCCAGCACTGCCTTGAACAGCGTCGCCAGGGGAATCGCAAAGAACACCCCCCAGAAGCCCCACAGCCCGCCAAACAACAGCACTGCGCAGATGATCGCCACCGGGTGCAGGTTGACCGCCTCCGAGAACAGCAAGGGCACCAGCACGTTGCCATCAAGCGTCTGGATGATTCCGTAGACCGCCATCAAGTAGATGAACTGATCGCTCCAGCCCCACTGGAACAGCGCAATCAGAAACACGGGTACAGTCACCACCACGGCGCCGACATAAGGCACCACCACCGAAATCCCCACCAGCAGTGCCAGCAACGCCGCGTAGTTGAGTTCAAGAACGACGAAGGCGATGTAGGTCACGCCACCACAGATGAAGATCTCGATGACCTTGCCGCGAATGTAGTTGGCGATCTGCCGGTTCATTTCATGGGCGACCCGGGTGATCAGCGCCCGCTCACGGGGCAGGTAACCGCGCACCCACTGGCCGATCATGGCCCGGTCCTTGAGGAAGAAAAACACCAGGATCGGCACCAGCACCAGGTAGATCATGATGTTCACCAGCAAGGGCAGGCTCGACAGCGAGAACGTCAGGGCCCACTGACCAAACTTGCCGATTTCGCCGCGCGCCACTTCGATGGCCTGCAGTACTTGCTCATCGGACACCAGATGCGGATAACGCTCGGGCAACAGCAGCAACAGTGACTGCCACTTGGCGAGCATGCCGGGCAACTCGTTGAACAAGGTGATCAGTTGATGCCACAGCAACGGCACGACCACCACGATAAATACCAGCAACAACCCCATGAACAACGCAAAGACCAGCCCCACCGCGACCCCGCCCGGCACACGCAGGCGTTCAAGCGTCACCACAAGCCCCTGCATCAGATACGCCAGCACCATTCCGGCGAGCACCGGCGCCAGCATGCCGCCCAGGGTCAATACGGCGGTGAACGCCAGAAACAGCAGGACAGCCAACACCACCGCTTCTTCATCGGAAAAATAGCGCTGAATCCAGTCGCGTAACACTTTGAACATCAATAATCCTTAGGAGCAAACGCAGCAGACTTCAGGCTTTTTTCAACCAGTAGCGGTAGACACCCGCCTCATCTTCTTCACGAAGCAGGGTATGACCAGCCAATCGGGCAAAGGTGCGAAAGTCGCGCTGCGAACCTGCATCGGTGGCGATGACCTTGAGTACCGCGCCACTGGCCAGCCGGTTGAGCTCCATCTTGGCCTTGAGCAACGGCAACGGGCAATTCAGGCCGCTGGCGTCCAGTTCAACGTCATGCTCTACAGCATCGGTCATTGCATCACTCCGGGTCAGGTGGTTGAGTTGCCTAGAATATCTGGTCGCAACGCCGGTGTCCGGCTACAGTAAGGTCTTTGTCGACTAAGGCTTTGTGCATGACATTTTTGCGCCCTACCCTGCTGACGCTCGCTTGCCTGCTCGCCTCACCGGGCTTCGCCGACGACCTGCCGTCACTCGGCGACGCCAGTTCTGCCATTGTCTCGCCACAACAGGAATACCAGCTCGGCCGCGCCTGGCTGGCCATGTTGCGCAGCCAGGTTTCGCAGCTCAACGATCCGCAACTCAAGGATTACGTGGAGTCCAGCGTTTACCGTCTGGTGGAGACCAGCCAGGTCACCGACCGGCGCCTGGAGTTCATCCTGATCAACAGCCCGCAGCTCAACGCCTTTGCGGCGCCGGGCGGGATAGTCGGGGTCAACGGTGGCTTGTTCCTTAATGCCCAGACCGAAGGCGAATATGCCTCGGTACTGGCGCACGAACTGGCTCACTTGTCGCAGCGCCACTTTGCCCGGGGCATCGAAGCACAAAAACGCATGCAAGTGCCGATGATGGCGGCATTGCTGGCGGGTATCGTGGTAGCAGCCGCAGGTGGCGGTGACGCCGGGATTGCAGCCATTGCCGGCACACAGGCGGCGGCCATTCAGGAACAGCGACGATTCTCTCGCCAGAACGAACAGGAAGCCGACCGTATCGGCATCCTCAATCTGGAAAAGGCCGGTTACGATCCCCGCTCGATGCCAACCATGTTCGAGCGCCTGGGGCGTCAGTACCGCTACGATGCCAAGCCGCCGGAGTTCCTGCTGACTCACCCGGTCACCGAATCGCGTATTGCCGACACCCGCAACCGTGCCGAACAGTTTCCAACGGGCGGTATTGAAGACAGCATGCGCTACCAACTGATCCGCGCACGCGTACAGCTGATCTATGAGGAAAGCCCGGGGCTCGGTGCCAAGCGCTTCCGCGCCCAGCTCGACGAGAACCCGAAAAACGACGTGGCGCGCTACGGCCTGGCGATCGCCCAGATCAAGGGCGGTCAACTGAACGAAGCCCGGGAAAACCTCAAGCAGTTGCTGGCCAAGGCACCGAACGAAATCATCTACAACCTCGCTCAGGTCGATCTGGACATCACCAACAATCGCCTGGCGGATGCCCAGTCCCGGGTTGACCGGTTGATAACCCAGTACCCTGGCAACTACCCGCTGAATCAGATGCGTGTCGACCTGCTGCTCAAGCAGAACCGCACCGCAGACGCGGAGAAAGCCCTCGAAGGCCTGCTCAAGTCACGGCCGGATGACCCGGACGTGTGGTATCAGGTTGCCGAGACGCGTGGCCTGTCGGGCAATATCATCGGCCTGCATCAGGCGCGCGCCGAATACTTTGCCCTGGTCGGGGACTACAAACAGGCCATTCAGCAACTGGACTTCGCCAAACGCAAGGCCGGCAGCAACTTCCCGCTGTCTTCGCGGATCGACGCGCGGCAACGCGAGCTGATGGAACAGGAGCGCATGATCAAGGACATGATGGGCTGACGCCCTCGCAGACAATCAGTCCGGACATAAAAAAACCGCCTCTTTCGAGGCGGTTTTTTATTCAGCCATCAACCGGGTTATTCAGCCAGTTTGAAGGTGATGAAGCTCGCACGACCTTGACGCAGTACCCGCATCGACACCGAACGGTTCTTTGGCAGCGCCTTGGCGATGTCCGCGAACTCCTTGGCGGAACCGATGGCCTGGTTGTTCAGGTGGGTGATCACATCACCCGGCTGCAGACCGATCATGGCGGCAGGACCGTCCTGCACTTCCTTGATCACCACACCACCTTTGAGGTCGTAGGTTTTCTTCTGGTCGTCAGTCAGTTCGACCACGGAAACACCAAGGCGATTGCTGCTGCGCTCGATGCTGGATTTTGGCTCGGCGCCCATTTCCTTGTCTTCATCCGGAATGGCACCGACGGTCAGCTCGACATTTTTGCGCTTGCCGTCACGAATGACTTCCAGATCGGCCTTGGCACCAGCCTTCAATGCGCCAACAAGATGCGGCAGGTCGGCCGACATGACGATTGGCTGACCGTTCATGCTCAGGATCACGTCGCCCACTTGCAGGCCACCCTTGGCAGCCGGGCCATCATCCTGGACCTGGGCAACCAGCGCACCCGCCGGTTTCTCCAGGCCGAACGACTCGGCGAGGTCCTTGCTCACTTCCTGAATCACCACGCCCAACCAGCCACGGCTGACCTTGCCACCGGATTTCAGCTGATTGGACACATCCATGGCCACGTCGATCGGGATTGCAAACGACACGCCCATGAAGCCACCGGAGCGGGTATAGATCTGCGAGTTGATCCCGACCACTTCACCGTTCAGGTTGAACAGCGGGCCACCCGAGTTACCCGGGTTGATCGGCACGTCGGTCTGAATGAACGGCACATAGTTTTCGTTCGGCAGACTGCGACCGACGGCGCTGACGATGCCTTGGGTCACCGTGTGGTCGAAGCCGAACGGCGAACCGATAGCAACCACCCACTGGCCGGCCTTCAGGTCCTGGGATTTACCGAGCTTGAGCACCGGCAGATCCTTGCCTTCGATTTTCAGCAACGCCACGTCGGAACGTGGATCGGTGCCGACGAGCTTGGCCTTCATTTCGCTTCGATCGGCCAGACGGACGAGGATTTCGTCCGCGTCGGCGATCACGTGGTTATTGGTCAGGATGTAGCCGTCAGACGAGATGATAAAACCCGAACCCAGGGACGTTGCCTCGCGTTGACGGTCGCGAGGAGAACGCGATTGCGGCGGCATGCCCCGCTCGAAGAATTCGCGCAGCATTGGCGGCAGGCCTTCAAGGTCGGGCATTTGCTGGCTGACTTTGCGATCCGGCAGCTTTTGCGTGGTACTGATGTTCACGACCGCGGGCGAGGCCTGTTCGACCAGTTGCGTAAAGTCAGGCAATTCGACCGCTTGGGCGGTGACCGCCTGACCGAGCACCAGCACGGTGGCAATAATGGAAAGGTAGGACTTCAAGCGTGGTATCGACATACGGCTCCCGTTACGACGAGCAGGGTTAAGCGATATGGAGCAAGGAACACCGGGAACAATACGCCGGTATTTTTGTTCCGGGAACAACAAACAAGGCCAGAGCCGAGGGGCTCTGACCTATAAGAAATTTACGGGATTTTTGCAAATTGAAATGCTCACGAAACATTTCGAATTCTGCTCACTGCTGGGTTGCAGTGGCATCGGTGCGCATTGAAAGCGCTATACGTTCAGCAGTACCGACCGGTATCTCGCCGACGACAGTCACCATCATGTCACCCTGTGCCGTGGTCAAGCGCCGGGAAACCGCAACGGTCGGCCCCAACTGAGTACGGGTGTCGGTGACGGTTGCACCATTCAACGGTTCGAGGAATACCGAAAAACGCGCCAGTCCATCGTCGTACATCAGGCTGTTGACCTGGGTCTTGGTCTGCGGATCCTTGCGAGCGGTGCTGCTGGTCAGCTCGAAACCGGGTGGTAACCAGTCGGAATGCCAGACCTGGGCAGCCTTGACGGCAGAGGCCTTGTCACTGTCGAGGTTGACCGGCTTGCAATCATTGCTGGCCTGCAGATCCTTTTCGGAAGGAAGGTCGGCCGTATCCAGTTGCGTGAACTGGAAGCGCTCCAGCAACCGCCCCTTGTCGTCCAACAACAAAGACTTCAGAGGCAGGCCGGTTTCTTTGTCCAGATGCAGTTCAAAACCGTAGCGGTGCTGGTCGCGGGGTTTGAGCGATACGATCACCGCCGAACGCCCAGCGACACGCGACTTGCCGATGACGGCAAGGTCATACCAATTCTTGAGCTTTTGAGGGTCGAGTGCACGGGCAGCGGAGTTGGGGGAGTCCCCAAGCCCTGCTATCAGTGTGCCGCTGACGCATTGAGTATGCCCATCAATGCGAACGACTTCCTGAGCGGAGCCGTCGAGCTGGATCAATCGCTCGCGGACCTTTCCATCCTGGACCAGGTGCCAGATGTTATGGGTAGAAAAACTACCGTTACGCTCGTAGACGAAAGTACCCTGAAAGCTTTGCTGCTGCTCTGCCTGGCCCAGGCGGGTCAACCAGTCCTGGGCATCATCAGCCTGGGCTGGAACGATGAACCAGCCGCTGAGCAGAAGCGAAAGTAGAGGTATGGCGCGCATGATCCTCCTTAACGGTTTTCCAGACTTGCCGCACGAGCGTAAGGCAGAGCGCTCTCAGTACCTTTCAGTGCAGCCTGTTGTGCATGTTGGCGCAAGTAGCCTGGCAGACGCTGATCGTGCCAGCCTGGTTGACCTTGCAAAACGCCATTGGCCATTGGGCCTGTAGCTTCCGAACTCTCATTGTAGCCTGCCAGGACAGCAGGGCCTTTTACTTGAGGAACGGCCAGTGCGGGTTGAGCGGATTGCTGGGCCAGTTCGGCACCTGCGATCTCATCCTGGTTGTACAGACGCACACCGGCCAGTACCGCCAGGGTCACCGAGGCTGCGACCGCCAGACGACCCAGGCTGCGCCATGGACCGCGGGACGCTTTTGCCGGTGAGGCTTCATCAGCCAGGGCAGCAGAAACAGCCGCAGCGATGTCCAGGCGTGGAAGCAGCAGATCCTTGTGCATCACTGCCCGAGCGATCTGATAACGAGCCCAGGTGTCACGGGTTTCAACATCGTCGCAGGCATTCAATACCCGACGCAATTCCAATTCGTCCGCTTCGTTATCCATCACTGCGGACAGCGATTCCTGCAGGGCTTCACGACTCATGGCGTTCCTCTCTTGGCTGTCGCCGCTGTCTTTAGTTTTCCTGCAACAACGGCTGCAGGGCTTTGTCGATGGCCTCCCGGGCGCGGAAAATCCGGGAGCGCACGGTGCCTACCGGACATTGCATGACGCTCGCAATGTCCTCGTAACTCAGACCATCAAACTCACGTAAAGTTAAAGCCGTACGCAAATCTTCCGGCAGTTGCTGAATGGTTCGATGGACGGTGCCTTCGATCTCATCCCGCAGCAAAGCCCGTTCTGGCGACTCGAGATCCTTGAGGCCATGATCGCCATCGTAGAACTCTGCATCTTCGGAACTGACATCGCTATCCGGCGGCCGACGGCCGCGTGAAACCAGATAGTTTTTCGCCGTGTTGATGGCGATGCGGTAAAGCCACGTATAAAACGCGCTGTCTCCGCGAAAATTTCCAAGTGCACGGTACGCCTTGATAAAGGCTTCTTGTGCCACATCCTGGGCTTCATGGGTGTCGTGCACAAAACGCACGATCAACCCGAGAATTTTGTGCTGGTATTTCAGCACTAGCAGATCGAAAGCACGCTTGTCGCCGCGCTGAACGCGTTCGACCAGTTGCTGATCCTCTTCCTGGGTTAGCATGAACACTCCTCGATGAGCTCGGAGGAGGCTTGCAGAAGTAAACCACCAGACTTGCAAACATAGACTCGGGCTTTTCGCAAAAGTTCTCCCCCTCCAGGCAAGTTTCCTGCGGGCTCTGATTTGGCACGCACGAAAAGCGCAGCGCGAGTGGGCCCGGCTGCGCGAATAATCTTGTCATCGGATTCTTCGCCAGGGATCGAGCTGCAATCCCGTACTGAATCCGACGCTGTCCCTTGTTTCAGGCAACGGTCTATTGATCTTGGCACTTTGGCAAAAGTTCCAAATATTTATAGCTGCGCCGAACCGACATTGTGCAACCGTGAAGCGAAAAAGACTGTTAAATCGGCGATACAGTCATTCTCGCGCGCAACGGGCAGAAAAACATCCGACGAAGCGCCCGACATTTTGCGTCACAGTAGTTTCACAATGCCATGCTGGCTCGGGTATTGTGCCGTCCCCCCCCTCTATATACTAGTGGGCTGTGCGGCTGACTCGACTCGCCAGTCCAGCTGCGCCACCCCCGACCCGGGTCGCTTTGAGCGGAATCCTGAAATGAGCCAACAGTTTCAACACGATGTTCTGGTAATTGGCAGCGGTGCTGCCGGCTTGAGCCTTGCGCTGACCTTGCCCGGTCATTTGCGCATTGCCGTATTGAGCAAAGGCAACCTCGCCAATGGCTCGACGTTCTGGGCCCAGGGTGGCGTTGCCGCCGTGCTGGACGACACCGATACCGTTGAATCCCATGTCGATGACACCCTCAATGCCGGCGGCGGCCTGTGCCATGAAGACGCGGTGCGCTTTACCGTCGAGCACAGCAAGGAAGCGATTCAATGGCTGATCGACCAGGGCGTGCCCTTTACCCGCGATGAACACTCGAGCAATGAAGATGGCGGGTTCGAATTCCACCTGACCCGCGAAGGCGGTCACAGCCATCGGCGCATCATCCACGCCGCCGATGCCACGGGCGCTGCCATTTTCACCACCCTGCTCGAGCAGGCCAGGAAACGGCCGAACATCGAACTGCTGGAACAGCGGGTTGCGGTAGACCTGATCACCGAGAAACGCCTCGGACTCGAAGGCGACCGCTGCCTCGGTGCTTATGTGCTCAATCGCGGCACCGGCGAAGTCGATACCTATGGTGCCCGCTTTGTGATCCTAGCCTCAGGGGGAGCGGCCAAGGTTTACCTGTACACCAGTAACCCCGACGGTGCCTGCGGCGATGGCATCGCCATGGCCTGGCGCTCGGGCTGCCGGGTGGCGAACCTGGAATTCAACCAGTTTCACCCCACCTGCCTGTATCACCCGCAAGCCAAGAGCTTCCTGATCACCGAAGCCCTGCGCGGCGAGGGCGCCCACCTGAAGCTGCCCAACGGCGAGCGCTTCATGCAGCGCTTCGATCCACGGGCAGAGCTGGCGCCACGGGACATCGTCGCCCGGGCCATCGACCATGAAATGAAACGCCTGGGTATCGATTGCGTCTATCTGGACATCAGCCACAAGCCCGAATCCTTCATCAAGACGCACTTCCCGACGGTGTATGAACGCTGCCTGGAATTTTCCATCGACATCACCAAACAGCCGATTCCCGTGGTCCCCGCTGCGCACTACACCTGCGGTGGCGTGATGGTCGATCAACAGGGCCGCACCGACGTGCCGGGACTGTACGCCATCGGCGAAACCAGTTTCACCGGCCTGCACGGCGCCAACCGCATGGCCAGCAACTCGCTGCTTGAATGTTTCGTTTATGCCCGCTCGGCGGCCACGGACATTCTCGAGCAGTTACCTCGTGTTCCGATGCCCGCCCCCCTTCCCGCCTGGGATGCGAGCCAGGTCACCGATTCCGATGAAGACGTGATCATTGCGCACAACTGGGATGAGCTGCGGCGGTTCATGTGGGACTACGTTGGCATCGTGCGCACCAACAAGCGCCTGCAACGGGCACAACACCGCGTGCAATTGTTGCTGGATGAAATCGACGAGTTCTATAGCAACTACAAGGTCAGCCGGGATCTGATCGAGCTGCGCAACCTGGCCCAGGTGGCCGAGCTGATGATTCTGTCAGCCATGGAGCGCAAGGAAAGCCGTGGCCTGCATTACACCCTCGATTACCCGGACATGTTGCCGGTCGCGCTGGACACTATTCTGGTGCCGCCCACCTACGTCGGCTGAACTTGAGCCGGACCCGCAGGCGTCGGTGCACATCCGCCGCCTGCGCATCCCGGGGCACGCAAATGGCCCTGACCCGGCGCTCACCCCGCAGACGGAAACGCAAGACCACCACCAATGGCAACGCCAGGCTGTCCGGCCTCAGCTGCACGGGCTGCCAACCCTTGGCCTGACTCCACAACTGCCAGCCATCGGCATCGCGCCGCAAGCCGCAAATGGCCTGCGGATGGGTCAGCAAGATTTGCCGGGGCAACAGCCAGGCGCCGTGAGCCACGCACAGCACAACGCCGAGCAAACTGGCCCAGAGCGGAATCGACAGTAAAAACAACGAACCCAGCGCGAACAGCTGGGCCAGCAGATACGCCGCCAGCAACTGCCGTGAGGCATGCCAGCGGCATTCGAACGAATTACTTGGGCTGGACACGATCCAGGATCATGCGGACCATGCGTTGCAGCTCGGGATCTTCCGATTCACTGCGTTCCATGAACCAGCCGAACATGTCCTGATCCTCACACGTCAGCAGTCGGACGTACAACGCGCGATCCACCTCGTTGAGCGTTGCGTAAACCTCTTTCGTGAACGGTACCAGCAACACGTCAAGCTCAAGCATGCCACGGCGGCTGTGCCAAAAGAGGCGGTTCAGTTCAACATCTTCGACCATGGAGCGCTCCTCAAATAGGCCGCAAGTATACAGGCCCGCGCCCGGTCGAACAGTCGGCTTTGGTCGGGCACCGATGATCCTTTGTGAACTACCCATTTCGAAGGCGGCCCCTTATGATGTCCACCAGACTTTTTACCCTGCGATGACCCATGGCCGATTCTGCTTTTTTCTGCACGCTTTCTCATGAAGGTGTTCTCGCGGTCCGCGGCGCGGACGCCAGCAAATTCCTGCAAGGCCAACTGACCTGCAATCTCAACTACCTGAGCGATTCCCGGGCCAGCCTCGGTGCGCGCTGCACGCAGAAAGGCCGGATGCAATCGAGTTTCCGCATCCTGCTCGAAGGTGACGGCGTGGTCCTGGCCATGGCCACCGAATTGCTCGAACCGCAACTGGCGGACCTGAAAAAATACGCGGTGTTCTCCAAATCGAAACTGACCGACGAGAGTGCCGCCTGGGTCCGCTTCGGCATTGACCATGGCGACGCCGCACTGGCCAGCCTCGGCCTGGACCTGCCGCCGGAAACCGACAGCGTCGTGCGCAACGACGGGCTGATCGCCATCCGTGTCTCACCGCAACGCGCCGAGTTGTGGGTTGCTGCCAGTCAAGCCGATGCGGTCAAAGGCAAGCTGTCGGCGGTGCTGAGCGAAGGTGACCTGAATCAATGGTTGCTGGGCCAGGTCCGTGCCGGGATCGGCCAGGTCATGCCCGGCACCCGCGAGTTGTTCATCCCGCAGATGCTCAACCTGCAAGCCGTCGGTGGCGTGAGCTTCAAGAAAGGTTGCTACACCGGCCAGGAAATCGTCGCGCGCATGCAGTACCTGGGCAAACTCAAGCGCCGCTTGTATCGCCTGCAACTGGCTGCCGGCGAGCTGCCGGAACCGGGTACGGCGCTGTTTTCCCCGACCCATGGCAGCTCTATCGGCGAAGTGGTGCTGGCTGCCCGCGCCGGGCAAGGCATTGAGCTCATGGCGGTGTTGCAAGCCGAAGCAGCAGACAGTGGAGACATCCACCTGGGCGCGCTCGAAGGGCCGTCCTTGCAGCTGCTCGACCTGCCTTATGAACTGGACCGCGATCGCGAAATCCAGCAATAACGGCAGCACTTGGCGTTACACCTAGAGAGATTCAATGAGCGAGCTGGCGGAAAAGGTCCAACAGGATTTGGTTGAGGCCATCAATAACGATGACCTGGTTCTGCCAACGTTACCGGAAGTGGCCCTGCAAATTCGCAAGGCCGCGGAAAACCCGGAAGTCAGCGTCAGTACCCTGAGCAAAGTGATCGGCCGTGATACCGCGCTGTCGGCGCGCCTGATCAAAGTGGTCAACAGCCCGCTGTTGCGCGCGACCCAGGAAGTGACCGACCTGCACACCGCGATCACTCGCCTGGGCATCAACTACAGCTGCAACCTGGCGATCGGCCTGGTCATGGAGCAGATTTTCCACGCCCGCTCCGACGTGGTGGAACAGAAAATGCGCGAAGTCTGGCGCAAAAGCCTGGAAATCGCCGGCGTCAGCTATGCCCTGTGCCGCAGTTATACCCGGCTCAAGCCCGACCAGGCTGCTCTTGGCGGGCTGGTGCATCAAATTGGCGTGCTGCCGATCCTGACCTACGCCGAAGATCACTATGAACTGCTGTCCGACCCGGTCAGCCTCAACCATGTGATCGACCGGATACATCCCCTGATCGGCGAAAAACTGCTCAAGGTCTGGGACTTTCCCGACATGCTGGTGCAGGTGCCGCAGCTCTACCTGAATCTCAAACGCCAGTCGGCGCAGATCGACTATGTGGATCTGGTACAGGTGGCCAGCCTGTATTGCCACAAGGACACCGACCATCCGTTCGCTCGTATTGACCCGTTGAGCGTGCCGGCCTTCAATGCGCTGGGCATCGACATCGACGACGAGGCGATGTGCGCCGACCTGGAAGAAACACGGTCGATGTTTTACTGATCAAGGACCGCGTCGCCCCCTTCGCGAGCAAGCGCGCTCCCACATTGAACCGAGTCGCCGCAGATCAAATGTGGGAGCGGGCTTGCTCGCGAAGAGGCCAGAACAGACACCGCATCACTCCCCCGCAACAAAACTCACCCGCACCTTCAACCCCGCCCGCTCTCCATCGTGCAGGCTGATCTGCGCCAGATGCGCGCGACAGATCTCGCCGACAATCGCCAATCCCAACCCTGAACCGGCCACTTGCTGATTGCGCCGGTAAAAGCGTTCGAATACCCGGTCGCGCTCCTCAAGAGGAATGCCGGGGCCATCATCTTCGACTTCCAGCACGGCGGGAGCCGAGACCCGCAGAATCACATTGCCGCCCGGCGGCGTGTGAGCCAGTGCGTTATCCACCAGATTGCTCAGCAGTTCGTTCAATAGCGTCGGCTCGCCCCGCAACCAGACGGGTTCATCCGCTTCCAGCGCCAGCGCGATGCCGCGCTTGTGGGCCAACGGCGCCATGGCCATGCCCAGTTCCCGAGCCAGTTGACTGAGGTCGAGCAACTGCGCGCCCCCCTCGGCAATCGCCCGGGCGCCATTTTCGACCCGTGCCAGGGAAAGCAACTGATTGGCCAGATGGGTCAAGCGGTCAGTGCCTTGGGCGGCGGTCTCCAGCGTGCTGCGCCAGGTCTCGGGCTCGGCCGCGCGCATGCCCAGCTCCAGTCGCGCCTTGAGGGCTGCCAATGGCGTGCGCAGCTCGTGGGCGGCATCGGCAATGAATTGCGCCTGCTTCTCGAACTGTCCACGCAGGCGCTCGGTAAAGTGATTGAGGGCGCGCACCAGCGGCCACAATTCGCGCTGCACTTCCACCAATGGCAAGGGGCGCAGATCGTCCGGCTGGCGCTCTTCCACCGCCGTGCGCAAGCGCTCCAGCGGGCGCAACGCAGCACTCACCGCAAACCACACCAGCATCAACGCACCGATTGCCAGCATGCCCAGGCGCAGCAACGTATCTGCCGCCAGACTGCGGGCCATGCTGACGCGCGCTTCATCGGTTTCGGCCACGCGGATTTCCGCCATGCCGTTCATGTTGGGCTCGCTCACGGGCTTGAGCAGGCTCACCACGCGCACGTTCTGCCCGCGGTACTGGGCGTTGTAGAAACGTGCCAGCGCCGGATAGTCATCGGTGCGCGGCGTTCCCGGCGGTGGCGCGGGCAGGTTTTCGTAACCGGAAATCAGCTTCTGATTGATATCGTTGACCAGGTAGAAAATTCGCCCGGCACTGTCGTAGGCAAAGGTATCGAGAGCCACGTAGGGCACGTCGGCACTCAGGGTGCCGTCGCGCTGGGAGACGCCGGCGGCGATGGTGCGCGCCGAGGCCAGCAAGGTCCGGTCATAGGCCGTGTCGGCGGCTTCACGACCGTTCCAGTAGGCGCTCAACCCGCTGGCCAGCATCAACACCACCAGCAACAGCGCCAGGTTCCACAGCAACCGCCAGCGCAGGCTGCTGGGCTTATGCATCGCGGCTTTCCAGCAAGTAACCGAGGCCACGGAAGGTCACGATGGCGACCGGCTGGCCATCCAGTTTCTTGCGCAGGCGGTGCACGTAGATTTCGATTGCATCGGGACTGGCCTCTTCATCCAGACCGAAGACTTGCGACGCCAGTTGCTCCTTGCTCATCACCCGACCGGGGCGCGCGATCAGGGCTTCGAGTACCGCCTGCTCGCGAGAAGTCAGGGTCAGCAATTCTTCACCAAGAGTGAAACGTCGGGTTTCCAGGTCATAGGCCAGCACACCACAACGCTGGATACGTTCACCGCCCAGCACACTGCGACGCAGCAACGCCTTGACCCGGGCTTCGAGTTCGGTCAGTTCGAACGGCTTGGCCAGGTAATCGTCGGCGCCCAGGTTCAGGCCATGGACCCGATCCTTGACGTCGCTGCGGGCGGTCAGCATCAACACCGGCAGGTTCTTGCCCCGCGCCCGCAGGCGCGCCAGCACTTCGAAACCATCCATGCGCGGCAAGCCGACATCGAGGATCGCCATGGCGTATTCCTCGCTGCCCAGCGCCAGGTCGGCGGCCACGCCATCGTGCAGGACGTCCACGGTCAGCCCGGTGCTCTTGAGCGCCTGGGCGACACTTTCGGCGAGCTGCAAATGGTCTTCGACGAGCAGGACACGCATGGATCTATACCTCGTTCAGGGATGGCCGACGCCATTCTTTGGCGCGGAGTTTACAGCCGCAATCACCGCTGTGAAGCCCGAAAAACCGTGAAAGCCCGCTGAAAGGTTAGCGAAAGGTTGGGTCGTTAGAGTCGCCCCACGGATGGTTTCGACTGCCGACCATCGAATCGTAGTTTGAAAACGTGCTTTGACATGTAACTACCGAAAAACGCCTCGAAGCGTTTTCGCCAATAAAAACAATAAACGAGGTACTGCACCATGCTGTCCACACAGCTTCAGGCTTGCCCGCCCCGCCCTTTCTCTTGCTCCCCGATGTTTACGCTTGCCAGCGCCGAAGCCGGCTGCCCGTCGTTCGATCCGTGCGGATTCGATCACGTCGGCGCCGCGCGAAAGCGTCGCACCTGAATCATCCCGAAAAACAAAAACTCCACTGGAGACAAAAATGAATCGTTCAATGCGCCGTTTCGCCCTCGCCGCCAGCTGTGCGCTGTTCGCCGGCCAACTCATGGCCGAGCCTAAACGCCCGGAATGCATCGCCCCGGCCTCGCCCGGTGGCGGTTTCGACCTGACCTGCAAACTGGCGCAAAGCGCGCTGGTCAACGAAAAACTGCTGACCAAACCGATGCGGGTGACCTACATGCCCGGCGGTGTCGGCGCGGTGGCGTACAACGCGGTGGTCGCCCAGCGTCCTGCCGATGCCGGTACGTTGGTGGCCTGGTCCAGTGGTTCGCTGCTGAACCTGGCCCAAGGCAAGTTCGGTCGTTTCGATGAAAGCAATGTGCGCTGGCTGGCCGCCGTCGGCACCAGCTACGGCGCGATCGCGGTGAAGAGCGATTCGCCCTACAAGACCCTCGACGATCTGGTCCAGGCCCTGAAGAAAGATCCGAGCAAAGTGGTGATCGGTTCCGGCGGCACCGTCGGCAGCCAGGACTGGATGCAGACCGCGCTGATCGCCAAGGCAGCCGGGATCAACCCGCGCGACCTGCGTTACGTCGCCCTCGAAGGGGGCGGCGAGATCGCCACGGCCCTGCTCGGCGGTCATATCCAGGTTGGCAGCACCGACATTTCCGACTCCATGCCACACATCCTCAGTGGTGATATGCGCCTGCTGGCGGTGTTCTCCGACAAGCGTCTGGACGAGCCGGAAATGAAGGACATCCCGACCGCCCGCGAACAAGGCTACGACATCGTCTGGCCGGTGGTTCGCGGCTTCTACCTGGGGCCGAAGGTCAGCGACGAGGACTACGCCTGGTGGAAGGACTCCTTCGACAAACTGCTGGCTTCACCGGAGTTCGCCAAGTTGCGCGACCAGCGTGAACTGTTCCCGTTCGCCATGACCGGCCCGGAGCTGGACACCTATGTGAAGAAGCAGGTCGCGGACTACAAAGTGCTGGCCAAAGAGTTCGGCCTGATCCAGTGATCGTCTCTGTCTAGCGGCTGCGACTCCGTTTGGCGGAGTCGCGGCACAGGAGTTCCTCATGCTCTTACAACGCATTTTTGCTTCGGTGCTGTTGCTGGCCTGTCTCGGCTTGGCATTGATGGCGTGGCCGTACCAAGCGGCTTTTTCCTACGAACCGGTGGGGCCTCGGGCTTTTCCATTGCTGATGCTCGGCCTGATGGGCTCAGCGCTGTTGTACATGGTGTTCCGTCCGGCACCGATCAAGCACAGTGCCGACGAGCCGCCGCTGGATCGCGAAACCCTGACCAAGATCGGCATCTGCGTGGTGCTGTTGCTGGTGTTCGCCGGCACCTTCGAGCCCCTGGGTTTCATCGTCGCCAGCATCCTGATCGGCGTACCCATGGCGCGACTGTATGGCGGTCGCTGGGTGCCAAGCATCGTGATCATCAGCTTGATGGCCGTCGGCCTCTACCTGCTGTTCGACAAGTTGATGGACGTACCGCTGCCCTTGGGCGTGCTCGACGTTCTGGAGAACTGATATGGATACTCTTGGCTATTTGGGTCAGGGTTTCGGCGTCGCGCTGAGCCCGTACAACCTGGTGACTGCACTCTGCGGCACCCTGATCGGTACAGTGGTCGGCCTGTTGCCGGGCCTGGGGCCGATCAACGGCGTGGCGTTGCTGATCCCGATCGCATTCGCCCTCGGCCTGCCACCGGAGTCGGCACTGATCCTGCTGGCGGCGGTTTACCTGGGTTGCGAATACGGCGGCCGGATCAGCTCGATTCTGCTGAACATTCCGGGCGAAGCGTCCACCGTGATGACCACCCTCGACGGTTACCCGATGGCCCGCAAAGGCCTGGCCGGTGTAGCACTGTCGCTGTCGGCATGGAGCTCGTTCATCGGTGCCTTTATCGCGACCTGCGGCATGGTGCTGTTCGCCCCGCTGCTGGCGAAATGGGCGATTGCCTTCGGCCCCGCGGAATATTTCGTACTGATGGTGTTTGCGATTGTCTGCCTCGGCGGCATGGCCGGTGACCGTCCGCTGAAGACGTTCATCGCGGCGCTGATCGGCCTGTTCCTGTCGACCGTCGGCATCGACGCCAACAGCGGTGTGTATCGCTTCACCGGGGACAACATTCACCTGACCGACGGCATCCAGTTCGTCGTGCTGGTGCTGGGCTTGTTCTCCATCAGCGAAATCCTCCTGCTGCTGGAAAAAACCCACCACGGCCAGGAAGCGGTCAAAGCCACCGGCCGGATGATGTTCAACTTCAAGGAAGCGGCGTCGGTGTTCGTGGTGAACATCCGTTGCGGTGTACTGGGTTTCATCATGGGCGTATTGCCGGGTGCCGGTGCGACCCTGGCCAGTGCCGTGGCCTACATGACCGAAAAACGCATGGCGGGTGCCAAGGGTACTTTCGGCCAGGGTGACATGCGCGGCCTGGCGGCGCCGGAAACCGCCATCGGTGGCGCGGCTTGCGGTGCGCTGGTGCCGATGCTGACCCTCGGCGTTCCAGGTTCCGGCACCACGGCGGTGATGATCGGTGCATTGTCGCTGTACAACATCACCCCGGGCCCGCTGCTGTTCCAGCAGCAACCGGACATTGTCTGGGGCCTGATCGCTTCGTTGTTCATCGCCAACGTGATGCTGGTGATCCTCAATATCCCGATGATCCGCATCTTTACCCGCATCCTCGCCGTGCCGAACTGGGCACTGGTGCCGGTGATCGCGATCATCACCGGGATCGGTGTCTACGCGGTGCACGCGACAACGTTCGATCTGTTCCTGATGATCGGCATCGGCATCTTCGGTTATATCCTGCGCAAGCTGGACTTCCCGCTGTCGCCGGTATTGCTGGGCTTCATCCTCGGAGGATTGATGGAACAAAACCTGCGCCGCGCCCTGTCGATTTCCAACGGTGCGCTGGAAATCCTCTGGTCGAGCCCGATCACCTTCGGTTGCTGGATCCTGACGGCGATCATGCTGCTGATGCCACTCATCCGTATCTGGCGCAAACGTTCGGCCGCGCAACGCATCATCCCCGATGTCTGATCGAACACCGCTCAAAGCCTGGTGGGGAACCCCGCTGGTCGGCCTGCTGGGCGGTTACCTCGCCAGCCAGGTCGGCTGGCCTTTGCCGTGGATGGTCGGCTCGTTGCTGGCGATCATCCTCGTGCGTTGCCTGACCCCCTGGCAACTGGCCGAAATCCCTGGCGGCCGCAAGTGCGGCCAGTGGATCGTCGGCATCGGCATCGGCCTGCACTTCACCCCGCTGGTGATGGAGCAGGTGCTGAGTCATTTCGGCCTGATCTTCTTCGGTGCGTTGGTCACCAGCCTGTCCGCCGTAGTCGGCGTGTGGCTGATGCGCCGTACCGGTGAAGATCGTGCCACCGCGTTCTTTTCCAGCATGCCCGGCGGTTCCGGGGAGATGGTCAACCTCGGCGCGCGCAATGGTGCGGTGCTCAGCCATGTAGCGGCGGGGCAAAGTTTGCGGGTGTTGGTGGTGGTGCTGTGCGTACCGGCAGCCTTCAAGTATTTGCTGGGTGACGGTGCGCCGATTGCCCACGCGGGCAGCATCGATTGGCGCTGGCTGGCGGTGCTGTTTCCTGCTGGCGCATTGGCGGCCTGGATCTGGGAACGCCTGCGTCAACCCAACCCCTGGCTGTTCGGGCCGTTGCTGGTCAGTGCAGCGGTCAGCATCGGCTGGGACCTGCACATCGGCTTGCCCAACGGCGGCAGCCAGATCGGCCAGTGGTTGATCGGCAGCGGTCTGGGCTGTCACTTCAATCGGCAGTTTTTCCGGCGTGCGCCTTCGTTCATGGGCCGCACCTTGCTCGGCACGGTGCTGACCATGTTGATTGCGACTGCCGCAGCACTGGGCTTGAGTGCGCTGACCCACCTGGATCTGCGCTCACTGACATTGGGCATGATGCCGGGCGGTATTGCCGAGATGAGCCTGACGGCGGAGACCCTGCAATTGTCGGTACCGCTGGTGACGGCGATGCAGGTGATGAGGTTGTTGTTTGTGCTGTTTTTGGCGGAGCCGTTGTTCAAGTACTGGAACCGGGAACCAGACGAGTCCTGACGCATTTTTTGTGGCTGGTGATGACTGTGGCGAGGGGGCTTGCCCCCGCCGGCCGGTCCGCGCTCGGGCGAAGCAGTCGTAAAGCCTGCGCACACGAGTAACCCTGCCTATCAAAAGCTGGGACCGCTACGCGCTCCAACGGGGGCAAGCCCCCTCGCCACAGCAAGCTCCCTCGCCACAAAGGCCCGTCGGGGCAATCATCAAACCGGCGGCAACCGCCACTCGATCGGCGTCTCGCCATTCTGCTCCAGAAACTTGTTGGTGCGGCTGAAGTGCCCGCAACCGAGGAAGCCGCGATAGGCGGACAGCGGTGACGGGTGCACCGAGGTCAACACCAGGTGCTTGGTCGCATCGATCAGCTTCTGCTTGCTCTGGGCATGGGCGCCCCACAGCATGAACACCAGGTGCGGCTGCTGTTGGCTGACCACCTCAATGACCCGATCGGTGAAAAACTGCCAACCCTTGTCCTTGTGGGCATTGGCGTTGGCGCGCTCGACGGTCATGGTGGTGTTGAGCATCAGCACGCCCTGATCGGCCCAGCTCTGCAGGTAGCCATGGTTGGGGATGTCGATGTTCAGGTCGCGCTTGAGCTCTTTATAGATGTTCACCAGCGACGGTGGCGCCGGCACGCCGGGTTGCACCGAGAAGCACAAACCGTGAGCCTGGCCCGGGCCGTGATAGGGATCCTGGCCGAGGATCACCACCTTGACCTTGTCCAGCGGCGTGGAATTGAGCGCGTTGAAAATCATCGGCCCAGGCGGATAGATCTCCTTGCCGGCCGCCCGCTCCTGTTGCAGGAAGTTTCGCAACTCTGCCATGTAGGGCTGGTCGAATTCGGCACGCAGTGCCTCCTTCCAGCCCGGTTCGAGTTTGATACGGTCGTCAGCAGTCATGGTTACATCCGGCAAAAACAATGGGGCGAACCCTAGGAAAGCTCACCACGCTTGTCAATTGATCTGATGCAGATCCGGCACTTTCCCACACAGCGATCATACTTAACCCTCAAATTCCCGATCGAGGTCACGATGAATCTGCACTTCGAAGAACTCACCGGCACCGACGGCGCGCGCATCGGCATCGCCAGCCTAGATGCCGAAAAATCCCTGAACGCCCTGTCCCTGCCGATGATCAACGCCCTGCGCGACCGCATGGAAGCCTGGGCCAAGGACCCGCAGATCGTCTGCGTCCTGTTGCGCGGCAATGGCGCCAAGGCCTTTTGCGCCGGCGGTGAAGTGCGCAGCCTGGTGGAAGCCTGTCGCGTCCACCCGGGTGAAGTACCGCCACTGGCTGCGCAGTTTTTTGCGGCGGAATATCGCCTGGACTTCAAACTGCATACCTACCCCAAGCCGTTGATCTGCTGGGGACACGGCTATGTGCTCGGCGGCGGCATGGGACTGTTGCAAGGCGCGAGCACCCGTATCGTCACGCCGAGCAGCCGCCTGGCCATGCCGGAGATCAGCATCGGCCTGTACCCGGATGTTGGCGCCAGCTGGTTCCTGTCGCGCCTGCCCGGCAAGCTCGGGTTGTTCCTGGGCCTGACCGGCGCGCACATGAACGGCCGCGATGCCATCGATCTGGACCTGGCGGATCGTTTCATGCTCGATGAACAGCAGCCGGAGCTGATCGAAGGCCTGCTGCAACTGAACTGGCAGGAACAGACACCCATGCAGCTCAACAGCCTGCTCAAGGCCTTGCAGCAGGAAGCCGTGGCGCAAATGCCCGAAGCCCAGTGGTTGCCGCGCCGTCGGCAGATCGACGAGCTACTGGATGTCAGCGATGTGCGTTGCGCCTGGAAGGCCATCAGCGCCCTGCGCGACCACAGCGACCTGTTGCTCAGTCGCGCGGCCAGGACCCTGAGTGAAGGCGCGCCGCTGACCGCACATCTGGTATGGGAACAGATCATCCGGGCCCGGCACCTGTCGCTGGCCGAAGTCTTCCAGATGGAATACACCCTGAGCCTCAACTGCTGCCGTCATCCGGAATTCAGCGAAGGTGTGCGTGCGCGGTTGATCGACAAGGACCAGAAGCCGCACTGGCACTGGCCGGATATCAACAACGTGCCGGACGCGGTGGTCGAGGCGCATTTTCACAAGGCCTGGGAAGGTCGGCATCCGCTGGCGGATTTGTCCGAGTACTAGAGCCTGGACATAAAAAATGTGGGAGCGGGCTTGCTCGCGAAAGCGGTGTGTCAGTCAACATCAATGTTGCTGAAATAACGCCTTCGCGAGCAAGCCCGCTCCCACATTAGAACTGCGATTGGCTATCGATGGCCGCCCCGTCCGTTGTGATCGCCACGCCCACCACGATTGCTGCGCCCATCATGACCGCGATAGTCGTTGTTCCAGCCTCCGCGGTTACGGCCGTCCCAGCCATGGTTCTGATGCGCGCGGTAGTCACCCCGCGACGGCTGGTAATAACGAGGGGCCGACTGGTAATGGCGCGACGGTTGATACATCCGCGGCTGCGAGTAATAACGCGGTGTCGGCTGGTAATACCGCGCAGGCGGCATGTAGTACCGGGGCGGCGGTGTGTAGTAACCGCCGCCATTGGAGTAGTAGGAACTCCCTCCGGCGTAATAGGTTGGCGATGGCGAGGTATAGACCTCGGAACTGTAATAACTGCCTCCTTCATCGTAGTAAGGCACGCACCCACCCAGTGACAATCCCAATACAGCAAGCAGAAGAATTCGCCGTAGCGTTTTTTGACAGAGCATGGCGGCCTCCTGGACCGCGGGTGAGCCACACCAGCGACGCTGGCAGGCGACAGTCAAATGTTCGCTGACTGTCGAAAGATCAGACATCGAATTCGGGATCTGGTGCGTCCCTGAAACAAGTAGAAACATCTGCCCGATGAAAGGTTTTTCATCCATTCACGCCCTGATTAACGGTGTCCCCCGTGATATCCACCACCGTGATGTCCACCGCCGTAATACCCGTGGCCACGGGAGTAACCATGCCCACCGTAGTAATAGGCGCGATAACCACCGTAATAACGCGGACCGTAGTAACCGTAGTAATAGGGCGAGTAGTAACCGGGGTAGTAATAAGATTCCCCGTAGACGTCGGCGGGACCGTCGTAGTAGTAGCAGCCAGACAGTCCGAGACCAAGCACTGCCCCCAACAACAATCGACGTAACATGGCGGCCTCCGTAAAGACCTGTGACAGCAGTCGGCACACACCGACTGACATCTGTTTTGACTGGCAATCCCCTGCCAAGTGCGACGTTGCACCCACCTTCTGATCAGCGGCGGACAGGTTCCAAAGCGGTGCACCCGCGCACCATCACAAGGCAGTGCGCCCCTCCCATCAACACCGTCGACCGCCCTGTCGCCCACGCTAGAGCGCTCGGACCAACTTGGCACGCCTCTCGCTTTAACAACTGCGTGCAGGAGTCAATACAGGTTCGCGGCACCACAATTTGCAAATGGCTGACTAGGGTTCCGGCTCGCAATTGCGAGTGACTGGTCCGAGAGTTGGCGACCTCCAGTTGAGGTTACACGGCGGGACAAAAGCCCGGGAGACAAGCCACCGTTAGCGGTGCCGCTGCCGTCCTGTGCGTCCTTGATCAACTGGAGAACCACCATGTCCCAGCTTCGTTTACCCGCCCTGCTCGCCGCTGCGTTCGCCGCCCTCGTGAGCTTCTCGTCCCAGGCAGCCCAGAAAGACCACTTCAGCGTGTGCTGGACCATTTACGCCGGCTGGATGCCGTGGGAGTACGCCGGCAGCCAGGGCATCGTCGACAAATGGGCGAAGAAGTACGGCATCCAGATCGATGTGGTGCAGCTCAATGACTATGTCGAATCGATCAACCAGTACACCGCCGGCCAGTTCGACGGCTGCACCATGACCAACATGGATGCACTGACCATTCCCGCCGCTGGCGGCGTCGACAGCACCGCGCTGATCGTCAGCGATTTCTCCAACGGCAACGACGGCATCGTGCTCAAGGGCGAAGGCAAGAAGGTCGCCGACCTCAAGGGCATGGACGTCAACCTGGTGGAGCTCTCGGTCTCCCATTACCTGCTGGCCCGGGCGCTGGATTCGGTGGACCTCACCGAGAAAGACCTGAAAGTGGTCAACACCTCCGATGCCGATATCTCGGCCGCCTTCAACACCGAACAGGTCAACGCCGTCACCACCTGGAACCCGATGCTCTCGGATATCAAGGCCAAGCCCGCAGTGACTGAAGTGTTCAATTCAAGCCAGATCCCCGGCGAAATCATGGACATGATGGTGGTCAACTCCGAGACCCTCAAAGACAACCCGGCCCTGGGCAAGGCACTGACCGGTGCCTGGTTTGAAGTGGTCGAGTTGATGAACGCGAAAAACGCCGTCGGCAAAGCCGCACTGGAACACATGGCCAAGGCCTCGGGCACTGACCTGGCGGGTTTCCAGGCGCAACTGGACACCACCCGATTGTTCGCCACGCCCAAGGAAGCCCTGGCATTCAGCACCAGCAAGCAACTGCCGGAAACCATGCGCAAAGTCGCCGAGTTCTCCTTCCAGCACGGCTTGCTCGGTGAAGGCGCCAAGGACACCAGCGCGGTCGGCATGGCCTTCGCCAACGGCGTGACCAGCGGCGACAAGGGCAACCTCAAGCTGCGCTTCGACCCCAGCTACGTGCAGATGGCCGCCGACGCCAAGCTGTAATCAGGAGAACCGGCCATGCGCCTGATCAACCGTCACCCGGACCGCCCGAGTCGCCTGTTGTTGGTGATCCTGCCCTTCGCCCTGGTGCTGTTCGCCTATTTCATGGGCTCGGCCGAGCGACTGGCGGACAACCCCAACGACAAGCTGCTGCCCAGCGCCGTGCAGATGACCGATGCGGTGAAACGCCTGGCCTTCGTGGCCGACACCCGCACCGGCGACTACCTGCTCTGGGAGGACACGGCATCCAGCCTGCAACGCCTGGCCATCGGCCTGGGCATCAGCGCCCTGGCCGGGCTGTGCCTGGGCATCGCCGCCGGCACCCTGCCGCTGTTCGGTGCGCCGTTGTCACCCTTGCTGACGGTGCTGTCGATGGTGCCGCCGCTGGCGATCCTGCCGATCCTGTTCATCGTCTTCGGCCTGGGGGAATTGTCGAAAGTGATGCTGATCGTCATCGGTATCACCCCGGCGCTGGCCCGGGACCTGGAACAGCGTGCCCAGGAGATTCCCGTGGAACTGCTGATCAAGGCCCAGACCCTCGGCGCGTCAACCTGGACCCTGATGCTGCGGGTGGTGCTGCCGCAACTGCTCCCACGGTTGTTGATCTCGCTGCGCCTGATGCTCGGCTCGGCATGGCTGTTCCTGATCGCCGCCGAGGCCATCGCCTCTACCGACGGCCTTGGCTACCGGATCTTCCTGGTGCGCCGCTACCTGGCGATGGACGTGATCTTGCCCTACGTGGTGTGGATCACCCTGCTCGCCTGGCTGATGGATTGGGGCCTTAAACGCCTGACCCTGCGTGCGTTCCCCTGGTATGAGGGGGCCGCCAAATGAGCTTCATCACCGTTAAAAACGTCTGGCAACAATACGCCGATCAAGTGGTGCTCGAAGGCCTCAACCTGAACGTCAACGAGGGTGAGTTCTGCACACTGGTGGGTGCGTCCGGCTGCGGCAAATCGACCTTCCTGCGCCTGCTGCTCGGCCAGGAACGTGCCAGTCGCGGCGAGATCCTGCTCGACGGCCAGCCCTTGGCCGGTGAACCGGACGCCAGCCGTGGCGTGGTGTTCCAGCGCTACTCGGTGTTCCCGCACCTGAGCGTGCTGGACAACGTCGCCCTCGGCCTCGAACTGCCGCGCTCGCCCTTGCTCGGGCGCCTGTTCGGCAGCGCTAAAAAAGAGGCCCGCGAACAGGCCTCGGTGCTGCTGCACAAGGTCGGCCTCGGCCATTCGCTGGACAAGTACCCGGCGCAGCTCTCCGGCGGCATGCAACAACGGCTGGCCATCGCCCAGGCGCTGATCATGAAGCCGCGTGTATTGCTGCTCGACGAACCCTTCGGCGCCCTCGATCCGGGCATCCGCAAAGACATGCACGCTTTGCTCCTGGAGCTGTGGCGCGAGACCCGGCTGACGGTGTTCATGGTCACCCATGACCTGTCCGAAGGCTTCAGCCTCGGCACCCGCCTGCTGGTGTTCGACAAGGTCCGTCTCGACCCGCATGCGCCCGGTCGCTATGGCGCACGCATCACCTACGACATCCCTTTGAACAGCGACCGCCGCGCCCAGTGCAGAGCCGTCGACGCCCTGCCGCTGCCGGTGGCGGGCACGCTTCGTATCGCTTAGAGGATTTTTCACAATGACTGATTCGACTCAGCTGTTCCCGCCCTTCGCCGAAGAAATGCTCCCCGGCGGCGGCCATCGTTCCTTCGTGCTCAAGCGCGGCCAATTGCTGCGCCTGACCGACCTGCGCGGCGGCGCCAACGTCAGCCTGACATTGCTCAACGCCAATGAAAAAACCGAGCGCCTGAACCTGCCCGACAGCCTCAAATGCCAACACACCGCCAAGCTCACCGCCAGCCATTGCCTGTACTCGGACATGGGCCGTGTGCTGGCCGCCATCACTGCCGACACCTGCGGCTGGAGCGACAGCCTGGGCGGCGTGCTCTGCGCCGAAGAAGTGGCAGAAAAATACGGCGCGGGCCGCTACCAGGAACTGCGCAACGGCTTCTTCCGCAACGGCACCGACAACCTGCTGGTGGAACTGGGCAAGTGGGGGTTGGGCCTGTCCGACCTGCTGATGACCCTCAACCTGTTCAGCCGCGTGAACGTCGATGACGCCGGGCGCTTCCATTTCGTCGAGGGCAATTCCAAGGCTGGCGACTACATCGAGTTGTACGCACCGATGGACACCCTGGTGGTGCTCACCGCCCTGCAGCATCCGATGGACCCGTCGCCGGAATACGCGCCGAAACCACTGAAGCTCAGCTGGATGAACGCCGACGCCAGCGTCGCCGAACACTGCCGCACCTCGCGCCCGGAAAACGAGCGCGGCTTTATCAACACCGACCGTCTGTTCGCCTGAGGATCGCTGCCATGTCACTCGCAATCGCTACCGCTGCCGTTCACACAAGCAGGCAACCAGACACCGCGATCTACCGCGCCACCATCCCCGCCGGCGAACCCTGGCTGATGGAGGTCAAGGCCGGCCAGACCCTGCGCATCCTCGATCTGGAAGGCAATCAGGCCGTCGACACCTTGTTCTACAGCGTCGCCAATCCCAGGGAGCGCTACGACGTGCAGCGCACGTTGCGCCGGCAGAACAGCGTGTACCTGAGCACCGGCAGCGTGCTGTATTCCAACCTCGGCAAACCGATGCTGACCATAGTCGCCGACACGTGCGGGCGTCACGACACCCTCGGCGGCGCCTGTGCGCAAGAGAGCAACACCGTGCGCTACGCCCTGGAGAAGCGCTACATGCACAGCTGCCGCGACAACTACCTGCGCGCCTGTGTCCACGACGGACGCCTGGGCAAGGGCGACATCGGACCGAACATCAACTTCTTCATGAACGTACCGGTTACCGCTGACGGTGGCCTGACCTTCGAAGACGGGATTTCCGCGCCGGGCAAGTACGTCGACCTGCGCGCCGAGATGGACGTGATCGTGCTGATCTCCAACTGCCCGCAACTGAACAACCCGTGCAACGCCTACAACCCGACCCCTGCGGAGCTACTGGTATGGAACTGAAACTCGCGCGCTTGCGCCGCTGGCTGTTCACCCTGTGCCAGGCCCGTTCAGGCCAATGCATTAAATAACCACCCCTGTAGGAGCTGCCGCAGGCTGCGATCTTTTGATCCTGATCTTAAAAACAAAATCAAAAGATCGCAGCCTTCGGCAGCTCCTACAGGGGGGCGTTTCAGTCATCCGGGACGACCCGGGTGCATTTCGAAAAACTGCGGGACGGCCCGCATCCCAGTCGGGGCTGATGCGCAATCGCCTCCGGGGGTTATGCCATGTTCGAAAAAGTCCTGATTGCCAACCGTGGCGCCATTGCCTGCCGCATCCTGCGGACCTTGCGTGAACTGCACGTGCAGGGTGTCGCCGTTTACTCCGAAGCCGACGCGGCCAGCCTGCACATCCTGCAGGCCGACGAGGCGCACAGCCTCGGTGAAGGCGCCGCCGCCGGCACGTACCTGGCGGTCGATAAAATCCTCGCCATTGCCAAAGCCAGCGGCGCCACCGCGGTCCATCCCGGTTACGGCTTCCTCTCGGAAAACGCCACATTCGCCGAAGCCTGCGAAGCCGCCGACATCGCCTTCATCGGCCCGACACCGGAACAACTGCGGGTGTTCGGTCTCAAGCACACCGCCCGCGCCCTGGCCAAACAACAGGGTGTGCCCATGCTTGAAGGCACCGAGTTGCTCGAGAGCCTCGACGCCGCACTGATCGCCGGTGAACAGGTCGGCTACCCGGTAATGCTCAAGAGCACCGCCGGCGGTGGCGGCATCGGCATGCGCGTGTGCCGCAGCGCGGCCGAGTTGAGCGAATCCTTCGAAGCGGTCAAACGCCTGGGCCAGAATAATTTCAGCGACGCCGGGGTGTTCATCGAGAAGTACATCCAGCGCGCCCGTCACCTGGAAGTGCAGGTGTTCGGCGACGGTCGCGGCGAAGTGATCGCCCTTGGCGTACGCGACTGTTCGGTGCAGCGGCGCAACCAGAAAGTCCTCGAGGAAACCCCGGCACCGAACCTGCCCGCGGGCATGGCCGATGACCTGTGCGCGGCGGCGATCAAACTGGCCAAAGCGGTGAACTACCGCAGCGCCGGCACCGTGGAGTTCGTCTTCGACAGCGAAGCCCAGCGCTTCTATTTCCTGGAAGTGAACACCCGTTTGCAGGTAGAACACGGCGTCACCGAACAGGTGTGGAGCGTCGACCTGGTGCGCTGGATGGTACAACTGGCGGCCGGTGAGCTGCCGCCACTGAGCGATCTGGTACAGGGTTTGAAGCCGCAGGGTCATGCGATTCAGGCGCGGTTGTATGCCGAGGATCCGGGGCGTGATTTCCAGCCAAGCCCCGGTTTGCTCACGGCGGTGAATTTCCCTGACGCCGATGGCAAACGACTGCGCATCGACACCTGGGTCGAAGCGGGCTGCGAGATCCCGCCCTACTTCGACCCGATGATCGCCAAGGTCATCAGTTGGGCGCCGACGCGCGAAGAGGCCACTGAGGATCTGCATCAAGCGCTGGGTGCCAGCCTGCTCTACGGGGTGGAAACCAACCGCGATTACCTGCGGCAGATTCTGGTTGATGCGCCTTTCGCCAGCGGCCAGCCGTGGACCCGTTGCCTGGAAGGCCTGGTCTATCAGGCCAACACGTTCGAGGTACTCAGCGCCGGTACGCAAACCAGTGTTCAGGATTATCCGGGGCGCCTCGGTTACTGGGCGGTCGGCGTGCCGCCTTCAGGGCCGATGGACAGTCGAGCGCTGCGCCTGGGTAACCGTTTGCTGGGCAACGAGGAAGGCGCGGCGGCGCTGGAAATCACCATGAGCGGGCCGTTGCTGCGCTTCAATTGCGAGGCGGTGGTGGCGGTGACCGGGGCGGTGATTCCATTGCTGCTCGACGGTCAAAGCGTGCCGATGAACACTGCGCTGGTGGTTCCGGCAGGCGCCTGCTTGAGCCTCGGCACCATCGCCGGCGCGGGCGCGCGCAGTTATCTGTGCCTGCGTGGCGGCCTGCAGGTACCGGATTACCTGGGCAGCAAAAGCACCTTCACCCTGGGGCAATTTGGCGGGCACGGTGGCCGCGCCTTGCGGGCCGGTGACGTATTGCACCTGCCGGAGCTGAATGACCGCAGCGCCGGTCAGCAACTGGCTGAAGAGCAGGTCACCGAGTTGCCGGCAGTTCGGCAGATTCGCGTGATCTACGGCCCCCACGGTGCGCCGGAATACTTCACCGAAAACTACATCGGCACCTTCTTCGCCACCCAGTGGGAAGTGCATTTCAACTCCAGCCGCACCGGTGTGCGCCTGATCGGGCCGAAGCCGGAATGGGTGCGGGCCGACGGTGGGGAGGCGGGTTTGCATCCGTCGAACATTCACGACAATCCGTATGCGATTGGTGCGGTGGATTTCACCGGGGACATGCCGGTCATCCTCGGCCCGGATGGCCCAAGCCTTGGCGGGTTCGTGTGCCCGGTGACGGTGATCGAGGCGGATCTTTGGCAGTTGGGGCAACTGAAGGCCGGGGACAAAGTGCAATTCATCCCGGTCGATATCAAAACCGCCCGCGATCTCGCCCGCAAATGGGATACCTGTGGGAGCTGGCTTGCCAGCGATGAGGCCCGACCAGACACCGCATCAACTTCATCGCTGGCAAGCCAGCTCCCACAGGGGATGGTGTCGCCTGTGGTGCTGGATATCGGTCAGGGAGATACGCGGCTGGTTGCACGACTGTCGGGCGACACGCATTTACTGCTGGAAATCGGCGCCCCCGAACTGGACCTGGTCCTGCGCTTCCGCGCCCACGCCCTCATGCAAGCCCTGGAAAGCCAACACCTGCACGGCGTGATCGACCTGACGCCAGGCATCCGCTCACTGCAAGTCCACTATCAACCCGAACAAATGTCACTGGCCGACCTGCTCGGCATCGTCGCCGGCGAATGGGACGCCGTGTGCGCCGCCAAGGACCTGCAAGTACCCTCGCGCATCGTCCATCTGCCACTGTCCTGGGATGACCCCGCGTGCCAGTTGGCCATCGAAAAGTACATGACCACAGTGCGCAAGGACGCGCCCTGGTGCCCGAGCAACCTGGAGTTCATCCGGCGCATCAACGACCTGCCGAACCTCGATGAAGTGCAACGCACGGTGTTCGACGCCAGTTACCTGGTGATGGGCCTGGGCGACGTTTACCTCGGCGCGCCGGTCGCCACCCCGCTCGATCCGCGCCATCGCCTGGTCACGACCAAGTACAACCCGGCGCGCACCTGGACCGCGGAAAACTCGGTGGGCATCGGTGGCGCGTACATGTGCGTCTACGGCATGGAAGGCCCCGGCGGTTATCAGTTTGTCGGGCGCACGCTACAGATGTGGAACCGCTACCGCGAAGTCGCCGCGTTCGATGGCAAGCCATGGTTGCTGCGGTTTTTCGACCAGATCCGTTTCTACCCGGTCAGCGCCGATGAATTGCTGCGCATTCGCCAGGATTTCCCCCTCGGGCGCTTCCACCTGAACATCGAACACAGTCAGTTGAACCTGGCGGATTACCAGGGGTTTCTGACGCAGGAAGCCGAGACCATCGGCGCGTTTCGCGAGCAGCAAAAAGGCGCGTTCAATGCCGAGCGTGAACGCTGGATCGCCAGCGGCCAGGCGCATTTCGACAGTGAAGAACCGGCCCCGGAGACGACCGAAGAGGCGCCGCTGGCCAGCGGTCAACAGAGCGTCGACAGCCACATCGCCGGCAACCTCTGGCAGGTTCAGGTCGAGGCCGGCAAGCGCGTCGCGGCCGGTGATGTGCTGGTGATCCTGGAGTCGATGAAGATGGAAATCCCCCTGCTCGCCCCCATGGCCGGCGTGGTGCGCGAGGTGCGCGTGCAACCGGGTTCGGCGGTGCGCGCCGGACAGCGCGTCGTGGTGCTGGAACTTGATTGAACCCATTTTGAAAAGGACTGACACCATGAATATCAACCTGCAACTCGACGCCCTGCGCAGCGCCTACCGCGACGGCAGCCTCACCCCCCGGCAATTGCTGACGAACCTGCGGGACAAAGCCGCCGCGCTGAATCCGGACTATCACCTGTTCATCCACTTGCTCAGTGTCGATGAACTGGAGCCGTACCTCGCCGCCCTCGAGGGTCGCGACCTCGACAGCCTGCCGCTGTACGGCGTGCCATTCGCGATCAAGGACAACATCGACCTGGCGGGCATTCCGACCACGGCGGCGTGCCCGGCATTTGCCTACGTGCCGGAGCGTTCGGCGACCATCGTCGAACAACTGCTGGCCCTGGGTGCGATTCCGTTGGGCAAGACCAATCTCGACCAGTTCGCCACCGGGCTCAACGGCAGCCGCTCACCTTATGGCGCATGCCCCAACAGCGTGTTACCGGAGTATCCGTCGGGCGGCTCCAGCGCCGGATCGTCGCTGGCGGTGGCGCTCGGGGTCGCGAGTTTTTCCCTGGGTACCGACACCGCCGGCTCCGGGCGCGTGCCGGCGGCGTTGAACAACCTGGTCGGCATGAAAGCCACCAAGGGCCTGATCTCGACGGCCGGCGTGGTACCGGCCTGTCGTACGCTCGATTGCGTCACTACGTTCACCGCCACCGCGCGGGAGGCCAGCCGGTTGCTGGCGCTCACCGCACGCCTCGACCCACGGGACGAATACAGCCGCAGCAACCCGCTGTGGAACGACGGCTCGGCGTTCGGCACGCCACGGCCGTTCCGGTTCGGCGTGCCACGTGCACAGGACCTGCAATTCTTTGGCTGCCCTGAAGGCCCATTGTTGTTCGGTGATGCCATCGACCGTCTCAAGGCCTTGGGTGGCGAAGCGGTGGAGCTTGATCTGTCGCCGTTTCTGGAGGCCGCACGTTTGCTCTATGAAGGCCCGTGGGTGGCCGAGCGCTACAGCGTGGCCGGGGAGTTGATGGCACAAAACCCCGAGGCCGTGTTGCCGGTGATTCGCGCTGTATTGGCCAAGGCACCCGCCGTCGACGGCGTGCAGACCTTCCGTGCCCAATACCGGCTGCAAGCGCTCAAGGCACTGTGCGACACGGCGCTGGAAGGCCTCGATTGTGTCGTCACGCCCACCATCGGCCGCCCGGTGTCGCTGGCGGAACTCAAGGCCGAACCGGTACTGCGCAATTCGGACCTCGGCTACTACACCAACTTCATGAACCTGCTCGACTACGCCGCCGTCGCCGTACCCAGCGCGTTCATGGACAACGGCCTGCCATGGGGCGTGACTTTGTTTGGCCGGGCCTTCACCGATCAGTATCTGTTGAGCGTGGCGGATGCCTTGCAGCGCCAGCAAGGCCTGGCCGCTCCTGCACCGGCGCCGGTAGCCCGCCATGATCGGGCGCGGCTGGTGGTCTGCGGCGCGCACCTGGACGGGCTGGCGTTGAACTGGCAGCTCAGGCAGCGCGGCGCCCGGTTGCTGGAAACGACCTTCAGCTCGCCGGATTATCAACTCCATGCCCTGGCCGGCGGCCCGCCGTTGCGTCCAGGCATGGTCCGCGTGAAGGATGGCGGCGTGGCGATTGCGGTGGAAGTCTGGGAGTTGCCCAGCCGAGAACTGGGTTCGTTCCTGACCGGGATTCCGGCACCGCTGGGACTGGGCAAGGTGCAACTGGCCGACGGCCGCTGGGAGAGCGGGTTTATCTGCGAGGCGTACGGGCTGGAGGGTGCGGTGAACATCAGTCATTTCGGCGGCTGGCGGATGTACCTGAAAACCCTCCCCTGACCCACCTCCCGTAGGAGCTGCCGCAGGCTGCGATCTTTTGATTTTGCTCTTTCAAGGATTAATAGAGAGCAGAGTCAAAAGATCGCAGCCTGCGGCAGCTCCTACAAGGACGGCGAGTAATCCATGGGAGCGACCATTCGCGGCGCATATGGGGCAGTTATTTCCCGGCAGTACCCTTAGAATGCTAGCCATCGGATGACTGCCAATGGAATTGCCATGCTGCTTCGCTCGCCGCTGTACTCTCAACGCTCGTTGGTGCTCACGCTGGTCGCATTGCTGGGCGCAGGCTTCCTCGCCACCTCCTTTCTCAGTTACTACGCCTCCCGGGCCTCGATCCGCGACAATATCGTCAACACCGAACTGCCGCTGACCTCGGACACGGTCTACTCGGAAATCCAGAAAGACCTGGTCAGGCCGATCCTGATCTCCTCGATGATGGCCCGCGACACCTTCATGCGCGACTGGGTGGTCAACGGTGAAAAGGATTCCGACCAGATGACCCGTTACCTCAACGAGGTCATGACCCACTACGGTGCCTACACCGCCTTTTTCGTCTCCAACACCAGCCTGACTTACTACCACGCCAAGGGTGTGCTCAAGCAGGTCAAGGCCACCGAGCCCCGCGACGCCTGGTATTTCCGCGTGCGGGACATGAAGGATCCGTACGAAATCAACGTCGACCCGGACCTGGCCAACAAGGACAACCTGACCTTTTTCATCAACTACAAGGTCTACGACTACAACGCCCGGTTCATCGGCGCAGCCGGGGTTGGCCTGACCGTCGACGCCGTGATCAAGCTGATCGACAAGTACCAGCAGCGTTATCAACGCAGCGTGTACTTCGTCGACAACTTCGGACGCCTCGTACTGACAGGTGCCGAAGGCGGTCCGCAAGGTGCGCGCATCGGGCAGAAACTCGGTGAGCTGGACAGCATGAAGGACCTGGTCAACCGGCTGCCAAAACCCCATAGCGGCAGCTACGAATATTCCGTGCAGGGCCAGGGGCACTTCCTCAATGTGCGGTTCATCCCGGAGCTGAACTGGTACCTGTTCGTCGACAAACGCGAGGACAGCGCCCTGGGTGAAATCCGCCAGTCGCTGTACCTCAACCTGCTGATCTGCCTGCTGGTCACGCTGACCGTGCTGGCCCTGCTCAACCAGGTCATCAGGCGCTTTCAGGACAGGATCCAGGCCCAGGCCACCCTCGACAGCCTGACCGAACTGCCCAACCGTCGCGGCTTCGACCTGTTGGCCATACAGGCCATGCAAGAAGCCCGGCGCGAGCCCAAACCGCTGACCGCCTTGCTGCTGGACCTCGACCGTTTCAAGGTGTTGAACGACACTTATGGCCACTTGGCCGGCGATCAGGTATTGAATGGCTTTGCCCAGGATCTGAAGAGCTGCCTGCGGCACTCCGACATCGTCTGTCGCTGGGGCGGTGAAGAGTTCATCGTGCTGCTCAAGGACACCGATGGTGACACCGGTCTGATAATTGCCGAGAAAATTCGTCAATACGTGGAGCAACAGCGCTACACCTACAATGGCCAGATCTTGCAAGTGACCGTCAGCATCGGCCTGACCACCCTGCAGCCCGATGACACCTTGCACACCCTGCTGTCACGGGCGGATCATGCGATGTACCGGGCCAAGCAAAGTGGCCGTAACCGAACCTGCGTGGAAATGGCTCACTCCATCCATGAACCAGCCTGACCTCTGCCCCGCCTGCGGCGCACCCAACGACTGTACCCTGGCCGACCCGCGAACCGCCGACCGCGCCTGCTGGTGCTACGGCGTCAGCATCGACCCGGCCGTGCTCCAGGCGCTGCCGGCGCAACTGCGCAACGCCTCCTGCATGTGCCCGCGCTGCGCCGAGGTCGAGGCGCAGTTGCAAGCAGCGTCCGAATCGATCAAGTAAGATGCGCGGCCCTTTCTTCACTGATCCCTAAGTCATGCGTGTCGACCGATTCCTCAGCAACCTGCCGTGCTTCAACCGTAAGCAGGTGCGCCTGTTGCTGGTGGAAAAACGCGTCAGGATCGACGGGAAAGTCGTCAGCGACCCGCACAGTGAAGTCCGCGAGTTCAGCCGGGTCGAAGTCGACAGCGACGTGCTGCAAGTCGGCAAACCCCTGCGCCATTTCATGCTGCACAAACCCGCCGGATGCGTCAGCGCCACCCGGGATCCACAGCACCCGACCGTACTTGATTTGATCCATGAGCCGGACAAGGACGAACTGCACATCGCCGGGCGCCTGGACTTCAACACCACCGGCCTGATGCTGATCACCAACGACGGCAGCTGGTCGCGGCGCCTGACCCAACCGCAGACCAAACTGCCCAAGGTCTATTACGTCGAAACCGAACAGGACATCGGCCCTGAATACGCGATCAAGTTCAACGAAGGGCTGTACTTCGCCTTCGAAGACCTCACCACGCAACCCGCCGGGCTGGAACTGCTCGGGCCGAAAAGCGCGCGCCTGAGCATCGTCGAAGGCCGTTATCACCAGGTCAAGCGCATGTTCGGCCACTTCAACAACAAGGTGATGCGCCTGCACCGCGAACGCATGGGCCCGTTGGCGCTCGACGATGCGTTGAAACCGGGCGAATACCGCCCACTGAGCGATGAAGAGATCGGATTGATCTAAGCAGGCGACCGCTGAGCAGAAGTTGTCGAACAATTTACCAATGGCACTTGCGCGATGACGTGACCCCTGCTTGAATCAGGACGTCGGCCGAAATGTGACCGATGAGTCACCTCATACTTCTAAGAAACTTTTTGCCGGTAGGAACCCAAGGGTTCCGGCCTCACCCGGCAGACTGCCCGCCAATAACAATACCCGTCGACCGGACTGCATTGGATCGACATGGGCCTCTCAAATTCCAGGCGTATGCCTACCTGTCACAAAGCTCGTGCAATCTCTATTGCGCGCATACCCGCTTGCCAGGAGTCTTATGACATGAGGCCAGAAATCGCTGTGTTGGATATACAGGGTCAGTATCGGGTTTACACGGAGTTCTATCGCGCAGACGCCGCAGAGAAGACCATTATCCTGGTCAACGGCTCGATGGCCACGACTGCGTCGTTTGCACAAACCGTGAAAAACCTCCATCCGCAGTTCAACGTCGTCTGCTACGACCAGCCCTATGCAGGCCGGTCAAAAGCCCACAACCTGCACGAGAAATTGCTGACCAAGGAAGTCGAAGGGCAGATCCTCCTGGAGCTGATCGACCACTTCGCCGCCGAACACGTGCTGTCGTTTTCCTGGGGTGGCGCCGCGACCCTGGTCGCCTTGGCCCAACGGCCACGGCGCATCGAAAAAGCCGTGATCAGTTCGTTCTCCCCGGAGATCAACGCGCACATGCTCGACTACCTCGAGCGCGGCGTCGATTACCTCGGCAGCCGGGATGGCGACCGGGTCGGCAACCTGGTGAACAGCACCATCGGCAAACACCTGCCGACCCTGTTCAAGCGCTTCAACTATCGGCACGTCAGCAGCCTGGCCGATCATGAATACGGGCAGATGCACTTCCACATCAGCGACCTTCTGCACAGCGATCGCCAATGCTTTTTCAAAGCGGCGGAAAAAATCAACGTGCCGGTACTGTTCATGAACGGCGAATGGGACGAGTACACCGCCGCCGATGGCGCGCGGTTGTTCGCCAACCACGTGCAACACGCCACCTTCACGACCCTTCAGGCCACCGGCCACTTTCTCGACATGGAACACAAAGCCGCCTGCCGAGACAGCCGCAACGCACTGATGGGGTTCCTGAAACCGGCCCAGCACGATAGCCGACCGCGTTACCACTACGTCCAGGACCACCATGCATTGGCACTCTGAAACAGAGTCATCGCGAGCAAGCCCCGCCCTGCTGAATCAAACGTATTCTGCAGGCGCGAGGCTTGCCCGCGATCGACCGTCATGCGGTCCATGCATCGTTTCACCTGCGCTAAAGCCATCTGGGGCAAAGAAAAACTTCAAATCTCCGCGCGTATCTGGTACAAAGTCAGCCGCTCTGAGCGGGTGTCGTATAATGGCATTACTCCAGCTTCCCAAGCTGATAACGAGGGTTCGATTCCCTTCACCCGCTCCACTATTTTCAAGGCTTTCAGCTGCGCCTGTACGCATCGTCAACGAGCTGAGGGCCACATTGGGGGACGTTCAGTCTCACCATCAAGCGGCATACCAAATCTTCCCCTCGCCATACCCGCCACGCCACTTCATGCTGCCCCCGTCGGAAAGCGATCTGGCCGGTTTAAAGTGCATCAAAATCAAACGATGGAACATACCCTGTGCCGAGCAGGTATGGACATTTCGACGTCACAAAATCATTGCTAAGCAAATCATCCGCACTCCTATATTCACTCGTGAGAACACCAGTGAAATTTAAAAGTGTATGCGACAAGGACGAAATGCTAACTCTTTGATTCTCCCTCTCCTTCAACTTTGAAAGCTTGAGCGCTTGCTGGCCTGAAATATTATCGGATGCCCAGACAAACGACGAAACCGGCAGATCATACTTATTGCCAATTCCATGACCCAACAACCCTCGGCTATCATCCATGATATTTTCGCCATGATCCGATGAATAAACCAATACCGATGGTTTTTTGCTCAACCTCAACTGTTCAATAATTGAGCTTAACAGCCAGTCCGTATACAAGATGGTATTATCATATTCTGCGATCATTTTATCTTTTGCGCTATTGGTTGACGGCTTGAATCTTTTGAAATCTTCTGGATACCGGCGCGAGTAATCGAAATGACTGCCCTTGATATGGATAAATATGGCTTGTTTTTGCGCATCGCCTTTGTTTAATATTTTTTGATATTCCGGCATCAATACTCCGTCATAGCTCCTTTCAAAATACTGCCAATTTTGTGCCTCTGCTGCTATTTGCGGAATGATTCCGCCGAAACTATCGACTTCCTGCACTGACAACCAATAGGTCATGTAACCGGCTGCGCGATATATACCCACCAAGGATTTTTTTGACGCAATCGCATTCCAATCCGATATGGGCTCAAGGCTGAGCATTGAGGGAACAGCGACCGCCGTATAGGGGGCGGTGGTACACATGCGATTGAACTTGTAAATCCCTGCCAGCTTGTCGAGATTTGGGGTGGTCTGCTTGTCATATCCGTAGAGAGACCAATTTTGCGGCCGCGATGACTCACCGATTACAAAAACAACAGTCTCTATATTTGACTCATTCGAAACACTGGTTATTTTCACCTCCGATTCCTGGCGCTGCTTGATAAAGTGCTCTGATTGCAAATACAGATGAGCCGTGAGGCCTATTTGCGACAAGTACCCGATGGGCGTGCTTTGATCTTTTGCAACGAGATCCAGTACCGCATGTTTCCCGAAAGAATTGACCTTGACCGTTTTATAAAAATACGCACCATACCCCAAAAGCAATGCGCTAATGGCCAAAACGAAAAAACCCTTGTTTTTATACAACTCACGCTTATACAAGCCTATGAGTCCTGCCCCATAGCAAGCGACGAATATTATCAAAACGATGGTAAGCGGCCGCCAATAAGTCGACAAAAAATCGCTGGCCTCCTTGTAGTTGTTCAAACCTATAAACACATAGGCCGCCGTGAATCTCGCATTGAAATTCAGAACAAGGAATAGATCGACGACCGCCAACAAATAGAACGGAAACAGAACGACGTGTGTTTTGAATTGATTGAACGACGCAAATCGAATCACCAAAAGCCACAACACTGAAATCGCAGCGGTATATATGGCCAACAAATCAAATTTCGAGTATCGATGGTTTGTGATCAGTCTAACTATCAGCGGTGACAACAAAAAAGCCCACAACACTAAATTCGGCCATTCCGCTTTAAAAACGCTTATTGGGTAATCGATGGCCTTTACCGATATTTTCATAGTTGAGCTGTTCTCGTCGGATACCCACCTGCTGCCCAGAGATTAGCTCAGTTGGCGTGTAGCGCCACGAGGCTCACCCTGCATTCGCAACAGCGCAGAGTCGACCTGCCAGGCCAAGCGCTCGTATAGTTTTAGTGGCCATCGGGACTCGCAGGCATTTACGGAAAAACCTCGAAATACACAAAATAGGTCATTGCAGGCTTGCCCAAGGCCTCTGCCGCAGAGCCCTTCTAGACTCGATTCCTGTCGCTTTGTTCGCCAAGCCGATGATGGCTTGGTGGTTATAGTGTTGATTACAGAATTTCAGTAGGTATAGTAACCACAAGCACACCACAGGGAGGTGATGTGAATAGCCGATTTTTGATAAGCCAACTCGTTGCGGACGGCTGGTATCTGGTGCGAATCAGAGGCAGCCATCATCACTTCAAGCATCCGACCAAGCCCGGGCTGGTGACGGTCCCTCACCCAAAGAAAGACCTGCTCAAGAAAACGGCCATCAGTATTTTGCAACAGGCGCTGCTCTAAGGAGCCCGACGCGCCAGCGTCCGCGGAGGACAATGAACATGCTGTACCCAATCGCTATTTCAATGGGCGACGAACAACACGCTTGGGGCGTGGAAGTCCCCGACATTCCGGGGTGCTTTTCCGCTGGGGAAGACCTGGATGACGCGATGGCCATGGCACGGGAAGCCATTGAAGGCCACTTCGAGATTCTGGCTGAGGATGGTTCGCCCATTCCCCCTGCCAACAAAGTGACCCTGCACGCAGCCAATCCAAAATACGCCGGGTGTGCATGGGCACTGGTGGACATCGACGTCACCAAATATCTGGGCAAGGCCCAGAAGCTGAACATCACGTTGCCGGGCTACCTGCTCAAACGGATTGATGAGTACGTACTGCATCACCCGGAAGAGAAAAGCCGTTCGGGTTTTCTCGCCTCGGCAGCGATCAAGGTGTTGCAGCAGAGCTGAAAACCTTGCTTTTGACATGAATAAACCGGTCCCAAGTGGCCGGTTTTTTGTGGGCGGGATTGGGCGAAGTACTCGCCAAAGTCAGAGTGAAAGTCCGATTTTAAAAGGCATGCAGGCGATCAACGCCAGAAAAAGCAACGTCCTACACGACACTGGGAATTGTCCGTACACTTGCGCATTGCTGTGCCTTTGTCATGAGACCTATAGTCCGACCGCGCCCAAATGGCGTATCGGGTTTGGCGACTCGATGCCGTGGTACAGGAGCCTCCGAGAGTTTCTCGGAGCGCTTTTGAACGCAGTTGGCTGCCTGTTTTTTGGTAGCTGCGCGTGGGAGACCTTCGGGTCTGCCGGTTTTACCATGGTCCGGTTCGCCAACCCGCGTACAGCTACCACCCTATTGTTTGGCGACGATTGAGTGGTGCATCCTCCTCCAACATGGTAATCACTCATGAATGAATACATGGCTTTAACCAGCAATGCCGACGACTTGCCCTCACTGTTCGTCAACACCACACAACCTCTGCACTCACTGCTTAGCACCGCCAGTTACCGCATCCGAGCGGTAACGCAGCTCCTCGAAAACCTCGCAATGCGCGGCGACCTGACCTCTGACACCCTGGTGCTGAGCGACTTCGCCTTGCTCTGCTGCGTGCCGTTGCGCGATGGTTGCGATGTGCTGGATGTGATCGCTCGACGCATGGATGCAGAGCCGGCGTAGGATTGCACCGGGCCGCATGCTGTTGTGGCGAGGGAGCTTGTCGGATCGCCGAACCGTCCCGTTGGGTCGTGAAGCGACCCCGAACAGGGACTGCTGCGCAGTCCAACGGGAGCAAGCTCCCTCGCCACAGATGCCTTCACTTATCATGTGAACACCTCAACAGAGCAACCCGAACATGACCCAAAACATCTACGACGACCCTCAGTTTTTCCAGGGCTACAGCCAGATGGCCCGCTCCATCGGCGGTCTCGATGCCGCGCCGGAATGGCCGGCGCTGAAGGCCATGCTGCCACCCATGCAGGGTCTGAAGGTGGTGGATCTCGGTTGCGGTTACGGCTGGTTTTGTCGTTGGGCCAGTGAGCAAGGCGCTGACAGCGTGCTCGGTCTGGATGTTTCGCAAAAGATGCTGGAGCAGGCGCGCAAAACCACCGTCGCATCAAACATCCGTTATGAGCGCGCCGACCTGGAAGCCCTCGATCTGCCGGTCGGCGGTTTCGACCTGGCCTACAGCTCCCTGGCGCTGCACTACATCAAGGACTTGCCGGGGTTGTTCGCCAATGTCCACGCGGCGCTCAAGCCCGGTTCGCAGTTCGTGTTTTCCATCGAGCACCCGATCTTCATGGCACCGCGCAACCCTGGCTGGATCATCGATGCCGAGGGCCGCAAGGGTTGGCCGGTGGACGGCTATCAGCGTGAAGGCGAGCGCGTCACCAATTGGCTGGCTGCCGGCGTGATCAAGCAGCATCGCACCATTGGCACCTTGCTCAACCTGCTGATTGCAGCGGGTTTCAGCATCCGTAATGTCAATGAATGGGGGCCGAGCGATGCCCAGGTGGCGGCGCAACCGGCGCTTGCCGAAGAGCGCGAGCGGCCGATGATGATGCTGGTCGGCGTCCAGCGCTGAGCCACGCGCGTATCTTTTGCGTATAGATCCCGGCAGGCAAATAAAGAAACCGTAGCGCGGCGTTGAGCCCGGAAACAGATCCCTTATTCTCCCGGCTCATCCATCGCCCAGAGATCGACATGCACAATTCAGAGTTGGGAATCATGATCATTTCATTGATCGGGTTGTTCGGCTTTGCCTCGTTTGCTTTTGAATACTTGAGCGCCCGACGCTCGAAAAAGAAGTAGGAGCAGCCGGTCGACGCTCGACTGCTGGCGATGGTCTTCAACGATAACGCGGGCGAACTGGATAAACGCGGCGCACTCGAGTCCATCGCCGGCAAGCCGGCTCCTACAGGTATTGCGCCATCCATGTTTCCCGGGAGGGACGGAAGATACTCATCAACTGTCCCTTTTTCGCATCAGCGGGTCGCGACGATGAACAGTCGCGGAAACGGCAACAGCACCGAACCATCGGCCAAGGCCGGATACGCCCGCTCGATAGCCACCTGATATTGCTTCAGATACTGCGCCCGTTCCGCCTCGTCCAGCGGTTCCAGAAACGGCCGCAAGCCACTGCCCTTGAACCACTCAACCACGCCAGACGCGCCGCCCGCGAGCGGATGATGGTAGGTGGTGCGCCACACATCGACGCGTGAGCAACAGGCCTTGAGTATCGAGTAATAACCACTGGCATCGGCCATCTCGGTCCGCTGCCCGGCGGCGCCCGCCAGTTTGCCGACCCATGGACCGTCAGCGGCGACTTCACGCATCAAGCGGTGCGAAGGTTCATTCAGGTTGTCGGGCATCTGGATCGCCAGGCTGCCACCCGGTGCCAATTTACTCACCAGTGAAGGAAACAGCGCCGCGTGATCGGGCAGCCACTGCAACACTGCGTTGGCGAAAATCACATCGAAGGGGCCTGCGTCGTTCCAGGTGTCGATGTCGGCGATGTCGAACTGCACCTGCGGCAAGCGCTTGCGTGCGGCCTCGATCATGTCGGTCGAACTGTCCAGGCCGCGGACCGTGGCGCTGGCAAAACGCTCGACCAGCAACTCGGTGGAGTTACCGGGGCCACACCCGATATCGATGGCCGAACGCACATCCCCGGCGGGGATGGCCGCCAGCAGGTCACGGGCGGGACGGGTGCGTTCATCTTCAAAAGCGACGTACTGTTTGGCGGACCAACTCATTGCGTTCTCCTGTCGGTGCGTTGTCCTGGCCGAGGCCAGCAACCGGATCGCTACGATACCTCGACTGACAAGCTCTGCTCCATTCCACTTTTGGTGGGAATCTTCGCTAAGCGTTTCAAAAAAAAACCGGCGTGATTAGCCGGTTTTTTTACTTGATACGGGCCTTAATCGTAATACCCGACAGTTTTCTTCAAATGATCCGAGTACTCGTAAATGTCATCGACGGAATTGATTGCATGCCGGGTTTCATTCTTCTCTTCGTCAAATATGCCGATGTATTTCTGCGATCGGTTGAAGTGCAGTCGGCAGATCGGTTTACGGTTGTTGTCGTCGAGCAGGATGCCAAAGTAACTCTGTGTGTCGCGCTGAACAATCCGCTTGGCATCAACAACCGACCGAACCACGGCACGGACGATGTGATAGCCCTCAAGCTCTTCCAATGTCGTCAGAACCTTGTCCTCTGATTCATCTCGAACATCTGTCTGTTCAGTTTCACCAGTAGCGACCGGTAAAGAGGCCAGCGCAGGCTGGATGGCACCACTCATAGCCGACTTTAGCCTGTCATTGATTTGGTCATTGAGAAACTGCACCACAGCCTTTCTCGTCAGCTCATGGAACTGCTCGCGGACCTTTTGAGTAATCACCCCGTCGTAAACCCGCGAAGCAAACACCTTCACAAAATCGTCGTCAGGCTTGCTGACCTGGGATGCAATCACCTTTTTGATCTGGCTGACGTACTTCAACTCACCTGCTGCGCTGATGATTGACTCCACATCGAATGCAGACTTGGTGAGTTTCACCAGTTCTGGGACGGAATACTCGTCGATATCCAGCAGGTCGAGTTCGAGAAACGGCTTCTCGTCCATTTTGTTGGGTGCGTCCAGGTCAGTGAAAAATTTATAGACCTGACCATTGGTGAGAATGGAGATTCGAGCGCTGGTGACATGAAAGTAGCGGAACAGCTGGGAGGCGTGATTGATGTGCAGTGGCTCTCGAATTTTTTTGCATTCAATGAGGATCTGAACCTCACCAGCCTTCATGATTGCGTAGTCAATTTTCTCGCCTTTTTTCGTTCCAACATCGCAGACGAATTCAGGTGTCACTTCCGTCGGATCGAAAACGTCGTAGCCCAGTACCGTGCTGATAAAAGGCATGACAAAAGCATTCTTGGTCGCTTCCTCCGTTTGAATGGCTGAGCTCTGCAAACGAACTTTGGCAGCGAGACTTGCTAACTTTTCGAAGAATTCCATGAGTAGCCTCTTTTTCGGTTTCGATCCGTATGAACACATGCTGGCAAATTGACTGCCATTGATACTAGACACAAACCTACACAAAGGAAGATTCCCACCGAGAAATCGGATCTCGCCCACTCCCCTGCTTCAATGGGTTGCAACTCCAGCCGAATTTTCATCCCACCGTCGCTGTCACAAATTCAGGCGTCCTCCCTATAAGGAACACGGTCATGAAGTTCGCAAAAATCGCGCAGAAACTCGCCCTCTGGGCCGGTAGCCCCAAGACGTTCCTGGGGGCGATCACTCTGATTTGTCTGTGGGGGCTGAGCGGGCCGATTTTTCATTTCAACGATACGTGGCAGCTGATCATCAATACCTCGACCACCATCATCACGTTCCTGATGGTGTTCCTGATCCAGAACACACAGAACCGTGACACGGACATTTTGCATTTGAAGGTCGATGAGTTGCTTCGGGTGACGAAAGAGGCGCAGAACGCGATGCTCGGGCTTGAAGCGCTGGACCTCAAGGAGCTGGAGAAGCTGAGGAAGCACTACCGCAGCCTTGGTGAAGGCCTGACCATTGACCTGGACGGCACCGTCGTCCAGGAAAAAGGTCAGCAAAACCTGAAGAATTGCTGATGATCAGCTTTTGGCTTGCAGGGCCTTGGCCATTTGCAGATGATTTTGCAATTTGGGCAGGGTTTCTTCGGCGAACGCCTTGATTTGCGGCACGTCGGTGGTCTGCGCTTCCTGCTGCAACCGTTCGATGGCTTGCTGTGTGGTCTTCACCTGGCTGGCCGTATAGGCCTCATCGAAAGTCGCCCCCTCCATGACTTGCGGCATCAGGGCTTTGGCCTTTTCGACAATTTCTTCGCGTGGCGCTACCGGTAAATCCAGTTGTCTGGCGATTTTCGCCAGGTGCTGGTTCGCCGTGGTGCGGTCGTTGATGACGACGATGGTGTAGTCCTTGACCTCTTTGGACTCGGACTTCTGGTGTGCCAGGCGACTGGCCTCGATGTCGGCCATGCCTTGGGCCGACGCATCGTCGATGAATTCGGCGGGGGACTGGGCAAAGACGTTGCTGGCAAACAGGCCCAGTAACGTGGCAAAACTGGCATTACATAATCGGGTGGCCATCCGTTTCATGGTCGCGCCCTCCTTTTTCAAATTCAAACGGGAGCTTGCGCCCCCGCTTCTCAATCAAAACCACCTGCATCCATTACTTGGATTTCTGTCCGGGTTTGCGGCCCATATCGGGTTTCGCAGGTTCTTTATCGACAGTCGTGGTGGTGGTTTTCCCACCCTTGCGACCGGCTTCAGAGGCCTTCGTTCGATCGTTGGCGAAGTTTCCCGAGTTCGAGTTTCTTGAATTAGGCATGATTCTCTTCCTCTTGGTGGTAGTCGCGGCGAGCTGGCGCCCGCATAGAATCTGAATTTGCGCGTGCCAAAAGGTTTAGAAAAATACGTGGACAGCACGACGAACGGTGTACGGCCTATCAGACCATTCGCAGGTGATGCTCACGTTTGGCGCAGTACATCGCCTCATCGGCATGCCGGAATAATTGCTTCTCTTCGGTGCCGTGATCGGGGTATCGGGCGACGCCGATGCTGGGATGGATGCTCAGGTTGTGCCCGTCCAGACGCAGGGGCCGGGCCAGGACCTGACGGATTTTTCCGACCACGATGTCGGTATCGTCTGCGGCATGAATGCTGTGCAGCAACACCACGAATTCATCGCCGCCTATGCGGGCCACGGTGTCGGTTTCCCGCACGCAGCCCTTGAGCCGGTTGGCCACCGCTTGCAGCAGCATGTCGCCGACCGCATGGCCATGGGTGTCATTGACTTGCTTGAAGCGGTCGAGGTCGACGTACAGCAGGGCCATGCGCCCGCCGTCCATGCGGGCCAATTGCAATGACGCCTTGAGGCGGTCGCGCAACAGCTCACGGTTGGGTAACTGGGTCAGTTGGTCGTACTGGGCCATGTGTTGCAGGCGAGCGTGCAGCTGTTTGCGCTCGATGGCCGTCGCGACCTGGGCGCAGACGTACTGCAGCAGTTCCTTGTCCTGCTCGGTGTAGCGCTCGCCGCCCGGAACGCTTTTGACGATCAACGCGCCGATGGTGCCGTTCTGCGAGTTCAGCGGCACACCCAGCCAACAGGGTGCGCTCTGCCCGGTCATCAGCGCTCCGAAGCCGGCAGGCGGCGTGCACGGGTCCGGGGTCAACAGGATCGGTTGCCCCGTGCGGATCACTTCGGTGCACACCTGCCCGGTCATGGTTCCGGGCAGTTCGGGTTGTGGCTCCTGGTCATCGACGTGATAAGGGAAATTCAACTGCGCACAGTGCTCGTCGTACAGCGCCACGGAAAAATTCAGCGCCGGCAGCCACTCGCCGATGATCATGTGGATGCGCCTGAACAACGCCAGCAGATCCTCCGCCGCGTGGGCCGCTTCGGATATCGCATACAACGCGGCCTGCCGGGATTCGGCCTGCTTGCGCTCAGTGATGTCGCGGGCCACGGCAATGCGTAACTGGTCGACCTCGGACCAACGTGCCGACCAGAGGATGTGCACCACACGGCCATCCTTGCGCAGGTAGCGGTTTTCGAAGTTGAGCTTGGGCTCGCCGCCCATGATTTCCCGGGCGGCATCGAGGGTACGCATGCGATCTGCGGGGTGCACCATGTCGATCATCAGCTGACCGATCATTTCATCGGCGCTGTAGCCGAAAATGCGCTCGCACGCCGCACTGACAAAGACGAAGCGGCCCTGCTTGTCCACCGCACAAACGGCGTCCAGCAACAGATCGATATAGCTCGCCAGTGGCGCGGAATTCCGGTTTTCCATGGTTCAGCGTGGGTGTCCGGATAATGCAGCGCTCATCAATCATCCCTGCCCGGTCGGCCTTGCTTCCCTGTCATCACTTTCAAGCCTTGTTCGGCATCAGCCCCGGCAACGCATGGACCAGCGCGTTGATGGCAAAGCCGATGAACATTACCCCGCACAACCGGGTGATCGCCAGTTCATGACGTTGATACAAGGTGCGCACCCGCCGTGCCCCAACGATGCCGATGAGAATAGCGTAGGCAAGCAATCCACCGACGAAGCTCAGGCCGATCAGTGCCGGCAGCATTGACCAGTTGAGCAGTTCCGCGCGGCTCGACAACAGCGCCGTGAATGTCGCCACCGCCACCGGATAAGCCTTGGGATTGGTCAGGCCGAACAGAATGCCATGCCAGAACGGCTGCCGCGCCGGGCCCTGTGGCGTATCACCATTGCTGCGTCGGGCACGCACCGCGCGCCAGCCGAGCCAGAACAGGTACAGGCCGCTGAGCACCCCCAGCACGTCGAACGCGGTGCTGCCGATCTCCCGCGCACCGACAATCGCGATCAACGCCGTGCTGCACCACACCACATCGCCGAGCAAATGCCCGCACAGAAACCCCGCCCCGGCCCGTCGCCCATGGGCCGCGCCAATGCCGAACACCGCCAGCACGCCCGGTCCCGGGGTGATGCCGTAGATAAATCCCGAGGCAAGCACGGCCATTAGTAGCGATGGGGTCATGGGAAGTCCTTGTGTACTGCTGGGTGAATGGTGGCCAGTCTATATCAGGTCATTACCTGTCGACTGAAACATCTCGACAGACGAACGGGCTGTGCCCGCCCCTCGGATGACGGTGTAGTATGTTGTATTACAAACCACTACATCGAGACCACCATGTCAGTTATGTCTCTGCGCATACCAGACGAAATCGCCGATACCCTCGCGAGTCTTGCTAAAGCGACGGGCCGCAGCAAATCATTTCTGGCCGTGGATGCACTGCGTGAATACCTGGCCCGTGAAGCGTGGCAAATCGAGGAAATTCAGAAAGCCTTGAAAGAAGCCGATGAAGGTGACTTCGCGACACAAGAAGAAGTGAACGCAATGGCTGACAAGTGGACGGTGAATGCGCGTTGAGTGGTTGCGTACGGCGTTAAAGAATCTGGATGACGAAGCCGCGTACATCGCCGTCGAAAATCCTGAAGCTGCAGCAGATTTCGTCCAGGCAATTCTCGCCAGTGTCGATCACCTTGCCCGATTTCCAGCGACGGGTCGTGAAGGACGCTTACCCGGCACCCGGGAATGGATCATGGCTGATCACCCCTATTTGATTCCCTACCGGGTTCGCCAAGGTCGGCTTCAGATACTACGAATTTTTCATACGCGTCGCCTGCCACCTTCCAATTGGTAAAGGCAATTTAGAAAAGCCTGTAGCGTTCAATCCCCTCCCCCAATCCTCTGACTCAACCAATTCAACGCCTGATCCCCGCCCCGCCGCTTGTGCCAGACCAGTACGAAGGTAAACGACGGAATCTGGAACGGCGGTGGCAAGACGACCAGTGAGGACAGATCGATATCGCGCAAGCCTCGCGATGCAACGGTGAGAATCAGGTCGGTGCCGCTGATGAGCTCCGGAGCGACGCTCCAGTGCGGCAGGCTGACAGCCACACGACGACGTTCGCGCATTGCGGTCAACGCGCGCTCGATTTCCGGGGTGCCGCTGCCGCGCATTTCCAGCAGCACATGGGGTCGAGCCAGGTAGGTGGGCAGGTCGAGCATACCGTCGGCGGGCAGGCTTTTGCGGTCCACCAGGCAGGCGTAGTGCTCTTCGAACAGCGGCGTGCTGCGCAATTCATTGGGCATTTCCGGGAACACACCCATGGCGATGTCAATATCACCGTTGAGCACGCCGTCGAGCATGCTTTCGCGGCTGCCATGGCTGATTTGCAGGTCAATGCCCGGCGCTTCGCGACGCAAGGTCCGGATCAGCCCCGGCAGGACAATGGCGGCGCCATAGTCGGACATCGCCAGGCGGAAGGTGCGCCTGGCGGTGGCCGGATCAAACGCGTTCGGCGCCAGCAGCGCTTGCACCTGGGCCAGGGCTTCGGTCAGCGGTGCCACCAGTTCCAGCGCTCGCGGCGTCGGTACAAGGCCGGCTCCGGCGCGCACCAGCAGCGGATCGCCGAGCAGGTCGCGCAATCGCGCCAGCGCATGACTGACCGCTGGCTGGCTCAAGTGCAATCGCTCGGCCGCCCGGGTCACGTGTTGCTCGGTGAGCAAGGCGTCGAGGATCACCAGCAGGTTGAGGTCGATGCGTCGAAGATCATTCATTTGCTGCATGTTCTGGATAACAAAACGGAATTTAAATCTGCGCGACGAATACTCTAGAGTCCAGCAAAACCTGTGGGAGAACGATCATGAGTACGTTGCATTGGGCCGGTCTGGTGGTGCTGGCAATGATTGCCGGGGCGGTGGTGCCGTTTCAGAGCGCGATCAACGTCAACCTCGGGCGCGGGCTGGGCCATCCGTTATGGGCGACGCTCGCCTCGTTGCTGGTCAGCGTTATCGTGCTGTTGCCGATCATCGTTGCGCTGCGCTTGCCGTTGCCAACACTGGCCTTTATCGGCAAGGCGCCGCTGTGGATGTGGGCGGGTGGCGCTTTTGGGGTGTGCTTCATTTCCCTGGCATTGGTGCTGCTGCCCAGGCTCGGTGCCGCGGGGTTCATGGCATTGGCGCTGGCGGGGCAAGTGGTGGCGTCGTTGTTGCTGGATCACTTCGGCTGGTTTGGCCTGGTGGAGCGGCAGGTCACCTTGCCCAAGGTGTTCGGGGTGGTGCTGTTGATGGGCGGGGTGGTGTTGATTCAGTTTTTTGATGCGCCGGCCAAAGGTTTGGCGACGGTGGGTTGAGAGGACAACCGACAGTCAAATGTCGGCTGTCAGTCAGTCTTCGCGGGCAAGCCCGCTCCCACAGGGGATATGCGGTCACTGTGGGAGCGGGCTTGCTCGCGAAAGCGGTTTATCTGGCAACGTAGATTTCAGGCCTTGTCGAGTGTGCGCAACTTCTGCGGCAACCCCCACAGCAACAGTGCCACCGCGATCAATGCGCAGACACCAATGACATACAGCGCCGGCGTGGTGCTGCCGGTCAGGTCCTTGATCCGGCCGACCATCACCGGGCTGACGATGCCGCCGAACTGACCGAGGGTGTTGATCACCGCAATCCCGCCCGCTGCACCCGCGCCGGCACCGGCCAGCAGTTTCGGCGGCAAGGTCCAGAAGCTCGGGATGGAGGCGATGATCCCGGCACCTAGCAGGCCCAGCGCGACGATCAGGAAGGTCGTGTGGCTGGCGAAGATCCCGGCACAGAAGAACCCGACCGCACCGACGCCCACCAGACCGGCAACATACTTGCGCCGCTCGCCGGAAGCATCGGACAGGCGTCCGATCACCACCATGCTGATGGCGCCGCAGATGTACGGGATGGCGGTCAGCAGGCCGATCATCACCGGACTTTCGGTACCGGCGCTGCGGATCAGTTGCGGTGCCCAGAAATTCAACCCGTAGGACGCCACCTGGATCAGGAAGTAGATGAGCCCCAGTGTCAGGAAACCCGGAATCCGCAGAGCGGCGAGCAACGAGCCACCGCTCTTGTGCGGCTCATGCTGGGCGATGCGGCTGGCCAGCAAGGTCTTCTCCGAAGGCGTCAGCCAATGGGCGTCTTCGATGCGGTCCTTGAGCAGGGTCAGCACCAGCAATCCGAGGCCGATGCACGGCACGCCGCCGAGCAGGAACAACCAGTGCCAACCGCGCATATCCAGAAAGCCGTCGAGGTGTTGCAGCACCAGGCCCGAGAACGGCGCGCCTACAAGGCCGGCGAACGCCGACGACAGGAACAGCATCGAGGTGATGCGTCCGCGATAGTGCTGCGGGAACCAAAGGGTCAGGTAATACAGTACGCCCGGGGCAAAACCCGCCTCCATCGCGCCGATCACGAAGCGCAGCACGTAGAACTGCCATTCGCTGTTGACGAACACCATGGCCGCCGTGGCCAGGCCCCAGGACATCATGATCCGGGCGATCCAGCGCCGGGCGCCGACCTTGTACAACATCATGTTGCTCGGCACTTCGAAAATCACATAACCGACCACGAATAATCCGGCACCCAGGCCGTACGCGGTGTCGCTCAGGCTCAGGTCGGCCTGCAGCTGAAACTTGGCGAAGCTGATGTTGATGCGATCGAAAAAAGCGAACAGGTAGCAGACCATGATCAGCGGCATCAGGCGCCAGGCAACTTTGCTGACCAGGGCTTTTTCGGTGTCGTGGCTAACGGACGGGCTCGCGCTCGCCTCCAGTGCATTCAGGCTCATTGCGGTTCTCCAGGCGGACTTCCCGTGGGTGTCCGATTGTTTTTGTTGTCTGGTTGAGTAGCTCAGCGAAAGTGCTTTTACTGTGGGAGCGAGCTTGCTCGCGATTGCGTCGGGTCAGCCAACATTGATGTTGACTGTGACTCAGTCATCGCGAGCAAGCCCGCTCCCACAGGGTTTTCAGTTGGGTCAGGAAGGTACGGGGTGCAGGTCACAATTGCGCCCGGCCTTGGCCAGTTGCCCCGGTACTTCGTGGCCGAGCAGCGCCGGCAGTCCTCGGGACAGTTTCAGCAGCAGCGGCAGATCGATGCCGGTGTGAATGCCGACTTCATCGCACAGGTTCACCAGGTCTTCTGTACAGATGTTGCCCGAGGCTCCCGGTGCAAACGGGCAGCCGCCAAGGCCACCCAATGCGGCGTCGAAACGTCGGGCACCGGCCTCGTAGGCGGCCAGCACATTGCACAGACCGAGGCCACGGGTGTTGTGGAAATGCAGGGTCAAATCCGCCGGGGACACCCGCTGCAGCACCCGGCGCACCAGTCGCTCGACCTGGCGCGGATTGGCCATGCCCGTGGTGTCGGCCAGGGTGATGCCCCGGATGCCGAGCTCCTGATAGGCCTCGACGATTTGCAGGACGCGGTCCTCATCGATCTTGCCCTCGAACGGGCAGCCGAAGGTGGTGGCGATACTGCCATTGAGACGCACCGGGCTTTCGCCAACGAACCGCACGATCTCGCCGAACGCTGCCAATGAATCCTCACAACGCATGCGCATGTTCGCCAGGTTGTGGGTCTGGCTGGCGGACATCACCAGGTTCAGCTCATCGGCACTGCACGCCAGCGCCCGTTGCGCGCCCTTGAGGTTGGGGATCAGGGCGACATAGATCACCCCCGGCTGCCGGGTAATGCCCTTGAACACCAGCTCGCCATCGCGCAGCGCAGGAATGGCCTTGGGCGACACGAACGAACCGGCTTCGATGCGGCTGAATCCGGCCAGCGACAGTTGATCGATCAGGGCAATCTTGTCGTGGGTTTCAACCCAGGTCGGCTCGATTTGCAGACCGTCGCGCGGGGACACTTCCTGCACGATCAGGCTGTCGGAATAATCGCTGATCATTGCACCACTCCTTCGACTTTCAGGCGTTCGATGTCCATCGCGGTGAGGCCCAATTGCGCGAGGATGCCGTCGGTGTGCTGGCCCAGCCCGGGGCCGGACCAGTTCACGCCGCCGGGTGTCTCGGAGAGTTTCGGCACGATGCCCGGCATTTTTACCGTGGCGCCACCGGGCAGCTCGGCATTGAGCAGCATATCCCGCGCCTGATAGTGCGGATCGGCGACGATGTCGACCACCGAGTAGATGCGTCCAGCCGGGACTTCGGCAGCTTCCAGCGCGGCCAGCACCTCGTCGATGGGCAGGCTGCTGGTCCAGTGGGTGATGGCGGCGTCAAGCTGGTTGCTTTTGGCGGCACGCCCGTCGTTGTGGGCGAATTCCGGCGCCTCGGCCAGATCGGCGCGGCCGATGGTGTGCATCAGGCGCTTGTAGATCGGATCGCTGTTGCCGGCAATCACCACGTAGGCGCCATCGGCGGTCAAATAGGTGTTGGACGGCGCGATCCCCGGCAAGGCACCGCCACTGCGTTCACGCACATGGCCGAGCATGTCGTATTCCGGCACCAGGCTTTCCATGACGTTGAATACGCTTTCGGCCAGGGACACATCGACGATCTGCCCGCCGCCCTGCCCGGTCTTGACCCGCAGCAATGACATCAGCGCACCAATCACCGCATGCAGCGAAGCCAGGGAATCGCCGAGGCTCACGCCGACCCGCGCCGGCGGCGAACCGGGGGTGCCGGTGGTGTAGCGAATCCCGCCCATGGCCTCGCCTATGGCACCGAAACCCGGACGATCGCGGTACGGGCCGGTCTGGCCGTAACCGGAAATCCGCACCAGGGTCAGGTTGGGGTTGAGGGCGTGCAACACGTCCCAGCCAAGGCCGAGTTTCTCCAGGGCGCCGGGGCGCAGGTTTTCGATCAGCACATCGGCGCTGGTTGCCAATTGCTTGACCAGTTCGATGCCTTCGGGGGATTTGAGGTTCAGCGCCAGGGACTTCTTGTTGCGCGATTGCAGGTACCACCACAGCGAGGTGCCTTCGTGCAGCTTGCGCCATTTGCGCAGGGGGTCGCCCTGGCCCATGGCTTCGATCTTGATCACCTCGGCGCCGAACTCGGCCAGCATGCGCGCGGCGAACGGCGCGGCGATCAGCGTGCCGATCTCGATCACCTTGATTGCACTCAGGGGGGCAGTCATCGCGGGGTACCTCTTGTTCTTGGAATATGAGCCAAGGCTAGAGGACTGATGCCTGATGAATCCAACCTTCAGTTGGCAACGGGCGTTAGCGAAATGCGAACGCCCCGGGGAGATTACTGTGACCTCAGGGCCGCCTTCGCGAGCAAGCCCGCTCCCACATTTGGAACGCATTCCAATGTGGGAGCGGGCTTGCTCGCGAAGAGGCCGGCCCAGTCAACAAAAAACTTTCAGACCGTCCCCCGCAAATGCTCAAACAACATCCGGCTCACCGGCGACAGCAGCGCCTCATCGCGCACCACCAGAATCAACGCCCGATCGGACCATTCGTCCGTCAACGGCACCGCGTGCAAACCCAGCGCCCGGCCAAACAATTCATAGGCCCGCTGCGGAAGGATGCCGATCCCCATGTTGGCCTGGACCATGCGGCACATGGCATCGAACCCCGGCACATGAATGCGCACCCGCAACATCTTGCCGGCTTCGCGGGCCGCTGCATGGGTACGCATGTTGATCGAACTGGCGGCATGCAACCCAACGTAATCGCTGCCCAGCGTATCGGCGAACGCCACGCTCGACCGGTTCGCCAAGGGATGGTGCGGCGGCATCAGCACCACCAGTTTGTCCTGGCGATACAGCACGCTGTGCAGGCCCTTGATGTCGCTGTCGATGGAACAGATGCCGAGGTCGGCCACCCCGTCGAGCACGCCCTGAATCACCCCGGCGCTGGGGCGTTCTTCGAGGTCGGTCTTGACCTGTGGGTGACGCTCGGAAAAATCCCGCAGGTCCTCGGGCAAAAACTGAATGATCGCGGACAGGTTGGCGAGCATCCGTACATAGCCACGCACCCCGTGGCTGTGCTCGCCCAGTTCGAGGCCCATTTTCTCGACGTTGAACAGCATCTGCCGGGCATGGTGCAGCAGGGTTTCACCCGCCGGTGTCAGGGACATGCCCTTGGCCTGGCGCACGAACAGGCTGATGCCCAGCGCCTCCTCCAGCTCCATCAAGCGCTTGCTCGCCGCCGAGACGGCAATTGCCTCGCGCGACGCGGCACGGGTCAGCGTGCCCTCTTCATGGACGGCGACGAACAGTTGCAGAGTGATCAGGTCGAGACGGCGGATCAGGCTTTTTTGCAGCATCGGGTACTCGGCGAATTCGGCTCGGGCGAAGTCGCAGCATAACGTTCTTCGCCCGCGTCGTGCCGTGGTCGGGCAGCCGGTCGTGATAAAGTCGCCGCCCAAAGACCTTTTGCCGTGAGACGAAGACCGCAATGACCGATTTCCAGGATGTCGATGCCCAACTTGAAGACTGGAACGCCTTGCGCAGCACCGCTTCGTTCAGTGCTTTGCTGGTGGGCAACGGTGCCAGTCGCGCGGTATGGGACGATTTCGGCTACGAGTCGCTGTTCGAAAATGCCCGCACCGTTGAAGAAAAACCCCTGAGCCCGTCCGAGCTGAGCGTGTTCGACGCGATGCAGACCCGCAGTTTCGAGCAGGTACTGAGCGCGTTGAAAACCACCAGCCGGGTCAACAAGGCCCTGGCCGTCAGCTCCGCCGCCCCGCGTAATCGCTATTACGCGATCAAGGAAGCGCTGATCAACACCGTACATGCGGTGCATATCCCGTGGCGATTGGTGGTGCCTTCGACGCTGGCGACGATCAATCAGGAACTGGCCCGCTACCGCACGGTGTTCACCACCAATTACGACCTCATCAACTACTGGGCGGTGCAACACCAGCCCGAGGCGATCACCGATCTGTTCCAGGGGGCCGAACCCGCTTTCGATCTGAGCGACACGGCCACCGACAAAACCCGTTTGCTGTACCTGCACGGCGGTCTGCACCTGGTGCGCAACCAGGACGGCACGGCGCGCAAGTTAATGTCGACCGAGGGCACGTTGCTGGGCAACTTCGCAATCAACAACACGATCAAGACCCTCGACGACGTGCCACTGTTCGTCAACGAAGGGCCGAGTACGGACAAGCTCAAGACCATCCGCAGTTCGGACTATCTGTCGTTCTGCTACGAGCAATTGCTCGGTCACGACCAGGCGCTGTGCATCTTCGGCCATGCGCTGGGGGAGCAGGACAGCCACATCATCCACGCCTTGCGCCTGGCGAAACCGCAGGTGCTGGCGATCTCGATTTACCCGCGCAGCAAGGCCTTCATCCAGCACCAGAAGCGGCATTACGCGAAGGTGTTTGAGGGGACGGGGGTTGAGTTGCGGTTTTTTGATTCCAAGAGCCATGCGTTGGGTGGCCCCAAGTTATCGGTTCCAGTCGAAGTTTAGTACTGACCGATCTGACGCTTTCGCGAGCAAGCCCGCTCCCACATGGGATCTGTGTCATTCACAAATCCCATGTGGGAGCGGGCTTGCTCGCGAAGCTTTTACAGTCAACTCATTCCTCGGTGCTATGCACCACCACCAGCAACTGCGCCTGTACCTCACCCACCGAACGAATCCGGTGCGGTTTTTGCGCATTGAAGTGCAGCGCATCGCCACGATCGAGCAGCACGCGCTCGTTCATGAAGTCCACTTCCACCCGCCCCTCGTGGACGAACAGAAACTCCTCGCCCAGATGCTCCTTGAAGGTCTTGTCGGTGAACTCCGCCGGCGGGTAAATGATGAACGGCAGCAGGCTGCGTTCACTGACCTGATGGGCCAGCACCGCGTAACCCGGATTGTTGCCACTGGCCCCCAAAGGTTGCCGTTCGTGGCTGCGCACCAGGCTGTAGCTGTCGAGGCTGGCGTTGTCCTCAGAGAACAATTCCTCGACCTTCACGTTCAGCGCCTTGGCCAGTTTCAACGCCGCCGCAATCGATGGCGTGTTCAACCCGCGCTCGACTTTCGACAGGTAACTCTTGGTCATGCCGGATTGTTCGGCCAGCGCTTCCAACGTCACGCCAAGTTTTTTTCTTAGTAATTTCAAACGGATAGACATGTGGAGCAATTAATCCATCAAGGAGGCGACGATTTGTCCTTGCTAATGACACAAAGTGTCATTTAGGCTCTTTAGTGTCATTTGCGCTCACCGACGACTTTGCGAGGAACCGGTGAGCGGCAAACCCGACGTCCATTGAATCACCCAAAGGACACCGATATGGCCAAGACATTAGCACTGCCCAAAGAGCAACTGGTCAAGCACGCGCTGAGCCAAATGCAAAATACCCTGGCGGATAATACGTGGACCGCCCGGCAAAAGCTGGCCCTGACCTGCCGCATTCTGTTCGAGCACGGTCACGATTCCGGTCTTGCCGGGCAAATCACCGCCCGTGGCCCGCAGCCCGGCACTTACTACACTCAACAACTGGGCCTGGGTTTCGACGAAATCACCGCGGGCAACCTGCTGCTGGTCAACGAAGACCTGGAGGTGCTCGAAGGCCACGGCATGCCCAACCCGGCCAATCGTTTTCACAGCTGGGTATACCGCGCCCGTCCGGATGTGAACTGCATCATCCACACCCATCCGACCCACGTTGCAGCCTTGTCGATGCTTGAGGTGCCGCTGCAGATTTCCCACATGGACCTCTGCCCGCTCTATGACGACTGCGCGTTTCTCGAAGGCTGGCCGGGTGTGCCGGTGGGCAACGAGGAAGGCGAGTTGATTGCCGGGGCACTGGGCGACAAACGGGCGATCCTGCTTTCGCACCACGGCCAATTGTCCACCGGCAACACCATCGAGGAAGCCTGTGTCATCGCGCAACTGATCGAACGTGCCGCGAAGCTACAACTGTTGGCGATGAGCGGGGGGACCATCAAGCCGATCATCCCCGCGCTGGGCCGCGAAGCCCATGACTGGATCGCCCGGCCGAAACGTCACGCCGCCGCTTTCAACTACTACGCCCGGCAGAGCCTGCGCCAACACGCCGATTGCCTGAACTGACCCCAGACCTTTTTGAACGGAGAGACACCATGTCCAGCGCAAACATTCACGGCATCATCGGCTACACCATCACCCCTTTCACCGCCCATGGCGAAGGCGTTGACCTGGACGCCCTCGGACGCTCCATCAACCGCCTGATCGAGAGCGGCGTGCACGCCATCGCACCGCTGGGCAGCACCGGTGAAGGTGCCTACCTGAGCGACGCGGAGTGGGATCAGGTCAGCGAATTCAGTATCAGGCACGTGGCCAAACGCGTGCCGACCGTCGTCAGCGTGTCCGACCTGACCACCGCCAAAGCGGTGCGTCGTGCGCGCTTCGCCGAAGCCCATGGCGCCGATGTGGTGATGGTGCTGCCCGCGTCCTACTGGAAACTCAGTGAAGCGGAAATCCTTGCCCATTACCGCGCCATCGGCGACAGCATCGGCGTGCCGATCATGCTCTACAACAACCCGGCCACCAGCGGCACCGATATGTCGGTGGACCTGATCCTGCGCATCGTCAAGGCCGTGGAAAACGTAACCATGGTCAAGGAGAGCACCGGCGATATCCAGCGCATGCATCAACTGCAACGTCTCGGCGACGGCCAGGTGCCGTTCTATAACGGCTGCAATCCGTTGGCCCTGGAGGCCTTTGCCGCTGGCGCGAAAGGCTGGTGCACCGCTGCGCCGAACCTCATTCCGCAGCTCAATCTGGATTTGTATGAAGCGGTGCTGGCCAACGATTTGGCCAAGGCCCGGGAGCTGTTCTACCGCCAGTTGCCACTGCTGGATTTCATCCTCAAGGGTGGCTTGCCGGCGACGATCAAGGCGGGTTTGCGGGCAACGGGTCTGGAGGTGGGGGATCCACGGTTGCCGGTGTTCCCGTTGGGTGAGGCGGGTTGTGCTCAGTTGCAAGAGCTGTTGAAAACCCTGCGCTGATTCTCAGCCACACACAAAACCAAAAAATGTGGGAGCGGGCTTGCTCGCGAAGAGGCCGTCACATTCAGCATATTTATTGAATGTTGCACCGTCTTCGCGAGCAAGCCCGCTCCCACAGGGGATGTGCGTTGATCTCAAAGCACCGGCAGCGTCTTGTCCTTGACCACCTTGGTCGGGCCGTTGGCCTTCACGCTGGCGATACCTTTCTCCATGGCGGCGTCGGAGGAATAGGTTTCGCTGCTGCCGATGATCTCGTGGTTACCCGCCTTGAGGTTGAAATACGGGTGGCCGTCCTTGGTGGTTTTTTTCTCGTAGCGCTCACCCAGCGGGCTGTTGGCCTGGACCGAGGCGATGCCTTTGTCGGCGGCGGCGTGGGTGGTGTACAGCTCGCTGGTCAGTATGGTCTCGGCGTTGGCGGCCTTGAGGACAAACCTGAACTGGCCATTGCTGCTTTTGCTCACTTCATACCATCCGGACATGCTGTTTCTCCTTGGCGATTGAGAGGTTGCGCGCTTCACAGTAAAGACCAGCCCCTGGCTTCTGTCGCCTGTACCGGCCCCTTCGCGAGCAAGCCCGCTCCCACAGGGATCATATTGAACCTGTGGGAGCGGGCTTGCTCGCGAAGGGGCCGACGCAGTTTTGACTACTTCACCACTGCCCGCACCACCGACAACTCCGGCGCCTGCGTCCGCCGCTGGCTCAGATACCGCGTACAGCTCACCCGCAGGAACGAAGCAAAATTGACCACCTCGCCGCGATAGTCCATCACCTCTTCATACAGCTTGGCGATCAACTGATTGGTGGTCATGCCGTCGACCTCGGCGATTTCGCTGAGGATGTCCCAGAACTGATTCTCCAGGCGCAGGGTGGTGACCACCCCGCAGATGCGCAGCGAGCGGGAGCGCGATTCGTAAAGAATCGGGTCGGCTTTGACGTACAGCTCGCACATGGACATGTCCCTCGTTACAGCGTGATTTTGGTACCCAGCAACCCCAGGAAACCGGCCAGCCAGTTCGGGTGCGCAGGCCAGGCCGGCGCCGTGGCCAGATTGCCCTGAACATGGCCGTCCGTCACCGGGATGTCGATATAGGTACCGCCCGCCAGGCGCACTTCCGGAGCGCAGGCCGGATAAGCGCTGCATTCGCGGCCTTCGAGAATACCCGCTGCCGCCAGCAACTGCGCGCCATGGCATACAGCGGCGATCGGCTTGCCGGCCTGGTCGAATGCGCGCACCAGTTCCAGGACCTTTTCGTTCAGGCGCAGATACTCCGGCGCACGGCCGCCCGGAATCAGCACCGCGTCATAATCGGCAGCGTTGACCTTGGCGAAGTCGAAGTTGAGGGCAAACAGGTGACCGGGCTTTTCGCTGTAGGTCTGGTCGCCTTCAAAGTCATGGATCGCCGTGCGCACGGTCTGGCCAGCGGTTTTGTCCGGACAAACGGCGTGCACCGTGTGACCGACCATCAGCAGCGCCTGGAACGGCACCATCACCTCATAGTCTTCGACGTAATCACCAACCAGCATCAGAATTTTTTTCGCAGCCATGGGGAGGACTCCTCTGGAAGTGGGCGTGCAGGAGTATTCAAGGTAGTCCTTATCCGGTGGGCCGGGTAACAACCGGCTACTACGAACACATACAACCCCGTAGGAGCTGCCGAAGGCTGCGATCTTTTGATCTTGATCTTGATCTTGATCTTCAGTGATCCGTTTAGCCGCGAATTTAAAAGCAAGATCAAAAGATCGCAGCCTTCGGCAGCTCCTACGCGGTGCTCGCATTACTCGCAAACTGTACGGATAACTCTGCACCTAGCTGTAACAGCTCGAAAGCCAGCATTTATGGCTAGATGAAGGCATCTCCCATCACCCACGATTCTGGTTGCCATCATGTCCTCGCGCGAAAACACCGGCATGGCCCTGGGCCTGCTCGGCGTTGTGATCTTCAGCCTCACCCTGCCCTTCACGCGGATCGTCGTGCAGGAACTCCACCCGTTGCTCAACGGTCTGGGCCGGGCAATGTTTGCGGCGGTTCCGGCGGCATTGCTGTTGCTCTGGCGCCGGGAAAAATGGCCGACCTGGAAGCAGGTCAAAGGCCTGACGCTGGTGATGGCCGGGGTGATCCTCGGTTTCCCGGTGTTGTCGGCCTGGGCCATGCAAACCTTGCCGGCGTCCCACGGTGCGCTGGTCAACGGCTTGCAGCCGTTGTGCGTGGCGCTGTACGCCGCGTGGTTGTCCCATGAACGACCTTCGAAAGCCTTCTGGGCCTGCGCCGCATTGGGCAGTGCGCTGGTGCTCGGTTATGCGCTGATCAGCGGTGCCGGCAGCATTCAGGCCGGTGACCTGCTGATGCTTGGCGCCATTGCCGTGGGCGGGCTGGGCTACGCCGAGGGAGGCCGACTGGCCAGGGAGATGGGCGGCTGGCAGGTGATCTGCTGGGCGCTGGTACTGTCGACGCCGCTGTTGATCGGCCCGGTGGTGTATCTGGCACTGCAACACCAGGGCGGGATTTCCGCCAGGACCTGGTGGGCCTTCGGTTATGTCTCGCTGTTTTCGCAGTTCATCGGCTTCTTCGCCTGGTACGCCGGGCTGGCCATGGGCGGCATTGCCCGGGTCAGCCAGATTCAGTTGCTGCAGATCTTCTTCACCATCGCCTTCTCGGCGTTGTTCTTCGGTGAACATGTGGAGCCGATCACCTGGCTGTTTGCCGGTGGGGTGATCGTGACAGTGATGCTGGGGCGCAAGACAGCGGTCAAACCCAGTGTGGGAGCGGGCTTGCTCGCGAATGCGGCGCCACATTCAACATCAATATCGACTGACCCAACGCCTTCGCGAGCAAGCCCGCTCCCACAGAATCAGAGGTAGCCGTCCGCGCGCAGCAACGTTTCCAGGCAATGCTCGCTGATGTGGTAGAAATCCTTCAGTTCCTGAATCTTCGCCAATAGCTGGGCCGGTTCCACCGGCTCGGCGCGCTTGACCGCCAGGATCATCTTGTTCTTGTTGGTGTGGTCCAGCGAGATGAACTCGAACACCTTGGTCTCGTAGCCGCAGGCCTCCAGGAACAACGCGCGCAAACTGTCGGTGACCATCTCCGCCTGCTGACCCAGGTGCAAGCCGTATTGCAGCATCGGCTTGAGCAGCGCCGGGCTCTGGATTTGCAGGCGGATCTGTTTGTGGCAGCACGGCGAGCACATGATGATCGAAGCACCGGAACGGATACCGGTGTGGATCGCATAGTCGGTGGCGATATCGCAGGCATGCAGGGCGATCATCACGTCCAGCTCGCTCGGTGCCACGCTGCGCACGTCACCGCACTTGAACACCAGGCCGGGGTGTTCAAGCCTGGCGGCTGCGGCGTTGCACAGGGTAACCATGTCTTCACGCAGCTCGACGCCGGTCACCTCGCCTTCGGCCTTCAAGGTGTTGCGCAGGTAATCGTGGATGGCGAAGGTCAGGTAACCCTTGCCCGAACCGAAGTCCGCCACGCGCACCGGTTTGTCCAGCGCCAGGGGTGACGAGGTCAGTGCATGGCTGAACACTTCGATGAACTTGTTGATCTGCTTCCACTTGCGCGACATCGCCGGGATCAGTTCATGCTGCTTGTTGGTCACTCCAAGGTCGGCGAGAAACGGCCGGCCCAGGTCAAGAAAACGGTTTTTCTCACGGTTGTGCTCGGCCGATGGCACTTCGCGCAATTGCTGAGGTTTGCTCTTGAACAGCGATGACTTGCCCTTTTTGCTGTATTCGAGCTGGGCTTCGTCGGTCAACGACAACAAATGCGCATTTTTGAACGACGCCGGCAGCAACCCGGCAATGCTCGCCACGCCTTCGGCCAGCGGCAGGTTCTTGGTGATATCGCGGGTCTTGTAGCGATAGACGAAAGACAGGCAAGGCTGCGCCTTGACCGTCACCGGCTTGATGATGATCCGCTGCAGGTCCGTTTCATCGCCCACATACTTGGCCAGCACCAGTTTGATGAACGCATTGTGCTCGAGGCTGGCTTGCAGCAGTTCGATGAACTGGGCGTGATGATCCGGCGCGAGGCTGGCGGGAGTGGCGGTGACGGACATGAAAAAACGGCCTCAGGCGATACAAATCGGAGAATGCCGGTATTTTAAGGGGGACGAGGACTTTGGGCACGGGGTTATTTTGTGGCAGGTCCCAGTCACGCAGCCCAGGACCTCGATACAAGCGTTGAAGCCTCAGGGTTCCACCAGGCGTAGCTTGCGATTGTTCGGTGAATTGATGATGTGTTTGACAATCAGTCCCACTGGCACTGCCCAGGTCAGGCCATTGGCAGGGTCCGTCACCACGGCGACCGTTTCGGAACTTGCATCGATGTCCAGGCGCCGACGGTCGTTGCACGACTTGAGTACGCCATAGGCACGGCTAACCAACCTTTCCGCCAGGAACATCGGTACATCCATATTCTGCAGATGCTTCACCGCGCGACAAAACAGGACTTGATCATCGATCCCCCCTTCACTTTCATGACGCCCCAGAAACGCCTGGGCAATAGCCAATAGCTCCTCATTCAAATCTGCATTTTCATTGATGACCTTCATGCTCACGTCTCCTGCGACACTTCTGTCGTGCCAGGACTGACGGCAACAGGCCGGGAGGCACGGCGCAAATCGGGTCCGGCGCAAGGCAGGCGTACGGCCGGATTGGGCATGCCACTGGGCGAAAGCTCATGGGTCATTTCAAATTCGGCACGTACGGACCAACCGCAAGCTTCCGACGTGCATTGCAGATACGCCACCCGCAGGAAAATATGTCGGCCTTCGCTGGTGCGGATGCGCATCCGGCTCAAGCAGTGCGGGCACACCATTTTATAAGTACTCATGCTTGAATCCCGAGGGTCATTGGGTGGCAATCAACCTGATCAAACGCAATACTGCTTGAGGCGTTCATCGCGGCGCTCCGGGCTTGCGAACAGTGTCTGCCAGGCATAAGGAACTGCTTCGGGCAGACGCGTAATGGGGTCGAGCCATGCTCGTAGGAAATCACCCTGATACCATTAGGAAGTTTCGACATCGTATTCTTCTGACTCATCTTTGATGATTGATTACTTACAAGAAAAAAAGTACTCATTACGCATAAATTAGGCACTCAAAAAGCATATGTCAAAAGGAAGAGGCTCAAATTGCGTAGCAAAAAATCACAAGCTGTTCTGGCTCGTCTAAAGCAAGTTACCGGCACAAAAACCGATGCTTCTTTATCTTCCGCACTACAGATCAGTCCACAAACCCTTAGTAGCTGGCGAGGCCGCGACAGCACACCATACTCATTATGCGTAGAAATCGCGCAAACCCGGGGAATATCCCTTGACTGGTTGTTGCTGGGCGAAGGGCCGATTCTGAGGCAAGCAGTTACTGATTCTTCGCAGACCGCTCAGGAAAGCACGACACGGGAAAACACCATTCTCGCGCTCTGGCGAATGCTCGATGAAAACGATCGCGGCGCCATACAAAACGCACTCGAGGAAAAACAACGACTGCGTGATATGGAACTCAGGCTTTCCGAAATGGCCGCTATCCTGGCAACACTCAAACCTTCGAATGAAACCTGATGAACGGTGTCATCCGAAGTTGCATGGCTTCAAGAAACGCCCGTCCCGGTTATCAAGGCAATCCCATTCACGATCCTCATCTTCGTCCTCTCAGGTGTCGAATGATTTCGCCGATACCGGCACCATCGATCCATTGCATGAATTTGATGCTGATAGGAATAACGATCAGCGCGCAAAGAAAGGCCGTTACACCCTCTGTCAGGAATGGCGCCAGTGGATGTGCGACAGGCGTAAAGAGGTAACCGACGCCCGCAGACAGCAACCAGGAACCGATGCGCTGCCAGGCCTTGAAGCTGGTGCGTGTGGTGGTGACCAGCCACGCGCCGAGCATCGCACCGAACAGTACCTCGCCATTGACCACTGGCAGCGTTGCAATGCCCATTCCCAACATGAGCCCATTGATACCGTTGTAGGCCGAATCAGTCAGGCTCATGCGCACCTCGCGCAACAACCGAGTCCACCTGGATCGCTCCCGACTCGATCGCCCTGAGCAATGCGCACGTGCGCGAGCTGACGTCGAACTTTCGGCGAATATTGGCGAAGTGAAAGTTGACGGTAGATTCCGTGCAATTCTCGATCCTGGCGATTTCCCAGGAAGTTTTGCCCTTGAAACACCACATCAGGATTTGCGTTTCTTTCGCCGTCAGTTTCGCCTTGGGCTTACTTCCCTCAGCGCCCTTGGCTGCCTGTGCCAAAGAGTCAATCGATTGTCGGGTTGCCATAAGAATCCCTCTTCGCGGGAACGCCCGTCGCTGGGCGTCCACTGTTGGAGAGAAATACTGACGACAAGGCCGAACCCGGACAATTGGCGGGAGTTGTAGCGGCGAGCGCTACACAACACCTGAGAGGACTTAGCCGAGTACCACCAAGCGGTTCGGCAGTTCATTGCGTACATGGGTCACGGGCACGTGCACCTTGAGCAGCTCGCCGCAGGCTTCGACGCAGCTGACAAAACCCTGCAACGTCTGCCCCTGCTTCACCTGTTGGGTGAAGGTGGCGACGATGGCATCCCAGTTCTTGTTGTCCAGACGACGGGAAATGCCTTCATCCACCAGAATCTCCACATAACGCTCGGCTTCGGAGACGAAAATCAGTACACCGGTGCTGCCTTCGGTGTGGTGCAGGTTCTGCTCCAGGAACTGCCGGCGCGCCAGGTTCGAGGCGCGCCAGTGGCGCACCGAGCGCGGGACCAGATGGGTAGTGACTTTCGGCAGACGGAACACCAGGCACAGGACGATGAAGATGGCCCATTGCACCAGCAGCAGGCTGTGCATGGTCAGCCAGCCGGTGAGGTAATGCACGATGCCCGGCACCAGCAGCGCCAGCAGGCTGGCCCACAGCAACGGGATGTACGCATAGTCGTCGGCGCGGGCCGCGAGCACGGTCACCAGCTCTGCGTCGGTGTCGCGCTCGACCCGGGCGATTGCCTCGGCGACTTTGCGTTGTTCGTGTTCAGTCAGTAATGCCATGTCGTGAAATGCCTGCTCATTTTTATTATCACCAGCCGCCGGACGAACCGCCCCCGCCGAAACTGCCTCCACCGCCGCTGAAGCCTCCACCTCCACCGCCGCCGCCAAACCCGCCACCGCCAAAGCCGCCCCCGGATCCTCCGGAGCCGCCCCGGCCGGCGGGAAGGATACCGAGCATCTGACACACAAAAACAGTCAGGATGAACAGCATCACCAAAAACACCAGCAACCCGGGATGCCGCGAGACAAAATCGTCCCCTGGATCGCCTCTGGATTCATACGCCGTGGAGGGTTCGTCCAGGGGATTGCCACCCAGCACCACCAGCATCGCCGCCACGCCGTCGCTGATGCCTTTACTGAAGTTGCCGGTCTTGAATGCCGGGGTGATGACCTGGTTGATGATCACTGAACTCTGGGCGTCGGTCAGGCGATCCTCCAGGCCATAGCCGACTTCGATACGCAATCGGCGCTCGTTCCGGGCGACGATCAGCAGGGCGCCGTTGTTCTTGTCCTTCTGCCCGATCCCCCAGTGGCGGCCGAGCTGGTAACCGAAGTCGGCGATGTCGGTGCCCTGCAGGTCCGGCAACGTCACGACCACAAGCTGCTCTCCGGTGGCCTGTTCATGGGCCTGAAGCTGTTGGTTGAGCTGCTCGCGCACCACGGGCTCGATCATCTGCGCGTTGTCGACCACCCGCCCGGTCAGCGCCGGAAAACTCAGTTCGGCCCGGGCCGTGATCGCCACCACCCACAACAACAGCATCAGGCCCGCTTTCAACACGCGCATTGGCTACCTCTTCCATCCCGAACCTGGTCTGTAGGAGCTGCCGCAGGCTGCGATCTTTTGATCTTGCTTCTACAAAATAAAGTCAAAAGATCGCAGCCTTCGGCAGCTCCTACAGGGTTGCTTCAGAATTTGACTTGCGGGGCCTTTTCCGAGCCCGGCGTGGCTTCGAAGGTCTCACGCACCGGCAGGTCGCTGTACATCACCGTGTGCCACAGGCGACCGGGAAAGGTGCGGATCTCGGTGTTGTATTTCTGCACCGCGAGGATGAAATCGCGCCGGGCCACGCTGATGCGGTTCTCGGTGCCTTCGAGCTGCGATTGCAGGGCGAGGAAGTTCTGGTTGGCCTTGAGGTCCGGATAACGCTCGGAGACCACCATCAAACGGCTCAAGGCGCCACTGAGCTGATCCTGAGCCTGTTGGTACTGCTTGAGTTTTTCCGGGTTGTCGAGGGTCGAGGCATCCACCTGGATCGACGTCGCCTTGGCCCGGGCCTCAATGACCGCGGTCAGGGTCTCTTCTTCATGTTTTGCGTAGCCCTTGACCGTTTCCACCAGGTTGGGAATCAGGTCGGCGCGCCGCTGATACTGGTTCTGCACCTGGCCCCAGGCGGCCTTGGCCTGTTCGTCGAGGGTCGGGATGTTGTTGATGCCGCAGGCGGTCAGCAACGTGGCCAGCATCAGCAGCGTGACGACCTGCAAACGCGAGCGGTAGGTTGGACTTGCATTCATCAGGATGTCGCTCCCTTGTACATTCATGAAAAAACCGACCGTGAAACCTTCTGGGCCGGCTCTTGGGGCATAATCGCCCGCGCCTCTGGATTGCAACGGGCCGATGGGCTAAAAAGAGGCCCTGCGCGAAAACGCATCCGCCACCTGGCTGTCGTTTTTTGGCTCTGATTTTTTGAGCCCGCACCCGAACAACAATAGACGCTCCCTAAATTTTGGCTGGCCGGCGTGCATATCGCCGTTTGGGCCCTTGAGAAAACTATTCATGAAGAAGCTGTGTTTGCTGGGCCTGTTCGTCAGCCTGGCCAGTCATAACGTATTGGCCGCCACGACGCCCGCACCCCTGGAGAACAAGGAAGCCTTCGTCAGCAACCTGATGAAGCAAATGACCCTCGATGAAAAAATCGGCCAGTTGCGCCTGATCAGCATCGGCCCGGAAATGCCTCGCGAAATGATCCGCAAGGAAATCGCAGCGGGCAACATCGGCGGTACGTTCAACTCGATCACCCGTCCGGAAAACCGGCCGATGCAGGACGCCGCCATGCGCAGCCGCCTGAAGATCCCGATGTTCTTCGCCTACGACGTGATCCACGGCCACCGCACCATTTTCCCGATCCCGCTGGCCCTGGCCTCGAGTTGGGACATGGATGCCATTGGCCTGTCCGGGCGCATCGCCGCCAAGGAAGCCGCGGCTGACAGCCTCGACATCACCTTCGCGCCGATGGTCGACATCTCCCGCGACCCGCGTTGGGGCCGTACTTCCGAAGGCTTCGGCGAAGATACGTATCTCGTGTCGCGCATTGCCGGCGTGATGGTCAAGGCGTTCCAGGGTACTGGCGCGAACGCGGCCGACAGCATCATGGCCAGCGTCAAGCACTTCGCCCTGTACGGCGCGGTCGAGGGTGGCCGCGACTACAACGTGGTCGACATGAGCCCGGTGAAGATGTACCAGGACTACCTGCCACCGTACCGCGCCGCCATCGATGCCGGCGCTGGCGGGGTCATGGTCGCGCTGAACTCGATCAACGGCGTGCCGGCCACCGCCAACACCTGGCTGATGAACGACCTGCTGCGCAAGGAATGGGGCTTCAAGGGCCTGGCCGTCAGCGACCACGGGGCGATTTTCGAGCTGATCAAGCATGGCGTTGCCGCCGACGGTCGCGAAGCGGCGAAGCTGGCGATCAAGGCCGGCATCCACATGAGCATGAACGACACCCTGTACGGCAAAGAGTTGCCAGGGCTGCTGAAGTCCGGCGAGATCCAGCAGAGCGACATCGACAACGCCGTGCGTGCGGTGCTCGATGCCAAGTACGACATGGGCCTGTTCAAGGATCCGTACCTGCGCATCGGCAAGGCCGAGGACGATCCGGTCGACACCTACGCCGACAGCCGCCTGCACCGCGCCGAGGCCCGTGATGTGGCACGCCGCAGCCAGGTGTTGCTGAAGAACCAGAACCAGACCCTGCCGCTGAAGAAGACCGCGAAAATCGCGCTGGTCGGTCCGCTGGCCAAGGCGCCCATCGACATGATGGGCAGTTGGGCCGCCGCGGGTAAGCCTGCGCAGTCCGTCACCCTGTTCGACGGCATGACCAACGCACTGGGCGATAAATCGACGCTGATCTATGCCCGTGGCGCCAACATCACCAGCGACCCGAAAATCCTCGGCTACCTGAACTTCCTCAACTTCGACGCCCCGGAAGTGGTGGATGACCCGCGCCCGGCGAACGTGCTGATCGACGAAGCGGTGAAAGCGGCCAAGGATGCGGATGTCGTCGTTGCCGCCGTTGGCGAATCCCGTGGCATGTCCCACGAATCGTCGAGCCGCACCGACCTGAACATCCCGGAAAACCAGCGCGAGCTGATCCGTGCCCTGAAAGCCACCGGCAAACCGCTGGTGCTGGTGTTGATGAACGGTCGCCCACTGACGATCCTCGAAGAGAAAGAACAGGCTGACGCGATCCTCGAAACCTGGTTCACCGGCACCGAAGGCGGCAACGCCATTGCCGACGTGCTGTTCGGCGACTACAACCCGTCGGGCAAACTGCCGATCAGCATCCCGCGTTCGGTCGGCCAGATTCCGACCTACTACAACCACCTGACCATTGGCCGGCCGTTCACCCCGGGCAAGCCGGGCAACTACACCTCGCAGTACTTCGATGACACCACAGGTCCCCTCTACCCGTTCGGCTATGGCCTGAGCTACACCGAGTTCAGCCTGAGCGACATGGCCCTGTCGTCGACCACGCTGAACAAGACCGGCAAGCTCGACGCCAGTGTCACGGTGAAAAACACCGGCAAGCGCGACGGTGAAACCGTGGTGCAGTTGTACATCCAGGACGTGGCAGGCTCGATGATCCGTCCGATCAAGGAACTGAAGAACTTCCAGAAAGTGATGATCAAGGCCGGCGAACAGAAGGTCGTGCACTTCACCATCACCGAGGATGACCTGAAGTTCTACAACACCCAGCTCAAATACGCGGCGGAGCCGGGCAAGTTCAACGTGCAGATCGGCCTGGATTCAGAGGACGTGACGCAGCAGAGTTTTGAGTTGCTGTAAACCCGGCAACAACGCAATACAAATGTGGGAGCGGGCTTGCTCGCGAAGACGGAGTGTCAGTCAATGATGATGTCGACTGACAGACCGCTTTCGCGAGCAAGCCCGCTCCCACATTAGGTTTCTGGTGTTTGAAGGATTGGGATCAACCGCGTCGATCCAGCAGATTCACCACCACCCGATCCACCCATCCCCACACCCGCTGCTTGACCCGTTTCCACAGTGGTCGGCGCTTCCATTCCTCCAGGCTGACTTGCTCGCTCAACCCGAAATCCCGTTCGAAACTCGCCGCCACCGCTCGGGTCAATCCGGGGTCCAGTGCTTCCAGGTTGGCTTCCAGGTTGAAGCGCAGGTTCCAGTGATCGAAGTTGCACGAACCGATGCTCACCCAGTCGTCGATCAGGACCATTTTCAGGTGCAGGAAACACGGCTGGTATTCGTAGATCTTCACCCCGGCCTTGAGCAGTCGCGGGTAGTAGCGATGCCCGGCGTAGCGCACGGAGGGGTGATCGGTACGCGGGCCAGTGAGCAGCAAGCGCACATCCACGCCGCGGGCAGCCGCCCGGCGCAGGGAACGGCGGACTTTCCAGGTCGGCAGAAAGTACGGCGTGGCCAGCCAGATCCGTCGTTGACCGCTGTTCAGGGCGCGCACCAGCGATTGCAGAATGTCTCGGTGTTGACGGGCGTCGGCATAGGCCACCCGGCCCATGCCCTCGCCACTGGACGGTACACGGGGTAACCGCGGCAAGCCGAAATGCGAGGCCGGCCGCCAGGCGCGGCGATGGCGGTTGGCGATCCACTGACGATCGAACAGCAGCTGCCAATCGAGCACCAGCGGGCCGGTGATTTCCACCATCACTTCGTGCCATTCGCTGACGTCTTCGCCCGGCGTCCAGAACTCATCGGTGACGCCCGTGCCGCCGACCACGGCCAGGCTCTGGTCCACCAGCAACAATTTACGGTGATCGCGGTAGAAGTTGCCGACCCAGCGTCGCCAGCTCAGGCGATTGTAGAAACGCAGCTCCACCCCGGCGGCCATCAGTCGCTGGCGCAAGGCCAGGGTGAAGGCGAGGCTGCCGTAATCATCGAACAGACAGCGCACCCGCACACCGCGCTCGGCGGCCTGCACCAATGCCTGGACCATGGCTTCGGCGCAAGCGCCCGCCTCCACCAGATACAGCTCCAGCTCCACCTGTTCTTCTGCGCGGGCAATCGCCACCAGCATGCGCGGAAAAAACTGCGGGCCATCGATCAGCAGTTCGAAGTGGTTGCCTTCGCGCCAGGGAAAAATCGCTCCAGCCATGTCAACGCGCCGTAAAAATCAGCACCGCACCCACCGGCACCGAAAGACTGATGGCCGAGAGGCCGGCCATTTTGCGCAACGTTTCCAGACCCGGTGCCAGATCGAAATCCTCGGCGTTGACCACCAGCGGTTCGAGGGTCACCACCTGGAAGCGCCGGTCATCGAGACGGGTGGCCAGCAGTTCGGCCTGATACTCGTGTTGCCTGCCGTGCAGGTCGACCATCAGCGGCAGGCGCAATTCCAGCTGCGCACCGGGAGCGAGGTCGTTGATCGGGCGCAGATCGATTTTCGTGGTGATCAAGGCGTCGGGGAACCGCTCGACCTGGAACAGCTCCTTGCGCATGCGCTCATCGCGCAACGGGATGCCGCTGTTGATCGACTCCAGTTCGACTTCCACCTGCGCCAGCCCCTGGGGGTCGACCTTGCCGTGCAGCACCAGAAAGCGCTGCACTTCGGAAACATTGGCGTTTTTGGTGCTGACAAACGACAGGCGTGAAGATTCGCCATCGAGGTACCAGTCGGCGCGGGCCGACAATGCAGCACCCGTCAGCAGCAGAAAAACGAGGGATCGGAGGGCGGAGCGCTTGAACATAGAGACTCGTAAGGCAGAGAAACCTGTGCTGAACCTTAACCGGCCTGCCACAGGTTGCAAGAAATGTGTTGCCTTGAGTCTCTAAACCACCACAAGTTCCAATTCAGGCCATCGCCTGCTGCACATTGCCAATGGTCGTGGCCAGGCTGTTGAGGTGCAGGTTGAGTACTCGCTCCACCGGCGCCTGATCCATCGGCCAGTGCAGCGCCATGCTGCCGACCAGGCGGCCATCGGTGCGGATCGGCAGGGCCACCGCGCGAATCAGGAACGGCAGGCGCACCGGATACTCCCAGTAACCCTCGGTGCGCTGGCCGAAGCCTTGATGCAATGCCTGCTCAGTGGTGTTGAACAGGGACTCGTCCGTCATTCGCTCACGGCTGGCCAGACGCTCCACTTCATGGCTGTCCAGCTCGCCAAGGCAGGCCCGCCCCATGGCCGAATGGAACAGGCTGGCGTGCTGGCCGACGATCTGGCAGTTGTTCGGGTATCGCTTGCGCAGCACCGTCGGGATCGCGCTTTCCATGACTTCGATCCGCTCGCCGTCAAAGCACGACAGGTCCGCCACCAACCCGGTGCGCTCACTCAACTCCAGCAACAGCGGCGCGGCGTTTTCCACCAGACGCCGCTTGAAGCGCTGCTGACTGTCACCAAACAGGCGCTTGGCGCACAAGCGATAACGCCGGTCGCTCAGGCCGCGATAGATCCAGCCCTGCTCCTGCAAGGTCAGCAACATGCGCGACACCGTGGCCTTGGGCAGGCTCGTCAGGTAGTGCAACTCCTCCAGCCCCAAAGCCTGATGCTCACCCAGCAACTCGACAATCGCCAGGGCGCGCTCGACGGAACGCACGCTACCGGTTTCTGCCTTGCTCTCCATAGGTTCGATCTCCCTAAGCGCAGATGGATGATCACTTTGCGCAGCAAGATGCGGGCCTGTCCGCTGGGCTCACGCATTTTGCAGACAACCGGGCGGGCAGCGCTTGACCCATTGAGTCAACTGCTCATGGGCATACGCCAGTTGTAAAACCGCAAGGTCAGCCTGGGCCCGCCCCATGATTTGCAGGCCCATCGGCAGTCCGGCGGGGTTGAACCCCACCGGCACACTCATGCTCGGCAACCCGGCCAGGGTCGGCCCGATCACCACTTCCATCCAGCGGTGGTAGGTGTCCATGGCGTGCCCGCCAACAACGCGCGGCCAAGGGGTTTGTGCATCAAAAGGAAACACTTGGGCGGTGGGCAACAACAGGAAGTCGTAACGATCGAACAATTCGTTCAGTGCTCGATACCACTCGCTGCGACTGACCGAGGCCTGATAGACATCCGCCGCCGTCAGACGCAACCCGCCCTCGACTTCCCATCGGGCTTCGGGTTTGAGGTGTTCGCGTTTTTGCGCATCGGCATACAACCCGCCGAGGCTGCCTTGCACCAGCCAGTGGCGATGCACCAGCCAGGTTTGCCACAGGCGTTCCATGGAGAAATCCGGCTGGCAGGCCTCGACCTTGCAACCCAGCGTGGCGAAGTCCTGCAACGCCGATTCACACAGGCTCATGACACCGGGCTCCATCGGCAGGTAGCCGTTGTAGTCCCCCAGCCAGCCGAGCCGCACATCCCTGAAATCCTGCTGCAACGACTGGTGAAATATCCCCGGATCTTCAGTCAGCGACAACGGCACACGCGGATCGTACCCGGCCTGGGTGCCGAGCAAACGGGCAACATCGGTGACCGTACGGCCCATCGGTCCTTCGGTGGCCAGTTGCTGGACAAACATCTCAGGTCCGGGCCCGAACGGCACACGCCCCAGGGACGGACGCAATCCATAGACGTTGTTGAACGCCGCCGGATTGCGCAGCGAACCCATCATGTCGCTGCCGTCGGCCACCGGCAGCATGCGCAACGCCAGCGCCACCGCCGCCCCGCCGCTACTGCCACCGGCAATCAAGGTCGGATCGTAGGCGTTGGTGGTGGTGCCGAACACGCTGTTGTAGGTTTGCGAGCCGAGGCCGAATTCCGGGACGTTGCTCTTGCCGATGATGATCGCCCCGCAGTCGCGCACCCGCGCCACGCTGATGGCGTCGTGTTGCGCAACCTGCTCGGCGAACAGCGGTGAGCCCATCGTGGTGCGCAAACCGGCGGTGGCCGCCAGGTCTTTGACCGCCTGCGGCATGCCGTGCATCCAGCCTCGGGACTGGCCCCGGTCGAGTTGGCGATCACACTCGTCGGCCTCTGCCAGTAATGCCTTGGCCGGGCGCAGGGACACCAGCGCATTGACCTGTGGATTGAAGCGTTCGATCTGCGCCAGATACGCCTGCATCACCTCGCGACAGGACACCTGCCGCCCATGAATGGCCCGGGACAGCGCATCGGCGTCCATTTCAACAATCGGATTGCTGCTCAAGGTTTCACCCCAAGATTGAGTTCAACGGATCTTTTTGCCCGCGGTGCTTCTTGCATGCAGTAGGTGCCGAGCAACGTCAGCAAGCAGGCGAACAACACGTAGAACGATGGCGCCACCGGAGTCGCCAGGACCTTGCTCAGCCAAGTGACGATCAGCGGCGCGAACCCGCCGAAGACCATGACCGCGACGTTGTAAGCCACCGACACACCGGTGGAACGCACTTCGATGGGGAACTGCTCGGCCAGCGCGGTCGGAGCCGGGCCGAAGAAACCGCCGATCGCACTGCACAGCAACAGTTGCATCACCAGCAAACGCTCCACCGACGGCGCCGCCGCCACCCACACGTACAAGGGATAAACCATCAGGAAAAACGCCAGGGTGAAGGCCATCAACACCGGGCGCCGGCCGAGTCGGTCCGACAGTGCGCCAGACAACGGAATGATCACGGTCATCAGCGCCACCGCGAGCATTTGCACCAGCAACACCTGATCCAGCGGCAGGCCGAGATTCTTGTGGGCAAAGGTTGGCATGTTCACCAGCACCACGTAGAACGACACGGTCGCGCCACAGGCCAGGCCCATGGACACCAGAATGCTGCGCGTGTGTTCGCGGAGCACTTGCATCAGGCTTGGGCTCGCGCCTTTGGCCTGTTTGCGTGCTTCGAGAAACTCCTCCGGTTCCTCCATGTGCTTGCGAATCCACAGCCCGACCGGGCCGATCAGCAAACCCAGCACAAACGGAATCCGCCAGCCCCAGCTCTCCAGTGCCTCAGGGGACAGCAGATGGGTGAACAATGCGACCATCGCCGCCCCGGAGAACACCGCCAGGCATTGCCCGACCAATTGCCACGAGCCGTACAAGCCCTTGCGGTGCGCCGGTGCGCTTTCCACCAGGAACGCCGTGGCGCTGGCGTATTCGCCGCCCGTGGCGAAGCCTTGCAGCATCCGCGCGACCACGATCAACAGTGGCGCACCCATGCCGATAGCGGCGTAGTTCGGTGCAAACGCAATCAGTGCGATGGAGACAGTCATCAGGCGAATGATCATCTGCATCGCCGCCTTGCGCCCTTTGCGGTCCGAATACATCCCCAGCAGGATGCCGCCCACCGGACGCATGAAGAAGCCGACGCCGAATGTCGCCAGGGCCATCAGCAAGGAGGCGTATTCGTCGTCAGAGGGGAAAAACTGCCGGGCGATGATGCTGGCCAGAAAGCCGTAAACGATGAAGTCATACCATTCCAGCGCGTTGCCGATAACCGCGGCGACCACCTGCCGGGTGCGCGAAACGCCTGTGCTCGAAGTCTGCATGGGGGGAACTCTCCAAAAACCTGTTGGGTAACGGCGGGCACGGCAGCGCGCACCCGGTCCGGCGGCAGTAGAAAGTGAGGAAATCAGGCCGGCTTGAGCCAGCTCTCGGTCAGTGCGCCCCAGTACGCGGCACCGGTCAGCAGGATGTCGTCGTTGAAGTCATACGCGGGATTGTGGACCATCGGCCGCGACACGCCATTGCCGATGAACAGGTAGGCGCCGGGGCAACGTTGCAGCATCCAGGCGAAGTCTTCGCTGCCCATGAGTTTGGGGGTATTGCCATCGACCGCATCGGCACCGACCAGATCAACGCCGACTTGCCTGGCGAATTCGGTTTCGGCTGCATGGTTGACCAGCACCGGGTAGGCCGGACGATGTTCGATGCGCGAACTGCAACCGAAACTCCGGACCTGGGATTCGATGATTGCGCGCACGCGTTCGAGGGTCTGTTCGCGCACTTGGGCATTCAGTGCCCGCAAGCTCAGGCGCAGGATTGCCTGTTGTGGAATGACGTTGGCCGCCTCCCCCGCCTGCAACGCGCCCACCGTGACCACCGCCGCCTGTTGCGCATCGATGTTGCGCGCGACCACGGTCTGCAGGGCCATGACCACGCTGGCCGCCGCCACCAGCGGATCGACTGCCAGATGCGGCATCGAACCGTGGCCGCCGACACCTTCGATGGTCACGTCAAGCAAATCCTGCGAGGCCATCATCGGCCCCTCACGAAAACCCAAATGGCCGGCGGGTAGCCCCGGCATGTTGTGCATGCCAAACAGCGCATCGCAGGGGAAACGTTCTAGCAGGCCATCGGCAAGCATCGCTTCGGCACCGCCCTGGCCCTCTTCGGCAGGCTGGAAAATCAACGTCAGGGTGCCGTCGAACTGGCGTGTCGCCGCCAGGTAGCGCGCCGCGCCCAGCAGCATCGTGGTGTGGCCGTCATGCCCACAGGCGTGCATGCAACCCTGATGCTGGCTGCTGTAGATTGCACCGGTGTTCTCGATGATCGGCAGCGCATCCATGTCCGCCCGCAAACCGAGTCTGCGCGGGCTACTGCCATTACGCAGCACGCCGACTACACCGGTCTTGCCGATACCGGTGTGCACCTCGTAGCCCCAATCCGCCAGGGATTTGGCCACCAGCGCCGAGGTGCGGTTTTCCTCGAAGCCGAGTTCCGGGTGGGCGTGGATGTCCTGGCGGGTGGCGTGCAGATCGCTGGCCACGTCGTTGAGCCAGGCAAGGATGTGCTGATATCGGGTCATGACGATTGTCCTCGGGCCGGGTGTAGTCCCGTTCTTGTTGTTCGCAGTGATTTCGCGACACGTCAAAGGCAGGTCGCGCTCACCGCCAGATAACCGCGAGTCGCGCGCCAGGACAATCGAATGTGGTTCCACAGAGTGGAACCTGAAGGGATATCAGGGCTGCAAGCGGCAGCCCTGGCGCTCGCTGACCCACACCGCGCCGTTGCTGCGACCCATGCCGCTGACCGTGACACGCTTGCCGGTCGGGTCATCGGTAAGGCCGCTGGCGGGCAGCCACTGTTTCACATAACCGTGGCAGTACTCGGTGTCATTGTTCATCACGTAGCGGCACGAACAGTATTCCTTGGCGGTGTAGGCGCTGATGATGTCGGGGAACGCCCACAGCGCCACCCGCTCGTGCCAGATCCAGCCGAGCAAGGCGATCAGCACAATCAGCAATAGCGAACTGACCGGTCGACGACGGATGAACCCGGTCATGGCTGCACCTTCCCGGCAAAGGCCTTGAGCGCGAGCCTGAGCAATTCGTTGTGCCGGTAACTGCCGTCGCGGTCATCGCCGTAGCGGACGATCACCAGCTGTTCACTGGGGATCACATACATCGCCTGCCCCCAATGCCCCAGCGCCGCGAAGGTATCGGCGGGGGCATCGGGCCAGGGTTGTGCCGCGCCCTCAACCGCTCGATTGAGCCACCAGTGGCCGCCGGGGACGGCATCGTCTTCGTGGGCATGATAGCGAGCGAACGGCTCGCGGTTGAACGCCACCCAGTCCTTGGGTAGCAGCTGCCTGTCTCCCCAGCGCCCCTCGCGGGCCATCAACAGACCGACCCGGGCCAGATCCCGTGCCGTCAGGTAGGCATAGGACGACGCGACGAACGTGCCGGCGGCATCGGTTTCCCAAACGGCGTGGCGAATGCCCAGCGGTTCGAACACTGCAGTCCATGGATAGTCGGGATAGGGGTCGGGGCCGACGATGGTTTTCAGCGCGGCGGACAACAGGTTGCTGTCGCCGCTGGAGTAGCGGAATACCTGACCCGGCGCTGCGTACGCAGCATGCGCCGCAGTGAACGCGGCCATGTCGTGGTGCCCGCGGGTGTAGAGCATGGCCACCACCGAAGATTTCAGCGGGGCGTATTCGTAGTCCTCCTGCCAGTCCAGGCCCGAGGCCCAGTGCAGCAAGTCAGCCATGGTCATGTCGGGATGTTTTTGCAGGGGCGGATAAAACTTCGCCACCGGGTCACCGAGTTTGAACAAGCCTTCGCCATAGGCCATGCCGAGGACCGTAGCCATCAGGCTCTTGCTGATCGACCAGGTCAGGTGCGGCGTCTCGGCCGTCGTCGGGCCGGCATAGCCTTCGTAGAGCAACTGGCCGTCGCGGATCACCAGCAAGGCATCGGTGCGAATGCCCTGGCGAGTGCTGTCATCGCGGGACGGGAAGGCGTAGGCCTCCAACGCTTGAAGCGCCGGGCCGGTCGGCGTCTGGGTGGTCGGCCATTGCTCGGCGGGCCAGTTTTCAGCCTGGGCCGTGAGGCTGAGCAACAGCAGGAAAATCAGGGACAAGCCTTTGGGCATGGCGGGGGCTCACAGGGAATAACCGGGTCAGCCTAGCCCAATTAAATGACACTCACGCGACCCCTGTAGGAGCTGCCGAAGGCTGCGATCTTTTGATCTTGCTTTTAAAAACAAAGTCAAAAGATCGCAGCCTTCGGCAGCTCCTACAAGGATCGTCAAAGGCCTGCCAGTGCCTTGGCCAACCTCTTCCCCCGGGCTCCCGCCGCCAGATCCATCACCGCTCGATCGCGCTGCCACATCGCCGCCCACTCCGGGGGCCCACCGGCCAGGGCCTCATTCACCTCAGTCTTGAGCGCGTCAAACTGCGCGAACAACCCGCCAAGCACCACATGCCCGGCCAGACTGCTCGGTGGCTGGCGGCTGGTTTCCGCGCACCCTGCCAAAAGCCCCAGCAGACGCAATTGCAAGGATGGCGGCCAGGCACAGTCCTGGCCGACCCCATGCAGCCACGCCGTCATGGCACTCAGTACATAGATGTCTTCCAGCGTGCGGAACGGTTTGACGTACGCATCCCAGCCGTCCCCGGCGAGCAATTCGCACAAGGCATTATCCAGAAACAGCCGGCCGTGGCTGATGTCCGGCATCAACGGAATCGGCGCCAGTTTTTCCACTCGCACACCCGGCTCATCGCGATAGATCACCGCCAGGCTCAAGCGCGGATCGGTGCCGGGCTCCTCGCTGCGTGCCGCCACCAGCAACCAGTCGGCGGCATCGCCGGCGGTGACGAAATCCTTGCGTCCGCTCAGGCGCAAACCGCTCAGGCGGGTCTGCATGTCGGCCGGGCGCAGGCTGCGCTGTTCGGTGGCGCACAACGCGCCGAGGCTCAGTGGCGCGCTCGGCCAGAGCATGCGCAATGCCGCTTGATACCCCACCAGAAACGCCAGCCCCGGCGTCGCCATCCGCCGCCCGCCCAGCACGGCCAATTCAAACGGCGTGACCGTGCCCAACTGCTGCAACAAGGTCGCGAAACCTTCGGCAAGGTCCGGGTTGGCGGGCAAGCGATCACGGCGGTTCAACAGGGTTTGCCAGGGCATAAGAGGCTCCTCGAGGGCTGTCATATAAGCATCACCAAAGCTTAATGGCGATGACACCGGGGCTACATAGCCTGACTTTGCACAACACGGCTAGACAAAGAAAGTCGATTCGCTGTAGCCCAAAGACGGGTGAGCAGCCCGCACGGAGATTCGCCATGACTCAGATCGCCCGCATCAGCGACACCGCCAACGAACGCCGCCTGCAAGCCGAACGCCTGGTGGGCGCCGAGGCGCTGCAGGAAGCCCAGGCCTTGCGTTTCAACGTGTTCAGCGGCGAATTCAACGCCAAGCTCAAGGGCGCTGAACTGGGTCTGGACATGGATGACTACGACGTCCACTGCGCCCACATCGGCGTGCGTGACTTGAACACCGGGCGCCTGGTGGCGACCACCCGTTTGCTCGACCACACGGCTGCCAGCAGCCTGGGCAAATTCTACAGCGAAGAAGAATTCAGCCTCCACGGCCTGGTGCACCTGCAAGGCCCGATCCTGGAAATCGGTCGCACCTGCGTCGACCCGGCCTACCGCAACGGCGGCACCATCGCCGTGCTCTGGGGCGAACTGGCCGAAGTCCTGAACCAGGGCGGCTACAGCTACCTGATGGGCTGCGCGAGCATTCCGATGCAGGATGGCGGCGTGCAGGCCCATGCGATCATGCAGCGTCTGCGCGAACGCTACCTGTGCACCGAACACCTGCGCGCAGAGCCGAAAAACCCGCTGCCAAGCCTGGACATCCCGTCCAACGTAATCGCCGAAATGCCACCGCTGCTCAAGGCCTACATGCGCCTGGGCGCGAAGATCTGCGGCGAGCCGTGCTGGGACGAAGACTTCCAGGTCGCCGACGTGTTCATCCTGCTCAAGCGCGACGAACTCTGCCCGCGCTACGCCAAACACTTCAAGGCGGCTGTGTAATGAGCCGGTTGCGGGTGTACGCGCGAATCGCGCGAGTGCTGATGGTGGTGACGCTGGGCCTGGGCATGGCCAGTGTGTTCGGCGTGTTCGAACGCCTGGGCCTGGCCCATTCGATGGCGCGTCGTCAGCGCTGGTCGCGATTTTTCATGGCCCGCCTGGGCAACGCCCTGCCCTTTGACGTGACCGTCCACGGCGAGCTGCCGAAGACACCGATGCTCTGGGTCAGCAACCATGTGTCCTGGACCGACATTCCGTTACTGGGCATGCTCACGCCGCTGTCGTTCCTGTCCAAGGCCGAAGTGCGCACCTGGCCGGTGGCCGGTTGGTTGGCGGCCAAGGCCGGCAGCCTGTTCATCCGTCGCGGCTCGGGTGACAGCCAGTTGATCCGCAAGCAGATGACCCGCCATCTGGAACAGGCCTACCCACTGCTGATGTTCCCGGAAGGCACCACCACCGATGGCCGTGCGCTGCGCACCTTCCATGGTCGCCTGCTGTCCGCCGCCATCGACTCCGAAGTGGCGCTGCAGCCGGTGGCGATCCGTTATGTGCGTGACGGCGAGCCTTGCGCGCTGGCACCGTTCATTGGCGACGATGATCTGCTGTCGCACCTGATGCGCCTGTTCGCCAATGACCGTGGTGGCGTGGAGATTCATCTGCTCAAGCCAATCGCTTGTGAAGGCCGGGAGCGCGCGGCGCTGGCGTTCGAGGCGCAGCAGGCGGTGCAGAAGGCGTTGTTTGGGGAGGTGTCCAAACCGGTCGAGCCACGTCGTGCCGGCGAACTGATCGCCGCATAACACACCCCTGTAGGAGCTGCCGCAGGCTGCGATCTTTTGACTTTGATTTTTTAAAAACAAGATCAAAAGATCGCAGCCTGCGGCAGCTCCTACAGGAGATTTGTGTCAGCGGTTCTGCGCAAAATCCTGCAACTGCGGATAGAACAACCGAAAGTCCTCGCTCAACGGTTCATACAACTGCCGCAACTCCTGCATTGCCGCCGCCAGTTCCTCCGGCCGGGTCAGGCGCCGCGAGATCCCGCGCAACACCTGCTCCAGCACTTCGAATTCCTGATACGAGCCCAACCAGTCATTGGCCACCATGTGCGGCGCAATCTTCGCCAGCCGCTCCGGCAGTTGCCGCTCACTGGACAGCACGCGATAAACGTCCGAAGTGAACAGCTCCAGAGGCCGATCGGCATACAGCCTCCAATCCCGGGCCAGGCAATGGTCGAAAAACACGTCGAGCACGATCCCCGCATAGCGACGACGGGTCAGGGAGAAACGCGACAACGCGACATCCACCAGAGGATGGCGATCGGTGAACACGTCAATGCTGCGGTGCAACTGGATAGCCCCCTCGATGTCCGGAGCGAACTGCCCTTGCAGGCGTCCCTTGACGAAATCGCCATACAGACTGCCGAGCAATTGCCCGGGACGCTGGCCACCGAGGTGAAGATGTGCGAGATAGTTCATGGGCGCAGCTTAGCACTGCCCCCTTGTCTTGTTACACTCAACGTATCGTTATAACTCGATATACCGAAATGTGAGCTGGTCAGAGCCAAATCATATTTGTATATCGCGAAATACCGATTTAAAGTTCGCCTCATCGCGATATAGCGTTTTACACATCACGAGCCCACATCATGACCATCAATCTCGACGAAATAATAAAAGCCCTGGCACACCCAGTACGGCGAGAAATCCTGCACTGGCTCAAGGACCCGACCGTCGAATTTCCCGACCAGTCCCACAGCAACGAGCACGGCGTTTGCGCCGGGCAGATCGATCAACGTTGCGGCCTGTCGCAGTCCACGGTGTCGGCACACCTGGCGACCCTGCAACGCGCCGGCCTGATCAGCAGCCGCAAAGTCGGCCAGTGGCATTTTTTCAAACGCAATGAGGAAACCATTCAGGAGTTCCTCAAAACCTTCAGTAAAGAGCTCTGACCCTGTGGGGGCGTTCTCAATTGGTTTTCATACAGCGCCGGGAAAACCAATTGAGAACGCCCCCCACGTCAGCAAGCCAAAAGGAATTAAACGATGCCCCTCTCGCTACTCATCCTGGCCTTGAGTGCCTTCGCCATCGGCACCACCGAGTTCGTCATCATGGGCCTGCTGCCCAACGTGGCGGCCGACCTCGGTGTGTCGATTCCCGGTGCCGGATGGCTGGTGACCGGTTACGCCCTGGGCGTGGCCATCGGTGCGCCGTTCATGGCGCTGGCCACCGCACGGTTGCCGCGCAAGGCCGCCCTGGTGGCGTTGATGGGCATCTTCATTATCGGCAACCTGCTCTGCGCAGTGGCCGGCGACTACAACGTGCTGATGTTTGCCCGTGTGGTCACCGCGCTGTGCCACGGAGCCTTCTTCGGCATCGGTTCGGTGGTGGCTGCCGGCCTGGTGCCGGCGAACAAACGTGCCTCGGCCGTGGCCCTGATGTTCACCGGCCTGACCCTGGCCAACGTCCTCGGCGTACCGCTGGGCACCGCCCTCGGCCAGGAAGCCGGCTGGCGTTCGACCTTCTGGGCCGTGACCGTGATCGGTGTGATTGCACTGATCGGTCTGATCCGCTTCCTGCCGGCCAAGCGCGACGAAGAAAAACTCGACATGCGCGCCGAACTGGCTGCACTCAAGGGCGCTGGCATCTGGCTGTCCCTGAGCATGACGGCACTGTTCGCCGCCTCGGTGTTCACCCTGTTCACCTACGTCGCGCCGCTGCTGGGCGAAGTCACTGGCGTCTCGCCCCGTGGCGTGACCTGGACCCTGATGCTCATCGGCCTGGGCCTGACGGTAGGCAACATCATCGGCGGCAAGCTGGCCGATAAAGGCATGGCCGCGACCCTGATCGGTGTGTTCGTGACCATGGCCGTGGTGTCCACCGTGCTGACCTGGACCAGCGTCGCGCTGATCCCGACCGAAATCACTCTGTTCCTCTGGGCTACCGCGTGCTTCGCCGCCGTACCGGCGCTGCAAGTAAACGTGGTGACGTTCGGCAAAGCCGCACCGAACCTGGTGTCGACCCTGAACATCGGTGCTTTCAATATCGGCAACGCCCTGGGTGCCTGGGTCGGCGGCAGTGTGATCGCCCATGGCTTCGGCCTGACCAGCGTGCCACTCGCGGCAGCCGTACTGGCGGTACTCGCCCTGCTGGTGACCCTGATTACTTTCCGCCAGAGCGGCAATCCCGATCTGGCACCTGCTACCCACTAATCACCTGAAACCTCACGAGGGTTGTACTTCATGACGACTATTTTCGATCCAATCAAACTGGGCGACCTCGAGTTGGCCAACCGCATCATCATGGCACCGCTGACCCGCTGCCGCGCCGACGAAGGCCGCGTACCCAACGCACTGATGGCCGAGTACTACGTACAGCGTGCGTCCGCCGGGCTGATCCTCAGCGAGGCGACTTCGGTGACACCAATGGGCGTCGGCTACCCCGATACCCCGGGCATCTGGTCCAACGATCAGGTACGTGGCTGGTCCAACGTGACCAAGGCCATCCATGGCGCGGGCGGCAAGATCTTCCTGCAGTTGTGGCACGTGGGTCGCATTTCCCACGGTTTGTACCTGAACGATGAAGCCCCGGTAGCCCCGAGTGCCATCCAGCCCAAGGGCCACGTCAGCCTGGTTCGTCCGCTGGCCGACTTCCCGGTGCCGCGCGCCCTGGAAACCGCTGAAATCGCCGACATCGTCGACGCTTACCGCGTCGGTGCCGAGAACGCCAAAGCCGCCGGCTTCGACGGTGTGGAAATCCACGCCGCCAACGGTTACCTGCTCGACCAGTTCCTGCAAAGCAGCACCAACCAGCGCACCGACAACTATGGCGGTTCCCTGGAAAACCGTGCCCGCCTGCTGTTGGAAGTGACTGACGCCGCCATCGAAGTCTGGGGTGCCGGCCGTGTAGGTGTGCACCTGTCGCCACGCGCCGACCTGCATGACATGGGCGACGACAACCTGGCCGAAACCTTCACCTACGTCGCTCGCGAACTGGGCAAGCGTGGCATCGCCTTCATCTGCTCGCGCGAAAAAGAAGGCGCCGACAGCCTCGGCCCACAACTCAAGGAAGCTTTCGGCGGCCCTTACATTGCCAACGAGCGTTTCACCAAGGACAGCGCCAACGCATTGCTCACCAGCGGCAAGGCCGATGCAGTCGCCTTCGGCGTACCCTTCATTGCCAACCCGGACCTGCCGGCACGCTTGAAGGCCGACGCACCGCTTAACGAAGCGCGCCCGGAGTTGTTCTATGCCAAGGGCCCGGTCGGCTACATCGACTACCCGACGCTGTAAGCGGCAGCCATTGAAACGCAAAAGCCCCGACTCGAAAGAGCCGGGGCTTTTTGCTACCGGAACAAATTTCATGGCTTTGACTCCATCCCTGTAGGAGCTGCCGAAGGCTGCGATCTTTTGATCTTGATTAGGGTGATGATGCCATCGCCGAAGATCAAAAGATCGCAGCCTTCGGCAGCTCCTACAGGGACTGACACAAATTCCCTACAAAATACTGAGCTTGCTACCTGTCATCGCGCCAAGGGTACGTATATAAAAGCACCCCATTAATAAACATCGAGCGCTGACACGCCGGCCCGATTACGAATTTTGTTTCATTTGCGCAGGCTGGGGCTCAAGCGCAGCATGTCCAGCCCGGTATCGACCCATCGTTCGGCTTCGGTGTGCAATTCAAAACTGTCGGGGGCCAGCAACCACTGGTACAGGATGCCGTCAATGTATGCATGCAAGCTGATCGCGGCGCGGGCGGTGTCGAGGTTTTCCGGCAACTGCCCTCGATTGACGGCATTGCTCAGGGCCAGACCGATTCGCACGTTGCATTCGAGGCTGGCTGACACACGCTGCTGGCGCAGGTCGCACATTTCATCGGTGAATTCGCACTTATGAAAAAGAATCTCATTGATGCGTCGGGTTTTCGGGTCCAGCGCAATTTGATGAAACAAATGAATCAACAGCTTGCGCATGCAGCCCAGGGGATCGAGTTCGTCTTCACTCTCGCTGGCCTTGGCCATTTCTTCCAGCGGCTCATGCAAGGTGTCGAGCATGGCCTGCACCAGATCCGCCTTGTTGCTGAAATGCCAGTAAATGGCCCCACGAGTGACGCCGGCCAGAGTGGCGATGTCCGCCAGGGTCGTACGCGCCACGCCTCGCTCGTAAAAGGCCTTTTCGGCCGCCACGAGAATTTGCGCGCGGGTTTCCTGAGCTTCCTCTTTGGTACGACGGACCATGGCAGTACAACCTCAATCAGGGTGCTTCAGCGATGTCTGAATATCAGCTGAATAAAAGTGGGGCGAACGTTCTGGGGGTTCGTCCCCGGCCTACAATTCCAACCTTTCAACAGCGTGTGTAACGGCTTCTGTAACGACGTGGATACGCAGCCCGGGTATTTACAAACAGCCATGTACGTAAGTATATTACTTAGCAAGCTACTTATCCACTCGGCAACCATATTTCACCCTTCCACCTTTCTAGTGCGCACGTTGCGCGCCTGACCCGAGGATTTTCATGCAATTCAAGCCAGCTGTTACCGCTCTGGTCGCCGCCGTCGCCCTGGCATCGCTGCTCAGCGGATGCAAAAAGGAAGAGGCAGCACCGGCCGCCCCACCCCCTCAGGTCGGCGTCGTGACTCTGCAACCGCAATCATTCACCCTGACCTCCGATCTGCCCGGCCGTACCAGTGCGTTCCGCATTGCCGAAGTCCGTCCTCAGGTCAACGGCATCATTCTCAAGCGCCTGTTCAAGGAAGGCAGCGACGTCAAGGCCGGCCAGCAGCTCTATCAGATCGATCCGTCGGTCTATGAAGCGACATTGAAAAGCGCCGAAGCCAACCTGCGCTCGACCAAATCGATTTCCGACCGCTACAAGCAACTGGTCGACGAGCAGGCTGTAAGCCGTCAGGAATACGACACCGCCGTGGCCAACCGCCTGCAATCGGAAGCCGCACTGCAAACCGCGCAGATCAACGTGCGCTACACCAAGGTCTATGCCCCGCTGACCGGCCGCATCGGCCGCTCCTCGGTGACCGAAGGCGCGCTGGTCAGCAATGCCCAGGTCGATGCGATGGCGGTGATTCAGCAAATCGACCCGATCTACGTCGACGTGACGCAGTCCTCGGTCGAGCTGCTGCAACTGCGCCGCGAGCTGGAAAGCGGCCGCCTGCAAAAAGCCGGCGACAACGCGGCCTCGGTCAAGCTGACCCTGGAAGACGGCAGCGAGTACAAGCTGGACGGCAAGCTGGAATTCTCCGAAATCTCGGTTGACCAGACCACCGGTTCCGTCACCCTGCGCGCCATTTTCCCGAACCCTGACCACACCCTTCTGCCTGGCATGTTCGTGCACGCCAAGTTGCTGGCCGGTGTGAACAGCGCGGCGATCCTGGCCCCGCAGCAAGGCGTGACCCGCGACCTCAAGGGCACCCCGACCGCGCTGGTTGTCGGCCCGGACAACAAGGTCGAACTGCGTCAACTCAAGGCCAACCGCACCGTCGGCAACCAGTGGCTGATCGAAGACGGCCTGAAGGCCGGCGATCGCTTGATCACCGAAGGTCTGCAATTCGTCAAACCCGGCATCGAAGTCAAGGCCAGTGAAGCGACCAACGTAGCCGTAAAGAACCCGGCCCCCGCTCAGACAGCTGATAAAGCCTCTGGCGGAAAAGGGGAGTAAACCATGTCGAGATTTTTTATCGACCGTCCGATTTTCGCCTGGGTAATTGCCCTGGTGATCATGTTGGTCGGGGCACTATCGATCCTGCGGTTGCCGATCAACCAGTACCCGAGCATTGCGCCTCCGGCGATCGCCATTTCCGTGACCTACCCGGGTGCTTCGGCACAAACGGTACAGGACACCGTGGTTCAGGTGATCGAGCAACAGCTCAACGGTATCGACAACCTGCGTTATGTCTCGTCGGAAAGTAACTCCGACGGCACCATGACCATTACCGCGACCTTCGAGCAAGGCACCAACTCCGACACCGCGCAGGTTCAGGTACAGAACAAGCTGAACCTGGCCACCCCGCTGCTGCCGCAGGAAGTGCAACAGCAAGGTATCCGCGTCACCAAGGCGGTGAAGAACTTCCTGCTGGTGATCGGCGTGGTGTCGCGTGACGGCAGCATGACCAAGGACGACTTGTCCAACTACATCGTGTCGAACATGCAAGACCCGATCTCGCGGACCGCCGGTGTCGGCGACTTCCAGGTGTTCGGTTCGCAGTACGCCATGCGTATCTGGCTCGACCCGGCCAAGTTGAACAACTACAACCTGACTCCGATCGACGTCAAGACCGCCATCGCGGCGCAAAACGTCCAGGTCTCGTCCGGCCAGCTCGGCGGCCTGCCTGCCCTGCCCGGCACCCAGCTGAACGCGACGATCATCGGCAAGACCCGCCTGCAGACCGCGGAGCAATTCGACAAGATCCTGCTCAAGGTCAACAAGGACGGCTCCCAGGTTCGCCTCAAGGATGTCGCCGAAGTCGGCCTGGGTGGCGAGAACTACAGCATCAACGCCCAGTTCAACGGCGCCCCGGCTTCCGGCCTGGCGGTGAAACTGGCCACCGGTGCCAACGCGCTCGATACCGCCAAGGCCCTGCGCACGACCATCGATAGCCTCAAGCCCTTCTTCCCGCAAGGGATGGAAGTGGTGTTCCCGTACGACACCACGCCGGTGGTGACCGAGTCGATCAAAGGTGTGGTTCACACCCTGGTCGAAGCGATCGCGCTGGTGTTCCTGGTGATGTTCCTGTTCCTGCAAAACTTCCGCGCCACCGTGATCACCACGATGACCGTGCCGGTGGTATTGCTCGGTACATTCGGGATCCTCGCGGCCGCCGGTTTCAGCATCAACACCCTGACCATGTTCGGTATGGTGCTGGCCATCGGCTTGCTGGTGGACGACGCCATCGTCGTGGTGGAAAACGTCGAACGGGTGATGAGCGAAGAAGGCCTGTCACCGAAGGAAGCCACCAAGAAATCCATGGGCCAGATCCAGGGCGCACTGGTCGGTATCGCCCTGGTGTTGTCGGCGGTTCTGCTGCCAATGGCGTTCTTCAGCGGTTCCACCGGTGTGATCTACAAGCAGTTCTCGATCACCATCGTCTCGGCCATGGCCCTGTCGGTACTGGTTGCGTTGATCTTCACCCCGGCGCTCTGCGCCACCATGCTCAAGCCGATTCCGAAAGGCGAGCACGGCGTACCCAAGCGTGGTTTCTTTGGCTGGTTCAACCGCAATTTCGACCGCGGCGTTCGCGGCTACGAACGCGGTGTGGGCAATATCCTGCAGCGCAAGATCCCGTACCTGCTGGCGTATCTGCTGATCGTGGTGGGCATGATCTGGCTGTTCACCCGCATTCCGACGGCGTTCCTGCCGGAAGAAGACCAGGGTGTACTGTTCGCCCAGGTGCAAACCCCGGCCGGCTCCACAGCCCAGCGTACCCAGGTGGTCGTGGATGAAATGCGTGAATTCCTGCTGCGCCCGGGCAAGGATGGCGGCGAAGGCGATGCGGTGAACTCGGTGTTTACCGTGACCGGTTTCAACTTCGCCGGCCGTGGCCAGAGTTCGGGTATGGCGTTCATCATGCTGCGTCCGTGGGACGAACGTAACGCCGACAACAACGTGTTCAAGGTGGCGGCCCGTGCCCAGCAGCACTTCTTCACCTTCCGCGATGCCATGGTGTTCGCCTTTGCACCACCGGCGGTACTGGAGTTGGGTAACGCCACCGGTTTCGACGTGTTCCTGCAGGACCGCGCCGGTATCGGCCACGAAAAACTGATGGAAGCGCGCAACCAGTTCCTTGGCATGGCCGCACAAAGCAAGATCCTGTCTCAGGTGCGTCCGAACGGCCTGAACGACGAACCGCAATACCAACTGGAAATCGATGACGAGAAGGCCAGTGCCCTGGGCATTACCATCGCCGACATCAACAACACCCTGTCGATTGCCCTGGGCAGTAGCTACGTCAACGACTTCATCGACCGTGGTCGGGTGAAGAAGGTTTACGTGCAAGGCCAGCCAGGCTCTCGAATGGGCCCGGAAGACTTGCAGAAGTGGTACGTGCGCAACGCCCAGGGAACCATGGTGCCGTTCTCGGCATTCGCCAAGGGCGAGTGGATCTACGGTTCGCCGAAACTGGCCCGTTACAACGGCGTGGAAGCGATGGAAATCCTCGGCGCCCCGGCACCGGGTTACTCCACCGGTGAAGCCATGCTCGAAGTCGAAGCCATTGCCAAGAAGCTGCCGGCCGGTGTCGGTATTTCCTGGACCGGCCTGTCGTACGAGGAACGTCTGTCCGGTTCGCAAGCGCCGGCGCTGTACGCCTTGTCGCTGCTGATGGTGTTCCTGTGCCTGGCGGCGTTGTATGAAAGCTGGTCGATTCCGATCGCGGTGATGTTGGTGGTACCGCTGGGGATCATCGGTGCACTGATGGCCACCAGCCTGCGCGGTTTGTCCAACGACGTGTATTTCCAGGTAGGCCTGTTGACGACTATCGGCCTGGCGGCGAAAAACGCCATTCTGATTGTCGAATTTGCAAAGGAACTGCACGAACAGGGGCGTAGCCTGCGCGACGCGGCAATCGAAGCCTGCCGCATGCGTCTGCGACCGATCATCATGACCTCCCTCGCCTTCGTCCTGGGTGTGGTACCACTGGCGATATCCACGGGCGCAGGTTCGGGTAGCCAGCATGCAATCGGTACCGGCGTGATCGGCGGTATGATCACGGCCACTGTGCTGGCGATCTTCTGGGTCCCGCTGTTCTTCGTCACCGTGTCGTCCATTGGCCAGCGTAAGATTGCCGACCCGGATGACGCTACTGAAACTCCTAAAGAGGCTGGCTAATGAGCAAGTCGCTACTCTCCCTGGCAGTCGCCGCCTTCGTGCTCGGTGGCTGCTCGCTGATACCAGATTATCAGCAGCCTGAAGCACCGGTGGCGGGGCAATACCCGCAGGGCCCGGCCTATGCGCCGGCCCAGGCACCGGCGCAAGCGGCAGCCGAGCAGGGCTGGAAGCAGTTTTTCCACGACCCGGCGCTGCAACAGCTGATCCAGGTCGCCCTGGAAAACAACCGTGACCTGCGTGTCGCGGCCCTGAACATCGACGCCTTTGCGGCTCAGTACCGCATCTCCCGCGCCGACCTGTTCCCGGCCGTTTCGGCCAATGGCACCGGCAGCCGCCAGCGTCTTCCGGCTAACGCGTCGCAGACCGGCGAAGCCGGCATCACCAGTTCCTACTCGGCAACGGTTGGCGTCAATGCCTACGAACTCGACCTGTTCGGTCGGGTTCGCAGCCTGAACGAGGAAGCGTTGCAGAAGTACTTCGCCACCGAAGAAGGCCGGCGCAGCACGCAGCTCAGCCTGGTGGCCAGCGTCGCCAACGCCTACCTGACCTGGCAGGCCGACAAGGAACTGCTGAAAGTCACCCAGGACACCCTCGCCGCGTTCGAGGAGAGCTACAAGCTCACCGCGCGCAGCAATGAAGTGGGAGTCGCCTCGGCCCTGGACCTGGCGCAGTCGCGGACCTCGGTGGAAAACGCCCGTGCGCAACTGGCCCGTTACACCCGCCAGGTCGCCCAGGATGAAAACAGCCTGGTACTGCTGTTGGGTACCGGCGTCCCGGCCAACCTGCCAGCGGCCAAACCGTTGAACGACGATCTGTTGGCCGAAGTACCGGCCGGCCTGCCGTCGGACTTGCTGCAACGTCGTCCGGACATCCTCCAGGCCGAGCACAACCTCAAGGCGGCCAACGCCAACATCGGCGCGGCACGGGCAGCGTTCTTCCCGAGCATCAGCCTGACCGCCAACGCCGGGACCCTGAGCCCGGACCTGTCCGGCCTGTTCAAGGGCGGCTCGGGTACCTGGCTGTTCCAGCCGCAGATCAACCTGCCGATCTTCAACGCCGGCGCCCTGAGCGCCAGCCTGGATTACTCGAAGATCCAGAAAGACATCGGTGTGGCGAACTACGAGAAGTCCATTCAAACGGCCTTCCAGGAAGTCGCCGACGGCCTGGCCGCACGCGGGACCTACACCGACCAGGTACAGGCACAGCGTAATCTGGTCAGCGCCAACCAGGACTACTACCGCCTGGCCGAGCGTCGTTATCGCATCGGTGTCGACAGCAACCTGACGTTCCTCGATGCCCAGCGTCAGCTGTTCAACTCCGAACAGAATCTGATTACCGATCGCCTGGCGCAGTTGATCAGTCAGGTCAACCTGTACAAGGCACTGGGTGGTGGCTGGAACGAACAGACGGCGAAGAACGAGCCGTTGAAGGAAGAAGCGCCGAAGATGAAGTATTTCTGATAGCGCTGTGAAAACACGAAGCCCACCGATTGGTGGGCTTTTTGTTGGCTGCGGGAAAAGGTGTACTGGCCGTACGGGCCCCATCGCGGGCAAGCCCGCTCCCACAGGGTCACTGTGGTTCACAATTTTGTATACGACACGGACACTGTGGGAGCTGGCTTGCAAGCGATGAGGCGCGCAAGAACAGCACAATAATCACCGTCAATCTAATGTTCGATAATCGCCCAAAACCCGCTTTTTACGATTGAACCATCCAGTACATTCCACGCACCATCCGAACCACAAAACCAATAACAACAGGTTCGACACCATGCCCCCGCGCCCTGCCCTCCCCGGCTGATCCGCTTCGCTTTTCATGATTTCGACTGTTCGTCTGCAACCCCCGGGTTGCGGCATCACCCCGTTTCATCCCCAAGAATTAGTGAGACCCGAGCCCATGACGCCTTCTCCCGCGCCGTACTTCGTTCCCAGCCTGATCGCCATTGCCCTGGCCTGCGCGGCCCTGCCCGCCAGCGCCGAGGAGTCGGGCTTTGTGGAGGGCGCCAAGGTCAACCTGAACCTGCGCAACTTCTACATCAATCGCAACTTCACCAACCCGACCAAGGCCCAGGGCAAGGCTGAGGAGTGGACGCAAAGTTTCATCCTCGACGCCAAGTCCGGGTTCACCCAGGGCACCGTCGGGTTCGGCATGGATGTGCTGGGTTTGTACTCGGTAAAACTCGATGGCGGCAAAGGCACTGGCGGGACGCAACTGCTGCCGCTGGACCATGACGGCCGCCCTGCAGACAACTTCGGCCGCACCAACGTGGCGCTCAAGGCGAAGCTGTCGCAGACAGAAGTCAAGGTTGGGGAATGGATGCCGGTGCTGCCAATCCTGCGTTCGGACGACGGTCGCTCATTGCCGCAAACCTTCCGTGGCGGTCAGATCACCTCGAAAGAAATCAACGGACTAACGCTGTACGGCGGCCAGTTCCGTGCCAACAGCCCGCGCGACGACAGCAGCATGAGCGACATGTCGATGACCGGCAAAGCTGCGTTCACCTCCGACCGCTTTAACTTCCAGGGCGGTGAGTACGTGTTCAATGACAAGCGCACCCAGATTGGTCTGTGGAACGCCGAGCTCAAGGACATCTACAGCCAGCAGTTCGTCAACCTGATCCACAGCCAACCGCTTGGCGACTGGACCCTGGGCGCCAACCTGGGTTTCTTCTACGGCAAGGATGACGGCAGCGCCCGGGCCGGTGAGCTGGACAACAAAACCCTGTACGGTTTGTTCTCGGCCAAATACGGCGGCAACACCTTCTACGTCGGCCTGCAGAAACTCACCGGCGACAGCGCCTGGATGCGGGTCAACGGCACCAGCGGCGGCACCCTGGCCAACGACAGCTACAACTCCAGCTACGATAATGCCCGGGAGAAATCCTGGCAGGTGCGCCACGACTACAACTTCGTCGCCCTTGGCGTACCGGGCCTGACCCTGATGAACCGCTATATCAGCGGCGACAATGTGCACACCGGCAGCATCACCGACGGCAAGGAATGGGGACGTGAGTCGGAACTGGGCTACACCGTGCAGAGCGGTGCGCTGAAGGACCTGAACCTGAAATGGCGCAACTCGACCATGCGCCGGGATTACAGCAATAACGAGTTCGATGAGAACCGGTTGATCATCAGCTATCCGATCAGCCTGCTGTAAAATCAAAAGATCGCAGCCTGCGGCAGCTCCTACAGGGGTTCACACCCTCCTGTAGGAGCTGCCGCAGGCTGCGATCTTTTTTAAGCCCTGACCTATTCCCGCGACTCGACCCCCAACTCATCCCACACCGATTCGGCCAGGTGGAAGGTCGCATTGGCCGCCGGAATGCCGCAGTAGATGGCGCTCTGCATGATCACTTCCTTGATCTCGCCACGGCTCACGCCGTTGTTGGCGGCGGCGCGCAGGTGCAGTTTGAGTTCGCCCTCGCGGTTCATGCCGATCAGCATGGCGATGGTGATCAGGCTGCGGGTATGGCGCGGCAGGCCCGGACGGGTCCAGATGTCGCCCCAGGCGTGGCGGGTAATCATCTCCTGAAACTCCGAGTTGAACTCGGTCAGGGTCGTCAGGCTGCGGTCGACATGCGCGTCTCCAAGGACCGCGCGACGGACCTTCATACCCTCGTCATAACGTTGTTTTTCGTCCACGAAAATCCCCTCAATCAGCCGACAGAAACGCCAGCACGCGCTCGCTGAACGCATCACCTGCCTGGACGTTGGACAAATGCGCGGCGTAGAACTCGGCGTACTCGGCCCCGCGCACATGCTCCTGAATGAAATGCCCACCGGATGGCGGCGTCACCGCGTCTTCGGTCCCGGCAATCACCAGCAACGGCGCCTTGATCGAGGACAACCGCTCGCGGAAATCGGCATCACGCACCGCCGCGCAATTGGCCGCATAGCCTTCGGGCGAAGTGGCCGCGAGCATGTCGGTAATCTGCTTGGCCGCCGCCGGGTTGGCGGCAGAGAAATCCGGAGTGAACCAGCGGGCAATCGAGGCATCGCGCAAGGCAACCATGGCCGCCTGACCATCACGCAGGACCATTTCGATACGCGGGTTCCACACTGACGGATCGCCGATTTTCGCTGCAGTGTTGCATACGATCAGCTTGTTCAGGCGCTCGCCGGCATTGATCCCCAGCCACTGGCCAATCAGCCCGCCCATGGACAAGCCGCAGAAATGCGCGCGCTCGATGTGCAAGGCATCCAGCAAGGCGAGCACGTCGCGGCCCAGTTGCTCGATGCTGTAAGGTCCCGGGGTCACCAATGACTGGCCATGACCGCGAGTGTCAAAACGCAACACGCGAAAATGCTCGGAGAACGCCGGGATTTGCGCGTCCCACATGTGCAGGTCGGTGCCCAAGGAGTTGGACAGCACCAGCACCGGCGCATCGACCGGTCCATCCAGTTGGTAATGCAGTTCGCCCTCGGCGAGTTGTACAAAAGCCACAGCAATTCTCCTTCAGGCAGTCAATGCAGAATGTTCGGCCACCGCCCGCTCGACCCAGGTTTGGGCCTGGCCGAGGTAATGGGCAGGGTCCAGCAGATGATCGAGTTCAGCCGCCGACAGTTCGGCGGTCACTTGCGGTTCATCGCCAAGCACCGCACGCAGGTGACGCTGTTCGGCCACCGCGCGTTTGCAGCAGCGTTCGAGCAGATGGTGTGCGGTATCGCGGCCAACCCGTTGGGCGAGGACAATACTCACCGCTTCGGCGAGCACCAGGCCCTGGGTCAGATCGAGGTTGTGCGCCATGCGCCCGGCATCCACTTCCAGCCCCTGGGTGATCAGCAACGCTTGCTGCAGGCTGCCCGACACCAGGCAGCAAATCTCCGGCAGGGTTTCCCACTCGGCATGCCACAGGCCAAGACTGCGCTCGTGTTCCTGGGGCATGGCGCTGAACAGTGTCGAGAGCAAACCGGGTACACGCGTCGCCGCGCCGATCAACACCGCCGCGCCCACCGGATTGCGCTTGTGCGGCATGGTCGAGGAGCCGCCCTTGCCCGGCGCCGAAGGTTCGAACACTTCGGCGGCTTCGGTTTGCATCAGCAGGCTGACGTCGCGACCGAGCTTGCCGAGACTGCCGGCGATCAACCCGAGCACCGCGCCGAACTCCACCACACGATCGCGCTGGGTGTGCCACGGTTGCTCGGGCAAGGTCAGTTGCAGCTCTTCGGCCAGCGCCTGGGCAATCGGCATGGCCTGCTCGCCAAGTGCCGCGAGGGTGCCGGACGCACCGCCAAATTGCAGCACCAGCAGACGCGGTTTCAATTCGGCCAGGCGCTGGCGACTGCGGGTCACGGCGCCCAGCCAACCGGCGATTTTCATGCCGAGGGTCACCGGCGTCGCATGCTGCAACCAGGTGCGCCCGGCCAATGGCGTAGCCACATATCGTTCGGCCTGCGTCGCAAGGGTTTGCCCAAGTTGCGCCAGATCGTTTTCGATCAACTCCAGCGCACGACGCAATTGCAGCACCAGGCCGCTGTCCATCACATCCTGGCTGGTCGCGCCCAAATGTACGTAACGCTCGGCCTCGGCATTCTGCGCAGCGATCTGCTTGCCCAGCGCCTTGACCAACGGAATCGCCGAGTTACCCGCCGTGGCAATCGCCTCGCCCAACGCCGCAAAGTCGTAGAGCCCGGCGCTGCAAGCCGCTTGAATCGGCGCGACAGCACTCGTCGGAATCAACCCGACCCGCGCTTCGGCCCGGGCCAGTGCCGCTTCGAAATCGAGCATGGCCTGGACCCGGCCCTGATCGCAGAACACGTCACGCATATCGCGGGCAGTGAAATAGGCATCGAACAATTGATTGCCCGGTCGCTGGTTCATAAACAGTTCCTGAAGGCGCGGGCCTTTGCGGCCCGCGCGAGAAGATCAAAGATCGTGATGCAGATACTTCGCCTGTTTCGGCAGACGCAGGCTGAACAGGAAGGCTATCGCCATCATCACCGTTACATACCAGTAGAAGGAGTTTTCCATGCCCACGGCCTTGAGGCTCAAGGCCACATATTCCGCCGAACCACCGAAGATCGCATTCGCCACCGCATACGCCAGGCCGACACCCAATGCACGCACCTCCGGCGGAAACATCTCGGCTTTCACCAGGCCACTGATCGAGGTGTAGAAACTGACGATTGCCAGCGCCAGGGTAATCAGCACAAAGGCCAGGAACGGACTGCTGACACTTTTCAGGCTCAACAGGATCGGCACGGTGCACAGTGTGCCGAGGGCGCCGAACCAGAGCATCGAGTTACGCCGGCCGATCTTGTCGGCCAGCATGCCGAAAACCGGTTGCATGCACATATAGAGGAACAGCGCGCCGGTCATGATGTAGCTGGCGGTCTTGGCCGGCATGCCGGCGGTGTTCACCAGGTACTTCTGCATGTAGGTGGTGAAGGTGTAGAAAATCAGCGAGCCACCGGCGGTGTAGCCGAGTACGGTGATGAACGCTGCCTTATGGTCCCGGAACAGCGCGCCGATGCTGCCGGCGTCCTTGTTTTCGCGCATTTCCTTGCTGGAGGTTTCTTTCAGCGAACGACGCAGATACAGCGAAACCAGCGCCGCCATGGCGCCAACCACGAAGGGAATCCGCCAACCGTAGGCACGCAACTCCTCTTCACTGAGGAACTGTTGCAGGATCACTACCACCAATACCGCCAGCAGTTGCCCGCCAATCAGCGTCACGTACTGGAAGGATGCGAAGAAACCGCGCTGCCCCTTGAGGGCGACTTCACTCATGTAGGTGGCGGTGGTGCCGTACTCGCCACCTACCGACAGGCCCTGGAGCAAACGCGCAAACAGCAACAGGACTGGCGCCCAGATCCCGATGCTGCTGTAGGTCGGCAGGCAAGCGATAAGCAACGAGCCGAAACACATCATCAGAATCGAGATCAACATCGAATTCTTGCGCCCGTGCTTGTCTGCCAACCGACCGAAAATCCAGCCACCGATCGGTCGCATCAGGAACCCGGCGGCAAACACGCCCGCAGTATTGACCAACTGCACCGTGGGGTTGTCGGAGGGGAAAAAGGCCGGTGCGAAATAAAGCGCACTGAAGGCGTAGACGTAGAAGTCGAACCATTCGACCAGATTACCGGACGAGGCACCGACAATGGCGAAGATCCGCTTGCTGCGCTCCTCACCGGTGTATAGCGGTTGTGTAGCGGTGGTCGTTGTCATTGTTTTCTACTCAATGGGGACAGTGAGAGTCTAGACATACTTTGCAACAGTCCCGTTCCACAGATGCATCAGCGACGTAGATCCCGTGTAGGAGCTGGCTTGCCAGCGAAAGACGCAAAAGCGACCCGGTTAACCAGTCAATCCGCGTAATCGTTAACGACCATCGCTGGCAAGCCAGCTCCTACAGGGATTTCGGTGTTCACTTAATAATCGAAGAACACCGTCTCCGCATCAGTGCCTTGCAGAATCACATTCCACTGATAAACACCCGACGTATCCTGCTTGGCCAGCAAGGTACCGCGACGCTCGGCCGGCACGCATTCCAGCAACGGGTCGTTGACGTTGGCCGCCTCTCCATCAAAGTAGATCCGTGTCAGCAGGTGCTTCACCAGACCGCGGGCAAACACCAGTACCACCAGGTGCGGTGCCTGAGTCGTGCCTTTGAGCCCCTCGACCGTTCCCGGCTTGATGGTGGTGAAACGAAAACGCCCTTCGGCATCCACCGGCACCCGGCCAAAGCCTTCGAAATTCGGGTCCAGGGGTTTTTCCTGGTCGTCCTCCGGATGGTCATACTTGCCCGCGGCATTGGCCTGCCAGACTTCCAGCATCGCGTCGTTGACGATGTCGCCATTGCCGTCGAGCACTTGTCCGGTGATCGCCACGCGCTCGCCCAGGGTTTGTTCGACGGTCAGGTCTTCGCGGTTCAGCCAGGTCAGGCCGATGTGGTAGTACGGCCCGACGGTGTGGGACGTGGTCGCAGTCAGCGTCATCTTATTTCTCCATCGGCGTGGCGTCGCGGCCGCGCAAAACGATGTCCCAGCGATAACCGAGGGCATAGGACGGGATGGTTTTTTCCAGGTCGAACGAGGCGATCAAGCGCTCTTTGGCGCGGGTATCGGGCACGCAGTTGTAGATCGGGTCGTACGCCAGCAGCGGGTCGCCCGGGAAATACATTTGCGTCACCAGGCGCGTCAGGATGCTCGGCCCGAACAACGAGAAATGGATGTGCGCCGGGCGCCAGGCGTTGTGGTGGTTGCCCCACGGATACGCACCGGGCTTGATGGTCTGGAACTGGTACCAGCCATCGGCGTCGGTCACCGTACGGCCCGTGCCAGTGAAGTTCGGGTCCAGCGGCGCGTCGTGCAGGTCACGGGCATGGGCATAACGACCGGCAGCGTTGGCTTGCCAGATCTCCACCAGAATCCCCGGAACCGGCAGACCGTTTTCGTCCAGCACGCGGCCGTGGATGATGATGCGCTCACCCTGTGGCTGACCTTCGTGCTGAGCGGTGAGGTCATTGTCCTTCTCGTTGACGCGCTCGGCGCCGACGGTTGGCCCGGTGATTTCCGACAACGAATGGGGCAGAAACACCAACGGCTTGGATGGCGAGCGCAGGTTGGTGGATTGATAGGTCGGGTGCAGGTACTCCGGTTGAGTACCCTCCTGCGGGCGACGGTAACCAGGCTTGTCAGTCATTACTCTTTCCTCAGTTCTTGTTAGCCGACAGGGTGTGTCAGACCCGTTCGATTGCCAAAGCCAGGCCCTGGCCGACACCGACGCACATGGTCGCCAGACCTTTCTTGCCACCGGTTTTTTCCAGCTGATGCAACGCCGTCAGCACCAGACGCGCACCGCTCATGCCCAACGGATGGCCCAGGGCAATCGCGCCACCGTTCGGGTTGACCTGGGCGGCATCGTCGGCGATCCCCAGTTCACGCAGCACCGCCAGGCCCTGGCTGGCGAAGGCTTCGTTGAGTTCGATCACGTCGAAATCGCTGACTGCCACGCCGAGGCGCTCGGTCAGTTTGCGCACCGCCGGCACCGGGCCGATGCCCATCACCCGCGGTGCAACACCGGCGCTGGCCATGCCCAGCACTTTGGCGCGGGCGGTCAGGCCGTGTTTCTTCACAGCTTCGGCCGAGGCCAGGATCAATGCGGCGGCACCATCGTTCACACCCGAGGCATTGCCGGCGGTGACGGTTTTGTCCGGGCCGTTGACCGGTTTCAGTTTGGTCAGGGCTTCCAGGGTGGTGTCGGCGCGAGGGTGCTCGTCCTGGCTGACCACGGTCTCGCCTTTCTTGTGGGCAATCCGCACTTCGACGATTTCTTCGGCAAAGAACCCGGCGGCTTGCGCGACGGCAGTGCGCTGCTGGCTGCGCAGGGCAAAGGCGTCCTGATCTTCGCGGGAGACTTTGTAATCGTCGGCCACGTTGTCAGCGGTCTGCGGCATCGCATCCACACCGTATTGGGCTTTCATCAACGGGTTGATGAAGCGCCAACCGATGGTGGTGTCTTCGAGTTTCATGTTGCGCGAGAACGCCGCGTCGGCCTTGCCCATCACGAACGGCGCACGGGACATCGACTCGACGCCGCCGGCAATCGCCAGCTCCATCTCGCCGCTGGCGATGGCGCGGAACGCGGTGCCGATGGCATCCATGCCCGAAGCGCAAAGGCGGTTGAGGGTCACGCCGGGAATGGTTTCCGGCAGCCCCGCCAACAGCAGCGCCATGCGCGCAACGTTGCGGTTGTCTTCGCCGGCCTGGTTGGCGCAGCCGAGGAACACCTCGTCCACGGCGCTCCAGTCCACCGACGGGTTGCGCTCCATCAAGGCCTTGATCGGCACGGCGGCCAGGTCGTCGGCACGCACCGTCGACAGACCACCGCCGAAACGGCCGATGGGGGTACGAATCGCGTCGCAGATATAAACATCACGCATCACGCTTCTCCGGGGGCTTGGCCGTGGGCCGCTGCAGTACGGGCTTCGAGATCGCGCAGCGCGGTCAGTTCGACGTCGGTCGGCTCGGCGGTGGTTGCAACGCTGTCGGCAAAGCGAATCGCCCAACCGGTGGCGGCGACCACTTGCTCGCGGGTCACGCCCGGGTGCAGTGCAGTGACCACGAACTCATGGGTGCCCGCTTCCGGCTCCATGATGCACAGGTCTGTAATGATGCCGACCGGACCAGCGCCTGGCAGGCCGAGACGCTTGCGCGAATCACCGCCCTCGCCGTGGCCGACCGAGGTAATGAAGTCGAGTTTGTCGACAAAGGAGCGCGCCGACTGCTTGAGGATAATCAACACACTCTTGGCGGAACCGGCAATCTCCGGCGCGCCACCGGCACCCGGCAGACGCACTTTCGGTGCGTGGTAATCGCCGACCACGGTGGTGTTGATGTTGCCGAAGCGGTCAACCTGCGCCGCACCGAGGAAACCGACGTCGATGCGCCCGCCCTGCAGCCAGTAGCGGAAAATCTCGCCGGTCGGGACCACGGTATCGGCGGTTTCCGCCAATTCACCGTCACCGATCGACAGCGGCAATACGCTCGGCTTGGCACCGATCGGACCCGATTCGTAGATCAATACCACATCAGGCGAAGACGTCAGGCGCGCCAAGTTGGCCGCTTTCGACGGCAGGCCGATGCCCACGAAGCACACAGAACCGTTCTTCAGGCGGCGAGCGGCGGCGACGGTCATCATTTCATTGGTGGTGTAAGTCATTACTTCGCCTCCGAAGCGGCAGCCAGTTTGGCCTGGAACTCGCTGAAGTCAGCGCTGCCGTGGATGTATTCGTTGATCCACGCGGTGAAGGTTTCACGGTCGCGGGCAATCGGGTCCCAGGCCTGGTAGAAGCGGTTGTCGCGTTCGGTGTAACCGTGGGCGTAGGACGGATGCGCACCACCTGGCACATGGCAAACCGCGCTCAAGGCCCAGGTCGGCAACACGCAGGCGTTCATCGGTGCATTCAGGTCGTCGACGATCTCTTCAACGGTGACGATGCAACGCTTGGCGGCCAGTGCGGCTTCTTTCTGCACGCCGAGAATGCCCCAGAGCAGCACGTTGCCTTTGCGGTCGGCTTTCTGCGCATGGATCACGGTGATGTCCGGACGCACCGAAGGCACGGCGGCCAGCACTTCACCGGTGAACGGGCAGGTAACGGACTTGATCAGCGGGTTGACCTTCGGCAGGTCGGAACCGGCGTAGGCTCGCAGCACCGCGAATGGCAAGCCGGAAGCGCCGGCGACGTAGGCATTGGCCAGGTCGGCATGGCTGTGTTCTTCGATTTCCAGCGGGTGCGGCCACTGCTTCTCGACGGCGTCACGCAGGCGATGCAGGGAGCCGACACCGGGGTTGCCACCCCAGGAGAAAATCAGCTTGCGGGCACAACCGGCACCGATCAACTGGTCGTAGATCAGGTCAGGAGTCATCCGCACCAGGGTCAGGTCTTTCTTGCCCTGGCGAATGATTTCGTGACCCGCAGCAGTCGGGATCAGGTGGGTAAAGCCTTCGAGCGCGACCGTATCGCCGTCGTTCACGAATTGCTTCACCGCGTCGTGCAGCGAAAGAATTTCAGCCATTGGGGCAGGCTCCCGTTTGTTGTTAACCGACAGTGGAAGAAGGCGCCGATGCGCAGCGCCGGAATGACTGAAGGTTAAGCCTGTGTAAAACGTCAAACAATCCGATAATCGACTAACCGTTCGATAATCGAACATATTGTTGCCTGACTATCTTTATCGGTGCCCCCCCAAAAGATCGCAGCCTGCGGCAGCTCCTACAGGTGTATGAATTCCCCTGTAGGAGCTGCCGCAGGCTGCGATCTTTTCTGGCTACACCCCTATTTCAACCCGGGATCAGGTCGCATCCGCATGACTGACCATGCCCTTGATCACAACGGCCGTGGTCGCCAGTGCCGCCGGAATCACCAGCGCCGTCAGCACTTGCTCGAAGTTCCAGCCCAGCCCCAGCAGCGTCGCGCCCATCCACGCCCCGAGGATGGCGCCGAAGCGGCCGATCCCGAGCATCCACGACACTCCAGTGGCCCGCCCCTGAGTTGGGTAAAACCGCGCCGCCAGTGACGGCATCGCCGATTGCGCACCGTTGACACACATCCCCGCCACCAGCACCAGCGTCGCCAGTATTGTGATGTTGCCCAGGCTCTGCCCCACCGCGTAGGCAAACACCCCGGCCAGCAGGTAGAAAATGCCGATGACCTTGTGCGGATTGAACCGGTCCATCGCCCAGCCCACGCCCACCGCACTCAGCACGCCACCGAACTGGAACAACGCGCCGATGAAGGCGGCCTGTTCCATGCTCGCGCCACTGTCGCGCATCAGCGTCGGCAGCCAGCTGGTCAGCAGGTAGACGATCACCAGGCCCATGAAGTAGGTCAGCCACAGCAGCAAGGTGCCGACGCTGTAGGTGCCGGAAAAGATCACCGCAAACACATTGCGCGCCTTCACGGTCTTCTGTTCCGGCACGCTGAAGCTGGACGCCTGGGCCACCACCGTCGGGTCAATCGGCGCCAGTGTCTTGCGTACCTTGTCCGTACCGCGGTTACGCACCACCAGGTAACGCGCCGACTCCGGCAGCCAGAACAGTAATACGACGGCGAGGATCAGCGGCAGGACTCCGCCGATCAGCAACAGGCTGTGCCAGCCAAAGGCCGGAATGAGCTTGGCCGAGATAAAGCCGCCGCCGGCCATGCCGAGGTTGAAACCGCAGAACATGCTGGTCACCAGCAAGGACTTCTTGCGCTCCGGGGTGTACTCCGACAGCAGGGTCGTTGCGTTCGGCATGCCGGCGCCCAGGCCCAGCCCGGTTAAAAAGCGCAACACCAGCAATTGCTCGACGTTGGTGCTGTAGGCCGAAGCCAGGCTGAAGGCACCGAACAACAACACCGCCCCGACCAGTACGACTTTTCGCCCAAAGCGGTCAGCCAATGGCCCGGAGCCCAGTGCACCAAAGACCATGCCGATCAGAGCCGCGCTCATCACCGGACCGAGGCTGGCGCGATCGATTCCCCAATCCTGCGACAGAGCCGGCGCAATGAATCCCATGGCCGCGGTATCGAGGCCGTCGAGAAAGACAATCAGGAAACACAGGATGACTACCCGCCACTGGTAGCGCGAAATGGGCTGAGCATTGATGAAGGACTGCACGTCAAGGCAGTTTCCTACAGCAGACTGGGGCTGGTTCATTATTTTTATTCCGTGGATCACAGTCGAAAGGGGCCAGCCGGGGCTGACGCAGACGCGACAGTAATGACCCACAGGAAACAGCGTCAATTCGCCAAACGTAACTCTGTGCGTTTATCGAACAGCTTAGGTGAACAGTTGGCTACTGAGGTCGCGGCTGGCACTCAGCAGGCCAGGCAGGAAGCGTTGTTCCAGCTCGTTACGACTGACTCGCCCGGCGTGGGTGCTGACATTGAGGGCCGCGACCACCTGGCCGGAGGCGTCGTACACTGGGACGGCAATTGAGCGCAGTCCCTGCTCAAGTTCCTGGTCGACAATGCACCAGCCTTGCTGTCGGACCTCTTGCAGGCATTCGAGCAATGCCTCGGGGGTGTGAATCGTGCGACTCGTCTTGGCCTGCAGTTCGGCGTGCTCCAGGTATTCGCCCAGCGAGGTGTCATCCAGTGCAGCCAGCAGGATCCGCCCCATCGACGTGCAATAGGCCGGCAGGCGCCCACCCACCGACAGGTCCACCGAAATCAGGCGCTGGGTGGTCGCGGAGCGGGCGATGTACAGAATGTCGTCACCTTCCAGCGTGGCCATGTTGCAGGCCTCGTGCAGCTGTTCGCTCATGCGGTCCAGGTAAGGCTGGGCGGAAACCGCCAGCGGCGTTGATGACACATAGGCATGGCCGAGGGTCAGCACTTTGGGCAGCAACGAGTAGGTGCGGCCGTCGGTGGTGGCGTAACCGAGTTTGATCAGGGTGTGCAGGCAACGGCGCACGGCGGCGCGGGGAATTTCCGTGCGGTGGCTGATCTGGGCGATGGTCAGGTGCCGTTTGCGTTCCTGGAACGCTTGCACCACAGCCAGGCCACGGGCCAGGGACGTCATGAAATCCGGGTCGCCGGTCAGTGCCTGGATCCGTTTGGCCGGCGAGGCAACGATGGGGGGAGCCACTGAAGCGAAGGAATTGCGCATTTGATCGTTCATACAAGGTCCTTTTACCCACTCGGATCAGCGACTATTACAAAGGGCTACCGCCTGGTGCTCAAGCCCGGCCCGTCAACTCCGGGCGATTATCGAACGATCGACCGATAATCGCAATCAGCCGTACCAATCAGCCCGTCCGCTGATGTCCGGTTTTTCACTGGATCACCAACTCGTTTACAGCCGATCGACCCAGGAATTAATGAGGCATTCTAAATACCGTAACTTGTTCGACTTAATGGCGTCAGAAAGGCATCACAGCAATCAGGATCAGTCGACGTTCTAGTAGAACGTAAAACTCAGCACAACAAAACTGCGCCCCCAAGACCGGCTTTTAACTCTTTGGAGATAGTGTTCTTCAAATAGGCCGCTATAATACAATTCAGTAGCACTCCGGTTTTTTTACTTGCCGGACCTGCTACCCGGCAATGTGATGTTCCATCTCCGTTGCCCGTTGCAAGCGCCAGAACTGCATTGCACTGCCTTGCCAGTGCGCTTGCTGAAACAGGAAACTGAAGCTACGTCAGCTGTTTATCTCTGGTGCCGTGGCCGCCTGTGGACATGAAAGTATTGATCCCGGTTGTCGCCAAAACGATGTCTTGACGGGCATTGCCCATTCGACGGACGTGATCAATCGATTTGATGCAGCGCGTTTTCACCAGAATTTATCCCAACTCAATCAGGTAGCACTGTGACGAAAGACGAACTGCGCGCGGAACTAGAGCGCCAGGAACAACGCTACAAGGAAGTTTACGGCGGAGAAGTCACCACTTACGCCGCTCAACCCGAACCGGAACGCAAACCCTGGCGTAAACGCGCCACCGTTCAGGATCAGGTTTTCCAGCAAGAACTTGAAAAAATGGAAAAGGAACTCAAAGCCGAAGAGCCATGACTGCTTCGGCCTGAACCTTACAAGGATCTGGCTCTGCACCTGTTAAAAGCGGGATGTAGAGAGGTCGCCTTGCGCGCCCGCTACGAGCGGGCTGCGGCCGCTGCCCTCCCCGAGTGAAGGCAGATTTTGATATCTGACGTATTTCTCAGATATTTCTTACAGGCATTCGACCCCATCCTTCAGCGGCGCGAATCCCTTGCCGCCGCGATCTTTTCAAGCAAAATCAACAAGTTAAAAAACACAGCAAAACCCTTGGGCTTTGGGTGCCGCAGCAAAAAAATTCGTTGAAGAATGTTACCGATGAGCAGCTAGTGCATTGATTAGCAGTCTTTTCTGGCATAATCGCGCCCCCTTATGACCGGGTCAGAAAACCTTCATGATCGATTTATTCAGCGGACTGGATGCTTGGGTGCTTGTGAGCCTCTTGCTCGCCCTGGCCTTTGTCCTCGCCTTCGAGTTCATCAACGGCTTTCATGACACTGCTAACGCGGTGGCCACCGTTATCTACACCAAAGCCATGCCGCCTCACCTGGCGGTGTTTTTCTCAGGGGTGTTCAACTTCCTCGGCGTGCTGCTGGGCGGGGTCGGCGTGGCGTATGCCATCGTCCACCTGCTGCCGGTAGAACTGCTGATCAATGTGAACACCGGTCACGGACTGGCCATGGTGTTCTCGTTGCTCGCCGCCGCCATTACCTGGAACCTGGGCACCTGGTACTTCGGTATTCCCGCTTCCAGTTCCCACACGCTGATCGGTTCGATCCTCGGTGTCGGCCTGGCCAACGCCCTGATCAACGATATTCCGTTGGCCGACGGCGTGAACTGGCAAAAGGCGATCGATATCGCCATGTCACTGGTGTTCTCGCCAATGGCAGGTTTCCTGATCGCCGCGTTGATCCTGATCGGCCTTAAATGGTGGCGTCCGCTGTCGAAGATGCACAAGACACCGGAACAGCGCCGCAAGATCGACGACAAGAAGCATCCACCGTTCTGGAATCGCCTGGTACTGGTGATCTCGGCCATGGCCGTGAGTTTCGTGCACGGTTCTAACGATGGTCAGAAGGGTATCGGCCTGATCATGCTAGTCCTGATCGGTATCGTGCCGGCGCAGTTCGTCCTCGACCTGAACAGCACGACCTATCAGATCGAGCGTACCCGCGACGCCACGCTGCACCTGAGCCAGTTCTACCAGCGCAACTCGGAAACCCTGGGCGAGTTCCTGGCCCTGGGCAAGAGCGTGGAAGGCGATCTGCCGGAGAAATTCCGTTGCAACCCGCAACAGACCGAACCGACCATCACCGCCCTGCTTGGTACCCTCAAGGGTGTAGCCGACTACCACTCGTTGCCGTCGGAAAGCCGCATCGAAGTACGTCGTTACCTGCTCTGCCTCGACGACACGGCGAAGAAGGTCAGCAAATTGCCAACCCTCGGCGCCCGTGAAAAGGCTGACCTGGACAAGCTGCGCAAAGACCTGACCACTACCACTGAATATGCCCCGTTCTGGGTGATTCTGGCAGTGGCGCTGGCCCTGGGCCTGGGCACCATGGTTGGCTGGAAACGCGTGGTACTGACCATTGGCGAGAAGATCGGCAAGCAAGGCATGACGTACTCTCAAGGTATGTCGGCGCAGATCACCACCGCCAGCCTGATCGGCCTGGCGAACATCTTCAGCCTGCCGGTTTCCACCACCCACGTGCTGTCCTCGGGCGTGGCGGGCACCATGGTCGCCAATAAAAGCGGCCTGCAAGGCGGCACCGTCAGAACCATCCTGATGGCCTGGGTATTGACCCTGCCAGCCACTGTGGCCCTGTCGGCCGGGTTGTTCTGGCTCGCTTCGAAGGCGCTTGGCAGCTGACAGGCAGCCAAACGAAAAAGGCGCGCTCCGCAAGGAACGCGCCTTTTTTATTACCGCCCCCCCCCTGTAGGAGCTGCCGCAGGCTGCGATCTTTTGATTTTGTTTTTTAGAAGCAAGATTAAAAGATCGCAGCCTGCGGCAGCTCCTACAGGGAATATCGTACAAATCTGCAGGCAAAAAAAAGGGCAACCGAAGTTGCCCAAAATGCCTTGCGTGCTCATTACATCCAGAAAGAACTACGGTTACTTCCGCTTGTGCGAATCCTTCCAGATAAAAAGTCCGAACCCTGCAAAAAACACAAACATGAGGCTGACAGTCAGCACTCCGGCGATCACCACGTTGTCGAAAAACATGACGCGTCTCCTGCACTTGCCCTGTTGCGATAGAGCCAAGTTAACCAAACGGGCAGGAGAGAATATTGACCGGGATCAATGTCGCCCGAGACTGGGCAAGAGGAAGGGGAAAGTTTGACCCGCATCAATGAATGCGGGGGGAGGATCAGCGTTTTTTCGGTTTGTTTTTCGGCTTTTTCTTTACCTTGCCCAACGGCATGGCTTGTTCGAACGCCTGGCGAACTTCATTGAGCCGTTTGTCATTGAGGTCATGAACACGCTTGGCGCGTTCCGCGTTGAGGTCAATCAGTTTGTCGTCTTGGCTCATGGCAGTCAGTGCATCGCTTGAAATGAGTTTCAGCCGCCGTGGCGTTCGGCAACCCTGCGCCAATAATGCGGCCTGACGGCCGCGCTGACCAGCCGCGTGCTCAAATCTCGATGTCGACCCACAGCCCCTGGCGCGGTTGATCTTCCATCAACGGCGCCACCGGCACTGTGTTGTCGGCATTGAGTTCATCCCCGGGAATCGCCAGGTGCGCCTCGGGATCATGATCGGCCTCATGGCGACGCCCTTCCTGCTCCTGCCTGCGGCGCTGTTCCTCGCGCAGCAACAGCCCATCCTCTTCAGGATTGCGCTTTTGCAGGTCGATGGTGCTTTCACTGGAGCTTTCCTGCACCGGCACCACCGGTGGAATATCCGGGCGCTGGCGGATCGGATCAGTCTGTGAAGTGATCGGCACGGCACTCAAGGGGAGCATCGGTGGCAGCATGGTTTTCAGTCTCCTGTCAGCAAGGTTTCGGCTGCGGGGATGGCGACTTGAGCCATCTGTCGCAAACTGTGACTCAATTGGCACTCAATGGTGCAGTCAACGGCGATCCCTGCGCAGGTGGGCTAACGTAAGACTGTGAGTTTTTCTGAGAGTCCTTTGGCCCTGAAGCCCTCATTCCGTTAAGATAGCCCGCTTTTTCAAGGTGGGAGTCAGGCAGCATGGCGCAGCAGTATCAACCGGGGCAACGCTGGATCAGTGACAGCGAAGCCGAGCTGGGTTTAGGCACCGTTCTGGCACAGGACGGCCGCTTGTTGACCGTGCTCTACCCGGCCACTGGCGACACCCGCCAGTACGCGCTACGGAATGCGCCTCTGACCCGCGTGCGGTTTTCGCCGGGTGACTCCATCACTCACTTCGAAGGCTGGAAGCTGACCGTCCGCGAAGTCGATGACATTGATGGCCTGCTGGTTTACCACGGCCTCAACGGGCAGAACGAAGTAGTCACCCTGCCGGAAACCCAACTGTCGAACTTCATCCAGTTCCGCCTGGCCAGCGACCGTCTGTTCGCCGGCCAGATCGACCCGCTGGCCTGGTTCTCCCTGCGTTATCACACCCTGGAACACACCAGTCGCCAGTTGCAGTCCTCTCTCTGGGGCCTGGGCGGCGTGCGTGCGCAACCGATCGCGCACCAGTTGCACATTGCCCGCGAAGTCGCCGACCGTATCGCGCCGCGGGTTCTGCTGGCCGACGAAGTGGGCCTGGGTAAAACCATCGAAGCCGGCCTGGTGATCCATCGCCAGTTGCTCTCGGGCCGCGCCAGCCGTGTGCTGATCCTGGTTCCGGAGAACCTGCAGCACCAGTGGCTGGTCGAGATGCGTCGCCGCTTCAACCTGCAGGTCGCGCTGTTCGACGAAGAGCGCTTCATCGAAAGCGATGCCAGCAACCCGTTCGAAGACACCCAACTTGCGCTGGTAGCGCTTGAGTGGCTGGTGGACGACGAGAAAGCCCAGGACGCACTGTTCGCGGCGGGCTGGGATTTGATGGTGGTCGACGAGGCGCACCACCTGGTGTGGCACGAAGACCAGGTCAGCCCTGAATACTCGCTGGTCGAGCAACTCGCCGAAACCATTCCCGGCGTACTGCTGTTGACCGCCACCCCGGAACAACTGGGCCAGGACAGCCACTTCGCCCGTCTGCGCCTGCTCGACCCGAACCGTTTCCATGACTTGCAAGCCTTCCGCGCCGAGAGCGAAAACTATCGCCCGGTGGCCGAAGCCGTTCAGGAGTTGCTGGATCAGGGACGCCTGTCGCCGCAAGCCCACAAGACCATCCACGGTTTCCTCGGCAATGAAGGCGAAGCCCTGTTGGCCGCCGTCAACGATGGCGACACCGAAGCCAGCGCGCGCCTGGTGCGCGAATTGCTCGACCGTCACGGCACCGGCCGCGTGCTGTTCCGCAACACCCGCGCCGCCGTGCAGGGTTTCCCGGAGCGCAAACTGCACCCGTACCCGCTGCCGTGCCCGGACGAATATCTCGAACTGCCGCTGGGCGATCACGCCGAGCTGTACCCGGAAGTCAGCTTCCAGGCCCAGCCGGACGCCAGCGAAGAAGAGCGCTGGTGGAAATTCGACCCGCGCGTCGAGTGGCTGATCGATCAGTTGAAGATGCTCAAGCGCACCAAAGTGCTGGTGATCTGCGCCCACGCCGAAACCGCCATGGACCTGGAAGACGCCCTGCGCGTGCGTTCCGGCATCCCGGCCACGGTGTTCCATGAAGGCATGAACATCCTCGAGCGTGACCGCGCCGCCGCCTATTTCGCCGACGAAGAGTTTGGCGCGCAAGTGCTGATCTGCTCGGAAATCGGCAGTGAAGGCCGCAACTTCCAATTCTCCCATCACCTGGTGCTGTTCGACCTGCCGTCCCACCCGGACCTGCTGGAACAACGTATCGGTCGACTGGACCGGATCGGCCAGAAGCACATCATCGAACTGCACGTGCCGTACCTGGAAACCAGCCCGCAAGAGCGCCTGTTCCAGTGGTACCACGAAGCGCTGAACGCGTTCCTCAATACCTGCCCGACCGGCAACGCCTTGCAGCACCAGTTCGGCCCGCGCCTGCTGCCGCTGCTCGAAGAAGCCGACGATGGCGAGTGGCAAGCGCTGATCGACGAAGCCCGCACTGAGCGTGAGCGCCTGGAAGCCGAGCTGCACACCGGTCGTGACCGCTTGCTGGAGCTGAACTCCGGTGGCGCGGGCGAAGGCGATGCATTGGTGGAAGATATCCTTGAGCAGGACGATCAGTTCGCGCTGCCGATCTACATGGAAACCCTGTTTGACGCCTTTGGCATCGACAGCGAAGACCATTCGGAAAACGCCCTGATCCTCAAGCCGAGCGAAAAAATGCTCGACGCCAGCTTCCCGCTGGGTGACGACGAAGGCGTGACCATCACTTACGACCGCAACCAGGCGCTGTCTCGCGAAGACATGCAATTCATTACCTGGGAGCACCCGATGGTGCAGGGCGGCATGGATCTGGTGCTGTCCGGCTCCATGGGCAACACCGCCGTGGCGCTGATCAAGAACAAGGCGCTGAAGCCGGGCACCGTGTTGCTGGAACTGCTGTACGTCAGCGAAGTGGTTGCCCCGCGCTCGCTGCAACTGGGCCGCTACCTGCCGCCGGCTGCCCTGCGCTGCCTGCTCGATACCAACGGCAACGACCTGTCCGCCCGCGTGTCGTTCGAAACCCTGAACGACCAGCTCGAAAGCGTGCCGCGCGCCAGCGCCAACAAGTTCATCCAGGCCCAGCGCGACCAGTTGACGCCACGGATCAACGCCGGTGAAGCGAAGATCCTGCCGCGCCACACTGAACGTGTCGCCGAGGCGCAACGTCGCCTGGCCGCCGATACCGACGAAGAACTGGCGCGCCTGACCGCCTTGCAAGCGGTCAACCCGACCGTGCGCGACAGCGAACTGGTGGCTCTGCGCAAACAACGCGAGCAAGGCCTGGCCATGCTCGACAAGGCTGCGCTGCGACTGGAAGCGATTCGGGTGTTGGTGGCGGGTTAACAACCCTCCTCCACCGCTATAAAAAGAAGGCCCGCAGCGATGCGGGCCTTTTGTTTTGGATCAACATCAAAAGATCGCAGCCTTCGGCAGCTCCTACATTAGGTCGGCGTACACCTGTAGGAGCTGCCGAAGGCTGCGATCTTTTGATCTTTACACCTTATGCCGTCACCGCCTCTATCTGCGGATCAACCGCCACCAACCCCTCCTTCATCCGCTTGGCATCGCGCACAAAACACTGCGAAGCCAGGAACAGAAACACCACGGTAAGCAACAGCGCCACCGGAATCAGGTACATCGCGTCATGCAGGCCAACCGCCTTGAACGCTTCGGTCATCTGCTCGGCGCCAGCGGCGAGCATCGCCGTGTGGGCGAAGTGATCGGACAAGGCTCCGACCACCACCGGCCCCAGGCCACCGCCCAACAGGTACAAGCCGGCAAAGAACAGCGCCATGGCCGTCGCCCGCAAGCGCGGTTCGACCACGTCCTGAATCGCCGTGTAGACGCAGGTGTAGAAGTTGTAGGCGAACAGCCAGCCGACACTGAATACGGCGACGAACACACCGATCTCGATTCGCCCGGAATGCAGCGCCCATGCGGTGCAGATCGTCGAAATCACCAGACTGAAGGCGGCAAACAATAGCCGCCCGTTGGCGACCCGCTGGTGAATCTTGTCCGCGATCCAGCCACCGAGGGTCAGGCCGACCAAACCGGTCACACCGACAATAACCCCGGTCGCCACTGCGGCTTCCTGCAACGGCATGAGGAAGTAGCGTTGCAGCATCGGCACCAGAAACGAATTGCAGGCATAGGTGGCGAAGTTGAAACACAGGCCCGCCATCACCAGCCACAGGAAGGTTGGTACGGCCAGTACCCGACGGATCGGTCGATCGATCTTTGCCTGCGACACCTGAACGCTCTCGGCGGCACCGCGTTTCGGTTCCCTGATGAAAAACATGAAGATCGCCAGGATCAACCCCGGCACCGCCGCGATAAAGAACGGCGCGCGCCAGCTATCGAAGGCCTTGACCATCGCACCGATGGTGAAGAACGCCAGCAACAGCCCCAACGGCAGCCCCAGCATGAAGATGCCCATGGCCCGTGCCCGGCGGTGCGCCGGAAACAAGTCGCCGATCAGCGAGTTGGCGGCTGGCGCGTAACTGGCCTCGCCGATGCCGACGCCCATGCGCACGATCAGGAAGCTCCAGAAACTGCCCACCATGCCGTTGACGGCCGTCAACCCGCTCCACACCGCGAGCCCCCAGCCCATCAGCTTGCTGCGCGAGCCGGTATCGGCCATGCGCCCCAGCGGCAAGCCGGCAATGGCGTAGACGATGGTGAATGCCGTACCGATGATCCCCAACTGGAAATCACTGAGGTGCCACTCCATGCGAATGGGCTCGATGATGATGGCCGGGATGGTGCGGTCGAAAAAATTGAACAGGTTGGCCAGGAACAACAGGAACAGGATGCGCCAGGCATTGGCCGCTTGGGTCGAGTTCTGCATGGGTCCGTCTCTTTTATTGTTTTTGGGGCGTCACTGCCCCCGGACTTTGCAATCTAGACAGGCCGGCCACACCTGTCTTTCATTATTCGCCAGGCTGATACCTGTCCATGGTGCACAACCTGTGGGAGCTTTCGCAGGACGGGTATTTCGCAGCTCGTCCGGCCGATGAAAAATACCTCTCGCCCCCCCTTCCCAAGCCGTTGCCGAAGCCTAGAATAGCGGCCTTGATTCCCCCCTGTGTCTCCACTCCTCCTTACGATAATCGCCCATGTCCGAAGCCAGTCCGTGTCTGAATTGCGGTGCCTGCTGTTCTCATTTTCGCGTGTCATTTTTCTGGGGTGAGTGCGCCTCGTCCGGGGGGACGGTACCCGATGAGCTTGTCGAGCAGATCAGCCCCAGCCGGGTCGCGATGATCGGCACCGGCTGCAAACCCGTGCGCTGCACCAGCCTGGTTGGAGAGGTGGGCAGTACGGTGCAGTGCTCGATTTACGAAAAACGCTCCAGCACCTGCCGGGAGTTCGATGCTTCATGGGTTGATGGCCAGGCCAATCCCGATTGCGACGCGGCCCGTGCCGCATTCGGCTTGCCGGCCCTGCAACCGGTGTTCGAGACGCCTCAGAAGCAAATCGCCTGAGTAATAGCACCAATCGCTATTAGATTAATGTCAAAATATTTGGCACCAATGTGCCACTACCGCTTGCGCTCCATCCATGCCCTCTATACTCCATGACATTCGCTGGCGCTCTTGCACCGGCCCGAGGGATAACGATGGGGCATGCTATGGAGTGGCTTGGTCTGCATTTCATTACCGAGCTACCAGAGAGTGGGCAGGTCATACTCAATTGCACACATGACCCTTTTCTGGTGCTGCTGGCTTATCTGGTCGCCTGTGTCGGCTGTTTCGCGACACTGGACATGGCCGAACGGGTGGCCCACGCGGAAAAAACCGCGTCCCAAACGCGCTGGCGCTGGGTGGGCAGCGGCTGCCTGGCGGGCGGTATCTGGGCCATGCACTTCGTCGGGATGCTGGCTTTCCAGGCGCCTGTCGACCTTCACTATCAACTGCCCGTCACGGTGTTCTCGCTAACCATCGCGCTGCTCGCTGCGTGGCTGGCCATGCATACCCTCAGCCTTCCCGATCTGAGCTTTCGACAGTGCCTCAAGGCTTCGATCGGGATCGGCCTGGGTATCGCGACCATGCATTACGTGGGCATGACGGCGATGCACTCCAGTGCCGCAGTCTATTACCATCCAGGTCTGTTCGCCCTTTCCATCGCGATCGCGATCGGTGCCGCGCTGGCAGCCCTGTTGCTAGCCTGGTATCTGCGCAACGGCGCCGGCATGCTGCATCAGCTTTTCAAATACTGCGCCAGCCTGCTGCTCGGGGCAGGCATCCTCAGCATGCACCTCACCGCCATGGCCGCCTTGAATCTGGTGTTGCCCAACGACAGCCTGCCAGTGCAAACCGGCGAACACAGCCATATGCAACTGGCGTTGACCGTGACGGTCATGACCCTGCTGATCATCGGGAGCAGCATCAGCGCGGCACTGGCGGACAAGAAACTGCAACACAAGGACCACGACCTGCAGCGGGTCAACTCCCTGCTCAGCCAACTGGACCAGGCGCGCATGTCGCTGCAGCAGGTGGCGCACTACGATGCGCTGACCAACCTGATCAACCGTCGCGGGTTCAACCAGATCTTCGCCGAAAAACTCATCGAGAAAACCAACGAAGGCGGGATGCTGGCAGTCCTGTTCCTGGACATCGACCATTTCAAGCGGATCAACGACAGCCTTGGCCACGACGCCGGAGACGAACTGCTCAAAGTGCTTGCCGCACACATCAAGAGCTCGGTTCGCAGTCACGAGGATGTGGTCGCACGCTTTGGCGGCGACGAGTTCTGCCTGCTCATCGACCTGCATGATCGTGACGAAGCGCGACAGTTGGCCCAACGCATCATGCTGAAAATGAAGGACCCCATCGAGCTGGCCGGCAGGCGCATGGTGATGACCACCAGCATCGGTATCAGCCTGTTTCCGGAAGACGGCAAGACGTGTGAGGAACTGTTGAAGAACGCCGACCTCGCGCTGTATCAGTCCAAGGGCAGCGGCCGCAACGGGTTGAATTTTTTCAGTGCCAACCTGAAAACCCGCGCCACCCTCGAGCTGCAACTGGAAGAAGAGTTGCGCCACGCCCTGCGTGAGGACACCGGCCTGATGCTCTATTACCAGCCGATCTATGACCTCAAGACTGGTCAGGTCAGCAAGCTCGAAGCCTTGATCCGCTGGCAACATCCGGTCCACGGATTCCTCGTGCCGGATCGTTTTATCGCCATCGCCGAGGCCAATGGCCTGATCGCCGAGCTGGACAACTGGGTGCTGCGCAAGGCCTGCGAAGATCTGGGCGAGCTGTCGCGCCAAGGCTGTGCAGACCTCAAGATCGCCGTGAACTGTTCGCCCCTGAACCTGGCGCGCGAAGAACTGGCCGATGAGATCGAGTACGCGTTACGGGCCGCCGGTGTCGAGCCCCACCGGCTGGAACTGGAAGTCACCGAAAACGCCTTGATGGGCAATATCGCCAACACACTGGTGTTGCTGCGGCAGATACGCGCCCTCGGCGTATCGCTGTCGATCGATGACTTCGGCACCGGTTATTCATCCCTGGCCTACCTCAAGCGCTTGCCGCTCAACACGCTGAAAATCGACCGTTCGTTCATCCAGGACATTCCCAAGGCGACCCAGGACATGGAGATTGTCCAGGCCATTATCGTCATGGCCCATACCCTGCAACTGCAAGTGGTCACCGAAGGGGTCGAAACCTTCGAGCAATACCAATTCCTGGAAGAGCATGGCTGTGACTTCGTTCAGGGCTATTTGCTCAGTCGGCCAGTGCCACTGACCGAGTTACTCCCGGTGCTGAACGAAATCAACCAGCGCAAGCACACCTACACGGTCACGGCGCTGAGTCTGGCTCACGGTACATCTGCACTAATGTAGACGGGTCCTTTTCAAGGAAACCCTGACTCCCGTGAAGGCGCATCAATTGCGCGGCCAGACCGGTGATCGGTGTCGACGAGCCCTGCTCACGGGAAAACTTCACCGCGGCATCCAGATCCTTGAGCAAGGTGCGCACGTGCCACTTGACCGGTTCGAAACGGTTTTCAGCCATCTGCGGGGCCAGGAACTGCAAGGGCCTGGAATCGGCAAAGCCGCCGGCCAGCGCTTCGGCGATCAGGCTTGCATCAACCCCGGAGCGCTCCGCCAACGCGACCACTTCAGCGATCACCAATGCATTGCAGGCAACGATCATCTGATTGCACGCCTTGGTCACCTGCCCCGCCCCGACACCGCCCATGTGTGTCACACGTTGCCCCAGGCTCAACAGGACAGGCCGGACCCGTTCCAGATCCTGTGCGCCACCGCCGACCATGATTGCCAGGCTTCCCGCTTCTGCACCGACCACGCCACCGGACACCGGCGTGTCGAGCCAGCCCATGCCGGTTCTGCCGGCGAGGTCTGCGGCCATCTCCCGCGTTGCGGTAGGCTCCAGGCTGGAAAAGTCCACCAGCAGCTGGCCTTTTCTTGCCCCCTCGACAATGCCCGCCGGACCAAACACTACCTCGCGCACGACCGCCGTATCCGCCAGGCACAACATCACCACGTCAGCGTGCTGGCACAGTTCGGCCGGGCTGGCGACCTGGCGTGCGCCAGCCTCGACCAGAGGTTTGCACTTGTCCGGATTGCGATTCCATACCGCCAGCGGATACCCCGCGGCCAGCAGTCGCCGGCACATCGGCAACCCCATCAGGCCGATCCCGGCAAACCCCAGCGAAGGTAGTGTTGACATCATTTAGCCTCCTTTTGATTAAAGATCGCCAAATACTGGCCGATTCATCATGACTTGGGAAAGGATTCCCCCCGAGCAATGCTCAGGCCAACGACCAAGGCATGGTCCAGGTGCGCGCTGAAAAAAGACGCGATTCCACTCCGTGACGGGTCGACGACAGAGAGTCGGCCAACCAATCAGCCCAGGTAGATGGCGAACAATGACTTCTAAAAACAACCCGGCCACTGCGGTAACCGATCTGACGTTGAGCCCCGCGGCCAACAGCCCGTCATCACCGAAGCCATTGATTCAATCCCGCCCGTTGGCGACCCAGCAATACCTCTACTTCACCGAAACCAACACCGACCGTATCCTCGATAACCTCGACGGCCTGCGCGACATGGTGTTCCCGCGACCACCGCATCCGGAAGGCGACAGCGAACAACACAGCGACCAGGAATTCCCCTCGGTGTGCCTGATCGGCCTGGGCCGCTGCGGCTCGAACATTGCGCTGGACGTGGCAGAGCTGGTGTATAACGCCCGCAAGTTCTACCTCAACGAATTCAACAACGAAGATCGCCTGTCACCGGACAAGCGTTTTGCCGAAAAGGGCTACAGCCCGGCCCAGTGGATCCGCAACAACCTGCGCCTGGGCCAGAACAAGAACACCAAACCGGTGTTTCTGGTCGAGCCGCTGGTGATGCTCGGCGACCTGGACAAGGACATCGCCGGACGCATCCGTTTCTCACGCAAGGGCGAGAAAAGCGGCTTCCTGCGCGACTACAGCAAAATGAAAATCATGGACTTGTCGGAAGTCCACGCCGGTGGCGCCGGTAACGCGCCGATCCTCGGCCAGTACCTGGCCAAGATCATCCTGAACAAGGACACCCAGCGTTTCTCCAGCCCAGACTGGAAAATGATTCACTCGTACCTGATCGACAGCTGCGGCATCAAGGCCAACCAGTCGCGCCTGTATTTCTCGATCTTCAGTGCCGGCGGCGGTACCGGTTCGGGCATGGCCTCGGAGTTCGGCCTGGCCCAGCAGCACTCGTACATGAACAAGACGTTCGACACCAAACCGATGGACGAGCACGACAGCAAGAGCGGCCACTCCTTCGTCTTCGAACCGATCTTTACCAGCGGCATCTGTGTACTGCCGAACATTTCCGATCACCGCAGTGAAATGTCCGAGGCCCTGCACATCAACGCCGGCCGCCTGCTGTGCAAATACCTGTCGGAAGAGTGGGACTTCTCCTACAACTTCGCCAACGAAGACAGCAGCGAAGCCAGCGTCATGGGCCGCATCCGCCCATGGAACGCGATGATGCTGATTTCCAACGACATCATGCGTTACGCCGAAGAGAACGATGACGGCAATATCCAGAACATTGATGTCAATGCCATGGAAAAGCACGCCAACCAGTACATCTCGCAGCAGATATTCAACATTCTGACGGCTCAGGCAGTTACCACCGACTACGACCAGAACTACTTCCGTCGGGCCGGCATCGACATCGGCGAAACCATTCGCCTGGACGCCAACGACCTGTTCATGAGCCTGGCCGGCCCGGTGGCGATTGCCTATGCCGAGTCCGTGGTGCCGGAAACCCCGCCGCCAAGCAGCGACAAGTTCAAGGTGTTCGAGAAAGAGCCGGCGCGCCTGAACATCGACGACCTGTTTTTCCGGTCGATCGACCTGCCGCACTTCAACAAGGTCACCCAGGCCATCGAAGGCATCAGCCTGTTGCCGATCGAGTCCAAGCGCTATCGCGCGTCGCTGGAGCAGTACAAGAACTCGGGTTACGACGCGGCGGCCCTGCACGACCTGCACTTCTTCAAGAATTGCTCGTCGGTGGTGTCGATTGTTTCCTTGCCGAAGGACTACAAGCTGTCCTACATGGACCTGAACCGGTTGAAGACCCACCTCAACAGCCTGTTCCCCAACACCACGCTCAAGCGCTACGCGCTGGTGATCGGTGCCTCGGCCAACCTGTCCCTGACCACCCTGATCGCCAAGAGCCCGTGCCTGTCGGACGATTTCCTGACGCTGATCGTAGCCTTTATCAAACGCTGCTTTGCGAAGCCTGCCTACCGTTTCGACGAAACCCTGGACAACTCGATCCTGGACTTCATCGTCCAGGAAGAATTCGACGAAGGCCGTATCGACGACTTGCTCAATGAATTCGAGAACCCGGCGAAGATCCTCGATACCAACTGGTACGCGATCAAGCCGATGTACGAGAAGAAATATCGCGAGCTGATCAACGACAAGGACAAATTCGTCTCGATCAACGACATCCGTCTGTCGCGCGATTGCGTGAAGAAAGCGATCAAGTACCTGCGCGAGATCTATCGTCACCGCATTGGCAAGACCAAGGTTATTTCGCTGAATAACCATACGGGCAAGACCGCTTACTAAGCGTCGCCCCATTCGCGAGCAAGCCCGCTCCCACATTCGACTGCATTCCTTCTGGAAGAACACGGTTAAATGTGGGAGCGGGCTTGCTCGCGAAGGCGGCCTTGAATTCACCACTAATCAACATTCAGAAACAATTGAGCAGCCGTTCAACTGCTCTCCCAACTGTTCCCGTTACGTTTACGTCACCGTGAGGCTGTGGCCTTTCTCTACGGCAACATGCCATCACGCTACTCGGCTACACACTTTCCTGCGGAAAAGGCGCGCACCAAGCCGGTGCATGCTTTTAAACCTGCGCCCTTTCCTGGATCAGAATCCACGGCGAAACAACCACCGCCCACAACTGCGGATCACGTTCAAAAAGATCCAGCGCCCGCGTTTCAGACAGCTTGGCGAGCTTGTCGGCAGCCAGCCAGGCAGCCACTTTCTCCCCTTCATCCTGGGCCACGGCCTCGGCGGCGGCGATCAGATCCAGGCCAGGATCGACCCACAATAGGGCACCCTTGGCAAAGAACGGCTCCAACTCTTTCCAGGTAATAGATGCGGTTTCACCAAGCAGTTTGGCATAGAGGGTGCTAGGTTCTTGATTCATGGGACTGTCCGGAAAAGAAATCGACGCAGATGATAACGTCGGTGGACTGGCAGAAAAACCCGGTTGCAATTGAGTGACCGAAATGAAAAGCGCAGGAAAGCCAGGGAATGCACTGAATACGGCTATAAGCCCCTCAACGCCCCGCCGCAATTCTGTCTTTTTCTTTCAATAAAGCGACACTTGCAGGTTTTGCCCCTCGGCGCTGCCTTCCCAGGCTGACAATCGGCGCTCTACACTGTACCGGTACAGTTGCCGAGGGGCTTTTCCGGGGAATGTCGTAGATATCTGACCCGGTTCTGCTGCTTTCGGCGCCAGGACTATAAAAACTACAACAGTAAGAGTGGAGCACTATGACTAAGGCTACTAAGCAGATTTCCAAACTGTTTGCCGCTATGGTTCTGGCCGGGGTTGCCAGCCATTCGTTCGCAGCTGACACCATCAAGATCGGCATCGCCGGCCCTAAAACCGGTCCTGTAGCCCAATACGGCGACATGCAGTTCAGCGGCGCCAAAATGGCCATTGAACAGATCAACGCCAAAGGCGGCGTAGACGGCAAGAAACTCGAAGCCGTTGAATACGATGACGCCTGTGATCCAAAACAAGCGGTAGCGGTCGCGAACAAAGTCGTCAACGACGGCGTCAAGTTCGTGGTTGGCCACCTGTGCTCCAGCTCCACTCAACCGGCTTCGGACATCTACGAAGACGAAGGCGTGATCATGATCACCCCGGCCGCCACCAGCCCGGACATCACCAATCGTGGTTACAAAATGGTGTTCCGCACCATCGGTCTGGACAGCGCCCAGGGCCCTGCCGCCGGTAACTACATCGCCGACTTCGTCAAACCGAAAATCGTTGCTGTCCTGCACGACAAACAGCAGTACGGTGAAGGCATCGCCACCGCCGTGAAGAAAACTCTGGAAGGCAAAGGCGTAAAAGTCGCCGTGTTCGAAGGCGTCAATGCCGGCGACAAAGACTTCTCCTCGATGATCGCCAAGCTCAAGCAAGCCAACGTCGACTTCGTCTACTACGGCGGCTACCACCCAGAGCTGGGTCTGATCCTGCGTCAATCCCAGGAAAAAGGCCTGAAAGCCAGGTTCATGGGTCCGGAAGGCGTGGGTAACGACTCCATTTCGCAGATCGCCAAGGACGCTTCCGAAGGCCTGCTGGTAACCCTGCCGAAATCCTTCGACCAGGATCCGGCCAACATTGCCCTGGCTGACGCGTTCAAGGCCAAGAAAGAAGACCCGAGCGGTCCGTTCGTGTTCCCGGCCTACTCGGCTGTGGAAGTGATCGCCGAAGGCATCAAGGCTGCCAAGTCCGAAGACTCCGCCAAAGTGGCTGAAGCCATCCACAAAGGCACCTTCAAGACCCCGACCGGCGACCTGAGCTTCGACGAGAAAGGCGACCTGAAAGACTTCAAATTCGTGGTTTACGAGTGGCACTTCGGCAAACCAAAAACTGAAGCCAAGCCTCAGTAAGGCGTTGCCTGACTGACTGCCAATAAAGCCCACGGCGTGCCGTGGGCTTTGTTTTACGAACGTACTTGGGCCGCGCTGGCGTGATCCGCCAGTCTCCCCACCTGAAAATCTCAAAACCGTCATCAGCGGTTCGCTGGCAAACCCCGAATTCGAAGTGGATGCAGATCCACGGGGCTCGGGCGGGAAAATGACTCCACCAGTGAAATGCGTATCAGGTTTTTAGGAGCGCTGTAATGCCTGACATCTATCACTTTTTCCAACAGCTGGTTAATGGCATGACCATTGGCAGCACGTATGCCCTGATCGCCATCGGCTATACGATGGTCTACGGCATCATTGGAATGATCAACTTCGCCCACGGCGAGGTGTACATGATCGGCTCCTACGTGGCGTTCATCGCCATCGCCGGGCTGGCCATGCTGGGCCTCGACAGCGTTCCGCTGTTGATGACCGCCGCTTTCCTTGCAACCATCGTTGTCACCAGTGCCTATGGCTACAGCATCGAACGGATCGCCTACCGCCCCTTGCGCGGCAGCAACCGTCTGATCCCGCTGATCTCCGCCATCGGCATGTCGATCTTCCTGCAGAACACCGTTCTGCTGGCGCAAGACTCCAAGGACAAATCCATCCCCAACCTGATTCCGGGCAATATTGCCTTTGGGCCAGGTGGCGCACATGAAGTGCTGATTTCCTACATGCAAATCGTGGTGTTCGTGGTGACCCTGGTCGCCATGCTCGGCCTGACGCTGTTCATCTCCCGCTCTCGTCTGGGCCGCGCCTGCCGCGCCTGCGCCGAAGACATCAAGATGGCCAACCTGCTGGGTATCAACACCAACAACATCATCGCCCTGACCTTCGTCATCGGTGCCGCGCTGGCGGCCATCGCCGCCGTGCTGCTGAGCATGCAATACGGCGTGATCAACCCGAACGCCGGTTTCCTCGTCGGCCTCAAGGCCTTCACCGCAGCGGTACTGGGCGGTATCGGCAGCATTCCGGGCGCCATGCTCGGCGGGCTCGTCTTGGGTGTGGCGGAAGCCTTTGGTGCCGATATCTTCGGCGACCAGTACAAGGACGTCGTGGCGTTCGGCCTGCTGGTTCTGGTGCTGTTGTTCCGGCCAACCGGCCTGCTGGGCCGTCCGGAGGTTGAGAAGGTATGACTAGGAATCTTAAACAGGCGCTGTTCAGCGCCTTGCTGGTGTGGGCCGTGGCCTACCCGGTACTCGGTCTGAAGCTGACCATCGTCGGCATCAACCTCGAAGTTCATGGCACCAGCGACGCCACCCTGATCACCATCGCGGTGTGTTCGGTGCTGATGTTCCTGCGTGTGCTGTTCGACCAGCAGATCAGCTCGGCCTGGCGTTCGTCGCCAAGCATGCCGCTGATTCCGGCCAAGGCCAGCAACTTCCTGACCCTGCCGACCACGCAACGCTGGATCATCATCGCGCTGATCGCCGGCGCCCTGGTCTGGCCGTTCTTCGGCTCCCGCGGTGCGGTGGATATCGCAACCCTGGTGTTGATCTACGTGATGCTCGGCCTCGGCCTGAACATCGTGGTCGGCCTGGCGGGCCTGCTCGACCTCGGTTACGTCGGTTTCTATGCCGTCGGCGCCTACAGCTACGCGCTGCTGTCGCACTACTACGGCCTGAGCTTCTGGATCTGCCTGCCGATTGCCGGCCTGATGGCGGCCACCTTCGGCTTCCTGCTAGGTTTCCCGGTACTGCGCTTGCGCGGTGACTACCTGGCGATCGTGACCCTGGGCTTCGGTGAAATCATTCGTCTGTTCCTGCGCAACCTGACCGGCCTCACTGGCGGTCCGAACGGCATCAGCAACATCGAGAAACCGACGTTCTTCGGCCTGACCTTTGAACGCAAGGCCGCGGAAGGCCTGCAAACCTTCCATGAGTACTTCGGTCTGGAATACAACTCGATCAACAAGGTGATTTTCCTTTACCTCGTTGCGCTGTTCCTGGCACTGGCTGCACTGTTCGTCATCAACCGTTTGCTGCGCATGCCGTTGGGCCGTGCCTGGGAAGCGTTGCGTGAAGACGAGATCGCCTGCCGTGCGCTGGGCCTGAACCCGACCATCATCAAGTTGTCGGCCTTCACCCTGGGTGCGAGCTTCGCCGGTTTCGCCGGCAGTTTCTTCGCCGCTCGCCAGGGCCTGGTGACGCCGGAGTCCTTCACCTTCATCGAGTCGGCGATCATCCTCGCCATCGTGGTGCTCGGTGGCATGGGCTCGCAACTGGGCGTGATCCTCGCTGCCGTGGTGATGATCCTGCTGCCGGAAATGATGCGTGAGTTCAGTGAGTACCGCATGTTGATGTTCGGTGCCTTGATGGTACTGATGATGATCTGGCGCCCTCAGGGTCTGCTGCCCATGCAACGTCCTCACATGGAGCTGCGCAAATGAGCCGCGAGATCCTGAAAGTAGAAAACCTGAGCATGCGCTTCGGCGGCTTGCTGGCGGTCAATGGCGTGGCCTTGAGCGTGAAAGAGAAACAAGTGGTGGCATTGATCGGCCCTAACGGCGCCGGCAAGACCACCGTGTTCAACTGCCTGACCGGCTTCTACAAGCCGAGCGGCGGCAGCATCCTGCTGGACGGCGAGCCGATCGAAGGCCTGCCGGGTCACAAGATCGCCCTCAAAGGCGTGGTGCGCACCTTCCAGAACGTACGGTTGTTCAAGGACATGACCGCGGTCGAGAACCTCTTGATCGCCCAGCACCGTCACCTGAACACCAACTTCCTGTCCGGCCTGTTCAAGACTCCGTCGTTCCGCAAGAGCGAGCGCGAGGCCATGGAATACGCCGAGTACTGGCTGGACAAGGTCAATCTGCGTGAGTTCGCCAACCGTCCGGCCGGCACCCTGGCCTACGGTCAGCAACGTCGCCTGGAAATCGCCCGCTGCATGATGACCCGTCCGCGGATCCTCATGCTCGACGAACCGGCCGCCGGCCTGAACCCGAAGGAAACCGAAGACCTCAAGGCGCTGATCAGCGTGCTGCGTGAAGAGCACAACGTGACCGTCCTGCTGATCGAACACGACATGAAACTGGTCATGAGCATTTCCGACCACATCGTCGTGATCAACCAGGGTACGCCCCTGGCCAACGGCACGCCGGAACAGATCCGCGACAATCCTGAAGTGATCAAAGCCTACCTGGGGGAAGCGTAAATGCTGCAGTTCGAAAACGTTTCCACCTTCTACGGCAAGATCCAGGCCCTGCACAGCGTGAACGTCGAAGTCCGCCAGGGCGAGATCGTGACCCTGATCGGCGCCAACGGTGCCGGCAAGTCCACGCTGCTGATGACGCTTTGCGGTTCGCCGCGGGCCCACAGCGGCAGCATCCGCTACATGGGTGAGGAACTGGTCGGCCAGGACTCTTCACAGATCATGCGCAAGAGCATTGCCGTGGTGCCGGAAGGTCGTCGGGTGTTTTCCCGGCTGACCGTGGAAGAAAACCTGTCGATGGGCGGTTTCTTCACCGCCAAAGGCGACTATCAGGAACAGATGGACAAGGTCCTCGGACTTTTCCCACGCCTGAAAGAGCGCTTCAACCAGCGCGGCGGCACCATGTCCGGCGGCGAACAGCAAATGCTCGCCATCGGCCGTGCCCTGATGAGCAAGCCCAAGCTGTTGCTGCTCGACGAGCCGTCGCTGGGTCTGGCACCGATCATCATCCAGCAGATCTTCGACATCATCGAACAGCTGCGCAAGGATGGTGTGACGGTGTTCCTGGTCGAGCAGAACGCCAACCAGGCGCTGAAAATCGCTGACCGCGCCTACGTTCTGGAGAACGGCCGGGTAGTGATGACAGGCACTGGTGAAGCGCTGCTGACCGATCCGAAAGTGCGTGAAGCGTACCTCGGTGGCTAAGCCTTTGCGGTAAAACAAAAAACGGCCTTTGCAGGCCGTTTTTTTATGCCTGCAAATACGATCCTTGTAGGAGCTGCCGCAGGCTGCGATCTTTTGACTTTGACCTTTTAAGATCAAAAGATCGCAGCCTGCGGCAGCTCCTACAAGGGTCCGTGTGTGGGTTCAAAGTCGATCCAGCGCTTCCCCACTGCGCTTGAACCAGCCGATCAAATAATCCGCCAGCACCTGCGTACGCTTGGGCAATCCACCCTGATAAGGATGCACCAGGTACATCGGCATGCTGCGGGTCTGATAGTCGCGCAGCAGCCATCGCAAACGCCCGTCCGCCAGCTCCGCTGGCAAACAGTAGGACGGCAGGCGCGCAATACCGGCGCCAACCAGTGCGGCTTTCTTCAACAGGTTGTAGTGGTTGCTGGCAAACGGCCCCGACACCCGCACCCGCAACAACTCATGCTGCTGGTGATACAGCCATTCTTCGCGGCCGCTGTAATGGCTGTTGAGCAGGCAGCGATGTTCGGCCAGCGCCTGGGGTGTTTGCGGTTCACCGTATTGCTCCAGATAAGCCGGGCTGGCACAGGTCAGTTCCTGCCACGCCAGCAATGGGCGCGCGACCAGCCTCTGGTCAAGGGCCACGTCAGAGCGGATCGCCAGGTCGAATCCGTCCCGGGACAATTCGCGGTAGCTGTTGTTGAGCTCCAGCTCGATCTGCACCTGGGGATACTTTGTCGAGAACTCCAGCAACAGACCATCGAAGAAGGTTTCCCCGAGCGACACCGGTACCGTCATCCGCACCGGGCCGGCCATGTCGTCCTTCAAACGCGCCAGGGCCTGACGTGCCCGCTCGACTTGCACCACCAGCGCCTGTGCCTGGGGCAACAACGCAGCGCCAGCGGCGGTCAGGCTCAAGCGGCGAGTGGTACGTTGCAACAGCACCACGGAAAACTGCGCTTCCAGCTGGCTGATGCGCTTGGACAACTGGCCTTTGCTGCAACCGAGCTGCTGCGCCGCCAGGGTGAAACTTCCCGCTTCGATCAATACGGCGAACGCGGCCAGGTCATCCATCTCGCTCATGGATTGTTTCCATTTGAAAACCAAAGGTTGCCTATTAGCGCGCTTATCTACAAAAAAAACCACCCTACACTGATACCTCGTTCAACCCATACGAGGATCAACCCCCATGAAAATTCTTTTGATCGGCGCAAACGGCACCATCGGTTCGGCAGTCGACAAGGAACTGTCGCAACGCCACGAAATCATCCGGATTGGCCGCAACAGCGGCGACTTTCAGGTGGACATCAGCGACAGCGCCTCGATTCGCAAACTGTTCGACCAGACAGGCAAATTCGATGCCCTGGTGTGTGCCGCTGGCAACGTGACCTTCGCACCGCTGAGCGAGATGACCGAAGAAAGCTTTGCCCTGGGCCTGAAAGACAAGCTCATGGGTCAGGTCAATTTGCTGTTGATCGGCCGCGACTTCGCCAATGACGGTGCGTCGTTCACCTTCACTACCGGCGTACTCAGCCACGACCCGATTCGCAGTGGCGCCTCGGCGGCACTGGTCAACGGTGCACTGGACAGCTTCGTTCGCGCCGCCGCCATCGAACTGCCGCGCGGTCTGCGGGTGAACTCGATCAGCCCCAACGTCCTGGTCGAAGCCATGGGCAAATACGCGCCGTACTTCCGAGGCTTCAAGCCCGTGCCTGCGGCGGATGTGGCCTTGGCCTACGCCAAAAGCGTGGAAGGCCTGCAGACAGGTCAGACCTTTCACGTAGGCTGAGCCGGTTCAAGCTCAATCAACCAAGGTGGGCAATAGGTCTTTGGCGATGGCTTTCGGGATAAACACCTGGAACTTCGCGCCCAAGGCCGATTGCACCGTCGCCGTAGTAAGCTTCCAGCCATTGATCGACAGCGTCAATTTCTGGCCTATCGATTCATGGGTAATGCGCGTCATACGCTCAGCTGCTTCAGGACTGAGCGTGACATTCATTTCATATCCCGAATGAAGCCTGTCGCTGTCCTTCAACAGCAACTCCATCCGGGTGAAGTCGGTTGCCGAAGACAAATTGATCTCGGCAGCGTGACTGCCCGTGGCTCCCGTCATCACCATCAGAAACAACCCGATCTTCCAGCCCATTGCCTGTTTCATATCCGCCTCCTGCAAAAAAGCGGCAGCTTACCTTTGGCTTCCTGACACTCGGCATTGGAATAATTCACAAGATGTTGCCGCAAATCGCCCTTCCCTTTGCCAGAGCCCCACTCCAGCCTTGTGATGAACGGTCAGCCTGAGTAACGTGGCAGCACTTGTCAGGAGACCCCAAGATGCGTGTTGCCCGTTCCTTAGTCCTCGTTGCCCTGCTTCCGCTGTTCGCCGCTTGCCAGTTGTTCGAAGGTGAGCGGCAGAACGCCTCCCATGTCGGCCAGACACGCATGCAAGGCCAGTTGACCGCGGCGGACGGCAAACTGCTGTTCCAGCCGTGCAACCAGTCGGCGCGCTACGTGGTCAACGACACCGGCGGTACCAGCGTCCTGCAGCAGGCCGCCAGCCTGGCGGACAAACAGGGCAAGCTGTTCGCCGACGTGCGCGGGCGGGTTGTGGCCGGCAGCGGTGGTGACGGCCAGCTCGATCTGGAGCAGTTGTACCGCGTCGAGCGCTCGGGCAACGCGTGTGAGGATCCGAATTTCAAGCTGCTGATCCTGCGCGCCGCCGGCCATACCCCGGAGTGGAGCGTGAAAGTCAGCGGCAAAGGCATGGTCCTCGACCGGGCCGGCCAGCCGCCGTTGGCCGTGCCTTACGTCGAAGAGCAACTGGGCGATGGCCGTTTCAACCTCAGCACCGAAGCCAACAACCAGCACATTGAACTGTGGGTTGCACCGCAACGCTGCGTCGACAGCAGCACCGGCAGCATCCAGCACATGAGCGCCGAGCTGCGCATCGACGGCCAGGTACAGCACGGCTGCGGGTATTTCGGCGGATCGCGCGACGACTGATCGTTTAAGCCTCACGGGCCTGGGCCTTTGCGGCTTATAATCGCGGGTTTCAAACGCCCTGGCGCAGTTGTGCGCCCCGCGAACCGGATCCCGCCATGTTACGAATCACCGAACTCAAGTTGCCGATCGACCATCCCGATGATGACCTGCGCCCTGCCATCGTGCAACGCTTGGGGATCGCCAGCGATGACCTGCTCGACTTCACCTTGTTCAAGCGCAGCTACGATGCGCGTAAAAAGTCCTCCGAGCTGTGCTTCATCTACACCATCGACCTTGAAGTTCGCGACGAGGCGGCGGTGCTGCACAGGTTCGCCGATGACCGTAACGTCAACGTGGCGCCGGATGTCAGCTATAAAATGGTTGGCCAGGCACCGGCCGACCTGAGCGCACGTCCGATCGTCGTCGGCTTCGGTCCGTGCGGGATTTTCGCCGGGCTGCTGCTGGCGCAAATGGGTTTCAAGCCGATCATCCTCGAACGTGGCACCGAAGTCCGCCAGCGCACCAAGGACACCTGGGGCCTGTGGCGCAAAAGCGTGCTCAACCCGGAATCCAACGTGCAATTCGGCGAAGGCGGCGCAGGGACATTCTCCGACGGCAAACTGTACAGCCAGATCAAGGACCCGAAGTTCCTCGGTCGCAAGGTCCTGCACGAGTTCGTCAAGGCCGGCGCACCGGAAGAAATCCTCTACGTCAGCAAGCCGCACATCGGTACATTCCGCCTGACCGGCGTGGTGGAAAACATGCGTGAGCAGATTCGCGCCCTGGGCGGCGAAGTGCGCTTCCAGCAGCGTGTCACCGACGTGCTGATCGACGATGGCCAACTGGTCGGCGTCGAGCTCAATGGCGGCGAACAGATCCATTCGAAGCATGTGATCCTGGCCCTCGGCCACAGTGCACGCGACACCTTCCGCATGCTCCACGGCCGTGGTGTGTACATGGAGGCCAAGCCTTTCTCGGTGGGTTTCCGCATCGAGCACCCGCAGTCGCTGATCGACCGCGCGCGGCTGGGCAAGTACGCCGGGCACCCGAAACTCGGCGCCGCCGACTACAAACTGGTGCACCACGCCAAGAACGGCCGTTCGGTCTACAGCTTCTGCATGTGCCCAGGCGGCACCGTGGTGGCGGCGACGTCCGAGCCGAATCGCGTGGTCACCAATGGCATGAGCCAGTACTCGCGAAACGAGCGCAATGCCAACTCCGGAATCGTTGTCGGCATCACGCCGGAAGTCGATTATCCGGGCGGCCCGCTGGCCGGTATCGAACTGCAGGAACGCCTGGAATCCCACGCCTTTGTGCTGGGCGGCAGCAACTACGAAGCCCCGGCGCAACTGGTCGGCGATTTTATCGCGGGCAAACCGTCCACCGAATTGGGCAGCGTCGAACCGTCCTACAAGCCTGGCGTTGCCCTGGGTGATCTGGCGCTGGCACTGCCGGCGTTCGCCATCGAAGCGATTCGCGAAGCCTTGCCGGCATTCGAGAAGCAGATTCGCGGTTACTCGCTGCACGACGCGGTGTTGACCGGCATCGAGACCCGCACCTCCTCGCCGCTGCGTATTACCCGCAATGAGTCGATGCAGAGCCTGAACGTGAAAGGCTTGTTCCCGGCCGGTGAAGGTGCCGGTTATGCGGGCGGGATTCTGTCGGCGGGTGTGGACGGGATTCGGATCGCCGAGGCTGTGGCTCGGGATATCCTTGGCCTTGAGGTTTAAGGTTTAAGGTTTAAGGTTTAAAGCAAAAGATCGCAGCCTTCGGCAGCTCCTACAGGATTTACACCATCCTTTGTAGGAGCTGCCGAAGGCTGCGATCTTTTCATTTGTGTCAGATATTGGCGCGCAGCACGCTCGCGGGCAGCGGCTCACCCCGCTCTACCGTCGCCGCGACCGAAGCCATCAAACCACTCAACTCATAGCCCTGGGCCTTGAGCCACTGCGGATCGTAATAGGTCGTGGCGTAGCGTTCGCCGCTGTCACACAGAATCGCCACCATCGACCCCATCTCCCCTGCCGCTTTCATGTGCTGAGCGGCCATCAGGGCGCCGATCAGGTTGGTCCCGCTCGACCCGCCCACATGGCGTCCCAGGCGCTCCGCCAGGTAGTGCATGGCCGCCAGTGACAGGGCATCCGGCACCTTGACCATGGCGTCGATCACCTTGGGCAGAAACGATGCTTCCACACGCGGCCGGCCGATGCCCTCGATCCGCGAACCGTGGTCCAGTCGCAGGCTGGCATCGCCGGTCTGGTAGTAATCGAAGAACACCGAGCGCTCGGCATCGGCACAGAGTACACGGGTGCAATGCTGGCGATATCGCACGTATCGACCCAGTGTGGCCGTGGTGCCGCCGGTACCGGGGCTGGAAATCAGCCAGCTCGGCTCGGGATGCTGCTCGAATCGCATCTGCTGAAAAATCGACTCGGCAATGTTGTTGTTCGCTCGCCAGTCGGTGGCGCGCTCGGCGTAGGTGAACTGATCGATGAAGTGCCCGTCGTGCTCACGAGCCAGGCGCTCGGACTCGGCGTAAATCTGGGTCGGGTCGTCGACCAGATGACTTTGGCCACCGTAGAAGGCGATCTGCGCGATCTTTTCCTTTGAGGTCGTTGCCGGCATCACCGCAATGAACGGCAAACCCAGCATGCGCGCAAAGTACGCCTCGGAGATCGCCGTGGATCCGCTGGAAGCCTCAATGACCGGCGCACCGGGTTTGAGCCAGCCGTTACACAGCGCATACAGGAACAGCGAACGGGCCAGACGGTGCTTGAGGCTGCCCGTGGGGTGGCTGGACTCATCCTTGAAATACAACTCGATGCCCGGAAAGCCCGGGAGCGGCAAGGGGATCAAGTGGGTGTCGGCGCTGCGCTGGAAATCGGCTTCGATGATCCGGATCGCCTCGCGGGACCACTGTCGGTTGTCGCTCATGATGGTTTTCTCGTTGAATCGGGCAGGAGTTGGCCTTTGTACGAGGCCCATCCAACAAGCTTAGGAAAAATCCTGCATCCGGCACAGGTACAGCTGAGATCCAATACGCCAGACAACTGCTAGGCTCAGCTCGCTGGCAACGGATCACTCTGTAACGGTATATAACAAAAAAGAATATAACTTTTGTTTTAACAACTAACGGTACTTGTTAGGGTGTAACACCTTTTGAATTCACAGATGGAGAGCGACCTTGCCTCTGCGTAGCACTTTCACGCGTTTCTTTCAGTTGGAAGCTGCCAGCGGTCTGTTACTGATCGCCGCTGCCGTTCTGGCTCTGATCATCAACAACTCACCGCTGTCGTGGCTGTACAACGGCCTGCTGGACACTCCTGTGGTGGCCCAGATCGGCGCACTGAAAATCGCCAAGCCGTTGCTGCTATGGATCAACGATGGCCTGATGGCGCTGTTCTTCCTGCTGATCGGCCTGGAAGTGAAGCGCGAAGTCCTCGACGGCCAGTTGTCCAAACCGTCGCAAATCGTCCTGCCCGGCGCGGCGGCCATTGGCGGCATGGTGGTGCCGGCGCTGATCTACTGGTACCTCAACCGCGACACGCCACCGGCCCTCAACGGCTGGGCGATCCCGACCGCAACCGACATTGCCTTCGCCCTTGGCGTGCTGGCGTTGCTTGGCAAACGGGTTCCGGTCTCGCTGAAACTGTTCCTGATGACCCTGGCGATCATCGACGACCTCGGCGCGATCATCATCATTGCGATCTTCTATTCCGGTGCCCTGTCGACCCTGTCCCTGGCGCTGGCCGCCGCCTGCATTGCGGCGCTGATCGGGATGAACCGGCTTGGCGTAGTCAAGCTCGGGCCGTACATGATCATTGGCCTGATCCTCTGGGTCTGCGTACTCAAGAGCGGTGTCCACGCCACACTGGCCGGCGTAACCCTGGCCTTCTGCATTCCGCTGCGCACAAAAAATGCCGAACCTTCGCCACTGCTGACTCTGGAACACGCCCTGCACCCGTGGGTCGCCTACGGCATCCTGCCGCTGTTCGCCTTCGCCAACGCCGGCCTGTCCCTGAGCGGCGTCACCGTCGAAAGCTTCACCCATCACGTTCCCATGGGCATCGCCATCGGGCTGCTGCTGGGCAAGACTGTGGGTGTCTTCGGCCTGACCTGGCTGGCCGTGAAAACCGGTATCGCCGCCCTGCCCCAAGGCGCCAATTGGGGCCAGATACTGGGCGTGGCGATTCTCTGCGGCATTGGTTTCACCATGAGTCTGTTCGTCGGTTCACTGGCCTTCGAGCCGGGCGTGAGTGATTTCGCCGGAATGGACCGCATGGGAATCCTGACCGGTTCGATTCTCGCCGCGCTGATCGGTTATGCGGTGACCGCGATGGCGAGTCGCAAGCGTGAGTTGCAAACCGCATAATCTTGAATCGCTTCATCAGTATGTCGGGAAAAAGAGGGAGCTATTGGCAAATGCCTGTCAGTTAAGCCCCGGACATTGTGGGAGCGAGCTTGCTCGCGATGGCAGACTGTCAGGCACCCCTTGTTTGACTGTCCAGCCGTCATCGCGAGCAAGCTCGCTCCCACAAGGTTTGCGGTGATCAAACGCTAAACTGACTGGCATTAGAGCTATTGGCTCCCTCTTTTTCTTTCTGTCGTTACCTACAGGATTGTCGGATTCGTACTGCAGTCATTTCGGACGCTGCTGGCATCAACCTCCAAACCCCCAGGCTAACTTTGCGTTCCGGACCCTGTGACTCAGGACAGATCGACAGCAAAACAGTTAGGGAGAAAATGATGGAGCTACGCCAAGAGTTGATGCCCCCGCAACTCGACGAAACGAGGGTTGTTCGGCTTGCAGCTATCGCAGCCGAAATTGATGGTGGAGAGAGGGATGAGACCGCGAGTCAGTTGGCTGAGTTTAATCGCGAAGCCATGACAAATCTGACGTTTCTCGATTTTCAAGGCATTTACGGAGGTCAGGATCACGATACGTGGGTTCGCAAGGTGTTGGCAGGACCGTATGAGTACCGTCTGACAGATATTACTCGATCTGAACTGATCGAAATGGCCGGACGGGTCATGGATGCCGAAATACCGGAGCATGCCCAGTATTTCTGGTTAAAGATGTTGGAACTCAATATTCCCGATGCGCGCATATCCGATCTTTTTTTCTGGCCGGGGGAGTATTTTGGCGATGGGGACAATTCTCGCGAACTCACAGCGGAGCAGATTATCAAGATAGCCCTGAGAAATAGCGATTTCGCAGATTGACGCTTCCATCTACATAAAAACTGAAATTGGCAGGATGGCGACATCTCAGCCCCCCAAGATAGTGTGGTCCCTCCCTAAAAGACAAACCCCCGACCAGTCGCCTGATCGGGGGTTTCCTTTTAAGCGTCTTGCCGCTTAGTGCGAAACGCGGCTGGTGCCATTCACACTGGCGATGCGCACACGTTCGCCAACACGGAACACTTCGTTCGGCTGAACTTCCTGAACGTAGGCGCGCATGCTGCCATCGTCTTCGCGCACGGTGATTTCCACGCCCTGGGTGCGGGTCATGCCCTCTTCTGCGGCCGAACCGATCAGGCCGCCGGCGACTGCGCCGATGACCGCAGCAACGATACTGCCTTTGCCGCCACCGATGGCGCTGCCGCCAACGCCGCCAACCACTGCGCCTGCAGCGCCGCCGATCGGGGTTTTGGTGCCTTCGATTTTCACCGGACGCAATGCTTCGATGGTGCCCATGCGAACGGTCTGCACGCGACGCGCCTCGTCACGGGAGTAGGAGTCACCGGTCAAGCTCGATTGGCAACCAGTGAGCAACATCGCCATCGTGGAAAAGGAAGCAACCAGCAGAACAGACTTACGCATAGCATCAACTCCAAAGAAACAGATGTTCATTAAACTCCGCAGCTTGACGCCTGTCACGGCACCGCCCGGGTAAAATTGTTTTGATTCAGGCTCCGTTAAGGCGCCTCCACGAACTCACACAGTAGCGGCAAATTCGGAAAACCGCCCACAGGCCAAGGATTTCAATGGACTACTTTATCATCGTCGTCACGACGGTTGCCGGTTTGTACTTCCATTGGTGGCTGTACGTACGGATCAAACGCTGGATGGACCGCGATCTGGCGCTAGCGCTGGCTGGCAAGGATGAGCAGAAAAAAGCCTTCATGCTCGAACAGTTGGCGAGTGCCCAGGCGCAGAAGATCAAGCGTCGAGACCTGCCGAAGTGGCTGGAGGCCGCTGCGGCAGGCTATCCCGATCGGTAGACTGTTCAGGGTGCCAGACGTTCAAGAATCCAGTCGGCGCCCTGCTGGCGGTAATTGAGGCGATCGTGCAGGCGACTCGGGCGGCCCTGCCAGAACTCGATGCGCTCCGGCAACAGGCGATAACCACCCCAGTGTTCCGGGCAATGCGGCTGGGTGTCGCTGAAACGTTGCTGGGTGTCCTTGAGTAGCGCTTCGAGCTCGCCACGATCGGCGATCACGCGGCTTTGCGGCGATGCCCAGGCCCCCAGGCGACTGCCCAGTGGACGGACCTGATAATAGGCGTCGGACTCCTCGGGCGTCACTTTCACCACCCGCCCTTCGATGCGCACCTGGCGCTCCAGCGCCGGCCAGAAAAACGTCATGGCCGCGAACGGGTTCGCGGCAAGATGCTGGCCTTTGGCGCTTTCGTAGTTGGTGAAAAAGGTGAAGCCCTGCTCGTCCAGGCCCTTGAGCAACAGAATGCGACAGTGCGGTCGACCGTCCTGGTCGACGGTGGCCAGGGTCATGGCGTTGGCTTCCACCGGCGCCTGCTCGGTTTTCACCGCGTCGGCGAACCACTGGTGGAACAACGCAAATGGCTCGGCCGGGGCTTGCGCCTCGGTCAGGCCGTCACGGGTGTAGTCACGACGCATATCAGCCAGGCCCTGGGTCATGGCGCATTCCTTTTGGTTAACGGATCACTGCTTTGCAGTATCAGTGGCGGCGACTTTCTTGTCAGCCGTGGAGGCTTTGGCTGGCGTGGTTTTCTTCGCCGGCGTTGCGGTTTTTGCAGGTGCTTTCTTGGCCGCCGTTTTTTTCGCCGGGGCTTTTTTCGTCGCTGGAACAGCAGCCTTTTTAGTCGCCGGGGCCGGTGTCACAGGCTTGGCGACCGGCTTGACGTCAGCGGCTGCAACCATGTTCACAGGGGCCGGGGCCGGCATGTTGTACTTGCTCAGCAGCGCGACCATGGTGTTCTGCGGGGTCACCAGCAGTTCCACACGGCGGTTCAACGCACGGCCTTGCGCACTGTCGTTGGCGGCACGCGGCGCATCACCGCCCAGGCCACGCAGCATCAGGCGATCACGCTGCAAGCCACTGAGACGGAAAATCGCCGCAACGGACTGGGCACGTTCCTGGCTCAGTTTGACGTTGGCAGGCGCCGCGCCGGACGTATCGCTGTGGCCGAGGATCAAGACAGCGGTCTTTGGATCGGCTTCAAGGATCTTGGCAACGCGGGTAAACGGACCGAGCGTGACCGGCAGCAGCATGGCTGGACGATCAGGGTTGAACGAGCCTTCGACCGGTGCAGTTACTACCAGCACGTTTTCGCGGCGCTCGAGTTGCAGGTTGCTGTCCTTGACCGCCTCGCGCAGACGCGGTTCGTAGTCGTCAAGCCAGGCCTGGGTGACTTTCGGGTCGGGCATCGGCACGGCTTTGGCGGCACTCTGCTCGTTGCCGCCAAACGGCCACCACCACTTGCTGCCGCTATCGGTTTCGGCCTTGGCCACCGCCACGGGTTTGACCTCAGGTTTTACCTCCGGCTTGGCCGCGGGCTTGCCGGCGCTGTCGTCGGAACCAAACGGCCAGTACCAGTGGCTGGCGCTTTCAGTCTTCGCGACAGGTGCCGTCGCGTCTTTCTGTGGAGTCTGTGCGCAACCGGTAATGGCGAAACACAGGGCCAAAGCGAGGGTTTTATTGGATGACATTGGATATCCACAAAAATGAAGTCAAAAAATCAGGCCACGACGGCCCGCACAAACTGACGCTTTGAAACTGAAAAGGCTATCGGGTTCCAGCCCTGGAGACCGATAGCCGCTTTTACAGACAAGTGGCCAGAACCCGCACCAGCTTTTGCGCGCGCGGGTCCATCAAGACGTAGGGGCCCAGGGTATTTGTCACAAATCCGAAGGCTACATCGTGTTCCGGGTCGGCAAAGCCGATGGAGCCGCCGGCACCCGGATGACCAAACGCCCGCGGGCCAAGGCCGAAGGTGGCATTGGCAACGTCCGGTTGATCAAGCATGCAACCCAGGCCGAAACGGGTCCGGGTCAGTAAAGTCTTGTCCTCGCCGAGGCTGTGCTCACGAGTCAACTCATCGAGCATTTCGCTTTCCAGCAGGCTGCCATCGAGCAGGCCGGCGTAGAAGCCGGCCAGGCTACGGGCATTGCCATGGCCATTGGCGGCTGGCTGCTGCATGCGTCGCCACTCGGATTTGTTGGTGCTGGTCATGATCGACGGCGGGTTGGTGAACGCCCGGGTCGTCATGGCCGTTGGCTCACGCATGGTCACTTGCAGCAGGCGCTGGGCGGCGGCATCGCCGACATTGCCCTTGCCCCGCGCAATGTGGGCCACGCGATAGAACTCTTCGTCGGCCAACCCCACATGGAAGTCCAGGCCTAACGGTTTGGCGACCCGCGCGACAATGGATTCCCCCGGCCCACGACCGTCGGCACGACGCAGCAATTCGCCGACCAGCCAGCCATAAGTGATCGCCGCATACCCATGGCCTTCGCCCGGCGTCCACCACGGCGTTTCGCCAGCCAGGGCGTCGACCATGGTTTGCCAGTCGTAGAGGGCTTCGGGGGCCAGTAATTCGCGCAATGCCGGAAGACCGGCCTGATGGCAGAGCAATTGTCGCAGGGTGACGGACGCTTTGCCGGCCGCGGCAAATTCGGGCCAGTAGCGCGCCACCGGCGCATCCAGTTGCAGCTTGCCTTCGGCCACCAGTTGCAGCGCGGTGACGGCGGTAAAGGTCTTGGTGCAGGAGAACAGGTTGGCGATGGTGTCACTGTGCCAGGCCTCGGCCCCGTCCTTGTCGGCGGTGCCGGCCCACAGATCAAGGACGGTTTCGCCACCAATCCGAATGCACAATGCTGCGCCACGCTCCTGGGGATCGTCGAACAGCGCCGCGAAAGCCTCTCGCACCGCTTCGAACTTAAGCTCGTAATGACCCTGAATCTGCACCCGCAACTCCCCCGGATTAACGCTCTACAAAGTGGCGGGCATTGTTCCAGCCCTTGAGGGTTTTGGGAACAGGGTTGGGCTGGGCGGTCCATTCAAGATCAAAAGATCGCAGCCTTCGGCAGCTCCTACAGTGGCAAGGCGTACCCCCTGTAGGAGCTGCCGAAGGCTGCGATCTTTTTCAGGTGTCAGAGATTAATGGCCCTTCCCCGAATGCCCACCTGCATGTTCAGCGCCCTTCCCCGGCCCCTTGCCGGCCTCGGCCTTGCGACCGCCCTCGGCGTCGTGGCTGGCTTTGTCCGCGTCGGCCGCAGCCCTCCCGGCCTCTTTGCCCAATTGTTCGACCGTCGCCAGGTTGCTCTTGCGCACGCTGTCGACAAAGCCCTGGAACGGCAGATCCGTGATCCCCACCAACCCGAAGTGACCGTTTTCACCATCAAGCAGACGCCCGGTGACCGGTTGATCGAGGTACTGGAACCAATGAACACCGACAATCGACGGCTCGCTCATTGCCTGCTTGAGGAAGTTGGCATATGCCGCACCACGGTCCTCCTCCTTCGCCAACGGCGTGACGCCACCCCAGAACGGCCCACGATCAGCCGAACCGACATTGAACTCGGTGATCAGCACCGGTTTGTCGAGACTGCGCAACTTGGCGAAGTCGTAACCATCCTGGGGTTGCAGGGTGTACATGTTGAAGCTCAGCACGTCGCAATACTGGGCGCAGGACTCCACGGCTTCCGGCGTGCTGATGGCGAAACGGCCACCGAGCAGCAGCTGGTTTGGCGCGTGCCACTTCAGAGAGTCGGAAATGGTCTTGAAGTAAGTGTCGGCAAAGACCTTCTGGAAGTATTTGAAGTCGGCTTCGATTTCCGGGTGCTCGGCGCTCGGCAGCGGTGGCACGAATCCCGGATCCTCCATCAATTCCCAGGCGGGCAGATCAATGCCCCAGGCTTTCGACAGGCCAGCCTGATTGCGGTACTTGTCCCGCAGTTGCTTGAGGAATGCACGCTTGGCCGGCACGTCGGTGGTCATTTTCAAGGTGCCGTAGGCCAGGGCATAACGGGCTTTCGGATCATCCCCGGGACCGGCCCAGGCCAGTTCGTTGTCGGCGTAGTAACCGATCAGCCACGGATCGTCACGATGGTCGCGGGCGGCAATCGCCACTGCTCGCTCGGTGGCCATGGCAAAACGCGGGTCGAACGGATCGGGCATGCCGCCCCACCAGTCGGTACCGGTGCTGATGCTGGCATAGTCGCCGACGATCGACAGCGGCAGGGTGTATGGCACGCGATCGGCATTGCCCAGTACCGGGGCGCTCCAGTTGCCGATGGTGTTGAAGCCCCAGGCCTGCAGGCGATCAAGGGTGTGACTGGCCCAGCGTTGCTCGTCGAACAACGCTTTGCACGGTTCGACAGGTGTTGGCTCTGCCGCTGTTGTTATCGTCGCTTCAGTCTTGGCGGCTTCGGCGACGCCTGACTCGGCGGTTGCAGAAACGACAGGTTGCTCCGCAGCCTTGGTCGCTGTCGCTTCAACCGCATCCGCCTTGGCCGCCGCGGCCACGCCTGCTTTGGTTTCGCTGCCCAACGCGCAAGGATCGCCATACAGACGTTGCAGGTTGGCACCATAGAAGTCGTACCAGCGCCCGGCATTGTAGCCGCGCCCTTGATCGGCACCATTGCCGCCACGGTTGTTGCCTTCGCCGTAGTGGCTGGCCAACGCCTCGTCAGCCTTGGGCAGGGACTCGAACATCCACTCGCGACCGGCCACATAGGTCTGGTTGACGTCCGGGGCCAGGGTATTGACCCCGAGGGAATAGAACGGGTGGCCTTCAGGTGTCACCAGATACCAGCGACCGTTGCGCTTTTCGGTGCGGAAAAAGCCGCTGGCCTTGAATGACGGGCCATTGGTCAATCCACCGAACTTGTCCAGGGAAGACTTCTCACGTTCAGCCAGCCAGGTTTTCAGTTGATGCTGTTCCTTGGCGGCGGCGCTTTTCAGCTGCTCGTCGCTGCTGACTTTTTCCGGCCATCTGGCCCGAGTCGACTGGCCGTACGCATCCACCAACCCGCCATACACGGCCTGGGTGACCGACTCGCCGTCCTGCACGCCAAAGCGCTCCAGCAGGATGCTTTGCGCGGCTTTGGGCTGGTCCATCGACAACGTCACGGACACCACCTGGCTGCGATCCAGCTCACCGGCGCTGCTGGCCAGCAACACACGCTGGCCCTCAACGGTCATCGGCATCGGCGGGCCGGCCTTCATGCCCTGGCTCAGCGGCGATGTCGCTTGCAGCGGCACCAACAGGGTTTGCGCCGGTCCGGCCGGCAGATCGACGCGACTGACCAGGGTCTTGCCGTCATTGCTCTGAATGGTCACGTACAGGGTCAACGCCCAGTTCATCGCGCTCTGGATCCGCAGGCTCATGACGCCCGACTGCGACCAGTCCCAGGCACCGGTTTGCGGGGCCAGACGCAACGTCGGCCGGGCGACCGGGTTGAAGGTCACCCGGCGCAGCACTTCGCCTTCAGGGGTTTGCTCGGCGTTGGATTGCGGCAGGCTGGCGTCCTGTGTCGCCACCTGGACTACGTCGGCGGGGCGCACAAAGTTGAACAGCGTCTGCTGGCTGGCAGGTGCAGCCAACAGCGGTGTTGCGAACAACAGGGCAAATACGGCAGGCAACGAACGGCAAATCATGAGAACGAAATTCTCCCTAACGACCTTCAATGGGCCAGTGAAAAAGCGGTGGCAGAGAGATAGACAACGCGGTGGGCAAAACTGCCCACCGGTGCTTCAGGAAATTTCTCGACGGAACGGCGGCAACGCGTTGAGGATGGCTTTGCCATAGCGCTGGGTCACCAGGCGCCGGTCGAGCAAGGTGATGGTGCCGCGGTCTTCTTCGGTGCGCAGCAAGCGACCGCAGGCCTGGACCAGTTTCAGCGAGGCGTCCGGTACGGAGATTTCCATGAACGGGTTACCGCCACGGGCTTCGATCCATTCCGACAGCGCCGCTTCGACGGGATCATCGGGTACCGAGAATGGAATCTTGGCAATGACCACGTGCTCGCAATAGGCACCGGGCAAGTCGACCCCTTCGGCGAAGCTGGCCAGGCCGAACAGCACGCTGGAATCCCCGCCATCGACTCGCGCCTTGTGCTTGTTCAGGGTTTCCTGCTTCGACAGGTTGCCCTGAATGAACACTTGCTTGCGCCAGTCGCGGTCCAGGCCATCGAACACGTCCTGCATCTGTTTGCGCGAGGAAAACAGCACCAGCGTGCCCCGCGAGCCCTCGACCAGTTCCGGCAGATCACGAATGATCGCGGCGGTATGTGCCGCTGCATCACGGGGATCGGCGTTCAGGTTCGGCACCCGCAGCACACCGGCGTCGGCATGATGGAAGGGGCTCGGCACCACCGCCGTCACGGCTTTTTTCGGCAGCCCGGCGCGCATGCGGAAGCGGTCGAAGGTACCGAGGGCGGTCAAGGTCGCCGACGTCACCAGGCAGCCATACGCCACGTTCCACAGGTTGCGCCGGAGCATTTCCGCCGCGAGGATGGGACTGGCGTTGACCTCGATATCGAACAGCGAACCGCTTTCGGCCAGGGTCAGCCAGCGGGCCATGGGCGGGTTGTCTTCCGGGTCTTCGACGGTGAAGGCGGTCCACAACTCCCAGTTGCCGGAAGAGCGCGACAGCAGGCTGCCGAACAGCGGGTACCACTCTTCAGCCTGGTTGCTGGCGATGCCAATGTTGACCTCGCCGTCCATGCCTTCCTTGAGCAGGTCGGTCAGGCGGGTGAACAAGTCGGTCAGCCGTGCGAAGCCTTTCTTCAGTTCGATGCCCATTTCACGCATGTGCTCGGGAATCACCCCGCCGACGAATCGGTGACGCGGGCGCTCGCGGCCTTCGACGTCTTCGCCGGGTTTGAAATCGGCGATCTGTTCGCACGCGGTGAACATGAACTGCTGCTGGGTCTTGATCTCCCGCGCCAGCTCCGGCACCTGCTCGATCAACTTGCCCAGGTCGCCCGGCAACGGGTGCTGGGCCAGCAATTTGGTGAGGTTCTTGGCGGTGGTTTCCAGCCAGTCGGCGGTGGAGCGCAGGCGCGTGTAATGGGCGAAGTGGCCGATGGCCTTGTCCGGAAGGTGATGGCCTTCGTCGAACACGTAGATGGTGTCGCGCGGGTCCGGCAGTACGGCGCCGCCGCCCAGGGCCAGGTCAGCCAGGACCATGTCGTGGTTGGTGACGATCACGTCAACCTTGCCCATGCCTTCGCGGGCCTTGTAGAAAGCGCACTGGCCGAAGTTCGGGCAATGACGGTTGGTGCACTGGCTGTGATCGGTGGTCAGGCGCGCCCAGTCGGCGTCTTCCAGGGCAGTGGACCAACTGTCGCGGTCGCCGTCCCACTTATTGCCGGCGAGCTTCTCGATCATGCTGGTGAACAGCTTCTGGCTGGCCTCGTCGACCTCGATCTTGAAGCCTTCTTCTTCGAACAGTTGCGCAGTGGCAGTCTGCGCGTGGCCTTCCTGGAGCAACATGTCGAGTTTTGACAGGCACATGTAGCGCCCGCGCCCCTTGGCCAGGGCGAAGCTGAAATTCAGCCCGCTGTTGCGCATCAGGTCGGGCAAGTCCTTGTAGACGATCTGCTCCTGCAGGGCCACGGTGGCCGTGGCGATCACCAGGCGCTTGCCGGCGGCCTTGGCCGTGGGGATCGCCGCCAGGCTGTAGGCCACGGTCTTGCCGGTACCGGTACCGGCTTCCACTGCGACAATCGCGGGGTCGCCACTGCGCCGGCCTTCGTCGTCGGTGTCGATGTCACCCAGGACCTTGGCGATTTCGGCGATCATCAGGCGTTGGCCGTATCGCGGTTTGAGGCTCTTGGCTTCGAGAAAACGCGAGTAGGCGCCCTGGATCGTGGTTTTGAGTTCGGTGCTGATCATGGATTGTCGGGCGCAAAAAACGCTGGATAAATTTTCAGTGGTTCGGATCGACGGCTATCATACCCCGCTAATGAATCCTGCGCAGAACGGAGTATCCGAATGACACCTTTTAGCCTCATATATAGCCTGCATGTACTGGCGGCCCTGGTCTGGGTCGGCGGCATGTTTTTCGCCTGGATGGTCCTGCGCCCCGCCGCGATCACGGCACTTGAAGGCCCTGCCCGGCTGAAGTTGTGGGTAGAAGTGTTTCAAGGTTTTTTCCGCTGGGTCTGGGTGGCGGTGGTGCTGTTGCCGGTGAGCGGCGTGGGCATGCTGCATATGCACTTCAACGGCTTTGAAGCCGCACCGCGCTATGTGCAAGTGATGATGGGCCTGTATGTGGTGATGACCGCGCTGTTTATCCGCATTCAGGCGCTGATGCTGCCGGAGTTGCGCACCGCCGTGGCCGAACAGGATTGGCCGGCGGGTGCCAGTATGCTGGGGCGGATTCGCCGGTTGGTGGGGATCAATCTGTTGGTGGGGTTGGCTGTGGTGGTGATTGCGGCGGCTCGGCCGATGTTTTGAAGTAGCTGTGGCCGGAGTTGCTGTTGTGGCGAGGGAGCTTGCTCCCGCTGGGGTCGCGAAGCGACCCTGATTCGGTATCCGCAATTTCTCTGAAGGTATGCGTTGCCCGGTTTGCGACGGCTTCGCCGCCGAACGGGGGCAAGCCCCCTCGCCACAAGCAAGCTCCCTCGCCACAGTAGTTCCTGGTTAACTTTATAACCGCTGCACAGTTACCGAACCAGCGGCGCCTTCAGACCCCGGCTGGCCGTCGGCGCCAGGTTTGCCGCTCTTGCCACCATCGGCCTTGTAGACCAGGCAGCCCTTGGCCTTGCCGCCCGCCCCCGGCTTGCCACCCGGGCCAGCCAGGCCGCCGGCACCGCCAGCTACCTGCACCTTGATCCGGTCTGCCGGAAAGTCGTGCGGCACCGACAGCCTGACCAACGCACCCGGCGCGCCTGGTTGACCATTGCTGCCATCACTGCCATCGGCACCGTGACCGGCCTGGCCCCAGGTGCAGCCAGGGTCCTGACCGTTGGCGCCATCCAGGCCGACAAATCCCGGTGCGCCTGCACCGCCTCGAGCGTCCACCAACAATTGTGGTGCATTCAGTGTCTTGATCTGCAAATCAAGATTGCGCCCGGAGCGGGCGGCTTTCTGATAGGTTCCGGGCGCGCCCCGCGCGGTTATCTGGCTGCCTTCGGACAAATCAGCGCGACGGACCTTCAGCGCCAGCGCTTGCTCTCCCGGCACAATGGCGATGCGCGCTTCACGCCCCAGATGCAATTCACCCACGGTGACTTCGGTGACGTTGGAAGGAATCAGCAAGGTGCCGTAATCAGCCACTTCCAGGCGTTCCAGTTGCAGGGTGCTGGCGGTGTTGGGCAAACGCATCAGCGAGTTGGGTTCGACACTCACCACCTGTGCGCTGGCCAAAGGACTGATGAGTGCGGCGAGCAGACAGAGTTTACGCATGGGAAGCCTTCGAAGCGCTGGGGGCTGGAATGGTTTGCAGGTGGAATACACCGAAAATGACGATCCTCAGGCGGTCAAGCCAGGGATGGGCGCGACCTCGCAGACTGCGATAGCACAACAGTGCTTCCAGAAGATGGATGAACCCCAACAGGCCGCCGGCCAGATTGACCAACGAGTGCAGCGGAAAGACAAATGGCGTGAGCTGGTTGACCAGCACCACCAACCAGAACAGCAGGGTCAATAACCGCCCCAGCCCCCATAAGACCTTCATATGCTCCCCCGATGAGAATTATTGTTTGGGCGCACAGTAACGGCTTACGCGCGGGATAAGCCAGAGGGCAATGGAAAAATCTTCATGAACGCCGCCGAACGGCCGTCGCAGCGCTCACAACTGTCGCTCGACGGCTCTATCTCTTGGCTCAGCGGTTTATATGCAGCTCTACGCGACGGTTTTTCGCACGTCCTTCTTCCGTTTCATTGTCGGCAATCGGCTGACTTTCGCCCTTGCCTTCGCTGGTGACTTTGTTCGGCGCCACACCCTGGCTGATCAGGTATTCCGCCACGCTGCTGGCGCGTCGCTCCGACAAGGCCTGGTTATAGGCATCCGACCCCACGCTGTCGGTATGGCCGACCACCTTGATGCTGACCACATCGGCATCCTCGAACTGGCTCATCATCGCATCCAGTTCACTCTTGGCCGTCGGGGTCAAGTCGGATTGATTGAAGACAAACATCACATCGCTCAGCGTAATGACTTGGGTTTGCGCAGGCTCGGTCTGGACGCGGTCCGGGTACAGCGGCACCGGGCAACCGCGATGGTCGACCAGGGTATTGGCGGGAGTTTCAGCGCAACGGTCACGCCGGTCGAAAACGCCGTCGCCATCTTCGTCGCCATCCTGGGCATAGCAGATCAAGCCGCCGGACAAGATACCCAGCGCCGCCCCACCCGCGGCCCAGGCGCCACTCTCGATCGCGCCCAGGCCACCGCCGACCAGGCCGCCGATGAGGCTGCAGATTGGCCAGGTACGTTGATTGAGGGGGGCAGTGCCATCGCTGTGGGTCGCGCAGCCGGTCAAGAGGCTGCCAAGTAGCAGAACCGGCAAGACGGTCCTTGTGAGAACGATCATATTGAAAGCTCCTGTGTCACCGGCCCATACCGGTTACACAGGAGTAAAGACCCGCATCCGCGACTGCACAAGGCGCGGATGCGAGGGGGAGTCAACGCTGGATTTTGATTTCCGTACGACGGTTCTGTGCACGACCGTCAGCGGTTTTGTTGTCCGCAACCGGCTGGCTTTCACCGGCACCGACCACCGACACGAAGTTGCTGCGAGGTACGCCTTGCTCGATGAGGTATTCAACCACCGAGTGGGCGCGTTTATCCGACAGTTTCTGGTTGTAGGCGTCGCTGCCCACGCTGTCGGTATGACCGGTTACGGTCAGTTGAGCAGTCGGGGCTTCGGCTTTCAGGCGAGTGGCAATCTTGTCGAGGACCTGTTTATCGGACGAGGTAAGCGTGGCTTTATCAAACTGGAAGTGAACGTCGCGGATGACGATGGTTTCTTCCTTGACCACAACCGCTTCTTCGACCACAGGCGCTGGTGGTGGGCAACCGTTGGCATCGACATGAACGCCTTTAGGCGTGCCCGGGCACTTGTCGCGACTATCCGGCACACCATCGCCGTCTTCGTCGCCATCACCGTGCACCCAGCAATAAGCCGCTGCCGTACCGCCAACGAGCAGAGCACCATACCCTGCCCATGCCGAGCTTTCGGTCGCACCGAGGCCCGCACCCACGACACCACCAACCGCCGCACAGGTCGGCCAGTCGGTTTTCTGCAAACCTGCGCAACCAGTCAACACACTGGTTAGCAGAACCAAGGGTAATGCTGTCCGAACTATGCTCATCTAGTTTTCTCCTGAAGGATCGGCTTAGAACCGATTCAGGTAGTAAAGACCCGAGTATTAATCTCCGCCAGCAATAGGCCATGCTCTTTATTCAGGCATTAACGGCAGCTTGGCGCATTTGTCGCCAAGCCGCTCTAGGCCCGAACGTCCGGGCAGGCTAGTCTTGGCAGATCTGATTGAGGATCTTCGATGATTGCAGGTATTTCTTCACGCACACCGCAGCAGGCACTGGCCGCGTTACTTGACCGATATGCCCCCGCGCGCCTGTTGTTGATCGGCGCCAGCGAGTTCCCGGCACTGGAAGCATTCAAACTCGCACACCCGGACAGTTGCGTTGCTTTCGCGGCCCCAGGCCCATTGCCCGACGAGTTGGCGGCCCGCCGGTTCGACCTGGCCCTGGTGGTTGATTGCCTGGAGCATTTGCCCAAACGCGACGGCCTGAACCTGTTGGGCGGCATCCGCAACCTCAACGCCAGCCGCATCGCCGTGCTGGCGGATCTGCCGGCCTGTGGCTGGCAGGAAACCGACTTCTTCTCCCTGGCCCTGCAAGCCAGCGAACGCTTTCAACGGGACGAACAGGTCTTGACCCTGTTTACCTACGATCTGCTTGAATACAAACAAGTCCCCGACTGGCTCAATTCACGCTTCTGGGCCAATCCGGAAAACTTTGGGAAATACTGGTGGTAGCGATGAGTACATCCATTTGCCCTTGCGGCAGCGGCACCCTGCTTGACGCCTGCTGCGGTCACTACCATGCCGGACACCCGGCGCCATGCGCCGAAGCCTTGATGCGCTCGCGCTACAGCGCCTACGTGCTGGGGTTGGTCGACTATCTGGTGGCCACCACCCTGCCCGCCCAACAGGCCGGCCTGGACCGTCAATCGATCAGCGACTGGAGCGCGCAAAGTACGTGGCTGGGCCTTGAGGTGGAAAGCTCCGAAGTGCTGGGTGGCCAGCCTGAACACGCTTTCGTGACCTTCACCGCGCGGTGGCACGACAGCAGTGGCGAGCACAGTCATCGAGAGCGCTCATCGTTCGTACAGAACACCGGGCGCTGGTATTTCATCGACCCGACCGTGCAACTCAAACTCGGGCGCAATGACCCCTGCCCGTGCGCCAGTGGACAGAAGTTCAAGAAATGTTGTGCGGGATACTTCAGCAGCCAGTCCATGGAGTGACGGTCCATCACGCAGGAGCTGTCGAAGGCTGCGATCCTTTGGGTCTAGACTGGGACTCAAGGGAGAACCACCACGATGATCATCCGCCGCTGCACACGCTGTCTGCTCACCCTGTTCCTGACACTGGGACTCGGCGGCTGTGCGTCGTGGTTCGACGACGACTTGCCGGACCCCGAGGTCCATCTGGTGAAGGTCGAGGTGGTCAGCGCCAAACTGCTGGAGCAGAAATTCCTCCTGCATTTTCGCATCGACAACCCCAACGACAGCGACCTGACGGTGCGCAGCCTGGAGTATCGCGTTCACCTGGGTGACATACTGCTGGCCGACGGGGAGTACGAACACTGGTTCACCATCAGCCCCAGGCACAGTGCCTACTTCAAGGTGCCGATCCGCACCAACCTGTGGTCCAAGGTCCGGGACCTGGCCAAACTGCTGAAAAAATCCGACCAACCCATTCCCTATCGTCTGGAAGGTGAACTGGAAACCGGTATATTCATCGCCCACTACGTGCACCTGGCACGCAATGGCGTGATAATCGCCGCCGATTTAATTCCGGAGCAACACCGATGACCCAGCAACCCCATGTCCACGGCCCTGACTGCAACCACGATCACGATCATGACCATCACCACCATGATCACGACCACGGCCATGTCCACGGTCCGAACTGCGGCCACGCTCACCAGGAACCGGTGCGCAATGCCCTGAAAGACGTCGGCCGCAACGATCCGTGCCCATGCGGCAACGGCAAGAAATTCAAGAAGTGCCACGGCGCTTGATGCTTCGGGCGAAGACTTGCTTCGCCTGTTGAATCGTCTTCGCGAGCAGACCTGAGCTGTGAATGCAGTTTCCTTTTGGGAGCGGGCTTGCTCGCGAAAGCGGTGTGTCAGGCGAAAACGATGTTGAAGCTGAGGCCCTCTTCGCGAGCAAGCCCGCTCCCACATTAGTTGTCAGTCACCCATCAGAAGGGTGGCAGCGTTGACCACCGTCGCATACTCGCCATGCAGATTCCCCAGCGACATCGCATGCACCTCTTCGGCGCTATGGGCACGGCCGAAAAAATCATTCTTGTCGAAGGTAAAGCACGCATCCTCGGCCACCCAGGTATCAAACCCCAGGTTGCCCGCGGTGCGCGCCGTGGACTCCACCGAGTTGTGGGTCGCGACGCCCACGATGATCAACTGCCCGATCCCCGCCTCGCGCAACTGCGTTTCCAGACCCGTTGCACAGAACGCATCCGGCACCTGCTTCTGGATCAAGCGCTCACCGGCCATTGGCGCGAATCGCTCCTGAAACTCCACTCCCGACTGCTGCGGCCAGAACACCGAGTCCTCCGAGCGGGACAGGTGCTGCACATGGATCACCGGCCGAGCGGTGCGCCGCCAATGAGCGAGCAATTCCAGCATGCGCTCTTCGGCCTGAGGATTATTCCTGCGACCGAGCCTGGGGTGGAGGATGCCTTTTTGCTGATCGATGATGATCAGTGCCGCGTTTGCCTTGAGCTCCATGCCGACTTTTCTCCAGGATTGTTGACCGTGTCGCACTTCAACATCACCGGTAACGACTGGCAAGCCACCCTTGGGAGTCAAAAGATCGCAGCCTTCGGCAGCTCCTACGGAGATACGCCGATCTTTGACAAATCCTGAAATAACCTCTTGCCCCGCTTGCGCGGCCATCGCCTGCTCACTAACGTAGCGCCTTTATTGCGCCCCACCGCCTCTACCCCCCGCAGGAGCTTTGCCATGGCCTCGCCAGCCCTTACTCATTTTCTACCCCGGTTCGGCGTTGCCGCAGCAGTGGCGGGCGTCTTGAGCCTGACCGGTTGTCAGAACTTCAATGCCCAGGACACCCTCCCGCCGACCTCCGGCGTGCAACCGCTCAAGGGCCTGGCGCAGAACGTTTCGGTGCGCCGCAATGCCATGGGCATGCCGCTGATTGAAAGCAACAGCTTCCACGACGCGCTGTTCACCCTCGGTTACGTGCATGCCAGCGACCGCATCACGCAGATGGTCACCCTGCGCCTGTTGGCCCAGGGCCGATTGGCCGAGATGCACGGTGCGGACCTGCTGGATGCCGACCGTTACATGCGGGCGGTCAACCTGAAGAAAAGTGCCGGCGAGTTGTACAAGGCCTCTTCGCCGCGCCTCAAGCGTTTCTTCGAAGTCTATGCGCGGGGCGTCAACGCCTACCTGTTCCGCTACCGCGACAAACTGCCGGCGGACCTCGCGGCCACCGGCTACCAGCCTGAATACTGGCAGCCGGAAGATTCGGCGCTGATTTTCTGCCTGCTGAACTTCAGCCAGTCGACTAACCTGCCGGAAGAAATTTCCTCGCTGGTACTGGCCCAGACCGTCACCACCGACAAACTGGCGTGGCTGACGCCGTCCGCCCCCGACGAAAAACTGCCGGTCGCCGAGAGCGAAAAACTCCAGGGCCTCAAGCTCAACGGGCAAGTACCGGGCCTGGCCGAACTCAGCAAAGCCACGGGACAACTGTCGGACCTGAACCTGCTGGGCGCCACCTCGTCGAACAACTGGGCCATCGCCGCGCAACGCAGCCGCAGCGGCAAGAGCCTGTTGGCCAGTGACAGTCATGGCCCGCTGGGCGTGCCTTCATTGTTCAGTTACGTGCAGATTCGCGCGCCGAAATATCAGGCGTCCGGCGTGACCATCGCGGGCCTGCCGATGGTGCTCGGTGGTTTCAACGGTAAAGTGGCGTGGAGCATGGCGTCCGTGATGGGCGACAACCAGGACCTGTTCCTGGAGAAGATCAAGCGCCAGGGCAACGGGCTTACCTACGAAAACGCCGGGAAGTGGCAGCCGGCGATCGTGCGCAACGAAACCTATTTCGTCAAAGGCCAGCGGCCGATTCGCGAGGCGGTGTACGAAACCCGCCATGGCCCGCTGCTCAACAGCGCCCAGGGCACCACGCTGGCCAATGGTTTCGGCTTGGCCCTGCAGATGCCGAACTTCACCGACGACAAGACCCTGGACGCATTCTTCGACCTGTCCCGCGCCCAGAGCGCCGAGAGAGCTTCGGATGCCAGCCGCGAAATCCGCGCCATCGCACTGAACCTGGTGTTTGCCGATGCCAGCCACATCGGCTGGCAGGTCACCGGCCGCTACCCGAACCGCCGCGAAGGCGAAGGCCTGCTGCCCTCGCCGGGCTGGGAAGGTCGCTACGACTGGGACGGTTATGCCGACCCGATGTTGCACCCGTACGACCAGGACCCGGCCCAAGGCTGGCTCGGCACCGCCAACCAGCGGGTCATTCCCCATGGCTACGGCATGCAGCTGTCCAACTCCTGGGCTGCTCCGGAGCGCGGCGAGCGCTTGGCCGAACTGGCCGGCGCAGGCAAACACGACAGCCGTAGCCTGATCGCCATGCAGTACGACCAGACCACGACCTTCGCGGCCAAGCTGAAGAAAATGTTCGAAGCGCCGGGCATGGCCCAGCCACTCAAACAAGCCATCGACGCCTTGCCGGCGGCCGATCGCGCCAAGGCACACGAAGCCTACAGCCGCCTGATGGCGTTCGACGGCAAGCTCAGCCCGACTTCCACCGATGCGGCCATCTACGAACTGTTCCTGCAGGAAAGCAGCCGGCAGATCTTCCTCGATGAACTGGGCCCGGAAAGCAGCCCGGCGTGGAAGGCCTTTGTCGCCGATGGCAAGTTGTCTTACGCGGCCCAGGCCGATCACTTGCTCGGGCGTGAGGACAGCCCGTTCTGGGATGACGTGCGCACCGCGCAGAAAGAAGACAAACCGGCCATCCTCGCGCGCAGTCTCGCCGCAGCGATCAGCGCCGGCGACAGTCAGTTGGGCGGCGATCACAAGGCCTGGCAGTGGGGCAAACTGCACCGCTATGAGTGGAAGAACAGCAGCGGCCAGACGGTACGCGGTCCGCTGCCGGCCGGTGGCGATCACACCACACTCAACACCGCCGCATTCGCCTGGGGCCAGGACTTCAACACCACGCTGGCGCCCGCCATGCGCTTTATCGTCGACTTCGGCCAGTCCGAACCGCTGATGGCGCAGAACGGTACCGGTCAGTCTGGCAACCCGGCCAGTGCGAACTACCTCAACAGCATCGAACCCTGGCTCAAGGGCCAGTACATGAGCCTGCCGATGCAGCCGCAAAACTTCGACAACACCTATGGCAAGAATCGACTGACGCTGACACCCGGCAAGTAACGCTGATCCCTGTGGGAGCGGGCCCGCTCCCACACTCGTATTTCATCCGCCCATAAGCCCGATAGAACTTCTCGCCCCGCGCCGACCTCATACCTAACAAGTCTCTCCACTCTGGCAACGCCATGGACCTTGTTATCTCGCGTCCCGAAGGTTTGTACTGCCCTGCCGGCGACTTCTATGTCGATCCGTGGCGACCGGTCGAACGCGCCGTGATCACCCACGCCCACGGTGACCACGCCCACGCCGGCAATCAGCACTACCTGGCGGCAGCGCCGGGCGACGCCATTTTGCGTGTGCGACTGGGCCAGCACATCAACCTGCAAACCCTGCGCTACGGCGAACGCCTGCTGCATCACGGCGTGTTCCTCAGTTTTCATCCCGCCGGCCACGTACTCGGTTCGGCGCAGGTACGACTGGAATACGGTGGAGAAGTCTGGGTGGCTTCCGGGGACTACAAGACCGAGCCCGACGGCACTTGTGCCGCGTTTGAACCCGTACGCTGCGACACCTTCATCACCGAGTCGACCTTTGGCCTGCCGATTTACCGCTGGCAACCCCAGCTACAAGTGTTTGCCGAGATCAATCAATGGTGGCAAGCCAACGCGGCTGTCGAAAAAACCAGCGTGCTGTTCTGTCATTCGCTCGGCAAGGCCCAGCGCATTCTCCATGGCATCGACGCACGACTGGGCCCCATTCTCGTGCATGGCGCCGTGGAACCCATCAACCGGATCTACCGCCAAGCGGGGGTTCATTTACCGCCCACGATGGATGCCGCCGACATCAAAAAGAGCGACCCGATGATGCGCAAGGCGCTGGTACTCGTGCCGCTTTCGGCGGCGAACAGCAGCTGGATGCGTCGCTTTGTCGATTACAGCGATGGTTTCGTCAGTGGCTGGATGCGCTTGCGCGGAACACGTCGGCGGCTCGGTGTAGACCGAGGTTTCGTCCTGTCCGACCACGCCGACTGGCCAGGTTTGCTGTGGGCCATCGAACAGACCGGTGCCGAACGGGTCATGGTGACCCATGGATCGAGCGGCGCACTGGTACGCTATCTGCGCGAGCAGGGGCTTGATGCCATGACGTTCGATACCCGATATGGTGAAGACGAAGAAGACCCCGCCCTCGCCGAGGCCGAACTCGCCGAGGTACTGCCATGAAGGCATTCGCTGAGCTGTATGCCAGGCTCGACGCCTCGACATCGAACAATGCGAAACTGGCGGCGATGCAAAACTACTTCGCCGAGGCTGCACCGGAAGATGCCGCATGGGCGGTGTACTTTCTGTCGGGAGGACGTCCCCGGCAATTGGTACCTGTGCGGGTACTGCGCGAACTCGCGGTGGCGCTTTCCGGTTTGCCACAATGGCTGTTCGAAGAGAGTTACCAGGCCGTCGGTGACCTCGCGGAAACCATTTCGCTGATCTTGCCGCAAGCGCCGCACCGATCAACCGATGGGCTGGCCACGTGGGTGGAGGACAAGCTGTTGCCACTGCGCGGCGAAACACCGCAATCCCTCGCGCAAAAGTTACCGCAGCTGTGGGCGCAACTGGATCGGGAAAGCCTGATGGTCTGCATCAAACTGATCACCGGCAGCTTTCGCGTGGGGGTGTCCAAATTACTGGTCACCCGCGCCCTGGCAGCCATGGCCCGTCTCGACAGCAAACGCGTGGCGCAGCGGCTGGTGGGTTACACCGATCAGGCCCACCGCCCCAACGCCGCCAGCTACCTGAAACTGATCGCCGCCGAATCCCCGGATGAGCATGCCCAGCGTGGCGGCCAGCCCTACCCGTTTTTTCTCGCCCATGCCTTGTCGTCGCCCGTGGAACAATTCGAAGCGCTGCTCGGTCCTGCACGGCACTGGCAGGCGGAATGGAAATGGGATGGCATTCGCGCCCAGGTGATCAAGCGCGGCGGGCGACTGTGGATCTGGTCGCGGGGTGAAGAGTTGGTCACCGAACGCTTCCCTGAACTGGACAGTTTGATTCTGGGCCTTCCCGACGGGACAGTGATCGACGGCGAGATCGTCGCCTTGAGATCTGCGCCAACCGGCACCGAAAAGGCTTTTGAGCCCGCAGTGCAACCTTTCGCCCTCCTGCAACAACGAATCGGTCGCAAGACCCTGGACCGGAAAATCCTCGATGAAGTCCCGGTGGTGCTGTTTGCCTTCGATTTGCTCGAATGGCAGGGAGAAGACTGGCGCAACCGGAGTCAGGCCGAGCGTCGTGCACAACTGGAACGGGTGGCCGCTGACTGCGCCAACCCTCGTTTGCGTCTCTCGCCATTGTTGACCGGCGACACCTGGCTCGACCTCGCCCGCCAGCGCGAGGCATCCCGCGCCCTCGGTGTCGAAGGCCTGATGCTCAAGGCGCGCGATGCCCTGTACGGCGTCGGCCGGACCAGGGACATGGGCGTGTGGTGGAAATGGAAAGTCGACCCGTTCAGCGTTGACGCCGTGTTGATCTATGCGCAACGGGGGCAAGGGCGCCGGGCCAGCCTCTACAGCGATTATACGTTCGCCGTCTGGGACGGCCCGCCAGAGGCCAGTGAACGCACCCTGGTGCCGTTTGCCAAAGCTTACTCAGGGCTCAGCGATGACGAAATCCGCCAGGTCGACAGCATCGTGCGCAAGACCACCGTGGAAAAGTTCGGCCCCGTGAGCAGCGTCCAGCCAAGCCTGGTGTTTGAATTGGGCTTTGAGGGAATCGCCCTCTCCCGTCGTCACAAGAGTGGCATTGCCGTGCGCTTTCCACGTATGTTGCGCTGGCGCAAGGATAAGTCGGTCGACGAAGCCGACAGTTTGACGACCCTGCAAAATCTGCTCAGCTAACCCTTCTATCCGTCCTCAAATATTTTTCTTTTTGAGTCGAACTGGTGCGGCCATTTCCCTGCGCCCGTTTTCGTGCATAAATCTGTCTCCGGCTATTTCCAGACACCTTTTAAAACGCTTGTTCGGCACTCTGGTTCGGAAATTGCTACTTTCAACAGGTCTTACGCTTTCCAGTAACAATAATTCTGCGCCACGAGCGCTCATATTGGTTTTAGGGATTGAATAATGAAAAAAGCATTGCTGACCCTTTCTGCACTGGCATTGTGCATGGCTGCTGGCTCCGCCATGGCGAAAGAATACAAGGAACTGCGTTTCGGCGTTGACCCTTCCTACGCACCGTTCGAGTCGAAAGCGGCCGATGGCAGCCTGGTAGGCTTCGACATCGATCTGGGGAACGCGATCTGTGCTGAACTGAAGGTCAAGTGCAAGTGGGTCGAAAGTGACTTCGATGGCATGATCCCTGGCCTCAAAGCCAACAAATTCGACGGCGTGATCTCGTCGATGACCGTTACCGAAGCCCGTGAAAAAGTCATCGACTTCTCCAGCGAACTGTTCTCCGGCCCAACCGCCTACGTGTCCAAGAAAGGTTCGGGTGTGACTGAAGACGTCGCTTCGCTCAAGGGCAAGACCGTCGGTTACGAACAAGGCACCATTCAGGAAGCCTACGCCAAAGCCGTTCTGGACAAGGCCGGCGTGAAAACCCAGGCCTACGCCAACCAGGACCAGGTCTACGCCGACTTGACTTCCGGTCGTCTCGATGCAGGGATTCAGGACATGCTGCAAGCCGAACTGGGCTTCCTGAAGTCGCCACAGGGCGCCGACTACGATGTCAGCAAGCCGGTCGACAACGCTTTGCTGCCAGCCAAGACAGCCATCGGCATTAAGAAAGGTAACACCGAGCTGAAAGCACTTTTGGATAAAGGTATCAAAGCGTTACACGATGATGGCACCTACGCCACCATTCAGAAGAAACACTTTGGCGATCTGAATCTGTACAGCGGCAAATAATGCCCGGCGCCCATCTCGCGATGGGCGCTTTTTTCATCCGATCAGGTTGCTGATTTATGTTCGAAAACCTATTAGAAAATCTGGGGCTCTCTGCCTTCAGCCTCAAGGGCTTCGGTCCGCTGCTGATGCAAGGCACCTGGATGACGATCAAGTTGTCGGCGTTGTCGCTGTTGGTGGCCGTGTTGCTCGGGCTGCTCGGTGCCAGTGCCAAGCTGTCAAAAGTCAAACTGATGCGCGTGCCTGCCCAGCTCTACACCACCCTCATTCGCGGCGTTCCGGACCTGGTCCTGATGCTGTTGATCTTCTACAGCCTGCAAACCTGGCTGACCTCCTTTACCGATTACATGGAATGGGAATACATCGAGATCAACCCGTTCAGTGCCGGGGTCATCACCCTGGGCTTCATCTACGGTGCGTATTTCACCGAAACCTTCCGTGGCGCGATCCTCGCCGTCCCACGGGGTCAGGTCGAAGCGGCCACCGCTTATGGCCTCAAGCGCGGCCAGCGTTTCTGGATCGTGGTGTTCCCGCAGATGATGCGTTATGCCCTGCCGGGGATCGGCAACAACTGGATGGTGATGCTCAAGGCCACCGCCCTGGTGTCGATCATCGGCCTCGCCGACCTGGTCAAGGCAGCCCAGGACGCCGGTAAAAGTACCTATCAGCTGTTTTACTTCCTGGTGCTTGCCGCATTGATCTACCTGGTGATCACCAGCGCGTCCAACTTCATTCTGCGCTGGCTTGAGCGTCGTTACTCCGCCGGTACCCGGGAGGCCGTACGATGATCGAACTTCTGCAGGAATACTGGAAACCCTTCCTCTATAGCGACGGCAACAACATTACCGGCCTGGCCATGACCATGTGGCTGCTCAGCGCGTCGATCTTCTTCGGTTTTCTCGTGTCGATCCCGCTGTCCATCGCCCGTGTATCGCCGCACTTCTACATCCGTTGGCCGGTGCAGTTCTATACCTACCTGTTCCGTGGCACGCCGCTCTATATCCAGTTGCTGATCTGTTACACCGGGATCTACAGCCTGGCCGCCATTCGGGCCCAGCCAGTACTGGACGCATTCTTTCGCGATGCGATGAACTGCACGATCCTGGCCTTCGCCCTGAACACCTGCGCCTACACCACGGAGATTTTCGCCGGGGCAATCCGCAGCATGGCCCATGGTGAAGTGGAAGCGGCCAAGGCTTACGGCCTGACAGGCTGGAAGCTGTATGCCTACGTGATCATGCCGTCGGCCCTGCGTCGCTCGTTGCCGTACTACAGCAACGAAGTGATTCTGATGCTGCACTCGACCACCGTGGCCTTCACCGCGACCATCCCGGACATCCTGAAAGTCGCACGGGACGCCAACTCGGCAACCTTCCTGACCTTCCAGTCGTTCGGCATCGCCGCGCTGATCTACCTGACCGTCACTTTTGCGCTGGTCGGCCTGTTCCGCCTTGCCGAACGCCGATGGCTGGCCTTCCTCGGGCCGACCCACTAGGTCTCAACCTGCTTCAGGAACAACAGATGCGCCACCAGAAACATGACCTGCTGGCCCCGCTGCCGGGGACCGCACGACAGATCCACAGTTTTCATTTCGGCCCACAACCGGCCAACGGCAAGATCTACATCCAGGCCTCCCTGCACGCGGACGAAATGCCCGGCATGCTGGTGGCCTGGCACCTCAAGCAACGCCTGGCGGAGCTGGAAGCCGCCGGTCGCCTGCGTAGCGAAATCGTGCTCGTGCCCATCGCCAACCCGGTGGGCCTGGAACAGGTGCTGATGGATGTGCCGCTGGGCCGCTACGAGCTGGAAAGCGGCCAGAACTTCAACCGCTGGTTCGTCGACCTCAGTGAAGAAGTCGGCAATGCGATCGAGGGCAAGCTCGATGACGATCCGCAGCACAACCAGCAACTGATCCGCAGCAGCCTGCGCGAAGCGCTGGCCCGGCAGTCTGCCGACACCCAACTGCAATCCCAGCGCCTGACCCTGCAACGACTGGCCTGTGACGCCGACATGGTGCTCGACCTGCATTGCGACTTCGAAGCGGTCGCGCATCTGTACACCACCCCGGATGCCTGGCCGCAGGTCGAGCCGCTGGCCCGTTACATCGGCGCCGAAGCCAGCCTGCTGGCGACGGACTCTGGCGGTCAGTCGTTCGATGAATGCTTCACCCTGCTGTGGTGGCAGTTGAAAGAGCGCTTCGGCGAACACTTCGACATTCCACCGGGCAGTTTTTCGGTGACCGTCGAATTGCGCGGTCAGGGCGATGTCAACCACCCGCTGGCCAGCCTCGACTGCCAAGCGCTGATCGACTACCTGATCCATTTCGGCGCGATCGCCGGTGAACCTGCGCCCCTGCCCGACTTGCCCTATCCGGCGACCCCGCTGGCCGGTGTGGAACCGGTAGCCACGCCTGCCGGCGGGCTGCTGGTGTTCACCGCACTGCCGGGGCAATACCTGGAAGCCGGGCAACTGATCGCCGAGGTCATTGATCCGATCAACGATCGCGTCACTCCCGTCCACTGCTCCGCCGCCGGGCTGATGTACGCCCGCTCGCTGCGCCGCATGGCCACTGCCGGCATGGTGATCGCCCACGTCGCGGGCACCGAAGCCTATCGCAGCGGCTATCTACTTTCGCCTTGAGGATGCACGCCCCATGTACAAATTGACCATCGAAGGCCTGCATAAAAGCTATGGCGACCATGAAGTCCTCAAAGGCGTTTCGCTCAAGGCCAAGACCGGCGACGTCATCAGCCTGATCGGCGCCAGCGGCTCGGGTAAAAGTACCTTTCTGCGTTGCATCAACTTCCTGGAACAACCCAACGACGGCGCCATGAGCCTCGACGGGCAGAACATCCGCATGATCAAGGATCGCCACGGCATGCACGTGGCCGATGCCGAGGAACTGCAGCGGATTCGCACACGCCTGGCCATGGTGTTCCAGCACTTCAACCTGTGGAGCCACATGACGGTGCTGGAAAACATCACCATGGCGCCGCGCCGGGTGCTGGGCTGCGACAGGAAAGAAGCCGAGGACCGCGCCCGGCGCTATCTCGACAAGGTAGGGCTGGCCTCCCGTGTGGCGGACCAATACCCGGCGTTCCTGTCCGGCGGCCAGCAACAACGGGTGGCGATTGCACGCGCACTGGCCATGGAACCGGAAGTCATGCTGTTCGACGAACCGACCTCGGCGCTGGACCCGGAACTGGTGGGCGAAGTGCTCAAGGTGATCCAGGGCCTTGCCGAAGAGGGCCGGACCATGATCATGGTGACCCACGAAATGAGCTTTGCCCGCAAAGTGTCGAGCCAGGTGCTGTTTCTGCACCAGGGCCTGGTGGAGGAAGAAGGCGCGCCGGAAGACGTGCTGGGTAACCCGAAAAGCGAGCGGTTGAAGCAGTTCCTCAGTGGCAACCTGAAATAACCACCGGCAGCAAGAGTGGAAGCCGGCTTGCCCGGCTTCCACCATCCATCAGCCGTTATGCCCCCGCTTGGTTTTCCAACCTGAAACTGCCATTACTCACTTGCAGACCATTAGCGTCCGTCCCGCTGAAGCGTCCGGCAAACTCCGCGTCACCGCCCACCGTCAACTCGAGCGTTCCTGGATAAAGCTCAGCCTCCGAGTTACCGGTCACATGGATGACCTTGGGAGTTGTCCCGCTGAGCTCCAAGCTGAAGCTGCCACTCTGGATGCCTATCGGCAAGTACACTAAAAACGCTGTCCCCTGACCGTTATCCGCCTCAATGCAATGCGCATTCAACGTCGGATAAAAATTGAGTCCATCCATTACGCGAAACTGCGTGGAGCCGTCTGTCGTGATGACCTCGGCACTCATATGCCCCGATCGATTTGTACTCATCTGAATGTTCCTTTTCATATTCGTAGTTAACTGCCCGATGCCCTGTTAAAGACACCAGGCACGTAGCTCGCAGATATAACCACGACCGTGCCCGTCGATTGGTTTCCACGACAGACACAGTTACTTCCGAATTTGTGCAGGCCGATTCAGACGCTACGTTCGTGAATTGCAAAAAAAAACAGGTGCGGATCCGCTTGATGAAGACACCCACAACCGTTCACCGAACATGAATGGCGGACTTCGAAAATCAGGCAACAGGCGCAGGCGGCGGCTCATCCGGCAGGGTTGGCTCTCCCGGCTCGTTGGGCTGCTCGTTCGGAGTATCAGGATCAGGCTGGCCGGGGATGCCCCCTGCCATGCTGACGGGCGGATGTGCCAATAACGACCAGGCCAGAACGCCAACCTGATTGGGTTCAAGCCTTGCCAGCTCGGCACTGATTCGCGGATCGATCTTCATTCGGCGCTCCTGGGCGATGGCCCGACCCGCCTTGCGCGGATCGGAACAGTACACTCCATAGAGTGTACGCCCGCCCAGGAATTCCCGACATTTGTCGGACGGTTGACTCAGGTGCGCGGCAGGGTCACGCCACGCTGGCCCTGATACTTGCCGCCACGGTCCTTGTAGGACACTTCACACTCTTCGTCCGACTCGAGGAACAGCATCTGTGCCACGCCTTCGTTGGCGTAGATTTTCGCCGGCAGATTGGTGGTGTTGGAGAACTCCAGGGTCACGTGACCTTCCCACTCAGGCTCGAGCGGCGTGACGTTGACGATGATGCCGCAGCGCGCGTAGGTGCTTTTACCCAGGCAAATGGTCAATACATTGCGCGGAATGCGGAAATATTCGACGGTGCTGGCCAGGGCGAAGGAATTCGGCGGAATGATGCACACGTCGCTGTGGATGTCGACGAAGCTGCCGGCATCGAAGTTTTTCGGGTCGACGATGGCCGAATTGATGTTGGTGAACACCTTGAAATGATTAGTGCAACGCACGTCGTAGCCGTAACTCGACACGCCGTAGGAGATCACACGGCTATCGTCGCTGCCGCGCATCTGGCGCTCGACGAAAGGCTCGATCATGCCGTGTTCCTGCGCCATGCGGCGAATCCACTTGTCCGATTTGATGCTCATGGCGGGTGTCCTGAATTGCGAGGTCGAAAAATTCTGTCCGGCATCTTACCGGGCGCGCCGCCGGGTTCAAAGTCCGGGGTGCAATTCTCGCTGAACAGGCAGGAATTACGCGCGTTGGCGACGAACCGTCACACCGCCGATCCTTAAAACAGAGAAACCTTCGCAAGAAGCATTGGCACGTCTCGGAAAAAGGGTTAAGGTGGCGCCACTGTGCTGCTTGTGTCACTGAGAATCTCTACACGATATGTTGAATTTCGATCCAACCATCTACAAGAATTTTTCCTGCTCTTTGCACTCAGTCTCGGCCAGGGTTCTTCCTGAGTCGCAGTTATCTTTGTTCAAGGAGTTACACCATGTCTAATCGCCAAACCGGTACCGTTAAGTGGTTCAACGATGAAAAAGGCTTCGGCTTCATCACCCCACAATCCGGTGACGACCTGTTCGTTCACTTCAAAGCTATCCAGTCCGACGGCTTCAAAAGCCTGAAAGAAGGCCAACAGGTTTCTTTCATCGCTACCCGCGGTCAGAAAGGCATGCAAGCTGAAGAAGTTCAAGTTATCTAACTTGTACTTGCTTTAGTAAAAAGCCCCGCCCTCAACAGCGGGGCTTTTTTGTGCCTGTGTGTTTTTCACAGGTAAAAAAGATCGCAGCCTGCGGCAGCTCCTACAGGGTATGCATAACACCCCTGTAGGAGCTGCCGCAGGCTGCGATCTTTTTAGCGTCTTACCAGGTCACGCCAAACCCTGCGGTGTAGCGTGTCTTGTCCAGATCCGCATCGTCGGTGCCGCTGATGATGTCCCGCTCCGCCTTCAGGTTCAGCGAAGCCCAGTCAGTCACCTTGTAGCGCAACCCCATCTCGGCATCGAGTGCGTAGTCAGCCACACCCGACAACGGCTTGCCGACCTCACCATTGGTGAAGAACTCCACACGCTTGCCGATCAGGTAGCGGTTGTAGTCCCACGTCATGGCCAGGGCGTAGAAATTTTCCTTGCTGCCATCGGCGAACTCATAGTCCGTGCGGTTGACCAGCGAGCCCAGGGAGAACGCCCCGAGTTCGTTATCCCAGAACTGATAGCCAGGGCCCGTACCAACGGTGCGTTGACGGGAAAGGTCTTCGACCTTGTCGCGTTTGTACACCAGGCGCCCCTGCCAGAACCATTGCTCGGTCAGGAACCGGTCGATGGAATACTCGGCCCGCCAGTTGTCCGTGGTCACCACGCCGTCCTGGAACTCGCGGTTGTATTCGCCTTCAGCGGTATGCCGCCAGCGACCGTGGCGCGCAGTGGTCTTGAAATCGATGTCGTAGTCATCGGTGTCGTTTTCCGCCCGCTGATAATCCAGCGCGACATCGACATTGCCTTTCCACACCAGATCCTCGACCACCGGTTTTGGCTTGAGAATCTGCTGAATGCTTGCCAGTTCGACCGTCTTCGGCGCCTCGCCATTGGCCAGCGTGACCTTGCCGGCGTCCGCCGCTTTCAGCGACTTGGCTTTCTCGCCCGTGTAGGCATCCTGCTTGACCAGCAACTCCTGATCACTGTCCAGGGTCTTGACCTGCTTCCAGTCGATCGTCACCGCACCGGCATACTCGGTCTGGATCAGCAGCTTGCCGCCATCGAACAGCGTGATCTTGCCACTGAGCTTGTCACCGTTCTTCAACCACACGGTATCGGCTAGCAAGGGAGTGGAGGCGCCAAGGACAGCGAGACATAGCAGGGATCTGGACAACATAAGCAAAATACAGGCGCTCGGGATTGCGAAAAAATCGGCATTATCCGTAGGAATAAGGCCCTGACAAGGACTGACCCGACTATTTCTATTGAGTTCATTTCTCAAGCCCCCGTGCAGGAATTACTCTACAGACGGTAAAGCAGACTTCTTCAGGACTGACGGACGTGACCGATCCAACCGATGAACCCGAGAGCGCAGCGCAAATCCGACGCACGGCGCTGTACCTGACTCTGGCGCAAGTTCCCGAGGGCAAAGTCGTCAGCTACGGCCAGTTGGCCGAGCTTGCAGGGTTGGGTCGCGCCGCTCGCTGGGTAGGCCGCACGCTCAGCCAATTGCCGAGCGACAGCAAACTGCCCTGGCACCGCGTTCTGGGCGCAAACGGGCGTATCAGCCTGCCGGTCGGCAGCCCTTCGGGCGATGAGCAGCGTGCACGATTACGCATGGAGGGCATCAGTGTCCTGAATAATCGTGTTGATATTCAGCGCCATGGCTGGCGTCCGGTAGAGCACAGCGGTTAGAGTGCGCGCTTTGTTTCCGTATTTCTTGAGGCAGACTCCAGCCCATGCCCCGTAAAACCTGGCGCGCCGCGCTCGCCGCTTATGCCAGCCCCTCGACACTCGTGCTGTTGCTGCTTGGCTTCGCCGCCGGCCTGCCCTACATGCTGGTGTTTTCGACACTTTCGGTCTGGCTCCGTGAAGCCGGCGTGGCGCGTGAAACCATTGGTTATGCAAGCCTGATCGGCCTGGCCTATGCCTTCAAATGGGTCTGGTCGCCCTTGCTCGACCAATGGCGACTGCCATTGCTCGGCAAACTCGGCCGACGACGATCCTGGCTCGTATTGTCCCAGGCACTGGTCATCCTGGGCCTGATCGGGATGGGTTTCTGTGACCCGCAAAAGCATCTGTCCTGGCTGATCGCCATTGCCGTGGTCGTCGCTTTCGCATCAGCGACGCAAGACATTGCAGTAGACGCCTATCGCCTGGAAATCGCCGAAGACAATCGCCAGGCCGCCCTGGCCGCCAGCTACATGTCCGGTTACCGGGTCGCTGCGCTGCTGGCGACCGCAGGCGCGCTGTACTTCGCCGAAGGCTTTGGCTCCACCGGCTTCAACTACAAGCATTCGGCCTGGGCCGGCACTTACATCCTGTTCGGCGCGCTGATGGTCCCGGCACTGCTGACATCCCTGTTCATGCGCGAACCACCCGTGCCGTTGCGCACGCAACTGCAGGCCGGGCGCTACAGCTTCATGCATCAGCTGGCCTCGGTGTTCGTGCTGATCATTTTGCTGGTGTCCGTGCCCGCCATGTTCACCCAGCTCTACAACACCGACTTCGCCAGCGTACTGTTCGAAGGCGTGAGCCTGCTCGACCTGCTGCTCGAAGACCGCGCATTCCTGCGGGCCATCCTCTACATCACGCTGACCGCCCTGTGCCTCTCGGCCATGGGTCGTCGCGGCCTGGCGCCGGTGCTGACGCCGGTCAACGACTTCATCCTGCGATACCGCTGGCAAGCGCTGCTGTTGCTCGGCCTGATCGCCACCTATCGCATGTCCGATACGGTCATGGGGGTGATGGCCAACGTTTTCTACATCGACCAGGGCTTCACCAAGGACCAGATCGCCAGCGTGAGCAAGATCTTCGGCCTGATCATGACCCTGGTCGGCGCCGGCATGGGCGGCTTGCTGATCGTGCGTTTCGGCATCCTGCCAATCCTGTTCATCGGCGGCATCGCATCCGCGGCGACCAACATCCTGTTCCTGATGCTCGCCGACATGGGTCCCAACCTGAACATGCTGGTACTGACCATCTCCCTGGACAACTTCAGTTCAGGCCTGGCCACCTCGGCCTTCGTGGCCTACCTGTCGAGCCTGACCAACCTCAAGTTCTCCGCCACCCAGTACGCCCTGCTCAGCTCGATCATGCTGTTGCTGCCACGCCTGATCGGCGGCTACTCAGGGGTCATGGTGGAGAAGTTCGGTTATCACGATTTCTTCCTGATTACCGCCCTGCTGGGCGTCCCGACCTTGCTGCTGATCGCCCTGCACTGGTTCCAGGAGAACCGCCGCGCAGGTCCGACACCCACTCCGGAGCCGCTGCGGACGCCGGTTGCCGAAGAATCGTAGGTTTTTTACGCAGGAATAATCGCGGAGGGCCGAGTGAATCGCGCCCTCCTGCCACACCACCGACCGCACGCCTGTACGCCAGCGGATCTCGCCCGTACAATGCTCCGTCATTTCTCGTCATCAGCAATCGATAACGGCCAACCATGCGCACCAGTCAATTTTTGCTCGCCACACAAAAAGAAACGCCTTCCGACGCGGTCGTGATCAGCCATCAGCTGATGCTGCGCGCCGGCATGATCCGCAAGCTTGCCTCGGGCCTGTACACCTGGCTGCCGATGGGCTTGCGGGTCATGCGCAAGGTCGAAGCCGTCGTTCGTGAAGAAATGAACGCCGCCGGCTCTCTCGAAGTGTTGATGCCGAGCACGCAACCGGCCGAGCTGTGGCAGGAATCCGGGCGCTGGGAAGAGTACGGCCCTGAATTGCTGCGCTTCAAGGATCGCCACGGCCGCGACTTCTGCGCCGGCCCGACCCACGAAGAAGTCATCACCGATCTGATGCGCAACGAGTTGAGCAGCTACAAGCAGCTGCCGATCAACCTGTACCAGATCCAGACCAAATTCCGTGACGAAATCCGCCCACGCTTCGGCTTGATGCGCGGCCGCGAATTCATCATGAAGGACGCCTACTCGTTCCACGCTGACCAGCCTTCGCTGCAGGTCACCTACGACCGCATGCACCAGGCCTACTGCAACGTGTTCACCCGTCTGGGCCTGAAGTTCCGCCCTGTTGAAGCCGACAACGGCTCCATCGGCGGCGCCGGCTCCCACGAGTTCCACGTGCTGGCCGAGTCCGGTGAAGACGACATCGTCTTCAGCAACGGCTCCGACTACGCCGCGAACATCGAGAAAGCCGAAGCCGTGCCACGGGAAACCTCGCGCGCCGCTGCGACCGAACAACTGCGTCTGGTCGACACGCCGAACGCCAAGACCATTGCGCAACTGGTCGAAGGCTTCGACCTGCCGATCGAGAAAACCATCAAGACCCTCGTGGTGCACGCCGAAGAGAAAGGCAAGCTGATCGCCCTGATCATCCGTGGCGACCATGAGCTGAACGAAATCAAGGCCGCCAACCAGCCAGGCGTGGCCAGCCCTCTGGTCATGGCCTCGGAAAGCGAACTTCGCGAAGCCATTGGCGCCGGCGCCGGCTCCCTTGGCCCGCTGAACCTGCCACTGCCAATCATCATCGACCGCTCGGTCGAACTGATGAGCGACTTCGGCATTGGTGCCAACATCGACGACAAACACTACTTCGGCGTGAACTGGGAGCGCGACCTGCCTGTTCCGACCGTTGCCGACCTGCGCAACGTCGTGGCCGGTGACCCGAGCCCGGACGGCAAAGGCACCCTGGAAATCAAGCGCGGCATCGAAGTCGGGCATATCTTCCAGCTGGGCAACAAGTACAGCAAAGCGATGAAGTGCGAAGTACTGGGCGAGAACGGCAAGCCGGTTACCCTGGAAATGGGCTGCTACGGCATTGGCGTGTCTCGCGTGGTGGCGGCTGCCATCGAGCAGAACAACGACGAAAACGGGATCATCTGGAGCGACACACTCGCGCCGTTCCAGATTGCCCTGGTGCCGCTGCGCTACGAAACCGAGCAGGTTCGCGAAGCCACCGACAAACTGTACGCGGAACTGACCGCTGCCGGCTTCGAAGTGCTGCTGGACGACCGTGACAAGAAAACCAGCCCGGGCATCAAGTTCGCGGACATGGAACTGATCGGCATTCCACACCGGATCGTGGTCAGCGACCGCGGCCTGGCCGAAGGCAACCTGGAATACAAGAGCCGTACCGAGGCCGACGCACAAGCGCTTCCGGTCGCCGAGGTACTGTCCTTCCTTCAGGCCCGCATCCGCCGCTGATAGCAGATATAGAGACGTCATGTTCAAGCGAAACACCTTAGGCCTCGGTGGCGCCGCCTTGTGCGGCGCCCTGCTGGTCAGCGGCTGTGCCAACCACATGTCACAACGTAGCGAGCACGAGGAACGGGTCGAGCGCAAATTGCTCGATCACAGCCTGCAGATCGATGTCGGTGAGCCCAAGGTGCTTGAGCTGCCGCAACGGCGGGTGAAAATCCACGAGCAGAAGACTTTCGAAGTCACCGAGTACGAAGTCACGCGTCACTATGACCGCTATACGCCGTACCAACCCTGGCGGGAGATCTATGAAATCCCGCTGGGCGCGGTGGCCGTGGTGGCGGGTGTCGGTGCCAACGTGGTCAATGTGTTCGCCCTCGGCAATCTGCCGGACAGCGTGACCAAAGACTGGCTGAGCTACGGTTTCGCCGGGCTCAACCCGTTCATGAACGTGCAGTCCCATGGCCGAGCGCAGCAGAACCTCGCCGGTATTGATGAAGTCCAGCGCGACAAACGCACGGAGTACTCAAGCCTGCCCTGGAGCGAGCGCCCGGTCGAGGTCAAGGCCGGCAAGGAAACCTTCGAGCTGACCACCGACAAAAACGGCGTGTTGCGCTTGAATCTGTTGGATAACCCGTTCGCTGAACATGACATCAATCATCTGAGCCGCTTGCTGATTCGTGTTGAGGCTGCTCAGGACAACGTGCACACCGATGCCACCCTGGCCGTCAGCAGCACCTTGCGCAGCAAGCTCTATGAGGCCCACGGGCTGATTTATGACGATCTCGAAGGCGACGAAGTCAGCCAGTGGGTCCACCGGGTCAAACGCCTGTCGGAGCTGGGTCTTGAAGAAGAAGCCAGTGAGCTGGAACAGAGCCTGATCGAGCTGACGCGCAACGATCCCGAATTGCAGACCGAGTTCCTGAAGTCGCTGGCCCGCAACGGCGAGCGACTGGTGGCGAATCCGGGGCTGAACTAACCAAAAGATCGCAGCCTGCGGCAGCTCCTACAACAGATCGCATTCTTCTGTAGGAGCTGCCGCAGGCTGCGATCTTTTATGTTACAGGCCTACCGCTCAAACAACTCCATCTGCTCGAACCCGCCCCGCAAGTCCTCCAGCCGCACGCCCACGCCCAACAACCGCACCGGTTTACCGCCACGATTGAAGGCCTGGGTCAGCATCAACTGATAACTTCCCAGATCCCGCCCTGCCCCGGCCTGCTCCAATGTCGTCTGCGTGAAGTCGTGAAATTTCACTTTGACGAATGGCTTGCCCGGACGATAACTGCTGTCGATTCGCGCCATGCGACCGGCCAGGGTCTCCAGCAGCTCGGGCAACTTATCCAGACAACTCTTCAGGTCCGGCAGGTCAACGTCGTAGGTATTTTCGACACTGATTGACTGACGACGACTGTCATTGTGCACCACACGCTCATCAATCCCACGGGCCAGGCTCCAGAGTCGCTCGCCAAAGCTGCCGAACTCACGCACCAGCGCCAACTTGTCCCATTCGCGCAATTGCAGGCAATCCGTGATTCCCAGCTTGCCAAGCTTGTCGGCGGTGACTTTACCGACTCCGTGCAGCTTGCTCACCGGCAAGCCACTGACAAAGTCCTCGACCTGATCCGGAGTGATGACGAACAGTCCGTTGGGCTTTTTCCAGTCACTGGCGATCTTGGCCAGAAACTTGTTCGGCGCCACGCCCGCCGACACGGTGATGTGCAACTGATTGGAGACCCGGCGCCGGATGTCCTGGGCAATTCGCGTTGCACTGCCAGCGAAATGCGCGCTGTCCGACACATCGAGGTAGGCCTCATCGAGCGAGAGCGGTTCGATGATCTCGGTGTAATCGCGAAAGATCGTGTGGATTTCCCTGGACGCTTCTCGATAGGCATCCATGCGTGGCTTGACGATGGTCAGGTCCGGGCACAGCTTCAAGGCATGCCCTGAAGACATCGCCGAACGCACCCCATACGCCCGCGCCTCATAATTACAGGTGGCGATCACCCCGCGCCGGTCCGCCGACCCGCCCACCGCCAGTGGCTTGCCGGCCAGACGCGGGTCGTCACGCATCTCAATGGCGGCGTAGAAACAGTCACAGTCGACGTGGATGATCTTTCGCTGAGTCATGGCAAAGCAGAGTTCATGGCAAGGAAAAGGCGTATTGGTGTGACGGACATCCAGTATCTCACCGACACCTGTATATAGCACCAGTAGTCTGAATGTTCTTTTCGAGGCGTGGGAAATGTCGTTGGTAAATTTATTTTTTCAATCAGAAAAACATTCCCGATAGAGCCGCAGGCCTTGCCCCGCCTGCCTCACAGGCTGACCAACCCACTCATCGGCAAGCTAACCGATTGAAGATGAACAGGTTTTATATGAATTGCAGGTTGACACCCCAGCGTATCTCTATAGAATGCCGACACACAGACGCGGGATGGAGCAGTCTGGTAGCTCGTCGGGCTCATAACCCGAAGGTCGTCGGTTCAAATCCGGCTCCCGCAACCAAACATCAAAAAAGGCTACTCGAAAGAGTGGCCTTTTTTGTGCGTGCCTGTTTTGTAACGCCGGCAGCGAAACTCGCCATCCCTGCTGGCCCGAGCAGTCAGCAGAAATCGTTCTGATTCCGAAACTTAGGCGAAGACTGCGACCGTTTGCCGCGCTTTAACGTTTATTTGACCTGGTTCGGGATTAACGGTTGACACCCTGACGATTCTCTATAGAATGCCGCCACACAGACGCGGGATGGAGCAGTCTGGTAGCTCGTCGGGCTCATAACCCGAAGGTCGTCGGTTCAAATCCGGCTCCCGCAACCAAACATCAAAAAAGGCTACTCGAAAGAGTGGCCTTTTTTGTATCTGTTGAAAAAGTCCTTTCGCAACAATGATCTGTCACTGTGCAGCAAGCCGTTTGGGGCCACCCATGCGCCGGGTTCAGACTATGCTCTATCGCAGGCTGAAGCCTTCACGACTGATGTCGCGCCGTCCCCGCCGCCCGGTGATAGGCGTTAATATTTGTGATTATTTTTTTCTACAGGGATTGGTAACTTGGCTGGATACCCCCATCCTGTCGCGCACAATCCAAGAGGTGATTGATGCGCGCCAACTCGTCTGATTCACAAGACACTGTCACAGCGACACAACCGATCAAGGCTGAGCGTTTGCGCCTGCTTGATCGATTGAGCAAATACCGTCAACCCATTGGCCTGGCGGTCACCCTGCTGTTGTTCGCGATCGCGTTGATTGCCTGTCGCCACCTGCTGAGCGAACTCGACCTTTACGCGCTGCACGACTCGATCCTCGAAGTTCCAAAACCTGCCTTGTTGGGCGCCCTGGGCGCAACCGTGGTGGGCTTCATCATTCTGCTCGGCTACGAATGGTCGGCCAGCCGCTATGCCGATGTGAACCTGGCACCGCGCACGCTGGCACTGGGCGGGTTCACGGCCTTTGCCATCGGCAACGCCATCGGCCTTTCAATGTTGTCGGGCGGCTCGGTGCGTTATCGCCTCTATGCCCGTCATGGCCTGGGAGCAGCTGAAGTCGCGCGCATGACGCTGTTTGCCAGCCTCTCGCTGGGTTGCGCCCTGCCGCCGCTGGCCGCCCTGGCGACGCTCAGCGACCTGCCTGCCGCCGCCACCGCCCTGGGAATCTCCGAGACATTGCTTGGCATAGTGGCGAGCGCCGTGCTCGTGCTGTTTTCGGTGCTGGCCATCGGTATCTACCGTCGCCGGTTGCCGGAACAGCCTTACCCGGACAACCTGCTGGTCAGGATCGGGCGCCGCAAACTGCGCCTCCCCGGGACTCGCCTGACGTTCCTGCAACTGATCATCACCGCCCTGGACGTTGCCGCCGCCGCAACGGTGCTCTATCTGTTGCTGCCGGAAACGCCACCCTTCGGTGCGTTTCTTCTGGTTTACCTGTTGGCGCTGGCCGCTGGCGTGCTCAGTCATGTGCCGGGCGGTGTCGGGGTGTTCGAGGCGATCTTGCTGGCAGCCTTTTCCGACACACTGGGTGCTGCGCCGCTGGCGGCCGCCCTGCTGCTCTATCGCTTGATCTACGTGGTCCTGCCCTTGCTGGTGGCCTGCCTGCTGTTGCTGGTCAACGAAGGTCAGCGCCTGTTCCAGACTCGCCAGACATTGCGCGCGGCCTCGGGCCTGGCGGCGCCGATACTGGCGGTGCTGGTGTTTTTGTCCGGTGTTGTCCTGCTGTTCTCCGGCGCCACCCCGGAAATCGACACCCGCCTGGAACACATCGGTTTTCTGATCCCCCATCGATTGGTCGATGCTTCGCACTTTGGCGCCAGCCTGGTCGGCGTGCTGTGCCTGTTGCTGGCCCAGGGCCTGCGCCGCCGGTTGTCGGCCGCGTGGATGCTGACCACCATCCTGTTGCTGGTCGGCGCCCTGCTCTCACTGCTCAAGGGTTTCGACTGGGAAGAAGCCAGCCTGATGGTGCTGACGGCGAGCCTGCTCGGGGTATTCCGCCGCTCGTTCTACCGCCCCAGCCGTCTGACCGAAGTACCGTTCTCGCCGCTGTACCTGGTGGCCAGCCTGTGCGTGCTCGGGGCGTCGATCTGGTTGCTGCTGTTCGCCTATCAGGACGTTCCGTACAGTCATCAACTCTGGTGGCAATTCACTCTGGACGCCGATGCCCCTCGCGGCCTGCGTTCGCTGCTCGGGGCCGCCGTGCTGCTGGTCGTGGTGTCGCTGACCTGGTTGCTGCGCACCGCACGTCCGGTCATTCACCTGCCGACACCCGAAGAGCTGGAGCGCGCCAGCAAGATCCTCATGGCCTCCGCGCAACCCGATGGCGGCCTGGCCCTGACCGGTGACAAGGCGCTGCTGTTCCACCCCAACGACGAGGCGTTCCTGATGTACGCCCGTCGCGGCCGCAGCCTGGTGGCGCTGTATGACCCGATCGGCCCGGGCCAGCAACGGGCGGAAATGATCTGGCAGTTCCGCGACCTGTGCGACATCCACCACGCCCGCCCCGTGTTCTATCAAGTGCGCGCAGAGAACCTGCCGTACTACATGGACATCGGCCTGACCGCGATCAAGCTCGGCGAAGAAGCCCGGGTCGATCTCAAGCGTTTTGATCTCGAAGCCAAGGGCAAAGAGATGAAGGACCTGCGCTACACCTGGAACCGTGGCACCCGTGACGGCCTGTCGCTGGAGATCTTCGAGCCGGGCCAGGCGCCGATGGATGACCTCAAGGTGATTTCCGATGCCTGGCTGACCGGCAAGAACGTCCGCGAGAAAGGTTTTTCGCTGGGCCGTTTCAGCGACGACTACCTGAAGTATTTCCGCATCGCGGTGATTCGTTTCGAAGGACGCCCGGTCGCGTTCGCCAACTTGCTCGAGACCTACGGCCACGACCTGGCCAGCCTCGACCTGATGCGCGCGCACCCGGACGCCCCGAAGCTGACCATGGAATTCATGATGGTCGGCCTGATTCAACATTATAAAAACCATGGATACGCGCGTTTCAGCCTGGGCATGGTGCCGTTGTCGGGGTTGCAACCCCGTCGCGGCGCGCCATTGACCCAGCGCTTGGGCTCGATGGTATTCCGCCGTGGTGAGCAGCTGTACAACTTCCAGGGCTTGCGCCGCTTCAAAGACAAGTTCCAGCCTGATTGGGAACCCCGTTATATGGCCGTGCCCGCCGGACTCGATCCGCTGGTTGCGCTGGCCGACACTGCTGCCCTGATCGCGGGCGGCCTGACCGGATTGGTGAAACGCTGATGATTCAACGCTCCTTGCGGTATGTATTGGGCACACTGGTGATAGTGGCCCTGATTCTCGGTGGCGGTTTCTGGTACCTGAAACGTCCGGCGCCGGAACCGACCCTCGAATCCCTGACCCCGACCGATGGTGCGGCGATGACCCGCGTCATCCCCGGTACAACACCTCGCGCCCAGGTGCTGGTGGCGGTCAACGAAGACCAGAAACTCAGCGACAAGCAATTGATGACCCTGAGCCGCAGCGGCTCGGCGCAGATTGTCCAGGTGATCCTGCCCAAGGACTGCCTGCTGCAAAGCCGCGCCCTGCAATCGGGCCTGAGGGAACTCAAAGGCCCGGCGACCCTGGTCAGCGGCATCGGCCCGGGTGCCGTGCTGGCCTGGCGCTGGTTGTCCGAGCAAAAGGACGACAAGGCTTACGCCGTCTCGGTCGACCTGGCCCTGGAAAAGGGTGGCTGCACTCACCTGCTGCCCAAAAGCGCGGCCCACGGCCATTGGCTGGCAGCGTGGAACGACAACCCGGACGACACCAGTGCCGGCTTCGTGCGTGATCAACCGAACGCCGAAACCAGCATCAGCGACTACGACATCAACCTGCCGCAAGTGCTGAACAACGAACTGCGCAAGATCCTCGTCGGTGGCGACAAAGCCGCTGGCGGCCTGCAAATTCCGGTGGTCGAAGTGCCCGCCGGTCAGGCCAGGGACACCGTGACCCTGTTCCTGTCCGGTGACGGCGGCTGGCGCGACCTCGACCGCGACGTGGCGGGCGAGATGGCCAAGATCGGCTACCCGGTGGTGGGCATCGACACCCTGCGCTACTACTGGCAGCACAAGAGCCCTGAGCAAAGCGCGCTGGACCTGGCCGAACTGATGCAGCACTACCGGCAGAAATGGGGCACCAAACGCTTCATCCTGACCGGATACTCGTTTGGTGCCGACGTTCTGCCGGCGATCTATAACCGCCTGGCCGAATCGGAACAGCAACGCGTCGACGCGATCATCCTGCTGGCCTTCGCCCGCACCGGCAGCTTCGAGATCGAAGTCGAAGGCTGGCTCGGCAACGCCGGCAAGGAAGCCGCCACCGGCCCGGAGATGGCCAAGCTGCCAGCCGCCAAAGTGGTATGCATCTACGGTGAAGAAGAAACCGACGAGAGTGGCTGCACCGATAAGACGGCGGTAGGCGAAGCCATCAAGCTGCCTGGCGGCCACCACTTCGACGAGAACTACCCGGCGCTGGCCAAGCGTCTGGTGGAGGTGATCGAGAAGCGGCAGCCGAAGGAAACGGCGGCTACAGAGTGATCTGACAGCCCGCAAAAAGCCCCCGCTGCCTTACGGTCCCGGGGGCTTTTTCATTCTGGAGCACCACAGATCCCCTGTGGGAGCGGGCTTGCTCGCGAAGGGGGCGTGTCAGTCGACATAGATGCAATTTGACACACCGCTTTCGCGAGCAAGCCCGCTCCCACACTGAATTTCCATAGTCTTCCCGTTTTGCACGCACCCACAAAAAAGCCCCCGCCGCCGCAAGGCAACGGGGGCTTTTTTGGTCACTTACATCTCGACCTGAGTACCCAACTCAATCACCCGGTTCAGCGGCAGATTGAAGAAACGCAAATTGCCGTTGGCGTTCTGCAACATGAAGGCAAACAGCGCCTCGCGCCAACGAGACATGCCTTCGAGCTTGGAGGCGATGACCGTCTCGCGACTGAGGAAGTACGTGGTGCGCATCGGGCTGAAGTCCAGTTCATCGAGATGACACAGCTTCAACGCCTTCGGTACGTCCGGCTCGTCGGTGAAGCCGAAGTGCAGGATCACCCGGAAGAAACCTTCGCCGTAGGAATCCACCTCGAAGCGCCGCGTCGGCGGTACCCGCGGGATGTCTTCGTACACCACCGTCAGCAGCACCACTTGCTCATGCAGCACCTGGTTATGCAGCAGGTTGTGCAACAGCGCGTGGGGCACGGCATCCGGCCGCGCCGTGAGGAACACGGCAGTACCCTGAACGCGATGGGGCGGTTGTACCGCGATACTGCTGATAAAGATCGGCAGCGGCAAACCACCCTCATCGATGCGCTCGACCAGCAACTGCTTGCCGCGTTTCCAGGTGGTCATCAGCACAAACAGCGCGAAACCGGCGATCACCGGAAATGCACCGCCCTGAACGATTTTCGGCACGTTGGCGGCGAAGTACACACCGTCTACCAAGAGGAAACCCAACAGGATCGGCACCACAAGCACCGGTGGCCACTTCCAAAGCAGCAGGATCACCGCGGACACCAGGATACTGGTCATCAGCATGGTCCCGGTCACGGCCACGCCGTAGGCCGAGGCCAGGGCGCCGGAGGATTCGAACCCCAGCACCAACAGCACCACGCCGACCATCAACGCCCAGTTCACCGCGCCGATGTAAATCTGGCCCTGTTCGGCACTGGAAGTGTGCCGGATGTGCATGCGCGGAATGTAACCGAGCTGGATCGCCTGACGGGTCAGGGAGAACGCGCCGGAAATCACCGCTTGCGAGGCAATCACCGTGGCCAGGGTCGACAGGCCGACCAGCGGGATCAGTGCCCAGCTCGGTGCCAGCAGGTAGAACGGGTTACGGGCAGCTTCCGGATCGCCCAGCAGGAGCGCGCCCTGGCCGAAGTAGTTCAGCACCAGCGCCGGCAGCACGAGGATGAACCAGGCACGAGCGATCGGCTTGCGACCGAAGTGGCCCATGTCCGCGTACAGCGCTTCGGCACCGGTCAGTGCGAGCACCACGGCACCGAGAATCGACAGGCCCATGCCCGGATGCACCATGAAGAAACGCACGCCCCACACCGGGTTCATCGCTTCCAGGACTTCCGGATGCTGGCTGATGCCATAGACGCCCAGTGCACCCAGCACCAGGAACCAGGTGACCATGATCGGCCCGAACAGAATGCCGATGCGCGCGGTCCCGTGACTCTGGATCAGAAACAGCGCGACCAACACCACCAGTGACAATGGCACCACCCAATGGTCGATGCCTTCGAATGCCAGCCCCAGGCCTTCAATCGCCGAAAGCACGGAAATCGCCGGGGTAATCATGCTGTCGCCATAGAACAGCGCCGCACCGATCAGTCCGCAAACCACCAATAGTGTGCGCAACTTCGCGTGGCCCGCCGCCGCCCGCCGGGCCAGTGCGGTCAGGGCCATGATCCCGCCTTCGCCCTGGTTGTCGGCGCGCAGGACGAACATCATGTACTTGATCGACACGACCCAGATCAGCGACCAGAAAATGAGTGCCAGAATCCCCAGCACCCCGTCATGGTTGACCGGCACGCCATAGCCTCCGGAAAACACTTCCTTGAGGGTGTACAACGGACTGGTGCCGATATCGCCATAAACCACCCCGACTGCCGCGACCAGCATACCGATCGGCTTCACCGCCGAATGCTCTGCACCGGCAGCCTGACTACTTGCCTGACCCATCCACCACTCCTACTTCTCAGACCCGGGCTTCTTTGAAAGAAGCACTATGCTTTGTCGTGCAGCATGCGCTGTTTTACTTCAGGTTACAGACGTTTTGTTGACTGTAAAAAACCAGTAAAGCGTAACGGCGCGAAGCATAGCGCAGCACTCGTCGTATTTCCCTGCATAAAGCTGGTCAAGTGGGCTTACCATCGCTAGAATTGCGCACTTTTTGACCAGAGGCGCCAAATAAGCGCCCGTCCGTCGTCTTGCCGCACTCGGCACGAGGCGTCACAAAATACCGAGGTTAGACATGTCCACCACTCCTGCGTCGGCCAATCCAAAGGTTGGCTTCGTATCCCTGGGCTGCCCCAAAGCACTGGTCGACTCCGAGCGCATCCTTACCCAGCTGCGCATGGAAGGCTATGACGTTGTCTCCACTTACCAGGACGCCGATGTCGTGGTGGTCAACACCTGCGGCTTCATCGATTCGGCCAAGGCCGAGTCCCTGGAAGTGATCGGCGAAGCCATCAAGGAAAACGGCAAGGTCATCGTGACCGGCTGCATGGGCGTCGAAGAAGGCAACATTCGCGACGTACACCCGAGCGTGCTGGCCGTGACCGGTCCGCAGCAGTACGAGCAAGTGGTCAACGCCGTGCACGAAGTCGTGCCGCCACGCCAGGACCACAACCCGCTGATCGACCTGGTGCCGCCACAAGGCATCAAGCTGACTCCGCGCCACTACGCCTACCTGAAGATTTCCGAAGGCTGCAACCATAGCTGCAGCTTCTGCATCATCCCGTCGATGCGCGGTAAACTGGTCAGCCGTCCGGTGGGCGACGTCCTCGACGAGGCCCAGCGCCTGGTCAAGTCCGGCGTCAAGGAACTGTTGGTGATCTCCCAAGACACCAGCGCCTATGGCGTCGACGTGAAATACCGCACCGGTTTCTGGAACGGCGCGCCGGTGAAAACCCGCATGACCGAACTCTGCGAAGCCCTGAGCACCCTCGGCGTCTGGGTTCGCCTGCACTACGTTTACCCGTACCCGCACGTTGACGAGCTGATCCCGCTGATGGCCGCCGGCAAGATCCTGCCGTACCTGGACATCCCGTTCCAGCACGCCAGCCCGAAAGTGCTGAAGTCGATGAAACGCCCGGCCTTCGAAGACAAGACCCTGGCACGCATCAAGAACTGGCGCGAAATCTGCCCGGACCTGATCATCCGTTCGACCTTCATCGTCGGCTTCCCGGGCGAAACCGAAGAGGACTTCCAGTACTTGTTGAACTGGCTGACCGAAGCCCAGCTCGACCGTGTCGGCTGCTTCCAGTACTCGCCGGTAGAAGGCGCACCGGCCAATGACCTGGACCTGGAAGTCGTCCCGGACGACGTCAAGCAGGACCGTTGGGAGCGCTTCATGGCGCACCAGCAGGCCATCAGCTCGGCGCGCCTGCAAATGCGCATCGGCCGCGAGATCGAAGTGCTGGTCGATGAAGTCGACGAGCAAGGCGCCGTGGGCCGCTGCTTCTTCGACGCCCCGGAAATCGACGGCAATGTATTCATCGACAACGGCAGCAACCTCAAGCCAGGCGACAAGGTCTGGTGCAAAGTGACCGACGCCGACGAATACGACCTGTGGGCTGAACAGATCTAAACGCAAAAAATACAAAAAGCCCCGCTCTCTTGACGAGATGCGGGGCTTTTTTACGGCTATCGTTTGCACATGGAAGGATTCCTATCAACCACTGCATAAGAGGCAGACGGGCATGCGTCAGCATTCGGTCATCCACACGCCGAAACTCGGCGACTACGAAGAATTGACCCGGGTCTGGGAGGCCTCGGTGCGCGCCACCCACGACTTCCTGCCGGACAGCTACATCGCACTGCTGAAAAATCTGGTGCTGACCCGCTACCTCGACTCGGTGATGCTGATCTGCACCAAGGATTCGAGCCAGCGCATCACCGGATTCGCCGGCGTCGCGGCAGGCAAGATCGAAATGCTCTTCATCGACCCCGACCATCGCGGCCAGGGCCTGGGCAAGAAATTGTTGCGTTATGCCCTGGAACACCTGAACGCCGATGAACTGGACGTCAACGAACAGAACCCGCAAGCCCTCGGCTTTTACTTCAAACAGGGTTTCGAGGTCATCGGTCGCTCGGAAGTCGATGGCATGGGCCAGCCGTATCCGTTGCTGCACATGCGTATGCGTCATCCAGAACAACTCACACGCAGTGGCTGACACAACCAGGAACCAAATGTGGGAGCGGGCTTGCTCGCGAAGAGGCCATCAAATTCAACATCGATATTGGCTGATAAACCGCTTTCGCGAGCAAGCCCGCTCCCACAAAACGCCTCACGGTGCAAATGGAACCGGGATTAACCGGCGCCAGGCAGGTACAATGCCTACCCCCTTTTTGTTACGGCCCTGACATGACTGACCCGATTCGTCTCTCCAAACGCCTCATCGAACTCGTCGGCTGTTCCCGTCGGGAGGCTGAGCTGTTCATCGAGGGCGGCTGGGTCACCGTCGACGGCGTGGTCATCGACGAGCCGCAATTCAAGGTCGACACCCAGAAAGTCGAGCTTGATCCAGAAGCCAAGGCCACCGCGCCGGAACCGGTGACCCTGTTGCTCAACGTGCCGGCCGGCATGGATGCATACACCGCCATGGCCACCCTCGGCGCCGAGACCCTGAGCGAAGAACACCGCTACGGCAAGCGTCCGTTGCGCGGGCACTTCCTGCGCCTGACCGCCAGCACCGACCTGCAGGCCAACGCCAGCGGGCTGCTGGTGTTCACCCAGGACTGGAAAATCCTGCGCAAGCTCACCGCCGACTCCAGCAAGATCGAGCAAGAGTATGTGGTCGAGGTTGAAGGCGAGATGGTGGCTCACGGCCTCAACCGTCTGAACCATGGCCTGACTTACAAGGGCAAGGAGTTGCCGGCGGTCAAGGCCAGTTGGCAGAACGAAAACCGCCTGCGCTTTGCCATGAAGAACCCGCAACCGGGCATCATCGCCCTGCTGTGCCAGGCCGTGGGCCTGAAGGTCGTCGCCATCCGCCGCATCCGCATCGGCGGCGTGTCCATCGGCAAAGTGCCCGTGGGGCAATGGCGCTACTTGTCCGGCAAAGAGAAGTTCTAAGGCTATCCGCGCCGCCACACTTTTCGGTGCTGCTGTTTTCGGCGGCACCCATAGCTGAATTATCAGGACCGCACACATGATTCATAACGACGTACTGCGCAGCGTGCGCTACATGCTCGACATCAGCGACAAGAAAGTCATCGAGATCATCAAGCTCGGCGGCCTGGACGTGACCCTGGCAGACCTGGTGACCTATCTCGACAAGAAAGAGGAAGACGAGGAAGGCTTTGTACGCTGCCCGGACGAAGTCATGGCACATTTCCTCGACGGCCTGGTGATCTTCAAGCGCGGCAAGGACGAAAGCCGTCCGCCGCAGCCGATCGAAGTGCCGGTGACCAACAACATCATCCTGAAAAAGCTGCGGGTCGCATTCGAGCTGAAAGAAGACGACATGCACGCGATCCTCAAGGCCGCCGAGTTCCCGGTGTCCAAGCCTGAGCTGAGCGCGCTGTTCCGCAAGTTCGGCCACACCAACTATCGCCCGTGCGGCGACCAGTTGCTGCGCAACTTCCTCAAGGGCCTGACCCTTCGCGTTCGTCCCCAATAAACCACCGCCCCCCCTGTAGGAGCTGCCGCAGGCTGCGATCTTTTGATCTTGTTTTTAAAAATCAAAATAAAAAGATCGCAGCCTGCGGCAGCTCCTACACAGGTGGTTCAGGGCTTGGCCGTATGGCCATTCATTCCGCGCAAAAATAGTGGCTCCGTTTCGAACGGCTGACGACTAGGGTATCAAGACCCTCAGCTCTCAGGATTCGCCATGCATCCCTACTTCTCCCTGCAAGGCCGCACCGCCCTGGTGACAGGCGGCACCCGTGGTATCGGCAAGATGATCGCCAAGGCCTACGTCGAAGCAGGCGCCACCGTGTACGTCTGCGCCCGCGACGCCGAAGCCTGCCGGCAAACCGCCGACGAACTCGGCGCGCTTGGACACTGCCACGCCATGGTTGCCAACCTCGCCACCGAAGAGGGCGTCCTGCAACTGGCCACACGCCTGGGGGAGCAGATTTCCCATCTGGACATCCTGGTGAACAATGCCGGCACCACCTGGGGTGCACCACTGGAGAGCTACCCGATCAAGGGCTGGGAAAAAGTCATGCAGCTCAACGTGACATCGGTGTTCAACTGCATCCAGCAATTCCTGCCCCTGCTGCGCAAGGCCGGTTCAGCGCAGAATCCCGCGCGAATCATCAATATTGGTTCGGTGGCCGGGATTTCATCCTTCGGCGAACAGGCGTATGCCTACGGGCCGAGCAAGGCGGCGCTGCATCAACTGTCGAGGATTCTGGCGCGCGAACTGGTGAGCCAGCACATCAATGTCAATGTGATCGCACCGGGTCGTTTTCCGAGCAAGATGACCCGGCACATTGGCGATGATGAACAGGCACTGGCCGAGGATACGGCGCTGATTCCAATGAAGCGCTGGGGCCGCGAGGAAGAGATGGCGGCGCTGGCGATCAGCCTGGCGAGTACGGCCGGAGCCTATATGACGGGGAATATCATTCCTCTGGATGGCGGGTTCAGCCTTTAAAAGATCGCAGCCTGCGGCAGCTCCTACAGAGGAATTCGTTCTGCGTAGGAGCTGCCGCAGGCTGCGATCTTTTGATCTTTAAGGCATCATCCCGGTCTGACTCCGCCTCGACCTCAAACCATGACCTACAGCGTTTCCCCCATCGGCTTCGTACGCTCCTGCTTCAAGGAGAAGTTTGCCATTCCGCGCCAGCCACAACTGGCCCCGGCCGCCCGTGGGGTACTGGAGCTGGTGGCTCCGTTCGATCAAGGGGACGCCGTACAGGGCCTGGAGCAGGTCAGCCACGTGTGGCTGCTGTTCCTGTTCCACCAGGCCCTGGAGGAAAAGCCTCGCCTGAAGGTCCGCCCTCCTCGCCTCGGCGGCAACAAATCCATGGGCGTGTTCGCCACCCGCGCCACCCACCGCCCCAATGGCATCGGGCAATCAGTGGTGAAACTGGACAGGGTCGAAGCCAACCGCCTGTGGATCTCGGGCATCGATCTGCTGGATGGCACACCGATTCTCGATATCAAGCCCTACGTGCCCTACGCCGACATCATCGATACAGCCGCCAACAGCATCGCCAGCGCTGCGCCAAGGCTGATTCCCGTGCAGTGGACGGACTCAGCGCTGCTGCAGGCTCACGAGCATGCCCGGCGCCTTGATGAGCCTTTGGTCGAGCTGATCGAGCAATGCCTGGCACAGGATCCCCGCCCGGCCTATCAAATACCTGCACCCGAGCGGGAATACGGCGCGCAGTTCTGGGACCTGGATGTGCGCTGGCATTACCCGACACCGGAGCTGATCCGCGTCCTGGAAGTCATACCCGCAAAGGGCTGAACGCTGGAAACGAATAAGCCCGCCTGACCTTCCCAAGTCATGCGGGCTTTTCAGATGCGCTGCAAATCTACTGTAGGAGCGAGCCTGCTCGCGAAAAACCTGAGGACGCCGCTGGGTATCAAGCTTCCCGCGTTATCGTTGACCTCCATCGCGAGCAGGCTCGCTCCTACACGTGACCTGCGGTCACTTCTCTACGAACGCACGCTCGATCAGGTAGTCACCCGGCTCGCGCATCCGCGGCGAAACCTTCAGGCCGAAGCTGTTCAGCACTTCGCTGGTCTCGTCGAGCATGCTCGGGCTGCCGCACAGCATGGCGCGGTCGTCCTGCGGGTTGATCGGAGGGAGGCCGATGTCGCTGAACAGCTTGCCGCTGCGCATCAGGTCGGTCAGGCGGCCTTCGTTCTCGAACGGCTCGCGGGTTACGGTCGGGTAGTAGATCAACTTGTCACGCAGGGCTTCGCCGAAGAATTCGTTCTGCGGCAGGTGCTCGGTGATGAACTCGCGGTAAGCGACTTCGTTGACGTAACGCACGCCGTGGCACAGGATCACTTTTTCGAAACGCTCGTAGGTTTCCGGGTCCTGGATAACGCTCATGAACGGCGCCAGACCGGTACCGGTGCTGAGCAGGTACAAATGTTTGCCAGGCTTCAAGTCATCCAGCACCAGCGTGCCGGTAGGCTTCTTGCTGATGATGATCTCGTCGCCTTCCTTCAGATGCTGCAACTGCGAAGTCAGCGGACCATCAGGCACCTTGATGCTGAAGAACTCGAGATGCTCTTCCCAGTTCGGGCTGGCAATCGAGTAAGCGCGCATAAGCGGGCGGCCGTTGGGCTGTTGCAGGCCGATCATCACGAACTGACCGTTCTCGAAGCGCAGGCCCGGATCACGGGTGCACTTGAAGCTGAACAGAGTGTCGTTCCAGTGGTGAACACTGAGGACACGCTCGTGGTTCATGTTGCTCATGTACGTGGGACTCCTGGAGATTGGTCTGCGCGTGTTCGGTGTGCTCTGCAAGAAAGCCAGCTCTGCGCAATTGCATCGCATTCTAAAGGCAGAGACAATATCTGTTAAATGGATTATTAAGATAAGGGTTATCGGTTATATCGATATGCGATTTACTCTCCGTCAACTTCAAGTATTCGTCGCCGTCGCCCAGCAGGAAAGCGTGTCCCGTGCTGCGGGCCTGCTCAACCTCTCGCAATCGGCGGCGAGCACCTCGATCACCGAACTGGAGCGCCAGTGCAGCTGCCAGTTGTTCGACCGCGCCGGCAAACGGCTGAGCCTGAACGCCCTTGGTAAACAACTTTTACCGCAAGCGGTCGCCCTGCTCGACCAGGCCAAGGAAATCGAAGACCTGCTCAATGGCAAGTCCGGTTTCGGCTCGCTGGCCGTGGGCGCGACCCTGACCATCGGCAATTACCTGGCCACCCTGCTGATCGGCAGCTTCATGCAGCGCCATCCGGAAAGCCAGGTGAAGCTGCACGTGCAGAACACTGCCAACATTGTGCAACAGGTGGCCCACTATGAAATTGACCTGGGTCTGATCGAAGGCGACTGCAGTCACCCGGACATCGAAGTGCAAAGCTGGGTCGAGGACGAACTGGTGGTGTTTTGCGCCCCTCAGCATCCGCTGGCCAAGCGCGGCACGGCCACCATGGACGAGTTGAGCCACGAAGCGTGGATCTTGCGCGAACAGGGCTCCGGCACACGGCTGACCTTCGATCAAGCCATGCGTCATCACCGTTCTTCCTTGAATATCCGCCTGGAGCTTGAGCACACCGAAGCGATCAAGCGCGCGGTGGAGTCAGGTTTGGGGATTGGCTGCATTTCCCGGCTGGCTTTGCGCGACGCATTCCGCCGCGGCAGCCTGGTGCCTGTCGAGACGCCGGATCTGGATCTGGCGCGACAGTTTTATTTCATCTGGCATAAACAGAAATATCAGACCTCGGCGATGCGCGAGTTCCTCGACCTGTGCCGCGCCTTCACCGCCGGGGTTCAGCGCAGCGACGAGATCGTACTGCCGACGATCGCTTAGAGCAGGATGACCGCCCACACCAGGGCAATCATGCTCAATGCCACGAACTGGGCGGCACTGCCCATGTCCTTGGCATTCTTGGACAGCGGGTGCCGTTCAAGGGAAATACGGTCGATAGCCGCTTCCACGGCCGAATTGAGCAACTCGACGATCAACGCCAACAGGCAGACCGCGATCAACAACGCCTGTTCGACCCGGCTGACATTGAGGAAGAACGACAAGGGAATCAGGATGACGTTGAGCAATACCAGTTGCCGAAAGGCGGCTTCGCCGGTGAAGGCTGCGCGCAGGCCATCCAGCGAATAACCGGAGGCATTGAGAATACGTTTCAGACCGGTCTGGCCTTTGAAAGGTGACATAGAGTGGGCAACTGACAAAAAAGGAAGTGGGAAAGCTAGTTCAACCAAAGTCAAAAAAGCGTGAAGTAACCAGCCTTTAGTGGCTGGAAGTTGACTCAAGTTGTTGCAAGAGCAGCGCGGCCTGGGTCCGGGTCCGTACATTCAGTTTACGGAAAATCGCGGTCACGTGCGCCTTGATAGTCGCCTCGGAAACACTCAGCTCGTAGGCGATCTGCTTGTTCAGCAAGCCTTCGCAGACCATGGTCAGCACCCGGAATTGCTGCGGTGTCAGGCTGGCAAGGCCTTCGCTGGCCGCCTTGGCCTCTGCCGAAACGCTGACCGCTTCGAACGCCTGCGGTGGCCAGAACACATCGCCATCGAGGACCGCACGCACGGCTTTCTGGATCACACTCAAGTCGCTGGATTTGGGAATGAAGCCACTGGCGCCGAACTCACGGGACTTGACCATGATGGTCGGTTCTTCCTGGGCCGAGACCATGACCACCGGAATCTGCGGGTACTGACCGCGCAGCAGGACCAGCCCGGAAAAACCGTAGGCCCCCGGCATGTTCAAGTCCAGCAGCACCAGATCCCAGTCGGACTTTTCCGTCAGGCGGACTTCCAGTTCGGCAATGCTCGCCACCTCCACCAGACGGACATCCGGGCCAAGGCCCAGGGTCAACGCTTGATGCAAGGCACTACGAAACAGCGGATGGTCATCGGCAATCAGGATTTCGTATGTGGCCATTTTTCAAATGATCCTGTTTTTCATGGGACGCCCGATGTATTCGGAGCTCGCCAAAGCACCTCAAGGCACAGCCATGGAGCTGCACTGACCAGGCACGTTCAACGCAAGAAACGCCATTGCAAACGCTGGCCGCACCCTGATCGGCGCCAAGCATGCCCAGCGAAGCCGGGGTGGTCAAGCAGCATGCCCGGTACAGTTTATTGCAGTATGAGCGACAATCAGTCCATCAAAGGAGTGACCGACTGGACATAGGGCATCAACTCGGCATGCGCCGGGGTCGAAACGTTCATGTCCAACTGATGTTTGGCGTCGAGGTAATGCTGGCTGAACACATCAAAGTAGGCATCCAGCGCCGAGGCTGCGTCGACATCGCCCGCAAGGTCGAGACACAGCGCCGCCACTTCCGCCGTGCACAGATGCTCGCTACGGGTCGAGCGACGCAACCGGTAGCGCGAGAGTTTTTCGGGCAGCAGGCTGAGGATCGGCAATCGATCGAAATAGGGGCTCTTGCGAAAGATCTTTCGCGCCTCGGTCCAGGTCGCGTCCAACAGAATGAACAACGGACGCTTCGTGCCATCGACATCCACACTGTTTGTCACCCGCTCAGGCTCGACATATTCACCCGGAAACACCAGGTAGGGCTGCCATTGCGAGTCGGACAACAGCGCCAGCAACTTCGGATCGACCTCCGTACGGGACCAGATGAAGGCGTGGTTGTCAGGGACCACGTCGGCGATCAGCCAACCGGTGTTGCTTGGTTTGAACACTTCCTTGTTGGTCATGATCAGGCATACGCCGGAGCGGGTCGCGACCTGCGGACGCCATGCGCACAGGCAGTGGCTCTCGATCACCCGGCAATCACGGCAACGCGGCGCACGCCAGCCACGGGCCTGAATCGGCTTGATGCCCTCCTCCTCACGCTGATCGCGCAAGCGGGCTACGGCATTCATGGCAAAGCGCGCGGGGGTGGGGCTCATAGCGGACAACGCCCACAGAGAAGGAAACTCGACACGAAACACACTCGACAGGGTAAAAAGTGCCAGCAGTTTACCAGACCGCCCGGCGCAAGCCTGTACCGTCCAGCCCGCCTCCCCTATAATTCGCCGCCACTGAACGCACAGTCACGTGACGGGTCAAACCCCCATCACTGAACCAGGAGAGTTTCATGCTGCGCCTTATCGTTCCTACCGCGGCCATTTTGCTGGCGTCGTCCCTCAATGCCCAGGCTGCGTCCTTGAAAGACACGGAACTGAACAAAATGCTGCAAAACGTCGCCACCCAGAGCAGCGTCGGCACTCCACGAGCGATCAACGAAGACATTCTCGATCAAGGCTACACCGTTGAAGGCAAACAACTGATCAACCACCTGAGTGTGCAGAGCAGCCACGCCGACAAGATGCGTGCAGACCCGAAGGCGGTGTACTTCCAGTTGGGCGCTTCTGTCTGCAGGAACGAAGGGTTTCGCAAGCTGATGGCCAAGGGCGCGATCATGCGTTACGACTTCACCGAGGTGAAGACCAACCGTCCAGTCGGCTCCGCCAGCTTCCAGGAATCGGATTGCCTGCAACCGGCCAAGAAGAAAAAGTAATCACCGGGAATTGGCGCGCCGCTGTTCATCTTCGGCGCGCAATTCTGCCAGCAGCGCCTGCAAGTAATGCGAACGGCGTTCGCCGCCACGCAAACGCCGGCAGCACTCCTCTTCGAGGCTCAAATGATTGGCCTCGGCTGACGACTTCAACAATCGATACAGTTGCGTATCGACCTCCAGAACGACTCTGGCCATGGTTTCCCGCCTCCCTGCACTTCACTCATGTTTGAGCGATTAAATCCTTGAACTGCATGTACCGTGCGCCCTGCCGTTGACGCAAAGTTGTCGTGTGGCACCTGTAACTTAGTAAATCAGAGTGCGGCCCATGCGACGCCTGTTCAGACGAGCGGTGAAACCACCTTGCAAATCGTCAATAAGCGGTTGCCAGCAAAGACGTTGTGGCGCAATGATCAAACAGCGCAAATCATTGTGAAGGTCTAGATTTCAGGTATCCACCTTCACTTTTTCAGGGCTGGAAAGGGGGCTGGCCGTCGCTTACCGTGTTGTGCGATTGTTTCTTTCATCCAAGGGAAAAACAGAACCTGTTTGGATGATCCGATGCCTTTCGGGTCAATTAGATCGCCCAGGCATGGGCCTGGGCAGACAGCGACACATGAAGTGTCGTGGCACCGGCGTACGTTGTCAGGCCGAGGGTTCTGTGCAGAAGGAGAAGTTGAATGCCTTACCAACCGAATGACCTCCTGAGCCGTCATTTTGAAGAAAGCGGCCACGACCTCCTCAGCAAGGTCGAAGAACAACTCAAGCTGATTTCACCCAACAGCCCGAACATCCCGATCTACCGCGACATGATCCTGACCGTGCTACGCATGGCCCAGGAAGACCACAACCGCTGGAACGCCAAAATCACCCTGCAAGCCCTGCGCGAACTGGAACAGGCCTTCCGCGTGCTCGAACAATTCAAGGGACGGCGCAAGGTCACTGTTTTCGGCTCGGCCCGTACCCCCATGGAACACCCGCTCTACAGGATGGCCCGGGAACTCGGCGCCGCTCTGGCGCGCTCGGACATGATGGTCATTACCGGTGCCGGTGGCGGCATCATGGCCGCCGCCCACGAGGGCGCCGGCCTGACACACAGCCTGGGGTTCAACATCACCCTGCCCTTCGAGCAGCATGCCAACCCCACTGTCGACGGCACGACCAACTTGCTGCCCTTCCATTTCTTCTTCACCCGCAAGCTGTTCTTCGTCAAGGAAGCCGATGCCCTGGTGCTGTGCCCGGGCGGCTTTGGCACGCTGGATGAAGCCCTGGAAGTGCTGACGCTGATACAGACCGGCAAGAGCCCATTGGTGCCCGTGGTGCTGCTCGACGCGCCGGGCGGTAAATTCTGGCAAGGCGCACTGGACTTCATTCACCAGCAACTGGAGGAAAACCATTACATCCTGCCCACTGACATGAAGCTGGTGAGACTGGTCTACAACGTCGAAGAAGCGGTAGAGCACATCAACCAGTTCTACAGCAACTTCCACTCCAGTCGCTGGCTCAAACATCAGTTCCTGATTCGCATGAATCACTCACTCAACGACCAGGCACTCGAACACATGCAGGAGGCTTTCGCCGACCTGCGCCTGAGCGATCATTTCCATCAGCACGCTTATAGTGGCGAGGAACACGACGAAGCCGAATTCAGCCATCTGGCGCGACTGGTCTTCAACTTCAACGCCCGCAATCATGGCCGCCTGCGCGAACTTGTGGACTACATCAACCTGCCGGAAAACTGGGCACAATCAAAATCCCAGGCACAACAACGCACGCGGGAGCCGTCAAAGGTTACGTGAGGCATAAAAAAACGGCCCGCTATCGAAATAGCGGGCCGTTTCAGTTCAGTCGTCCATCCCTCGACCGCTGAACAGGCGGTTGATCATTTCCATGGAGTATCCCCGATACGCCAGGAATCGGCCTTGCTTGGCGCGCTCCCGGACATCTGCTGGCAATTGCCCGGAGAATTTACGTCGCCAGGTGTCGGCCAGTTGCTCCTGCCAGTCGATACCGCTCTCACGCAGGGCAAGTTCAATATCGGTGCGCTGCAGGCCGCGCTGGCTCAACTCTTCACGAATGCGTAAAGGGCCATAACCGGAACGGGCGCGGTAGGAAACGAAACTTTCGAGGTAACGGGTTTCAGACAACAACCCCTCTTCCGTCAACCGGTCGAGTGCTGTTTCGATCATTTCAGGGAGGGCGCCGCGCTGACGCAGTTTACGCGTCAGCTCGACTCGACCGTGCTCGCGTCGTGCGAGCAGGTCCATTGCGGTTCGCCGCACCGCGACGAGTGTATCGAGTACGGCGGTCATCGCTTCGATCAGATATCAGCGTCAACCAGGTCGTCTTCGGTCTCTTTGACCGCAGAAGCTTTGGCGTCTGCTACCGATGCCGGGGACAGGAGCTTGTCACGCAGTTGCTTCTCCAGCTTTGCCGCGACTTCCGGGTTGTCCGCCAGGAACTTGGCCGAGTTGGCCTTGCCCTGACCGATCTTGGTGCCCTCATAGGCATACCAGGCGCCGGACTTCTCAACGAAACCGTGCAGAACACCCAGGTCGATCATCTCACCGTTGAGGTAGATGCCCTTGCCGTAAAGAATCTGGAACTCGGCCTGACGGAACGGCGAAGCCACCTTGTTCTTCACGACCTTGACGCGGGTTTCGCTACCGACGACTTCATCACCTTCCTTCACCGCGCCAGTACGACGGATGTCCAGACGAACCGATGCGTAGAACTTCAGCGCGTTACCACCGGTGGTGGTTTCCGGGCTGCCGAACATCACGCCGATCTTCATGCGGATCTGGTTGATGAAGATCACCAGGCAGTTGGCGTTCTTGATGTTACCGGTGATTTTACGCAGCGCCTGGGACATCAGGCGGGCTTGCAGGCCCACGTGCATGTCACCCATTTCGCCTTCGATTTCAGCCTTTGGCACCAGGGCGGCCACGGAGTCGACGATGATCACGTCAACCGCGTTGGAACGCACCAGCATGTCAGTGATTTCCAGGGCCTGCTCGCCGGTGTCCGGCTGGGAAACCAGCAGGTCGTCGACGTTGACGCCCAGCTTGCCGGCGTACTCAGGGTCGAGGGCGTGTTCGGCGTCGACGAATGCGCAGGTCGCGCCGGCTTTTTGAGCCTGGGCGATCACGGACAAGGTCAGCGTGGTTTTACCGGAAGATTCAGGACCGTAGATTTCAACAATACGGCCTTTTGGCAGGCCGCCGATGCCGAGAGCGATGTCCAGACCCAGAGAGCCAGTGGAAATGGCCGGGATCGCCTGACGGTCCTGATCGCCCATACGCATTACGGCACCCTTGCCGAATTGACGTTCGATCTGACCCAGGGCCGCAGCCAAGGCTTTCTTCTTGTTGTCGTCCATTAAAGTCCTCACGTAATCAATAAGGCCTGACGGCCAACACCTGTATAAGTAGCCAGTATTATTCCACAGCGATTCCGGATCGCCTACCCCTGATTTGAGATTTCTGCCGCGGCATAGCGCAGCAGCCCCTCTAGCGCGGCCTTCACCGTTTGTCGGCGCACCTCGTCGCGGTCACCGGCGAAGTGTTGCAACTCGCTGAACACTCGCTCGCCCACGCCCCAGGCCAGCCAAACCGTCCCCACCGGCTTGCTCGGCGAACCACCGTCCGGCCCGGCTACGCCACTGACCGCCACGGAAAAATACGCGCGACTTTTCTCCTGCGCGCCCCTGGCCATCGCTTCGACCACCTCGCGGCTGACCGCCCCCACCGTGGTGAACAACTCCACAGGAACATCCAGTTGCAGGTTCTTCTGCAGATTGGAATAAGTGACGTAACCGGCCTCGAACCACGCCGAGCTGCCCGGAATACGGGTGATCGCCTCGGCAATCCCGCCTCCGGTGCAGGACTCGGCCGTGGAAACGTGGGCATTGAGAATCTGCAATTGCCTGCCAAGGTCAGCGGCGAGCTGGGTAATTACTTTCACGGTCATCTCCTGATGGGGCGGGATGGGTTAACCGTACACCAGCAGACTGCACTTGCAAGCGACTGGACCGATCAAAATGTTAGTGCGCAAGCGCTCTGACATAAGCCTGACAAGCCTGCAAGGCAATCAGTCCGCGGTCGCCGGCGTCGGTAATGGCGATAATTCGTCGAGCATGCGCCGGGTCAAGTCGGGCGCGTACGGCGCCATGATCCACGCCGCCGGGGCCGGAGGTGCCTGGCACTGCACGGTCGGGGGCAACATCGCCTGCATCGAGGAGGACTGACAGGCGCAGATCAGCAGTGGCAAGACGATCGCGCAGGCGATCCTGATCACGCTGAACATCGCTTAGCACTCGGTAATGTTTTTTTTCGCTGGTGGACAATTGCTGCTCCAGGGAGAGGCGCCTGTCCTGCTCCGCCTGCCTCTGGGTTTGAGCAACCAGGGTCAGTTGATTCAGCGTTTCATGGTGCAACCTGGCCTGTTCTTCCAGTCGCCCCGCGTAGCGCCAATCCTGAATACGCCAGGCCAGCGCCGCCGAGCCGCCCGCCAGCACCACCAGTAAAACAACACTGACGGCCGTTTGGTAAGGCGCCGAAATCAAACCGAAGGCTGACATAACACTGCCCTCGCCCGCGCCCATAGCTGCAAGCGATCCTGTAGCCCGTTCAAACCGCCGTTGATACGGCGGGTGATGCTGTTGAACTGGTCGCGATCGGCCAATTCGTTCAGACCGTTTTGCGCCCAATACCACGCAGCGGATTCAGCAGCCCATTGCGGTTGCTCGAGCAGTTCAGGCGCGGCCAGCAGACGTTCGTCGCCGAACAGGCCGAGGCTGCACTGACGGTAGTTGTTGCGACCGGTGACCTGAATCAAGCCTCGTCCGCGGTACTTCTGGCCGTCGCGGTCAGGTTCTGCGGTATTGCCAAGGCGAACAGCCAGGGCACCCCTATCGTACTGGCTCAGGTACTGATCGCTGCCCAACTCCCGCACGTTCTGCAACTGCCCGGACTCATGACCGACTTGCGCGAGGAACGCAGCGATGCGCTTGGGCGTGTTGATGCGGTGATTAGCCATGGCAATTTTGAGAGCAGAAATAAAAACGCCCGCTTGGGTGCGGGCGCCTGGCATGATTTTGAGAAGTTGCCGTTCAGTCAGCGGCATGGTTTGACCTCTACTATTTATGATTATCTGTCGGAGCGGTTATCCTGCGACGGTACATCGCCAACACCGATTCGCATGGCCGCCCAACGCTCATAAAGCCTGATGGCCACGTCGGCACCGGCCATCGCTGTCAGACATCCAAATGCACAGGCTGCCCAGATCGACATGCCAGCGGCGTACAACAGCATGATCGCCGAGACGCCGCAGATCATGCAGGCCCCGGAGCGCAGGGCCAGGCGCCGTAAGAGCGACCAGCCGCGGGCACCTTCCTTGTCTGCGCGCCACATTTCGCCGGACACCCCGCCCAGCAAGGCGAGGACGATGACGAGCCAGATCGGAATGTCCAGCAACGCTTGATGCTCGTTTGTCATGTCACGCCTCCCAGGGTGATTGATGAATGCAGGGATTCAGCGAAGAGCGGCGCCCGGGACCCGGCGCCGCATGCAATCGCAACGTTGTCACCGCAAGTGCGGATGGAAAAACACCGCTGAAAATTACAGGGCCTCGACGACTACATTGTCGATGAAGGCGTAATTGCCATATGGGTTCTGCTCGTTAGAGAAGGCCAACGTCGTTTGAGGAGTGGTCGCGGTGAAATCGTAAGTGATGGTGCCCCATTCGATCGCAACACCTTGGGCAACCGGAGTATTGAAGCTGACGGTTTCCCCAGCCACCTTTACCTGAACAACACCGTCGCCGGCACGGCTAGCGTATCGCGAATTACCCGCACTGAAGGTCAATCGATACCTGGCCCCGACCACCGTGGCAAAGTTCTGCTGGATTCCCCCGCCATTGCGATAAACGTAATTCGCGAGGTCAACCATCGAAGTGCCGTCAGGACCTGTGGAACCGGCGATTGCAGCGGGCGTCAAGTACTCGATACCGGACAGAAATGTCGTCCAGCCAGTGATGAGGTTTGTTTGCGCGGTGGTATCAAGGACACAGGTAGTGCTGCAGCCAGGTTGTTCAAAGCTACCATTGACCAGGAGATTAGCCGCAACCGCACTACCTCCGAAACCAAGTAGCGCAGCGGTCAGCAAGAGCGGGGCAATGTGTTTTTTGATTTCGATCATGCGTGTTCACCTATTGAGAAGAATGATTGATCAAAGCTGTCGATACAGCTTCCGTGTCGCTCACAGGCGATCGCTCGAGGCTCTGGGCCTTCACATGATTCAATGTTCCGCATCGAGAACATTTGATCTGGAGTTCCGTGTAGTCGCCCGTCCGGGCAAGAAGTTTTTGGCAATGTCCACATCTGCAATCTCTCAACATCTGCTTTGCCTTTGAATTTCTGTCGGGCCTTCGCGCCAGCCTTTCGGCCAACCGGGGCTGTATGTGCCCACCTGTTTTTTTCCCGACCGCGGTCCCTGCCCGCCGGATAACTGCTTCTGGTGCTTTACGCTGCACACCCGGGTCAGTTGCCAACCCTCTGAACCGTTAAGGCCGGTTCATCGCTGCCTGTGTGGTGGAACTAAAGAGCTTCGTTTCGAGCTGCTTTGTCGAGCGGCTTGAGACAAAGAATATGCATGGATGCATATACAGTCAATGCACAAATGCATTTATTTATGCATTGGTTTTGCGCTAACGCATGAAAGCCCCAGCCACACAGGTCATGACGCGTTTTGGGCAGGCGAAAAAAACCCGCTCGTGAGCGGGTTTTATCGAATAGAGCGGTTGTCAGCGGGCGTACATGCCCCACCAGAAGACATGACCGAGGATGACGATCTGCTCTTCCTGGATTTCCTGGAAGCTGTAGTCCTCGTCCGGATGTTCGTCGCGGTTGAAGCTGCGCAGGCGAATCCCGGTCGGCAGGCGATACAGCTGTTTCACCCGAAGTTGTCCGTTGTGATTGATTGCATAAAGGTCGCCGTCAACGATATCGCCAATGCCGCACTTGCCGGCATTGACCCCGACCGTCGCTCCGTCACGCAGTACCGGCAACATGCTGTTGCCCCGCACTGTCACGCACTTAGCCTGATCGAACTGAACGCCGTTATGGCGCAGGCTACGTTTGCCGAAGCGCAGGCTAGAGCGCTCGCTTTCTTCGATGACGAATCTTCCCGATCCTGCGGCCAATTCAACCTCGCGAAGAAAGGGGACCGACACCTCGTCGTCATCGACAGGGGTATCGTCGTCCCACAGGCTTATATCCTTGAGTTCCGAATGCACAGGAGCGCGCCCGGCATTGGCGGCAGGCGCGACGTCCGCGCGACCTCGCAATTGATCGGTGCTCACGGCGAAGTACTCGGCGATCTTCGAAATATGTTTATCCGAAGGATCGACGATCTTCCCGCTGAGAATGCGCGAGAGCGTGGATTGAGGCACGCCGGTACGACGGTGAAGCTCCGTGGGGGAGATCCCGTGCTGGTCGAGCAATGCTCTTAAGACAGTAGATACGTTGCGTTTGTGCATACCGCGCATAGTGCTGGTTATTTTCGCAGAAAACAAATGCCCAATTGCATAATCGATGCATAACCTGTTTTTTGCATCGTAAAAGATGTCACCCGGCCGCGATGCCTGCGTCGGGTAGAGCGCCCATGGTAACCTTGCGCCCATCGCGGAAAAGCCCGGCCGTTGCCCCGCTTTTGCCCCACCTCTTTCAACGAGCTTCCTGACAATCCGATGAATAAAGCCGTCTCCGACCTGTCCTCCCACACCCCCATGATGCAGCAGTACTGGCGCCTGAAAAACCAGCACCCGGACCAGCTGATGTTCTACCGCATGGGCGACTTCTACGAGATCTTCTATGAAGACGCGAAGAAGGCTGCCAAGTTGCTGGACATCACCCTGACCGCCCGCGGGCAGTCGGCGGGGCAGGCGATTCCGATGTGCGGCATTCCTTACCATGCCGCCGAGGGTTACCTGGCGAAACTGGTGAAGCTTGGCGAGTCGGTGGTGATCTGCGAGCAGGTCGGTGACCCGGCCACCAGCAAAGGGCCCGTGGAGCGGCAGGTCGTGCGCATCATCACGCCGGGGACGGTGAGTGACGAGGCGTTGCTCGACGAGCGTCGGGACAACCTGATCGCTGCCGTCCTGGGTGATGAGCGTCTGTTCGGCCTGGCGGTGCTGGACATCACCAGTGGCAACTTCAGCGTGCTGGAAATCAAGGGCTGGGAAAACCTGCTGGCGGAACTGGAGCGGGTCAACCCGGTGGAACTGCTGATCCCGGATGACTGGCCCAAGGATTTGCCGGCGGAAAAACGCCGCGGTGTGCGTCGCCGTGCGCCGTGGGATTTCGAGCGTGATTCGGCGCTCAAAAGCCTGTGCCAGCAATTCTCGACCCAGGATCTCAAGGGCTTTGGCTGCGAAAACCTGACCCTGGCCATCGGCGCCGCCGGTTGCCTGCTGGCCTACGCCAAGGAAACCCAGCGCACCGCCCTGCCCCACCTGCGCAGCTTGCGTCATGAACGCCTGGACGACACCGTAGTTCTCGATGGCGCCAGCCGTCGCAACCTGGAGCTCGATACCAACCTGGCCGGCGGCCGCGACAACACCCTGCAATCGGTAGTGGACCGTTGTCAGACCGCCATGGGCAGCCGCCTGTTGACCCGCTGGCTGAATCGCCCGTTACGCGATCTGACAGTGCTGTTGGCGCGCCAGACCTCGATCACCTGCCTGCTCGACGGTTACCGTTTCGAAAGACTGCAACCGCAGCTCAAGGAAATCGGTGACATCGAACGGATTCTTGCGCGGATCGGCCTGCGCAACGCCCGCCCGCGCGACCTCGCCCGCTTGCGTGACGCCCTCGGCGCACTGCCGGAACTGCAAGTGGCAATGACCGAGCTCGAAGCCCCGCACCTCCAGCAACTCGCCACCATCACCAGCACTTACCCGGAACTGGCGGCACTCCTAGAAAAAGCCATCATCGACAACCCGCCCGCGGTCATTCGGGACGGCGGCGTATTGAAAACCGGCTACGACAGCGAGCTCGACGAGCTGCAATCGCTCAGCGAAAACGCCGGGCAATTCCTGATCGACCTCGAAGCACGGGAAAAGGCCCGCACCGGCCTGTCCCACCTGAAGGTCGGCTACAACCGCATTCACGGTTACTTCATCGAGCTGCCAAGCAAGCAGGCGGAGTCGGCACCCGCCGACTATATTCGCCGCCAGACGCTCAAAGGTGCCGAGCGCTTCATTACACCGGAACTCAAAGCGTTCGAAGACAAGGCTTTGTCAGCCAAGAGCCGCGCCCTGGCCCGCGAGAAGATGCTGTACGAAGCACTGCTCGAAGACCTCATCGCCCAACTGCCGCCCTTGCAGGACACCGCAGGCGCCCTGGCCGAACTGGACGTCTTGAGCAACCTGGCCGAGCGTGCACTGAACCTCGACCTGAACTGCCCGCGCTTCGTCAGCGAACCGTGCATGCGCATCAGCCAGGGCCGCCATCCGGTGGTCGAGCAAGTGCTGACCACCCCGTTCGTGGCCAACGACCTGAGCCTGGACGACAACACGCGCATGCTGGTGATCACCGGCCCGAACATGGGCGGTAAATCCACCTACATGCGTCAGACCGCTCTGATTGTGCTGCTGGCGCACATCGGCAGCTTCGTGCCGGCGGCCAGTTGCGAATTGTCGCTGGTCGACCGCATCTTCACCCGGATCGGTTCCAGCGATGACCTGGCCGGCGGGCGCTCGACCTTCATGGTGGAAATGAGCGAAACCGCGAACATTCTGCACAACGCCACCGAGCGCAGCCTGGTGTTGATGGACGAAGTCGGGCGCGGCACCAGCACCTTCGATGGTCTGTCCCTGGCCTGGGCGGCGGCCGAACGCCTGGCGCATCTGCGTGCCTACACGCTGTTCGCCACCCACTACTTTGAACTGACCGTCCTGCCGGAGGCCCAGCCGCTGGTGGCCAACGTGCACCTCAATGCCACCGAGCACAATGAACGCATCGTGTTCCTGCACCACGTGCTGCCGGGGCCGGCCAGCCAGAGTTATGGCCTGGCCGTGGCACAGCTGGCAGGCGTACCGACTGAAGTCATTACCCGCGCCCGCGAGCATTTGAGCCGCCTGGAAGACACCGCCCTGCCCCATGAGTCGCCAGCACCTGCCAAAGGCAAACCGGCTGCTCCACAGCAAAGCGACCTGTTCGCCAGTCTGCCGCACCCGGTGCTGGATGACCTGGCCAAGCTTGATCTGGACGACATGACACCACGTCGTGCTCTCGAATTGCTCTATACACTAAAGACACGGATCTAACGCAGCGGCTTGCAAGCTGTTAGAATCTCGCGCGGTTTGGGATGCTGCTGGCTAATAGCCTGGCCAGCAGACTATCGCTCCCGAACCTGGCGACCCCTACGAGAAGGGGCGCAGCAAGCCGCGCCTGAGGAGAAAATTAGAAATGACCTTCGTCGTCACCGACAACTGCATCAAGTGCAAGTACACCGACTGCGTAGAAGTCTGTCCGGTGGACTGCTTTTACGAAGGCCCGAATTTCCTGGTGATTCACCCGGATGAGTGCATCGATTGCGCGCTGTGCGAACCTGAATGCCCTGCCGTGGCTATCTTCTCCGAAGATGAGGTTCCGGCCGGCATGGAGAACTTCATCGAGCTGAACGCTGAGTTGGCCGATATCTGGCCAAACATCACCGAACGCAAGGATCCTTTGCCTGATTCCGCTGATTGGGATGGCAAGCCAGGCAAGATCGCAGACCTCGAACGCTGATTACCCCCGCGTTCGCGAAAAAGGCCCCACAAGGGCCTTTTTGCTTTTCTGCGGGCAAAAAAAAAGGGGCGGTTTGACCCGCCCACATTTTTTCCCTATTCCCTGTGTTCCTTTTCATCATCCTGATGAATCGCGTCCTGCGATTTCCATATCCCTCATCCTTGAAGGTCGTGTCTGTCCGTCGACACAACCTCAATACTAGAGTGTTCCCCTGCGGGATCAATCGCCCCCTGGCGCGAAACCCAGCTGTCACACGTCATTAATAATAAAAAATAGCCATATGAATCAAAAATATAAAAACGAAAAGCGTTCAACATGGACGATTGCCAGGGTGTAAAAATAACGAACACTTACGCAAGTGTAAGCCTGGGCTTACAGCACGAAACCAAAATCCGGAGGGGATTCGGTCTATTGATCAGGCAATAAAAAACCCCGAGCCAGTCGGGGTTTTTCATGCCATCGCAGTGAGAGCCTTATTGGAACAGCGACTCACTCGACAGACCATTTTTTTCCAGGATCTCGCGCAGTCGCTTCAAGCCTTCCACCTGAATCTGCCGGACCCGCTCACGGGTCAGGCCGATTTCCAGGCCGACGTCTTCAAGGGTGCTGCTTTCATGACCGCGCAGGCCGAAGCGGCGTACAACCACTTCGCGTTGCTTGTCGGTCAGTTCCGAGAGCCATTGATCGATGCTCTGGGACAGGTCGTCGTCCTGCAACAGTTCGCATGGATCGGTCGGGCGGTCGTCAGTCAGGGTGTCGAGCAGGGTTTTATCCGAATCCGGACCCAGCGAGACGTCGACGGAGGAAACCCGCTCGTTAAGGCCGAGCATACGCTTGACCTCTCCCACCGGTTTTTCCAGCAGGTTGGCGATTTCTTCGGGTGAGGGTTCATGGTCGAGTTTTTGCGTCAGTTCGCGTGCAGCCCGCAGGTACACATTCAGCTCTTTGACCACATGGATCGGCAGCCGGATGGTCCGGGTCTGATTCATGATTGCGCGTTCGATGGTCTGGCGAATCCACCAGGTCGCGTAGGTCGAGAAGCGGAAGCCGCGTTCCGGATCGAACTTCTCCACCGCCCGGATCAAGCCGAGGTTGCCCTCTTCGATCAGGTCCAGCAGCGACAGCCCACGATTGACGTAGCGTCGGGCGATTTTCACCACCAGTCGCAGGTTGCTTTCAATCATGCGCTTGCGCCCCGCCGGATCGCCACTTTGCGACAGGCGCGCAAAATGAACTTCTTCTTCGGGTGATAGCAGGGGAGAAAAACCAATTTCATTGAGATACAACTGCGTGGCATCGAGTGCCCGCGTGTAATCAATGTACTTGTGTTGTTTCAACGATGCGGAGTGTTTGGATTTGGCACGAACGGAAGGTGGAGCCGCCCCTTCATCATTCGACATCGAATCCGTATCGATGCCGCTCTCCATCAGGAGAACCTCATCGTCGATGTCAAACTCCGGCACTTCTTTACTGAGAGCCATTGTTATAGTCCTTTGGTGAGTTCGACCTCAAGCTCAAGCGGCGCCTTTCTCCCTGGCAACGCTGGAGCCTGTCCCCTCTACGCGACGGAACAGGCTGGTAAGCGATCAACGACGTGGCAGGAATTGCAGCGGATCTACAGGTTTACCTTGACGGCGAATCTCAAAATGCAGTTTCACCCGGTCTGTACCCGTTGACCCCATTTCGGCAATTGTCTGTCCGACCTTGACCTGCTGCCCCTCCCGAACCAACAGCCTGCGGTTATGTCCGTAGGCACTGACGTAGGTTTCACTGTGCTTGATGATCACTAATTCGCCGTAGCCCCTTAAGCCACTCCCGGCGTATACCACCGTCCCATCAGACGCAGCTAAAACAGGCTGTCCCAAATCTCCGGCGATATCAATTCCTTTATTCAAACTACCGTTTGAAGAGAATTTTCCAATCAGAATGCCATTAGATGGCCATCCCCAGCCCGTCGGGGCTGGCCCCGGAGGAGGCAAAGGAGCGGGGGCCGGCTTGCTCGCGACGGACGGTACAACCGTCGTTGTGCTGGTGGTCGTACCGTTTGCCGAACGACGGATGACCGTGGTTTTACTCGACGACGAAGGTGTTGAACTGGACGAGCTGACCACCGCCGTCGACGTTGAATCGGTACGACCATCAAAGCGAATTGTCTGACCCGGATGGATGGTGTAGGGCGCTGGAATATTGTTTCGGGCCGCCAGGGCCTTGTAGTCCCAGCCGTAACGGAAGGCAATGGAAAACAGCGTGTCCTTGGGACGCACCACGTATTGCCCGGTGGTGACCGCCGGACGCTGAGCCGCGGCATTGTTGCGATCCACGACACGAACATCACTGGATTTGTTGCTGGAACAACCGACCAGCAATGTACTCAAGACAAGGCCAGTCACCAGGCGCTGAAAGCTCGTTTTACTCATACGCTGCGCAATGACTGTGAGACTCACCCGCCGCTCCCTCTGTGGTGGCTGAAAATGTGAAATACCGGAGTCCGGCATGAACTGTCGCAAGTATAACGGGCCGTGCACGCTTTACCTTTAATGTGGCGAATCGTTGTCGCGCACACGTTTGCTGCCTGAAGATGAATCCCGTTGAAGCAATCGATGCCGCTGTAAGACAAAGGCAATCGAAGAGAATTCAGCGCGCCGAAACAAATGCTCAGGCCAATGGCCCATTGAGCAATGGCACGAAGCGCACAGCCCCCAGAACATGCCTGGAAAAACCTTGTTCCTCACGGATGATCAGCATCAATTGCTGGACTTCACCGGCCCCCACCGGGATCACCATCCGGCCTCCGGGTGCCAACTGGTCAAGCAATGCCTGGGGCACGTCAGTCGCCACGGCAGTGACGATAATCCCGTTGTACGGCGCCAGTGCCGGCCAGCCTTCCCAACCATCGCCCCAGCGGAACACCACGTTGCGCAGGTTCAGTTCGACCAGACGTTCCTTTGCCCGATCCTGCAGAACCTTGATGCGCTCGACCGAGAACACTCGCTCGACCAGTTGCGACAGCACCGCCGTCTGATAACCCGACCCGGTGCCGATTTCCAGCACCTTGTCGAGAGGACCGGCCTCCAGCAGCAGCTCGCTCATGCGCGCCACCATATAAGGCTGGGAGATGGTCTGGTTGTTGCCAATCGGCAGCGCGGTGTCTTCATAGGCACGGTGCGCCAGCGCTTCGTCGACGAACAGGTGACGCGGGGTCCGGCGAATGACCTCCAGCACCTTCGCGTTGGAGATGCCTTCTTCATACAGGCGCTGGATGAGCCGCTCCCGGGTTCGCTGGGAGGTCATGCCGATACCGCGACGCAGCATATCGTCTTGTTCGCGACCCATCAGCGCAGCCCCTCCAGCCAGCCGTCCAGACTCCTGAAGGCATCATTGAAGGTGCGATCCAGCTGCAGCGGCGTGATCGAAACATATCCCTGCATCACCGCATGGAAATCGGTCCCCGGACCACCGTCCTCGGCATCCCCCGCCGCGGCGATCCAGTAACCGGACTTGCCCCGTGGATCTACCACCTTCATCGGTGCTGCGGCTCGGGCGCGATGCCCCAGGCGAGTCAACTGAATACCGCGGATACGGTCCAGCGGCAAATTGGGAATGTTCACATTCAGTACCGTTCGCGGTGGCAGATCCAGCTCGGCATGGGCTTCGACCAGCTTGCGCGCGAAATGGGCAGCGGTGGGAAGGTTCTCTACCTGGCGTGAGACCAGCGAAAAGGCAAACGAAGGGTGTTTCAGGAAACGCCCCTCGAGGGCCGCCGCCACCGTGCCGGAATACAGGACATCGTCCCCCAGGTTCGCGCCCAGGTTGATACCGGAAACCACCATGTCCGCTTCGCGCTCCAGCAGGCCGTTGAGGCCAAGGTGCACACAATCGGTTGGCGTGCCGTTGAGGCTGATAAAGCCGTTGGCAAGGGTTTGCGGGTGCAACGGACGGTCGAGCGTCAGCGAACTGCTGGCGCCGCTCTTGTCCTGGTCCGGGGCGATAACCACGCACTCGGTGTAATCCGCCAACGCAGCATAAAGCGCGGCGAGACCGGGTGCTGTTACCCCATCGTCGTTAGAAATCAGAATACGCATGGGCTGTCCGTCTGCCCCACCGGCACCAGATCAACAAGCTCGCGCACCAATACGGTGGCGAAGCATCCGGCCGGCAGGACGAATTCCAGTTGCAGAATGTCAGGCTCGGGATAATGCCACGTCAACCCGCCAATGGGCAGCCGCAGGATGCGACGTTCGTGGCTCATACCGGCGTTGATCAGCCAATCACGCAAATCCGCTTCGCGTGCGGCGATGGCCTGCTCCAGTTCATGGACAGCGCCCGTGGCCGGCGAGTCACCTTCGCCCCACTGCGGACCGGTCGGGTGCAGATCGAGAATCGCCAGGCGCGGGTCGCTGCACTCGGCTTCGCCTGCCGGGAAAAAACTGCGGCTGTCGGTGAACGCCAGCAGATCGCCCACCTGGGCACGTTGCCAGGTGCCGTCGGCGACACGTGCGGCCAATACCTGGTTGAACAGAAAACTGCGCGCCGTGGAGAGCAGCCGCGAGCGTACGTTGCGCTGCTCCGGCAAGGCCTTGCGCGCGGCCCAGGCGCGAGCATCGACGACGTTGCCGCCGTCATGGCCGAAACGCTGGGCGCCGAAATAATTGGGGATGCCTTGTTTGGCGATCAGTTGCAGGCGCTCTTCAAGCGCAGGCTTGTCACCGGCGAACTGCGTCAGGCGCAAGGTGAAGCCGTTGGCAGAGTGCGCGCCACGTTGCAGCTTGCGCTTGTGGCGAGCGGTCTTGAGGATCTTCAGCGTATCGTTTTCCGCGGCTTTCAGATCAGGGTCGGCCTTGCCCGGCAGCTGCACGCTGAACCACTGGCGAGTCAACGCCTGACGGTCCTTGAGCCCGGCATAACTGACGGTACGCAAAGGCACGCCCGCAGCCTTGGCAATCCGTCGCGCCGCCTCTTCAGTATTCAGGCCGCGCTTTTCCACCCAGATCCACAGGTGCTCGCCTTCGCCACTGAGGGGAATGTCGAGGACTTCGTCGACCTGGAAATCTTCCGCGATCGCTTTCAGGACGGCCGTGCCGAGGGCTTCACCGTAAGCCCGCGGGCCGAGCAATTGCAGTTCGTTCATGCGCGCAGCAACAAGGCAACGGAGTGCACGGCAATGCCCTCTTCGCGACCGACAAAGCCGAGCTTTTCGGTGGTGGTAGCTTTCACGTTCACTTGATCCAACTCTACTTGAAGATCCGCGGCAATCAGCGCGCGCATCGATTCGATATGCGGGGCCATTTTCGGTGCCTGGGCGACGATGGTGTTGTCGACGTTGCCGACTTTCCAGCCCTTGGCATGGACTAGCTCGACGACGTGACGCAACAGCGCACGGCTGTCGGCGCCCTTGAATTGCGGGTCGGTATCCGGGAAATGCTTGCCGATGTCGCCCAGCGCCGCGGCGCCGAGCAAGGCATCGCTCAAGGCGTGCAAGAGGACGTCACCGTCAGAGTGGGCGAGCAGCCCGAAGCTGTGTGCAATGCGCACACCGCCCAGAGTGATGAAATCGCCTTCAGCGAAACGGTGCACATCATAGCCGTGGCCAATACGCATAAAAAAACGCCCCGATTTTTGTCAGGGCGTGATTCTACCTGCATTAGCCAACCAGAGCATGCGCGTGATGCCGCAAGTGCTCTTCGATGAAACTGGCGATAAAGAAATAGCTATGGTCATAGCCCGGTTGCAGGCGCAACGTCAGCGGATGACCGGCCAGTTTGGTCGCCTGTTGCAAGGCTTCAGGCTTGAGCTGGGTGGCGAGAAAATCGTCGCGATCCCCTTGGTCGACCAGCAGCGGCAGCTTTTCATCGGCCTCGGCAATCAATGCGCAGGCATCCCATTCACGCCATTTCGAACGGTCCTCTCCCAGATAGCGGGAGAAGGCTTTCTGCCCCCACGGGCAATCCATCGGATTGTTGATGGGCGAGAACGCCGATACCGAACGATAACGCCCCGGGTTGCGCAAAGCACAGACCAGCGCGCCGTGGCCACCCATGGAATGTCCGCTGATGCCGCGCTTGTCCGACGCCGGGAAATGGGCTTCAACCAATGTCGGCAATTCCTGCACAACGTAGTCATGCATCCGATAGTGTCGCGACCAGGGTTCCTGGGTGGCATTCAGGTAGAACCCGGCGCCGAGGCCGAAGTCCCAGGCGCCATCCGGATCGCCCGGCACATCAGGACCGCGAGGGCTGGTGTCCGGCGCGACGATGATCAGCCCCAACTCGGCGGCCATGCGCATGGCGCCGGCCTTCTGCATGAAGTTCTCGTCGGTGCAGGTCAGGCCGGACAACCAGTACAGCACCGGCAGCTTGCCGCCCTGCTCCGCCTGCGGCGGCAGATAGACGGCGAACACCATGTCGCAGCCGAGCACTTGCGAGCGATGGCGATAGCGCTTGTGCCAGCCACCGAAGCTTTTCTGGCAGGAGATGTTTTCCAGGCTCATGGGAATCCTCCCAGCTGCAAGCCACAAGCTTGAAGCTGCAAGTCGAGGCGCGCTCTCTTGCAGCTCATGGCTTGCGGCTTACCGCTGCTTTTTAGAAATGAATGACGGAGCGGATGCTTTTTCCTTCATGCATCAGGTCAAACGCTTTGTTGATATCTTCCAGGCCCATGGTGTGGGTGATGAAGGTATCCAGCGGAATCTCGCCGGTCTCGGCCATTTCCACATAGCTCGGCAACTCGGTACGGCCACGCACGCCGCCGAACGCCGAACCGCGCCAGACGCGGCCGGTGACCAACTGGAACGGACGGGTGGAGATTTCCTGGCCGGCACCGGCAACACCGATGATGACCGACTCGCCCCAACCCTTGTGGCAGCACTCCAGTGCCGCGCGCATCAATTGCACGTTGCCGATGCACTCGAAGGAAAAGTCGACGCCGCCGTCGGTCATGTCGACGATGACTTCCTGGATCGGACGATCGAAGTCTTTCGGGTTCACGCAATCGGTTGCACCCAACTGTTTGGCGATCTCGAACTTCGCCGGGTTGATGTCGATGGCGATGATGCGGGCAGCCTTGGCTTTGACCGCGCCAATCACAGCCGACAGACCGATGCCGCCGAGGCCGAAAATGGCCACGGTATCACCCGGTTTCACCTTGGCGGTGTTGAGCACGGCGCCGATACCGGTAGTGACACCGCAACCCAGCAGGCAGACTTTTTCCAGTGGTGCTTCCTTGGCGATTTTCGCCACGGAAATCTCCGGAAGCACGGTGTACTCGGAGAAGGTCGAAGTACCCATGTAGTGGAAAATCGTTTCGCCCTTGTAGGAAAAACGCGAAGTGCCGTCCGGCATCAAGCCTTTGCCCTGGGTCGCGCGAATCGCCTGGCAGAGGTTGGTCTTGCCCGACAGGCAGAATTTGCACTGGCGACATTCCGGGGTGTACAGCGGGATCACATGGTCGCCTACCGCCACGGAAGTCACCCCTTCGCCGATGGCTTCTACGATCGCCCCGCCTTCGTGACCGAGGATCGACGGGAAGATGCCTTCCGGATCAGCACCGGACAAGGTGTAGGCATCGGTATGGCAGACACCGGAGGCCACCACGCGCAGCAAGACTTCGCCGGCCTTGGGCATGGCGACATCGACTTCAACGATTTCGAGGGGTTTCTTGGCCTCGAAGGCAACGGCGGCGCGCGACTTGATCATGATGGCTCTCCAGTGAATAAAAACGAGACAGGGAGTGTAATCCATGGCTCAGCGATGAATAATCGACGTAAATGCAAAATATTATTGCCACACAGGGATAATCATCGATGTCCGAAAACCGCTGGGAAGGGATCGACGAGTTTGTCGCCGTTGCCGAGTGCAACCAGTTCACCGCTGCGGCGGAACGTCTGGGGGTTTCGTCCTCCCATATCAGTCGACAAATCGTACGCCTCGAAGAGCGCCTGCAAACCCGTTTGCTCTACCGCAGCACCCGCCGGGTCGCGCTGACCGAGGCCGGGCAAACGTTCCTGCAACATTGCCAACGCTTGCAGGACGGCCGCGAAGAGGCGCTACGCGCGGTGGGTGACTTGACCAGCGAGCCCAAAGGCATGCTGCGCATGACGTGCGCCGTGGCTTACGGTGAACGCTTCATCGTGCCGCTGGTGACCCGCTTCATGGGGCTGTATCCGCAATTGCGCATCGATATCGAATTGACCAACCGGCAACTCGACCTGGTACATGACGGCCTCGATCTGGCGATCCGCCTCGGGCGCCTGCAGGATTCACGGCTGGTGGCCACCCGCCTCGCGCCACGGCGCATGTTTCTCTGTGCATCACCCTCCTACGTTGAGCGCTACGGCCGGCCGCACAGCCTGTCGGAACTCAGCCGCCACAACTGCCTTGTCGGCAGTTCGGATCTTTGGCAACTGGAGCAGAACGGGCGGGAATTTTCCCAGCGAGTCCAGGGAAACTGGCGCTGCAACAGTGGGCAAGCGGTACTGGACGCGGCGCTACAGGGTGTGGGGTTGTGTCAGTTGCCGGACTATTACGTGCTGGAGCATTTGAAGAGCGGCGCATTGATTTCGTTGCTGGAGGCGCATCAACCGCCGAACACCGCGGTTTGGGCTCTTTATCCACAGCAACGGCATTTGTCGCCGAAGGTGCGCAAGTTGGTGGATTTTTTGAAGGAAGGGTTGGCCGAGCGGCCGGAGTATCGGGTTTGAGATCAAAAGATCGCAGCCTTCGGCAGCTCCTACAGGGGGGATCCGTACCCGAACCCTGTAGGAGCTGCCGCAGGCTGCGATCTTTTAACGACGATTAGCCCAACGCTGCCTCAACCATTCAAGATCTTCGGGACGCGTCACCTTGAGGTTATCGGACCGCCCTTCGATCAGGCGTGGTGCCGAACCGGCCCACTCCATGGCCGAAGCTTCGTCGGTAATAACGGCATCGGCCACCAGGCTGTCCGCCAATGCCCGATGCAACGCCCCAAGGCGAAACATCTGCGGCGTGTAGGCCTGCCAGATCACACTGCGATCCACGGTTTCGAGCACACGACCGTGCTTGTCGACCCGTTTGAGCGTATCCCGTGCCGGAACCGCCAGCAGTCCGCCAACAGGGTCGTCAGCCAGTTCAGCCAGCAGCTTGTCCAGATCGTCACGACTTAGGTTCGGCCGTGCGGCATCGTGAACCAGTACCCAATCCTCATTATCAGCGCCCTGCGCATGCAGGTGCAGCAAGGCATTGAGCACCGACCCGGAACGTTCGGAACCGCCTTCGACCCGGGCAATACGCGGATCTCTGGCACACGCCAGGTTCGGCCAATAAGGATCGTCGACAGCAAGACTGACCACCAGGCCTTTCAGGCAAGGATGATCAAGGAAACAGCCGAGGCTGTGTTCGAGAATAGTGCGCCCGCCCAGTTGCAAGTATTGCTTGGGACGGTCCGCGGCCATACGGGCACCGACGCCCGCGGCAGGAATCACGGCCCAGAAGGCCGGTAACGTCTGGTTCATTGCGCCAGCTGGTAAAGGGTTTCACCATCCTTGACCATGCCCAGCTCATGGCGAGCCCGTTCTTCAACGGTCTCCATGCCCTTTTTCAACTCACTGACTTCGGCGTCCATTACCCGATTGCGCTCCAGCAATGTCTGGTTCTCAGCTTGCTGATCCGCGATCTGCTGCGTCAACTCGGCCACTTGCGCCAGACTGCCGTTTCCCACCCACAGGCGGTACTGCAGGCCAGCCAGCAACAAAAGCAGGATGAGGAACAACCAATTGGGACTGCGCATCGAATATCAGGTATCCAGTGAAAAAAGACAGCCATGCCAAACGTGAAGCTTCTGATAGCACGAAGCCTGGAAGAACCAGGCTTGTGCTGATAAGGCATCAGATTAGTGGCAAAAACGTCGCTGTAGCGATTTTTCCGACACAATCCGGTGTCTTTTTTACCACGTACTTACTCAGCCGCGGAATTCGCCGCGACCGTTGTACTTGGCCTTGCCGTTCAACTGCTCTTCGATACGCAGCAGTTGGTTGTACTTGGAAACGCGATCGGAACGGCACAGGGAGCCGGTCTTGATCTGGCCAGCCGAGGTACCCACGGCCAGGTCGGCAATGGTCGAATCTTCGGTTTCGCCGGAGCGGTGCGAGATCACGGCGGTGTAACCGGCAGCCTTGGCCATCTGGATGGCTTCCAGGGTTTCGGTCAGGGTGCCGATCTGGTTGAACTTGATCAGGATCGAGTTGGCGATCTTCTTGTCGATGCCTTCTTTCAGGATCTTGGTGTTGGTGACGAACAGGTCGTCGCCTACCAGTTGGGTCTTCTCGCCGATCTTGTCGGTGAGGATCTTCCAGCCAGCCCAGTCGGACTCGTCCAGGCCATCTTCGATGGAGATGATCGGGTAACGCTCGGTCAGGCCTTTGAGGTAGTCGGCGAAACCTTCGGCGGTGAATACCTGGCCTTCGCCGGACAGGTTGTACTTGCCGTCTTCGTAGAATTCGCTGGCCGCGCAGTCCAGGGCCAGGGTCACGTCGGTGCCCAGCTTGTAACCGGCGTTGGCCACGGCTTCGGAGATCACTTTCAAAGCGTCTTCGTTGGAAGCCAGGTTCGGCGCGAAACCACCTTCGTCACCGACGGCAGTGCTCAGGCCACGGGCCTTCAGCACGGCTTTGAGGTGGTGGAAAATCTCGGTGCCCATGCGCAGACCTTCCGAGAAAGACTTGGCACCAACCGGCTGAACCATGAATTCCTGGATGTCGACGTTGTTATCGGCGTGCTCGCCGCCGTTGATGATGTTCATCATCGGAACCGGCATCGAGTAGACACCCGGGGTGCCGTTCAGGTTGGCGATGTGAGCGTACAGCGGCAGGTCCTGGTCCTGTGCTGCGGCCTTGGCGGCAGCCAGGGAAACGGCGAGGATCGCGTTGGCGCCCAGGGAACCTTTGTTTTCAGTACCGTCGAGCTTGATCATTGCCAGATCGAGCGCTTTCTGGTCGCTTGGGTCCATGCCTTTCAACAGGTCCTTGATCGGACCGTTGATGTTGGCTACGGCCTTCAGAACACCCTTGCCCAGGTAACGGCTCTTGTCGCCATCACGCAGCTCGAGCGCTTCACGCGAGCCAGTGGAAGCACCGGACGGCGCGCAGGCGCTGCCGATGATGCCGTTATCGAGAAGCACGTCCGCTTCCACGGTGGGATTGCCACGGGAGTCGAGAACTTCACGACCTTTGATGTCGACGATTTTAGCCATTGTTGTAAACACTCCAAAGTTGACGAAAACGACGCAGCTGTAGGAAATCTTTGATCGTCGGCAAGCGAGGTGCAGCGGGCAGTCTTGCAGACGACAAGGCTCAGGCCCGAGGGCCAGAGCGTTAAATCGTGCGGTACTTTACCGGAGAATTGAGGATTACGCGGTTTCTACCGTCGGAAAACTCTTCACCAGTTCGTCCAGGGCTTTGAGCTGGGCCAGGAATGGCTCCAGTTTGTCCAGGCGCAAGGCGCAAGGACCGTCACATTTGGCGTTGTCCGGATCCGGGTGGGCTTCCAGGAACAGGCCGGCCAGCGATTGGCTCATGCCAGCCTTCGCCAGGTCGGTGACCTGGGCGCGACGACCACCGGCGGAATCGGAGCGACCGCCAGGCATTTGCAGCGCGTGGGTCACGTCGAAGAACACCGGGTATTCGAACTGCTTCATGATGCCGAAGCCGAGCATGTCGACGACCAGGTTGTTGTAGCCGAAGCTCGAACCACGCTCGCAGAGAATCAACTGATCATTACCCGCTTCCACGCACTTGTTCAGGATGTGCTTCATTTCCTGAGGGGCGAGGAACTGGGCTTTCTTGATGTTGATCACGGCGCCCGTTTTGGCCATTGCGACCACGAGGTCGGTCTGGCGCGACAGGAAGGCCGGCAACTGGATGATGTCGCAGACTTCAGCGACGACCGCGGCCTGGTCAGGCTCGTGGACGTCGGTGATGACCGGCACGCCAAAGGCTTGCTTGATGTCCTGGAAGATGCGCATGCCTTCTTCCAGGCCAGGACCACGATAGGAGGTCACAGAAGACCGGTTCGCCTTGTCGAAACTGGCCTTGAACACGTAAGGGATACCGAGCTTTTCGGTGACCTTCACATACTCTTCGCAAACCTGCATGGCCATGTCACGGCTTTCCAGCACGTTCATGCCGCCGAACAGCACCATGGGTTTGTCGTTGGCAATCTCGATGTCGCCGACGCGGATGATCTTCTGTGCCATCGGGGTTACGCCTTCTTCTGGTGTTGAGCCAACGCAGCCTTGACGAAACCGCTGAACAGCGGATGACCGTCGCGTGGCGTCGAGGTGAACTCAGGGTGGAACTGGCAAGCGACGAACCATGGATGATCCGGTGCTTCAACCACTTCAACCAGTGCGCCATCCCCGGAACGACCGGAGATTTTCAAACCGGCTTCCATGATTTGCGGCAGCAGGTTGTTGTTCACTTCGTAGCGATGACGGTGACGCTCGACGATCACGTCCTTGCCGTAGCAACCATGAACCAGGGAACCCGGCTCCAGCAGGCAATCCTGCGCACCCAGGCGCATGGTGCCGCCCAGATCGGAAGCTTCGGTACGGGTTTCGACCGCGCCGGTGGCATCTTCCCACTCGGTGATCAGGCCCACGACCGGGTGGCCGCTTGCACGATCGAACTCGGTGGAGTTGGCGTCTTTCCAGCCCATCACGTTACGGGCGAACTCGATAACGGCCACTTGCATGCCCAGGCAGATACCCAGGTATGGAACCTTGTTTTCGCGAGCGTACTGGACGGCAGTGATCTTGCCTTCAACGCCACGCAGACCGAAGCCGCCAGGTACCAGGATGGCGTCGACGCCTTCGAGCAGCGCGGTGCCCTGGTTCTCGATGTCTTCGGAATCGATGTAGCGCAGGTTGACCTTGGTACGGTTGCTGATGCCGGCGTGACTCATCGCTTCGATCAGCGACTTGTAGGCGTCCAGCAGCTCCATGTACTTGCCGACCATGGCGATGGTGACTTCGTGCTCAGGGTTAAGCTTGGCGTCGACCACGGCTTCCCACTCGGACAGATCGGCACCGCCGCATTGCAGGCCGAAGCGCTCGACGACGAAATCGTCCAGGCCCTGGGAGTGCAGGATGCCCGGGATCTTGTAGATGGTATCGGCGTCTTCCAGCGCGATCACCGCACGTTCTTCAACGTTGGTGAACTGCGCGATCTTGCGACGCGACGACACATCGATCGGGTGGTCGGAGCGGCAGACCAGCACGTCTGGTTGCAGGCCGATGGAACGCAGTTCCTTCACCGAGTGCTGGGTTGGCTTGGTCTTGGTTTCACCGGCAGTGGCGATGTACGGCACCAGTGTCAGGTGCATCAGCATCGCGCGCTTGGCGCCGACTTCGAAACGCAGTTGGCGGATCGCCTCGAGGAACGGTTGCGACTCGATGTCACCCACGGTGCCACCGATCTCGACCATGGCCACGTCAGCGTCGCCGGCACCCTTGATGATGCGGCGCTTGATTTCGTCGGTGATGTGCGGGATCACCTGGATGGTTGCACCCAGGTAGTCACCACGGCGCTCTTTGCGCAGCACGTGTTCGTAGACACGGCCGGTGGTGAAGTTGTTGTTCTGGGTCATGGTCGTGCGGATGAACCGCTCGTAGTGGCCCAGGTCCAGGTCGGTCTCGGCGCCGTCGTGGGTGACGAACACTTCACCGTGCTGGAACGGGCTCATGGTGCCCGGGTCGACGTTGATGTACGGGTCCAGCTTCAGCATGGTGACCTTAAGTCCCCGCGCCTCCAGGATGGCCGCCAATGATGCCGATGCAATGCCTTTCCCCAATGAAGAAACAACACCGCCCGTGACGAATATGTAGCGCGTCATGAAAAACCCTAGAAGTCTGCGTTAAAGCGGTCCGAGCCGCCGGGGAAAGCGAAGGAAGGCCGAAGCCCCCGATCACCTGCATTAATCACAGTGCACCTTTCAAAAAAACCGCCGCGTTGGGACAGACCGGGAAATGAATCACCGGTTCGTTGCTCGCTACACATTTTTTGGAATCGCCCAGCAAAGACTGCTTGGTAATCGGCAACTCCTGCAATTCAGGCGAATCCACAGAAGTTGTATCAAGAAGGGAGCGTAGTCTACCGGAAAGCCCCTTTCAGCTCAAACCTTGATCTTCGTTCAGTGGCTGCCAATGCAAATGCCAGTTACCGATCGCACCACCATCGAGCCCGTTGAGGTTCGCTACCGCCAGCAATTGCCCGTCTTTGTAGAGCAGCGGCAATCTGCCGCGCACGAAGGACGGTACAGCGTTTTCATTGAGCAAACGTTTCAGATCCCGATGGCCACGGCCTGGCAACGCCATGACCTCTCCCCCTTCACGATAGCGGATCTGTAACGGGCCATCGGGGATTTGCCCGGTGAGCGACAGCATGCCGTTGTCCGGAATTACCAGTGGTGAACGCGGGTCCTGCCACGTTCCGGCGACAGGCAGAGGGCGCAACCAGCGGCCCGACAACCACCAGATTCGCCCGCCAGCCCGATGCAGCTCGCCATCGGCCAGCCGCCACACCGGGCAGGCATCGCCGCTGGCGTCGCGCAAATCCTCCCAACCCGACCAATGGTCAGTGTCCGGCAGGCGGGTCAGCGGTTCGAGCCAATGACTCAAGGCATTGCGCTGGCGGGCAGCGGAGAGTTGTGCAAGCGACGCCAGCTCAAGGGATCGCAAGCCCAGCCAGGCGAACTCACTGACAGAGTTGGCCTCACGCAAATCCATGTCTGCCAGTTCTTCGAGCAACCCCTGCGCTTCACTCAGATGCGCTGCGCTGCGGGCCATGGTTGCCACCGCTTGTGGCCAGCGCCGGGTCAATGCGGGGAAGACTTGATGCCGCAGGTAGTTGCGCGAGTACTGCCGGTCTTCGTTTGAAGGATCTTCGATCCAGTTCAAGCCATGCTCGTCGGCATAGGCCTCCAGTTCAGCCCGCGTGACATCAAGCAATGGCCGCAGCAGATGGCCCTTGCCCAACGGGCGTTGACGCGGCATACCCGACAGCCCGCGCACGCCGGCCCCACGCAACAAACGGAACAACAAGGTTTCCGCCTGATCGTCGCGGTGCTGGGCGGTCAGCAGCACGTCATCGGCTTGCGTCACAGAACTGAAGATTGCGTACCGCGCATCCCGCGCTGCCCGCTCCACACTCGCCCCCGGTTGCACCGTCACCCGCTCCACCTGCAACGGGATGCCCAGTTCGTCGCAGACCGACTGACAATGTTGCGGCCATGCGTCTGCCGCAGCCTGAAGACCGTGATGGATATGGATGGCGCTCAGGCTCGGGAGGGATTCGGTGTTTGCGAGATAGGCAAGCAGATGCAGCAGGACGGTGGAATCGAGACCACCGGAGAATGCAATTCGCCAATGTGCAGCATGGAGCCATGGCTCAAGATTCAGCAAAAGCCGGGAAGGCAGATCACTCTTCGAAGGATTCATAGAGATTGACCGCTTCTAATGGAGCCCTGTAGGAGCTGCCGAAGGCTGCGATCTTTTGACCTTGATTTAAAAAACAAGATCAAAAGATCGCAGCCTTCGGCAGCTCCTACAAGGTGCAGCGAGGTCCGTTAGAGACCGTAGCTCATCAGACGATCGTAACGGCGCTTGAGCAGCGCGTCGTTGTCGAACTTCTTCAGCATCGCCAGCTGCGAGCTCAGCTCGGCGCGGATCGATGCAGCGGCAGCAGCCGGGTCACGGTGTGCGCCACCCAATGGTTCGCCAATCACCTTGTCCACGATGCCCAGACCCTTGAGGCGCTCGGCGGTGATGCCCATCGCTTCTGCGGCATCCGGTGCCTTCTCGGCGGTTTTCCACAGAATCGAAGCGCAACCTTCCGGCGAAATCACCGCGTAGGTCGAGTATTGCAGCATGTTCAGCTGGTCGCAGACACCAATCGCCAAAGCACCACCGGAACCACCCTCACCGATCACGGTGGCGATGATTGGGGTTTTCAGGCGCGCCATGACCCGCAGGTTCCAGGCAATCGCTTCGCTCTGGTTGCGCTCTTCAGCGTCGATGCCAGGGTAGGCGCCCGGGGTGTCGATGAAGGTCAGGATCGGCATCTTGAAGCGTTCGGCCATTTCCATCAGGCGGCAAGCCTTGCGGTAGCCTTCCGGACGCGGCATGCCGAAGTTGCGGCGAACCTTCTCGCGCACTTCACGGCCCTTCTGGTGGCCGATGACCATGACCGGCTTGTCGTCCAGACGGGCGATGCCGCCAACGATGGCCGCGTCGTCGGAGAAGTGACGGTCACCGTGCAGTTCGTCGAACTCGGTGAAGATGTGTTCGATGTAGTCCAGGGTATACGGACGTTTCGGGTGACGTGCCAGGCGTGCGATCTGCCAACTGGTCAGCTTGCCGAAAATGTCTTCGGTCAGCGTTTTGCTCTTGTCCTGCAGGCGGGAGATCTCATCGCCGATATTCAGCGAATTGTCATTACCGACCAAGCGCAACTCTTCGATCTTGGCTTGCAGGTCGGCGATCGGCTGTTCGAAATCTAGAAAATTCGGGTTCATAGGCGTCCGTCTTGGGTCGAGTCCCAAGGAGTCTTGGGCCGGCCGGTTGTCTATTCGCGCCCTACCTTAAGGGACAGGCGCGTTGAGGTCGAGATTAAAAATTCAGGTTTGGGTCAGGGCAATCTGATAGCACTGACCGTCAACGGTATTGGAGGAAGACGTTGTCTCGCCCGAACTGGTCACGCAGGGCTTGAATCAACGCATCCGCCGGATCGATCCGCCAGCCCTCGCCGAACTGCAACAAGGCCTTCGCATCAGGGCTGGTGTAGTCCATGGTGATCGGGCATGCACCGCGGTGACGCTTCAACAACTCGCCCAACCAGCGTAGCTGATCGCCCTTGAGATCCTTGGCATGCAACTTCAGGCGCAGGCTTTCGGCCAGGTTGGTGCGCGCATCTTCCATGCTCATCACCCGTTTGACCCGCAACTTCAGGCCGCCGGAGAAGTCGTCGTTGCTGACCTCGCCTTCGACCACCACCATCGCGTCGGTCTGCAACAGTGACTGCGCCGAATGGAACGCCTCGGAAAACAGCGAGGCCTCGATCCGCCCGGAGCGGTCGTCAAGGGTGATGAACCCCATCTTGTCGCCCTTTTTGTTCTTCATCACCCGCAAGGCGATGATCATCCCGGCAACAGTCTGGGTATCACGCGCTGGTTTCAGATCGATGATGCGCTGACGGGCGAAGCGACGGATCTCACCCTCGTACTCGTCAATCGGGTGACCGGTCAGGTACAGGCCGAGGGTATCTTTCTCGCCCTTGAGACGCTCCTTGAGGGTCAGCTCCTTGGCCTTGCGGTGATTGGCGTAGACGTCGGCGTCTTCTTCGACAAACAGGCCGCCAAACAGGTCCGAGTGACCGCTGTCCTGGGTGCGCGCGGTCTGTTCGGCCGCCTTGATCGCTTCTTCCATGGCCGTCAGCAGCACCGCGCGATTGCGGTCGATATTGGCCTGGTAGGCTTTCTGCTCATCGTGGAAGTACGGCCCGAGGCGATCCAGGGCACCGCTGCGGATCAAACCGTCGAGGGTGCGCTTGTTGATGCGCTTGAGGTCGACCCGGGCGCAGAAATCGAACAGATCCTTGAACGGCCCCGCCAGACGCGCTTCGGTGATGGCCTCGACCGGCCCCTCACCCACGCCCTTGATGGCCCCCAGGCCGTAGATGATCCGGCCTTCGTCGTTCACCGTGAACTTGAACTCGGAGGTGTTCACGTCCGGTGCGTCGAGACGCAGCTTCATGGTCCGCACTTCTTCGATCAAGGTCACGACCTTGTCGGTGTTGTGCATATCCGCCGAGAGTACCGCGGCCATGAACGGCGCCGGGTAGTGCGCCTTCAGCCACGCAGTCTGGTAGGACACCAGGCCATAGGCGGCGGAGTGCGACTTGTTGAAGCCGTAACCGGCGAATTTTTCCACCAGGTCGAAAATGTTACCGGCGAGGTCCGCGTCGATGTTGTTGGTGGCGCAACCTTCAATGAAACCGCCGCGCTGCTTGGCCATTTCCTCGGGCTTTTTCTTACCCATGGCGCGACGCAGCATGTCCGCACCACCGAGGGTGTAGCCGGCCATGACTTGGGCAATCTGCATCACCTGTTCCTGATACAGGATGATGCCGTAGGTGGGTGCCAGTACGGGCTTGAGGCCTTCGTACTGGTAGTCCGAGTGCGGGTACGCCAGCTCGGCGCGACCGTGCTTGCGGTTGATGAAGTCGTCCACCATGCCCGATTGCAGCGGGCCCGGACGGAACAGGGCCACCAGTGCGATCAAGTCTTCCAGGCAGTCGGGCTTGAGCTTTTTGATCAGCTCCTTCATGCCCCGGGATTCAAGCTGGAACACCGCCGTGGTTTCGGCTTTTTGCAGCAAGGTGTAGGTCGGCTTGTCGTCCAGCGGAATGAACGCGATATCCAGCGGCGGCTCGTTGACCTTGGCGCGGTCGCGGTTGATGGTTTTCAGCGCCCAATCGATGATCGTCAGAGTCCGCAAACCGAGGAAGTCGAACTTCACCAGACCGGCCGCTTCAACGTCGTCCTTGTCGAACTGGGTTACCAGGCCATCGCCCGCCTCGTCGCAGTAGATCGGCGAGAAGTCGGTCAGTTTGGTCGGGGCGATCACCACGCCACCGGCGTGCTTGCCGACGTTACGCACAACGCCTTCGAGCTTGCGGGCCATCTCCCAGATTTCCGCGGCTTCTTCATCGACCTTGATGAAGTCGCGCAGGATCTCTTCCTGCTCGTAGGCCTTTTCCAGGGTCATGCCGACTTCAAACGGAATCATCTTCGACAGACGATCCGCCAGGCCATAGGACTTGCCCTGCACGCGCGCCACGTCACGGACCACAGCCTTGGCGGCCATGGAACCGAAAGTGATGATCTGGCTTACCGCGTTGCGTCCGTATTTCTCGGCCACGTAGTCGATCACCCGATCGCGACCGTCCATGCAGAAGTCGACGTCGAAGTCGGGCATCGATACCCGTTCCGGGTTAAGGAAACGTTCGAACAGCAGGTCATATTCCAGCGGGTCGAGGTCGGTGATCTTCTGCACATAGGCCACCAGCGACCCGGCACCCGACCCACGGCCAGGACCTACCGGCACGCCGTTGTTCTTGGCCCACTGGATAAAGTCCATCACGATCAGGAAGTAACCGGGGAAGCCCATCTGGATGATGATATCCAGCTCGAAATTCAGCCGGTCGACATAGACCTGACGCTTGGCTTCATAGTCTTCGGTGGTGTCCTTGGGCAGCAGGACGGCAAGGCGTTCTTCCAGGCCATCGAAGGACACCTTGCGGAAGTACTCGTCGATGGTCATGCCATCGGGGATCGGGAAGTTGGGCAGGAAGTGCGTGCCCAGCTTCACTTCGATGTTGCAGCGCTTGGCGATCTCGACAGTGTTTTCCAGCGCTTCGGGAATGTCGCTGAACAGCTCGGCCATTTCCTCGGCGCTTTTGAGGTACTGCTGATCGCTGTAATTCTTCGAACGCCGCGGATCGTCGAGGGCACGGCCCTCACCGATGCAGACGCGGGTTTCGTGGGCGGCGAAGTCTTCCTGTTTGATGAAACGCACGTCGTTGGTCGCCACCAGCGGCGCACCGAGCTTCTCGGCCAGGGCCACGGCACCGTGCAACTGTTCTTCATCGTTGGGGCGGTTGGTGCGCTGGATCTCCAGATAGAAACGATCCGGAAACACGTCCATCCATTCGCGGGCCAGGGTTTCAGCCTCAGCGGGGTTGCCGCTGAGCATGGCCTGGCCGATCTCGCCTTCTTTGGCCGCCGACAACATGATCAAGCCGGCGCTGGCTTCAGCGACCCATTCGCGCTCGATGATGATTGCGCCATTGCGCTGACCTTCGATAAAGCCGCGGGAAATCAGTTCGGTGAGGTTGCGATAGCCTTCAGCATTCATCACCAGCAGGCTGATCCGGCTCAGCGGGTTGTCCGGATCCTTGTTCGACAACCACAGGTCGGCGCCGCAGATCGGCTTGATCCCGGCACCCATGGCGTTTTTATAGAACTTGACCAGGGAACACATGTTGTTCTGGTCGGTAACCGCCACGGCAGGCATGTTCATGCCGACCAGGGTCTTGACCAGCGGCTTGATCCGCACCAGACCGTCGACCAGGGAGTATTCAGTGTGCAGGCGTAGGTGAACGAATGAAGCCGGCATAGTGATCCTGTCTGAGAACGTAAAGACAACAAGGCCCGGATTGTACCGGGCCTTGGTAAAAAAAATCAGCCTTGCGACTAACTCTCGATGAGACTTTCCCGTGCCTCATACGCCAGCCGCACCGGGGCAAACGAACGCCGGTGAATCGGGGTCGGGCCAAGACGGGCGAGCGCCTCGAGATGAACGGGGGTCGGGTAGCCCTTGTGGCCACCGATGCCGTAGCCGGGGTAGATCAACTCGAACGCGGCCATTTCCCGGTCGCGACTGACCTTGGCCAGAATCGATGCGGCGGCGATGGCTGGAACCTTGCTGTCGCCCTTCACCACAGCTTCGGAACGCATTGGCAGTTTCGGGCAGCGGTTGCCGTCGATCATCGCCAGCTTCGGCTGGACGTGCAGCCCGGCCACGGCGCGCTGCATGGCCAGCATGGTGGCGTGCAGGATGTTCAGTTCGTCGATTTCTTCGACTTCGGCGCGAGCGATGCACCAGCTCAGGGCTTTTTCGCAGATTTCGTCGTAGAGCTTTTCGCGACGGGCTTCGGTGAGTTTCTTCGAGTCGTTCAGGCCGAGGATCGGGCGGTTCGGATCAAGAATCACCGCCGCTGTCACTACCGCGCCACAGAGCGGGCCACGACCGACTTCATCGACGCCGGCAACCAATTCTTCGACTTCAGCGACCAAGGTAAAGTCCAGCCCCATCTGCATGTTCGTTTTACTCATTCTACTTGGCCGATCAGCTTCAGCACTGCGTCCGCAGCCTGGTTGGAGGCATCCAGACGCAGGGTCCGGTGAATTTCATCAAAACCACGGGTCTGCTCTTCCCCACCCTCGATCAAGGGCGACAAGGTCTGGGCCAGCGCTTCGACCGTGGCATCGTCCTGCAACAACTCGGGCACCAACAGGCGCTGAGCCAACAAGTTCGGCAACGAAATGTAGGGGCTTTTCACCATGCGCTTGAGAATCCAGAACGTCAGCGGCGCCAGGCGATAGGCGACCACCATCGGCCGCTTGTACAACAATGCTTCAAGCGTCGCGGTACCGGAAGCAATCAACACCGCATCGCACGCTGCCAAGGCCAGATGCGACTGTCCATCGAGCAGGGTCAGTGGCAGGTCGCGACCGGCCAACAGCTCTTCAAGCTGTGCACGACGTTGCGCACTGGCGCAAGGCATGACAAACCGCACACCCGGGCGCAATGCCCGCAGGCGCTGCGCGGTATCGAGAAACAACGCACCCAGCCGGCCAACTTCACCGCCACGGCTGCCAGGCATCAACGCCACCAGCGGCCCGTCAGGCAAACCGAGCTCGGCCCGCGCAGCCGCGCGATCGGCTTCGAGCGGAATGGCATCGGCCAGGGTATGGCCGACGAACCGCACCGGCACGCCTTTCTCTTCATAAAATTTGGCTTCGAACGGGAACAGCGTGAGCATCAGGTCGCAGCCTTCGCGAATCTTCAGCACGCGCTTCTGCCGCCAGGCCCACACCGACGGACTGACGTAATGCACGGTCTTGATACCGGCCTGACGCAGTTTGAGTTCGATATTGAGGTTGAAGTCCGGCGCATCGATACCGATGAACACATCGGGTTTCGCGGCGATCAGGTCGGCGACCAGCTTCTTGCGCCGCGCCAGCAACTCGCGCAACCGGCCCAGCACTTCCACCAGGCCCATGACGGACAGACGCTCCATCGGGAAATACGAGGTCAGGCCTTCAGCCTGCATCAACGGACCACCAACACCGATGAACTCGACGGCCGGGTGACGAGCCTTGAGCGCGCGCATGAGGCCCGCCCCCAGAATGTCACCGGAAGCCTCACCCGCTACCAGCGCAATACGCAGATTAGCCATGGTTAGCGGGTGATGCCGCGAGTCGAAGACTGGATGGAGTCACGGAACACAGCCACTTCCGGATACTGGGCGGACGGCTCTGCCAGCTCGGTAAGCGCCTGCTCCACGGTCAGGCCCTGGCGGTACACCACCTTATAGGCACGACGCAGCGCGTGGATCGCATCTTCGCTGAAACCCCGACGGCGCATGCCCTCGAAGTTCATGCTGCGGGCTTCGGCAGGGTTGCCGAACACCGTGACGTACGCTGGAACATCCTTGCCGATCGCCGTACCCATGCCGGAGAAGCTGTGGGCGCCAATGTGGCAGTACTGGTGAACCAGGGTAAAACCGGAGAGGATGGCCCAGTCTTCCACATGCACATGGCCCGCCAGCGCGGTGTTGTTCACCAGGATGCAGTGGTTGCCAATCACGCTGTCGTGGCCGATGTGGGCATAGGCCATGATCAGGTTGTGATCGCCCAGGGTCGTTTCCGAACGATCCTGGATGGTGCCACGGTGGATCGTCACGCCTTCACGGATGACGTTGTGATCACCAATCACCAGGCGGGTTTCCTCGCCCTTGTACTTCAGGTCAGGTGTGTCCTCACCCACCGAGGAAAACTGGTAGATGCGATTGTGCTTGCCGATTCGGGTCGGGCCCTTGAGGATCACGTGCGGCCCGATGACTGTCCCCTCGCCGATTTCCACACCTGCGCCGACGATCGACCACGGGCCGACCTCGACGCCGTCAGCCAGAATGGCTGTCGGATCGATGATTGCACGAGGGTCAATCAAACTCATAGTTTGCGTTCCGCGCAGATGATTTCAGCGGAGCAGACCGGCTTGCCATCGACCGAAGCCTGGCATTCGAACTTCCAGATCTGACGCTTGCAGCTGATGAACTTGGCTTCAAGGATCAACTGATCGCCTGGCAGAACCGGCTGGCGGAAGCGCAGCTTGTCGGAACCGACGAAGTAATAGAGGGTGCCGTCGGCCGGTTTCACGTCGAGCATCTTGAAACCAAGGATCCCGGCAGCCTGAGCCATGGCTTCGATGATCAATACGCCCGGCATGATTGGATGCGCGGGGAAGTGACCATTGAAGAACGGTTCGTTGATGCTGACATTCTTGTAGGCGCGAATGCGCTTGCCTTCAACATCCAGCTCCACTACCCGGTCCACCAGCAGGAACGGGTAACGGTGAGGCAGGTATTCGCGAATCTCGTTGATGTCCATCATTTCGGGGGGAAGCCTATGTAAAGATTGGGAGCGCGCGACTGACGCACGTTCCGCTAGCAAATCAAGGAGGCAGTCTAGCGGCTGTGCACACTTGATATGGAAATGGTATCAGCCATCTGATGAAGCATTACCGTCAGGGGTCACGTCCCCTACTTGCTTTTCCAGCTGTCGCAGGCGCCGCGCGATGTCATCGAGCTGACGGATGCGAGCCGCGCTTTTGCGCCATTCGGCTGCTGGCTGCATGGCCGTACCGGAAGAATAGGAACCCTTTTCGGTAATCGAGTGGGTCACCATGGTCATCCCGGTGATGAAAACGTTATCGCAAATTTCGATATGCCCCACCAGCCCTACACCGCCAGCGAGCATGCAATGCTTGCCGATCTTGGTGCTGCCGGAGATCCCGACACAGGCCGCCATGGCGGTGTGATCACCGACCTGAACGTTGTGGGCGATCTGGATCTGGTTGTCGAGCTTCACACCATTACCGAGAATGGTATCGGCCAATGCGCCGCGGTCGATAGCGGTATTCACGCCAATCTCGACATCGTCACCGACCAGCACACCACCAATCTGGGCAATTTTCTGCCAGACACCTTTCTCATTGGCAAAACCGAAACCTTCGCCACCGAGCACGGCACCCGACTGAATGACCACACGTTTGCCGATGCGCACGTCATGGTAGAGCGTGACCCGCGGGGCCAGCCAGCCGCCTTCGCCGATTTCGCAACGGGCACCGATGAAGCAATGCGCACCAATGGTCACGCCGGCAGCAATTCGTGCCGAGCTTTCGATCACCGCAAAGGCACCAATACTCGCAGCCGGGTCAACCACCGCGTCCTCGGCCACAACCGCTGTCGGGTGAATACCGGCAGCCGCTTTCGGCTTTGGATCGAACAGATGGGAAACACGCGCGTAGGCCAGATACGGATCAGGCACCACCAGCGCATTACCGGCAAAACCTTCGGCATCAGCAGCCTTCAGCAACAGCGCTGCGGCCCGGCTGTCTGCCAGGTATTTACGGTATTGAGGGTTTGCGAGAAAGCTCAACTGAGCTGGGCCAGCCTCCTGCAAGGTGGCTAGCCCAGTAATTTCTCTCTCCGGGTCGCCACGTAGCGTGGCGCCGAGGAACTCGGCCAACTGGCCGAGCTTAATGGTCACGGTCATGGATTACTTCAGCTGATTCATGCGCTCGATAACCTGGCGGGTGATGTCGTACTGAGGCTTGACATCAATCACTGCGCCACGCTCGAAGACCAGGTCAAAAGCACCTTTCTTGATAACTTCTTCCACAGCGCTGTCCAGTTTCGGCTTGAGCTGCTTCAGCATTTCACGGTCGGCAACGGCTTTGGCTTCGTTCAGTTCCTTGGACTGGAACTGGAAGTCACGGGCCTTTTGCTTGAATTCAAGCTCCAGACGCTCGCGTTCGCCCTGCTGCATTTTGTCGCCACCGGCCATCAGGCGGTCCTGGATACCCTTGGCGCTGGTTTCCAGCGCCTTGAGCTTGGTCAGCTGAGGACCGAACTTCTTCTCGGCATCCACGGCGTATTTCTTGGCCGCGTCGGACTCCAGCAGAGCCATCTGATAGTTCAGAACTGCAATTTTCATGTCGGCAAATGCCGGACCAGCGACCAGGACGCTGGCCAGGAGAACCAATTGAGTCAACTTACGCACGATGCACTCCTACAAAATTCATTGTCGTTATCTTGGGTCAGACGCTTAGAACGTCTGGCCGAGGGAAAATTGGAACACTTGAGTCTCGGCGTCATCCGGTTTCTTGACCGGCATGGCCAATGCAAAACTCAAAGGACCCAGTGCAGTGACCCACGTCACACCTACACCAACGGAACTGGCCATATTGCTCAGGCTAATGTCGTTGCACTGCGTATTGGACTTCGACGCAGGATTTGTATTGGTCGTCTGATCGCATTTGGAGTCGAATACGTTACCCACGTCCCAGAATACCGACGTACGCAGGGAACGTTGATCCTTGACGAACGGCAGCGGGAACAGAATCTCCGCACCACCTTGAATCAGCACATTACCGCCGAACGGCAGTGGGTCCTGATCCGGGTCAGCTAGAGTGCCAGGGTTGCCAGTACTGTCTACGCCACGGCTCGGAGTACTGCGTGGACCCAATGTACTGTCCTTGAAGCCACGAACCGAGTTGAAACCACCAGCATAGTAGTTTTCATAGAATGGCAAGCCGTCAGTCGAACCATAACCATCGCCATAACCCAATTCCGTGTGCAGGCGCATGGTGTAGTTTTCAGACAGAGGCTGGAACAACTGACCACGATAATCGAGCTTGAAGAACGACAGGTCGCTACCCGGTACGGTGACCTCCGCCGTCAGGCTTTGAGAATGACCACGAGTCGCCAAAACGCCTTTGTTCAGGGTGGACTCGGACCAACCGGCCGAAGCCTTGAAGTTCAGGTACTTGTCGCCTTCCCTGTTAACGAAGTCGAAGATCTCGTCGACGGTGTAAACGCCAGTCTTGATCGTGTCCTCTTGCGCATTCAGGCCGAAGGTCAGACGCGAAGTCTCGCTGATTGGATAGCCGACACTGACACCGGCACCCAGGCTGTCTACGGCGTAGCTGGCGACGTCAGTATCGAGGTCATCGTAGTTAGTCGTGCGGTAGAACGCGTTGTAACCCAGGCTCACGCCGTCGGCGGTCCAGTAGGGGTCGACGAAACCGAAGTTGTAGCGGGTCTGGTATTCGCTTTTGGTCAAGCCGACGCTGACCTTGTTACCGGTACCCAGGAAGTTGTTCTGGGTGATCGAACCACCGAGGATCAGGCCGGCGCTCTGGGCGAAACCGACACTGGCGGTAATCGAACCGGAGGCTTGCTCTTCAACGCTGTAGTTGACGTCCACCTGGTCATCGACACCCGGTACGGCCGGAGTTTCGACGTTGACCTCCTTGAAGAAGCCCAGACGCTCAAGACGGGTCTTGGATTGATCGATCAGGTAGGTCGAAGCCCAGCCGCCTTCCATCTGACGCATTTCACGACGCAGCACTTCGTCTTCGGACTTGGTGTTGCCGCGGAAGTTGATGCGATTCACGTAGGCACGCTTGCCCGGATCGACCGCGAACAGGATGTCCACGGTGTGATCTTCATCGTGCGGTTGAGGCACGCCGTTGACGTTGGCGAAGGTGTAGCCTTCGTTACCCAGGCGACGGGTGATCAGCTCGGAGGTGGTGGTCATCAGCTTGCGCGAGAACACCTGGCCTTTTTGCACCAGCAACAGGGACTTGATCTGGTCTTCAGGGACTTTCAGGTCGCCGCTGAGCTTGACGTCGCGAACGGTGTATTTCTCGCCTTCGTTGACGTTGACGGTGATGTAGACATGTTTCTTGTCCGGCGTAATGGAAACCTGGGTCGAGGCGATATCCATGTTGATATAGCCACGGTCCAGGTAGTAGGAACGCAGACGCTCCAGGTCACCGGACAGTTTTTCACGGGCGTACTTGTCATCGTTCTTGAAGAACGACAACCAGTTGGTGGTCTTGAGTTCGAACAGGTCGATCAGGTCTTCATCCGGGAAGACCGTGTTGCCCACCACGTTGATGTGCTGGATAGCCGCAACGGTACCTTCGTTGATGTTGACCTTCAGGCCAACACGGTTACGCGGCTGCGGCACCACTTCGGTGTCGACGGTAGCCGAGTAGCGACCTTGGGCGACGTACTGGCGCTGCAGTTCGTTACGCACACCTTCAAGGGTGGCACGCTGGAAGATTTCGCCTTCGGCCAGACCGGATTGCTTGAGGCCTTTCATCAGGTCTTCGGTAGAGATCGCCTTGTTGCCTTCGATCTCGATACTGGCGACCGACGGGCGTTCGACTACCGTGATGACCAGGACGTTGCCATCGCGGCCCAGCTGGATATCTTGAAAGAAACCGGTTTTGAACAACGCACGAGTGGATTCCACCAGGCGACGATCATCCGCCTGTTCACCGACGTTCAACGGCAAAGCACCAAAGACGCTACCCGCGGAGACCCGCTGGAGGCCATTGACGCGAATATCAGAGATAGTGAAGGACTCGGCGTGAACTTCGGCGATCATCAATACGGTGAGAACCGCAGTTAGCAGCAGACGTTTCATGAAGTCCTTTCTTATTCCAACTGGCAATAAACAAACTGCCGCAAAATGCGGCAGATTCGCAATTCAGCGACGTTACAGACGACCCAGATCATTAACCAGAGCGAGCAACATCACTCCGATCACCAAACTGATGCCAATCTGTATCCCCCAACCTTGCACCCGATCCGACAAGGGACGACCACGCGCCCACTCAATCAGATAAAACAACAAATGCCCCCCATCCAGCACAGGAATGGGCAGCAAATTCAGAACCCCCAGGCTAATACTCAGATAAGCAAGGAAATTCAGGAAATCAGCAACACCCGACTGGGCCGAAGCGCCCGCCACTTTAGCAATGGTTATCGGTCCACTCAAGTTTTTTACCGAGAGCTCGCCGAACAACATTTTCTTCAGTGAATCGAGGGTCAGCACGCTCATGGTCCAGGTGCGCCGAGCCCCCTCGCCAATCGCTGCCAATGGTCCGTAACTGACCTCGCGGATCATCTCCGGCGGCCAATCGACAGCCTTCACCCCTGCCCCCAGGTAGCCGCTGGGTGACTTGCTCTCGCCGCGAGCGACAAGTGTCACCGGGACGTCGATTTGAGCACCGTCCCGCTCAACCCGCAGCATGATTTTGGTATCAGGATGCATACGGACGGTATCGACGACCTGCTGCCAGTCATCCAGCGTACGACCATCGAGCGCCAGCAACCGGTCACCGGTCTTCAGGCCGGCAGCCTGGGCCGGCCCCTTTGGATCGAGTTCCGCCAGAACAGGCGGCAATGCCGGGCGCCACGGGCGAATCCCCAACGAATGAATGGGGTCTGGCTCGTCAGCCCCTTTGAGCCATTTATCCAGCGCAAGTTCACGTGGCGAGTCGGTCGTCGAGCCTTGCTCGCGAACCATTATCTGCAATGAACCGCTTTCCCCCAGGCGACGAACCAGTTGCAGATTCACCGCCGCCCAGCCGGAAGTCGCCTCGCCATCAATGGCCACGATTTCCTCGCCCGGGTTCAAACCTGCCTTGGCCGCAATACTGCCGGACTCGACAGCCCCGATGACCGGACGCACCTGCTCGCTGCCGAGCATTGCCAGCGCCCAGAAGAACACAAATGCCAGCAGGAAATTGGCAATCGGCCCCGCTGCCACGATGGCAATACGCTGACGAACGGATTTGCGATTGAAGGATTGACCAAGCTGATCGGGCGGCACTTCGCCTTCGCGCTCGTCGAGCATTTTCACGTAGCCGCCCAACGGGATGGCGGCAACGACAAATTCGGTACCCTGCCTGTCGTGCCAGCGCAGCAAAGGCATGCCGAAGCCTACGGAGAAGCGCAGCACCTTGACCCCACAGCGACGCGCGACCCAGAAATGGCCGAACTCGTGGAAGGTAACCAGCACACCCAGAGCGACCAGGGTGCCGACAATCATATAGAGCGCGCTCATCTACTTTCTCCGCAATCCTATCCGCTGCTGCCTGGGTCGACTATCTGCAGCATTTACCGCCCGTGACGGCTCAACCATTGTCCGGCCAGCGATCGCGCTTTCGCGTCTGCCGTGAACACTGCCTCGAGATCATCCACTGCCACGACGGGCTCCAGACTCAGTACTTCCTCGATGATACTCGCGATTTCCGGGTAACGAACCCGCTCGTCGAGAAATGCCGCCACCGCCACTTCATTTGCCGCATTGAGCATGGCCGGCGCGCTGTTACCTGCCTCGGCGGCCTGGCGAGCCAGACGCAAACAAGGAAAACGCTCTTCATCGGGCGCCTGGAAGTCCAGCCGCGCAATGGCAAACAGATCCAGCGGGGCCACACCCGAGTCAATCCGCTCCGGCCAGGCCAGGGCATTGGCGATGGGTGTGCGCATGTCCGGATTACCCAACTGCGCCAGGACCGAACCATCGACGTAGTCGACCAGCGAATGAATCACGCTTTGTGGGTGAATCACTACCTCGACCTGGGATGGTTTGGCATCAAACAGCCAGCAGGCCTCGATCAGCTCAAGCCCCTTGTTCATCATACTGGCGGAGTCAACGGAGATTTTTCGCCCCATGGACCAGTTCGGATGCGCACACGCCTGATCAGGTGAAACATGCGCCAGTTCAGCCAGTGGCGTCTGCCGGAACGGACCGCCGGAAGCCGTCAGCAAAATCCGGCGAACGCCGACCGCCTCGAGGCCACGAGCATAATCGTGTGGCATGCACTGGAAAATGGCGTTGTGCTCGCTATCGATCGGCAGCAATACCGAACCGCTCTTGCGCACCGCCTGCATGAACAGCGCGCCAGACATGACCAGCGCTTCTTTATTAGCCAGGAGGATTTTTTTGCCCGCCTCGACCGCCGCCAGCGTCGGGCGCAATCCTGCCGCACCGACGATGGCCGCCATGACCGTATCGACCTCCGGATCGGAAGCGACCTGACACAAACCTTCCTCACCCACCAGAACACGGGTTGGAAGACCCGCCGCGCGCAAATCATCCTGCAAGGTGCGGGCAGCCGCGACCTCAGGCACTACGGCAAATCGCGGGATATGGCGCACGCAGAGCGCCAGCAGTTCACTCAAGCGAGTGAAGCCACTCAAGGCAAAGACCTGGTAACGATCAGGATGACGAGCGATGACGTCGAGCGTACTCAGGCCAATCGAACCGGTTGCCCCCAGAACGGTAATCTGTTGCGGGCGGCTCATGGGGCCGCCATCCACAACAGCACAGCGAACACCGGAATGGCCGCCGTCAGGCTGTCGATACGATCCAGCACGCCACCGTGACCTGGTAGCAGATTGCTGCTGTCCTTGATCCCGGACTGACGCTTGAACATGCTTTCAGTGAGGTCGCCCACCACCGAAATGAACACGATCAGAGCAGCACAGATCAGCCCCTTGAACAGCTGCGCCACCGTCCAGTCGCGCACCAGTGCAACGAGCGTGGTAATGACCAGGCTCAGCGCCAGCCCACCGTACACGCCCTCCCAGCTTTTGCCCGGACTGACCTGCGGCGCGAGCTTACGCTTGCCGAATGCACGACCGGAGAAGTAGGCGCCGATATCGGCCCCCCAGACCAGCACCATCACGGCCATGATCAGCCAGTTACCCAGCGGGTACTGCTTGATCTGTACCAGACCCTGCCAGGCCGGCAGGAGAATCAACAGGCCGATCACCAGCTTGGTCGCCGCATTGGACCAGTGCTCGCTCGAACGCGGATAGGTCAATACCAGATACGTCGCCACCGCCCACCACAGCACCGAAGCGCCCAATACCCAAGGCGCCAGCCCGGGCAGGATGTACATGACGAACAGCATCAAGGCGACCACAGCGGCAAAGCCGACACGGAACGCTTGACCAGCGAAACCCGCCAGACGCGCCCACTCCCATGCACCAAGGGTAACTACCAGCCCGATGAACAGCGCAAAACTGGAACCTTCAAGCAGGAAAAACCCGCACAGGGCAATCGGCAGCAGGATCAGTGCAGTGATGATTCGTTGTTTAAGCATTAAACCCGGGCTCCAGCCTCGACCTGCTCGCTCGTTTTACCGAAGCGGCGCTGGCGGGAAGCGTAATCGGCCAGCGCATTGCGCATGGCATCGTGTTTGAAGTCCGGCCAGAACAGGTCGGAAAAATACAGCTCGGCATAGGCCAGCTGCCAGAGCAGGAAATTGCTGATGCGATGCTCGCCACCGGTACGGATACACAAGTCAGGCAACGGCAGATCACCTGTGGCCAGGCAGGTCTGCAGCAGATCAGGCGTGATGTCTTCCGGACGCAAGTGCCCGGCCTGAACCTCTCGTGCCAGTCGTTGCGCCGCTTGCGCGATATCCCACTGACCGCCGTAATTGGCGGCGATCTGCAGGACAAAACGATTGGCGCCAGCCGTCATGGCCTCGGCTTCGCGCATGGCAGCCTGCAGCTCGGGATGAAAACGCGAGCGATCACCAATGATGCGCAGGCTGATGTTGTTGTCGTTGAGGCGCTTGGCCTCACGACGCAGCGCCTTGAAGAACAGGTCCATCAAGGCGCTGACCTCATCGGCCGGACGCTGCCAGTTCTCGCTGGAAAAGGCGAACAGGGTCAGCACCTCGACCTTGGCCTCGGCACAGACTTCAATGACCGCACGTACCGCATCCACGCCTGCTTTATGCCCGGCGACACCTGGCATAAAGCGTTTTTTCGCCCAGCGATTGTTACCATCCATGATGATCGCGACATGGCGCGGCACCGCGGACGGTGCAGTCTGCTTGGTCTTTTCCATGAAAAGGCGACCCTTATACGGCCATCAGGTCTTTTTCTTTCTCCGCCAACTTAGCGTCGATTTCAGCTACGAACTTCTTGGTCAGATCGTCGATCTCGCCAGTGGCGCGACGCTCTTCGTCCTCGCTGATTTCCTTTTCCTTGACCAGATCCTTCAACGAGCTGTTCGCATCGCGACGGATGTTGCGCACGGCAACACGGGCATCTTCAGCCACATCACGGGCCTGCTTGGTGAAACCGCGACGGGTTTCTTCGGTCAGGGCCGGCATGCTGATCAGCAGCAGCTCACCAAGGTTGGTCGGGTTCAGGTTCAGGCCTGCACTGCCGATCGCCTTGTCGACAGCGCCCAGCATGTTGCGCTCGAAGGCAACGACTTGCAGGGTACGGGCATCTTTGACGGTGATGTTGGCCACTTGCTTGATCGGGGTGTCGGAACCGTAGTACGGCACCATCACGCCTTCCAGGATGCTCGGGTGCGCTTGACCGGTACGAATGCGGCCGAAGTTGTGCGCCAGCGATTCCACGGACTTCTGCATGCGCTCTTTAGCGTCTTTCTTGATTTCGTTGATCATTGTTGGCCTTCCTCGATCAGGGTTCCTTCAGCGCCGCCATGCACGATGTTCAGCAGGGCGCCGGGCTTGTTCATGTTAAATACGCGTAGCGGCATCTTGTGGTCGCGACACAGGCAAATGGCCGTCAGATCCATCACACCCAGCTTGCGATCCAGCACTTCATCGTAAGTCAGATGATCGAACTTCTCGGCATGCGGGTCTTTGAACGGATCAGCGGTATAGACGCCGTCAACCTTGGTGGCCTTGAGCACGACATCGGCATCGATTTCGATTGCACGCAGGCAGGCAGCCGAATCCGTCGTAAAGAACGGGTTGCCGGTACCGGCCGCGAAAATCACCACGTCCTTGGAGTTCAAGTGACGCATGGCCTTGCGGCGATCATAGTGATCGGTCACGCCAACCATGGAAATAGCGGACATCACGATGGCCGAGATGTTGGCGCGCTCAAGGGCGTCGCGCATGGCCAGGGCGTTCATCACAGTGGCCAGCATGCCCATGTGGTCGCCAGTGACCCGATCCATGCCAGCCTTGCTCAGCGCTTCACCGCGAAACAGGTTGCCACCACCGATAACCAGACCGACCTGTACACCGATGCCGACCAGCTGGCCAACTTCCAATGCCATGCGATCCAGAACTTTCGGATCGATCCCGAACTCTTCCGAGCCCATCAGGGCCTCGCCGCTGAGCTTGAGTAGAATGCGTTTATAGCGAGCCTGATAACCACTGCCCTGCTGAGCCATTGCGAATCTCTCCTGCGGCGTATTTTAAAAATTCTTTGCGAGCTGTTTACAGCTGGCGTTCACTCTAGCTTGGCGCTGCTTCAGCGCCATCGGAACATGGCTTTGTAAGCCAGTTCCAAAAGGAAACCAATAAAAATTGGTGCCCCATCTGAAAAGAGGCTGCGCGCGTGAGCGGGCAGCCTCTTCTGGGCGACAGTTAAAAAACCGTCTTATTGCTTGGCGGCAGCCAGCTGGGCAGCAACTTCTTCTGCGAAGTTGTCCACTGGCTTCTCGATGCCTTCGCCTACCTTGAAGTAAGTGAAGGAAACGATTTCAGCGCCGGCTTTCTTGGCCAGAGCACCAACGGTGACTTCCGGGTTCATGACGAAAGCCTGCTCGACCAGGCTGGCTTCAGCCAGGAACTTGGTGATACGACCAGCGATCATCTTCTCGACGATTTCAGCTGGCTTGCCTTTCATCTTGTCTTCGTTCAAGGACAGGAAAACGGCTTTTTCGCGCTCGATGGCTTCTGGCGAAACCTGCGATGGCAGCAGGAACTCAGGGTTGCTTGCCGCCACGTGCATGGCGATCTCTTTGGCCAGCTGAACATCGCCGCCCTTGAGAACAACAGCAACACCGATCTTGTTACCGTGCAGGTAGGTGCCGACAACGTCGCCCTCTACGCGCACCAGGCGACGGATGTTGACGTTTTCGCCAACTTTGGCAACCAGTGCTTCACGAGCCGATTCCTGAGCGGCGATCAGCGGAGCTGCGTCGGTCAGTTTCTCGTCGAAGGCTTTCTCTACGCTGGCAGCAACGAAGTTCTTGAAGTCGTCTTGCAGGGCCAGGAAGTCGGTCTGCGAGTTGACTTCCAGCAGCACGGCCGCCTTGTCGTCGGCCTTGATGGCGATAGCGCCTTCAGCGGCAACGTTGCCGGCTTTCTTGGCGGCCTTGATGGCGCCCGAAGCACGCATGTCATCAATGGCTTTCTCGATGTCGCCGCCAGCCTTGGTCAAGGCCTTTTTGCAGTCCATCATGCCTTCGCCAGTACGCTCGCGCAGTTCTTTGACCAACGCTGCAGTAATCTCTGCCATTTCAAAATCCTCTTGGATAGGTTTTCAACCATTCCACCCGATCGAACGGGCGATCAATTCTTCCCGAACCACCCTTGTTAGCTGCCGCACGTTACAGATAGAACAGTGGGCGCCGACAAATGGTTTTCGAGGTGGCAAAAAGGGGGCCAAGCCCCCTTTTTGCTTACTGAGTCAACGCCAAGGCGTCAATTACTCAGCTGCTGCTACCGGAGCTTCTTCAACGAACACTTCGGTGCCGCCGGCAACGTTGTTGCGGCCACGGATAACGGCGTCAGCCATCGAACCCATGTACAGCTGGATAGCGCGGATTGCGTCATCGTTGCCTGGGATGATGTAGTCAACGCCTTCCGGGCTGCTGTTGGTATCGACTACGCCGATGACCGGGATGCCCAGCTTGTTGGCTTCGGTGATCGCGATGCGCTCGTGATCAACGTCGATAACGAACAGAGCGTCTGGCAGACCGCCCATGTCCTTGATACCACCCAGGGAACGATCCAGCTTTTCCAGGTCACGAGTGCGCATCAGCGCTTCTTTCTTGGTCAGCTTGGCGAAAGTACCGTCTTCGGCTTGAACTTCAAGGTCACGCAGACGCTTGATGGAAGCACGGATGGTCTTGAAGTTGGTCAGCATGCCGCCCAACCAGCGGTGATCGACGTACGGCGAACCGCAACGTGCTGCTTCTTCAGCAACGATCTTGCCAGCGGAACGCTTGGTGCCGACGAACAGAATCTTGTTTTTGCCCTGGGCCAGACGCTCTACGAAAGTCAGAGCTTCGTTGAACATTGGCAGGGTTTTTTCAAGGTTGATGATGTGGATCTTGTTACGCGCGCCGAAAATGTACTTGCCCATTTTCGGGTTCCAGTAACGGGTCTGGTGACCGAAGTGCACACCGGCCTTCAGCATATCGCGCATGTTGACTTGGGACATGATAGTTCCTTAATAAGTCGGGTTTGGCCTCCACGTATCCCAATGACCAACCAGCAGCATCAGCTGAAGGCACCCAGGTCATCGTGTCGACACGTGTGTGGATTTAGGCTTTTCGGGACATCCCCGGAAAGCGGCGCATTTTATATCACAAGGCAGGGCAAAACGGAACCCGGATTCTGAAATCCTGGCGAACGCTTTGCGCCATCCCTTGGAATCCTCCAAGAATGCACCATTCTATAGAGAGAAGCGATGCACACAGGCGCAGATTTGCGCTGATCGTCTGGTAGAATCGTATTTTTCAGGGCTGCGAAGACCCATCGCGCAATGCCCTTTCCGTTCAGAAAGCGCCGCCTGGCGCAGAGAGAGCCTGTATGACCGTCACCCTCAAAACGCCCGAGGATATCGCCAAAATGCGTATCGCCGGCAAACTGGCCGCCGATGTGCTGGAAATGATTGCCGAACATGTCAAGCCGGGCGTTACTACCGATCAATTGAACCAGATCTGCCACGACTACATCGTCAATGAGCAGAAAGCCATCCCTGCCCCGCTCAACTACAAGGGCTATCCAAAGTCGATCTGTACGTCGATCAACCATGTGGTCTGCCACGGCATCCCGAACGACAAGCCGCTGAAAGACGGCGATACCCTGAACATCGACGTCACCGTCATCAAGGACGGCTACCACGGCGACACCAGCCGCATGTTCCACGTCGGCACCGTGCCGGTCTGGGCCGAGCGCCTGTCCCAGGTGACCCAGGAATGCATGTACAAGGCGATTGAAATCGTCAAGCCCGGCTGCCGCCTGGGCGACATCGGCGAAATCATCCAGAAGCATGCTGAAAAGAACGGATTCTCGGTGGTTCGCGAGTTCTGCGGCCACGGTATCGGCAAGGTGTTCCACGAAGAGCCGCAGATCCTGCACTACGGCCGCGCCGGCACCGGCATGGAACTCAAGGCCGGCATGACCTTCACTATCGAGCCGATGATCAACCAGGGCAAAGCCGACACCAAGGTTCTGGGCGACGGCTGGACCGCGATCACCAAGGATCGCAAGCTCTCGGCACAGTGGGAACACACCCTGCTGGTGACCGAAACCGGTTACGAGATCTTCACCCTGCGCAGCGATGACACCATCCCTCGCGTTTCGGCCTGATCTCGCCAGCGTATCTCGCCTATAGAAAGGAAAGCCAATCGATGCCGCAGGTGGATCCCGAACTCTTCGACAGAGGCCAGTTCCAGGCTGAACTGGCCCTGAAGGCAAGCCCGATCGCGGCCTTCAAGAAGGCGATCCGCCAGGCCCGCGAAGTGCTCGACGCACGTTTTCGCAATGGCCGGGACATTCGCCGGCTGATCGAGGATCGCGCCTGGTTCGTCGACAACATCCTGCAAAAGGCCTGGGAGCAGTTCAGCTGGAGCGAGGACGCCGACATCGCGCTGGTCGCGGTCGGTGGCTACGGCCGCGGTGAATTGCACCCATATTCCGACATCGATTTGCTGATCCTGCTGGACAGCGCGGACCACGAAGTTTTCCGCGATTCCATCGAGCGCTTTCTGACACTGTTGTGGGACATCGGCCTGGAGGTCGGCCAGAGCGTGCGCTCGATAGAAGAGTGCGCCGTCGAGGCCCGCGCCGACCTGACGGTCGTCACCAACCTGATGGAAAGCCGCACCATCGCTGGCCCCGAGCGTTTGCGCCAGCGCATGCTGGACGTCACCAGCACCGGGCACATGTGGCCGAGCAAGGACTTCTTCCTGGCCAAGCGTGCCGAACAAAAGGCTCGCCACCACAAGTACAACGACACCGAATACAACCTGGAACCCAACGTCAAAGGCTCACCCGGCGGCCTGCGGGATATCCAGACGATTCTGTGGGTGGCCCGTCGCGAGTACGGCACCCTGAACCTGCGGGCACTGGCCGGCGAAGGTTTCCTGGTCGAAAGTGAAAACGCCCTGCTGGCCTCTTCCCAGGAATTCCTGTGGAAGGTTCGCTATGCCCTGCACATGCTCGCCGGTCGCGCCGAAGACCGCCTGCTGTTCGATCACCAGCGCACCATTGCCGGGCTGCTGGGGTTCAAAGGCGACGACGCCAAGCAAGCCATCGAAAATTTCATGCAGCAGTATTACCGGGTGGTGATGAGCATCGCCCAGCTCAGCGACCTGATCATCCAGCACTTCGAGGAAGTCATCCTCGCACCGGAAGACGAGACACCACCGCAGCCGATCAACTCGCGCTTCCAGCTGCATGATGGCTATATCGAAGCACGCAACCACAACGTTTTCCGCCGCACGCCGTTCGCCATGCTGGAAATTTTTGTATTGATGGCCCAGCAGCCGGAAATCAAGGGCGTACGTGCAGACACCATTCGCATGCTGCGGGAAAGCCGTCACCTGATCGATGACGACTTCCGCAACGACATTCGCAATACCAGCCTGTTTATCGAGCTGTTCAAGTGCAAGATCGGTATCCACCGCAACCTGCGGCGAATGAATCGCTACGGCATCCTGGGTCGTTATCTGCCAGAATTCGGCTTTATCGTCGGACAGATGCAGCATGACCTGTTCCACATCTATACCGTCGATGCCCATACCCTGAACCTGATCAAGCACCTGCGTAAGTTGCAGTACACCCAGGTGTCGGAAAAATTTCCGCTGGCCAGCAAGCTCATGGGCAAGCTGCCCAAACCCGAGCTGATCTACATGGCAGGCCTGTACCACGACATCGGCAAAGGCCGGCATGGCGACCACTCGGACGTCGGCGCGGTCGACGCCGAGGCGTTTTGCCAACGTCACCAGTTGCCAGTTTGGGACAGCCGCCTGATCGTGTGGCTGGTGCAAAACCATCTGGTGATGTCGACCACCGCCCAGCGCAAGGACCTGTCCGACCCGCAGGTTATCCACGACTTCGCACAGATCGTCGGCGACGAAACCCGCCTTGACTACCTGTATGTGCTGACCGTTGCCGACATCAACGCCACCAACCCGACGCTGTGGAACTCCTGGCGCGCCAGCCTGCTGCGCCAGCTCTACACCGAAACCAAGCGCGCCCTGCGACGTGGCCTGGAAAATCCGGTGGATCGCGAAGAGCAGATCCGCCAGACCCAGAGCGCCGCCCTGGACATTCTGGTGCGCGGCGGCACCGACCCGGACGACGTCGAGCAACTGTGGGCGCAATTGGGTGATGACTATTTCCTGCGTCACACCGCCGGCGATGTGGCCTGGCACAGCGACGCGATCCTCCAGCAACCGGCCGATGGCGGACCACTGGTGCTGATCAAGGAGACCACCCAGCGCGAGTTCGAAGGCGGGACCCAGATCTTCATCTACGCCCCCGACCAGCACGACTTCTTCGCCGTGACCGTGGCCGCGATGGACCAGCTTAACCTGAACATCCATGACGCCCGGGTCATCACCTCCAGCAGCCAGTTCACCCTCGACACCTACATCGTGCTCGACACCGACGGCGACTCGATCGGCGACAACCCGGCACGGGTCAAACAGATCCGCGACGGCCTGACAGAGGCCCTGCGCAACCCGGACGACTACCCGACCATCATCCAGCGCCGGGTACCGCGCCAGCTCAAGCATTTCGCCTTTGCACCACAGGTAACGATCCACAACGACGCCCAGCGGCCGGTGACGGTGCTGGAACTCACGGCACCCGACCGCCCGGGCCTGCTGGCGCGGATCGGCACGATTTTCCTGGAGTTCGATCTGTCGCTGCAAAACGCCAAGATCGCCACCCTCGGCGAGCGCGTGGAAGACGTGTTCTTCATCACCGACGCCCACAATCAGCCGCTGTCCGACCCGTTGCTGTGCAGTCGCCTGCAGGATGCGATCGTCGAACAGTTGAGCGTCAACCAGGAACCCGATATCAAACTGTCGCGCATCAGTATCTGAATCAAACCCATCCCCTGTAGGAGCTGCCGCAGGCTGCGATCTTTTGATCTGCTTTTTAAGATCAAGATCAAAAGATCGCAGCCTGCGGCAGCTCCTACATTGAACGAGGCCCCTCATGAACAACGCTTTATCCCAGCTGCAGCCCTACCCGTTCGAAAAGCTCCGCGCCTTGCTCGGCAGCGTCACGCCCAACCCGGACAAGCGCCCTATTGCGCTGTCCATTGGCGAGCCTAAACACCGCTCGCCGAGCTTCGTCGCCGAAGCGCTGGCCAGCAATCTCGATCAGATGGCCGTATACCCGACCACCCTCGGCATCCCGGCCCTGCGCGAAGCCATCGCCGCCTGGTGCGAACGTCGCTTCGATGTCCCCAAGGGCTGGATCGATCCCGCGCGCAACGTGCTGCCGGTCAACGGCACCCGCGAGGCGCTGTTCGCCTTCACCCAGACCGTGGTCAACCGTGGCGATGACGCGCTGGTGGTCAGCCCGAATCCGTTCTACCAGATCTACGAAGGCGCGGCGTTCCTCGCCGGGGCCAAGCCGCATTACCTGCCGTGCCTGGACGAAAACGGTTTCAATCCGGATTTCGACGCCGTTTCGCCGGACATCTGGAAACGCTGCCAGGTCCTGTTCCTGTGCTCGCCAGGCAACCCGACCGGCGCACTGATTCCGGTCGAGACCCTGAAAAAGCTGATCGCCCTGGCCGATGAGCACGACTTCGTGATTGCCGCCGACGAGTGCTACAGCGAACTCTACTTCGACGAACAAACGCCGCCGCCAGGCCTGCTCAGCGCCTGCGCAGAACTGGGCCGCAAGGACTTCAAGCGCTGCGTGGTGTTCCACAGCCTGTCCAAGCGTTCGAACCTGCCAGGCCTGCGCTCGGGTTTTGTCGCCGGCGACGCCGACATTCTCAAAGGCTTCCTGCTTTACCGCACCTACCACGGCTGCGCGATGCCGGTTCAAACCCAGCTGGCCAGCGTTGCTGCTTGGAATGACGAAGTGCATGTGCGCGCCAACCGTGCGTTGTATCGCGAGAAGTTCGATGCGGTACTGGAAATCCTCAGCCCGGTGCTGGACGTACAGCGCCCGGATGGCAGTTTCTACCTGTGGCCGAATGTGGCCGGTGACGACGCAGCGTTCTGCCGCGACCTGTTCGAGCAGGAGCACGTGACCGTGGTACCGGGTTCTTACCTGTCGCGGGATGTCGATGGCGTCAATCCAGGCGCCGGGCGCGTGCGCATGGCGCTGGTTGCACCATTATCAGAATGCGTTGAAGCGGCAGAACGTATTCGCGACTTTATCACTCGCCGCAACTGACACTGACAAGGCCTGTGCTGTGCAACGCAGTACAGGCCGTTCATCAGCAACAACATCTCACATACAGCAACTTTACAACGCGACTCTCATTTAAATAATCTCCAACTCGAAACCAATTAATTGAGTGAACTAAACCTCGAGAAGGAGAGTGAAAATTCCAGATAAATCCCCCTGCAAAGTTATATAAAAGCCCCACCAAAAAACCGTAAACAAACCAAACCAAAAGATCTCATTCCAAACAAACTACAACCGACAAAAGACATGGACGTCACCCCCTATGAAAATTGGAACTTGCAGCATCCTTGAAAGCATTGACCCGATTGCATCCTATGAGGCCGCGATCAGTGAGCGCAGTGATAATGCCGAACCCAACACTTCCAGACGCACCAAGAGAAGTGTCGCTGTGCATACTACTTTCTGGAAGCCTGGCCGCACCCTGAAAATAGCCATGTACGACGAAGACCAGAATACCATCGACAAAGTCAAAAGCATTGCGAGCAAATGGATAGAAAATGCCAATTTGAAATTTGAATTCGTTTCAGGAGCGGTAGGCGATATTCGTATTAAAATCATGCCTAGCAAAACCGGCACTTCTATATCCCAACTTGGCACAGATGCACTGTTGCACCCTCCTGAAGAACCCACAATGACGATAGGTTTAGCTTTAGAACATGCTGAATTTGAAGCCACTATATTACATGAGTTTGGTCATGTACTCGGCCTTCACCATGAACATCAGCACCCGGACGCAGATATTCCCTGGGATCTGGAAAAAGTTTACGTATGGTATAAAGAAGAGTTCAACCTTGAACGCGCAAGAGTTGACTCAGACGTTCTCCCCCTACCCCGCCGAAAAAACTACACCTATGGTGATTACGATCCCTTGTCAATCATGCATTACGACATCGATAGCAGACTTACCATAAACAACTGGAGCCACCCAGGAGGCTCCACACTAAGCAAGAAAGACCTGGAGGTAATCCGCAAGATTTACCCTCACGGGACAACATACATACCCCATTCACTGATTGAGTTACTTAACAAAATAAAGGCGCCGTTTATTGGCAGTTCCAGTTAAAACGTCCTGAAGATATCCTCCAACAAACCGACCGTTTCTTGAGGACTATTATTTTCAATGTATCTTCCATGTACGCCACGCAACAATGGAAACATGCACATTATTACTTGACCGTTCCAAGCTTGGCCTCACTCAGATCAAGCTCCCCCAGCACCTCACGCAACACGTCATCGCCAATCTGGTGCTGACGACTGAGTCTGTACAACTCAAGGCGCTGCGCCCGCAGCGCCTTCACCCGCAAGCGCCGCTCCAGCAAGTCCATCTGAAAGGCCAGGGCCTGGGCTTCGGCTGAATCGTTGAACACCTCCAACTGGTGTCGGTACTCGGACATGATCCGCGCCTTGAGTTCGGCGGCCAGCGCAGACTGGGCGGCGTCCTGCGGGTTGACCTCTTCTGTCTCAAGCGCATGAATGGCCGCTTCGGCGGTCTTGCGCCAGGCGTCACGCACCTCATTGCGCCGCTTGTCGTCCGGGCTGGCTTCGATGCCGCGCAACAACAGTGGCAGTGCGATGCAGGCCGCAATCAACGACAGCAGAATCACCCCGGCGGCGATGAATATCAGCAGATCGCGCTCGGGAAACTCACTGGCGCCCATGAACATCGGCACCGACATCACACCCGCCAGCGTCACGGCCCCGCGCACACCCGCCACAGTCAGCAACCAACAGGATCGCGCCGTCGGCACATGGGTCACCTCACCCTTGCCGCGCAGGCGCCGCAGCAGCACCGACAGCCGCCAGATGCTTTGCACCCAGACGAACCGCAAAACCAGCAGCACCAGGAAAATCGCCACCACATCCAACCCGCGATACAACAACGTCGGCCATAACGAGGTTTCGTGACTGGCCACCGCCTTGATGATGTCCGGCAACTGCAGGCCCAACAGCAGGAAAATCAAGCCGTTGAAGGCGAATTCCAGCAATGACCAGACACTGCGATTGAGCAGGCGCGTGTTGGTCTGGCGTGGCAGCAGATCGAGCCAGCTCTGCATCATCCCCGCCGCCACCGCCGAGAGGATGCCCGACACGTCCATGCGCTCGGCCAGCACGTAGGCCGCAAACGGCAGCAACAACATGAACACCACGTGCGTCGCGGGATCATCCCAGCCGCGCGCGATCATCCACGCCCGCAGACGGCCAACCAGCCAGCTCAAGGCCACCCCGACGGCCAGCCCGCCGACGGCGACCAGCACGAACGTCAGGCTGGCATTGGCCAGTGAGAACACGCCGGTGACCGCCGCCACCAAGGCAAACTTGAACGTCACCAGGCCCGAGGCGTCGTTCATCAGCGCCTCACCCTGCAAGATGTGCATCAATGGCGTGGGCAGCCGATTGCGGGAGATGGCCGACACCGCCACCGCATCCGTCGGCGACAGCACCGCCGCCAGGGCAAACGCCACCGGCAACGGCACACCGGGCAGCAGCCAATGAATGAAATAGCCGGCGCCCACCACGGTAAACAACACCAGGCCCACCGCCAGGGTCAGGATCGGTCCGCGCAGGTGCCAGAATTCGCGCTTGGGCATGCGCCAGCCGTCGGAGAAAAGCAGCGGTGGCAGGAACAGAAACAGGAACAACTCGGGATCCAGGGCCACATGCAGCCCCAGAGTCGGCCACGCAAGCAATGCCCCGGCGGCGATTTGCACCAGCGGCAACGGCAGCGGGATCACCCGTCCGATCAGGCGCGAAACGCCGACCAGCATCAACAGGATCAGGACGGTGTAGGCGGTTTGCATAAAGCGTGGTTCCCGGACAATCGACAGCTTTGAAGTGCCATATTAGCTGCTTAGACTGTTTGGGGACCCTTGCACCAATGTCGCACAACGGAATACCGCCCTCCTGTAGGAGCGAGCCTGCTCGCGATGGTCGTTAACGATTACGCCGGCTGCCTGATACCCCGCGGCGCTCTCTGGTTCATCGCGAGCAAGCTCGCTCCTACAAGGTGCTACGCCATGACAAAAATACAAACCCGACCACAGCCGCCGCGAAACCGTCCGGCCATGGCATAATCCTCCACCTTTTATTTCCAGCACCTGCAAAGGGGGCAATTCCTTGACCGTTTCAAGCAAAACGTTGCACCTTTTCGGCATCAAAGCCTGCGACACCATGAAAAAGGCGCGCACCTGGCTCGATGAACACGCTGTCAGCTATGACTTTCATGATTACAAAGCGGTCGGTATCGACCGTGAACGCCTGACCCAATGGTGCAGCGAGCACGGCTGGGAAGTGGTGTTGAACCGTGCAGGCACGACCTTTCGCAAGCTTGACGACGAACGCAAAGCCGATCTCGACCAGACGAAAGCCATCGAACTGATGCTCGCACAACCTTCGATGATCAAGCGCCCGGTGCTCGATCTCGGTGACCGAACCCTGATTGGCTTCAAGCCAGACATCTACGCGGCCCCGCTCAAGTAAGCAGCCCGTTCAATTTTGTTAGAGGTATTCACATGTCCACTACCCTGTTCAGCCTGGCCTTCGGCGTCGGCACTCAAAACCGTCAAGGCGCATGGCTGGAAGTGTTCTACGCCGCCCCGGTTCTCAAGCCATCGGCTGAAGTCGTCGCCGCTATCGCACCGATCCTGGGCTACACCGAAGGCAATCAGGCCATCGCATTCAGCACCGCCCAGGCCTCGCAACTGGCCGAGGCCCTCAAAGGCGTCGACGCCGCCCAGGCTGCCCTGCTGACCCGCCTGGCCGAGAGCCACAAGCCGCTGGTTGCCACCCTGCTGGCTGAAGACGCCCAGCTGTCGTCCACCCCGGAGGCGTACCTCAAGCTGCACCTGCTGAGCCATCGCCTGGTCAAGCCTCACGGCCTGAACCTGGCCGGGATTTTCCCGCTGCTGCCGAACGTGGCCTGGACCAGCCAGGGCGCTGTCGACCTGAGCGAACTGGCCGAACTGCAACTCGAAGCCCGCCTGCGCGGCGAGCTGCTGGAAGTGTTCTCGGTGGACAAGTTCCCGAAAATGACCGACTACGTGGTTCCGGCCGGCGTGCGTATCGCTGACGCTGCGCGTCTGCGCCTGGGCGCCTACGTGGGCGAAGGCACCACCGTGATGCACGAAGGTTTCATCAACTTCAACGCCGGCACCGAAGGCCCGGGCATGATCGAAGGCCGCGTATCCGCCGGCGTATTCGTCGGCAAGGGTTCGGACCTGGGCGGCGGCTGCTCGACCATGGGTACCCTGTCGGGCGGCGGCAACATCGTGATCAAGGTCGGCGAAGGCTGCCTGATCGGCGCCAACGCCGGTATCGGCATCCCGTTGGGCGACCGCAACACCGTCGAGTCGGGCCTGTACGTGACTGCCGGTACCAAGGTCGCGCTGCTGGACGAAAACAACCAACTGGTCAAAGTGGTCAAGGCCCGTGAACTGGCCGGCCAGCCGGACCTGCTGTTCCGTCGCAATTCGGAAACCGGTGCCGTGGAATGCAAAACCCACAAATCGGCCATCGAGTTGAACGAAGCGCTGCACGCTCACAACTAAGCGTCACACGATGACCCTGTAGGAGCTGCCGCAGGCTGCGATCTTTTGATCTTGTTTTTTAAATCAAAGTCAAAAGATCGCAGCCTGCGGCAGCTCCTACAACGTCAGGCGTTCCCCCCGCCCATGTTCACCAGGGCCCGATAACATGATGATTCTCTCTCCCTGGCGCGCCGATTTTCCGGCCATCGCCGCCCTGCAGCGCCAAGGCCAGACCTATCTGGACAACGCCGCCACCACGCAAAAACCTCAAACCCTGCTGGACGCCCTGGCGCACTACTACGCCAATGGCGCAGCCAACGTGCATCGGGCGCAACACTTGCCCGGCGCCCACGCCACCCAGGCGTTCGAGGACAGCCGTCGCAAAGCCGCGCAATGGCTCAATGCTGGCGATTGCGGGCAGATCATCTTTACCCACGGCGCGACGTCCGCGCTGAATCTCCTGGCCTATGGCCTGGAACATCTTTTCAATCCTGGCGACGAAATCGTCATCAGCGCCCTGGAGCATCACGCCAACCTTTTGCCGTGGCAGCAACTGGCGCAGCGTCGCGAGCTGAAGCTGGTGATCCTGCCGCTGGATGCCAACGGCGTGATCGACCTTGAAGCCGCCGCCGGTTTGATCGGCCCACGCACGCGCCTGCTGGCCGTCAGTCAACTGTCCAACGTGATTGGCGCGTGGCAACCGCTGTCTCAATTGCTGGCACTGGCCAAGGCGCACAACGTCCTGACCGTGATCGATGGCGCCCAGGGCGTGGTCCATGGCCGCCACGACGTACAAGCACTAGGCTGCGATTTTTATGTGTTCTCCAGCCACAAGCTCTACGGTCCCGATGGCCTGGGCGTGCTGTTCGGGCGCAATACAGCGCTGCAACAGCTGCGTCCCTGGCAGTTCGGCGGTGAAATGGTGCTCGATGCCAATTATCACGACGCCCGCTTTCGCCCGGCCCCTCTGGGCTTCGAGGCCGGGACGCCGCCGATTGCCAGTGTGATCGGCCTGGGAGCAACCCTGGATTACCTCGCCGGGCTCGATCAGGACGCTGTGTCCGCCCATGAAACGGCGCTGCATGCCTGTTTGCTCAAGGGTCTTGAGGCACGTCACGGCATCCGCTTGCTGGGCAAGCCGCAGGTGGCACTGGCCAGTTTTACCGTCGAGGGTGTACATAACGCCGACCTGGCGCATTTGCTGACTGAACAAGGGATTGCAGTGCGCGCAGGCCATCACTGCGCCATGCCGCTGCTCAAACGCTTTGAACTGGCGGGGGCGATTCGGGTGTCATTGGCGCTGTACAACGACTCCGAAGACCTGCAACGGTTTTTTGAAGCCCTGGATCAGGCGCTGGAGCTGCTGCGATGAACCTGCCTGCCGATGCCGTGACCGCACTCGATACCTTTGGCAAAGCCGCCGGCTGGGAACAACGGGCACGCCTGCTGATGCAATGGGGCGAGCGCCTGCCTGCCTTGAGCGACGCGCAGATGTGCGACGCCAACCGGGTGTACGGTTGTGAAAGCCAGGTGTGGCTGGTGGGCGAATTGCGCGACGGCCAATGGCGGTTCAGCGCCAACAGCGATGCACGGCTGATTCGCGGGTTGGTGGCGTTGCTGCTGGCGCGGGTCAACGGCTTGTCGGCGGCCCAATTGCAGCAGGTGGATTTGCCGGACTGGTTCAATCAGTTGGGATTGGGGCGGCAATTGTCCGAATCCCGCAGCAATGGCTTGAATGCGGTGCTACAGCGGATGCGCGAGCTGGCCGCCTGATCACCCCCAAACGCCCTGTAGGAGCTGCCGAAGGCTGCAATCTTTTGACTTTGCCCTTTTAAAAACAAGATCAAAAGATCGCAACCTGCGGCAGCTCCTACAGGTCGAGCTTAGGCTTGGGGCTTGATGCGTTCCGCCGGGCGCCGCACACCGGCCACGATCTTGTCCACAGCCTTGGTCGCCGCGACCATGCCGAAGGTCGCCGTCACCATCATCACCGCGCCAAACCCGCCGGCGCAGTCGAGCTTCACGCCATCACCGACAAAACTCTTCTGCAGGCAAATGCTGCCGTCCGGTTTTGGATAACGCAGTTGCTCGGTGGAAAACACGCACGGCACGCTGTAATGGCGGGTCACGGTGCGTGAAAAACCGTAGTCGCGGCGCAGCGTAGAGCGCACTTTCGACGCCAGCGGGTCGTTGAACGTGCGGTTCAGGTCGCAGACCTGAATCAAGGTCGGGTCGATCTGCCCTCCCGCACCGCCGGTCGTGATGATCTGGATCTTGCGACGCTTGCACCAGGCAATCAGCGCAGCCTTGGCGTTGACACTGTCGATGCAGTCGATCACGCAGTCGATGTTCGGCGTGATGTACTCGGCCATGGTGTCGCGGGTGACGAAGTCCGGTACCGCGTGCACCGTGCAGTCCGGGTTGATCCCGCGCAGACGCTCAGCCATCACCTCGACCTTGGGTTTGCCGACGGTACTGTCCAGCGCGTGCAACTGACGATTGGCGTTGCTGACGCAGACGTCGTCCAGATCGAACAGCGAAATCTCGCCCACGCCACAACGGGCCATGGCTTCCGCTGCCCAGGAACCGACACCACCGACGCCGACAATCGCCACATGGGCTGCGCGCAGGCGCTCAAGGCCTTCGATGCCATACAAACGGGCAATGCCGGCAAAACGCGGATCTTCTGTACTCATGACCATTACCCCAAAAACCGGCGCGCATTATAGGGCTTCGCAGCAACAAGATTTAAGTTTCAAGCGACAAGTGTAAGAACTTATGTGAAAGCCAATTGCCCAACGTCAGGCATTTCCCTGTCCGATGTACGTTCAGTGAGCTGCCGGTGTAGGATGCGCGCCCTTTGGCGGCAGCCAACCGTTCCTTCGTTCCACAGCCTTTGGAACCTGAAATAACCATGTCATCGCGTAAATTTGGACTCAACCTGGTCGTGGTGCTCGCCATCGCGGCCTTGTTTACCGGCTTCTGGGCGCTGATCAATCGCCCGGTCACCGCCCCCAACTGGCCGGAGCAGATCTCCGGTTTCTCCTACTCACCGTTCCAGCAAGGACAATTCCCACAGAAGGATCAGTATCCATCCGACGATGAGATGCGCCGTGACCTGGAGATCATGAGCAAGCTGACGGACAACATCCGCATCTACTCGGTCGATGGCACCCTGCAAGACATCCCGAAACTGGCGGAAGAATTCGGCTTGCGGGTGACACTGGGGATCTGGATCAGCCCGGACCAGGAACGCAACGAACGGGAAATCACCCGCGCCATCGAAATCGCCAACTCCTCGCGCAGCGTGGTTCGTGTGGTGGTCGGCAACGAAGCGATCTTCCGCAAGGAAATCACCGCCGCCGAACTGAGCGTGATGCTCGATCGCGTGCGCGCCGCCGTGAAGGTGCCGGTGACCACGTCCGAGCAATGGCACGTCTGGGAGGAACACCCGGAACTGGCCAGGCACGTCGACCTGATCGCCGCGCACGTCCTGCCTTACTGGGAATTCATTCCAGTAGACAAGGCCCAGCAGTTCGTTCTGGATCGCGCCCGCGACCTGAAAAAGATGTTCCCGAAAAAGCCGCTGCTGCTGTCCGAAGTGGGCTGGCCGAGCAACGGCCGCATGCGCGGTGGCGCCGATGCTTCGCCCGCAGACCAGGCGATCTACCTGCGAACCCTGGTCAACAAGCTCAATCGCCAGGGTTTCAACTACTTCGTGATCGAAGCGTTTGACCAGCCGTGGAAAGCCAGCGACGAAGGTTCCGTCGGCGCCTACTGGGGCGTGTTCAACGCCGCGCGCCAGCAAAAGTTCAACTTCGAAGGCCCGGTGGTGGCGATTCCGCAATGGCGCGTACTGGCCATCGGTTCGGTGGTATTGGCGCTGTTGTCGCTGACCCTGCTGATGATCGACGGCTCGGCCCTGCGCCAGCGTGGTCGCACCTTCCTGACCTTCATCGCGTTCCTCTGCGGTTCGGTGCTGGTGTGGATCGGCTACGACTACAGCCAGCAATACAGCACCTGGTTCAGTCTGACAGTGGGTTTCCTGCTTGCCCTCGGTGCGCTCGGGGTGTTCATCGTGCTGCTGACCGAAGCCCATGAATTGGCCGAAGCGGTGTGGGTGCACAAGCGCCGCCGCGAATTCCTGCCAGTGGAAGGCGATTCCGGCTACCGCCCGAAAGTGTCGATTCACGTGCCTTGCTACAACGAGCCGCCGGAGATGGTCAAACAGACCCTCAACGCCCTGGCCAACCTCGACTATCCGGATTTCGAAGTCCTGATCATCGACAACAACACCAAGGACCCGGCGGTCTGGGAACCGGTGCGCGACTACTGCGCCACCCTCGGCCCGCGCTTCAAGTTCTTCCACGTGGCACCGCTGGCCGGCTTCAAGGGGGGCGCGCTGAACTACCTGATTCCGCACACCGCCAAGGACGCCGAGGTGATTGCCGTGATCGACTCGGACTACTGTGTCGACCGCAACTGGCTCAAGCACATGGTGCCGCACTTCGCCGACCCGAAAATCGCCGTGGTGCAGTCGCCGCAGGACTACCGCGACCAGAACGAAAGCACGTTCAAGAAGCTCTGCTACGCGGAATACAAAGGCTTCTTCCATATCGGCATGGTCACCCGCAACGACCGCGACGCGATCATCCAGCACGGCACCATGACCATGACCCGTCGCTCGGTGCTCGAAGAGCTGGGCTGGGCCGACTGGTGCATCTGTGAAGACGCCGAACTGGGCCTGCGCGTATTCGAGAAAGGCCTGTCGGCGGCGTACTACCACACCAGCTACGGCAAAGGCCTGATGCCCGATACCTTCATCGACTTCAAGAAACAGCGTTTCCGCTGGGCCTACGGAGCGATTCAGATCATCAAGCGCCACACCGCCAGCCTGCTGCGCGGCAAGGACACCGAGCTGACCCGCGGCCAGCGTTACCACTTCCTCGCGGGCTGGTTGCCGTGGGTGGCGGACGGCATGAACATCTTCTTCACCGTCGGTGCACTGTTGTGGTCGGCGGCAATGATCATCGTGCCGCAACGGGTCGATCCACCGCTGCTGATCTTCGCAATCCCGCCGTTGGCGCTGTTCGTGTTCAAGGTAGCCAAGATCATCTTCCTCTACCGTCGTGCGGTCGGGGTGAACTTGAAGGATGCCTTCTGCGCGGCGCTGGCCGGTCTGGCGTTGTCTCACACCATCGCAAAAGCGGTGCTGTACGGCTTCTTCACCAGCAGCATTCCGTTCTTCCGCACACCGAAAAACGCCGACAACCATGGCTTCTGGGTAGCGATTTCCGAAGCGCGCGAAGAGTTGTTCATCATGTTGCTGTTGTGGAGCGCGGCGCTGGGGATTTATCTGGTCAACGGCATGCCGAGCAACGACATGCGCTTCTGGGTCACCATGCTGCTGGTGCAGTCGCTGCCGTATCTGGCGGCGCTGATCATGGCGTTCCTGTCGTCGCTGCCGAAACCTTCGACAGAGGCTGCGCCCGCGACGGCGTGATCGGTTATTGGATAACGTTAAACGGCGGCCTTCGGGTCGCCGTTTTGCTTTAGAATGATCGCCCTTTTGCACTGTAGGAGTTGCCGAAGGCTGCGATCTTTTGATCTTGATCTTTCAAAAGCAAGATCAAAAGATCGCAGCCTTCGGCAGCTCCTACAGGTTTACTGTGCGTACCTCGGAGTTTTCACATGACGGCCCACGCCGACCTTTCGCCGACCCTTCAACTCGCCATCGACCTGATCCGCCGTCCGTCCGTGACGCCGGTCGACGCCGATTGCCAGAAGCAGATGATGCAGCGCCTGGGCGATGCCGGTTTCACCCTGGAACCGATGCGCATCGAGGATGTGGATAACTTCTGGGCCACCCACGGCCAGGACGACGGTCCGGTGCTGTGCTTCGCCGGCCACACCGACGTGGTCCCGACCGGCCCGGTGAGCGCCTGGCAGATCGAGCCGTTCAACGCGCTGATCGACGAACACGGCATGCTCTGCGGCCGTGGCGCCGCCGACATGAAAGGCAGCCTCGCCGCCATGACCGTCGCGTCCGAACGTTTTGTCGCCGACTACCCGAATCACAAGGGCAAAGTCGCATTCCTGATCACCAGCGATGAAGAAGGCCCGGCGCACCACGGCACCAAGGCGGTGGTCGAACGCCTGGCCGCGCGCAAGGAGCGTCTGGACTGGTGCATCGTCGGCGAACCGTCGAGCACCACCCTGGTGGGTGACGTGGTCAAGAACGGCCGCCGCGGCTCCCTCGGCGCCAAGCTGACCGTGCGTGGCGTGCAAGGTCACGTGGCTTACCCGCACCTGGCGAAGAACCCGATCCACCTCGCCGCTCCGGCGCTGGCCGAACTGGCCGCCGAGCATTGGGACCACGGCAACGATTTCTTCCCGCCAACCAGTTTCCAGATCTCCAACGTCAACTCCGGCACCGGTGCGACCAACGTGATCCCGGGTGACCTGGTGGCGGTGTTCAACTTCCGTTTCTCCACCGAGTCCACCGTCGAAGGCCTGCAAAAGCGCGTCGCCGATATCCTCGACAAGCATGGCCTGGACTGGCACGTCGATTGGGCCCTGTCCGGCCTGCCGTTCCTCACCGAGCCGGGCGCGCTGCTGGACGCGGTGTCGTCGAGCATCAAGGACATCACCGGTCGCGACACCAAGGCGTCCACCAGCGGCGGCACCTCCGACGGGCGCTTCATCGCGACCATGGGCACGCAAGTGGTTGAGCTGGGCCCGGTCAACGCGACCATCCACCAGGTCAACGAGCGCGTACTGGCAGCCGACCTCGATGTGCTGACCGAAATCTACTACCAGACCCTGATCAAGTTGCTCGCCTGATGCTTGCCTGCCCTATCTGCAGCGCACCGCTCAATGCGGTGGACAACGGTGTGGTCTGCCCCGCCGGGCATCGTTTCGACCGTGCGCGCCAGGGTTACCTGAACCTGCTGCCGGTGCAGCACAAGAACAGCCGCGACCCTGGGGATAACCAGGCAATGGTCGAAGCCCGCCGCGACTTCCTGAATGCCGGGCACTATGCGCCGGTGGCCAGGCGTCTGGCGGAACTGGCCGCCAGCTATGCGCCGCAGCGCTGGCTGGACATCGGCTGTGGCGAGGGCTACTACACCGCGCAGATCGCCGAGGCGCTGCCGGATGCCGAAGGTTATGCGCTGGACATCTCCCGCGAAGCGGTCAAACGCGCCTGCAAACGCAACCCGCAGCTCACCTGGTTGATCGCCAGCATGGCGCGGGTGCCGTTGGCTTCCGGCAGTTGCCAGTTCCTCGCCAGCGTCTTCAGCCCGCTGGACTGGGAAGAAGCCAAACGCCTGCTCAGCGTCGGCGGCGGCCTGATGAAAGTCGGGCCGACCAGCGGCCACCTGATGGAATTGCGCGAGCGGCTGTACGATGAGGTCCGCGAGTACATCGACGACAAGCACCTGGACCTGGTGCCGGAAGGCATGGCGCTGGCGCATAGTGAAACCCTGGAATTCAAACTGACGCTCCACAGTGGTCAGGACCGGGCGAACCTGCTGGCGATGACACCTCACGGCTGGCGCGCCAGTGCCGAACGCCGTGCTGCCGTTATCGAGCAGGCCGAGCCGTTCGAGGTCACCGTGTCGATGCGCTACGATTATTTCGTTCTTCAATAACTTCAAACATTTTTGGTCTTGGGCAACGGCTCAAGGCCGGCTAAATCCGCGAATGGATTTTTCAGACCCGCAGTGAGGACATCCATGCGCCAGCCCGATATCGAGATTTACCTGAAAGACGCCGACGTCGATCACAAAGCCATTGCCGCCTGGCTCGGCGCGGCACTTGGCCCGTGTTCGGATTGGGTGCAGAAGGGCCAGACCTACAAGTGCAAGGCCGGCAATGTGCCGGTGACCTGGCTGCCAAAAGCGGTCGGCAAGTGGAACAGCCTGTACCTGGAAAGCGACCAGACCCCATGGGACGACGACATCGCCTGCGCCCGCGCCGCGTTTGCCGCGCTGAACGTCGAAGTGCGTTGCGCGCCGGGAACCTGGGTCGAGGAAGAAGGTGAAGAGACGGCGGACCGCTGGATTCGCATCAGCGCCGATGGTGAAGAAGAGATCACCTGGAAGACCGCTTAAAGCAAAAAGATCGCAGCCTGCGGCAGCTCCTACAAGGTTATGGTGCAGGAGCTGCCGCAGGCTGCGATCTTTTGAACTTAAAGGTTACAGCCCTACAACATCCTCAGCCTGCAACCCTTTCTGCCCTTCGACCACCGCATACTCAACCTGCTGGCCTTCGGTCAGCGAGCGGTGCCCCTCGCCACGAATCGCGCGGTAGTGCACGAACACGTCCACTCCGTCCTCGCGCTGAATGAAGCCGTAGCCCTTGGCGTCGTTGAACCACTTCACGTTGCCGGTTTCGCGTGTTGCCATTTGTTCATACTCCCTTTTTATTATTGATCGGGCTTTTCGCAGGAAAGCCTCGGGAACGTCAGCCTGCGCATACCGGTCCCATGAGGGCAACGGCGACAGAGCGCCGAGTATATGACAGACGCTGAAACTCTCAATAGCACTTTACTTCGCCGCTTTTTTGCCGATTTTCGACGAATCCGGCACACTACGCAGCGCCCGAGCAAACGCTTGGTTTCATTCACTCATGCAGAAGCCGTATGACCCGTTCCCCGTTCCGCCGTCTTGTGTTTGGCACCCTGCGCCGACTGTTGTACCTCTGGGTTCGCTCGGAGACGATCAACCAGTCGTCGTTCACCCTCAACCTCGACCGCAGTCGTCCGGTGTTCTACGTCCTGCAAAACCCCTCGCTGACCGACCTTGCCGTGGTCGACACCGAATGCAGCAAGGCGGGTCTGCCGCGCCCGGTGCTGCCGGTATCGGTGGGCAACCTGCTGGAACCGGCCGCGTTCTTCTACCTGACGCCGGACCCGGACTGGCTCGGCCGTCAGGACAAGCGCGGCGCACCACCAACCTTGACCCGCCTGGTCAGCGCCCTGAGCCAGAACGCCACCGAAGACGCGCAGATCATTCCGGTCAGCGTGTTCTGGGGTCAGTCGCCGGACAGCGAAAACAGCCCGTGGAAACTCCTGTTCGCCGATAGCTGGGCGGTGACCGGGCGTCTGCGTCGTTTGTTGAGCATCATCGTGCTGGGGCGCAAGACCCGCGTGCAGTTCTCCGCACCGATCCACCTGCGCGAACTGATCGAGCACAACAAGGGCCACGAGCGCACCGTGCGCATGGCCCAGCGCATCCTACGGGTACACTTTCGCAACCTGAAGGCGGCGGTGATCGGCCCGGACATTTCCCACCGTCGCAACCTGGTCAAGGGCCTGCTGAACCAGCCGCAGGTCAGACAAGCGATCCTCGACGAAGCCGAACGCGAGAACATTTCACCGGAAAAAGCCAAGGCCCAGGCCCTGCGCTATGGCAACGAAATCGCCTCGGACTACACCTACACGGCCATCCGTTTTATGGAAGTGGTGCTGAGCTGGTTCTGGAACAAGATCTACGACGGGATCAAGGTCAACCACATCGAAGGCGTGCAGAAGGTCGCCCAGGGTCACGAAGTGATCTACGTCCCCTGCCACCGCAGCCATATCGATTATCTGCTGCTGTCCTACCTGCTGTTCCGCAACGGCCTGACCCCGCCGCACATCGCCGCCGGGATCAACCTGAACATGCCGGTGATCGGCGGCCTGCTGCGTCGTGGCGGCGCGTTCTTCATGCGCCGAACGTTCAAGGGCAACCCGCTGTACACCTCGGTGTTCAACGAATACCTGCACACCCTGTTCATCAAGGGCTTCCCGGTGGAGTATTTCGTCGAGGGTGGCCGTTCGCGCACCGGGCGCATGCTGCAACCCAAGACCGGGATGCTGGCGATCACCCTGCGCAGCTTCCTGCGCTCATCGCGCATGCCCATCGTCTTCGTGCCGGTGTACATCGGCTACGAGCGCGTACTGGAAGGCCGGACCTACCTTGGCGAGTTACGCGGTGCGGCCAAGAAGAAAGAATCGATCTTCGACATCTTCAAAGTCATCGGCGCACTCAAGCAGCGCTTCGGCCAGGTCGCGGTGAACTTCGGCGAGCCGATCAAACTGGCGGAATTCCTCGACAGCGAACAGCCGAACTGGCGCCAACAGGAACTCGGCCCGCAGTTCAGACCCGCCTGGCTCAACGAAACCACCAACCGCCTCGGCGAGAAGGTTGCCCGGCATCTGAACGAAGCGGCGGCGATCAACCCCGTCAATCTCGTTGCCCTGGCGCTACTGTCCACCAGCCGCCTGGCTCTGGATGATCGCGCCATGGCGCGGGTGCTCGACCTGTATCTGGCGCTGCTGCGCAAAGTGCCGTATTCGCCACACACCACCCTGCCGGACGGTGACGGCCGCGCGTTGATCGAGCACGTGAAAGACATGGACCTGCTGTCCGAGCAGAGCGATGCCCTGGGCAAGATTCTGTATCTGGACGAACAGAACGCCGTCCTGATGACCTACTACCGCAACAACGTATTGCACATCTTCGCCCTGCCGGCACTGCTGGCGAGCTTCTTCCAGAGTGCCTCGCGCATGAGCCGCGAACAGATCCTGCGCTACACCCGCGCGCTGTACCCGTACCTGCAAGCGGAGCTGTTCATTCGCTGGTCGCTGGACGAACTGGACGGGGTGATCGATCAATGGCTGGAGGCGTTCGTCGAACAAGGCCTGCTGCGTTTCGAGAACGATGTGTACCTGCGCCCGGCGCCAAGCTCACGGCATTTCGTGTTGCTGACGCTGCTATCGAAAAGCATCGCCCAGACCCTGCAGCGCTTCTACATGACCGTGTCCCTGCTGCTCAACAGCGGTCAGAACAGCATCAGCGCCGAAGAACTGGAAGACCTGTGCACGGTCATGGCCCAGCGCCTGTCGATCCTGCATGGCCTGAACGCCCCGGAGTTCTTCGACAAGAGCCTGTTCCGCCACTTCATCCAGACGATGCTCGACCTCGACGTGCTCAAACGCGATGAAGCGGGCAAGCTCGGTTATCACGAACTGCTCGGCGAACTGGCCGAAGGCGCGGCCAAACGAGTCTTGCCGGCGGAGATCCGCTTGTCGATCCGGCAAGTGGCGTTGCATCGCAGTGAAGATGCGGCGGAGTTGGTGACGCCAGTCTGACTTACTCACATCTCTGCGCGGAAGTTTCATGGCTGAAGCAAGGACGCTTCTGGCTCATGCCACCACTTTTTCGTCCCTGCTCGCAGGAATCCCCCTACATAGCAAACGTTGCCTCGACCCTATGCTGGACGCTCGTCACTACCGACGATCAATCGATAAGGAAATCAATATGAGCAACGAACTCCTCAGCATCAGCGGTAAAGTGTATTTCCTGGAAAATACTGTACTGCGGCGTAACTCGACTCTTTATGTCCGTCTGGAGGATGTCAGTCTGCAAGATGTCGCAGCAAAAGAGCTGGCCGTACAGATCACTACCAATGCAGAAAAAGCCGGGCTGAACTTCAACCTGACGTACAAGCTTGCTGATGTCCTGCCCGGCCATCGCTATGCACTCAGCGCGCGCATCAACCACGAAGACCATCTGCACTTCATCTCCACTCAAACTCACCCGGTGGAACTGGGTGTCGATCATGTGAAGGAACAGGAAGTACTGGTCCAGCTCGTCTGAGAACACTCCCCAGGCAAGTTAGGCGATATCCTCGGTAAAATCCGTTAAATTGTCGTTGGCGCCGGTCTTCTTCGGGCGCCGATGACAAGGATCCGCTTCATGAAAAAACTCTCTCTCCTCGGGCTTGCGGTTTTGCTCGGCGCCTGCCAATCCCTGCAACCTGCCCCGAAGGCCAGCCTCGACGGCGAAGTCTTTTACCTGCAACGCAGCGCCCTGCCGCCCACCGCTACCCTGAGCGTGAGCTTGCAGGACGTGTCTCTGGCCGACGCACCGGCCATTGTCCTCGACGAACAGAACGGCCCGGTCAAAGGCCAGGTGCCACTGCCGTTTCATCTGAGCTACGATCCGGCGCAGGTCAAACCCGGCCATCGCTACTCAGTCAGCGCGCGCATCGAAGTCGATGGAAAGCTGATGTTCATCACCACCGAAAACCATGCCGTGCGTCTTGATGGCAAGGACCCGCAACCGCTGAAAATCCGCGTCGACGCCGTTCGCTAATTCTCTCTTTTCTGAACAAGGAAGCTGCCATGCTCCGCCCTACCCTTCGTTTTGCCGGCCTGTGCGCAGGTTTGATGATCTGTGCCAACGCCCTGGCGCTCTCCCTCAGCGACCTGTCGCAGAAAGACGCCACCGGCGGGCTCAAGGACGCACTCACCCAAGGCGCGCAACTGGCCGTGAAACAACTCGGCACCCCGGGCGGTTTCAGCAACAACCCGGAAGTAAAAATCGAACTGCCGGGCAAACTGGGCAAGGTCGCCAGCAAAATGAAACAGTTCGGCATGGGTGACCAGGTCGATGAACTGGAAGCCAGCATGAACAAGGCGGCCGAAACCGCCGTGACCCAGGCCCAGCCAATCCTCGTCGATGCCGTGAAGAAAATGACCGTGGAAGACGCCAAGGGCATCCTCAGCGGCGGCAACGACTCGGCCACCCAATATCTGAACAAGACCAGCCGCGAACAGATCCGCGCCAAGTTCCTGCCGATCGTCAAGCAAGCCACCGACAAGGTGGGCCTGGCCCAGCAGTACAACTCGTTCGCCGGGCAAGCGGCGACCATGGGCGTAGTGGACGCGAAGAATGCCAACGTCGAAAACTACGTCACCGAACAGGCGTTGAATGGCTTGTTCGAAATGATCGGCAAACAGGAGGAGACCATCCGCCAGAACCCGGCGGCGGCGGCGACCAGTTTGGCAAAGAAGGTATTCGGCACGCTCTAGGTCCCGAGAAACCGCTGTGGCAACGAGCCTGAACGGGTGCGCTGCATTGTAGTGAAGATGCGGCGGACCTTATCGAGCGCAACTGACCGTCACCTTTCCCGGAAACAGGGACGTTTCCGATCAATCCCATATGCGATTCGCCTTCTCACAGAGAGTTTTTCCTACGCAAGGCTTGATTGCGTTGGGGGTACGCTCAGCGCTCGTCATTTCGACGAACCAACGGATAAGGAAATCATTATGACGCAACATACAATCAACGCACTCTTGCACTTTCCTCCGGACTACGAAGTACCGGAAGGCTGCGACATCAATATCAGAGTACAAAACGTTACCGACAGAACCAGGCCAACCCTTCACGGGATATGGGGCAGCAACACACTTCCCTCGGCACGCCCCATCAATTTCGCTGTCCATGTCGCTTCAAACCGGTATGACGTCGGAAGTCGCTTTGTCATCAACGTAAAAATCTCCCATCAGAACACCGCGCTCTTGCTGGATATAGAGCGAGAGTTCCATTGGGCAGGTGGGGATCACGATACAGACATTTACTTGAGCCCCTTGGGCTACATCGCCGTGGAAAAGACCTGGATGCCGAGGATTGGTTACCCTGCGGACTCGAAACTGTATGTAAATCTGATTGAACCCGCTAGCGATGAGAACGACGAGACCCTTGTGTGTGAAGGGGTCGGCTTGACCGCGGAACCCAATTTCTATCTGAAATATGACCCCTCCATGATCAAACCGGGCCGACGTTACAGGCTGGTCGGTTCATTTGAGACCTATGGCCAGCGTCGACTGTCGCTGGGACTTCATCCAGACAATCTGATACTGAAACCAAATGATGTTGTTCCTCTTCCAGGTTTCGGTGCCTCTACCTAAAAACCTGCGGATCGACACTTGACGCAAGATCCACTTATTTCATGTCACAGGCGTCAGTATTCTACTGGCGCCTTCGATATGGAGCTGCTCATAAAAACACTGATCCTGGGCGACCACGGGCGTAGTGGACGCGAAGAATGCCAACGTCGGGAGTGGGCCTGTTCGCTCCCACATTGGTTCAGGTCACGGAGGCAGGTCGTAGAAAAAACACCCACTCCTGTCCCATCTTCCGTTTCTCAAATAACTTCAACTCGACCAGCCCATTCAATGTGGCTGATGCCGTGTTGTAAGAGCACCCCAGGTTTTCCTTCACATTGACCGCAGTAAATTCCTTGGCCATTCCGCTCTTGGCCACTTGAAACACGGCCCGCTGATTCTCCGTGAGTTGCTCGAGAAAACCACTGTCCCGCAACCATCGATCAAAGCACTCGGCATCAACCAGACTTTTCCGATACGCCTCGGTAAAACTGCCCACGGCACGCAGCACCACCGAACACTGGAAATCGATGAAATACGTCAGATCCAGATCATCCGCCTCGGTATCCAGGTATGAGCGCCCGTACTTCACCGGTGCATTGCGTAGCAAGACGCTGATCGCGATGTAGCGGAACGCCGAAAAGTCATTCTTGAACATGAACCAGTAAAACAGCGCCCGCGCGACCCGACCGTTGCCGTCACGAAAAGGATGCTCATAACCCAGGGCAAAATGCAGAGCGATGCCTTTGATCAAAGGATGAAGGTAATCCGCTTGATGGAGGTTGTTATGGGAATGGTTGATCCATTGCGCCAGCGCCTGCAAACGCAACCCGATACCTGCTGCGGGCGGCGGCGTATGAACGGTGTTGCCCTCGCCATCCTGCACCACGACATCATCACGGCTTCTGAACCCCCCCGGCGAATACTGCAGATCATCGATGCCCTCGACGCCGACGCGGTGCATCGCCGCGATCAACTCAACGCTCAAAGGCTCGTAGCGCTGCTCCCAGGCGAAGTTCATCATCTTGAAATTACCGATGACCATTCGCTCGTCCGGCGTACGCGGCAGGCGATGACGCTTGAGCATGTCCTTGGCCACACGTGTCGTGGTTGCCGCGCCTTCGAGCTGGCTGCTACTGATGGCTTCATCTTCAATCAGGTCATTGAGCAGATAGCTGAAGTGCGCACGCTCGCCGATCTGGCTGGTCATGTACTCCAGCACGGCCGTAGTGGTTTGCCGGTCTACTGCGGAAATAGCCTTTTGCGCCAGTGGCGTCAGCACGAATTGCAGCCACCGCACCGGATTACCCAATGGCAAAAGACTCGAATACTGCGCCGTCCGGGCTTTCTTGACCAAGGCCCAGCACAAACTGGAATCCAGACCCGGTGCCCAGCGATAGCGCAACGCATCGAATGGCAGATAACGCCCCTGATCGTCCAAGGGCTTGAGCAGAGCCAGGTAATCCGCGAGGCGTTCCTTGTGAGGCGACTGCCCTAGCCGATCAAACACCGGGTCGGTCCGTCCCCGCAACCTGGGTGGATTCTTCATACGCACTGTCTCAAACATTCACAAAACCGGGGTTTGAGTACAACACCTGGGCTCATGAGCCTCAATATCAGACGGGTCCGAGATAAATGTAGGAACAATGAGGGCCCGCTGATGGGTACAGGTTCAGCGGGCTTCTTCGTATTGCTATTGCTGCTGATCCAACTGATCGAGCACGCGATTCACTGATAGTTGCGCCAGGACAATCATCTGCTGAATGCCGAGTGCCAGATTGCAGGTTGGGCCGGCCAGGATGGACGACAGTTCGGTTGCCATTACATTGGCTGAAGCGAGGGTTTCGTAGGCATGGACCAGCAAGGTTTCGGAGTCGACGCCTGGGTGGATGGTGAAAATTGGGCAGGGGCGGTTTGAAATTCTCGTTTGTTTCTCGGATTCAGAGGCAGAGTAATCAGGACAGCCTTTGATCATTGCGAAGCTCCCAAAGTAGGCGCCTAACGACTATTCGCGGGCTTGCAGTCCCGGTCGCTGAATTGGCAGCGACGGACAAAGGCTAGAGATCGTGCTTCTGACGGGCAAGCTGAAAGTCTTGTGGGAATGGTCTGAATGGTTGGCTTGGGCGGTAAACGTTGTTGACTGTCAGGACGCCTTCGCGGGCAAGCCCGCTCCCACAGGTGCCTACCGACCGACCTGGTACTGATGGGAGAGTGTTTCCCTGTAGGAGCTGCCGAAGGCTGCGATCTTTTGATTTTGATTTTTGACAATGTCGAAAGGGCGGAAGATCAAGATCAAAAGATCGCAGCCTTCGGCAGTTCCTACAGGCCGAGCGTTAGCTCGCCTGCAGCTCTTGATCTTGATCCACCCGCCCCCTCGGCAGGCCTCGTTCCGGTGTTCATCCGGGGAATGGCGCGCAGCGCCGTTCGACGCAGTCGAACTCATTGCATGCAGGTCGAAGCGAAGCCGACCGGAGGGCAATGCCCCCGGATGAATGCCGGAGCGAAGGAACCCCGAGCCTCAGCGAGGGGGGGGCGAGACCGCCAGCCGCCACTACCGAAGAAACGGAAATGCCCCGATCAAACAGACTCCTTCCTGACCCGGAACCAGGCCGCATACAACGCCGGCAAAAACAGCAGCGTCAACGCCGTAGCCACAATCAACCCCCCCATGATCGCCACCGCCATCGGCCCGAAAAACACGCTGCGCGACAACGGAATCATCGCCAAAACAGCAGCGAGCGCCGTTAGCACAATCGGCCGGAACCGCCGCACCGTGGCCTCGATGATCGCCTGCCAGGGTTTCAATCCGGCAGCAATGTCCTGCTCGATCTGATCCACCAGAATCACCGAGTTACGCATGATCATCCCCGACAAGGCGATAGTCCCCAGCATCGCCACGAAGCCGAACGGCTGGCGGAACACCAACAGAAACAGCGTCACCCCGATCAACCCCAGCGGCGCCGTCAGAAACACCATCGCCGTGCGCGAGAAACTGCGCAGTTGCAGCATCAGCAAGGTCAACACCACCACGATGAACAACGGCACGCCGGCCTTCACCGAGTTCTGTCCGCGCGCCGAATCTTCAACGGTGCCGCCGACATCCAGCAAGTAGCCGTCAGGCAGTTCGGCGCGGATCGGATCGAGGGTCGGCATGATCTGCTGCACCAGTGTCGCCGGTTGCTGCTTGTCATAGATGTCGGCGCGAACCGTCACGTTAGGCAGGCGGTTGCGGTGCCAGATGATGCCCTCTTCAAAGCCGTATTCCAGGGTCGCGATCTGCGACAGCGCGACGCTGCGACCGTTATCGGTCGGCACCGCCAGGCTCGGCAGCAATGACAGCTCGGTGCGTTCATGCACGGTGCCGCGCAACAGGATCTCGATCAACTCGTTGTCTTCACGGTATTGACTGACGCTGGAACCGGTGAGGGAGCTTTGCAGAAACTTCGACAGGTTCGCCGTGCTCACGCCCAGCGCCCGCGCGCGGTCCTGATCGATGTTCAGGTACACCACCTTGCTCGGTTCTTCCCAATCCAGGTGGACGTTGACCACATGCGGGTTCTCGCGAACCTTGGCCGCGACTTTGCGCGCCAGCGCCCGCACCTCCTCGATGTGCTCCCCGGTCACACGGAACTGTACCGGGTAACCAACCGGCGGACCGTTTTCCAGGCGCGTGACCCGCGAGCGCAGAGCGGGGAATTGCTCGTTGAGGGTTGAGATCAACCAGGTGCGCAGGGCTTCCCGTTCTTCGATGGTTTTCGCCAGGACGACAAACTGGGCGAAACTCGCCGCCGGCAGTTGCTGATCCAGCGGCAGATAGAAACGCGGCGAACCGGTGCCGACGTACGCCACGTAATTGTCGATCCCTGCCTTGTCCTTGAGCAGTGCTTCGAGGCGTTTGACTTCATCGGCGGTGTTGCTCAGCGAAGCACCTTCGGCCAGTTTCAGATCGACCATCAACTCCAGGCGACCCGATGCCGGGAAGAACTGCTGCGGCACAAACTTGAACAGCACAATGGAGGCGATGAACAACAGCACAGTCGCGGCGATCACGGTTTTGCGCCAACGCACGCACCACTCCACCAGACGCCGGACGCGCTGATAGAACGGCGTGGCATAGGGATCGGGTTGGCCGGCACCGTGCTTGGCGGCGTGAATTTTCGCCAGGTCCGGCAGGAGTTTTTCCCCGAGATACGGCACGAAAACCACCGCGGCCACCCACGACGCCAACAGCGCGATGGTGACCACCTCGAAGATCGAACGGGTGTATTCGCCAGTGCCCGATTGCGCCGTGGCAATCGGCAGGAAGCCGGCCGCGGTGATCAGCGTACCGGTGAGCATCGGGAACGCTGTGCTGGTCCAGGCGTAACTCGCGGCTTTGACCCGGTCGAACCCCTGCTCCATTTTGATCGCCATCATTTCCACGGCGATGATCGCGTCGTCCACCAGCAAGCCCAGCGCCAGTACCAATGCACCGAGAGAAATCTTGTGCAGGCCGATGCCCAGGTAATACATGCTGGCAAACGTCATCGCCAGCACCAGCGGAATCGCCAGGGCCACCACCATGCCGGTGCGCACGCCGAGGGAGAAGAAGCTCACCAGCAACACAATGGCCAGCGCCTCGACCAGCACTTGCACGAACTCGCCCACCCCGGTTTTCACCGCCGCCGGCTGGTCGGAGACTTTGCGCAGCTCCATGCCGGCCGGGAGGTTTTTCTGGATGCGGGCGAATTCGACTTCCAGTGCCTTGCCCAATACCAGGATGTCTCCGCCGTCCTTCATCGCCACCGCCAGGCCGATGGCGTCCTGCGCCATGAAGCGCATGCGCGGCGCCGGTGGATCATTGAAACCACGCCGCACATCAGCCACATCGGAGATACGGAAGGTGCGATCACCGACGCGGATCGGGAAGTTCCTGATCTCCTCGACCGTCTGAAAATTCCCCGTGACCCGTAGCTGCAGTCGCTCGCTGCTGGTTTCGAAGAAGCCTGCCGTGGACACCGCGTTCTGTTCTTCAAGGGCTTGCTGGACGGCCGCCAGCGGCAAGCCGAGGGTAGCGAGCTTGACGTTGGAGAGCTCGATCCAGATTTTCTCGTCCTGCAACCCCAGCAGTTCGACCTTGCCCACATCCTTGACCCGTTGCAGCTGGATCTGGATACGGTCGGCGTAATCCTTGAGCACGGCGTAGTCGAAACCCGCGCCGGTCAGGGCGTAGATGTTGCCGAACGTGGTACCGAATTCATCGTTGAAGAACGGCCCCTGAATCCCCGGCGGCAGGGTATGACGGATGTCACTGATTTTCTTGCGCACCTGATACCAGAGCTCCGGGATCTCTGCCGAGTGCATGGAATCGCGCGCAATGAAGGTGACCTGGGATTCCCCGGGCCGCGAGAACGAAACGATGCGCTCGTACTCACCGGTTTCCATCAGCTTTTTTTCGATGCGTTCGGTGACCTGGCGCGAGACTTCCTCGGCGGTCGCGCCCGGCCAGTTGGTGCGAATCACCATGGCCTTGAAGGTGAACGGCGGGTCTTCACTCTGGCCGAGCTTGGTGTAGGAAAGTGCGCCGACGATGGCCAGCAACAGCATCAGGAACAGGACGATCTGGCGATTACGCAGCGCCCATTCGGAAACGTTGAAGCGCATCGGGGCTTACTCCTTGTTCGCCAGATTGACCACGCGATTGGAGCGATCCACTGGACGCACCTGCTGCCCTTCGAGAAGCACATGGACACCGGCGGCCACGACCCAGTCGCTGGCGTTGAGCCCCTCGAGCACCGGTACGGTTTTCTCACCGAAGGCACCCACTCGCACCGGGGTTTTCTTCAAGGTGTTGTTGGCGCTGACGACCCAGACATAGGTCACGCCGTTTTCTGCGGTCAACGCCGACAGTGGAACGGACAGAGGCACCACGTCGGCGGCCTGCACGAACACCCGGGCGCTCTGGCCCAGCTCCACCGGCACCTTGCCGGAGGTGAAGGCGATGCGCGCCGCGAACGTACGGGACTTTGGATCAGCCGCCGGCGACAGCTCACGGATGCGCCCTTCGAAACGCTGGCCGGGCTGGGTCCAGAGCTCCACCGCCACCGGCTCACCGACCTTGAAACGGCCGAAGTTCTGTTCCGGCAGGCTGATCAGCACTTCACGCTCACCATCGGTCGCCAGGGTGAATACCGTTTGCCCCGCGGCCACGACTTGCCCGACTTCCACCAGACGCTTGGCCACGACGCCGTCCTGCGGCGCACGCAGCACGGCGTAGCTGGCCTGGTTATTGGAAACGTTGAATTCGGCCTTGATTTGCTTGAGGCGCGCTTCGCCGGAGCGATAGAGGTTTTCGTGATTGTCGTACTGCGAACGGCTGACCAGCTGACGATCCATCAGGGTTTTGTAGCGATCACGCTCGGCACGCACCATGCTCAGATTGGCTTCAGCTGCAGCGACCTGGGCCCGGGTGGCCTCCAGTTGCAGGCGCACGTCTTGAGGATCGAGCTCCGCCAAGGGTTGATCGGCCTTGACCCGCTGCCCTTCCTCTACCAGTCGTCGGCTGACTTTACCGCCGATGCGGAACGCCAGGTCCGGCTCATAACGCGCACGGACTTCCCCTGGATAACTTTCCATGGACTGTGCCGAAGGCTCTGGCTGAACCACCATGGCTGGGCGCACGCTGACTGGCGGCACTTCGTCGGAGCCACACGCAGACAGTAAAAAAGCCAGGGTGACTGGCAACGCGAGGGGCAAGACATAGCGGAACATGGTGAAGGACCTTTCGCTAACGGTGCTTTGAATAATTATACTGAGCAGTATGTTATTAATAGCAAACTCACCAGTCCAGTAATAAAAGCGAATATGCCAAACAATCTTTCAGCACCCAATGGCCCAGGCAGACCCAAGGATCTGGTCAAACGCCAGGCGATTCTCGATGCGGCGAAAGTGCTGTTTCTGAGTAAGGGTTATGCCAATACCAGCATGGATGCCGTTGCAGCCGAGGCCGGAGTGTCGAAGCTGACGGTCTACAGCCACTTCAACGACAAGGAGACGCTGTTCTCCGCCGCCGTGGTGGCCAAGTGCGAGGAGCAATTGCCCCCGCTGTTCTTCGAGTTACCCGAAGGCGTGGCGGTGGAAACCGTGCTGCTGAACATCGCGCGCGGTTTTCATGCACTGATCAACAGTGACGAATCAGTGAACCTGCACCGACTGATGATGACCTTGGGCAGCCAGGACCCGAAACTCGCGCAAATCTTCTTTGAGGCGGGCCCGGAGCGCATGCTGCATGGCATGGAACGCCTGCTGAGCCGGATCGACGAGAGTGGCGTGCTGAGCATCGACAAGCCACACAACGCCGCCGAGCACTTCTTCTGCCTGCTCAAGGGCGCCGGGAATTTCCGCTTGCTGTATGGCTGCGGCGAGCCGCCGGTCGGCGAGGCCGCGGAGAGCCATGTGCGGGAAGTGGTGGGGTTGTTTATGCGGGCTTATCGGCCCTGATTTGGCGTTGCCTGGAAAGAGATCGCAGCCTTCGGCAGCTCCTACATTGGAATGCGTTCCCCTGTAGGAGCTGCCGAAGGCTGCGATCTTTCAAGGCTTCAAAGCCTTCTTCGGATAAATATCGTACCGGCTCGACTTGCCATCCAGCGCATGGCTCGGTTTCGGCCCGTCGATGCACGGCGCCTTGCGCGGGCGCTTGACCACCACCCGGTGGCTGGCCAGGGCCAACGCCGCTTCGAGCAAGGCCGGCGCATCCGGGTCATCGCCCACCAGCGGCCGGAACAGGCGCATTTCCTTCTTCACCAGCGCGGTTTTCTCACGGTGCGGGAACATCGGGTCCAGGTAGATCACCTGCGGCGGCTCACCTTCCCAATTGCGCATCACCTCGATCGAGTTGCCCTTGAGCAGCCGCATGCGCGCCACGATCGGCGCGACGTCGAAATCTTCCGCGCCACGGGCCAGGCCATCCTCCAGCAAAGCGCCGATCAGCGGCTGACGCTCGATCAGGCTCATCTCGCAACCGAGGCTGGCCAGCACGAACGCGTCCTTGCCCAGCCCTGCCGTGGCATCCAGTACCCGCGGGCGCACGCCTTGGGCGACACCAACAGCCTTGGCGATCATCTGCCCGCTGCCGCCGCCGTACAACCGGCGATGGGCCGCACCGCCCTCGACGAAATCCACCCGCACCGGCCCTGGCGCATCCGGCCCCAGCTGTTGCAGCTGCAAGCCCATGTCACCCACCTGCAAGGCAAATTCGCCGTCCGCCACTTGCATCGGCAAGCCCAGGCGCTCGGCCCATTGCTCGGCTTGTGACTCGAAAGCCGCGTCCAGCGCCTGGACATGGATGCGGCAGGCCGCGGGTTGATCAATCATCGGAAAACACGCTCAAAAAATTAATGATCGGCAAAAACTGCCGATAACAAAACTATCGAGCATTTTGCCAGAGCTGAGCGTCGACCGAGAGAAATGTCAGACATTCAACCCACAATCACAGGTTTTATATCGCCCTACGGCAATTACAACCTGCGAAATACCCAGGCACTGAGCGGTGTCAGTCACATCTGGCAGGATTTCTTTGCCCGTGCGCTGGCCGATCAGTCGGGTGATGTGCTGCCTGAATCACTGAATTTCCCGCCGGTCGATCTCGAAAGCCCGGTCGAGCCGACCGTTGGCAGCGATCTGCTGGAACACATCGTTTCCCAGCGTGAGTGCGACGTCAAAGAGACCGAGGTCCGCCCGCCAGAGCCTCTGTTCCTGCCAATTGCCGAATTCGAAATGGACCTGGCCGACAAGCCATTCCCACCGTTCCCGGCGGATGAAATCATCGCCCAGCAAAAACAACAGGACTTCGAAAGCGGCTGGGTTCGCCCGCTCGTGCTCAACGCCGGTCAGCCACTGCCGGAAGCCGGCCCTGCCCCGCAACCGCGCCCGCTGCACCTGCCGATTGCCGAATTCGAACTCGATCTGCTCGACAAGCCGTTCCCGCCGTTCTCGCCAGAAGAACGGCGGGAACAGCAGAAACAACTGGACTTCGACAATGGTTGGGCGCGCCCGATCGTCCTGCAAAACCTGCGCATCGCCGCCTGACCCTCAGCCTTTGAAGAACTGATTGGCCTTCTGGTACGGCATCGACCGCGAAGTGAAGCCGAACGTGCCTGATGTCTGGATTTCTTCGGCGGCGCGGAAGAATTCACCATAGGCCGCCAACGCCAGCGCCGAACCGACGCTGATGCGTTTGACGCCCATTTCAGCCAACTGCGCGACCGTCAGCTTCAAGCCGCCCGACATCAACACATTCACCGGCTTGGGCGCCACCGCGCGCACCACCGCCAGCACATCCTCGGCGCTGCGCAAACCAGGTGCGTAAAGCACATCGGCACCAGCCTCGGCGAACGCCTGCAAGCGGCGGATGGTGTCGGCCAGATCAGGATTGCCATGCAGGAAGTTTTCGGCCCGGGCGGTCAATGTGAAGGGGAACGGCAAACTGCGAGCGACAGCCACAGAGGCCTCGATGCGCGCCACGGCGTGGTCGAAACAGTAGATCGGGCCTTCTTCGTGGCCGGTGGCGTCTTCAATCGAACCCCCGACGGCTCCGGCCTCTGCCGCGCGCAAGATGCTTTTCGCGCAGTCGGCCGGGTTGTCGGCAAAGCCGTTTTCCAGGTCCACGGCAACCGGCAGGTCAGTGGCGGCGACAATCGCCTGAACGTTCATCAGGGTATCGTCGAGGCTCAAGCCGCCATCGGCACGGCCCTGGGAAAAGGCATAACCGGCACTGGTGGTCGCCAGCGCCTCGAAGCCGAGGCTGGCGAGCATCTTCGCTGAACCGGCATCCCACGGATTGGGAATCACAAAAGCGCCGGCACGTTCGTGAAGGGCTTTGAACGCCTGGGCTCGAAGGGTTTGCGCATCCATTTGGCAGGCTCCTGAAGAGGGGAAAAGAATCCGCCTCAGAGCAGGCCAAGTTGCTCGGCGGCGGGTTCTCTGTATAGCTCAGGCAGCGCCGGCAAGCCAGGCAGACGCCGCATCAGCCTGGCGTGAAAACGCTGCGCCAGTTTCGCGGCCAGCAGGTTGTCGGCGGTGTGCAGGAAGATATACGGCGTGCGCCCTTCTTCGATCCACAGCGCGATTTTCTCGACCCAGGGTTCCAGGAACGAATCGTTGGCCTCAAGCACCGGATGGCCGATAAAACGCACCTGCGGACACAGCGTGAACGCCGCCGGACGCGGAGGCACCCGAGGCTTCTTCGATTGGGCGTGAAGCACTGACGGCTCGGTCGATGTGCAACTGAACAACGCTCGGGGATCGAGACAGATGCGTTCAACACCGCGATCCAGCAGCAGACGGTTGAGCATCCGTTCGCTGTCACCCTTGGCGAAGAAATCGCCATGACGCACTTCAACGGCCAGCGGGCGCTGCAGGGCATCGATAAATCCGGCCAACTCGGGCAAGCGTTGGGGCGTGAAGCTTTTCGACAGCTGCAACCACAATGGCGACACCCGATCACCCAGCGGACTGAGCAATTGCAGGAAGGTTTCGGCGGCTGTCAGTTGTTCGCGCAGGTCGCCACCGTGGCTGATCTCGCCGGGGAACTTGGCGGTAAAGCGAAAGTGCTGCGGCATGGTTTCGGCCCAACGCTGCACGGTGCTGGCAGCCGGGCTGGCGTAGAAGGTCGTGTTGCCTTCTACGGCATTGAAAACCTGGCAATAGAGATCAAGAAACTCGGCGGGTCGGGCGTGCGGCGGATACAGGTAATCGCGCCAGGCGTTCTCGCTCCAGGACGGGCAACCGAGGTGATACGGCAGCAACATCAGATGTACAGGTCGAGACCCAGCACATCCGTATCCCAATCGACGAAACCGGCGGTACTCAGGTAGCTGGCCAGCGCCGTCGCCACGCTTTTGCTCATGGCACGGTGGTAAATCATGTCGTGCTGACGGGCGGGAAGATTGCTCAGTTTTTGCGCAGAGGCTTTGGCGGCGCGGGCAGCCAGTTGCTCTTCAGTCGGGAATTCGGGCTCGCCTTCGATATCAATGGCGTCGTCTTCCACCACAGGGTCTTTGCGTGGCTTGCGCTTGATGGGGTAGGACTGAGAGGAAACGCCGTCGATACGCATACGTGCATACTCGGAATCAGTGATGGCAGTTTAGTGGCGCAAAACCCACTTCGCAAACCGCCGAGTGATAACTAGAACACATAAAAGGCAAAAGGTTTAAAAGCTGGGGTTAGAAAATGACGACTGGAAAAGATCGCAGCCTGCGGCAGCTCCTACAGAAGATCGCATTCCCCTGTAGGAGCTGCCGCAGGCTGCGATCTTTTACGGTTAACGCGCCTTTGGTGTGGCCACTTTGTCCCGCAGATAAACCGGCTGCGCCTCGTCAGCCACGATCGCCTCGCCACGCGCCCAGGCAAATCGCGCCAGGGTCAGCAGGTCTTCGGCATGGGGCAACATGGCCGCGTCCTGGCCGCTCAGGCTGACCGCGATACGCTCGCCATACCCCCAACCGGTACCGGCACCGAACCACTCGCCGCCGGCATCGGCCGGCAATGCCGCGGACTCCGGCGGCAGTACCGCTTCAGCGCCAACAAGACGCATCTCCCCGGCCTTTTCGCGGTAGCACCCCCAATACACTTCATCCATGCGCGCATCGATGGCAGCGGCGACCTGAGTGGCGCCGTGTTCGCGCAATGCACGTTGCGCCAGCACGGCCAGGTTCGACACCGGCAGCACCGGGCGATCCAGGGCAAACGCCAGGCCTTGCACCACGCCGATGGCGATGCGCACACCGGTGAAGGCTCCCGGCCCACGGCCGAACGCAATGGCATCGACCGCTTGCAGGGTGGTGCCAGCATCGGCCAGCAATTGCTTGATCATCGGCAACAGCTTCTGCGCGTGCAGGCGCGGGATCACCTCGTAATGGCTCGTGACCTTGCCGTCATGCAGCAAGGCAACGGAGCAAGCTTCAGTCGCGGTGTCCAGGGCCAGCAAGGTGCTCATCGATGTATCCGTAACAAGAGGTCAGAAAAAGTGCGTCAGTATAAACAACTACGGCCCGCAAGCGGGCCGTAGAAGATGAAGCGATTCAGACTTTTCAGCTCAGGGCTGCAAGCACCTTGGCGGTGATCGCTTCAACCGAACCGACGCCTTCGATATGGCTGTACTTCGGCTTGCCATTGGCAGCCGACAGCGTCTGGTAGAACTCCACCAGCGGCTTGGTCTGGGAGTGGTAGACCGACAGGCGATGACGCACGGTTTCTTCGGTGTCGTCCTTGCGCTGTACCAGCTCTTCACCGGTGATGTCGTCCTTGCCGGCGATTTTCGGCGGGTTGTAGACGATGTGGTACACGCGGCCGCTGGCCTCGTGAACACGACGACCGGCGATACGCTGGACGATTTCTTCGTCTTCGACGGCGATTTCAACCACTGCGTCCAGCTCGACGCCGGCAGTCACCAGGGCTTCAGCCTGGGGAATGGTGCGCGGGAAGCCGTCGAACAGGAAACCGTTAGCGCAGTCTGGCTGGGCAATACGGTCCTTGACCAGTGCGATGATCAGGTCATCGGACACCAGGCCACCGGCATCCATGATGCTCTTGGCCTTGATGCCCAGCTCGGTGCCGGCCTTGACCGCTGCACGCAGCATGTCGCCGGTGGAGATTTGCGGAATGCCGAATTTTTCGGTGATGAACTTAGCCTGAGTACCTTTACCGGCCCCGGGAGCTCCCAGCAGAATGACGCGCATCGATGTGCTCCTCAATTTTTTATATGGATAACGTCAGATTCGCCTCGTGGGGCCAATCTCAAAAAAGGGTCGTGGCCGCCCAAACGGCCAAAGGCTGATCAAGATACACAGCAGGCTGCGCCCACACAAGACGCCAAAAGTCGGAGAAACCGCTGCCTCCTGCGACCATTGCGCACGGTTCCCCAAGTCGCAACCCCAACATTAACTGTCGCCTGACAGCACTTTTCAACCCGTCCTGCGGCGGCATCCGCCTCACCTGCCGGATGCCTGCCCCCATGGCAAAAACCTTAGCCGGTGTTACGCAAACCGGCGGCAATCCCCGCGACAGACACCAGCAGGGCCTGTTCTACAGGGCTGCCCTGCGCCACGTCCTGCACGCGTGAACGGGCCAGCAACTCGGCCTGCAATAGATGAAGCGGGTCGAGGTAGGTGTTGCGCAAGCGGATGAATTCAAGGGTCGCTGGGCTATGTGCCAGCAGCTGCGACTGCCCGGTCAGGCCGAGGACGATGGCGCACGCCTGCGACAATAGGTCGCGTAAGTGCGCACCCAATGGCAACAGATTCGGCTCCACCAGACGCTCGTCATAGGACTGGGCAATGTCGGCATCCGCCTTGGCCAGGACCATCTCCAGCATATCGATGCGGGTGCGGAAGAACGGCCATTGCTCACGCATCTGCCCCAGCAGTTCACCTTCACCCCGCTCCAGTGCCTTGCTCAGGGCAGATTCCCAACCCAGCCAGGCCGGCAACATCAGGCGCGTCTGGGTCCAGCCGAAGATCCACGGAATCGCCCGCAGGCTTTCGATCCCCCCGGCCCGGCGCTTGGCCGGGCGACTGCCCAGGGGCAAACGGCCGAGTTCCTGCTCCGGCGTGGACTGGCGGAAATACTCCACGAACTGCGGATTCTCCCGCACCACGGCACGGTAGGCGCTGACACCGTCTGCGGCCAGTTCGTCCATCAAATGGCGCCACTCAGGCGTTGGTGGCGGCGGCGGCAGCAAGGTCGCCTCAAGCACGGCGGCCAGGTACAGGTTGAGGTTTTGCTCGGCGATGTCCGGCAGGCCGAATTTGAATCGAATCATTTCACCCTGTTCGGTGGTGCGGAAGCGCCCTGCCACCGAACCCGGCGGCTGCGACAGGATCGCCGCGTGAGCCGGGCCGCCGCCACGCCCCACGGTGCCGCCGCGACCGTGGAACAGCAGCAGTTCCACTTGCTGTTCGCGGCAGATATCCACCAGTCGCTCCTGCGCCCGGTACTGCGCCCAGGCCGCCGCGGTGGTGCCGGCGTCCTTGGCCGAGTCGGAATAGCCGATCATCACTTCCTGCGGCCCTTGCAGGCGCGAACGATAGCCCGGCAACAGCAGCAGCTTCTCGATCACCGGGCCGGCGTTGTCGAGGTCGGCCAGAGTTTCGAACAGCGGCACCACGCGCATCGGCCGCAGCACGCCGGATTCCTTGAGCAACAATTGCACCGCCAGCACATCGGAAGCGGCACCGGCCATCGAGATCACATAGGAACCGAGCGACGCCCCCGGTGCAGCGGCGATTTCCCGACAGGTCGCCAGCACCTCGGCGGTGTCGGCGGAGGGCTTGAAGTACGCTGGCAGCAAGGGCCGGCGGTTGTTCAATTCACGCATCAGGAAGGCGATGCGCTCTTCCTCACTCCAGTCCTCGTAGCGCCCCAGGCCGAGGTAGTCGGTGATTTCGGTCATGGCCGCGGTGTGTCGCGACGAGTCCTGGCGCACATCCAGACGAACCAGGAACAGGCCGAAGGTCACCGCCCGGCGCAGGCAATCGAGCAACGGTCCGTCGGCGATCACGCCCATGCCGCACTCGTGCAACGAGTGGTAGCACAGCTCCAACGGGTCGAGCAGTTCGCGGTTGTCTTGCAGCACATCGGCCGAAGCCGGCGTGGGCGTCGCCAGCGAGGTGTGCGCCCAGTTGCGCGTCGCCCGCAGGCGTTCGCGCAGCTGTTTGAGCACGGCCCGGTAAGGTTCGGCACTGTCACCCGCCTTGGCCTTCAATTCATCGCTGGCCTGCTGCATGGACAGCTCAGCCGCCAGGTGGTCGACATCGCGCAGGTACAGATCAGCCGCCATCCAGCGCGCCAAGAGTAAAACCTCTCGGGTCACCGCCGCCGTCACATTGGGGTTGCCGTCGCGGTCGCCGCCCATCCACGAGGCAAAGCGAATCGGCGCCGCCTCCAGGGGCAAGCGCAGGCCGGTGGCGGCGTGCAGGGCCTGGTCGGCCCTGCGCAGGTAATTGGGAATGGCCTGCCACAGCGAATGCTCGATCACCGCGAAACCCCACTTGGCTTCGTCCACCGGTGTCGGACGCGTGCGGCGGATTTCCTCGGTGTGCCAAGCTTCGGCGATCAGGCGCTGCAAGGTGGTCTTGATCTGCTCGCGCTCGGCACTGGTCAAATCGCGGTGATCCTGCGCCGCCAGTTGCGCGGCGATGGCGTCGTACTTCTGGATCAGCGTGCGGCGCGCGACTTCGGTCGGGTGCGCGGTCAGCACCAGTTCAATCTCCAGTCGCCCCAATTGCCGGGCCAGTGCGTCGGCACCATGACCCTCGGCGCGCAGGCGAGCGAGCAATTCGGGCAACACCCTGGCTTCGAACGGCGCCGGCTGAGACTCCTCCCGACGGTGAATCAACTGGTATTGCTCGGCAATATTGGCCAGGTTGAGAAACTGGTTGAACGCCCGCGCTACCGGCAACAGTTCGTCTTCGCTCAACTGGTTGAGGCTGGCGCTGAGCTCGGCGTCCATGGAGCCGCGCCGATCCGCCTTGGCGCCCTTGCGGATCTGCTCGATCTTGTCGAGAAAACCGTCGCCATATTGCTCACGAATGGTGTTGCCCAACAGCTCACCCAACAGGTGAACATCCTCGCGCAAGCGTGCATCAATATCGGTCATCAGCAGGTCTCCAGCAAAAAATCCGGGCGGCTTGGAACCTAGAGAGTGCCGCCCCAGACAGGTTCTTACAAGCAAGACGACGAAGGGCCTTCAAACCTTGCCCGTTGAGGCTAGTCTGAAGATAAGCCGTACAACGGCTGTCGCCGGCCAATGCCGGACACTCACCCTGCCCGCCACGAGCGGTCGCGCCATGAGGTCACTATGAAAATTCGCGAGCTTGCCCACCACTGGGAAGAAAACGCCAAGGGTCGCCTGACCGACACCGGCTACTCGATTCATCTGGATGTGGAGTCCGCCGCACGGCTGGCCGCGCTCGTCGAGATGTACCCCAAGCGGCATCCCGAAGAACTGCTCGGCGATCTGATTGGCGCCGCGCTCGAAGAGCTGGAAAGAAGCTTCCCGTACATCAAGGGCTCGACCGTGGTCGCCACTGACGAAGAAGGTGATCCACTGTACGAAGACATCGGGCCGACCCCGCGTTTTCTGGCGCTGTCCCGTCGGCATCTGCACGACATGTCGGTGCCGGACGACAAACAGAAACACTGAGTTTTCGTAGAACCCTGTGGGAGCGGGCTTGCTCGCGAAGGCGGTATATCAGTCAACATTATTGTTGAATGTTAAACCTCATTCGCGAGCAAGCCCGCTCCCACACTGGCCCGTTTTTCACTTCAAAAATTGCGTTACTCCGGGCCTGTAAAAAGTCCGGTATACCGCTGTGCGTGACATAAATCCCCGCCTTAGAGCCCTGCCGATTCGGTCAAAGTTTTTCGATAGCCGGCTAATTTCTCTGAACTTTCAAAAAAAGCCTCGGGTCAACCCAAGTAACCACGCCTGGGACGAGCGTTTCAAAACACCCCGCAATTGATGGCTTCAGCGCCCTGCCCAGGATGGATTCAATGCTTTTCAGGAGTTAGCCCAATGGAGTTGAAGACCATGAAAACCCGAACCGGCACATCCTCGTTCACTCATTCACGCGGCCTCCAGCTGGCGGCGCTGGCCCTCGGCAGCAGCCTGATCCTGGCCGGTTGCGCCGGTAACCCGCCGACCGAGCAGTACGCGGTGACCCAATCGGCCGTCAACGACGCCGTGAGCGCCGGCGGCACCGAGTTCGCCGCGGTGGAAATGAAGTCGGCCCAGGACAAGCTCAAGCAAGCCGAAATCGCCATGCACGACAAAAAATATGACCAGGCCCGGACACTTGCCGAACAGGCCGAGTGGGACGCTCGTGTCGCAGAGCGCAAGGCCCAGGCGATGAAGGCCGAACAATCCGTGAAGGACGCGCAGAAAGGCGTTCAGGAATTGCGTCAGGAAAGCCAGCGCACCATTCAGTAAGCGGCGCGGCGCCACGCATTCCCACTCGACTAAAAGGACGAAATGATGAAACGCATTCAACTGATGATCCCAACCCTGCTGGCGGCCACCATCGCCCTGGCGGCCTGCTCCACGCCGCCCAACGCCAACCTCGAACAGGCCCGCACCAACTACAGCGGCCTGCAAGCCGACCCGCAAGCCAGCAAAGTCGCAGCCCTGGAAACCAAGGAAGCCAGCGACTATCTGGACAAGGCCGACCAGGCCTACAGGGACAAGCAAGACGCAGCCAAGGTTGACCAGCTTGCCTATCTGACCAACCAGCGGGTTGAACTGGCCAAGCAGACCATTGCCCTGCGCACCGCTGAAGCCAATCTGAAAAACACTTCGGCACAACGGGCCGAGGCCCGCCTGGCAGGCCGCGATCAGCAGATCAAACAACTGAAGGACAGCCTCAACGCCAGACAGACCGAGCGCGGGACACTGGTGACCTTCGGGGATGTGCTGTTCGCCACGGACAAGGCCGAGCTGAAATCCAACGGCCTGATGAACATCAACAAACTGGCGCAGTACCTCCAGGAAAACCCCGACCGCAAAGTGATTGTCGAGGGTTACACCGACAGCACCGGTACGGTATCGCACAACCAGTCGCTGTCGGAGCGTCGTGCGGATTCCGTGCGAGCGGCCCTGGTGAAGATGGGCGTCGACCCGACGCGCATCGTTGCCCAGGGGTATGGCAAGGAATATCCGGTGGCGGATAACACCAGCACCTCGGGCCGGGCAATGAACCGCCGGGTGGAGGTGACCATTTCCAATGACAACCAGCCGGTGATGCCGCGTTCGGCGGTGAGTTCATACACCCAATAATCAGCCACAACACAAACCAAATGTGGGAGTGGGCTTGCTCGCGAAGGCGGTTTAACTTTCAGCAATAATGCTGACTGATACACCGCCTTCGCGAGCAAGCCCGCTCCCACATTGGATCTGTGTTGTTAGTTGGAACCGGGTTACTGCTCCAGCTTCTGCGGCGTCTCCTGCCCCATGCAACGCACGGCTTTTTTCTTGCTGTCGACCAGCACGCCGGTCAGGCCTTTCTGTTCCATGTCAAACAGCACCAGCACGCCATCGATGCACTGCGCCACTTGCGCCGCCGGTTCCAGTGAGACCTTGTAGTCTTCGCCCGGAATGGTCTTGAGCATGGTGAAGTCGTTGAGCAGCAACGCATCCTCGGGCTTGGCGAAGTGCAGGTAGCCGTACCACCACAGGGCACCGACGGTGCCGAGGATGCTGCAGATACCGGTGATGATCAGCGGGATGGCGTTACGTTCTTCACTCATTGCGGACTCTCTGGTGGTTCATCTTCAGAATTCGGGGGTGCCGGATAATTGGGAATTTCACCCAGGCGGCGCAGGCCGTTGAAATGCTGCGGGTCATCGAGATAGCGCAGCATGACGTTACGCCAGACCGGGTCGGCGAACGTCTGCACGTGACCGCCCCGGGTCAGTTGCAGCACCCTCGGCGGGGGCGCAGCTTGATACAGTCGGATGCCGTTGGAAAGAGGCACGATCGGATCGTCGATGCTGTGGTAGATCAGTTTCGGCACATATTTAAGTTGCGCCATGGAGTTGATCGCGCTGTCGCCGTCTGGCACCAGCCACGACAACGGCACCTGGAACGTCCAGAACACCCATGAATTACTCAACGCATAGCGACCGACGCTACGGTAACTGGCGGGCACACCATCGAGGACAAAAGCCTTGAGTTGTTTCTGCCGTTGCGGGTGCTGGACCAGGTAATGCACGGCCATCGAGCCACCGAGGCTCTGGCCGAGCAGGATCAGCGGCTTGCCTTGAACCTCCGGCGCCTTGTCCAGCCAGGCGAACGCCGCATCGATGTCCTGGTAGATCGCCGGCAGGCTCGGTTCGCCTTCGGACAGGCCGTAACCGCGATAGTCCACAAGCAACACCTGGTAACCATTTTTCGGCAACCAGAAACTGCCGCCAAGGTGCATGGGCAGGTTTCCGCCATTGCCGTGCAAGTGCAGCACCGTGCCCTTGACCTCAACCCCCTGCTTCACCGGCAGCCACCAGGCATTCAGCTTGAGGCCATCGGCGGTGTTCAAGGTGATGGTGCGATACTCGAGCCCGGCCTTTTCCGGGGTGAACAACTGGCCGGGTTCCGGATAGAACAGCAGCGAGCTGCAGCCATTCAAGACCAGGAAAAGGCAAAGGATGCCGAGGATTCTCATCCGTTGAAACCTCGCAGAAAAGGGGTGGAACACGGTTCAATGTGGGAGCGGGCTTGCTCGCGAATGCGGTTTAATATTCAACATCTCAGTTGGCTGACACACTGCCTTCGCGAGCAAGCCCGCTCCCACATTTGGATCTCACCAGCCTTAAAGGATGTTGGAGTAATCCGCCTCGATCCGGTCCAGGCTCAGGTGGTTGAGGAAGTTGGAGAAGCACATCCACGCCGACAACGCGTTCATGTCGCGGAACTGTTCCGGCAGGTACTTGGGCGGCACCACCAGGCCTTCGTCCACCAGCTGACGCAAGGTACGCATGTCTTCCAGGGTGGTCTTGCCGCAGAACAACAGCGGTATCTGCTCCAGCTTGCCTTTACGCACGGCCAGTTGAATGTAGTTGTAAATCATGATGAAGCCCTTGAGGTAGGACAAGTCTTTGGTGAATGGCAGACCTGTCGGCACCGAGCCGCGGAACACGCGGCTGGCGTTGCTGTAGCTCTCGGGCATCTCGAAGCCTTGCTCACGGAAGAACTCGAACACCTGCAGGAAATCCGCGCCTTCCTCCACCATGTGAATGGCGCGGGTGCGGTTGGTCAGTTTGCGCAGGCGACTCGGGTACGAGGCGAAGGTGATGATTTCCATCAGGATCGCCAGGCCTTCCTGGGTCACCGTCGACGAGGGCGGGCCTTTGGCCAGGAAGGTGCAGATCGGCTGGTTCAGGCCGTTGAGCGTGGTACCGACGTGCACCAGCCCTTCGTGGACCTCCAGGGCGCGCACATCGCGCTGGTTGAACATCGCGTCGGAGCGGATCTTGATGTAGTCGGCGCCGGCCGCCGCATCGGCGACGATGCCATCGGACTCGAACACCCGGATGGTTTCCTCGGCTTCGCCAAACACCTTGTTCAACCGGTGCTGCAATAGGTCGACCGCATCCTTGGCGGTCAGCGTCTTCGGTTCGTCCTTGAGGTCGCCACGGCCGTCGATGTTGTTCAGGTATTCGGACAGCATCATGCCCAGGTCGGACAGGGTCGGGTCGCCGGCATGGAACGCGTCGGACGCGGCGCCGTACAATTCCTGGGAAATCAGGCCGAAATCCTCGGTGCCGCGCGCTTCGAGCATGCGCACCACCATGCGGTACTCCTTGCACATGCGCCGCATGATCTGACCGACGGGGTTGAACTGGCCGAGCTGGCGGGTGATGTCGCGCTCGATGTTCTGGAACTCCAGCTTCACTTTGCTGGAGTCGAACGCCAGCGGCCGGTTGAGGTAGTAGTCGCGGTCCACCGCGGGCATTTCCTTGCCCTTGGCCTTGAGGAAGCCCTTGCGAATGTTGTCGTCCCATTTGACCGCATCGAGTACGCGGATCGGCGTCTGTGCCAGTACGATGCGATCAGACAAAATGCGTATCGACTGTTGGTAATCGTCCACGCGAAACTCCTGTAGAAACCTGTGGGTGCTGCTTACTTGGCCTTGGCCTGGCGCTGATAGCGCACCGCTTCGACGAACACATCGGAATTGGCCGGGTCGTCGAGGTAGGCGGCGACTTGATCCATTTGGCTGTCTATCAATACGCCATCGCCCTCGTTGGTCTGGAAGCTTTCACCGCTCAGGGCGTTCTGCTTGATGGCCTGGTTGATCTGTTCGAGGTCGAGGTTGTAGACCACCAACTCATGTTTGTCGGTCAGCTCAAAACCGCCAAGGGTGAAATGCCCGCCGAACTGCGCCGGCACTTTTGCCGACAGGTACCAGCGGCTGCCATGACGCGACACTGTGAAAGGATAGGCCTCCCGCTCCCCGGGCCTGGCCCGGTAATAGCTGACGGCTTGATAACGATTGTCGCCGAGGCGGGTCAGTTCGAGGTTGAGCGCCTCGCCCCAGGCATTGGTGCTGGTCCATTTGCCGAGTAATCCTTTGGGCGCGGGGTCGCTTGCAGGCAGCGGCTCCTTGAAGGACACCAGACAGCCACTGAGCAGCAAGAACGACAAGGCGATCACAACGACACGCCAGGCTTTCATTCAATACTCCCTATGAATACACCGCCGACCTGTAGGAGCTGCCGCAGGCTGCGATCTTTTGATCTTGATCCTTTAAAAACAAGATCAAAAGATCGCAGCCTGCGGCAGCTCCTACAGGGATCGCGTTACACCGATGCCAGCACCAGGTGCATGTAGCGCGTCAGGATGCCGAGCATTTCCTCTTCGGCGGCAGGCTCGTCTACGTTGAGCAGGCCCTGATATTCCATCCGGCCGATAATCGCCGTCAACACCTTGGCATCCTGATGCGGCTCGCGCGAGCCCAGCACCTGGAACAGCTGGCAAGAGCCCTGCAACAGGATTTGCTGATGCGAACGCACCAGTTCGGCCAGGCGCGGGTTAAGCAACGCCTCCTGGCGGAACGCCTGCTCGGCCATCAGGTGTTCGCGGCGATTGATCAGTTGCCGGTGAACGTAATCGGTCATCAGCCGTGCGATATCGTCCGCCAGTTTCGAGCGCGCCTGCGGGCTGCCATCGCCACTGGCGATCATGTCACGCAGCAGGCCCTCGTTGTTCACCCACAGCTTGCCCATGTAAGCGGCACTGCGTTCCACGTATTGGGCGAAGGTATCGGTGAGCAAATCATCGATATCCTTGAAATAGTAAGTGGTTGCCGACAACGGCACTTGCGCCTCGGCGGCCACCGCACGGTGCCGGACTGCACGCACGCCATCGCGCACGACAATGCGCATCGCGGCGTCGAGAATGTCCTGTCGACGCTGCTCACTGCCCTGTCGGCTGGCCTTGCGACCCTGGTACTGAACACTTTCAGCGACCGCAGTGGCGATACCCGCTGCACCTTCTTGAGCCATTGCACGAATCACGACAGGTATTTCCTCTCAGATGAAAGTAACAAGTTGATACGTTTGTACCAGACAGGCAATAAAAAAGCCGCCTGAAAAGGCGGCTTTTTTAGTTGAAACACTTACGCTTGCGGCCGCATGTGCGGGAACAGGATCACGTCGCGGATCGACGGGGAGTTGGTCAGCAGCATCACCAGGCGGTCGATACCGATACCTTCACCCGCCGTTGGCGGCATGCCGTACTCCAGCGCACGCACGAAGTCGGCGTCGTAGTGCATGGCTTCGTCGTCGCCGGCGTCCTTGTCGGCCACCTGGGCCATGAAACGCTCGGCCTGGTCTTCCGCGTCGTTCAACTCGGAGTAGGCGTTGGCGATTTCACGACCACCGATGAACAGCTCGAAACGGTCGGTGACGTTCGGGTTGTCGTCGTTACGACGGGCCAGCGGCGACACTTCGAACGGGTACTGGGTAATGAAGTGCGGCTGTTCCAGCTTGTGCTCGACCAGCTCTTCGAAAATCATCACCTGCAGCTTGCCCAGGCCTTCGAAGCCCAGCACCTTGGCGCCGGCTTTCTTGGCGATGGCGCGAGCCTTGTCGATGTCGTTCAGGTCGTCGGCGGTCAACTCAGGGTTGTACTTGAGGATCGAGTCGAACACCGACAGACGCACGAACGGCTCGCCGAAGTGGAACACCTTGTCGCCGTATGGCACGTCGGTGCTGCCCAGAACCAGCTGCGCCAGCTCACGGAACAGTTCTTCGGTCAGGTCCATGTTGTCTTCGTAGTCGGCGTAGGCCTGGTAGAACTCCAACATGGTGAATTCAGGGTTGTGACGAGTCGAAACGCCTTCGTTACGGAAGTTGCGGTTGATCTCGAACACTTTCTCGAACCCGCCGACAACAAGGCGCTTGAGGTACAGCTCAGGTGCAATGCGCAAGAACATTTCCATGTCCAGCGCGTTGTGGTGGGTTTCGAACGGCTTGGCGGCCGCGCCGCCCGGAATGGTCTGCAGCATCGGCGTTTCCACTTCCAGGAAGTCACGCTTCATCAGGAAGCTGCGGATGTGGGCGATGACTTGCGAACGCACGCGGAAGGTCTGGCGCACGTCTTCGTTGACGATCAGGTCAACGTAGCGCTGGCGGTAGCGCTGTTCAGTGTCGGTCAGGCCGTGGTGCTTGTCCGGCAGCGGGCGCAGGGATTTGGTCAGCAGGCGCACGCTGGTCATTTCAACGTACAGGTCACCTTTGCCGGAACGGGCCAAGGTGCCTTCGGCGGCAATGATGTCGCCCATGTCCCAGGTTTTCACCGCGGCCAGGGTTTCTTCGGACAGGGTCTTGCGATTGACGTAGACCTGGATACGACCGGTCATGTCCTGGATCACCATGAACGAGCCACGGTTGAGCATGATACGACCGGCAACCTTGACCGGGATCGCAGCCTCTGCCAGCTCTTCCTTGGTCTTGTCCGCGTACTGTTTCTGCAGTGCATCGCAGTAGTTTTCGCGGCGGAAGTCATTCGGGAAGGCATTGCCCTTGGCGCGCTCGGCAGCAAGCTTTTCCTTGCGCAGGGCGATCAGGGAGTTTTCTTCCTGTTGCAGGGCTTGCGGGTCGAGTTCTAGGTCGCTCATGTCTTTAAATATTCCATCTGGTTCGTTTTCCCCGGCCTGCGGCCGGGGATCGCCGGCAAGCCGGCTCCTACAGGGGATCGCGGTGTGTCAGTAACTTACAGCCCGGACTTCAGGCTCGCTTCCAGGTATTCGTCGATGTCGCCATCGAGCACCTTGTCACAGTCGCTGCGTTCGATGTTGGTGCGCAGATCCTTGATCCGCGAGGCATCGAGCACGTACGAACGGATCTGATGACCCCAGCCGATATCGGACTTGGTGTCTTCCAGCGCCTGGGACGCCGCGTTGCGTTTCTGCATTTCCTGCTCGTACAACTTGGCCCGCAGCATTTTCATGGCGGTGTCCTTGTTGGCGTGCTGGGAACGTTCGTTCTGGCAGCTGACCACGGTGTTGGTCGGTACGTGGGTGATACGTACGGCCGAGTCGGTGGTGTTTACGTGCTGACCACCGGCACCCGAGGAACGATAGGTGTCGATCCGCAAGTCTGCCGGGTTGATTTCGATTTCCACCTTGTCATCGATCTCTGGCGAGACGAAGACCGCGGAGAACGAGGTGTGGCGACGGTTGCCGGAGTCGAACGGGCTCTTGCGCACCAGACGGTGAACGCCGATCTCGGTCCGCAACCAGCCAAACGCGTATTCGCCCTTGATGTGCACGGTCGCGCCCTTGATCCCGGCGACTTCACCGGCGGACAGTTCCATGATGGTCGCATCGAAACCGCGTTTGTCGGCCCAGCGCAGGTACATGCGCAGCAGGATGTTGGCCCAGTCCTGGGCTTCGGTGCCGCCGGAACCGGCCTGGATGTCCAGGTAGGCGTTGTTCGGGTCCATTTCGTGGCTGAACATGCGACGGAATTCCAGCTTGGCCAGACTTTCCTCGAGACGGGCCAGCTCGGCGACGACATCGTCCACTGCGCCTTCGTCGTTTTCTTCGACAGCCATGTCCAGCAGGTCGCGGCAATCGGCCAGACCGGTGTTCAGTTCGTCCAGGGTATCGACGATCTGCGCCAGCGCAGCGCGCTCGCGGCCCAACTCCTGGGCGTATTCAGGTTTGTTCCAGACACTCGGATCTTCAAGCTCGCGATTGACTTCGGTCAGACGCTCATGCTTTTGATCGTAGTCAAAGATACCCCCGAATGGTTTCGGAGCGCTCGGACAGGTCCTTGATGGTGTTCAGGATCGGGTTGATTTCCATGACGGGCAGCACTCGTTGGCGAACTTTTGAAAGCCGGCGAGTATAACGCAATCAAGCTGTCACGGCAGCCCGCCTGGCGGCTTTAGGGGCGAATGGTTGGGGGTTGCGACGAAAACTTGTAGGAGCTGCCGCAGGCTGCGATCTTTTGATCTTGCCTGTAAAAAACAAAATCAAAAGATCGCAGCCTTCGGCAGCTCCTACAGGGGCATGGTGCTTACCCGATGCCCACTTGGTTGCGCCCGTTGTTCTTCGCCGAATACAGCCCTTTGTCCGCCGCCAGGATCTGTAGGAGCTGCCGAAGGCTGCGATCTTTTGATCTTGCCTGTAAAAAACAAAATCAAAAGATCGCAGCCTGCGGCAGCTCCTACAGGGGCGTGGTGCTTACCCGATCCCCACTTGGTTGCGACCGTTGTTCTTCGCCGAATACAGCCCCTTGTCCGCCGCCAGGATCTGTAGGAGCTGCCGAAGGCTGCGATCTTTTGATCTTGCCTGTAAAAAACAAAATCAAAAGATCGCAGCCTGCGGCAGCTCCTACAGGGGCGTGGTGCTTACCCGATCCCCACTTGGTTGCGTCCGTTGTTTTTCGCCGAATACAGTCCCTTGTCCGCCGCCAGGATCAGGTCGCGGCAGTTGCTGCCCGCTTTCGGGGTGATGGTCGACAGGCCGATGCTGATGGTCAGGCTCGCCCCTTCGGTTGGCGAGTTATGCGGGATCTTCAGGGCTGCCACGGTCTGGCGCAGCTTCTCGGCGACAAGCCGCGCGCCGCCCTGGGAGGTATTGGGCAGCACCAGGGCAAATTCTTCGCCTCCGTAGCGGGCCGGCAGGTCCGAAGGGCGGGCGCTGGCGTCCTTGATCGCCGCGGCGACCTTGCGCAGGGCTTCGTCGCCTTCCAGGTGGCCAAAGCTGTCGTTGTAGGCCTTGAAGTAGTCGACATCGATCATCAGCAACGACAACTGGCTCTGCTCACGCAGCGAGCGGCGCCACTCCAGTTCCATGTACTCGTCGAAGTGCCGACGGTTCGACAGCCCGGTCAGGCCATCGGAGTTCATCAGGCGTTGCAGGACCAGGTTGGTGTCGAGCAGTTGCTGCTGGCTGACCCGCAACGCGCGGTACGCCGCGTCCCGTTGCAGCAGGGTCATGTAGGACCGTGAGTGATAGCGGATACGCGCGACCAGTTCGATGGTGTCCGGCAGCTTGACCAGGTAATCATTGGCCCCGGCCGCGAAGGCCGCGCTCTTGATCAGCGGGTCTTCCTTGGTCGACAGGACGATGATCGGAATGTCCTTGGTCGCCGGGTGATTGCGGTATTCGCGCACCAGGCTCAGACCGTCAAGGCCGGGCATGACCAGATCCTGCAGGATGACCGTCGGCTTGATGCGCACCGCGTGGGCGATGGCCTGGTGTGGATCGGCGCAGAAGTGGAAATCGATGTTCTCTTCGTTCGCCAGGCCCCGGCGCACGGCTTCGCCGATCATGGCCTGATCGTCCACCAGCAACACCATGGCGGCGTTTTCGTCGGTCTTGAAGTCGTCGAGCTGTAATTCATTCATGTGCGGTCACCTGAGTACTACCTGAGCCAGGAATGAGGAAAAAAGTGCTCATTTGGCGAAAATCTCCAGCAATCGTGGCGCTATCTTGTCCAGCGGGCGAATCTCCACGGCAGCGTCGATGGCTGCGGCCGCCTTTGGCATGCCGTACACCGCACTGCTGCCCTGGTCTTGTGCGATGGTCAGGTAGCCCTGTTGGCGCATGAGTTTAAGCCCCTGGGCGCCATCACGCCCCATGCCGGTGAGTAAAACCCCCACGGCATCACCGTTCCAGTAACTGGCCACGCTCTCGAAGAACACATCGATGGAAGGCCGGTAGATCTCGTTGACCGGTTCGGCGGTGTAGGCCAGCGTGCCGTTTTTCAGCAAGCGGATATGGTGATTGGTGCCGGCCAGCAATACCGTGCCGCTTTGCGGCGGCTCGCCTTCCTCGGCCAGGCGCACGTTGAGGCCGCTGGCACTGCCGAGCCATTCAGCCATGCCGGCGGCAAACACCTGGTCAACGTGCTGCACCAGCACGATGGCCGGGGAGAAATCACGCGGCAGGCCCTTGAGCAAGACTTCCAGCGCCGCCGGCCCACCGGCGGATGAGCCGATGGCGATCAGGCTCTGGCGTGAACCCGAACTGCGCAACGGTGCCGGCGCCGGGCGCGGGCGATTGCCCTTGTCGCCGATCAGCCAGCCGATGTTCATGATCTTGCGCAACAACGGCGCAGCCGCTTCCTGGGCATTGCCGGCGCCGACGGTCGGGGTGTCGACCACGTCCAGCGCACCGTGGCCCATGGCCTCGAACACCCGGTGCACGTTCTGCTGGCGATCCACGGTGACGATGACAATGGCGCACGGGCTCTCGGCCATGATCCGCCGCGTGGCCTCGACGCCATCCATCACCGGCATGATCAGGTCCATCAGGATCAGGTCCGGCGTGTCCTGCGCGCACAGGCGCACCGCTTCGGCGCCATTGCCGGCGACCCAGACCACCTCGTGTGTCCGCTCGAATGCCAGGGCGCGGCGCAGGGCCTCCACCGCCATGGGCATGTCGTTGACGATCGCAATCCTCATGCACGCGCTCCTCCAATGAGCTCGACCACTGCATCGAGCAAGGCGTCGTCATGAAAACTGGCCTTGGCTAGATAATAGTCGGCACCGGCATCCAGTCCACGGCGCCGATCCTCCTCACGATCCTTGTAGGACACCACCATCACCGGCAGCGATTGCAGGCGATTGTCCCGACGCAGCAACGTAACCAGTTCGATGCCGTCCATGCGCGGCATATCAATGTCGGTGATCAGCAGATCGAAATCCTCCGAACGCAACGCGTTCCAGCCGTCCATGCCGTCTACCGCAACCGCGACGTCGTACCCGCGATTGAGCAACAGCTTGCGCTGCAACTCTCGCACGGTCAGGGAATCGTCCACCACCAGAATTCGCTTGCGGGCTGCCTCGACCACCTGATTGCTGTGGCGGGCGATGCGTTCCAGGCGCCCGGTGTTGAGCAGTTTTTCCACCGAACGCAGCATGTCTTCGACGTCGACGATCAGCACCACCGAGCCGTCGTCGAGCAGGGCCCCGGCGGAAATGTCCTGCACCTTGCCCAGACGTTCATCCAGCGGCAGCACCACCAATGTCCGCTCCCCGATAAACCGCTCCACGGCCACGCCGTAGATCGCATCGCGCTCGCGAATCACCACGACTTTCAGGGTTTGCCCGCTGTTCTGGCTGGCCGGGCGATGCAGCAACTGGCTGGCCGCCACCAGCCCGACATGCCGGCCTTCGTGCCAGAAATGCTGGCGACCTTCGACCTGCACGATGTCCGCCGGCTCCAGATCACACATGCGCTCAATGTGCGCCAGCGGAAAGGCATAGGCCTCGTCGCCGACTTCCACCACCAGGCTGCGCACCACCGACAGGGTCAACGGCACTTCAAGATGGAAGCGACTGCCCTCGCCCGCCGTCTGCTCCAGCACCACCGCACCGCGCAACTGCCGGACCATGTGCTGCACCGCATCCAGGCCGACCCCACGACCGGACACCTCGGTGACCCTGTCGCGCAGACTGAAACCGGGCAGGAACAGGAACGTCAGCAGTTCTTCCTCGCTCAACTGCGCGGCGGTTTCTGCGGGGGACAGATTTCGTTCAACGATACTGCGACGGACTTTTTCCAGATCCACGCCGTTACCGTCATCGCTCAATTCAAGCACCAGCAAACCGGCCTGATGAGACGCGCGCAGGCGAATCAAACCTTCCGCCGGCTTGCCGGCCAGCAGGCGTTGTTCCGGAAGTTCGATGCCGTGATCGACCGCGTTGCGCAACAGGTGAGTCAGCGGCGCCTCGAGCTTTTCCAGCACGTCGCGATCGACCTGAGTCTTCTCGCCTTCAATCTCCAGTCGCACCTGTTTGCCCAGGTCGCGCCCCAGATCACGGACCATGCGCACCTGCCCGGTCAACACATCGGCAAAGGGCCGCATGCGGCAAGCCAGCGCCGTGTCGTACAACACCTGCGCCCGCTGGCTGGCCTGCCAGGCGAACTCATCGAGTTCAGCGTTCTTTTCCATGAGCAACTGCTGGGATTGCGCGAGCAAGCGCCGCGCATCCTCGAGGGCTTCCTGGGCTTCCAGGCTCAAGGCGTGATCCTTGAGATGAACGTTGAGATTTTCCAGCGCTCGCAGGCTGTTGCTCTGCATGCGCTTGAGTCGCTGCATGGTCGCCAGATGCGGCTTCAGGCGCTGGGTTTCCACCAGGGATTTGCTGGACAGATCGAGCAGGCTGTTCAGGCGCTCGGCGGTGACGCGCAACACACGTTCGCCATTTTCGGTGGTGCGTTTGGTCTTGCGCGGGGCTGGCGCCGGAGACGGTTCGACGACAGGCGCCGGCGGCTCGACCTCGGGCGCAGGTGCTTCGAGCATGAGCTCGGAAATAATCCGTTCGGCCATGACCGGTTCGGCAGGCGCAACCAGCGGCGCTGTCGGATCCAGCAAGCGTGCCATCAAGGATACGTAAGCCTCAATGTCCGAGGTCTGCGGGTTGTTGCCCGGCGTGGCGATGCGCATCAGCAGATCGGTGCCTTGCAGCAACGCATCGATGTGTTCGGGGCGCAGCAACAGGCGCCCTTCCTGGGCACTGACCAGGCAATCCTCCATGACGTGGGCGACGCTGACCCCGGCATCGACGCCCACGATCCGCGCCGCGCCCTTGAGCGAGTGCGCCGCGCGCATGCACGATTCAAGCTGATCGGCCAGGGTCGGATCGCGCTCAAGCGCCAGCAGGCCGGCACTCAAGACCTGGGTCTGGGCTTCGGCCTCCAGGCTGAACAGCTCCAGCAAAGAGGCGTCGCGCATTTGCTCGGGGGTCATGTGAGGCTCCGGGTCACGGCGGACAACAGCTGTTCTTCATCCAGCCAACGCAGGCTGCGACCTTTGAATTGCAACACGCCACGAGTGTATTTGGCGCTGGCCTGGGCCCCCGAGCGCGATGCGCTATCGAGGACATGCTCGTCGATGGCGTGAATCCCGTCGACTTCGTCCACCGGCACCACCACCGGCCCGCCATGGGCCGCGATGATCAGCATGCGCGGCATGACTCGCGCACCCGGCGCCACATTGCCGGTGCCGTCGAGCCCGAGCAGCTCCACCAGCGACAGGCAGGCGACCAGCGCGCCGCGCACATTCGCCACGCCGAGCAAGGCCCGGGAGCGCTGGTGCGGCAAAGAGTGAATCGTCTGCAACGGCGACACTTCCACAAGGCTGCGCGTGGCCAGGCCCAACCACTCCTCCCCCAGGCGGAACATCAACAACGAGCGGGTTTTCACCTCGCTCTCGAGCGCGACGGACACTGGCCCGCGCTCTTCCTGCTGCAAGGCATAACGATCGAGCAGACGCGTCGCAGCGGCCGAATACACGGCACAATTGCGGCAATGAATATGTTCGGCCAGCAACGGGCAGGACTTGTCGCCGTGGATACCGATGCGGTTCCAGCAATCGTCGATGGCCTGGGCATCCCGGGTGACGCTTAAGGTGTCGGAGGCGATCATCGTTTACGCTCACTGTCGGCGGCGCGTGCGCTGCGGGCGGCACGCTCCTGCAATCGTCTGGCCCCCGCCGCGTCACCCTGGGCCTGCAGCAAGGCGGCCAGGTGCATCAACGCTTCGGGATGTTGCGGTTCGAGGTACAACGCCTTGCGATAAAAGCCCTGGGCTTCCAGGACATTTCCCGCTACATCACTGAGCAGTCCCAGCCAGTAGAACACCTGGGCTACCGGTTCATGACTGCGCAAATAGCTGTCACACGCGGCTTTTGCCTCGGCGCTTTTGCCTTCGTTGGCCAGCCCGGCGATGTTCGCCAGCAGCGCGGCCGTATCGGTGCCAGAGGTTTTCGGCACAGGCGCCAGCGGCACGACACCGGCGAACGGACGGCTGCGCACCGGCGCTGCTGGTCGATTGCGCAACGGTTGCGGCACAGGCAAGGGGGTTGGAACGAATGTCGGCAGGGGTACAGGCTCCGCAGTCCCTTGTCGACTGAAGGCGAAGGACTGCGCGATACCGATCGAGCGCATCCCCAGACGCCCCAGCAGACTGCCTTCGGCCGGGCCGATAAACAGCACGCCGTCATCATGGGTCAGACGCTTGAGGACTTCAAAGACTTGCTTCTGGGTCGGCTGGTCGAAATAGATCAGCAGGTTGCGACAAAACACGAAATCGAATGGCGGCTCACCGGCCAGCAAGGCCGGGTCCAGCAGATTGCCGACCTGCAAGCGCACCTGCTCCTGCACACGCGGGTCCAGGCGATAGCCGTCGCCTTCGGCAATGAAATGGCGGTCGCGAAAGGCGATGTCGTCGCCCCGAAAGGAATTCTTGCCGTACAAGGCTCGCCTGGCTTTATCCACCGACAACGGGCTGACGTCCATGCCGTCGACCTTGAACTGGTGCGGCTTGAGCCCGGCATCGAGCAACGCCATGGCGATTGAGTACGGTTCTTCACCGGTGGAACACGGCAGGCTGAGAATCCGTAGTGCGCGCAGGTTGTTGATTTCAGCCAGCCGCTTGCTCGCCAGTTTCGCCAGGGTGGCGAAGGACTCCGGATAGCGGAAGAACCAGGTTTCCGGAACGATCACCGCTTCGATCAACGCCTGTTGCTCGTCCCGTGACCCCTGCAAGGTGCGCCAATATTCATCGGCCGACACGGCTTGCGAAACGATGCTGCGCTGGCGCACCGCTCGCTCGATGATCGCCGGTCCTACCGAGGTCACGTCGAGTCCGATGGTTTCCTTGAGAAAGTCGAAAAAACGCTGGTCGCTGTTCATGGCCGCTCCTGCAGCAGCGCCGGATCCATTGGCGGCGAAGGAAACAACAAGGCGCGCACCTGATCGTTCAGCAGATCACTGACCCGTACCCATTGCAGCAAGCCTTGCTCGTCCTTGCGCACCGGCCCCAGGTAAGGCGCCTGGCGATTGTCCAGGCCGTAGGGCTGGAAGTCCGCCGGATCGCAGCGCAAGGTGTCGGTCGCCTGCTCCAGAATCAGCCCGAGCAGTTGTGTCTCGCCGGCTTCATCCGGGCGGTAGTTGACCAACACCAGTCGGGTGCTGGTACGGGCCTGTGCCGGTGCACCAAACGTCAGTGCACTCAAGTCGATCACCGGCACCACGGCACCCCGATAGGCGAACACCCCGGCGACCCAGGCGGGGGCATGGGCAATGGGCTTTAACGGCAGGCGCGGCAGCACCTCAGCCACTTCGACAGCCTTCAAGGCATAGCGCTCGCTGCCGATGCGAAACACCAGAAACAATGCATGCAGCGCCTGCTTCACGGCAGAGCGCTTGGCCGTGATTTCGCTCATCAGACTTTGAATCGCGAAACGCCGCTGCGCAGCCCGACGGCCACCTGGCTCAGTTCATCGATGGCGAAACTGGCCTGGCGCAGAGACTCGACCGTCTGGCTGCTGGCATCACCCAACTGCACCAACGCATGGTTGATCTGCTCGGCACCGGTAGCCTGGGCCTGCATCCCTTCGTTGACCATCAGTACCCGCGGCGCCAGCGCCTGGACCTGATGGATGATCTGCGACAACTGCTCGCCGACCTGCTGCACCTCGGACATGCCGCGACGCACTTCTTCGGAAAACTTGTCCATGCCCATGACCCCGGCCGAGACCGCGGACTGGATCTCGCGCACCATTTGCTCGATGTCGTAGGTGGCCACTGCCGTCTGGTCCGCCAGGCGCCGCACTTCGGTGGCGACCACGGCAAAACCGCGCCCGTACTCACCGGCCTTCTCGGCCTCGATGGCGGCGTTGAGCGACAGCAGGTTGGTCTGGTCGGCCACCTTGACGATGGTCACCACCACCTGATTGATGTTGCCGGCCTTCTCGTTGAGGATCGCCAGCTTGGCATTGACCAGATCGGCCGCGCCCATCACCGAATGCATGGTTTCCTCCATGCGCGCCAGGCCCTGCTGCCCGGAGCCGGCGGCCACGGAAGCCTGATCGGCAGCGGTGGAGACCTCGGTCATGGTGCGCACCAGGTCCCGGGAGGTGGCGGCGATTTCACGGGAGGTCGCGCCGATTTCCGTGGTGGTGGCGGCGGTTTCCGTGGCAGTGGCCTGTTGCTGCTTGGAGGTGGCGGCGATCTCGGTGACCGACGTGGTCACCTGCACCGACGAGCGCTGTGCCTGGGACACCAGCGAAGTGAGCTCGGTCATCATGTCGTTGAAACCGGTCTCCACCGCACCGAACTCGTCCTTGCGCTCCAGATTGAGACGGCGGCTGAGATCGCCCGTACGCATGACTTCGAGGATCTGCACGATACGGTTCATCGGCGCCATGATTGCGCGCATCAACAGCAGGCCGCACAGACCGGCAGCCAGCACGGCGATCACCAGGGAAATGCCCATGATGACTTTTGCGGTGAGTACCGCATCGTCGATGGCCGCGATATCCCGGTCCGCCACTCCTTTGTTTTCGCTGATGATGTCGTTGAGTTTCATGCGCCCCGCGGTCCAGGCCGGGGTCAATTGTTCGTTGAACAAGCGGATCGCTTCGACGGCCTGATTGCGCTTGTGCAGGTCGAGCACCGCAGCCAGGACTTTGCTGTAGTCGTCGTGAAGCTTTATGAAGGCGGCGTACTCGACCTTGTCTTCATCCGTGGTGACCGTGTCGCTGTAGTTCTTCATCTGCGCTTGCAGACGGGTTTCGAAGGTATTGAAGTTTTCCGCCTGTTCAGCACTCAACCCCTGCCCTTCACTGAATCCAAGAATTTCCTGGGCCCGAAGGTAACTGTCCACCCAGGCGCTGCGAACCATGGAGCTGTAATACAGCCCGGGAAGCGCGTCTTCACGTACGCTCGCTTCACTGCTTTCGATCTTCAGCAACCGCGAATACGAGACGACCACCATCAACAACATGATGGCGATAATGACCGCAAAACTCGCCAAAATGCGTTGGCGCAATGTCCAGTTCTTCACAGTCAATCCTCAGGCCTGATTCGAAATGCGGGGAGTATAGCCGAGGGCGGTGTTTCATTTATAAGACGGATGCACGCCACTTCTCATCCCGTTGAAAAAAGGCGGGATGGGCTCTGGGTGGGACTGTCCGCTAATTGAGGGAAGGGGTGTTAGGGGTGATTGGGTAGAATCGGGCGATGGATCGGCCATTGGGGATGTGGCGCGACTGAAAACGAGGACCTGTGGGAGCTGGCTTGCCAGCGAAAGCGTCGTGTCAGACAACCGATTACTGACTGAATGACCGCCTTCGCTGGCAAGCCAGCTCCCACAATTACATCGAAGCCTGGCGCACCTGCTTCTCCAGTTCAGCCTTCAACCCCGGCTCCAGCTTGAGTTGCCGCGCCAGTTCATCCAGGTAGGACTTCTCCATGAAGTTCTCCTCGTCGACCATCATCACACTCGCGATGTACATCTCGGCGGCGGTCTCCGGCGTGCGCGCGGCACGGGCGACGTCGGCGGGGTCCAGCGGTTTGTTGAGTTCGGCGTGCAGCCAGTGTTGCAGCTCCTGGTCATTGTCGAGCTTGATGAACTCGCCCTCGATCAGTGCGCGCTCACGTTCGTCGACGTGCCCGTCAGCCTTGGCCGCGGCCACCAGCGCCTTGAGAATCGCCTGGCTGTGCTGCTCGACTTGCGCGGCAGGCAAGCGGTCGAGGGTTTGCGGTTCGGTTTCCGGCGCTGTGCCCTGCTGGGCCTGCCAGTTGCCGTAGGCCTTGTAGGCCAGCACGCCCAACGCGGCGAGGCCGCCGTAGACCGCCACCTTGCCGCCGACCTTGCGGGCCTTCTTGCTGCCGAGCAGCAAGCCCATGGCGCCTGCCGCCAATGCCCCGCCGCTCGCGCCTGAGAGCAAACCGCCGAGGGCACAGGTGCCACCGCTCGCGCCCTTTTGCTGTGAGCCGCCGGCCTTGTTCTGCAGCAGGTCCTGGCCGGACTTGAGTAGTTGATCGAGCAATCCACGGGTGTTCATTTGCTGCCTCCACAGGACGTTTAACCTGAAATCAAGGGCACCAGCCTAGATCGAAAGTGCCGACGCCCCGTGCGCGAGAGTGCTTCCAGATGTTGCATCGTCAGGCCACCTGGCGCTGACCATCGAAAAAAAAGATATACACTCCAGTAAATCGATAAAAACTGCCCACCGGGTGCTTCCCCATGATGACCTTGCGTCAGATCCGCCATTTCATCGCTGTGGCCGAGACCGGTTCGATCTCCGCCGCCGCGCAAACCGCGTTCATTTCCCAGTCGACCCTGACCCTGGCGATCCAGCAACTGGAGGAGGAAATCGGCGTCAGCCTGTTCAGCCGCCACGCCAAGGGCATGACCCTGACCCACCAGGGCCATCAATTCCTGCGCCAGGCGCACTTAATCCTGGCCACCGTGGACAACGCCAAGCGCAGCCTGCAACAGAGCACCGACCAGGTCGCCGGGCAATTGATCGTCGGCGTGACCAGCCTGGTGGCCGGTTATTACCTGGCGGACTTGCTCACCCGTTTCCAGCGCGCCTACCCCAACGTGGAAATCCGCGTGATGGAAGACGAGCGCCCGTACATCGAGCATTTGCTGGTCAGCGGCGAGATCGATGTCGGCGTGCTGATCCTCTCCAACCTCGAAGACCGTCACGCTCTGCAGACCGAAGTGCTGACCCACTCGCCGCACCGGCTATGGCTGCCGGCCCAGCATCCCTTGCTGGAACACGACAGCATCAACCTCGCCGATGTGGCCCGCGAGCCATTGATTCAACTGAACGTCGACGAAATGGACCGCAACGCCCAACGCATGTGGTCCGCCGCCTCGCTGCAACCGCGCATCACCCTGCGCACGGCCTCGACCGAAGCGGTGCGAAGCCTGGTGGCTGCCGGCTTGGGCGTGTCGATCCAGCCCGACATGACCTATCGCCCGTGGTCGCTTGAGGGCGACATCATCGAAGCGCGGCCGATTGCCGACCTCAGCCAGACCCTGGATGTCGGCCTCGCCTGGCGTCGCGGCACGGCCCGGCCGGCGCTGGTGGACCCGTTCCTGACGGTCGCTCGCGAACAACCCCATGGCGGGCGCAAGCCATCTATTTAATCGAACGCCACCTTCAGTATTTAGTATTTGTTGTCCTCGGGCCCGCGAACTAGTCTTGTTACATCTATATAAGACGGCCGGGTCCCAACCACTGGGAACACCATGGCCACACAAGAAAAGAGAACCCGAAAAATGGCCGGCGCGCAGACCCCGTTGTTCACCGCATTGTTGATCGATGGTGAATTAGTCGCCGGTCAAGGCTGTGTCGAGCCGATTCTCAACCCGGCCACTGGCGAAATCATCACGCAAATCGCCGAAGCCAGCACCGAGCAAGTCGAAGCCGCGATCCTCGCCGCCCACCGCGCCTTTGCCGGCTGGTCACGGACCACGCCACAGCAACGTTCGAACCTGTTGCTGGACATCGCCAACGCCATCGAAAAAAACGCCGACCTGCTGGCCCGCCTCGAATCCATGAACTGTGGCAAGCCGCTGCACCTGGCTCGTCAGGATGACCTGAGTGCCACGGTCGACGTGTTCCGCTTCTTCGCCGGCGCCGTGCGCTGCCAGACCGGCCAGCTCAGCGGCGAATACCTGCCGGGCTACACCAGCATGGTGCGCCGCGATCCTATCGGGGTGGTGGCATCGATTGCGCCGTGGAACTACCCGATCATGATGGCCGCGTGGAAAATCGCCCCGGCCCTCGCCGCCGGCAACACCCTGGTGTTCAAGCCGTCGGAACATACGCCGTTGTCGATCCTGGCCCTGGCACCCGCGCTGGCCGAGATCCTGCCACGGGGTGTGATCAACATCGTTTGCGGGGGTGGCGAAGGCGTCGGCAGCCACCTGGTGAGCCACCCTAAAGTGCGCATGGTGTCGCTGACCGGCGATATCGTCACCGGGCAGAAAATCCTCCAGGCCGCCTCGAAAACCCTCAAGCGTACCCACCTCGAACTCGGCGGCAAGGCTCCGGTGATCGTCTGCAACGATGCCGACATTCAGGCCGTGGTCGAAGGTGTGCGCACTTATGGCTACTACAACGCCGGCCAGGACTGCACCGCCGCTTGCCGCATTTATGCCCAGGCCGGGATTCACGACCGTCTGGTGGCCGAGCTCGGCGCGGCCGTCAGCAGCCTGCGCTTCGCCGGAAAACGCGACGCCGACAACGAAATCGGCCCACTGATCAGCACCCGCCAGCGCGACCGCGTGGCCAGCTTTGTCGAACGCGCCCTCGGTCAGCCACACATCGAGCGGGTGACCGGTGCGGCAGTGCATTCCGGCGCCGGCTTCTATTACCAGCCGACCCTGTTGGCCGGCTGCAAGCAAAGCGATGAGATCGTCCAGCGCGAAGTGTTCGGACCGGTGGTCACCGTGACCCGTTTCGATGAACTGGAACAAGCGGTGGACTGGGCCAACGATTCGGAATACGGCCTGGCGTCGTCGGTCTGGACCCAGAACCTCGACAAGGCCATGCAGGTCGCGGCGCGCCTGCAGTACGGCTGCACCTGGATCAACAGCCATTTCATGCTGGTCAGCGAAATGCCCCATGGCGGCCTGAAGCGTTCGGGCTACGGCAAGGACCTGTCCAGCGATTCGCTTCAGGACTACAGCGTGGTGCGGCACATCATGGCACGGCATGGACAGGAGCTTTAAGCGGCAAGCTACAAGCTACAAGCCAAAGCAGATCGCTGTTCCTTGCAGCTTGAAGCTTGCCGCTTGCAGCTACTCTTAACAAAAACCTAAAAGACAAAGAGGTGTGTCCCATGTTCGTGCACAAGACCGCACTGCTCAGTGCAATCACCACCGCGCTGCTGGCCAGTGCCAGCCTCCAGGCCGCCGAGCCGCTCAAAGCTGTCGGGGCGGGCGAGGGCCAACTGGATATTGTGGCCTGGCCTGGCTACATCGAACGTGGCGAGAGCGACAAGGCCTACGACTGGGTGACCGGTTTCGAGAAGGAAACCGGCTGCAAGGTCAACGTCAAGACCGCGGCCACTTCCGATGAAATGGTCAGCCTGATGGCCAAGGGTGGTTACGATCTGGTGACGGCGTCGGGCGACGCCTCGCTGCGCCTGATCGTCGGCAAGCGTGTGCAGCCGATCAACACCGCGTTGATCCCGAACTGGAAAAACCTCGACCCGCGCCTCAAGGATGCACCCTGGTACGTGGTCAACAAGCAGACTTACGGCACCCCGTATCAGTGGGGCCCGAACGTGCTGATGTACAACACCAACGTGTTCAAGACCGCGCCGACCACCTGGGGCGTGCTGTTCAATGCCGAAAACCTGCCGGACGGCAAGCCGAACAAGGGTCGCGTGCAAGCCTATGACGGCCCGATCTACATCGCCGACGCGGCGCTGTACCTCAAGACCGCCAAACCGGAGCTGGGCATCCAGAGCCCGTACGAACTGACCGAAGCCCAGTACAAGGCCGTGCTCGACCTGCTGCGCGCCCAGCAGCCGTTGATCCACCGCTACTGGCACGACACCACCGTGCAAATGAGTGACTTCAAGAACGAAGGCGTGGTCGCCTCCGGCGCGTGGCCGTATCAGGTCAACGGCCTGATGAACGAGAAACAGCCAATCGCCTCGACCATCCCGAAAGAAGGCGCCACCGGTTGGGCCGACACCACCATGATGCACACCGAGGCCAAGCACCCGAACTGCGCCTACAAGTGGATGGACTGGTCGCTGCAACCGAAAGTCCAGGGCGACGTAGCGGCGTGGTTCGGCTCGCTGCCAGCGGTCCCTGCGGCGTGCAAGGAGAGCGAACTGCTCGGCGCCGAAGGCTGCAAGACCAACGGTTTCGACCAGTTCGACAAGATCGCCTTCTGGAAAACCCCGCAGGCTGAAGGCGGCAAGTTCGTGCCGTACAGCCGCTGGACCCAGGACTACATCGCGATCATGGGCGGCCGTTAAGCCCTCTTCTCAAGATCAAAAGATCGCAGCCTGCGGCAGCTCCTACAGCGACCGCAGGCGCCGAAGATCCGAAGCCTTCTGCAAATCCTGTAGGAGCTGCCGAAGGCTGCGATCTTTTCGATGCCACAACTGATTCAAATTTTTAGAAAACGCGCCTTTTTGGAGCACCGCACCATGACGCTTGCAGTCCAGTTCACCAACGTTTCCCGTCAATTCGGCGAAGTGAAAGCCGTAGACCGGGTTTCCATCGATATCCAGGACGGCGAGTTCTTCTCCATGCTGGGGCCTTCCGGCTCGGGCAAGACCACCTGTTTGCGCCTGATTGCCGGTTTTGAACAACCGAGCGCAGGCTCCATCCGTATTCATGGCGAAGAGGCCGCCGGCCTGCCGCCGTACCAGCGTGACGTGAACACCGTGTTCCAGGATTACGCGCTGTTCCCGCACATGAACGTTCGCGACAACGTCGCCTACGGTTTGAAAGTCAAAGGCGTGGGCAAGGCCGAACGCCTGAAGCGCGCCGAAGAAGCGCTCGATATGGTGGCCCTCGGCGGCTACGGCGATCGCAAGCCGGTGCAGCTCTCCGGCGGTCAGCGCCAGCGTGTGGCCCTGGCCCGCGCCCTGGTCAACCGTCCTCGCGTACTCCTGCTCGACGAGCCACTCGGTGCACTCGACCTGAAACTGCGCGAGCAAATGCAGAGCGAGCTGAAAAAACTGCAGCGCCAGCTCGGCATCACCTTCATCTTCGTCACCCACGACCAGACCGAAGCACTGTCGATGTCCGACCGCGTGGCGGTATTCAACAAGGGCCGCATCGAACAAGTCGATAGCCCGCGCAACCTGTACATGAAACCGGCGACTACCTTCGTCGCCGAATTCGTCGGCACCTCCAACGTGATCCGCGGTGATCTGGCGAAGCAAATCAGTGGCAATCCGCAGCCGTTCTCGATTCGCCCGGAACACGTGCGTTTCGCCGAAGGCCCGCTGGCCAGCCACGAAATCGAAGTCACCGGCTTGCTCCACGACATCCAGTACCAGGGCAGCGCCACCCGCTATGAACTGAAACTGGAAAACGGCCAGACCTTGAACATCAGTAAGGCCAACAACCAGTGGCTGGACACCAGTGCGCAACACCAGACCGGTCAGCGCATCAGCGCACGTTGGGCACGCGAAGCCATGATCCCGTTGCACGACACCGTTGCAGGCGGGGTGTGAGATGAACACCGTAGCTATCCCTCAATCTCCGGCCAGCGGCTCGCTGCTGCGCAGGTTTTCCAACCTGCTGTATCGCCGGCCGAATTTTTACCTGTCGCTATTGCTGGTACCGCCGCTGCTGTGGTTCGGCGCGATCTACCTGGGCTCATTGCTGGTGCTGCTGTGGCAAGGTTTCTACACCTTCGATGACTTCACCATGGCGGTCACCCCCGACCTGACCCTGGCGAACTTCACCGCGCTGTTCCAGCCGTCGAACTTCGACATCATCCTGCGCACCCTGGGCATGGCGATTGTCGTGTCGATTGCCAGCGCCATCGTCGCATTCCCGATTGCCTACTACATGGCGCGCTACACCACGGGCAAGACCAAGGCGTTTTTCTACATCGCGGTGATGATGCCGATGTGGGCCAGTTACATCGTCAAGGCATACGCCTGGACCTTGCTGCTGGCCAAGGGTGGCGTGGCGCAGTGGTTCGTGCAGCACCTGGGGCTGGAACCGGTCCTGCAATTCGTACTGGGCATTCCGGGCGTTGGCGGCAGCACCTTGTCGACCTCGCACCTGGGACGCTTCATGGTGTTCGTCTACATCTGGCTGCCGTTCATGATCCTGCCGATCCAGGCTTCGCTGGAACGCCTGCCGCCCTCGCTGCTGCAAGCCTCCGCCGACCTCGGGGCCAAGCCGCGCCAGACCTTCATGCAAGTGATTCTGCCACTGTCGATCCCGGGCATTGCCGCCGGTTCGATCTTCACCTTCTCGCTGACCCTGGGCGACTTCATCGTGCCGCAACTGGTCGGCCCGCCCGGCTACTTCGTCGGCAGCATGGTCTACGCCCAGCAAGGCGCCATCGGCAACATGCCCATGGCTGCCGCGTTCACCCTGGTGCCGATCGTGCTGATCGCCATCTACCTGTCCATCGTCAAACGTCTGGGGGCCTTCGATGCACTCTGAAAAAGCTTCCCTGGGCCTGCGCATTGCCGCCTGGGGCGGGTTGGTGTTCCTGCACTTCCCGATCCTGATCATCTTCCTGTACGCCTTCAACACCGAAGACGCGGCGTTCAGCTTTCCGCCCAAGGGCTTCACCCTGAAGTGGATCGGCGTGGCGTTCTCCCGGCCGGACGTGCTCGAAGCCATCAAGCTGTCGTTGCAGATCGCCTCGATTGCCACACTGATCGCCATGGTTCTTGGCACGCTGGCTTCAGCGGCACTGTACCGCCGGGACTTCTTCGGCAAGCAAGGCATCTCGCTGATGCTGATCCTGCCGATCGCCCTGCCGGGGATCATCACCGGGATCGCGTTGCTGGCGACCTTCAAGACACTGGGCATCGAGCCGGGGATGTTCACCATCATCGTCGGCCACGCGACCTTCTGCGTGGTGATCGTCTACAACAACGTCATCGCCCGCTTGCGCCGTACGTCCCACAGTTTGATCGAGGCCTCGATGGACCTCGGCGCCGACGGCTGGCAGACCTTCCGCTACATCATCCTGCCGAACCTCGGTTCGGCGTTGCTGGCCGGCGGCATGCTGGCGTTTGCCCTGTCGTTCGACGAAATCATCGTCACCACCTTCACCGCCGGCCATGAACGGACCCTGCCGCTGTGGCTGCTCAACCAGCTCAGCCGCCCACGGGACGTGCCGGTGACCAACGTCGTGGCGATGCTGGTGATGATCGTGACCATGCTGCCGATCCTCGGCGCCTATTACCTGACCCGTGGCGGCGAAAGCGTTGCGGGCAGTGGCGGGAAATAAATCAATAACTCGTTACCTCTGTAGGAGCTGCCGAAGGCTGCGATCTTTTGATCTTGTTTTTGAAGATAAAAATCAAAAGATCGCAGCCTGCGGCAGCTCCTACAGGGGCCGGTTTCCACAGAAAAATATTCGTCTGTAAGAGGACAAAGCCATGCAAACCAAACTCTTGATCAACGGCCAACTACTCGACGGCGAAGGCCCCGCCCAACCGGTGTTCAACCCCGCGCTGGGTCGTGTGCTGGTGGAAATCAACGAAGCCAGCGAAGCCCAGGTCGATGCCGCCGTGCGCGCCGCCGACGCCGCCTTCGACAGCTGGTCGCAGACCCCGCCGAAAGAGCGTTCGCTGCTGTTGCTCAAACTTGCCGATGCCATCGAGGCCCACGGCGAAGAGCTGGCCAAACTGGAATCGGACAACTGCGGCAAACCTTACAGCGCCGCGCTGAACGACGAGATCCCGGCGATTGCCGACGTGTTCCGCTTCTTCGCCGGCGCCAGCCGTTGCATGAGCGGTTCGGCCGGTGGCGAATACCTGCCGGGCCACACTTCGATGATCCGCCGCGACCCGGTGGGCGTGATCGCCTCCATCGCACCGTGGAACTACCCGCTGATGATGGTCGCCTGGAAAATCGCCCCGGCCCTGGCCGCCGGCAACACCGTGGTGCTCAAGCCGTCGGAACAGACCCCGCTGACCGCCCTGCGCCTGGCCGAACTGGCGGCGGACATCTTCCCGGCTGGCGTGCTCAACCTGGTGTTCGGCCGCGGTCCTAGCGTCGGCAGCCCATTGGTCACTCACCCGAAAGTGCGCATGGTGTCGCTGACCGGTTCGATCGCCACCGGTTCGAACATCATTTCCAGCACCGCCGACAGCGTCAAACGCATGCACATGGAACTGGGCGGCAAGGCCCCGGTGATCATCTTCGACGACGCCGACATCGACGCTGCCGTGGAAGGCATCCGCACCTTCGGTTTCTACAATGCCGGGCAAGACTGCACCGCCGCCTGCCGCATCTACGCCCAGGAAGGCATCTACGAGAAATTCGTCGAGAAACTCGGCGCCGCCGTCAGCAGCATCAAGTACGGCTTGCAGGACGATCCGTCGACCGAACTCGGCCCGCTGATCACCGCCCAACACCGCGACCGCGTGGCCGGTTTCGTCGAACGCGCCATCGCCCAACCGCACATTCGCCTGATCACTGGCGGTAAAGCGGTGGACGGCAATGGTTTCTTCTTCGAACCAACGGTGCTCGCCGATGCCCAGCAGGATGACGAAATCGTCCGTCGCGAAGTGTTCGGGCCGGTGGTGTCGGTGACCAGGTTCAGCGATGAAGCGCAGGTACTGGGTTGGGCCAACGATTCGGAATACGGCCTGGCCTCCTCCGTGTGGACCACCGATGTCGGCCGCGCCCATCGGATGTCGGCGCGCTTGCAGTACGGCTGCACCTGGGTGAATACGCACTTCATGCTGGTCAGCGAAATGCCCCACGGCGGGCAGAAGTTGTCCGGGTATGGCAAGGACATGTCGATGTATGGGTTGGAGGATTACACCGTCGTGCGGCATGTGATGTTCAAGCATTAACAGCGAAAAGATCGCAGGCTTCGGCAGCTCCTACAAAGAGCGCCGTACACCCTGTAGGAGCTGCCGCAGGCTGCGATCTTTTCAGCAGACACAAGGATGATGTCGGCGATTTACACCAAGGATTCACCGCAACACCAAAAAACAATAACCACCGATCCTGGCGGTGCCCTCAAGGCCCCGCCACGGTTTCGGACATCCGAAATCTGCCGATTTTCCGGAGCAATCACACATGAGTGCATCACCCGATCTCTCTGCAGTCCTTGCCGACAGCGATGCCGAGCAACTGCGCAAACTGGGTTACACCTCCAACTTCAATCGCAGCATGAGCCTGTGGGAAAACTTCGCCCTGGGCTTCACCTACCTGTCCCCGGTCGTCGGGGTTTATACCCTGTTCGGCCTGTGCCTGGCCGCGGGCGGGCCACCGATGTTCTGGGCCTACTTGCTGGTCGGTTGCGGCCAGCTGCTGGTGTGCCTGATCTTCGGCGAAGTGGTTTCGCAATTCCCGATTTCCGGCGGCGTGTACCCCTGGGCCCGCCGTCTGGTGGGCAAGCGCTGGGCGTGGATGGTCGGCTGGATCTACTCCATCGCCCTGTGCGTGACCATCGCGGCGGTAGCCGTGGGTGCCGGCCCGTACCTGGCCGCGATGATGGGTTTTGAACCGAACAACAACACCAACATTGTCATTGCCCTGGTGCTGACGCTGTTCGCCACCCTGGTCAACCTCAGCGGCACCAAAGTGCTTGCGCGCATCGCCATGTTCGGTTTCCTGTGCGAACTGGTCGGTGCAGTCATCGTGGGCGTTTACCTGCTGATCTTCGAGCGTCATCAATCGATCAGCGTGCTGTTCAACACCTTCGATATCAGCGTCGACGGCTCGTACCTGCCGGCGTTCCTTACCGCTTCGCTGGCGGGGATGTTCCTGTACTACGGTTTCGAGGCCTGCGGCGACGTGGCCGAAGAAACCCCGAACCCGAGCAAGCAGATCCCGGTGGCGATGCGCATGACCATCTACATCGGCGGCATCGCGGCGATGTTCGCCTGCCTGGCGCTGATCCTGGCCGTGCCAGACATGCAAGCGGTGATCAATGGCACCGACAAGGACCCGGTCAGCACCATCCTCAACAACGCGTTCGGGCCGGTGGGTTCGAAAGTGGTGATGGGCGTGGTGATGATTTCCTTCATCTCCTGCGTGATCAGCCTGCAAGCGGCGGCCAGTCGTCTGCTGTATTCCTACGCCCGTGACGAAATGGTCATCGGCAGCCGACTGCTGAAGAAGATTTCCCCTACGACGCAGGTTCCGGTTGCCGCGTTGTTCGTCTCCGGTGTCCTGCCGGCGCTGATCATCATCCTCGGTTTCTTCCTGCAGGATGCGGTCGCCACCATCGTCAGCTTCGCGGCCATCGGCATCTACCTGGCGTTCCAGATGATCGTGCTCGCGGCCCTGTACGCCCGCATGAAGGGCTGGAAACCGAGCGGCAAATTCACCCTCGGCGCCTGGGGCTGGGCGGTGAACATCGGCGCACTGGTCTATGGTGTCGGGGCCATTATCAACATGGCCTGGCCACGGACACCGGATGCAGCGTGGTACATCAACTACGCCATGGTACTGAGCACGGCCATCGTGATTGGCCTGGGCCTGCTCTACATGTGGATCGCCAAACCGTATGACCACGGCACCGCCCCGGCGGGCGATGCGTGGAAAGTCAGCCGGTAACGGCATTCGCCCCGGTGCCGTTGTGATGCCGGGGCGATCAAAAAAAGACCAATAAAGATTGAGCATGGATATCGCCCCGACGGGCGTTGAGTCGGTTAACCCCATCTCGTTGCGCTAGCATCTGGCAACACATCCTTCCCTCTCGTTCGTGTTCGCCGCACTAGAGTTTCATATAGCCCATGCACGCCTGCGGTTGACGAAAACCCCGGCTCGGCCTAGGGTGTTTACGTCGTTTACAGCGTATACACTTTAGGAGAGCCATCATGGCCTCACCCGTTTTGTCTTTTCGCGTCGAGGAACATTTGGCTCAGCAGCTGGATTTATTGGCTGCGGCGACCGACAGAGATCGTCAGTACCATCTCAAGCGTGCATTGGTTCGATATGTGGAAGCCGAGTCCTGGCATCTGCAAGCCATCAGTGACGGCATCGCCGATGCCGACGCAGGGAAACTCACCGATCTGGATGCCGTGAAGGCTAAGTGGGCAAAACGTGCCGAGCGTAGTACTGACTGAAAAAGCCGAAAGCGATCTCGATGCCATCCATGAGCACTACCGAAAGGTAGTTGGCGCAAAAGTCGCCTTCGAAATCATTTCCACGATTTTGCAATCCCTTGAACTATTGGAACAGTTTCCCGGCTCGGGCAGGCCTTCAGGCATGCCCGATGTCCGAGAGTTGGTACTTGGCCGTTTTCCCTTTATCGCCCCCTACCGATTTTCCCAAGGCCAGGTACAAGTTCTGCGCGTGCTGCATCAGCGATCCGAGCGCTCTCAGGATTGGTAAAAAAGGCATCCAGCCAGAACGGGATGCCCCATTTGCTTCAAAACCTCGAAACACTCCTCATCGCATCCACCAGATACCTCATCGCGATCCTGTCGCTCTCCGACAACTCCCTATACCGCTCCACCAGTTTCATTTCCTCGTTATTAAGCCGGCGCCTGCGTCGCCCGATGGCCAGGCACGGAAAGATTCCCAACATTTCGGTGATGCCTTGTACTTTCGACATGGACGATGTCCTTCTCTATACGTCAAAGAAAACTGCAAAAAACCGCATCGCCCTATCCCTTTTTCAGCAGCCGCTGGGTGCCCGCTGAACCGCACCGGTCCGAAGGGCATAAACCGGTCATGTGCACAGAATAGAAATATTCCGGGCGCTGAAAAGCGGTTTTTAGAGTAATTAGTCGAAAAAAGCAGAAATGCCCTGTAAATCAGAAACCCCTGTCGGAATTGTTTCCCGACATGTCTTGTTTCATTGCCGAACCGGCGCTGTGCCATCAATCAATTTTGCTCTGCAATCGAACGGTTTAAGCTGTCGGGCATCTGTTCTACAGTCCGTTGCGTTTGGCCGAAGGCATGTCCGAACCGTTTTTTCTGATCCAGCACGTGCCAGGAACGGCGCGGGATTGCTCACGACAGGTTGTATTTATGCACCGCAGGAACTTGCTCAAAGCCTCCATGGCCATCGCGGCCTACACCGGTTTGTCCGCCACGGGTCTGTTGGCCGCCCAAGCCTGGGCCGCCAGCGGCGACACCGCGGATGGCGAGGCCAGCGCATTCGATTTCGAGGCGCTGAAACTCCAGGCCAAACAGCTCGCCAGCAATCGCTACCAGGACACCAAGCAACAGTTGCCGCCGACCCTGGCGACCATGACGCCGCAGAACTTCAATGCGATCCGCTACGACGGCAATCATTCGTTGTGGAAAGAACTCAAGGGCCAACTGGACGTGCAGTTCTTCCACGTCGGCATGGGCTTCAAGCAGCCGGTGCGCATGTACAGCGTCGACCCGAAAACCCGGATGGCCCGCGAGGTGCATTTCCGCCCGTCGCTGTTCAACTATGAAAACACCACGGTCGACACCGCACAGCTCAAGGGCGACCTGGGTTTCTCCGGCTTCAAGTTGTTCAAGGCCCCGGAGCTGGACAAGCACGACGTCGTGTCCTTCCTTGGCGCCAGTTATTTCCGTGCGGTGGACGCCACCGGCCAGTACGGTTTGTCGGCCCGCGGCCTGGCCATCGACACCTACGCCAAGAAGCGCGAAGAATTCCCCGATTTCACCAAGTTCTGGTTCGAGACACCGGACAAGGACAGCACCCGCTTCGTGGTCTACGCCCTGCTCGACTCGCCGAGCGCCACCGGTGCCTACCGCTTCGATATCGACTGCCAGGCCGAGCGCGTGGTGATGGAGGTCGATGCCCACGTCAACGCCCGTACCGCCATCGATCAACTGGGCATCGCACCGATGACCAGCATGTTCAGCTGCGGTACTCACGAACGCCGCATGTGCGACACCATTCACCCGCAAATCCACGACTCCGACCGCCTGGCCATGTGGCGCGGCAACGGCGAGTGGATCTGCCGCCCGCTGAACAACCCTGCGACCCTGCAATTCAATGCCTTCGCCGACAAGGACCCGAAAGGTTTCGGCCTGGTGCAGACCGACCACGAGTTCGCCAGCTATCAGGACACCGTCGACTGGTACAGCCGCCGCCCGAGCCTGTGGGTCGAACCGACCACCGCATGGGGCGAAGGCTCGGTCGATCTGCTGGAAATCCCTACCACCGGCGAGACCATGGACAACATCGTCGCCTTCTGGACTCCGAAGAAACCGGTGGCTGCCGGCGATTCGCTGAACTACGGCTACAAGCTCTACTGGAGCGCGTTGCCACCGGTCGGCACGCCGCTGGCGCGGGTCAATGCCACCCGTTCCGGGATGGGTGGTTTCACCGAAGGCTGGGCGCCGGGCGAGCATTACCCGCCCGTCTGGGCCCGTCGTTTTGCCGTGGACTTCACCGGCGGCGGCCTGGACCGCCTGCCCGAGGGCGCGGGCATCGAGCCGGTGGTCACTTGCTCGAACGGCGAGGTCAAGGATTTCAGCGTGCTCAAGCTCGATGACATCAAGGGTTACCGTGTCCTGTTTGACTGGTACCCGACCAATGACAGCGTGGAGCCCGTCGAGCTGCGCCTGTTCATCCGCACCAACGACCGCACGCTGAGTGAAACCTGGTTGTACCAGTACTTCCCGCCAGCCGCGGACAAGCGCAAATATCCCTGACTGTCTGCCCGTAGGAGCCGGCTTGCCGGCGATGGCGCCCTTGAGAGCGCTATCGCCGGCAAGCCGGCTCCTACAAAAAGCGATGCAGGCAATCCGCCATTCGGTTTTCCGAACGCGACCTGTTGGTCGGTTCGGTTAACCGGATCATTTCACTGATACTTCAACGCAATAAAAACTTAATTTCCTTATAAATCAATACTTTGCCTAATAGCGGCTGGTCTGGCACGAGTCATGCTCTACACTTCTTCGACGAATGTCCTTTGCGCCCACTCATCGTAGCGCTCAGGTGTTTTGCAGCACAAAAGGGCCGATGAACTGGCTCCATAAAAAAAACAAAGTCGAGGAAAATTTGATGCGCATCGTTCCCCATATCCTGGGCGCAGCCATTGCTGCCGCTCTGATCAGCACTCCGGTTTTCGCCGCCGAACTCACCGGCACCCTGAAGAAGATCAAAGAGTCCGGCACCATCACCCTGGGCCATCGCGACGCTTCCATTCCGTTTTCCTATATTGCGGATGCTTCCGGCAAACCGGTCGGCTACTCCCACGACATCCAGCTGAAAGTCGTCGAAGCCCTGAAAAAAGACCTCGACATGCCGAACCTCCAGGTCAAATACAACCTGGTGACTTCGCAAACCCGTATCCCGCTGGTGCAGAACGGCACCGTGGACCTCGAGTGCGGTTCCACCACCAACAACGTCGAGCGTCAGCAGCAAGTCGACTTCTCCGTCGGCATCTTCGAAATCGGTACTCGCCTGCTGTCCAAGGCAGACTCCAAGTACAAGGATTTCCCTGATCTGGCCGGCAAGAACGTCGTGACCACCGCCGGCACCACGTCCGAGCGCATCCTCAAGGCGATGAACGCCGACAAGCAGATGGGCATGAACGTCATCTCCGCCAAAGACCACGGCGAATCCTTCCAGATGCTGGAAACCGGCCGTGCCGTTGCGTTCATGATGGACGACGCCCTGCTGGCCGGTGAAGCGGCCAAGGCCAAGAATGCAAAAGACTGGGCCGTGACCGGCACTCCACAGTCCTACGAAATCTACGGCTGCATGGTGCGCAAAGGCGACGAGCCGTTCAAAAAGGCTGTAGATGACGCCATCAAGGCCACCTACGCATCGGGCGAAATCAACAAGATCTACGATAAATGGTTCATGCAGCCAATCCCGCCAAAAGGCCTGAACCTGAACTTCCCGATGAGCGACGAGCTCAAGGCCCTGATCGCCAATCCGACCGATAAAGCGGCTGACGACAAGAAGTCCTGATTTCTGACTAACCTTATCCCCTGAAAGGGCCGTAGCCCTTTCAGGGGAATGCACTCCCTGCTGGCATTTCTGGAAACACTCGAACCGGTGGCTGTCGAGCCGAGCGCGTGTGCCTGTCCCCCAAGGACAGGCGGGAACGGAGCTTCCCCCAAGCGGGCATTTGTACATCGATCGAATCCGAGGGGAGACCCTAATGAATTACAACTGGGACTGGGGCGTGTTCTTCAAGTCCACCGGCGTGGGCAGCGAGACCTATTTCGACTGGTACGTGTCCGGTCTGGGCTGGACCATCGGCATCGCCATCGCGGCCTGGATCATCGCCCTGACACTGGGCTCGATCCTGGGCGTCATGCGTACCGTGCCGAACCGCATCGTATCGGGCATCGCCACCTGCTACGTCGAACTCTTCCGTAACGTGCCGCTGCTGGTTCAGCTGTTCATCTGGTACTTCCTGGTACCCGACCTGCTGCCGGCCGACCTGCAAGAGTGGTACAAGCAGGACCTGAACCCGACCACCTCGGCCTTCCTCAGCGTCGTCGTGTGCCTGGGCCTGTTCACCACCGCCCGGGTGTGCGAACAGGTGCGCACCGGTATCCAGGCGCTGCCAAAAGGCCAGGAATCCGCGGCCCGCGCCATGGGTTTCAAGCTGCCGCAGATCTACTGGAACGTGCTGCTGCCCCAGGCTTACCGGATCATCATTCCGCCGCTTACCTCGGAGTTCCTGAACGTCTTCAAGAACACCTCCGTGGCCTCGCTGATCGGCTTGATGGAGTTGCTTGCGCAGACCAAACAGACCGCCGAGTTCTCCGCCAACCTGTTTGAAGCCTTTACCCTGGCCACGCTGATCTACTTCACCTTGAACATGAGCCTGATGTTGCTGATGCGCCTGGTCGAGAAGAAAGTCGCCGTACCGGGCCTGATCTCCGTAGGGGGTAAATGATGGAATTCGATTTTTCGGGCATCATCCCGTCCCTGCCGGGCCTGTGGAACGGCATGGTGATGACCCTCAAGCTGATGGCCATGGGCGTGGTCGGCGGGATCATCCTCGGCACCATCCTGGCGTTGTGCCGCCTGTCCCACAGCAAACTGCTGTCGAACCTGGCCGGCGCCTACGTCAACTACTTCCGCTCGATCCCGTTGCTGCTGGTGATCACCTGGTTCTACCTGGCGGTGCCGTTCGTGTTGCGCTGGATCACCGGCGAAGACACCCCGATCGGCGCGTTCGCCTCGTGCATCGTGGCGTTCATGATGTTCGAAGCGGCGTACTTCTGCGAAATCGTCCGAGCCGGCGTGCAGTCGATTCCCAAGGGCCAGATGGGCGCAGCCCAAGCCCTGGGCATGTCCTACGGCCAGATGATGCGCCTGATCATCCTGCCGCAGGCGTTCCGCAAGATGACGCCGCTGTTGCTGCAACAGAGCATCATCCTGTTTCAGGACACCTCGCTGGTCTACGCCGTCGGCCTGGTGGACTTCCTCAATGCTTCACGCGCCAGTGGCGACATCATTGGCCGCTCCAATGAGTTCCTGATTTTCGCGGGTCTCGTGTACTTCATCATCAGCTTTGCCGCCTCGCAGCTGGTCAAGCGTCTGCAAAAAAGGTTCGCCGTATGATCTCTATCAAAAGCATCAACAAGTGGTATGGGGACTTCCAGGTTCTGACTGATTGCAGCACCGAGGTCAAAAAAGGCGAAGTGATCGTGGTGTGCGGGCCATCCGGTTCCGGCAAGTCGACCCTGATCAAGTGCGTCAACGCCCTGGAACCCTTCCAGAAGGGCGACATCGTGGTCGACGGCACCTCCATTGCCGACCCGAAGACCAACCTGCCGAAACTGCGTTCGCGCGTGGGCATGGTGTTCCAGCACTTCGAGCTGTTCCCGCACCTGACCATCACCGAGAACCTGACCATCGCGCAGATCAAGGTATTGGGCCGCAGCAAGGAAGAAGCCACCAAGAAAGGCCTGCAACTGCTCGAGCGCGTCGGCCTCTCGGCTCACGCCCACAAGCACCCGGGCCAATTGTCCGGTGGTCAGCAGCAGCGCGTGGCGATTGCCCGTGCGCTGGCGATGGACCCGATCGTCATGCTGTTCGACGAACCGACCTCGGCGCTGGACCCGGAAATGGTCAACGAAGTGCTCGACGTGATGGTGCAACTGGCCCACGAAGGCATGACCATGATGTGCGTGACCCACGAAATGGGCTTCGCCCGTAAAGTGGCCGACCGGGTGATCTTCATGGACGCCGGCAAGATCATCGAAGACTGCAAGAAAGAAGAGTTCTTCGGCGACATCAGCCACCGTGCCGAGCGTACGCAGCACTTCCTCAACAAGATTCTGCAGCACTAAAGCCACACCGCCGCCCCTGTAGGAGCTGCCGCAGGCTGCGATCTTTTGATCTTGCTTTTGATTCTGGCGATCGTCCGGTCACAAAAGATCAAGATCAAAAAGATCGCAGCCTGCGGCAGCTCCTACAAGGACGCGTCAAGGCGGTAGTGGTGGTTGACCCAAGGCATCTGTGATGAAATGCGACCCTAATATTTATCGCGCAGCGTCGCCATCACTCGCCGTGAAACCCCGCCTGGTTCGTCATTTGTTCCTGCCGCCACTGATCATCGCCATGATGATCGGCCTGGGCTACATCGGCTTCTGGATCAGTGAGCACTATGGCATTCGCAACCTCAGCGAAAACGGCCAGCGTCAGCTGGAACTGCACGCCCGCGCCGTCGAAAGCGAAATCAGCAAATACACTTACCTGCCCAGCCTGCTTGAGCTCGAAACCAGTGTTTCGCAGTTGCTGGCCGACCCGACCCCGGAACACCGGCAAACGGTCAACGATTACCTCGAAGGCCTGAACCGGCGCAGCCGCAGTCGGGCCATCTACGTGATGGACACCACCGGCCGCGTCATGGCCACCAGCAACTGGCGCGATGTCGACAGTTACCTGGGTGAAGACCTGTCCTTTCGCGCCTATTTCCAGAACGCCGTGCGCGGTCAGCCGGGGCGTTTCTACGGCATCGGCAGTACCAACGGCGAACCCGGTTACTACCTGGCCCATGGCCTGGAAGAACACGGCAAGATCATCGGCGTCGCGGTGGTCAAGGTGCGCCTCGAAGCCATGGAAGAGCGCTGGCAGCGCGCGCGCCTGGAAGCCTTCGTCAGCGACGAGAACGGCATCATCATTCTCTCCAGCGATCCGGCCCGACGCTTGAAATCGGTGGTGCCACTGAGCGAAGACACCAAGGAAAAACTCGCCCGCAGCCTGCAGTACTACTGGTTCCCGCTCAACGAACTGCAGCCGCTGGCCCGGGAAACCCTGTCCGAAGGCGTGGAGAAACTCACGTTCCCGGCCAACAGTGAACTGCTGCTCCAACAAGATCGCGACGATGAAAACATCAGCTACCTGTCGCAAACCCGGCCCTTGAGCGATACGCCGTGGAATTTCACCCTGCTCACGCCGCTCCAGGACTTGCGCCGCGAAGCGATCAACCAGGGGATTCTGGTGGCCGTGGCGTTTGCCCTCTGCGCCTTCCTGTTGATCGCCTGGAACGAGCGGCGCAAGGTGATCGCCACCCGCCTCGCGGCCCGGGAAGCCTTGCAGGAAGCCAACAACCAGCTGGAACGTCGGATTACCGAACGCACCACCGACCTGCGCGCCAGCAACGAACGGCTCAAGGGGCAAATCCGCGAACGCCGGCACGCCGAAGAGACCTTGCGCCGCGCCCAGGACGAACTGGTACAGGCCGGAAAACTCGCGGCCATCGGCCAGATGTCCACCAGCATCGCCCACGAACTGAACCAGCCGCTGGCGGCGCTGCGCACCTTGTCCGGCAATACCGTGCGCTTCCTCGAACGCGGCCAGCTCGACGTCGCCAGCACCAACCTCAAGACCATCAATGAACTGATCGACCGCATGGGCCGCATCACCGCCAGCCTGCGCTCGTTCGCCCGCCGCGGTGACGACAAGGGGCAGGCCTGCCTTGGCAAAGCGGTGGACGCGGCCCTGCAATTGCACGGCGCGCGGGTGGAAAACACGCCTTTGCAATTGCACCGCCATTTTGACGCTGTGCAGGTGCAAATCGACCAGACCCGCCTGGAGCAGATTCTGGTCAACCTCATCGGCAACGCCCTGGATGCGATGCAAGCGCAGCCTAAACCCGAGCTATGGCTCGAAGGCGAAACCTTCGATGGCAAATACCGGCTGCGCGTGCGTGACAATGGCCACGGCATCGACGCCGAAGCGCGCAAGCACCTGTTCGAACCCTTCTTCACCACCAAACCTGGCGAACAGGGCCTGGGCCTTGGCCTGACCCTTTCCGCCAGCCTGGCCGCCGCCACCGGCGGTCACCTGGGTGTCGAGCACCCGGCCAGCGGTGGTACCGCATTCGTCCTCAGTTTACCGTTGGTAAGCCCCACTTCCGCCGAGCCAATATGAACAACGACCTTAGTGTATTGATCGTCGAAGACGACCCCCATGTGCTGCTCGGCTGCCAGCAGGCGCTGACCCTGGAAGACATTCCCTGCATCGGGGTGGGCAGCGCCGAAGAAGCCCTGGAACGGGTCGGCGACAACTTCGCCGGCATCGTCGTCAGCGACATTCGCCTGCCGGGCATCGATGGCCTGGAGTTGCTGACCCGGCTCAAGGAGCGCGACCGCAGCCTGCCGGTGGTGCTGATCACCGGCCACGGCGACATCTCCATGGCCGTCGGGGCGATGCAAAAAGGCGCCTACGACTTCATGGAAAAGCCGTTCTCCCCGGAGCGCCTGGTGGACGTGGCTCGCCGCGCCCTCGAGCAACGCAGCCTGGCGCGGGAAGTGTCGTCGCTGCGCCGGCAACTGGCCGAGCGCGACTCCCTCGAAGGGCGGATCATCGGGCGCTCGCCGGCCATGCAGAACCTGCGGGAACTGATCGCCAACGTCGCCGATACGTCGGCCAACGTGCTGATCGAAGGCGAGACCGGCACCGGCAAGGAACTGGTTGCGCGCTGCCTGCATGATTTCAGTCGACGGCACACCAAGCAGTTCGTTGCCTTGAACTGCGGCGGCCTGCCGGAGAACCTCTTCGAAAGCGAAATCTTCGGCCATGAAGCCAACGCCTTTACCGGTGCGGGCAAACGACGGATCGGCAAGATCGAACACGCCGACGGCGGCACGCTGTTCCTCGACGAAGTGGAAAGCATGCCCCTGCCCCTGCAGATCAAATTGCTGCGGGTGTTGCAGGAGCGCACCCTCGAACGCCTCGGTTCGAACCAGAGCGTGGCGGTGGATTGCCGCGTTATCGCAGCGACCAAATCCGACCTCGTCGAGTCGAGCAAGGCCGGCGAATTCCGCAGCGACCTGTACTACCGCCTCAACGTGGTGACCCTGGAACTGCCGCCGCTGCGCGAGCGCCGCGAAGACATACTGCAACTGTTCGAACACTTTCTGCAGCAGTCTTCCCTGCGCTTCGACCGCGCGGTGCCGGAGCTGGACAACCAGACCGTTTCCAACCTGATGAGCCACGACTGGCCGGGCAACGTGCGAGAGCTGCGCAACGTGGCCGAGCGCTTTGCCCTGGGCCTGCCGGCGTTCAAGAAAACCGGTGCCGGCGGCAGCAATCAAGGCCTGGCGTTTGCCGAAGCGGTGGAAGCCTTCGAGCGCAACCTGCTCAGCGATGCCTTGCAACGCAGCGGCGGCAACCTGACCCAGGCCAGCCAGGAACTGGGCATGGCCAAGACCACGCTGTTCGACAAAGTGAAAAAGTACGGCCTGAGCCATTGAGCCAAACCTGATCGCCCCCCCCCCTGTAGGAGCTGCCGAAGGCTGCGATCTTTTGATCTTGAAAATCAAAAGATCGCAGCCTTCGGCAGCTCCTACAGGGGGGGCGAGGGTTAGAGGAGATTGTGATCGGCCACAGGCTCGATCTGCGCCCAGTGCGAAGTGTCTTCACGGTGCTCGCGCAAGTACGGCAACACCGCCGCCAGCAACGGCGCCTTGAACGCCTCCTGGAAACGATGGGCCAGGCCCGGAATCAAGACCAACTGACTGCCCCGCAGATGCGCCGCCAGGTGCACCCCGTGCATCACCGGCAGCAAGGGGTCGGCCGTGCCATGCACCACCAGCGCCGGCACCCGCAACCGGTTGAGCAGCGCGACCCGGCTCGGCTCGGCCAGAATGGCCATGATCTGGCGTTTTACCCCCTCGGGATTGAACGCCCGGTCATAGGACTGCGCCGCCTGATGCAGCAGCACCTGACGATCATCGGTGACCATCGGGCTGCCCAGCGCCGCCAGCAAGTCGGCCTGTTGCTCCAGGGCCACCTCGCGGTTCGGTGCGCCACGTCGCGCCAGCAATTGCACCAGCGCCGCACTCGGCGCCGGCAAGCCTTCGGCCCCGGAGCTGGTCATGATCAGGGTCAGGCTCTCGACCCGCTGCGGGGCCATGGCCGCCATGTGCTGGGCGATCATCCCGCCCATGCTCGCGCCCAACACGTGGAACTGATCAATGTGCAAGGCATCCATCAAGCCCAAGCCATCGTCGGCCATGTCGGTCAGTGAGTACGGCGACGACACCGGCAATCCGAGCTTGTAGCGCAGCACTTCGAACGTCAGGTTGGCTTCGGATGGGGCTTGCCGCCAGGTCGACAGACCGACATCGCGATTGTCATAGCGGATCACCCGGAACCCCTGCTGACACAGGGCGACCACCACCTCGTCCGGCCAGTGGATCAACTGCCCGCCCAGGCCCATCACCAGCAGCAAGGCCGGATCCGACGCACGACCGATGCTCTGGTACGCCAGGCTTACCTGGGCCAGATCCACCCGCTCGGTCGGAACATTGACGTCACAACGCGAGGCCGCCAGGGACGGCAGGCCGAACAACAATGCGGCCAGAAACATGATTCGTGAAAAAAATGCAGCACCCATGGAAAAACACCAAAACGCAGAACCCCAGTAGAGCGCGAGTCTGATGAAGTTTGTTCAAGCGCGCTGCCACAGTTCCATGACAGTTTGATGAAGAGCGCCGGGCGGTCATCCGGCGTCACACCCGGTTTGGCGATAACTATGTACCGCCCCTCCTCCTGTCGACTGCCGCCTAATGCCCGCACCGCCGGCACGGCCCGGCCTTCTGGAGACTCATCGTCATGGTTGACGAAACCACCCCCCTTACGGCCGATTTCGGCCTCATCTACCCATTGCCCGCCAACCCGGACCAGGGCCTGAGCCTGAGCGCCTCGGCACGCTGGGAAGAATGCTGCGAGCAGTGGCTCAGCCTCATGGCGCAAAGCTCGCAAACCCGGCTCGACACCGCCTGGTGGAGCGCCCGTGCGCTCGGCACCGATCGCTCGCGTCGGGAACAAGCCATCCGCTTGTATCGCCAGCATTTCGAGGTGTCGAGCCAATGGGCGTTTGCCCAAGGCATCCTCGATGCCGGGCAGATCAAAACCTTACTGGCGCTCATCGACCCGCCAGCGCAAACACCAATGCCTGACCAGCACCCCGTGTACGTCGAACAGCTGAATCTCAACGATGACAACGGTCTGTCTGCCCCACTGTCGGGCGCGCTGGTCATCACCCGGGATACCGATCAACCGGTCGCTCAGCTGTTGTACCTGCCTTCGCACTCATCCGTCTGGATGACCTTTCAAAGCCGGATTGAACTGGAGCGCTGGTTGACCGAGCATCAACCACAGCGGTTCGACCAGCCCCGACTGTCGATGGACAAGGGGAGCGTCGGTTACACCGTCCTCGACAAGGCTGTGCTGCACACTGGCGCCGAAGCCCTGTTGTCCAGCTTGTCCATCGCCCCCGCGGACCGGCCCGGCAATGCTGCCGTGCTGGCCGCGCCACCCGATCTGCCACGGGTGGAGACAGACGACAACGCGTCCCTGTTCGGCCAGCTCAGTCCCGATATTCCCTTGGGTGTGCGGCACCGCGCGCTGGCACAACAACGCACAGCCCTGGAGCGTCTGCTCGGCGATGACTTTGCGGGTGATGCCAAGGATCCACGCCTGCAACGCCTGCACCAGCAACTCGAGAGCCTCAACGCTGCCGAGCAGGCCAGCAACGCCGCCGCGACGGCGCTGCTGGACAGCGCCGAAGGCCTCAAATGGCTGGAACTGCGCCACCAACCGGGGACGCATTATGCCGACCTGCTCCAGGCACGCCAGGACGGTTTGCGCGCCGAAGCCGAACTGCAATTGAGCCTGAATCAGATCGACAGTGAAGAGCATCAATGGCTCACCAGTGTGCTGGATGCCCCCGACCAGCCCCGCGCGGCCGACCTGGTGGTCGCGCGGCTGGAACTGTCGGCAACCGACACCGAAGGCGACACCCGCCGCACGCAAACCGAGGAACTGGACGGCGTTCTGCTGTTTGCCAAACCCTCGGCGCTGCTGGACCATTCGAGCGACAGCCTGTTGCTCTACTGGCCCGGACGCTTCGGTGGACTGCAACGGTTTGCCTCTCGACAGCTACTGGAACAATCGCTGTTCAAACGCCCGGTCAACGACCCTGCCCTGGCACTGCACATTTTGCCGCTGAGCGGCTCGCCGTTTAAATACGCCTTGCAAATCCAGCTCCACAGCTGTGAACAACAAGCGGCCCGGATCATCGCAGCCAATCCAGTTCCGCTTCGTACCAGCCAGCGTGCGGCCGAACTGGAAAAACTGCGCGAGCAGACCCTCGCCTGCCTGACCGTCCCCCCATCCGCCGCCCGGGACTGGGTGTACGCACGCATCGCCGAGCAAAACCAGAGCAGTGCGCTGGCCGCTCAATTGCCGTCGTGGCATCGCGAACTGCCCGCCGTGCAGCGTGACCGGCTCAAGACGCTGTTCAAATCCTGGATCGCCGCGATGCAGCGCTCCCACGCGTGGCTCGAACGTGAACTGCCGCCCCGGGAAGCCTTAGCTATCAAGGCTGTCGACGCCCGCCTGCGCGAGGAATTCGACCTCACTCAAAAGCTGGAGGTGCGGCTCGACGTTCCCGATTCCACGTTGTGGCAGAAAGTGGTGACTGAAGGCGCCGCTCCGGGTACCCCTCAGCAAAATGTGCTGGTCGCCAGCGAGCAGCGCAGCAAGCTGTCCCTGGGTGAGCTGGCGCTGGGCAACATAGATCAGGAAATGTGGTGGCGACTGTCATTCATGCAGGTCGAGGTCAGCGGTGCCGACGCCGCACAACAGCAGAAGCTGAACAGCGCCATCACGACGTCCTGGCTGCGCAAGCTGGTCACCGAGCTGGATCTGGCCGGGCAATATGAAAGGCTGATCCGCGAGACGTTCCTCGGCACCTCGACGGCATCGACGTTCGCTAATGAATATCGGCGCGAATGCCTGAGTGAGCCGTGGCGCCTGATGCTTCGCCTGCAAGGCGAATTCGCCGAGCTGGCAAAGGACATCGATGCCAACGGCCGGCAAGTGCTGGAAATCGCCATCGACGCCAACAGCCGTGAAGCCTTTGCCAGCGACGGCAAGCGCATCGAGTTGCTGCCCGCGCACCTGACCGTGGGCGGCAAGGACACCCACGCCGAGGGACCGAGCACCTTGTCCGGCGTCACCTTTATCGTGGAGCACGTCAGCGGCCTGACCCTGCTGTATCTGCCCGACAGCCCCGACGGCGTTTATCTGCGCCAATTCGGCAGCCTTGAACAGGCACGCATGCGCCTGTTCAACGATTGCCTGCGCAGCCCGATGGTCAACTACCTGGCCGGCCGGGCCTTGACGGGTGATGTCGCCCACCACGTCAGCCGGATCAACCAGGCACGCTTGAAAAACTTCGACGGGCTGATCGGCGTCGGTACGCCCTGGCCAGCCAGCACTTCCCTGGCAGCGCATCTGCTGAATGTGCACATGGGCCGTTTGCTGGAAGCCCATCGGGCGACGTCGCGCTCCAATGATGCGTTGTACCTGGAGCAGGTCGCCTTGGAGTCCGGCGCAATGTTCAACTACCTGAAAATGGCCGTGGGCATGCTGCCCTTCGTCGGTACGAGCATCGCCCTGTACGACGCCTGGAGCAGCGCCAACCTGGCGGTGGCGGCCTTCCTGCGCGGCGATGTCGGCCATGGCCTGGCCGAGGTGGAGGCGGTGCTGTTGTCACTGATCGACGCGGCCATGGACATTCTCCCCGGCACCACTGCCACCCCTGCTACTGCCCGCGTCGCCACGCGCAGTCGTCAGTGGCGGGCGCTGGGCAAAAGTCCGCGGGCCCTGCAAGTATCGACACAACGCCAGGCACGGCGGTCGCTGGAGCGTTTCAAGGGTTATGAATATGAAAAACCGATTTCCCTCGCGGGCCTGCAACCGGGCAGCGAAGGCATTTTTCGCAACGTGTATCGCCACGCCGACGGCGACTTCATGCTCAGCCAGGGACGAATCTATCGCATCGAGCTGGAAGGCGAACCACCCCGCTGGCGTTTGAGCGGCACCAGCAGCCGGACCTACAAACAGCCAGTCGCCCTCGATGAGTCAGGCCACTGGAACACCCACTACGCGGTGTACGGCACCGCGATCGAAGGCGGCGTGGGCGGTGGCGCGGTGCTCGGGCACATGGCCGACGGGCTTGACCCACTCTGGCCGGCCGCCATTCGCCGCTGGCTGCCGCGCTGGTGGACGGACCGCGCCTTGCGCCGGCAATTGACCCTGACCCATACCGCCGACGCCTACTCGCTACGGCTCGATACCCAGACCCGCAGCAGCAACACGCTGCTTGAGCACTACTTCGGCCTCGAACTCCAGCAGCGCCCGGCCCTTCGCCCCCGTGTCGATGTCGCCTGCGCGAACGATATCGACCTTGCCCAGGCCCAATACCTGAACCTCGATGAGCTGATGCTGTATAGCCATGGCCGCAAACGCGTGCAGATCGAAGACATCCAAAGCCGCTGCGCCTGGATCATCGTCAACCGTTCGGTGCGGCGGATCGGCCTGGCCAAGGAACGGCTAGTGGAACATCTGAACCGTATCGATCAGTTGATCGCCCGGTCAGATGCCACAGCGATCACCGATACCGCCGCGCACTTGCAGCTCATGGCGCAACGCAAGGAGATCCGCAAAGACTTTCTCAAAGACTTCGATCAGCTCCATACGACGGTCGAGGAAGCCAATCGCTGGAACCGCCGTATCACTAACCGGGCGCAAAAATCGAAGATGACGCAGGAAATGGCGACCGTGAATGAGAAATTCAGCGACGCCAATCACTACTACCTGAAAACGGCGCACACCCTGGAAATCGTCACCCGTTATGACGCGGTGACCGACCTGTCCTGGACGTACTTCCAAATGCAGTTGAAAGCGGCCCGCAACAAGGTCGGCCGCGCGCTGCTGACGCAACATCAGCTACCCCAGGTGAGCGCCAGCGTCCCTCAGCGCAGCAAAGTCCTCAAAGACTGCCTGGCCACCTATACCGAGTTCCGGCGTCAGCTGGGCGCCTGGACCCTCGGCTATCCGCAGCATCTGGACCTGGAACAGGTCACCGCGTTTCTGGACAACCTGGACAAGGTTGAAGACTTTGCACGCCAAGCCAGCAAGACGCGACCTTCGGTGGTGCCCAAAGAAGGCCGGCCCGGACAGCAACTGTTCGAGACCGAGGACAACCAATTGCTGATCGGTATCGCCAGCACCGACGCCGTCACCCGACAAAAGCGCATCACCATCGAAGGGGTCGATGGCCATACGGAAACCTGGCTGCCGCGCTCAAGCGGCAAATATCGCCTCAACGAGCCAACGGCTTCCGTACAGCCGGAACTGTCGACCGATATAGGGCCGCTACTGGCAGAAGCGAGGAACAGGCTGGAGGCGGCAAATGCCTACACCCGCAAAGTCGAAGGCTATGCACGGCAAGACACTCTACCGGTCGACCTTGAGCACATGATGGGCAGCGAGGCCACAGAGTTGACCATGCGTGCCCGGGCGATCGAACGCTTGTCCCCCACCGATGCCGTAGCGCTGCAACTGCGCAATCGGGCGGATGAGATGTTGCGCACGGGGCGCACCCTGCGCATCAATCAAAGCATGAGCAGCAAAACCCCGACCGAAGGCTATCTGGACTATTTGGTTGAACAACAGAGGGTGGATATCCGCAAGGAAGGTGGCTTGCGCGACCTGGGCAAACGCGCCGACGGACGACGGGATTTCCTGCAGGAGTACGAGGTACGCGACCTGCGCAGCGAACCGGCGCAAACCCTGTGGTACGCCCACTTCCACTACACCTCGGCCCAGCCGGCATTCGGTGACTTCGTCAAAGGCCATCTGAAACTGCCGGAACAACGCAACCTCGGCCTGAAATGGCAGCAGGCAGTGGCCGCCAGTGGCGGTACGGTCGACGCGATCTGGCGCGGCGACATCGGCAAGCCGCTGGGCAACAAACACTTTTCCACGCTGTAAAACGACAACGACGGGGCACGCAATGTGCCCCGTCGTGGACAGCGACATCAACATGAGACAAACTCAACCTTTTCGGTTTATCTACAAGTTTTACTCATGGAGCCTCCGGTGCTTGAAATCCGTCACCTCAAGACCCTGCACGCCTTGCGCGAAGCCGACAGCCTGGTGGATGCGGCCGATCGCCTGCACCTGACCCAGTCGGCCCTGTCTCACCAGTTCAAGGAGCTGGAAGAGCGCATGGGCATGCCGTTGTTCGTGCGCAAGACCAAACCGGTGCGCTTCACCAGTGCCGGTTTGCGCCTGCTGCAATTGGCCGACGCCACCTTGCCATTGCTGCGCGCAGCCGAACGCGACATCAGCCGCCTGGCCGGGGGCACCGCCGGTCGTCTGCACATGGCCATCGAATGCCACAGTTGCTTCCAGTGGCTGATGCCGACCATCGACCAGTTCCGCGATGCCTGGCCGGAAGTCGAGCTGGACCTGGCCTCGGGTTTTTCCTTCGCTCCGCTGCCGGCCCTGGCCCGTGGCGACCTGGACCTGGTGGTGACCTCCGATCCGCTGGATCTGGCCGGGATCACCTATGTACCGCTGTTCACCTATGAAGCGATGCTGGCGGTGGCCAACCAGCACCGCCTGGCCGGCAAGGCCTATATCGTCCCCGAAGACTTGCTCCCGGAAACCCTGATCACCTACCCGGTGGAACGGGACCGGCTGGACATCTTCACCCGCTTCCTCGAACCCGCCGACATCGAACCGGCCCAGGTCCGCACCTCGGAACTGACGGTAATGATGATGCAGCTGGTGGCCAGCGGTCGTGGCGTGTGCGGCATGCCCCATTGGGCGCTGCACGAATACAGCTCGCGGGGTTATGTGAAAGGCAAGCGGCTGGGTGAGAAAGGTTTGTTCGCCACGCTGTATGCGGCGATCCGCGCCGATATGCTCGATGCACCGTACATGCGCGATTTCTTGCTGACGGCCAAGGACACGTCGTTTTCTACATTGGATGGTGTGAGTGCCGTACGCTGAAACCATCAGACGATGCAGTCTTTGTGGCGAGGGGGCTTGCCCCCGTTGGAGTGCGAAGCGCTCCCTTTGCATTCCTTCAGGGTCACTGCGCTTGTAGGTTTCGCGACTGCTTCGCAGCCGAACGGGGGCAAGCCCCCTCGCCACAAAAGCCCGCTCCCACCGGGGATCTGCGGTGGCTTCAGAGCTCGCGCCACATGTGGATCTTGTCGAAGTAATCCTCCCCCACCCGCACGGCCATCGGTTCCAGGCCGAACTGGACGAAACCGCAGCGCCGGTAGAGGTTGAACGCGGCATCGTTGCCGGCGGTGACGGTCAACTGGATCAGGCGCAAACCTCCATGGTGCTGCGCCTCGGCCAGTGCCGCCTGAACCAGTTCATAACCGAGCCCACGCTGACGGACCCCGGCGGTCACGTACATGCCAAACAGCGTCACCTTGTGCCGGGCCTTTTCCCGAGGCTCGAACGCGAGGCCGACAATGCCGGCCAACCGGCCGTCCTCGAACGCCCCGAGCACCACGTCCAGCTTGCTCGTCAGGCGCGACTCCCACCAGCCCAGCGGCATCGCCGCCCGCTCGCGCACACTCGAGGTGAAGGCCTGCGGGTGCAGGTCGTAGGCTTCGAGCATCAGTGCCCGATAGTCCAGGGCATGGCTGGCATCCAGTCGCTCGATCCACATGCTCAGGCCATCCGTTTTTGCTCAAGCATCAGCCGCAGCGCCAGTGCCGACAACACGAAGCCCATGAAATAGCGCTGCATCGCCAGCCAGGTGGGATTGTTGACGAACCACGAGGCGATACCCGCGGCAAACATGGCGATCAGCAGGTTGACGCAGAAACTGACGCTGATCTGGGTCAGGCCGAGGATGATGCTCTGGCTGAACACCGAGCCATGTTCCGGCGTAATGAACTGCGGAAACACCGACAGATAGAACACCGCGATTTTCGGGTTCAGGGCACTGGTCAAAAAGCCCATGGTGATCAGCTTGCGCGACGAATCCGGGGGCAACTGCTGCGCCTCGAACGGCGAACGCGCACCGGGTTTGACCGCCTGCCAGGCCAGCCACAACAGGTACAGCGCACCGGCCCACTTCAACACCTCATAGGCCATCGGCACTGCCAGGAACACCGCGGTCAAACCGGCGGCCGCAGCAAACAGGTGCACGAAAAAACCCGCGACCACGCCGAGCAAGGAGATCACCCCGGCCTTGCGCCCCTGGCAGATCGAACGGGAGATCAGGTAGATCATGTTCGGCCCCGGCGTCAGTACCATCAGCAACGCGGCAGCGGCAAAAATCAGCAGGTCTTGAAGCGGGATCATGGGCGAGGTCCTTTGCGTGATGATCAGGCGATCGCGGTCAGCGATGCTCGATAAAACGGCAGGATCAGGTCCCGTGTCAATGGCGCCAGAACGACACCGCCCTCGGTGGCCGGGTCGATCCAGATCACCTCTTCGATCTCCGCCGCCGGAGTGACATCCGAATCAATGTTCAGTTGAAAGAGCTCGGCGTGCACGACAAAACCCGGTTCGTTGGCCGCCGGTGCCGAAAAGTGACCGAGGTAAACGGCCTGCGCCGGGTCGATGTCCAGACCCAGCTCTTCTTCCAGCTCCCGGGCCAGCGCATGAACCGGCAGCTCGTGAGGCTCGATCTTGCCGCCCGGCTGCATGAACGCCGTGGTACCGCGCTTGCGCACCAGCAGCGTGCGGCCGTCAGGGCCGATCAACAGGGCGGCGGCGATGCGGATGGTCCGGGAGGCTGGCGTGGAAAACGTCGACATAAACAGAAGGCCTTTGACTCAAAAACGCCAAGCATCACATGTCCGCCAGCTGAGATCAAAAGCCTCGTGTAGGAGCTGCCGCAGGCTGCGATCTTTTGATCTTGATCGTTAAAATCAAAGATCGCAGCCTGCGGCAGCTCCTACACGGGGGTGTTACGTGGCTTCCTGGAAATCCATCTCCGGTGGCTGCCGACGGAAACCGCCGGTCAAGACCGCCAGGTACACCACGCCAATCGCCAGCCAGCTCAACCCCAGATACACCGCCAGGTGATCGAGGCTGACCATCAACCACAAATCCGCTGCCAGACCGATGAACGGGAACAGCAGGAACAGCACGAATTCGCGCAGGCCTTTTTTGTCGCCACCGATCCAGTAATGGAAGATCACCGACAGGTTGACAAGGCTGAACGCCAGGAACGCACCGAAGTTGATGAACGAGGTCGAGGTGGTGACGTCCAGTTTCAGTGCCAGCAACGCCACCACTGCGCACAGCAGGATGCTGTTGATCGGCGTGCCGAAGCGTTCGTGCAGGGTGCCGAAAAACGACTTCGGCAGCACGCCGTCGCGGCCCATGGCGTACAGCAACCGCGAACCGCTGGCCTGGGCCGACAGGCCCGAAGCAAATTGGCCGACGATCAGGCCGATCAGGAAGATCGAGACGAACAGGTCACCGCCGATGTTGCGGGCAATTTCGTAGGCCGCCGAGTCGACACTCTCGAACTGGAACGACGGATGAGCGATCTGCACGAAGTACGACACGCCGACGAAAATCAGCCCGCCGATCAGAGTGATCAACATGATTGCCCGAGGGATGGTACGGCGTGGATCGCGGGTTTCTTCAGTCAGGGTACTGACGGCGTCGAAGCCGAGGAACGAGTAACAGGCGATGGCCGCACCGCTCATGATCAACGGCATCTGCATGTCGCCATTGAAGAAGGGCTTGATCGACCACAACGGCGTGCTCGCATCACCACCGACGTAATGCACGCACAGCGCGACGAAGGCGATCAGCACCAGGAACTGCACCAGCATCAGCAGGGCGTTGATGCCGTTGGCCAGTTTCAGGCCGACGATATTGATCGCACTGGTGATGCCGATGAATGCCAGTACCCATATCCACTGCGGCACCGCCGGGAACGCGGAGTTGAGGTAGGCCGCGCCGATCAGCCAGATCGCCATCGGCAAAAACAGATAATCGAGCAGCACGGCCCACCCGGCGATGAACCCGAGTTTCGGGCTGATGGCCTTGCGCACATAGCTGTAGGCCGAGCCGGCCACCGGGAAGGCTGAGGCCATGCGGCCGTAGCTCATGGCGGTGAAGAACATCGCCACCAGCGCCGCGAGGTACGCGGCCGGTACCATGCCGGCGGTGGATTGAGCGAGGATGCCAAAGGTGCCGAGCACAATGATCGGCGTCATGTAGGCGATGCCAAACAGCACCACCGACCCCAGAGACAGGGTGCGTTGCAAACGAGCCATGAGCGACTACTCCGAATTTTATTGGATTTATGGCAGAGCCGGGTTTTTCGCGGTTGTTAAAAGATCGCAGCCTGCGGCAGCTCCTACATGGATCGCATTCCCCTGTAGGAGCTGCCGAAGGCTGCGATCTCTTGATCCTCAGCCCCTGGGAATCAGCAGCTCGCGCAATCCGCAAGCATGCTCAACCACCTCCCCCGGCAACTTCAGCCGCTGATCGTCCAGGTACCGATAATCCTGACGCGCCGCCGTCAACCGCTTCAGGTCCAGTTCAACGGCAAACTGCCCTTCCTCGCGCCCGGCCTCGAACAGCAGCGTGCCCAGCGGATCGACCAGCGCACTGCCGCCGGCAAACAACAAACCGCCATCCCCCTCTTCCACCCGGTTGACCATCAGCGCAAACGCCTGGTTTTCCTGGGCGCGGGCCATGATGGCGGTGCGGTGGGTCGGGCCGTAGGGGTCCATGTTGCCGTTGGTGACGATCAACAACTCAGCGCCCAGTTGCGCCAGGGCGCGGGCGCTTTCGGGGAATTCGATGTCGTAGCAAATCAGCAGGCCCACGCGCACGCCGTTCCACAGGCAGGTGGCGTAGCGATCACCCGCCTCGTACACACCGCGATCCGAGGCCCACAGGTGGGTCTTGCGGTACTTCAGCGCGATGCCTTCAGGGGTGATCAGCAGCGTGGTGTTGTAGAAGCGACCGTTGTCTCTTTCGGCCATGCCGATGGCCACGGCGATATTGCGCTCACGGGCGGCGTCGATTACCGCGCTGACGGACGGACCGTCCAGCGATTCGGCGACATCGGCCACGGACTCCGCCGAAGGGAAGCCCATCAAATGACCTTCGGGGAACAGGATCAGCTGCGTGTCGGCTGCGCATGCGGCGATGGCCGCCAGGGTGCGTTCGAGGTTGTAGGCCGTGTCGTTGTCACGGCCTGCCAATTGGGCGAGTTCGACCTTCATGGGTATTCCTTGTTATGGACCGGGCGGCAGAAAGATTGCCCGGTCGGTGTCTGTGCGCCAGTATGCGCAGCAAGCAACCGGGCGGGGAATCACGCCGCTGGGGTAACACGATAGGGGTAGTTGCATGACACTCTCGTTGGACGACATCGCCTGGCACCGCTCGGTGGGGCAACTGATCGACGCCCTGGACAAGCCCAATTTCTGGACCCAGCTTGTCCGTTTGCTGGATCAGTACGTGCCCTTCGACAGCTGGGTGGCCCTGCTTTTCAGCGCCGATCAGCGCCCGCAGGTGTTCGCCGAATGCCCCGGCGAGGACGGCAGCCCCGACCAGTTGTTCCAGGATTACCTGCGTGGCCTGTACCTGCTCGACCCCTTCTACATCGCCTGCCGCGAGCAGTCGCGCACCGGGCTGTATCGACTGTCGGAAGTGGCCCCGGAGCACTTCGAGCTGACCGAGTATTACCAGCGCTACTTTCGTCTGAATGTGGTGGCCGACGAAATCCAGTTCAATTGTCAGCTCGAAGGCGACCGCACGCTGTGCCTGTCCCTGGGCAGCACACAGCGCTTCAGCAGCCAGCAGATCGCTCTGTTGTCGTTGATCCAGCCATGGGTGCTCGGCCTGTTGCGCCAGCGTCTACCCTATGAAATCAACGAAGTGGTGGCCCTCGCTCCCGCACCGCCGCAAGCCGACTGGCGGGTGCAACTGGAGGCTTCGGTGCAGCAGCTCAAAGGCGCGCAGTTGACGGCACGGGAGCTGGATGTCGGGCGTTTGATGCTCAGCGGTTGCTCCAGTAAAGAAATCGCCCGTAAGCTGGAAATCTCCGTCGAAACCGTGAAAGTCCACAAGAAACACATGTACAGCAAGCTGGGGATCAAATCCCAGTCCGAGCTGTTTTCGATTTTTCTCCAGGCACAAAATGCCTGAAAAGATCGCAGCCTTCGGCAGCTCCTACATGGATCGCATTCCCCTGTAGGAGCTACCGAAGGCTGCGATCCTTAAAACTCAAGGAAACCGTATGAGCCTGTCACTCCTGAGCCGCTACGCCTTCTTTGCCGTCTGCGTGATCTTCACCCTCGCCAGCCTGCCCTTTCTTGACTATGACTGGCTCTGGCCGATCACCGCCGTCACCGGCGTCCTCAGCCTGATCGGCCTGTTCGATCTGCTGCAAAGCCCCCATGCGGTGCGCCGCAACTACCCGATCCTCGGTAATATCCGTTATCTGGTCGAAGGCATCCGCCCGGAATTGCTCTCCAGATCACTAACCATACTAACAACCGCAACACCCCCGGCTCACGGCTACAGCGCAACATAAAAAACTTAGTACACATACTAACGAATGGTACTAAGCTTCGCGGCAAGCTAGTACGCTCAAACGCGCAGGGCACACGGAAAAACCCCTCGGCCAGCTTTCAGATCAACCTCACCAGACACCCGTTACTCAGTGCCCCAGGAATGTCACTGACTCCCGAGCCCCGCTCGGCTGTGAAAAATGTCATTGCCCACAATTCAAACACCTGCTCCAACCGCTGAAACCCAGAGTGTGCAGTCGGGTTATTCAGCTATTCGGCTAACTGCTTAATTGCATGGACTTGACCGCCCATTTGCATTCGACCTGAACAGGCATTTGCATTGGATTGACCAGCACGGATTCGTGGGCATGACCGGCAGAGAGCGGCTAGTAACGGTCAGTCCTGACAGCTATCGGATTACCATCCCTCAATCTCAATGCCACATTTGTCGCATGTCATGTCGAAGGTAATCAAGTACCTGCAACAGAATCACGCGACATCGTAAAACCTTTACGGAGAGGTATTTTACGTAAGTAGCATCGCAGAGTTTGATTTTATGGTTTGAGTTATGTCGGGTCGCCTTGGTGTTATGACTTCATCGAAAACGCTCTGGATGAATGGAGCAACCCAGTATTGGGAATACTCCTCTGGCTGCATGCCACACTCAAGTAAATCTATATAGTCGCTAGACATCATGTAATGATCGTTGATATAGAAGACATAGCCTAGGTGAAGGGTGAATATATCTTTCAGGTCTTCTAGAAATTTGTCCAGCCACCAATCGCGGTCTTTTATATAGACATCGCCATCATTTAAAATTACATGCCGGTAAAAGTTGTAGTGCGTATGGTCATTACATCTATTTCGAAGATGCTTGTATCTATCGTCCAAGGCTAGCGCGTCATTTATTGATTTAAGCGTGCCTGAGGACCTCAAGAGTCTGGACATAACTCTGTACTCAGGAAGTTTCTCTTTTCCGTGGAGCCAGTTATTTATCTTTTCGACTATGAGGTTCTCTATACTAAAATTTTCTTTCAGATGCCAGTTTGAGTAGGCATTGATTATCGCCGAGTCGTAATATTTTCTGAGCAATGCATACCCATCGTTGATGCATCCGACCATCAGAATGGCTTTAATTGATTTTAGTGTGCCTCGAATCGAGCTGTAGACGTAGCTGTCAATATTGCAGAGGGCTGTTGTGCCAGGTGTTGTGCGGAGAAAAACGGAGTCGGCCAATTGTTGGTAAAATTCGATATATCGTTCAAGCTCATCGAAAACTTTGTGTTCTTGATACGCCTTGTCGTTTACCATCATTTTTGGCGCCCTTTAGATTAGATCTATTTTTTATAGAATTAGTGCTCGGTTGATTAGAAGTCTAGATTAATTTATTTTTAGGTGCCCATCGCAGAGAATATTTTCAGCCATGCGCTGGAAGCTTTCAAAGCGCCCGCGCGGCGTCTATACCTTGTTATCGCTGACTCCGAATTGACCCTGATACCAGCGTAGCACTTACCCAGCATCAATCAACTCAAAGTCAGCACTGATAATGCTTTACAAAGCAGAAGTTCGGGTTCGCGAAATTTCGATAATCGGGTCAATTCGATGTCAGTAGCAACACCGGTCTCTCCTCCTGTGCGTAAGCGACGTGCCTCTCTGCCGATCTACTGGCCGTTGCCTGGTGCCTGAACCTCATCGGTTTTGTGCGAGGACAAAAAAACGGGACGAAAATTGGAGGAGGTTTATTCTTCACAAAATAAATCGGCTCTATTTTTTCTCAGTATTGGCTCTGCTCCACGCGGAAAATTGGCCCAATCGTAAATCGTTAATTCACCAGCAGTTTGAGAGAACACCAATACGTACTTAACGTTTACCAATATTCCAAACGCAACATATGTATCATAAAAAACTCTCGAAAAGCCCTGACGATAGTATGTCGCCCCTTCAGGCACCCTGACAGTTTTCTTATTAGTACCAACCCACTCCCCAGGCTCCGAGGGAAAGAGAACCGCCAATGCATGATTTCGCTTGGATCGCTCTGATCGAGATTTCCCTGTTTCTTTTAGAAGTTGACCAAAAATTTTGTTGATCGTGTTCGGAGCGTCTGTTGAGTGGTGACTCTTGGCCTCAATTATTAAACATTCAGGAAAATCTTCAGGCCACCTGTCTCGCACCAGATGTAATTCTATATCTGCTAGGTCACTATTATCCCCTAGAAAATGGGAAGACCCATAAATCAACCCTTCCGCCTTCAAAAAACTTTTAAATTCTGCTGCAAGACTACTTTCAGATATTTTCATAACCAATAATCAAACTTACCGGTGGCAAATCGTAACTTCAAAGCCCAAAGAGCGAAACGAACTAGTTGAGTGACTAGTTAGGCACTCCCCACCTCAGAATACATTTTGTAAAGTGACAGCGCCGACGCTTTTGGTTGCTTTGGGGCGGTTGGACTCACGCGGAGACCCCTTAGGCATCAATATGATATCACAATACTGAACGACTGCTCCTGGCCGTTTTCTGCCCGTCGCGAGAACAACCCCAAGCGGCCTTTCGCGAAAAGCAATTAATAGCCAATTTCGTCGAGATGGGCAGCAAATGCCCAATAGTAGACAGGGTGCGGTCAGGGTGATTCGTCAATGTTTTTTGGAGGCTCTGGCATCAAGGACGATGCAGCCCCGTTGCATCCCGCCAGTACAATGTTTCTTCAAACTGGAAGCTTATCAGGAAGAGGGACGAGCACGCCTGAGCGATGGATTGGGCTATTTTGTCCAGATCTTCCATAGCAGACTGCCCGTCCGGCTCAGGGCCTTTGATTCTGATGGTACAACGCATAGCGACACTGAAGTCGACACCCTTCATATCCTCAGCGTAAATCATAGAGTCAGCGGTTACGCCATCGGTACTCAGTGTTAGTCCCGAGATAAAGGCAGCTTCCAAACCCCCGCCCACTGCGTTGATTTCCCAGGCGCCAGCATTGTTTAAGGCTTTTCCCAGTATCGGGGCTGTGAGCGCATTATCAGCTTCCAGGTACAGGTCAAGACTCATTTGAAACCCCTCTTCCCGCGTGGACATTTGCACTAAAAGTTTTGAGTACGATTTTCGCGGCAGTGTATTGGTCAGCGGTTCGAATGTCTGCTCCTGGCCGTTCTCTGCCGGTCGTCACTACGGCGTGTTCTGGTCATGTCGAATGAAAACGGTCGGTCAGTACGAATGCAATTGACTGTTCAGCGGTAATGCAAATGGGTGGTCAAATGGAGTGCAATTCCCCAGCTAATCGCGTGTACTAGGCAGAAATCGGCCAGAATGAGGTAATCTCATGCGTAGCCAAGGCCCCACCGCCACCAAATCGCACATTGCTTTTCCGTGTTTGAGCCTAGGTGCTGATACCAAATGAATAAGGATAGTCATGAATATCTGCAAATGTTTTCAATGCAACACATGCGGTACAAAAATCGATTGCAGAATTGGCATGTCAAACAGAGACATTCAGCCATTCCAATTCGCGTGCCCACAATGTGAAGAGCGCATTTCATTTGTTTTTGGCCAGTCCGATGGTGAATTGTTTGGGGCCACAGACGTGGTAGATTTTGAAGGCCCTTTCAATGGAACCAACCCGTTCGTTGACTTGCACTTGGACTTTCCAGCGTACTTCGGAAAATATGTAATGGGCATGACAACTTTTCTCCGAGTTACAGGAGAAATTGGCCACGATTCATATCAGCACTTGAATCAACGCCTAAACATGCTGAACATTCTTTATCCGATGCAGAACGACTTGAGAAGTGTGATTACCCAGTACAAGCGCGGGGACATAGATAATTTCCAAAAGACATGCTCAAAGATACCCGGAGTCAGTCTAACGTCGCGTAAAAAAGAGGACGTGTTAGCTGCGCTGTATACAGCCACATCCGTGATGTCTTCTCCATTTACAATCCATGAGCACAATTCTGAAATAAGCTCGAAAGCATCCGATCTGATGATGTGGCTGCACAAGCACCACAACGAAAAGACTATTGCATTTATTGACGAGATATTAGGCAACGGCTTTCTCAAAAACCTACATAACGACTGCTTATCTTTGTACCCAAAATTGATTGCAATGGATTTGCCGTTTCGCTCAGCATTCTTCTACGATTATGCCAACAATGAAGAACTTGGTAGAATTCCCGCTCGTATATCTACAGCGGATTTCGATATTTGCAGCAACTATTACAAAGACTTGGCAGAGGTTTTCTCGCGACAACTTAACTTTCTGGCAGGACTGAACAACCTAATTAAGCGAGGAGACAGTAATCTTTTTGAACCGTCTCTGAAACTGACGAAAGCTCAGAAGGTAAGACCTGAGCTTGAAAACCTAAATTCTTTCGCAAATGTTGATCTTGGAAACAAGCTGGCTTTCATAGATGAATGCTTCTATCGAATTGACATGAACGCTATTGACAACAAACTAAGAAACGGCATTGCCCACTACAAGTATGAATACAAGGAATCAACACAACTAATAACCTATTATCCTGGAAAAGAAGGTATGAGCAGAGACAAGTACTACGAAATTTCCTTCATGGATTTTATGAGAAAGTCACTCCTACTATTCAGGGAGGTTCATGGCATCAATCACATAATGAAAGCGGCACTTTTTTATTGCGTATTGATTCTTAAAAAGGACGTCTAGTAGCCACTCTACGCCCCCTCAGTTATTTCCGAGGCTGACTTCATTGTCAAGCCTCCAGGCCCACTGGGTCGGCGAGGTAAGCCACTAGGACGTTTTTTGTTGAGGACTAGCCACACACCTATAAATGCGTAATTTTCTTATAGTGGTTAACAAATTTTTTGGCAGTAGTAGTGGCAGCTACAATACCACCTGCCATATGTTCAATTAGAAAAAGAGGCGCTGATAAAAACCTAACCTGCAAAATCAAACAAGCTCCTTGTTAGGTGCTTTCAATTACGCCTTCTCAGAGCTGATAGCCCGCCAGACCTTCATCCAAAACCCCGCCTTGGCATTCTCTAATTCGCCCTTCAAGCTTTTGATCTCATTGCCGCTACTCGTATACGCCGTCTTATATTTTCCCAGCTCGATATTCAGTTGTTCCACGGTTTGCGTCAGACCATCATTTGAAACCACCAAAGCCGCCTTGTCCTTTGCCAGCAAATCTTTCGCTTCAGAAATACTGTCTCGCTGCTTGGAAACATCAGCAGCAAGAGACTCCGCCTCACGGTACTTCCTGACAATTGCCAGCATGTCCTGCCTGGTTTTCTCTGCCAGCTCCAACCGATCCTTTTCAGCTTGCCTAACATGGTCCTGATGAAACTCAATACTCACTGGATCAGAGAGGACTCTGCAAAACAACTGGTTTGAAGCGATATCGCTAATTTTCCGATAGCCCCGCTCGATACTTCCCTCAATGTCATTTTTATCAATATAGGTCACAATATTAATGCTTTTGGCAATCTTGATTTCAATAATGGGGATTCCGTGGTCACGGAAATCTACGATCTTTTGCATGCTGCACGGATTGGAGTAGCAGACCTCAATCGCCAGCTTCCCGCCCCACTTCTGATAGAAAGGGTTATCAGAGGTGAACTCGCCATATAGGTCAGGAACGTAGACATTGCCGTTCCCGAATCGCAGCCGGGCTTCCTCCGCAACAAGGCGTGTGAACGTGAATGGGACGACGTCATCACCAATCTTGAAATTGATCGTTTGAAGCTGTGAGAGGATGGCTATCAGATAGGCGTGTGGGAGGGATTCTCCGTCGCTATCACCAGATCGAGTAGCCTGAACATCGACGCTCTTGTAGCGAAAATATCCATTCTTGACGGCGACCATCTCACGGCGCTTCTCTACGCGGGAATGGGTACTGAAGAAGGTAAGCGCGCTAAATTCGGCAGGGTTCAGGCGACGCATCTTGAGGACTTGCCAAATGAAAAACAGCTTGTACCGACCATCCTCCCGGTTGATGAAGCCGTTAGCACCCTTCGCACACGCCCAAATCTTCATGCCTCTTCCTTACCCTGCAACGCTCTATATCGGACCATCCTACCGGTAGCCGTTAGCTACGGGCTACTGAAAAGCTCACCTTACGTAATGCAAGCCATGGGCTACTATCAAGGAAGGCTGCGCCTGTGAGCACTGAACGAAACCCCGTACAGCTTGAAAACAAGGAATGTGTAATGAGCACGGTTTACCCCATTGAAGATGCTGTTCCGCTGCCACCTGATGACGGCGAGAAAAAATCGGAGAAGAAGGTTTTAACCAAGGACGAAAAAATTGAGAAGGAGAAAAAAGAGCTTTTATCTTCGGTAGCTGCCGCTGACTTTTCTTCCTTGAAGCCTAGAGTTGCATACGTACTAAACCTTTATCCTCACACTCGAAATAGCGACATTTCGCTTTCATTGAAATACTGGGAAATATTCCAACCAGACCTATACAAAGAAAGCGGGATTCAACCGAAAGATCTATTCAAGCTGGAACGGCTTCATTACATAGTTCGTGCCCGCGCTAAAATACAAAACGAGTACGAGCTATTTTTAGCAGACAGTGAAATCAAAAAAAGCCGCAGAAGAAATGAAGAGAAAATGGAAGGTGCAGTCATTGATGACTCCCCCCCTGTCAAGAAGGTGCATATATTTTCAGATGAAACAGGGAAAACGCACAAATTCGTAATTGTCGCATCTGCTTGGGTTCTCAATGGCAGAGCGGTATTCGCCACCAGCAAAGCCATAAGCGAATGGAAAGCTAAATCTGTCTGGAAAAATAGAGAAGTTCATTTTACAAAATTTGGTAAAAGCGATTACGAAACCCTGAAATCATACCTTGGAGTAATTGTAGAAAATCGTGAGTATCTAGGATTTAAATACATCGCAGTCGAGCGTGCGAAAACCAATCGTCCGATTGAAGAAACAATTCTCAAGCTGCATGAGCTGATGCTTGCGCGTGGTGCTGCTCATGAGCTGGAAAGCGGAAGGATAGATCTACCCAGAGAGATGGAAGTAACTGTGGATGAAGAGCAATCGCTGGATTCCTTTGTTATCTCTGACCTAAGAGACCGTGTAGTGGAAACCTTCAAAAAACGGTATGAGGATAAACTGCGACTGACCTCGTTACAGACGGCCTCATCAAAAAATAGTGCTCTTATCCAATTGTCAGATGTGATCGCTGGAGCGATAGGTCGAATTCTTAACCATGACGGGGAACGTAATTTTAAAGACGACATGGCTGACCTCGTTATCCAGATGCTAGATCTAAAAATTGAAGAAGGCGATATTGACGGACTCGATTCAGCGGCGCGGTTCAACGTCTAAAGTCGAACGTTGAAGGATGGATTTCGATACGGCCCGCACTCCCACACGCATTGAGCCATCATTAGGCCATCCGTGTAGAATGAGCTGAAACGGCCTTTCGCGCATGTCTTGGACGTGCCTGAGGGCCAACGACCTTCCGTGATGGAATACGAGATGCAGCAAGCAAATTTTCAGGTTGACTCCCGACTGGCAACGTTGCTCAGCCAAGACTACTCAACGACAGAAAAGGCTCTTAAAGAGCTGGTTGATAACGCATGGGATGCAGATGCTGAAGAGGTGGTAATAGAACTGCCTGAGCCACTGACTGATGGCGCTATTGTTGTGAACGACAATGGCAACGGGATGACGCGTCAGGAGCTTGAGTCTCACTATTTGAAAATCGCGTCTGATCGGCGGATGCGGAATGATGGACGCACATCAAAAAAGCGGCGCCCGATCAAAGGTAAGAAAGGGATCGGAAAATTCGCCGGGCTCATGTCCGCATCGGTGATGTGCCTCACAACAAAGGCTCGTGCCCAACAGATTTCGTTCATGCTCGGCATTCAGGATCTAGAGTCGGCGTCCGATATTGAGCACTTGACGTTGCCGTTAGAGGTTAGCGAGTGCAGTTCCGAAGACCACGGAACCTGCGTGACACTGACGCATCTTCGCCAGGGGCTTCGTTACCCAAGTGCTGATCGCCTGCGCCAAGAGCTGATCATGGAGTACGGTCGGCAAAAGGACTTCAAGATCATCATCAATGGCAAACCGCTGGGCATTGATGACCTTGAGGGCGAATTTACTGAGGTGCGGGGTACATTCCCCCATGCAGGAGATGTGATTCTTCGTTTTGCGATCAGCAAAAAGAAAAGTGGCCTGAGACGCCCCGGCATTAATCTGATGGTGGAAGGAAAAGCGGTCGGCAAGCCTGGTTCTTTTGGCCTGGAGAATAACGATGAGATTCCTTCTCGCCTGTTAAAGAAGCTGTATGGCGAGGTCGAGGCTGACGGCCTGATCGATTATGTGACAGCAGGTTGGGACTCGGTAATCGAAAACAGTGAGGCCTACTTACAGATCGTCGCCTTCGTACAACAGAATTTGGTTGAGGCTTTCCGCGCCACGCACGGCATGGAAATGCGGATGGCGCACGCTCGCTTGCAAAAAGCAGTCTCCGGCAGATTGGAAAAGCTTCCGCAGCACAAGCGCGAGTTCGCGGATCGAGCAATCAAAAAAGTTTTGAAGAAGTATTACGACGAACCTGCCCACAAGGTACAGGCTCTGGCATTTGTCGTTCTTGAGGCAGTAGAGCGTACCGAATACCGCTCTATAGTCGAGCATCTCGCTGAAGCAAATCGCGGTGATATCGTGAACCTTGCTGATGCACTGGAGAGTTTTGGTCTTGCAGACATGGCCGTTCTAGTCGATCAAGCCAAGGCCAGATTGCAGTTCTTGGACGACTTGGAACGCCTAGTCCGAAATGAAGCCTGTCTTGAGTCGACGGTACACAAAGCTATAGAAGTGAACCTTTGGATTTTGGGCGCTGCGTTCACAATCTTCAGCTCTAATATCACGTTGAAACGGCAGATCGAAGAGCTACTGGATCAGAAGTATTCTGGGGCACAAGGCACGACTCGTCCGGACTTATTGCTGAATGAAAGCCTGCTTGGGGAGTTCTTGCTGATCGAGTTTAAGCGTCCTTCCCACTCTCTGAGCTATATGGACTACCAGCAAGCGACTAGGTATCGGAATGAGCTTTCCGGATATACCGGTAAGCCAATAAAAATTCTAGTAATAGGAGGACGGATTGATGGCTTCCCCTCCCGAGAACTTGAACCCGGTGTCAGCTGCCTATTGTTTACAGACATTATTTCCACAGCACGTCGACAAATTGAATGGCAACTTCAACGTGCACCGACTTTCCCTGGAGCGACTCTGGCGTAGGTCGTCCATAGGGGGCTTGGTACATCTGGAACTCAACAGCTACGGAACTGAGCTGTTGCCGCTTACCCGGCAACAGCTATCGCTCCATCGGTCGCTTGCCTGATTAACGCACAGCAGGTCAGGCGTGGAATTACGCCCCACTTCGCTCAGAGCTTTGCAAGAAACTCTTTCTAACGAGCAAAGGACTTGAGTGACTTGATCAGACGCTTAGGATGCTCTTGCCCTTCTCAGGGCATCGGTTTATGAAAGACTTTTCGAGCCTTGAAATGGTCCTTCATGGCGAGATAGGAAATCGTCATCCCCGCACCTACCAGTATCAGCAAGGATAATAAAATAGAATCTGTTGCCCGTATAATGCCCATGAATATAGGGCTCAAAAGAAGTGAAATACCAAATCCGATCATCATGGCCTGGACCATCGGAAGTCCCTTACCTCTGCTGACGACCTCACCGTCATCCAATTGAGCTGAATATAGAATGTTGGCTCCCGACCAACGGCGCACTAGAGCTAATTTCACCTTTTTGCCGACTTTGAGAAATGACCTCATAAAGTCGTCACACACAACATCTTTGACGCGTGTCCCGTTCACCTTTACAAACGAAAGCACCCATTGATGATTGACGTATGAACCAACGCCAATCTCCTGAATAACGCCATCCAAAATCACAAGTGCCATAAGCCATACCGCCTTCATGGAAGACATTAATTCGAAATTAAATGCTTTTCGTGTAGATGACTTCACCGGTAGTGCTATCTCTCAGGTCTATACGGTGGGGGCCAATCAAGACGTATCGCTGGGGGCCGAACTCCCCGGCAAAGCGCTCCCGCTCTATCGAGCGAACGTAGCCATAGATATCGATTCTTATGGTGTCTCGCGACGCTTCGATTTTTCGGGCGAGAGTTTCATCGGCCACGTCTAACACTACGTTGGAACCACCCTGGAAGCCGATGTAATAGGGGATGGGGCCGGGATTGAGATAGCACCGAAGTGGATTCTTAGCCATTCTGCTTTGGCTTCGCTGTTCTTCGTCCGTGTATTCCAGTTTGTCTGAGAAAAGGCAGTTGTCGATATGGAAGCCCTTGGCTTGGTCGTCGTAACCGCTGAGCGAAATCGGCAGCCATTCGTCCGAACTCAATTTCACTAAATTATTGGCCTTGGTCTTTTCAGTCTCCTCCGCCACCAGAGCGCCTAGTGCCTTTGTTAGATCCTTCCGCTTGAAGCTGTCCTTCTCCGACAGCCTCTCAGAGGCTAAGCGATAAAGCTCTGGGTTTGCCTTTCGTACGTTGGAAGCGTCAGCAATTGAGTCGGCAATATCATCTGGCGCTTCCATCCAATCCCGTTTCGCGTTGTAAAGGTTGAACGCGGTCATCGGCAGTCTGGCGTCCAGATATGCGTTTGGCTCAGCTTTTCCAGGATCGGGGAAGCTCACGATGCGCGGGGCGTTCTCCTGCAATTTGCTGCATCACAGCCGCATCAGCGGCCTTTGAACCAGCACCTGTCTTGCTGGATGCCGAGATCGAAGCAGGCTGCTTTTCGGTCTCCCCTGCTCCATCGCCACAACCGGCCAACAAGCTGAAGGGAATCGCGCATACAAGGAAGAAGCGCAATGGCGACGATTTGTGCCAAACCACCATGAAATATGTCCCTATGAGATTTTTTGATTGGCGGCGCTCTGGAGCCTCTGCGCCACTGATTTGCCATCTGCGCCAAGTTACCAAATCGGTAGCATTTGAACAATTCTCAAATTGCACCATGACGCCACTGATTTATTAGAAGACGTCATGACCCAGAGCACGTTATCCATAAGGCTCAAGCAGGCACGGCTACGTGCGAAGCTTTCCCAAGAGGAATTGGGAATTCGGATTGGGCTAGAGCCTGCATCTGCGCGAACCCGCATGAACAGGTACGAAGTCGGACGGCGAGTGCCGGCGTTTGAGTTAATTGAGCGTGTTGCCTCTGAGCTAGGGCTCCCTGCGACCTACTTCTATGCCGCGACAGATGATGAAGCTGAGCTGTTGGCTCAGTACCATCAGCTCGACCAGGCAGATAAAGAGCGGATGCTGACTTTCATCAAAAATATTGGCTAAAAATCCAGTGTGGCATAGCCGGTGTAATTATCCGTGATGACGCTCTCACGAGCGTCAAAACAAATTGTCCCATACTGTCTTTGCCCGCCAATGACTGATCTTGGCAGGCGCATCGCGCGCGATTCAGCTGTTCCTGTCTGCGTCCCCTCGCTGACTGTCAGGATCAACTACGGGGGCTAGTTCTTTTGCTTTGGCTACAAGAAGCTTGATGTCCTCCTCGGTATTGCCTTCCACTTCTAAATCTCCCACCTTCAAACGTAGCTTGCGTCCATTACATCTGCCCACCTATTGCTGTACTTCAAAGGGCAATACCGCAACCTCGCCACGCATAGCACGGTCTGAGCCGTTACGTGCGCAGGTTCAGGAACTTGGATTTTACAAAGGATGCCGCCACGTCGGTAGCGTCCTAGTGCGTTCGCCTCACTGGCCGATGGTTCGCCGAAGGCACGGTGGCTTAACGGCTCCTGCCATTCATCTCTTTGATGCCTTGCGTCCCCGGCGGGATAATAACCTCGTATGAGCAATGGGGGAGTAAAACCATGACCCGGAAAACATCACAAATCCGCCCTGAAGACCCAGGGGCCAAGCCGTCCACGGGCTCATCGAACCAGGTCCATTCTGAAGCGCCATTGAAGCGTATGAAGCTTTCCCTAGAGAGTCTGTTAGCAGAAACTCCCGCGAATTATCGAGACGAAGCTTGGGAAAAAATGGCACCAGTGGGAAAGGAATTTTAATTCGGTAGGATTGCCAGCTCTGTGAAGCCCTCAGCATCTGATCCGGACGATGCGCGAGCGACTCTGTCGCCAGACGAAATCTGTTCCAAAGATCGGCTCAAAACTCATCGGTAAAGAAGCCCCATTCACTCACCAGCTCGTCTATCGCGGCCGAGATTCTCGATTCAGCCATCAACTCCGCAGGCGTGTAACTCAACGCCACCGCGACCGCCATAGCAAACTTATTCAGATCTCCTGGCTCGTATGGCCAGATTTGAAGCTTCATCACTGACGCATCAAGGGGATGGTATTCACCGACCACCTCTACCGAGTCCACCAGAGTTCGATAATTTGTGAACGATATGGCCATGGTTTTTTGAGGGTAGTCCGCCAAGCGCGTGCGTGAATCCAAAAACGTGTCCCCAGCTTCGGCTAGCGCGGGATGGCTGAACGCACGGACGCATAACGATATCAATCGAGGCGACGATACGAGGCTCCTAACGTGACGTAAATCCACCAGCCCTTGATTGAATTCCCATTTCAATTCATCGCGCAAATGAATCTCTAGGTTTGGGAGATTCGCCATCACCACACAAGTCGCGCGAATCAGTTGCGAAGTCAAACGCCAACCCCATATTCAAGCCGTTTGAGCATTAGGTAAATCGCCTGGCACCCCTCCTCCGTTGCCAGCAACTCGCACGGTCGCCGACCAGCAAAAGCGGCGCGTTCTTGCTGTACCCAAAGCACTGCACCTTCTCCGAAAAACGACAAAATCGCGTCTACGGCTTCTACGTAGCTTGCGATGTAATTGTCGTTATTCTTAACTTTTTTAGCCCTAGCTATTTTTCCCGCCGCTGAGTGTTGGCTACAGCGAGCCTGAAGCCAACCATCAACACTTATAACCCCACCTGGCATCCCGCACATCTCACAAACACTACCTGATACCACCTCCGCGATCTCGAAAGCGGCACCGATGCTCTCGTCATCTCCGCGATGGTAGATCCTGAGCTGACCAAATTTCTCTTTCACCTGCGTGACTTTCACGTCGAGCGGACCCATTCTGGCACGTTGCTGAACAAGCCAAAGGGTTGCTTGGATCAAATCACCCCATCCGTCATTGCATTCAAAACCGAAGATTGCCTCTCCGCAGAAGTCTTTCGGAAAAAGCAGAGAGCGGTACTGAGCTGCAAGAATCCTTTCGATTAGATTATTCATTACCCATTGCCCGCTTTGACCACAACGGGACGCGGGTTCCTAGCAAATTTGATGGATAAACCTGTCCATCCATCAGCTCGTAGCAGACCCGCTGGTCCGCCTCTTGGATCTCCCGAATTGGCTCCATCAACCAGTTGCCTTTCTGGTTCAGCCATGGAGGGGATACAAGCTGAACCTCACTGATGAACTGCCCGGGCGTGTCTCTTGAGGCCAAATCCAAGAGGAATTGTACTTTCGAAATCATGAACTGCTGCTGCGAAGAACCCTCCTCGCCCGCTACTTCATATGTGACAAAAAACCACTCGTCATTCGACGTTTGCGAGATGTACGCCCAGCGGCGTGCGCCGTCTTCAAGCACGAAGAAAGGATTTTTCACGCATGCTTGCTCGTGAGTTTCGAACATACCGATTCTCCAGATAACTCATTGCGTTAGGCGACTCACCTTCACCGCCACACCCCGCTATGGATGCAAATCGAGCGGGTATCATGGCGGCGAGCAACCGGCGCAATAGCAACTTTTTGGCCCAAGACCTGAACCGTCTCCCTATGGATTTTCAGAAAGACGCCTACTTGAGCGCTTGTGAGTCGCTGGTTTGAAATACCCGGCAAAGCTACCAAATTGGTAGCTTTTAGAAAAGCAGCAATCGCCCCAAGGCGCTACTGAGCTACGAGATAACAATGTGAACCGCAGTGCCTATCAATCCGGCTCAAGGACGTGCGACTACGTGCCAGCCTCTCTCAGGAAGAGCTGGGCACATGCATCGGCCTGATGCCTACCTCCGTTAGTACGCGCATGAATTGACAGAGGCTTGGTTAGCGAGTGCCGGCTCCAGAGCTGGTATACGGATCGCGGCGGAGTCTGGTCTATGAATCCCGCCAACCTAGAGAGCCATAGGTCTTCTTATCAACCAGGCAAATGAGGTAACCCCCAACCGCCTTGGCCATCCAGAGACATTATCGACAGCAGATAGTTATCGATTTGCCGGAGACTGACCGTGTGACAGAGGCTCTTTTCCATCAAGCTACGTAGTTCCAGAACTCGCGCGCACCAATCGTTATAGCGATCAACTTTTCCGAAGACACGCCATCCTTTGTAGCTCTGGCCCAACTCGTCCATAACCCACGACCATCCCTCACGAACATACGAGTCCACAATGGGGAAGAATTCTGGCCGGTGAAAGTGAAGGTACTTCGAGGCGAGGCTGCTGTTCTCGCGGTTATTGGCGCTCGTCAGCGCTTGACAAAGCTCAAGATGGATAGCAACGGCTTCCGGCAAGCGGTCATTCGTGAGCTTGTCATTCATTCCGATGGCGTCCAATAACTTGGCACACTTTGACACCGCAATAGCCTCGGCAGCCGCAATGACGACTTCAAGCGCTTGCCTCTCATCTTTAACATGCCCTTGGGTTTTTCTGCGCTCCACCGAGGCGGAGTAGGTGCGCCCGATTAGCATCAGTTTGCCAATGATTTGCGGTCTATCGATGTTGCTAGGATGACTCGCAACAGCGTGATACAGCATCGAGTTCAGCACATCGAAGGGTGGACAACCCTGCCCATTTCCAAGCCAGTGGAACTGCGGCGGAAATACAGGTAGGAGGTTTAATTTCTTCTTTTTCATTGTGCGCTTATCCGACGCTTTGTCTCATCACGCGCTTCAGCAATCGAACTGTATGCTCCCGATAACAAAGTATCGATGGCGCACCAGATCCGTCCGGTCACATAAATTTTGCCGTTGGGCAATGGCTCTGCGGGTTTCATCGCTGGCCCCAACTTATATACGACGCACTCACCACTGCTCTTTGACCATAATGGGTTTATATCCGACGGGCTCGCGACTCGCTCGAAACTGTCCACGTGATGCACGGAAAGCAATTTCCCTTTGTATCGAAAGCCAATGTAGTTAGGGGGAACGACAGGCCAGCCGCTCTTTCCGATTGGGTGGTAGTAATGCCCATCGCTCACCACCACATCTAGATAGGAGTAAGGATTCTCTCCCCGTATCCGTTCAGCAGAGAGCACTACCAAGTACACATCATTGTTAGTTACTCGATCCACCGAAACGTACTCCTTGTAGTGTTCTATCAGCTCTCTAAGCCACAGTTTCTCTTCCTGGCCTGATGCCTTTGCGCGAGCCTCGCTTGCCAAAATTTGCAAGTCACGCCACGAAAAATGAGTGACCTCATCTTTGATCGAAGTCGGCAGGAGTCGACGAGCATCTGTCTGGTCTGCGGCGCTGATGGAGACGAAACGCTGGTGGCGAAGATGCTGTGAGAGACGTGGCATGTAACGGTTGTACTGAGCGTCATCGACGACACTCCACCAACGTTTGGCCTCAACAATGACGTGGATGCCGTCGCCCATGATCTCAAGATCTGTGAACCCGCCGTCCTCGGCGTGTTTCTGAGTTTCGATTCGGATACCGCGAATCGACACTCTTTTGTCAAAAATCCTCTGGAGAAAAAGCGCAAGTAAAATAGGGCTTTGGCTTAGCGTCCAACTCAACGCCAAGGTACCGCTATTTTCGTCACTCCCTCGCAATCGAAATACGCTGGGTGCTTTTGAACCATTGATCCTCAGCATTCGGACGTACTTACCGTTAAAAAAAAATGAACGTCTATAGTGCCTGCATTAGGGTCATGGATGTCAAAATGCTAGTGCTGATTGCTGAGTTTTTCCTACCTTCGATTTGGAATGTCCGGTTTTTGGCCATTCACAGCCGGTCATGTCTCCACGAATCTTACTGGTCAAATACGGTGCACATGACTGGTTAGGCCCAACGCAAATGAGGGGTCATATACGAATGGCAGAATGGCAGAATGGCAGAATGGCAGAATGGCATCACAATATCACTTTGCCCTACACTGCACTCCTCTCACGCTTTGAAATCGGCAGGTGCCGGTACGTGAATAAGGAGATTCTGGTGTTTTTCAATGCTCGCCGCTGTTTCGCTCTGAGTACCATCGCCCTCGCCTCCCTCAGCCTCACAGGGTGCTTCACCGAAGAAGTCGACTCACGTCAAACTCAAGAAATTCGCGGTTTGATTTACAAAGTGCATGCAGATGACCCCTTTACCGGCCGCATCCTCAATTACCCGATGTCGGTGTTGGGATTGTTCAGCGTTGGGTCGTGCTCAATCGACGTCAAAAAAGGTCTGCCTGACGGTGAAATGCGCTGCTCGGACAACGCAGAGCATCTGCTGGCTGTGGGTGAGTTCAAAGCCGGTAAACGGGACGGCAAAGAAGAAAAATTCGACGCAAAGACCGGCAACAAGATTGCTGAAAACACATGGAAACGTGGAGTCCAGGACGGACTGCAAGAACAGTTCAACCCTCAAAACAGCGAGCGAATTCTTGAGGTGCACTACACCGCCGGCAAGAAGGACGGCCAAGAGCGAGCATGGGATGACCAAGGGAAAGTGCTCATTGCTGATCTCGATTGGCAAAATGGTAAGCAGACCGGGTTCGACAATCGTGGAACTCAGCATCGAACGTATCTACAGGGCAAGTACCATGGCCTACAGAAAGATTATGGCCTTGACGGTAATCGCTTCTACGTTTCGCAAGAAGAAAACTACGAAAATGGCGAACTCCATGGCATTCAGAAACGCATCAATGCACGCGGTAAAGTGACCGAACTCAGCGAATTCGAGCACGGAAAACTAAAAGCGCGAACCGTCGATGAATATAGTTATGAGGGCCAACACCTTCATCACGTCAATCGTCTGGCTATCAAGGAAGACGTCAATCAATACATCGCCAGTGATCTCAGCAACGACGGCCTGGAGCAGTACTGGGACAGCAAAGGTCACTTGATTCGAGAGCTGCAATGGAACAGAGGAAAACTCGTCAGTGCGACTGCCACGATCTGGCTTGGTGATAAACAGATAAGCCAGTACCAAGGCGTTGCTAGACCTGGCTACGAAAGCCATCAAGATGACGTGGTAAAACACGGTCAAGAACGCCTTTATGACCGCGATGGGGAACTGGAAGCCGTAGTGGTATGGAATGCTGGAAAAGCCACCAACACGATCGTAAATCTACCCTCTGATCGTCGTAGCCAATACCCCGGCAAAATGGCCATGCTTAATCCAAATACGGGTTGGGGTAACCCAGTGGAGGAGATTCCGGATTTCGAAAGCCCAAGCCGTTACGGAGGCGGCGGTTTTGCTATCGATTACGCAACTATTGTCGATATCCCTGCTCCAGGGCAACTCATCCAAAATCTACCCACGCAGACGCAAGTCCTAGCAACTGCCTCTAACAGCAACAATTTGGATGCCTGCGTGCAGCAGAAAGTAGATGCAGTCCACGCTGAAGATCCTGAGGCGTTGGTGCGTGCCGACATGCTTGAGGAGTTTGAACAGGACTGCCAGTGACCCTTCACAAAAGCATTTGCCAATTGTGGTAGCTAGCTGAAAGGGGATGTCAAAATCGCCTTTCCGTACAGCCTGGTCACGTTATGGTAGCTATACCGTCGTTTTCGACGAATTACACACTCAGGGCAGATTGCAGCCTCTCGCGAAGGGTTGCATCGGCCAGAAGCGGACGATCTCGGACAAAACGTCTTATCGTCAAAAGGAGCACGTTTGTGTACGGCGGCGCGGGGTACCCGCTCGATACTGTCGGGCGGTCTGCCCCTCCCACTACGCGGCCTTCCAACTGGTTGATACAGCATTCTTGGGTGCATTCGTTGCGTGAAAATCCCATCACCTGTAGCTCCGTGAAAGACAACCGACTGACCGACAGCCCCGCCGCCGCTGTCAACTTTTTGCGAGACGTAATGCGGTGATCCCCATCGAAGAAGTGGGAGGATGCGTGCGGCCTGGCAGGAACGGGAAATTACGAGCCATGCTGAACTCTCGGATAGCGGCCGAGCAAAGGGAAAAGCAAGACTGCCCAAAATAACGGCACATTGCCTCTACGGCACGTTACCATTGCTCTCACGCGCCCAGAAACCACCGAGCCGCACCTCTTATTACTCAGGGATCAGCTAGCATGGAAAGCAGAGAACCACTTGAACCCCGTTGGGTTGATTACTACGCCTCGGTCGAAACGGTCGTCAACGATGGTGATACCCAGAACGATTTCGCCACCATTGTGATCGATGCTATCCCAAAGTCTTCGGCTGTTGCCCTCAGGAAACTCGACGCAAATAGAGTTCTTGAGGATCTGGATAGATACTTCCCGGTGTTCATGCTGACTGCGAAGCTAGAGATGAAGCTAGCAAACGAACTTGTAGATAATACAGGCTGGATTGAATTATCGATTAGCACTGACTCGCATGGCGAAGAGGCTAGTTTCCAAGCCTCATCAATCACGTTCGAAGGCGATGAGGAACAAGCAGAAGTAATATTTTGGGTGCGCGTGCGATCGACCTCTGTTGCCAAAAGAAACCTAAGCGCGCTAGCGGCAATAGCGGAATTTCGCACAGTATCGGATGCGACAGAATTGACCCTGCGCCCTTTCGACTGCGCGAAGGAAGCTGCTGGCGTCGCCGTTTATGACGTGGGTCAAGCCAGCTTTTGCGCCCTGGTAGATCAAAATGAACATCCCTTAATGTTCTTTGATTTAGGTTGGCCGCTGCCATACAACAAAAGGTCATTGCGATTGCCCGGTCCGTTTTCCCCACTCCATGAGTCATTGCAAAGAAACGGTCCTCAGCCGGTAGTTTTGTCTCATCTTGACTGGGATCACTGGGGGTTTGCAATCCAGTCCGGTAAGGCTAAGTTCGACTTACGAAACGGCCATTGGCTTACAGTCCCCGAATATAAGGAGGACGCCTTAAGACGGCCATGGCTAATGCGCCGGCCTAGATTTCACCGACACAAGCTTGGTCCGAGCCAAATCCATTTCCTTTTGACGCTGAGCATTACTTTCCTCCCTGATGGGACGCGTGCGCTCACATTTTGGCCTGCAAAGCGACCAAGGCTATCTTTCACCAACTATACAGTTATCCGGTGCAGCCCTACCCATGGCGGGAGAACGGACTTCGGGTATCTTAGGAACAATGAATCGTTGGCGCTTTCCGCAAAGCTGGAACAGCGCATTGAAAAAGTGTTATTGACCGGAGATTCAGATTATCCCTCGATCCCCGTTAACTACCTTAGGGGGCTAACTGGCATCTCTGCCCCTCACCATGGAGGGGCGATCACTAGACATTCCACACCTGCGGCACTGCCACACAGCCGAATGGTCCGCTCCACCTACCCTGGCTGCTACCAGAGCGTTCCTTCACACCTGGCAGAAACTGAAGCGACAAATCAAGGCTGGGAAATCCACGATACAAACGACCGGTCCCTATGCCATTGCGAGTTGAGGTGTAACACGCACGGTAATAAGCTCATTCCCCTGAGCGTCGATATTCCTAAATGCAGCTGTGGCAATGTGCCCTCATTTGGCCTGTGCCTGAGATAATGCTTTTTCGTAGTTTGAATACCCTAGGAATTCGGGGCGAAAACTAAGCTCATTGGCCCCAGATGACCAAATGGCTAAACTGGCAGTCATGATTCATCCCGACGGTAATGCAGACTTACGAGAGACTTTGAAAGCAAAGCGGCGTCTGGTTGGACGCCATATTTCAACGCTGTTAGCGACTAATGACGGACCGCGTCCAATAACTTGAGTAGGATCGCAACACCATTTCACGGCTGACATGTTTGAGAATCCTTCAGGCACCCAATGATAGAAGTCGGCCGATCTTTGTAGTTGTTTCTGCATCAACAGCGTAAGCGAGGTAGGCCTCATTCGCTGGCCGCGTTGCCCACGGTGATTTCAATAGAGGCTATCATCACAACCACTGGAGATAATCGACTCGATGTCATTTGATCCAAACTAGAATTCGTTGACGCGAGATCGATCGATGATAGATTCACTTCTGCTAAAAAAATCAATGAAATATCTCGGACTAAGCGCCGCCGCCTTAGCCAACCAATTCAGCGAATTTCGTCGAACCAGCAAATGCACGGAAGTTGAAAACATAGGTCGATGGCTAAGTGGTTTGGACCCGGTCGACTCATCGCTAATGGACTGGGTGACGAAGCTGGTGCGCAACAAAATGCTTAGCCAAAAGCAGCGTCTCGTTCACCTGCCGTCAAGTAAGGGATTGATGATTGCGGTCGCGAGCCCAATGAGTGGAGTAGGCAAAACTACGGTTGCCAAAAATCTTGCGGTCATCGCCAAATTTTCGCTGAACATGAAGACGACCTTGGTTCAGGCTAATGCTCCTGAGAACAAGGAAATCGTCTCCGACGAGCTTGAAGAAATGCAGGACTTACGCATCAATTGCGCAAGATTGGCTCCAGATGATGTGTTGGCCTGTAAACCAGAAGCTGGCGAAGTCGTGATCATCGACGTCTGCGCAGACCTCGCTGCCGAAAGCATTGGCATAACGCCGAAACCTGAAGCTTTCCTGCTTCAATTTCAGCCGGATATGTATCTGGTTCCAGCTGATTTTGACAGGGCCCAGGAGAGCGCAGCGAGCGCGCTCCTTGTTCAAGCCGGAGTGATGCAGGGCCCAATTCAGTTGCTCCATCGCCCTCGTTACATGAGGACAGATACCGCTGCCAGAGTTGGCTACGCCGGACTGGATGTTAGCAGCAAGATATTCTGTCCATTCTTTATCCCCCAAACGATTTCAGGCAAGAATCCACGCCCTCGTCGCCCATTTGAACGATGGCAAGATGAAGACCAGGAAGGCCACTTTAATAACCTTTTTGAGCACTTGGTCTGTCGCCTAGGTGGCACGGTTAAGGACCCGCGCTCATTAAAGAGTGACATGAAATTCATGAGTTTGAAGGAGCTTATGGACTTGAGGTGAAATTTGTGACATCCGCAGTACCGGGTCACCAAGCGCCTGAGCGAAATGACCACCAAGACCACCACCCGCTGGACTCATCCCGCCTAAGCGGGTATTGACCGAGGCCTACGCCCCGAATGAGCCCGCGTATCTGATTAGGTTGTCCTATTACCCATCAGAGGTAACACTCAATCTTAGTAAGCACCTTCTTGATCGCATCAGCGTAGTCGTGTTTGTAGAGCGGACCAAACTCATCTCTCACTTGGCCTGCTTTACCCACTAGCAACGATTCAAACATCCTGCATCATTATCCCTTGCACGAAATCAACTGGCCCGCTGCACCAGAGGCTCTTCGCACTATGGCTGACCACGACGACGCAGGTACTCTGTCAGCCTGCGGTATTCTGGACGCTCAGTAAGGTCGATCTGGGCATCCGCAATCGATTCAAGACAAGAGCGCAGCTCAGAAGGCGGCCAAGTCTGCTCGCCAACTACCGCAGCCAGCAGGCGCAACGCTGATTCAGGGAAAACCATGCACATGCCTGACTCATCAAGCAGGTGGATGACATAGTGCAAATGCTCGATTGGCACTAGCCAGTCGTGAACTGCATTCAGGATGTCCGGGAATGTTCTTCCGCCTGCAATGGACATCCGGATCAATGATTCAGCGATATTGGATGTCACTAAGTCCCTGGATTTTGGCCAGATATGTTGCCAAAAGGGCAGTACCCGATTCTGCCAATACTCCTCCCGCTGTTCCCCAGCCCCTTCCAGCGCTTGTGATAGAGCTTGAGCCGACTCTTGTAACGCTTTCAGTGGAAACGTCGCAAAGGCATCACGGAATTCCTGCGTGGTATACCCCTCAAGTGGACCTAAGGCTGCATAAGTGAAAATCGCCGCGAACTGCTCCCCGTGCTCACCCAGATCCGCATAATGGCTTGCGGTATCGAGAAACTCGACTTTGAAGGCCAACAGGAGTGGACGGTATAGGCGGGGCGACCACAAGAAGCCTTCCCAGACCCTTCTAGCTTCAGCAGGATTGCGAGCCCAGCTGAAATGAGGAAGCAGATTTGTTCTTGTCCAAGCCCCATCCACCCTGAACAGAGCGATAAGTCTAGAAGCAAGCAGTACCCTGCCATGACGGTATCGTTCCACTTGCGGGTCGCACAGCTCGGTGAAAATCTGCCCCATCCTCTCTGGCAGACCATCACCGTCGCTGAGGCTTGATCTCTCCCAAATATTCAACAGAGACTGGGTAACGTGCCCAATGGGGTGATTGATGGCTTCAGTGACTGGCTGATTTATCGGTTCGCCATTACTGGTCATCCCCGTATCCGCTGCCAGGGGCAGATGCATCACCCTTCGGATAAGCCCCAAAAACATATCCATATCTTGAAGTTCTGCTTTGGATACCTCATCGAGCCATCGAGTTACGTAATGAATAATCTGCTCAAGTTCACGATCTGGCATCCTATTGATCCACGGAGCAACATAACGCCATGATTTTCGAGCAATGCCAGATTCGCTCCATGCTTGGAAAGCTTCCCTCCAGCGACCCAAGAGCCATTGGCCCTCCTCCGCTAGGTCACCCAAAGCAAACAAGCTGTTGAGAAGGTGCTTTCGGCACACCTCTCTCCAAGTGTCTTCATCGAAATACTCATCAGCTGCCGGGACATTTCGAAGCCATTGGACCAGTGCCTCACGTTTGTAAGGTGCAGGCCTGACAACACGCTGCTGCTGATAATCAGGGTCTCCGGTCCCACTCATCCAATGAGAAAACTCGTCGCTCTCATTGTCTGCCAAGCGTAGATGTGGGTAGGCTGCGGACAGCGCATCAAGTCTTTGCTGAGCCTGATCACCCAGCACAAGCCCACCGTACTGAAGCTTCGCCAAGCCCCTCCAAATCGCCTGGTCTACGTGTTCTTGATAGCGATCATCCGTAATGTCTGCCACGAAGTTTGCTCTGGGAGGTCCGGCCAGAATCTCCGCCTCTAACCTTTCTTGAGCGGCAAGGGGCAGCAAGCGCCCTTGCAACACAAGCAGGCGGTAGACCTCGCGTTTAGTGGAGGTGGACCACAACCAATGACCATTCTCGACAAGTAGCCATTCAGCCCACTCATCAGCAGAAATGGCACCATCCTGACTGGCTGCAAAGAACGCCAAGCGTTTGAATGTTGGATATGGAATCTCAAACCACTTGTGCGCGATCTTCGCCGCAACCTCCGGATGTTCTTCGAAATTAGTCAGCCACGAATCCCTCAGCAACTCAACGAGCACGACCCACTCGCGGAAACCACGATTCTGCCAATGAGGACTAACAGACGGTAGATCCCAATACGAACGATCCACGAAGGAGTTGGCGCTTTCCAGTTCTTGCAAAAGATCCAATGCATCACGAACCAATGCCTGGAGATCCTCCAGCAGCAAAGGCAAGACCGGTGCCCACTCCGAACGAGACGACTCGGAGAGCGTCGATCGCACATGGTCGGAGACTAAAACCAACTCCCAATTCACCAGATCGCGCAGGTGTTTTGCTGAGACATCCTGGTCTTCTGGAAATCGAAACGGCCGAGAGATTGACACCACAGGCGAAAGCAACTCCCTGAGTTGCAGTCGAAGACTGGCAGTCAGGCCATCTCGCTTCAACCGCTCCAACCAGCTATAGAGGTCTAGGTCTCTCCAAGGCGACTTGATCCGCTCAGCCAGGAACAGTCCCCACAGTTTGCGCATGTGAGGCCCAGGTATCGCGTTAGGTGAGCTTTTGCGAAGCGCATCCAGCTCAGCGGTGTTTCCTTCGCTCTGAAGCTTGGCAATGCGCCCCAGTTGATCCTCAATAAGAAATGCAAACCGCTCGTGGATACATCCGCCCCGCGTAGTAAGCCAAAGTAGAAGGTCTGGATCGTCGAGATGCCGAACAAGCCACCGAGCGATCTGGAACATCACATTATCCCAGTGACCCGTGCGCCCGCTTCCCAGCGTCATCTGCGCTGCCAAGTGGTAAGGCGAAGGTCTTTGAACCAGACTGAAGCTGAGCTTAGGATCATGTTCAGCATGAGCAGGAACACCAAAGCGCGCGAGATCCGAGTAGCAGTACCGGGGGTCACTAAATGCGCCCAGCAGCCACTCCAAGGGCGGAGCAGGATTGAAATCTGCAAACCGGCGCGCTGGTAGCCCTGACTTGTCAGAAAGCGCCCACAGCAGACGCCCCACGAAATCATCTTGCCGGGTGCTGGCCGAAGGCCTGGAAAGAGCGTGAGTGGTGACGATCCGCTCCTTACCCGTCGTTCCGTCACTGTATGTCTCTGCCCAAGCTTTCAGAGTTTGGTGCAACCCCCTATGCGGGTTCGCCCCAGGTTGAGTGTTGTACAGGATGGGGGAAACCCCTTTTGCCCTCCACTCAGCTGTCTTCAGGCTTTCCTCTCCTGGCGCACAAGATCCAAATGCCCATGCCTGAGGGGTAATCTCTCCCAGCATTCTGTCAGCAGCCAACGCGTCCATCATGTAGCGCAGAACTGGATCGCTGACACTGTACCCGATGAAGCAAACGACGTAGTTGCGGAACAATTCGCTTACGAATCGGGCAGCCCAACGCTCAGTCAGGTAAGCAAGTCCGAAGTCACCACTTGTAATGACCAGTCGATTGAGTTCGGAAATGGTAGGTTTATCCGGCAGTAGGCCGTGCAGATAAACGACCCCATCCCATCGACTTTTTTTGGGAAGAGGAAGCATTGGGGCTGAGTAATAATTGAAACGCTGTTTTGTGCGTCGACCTGCGGCATCGAACACTCGGTCGAAGTTTGTGGTTACAAGACGCACTTCACCGGTCCGGCACTTTCCCAGCCTCAGCAATGCTGCGTGCGTGTCTGTCGCGCCTTTGAGTCGGATGTTGGGCTTGAGAGCCCGCGCCAAAGCATCTCGAACAGCAGCGCGCCCGTTCGGCAAGCGACGCTCAAGTAGATCCAACGTGGCATCGAACTGATAGTTATCAAAAGCTTTCTGCTCGGCGCTATCGAGGGTGGTCGACGCCTCCTTGTAGATGAGCTGCACCAAACCTTTGAAATCTAGGAGCCCAGCCGGATAGGAAATACCGGCCCCACAAAAGAAGATGACCCTGCCTTCTTCATGGGCTTGGAGCAGCTCATCTGGAATATCTGGACCGTTCGTTACAAATTGCATCCCTGCCCCACCCCATGCTTAATGGCTACAAGCCACCGTTTGGATCGTTGTGTACCATGGGTGAAGCCTTTGCGCCATCAATAATCAGCGACCGGTGACATTACGCCTTTGTGATAGCTTGACCTGACATGAGCAAGGCGCCACCTGGCCCCTTCGACCCAGCAGCTACAGCAGCGCAAGCGCTGAAAGTTCCATGGTGTACGTCCTCTGCCAAAGCATGAATAGCCTGTAGCGGCACACCGCGATACTCAGGACTTTTGTAGCCGCTCGCCATATCTGCGACCTCCGGTTGCAGTCACCACACTTGATTATCCAATATATTTGCATATAGATCTAAGCGCAGGTTCATTGACTTGAATACACCCTGCCACTGGGACAGTCTGACAGGGTGAAAGTGATTTGCAGCCCACTCAATTACTCGAATATGTTTATATGCCCCGTACATGGCGATTATTTCGTTCAGGTGCGTGTCGCATCCTGAATACCCTACCACTACAATCTCTGACGCCTCTTGCAGTGCGCGATGCAAATAGTGCCAGTACGTGATTAAAATCGGTGATGCACTTATTACTGAACGCTTATGCGCAACATGGGTCAAGACTATGTGATCGGATGGATTCGCCGCGAACATATTAATCTCATGCCGCTGAAGCTTACGAACCCGCCTATCAATATCCGTATAGAACAACGGCGAACCGTGAAGGTGTAAGTAGTAACCAAAATTCCTCCCCCACTGCCTTTCCAGATTCGCAGAATCAAAACCAGCATTAGTTATTCCATCGACTAGACTGCCATCAAAACCAGCTAAAACTCCTCTATCAATGAAGGCCCCATATAAAAGCCGATCATAGTTCAGAGTCGCAACATGAGAATTTGTTTGGCGGACGAAAGCTGATAGCGACGCTATAAACTGCTCGGGTAAGTCTGCATCGGCAAGATGCAATCTGGTCGCAACCATGTGCATATACTTGGCTACGGCCATAGGAAACCGCCGACCCTGCTCTGTAAGCCAGTGAAGATCTGGTGAAAGTATTCTGTTTAGCGTTTTGCAAGCTGTGACGGCTTGATGAAGAACGTCAAGCTGCTCTTCATTCTGAGGGATCGCGCCCTCATTCCCCAGCGTAAGGCTGATAAGTCTCCGGTCTTCCGCTGTGAGTAAATGCGGTAGATGCCACACATCATGCATAGCCCCGGCGAGGCTGAAATGCTGCGGGGCAAGGGCCATGCCCAAGCCATTACCAAAAATTAATGCTTTACGCATCTCACATCCTTGTTCTTTGGGGGGGTCATAGAATGAAGAATGCAAATCCCAAAAGATGCTGTCAATGAGCCTTTAGGGTATGCGTGCAGCCTGTAATCCTTCCATCGCAATGCTACGGTCGGGCGGAATCAACGGGTCATTTCTGATCATGAACCTCACCTAAGGCCGTCGCAACCCAAGGCCCACCAAGTGGCACCTTCTGCAAAGCAGCTATAGCATCGCAGGCGCTGGCCCCCCCCCCCCCATGGTGGGGGCTGGGGGCCAGGCCTTCACATCGTCGGCCGCACTCCCAAGCATCCGCAGAAAGGGAGCATGCCAGATGCCCCCTCCGAGCACCTCTAGGGCGCGTCTCCCTCAAGAGAAGACCTTAGAGCCTTATATTTGGCTTTGGCAGCCTTGGCCGTATAACGAGAAAAAGACATGCCAAATCTAAACGCCTTCCAAACGAATGAAGCAAGGAAAATCGTGAGGCGCCAAAGATCCTTCACAAAAATCGCTCTCTTCCTTTTCGTAAAATCGACGAGTTTTGTACTCGAATTCGCTATCTTTCCACCAACAGCCAGCGCGATAAACAAGAAGTAAAACCATCTGTAGTTCTTCACCTGGCTCGCTTCACGATCATCAGCAAGCAATCTTGGCATTCTAGATTTCAGCTTAACCAGGTTGGGAATTATGCACTCGTTAGCAATTGCCACTGGGCGCTGAAAAATGTAGCGATCAACGAAACCCTCTGGTCCGTCCGGCCACGCGGTACAATACTCAAAGGGAGGTGATTCACAACTATCCGATAGCGGAGCGTACTGAGCAGCGTCTTTAGACAACTGCTTCACAGGACACACTTTCTGGTTGTATTCCAACAGCTCCCGCCTGATGGTTAAAACATCCTCATCCGACAGGTTCGACTCTCTTGGTTGCTGAAAAAATCCCCGACTGCTTTCGGGCGCAAACTCTTCAAAAAGGACTGGACTATATTCAGCAAGCGGCCCAATCGTCCACTGTGAGTAATTGCTCCACTGACAAGACATGGTAGATTCCAAACCGTTAATCCGACAATAATCTTGGTAACGGCGGACTTGCAGGAGAAGATAGCGACTTGAATCCTGAGCTACTCGCGAAACATTATTGAGGGTTTGGGCACTGTTGCTGGCCGTGCTATCTGTCACAAAAAAGACCGCAGCGGTCAGCGCTGTCAAAAACCAAAGGTGATCATAATAATGATGAAATTTATCAGTTAATTTCAACGTATCGTACAGCAGCACCGTGATTGACCACCCAGCAGCAGTGACCATCACCAATAAAGGAATGAGCGCCATAACATTTCCGCTCACACCCACGCCCCCCGTAGAAGAACTTGGTGCGCCGTATCGAAGGTCAGGGAATAAACCCATCAAGTTAAGTACGCCTGGCGCAAGGAGCACGCAAAGCGCTATGACGCCACCCTTAAACCGTCCTAAAGTGTAAGCAGCACCAATGATCAGTGGCATCAATAGAAGAAGGACCCACAACAACGTCATTGCTCTCGGAACAAAGCCGCTCAGGTGAGTTTGAAAAAATTCAGATTTTGGAACGCCTAGGTCTTGCAGTACGTGCCCAAAACTAAACGCAGCACCACCGACAAACTCAAGATACGGGTGAATAAACTTGCTGACAGCCAGAAGCACTTTACCGTTTTCCTTAATATAATAAAAAATCTGAAACCACGCACCTGCCATCTTGCAACGCTTTCATCCTGCGAAAGCGCGATCCTAAGAGTCTGTACAGTTGCGAAACTCTAGCCGGTGGGATCATGGAAGCTAAAGATCACGGTTGCCGCATAACGAAAAAAGTTGCCCGACATCTGCAATGTGGCAAGCCTGGTTCCCACAGGCGCTCGCCATTCTAAAGCTACTTTATCTTGAAGATCAGTCGCCGATATGCATTAGCTTTTGAGCCTAGCAGGGCGACTAGGAAGGAGTTTGTTATATTCAGCGTATATCCAAGCTTGGACTTTTTCTTTTCCTTGCACGTTGGATGGCAGCTCTTCATGAAGCATCCATTCGACAGCCAACAGCGCACTGAGGCTGGTTTTATTATCCTTCCATATGATTGAATTAATCATATCAACCACTTCGTACTTCTCTTTTCGACTGAATCTGTCAGCGTCTTCTTTGGTTTTATTGGGATCATCCCCAGGTACGGCCTTGTCGCTGTAATCCGTGTAGTACAATTCGCTTGGCTTAATTTTCAGCGGTTTTGTTTCAGTGCTACTACTCATGTGTCGACTTCCTTTGGGGGATTTGAAGTTTGACCTGATCCTCTTGGTAGCCCTTGCAGGCTGCTCAAATGGTTTCGTCAAGATTAAAATTCTAGGTTCTTATCGGGAACGCCAGATGTAAATGCCTATCTATTTATGACCGTTGCATACGCAGCCCAATCAATTGCCGGAACCGTGCCTAGCGATTGAAGCCGAGAAAGAAGACGGAACAGAAAGTAGATAAGCGATCCCTCAGCGTCGACGACTTTGAGCTTGCCATCGAAGGTATCGAATGCCCCGTCATCAAGCGCGCAACCACAATCCAACTGCTCCGATTCTTCCACCGGTAAGTGTTTGAGGAAATGCTCCCCCAAACCGTCAGCCCAACTTGATTTTGGTGCGATTATTCCGGCGAGGATTGGGAAAAGAGGCTTGGGATCGTATGTCCCACCAGCATGCGCAATAGGGACAGAAGTTCGGTGTAGCTTGCGCACCGATGCGGCCTTTTTGCCGGCGTATTCCAGGTAGCTTTTGTCAAAATGTGGCTTGGATTCGAAAATCGCATACACGGCTTCGACGGGGATATACCGATGACTCTGCTGATCGAGCAAAGTCGGAGTGTAGTGACGGTCGAAGATGACGATATCAATTTGATCGCTTCGGTTACCTTGGCTGTCAATCACCAAGCCCGTCGCAACCTGATAGCGGTTAGGCAAATAGGCCCTAAATACTTCAATCCAGTGGTCTTCGACGACTGTACCGTGCGTCCCAGCGTGCGAGATGGATTGAGCTGCTCGCTTCAGCCTGAGGGCCAATTCCACCTGGACATCCATAAAAGCATCTTTCATCCAGGCAGTGTCGGCAATGCGATCCTTTTTCGTAGCCATAATTTTTCACTCACGGGGCATGGGAGCCAGCGACTGGCGTCACGATTAAAGATCCTGGAAAGTAGGAGTCGGTTTCATCTCATGCGCAACTCGTAAGGCATTGCCCGGCTTCACCGCTTGGCTAGGGTAGGCATCTAGGACTATCGACGGGATCAACCGTTGAGTCAGATCGGAAAAAGTGAATCCAGGAATGTCACCTTCCTTCGGGCCAGTTACCTTCACGAGATCATCCAGCGCGACTTTAGGAAGGCCGAGTGGCCCCAAGCGCCGGGTGAGAATGCTGCGGCGTTGCTCTTCGTTCGGTCGGCCAAAAGACAGAACTTCAGCTGCGCGCCGCTTCACAGCAGGGTCCAGGGCATTGAGACGGTTGGTGCACATAATCACTGCGGCTGGCAGTTGAGCGTTTGCGATCCGATCGATGCCCCTGATGAAGGCGTTCACACCAGCTCGATCTTCGTGGTGCATCTGCGCATTCTCGCGAGACTGAGCAAGGGCATCAGCTTCATCGATGAGCAGAATGACGGCGCCGCGAGACCGGCCTTCGCTCGATTTAAGCTTTTTGGACTCCTCAATGGTGTAATCGAAAGCCGCTGAGATCAACTGAGTCATTTCACCGACTCGGCCTTGCCCGCGAGTCGAGAGGCTAAGTGGGAAAAGCGTAATATTGATTTTTTCCTGCCGGGCAACGGCATCGCCGATTGTTTCGGCCAGTTCAGTTTTGCCGCTGCCTACATCACCAGCCAGCACGACAAGAGGTGGGCGCCGCAGAACTGTTTCGATCAGAGCTTCGGAGCCAGGATGGAATTTTTTAGCCCAGTCGGTGAGGCCGGAGGAGTTAACCAGAAGGCCAAGAATTTTTGTCAGGCGGACTTTTTGGTCGTCCAGGCCGACCAACCTAGCCAGCCGCTCCTGTGGTTCGAAATCTGGGTAGTTGACCCGGTATTCGAAGAGTTCATCCAACGCTGGCTTGTTCATTAGTAACTCCTTACGGTTGAACGGTTGAGGGCACGGCCCCCGGATGAATACGAAAGGTCTGAGGTCAAATAGCCATTAACCTCTGGCTCATCCGCCCCGCTTCTGCTGATTGGTACTTGCACCTTAATGACATCTCGTTCGCTTTGAGAGGCGTTTCTCCAAGCAATGCTGTAGGTCATGTAGCTGTAGAAACTTGCCCCAGCGATGTCGGCATTCGGACGAATACGCCCCGGAGTATCGTCAACATCGCCGCTCGATAGTTCGGATGCGGTGTACTTAAGGGTGGGTTCAATCCACTTCCCATCGCGTTTAAACCCATAGGTCACAGTGTCCAGGTAACCCGCCTTGAGGAAGACCTTTACCTCTTCCTCATAATCCAAGATCCACTGGGTGCTCGGACTACCATAGAGGCGTTGAAGGCGCATCAGATCAGCGGCTACCTTTGCGGCCATGTGCTTGGCGTGAGTCAAGGTGAAGGTTTGGGACTCTGTGACCGAATAGCTAGCGGACGACATACTGTTACCTCACACCTGGAAGGTTGAACCGAAGACCTGCTGCCAGTAGCCAACAGTCAGTTGCTTATTAGGAGCATAAAGCGCTGCGTCAATGGCATCACCTGCTTCCAGAGCCGCCTCAATGATCGCGTCAATGTTCTGCTGCGTGTATAGCCGAGCAACATTGTTGGTGGGATTCACAGGGTCAATGATCTGCAAGGGGTCGGAGAAAGTGCCGACCTGTGACGCAGAGTAGTTGTCAGTGAAGTAGATTTTCTCGCGCAACTCTGAGCGAGCGATGTAGGTGAAGAAGGACTGGAGAGCTTCCGGGTAGTCAGAGAAGTCGACACCGTCATCGCAGAGCTTCGACAAAATCATCTCAATCATGAACGACTTAAATCGGAAGCCGTCGCGCTCACGCTTCATCAGCGCAGCCCAATACTTCACGAGCCTCACCACTTGCGCGTAGTGAGTAGGCTGCGCGCGTTTACGTGCTTTGGCGAACTCTAGGTGCAGCGGGATGCTCGTTTCGAGGAAAGAGCCATCTTCTTGGCTGATCAAATTTCCTCGCCATTGGGGGAGGCCGCTGTAGAGTACGGGAACGATATCGACGTCCAGACCTGACCCACGGAACGACACAGTGACTGAGTAGGTTTGAGGTACGACCTGCTCAGGGCTGAAGTTGGGGAAGGCTTTGCGCAATTTCTCGGCCAGGTAATCGATCAGCGCCTTAGTGTCTTGCGGCGCCTCTGATCCACTTACGTAAACGGCCACATCAATGTCGCTTAGCGAGCGCAGAGCGGTCCCTTTTGCCAGGCTTCCAGAGACCAGCATCCGTTTGAGCGAGAAATCTGGGTGGTCTGACAGGTAGCGCTCCAATTTCTCCTGCAAGCGCCCTGCCTGCTCTCGGTATGCGCTAGCCTTATCTTTGGGCAGGTTCACCTTATCTTCGGCGAACCGTGCGATGTCGCGATGGTCGACATGTTCTCTGGACATACCATTCCCCCCTGGGGATGAGTATCAGATGAAGCCAGTACGACCACGCTTGGACAGCGCACATCGGCTAGCATGACAAAAGTTCGGTATAGCGAACTTTCTACTTACGCTACTCCGAATTCCGGTGTTGTCAAACGCTTTGTTCGGAATCGTGGTACAATTTTGATTACTAACTGAAAGGAGCGAGATCGTGGCGACCCGTCTCGGTGAGAAGCTCCGTGAACTGCGCAAGCAGCGCGGGCTTACCTTAGAGAAGCTCTCAGACATGGCTGGTCTGAGTAAAAGTTATCTCTGGGAACTGGAAAACCGTGAATCGCAACGGCCATCAGCTGAAAAGCTCACGGCTCTGGCTGATGTTTTGGGCGTTGCGACCCAGTACTTTTTCGAAGAGGATGTGCGTGCTCCTGAAGAGCGCCATCTCGATGATGCGTTTTTTCGCGGTTACAAAAATCTAGAGCCAGATGCCAAGGAGCATCTTCGAAAGATTCTGGAAACCTTCAAAAAGGGAACATGATGGCTGACGAGCAGGTATGGACACCTCAGCGAGCAGCCAATCGGCTGTCGAAAATTTTGGAAGCCTTCGGTAACGCACATGGCGGCAGGTTTCCAGTGGACGTGCAAACGTTGGCCATGGAAGCAGCGAACATTTTCGGCTGGTCGGACCCGATCACAGAAGTCACCCCTGTAGACATCAAAAGCTTTGACGGTGCACTGTTCCCGGACGATGAGCGAAAAAAATGGATGCTGTTATTCAACAGTGCGATGGCATCACCAGGCCGTATCCGTTTTACCCAGGCTCATGAGTTAGGTCATTACATCCTGCACCGCCAGACACGTTCTGCCTTTCAGTGCAGCAACGATGACATGCTTGATTGGGAAGACAAGACAATCGAGGCTCAGGCGGATCTATTCGCCTCTTACTTGCTCATGCCTCTGGATGATTTCAGGGCACAGGTCTCCACCACCGTTGATCTAGAGTTACTTGGCTACTGTGCTGAGCGTTATGGTGTCTCCCTTACAGCCGCTGTTCTGAAGTGGCTTCAGTACACTGAGGAGAATGCGGTTCTGGTTTTGTCTCGTGACGGCTTTATGCAGTGGGCGTTTTCAAGTAAGCAGGCATCACGTGCAGGCGTATTCTTCCGCACACGCAAGCAGACGGTCGAGATACCAGTAGGCTCTCTCGCTGCGGCTCCAGGCATCAAGCAAGAGCGCAGGGGAATCGAATTGCCAGCGAAGATCTGGTTTCCTCACGCAGAGGCCGGCACCTGCGTCCGAGAGATGAAGGTTTCGTCTGATCAGTACGAACATGTCATGTCTCTGCTGATTTTGCCGCGCTCTGCTACGGTATGGCGCTCCGATGAAGATCAATTTAAGCCCTGGGAGCAGAAGCGTCCGCGCAGTTGACGCGGCTCTCAAGAACCTGTCCGTGCGCGGGGGCAGCAGTTGTAAAGGCCATCGGTTCTTCAGGTCGCTCCACCCTCACGCTAATGGTTCAAGCGTGTTTAGTCTCTCAAAGTTATTTCTCAAGGTACTGTGCCAATGAGCGACCAAGCAGTAAGTGCGATCCGCTTCACACTCTTCAAACACAGCAACGAGTCTTTCTTGGCCGCTCTCGACGATGCCTTCATTCATCACTCCAGCGTGATGCAGTTTTCGGGGCAACCGCAAGCTTCAGGTTTCGTCGAGATGATCTCGGCATTGAGTGATGCAATGCCTTGGAATGCGATTGCTAAGGTAATCATCTCTTGGCTCAAGGCTAGGAACAGCCGGCGCGTGATGATCCATATGAAAGATGGTTCGCTCGTCATTGAGGCCAATGGATACGGCGCGAAAGATATCGAGCATTTGTTGAAAGCATGTGCCGGCGTCACTGTCATTGATACGCAGCCCCAAGACAAACAAACCAGAGCCATTGAGTCAGATGATGCTTGCTATATAAAGGATCAGGAAAATCTCCTCACCGACGCGGCAAGAGCACGCGATATAAAAGTCTAACCTAGTGGCCCCGCAGGACCGGGTCACCGTGTTCGTGAGCGCAACGACTTTCATGACCACCACCCGCTGGACTCATCCCGCCTAAGCGGGTATTTACCGAGGCTTACGCCCCGAATGAGCCCAGCGTATCCGAGTGGGTTTCCCCTTACTCATCAGGGGGGTATCACTCAATCTCAGCAAGCACCTTCTTGATCGCATTAACGTAGCCGTGCTTGTAGAGCGGACCAAACTCACCCCTCACTTGGCCCGCTTTACCCACCACCCAGCCCTGCTTCTCGATGAACGCATCATCGATGGCCCCCTTCAGGGCTTCAATTTCGCTTTCATTCAAGACACCACGCAGCGACGGGATGACTTGGACATTCTCATCATCAGCCTTAGCGGGTGGGGGCATTTTCAATGGTCGCAAATCAATTACGAATTCACTTTGCCCTTTCAGAGTGTTCAGCTCATTCCGGTATCTGTTCCGCTCGGCAATGATCATCCCAAAGACGCCTCGCAATGCTGGATCATCGATCCGATGCAACAGCTCGTTGTCCTTCGGAACCGAGTTCGACTTCAACCGTGGATTGATGGGCTTCTTCATCGACATACCAGATTTGGCAGCCCAAACCTCGATAAGCTGGCGGAAGCACATACCGGTTTTGTTGCGGATAGTCGAAGTCGACGGGCCACCCTTAGCTACCGAGAGGCGCGCTATCTCAGCAATGGAGAAGTTTTTCTCTCCCGCTGCGTGATGTTCGGCCAAGACGGCATTGAGCACCGCCAGGGATTTCCGCTGTTGCGCATTCGCCTTCGCCGTGAGGTCTTCGAAAACAATACTCGGATCAATCATCCTAGAGCACTCCCTGATGACTTGGGGAAATCGAAAGCAGGTCAACAAGCTTGATTACAGGCGCCTCAAAGGTGTGTTCCAGCGCAGAGATGCCTGACGGCAGCAGTCCAAGGTTCTGCCCCGCCTCCAACACACCAGACGCCATCCTGAAGCCCTCCAGCTGATTTGTCGGGTTCGCCTTTGAGGCCATGGCACGCATCATCGCGTTCCCGGCGATCAGCTGCATACGGTCATCCATGTTCATGAAAATAGGAACGTATCCCTGCGACATGAGCACACGGTTCAAAGCTCTTGAACGCTTTTCGACCGCAGGGGATTTACGAATATCATCCATCAGATCCGGGTAGATTTCGGCGTCTTCACAAATTTGAGCGAGTTGCAGCATTTCGGAGTCAGTTTCGATAAACGAGATGGGATGACGCACGTCCTCCATGCTACCTACGGCAACCAGCTTCGTACTCTCGTCACCCTCTTCACGATCTTCTTCAATCGACACAAGACGACCGATGATCTGGAAGCACGCGACCAAATCTTTGGCGTACTCATCGGCCTCAGTAATCTGCTTTTCATACCGACGTTCAGCTTGTTGAAGCTCAGCTTGGCGGGTGAATGGCTTACCTTCCTCCTGGGCGAAATACCGCTCCTCAAGCAACTCATCCCTGACCTGCTCATGTTCGACTGCCAACTTCGCCGCTAATGACGCCTTGTAACTCAAATTATTGAAGTGCGCGCGCAGCGGATCGAGATAGCGAGCGTCTGTGATGAACCAACGACACCTAATGCAGTTTTCAGGCCCGTGAGGCACAGCAAGATAAATGGGAATACCCCTCTGACCGAAGAGTTCTCCGCCATTCCAGCAACCACCCACAGTGCTTTTTTCATCTGACTTGATCGTATTCCCGCCGACCAAGCAGAGTCCAATATGACGGTGCTCCCACCCCAGAGGATTTCGGTTCGCCATCGCCATCTCGATTGAAGCCCGGTCTTGATAGACCGTTTTGCTGGTGATCTGCCGCAAGCTGGCATCTTTGAGGAATACCCTAAGACTCTCATGTTGCGCGGCGTCCACCTTCTTCGAAGCTTCGCTCATCGCGTTCGACACTTGCGAGATGGAAGGCTTTACGTAATAGAGCGTCATCAGCAATCGAGAATGCCCCGCGATCAGCTTTGAAAGCACAGGCATGGGAACACTCCCTTCCATCGCGTAGCAGGTCAAAAGGGAGACACGCAAACTGTGAAGGGGAAAGTGCGTCGCAACTTTTTTCGGCGCGAACTTACCTTCATATTCATCAGGGTAATCCTGTACAAACTCAAATTTGGAACCGTCGGACAAGGTTTGGCCCCGCTCGTACACTCGTTCCTGCAATGCAGACAAAAGCTTGTACCAAAGCGTATCCATCACTGACCGGGTGATTGGCTTGCTCGTTCCTCCCTGAAGGTGCGCAGCATCCCTGAACAAGAAGCAAATACTCCCCATCTCCCGTCGTTGGTCTTCCGACTTGTTGAATCCAAAGTGCGTACTGGAATCCAAGTCGATACAAGGCTGAGGACGGTCGATTGGATTATATTTTTCCTGCCAATTCCTTAACTTCTCAAGCCAATACAAGACGTCTTCGTGCTGCCAAGGGATGGTGTAACCACGCTCTCTTTCTTCCTTATTTTTATCCGCAGTCTTGTTGGTATTAATATGGAGCCCGGTCATGTAATCGCCGGTATCTTTATTTTGCACCCGACAAAATACACCTCGACCCCAAGGATTCTTCTCGCTCCCAAGAGAAAATTTGTGCTTGTCGTTAATGACCCAACTGCCATTTACATATCGCCAAGTATCCGCCTCCCCTGAGTCCAAGAATCTAACTTGGTAGGTGCGTAATGGCAGGTGCAATTTAAGAAGCAGAGCAACTGAGCGTACTGGAGCCCATATTTCATAGAGATCCAGTTCAGCGTTATTTTTACCATTATAGCGGATAACAGTTCGCTTACGCCAAACGCAGTCAGGATCATCCTTGTCTATCATAGATGGATCTACAGTAAACCAATCACCGCCTTTTCCAGCCTCGCGACCATTAGATCTCATCTGACCCGATTGAAGGTGCGCCCATTTCCAATCAGAGAAATTTCCCCGATCATTTGGGCAGAGAATCTCTCGTGCTTCTCTGATATATGCGTAGGGAAGAGGGGTATATACGGACTCAGAAACATGTCCACTGACATATTTCCCTTTAGAGAATGGGTTGGCAACCGTTCTTAAATTGACACCTCGATCATCTGGCTCAGTGTAATACCCATCAAGAATCCACTCAAAAAAACTATAAATATGATTGCGAATACCAGTTGCCGTGGCTACAGACATGGTCTGTTCCAGTGCAGTTTGAAGATCAGGCAGGCTGGTTTGCGTGGATAGCCTGAATAGACCATGGGCATCGGAGGGAGTTGGTATCAACGGCAAATACACATTCGTGAACCAGATTAATGCCCGCATTCTGTGATGCACGCCAGATTTATTACTCGCTATCCAGCCGGACATCCATTCGCGCCACACATCCCACTTCGAGCCACGATCTGCTAGCCACGTAAACTCGTAATCTTCACTACGCCCGTTGTATTCTACTCTTTTGCCTTTTAACACAAACCTACTTCCTTAGCTTAGGATAAAGACCTGACATGTAGCCATGTGGATCAATGTCTTCAAAACCGGTTTTAAGCACGTCATCCCAACTTGAGAAGGACGGGATCATTTTTTCATCGCCCTCCCCGCTCTCTACGCGTAATCTTGCAGCTTCCAGAGCGGTAGTAACATCGGCCAGACCAAGTGACGTATAAGGCACTTGTGATTCTAGAGAGGAGTGATGCATCGCCTTCTTAATGGTCATCGGATCAAGGCCCGCTCGCCTCATCCTGCGGCCATATGCGTGACGATGAGCATGAGGAGATAAACCTTCAACTTTAGAAGTTGAAAAGCCAATCCTAGCGAGTGCATTGGCATAGTTCTCATTGAAAGCGCCCAGTTTATAAGGCTCGCCCACGACTGACTTTTCATAAGACACAAACGCATAAGGGTGATGTCTTTCAACAGACGCTAAATACAGTAGGTGTTCTCGCCACAGCTTGAGGAATAAGACCCCAAACTCCTGGGGAAACCAGTGAACCTGCATAAAGTGGTCGAGATGATCAACGACTCTCGACTTCCACCCGACGTGTTGTGTCCCCGACAGTTTAGTGCGAGGGGTCAATGCATAGACCTCACGCAAATAGGCAGAGCGGTTCGATTTTCCTGTTCGCGACTTCCAATCGTCAGGAGCCCTCCCGTCCTCCGGGTGATATATACGGACCAGGGCACCTGCGTCTTTTGCAGGATCAATGTGGACATCCTGTACCCAGAGGTGCAGTGGCTCACTCTCCCTCAGACTGCCGCCGTGCATCAACAGTAGGATCAATTGGTCACGAACCGCGCATCGGCGATCTTTAGCACTTCCGAAACCATCAAGAAATAAGCTCTCGAAAAGTCTTTCTGGAAAAGCAATGGCATCGTCATCCAGCTTGCTCAATCGCTGAGCGCCCCTGATGTTGCGCGCAAACATAGCCGTCGAGCCGGCTGTCTTGTCTTGAATGTGGCCGAGGAAATCGTGATGGGTTCGCCTGTGCCAAGCGGCATAGATCAGACGCTGGTCGTGAGTAGAGGCGCGTACGAGTGGATTCATATGTACTGCACCACACTCTTCAACCAAATAGTCAGTAAGTCCTCGGAGCGCAACGATATGACGACCAGCAAGAGCCCTGCTCGCAGGAGACCAATACAACCCTGAAGGGTCAGTTCCATCATCACCGATTGTCCCGGTGTACAGCCTTGTCGCGAATGCCTGGAACAGAGACTTGGGATCAACGAAGCTCGACTCGTTAACAGACATGTAATCGATCAACAACCTGGCAGCACGAAGCACCATCCGCTGCCAGCTTAGGCTTCGGTCATGCTGGTGACTGAGTATGTATTTCAGAAGAGGGAGTACGACCCCTCCCGATGCCAACAGGACGGGGACCTCGGACTGAATGCCAGTGTCATCGATTACAACTTTTGCCGCGATCTCTACCGTAACCACTCAGCGAACCCTTTCCCAGAACCGGCGAATAGTACGCTTAGTGCCATAAGCCAGTAAAGGCACAATGATGGCACAGGTCTCTATTTCGGGCTTTTCTGGGTTAGTACAGTTTTGAAGGTGCCCCTAATAAGAAATCCGCCAGTATCTGCTCGAATCCGACAGCGACGCCCTGCCCTTCTCCCGGGCCCAGCGCTCTCTGGTTTATTCCCGGGCCAAAAACGAAACCGCCGACAAACCCTTCGGCACCCTGATCGACGTGTATCAGTCGGGTTTCGAGTTCATCGGCCACTCCATGCGCCCGGCGCCGTTGAGCGACCCGAGCAGTTTCCGCGTCACCGTCGGCGGCCCGCAGTGCACCCAGCCGTATTCGGCGTCGGTGTTCAACATCTCGGCCATGAGTTTCGGTTCCCTCAGCGCCAACGCCATTCGCGCGTTGAACCAGGGTGCCAAGCTGGGCAATTTCGCCCATGACACCGGCGAAGGCAGTATCAGCCCCTATCACCGGGAACACGGCGGTGACCTGACCTGGGAACTGGGCAGCGGTTACTTCGGCTGCCGCACCAGCGACGGTCGCTTCGACCCGGAACGCTTCGCCGCGCAAGCCCGCACGCCACAGGTGCGGATGATCGAAATCAAGATGAGCCAGGGCGCCAAGCCCGGCCACGGCGGCATCCTGCCCAAGCACAAGGTCACCAAAGAAATCGCCGAAACCCGCGGCATCCTGATGGGCGAGGACTGCGTGTCACCCTCGCGCCACACGGCGTTTTCGACGCCGATCGAAATGATGCATTTCATCGCACAACTGCGTGAGTTGTCCGGCGGTAAACCGGTGGGCTTCAAGTTCTGCCTCGGCCATCCGTGGGAGTTCATGGGCATTGCCAAGGCCATGCTGGAAACGGGCATCCTCCCGGACTTCATCGTGGTCGATGGCAAGGAAGGCGGCACCGGCGCCGCGCCCGTGGAGTTCACCGACCACATCGGCGTGCCGATGCGCGAAGGCCTGCTGTTCGTGCACAACACCCTGGTGGGCCTGAACCTGCGGGACAAGATCAAACTCGGCGCCAGCGGCAAGATCGTCAGCGCCTTCGACATCGCCAGCGTGCTGGCCATCGGTGCCGACTGGGCCAACTCGGCACGCGGCTTCATGTTCGCCATCGGTTGCATCCAGTCGCAGAGCTGCCACACCAACAAATGCCCGACCGGTGTCGCCACCCAGGACACCCTGCGCCAGCGCGCGCTGGTGGTGCCGGACAAGGCCCAGCGCGTATTCAACTTCCATCGCAACACCCTCAAGGCCCTGGCGGAAATGCTCGCCGCTGCCGGCCTCGAACATCCGTCGCAGTTGTCGGCCAAGCATCTGGTGCGACGCATGTCGGCGACCGAGATCAAGCTGTTCTCGCAGCTGCACGTGTTCCTCAAGCCGGGGGAATTGCTGACCGGTGAAGTGAACGGCGAGTTCTACTCGCGGATGTGGCAGATGGCCCGGGCCGACAGTTTCGAGCCCAACGAAGTAGCCGCCGCCTGACTCTGCAGGAGCTGCCGCAGGCTGCGATCTTTTGATCCTCACCCGTCACCAACGCAGCGTTTTGCTCCGGGCCGGCTCCTTCATCACGATAAAACCGTAATCGCCAATCAGGTAAATCCGGTAGAACTGGCTGTCCACCAGCGCCGGATAGCCCTGATAGCCAACCCGCGTCGCATTGCGCCGCTCGCGCTCCGCCACCACATTGGTGATGCCCGCTTTCGGCAGGTTCTCGGCCAGCATGTAAAAATCGGTATTGAGCAGGTAGTGCAGCACCGGCATCTGCTTGAACGAGCCTGCCGCCGCCACCAACCAATGGTCGGAGTAAGTCACCGAGAGGTAAATCCGCCTGGCCTCGCGCAGCGACTGATGGCTGGCGATATCGTACGCAAGACCGGCCAGCGCCGTGGACGCAAAGGTTTTCTGCACCGTCAGCACCCGGCCATAGGCAAACGACAGCGACAGCATGGCCAGCAGCGGAATGATCAACAACAGTGGCAGTCGCTCATGAATCGACGCCAGCGCCAGATGGCTCAAATAGCACAGCAACACCAGCAGCACGGCGAAGCCCATCAAGGTACGGGCGCCCTCGTTGAAGTCGCGGAAAAACAGCGCGACACCGGACACCAATAGCGTCACCACCGGCAATGTCAGCAAGCACATCACGCCGATCAACAGCTTCTTCGGCCCGTCGTCCTGACGCGCCGCCACGTTCAGACCCAGCCGCACCGCCCCGGCTATCGCCAACAACAGCAACCCGCCGAACACCCAGAGCCATCCGCCATGGAACAGCAGCACGACTTTCTCCAGGACCCGGGCAATGTTGATCTGGATCTGCAATGAAGGATGCGCCGTCCAATCGAGCAACAACGTGCGATTGGAGTCCATGAACGGATAAGCGCTGACGCTGTAGATCAACCCGCCGAGGATGATCTGGGCGGCTTTCCAGCCCAGCAGGTCGCGCCATGGCACCGGGGCGGCTTTATCGTTGGCAGCCCTGAGCAATTCCAGGCAACACAGGCCCAGGAACACATTCAGGCTGATCTGATACAACCCCAGCGCCAGTGCAATCAGAAACGAAGGCACCAGCCATTGCACGCTGCGCCACGGATGACGAAAGGTGATCGCGTAGATCACCGCCACCAGGCTCAGGGCCGTGGCGGGACCGTCGTATTGATAGGACAGGTTCTGCAGGAAGAACGGGTTGTACCAGAGCGGCAACAACACCAGGCAGCAAGCAATGGTCGGCTGGCGAAAGTAATGGAAGGTCAGGCTGCTCAGCGCGGCCGCCATGGCCAGAGTGGCGATCAACAGGGGCAAGGGAAAGATGTTCGGCGCGGCATGGCTGAAGGTCAGCGCGTTGTAGAACAGCTGGGCGAAAAGTCGACCCTGTTCGGACCAGGCCATTCCCGCCGCCAGCGAGCGCCAGTTGTCGTCGATGTAGGGATAGTCCGCGAGGATCAACGGCAGGACATACACCAGGGTGGCGAGCAGAAAAAACCGCCAGACCTGATGCCGGCTGAGCTCGCGAACGAAAAAGTCGCTGAACCGGCCCATGCTAGTGCCCGCCCCGGTCTTTGCCGCCGACAATGTCCTTGATCACATAACGCGGCCGGTGCTTGGCCTCGATATAGATGCGACCGATGTACTCGCCGAGGATGCCGATGCCGATCAGTTGCACGCCGCCGAGAAACAGGATCGCGGTCATCAGCGACGGATACCCGGGGACGTTGTTGCCGAAGAAAATCTTGTCCAGCACCATGTACACCGCGTAAAGCACCGCGAAAACCGACACCGCGCCACCAACGTAAGTCCACAAGCGCAGCGGCACGGTGCTGAACGAGGTCACGCCTTCCAGGGCCAAGTTCCACAGCTTCCAGCCATTGAACTTGCTGCTCCCCGCCACTCGCCCGGCCCGTTCGTACTCCACCATCACGGTATTGAACCCGGCCCACGACAACACGCCTTTCATGAACAACTGATGCTCGGGCAGGGAACGGATCACGTCGACCACCTTGCGATCCATCAGCCGGAAATCCCCGACGTTTTCCTCGATCCGGGTGTAGGCGATGCGATTGAGCACGTGGTAGAAAATCGACGCGCTGTGACGCCTGAGGTAGCCGTCGACGTCCCGATTGCGGCGCTTGGCAAGCACCACATCGGCACCCTTCTGCCATTGCTCGACCAACAGCGGGATGACGCTGATCGGGTCCTGCAGGTCAACATCCATGGGAATCACGGCATCGCCGCTGGCGTGTTCCAGGCCGGCAAACAGGGCCGGTTCCTTGCCGAAGTTGCGCGAGAAATTGATCAGCAGCACCTGCTCATCCGCCTTGGCCAGTGCCGTAGCCTGTTCGGCCGTGCGGTCGGAGCTGCCGTCGTTGATGAACACGATTTCAACCTCGGCATCGCCCAGTTTCAACTCGCGACGCACCGCCTGGTAAAACAGGTTGATCGACTGCTCCTCGTTGAATACCGGGACGATGAGCGAGATTTTCATTGATCACGCTCGCGAAACACCACGTATTTGGAATACAGGAAGCCAAACACCAGGCTCAACGCCGAAAACAGCATGACGGTGAGCAGGCCATGCAGGCGCCACACATCCCCCAGGTGACCGACGCCCAGGCTCAGTGTCCCCATGCCCAGAAGAAACAGCAGATAACCGCCGATCGAGGCACTGGCGGCGAAGGTAAATTGCGCGTTCATGTAGAAGGAAAACGACGCAGCCACGCAGAAGGCGCTCAGGTTGCTGATCGCCTGACTGAGGCCGGCCGCCACGCTCAACAGGAAAAAGATCTGCCAGTGAATCAGGGTGTTGGCGACCCCGATCACCGTGTAACTGGACAGCCCTTTCCACAACAGTCTCATGTGAGGCTCCGTTTCAAGAACGTTGTACTTATGAGTATTTGAGCCTGTCTGCTGTCAGAAATCGCAGATTGACCGAGCTTTCAGACCAGCGGTTGAGCCTTGGAGCAACGCCCGAGACATCCGGTAATATCCCGGTTTTGCAATTCACTGCGAATCACGCCACCCTGCGCGCCGCCGACTTGGCGCGCGGCCCTTTGCGCCCGCAGCCAATCCCATTTTCACTCGCTGATACGAGCCTGCTGTCATGACGTTAGCGCGCGATCACCGGATCGACTTTTTTCGTGGCCTGGCACTGATCTTCATCTTTTGGGATCACGTGCCCCACAACCCTTTGGGACAAATCACCCTGCGTAACTTCGGTTTCAGCGATGCGGCCGAGGTTTTCGTGTTTCTGGCCGGTTACGCGGCGGTGCTGGCGTACGGCAAAGTCCTGGCGCGCGAAGGCTTTCTGATCGCCTGCGTGAAAATCATGCGCCGGGCGTGGGTGCTCTACGTGGTGCATATCTTCCTGCTGGCGATGCTGATGGGCATTGTGTTTTTCGCCAACAGTCACGTGGAAACACGGGATCTGGTGGAGGAAATGGGCATGCACCACTTCATCAGCAACCCTCAGCAGGCCCTGATCGATGAACTGCTGTTGCGCTTCAAGCCGAACCTGATGGACCCGTTGCCGTTGTACATTGTGCTGCTGGCCGGGCTGCCACTGGTGCTGCCGATACTGGTGCGCAAGGCCTGGGTGGTGGTCGCGATGTCAGTGGCGCTGTACCTGATGGTGCCACTGGCGGGCTGGAACCTGGCGGCCATCAAGGACGGCGTGTGGTACTTCAACCCGGTCGCCTGGCAGTTGCTGTTCGTGCTCGGCGGTGCCGCTGCGATTCACAGCCAGCGCCCGCGCTTGCCCGAGACCCGCCCATTGGTACGCCAGCCCTTGTTTGTGAGTGCGGCGTTGTATGTCGTGGTCGCCGGTGTGTTGACCGTCCTGTGGCGTTGGCCGGACCTGCACGACGCCGTGGTGCCCGCGAGCCTGCAAAACATCCTCTACCCCATCAGCAAGACCAACCTGTCCCCCATGCGCCTGCTGCACTTCCTCGCACTGGCCTACGTCACGGCGAAACTGATTCCCGACAGCGGATGGACGCAAAACTGGCTGGCACAGCAAAGCTGCCGCATGGGCCGTTTCTCACTGGAGATTTTCTGCCTGGGCGTGCTGCTGGCGCCCCTGGCGGACATGGTCAATGCCCTGACCGACGATGCGTTTGCCATGCAGATCTTCACGGCGCTGGTGGGTGCCGGGTTGATGGGTTTGCTGGCAACCTGGCTTGAGTTCAACAAGCGTTTGAACCAGCCAATCAAAAGATCGCAGCCCGGCATGTCCTTGTAGGAGCTGCCGCAGGCTGCGATCTTTTGATCTTCAAAAAAGCCCCGGTCAAATGGACCGAGGTACATTCAAGAAACCGTACGCACCGCCCCCTGCGACACATGGGTCGGTTGCAGCTTGAACACATAGAACAACACCGTCAGCAGCACCAAAAACGCAGGCCCCACATACAACGCCACGCGGGTGTCCGGGAAGTACGCCATCAGGCCGACCACCAGCACCAGGAACGCCAGCGCCAGGTACGAACTGACCGGATACAGCCACATGCGATACTTCAGGCCAGCCGCTTCGCCGGCGCTCAGGCCTTTGCGGAACTTGAGCTGGGCCAGCAGGATCATCACCCAGGTCCAGATCGCGCCGAAGGTGGCAATGGCCGTCACCCAGACAAACACCTTTTCCGGCACCAGATAGTTCAGCAATACGCCTAACAGCAACGCGCCAATCGACAGCAGCAATGCACGACGCGGCACGCCGTTGTTCGAGGTCTTGGCAAAGCCGGCCGGGGCCTGGCCGTTCTGCGCCAGGCTGTAGAGCATGCGCCCGGTACTGAAGATGCCACCGTTGCAGGACGACAACGCCGCCGTGATCACCACGAAGTTGATGATGCCGGCTGCGGTCTTGATGCCCAGACGCTCGAAGGTCATCACGAACGGACTGCCCTGGGTGCCGATTTCATTCCACGGGTAGATCGACAGGATCACGAACAACGCGCCGACGTAGAACAGCAGAATCCGCCAGAACACCGAGCCGATCGCGTTCGGAATGGTCTTCTGCGGGTTCTTCGCCTCACCGGCGGTCAGGCCGATCATCTCCACGCCCAGGTAGGCGAACATCACCATTTGCAGGGACATCAATACGCCTTGCACGCCGTTGGGCATGAAGCCGCCGTGGGTCCACAGGTTGGAAATCCCCAGGGCCACGCCGTCGTTGCCGAAACCGAAGGCGATGATGCCGATGCCGCCGAACACCATCGCAATAATGGTGACGATCTTGATCAAGGCAAACCAGAACTCGAACTCACCGAAAGCCTTGACCGCGATCAGGTTGATCGAACCCATGCTGATCAACGCAGCGAGCGCCCAGATCCAGCGCGGTACATCGGGAAACCAGATACCCATGTACACCGCCACGGCGGTGATTTCCGCGACGCAGGTCACCAGCCACAGGAACCAGTAGTTCCAGCCGGTCAGGAAGCCCGCCAGCGGGCCCAGGTAGTCTTGGGCGTAACGGCTGAACGAGCCGGCTACCGGGTTGTGCACGGCCATCTCGCCGAGCGCGCGCATGATCACCAGGATCGCCAGACCGCCGATGATGTAGGACAGCATGATGGCCGGGCCGGCCATTTCGATGGCCTTGGCCGAGCCCAGGAACAGGCCGACGCCGATACAGGCACCGAGTGCCATCAGGCGAATATGCCGCTCGCCGAGTTCACGTTTGAGCGGACCGCCCTGAGCGGTCTCGCCTTGGGGCAGGTGATTGCCTACGGGCATTGGGGACAACCTCGTCTTGTTATTGGATATGACCACCGAGTGGCGAAGCGCAGGCCGATAAGCCATCGCCTCCCGAACCGGCCCTGCCTCGTGGGCAACGCCGTCCTGTAGGAAAAACCCGCAAGATCAGTGGGAAAAGCGGCGCCGAGTATTGCACAACAATGGTGCATCGTCATGCCCCTGCAAAAGCCTGGAAAGCTCTAACTCAGGTGTTTCAGACAGCTATCTACTGTGGCGAGGGAGCTTGCTCCCGCTCGACTGCGCAGCAGGCGCAAAACCTGTATCTGTAGTTGCAGGGTTTGGGGCCGCTTCGCAGCCCTGCGGGAGCAAGCTCCCTCGCCACACCAGCGCTACCTGGATCCGAATCCTTCAATGAGTTGGGAAATTTCACTCAGCCAATACAGGCTCAAGCAGGAAAGCGAGGAGCTAGCGTACTTAGACAGCAGTTAAAGGACGCAACGGAATGCACCCACATCCAAACTCTCACCGACTGCGTTACGGACGGTACTCAGAACCAGGACGGGGCTATCTGATAACCGCAGTCGTGCATCAGCGCCGCCGAATATTCGCAAACTGGCGGGTTGGACGCCTTTTGGTTGAAGAGCTAAGGCGAGCCCATGATCAAAAATGGGTCGATTCAATGGCTTGGGTCATCATGCCGGACCACTTCCACTGGTTAATCCAGCTTGAGCAGCAAACGCTGGCGCGACTCATGCAAGCCATCAAATCCCGGAGCACCCTCACCATCAACCGGGCATTGAACGAAAGCGGAGCCTTCTGGCAAACCGGCTACCACGACCGGGCCATTCGCGATGGAGAAGATCTTCTGCCGTTCGCCCGCTACATTGTTGCCAATCCACTCAGGGCTGGGCTTGTGGATAAAATTGGCGACTACCCGCTCTGGGATGCGTGCTGGCTCTGAATAAAGCTCCCAATGTTTGCTCCTCTTTGTGGCGAGGGAGCTTGTCGGATCGCCGCACCGTCCCGCTCGACTGCGTAGCAGTCGTAAAACCAGAGAACCAGATCAACCGGACGAATCGCATTTATCAGTCTGGGGGCCGCTTCGCAGCCCAGCGGGAGCAAGCTCCCTCGCCACAGGAAACGGCAATAACCCGACATTTTGCCCTTCACATTTTTTTCACCCTCGCCAACCACCGTCTAAGCTTGAGTCAAGTCCGATCAATCTGCGTGAATGGATCAATCGACTATGGGCGCTTTGTGGCAAACCGATTCGAGTAAAACCGTGGTTCCGACTGAGAGTGTGGATGAAGCGCCTATACCTGAAAAACCCCGTCGCTCCAGGCACGGATGGGGAGCGTTCTGGCTATTGCTGTTGATTATCGCGATTGTCGTGGGGCTGGCCGCCATGAGGGAGATGCGCACCTCGAAGTTCCAGGCCCGGGAAGTCAGCAAATACGCCGCGTCACTGAACTATGAGCTCAAACCCGGCCCCAGCGATGCGATTCGCTATCCGGGCGACGGCCCGTTCGATCGGCGCCTGGGCTACAGCTCGCTGGATGAGTTCCTGCCGCGCCTGATCAAGCGCAACTTTGTCGTTGAGGCGCAAACCCGCTTTTCTCCGGAGCTGTTGAAGTACACCGACAAGGGCCTGTTCGTGCCTTATGCCGAGAAAATCCAGGCCGGGTTGTCGATCACCGATTGCCGCGCAGCGCCGCTGTACCAGTACAACTACCCGCAGCAGCTTTACTCAACCTTTGCCTCGATCCCGCCGGTGGTGGTCAACAGCCTGCTGTTCATCGAGAACCGCTTCCTGCTCGACCCCAGGCAGCCGCTCGCCAACCCGGCGGTGGACTGGCCGCGGTTCGGCATGGCGGCATGGTCCCAGTTGGCCAAGATGTTGCACGTACCCGGCCAATCCGCCGGTGGCAGTACCCTGGCCACGCAACTGGAGAAGTACCGGCATTCCCCCGATGGCTTGACGGTCAATGGCGCGGAAAAAATTCGCCAGATGATTTCTGCCACCGTACGCGCCTATCAGGCCGGGCCACAAACCCTGGAAGCGCGGCAGAACGTGGTGCGCGACTACCTCAACAGCGTGCCGTTGTCAGCCGTACCGGGCCACGGTGAAGTGCATGGCATGGCTGAGGGTTTGCGTGTGTGGTACGGCTCCGATTTCGATGGCGCCAACAAGGTACTGAACAGCCCGGCAACGGATCCAGAGACCATGGCGGAAAAAGGCCTGGCCTTGCGTGAAATGCTGTCGTTGATGATTGCTCAGCGCCGTCCGTCGCATTACCTGACCAAGGGCCATGATGAACTGGCTGACCTCACCGACAGCCATATTCGCCTGCTGGCGCAAAACCATGTGATCGACGCCGATTTCGCCGCCGCCGCCCTGGCCAGCAAAGTGACCTACCGCGACTGGGCCACCCAGCCGACCATGCAACCGATCGAAACCAACAAGGGTATCAGCGTGGCGCGCAGTCGTCTGGCCGGCATGCTCAACCGCCCGTTGTATGACCTCGACCGCCTCGACCTCTCCGCCACCAGCACCCTGCAAGGCGAATTGCAATCCGAGGCCACCGAGTACCTGAAAAAACTCGCCGACCCTGCATTTGCCACGCAAATCGGCCTGATCGGCGAACGCCTGCTGACCACCACCAGCACCACCCAGGTGCGCTACAGCTTCACCCTGTTCGAACTGACCCCGGACGGCTCGCGGGTTCGGGTGCAGACCGACAGCACCGACCAGCCCTTCGACATCAATGAAGGCAGCAAACTGGAACTGGGTTCCACCGCGAAAATGCGCGTGCTGACCACCTACCTGCAAATCATCGCCGAACTGCACGACAAATACGCCGGCATGGCCGTTCCGGAACTGAAGAAAGTCGAGGTGCCGGATCAGGACCGCCTGAGTCGTTGGGCGGTTGATTACCTGGTCGAAAACAAGGACCGCGACCTGCAAAAAATGCTCGGTGCAGCCCTGGACCGCAAATACTCCGCCAGCCCTGGCGAGGCGTTTTTCACCGGGGGCGGCCTGCATGTGTTCCACAACTTCCGCAAGGAAGACAACGGCCGGATACCGACCCTGCGCGACGCCCTTCGCGAGTCGATCAACCTGCCGTTCATTCGTCTGATGCGGGACCTGGTGCGCTACACCACCTACTCCGGCCCGAACAGCAGTGCCGAACTGCTCAAGGACGACCGCGACCCGCGGCGCCAGGAATACCTGGCCGAATTCGCCGACCGCGAGGGCACGTCGTTCCTGCTCAAGTTCTGGAAGAAGTACAGGAACAAGGACACCCAGGAACGGCTCGAAACCTTCCTGGACAGCATGCGCCCGACACCGATCCGCATGGCCGCCGTCCATCGCTACCTGCTGCCACAGGCCAGCCAGGAAAGCTTCAACGCCTTCGTGCGCTCGCACCTGACGGGTGCCAAGCTCACGGAAAAACTCACTGACGAACGTCTCGTGCGGCTCTACGAAGCCTACGGTCCCGGCATTTACGACTTGCCGGACCAGGGCTTCATCGCCAAGGTTCACCCGCTGGACCTGTGGATGATGGGCTACCTGCTCAATCACCCCGACGCCAAGTGGGCCGACGTCGTCAAAGCCAGCCAGTTCGAGCGCCAGGAGGTCTACAGCTGGCTGTTCAAAAGCCGGCACAAGGGAGCCCGTGACAGTCGCATCCGCACCATGCTGGAGATCGAGGCATTCCTCGACATTCACCAGCGCTGGCAGAAAGTCGGTTATCCGTTCGACCACCTGGTGCCGTCGCTGGCCACCGCCATCGGCAGCTCCGGTGACCGCCCGGCAGCCCTGGCCGAACTGATCGGCACCATCCTCAACGATGGCGTGCGCATGCCGACCCTGCGTATCGACAGCCTGCATTTCGCCGCGCACACACCCTATGAAACCCAACTGATCAATGACCCCGACGTCGGCAAACGGGTGATGCCGTCCGAAGTCGCCACGGCCATGCGCGAAGCCCTTTCGCAAGTGGTGGATGCCGGTACGGCCAAACGCGTGGCTGGCAGTTTCAAACTGCCGGATGGAACCCCGCTGGCCATGGGCGGCAAGACCGGCACCGGTGACAACCGCATCGAGGCCATCGGTTCGGGCGGACGGATCCTGAGTTCCAAATCACTCAACCGCACGGCCACGTTCGTGTTCTACATCGGCGATAACCATTTCGGCACGCTGACGGCGTTCGTGCCGGGCCGCTCGGCGGAGAACTTCACCTTCACCTCGGCGTTGCCGGTGCAGGTGCTCAAGGGCATGGCGCCGATCCTGACGCCGTACCTGCAACCGGGCACCCACACGATGTGCCAGCCAAAGGCGACAACCGAGGCAACCGCCCGCCGCTAGGCATGGATCGGCAGATACGCCCGCGTGGCTGTAACTATGTATTTTTCACTCCTGATTTTTACCGGGTTCGGGGCGCAATCGACGTCGTTCCGAACCGGTTTTTGCGCTTTTTTTGCGGTTGTCGCCTGCCTAGTCTGATCGCTCCATCCATGATCAACGGACGATCAGGCAATGCCCCACCCACATCGAATTTCAGACCCGGATCAAAGCATCCACTTCGACCTGGTCAGGAAGGCCATCCCCTCCTGGCTATCAGAGGCTTCACTCACCCGTATCAACGCACTGAAAGCTGACCGGGTAAGCATTCCCGACTGGCAGGCTGATGCCACAAAAGTGTTACAGGAGCGGTTAAAACAGAGCATCAAGCTCGGCTGGAACGCGCAAAACGATGTCGATCGGGTGTTCAGCAAACTGCAGGATGTCTACGCCTTCGCCAAACCCTTGTTGCAACAGGCACTGAACGAACGTTTCGGCGTTGAAGATGACGTCGAAGAGACCTGGTTGCGGCTGTATGCACCAGCACAGTCATGGGGTCATAACTTTACCGGCGCAACCACCAGCCGTACCGTCTCGCTGCTGGATGCCGCCCTGCACAATTTTTCCAATAAGGAGGTGTTCACCCAGGACTCAGAATTCATCACCCGCCCCGACGCCCGCGGGCATTTCAGCGTGGTAAAGCTCAAGCACAAGCTGAGTATCGAGCAGTTCAAGTCGCTGTGCCGCGAACTGGATATCGGCAGCCGTTACCAACAACACCTGAGAGATTTCCTGCTGCCGCATAACCGGGTGGCCAGCAACGTCCTGCGCCACAAAGTCAGCCTCAGCCACAAGACCGCGCTCAACATCGCGGCGAACATGGCGCTGATGAAAAAAGACATCGGGCAGGATGCCTTTGACCTGGTGCAGGGACTGCTCGATGACCGCAAGAACCTGCGCTGGAGCGGCCGCTCCGTCGACTGCTACAACCTGTCGATGATGGACATTCACCTGACCGGCATCGTGCTGATCACCCCTGATGCCAACACCGCGACCGATCCCGTGCCCGTGATCGCCTATGTTCCCCATGACCCGCAGCACCCGCTCAAGCAGTACCCGTCGTTGCTCGACTTCATGGCCGAACTGACACGCCAGCTGCGCGATACCAGCGCCCCTCGCAGCTACCAACAATTCTTCAGCCGGTTCGTGCCCCATCAGCAGCGCGGGCATTTCTTTGCCGGGCTGAACGACCGACTGAGCAAGGTCAAATGGCAACCGGCCCCGGCCGGCTCCAACTTGCCGAGCTGGCGGGAAACGCCGGTGGATAACCCCAACCTGCAATTTCAGCTGTCGAGCGTCAGGAACGATCGGGACACTGTTTTCAACGGCGACCTGTGGGGCTACTTCCACCGACAAAAAATCAACAAGGTACTCAACGACGCATGGGACATCGCGATTTCCACCGAGTACGCCGACCGCATGGCCCGCTGGGCCTGGTGGGACAACCTGGAGAAAATGCTCTCGGGCATTCTCAATGCCGCGTTGCTGGTGGTGACGCCACTGGTGCCCGGCCTGGGTGAACTGATGCTGGCCTACACCGCGTATCAACTGACCGATGAGGTGGTCGAGGGCCTCGTCGATCTGGCCGAAGGCCGCGTCGCCGAGGCTGGCGAACAAGCCATCGGCGTGCTGCAAAGCGTGGTGCAACTGGGTGCGTTCGCCGCAGGAGGTGCGATCGGCAACGTCGCAAGGGCGAAACTCTCGCCGTTTTTCGAAAGCTTGAAACCGGTGCAGTTGGCGAACGGTGAGACCCGCCTGTGGAACCCTGACCTCAGCCCCTATCAACGAACCGACGTGGATCTACCCACGGAGGCCCGGCCTGATGGACAGGGTCTTCACCAGCATCAGGGCCGGCGCATCCTGCGCCTGAACGATCAACACTTCGAAGTGCTGGACGATCCGGTCACCGGACAACAGCGCATCCGCCATCCGCAGCGTTTCGATGCCTACGCACCGACCCTGCGCCACAATGGTCACGGGGCCTGGGTCTGCGAAACGGAAAACCCGCGCGAGTGGGAAGGCTCGACATTGATGCGGCGACTTGGTCACAGCGTCGACGGTTTCAACGATGAACAACTGGAACAGATTCGCCAGATCAGCGGCACCCATGAAGCCGCACTGCGGCGGATGCACATGGACAACTCGGCACCTCCGCCATTGCTGACCGATACCCTGCAACGCCTGGGCTCCCCCGTGCCTGCCAGCACCCCGCTACCCGCCGACAGCGTTGCACTGTTCAGCGAATTCCCCGACCTGCCCGACACGGTGGCGCAAGGCATTCTCGCCAACGCCAGCGCCGCGGAACGCCAACAGATCGAGCAGAAAAAGCGCCTGCCGCTGCGCCTGAAAGGCCTGGCGCGGGAACTGCAATTCGAGACGCAATCGGTGCGCGCCGCCCACGGTCTGTACGATAACGCGTTGATCAACATCGACACGGAACGCCTGGTGCTGGGCACCTTGCGCATCAACAGCGACACCTTCGGTGAGCTGCGCATCGAGATCAGGGAAGGCACATTCGACGGTGAACTGCGCTGCAGCGCCGGGCCTGAGAGCGCTGCGCGGGTCCGGGTGCTGATTCATGATGACGCGGGAAAATATGAGGTGCGTGACGGGTCGAATCAGCCAATCCATGCAGCGCAGGACTTTTTCGAAGCCTTGCTGCAGGCGACCCAGCACAATGGGCAAAACGCGCTGGGCTTCAAGCCGGGGGACGCCGAACGCCTCAGGCAGTGGGTCATGGTCAAGATCGAGCCTCTCGGCGAACGTCGAACGATACTCGCCGCACCGCCCATCCGCGCCGTGCCCGAGCATCAGACACTGCTGCTGGTGCGGGGCCCATTCACCAGCAGGGCCGGTGAAACCCTGCACGAGCGAATCCTTGACCTGCACGAGGATTTCAGCGACCGCGAAGTCGACGCCTTCGCCAATGCCCTGATTGCCAAAGGCGAGCCGATGCAAGCCATCGAGCAGCGGGAAAACGAACTCGATGAACTGCGCGTGATCCTCAATCGTTGGGAATATCAGCAGGAACCCACCTGGGGACCGGGCAGCACGGCTTTTCGTGATGAAGGCGGCCAACATATCGCCGAGAGCCTGCTCAACAGCTTCAAGCGTAAGTACAGCGATATCGGGCGCCGTGCCGATCCGGACAGCTACTCGCTGGACCTCTCCACCGAGATGCTGCCCCTGAACCTGGAAACCTGGTGGTCAAAACGCCCCCCGGAGCTGCAAAAGTTCCTCGACAAGATCACCGTCCTGAAACTCGGCAATACGCGGTTTTCCAGCGAGGCGAACGGCTTGCTCAAAGCCTTCCCGAACCTTCGCGAACTCAGCGCCAGACGTTGCGACCTGACCAGTCTTCCACACAGCATCGGTTCCCTGCACCGACTGGAACGCCTGCAACTGAGCGATAACGCGATCGTGCTGGATGCGGGCGCCGTCAAACAACTCAAGGACCTGACCTATCTGGAAATTCTCAGGCTCGACGATAATCCGCTAGGGTTGCCGCCAGACATCAGCCGCATGCCGAGGCTGAAAGTCGTGGGCCTGAAAAAAACCGGGCTGACCACATGGCCCGAGGGCACGCTGGCGAAGACCAGACCGCGCGGCTTCTTGCTGGACCTGCGGGAAAATCCGGTCGACCTGATCCCCGAAGTCGTCCCCGGCTCGGCAAAAGCCTGGGTGATCGCGCGTACCCGGCTGGATGTCGCCAGTCTGTCGGAGCTGAACCAGCTGCGGTACCAGGAAATCCGGCGCTCAGTGAATTTGCCGCCGGAGCCCCTCGTGGCCTCCACCAGTCCGATAAACGTGGTCATCCAGGCCACCGACCCGAACAACTGGACCGATGTGCCCGGCTGGGGAGTGGACCGGACGGCTCACTGGCTTGAACTGACCGACGACCCACAGGCCCATCGATTCCTGACCGTGGTGCACGAAACGAAAAACTCTGCCGATTATCTCGTCGGCGGTGAACCCCGCAGGCAACTGGTGCAGCGCGTGGCGCGCATGTTCGATGCCGTCTACATCGACAGCGCACTGCGGGAAAGGCTCTACACCATGGCAATCGCCCCGGTCGATTGCGCCGATGCCGGGGCGCAGTTGTTCAATAACATGGGCATACAGGTACTCGCATCCGAGGCTTACTCCTACTCCACGGACTCCGCGGAGCTGGAACGCAAACTGGTCACCCTGGCCCAAGGCGCTGCGCGGCTGGAGCACGTCAACGAGATCGCCCGCGCCGATGTCGCCAGTCGTGGCGGCAACCCGGATGATGTCGAGGTCTATCTGGCTTATCAGACCGGTCTGGCTGATCGCCTGCAGCTGCCCTGGCAATCCGAAGGCATGCTGTTCAGGCCAGTGTCCGGTGTCACCGACGCCATGATCGATCAGGCCTACAACACAGTTCTGGCGTTGAGCGAAGGTGACGGTCTGGTGAACAAGATGCTTGAGCAGGCATTCTGGAAAACTTATCTGGGTGAAACTTACCCGATTCAGATCGAGGCGAACAAACGGGAGTATCTGAACAAATACGAGTTGCTGGAGACCCTGCGATCCACCCAGCGCGAATGGGTCGAATCCACGCAATTGACGGACGTGGAACGAGCGGCGCTGCGCAACAGGCTTAAAGATCTGGCCAATGACCTGCCGGTCGCCGAGACGGTTGTCTTTGCCGATGAACCGATAAGCGACGCGAACTTCGACCGGTTCCTCGTCGATCTGGGGGACGGCGAAAAAGAACTGTCCAGGCGTTTTACGCGCGCGGCGTTGAGCAGGGCCGGGTTGTAATAGCCGTTGCATCCTGAGGCAAACCTGACAGCATTCGTTGCGGTCAGGTTTGCCGCAACCACGTCAGATATCCGAATCCCAGATCACGGTGACATTGCCGGAATAGCGGCTGGCCACGCCCGGCTGCAGCATGAATTCCATCTGGCTTTGTGCAATTTCGAAATGCAGAGTCCCGGGTGCCCGATCGACATAGAAACCAGGTTGAAACTGTTGCGATTGGGCTTGCCCGGTTCGCAGGCGCTGACGCCTGACCGGTTGCCCGGACAGGTCCGTCAGGCCATTGGGCAGACTGACGCTGACCTGAAGCTCGACCGATCGCCTGGAGACAGGATCATTCAACATGCATTCGTAGGGAAAGCCGCCGAACTGACATTCAATATGCATCTTGAAGCGCGATGAGGCCGAGATATTGAAGGTCTGGTCGCGGAACAGGCTCACTGGCCGGCGGCCTGCCTGCAGCCAGCTCGGCCAGCCACCGACCGGCACCAGGTGGACCTTGTTGCCACCCGGCGGAATATCGACCTTGAGCGTGTGTTGAACGTCGAGGTTGAAGTTCATGGTCAGCGTTGAACTGCTCGGCAGCATGACGTCACCAAAATCGAAGTCGCCGTTCGGGCCGACCGTGTAAGTCAGTGCGCCGAGGTAATGCCCCGAGGACATACCCAAAGGATTTGGGGTTTCCAGTTCATAGGCAAAGTCGAGGTAGTCCAGGCGCAGCCAGGGAATATCGAACTTGGCCTGTTTTGCGCACACCTCTGGTACCGGTGTTTTCCAGAAAAATCTGTAGGCGATCGAGTTAAACCAACCCACACCACTGTAAACACAGGGCGCCGGGCTATACACCCAGCTCGTTCCCCATAAAAGATTGTGCGCGACCCGGTAGTCTTCGGCGCCCCCCACCAATTGCATGACATCCTCAGTCACGTACTCGGAGCCGATACCCACGATCCGAACCCGTACCGTTTCCGGTTCGCCAGTGGTTTCGTGCGCGACCGTCAGCTCTCGCCATTGCGCCGGTACTTTCAACATCGCCCCCTCTCGAGGCGAGGCATGGTTGGCGCGAATGGGGGCGCGTGAATCAAACTGAATCGGCACCTGCAAACTGAAGGTCTGGTGTTCTTCGCATTGCCCTGGGTATTTGGCGCAATAACCACTGAGCGGCGTGGTATTGAGGAACTTGTTCATATGCGGGCGCGCCGAATCCGGCTTGAACAATGCGGTGATATCCACCTGCTCGGCCTGCACCGGCGCCGCGATCATCCCCAGCACCCAAGCGCTCGACAACCAATGAGCAATCTTCATCTTTCCCCGACTCCAGTCATGCTGTTCGTTTTGGAGCAAACCCGACTTCAAGGCGCCGCCGCACTGAAGACCAGATTCACATTGCCGTAGTAGCGACCCGGCTTGTACCCGCCGGCGGGCACCTGCGGCTGGATCTGCAGGGCAAAGCGCCCGCCCGCGACAGCCTGCTCGCGAGAAAGCACTTCAAGGGGTTGCGGGTCGTGGCTCAACGTCTTGCCGTTGAAGCTGACGAGCAAGTAAATGTTCTGCTCATCGCGGCCGTTGGACAGGTAGGGCTCGCTCTCGAGCCGCGCGTGGATGGCGCTGGTGTCGTGCTTGACGTCGAAGTTCTTGCGCATCCCCTCCAGCGACCGGGTGTGGATGTTCCACGGCAGAACTTGCTCGCGATGAATCCAGTCCGACTCGGCCGGTATCACGTAGAAACCCAAGGTCGGGATATCCACCGACACCTCGAATCGGTGCTCTTCTCGGGCGGCGAATACCGGGGAACTCATCAGTGCCGCGGCGCCTGTCCACAGGGCGATGGCCGATAGCTTGATCATTTCAGGTACCTGTTACGTCAAAAAAAGCGGCGGGCAACGGCGGCCACGTGCCGGTGGTTACTGGCTGGCAATGCGCAAGGCCTTTTTCGATGCGCCCTCGACCAGGTTGAAGCGGTATTCACGTCCCGGCTTCTTGTCGAATGCGAATTCTTTGCCCGCGCGTATGTGGTGTTTGGTGGTGGGCTCGCATTCGTTTTCCTGCTTGATCGAGCAGTTGCGGAATTCGTCGACGACCACCGATGTGTTGCCGTTATTGCGAATGCGATAAGTGCTGGCGCCGTTGTCGATCTGGCTGTCGTACCGGCTGTTGTTCGGCCTGACGAAGAACACCGTGCCGAACCCGGTCATGACGTTGACGCCGGCCGAGAGATTCTTTTTGTAGTCCTCGCGCTCGTCGCTGGACACCGCGAATTCGTCTTCCTTTTCCGGCACCACCGGGATGAAGCGCACGCGGAAATAACGCTCGGTGTCGCGCTCGCCCATGAACAACAGCCGCGTGCCCTGCATGCCGTTGGCTGGAACGATCAGGCGTGCAGGGCTGGCCATCAGTCCGTCGCGTGAGGTCGCGCCAGGGTCGCTTTTGACCGGTACTTCAGTGGCGTTGCCATCGGCGTCGTAGACGATTTCCAGAATGTTGACCTTGACGAAGGCCGTGCTGTCGCCGCTGTTGAACACGCGCTTGAGGTAGGTGCTTTTGTCTCCATCCAAATAGTCGTACACCGTTCCGATGTTGATTTGCGGGCCGGCTTGAAGCCCCAGGGGAAAAACACTCAAACCCATCAATAGAAATACACGCTTCATAACATTTGATCCTTGGTCATTGAACACACTGCCGGTACGACTGATCGATGCGTTGGCCATCAGATTTCCGAATCCCAGATCACAATGACAATGCCGGTATAGGTGCCGGCAACACCGGGTCTCAGCATGGATTCCATTTCCGATTGCGGGACCTCGAAATGCAGGGTTCCCGGTGCCCGGTCCACATAGAAGCCGGGCGTGAACTGCGGCGGCTCCACCGCACCGCGCAGCAGTCGCAGGCGTCTCACGGGTTGGCCGGAGAGGTCGGTCAGGCCGTTAGGCAGGCTGACGCTGATGTGTAAGCGGACTCGACGGTTCTCCGCACTATTCTCCAGTGCGCATCCGCCATCCAATCCTGGCCCGCAGTCCAACAGGAGCTTGAATCGCGTCGAGGCCGATATATTGAAAGTCTGGTCACGGAACAGTCGCACCGGCCGGCGTCCGGCTTGCAGCCAGCTTTGCCATCCGCCTTGCGGCTCCAATCGGATTTTGTTACCACCTGGAGGGATATCGACCTTGAGCGTGTGCTGAACATCAAGGACAAAACTCAGCGTCAGATCGGAATCGTTGGGCACCATCACGTCGCCCATGTCAAAGTCACCGCCCGGCCCGATGCGATAAGTCAGGTCGCCGGTGTAGAGCCCTGAAGACATACCAAGCGGATTGGGCGTACGCAGTTCATAGGCGAAATCCAGGTACTCGTAGTACATGGCCGGAATCTTGAAACTGGCGGTTTTTACGCAGGTACCCTGAATCGGGGTTTTCCAGAAAAACTGGTAAAAATCATCGGTGTACCAACCGACGCCGCTGTACTGGCACGGCGACGGGGGGTACACCCAGCTGCCGTACGGGCCGCCCCACAAGGCCCGGTGCCCTTCAAGCGTATTGGGTGCACCTGTAAGGTTGGTGACCTTGTCGTTGAGCACGTACCGCGATCCAAATCCGGCAATGCGCATCTCGACCTGTTCCGCCTCACCGGTTTCGGCATTCGTAACCGTCAATGCACGCCATTGCGCCGGCACGGTGAACATCGAACTGTTGCGCTGCGAGTCATGGGGTTGCATGGCCCTTACGGAATCGAACCGTATGGGCAGGCGGATGCTGAAGGTCGCGTTCTGTTCGCACTGATCGGGATAGTCCGCGCAGTAACCACTGACCGGAGTTTTGTTGATGAACGTATTACGTTGCGGGTTTGCCGGGTCAGGCCGGAACAACGCCCTGATCTCCTGATTGACCGCCTCGGCCGCAGGCGCCACAAACAGCGCCAGCAAGCACAGCCACTGCGGCATACACGTCTTGAAATTAACCATTCAACTGGCCTCCTGGCGAGTCAATGACGCATCCGCCAAGGTGTCCGGCGAGCAGCGCAGATCGCCGATCATCAACACGTTGTTTTCACTGCGGTGCTTATCGGTATCGAGCCGGAACTGGCACAGCAACTGGTCGGCGTAACGCACTTCGAGGGTCGGTGAACCGGCGTGCATTTCCATCGAGAAGAAGCCATCGACTTCACTCACCCCTCGACTGGCGTGATTGATCACGTGGTGGCCCTTGAGCGGCCGGCCTTGTGGGTCGACAAGACGTCCGAGCACGGTCAGGGTTTTCATCACGTAGACCTTGCGGTACTCCACGCCGCCCTTGTTCAGGTGATAGCGGGTGCGTGCCGGCTCGATGCTGGCCGCTGGCGCGTGATTGCCTTCGAAATCGAAGCTCACCGAGCTGTTCCTGTAGGCCGTCAGCGGTATGAAATTGCGCCCCGGACGCAATGCCGCGCTGCCGCCGCTGAGGTCGTCGGCGCGTAACGCGATGCCGTCGATATCAGACTCGACATCGACGATCATCCCGGCCCCTCGTCCTTGATGCTGACTGGTCAGGGCCATGCGCTGGCCACCGACGACCACGGTGCTGTCCAGGTTCAGGCCGCCGGTGAAGTTGTCGTTGAACGACGAGCGCTGGATAAAACCATCGCCGTTGATCGCGTCGGTGCGAAAGTTCGCCAGGCTCGACAGGCCGACGCCGTAGGTGTCGGTCAGCGCAGTCACCGAGACGCTCTGCAGAATGTGGTCTTGCAGGTCTTTGCGATAACCGAGCGAGGCGTTGGTGTCGCGGCTGCCATCACGGGCGGTGCGGCTGCCGATGCTGCCGGAAACCTGCTGCCCCGGCCCGCCGAGTGCCACGCTGATGCTCAGGTCGACCCCGCGATTGCGCGCGTCGCCGCTGCTGTAGCTGCCGGGACGATCGAACAGTGACAACCGCCAGTTGGCGTCGCTGCCCAGCAGCATCGTGCGTTGCGTCCAGCCGAGGTCGACGCCGACGCCTTCGACGTTGCCCTCACTGTGGGAGACCCGCGCGTTGAGCGAACTCTTGCGGCTGATGCGGTGGTTCAGCGCCAGCGATGAATTGCTGGTCTCGCCGGTGAACACATTGCGTTGGCGCACGCGGGTGCCGTCGGGCAGCGTGTCGAAGGTGTTGGTGGTGTCGAGCCAGCTGCGGTTGTGGCTCACCACCAGACTGCCGGAACCATAGTTGTAGAGCGCTTGCAGATCGGCGCCGGTGCCGTGGTCTTCGGTCTGGTACAGATTGGCATAGAGGCTGACGCTGTTGGCCAGGCTCCAGTCGATGGAGCTGCCGTACTGCAGCGTGTTACGCACCTGACGTGCCGACAGCCCGAGGATTATCCGTGGATGCAGCAGGTAGTTGATCGCGGCACCTGCCGTCGCATCGCCACTGTCCTGTTGATCCCAGTTGCTCAGCAGTTTGCTTTCCTGGCCGGCGAACAGGTTGTAGCGCCAGCGCTCCTCAATGTTGCGCCAGTTGGTCGGTTTGTAGATCAGCTCCTGAGTGGTCGAGGTGACCTGGCCGTCTTCTATCAAGCGCACTTCCACATCGTAGATACCGCCGGGTAACGGACGGGTATCGAGGGTTTGCAAACCGGCGGGCACCGCTTGGGTGTTGAGCAGCAGACCATCGCGATAAATCTCCACCGACGCCTGTCGATTGGCGGTGACATAGATCGGATAAACGCTGGGTTTGGGGCTGTCGATCGCCAGGCTGTCGGAACTGCCGTACATCACGCCCACGGCGGTGTCGGGGCTGGTGCCGAACGAACGGGGCTGACGGGTCAAGCCTTCGGAATTGGGGGTGAAATAGCCCAGGCGGAAAAAGCTGCCTTGCAGTTCGCGCTGGGTGTAGAGCTCGTGTACGGCGTGATAGGTCTTGTCATCCGGCCCGCCCAGACGCGCCAGTTGCATGTTGAAGGTCTGGCTCCAGTTGCCCAGGCTGCCGCTGGCCTCCAGGCCATAACGCCCGCCGAGGTTCTGATCCTGGCCGCCGTTGAGGTTGAGTTGGTTGCGCACCATCAGGCCGCTGCTGCCGCCTTCGGGCTGGTCGTAGAAACGTTTGGCCTCAGTGTCGCGCTCGGCATTTTCAGTGACGATCGACAGCAATGAGTTTTCCAGGTTGTAGTGCACCGCCAACATCTGCTCGGGGCATTGGCCGCTGCAGGTGCCCAAAGCCACGCCGGGTTTCAGAATGCTGGCCCAGGTGTCGCGTTCGCTGGCGCTGAAACGGCTGTCGCTGGTGTCGGTGAAATCGAGCAAGGTGACCCGATCATCCCGGGACAACACGATCATCGCCTCGCCGAGGGGTTGTTGATCAAGCTCGACCCGCACGGCTAATGGCACATCGAAGAAATGTTCCTCGAAATCGGCCGGCAGACCCTTGGCCTGGGCCAGTAAACTTCGAGGCGTATTATCAACGGAAGTCGGCGCCGCAAATGCGCTGCTACATAACAGCAACGCAAGCGTTGCCGCGATGGGCGTCATCGGGAACATGAACAAATACTCTGATTACAAGGAAGTCAAAGCCCGGTCGACAAACTTTATAGTTTGCCGACCGGTTACGTTACTTTGAGCAAGTAAACGCTTACCGTTGCAGTTGTTACTTATACGGAAGGTTCAACGACCAGCATGACGACACCGGTGTAGTCACCCGCATCTGGTTTACCGCCCAGCGCACTGATCTTGAACGGTGCGCGATAGCGGACGTTGGATTCAGCTTCGCCAACAACTTCCTGTGAAGTGGTCGTCAGGGTTTTACCGTTGAGCTCGACTTTCAGGTCGATGGTCTTGTTCCCGGCGATCAGTTTCGGCACGCCTTCCAGGCGGGCGTTCACTTTGCCGGCGGTGTGCAGCACATCAAAGTGCCCGTCGACGGTCTTCATGGAGTCAGTGCCCGGGTTGTAGCTCATGTCCTGGTCTTTGTTGACCAGGTCCGAATCAACCGGCACCGCGTAGAAATCGTCGGATGGAACATGGGCCACAATGCTGATGGAGTGTTTGGCTTCGGTGGCGGCAAACGCCATCGAGGAACTCAGAGCCAGAACAGCCAGAGGAGCAGCGAACGCGATTTTCTTGAACATCTTTCAGTACCTGTCGTTTAAAAAAAGGATCTAAGTATTGAAAGTTTCGCTGAAGCAAAACAGTCACGAGCAGTGATGTTCCAGCGCAACTCTCAACGCCGAAAGATGATCGATCAAACAATCTGGAAAGTAAGCAGGCAAGTTCCTCAAAGCGCGTAGCCAAAGGGCCACGACCATGGCATGAAAAATACTTGAATATTAATAAAGTCACTGTTCGGCTGTCAGATTCAGACTACATAAAGCCAATACACAGGCAATTAAGGTCGACAACGACACAGTAACTTCTGTAGGAGGGATATTACACAACCAATGTATTAAGGCGTGAATCGTCAATTTAGAGAGTTAACACTAATTTCAACTTGTTCGCCCGTTCTAAAAGCCTTTTTCGGCGCCGCGAAAGCGCCATTTTCAGCGGCGGTTTCGCCTGGCGTGGTGATCAGCCGTTGGTCGGGGGGGCTTGCGGACCACTTAAGATATATCTTAAGTTGTATCTAAACACGACGAGAGAGAACGCAAAAAATGAGAGACCATCATTCCCCCCATCGCGAACACGGCGACGGCCGCGACGGCTTCGAGAAACGCCCTGGCCGCGAACGCGGTGGGCGTGGCCCGCGGGTATTTGCCCCCGGCGACCTGAAACTGCTGTTGCTGGCGTTGATCGCCGAACAGCCGTGCCACGGCTACGACCTGATCCGCCAGATCGAAGGCATGTTCGACGGCGCCTACAGTCCCAGCCCCGGCGTGATCTACCCGACCCTGACGTTTCTTGAAGAAAGCGAATTGATTACCGGCGACGCCGAAGGCGGGAAAAAACGCTACAGCGTGACCGACGCCGGACGCCAGTCCCTGACCGAGCAAGCCGTCGCCCTTGAAGGTGTGCGGGTGCGCATCGATGTCAGCAAGCGTTCGTTGCGCGGCCATGATCGCCCGGCCGAAATCCACGAGGCGGTGCACAACCTGCGCCATGCCCTGCAACTGCATCACGGCCGCTGGAGCCCGGAAGAAATCCAGCGCGTCGCGGCCCTGCTCAACGACACCGCCAAAGCCATCGTCGACGGCCCTGCCGTTCAACCCGTTCAGGAGAAAGCCGAATGACTGAAGTGATCGCGCAAACCATTCACCGCGTCATGCACGAAATCAAACGCCGTCGCCTGGAGGTGTTGCGCGTGGTCGACCTGACCCCGCGCATGCGCCGGATTACCCTGGGCGGGCCGGAGCTGGCAGGCTTCGTCAGCCTGGGTACCGACGACCACGTCAAACTGTTGTTCCCGCAGAACGCCGAACAGGCTGCGGCCCTGGAAACCCTGGTGCTGGGCGCCGGCAAGGACAACGGTCCGCTGCCCGAGATGCGCGACTACACGCCGCGCCGCTATGACCTGAACACTCTGGAACTGGACATCGACTTCGTGCTGCACGGCGACGGCCCGGCCTCGACCTGGGCCGAACAGGCCAAACCGGGGCAGTTCCTGCACATCGGCGGGCCGCGGGGTTCGATGATCGTGCCGGACATGTTCGACAGCTACTTGCTGATCGGCGACGAAACCGCCCTGCCCGCCATCGCCCGGCGGCTCGAAGGCCTGGCGGCCAACCGCCGTGCGCTGGTGATCGTCGAGGTGGAGAACGGCAAGGAGCAGCAAGTACTGGAAAGCGCTGCCGAGGTCAACGTGATCTGGGTGCTGCGCGAAGGTGGCAAGGACAATCTGTTGACCACCGTGCGCCAGATCCAGGTGCCGGCCGGCAGCCTGTACGCCTGGGTGGCGACCGAGAGCAAGGTGTCGCGGCAGATTCGTCGGGTGTTGCTCGATGAGCATGGGCTGGATGAGCAGTTCGTCAAAGCGGTGGGTTACTGGCGGCTGGATGGCAGCGACGAGGAGTGACCACCGTACCTGTGGCGAGGGAGCTTGCTCCCGCTCGGCTGCGAAGCAGTCGCAAAATCAGCAACCGAAGTTATCCAGGCACAACCCGGTTGCAGGTTTTAGCACTGCTGCGCAGTGCAGCGGGAGCAAGCTCCCTCGCCACAAAAGTGCCTACATTCGAGCACGCCACCGATCCAGCCCCACCACCCCCAACGCAATCACCACAAACCCCAGTAACAATCCCCCGGCATTGATGAACACCTGTGGATAACCCAGTTTGTCCACATCAATGAACGGGTACGGATAAGTCGCCAGCACATGCCCGCGCAGCAACGAGTAAGCGAAGTACACCAGCGGATAAATCACCCACAACGCGATATGCCCCCCGCGCAATGAGCCTTTCGGTACACAGAACCACCAATACCCCAGGAACAGCAGCGGCATGACGTCATGCATCAACTCATCGGCCAGCCATTGCCAGCCCTCGGGATGCCATAGATGGCGAAGCAACACGCTGTACGCCAGGCCGACGACCGTGATGCTCACAGCAATGCCACTACTGACCCAGGGCTGTAAAAACCAGCGTCGCGCGGCGGACTCGCGGGACGTCAGTTCACAGGTCAGCACCGTCGCCACCAGGGTGTTGCTCAGCACGGTGAAATAGCTGAAAAAACTCATCAGCCCACCGATCAGACTGGCCCCCAGCGTCCAGCGCGAATAGAAAATCAGGTACATCTGGATACTCAATCCCGCCCAGCCGAGCATGGCAGCCACGACCACATAACGGCGGCGCAACGCGCACGGACTGACCATGTTCAGAGCGGTCGTTTGGTGCGCATCAACTTCACATACAGGCGTTCGACCTTCTCCCGGGCCCACGGGGTTTTACGCAGGAACGTCAGGCTCGACTTGATGCTCGGGTCGCTCTTGAAGCAGCGGATATCGATGCGTTCGGCCAGCCCCGACCATTCGTAGTGTTCAACCAGGGCGTTGAGGATTTGCTCCAGCGTCACGCCGTGCAGCGGGTCGATGTTGTGTTCGGTCATGCCGGGCCTTCAAGCAGAGTGGGAATTGGAAGTCGCGCACCTTACGTTAAATGTAGGTGAAACGGAAAAGATCGCAGCCTTCGGCAGCTCCTACAAAGGCATGCGATCTTTTGTCACTGTTACCAAATCCGAAAGGCTGCATGTCAGTAAAAGCCCTTTCTCTATTTGTAACAGATCATTATCCTTGCGCCCGCTTTAGCTGAAACGCTTCTGCTAGCCATTTCTTCCGTTTAATCCCCAGAAAAAGATCAAGAATTTCTTCTCTATGCCTGATTTCCAGCTTTCGAAAGACAGCGCTGTCTTCAAACCTGTTGCCTGTCGAAAAACCTTCAACCTGATAGGCGGACTCACCGCTTTGGGCTTTGCCACTTGCGCTCACTCGGCTCCGGCCTTCGATAGCGATTCGCCGTGGATGCTCGGCGACTGGAACGGCACTCGCAGCGAACTTGCGGAAAAAGGCTACGACTTCAAAGTCGACTACACCGGTGAAATGGGCAGCAATCTGCACGGCGGCTACGATCACGACCGCACGGCCCGCTACAGCGACCAGTTCGGCCTGGGCACCCATCTGGACTTGCAGAAAATCCTCGGCTGGGACGACGCCGAGTTCCAGTTGACCATCACCGAACGCAGCGGCAACAACATCAGCAACGACCGCATCAATGACCCGCGTGTCGGCGGCTTCACCTCGGCCCAGGAAGTCTGGGGCCGCGGCCAGACCTGGCGCCTGACGCAGATGTGGTATCAGCAGAAGTTCTTCGACGAAAAACTCGACATCAAGGTCGGCCGTTTCGGCGAAGGCGAAGACTTCAACAGCTTCCCTTGCGACTTCCAGAACCTGGCGTTCTGCGGCTCCCAGGTCGGCAACTGGGCGGGCGACATCTGGTACAACTGGCCAGTCAGCCAGTGGGCGATGCGGGTCAAATATCACCTCACGCCAGAGCTTTATGCACAGGTCGGCGCGTACGAGCAGAACCCGTCGAACCTCGATCGCAATAACGGCTTCAAGCTCAGCGGCAGCGGCACCCAGGGCGCAGTCCTGCCGGTGGAACTGGTGTGGACGCCGAAACTCAATGGCCTGCCGGGTGAATACCGCGCCGGTTACTACTACAGCAGCGCCAACGCCACCGACGTCTACAAGGACAGCAACGGCCAGCCTGCCGCCCTGAGTGGCGAAGCCTACCGCAGCGCTTCGAGCAAGCACGGCATGTGGCTGGGCCTCCAGCAGCAAGTCACCAGCCTGGCCAGCGATCATTCCCGCGGCCTGAGCCTGTTCGCCAACGGCACGATGCACGACAAGAAGACCAATGCCATCGACAACTACGTCCAGGCCGGTCTCGTCTACAAAGGTCTGTTCGATGCCCGGTCCAGGGACGACATCGGTTTTGCCATGGCCCGCGTCCACGTCAACCCGGCCTATCGCAAGAACGCCGAGGCGACCAACCAGGCCCACGCCGTCTTCGACTACGACAATCCGTCCTACCTGCCACCCCAGGACACCGAATACAGCGCCGAACTCTATTACGGCGTGCACGTGACCAACTGGCTGACCGTGCGCCCGAACCTGCAATACATCCGCCATCCCGGCGGCGTGAACGAGGTCGACGACGCGCTGATCGGCGGGATCAAGGTCCAGTCGTCGTTCTGAGCAACACCATAAAACCCTGTGGGAGCGGGCTTGCTCGCGAAGGCGTCATTACAGCCAACATTTGTGCTGCCTGAACCACCGCTTTCGCGAGCAAGCCCGCTCCCACAAGGGATTGCGTGAACCCAACAGCTTTTATCTGAACCATGCCCGCACAAGATCGTCATCTACAGTGAACTTGCGCGGGACTCTATGAAACATCACGGAGAATCACACTATGAGCACTGATGGTGCCTTGGGTCGAAGCCGTCTGTTGCCGACCCTGCTCGGCATACTGCTTCTGCTAATGGGCCTGGCCATGCTGGCCGGGGGGATCAAGCTGAGCATGCTCGGCGGCTCGCTGTACTACCTGCTGGCCGGCATTGGCATTGCGCTGAGCGGCGTGTTGCTGATCGCCGCCCGCCGCGCCGCGCTGGGCCTGTACGCACTGGTGCTGTTCGCCAGTACTGTGTGGGCGCTGTGGGAAGTTGGCCTCGACTGGTGGCAACTGGTGCCGCGCCTCGCGCTGTGGTTTGCCCTCGGCGTGGTGATGCTGCTGCCGTGGTTCCGTCGTCCATTGCTGATCAACGGCCCTGCCCCTATGGGCACTGGCGCCTTGAGCGTGGCCGTGGTCCTGGCCGGTGCCACCGCCGTGGCCAGCCAGTTCACCCACCCGGGCGAGACCTTGGGCGAACTGGGTCGCGACACCGCAGACATGACCAGCACCGCGCCGCAGATGCCCGAAGGCGACTGGCAGGCCTATGGCCGCAGCGAATTCGGCGACCGCTACTCGCCGCTCAAGCAGATCACCCCGGCCAACGTCGGCAAGCTGCAGGAAGCCTGGCGTATCCAGACCGGCGATCTGCCCACCGCCGATGACCCGGTGGAACTGACCAACGAAAACACCCCGCTCAAGGCCAACGGCATGCTCTATGCCTGCACCGCCCACAGCAAGGTGCTGGCGCTGGACCCGGACACCGGCAAGGAACTGTGGCGTTTCGACCCGCAGATCAAGAGCCCGGTGGGCTTCAAGGGCTTCGCCCACATGACCTGCCGGGGCGTGTCGTACTACGACGAAGCGGCCTACGCCCAGTCTGAAAACGCTGCCTCCGCCGTCATCTCTGAAGCCGGCAAAGCCGTCGCCCAGGCCTGCCCGCGTCGCCTGTACCTGCCAACTGCCGATGCACGCCTGATCGCGCTCAACGCCGACACCGGCAAGGTCTGCGAAGGTTTCGGTAAAAACGGCGTGGTTGACCTGACCCAGGGCATCGGGCCGTTCACCCCCGGTGGCTACTACGCCACCTCGCCGGCAGCGATCACCCGTGACCTGGTGATCATGGGCGGCCACGTCACCGACAACGAGTCGACCAACGAGCCCTCCGGCGTTATCCGTGCCTTTGACGTACACGACGGTCATCTGGTTTGGAACTGGGACAGCAACAATCCAGACGCCACCGAACCACTGCCAGAGGGCGAACACTACAGCCGCAACTCGGCCAACATGTGGTCGCTGGCCAGCGTCGACGAAAAACTCGGCATGGTCTACCTGCCACTGGGCAACCAGACCCCTGACCAGTGGGGCGCAGACCGCACCCCGGGCGCCGAGAAGTTCAGTGCCGGCCTGGTCGCGCTGGACCTGGCCACCGGCAAGGTGCGCTGGAACTACCAGTTCACTCACCATGACCTGTGGGACATGGACGTCGGCAGCCAGCCAACCCTGCTGGACATGAAGACCGCCGACGGCATGAAGCCGGCGGTGATCCAACCGACCAAGCAGGGCAGCCTGTACGTACTCGACCGTCGTGACGGCACGCCGATCATCCCGATCAAGGAAATCCCGGCTCCGCAAGGCGCCGTGAAAGGCGATCACACCGCACCGACCCAGGCCCGTTCGGACCTGAACCTGCTGGCCCCGGAACTGACCGAAAGAGCCATGTGGGGCGCCAGCCCGTTCGACCAGATGCTATGCCGCATCCAGTTCAAGGAATTGCGCTACGAAGGCCAGTACACCCCGCCGTCGGAACAGGGCAGCCTGATCTATCCGGGTAACGTCGGCGTCTTCAACTGGGGCGGCGTTTCAGTCGACCCGGTTCGCCAGATGCTGTTCACCAGCCCGAACTACATGGCCTTCGTCTCGAAAATGGTGCCTCGCGCCGAAGTCGCAGCCGACAGCAAGCGCGAAAGCGAAACAGCAGGCGTGCAACCGAACACCGGCGCACCTTACGCGGTGATCATGCACCCGTTCATGTCGCCGTTCGGCGTACCGTGCCAGGCGCCGGCCTGGGGCTATGTAGCCGGCATCGACCTGACCACAGGCAAAGTCGTGTGGAAACGCAAGAACGGCACCAGCCGCGACAGCTCGCCATTGCCTATCGGCCTGACACTCGGCGTGCCAAGCATGGGCGGTTCGATGGTCACCGCTGGCGGCGTCGGCTTCCTCAGCGGCACGCTGGACCAATACCTGCGCGCCTATGACGTCAATACCGGCAAGGAGCTTTGGAAATCGCGCCTGCCGGCTGGCGGTCAGGCTACGCCGATGACCTACACCGGCAAGGACGGCAAGCAGTACGTGCTGTTGGTCGTCGGTGGCCACGGCTCACTGGGCACCAAAATGGGTGACTATGTGATTGCGTACAAACTGTCCGAGTAAGTTTAAGTTTTAGCGGCAGTCAAAATGAAGGCGACTCCTGCGAAGGAGTCGCCTTTTTTATTATCACCACCATCCTCTGTAGGAGCTGCCGCAGGCTGCGATCTTTTGACCTTGGAAAATCAAAAGATCGCAGCCTGCGGCAGCTCCTACAAAAGCAAAGGCGCAGAGTGTGTGCCGAAATCCAGCTAACCTGTCTCTGCGCTGAACACGCCTTCGAAACACGGCGTTGCAGAAAATGACCGTTGAAACCACCGCCAACCTGCCCCATCTAAGACCCATACCCATTGTGCAGGTGCCCCCATGAGCGACCAGCAAGAATTCCCCGAAGACCCGAGCGAATACGCCGATCCGCAAAGCGCTCCACAGCACAAACCCGGCAAAGGCCTGGCCCTGCCCGGCCAGAACCTGCCGGACAAGGTCTACATCATCCCGATCCACAACCGGCCATTCTTCCCGGCCCAGGTCCTGCCGGTCATCGTCAACGAAGAGCCGTGGGCCGAGACCCTCGACCTGGTGGCCAAGTCCGAACACCACTCCCTGGCCCTGTTCTACATGGACACGCCCCAGGAGGACCCGCGCCACTTCGACACCTCGGCCCTGCCGCTCTACGGCACCCTGGTCAAGGTGCACCACGCCAGCCGCGAAAACGGCAAACTGCAATTCGTCGCCCAGGGCCTGACCCGTGTGCGTCTGAAAACCTGGCTCAAGCACCATCGCCCGCCGTACCTGGTGGAAGTCGAATACCCGCACCAGCCCACCGAGCCGACCGACGAGGTCAAGGCCTACGGCATGGCGCTGATCAATGCGATCAAGGAACTGCTGCCGCTCAACCCGCTGTACAGCGAAGAGCTGAAGAACTATCTCAACCGTTTCAGCCCCAACGATCCATCGCCGCTGACCGACTTCGCTGCCGCTCTCACTTCGGCCACCGGCAGCGAGTTGCAGGAAGTGCTCGACTGCGTGCCAATGCTCAAGCGCATGGAAAAAGTTCTGCCGATGCTGCGCAAGGAAGTCGAGGTCGCGCGCCTGCAAAAAGAGATTTCCGCCGAAGTTAACCGCAAGATCGGTGAACATCAGCGCGAGTTCTTCCTCAAGGAGCAACTCAAGGTCATCCAGCAAGAGCTGGGCCTGACCAAGGACGATCGCAGCGCCGACCTTGAACAGTTCGAGCAGCGACTGGTGGGCAAAGTCCTGCCGGCGCAGGTGCAGAAACGCCTTGAAGAGGAAATGAACAAGCTGTCGATCCTCGAGACCGGCTCGCCGGAGTATGCGGTCACCCGCAATTACATCGACTGGGCGACCTCGGTGCCGTGGGGCGTGTACGGCGAGGATAAACTCGACCTCAAGCACGCGCGCAAGGTGCTGGACAAACACCACGCCGGCCTCGACGACATCAAGGACCGCATCCTCGAATTCCTCGCCGTTGGTGCCTACAAAGGCGAGATCAGCGGCTCCATCGTGCTGCTGGTGGGGCCGCCGGGCGTGGGCAAGACCAGCGTCGGCAAGTCCATCGCCGAATCCCTGGGCCGGCCGTTCTATCGCTTCAGCCTTGGCGGCATGCGCGACGAAGCCGAGATCAAGGGCCACCGCCGTACCTACATCGGTGCGCAGCCGGGCAAGCTGGTGCAAGCGCTGAAGGACGTCGAAGTGATGAACCCGGTGATCATGCTCGACGAGATCGACAAGATGGGCCAGAGCTACCAGGGCGACCCGGCCTCGGCCTTGCTGGAAACCCTCGATCCGGAGCAGAACGTCGAATTCCTCGACCACTATCTGGACCTGCGGATGGACCTGTCGAAAGTGTTGTTCGTGTGCACCGCCAACACCCTGGACTCGATCCCCGGCCCGTTGCTCGACCGCATGGAAGTGATTCGCCTGTCGGGCTACATCACCGAAGAAAAAGTCGCCATCGCCAAGCGTCACCTGTGGCCCAAGCAGCTTGAGAAAGCCGGCGTGTCCAAGGGCAGCCTGAGCATCAGCGATAGCGCGCTCAAGGCGCTGGTCGACGGCTATGCCCGTGAAGCCGGCGTGCGCCAGCTGGAAAAAAACCTCGGCAAGCTGGTGCGCAAAGCGGTGATGAAACTGCTCGACGACCCAAAAGCGGTGATCAAGCTCGGCCCGAAAGATCTCGAAGCGTCGCTCGGCAAACCGGTGTTCCGCAACGAGCAGGTGCTGGCGGGGGTCGGCGTGATCACCGGCCTTGCCTGGACCAGCATGGGCGGTGCCACCCTGCCGATCGAAGCCACGCGCATCCACACCCTCAACCGTGGGTTCAAGCTCACCGGGCAACTGGGTGACGTGATGAAAGAGTCGGCGGAGATCGCCTACAGCTACGTCAGCTCGCACCTGAAGTCCTATGGCGGCGATCCGAAGTTCTTCGACGAAGCCTTCGTGCACCTGCACGTGCCGGAAGGCGCCACGCCGAAAGACGGCCCGAGCGCCGGCGTGACCATGGCCAGCGCCCTGCTGTCGCTGGCACGCAACCAACCACCGAAAAAAGGCGTGGCCATGACCGGTGAGCTGACGTTGACCGGGCATGTGCTGCCGATTGGCGGGGTGCGCGAGAAGGTGATTGCAGCGCGGCGGCAGAAGATTTTCGAGCTGATTCTGCCGGAAGCCAACCGGGGTAATTTCGAGGAACTGCCGGAGTACCTGAAGGAGGGGATTACCGTGCACTTTGCCAAGCGCTTTGCGGATGTGGCCAAGGTGTTGTTCTGATGCTCTTGTAGCGCCTGTACTGCCGTCTTCGCGGGCAAGCCCGCTCCCACAGGAAATTGAGTCGGTCACAAAACTTGTGTGCACCCTCAATCCCTGTGGGAGCGGGCTTGCCCGCGAAGGCGTCGGCACTGACAGCGCCAATCCCCAACCTGTCACACTTTGTCTCATCTTCAGTTATGCTCGCCGTTCGTCGCCAACGCCGGAGCCCCCGACCCCATGTCCTCCATTCGCCTGCTTGTCCCCCTCGCCCTAGCCTTGCTGGCCGCGTGCGCCACGCAACCTGCACACAACGTGACCGTGGAAAAACAGAGCGAATGCCCGGTGAAACTCAGCAACGGACAAAACCTGATCCTGACCCTGCCGAGCAATCCGACCACGGGTTATCGCTGGGCGATCCAGGATTCCGCCGGCGGCGTACTGCACGCCTTGGGGCCAGAGGTGTATCGAAATCCGGAAGATGCCGGCATCGTCGGTTCGGCCGGGGTTTCGACCTGGCGTTTCCAGGCTTTTGCAACCGGCACGGGACGTCTGCGCCTGACCTCGCAACAGCCGTGGGCGCCGGAAGTGCTGCCCGTGGACTCGTTCGACTGCGCGATCTCGGTTAACTGACCGTGGGCTGGCTGATTCTGGCGCTGATGGGCGCGGTGACCTTCCTTTATGGCCTGAGCGTACATGCCTCCATGCTGTGCCTGCTGGTCAAGCCGCTGCCGGTGCTGGCCTTGCTCGGCTGGCTGCACGACGCACCACCCGGCGAATATCGGCGCTGGATCAGCCTGGGCTTGATTTTCTCCTTGGTCGGCGACGTGTTGCTGGCCTTGCCGGGTGACTTGTTCGTGTTCGGCCTCGGCGCATTTCTGGTCGCCCACCTGGCGTATCTGAAAGCCTACCTCAGCGATTGCCGGCGCCTGGCCCTTTTACCCCTGATCATCGCCCTCGGCGTGGGTGCGGTGCTGTTGGGGATTCTGATTTCTCACGGGCTGGGCCCATTGCTGATTCCGGTGATCGTCTACGGCCTGGCGATCAGCGCCATGCTCTGGCGCGCGCTGGCCCGGCTTGGCAGTGATGTGCCCAAGCGTTCGGCCCTGCTGGCCGCCGGTGGTGCGGTGGCGTTTGTGTTTTCGGACAGTGTGATTGGCATCAGCCGGTTCGTGGTGCCGTTCGATGCGGCGCCCTACGTGATCATCCTCAGCTATTGGCTGGGGCAGTGGGGCATCACGGCCTCGGCGTTCTCCCAAGGCAAACGCTGATCCCTGTGGCGAGGGGGCTCGTCGGAATGCCGCACCACCCCGTTCGGCGGCGCAGCCGTCGTAAACCCTGTTAGTCGGGTGTATCTGTGATTACCCGGTTGCATGGTTTTGGGACTGTTTCGCAGTCCAACGGGGGCAAGCCCCCTCGCCACAAGAGCACTCTCGGCTTTCGAACTGCATCAACCCACCCGCTTTATCAGACAACCCGCGCATCCCCGCGCCAACTTGGCTAAAATGCCGGCCTTTTCACCGATACCGCTGGAACCGCCGTGAGCAAAGAACCCGATCGCCTTTTCGCCCAGCCTTTGGCCCAGGTGCCTGACTTCGCCTTTAACGAGGACGTGGTGCGGGTGTTCCCGGACATGATCAAGCGCTCGGTGCCGGGCTATCCGACCATCGTCGAAAACCTCGGCGTGCTCGCCGCGCAGTTCGCCCAACCGGGCAGCGTGCTCTACGACCTGGGCTCGTCCCTGGGTGCCGTGACCCAGGCCCTGCGCCGGCATGTGCGCACCGACGGTTGCCGCGTCATCGCTGTGGATAACTCCGCCGCCATGGTCGAGCGCTGCCGCGAATACCTCAATGGCCAGGACTCGATGTTCCAGGAGTTGCTGCCGGTCGAGGTGATCGAGGGCGACATCCTGGCGCTGGAGTTCCAGCCGGCCTCGGTGGTGGCGCTGAACTTCACCCTGCAATTCATCGCCCCGGACCAACGCACCGCGCTGTTGACGCACATCCGTCAGTCGCTGCTGCCTGGCGGCGCCCTGATTCTCTCGGAAAAACTGCGCTTCGAAGACGAGCAGGAACACGCGTTGCTCACCGACCTGCACATCGCCTTCAAACGCGCCAACGGCTACAGCGAGCTGGAAATCGCCCAGAAGCGCAGCGCCATCGAAAACGTCATGAAGCCCGACAGCCTCGAAGAACACCGCGAACGCCTGTTGGCCGCCGGGTTCTCGAAAGTCGTGCCGTGGTTCCAGTGTCTTAACTTTGCCTCGTTGATTGCCCTGCCATGATTGATCTGTCTCCCCTCGCCCGCCGTCTGGCCGGCACGCCGCTGGCCGAATGGGCCAACACCCTGCAGGCGCAACTCGACAAGAAAATGGAAAAGGGCCATGGCGACCTGGAGCGCTGGCAAAGCGCGCTGGACGCCCTGCCAAAGATCCAGCCGAGCGAAGTTGATTTGCTCAACGGCCTGAAGCTGGACACAGATTGCGACGATGAAACCCGCGCGCAAATGCGCTCCGCATTGATGGGCCTGTCGCCGTGGCGCAAGGGGCCGTTCGACCTGTTCGGGGTTCACGTCGACACCGAATGGCGCTCGGACTGGAAGTGGTCGCGGGTCGCCCCGCATCTGGACCTCGTGGGCAAGCGCATCCTCGATGTCGGCTGCGGCAACGGCTACTACATGTGGCGCATGCTCGGCGCCGGTGCCGACAGCGTGATCGGTGTCGACCCGAACTGGCTGTTCTTCTGCCAGTTCCAGGCGGTGCAGCGCTACCTGTCCGAACCGAACGCCTGGCACCTGCCCTTCCCCTTCGAAGACCTGCCGCCGAACCTAGAAGGCTTCGACACGGTATTTTCCATGGGTGTTTTCTACCACCGCCGCTCGCCCATCGAGCATTTGCTGGCGCTGAAGGACTGCCTGGTCAAGGGTGGTGAGCTGGTGCTGGAAACGCTGGTGGTCGAAGGCGACAAGCACCAGGTGCTGGTGCCGGAAGACCGCTACGCGCAGATGCGCAACGTGTGGTTCCTGCCGTCGGTGCCGGCGCTGGAGTTGTGGCTGCGACGTGCCGGGTTCAGCGATGTGAAGTGCGTGGATGTGAGCACCACCACTGTCGAGGAACAGCGTGGCACCGAGTGGATGAAGTATCAGTCGCTCAGTGACTTCCTCGATCCCGAGGATCACAGCAAGACGATTGAAGGGCTGCCGGCGCCGATGCGGGCGGTGATTGTCGCCCGTAAATAAAAGCAGGATCAAAAGATCGCAGCCTTCGGCAGCTCCTACACGTGTATCGCGATCCCCTGTAGGAGCTGCCGAAGGCTGCGATCTTTTGACTTCAAGCACCACTACCGTCGAGGAACAGCGGGACGCAGTGGATGAAGTATCAGTCGCTGAGCGATTTTCTCGATCCCGACGATCACAGCAAGACGATTGAAGGGCTGCCGGCGCCGATGCGGGCAGTTATCGTCGCCCGTAAATAAAAGCAAGATCAAAAGATCGCAGCCTTCGGCAGCTCCTACATGACCCCTGTAGGAGCGAGCCTGCTCGCGATGGACTCAAGAACACCGCGGGGAACCAGATTGCCCGCGTAATCGTTCACGACCATCGCGAGCAGGCTCGCTCCTACAGGGGGGTCTGTGTTTAGTCGGAAGGTTTTGCTCTTCGAGCCTTGAAGAACTCACTTAAAACAGCCCCGCACTCCTCCGCCAACACCCCACCCTCATGCAACACCCGGTGATTCAAAAAGCCCTGGGTAAAGAATTGCCCCTGGCTCTGCACAATCCCCGCCTTCGGCTCCAGCGCGCCATACACCACCCGCGTGATCCGCGAATGCACGATCAGCCCGGCGCACATGCTGCACGGCTCCAGCGTCACATACAGCGTGCTGCCGGGCAGGCGATAGTTGCTGACAGCCTCGGCGGCGGCACGAATCGCGACCATCTCGGCGTGGGCGCTGGGATCGCTGGTGCTGATCGGGCAGTTGAAACCTCGCCCGATGATTTCACCGTCCTGCACCAGCACCGCGCCCACCGGCACTTCGCCCAGGGCCGCGCCTTGGGCGGCCAGGGCCAGGGCTTCACGCATGAATTCGCGATCACGGCTGCGATCGATGATGGCGGCGGGACGAATCTGACGCATCACGCCACCTCGATGGCGGCCATCAGGCCGGTTTCCATGTGATCGATCACATGGCAGTGGAACATCCAGACCCCGGGGTTATCCGCCACCAGCGCCACTTGCGCGCGCTCGTTCTTGCCCAGCAGATAAGTGTCGGTGAAGTACGGAATCACCTTGTGCCGGTTCGAGGCGATGACCTTGAAGCTCATGCCATGCAGGTGAATCGGGTGCTGATACTGGGTCATGTTCTTCAATTCGAAAATGTAGCTCTTGCCCTTTTCCAGCTTGGCAATCGGGCGGTCGGCGCAGGTCTTGTCAGTGATGTCCCAAGCCTTGCCGTTGATCTGCCACAGGCTCGGCGGCTTGCCGTTGTCGACGTTGACCGACACCGAGCCGACCCATTCGAAATTGAAGTTGAGTTTCTCGGCATTGGCCAGGTCCGGTTCGGCGATCGGGTTGGCCGGCAGTGCCGGTGGCCATTCGCTCGGTGCGTCGGTATTGGCCACTGAACGCAAGGTACCCAGGCGCACCGGACCGTTGCGCAAGGACAATTCTTCACCGGCCGCAGGCGCCTTGATTGCCAGGCAAATGCGCATGCCGGGGCCGAGCCAGTATTCCTTGCCCAGCGGGCGCGGTTCGATGGGGTTGCCGTCGAGCGCATAGATCTGCGCTTCGACGCCGGGAATGTTCAGGCGATAGGTCAGGGTGTTGTCGAGGTTGAGAATGCGCACCCGGGTGATCTGCCCGGCCGGCAAGTCGATCACCGCCTGCGGCACACCGTTGATGGTCGCCAGGCGTCCCGCCGTGCCGCCACGGGCCGCTTCCCGGGGGATGCTGAACTCGACGAAATTGCCGACCTCGTCGACATGCCAGCTCTTCAGGCTCAGGGTCTTTTCGTACTTGAAACCGGTGGGCTCGCGCTCTTCGATGATCAGCGGGCCGACCAGGCCACGGCCGAGTTCTTCGCTGCTGTTCACATGCGGGTGATACCAATAGCTGCCGGCATCCGGTACGCGGAATTTGTAGTCGAAGTACTCGCCCGGCAGCACCGGCAATTGCGAGACGTAGGGTACGCCGTCCATCTCCAGCGGCAGGCGGATACCGTGCCAATGAATGGTGGTCGCCACCGGCAAGTGATTGATGAAGCGCACCCGCAGCCATTCACCCTGGCGCACCCGCAACTCGGTGCCCGGCGCCGACGGGCCGAAGGCCCAGGCCTGGGTCTTGTGCCCGGCCACCAACTCCACGTCCAACGGCGCGGCGATCAACTCATAGTCGTGACCGGCATCCGCATCGGCCATCTTGCCTAGCCAGTAACGCGACGCACCACCGGCTCCCACGCCAACCACCACAAGACCGGCCAGACCACCGAGTATTTGTCGACGGGAAAAGGACATTAACCAACCACCTCGCGAATCGGACAGGCCCCGGGGGCCCGCAAAAGGCGAATACGATACACCTGCGATTGCGAAACAGTAAGGGCTGCGCGGCGGATGGACGCAGATGGCCGTGTCTCTACACCCATTGCGCGGATAAAGAGACATAACTATGCAGCGCACCTTCATCGAACGAGGGCAGCATCCTCGGCATTCGAATTCTCAAGGAAAGAGAGTGCAATGAACACGACACAAACCCAGCCGTTGCCCAACGCCGCCGACAAGACCGCCCTCAAGGCGATCGCCACCACCGTGATCCAGACCTGCCCGAGCCTGCAGGACACGGCCCACGAAGTCGCCAGCGATTTGCTGAAGAAGTACCACGTCACCGGCCTCGATCCGGACGAGGTCTATTTCCATCGTTTCGACGCTTCCCAAAGCAGCTCGAAAGCCTTCACCGGTTGGGAGCACGTGCACGCAACGCCCACGTCGACCATGACCCTGACGCAACTGGTGATCCAGCGTTTTCGGGTCGGCGACCAGGACAACGCCGACCTGCTCGACGTGTATGGCGGCTTCTACACCGCGGGGCCCCACGCAGAGATCTACAACGAAAGCAATGAAGTGCGCCTGCACGGCAACGACGTGCTGAAGGACTTCTGGAGCATCAATTTCAGCGCGCTGTACGAAGAACGCCTGACCACCTTCTGGACCCGATCCGGCGACGATTTCCGCACCCTCGCCAAGTGCAACTTTCTCATCAAAGCCGTTAAAGCACGGGACAAAGGCCAGTTGAGTGACGAGGATTTCCAGTACGTCACTCAAGCCGTGATCGGCCCTGTCACCTGGCCCGTCAGCCTGCCGATGCTGCAAGCGCTGCACCCTTGCGCCGGCAACGTTCGCAGCCTCGATGTCGCCGGCTACGTCGCCATCAATGCGCTGCGCATTGTCGCGCCCAAGGGTCGCCAGATCGTCTACCTGCCCGGTGAGATCAATGCGTTCACAGTATTGGAAACCGCGACGGACATGCACTTCTGGGTGTTGCAGCAGATGAACAAAAAACAAGTGCGCCGACAGTTCATGACGCACTTCTCCCAGGCTGACCGGCAGGCAATCGACGAGAACATCACCGACCTCATGAACCGGCTGGTGAACTCCTGGGGCCAGTACGATCATCACCTGATCAACCAGGAAGATCAGGTCGTCAGCGGCGATGCCTTCACCTGGTTGCGCGACTCGACCAAGGACGCGATGTTCGCTGAAGCCGCGCTCTCGCTGACCTCCAATGGCGACCTGCGCAAAAAACTCTGGCTCGGCTACCTCAGCGCCGGTATGAAAGTCTTCGGCCCGATGGCAGTGGTCGGTTGGCCGGTCGCCCTGCCCGTGATCGGCGCCAGCATCGCCAGCATCGGCCTGAACATCGATCAGGCGGTGAACGGCAAAACCCCACAGGAGCTCAAGGCCGGTATCCTTGGTGCGGTGCTCAGCGGCATTGATCTGCTGTTCAATCTGCTCGTTCTCAAGGGGCCGGGCTCGCTGGAAGAAATCGGCCCTGAAATCGAAGCCGCCGAAGCCAAGGAAATGTCCGACCTGATTGATTCGACCAAACCCACGGTTGAGCCAACACAGATCGACACCGCTCGTAACGACCTGATTCGCGATGCCAACGCCTGGTATGAACTCAATCCTCCGGCGCCCCGCCTGCCGGTGACTGCAGCGGCGCAGATCACAACGCCAGCCGAGTTGCTCGACAGCGCATTTGCGGAAAAACCGGGGCTGATCATCGGAGAAAGCCGCGGCAGTATCGGCAGCAAACAATGGCTGATCGACAACATGCCCGCGCTGGCCCGGCGCGGAGTGAAGACGCTTTACCTGCAGGAGCTGCTGACAAACGTCAATCAGCTTGATCTGGACACCCTCGCCCGTACCGGTGAGATGCCCGCAGAACTGGACACCTACCTGAAGAAACTCGACCTCAAGGCAGGTAACGATCCCGAAGGCAGATTCAACCTCAGGCAGCTGGTGAGAACGGCCAACGCCCAGCGAATCCGGGTACAGGCCATCGATATGTCGAGTACCTATGACATCAACAGAAACACCTTCGATCCGGAACCGGACCGGCAAATGGCCAGGAGTTTTTTCGCCAGCCAGGTCATCCGCCACAACCAAGCGATCAATGGTTCCGCCAACTGGGTGGCGTTGGTGGATCGGGAAAACCTGTCGACCTTCAGGGGCTATCGCGGTATCGGCGAACAGACCGATGCCCTGAGCATCCGCATCGATGATGTAAAACCTGGCGCCGCGCAGCCCATCACGACGGACCTCGGGCTGGCCATGGAGTACGCCGACTATCCGCATTCCCCAGCGGTTGAAGTCGAAGGCCAGGCCGATCCCGGCAGCATCCCGTCGCTGATCAAAGGCGACTGGCGTGTGCAAGTGGAAACCCCATGGGCCTACAGAACGCCACAGGACCTGCGGGCGCTGTTGCCGGAACCGGGGATGTTCACCTTCCAGCGCTACCGCAGCAGCGTGCTGGTGGTCTATCGCAACGCCGAGGGGCGCATGGCCGACAGTGTTATCCGTTTGACTCCCGGCGGCAGGATCAATCTGGATACCCCGCTCGCACCGACCTACGAGTCCATGACGGTGGATAGTTACGAGGAACTGAAACAGGCACTGATCGCAAAAGGCATGCGGCCAATGGGCTGGCCAGTACTTCAAGACGTGGCACAGGCACTGCCCGACATCCCGCGACCGGCCATTCCCTCCAACTGGCAGGCCAACGAACTGCTTGAAGGTGAAACGATGGTTGATGAGCCCGGAAAATTCCAGGGCATCTATCGACTCAACTCCAATCCTTCAACCGCCATCATGCTCAATCACACGCCTTACTACGTGCGTTGGGAAGCCGACCTCAACGGCGGCGGGCACTGGGCCGTCATCGACCCGGAAAACCCTCACGCGTTCTCCAACTCGATCCCCGTGCGCCTGAACGCTGAGGGTGAATGGCAAACCATGCCGCGCGGCGGGCTCAACGGTGGTGGCAAGACACCCATGCTGCGCTTGCCCGCCTCGGAGTACGACATGCCCGAGCAGTTGAAGGCCGAACTGAAAGGTGGCGCGAACGGCCAGGACGACGAGTCGTTGCGCGACTTCTACGACAGCCTCAACGAGCACGATCCCTACCGCGATTTCAAGGCGATCAGAAAACGCCTGCATCGCGATGCCGTGCGCTTTTACGCCGAGCTACAACTTCCCGCACGTCCGCCGATCCCGGCGCTTGCTCCCGAGGCCAGTGCCAAAGACATCATCGCGAAAAGCCTCGAACATGCCCGAGGCCTGGTGATCGGCGAAAGCCATAGCTCCATCGCCAGCAAGCAGTGGCTGATCGAGAACATGGAGCTGCTGGCCAACAAGAACGTGAAGACCCTGTACATGGAACATCTGCTGACCGACTTCCATCAAGCGGCGCTGGATACGTATTTCGAAACAGGGACGATGGCGAAAGACCTGGAGAGCTACCTCAACGCACTCGATGTCGGCAACATGACCGATCCGCTAGGGCGCGACACGTTTCTGCAACTGGTCAAACAGGCCCGTCGTTTCAAGATTCGTGTGCAGGCCATCGATTGCATGGCGAGCTACCGGCTCAACGGCATGGAGAAGGTCGGATCGCTGGAGCCTGCGGTTGAGCCCACGGCGCGACAGAAAATGATGAACTACTTCGCTCGCTCGATCATTCGCAGCGACCAGGCCCTGCGTGGCGCACACAAATGGGTGGCGCTGATGGGCAACTCCCACTCCAACACCTTCGAAGGCGTGGCGGGTGTCAGCGAACTGGAAGAAGCCATCGGCATACGCGTTGAAGATGTCGCCGAAGGCGCCCCGGTGGGCATCGAGGCCGACCCGGGAAGGATCCTGCCGCTGGGCGGAACCGCGTTCGATCGCAGCGCCTTGGTCAAAGGTGATTTGCTCCTGCGAATGGCAACGCCATGGACAGCGCAGACCCAGTCGGAAATCGAAGCGGCCTTGCCCCACCGCGGGATGTACACCTTGAAACTGCAACCGCGCATGACCTTCCTGGTGCACCGCAGCCGCAGCAATGCAGTCGTGCGTACGCTCATCGAGAACGATAACGGCCGCTTCTACATCGAACGCCCCGAATGGCCTTCGATCAATGGCAAACGCTTTGGCAGCATGAAAGCGCTATTGAATGGGCTGGATCAAATGGGCATGACACTGGCCGGCTGGTCGAAACCGCTGTAACCGGCGCACAAAAAAACCGTGTGAAATCGGATTTCACACGGTTTTTGTGTTCCAGCCTTCAGCACATCAAGGCTGGCGCGGGATCATTCCCACTCAATGGTCGCCGGCGGCTTGCTCGACACGTCGTAGGTGACGCGGGAGATGCCTTCGATTTCATTGATGATGCGGCCGGATACGGTTTCCAGCAGTTCGTAAGGCAGGTGAGCCCAACGCGCGGTCATGAAGTCGATGGTTTCCACGGCACGCAGGGCCACGACCCAGGCGTAACGACGGCCATCGCCGACCACGCCAACCGATTTCACCGGCTGGAACACCACGAAGGCCTGGCTGACCTTGTGGTACCAGTCGGCCTTGCGCAGTTCTTCGATGAAAATGTGGTCGGCACGACGCAGCAGGTCGGCGTATTCCTTCTTCACTTCACCGAGGATGCGCACGCCCAGGCCCGGGCCCGGGAACGGGTGACGGTAGACCATGTCGTACGGCAGACCCAGCTCGAGGCCCAGACGACGGACTTCGTCCTTGAACAGTTCGCGCAGTGGCTCGACCAGTTTCAGGTTCATCTCTTCCGGCAGGCCGCCCACGTTGTGGTGCGACTTGATCACGTGGGCCTTGCCGCTTTTCGCGCCAGCCGACTCGATCACGTCCGGGTAGATGGTGCCCTGGGCCAGGTACTTGATGTTGTCCAGCTTGCAGGATTCGGCATCGAACACGTCGATGAAGGTGCGGCCGATGATCTTGCGCTTCTTCTCCGGGTCGGCTTCGCCGGCCAGGTTGTTGAGGAACTGGTCTTCAGCGTTGGCGCGGATCACCTTGACGCCCATGTTCTCGGCGAACATGGCCATCACTTGCTCGCCTTCGTGCAGGCGCAGCAGGCCGTTGTCGACGAACACGCAGGTCAGCTGATCGCCGATGGCCTTGTGCAGCAGTGCGGCAACCACGGACGAGTCGACACCGCCGGACAGACCCAGCAGGACGTTGTCGGTGCCGACCTGAGCGCGAACCTGGGCGATGGCGTCTTCAGCGATCTTAGACGGGGTCCACAGCGCTTCGCACTCGCAGATGTCGAGGATGAAGCGCGACAGGATGCGACCGCCCTGCTTGGTGTGGGTCACTTCCGGGTGGAACTGCACGCCGTAGTAACGACGCTCGTCGCTGAACATGCCGGCGATCGGGCAGCTCGGGGTGCTGGCCAGGATGTGGAAGTCTTCCGGCATCCGGGTGACCTTGTCACCGTGGCTCATCCATACGTCGAGGCCGAACAGGCCGTCGGCGTCGATGTGGTCTTCGATGCCGTCGAGCAGACGGCTCTTGCCGACCACGTCCACGCGGGCGTAACCGAACTCACGCAGCTCGGAACCTTCAACCTTGCCGCCCAGTTGCTCGGCCATGGTCTGCATGCCGTAGCAGATACCGAAGACGGGGACGCCCAGGTCGAAAACGGCTTGCGGGCAGCGAGGGCTGTTGGCTTCGTGAACCGACTCCGGGCCACCGGCGAGGATGACGCCTTTAGGAGCGAATTCGCGGATCGCATCTTCGTCCATGTCGAACGGGTGCAGTTCGCAATACACGCCGATTTCACGCACGCGGCGGGCGATCAGCTGGGTGTACTGGGAACCGAAGTCGAGGATCAGGATGCGGTGAGCGTGAATGTCGAGGGCCATGGGGGAAACTCTTAAAAGCAGTTGCAAGCTTCAAGCTGCAAGCTGCAAGTAATCGGAAACCGCGCGGCACTGCACTATCACAGCACCGCTTGCAGCTTGTAACTTGTGGCTTATAGCTGTCGGCGTCAGCCGACCCGATAGTTCGGCGCTTCCTTGGTGATCTGCACGTCGTGAACGTGGGACTCGGCCATGCCGGCGCCGGTGATCCGCACGAACTCGGGCTTGGTGCGCATCTCTTCGATGTTGGCGCTACCGGTGTAGCCCATCGAGGAGCGCAGGCCGCCCATCAACTGGTGGATGATCGCGCTCAGGGTGCCCTTGTACGGAACACGCCCTTCGATTCCTTCCGGAACCAGCTTCTCGGCGCCTGCCGAGGAGTCCTGGAAGTAACGATCGGAGGAACCCTGGGCCTGGGACATGGCGCCCAGCGAACCCATGCCGCGATAAGCCTTGTACGAACGGCCCTGGAACAGTTCGATCTCGCCCGGCGCTTCTTCGGTACCGGCGAACATCGAGCCCATCATCACGCAGGAAGCACCGGCTACGATGGCCTTGGACAGGTCACCGGAGAAACGGATACCGCCGTCGGCGATCAACGGTACGCCAGTGCCTTCGAGGGCAGCGGCGACGTTGGCGATGGCACTGATTTGCGGTACGCCGACACCGGCGACGATACGGGTGGTGCAGATCGAGCCAGGGCCGATACCGACCTTGACCGCGTCAGCGCCGGCTTCGGCCAGGGCCTTGGCGGCAGCGCCGGTGGCGATGTTGCCGCCGATGACCTGCACTTCAGGGAAGTTCTGCTTGACCCAGCGAACGCGATCGATCACGCCCTTGGAGTGACCGTGAGCGGTGTCGACCACCACCACGTCAACGCCGGCGTTGACCAGGGCAGCGACGCGGTCACCGGTGTCTTTACCGGTACCGACGGCAGCACCCACGCGCAGACGACCTTGATCGTCCTTGCTGGCCAGCGGGTAAGCCTTGGCTTTTTCGATGTCGTTGACGGTCATCATGCCCTTGAGGGCGAACTTGTCGTCGACGATCAGCACGCGCTCGATGCGGTGCTTGTGCAGCAGCTCACGCACATCGTTCTTGTCGGCGCCTTCCTTGACCGTGACCAGACGCTCTTTAGGCGTCATCACTTCACGGACAGTGGCTTCCAGACGGTTCTCGAAACGCACGTCACGGGAGGTGACAATGCCGACCAGGTCGCCATTGTGCAGTACCGGAACGCCGGAGATGTTGTGCAGGCGGGTCAGTTCGAACAGGTCGCGCACCGTGGCATCAGCCTCGATGGTGATCGGGTCTTTTACGACGCCGGCTTCGAACTTCTTGACCTTGCGGACTTCGGCAGCTTGCTGCTCGATGGTCATGTTCTTGTGGATGATGCCGATACCACCTTCCTGAGCCATGGCAATTGCCAGACGGGCTTCAGTGACGGTGTCCATGGCGGCGGAGACCAGTGGAATATTCAGCTCGATGCCACGGGTAAGGCGGGTCTTGAGACTGACTTCGTTAGGAAGCACCTCGGAATAACCGGGCACTAGGAGAATGTCGTCGAATGTCAGAGCTTCTTGGCTGATACGCAGCATCGCGGGGGCTCCCGAGCGGGAAAATGGAAGCGCGCCATTATAGTCAGACACCCCCTCGGGTTCAATGTAAAACTCTGACTATTATTGGCATTACTGACATACGGGAATTAATGCCCGAATCCAAGGGATTCACCACGTTCCTGTAGGAGCTGCCGAAGGCTGCGATCTTTTGACTTTGATTTTCAGAAACAAGATCAAAAGATCGCAGCCTTCGGCAGCTCCTACAGTCAGAGTTCGACTTTGACCCAGCTCACCGGCTGATCGAGCCAATCGGCGAATTCGTCGAGAAAGCTTTGCTTGAACCCGGCTTCGGCCCAGTTGTTGAAGATGAATCCGAGGTTGGAGAAGCCGCACTCCTGTAGGAACAGAAAGCCGTTGATGTCGTCTTCATGCCCGCATTCCGGGCAGGTGAAGTTATCGGTGCGCCCCGGCATCCAGTCTTCCAGGCTTTCGAACAGCGCTTCACCGACTTCCTTGCGACACTCGGCGCAGCCTGCTTCTTCAAGGAAACCCTTGGCCGGCGTATAGATGCAGCGTTTGGTAATGATCTCCAGACCATTGACCGGCTCGCCGAACGGCAAGGCTTCGGGGTGCAGGACCACTGCGCGGGCGCCGTCGGCGATGGCATGGGCCATGCGATTGCCGGTGCGGCCACAGGTGGTCAGCTCTTCCTGGATGATGTTCTTGCGCACCAGCCAGCGCACAACGGCCCGGGCCCGGGGCTCGTGCACCGGCAGAGTGGAGATTTTCGGGACGATGATGCTTTGGGAATTCATGGATACAGGCCTGGAGCATTGATGAAGGGTCTTGGGCATCCACAAATTATAGAGACTGAACACCGAACCTGTGGGAGCGGGCTTGCTCGCGAAAGCGGTGTGTCAGACACATTGATGTTCACTGACACTCCCTCTTCGCGAGCAAGCCCGCTCCCACAGAGTTTCGGGTTTTACAGCTCTACCACAACCGCTTGCGAAGCACGGGTCGCCTTGGCGCGGGCGGCTTCGATCGACTCGTCGCGCGCCAGGGCCACGCCCATGCGGCGCTGGCCGTTGACTTCAGGCTTGCCGAACAAGCGCAGCGCGGTATCCGGCTCGCTCAAGGCGGCACCGAGGTTGGCGAATGCGGTCTGGGTCGACTGCCCTTCCACCAGAATCACCGCCGAAGCCGATGGCCCGAACTGACGGATCAACGGGATCGGCAGGCCGAGAATGGCCCGTGCATGCAGGGCGAACTGCGACAGGTCCTGAGAAATCAGCGTGACCAAGCCGGTGTCGTGCGGGCGCGGCGAGACTTCGCTGAACCACACCTGATCACCCTTGATGAACAATTCGACGCCGAACAGACCACGGCCACCCAGGGCTTCGGTCACGGCTTTGGCAACACGTTCGGATTCAGCCAGGGCAATCGGGCTCATGGCCTGCGGCTGCCAGGATTCCTGGTAATCGCCCTTCTCCTGACGGTGACCGACCGGCGCGCAGAACGTAGTGCCGCCGACGTGACGCACGGTCAGCAGGGTGATTTCGTAGTCGAAATCGATGAAGCCTTCGATGATCACCCGACCTTTACCGGCACGGCCACCTTCCTGGGCGTAGTCCCAGGCTTTCTGCACGTCATCGACGCTGCGCAGCAGGCTCTGGCCCTTGCCCGAGGAACTCATGACCGGCTTGACCACGCACGGGAAACCGAGGTCTTCGACGGCTTTGCTGTAGTCCTCGAAGGTGTCGGCGAAGTGGTACGGCGAGGTCGGCAGGTCCAGCTCTTCAGCGGCCAGGCGACGGATGCCTTCGCGGTTCATGGTCAGTTGCGCGGCGCGGGCGGTCGGGATCACGGTGAAACCTTCGGCCTCCAGCTCCACCAGGGTCGCGGTGGCGATGGCTTCGATTTCCGGAACGATGAAATGCGGCTTCTCGGCCTCGATCACGGCACGCAGGGCAGCGCCATCGAGCATGTTGATCACGTGGCTGCGGTGCGCCACCTGCATGGCCGGCGCGTTGGCGTAGCGATCCACGGCAATCACTTCAACGCCCAGGCGTTGCAGCTCGATCACCACTTCCTTGCCCAACTCGCCACAGCCACACATCAATACGCGGGTCGCGGTGGGCGACAATGGGGTTCCGATACGGGTCATCTGAAGGTCCTCAAGAAGCGGATCATCGAGGGAAGCACGCTTCCCATGGGGAGAAAGCGCGGCATTTTACATGAACTTCAGCTGACGACAGCCTGTTTGCGCAGGCGCCAGGCCATGATCAGCCACACGACGGTGACCCCGGCGAATTTCGACCCCAGTGCGGTGAGGATCACCCCCGGCGTCAGGGCGTCGATCATGCCGAAAAAGATAAAGGTGTCGAGGGGAATGCTCAGGGCCGAACTTATCCACAGGCGATCATGCAGCGGGCGCTTGGTGATGCTGAACACCAGCCAGTCGATGCACTCGGAAACCGCGAACGCCGTGGCGCTGGCCAGGGCGATGGACGGATCGGAGGTAGCGTAGGACAACACCAGCGCCACCAGCATGGCCACGAGGGCGCCATGCCCGAAACGGGTTTGCACCATGTCGCGCAAAATAAACACCAGCCCGCCCCAGGCCGACCAGATGATGTCCAGATGGGGGGCGGTGGAGAAGGCGAAGTTGATCAGCACGACGCTACTGATGTAGGTGATCAGGAAGAGCATGGGAGTACCTGTAATTTGGTGTGCAGGGTACTTCAGCCCAACGCAAAATCAAAAGATCGCAGCCTGCGGCAGCTCCTACATGGAATGCGATCCCCTGTAGGAGCTGCCGAAGGCTGCGATCTCTTGATCTTCAATTATCGACCAGGTGTCTTGCCGATCATCCACACCAGCCCACTGGCCTTGGCCCGCTCATGACACAACCCCAGCACCTTGCGCCGTTCGTCGTTGGTCATGCGGCTCCAGCGGGTAATTTCCTCAACCGTACGCTGGCAACCGGTGCAGATATCATCGTCATCCAGCGCACAAATGCTCACGCAGGGCGATGCCACCGGGCGTTCTGGCGTGCTCATTCTTCCTGCTCGACCAGATCGCGGGCATAACGCTGCGAGTTGTGCACATAGTGGGCAGCGCTGGCTTCCAGCATCCTGATTTGCGGTTCGGTCAATTCGCGCACCACTTTGCCGGGCGACCCCATGACCAGCGACCCGTCCGGAATCTCCTTGCCTTCGCCGATCAGCGAATTGGCGCCGATGATGCAGTTCCTGCCGATCTTCGCGCCATTGAGAATCACCGCGTTGATGCCGATCAGGCTGTTGTCGCCGACGGTGCAGCCGTGAAGCATGGCGTTGTGGCCGATGGTCACGCCGGTGCCGATGGTCAGCGGATAGCCCATGTCGGTGTGCATCACGGTACCGTCCTGGACGTTGCTGTTCTTGCCGATCAGGATCAACTCGTTGTCGCCGCGCAGCACGGCGTTGAACCAGACGTTGGCGCCCTCCTCCAGCTTGACCTTGCCCACCAGCACGGCATTGGGGGCGACCCAGCTCTGTGGATGGGTTTCGACACGGGCGTCGCCCAGGCGGTATTTCATTGTTGTATTCCTCAGGGCTCGGGCTGTGCCATTCGAACGATGGCTTCAGATATTGATAAAGCTTTTGGGAGGTTGGTGCAGGCTGATTTTGGCGTCATACAGCAGGTTGATCAACTCGACGATCATGATCGCCGTCAGCCCCCAGATCTTGTATTCGCCAAAACGATAGCTCGGCACGTACCAGCTGCGGCCCTGATAGTCGATGCGATGGGTATGTTCGCGGGGGTCTTTGCGGAAGAACTCCAGGGGCACGCTGAATACCGCGGCGATCTCGGCATCGTTGGCCCGGTATTCGACAAAATCCGGGATCACCCCAACATAGGGCGTGACCATGATGCCATGCAGGCTGATCAGCGGGCTGAGCGGGCCGATCACCTCGACCAACCCCGGCGGCAGGCCGATCTCTTCCTCGGCTTCACGCAGGGCGGTGAACATCAGGTCGGGGTCTTCGGGGTCGCGGCGACCGCCGGGGAAGGCGACTTCGCCGCCATGGGTCGACAGGCCACTGGCACGCAGGGTCAACACCAGCTCGGGCTCGTCACTGCGGGTGATGGGCACCAGCACTGCGGCCTCGGGAAAACGACGATCGGTCTCCAGCGTGCGTGGAGTGTGGTGACTAACCCGATGCAGTAGCTCGTCCAGCATGAGTGTTCTCGATTTGTGCCTTACCCGGCATCATGCACCAATCGCTGCGGTCGCCCAACCCCCGCAACCGCCCCATGTCGCGAAACGACAACTTGCCGACCGGCACCGCCGCACGCCAAGATAGGCGCAGCATTCAGGAACCCCAGCATGAAATTTTGCAGCCAGTGCGGTAACCCGGTGACCCAGCGCATTCCCGAGGGCGATTCACGCCTGCGTTTTGTCTGCGACAGCTGTCAGGCCATCCACTACCAGAACCCCAATATCGTCGCCGGCTGCGTGGCGACCTGGGGCAGCAAGGTGTTGCTGTGCCGGCGGGCCATCGAGCCGCGCCGGGGCTACTGGACCCTGCCCGCCGGTTTCATGGAGAACGGCGAGACCATCGAACAGGCCGCCATTCGCGAAACCGCCGAGGAAGCCTGCGCCCGGGTGCGCAACCTGAGCATCTATACCCTGATCGATGTGCCGCACATCAGCCAGGTGCATGTGTTCTTCCGTGCCGAGCTGGCCGATCTGGATTTTTCTGCCGGCCCCGAGAGCCTGGAAGTGCAACTATTCGACGAAGCGGACATTCCTTGGGATGAGCTGGCTTTCCGCACGGTGGGCCGTACCTTAGAATGCTTCTTCGCTGACCGGCGGACCGAGATCTATCCCGTACGGTCTGAATCGATTCCGCCGCTTGCCCAGCCTGCCATTATCTGATGCCATATTGGTATCATTGGTAGCGGCTGAAGAATCGTCCGAACGCGGCTTGAGCCTTCGGCAGCTCCTACATAAAACATCTATAAATGAATAGTCGCGACACCTCCTGGGGAATCGTTTCAATGCGCTGGTTGCTTGCCCTGTTCTGTTTGTCTTTCGTCGCGGTGTCCCAGGCTTCTGCCCTGGAACCCCTGGACGGCAAGGTCATCGAGAAAATCCTGGTTCTCAAGTCGTCCCATCAATTGCAATTGATCAATGACGGCAAGCCGCTCAAGACCTATCGCATTTCCCTGGGCAAGCGTCCCAAGGGGCCGAAACTGATGGAAGGCGACAAGCGCACCCCGGAAGGCCTCTACTGGGTCGACTGGCGCAAGGTCAGTGATAAATTCAACCTGGCGATGCACATTTCCTACCCGAACATCAGCGACTCGGCCCGCGCCCGCCGTGAAGGCGTCGAGCCCGGCGGCATGATCATGATCCACGGCACCCCGGACACCGAGGACACCCCGGAAGACCTGTTCCACACCCTGGACTGGACCGACGGCTGCATCGCCATGCGCAACATGGACATGCGTGAAGTCTGGAACCTGGTGCCGGACGGCACGATGATCGAGATTCGTCCGTAATTCCCTCGACCATTGGTCGGCATCAAAAAATAAAATCAAAAGATCGCAGCCTGCGGCAGCTCCTACAGGGTTGATACCAATCCCACCTGTAGGAGCTGCCGCAGGCTGCGATCTTTGTCGTTTTAAAGCCCACCGCTAATACCACTTCAAACCACCCCACCTCCACCCGGCCACAATCAGCCAATTCTTGTAAAACACCCGCGTTGACATGGTATGCAAGTGGTATTAGTTTCGCCTCACAACCGGGCGACAACAATCCTATATCCGCATCGGACAATGCCTACATGAACGACCTACAGGCCCTGCGCCCCGACGACACTCAACCCACGCCGTTGTACCTGCAACTGGCACGCAATCTGGAAGCGGCGATCCATGCCGGCCAGTGGAAAGCCGAACAGGCCATGCCGTCGGAACGCCATCTGAGCGAGACCCTGGGTATCTCCCGCGTCACCGCCCGCAAGGCGCTGGAAGTGTTGTTCGAACAGGGCCTGATCCGCCGTAACCAGGGCTCCGGCACCTTCATCACGCCGCGCCTCGAACAACCGCTATCGCGACTGTCCGGTTTCAGTGAAATGCTCCGCCTCAAGGGTTTCGTGCCCGGTTCGCAATGGCTGGAGCGGGAAATCACCCTGCCGACCCACGAAGAGCTGATCCGCCTCGGCCTGTCGCCCAACGACAAGGTCGCGCGGCTCAAACGCCTGCGCAAGGCCGACGACACCGTGATGGCCATCGAGATGAGCACTCTGCCCGCCTCGATCATTCCCAAGCCGCAATCAGTGGGTGATTCCCTCTACGAATTTCTCGACGGCATCGGCAAGCCGGTGGTGCGCGCCTTGCAGCATATCCAGGCGATCAACGCCTCGGAAGAGTTCGCCGCGCTGGTCGGCATCGCCCCCGGCACCGCCATGCTGCTGATGACCCGGGTCGGCTACCTGGAAGACAACACACCCATCGAAGTCACCGACACCTATTGCCGCAACGACTACTACGACTTTGTGGCCGAACTGCGTCGCTGACAAAACAGCCGGTCGCTAAAAACCGAGATCCCGACATGTCCGAAGACAACATCCTCACCGCCCGCGGCTGGGTTCGCGGCCGACTGGTCCACGCCCACGGCAAGGTCGTGTCCATCGAAGGCGTCCCTTGCGATCCGGCGGACAACGACCTGCCTTATCTGCTGCCGGGTTTCATCGACCTGCACGTTCACGGCGGTGGCGGCAAAGACATCATGGAAGGCACGCCCGCCTTCGAAACCATCACCCGCACCCACGTGCGCTTCGGCACCACCTCGCTGCTGGCCACCACCATGACGGCGCCGAGCGACGAGATCACCAGCGTACTCAAAGCCGTCGGCGAATTCTGTGAGCAGCGACCACAAGGCTGCGCCCGGGTGCTCGGCGTGCACCTCGAAGGCCCCTACATCAACCCCGGCAAGCTCGGCGCGCAACCCAACTTCGCCCACACCGCGTTGATGGCCGAGGTCGAAGCGTACCTGGCACTGGCGCCGATCCGGGTGATCACCATTGCCCCGGAAATAGCCGGTCACGATGCCTTGATCCGCGACCTCAGCCGCCGCGGCATCCGCATGCAGATCGGCCACACCCTGGGCAGTTACGAGGAAGGCGTCGCGGCGCTGGAGGCCGGCGCCAGCAGCTTCACCCACCTCTACAACGCCATGAGTCCGCTGCATCACCGCGAGCCGGGGATCGTCGGCGCGGCACTGGCCCACGCCAAATACGCCGAACTGATCCCGGACTTGCTGCACGTGCACCCCGGCGCCATCCGCGTCGCCCTGCGCTCGATCCCGTGCCTGTACTGCGTCACCGACTCGACCGCCGCCGCCGGCATGCCCGACGGCGAGTACAAACTCGGCAGCCACACCGTGACCAAGTGCCTGGGCGGCGTGCGCCTGCCCGACGGCACCCTGGCCGGCAGCACCCTGACCATGGATCAGGCGTTGCGCAACCTGGTGAAAATCGGCCTGCCCATCGCCGAAGCCTCGCAGCGCCTGTCGCAATTCCCCGCCGACTACCTCGGCCTCACCGAACGCGGGCGCCTGCAACCGGGGGCCTGGGCCGACTGCGTGCGGCTGGATCGCTCACTGAAACTGACCGCCGTCATGGTCGAAGGAGAAGACATTGACTTCAAAAATGCTTGAAGAGGCGCTATCCTCGTTCGAGGCCGTGCAAACCCAACTGCAGCAACTCGACCCGCAGATGATCGAGATCGCCGGACGCCTGCGTCGTCAGCCCCCGCAAGTGGCCATGACCGTGGCGCGCGGCAGCTCCGACCACGCCGCCAGTTACTTCGCCTATCTGACCATGCAGCTGCTGGGCATCCCGGTGGCATCGTTGCCGATGTCGGTGGTGACCATGCAGCAGGCGCCGCTGAAGGTCAGCGGCCAGGTGGCATTCGCCTTCTCGCAATCGGGGCAAAGCCCGGACCTGGTCAACAGCCTGCGCCTGTTGCGCAAGCGCGGCGCCTTGAGCATTTCGCTGGTCAATGCCGAGGACTCGCCGCTGGAAGCCGCCTGTGAGTTCAGCCTGCCGCTGTGTGCCGGCACTGAAAGCAGCGTCGCCGCGACCAAGAGTTTCATCGCCACCCTGAGCGCCAGCGCGCGGTTGATCGGGCACTGGAAGGACGACGCCGAACTGCTCGAGGCCGGCTTGGCCTTGCCCGACGGCCTGCGCAACGCCGCGCAGCAGGACTGGAGCCCGGCCATCGAGGTCTTGCGCGATTGCCAGCGGCTGATGGTGATCGGCCGTGGCGCCGGTTTCGCCATCGCCCAGGAAGCGGCGCTCAAATTCAAAGAGACCTCGGCGATCCAGGCCGAAGCCTTCAGCAGCGCCGAAGTCCGTCACGGCCCGATGGCCCTGATCGGCGACAACTACCCGCTGCTGGTGTTTGCCCCACGGGGCGCCGAACAGGCCGGTCTGCTGAGCCTGGCCGCCGACATGCGCCAGCGCGGCGCCCGTGTCCTGCTGGCCGCACCGGATGACGTGCTCGAGCGCGACCTGACCCTGACCCGCGCCGAACACCCGGCCCTCGACCCGATCCTGGCGATCCAGAGTTTCTACGTGATGGCCGCCGGCCTGGCCGTGGCCCGCGGCATGGACCCGGACCAGCCGCGGCACTTGAGCAAAGTCACCCGCACCCACTGATGACCGGTGTCCCGTGTGTAGGAGCTGCCGCAGGCTGCGATCTTTTGATTTTGAAGATCAACAGATCGCAGCCTGCGGCAGCTCCTACACAAGCGTGCCAAGCGAACCTTTATTTGATGAGACCGAGCCATGCATAACAACAATAAAGAGCTGACTTTAAGCGCCCCGCTCAGCGGCCCGGTGCTTACACTCGCCAAAGTCCCGGACCCGGTGTTTGCCAGCGGCGCCATGGGCGACGGCATCGCCATCGATCCGCTCAACGACACGCTCCACGCCCCCTGCGCGGGTGTGGTGGTGCATGTCGCGCGCACCGGTCACGCGCTGACCTTGCGTGCCGACAACGGCGCGGAATTGCTCCTGCACCTGGGCCTCGACACGGTCGAGCTGCAGGGCCAGGGTTTCTCGATGCTGGTCAAGGAAGGCGCGCGCGTCGCCAATGGCCAACCCCTGCTGCGCTACGACCTGGACAAGGTCGCGCAACAATGCAAAAGCCTGGTCAGCCTGCTGATCCTCACCAACAGCCAGGACTTTCAGGCGCGGCCCATCACCCTCAAATCGGTGAAAGTCGGTGAGCCGCTGCTGCACATCATTCGTCGACAGACATCGACCGCAGAGGTCGATGTCGAGTTTGCCGGCGCCGAGATTGTCGGTCACGTGCGCATTGCTCACCGTGGCGGCCTGCACGCGCGGCCGGCGGCGTTGATCCGCCAGACCGCGCAAGGTTTCAAAAGCAAATCGCAGCTGCACTTCGCCGGCAAGTCGGCCACCTGCGACAGCTTGATCGGCCTGATGGGGCTGGCCATCGGCGAGCAGGCAGAAGTCCAGGTCAGTTGCCAGGGCCCGGATGCCGAAGCCGCGCTGCAAGCCTTGCTCACCGCGTTATCCACAGCCCTGGCTGAAGACAGTCACGCCGCCGCGCCACCAACAATCGCCCAACGCAATCGCCCCGCCGAAGCCGGTGTGTTGCACGGCGTCTGTGCGGCGCCCGGCCTGGTCGGCGGGCCGCTGATTCGCCTGAATGCGATCAGCCTGCCAGTGGATGCCGGCGATCATGATCCGCAACAGCAACGCCAGGTTCTGGACGCGGCACTGGGCCAGGTGCGCAGCGAAATCGACCACACCCTGGCCCTGGCAAAAAAACACAAGGACAGCGCTGAAGAGGCCATTTTCGCCGCACACCTGGCGCTGCTCGAAGACCCGGCCTTGCTGGACGCTGCCAGCCAATCCGTCGACCAGGGCACAGCCGCGACCCACGCCTGGAGCCAGGCCATCGACGCGCAATGCGAAGTGCTCCAGCAAACCGGCAGCACATTGCTCGCCGAACGCGCCAACGACCTGCGCGATCTCAAGCAACGGGTGCTGCGCGTATTGCTCGGCGATACCTGGCATTACGACGTGCCGGCCGGCGCCATCGTCGCGGCCCATGAACTGACCCCCTCCGATCTGCTGCAACTGAGCCAGCAAGGCGTCGCCGGGCTGTGCATGGCCGAGGGCGGTGCGACCTCCCACGTGGCGATTCTGGCCCGGGGCAAAGGCCTGCCGTGCATGGTCGCACTGGGCTCGACGCTGCTGGATCAGCAACAGGGGCAACCGGTGGTGCTGGACGCCGACGGCGGCCGCCTCGAACTGGCACCCGGCACTCAGCGCCTGGCCGACGTGCGCCAGCTGCAACTGCAACAGCGACAACGCCGGGCCGAACAACAGGCCCAGGCGCACACACCGGCGCTGACCACCGATGGCCTGCACATCGAAGTCGCCGCCAACGTGGCGTCCAGCACGGAAGCGGCAGACGCATTGGCCAATGGCGCCGACGGCGTCGGCTTGCTGCGCACCGAGTTTCTCTTCGTCGACCGCCTCACCGCCCCGGACGAACAGGAACAACATCAGGCCTATCAGGCCGTGCTCGATGCCATGGGCGACAAGTCGGTGATCATCCGCACCATCGACGTCGGTGGCGACAAGCAACTCGACTACCTGCCACTGCCCGCCGAGGCCAACCCGGTGCTCGGCCTGCGCGGCATTCGCCTGGCCCAGGTCCGCCCGGAACTGCTCGACCAGCAACTGCGCGCGCTGCTGCACCTGAGCCCATTGTCACGCTGCCGGATCCTGCTGCCGATGATCACTGAGGTCGATGAACTGCTGCACATCCGCCAACGCCTCGACGCCTTGTGCACCGAACTGGGTCTGGCGCAGCGCCCGGAGCTGGGGGTGATGATTGAAGTGCCGGCCGCCGCGTTGCTGGCCGAGCAACTGGCGGAGCACGCGGACTTCCTGTCCATCGGCACCAATGACCTGTCGCAATACACCCTGGCCATGGACCGCGATCATGCCGGCCTTGCCGCGCGCGTCGATGCGTTGCACCCGGCCCTGCTGCGGTTGATCGCCCAGACCTGCGCCGGTGCGGCACAGCACAAGCGTTGGGTCGGTGTGTGCGGTGCACTGGCGTCCGATCCGCTGGCCACGCCGGTGTTGATCGGCCTGGGGGTCAGCGAGCTGTCGGTGAGCCCGGTACAGATCGGTGAAATCAAGGACCGCGTGCGTCATCTCGACGCCAGCGAATGCCGGCGTATCAGCCAGGGCCTGCTCAAGCTGAGCAGCGCCAGCGCCGTGCGTCATGCCTGCCACCAGCATTGGCCTCTGAGCTGAGCTCTTTACAAAAGAAGAACAAAATCCAGGGAGATCCGCCATGTACCAACTTTTCATTGAAGGCCTGCAACGCCTCGGCCGCGCACTGATGCTGCCGATCGCGATCCTGCCGATTGCCGGCCTGCTGCTGCGCCTGGGCGATACCGACCTGCTGAACATCGCGATCATCCACGACGCCGGCCAAGTGATCTTTGCCAACCTGGCGATGATCTTCGCCATCGGCATCGCGGTCGGTTTCGCCAAGGACAACAACGGTACGGCGGGGCTTGCCGGGGTGATCGGCTACCTGGTGATGATCGCCACCCTCAAGGTGCTCGACCCGAGCATCAACATGGGCATGCTCGCCGGGATCGTCAGCGGCCTGATGGCCGGCGCGCTGTACAACCGCTTCAAGGACATCAAGCTGCCGGAATACCTGGCGTTCTTCGGTGGGCGACGGTTCGTGCCGATTGTCACCGGGTTCGCCGCCGTGGGCCTGGGCGTGGTGTTCGGCTATATCTGGCCGCCGATCCAGCACGGCATCAACAGCTTCGGCACACTGATGATGGAGAGCGGCAGCCTTGGTGCGTTCGTCTTCGGCGTGTTCAACCGCCTGCTGATCGTCACTGGCCTGCACCATATCCTCAACAACATGGCGTGGTTCGTGTTCGGCAACTTCACTGACCCCACCACCGGTGCGCTGGTCACCGGCGACCTGTCGCGCTACTTCGCCGGCGACCCGAAAGGCGGCCAGTTCATGACCGGTATGTTCCCGATGATGATCTTCGGCCTGCCCGCCGCGTGCCTGGCGATGTACCGCAACGCCCTGCCGGAACGGCGCAAGGTGATGGGCGGGATTTTCCTGTCGATGGCCCTGACCGCGTTCCTGACCGGCGTGACCGAGCCGATCGAATTCGCCTTCATGTTCCTCGCGCCGCTGCTGTTTCTGCTGCATGCGCTGCTGACCGGCCTGTCGATGGCCATCACCAATGCGCTGAATATTCACCTGGGCTTCACGTTCTCCGGTGGCTTCATCGACATGGTGCTGGGCTGGGGCAAGTCCACCAACGGCTGGCTGGTGTTCCCGGTGGGCCTGGCGTATGCCGTGATCTATTACGTGGTGTTCGATTACTGCATCCGTCGTTTCGACCTGAAGACACCGGGACGCGAAACCAGCGCTGCCGCCCCGCAGGCAGCGGTGGCCGACAATGAGCGCGCCGGGGCTTACATCAAGGCCTTGGGCGGCGCGGAGAACCTGATCACCGTCGGCGCCTGCACCACGCGGTTGCGCCTGGACATGGTGGATCGCAACAAGGCCTCGGATGCCGATCTGAAGGCGCTCGGCGCCATGGCCGTGGTGCGTCCGGGCAAGGGCGGGAGTCTGCAGGTAGTGGTCGGGCCGATGGCCGATGCGATTGCCGACGAAATTCGCCTGGCGATGCCGGCGCTGGGGCGTGCCATTGTGTCGTCGCCAGCAGCAGAAATCGACGCGCCTCCACCTGTCGCCGTGGCAACACCCGAGGCGCAGCTATGGCTCAATGCGCTGGGGGGTGGCGACAATGTGCTGCAACTCGACTGCATCGCCATGACGCGCCTGCGCCTGCAACTGGCCAATGGCAAGGCGTTGTCGGAGTGTGATTTGAAAGCGCTGGGTTGCCAGGGAGTGAGTCAGCTGGAAGGCGGGATCTGGCACCTGTTGATCGGCGACAAGGCGCCGAGTTTGAGTGATGCGCTGGAAGCGCTGGTCAATCGCAATGAGGTCAGTGCCAAGGTTTGATCGACGACGTACACATTGTAGGAGCTGCCGAAGGCTGCGATCTTTTGATTCTGTTTTTAAGATCAAAATCAAAAGATCGCAGCCTTCGGCAGCTCCTACAGTGTTTTTTCATTTCGGCAGTGGGGGATCAGAAATCCTCCAGGCGCCACACTTCATAAGCCGGTGTCTCGTAGGGATGGCTCTGTTTCAAAGCCGCCACCACCGCGTGAATCAACTCATCAGCCACTACAAGCTCGACTTTCCATTCCTCGACCTGTTCGACCTGCCCTGCCTCGCCAATGAACGGCTGACTGCCGTCCAGTGGACGAAACTGGCCCAGACCCAACACTTGCCATGCACAGTGATCGTAAGCACCGATCCGTCCGCCACCGGCAGCGAATACGGCACTTTTGACCTGTTCCACATGACTGGTCGGAACAAAGAAGCTGAGCTTGTACACGACGCTTAGTTCACCCACACGCGAGCGTTACGGAACATGCGCATCAACGGTGCATCTTCGTTCCAGTCATCCGAGCGCCACGAGTTCTGCACGGCGCGGAACACACGCTCCGGGTGCGGCATCATGATGGTCACGCGGCCGTCGCGGCTGGTCAAACCGGTGATCCCGCGCGGCGAGCCGTTCGGGTTGGCCGGGTAGCTTTCGGTGACCTTGCCGTGGTTGTCGACGAAACGCATCGCCACGCAACCGGACAGATCGGCTTCCAGCAACGCTTCTTCGCTGGCGAACTCGGCATGACCTTCGCCGTGGGCGATGGCGATCGGCATGCGCGAACCGGCCATGCCCTGCAGGAAGATCGAGTTCGACTCCTGGATCTGCACCATGGCAACACGGGCTTCGAACTGTTCGGAACGGTTGCGCACGAAGTGCGGCCAGAACTCGCTGCCCGGGATCAGCTCGTGCAGGTTGGACATCATCTGGCAACCGTTGCACACACCGAGGGTGAAGCTGTCGTTGCGCTCGAAGAAGCCCTGGAACGCATCGCGGGCACGGCTGTTGAACAGCGCGGATTTCGCCCAGCCTTCACCGGCACCCAATACGTCGCCGTAGGAGAAGCCGCCGCAAGCGACCATGCCCTTGAACTCGTTCAGGTCGACACGGCCGGCCAGGATGTCGCTCATGTGCACGTCGATCGCGTTGAAACCGGCGCGGTCGAACGCCGCCGCCATTTCCACCTGACCGTTGACGCCCTGCTCACGCAGCACGGCAACCTGTGGGCGGATGCCTTTCTTGATGTAAGGCGCGGCGATGTCCTGGTTGATGTCGTAGCTCAGCTTGACGCTCAGGCCAGGGTTGTCTTCTTCCAGCAGCACGTCGAACTCTTGCTCGGCGCAGTCGGCGTTGTCACGCAGGCGCTGGATCTGGTAGCTGGTCTCGGCCCATTGACGCTGCAGCAGACGACGCTGGCCTTCGAACACGGTGTCACCGTTGAAGGTGATGCTGATCTCGCCGTTGTTCATCGGCTGACCGATCACCGACACGCAATCGCCCAGGCCGGCAGCGCTGAACTGCGCGAGGATGTCCGGGGTGGCGTCCTGGCGAACCTGGATCACGGCACCCAGTTCTTCGTTGAACAGGATGGCGGCGATGTCGGCGGAGGTTTCTGCCAGACCGTCGAGGTTCAGGCTCAGGCCGCAGTGACCGGCGAACGCCATCTCGACGACGGAGGTCAGCAGACCACCGTCGGAGCGGTCGTGGTAAGCCAGCAGGTGACCGTCGGCGTTGAGGCCCTGGATCACGGCGAAGAAGGCCTTCAGGTCTTCGGCGTCGTCGACGTCCGGCGCCTGCTTGCCGAGCTTGCCGTGGACCTGCGCGAGGATCGAGGCGCCCATGCGGTTCTGGCCGCGGCCCAGGTCGATCAGGATCAGGTCGGTGGTGCCCTTGTCCATGCGCAGTTGCGGGGTCAGGGTCTGACGGATGTCAGTCACTGGCGCGAAACCGGTCACGATCAGGGACATCGGCGACGTGACGGACTTGTCCACGCCTTCATCGTTCCAGCGCGTGGCCATGGACATCGAGTCCTTGCCCACCGGAATGGTGATGCCCAGCTCAGGGCACAGCTCCATGCCGACCGCTTTCACGGTGTCGTACAGGCGCGCGTCTTCGCCCGGGTGACCGGCAGCGGACATCCAGTTCGCCGACAGCTTGATGTCGGAGATCTTGCCGATGCGCGAGGCCGCGATGTTGGTCAGGGTTTCGCCGATGGCCATGCGGCCCGACGCCGGAGCGTCCAGCAGCGCCAGCGGAGTCCGCTCGCCCATGGCCATGGCTTCACCGGTGTAGACGTCGAAGCTGGTGGCGGTGACGGCAACGTCGGCCACCGGAACCTGCCACGGGCCGACCATCTGGTCACGGGCCACGAGGCCGGTGATGGTGCGGTCGCCGATGGTGATCAGGAAGCTCTTGCTGGCCACGGCCGGGTGATGCAGGACGCGCTCGACGCAGTCGGCAATGTTCAGGGTCGACGGATCGAAATCGTCGCCCAGCTCGGCTTCACGCACCACCGAACGGTGCATGCGCGGCGCCTTGCCCAGCAACACTTCCAGTGGCATGTCCACCGGGCTGTTGCCGAAGTGGCTGTCCGTGACAGTAAGCTGCGGCTCGGCAGTGGCTTCGCCGACCACGGCAAACGGGCAACGCTCACGTTCGCAGATCGCTTTGAAACGCTCGAAGTCAGCCGGGCCGACCGCCAGAACGTAGCGTTCCTGGGATTCGTTGGACCAGATTTCGTGCGGGGCCATGCCCGGCTCGTCGTTTGGAATGTTGCGCAGTTCGAAACGGCCACCGCGGTCGCCGTCGTTGACCAGTTCCGGGAAGGCGTTGGACAGACCGCCCGCACCCACGTCGTGGATGAAGCTGATCGGGTTCCTGTCACCCAGTTGCCAGCAACGGTCGATGACTTCCTGGCAGCGACGTTCCATTTCCGGGTTTTCGCGCTGAACCGAAGCGAAGTCCAGGTCCGCCGAGCTGGTGCCGGTGGCCATGGAGGAAGCCGCGCCGCCGCCCAGGCCGATCAGCATCGCCGGGCCGCCGAGCACGATCAGCTTGGAGCCAACGACGATCTCGCCTTTCTTGACGTGTTCTTCACGGATGTTGCCCATGCCGCCTGCCAGCATGATCGGCTTGTGGTAGCCGCGAACTTCGTCACCGTGCGGGGTGGTGATCGACTGTTCGAAGGTACGGAAGTAGCCGGTCAGGGCCGGACGCCCGAATTCGTTGTTGAACGCGGCGCCGCCCAATGGGCCTTCGATCATGATGTCCAGCGCGGTCACGATGCGCTCAGGCTTGCCGTACGGCACTTCCCACGGCTGTTCGAAGCCCGGGATCTGCAGGTTGGACACGGTGAAACCGGTCAGGCCGGCCTTTGGCTTGGCGCCACGGCCAGTCGCGCCTTCGTCACGGATCTCGCCACCGGAACCGGTGGACGCGCCCGGGAACGGGGCAATCGCGGTCGGGTGGTTGTGGGTCTCGACCTTCATCAGGATGTGCACCGGTTCCTGCACCGCGCCGTACTGACGGGTTTCAGGGTCCGGGAAGAAACGACCGGCCACGGAGCCAACGATCACCGAAGCGTTGTCCTTATAAGCCGACAGGACACCTTCGCTGTGCATCTGGTAGGTGTTCTTGATCATGCCGAACAGGCTTTTTTCCTGGCTCTCGCCATCAATATCCCAACTGGCGTTGAAGATCTTGTGACGGCAGTGCTCGGAGTTCGCCTGGGCGAACATCATCAGTTCGATGTCATGCGGGTTGCGCGAAAGGCCCACGAAGGCGTTGACCAGGTAGTCGATCTCGTCTTCGGCCAGGGCCAGGCCCAGCTCGGTGTTGGCTTTTTCCAGCGCGGCGCGGCCGCCACCCAGCACGTCGATGGCGGTCAGGGGTTTCGGTTCGGCGTGGCTGAACAGGCCGGCGGCCTGTTCGAGGTTGCCCAGCACGATCTGGGTCATGCGGTCGTGCAGACCGTCAGCGATCAACCGGGCTTCAGCATCGCTGAACTGGCCGGCCACGTAGAACGCGATGCCGCGCTCCAGACGCTGGATTTTCGCCAGGCCGCAGTTGCGGGCGATGTCGCTGGCCTTGCTCGACCATGGCGAAATGGTGCCGAAACGCGGCAGCACCAGAAACAGACGACCGGTCGGTTCTTGTACCGGAACGCTTGGACCGTACTTCAGAAGGCGCGCGAGCACCTGCTGTTCGTCGCCGGTCAGGACGCCGGTAACTTCGGCGAAGTGAGCGAATTCAGCATACAGGCCGCTGACAGCCGGAACCTTCTGGCTCAGTTGCTCAAGGAGCTTGCTGTGGCGAAAGGCGGAAAGGGCAGGAGCGCCGCGCAGGATCAACATCTTCGGGACAGCCTCGGGAAGGGGTGTGCTTTGAGGCCGTGCATTCTAGCCTAAACAGCCCGCGACATCACCCGAAACGCTACGCACGGTTGCACTCGGGTGTCGATCTGTGTTTCTGCCCCGAAAGTCAGGTTAACCGGGCGTGTGACGACAGCTTATTTTTACTGTAACAAAACCCAGACAAGGCCCGTTCCTGCGGGGTTTCGGCCGAATTTGTGATCTCTAGCAGACAAGCCACTCGCTGTCGAGATATGGCGCCCGTGGTCCTTTGCGTATACTGCGCAGATGTTTTTCCCAATGGCTTTGCGTCCGCGGTACGCCAAATGGCTGATCGCAACCGGACTCTTCCTGATGCTCGGCGCCTGTGTTGATAAACCCAACACGCTCGAGCGCGTAAAGGAGGATGGTGTGCTGCGGGTGGTTACCCGAAACAGCCCCGCCACCTACTTTCAGGATCGCAACGGTGAAACCGGCTTCGAATACGAGCTGGTGAAGCGCTTCGCCGACGATCTGGGGGTCGAGCTCAAAATCGAGACCGCCGACAACCTCGATGACCTGTTCAATCAGGTCGGCAAGCCCAACGGCCCGGTGCTGGCGGCGGCCGGCCTGGTCAGCAGCGAAGAACGCAAGAAGCAGGTGCGCTTCTCGCACTCCTATCTGGAAGTCACCCCGCAGGTCATCTACCGCAACGGCCAGTCACGGCCGACCGACGCCAAGGATCTGGTGGGCAAGAAGATCATGGTGCTCAAGGGCAGCACCCACGCCGAACAGCTGGCGCAGCTGAAACAGAAATTCCCCGGCATCGAGTACGAAGAGTCTGACGCAGTCGAGGTCGTCGATCTCCTGCGCATGGTCGACGAAGGTCAAATCGACCTGACGCTGGTCGACTCCAACGAAGTCGCGATGAACCAGGTGTACTTCACCAACATCCGGGTCGCCTTCGACCTCGGTGACGCCAGCAACCAGAGCTGGGCCGTAGGGCTGGGCGACGACAACAGCCTGCTCAACGAAATCAACGACTACCTCGACAAGGTCAAGAAAAACGGCACCCTGCAACGCCTCAAGGATCGTTACTACGGGCACGTCGACGTGCTCGGCTACATGGGTGCCACCACCTTTGCCCAACACTTGCAGCAGCGTTTACCCAAATACGAACAGCACTTCAAGTCGTACGCCAAGAAGGAGAAAGTCGACTGGCGCCTGCTGGCGGCCATCGGCTATCAGGAATCCCTGTGGCAACCGGCCGTCACGTCCAAGACCGGTGTGCGCGGCCTGATGATGCTGACCCAGAACACCGCGCAGGCCATGGGCGTGTCCAACCGCCTCGACCCGAAACAAAGCATCATGGGCGGCGCCAAGTACCTGGCCTACATGAAGGACCAGCTCGACGACTCGATCCAGGAACCGGACCGCACCTGGTTTGCCCTGGCGGCCTACAACGTCGGTAGCGGCCATCTGGACGACGCGCGCAAACTGGCGGCCAAGGAAGGATTGAACCCGGACAAATGGCTGGACGTGAAGAAGATCCTGCCGCGCCTGTCCGAGAAGAAGTGGTACAGCAAGACCCGCTACGGCTACGCCCGCGGCGGCGAACCGGTGCATTTCGTGGCGAACATCCGTCGCTACTACGACATCCTGACCTGGGTAACCCAGCCGCAGCTTGAAGGCGACCAGGTCGCCGAGGGCAAACTGCTTGTGCCGGGGATCGACAAGACCAAGCCGGCTCAAGAGCCAGCGCCGCTTTAAAGCAACAGATCGCAGCCTTCGGCAGCTCCTACAGGTGTACACAAAACCCTGTAGGAGCTGCCGCAGGCTGCGATCTTTTGATCTTAACCCTTCAAGGCAGCCGCCAGAATCAGCGCCTTCATCTCCGACACCGCCGACTTGAAGCCAACGAACAACGCATGGGCCACCAGCGCATGCCCGATGTTCAGCTCGTTGATGCCCTTGATCGCCGCCACGGCTTCAACGTTGTGATAATGCAGGCCATGCCCGGCATTGACGATCAGGCCCTGGGCCAGGCCAAAGGCCACGCCATCGGCGACACGCTTGAGTTCTTCGGCGACTTCGGTCGGTGTCTCGGCATCGGCATAACGCCCGGTGTGCAGTTCGATGGCCGGGGCGCCAACACGGCGCGAGGCTTCGATCTGGCGCTCGTCGGCGTCGATGAACAACGACACTTCGGAGCCGATCTTCGACAAGCGTTCAACCGCCGCCTTGATCCGCGCTTCCTGCCCCGCCACATCCAGTCCGCCTTCGGTGGTCAGCTCCTGACGGGTTTCCGGCACCAGGCAAATGTGCGCCGGGCGGATGCGTTCAGCGAACTGCATCATTTCTTCGGTGACGCCCATTTCGAAGTTCATGCGGGTTTGCAGCACGTCCTTGAGCACCAGAACGTCGCGCTCCTGAATGTGCCGGCGGTCTTCGCGCAGGTGCACGGTGATGCCGTCAGCGCCCGCCTCTTCCGCGTCCAGCGCTGCCTTGACCGGGTCCGGATAACGGGTGCCCCGGGCCTGACGCAGGGTGGCAACGTGGTCGATGTTCACGCCAAGAAGAATACGGGTGCTGGTGGTCACGGAAAGCGCTCCAGAAGAAGAGAAAGTTCGGTGCACAGCATACGGTGTGATCAGGGCTTGCGAAACAGCTCGCGACTGACAAGTGGACGGCCGCCCAGGTGTACGGCCAACGCCTGGCGCATCAAGCGCTTGGCGGCAGACAAAGCGCCAGGGGCAGACCAGTCGGCCTCAGCCATGGCCAGCAGTTCGGCGCCGTTGAACAGACCCGGTTGCAGCAGGTAGACCCGCTCCAGCCCGGCATCCACTTGCAAACGGTAGAGGCCGTCCGGTGCGATGGGCTGATCGTGAATATCCGTCGTCAGGGAAAACCCGTAGCCAAGGTCATCGAGCAAGCGCCATTCGAAGGAGCGCAGCAAGGGCTCCAGGGGTCGACCTTCGGCCAGGGCCAGCAAGGTGGCGGCGTAATGATCGAACACCGAGGGGAGCGGATCTTCAGCGGGCAACAGGCGAATCAGCAGTTCATTGAGGTAAAGACCGCTGAACAGCGCCTCGCCATTGAGCCAGGTGGAAACACCGGCACTTTCCATGCGCCCGACGTTCTTCAGCTCACCCTTGCCCCGGAACTCGACTTCCAATGGCACGAACGGCCGCGCCAGCGTCCCGGCCTTGCCCCGCGCACTGCGCAACACCGCCCGCAGCCGGCCTTGCGGCGTCAGGAAATCCACCAGCGCACTGTTTTCACGGTAGGCGCGCGAATGCAGGACGTAAGCGGGTTGGGCGATGGGAGCGGTCGACATGGTGATGGGTTTACCTGTCAGGGATAGCAAAAAGATCGCAGCCTGCGGCAGCTCCTACAGGTATGCACAAAACCCGTATAGGAGCTGCCGCAGGCTGCGATCTTTTGATCTTTGAATCCAGTTACAGGTCGCCATAACCCAGCGAACGCAGCGCACGCTCGTCATCGGACCAGCCGCCCTTAACCTTGACCCACAGGTTGAGCATGATCTTGGAGTCGAACAGCAGCTCCATGTCCTTGCGCGCTTCGGTGCCGATACGCTTGATGCGCTCGCCCTTGTCGCCAATGATGATTTTCTTCTGGCCATCGCGCTCGACGAGGATCAAGGCATGGATGTGCAGGGTCTTGCCCTGCTGCTTGAACTCTTCGATCTCGACGGTGATCTGGTACGGCAGCTCGGCGCCCATCTGGCGCATGATTTTCTCGCGCACAAGCTCCGCGGCGAGGAAGCGGCTGCTGCGGTCGGTGATCTGGTCTTCCGGGAAGAAGTGATCGTTTTCCGGCAAGTGCTCGGCAATCACCCGCTCCAGTGCATCGAGGTTGTGCCCGTGCTGTGCGGAAATCGGGATGATCTGCGCATTCGGCAGCTGCTCCTGCAACCAGCTCAGGTGCGGCATCAGCTCGGCCTTGTCTTCGATGCGATCGGTCTTGTTCAGCGCCACGATCAGCGGGCCGGTCACGTACTGGACGCGCTCGAGTACCATCTGGTCCTCTTCGGTCCACTTGGTGCGGTCGACCACGAAGATCACCACGTCGACGTCTTTCAACGCCGCCGAAGCGGTCTTGTTCATGTAGCGGTTCAGGGCCTTCTCGCCACCCTTGTGCATACCGGGGGTGTCGACGTAGATCGCCTGCACGTCACCCTCGGTCTTGATACCGAGCATGTTGTGGCGGGTGGTTTGCGGCTTGCGCGAGGTGATCGCCAGCTTCTGACCCAGGATGTGGTTCAGCAGCGTGGACTTGCCCACGTTCGGACGGCCGACGATGGCAACATAGCCACAGCGCGTTGCGTTTGTATCAGTCATTGCCATTCTCCACACCCAGGGCAATCAGTGCTGCGGCGGCCGCTACCTGTTCGGCAATACGACGGCTCACACCCTGACCTCGGCTTTTTTCATTCAGTAAGATGATTTCGCATTCGACGAAGAACGTCCGGCAATGCGGCTCACCCTGGATATCCACCACTTCGTAACGCGGCAGCTCACAACCACGGGACTGCAGGAACTCTTGCAGGCGGGTCTTCGGATCTTTGTTGGTGTCGACCAGCGTCAGGCCTTCGAACTCACCGGCCAGCCAGGCGAGCACACGCTCGCGGGCCACTTCCATGCCGGCATCGAGGTAGATCGCTCCGATCAGCGCTTCGAGGGCATCGGCCAGAATCGACTCGCGACGGAAACCGCCGCTTTTCAGCTCGCCCGAGCCCAGGCGCAGGTACTCGCCCAGATCGAAACCACGGGCCAGTACAGCCAGGGTCTCACCTTTCACCAGGCGTGCGCGCAAACGCGACAACTGGCCTTCGCGGGCCAGCGGGAAACGCTCGAACAACGCCTCGCCGGCGACGAAATTGAGGATGGCGTCACCGAGGAATTCCAGGCGCTCATTGTTACGCCCGGCAAAACTGCGGTGAGTCAGGGCCAGGACCATCAGTTCCTGATCCTTGAAGGTGTAGCCGAGCTGACGCTCTAGACGGCTTAAGGAGACGCTCACGGTTTACCCACGCTGAGTTCGTGGTTCGATTGCACTGCCATCGTCGTGAGGCGGCGCAGGCTTGGGACAATTAACGCTGTGTTCAAAAATAACGTCCTGAATATCATTGGCTTCATGCTTTTTTCCGTCACCTTCTTCAGGTTCCAGAAATGCATTCGGCGCTGTGTTCAACAGCGCCGTGTTTGATTACTTGATCAGGCCAACCCGCGAGAAATTCGGCAGGTGACTGAGTTTGGGTTCCGGCCAGCTCATCCAGACCGCGAAGGCCTTGCCGACGATATTCTTGTCGGGAACCATGCCCAGCAGATCCTTGGGAATGTTCGGATCATCCCAGTAGCGACTGTCGTTCGAGTTGTCGCGGTTGTCGCCCATCATGAAGTAGTGCCCGGCCGGCACGGTCCACGAATGGTCCGGCATGGCGCGGTAGCGACTCATCTCCTTACGGATCATGTGCTCGGCGGCGCCGAGTTTTTCCTTGTAGAGCTCGGCGCTACCCAGCGTGCCCGGCTCGGAGCCCACCAGTTGCTCGGCAATCGACTGACCGTTGACGAACAGACGCTTGTCCGCGGTGTAGCGAACCGTGTCGCCCGGCAAGCCAACCACACGCTTGATGTAGTTGACGTTCGGATCGCTCGGGTAGCGGAATACCATGACATCGCCGCGCTGCGGATCACCGACTTCGATGACTTTCTTGTCGATCACCGGCAAGCGGATCCCGTAGGAAAACTTGCTCACCAGGATGAAGTCGCCGACATCCAGGGTTGGCTTCATCGAACCGGAAGGAATCTGGAACGGTTCCACCAGGAACGAACGCAGCACCAGCACGATGAACAACACCGGGAAGAACGACTTGCCGTATTCGACCAGCAGCGGCTCTTTGTTCAGCTTCTCGACCACGACCATGTCAGGCTGGCTGACGCTGCCCTGATAGGAAGCGATGGCGGCACGCCGACGCGGGGCCAGGATCAACAGATCGAGCAACGCCAACAGGCCGCAGACAAATACGGCGATGACCAGCAACAGCGGGAAATTTAGTGACATAGGACCTAACTATCCAACCTGAGCACTGCAAGGAAGGCTTCCTGTGGAATTTCCACGTTGCCGACCTGCTTCATGCGTTTCTTACCGGCCTTTTGCTTTTCCAGCAGCTTTTTCTTACGGCTGACGTCACCACCGTAGCATTTGGCCAATACGTTCTTTCTGAGCGCCTTGACGGTTGTCCGCGCCACAATCTGCCCGCCAATGGCGGCCTGGATTGCCACGTCGAACATCTGCCGCGGAATCAGATCCTTCATCTTCTCGGTCAACTGGCGACCTTTGTAGTGCGAATTGTCACGGTGCACGATCAGCGCCAGGGCGTCGACCTTGTCACCGTTGATCAGCACGTCCAGTTTCACCAGGCTGGCCGATTGGTAACGATCGAAATGGTAGTCCAGAGAAGCATAGCCGCGACTGGTGGATTTCAGACGATCGAAGAAGTCCAGCACCACTTCGTTCATCGGCAAGTCGTAGGTCACTTGTACCTGAGAGCCGAGGAACAGCATGTCGACCTGTACACCGCGTTTTTCGATGCACAGGGTAATGACGTTGCCCAGATGCTCTTGCGGCACAAGAATATTGGCGCGCACGATCGGCTCGCGCATGTCTTCGATGGCAGACAGGTCCGGCAGCTTCGACGGGTTATCGACGTAGATCGTCTCGCCGGTCTTGAGCAGCAGCTCGAAGATTACCGTCGGCGCCGTGGTGATCAGGTCCAGGTTGTACTCGCGCTCCAGGCGCTCCTGGATGATTTCCATGTGCAACATGCCGAGGAAGCCGCAACGGAAGCCGAAGCCCAGGGCGTCGGAGCTTTCCGGCGTGTATTGCAGCGACGAATCGTTGAGGGTGAGCTTTTGCAGCGCCTCGCGGAAGTCTTCGAAGTCGTCGGAGCTGACCGGGAACAGGCCGGCGTACACCTGCGGCTGAATGCGTTTGAAGCCCGGCAGTACGTCGACGTCCGGCGTCGAGCTCAAGGTCAGGGTATCGCCCACTGGCGCACCGTGAATGTCCTTGATGCTGGCGATGATGAAGCCCACTTCGCCGGCCTTCAGGTCAACGGTCGGGGTGTGTTTCGGGTTGAAGACACCGACGCTGTCCACCAGGTGGATCTTGCCGGTGGACTTGACCAGGATCTTGTCGCCCTTCTTCACGCGGCCGTGGCGCACGCGCACCAGGGAGACAACGCCCAGGTAGTTGTCGAACCAGGAGTCGATGATCAACGCCTGCAGCGGATCTTCGATGTTGCCGGTCGGCGCCGGAATGGTGGTCACCAGGCGCTCGAGCACTTCATCGACGCCCAGACCGGTCTTGGCAGAGCAAGTGACCGCGTCGGTGGCATCGATGCCGATGATTTTTTCGATTTCTTCCTTGACGCGCTCCGGATCGGCCTGTGGCAGGTCGATCTTGTTCAGCACCGGCATCACTTCCAGGCCCTGCTCGATCGCCGTGTAGCAGTTGGCAACCGATTGCGCTTCAACGCCCTGACCGGCGTCGACCACCAGCAGCGCGCCTTCACAGGCCGCCAGCGAACGGCTGACTTCGTAGGTGAAGTCAACGTGGCCGGGGGTGTCAATGAAGTTCAGCTGGTAGTTGATACCGTCTTTGGCTTTGTAATACAGAGTAACGCTGTGCGCCTTGATGGTGATCCCGCGCTCGCGCTCGAGGTCCATGGAGTCCAGGACCTGGGCTTCCATTTCGCGCTCGGCCAGGCCGCCACACATCTGGATGAAGCGATCAGCCAGCGTCGACTTGCCATGGTCAATGTGGGCGATGATGGAGAAATTGCGGATATGACTCAAATCACTCACGGATCAACACTCAAAAAGGCTGCAGGCATAGCCCGCCGAAAAATAGCCGGGAATTGTACCTGATCCACGGCACTAGCGTCACGTTCGCAGGTCAGACGGCACCTACAAAAACGCCCCGGTCTTGCGACAAGGGCGTTTTTGATCGTCAAAGCGCTCGGAAAAAGCCCGCCATCAACCGGCCCGGCGCAACAGCCAGAGCCCGGCCACGGCACAAATACCCGCCGGCACCAGCACCGAAAGCAACGGTGGGAAGCCGAACACCTGGCTCGAAGGGCCCAGCAGATCCTGAACGATGCGGAAGGTAAAGCCCACCAGCACGCCAGTGAACACCCGTTGACCCAGGGTCACCGATCGCAGCGGACCAAAGATGAAGGAAATCGCCATCAACACCAGGGCGGCAGTCACCAGCGGCTGCAACACCTTGACCCAAAATGCCAGCCAGTAACGGCTGTTGTTCAACCCCTGGTCCGCCAGGTAGTGGATATAACCCCACAGACCGCTGATCGACAGCGACTCTGGCACCATGACCACGGTGCTCAGCAATTGCGGACTCAAGGCCACGCCCCAACGCTCGACCGGGGTCGACACCACTTCAGTGCTGCGTTCGTGGAACACCGTGGTCGTGACGTCCGTCAACTGCCAGTGATCCGTGTCGAACTCGGCGCGCTTGGCGAAGCTCGCCGACAGCATGTGCCGCTCGTTGTCGAAACGGTAGCGGGTCACGCCGTACAGGATGCCGTTAGGCTGCACCGAGTTGACGTGAATGAACTCGTCGCCCTGGCGGTGCCACAAACCGTGCTTGGCGCTTTGTGCATCGCCGCTACCCTGGGCCAGCGAGCGATTGGCCTGCGCGGTGGTTTCAGCAGGTGGAGCGACGTACTCGCCGATCAGCAAACCGGCCAGCATCAATACCAGCATCGGCTTCATGACCGCCCAGACGATCCGGCCGATCGACACGCCGGCAGCGCGCATGATCGTCAACTCACTGTTGCTGGCCAGAGTGCCCAGGCCGATCAGGCAACCGATCAGCGCGGCCATCGGCAGCATTTCGTACATCCGGCGCGGCGCGGTCAACAACACATAACTCAGCGCATCGACCAGGGTGTAGGTGTCGCTGACTTCACTCATCTCGTCGATGAAGGCAAACAGCGTCGCCAGACCAAGAATGATCCCGAGCACCGCCAGAATCGCCATGAACACGCTGCTACCAATGTAGCGATCCAGCTTAACCACGGGCCACCTCCAGCGCGCTGCGGCGACTCGCCCTCATCAAGCGCAAGGGTTCCCAATAGAGCAGGCCCAGGCCAATGGCCAGGAAAATCCCGTGCACCCACCACAAGCCAAACACTGCAGGGATCTTGCCCTTGTCGAGGGCACCACGGGCGGCAATCAGAATGGTCAGGTAAGCCATATAGAGAAGAATCGCTGGCAGCAATTTGAGGAATCGACCCTGACGCGGGTTGACCCGCGACAGTGGCACCGCCATCAAGGTGACGATGAACACCAGCAATGGCAGCGAGATGCGCCATTGCAATTCGGCACGCATGCGAATGTCTTCACTGCCGATCAACGTACTGGTCGGCATCGCATCGCGGTCGGTGACTTCGTCGCTGACTTCCGGTTTTGGCAGCAACACACCGTATTCGTCGTACTTGATCGCCCGGTAGTCGGCCTGACCCGGACTGCCGTCATAGCGATAGCCGTTGTCCAGGATCAGGTAGCGGTTGCCGTCCGGTCGAATTTCCTGACGCCCCTTTTCCGCCACCAGCACAGAAATTCCGCGATCCTTGTTGTTGGAACTGATGTTCTTCTGCGAGATGAACACGCCACCCAGGTTCACGCGATCATCCGACATGCGCTCGGTATAGGTGACCCGGGTGCCGTCACGCAGGGACTGGAAGCGCCCCGGCTCCAGGGTATCGAATTCGGTGAGGGCATCCTGCTTGTTCAGCAGCAGCTGAAACTGATTGGCCCCTTGTGGCGCCAGGCTCAGGCTCAGCCACGCGACGACGAGTGCAACCAGGGTGGCCGGAAACATCGTCATCCAGACCAGCCGCTGCTGGCTCATGCCGGTGGCCGAGAGCACGGTCATTTCGCTTTCGAGGTACATCCGACCGTAGGACAACAGGATCCCGAGAAACAGCCCCAGCGGCAGGATCAGCTGGAGGAACCCCGGCATGCGAAAGCCCATGATCAGGAACAGCGAGCCCGGATCCAGCAGGCCCGAGGCGGCCTGGGCGAGGTATTTGATGAAGCGACCGCTCATGATGATGACCAGCAGCACGGCGCTGACGGCGCTCAAGGTCAACAGGACTTCGCGGGACAGATAACGGAAGACGATCAAACCAGACACTCCAGGGTTGTCAGGCTAAGGCGGCCAAACAAGCAAACGTTTCGGACAGCCCGCAAGACAGAGCCGCCGAAAAAAGATGGCGCATTATCCTGTGATTGGGTGCGCCTGTCACTGCGCAATGCATTGGGGTGCAGGGTGTAGGGGTGAGCTTGCTCCGGGCGGCGTTCCGACGATGGTCGTCAATGATAACGCGGGGAGCCTGAAGCCCCGCGGTGGTCTCGGGTTCTTCGCGAGCAGGCTCGCTCCTGCAACAGGGCCGTCAATTCCATGAAGATCGTACAACCGAGGGTTGTCAGCCGCCGGTAGCGAGGTTCAAACTGCGGCCTTTGTCGCCGGTCGATCCTGGCGCCTTTCTTTATATAAGCAATCGACGCACATAAGGTGTCGGGCGCATGCGTGATAACCATCAATTCAGGGACCCGGACATGGAACTGGTTGTAAAAAGCGTCAACCCGGAAACGTTGAAGACCGCCACTCTCGTGGTCTCCGTCGGCGAAGGCCGCAAGCTCGGCGCCGTTGCCAAGCAACTCGACGAACTGAGCGGCGGCGCGATCAGCGCAGTGCTCAAGCGTGGCGACCTGGCCGGCAAGGTTGGCCAGAGCCTGTTGCTGCACAGCTTGCCGAACCTCAAGGCCGAGCGCGTGCTGCTGGTGGGCGTTGGCAAGGACGACGAGCTGGGTGACCGCCCGTTCCGCAAGATCATCGCCGGCATCCTCAACACCCTGAAGGGCCTGGGCGGCAGCGACGCGGTGCTGGCCCTCGACGAAATCGTGGTCAAAGGCCGCGACAGCTATGGCAAGACCCGCCTGCTGGCCGAAACCCTGGTGGACGGCGAATACAGCTTCGAGCAGTTCAAGAGCCAGAAAACCGAACCCCGCGCCCTGAAGAAAATCACCCTGCTGACCATCAAGGCCGCCCAGGCTGAAGTGCAGCGCGCCGTGACCCACGCCACTGCCATCGCCAACGGCATGGCCTTCACCCGTAACCTGGGCAACCTGCCGCCGAACATCTGCCACCCGACTTTCCTCGGCGAGCAGGCGAAAGACCTGGGCAAGGAATTCAAGGATCTGAAAGTCGAAGTCCTCGACGAGAAGAAGATCAAGGCGCTGGGCATGGGTTCGTTCTACGCCGTAGGCCAGGGCAGCGCCCAGCCGCCACGCCTGATCGTCATGCAATACAACGGCGGCAAGAAATCCGAGAAGCCGTATGCGCTGGTCGGTAAAGGCATCACCTTCGACACCGGCGGCATCAGCCTCAAGCCAGGCGCCGGCATGGATGAAATGAAGTACGACATGGGCGGCGCCGCCAGCGTGTTCGGCACCCTGCGTGCCGTGCTGGAGCTGAAGCTGCCGATCAACCTGGTGTGCATCCTGGCCTGCGCCGAGAACATGCCGAGCGGCAACGCTTCGCGCCCTGGCGACATTGTCACCACCATGAGCGGCCAGACCGTGGAAATCCTCAACACCGACGCCGAAGGCCGTCTGGTGCTGTGCGACGCCCTGACCTACTCCGAGCGCTTCAAGCCACAAGCCGTAATCGACATCGCGACCCTGACCGGTGCCTGCGTGGTCGCCCTGGGTTCCCACACGTCGGGCCTGCTGGGCAACAACGACGAACTGATCGGCCAACTGCTGAGCGCCGGCAAGGCTGCCGACGACCGCGCCTGGCAACTGCCGCTGTTCGATGAGTACCAGGAACAGCTGGACAGCCCGTTCGCCGACATCGCCAACATTGGCGGCCCGAAAGCCGGCACCATCACCGCCGCCTGCTTCCTTTCGCGCTTCACCAAGAACCTGAACTGGGCGCACCTGGACATCGCCGGCACCGCCTGGACCAGCGGCGGCAAGGACAAGGGCGCCACTGGCCGTCCGGTTCCGTTGCTGACCCAATACCTGCTGGACCGCGCCAAAGCCTGAAACCAATGACCCTGGGGAGCATTGCTTTCGGGCAGTGCCCCCCCAGGGCTCAGGAACCGCAATGACCAAAGTCGACTTCTATATCCTGCCCAGCGCCGATCCTTCGGCACGCCTGGATTTCGCCTGCAAGCTCACCGAAAAAGCCTGGCGCATGGGGCACCGTGTCTACCTCAATTGCAGCGACGCCGCCCAACGCAACGATCTCGACGCACGCCTCTGGACGTTCAAGGGTGAAAGCTTCGTGCCCCACGGCCCCGCCGAAAACGAACCGGATGGCTTGATTGTCCTGGGTCTGGGTGACGATTGCGGTCAGCATCAGGACTTGTTGGTCAATCTCGACCTGAAAGTCCCGGCCTTCGCCCAGCGTTTCGCCCGCGTGGCGGAAGTGGTGGTGGAAGACCCGACGATTCGCCAGGCCGCGCGGGAGAGTTTCCGTTTCTACCGCGAACAGGGCTATCCTCTGCAAGATCACCGTTTACAGCGACTCTGAGCCTTCCAATGGACACTCCAAAACCGCTGCAACAGTCCGCGCACCTGCTGGACGACCTTGAGTCGATCCGCCAATTGCTCGGCGATGACAACCTGCAACCGCCCCTGCTGACCGACACGGTCGAGGAAGGCGATCAGGAACAGATTCCCATGTTGTTCGACGCCGTCAGCGAGCCTTCGCCGCCCGTCGAACCGACAGCCCCCGCCCCGATTGCTGAACCGGTCATCGCGGCTGCACCGGCGCCTGCCATCAGCAAGAACCCGGATGACCTGTTGCACCTGGACAGCGAACTGCGCGCCGCCGCGCAGTTGATCATGCAAGACGTGATCGACGATTTCGCCCCGCACATCGAGACCGAAATCAAACGCCGCCTCAGTGCACGACTGGAGCGGTTGTTGAGCCAGTACAACGATTGACCGCATACCGCTCCCTGTAGGAGCTGCCGAAGGCTGCGATCTTTTGATCTTGAAAAAGCAAAAGATCGCAGCCTGCGGCAGCTCCTACAGGGAGGTATTCAGGTAGCGCCCAATCAACGCAATCCCGCTGGCCAGCACCAGCCACGTCACCAGGCGCACGAACGCCTCGCGAGACATCCGCATCGTCAGCCGCCGCCCAATCCACAACCCCAGCACCATCGCCGGCAACAGACACACCGCCAGCACCAGCAATGGCAAATCGGCATACACCCCGGCAATAGCAAACAGGCTCAAACGCACCACCGTACTGCAACTGATCAATGCGCTCTGGGTGGCCCGGGCCGCCTCCTTGGGCAAGCGGCTGTTCAGATAGATCGCATAGAGAAAGCCGCCGCTGCCAAACAACGCGCCAAACATCCCGCCCACCGTCCCCATCGGCAGAGCCCACACGGCAGACAATTGCGTCGGACGGGTTTTGACCCACAGGCTGTAGATCGCATAGGCGCTGATAAACAGCCCCATCAACAGCAACAACAGATCGGACTTGAGGTTCAGCAGGAAAATCACCCCCAGCGTGCAGCCCACCGCCATGCAGGGCAATAACCGCAACAGTTCCGGCCGGGCGACATCCCGCCGCGAAGGCAACAGGTTGCCGAATGCCGCGACAAAGTCGAGCAACACCAGCAACGGTACGATCTTCGACAGCGGCATGAACAGAATCAGAATCGGCCCGGCGATCAACGCCGTACCGAACCCGGCGATGCCGAACACGATGTAGGCCAGGGCGATGCCTGTCCCGATCACCAACCAGCCCACCACTCCAAAAGTCCATTGACCCAACAAATCCACCAACATTTCACTCAATCCCTGTAGGAGCTGCCGAAGGCTGCGATCTTTTGATCTTTGAAATCAAGATCAAAAGATCGCAGCCTTCGGCAGCTCCTACAAGGGGTCGTGCATTCGGTTGGAGAATGCCTTTATCATGCGCCCCATGATTAAAGATCCCTTTGCAAGACTCGGCCTGGACCGCGAAGTCCTGACCGTCAGCCAGCTCAACGGCCGCGCGCGGGTGTTGCTCGAAGACGTGTTCAGCAACATCTGGGTAGAGGGCGAGATCTCCAACCTCGCCCGCCCGGCGTCCGGCCACGTGTATTTCACCCTCAAGGACAGCGGCGCCCAGGTGCGTTGCGCGCTGTTCCGGCAGAACGCGGCACGGGTTCGCCAAGCCTTGAAGGACGGGCTGGCGGTCAAGGTGCGCGGCAAGGTCTCGTTGTTCGAGGGGCGCGGTGACTATCAACTGATCCTCGACACCGTGGAGCCGGCCGGCGATGGCGCCTTGCGCCTGGCCTTCGATGCACTCAAGGAAAAGCTCAGCGCCGAAGGCCTGTTCAGTGCCGAGCGCAAGGTCCCGCTGCCTGCGCATCCACAACGCATCGGCATCATCAGTTCGCCCACCGGGGCGGTGATCCGCGACATCATCAGCGTGTTCCGCCGTCGCGCACCGCAGGTGCAGTTGACGCTGATCCCCACCGCCGTACAGGGCCGCGAAGCCACCGCACAGATTGTCCGCGCGCTGAAACTGGCGGATGCCCGCGGTTTCGACGCCCTGATCCTGGCCCGGGGCGGCGGTTCGCTGGAAGACCTCTGGTGTTTCAACGAAGAAGCCGTGGCCCGCGCCGTGGACGCTTGCGTGACACCGATTGTCAGCGCGGTCGGCCATGAAACCGACGTGTCGATCAGCGACTTCGTGGCCGATGTTCGCGCGCCCACCCCTTCCGCTGCCGCCGAATTGCTGGCACCGGACTCCAGTGACCTGGTGCGTCGGGTCGAGAGCCTGCACCGCCGGCTGGTGATGCGCATGCGTGACCGTTTGATGCGCGACCGCCTGCGCCTGGAAGGTATCTCTCGCCGCCTGCGCCATCCCGGCGAGCGCCTGCGCCAGCAAGCGCAACGCCTGGATGACCTGGACATGCGCATGCGCCGCGCGTTCGAGCGTAGCCTCAACACCCGTCGCGAACGCTTGATCCGCCTGGAAACCCGTCTGGCCGCACAACATCCGGGCCGGCAACTGGCAATGTTGCGCCAGCGCCTCGACAGCCTGGCCGAACGCCTGCCGCGCGCCATCCGCGAAGGGCTGAAGAACCGGCGCCTGCAATTGCACAGCCAGATGCAGACCCTGCATGTGGTCAGCCCGCTGGCGACCCTCGGCCGTGGCTACAGCATCCTGCTGGACGAGCGCGGCAATGCGATCCGCAACGCCGCGCAAACCCACACCGGCCAGCGCCTGAAGGCCAAGCTGGGCGAAGGCGAACTGCAAGTACGGGTCGAAGACAACCACCTGACGCCTGTCACCCTTTCTTTACTGGACTGATCCATGCCGCGTTTCCTGGTTCCATTGCTGTTGCTGCTCCTGACCTTCAACGCCCACGCCGACAGCTACATCACCCGCCTGTTGAACAAACCGGTGCCGGGCGGCGTGGCCGTGGTGAATCTGGGCCCATCCGCCCAGGCGCCAAAAGCCAGTTATCAAGGCAAACCCGTGCTGGTCGTGAAGGAGCAGAACAACTGGCTGGCCATCGTCGGTGTGCCGCTGACGATCAAGCCGGGTACCCAATCGATCAGCAGCGGTGGTCGCAATCTGAACTTTACGGTTGGCAACAAGAAATACCCGGAACAGCGCATCACCCTGAAAAACACCCAACAGGTCAATCCGGACCCGGAAAATCTCAAGCGCATCGAGCGTGAACTGGCCGAGCAGATTGCCGCTTACCGCACGTTCAGCCCCAATACGCCAAGCAACCTGCTGCTGGACAAACCGGTGAACGGGCCGCTGTCGAGCAAGTTCGGCGTGCGCCGCTTCTTCAACGGTGAGGAGCGTAATCCTCATTCGGGGCTGGATTTCGCCGTGGGCGCCGGCACGCCGATCAAGACACCGGCCGCGGGCAAGGTGATCCTGATCGGCAACTACTTCTTCAATGGCAATACGGTGTTCGTCGACCATGGCCAGGGCTTCATCAGCATGTTCTGCCACATGTCGAAAATCGACGTTAAGGTGGGGCAGCAACTGGCCCGGGGTGGTGTGGTTGGCAAGGTCGGGGCGACTGGTCGGGCGACCGGACCGCATATGCACTGGAACGTCAGCCTGAACGATGCGCGGGTGGATCCTGCCATTTTCATTGGGGCGTTTCAGCCTTGAGCAAGATCAAAAGATCGCAGCCTTCGGCAGCTTCTACAGGGAACGCATACCCATGTAGGAGCTGCCGAAGGCTGCGATCTTTTGAACTGTCGCCAAGATTGCGCACCGTCTGAACCTCGCGCAAAAAACAAGATCATCGCAACCATTTGAAGCAATAAAATCTCGATAAATACCCGCTCACGAGTATTCCTCTCAATTTTTTTCGACTGCTTGCCATCCTTCCCCCCCAAGGTTAGGGTTGAAGGCATGAAAACCTCTCACACCCTCATTCAGCTCCGCCAGCACAGCAGCCTGTGCCTTGTCAGTGCACGACTGCCGGGCTGAATCGTGGTGCCTCGTCCCAAGCGTCAATCCAAGAACTTTTGATCCACCGGCAGGCCGCCTTTTTTCGGCCCACACAATAAGGATTTCCCGATGAGCATGCTCAAAGACCCGTCTTCGAAATACCGCGCGTTCCCGACCATCGACATTCCGGACCGCACCTGGCCATCGAAAACCATCACCGCCGCGCCGATCTGGTGCAGTTCCGACCTGCGCGACGGCAACCAGTCGCTGATCGAGCCGATGGACGCCGTCAAGAAGCTGCGCTTCTGGAAAACCCTGGTGCAGGTCGGCGTGAAGGAAATCGAAGCATCGTTCCCGGCCGCTTCGCAAACCGACTTCGACTTCGTTCGCACCCTGATCGAAGGCAACCACATCCCGGACGACACCACCATCCAGGTGCTGACCCAGGGCCGTGAAGACCTGATCGAGCGCACCTTCGAATCCCTGCGCGGCGCGAAGAAAGCCATCGTTCACCTGTACAACGCGACCTCCCCTTCCTTCCGCCGCATTGTCTTCAACCAGGACAAGGACGGGATCAAGGCCATCGCCGTGAACGCCGCCAAGCTGTTCGTCAAATACGCAGCCATGCAGCCGGACACCGAGTGGACCTTTGAATACTCGCCGGAGACCTTCAGCGCCACCGAACTGGAATTCGCCAAGGAAGTCTGCGACGCGGTCATCGAGGTCTGGAACCCGACGCCCGAGCACAAGATGATCCTCAACCTGCCGGCCACCGTCGAATGCGCGACCCCGAACATCTATGCCGACCAGATCGAATGGTTCGGCCGCCACATCAACCGTCGTGACAGCGTGATCATCAGCCTGCACACCCACAACGACCGTGGCACCGGCGTTGCCGCCACCGAACTGGGCCTGATGGCCGGCGCCGACCGCGTCGAAGGCTGCCTGTTCGGCAACGGCGAGCGTACCGGCAACGTCGACCTGGTGACCGTGGCCCTGAACCTCTACACCCAGGGCGTGAACCCTGAGCTGGACTTCTCCGACATCGACGGCGTGCGCAAAGTCGTCGAAGAGTGCAACCAGATCCAGGTGCACCCGCGTCACCCGTACGTCGGCGACCTGGTGCACACCGCATTCTCCGGCTCGCACCAGGATGCGATCCGCAAGGGCTTTGCCCAGCAGAAACCGGACGAGTTGTGGGAAGTGCCGTACCTGCCGATCGACCCGGCTGACATCGGCCGCAGCTACGAGGCGGTCATCCGCGTCAACAGCCAGTCAGGCAAGGGTGGCATCGCCTACCTCCTGGAGCAGGAATACGGCATCAGCCTGCCACGTCGCATGCAGATCGAATTCAGCCAGGTCGTGCAGCGTGAAACCGACCGCCTGGGCCTTGAGATGACCGCCCAGCAAATCCACGCGCTGCTGCACAGCGAGTACTTGCAAGCCAACACCCCGTACGCGCTGGTCAGCCATCGCCTGCAGGAAGAAAACGGTCACAGCGCCGTCGAAGTGGAAGTAGCCAGCAAAGGCCAGGGCGAGACCAACCTGCACTGGCGCGGCAAGGGCAACGGTGCCCTGGAAGCGCTGGTGGCCGGTCTGCCGATCCCGGTGGAGATCATGGACTACAACGAGCACGCCATTGGCGCAGGCACCAATGCCAAGGCCGCGGCCTACATTGAACTGCGCGTGAACGGCGAACGTGCGGTGCATGGCGTGGGCATCGATGAAAACATCACCACCGCCAGCTTCAAGGCCCTGTTCAGCGCGCTGAACCGCTCGCTGAGCCAGCCGGAAGCGAAAGCGGCGTAAGACTTAGCTGCAATGCAAAAGGCCCCGGGGTTTGCATCTCGGGGCCTTTTTGTTTGGTTGAAGATCAAAAGATCGCAGCCTGCGGCAGCTCCTACAGGAAAACGCAGGCTGCGATCTTTTATGAAGTGAACTCGAAGGTATCGGCATCCAGATTCGCCGGAAACCGTGTGCGATAAGCTTGAAGGTCTGCAGCATTCAGAACGACCTGAAACACCCCATCCGCCTCTCCTGCGCCAAGCAACATCTCGCCCTGGAAATCCAGCACCTGGCTGTCACCGGTGTAGGCAAAGCCCTTGCCATCGGTGCCAACGCGATTGACTGCCGCCACGTAGCACAGGTTCTCGATCGCCCGCGCCGGCAACAGGCGGTTCCAATGCTGACGCCGCGCACCTGGCCAGTTCGCGGTGTACAGCAGCAGATCCGTGTCCTGAGCGTCACGACTCCACACCGGGAAGCGCAAGTCGTAGCAAATCAGCGGTCGCACGCGCCAGCCCTTTAACTCGAACTGCACCTGACGCTCGCCCGGGGTGTAGTGGTTATGCTCACCGGCCATGCGGAACAGGTGACGCTTGTCGTAATGCAGTACCTCGCCATCCGGGCGCGCCCACAACAGGCGATTGCGATGACTGCCGTCCTCGGCCTGGATGATCACGCTGCCGGTAATCACGGCATCAAGTTTTGCCGCCTGAACCCGCAGCCACTTGCTGGTGGGGCCGTTTTCCGATTCCGCGAGGGTCTCGGACTCCATGGAAAAACCGGTGGTGAACATCTCCGGCAGAATGATCAGGTCAGCGCCGCGAGCCTGCTCAAGCAATGGCTCGAAATGCTCCAGGTTGGCCTGACGGTCGTGCCAAGCCAGGGATGTCTGGATCAGCGCCACGGTCAGGTTCGGCAACGCACTCAGATCACGCATAGTTTTTCCGCCGCTTCACGCAGGGTCTCCTCACGCTTGGCGAAGCACAGTCGCACCAGGCGCTGCCCTTCAGGCGGTGTCTGGTAGAACACCGAGATCGGGATACTGGCCACACCATGCTCGCGAGTCATCCACAGGGCCATCTCGACATCATTGAGGTCCGGGCGGATCTGCGAGTAATCGACCAACTGGAAATAGGTGCCGGAAACCCGAGTGAAACTGAAACGCGACGGCGCCAGCAGATCGCAGAACAGATCACGCTTGGCCTGATAGAAATCCGGCAGCTCTTCGACGTGCTCAGGATGCTCGGCCATGAAGTCGGCCAAGGCATATTGCAGCGGCGTCACACCACAGAAATTGACGTACTGGTGCACCTTGCGCAATTCCGCCGTCAGGGCCGGCGGGGCGACCACGTAGCCGGTTTTCCAGCCGGTGACGTGGTAGGTCTTGCCGAACGAGCTGACCACGAAAGCACGCTGATACAGCTCTTCATGGGCCAGCACGCTGACATGGGGCACCCCGTCATACACCAGGTGTTCGTAGACTTCATCACTGATCAGATAGATGTCGCGATCGCGGATCAAGGCGGCCAACTGATCGAGTTCGGCACGACTGATCAATGCGCCACTGGGGTTGTGCGGGGAGTTGAGAATGATCATCCGCGTGCGCGGGCTCAGTGCCTGGGCAAGCTTCTCGAAGTCGATACTGAAATCGTTCAAGCCCAGCTGTACATGCACGCAACGACCGCCGGCCAGCTCTACCGAGGGCTCGTAGCTGTCGTAGGCCGGGTCAAACACGATGACTTCGTCGCCGCTGTGGATAACCGCCTGAATGGCACAGAAAATCGCTTCGGTCGCGCCTGGGGTGACCGTCACTTCAGTATCCGCATCCACTTGCGTGCCATAGCTGCGGGCGACTTTCACCGCAATCTGCTGACGCAACACCGGCAGCCCGGTCATCGGCGAATACTGGTTATGGCCACTGGCGATATGCCGGCCAACCGCATCGCACAGGGCCTGCGGGGCCGCGAAATCGGGAAAGCCCTGGGACAGATTGAGCGCGCCGGTCTGTGCCGCGAGCTGAGACATCTGCGTGAAGATGGTGATGCCGACATTCGGCAGCTTGCTGGTGATCATCGATAACCCCTTGCAGGTGAGCTGCAAGTTTCAAGCTGCAAGCTGCAAGTGGTCAAGCGCCAAACCTCCAGACGCAAAAAAGGGCCTTGGAAAGGCCCCTTTTCGCTTTGACTTGAAGCTTGCAGCTTGCAGCTGCTTTTATCGCTTATCGCGGCGCTTCTTGTCGGCTTTCTTGTGGTGCGACATCAAGCGACGCTTCTTGTTGACCTGACGGTCGGTAAGCGTGTTCTTGTTGCCTTCGTACGGGTTCTCGCCACCCTTGAACTCGATGCGGATCGGCGTACCGACCAGCTTCAGGACACGGCGGTAAGTGTTTTCCAGGTAGCGCACGTAGGACTTCGGCACCTTCTCGATCTGGTTGCCGTGGATCACGATGATTGGCGGGTTTGCACCACCGAGGTGGGCATAACGCAGCTTGATCCGACGGCTGTTGACCATCGGCGGCTGGTGCTCGCTGACCGCGTCTTCGAGGATCTGGGTCAGGCGGCTGGTCGGCCAACGGGTAACCGCGGACTTGAACGAGTTCTGTACCGACGCGTAGAGGTTGCCCACGCCGGTGCCGTGCAAGGCCGAGATGAAGTGGATATCGGCGTAGTCAACGAAGAACAGCCGACGTTGCAGCTCGACCTTCACGAAGTCGCGCTCGCTCGGCGTCATGCCGTCCCACTTGTTGATCGCGATGACCAGCGCACGACCCGATTCAATGGCGAAGCCCAACAGGTTGAGGTCGTGATCGACCACACCTTCGCGGGCGTCCATCACGAAGATCACCACGTTGGCGTCTTTGATCGCCTGCAGGGTTTTGACCACGGAGAACTTTTCGACTTCTTCGTGGATCTTGCCGCGCTTGCGCACACCGGCCGTGTCGATCAGCGTGTACTTCTCGTCGTTACGTTCGAACGGGATGTAGATACTGTCGCGGGTGGTGCCAGGCTGGTCGTAGACGATGACCCGGTCTTCACCGAGCATGCGGTTGACCAGGGTCGACTTGCCGACGTTCGGACGGCCGATGATCGCGATCTTGATCCCGTCTTTTTCGCTTGGGCCAGGAATGCGCTTGGCTTCCTCGCCTTCGGCGACGACCTCTTCCTCTTCGCCTTCCTGCGGCTCGTCTTCGTCACGCGGGAATTCACTCAGTGCCGCTTCCAGCAACTGGGTGATACCACGGCCGTGGGCACCGGCGATCGGGATCGCATGGCCCATGCCCAACGGGGCGAATTCGGCGCGGGCCATTTCCGGGTCGATGTTGTCGACCTTGTTGGCGACCACGTGGGAACGCTTGTTACGTTTGCGCAAATGCTCGGCGATCATCTGGTCGGCGGCGGTAAAACCGGCCTTGGCATCTACCAGGAACAGAACGACATCGGCTTCTTCGATGGCCAGCAGCGACTGCTCGGCCATCTTTTCGTCCATACCATGCTCGTCACCGGAGATACCGCCGGTGTCGATCAGAATGTAGGAACGCCCTTGCCACTTGGCCTCACCGTACTGGCGATCACGGGTCAGACCGGACAAGTCGCCGACGATGGCGTCACGAGTCCTGGTCAGGCGGTTGAACAAGGTGGACTTGCCGACGTTCGGTCGGCCCACCAGGGCGATTACGGGAACCATGCGGCTCTCCACTTCGTTATTTCAGAAAATACAAAAGCCGCTGCGAGGCAGCGGCTGGTGCTCGGGGCAATCACGTTGTCATTTGTAGGAGCGAGCTTGCTCGCGAAAAACGCCAAGACACCGCGTTTATTCAGGCCGCCAACGTCATCATTAACGTCCATCGCGAGCAAGCTCGCTCCTACAGTCCTACAAACGGTGAAGCCGCTTGGGGGTTAAAACCCAAGCATAGTCGTTACTTGATGGTCAGGGCTTCCAGTTTGCCGCTGTTGCCATACACATAAATCGTGTCACCCACCACCAGCGGACGGGCACGCAGGCCGTCGCTGTCGATGCGCTCGCGGCCGACGAATCGACCGTCCACCTGACTCAGCAGGTGCAGGTAACCTTCCAGGTCACCGACTGCAACATAGCTGGAGAACACTTCCGGGGCCGACAGTTGACGACGGGCCAGCGAATCGTTGCTCCACAAGGCTGTGGTGGAACGCTCGTCGACGCCTTCAACGGTACCCGAAGACAGGCTTACATAAACGGTGCCAAAGCCCTGGGCGACACCGGCGTAGCTGGAAGCATCACGCTGCCAGAGCTGACGGCCGCTTTGCAGGTCCAGAGCGGCAACGCGCCCCTGATAGCTGGCGACATACAGCGTCTCGCCCGACAGCAGCAAGCCACCGTCGATATCGACCACGCGCTCCAGCTCCGAACGACCTTGCGGGATCGCTACGCGCTGTTCCCACACTGGTACGCCGTTGGAGATGTCCACGGCAACCACTTTACCGGTCGACAGGCCAGCCACCGCGAGGCGGTTGGTCACGATCGGCGCGCTGGTGCCCCGCAGGGTCAGAACCGCAGGCGTGCTGTCATAGATCCAGCGACGATTACCGGTGGAGGCATCCAGGCCGATCAGGCGATCGTCCTGGGTCTGAACCACCACAACGTCACCGTTGTTGGCTGGCGGTGCCAGCACTTCGCTGGACACGCGAGCGCGCCATTTTTCTTCGCCGTTGATCGCGTCCAGGGCAACGATTTCACCCTTGATCGTACCGATCGTGACCAGACCGTAACCAACGCCGACAGCACCGGAAACAGGCAGCTCGAGGTCTTTCTTCCATTTGACGTCGCCCGTGTGGCGATCCATCGCCATCAACACGCCAGTGACGTCGGCGGCATAGATGGTATCGCCATCGATGGCCGGAACCAGCATGTTGTAGGTTTCGCCCTGACCGTCACCGATCGAACGACTCCACTGCTTGTGCAGAACCACTTCTTCCTTGAAGTCGACCAGTTCGGCCGGAGGCAGTTCTTTTTTGCTGTTGCTGCTGCAACCCGCGGCCAAAATGGCCAAGGCCAGCAATGCTGCATGTTTCCAACGAATCACGTCACGCATCCCCTTTGGCCAGGTCGTCCAGCTTGATTTGCAGGCCACCGACCGCCGCTTCATCCGACAGTGCCGCCTTGGCTTTTTGATACGCCGCGCTCGCCTCGTCGGTACGACCCAACTGCACCAGCAAGTCGCCCTTGAGTTCTTCGCGAGTGGCCAGGAATGCCTTGTCGGCATCGCCTTCGAGCAACTTCAGTGCTTCGTCGGCCTTGTTCTGCGCGCCGAGTACCTGGGCCAGACGCTGACGGGCGATTTCGCCCAGCGCAGGGTTGGCCGGTTTGGCGACGATGGCCTTGAGTTCGGTGGCCGCGTCGTCCAGCTTGCCGCTGTCGACCGCTACCTTGGCCACGAACAGGCTGCCGTACTGCGCGTAGGCGCTGCCGCCGTACTCGCTGTTGAGCTTGCCGGCCAGGTCCGAAACACGGGCCGCATCAGGCTTGCCGTCAGGTGTCAGCGTGGTCTCGAGCAATTGCTGATAGAGAATCGAGGCGCCTTGCGACTGATTGCTCTGATACTTGTGGAACGCCTGCCAGCCGAACACGATGACCAGCGCCAACAGGCCGCCAGTAACCAGGGGCTTACCGTTGCGTGACCACCATTCCTTCAATTCCGCCACATGTTCGTCTTCGGTACTCGACACCCCAATACTCCTTAATCGCTAATTCGGCTGTTTAGACAGCTTCAACCCTGCACGACGCAGGTGGCCAGGTGCGCTGCAAGCGCATCCCAGGCAATGCTTTGTTGTTCGCCCTGGCCACGCAGGGGTTTGAAACCTACCACTTGCTGGGCCATTTCGTCGTCACCGAGGATCAGCGCGTACAGCGCACCGCTCTTGTCGGCCTTCTTGAACTGGCTTTTGAAACTGCCGGCGCCGGCATTCACTTGCAGGCGCAGGTTGGGCAACTGGTCACGAACGCGCTCTGCCAGGGTCAGCCCGGCGAGTTCGGCGGCTTCACCGAAGGCGCAGAGGTAGACGTCAACCTGACGGGAGATCTCCTCCGGAATCTGCTCCAGGGTTTCCAGCAACAGCACCAGGCGTTCGATGCCCATGGCAAAGCCCACGCCAGCGGTCGGCTTGCCGCCCATTTGCTCTACCAGGCCGTCGTAACGGCCACCGGCACACACGGTGCCCTGGGCGCCGAGCTTGTCGGTGACCCATTCGAAAACGGTCTTGCTGTAGTAATCCAGCCCGCGAACCAGCTTCGGGTTGATCACGTAAGGAATGCCGGCGGCATCCAGGCGAGCCTTGAGGCCCTCGAAGTGCACGCGGGATTCTTCGTCGAGGTAGTCGGCCATCTTCGGCGCATCGACCAATACCGCCTGGGTGTCGGCGTTCTTGGTATCAAGAACCCGCAGCGGGTTGGTTTTCAGGCGACGCTGGCTGTCTTCGTCGAGCTTGTCCATGTGCGCCGAGAGGTATTCGACCAGCGCTTCGCGATAACGACCGCGGGATTCGCTGGTTCCCAGGCTGTTGAGCTCGAGTTTTACCGCATCGCGGATGCCCAGTTCGCCCCACAGGCGCCACGTCAGCACGATCAGTTCGGCGTCGATGTCCGGACCGTCGAGGTTGAACACTTCGACACCGATCTGGTGGAACTGGCGATAACGACCTTTCTGCGGACGCTCGTGGCGGAACATCGGACCGATGTACCAGAGTTTCTGAACCTGGCCACCACCGGTAATGCCATGCTCCAGCACCGCACGCACGCAGGCCGCCGTGCCTTCGGGGCGCAGGGTCAGGGAGTCGCCGTTGCGGTCGTCGAAGGTGTACATCTCTTTTTCGACGATGTCGGTCACTTCACCGATGGAGCGTTTGAACAGCTCGGTGAACTCGACGATCGGCATACGGATCTGCTTGTAACCGTAGTTATCCAGCAGGCGCGAAACGGTGCCTTCGAAATGACGCCACAGGGGGGTCTGTTCGGGCAGGATGTCGTTCATGCCACGAATGGCTTGCAGAGACTTGCTCACTTTAAATCCTTAAATTCGTTCGGCTCTTCAGTCAGGTTCAGCCACGCGCAATTACGGCAGCGTCAGCTTCGACCTTTTCGGCCGCTTTCTGACGGATCAAGCGTTCAAGCTCATCCACCAGATTGTCATTCGTCAGTTTCTGCGACGGCTTGCCGTCGATGTAAATCAGGTTTGGCGTGCCACCGGTCAAGCCGATATGGGCTTCCTTGGCTTCGCCCGGGCCGTTGACCACGCAACCGATGACCGCGACATCCAGCGGCACCAGCAAATCCTCGAGGCGCCCTTCCAGCTCGTTCATGGTCTTGACCACATCGAAGTTCTGCCGCGAGCAGCTCGGGCAGGCGATGAAGTTGATGCCACGGGAACGCAGGTGCAGGGATTTGAGAATGTCGTAGCCGACTTTCACTTCCTCGACCGGGTCGGCCGCCAACGAGATGCGGATAGTATCGCCAATCCCTTCGGCGAGCAGCATACCGAGGCCGACGGCAGATTTCACCGTGCCGGAACGCAAACCACCGGCTTCGGTGATGCCCAGGTGCAGTGGCTGGACGATTTCCTTGGCCAGCAGGCGGTACGCTTCGACGGCCATGAACACGTCGGAGGCTTTCACGCTGACCTTGAAGTCCTGGAAGTTCAGGCGTTCAAGGTGCTCGACGTGACGCAAGGCAGACTCGACCAGCGCAGCAGGTGTGGGCTCGCCGTATTTCTTCTGCAGGTCTTTTTCCAGGGAGCCGGCGTTCACGCCGATACGGATCGGGATCCCGCGGTCACGGGCGGCATCGACCACCGCGCGCACGCGGTCTTCGCGACCGATGTTGCCCGGGTTGATCCGCAGGCAATCGACACCTAGTTCGGCGACGCGCAACGCGATGCGGTAGTCGAAGTGGATGTCGGCGACCAGGGGGACTTTGACCAGTTGCTTGATCTTGCCGAAGGCTTCGGCGGCGTCCATGTCCGGTACGGAAACCCGCACGATATCGACGCCGGCCGCTTCCAGGCGATTGATTTGTGCGACCGTGGCCGCGACATCATTGGTGTCGCTGTTGGTCATGCTCTGCACAGCGATAGGCGCATCGCCGCCAACAGGCACGTTACCGACCCAGATCTTGCGGGATTCGCGACGTTTGATTGGAGATTCGCCGTGCATGACTTATTGACCCAACTTCAGGCGAGCAGTCTCGCCACTGGTGAACGGAGCGACATCGACTGGCTGGCCGTTGTAGCTGACCTGAGCGCCCCGGGCAAAGCCCAGGCGTACGGAAAACGGTGGTTTGCCATTGACCGCCAGGCTGTCGCCTTTGCGTTTGAGACCGCTAAACAGCACCTTGCCGCTACCGTCGGTCACTTGTGTCCAGCAATCGGAGGTGAACTGCACCTGAACCTGGCCCTGACCGGCCACAGGTGCGGCTGCCGCTGGAGCAGGAGCCGCAGCGGCTACCGGCGCAGTCACCGCAGGGACCGGGGCGGCAGGCGCTGCCGGGGCCGGAGTTGCCGGGGCCACCGGCGCTGCGACAACGGGCGCGGTAGTGTGCGCAGGAGCCGCTGGCGTGGTCGGCGCTGCCGGGGCAACTGGTGCAGTCACTTGAGCCTGTTCCGGTGCTTCAGCCGGAGCCTCGGCCTGTGGCAGCGCGAGAGCCGTGCCGCCTTCGGTCTGACCTTCCGCGACGGCCTGGTCTTCCGGCTCATCCAGCGGATGAATCTGAGTGGTACCGTCGGCACCTTCGACTTCTACGTGTTCTGGTGCCAGACCGATCAGGTCCTTGGTGCGCATCGAGGTCTGATCCTGCCACCAGACGAAACCGCCCCCGATCACCGCGACCAGCAACAGCAGGCTGACGATTCGCAAAATGGTGTGGGAAACCCGCACCGGCTCTTCAATACGACCCAGGCTGTGAACATTGCTGCCCTGGGAGTCGGTGCCGGTGGATTGATCGAATTGCTGGACCAGAACGGCCTGGTCCATGCCGAGCAACTTGGCATAGGCGCGAATGTAACCACGGGCAAAGGTATGCCCGGGCAGCTTGTCGAACGCGCCGGCTTCCAGATTGCTCAAGGAAGTAGTGGTGAGGTTGAGCTTGAGGGCCACTTCGGCCAGCGACCAGCCATTGCTTTCGCGGGCCTGGCGCAAAGTCTCACCAGGGTTAACGCGATTCGCTGCTACAACTTCGGGATGCGCCGCTTTCATCATTGCTCCGACAGGTATTGCTGATATTCCGGCGTACCGGGATAGAGTCTTTTTAGTTGCAGGCCTTTACTTGCAGCCTTGTCGCGATCTTCGAACACTTTTGCCAGCCGAACGCCGAGCAATAGACTACGTGCATTTTGCTCGGAGAGCTGGCTGAAACGGTCGTAATAATCTCGCGCGGGCACATAATGCCTGTCTTCGTAAGACAACTCAGCCATTTCCAGCAATGCACGAGGTTGTTGCCGGTTCAGGCGCAGGGCTTTTTCCAGTTGCTGCTGGGCCAGATCACGCTGGCCGAGCATCGCAGCGGTCATGCCCAGGTTCTCGAACACCCGCGAGCGCTCAGGATACAGCGTATCGGCAGCGGCTTGTTCAAAGCGCTCGTAGGCTTCCTTGTAACGTTTCTGCTCGAAAAGAAAACTGCCGTAATTATTGAGGATTCGTGCGTCGCCCGGACGGGAAGACAGTGCCTTGCGAAAGTGCTCGTCGGCCAACTCCGGCTCCATCTCGGCCTGAAACACCAGCCCCAGCGCAGCATTGGCATCCGGGTCGGAGCCATCGAGTTCCAGGGCTTTTCTCAGCGGAACCTTGGCGCGCTCGGTCATGCCTTGTTGCAAATACCCGATACCGAGCTGCACGTATGCATCACGCGCTTCATCACGGCCCTTGCTGGTCTTCATCGGATTGTAATCACCCGAAAGCACGCAGCCAGCACACAGGCTGGCCAACAGCAAAAGCAGCGCAAAGCGCAGGGACATAGAGATCCTCTCTTAATTGTTGTTCGCAGTGCTCGAAGCAACATCGCTGTCGGCGCTCAATTCACGCACGGCGATATAACGTTCGCTGCGACGGGTGCGATCCAGCACCTGCCCTACCAATTGACCACAGGCGGCGTCGATGTCTTCACCACGCGTGGTGCGGACGGTGACGTTGAAACCGGCATGATGAAGCTGATCCTGGAAACGACGAATGGCGTTATTGCTCGGACGCTCGTACCCGGAATGCGGGAACGGGTTGAACGGGATCAGGTTGATCTTGCACGGGATGTTCTTGAGCAGCTCGATCATTTCCACGGCGTGCTCAAGCTTGTCGTTGACGTCCTTGAGCAAGGTGTACTCGATGGTCAGCACACGCTTTTCGCCCAGGGACGACATGTAGCGCTGGCACGACTCGAGCAGCATCTTAAGCGGATACTTCTTGTTGATCGGCACCAATTGGTTACGCAATGCGTCATTCGGAGCGTGCAGGGACAACGCCAGAGAGACGTCGATGTGCTTGGACAGCTCATCGATCATCGGTACCACGCCGGAGGTCGACAGGGTCACGCGGCGCTTGGAAATGCCGTAGCCCAGGTCGTCCATCATCAGATGCATGGCCGCGACGACGTTGTCGAAGTTCAGCAGCGGCTCACCCATGCCCATCATCACCACGTTGGTGATGGCACGGTCGACGGTTGCCGGGACGCTGCCAAAGGATTTGTTGGCAATCCACACCTGGCCGATGACTTCGGCGGCGGTGAGGTTGCTGTTGAAGCCTTGCTTGCCGGTGGAGCAGAAACTGCAATCCAGGGCACAGCCTGCCTGGGACGAAACGCACAAGGTGCCGCGTTTGCCCTGGGGAATGTACACGGTCTCGACGCAGCTGCCGGACGCCACGCGCACCACCCACTTGCGGGTGCCGTCGCTGGAGATGTCCTCGCTGACCACTTCCGGACCACGGACCTCAGCAACAGCCTTGAGCTTTTCGCGCAAGGCCTTGCTGACGTTCGTCATGGCATCGAAATCATCGACACCAAAGTGGTGAATCCATTTCATTACCTGACCGGCACGGAAACGCTTCTCCCCGATTGAGTCGAAGAATTTTTCCATTTCCTGTTGAGTCAGACCCAGCAGGTTAGTTTTTACAGTCGATGTAGTCATGGATTCACCTTCACTCTTAAGCCAATGCTTAGCGAGTGGTTACTTCAGTAGCTGCGAAGAAGTACGAGATTTCGCGAGCGGCAGCGGCTTCGGAGTCCGAACCGTGTACGGCGTTGGCGTCGATGGAGTCAGCGAAGTCAGCACGGATAGTGCCGGCAGCAGCTTCTTTAGGGTTGGTAGCGCCCATCAGCTCACGGTTCAGAGCGATAGCGTTTTCGCCTTCCAGAACCTGAACGACAACCGGACCGGAGATCATGAAAGCAACCAGGTCGTTGAAGAAACCACGAGCGCTGTGCTCAGCGTAGAAGCCTTCGGCTTCGGCTTTGGACAGTTGCTTCAGTTTCGAAGCTACAACGCGCAGGCCGGCTTTTTCGAAACGAGTGGTGATCTCGCCGATCACGTTTTTAGCAACGGCGTCAGGCTTGATGATGGAGAAAGTACGTTGAACAGCCATGGTGTAACTCCAGAAACGGTAATTTACGAAAAATTAAACCCGCGAATTATACGCGGGTTCTCGGGTATTGCCTAACCTGCGGCGTGGCTCAGTCGCGTTCTTCGATCCAGTGGGCCTGAATGGCCTCCAGGATCTTTTCGCCACAATGCTCAGGCAAGTCGTCGAAATCGGGTAATTCCATTACCCATTTGCGCAGATCGACGAAGTTGACCGACATAGGGTCCACGTCGGGCTTGCTTTCGGCCAGCTGGATCGCGATCTCCAGCACATCAGTCCACTTGAGTTTCATGACAATTCCTTGAATCAGTGCGGCGCTTCGGCGGCGTGGTTGAGCGAGTACTTCGGAATTTCGACCGTCAGGTCTTCGGTACCGACCTTGGCCTGGCACCCCAGGCGGGACTCGCGCTCAAGGCCCCAGGCCTTATCAAGGTAGTCTTCTTCCAGTTCATCGGCCTCTTCCAGCGAGTCGAAACCCTCGCGGATGATGCAGTGGCAGGTGGTGCAGGCGCACACGCCGCCACAGGCGCTTTCCATCTCGATGTGGTGCTCATGGGCCAGTTCGAGGATGGAAACCCCCGTTTCAGCCTCAACAACCATGCCTTCGGGGCAAAACTTCTCGTGTGGCAGAAAAATGACCTGCGGCATCGTTATTCCTCAATCTCATTCAGGTTGCGCCCCGCCAGCGCGGCTTTCACCGTCGAGTCCAGGCGGCGGGCAGCAAAGGCGTCGGTCACTTGCGACAGACGCTTGGTCTGCTGCTCGATGGCATAACCATCGGTACCTTTCATCAGTTCGGTCAGTTCCTGCACCTGCAGATCGATGACCAGGCGCTCTTCGGCGTCGAGCAAGCGCTCGCCATCAGCCTCCAGAGCGGCCTGCACGGCCTCGATCAGGCGCTGGGCGTCGACCTGCTGCTCGCGCAGTACACGGGCAACCTTGTCGTCATTGGCGTGCTGGAACGAATCCTTGAGCATTTTGGCGATTTCGCCGTCGGTCAGGCCGTAGGACGGCTTGACCTGAATGCTGGCTTCGACGCCCGAACCCAGTTCGCGAGCGGAAACACTGAGCAGACCGTCGGCATCGACCTGGAAGGTCACGCGAATCTTCGCCGCACCCGCCACCATCGCCGGGATACCGCGCAGTTCGAAGCGCGCCAGGGAGCGGCAGTCGCTGATCAGCTCGCGCTCGCCCTGCAACACGTGGATCGCCATGGCCGACTGGCCGTCTTTATAGGTGGTGAAGTCCTGGGCGCGAGCGACGGGGATGGTGGTGTTGCGCGGAATCACCTTCTCCATCAGGCCGCCCATGGTTTCCAGGCCCAGGGACAATGGAATCACGTCGAGCAGCAGCAGTTCGCCACCATCGCGCTTGTTACCGGCCAGGGTATCGGCCTGGATCGCAGCGCCAATGGCGACCACTTGATCCGGGTCGATTTCAGTCAGGGGCTGACGACCGAACGCTTCGGCGACGGCTTCGCGAACGCGGGGTACGCGAGTCGAACCACCGACCATGACCACGGCGTGCACGTCTTCCAGCTCGATACCGGAATCACGTACCGCACGACGGCAGGCTTTGAGGCTGCGCGCGACCATCGGCTCGATCAGCGCATTGAAGGCTTCACGGGTCAGCTGGGCTTTCCAGTCGCCATAGGCAACTTCGACGGCCGCCGCATTGGTCAGGGCTTCCTTGGCGGCACAGGCGGTTTGCAGCAGGTTGCGCTGCGCACCCGGATCGAGGTCGGCGGACAGACCGGCGCTCTCGATGATCCAGCCAGCGATCGCGTGATCGAAGTCATCACCGCCCAGGGCGCTGTCGCCACCGGTGGCCAGGACTTCGAAGACACCGCCGGTCAGGCGCAGAATCGAAATATCGAAGGTACCGCCGCCCAGGTCATAAATGGCGACCAGGCCTTCGGCATGCTGATCCAGACCATAGGCCACAGCGGCAGCGGTCGGCTCATTGAGCAAACGCAGCACATTCAGGCCGGCCAGCTTGGCCGCGTCCTTGGTGGCTTGACGCTGAGCGTCGTCGAAATAGGCCGGAACAGTGATCACCGCACCCACCAGCTCACCGCCCAAGGTCTCCTCGGCACGCTGGCGCAGGACCTTGAGGATATCGGCGGACACTTCGACCGGGCTTTTCGGGCCCTGAATGGTGTCGATGAACGGCATGTGCGACTCACCGCCGACAAAGCGGTAGGGCAGTTGCTCCCCCAGCTGCTTGACGTCGGACAGACCACGCCCCATCAAGCGCTTGACCGACAGCACGGTGTTCAAGGGATCGGTGGCGGCAGCCAGCTTGGCGGATTCGCCAACCTCGACGCGATCGGCGTGATAGCGCACGGCAGACGGCAGGATGACCCGCCCTTGCGCGTCAGCCAGAGGCTCGGAAAGTCCACTGCGCAATGCAGCGACCAGCGAATTGGTAGTGCCCAAGTCGATCCCCACAGCCAGACGACGCTGGTGCGGTTGAGGACTTTGGCCGGGTTCGGCGATCTGCAGTAGGGCCATCGTTATCAGGACTTATCTGTATATCAGGCGTGCGACCGGAGCGGCACTGGGTTAATCGTCGAGGCGCTCTTCTAACTGGCGCACTTCGTAGGTGAGCTTGTCGAGGAACTGCATGCGCCGCATCAGGCGTTCGGCCCGTTCACGTTGCGCGGCATCGTTCCAGCAAGCTGCGAAGCTTTGGTTCAGTTCATCCTGGGCAGCCTTCAGGCGACGCTTGAAGACGGCAACGCCATTGAGGTCGGCGCTGTCCTGCAGGTCTTCGAGCTCTTCACGCAGCTCCATCTGCTGCAGAAGGAACTCCGGATCATGCACCGTGACCTCCAGCGGCAGCTCGCCACCATTCAAGGCGAGCAGGTAACGCGCGCGTTTGGGTGGACTCTTGAGCGTCTGATATGCCTCGTTGAGGCTCGCGGATTGCTCCAGCGCCAGCCGCTGCTCGCGCTCGGAAGCGTCTGCAAAGCGGTCCGGATGAACGCCGCGCGCCAACTCACGGTAGCGCGTAGCCAGCTGATCGAGGTCCAGATCGAAACTCGGTTGCAGCTCGAATAAAGCGAAATGACAAGGAGTACCCACGACAAGCCTCAGATGTTGAAGCTTTCGCCGCAGCCACATTCACCGCGCACGTTGGGGTTGTTGAACTTGAAGCCTTCGTTCAACCCTTCCTTGACGAAATCGAGCTCGGTGCCGTCCAGGTAGGCCAGGCTTTTCGGGTCGATAATCACTTTTTCGCCGTGACTTTCGAACACCTGGTCCTCAGCAACCACCTCGTCGACAAACTCCAGCACATAGGCAAGGCCGGAACAGCCCGTGGTGCGGACACCCAGACGAATCCCTTCACCCTTGCCGCGCCCGTCGAGGGAGCGCCGCACGTGCTTGGCCGCCGCTTCTGTCATGCTGATAGCCATCGTTGACTCCTTACTCGTCGCCAAATGCTTAGATCAAGCCTTTCTTCTGCTTGTAGTCGCGAACAGCCGCCTTGATGGCGTCTTCAGCGAGTACCGAGCAGTGGATTTTCACTGGCGGCAGGGCCAGTTCTTCAGCCAGCTGGGTGTTCTTGATGGTTTCCGCTTCGTCCAGGGTCTTGCCCTTCATCCACTCGGTGGCGAGGGAGCTGGAAGCGATAGCCGAACCGCAACCGTAGGTCTTGAACTTGGCATCTTCGATGATGCCGGCGTCGTTGACCTTGATCTGCAGGCGCATCACGTCGCCGCACGCCGGAGCGCCGACCATGCCGGTGCCGACATCAGGATCTTCCGCATCCATCTTGCCGACGTTGCGCGGGTTTTCGTAGTGGTCGATGACCTTTTCGCTGTAAGCCATGATTCTCAATCCTCACTCATCAGGGCCGCTCTTGAGACCCTGCAGTTGCGCTGCATTTACCGCCGCGCTACTACAGGACCTGTATCCGGCGGCTTCTATAGTTAGTGTGCCGCCCACTCGATCTTCGAGATATCGACGCCGTCTTTGTACATGTCCCACAGCGGCGACAGAGCGCGCAGCTTGGTTACGGCCTCGCAGACTTTCTGCGCGGCGTAGTCGATTTCTTCTTCGGTGGTGAAACGGCCGAAGGTGAAACGGATCGAGCTGTGAGCCAGTTCGTCGTTGCGGCCCAGGGCGCGCAGTACGTACGAAGGCTCAAGGGATGCCGAGGTGCAGGCCGAACCGGACGAAACCGCCAGATCCTTGAGTGCCATGATCAGCGACTCGCCTTCAACGTAGTTGAAGCTCAGGTTCAGGTTGTGCGGAACGCGGGCGGTCAGGCTGCCGTTGACGTACAGCTCTTCCAGGTGCTCGACCTGCTTGTAGAAACGGTCGCTCAGGGCCTTGATGCGCACGTTCTCGGCAGCCATGTCTTCCTTGGCTACGCGGAAAGCTTCGCCCATGCCGACGATCTGGTGGGTCGCCAGGGTGCCGGAACGCATGCCACGCTCGTGGCCGCCACCGTGCATGGTCGCTTCGATACGTACGCGCGGCTTGCGGCTTACGTAGAGGGCGCCGATGCCTTTAGGACCGTAGGTCTTGTGGGCGGAGAACGACATCATGTCGACTTTCAGCTTCTGCAGGTCGATCTCGACCTTGCCGGTGGACTGAGCGGCGTCGACGTGGAACAGGATGCCCTTGGAACGGAGCAGTTCGCCGATCGCTGCGATGTCGTTGATGGTGCCGATTTCGTTGTTCACGTGCATGACCGACACCAGGATGGTGTCGTCGCGCAGTTCGGCTTCGATCATATCCGGCGTTACCAGGCCATCGGTGCGAGGCTCGATGTAGGTCACTTCGAAACCTTCACGCTCCAGTTGGCGCATGGTGTCCAGGACAGCCTTGTGCTCGATCTTGGTCGTGATCAGGTGCTTGCCTTTGGTGGCGTAGAAATGTGCCGCACCCTTGATTGCCAGGTTGTCGGATTCGGTGGCACCGGAGGTCCAGACGATTTCACGCGGATCGGCATTGACCAGGTCGGCCACCTGACGACGGGCGTTTTCAACGGACTCTTCAGCTTTCCAGCCGAACACGTGGGAACGGGACGCCGGGTTACCGAAGTTTCCGTCGACCAGCAGGCATTCACTCATCTTTTGCGCGACACGCGGATCAACCGGGGTGGTCGCAGAGTAATCAAGGTAAATCGGCAATTTCATGGACTATCTCCTAAATCAGGCTGGCTGGCGTGCCGCTAGCTCTTTGGCTGTCATTCGACGGCGGACGCTTCAATCTTGTCCAGGCGTGGCACCTTGCTGTTGCAACGGCGCTGGTCCTGACGCTGGGCTACTTCTTGCACCTCACGGCGAGTCACAAGGTCAGCCAAGCTGATACCGCTCAGAAATTCGTGAATCTGCAGGCTCAGGTCGCACCACAAGTGGTGGGTCAGGCAGGTGTCGCCTTGATGGCAATCACCCTGCCCCTGGCATTTGGTGGCATCGACCGATTCGTTCACCGCATCGATCACCTGGGCGACCTGGATGCCCTGCATGTCGCGGGACAATTGGTAACCACCGCCCGGACCACGCACGCTGGACACCAGATTGCTGCGGCGCAATTTGGCAAAAAGCTGTTCGAGGTAGGACAGGGAGATGCCTTGGCGCTCGGAGATATCGGCCAGGGACACGGGCCCGTGCTGCGCGTGCAACGCCAGGTCAAGCATGGCGGTCACGGCGTATCGGCCTTTTGTAGTCAGTCGCATGGACAATTACCACGGAGTTCGGAATGAGGCGAGTATGCAATTCCCGAGTATTTAAGTCAACTATAAGACCTAGTACTTTAGTCGGGATTACCCGCAAAGAGCGGGCGCATCATAGCAGGGTCTGCGGCTTAATGGCACACCGCTTAGCGCAGCGCCATTACCCAAATACGACCTCCGATCCCGGTAGGAGCTGCCGCAGGCTGCGATCTTTTGACTTTGATTTTAAAAAAAACAAGATCAAAAGATCGCAGCCTTCGGCAGCTCCTACACAAAGGCTTCAGCTGGCCTGGGTCTGGTCTTTGTCTTTTACGCAGGCGAAGTCTTCTTCGCGCAGCTCAGGCAGATCTTTCGCACAGTAATTACTGCCCAGATCCTTCAATGCCCCGCACATCCCCTCCAGACGACCATCGACCGCCTGCAGGTGGTCAAGCAACTGGTTGATGGCGCGCGCCACCGGGTCAGGCATGTCTTCAGTCACGCCATAGGCATCAAAACCGATCTTCTCGGCCATGGCCTTGCGCTTGGCGTCCAACTCCTGGTCGGGCTTGACGATGATCCGCCCCGGAATCCCCACCACCGTGGCGCCCGGTGGAACTTCCTTGGTCACCACGGCGTTGGAGCCAACCTTTGCACCCGCACCTACAGTGAACGGGCCAAGCACCTTGGCGCCGGCACCGACCACGACCCCATCACCCAGGGTCGGGTGACGCTTGCCCTTGTTCCAGCTGGTGCCGCCCAGGGTCACGCCCTGGTAAATAGTGACGTCGTCGCCGATCTCGGCGGTTTCACCGATGACGATGCCCATGCCATGGTCAATGAAGAAACGACGACCGACCTTGGCCCCCGGATGGATCTCGATCCCGGTCAGCCAGCGACCGAAGTTCGACACCAGCCGCGCCAGCCACTTCAGGTCCGCGCGCCACAGCATCGCCGACAAACGGTGAATCCAGATGGCGTGCATGCCGGGGTAGCAGGTCAGGACTTCAAAAGCGTTACGCGCCGCCGGGTCTCGATGGAATACGCTCTGGATATCTTCACGCAAACGCTCAAACATCATTAATCCTTCCGCTTTAGAAGCTCACCACGGGCCGCTTTCTGGGTTTCCGTGAGGATGCCACGCAAAATATTCATTTCCGCCCGGCTGACCGAGCTGCGTCCGTACAACCGGCGCAGGCGCGCCATCAAGTGCCGTGGTTTTTCCGGATCGAGGAATTCGATGGCCACCAGGGTTTGTTCCAGGTGCTCATAGAATCGCTCCAGCTCGTCCATGGTCGCCAGCTCAGCGCTTTTGACCGAAGCCACCTCTTCCTTCTCGACCTTGCTCGGCTGGCCTTGGGCCGCCAGCCAGGACATGCGCACTTCATAGCTCAACACCTGCACCGCCGCCCCAAGGTTCAGCGAACTGAACTCAGGGTCGGATGGGATGTGCACGTGATAATGACATCGCTGCAGCTCTTCGTTGGTCAGGCCGGAATCTTCACGACCGAACACCAGGGCGATTTCCGCGCCCTGCCCGGCTTCCTCGACCACCTTCGTTCCGCATTCGCGGGGATCGAGCAGCGGCCAGGGAATGCGCCGGTCGCGGGCACTGGTACCCAGCACCAGGTTGCAGCCGACCAGGGCATCTTCCAAGGTGGCGACGACTTGCGCGTTTTCAAGGATGTCACCGGCACCGGAAGCACGGGCGTCGGCTTCGTGATGCGGGAACTGACGAGGCTCGACCAGCACCAGCCGCGACAAGCCCATGTTCTTCATGGCACGCGCAGCCCCGCCGATATTGCCCGGATGGCTGGTATTGACCAGGACGACACGAATGTTATGCAGCAAGGGAGGCGCTCTCGAACACGATAATCGGGAGCGGAATCTTACAGCTGAAGCTACCGTTAAGCCATGAAAGCGAACGTCGTCCTTCTCCTGTAGAAACTTTCTGATAGAATGCCCGGCTTTCTTTAACAACCTTAGGTGACACATCCATGCAGCCCATGCTGAATATCGCGCTGCGCGCCGCCCGCAGCGCCAGTGAATTGATCTTCCGCTCCATCGAGCGCCTGGATACCATCAAGGTCGACGAAAAAGACGCCAAGGATTACGTATCCGAGGTGGATCGCGCCGCCGAACAGAAAATCATCGACGCCCTGCGCAAGGCGTACCCGAATCATTCGATCCTGGGTGAAGAGACCGGCATGCACGCCGGCACCGGCATCGAAGGCGAAGAGTACCTGTGGATCATCGATCCGCTGGACGGCACCACCAACTTCCTGCGCGGCATTCCTCACTTCGCTGTCAGCATTGCCTGCAAATACCGCGGTCGCCTGGAGCACGCTGTTGTTCTGGACCCGGTTCGCCAGGAAGAATTCACCGCCAGCCGTGGTCGCGGCGCTCAACTGAACGGTCGTCGCCTGCGCGTCAGCGGCCGCACCAGCCTGGACGGCGCCCTGCTGGGTACCGGCTTCCCGTTCCGTGACGAGCAGATGGACAACCTCGACAACTACCTGGGCATGTTCCGCGCCCTGGTTGGCCAGACTGCCGGCATTCGCCGCGCAGGTTCGGCGAGCCTGGACCTGGCCTACGTGGCTGCCGGCCGTTTCGACGCTTTCTGGGAGTCGGGCCTGTCCGAGTGGGACATGGCCGCAGGCGCCCTGCTGATCCAGGAAGCCGGCGGTTTGGTGAGCGACTTCACCGGCGGTCACGACTTCCTCGAGAAAGGCCACGTCGTTGCCGGCAACACCAAGTGCTTCAAGGCAGTTTTGACGGCGATCCAGCCGCACCTGCCGGCCTCGCTGAAGCGCTAAGCTTCCCGCGACAGAGAAAGCACCCTGCGGGGTGCTTTTTTTATGCCCGCAATTCGAGCCGGCTTGCTGGCGATCCGACCTGACATTGACCATTGATGCCGACTGCTACACCTCCCCCCTGTAGGAGCTGCCGAAGGCTGCGATCTTTTGATTTTAAAAATCAAGATCAAAAGATCGCAGCCTTCGGCAGCTCCTACATTTGAAATCAGTGATTTGCGGGCACAAAAAAAAGCACCCCGCAGGGTGCTTCTTTTTTTATCCAGATCACTGACCCTGCTGATTCTCCGACAGGATCAACTTGCCTTCCTTATCCACCGGAATCTGGTTGCCCGGATCACGATCCATGCGCACCTTGCCTTCCTTGCCGTCCAGCGAATACCGCACGTCGTAACCTACAACCTTGTCACTGATATCGTTGACCGTGTTGCAGCGGGTCTGGGTCGTGGTGTAGGTATCACGCTCCTGCATGCCTTCCTGCACCTTGTTGCCGGCATAACCACCACCGACGGCACCCGCGACCGTGGCGATCTTCTTGCCGGTGCCGCCACCGATCTGGTTACCCAGCAAACCACCTGCCAATGCACCGACCACCGTACCGGCGATCTGATGTTGATCTTTCACCGGCGCCTGCCGGGTGACCGTTACATCCTTGCACACTTCACGTGGAGTCTTGATTTGTGTCTTGACCGGCTCAACGGCGAGTACTTGTGCGAACTCAGGACCGCTTTTAACCAGGCTGTAGGTGGCCACAGCGCCCCCGGCAGTCACACCGACAGCACCCAGTACAGCACCAACCAGCATCGACTTGTTCACATGAACCTCCTGGACCATCACATGCGGAACATGTCCGCGCTTCTCCCAGCCTTGGAGCACAAAAAAAGGCGCGAGTTCAACTCGCGCCTTTTTTGGACTACATCGCAGAGAGAAGCTTCCCTCAAGGACGGTCGTCGACTTCCTTCTCGGTATTGGCAGGAGGAATCAGGTCTTCCGTGCTCAGGTTCAGCCAGATCAGCACCACGTTCGCGATGTAGATCGACGAGTAGGTACCCGCCAGAACACCGATGAACAGGGCGATGGAGAAACCGAACAGGTTGTCGCCGCCGAAAAACAGCAGGGCCGCGATCGCCAGCAAGGTGGAGATCGACGTCGCCATGGTCCGCAGCAGGGTTTGCGTGGTCGAGATATTGATGTTCTCGATCAGGCTGGCCTTGCGCAGTACGCGGAAGTTCTCACGAACCCGGTCGAATACCACGATGGTGTCGTTGAGCGAGTAACCGATGATCGCCAGTACCGCCGCCAGCACCGTCAGGTCGAAGGTGATCTGGAAGAACGACAGGATACCGATGGTCACGATCACGTCGTGGATCAGGGACACGATCGCACCGACCGCGAACTTCCACTGAAAGCGGAACGCCAGGTAGATCAGGATGCCGCCCAGCGCCATCAGCATGCCGAGGCCGCCCTGGTCGCGCAGCTCTTCACCCACCTGCGGGCCGACGAACTCGACGCGCTTGACCGTCGCCGGGTTCTCGCCGCCGACCTTCTGCAAGGCCTCGGCAACCTGGTGACCCAGTTGCGGATCTTCGCCAGGCATGCGCACCAGCAGATCGGTGGTTGCACCGAAGTTCTGCACGATGGCTTCGTGATAACCCGCGGTCACCAGCTGCTCACGCACCTTGGTGACATCGGCCGGACGCTCGTAGGTCAGCTCGATGAGCGTACCGCCGGTGAAGTCCAGGCCCCAGTTCATGCCCTTGTGGAAGACACTGAACAAGGCCAGTGCGGTAAGGAACAATGTGACGCCGAACGCAAAGTTGCGAACGCCCATGAAGTTGATTGTACGTAACATGGCAGCCCCTTAAATCCACAACTTCTTGAAGTCACGACCGCCGAAGATCAGGTTGACCATCGCGCGGGTCACCATGATGGCCGTGAACATCGAGGTAAAGATCCCGAGGGACATGGTCACTGCGAAGCCCTTGACCGGGCCGGTGCCCATGGCAAAGAGGATGCCGCCGACCAGCAAGGTGGTCAGGTTGGCGTCGAGAATCGCGGTGAATGCCCGGCCGAAGCCTTCGTTGATTGCGCGCTGCACGGTCATGCCGGCGGCGATCTCTTCACGGATCCGCGAGAAGATCAGCACGTTGGCGTCGACCGCCATACCCATGGTCAACACGATACCGGCGATACCCGGCAGGGTCAGCGTTGCCCCCAGCAGCGACATCAGGGCCAGCAGCATCACCATGTTCACCGCCAGGGCGACGGTAGCGATGAGGCCGAAGAAGCGGTAGATGGCCATGATGAACAGCGAGACGAACAGCATGCCCCACAGCGACGCATCGATACCCTTGGTGATGTTGTCGGCACCCAGGCTTGGACCAATGGTGCGTTCTTCAGCAAAGTACATCGGTGCCGCCAGACCACCGGCACGCAGCAGCAGCGCCAGCTCGGACGACTCGCCCTGGCCGTTCAGGCCGGTAATACGGAACTGGGCACCCAGCGGCGACTGGATGGTCGCCAGGCTGATGATCTTCTTCTCTTCCTTGAAGCTCTGAACCGGCACGTCTTTCTCGACGCCATTGACCACTTGCTTGGTGTAAGTGGTGACCGGACGCTGCTCGATGAAGATCACCGCCATGCTGCGACCGACGTTCGAACGGGTCGCACGGCTCATCAGCTCGCCGCCGTGGCCGTCCAGACGAATGTTCACTTCCGGCGTACCGTGCTCGCCGAAACCAGCCTTGGCGTCAGTCACCTGGTCACCGGTGATGATCAGGCCACGCTCGATCAGCGCAGGAGGACGCTTGCCCTCACGGAACTCGAAGGACTCGGAAGTGGCTTTCGAAGCACCCGGCTCAGCAGCCAGACGGAACTCGAGGTTGGCCGTCTTGCCGAGGATACGCTTGGCTTCGGCGGTGTCCTGCACGCCCGGCAGCTCAACCACGATGCGGTTGGCGCCCTGGCGCTGGACGATCGGTTCGGCAACACCCAGCTCGTTGACGCGGTTACGTACCGTGGTCAAGTTCTGCTTGATGGAGTATTCGCGGATTTCCGCCAGCTTGGCCGGGGTCATCGCCAGACGCAGCACCGGTTGACCATTGAGGTCGGCCGGAACAATGTCGAAATCGTTGAAGTTCTTGCGGATCAGCACACGGGCCTGTTCACGGCTGTCTTCATCAGCGAAGCCCAGCTGGATGGCGCCATTGAGTTGCGGCAGGCTGCGATAGCGCAGCTTTTCTTTACGCAGCAGGCTCTTTACATCGCCTTCGTAGACTTTCAGACGCGCGTCGAGGGCTTTGTCCATGTCCACTTCCAGCAGGAAGTGCACACCACCGGACAAGTCCAGACCCAGCTTCATCGGGTGCGCAGCGAGGTTGCGCAGCCATTGCGGGGTGGTTTGTGCCAGGTTCAGCGCGACGACGTAGTCATCACCCAACGCCTTGCGCACAACGTCCTTGGCCGGCAGCTGGTCTTCAGCCTTGGTCAGGCGAATCAGCCCGCCCTTGCCGTTGGCGGCCAGGGTGGCAGCCTTGACGTTGATCCCGGATTCCTTGAGCGCCGTGCTTACACGATCCAGATCAGCCTGATTGACCTGCAGCGCAGTGCTTGCACCGCTGACCTGAATGGCCGGGTCATCAGGGTAAAGATTGGGAGCGGAATAAATCAGACCGACCGCCAGCACCGCCAGGATCAGAATGTATTTCCACAGAGGATATTTGTTCAGCATCACGCCGCCCGTTTATGACGCGGGGCGCCTTGCGCGCCCCGTCGATTGAAGATGAAGTTGAAACTTAGATCGCTTTGAGCGTGCCTTTTGGCAGCGTCGCGGCGATGGCACCTTTCTGGAATTTCATTTCGACGGTGTCGGAAACTTCCAGAACGACGAAATCGTCGGCCACTTTAGTGATCTTGCCGGCGATGCCGCCGGTGGTCACAACTTCGTCACCCTTTTGCAGGCTGCTCAGCAGGTTTTTCTGCTCTTTGGCGCGCTTGGCCTGTGGACGCCAGATCATCAGGTAGAAGATGACCAGGAAGCCGACCAGGAAAATCCACTCGAAACCGCCGCCCATAGGGGCTGCCGCAGGTGCTGCAGCGTCTGCCATGGCATTAGAGATAAAAAAGCTCATTTAGCACTCCAGTTGCAAATGTTGAATCTTGGGGTCAGAAAACTCAGTCCAAAGGCGGAACAGGTATCCCGCGTTTGGCGTAGAAGGCATCGACAAAGGCGGCCAATGTACCCTGTTGAATAGCCTCGCGCAAACCAGCCATAAGCACTTGATAATGACGCAAGTTATGGATGGTATTGAGCATGCTTCCCAGCATTTCGCCGCACTTGTCCAGGTGATGCAGATAAGCGCGGGAGAAGTTCTGGCAGGTATAGCAATCGCAGGTCGGATCGAGCGGCGAATCATCATGGCGATGGAACGCGTTTCGGATCTTCAGCACGCCGGTATCGATGAACAGATGCCCATTGCGGGCATTACGGGTTGGCATCACGCAATCGAACATGTCCACACCGCGGCGCACACCCTCAACCAAGTCTTCCGGTTTGCCAACGCCCATAAGGTAACGAGGTTTGTCAGCCGGCATCATGCCCGGCAGGTAATCCAGCACCTTGATCATCTCGTGCTTGGGCTCGCCCACCGACAGGCCGCCAATGGCCAGGCCATCGAAGCCGATCTTGTCCAGGCCTTCCAGGGAGCGCATGCGCAGGTCCTGGTGCATGCCGCCCTGAACGATGCCGAACAGCGCCGCGGTGTTGTCGCCATGGGCTTCTTTCGAACGCTTGGCCCAACGCAGGGACAATTCCATGGAAATACGCGCGACGTCTTCATCAGCCGGGTACGGCGTGCATTCGTCGAAAATCATCACGATGTCGGAGCCCAGGTCACGCTGGACCTGCATCGACTCTTCCGGGCCCATGAACACCTTGGCGCCGTCGACCGGGGAGGCGAAGGTCACGCCCTCCTCCTTGATCTTGCGCATGGCGCCCAGGCTGAACACCTGGAAACCGCCGGAGTCGGTCAGGATCGGGCCTTTCCACTGCATGAAATCGTGCAGGTCGCCGTGCTTCTTGATCACTTCCGTGCCCGGGCGCAGCCACAGGTGGAAGGTGTTGCCCAGAATGATTTCAGCGCCAGTCGCCTCGATATCCCGTGGCAGCATGCCCTTGACCGTGCCGTAGGTACCCACCGGCATGAAGGCCGGGGTCTCGACGGTACCGCGCGGGAAGGTCAAACGACCGCGACGAGCCTTGCCATCAGTGGCCAGCAGCTCGAAAGACATACGACAGGTGCGACTCATACTGTTTCCTCTGGGCCCGATTCTTTAGGGGCAGTCGGCGCAGGATTACGCGTGATGAACATCGCATCACCGTAGCTGAAAAAGCGGTAACCGTTGTCGACCGCAGCCTTGTAGGCCGCCATGGTCTCGGGATAACCGGCGAACGCCGAAACCAGCATCAACAGCGTGGATTCGGGCAAATGGAAGTTGGTGACCAGGGCATCGACCACATGAAACGGCCGGCCAGGGTAAATGAAAATGTCTGTATCGCCGCTGAACGGCTTGAGCACGCCATCGCGCGCCGCACTTTCCAGGGAACGCACGCTGGTGGTCCCCACCGCCACCACGCGACCACCGCGAGCACGGCAAGCCGCAACGGCATCGACCACGTCCTGGCCGACTTCCAGCCATTCGCTGTGCATATGGTGGTCTTCGATCTTCTCGACCCGCACCGGCTGGAACGTCCCTGCGCCAACGTGCAGGGTCACGAACGCCGTCTCGACGCCCTTGGCGGCAATCGCCTCCATCAGCACCTGATCGAAATGCAGCCCCGCCGTCGGCGCCGCCACCGCGCCCAAACGCTCGGCGTAGACGGTCTGGTAACGCTCGCGGTCGGCACCTTCATCCGGGCGGTCTATATAAGGAGGCAGCGGCATGTGCCCGACACGGTCGAGCAACGGCAACACCTCCTCGGCAAACCCCAGCTCGAACAACGCATCATGACGCGCGAGCATCTCGGCCTCGCCACCGCCGTCGATGAGAATCTTCGACCCCGGCTTGGGCGACTTGCTGGAACGCACATGGGCCAGCACGCGATGACTGTCCAGCACCCGCTCCACCAGGATTTCCAGCTTGCCGCCGGAAGCCTTCTGGCCAAACAGCCGCGCCGGAATCACCCGGGTATTGTTGAACACCATCAAATCGCCAGGGCGCAAATGCTCCAGCAAATCAGTGAATTGACGGTGTGCCAGGGCGCCGCTGACCCCATCCAGGGTCAACAGACGACTATTGCGACGCTCGGCCAAAGGATGGCGGGCGATCAGCGAATCAGGGAGCTCGAAAGTAAAGTCAGCAACGCGCATGATGGGGTTCGTCTAGCAGGGCCGGGAAGTCTAGCGGAATTATCAAAAATTCTCCATGTACCTGATTGACCAGCGGTTATCTCATCTCTATACTTCGCCGCCATTGAGCCCTGATGGCGGAATTGGTAGACGCGGCGGATTCAAAATCCGTTTTCGAAAGGAGTGGGAGTTCGAGTCTCCCTCGGGGCACCAAAATTAAGAAAGGTCTTGCTTAGCAAGGCCTTTTTTTTCGCCTGCGATAAAGTGACCAGCACCCCACCGACAAACGCCCCGACAACGCACCAACCCGTAGGAGCTGCCGAAGGCTGCGATCTTTTGATCTTGCTCTCTTCTGCCCCTCTCGCCGGAAGAACATTTCACAAGGATCCCCCCCATGGAATTGCACCTGGAAACCGTCGCCCTCTTCTCCCTCAAACTGGCTTATGAATCGGAAGGCCAGAGCCCGATTTTGCGGGATGATTTAGTCATGGGTGATTACCAGCGGGATGTGTTTGAGTTGTTGGTGCGGCGGGGGGATGTTGAAGGGATTCAGGTGAAGGTAGGTGAGTGTGTGGGGTTGGCGTTGGAGGCTGTTGGAGGTGTGGATAAGCCGTTGGGGCGGGAGTTGGGGAGGTTGGTGGGGGAATTTTCTGGGATTCGGGCGATGGAGGAGCTTGATGCTCCGCTCATCGCGCTCAAGGATTATTTGAAAGACATTCAATGAATGAGGCGGAGGCGGCTGAAAATCTCGTTTGTTTTTTGAACGACCACATGACCTCAAACTCGATATCGACGCGCTACTACTACCTGCTGACTACAAACCTGCTCACTCTACGCCCAGGAAAATCCTGGAACTTTCCACGCTAGCCGAATGCCAGCAACTGCGCGCTCTGTATCCCTCACCGGCAGATTGAACCAGCCAATGATTTGATTGGGACTAGGGCGGACCTCTTGAGCTCCTGAACCGACCCCCTGTTGTTTGATAACCTCTATGTTTTACTGATGGACTGAGGATTGTAGCTCGAGGCTACAGGCTTCACCTGAGACGTAGAGGCTGAAGGCGGTGATAGACACTAGTCTGGTGGCGAAGCTAAGAGCTGAGAATGCAAGATTGGTTGCCTTGCTGGATGCTCATGGCATCGAATGGCGCCCGCCTGCTGAGCCAGTCAAAATAGCGATTGTCCAAGCAGAGCAATCACAGCAACTCGATACTGAAGGAAAGCTTGCCCTATTCCGAAGCTTGTTTCGTGGCAGGACGGACGCTTATCCCATCCGCTGGGAAAGCAAGGCAGGCAAATCAGGATACGCACCCGCTTGCGCAAACGAATGGAGGCCAGGCGTTTGTGAGAAGCCCCGAATTAAATGTGGCGACTGCGGTAACCGCCAGCTGCTTCCGCTGACCGATGAGGTGGTCTATCGCCATCTGGCGGGCGAAGTGGTCGTTGGTATCTACCCCCTACTCTCTGATGACACTTGTTATTTTTTGGCTGTCGACTTCGATGAAGCCGAATGGCGTGATGATTCCAAAGCTTTTGTGCAGTCATGCCATGAGCTGAACGTCCCGGTGGCGCTGGAAATATCGCGCTCAGGCCAAGGGGCTCATGGCTGGATTTTCTTTGAGCGTAATGTTCCTGCCTGCGATGCGCGCCGCCTCGGTGCCGCAATCATCAGTCATGCCTGTGAGCGCACCCGCCAGTTGGCGCTCAGCTCCTATGATCGACTGTTTCCAAACCAGGACTATATGCCCAAAGGCGGCTTTGGAAATCTCATAGCGCTCCCTTTGCAAAAGCGCGCCAGGGCCCAAAACAACAGCATTTTTGTAGACGACTCGCTTGAGCCCCATCCTGATCAATGGGCCATCCTGGCATCGATTCAACGCATGAGCCCAAAAGATATCCAGCCCGTTATTATCCAGGCGATGGGTAATCGAGACCCTCTAGGGGTCGCCTATGTCGATGACGAAGGTGATGCGGAACCTTGGAAAGATCGTGAATCGAGATCACGTAAATTGACATGCCCGTTGCCTGCTGCTGTCAACATCACGCTGGCCAACTTAATTTACTTTGAAAAGTCGGGATTGCCACAGCCATTGGCAAACCAGCTTGTCCGGCTCGCAGCTTTTCAAAATCCTGAGTTCTACAAAGCTCAGGCCATGCGCATGTCAGTGTGGAACAAGCCAAGGATTATCGGCTGTGCCCAGAACTTCCCCAAACATATTGCGTTACCGCGTGGCTGTTTGGATGCTGCGCTGGAGCTTTTAGAGGAAAACGGGGTTACTCCTATTCTTAAAGACGAACGCTTCGCGGGCGACCCCATCGACGTGAGCTTTCTCGGGACCCTGCGTTCTGACCAAGAGGCTGCTGTCAGCGCAATGCTAAGTCATGACACCGGTATCCTCTGCGCACCGACAGCTTTCGGTAAAACGGTGAGTGCTGCTGCGTCGATTGCCGCACGTGGCATTAACACGTTGGTGCTTGTGCATCGGACGGAGCTGTTAAGGCAGTGGCAAAAGCGCTTGCAGGCGTTCCTGGGAGTCGGGAATGGTGTCGTTGGTACCCTTGGGGGCGGAAAAACGAAGCTTACCGGCATCATCGACATTGCCGTAATGCAGTCGTTATCGCGAAAAGGCGAGATCAGCGATCAGGTAAAAAACTACGGACAGATCATCGTTGATGAGTGTCATCACCTATCAGCCGTGTCATTCGAGGCACTACTGAGGAGCGCGACCGCGCGGTACGTACTGGGACTCACCGCAACCCCAGTGCGCCGAGATGGGCAACAGCCTATTATTTTCATGCAGTGCGGACCGAACCGACATTCTGCTGCTCGGCCAGCGAGTGCGCCTCATGACCTATCTGTCGTGCCTCGATTGCTGTCCAAACCAATAGTGGTCCCCGACGGCTTTGGGATTCAGGACGTTTTTCGGCATCTAGCCGACGACTCTGAGCGAACAGCCAAAATCGTTTTGGAGATTGAGTTGGCGTACAGCGAGGGTAGAAAAATTCTAGTACTAACGGATAAGCGCCAGGCTGGTTACAAAGCGATGGGCTACCGTATGGCTGATTCCATGGTCACCATGGACCTGCTCTAACGTGGTTGACGGTCAACCTCCGCACCAGTCTCAGGATGCTTTTTTCGAGGACAAACAAAACCCCAACTGCTTTCGCAATTGGGGTTTCGGAATTTAATCTTGACGATGACCTACTCTCACATGGGGAAACCCCACACTACCATCGGCGATGCATCGTTTCACTTCTGAGTTCGGGATGGGATCAGGTGGTTCCAACGCTCTATGGTCGTCAAGAAATTCGGGTACTGAGTCGCGGCCAGTTGGCCTCGCTTCAGCAAATTGGGTATGTGACAGCTGGGTGTTTTGTGAGTCTCTCGAACTTTCGGTTCGTTTCGTCTTCACACACCGCAATCTGATGCTCTTTCGAGTAGTCAAATTGCTTGGGTGTTATATGGTCAAGCCTCACGGGCAATTAGTATTGGTTAGCTCAACGCCTCACAGCGCTTACACACCCAACCTATCAACGTCGTAGTCTTCGACGGCCCTTCAGGGGACTCAAGGTCCCAGTGAGATCTCATCTTGAGGCAAGTTTCCCGCTTAGATGCTTTCAGCGGTTATCTTTTCCGAACATAGCTACCCGGCAATGCCACTGGCGTGACAACCGGAACACCAGAGGTTCGTCCACTCCGGTCCTCTCGTACTAGGAGCAGCCCCTCTCAAATCTCAAACGTCCACGGCAGATAGGGACCGAACTGTCTCACGACGTTCTAAACCCAGCTCGCGTACCACTTTAAATGGCGAACAGCCATACCCTTGGGACCGGCTTCAGCCCCAGGATGTGATGAGCCGACATCGAGGTGCCAAACACCGCCGTCGATATGAACTCTTGGGCGGTATCAGCCTGTTATCCCCGGAGTACCTTTTATCCGTTGAGCGATGGCCCTTCCATACAGAACCACCGGATCACTAAGACCTACTTTCGTACCTGCTCGACGTGTCTGTCTCGCAGTCAAGCGCGCTTTTGCCTTTATACTCTACGACCGATTTCCGACCGGTCTGAGCGCACCTTCGTACTCCTCCGTTACTCTTTAGGAGGAGACCGCCCCAGTCAAACTACCCACCATACACTGTCCTCGATCCGGATAACGGACCTGAGTTAGAACCTCAAAGTTGCCAGGGTGGTATTTCAAGGATGGCTCCACGCGAACTGGCGTCCACGCTTCAAAGCCTCCCACCTATCCTACACAAGCAAATTCAAAGTCCAGTGCAAAGCTATAGTAAAGGTTCACGGGGTCTTTCCGTCTAGCCGCGGATACACTGCATCTTCACAGCGATTTCAATTTCACTGAGTCTCGGGTGGAGACAGCGCCGCCATCGTTACGCCATTCGTGCAGGTCGGAACTTACCCGACAAGGAATTTCGCTACCTTAGGACCGTTATAGTTACGGCCGCCGTTTACCGGGGCTTCGATCAAGAGCTTCGCGTTAGCTAACCCCATCAATTAACCTTCCGGCACCGGGCAGGCGTCACACCCTATACGTCCACTTTCGTGTTTGCAGAGTGCTGTGTTTTTAATAAACAGTCGCAGCGGCCTGGTATCTTCGACCGGCGTGGGCTTACGGAGCAAGTCCTTCACCCTCACCGGCGCACCTTCTCCCGAAGTTACGGTGCCATTTTGCCTAGTTCCTTCACCCGAGTTCTCTCAAGCGCCTTGGTATTCTCTACCCAACCACCTGTGTCGGTTTGGGGTACGGTTCCTGGTTATCTGAAGCTTAGAAGCTTTTCTTGGAAGCATGGCATCAACCACTTCGTCACCCAAAGGGTAACTCGTCATCAGCTCTCGGCCTTAGAATCCCGGATTTACCTAAGATTCCAGCCTACCACCTTAAACTTGGACAACCAACGCCAAGCTGGCCTAGCCTTCTCCGTCCCTCCATCGCAATAACCAGAAGTACAGGAATATTAACCTGTTTTCCATCGACTACGCTTTTCAGCCTCGCCTTAGGGACCGACTAACCCTGCGTCGATTAACGTTGCGCAGGAAACCTTGGTCTTTCGGCGTGGGTGTTTTTCACACCCATTGTCGTTACTCATGTCAGCATTCGCACTTCTGATACCTCCAGCAAGCTTCTCAACTCACCTTCACAGGCTTACAGAACGCTCCTCTACCGCATCATCCGAAGATGATACCCGTAGCTTCGGTGTATGGTTTGAGCCCCGTTACATCTTCCGCGCAGGCCGACTCGACTAGTGAGCTATTACGCTTTCTTTAAAGGGTGGCTGCTTCTAAGCCAACCTCCTAGCTGTCTAAGCCTTCCCACATCGTTTCCCACTTAACCATAACTTTGGGACCTTAGCTGACGGTCTGGGTTGTTTCCCTTTTCACGACGGACGTTAGCACCCGCCGTGTGTCTCCCATGCTCGGCACTTGTAGGTATTCGGAGTTTGCATCGGTTTGGTAAGTCGGGATGACCCCCTAGCCGAAACAGTGCTCTACCCCCTACAGTGATACATGAGGCGCTACCTAAATAGCTTTCGAGGAGAACCAGCTATCTCCGAGCTTGATTAGCCTTTCACTCCGATCCACAGGTCATCCGCTAACTTTTCAACGGTAGTCGGTTCGGTCCTCCAGTCAGTGTTACCTAACCTTCAACCTGCCCATGGATAGATCGCCCGGTTTCGGGTCTATTCCCAGCGACTAGACGCCCTATTAAGACTCGCTTTCGCTACGCCTCCCCTATTCGGTTAAGCTCGCCACTGAAAATAAGTCGCTGACCCATTATACAAAAGGTACGCAGTCACCCAACAAAGTGGGCTCCCACTGCTTGTACGCATACGGTTTCAGGATCTATTTCACTCCCCTCTCCGGGGTTCTTTTCGCCTTTCCCTCACGGTACTAGTTCACTATCGGTCAGTCAGTAGTATTTAGCCTTGGAGGATGGTCCCCCCATATTCAGACAAAGTTTCTCGTGCTCCGTCCTACTCGATTTCATGACTAAGAGATTTTCGCGTACAGGGCTATCACCCACTATGGCCGCACTTTCCAGAGCGTTCCGCTAATCTCAAAGCCACTTAAGGGCTAGTCCCCGTTCGCTCGCCACTACTAAGGGAATCTCGGTTGATTTCTTTTCCTCAGGGTACTTAGATGTTTCAGTTCCCCTGGTTCGCCTCTTGCACCTATGTATTCAGTACAAGATAACCATCTTATGATGGCTGGGTTCCCCCATTCAGACATCTCCGGATCAAAGTCTGTTTGCCGACTCCCCGAAGCTTTTCGCAGGCTACCACGTCTTTCATCGCCTCTGACTGCCAAGGCATCCACCGTATGCGCTTCTTCACTTGACCATATAACCCCAAGCAATCTGGTTATACTGTGAAGACGACATTCGCCGAAAATTCGATTCTTGCTCATAAAGAGCAACTCACAAATTTTACCTTAGCCTGATCCGTTACCAGTGAAAGTAACGTTCAGTCTATCTTTCTATCACATACCCAAATTTTTAAAGAACGAACTAGTCAAAGACTAGAAATCAATATTCACGCTGGAATACTCATTTCTAAACTCTAACGAAACAGACCACTTTAAAGGCTGGCCTCTCGTCTTCTTCAATGAATCAAGCAATTCGTGTGGGAACTTATGGAGCAGCTGAGTCGTCGATTAAGGAGGTGATCCAGCCGCAGGTTCCCCTACGGCTACCTTGTTACGACTTCACCCCAGTCATGAATCACACCGTGGTAACCGTCCTCCCGAAGGTTAGACTAGCTACTTCTGGTGCAACCCACTCCCATGGTGTGACGGGCGGTGTGTACAAGGCCCGGGAACGTATTCACCGCGACATTCTGATTCGCGATTACTAGCGATTCCGACTTCACGCAGTCGAGTTGCAGACTGCGATCCGGACTACGATCGGTTTTGTGGGATTAGCTCCACCTCGCGGCTTGGCAACCCTCTGTACCGACCATTGTAGCACGTGTGTAGCCCAGGCCGTAAGGGCCATGATGACTTGACGTCATCCCCACCTTCCTCCGGTTTGTCACCGGCAGTCTCCTTAGAGTGCCCACCATAACGTGCTGGTAACTAAGGACAAGGGTTGCGCTCGTTACGGGACTTAACCCAACATCTCACGACACGAGCTGACGACAGCCATGCAGCACCTGTCTCAATGTTCCCGAAGGCACCAATCCATCTCTGGAAAGTTCATTGGATGTCAAGGCCTGGTAAGGTTCTTCGCGTTGCTTCGAATTAAACCACATGCTCCACCGCTTGTGCGGGCCCCCGTCAATTCATTTGAGTTTTAACCTTGCGGCCGTACTCCCCAGGCGGTCAACTTAATGCGTTAGCTGCGCCACTAAGAGCTCAAGGCTCCCAACGGCTAGTTGACATCGTTTACGGCGTGGACTACCAGGGTATCTAATCCTGTTTGCTCCCCACGCTTTCGCACCTCAGTGTCAGTATCAGTCCAGGTGGTCGCCTTCGCCACTGGTGTTCCTTCCTATATCTACGCATTTCACCGCTACACAGGAAATTCCACCACCCTCTACCATACTCTAGCTCGTCAGTTTTGAATGCAGTTCCCAGGTTGAGCCCGGGGCTTTCACATCCAACTTAACGAACCACCTACGCGCGCTTTACGCCCAGTAATTCCGATTAACGCTTGCACCCTCTGTATTACCGCGGCTGCTGGCACAGAGTTAGCCGGTGCTTATTCTGTCGGTAACGTCAAAATTGCAGAGTATTAATCTACAACCCTTCCTCCCAACTTAAAGTGCTTTACAATCCGAAGACCTTCTTCACACACGCGGCATGGCTGGATCAGGCTTTCGCCCATTGTCCAATATTCCCCACTGCTGCCTCCCGTAGGAGTCTGGACCGTGTCTCAGTTCCAGTGTGACTGATCATCCTCTCAGACCAGTTACGGATCGTCGCCTTGGTGAGCCATTACCTCACCAACTAGCTAATCCGACCTAGGCTCATCTGATAGCGCAAGGCCCGAAGGTCCCCTGCTTTCTCCCGTAGGACGTATGCGGTATTAGCGTTCCTTTCGAAACGTTGTCCCCCACTACCAGGCAGATTCCTAGGCATTACTCACCCGTCCGCCGCTGAATCAGAGAGCAAGCTCTCTTCATCCGCTCGACTTGCATGTGTTAGGCCTGCCGCCAGCGTTCAATCTGAGCCATGATCAAACTCTTCAGTTCAAACATCTTTGGGTTTTGAGAAAACCCTAAACTTGGCTCAGCAATCGTTGGTTACATCTTTGATTTCTCGCGGAGTAACTTGTGATGCTGATAATCTGTTGACTAGCAGTCTGACTCCACAAGCACCCACACGAATTGCTTGATTCAGTTGTTAAAGAGCGGTTGGTTAAGATCTTTCGTCTTAACCGAGGCGCGCACTCTACAGCACACACTCTCAAACTGCAACCTTAAAAGTTTTTGATTTTACTAATAAAATCAACTACTTAAGCCTGAACGAACACCAATATGCTCGTTAGCGGGAGGCGAATAATACAGTATTAAAATACGTGGTCAACCCCTACCTAGAAATTCTTTTCCCTTACCAAAGAGCCTAGGTTGCCACTATGAAAACTTCCAAGGCCTGTACAAAACATCAGGGCAGCAGAGTACTCAGACCACGTCGTCACTAAATCGCCCCTTATTTCGTAGACGCTGACTGACCGCTTTTGGCTGTGGATTGCTGCCTGTCGCGACAGGCTGAAAACGCGTTTTGAAGTCCTCGCTTCTACGTTGAATCTGCAAACGTCCGGTTAGTCAGCAGACTTGGATTTTGCGTAGGTGCGTGTTTTTCGCGCCGATTTTCATTGCCGCATCTGCCTTAAAATGTTTTTACACAGCTTCGCCCCATAGCTGTCACTCGCCTGCGGCAGCTGTCGACCGATTCTGTTGAAAAAGTCCTAGCGTAGTGGGCGGGGTGTTCAGCGGGACATGTGGATGCCTTGGGTTTTCGCGATCGGGCTCGCTCCTACAGGGGGTTGTGGTTCAGTTCAGGGGGGTGTGTTGGCTGGGCTGGCGCCTTCGCGGGCAAGCCCGCTCCCACAGGGGTTGCGGTGAGCTGGCTGGCGTTGTTTGGCTCCAGCGGGTTGTGATTGTGGTGCACCTCCACCATTGATAGTGGTTGGGCTGGCGCTTTCGCGAGCAGGCTCGCTCCCACAGGGTTAGCGGCGTACTTCAGCGCATCTGCTTCGTAGAATTACCCTCGGTTCTGATGCTTCTTCTCACCGGTAATGCTTGCTATACATCAGTCATCGACAGGCCCTTTCGGCATTAGGCCAGTGTGTGAACGCCCCGTGCGGCACTCATCTAGACTTAATGGATAGTCGTAGGCAGAACCGAGCACGTCGCTTTGGTGCAGGTCGATCAATAGCGGCGTGGCAAGCTGCCCTTTATGCCCAGTAGAGGTGCGGCGAAGACCGTGCCGGGCACAACAAGATGCCCGCTCAGGGTGCCCTGGCCAACGGCCAAATTGCCACGATACCGTGACGTGGTGTGAGTGCCGCAGCCGACACTTTCGGACGACCGACGACCTTCTGGTTTGTCCGTGACCGTGAGGATTGCTGAATGCCTGATGAGATGTTGCACCTGCCTGTGGTCAACAGTTTGCTGGAGCGCCACAAGGGCTCTGCGGGTGCGCTGTTGCCCATTCTTCATGATATTCAGGAGCGCATTGGGTACGTCCCCGATGTCGCCGTCCCCGAGATTGCCCATGCCCTGAACCTGAGCCAGGCCGAGGTTCGTGGGGTGATCAGTTTTTACCATGACTTCCGTACTGCGCCGCCTGCGCGGCATATCCTGCGGCTGTGCCGGGCCGAGTCGTGCAAGAGTCGCGGTGCCGAGCAGTTGGCTGCGCAGTTGCGTGAGCGTCTGCAACTGGATGACCACGGTAGTAGCGCCGATGGCAGCATCAGTTTGCGTCCGGTGTATTGCCTTGGGGCCTGTGCCTGTTCGCCGGCTCTGGAGCTGGATGGCCGGGTGCATGCGCGGCTCAGTGCCGAGCGTCTGGATGCTTTGCTCGACGCTTGCCGGGAGGACGCGTGATGCCGACTCTTTATCTGCCCTGTGATTCTCTTACCCGTGCTGTGGGCGCCGACGAGGTCTCCACGGCCCTGATCACTCAGGCCAAGGAACTCAATCTGCCGCTGGAGCTGCAGCGCACCAGTTCGCGCGGGCTGTATTGGCTGGAACCATTGTTGGAGGTGGATAGCCCGCAAGGTCGTATTGGCTTCGGGCCGCTGACGGCCACCGATGTGCCGTCGGTACTCGATGCGCTGCAAGGCGAGCCGTCCACTCATCCACTGGCCTTGGGCCTGGTGGAGGAACTGCCTTATCTGAAGACTCAACAACGCCTGCTGTTCGCCCGCGCCGGCATTACCCGGCCACTGTCGCTGGACGATTACCGGGCTCACGGCGGTTTCGAAGGTTTAACAAGGGCCGTCGCCATCGGTGGCGAGCAAACTGCCACGGCAGTGTTCGATTCAGGCCTGCGTGGCCGTGGCGGCGCAGCCTTCCCCGCCGGAATCAAATGGCGCACGGTGCGTGCGACCGAAGCGGCGCAGAAGTACATCGTGTGCAACGCCGACGAAGGCGACTCCGGCACCTTTGCCGACCGTATGCTGATTGAAGGCGACCCCTTCCTGCTCATCGAAGGCATGGCCATTGCCGGCATTACTGTCGGCGCCACCTATGGCTACATCTATGTGCGCTCGGAATATCCGGATGCCGTGGCCACCCTGCGCAACGCGCTGCAGATTGCCCGGGAGAACGGTTACCTGGGCGCCAATGTCGGCGGCAGTGGTCAGGCCTTCGATATGGAAGTGCGCGTCGGTGCCGGTGCGTACATCTGCGGTGAAGAAACCGCGCTGCTGGACTCCCTCGAAGGCAAGCGCGGGATCGTCCGCGCCAAGCCACCGATTCCGGCGTTGAAGGGGCTGTTCGGTCAGCCGACGCTGGTGCACAACGTGCTGACCCTGGCCTCGGTGCCGCAGATTCTGGCCAAGGGCGCGCAGTTCTATCGCGATTACGGCATGGGCCGCTCCCTGGGCACCATGCCTTTCCAGCTGGCGGGCAATATTCGTCACGGTGGACTGGTGGAACGGGCCTTTGGCCTGACGCTGCGGGAGTTGGTGGAAGATTACGGCGGAGGTACCGCCAGTGGCCGGCCGCTAAAGGCTGCGCAGGTGGGCGGCCCGCTCGGTGCCTGGGTGCCGCCGTCGCAATTCGACACGCCGCTGGATTACGAAGCCTTCGCCGCCATCGGCGCGATGCTCGGTCACGGTGGTGTGGTGGTGGCGGACGACACCTTGGACATGGCCCATATGGCGCGTTTCGCGATGGAGTTCTGCGCCGAGGAATCCTGTGGCAAATGCACGCCGTGCCGCATCGGCTCGACCCGTGGCGTGGAGGTGATCGACCGCCTGCTGGCCGCACCGGACCAGAACGGTCGCGATGAGCAGGTGATCATCCTCAAGGACCTGTGCGACACCTTGCAATACGGTTCGCTGTGCGCGTTGGGCGGCATGGTTTCCTTCCCGGTTGCCAGCGCCCTCAAGCACTTCCCCGCCGACTTCGGCTTGCAGCCTTCGGAGGCCGAGCAATGATTACTCTCTTCGACCCGAACACCGATATCGACCTCGGCACTCCTGCCCGTGAGAGCGAGGTGCAAGTCACCCTGAGCATCGACGGCCGCAGCATCAGCGTACCCGAAGGCACCTCGGTGATGCGCGCCGCCGCGCTGCTGGGCACCACCATTCCGAAACTCTGTGCCACCGACAGCCTGGAAGCCTTCGGCTCCTGCCGCATGTGTCTGGTGGAGATCGACGGCATGCGCGGTTATCCGGCGTCCTGCACCACGCCGGTTACTGAAGGCATGAGCGTGCACACCCAGACGCCGAAGCTCGCGACCCTGCGCCGTAACGTCATGGAGTTGTACATCTCCGATCACCCGCTGGACTGCCTGACCTGCTCGGCCAACGGCAATTGCGAGCTGCAAACCGTGGCCGGTCAGGTCGGCCTGCGGGAGGTGCGTTACGGCTATGAGGGCGACAACCATCTGGCCGATGTGAAGGACACGTCCAACCCGTATTTCGACTACGACCCGAGCAAGTGCATCGTCTGCAACCGCTGCGTGCGCGCCTGCGAAGAAACCCAGGGCACCTTTGCCCTGACGATTACCGGGCGCGGTTTCGAATCCCGGGTGGCGGCCGCCGGTGGGGATAACTTCCTCGACTCGGAATGCGTGTCCTGCGGTGCCTGTGTACAAGCCTGCCCGACCGCAACGCTGATGGAAAAAAGCGTGGTCGAACTGGGCCAGCCAGAACGCAGCGTGATCACCACTTGCGCCTATTGCGGCGTGGGCTGCTCGTTCCGCGCCGAGATGAAAGGCGACCAACTGGTGCGCATGGTTCCGGACAAGAACGGCCAGGCCAACCACGGCCACTCCTGCGTCAAGGGGCGCTTTGCCTGGGGCTACGCCACTCACCCGGATCGCATCACCAAGCCGATGATCCGCAAGCACATCAACGACCCGTGGCAGGAAGTCAGCTGGGATGAAGCGGTGACCTACGCCGCCAGCGAATTCCGCCGGCTGCAGCAGAAATATGGCCGCGATTCCATCGGTGGCATCACCTCCAGCCGCTGCACCAACGAAGAAACCTACCTGGTGCAAAAACTGGTGCGCGCCGCGTTCGGCAACAACAACGTCGACACCTGTGCGCGGGTCTGCCACTCGCCGACCGGTTATGGCTTGAAACAGACCTTGGGCGAGTCCGCCGGTACCCAGAGTTTCGACTCGGTGATGCAGGCCGACGTGATCCTGGTGATGGGCGCCAACCCCAGCGACGCCCACCCGGTGTTCGCCTCCCAGCTCAAACGCCGCCTGCGTGAAGGCGCGCGGCTGATCGTCATCGACCCGCGGCGCATCGATCTGGTGGACTCGGTGCATGCCCGCGCCGAATACCATTTGGCCCTGCGCCCCGGTACCAACGTCGCCATGCTCAACGCCTTGGCCCATGTCATCGTCACTGAAGGGCTGCTCAACCAGGCCTTTATCGACGAGCGTTGCGAGGGCAGCGATTTCGCGACCTGGAGTGAGTTCGTCAGCCGTGCGGAAAACTCGCCGGAAGCCCTTGGCCCTGTCTGCGGTGTACCCGCTGCCGACATCCGTGCAGCTGCGCGCTTGTATGCCACCGGTGGCAATGCGGCGATCTACTACGGTTTGGGCGTCACCGAACACAGTCAGGGCAGTACTTCGGTGATGGGCATCGCCAACCTGGCCATGGCCACGGGCAACATCGGCCGCGAAGGCGTGGGCGTGAACCCGTTGCGGGGGCAGAACAACGTGCAGGGTTCCTGCGACATGGGCTCTTTCCCCCACGAGTTGCCTGGCTACCGACACATTTCCAACGAGGTGGTGCGGGCGCAGTTTGAACAGGCGTGGAACGTCACCCTGCAACCCGATCCGGGCCTGCGCATTCCCAACATGTTCGAGTCGGCCCTGGCCGGCAGTTTCAAGGGCCTGTATTGCCAGGGCGAAGACATCGCCCAGAGCGATCCGAATACCCAGCACGTCACCGCCGCCCTGTCGGCCATGGAGTGCGTGGTGGTGCAGGATATTTTCCTCAACGAAACCGCCAAGTTCGCCCACGTGTTTTTGCCGGGCAGTTCGTTCCTGGAAAAGGACGGCACCTTCACCAACGCCGAACGGCGCATCTCCCGGGTGCGCAAGGTCATGGACCCGCTGGGCGGCAAGGCCGACTGGGAAGGCACCGTGGCCCTGGCCAATGCCCTGGGTTACCCGATGAACTACAAGCACCCATCGGAAATCATGGATGAAATCGCCAGCCTGACGCCGACCTTCACCAACGTCAGCTACGCCGAACTGGACCGCCACGGCAGCCTGCAATGGCCGTGCAACGCCGAGGCGCCGGACGGTACGCCGACCATGCACATCGAGGAGTTCGTGCGCGGCAAGGGGCGTTTCATGCTCACCGGCTACGTGCCCACCGAGGAGAAGGTCAACACTCGTTATCCACTGCTGCTGACCACCGGGCGCATCCTCAGCCAGTACAACGTCGGCGCCCAGACCCGGCGCACCGACAACGTGGCCTGGCACGACGAAGACCGTCTGGAAATCCACCCGACCGACGCCGAGAGCCGTGGCATCAACGAAGGAGACTGGGTCGGCATCGGCAGCCGCGCCGGGCAGACCGTGCTGCGTGCGCGGATCACCGAACGGGTCGCCCCGGGCGTGGTGTACACCACTTTCCACTTCCCGGAATCGGGGGCCAACGTGATCACCACCGACAACTCCGACTGGGCCACCAACTGTCCGGAGTACAAGGTCACGGCCGTGGAAGTCAGCCGCGTGTATCACCCTTCGGAGTGGCAGAAGCGCTTCCAGGAGTTCAGCGAAGAACAGGACCGTTTGCTCAAGGATCGCCGCCACGCCCGTGGTGATAAAGCCGAGGTGCGCCGATGAGTACTGACAACCTGATCAAGATGGCCAACCAGATCGCCCAGTACTTCGCCAGCCAGCCGGACCAGCAACAGGCGGTGCTCAGCGTGCGCAATCATCTGCAGATGTACTGGGCACCGAGCATGCGCAAGGAATTACTTGCCTGGCAGACGGAGCACCAGGGGGCGGATTTGCACCCGCTGGTGCAGGCGGCGGTGAGTGGGGCGGGTTGGGAGGCTTAGTCGGAAGGAGCCCGGATGAATACCTGTGGGAGCGGGCTTGCTCGCGAAGGCGTCAGTCCAGACAACATTGATGTTGAATGTACTGGCCCCTTCGCGAGCAAGCCCGCTCCCACAGGGTTATGTGTTGGGGTCGAGATTCAGGTTAGCCTTGAAGTGATCGGGGGCTTTCAATGATTCACGGCAGGTGTCGGGAAATCATCGCGGGCAGGCCACAAGCGCTCATTTCCTGCACTGAGCGTATCCTGTTCACGACTATCTTCCCTGAGCCCCGGAACCACCATGACCAAAAGCATTCTCTACGCCCTGGGCGCTGCGGCCCTGTTCGGCGCCAGCACGCCCTTGGCCAAGTGGCTAGGCTTGAATGTGTCCCCCCTTCTCCTCGCCGGCCTGCTTTACCTGGGCAGTGGCGTCGGGCTGACGCTAACCCGCCTGATGCGTGATCGTGGCTGGCAGCCAACAGGCCTAACGGCCCCTGAATGGCCATGGTTCATCGGGGCCATTGTGTTCGGTGGCGTTCTGGGGCCGGTTGCATTGATGTTTGGACTGACCCTCACCTCTGGCACCACCGCATCACTGTTACTGAACCTGGAAGCCGTGTTGACCGCACTGATGGCCTGGGTGGTGTTCAGAGAGAACGCAGACCGGCGCATTGTTGCGGGGATGATCGCCATTGTCGCCGGGGGCGTATTGTTGGCGTGGCCTCGCACTTCGGCAGAGGTTCATGGCTGGTTGGGACCTGTCGCGGTGGCGCTGGCCTGTTTTTGCTGGGCCATTGATAACAACCTCACCCGCAAGGTGTCTGCGTCGGATGCGTTGTTTATTGCCGGCACCAAAGGGTTGGTAGCTGGGGTCGTCAATTGCGCGCTGGGAATCGCGCTGGGCATGCACCTGCCAGCATGGTCGCTGCTTGGGCCAACCCTGCTGGTGGGCTTTTTGGGGTATGGCGTGAGTCTGGTGCTGTTCGTCCTGGCGTTGCGGGGGCTTGGTACGGCGCGCACCGGGGCTTACTTTTCTACGGCCCCGTTCCTGGGAGCCGCAATCGCGATCCTGTTTTTCGGTGAAGCCGTAACGTGGGTGTTTTGGATCGCTGCCGGCCTGATGGGGCTTGGGGTCTGGATTCATCTGACCGAGAGTCACTCACACGAGCATCGGCACGAACCGCAAATCCATGACCATAAACACGTCCATGATGAGCATCATCAGCATGAGCACGACTTTGAGTGGAATGGTGAGCAACCCCATAGCCATGTGCACCAGCACTCACCGATCGTCCACAGTCATCCGCACTTTCCCGACATCCATCACCGACACTCGCATTGAGCCCCGGAGGCTGTGGCTATCACGTCCTTACTCGACGTCCTTCTGCCGTGACGCCGTCACCGTCACTTCAATCGCCCGGACACTGATCGCCGCGAATGTCGCCGTCATCAGTACCCCATTGAAACCCAGCAGGATCGCCAGTACCCGTGACACGCCCAGTTTGGGCACCAGTTCTCCGTAGCCGATGGTCAGGCCGGTCACGAAGGCGAAGTAGACGCCGTCATACGGGCTCCACCCTTCCAGGTGGGCGATGATGAGGCCGAACGCAATGATCACCAGCAGCAGTATCGAGAAGATCGGCCACACCACTTTGAAGTAGAACCAGACGGCCTTGTAGAACTCGTGGCGGACGTTTGATGCACGGGTGAGGTTCATGTCGTGGGCTTCCTGGGGTTTGACTGATGCACAGCGGTTCAATACCCCGTTCAGCTTGGCACAAGCGCTGAAAACTGCGACCAACGGGGCGTTATCTCTGGCCAGGACTATGACAAAGATCACGCCAAGCGGGCTATCCGGAAACCGCCCGGCGCCGGTGGATTCCTGTAGGAGCGAGCCTGCTCGCGATGGTCGTTAACGATTACGCGGGTTTCCTGGTTAAACGCAGCGCTCTCTAGTCCATCGCGAGCAGGCTCGCTCCTACAAGGTTTCTGGCTTTATCCCTCAGTTCACTTCCGTTTCCCGAATCAGCTTCTTGTTGATCTTGCCAACACTGGTCTTGGGGATTTCGGCGACGAACTTGAACTGCTTGGGGATCGCCCATTTGTTGATGCGGCCGCCGTCGACGAAGGCTTGCAGGTGCGTCTCGAGGATCTTGCGGTCCAGGTATTGCCCCGGCTCGCACACCACCATGGCCATGGGCCGTTCGCCCCACTGCTCATCGACGATGCCCACCACCGCGACCGACATCACGCCCGGGTGTTCGCTGATCAGGCTTTCCAGTTCCAGGGAGCTGATCCACTCGCCGCCGGTCTTGATCACGTCCTTGATGCGGTCCTTGATTTCCACGCCGCCCTGTTGGTCGATCGAGGCCATGTCGCCGGTGTGCAGCCAGCCGTTGTGCCACAGCTCCGCGCCTTTGTCCGGGGCTTTCAGATAGCCCTGGGTCAGCCACGGCGCGCGCACCACGATCTCGCCCAGGGACTCGCCGTCATGGGCCACGTCGTTGCCTTCGGCGTCGATGATCTTCAGGTCGACCAGCGGCACCGGTGTGCCGGTCTTGATGCGGATCGGCAGTTGGGCTTCGGCGGATAGCTGAAGGTCCTCGTCGCGCAGGTAGGTCAGGCACAGCAACGGGCAGGTTTCCGACATGCCGTAGCCGGCGTGCACCACCATGCCTTTGGCGCTGGCTTCACTGGCGATGCCGAGCGTCAGCGCACTGCCGCCGAGGAGCATTTTCCAGCCGTCGAAACGGGTCGCCTTGCCTTGCTCACAGTTGAGGATCATCTGCAGGATGGTCGGCACGCAGTGGGAGAAGGTCACCTTCTCTTCGCGGTACAGCTTGACCAGGCTGTTGGGTTCGTAGCGGCCCGGGTAGACCTGCTTGATGCCCATCAGGGTCGCGACATACGGCACGCCCCACGCATGCACGTGGAACATCGGCGTGATCGGCATGTACACATCGTCGGAACGCAGCAGCGGCTGGCCTTGATAGACGCCCAGGGTGCCGACGGCATTCAGGGTGTGCAGCACCAGTTGCCGATGGCTGAAGTACACGCCTTTCGGGTCGCCGGTGGTGCCGGTGGTGTAGAACAGCGTGGCGACCGAGTTCTCGTCGAAATCCGGGAAGTCGTACTGGTCCGGGGCCAGGGACAGCAACTGCTCGTACTCACCGAGCACCGGCAGCGACGTTGCGGTCGCCTCGTCATCGGTGAGCTGCAGGTAGCCTTTTACCGTTTCCAGCCGTCCGTGGATCTGTTCGACCAGGGGCAGGAAGTCGTCATGCACCAGCACCAGGTCATCCTCGGCGTGGTTCATGGTGAACAGCACCTGCTCCGGCGACAGACGAATGTTCACCGTGTGCAGCACCGCGCCGATCATCGGCACGGCGAAGAAGCATTCCAGGTAGCGGTGGCTGTCCCAGTCGAGCAAGGCCACAGTGTCACCGGCCTTGACCCCGGCCGCCGTCAGCGCATTGGCCAGGCGGCGGATGCGCTGGTTGAGCGTCTGGTAGCTGTAGCGCAGTTTGTCGGCGTAGACGATTTCCCGGCCCGGCTCGTAACGCACGCCGGACAGCAGCAATTGCTTGATCAGCAAGGGATAGGCATAAGCGCCGTCGGCGGGCGGGATTATTTTTGTTTTCAGCATGGTTGGAGTTCCTTGTCCTTGGATCAGAACTGATCGGCTTTCAGCTCGTAGAGGCAGTCACTACCGGCCTTGACCGATGCGCTCAACGAGTGGATACGCGGCAGCAACCGGGCGAAGTAGAAACGCGCGGTGGCCAGTTTGCTGGTGTAGAAGTCGTCTTCGGCATCCCCGCTGATGACGGCCTTGGCCATGCGCGCCCACATGTAGGCGTATGCGGTGTAGCCAAACACGTGCAGGTACTCGACCGAGGCCGCGCCGATTTCATTCGGGTTGCCCTGGGCCCGGTCCAGCAGCCACGCGGTCAGCTCGTCGAGGGTGTCCACGGCGGCATTCAGCGGCTTGGTGAACTCGTCGAGGTCGGCACTGGCGTTAGCGGTAAAGTTGCGGATTTCCGAGGCGAACAAGCGGTAGAGCGCCCCGCCGCTGCCGACGATCTTGCGCCCGGCCAGGTCCAGGGACTGGATGCCGTTGGTGCCTTCGTAGATCTGGGTGATGCGCACGTCGCGCACCAGTTGCTCCTGACCCCACTCGCGGATGTAGCCGTGGCCGCCGAAGACCATCTGACCGTGCAGGGTGGTTTCCAGGCCCATGTCGGTGAGGAACGCCTTGGCCACCGGGGTCAGCAGCGCCACCAGTTCCTGCGCACGATTGCGTGTGACTTCGTCTTCGCTGTACCTGGCCGTGTCCAGCTGCAACGCTACGTAGCTGGAGAACGCACGGCCGCCTTCGTTCAAGGCTTTCATGGTCAACAGCATGCGGCGCACGTCCGGATGCACGATGATCGGGTCGGCGGCCTTGTCCTTGTTCTGCGCACCGGTCGGTGCACGGCTTTGCAGACGGTCGCGGGCGTAGGTGACGGCGTTCTGATAGGAACGCTCGCCCTGGGCCAGGCCCTGGATGCCCACACCCAGACGCTCGTAGTTCATCATGGTGAACATCGCCGCCAGGCCTTTGTTCGGCGCGTCGACGATCCAGCCGGTGGCGCCATCGAAGTTCATCACGCAGGTGGCGGAGGCCTTGATGCCCATCTTGTGTTCGATGGAGCCACACGACAGCGCATTGTTTTCACCCAGCGAACCGTCGGCGTTGACCAGCACCTTGGGCACCAGGAACAGCGAGATGCCCTTCGGCCCCGCCGGTGCATCCGGCAGGCGCGCCAGTACCAGGTGGATGATGTTCTCGGTCAGGTCGTGGTCGCCGCCGGTGATGAAGATCTTGCTGCCGCTGACCTTGTAACTGCCATCGGCCTGGGGTTCGGCCTTGGTGCGAATCAGGCCCAGGTCGGTGCCGGCATGGGCTTCGGTCAGGCACATCGAACCGGTCCAGGTGCCGGCGTACATGTTCGGCAGATAGCGTTGCTTGAGCTCTTCGCTGGCGTGGGCCTTGATCGACAGGCAGGCACCGGCGGTCAGCATCGGGTACAGGCCGAACGACAGGCTGGCCGAGTTGACCATCTCTTCGACCTGCGCCGAAATCGCCTTGGGCATGCCCATGCCGCCGTACTGCGGATCACCGCCGACACCGACCCAACCGCCCTCGGCGAAGGCTTGATAGGCCTCGGCAAAACCCTCTGGCGCAGTGACCGAACCATTGCTCCAGGTACAGCCCTGTTCGTCGGTGGCGCGGTTCAAGGGTGCGATGACTTCGCCAGTGATCTTGCCAGCCTCTTCGAGGATGGCGGCGGCGGTTTCTTCATCGATCACGTCGGCCAGGCCGGGCAAACTGGCCCAGAGCCGGGACACCTGGAAAACCTCGTTGAGTACGAAGCGCATGTCGCGCAGGGGAGCTTTGTATTCAGACATCTTGGCTTACTCGGAAGTGGTCAGGGCATGGGGCATGCCCGGACGTTCAGTGGATTCAGTGTTTTCGGCGGCAGTCTCAGTACCCGGCTGAGGGGCCCGTTCACGCAGCAGGAAATACGACAGGGCTGGAATCAGGATCAGCGCACCGAGCATGTTCCACAGGAACATGAAGGTCAGCAGGATGCCCATGTCGGCCTGGAACTTGATCGGCGACCAGACCCAGCACACCACGCCAGCGGCGAGGGTGATGCCCACCAGCCCGACCACCCGGCCGGTGAAGGACACGGCGTTGCGGTAGGCCTGGGACAACGGCAAACCCTGGCGCTGGAAGTGCAGTTGCACGCTGAGCAGGTACAGGGCGTAGTCCACGCCGATGCCGACGCCGAGGGCGATCACCGGCAGGGTCGCGACTTTCACGCCGATGCCCATGGCCACCATCAGGGCTTCACAGAGGATCGAGGTCAGCACCAGGGGCAATAGCGCCACCAGTGTGGCCCGCCAGCTGCGGAAGGTGATCAGGCAGAACAGCGTCACCGCCGCGTACACGTACAGCAGCATGGTGTGATTGGCTTCGCGCACCACGATGTTGGTCGCCGCTTCGATACCGGCGCTGCCGGCGGCGAGCAGGAACTGGCGATCCTCGCTGCTGTTTTCCCTCGCGAATTTGTCGGCGATGGCGACTACCGCATCGAGGGTTTCGGCCTTGTGATCCTTGAGGAACGCGATCACCGGCATCAGCGAGCACTCGGTGTTGAACAGCTCCGGCGAGTTGACCGAGGCTTGCTGCGCGGCGTAGTTCAATACGTCCTGGTTGCGCTGGATGCTGTTGAGCTTGGGGTTGCCTTCGTAGGTGCCGGCGGTGATCTGCCGTACCGCATTGACCAAGGACGCGGTGGCCTGCACGCCCGGATACTGTTGCAGTTCCCAGGCCAGGCGGTCGGCGAGTACCAGGGTCTTGTAGTTCAGGCAGCCTTCCGGCGCGGTCTTGATCATCACCGCGAACAGGTCGCTGGACAGCGCGTAATGCTGGGTGATGTAGGCGTTGTCGCGGTTGTAGCGCGAGTCGGCGCGCAACTCCGGCGCACCGCTTTCCAGGTCACCGATCTTCAGGTTGAGGCTGACCACGTAGCCGCCAATGCCCATCAACACCGCGACCAGCACGGCGCCCGTGGCCCACTTGGCGGTGGTGAAGCGATCGAGCGCGTCCCACAACCGGCCGAAGCCTTTGTGCTTTTCGGCACGGGTATCGATTTTCAGCGCGCGCTCGGCGGCCTTGGCGCCAACTCCGATATAGGACAGCGCCACCGGCATCAGCAACAGCGAGGTGAAGATCAGCACCGCGACGCCGATGCTGGCGGTGATCGCCAGGTCCTGGATCACCGGGATGTCGATCAGCATCAGCACCGCAAAACCCACGGCATCGGCCAGCAACGCGGTGACGCCGGCAATGAACAGACGGCGGAAGGTGTAGCGCGCGGCGATCAGCTTGTGGGTGCCACGGGCGATGTCCTGCATGATGCCGTTCATCTTCTGCGCGGCGTGGGACACGCCGATGGCGAAGATCAAAAACGGCACCAGCACCGAGTACGGGTCGATGGCGTAACCGAGCCAGGCGACGATGCCCAGTTGCCAGACCACCGCGACCAGCGAGCAGCCAACCACCAGCAGAGTGCTGCGCACACAGCGGGTGTAGAGGTAGATGATCACCAGCGACGTGACCACGGCCAAGCCGAAGAACATCATCACCTGGATCAGGCCGTCGATCAGGTCGCCCATGAGTTTGGCGAAGCCGATCACCCGCACCTTGTAATGGCCGGTGCCTTCCACCCCGGATTTACGCGCAGCGCTGTCGCCGGCGTATTCGATCTTGTCGCGCAACTGCTCTTCGAGCATCTGCGAGAACGCGTGATAGTTGATGCGCTGGCCACCGGCGGCGGCTTTGTCCAGCAGCGGCACGATCAGCATGGTCGACTTGAAGTCGCTGGCCACCAGGCTGCCGACAATGCCGGCGCGGGAAATGTTCTGGCGCAGCTGTTCGATCTGCTCAGGCTGCCCTGAATAGGTGTCGGGCATCACCGGGCCACCCTGGAAACCGTCCTCGGTGACTTCGGTCCAGCGCACCGCCGGACTCCACAGCGACTTCATCCACGCGCGGTCGACGCCCTCGGTGAGGAACAGTTGGTCGTTGACCTGCTTGAGCACGTCGAGGTATTCGGGGTCGAAAATGTCGCCCTGGGTGTTCTCGACCACCACCCGCACCGAATTGCCCAACCCGCGCAGGGAAGCGCGGTTTTCCAGGAAGTTCTGGATGTACGGCTGGCTCTGCGGAATCATTTTTTCGAAGCTGGGGCGCAACTCCAGGCGCGTCGCCGCCATGTAGCCGAGCACCACGGTGGCCAGGGCCATCAGCAGCATGAACAGCGGACGGAAGTTGAACACCAGGCGTTCCAGGCGGTTGCCGGAGCGGTGGTCGAAATCACGCACATCGCGGATCACCGGCATGGCGTCTTGTTTGATGTTGCCCATGTCTGGGTTCTCGCTCTTAGGGTTCGAGGGCTGGATCGGCGGACAGCGTCCGGGCACCACGGCTTCCCGCCAGCACCAGTGCGCCGTCGGTGGACTGGGCAGCGCCGGCGACCGGCGTCGGTGCCGGTTGCCGCACCAGATGCATCTGCGCGCCCGTCCCCTGGCTGACCAGCATCTGCCCGCCCTGGGTGAACAAGCGATAATTGCCACGGGCATCGATCAGGCCCGCGGTGATGCTGACGTGCAGGCCGCTGTCCAGCGCAGTCCAGCTCTGGCCGCCATCGGTGCTGCGCAGCACGTTGCCGCGCAGGCCGTAGACCAGCACTTCGCCGGGCTTGCCGAGCACGCCGAAGAAGCTGCCCTGATACGGCGTCGGCACGGCATTGAAGCGTTGGGCGCTGTCGTCCCACTTGAGCAGCAGGCCTTGCTCGCCGGCGATGTACAACGCATCGCCAGTGGAGGCGATGGCATTGAGGTGGAAACCCTGCGGGTTGTCGGTGCGGTCCTGGAACGGCGTCCAGGTCTGGCCGCCGTCGTCGGTGCGCAGGATCAGGTTGAACACGCCGACCACATAGCCGGTTTTTTCGTTGGCGAACCAGACGTCGAGCAGCGGTTTGTCCGCGCCCTGATCGACTAGCCTTTGGCCCTCGGTAGCCAGAAGCGGCCATTGCTCGTTGCCCGGCTCGGCATTGGCCAGCGCCGTGTAATGCTTGACCAGCAATTCGCCGATCTGGCGACCGTCGAGTTGCTTCTTCCAGGTCGCGCCGGCGTCGCTGCTGTGCAGCACTACACCGTCGTTACCGACCGCCCAGCCCTGGGCTGGCGTTGAAAAATTCACGGCGGTGAGATCGGCGCTGACCGGCACGGCGGCCTGCTGCCAATGCTGACCGGCATCATCGGAAAACAGAATATGGCCACGCTGGCCGACGGTAATCACGCGCCCGCCAGCGCGGGCCATGCCGGACAACGGGCTGTTGATCGCCAAGGCACTGACCCTGGCGGGCAGGTCCAGCACATCGACGTAATCGGCCGCCTGGGCGATGCCCTGCGACAGGCCGAGCACAACACCGAACGCCAAACGCACAATATTATTTTTATACGAACACATGCTGCGTCCTCTTCGGAAAACCGCGTCGAGGCACACTTGCGTGTGCCAGACGTGCAGGTCATGCCCTTGTAGGAGCGAGCTTGCTCGCGATGGTCGTGAACGATGACGCGTGCTGTCTGGATGCCCGCGTCGCCTTCTGGTCCATCGCGAGCAAGCTCGCTCCTACAGGGTGAGCGTTTGCTTGCGGTTGACTTAGCGAATGCCGGCGCCTGCCAGCGATTCCGAAGACCACTGCGCCTTGGAGAGCGGCTCGATGTACTTGATGCCGCCGTAAGGACCGACCACACCGTTGATGTTGTACGAACCACCCACCAGGTCGTAGATCATGAAGGGCGTGGAATCCGGAACCTGCTTGTCATAGCTCTGGCTCAGGAAGGCGAAGGAACCGCGATAGAGCTGACCACGGGCGTCATATTGATCCGAGGCCAGAGCGGTCCAGCTGTCTTCGTCGAGGTAGAAGCGGCGCTTGGCGTAGATGTGACGGGCACCGGCCTTGAGGTTGCCTTCGACCACCCACACGCGGTGTTTTTCCCAGCGCACGAAGTCCGGCGCGAGGTGGTTGGCGGTGGTCAGCGACTTCGGATCCTGGACGTAGGTCAGCTTGTAGGTGTTGTAGGGCACGATCATTTCCTGCTTGCCCACCAGCTTCCAGTCGTAGCGGTCCAGCGCACCGTTGAACACGAACACATCGTCGTAGGTGCCTGCACCGGCGGTACCCGGGTTAGGCGTGTCGTACGCCAGGCTCGGCGCCAGTTTCACCCGACGCTGACCCGGCAAGTACTGCCAGGCGCGACGCGGCTGTTGCAACGGGTTGGCGGCGTCCTTGAGCATGATCGCCTCGCCGGCCCGGCGCGCAGGGCCGGTGTACGCCAGCTTCATCTGGTAGTACACGTCGGCGCTGCTGATCGGCTGCGAGAGGTTTTCGTAGATCGGGTAGGAGATGTTCGCTTGCCCGGTGGTCGCCAGGCTCGGCACACCGGCGGAGTCGACGTTCCAGGAGTCGTACTTGGAGCTGATGCTGACGCCCTGGTAGCGCAACAGGAAGTTCCACATCGCTTCGTTGCCCGACTGCGGAATCGGGAACGGAATGCCCGGCAGCACGTTGTCGATGGCCAGGCCACCTTCCAGGGACTTGGCGCCGCTGGCGTTCTTCACGCCGTTGTCCAGAATCGCTTGAGGCAGCGAAACGGTGCGGTGCGTCGGGAATACGTCGACACGGAACGTCGGGAAACGCTTGGCCAGTTCTACCGTGGTTGCCGTGAGCAGGCCCTTGTATTGATCGACGTTCTTGCCGTCGATCACCAACAGCGGCTTTTCGCTGGCAAAAGGATCCGGGCGCATGCTGTCGCCGGCTTTGAAGCCGGCCGGTGCGGTGGTCAGGCCACCGTTGTAAGCGGGGATGGAGCCATCGGCGTTCCCGGCTTTTTCAGCCCCTACCTGTGTCAGGCTGGCGCCCAGTTTGGCAGCTTCCTGGGCTGAAACAGCGGCCTGTGCCTGGGCGGCAAGGACCATGGCCAGCGAAGCGGCCAACACGGTTTGTACAAATTTCATCTTGTTATTCTCCTGCTTGCATTGAGCAAATCAGTGGTGAATCAGAATGTTGTTTTCATCGTCAGGTACACGGCGCCACGGTCCTCGGTCGTGGCACCCCCTCCGGAGAAGGACGAGTAGCCGCCGGCGTAGCAGGCGTAGTTTTCGTTGCCGCTGAAGGCGTTCGGGGTGGAGCCGTCGCCGCCGTTCGGGCCGGTGCTCACACCGCTGACGTTGCACTTGTCGGTCTGGCCGAAGGAGTCCACGTACTTCAGGTCGACAAAGTATTTGTTGTACACAATGGCGCCCACGCCCACGGCATAGTTGCCGGTGTCCTTGGCCCCGCCACCGGAGACCGGCGACACACCGTCGAGACCGACGTTGACGGACATCGGTGCGTTGAGATCGACACCGGGAAACACCTGGTACCAGGTCGGTGTGAAGTTGACTGCCAGGCCCCAGTTGTCGCGGGTCGGCGCGTCGATGCCGCGATAGCTGTCCTTGCCCTTGTAGAGCGCTTCGTTCTTGCTATCGAGCTTGAGCAGGTTGCTGTAGTACAGCTCGGCCAGCACGGTGGCCTGATCGAACACCGGCGTTTTCGGCAGGGTCATCAGACCGTTGAGCGTCCAGTGCAGGGTGTCGCCTGTGGCGCTCATGCTGTCGCCACGGCTCGGGGTGTCGTAGACCACACCGGTGGCGTCCGTACGGGCAGGCAGCAGGCCCAGACCTTGACCCAGGCCCAGCGGGCTGCGGGTACTGACGATCGCCGGGATGCTGGCCAGCGGCATGTTGTGGCGAACGTTCAGGTCCGAACCGACGCTGATCCCGCCGACATCCTTGGACAGGCTCAGGCCAAGGATCTTGATGTTGTCGGCATAGGCCAGTTGATAGGTGGCGGTGTCCAGCGAATTGAGGGTGTTGATCACCGCAGGCACTTGTCCCGCCGGGCGGGTGCCGTTCGGGTTGGCCGAGGTAATGCCCCTGGCGTCCAGATAGGCTTGCGGCAGGATTTCCGAAGTTTCGCGGTAGTAAACGCCGAGGGTGCCATCCAGCCACGCCGGCGACCACTTGGCCATGACGCCCCAGTCGCCGCTGTCATGCGGTGTCAGGTCCTTGCCACGACGCACATTGGTCAAGGCGTTGCACGGCGCCAGGCCACAACCCAGCGGGCTGCCCGGTACCACGGCGTTGGTGTTGCCCAACAGGAACGATTGCGCACCGAAGCCGACCAGGTCGGAACCTCCGTAATAGGTGCCCGCTTCCGGCAGGCGCGCGGCATCCCAATTGAGGAAATACTGGGCACCCACGGTCAGCTCGGGATTGACGGTGAACGTCATCGACAGCTGGTTACGCGGAACAAACAGCTCCTTGGCTTCGGTACCCGGCGACGCGGCGAGCTTGGCCAGGTCGAGGCCGGACTGGCCATAGCTGACCGAGTGCACCGGGTTGAGAATGGTCTCGCCCCAGAACACGTTGTGCTGGCCGGCCTTGACGCTGAACATCGACTCCTCGCCCACTTCGGTGCTGTAGAACACGAAGGCATCGAGGATTTCGCCGGAAGGACCGCTGTAGTAGCGCTGGGCATAGTTGCTCAGGTGCGGGCTGCCGTTGCCGACGTTGTCGTGGGTGACCCCGGCCAGGCGCGGGTCGTTGGCAATCAGGCCGGAACGCGCATCGTTGCCGTTGACGAACGGGTTGGAATTGGAGCCGGTGTTGTCATAGGCCTTGTCGTACCAACTGGCGGCGCTGACACGAAAGCCCATGGCGTTCTTGTAGACCACGTCCATTTCGGTCAACAGGTCGATACGGTTGGTGATGTTGGTGCCGGCCTTGCGGAAGTTGTAGTCGCCGTCGTTGTTGTTCGGCGTTCCCAACATGCGTTTGTCGGCGCTTTCGGTGCGCACGCCGTAGTTGTACTTGATGGTGTTATCCACCCGTACGTTCCAGTCCGGATTCCCCGTCTCGATTTCGGCCCCATGGGCCACCGGTACGCTTGCCGCGAGAATGGCCGAGGCCAGCAAGGTGTAGCGTGGAGCGGTGAAGCCATGACTCTTGTTGTTGTGCATTGCGTTGTCTCCGCCTTTTTGTATTTGTTTTTAGCGCAGCCGCCCTCACGCAAACCTCTTCGAGTTTGCGTTTAAGGAGTGAGGGCAAATGCCGGTGGCGTACTGCCAGTCCAGCTCCTTGTACTAGCGGTCCAGCTCCAGGATGAGTGCTTCGGCTTGTGGCCAGTGGCCAAATCCTGCGGCCGGATTGAGGTGACCGACATCGCCCAGATTGAGCAATTCGGCGCCCCAGCCTTCTGCCATGCGGGTGACCGCAGGCAGCGTGGCAAGGTAATCGTTGGTGCTGCCGGCCACGATGCTGCGAAATGGCAGCGGACCTTGTGGCAGTGGACTCCAGCCCTGGCTACGCAGGGTTTCGGAAGATGGATAGTTTGCCGGCCAGACCGCATCGAGGTCCGGTGGCGCGGCCAGCAGAGCGCCCTTGATCGGACGGCTGTAATGCGTAGCCCAGTGCGCGACCATCAGTACGCCGGCACTGTGAGCCACCAGAATCACCGGCCCGTCGATCTGCTCGAGTTCGTGCTGGATGGCCCGCACGCGAGCCATGCAATCGAGCTTGTCGGTCTCCAGCGGCGGGACGCTACGCACGTTGCTCAGCCTGGCTTGCAGCAACGTTTGCCAATGTTCGGCCACGTGCTCGCGCAGACCTGGAACGATCAGAACGGTGGCGGCAGTTTGCAGTTTGTCCACGGTCAACACCTTCGCTTTCTCGATAACTCGACTGGCTGTTTTCGCCAGGGGCTTTTTGTAGGGTCGACATTAAAGAGCGCCCACCCGAAGCGCTTTACATTGGACGTCAGGCACTTTTCTTTTGATGACAAATTGTCGGACACTCGGACGCGTGACCGCCGGTCTAAAAACCCCGCAGGTTGGCGCAGGGTCACTGTAATCAACGGATGAGCGCCGATGGCTCCCTGCAGCGTAGAAGATGGATGAGCGCACAGCATGAAAACCATCGACGACATGACAACTGTTCAACTGTTGATACGCTGGATATAGTCGCCACGCTCACGCCAATCACCACCGGCACAGGGAAGCCCTCGCATGACCAAGCTTGTTCGCGCCGCCGTCTTGACCAACTACCTTGAGGTCACCCAGTACCTGGGTTTCAACCCGCGCGACGTGCTGGCCGCTGTCGGCCTGAGCAGGACCCAACTGCAAGCCCCTGAACACCGCATCCAGATCGATGCCGCCGTGCGCCTGCTGGAAGACTCTGCCACCGCCAGCGGTTGCCAGACCTTCGGCCTGAGCATGGCCGAGTCGCGCCAGCTCTCGGACTTCGGCGTGGTCAGCCTGCTGCTCAGCCACCAGCGCACCCTGCGCGATGCCTTGCAGGTCGTGGTGGATTACCGACACCTGATGAACGACTCGCTGGCCATCTTCATCGAAGAGGCTGGCAAGATGGTGATCATTCGCGAAGAGGTGGTCACCGAAACGCCCATGCCCAGCCGCCAGGCCACGGAGCTGGCCATCGGCGTGATGTTCCGGCTGTGCTCGGCCCTGCTGGGCTCACACTGGCATCCCTACAGCGTCAACTTCATGCACCAGGCACCGGACAACCTGCACCTGCACCGCCGGCTGTTTGGTTGCAAACTGGAGTTCGGCAGCGAGTTCAACGGCATCGTCTGCCCCGACATCAGCCTCGACATGACCAACCCCAACGCCGACCCGGCCATGGCCCGCTACGCCCAGAGCTACCTCGACTCGCTGCAGGGCCACGAAGGCACCTCGATGCTGTTCGAAGTACGCAAGGCCATCTACCTGCTGCTGCCCATGGGGCGCGCCACCATCGAACAGGTCGCCCAGAGCCAGGGCATGAACGTGCGCACCCTGCAACGCCGCCTCAAGGACGACGGCTGCGCCTTCAACGACGTGATCAACGACGTGCGTCGAGATCTGGTGCTGCGTTATCTGGACAACCCGAATTACTCGCTGAGCCGGATTGCCGACATGCTTGGGTATTCGATGGCGAGTTCGTTTACGCGGTGGTTTATCAGTCAGTTCGGGATGCCCCCGGCGACTTGGCGGGCGCAGAAGCAGGGGGCTGCGAAAGTGCAGGTGGATGCGGTGGGGCAGGTTGTTCCCAAAGAGTCCTGACTCGGTTGGATTACCGATATCCTGACATTTTTTACTTCGCGTCTAAGTCGTTCACGCTTGAATCGACACTTCGTCCTGTAGATCAAACATTAGCCAACCAATGGCCGGTCGTGTTTGAGGTTTGCTTTTGGAAAGGCCTCTACATTGGATATTTTCCACGAATATGTAGGGTGAGATACTTTCGCTGATCGAACGCTGCTCTACATTCCGGTTCACCTCAGGTAAAAGGGTTCTAACCAGTATGTGTATTACGATGATGTCGTTTGAGATTCGATGATTTTGCGAACGCTGAACCACAATCCGGGAAATTACAGACATAAGGCTTCTCACCAGTATGTGTTTGACTATGTCCGGTGAGGCTCCATAACCGCGGGAACGATTTCTTACATCCCGGGTACAGGCAGCGAAAGGGCCGCTCGCCGGTATGTTTTCGAATATGTACGGTGAGTTGCTCTTTCCGTATGTACGATTTCTCACATTCCGGGTAGTGGCAGCGAAAGGGCCGCTCGCCGGTATGCTTACTTTGATGCTTTTTAAGGTTTCCCTTGCTTGAATAAGACCTGCCGCAGGTGCGACAGACATGACGATTTGGCACTCCGGATGAAGCACCCGACGAGCCAGGGATGGCAGACGCCGGAGCGACCGTTGGCGGTGGAGTCAGCGGGTTGACTTCAATTTCGTCCACGCTGCGAGGCTCTTGATCCCCCGCCAAGGCGAGAAATGCCTCAGCCACCGGGCTTCCATGTATTCGATCCAAATCCATAGGGATGGGATCCAGTGCTCTTACGATCCGGTTAACTTCAGCTGAATCCATCGGTCTCGCGAGTATTTCATCCACATCCATTTGCAAGATGCTCAATGGAGGTCTCACGAGTATTTCATCCACAGCCATTTGCAAGATGTCCAAAGGAGAGGGGTCAGTCGGATTCATCATCCGTCCATCCCTATCCACCCTCCCCACCGGCGAATTACCCACAAACCCATACAAATTCAACCCATCCACCGCCCCCGCCGGGTCCGGATTGATCCACCGACTCAACCACGGCGCAAAATACCGATACCCGTAGTAATACAACCCGGTTGCATCCCGCTCCTTGCCCGAATAACACAGGGTTTTCCAGGCGCCGCTCTGGTCGCTGTGGTCCTCCCACGCCGTGCCGCCGAACGGGTAATAGGCTTCCCGGCTTTGCACATTGGCGTGGGCGTCGAGTTCCAGCGTGCCGGAGCCCAGATGGTCGGTCAGGTGGTAGCGCAGCGCGAACGTCGGCGCCTGCGGCCCTTGCAGCCATTTCACCCGATTGCGACCGGCCTCCAGGTCAAGCACCTGGTGCGTCGGGGTACCGTTGTGAAGGTGGATTTCCAGTCCCGGCAGGTAGCGCACTTCGCTGGTCACGGTTCGAGCATCGGTCAGGGCTGTGCGGACTTTGCGCAGGCGCTTGCCCCCGCCGCCGTAGAGGTAGCGTTCGGTGTCGTCGGCTTCATTCTCCCGTTGTACCGGCGACACGCTGGTCAGTTGGTTGCGCAAATCCCAGGTCATGGCTTGGCCACGCTGCAGGAAGCACAGGTTGCCATTGCGGTCGAAGTGGTTGTCGAAATCCCGCGGCTGATCCTCTTCGAGCAGGCTGCGATTGCTGTTCGCGGCGACGGTCCAGCGCCGGGTAAATGGTTGCGCGCCGAGGTGCCGCAGTTCGGTCATGTTGCCGGCCGGGTCGTAGTCGTATTCTTCCCGGTAGTTGCGTACGGCGTTGGCGTCCGGCGATGTTCGATAGTGGCCGAGGGGATAAAGCGAAGATCGTTCGGCCTCCCAACCCGTGGCACTGATCAACTGACCGAGGCTGTCATAGTCGAAGGTGCGCAGCGCCTCAATGCGCTGGTTCTTGAAGAAGCGCACCGGCAATGTGTGGTCCTTGATGCCCACGATGTTGCCAGCTGCATCGACTTCGTAACTCAGATCCTGCACGGGCGACGCGCCAGGCAACCCGGCGGTCAAACGCAGCAAACGGCCGTCGCTGGGGGCGTACTCGGCCTCGGTGACCACGCCGTTGCCGGCGGTTTCGCGTTCGACCTGATGGCTCGGGTTGTAGCGAATATCGTGGACCAGGCACTGTCCGGGTGCCGGGCTATTCGCCGGTTGCAGCCAACCCTCCTTGAGCTGCCCGGCCACGGTGTAACCGAATCGCCGACGGTGGCCGCTGGCATCGATGAGGCTCAGCAAATCCCCCGCCGGACTGTAAGACCAGTGACTCTCCAGCCCCACCCCGGATTCAAGTAATGCATCACGTGCCGACTCGTCCAGCGGCCAATCGGGTGTGTCCAGTTCCGTGAGAAAGTGGCTGATTTCACTTTGCGCCAGCCCCAGCAAATCGTACTCGGGCATATGCCGGGTGCCGGCCGGATCGTCGTGACGAATCAGTCGGCCACACGGGTTGCCAGGCCCCACCTGCGCACCGCCATATTCGAAACGCTCGACCACCCGCCCCGCCTCACCACGTGCCTGCTCCAACACCGCCGTCGGGCGTAGCGATGGGTCGTATTCAAAGTCCTGCCGCGAGCCTCGGCTGTCCCACTGGCTCAGGGTTTCACCGCCCTGCCCCAGCAATAACACCCGCCAACCGGCATCGACGTTATCCGTCGTCAGCACAGTCCCTGTCAGGCTGAAACCGTGACCCATCGCCGGAACCGGCAACCGCGCATCCCACTGCTCGACCCCACGCCCCGCCGCATCGAACACCTGCCGCGTCACCCGCGCCTGCGGCGCTTGTCCGGCCTGTGAGCGCCAGTAGCCCACGCCGCGCACAGCCAGCCCTCGCGAATCCATGACCGCGAGGGTGGGCGTGGCGTGATGCACAGAGGGATTGTTCATGGGCTCTGGATAACATTCGCGGTCGGCCAGCGTCTACTGTCAGAAATTACAGGTGAAGCCAGGGCATGAACGTGCGCACCCTGCAACGCCGCCTCAAGGACGACGGCTGCGCCTTCAACGACGTGATCAACGACGTGCGTCGAGACCTGGTGCTGCGTTACCTGGACAACCCGAATTACTCGCTGAGCCGGATTGCCGACATGCTTGGGTATTCGATGGCGAGTTCGTTTACGCGGTGGTTTATCAGCCAGTTCGGGATGCCACCGGCGACGTGGCGGGCTCAGAAGCAGGGGACTGCGAAAGTGCAGGTGGATGCGGTGGGGCAGGTTGTTCCGAAAGAAACCTGATTCGACGGGACTATCGGAATCCCGATATGGTACCTGCCGTTGAACAGCAACTAAATGGCATGCCATTGAAGATGCCGGTGAAGTTGACGTGACAGTCTAAATTTTTCGTTACATCCCAGTTTACTGCAGTGAAAGGGTCGCTCGTCGGAATGTGTTAGCAGATGTCTATTGAGATCCACTCCCTGCCTGTACGATTTCTGACATACCTCGCAAGTAAAGGGCCGCTCGCCGGTATGTATTCGCCGATGTACGGCAAGAATACTTTTCCGCGTGAACGATTTCGGACATACCTCACAGAGAAAGGGCCGCTCGCCGGTATGCATTCGCAGATGTGAGGCGAGATGCCCTGACTGCCTGAACGATTTCTGACATACCTCGCAAGTAAAGGGCCGCTCGCTGGCATGTGTTCGCAGATGCCTATTGAGATCCCCTTTCCGCTTGAACGATGCTTTACATTCCGGTTTCCCGCAGATAAAAGGCCGCTCAGGGTCGTGCGTTTTTCGATGTTTTTTAAGGCCTGCCTTAGTTGAAATAAGCTTCCCGCAAGTGGGGCATTCATGACCTTTTGGCACTCCGGATGGAGCACCCGACGAGCCGGGGATGGAAGGCGCCGGATCGAGCGGTGTCGGTGTCGGTGTCGGTGTCGGTGTCGGTGTCGGTGAAGCTAATGGAGGTGGAGTCGGTTGAACATCATCCGAGTTTTGGGAATCGCCTTCGTTATTTCCAATGATAGGGGGCTGTGCTGATGGATCGGCTTGTAGCTCCTGAAGCCCTTGTTGAATGTCGCCCCAAATAGCCCTTCGGGCATCTTCCGCCAACTCTTCTTGGCTACGGGGCACCCCACCTGCGGCTATAAAATCTTTAAGTTTCACCCTCATCCGCCCATCACTGTCAGCAAAACTCACCGGCGAGTTCCCAACAAAACAGTACAAATCCAACCCATCCACCGCCCCCGCCGGATCGGGATTGATCCAGCGACTCAACCACGGCGCAAAATACCGATAGCCGTAGTAATACAACCCGGTTGCATCCCGCTCCTTGCCCGAATAACGCAGGGTTTTCCAGGCGCCGCTCTGGTCGCTGTGGTCCTCCCACGCCGTGCCGCCGAACGGGTAATAGGCTTCCCGGCTTTGCACATTGGCGTGGGCGTCGAGTTCCAGCGTGCCGGAGCCCAGATGGTCGGTCAGGTGGTAGCGCAGCGCGAACGTCGGCGCCTGCGGCCCTTGCAGCCATGTCACCCGATTGCGACCGGCCTCTAGGTCAAGCACCTGGTGCGTCGGGGTACCGTTGTGAAGGTGGATCTCCAGTCCCGGTAGGTAGCGCACTTCGCTGGTCACGGTTCGAGCATCGGTCAGGGCCGTGCGGACTTTGCGCAGGCGCTTGCCTCCGCCGCCATAGAGGTAGCGTTCGGTGTCGTCAGCTTCATTCTCCCGTTGTACCGGCGACACGCTGGTCAGTTGGTTGCGCAAATCCCAGGTCATGACTTGGCCACGCTGCAGGAAGCACAGGTTGCCATTGCGGTCGAAGTGGTTGTCGAAATCCAGCGGCTGATCCTCTTCGAGCAGGCTGCGATTGCTGTTCGCGGCAACGGCCCAGCGCCGGGTGAAGGGTTGCGCGCCGAGGTGCCGCAGTTCGGTCATGTTGCCGGCCGGGTCGTAGTCGTACTCCTCGCGGTAGTTCACTACGGCGTTGGGGTCTGCTGAGGTTCGATACTGGCTGATGGGATAAACCGAAGATCGCTCGGCTTCCCAACCGGTTGCGCCGATCAACTGGCCGAGGCTGTCATAGTCGAAGGTGCGCAGCGCCTCTATGCGCTGGTTCTTGAAGAAGCGCACCGGCAATGCGTGGTCCTTGATGCCCACGATGTTGCCAGCTGCATCGACTTCGTAACTCAGATCCTGCACGGGCGACGCCCCCGGCAACCCGGCGGCCAGACGCAACAAGCGCCCGTCGCTGGGGGCGTACTCGGCTTCGGTAACCACGCCGTTGCCGGCGGTTTCCCGTTCGACCTGATGGCTCGGGTTGTAGCGAATGTCGTGGACCAGGCACTGGCCGGGGGCCGGGCTATTCGCCGGTTGCAGCCAGCCCTCCTTGAGCTGCCCAGCCACGGTGTAACCGAATCGCCGACGGTGGTCGCTGGCATCGATGAGGCTCAACAAATCCCCCGCCGGACTGTAAGACCAGCGACTCTCCAGCCCCGCCCCGGGTTCAAGTAATGCATCACGTGCCGACTCGTCCAGCGGCCAATCGGGTGTGTCCAACTCCGTGAGAAAGTGGCTGATTTCACTTTGCGCCAGCCCCAGCAAATCGTACTCGGGCATATGCCGGGTGCCGGCCGGATCGTCGTGGCGAATCAAGCGGCCGCACGGGTTGCCAGGCCCCACCTGCGCACCGCCATATTCGAAACGCTCAACCACCCGCCCCGCCTCACCACGTGCCTGCTCCAACACCGCCGTCGGGCGTAGCGAGGTGTCGTATTCAAAGTCCTGCCGCGAGCCTCGGCTGTCCCACTGGCTCAGGGTTTCACCGGCCTGCCCCAGCAGAAACACCCGCCAACCGGCATCGACGCTATCCGTCGCCAGCACAGCCCCCGCCAGGCTGAAACCATGACCCATCGCCGGAACCGGCAACCGCGCATCCCACTGCTCAACCCCACGCCCCGCCCCATCGAACACCTGCCGCGTGACCCGCGCCTCGGGCGTTTGTCCGACCGCCGCGCGCCAGTAGGCCACGCCACACACAGCCAGCCCTCGCGAATCCATGACCGCGAGGGTCGGCGTGGCGTGATGCACAGAGGAATTGTTCATCGGCTCTGGATAACATTCGCGGTCGGCCAGCGTCTACTGTCAGAAATTACAGGTGAAGCCAGGGCATGAACGTGCGCACCCTGCAACGCCGACGACGGCTGCGCCTTCAATCGCCGGCAAGCCAGCTCCCACAAGGGACCGTGCCCACGATAAAACTGTAGGAGCCAGCTTGCCGGCGATGGACTCCAGTGCGCCGCGTTCATCCAGTTCACCCGCGTTATCGTTGACGACCATCGCTGGCAAGCCAGCTCCCACAGGGGACCCTGCCCACGCTGAAACTACTGTAGGAGCCAGCTTGCTGGCGATGAACTCCAGTGCGCCGCGCTCATCCAGTTCACCCGCGTTATCGTTGACGACCATCGCTGGCAAGCCAGCTCCCACAAGGACCCTGCCCACGCTGAAACTACTGTAGGAGCCAGCCTGCTGGCGATGGACTCCAGCGCGCCGCGTTCATCCAGTTCACCCGCGTTATCGTTGACGACCACCGCTGGCAGGCCAGCTCCCACAAGGGACCGCGTCCTAGTCCAAACCGGTGAAAACAAAAAAAACGGCGACTGCTGGTACAGTCGCCGCGAAAGACCGGTGTTTTTGACACCGGTCGAGAGCCCCACGGCATGAGGAGTCAACGCCGTGTGGCCCTGCCATAAAACCTGTGCGTGACGAGGCGTTCAGAGCCCCCAGCGCAGTAGCAACAACACCAGCACGACGAGGAACACGGTCTCACCGACCATCAGCAGGATCGGTTTGATCCCGACCGCCGCCAGCTCGCGCAAGCGGGTCTTCATGCCCAGGGCACTGATGGAAATCACCAGGCACCAGCGCGACAGTTCGTTGACCGTGCCTTGCACCGCAGGCGCTATCCATCCAGTGCTGTTGATGCAGGCCAGGATCAGAAAGCCGACGGCGAACCACGGCAACAGCGGCGGGCGCTTGCCGGTCGGGTCGGCGCCTTGCATGCGGGTGATCATGGCGGCGGTGACGATCACCGGCAGCAGCATGGCAACGCGCATCAGCTTGACCACCGTGGCCGTGTCGCCGGTCTCGGTCGACATGCTGTAGCCGGCACCGACCACCTGGGCCACGTCGTGGATCGTGGCGCCGAGGAACACGCCCGCCACCTGCGGCGACAACTGCAGCCAGTTGGCGATCATCGGGTAGACGATCATCGCCAGGGTAGACAGCGCCGAGACGCCGATCACAGTGAACAGTGTGGCGCGCTCTTTCTGCGGATGGTTCGGCAGCGCCGCTGCCAGTGCCAGGGCCGCCGAGGCGCCACAGATGGCGGTCGCGCCGCCGGTGAGCATGCCGAACAGGCGCTGGAACCCCAGGGCCTTGGCGGCGATCACAGACACGCTGATGGTCACCACCACCAGAATCACCACCAGCGCGATCGGCTTCCAGCCCAGCGCGGCCATTTGCTCCAGGGTGATGCGCATGCCCAGCAGCGCCACGCCAATGCGCAGCACCGTGCGGGCGGTGAACTCGATACCGGCCTTGCACGGTCCGTCATCGGCGAGAAAATTCAGGGCCATGCCCAACAGCAGGGCGAACAGCATGACCGGCGCACCGTAGTGCTCGGACAGGAACGACGCGGCGGCCGCCACGATCAGGCTGACGATAAACCCCGGTGCCAGTTCGCGCGTGCGACTGTGGATGCGGGTGAGAGCAATGGCGATCATGGCGCGGCCTCCTCGGAAACGATGACGATAAACGCCTGGCCGTCGATGATCTCGACCGGGTAGTTGGTGACTTTGACTTGCCTGGAGTTGAGCAAATAACCGCTGTGCAAATCGAAGCGCAGGCCATGGGCGCAGCATTGAATCACCCGGCCCTCAAGGCGCCCGCCACACAGCGAAGCGCCCTGATGCGGGCAACTGTCGTCGATGGCAAACAGCTGCCCGTCGACGTTGAACAACGCCAGGCTTTTGTCCTCGAATTCGAACAGCGCCCGGCCACCGGCCTGCGGGTGTTTGCCGGCCGGCACGGGAATGCGCCGGGTCATGCTGGCTGCCGCTCGCGATCACTTTCCTTGAGGGCCTCGTTCATGGCCCCGAGCAGCGCCTGAGCAGGTTGTGCACCGATCACCGTCATGCGGTTGTCGAACTTGAAGCTCGGCACGCCACTGGTCGCGCCGGGAGATCCTTCGAACGGCGTGGCATCGCCCTTCAGGCAATCGAGCAGCCCTTCCGGAGCGACGCCGCAGGAGCGGGCAATGCCCAGCAAGGTCTCGCGGCAACCGAGGTTTTCACGTCTCTGGAAATAAGCGGCGAACAGTCGTTCGAGCAGCATTTCACGCTGACTGGCATTGCCCAGTTCGCTGACACGCTCGAACAATCGATGGGCGTCCGCGGTATTGGGCATCGTCTCGATGCGGCTGAGGTCGATGGCCAGGCCAACCGCACTGGCCGCCTGCTGGACCTGCTTCTGGCGCATGGTCATGGCGTCGGCATTGCCCAGGCGCTTGCGGTAGAAGTCGGCAAAGGGTTCACCCTCTACCGGAATCTGAGGCAACAACTGCACGCCATGCCACACCGTGGTGATCTGCACGTCCGGGTGACGACTGCGAAACTGCACCTGCGCATGCTCCAGTTGGCGTTTGCCGATCAGGCACCAGGGGCAGATAAAATCGAAAAACACATCAATACGTAAACGACGACTCACAACTTCACCTCTAAACCCGCTTCACTGACAGGGTCAGGCACGCTCTGACCCTGAAGCCGGGCAATATCTCTGTGGTAATGACACTTGGCATAAAAGAACACCGCCGCCGCCGCGAGGCTGACCAGTGGCACCAGTTGAAACGCGGCATGCAGACCGATGAGGTCGGACACCCGGCCGGTGATGAACGGTCCCGGTGCCAGCCCCAGCATGTTGTTGGCCAGGGTCAGCGTGGCGAACGCCGTACCGTGCACCGAGTAATGGGTCAGGTTGGCAACCATCGCGCCGGCGGGGCCGGTGGTGCCGGTGGCAATCGCCATGCCCAGGCAGATCAGCAGCAGTTGCACTGGCCCTGCCGGCAAGGCAAACGCCGCCGACAACAGCAGGCAACTACCCAGGCAGAAACCGATGGCCAGGCTGACCTTGCGCTCCGGCGAATTGCGACACAGGCGATCGCTGAGCATGCCGCACAGGATCATGCCCGCACCGCTGCACAACACGATGATCGCCGCCATGCCGCCGGCCTTGTCGGTGGGCATGTCGTAGTAGCGGTTGAGGTAGCTGGGAATCCACACCATCACCGTGCCGCCGACGAACAACTGCAAGCCGCTGGCGATGTAGGTCGACACCACCGAACGGCTGGACCACAGCGTGCGCAGCGGACGCTTGACCGCGGCAGCCGTCTTGTTCGCAATCTGCGCGGCGCGTTGTGGCGCAATGCGCGCTTCCTTGACGATGAGCGGATAAAGCAAAGCCAGCACCAGGCCAAACAACGACATGCCGGCGAACGACCAGCGCCAACCGAGCTTGGCGGCAATCGCACCACCCAACGCCATGCCCAACACCGAACCGAACATCCCGCCCGCCATGAAGGCACTGGCCAGGGTGGCCCGCATGTGTTTGGGGAACACCGAAATCACCACCGCGATGCCCACGCTGCCGTAGGCGGCTTCGCCGACACCGACCATGAACCGTGCGATGAACATCTGCTGGTAGTCCTGCGCCAGCGCGCAACCCAGGGTCGCCACGCTCCACAGGAACGCCATCAGCGCCAGGCTCTTGACCCGGCCGAAGCGGTCGGCCATCAACGACAGGGGAAACGTCAGCAGGCCGACCATCAGGGCTACGATGCCGCTGAGCAGGCCCAGCTGTCCGTCGCTCAACGCCCACTCAGTCTTGAGCAGGGGGAATACCGCGTTCAGTACCTGACGCGACATGTAATCGGAAATCAACAGGCCGAACGTCAAGGCAAAGACGATCCAGGCATATTGGCGCGCAACGCCGACTCCGCTGGAGTCGTCATCGTCAGCGGCTATTGGGTGAAAGGCCATGCAGCCTCCTCAAGAGCTTTGTTTTATTTTTGTTATCAAGCGTGTAACGGTCAGGCGGACGAGAGGTCACGGCCTCTCGTCCCGACCTTCGGTCAACCGCGTTGCGGTACACCTTTTTGCCCAGCCTTGCGGTTGGGGGCCATGCCGTTGGCCAACAGGGTTTCTTCGATGGTTTCGTACTGCACGCCGATGCGGTAGATCTCGCGGGCTTCTTTGCCGGTGGCGATTTCACGGCCCAGTTCGTGGGCGATGCGCACGGTTTGCTGGATCTGTGCCACCGAGCCGAAACGATCGCCCTTGTGATCAATGATAGTGTCTTCATTGCCCACGCGCGGGTGCATGCCCATGGCCATCGACATGGTGTTGAACGGCATGACGTTCTTGAGCAGCGATTCGGAGGTCAGGGTGCAACCGTCCGGCGCGCGGTGGATGAAGTTGAAGAAGTTGAACGGGTTCGGGCCGTCGAAGCCGCCGCCGATGCCGATCCAGGTCAGGTTCAGCGGGCCCTTGTAGATGCCCCTGCGCACCAGGCGCTCGAGGGTTTCCATGGCGTGCATGCCGGTCAACTGGAAGTGCGGCTGGATGCCGTTCTCCGTCAGGCGCTTGAGGTGCTCGGCAACCCAGGCCGGGCCTGCCGGCACGGTCATTTCGCTGTAGGCGGCCTGGAACATCGGGTTGGCCAGGGAGGTGCCTTCCAGGTATTCCGGATACAGCAACTCCATGATGTTCATCTGGGTGGTGTTGATCGCCACGGTGACCTGATCCGGCTTGGGGGTCAGCTCGGCCAGCATGTGGCGAGTGTCGTCGGACAGCCACTTGGCCGCTTCACCGTCGCTTTCCGGGGCGAAGGAAATCGAACCGCCGACCTGGATGATCATGTCCGGCACGGCTTCACGCACACCGGCGATCAGCTCGTTGAATTTCGACAGGCGCTTGGAGCCCTTGCCGTCCAGTTCACGCACGTGCAAGTGCAGAACCGTGGCGCCGGCTTCATAGCATTCGACCGCTTTCTGGACTTGCTCGTCCATGGTCAGCGGGATGTCTTCCGGGAAGTCTTCCGGCATCCACTCCGGGCCGTACGGGGCCACGGTGATGACTACCTTTTCCATGTTTTCCGGGTGCAGCGAGTCGTCGAAGAATTGCATGGTCTACTCCAGTTCTTATGATTGTCCCGCCCACCCGGGGTCGTGCCGGGTAAGCGTGCTTACGAGTGCGAATGCAGGTGGCGTTCGATCAGAACGTCTTGTCGCCGATGATCCCGGCACGTTCCATCTTGCGATGGCAGGGCGGGTAATCCATGACGGCGTAATGCTGGGTACTGCGGTTGTCCCAGATGGCGATGCTGTTCGGCTTCCAGCGCCAGCGCACCTGATACTCGGGGATGTACGCCTGACTGATCAGGTAGCGCAGCAACTCGCCGGCGCCAGGGTTGGCGTCCTGGCCGAAGCGCACCCGCTCAGGGGTGTGGTAGTTGCTGAAGTGGGTGGTGAAGGCGTTGACGAACAGCACCTTCTCGCCGGTTTCCGGATGGGTGCGCACCACCGGGTGTTCGGCGTCCGGGTACATCGCCTTGAGCGCCAGGCGTTTTTCAATCGGCATCGCCGCACCGAAGCTCGCTTCGATGCTGTGGCGGGCACGCAGGTCGGCGATCTTGACCTTTACCTCTTCCGGCAAGTTCGCATAGGCCTGGACCATGTTGGTCCACATGGTGTCGCCGCCCACTGGCGGGCATTCCACGCAACGCAGCACGCAGCCCATCGGCGGTGCTTCGCGCCAGGTAGCGTCGGTATGCCAGGCGTTTTCGTAGCGGTCCATCGGCTGGTCCGGATTCTTGTAGATCCGCACCAGTCCCGGATGATCCGGATCACTGCCGGCCACCGGATGATCTTCCAGCTCGCCGAAACGTCGGGCGAAGGCCACGTGCTCGGCGCGGGTGATGTCCTGATCGCGCAGGAACACCACGCGGTGCTTGAGCAACTGGGCACGAATCTCGGCAAACAGACCGTCGTCATGCACCGCGTCGGCCAGGTTGACGCCGATCAGTTCGGCGCCAATGCTGCAGGTCAATTGTTCGACTTTCATGGCTGGCCGCTCCTTAAACGACGAAAATCGAAGAACCGGTCGTCTTGCGCGATTCAAGGTCGCGATGGGCCTGCACCGCGTCCTGCAAGGCGTAGTGCTGGTTGATCTCGATCTTGATCCGGCCGCTGCCGACGTGGTCGAACAACTCGCCAGCCAGGGCGGCTTTTTCGGCCGGGTCGCTGATGTAGTTGGCCAAGGCAGGACGGGTCAGGTACAGCGAACCTTTCATCGCCAGCATCACCGGGTCGAACGCCGGGATCGGTCCGGATGCGGTACCCACGCAGACCATCAGGCCACGGGGTTTCAACGAATCCAGCGAACCCATGAAGGTGTTCTTGCCGACACTGTCGAACACCACGTTGACGCCCACGCCGTCGGTCAGTTCGCGAACGCGAGCGGCGACGTCTTCATGGCTGTAATTGATCGTATGGTCGCAACCGTGAGCCCGGGCGATTTCCGCCTTTTGCTCGGTCGAAACCGTGCCGATCACGTTCAGGCCCAGCAACTTGGCCCACTGCGAAACGATCAGGCCGACACCGCCGGCAGCGGCGTGCAGCAGGATGGTGTCGCCGGCCTTGAAGTCGTATATGCGGCGCATCAGGTACGAAGACGTCAAACCGCGCATGGTCATGGCGGCGGCGGTTTCGAAGCTGATGGTTTCCGGCAGCTTGATCAGCGGCGCGGCCGGGATCAGGCGCTCGGTGCTGTAGGCGCCGAGGGTATTGAGAAAACCGGTGTAGGTGACGCGGTCACCGACTTCGACGTTGGTGACCCCTTCACCAACGGCCTGGACCACGCCGGAAGCCTCGACGCCCATGCCATTAGGCAGAGGAATCGGATAGGTACCGTTACGGAAATAGGTGTCGGCGTAGTTCAAGCCAACCGCCACATGACGCAGACGAACCTGGCCTGGACCGGGTTCGCCGACTTCGACGTCCTCGTAACGTAGAACTTCGGGACCACCGGTTTCATAAAAGCGTACGGCTTTGGCCATTTTTCTTATTCTCCAATCTGCAATATGGGCGTGTTGCATCGAATTGCGCTGATTGGACTGTAGGACGAGGCCTGTTTTGACGCTTCTCATCAGGCGACAATGGCTTTTCATTTCATGACAGGCGGGGCCGCTCCCTCCTTGCCGTCGTTCGGCTGGTCAGTGGTTTTTTCGCCAGCGGCCGGTGCTTGCGGCTTGCCGAATCCGGCCTTGGCGTTTTCGGCCTTGCTCTTGTGGATATCGCAGCCCTCCAACTCGCTGACCTGAGTGCAACCGGACTGCTCGAGCTGTTTGCGGTACTTGTCGTTGATGGCATGGGCCGGGGATTGGGCGACGAGCAAAATGGCCAATGCCGGCAGGATGATTTTGTACATGCGTTCCTCTCTCCTGTTGAAAAATGCCGACACATGGCGCGGCAGACTCACTCTAGCCTTCCCCGTCGTCACCTGCGCTATCATCGCCCGCCTCGATGCCCCAAGAGCCTTGACCCCGGATGTCCGAAACACTGCCACTGCCCGATGATCACCCAGCCCTGCCGCCGGTCCTGGCAGGCCCGCTGCTGCGGCGCCTCGAGCCCACGCGGCTGGTGCTGTGGCTGGTGGGTTCCCGGGCGCTGGCGTTGACCTTGCGCCTGCGGGGCGTCGGTGACATCCGCCTCGATAGCGGGCAATGCACGGTGATTGCCGTAGGGGCTCATGCCTTTGTGCACTTGATCGACGTGCCACTCGATGGCGCCCTGCCCTACGACGAGTCGATCGACTACGACCTGCTGATCGACGGCGCAGAACACGGCATCGCCGACTGGGCGCCGCACCTGCTGTACGGCGATGCCCCTTGCCCGAACTTCGTCCTGCGCGCACGGGTCGATCAATTGCTGCACGGCTCTTGCCGCAAACCTCACCACCCGGTGGCAGACGGCTTGCTCTGCGTCGACCGGTTGCTGGCGCAGGAACATGCAGCCGAGGACCGCCCGGCACTGCTGATGATGACCGGCGATCAGGTCTATGCCGACGATGTCGCGGGGCCAATGCTGCGGGCGATTCACGCCTTGATCGAGCGCCTGGGCCTGTTCGGCGAACACCTCGAAGGCGCCGTGGTCAGCGACAGCGCCAGGCTCTACGAGCATCCGGCCAGTTACTACCACCGTGCGGACCTGCTGCCGGCGCTGCAAAGCAATGAAACCCTGCGCGAGCGTTTCTTCGGTGGCGCACGCAAGCCGATCTTCACCAGTAGCAGTGCCGACAATCACCTGGTGACCTTCGCCGAAGTCATGGCCATGTACTTGTTGGTCTGGTCCCCAGTGCCCTGGACCCTGATCGCCCCCCAGGCACCGACGCTGACACCGGAACGGCTCCAGCTCTACGCCCTTGAACAGACGCGCATCGATGCCTTCACGGCCGGCCTCGGCAACGTCGCGCGGGCACTGGCGCATCTGCCGACGCTGATGATGTTCGACGACCACGACATCACCGATGACTGGAACCTGTCCGCGCAATGGGAGGAAACGGCCTACGGCCATCCGTTCTCCCGGCGCATCATCGGCAACGCACTGCTGGCATACATGCTGTGCCAGGGCTGGGGCAACAACCCGGATGCCTTCGCTGCCCTGCTGCACAAGGCCGGTGCGTTGAGCACCAGCCCACAGGAGCGCCACCTCGACAGCAGGGTTCAGGACGATCTGATCGATGATCTGCTGAAATTCCAGCACTGGCATTACGTGCTGCCGACCACCCCGGCCATGGTCGTGATCGACACCCGTACCCGGCGCTGGCGCAGCGAAATGAACCTCAAGCAGCCTTCCGGCCTGCTCGACTGGGAAGCCCTGAGCGAACTGCAACAGGAACTGCTGGACCACCCGAGCGCGATCATCGTTTCACCGGCACCGATCTTCGGCGTCAAACTGATTGAAACCGTGCAGCGGGTCTTCAGCTGGTGCGGCTATCCACTGCTGGTGGACGCGGAAAACTGGATGGCCCACCGCGGCGCGGCCCAAGTGATCCTGAACATATTCCGCCACTCGCGCACGCCGGGTAACTACGTGGTGCTGTCGGGCGATGTGCACTACTCCTTCGTCTACGAAGTGCTGATCCGCCATCGCAAGGCCGGGCCACGCATCTGGCAGATCACCAGCAGCGGCATCAAGAACGAATTCCCGGCCACCCTGCTCGAATGGTTCGACCGCCTCAACCGCTGGCTGTACTCACCACGCTCGCCGCTGAACTGGCTGACCAAACGTCGACGCATGCGCATCGTGCCGCATGTCCCGGAACACGCCGAAGCCGGAGAACGGCTGTGGAACTCGGCGGGGATCGGGCAAGTGTTCTTCAATGAAAAGGGTCAGCCGCAGGACATTTTTCAACACAACGCCAATGGCTCACCAAAGACACGAATGGTTGCGCCGGAGGGTGAGTACTAAAGGTATAACCCCTGTGGGAGCGAGCTTGCTCGCGATGGCGGCGTATCAGTCGACATCGATGTTGGCTTTGAGTCCGTCATCGCGAGCAAGCTCGCTCCCACAGTGATCCTCGTCAGGCACATAGGTAGAGGCAACTCGACATGGACCTCACCCGCACCCTGATCATCGGCAACTCCGGCTCCGGCAAGAGCTGGCTGGCGCAGCGGCTGGCCGAGCAATTGCGTGAGCCCTGGACCGATCTCGACCGGATTCACTGGCTGTCCGACGAACACAGCATCCCCCGCCCCCGCGCCGAAGCATTGGCCATGGCACGGATCGCGGCCGACGAGCAGCGCTGGGTAATCGAAGGCGTTTACGGCTGGATCATCAGCGAAATCCTCCACCGCGCCACAGCGTTGATCTGGCTGTGTGTCGATGACGAGGATTGCGTCGCCAACATTCACCAACGGGAAACGCAGGATGACGAACGGTTGGTGGCAATGCTGGAGTGGGCGGGCAGCTACCGCAAGCGTGATGATTCAAGCGGATTTTTTGCGCACCAGCGCCTTTTCGATGGGTTTTGTGGCGAAAAAATCCGATTGGCGGATCGAAGGGAAATCGCAGCGCTGATTCATCACCTGTAGGTTTGCGCAGCGGTGATTGGACACAAACCCAATGGATGGCATGTAGCTCAGAATGGGATTACATCAGGCACGGAAACGTCCTGAGGACCATTCGGCGATACTCGATACAGACGTGGATGCACTGTCTGCGTAACAACCACTCGTAGGTATCGCCTTGCTAACATGTACTCATTTCTGTACGGTCTTTGCATCAAGCGAGGACAATCACATGGAAACCATCAACTACACCAACGCTCGGGCACACCTGGCGCAAACCATGGACCGGGTGAATGAAGATCGCGCCCCGCTACTGGTAACCCGTCAGAAAGGCGAGCCGGTAGTGATGATGTCATTGGCCGAATACAACGCTCTCGAAGAGACAGCCTATCTGCTGCGCTCCCCCGCCAACGCTGAGCGCCTGATCAAATCAATCGGTAACCTGCGAGCCGGAAAAACCAAAACCCGGCAACTGATTGAAGAATGAATATCGAGTTCACCCCGGAAGCCTGGGACGATTATCTCTGGTTCCAGCAGAACGATAAGGCCGGGCTCAAACGTATCAACCTGTTGATCAAGGCTATCCAGCGCGAGCCCTTCGACGGTCTGGGAAAACCCGAACCGCTCAAGCATAACTTGAGCGGATTCTGGTCACGCCGGATTACGGCTGAACATCGTCTGGTCTACGCCGTTGAAGACGGCGAAATACGCGTCGTGATGTGCAGATACCATTACTGAGCAGAACTTCAGCCCTCCTTCACCACACCACTCACCCCCCTGACAATCATCTCCACCTCCCGCCCATCAAGCGTCAGCGGCGGTAGCAGGCGAATGGTTTTCCCCCGCGTGACGTTGATCAGCAAACCATGATCCCGCGCAGCGATCAGGCTCAGGTCACGGATCGGTTGCTTGAGTTCGATGCCGATCATCAGCCCCTGACCACGGATCGCCATGACGTTCGGGTTGTCCGCCAACTCGGTGCGCAATCTGTCGAGCAGGCGCGCACCCTGGAGCCGTGCGTTTTCCAGCAGGCCTTGTTCTTCAACGATATCCAGCACGGTGCAACCGACCCGGCAGGCCAACGGATTACCGCCGAAAGTGCTGCCGTGGCTGCCCGGCGTGAACAGTTCGGCCGCCTTGCCACGGGCCAGGCAAGCGCCGATGGGCACGCCGTTGCCCAGGCCTTTGGCCAGGGTCATGACGTCCGGAACGATGTCTTCGTGCTGAAAGGCGAACCACCGCCCGGTGCGGCCGATGCCGGTCTGGATTTCATCGAGCATCAACAGCCACGAGCGCCGGTTGCACAGCTCGCGCACGGCCTTGAGATAGCCCGGTGGCGCCAGTTGCACGCCGCCTTCGCCCTGGATCGGCTCCATCAGCACCGCCACGATCCGCGAACCGTAAATCTGTTGCACCTTGTCCAGCGCATCGAGGTCGCCGAACGGCACTTTGACGAAATCCCCCGGCAGCTGGTTGAACCCCAGACGCACCGCCGGGCCGTCGCTGGCCGACAAGGTGCCGAGGGTGCGGCCATGGAACGCGTTCTCCATGACCACCACCAGCGGCTGTTCGATACCTTTGTGCCAGCCATGCAGCCGGGCGATTTTCAGTGCGGTTTCGTTGGCTTCGGCCCCGGAGTTGTTGAAAAACGCCCGATCCATGCCCGCCAGCCGCGTCAGTTTCTGCGCCAGCCGTTGTTGCCAGTCGATGCTGTAGAGGTTCGACGTGTGCAGCAGTAACCCGGCCTGTTCAACGATGGCGGCGACGATTTTCGGGTGGGAGTGGCCGACGTTGGTCACCGCCACACCGGCGACTGCATCCAGGTATTCGCGCCCGGCCTGATCCCACAGGCGAGTGCCCAGGCCCTTGTCGAAACTCAGGGCCAAGGGTTGGTAAGTGCTCATCAGGCAGGCGGCGGTCATGACGTCAAGCTCCAGCAAGGGTCGGTGTTTTTGCAGTATGGTTAGCCACCTGAGCTGGATAAACGCTGTAAAACTTCAATCATTTAAAAGCTGGTCTTGATAATGGATCTGTTCCAGGCAATGAGCGTCTACGTGAAAGTGGTGGAGACCGGCAGCATGACCGCCGCCGCTTTTCAGTGCGATATGTCCACGACCATGGTCGGCAACCACCTCAAGGCCCTGGAGCAGCGCCTGGGTGTGCGCCTGCTCAACCGCACGACGCGGCGTCAGCGGCTGACCGAGTTCGGCGTCGCGTATTACCAGCGTTGCCTGGAAGTGCTGGGGCTGGTGGCCGATTCCGAGCGTCTGGCCGAGCAGGCCCTCGACGAACCGAGCGGGACGCTGCGCATCACCGCTCCCCTGACCTTCGGCACCGAACGCCTGGCACCGGCGCTGAGTGAATTCAGCCGGCAAAACCCGCGGGTGAAACTCGACGTGGTACTGACCAACCGGCGCCCGGATCTGCTGGAAAACGGACTGGACGTAGCCTTTCGCCTCGGCGCGCTGGAGCCCTCCAACCTGATCGCCCGCCCGCTGATCGACTACACCCTGACCATGTGTGCGTCACCGGACTATCTGGCCCGTCGCGGCACCCCGCAAACGCCTGAAGATCTGCGACACCACGACTGCCTGTCCTTTGCCTATCCGGCCGGGGACGACTGGCAATCGGTGCAAAAGGAATGGCGCCTGGCCGGTCCCGAGGGCGAAGTCAGCGTGGGGGTCGGCGGGCCGATGCTGATCAACAGTTCGGCCGGTTTGCATCAGGCGGCGCGGACCGGCATGGGCATCGTGATGATGCCCGACGCCCTGGTCGAGCAGGACCTCAAGGACGGAAAGCTGTTGGCCCTGATGCCCGATTACTGCCCGCCCAGCCGGCCGATGCACCTGGTCTATGCCCAGGATCGCCACCGTTTGCCGAAACTGCGACGCTTCGTCGAATTCGCCGTACAGATGTGGGGCAAGCACTAGTCGGCCGAACAGGCCATGCACTAATCTGCTGACAGGCGAGTCACTGGCAAGGAGAGCTCAGATGGGCGAAGCGTCGAATATCGAACCGTTGAAGTTCAATGTCGAAGACATGAGCGACGGCATGCTGCACACCATTCTCGAGCTGGTCAGCGACGGCATTTGGGACTGGAACGCCAACACCGGCTTCGTCTACCGCACGGCGCGCTGGTACGAGATGCTCGGCTATACGCCTCACTCCCTGGACAACAACGTGCTGACTTGGGAAAACGTCATCCATCCCGATGACTACCCACGCGTCATGGCCCTGTTTGACGACTACCTGAGCCAGCGTGCCTGCGGTTATCAGGCCGAATATCGCTGCCGCATGCAGGACGGCAGCTACCTGTGGATAGAAGACCGCGGCCACATCCTGGCGCGCAATGCCGATGGTTCGGTAGCGCGGATGATTGGCGCGCACCGCAGCATTGAAGACAAGCGCCGACTGTTCGAGGCGCTCGAACGACGCAATCACTCCCTCGAAGCGTTGATCGAAGAACGCACTCAGGAGTTGTCACGGGTCAATCATCAATTGCAGCTGCAGCTCGAAGAAAACCGCAAGCTGGCGCAAACCGATACGCTGACCGCCGTTGCCAATCGCTATCGACTCGAACAGGTCCTGCCCCAGGCCTGCGACCGTGCCCAGCGCTTTCGTGAACCCCTGTCCTTGATCGCCATGGACATCGACGACTTCAAGATCATCAACGATCACTACGGCCATGCCTTGGGCGATGCCGCGCTGGTGCATGTGGTCGAGAACGTCAAACGCTTCGTGCGCGAGGGCGACCTGCTGGCCCGTTGGGGCGGCGACGAGTTCATCATGACGCTGCCCAACACCCCGTTGGCCGAAGCCCGGAGCCTCGCCGAGAAGATCCGCCACGGCCTTGCGGACTTGCTGCCCATGGGAGACTTTCAGGTGACCATGAGTTTCGGCGTGGTCCAGCGCTTTGAGGAAGAACAGCAGACTGGCCTGATGGCACGGGCCGATCAGGCGCTGTACCGCTCGAAAATGGCCGGCAAGAACGTGATCTCGGGATAACCCCTTACCTCCCCGCCTTCACCAGCACCGGTTGCTCCTGATAGCGATCCGGGTACAGCTGCTTGAGCTGCGCCACTTTCGGTAGATCGTTGATGACGATATAGGGATAGGTCGGATGTTCGGTGAGAAAGTCCTGATGTTCCTCCTCCGCCGGGTAGAAGCCGTTGTAGCTTTCCAGTCGGGTCACGATCGGTTTGTTGAACGACTTGGCGGCATCGAGCTGGGCAATGTAGGCCCGGGCGACTCGTTGCTGTTCGCTGCTCCTGGTAAAGATCGCCGAACGATACTGGGTGCCGGTGTCCGGTCCCTGGCGATTGAGTTCGGTCGGGTTGTGCGCCACCGAGAAGTAGATTTGCAGCAAGGTACCGTAGCTGACCTGAGCGGGATCGAAAGTGACTTCGACCGACTCCGCATGACCGGTATTGCCGTCGCTGACGCGCTCGTATTGCGCGGTATCGGCCGCCCCGCCCGCGTAACCGGAGACGGCGTTTTTCACGCCTTTGACATGCTGGAACACCCCTTGGACACCCCAGAAGCAGCCGCCGGCGAACACCGCGGTTTCGCTGCGGGCCTGGGTGGTTTCGTCGAGGGCCGGCGGTGGAATGACCACCGCCTCTTCGGCACCACCGAAGGAGAAGGCCGAGCATTGGCTGATGATGCCGGCAGCGGCCAGCCCCAAGAATGTACGGCGCCAGGTGAACAGGGTTTTCATGAAATGGACTCCTGAAAAAAACAAGGGCAATCAGCCGAAGGTAAAGGCGTAGGCCGATGCGCCCGGATCAAGAAACTCGATGCTGAAGGTCCGGTCTTGCACACCACCGCTCTGGCGCACCAGTTGATACAAACGCTGCTCGGTCACGGTGCCGCTGCCATCGGGCGCCACATCCATACCGTGGTCGTCACCCGGTGTCTTGCCGTCGATCAGCACCTTGAAGCGCACCGGTTTGCCATCGGCACCGGGACCCAGCACCAGATGCAAGTCACGGGCGTGGAAGCGGTAGACGATGCGGCTGTCCGTTGCGCTGGCGGTGGCTCGCTCGGAGCCGACATGCCACTGACCGCTCAGGCTCCAGTCGTTGAGCGCCAGTTGTGCAGGCGGGTTGTAGGTGGCGACCTTGTCCGGCACCAGCGCGGTTTGCGGCACGAAATGCTCGGCACGCTGGTAGCCGACATAGGTTTCCGGCGACTGCACTTCGCTGCTGTCCGGCGCCATTTGCACGCCATCGGCCTTGGCCTCGATCAGCCCGTCCGACACCTTGCCACCCGCCTCACGCAGCAGTTGCTGGATGACCCGCTCCGACTCGGCGTACTCGCCTTCACCGAAGTGGTGATAACGAATACGGCCCTGGGCGTCGGCAAAGTAATGCGCCGGCCAGTACTCGTTGTTGAAGGCGCGCCAGATCTTGAACTCGTTGTCGATGGCCACCGGGTAGTGGATGCCCAGGTCCTTCATGGCTTTGGTGACGTTGTTGACGTCACGCTCGAAGGCAAACTCCGGCGCATGCACACCGATCACCACCAGGCCCTGATCGCGATACTTCTCGGCCCAGGCTTTCACATAGGGCAGCGAGCGCAGGCAGTTGATGCAGGAGTAGGTCCAGAAGTCCACCAGCACCACCTTGCCTTTCAAGGCCTGGGCATCGAGGGGTGGCGAGTTGAGCCATTGCACGGCGCCCTCCAGTGGCGGCAGGCTGCCTTCGACCGGCAAGGTGCCCGGGGACTTCTCGGCCACCTGCACCGCGCCCGCGGTAGTTGAGTTCTGCGCCATCATCGCCCCGCTGTTACGCGGTAACTTGCCGGACAGTTTCTCCACCAACGCTTGCTCGATACCACCGGTAGACGCCGTGGAAAAACGCGCCAGAATCCCCGTGTCCAGGCCCAGGGCAATCGCCGCCACACCGGCCAGCATCGCAGCGCCCAGGCCGCGACGGAGCCATTCGCCTGCGCCAATCGAGCGTTTCATCGCCGTGAAAACCTTGCCGCCCAACAGCAACGCCAGCGCAAGGGAAGTGGCAGCCCCCGCGGCATAAGCCAACAGCAAAAAGGTGGTCTGGATGCTCGCGCCTTGCAGCGCCGCACCCGTCAGCAGCAGGCCCAGGATCGGCCCGGCGCAGGGTGCCCACAGCAGGCCGGTGGCGACGCCTATCAGGAACGAAGCACCGGGACGTGGCCGCGCATCGGCGCCTGCCGCTTCCGACAAACGACTGCCCGCCGCCACCAGCGGCCGGGTCAGGCGTTCAGCCAACTGCGGCAACAACAGCGTCAGGCCGAACAACGCGACGAACACCAGCGCCAGCCAGCGCCCGTACTGATTGAGCTGCACCACCCAGCCTCCGCCCACCGCGGCCAATGTGGCAACCAGCGCGAAGGTCAGCGCCATCCCGACCAGCAGCGGCAATCCGCTTTTGACGAAGGGTTGGCCGGTGCGGGCGAAGACAAACGGCAACACCGGCAGAATGCATGGGCTGACAATCGTCAGCACACCACCGAGATAAGCGAGGACCAGCAGCCACATGGCGTTTACCTGCAAAAAGTGAGTGGAAGGGAATCACACCGTCTTCGGCACGAATTTCAGCGCCAGGCCGTTCATGCAGTAGCGCAGGCCGGTGGGTTTCGGGCCGTCATCGAAGACATGGCCCAGATGCCCGCCACAGCGCCGGCAGTGCACCTCCTCGCGGACCATGCCGAACGCACGGTCCTGCCGGGTGGCCACGGCCTTGTCCAGCGGAGCCCAGAAACTCGGCCAACCGGTGCGGCTGTCGAACTTGGTGGCCGAGGAAAACAGCGGCAGGTCGCAACCGGCACAGGCGAAAGTACCGTCGCGGTGCTCGTTGTTCAGCGGGCTGCTGTAGGCCCGTTCGGTGCCCTCCTCGCGCAGGATGTCGTACTGCTCGTCACTGAGGATCGCGTGCCATTCGCTGTCGCTGTGGGTCACTTCGAACTCCTCGGCCGCGCTGGCCTCACTGATCAAGGCCGAGCCTGTGGAAAACTTCGGCAACAGGCCGATCGCCAGGGCTGCAACGCCCAACCCGCCGCCCGCCAGAAGAAATTGCCGTCGTGAAAACATGCTCGCCTCCAAAATTCCAGGGGTGTTTCATGGAACACAGCCTAGGCTTTGGGTGATCGCCAAATCCTCACGGGAAGTTAAACAATTCGTGATAACTCGGGCCCCGAAAAACCCGCACAATGGGTATGCCCTTAACTGGCTTCACTGACTTCACTGGCTTCACTGGCTTCACTGTAGGAGCTGCCGCAGGCTGCGATCTTTTGATCTTTAAAAACAAGATCGCAGCCTGCGGCAGCTCCTACAGTGAGTGGCACTACGCACAATGCGCTGAAGGATTGACCTGGATGGAACAGACCAAACGCGTCCTCGTGGTCGAGGACGACCAGCACATCGCCGACCTGATCTGCCTGCATCTTCGCGATGAGCAGTTCGAGGTGGTGCACAGCGCCGATGGCGATGAAGGCATGCGCCTGCTGCAGCAAGGCAACTGGGACGCACTGGTCCTCGACCTGATGCTGCCCGGTGTCGACGGCCTGGAAATCTGCCGCCGCGCCCGGGCCATGGCGCGCTACACGCCCATCATCATCACCAGCGCGCGCTCCAGCGAAGTGCACCGGATTCTCGGCCTCGAACTGGGCGCCGACGACTACCTGGCCAAGCCCTTTTCCATGCTCGAACTGGTGGCCCGGGTCAAGGCGCTGCTGCGTCGGGTCGATGCCATGGCACGCAACCTGAAGATGGACGCCGGCAGCCTGCTCACCGACGGACTGGCCATCGACCCGATCACCCGCGAGGTGGCCCTCGACGGACGACGCCTGGACCTCACACCCCGGGAATTCGACTTGCTGTACTTCTTCGCCCGCCAGCCCGGCAAGGTATTTTCGCGCATGGACCTGCTCAACGCCGTGTGGGGCTACAGCCACGAAGGCTACGAGCACACGGTCAACACCCACATCAACCGCCTGCGCGCCAAGATCGAGGCCGACCCCGCGCAGCCCGTACGCATCCTCACTGTCTGGGGCCGCGGCTACAAGTTCGCCACCGGGGAGGAGCCGCAGCCATGAGGCTGACCCTGACGCAACGCCTGTCTCTGGTGTTCGCCGTGCTGCTGCTGGTGTGCTGCGGCACGTCGGCGTGGATGCAGGTGCGCTCCAACCAGATGCATGAACAGGAAGTGGTGCAAGGCTTGTCTCGCGACCTGGCGCAGCACATCGCCAGCGACACCGTGCTGATGGACACCCAGGGTCTGATGCCCAATGCCGTGCGCGATTTGTTCAGCAAGCTGATGCAGGTCAACCCCAGTGTCGAGGTGTACCTGCTCGACACCGAGGGCAAGATTGTCGGCAGTGCCGCGCCCGAGGGCCGGATCCGTCGGGAGCGGGTCGACCTCGCGCCGATCCAGCGCCTGCTGCGGGGCGATCCGCTGCCGATTCCCGGCGACGACCCGCGCAGCGTCGATGCCCGTAAAGTGTTCAGCGCAGCACCGCTGAAGGTGGATGGCAAACCGGTGGGCTATCTCTACGTGGTCCTGCTCGGTGAGGATCACGACCGCCTGGCCGAACGCGGTGCAACCAGCGCGGCGCTCAACACAGCACTGCTGTCCATCGGCCTGGTGGCATTGCTGTGCCTGATTGCCGGTCTGACCGCGTTTGCCCTGATCACCCGGCCGTTGCGCCGCTTGACCGAAACCGTCAGCCAGTTCGACATCGATGGCGTACCGGTCACGCCGGCCCTGCCCGTCGCGATGGAAAAGGCCGCCAGCCACGATGAAATCGCCGTACTCGATGCCGCGTTCCGGCAGATGCAGGCCCGCCTGGGCGAGCAATGGCGTTCGTTGACCCGCCAGGACCAGGAGCGCCGCGAACTGGTGGCGAACATCTCCCACGACTTGCGCACGCCGCTGGCCTCGCTGCACGGCTATCTGGAAACCCTGTCGCTCAAGGACGCCACGCTGTCCCCTGCCGACCGCCGTCGCTACCTCGGTATCGCCCTGGACCAGAGCCGCAAGGTCGGTGGTCTGGCGCAGTCGCTGCTGGAACTGGTGCGGCTGGAGCACGGCTTCGTGCAACCGGTGCTGGAGCGTTTTTCCCTGACCGACCTGGCCCAGGACATCTTCCAGAAATTCGAACTCACCGCCGAAGCGCGCAAAGTTGAACTGAAGGCCACGTTCGCGCCGAACGTCTCGGCCGCCTGCGCGGATCTCGGGTTGATCGAGCGGGTGCTGACCAACCTGTTCGACAATGCCTTGCGCCATACACCGCCAGGTGGCGACATCGAACTGGGCCTGCGTCCGCAAGGGTCGTACATCGAAGTCACTGTCAGTGATACAGGCCCCGGCATCGCCCCGGAACTGCGCGAAGGTTTGTTTCTGCGCCCGTTCAACATCGGCGGCGCACGGCGTGATGGGGGGTTGGGGCTGCGGATTGTGCATCGCATCCTGCAATTGCACGGGCGCGAGATTCAGTTGATCGATGTGCCGGGGCGGGGGGCGACCTTTCGGTTTTCGTTGCCGATCGATGAAGAGACAGCGTCGGCGCTGGCGGTGCGGTCGATGAACCTGAATACACCGCGGCAGGCCTGAGAGACCGCGGCGCCTGCTTCGCGAGCAAGCCCGCTCCCACATTTGGAATGCATTCCCCTGTGGGAGCGGGCTTGCTCGCGAAGAGGCCAGCCCAAACAACCGGGAATCCGAATCAGTCCCGATACCCCGGCGCCACCCGATCCAACATCCGCAACAACGCCGCCCACGCCAGTTGCATGGCATCCGGATCGTTCAACTCACCCTCATCCAACGGACGCCCCGGATCATTGAACTGCCGCTCGGTATGCGCGCAGACTTCGTGCGACGGCAGAACAATTTCACCGGCCGCTTGCGCGGCCAACTGGATTTCACAGGCCTTCTCCAGGTAATACATGCGCAGGAACGCCTGCCCCACCGTCTCGCCCACCGTCAGCAAGCCATGGTTGCGCAGCATCATCACCGGCTTGTCACCCATGTCCGCCACCAGCCGTTGCTGCTCGCTCAGGTCCAGCGCCACGCCTTCGTAATCGTGATAAGCGACGCGGCCATAGAACTCCATGGAAATCTGGTTCACCGGCAACAACCCGCACTTCAACGCCGCCACCGCGCACCCGGATCTGGTGTGGGTGTGCAGCACGCATTGCGCATCTTCACGAGCACCGTGGATGGCGCTGTGAATCACGAAGCCGGCCGGATTCACCGGGTACGGCGACGACTCCACCGCGTGGCCATCGAGGTCGATTTTCACCAGGTTCGACGCGGTGATTTCCTCGAACATCAGCCCGTAAGGGTTGATCAGAAAGTGATGCTCCGGCCCCGGAATGCGCACCGAGATGTGGGTAAAGATCAAATCGGTCATGCGAAAGTGTGCAATCAGGCGGTAGCAGGCCGCCAACTCTTCACGCAAACGTTGCTCTGTCGATGTCATATCCCGGCAACCTCTTTCACAGTGCAATCTTCCAGCCCTTGGCCCAATGCCTCCCAGCCATCGAAACCCCGGCGAGCGATGAACACCAGGCGTGTGGCGTCGGCCCGGGCGTCATCCAGTGCCGGCAGAAACTGACTGCGGGTGCCGACATGTTGCAGCCAGTGCGCCGTGCTGCCCGGCGTCAGCAGCACCAGGCCTTTGACCCGGAATACATCGCTGGGCAACGCCCTCAACCAGCCTCGCAAGCACTCGACATCGAGGGCCGCGTTGCTCTGCCACAACCAGCTGCTGAACATCTCGCCGTGATCGCCGTCGGACACCCGGGTCAGTGGTTTCCGGGCCCGAGGCTCAAGGTCCAGATCGGTATCCAGCCACAACGCATCGGGCAACTCGGCTTGCACACTTTCATGCACACGCGTCCTGGCGCCCAGTGCATCGCGCAAGGCCTGCAACTGCGCCTCATCGACCAGGTCGGTCTTGTTCAGCAACAGCAGGTCGGCAGCGGCCACCTGCGCCCGAGCCAGGCGCGCGTATTCACCGTCGAGTTGCAGATGGCGGGTGGCGTCGACCACCGTGATCACCATGTCCAGTTGCATCTGGCTGCGCAGCTGTGGATAAGCCAGGGTCTGCACGATGCGCTGCGGGTCGGACACACCGCTGCACTCGATGACGATGCGCTCCAACCTTGGTTCAAGCTGCGCCAGGCTGGCGAGCTGCGCCAGCAGGTCTTCCTGCACCGTGCAGCAGATGCAGCCGTTTTGCAGGCTGTACACCGCGTCGGTGACTTCGGAAACGATGGCCGCATCGATGTTCAGCTCGCCGAAATCGTTGACGATCACCGCCAGCCGACTGCCTTCGGCTCGGCGCACCATACGGTTGAGTAGTGTGGTTTTACCGGCGCCGAGAAAACCCGACACCACGGTCACGGCGATACGTGGGGAAGTCATTCTGCCTTACCCTCCAGCACCGGTGGTTCGCCTTGCCAGACGGCTTTGAGGCCGACGGTTTCCAGCGTTGAGTGGCGGTCGTAGACCAGTTGCCCTTCAACGAAGGTCAGCAGCACCTGGGTCTTGTGAATGTAGTTGCGTGCCGGTGCAGCGAACAGGTCGCGGTCGATGACGATCAGGTCCGCCGACTTGCCCACTTGCAGGCTGCCGGTGCTGTGCTCCAGGCCCATGGCCACGGCGCCGTTGCTGGTGATCACGGTCAGCGCCTGTTCGAGGCTGATCGGGTCACCGAAGCACGCCGGGTCGTCGTTCCACGGGTTCTGCCGGGTGATCATGGTTTCCAGCGCTAGCCAAGGGTCGATGGACGCCACCGGCCAGTCGGTGCCCATCACCGCAGTGCCACCGGCGGCGAGCACGCCTTTGAAGTCGTAGATGCGCTTGAGGCGTTCCTGGCCGTAACCGGAACGCGCGCCGCTGGCGAACGGCGTCGGGTACCAGGCGGCCGGGGAAAACTCGGCGATGACATTCAGTTCCTTGAAGCGCGGCAGGTTGCCGGGGTGCAGCAAGGTGCTGTGGGCGCACTGGTGGCGAACACCGCTGAAACCGTTGCGACGACGGGCCTCGGCCACGGCATCGAGGAACACGTCGGAGGCGCCGTCGCCGGTGCAGTGGGCGATCACGCGGATGCCCTTGCGGTCCATGTCCACCACCATGTCGGTGATGTGTTCCGGGGTCAGGTTGAGCTTGCCGCGCCAGCTCTTTTCCTGCGGCCACGGGGTCAGCAGGTACGAAGACTTCGGCTCCACGGTGCCGTCGAAGTGGAACTTCACCGCGTTGGCGCTCAGGCGCGCGCTGCGGTAGTAGTGGCGTTCGCCGGCCAGCAGCTCCCAGCGACGACGCACCGGGAAGATGTCGTCCTGCCAACTGATCGCCGCTTCGATGCGCACCGTCAGTTCGCCGCTGTCGTCGAGTTCCTTGAGGGCCTGCAAACGCTGTTCGCAGACGTGCACGTATTTGCTCGCCGTGACGCCGCGCGAGCTCTGGAAGTGCACGCCATCGCGGTAGGCACGACGCAGCACGCTGACCGGTGTCGGTGGCATGGCCGCGTGGATCATCGCGTAGGCACCGTCGATCATCAGGCCGGTGGGTTCGCCGGTCAGCTCGTCACGCTCGAAATAACCATTGCGCGGGTCGGACGTGTGGCGGTCGATGCCGGCCAGCTCCAGGGCCTTGGAGTTGACCATCATGGTGCCCCACATGCGGTCGAGCAGTGCTACCGGGCGGTCCGGCATCACGCTGTCGAGCCACTCGCGGCCGGGGGTCAGGCCAGCCTCGCGGAAGGTGTAGCGCACCCAGTACTGGCCGTAGATCCAGCCGTCGCCGGGATGGCTGTCGGCGTAGGCGAGGATGCTTTCGCGCAACTGCTCCGGGGTCGGGTCTTCGATGCCGACGTCGAGGTCATCGGCGTAGCGTGGTGCCAACGCGAGGTCGGGGTGCGTGTGCATATCGTGCAGGCCCGGCATGCAGAACGCGCCTTGCAGATCGTGCACGCGGGTGTTCGGGCCCTTGAACATCTCGATCTGGCCGAGGCTGGCGACTGCGATCAACTTGCCGTCGCGGATAGCCACGGCCTCGGCCCACGGGTTGGCCGGGTCCTGGGTGTAGATACGCCCGTTGGCGAGGATCAGGTCGGCGTAGGTCCCCTGCGCGGAATGGGTAGAGGAAAAGTTATCGGACTCAGCCATGTAAGCCACCTTTGAGTTCAGGAGATTGAAAGGTCTGCCGACGTTGTGCGTGTCGGCGACCTGAAAAATTTGTTGTTGTTTTAGTCAGCCAGAAACATGGCGGCGTCGACCTCGATCATCACCGGCTCATCGCTGCTGCCGAGTTGCCCCAGCAGCTCGCGCAAACCGTCCAGGTCGCGTGCCCGGTGATGGGCCACATGACAGCTTTGCGCGAGGGCGGCGAAGTCCGGTGTGAGGATGTCCACCCCCAGCAACGGCACCGCCTTGGCGTTCATGTAGTCGCGGATTTCGGCGTAGCTGCTGTTGTTCCACAGCAGCAGGATCACGCCGACGCCGGCCTCTTTGGCGGCGATCAGTTCGGCACTGGAAAACTGCAAGCCACCGTCGCCGACCAACGCCACCACCGGGCGCAGGGGTTGGGCCAGCTTGGCGCCGATGGCGGCGGGCAAACCGTAGCCGAGGGTGCCGTAGCCGCTGCCGGCGTTGAACCAGCTATTGGGGGTTGGCGCCCGGTAGCCGAGCGCGCCCTGGTACACCGGTTGGGTCGAATCGCCGACGATCAGTGGCTGCGGCAAGTGATCGCGCAGGGTATCGAGCAGCGCTTGCATACGGGATTGTCGGGCGCTCCAGCCGGCGTGTTCGAGGGCGTTGACCTTGCTCACTCGCTCAGCCGCCCAGGCTGGATCGGCCTGGCGCTGCGGCAGTCGATCGAGCAACAACAGCAAGCCTTGCCCGGCATCGCCCAGCAAGCCGACTGTGGCCGCTTGTACGCCGAGTATTTGCAGCGGATCGATGTCCAGGCGAATCAGCGGTGCCTTGAACTGCACAGGGCCAAGACCGAAAAAGTCGTAGTCGGTTTCCCCGAGTTCGGTGCCGACGGCCAGCACCACATCGGCCTCGGCAAACAGTTCGCGACCATGGGCCGAGGACTGCACACCGTCGAGCAACAAAGGATGTTCGGGGGCCAGCAAACCGCGGGCGTTGGTGGTCAGCGCCACGGGGGCCTGCAGGCGTTCGGCGAGTGCGGTCAGGGCCTCACTGGCCCGGCGTGCGCCACCACCGGCGAGAATCAACGGACGCTTGGCGTTGTTGATCAGGGCCACGGCGTCATCGATGGCTTCCGGCGCCGGGGCCGGTGCGGCCGGCAATGAACGCGGGCGCAAGTCCAGGCCGTCGGCAGACATTTCCAGCACATCCAGCGGAATCTCGATGTGCACCGGTCGCGGCCGCGTACAGCCAAACAAGGCAAAGGCCCGTGCCAGCACTTCCGGCAATTGCGACGGATGTTGCAGCGTATGGCTGAAGGCGCAGACTCCGGCGACCAGCGCGCGCTGATCCGGCAATTCATGCAGGTGGCCATGGCCCAGGCGCAGGTGTTCGCGACGGTTGCAGGTGGAAATCACCAGCATCGGCACCGAGTCGGCATAGGCCTGGCCCATGGCGGTGATGATGTTGGTCATGCCCGGTCCGGTGATGATGAAGCACACCCCGGGCTTGCCGCTGGCACGGGCATAACCGTCGGCCATGAACCCGGCGCCCTGCTCGTGGCGCGGGCTGATGTGCTTCAGGCGACTGCCGTGCAGGCCACGATACAACTCGACGGTGTGCACGCCGGGAATGCCGAAGACGGTTTCAACACCATAGCCTTCCAGCAACTGAACGAGCGCCTCGGCACAACGGGTCATGCAGCACCTCTTGGATAAGGGGCCAGCGAGGCCCAACGACGAATGGGGCTAGTATTGTTGAATCAACCGATACAACAATCGATTTTTTTTGGCCTGACTGTTCGATTTACGTCACCATATAAGAGAGCTGTGGCAAGGGAGCTTGCTCCCGCTAGGTTGCGCAGCGACCGCAATGGTGGGGGCCGCTGCGCGCCCCAGCGGGAGCAAGCTCCCTCGCCACAGGGGTTCAGCGTTTGCCTGTTTCTTTCAACTTTCAGCGGGATGATTTATGCGTTTTCCTTCGATGACAGCCCTTCGTGCGCTGGATGCGGTTGCCCGCACAGGCAGCGTGTCGGTCGCGGCCCGTGAACTGAACCTGACCCGCAGCGCCATCAGCCACCAGATCAGCAAGCTCGAGGAGTGTGTCGGTTTCCCCCTGACCGAGCGCATTGGCCGAGGCATCGGCCTGACGTATCAGGGCGAACGCTATGCGCGGGAAGTGCACGGGATTCTGTTGAACCTGCTCGACGCCGGACAGTTGGTCGACGACCAGGAAATCTCCGGACGGCTATGCGTCAGTTGCGCGCCGGGGTTCGCCACCTATTGGTTGTGTCACCACATCGGTGCTTTTTTACGGCAGTACCCGCAAGTGCAGTTGCAACTGGTTTCCCCGCGCACGCCGGACGACACCAACAACCACAACGTCGACCTGTTCATCGCCTACGGGATTGGCGACTGGCCGGAAATGATCGTCGAGGAAATCGTGGCATTGCGTTTCTTCCCGGTGTGCAGCCCACGCCTGATCAACGCCTTGGGTGGCCTGAAAAGCCCGCAGGAACTGAGCAGCTACCCCTTGCTGCACATGACCGACTACTCGGACTGGCGCGTGTGGCTGACCGCTGCGGGGGCTTCCGGAGTCAACGCGACGAGCGGCATCCTGTTCTCCGATGCCCACTGCGCCCAGTCCGCGTGCATTGCCGGCCAGGGCATCGCCATCGGTGACAACCTGATCAGCGGCGATGCCTTGTCCAAGGGTTTGCTGGTGCGCCCGTTCGACATCGGCATCGATTTGCACCGTGGCTACTACCTCGCGGCAGACCCGCAAAAGGCCGACCGCGCCGTGGTCCAGGCCTTCGGCAACTGGGTCAAGACCCAGCTGCAATCGTCCCGCCAGACCTGGCAGGACACCCTGTAAAAGCACACCAAATCCCCCTGTGGGAGCGGGCTTGCTCGCGAAGGCGGCGTCACATTCAACCTTCTTGGTGACTGACACGCCGCCTTCGCGAGCAAGCCCGCTCCCACAGGGGAAGGCTCTGTTTCAGGGTCTCTGGGCTGCATGGAATCCCCGGTCAATTTGTTCAATAAAACTAACCAATACGAGCAAAATAATTCCATTGATGTAGCGATATTTTTAACAATAATAAGTCCCCAAAGCCCATTTCGGATTCGCATCCGTCCTCGTACGTCTTATGGGCAATAAAAAGAGGAACCTCATTGTGTCCAGCCGTTCAGCGATCCAGCTCAGCGCTCAAGGTATCAGCCAGTATTACGGCCGTTTCGCGGCGCTGGATAACGTCGATCTCGACGTTCGCCAAGGCGAATTTCTTACCCTGCTGGGTCCGTCCGGCTCGGGCAAGACCACCTTGCTGATGATTCTGGCCGGTTTCCTCAGCCCGACCTCGGGCAAGCTGATGGAGCAAGGCGTCGATATCATCCGGCGCTCCGCCGAGAAGCGGAACTACGGCATGGTGTTCCAGGGTTATGCGCTGTTCCCGCACATGAGCGTGGCCGACAACGTGGCCTACCCGCTGCGCATCCGCAAAGTCCCGGCCGAAGAACGCAACCGCCGGGTCAAGCACATCCTTGAAGTGGTCGGCCTCGGTGCGCATATGCACAAGAAACCCGCCGAGATGTCCGGCGGCCAGCAGCAGCGCGTGGCGATTGCCCGGGCGCTGGTGTTCGAGCCGGAACTGCTGTTGCTCGACGAACCGCTGTCGGCGCTGGACAAGAACCTGCGCGAACAACTGCAAACCGAGCTGCAACGCATCCACCGTCAGGTCGGTACCAGTTTCGTGTTCGTCACCCACGACCAGAACGAAGCGTTGGCGCTGTCCTCGCGCATCGCGATTTTCAACCACGGCAAGCTGACCCAGGTCGACACCCCGGAAAACATCTACAACCGCCCCGAGAGCCGTTTCGTCGCCGAGTTCCTCGGCAAGATGAACCTGTTCCCGCTGGACAACCTGACCCGCAACGGCCAGAACGCCAGCGGCCGCTGCGGCACCAGCGTATTGCATGCCCAGGCGCCGAACGCACTGAGTGCGGCACCGATCGTGCTGGCCGTGCGCCCCGAGCACATGGAATTGCACAGTGAGTGCCCGACCCGCGACGGCTACAACGTGATGCCCGCGCAACTCACCGACAAGGTTTATCAAGGCTCCAGCACCCATCTGGCCCTCAAGGTCGGCGGCGACACACTGCCGATCAACCTGTCCGTACCCGGCAATCACCCGGGCGCGTCGATGCCCAGCGGCGCGCCGGTGTGGCTGAGCTGGCCGGTGCAGCAAAGCTTCCTGCTTCAGGCCTGAACCCCCAAAAAACTGCGTCACAAAGCTCTCTTCCAATGACAACAAAAAGGCCGGTGCCCACGCAGGCACCTGCCGACTGAGGACTTGCCCATGCGCCAGGATCACCAACAAGACTGCATCGAAGTGCTTATCGACAAGGCCCGCGACGGTCAGATCAACCGTCGCACCTTTATCCAGGCCATGGGCCTGCTGGCAGCGGTGCCCCTGGCGCTGCGCAGCGGCATCAGCTGGTCGGCGGACAAGCCGCTGGTGGTGGTCAACTGGGGCGGCGACGCCCTGAACGCGTTCCGTTCGGCGTGGACCGACACCTTCACCAAGAACACCGGCATCCAGGTGCGCATCGACGGTGCCGGCCCAACCGAAGGTGCCATCCGCTCGCAGCTGGCCAGCGGCCAACCGAGCTGGGACGTGGTCGACGTCGAGAGCTACAGCGCCATCGTGCTGGGCCGGGAAAAGATCCTGCAGCCACTGGACTACAACACCATCAAGCGCGATCAGGTGGCCCCTGCGCTCTCCTCCGATTTCGGCATTGCCAGCTACCAGTTCAGCTACGTGATGGCCTGGGACAGCGAAAAGTTCGGTGAAAACGGGCCCAAGACCTGGGCCGATTTCTGGGACGTGAAGAAATTCCCCGGCAAGCGCACGCTGTACAAGTGGATGAACGGCATGCTCGAAGCGGCGTTGCTCGCCGACGGCGTTCCGCCTGACCAGCTGTACCCGCTGGACGTGCCACGGGCGCTGAAGAAGATCGACGAGATCAAGCCGCACGTCCTGTCGTTCTGGAGTTCGGGGGCCGAGAGCCAGCAACTGATGGTCGACGGCGAGGTGTCGGTGGGTGCGATCTGGCACACCCGCGCCAAGCTGCTCAGCGAAGACACCGACAACCGCGTGCGCTGGAGCTTCGACAACGGCTTCATCAACTCCAGCAGTTGGGCGGTATTGAACGGCAACCCCGGCGGCACTCAACCGACCATGCAGTTCATCCAGCAAGCCTTGCAGCCTGAAGGCCAGCTCAAGCTGTTCGAACTGCTGGGCAACGGGCCTTCCAACAGCGCCACGGAGAAGCTGATGTCGGCCAAGCAACTGGAAGCCAACTGCGCCTCCGAAGAAAACCTGAAAAAGCAGATCGCTCTCAACGCCCAGTGGTACGCCGACAACTACTCCAAAGCCCTGGAAGAGTACCTGACGCGGTTGTCCAAGTGAGCCTGTGACCATGACCACCACCCTGACCTCGACCCTGACCGCCCCCAAGCCCCGCTTCAGCTCGCCGGGCCTGGAGCGCGGCCTGCTGCTGTTTCCGCTGCCGGTGCTGCTGCTGGTCTTCTACGTGCTGCCGTTCCTCGGCGTGGTCGGCTGGAGCTTCTCGCTGCCGACGCCGGGCATCGAGCAGTACCAGCGCATCGCCACGGACCCGGCGATCCACGAAATGCTCTGGCGCACCTTGCGCCTGTGCCTGACCGTCAGTGGCCTGGCCTTGATGATCGGTTACCTGCTGGCCTACTGCTGGGTGTTCAGCCCGCCGTTCTGGCAGCGCGTGGTGGAGATCTGCATCTTCATTCCGTTCTGGATTTCCGTGCTGGTGCGAGCCTTCGGCTGGTTGATCGCCCTGCGCAGCAACGGCGTGCTCAACAACGGGCTGATGGGCATGGGGCTGATCGACCAGCCGCTGCAACTGAGCCGCAATGAGATAGGCGTAGTCATCGGCATGCTCCACGTGATGATCCCGTACGCGGTGTTCCCGCTGCTGTCGACCATGCGTCAACTCGACCAGCGTGTGCTCATGGCCTCTCGCGGCCTGGGGGCCGGTGCCTTGCGCACCTTCTGGCAAGTGCTGCTGCCGCAGACCCTGCCGGGCATTCTGGGCGCGTTCATCATGGTCTTCGTGTTCTGCCTGGGCTTCTTCATCACCCCGGTGCTGTTGGGTGGCGGGCAAACGGTGATGATCGCCGAGTATGTGTTCCTGCAAATGTTCCAGACCAGCAACTGGGGCCTGGGCGCGGCACTGAGCGTGGTGTTGCTGGCCCTGGTCAGCGCGCTGATCTGGGTGCTGTTGAAAATGACCCGCGTCAACCGACTGGTAGGCTGAGATCACTATGAATACCCATCGCACAAGCCTGAGTACGCGGCTGTTGGCCGTGGTCGCCATGGCCTTCATGCTGTTCCCGCTGCTGACGGTCATTCCGGTGTCGTTCACCAGCAAGCGTTTCCTGTCGATGCCCGAAGGGAACTGGTCGTTGCGCCACTATGAAGCGCTGGTGAGCAACCCGGACTGGTTCCACGCCATCAGCCAGAGCCTGACCATCGCCTTCGCCACCAGCGTCATCGCCACCTTGCTGGCCGCGAGTTTCAGCCTGGGCATCTGGTACATGCGCTCGAAATGGGCCACGGCCCTGATCGGCCTGGTGCTGCTGCCGATGGCGATCCCGCCGGTGATTTCCGCGCTGGTGCTGTACTTCATGGAGACCAAGCTCGGTCGCTTCGCGCCGGGCATGGGCTACGACACCCTGACCGGCGTGGTGATTGCCCACGTGATCATGGTGGTGCCGTACGGCGTAGTGACCATGCTGGTTGCGTTAAGTCAGATTGACCGGCGCATCGAACTGGCCTCGCGCAACCTTGGCGCCAGCCTGATGCAGACCACGTTCATGGTGATCCTGCCGAACCTGAAACTGGGTCTGGCCTCCACCGCGCTGTTGGGGTTTGCACTGTCCTGGGAAGAAGTGGCGGTGACACTGTTCATCACCAGCGTCAACGTCGACACCCTGCCCAAGCGCATCTGGAGCGGCTTGCGCGATAACGTCGACCCGAGCGTCGCGGCGATTTCGGTGTTGTTGATCTCGCTGACGTTGCTGGTGCTGATCGGACGGCTGGTGATGCAGCATCTGGCGGATAAACGGGCGCAGAAACTCCTGCATCCTTGACTGAATGCGCGCCCCTGTAGGAGCTGCCGCAGGCTGCGATCTTTTGATCCTGATTTTTCAAGATCAAAAGATCGCAGCCTGCGGCAGCTCCTACAGGGGCTTCGTCTATTGGGCCGTGACAACGCCGCCCCGGTCCAATAGATTAGGCGGCCTGAAAAAGCCCCCGGGCTTTCTCGCCCCTATTCAAGCTGAAAAAAGTAGTGAAATTTCAATGTCCGATTCCAACACCGCTGAATCCGTAGTCACCTTGTCGTCCAAAGCGGAATACGAAAACTCCATCAATCTTTCACAACACGTACCCCAGGCGAAAACCATCAGCGAGATGGTGCTGGACGCTTTCCAGTCCACCCGCGAGAGTGACCAGATCCGCGAACTGCGCGCCGCCATTCGTCAGGCCCACGACAGCTTCGACGACGACAAGGCCTATGAACTGATGGGCCAGCTCAAGCAACTCAAGGACGCCGAAGCCGCCGACATCGCCGCGCTGGAAGACCTGAGCAGCAAGTTCCCGATCAGCCGCATCCTGTCCAGCTTCAAGGACGACCCGGCGTTCCAGGAAATCGTCTACGGCCTGGCCCTGAAGGTGCTGAACCAGACGCACCAGGCCATCAGCAACCCGAGCGGCGGCAAGAGCAAGGCCGCCAAGGCCAAGAAAGAAGTCGAAGTGTTCACCATCAGCAAGGACGGTAACAGCGTCACCTTGCCGCTGCGCACCCCGCGCTCGCGCCTGAACGTCGACCGTGAAGCCCTGGAGTTCCTCGGTTTCACTTTCGTGGGCGAAGGCGACGAGGCGGAACTGGAAAGCGAAACGTTCCTGGACAACAGCGGCGCCGAGCAGGCGGTCAACCGCAAGAACATTATCACCGCCCTGCAACAGCAGACGGCGTTCGATGGGTACAGCATCGCCGCGCAGTAATACCTGATGTTGTGACTTGCGAGCTTGTCTGTGGCGAGGGGGCTTGCCCCCGTTCGGCGGCGAAGCCGTCGTAAACTCGGTGAATGCGGTTTTCCTGAAAGACTCAAATAGCTTGATTGGGGTGGCTGCGCCACCCAGCGGGGGCAAGCCCCCTCGCCACAGGCAAGCTCCCTCGCCACAGGTCACTCACTGACTCAAATAAGAGCCCTGCCCTAGCGCAGGGCTTTTTATTGCCCGTGATTCGGGCAAAACCGCGATTACTCTTCCAGTATCGACGCAGAACAACACTTCCCTTCACCCATGAGCACCACGGGTCCGCCTGCGGGGAGCGTCAACTCACTTTCCAGCCCAGACCTCGGTGGTGCAACTGCTGAGGTCATCATGAACACGACCCCTTTGTATCGCCAACTGGCCAATCACTATCTGGACGCTATCCGCAGCGGCACCTTGAAAACCGGTGAACGCCTGCCCTCGATCCGCTTGATGATGGAAAAACACGCCGTCAGCCTGTCGACCGCGGTGCAGGTGTGCCGGGAACTGGAAGACTGCGGCGTGCTGGAAGCCCGACCGCGTTCCGGCAACTACATTCGCCAGCCCGACACCCTGCCCAGGCCCGCCCCGGTTGCCTCGGCGCCAGCGCTGGATACCAGCGCCTATGTCGGCATTCATCAACAGGTCTCAACGGTGCTCAAGGCCAGTCAGCGCGCAACGGTCAAGGTCAATTTCGCCAGCGCCTACTGCGCGCCGGAGCTTTATCCGCTGAAGACCTTGCAAGACAACATGATCAAGTCGCTGCGCTACGACACCTGCCTGCTCGGCGCCGCGGGCTCGACCTGCGGCAACAGTGCATTGCGCCACCTCCTGGCGCGGCGGGCGCTGGCCAGCAAGACCCACCTGGCCCCCGAACGGATCGTGATCACCAACGGCGCCACCGAAGCGATCAACCTGGCCTTGCGTGCGGTCACCCGCCCCGGCGACACCGTGGCCGTGGAGTCGCCGACCTTCTACGGTCTGCTGCAAATTCTCGAAAGCCTGAGCCTGCGGGTACTGGAAGTCCCGGCCTCGGCCCACACCGGGCTCAATCTGGCGGCCCTGGAAGGGCTGCTGCAAGGCCCTGAACGGGTCAAGGCGTTGATCGTCATTCCCAACCTGCAAAACCCGCTGGGCAGCATCATGCCCGACGCCCACAAGGCACGGCTGGTGCAACTGTGCGCCGAGCACGACACCGTGCTGATCGAGGACGACACCTACGGCGACCTGGTGGACACCGAGCAACCGCTGTCCACGCTCAAACATTGGGACCGCACCGACAACGTGATCTATTGCGCCTCGTTGAACAAAACCCTGGCACCCGGCATGCGCCTGGGCTGGATCAGCGCCGGGAAATGGCACGACCGTGTGGAGATGCTCAAGCACACGCAGTCGCGGGGGTGCGAGCTGTTATCGCAACTGGCGGTCAGCGAATTCATGCGCACACCGTCTTATGAACGTTACCTGCGACGGCTGAGGAAAACCCTGACCGTACAACGCGCGCAGATGAGCACGGCGATCGCCCGCTATTTTCCCATCGGCACCAGCGTGACCCACCCGCAGGGCGGCACGTTGATATGGGTGGAATTGCCTCGCCGGCATTCATCCATGGCGTTTTTTCACGAGGCGCTGAAGGTCGGCATCCAGATTTCCCCTGGGGATATCTTTTCCAACACCGAGCGTTTCAATCACTTTGTGCGCATTGGCTGCGGCGCGCCGTATTCGCCGCGGATCGATGAGGCGTTGGCGACCTTGGGCAACATTCTAAAAAACCAGTACTAACCACAATCCCTCTGTAGGAGCTGCCGCAGGCTGCGATCTTTTGATCTTGAAAATCAAAAGATCGCAGCCTTCGGCAGCTCCTACAGGGGGTGCGGGATTTATTGGGGGGGTTGGTGCAGGCAAATGATATGCGGGTCGTCATTCCAGTGCGGGAAGCGCTCGGCGATCAGCGGGTCGTGGCCGGGGATGACGTGGTCTTCACCATCGGCCAGGCGGTCGATCTCGGTGAAGGCTTCGAGGGTTTGCGCCAGGTCATCGAGGATCGGGAACGGGCTGCGCTCACGAATGTTGACCCACAGGTGCGCGGCATCCGAGGCCAGTACAATCCAGCCGCGCTCAGTACTCACCCGCACCACCTGGCTGCCGGGCGTATGCCCGCCCACCGGGTGCAGGGTCACGCCGGGAACGACCTCGACGACTCCACCGTGCAAACGCATCCGCCCTTCGAACAGCGGCGGCAGCGCCGACATTACGTCCTCGACCTCGTAGGTTTTGTTCAGCGTGCGATGGGACATTTTCGGCCCGGTGCAAAAACGCAGTTCCGCTTCCTGCAAATGCACGGTCGCCTTCGGGAACAGCCCGAGGTTGCCGGCATGGTCCCAATGCAAATGGGTCAGGATCAGGTGTTCGACCCGGGCCGGATCGATGTCCAGCTGCCGCAGGGATTCCTCCGGCAGGCGGTACATCTGGCGATTGCGCCGGTCCGCCGTGGCCGGCTGGAAACAGGTGTCGACCACGATCACCTGCTGCTCGTTGCGGATGACCCAGAAGTAGTAATCCAGCGGCATCGGCGCATTCGGATCACCGCAACAGGCGTCGTAGAGAAAATTCTCTCTGGCGGTGCGCTGGGCGTTTGCGCCGACACGGATGGCGAACACTTCGTACACAGGCGTGGACATAGTCACCTCCGGGCTCAGGCGGCCGCCGTGGTTTTGAGGGTCGGACGGAAGTCGAAATCGATCTGCTCGCTGATGCCCAGGTCCTGTGCCAGTTTATGCAGGCCGCTGTAGTCGCGCATGATGGTCGCGTTCTTGTTGCTTTCGCGGGTGTCGGCAATGATCAACGTCGCCTCCTCGACCCCGAGCTGCGTCAGAATCGCCTCCCACATCGAGTAGTCCTGAGCGATAAAGGCACTCAGCGCCACCGACAGGTTGCGTGCGAAAAATTCCCGCTGGGTCGGCTGCATATTGGCGTACATGACCTTCGCCACTTCAGCCAGCACCTTGCTGTGAGCGTATTCGTCGCGGTTGTGCTGCTCGGCCACCTGGCGGTTCTGCGGCTGGATGGTCTGGTCATCCGCCAGTAAATCCAGATAGGCGTTGACGCTGATTTCGGCCACCACCGCAAAGGTGATCGCCGCCAGATCCCGCTGCCATTGTTCGGTCAGCTCGGCCTGCAAGGCCTTCAGGCGCAGGTAAGTGACGGACGGCGGCAGATCCAGATCCTGATCCAGCGCCCGCTCCAGCCTGGTCCGTTCGATGGCGCGCAGGTGCATCAGCGTGTGGTAGTGCTCGTCGATCAGGGTCTGTTGCATGGCCTCGCGAAAATGCCAGTCGTCCTTGCCCAGGTACTGATTGGCAATGACGCTGAGGGCCGGATTGACAATGTGTTCTTCGGCGGTGACGGTGCGCAGGTTGTAGCCGATCCAGCCCCAGGTCACCACGCTGCTTTTGAGCTCGTCACTCAAGGCCTGGAATGTCGGGTGATGGAAAAACGGCACCATGCACTCCGGGTAATCCGGGCGCAGCGGGTCGAACGCTTCAATGATCCGGGCCCTGTCCGGCGCACAAACGGAGGCGCGCCGGGTCCAGGCCTGGTTGAGCCGCACGATCAGTTGATGATCGACCTGGGCGATCTCGATTGCTGTTTGCATGACGCGATACCTGTAAGACGCGTACCCGCCAAGGGGTACGCCAAAAGAATGAAGGGCGCCGGAAAAATCAGGCCAGCCAATAGCGGGTCAGGTTGCGCGCCGGATCAGTGTAACGACTGCGGGCGTGAATCATCCGCCAGTTGTCCCAAATCAGCAGGCATCCGTCGGGAATCAGCACCGGAATGTTGTGCTCGACGAAGTACGCCTCGCCGAGCGCGGCAAACCTGGCCAGCGGCGAGGTGCTGTTGGCGACCAGGGATTGTTGTAGAGCTTCCTTTGACGGGTTTACATCGCCATAGTGAAACTGGTTGTAACTGAAGCGGAAAATATCCCCGTCCTCCGTGGGCGTGAGGATGTACTCCTTGACCCGCCGTTGTCCCGGTTCGCCCGGTTTGGCGGTGGCGACAAATTCTACGGGCGTGTCATCCAGCCACTCTCGCAGTTCTGGTTCACTGCGCTCCAGGGACTTGAGAAATTCGTAGCCGTCCACCAAACCGGTGTGCCCGCCGCCACACGTCGCCTGTTTATGGCAATGCAATGCCAGGTAACGCGGCGGCGGCCCGTACACAGGCGCCTCTGTGTGCGGGCCAATGCCGTTCATGCTCTGGGAATACGGCAAGTCTTCGTAGCCTGGCTTGCGGGTAATGGCGAAGGCTGTCTGGCCGTTGAACTGCGGAATGATCGGACCGAACTCATGCAAGGTGCCTACGACATCATCGGCAAATTCTTCCGGGGTCAGCACAGTCCAGCCCAGCGTCGACAGCTCTTCATGACGATGGCCGAGCGAAATGTAAGGTTGAGACGCAACAATCCCTTGATCCGACATGGTGAGATTCCTGGCAGGTGATCAGGCGTTTACGGTTGAGGTGTAGGCGGCAATGAAGTCGCGGCAGGCGTCGCCCGGTCGGTAGCGCTGCTCGTCGATGCACTGCACCGGGGTGATTTCGGCAGCGGTGCCGGTGAGAAAACACTCGTCGAAGTCGCCGAGTTCCGTCGGCAGAATCGTCCGCTCGACCACCTGATAATCCAGCGCCCTGGCCAGTTCGATCACGGTTTGCCGGGTAATGCCGTTGAGAAAACAATCCGGCAGCGGGGTATGCAGCGTCCGGCCTTTGACGAAAAACACATTGGCGCTGGTGGCTTCGGCGACATGACCACGCCAATCGAGCATCAACGCATCGTGGTAACCCGTGTTCTCGGCGTCGTGCTTGCTCAGCGTGGCGATCTGGTAATGCCCGGAGGCCTTGGCCTCGAACGGGCTGCTGCAGGGTGGCGGACGGCGCCAGCTCGCGGTTTTCAAGCGGATGCCGGCCATGCGCGCCGCCGGGTCGAAATAGCTCGGCCACTGCCAGCAGGCAATGGCCACGTGCACACGGTTGAAGCGCGCCGAGGTGGAGATCATTTCACTGCCGCGCCAGGCCACCGGGCGCAGATAACCCTCGAGCACCTTGTTGCGTTGCAGCAGTTCCTGGCTCGCCGCTTCCAGTTCGGCCAGCTCATAGGGAATGGCAAAATCCATCAGGTGCGCCGAGCGGTACAGCCGCTCGCTGTGCTCTCGCAGCTTGAAAATTTTACCGTTGTAGACCCGCTCGCCTTCATACACGGTGCTCGCGTAATGCAGGCCATGGGTCAGTACATGCAACTGCGCCCGGGACCACTCGACGAACTCGCCGTCGAGCCAGATGACACCCTCGCGCTGATCGAACGGGATACTGCTCATTTCCATATCTCCCCATTGCTCATGAATGTTCCTACGCCGTTTCCAGCAACACCGGTATCAATTCCGGCACGGCGGCGAGCTCGGTCTGAAAGAAGAACGAACGCTCGCCGAAGGCCGGTTGCAAGTCGTCGAACCAGGTCACTTGCGGATCGAAACGCGCGTAGAACGTGCGCAGCACCCATTGCGGATTGCGTGCCTGGAGGAACTGCAGGACGAAGACTTTTTCCCCGGCGACGGTCTCGATGCCGTTGATCAGCACCTTGCCGTAGAAGGTGCTCATGGACGGCCCGCGCACCGTTCGCGCCAGCCCCGACACCGTGCGGTACGCCGCCTGGAAGATCTCGAAGGCGCGGGCCAGCGGCATCGCGAAGTAGTGGCTGGGGCCGGTGTCACGCTCGACGAACATGTAATAAGGCACGGCCCCGAGCCGCACGCCTTCGGTCCACAGCGCGGCCCAATCGGCGGGGTTTTCGTTGATGTGGCGGATCACCGGGGCCTGCATGCGCAGTGTCGCGCCCGTCGAGCGGATGCGCTCGACGGCCTGGCGGGCAATGGCCTGGCGGATCTCCACCGGGTGGTTGTAGTGGCCCATGATCGACAGGTTCTTACCCACCGCGACGATGCGCCGGAACAGTTCCAGCAGCTCGGGCGCATCCTTGTCGCTGACAAAACGCTGCGGCCAGTACGCCACCGATTTGGTGCCGATGCGGATGCTTTTGAGGTGTGGCAATTGCAGCAACGGCTCGATGTAACTGGCCAGCGAGCGGGTGTTCATGATCATCGGGTCGCCGCCGGTAATCAGCACATCCGTGACTTCGGTATGCACCCGCAGGTAACTGACCAGCTCCTGGGACTCGCGAGCGTTGAACTTGAGTTCTTCCTCGCCGATGAACTGCGCCCAGCGGAAACAGAAGGTGCAGTACGCGTGACAGGTCTGACCGGCACCAGGGAAAAACAGCACGGTCTCGCGGTACTTGTGCTGGATGCCCGGCAGGACCTTGCCGTTGAGCGTGACGCCGTTGTGGGTCAACTGTCCGGCCGGATGCGGGTTCATGCGCAGCCAGATCGCCTCGATCCGACGCTTGATCGCCGCGCTGTCATCCAGCTCGATCAGTTGCTTGAGCGAGGCATATTCCTCTGGCAGCAACATGTCCTTGTGGGGGAAGGTCATGCGGAAAACCGGATCGTCCGGAATGTTGTTCCAGTCGATCAGCGTGCCCAGCACGTATTCGTTGGTGCGAAACGGCATGACCCGGGCCACCACGGTCATGGCCTCCTGCAACGCCGGCGTCAGCTTGTGCCAGTAAGGTGTGTCGCGGATGGTGCGTGAGTTATAGGGTTTGTAGCGTTCGTGCTCCGACAGTCCTTGCATGGCCGCGCTCCTGGTGGTTGCCCTGAGTGTTGTTAGGCGATGGCCGGCGCTTTGCGCTCTATGTCCATCCACGCCCGAACGCTGTCGCGATCCCACTGGCGACGCACATAGGCCTGGAGCCGTGCCGGCACCGGATCGCCGTTGGCAACCAGGCGGTTGAGCATGATTGCCAGGTCGGTGTCGGCAATGCTCCAGTCACCGAACAGATGCTCGGCGCCCTCCTCCAGCAAATGGTCGGCGACGAACAACAGGCGCTCGACGGCGGCTTGGGCCTCGTCGGACAGCGCGGTGTTTTTCTTGCCGAAGTACACCAGGTCAAACGGGCGCTCCTTGCGCACCACCAGCAAGTCACTGCGCAGCCAGGCCTGCAATTGACGGGCGCGGGCACGCTGCTGGAGGCCCTGCGGATAGAGTTTTTTATGCCCCGGGCAGAGTTCATCGAGGTACTCGGCAATCGCCGAGGATTCCGACAAGGCAAAATCGTCGTGAACCAAGGTTGGAATTTTGCAGGTCAGCGAAAGATCGCGATAACTCGCCCGATAGTTTTCGCGTAATTTAAGATCAACCGAGACAAGTTCAAATGAAAGTTGCTTTTCCTTGAGCGCGACAAACGCCGACATCGCAAAAACGCTGACATGATCGGCGCCGATATACAGTTTGAGCTTCCTGTTTTCCATAGAGCACTCCATTCACTGACTGCAGGGATTAACGTGCATTGGAAGTGATCGTAGTTAGTTGAATGAAGGCTGAATAGATACAGAATTTGTCCGTTTCAATCGATACAGAAAGTTTGTTTACGCGGGTAAACACGCACGCAAAAAGCGGGCTCGGAGCGTGTTTCGACGGATACAAAAAACGTAGGAGCCGGCTTGCCGGCGATGGCGATCTCAAGGTCGCTATCGCCAGCAAGCCGGCTCCTACGAAAAGCGGTGGTGGGGAAATTACGGCTGGGTGGTGATCAGGCCATGGCTGTCGGCAAAGTTCGAGAGCAGTGCCATTTGTGGCATGTTGCTCATGTTGAGCATCGCCAGAGGCTCGTGTTTGCTGGTGTTGACGAAGCCATGCCGGGTCCAGGCCGGCACCAGCAGCACGTCGCCGCTGCTGACGTCGACCGCATCGGCATCGCCGAGGGTCAGCACGCCGCTGCCACACTGGATAACGAACAGATGCCACCAGGAGTGGGCATGACCGTTGAGCGTTACACCGGGGTTCAGCCATTGCATGGCGATCGCCATCCCGGGCGTCACTGCACAGCCGTCAATGCTCTTGTCGTTAGCCAGCGCGACAATATCAACGTCGCTGGCCTCAAGGGTCTGACGCATATCCGCCAGTTCGGTGCCTTTCCATACCTTGGCACTTTGCTGTCGATGATGCAGGCTCTGACGAAAGTCCTTGTATGAAAAAAACGCACCTTGAAAGCTATCCATTCGCACGTCCTTTCTTTTTATTTCCCACACTTTAGCGCTAAACCTTAAGTTATAGGGTTCAGCGCTGTAAAGTCTGGAATTAATTTACAAAACCGATGGGCGCAAGGCGGCAATCATGTCAACTTCTATCGCGGCATTCTTCGGTAATTGATAAACACCGACTGTAGTGCGCGTATGTTTACCAGCATCGCCCAAGACGTGGCTGAACACATCCGAAGCACCGTTGGCCACTTCGCTCAAGTCGACAAAATCCGCCGTGGACTTCACATAGACCGTTACCCGGATCAATGACTTGATCTTGTCCAGTGAACCGATGGCATCGACGATCAACGCCAGCCCGCGCATCGCACTGATGCTGGCAGCCGCTTGCGCATCGGCCATGCTGAGGTCCAGCCCGACGCGGCCTGGGTAATGGATCTTGCCGTTCATGCGTGGCACCAGGCCGCTGATGTACAGCTCATCGTGATGACGGATCAGCGGCGCGTAATGCCCGCCTGCGGTGTTTTCGCCGTAGATGTCATAGCCAAACTCTTTGGCCAGGGCGATGAAGCGTTCATCGCAGGTCATGTGTTGGATCATTGATCGAACCCTCTTGATCGGTAATGCAAAAAAACGGCTGCTTGCGGGCTCAGCACACGGCGCGGGTGGCCGGTGCCAGGCAAGTGATCTCGATGCGTGACTCAATCGACTCGGCCAGGCGCAACAGGTCGTGGCTCAGTTGCCCGTAGTGTTCGTTGAACAACACGATGTGGCCGACGAACGAGAAGTTGTCTTTCACTAATGCACTGACCGAGTCGCCAATCCGCTTGGCGTACTGCCCTTCCACCAGGTCGATGCGCAGAGCGCGGGCCAGGGCCTCGATGTCTGGCGTTGCCCGCAGGATGCCGCCGGCCGGCGCCCGGAGCAGGCGAATGCCGCAGTAGCCGCGAGCCACTGGCTCATGCTGCTCGGTCTTGCCTTCCACCGCCCAGCGCACCCAGCGTTCCCACGGATCGAAATTGACGAAGGCGCGCTTGGCCAGGTCCCAGATGTGCATGCCGCCGGGGCGCATGTTGGTTTCCACAGCGCTGGTCAGGTTGTCGCAGCGCAGGAACACTTCGTTGTGCCAGGCACCGTTGTCCCGGGACACCAGACCCGCCATATGCCGACCGGCAGCCATCAAGCGCGCCTGGGCCTCAGCCGGCAGCGGTGCGGGCACGACTTGCTGGATCTCGGCGCGGTAGGCGCCTTCGGTGGTGGTTTTTTCAGTCACCCAGGTGCTGCCGGCCACACAGTCCCAGCTGTATTCGCGAGCGTTCTGCACCAGCTCTTCAAGAACGATGCCGCCTTCGCGGTAGGGCTTGAGGGCGAGCCAGGCGTCATCGCACTCCGAAGGGTGATGGATCACGCGACAGCCTCGGCTCGCCCCTTCGCAGGCTGGCTTGATGAAGGCCTTGCCGCCCAGTTCGACGACGCGCTGGCGCAGTTCCGGCAGGCTTTCGACCCGCACGGAAAACACCGGCCGGTATTCTTCAGGGGAGGTGCTGGCCGTCGCTTCAAGCCGGCGAAAGATCTGCTTGTCCAGGCCCGCCCGCGCTTCGTCCGGGGTAATGCCCGGCAGGCCGAAGTGACTGGCCAGCGCGGCACCGAGCAGCACGCCGCGATCGGAGAACGGCAGCACGCCGATCAGCTTCCAGCTGTCGGCATTCAGGCACCCCACCACCAGTTCAAGGGACGCCGCCACGTCTTTCTCGGCCAGCGAAGTGCTGCAGACGTGATCGGCCACTTGGTCGTCATGGGGCTGAATCTTCTCGACCAGCAGGATGAGCCTGGCGTTGTAGAGCGACTTGCACAGCTCGCGCAGTTTCTGGATGTCGTGAACCCGATTGCCGTTGTAACCGACCACTACCACGCATGAAGTCGTATTCATAATGCCCCCGACCTGCAAAGTGAAACCCGCAACGGCGATGACTCAGTCATGCAACGACGCATTGGATTTACGGTTGAGCCAGTACCAGGCCAGGATCCCGCCGGCGCCGATGGCGGCGAGGACCAGCGCGTTGTACGGCGCCGGCACCACTCGCATGATCAACACGGTCAGCCCGGCCCCCACACCCAGGGACACTTCCTTGACGAACATGTTGTTTTGCTTGACCGAGAAGTAATCGAGGTAGCTGAAGGCGCATTCGGCGATCGACAGCAACGCCACCCAGATCAGCGCCCCGACAAGGGTTTCGACGTGGAACGCGGCTGGCGAAGACAACACGGCAAAACCGCCGACGATGATCCCGATCACCGCCACGACCTTGAAGCGCCCGGTGCGCTCGATCAGCTTCATTACCGGCACCTGGGCGAACACCACCACGGCGCTGTTGAGGATCAGCATCAAGCCGTACCAGGCCGGCAGCTCGCCGGTCTTGAGCAGGATCGCCTGTGGCAGGATCGAGAACACCCCGAACAGCTTGATGCCCATGATGATCCCGGCGATCACCCACGGCAGTTTGTTGCCCCAGTTGCTGCCGACCTGGCTGGCCGGACGGGCCGGCACCGGTTCGCTGGTGAAGGTCGCGCCGAGGGCGATCGGCAGGCACAGCAACACGAACGCCGCCGCACCAAGGAAAAACATCGTTGGGGTGAGCAGCGGCGACAGCAGGATCAAACCGGCCACCAGGCTGCCCATGTTCATGGCCACGCGGTTGTAGGCCGCGCCTTCCTTGGTCTGGGCCGCCTCGCTCTTGATCAGGTAACCGGCAATGGCAATGCCGTAGGCAAACAGTGCAGCGGCAAACATCACCATGCCTTGATGGCTGGTTAGCGCCAGCAGCACCAGGCCAAGGCCGGCACACAGCAGCGTGACGCTCAGGGAGCGGCGGCCAAGCACCAGTAAAGTCAGGGGCAACAACAGCAACAAGGCACGATATCCAAGGGCCAGGATGCTGTTGGTGGCCGTGTCGAGCCAGACGTTGGCCTTGCCCAACACCGCGAACAGCGAAACAGCCGTGATGATCCGGATCGTGAATAACCGCAGGTTAATGACCGGCTTGGCCACCGCGACCGTTGTTTCGACACTCATGCAGCACCTCAGGAACCGGATGAACGCCCGCCAACAAAGGCCGACATTCAGAAAAGTCTGTAAGGGCATGGTAGAGAGAGAGGCTTGTCCTGATCAGGGCAAGTTCGTATAGAATCCAACGAACTTTACTGCCGGAGAGACCAGTAAAATGCAGGTTCAACGTGCAGTCATCAAAGCCATTGAATTCCAGCCCGGCGCGCCGCTGGTGCAGCAGATCGTCGATCAGCTGACCCAGGCGATCAGCACCGGTGGCCTGCCCCACGGCGCCAAGCTGCCGCCGATTCGCGAACTCTCCGACTTGATGAACGTGGGCAAGTCCACGGTGGTCGATGCGCTGGACCGCTTGCGCGCCAAGGGGCTGGTGGTGTCGCGCCAGGGCTCGGGGCATTACGTGCATCGCTCCGAAGCGGCGCTGAAAAGTGGCACCGGCCCGGACCTGCAACCCCAGGACACCCTCAGCGTGGTACGCCGCGCACTGCTGCTGGACAACGGCGCACTGCGCCCCGGCTGCGGTTTTCTGCCGACCTCCTGGCTGCCCGCCGAAGAATTGCAGAAAGCCGTGCGCGGCACCCTGCGAGCGACCTCGTTGCGCATGGGCGAGTACGGCGTGGCCGGCGGTTACGTGCCGTTGCGCCAGGCCTTGCGGGTCAAACTGGCGACCTTCGGCATCGAAGCGCCGGTGGACCAGATCATCACCACCGCCAACACCATGCAGGCCATCGACCTGCTGATGCGCCTGCTGGTCAAACCCGGCGACACCGTACTGCTCGACGATCCGTGCTACTTCAACATGCACGCCAACCTGGCGCTGCACGGGGCCAAAGTCATCACCATCGCCCGGGATTGCGACGGCATGGACCTCGACGCGCTCGAGCAACTGCTGATCGCCCACAAACCCGTGCTGTACATGACCAACAGCACACTGCATAACCCCACCGGCCACTCGTTCACCCCGGCCCAGGTCTACCGCTTGCTGGAGCTGAGCCACCGCCATGGCTTCCACATCGTCGAAGACGATCTGTACTGCGACATCCAGCAACGCCGCACCCCGCGCCTGGCGGCCAGCGGACTGGACAATGTGAGTTATGTCTCCGGCTTCTCCAAGACCCTGACTGCCAACAGCCGCGTCAGCTACACCGTGCTCTCACCACAACTGGCGGCGCGGATGATTGCACTGAAAATGGCCTGCGGCGGAGTGACGTCGGAGCTGGCAGAGCAGATCACCTGCACCATGCTCAGCGACGGCAGCTACGCCAAACATGCGCGGCGCACGGTGGACCGGTTGTATGAGTCCAACAGCCGGGTAGCGAGTTGGCTGGCGGAAGCCGGGTGTTCGCTTTCCTCGTTGCCGGGCGAAGGCGTGTTTATCTGGGCGCGGTTGCCGGAGGGCCTGCACGCCGAGAACCTGGCTCGACAAGGGCTGGAGAACAACATGGTGTTGGCGCCGGGGACCTTGCTGAGCAAAGCGCCGAATGCCAGTCAATTCCTGCGGTTCAATGTGGCGCATAGCGATAGTCTGCAGGTGCGGGAGCGGTTTTTCCGGTTGCTCAACACACAAAATAAATAACTGAGCCCCCAATCCTGTGGGAGCGGGCTTGCCCGCGATGAGGCCATCACATTCAACATTGATGTTGCCTGTCAGTCCGCCATCGCGAGCAAGCTCGCTCCCACAGGGGGCCGCGTCATGCTCGATATCAGCGATAACGCTAGTCCAATGTGGGAGCGGGCTTGCCCGCGAAGAGGCCGTCACATCCAGCATCAATGTTGCCTGGCACACCGCCTTCGCGAGCAAGCCCGCTCCCACAGGGGTTGTGGTGTCCCGGCCATCCCCCGGCCAGCAGATCGCTACGATTGCCGACTCCATCCTTGCCGGCTAACTTCGCCCGGTCGCTGCCAATTCAGCGACCGGGCCTGAGAACCCGAGTAAGATGCCACGCAGCTACGCCCCACGATTGTTGGCGTTTTTTTACGCCTGAATTTTCGTGCTATGGCGGCTGTGTGTGGGAGACCTTAGGGTCTGCCGGGTCCTGCATCTCCGGTTTCTCAGCCTGCGCACAGCTGCCACCCATTCGCCTGAGAACGAACGGGACAGCTTCACTTATGCAGGAGTTACAAATGAACGCTATCGATCCGTCTGCTACACCAGTCATGCCCCTCCACCCCCAGCCCAGCAGGAGGTGAAGCCCAATGACCAACCCTCAAGACCTGAAAACCATCGGCCTCACCCCCTTCTCCTACCACGCCAACGAACCGCTGTTCCGCATCAACGCCGGTGTCCCGGTGATCCAAGCCCTCTACCACGCCTCCGACCTGCTCCACCTCGCCAAACTGCTCGCCTCAGACGCCGCCATGGTTCGCGACTCCGACCGGCACGCCTGGGCCTCGCACTTTTTGCAGGACATGAGCAAGGCAATCATCGATGACGTGGTGAAGGTGCTCGATGCGCCGTGTAACAACCGCGCATAAACAGAAAGCCCCGCATTTCGTTTGAAACGCGGGGCTTTTCAGTGCATAGGCACGCATATCGCTAAAATCAGCGTCAAGCAAATACCCCCCTGTAGGAGCTGCCGCAGGCTGCGATCTTTTGATTTTCAGCGATCTCAATTCCGCCAAAGATCAAGATCAAAAGATCGCAGCCTGCGGCAGCTCCTACAGGGGGGGGCGTAGAACTCAAAATTGGCGGTAGCACCTGAATTACCCCCGAAAAAAAATCCCGCCCTTCTCTCAAAGGGCGGGATTTTTGCTTAACCAAAATCGTACGAATGGATCACCAAATCTTCATTGAAGTTCAGACTCACACGTTCTGGCCGTAAATCCGCCGTACCGGCGAAACCAAAACCCATTGGGCGAACAGGGCGCCCAGTGAGCTGCGACAATGCCTCACGCAGTGACTCGCTGTATGGTTTACCGATAGCGGCATTCAAGATGGTTTTGGTTTGCTCGAGATTTAACATGGTGCCTCCTGGCATCTATGGGTTATGCGCGTTGTTCCTCAATGCGCCACTCCACTATCGAGCACCCAAACAATTTAGTGCGGTACATATGTATCGCTTTTCCAAAAAGCAAAAAAAAACCGCCCTTCTCTCGAAGGACGGTTTCTTTACAGCATCCGACGCTTACGGCGCGTACGTCAGCAGCAACTCGGTCGGCACTTTGAAGTCCAGGGACATCATCACGCTCAACGCGGTAATGGTGAAGATCGAGAACACGAACAGCTTGCGTGCCCAGACCGTGTCATCCACTGCCTTGTAGCCGGTCCAGGCCATGTACAGCCAGTACATGCCCATGGCCGCGGCGACGGCGAGGTAGCTCATGCCGGCGTAGCCGCTGAAGGTCAGCATCAAGGTCGCCACGAGGAAGGCCAGGATGTAGATCAGGATGTGCTTCTTGGCCACTTCGATGCCGCGCTTCACTGGCAGCACCGGAATCGATGCGGCCAGGTAATCGTTGAAGCGGAAGATCGCGATGGCATAGGAATGCGGCATCTGCCACAGGCTGAACATCACCAGCAGGGTCAGCGCGGCCATGTCGAAAGTGTTGCTCACTGCGACGTAGCCGATGACCGGCGGCATGGCGCCCGACAGGCTGCCCACCAGCGTGCCGTGAACCGACTTGCGCTTGAGGTACAGGCTGTAGAAGCCGACGTAGATCACGAAGCCGATAACCGCGAACAGCGCAGCCAACGGGTTGGCCACCTTGTACAACAGGGCAACGCCGGCGACACCCAGGACGGTCGCATAAACCAGGGCCAGTTTCAGGGAAATCAAGCCCTGGACCAGCACCCGGTTCTTGGTGCGTTCCATCTTCAGGTCGATGTCGCGGTCGATGCAGTTGTTGAACACGCAACCGGAGGCAACCACCAGGGACGTGCCGATCATGGCGGCCAGGAAGATGGCCAGATCGACATGCCCTTTGGAGGCCAGGAAAAATCCGCCTGCCACAGAAAGCACGTTACCGAAAATGATCCCCGGTTTGGTGATTTGGATAAAGTGCTTAAGGGACATGCGGATCTACCTCACTTCGCCATCATGAACGTGTGGATGCTGAACATGATCCACAGCGACAAGCCAACCAGCAGGACAATCACGATCGCGGCAAAGACAAACGCAATCACGTTGTTACGCTGCGCGGCCGAACGGTCCAGGTGCAGGAAGTACACCAGGTGCACCAGCACCTGGATAACTGCGAACGCGACGACGATCATCAGGGTGATCGACTTCGGCAGCGTCGGGTACATCACCAGACCGAACGGGATCAGGGTCAGGATCACCGACAGGATGAAGCCGATGGCGTAGGACTTGACGCTGCCGTGACCGGCGTCGTGGCTGTCATGGCCATTGTGGGAATGAGCTGCGTTAGCCATTTACATAGTCCCCATCAGATAAACAACGGTGAATACGCAGATCCACACTACGTCCAGGAAGTGCCAGAACAGGCTCAGGCAGCTCAGACGGGTCCGGTTGGTCGCCGTCAGGCCTTTTTTCTGCACCTGGTACATCATGATCGCCATCCAGATCAGACCGCTGGTCACGTGCAGACCGTGGGTGCCGACCAGGGTGAAGAACCCGGACAGGAAGCCGCTGCGGTTCGGGCCGTAGCCTTCGGAGATCAGCATGTGGAACTCGTTGATCTCCATGCCGATGAAGCCGGCACCGAACAGGAAGGTCATGGCCAGCCAGCCCAGGACCTGCTTCTTGTTGCCACGGAAGAACGCCAGCATGGCGAAGCCGTAGGTGATCGAACTGAACAGCAGCAGAGCGGTTTCGCCCAGTACGTATGGCAGTTCGAAGATGTCGTGGCCCGACGGGCCACCCGCTACGTTGTTAACCAGTACCGCGTACGCCGCGAAGATCGACGCAAACAGAATGCAGTCGGTCATCAGGTAGAGCCAGAAACCGTATACGGTCATCTCGCCCGAGTCGTGGTGATGGTCATCATGCCCATGTCCATCGACATGGGTGTGTCCAGCATTGGTCACTAAGTTCGACATGGTTTAAGCCTGTTCCAACGAGGTTTCAACACGGGTGGCGGTGGCCGGGATTTTCCCTGCCGCAACCAGACGCTTGTGCTGCTCGGCTTCGATGCGCTCGATCACGTCGACCGGCACCATATAGCCTTGATCATCACGGGCCGCGTGGATCGCGAAGTAGATCACGGTGCCAGCCAGGCTCGCGATCGCCAGCCACCAGATGTGCCAGATCATCGCGAAACCGAACACGGTCAACAGCGCGCCCATCACCACACCGGTCGCGGTGTTGTTTGGCATGTGGATCGGCTCGTACTTGGCCGGAACCTTGTACGCGGTGCCGTTTTCCTTGGCTTCGGTGAACGGGTCGACAACGTCGGCTTTAGGCAGCACAGCGAAGTTGTAGAACGGAGGTGGCGACGAGGTCGACCATTCCAGGGTGTGTGCATTCCACGGGTCGCCGTGTTCGCACATGTTTTCCGGCTTGTTGCGGTCACGCACGCTGACGTACAGCTGGATCAGCTGGCAAGCGATACCCACGGCGATCATCACCGCACCGAACATGGCGACGTACAGGTACGGCACCCACTCAGGATTGGTGGTGGCGTTCAGACGACGGGTCATGCCCATGAAGCCCAGTGCATAGAGCGGCATGAACGCGACGAAGAAGCCCGAGATCCAGAACCAGAATGCAGCCTTGCCCCAGCCTTCGTGCAGCTTGAAGCCGAACGCTTTAGGGAAGTAGAAGCCGAAACCGGCGATGTAACCGAATACCGCACCGCCGATGATCACGTTGTGGAAGTGCGCGATCACGAACAGGCTGTTGTGCAGAACGAAGTCGGCACCCGGGATGGCCAGCAGTACGCCGGTCATGCCGCCGATGGCGAAGGTCACCATGAAGCCCAGGGTCCACAGCACCTGGCTGGTGAAACGCAGACGGCCCTGGTAGATGGTGAACAGCCAGTTGAACAGTTTCACACCCGTCGGGATGGAAATCAGCATCGTCGCCAGACCGAAGAAGGCGTTGACGCTGGCACCCGACCCCATGGTGAAGAAGTGGTGCAGCCAAACCATGAAGCCCAGGATCGAGATTGCGCCCGATGCGTAGATCATCGAGTGGTGGCCGAACAGTTTCTTGCCGGTGAAGGTCGAGATGACTTCGGAGAAGATACCGAACGCCGGCAGGATCAGGATGTACACCTCAGGGTGACCCCAGGCCCAGAACAGGTTCACGTACATCATCGGATTGCCACCAAGTTCGTTGGTGAAAATGTGGAAATCCATGTAACGGTCGAGGGTCAGCAGTGCCAGGGTAGCGGTCAGGATCGGGAACGAAGCCACGATCAGGACGTTGGCCCAGGTGCAGGTCCAGGTGAAGATCGGCATGTCCATCAGCTTCATGCCAGGGGTACGCATTTTCAGCACGGTAGCGAGGAAGTTAACCCCCGTCAGCGTTGTCCCCAAACCGGATAGCTGTAGCGCCCAGATGTAGTAGTCCATCCCCACGCCAGGGCTGTATTGCAGGCCCGACAGCGGCGGATAGGCAACCCAGCCGGTCTTGGCGAATTCGCCGACGCCCAGGGACAGGTTGATCAGCACCACGCCGGAAACCAGCAGCCAGAAGCTCAGGGAGTTCAGGAACGGGAAGGCAACGTCACGCGCGCCGATCTGCAGCGGCACTGCAAGGTTCATCAGGCCGGTGAAGAATGGCATCGCCATGAAGATGATCATGATCACACCGTGAGCGGTGAAGATCTGGTCATAGTGTTCAGGTGGCAGGTAGCCAGGCGAACCCTCGGTGGCCATGGCCAGTTGGGTACGCATCATGATGGCGTCGGCAAAGCCGCGCAGCAGCATGACCATGGCGACGATGATGTACATCACGCCGATTTTCTTGTGGTCGACCGACGTCAGCCACTCGGTCCACAGGTAGGTCCACTTCTTGAAGTAGGTGATTGCAGCGAACAACGCCAGACCACCGAGCGCGATCATGGAGATGGTCACCATGACGATCGGCTCGTGGAACGGGATCGCTTCCCAACTTAATTTACCAAACATCGTTTACTCCTCTGCCCCGGCAGCTGAATGCGAGTTCATGTCCGTAGCGGCCACTTCTTTCTCTTTCTTCTCGTGGTGCACCTTAGGCCCTGGTTTCATGCCTTCGTACTTGTCGACGATGGTCTGGAACAGGTTCGGTGTCACCGAGGAGTAGAGCTCGACTGGGTTGTTCTGGCTTGGCTTGGCAAGGGCTGCGTATTCAGCTTGTTCAAGCTGTTTAGGTGCCTTTTTGACTTCACTTACCCAGGCGTCGAAATCTTCCTGGGAAGTTGCGATCGCTTTGAATTTCATGCCGGTGAAACCAGCGCCGCTGTAGTTGGCGGAGATACCGTCCATTTCAGCGTTTTCGTTGGCGATCAGGTGCAGCTTGGTCTGCATGCCCGCCATCGCGTAGATCTGGCCACCCAGCGCAGGGATGAAGAACGAGTTCATCACGGCGTCAGAGGTAATGCGGAAGTTGATCGGGGTGTGCGCCGGGAACACGATCTTGTTGACCGTGGCGATGCCTTGTTCCGGGTAGATGAACAGCCACTTCCAGTCCAGCGCGACCACTTCGATGGTCACCGGCTTCACGTCCGATTCCAACGGCTTGTACGGGTCCAGAGCGTGGGTCGACTTGTAGGTGACGTAACCCAGGGCAATGATGATCAGCACTGGAACGGCCCACACCGCGATCTCGATCTTGGTGGAGTGGTTCCATTTCGGGGTGTAGGTGGCGTTGGTGTTGGACGCGCGGTATTTCCAGGCGAACAGGAAGGTCATGACGATGACCGGAATCACGACCAACAGCATCAGCAGCGTTGCGGTGATGATCAGGTTTCGCTCGTCCAGACCGACCTGGCCCTTGGGATTGAGCAAGGTCATGTTGCAGCCTGACAGCAGCAACGTGCCGATCAGCGGCAATAAGCCTAGTAGTCTGGGGTACCTGTTTTTACTCATCTCACGACCTCTAAAGCAGCTTGCGCAATGCAGTTGGGTTTTGATCGCCAACACTTCACCCTGCCAAGGGTTGGCATTTTTCTTGGATTGAATAAGGGCATGCCCGTCGTGCGTCAGACGCTGTACGACAAATCCCGGGCCTGCGGTGAGTTCTTATTCGAATTCGTGGTCAAAGGCCTTGTTACAGACCAATTCCATTTGGTGCGGGTAGTTGGAGGCTCCGACACCTGGGCATCGCATGAAGCCACCAGACCTCTCGACACCCTGTTCCTGCTCACACCTGGTTAAGATTTGAGCAGCGTCGGGAATTCAGTGCGGGCGATTGTAGATATGTAGCGTTTTATAAACCATGTCTCATCCCGAAATAATTTTTATCCGAACCGGCAACAATCATTCACCAATTTCGCAAAAGTGGCGCATCTTATCGAAATTGATTCTCAACAAAAACACCAAAATAAGTAGGTCTTCCACCCACAGTTCAGACAGTATCGGGTGCCTCCCTGCTGCCCTTGATCCTGCCAGAGGCCCGATATGACGGGGACTGCGGCCATTCGCCAGGCCCTGTTAAAACTGCCTGTTCGGGTTCGGAACGGGAAAAAACGGGAGCCGGCAAAACAGCCCAATTTAGTTACGATTCCATGTGCCAATCCGGCTTCCATGAACGCCCTGCGACACTGACTCTGTGACAACATGTCGCACATGTGTCGCACCCTTGGCTGCCCCACATCACGGTCTTTTTACCAGGCCTCCGGAATGCGCCCCCCAACACAAAAAAAGCCCCGCTCCTCTGTGCAAGGAACGGGGCTTTTTTGTCCGACAATGTGCGGCGGCAGATGACCTCAGCGCAGCGCTTTGCGGTTACGCGACGTCAACAGCGGCACCAGCACCACGATCAGTACGAACGCCACCAGCGCCCACTGCGCCAGCGACAAACCGAGGATCGGCGGGTATGGCGTGGAGCAGAAACCATCGACCTGGAAACCCAGCGGGAAGATCTTCGCCAGCGGCAAGTCATCGACAATCGGTTGCAGCACATCGATGCCGCAGCTGACCGCCGGGTAGAACTGCGTATAGACGTGATGCCCGGCAACGCCTGCGCCGGCCAGCGCGCAGATCACCACCAGGGTTTCGAACACCGTGATGCTGCGACGGTTGCGCATGGCCGCGCCGATGAAGGCGAAGATCGCGATCAGCAGCAACGCATAACGTTGCAGGATGCACAGCGGGCAAGGCGCCTCACCCAGGACAATTTGCATGTACAGCGCGCCGCCGATCAACGCCAGGCAAATGATGCCCAACAACACCAGGTAGCGCCGTTCACGCCCCAACCGCATGGATTCATCGCTCATCGCGTTTCCCTTCAAGATTCGAGTGCCCGCCAGTCTACACGCTGGCCCGGACCTTTGAGAGTCTGGAGCATGTCCGGGGGATTCGGGGAGGAATAGACGACAAAGCGGTTAAGGAGGGATTAACTTTTAAAAGATCGCAGCCTCCGGCAGCTCCTACATCGGAATGGATTGCATCCTGTAGGAGCTGCCGAAGGCTGCGATCTTTTACTCCAGCGCCGCTGCCGGCCCGAAGAACTCATAGCGGCTTTGCTTCTCCGGCACACCCAGTGCCTTGAGATGGCGCTTGATGGACGCCATGAAACCTTTCGGCCCCAGGAAGTAAACATCCAGGTCACGCTGCTCCGGCAGCCACGCATTCAACTGCTGCTGGCTCAACAAACCGACCTTGTGCGCCGCCGGGCTCACGCCGTCGTCCTCGGAATAGCAGTAGAAACGCTTGAGTTGCGGGTGACGTTCGGCCAGGCCATCGATCCAGTCGCGGAAAGCATGCACACTGCCGTTGCGCGCGCAGTGGATGAAATGCACCGGCCGCTGGGTCTCCAGCGCCGCTTCGAGCATCGCCAGGGTCGGGGTGATGCCGACACCGCCACTGATCAGCACCAGCGGTTTGTCGCTGGCGGTCAGGGTGAACTCGCCCGATGGCGGGAACAACTGGATGCTGTCGCCGACATGCATCTGGTCATGCAGGTAGTTGGACGCGCGACCACCGGCTTCACGCTTGACGCTGATGCGGTACTGGCCTTTGTTTGCCCGCGCCGACAGCGAGTAGTTGCGACGGATCTCTTCACCGTCGAGGATCAGTTTCATGCCGATGTACTGGCCGGGCTCTGCCTCGAGGATCGGGCCTTTGTCCGCCGGTTCGAAGTAGAACGACGTGATCTCGGCGCTCTCCTGGACCTTGTCCACCACGATGAACTCCCGCGCCCCGCGCCAGCCGCCGTGGGCCTGTTCTTTTTGGTCGTAAACGCTGGCTTCGGCGCCGATCAGGATGTCCGCCAGTTGACCGTAGGCCGCGCCCCAGGCCGCGATCACTTCCGGGGTGGCGATCTCTTCGCCCAACACTTCGGCGATGGCCCGCAGCAGGCAGCTGCCGACAATCGGATAGTGCTCAGGCAGGATCTGCAGGGCCACGTGCTTGTTGATGATCTTGGCCACCAGGTCGCCCAACTGGTCGAGCTGGTCGATATGGCGCGCGTACATCAATACGCCGTTGGCCAAGGCACGCGGCTGGTCACCGCTGGCCTGGTGGGCCTGGTTGAACAGCGGGCGGACTTGCGGGTATTCGGAGAGCATCATGCGATAGAAGTGCGTGATCAGCGCCTCGCCACCGCTTTCGAGCAACGGTACGGTGGATTTGACGATGGCACGGTCTTGAGCGCTCAGCATAAGGTGACTCCTGGTCTTCTTGGGTTGCTAACGGATTGCCCTATGCGTATCAGCTTTCATGCCAACTATTTAATCGTTAAAAATCAATACGTTAATAACTTAATAGTCATTTCGACACTGCCTGTTTTATAGTCATACCGACTACATGGAGTCACTATGACTGCAAAACCACTGCTCACCGCCTTGCTGCCCCTGGTCTCCGACCTGTCCCGCGAACTGCCCGAGGGCGAGCGTTATCGCCGCCTGCTGGAAGCCATGCGCGCCCTGCTCCCGTGCGATGCCGCCGCCCTGCTGCGCCTCGATGGCGAATGGCTGGTGCCACTGGCCGTCGACGGCTTGAGCACCGACACCCTCGGTCGGCGCTTCAAGGTCAGTGAGCACCCGCGCTTCGCAGCGCTGCTCAGTGGCTCCGGCCCGACCCGTTTCGCTGCCGACAGTGACTTGCCCGACCCCTATGACGGTCTGGTCGATGGCCTGGATGATCATCTGGAAGTCCACGACTGCATGGGTTGCCCCTTGTTCATCGACGAGCGCCCCTGGGGTCTGCTGACCCTCGACGCCCTCGATCCGGAGCGCTTCGAACCGATCGAACTGGATGCCCTGCAAGCCTTCGCCAGCCTCGCGGCCGCCACGGTCAACGCCGCCGAACGCATCGAGCGGTTGAACAACCGGGTCGAAGATGAGCATCAGCGCGCCGAGGTCTACCGCCAGGCCAGCGGCCAGCAGAACCGCGAGATGATTGGCCAGAGCAAGGCCCACAAGCGTCTGGTGGAAGAAATCAGCCTGGTCGGCGGCAGCGACCTGACCGTGCTGATCACCGGCGAAACCGGGGTCGGCAAGGAGTTGGTGGCCCAGGCCATCCATGCCGCCTCGCCCCGCGCCGACAAGCCGATCATCAGCCTCAACTGTGCCGCGTTGCCCGATACCTTGGTGGAAAGCGAGTTGTTCGGCCATGTCCGCGGCGCCTTTACCGGGGCGATGAATGACCGCCGTGGCAAGTTCGAACTGGCCAATGGCGGCACGCTGTTTCTCGATGAAGTCGGTGAGTTGTCGCTGACCGTGCAGGCCAAGCTGTTGCGCGTGTTGCAGAGCGGTCAGCTGCAGCGACTGGGCTCGGACCAGGAGCATCAGGTCGACGTGCGCCTGATCGCGGCGACCAACCGCGACCTCGCCGAGGAAGTGCGCAGCGGTCGTTACCGTGCCGACTTCTACCATCGCCTCAGTGTTTACCCACTGCTGGTGCCGGCCCTGCGCGATCGCGGGCGCGATGTGCTGCTGCTCAGCGGTTACTTCCTCGAGCAGAACCGTTCGCGCATGGGCCTCAACAGCCTACGCCTGAACAGCGACGCCCAGGCCGCACTATTGGCCTACGACTGGCCCGGCAACGTGCGCGAGCTTGAACATTTGATCGGCCGTAGCGCCTTGAAAGCCCTGGGCAATTGCAAGGAACGGCCGAAGATTCTCAGCCTGAGCGCCGCCGACCTCGACTTGCCCAACGCCAGCGTTGAAACCGCTGCCGAGCAACCAGTCGCCACCGTCATCCAAGCGCCGACCGGCGATTTGCGTGAGGCCACCGAGCGTTATCAGCGTCAAATGATCGGTGCCTGCCTGGAACGGCACAACAACAACTGGGCAAGCGCGGCCCGTGAGCTAGGCTTGGATCGGGCGAACCTTGGGCGAATGGCCAAGCGGTTGGGGATGAAATAGTGTTTTTCAGTGTCGAGTGAAATCTTGTGGCGAGGGGGCTTGCCCCCGTTGGGTCGCGAAGCGGCCCCAGCTTTCCACCAATCAAACCGAGTCGCTGGATTTACGACCGCTGCGCGACCGAACGGGGGCAAGCCCCCTCGCCACAATGGTCCTGTGTTTGGTCCCAGATAGGTATTCCCCCTAAAGACTGCCCCCGACAAGTCGATAACCCGGCATCGAAGTCATGGCGATCCCGGGATTGCCCGTCACCTTTTTCCAGAGAAGGTTCATATGTCCTCCACCAAAGCCCGCGCAGACTCACTTTCGCTTCTGCTGTTTACCCTGCGCAGCGGCAAGCTGATGGCGATCAACCTGCTCAAGGTCAGTGAGATCATTCCCTGCCCGCCGCTGACCCGGTTGCCGGAGTCACACCCCCACGTCAAAGGCATCGCCACCCTGCGCGGCGCATCCCTGTCGGTGATCGACCTCAGCCGCGCCATTGGCGAGCGCCCACTGGAAGACCCGAACGGCGGCTGCCTGATCGTCACGGATGTCAGCCGTTCAAAGCAGGGCCTGCACGTGCAGGCCGTGAGCAAGATCGTCCATTGCCTGACCACCGACATCCGCCCGCCGCCCTTCGGCTCCGGTGGTTTGCGCGCCTACATCACTGGCGTGACGTCGGTCGATGGCACCCTGGTACAGGTACTGGACATCGAAAAAGTCATCCACGGCATCGCCCCGGCACAAATCGAAATGGCGCCGACCGAACTGAGCATGGAAGACGCCGAACTGCTTGGCAATGCGCGCATCCTGGTGGTCGACGACAGCCAGGTCGCCCTGCAGCAATCGGTGCACACCTTGCGTAACCTTGGCCTGCAATGCCATACGGCCCGCAGCGCCAAGGAAGCCATCGACTGCCTGCTGGATCTGCAAGGCACCGCGCAGCAGATCAACCTGATCGTCTCGGACATCGAAATGTCCGAGATGGACGGCTACGCCTTCACCCGCACCCTGCGGGAAACCCCGGACTTCGCGCATCTTTATGTCTTGCTGCACACCTCGCTGGACAGTGCGATGAACGCCGAGAAAGCACGACTGGCGGGGGCGAACGCGGTGCTGACCAAGTTCTCTTCGCCGGAATTGACCCAGTGCCTGATCACTGCAGCCAAGGCTGTCGCCGAACAGGGATATTGAGCCTTGGCCGAGGACTTTTGCTGGCTGATGCGGCGCGACCTCACTGAAGTCGTGCCGTCACCCGATTGGCCAGCCGGCCTGCAACTGAGCGAATACCATCCCGAAATCGGCGCAGCCGTGCACCGGTTGATGGAATTCGGTTACCTCGAAGGTGGCGGTCGCGTGGCAGCGCTGGACATGTGGCAATGGCAGTTCGAGAACGACCCGGAGTATGACCCGGCGCTGTGCTTCATCGCCCGGGATGCCGAAGGCATTGTCGGCGTGTGCCAGTGCTGGACCAGCGCCTACATCAAGAACCTGGTGGTGCATCCACGGTTTCAGGGCCGAGGATTGGGACGTGCCTTGTTGTTGCAGGCGTTCAAGGTGTTCCAGCAACGTCGCGAAGGATTTGTGGACTTGAAGGTGCTGGAAGACAACCACCGGGCGCGGCGATTGTATGAAAGTGTCGGGATGCGTGCCGTTCGCCGGGAGCCGGTTCCAGACTGATACGCCGCAATCGCGAGCAGGCTCGCGATGAGGCCCACATAATCTGCGCCAAATCTTCAGGCATACTCACCTTTCGGTCACAGCCCAAGGACGCCTGAACCATGAAAGCAGCAACACTGACTTTTCTCTGCCTCACTGCCCTCGCCTCTCAGGCCCACGCCTCCAGCCCCGACGCCTGGGCCGCCTACGACAAGGCCGTACTCGCCAGTTGCACCAAGGCCAGCGGCCTGACGAACAGTAAACCGGTCGGCAACGCCGCACAGTTCGATGACCGGGTTGGCTATACCGCGCTCCTGCTCCAGGGTCAGTACCCGCAAAAGCACATGAAAGGCGCACAAGGCACCGAGCTGTGCCTCTACAACAAAAAGAGCAAGACCGCGTACGTCACCGAATGGGACTCCATCCGCACTGCCGCCAAGGCCAATTGAGTGGCGCATAACTTGCTTCGACAGCGACCTCTGCGGTGGCATTCTGTCGCCGTTTCGTGCCCTGTGATGCGAATGAACGCTCAATGAATACAAAGTTTTCCTGCGTAGGCTGCGGTAAATGCTGCAACGACCACCATGTGAGCCTGACCCTGAGCGAAACCCGGATGTGGGCCGCAGACGGCGGTCAGGTGATCGTGCTGGTTGAAGCGTTTCTGGACAACGGCCTGGGTCTGCCTATGCAACAACGGGAACACGCCGAACGCCGATCGGCAGTGGTGCGCAGCGGCGAATCCGAGGCGTACGTAGCCATCACCTTCGCCGCCTACAATGTCGGCCCCTGCCGGAATCTTGACGAAGACAACCTCTGCCGCATCTACGAACGCCGGCCGCTGGTGTGCCGTATCTATCCGATGGAAATCAACCCTCACATACCGCTCAACACCGCGGTGAAGGAATGCCCGCCCGAGTCGTGGAAAAATGGACCGGACCTGATTGTCGGTGGTGAGTTGGTCGACCGGGAGCTATCGGAACTGATCCAGCGCTCCCGTCAGGCCGATCGTGATGACATTCTGATGAAGGATGCGATTTGCGCCTTGCTGGGCATTCGCACGACGGCCCTGAAGGGCGACGGGTTCACCGCTTATCTGCCGGATATGGCGGAGCTTTCTGCGATCATTGACGAGCTGGCGGGGCAAACGTTGCCGGAGTGGGGCAGTGAATGGCAGTTTCATGTGTCGGGCGATGAAATCGCCGGGCAAGTGCTGGCCGCAGGTGCACAAGTGGCGATGGATGCGCCGGCAAATTACTCGTTTATTTCGTTGCGGGCGGATTGATCCGAGACTTGATGTGCTTGTACCGGCCCCTTCGCGAGCAGGCTCGCTTGTATGGTAGGACTTGAAGGGAGGAGGAGGGACAAGGCTCGATTCTGACTGTTGACGCAGTACAGACCGTGGGAGATATCGCCCCTCCTCCTTTCACCCAAGCGCCGATAAAGAATGCATCTGGCTAGACCGACGATAGGAACAAGCCTGCGCCTCTGGGTGAGCCCTTCAAGTGCTCAAACCTTATCCCGGAGGAAATCCTGTGGCAATGCCGGTCTCTCTATCAAAACCGATCGTGGGTGTGGATGTCGCCAAGAATGAACTGGTGATTTATCAGTCTGATGGTGATTTTCTTGAAGAGATTGCCAACACCAAAACATCCATCAAGCAGTGGCTGAAGGCGTTGTCGGGGACGGTGGCTATTGCCATTGAGGCGACCAACATCTACCACCTGGACTTCGCTGATCTGGCCTATGAGGCCGGTTGCACGATTTACATGGTGGGAGGCTATGAACTCAAACATTATCGCGAAGGCGTGAAAATCCGCGCCAAAACCGACGCGCTGGATGCCAAGCTACTGGCTCGTTACCTGAAGAACGAAGCCGAGGAGTTGCGTCCTTGGACCCCGCCCTCACCGCTGTACCGCCAGCTCCTGAGCCTTTTCCGCCGTCGCGCAGCCTTGGTCCAGGCCAGGGTCGGCCTGGTGCAGAGCTGGTCGAATGAGCCGCTGCTCAAGGCGGCTTTTGCCGAGCAAGTGAAGTCCATGCAGCAGCTTGAGACGCTGATCGAAAAGACGATCAACGATCAGCTCAAAGAAGCCGGTTTGCTCGGTCAATTGAAGCGCTGCCTGAAAGTTGAGGGTATTGGTTTTTTGACTGGGGCCCGCTTGATAACCGCATTTCAGCGAGGGGATTTTAGAAACGCGGATGCATTTATCGCCTTCCTGGGCATGGATTTACGGGTGGCGAAATCAGGACAGAAAGACGCTCGCCGCAGTTTGACCAAGCGCGGTGACCCCGAGGCCCGCCGACTTCTGCACAATGCAGCGATGTCGGCTAGCCGTACGAAAGCCTGGAAAGGGTATTACGAAGAACAAAGAACTCGGGGGTTCAGCACCACTCAGGCGTTGGTGATGCTGGCTCGCAAGCTTGCTCGGGTGGTATTCGCCTTGCTGAAAGGGCAAAGCGAATATCAACCAAAAAGCCAGTTGAGGGCTTTCCCTCAACCATAGAATCTCCCACAAGGGATCTTCAGTGAACATAAAATTTGTGCACGACATAGATCCACTGTGGGAGCGAGCCTGCTCGCGATGAGGCCAGGTCAAGCACCTCAGGGTGAAGGCCTAGCGCTTGCCCATCGACCGACGAGTCCCCGGCGGTGCCATGCCCGGCGTCTTGGTGTGGCCGTTCTTGGCGCCGTTCTTGTACCAAGGCTGGTTCGAGCCTTTGGCTGCCGTCAGTTCGCCCGGCTTGAACGGGAACTTGAATGCCGGGATTTCGGCTTTGGTTTCGCTGTCCGCGCTGGAGTCGACGCTGTCTGGCAGCTCTGCCTGCACGTCGCTCTGGGCGTCGGCGACCGGCGGTTGTTTCGGGGAAGTCATGAAAGCTCCGGGTGATGCGTGAAATGTCGGGCCCGGTGAGTGAGCCGCATGCCGCAGTATAAGAAGTACGGCAGTATAACGGAACGGCAGCGACAAGCTTCAATCGACAAGCTTCAAGTTAAAAACCATGAGGGCGGCTTTTAGACTTGCAGCTTGCCGCGTGAAACTTGTAGCTTGCTAAGCATTCTTCACCGCCCGACGAGCCCGCCTCTCATGAAAAAGACTGTCCTGGCCTTCAGCCGCGTCACTCCGGCAATGGTCGAACGCCTGCAACAGGATTTCGATGTCATCGTACCGAATCCGAAAAACGGCGATATCAACGCCCAGTTCAACGAAGCCCTGCCCCATGCCCACGGCCTGATCGGCGTTGGTCGCAAACTCGGCCGCGCCCAATTGGAAAACGCCGCCAGGCTGGAAGTGGTGTCCAGCGTCTCGGTGGGCTACGACAACTATGACCTGGCCTACTTCAACGAACGCGGGATCATGCTGACCAACACGCCGGACGTGCTCACCGAAAGCACCGCCGACCTGGCGTTCGCGCTATTGATGAGCAGCGCGCGCCGCGTCGCCGAACTGGATGCCTGGACCAAGGCCGGGCAATGGCAGGCCACTGTCGGTGCGCAGCTATTCGGTTGCGATGTGCATGGCAAGACCCTGGGCATCGTCGGCATGGGCAACATCGGTGCCGCTATCGCCCGACGCGGTCGACTGGGATTCAACATGCCGATCATCTATAGCGGTAACAGTCGCAAGACCGCGCTGGAACAGGAACTCGGAGCACAGTACCGCAGCCTTGATCAATTGCTGGCCGAAGCTGATTTCGTCTGCCTGGTGGTGCCGCTCAGCGAGAAAACCAGACACTTGATCAGCCATCGTGAACTGGCGCTGATGAAGCCGAGCGCCATACTGGTGAACATCGCCCGTGGCCCGGTGGTGGATGAACCGGCGCTGATCGAAGCGCTGCAAAACAAGCGCATTCGTGGAGCCGGGCTGGACGTCTACGAAAAAGAACCGCTGGCCGAGTCGCCGCTGTTCCAACTGAACAATGCCGTGACCTTGCCGCACATCGGCTCGGCCACCCATGAGACCCGCGATGCCATGGCCAACCGTGCCTTGGCCAACTTGCGCAGCGCCCTGTTGGGCGAGCGCCCGCAGGATCTGGTCAACCCGCAAGTCTGGAAGGGTTGAACCAAACGGGCAGGCGTTACAAGCGCCTGCCCGCTTAACTAATAACGCACACTCAATTAACTAAACAACTTTCCGAATACACACTCTGCAACTCAGTCAGCAGCCAAACAACAAAACCTCGAGATAGACTCTCCTTGTTTACCCTGACACTACGGGATCAACAACGGAGATCACCAACTTGAACCCACTCACAACCAGTCACGTCATTCGACTCAGCAAAGTCTTACTGACGCTGTTTATCAGTATCTTCGGACTACTGATGCTGTATAACAATTTCACCGACTACTCGACCAACTATGAATACATCAGCCACATCCTGAGCATGGACACTACCAATGATCAAAGCAAATACAGACACAGGGCTATTACTTCCACCCTGCTTCACCACCGCATTTACTGGCTGATCATCACACTGGAAGTGGTCTACACCCTAAGCTGTCTGCTCGGAACCTATTATCTTTACAAAAACATCAACGCCAGCCAAGAACAGTTTCACGAAGCTAAAAAACCTGCACTCATCGGATTACTGATTGCCATCTTTCTTTATTACATCGGCTTTCAAACAATCGGCACCGAATGGTTCAATATGGATGAGTCGAAAACCTGGAACTACAATGACAGGGCTGGGCACATTGTTGATTTCATCTTTCCGTTATTGATATACATCGCGATAAAAATCGAGCACTGAATTACTCAGCACTCGATTCGCCCTCAGGCCAGCTTGCCGCTTCCCAATACCTGCGGCACTTTCGGTTTGCGAAACACCAGTACGTTCCCCGACATCACCAACACCAGCCCCAATAACGCCGGTACTGTCCATTGATAGCCCTCGGCAAACGCCGACACGTTGAGCGCCACCACCGGAAACAGCACGGTGCAGTACGCCGCCCGTTCAGGCCCCATACGGCCGACCAGTGTGAGATAGGCGGTGAAACCGATCACCGACCCGGGAATCACCAGGTACAACAGTGAGCCGATGTAACGCGCGCTCATTTCAATATCGAAGGGAATGCCTTTGACCAGGCACCACACCGAGAGCATCGCCGCCCCGTAGGCCATGCCCCAGGCATTGGTGGTCAGCGGCTTGAGACCGGCCTTCTGTTGCAGGCTTGAGAGCATGTTGCCCGCCGAGAAACACAAGGTGCCGCACAAGGCCAGACCAAGGCCGAGCAAGGTTTCCGGGCTGGCGGTATGCCCGGCCAGCTCCGGCCAGAACAGCAAGCCCAGCCCAAGCAGACCCAGCGCACCGCCCATCAGCACGTTGCGGGCGATTCTTTGACCGAAGAACACTCGCGCGTTGAGGGCATTCCATAGGGTGGCAGTGGAAAACACGACGGCCACCAGACCGCTGGGGATCCACTGGCTCGCGGTGAGGAAGCACATGAAGTTGACGCAGAACAGGCACAGGCCCTGAGCCAGGCAAATCAAGTGCCCGCGACGGTTCATCACTTGCAGGCGCCGACTGAGCAACAGGATCACGAACAGCACCAGCGCGGCGAGGCCGAAGCGATAGACAATCGACACGGGAATCGCCACCACGCCCAGTTGCCATTTCAAGGCAATCCAGGTGGTGCCCCAGATCAGCACGGTCAGCAGGTACAAAGAAAGGTTCATGGCAAAGGCTCCTCGATAGGCGCCCAGTGTCCGGCGTCACGCCTTGGGGTACTTGCATAAACTTGCGCTTTTGTCTGGCGACAGGCTGGCAGGCGCACGTCTACGGAGTAGGATGCAGGGCGTTGGATGCTGGTGTTAGAGAGCAACGATCATGGCTGCACTGGATACCCTACAAGTCTTTCAAGCCCTCAACAGCTCGCCGAATGCTCGTCTGGAGCACAGCGCCGAGCTGGGTGACGGCATGTCTGCCGCCTTGTGGAGCAATCACCACGACGCCCGGGAATACGAGGCGCCCAGCCACCACACGTTGTCCTGTTACATAGCTGGCGGCACCGGCACCTTCCGTCGCGGTCAGCCCGGCAACAAGGGCGGCCCGGACAAACTGTGCATCCTGCCGGCCGACCACCAGTCAGGCTGGGTGATCAACGGCGACATCCGTCTGGCACACCTGTACTTCAGCCCCGAACAATTTGCCCTCGGCTGCGTCACCCTGCTTGATCGCGAGCCACGGGAAATGCAGCTGCACGAGCAGACCTTTCTCGATGACCCGCAGCAGGCGCTGCGCTTTCGGCAGTTGATCCGCTTGAACTGGGACGAGCCGGGCGAGCGCCTGCTGACCAGCAGCCTGGCCCACGAACTGCTCAGCCATGCCCTGCTCAGCCAGGTCAACGCCCGGCAAGGCCTGCGCCTCAAAGGTGGATTGGCCGCACATCAGCGCCGGCATCTGGTGGAGTACATCGACAGCCATCTGGACCAGGCCATCAGCCTGGGTCAATTGGCGGCTTTGTGCGCGTTGTCGGAGTACCACTTCGCGCGGATGTTCCGCGAGAGCTTCGGTTTGCCGCCCCACCAGTACCTGCTGGCGCGGCGCCTGAACCGGGCGCGGGAATTGCTGCGCACGACCTCGCAGCCACTGGGGGAGATTGCGCTGGCTTGCGGCTTCTCCAGTGCCAGCCATTTCACCAATCGCTTTCGCCAGGCATTGGGCGCAACACCCGGCGAGTATCGACAGGCGTTTTTGCGCTAGAGCATTGCAATCCCTCTGGCTGCGATCGTTCAACCCGCCACAGATCCCCTGTAGGAGCTGCCGCAGGCTGCGATCTTTACCTGCCACAGCAAGATCAAAAGATCGCAGCCTTCGGCAGCTCCTACATTAGAACACCAGCTGCGATCTTTTAACCCTCCACAGATCTCCTGTAAGAGCTGCCGCAGGCTGCGATCTTTATCTGCCACAGCAAGATCAAAAGATCGCAGCCTTCGGCAGCTCCTACATTAAAACTCCAGCTGCGATCTTTTAACCCTCCACAGATCGCCTGTAGGAGCTGCCGCAGGCTGCGATCTTTACCTGCCACAGCAAGATCAAAGGATCGCAGCCTTCGGCAGCTCCTGCATTAGAACTCCAGGGTGCTGGACAGCGTCACCTGCCGCGAATCGCCCATGGACACAAATAACCGGCTCGCCGCCGAGGTGTAGTAGGTGCGGTCGAACAGGTTCTTCACGTTGAGCTGGAACTTGACCCTCTGCCCGTCGACCTGGGTGTCGTAGGTGGCGAACGCATCGGCCACGGTGTAGCTCGGCAGGTCGAAATCGTTCACCGCGTTGCCCGCGCGCTCCCCCACATAACGCGCCCCGGCGCCGACCCGCAGCTGATCACCGCCAATGACGGTGCCGAAGTCATAGACCGCCGACAACGAGCCGCTGTTCTTCGCCACATTTTGCAGTTGATTACCCTTGTAAACCGGGTCTTCGGTGACTTCGGCATCGGTGTAGGCGTAGCTGCCGATCATGCTCCAGCGATCGGTGAGCTGACCGCTCAAGTCCACTTCCAGGCCACGGGAACGAACTTCGCCGGCGGCGCTGTAGATCGTGGTCGGGCCTTCGGCATTGGCCACCAGCACATTGCGTTTCTTGATGTCGAACAGCGCGATGTTGCCGGTGACGCGGCCCGGCAGATCAAGCTTGGCCCCCAACTCCCACGACTTGGCTTCTTCCGGCGCGATGCCGCCGTCAAGCACGGTACTGCTGCCGCTCAACGGCGCGATGGTCGAGTTGGGTTTGAACGATTCGGTGTAACTGCCGTAGAACGACAAGGCATCGGTGTACTTGTACACCAGGCCCGCGCGCGGCACCCATTTCTGCCCGTTGCCGTCGGTGTTGGCGTGGAACGGCACGCCTTTGCCGGCGTACTGGTCGTACATCTGGAAACGCGCGCCGGCCACCAGAATCCATTGCTCGTTGAGGTGGATGGAATCCTGCAGGAAGGCCGAATCGCTGCGCAGCTCATCGGTCTGCGCGCTGTCGGCCGGGCTGACAGTGGTGCCCGGCACTTCCTGGCCATAGATCGGGTTCACGTAGCTGAAGTTGGTACGGCTTTTCTGGCGGATCAGGTCTTCGCGATAGATCTTGCGGTATTCGTCGTCGATGCCGAACAGCAGGTCGTGCTGCAGGCCGAGCACATTCACGTTGCCTTCGAGGCTGGCGGTGGTGAATCGGTCGGTGCTGATCGCGTTCTGCGTGCCGTCCATGCTGCGGGTCAGGGTGCCCTTTTTAGTGTCGATGGCGGTCACGCGCACCTGGCTGGCGTCGTAGGTTTCGCGGTTCCAGCTGTAGCCGAAATGGGCTTTCCAGTTGTCGTTGAGTTCGTGATCGGCCTCGAAGTGATAGAGGTCCGAACGCCCTTCCATGTTGTTGAACGGCTCGTCGAGACGCTCGTTGCGCGAGATGTCCAGCGGGTGGTTGGTCCGTGGGTCGATCAGCGTGCCACGGTCGAACGGCGTGAGGAATTCGCGGTGCTCATAGGCGAACAACAGCTGGGTGCTTTCGCCGTACCAGGCCACCGACGGCGCAATCAGGCTTTCGCGATGCACGCCGAAGTTGCGCCAGTAATCTTCGTCTTCGTAGTCCAGCACCATGCGGTAGGCCAGCCCGGAATCGCCGAGGGCGCCGGTGCTGTCGAGAGTACCGCCGCTGCCGTTCTTGCCGTCGCCATAGCTCGAACCGCGCGCGGTCAGTGCGTTGAATTGCTCAAGTTCGGGCTTCTTGCTGACCATGTTGACCACACCGCCCGGATCCTGGATGCCATAGAGCAACGAAGCCGGGCCCTTGAGCACTTCGACCCGGTCCACACTGGCGTTGAGGCCACGGCCCTGCACGATCGGCATGCCGTCGCGCATGATCGAGCCGTTACGGTTGTCGCCAAAACCGCGGACCATCACCGAGTCCTGGGTGCTGCCCAGGGTATTGGCCTGAGTGATGCCGCTGACGTTGGCCAGGGCGTCATCGAGATTGCGCGGTGCCTGATCGCGGATCACCTGGGCCGGGACGACATTGATAGTCTGCGGGATGTCCTGAATCGGGGCCGAAGAGCGCATCACCGAAGAGGTCGGTGGCGGCTGGTAGCTCATGGACTCATCCAGCACCGAGGTGATAGTGGTCGCGCCCAGTGTCAACGCACCTTCAGTCGGTCGCGGTTCCAGCGCCATGGTATGGCCGTCGGTGCGGCGGAACGTCAATCCCGAGCCGGTGAGCAGACGTTGCAGGGCCTGTTCGGCGCTCATCTGGCCATTGACCGCCGGCGCATTGAGGCCGTACGGCGCTTCATCGGTGTAGACGACGCTGATACCGGTTACCCGGCTGAAATCGCTCAGGGCCTGGGGCAGCGGTTTGGCGGCCAGCGAGAAACTGAACTGCGCACGCGACTGACTGCTGCCCGTCTCTGCGGCCAGTGCCAGGCCCAGCGGCAACAACGCCGATGCCGAAAAGCTCAATGCAGACACACCCAACCATTGTTTGACCGAACCCGATTTTGCCCTGGACTTCATGACTCATGACCTGTGTAGAACCGCAACGGATGCGAATGACTCGCAGTTTCAGTCAATACACGGATGGCGATCGGGTTTACCTCACAACAATTTGAAAATATTTTTACTCAGGGTGATGCAGTGTTTGAACTGGCCCCTTCGCGGGCAAGCCCGCTCTCACAGGGTTCTATGTTGTCCCCCAATTTGGTGGTCGACTCAAAACCTGTGGGAGCGGGCTTGCTCGCGAAATGGCCAGTCGCTTCAACGCAAAATAATCAGATGCCCCAACACCTGATGCTGCTCAAACCCCATCACTCCCTGCAACGAACTCAACACCGCCTGCGGATTCCTGCTCGGGAAGCTGCCACTGACCCGGCGTGCCGCCAGTTCATCGTTGAGCAACACGATCCGTCCGGGGTAATAGCGCCCCAGATCCCGCACCACATCGGCCAGCGTCGCCTTGTAGTAATTGAGCCAGCCCTGGCGCCAGGCCAACTGCGCTTCGCTATCCACCGCGTGGAGCTTTTGCGCCGTGCCATCGCCGTAGGTGACTTGCTGTCCGGCGGTGAGGATTTGCTGTTCGGCGTCCTGGTCCGCCGTCACCCCGACTCGCCCGGACAGCACCGTGACCTGTGCACCGTGGGGTTGCAAACGGATTTCGAACTGCGTGCCCAGGACGCGCGCCTGGCCTTTCTCGGCGTCCACCACAAACGGCTCACCGGTGTGAGTAACGCTGAAAAACCCGGCGCCACGACGCAGTTGCACATGCCGCTCGCCGCGACTGAAATCCACGGCGATGGCACTGTCGGCATCCAGTGTCACCTGCGACTGATCGGCCAGAGTGACGGTGCGGATTTCCCCCGGTGCCGAGACGAAGTCCGCGCCCAAGTCATCGATCCAGCGCGATGGCTGCCAGCCTGTACCGACACAGACCATCAGCAGCAGACACGCCGCCATCGCCAGCGAACCGGACCAGCGCCCGACCACGCTGCGCCGAGACTTGTCCATGGCGTCGAGATAACTCTGCAAGGCCAGGGCATCTTCATCGGCCAGCGTGCGCGCCGGTCCTTCGCTCAGCTCCCACAAGACCTGCGCCCGGGCATAGGCCTCGGCATGGGCGGGATCGGCCTGCAACCAATGACTGAAAGTCGCCTGATCAGCACTGCTGGGCTGGTCATGCAACAGACTCAGCCAGGCCAGCGCTGCCTGTTCCTGAGCGGGCGTCGGGGTGACGCGTTCGAAGTGGTTCACGGTGCTTTCCCTGGCGTACGCGGTTCGGGTTCCCGAAGGCTGGCCTTGCAAGCTTCGAGGGCGCGCATCATATGTTTTTCCACGGCACTCTGGGACAAGCCCATGGCCTTGGCGATCTCGGCGTATTTACGGCCGTGAATGCGATTGAGCAGAAAGATCTGCCGCGTGCGCTGCGGTAACGCGCGCAATGCGCTTTCGACGTGGCGCAGATCATTGCCCGCCTCCAGCGCCGCTTGTGGTCCGCTGCCATGGCTGTCCGAAGATTCCACCAGCATGCCTTCGCTGGCCCGCACCCGGGTGCCTTCACTGCGCAAATGATCGATGGCGATGTTGCCGGCGCAGCGCAACAGGTAGGTACTGAGTTCCTCGACTTGCACCAACGGCCGCCGCCAGAAACGCAGGAACAAGTCCTGAACCAGGTCCGCCGCCGTCGCGCTGCAGCCGACACGCCGACTTACCAGCGCTTCCATTTGCGAACGCTGGGAGAGAAACACCTGGAGAAAATGCGCGCGGTCGCCGCGCTGTTGATCACGCTCGATATCGTGGGAGTCGGGTGGGAGAGTCATCATCGTTCATGTTTCGACCTGAAAACCGGGGAGGCCACGACAGCGTCAGGGGTCCGGCAAGGCCGCAATATTAATGATAAATATTCTCATATGCAAAAAGATTGGCTCATCGCAAACCTGGCTGTCCCATAGCCCATGCCAATGACCATGGCATCCAAAAGCCACCTAAACAAAAACGGGCCTGCAATGCAGGCCCGTTCTGATGGGAAGGTAAAAAGTGAATCAGGTATCAGCCGTTAAGCGCCGCCTGTTCGTTTTCCAGAAACTCTTCTTCCAGCAGCTGGTCGGCATGGGCGCCACTCTCGATGGGCACCACATTTGCTCGTTTGCCGCGTAATTTGCCGAACATATGCTCCAGCGCATGTTCAAGTTTGGTGGCTGCTCCGTCGATCGCCTGCTCCATGGTGGAGGCCTTATGGGTGACGGAAACCGGTTGATGGCCTTTTGGCCGCGCCTCCAGCTGGCAGCGCATGTCGTGGGGACCCGGCTTGTCGCCGTTCTCGTCCCGCAGGTGAACCTCGACGCGTGTCAGGTCCTCTTCGTAGCGTTCGAGCGTGCTCTCAATGGTCGTACGTACCCACTCCTCCAGTCGTTTACTGCCTTGAATATGGTTATCGCTATTGACTTGGATTTGCATAGTTCATCCCTTATTTCAGCTAGCTCGCGAGAGGCCGGTCAGCTAAGCCCTTGGGCGTCATCACCGTGACCTCTTGGTTACACAATCGGTCTGTACGCTGAACAATTCAACCCCTAAAAAAAGATAAATTTTCAATCGCAAAAAAAGCCGGACAACGGGTAAAAGCGCTGTTAAGGTCGGGAGTTGGGTCGCCCTGCTCTTGCGTAACAATTGCTCACATTTGCTGCTCCCCCAACGGGTGCAGGCTGCGAAAAGCCCCCGCCTCCTCCACCAACCAATCGTGCACCGCGCGCACACCCGGATGGCTCAATGCCCCCGGTGCGTAAAGCAGCATGTAGCGCTTGTGATTGGGCACCGCCAGGCCAAACGGCACGATCAACGCCCCCCGTTCCAGTTCATCATTGAGCAGCGTTCGTCGGGCAATCGCCACGCCCATCCCGGCGATGGCCGCTTCGATGGTCAGGTGATTGCGATTGAAGGTATGCCCGCGTCGAACATCCGCCCCTTCGAAGCCGATGGCGTTGAGATAAAACTCCCATTCCGCATATTCGTAGCTGCCGCGCCAGGCGGTGATGTCGTGCAACAACGGAAAATGCATCAGGTCTGCCGGACCGTGCAGCGGCGGACGGCCACGCAACAGGCTCGGCGCACACACCGGAAAAATCTGTTCATCGAGCAAGGCTGTGGATAACAGGCCCGGGTAGCTGCCGTCGTTCAGGTCGATTGCCAGGTCGAAGTCGCCTTCATGCAACGGCACGCTGCTGTCCTCGGCCACCAGGCGCAACTGGATGTCCGGAAAGCGCTGCTGCAAGCGCGGCAGGCGCGGCGTCAGCCATTTACTCAGGAATGACGGAATCGAACGCACCCGCAGAATCCCGCTGATCATGCCCGCATCCAGTCGCCGCAACTCCGCGTCGATGCTGCCAAAGGCCTCGTTGACGGTAATGGCCAGGCGCTGGCCCTCGGCGCTCAGCTCCACGCCACGGGCACGGCGGTGAAACAGGCGAAAGCCCAGGCGCTCTTCCAGCTGGCGGATCTGCTGGCTGACCGCCCCCGGTGTGATGTGCAGTTCTTCAGCGCAGCGGGTGAACGACAGGTGCCGCGCGGCACAGGCAAACACGTTCAGCCAGACATAGGTCTGGGCATGTAATTGACGGCTCATCGTTTAGTCCTGCTAAAGGATGTCTTAGGAAATTTCGTTGGTCACGTAGAACCTTGGCGGGCAGTATCGCCGACATAGCGCTTGTCCTACAAAAATGGCGGCGATTCCTCTTCCATTGCTTGTACAGGCTTTAGCATGGCTATCAGTGTTTTCGATCTCTTCAAAGTCGGCATCGGCCCGTCCAGCTCCCATACCGTCGGTCCGATGCGCGCCGCCGCGACCTTCGCTCAACAACTGCTCGAACAGGGTTTTCTGACGGACGTGCGACGCGTGGAGATTCGCCTTTACGGCTCTCTGTCGGCGACCGGCGTCGGTCACGCGACGGACCGCGCCTGCATCATGGGCCTGATGGGCGAATGGCCCGACAGCATCGATCCGACCACCATCGACAGTCGCATTCACACCCTGCGCGAAACCGGAAATTTGAGTCTGGCAGGCGTTGTGGACATTGCCTTCGACTGGCGACGCGATCTCCTGCTGCTTGACGAGAGCCTGCCCTACCACCCCAATGCCATGTCCCTGACGGCATTCAGTGAAACCGGCGAGCTGTTCGAGCAAACCTATTACTCGGTGGGCGGCGGTTTCATCATCGAAGCGGCCGAAGCCGAGTCCGGGATCGCACCGGCCGGCGATGTGGTGCTGCCTTACGATTTCTCCAGCGCCGCCGAACTGCTCAAGCTGTGCAACAAACACGGGCTGCGGGTCAGTGAACTGATGATGGCCAACGAACGGGCATGGCGTGGGGATGCCGAGATCCGCGAGGGCCTGTTGCACATCTGGTCGGTGATGCGCGAATGCGTCGAGCAGGGCTTGCGTCACGAAGGCATCCTGCCCGGCGGCCTGAATGTTCCACGTCGAGCAGCGAAACTGCATCGCAGCCTGCAGGAAATCGGCAAGCCGAATGTCATCACCTCCACCTTGTCGGCGATGGAATGGGTCAACCTGTACGCCCTTGCCGTGAACGAAGAAAACGCGGCAGGCGGGCGCATGGTCACGGCGCCGACCAACGGCGCAGCGGGCATCATCCCGGCGGTGCTGCACTACTACATGAAATTCAATGCCGATGCGTCTGACGACGACGTGGTCGCGTTCTTCCTGGGTGCAGCCGCTGTTGGCATCCTGTGCAAGAAAAACGCATCGATCTCGGGGGCCGAAGTCGGTTGCCAGGGCGAAGTCGGTTCCGCCTGCGCCATGGCCGCCGCGGGCCTGGCAGAGGTACTGGGCGCCAGCCCGGAACAGTTGGAAAACGCCGCTGAAATCGGTCTGGAACACAACCTTGGCCTCACTTGCGACCCGGTGGGCGGACTGGTGCAAGTGCCGTGCATCGAACGCAACGCCATCGCCGCCGTGAAAGCCATCAACGCCACGCAAATGGCCCTGCGCGGTGACGGCAAGCACTTCATTTCCCTGGACCGGGTGATCCGCACCATGCGCGATACCGGAGCCGACATGCACGACAAGTACAAGGAGACGTCACGGGGCGGTCTGGCGGTGAACTGGGTGGAGTGTTGACCCTTTTGGTTGCACGCCCGCCGTTATTGCCCTGAAACGTGCAGAAAACGCGGCTCCCTGTAGGAGCGAGCTTGCTCGCGAAAAACCAAAAGGCACCGTGGGGTGTCTGGGTTTACGCGTTATCGTTGACGACCATCGCGAGCAGGCTCGCTCCTACAGAACCTGTTTTTTGTCCGACAATTTTTCCGGCATGGGCCTTGCTACTTCCCTGCTGGAACAATGATGGCGAGATGGCCGATGGTCTGGCAGTGCGAACCAACCTGATCACGGCCGGTCAACAACTGCACGTTCAATCAGGCGGTGACGCATCATGGACAACCCTTTCCAGCTCATAACCGATGCCTTTGCAGCGGATTACCAGATCAACCTGAGCATTCAGGGCCTGGACGGCAGCATCATGCTGACCCTATCCAACAATGGCCGCGTGGTGGCCAAACGCATGATCAGCGCCGAACAACGCAATGACCCCCAGCGCCTCAAGCGCCTGGTTCAAAGCATTCAGTTCGGCATTGCCATCGAACAGGGCGACAGCGCCGTGGCCATCCTCGAAGCCATGACCACCGGCAGCGGACCGGCCTTGCCGCCCCCTCCCCTCAAAGGGCGGCTGCGCCCCACGCTCGGGCTCTAGATTTCGCCCTTCTCGACCTCTGGATGTTCACTGGAACCCGCGCCGGTCTTGCGTTGCGGGTTTTCGATCTTCACCGAGGGAAACTGCGACGAAGCGTAACGCACCACCAGAATCGCAAACGCCAACAGCAGGATCCCGCCGCACAGGTAAATAATCCCCAGGTCCGGCGGGTTGTGGTGCGAAACGTTGGAAATCAGCAACCGCGTCAGCGCGGTGATCGCCACGTAGATCAGGAAGCGCACGGGCATGTGGTTGGTCTTGAAGTAAATCCCGACCATCGCCCCCAGCTCCAGGTAGATGAACAGCAGCAGGATGTCATCGATCTTGATGTGCCCCTCTTCGATCATCCCGAGAAATTCCATCACCGCCGCCCACGCGGTCACCGCACCGATGGCGAACAGCGCCAGGTAATGAAAGGTCTCGACGAACAGATTGCCCAGGGACTCGGCCAGTTCATGCACGCTCTGCCGCAGTTTTTCGGCCCAGTTGATTTTCACGATGATGCTTCCTTAGGTCGGTTCGACCGGATGATGCGGGTTGGACGTGACGGTTTTTCTGCATGCAGAAAAAAGGCCAGCCCATGATGGCTAGCCGTTCCGGATTACGCGCCGTGGCGTTTGGTCGCACCTGTGCGGGGGCTCGCCTGACAAATGTCGAAACCGGTCTACATTAAAAAGCCACTACCCAAAAGACAGGGTTTCGCTTATCCTTTAGCTGTATATAGATACAGTAGTCGAAACCGACAACCAATGTGAAGGCATGTGAGGTGGTGAATGGCCGTCGAAGTGGTATACCGCAGCAGCCGAGATCTGGAGCGCTTGTTCATGGATAAAGCCGAAGCTGACCGTCATGACAAAATGCTCGAACTGGCCGAATTGCTGGCTGAAGTGTTGCAAAAAGCCGTTCCGTCCCTGACCGAGCAGCAAGTGGAAGAAGCCGGGATCTACATGGCGAAGAATCGCGATGTGTTCGCCAAGGCGTTCAAGAGCCAGCCGGACGCCCTGTCCGAACTGCTTGTGGCACCTGTTGAAGTCGCCGCGCCGGTTGCAGTGGCCGCTCCTGTGGAAGAGGCAAACGCTGAGCCGGTTGCCCCGGCCAAGCCAGCCAAGGCTGCGAAAACAGCAAAATAAGCGACACCCGAATTGAATAGGCCCTGAGTCCGATGGAGTCAGGGCCTTTTTCATGTCCGAAGATCAAAAGATCGCAGCCTTCGGCAGCTCCTACAGGGAGCTGCCGAAGGCTGCGATCTTTTGATCTTATTATCGATACAGCACCTTTTCCGCCAACTCGTCCGCCACCCGAGCCGGCGAACGTTTTTCCGCCTGGGCGTGGGCAAACACCTCGGTCAGGCGCGAGCTGATTTTCGACAGGTGTGCGGTGATGGTCGACAGTTCTTCGCCACGGTGCTTGAGCGACACGTAGATCAGCCCGCCAGCGTTGATCACGTAATCCGGAGCGTACAGGATGCCGCGACGTTCCAATTGGTCGGCAACATCCAGATGCGTCAGCTGATTGTTCGCCGAGCCGGCCACTGCCGAGCAGCGCAATTGCGTCACGCTGTGGCTGTTCAGCACCCCGCCCAACCCGCATGGCGCCAGAATATCGCAAGGCGTGCTGAGCAGTGCGTCGTTGGCAATGGGGTGAGCCCCGAGTTGTTCCATCGCCAGTTGTACCTTGCCGTGATCGATATCGCTGACCAGTAGTTCGGCCCCAGCGGCGTGCAACTGTTCTGCCAGGGCATAACCGACGTTGCCCAGGCCTTGAATGGCGACGCGCAGGCCTTCGAGGTTATCGCTGCCCAGTCTCGCCATCGCAGTGGCGCGAATGCCGGTGAATACGCCCATCGCCGCGTGCGGCGCCGGGTCACCTGCCGAGGTGGTGCTGGTGACGTGTTGGGTCTGTTGGGCGATGCAATCCATGTCCGCCACTGAGGTGCCGCTGTCGATGGCCGTGATGTAGCGCCCGTCCAGCTGATTGATACAGCGCCCGAAGGCTTCGAACAGTGCGGCGCGGTTGGCCACATGAACGGGGCGAATGATCACCGCCACGCCGCCGCCCTGGGCCAGGCCGGCCAGTGCCGCCTTGTAACTCATGCCTTGGGCCAGGCGCACCGCATCCTCGACCGCAGACTCGTCGCTGGGATAGGCAAGATAACGACAACCACCCAGGGCAGGCCCCAGTCGGCTGTTATGAATGGCAATGACCGCCTTTAACCCGGTGACCGGGTCAACGCTCAGATGCAGCGATTCAAGGCGAGTGCTTTGCATGAGAGCGAACATCGTAAGGCTCCCGAATCACTTCTTGTAGACGCCAGTATAGGCTTGCGCCCGAAAATTGCAGAAGCGCACCGGAATAAGCGCGACCGCAATGCAGGCTTTCGGAAATAACCGGAATTCGCGCTTGTACGGCACTGGACGAATGCCGGAGAGGGGACTAAAACGAGGCATTGCCCGGAGATTTTGATGACCCCGCGCCAATCGTTCTTCGCCTGCCTGCAACGTTCACCGCCCGCGCTGTTCGAGGCGGCGCTATGGATTGCGGTCGAGCATGACGGCGAAGTGAACCCACAAGCGGTACTGGCCGATTTCCAGGAGTTGCAGCAACGGATCAGCGCTGGCTTGCCGATGCTGCCGGTCAGTGAACTGGCCCAACCGCTATTGCGGCGCATGAACGACCTGGGCTTTGCCCAGGACGACTTCACACCCTTGCGCCCGCAGGTGGCACTGCTCGACAAGGTACTGGAACGCCGACGAGGGCAACCCTTGACGCTGGGGTTGATTGCACTGGAGTTGGCCAGGGGCCTGGAGATCCCCATGGTCGGGGTCAACTTTCCCGGGCATTTCCTGCTGCGGGTGCCGGGCGCCGATCATTTGCTCGATCCCTGCGGCGGTCGTCGACTTTATCCGAACGATTGCCGAGAGTTGTTGCACCGCCAGTATGGCCCGAACATGAAGCTCAGCGCCGACCATCTGGTCACCGCCGAACCGGTGCAGATGCTGCAACGGCTGTCGCGCAACCTGCGCCAGTTGTACCTGTCCCACGACGACTTCATCAATGCCCTGATCGACGCCGGGCGCGTCCTGGAACTGGGCAATGCCAGTAGCGCCGACTATCTGGCCCGGGCCAGCCTGTATCAACGGCTGGACTGCCCCAACGCCGAGCGTTTTGACCTGGAACACGCACTGCTGCTCAGCGACGATCCCATCCAGCGGATTCGCCTCACGGAACGGCTGGGGCATCTGCCGCCGAATGCCGTCGTCCATTAAACGCAAAAGATCGCAGCCTGCGGCAGCTCCTACGAGGATCGGGGTAGGAGCTGCCGCAGGCTGCGATCTTTTAACGCCGCTTCTGATTCAAGGCGTGTCTGGCTGATTCGCCGGATGCGCCTGGATGAACGCCGGGTGCGTCGCCGCCAACGCCGCCACGCGACGAATCCGAGGATAAGCCTCAAGAGAAACATTGAAACGCTCGGCCGCGTACAACTGCGGGATCAGGTAGACGTCCGCCAGCCCCGGCTCGTGGCCGAAGCAGTAACCGTCATCGCCGATCAACTGCTCTACCGTGGCCAGGCCCTGGCCGACCCAGTGACCGATCCACTCCACCACCTGCGGTTCGTCGTGGCCCGACTGGCGCAGCCGGTTGAGCACGCTGACGTTGTGCAGCGGGTGAACATCGCAGCCGATCACTGCCGCCACGCCACGCTCATGTGCGCGGGTGACGAGGTCTTTGGACAGCAGTGGTACCTGTGGATAACGTTCCTCCAGGTATTCGATGATCGCGGGAGACTGGATCAGCAACTCGCCTTCATCGGTACGCAAGGCCGGCACGCGGCCCTGTGGGTTGATGCCCAGATAAGGCTGCTGTCGATGTTCACCGCCCTGGGGTGCGATCAGGTTGACCGGCAAGGATTGATAATCCAGGCCCTTGAGCGCCAGCGCGATACGCACCCGGTACGAGGACGTCGAACGGTAGTAAGTATAGAGTTCCATGCCCCGCTCCTCTCAGCGCGCCGGCAGCACTTTGCCGCGGCACTCACCGAAACCGATGGACGCGAAACCGTCGCGACGGCAACGGCCACGCAGGATGATTTCGTCACCGTCTTCAAGGAACTTGCGTACCTCGCCCGAGGCCAGTTCGATCGGTTTCTTACCGCCTTCGGTGATTTCCAGCAGGCTGCCGAACTGACCGTTCTCCGGCCCCGACAAGGTGCCCGAACCGAACAGGTCACCGGCCTGCAATTGGCAGCCGTTGACGCTGTGGTGCGCAACCATTTGCGCCACGGTCCAGTACATGTGCTGTGTGTTGCTCAGGGTCAGGCGATGGGCCGGCAGGTTCTGCTCGCGCATGGCCTCGGTGAGCAGCAGCACTTCCAGCTCGATGTCGAACCCGCCGGCGGCCTGATCGCGCTTGTCGAGCAGGTACGGCAGCGGCTGCGGATCGCCTTGCGGACGCGCAGGCTGGGCACGACGGAACGGCTCCAGCGCTTCGGCGGTGACGACCCACGGCGAGATGCTGGTGATGAAGCTTTTCGACAGGAACGGCCCCAAAGGCTGGTATTCCCAGGCCTGGATGTCCCGTGCCGACCAGTCGTTGAGCAGGCAGAAACCGGCGATGTGATCGGCGGCGTCGCCGATGGCAATCGAGTCGCCCATGTCGTTGCCCTGGCCGATCCAGATGCCCAGCTCCAGTTCGTAGTCCAGGCGCGCACAAGGGCCGAACGTCGGCTCGCTCTGACCGGCCGGCAAAGTCTGGCCTTTCGGGCGGCGGACGTCGGTACCGGACGGGCGAATGGTCGACGCACGACCGTGGTAGCCGATTGGCACGTATTTGTAGTTCGGCAGCAAGGGGTTGTCGGGACGGAACAGTTTGCCGACGTTCTGCGCGTGCTCGATGCCGACGTAGAAGTCGGTGTAATCATTGATTTTTGCCGGCAGGTGCATCTCGCAATCCGCCGCCAGCGGCAGCAGTCTTGCGCCCTGGGCTTCGATCTTGCCGTGCAGGGTGCTGCCCTCGGCGAACAGTTCCAGCAAACGCTCGCGCAACGCGACGCGAGCCTCACGCCCCAGTTCGAAGAAGGCATTCAACTGACCGCCAAGGGTCGCTTCGACCGCAGCTTTCGCAGCGCCATCGAACAACCCGGCCTCCAGGGCCGCTTGCAGGTCAAAGATGTGTTCGCCGATGGCCACGCCACTGCGCGGTGCCGAGCCGTTGAGGCTGAACACGCCCAGCGGCAGGTTTTGCAGGGGGAAATCCGCATGGTCGTTGGCGGATGCAACCCAGCTGCGAGTGATGGAAGTCTGCGTCATGGGTTATCTCCGGGTCGGGTCGAAAGTGGCGGGCAGCGTTGCCCAGCAGGCATCGTAAGTGTTTTGCAGTTGTGGGCAATCGAGGGCGAAACGGCTCGGACGCAATACCTGGCTGGTCTCGAACATGAATGCCATGGTGTTGTCGATTTTCGCCGGTTTGAGGTCTGCGTTGACGGCTTTGGTGCACGTCTCTCCGTCGGGACCGTGGGCGCTCATGCAGCTGTGCAAGGACGCACCGCCGGGCACAAAGCCTTCGGCCTTGGCGTCGTATTCGCCCTGGATCAAACCCATGAATTCGTTCATCAGGTTGCGGTGGAACCACGGTGGACGGAAGGTTTTCTCGGCCACCATCCAGCGCGGCGGGAAGATCACGAAGTCGAGGTTGGCCAGGCCATGGACGCTGGTCGGCGAAGTCAGCACGGTGAAGATCGACGGATCGGGGTGATCGAAACTGACGGTGCCAATGGTGTTGAAACGGCGCAGGTCATATTTGTACGGCACGTTGTTACCGTGCCAGGCAACCACGTTGAGCGGCGAATGATTGAGCTCGCACGCCCACATCTGGCCAAGGAATTTCTGCACCAGCGTGGTGGGTTGTTGCAGGTTCTCGTAGGCCGCCACCGGGGTCAGGAAGTCCCGCGGATTGGCCAGGCCATTGCTGCCAATCGGCCCCAGGTCCGGCAGACGCAGCGGCGCGCCATGGTTTTCGGCGACATAACCACGGGCCTGCGGGTCGAGCAGTTCGATGCGGAATTTAAGACCGCGTGGCAGCACGGCAATTTCCAGCGGTTCCAGTTCAAGCACGCCCAGTTCGGTGGCAATGCGCAGGCGCCCCAGTTCAGGCACCAGCAACATCTCGCCGTCGGCATTGAAGAACACACGCTCCATGGAACGGTTCGCACGGTAATTGTAGATGCTGATACCGGCCGGTTTTTCCGCGCCTGAGTTGGCGGCCATGCTCACCAGGCCGTCGATGAAATCGGTCGGCTCGGCGGGAATGTCCAGCGGGTTCCAGCGCAGGCGGTTGGGGGTTACCTCACCCAGCGGGCCGCCGGCCAGTTGCCGGTCCAGCTTGACGAATGCCGGGTGATTGGCCGACGGCTGAATGCGGTACATCCACGTCCGCCGCGCCTCGCTGCGCGGCATGGTGAACGCCGTGCCGGAGAACAGTTCGGTGTAGAGACCGTACGGGGCTTTTTGCGGGGAGTTCTGGCCAACAGGCAGTGCGCCGGGCAAGGCTTCGCTGCTGAATTCGTTGCCGAAGCCTGACAGGTAGGCCAGCGCTGGCATCGTTGAATCGGGGTTCATGGAGCCTCCTGAACAGGGAGTCGGCAGTGGCCGCTCACTCTGTTGCAGAGGTCGAGGCACGCCTGGGTTATTTTTATCGTAATTTGATTACGCATAACGTAATTTGATTGGTATTGACCGTCAAGCTATAAAGACGCCCATTCGTCCCGGGATCCCAGCCACCATGGAAAAAACCAGCGACAACAACGGTAAACAGAAAGTCCGCTCGGCCGAGGTGGGCACTGACATCCTCAAGGCTCTTGCCGAGTTGTCGCCTTCGACTTCGCTGTCGCGCCTGGCCGAACACGTGCAGATGCCGGCGAGCAAGGTCCATCGCTATTTGCAGGCGCTGATCGCCAGCGGGTTTGCCGAACAGAATGCAGCGACCAACCATTACGGCCTGGGCCGTGAAGCCTTGCGCGTGGGGTTGGCAGCACTCAACAGTATGGACGTGTTGAAAGTCGCCGCCCTGCCCCTGGCCGAGCTGCGCGATGACTTGAACGAAACCTGCTTTCTGGCGGTATGGGGCAATCAGGGCGCGACCGTGGTGCACATCGAACCGGCAGTGCGTGCGGTGACGGTGGTGACACAGCTGGGCTCGGTGTTGCCGCTGCTCAGCTCTTCGACAGGACTGGTATTTGGCGCCTACCTGCCGAAACGCGAGACCGAGGATCTGCGCGTGCAGGAATTGCAGGCCCACGCAGCCCATGTGCTGGCAGACGATCAGGCCTACGCAGCCCAGTGCGAGCAGATCCGCGCACGCGGTTTGCACCATGTACACGGTTTGCTGCTGCCAGGGGTGGATGCCTTGTCGGCACCGGTGTTCAACGCGATGGGCAGAGTGGTTGCCGTGCTGACGGTGGTGGGGCCGACATCCTTGTTCCATGCCGATGAAAACGGGCCGGCGGCGCGACGCCTGTTATCCGCCAGCCGTGCGGTCAGCTGGCGCATGGGGTATGAACCCGCCACCTCCGCAACCTGACTGCCAAAGCTGTGCCAACCAAGCGGGGGGTTGGCACAACTGCTTTTATGAAAACAATCAGCTCAAAAAGTCCCGGGCAATGGCTGCACCCATTTCATTGAGCTCATCAATTTTTACACCATCGAATCGATATTCCTGGTCAAACGTATACGGCTCGGAAAAGATCCCCAAATCCTCACTGTCAAACTTTGGAACTTCCCCATCCTGCAACTTAAGAAAAAACGCCGACACCAGTGACTCAGAGTAAATAACCGTCAAATCCTCAGCTGACACAACGGCATTTATATAGACCTTATCGACATCAATACCACGACCACTGAGCCTTGCGTGCAGCTTGGCCCGAACCAATTCTTTTGTCAGTTGTTCCATATCCTAAAACTCCATAATTAATAATTATAATTTTTTTGCCATAGCCAGCGCTTTTACCAAACACTCAGACCAGAAAGTCCGGGGCGATTTCGATCACCAGATCACTGACATCCTTGATTGTAAGCTGCGGATGCAAATCAGATTCCTGGGCACTGTAAGCGACCGTATAAACACCAACTCCTTCACCGTGATAGTAAGGAATCTCATTCTTTTGAAAATGAGCAAAGACATCTTCGGCCAGGCTTCGGGATTGAAGTATCTTTCGCCCGCCCGCGTCTGCGACAAAGTGGGTCAAGTACAGGGTATCGATATTGATTTCCGGGAGCTGATACTTCAACGCCGCATGGACCTCTTCGAAGCCGGATACTTTGATCGAACGTTTTGAAAGGTTGATTGAGGGCGCTTCGGTCAACCAACGGACAACATCAATTACGATGCGTTCAAACGCTATCAGGTCCAACCCTTCAGCCCGATGCTCCGGTTCGAAAGAATACTGCCGATTGAAAATCCCGGTGATACCCTGGATATAATTAGGCAGTGCCTCTTTTTCAACCCACTCCAGTGTCTCATCGAATAACGTCCTGGATTCGCTGACGTCAGTGCCAACAATATCAACCAACGTATTCAAATAGGTCTTGAACGGGTTGACCCCGAGTTCCCCCAAGCGCGAAACCAACAGCACTTTGACTGCGAAATCCGCGCGAATGCGCTTCAAAAGCAAAATCTTACTGTAAGAAAAAAAACTGTCGCCCATACAGACTTCCTGTCTTGAATAGCCGAACATCCTGCTCGGCGAATCGAATCAATGTACTGACAGCACAACCAACTTCCAACCTGTCAGCGCCGGCAATCATACTAATCAACACGATTATTTATGCACGCGACAGTATGTTTTAATTCATGTCCAGACTAAAAACCAACCCTTACAAAACTTGCATTATCAATCCCAACTTCTTCGCCATGGCAACTGCCTGCGTGCGTCGTTCCACACCCAACTTGCTGTGAATGCGCCGGGCATGGGTTTTCACCGTATGCAACGAAATGAACAGTTGTTCGGCGATTTGCTGATTGGAGTTGCCTTGGGCAATCAGGTCCAGTACTTCAAGCTCTCGCCCACTCAGCAAACTGACATCGGTGTCCCTGGCGACCACTGCCGCCGCTCCCTGTAGACGACAGATCAGACTTGGCTGGCGCAAACTCAAATCACGCAATGCCTGTTGCCCATGACAACGCTTCACCAAGGCCAGGCCGGCATCCAGTGCGGCATGAGCCATGTCCGGCTCGCCCGTCAGGTCCGCCACTTCGCAGATTGCCAATTGCAACTCCGTTTCCAGCGCCAGCATGGCCTTTTGTTGCGCCTGCTTGAGTAACACCTTGAGACGATCCAATGGACTTTGCGCCAATTGAAGTTGAGTCTCGGCCAACACCAACTGGTATTCGATACGCGCAATCAGTTGCAGTGTGGCGGGTGGTGCCTGGCGTGCATGAGCCCCCCGATAATGACGCAAGACTCGGGTCAGCGCTTCCCGGACCAACTCCGGGCGCCCTTGTTGCAGCCAGAAATGACTGCTGATTTGCAGCAGTACGCTGCGATAAACCGTGTCAGGGATCTGCCGTTGCTGCATCAACCGCTCGGCTTCGCGCAGACGATCAAACGCATGGGCATAATCGCGTTGGTTGGCGGCCATCTGCGCTTGCCCGAGAAAGCCATACAGCACGTGCTTGTCCTGGCTTTGCAGGCAGTCCTCCAGGCCGGACTGGAAGAAACCGGCGGCCAGCTCATCTTGTCCCTGACAGAGGGCCAACCGTCCTCGCCGCAGGGCAATTCGCCCCAATAGCGGCGTCGGTCGATCAGCCTCTTGAGACAACAGCGCAACAGTATCAGCCAACAAGCTCTCGGCACGTCGGGGCGCTCCGCGCATCTCCAGCAACTGTGCGTGATCGAGTTCAAGCAGTCCTTCGAACAATAGCGAGCCATGGGCGCGCGCCAGGCACAGCGCCTCACGATTTAACGTCTGTGCCACATCGAGTTCGCCGTTGAGCAACGCCTGCTGGGTCAGCCCTGACAGGCACAACACGCGCGCCGGCCAGGCATCGACGCCCAGCTCGGCCAGCGCATCGAGAAAGTGCGTACGGGCCGCCTCCATACGGCCTTGCAAATGCAGCAGGCAGCCCTGTTGCGCCTGCCAGCGTGCCAGCAGTTGCCGTTGCAGCGCCTGCGTGGGCTGCGGGGTAAAACGCGCCAGTTGCTCGATGCACGCGGCGGCCGAATCGAAACGTCCGGCAAACAACAACGCCGCACTGACCAGCCCCACCACTTGCGGTGTAACAAGAGTCAGCTCAGCCTGTTGACGCTCATGGAGCTTCAACAACAGACAGATATTTTCACGCCGGAACAAATGTTCGAGGCTGAAGTGCTGCAACAGACTGACCGCCACTTCGAACTCCTGCGCCAACAGCGCCTGCTCGAACGCACCTTGCCAGTCCTCTTCGGCGCTGAACCATTGGCACGCGCGGCGATGCCAGGATCGCCCGGCCGGGGTCGGCTCTTCAGCCATTGCCCGGGCCAGTGGCTCGAAGATCCGCAACCACTCGACGGAGTCCTCCCAAGGCTCAATGAAGCAGCCCATGTCCTGCAACGCGTGCAGCCACTGCGCGCCCTCTCCCGCACCGAAAAGATGCTCGCACAAGCTGGCGTTGAAGCGTGGCAGATGAACCAACACCTGCCAGACCTCAATCAACTCCGGCGGCAAGGTGTTGAACAACTCGTGCTGCAGATAATCAAGCAACGTTGCCGAACGCCCCTGCTCACTCGACCACGGGCAACCATTGAGTAAAGCGATCCGCACACCCGCGCACCAGCCACCACTGCGCTCAACCACCCTCTTGGCCGTCTGGGCCGCCAGGGTCGGCTCGACATGACCGAGCAACTGCCCGACCTCGGCCTCGGTAAACGCCAGCGCCCGGCCTTCGCACTCGTACACTTCATCATCGAGCAGCAGCCGCGGCCAGTTGCAGGAGGGTCGACGACGGGTACCCAGCCACCAGGTCAGCACCGGGTTGGCGACGGCCAACAGGCGATCGAGCATGCGGTCGAGTTCCGGGTTGGGTGCGCGGCAGTAATCATCCAGAAACAGCCAGGTCGGCGTCTGTAATCGGGCCAGATGCGCCAGCAGCCCGGACTCATCCGCCGAGGGCAGATCCAGCGCTTGCGTCAGGCGCAACAGAAAATCGGCAGCACTCAACGACGCCCCCGCCAGCGGCAGCCAACAGACCCGACAGTGCTCCGGCGCCCGCAACAGGCACTCAGTGAGCAACGCGCTCTTGCCACTGCCAGGCGGTGCGCAAAGCAACTTCACCCTCGCGGTCGATACCAGCATGGGCTCGATCAACCGCTCGCGTGACAGATGATGGGACGACAGTCGGGGCACAAGGCCTGGGCGGTCCGGACAGTGCGTCATTGCAGTCATTGTGATGCGCCTTTTTTTATAATTCTGGCGCCACCCTAGACCCCTCCCGAGCGCTTGTTGAAGAAGTATTCAACACACTGATCGCCCCCTATAAAAAAGGTGACCGCAAAGTCACCCTTTTGTGTAGGAACCTGTAGGAAACCTACCTGACCCCCGTGCTGCGCAAGGCTGCTGGTGTGTAGTCCCCCGCTTTTGCATCGATGTTGAATTCGAAGCTGCGCTTTTCTTCGTTCTTCATGCCCAGTGCGATGTAGCGACCGGCAATCAGGTCATACAGCGCTTCGACGGTATAGGCCGGCACCTGGTGATCGTAGTAGAACTGGGCATGCCCTTCGGCGACGCGCCAAAGCTGGCCACGCCCATCGTAGTGGTCGGCCAGTGCCACTTGCCAGCTGTCTTCGTCGATGTACATGTGGCGCTTGGCGTACACGTGCCGTTCGCTCGGCTTGACCGTGGCGACGACTTCCCAGACCCGGTGCAGCTCATAGCGAGTCAGGTCCTGGTTGATGTGCCCGGCCTTGATCACATCCGTGTACTTGAGGTCTGGCGAGTCGAGCTTGTAGCTGTTGTAGGGAATGTACATCTCCTTCTTGCCGATCAGTTTCCAGTCGTAGCGATCCGGCGCACCGGAAAACATGTCGAAGTTGTCGGTGGTGCGCAGGCCATCGGATGAGGTGCCGACACCGTCATAGGCGACCTGCGGCGCACGCCGTACCCGACGCTGGCCGGCGTTGTAGATCCAGGCCTTGCGCGGCTCCTTGACTTGATCGAGCGTCTCGTGGACCAGCAGCACGTTGCCCGCCAGCCGCGCCGGCGCGGTCACTTCCTGCTTGAAGTAGTTGAGGACGTTATCGTCGCTGCCCGGTTTCAGATCACTGAGCAACGACGGCACGGCGACTTCGTCCTTGAAGCGGATCACCGTGAAATCACCATTGGATTGCGGTGTCGCCTGGGTGATGGTGCGACGCAGATTGCCGCCGTGGTAACGGGTGACGTGGTTCCAGATCACTTCCACGCCATTCTTCGGAATCGGGAACGCGTAATAGCGATTGCCGGTAAAATTGGCCAGACCGTTACCGTCGTTGATCGGTGTTACGTTCAGTGCACTGCGCTTGGCCGACTCATAGATTTCTGCCGGTAACGCCACGGTACGATGGCTGGGATAGACCGGAATCCTGTAAGTCTCGGGGTAACGCTTGAACATCGCTATCTGGCCGTCGGAAAGCTTGTCCTTGTACTTGTCGACGGTCGCTGCGGTGATCACGAACAAGGGCTTTTCGTTGGCGAACGGATCGGCCAGGAAACCCTTGCTGTCCACCGCGCCAGCGTTTTTCGGGATGCCACCGGTCCAGGCCGGAATCGAACCATCGGCATTGCCGGCTTTCTCGCCACCGAGTGGGGTCAGGCTGGTGCCAAGCTTGTTGGCTTCCTCTGGCGACACCGCGGCCATCACGTTGGCGGCCAGCAGACTCAGAGCCAGAACGGTGCCCAATTGCAGAATCATCTTGCGCATTGAATTCATCCTTTTCAGCCAGATCAGAAGTTCACACCAAAGCTCAACGCCACGAAGTCACGGTCGGTGAGGACGTTGTAGTCGCCGCCGAAAAAATCGGTGTAACTGAGGCTTGCGGTATAGGTGTTGCGATAGTCCGCATCGACACCGAGGCTGATGGCCTTGGCGCCTTCGTTGAACAGGCCGTTGGGGCCATAACCGGAGACGTCGTGGGACCACGAGAGATTGGGCCTGACGTTGATCCCGGCGATGAGGTTGTTGTAGTCGAGGATGGCCCGAGCGCGATAACCCCATGAAGTCGAGGTCACGAAGCCGTCGGTATCGCCGCCGAAACCATACTGGCCATATACCGAGTCGCGGCCGTAGCGCAACTTCGTACGTGCTTCCAGGCCACCGACCCGAACCACCGCCGCCTCACCCACCAGCGTCAGGCGATCCGCACCGGCGACCTGATCGATGAAGTGCGTCAGGGTGCTCTGGATCTGCGTCACTTCCTTGCGGCGGTAACCCTTGTTGTCAGCCCCCGGTGACGTGGCGATGGGCGATGCCGCACCGCCTGCTATCGGATTGAGCATGGCCAGGGTCAGGTCATTGGTGTTGACCTGCACCGGGAGGTTGGGGCGGTAGCTGATTTCCCCGCTCCACGCAGTGCCGGTAGACAAGGTGGTGGCGAAGCTGGCGCCGTAGAGGCGGATGTCCTCCGGGTATTCGAGGTAATACTGGCCGCGACCGAGCATCACACTCTGGGCCAGGCCTGAACCGCTACCGGGGGCGATTCGGTTGGCGGCGGCTACGATTCCCGGAAGGCTTGCCAGCGTGCTGAGCCCGGCGGTGGTGGTCCCGACGTTGGGGCCGCGGCTGTGGTAGTTCATGAAGTACAGGCCGTACTCGGTGTCGTCCCCCAGCCAGCGCAACGCCGTACCCCACTGTCCGGAATCCCGGGCATCACGGTCGCCGCCACGGGGAACGATCACCCCCTCTTTGCTGACCTCGAAGCCCTGGCCAAAGGCAGCCGCAATCGGTTGCAAGGGTGCAATGGCCGGGTTGGCGACGGTGTAGCCCTTGTTGCAGCCATCGGCCACCACATCGACTCCAAAGAAGGTGCCGCAGTTATCGACGACCGTCTGGTCCCATTCCAGTTGATAGAAGCCTTCCACGGTCAACTTCTCCGTCAGGCCCTGGGAGGCGAACAGCATGTTGACCGGGATCAGGCCCTCCTTGATCTCCGCTCCAGGGCGACGGAACGCGGACACGTCGACCGGATTGATGCTGTTGATCGAGTTGCCGATGAAGGTGCTCTCGCCCCAACTGACCACCTGCTTGCCGGCACGCACCGTGCCCGGCAAATCGGCGAGGGAGTAGTTGTGATAAACGAACGCGTCGAGGATTTGTCCACCTGAAGACTTGGCGCCTTCTTTGCGATTGTGATCGCTGATGTCCTTGAATGGGCGGCTCTCATCCTTGAGCTCGAAGTCGTACCAGTACTTGCCACGCACAAACGCGCCGGTGTCGCCGTACTTCAGTTCGAGGTCGTGAATACCCTTGAAGATCTTCGAGAAGGTTTCGCCTTTCTTGAAATTCAGGCGCCCGTCGTCACCGGTCGAAGACTGACCGGAACCGCCATTGACGGTGCCTACCAGGGCATCATCCGCATCCCGCATGCCCCAACTCGCGCCGACCGACAATGAGGAGTCGAACGTCCCCTCGATTTCCCCGATGCTGAACGAAATGGCCTGAGCCTGGGCACAGCAGCCCAATGCGACCGCGGCCGCCAGCGCCTGCGGCGTGAAGATGGCGCGCATTGTTGTTTTTGTCATGCGTCTTCCCCGGTGAGTGACAGAAGGCGTCACCCTACTGCCGGGGCACCGGGATCGATAAGCGCACCAAAGAGGTATTCGTGGTGTACCTCTAAAGGATGACTGGCACAGGGTCATCACCCGGACGTCGAGCAGCCGAATCCTGACTGTTGCCGGAGCTGCAACAGTGCATGTCGGGAATTGGTATTTTTCCTACAGCACAGAGGGCTTACTCTTATCTGGCTGCCACGGAGCCTGCACCGTGACTGAAAGATTTCAGATGAATCGAGGATTCGGTTCATTACCCCCTGTTCACTGACGTTGATTTGTAGCTCCTGATCCAACGTCTTACTTTGGCCGCTGCGTTTGCAGCGGCCTTTTTTATGGGCCTCATTTTCAGCGTGGACACGGTCCGCTGCAGGAGCTGGCTTGTCGGGTCGCCGCATCGCAGCGATGGTCGCTAACGATAACGCGTGTAACCTGGATAAACGCGGCGCACTTGAGTCCATCGCCAGCAAGCTGGCTCCTACATTTCTTTCAGAAAGCACCTACAAACATAGGTAAACACCTATCGCACTTGGGCCATTAAGTTGACCAGCACGTCGGCGAACAACCTTGATCTTCGTCCGACTGCATACTTACTTAATGCGAGTGCGACCATGAAGCCCATCAACTACAACCAGTATCGCTCAGCCAGAAGCTTCAACAGCCGAATACGCTTTCTGGTTCTTCACTACACCGCCACTAACTTTTCAAGTTCTGTCAGTGCCCTGACCGGCCCGAATGTCAGCGCGCACTATCTGATTCCGGATATCACTGATCCCAGTTACCTGAAAGCCGGTTATTCCGGGCAGGAAGTGTTCAACCTGGTGGATGAAGGCCAGCGCGCGTGGCACGCGGGTGTCAGTCAGTGGGGCAACCGCGGCAATTTGAATGACACGTCAATCGGCATTGAGGTGGTCAACCTGGCGACTGACAACAACGGCGAGTTCACCTTCCCGCCGTATCACCCCGAGCAGATTGCTGCGATTGAACAACTGGCGCTGAACATCCTCAAGCGCTACCCGGATATCACGCCGACGCAGGTGTTGGGCCACTCCGATATTTCAATCGGCCGCAAAAGCGACCCGGGGCCGATGTTTCCCTGGCAGGCGCTGTACCTGAAAGGCGTCGGCGCCTGGTTCGATGAAGCCACTCGGGACCAGTATCTGAGCCAATACACCACATCGGGCGTTCCAGGCCGAAGCGAATTGCTGGGGCTGTTCAAGTCCTATGGATACGATGTTTCGGGCGCCTCGACGGAGGGTGGTTTTCAACAGTTGGTGCGGGCATTCCAGATGCACTTTCGCCCGGAGAAATTCGACGGAAAAATGGATGCGCAGACAGCCGCCAATCTGAAGGCACTGGTATTCAAATACTTTTCCGGCTGATCGATGGCATACGATTTCCAATCCGAGAAATGCAGCAACCGGCAAGGTCAGTCAATGTGACCTTGCCGGCAATTTCAGAGTGAATACTTCTGCAAATTCCCCATCATTTCCTTCAGCGCTTCGATATTGTCCTTCGGATGCGCCGCACCCTCGAAGTCGCAAATCTGCTGCCAGTGCGCCGCCACGTCTTCCGGTGAGAAGCCGGCCCGTGGATCGAACCCGACGCCGAGGCTGCGCTCCCAGCGGACCTTGCCCATCCAGCCACCGCCGACTTCAAACAGACCGGAGGTTTCCTCGCAGTTCTCGCTGGCCAGGTACACCACCAGCGGGCTCACCAGTTCCGGCTTGAGCTGCTCGAAGACTTGTGGCGGGATCAGCCCTTCGGTCATGCGCGTGCCGCCGGTGGGGGCGATGGCGTTGACCAGGATGTTGTTCTTGCGGCCTTCGATGGCCAGGGTGCGGGTCAGGCCATAGAGGCCGAGCTTGGCCATGCCGTAGTTGGACTGGCCGAAATTGCCATAGATACCCGAGGTCGACGCGGTGAAAATCACCCGGCCGTAATTCTGCTCGCGCATGTGTGGCCAGGCGGCACGGGTGACTTTGTAGGCACCTTCGACGTGGACGCGGTAAACCAGGTCCCAGTCGGCGTCTTCCATTTTGTGGAAAGTCTTGTCACGCAGGATCCCGGCGTTGTTGACCACCACGTCGACGCGACCGAAGACGTCCAGGGCGTGCTGGACCAGTTTGTCACCGTCAATGACCGAATCGTGGTTGGCCTCGGCGATGCCGCCGGCCTCGCGAATGTCCGCTACCACGCGGGCGGCGGCCGAAGCGTTGGCGCCTTCGCCCTGGGTCGAGCCGCCCAGGTCGTTGACCAGGACCCTGGCGCCCTGTTTGGCGAACAGCAGTGCATGCGCCCGTCCCAGGCCGCCACCGGCACCGGTGATGATCACGACTTTATCTTCGAAGCGCACAGACTCATTCATGGGGGGGACTCCAGCAGGCCAAGGGACGATGAGTCAGAGTGTCCGGTACGGCGCAGCGGGTCACAATCAACACGGGGGAGGCTGAATGGTGCGCGATAAGGCTGGGGGATGATTGATAGAGAAATAGACACGAACCCTGTGGCGAGGGGGCTTGTCGGACCGCCGCACCGCCCCGTTCGGCTGCGAAGCAGTCGTAAACCTGCTGAACGCGTTATACCTGAATCACTGCGCTGTATGGTTTGGGGCCGCTGCGCAGCCCAACGGGGGCAAGCCCCCTCGCCACAACAATTCACATTAAGGTTCAGGAGCAGGCGACTTTGCGCGGAGGGGAAAGCAGTTGATCGCGAAACGCCAGGTAATGCCTGAGGACCTCGCAGGGTGCCTCGATCTGCGGGTAGTGACCGATGTCGGGCAACACCACGGTGTCCGCGTCCGGGATCAGTTCCCGGTAACGCTCGACCATATGCGCACCGGAGATCGGATCGACCCCGCCATCGATCACTCGCAGCGGCACTTCACCGCGCTGCATCGCGCTCACCCAGCGGTTGCGCCAGACCCGTCGCTCCGGAATGTAGGCGATCAATTTGTGCATGATGCGTGGCCCGCGATGGCTTTCGACCAGGCTCCAGAAGTCATCCATCTGGCTTTCACTGGGACGGGTTTGCGGGCCGAAAATCTGCCGAAAGCTTCTCACCAGGCCATCACGGCTGAAGGCGCGGCCAATCATCCAGCCCAAAGGGCTGAGCAAGAGTTTTTGCATCAATACCGGGCGGTGGGTTTCCGGAAACAACCCGCCGTTGAGAAACACACAACTGGCCAGTTCCACCCGCGACTCGTAATGCCGGGCCAGCAGTTCCTGGGCCACGCTGTCGCCATAGTCGTGTGCGAACAGGTGCACCGGCTGCTCGACATTCAGGTGCTCAAGCAGTGCCTGTTGCAGATCCGCTTGCTCCAGCAGGCTGTATTCGTGATTCGCCGGTTTGACCGAATCGCCGAAGCCGAGCATGTCGCAAGCGATCACGCGAAAGCGCTGGGTCAATGGCTGCCACAGGTAATGCCAGTCCCAACTGGCGGACGGAAAACCGTGAATCAGCAACAGTGGCTCACCCTGACCCGCCGTCCAGTAACGGATGCTGTGGCCACGGAATACGAACGTCTGGCTGCGTTTGCGCCAGACACACAGAGGAATCTCGGCGAGTGCCATTAGAGTTTATAACCCGGGTCCAGTTTATCGAGCTTGCGCAGCAGCGCCGGCCACGCCAGCGCTCCGCCCATTCCTTGAGCACTTCTGGTGACACCCGCGATCATGGCTTTGGCACCGGCCAGAATCTGCGGTTCGATGGCAATCAGTTCAGCCGCACCGTTTTGCGCCATGACTTGAATGTCGCAGGCACGTTGAAAGGTAAACATCATCAGGAACGTATCGGCGATGGTGCTGCCGCAGGTCAGCAGACCGTGGTTATGCAGCATCAGGAAATTGTTTTCACCGAGGTCGGCCTGCAGCCGCACCTTCTCTTCATGGTTGAGCGCCACACCTTCGTAGGCATGGTAGGCCAGGCTGGAAAGCACGAACAACGATTGTTGGCTGATCGGCAGAACGCCCTGCTTCTGTGCCGAGACCGCCACCCCTGAAGCCGTGTGGGTGTGCAGCACACAAACAACATCGTGACGCACTTCATGCACGGCGCTGTGGATGGTGTAACCCGCCGGATTGATCTCGTACGGACTGTCCATCAGCTTGTTGCCGGCCTGATCCACCTTGACCAGGCTCGACGCGGTCATTTCGTGAAACATCAAACCGAATGGGTTGATCAGGAAATCTTCGGTGCCGGGTACCTTGGCGGAGATGTGGGTAAAGATCAGGTCATCCCAACCGTGTTGGGCGACCAGGCGATAACAGGCCGCCAGGTCAACGCGAGTCTGCCACTCGGCAGCACTGACCAGGTCTTTGACACTGTGTGGCGATTGGACGGGAGCGACAGTCACGGCAAGGAGCCTCGGTGTTTTTTTATTATGGAGTGTTTCCTATGTTTACCGAGTCTAGTCAGCCCTTGAGGTTCGTGTAGTTGCATTGGCAGCCAGCTTGATGTCCCAGCGAGTCAGTCGCCCTGCTGCTCTGGATCAATGTCAAACGACCGGCGCCAGCAAGGGGCTGACAGGCCGCTTTTGCCGCACTGTCAGAACCCTGACTGGTGTTGATGGCGGGTTATCCGTCACTCGCGCAATGCGCTGATCAGCTCCGCCAGCCAAGGCTCGGCGTCCGTTTCGGGGGTCACGCTTTCGCTGGCATCCAGGCGTAGCATTGGCAGTACTTCGCGAATGCCCAGTTCACCGAACAATTCACGCATCTGCTCGCCGCCGCCACAAAAAGTATCGCCATAACTCGCATCGCCCAATCCGATCACTGCCCCCGGCAAACCGCGCCAGGCCGCTGGCAATTGATCACGAATGGTCGAATACAGCGGTTGCAGGTTGTCCGGCAACTCGCCCATGCCGGTGGTCGAGGTCACCGCCAGAAAGGCTTCGGGGCCAAACGCCTGGACGTCGGCGAGGGTCGCACGCGGGTTGTGCCAGGTTTCAAAACCGGCGGCTTTCAACAGGCTGGCGGCGTGGCGGGCAACTTCTTCGGCCGTGCCGTACACCGAGCCGGAAATGATGGCGACTTTCATCAATCTGATCCTGAATCCGAGTAAAAGACCCGGATATTAACACCACAGTCGTGATTATTCTTTTAGAATGCAATTGACAATCAATCAGGAAAGGATGCTTCGATGATTAATGCTCAACTGCTGCAAATGGTGATCAACGCCTCTAACGACGGCATCGTGATTGCCGAAAAGGAAGGCGATCAGGACAAAATCCTCATCTACGTCAACCCCGCGTTCGAACGCCTGACGGGCTACTCCAGCGAAGAGATCCTCTATCAGGATTGTCGTTTCCTGCAGTCGGGGGATCGTGACCAGGAAGCCCTGCCGTTGATTCGCGACGCCTTGAACCGAGAAGGTTCCTGCCGGGAAATACTGCGCAACTACCGCAAGGACGGCACACCGTTCTGGAATGAGCTGTCCCTTTCAACGGTGAAAAATCCAGCGGACGGGCAAACCTACTTTGTCGGTGTGCAGAAAGACGTCACGGTGCAAGTCAAGGCGCAACAACGCGTGGCACAACTGGAGGGGCAAGTCGCTGAACTCCAGGCCGAGCTTGCCGCGCTCAAGGCGACGAACGGCAAAAACAAAACTCAGAATTAATGGTCAGTAACTACAATCACCAATGACTTTGTAATTATATCTTTCGAGCTGGCCATGCAACGCGACGCGCTCCTGACCCAGGATGAGCTGGATTTCATCCAGACCATGCAACACAACCCGCAACTCAATGTACGGGATGCGACGTCGAGCCTGCTCGTCAACGGTGGATCGCAAATCCGTGACCTGCTCACCCGCCTGGCGGCCCATGAGCAGGTCACCATTCAAGCCAGCTTCGAAAACCAGCAAATAACCTTCCCCCTGCACCTGGTGGAAGACGAGTTCCATGCGATGCATTTGCGTCTCGGCGTGCCGAGCATCTATGAAGACGGGCCCATGGTCCGGCCTTGGCGCCTGGTACTGGACGAGCCGGTAGCGCTGGAAAACGCCCAGGGTCAACCCGGCACCCTGTGGGTACACGAAGTCTCGTGCAAAGGGGTTTTGCTGGAGGTTCGCAACAAGACCAAGCCACCGAAGCATTTCGCCTTGTGGTTCAGCCCTTCAGGCTATGAGCGGATTGCCTTGCGCGGCACCTTCGAGAAAGAAAACGAACAGGGCTTCTACGCCTATCAACTGAACCAGAGCGATACGGACGAAGCCGAGCGTCTGCGCCAGTTCATCCTGCAACAGCATCGCTTGACCCACCCAACGCTGCATCTCTGAACTTCAAGTATCCAGATTTCCCGCCAGGAACTGCTTCAGACGCTGGCTCATGACCTTCCCTTCATTGCCCAGGCAACCGATCGATGACCCGGCCAGGCTTTCCTGCGCCAGGTCGGAAGCATCTCCAGCCAACAACAATCGACACTCCAGGCCCAAGGCAAGGCGATTCAAGCGCCGTGGCAACTCGGCATTCGGCACCTGATTGGAAAACAACACCAGTGCCATGGGCTTGATCCTTTCACACATCAGCGCCAGTTCCTCGAATGGCTGGCCTATGTTCAATACGCGAATGGCTGATGGCCCGGAACTCAGGAACAGGGCGGCAACCAACAGCTCCAGCTCCCGGCAGTGACCATCCAGGGCACAGATGACCACGCGACGCGGCTGCTTCTCGCGCGTCAACAGCAAGCGCTGCACGACCCGCGAACGCAGAAAACCATCCAGAAACAGCCACTCGCTGGTTACGCCGAACTGGTCCTGGCGTTGCAACAACTGCTTCCAGACGGGGATCAGAATGTCCTGAAATACCACCGGCAGGGCGTAGCTGGAAAAGATTTGCCCGTAGACCTGCTCCAGCTGAAGGTCGTCAAACCCGTTGACCGCAGCAAGAACCTGCTGCTGCCACTGTACGTAATCGGCTTCCACGAGGCTGCTGGGAATGATGTGCGATAACGTTTGGAGCGGCTCGGTCCTGGCCAGGATCTTGCCGACCCTGCTGACCGCAACACCGCGCTCTATCCAGCCGAGGATACTGCGGACACGCTCAATATCGGCCATCGAATACAGTCGATGCCCGCTATCGGTGCGTGTTGGAACAATGAGGCCATAACGTCGCTCCCAGGCGCGAAGCGTGACCGGGTTGACACCTGTCAGTCGCGCCACCTCGCGAATGGGAAAAAGCTCTTCCTGTTCGAGCGCGACGGCCTGCGTGGATACTGAAGCGACGTCTGTAAGTATGGGCATCCTGTTGAAACATCCCTGTATCGTTCGTCCGATATTCTAACGCCCCCGCCCCGTAAAGTTTCCGTAAAAAATCGATACTGCGAAGGAACGGGTAAACGTCACAGACGCCACGGGCAGAATCAGGAATAATCCTTGCTTGTTTCAAGTCGCAGCCCACCACCCCGGCGCTGCGCCTGGCGAAGCGCCTATCCGGAGCGACGCAAATGCCTTATGGAGATACACAATGTCTACCCCACCCGTCACGCTGATGGTTGCGCGCCGCGTTGCCAATGGACGTTATCAGGACCTGATCGCCTGGCTGCGCGAAGGCGAGCAATTGGCCACCGACTTTCCCGGCTACCTCGGCTCCGGCGTACTCGCACCGCCGCCCGACGATGACGAATTCCAGATCATTTTCCGCTTCGCCGACGAACAGACTCTGCACGCCTGGGAACATTCCGTCTCTCGCAGCGCCTGGCTCGGACGCGGCAGCGACCTGTTCGCCCACCCGACAGAACACCGGGTCAGCGGTATCGAAGGCTGGTTTGGCGTCGCCGGTCAACGCCCGCCGCGCTGGAAACAGGCCGTGGCGATCTGGCTGGCGTTCTTTCCGGTCTCGCTGCTGTTCAACTTTGTGCTGGGGCCGCTGCTGGGCGAGATGGCGCTACTGCCCCGCGTGCTGGTCAGTACCCTGTGCCTGACGCCGTTGATGGTGTATTTCTTCATTCCCTTGTCGACCCGACTGCTTGCCACCTGGCTGAACAGCACGCCGGTACGCGCGTTGCCCACCGAGTCAGCCTCTCAAAACCACTAAAGCATCGCAGGCTCCTGCAAAAGCGGTACGTTAACGCGCCCTGTAGGAGCTGCCGCAGGCTGCGATCTTTTCAGAGGCATCGCACGGCTCGTCGCTGGTATAGTTTTGCTCTCACCGCGACGCGAGCCGTTCATGACTTCTTCCGCAGCCCCTATCCTGATTACCGGCGCCGGCCAGCGTGTCGGCCTGCACTGCGCCCGGCGATTGCTGGAAGACGGCCATCGCGTGATTTTCAGCTACCGCAGCGAGCGGCCCGGCGTACAAGCCCTGCGCGATCTGGGGGCCACCGCCGTGTTTGCCGACTTCGCCAGCGAGGCCGGGATCCTCGCCTTCATCAGTGAACTGAAAACCCACACCGACTGTTTGCGGGCGATTGTCCACAATGCCTCCGAATGGCTGGCCGAAACACCGGACACTGACGCCGCCGCATTCACCCGCATGTTCAGCGTGCACATGCTGGCGCCCTACCTGATCAACCTGCATTGCGCCGACCTGCTGCAACGTTCAAGTCCCGCAGACATCGTGCACATCAGCGATGACGTGACCCGCAAGGGCAGCAGCAAGCACATCGGCTATTGCGCCAGCAAAGCCGGACTCGACAGCCTGACCCTGTCCTTCGCCGCCAGGTACGCGCCGGACATCAAGGTCAACGGGATTGCGCCGGCCCTGCTACTGTTCAACCCTGAAGACGACGCGGCCTACCGCGCCAAGGCGCTGGCCAAGTCCGCGCTGGGCATCGAACCCGGGTGCGAAGTGATCTACCAGAGCCTGCGCTATCTGCTCGACAACCCTTATGTCACTGGCACCACCCTGACCGTCAACGGCGGAAGGCACATCAAATAAGTGTCCCGCGAGGATTTTCCATGACGTTATCCCTGCCCCAGAATTATCGAGAGATCCTTATCGGCCTCGGTGAGAATCCCGACCGCGAAGGCCTGCTCGACACCCCGGTGCGCGCAGCCAAAGCCATGCAGTACCTTTGCCATGGTTACGAACAAAGTGTCGAAGAGATCGTCAATGGCGCGCTGTTCGCCTCCGACAACGATGAAATGGTGATCGTCGACAACATCGAGCTGTATTCGCTTTGCGAACACCACATGCTGCCCTTCATCGGCAAGGCGCATGTGGCTTATATTCCAACCGGCAAGGTGCTGGGGCTGTCAAAGATCGCGCGGTTGGTGGACATGTTCGCCCGGCGCCTGCAAATCCAGGAAAACCTCACCCGGCAAATCGCCGATGCCGTGCAACAGGTGACCGGTGCGGCAGGCGTCGCAGTGGTCATCGAAGCGCAGCACATGTGCATGATGATGCGCGGCGTCGAAAAACAGAATTCGACCATGAACACCTCCGTGATGCTCGGCGCCTTCCGCGAATCGAGCAACACCCGCCAGGAGTTCCTGCAATTGATTGGACGGAGCAAGTAGCAATGCCACAACTTCAGCCAGGCATGGCACGTATCCGGGTCAAAGACCTGTGCCTGCGTACCTTCATCGGCATCAATGAGGATGAAATCCTCAACAAGCAGGATGTGCTGATCAACCTCACCATTCTGTACGCGGCCCAGGAAGCGGTACGTGACAACGACATCGATCACGCGCTGAACTACCGCACGATCACCAAGGCGATCATCGCCCACGTGGAAGGCAACCGCTTTGCGCTGCTCGAACGCCTGACCCAGGAAATTCTCGACCTGGTGATGGCCAACGCCTCGGTGCTCTACGCCGAAGTCGAGGTCGACAAGCCCCACGCGCTGCGATTCGCCGAGTCGGTGTCGATAACACTCGCGGCAAGCCGCTAAGCTTCAAGCTTCAAGCTTCAAGCGGTAAGCTAGAAGCCACCGCAATCCAAATCTTGCAGCTTGAAGCTTGCCGCTCAAAGCTGTCTCCCAGAGACCCCCATGAACGATCAACAACGCCTGGAACTCGAAGCCGCCGCCTTTCGTCGGCTGGTGGCCCACCTGGACAGCCGCAAGGATGTACAGAACATCGACCTGATGAACCTCTCGGGCTTCTGCCGCAACTGCCTGTCCAAGTGGTACAAGGCAGCGGCGGATGAGCGCCAGATCGACGTCAGCCTCGACGAAGCCCGCGAAGTGGTTTACGGCATGCCGTACGCCGAATGGAAAGCCCAATATCAGCAAGAAGCCAGCGCCGAACAACAGGCGGCGTTCGCCAAAGGAAAACCCAATGAGTGATTTGAACACCTTGCGCGCCAGCCTCAACAGCGGCGAACACGCCTTTGCCGATACCCTGGCGTTCATTGCCGGCGGCTACGACTACCAGCCTCAGGCCTTCAACAACGGCGGTGTGGAAAACGCGGCCGGGCAGAACGAAGGCTCGTGCAAGACCCTGGGCCTGGCGCTGCTCGAAGGCTTGAGCGATGAAGAAGCCCTGTTGGCGTTCGGCGAGCATTACCGCTCGGTGCTGGCAACGCCAGAAGGCAGCGACCACGGCAACATCCGCGCGCTGATTGCCCACGGCCTGGCGGGTGTGAAGTTCACCCAACAGCCGCTGACTCGCCGCTGATTTGATTTGTAGGAGCGAGCCCGCTCGCGATGGACTGAAGAACGCCACGGGGTGTCAGGCTCCCAGCGTCATCGTTCACCACCATCGCGAGCAAGCTCGCTCCTACAGGTTTTGCGTTCATGGCGCGGAATTGATCACAAGCACAACCCGACTTTTAAGATTGACCCGGCAACTTTATTTCGTTTGCCCCGCAGCACCGCTCCCGGCTTAGATAAATAGAAGCCCTCCTTCTTCCGAGCCGGTCATTCATGCGCAGCGAAACCATCAGCCAGTCGATCAACATCGTTCACCCTGTCACCCTCAGCCACGGCAAGAATGCCGAGGTCTGGGACACCGATGGCAAACGCTACATCGACTTTGTCGGCGGCATCGGCGTGTTGAACCTCGGCCATTGCCATCCGCGCATCGTCGAGGCCATTCGCGAACAAGCCACGCGGCTGACCCACTATGCGTTCAACGCGGCGCCCCATGTGCCTTACCTCGAACTGATGGACCGCCTCAGTGCGTTCATGCCGGTGGGTTACCCGGTCAGCGGCATGCTCACCAACAGCGGCGCGGAAGCGGCGGAAAACGCCCTGAAGATCGTCCGTGGCGCCACCGGTCGCAGCGCGGTCATCGCCTTCGACGGCGCATTCCACGGCCGCACACTGGCAACGCTCAACCTCAATGGCAAGGTGGCGCCCTACAAACAGAAAATCGGCGTGCTGCCGGGCCCGGTATATCACCTGCCCTTCCCCAGCCAGGACAACGGCGTCACCTGCGCCGAAGCCCTCAAAGCCATGGAGCGCCTGTTCAGCGTCGAGATCGATGTCGAAGACGTCGCCTGCTTTATCGTTGAACCGGTGCAGGGCGAAGCGGGCTTCCTGGCCATGGACGTCGAGTTCGCCCAAGCGCTGCGCAAGTTCTGCGACGACAAGGGCATTGTGCTGATCGCCGATGAAATCCAGTCCGGCTTCGGCCGCACCGGCCAGCGCTTCGCGTTCTCACGGCTGGGCATCGAGCCGGATCTGGTCCTGCTCGGCAAAAGCATCGCCGGCGGCGTGCCGCTGGGGGCGGTGGTCGGGCGCAAATCGCTGTTGGATAACCTGCCCAAGGGCGGACTCGGTGGCACTTACTCGGGCAATCCTATCGCCTGCGCCGCCGCGCTGGCGACGCTGGATGAAATGACCGATGCCAACCTGCACGCCTGGGGCACACAACAGGAAGAAGCGATTGTCGGCCGCTATGAAACCTGGCGTTTGAACAACCTGACGCTGTATCTGGGCCGACTGACCGGTGTAGGTGCGATGCGCGGCATCGAGTTGATCAACGCCGATGGCTCGCCTGCGCCGGCTCAATTGACCCAACTGCTGGCGCTGGCGCGGGATGCGGGCCTGCTGCTGATGCCCAGCGGCAAATCGCGGCACATCATTCGCTTGCTGGCGCCATTGACCATCGAGGCTGCGGTGCTGGAAGAAGGGCTGGATATTCTTGAAGCCTGCCTGGCAAAACTGACTCAAGCATAAAGCCCCTGTAGGAGCTGCCGAAGGCTGCGATCTTTTGATTTTGATTTTTACAAACAAGATCAAAAGATCGCAGCCTTCGGCAGCTCCTACAGGGTTGGGTGCATTTGTCTTCACAATAAAAAAACCGGCCGAAGCCGGTTTTTTCATTTCGACGAAAGCAGAATCAAGCGTTCTGCAGATTGTCGAGGTAACGCTCGGCATCCAGTGCCGCCATGCAACCGGCGCCAGCCGAGGTGATGGCTTGACGGTACACGTGATCAGCCACGTCACCGGCGGCGAAGATGCCTTCGAGATTGGTGGCGGTGGCGTTGCCGTCACGGCCGCCCTGCACAACCAGGTAACCGTCTTTCAACGTCAGCTGACCTTCGAACAGCGAAGTGTTCGGGGTGTGGCCAATGGCGATGAACACGCCGTCGACTTTGACTTCGTCGAAGCTGCCGTCGTTGTTCTTCAGGCGGGCACCGGTCACGCCCATGTTGTCGCCCAGCACTTCATCCAGGGTCGCGTTCAGCTTCAGCTCGATCTTGCCTTCGGCAACACGGGCGTTCAGCTTGTCGATCAGGATCTTCTCGGCGCGGAAGGTTTCGCGACGGTGGATCAGGGTGACTTTGCTGGCGATGTTGGCCAGGTACAGGGCTTCTTCGACAGCGGTGTTGCCACCGCCGACCACAGCCACCGGCTTGTTGCGATAGAAGAAACCGTCGCAGGTTGCGCAGGCGGAGACGCCTTTGCCCATGAACGCTTCTTCCGATGGCAGGCCCAGGTAACGGGCGCTGGCGCCGGTGGCGATGATCAGGGCGTCGCAGGTGTAGGTCGCGCTGTCGCCAGTCAGGGTGTATGGCTTGGCAGCGAAGTCCACGGCATTGATGTGATCGAAAACGATCTCGGTTTCAAAGCGCTCGGCGTGCTCGCGCATCCGCTCCATCAGCGCCGGGCCGGTCAGGCCGTGGACGTCGCCCGGCCAGTTGTCGACTTCGGTAGTGGTGGTCAATTGACCGCCGGCCTGCATGCCGGTGATCAGCAGCGGCTTGAGGTTGGCACGGGCGGCATAGACCGCAGCGCTGTAACCGGCAGGGCCGGAACCGAGAATAATCACTCGCGAATGACGGACTTCAGACATGACCTGCTCCTGTTGACCGGCCCGGAACACCTGGCGCGGAACGCCGGATTGCCGGCTGGAATAAAAAAGAACGGTTGAAAGCACTTGGGGAAGGCTTGAACCCGACCGTCCTGTAAAAAGATTGGGTGCAGCGTATCGAGGGGGCGAAGATTAAGGAAATACGGTTTAACAATCCAGCTCATAGGTGGTCTCTATGCAATCTGCCCGACGATATCGACGTCTTTGTTACAGTGAATGTCGATACCGCCACCGCGCTTTCGCCTGTGAAGCAAAGCCGGTAAGGTCGGCGCGTTTTCCCTCTGCCCGGAGCACCTTATGCCCGCCCCTGTTCTGTCCGGCCCGCAATACCTGCGCGAAGGCCTCAAGCTGGTGCTGAGCCCCAGCCTGCGTTTGTTTGTGTTGCTGCCGCTGGCGATCAACCTGGTGCTGTTCGTCGGATTGATCTACCTGGCCGGCCATCAATTCAGCCTGTGGGTCGACACACTGATGCCGTCCCTGCCCGACTGGCTGAGTTTTCTCAGCTACATCCTCTGGCCACTGTTCGTGGTGCTCGTCGTGCTGATGGTGTTCTTCACCTTTACCCTGCTCGCCAACGTCATTGCCGCGCCATTCAACGGCTTCCTCGCGGAAAAAGTCGAAGTGGTTGTCCGCGGCACCGATGATTTTCCGGCCTTCAGCTGGGGCGAACTGATTGCGATGATCCCGCGCACCCTGGCCCGGGAAATGCGCAAGCTCGGCTACTTCCTGCCGCGGGCGATCGGGCTGTTCATCCTCTCGTTCATCCCGGTGGTGAACATCATCGCCGCACCGCTGTGGCTGTTGTTCGGGGTGTGGATGATGGCGATCCAGTACATCGACTACCCGGCGGACAACCACAAGCTGGGCTGGAACGAGATGCTTGGCTGGCTGCGCGAGAAGCGCTGGCAGAGCATGAGTTTTGGCGGGATTGTTTATCTGGTGTTGCTGATTCCGGTGGTCAACATCCTGATGATGCCGGCGGCAGTGGCCGGGGCTACGCTGTTCTGGGTGCGTGAGCGGGGTGCCGAGGCGCGGGGGATTCCTGCCCGATGACAGACGTCATGCAGGCAGCAAACTGGCAGAACCAGTTGAAGACCCTTCATCAGCGGACCTGATTCTCCCAGAGACGTTTGGTAAAAAACCTGCGGTAAGGACGCTTGATCCTTGCCGCAGATTCCTCAGGAGGGGCCGTACTCCGTCACCTTCGAATTTGACAGCCTGCAGCGGGGAGATGAAAACAGTTTCGCGAATTGCCCTCTCCGACTCGATTATTCAACTTGAAACATAATCATCCCGCTAGGCGAAGACATGCCGTTCACAAACGCTACCGCTTTGACGCCCTTGAGACCGCGGTCCCACGAACGGGTGAAACGCCAAAGACCAGGCATTAATTTTGTGGCCTCGCCCAGGAAACTACCGTCATAGTTCTGTATCTGAACAGCGCTCGCTGCAGGGTCACAGCCCACGACAATTGGCACAGGGCCTTGCCGGTATCGGCTATCGTCCACGGGTGCCGCAATCAATGGCGCATCGCTTTTTACGGACACAGTGAACCTTCGCTCTACGCTTGGATAGGAGGGCACTCCATTCACAATCTGTCCAGTCCTGACGGACCACTGACCTTCGACCCACTTATGGAGGTATCGCCACTTTTTGCCTTCAACGATAGCCTCGGCCCAGATGGTGTTATCCGGATTCAAAATGTGAACCTTGGCGCCTTGTAAACAGTCCCCCGCTAACATCACGTATCCTGGGGCATGTTGACTGTCTTGTGGGGGGTAAAGAGTCGTTGGCGGATCCACCGCGACTGCGTCAGTTCCTTCTGCCACCTCTGACGAAAGTAGTAATTGATATGGATTTTTTGTCTGGTCGGTCATGATATTAGTGCTCCAGTTCGCGGCGAAATTGCCGGTAAGCGGAACCTTTTTAGCGCTGCGACAGCGTGCAAACAACCTCTCAAAACTGACAGCCCAGGCGCGCGGTGCGCTGTTTCCTGAATCGGATTCTGCGTAACCGGCCTCGGTTTCAACTGCCCAGGATTGATGAACACAAGTTTGCATCGTCACAAATCCATCATCCCGACGTCACACTGACGACATCGCCCCAGCCGACACTGGGGTCATGACGACAGCTCTGCATATCACCCTGATCACCGAAACCTTCCCTCCGGAAATCAACGGCGTGGCCAACACCCTGGGTCGCTTGTGCGACGGTTTGCGCGCGCGCGGGCATCAGGTGGAACTGGTGCGACCACGCCAGGGCTGCGACCAGCAGTTGGGCAGCGACGATGAATTGCTGCTGTGCCGCGGCTGGCCGCTACCGGGCTATCCCGGTCTGCAATGGGGTCAGTCGTCGATGCACAAGCTGCTGCGGCGCTGGACGCGTCACCGCCCGGACGTGCTCTACATCGCCACCGAGGGCCCGTTGGGCCTGTCGGCCTTGCGTGCGGCACGGCGTCTGGGGATTTCCGTGGTCAGCGGTTTCCACACCAATTTCCAGCAGTACTCCAACCAGTACGGCCTGGGTTTGCTCACGCGCCTGCTGACTCACTACCTGCGCTGGTTCCACAACCGCTCGACCATGACCCTGGTGCCCAGCGTCAGTCAGCGCATGGAGCTGGAACGACGGCATTTCGAACGGCTGGCGTTGCTCTCCCGAGGGGTCGACAGTGAGTTGTTTCACCCGGCCAAACGACTCAGTGCCCTGCGTGAGCAATGGGGACTGACCGAGGAAGACATCGCCGTCATTCACGTCGGACGCCTGGCCCCGGAAAAGAATCTTGGCTTGCTCAAACGCACCTTCAATACCCTCAAGGCCAGTTATCCCCAGCGCACCCTGAAACTGATCGTGGTCGGCGACGGTCCGCAGCGCCAGGAACTGCAAAACGAAATGCCCGAGGCGATTTTCTGCGGCACCCAGCGGGGTGAGGCCCTGGCTTGTCACTACGCGTCGGGCGACGTATTTCTGTTTCCGAGCCTGACTGAAACCTTCGGCAATGTGGTGCTTGAAGCGCTGGCCTCAGGGCTCGGCGTGGTGGCCTACGACCAGGCAGCGGCCGCCCAGCATATTCGTCATGGCTACAACGGTGTGTTGGCGATGCCGGGGGATGAAGAAGCGTTCTGCGATGCAGCGGCATGGCTGCTGGAGGACAGGGAGGCCTTGCGCAATGTGCGGCTCAATGCACGCCAGCATGCCAGTCGCCAGGGTTGGGCGACGATCATCGAGCAGTTCGAGGGACAGTTGCGGGGGGCTTGTGCCGGGGAGATGGTGGTGCCGAATGCACCGATTGTTCCCTGATTTTGTAGTGCTCTTTAGTCAGTCTTCGCGAGCAAGCCCGCTCCCACATTGGTTCTGTGTCGTACACAAATCCCTTGTGGGAGCGGGCTTGCTCGCGAAAGCGTAAGGCCAGACGCCGCTTAAACCAGCGTCATCAACGCCTCACGACTGAACGGCAGGATGTCTTCCTCACGACCGTCGCGCACTTTCTGCGCCCAGTCCGGGTCCACCAGCAACGCACGACCGACCGCCACCAGGTCGAACTCGTCGTTGTTCAGGCGCTCCAGCAGTTTTTCCAGGCTGGCCGGTTGTGCCACCTTGTCGGTGTTGACCATGAACTGCAGGAACTCGCCATCCAGGCCGACGCTGCCCACGGTGATGGTCGGCTTGCCGGTGAGTTGGCGGGTCCAGCCAGCCAGGTTCAGCTCGGAACCGTCGAACTCCGGCTCCCAGAAGCGGCGGGTCGAGCAGTGGAAAATATCCACGCCGGCATCGGCCAACGGCTTGAGGAACTCGCCCAGCGCCTCCGGGGTTTGCACCAGACGCGCGGTGTAGTCCTGCTGCTTCCACTGGGAGAAGCGGAAGATGATCGGGAAACCTTCACCGACCGCGGCACGCACGGCCTGAATCAATTCAATGGCGAAGCGCGAACGGTTGGCCAGGCTGCCGCCGTATTCGTCGGTACGCTGGTTGCTGCCTTCCCAGAAGAACTGGTCGACCAGGTAACCGTGGGCGCCGTGGATTTCCACGCCGTCCATGCCGATGCTCTGGGCATCCTTGGCAGCCTGGGCGAACGCGGCGATCACGTCCTGGATATCCTGTTGGGTCATGCCGTGCACAACGACCTGGCCGTCCTTGATTTTTTCCGACGGGCCATAGCCTGGCACGCTGGCGTCAGGCTCGGTGCCGATACGACGTACGCTGCCCACGTGCCACAACTGCGGAACGATCTTGCCGCCTTCGGCGTGAACGGCGTCGACGACTTTCTTCCAGCCGGCCAGCGCCGCTTCACCATAGAAGTGCGGAACGTTCGGGTAGCCGTTGGAAGCCTTGTGACCGACCGTGGTGCCTTCGGTGATGATCAGGCCAACGCCTGCTGCGGCGCGACGACGGTAGTATTCGATCACTTTGGAATTCGGCACGCCGCCCGGAGAAAAGGAGCGGGTCATCGGCGCCATGACGACACGGGTCGGCAATTCGAGGGTGCCGAGGTGGAACGGTTTGAACAGGGCTTTTACGGGCATGGGACGCTCCACGGAAGAATGACTTTATGACGGTGATAATATGGAGAGCCCAACACATTGAACAGCATTATTGATTTCGGTGATTAACAGTCAAAAGACAGAAAGCAAAAGATCGCAGCCTTCGGCAGCTCCTACACCGGATCGTAGGAGCTGCCGAAGGCTGCGATCTTTTGATCTTGATCTATGGCTTAACTCAGCGCTTTTTCAATCGCATGAACAATGGTCGGATCATCCGGTGCCGTACGTGGCGAGAACCGCGCCAGTACGCGGCCATCCTTGCCCAGCAGGAACTTCTCGAAGTTCCAGGTGATATCGCCGGGGAATTCCGCGCCCTCGCCCGCCAGCAAGCGGTACAACTGATGACGGTCATGCCCGTTGACTTCCAGCTTGCTGGACAACGGGAAGGTCACACCATAGTTGAGGCTGCAGAAATCCTTGATCTCCTGCTCGGTCCCCGGTTCCTGCCCGGCAAACTGGTTGCACGGCAGGCCCAACACGCTGAAGCCTTTGCCCTTGTATTGTTGGTAGAGGTTTTCCAGCGCCGCGTATTGCGGGGTCAGGCCGCATTTGGAGGCGACGTTGACCACCAATACGACTTGGCCTTTGAAAGGCGCCAGAGGTAGCTCCTGTCCATCCAGGGCTGTCAATTTAAGGTCGTGAAAAGCACTCATGGCGTACTCCAGATTCCCGTGTTCTTCTCGAAACAGCCACTTGGCGGTGTCGTCAGGGACAGCCGCAGACTAAAAAGGCGCCCTCGGGGCGCCTCTCCAGTTATCTGAGCTTAGCGCAGAAATCAGTGGTGATGGCCACCTTCGCCATGGACGTGGCCATGAGCGATTTCTTCCTGGCTGGCGTCACGGATGGCAACGATCTTGACCTGGAAATTCAGGCGCTGACCGGCCAACGGGTGGTTGCCGTCAACGGTCACGTCGTCGCCGTCCAGATCACGGATGGTCACGATCTGCATCTGGCCGTCCGGAGCGGAAGCGTGGAACTGCATGCCCACTTCCAGCTCGTCGACGCCTTCGAACATGCTGCGACTCAGGGTGCTGACCAGTTCGGCCGCGTATTCGCCGTAAGCGTCTTCAGGTTCAACGGCTACGGTCAGCTCGTCGCCGACAGCCTTGCCTTCCAGAGCCTTTTCCAGGCCCGGGATGATGTTGCCTGCGCCTTGCAGGTAGACCAGCGGCGCGCCGCCGGCGGAGCTGTCGATGACCTCACCAGCGTCGTTGGTCAGGGTATAGTCGATGGAGACAGCCTTATTGGCGGCGATCAGCATGGGGCGAGACCTTTTGCATAAGAAGATTGAAAGGCCAAGTTTAGCGAAGCAATCGACCGAAAGCGAACACAACCCGGACAAACGGGATTCGACGGTCACAGGCTTCCATCAGGACGAGGACGGCCACTGGGTGGCCGAGCTTTCCTGCGGCCACACCCAACACCTGCGGCACCAGCCGCCATGGCAATCCCGTGCCTGGGTCATGGACCCTGTGTTGCGCCAGGAAAAAATAGGCCAGCCCTTTGATTGCGGTTGGTGCGCACAAGGCACGGTTAGCGATAACCTTGGCGACTGAATTTCGGTAATCGACCAGCCATAGGTCGTGACCATTGCCATGCACCTTCCAGAGAATCCGCATGCAAACTTTTTTTATCGCGCCCACCGATTTTGGTGTGGGTCTGACCTCCATCAGCCTCGGGCTGGTGCGCACCCTTGAGCGCGCCGGGCTCAAGGTCGGCTTTTTCAAACCGATTGCCCAGCCGCATCCGGGCGACACTGGCCCGGAACGTTCCACCGAACTGGTGGCGCGTACCCACGGCTTGAAACCGCCTCAGCCACTGGGCCTGGCCCATGTCGAGCGCATGCTCGGCGACGGCCAGCTCGATGAGTTGCTCGAGGAAATCATCACCCTGTATCAACAGGCCGCCATCGGCAAGGACGTGTTGATCGTCGAGGGCATGGTGCCGACCCGCAGCGCCAGTTACGCCGCGCGGGTCAACCTGCACCTGGCCAAGAGCCTCGACGCCGAGGTGATCCTGGTCTCCGCACCGGAAAACGAAGTGCTGACCGAACTCTCCGGTCGCGTCGAGTTGCAGGCGCAATTGTTCGGCGGCCCGAAAGATCCGAAAGTCCTCGGCGTGATCCTCAACAAGGTCAAGACCGAGGAAAGCATGGAGGCCTTCGCCACGCGCCTGAAGGAGCATTCGCCGTTGCTGCGCAGTGGTGATTTCCGCTTGCTCGGCTGCATTCCGTTCCAGCCGGAACTGAACGCGCCGCGCACCCGCGACGTCGCCGACCTGATGGGCGCGCAAGTGCTCAACGCCGGTGATTATGAAACCCGGCGCATGACCAAGATCATCATTTGCGCCCGCACCATGCGCAACACCGTGGAGTTGCTCAAGCCCGGCGTGCTGGTGGTGACCCCCGGCGACCGCGACGACATCATCCTTGCCGTCAGCCTCGCGGCCTTGAACGGCGTGCCGCTGGCCGGCCTGCTGCTGACCAGCGACACCCTGCCCGACCCACGCATCATGGACCTGTGCCGCGGCGCCCTGCAGGCCGGGCTGCCGGTGCTGTCGGTGAGTACCGGCTCCTATGACACCGCCAACCTGCTCAATGGCCTGAACAAGGAAATCCCCATCGACGACCGCGAGCGCGCCGAAATCATCACCGATTTCATCGCTGGCCATCTCGATGCCAACTGGTTGCACCAGCGCTGCGGGACACCGCGCGAGATGCGCCTGTCGCCAGCGGTGTTCCGCTATCAATTGATCCAGCGCGCCCAGGCGGCCAACAAGCGCATCGTGCTGCCCGAAGGCAGCGAGCCGCTGACCGTGCAGGCCGCGGCGATCTGCCAGGCCCGAGGCATTGCTCGCTGCGTGTTGCTGGCCAAGCCCGAAGACGTGCAGGCCGTCGCCCGCGCCCAGGGCATCGAGTTGCCACCCGGCCTGGAAATCATCGATCCGGACTTGATCCGCGAACGCTATGTCGAGCCAATGGTCGCGCTGCGCAAAAGCAAAAGCCTCAACGCGCCGATGGCCGAGCAACAACTGGAAGACACCGTGGTGATCGGCACCATGATGCTGGCCCTGGATGAAGTCGACGGCCTCGTATCGGGCGTGATCAACACCACTGCCAACACCATCCGCCCGGCCCTGCAGCTGATTAAAACCGCGCCGGGCTGCACCCTGGTGTCTTCGGTGTTCTTCATGCTGTTTCCCGAAGAAGTGCTGGTCTACGGCGACTGCGTGATGAACCCGCACCCGAGCGCCAGCGAACTGGCCGAGATCGCCCTGCAAAGCGCCGACTCGGCCGCCGCATTCGGCATCACGCCACGGGTGGCGATGATCAGTTACTCCAGCGGCGAATCGGCCAGCGGCGAGGAAGTCGAGAAGGTCCGCGAGGCCACCCTGCTCGCCCACGAACAACAGCACTCGCTGCTGATCGACGGCCCCTTGCAGTACGACGCCGCGGCCAACGAAAGCGTGGCCCGGCAGCTGGCGCCGAACAGCCAGGTGGCCGGTCGTGCCACGGTGTACGTGTTCCCCGATCTCAACACCGGCAACACCACCCACAAAGCCGTGCAGCGCAGCGCCGACTGCGTCAGCCTCGGGCCGATGCTGCAAGGCCTGCGCAAACCGGTGAACGATTTGCCGCGCGGCGCGCAGGTCGACGACATCGTCTACACCATCGCCCTGACCGCGATTCAAGCCGCCAACCGACCTATGGATGTGTAAATGCTGGACTTCCTACCCGCCCCGTTGCGCGGCGTGATCGCCTCGCTGCTGCTGGCATTGAACACGATTTTGCTCTGCTCGTTCCTGTTCTGCGTGGCGCTCGTCAAGGCATTGCCGTTCGCCCTCACCCAACGCATTGCGGGCTGGCTGATGAGCCATACCCATGAAGCCTGGATCAGCCTCAACAAAGGCTGGATGAACCTGGTGCGCCGCACGCGCTGGCACGTCAGCGGCCTGCAAGGCCTCGACTACCGGCACTCGTACCTGATCACCAGCAACCACCAGAGCTGGGTCGACATCCTGGTGCTGCAATACGTGCTCAACCGACGCATCCAACCGTTGAAGTTCTTTCTCAAGCAGGAGCTGATCTGGGTCCCGGTGATTGGTCTGGCCTGGTGGGCGCTGGGCTTTCCGTTCATGAAGCGCTACTCCAAGGCCTATCTGGAGAAGCACCCGGAGAAAAAAGGCAAGGACCTGGAAACCACCCGCAAGACCTGCGCGAAATTTCGCGACAACCCGGTGGGCATCTTCAACTTCGTCGAAGGCACGCGCTTCACCGAGGGCAAGCATGCCCAGCAAAAATCGCCTTTCAAGTACCTGCTCAAGCCCAAGGCCGGAGGCATTGCCTTTGTGCTGGATGCGATGGGTGAGCAACTGGAGTCCATCGTCAACGTGACCATCCACTACCCCGCCGGGCGTCCTGGTTTCTGGGACTTGTTGTGCGGGAACATTGCGGATGTGGTGGTGCATTTTGAAGAGCTGAACATTCCGCCGCAGTTCATCGGCAAGAACTACGACCAGGATGGTGAGTATCGATTGCAGTTCCAGGGCTGGATCAATCAGATGTGGCAGGACAAGGATGCGCTGCTTGCGCAGATGCATCGGGAATTCCCGGGAGCTTAAGATCAAAAGATCGCAGCCTTCGGCAGCTCCTGCACAAAGGTGCGCGTTTACCCTGTAGGAGCTGCCGAAGGCTGCGATCCTTTGACAATCTCCAGACCACAAAAAAACCCGCCGATGATCACTCATCGGCGGGTTTTTCATTTCTGGCTAGCGCTTAAATCGCACCGCGCTCGCGCAGCAGACCCAGCACTTGCTTGACGCCCTCTTCCAGCGACACGGACTGGGTGTCGATCACCAGATCGGCATCCAGCGGCACGTCGTACGGGAAGGACTCACCCGGAATGTTATCCCCGGCCGCCGCGTACAGGCCTTGCGGATCACGCTCGGCACAGACAGTCGGCGAAGCCTGGACGTAGACCGTCAGCAGACGATCCTTGCCGATCAGTTCCCGGGCCTGTTCACGACCTTCGGCGCTCGGTGCAACGAACGCTGCCAGGGTCAGCAGACCGGCTTCGTTGAACTGACGCGCAACGTGTGCGGCACGACGCCAGTTCTCGGTACGCCCGGCGCGATCCTGTGGCAGACCTTTGTTCAGGTCGTGACGCAGGTTCTGGCCATCGAGTACGAACACCGCACGGCCAAGGTCGAACAGCTTGCGTTCAACGGCATACGCCAGAGTGCTCTTGCCCGCGCCCGACAAGCCGCTGAACAACACGGTGGCCGGTTGCTGACCGAAGCGCTGTGCGCGCTCTTCGGTGGCGACGTGGGCCAGTTTGCCGTGGTGGGTACTGGTGCCATGGGCCAAAGGCTGGGCAACGATCATGCCGGCGCCGACGGTGCCATTGGTCAGGCGGTCGATGATGATGAAGGCACCGGTGGTGCGGTTGCTGTCGTAACCGTCGAGGGCAATCGGCGCGTCGAGCGCGATCTTGACCTTGCCGATTTCGTTCAACTGCAACGCGCTGGCCGGACCTTCTTCCAGGGTGTTCACGTCGACCTTGTTGACGATGCTGGCGATGGAGCCCGGCACGTAACTGGTGGCGCGCTTGATGTCGTATTTCTTGCCCGGCAGCATCGGCTCTTCAGCCATCCACACCAGCATGGCTTCGAAGCTGTCGGTCACCGGCGGCACGTTGTCGGCGTGAACCAACAGGTCACCACGGGAGATGTCGATTTCGTCTTCCATGGTCAGCGTGACTGCCTGACCTGGACCTGCGTGTTCCAGCTCACCTTCGAAGGTGACGATGGACTTCACACGGCTGCTCTTGCCCGACGGCAGCACCACGACTTCGTCGCCTTTCTTGACGATGCCGCTGGCCAGCGTACCGGCGAAGCCACGGAAGTTCAGGTTCGGACGGTTGACGTACTGCACCGGGAAACGCAGGTCGGTGAAGTTGCGATCGCCCGCTACTTCCACGGTCTCGAGGATTTCCATCAGCGACTGGCCGGTGTACCACGGCGAGCGCTCGGACTTGTTCACCACGTTGTCGCCCTTCAATGCCGACATCGGCACGAAGTGCATGCTGGTGGGCTTCATCTTCAGGCCTTCGGCGAACTGCAGGTAGTCGGCCTTGATCGACTCGAACACGCCTTGGTCGAAGTCCTTGAGGTCCATCTTGTTGATGGCCACGACTATGTGCTTGATGCCCAGCAATGAGGCGATGAAGCTGTGGCGACGGGTCTGGGTCTGCACGCCATAGCGGGCGTCGACCAGGATGATCGCCAGGTCACAGGTGGACGCACCGGTGGCCATGTTGCGGGTGTACTGCTCATGGCCGGGGGTGTCGGCGATGATGAATTTGCGCTTGGCGGTGGAGAAATAGCGGTACGCGACATCGATGGTGATGCCTTGTTCACGCTCGGCCTGCAGGCCGTCGACCAGCAACGCCAGGTCGATGTCTTCGCCGGTGGTGCCGACTTTTTTCGAATCGCGGGTGATCGCTTCCAGGTGATCTTCGTAGATCATCTTGGAGTCGTGCAGCAGGCGCCCGATCAGGGTGCTCTTGCCGTCGTCGACGTTACCGCAGGTCAGAAAGCGCAGCAGCTCTTTACGTTCGTGCTGGCCCAGGTAGGCGAGGATGTCCTCGCTGATCAAATCAGATTGGTGGCTCATTGCATTCAAGCTCCAAGCTGTAAGCTTCAAGCGGCAAGCTTGTCGGCGTACAGCTAGTCAGAAATTTTGTCGATCAACCCGCACAGCATTTTTGAAAGCTCGCGAGTTTCCATAATCCAATTTTCAGCCAGCGGGTCTGCGATGTAAGCAATGTCTCGACCGATGATGATCTGCGTGCGTAACTCCGCGTTGGAGGCCTTTGCAATCCAGAGAAATCGAACTTTTTCTCTGTTGCTTCGCCGCTCCATGCCTTCAGCAATATTGGAAGGCACCGAAAGTGCGGAGCGGGTAATTTGATCTTTGAAACCAAAATCCCCACATCGCGCAAATTCTCTATAGATTCCCACCGCTAAATACTTGCTACGCTGCCAAACAATCAGCTTCTCGAAATCCATTACGAGTCATCCGATGACGGCTCGCAACAACCGGCTGCAAGCACCAAACTGCAACGTTACGCATACCGCCTTTAACTTGCAGCTTGCCGCTTGTAACTCGAAGCTTAAAAATACCCTTGACGTTTTTTGTCTTCCATCGAGCCTGCGCCATCGTGGTCGATGACACGGCCCTGGCGCTCGGAAGTTCGCGTCAGGAGCATTTCCTGAATGATGTCCGTGAGGCTTTCGGCCTCGGACTCCACCGCGCCCGTCAACGGGTAGCAACCAAGGGTGCGGAAACGCACTTTCTTTTTGACGATGCGCGCTTTGTCTTCATCGCTCAGGTGCTCGAGGATGCGCTCGTCGTCGATCATGATCAGCGTACCGTTCTTCTCGATGACTTCACGCTCGGCGGCGAAGTACAGCGGGACGATGGGGATGCCTTCAAGGTAGATGTACTGCCAGATGTCCAGTTCGGTCCAGTTCGACAGCGGGAAGACGCGGATCGACTCGCCCTTGTTGACCTTGCCGTTGTAGACGTTCCACAGCTCGGGACGCTGGTTCTTCGGGTCCCAGCGGTGCTTGCTGTCGCGGAACGAGTACACGCGCTCCTTGGCGCGGGACTTCTCTTCATCGCGACGGGCGCCGCCGAACGCTGCGTCGAAACCATGCTTGTCGAGTGCCTGCTTCAGGCCCTCGGTCTTCATGATGTCGGTGTGCTTGGCGCTGCCGTGGGTGAACGGGTTGATGTTCTGCGCCACGCCGTCCGGGTTGATATGGGTGATCAGGTCGAGGCCCAGCTCGGCGACCATCTTGTCACGGAAGGCGTACATCTCCTGGAATTTCCAGCGAGTGTCGACGTGCATCACCGGAAACGGCAGCTTGCCCGGGAAGAACGCCTTGCGTGCCAGATGCAGCATCACGGCGGAGTCTTTACCGATGGAGTACAGCATCACCGGGTTGTCGAACTCGGCGGCCACCTCGCGGATGATGTGGATGCTTTCCGCCTCCAGCTGTTTCAGATGCGTCAGTTTGTCGACCATGGCTACTCACGAAAGCTTTCTTATGAACGGCCAGCGGGCCGTGTTCGAGCGGGGATCCTAGCACAGCGACCTCTTCTAATCAGGACGCCAACTAGATCGAAAGAGCATATGAATATGCCTGCCCGTTTGGGCTATTGAACCGCGAACACATCTCTGTAGGAGCTGCCGAAGGCTGCGATCTTTTGATTTTGACTTTGATTTTTACAAGCAAGATCAAAAGATCGCAGCCTGCGGCAGCTCCTACACAGGTTGACCAGGTCAAATCGGGTTCGGGCAATCGATGAAGATGTGCTCCAGCGCAAAGCGCCGCGCCAGATAATCCCCCAGCGCCTGAACGCCGTAGCGCTCGGTGGCATGATGACCGGCGGCGATGAAGCTGATGTCGTTTTCCCGTGCACTGTGGAAGGTCTGCTCGGAAGCTTCGCCGCTGAGGTACAGGTCGACGCCGGCCGAAATGGCCTGATCGATGTATCCCTGGCCGCCACCGGTGCACCAGCCGACGCGGCGGATCATGGCGCTGCCTTCGATCAACAGCGGCTCACGACCCATGACTTCCTGTACGCGGCGGGCGAAATCCCGGGGCGTCATCGGCTCGTTCAGCGAGCCGACCAGGCCGACGATCTTCAGGTTATCCGGGTCCAGCGGACCTTCGACGGTGATGTCGAGCTGCCGCGCAAGCTGCACGTTATTGCCGACGTCCGGGTGCAGATCCAGCGGCAGGTGATAGGCCAACAGGCTGATATCGTGCTTGAGCAGGGTCTTCAAACGGCGCTGCTTCATGCCGGTGATGCACGGGTTTTCGCCCTTCCAGAAGTAGCCGTGGTGCACCAGCACCAGATCGGCATTGGCCTCTACCGCGGCATCCAGCAACGCCTGGCTGGCAGTGACGCCACTGACAATGCGCATCACTTGCGGACGGCCTTCGACTTGCAAGCCATTGGGGCAGTAATCGGCGATTTTGGCGCTGTTGAGGTAACGGTCGGCTTCTTCGACCAGGGTGCTCAGGGCGACGGCCATGAAAGACTCCTAAATATCCCGTTCAGAGGCGCGTGCGGCCTCGTATAATGCGCGTCATTATGAGCGGTCTCTTACCGCCTGCAACTCTCTCAGGAACTGCTTAATGCTCAAGGCGCTGCGTTTTTCCGGCTGGCCGCTGTTGGCCGGCGTGCTTGTCGCTCTTTTGATAATCCAGCGTTACCCGCAGTGGGTCGGGCTCCCGAGCCTCGACGTCAATCTGCAGCAAGCGCCGCAAACCACCAGCATGCAACAGGGCCCGGTGTCTTATGCCGACGCGGTCACCACCGCAGCGCCGTCGGTGGTGAACCTGTACACCACCAAAGTCATCAACAAACCCAACCATCCGTTGTTCGAAGATCCGCAGTTCCGCCGTTTCTTCGGCGATAACTCGCCCAAGCAGAAACGCATGGAATCGAGCCTCGGTTCCGGCGTGATCATGAGCCCGGAAGGCTACATCCTGACCAACAACCACGTGACCAGCGGCGCCGACCAGATCGTCGTGGCGCTCAAGGACGGCCGGGAAACCCTGGCCCGGGTGATCGGCAGCGACCCGGAGACTGACCTCGCGGTGCTGAAGATCGACCTGAAAAACCTGCCGTCGATCACCGTCGGGCGCTCCGACAACATCCGCATCGGCGACGTGGCGCTGGCCATCGGCAACCCGTTCGGCGTCGGCCAGACCGTGACCATGGGCATCATCAGTGCCACCGGGCGCAATCAACTGGGCCTGAACAACTACGAAGACTTCATCCAGACCGATGCCGCGATCAACCCCGGCAACTCGGGCGGTGCACTAGTGGACGCCATTGGCAACCTGACCGGCATCAACACGGCGATCTTCTCCAAGTCCGGCGGCTCCCAGGGCATTGGCTTCGCGATCCCGGTAAAGCTGGCGATGGAAGTCATGAAGTCGATCATCGAGCACGGCCAGGTGATTCGTGGCTGGCTGGGTATCGAAGTGCAGCCATTGACCCAGGAACTGGCCGAATCCTTCGGTTTGTCCGGGCGTCCGGGGATTGTCGTGGCGGGGATTTTCCGCGATGGTCCGGCACAGAAGGCCGGCCTGCAACTGGGTGACGTGATTCTTGCCATCGATGGCGAACCGGCCGGTGATGGCCGTCGCTCGATGAATCAAGTGGCGCGGATCAAGCCGACCGACAAGGTCACGATCCAGGTGATGCGCAACGGCAAGGAACTCAAGCTGACCGCGGAAATCGGTTTGCGTCCGCCGCCGGCACCGGTCAAAGAGAAAGAAGAAGAGTAAGCGGCATCCAAAACCAATGTGGGAGCGGGCTTGCTCGCGAAAGCGGTGTGTCAGTCGACGCAGAAGTTAACTGACACACCGCTTTCGCGAGCAAGCCCGCTCCCACAGGGTTGGCGGCGTTTCAGAGGTCGCCCAGACCGTCGATCAGCGCCTGGTTCTGCTCTGGCGTGCCGATGGAGATCCGCAGGAACTGGGCAATCCGCTCCTGCTTGAAGTGCCGGACGATTACGCCCTGCTCACGCAACTTCGCCGCCAGCCCCGCCGCATCGTGTTGTGGGTGACGGGCGAAAATGAAGTTCGCCGCTGATGGCAGCACTTCAAATCCCTTGGCCTGCAATTGCCCGACGACCTTCTCGCGATTCTCGATCACCAACCGGCAGGTCTTGTCGAAGTACTCGCGATCTTCGAATGCGGCGGCTGCGCCGACATTCGCCATGCGATCCAGCGGATAGGAGTTGAAGCTGTTCTTGATCCGCTCCAGCGCCTCGATCAGGTCCGGATGCCCCACCGCCAGGCCAACCCGCAGACCGGCCAGGGAGCGGGACTTGGACAGGGTCTGGGTCACCAGCAGGTTGGGATAACGATCGACCAGAGTGATTGCCGTCTCGCCGCCGAAATCGATGTAGGCCTCGTCCACCACGACCACCGAATCCGGGCTGGCCTTGAGAATCTGCTCCACCGCTTCCAGCGCCAGCAGGCAGCCGGTCGGTGCGTTCGGGTTGGGGAAGATGATCCCGCCGTTCGGCCTGGCGTAGTCCGCCGGGTTGATCCGGAATTGCTCGTCCAGCGGCACCGCGTCGAAATTGATGCCATACAGTCCGCAGTAGACCGGATAGAAGCTGTAGCTGATGTCCGGGAACAGCAGCGGCTGATCGTGCTGCAGCAACCCGTGGAAGATGTGCGCCAGGACTTCGTCGGAACCGTTGCCGAGGAATACCTGATTGCCTTGCACGCCGTAGTACCTGGCGACGGCGTTCTTCAGCAGGTCGCTGTTCGGGTCCGGGTACAGGCGCAGGTTGTCGTTCAGTTCGGTCTGCATCGCGGCCAAGGCCTTGGGCGATGGACCATACGGGTTTTCATTGGTGTTGAGCTTCACCAGCTTTGCCAGTTTCGGCTGCTCGCCCGGCACGTAAGGCACCAGGTTCTTGACGAACGGGCTCCAGAATTTACTCATCTTCATTTCACCTGCTTGTCGTCAACGATGCGGTATTCGGCGCTACGCGCGTGCGCGGTCAGCGACTCGCCACGGGCCAGCACGGATGCGGTCTTGCCCAGTTCCGATGCGCCCTGCTCGGAGCAGAAGATGATCGACGAGCGTTTCTGGAAGTCATACACACCCAGCGGCGAAGAGAAGCGCGCGGTGCCGGAGGTCGGCAACACGTGGTTCGGGCCTGCGCAGTAGTCGCCCAGGGCTTCGGAAGTGTGACGCCCCATGAAGATCGCGCCGGCGTGGCGGATCTGCGGCAGCCAGGCTTGCGGATCGGCAACGGACAACTCGAGGTGCTCCGGCGCGATGCGGTTGGCCACTTCGATGGCCTGTTCCATGTCGCGAACCTTGATCAGTGCACCACGGCCATTGATCGAGGTTTCGATGATTGCGGCACGCTCCATGGTCGGCATCAATTTGGCGATGCTGGCGGCGACCTTGTCGAGGAACCCGGCATCGGGGCTGACCAGAATGGCCTGGGCGTCTTCGTCGTGCTCGGCCTGGGAGAACAGGTCCATGGCGATCCAGTCCGGATCGGTCTGGCCGTCGCACACCACGAGGATTTCCGAAGGGCCGGCGATCATGTCGATGCCGACCTGGCCAAATACGTGGCGTTTGGCGGTAGCCACATAGATGTTGCCCGGGCCGACGACCTTGTCGACCTTCGGCACGCTTTCGGTACCGTAAGCCAGCGCAGCAACGGCCTGGGCGCCGCCGATGGTGAACACGCGGTCGACACCGGCGATGCAGGCCGCAGCCAATACCAGCTCGTTGATTTCACCACGCGGGGTCGGTACGACCATGACCACTTCGGTCACGCCGGCCACCTTGGCCGGAATCGCGTTCATCAGCACCGACGACGGGTACGACGCCTTGCCGCCCGGCACATACAGACCGGCACGATCCAACGGCGTGACTTTCTGGCCCAGTACGGTGCCGTCCGCCTCGGTGTAACTCCAGGAGTCCTGCTTCTGCTTCTCGTGGTAGCTGCGCACGCGGGCTGCGGCGACTTCCAGTGCTTCGCGCTGGGCCACGGAAATACGGGTCAGTGCCAACTCCAGACGCTCTCGCGGCAGGATCAGGTCGGCCATGGACTTCACGTCCAGGCCGTCGAACTGACGGGTGAAGTCCACCAGCGCCGCGTCACCGCGCTCGCGCACGGCCTTGATGATGTCCAGCACCCGCTGATTGACCGAGTCGTCAGACACACTTTCCCAGCTCAGCAGATGATCCAGATGATGCGCGAAATCCGGGTCAGCAGCGTTGAGTCGGCGAATTGCAGTCAGTGCGGTCATAGCGAGAGCCTCATAGGAATGGCAAAAAACTCAGGCGCCCGAAGCTAACATTCGATCCGCTTGGGCACCTGAGAATTCTGGCTATGAGGCGGATAGACGGCGCGCCTTGCGGTCGCGCAGGTGAATCAGCCGCGGTGTCGAGACTCCACTGCCTTGCGCAGGGTGTCGATCAACGCCTGGATACGGGCGTGCTGCATTTTCATCGAAGCCTTGTTGACGATCAGGCGGGAGCTGATGGCCGCGATGAAATCCTGTGGCTCCAGGCCGTTGGCCCGTAGCGTGTTACCGGTGTCGACCACGTCGATGATCTTGTCCGCCAGACCGATCAGCGGCGCCAGTTCCATCGAACCGTAAAGCTTGATGATGTCGACCTGACGACCCTGTTCGGCGTAGTAGCGCTTGGCAACATTGACGAACTTGGTGGCGATGCGCAGACGGCCCTTGGGCTCGACTGCACCGACTTTACCGGCGGTCATCAGCTTGCACTGGGCAATTTGCAGGTCCAGCGGCTCGTACAGGCCCTGGCCGCCGTATTCCATCAGCACATCTTTACCGGCGACGCCGAGGTCGGCAGCACCATGTTCGACATAGGTCGGCACATCGGTGGCACGCACGATCAGCAGACGGACATCGTCCTGGGTCGTGGGGATGATCAGCTTGCGGCTCTTGTCCGGATTCTCGGTCGGCACGATGCCCGCTTCAGCCAGAAGCGGCAAGGTGTCGTCAAGGATGCGGCCCTTGGACAGTGCGATAGTCAGCATGGGAAACGTCAGCCCTTAATCAGGAATCTTATGCCCGGTCGCAATCGGCGCCGGACACGCGTCGAGCCGGAAACCGGCTCGACCTACAACAATCCAACGGGCACCTCCCTGTGCCCATGCAGCAGTACTAGCCCGGAACGCGACGGATCTTGGCGCCCAGCATCTGCAGTTTTTCCTCGATGCACTCGTAGCCACGGTCTATGTGGTAGATGCGGTCGATCAGGGTATCGCCCTCGGCAACCAGGGCCGAGATCACCAGGCTGGCCGAAGCACGCAGATCGGTGGCCATCACTGGTGCGCCCTTGAGCTTCTCGGTGCCGGTGACGATGGCAGTGTTGCCCTCGACCTGGATCTTGGCGCCCATGCGGTGCAGTTCGTAGACGTGCATGAAGCGGTTTTCGAAGATCGTCTCGATCACAGCACCCGTGCCTTCGGCAATGGCGTTGAGGGAGATGAACTGCGCTTGCATGTCGGTCGGGAACGCCGGGTACGGAGCGGTCCGCACGTTGACGGCTTTCGGACGTTTGCCGTGCATGTTCAGCTCGATCCAGTCTTCGCCGCAGGTGATTTCGGCACCGGACTCACGGAGTTTTTCCAGAACGGCTTCGAGGATGGTCGGATCCGTGTCCTTGACCTTAACGCGACCGCCGGTCACAGCCGCCGCCACCAGATAGGTGCCGGTTTCGATACGGTCGGGCATCACTTTGTAAGTCGTGGTATGCAGACGCTCGACGCCATCGATGGTGATGGTGTCGGTGCCGGCGCCGGAAACCTTGGCGCCCATGGCGTTCAGGAAGTTCGCCAGGTCGACCACTTCAGGTTCGCGCGCGGCGTTGGCCAGGACGCTACGACCCTTGGCCAGTGCAGCGGCCATCATGATGTTTTCGGTACCGGTCACACTGACGGTATCGAAGAAGAAGTGCGCACCGCGCAAGCCGCCCTCAGGCGCCTTGGCCTTGATGTAGCCGCCTTCGACGTCGATGACCGCGCCCATGGCTTCCAGGCCCCGGATGTGCAGGTCAACCGGACGCGAACCGATGGCGCAACCGCCAGGCAGCGCGACTTCGGCTTCGCCGAAACGGGCAACCATCGGGCCCAGCACCAGGATCGACGCACGCATGGTTTTAACCAGTTCGTACGGTGCGACCAGGGTCTTGATGGTGCGCGGGTCGATTTCGACGGCGAGTTTTTCGTCGATCACCGGCTCGATCCCCATGCGACCGAACAGTTCGATCATGGTGGTGATGTCGTGCAGGTGCGGCAGGTTGGCAACGGTCACCGGACCATCGCACAGCAGCGTGGCAGCAAGGATCGGCAGGGCAGAGTTCTTTGCCCCGGAGATGCGGATTTCGCCGTCAAGACGAGCACCGCCAGTAATAATCAATTTATCCATAAGAATCTCGACGCCCTTGGGCTCAGGTGCGCTCGGCCCAGGCCGCGCTGCTGAAAAATTTCATTGTGACCGCATGGATGCTGCCATCGGTGATCCATGGGTTCAAATGGGCATAGATCTGCTGCTGACGCTTCACCGGGCTCATCGCCGCCAGTTCATCGCTAATCACATTCAGCTGGAAATTGCAGCCTTCGCCCTCGACTTCTACCAACGTTCCGGGCAGCTTTCCTTCAAGGAAGCTCTTCACTTCTACGGCCTGCATGCTCAACCTCAATCGGCGCCCTGTGCGCGCGGGTCGGACATCATACAAAAAAGCCCCGCGCCTGCGAACCCCGCGAAGCAGGACTCTGACGGGGGGCTTCTTTATAGATGCGGGTTAGGGATGCGCCAACAACTCGGTCAGCTCGCTGACCTGAGCGATTTCACGCATGTCTTCCGGCATTCCACGGATGCTCAACGCCTTGCCGGCTGCCTGAGCATCGCGGATGAAGCACAGCAGCAATGACAAACCGACACTGCTGGACTTGGTCACCGCCGAACAATCGACCACCAGCGCAGCAGCCTTGCTGGCCTTGATCAGTGCCTTGCCCTGCTCACGCAGGCCAGGGCCGGTGCGGTAATCCAGCACGCCACTGAGTCGCAGCTCACCCGCTTCGTCCATCTGGACTGCCGACTCACTCATTGGGTCTGTTTCTCGGTGGATTCCTTGGCCTTGGCGACTTCCCCGGCCCAACCATTGATGGTCTTGTCCAGGTCGTTGCCATTGCGCTGCATCGCATCGGCGAACTGATCGCGGAACAGCTTGCCGATATTGATGCCATTGATGATGACGTTACGCAGTTTCCACTCGCCGTTGATCTTTTCCAGTGTGTAGGACACTGGATAGATCGCGCCGCTGCTGCCTTTGACAGTCATGCCAACGCTGGTACGGTCGCCCGACTCGTCCTTGGCCGGTTCAACGGTGATGCCCTGGTTGTTGTACTCCAGCAAGGCATTGCCATAGAACTGGAACAGGCCCTTCTTGAAGTTTTCTTCGAAGGTCTTCATCTGCTCAGGCGTAGCTTTGCGCGAGTACTTGACCGTCATGATGCTCTTGGAAATACCCTCGGCATCCACGACCGGCCCGACGATGGTGTTCAGCGCCGTATAAAAGTCTTGCGGATCCTGCTTGTACTTCTCTTTGTTTGCCGCCAGGTCCGCGAGCATACGGTTGGTTGTGTCCTGCACCAGATCGTGCGCCGAAGGCGCCGCTACGGCGTGGGACACCAACGGAAACACCGCGAGCATTACCAACAGGCCACGTCGCAAGGTAGAGATCATTTAACAGTTCCTCATTTAGCTTCTTTGCTAACGGTATTGAGCAGGAATTTACCGATCAGGTCCTCGAGCACCAGCGATGACTGCGTGTCATGGATGGTTCCACCATCCTTGAGCAGGGTGTCTTCCCCGCCCACGCTGATACCGATGTACTTCTCACCCAACAACCCAGCAGTCAGGATAGATGCAGTGGAGTCCGCCGGCAGATTATCGATGCGTTTTTCCAGCTGCATGGTCACCCGACCGGTAAAGCTGTCGCGATCCAGATCGATGGCCGTGACCTTGCCGATGGTCACACCGGCCATGGTCACCTTTGCTCTGACAGTCAAACCGGCGATATTGTCGAAGTAGGCGTAAAGTTTATAGGTGTCGGTGCTCGGAGTCGGGGACAGCCCACTGACCCGCAACGCCAACAAGAGCAAAGCCAGGATGCCAGCCAGCAAGAAAAGGCCGACACCGATTTCCAGGGTGCGGTTTTGCATCAGAAATCTCCAAACATCAAGGCGGTCAGAATAAAGTCCAGGCCGAGCACTGCCAACGAGGCATAGACAACGGTCTTGGTAGTGGCACGACTGATCCCCTCGGAAGTGGGTTCGCAGTCATAGCCTTGGAATACGGCGATCCAGGTCACGACAAAGGCAAAGACGATGCTTTTGATGATCCCGTTGAGCACATCCTCAGTGAACGTCACGCTGTTCTGCATGTTCGACCAGTAGGAACCTTCATAGACCCCCAGCCAGTCGACAGCGACCCACGAGCCGCCCCAGATGCCCACCACGCTGAAAATCATCGCCAGCACCGGCAGGGAAATGAAGCCGGCCCACAAGCGTGGCGCGATGATGTACTTGAGCGGGTCAACCCCGATCATTTCCAGGCTGGACAACTGCTCGGTGGACTTCATGTTGCCGATTTCCGCGGTCAACGCCGAACCTGCGCGCCCGGCGAACAGCAAGGCGGTCACCACCGGCCCCAGTTCTCGCAGCAGCGTCAGCGCAACCATCTGCCCGACAGCCTGCTCCGAACCATAGCTGGAAAGGATGTTGAAGCCCTGCAGCGCCAGCACCATGCCGATGAACACCCCGGAGACCACGATGATCACCAGGGACATCACGCCCACCGAATGCAGTTGCTTGACCAGCAGCCCGAAGCCGCCACCGATACCACCGCGACCAAGCAGGGCATGAAACAGGAACAAGGCCGAACGCCCGAACACCGCCAGCACATCGATGCCGGCCTGGCCGAAGCGGCGAACGCGCTCTATCAATGAAATTCTGCGCATCAGCGCTTCCCCAGAATATCTGCGCGGTAATCCGTCGCTGGAAAGTGGTACGGAACCGGCCCATCGGGGTCACCGGTCATGAACTGACGAATGCGCGGTTCATCCGAGTTCATCAATTCGTCCGGGGTCCCCTGCCCCAACACCTGGCCATCGCCCACCACATAAATGTAATCGGCAATGCTCGCGGTCTCGGCCAGGTCGTGGGAAACCACGATGCTGGTGATGCCCAGCGCATCGTTGAGCAAGCGAATCAGGCGCACCAGAACGCCCATGGCAATGGGGTCCTGGCCGACAAAGGGTTCGTCGTACATGAGGATCTGTGGGTCGAGCGCAATCGCCCGGGCCAGCGCAACACGGCGCTTCATGCCGCCGGACAGCTCGTCGGGCATCAGGTCGATGGCTCCGCGCAAACCGACGGCCTGCAATTTGAGCAGGACGATGTCACGGATCATTTCTTCCGGCAGTTGCGTATGAACCCGCAACGGAAACGCGACATTCTCGAAGACATCGAGGTCGGTAAACAGCGCGCCGCTCTGAAACAGCACGCCCATATGCTTGCGCGCATCGAACAGGTCGCTGCGCGACAGCTTCGGCAGGTTCTGGCCGTTGACCCAGACTTCGCCCTTGGTGGGCCGCAGCTGGGCGCCCATCAGGCGCAGAAGCGTAGTCTTGCCGCACCCGGAAGGCCCCATGATGCCGGTGACCTTGCCACGCGGGATACGGATATCGACATTATTGAAAATGCTGCGCGCACCGCGCTTGAAGGACAGTCCCTTCAGCTCGACCGCGTAGGCGTTATCGGCACTCATCTAAACTCCTTGCGATGCAGCCTCTCACTCGGACGCCTGGCTTTCTGACGAAAGCACATACCTCCCGGGCAGGCCGAACTGGCGGCGAACTATATCACTGCAAAGGCTGCACGCCCAAGGCCAAAGCCGAGTCATGTGCAACGGCAGGAGTGGTTCAAAGCCCCGTCTAGAGGGTTTCAGGTAACAAGGAATGACAATGCACGACGAACTTGCGTGAGGGATTCGATCATAACCGCTATAATCGCCGCCTTTTCATCAGGCTATACGATTTCTGACATGAGCCAATCCAGCGACCTGATTCAATCAGCACAACGCACCATCCGCCTCGAAGTAGAAGCCGTGCAAGGCCTGCTACCGCAAATCGACGCAGATTTCGTACGCGCTTGCGAGATGATTCTGGCCAGCAAAGGCCGCGTGGTCGTGGTCGGCATGGGCAAGTCGGGGCACATCGGCAACAAGATCGCCGCGACCCTGGCCAGCACCGGCACCACGGCATTTTTTGTGCACCCGGCGGAAGCCAGCCATGGTGACATGGGCATGATTACCCGCGACGACATCATTCTGGCGCTCTCGAATTCCGGCTCCACCAATGAAATCGTTACCCTGCTGCCACTGATCAAGCGCCTGGGCATACAGTTGATCAGCATGACCGGCAATCCTGATTCGCCGCTGGCCAAGGCCGCCGAGGTCAACCTGAATGTTCACGTCGAACACGAAGCCTGCCCGCTGAACCTGGCACCCACCTCGTCGACCACCGCCGCACTGGTCATGGGCGACGCCCTGGCGGTCGCGCTGCTGGAAGCCCGTGGCTTTACCGCCGAAGACTTCGCCTTTTCCCACCCCGGCGGCGCCCTGGGCCGACGCCTGCTGCTGAAAGTGGAAAATGTCATGCACGCCGGCCAGGAACTGCCGCAGGTCCAGCGCGGCACCCTGCTCAAGGACGCCTTGATGGAAATGACCCGCAAGGGCCTGGGCATGACCGTCGTCCTCGAGGCCGACGGCAAGCTGGCCGGAATCTTCACCGACGGTGATTTGCGCCGCACACTGGACCGCAGCATCGACATCCACAGCGCTGTCATCGACCAGGTCATGACGGCCCATGGCAAGACCGCCCGCGCCGAAATGCTGGCCGCCGAAGCGCTGAAAATCATGGAAGACCATAAAATCAACGCGCTGGTCGTGGTCGACAGCGAAGACCGCCCGGTCGGCGCCTTGAACATGCACGACTTGCTGCGTGCAGGAGTAATGTAATGAGTGCAGACCTGCTGCAACGCGGCACACAGATCAAACTGGCGGTGTTCGATGTCGACGGCGTGCTGACCGATGGACGCCTGTACTTCCTCGAAGACGGCAGCGAATTCAAGACGTTCAACACGCTCGACGGCCAGGGCATCAAGATGCTGATGGCCGCTGGCGTGCAGACTGCGATCATCAGTGGCCGCAAGACCCCGGTGGTCGAGCGCCGAGCCAAAAACCTCGGCATCCCGCACCTGTATCAGGGCCGCGAGGACAAACTGGTGGTACTCGACGAACTGCTGGCTCAACTGAATTTGAGCTATGAACAGGTGGCCTACCTCGGCGACGACCTGCCGGACCTGCCGGTGATTCGCCGCGTCGGCCTGGGCATGGCGGTGGCCAATGCCGCCAGTTTCGTGCGCGAACATGCTCACGGCATCACCCTCGCCCGTGGCGGCGAAGGTGCCGCTCGCGAGTTCTGCGAATTGATCCTGCGCGCCCAGGACCGCCTCGATGCGGCCAATGCGGCGTACCTGTGAGCCCGATATGCTGAGCAAAAAGTTTCGCAACACCCTGCTGTACAGTTGCATCGCGGCGATATTCGCCGCGGTTGGCTACTGGAACATCAGCCCGGAACGCTTCCTCGACAAGCCGGTAACGCCGGTCGATGAAAGCGCGATCGACTATTACGCCATCAACGCCCACAGCGTGCAGTACCTGCCGGACGGCAAGCTGCAATATGATCTGGTGTCCGACAAGGTCGAGCACCTGAAGGCGACCGAGGTGACGCTGCTGACCAACCCCGACCTGAACGTGTTCCGCGGCACCGAGTTCCCGTGGCACGTCCAGAGCCTGCGCGGCGAGGTCAACCCTGACGGCACGCAGGTCGAGCTGATCGATGATGTGCGCATCACGCGCTTCGACGAGAAAAACCGCAAGACCCTGATCACCAGCACCCGCATGACCGTGTTCCCGCAGCAGCAATATGCGCAGACCGAGCAAGACGTTAGAATCGACGGCGCTGGCGGTGTATCGACTGGCAAGGGAATGAAAGCGTATTTGAAAGAAAGCAGGATACACCTGCTATCGAACGTAAGAGGACAGTATGAGGCTCGTTAAAACCCTCCCGATTTTGCTCAGTCTGGGCGCAGCACTGGGAAGCGTGAGCGCCTGGGCTCTGCCGGAAGACCAACAGCAGCCTATCCGCATTCAGGCCGACGACGCCCAACTGGACGACAAGCAAGGTATTGCTACCTATAAGGGTGACGTGATCATCACCCAAGGCTCGATGAAGGTGACAGGCAACACCGTTACCATCACCCGCACCCCGACTGGCGACATTGACGTAGTGACCTCGGTGGGCAACCTGGCGTACTTCGAGCAATTGCAGACTGCTGGCGATACCAAGCCTGTTCAGGGTTGGGGCGTGACCATCCAGTATCACGCCACACAAAATCGCGTCGTGTTGATCGACAAGGCCAAGGTTGTCGACAAGGACAACAACGTCACCCAAGGCGAGAAAATCGTCTACGACACCGAGAAGAAGCTGGCCAGCGCCGGGCGCGCCACCGGCAGCAAGGTGACCGAGTCGCGTCCGCGCATCGACATGGTGATCCAGCCGAAGAAGAAAACCGACGAGAAAAAGGCCCAGTAATGGCAACTCTGAAAGCTCAGCATCTGGCCAAGAGCTACAAGAGCCGCCAGGTCGTGCGCGATGTCAGCCTGTCCATCGACAGCGGTCAGATCGTCGGCCTGCTTGGCCCGAACGGCGCAGGCAAGACCACCTGCTTCTACATGATCGTGGGCCTGGTGCAAGCCGACCAGGGCCGCGTGCTGATCGATGACCTGGACGTCAGCCACCAGCCGATGCACGGCCGCGCAAAAGCCGGTATCGGCTATTTGCCGCAAGAAGCATCGATCTTCCGCAAGTTGTCGGTGGCCGACAACATCATGGCCATCCTCGAGACCCGCAAGGAGCTTGACAAGGCCGGTCGCCGCAAGGAACTGGAAAGCCTGCTGCAGGAATTCCACATCAGCCACATCCGCGACAACCTCGGCATGAGCCTGTCCGGTGGTGAGCGCCGCCGCGTGGAAATCGCCCGCGCCCTGGCCACCAACCCGAAATTCATCCTCCTCGATGAACCGTTCGCCGGCGTGGACCCGATTTCGGTCGGCGACATCAAGCAGATCATCTACCACCTCAAGGCCAAAGGCATTGGCGTGCTGATCACGGACCACAACGTTCGTGAAACCCTGGATATCTGTGAAACCGCCTATATCGTCAATGACGGCCAACTGATTGCCGAAGGTGACGCAGAGACCATCCTGGCCAATGATCTGGTGAAGGAAGTGTACCTGGGCCATGAGTTCCGCCTGTAAACGCTGAGCTGTGCCCAGGCGGTCGCCCGGGCACCGGCCTCGCGATTCATCGGCTCTTCATGCAAAGCAGGACGTTCAGCCCCCAACAAGGGCAGCACCGCAACACAAATTTATAGTTTTTTATTGTTACAGCGCTCTAGGCAAATCCTTCAGTTTCAGGCATATAATTTGCTTATGTTTGGCGCCCCGGCGCCCTGTAGTGGATGGCGCATGTGCGCCGGCGAATAAGGTGTTAAGCCCCTGCCATGAAACCATCGCTAGTCTTGAGAATGGGCCAGCAGCTGACGATGACACCTCAGCTGCAACAGGCCATCCGCCTGCTCCAATTGTCGACCCTGGACCTGCAACAGGAAATCCAGGAGGCCCTGGAGTCCAATCCGATGCTCGAACGCCAGGAAGAAGGCGACGACTTCGACAATTCCGACCCCTTGGCCGACAACGCCGAACAAAAACCCAACACCGACATCCAGGAACCCTCCTACCAGGAAAGCGCCCCGACGGTTGATAACCTCGAAGAGGGTGACTGGAACGAGCGCATCCCCAATGAACTCCCCGTCGACACTGCGTGGGAAGACGTTTACCAGACCAGCGCCAGCAGCCTGCCCAGCAATGACGATGACGAGTGGGACTTCACCACCCGCACCTCGGCCGGTGAAAGCCTGCAAAGCCACTTGCTGTGGCAACTGAACCTGGCCCCGATGTCCGACACCGATCGCCTGATCGCCGTGACCCTGATCGACTGCATCAACAATCAGGGCTATCTGGACGAAACCCTCGAGGAAATCCTCGAAGCCTTCGACCCGGAACTGGACATCGAACTGGACGAAATCGAAGCCGTCCTGCACCGCATCCAGCAGTTCGAGCCTGCGGGCATCGGCGCACGCAACCTGGGCGAATGCCTGCTGCTGCAATTGCGCCAGCTGCCCGCCAAGACCCCTTGGCTGGCTGAAGCCAAGCGTCTTGTCACCGATTACATCGACCTGCTTGGCAGCCGCGACTACAGCCAGTTGATGCGCCGCATGAAGCTCAAGGAAGATGAGCTGCGCCAGGTCATAGAGCTGGTCCAGAGCCTCAACCCGCGCCCGGGCTCGCAAATCGAGTCCACCGAAGCCGAGTACGTCGTTCCTGACGTTATCGTCCGCAAGGACAACGAGCGCTGGCTGGTGGAGCTGAATCAGGAGTCGGTGCCACGACTGCGGGTCAACGCCCAGTACGCCGGTTTTGTGCGCCGCGCCGATACCAGCGCCGACAACACGTTCATGCGCAATCAGTTGCAGGAGGCCCGCTGGTTCATCAAGAGCCTGCAGAGCCGCAATGAAACCCTGATGAAGGTTGCCACCCAGATCGTGGAGCATCAGCGCGGGTTCCTCGAATATGGCGACGAAGCCATGAAGCCGCTGGTCCTGCATGACATCGCCGAAGCGGTCGGCATGCATGAGTCGACGATTTCACGGGTGACTACCCAGAAGTTCATGCACACCCCCCGGGGCATCTATGAGCTGAAATACTTTTTCTCCAGTCACGTAAGCACCTCCGAAGGCGGCGAATGCTCGTCCACGGCGATCCGGGCGATCATCAAAAAACTGGTTGCCGCGGAAAATCAGAAAAAGCCGTTGAGTGACAGCAAGATCGCTGGTTTACTGGAGGCACAAGGCATTCAGGTGGCTCGCCGCACCGTCGCCAAGTACCGCGAATCCCTCGGGATCGCGCCTTCGAGCGAACGCAAGCGGTTGATGTAGAGCCACGCCACAGCGTTCCAGTGGTAGATCATCTGATCTACCGCTTTATGCACTGGCAACGAAGGAGAAGCTGTATGCAAGTCAACATCAGTGGACACCAACTGGAAGTGACCGAACCTCTTCGCACCTACATCGGCGAAAAACTCGAACGATTGGAGCGACATTTCGACAAGATCACTAACGTGCAGGTCACGATGACCGTCGAGAAGCTGAAGCAGAAAATCGAAGCCACGCTGCATATTCCCGGGAATGAAGTGGTCGCCAATGCGGAACATACCGATATGTACGCTGCGATCGATGCACTCACCGACAAGCTGGATAAACAACTCAAAAAGCATAAGGAAAAGACCCAGAGCCTCCTTCAGGGCGCAACCGGTCGTTAACACTCCCAACCCATGATCCGACTTGAAAGTATCCTGACCCCCGGCCGTTCACTCGTGAACGTGCCGGGCGGCAGTAAAAAGAAAGCCCTCGAACAAATTGCCAATCTGATCGCCCGCGAAGTGCCGGCCCTGGAGATGCAAGATGTCTTCGAGGCGCTGATTGCTCGTGAAAAACTCGGTTCCACCGGTTTTGGCAACGGCATCGCTATTCCACACTGCCGTCTCAAGGGTTGTGTATCGCCCATCAGTGCATTGATGCACCTGGACGCCCCTATCGATTTCGACGCCATCGACGGCGCGCCGGTTGACCTGCTGTTCGTTCTGCTGGTCCCGCAAGCCGCTACCGATGCGCACCTTGAGCTGCTGCGACAGATCGCCAGCATGCTCGACCGCAAGGACGTTCGCGAAAAACTGCGTAATGCCGCAAGCAACGAAGCCCTGTATCAGGTTGTCCTGGACGAGCAAAACGGTCAGTAATCATGCGCTTGATCATCGTCAGTGGCCGTTCCGGCTCGGGTAAAAGCACCGCCCTCAATGTTCTTGAGGACAACGGCTACTACTGCATCGACAATCTGCCTGCCGGCCTGCTGCCGGAACTGGCCGAACGAGCGTTGATTCATACCGAGCTGATGCAGCCGCTGGTGGCCGTTTCCATTGACGCCCGCAACCTGCCCAGCCACCTGTCACGCTTCCCCGACCTGCTCGAAGAGGTCCGCAGCCGCCACATCCAGTGCGATGTCCTGTACCTGGATGCCGACGAAGAAACCTTGCTCAAGCGCTTCTCGGAAACCCGTCGGCGTCACCCCCTGAGCAACGCCAACCGCTCGCTGGCCGAAGCCATCAACGTCGAAAGCGTCCTGCTCGGGCCGATTGCCGACCTCGCCGATCTCAAGATCAACACCACCAGCCTGAACCTCTATCAGCTGCGCGACACCATCAAGCTGCGCCTGTTGAACCAGCCAGAACCCGGTACTGCGTTCCTGGTGGAATCCTTCGGATTCAAGCGTGGCATGCCGGTGGACGCCGACCTGGTGTTCGATGTGCGCTGCTTGCCCAACCCTTACTGGAAACCGGAATTGCGCGAGCAGTCCGGGCTCGATCAACCGGTTGCCGATTACCTGGCGGCACAGCCGGATGTGGAAGAGATGTTCCAGGACATTTCCACATACCTGCTAAAGTGGCTGCCTCGTTTTGCCGCCAGCAACCGCGCCTACGTCACCATTGCCATTGGCTGCACGGGCGGACATCACCGCTCCGTCTACCTGACTGAGCGTCTGGGGCAGCTGCTGCAAAAAACCCTGAAGAACGTCCAGGTTCGCCACCGCGACCTCAGCTAAAGGATTCACATCGCGATGCCTGCTCTGGAAATCGAAATCATCAATAAACTGGGCCTGCACGCCCGCGCTTCTGCAAAATTCGTTGGGGTCGCAGGTCAGTTCCCGTGCCAGATCCGGGCCGGTCGCACACCAGAGTCCATGGTCGATGGCAAAAGCATCATGGCGATGATGATGCTGGCCGCCGGCAAAGGCACCAAGATCCACTTGAGCACAGAGGGCGAGCAGGAACAGGAAGCCCTGGATGCGCTGGTGGCGTTGATCAACAACTTCTTCGACGAAGGCGAATAAAGATCAAAAGATCGCAGCCTGCGGCAGCTCCTACAGTGGTTTGCGCCGAAGGCTGCGATCTTTTGTGTAACGGGGAGGCTTAGCTACCCGCTACGGTCATCCGCTCGATCAGCACCGAGCCTGTACGAATGTTGCTACGCAACTCAAGATCATTACCCACGGCCACGATCTGCTTGAACATATCGCGCATGCTGCCGGCGATGGTCACTTCCTGGACCGCGAACTGGATTTCGCCGTTCTCGACCCAGTAACCCGCCGCGCCGCGGGAATAGTCACCGGTTACCATGTTCAGGCCCTGCCCCATCAGCTCGGTCACCAACAGCCCGCGTCCCATGCGCCGCAGCAAGGCCGCCTGGTCTTCTTCGCCATGGGTGACGAACAGGTTATGCACCCCGCCGGCATTGGCGGTGCTCGGCATGCCGAGCTTGCGGCCGGAGTAGGTGCCGAGGATGTACGACACCAACTCGCCTTTTTCGACGAACGGCTTGGCGTAGGTTGCCAGACCATCACCATCGAACGCCGCGCTGCCCATGGCACGCATCAAGTGTGGGCGCTCGTCGATGGTCAGCCACTCCGGAAAGAGCTTCTGGCCCAGCGTACCTTCAAGGAACGACGACTTGCGATACAGGCTGCCGCCGGAAATCGCCGACAGGAAACTGCCGAACAGGCCACCCGCCAACTCTGCGGAAAACAGCACCGGCACCTCGCAGGTCGGCACCGGACGCGCGCCCAGACGGCTCGCCGCCCGTTGCGCGGCACGCTGGCCGATGCTTACCGGATCGGCCAGCAAGTTGCCCTGACGGTTCACGTCGTACCAGTAATCACGCTGCATCTGGCCGTCCGCTTCAGCAATCATCACGCAGCTGAGACTGTGGCGAGTCGACGCATAACCACCGATAAACCCGTGACTGTTGCCATAAACGCGGCAGCCCTGATGGGTGCTGAGGGTGGTACCGTCGGCGTTCTTGATCCGGCTGTCGGCGGCAAACGCCGCGGCTTCACAGGTCAGGGCCTGCTCGATGGCTTGCTCCGGCGTGATGTCCCACTGGTGAAAGAGGTCGAAATCCTGAAGATCCCGCGCCATCAACGCGGCATCGGCCAGGCCCGAGGCTTCATCTTCCGAGGTGTGTTTGGCGATAGCCAGAGCAGCGGCTACCGTTTCGCGAATCGCTTCCGGACCGCTGGCCGACGTGCTGGCCGAGCCCTTGCGCTGGCCTACGTACAGGGTGATGCCAAAACCCTGATCGCGGTTGAACTCGACCGTTTCGACTTCACGCTGGCGCACCGACGTCGAAAGGCCCTGCTCCAGGGAGACGGCCACTTCACAGGCGCTGGCTCCCTGGCGCCTGGCTTCAGCGATGATCTGCTCGACCTGTTCCTGCAGTGCCGGCAATGCTTGTGGGCCGACGCTTTCAACTGCACTCATGCTGTTCTCCACTCAAATTCTGCTTTCGGTAACGGTCATCGAGCGACCGGGCCGGACAAGCGGCCCCCGACTGGTTATCATGGCGACGTTTCTTTGCGGACTGCCACCATGGTTGATTCTTACGACGACTCCCTCGATACGGGAGAAAAAAGCAAATCCCAGGTCAAACGCGAGCTGCATGCTCTGGTTGACCTCGGCGAGCGCCTTACAACGCTCAAGCCTGACTTGCTCAACAAACTGCCATTGACCGACGGATTGCGCCGGGCCCTGGCCGATGCGCCCAAGCACACCGCGAATATCGCGCGTAAACGGCACCTTCAGTTCATCGGCAAACTGATGCGCGATCAGGACACTGACGCGATTCTGGTTCTGCTCGATCAACTCGATGCCTCCACCCGTCAATACAACGAACGCTTCCATAACCTGGAACGCTGGCGCGATCGTCTGATTGCCGGTGACGACGCCGTACTGGAAAAATTCGTCGTCGAATACCCCGACGCGGATCGCCAGCAACTGCGCTCCCTGATCCGTCAGGCCCAGCATGAGGTTGCGCAAAACAAGCCTCCTGCTTCCAGCCGTAAAATCTTCAAATACATCCGTGAGCTGGACGAGACTCAACGCGGACTGCGTTGAGTCATCGCAGCCCTTGTAGGAGCTGCCGAAGGCTGCGATCTTTGCTTTTTAAAGATCAAAAGATCGCAGCCTTCGGCAGCTCCTACAAAGGCGGTGTATCTCCTTACGACCCCGTGCCACCCACGGTGATCGCATCAATCTTCAGCGTTGGCTGGCCGACACCCACCGGCACCGACTGCCCATCCTTGCCACATGTGCCCACGCCGCTGTCCAGCGACAGATCATTACCGACCATCGACACCTTGCTCATGGCTTCCGGCCCGTTGCCGATCAGGGTCGCGCCCTTGACTGGAGCTGTGATCTTGCCGTCCTCGATCAGGTACGCCTCGCTGGTGGAGAACACGAACTTGCCACTGGTGATGTCCACCTGCCCGCCGCCGAGGTTGGCGCAATAGATGCCGCGTTTCACCGAGGCGATGATTTCTTGCGGATCACTTTCGCCGGCGAGCATGTAGGTGTTGGTCATGCGCGGCATCGGCAGGTGCGCGTAAGACTCGCGACGACCGTTGCCGGTGCGTGCCACACCCATCAGACGGGCGTTGAGCTTGTCCTGCATGTAGCCCTTGAGTACGCCGTTTTCGATCAGCGTGGTGCACTCGGTCGGCGTGCCTTCGTCATCGACGCTCAACGAACCGCGACGGCCGGCCAGGGTGCCGTCATCGACGATGGTGCACAGTTTGGAGGCAACCATCTCGCCCATGCGCCCGCTATAAGCCGAGCTGCCCTTGCGGTTGAAGTCGCCTTCCAGACCATGCCCGACGGCTTCGTGCAGCAGCACGCCCGACCAGCCGGAGCCGAGTACCACCGGCAAGGTACCGGCAGGCGCCGGAATGGCTTCAAGGTTGACCAGCGCCTGGCGCAACGCTTCACGGGCATAGCCCATGGCGCGGTCTTCACCGAGGAAATAGCGGTAATCGGTGCGACCGCCACCGCCATGACCACCACGCTCGCGGCGACCGTTCTGCTCGACGATCACACTGACATTGAATCGCACCAGCGGGCGTACATCCGCCGCCAGGCCGCCGTCGGTGGACGCCACCAGAATCCGCTCCCAGACACCGGCCATGCTCACGGTAACCTGCTGGATACGTGGGTCGAGGGCGCGGGTCGCGGCGTCGACGCGCTTGAGCAAATCGACCTTTTCGGCACGGGTCAGCACTTCCAGGGGGTTGTCCGGCGCATACAACTGCGCGACATCCTGGCTGGTAAAGGCCTGTACGGTACCGTGCTGCCCGGCCCGGGAAATCGAACGGGCGGCACGCGCCGCCGCCCCCAGGGCTTCAAGGGTGATGGCATTGCTGTAGGCAAAACCGGTTTTCTCACCCGATTGCGCACGTACGCCGACACCCTGGTCAAGGTTGAAGCTGCCTTCCTTGACGATGCCGTCTTCCAGCGCCCAGGACTCGGAGATCTGCCCCTGGAAATACAGGTCGGCGGCATCGATGCCCGGCCCGGCCAGGTCGCCGAGCACGCCTTGCAGGCTCTCGATCGTGACGCCACCGGGCGCCAGCAGGTGTTCACTGACTGAGGACAACAACTCGCTCATATGCTTTACGCCTTAAATTCGTGTTTCTGATGCAGGCCGCTGGGCGCCCTGCGAGAAAAAGCGCCGGTGACTGGACACCGGCATCCGCGCCCGGATGGACGCCTGTTCGCTGCTGTCGCGTTCGGCCAGCAGCACGGCCTCGCCTTGATCCTGTTGTGCCAGCACCCGCCCCCACGGGTCGACGATGGCGGCATGCCCGAAGGTTTCCCGCGGCCCCGGATGCGTGCCGCCCTGGGCAGCCGCAAGCACATAACATTGGGTCTCGATGGCCCGCGCACGAATCAGCACATCCCAATGCGCCGCGCCGGTCACCGCGGTGAAGGCCGAGGGAGCGGTAATCAGCTCCGCGCCGGCAGCCCGCAGTTCGCTGTACAGTTCGGGAAAGCGCAGGTCATAGCAGACCGTCAGGCCGACCCGGCCAACCGGGGTATCCGCCACGACCACACCGCTGCCATAAGCATAGTCATCGGACTCACGGTAACGGCCACGATTGTCCGCCACGTCCACGTCGAACAGGTGCAGCTTGTCGTAGCGCGCCACCGTTTCGCCCTGGTCATCGACCAGCAACGAACAGGCATGCGCCTTGGCCGCCGGCTGATCCACCGGCGGCAACGGCAACGTGCCGGCCACTATCCATAACCTGAGGTCGCGTGCGGTCTGTTTCAACCAGGGCAGGATCGGGCCTTCGCCCAGGGCTTCGGCGCGCCCGATGTCGGCAACGTCGCGCCGGCCCATGGCGGCGAAATTTTCCGGCAATACCGCGAGTTTCGCGCCGCCGGCGGCCGCTTGCTCGAGCAGTCGACGAGCCTGGGCCAGATTGGCCAGCACATCGCTCTGGCTGACCATTTGAATCACCGCTACAGACATGGCCTTTTCCCTATTGAAACAATGCGTTCCTGTAGGAGCTGCCGCAGGCTGCGATCTTTTGATCTTGAAAAATAAAGGTAAAAAGATCGCAGCCTGCGGCAGCTCCTACAGGTGAACCGTACAGCCATGCTACTCCATAGGTCTGGAAAATGGTTTTTCAAAAAGCCTTGTCGAAGGTGATTTTCGGTTCTTTCCACGGCCCTTTGACGGTGTACTTCACACTGGCGAAACGGGAGACCCGGTCACCGATCAGCTTGTCGATCAGGAACAGCGCCCCGCCAACCGCCGGTGCGCCGACGATCAGCGCGGCAATCGGCAGGTTATTGGTCACCGGCAGGGTCACCATCAGTTTCGCATCGATCTGATCGGCCACCATGTTCAGCGTGCCGTCGAGTTCGATGGTGCTCGACGGGCCAGTCAGCTGGATTGGCTGACGGGTGACATACACACCATTCGTCCCGACCAGCAGCCCCTTGACCCGGTCGTAGCTCAGGCCTTTGCCGAACAGGTCGGAGAAGTCCAGGCGCAGGCGCCGGCCGATGGAGTTGAAGTTGAGCAAACCAAATACCCGCAGCGCCTGGGCACTGCCTTCGACTTCGACGAACTGGCCCTGATTGAGTGTCGCATCGAGCGATCCGGAGAAACGCTTGGTCGCCACCCACGCCGGCGAGCCGGGCCAGCGGCCATCGACATCCATATAAAAGTCCCGGCTGGTGACACTCGGCGCAAACCCCCAGCCCTTGAGCACATCGGCGAGGTTCTTGCCGCTCATGCGGCCCTTGTACCAGCTGTTGCTGGCGCCGGGTACGCCTTCCCAGCCACCACTGCCCACCAGCAGCATGCCCTTGAGTCCCAGATCCAGCGAGTTGAACACAATCCCCCTGGCCGTCGGGCGAACCTTCAGCGACCAGGTACCGACCAGATCCTGGCCCTGGAATAACTGATTGATCGTGATGTCCATTGCCGGGATTTTCGTCGGGTCCACCGACGCCAACGGATCCGGCGAGTTCTCATCGGCCAGCACGGTCGGGTCCGGTGCAGGCAAGCGCACGGTTTGCAGATTGATCGTGACTGGCGTGGCCTTCGAATCGGGCAGGTTGGCGCTGCCCTTGATCTGCTGGCTGTCGAGTTGCAGCGCCCAGGCGGAGGGTTTGCGCGCCAGCTGAATCGAAGCCTGATCAAGCGTGGTGCCGATACCGCTGAGTTTGCCTACCTTGAAGTCCGCACCGCTGAGCAATTGCTTGGCGCTCCCGCCGGGGTCCTGCCCGGCGTATTTATCCACCAGATCCTTCCACGGGCCTACGTCCAGCTCGGACAACACGCCCCGTACCCGCAGGCCTTTGGTGTCCGGCAACACCGCCTCGCCGCCACCGAGGAACAAGTCCCCGCGACCCTCGGCGAAATTGCCGGCCGGGGCCGCAAACGTGAAATTCGCCAGATCCCCGTAATTGACCCAATAGCGCCGCTCGTCGCCCTGTAACGTCATGCGAAACGTCGTGTCGCGCCCGACATCGGCGGCCATGCCGAAGGGCGCAGGCAAATCGACCGCCACGCCCTTGAGGTTGGAGTTGACCCGCAATTGGCTGTCGGGGCCATTGAGGGTCAGTTGCAGTTGATAAGGGATCACGCCACTCACCGGCAGAGGCTGGGTCACCTTCAGCCAGTCGGTCAGTTTCTTGACCTCGACCTGGCCCGACGCGGTTACCCGAGTATTGAGCTTACCCGGGCTGCCATCGGCAAAAATCTGTGCAGTGACCGGTTTGTCGAATGCCCGGGCGCCGATGTTCTGCCCGCTCAGGCCTTTGGCGCTGTCGAAACGGAAGTCACCTTTGAGCTGGGTCAGCTCCAGCACCGGCTCGGCCAGCTTCAAGCGTGCCCTGGCGGTCTTGAAATCGACGAGGATCTTCGGTTCCTCGCCTTTTGCCAGCGGAATATCCAGCTTCAACTTGCCGCTCAGTTCACCCTCGCCTTCCCAGCCGGCAAAGGTCGCCCCGGTGCCGATCGGCGCCTCCTGGAGGATTTTCAGGCCATCGCCCAAACCGCCGGCAAATCCGCCATCGAGGAACAAATGAACGTTCTGCCCCGCAGGCACATGGGGAATGTTGACGTAAACATCGCTGACCTGGGTGTCGAGCAACTGGCCTTTGCTGGCCAGGATCCGCACGCCGCTGTCTTCGACAAACACATCGCCGCTGACCTTGCTGACATGGGGCCAGCCCGGCTGGAAGGCCAGTTCGGCATCGTGAACCTTGAAGTACAGGCTGATGCTGCGATCGACGTCCGCGGCACCGTGGTTGAGCGACCCTTGATACTGGAAGAAGCCCTGGTCCACCGCGCCCTTGAGAATCGCCGTGCGCAGCCATTCGTCCAGCGCCGGGCTGAGGACCGTCGGCAAGTACTTGGCGGTGTAGCGACCGTCGCCGTCCACCATGCCCACCCGCAGGTCCATGTAGTCTTCCTGGGTGTGATCGAAATGCAGGCGAATCAGGAAGTCGCCGGCAATCTTGCCCTCCTCGCCCAGCACCTTCAGATAGGGCGCAATCAGGGTGAAACCTTCTTTATCGAGTTTCCAGGTCAGCCGCGCGTTGGCCTGAATGTACTGCCATGGCTTGGCGAAAATCGGGTCCAGGTGCAGCATGAAATCCTTGCTGTCCATGCGCAGTTCGCCGTGCCCCAGGTCACCGCTGATGCTGCCGCTGACATTTCGCGCCGCCGGCGCACCGTGATAGGCATCGAAGCCCACCTGGTCGAGGTTGGCGGCAAAGCTGAACTTGCTGTCATCGGTGGCGTTGGGTCGCACGTCGATCAACACATTGCGCAGTCCGCCCTGCACCTTGAGCCGCTCGACAACGGTGGCAAAGCCTTGCGGAAACGGCGCCAGGGCATTGAGCAGCGGCGTGAGCGGGGTCAGGTCGACGCGGTCGGCCTGTAGATGCCAGAGTTCTTCGGTCTTGTCGGTGGCAGCGCTTTGCTTGAGCTGCAAATGCGTTTCCCAGCGGACGTCGCCCAGGTTCATTGCCAGGGAATCCAGGGTCACCTGAATGCCTTCGGCACTGCGTTCGAAGTAGCCATTGAGTGCCAGGTTGTTGATCTGGATCGGCTTGCGCTCGGCGTAGGCGCCCTTGAGTTGTGGCGCGTTCAAGCGCACTGCAGCGCTTTGCAAGAGGCCTTTGCCCCAGGTCAGCCACAGCTCGCCGCCGGCCTTGATCTCGGAGAAATTCCATTGCTGGCTGACGCGCTCGGGCAGCCACTTCGACCAGTCGCTTTGCGGCAGGCTCAGGTAGACCTCGGCTTCACCGTCCTGCCATTGACTGGCTCGAATGCGGGTACGCAAGCTCATGGCCACGGGCTGGCCGTCGGGCAGGGTCAGGCGGGCGTCGAGACGCTGCCGCGACGCACCGGTTTTCAGATTCAGGCCGACGTAGGTCAGGGTCAGCGGTGAATGTGCAAAGGGCTGCAAGGTCACCTGGCTGTCGAGCACCGACAGTTGCTGGATCATCTGCATGCGATTGAGCAATTGTTCCGGATCGGTCGGCTGGTCCTGTTGCACCGGCAAACCTTCCAGCGCCCATTGACCGTCGTCGCCCTCCTTGACGCTGACCTTCAGGCCGCTGAGTTCCAGATGAGCGACGCGCACCTGACGCGCCAGCAGACTGGCCCAAAGGTCCGGCACCGCGCGCACCTGATCCAGGTGCAGGGCATTGGCGCCCTCGCCGACGGTCACGTCGCGCGCCATCAATACGGGGGCGAATCCACTCCAGTTGCCTTCCAGCTCGCCGATTTGCAGCGGCATGCCCAAGGCATCGCTGGCTTTGGTTTCGATATCGGCACGGTACTCGGCGACCAGCGGCGTCAGCTCCCGGCCAAGGCTGACGTAGAGCGCCATCAACACCAAAACCAACGCGCACAGGCCTAGACCCCAGCGGGTCAGTGCGGCCAAAATGCGTGTCAGACGGTCCATGTCAGATGGCCCCCATGGCAAAAGTTTTGCAAAAAGCTGAGGCCAGCCATTCTCGAATAATCAAAACGAAACGCTTCAGAGCAGCACCACGTCGTATTGTTCCTGGGAATACATGGTTTCGACCTGGAAACGGATGGTGCGCCCGATAAACCCTTCCAGCTCGGCGACGTTGCCCGACTCCTCGTCGAGCAGACGGTCGACAACTTTCTGGTTGGCCAATACACGATAGCCCTCTGCCTGATAGGCGCGAGCCTCACGCAGGATTTCGCGAAAGATTTCGTAGCAAACGGTTTCCGGCGTCTTGAGCTTGCCGCGCCCCTGACAGGCGTTGCACGGCTCGCACAAGACCTGTTCAAGGCTTTCGCGGGTGCGCTTGCGGGTCATCTGCACCAGGCCCAGCTCGGTGATACCGATGATGTTGGTCTTGGCGTGATCGCGTTCCAACTGCTTCTCGAGCGTGCGCAGCACCTGGCGCTGGTGCTCTTCATCTTCCATGTCGATGAAGTCGATGATGATGATTCCGCCGAGGTTGCGCAGGCGCAATTGACGGGCGATGGCCGTCGCAGCTTCGAGGTTGGTCTTGAAGATGGTTTCTTCGAGGTTGCGATGACCGACGAACGCCCCGGTATTGACGTCGATGGTGCTCATGGCTTCCGCCGGGTCGACCACCAGATATCCGCCGGACTTGAGCGGGACCTTGCGCTCGAGGGCCTTCTGGATTTCGTCTTCGACGCCATACAGGTCGAAAATCGGCCGCTCGCCCGGATAATGCTCCAGACGGTCGGCAATCTCCGGCATCAATTCGGCGACGAATTGCGTGGTCTTCTGGAAGGTTTCCCGGGAGTCGATGCGGATCTTCTCGATTTTCGGGCTTACCAGGTCACGCAGGGTGCGCAGCGCCAGACCGAGGTCTTCGTAGATCACGCTGGGCGCGCTGATGGTTTTGATCTGGGCGCTGATCTGATCCCAGAGCCTGCGCAGGTAGCGGATGTCCATGAGGATTTCATCGGCGCCGGCGCCTTCGGCTGCCGTACGCAGGATGAAACCGCCGGCCTCCTTGATACCTTCCTTGGCCACGCAATCGGTGACCACTTGCTTGAGACGTTCGCGCTCGGCTTCGTCTTCGATCTTCAGGGAAATCCCGACATGGGCCGTGCGCGGCATGTACACCAGGTAGCGTGAAGGGATCGACAGCTGGGTGGTCAGGCGTGCGCCTTTGGAACCGATCGGGTCCTTGGTCACCTGCACCACCAGGCTCTGGCCTTCGTGCACCAGTGCGCTGATGCTCTCGACCGCCGGGCCTTCGCGCAGGGAAATTTCCGACGCGTGAATGAACGCCGCACGATCCAGGCCGATATCGACGAATGCCGCCTGCATCCCCGGCAATACCCGCACGACTTTGCCTTTATAGATGTTGCCGACGATCCCGCGCTTTTGCGTACGCTCGACGTGGACCTCTTGCAGGACACCGTTTTCGACCACCGCCACGCGCGACTCCATCGGCGTGATGTTGATCAGGATCTCTTCACTCATGGCAGGGTCTCGTTCAGGCATGTTCACGATAATGGCCGCATCTGTTCAGAACGTTGCTTAGCGTGCGTTCCGGGTTTGCCAACAGGGTATGCCGAAATGGCCGAGCAGTTCCGCGGTTTCGCAAAGCGGCAGTCCGACCACCGCTGAATAACTTCCATTGAGCCCGGCGACAAACACCGCACCCAGTCCTTGAATGCCATAACCGCCCGCCTTGTCCTGTGGTTCACCGCTGGCCCAGTAGGCCACGGCTTCATCACGACTGATATCCCGAAAACGCACGCGACTGGTGACAACCCGGGACTCGCAGCATTCGCCATCCAGCAGCGCAATCGCGGTCAGGACTTCATGCTCGCACCCCGACAACATCATCAGCATGGCGCAGGCATCCGCTTGATCAACCGGTTTGCCGAGAATTTTTCCATCGAGCACCACGGCGGTATCGGCACCGAGCACGCAGAACGGCTCGTCAGACACGACGCTGCCGCGCCCGGCCTCGGCCTTGCCGCGCGCCAGACGCTCGACATAGGCCGACGGGGACTCTTGATCTATAGGAGTTTCATCGATGTCCGCACTGACGGCGGAGAACGGAACGCCGATCTGCGTGAGCAATTCACGCCGGCGTGGCGAGCCAGAGGCGAGGTACAACCGTTTCATCAAGACCTCTCCCTGTCTAATGCCTGAGCGAATTAATTGATTTTGTAGCGTCGACGCAATCCGCGCAAACCGAAACTGATCCAGGGCCAGAGCAATGCACTGACCAGTGCCGGCAGCACCAGCGCCAGCGTCGGCTGACGATTGCCGGTCAAGGCACTGAGCCAGAGTTGTACCAGTTGGGCGAGACCGAAGATCACCAGGATCACCAGGCTCTGCTGCCACATCGGGAACATCCGCAGGCGTTGTTGCAGCGCCAGCACCAGATAGGTGATGAGCGTCAGGATCAAGGCATTCTGCCCCAGCAAGGTACCGTAGAGCACGTCTTCAGCCAGCCCCAGGCAAAACGCCGTCACCATCCCGACCGTCTGCGGCAGGTTCAACGCCCAGAATGCCAGCAACAAGGCCAGCCATAGCGGGCGCAGGATTTCCATGAATTGCGGCAATGGCGAAACGCTGAGCAGTAGACCGACGGCGAACGTCAGCCAGACTATCCAGCCGTTTCGGGATGCTTTTACACCGCCCATTATTCTCTCCCCACTGGAGTGGCCGGCGCGGAGACTGGCGGTTTGGCGGCAGGCTTCGCGGCAGCGGGTTGCGCCGCCGGCGGTTTAGCCGCCGCAGGATGCGTGGCCGCAGGCTTGGCGGGCGTGGTGGCTGGCTTGACGGGTGCGGTGGCCGCAGGCGCCGCCGTGGCAGGTATCGCCGGTGCGGCGGCCGGTGCGGCGGGGACCGCGGGGCTGACCAGTTTCGGAACCGTCGCCGGAATGGTCGGCCCACCACCCTGTGCATCCAGGCTTTCCTGGGCCTGGGCGGCAGCGTTGGCGCGTTCTTCCGGGGTACGGGTGTCGCTGAACACCAGCAACAGGTAGCGGCTGCGGTTCAAGGCGGCGGTCGGAATGGCGCGGACAATGGCAAACGGCTGGCCGGAGTCGTGAATCACTTCCTTGACCGTCGCCACCGGATAACCGGCCGGGAAACGTTGGCCGAGACCAGAGCTGACCAGCAAGTCGCCTTCCTTGATGTCGGCGGTATCGGCCACATGACGCAATTCGAGGCGCTCCGGGTTGCCGGTGCCGCTGGCAATCGCCCGCAATCCGTTACGGTTCACCTGCACCGGAATGCTGTGGGTGGTGTCGGTCAGCAACAGGACGCGGGAGGTGTAGGGCATCAACTCGACCACTTGGCCCATCAGGCCACGGGCATCGAGCACCGGCTGACCGAGGACCACGCCGTCGCGCTCACCTTTGTTGATGATGATGCGATGGGTGAAGGGGTTGGGGTCCATGCCGATCAACTCGGCCACTTCGACCTTCTCGTTGACCAGTGCCGAAGAGTTGAGCAGCTCGCGCAGCCGAACGTTCTGCTCGGTCAGGGCGGCAAGCTTCTGCATGCGCCCCTGCAACAGCAGGTTCTCGGTCTTGAGTTTTTCGTTTTCGGCGACGAGTTCGGTCCGGCTGCCAAACTGACTGGCAACGCCTTCCCAGAGTCGTCCGGGCAGGTCGGTGATCCAGTAGGCGTCCATCAGCACCAGCGACATCTGGCTGCGTGCAGGCTTGAGCAGACTGAAACGGGCATCGACCACCATCAGCGCGACCGAAAGCACGACCAGCACCAACAGGCGCACGCCCAGTGAAGGGCCCTTGGTGAAAAGCGGTTTAATAAGCCGCTCCTCCCAGGCAAATGTTCTGTTTATTCATACGGCAGCAATCCGGCCTGGATGCAGACTGACAGAAGATAAACGCGAACAGGCAGCACTGCAAAGTGCCGCCTGCGCGCTCAACAGCATAGAAGCGATCCGGCGACTTATTCGCTGGAAAGCAGGTCCATGGTGTGTTTATCCATCATTTCCAATGCACGGCCACCGCCGCGAGCAACGCAGGTCAGCGGGTCTTCGGCAACGATCACCGGCAGACCGGTTTCCTGGGCCAGCAACTTGTCCAGGTCACGCAGCAAGGCGCCACCACCGGTCAGCACCAGGCCGCGCTCGGCGATGTCGGAAGCCAGTTCCGGAGGCGATTGCTCCAGGGCGCTTTTCACGGCCTGAACGATGGTTGCCAGGGACTCTTGCAGAGCTTCCAGCACTTCATTGGAGTTCAGGGTGAATGCGCGTGGAACGCCTTCAGCCAGGTTACGGCCACGAACGTCGACTTCGCGAACTTCGCCGCCCGGGTAGGCCGTGCCGATTTCCTGCTTGATGCGCTCGGCGGTGGATTCACCGATCAGGCTGCCGTAGTTGCGACGCACGTAGGTGATGATCGCTTCGTCGAAGCGGTCGCCGCCAACGCGAACGGATTCGGCGTAAACCACACCGTTCAGGGAGATCAGCGCAATTTCGGTGGTACCGCCACCGATATCCACGACCATCGAACCGCGAGCTTCTTCAACCGGCAGACCGGCACCGATCGCAGCCGCCATTGGCTCTTCGATCAGGAACACTTCACGGGCACCGGCGCCAAGGGCCGATTCACGGATGGCGCGACGCTCAACCTGGGTGGATTTGCATGGAACGCAGATCAACACGCGCGGGCTAGGCTGCAGAAAGCTGTTTTCGTGAACCTTGTTGATAAAATACTGCAGCATTTTTTCGCACACGCTGAAGTCGGCGATCACACCGTCCTTCATCGGACGAATGGCAGCAATGTTGCCCGGAGTACGGCCGAGCATGCGCTTGGCTTCGGTGCCGACAGCAACGACACTTTTCTGGTTACCGTGTGTCCGAATGGCCACAACGGAGGGCTCATTCAGGACGATACCGCGCTCGCGCACGTAAATAAGGGTGTTGGCAGTGCCCAGGTCAATGGAAAGATCGCTGGAAAACATGCCACGCAGTTTCTTGAACATGGGAAAGGGACCCTAGGCAACGCGTGGGTAAAAAAGTGCGGCAAACTCTAACAACGACAGGGATTTTGGGCAAGGCGCCAATATGTTAAATTGGCCGCTTTTCTGTGCACCAAGCCCCACAATCGCGGCCTTATGACCGTAGAAGTGCGGTAGTGTTCCGACAATCTAACACACGGACGCCGTCCGTTTTGTTTTCCACTGGAGAATCCCAATGGCGCTAGAACGCTCCGACGTGGAAAAAATCGCTCATCTGGCCTGTCTGGGCCTCAATGATGCCGATCTTCCACATATCACTTCGGCCCTCAACAGCATTCTCGGGCTGGTCGACGAAATGCAGGCGGTCAATACCGACGGTATCGAACCGCTGGCCCACCCGCTGGAAGCCAGCCAGCGCCTGCGCGCGGACGTCGTGACCGAGACCAATAACCGCGAGGCCTACCAGTCCATCGCACCAGCGGTCGAAAACGGCCTGTACCTGGTTCCGAAAGTCATCGACTAAAGGGAAAGAGCCTGCAATGCATCAATTGACTCTGGCCGAGATCGCCCGCGGACTCGCCGATAAAAAGTTTTCCTCCGAAGAGCTGACCAAAGTCCTGCTGGCGCGCATCGCCCAGCTCGATCCACAGCTCAACAGTTTCATCAGCCTCACCGAAGACCTGGCGCTGACGCAGGCGAAAGCCGCTGACGCCCGCCGGGCCAATGGTGAGAGCGGCGCCCTGCTCGGCGCGCCGATCGCCCACAAGGACCTGTTCTGCACCCAGGGCATTCGCACCAGTTGCGGCTCGAAGATGCTCGACAACTTTAAAGCACCGTACGACGCCACTGTCGTAGCCAAGCTGGCTGCCGCCGGGGCCGTGACCCTGGGCAAGACCAACATGGACGAATTCGCCATGGGTTCGGCCAACGAGTCGAGCTACTACGGCGCGGTGAAAAACCCGTGGAACCTGGAACACGTGCCGGGCGGTTCGTCCGGTGGTTCGGCGGCGGCGGTGGCCGCTCGTCTGTTGCCGGCAGCCACCGGCACCGACACCGGCGGCTCGATCCGTCAGCCGGCGGCCCTGACCAACCTCACCGGCCTGAAACCGACGTACGGTCGCGTTTCGCGCTGGGGCATGATCGCCTACGCCTCCAGCCTCGATCAGGGCGGCCCGTTGGCGCGCACGGCCGAAGACTGCGCGATTTTGTTGCAAGGTATGGCCGGCTTCGATCCGAACGACTCCACCAGCATCGATGAACCCGTGCCGGACTACAGCGCCAGCCTCAACGGCTCGCTGCAAGGCCTGCGCATCGGTGTGCCGAAGGAATACTTCAGCGCCGGTCTCGACCCGCGCATTGCCGAACTGATCCACAACAGCATCAAGGAGCTGGAAAAACTCGGCGCCGTGATCAAGGAAATCAGCCTGCCGAACATGCAGCACGCGATTCCTGCGTACTACGTGATCGCCCCGGCGGAAGCCTCTTCCAACCTGTCGCGTTTCGACGGCGTACGCTTCGGCTATCGCTGCGAAGACCCGAAAAACCTGGAAGACTTGTACAAGCGTTCCCGTGGCGAAGGTTTCGGCGCGGAAGTGCAGCGCCGGATCATGGTCGGTGCCTACGCGCTGTCCGCCGGTTACTACGATGCCTACTACCTCAAGGCGCAGAAGATCCGTCGTTTGATCAAGAACGACTTCATGGCGGCCTTTAATGAGGTCGACATCATCCTCGGCCCAACCACGCCGAACCCGGCCTGGAAGCTCGACGCCAAGAACAGCGACCCGGTCGCTGCGTACCTGGAGGACGTCTACACCATCACCGCCAACCTCGCCGGCCTGCCAGGCCTGTCGATGCCGGCCGGTTTTGTCGACGGTCTGCCGGTCGGCGTGCAACTGCTCGCCCCGTATTTCCAGGAAGGTCGCCTGTTGAACGTTGCCCACCAGTATCAGCTCAACACTGACTGGCACACCCGCACCCCAACCGGCTTCTGAGGAGACACACATGCAATGGGAAGTCGTGATCGGGCTGGAGATTCACACCCAGCTCACCACCCGGTCGAAAATCTTTTCCGGTAGTTCCACCCAGTTCGGCTCCGAACCGAACACCCAGGCCAGCCTGATCGACCTGGGCATGCCCGGCGTGTTGCCGGTGCTGAACCAGGAAGCGGTGCGCATGGCGGTGATGTTCGGTCTGGCGATTGACGCCGAGATCGGCCAGCACAACGTGTTCGCCCGTAAAAACTACTTCTACCCGGACCTGCCCAAGGGCTACCAGATCAGCCAGATGGAATTGCCGATCGTCGGCAAGGGCCACCTGGACATCGCCCTGGAAGACGGCACGGTCAAACGCGTCGGCATCACCCGCGCGCACCTTGAAGAAGACGCCGGCAAGAGCCTGCACGAAGAATTCAGCGGCGCCAGCGGCATCGACCTGAACCGTGCCGGCACGCCGCTGCTGGAAATCGTTTCCGAACCGGACATGCGCAGCGCCAAGGAAGCCGTGGCTTACGTCAAGGCGATCCACGCGCTGGTGCGCTATCTGGGCATCTGCGACGGCAACATGGCCGAAGGCTCGCTGCGTTGCGACTGCAACGTATCGATCCGTCCGAAAGGCCAGGTCGAGTTCGGCACCCGCTGCGAGATCAAGAACGTCAACTCGTTCCGCTTCATCGAGAAAGCGATCAACAGCGAAATCCAGCGTCAGATCGAGCTGATCGAAGACGGCGGCAAGGTGATCCAGCAGACCCGCCTGTACGATCCGAACAAGGACGAAACCCGTCCGATGCGCAGCAAAGAGGAAGCCAACGACTACCGTTACTTCCCCGATCCGGACCTGCTGCCAGTCGTGATCGAAAACACCTTCCTCGACGACGTGCGCGCCACCCTGCCGGAATTGCCGCCGCAGAAGCGCGAGCGCTTCCAGGCGCAGTTCGGTCTGTCGGCGTACGACGCCAACGTGCTGGCCACCAGCCGCGAGCAGGCGGACTACTTCGAGAAGGTCGCGAGCATCAGCGGCGACGCCAAGCTGGCGGCGAACTGGGTGATGGTCGAGTTGGGCAGCCTGCTCAACAAACAGGGCCTGGATATCGAACAGTCGCCGGTTTCCGCCGAGCTTCTGGGCGGCATGCTGCTGCGCATCAAGGACAACACCATCTCCGGCAAGATCGCCAAGGTCGTGTTTGAAGCGATGGCCAACGGCGAAGGCAGCGCGGACGAGATCATCGACAAGCGCGGCCTCAAGCAAGTGACCGACACTGGCGCGATCTCGGCGGTGCTGGATGAAATGCTCGCGGCCAACGCCGAGCAAGTCGAACAATACCGCGCGGCAGACGAAGCCAAGCGCGGCAAGATGTTCGGCTTCTTCGTCGGCCAGGCCATGAAAGCTTCCAAAGGCAAGGCTAACCCGCAACAAGTGAACGAATTGCTGAAAAGCAAGCTCGAAGGCTGATAGAAATGGAGCCAGCATTCATTACTGGCTCCGTCCTTGTGGAAGCGAGATTGTGGCGAGGGGGCTTGCCCCCGTTGGACTGCGCAGCAGTCCCGATACCTGAAAACGCGGTGTGCCAGATGGAACCCGAATTCAGATATGGGGGTCGCTTCGCAACCCAACGGGGGCAAGCCCCCTCGCCACAAAAGCCCGCCCCCACATTTGTTTCGGGAAACCTTCGAATGAAACGTCTGCTCGGCGCCTGCGCCCTCCTCTCGCTCCTGGCCGGTTGCGCCAGCACCGACACCGTTGACCCGCACGGCTATGACAAAACCGGCGTGGCGTCGTACTACGGTTCCAAACACCAAGGCAAACGCACCGCCAGCGGCGAGCGTTTCGACAAGAATTCCATGACCGCCGCCCATCGCCAGCTACCCTTCGGTACGCGGGTGAAGGTCACCAACCTGAATAACGACAAGTCCTGCGTGGTTCGCATCAATGATCGCGGGCCGCACACCCGTGGCCGCCTGATCGACCTGTCCCAGGAAGCCGCCGAGCGCCTGGGCATGCTGCGCAGCGGCACCGCGCGGGTTCGTGTGCAAGCCCTCGACGACTGACCGATGGAGCCCCGACCATTTTCGGACTAGCCGACTTACCCCTGATCAGCGTGATCGAATTGCTCAGCGGATTGTTCCTGCTGATTGTCGGCGCCGAATTGATGGTGCGCGCCGCCGTACGCATCGCCGCGCGGTTACACATACGCCCCCTGATCATCGGCCTGACCATCGTCGCCCTCGGCAGCAGCGCACCGCAGATGGCGGTCAGCCTGCAGGCGACCCTGGCGCAGAATGCCGACATCGCCGTCGGCAGCGTGATCGGCAGCAGCATTTTCAACATCCTCGTCACCCTCGGGCTGTCCGCCCTGATCATTCCTTTACGGGTTTCCCGGCAACTGGTACGCCTGGATATTCCACTGATGATCGGTGCCAGCCTGCTGGTGTTCGTACTCGCCTGGAATGAAGAACTGACCCGTGTCGACGGCGTGATGCTGCTGACGGCACTGGCGATATACCTGGGCTTGCTGCTGCGCCAGTCGCGGCACTCGGCACGCCCGGTATCGAGCCATGACCATCATGCGCAAGCGCCATGGCTGAGCAGCCTGCTGATGATCGTCGCCGGACTGGCCATGCTGGTGTACGCGGGGCACTTGCTGCTGGGCGCCGCGGTTGCGGTCGCCACCGATCTAGGGTTGTCGGAGCGGATCATCGGCCTGACCATCGTCGCCGTCAGCACCTCACTGCCTGAGCTCGCCACTTCGTTGATTGCGGCAATGCGCGGTGAACGTGATATCGCCGTGGCCAACGTGATCGGCAGCAACCTGTTCAACCTCCTGGGCGTGCTCGGCTTTACTGCCCTGGTGGCGCCATCGCCGCTGTCGGTGTCGCCCAACGCCCTGGAGTTCGACCTGCCGGTGATGCTCGGCGTCGCGGCGCTGTGCCTGCCGGTGTTCTATTCCGGTTACCGCGTGACCCGCGCCGAAGGCCTGCTGTTTCTGGGTCTGTACCTGGCGTATGGGCTGCACGTGGTGTCGTTCACCACCGGCATGCCACTGGCCGGCAAGCTGGAACACCTGATGCTGTTTTTCGTCCTGCCGGCGCTGGTGGCGTTCTTGCTGTTCACGTCGCTACGCGCCTGGCATCGCCAACACCATAAGAAGGAAGTCCCATGACCGAGAATAAGAAAACCGGCGTTGAAGTTCGTCGCCAAGTAATGGGCGACGCCTTCGTCGACCGCGCACTGGGCAACGCCACCGAGTTCACCCAGCCGCTGCAGGACTTTGTCAATGAACACGCCTGGGGCGGCGTGTGGAATCGCGAAGGCCTGCCGCTGAAAACCCGCAGCCTGATCACCCTCGCCGCGCTGACCGCGCTCAAGTGCCCGCAGGAATTGAAAGGCCACGTGCGCGGGGCCTTGAACAACGGCTGCACCGTAGAGGAAATTCGCGAGGCGTTGCTGCATTGCGCGGTGTATGCCGGCGTGCCGGCGGCGATCGATGCGTTCAGGGCGGCGCAGGAAGTGATCGACAGTTACCAGAAGCCGGAATAATTTTCCTGCTTTAAAAGATCGCAGCCTGCGGCAGCTCCTACATTGGAGGGCGCGCTCCCGTAGGAGCTGCCGCAGGCTGCGATCTTTTGACCTTTACCGCTAAATCCACCCACCCCACTGCAAAAAGAAGATCCCCACATTGGTGGTGACCGCCGCCATCAGCGTGGTGATCACGATAATCGCCGCCGCCAGTTCATGATTGCCCTCGGCCGCTCGCGCCATCACAAAACTGGCAGCGGCGGTCGGGCTGCCGAAGTACAGAAACAGAATCCCCAATTCCGCGCCGCGAAAACCCCACAACCACGCACCCAGCGTCGCCAGTACCGGCAAGCCGATCATCTTCACCAGGCTTGAACTCAGCGCCATGTTGCCGCTTTTACGCAGCGCCGCCATGGACAAGGTGCCACCGATGCAGATCAGCGCCAGTGGCAAGGTGGTTTGTGCCAGATACTGGCCGGAGGTCTCCAGCCATCCTGGCAAGCCGATCTTGAAATAGGCGAAGGGCGCCGCCGCCATCACGCTGATGATCAACGGATTGCTGAACACGCTTTTGCAGATGCTCCACGGATCGGACTTGATCACCGGGCTGTACACCGCCAGGACAATGGTCGACAGCGTGTTGTAGAACAGGATCACCAGCGCCGCGAGGATCGCCCCGAGGGAAATCCCGTAGTCGCCGTACATGCTGGCCGCCAGCGCCAGGCCGATCACCCCGTTGTTACCGCGAAAGGCGCCTTGGGTGTAGATCCCCCGATCTTCCCGCGGACACTTCCAGATCGCCCAACCCCAGGCGATGGCAAAGCCCACCAGGGTCGCGAGGGAGAAATAGATCAGCAGCGCCGGCTGCAACGCCGCGTGCAGGTCGGCATGCAGGATGCCCAGAAACAGCAGCGCCGGCATGGTGACATTGAACACCAGGGCCGACGCCGTGTGGATGAAGTTGTCGTTGATCCAGTCGATGCGCTTGAGCAGCACACCCAGAAACAGCATGGCGAATACCGGCGCGGTGATGTTCAGGGTTTCGAGGAAAATTGCCAGCATGCCGGAGAGGACCTTGGGGTGGGCGTCGTTAGGGGGCTAATGATAAGCCACACCGGGCACATTAAGATCAAAAGATCGCAGCCTGCGGCAGCTCCTACATGGGAACGCGTGTTCTGTAGGAGCTGCCGCAGGCTGCGATCTTTTCCAGGCAACGCGGTCTCAGGTGATCGGCGCGGGGTTGAACAGGGTGATGTCGTTATGCAACTTGTGCTGCTCGGCCCACGTCTGCTTCTTGCCGCTCGCCACATCCAGGTAGTAGTGGAACAGCTCCCAGCCCAGCTCTTCAATGGAAGCGCGGCCAGTGGCAATACGCCCAGCGTCGATGTCGATCAGGTCCGGCCAGCGCTGAGCCAGTTCGGTCCGGGTCGACACCTTCACCACCGGTGCCATGGCCAGCCCGTAAGGCGTGCCGCGACCGGTGGTGAACACATGCAGGTTCATCCCCGCCGCCAGTTGCAGCGTCCCGCAGACAAAGTCGCTGGCCGGGGTCGCGCAGAAGATCAGGCCTTTGCGCTTGAAACGCTCGCCAGGGCCAAGCACGCCGTTGATCGCGCTGCTGCCGGACTTGACGATCGAGCCCAGGGACTTCTCGACAATGTTCGACAGCCCGCCCTTCTTGTTACCCGGCGTGGTGTTGGCGCTGCGGTCCGCTTCGCCCTTGGCCAGGTAACGGTCGTACCAGTCCATTTCCCGCACCAGCTCCTGGGCGACGTCCTGGTTTTCCGCGCGAGAGGTGAGCAGATAGATGGCATCGCGTACTTCGGTGACTTCGGAAAACATCACCGTCGCACCGGCCCGCAGCAACAGGTCCGAAGCATAACCGAGCGCCGGGTTGGCGGTGATGCCAGAGAACGCATCACTGCCGCCACACTGCATGCCGAGAATCAGCTCGGACGCCGGCACGGTTTCCCGGCGACGTTGATCGAGTTTCTTCAAACGGGTTTCGGCCAGCGCCATGATCTGTTCGATCATCTCGGTGAAGCCGTGGCTGGAGTCCTGCAAGCGGTACAGCCATGGCTCGCTCAAATCCACCGAACTGTCGTTCTCGTGCATCACCTGCCCGGCCTGCAATTTCTCGCAGCCCAGGCTGATCACCAGCGCTTCGCCGCCCAGGTTCGGGTTGCGTGCCAGGTTGCGCACCGTGCGAATCGGGATGTACGCGTCGGTCGCGGTGATCGCCACGCCACAGCCGTAGCTGTGGGTCAGCGCCACCACGTCATCGACGTGCGGGTACTTGGGCAGCAACTCGGCCTTGATGCGCTTGACCGCATGATCGAGCACGCCGGTCACACATTGCACGGTGGTGGTGATGCCAAGAATGTTGCGCGTGCCGACGGTGCCGTCAGCGTTGCGATAGCCCTCGAAAGTGAAGCCTTCCAGCGGTGCTTGCGCGGCGGGCACGTCGGTGGACAGCGGCAGGCTGTCCAGCGGTGGCGCAGTCGGCATGCGCAGTTGATCTTCCTTGACCCAGCTGCCGCGGGGAATCGGCTGCAAGGCATAGCCGATGACCTGGCCGTAACGAATCACCTGGCCGCCCTCGGGAATGTCTTCCAGGGTGACCTTGTGGCTCTGTGGCACGAAGTCCACGGTGACTAGGCCGTCCGCAAATTCGGTACCGGCCGGTACGCCCTGATCGTTGACCACGATCACTACGTTATCCCGCTCGTGCAGGCGGATGTAGCGCGGCGAGTCGGAATGTTCAATCAACTGCATGACGCCGCTCCTCAGGAATGCGCTTGAGATAATTTGCCAGGGGCTTCAGTACCATTCGCGGGAGGCTCTTTGAGCACCACACGCTTGATCGGACCCACGATCACCAGGTAGCTGAACACCGCGACCAGCGCGTTGCAACCGACGAACACCAGCGCCCACTTGAACGAACCGGTGGAGCTGATGATGTAGCCGATGACGATCGGGGTGGTGATCGAAGCCAGGTTACCGAAGGTGTTGAACAGGCCGCCGCTCAGACCGGCGATCTGCTTGGGCGAAGTATCGGACACCACGGCCCAGCCCAGTGCGCCAACGCCTTTGCCGAAAAACGCCAGGGCCATGAAGCCGACGACCATCCATTCTATGTCGACGTAGTTGCACGCCACGATGCTGCTGGAAACCAGCAGGCCCGCAATGATCGGCGCCTTGCGGGCGAAGGTCAGGGAATGGCCTTTGCGCAACAGGTAATCGGAAATCACCCCGCCGAGCACGCCACCGATGAAGCCGCAGATCGCTGGCAAGGACGCGATGAAACCGGCCTTGAGGATGGTCATGCCACGCTCTTGCACCAGGTACACCGGGAACCAGGTCAGGAAGAAGTAAGTGATGCCATTGATGCAGTACTGGCCCAGGTACACGCCGAGCATCATGCGATTGGTCAGCAACTGACGGATGTAGTCCCATTTCGGGCCGTCGGTCTTCTTGCCTTTGCCCTTGTCCTGGTCCATGTCGACCATGCCGCCGTTGTCGGCGATGTGCTTGAACTCGGCATCGTTGATCATCGGGTGTTGGCGCGGGCTGTGGATAACCTTCAGCCAGATCCCGGAGAAGATGATGCCGATCACGCCCATGACGATGAACACATGCTGCCAGCCGAAGCTGTAGACGATCCAGCCCATCAGCGGTGCGAACAACACGGTGGCAAAGTATTGCGCCGAGTTGAAGATCGCCGAAGCGGTGCCGCGTTCAGCGGTCGGAAACCAGGCCGCGACGATGCGCGCGTTGCCGGGGAAGGATGGCGCTTCGGCCAGGCCGACCAGAAAGCGCAGCATGAACAGCGCAACCACCGCCGTGGACATGCCGAACTCGCCGACATACCCCTGAAGGACGGTGAACAGCGACCAGGTGAAGATGCTCAAGGCATAGATTTTTTTCGAACCGAAGCGGTCCAGCAACCAGCCACCGGGGATTTGCCCGGCCACGTAGGCCCAACCGAATGCGGAGAAGATATAACCGAGGGTGACCGCGTCGATGCCGAGGTCTTTTTGCAGGCTCGAGCCGGCGATGGCGATGGTCGCGCGGTCGGCGTAGTTGATCGTGGTCACCAGAAACAGCATGAGCAGGATCAAATAGCGGACGTGAGTCGGCTTGGTCGATTGCATGTTGATGTACTCCCACTGATTATTTTTATGCGCGGGTGAAGCTTGTGTCCTGTAGGAGCTGCCGCAGGCTGCGATCTTTTGATCTTTAGCGTCTTGGAGACCGCCGAAAATCAAGATCAAAAGATCGCAGCCTGCGGCAGCTCCTACAGGGGTATTGCGTTTAAGAACCGATGTAGCTGGTTTTCACGACCGTGTAGAACTCTTGCGCATAGCGACCTTGCTCACGTGATCCATAGGATGAACCTTTACGCCCACCGAACGGAACGTGGTAATCCACACCGGCGGTCGGCAGGTTGACCATCACCATCCCGGCCTGGGAGTGGCGCTTGAAGTGGTTGGCATATTTCAGCGAGGTGGTGGCGATACCCGCCGACAGCCCGAACTCGGTGTCGTTGGACATGGCCAGCGCGGCTTCGTAATCGGCGACGCGGACGATGTTGGCCACCGGGCCGAAGATCTCTTCGCGGCTGATGCGCATCGATGCTTCGCTGTCGGCAAACAGGGTCGGCGCGAGGAAGTAGCCCTCGGTCTCGCAGGTCACCAGACCACCACCGCTGACCAGACGTGCACCTTCGGACTGGCCGATGTCGATGTACTTCATGTCCTGTTCAAGCTGCGCTTGCGAGACCACCGGACCGATGTCGGTGCCAGCCTTCAATGCATGGCCGACCTTGATCGACTTCATGCGCTCGGCCATGGCTTCGACGAACTTGTCGTGGATGCCAGCGGTGACGATGAAGCGGCTGGATGCGGTGCAACGCTGGCCGGTGGAGTAGAACGCGCTCTGTACCGAGAGCTCGACCGCTTGTTTGAGGTCGGCATCGTCGAGAATGATCTGCGGGTTCTTGCCGCCCATTTCCAGCTGGACCTTGGCCTGACGCGACACGCAGTTCACAGCGATCTGACGACCCACGCCCACCGAACCGGTGAAGCTGATGCCATCGACTTTCGGGCTGTTGACCAGCGCTTCGCCGACTACGCGACCGCTGCCCATCACCAGGTTGAACACGCCGGCCGGGAAACCGGCGCGGGAGATGATTTCCGCCAGGGCCCAGGCGCAACCCGGCACCAGATCCGCCGGTTTGAGCACCACGCAGTTGCCATAGGCCAGGGCCGGGGCGATTTTCCACGACGGGATCGCGATCGGGAAGTTCCACGGGGTGATCAGACCGACCACGCCCAAGGCTTCGCGAGTGACTTCAACGTTGACGCCCGGACGTACGGACGGCAGGTAGTCGCCGGACAGACGCAGGCATTCACCGGCGAAGAACTTGAAGATGTTGCCGGCGCGGGTCACTTCGCCGATGGCTTCGGGCAGGGTCTTGCCCTCTTCCCGGGCCAGCAGGGTGCCGAGTTCTTCGCGACGGGCGAGGATTTCAGTACCGACTTTATCCAGGGAATCGTGGCGCGCCTGGATGCCGGAAGTGGACCACGCCGGGAACGCGGCACGGGCGGCGTCGATGGCTGCGTTGACCTGGGCCAGGTCAGCCTTGGCGTAATCGCCGATGGCATCGGTCAGTTCGGACGGGTTGATGTTGGTCGAGTAATCGCCGCCGGAAACCCACTCGCCGTTGATGTAGTTATCGAAACGCTTTGCATCTGCCACTTTAAGATCTCCTCACGCAAAAAGCCGCTGATTGCTCAGCGGCCTTACTTAATCGGATGTGTTACTGCGCACCCTGCTTGTCGATCAGCGCGGCGAGCATTTCATACTCTTCGCCGGTCAGATCGGTCAGCGGTGCACGAACAGGACCCGCGTCGTAGCCGGCAATTTTTGCCCCGGCCTTGACGATGCTCACGGCATAACCGGCCTTGCGGTTACGGATGTCCAGGTACGGCAGGAAGAAGTCGTCGATGATCTTGCCGACGGTGGCGTGATCTTCGCGAGCGATCGCGTGGTAGAAGTCCATCGCGGTTTTCGGGATGAAGTTGAACACCGCCGAGGAGTAGACCGGCACGCCCAGCGCCTTGTAGGCCGCGGCGTAGACTTCGGCGGTCGGCAGACCACCCAGGTAGCTGAAGCGATCACCGAGGCGACGACGGATCGACACCATCAACTCGATATCCCCCAGGCCATCCTTGTAGCCGATCAGGTTCGGGCAGCGCTCGGCCAGGCGTTCCAGCAGCGGCGCGGTCAGGCGGCAGACGTTACGGTTGTAGACCACCACGCCGATGTTGACCGATTTGCACACGGCTTCAACGTGGGCGGCAACGCCGTCCTGGCTGGCTTCAGTCAGGTAGTGCGGCAGCAGCAACAGGCCCTTGGCACCCAGACGCTCGGCTTCCTGTGCGTACTCGATGGCCTGGCGGGTCGAACCGCCCACGCCGGCCAGGATTGGCACGCTGGTGGCGCACGTGTCGACCGCCGTCTTGATGATTTCCGAATATTCGCTGGCCGCCAGAGAGAAGAACTCACCGGTGCCGCCCGCGGCGAACAGCGCCGAGGCGCCGTATGGGGCCAGCCATTCGAGACGCTTGATATAACCCGCGCGATTGAAGTCGCCCTGAGCATTGAAATCGGTGACCGGGAAAGACAGCAGACCGGAAGAGAGGATGGACTTCAGTTCTTGTGGATTCATTATTCGAACACCCTGGATAGCGACGTTGTGTGAGAAAACCGTTCAGCCTGCGCTGAAGTTGTAGGTCATCGTACAACTTAAAATGCAACCGTCAACTGCATTTCATCGCTGGGGGTGGAAATTGTTCGACACGAAAATGCAAAACCCTTGTTTTAAAGGGCTTACGCTGAAGGGAACAGGGATGATCACACCTCGAAAAACAGGTGCTCAGGAGATACGTTGTCGGAAGATTGTGGTGAGGGATAGAGGCTGACTGTAGGTTTTGTGGGATGGCTTACGGCCTCTTCGCGAGCAAGCCCGCTCCCACATTTGAATTTCTGCGAACTCACAATTTGTGAACGACACCGATCAAGTGTGGGAGCGGGCTTGCTCGCGAAGGGGCCGTAAGCCAATACCGCCTTGGATCAGAACACTCAGCCCCGCTGCGCCTCAGCCTCTTCATGGGCATGGCGCAACCGTTCACGACTGTTGGTCAGGTGCAAACGCATGGCGGCCCGGGCCGCATCGGAATCCTGACGGGCAATGGCGTCGTAGATTTCCTCGTGCTCACGGCTCAGGCGCCCCATGTAGTGCTGCTGGTCGTCATGGGCCAGGCGCGCGGAATTCAACCGTGTGCGAGGGATAATGCTGGTGCCCAGGTGGGTCATGATGTCGGTGAAATAACGGTTGCCGGTGGACAGCGCTATTTCGAGGTGGAAGGCGAAATCCGAAGCCACGGCATCACTGGCATGGGCGGCGCTTTCATTCAACGCATCGAGGGCGGCGCGCATGTTGGCCAGTTGTTCCGGACTGCGACGTTGCGCCGCCAGCCCGGCAGACTCCACTTCCAGGCTGATCCGCAGCTCCAGGATCGCCAGCACATCGCGCAAGGTCACCACGGTCGCCGGGTCGATACGAAAGCCACTCGGGCTCGGTGTGTCGAGCACGAAGGTGCCGATGCCATGGCGGGTTTCCACCTGGCCGGCCGCCTGCAGACGGGATATCGCTTCGCGCACCACCGTGCGGCTGACACCATGGGCATCCATGATGGCCGACTCGGTGGGCAACTTGTCGCCACGCTTGAGATGACCGTCGCGGATCTGCTCGGACAGCACCGTCACCAGTTCCTGAGCGAGGCTGCGGCGCTTGCGTGGGAGGCGTGGTGTGTCGATCAGGTTTTCCATGGTGTACGTCGGTCTCGAAAAGTTCGGCGGCTGAAAGCGCATCATAGCGCAACGCGGTTGTACGATCACCCATCCCCCTGAACCCCTGTAGGAGCTGCCGCAGGCTGCGATCTTTTGATCTTGCTTCTTTAAAATCAAGATCAAAAGATCGCAGCCTGCGGCAGCTCCTACAGGGGCGGGTGTTTATGCGGTCACGGCCTGATCCACCAGATGGCCATTCTCGATACGAACATGCCGCGGATGGAAGCGCTTGAGGCTGCTGCGATGGCCGACGCTGACAATGCTCAGCCCCGGCAATTCATCGATCAGCACCTGGTACAGCGTGGCCTCGTCTTCTTCGTCCATCGCCGAAGTCGCTTCGTCCATGTACAGCCATTGCGGTGCATAAAGCAGCGCACGGGCAAAGGCCAGGCGCTGCTGCTCACCCGGAGACAACATGCGCTGCCAGTGGTTGGCTTCGTCGAGACGGGCAATCAGGTGCGGCAAACGACAGGTTTCCAGCACCTGCACGTAGCGCTCGTTCGGATAGGTATCACCGGGCTGTGGATAACTGAGGACATCACGCAGGGTGCCAATCGGCAGATACGGCTTTTGCGGCAGGAACAGGTAACGCGCCGATGGCAGGCGAATACTGCCGTGGCCGGCCGGCCACAGGTGTCCCATCGCCCGCAGCAGGGTCGACTTGCCGCTGCCGGAGCGACCGCTGAGCATCACACGCTCGCCCTCCTCCACGGTCATCTCGGCGTTGGTCAGCAGGTGACGACCTTCCGCCAGGTCGAGGCCGAGGTTGTGCACCTTCAGGACGGAGCCCGAATTCTGCACGTCGATGGCGGGAGCACGCTCTTCGTTGTCACGCATGGCCTGGTGGAAGCTCAGCAGACGATCGCAGGTGGCGCGCCAGGAAGCGAGGCTCTGGTAGGCGCTGATGAACCAGCTGAAGCTTTCCTGCACATTGCCGAACGCCGAGCTGATCTGCATCAGTTCGCCCAGCTCGATCTTGCCGGAGAGGTAACGCGGCGAGGCCACGATGAACGGGAAGATGATGGCTGCCTGGCTGTAACCGGCGGTGAAGAACGTCAGGCGCTTGGACACCTTCATGATGTCCCAGAAGTTATGCCAGACCATCCCGAAGCGACTGCTCAAGCGACGATTTTCGTTCGGTTCGCCGTTGTACAACGCGATGCTTTCGGCATTCTCGCGAATCCGCACCATGGAGAAACGCAGGTCGGCTTCAAAGCGTTGTTGTTGGTTGTTCAGACCGATCAGGCGTCGACCGATCAAATGCGTCAGCCAACTGCCCACCACGGCGTAAACCAGCACGCACCAGAACATGTAGCCGGGAATGGTGATGCCGAACACTTCGATACTGCCCGACACGCCCCACAGAATGATCGAGAACGACACCAGGCTGACGATATTGCGCAACAGCCCGATACCCAGTTCAAGGGTGTTGGAGGTGAAGTTGTTGAGGTCTTCGGAAATCCGCTGGTCCGGGTTATCGGTGTAACCGCCCTGCTCCAGCTGGTAGTAGTTTTTGTCCGCCAGCCAACGGCTGAAATGCTTTTCGGTGAGCCACGCCCGCCAGCGGATCGTCAGCATCTGCGTCAGGTAGAGCCGATACACCGCGCCGACGATCGCCACCGCCGCAATCGCACAGAAATACAGGATCAGTTGCCAGAATGCTGCCTCGTCCTTCTTTTGCAGGGCGTTGTAGAAGTCCTTGTACCAGGTGTTGAACCACACCGAGATCCCCACGCTGATCAGCGACAGCGCAATCACTGCGATCAGCAGCGTCCAGGCCTTGACCTTCTCTTCACTGCGCCAGTAAGGCGTGATCATTGCCCACACTTTGCGAAAAAAATGCCCGCGCACGGCGTCGTTGACCGCGGAATACTCAGCGTTCTGATTCATGGATAAGGCTCGATAAAGAAAAGAACACGCACGAACCGATCATAGATGATCGGTCCGGTTTGTCGCGAGAAACGGCCCGCATTCGTTCAGCGCAGGTTCAGCGGCGAACGGGACGCTTCTGCAGTTTGCGCTGCAGGGTGCGGCGGTGCATGCCCAGGGCGCGGGCAGTGGCGGAGATGTTGCCTTCGTGCTCGGTCAGCACGCGCTGGATGTGCTCCCACTGCAGGCGGTCCACGGACATCGGGTTTTCCGGCACAAGGCTGTCGAGGTCGGCGTGTTCGGACAGCAGCGCCGCCAACACGTCGTCGGCGTCAGCCGGTTTGCACAGGTAGTTGCAGGCACCGCGCTTGATCGCCTCGACGGCGGTGGCAATGCTCGAATAACCGGTGAGGATCACCACGCGCATTTCCGGGTCCATTTCCAGCAACTTGGGCAACAGCACCAGGCCCGAATCGCCGTCCATTTTCAGGTCCAGGGCGGCGTAATCCGGCAGATCGGCCTTGGCCAGTTCCAGGCCTTCTTCGGCGGAACCGGCGGTGCTGACGCGAAAACCGCGGCGGGCCATGGCGCGGGCCATGACGCGGGTGAATGTGGCGTCGTCATCGACCAGCAACAAATGCGGCAGTTCTTCGCCTTCGACTTGGATCTCTTCACTCATGTTCGTCTCCTCGGGCGACACGGGGAAGGCGCAGCTCGGTGAGCGTGCCGCCTTCCTCATGACTGTAGAGTTTCACTGAGCCGCCGGCGCGTGTCACGCTGGCCTTGCTCAAAAACAGGCCCAGGCCGAAACCTTTGCCCTTGGTGGTAAAAAACGGCTTGCCGATTTGCTCGGCGATGGCCAGCGGCACCCCGGCGCCATGGTCACGGATGCTGATGGTGAGGTTTTCCCAATCCCAGTCCAGCGTCACCTGCAGCCCTTCGGGGCAGGCGTCGGCCGCGTTGTTCAGCAGATTGAGCAACGCCTGGGTCAAGTCCGGCGGCGGCGCCATGCGGGGTACCGGGCCCTGGCCGAGGCGCTGGAAGCGATAGCTGGCTTCCGGGCGCATCAGGTGCCAGCGATTGAGGGCTTCATCAAGCCAGTCGGTGACGTCCTGCATCTCCACCGCCAACCGACGATTGGCCTCCGCGGCGCGCACCAGATGCTGCAAGGTCTCTTTACACAGCTTGACCTGATCCTGCAGCACGCTCAGGTCATCCTGCAACATCGGGTCAGGGTGGTCCTGACGCATTTCCTTGAGTAACACACTCATGGTCGCAAGTGGCGTGCCCAGTTCATGGGCGGCACCAGCGGCCTGGGTGGCGACGGCCAACAGTTGCTGATCGCGCAGGCCTTCTTCGCGGCGAATGGCGCGCAGCTCTTCCTGACGACGCAGTTCTTCGGCCATGCGTGCGGCGAAGAACGTGATGACCGCTGCCGCGAGGGCAAAGCTCAACCACATCCCGTACACCTGCAGGTTTTCCCTGGCGATGGGGAAGGTTTGCAGCGGATAGAACTGCGCCAGCAACAGTGTGTACATCGTCAGCGCAATCCCCGAGAGGATCACCGAATAACGCCATGGCAACGTCACGGCGGCAATGGTCAGCGGCACCAGGTAATAGGAGACGAAGGGGTTGGTCGAGCCACCGGAGAAATACAGCAATGCGCTGTGGATAAACAGGTCGCAAGCCAGTTGCACGGCGTATTCGAGCTCGGTCACCGGCCACGAGGTGCGCAGGCGAATCGCTGTGAACACGCACAACAGCATCGAACAGGCGAGGGTCGCAGCCAGTTGAAACCAGGGCAGGGGCAACAGTTCGAGCCAGTAGGCCAGGCCCACGGAACCGGCCTGGGCGGCCAGCACCAATGTGCGAATGAATGTCAGCCGCCAGAGGTTCTGGCGAGTGGCGGAAGTGATTTGAACGGGGGCGAGCATGAGCTCTCCTGATGAGCGCTCCAGGCGGATCGCAGGGAGTATAACCAAGCGCGGGGGCTGACAGGCAAAAGTGCGGCAAAAGGACACAGAGAAGCAGCTACAAGTTTCAAGCTGCAAGCCACAAGATAAAAGCTTGTAGCTTGTAGCTTGAAACTTGCCGCTGCTCCATAGAGTCTGATGGTTTCACGCAGGTCCGGACCATACCCCTGCGCACCTTTCAAGGAGCCTTCATGCACACATTCCGCCGCAGCGCCGCCCTCCTCGCCCTGAGTCTCGGCACCGTCGCCAGCCTCCCGGCCCTGGCCGCCGATGAGTTGCATTACAACCAGATTTCCCTGCGCGCCGAAGTCAGTCAGGAAGTGGCCCGCGATCTGATGATCGTGACGCTCTACACCGAAGAACAGAACAGCGACCCGGCCAAACTCGCCGCCGACGTCAGCACCACCATGAACAAGGCGCTGGCCCAGGCCAAGCAGGTCAAGGACATCACCCTGCGCCAGGGCAGTCGCAACAGCTACCCGATCTACGACACCAAGGGCCAGAAAATCACCGGCTGGCGCGAGCGCGCCGAATTGCGCCTGGAAAGTTCGGACTTCGCCGCGCTGTCGAAGCTGACTGGCGAGCTGCTCACTGACCTGAAAATGGGCGGCATGGACTTCGCCATCGCCACTCCGACCCGCAAGGCCAGTGAAGACGCCTTGCTCAAGGACGCCGTGAGCGCCTTCAAGGCCCGCGCCCAACTGGCCACCGATGCCCTTGGCGGCAAGAGCTACAAAATCGTCAACCTGAACCTCAACAGCAACGGTTATCCACAGCCGTACCTGCGCGCACCAATGATGATGAAAGCCGCCGCCATGGACAGCGCCCCGGTGACGCCGGATGTCGAGGCCGGCACCAGCCAGGTCGGCATGACCGCCGATGGCTCGATTGAAGTGCTGATGCCTTGAATCGATAGCCCGTAGACAAAAACGGCGATCATCAAAATGATCGCCGTTTTTTTTGGCAGTTTTCCGGCATGAGCTATAACTGGATAGGTCCACCCGAGAAATGCCGTCGATTGGCCACTATCGGTGCAACAATAACCACTCTTATTCACGCCATGCCCACCCCACAATCCGGGGTATGAATAAGTAACACCCCCGCCCCACGCGGGAGCAACCCGAGTCAGGCGCGCACTGTAAAAGTGCGTCACTTGCACCGTAAAAACGCCGCGCAAACGGTCAAATGCGTCAGGAATTATACAAATGCGACATTAAGGTACGTTCGTGCCACCGTTTAAGGCTTGTAGTCACTCTGGATCTTGCATTGGGTATGGCCCCTGCATAAGTATCCGCAGGCACGACTCACGAGGTCGTCCTCTAATTCCAAAAATGACAACAAATCATGAGGCCACCATGCTTAAACAAGCGGTCATTCCGTTTTTAGTCGGCGCCAGCCTGTTGGCTAGTGCACCGTTCGCTCAAGCTGCGACTAACCTGGTGTTCTGCTCCGAAGGGAGCCCGGCCGGTTTCGATCCAGGTCAATACACCACCGGAACCGACTTCGACGCCTCTGCAGAAACCATGTTCAACCGCCTCACCCAGTTCGAGCGCGGCGGCACCGCTGTCATTCCAGGTCTGGCGACCAGCTGGGACGTCTCCGATGACGGCCTGACCTACACCTTCCATCTGCGTGAAGGTGTGAAGTTCCACACGACCCCGTACTTCAAGCCGACTCGTGAGTTCAACGCCGACGACGTGCTGTTCACCTTCAATCGCATGATTAACAAGGATGACCCGTTCCGCAAAGCGTACCCGACCGAATTCCCGTACTTCACCGACATGGGGATGGATACCAACATCACCAAGATCGATAAAGTCGACGACAAAACTGTCAAGTTCACCCTCAAGGACGTTGATGCCGCGTTCATCCAGAACATGGCCATGAGCTTCGCCTCGATCCAGTCCGCCGAGTACGCTGCCCAGCTGCTCAAGGAAGGCAAGGCCGCCGACATCAACCAGAAGCCGGTCGGCACTGGCCCGTTCGTGTTCAAGAGCTACCAGAAAGACTCCAACATCCGCTACACCGGGAACAAGGACTACTGGAAGCCTGACGACGTGAAGATCGACAACCTGATCTTCGCCATCACTACCGACCCGTCGGTACGTATCCAGAAGCTGAAGAAGAACGAGTGCCAGGTCACCCTGTTCCCTCGTCCGGCCGACCTGAAGGCGCTGAAAGAAGACAAGGACCTGAAGCTGCCTGACCAGGCCGGTTTCAACCTGGGTTACATCGCCTACAACGTGATGCCCAAGGTCAAGGGTCAAACCGATGCCAACCCGCTGGCCGAGCTGAAGGTTCGCCAGGCACTGGACATGGCAGTCAACAAGCAACAGATCATCGACTCCGTGTACCAGGGCGCCGGCCAACTGGCCGTCAACGCCATGCCACCGACCCAGTGGTCCTACGACACCACCATCAAGGATGCGCCGTACAACCCTGAGAAAGCCAAAGAGCTGCTCAAGGAAGCCGGCGTGAAAGATGGCACCGAAATCGTGCTCTGGGCGATGCCGGTACAGCGTCCATACAACCCGAACGCCAAACTGATGGCAGAAATGCTGCAGTCCGACTGGTCCAAGATCGGCCTCAAGGTCAAGATCCAGAGCTACGAGTGGGGCGAGTACATCAAGCGTTCCAAAGGTGGCGAGAACCAGGCAATGCTGATTGGCTGGAGCGGTGACAATGGTGATCCGGACAACTGGCTGAACGTGCTGTTCGGCTGCGACTCGCTGGAAGGCAACAACTTCTCCAAGTGGTGCGACAAGAAGTTCGACGACATCGTCAAGCAGGCCAAGCGCACTTCCGACCAGGCCAAGCGCACCGAACTGTACAAGCAGGCGCAACACGTCCTCAAAGATGCAGTCCCAATGACACCTATCGCTCACTCGACGGTGTTCCAACCTATGCGCGCCAACGTGCAGGACTTCAAGATCAGCCCATTTGGCTTGAACTCCTTCTACGGCGTCAGCGTCAGCAAATAAGGTTTTGCAACGGCGACGTTTCTGACGTCGCCGTTGCTTTATCTACCGAGCAAGCAGGAATTTGCCTACATCCAAATCCGCAGCTGACTACAGCATCGGGTGAGGACGCGTCGCCATTTCCTACGAGTCTTTAGGACTCTACGCATTTACTGCCGGACCCGTGGCTCATACCGTCGGGATCCGACCAGTACACGCGTGGGTCATCGGTTACTGCTGCGTGCATGGCTTGAAATCAGTGACGCCTCCACGTCTACGGACGGGGCGACCGCTCATTGACAACACTTTGAGAGAAAAGGGAGCGTTATGCGCCATACCTTGGTTTTATCCGCATTGCTGGGCACCGGCCTGTTGGCCGCCACCTCCATCAGCCAGGCCGCCAACAACAGCCTGGTATTCTGCTCCGAAGGCAGCCCCGCCGGTTTCGACACGGCGCAGTACACCACTGCGACCGACAACGACGCCGCCGAACCGCTGTACAACCGGCTGGCAGAGTTTGAAAAAGGCGCGACCAACGTCGTACCGGGCCTGGCCACGAGCTGGGACATCTCCGAGGACGGCCTCAAATATACGTTTCACCTGCGCGAAGGAGTGAAGTTTCATACCACCAAATACTTCACGCCAACCCGCGACTTCAACGCCGACGACGTGCTGTTCACCTTCAATCGCATGCTCGATCCGCAACAACCATTCCGTAAGGCTTATCCGACAGAGTTTCCGTACTTCAACGGCATGAGCCTGAACAAGAACATCGCCAGGGTCGAAAAGACCGGGCCACTGACCGTGGTCTTCACGCTCAACAGCGTGGACGCCGCGTTCATCCAGAACATCGCCATGAGCTTCGCCGCCATCCTGTCGGCTGAATACGCCGACAAGCTATTGGCCGAAGGCAAGCCGAGCGACATCAACCAGAAGCCGGTCGGCACCGGGCCGTTCGTGTTCAAGAGCTATCAGAAAGACTCGAACATCCGTTACACCGGCAACAAGCACTACTGGGCTCCTGACCGGGTCAAGCTCGACAACCTGATTTTCGCCATCAACACCGACGCTTCGGTTCGCGTGCAGAAACTCAAGGCCGGCGAGTGCCAGATCACCCTGCACCCGCGCCCTGCCGATGTGCCCGCACTGAAGAACGACACGGCCCTGCAACTGATCGAGAAGCCTGGTTTCAACCTCGGCTACATCGCCTACAACGTGCGTCACAAGCCGTTCGACCAGCTCGAAGTGCGCCAGGCGCTGGACATGGCGGTGAACAAACAGGGCATTCTCAACGCCGTTTACCAGGGTGCGGGGCAACTGGCGGTCAACGCCATGCCGCCGACCCAATGGTCCTACGACGACACCATCAAGGACGCCGCCTACAACCCGGAAAAAGCCAGGGAACTGCTCAAGGCCGCCGGCGTCAAGGAAGGCACTGAAATCACCCTCTGGGCCATGCCGGTCCAGCGTCCGTACAACCCCAACGCCAAGTTGATGGCCGAAATGCTCCAGGCTGACTGGGCGAAGATCGGCCTCAAGGTCAAGATCGTCAGCTATGAGTGGGGCGAGTACATCAAGCGCACCAAGAATGGCGAGCACGACATCAGCCTGATCGGCTGGACCGGTGACAATGGGGATCCGGACAACTGGCTGGGCACGCTCTACAGCTGCGACGCCATTGGCGGCAACAACTATTCGATGTGGTGCGATCCGGCCTACGACAAGCTGATCAAGCAGGCCAAGGTCGTCACCGACCGTGACCAGCGCACCCTGCTCTACAAACAGGCGCAGCAGTACCTCAAGCAGCAGGTGCCGATCACGCCAGTCGCCCACTCAACGGTCAACCAGCCGCTGAGCGCCAAAATCGAAGGGTTCAAGGTGAGCCCGTTCGGTCGCAACGTGTTCTCGGGTGTCAGCATAGAAAAATAACCGATTAGCCAGAAATGCCGGGGGGCGGATTTTCCGCCCTCACGCAGACGCTTTGCCGTCTTTTGCCCATTTGGCTGACAGCAAACGTTTGCGATGCCGTGAATGAGTTCTAAACCAATAGCCGGATCACAAAAAAAAGACCGGTATAAAAAAAGAAAGTAAGGAGCTTTACCCATGAAACTGAGCAGCACCGCGTTATTGGCCTTGGCCATAAGCAGCGTAACCGCCACGGCTTACGCAGAAACTCAAAGCCAGGCTTTCACCCCGGTTACCGTGAACGAGAAGAACGCCCAAAGCGAAGCCACCGGATTTGTCGAAGGCCAGTCGATCACCGGCACCACGCGTAACTGGTACGCCAATGAACAACTGAAACGTGGTGCAAAATTCAAATACAACGATCACGGCACGCTGGCCGAGACCGATCGTCGTATCAACTGGGTCCAGGGCACTATCGTCAAGTACAACTCGGGCTTCACCGAAGGGACTGTCGGTTTCAGCACCGAAGTGGCGGCCTACAACGCCATCGCACTGGACCGGGACCGCAAAGACCTGGCCTCCGGCAACGGTGGCGCACCGGGCTCTCGTCCAAACGCGGGCAACAACCGTACCCTGACCAAAGAGGGCGGCGACGCTCAAGGCCAGTGGAGCAAAGTGGGCCTGGCCAACGTCAAGGCCCGTGTCTCCAACACCACCCTGACCGCCGGCCGCATGAACTTCAGCAGCCCGATGGTCGACGTGATCGGCAACCGCGCACTGCCTTCGAGTTTCGAAGGTGTGGCCATCCACAGCGAAGAGCTGAACAACCTGGCCTTCGACCTGGCCACCTTCGACCGCAACTCACCGCGTACCGAAGAAAGCCAGCGTAAATTTCGCACCGAATACGCCAACGGCATCGTCGAGACCGATCACGTCTACACCGGCGGCCTGACCTACACCCCATTTGCCAGCCTGACCACCAGCCTCTGGGCGACCCAGGCGGAAGACATCTGGAACCAGTACTACTTCGGCGCGTCCCACGTTCTGGGCGACAGCCAGGTACTGAGCCTGACCACCGGCCTGAACTACTACAAGACCCAGGACACCGGAAAGGCCCTGATCGGCACTATCGACAACGACACCTATTCCCTGTCGTTCGGCCTGACCCACCAGGCCCACACCCTGACCCTCTCGTACCAGGAAGTGAACGGCAACGAGTACTTCGACTACCTGCACGAAACCAACGGCATCTACCTGGCCAACTCCCTGCTGTCGGACTTCAACGGCCCGAACGAAAAATCGTTCCAGGTTGCCTACGGTCTGAACATGGCCGAATACGGCGTGCCAGGCCTGAAGTTCAACATTTACCAGGCGCGCGGCTGGGGTATCGACGGCACTCACTACACCGGCAACGGCGGCGTGCCTGGCAAGGGTTACGACGGCATCCAGTCCCAGGATGGCGAACACCACTATGAATACGGCATCGGCGCAACCTACGCCGTGCAGAGTGGCCCGCTCAAGGCCACCACGATCCGCGGTACCTACACCGCTCACCGTGCCAGCGAAAACCAGGCTGACGGCAGCATCAACGAGTTCCGTCTCGTGACCACGGTTCCGTTCAACATCCTGTAATGCTCGCGCCTGACGGCTGATTCAATGACGAATCGGCCGTTCGGCTTTTGTCCTTTAACTGATTGCAGAGGGTTCTTGATGAAAATGCTTCCCCTACGTGCGGCCATCGCGGCCGCGTTGCTCAGTGTCGCTGTCGGCGTCTCGGCCAAACCCTTGGTGGTTTGCACCGAAAACAGCCCCGAAGGCTTCGACATGGTCCAGTACACGACTGCAGTCACAGCCGACGCCGTGGCCGAAACCATCTTCAATCGCCTGGCGGACTTCAAGCCCGGCACCACTGATGTGATTCCGGCACTGGCCGAATCCTGGGACATCAGCGAGGACGGTCTGACGTACACGTTCCACCTGCGTAAAGGCGTCAAGTTCCACACCACCGAATACTTCAAGCCGACCCGCGACATGAATGCCGACGACGTGGTCTGGAGCTTCCAGCGTCAGCTGGACCCGAACCACCCATGGCACAAGCTGTCGAGCGTAGGCTTCCCGTACTTTGAAAGCATGGGCTTCAAGGAACTGCTGAAAAGCGTCGAGAAAGTCGACGACAACACGGTCAAGTTCACCCTGACTCGCCGCGAAGCGCCGTTCCTGGCCGACATCGCCATGGCGTTTTCTTCGATTTACTCCGCCGAATACGCCGACCAATTGCTCAAGGCCGGCAAGACCGGCGATCTGAACAACAAGCCGGTCGGCACCGGTCCATTCGTCTTCCAGCGCTACAACAAGGATGCCCAGGTTCGTTTCAAGGCCAACCCGGACTACTTCCGTGGCAAGGCACCGGCTGACTCATTGATCTTCGCCATCGCCACCGACAACAACGTGCGCCTGCAGAAGCTCAAGGCCAACGAATGCCAGGTCGCGCTGTACCCGAAACCGGACGACATCCAGAGCATCAGGAAAGACACCAAGCTCAAAGTCGACGAACTGAACGCGATGACCGTTGCGTACATCGCCATCAACACCACTCACAAATACCTGAGCGACGTGCGTGTGCGTAAAGCCATCGACATCGCCTTCGACAAGGAAGCAGCCGTCAACGCGCTGTTCGGCAAAGGCAATGCGACCGCGGCGGTCAACCCGTTCCCGGACACCCTGCTGGGCTACAACCACGACCTGAAGAACCCGCCCCGTGACCTGGACAAGGCCCGCGCCCTGCTCAAGGAAGCCGGCGTACCGGAAGGCACGGTATTCACCCTGTTCACCCGTAACGGCGGTGGTGCCACCAACCCGAACCCGATGCTCGGCGCGCAGATGATGCAAGCCGACCTGGCCAAGGTCGGGATCAAGATCGACATCCGCGTGATGGAATGGGGCGAAATGCTCAAACGCGCCAAAAACGGCGAGCACGACATGGTTTCCGCCGGATGGGCGGGCGATAACGGCGACCCGGATAACTTCCTTACGCCTATGCTCAGTTGTGAAGCGGCCAAGAACGGAGAAAACTACGCACGCTGGTGCAATGACAAGTTCCAGGCGCTGATCGATCAGGCCCGGGAAAAAACCGATCCGGCCGAACGTGCAGCGCTCTACGAGCAGGCCCAGGTTATTTTTAACCAGGACCAGCCATGGATCAGCATGGCGCACACTAGAATGTTTACCGCAATGCGCAACAACGTAGAGGGCTATCACATTAGCCCCCTCACCACGAACAACTTCGCCACCACCCAGGTGAAGTAGATAAGAAAACTCCCGGCATTCCTGACACAGGGATGCCGGGCACGCCTAACCGGCTGATGAGGTACACCTTACGATGTTTAGTTTTATTGCCCGCCGACTGGGGTTACTGATCCCCACGTTTTTCGGCATCACCTTGCTGACATTCGCGTTGATTCGCATGATCCCTGGCGACCCCGTGGAAGTCATGATGGGCGAACGCAGAGTCGACCCGGAAATGCACGCTCAGGCAATGGAACGCCTAGGTCTGAACAAACCCCTGTATGCCCAGTACCTGGATTACATCGGCAAACTGGCCCACGGCGACCTCGGGGAATCCCTGCGTACCCGTGAAAGCGTCTGGAACGAATTCACTTCCCTGTTCCCCGCGACCCTGGAGCTGTCCATGGCCGCCCTGTTGTTCGCCGGCATCCTGGGCCTTCTGGCCGGGGTGATCGCGGCACTCAAGCGAGGGTCCCTGTTCGACCATGGGGTGATGGGTGTCTCCCTGGCGGGATACTCGATGCCGATCTTCTGGTGGGGCCTGATCCTGATCATGTTCTTCTCGGTGAGCCTGGGCTGGACCCCGGTATCCGGACGGATCGACCTGCTCTACGACATCGAGCCACGCACCGGCTTCATGCTGATCGATACGCTGCTGGCCAACGAGCCGGACGCCTTCTTCGACGCCCTGCACCACCTGATCCTGCCGGCCATCGTGCTGGGGACCATCCCGCTGGCGGTGATCGCGCGGATGACCCGCTCCTCGATGCTCGAAGTACTGCGTGAAGACTACATCCGCACCGCCAAGGCGAAGGGCCTGTCGCCGTCGCGCGTGGTGTTCGTGCACGGCCTGCGTAACGCGCTGATTCCGGTACTGACCGTGGTCGGCCTGCAAGTCGGCACCCTGCTGGCCGGTGCGGTCCTGACCGAAACCATCTTCTCGTGGCCCGGCATCGGCAAATGGCTGATCGAAGCCATTGGCGCCCGAGACTATCCCGTCGTGCAAAACGGCATCCTGTTAATCGCCTGCCTGGTGATTCTGGTCAACTTCGTAGTGGACATCCTCTACGGCTTTGCCAACCCACGCATCCGTCATCAGCGCTGAGATCATGACCATGACCACTCCAATTCCATCGGTAGCAGTCGATCAAAGCCTGCTGTACCCGTCTCCGTACAAAGAATTCTGGCAAGCGTTCTCCAAGAACAAAGGCGCCGTCGCCGGCCTGATGTTCATGCTGCTGGTGATTTTCTGCGCCATCTTCGCCCCGTGGGTCGCCCCCCACAACCCAAGCGAGCAGTACCGCGATTTCCTGCTGACCCCGCCGGCCTGGCTGGAAGGTGGGCAACTGCAGTTCCTGCTCGGTACCGATGAACTGGGTCGCGACCTGCTGTCGCGCCTGATTACCGGCTCGCGCCTGTCGCTGCTGATCGGCTTGTCGTCGGTGGTGATGTCGCTGATCCCGGGGATCCTGCTGGGTCTGTTCGCCGGGTTCTTCCCGCGCGTGCTCGGCCCGACCATCATGCGCCTGATGGACATCATGCTGGCCCTGCCGTCCCTGCTGCTGGCCGTGGCGATCGTCGCCATCCTCGGCCCTGGCCTGATCAACACCGTGATCGCCATCGCCGTGGTGTCCCTGCCGTCCTACGTTCGTCTGACCCGCGCCGCGGTGATGGGCGAACTGAACCGCGACTACGTGACCGCTGCGCGCCTGGCCGGTGCCGGCCTGCCACGCCTGATGTTCGTCACAGTGCTGCCCAACTGCATGGCGCCGCTGATCGTTCAGGCCACCCTGAGTTTCTCTTCGGCGATCCTCGATGCCGCCGCACTGGGCTTCCTCGGCCTTGGCGTACAACCGCCAACCCCTGAGTGGGGCACCATGCTGGCTTCGGCCCGCGACTACATCGAACGCGCCTGGTGGGTGGTGAGCCTGCCTGGTTTGACCATTTTGCTCAGCGTGCTGGCAATCAACTTGATGGGTGACGGCCTGCGCGACGCGCTGGACCCGAAACTCAAGAACGCCGCCTGAGGAGATTCCCATGTCACTGTTAGAAATCAAGAATCTCAACGTTCGCTTCGGCGACAAGAACGCCACGCCAGTCGTCGACGGCCTCGACCTGAAAGTGGACAAGGGCGAAGTGCTGGCCATCGTTGGCGAGTCCGGTTCCGGCAAGTCCGTGACCATGATGGCGCTGATGGGCCTGATCGAGCACCCCGGCATCGTTACCGCCGACTCGCTCAGCTTTGACGGCAAGGACATGCTCAAGCTGAACAATCGCCAGCGTCGGCAGATCGTCGGCAAAGACCTGTCCATGGTCTTCCAGGATCCGATGACCGCGCTGAACCCGAGCTACACCGTCGGTTTCCAGATCGAAGAAGTGCTGCGCCTGCACCTGAAAATGTCCGGCAAGGCGGCCCGCAAGCGTGCCATCGAACTGCTGGAAAAAGTTGAAATCCCGGGCGCCGCCAGCCGTATGGACGCCTACCCGCATCAACTGTCCGGCGGTATGAGCCAGCGTGTCGCGATTGCCATGGCGATTGCCGGCGAACCGAAACTGCTGATCGCCGACGAACCGACCACGGCACTCGACGTGACGATTCAGGCGCAGATCATGGACCTGCTGCTGGCGCTGCAGAAAGAGCAGAACATGGGCCTGGTGCTGATCACCCACGACCTCGCGGTCGTGGCCGAAACCGCCCAGCGCGTGTGCGTGATGTACGCCGGCCAGGCGGTCGAAGTCGGTCAGGTGCCACAACTGTTCGACATTCCGGCCCACCCGTACAGCGAAGCGCTGCTCAAGGCGATTCCGGAACACAGCCTGGGTGCCTCGCGCCTGTCGACCCTGCCGGGCATCGTTCCCGGTCGCTACGACCGTCCGCAGGGTTGCCTGCTGTCGCCACGCTGCCCGTACGTGAAAGACAACTGCCGTCAACAACGTCCGGCCCTTGACCAGAAAAGCAACAGCCTCGCTCGCTGCTTCTACCCGCTGAACCAGGAGGTGGCGTAATGGCCGTCGTTCTTACCGCCCGCGACCTGACCCGTCATTACGAGGTGTCCCGAGGCCTGTTCAAGGGTCACGCCACCGTGCGCGCCCTCAACGGCGTGTCGTTCGAACTGGAAGCCGGCAAGACCCTCGCTGTCGTCGGTGAATCCGGTTGCGGCAAATCCACCCTGGCCCGTGCCCTGACCCTGATCGAAGAGCCGTCCTCGGGTTCCTTGAAAATCGCCGGCCAGGAAGTGGCAGGCGCCGACAAGGCCCAGCGCAAGCAACTGCGCAAAGACGTGCAGATGGTGTTCCAGAGCCCGTACGCCTCGTTGAACCCTCGGCAGAAAGTCGGTGATCAGCTGGCCGAGCCACTGTTGATCAACACCAACCTGAGCGCTGCGGAACGTCGTGAGAAAGTCCAGGCGATGATGAAGCAGGTGGGCTTGCGTCCCGAGCACTACCAGCGTTATCCGCACATGTTCTCCGGCGGTCAGCGCCAGCGGATCGCCCTGGCCCGGGCGATGATGCTGCAACCCAAAGTGCTGGTGGCAGACGAACCGACCTCGGCGCTGGACGTGTCGATTCAGGCACAGGTGCTCAACCTGTTCATGGATCTGCAGCAAGAGTTCAACACCGCCTACGTGTTCATCTCCCACAACCTGGCGGTGGTTCGCCACGTGGCCGACCATGTGATGGTGATGTACCTGGGTCGCCCGGTGGAAATGGGCACGAAAGAGGACATCTACTCCCGTCCCCTGCACCCCTACACCCAGGCACTGTTGTCGGCGACGCCCGCCATCCACCCGGATCCGGACAAGCCGAAAATCAAGATCGTCGGCGAGTTGCCTAACCCGCTGAACCCGCCACCGGGCTGCGCCTTCCACAAGCGCTGCCCGTATGCCACTGCGCGTTGCAGCACTGAAGAGCCGGCCCTGCGCCTGCTCGACAATCGCCAGGTGGCCTGCCACTACGCCGAGCAATTCCTCGACGGCGCGGCGTAAAAAAGCGCCTCAGTCATTGGGGCGCGCTTGAATCAGGCAAACCCCTTCTCTTGCGATTGCGCATCAATCGACGGAGGAGGGGTTTTCTTTTGTTTGCACAAGCGCACGGCCATTTCTGACAGTTACGCACGCCCAGCTGCTTTGTTTGAATCCTGTCGGAGAGTCTTGTGTCACGTGACACAAGGCGTAGACCCGGAAACATTCAAACTACAGGGACAGGTGCAAGCATCATGAAAATTCAAGCAACAGACGAAAACGCTGGTCAACTAGACCCGGCATTTGGTGTTTTTGGACAGATCAGACCTGACTTTCTGGCGGGCTCGGTCAGGGCCGTTGTGTTGTCGGCTGAAGGCTCCCTGACCTACGCCACTCGGCAGGGAGAGGGTTTCACTCTGTACCGCACCGATTCTGACGGTATCAAGGACAAGGCGTTTGGCAAAGACGGGAACACCAGTGAGTGGCAATTCGTCAGCGGTAAAAAGGCAAGTCCGTCGCGTTTGCTACTGCAAGAGGATCGCAAGATCCTGGTAATCGGAGATACCCGAGAACCCGACGGTATTGGCCGGGCAGCACTGAGACGCTTTCATGCCAACGGCAGCCCTGACCTGGACTTCGGCAGTGTCGTCGTTCCTGTAGCACAGCATGATTATTCCCAAGTGGCATTGATCGACGGTTGCCTGCAGGGTGATGGAAAAATACTTGTGGCGTTCAGCTATTTCATCAGTGAGTCCGAAGGGTCACTGCTGGCTCGCCTGCACAATAATGGCGAACTCGATACCGGTTTCGGCAAAAGCGGTTTTGTCGAGATCGAAACCGGGGGCGACTTCATCCGGCTTTGCAGTGTTGTGATTCAAGACGGAAAAATCGTTGTTGGCGGAACCACCACATCCGGTCAGCTCGTTCTTGCACGTTATGATCTGCTGGGGCAGATCGATAGCCAATTTGGTGTCGATGGTTTTACTTTCCTGGCAACAACCGATGGCTCACTCAAAATGAGTCAACTCATTCTGCAGGCTGATGGCAAGCTGGTATGCGCCGGCGGTCTCAAGGAGAGCATGGGCATGGCGATGAGGTTTACCGCGGACGGTCACCCCGATAAGGAGTGGAATGGCGGGCTTCCTGTACTCACCAACACCGGTCCTGAAACAGTCTGGCGATCCCTGGCCCAGCAGCCGGATGGCAAGATTGTCGTGGTCGGTAACAACCGGGCACTCCATATCATCGCTGGCAGGTTGTTGCCCAATGGAGACTATGACACCCGCTTCGGCGGGACTGGGTCCGGGTGGGTTTCTTTCGGTCCTTCAGGAGGATTGCCGTGGGATGTGAAGGTCCAGAGCGGTGCTCGCATTATCGTTGGCGGCGAGGCTTTCATCGAAATGGGGAATCGCGGCCCGGTCGTCTACGGGCTTCAGGCCTGATCCCGTTCTCGACGGCGCGGCATAAAAACAGTGGGAGCGGGCTTGCTCGCGAAGGCGTCATGCCAGTCGGTATCAATATCGACTGACAGACTGCTTTCGCGAGCAAGCCCGCTCCCACAGGGGCGGCGTTTTAACCCAACCCCTTCTACCGCTCGCCATCGAGCGATTACGTCTGGCTATCGCCCTCTTCTTCATCGGAGTCCGGCTCGTCGGTGGTCGAGTCATCGTCGTTGTCAGCACCACCCTGCCCCTGATCTCCCGGTTCCGATTCGGATTTGGCGAGCATCAACCCCGCGTATCCCGCTTGCCCGCTCGAAGCCTGTTCCCCGTGATCGATGCACTCGGCCCACGCCGTCGACGTCCCGAGCGATAGCATTACCAACACCTTCACCAGCAGTAAAACGCGAAACAACCTGTTCATAGCCGATTCCTTCCTTTCGTGGAGTGCCTGTCTGGCGCTGAGTGAAATCTAGTTCCGATCAGCCGGGTTCTCCAGATTGGACGCTGACGAGCGAGCAGAAATGCACTCGGCAGAAAGACCGGTTTCAAATATACCCAATAGCCGGATCAACTAAGCGAAACCGTTCGGCCAGGTTGCCCCTCAAGCTTGTCTGGAGCGCGAGGACAGGTGGCCTGATAAATCATGGGTATGGACAGCAGCGCCAGTGCCGCACTGGCCAGCCACACACTGTGCCCGCCAAAGTGACCGTACAACTGACCGCCAAGCATGGGCGACAACAGTGCACTCGCACTCCAGCTCATGAAAAACACGCCAAAGTACTGCCCGCTTTTTCCACGTTGCGCATGCTGCATGACCCGTGCATTCAGTGGCGGCATGAACAGCGCCTCGCCCAATGTCCAGACCACCGTCGACAGACAGGCATAGAGCAGCCCGGAACCCAACGGCAACATACCGAGCCCACAGGCCAGCAACAGACTGCCCGCCACCAGTTGGCGACGCGTACCCCAGCGTTCGCCCCAATGGGTCAACGGAATCTGTAACGACACCACCAATACGGCATTCAATGCGAACTGCCAGCCGATCGCTTCGGTGCCCAGGCGATAGTAGTCACGCAGGTAGTTACCCAGCGTGCTGTAGACCGTGTCGAATGCCATCCCGAGCAAGACCGTCGTCGCCAATAACCAGAGAAAGGGTTTGTCGCGATACGGCACGCATGTGCCTGAGCCGGTATCAGGCCTTTCATCAGGCACCAGTACCGGTCGGCGCCATGTCGTGCGGACAAACCAGAGCAAGGCCAGCAGGGTCATGGCTGCGCTGGCGAAGAACACCCAGCGAAAATCGGTCTGCGCCAAAACGCCGCCTGCCACCCCGGCAACGGCCATTCCGAGGTTCCGGGCTACCCGGCTCAAGGCCTGTGCCCGAGAACGCTGCGCAACCTCGCAATACTCCATGATCAGCCGCTGATGCAGCGTACGGATCGCCCCGTCGACGGCCCCGCTGAGCAACAGCAGCCCGGCCAGCAACGGCACCTGCGTGACCAGCCCGAGCAGGATCAGCACCCACATCGACACAAAGAACAGCGCCGCGGTGAGCCGTGCCGTGCGCACATGGTCACTGAGCAAACCACCGAGCATCGAGCCGATCAGCAATCCAGCGCCATAGGCTGACAACAGCCAGCCAACGGTTTCAATCGCCAGCCCCAGTTCCTGACGCAGGTACAGCGCCATGAACAACTTGACCATGCTGCTCAATCGATTGATGAACAACAGCGCCGCGAGAACCCAGGCCATCACGCCGAAATAGCCGTCCAGCCTAAGCAGATGAGTCAGCCGATGCGTCATTCCCTTGATCATCAAGATGGCCGCTGATTGCGAAATGTGTCTCGGACACTAAACGCCAACGACTGACTTGTCGCGGGCAAATCTCCCCATAGGGAAAAAACAGAGGCAGGCTACAAACGCGAAGGAAAAGACCTACGCAATCGCCTCCAGCGCAAAATCAATCCAAAAAAAGGTTCATCACGCAATCCCGGGAAACTGTAAGAGCCAGCTTGCTGGCGATGGGCTCAAGTGCGCCACGTTTATCCAGTTTACGCGTCATCGTTAAAGTCCATCGCGAGCAATCGAGCGTCGACCGGCTGCTCCCACAGAACAGCAAAAAAAAGCCCGCTGTTTTCACAGCGGGCTTTCGGGTGTCGCCATTGAGCGCTTAGTGATGCTCGCGGGTCGCACGGAATTTCACGTCCGGCCAACGCTCTTCCATCAGTGCCAGGTTGACCCGCGTAGGCGCGAGGTAGGTCAGGTGACCGCCGCCGTCCAGTGCCAGGTTTTCCACAGCCTTGTTGGAGAATTCCTCAAGCTTCTTCTTGTCGCTGCATTCGATCCAGCGCGCGGAATAAACAGTGATCGGCTCGTAGGAGCACTCGACCTTGTATTCCTCTTTCAAACGGCTGGCGACCACATCGAACTGCAGCACACCGACGGCGCCGAGGATGATGTCGTTACTGCGTTCCGGGAAGAACACCTGGGTCGCGCCTTCTTCGGCCAGCTGCTGCAAGCCCTGGCGCAATTGCTTGGATTTCAGCGGATCCTTCAGGCGCACGCGGCGGAACAGTTCCGGGGCGAAGTGCGGGATGCCGGTGAAGCCCAGGACTTCGCCTTCGCTGAAGGTGTCGCCGATCTGGATGGTACCGTGGTTGTGCAGGCCGATGATGTCGCCGGCAAAGGCCTCTTCCAGTTGCTCACGCTCGGAGGAGAAGAAAGTCAGCGCGTCGCCGATCCGCACGTCCTTGCCGGTGCGCACATGGCGCATCTTCATGCCTTTTTCGTACTTGCCGGAGCAAATACGCATGAAGGCGATGCGGTCGCGGTGTTTCGGGTCCATGTTCGCCTGGATCTTGAAGATGAAGCCCGAGAACTTCTCTTCCACCGGCTCCACGGTGCGCTCGTTGGCCACCCGGGCCAGCGGGCGCGGAGCCCAATCAACCACGGCGTCGAGGACATGGTCGACACCGAAGTTGCCCAGCGCCGTACCGAAGAACACCGGGGTCAACTGGCCGTCGAGGAATTCCTGCTGGTTGAACTCGTGGCAGGCGCCCTGCACCAGCTCAAGCTGTTCGAGGAAACGCTCGTACTCGTCACCCAGGTGCGCACGAGCTTCATCGGAGTCGAGCTTCTCGATGATCTTGGTTTCGGTGCGCTCATGGCCGTGTCCGGCGGTGTACACGATGATGTAGTCGTCGGCGAGGTGATACACGCCTTTGAAGTCACGGTAGCAACCGATCGGCCAGGTGATCGGCGCGGCCTTGATCTTGAGGACGGCTTCGATTTCGTCGAGCAGTTCGATCGGGTCGCGGATGTCACGGTCGAGTTTGTTGATGAAGCTGACGATCGGCGTGTCACGCAGACGGCAGACGTCCATCAGGGCGATGGTCCGTGGCTCTACACCTTTACCGCCGTCGAGGACCATCAATGCCGAGTCCACCGCAGTCAGGGTGCGGTAGGTATCTTCGGAGAAGTCTTCGTGGCCCGGGGTGTCGAGCAGGTTGATCATGTGCTCACGATACGGGAACTGCATGACCGACGTGGTAATGGAAATACCACGCTGCTTTTCCATTTCCATCCAGTCGGAGGTGGCATGGCGGTCGGATTTACGAGATTTCACCGTACCGGCTACCGCGATCGCCTTGCCCATCAGCAAGAGTTTCTCGGTGATGGTGGTCTTACCGGCATCGGGGTGGGAAATAATGGCGAAAGTGCGGCGTTTCGCGACTTCGGCGGCCTGTTTGGTCATGGGAAATCGCCTGGCAGGTGATTCAAAAAAGGGCGGCGAGTATAGCTTAAAAAGTGATCGACGGACCACCGTCCATACACCCCGATCCCCCTGTAGGAGCTGCCGAAGGCTGCGATCTTTTGATCTTCGGCGTCATTGAAAACGCCAAAAGATCGCAGCCTTCGGCAGCTCCTACAGGTGGCCACATGGCATTTAATGTGGGAACCTTTTAAAGCACGGAGACGTCCACTCCCCCGTAACGACCACTCGTCGGGGGCCTGAAACACCTGCGATTCGGCCTGACGAGGCTGTGCTCATGGCTCGATTGCATGCCGTTTTACCGGTCTGTACGAGCTGCTTCTCGCGATCATTTTTTCGGCAGCCAAGCAAGGCATTGCCACACGAAAATGTGTTCGCCGACTGAAAAAAGGAGTCCGCCTGTGGCTATCCGCTATGGCAAAGGGCTGATGGGAGGCGCGTTGGTAATCGCCCTTCTGGCCCTGCTGATCCAATGGATCGGCATCAACACGATCGAACACTACCGCGACGATTTGCTGTTTTACCTGCAAGCTCATCTGATTCTCGTCCTCGCTTCCATGCTGGCCGCCCTTGTCGTGGGCCTCCCCGCCGGTATCTTGCTCAGCCGCCCGTCGATGGTCGGTCGCGCTGAACGCTTCATGCAGTTCTTCAACATTGGCAACACCGTTCCGCCCCTGGCCGTCCTGGCCATTGCCCTGGGCATCCTCGGCATCGGCAGCGGCCCGGCCATCTTCGCCCTGTTCCTCGCCTCCTTGCTGCCTATCGTGCGCAACACTTATGAGGGTTTGAAAAACGTTCAGGGCTCGCTCAAGGAAGCCGCCGTCGGCATCGGCATGACCCCGCGCCAAGTGCTGTGGAAAGTCGAGCTGCCGAATGCCGTGCCGATCATCATCGGTGGCGTGCGCGTGGCGTTGGCGATCAACGTCGGGACGGCGCCGCTGGCGTTCCTGATCGGTGCCAACAGTCTTGGCAGCCTGATATTCCCCGGCATTGCCCTGAACAATCAGTCGCAGTTGCTGCTCGGTGCCGCCTGCACCGCGTTGCTGGCCCTGTTGCTGGACGGCATGGTCACACTGGGCAGTCGCCTCTGGCTCGAACGCGGCCTGCGCCCGTCTTAAGCCTCGGTAAAGGAACTCTCATGAAAACAACAAGCTTTTTACTAGGCTGCGTTCTGCTGTGCGCAGGATTTGCCCAAGCCGCGGAAAAACCCTTGATCCGCATCGGCGCACGGGTATTCACCGAACAGACCCTGCTGGCGGAAATCACCGCGCAATACCTGCGCGCCAAGGGTTACGACGTGCAAGTGACCGGCGGTCTCGGCAGCAACCTCGCCCGCAGCGCCCACGAAAGCGGTCAACTGGACATGCTCTGGGAATACACCGGTGTGTCGCTGGTGGCCTACAACCATGTGACGGAAAAACTCGACAGCGAACAGTCCTACGCCCGGGTGAAAGAACTCGATGCGAAAAAAGGCCTGGTCTGGCTCACTCCGTCGAAATTCAGCAATACCTACGCCCTCGCCCTGCCGAAGAACGTTGCCGATGAATACCCGCAGATCAACACCATCAGCGAACTGAACGCGGTATTGCAGGACGAAGCGAAGAGCAATCATCTGGTGGCTTTGGACACCGAGTTCGCCAATAGATCCGACGGCCTGGGCGGCATGGTCCAGCTGTACGACATGAACCTGACCCGCAACAACATCCGGCAGATGGATGCCGGGCTGGTCTATACCGCGCTGCGCAATGGCCAGGTGTTTGCCGGCCTGGTCTACACCACTGATGGTCGCCTCAATGCCTTCAAGCTGAAATTGCTCGAAGACGACAAGCACTACTTCCCCGACTACACCGCCGCGCCCGTGGTGCGTCAGGCCTATCTCGATGCGCATCCGCAACTGGCCGCACAGCTCAAGCCACTGGCGGAACTGTTCGACGACAACACCATGCGCGAGCTCAACGCGCGGGTGGATGTCGATCACCAGAGTCCTTCAGCCGTGGCCGCCGATTTCCTGCGCCAGCATCCATTGAACTGAGAAGGAGAAGTCATGGAATTCTTGAACGCCTTTTCCCATCTCGACTGGCAGCAGGTGATGCATCTGACCGGGCAACACATCACGCTGGTCGGCATCGCCGTGACCCTGGCGATTCTGGTCGGCGTGCCACTGGGCATCCTGATGACGCGTTTCCCGAGTCTCGCCGGGCCCTTGCAGGCCAGTGCCACGGTGCTGCTGACAGTACCGTCGATTGCCCTGTTCGGCCTGTTGTTGCCGTTCTACTCCAAATTCGGCCAGGGCCTCGGCCCGATGCCGGCGATCACCGCAGTGTTTCTCTATTCACTGCTACCGATCATGCGTAACACCTACCTGGCCCTGACCAGCGTCGAACCGGGCATCCGCGAAGCAGCGCGAGGCATCGGCATGACGTTCGGCCAGCGCCTGCGCATGGTTGAGCTGCCCATCGCCGTGCCAGTGATCCTTGCCGGCGTGCGCACCGCCGTGGTCATGAACATCGGCGTCATGACCATCGCCGCCACCATCGGTGCCGGTGGCCTCGGTGTACTCATCCTCGCTTCCATCAGCCGCAGCGATATGTCGATGCTGATCGTCGGCGCCGTGCTGGTCAGTGTGCTGGCGATCATCGCTGACCTGATCCTGCAAGTACTGCAACGCTCGCTGACTCCAAAAGGACTCCTGAAATGATCGAACTTCAAAACCTCAGCAAGACCTTCCAAAGCAACGGCAAGGACGTGAAAGCCGTGGACTCGGTGAGCCTGACCGTCAATGAAGGCGAAATCTGCGTATTTCTCGGGCCATCGGGTTGCGGCAAAAGCACCACGCTGAAGATGATCAACCGCCTGATCAATCCCACCTCGGGCAAGATCCTGATCAACGGCGAAGACACCACCGGCCTCGACGAAGTGACGCTGCGCCGCAACATCGGCTACGTGATCCAGCAGATCGGCCTGTTCCCGAACATGACCATCGAAGAAAACATCGTGGTCGTGCCGAAACTGCTCGGTTGGGACAAACAGAAATGCCACGACCGCGCCCGCGAGTTGATGAGCATGATCAAGCTCGAACCCAAGCAGTACTTGCATCGCTATCCACGGGAGTTGTCCGGTGGCCAGCAACAACGGATCGGCGTGATTCGCGCCCTGGCGGCAGATGCGCCATTACTGTTGATGGACGAACCGTTCGGCGCGGTCGACCCGATCAACCGCGAGATGATCCAGAACGAATTCTTCGAGATGCAGCGGGCATTGAACAAGACCGTGATCATGGTCAGCCATGACATCGACGAGGCGATCAAACTCGGCGACAAGATCGCGATCTTCCGCGCCGGCAAGCTTTTGCAGATCGATCACCCGGACACCTTGCTCGCGCACCCGGCGGATGAGTTTGTCAGCAACTTCGTCGGCCAGGACAGCACGCTCAAGCGCCTGCTGCTGGTGAAAGCCGAAGACGCGGCGGACAACGCGCCCTCCGTCAGCCCGCAAACCCCGGTGGCCGAGGCGCTGGAATTGATGGACGAGCATGACCGTCGCTACGTGGTGGTGACCTGCACAGAGAACAAGGCCCTGGGTTACGTAAGACGTCGCGACTTGCACCGTCAGACTGGCACCTGCGCGCAGTACCAACGCGAGTTCAACGCCACGGCGGCGTACGACGAGCATTTACGTATCCTGCTGTCGCGCATGTACGAGTTCAATCGTTCATGGTTGCCGGTGATGGATGCCGAGCGGGTGTTTTTGGGTGAGGTGACGCAGGAGTCGATTGCGGCCTACCTGAGTTCGGGACGTTCGCGGGGAATGAAAACCAATATCGTCTCGCCGGCCGAGGCAGTAGTCGCCTGATCAATAAATAGTCAAAACCGAACTTGTGGCGAGGGAGCTTGCTCCCGCTGAGTCGCGAAGCGGCCCCTCTTTTCAAAAAAGAGCGGGGACTGCTGCGCAGTCCAGCGGGAGCAAGCTCTCTCGCCACAGATTTTTTACGGTTTCAAAGGCTGGAAAAAAATATCAACATCACGGTATTCAACAGTCCTGCAAAAGCGCCCGCTGCATCATCCAAAATCCCCCTCAGACCACTCTCTCGCCCCTAACGTCGCCGATGTTGACGCCATCACACTTATCTATGACTTGGCGCACAACAGCATCGAACGTGCAGGTATTTTTAACACTTCGCAATTCTTCGGGAACATCCGACTGTCATCTGAGTCGGTTACAAAGAGTGATGCCCGCAACGCGCGTCAGAAGAGTGCAAAAACGCGACATTTTTTGTTGATCTCAGGCCCCTCACGCCCTAAAGTTCGCGCCGAACGTCCATGCTGGAAACGATCCATCCGGCTCAAGTACTGACGACGAGACAGCAAGGCCAAGGGAAAGCTGCACTTCCCATGGCCTTTTTGCTTTCGGCGACATGCCTTGGGAAGTAGGCGAACCAAAGTGGGGATACGGAGGACGTTCAGGAGGGTGTGTCATCAATGAATTCACGAGTGCGCCGGAGCCTGCTTTTGCGCAGGGCAAGGCGCGAGGACCGCAGTTTGGTTGTTCCAAATAAGGGACGAGCAACGCAGCCCTGCGCAAAAGCAGGCCCGGCCCTTCGGGTTGTGCCTGAGCGCGCGCCATGCTGCGTTGCAAGCCTTGCGAAGGGAATGACCATTAGCGGCGGCCTGCGCCTTGCCTGGCACGCGCTCAGGCGCAACGCACTCGCGAATTCATTGATGACACACCCTCGCACCCATTGATAATTTTAGTTTGCCAGTAGGAGTTCCCAGCATGTCGATCCAGGTCGAAGACTATTTCGCGCGTGAAACCTTTCAGAAAATGAAGGCGTTCGCCGACAAACAGGAAACCCCGTTCGTGGTGATCGACACCGCGATGATCGCCCAGGCCTATGACGACCTGCGCGCCGGTTTCGAATTCGCCAAGGTCTACTACGCGGTCAAGGCCAACCCGGCCGTCGAGATCATCGACCTGCTCAAAGAGAAAGGCTCGAGCTTCGACATCGCCTCGATCTATGAGCTGGACAAAGTGCTGGGCCGTGGCGTCAGCGCCGACCACATCAGCTACGGCAACACCATCAAGAAATCCAAGGACATCCGCTACTTCTACGAGAAGGGCGTGCGCCTGTTTGCCACCGACTCCGAAGCCGACCTGCGCAACATCGCCAAGGCCGCCCCGGGTTCGAAAGTCTACGTGCGCATCCTGACCGAAGGCTCGACCACCGCCGACTGGCCTTTGTCGCGCAAATTCGGCTGCCAGACCGACATGGCCATGGACCTGTTGATCCTCGCTCGCGACCTGGGCCTGGTGCCTTACGGCATTTCGTTCCACGTCGGCTCGCAGCAGCGCGACATCAGCGTCTGGGACGCGGCGATCGCCAAGGTCAAAGTGATCTTCGAGCGCCTGAAAGAAGAAGACGGCATCCACCTGAAGCTGATCAACATGGGCGGCGGCTTCCCGGCCAACTACATCACCCGCACCAACAGCCTGGAAACCTACGCAGAAGAAATCATCCGCTTCCTCAAGGAAGACTTCGGTGATGACCTGCCGGAAATCATCCTGGAACCGGGTCGTTCGCTGATCGCCAACGCCGGCATCCTGGTCAGCGAAGTGGTGCTGGTCGCACGTAAATCCCGTACCGCGGTCGAGCGTTGGGTGTACACGGACGTGGGCAAGTTCTCCGGCCTGATCGAAACCATGGACGAAGCCATCAAGTTCCCGATCTGGACCGAGAAAAAGGGCGAGATGGAAGAAGTGGTCATCGCCGGCCCTACCTGCGACAGCGCTGACATCATGTACGAAAACTACAAGTACGGCCTGCCGTTGAACCTGGCCATCGGTGATCGCCTGTACTGGCTGTCGACCGGTGCGTACACCACCAGTTACAGCGCTGTTGAGTTCAATGGTTTCCCGCCGCTGAAGTCGTTCTACGTATAAATCCCGCCCGTTATATAAAAAAGGCCTGTGAGTAATCACAGGCCTTTTTTATTTTCACCGTCTCAAACGGACTCAGCGCCAACTCTCAACACATTAAGTTTCGATATCGGAACGTCGAACCTTATCCCGCAGAAACAGTAAATCGCCAATTTACCTCCATCATCAGACACACACTGAAACCCTTCACAACTTAACTTTAACCACAGCCACCATTACTTTTCAGTGACGACAACAAGCGCCTCCATGACGCGATAACATAAAAGGGATTTTCATGTTAGCCACTGAAGAACAGGTCATTACCGCAGAACAACTCAATTCATTGACATCGGATTTCATGGGGGCCGTTTCCGGCACTCTCGAGGGTGTCGAGCGTGAAAAAGGATTATTGATCACAAATGACGACATCAGAAAAATCAAACGCTACGTCAATGCCGGGCTTAAACTCCCTATCGAAACTAATGAAATAGAACAGATATACAAGTTCGACCAAGTGAGTATTACGGGACTCAAATCTGCCGATATGCAAATCCTGTTCCTGCCCATGAGAAGCCATGCGGCCTCTTGGTCACCACTGGAATCCAACATGAAGAAAGTCGGCTCGGACCTTCATGTGTTTGCCGACAATTTCACTTCAAATAGCCAATCCATTATTAAGTATCTGGAGGGCCTTCCCAGTTACATTAGCGGAACCGGAAAAGTCGGTGACCTGAGTCCGGAGGAAATCGACAATCTTCCGGAAATCCGATTGACTGAAGGTGAAAAGCAAAAAATCCCGGCACTACTGGAGTTGGTTGAAGAGCTTAAAACCGTTATTACCGAACACAGCGCAAGCACAAAGACCACCAAAGACCAGATCAGCGAATTCAAATTGGAAATCGATGCACTGAAGTCGAAACTGGGGTTAAAAGTAGCCCTGTGCAACAGCCATAGTTTCGATAAAAAGATAGAACAACTCAATGATGATCTGAAACTTCACAATGACCGTATCGACCAAAAACTCGCAGAAATCGGAGAATATTCCAAAAACAAATGGTGGGGTGTTATCGGTGGCGTATTTGGCTTTCTCGTTTCTTCTACAATATATGGAGCCAAAGCCAACAAGGCCCGTAACGAACTGGAGCAGCTAACAACCAAACGACGCGAAATCGAATCAGAGATCGCAACCACCAATACGGTCCTCGCGTCGTTGCTGGCATTCGAAACCAGTCTCCAGGACCTGCACCTCAGGATTGAAGATGCTGCTGGCAGTTCATCCAACCTCGAAAGCCTCTGGCAGTTGATACAAGCTTATATCGAATCCTCGAGCAAAAGACTGGATGGCATTACCAATGCCATGTACCTGGTGTCTTTTGTCTCCAGGCTAACCACGATGATGGATAACTGGTCAGCGATAAAAAAGCAGGCGGGCGATTTACTGACTGCCTTCAACAATGCCACAAGCGACTCCTGACATCCCGGCTTGTGCTCCCATGCCAAACCCGAAATTTATTCTTTAAAAACGGAAAAATCATGACCCTACATACTCTCGGCTCGCAATTTCAATACCCCTCTCCCGACATGAAGAAAATCAAGCAAAACAGGGATGAGATCCACTATAAAATCCGCACATTGAGCACTGTCTATCTACCGGTACTCGGGGAGCAATTGGCATCGTTAGAGGAGGAATTGAAAGCCATCGACAAGCAAGCACTTAGCACCCTGACTCTGCTGCCTAACGCATTACCCATTGGCGAAATTCAACGTTTTCACACCATCATCGAGAAGATGAAACTCGAGCCCTCCACCCCCGACCAACAGGAGGCCATAGACAGTTTTTACGAAGAGATAAATTCGTCAATTAAAATCGGCACGTCCGAAGCCCTAAAACACTCAACAACGCTGAACAACAATCTGGCGAACTTCAAAGCAGTGACCCTCAGCGACAATCAATACCGCATCAAGGAACTGGAAGATTCCATCGCCAACATCAGCCCGCATATAGCAGAACTGGAAAGCGACATTGAGAAACTGACAACTGAAGAATCAGAGCTGAACGGTGCCATTAAACTCATTGAAGCAACGGACACCTTCTCACTGATCAAGGAGCTGTTTCTCACGGCGGAAAAACTTGCAGGGCTTAATCTCTCCGCCCCTCAAGTTGAACTCGTCAAGACTGGCATTGCCGCCGCCGGCAAGATTCTCAACTTAATCAGTGACAGAATCAAATATGACCACCTGATTGAAGCCCGGCGCCAGATTCAGGCGCGCCTCGATGATCGTCGTCGAAACCTGATCGGTATCAAACAGGATGTAAAGATCTTGCAGGATCGAAAAAGTCAGTTGGTGGAATTCGACTCCGTGCAAACCCCGAGAGAGGCTTACACGAATGAGATAAACACCCTCGCCGACGCCATTGATAAATTCCTGGAGATTAATGAACATGACGCTACCGACGATTTCAGTGCGGTTGTTAAACGATTCATCGAACAGTCGAACATCTTCATCAAACATATGAAGAATCTTCGCCAGGAATGGAAAAGCTAAACCGGGTCGCATCCTGATCAGCGCGAGCGAAGGCAACCACAACGCCATTTCGCTCGCGGCGATGACTGCTGCAGTTCTCGGTATCTAGGCCCCCTGCGCCTGATTTTGCAATTGTTCGGCACGCTGCTGAAAGCGCGAGGCCAATGCCCGCAGATCGGGGTGGGAAGCCTGCAGCAGTGCCTGGCCGCTCACCCGCAGGAAGTTCAGGCTGCCAGCCTCCAATGCCCGATGAAGCCAGACCAAGGCCTCTTCGACTTTCCCGCCCTGCGCCAGAACCGCCGCATAACTGAACTGCCCGCGAAAATCCCCGCCCTCCGCAGAACGTCTATACCACTCGAAAGCGGCATCCGGATCGGCCCGGCAAAATCGGCCCTCCTCCAGATAGCGCCCCAGCAGGTTCATCGACTTCGCATGGCCGAGGTCCGTCGCACGCCGGTACCAGCCCAGCGCCAATGCCTGATCTTCGGCCACACCGCGCCCGGTGGCCAACAGATTGGCGAGGTTGTACATCGCCCAATCCAGCCCACCCTGCGCTGCAATCCGGTAATGCCGCGCCGCAATCGAGGCGTCGGCAACACAACCCCAACCATGCTCATGACAACGGCCGAGCATATTGCGTGACATCAGGTGCCCCTGGCGCGCAGCGATGCCAAACCAGCGCAACGCCAGCGGTTGGTCCTGCGCGATTCCATGGCCGTCGAGCAGAATCTGCCCGAGCAAGGCCTGGGCCTCGACTTCACCTTCACGTGCGGCGATCAGGATGGCCTGGGCTGCGCGGGCCGGACTTTCGTCAAGCATGGAGCGCAGGCGCTCGCCATCGAGCATTTCCTCGCGGCGTAAACGAAAATCCGCCACTTACACCTCGACCCAGCGACGCAACAGATTGTGATAGGCGCCGGTCAGGCGGATCAGCGATGGATGATCAGGGACATCGCGGGTCAGTTGCTGGATGGCCCCGTCCATCTCGAACAACAGGGCGCGCTGACTGTCTTCGCGCACCAGGCTTTGCGTCCAGAAAAACGAGGCGAGTCGCGTTCCGCGTGTCACCGCGTTGACCTTGTGCAGGCTGGTGCCGGGGTACAGCACCATGTCGCCGGCGGGCAGCTTCACTCGCTGGGTGCCGAAGGTGTCCTGGATTTCCAGCTCGCCGCCGTCGTAGTCCTCGGGTTCGCTGAAGAACAGCGTGGCGGACAAATCCGTGCGCACCCGCTCGATGCTGCCTTTGGGCTGACGCACCGCGTTGTCGATATGGAAATCGAAACTGCCACCGGCGGTGTAACAGTTCACCAGCGGAGGAAAGACTTTGTGCGGCAGTGCAGCCGACATGAACAGCGGATTTTTCCACAGCCGCTCCAGCATCGCCGCGCCGATCTCCTTGGCCAACGGGTGGCCTTCCGGCAGTTGCAAATTGTGCTTGGCCTTGGCCGACTGGAAGCCGGCGGTGATCTTGCCATCGGCCCAATCGGCCTGTTCCAGAGCCTCGCGAATGCGCTGCACCTCGTCTTTCTCGAACAGGCCGGGAATGTGCAGCAGCATGACAAGACACCTGAATACAAAGGGGTGCCAATGGTATTGATTCTTATTGCCTGTGTAAAACACATCTGACGAATGAGTCAGCAGAAACCGTAAGGTTAAATTGTAAAGATTGTAAATTCAGTGCGAATAGTAATGTTTCGCAATTGTTACGAATACCTATTTACCCTATATTCCGCGGCCTCAAATCCTTGGGGAGGGGAATTCAAATGTCGCGTCAGCAACCACAAGTACCGGTCAGTTCACCACGCCTGCTCGCATCGGCCATCGGCATGGCGATTACTGCCGGCTCTGCGGGCCACATGGTTTTCGCGGCGGAAAAAACCGACGGGAAAACACCGGACAATGTGATTTCGCTGGGCGCCACCGCCATCACCGGCGAAGCCCAGGACGAGACAACCTACAACGTAGAGAAAGCCTCCTCGCCCAAGTACACCGCGCCGCTGATCGACACGCCGCGCTCGGTGACCGTTGTTCCGCAACAAGTCTTAAAAGACACCGGTTCGCTCAACCTGCAGGACGCGCTGCGCACGGTTCCAGGCATCACCTTCGGTGCCGGTGAAGGCGGCAACCCGCAAGGCGACCGTCCGTTCATCCGTGGCTTCGACGCCCAGGGTGACACCTATCTGGACGGCGTGCGCGATACCGGTTCCCAGAGCCGCGAGATCTTCGCCGTTGAATCGATTGAAGTCAGCAAAGGCCCGAACTCCGCGATCGGCGGCCGTGGCGCAGCCGGCGGCAGCATCAACCTGGTGAGCAAGAAAGCGCACCTGGGCGATTCGCTCGACGGTGGTTTCACCTGGGGTTCCGACCAGACCCAGCGCTACACCTTCGACGGCAACTACCAGTTCACCGACACCGCCGCTGGCCGTCTGAACCTGCTGAGCCACGAGAGCAACGTCGCCGGGCGTGACAGCGTCAACTACGACCGCTGGGGTGTTGCACCGTCCCTGGCCTTCGGCCTGGGTACGGAAACTCGCGTCAACCTCGACTACTACCACCTGGAAAGCAACGACACGCCGGATTCGGGCATTCCGTATTCGATCCCGGCCGGTGGCTCGGCTGCGCGTACCAAAGCCAATCCGGACAAGCCGAATGACGGCGGCGACAGCAGCAACTTCTATGGCCTGAACGACCGCGACTTCCGCAAGACCCGTGTCGATACGGCGACCTTCGCCATCGAGCACGACCTGAGCGACGCGCTGACCATCAAGAACACCCTGCGTCACGGTACCAGCATGCAGGACTACATCCTGACCCAGCCGGATGACAGTAAAGGCAACGTCAACAATGGCAGCGTCTGGCGTCGCGCCAACACCCGCGTGAGTAACACCGAAACCACCACCAACCAGACCGACCTGTTTGGTGATGTCTACATCGCCGGGTTCAAGAACAGCTTCTCCACCGGTGTCGAGTACACCCATGAGGAAAACGAAAAATCCTCGTACAACGTCAACACCGACACCACCCCGGGAACAGCCGCGGTAACCACCAACTGCTCGCCGGCCCTGATCGGCGCGCCAAGTGGCTACAACTGCACCTCGCTGTCCAACCCGAACCCGAATGATCCGTGGAACGGTGCCATCTCGCGTAACTACGCCGGCACCGACACCAAGGCCGACACCTACGCACTGTATGTGTTCGACACCCTGACGTTGTCCGAGCAGTGGTTGGTGAACATGGGCCTGCGCTACGACCATTTCGACACCAGCTACAAAACCTTCAACGGTTCCAGCGTGACCACGTCCAAGGGCGATGACACCAGCGAATTCGTCACCGGTCAGTTCGGCGTGGTGTACAAACCAGCGGAAAACGGCAGCATCTATGCGTCCTACGCGACGTCCGCCACGCCACCGGGTAACACCCTGGGCGAAGGTTCGGAAGGCAACCCGTTGGGTGGCACGCCGGATCGCAACGGCAACCTGCTGAAAAGCGACATGGAGCCGGAAACCACCAAGAACTACGAAATCGGTACCAAGTGGGACCTGTTGAACGATCGCCTGTCCGTGACCGCCGATATCTTCCGCACCGAAAAAGACAACGCTCGTGTGCAGACCAACACCACCACTTATGAGAACGTCGGCAAAACCCGCGTTCAAGGTATCGAACTGTCGGCCAGCGGCAAGCTCACCGACAAATGGCAAGTGTTCGCCGGGTACGCCTACATGGACAGCGAGCAAGTCGATGGCGGCGACCTGCCGGCCAACAAAGCCAACGATGGCAACGAGCTGCCTAACACGCCGAAAAACAGCGCCAGCCTGTGGACGACTTATCAGGTCACGCCGAAGCTGACCATCGGCGGCGGTGCGTTCTATGTCGATGACGTGTTCGGCAACGTAGCCAACACCACCATGGTTGACTCCTACGTTCGTTACGACGCAATGGCAGCCTACAAGCTGAGCAAAAACGTCGACCTGCAACTGAACGTGCAGAACCTGACCGATGAAACCTACTACGACAAGGCGTTCTCGACTCACTTCGCCAACCAGGCGGCCGGGCGCACCGCTTTGCTGAGCACTAACTTCCACTTCTGATCGACGGCTCCTGTAGGAGCTGCCGCAGGCTGCGATCTTTTGATCTTGATTTTTGCGCATCCAAAATCGACAACAGATCAAAAGATCGCAGCCTGCGGCAGCTCCTACGGAGGCACTGGCGCAGGCCCCGTTCATCCAGGTGAACGGGGCCTTTGTGCGTAAAAAAGAATGCTTCTCGACAACCCCACGGCATAATGCGCGCCGTGCTGAATCAATTTGAACGAACAAGGCGAGCGACGTGTTGAAGAAAACCCTGTTCCAGTTGCACTGGTTTTTCGGCATCAGCGCCGGGCTGGTCCTGGCCCTGATGGGCATCACCGGGGCGATGGTGTCGTTTCAGGATGAAATCCTGAGCACACTCAACCCTTCTGTGTTGCAGGTCGAAAAACAGGTCGCCGGCGTGTTGCCGCCTGCCGAACTGGTGGAGCACATCGAAGCCGCGTCGGGCAAAAAAGTCTCGATGCTCACCGTGGAAACCGACAGCGGCAACGCCGCCAAAGTGTGGTTCACGCCGCCGCCGGGCGAACGCCGTGGCGAGATGCGCTACTTCGATCCGTACACCGCCGAGTTCCTCGGCGATGCCTCCGGCCAGGGTTTCTTTGGCCTGATGCTGCAACTGCACCGCTTCCTCGCCATGGGCGACACAGGTCGGCAGATCACCGGCGCGTGCACCTTGATCCTGGTGTTCTTCTGCCTGTCCGGCCTGTACCTGCGCTGGCCGCGCCAGTGGAGAAGCTGGCGCGCCTGGCTGACCCTGGACTGGAAGAAAAAGGGTCGCAGCTTCAACTGGGACCTGCACTCGGTGGCCGGCACCTGGTGCCTGGTGTTTTACCTCCTGGCAGCGCTGACCGGGTTGTCCTGGTCCTACGAGTGGTACAACAAGGGCCTGACCCGGTTGCTCTCCGACTCACCGCAGAACGAACGCGTTCGTGGCGGACGTGGCCCTGCGCCGCAAGGTCCGGCACCGACGGCCGATTACGCGGCGATGTGGAGCAGCATCTACAGCGCGGCCGGCCCGCAACTCAGCTCCTATAACGTGCGCATGCCGCCAGTGGCCGGTCAGCCTGCGACCGTTTATTTCCTGCTGAAAACTTCGCCTCACGACCGGGCGTTGAACCAGATCACCCTCGACCCGGCCACCGGCGTGGTCAAGCGCGTTGACCGCTACAGCGACAAGAGCCTCAAGGCGCAACTACTGACCAGTATCTATGCGCTGCACGTCGGCAGTTACTTCGGCATCGTCGGGCGCATCATCCTGACCCTCACTGCGCTGAGCATGCCGCTGTTCTTCGTCACCGGCTGGATGCTGTACCTGGATCGTCGCCGCAAAAAACGCCAGATCAAGGACGCTCGCCAAGGCCTCGTGACACCAGCTGATGATGCACCGGCCTGGCTGATCGGCTTCGCCAGCCAGAGCGGGTTCGCCGAACAACTGGCCTGGCAGACCGCCGGGCAATTGCAGGCCGCGGGCCTGCCGGTGAAGGTGCAACCGCTGGCGGACGTCAGCGAACGGGATTTGCAGGACTCGAACAACGCGCTGTTCGTCGTCAGTACCTTCGGTGATGGCGAAGCGCCGGACAGCGCCCGGGGTTTCGAACGCAAGGTACTGGGCCGCACGCCGAGCCTGGAGCGCCTGAACTATGCAGTCCTCGGCCTCGGCGACCGGCAATATCAACACTTCTGCGGATTCGCCAAACGCCTGCACACCTGGCTCGGCGAACACGGCGGCACGACCTTGTTCGCCCCGGTGGAAGTCGACAGCGGCGATCCTTACGCCTTGCGCCACTGGCAACAGCAACTGGGCCTGCTGACCGGCCACGCACCGGTGGACACCTGGCAAGCGCCGAGCTACGACAACTGGACCCTGACCCATCGCGAGTTGCTCAACCCGGACAGCAGCGGTTCCCCGGTGTACTTGCTGGGGCTCAAGCCACCCACCACCAGCAGCTGGCTGGCCGGTGACCTGGTGGAAGTCTTGCCGCGCAATTGCCCATGGGCGATCGAGCATTTCCTCGATGGCCTGGGGATTCACGGTGAGACCAAGGTGCAACTCAACGGCCTGCAGGAAACCCTCGAACAGGCCCTGGCCAGCCGCCAGTTGCCGCAGAACCGCGCCCATCTGGTCGGCCTGCATGCGCAGGCGTTGGCAGAAGCCCTCGTGCCGCTGGCCATGCGCGAGTACTCCATTGCGTCGATTCCGGCCGATGGTGTGCTGGAACTGATCGTGCGCCAGGAAGTGCATGCCGATGGCAACCTCGGCGTCGGTTCCGGCTGGTTGACCGAACACGCCCCTGTGGGCAGTTCCATCAGCCTGCGCGTGCGGCGCAACAGTGGTTTCCACCTGCCAGCCCAACCGGTGCCGATGATCCTGCTGGGCAATGGCACGGGGCTGGCCGGGTTGCGCAGCCTGCTCAAGGCACGGATTGCCGACGGCCAGCAACGTCACTGGCTGCTGTTTGGCGAGCGCAATCGCGAGCACGACTACCTGTGCCGAAAGGAGCTGGAGGAGTGGCTGATCAATGGCGACCTGGCGCGACTGGACCTGGCGTTTTCACGTGATCAGGCCGAAAAGATCTACGTACAGGATCGCCTGCGCGAATCGGCGGCCGAACTGAAGCAGTGGCTGGCGGACGGTGCGGTGATCTACATCTGCGGCAGCCTTCAAGGCATGGCTTCGGGTGTGGACCAGGTACTCAACGAGGTGCTGGGCGCCGCCGCAGTGGAGCGCCTGATCGAACAGGGCCGCTACCGCCGCGACGTGTACTGATTCACCACATCCCCATGTGGGAGCGGGCTTGCTCGCGAAGGCGTCGTGTCAGTCGAAATCATCTGTGCTGACACTCCGCTTTCGCGAGCAAGCCCGCTCCCACATGGGTTCAGTGCCGATCAAACCGGCTGCAACTTCTGCTCGAACACCGACTCGCCATCCAGATCGCGCAACACCACGCTCAACTCCCCGCTCTGCCCATCGATGTTCACCTCGCCAAAAAACTGAAACCCGGCAAACGGCGAGAGGTTCTGCGCCGGTGGAGCCTTTTCGAACACCGCTTCAGGACCAAAGGTTTTATCCAGCGGATTCGGTCCGTAGCTGCCGGCATTCAAAGGCCCGGCGACGAACTCCCAGAACGGTTCGAAATCCTGAAACGCCGCCCGATCCGGATGGTAATGATGGGCCGCGCAGTAATGCACATCCGCAGTCAGGAACAGGAAATTGCGCACCTGCTGCGCCCGCAGAAAACCGAGCAATTCGGCGATTTCCAGTTCGCGTCCCTGGGCCGGGCCGGGGTCACCGTTGGCCACCGCGTCCCACCGCGTGACACCGGGTCTGACTTCGCCGTCCCCTTCGCCGAGGCCGATGGGCATGTCGGCGGCGATCACTTTCCATTGCGCATTCGAGGCCTGCATTTCGCGCTTGAGCCAGTCCAGTTGCTCGCGACCGAGGAATGGCTTGGCCTCGCCCAGATTGTCGTCATTGGCCCCGCGATAACTGCGCATGTCCACCACGAACACATCGAGCATGGGCCCGTAACCGAGCTTGCGATAGATGCGCCCGCCGCCATCGGCGCTCTGCCAGCGCATCGGCGCGTATTCGAGCCAGGCCTGGCGTGCGCGGTCCACCAGGCTGTGGATATCTTTGCTCTGGTAACGCGCACCCAGCTGCTTGCCGGGCGACCAGTTGTCCACCACTTCGTGGTCGTCCCACTGCCAGATCTGCGGGACCTCGGCGTTGAAGCGACGGATGTTTTCGTCCATAAGGTTGTAGCGGTAATTACCACGGAACTCATCGAGGGTCTCGGCGCTTTTGCTCTTGGCCTCGGTGGTGATGTTGCGCCATACCCGGCCGCTTTCTGTGGTGAGCTGCGCCCGGATCGGGATATCGGCATAAATGATGTCGCCGCTGTGGATAAAGAAGTCCGGCAGCCGCCGGCGCATCGCCTCGTAGATGCGCATGCCGCCAAAGTCCGGGTTGATGCCGAAGCCCTGGCCGGCGGAGTCGCCGCTCCAGACAAAACGGATGTCGCGCCGGGTCTGCGGCACGCTGCGCAAGTGACCGAACCAGGGCTCGCTGGCAACGCCACTCTGAGCGTCTTCAAATTGCACTCGATAGAAAATCGCCTGGTCGGCGGGCAGCCCGTTAAGTTCGACCCGGGCGGTGAAATCGGTACGCGCGTCGGCCAGGGGCGAGACGAATCGCCGAGGGTTGGGAAACAGGCTACGGGTGTCCCATTCCACCACCATCCGTGCGGGGCGGTCGCAGCGGCTCCAGATGATCGCCCGGTCACCCAGCAAGTCGCCGGACTGCACGCCGTCGGTGAGTTGCGGCCGATCCTTGACCGAAGCGATCACCGCCGGCGCCAGCCCCGGCAGCAGCAATCCGACACCGACCGCTTGCATGACACGACGGCGCCCGAGGTTGAAATCGCTCATGGTGGTCTCCCTGGAATGGAAAAGATCGCAGCCTGCGGCAGCTCCTACATGGGAAGATTGTGAACACCTGTAGGAGCTGCCGAAGGCTGCGATCCTTTGATCTACGCCTTGGCCGGCTCCAGTGCCAACTCCACAGCCTCCGACCGCTTGACCAACGCATACACCACCGCCGTCAACAAACTCCCCGCGACAATCGCCAGCAGATACAACAGCGCATGGTTGATCGCATTCGGGATCGCCAGCACGAACAAACCGCCGTGGGGCGCCATCAATTTACAGCCGAAATACATCGACAGCGCACCGGTCAGCGCACCGCCGGCGATGCTCGCCGGAATCACCCGCAACGGATCTTTCGCCGCAAACGGAATCGCCCCTTCGGAGATAAAGCATAGCCCCAGCACCAGCGCTGCTTTACCGGCTTCGCGTTCAGTTTGCGCAAACTTGCGCCGGGCAATCAACGTGGCGATGCCCAGGCCGATCGGCGGCACCATGCCGGCGGCCATGGTCGCCGCCATCGGCGCGTAACTCTGCGACGCCAGCAACCCGACCGAGAACGCATAGGCCGCTTTATTGATCGGCCCGCCGAGGTCGACGCACATCATGCCGCCCAGCAGTACACCGAGCAGGATCGCGTTGGTGGTGCCCATGCTGTCGAGGAAATGGGTGAGCCCGGCAAGCATCCCGGCCACCGGTTTGCCGACCACGTAGATCATCACCAGACCGGTGAACAGACTCGCCAGCAACGGAATGATCAGGATCGGTTTCAACGCCTCAAGGCTCTGGGGCAAACGCGCGTATTTATTGATCGCCCTGGCCGCATAACCGGCGAGGAAACCGGCAACGATACCGCCAATGAAACCGGCACCCAGGGTGCTCGCCAGCAGACCGCCGATCATCCCCGGCGCGAGGCCCGGACGGTCGGCGATGGAGTAGGCGATATAGCCTGCCAGCAGCGGCACCATCAACTTGAACGCAGTGTCGCCGCCGATCTGCATCAACGCCGCCGCCAGCGTGCCCTCCTCCTTGAACGCGGTGATGCCGAACACGAACGACAAGGCGATCATCAAGCCGCCGGCGACCACCATCGGCAACATGAACGACACGCCAGTCAACAGGTGTTTATAGACGCCCGTCTTCTCCTGTTTGGCCGTTGTTTGGGCAGCGTTCGCTGCACTTTCCTGCTGCCCTTCGGCCAAGGCTTTTTTCAAGGTTGCTTCGGCTTGCTTGAGGGCAATGCCGGTGCCACAGCGATAGATTTTCTTGCCGGCGAAACGCTCGGTGGCGACTTCGATATCGGCCGCCAACAGCACCACATCGGCCTCGGCAATCGCCGCTGCGCTCAGTGGATTGCGCGCACCGACCGAGCCTTGGGTTTCCACCTGCAAGTCATAACCCAGGCGCTTGGCCGCTTGCTGCAAAGCCTCGGCGGCCATGAACGTGTGAGCGACGCCCGTCGGGCATGCGGTAACGGCCACCAGTCGCGGTGCGTTCCGGGCTACAGCCGCTGGCTCGATGACCGCTTCGGAAGCGGCGTAAATCTGCGCTTCCTGCGCACCACGTCGCAGCACGGCTTCCACGTCTTGCAGGGCCTGGGCCGGGGTGCTCTGGAACACTCGCTTGCCGACAAACCGCGCCATGTCCACGGGCGCGCTGGTCACCAGCAGCACCCACTCGGCCGCGTCGAGGGTAGCCGCCGACAGTTGCTTTTCCGGATGTGCGGCGTCGGTGATTTCGACACTGGTGCTCCACCCCTGACGCTGGGCCGCGGCGTCGAGCAGGCGGGCACACAGCACACTGGTGACCATGCCGTTCGGGCAGGCCGTAACGATGGCTAACTTCATGACAAACCCTCTTATTGTTCTGTCAGGGGACGCACGCGCACACCCTGTTCGAGCTGCGCCAGTTGCGCTGCATCGCCAATGCCGAATCCGATCTGGGTCACTGCCATCGCGGCAATCGCCGTGGCAGTGCGCAAGGTTTGCTCCGGCGTATCGGCACTGAGCAAACCATGGAGCATCCCCGCCAGCAACGAATCACCCGCGCCCACCGTGCTGGCGACACTGACCCTGGGTGGCGTGGCATGCAGCGCCGAGCCGACGCTGAACCAGTTCACGCCTTCGGCGCCGTGGGAAATCACCACATGCTCGATGCCCTGGGCGTGCAAACGCTCCGCCGCCTCAGCCTGGGCAGTGACCGACACGACCTCGCAGTCCAACACCTCGGCCAGCTCTTCAGTGTTGGGTTTGATCAGCCAGGGTCCCGCTTTGAGCCCTGCACGCAATGCCTCACCGCTGGTGTCGAGGGCAACGTTCAGCCCCAGCGTCTTCAAGCGCAAAATCAGTGCCTGCAACCACTGCGCACTGACGCCCAACGGCAAGCTTCCGGCGACCACCACCGCATCGTGGCCCGGGGCAATTTGCTCCAGTCGATCGATCAAGGCCTGCTGCGCCGCTTCGCTGACCTGGGGCCCCGGTCCGTTGATGTCGGTGATGCGTCCGTCGCTTTCCGCCAGCTTGATGTTGCTGCGGGTTTCACCGGGAACGCGGATGAAGGCGTCGACAAAACCGCGTTTGGCGAACAGCGTTTCAAAGGCTTGCAGGTTGTCTTCGCCAAGAAAACCACTGACGGTCAACTGATGCCCGAGGTCGGCCAGCACTTGCGCCACATTCACGCCTTTACCGGCGGCGTGGGTGTGCATGACATCGCTGCGATTGACCTGACCGGCTTCAAGGCGCGGCAACTGTACGGTCAGGTCCAGCGCCGGGTTGAGGGTCAGGGTGAGAATCCGTGCCATTACAAGGCCTCCACGAGTGCGCGCACTTCATTCGCGCTGCCCACGGCCAGGGCCTGACGGGCAAGGGTTTGAGTCTGAGTGAAGCCCAGTTCGCGAATCCGCGCCTTGACCTCGGCAATACTGCGCGCACCGACACTGAGCTCATCCACCCCGAGGCCGACCAGCACCGGCACCGCCAACGGGTCGGCTGCCAGCTCGCCGCACACGCCGACCCATTTGCCGTGGGCATGGGCCGCACGCACGGTGATGTCGATCAGTTGCAGCACCGCCGGGTGCAACCCATCGGCCTGGGCCGACAGCGTCGGATGGCCACGGTCGATGGCCAGAGTGTATTGGGTCAGGTCGTTGGTACCGACGCTGAAAAAGTCGACCTCCCTGGCCAGCACCGGCGCCAGCAAGGCCGCCGACGGCACTTCGATCATGATCCCCAGTTGCAGGTCGGCAACCGGGATTTCCAGGCGCAGACGTTCGGTCATGTCACGGGCCTGACGCCATTCATCAACGCTGCCGACCATCGGGAACATGATCCGCAGCGGACGGTTGTCGGCAGCCCGCAGCAAGGCACGCAGTTGCGCCTCCATGATCTGTGGGCGCTGCAAGGTCAGGCGAATGCCGCGCACGCCGAGGAACGGGTTTTCTTCCTTCGCAATCGGCCAGTATGGCAGCGGTTTGTCACCACCGACATCGAGGGTACGCACCACCAGCGGCCGCCCGGCCAAGCCGTCGAGGACGCGGCGGTACTCGGCTTCCTGGGTCGCCTCGTCGGGCGCTTGCGGGTGGGCCATGAAAATCAGTTCGGTGCGCAACAGGCCGATACCTTCGGCGCCCTGCTCCACCGCACTGGTGACGCCAGCACTTTCGCCGATATTGGCGAACACTTCGACGGCATGGCCGTCGGTCGTCAGTGCCGGCTGGTGGCGTTGCTCGGCGGCTGCCTTCAAGCGCTGCTCGCGGGTATCGCGTTCGGCCGTGGCGCGCTGCAAGGTCGTCGCGTCAGCGTCCACATGCAGACGCCCACGCTGGCCATCGAGCAGCAATGGCGTACCCGACACCAGCAGCAACACGCCAGGGCCGGCGCCGACCAATGCCGGAATGCCCAGGGCCCGGGCAACAATTGCACTGTGCGCCGTAGCGCCGCCCCGTGCGGTGAGAATCCCGGCCACGCGAGCCGGGTCAAGTCGCGCGACGTCGGACGGGCCGACCTCGTCCATCACCAGAATGTACGGCTGATCCGGTTCGCTCGGGGTTTCGATACCACTGAGTTGCAGCAATACCCGACGCCCGATGTCGCGCAAGTCGGCAGCGCGCTCGGCGAGCAAGGCATCCTGCAATGCTTCCTGCTGCCGGGCCGCCGCTTCAATCACGACCATCCACGCGGCCTCCGCGCTTTCGCCCTGCTTGAGGCGCGTATCGACCTCATCGGTCAGTTCCGGGTCGTCGAGCATCTCCTGGTGGGTGATGAAGATTTCGCGAATGGCTTTGCTTTTGCTGCGCTCGATCAATCCCAGGATGTCACGGCGCACCTGCGCCAGCGCCTGCTGGAGACGTTCGCGCTCGATGACGGCAGACTCACCGCGCAACGGGTAATCGATGGTTTGCAAGACTTGAATATGCGCCGGGCCGATGGCGATGCCCGGTGCGGCGGCAATGGCCTGGACCACGCTGCCGGATGTCGGGGCGAGGATCACTTCGGCCATATCGGCAATGACTTCCCGTGCCTGGCTGACTGGCGGCAGCGGCTCGACTTCTTCACCGAGTCCTTCTTCGATGGCGGCCAACAAGGCCGGCAACGCATCCGCCGCGATGCCCGGTTCGGCAATGAATTCCAGGACCTGCCCGCGACGGGCGCCGAGGCTGAGCAGTTTGCTCAGGCTCTTCACCGACACCGCGCTGTCGTGGCCGTCGACGATCCGCACGCGGATCTCGCCCTCAAAACTTTTTGCCAGTTGCGCGAGAATCTTCGCCGGCCGCGCATGCAAACCGTGAGCATTGGCCAAGGCAATGCGCGCACTGGGCCAGTCGGCGGGCACTTCACCACCGAGCACTTCGAGGACTTTGCGGCTGCTGGTGGCGCGCCCCAATTCATGGCCACGTCCTTCGATCAACAACGCGCACAGGCGCTCGAGCAGGGCCTGATGGGCTTCACCGAGGCTGGCCAGGCAGAACAGTCCATTGAGTGGCTGGCCGAGATAACGCAGCGGTTTGTCCGGGGTGACGAAGGCCAGGCCGGGGCGTTTCACCGTTTGCTCGCTGTGCAGCCACCACAGGCCATCACCCAACGGCAGCGCTTCGACCTGTTGCAGCACGGCGGAGAAACCATTGCTCACGCAGTCGGCCTGGCGCAACAAACGTGCGCCGCGCCAGACCAGTTCTTCGAAGTCTTCGGCTGTCACACCGAGGCCAATCATCTGCGCATCCAGCGCCAGCTCTTGGGGCGCACCCTGCAGCAACTTCAGCAATGCTTCAGCAGAGCCGGCGCGACGCAAGGCCTGGCCCAGATCAGTCTCGCCGAGGGCGCGGGTGAGCAATTGCAACAGGCGCAGATGCTCATCGGACTTGGCGGCGATACCGATCGCCAGGTAAACGATATGACCGTCGCCCCAGTCCACCCCCTCAGGGAACTGCATCAGGCGCACACCGGTGGTGAACACCTGGTCGCGGGTTTCGGGGGTCCCATGGGGGATGGCAATACCTTGACCGAGAAAGGTCGAGCCCTGGGCCTCCCGCGCCTGCAAACCGGCCAGATAGCCCTCGGCAACCAGGCCGTCGGTGACCAGATGCCGGGCCAGCAATTGCAGCGCTGCGGACTTATCCACGGCCGACTGGCCCATGGAAATCTGCTCTACAGTGAGCTCGAGCATGCTTTCTCCTTTTTGGCGCCTTGGGGCACCAGGTATTGTTTTGAATGAGTCAGCTCAGGCGCTTGGTCGTCACTTTTGGCGGTTTCACGGCAGAACCGGCCAAAGGCGCCTTTAACGTAGAAAATACGCTTGCTGAAACGTTTAATCTAGAATGAATGGCACGTTACTCGATAATGTCCCATCCTTGAAGCTCAACTTGTCGGATGCGTTGCGACAATGGTCAGCTGCCTTAATCGGTTAGGATTGACGAAAATGTCGAGGCAATCTCGAAAAAACAAGGAAACAGCGGGTTGAAACTCAGTGATATTGCCCAGTTGGCCGGTGTGTCCGTCACCACCGCCAGCTATGTCATCAATGGCAAGGCCGAACAACAGCGCATCAGCAGCGCCACCGTCGAACGCGTGCGCGCGGTCGTCGAACAACATGGCTTCACGCCTAATCCACAGGCCGCCGGCTTGCGCAGTCGACACACGCGCACCTTGGGGTTCATTCTGCCGGATCTGGAAAACCCCAGTTACGCGCGAATCGCCAAATTGCTGGAACAAGGCGCCCGCGCCCGCGGTTATCAGTTGCTGATCGCCAGTTCCGACGATGCCCCGGACAGCGAACGGCAATTGCTGCAACTGTTCCGCGCCCGGCGCTGCGACGCGCTGATCGTTGCCAGTTGCCTGCCGGCCGGCGACGACAGCTATCGCCAATTGCAGGCCAAGGGCATACCGATCATTGCCATCGACCGGGTCATGGACCCCGAGCACTTCTGCTCCGTGATCAGCGACGACCGCGAGGCCAGCCTGCAACTGACCCGCAGCCTGCTGGAGCCGTTGCCCAAACAGATCGCCCTGATCGGTGCCCGCCCGGAACTGAGCATCAGCCGGGAACGTGCCGCAGGTTTCAAAGAGGCCCTCACCGGGTTCAACGGCGAAGTACTGATCGAAGAGGGCGAATCCTTCAGCCGCGAGTGCGGCAAACAATTGATGGAAGAGTTGCTGCTGCGCCTGGGCCATTTACCCGATGCGCTGGTGACCACCTCCTATGTACTGCTTCAGGGCGTGTTCGATGCGCTGCACGACTTCCCGTTGAAAAACCGCCCGCTGCGCCTCGGCACATTCGGCGACACCCAGCTGCTGGACTTCCTGCCGCTGCCGGTCAACGCCATGGCCCAGCAACACCAGTTGATCGCCGACAAAGCCCTCGCGCTCGCTCTGACGGCCATCGAGCAGTCGGATTACCGGCCCGGCGTGCAAGCCATCCCGCGCACGTTCAAGCAGCGTATTCTTCAGGACTGAGCCGTGGAGTTGATCGACACCCATACCCACCTGGATTTTCCGGACTTCGACGCCGATCGCCAGGCGCTGCTGGCCGAAAGCCGCGCCCTCGGGGTGCGGCGGATCGTGGTGCTGGGGGTTTACCAGGCCAACTGGCAGCGGGTCTGGGAGCTGGTGCAAAACGATCCCGACCTGCATGCGGCGTTCGGTTTGCATCCGGTGTACCTGGACGATCATCGCCCTGAAGACTTGAGCGAACTCGGCGATTGGCTGACCCGCCTGGCCGGCCATCGGCAACTCTGTGCGGTGGGCGAAATCGGCCTGGACTACTTCATCGAATCCCTCGATCGCGACCGCCAACAGGCGTTGTTCGAGGCGCAATTGCAACTGGCGGCAGACTTCAATCTTCCCGCATTGATCCATGTGCGGCGTAGCCATGCGGCGGTGATTGCCACACTCAAACGGTTTCGCCTGAAACGTGCCGGGATTATCCACGCCTTCGCCGGCAGCAAGGAGGAGGCGCGGGAATACATCAAGCTCGGTTTCAAGCTCGGCCTTGGCGGCGCCCCGACCTGGCCACAGGCGCTGCGCATGCACCGCGTGCTCGCCGAACTGCCGCTGGATTCGGTGGTGCTGGAAACCGACTCGCCGGACATGGCGCCCGCCATGTTCCCCGGCCAGCGCAACAGCCCGGCACACTTGCCGGCGATCTGCGCGGCACTGGCGCCATGGATGGCAATCAGCCCGGAACGACTGGCGGCTGCCAGCACCGCCAACAGCTGCAAAGTATTCGGCTGGTAATCAGTCCGCGTGAGCCCTGGCAGCTTCCAGGATCAGTGTCAGATGCTGACGCCGGCGGAAGTAAAGAACCACCGCGAAATACACGAACAAGACGATCAGCGAAGCATTCAGCTGTTCGATGACACTGAGCATTCCCACCCACTCCATCACCAGTGCCACCAGCAAGGCCGTGCAGACCATTACCCGCAGGCTGGCGCGCAACAGCGAAAAAGAGTCGAGAGACTTGAAGCGCTTGATCTGCTCCGGACAACGTAACTCAACATGTTTCTGGCAGTGGGCACAGGCAAACGCTTCATTGATCGCAATGGCGTTGAGTTGCCAGGGTTGAAGCAGCAATGTGCGCTGACAGTGCGCAGAGCGCCCCTGGACTCCTGTTGTTGCAGCAGACATGACGAAGCTCCTCCATGGGGTAAGCCGCGTAACTCTTCCTTGATTGAAATCCAATAGCCAGATGACGGACAGAATCAGGAAGATTCTCACCGAGAAAGGGAAAAAGTATTACGAAACTTACCGACAGTACACCAAAACCGTGGGAGCAGGCTTGCCCGAGAAAGCGATCGTCCAGTCACATTAATGTTGGATGTGCCGCCGTCTTCGCGGGCAAGCCCGCTCCCACAGAGTCCCGAGGAAACCTTCAAACCCGGAATGCACTGATCAACTGTTTCAACTCCACGACCTGAGCCGACAACGCCCGGCTGGCGTCTTCGGTCTGGTGCGCACCTACAGCGGTACGCTCACCGGCGCGATTGATCTCGACGATGTTCTGGTCGATGTCGTGGGCCACGGCGGTTTGTTGCTCCACGGCGGCGGCGATCTGCTGGTTCTGGTCGACGATCATGCCGACCGCTCCCAGAATATTTTCCAATGCCCGCTGGACCTTTTCCGACTGCCCCACCGTGCCATTGGCCATTTCATGGCTGGTGCCCATAGCCTTGACCGCCGCGCCGACACCGCCATGGAGCTTGGCGATCATCTGCTCGATTTCTTCGGTCGATTGCTGGGTACGCTTGGCCAGGGTCCGGACTTCATCGGCGACCACGGCGAAACCGCGCCCCTGCTCACCGGCGCGTGCAGCTTCAATAGCGGCATTGAGCGCCAACAGGTTGGTCTGCTCGGCGATACTCTTGATCACTTCCAGAACGCGGCTGATGGACTGGCTGTCGCTGGCCAGTTGATTGATCACCAGCACCGACTGATCGATTTCGCTGGCCAGTGCGGCGATGCTGCCTTGCTGCGACTCCACCAGGCCGCGACCGCTAATGGTTTCGTCGTTGACACTGTGGGCGCTGCTCACCGCCGCTGCAGCACTGCGCGCGACCTCCTGGGAAGTGGCCGACATCTGGTTCATCGCCGTGGCCACTTGTTCGATCTGTGTGCGCTGCCCGGCGACGGCCTGGTTGCTTTGCGCGGAAACGCTTTGCACCTGACCGGCCTGGCGCTCGACTTCGCTGACGGTCTGGCCCACCCGCTCGATCAGGTCATGGATTTTCTTCACGGTGCCGTTGAACACCTCGCCCAACTCGCCCAGCTCGTCACGGCTGTGGGCGCTGAAGGTTACCGTCATGTCGCCGGCCGCCACCTTGTCCATCACCGCTCCCAGGCGCTTGAGCGTGGTGCGGGTCGAGGCATAGAAAGCGCCGTAGAGATAAAAGATCAACACGAACACGACGGATAACGCCACGGCCTGCAAGACCATGTGCGTGCGGTTCTGGTCCAGGCGTTGCTGCAACTGCGGCCCCAGATACTTGAGGGTTGCTTCGTTGAGTTGGTAAGTCTGGTCCATCAGGGCGCTGACCTGATCGTAAAAGCCCTGCCACGGCGCATCGAGGGTATCGGCCATGACCACTTGCTCTTCGAACAGCTCGCTGGCTTTCTTCAAGGATGCCCGGCTGCTATCGGCCTGAGCGGCCAGGGTATCGCGGGCGGCTTTGCTGGAACCCAAGGCGTCCTGCAACTTCAGGCCATATTCGGCCTGGAGCTTTTCAATCTGCGCCAGCAATTCATCGAAACGGGTACTCGACGCCGAGTTGATGAAACCCTGCCCCAACGAGTAAGACCCCATTGCCCGACCTTCGCCCAGAATCTGGGTGACACGGGGTGTGACGAGGGTGACGAGCTCACTCAACTGGCGCATGTCGCTCTGATTGTCGCGACTGAGGCCGGACTGGCTGGTGATGAGCTGGCCGAAAATCTGCGCACTGCCCACCAGCTTGCCGATCAGGGCACTTTTGCTTTGCAGGGAGTTTTCCGTTTGCTGGGCCTTGAACGCGGCGATCATCTCATCGCGCTTGCCATCAAACACCGCGACCTGCTCCGGGTCGCTGGTCATCGCCGTCAGCCCTTGCAGGCGAGTCAGAATATTCTGCTCGAGGGTGCTGATCTTCGATTCGACATTGCCGGCCTTGCCGGATTGGCCGAGGCTGACATTGATCTGCACCAGATTGTTCAGGGTTTCCAGATCGCGCCTTAACGTCAGGCTGCTGCCCAACAGGTCGAGACTTTGCAGTTCGATGCGCGTGCCCTGGAATTCGCGGTAGGAGTCACGCACCAGATAGAAGTTGGTCACCAGCATCGGTACCAGGAACAGTACGCTGATCAGGCTGAACTTCATGCCGAAGCTCAGGCGATTCATCAGTGCAACAGCGGGATAGAGCAAGCTCTTCACTGGATGTCTCCCTTCAATTTCTTATTTTTTTTATTGGCAGGCGCAGACAGACAGCAGATAGCCACTATGCGGCGCTATCTCTGTATAACTTAAATCGGCAGGAAGTTTTGTAACTTAAGGTTAACGACAGGGTTCATCCGCACTGGCGGATGAACCATTGTGGTGAGGGGCTTGCCCCTCACCACAAGAGCATCGACTGCTGGCCTAATGCAGGACCGTCCACAACGCAAACCCGGCATACCAGAGCACTGCGGCACGCAGCAGCAGGTCCCAGATGCGATCCAGGTTGTTGATACCTTCTGCGCCAGCCACCGGTGCCGGAATTTCACCGGCCACCAGCCCGACTTTCACGATCAATTGCGCGGCGCTGATGTTCCAGTTCAGCAGTTCATGCAGCATCACCCGACTGACCGCGACAAAATTGCCGACCAACGCCAGGCTCGCCGCCAGCAGACGCACCGGCAACCAGTCGAAGGCGTGACGCAGCTGCCCGGCGCGCTCGACCAGCGCCGGGTTTTTCCCGTGCTCTTCGGCCAGCGCCAGCAGCCGATAACTCAGCGCCGCGACCGGGCCCAACAGGAAGTACCAGAAAATCACCGCGAAAAAGCTCTGGTAGGCCTCCCACAGCAAATGCCCTTCGACCTGCTCCAGCAACTGCTCGCCACTGTCTGCACAGATATCCAGATCGCGCTTGGCGACAAGGGCCGCGGCTTGCAGGTCCTCCCTGCGCCAGGCATCGCGGAACGGCCCGAGATCGCCCAGCAGATCACCGCGCCCCAGGCTGTAGATCACGACCAGCAAATGGATCGGCAACGCGAGCAACCCGTAGGCCACCGGTTCGATGACGACCAGCAGCAAACCCAGCAATGCCACCGGCAACAAGACCACGACCGACAACACCAGCCATGGCCGGCCCGAAAACCGCGGGCTGGCCTCAAGCTTGTTCAGCTCGTGTGTCCAGACACTGTCACGCTGAACCCGATGGCGCAGGGCCGAGAACTTTTCGATCCACACCGCCAACAGCAACACCAGAAAACTCATTGCCCATCCTCTTGTGCCAGAGCGGCGCGATAACGTGCCCAGTCGAACGCCGGTCCCGGATCGGTTTTGCGCCCGGGTGCAATGTCGCTGTGCCCGCAGATACGCTCTGTAGTGATCGCCGTGAACGTCCGTTGCAACTGACGGGTCAGGGCCGTCAACGCGCCGTATTGCGCGTCGGTGAATGGCAGATCATCCGTGCCTTCAAGCTCGATGCCCACGGAAAAATCGTTACAGGTTTCCCGCCCATCGAAGCACGAGACCCCTGCATGCCACGCACGCTCAAGGCATGAAACAAACTGGGTGATCGTTCCGTCACGCTCGATCAGAAAGTGTGCGGACACCCGCAAATCCGCAATCCCTTCAAAATAGGGGTGTTCGGTGACATCCAGGCGATTCTGGAAAAATTCCTGCACCTTGCCAGTGGCGAACTGCGCCGGTGGCAGGCTGATGTTGTGAATCACCAGCAGGGAAATCTCGTCTGTGGCGCGCGCATTGAAGTTGGGTGAGGGGCAGACATGCACACCCTGAATCCAACCGCTCGCGGGGTCCAACTGCATACCGATTCCTTCAACGTCGACTGTGTTGGCACAGTATGCCGCGATATTCCCCCAAGGCGCGATCACTTGCCGCGCTTGAGGCGCTTGAGGTTGCCGATCACCCGTTCGAGAGCTCGCTCGAACAGCAAGGTGTCGTCAAGCACTCGCGCCCTGCCATTGCGCAGCTCCAGGGCCAGGTCAGGGCGACTGCGCTCGAGCACTTTCATGCCGGTGCGGTTGACGAAGATGTATTTGCCGGTGGCTGTAATGATGGCCACCAGTTTGCAGCGAAGGCTGTTTTCCGGGTCTTCCTGAAACTCGACCCAACAGCCCGGAAGCATTTTATCGACCTGGCGCAAACCCGCATCGTCCGCCAGCAAACGTATCGGCTCACTGTGCACCTGACTTTCCTCGGCCAAGTGCAGGACGACAGGCGTCAGCACCTCGATCATCAGCGACGCACTGGCGGGTGAGCCCCCCGCTGCCTGAACGTGCAAGCTCTCCAGCTCGCTGAAAAACTCGCTGGCGGCAAACGGATCGAAAGCCGACGAATTCAGCCCGTCGCGCAACGACTTGAGCAAATCCGGTACCAGGGCCAACATCCTGGTCGCATCGGACTCGTGGTGGTGCTGAACGCTCCAGACCAATTGCTCCAGGGTACGCACATCGGCATGCCACTCAGCCGACCGATCGCCATGTTTGAGGTAAGTCAGCAGCAGTACTTTGCTCCAGGCCTCCTGGACAAACCCCAGTACGCCTTGCGGCAGGTACTTGCCAAACAACGCCTGATTCAACACCTGCTCGACACGCTGGCGGGCCAGCCCGGTCTTGGCTCGTCCTTCCTCGGCATCACGAATGCGTTGCTCGAGCAACTCGCTGCGACGGCGCTCGTCCTGGGTAAACGCAAGAAAGTCGGCCAGCAGTTCGGAAAAAATCGCGGGCTCATAGACAAAGTCATTCAACAAACGCTGTACGACCTGATCGATGCGCACGTACAGGCTGTCACGCTGATGATCGTCACAGGTGTCCCACCCCATTGCCGCGTTGGCGATTTCGTTGAGAAGGCGTCGTGCCGGATGACTGCTGCGACTGAAGAAACTCTTGTCGAGCAGCGCCACCTTGACCAGTGGAATCTGCAATCGGCCGATCAGCGCCTTGAGCGGATCCGGCAGATTGTGATCATCAAGCATGCACTCGAACAGCATGGCGACCAGGTTGATCACATCTTCATCGGCCACCTCGAAAACCCGCGACCTGCCGCTTTTGACGCTGACCCGGGTCAGTAACTGTTCGAGCTGGTTGCGCAGGTCAAAATCGTCCACGACTGCCGGGGCCGGCACGTATTGCTGCAAATGCGACAGCAGACGCAACAGATCGCGCGTGGAAATCGGCAGCGCAGTGGCACTGACTTCCAGCGTTGGCGACAGGCTGCCGCGAACGTTGAACAGCAGGGCCTGCAGCGCGGCGAAAACCGCCTGGACATTGTCATCGATGGGCAAGCAGACCGGGGTGGCGCCCTCATCGGTCGATTCGACGGGGGTACTCTCGGGCCGGTCCGTGGTACGGCGCACCGGGGCCGGTTTAAGGTCGGGCAACACACCGGTAGCGAGCAGCAGTTGATTGGCTTCGGCGTAAAGCTGATCGGCCTCGCTGAGGACATAACGCTCGAACAACCCGAGGATAATCAACTTGACCTTGATCTCCAGCCCCAGCTGGCGCGCAGCCTGCAAGAAGTATTCGCAGAGCATCGCCGGACTCAGGGGGTTGTGCAGATCGCCCAACCCCTTGCCCGACAAAGCGCAGAGTCGGGCCGTCAGTTGATCCAGGGCGAAACCGTCGCGGTCCATCACCCGGCTGACCATCGCATCCACTGCGACCGTACGCTCGCGCTCGTCATCGGTTTGCGCCAAGGATGCATCGGCCGCCAAGGCCTGGGGCATGGCCGCAATGGCAGGTTCGTATTGGGCAAGCCGGATGAATGCGCCGAAAAACTGCTCGAGAAACACCCGCTCGATGCTTTTGTGCTTGAGACGCAAATCGCGCATCGCTTGAAAGAAGATGTTCTGCTCGACGTCACAATGGGCTTGGTCGGCCATTTCGAAGAGGGTGTCGTCGGCGTTGTCGAATAACGCCTGCAATCCGTGTCGCAGCTGTTGCGCGGCCTTGTCGCGAACCTGGAGAAGAATCGCCGGCAGTCGGGCGAGTGGCGAGTGAGCCACCTGGTCGGTAGTTGCCTTGTGCAAAGGCACTACATTCCCGTCGTTGTGCATTCGGCCTCCCTGGAACGGTGATGCTTCAAATCGTCAAACTGATGACGTCAAATACAAGGCGAATTATCTTGTAAAAGCTCACCTTTGCGCCAGAAGACTCTGCACCTCATCTCAAACAGGCGTTTGCTCGGTAGCGATGACCCGCACCGACACCCCAGGGATTCGACCAAATGCAGTCACCATTGCCAACGTAACGCTCTGATGCCTTGGGTTGGTCCTCGCCATGGCCCTATAATCGAGCCACTTTGTTTGTGGAGTCCGTTATGCCGAATCTACGTCTCGCCGATCTGACCGCCGAAATCGAAGCCAACGTGCGCCGTGCGTTGCTTGAAGACATCGGCAGCGGCGACATCACCGCGCAGTTGATCCCGGCTGAACGCCTGGCCAAAGCCACCATCATTACCCGCGATGCGGCCGTCATCAGCGGTACCGCCTGGGTGGATAACGTGTTTCGGCAACTGGACCCACGGGTGGCGGTGCACTGGCAGGTTGCCGACGGTGAACGGGTGACGCCCAATCAGGTGCTGTTCCACCTCGAAGGCCCGGCGCGCTCACTGCTGACCGGCGAACGCAGCGCCCTGAACTTCCTGCAACTGCTCTCCGGCGTGGCGACTCGCGCGCAATACCTGGCGGACTTCGTGGCCGAGACCCAGGTCAAGCTGCTCGACACCCGCAAGACACTGCCGGGGCTGCGCCTTGCGCAAAAGTACGCGGTGACCTGCGGCGGTTGCCACAACCACCGCATCGGCCTGTATGACGCCTTCCTGATCAAGGAAAACCACATCGCCGCCAGCGGCGGCATCGCGCAGGCCATCGCCGCCGCGCACAAGATCGCCCCGGGCAAACCGGTCGAGATTGAAGTGGAAAGCCTGGATGAACTGAAGGAAGCGCTGGCGGCCGGTGCCGACATCATCATGCTCGACGAATTGAGCCTGGACGACATGCGCGAAGCCGTGCGCCTGAACGCTGGCAAGGCCAAGCTGGAAGCCAGCGGCGGGATCAACGAGAGTACGTTGCTGCCGATTGCCCGGACCGGGGTGGATTACATTTCGATCGGTGCAATGACCAAGGATGTGAAGGCGGTCGATCTGTCGATGCGATTGAGTATTTGAGAAGCAGTTAATAGCGACAAGCTGCAAGCTTCAAGCGGATCTGCCTTGACTTGTAGCTTGCCGCTTGAAGCTTCAAGCTGCCCTCAAACCACCAGATTGTTCATCTCGCAGTACTCTTCCCACTCGACGCCCAGCACCTCGGCCGCTTCTTTGTGCAACTTCAGGCGTTCTGTCTCGTACTCCTCCGGAGTCGAGGTGTACTTGAGCGTCAATTCCCACGGCTGCAAGCCCTGGGCTTCGGCTTCATCCTCGAAGGCCCATTGAATCTGGTCTTTCTGATCGTCCGGACTCAAGTCCTTGATCTCGTCCATCAATTCGGGCGCGTCCAGCACGTACTTCTTGAGGGCTTCTTCGTGTCTTTCTTCTTGGCTCAATTCTTTTACGGTCATGTTGTTCTCGTTGATCTGGGGAATGGAAGATGGATCTGGATCATCAAGGATCTCTCTGACGCAGAAGAACCGCTTGTAGCCCGGTCTGTCTGGCCTTCAGAACCATTCGGGATCATCTGAAAACTGCTGGGCGAAGCTCATGCAGGCTCCGAATATAGGATGTTTGTCGGACGATTTGCACGTCTCTTTACATCTCCCCACAAAAAGTTGTGCACAGGATGTGCTGATGGCGGCGGGAACATAAATGCAAATCCCCAGTCATAGCGATGTGCCATACCGGCATTTCACAAGGAACCTCAGTGATGCGCAGCATTTCCAAATCTTCGTCTGTTGTACTTACAACCGCATTGTTCGCCAGCCTGGCACTACCGTTTCCGGCGCTGGCCGCTATCGAAGTGAGCAGCGGCCCCTCCTCGTTTGGCGACAAGATCCCGGTTCTGCACTACGAGTACGACAAATACACCCTCGTCAAAACCGGGATCAGTGCCGATGACCTGCAAAGCATGCAAAAGTCGTTGAAGGACACCTCGGGGAATGTCGAAGACCTGAAGAAAACCGTCAGCGAACAACAACGCACGATTGAGGATCTCAAGCGCGGCAACGGTTCCAGCTCAAGCTCCAGCAGCAGGGAAATCGACGACCTCAAGCGCAAGGTGGCCGAGCAGGAGCGCGACATCAACAACCTCGGCAAGCAGGTTGAAGAACTCAAACGCAATAGCGGCTCCAGCTCCAGTTCAAACAGCAGCGAGATTTCCAGCCTGAAACGGGAAGTCAGCGATCAGGACCGCGAACTCGACAACCTCAAGCGGACCGTCGAGGACTTGAGCAGAAAGGTGAAATAACCAGAGGGGAGATGGTGCCCGAGACAGGAATCGAACCTGCGACCTTCGCGTTACGAGTGCGCTGCTCTACCGGCTGAGCTACACGGGCGGTGGGCTAAACCTAGCACTGCTATCGAGGTCCGGCAACTTCGCGCAATGTCTCGATGTTTTGCAGACAAAAAAATGCCCCGCCGTTTTCACGGCGGGGCATTTTTTACAACGTTGAAGCGGTCAGACGTAAGGCGAGATTAAACGCCCGAAGCCTTGGCAGCTGCCACGTCTTTGATGGACAGTTTGATACGGCCGCGGTTGTCCACGTCCAGTACCAGCACTTCCACTTCCTGGCCTTCTTTCAGGATGTCGGTCACTTTCTCTACGCGAGCGTCGCTCAGCATCGAGATGTGAACCAGACCGTCCTTGCCCGGCAGGATGTTGACGAATGCGCCGAAGTCGACGATGCGCTCAACCTTGCCGACGTAGATCTTGCCGATCTCGGCTTCAGCGGTGATACCCAGAACGCGCTGACGTGCTGCTTCAGCGGCTTCCTTGGTTTCGCCGAAGATCTTGATCGAACCGTCGTCTTCGATGTCGATCGAAGCCTTGGTTTCTTCGCAGATCGCACGGATGGTCGCGCCGCCTTTACCGATGACATCACGGATCTTGTCGGTGTCGATCTTCATCGCGATCATGGTCGGAGCGTTGGCCGACAGTTCGGTACGCGACTGGCCAATGATCTGGTTCATCTGGCCGAGGATGTTCAGGCGCGCTTCCAGGGCTTGGCCCAGAGCGATCTCCATGATTTCTTCGGTGATGCCCTTGATCTTGATGTCCATCTGCAGCGCGGTGACGCCTTTGGCGGTACCGGCTACCTTGAAGTCCATGTCGCCCAGGTGGTCTTCGTCACCCAGGATGTCGGTCAGGACGGCGAACTTCTCGCCTTCTTTAACCAGACCCATGGCGATACCGGCAACCGGAGCCTTCATTGGAACGCCAGCGTCCATCAGGGCCAGGGAAGCACCGCAAACGGAAGCCATCGAGCTCGAACCGTTGGATTCGGTGATTTCCGAAACCACGCGGATGGTGTACGGGAACACGTCAGCGGCTGGCAGCATGGCCGAAACCGAACGACGGGCCAGACGGCCGTGACCGATTTCACGACGACCAGCGCCACCCATGCGACCACACTCGCCCACCGAGAACGGAGGGAAGTTGTAGTGCAGCATGAACGGGTCTTTTTTCTCGCCTTCCAGGGTGTCCAGCAGCTGTGCATCACGGGCAGTACCCAGCGTTGCAACGACCAGGGCCTGGGTTTCGCCACGGGTGAACAGGGCCGAACCGTGGGTCTTTGGCAGAACACCGACTTCGATGTTCAGCGGACGTACGGTGCGGGTGTCGCGACCGTCGATACGTGGCTTGCCGTTTACGATGTTTTCGCGAACGGTGCGGTATTCGATTTCACCGAAAGCCGCTTTGACGTCGGAAGCGGAAGGCTGGCCTTCTTCACCGGACAGCTTGGCAACAACCTGGTCCTTCAGTTCGCCCAGGCGAGCGTAACGGTCGGCCTTGACGGTGATGGTGTAGGCCTGGGAGATCGCTTCGCCGAACTCGGCACGGATAGCGCCCAGCAGTTCGGTGGCTTCTGGCGCAGGAGCCCAGGTCCAGGTTGGCTTGGCAGCTTCGGCAGCCAGTTCTTTGACCGCGTTGATCACAACCTGGAACTCGTCGTGAGCAAACAGTACCGCGCCCAGCATCTGGTCTTCGGTCAGCTCTTTGGCTTCCGATTCAACCATCAGCACGGCGTCCGAAGTACCGGCAACGACCATGTCCAGGCTCGAAGCAGCTTGTTGCTCGTAAGTCGGGTTCAGCAGGTAGCCGGTGCTTTCGTGGAACGCAACGCGGGCAGCGCCGATCGGGCCATCGAAAGGAATGCCGGAGATGGCCAGGGCAGCCGAGGTACCGATCATCGCAGCGATGTCCGGATCGGTCTTCTTGCTGGTGGAAACGACGGTGCAGACAACCTGCACTTCGTTCATGAAGCCTTCAGGGAACAGCGGACGGATCGGACGGTCGATCAGTCGGGAAGTCAGGGTTTCTTTCTCGGAAGGACGGCCTTCGCGCTTGAAGAAACCGCCAGGGATCTTGCCGGCAGCGTAAGTCTTTTCCTGGTAGTGAACAGACAGAGGGAAGAAGCCCTTGCCTGGATCGGCTTGCTTGGCACCGACTACGGTCACCAATACGCTGACGTCATCGTCAACGGTGACCAATACTGCGCCGGAGGCCTGACGGGCGATGCGGCCAGTCTCGAGGGTAACGGTCGACTGACCGAACTGGAATTTTTTGATTACCGGGTTCACGGTGTCCTACCTTCTTTGTGGCTCTTGGGGGAACTGGTTTCTTGCGAAATTCTTGGGCAATGTCGGGAATCGGCCCGAGCGGTTTGTCCAGGTGTTACTCAGGCAAAGCAGGTATCCAGATAAAACTTGAGGCTGGGAGCCTGCCATGCGCCGGCGGGAAACCCGCTGGTGCACGACAGACAACCAACCTCTAGCGCAATCGCTTATTAGCGACGCAGACCCAGGCGACCGATCAGAGTCTGATAGCGACCCAGATCCTTGCCTTTCAGGTAGTCCAGCAGCTTACGACGCTGGTTAACCATGCGGATCAGACCACGACGGGAGTGGTGGTCTTTACCGTTGGCCTTGAAGTGACCTTGCAGCTTGTTGATGTTGGCGGTCAGCAGTGCAACTTGCACTTCTGGCGAACCAGTGTCACCAACAGCTTGCTGGTAGTCAGCAACGATTTGAGCTTTTTCTTGAACGTCGAGAGCCATGAGGCAATCCTTTTATCAGGAAACTGTTTGTCGAAAAACAGTTTCAACAGGCCAGGGACAAATCCCTGTATCTAAAAATGAGTAGTGACCGTGCCTGTTAACAGCCACCCTCGTTCGGTCATTCTGACCGAATCAGTCGACGCGGCGCGATGCGCCCGTCTTCGCTCACTTCACCGATACCGATGAAGCGACCATTGTGATCCTGTACCCGCACCATGCCGAACTTCGGAGCATCCGGGGCACGTACCGGCTGGCCGTTGAGCCAGTAGAACGCACTCGCTTCCGAGAACTGCAACAGTGGCCAATCCAGCAGGCCGCTGTCCGATGGCATCAGGAAGCGATCGACCGCTTCGTTGCCGCCTTCGGCATGTACCGCTTCCAGCTCTTCGAGAGTAACCGTCTGCGCCAGGGTGAATGGCCCGGCCTGGGTACGTCGCAGTTCCGCAACGTAAGCGCCACAACCGAGTTGCTCACCGATATCCTCTACCAGGGTACGGATATAGGTGCCTTTGCTGCAATCCACCGCCAGCCGCGCAGTATCTCCTTCGAAGGCCAGCAATTCCAAGCGCGTAATAGTAACAGAACGCGGTTCGCGCTCCACTACTTCGCCTGCACGAGCCAGCTTGTACAGCGGCTGGCCATCACGCTTGAGCGCCGAGTACATCGGCGGTATCTGACTGATTTGCCCACGAAATTTCGGCAGTACAGCCTCGATATCGGAGCGACCAACGGTCACCGGGCGTTCCTGCAAAACTTCACCTTCGGCATCCGCCGTGGTGGTGGTCTTGCCCAGTTGCGCCAGAGTTTCGTAACCCTTGTCGGAATCGAGCAGGTATTGCGAGAACTTGGTGGCCTCGCCGAAGCACAGCGGCAACACGCCGGAAGCCAAGGGATCGAGACTGCCGGTATGACCTGCCTTTTCGGCGTTGAGCAACCAGCGAACCTTCTGCAAGGCCGCGTTGGAGGTGAACCCCAGCGGCTTGTCGAGAAGGATAATGCCGCTGACGTTGCGACGGATACGTTTGACCTGAGCCACCGATTACTCCTTGGTGTCTTCGGCTTCTGCCGCAACCGGATGCTGATTGTCTTCAGCCACTGCGCGCTCGATCAATGCCGACAGATGCGCACCACGCACGACGCTTTCGTCGTAGTGGAAGTGCAGCTGTGGAACGCTGCGCAGCTTCATCTCGCGAGCCAGCTGCATGCGCAGGAAACCGGCGGCGGAGTTCAGCACCTTGATGCTTTGTGCGATTTCTTCGGCGCTGTCCTGCCCCATCACGGTGATGAAGATCTTGGCGTGACCGACGTCACGGCTGACTTCCACTGCGGTGATGGTGACCAGGCCGACGCGCGGGTCTTTGACTTCACGACGGATCAGTTGTGCCAGCTCACGCTGCATCTGATCGCCGATACGTTGGGTACGGCTGTATTCTTTTGCCATGTCTTGTTACCTGTAACTGCCCCACGGTGAAACCCGCAAGGTCTGAAAGCGGCAAACGCCCGGCCTGACAAAAGCCAGACCGGGCGTTGCGTTTAGAGTCCTGGTGACGAATTGCGCATTTGCATGCGGCTACCCGTCACGGCTCCTGAAGTGCGCGAATTAGAGGCTGCGAGCAACCTGCACCTTCTCGAAGACTTCGATCTTGTCACCGACCTTGACGTCGTTGTAGCTCTTCACGCCGATACCGCATTCCATGCCGGCACGTACTTCGGAAGCGTCATCCTTGAAGCGGCGCAGGGATTCCAGCTCGCCTTCGAAGATAACGATGTCTTCACGCAGTACACGGATTGGACGGTTACGGTGCACAACACCTTCGATAACCATGCAACCGGCGATCGCGCCAAACTTCGGCGAACGGAACACGTCACGCACTTCGGCGATGCCCAGGATGTTCTCGCGAACATCGCTGCCGAGCATACCGGTCAAGGCTTTCTTGACGTCTTCGATGATGTCGTAGATCACGTTGTAGTAACGCATATCCAGACCTTCCTGCTCGACGATCTTGCGCGCGCCGGCATCGGCACGCACGTTGAAGCCGAACAGTACAGCGTTGGAGGCCAGTGCCAGGTTGGCATCGGATTCGGTGATACCACCGACGCCGCCACCGACCACACGCACTTGCACTTCGTCGTTACCCAGGCCGTTCAAGGCGCCGTTCAACGCTTCCAGCGAACCACGGACGTCGGATTTGAGGACGATGTTGAGCGTCTTCTTCTCTTCCTGACCCATGCTTTCGAAGATGTTTTCCAGCTTGCCGGCGTGAGCGCGAGCCAGTTTGACTTCGCGGAACTTGCCTTGACGGAACAGAGCCACTTCACGGGCTTTCTTCTCGTCGGCAACCACGCTCATCTCGTCGCCAGCGTCCGGGGTACCGTCCAGGCCGAGGATCTCGACAGGGATGGCCGGACCGGCTTCCTTGATTGGCTTGCCGTTCTCGTCGAGCATGGCACGCACGCGGCCATAGTTCGAACCGACCAGGACCATGTCGCCCTGACGCAGGGTACCGTCTTGAACCAGCACCGTAGCCACCGGGCCACGGCCCTTGTCCAGGCGGGATTCAACCACGACACCACGGCCAGGAGCCGATGGGGTTGCAGTCAGTTCCAGGACTTCGGCTTGCAGCAGAACGGCTTCGAGCAGTTCATCTACACCGGTACCCATCTTCGCCGAAACCGGTACGAACGGAGTATCGCCACCCCACTCTTCCGAGGTCACGCCGTGTACCGACAGTTCGCTACGGATGCGATCGAGGTCAGCACCTGGCTTGTCGATCTTGTTCACAGCGACAACCAGCGGAACGCCAGCAGCCTGAGCGTGCTGAACAGCTTCGATGGTTTGCGGCATTACGCCGTCGTCCGCTGCAACCACCAGGATCACGATGTCGGTCGCCTTGGCACCACGGGCACGCATCGCGGTAAACGCGGCGTGACCAGGGGTGTCGAGGAACGTCACCATGCCACGGTCGGTTTCAACGTGGTACGCACCGATGTGCTGGGTAATACCACCGGCTTCGCCAGCAGCAACCTTGGCACGACGGATGTAGTCGAGCAGGGAAGTCTTACCGTGGTCAACGTGGCCCATTACGGTCACGACCGGCGCACGGGAAACTGCCTCGCCTTCAAACTTCAGGGACTCGGCCAGGGAATCTTCCAGGGCGGTGTCGCTGACCAGGGTCACTTTGTGGCCCAGCTCTTCAGCTACCAGCTGGGCAGTTTCCTGATCCAGTACCTGGTTGATGGTCGCTGGAGTACCCAGTTTGAACATGAACTTGATGATTTCAGCAGCCTTGACCGACATCTGCTGGGCCAGATCGCCCACAGTGATGGTCTCGCCGATCTTCACTTCGCGCACGACAGGGCCGGTCGGGCTCTGGAAACCGTGGGCGTTGCGCTTCTTCAGCTTGGCCTTGCCGCGACCACCACGACGGAAGCCATCGCTTTCTTCGTCGGTAGTACGTGGGGCAACGCGTGGCGCTGGCGCCTTTTCCTTGACCGAAGCACGATGCGGAGCGTTTTTGCGCTCGCCATCGCCACCACCGCGACGATTGTTGTCGTCGGCACGTGGTTTGTCCGGACGACGCTGTTCGTCGCGCTTGCGAGTGTCTGCCGCAGGTGCCGGAGCAGCGGCCACAACCGGTGCGCTTTCACGCACTGGCTCGGCGACCACAGCAGGCGCTGCAACAGGTTCGGCTGGAGCGGTCGGCGCAGCAGCAGGCTGGCGACGCGCTTCTTCTTCGGCGCGACGCTTGGCTTCTTCTTCAGCCTTCTGACGTGCAGCATTTTCTACTGCGCGACGTTCATCCAGTTCACGCTTGCGCTCGGCTTCGATTTCTTCCGGGCTGCGCTGTACGAAGACTTTCTTCTTGCGTACTTCAACGCTGATGCTTTTGCTGCCGGCAACCCGCAGGGTGCTGGTGGTTTTACGCTGCAGCGTAATCTTGCGTGGTTCTTCCACTTTCGCCTTGTGGCTGCTTTTCAAGTGAGTCAGCAACGATTGCTTCTCACTGTCAGTCACACTTTCTTCGGCGGCGGTGTGCGGCAGACCTGCCTCACGCATCTGCTGCAACAGGCGCTCTACCGGTGTTTTGACCTCATCGGCCAGTTGTTTCACCGTGACTTGCGTCATGCACTTCTCTCCTCAGGCCGCGCCTAATTACTCGAACCAGTGGGCTCGGGCGGCCATGATCAACTTGCCGGCACGATCATCGTCAATGCCGTCGATGTCGAGCAGGTCGTCAATAGACTGCTCGGCCAGGTCTTCGCGGGTAACTACGCCGCGCACCGCCAGTTCCATCGCCAAATCCTTGTCCATACCCTCAAGCGAGAGCAGGTCTTCGGCCGGATGGGCGTCTGCCAGCTTTTCCTCAGTAGCGATGGCTTTGGTCAACAAGCGATCCTTGGCACGAGCACGAAGCTCGTTGACGATTTCCTCGTCAAAGCCGTCGATGTTGAGCATTTCTTCCAGCGGTACGTAGGCAATCTCTTCCAGGCTGGTGAAGCCTTCATCTACCAGCACCTGAGCCAGCTCTTCGTCGACTTCCAGCTCGTCGATGAAGTTGCGCAGGATGTCGCCGGTTTCTGCTTGCTGCTTAGCCTGGATGTCCGATTCGGTCATCACGTTCAGGGTCCAGCCAGTCAACTGGCTGGCCAGACGCACGTTCTGACCACCACGACCAATGGCCTGAGCCAGATTGTCTGCGCCAACGGCGATGTCCATTGCGTGGGCATCTTCGTCAACGATAATTGCCGCAACCTCGGCCGGGGACATGGCGTTGATCACGAACTGAGCCGGGTTGTCGTCCCACAGAACGATGTCAACACGCTCACCACCCAACTCACCCGACACTGCCTGGACGCGCGAACCGCGCATACCGATGCAAGCGCCTTGCGGGTCGATGCGTTTGTCCTTGGAGCGGACGGCGATCTTGGCGCGGGATCCCGGATCACGGGACGCAGCCATCACTTCGATCAGGCCTTCGGCAATTTCCGGCACTTCGATGCGGAACAACTCGATCAGCATTTCCGGCGCGGTACGCGACAGGATCAGCTGCGGGCCGCGGTTCTCGGTGCGGATTTCCTTGAGCAACGCACGCAGACGCACGCCAACCCGGAAAGTTTCGCGAGAAATGATGTCCTCACGGGCCAGCAACGCTTCAGCGTTGTTGCCCAGATCAACGATCACGTTGTCGCGGGTGACTTTTTTCACGGTGCCGGAGATGATTTCACCCAGGCGCTCGCGATAAGCGTCAACAACCTGAGCGCGCTCGGCTTCGCGAACTTTCTGCACGATGACTTGCTTGGCAGTCTGTGCAGCAATGCGGCCGAATTCGATGGACTCGATTTTCTCTTCGACAACGTCACCGACCTTGGCGCCAGGATGCGTTTCGGCAACCTTGCTCGGCCAGGTTTCGATGGCCGGATCGTCCAGGTCTGCCTCTTCGACGACCGTCCAGCGACGGAAAGTCTCGTAGGCACCCGTGTGGCGGTTGATTTCCACACGCAGATCAACTTCGTCTTCGAAACGCTTTTTGGTCGCAGTGGCCAGGGCCAGCTCCAGCGCTTCAAAAATCACGTTTGCCGGTACACCCTTTTCGTTGGATACCGACTCAACAACCAGCAGTACTTCTTTGCTCATCGTACGCCTCGCCTTTCGCAAGCCATTGGATCCGCGGGATCCGCAGTATCTGGCACGCCTCAGTCAAAACTGGGAATAATGTTGGCCTTGTCGATCATATCGATCGGCAACAGGAACTCATGGTCTTCTACCTGCACCACGACATCCTGCTCTTCTACGCCGCGCAGAAGGCCCTGAAAGTTGCGTCGTCCTTCAAAAGGCGAGCGCAGCTTGATCTTCACTTGTTCACCGGCAAATTTTGCAAACTGCTCAAGAGTGAACAGAGGGCGTTCCATGCCAGGCGAGGAAACTTCAAGGGTGTATTCAACGGAGATCGGATCTTCAACATCCAGCACACCGCTGATCTGACGGCTGACGATGGCACAATCGTCCACCAGCACGCCGCCTTCTTTATCGATATAAACGCGCAACATCGAGTGACGACCCTGAGCCGAAAACTCGATACCCCAGCATTCATAGCCTAGGGCCACGACCACCGGGGCCAGCAAGGCCTGCAACTCTTCTAGCTTGCTCGACACCTGAACCCCCTAGTGCATGTATGTGCATGCTATGCAAAATAAAAAAATGGGCGAAACGCCCATCCTTGAAACGCCGTCGAACAGCGGCGTAGAAAGTGTCCAGCTAACAAAAAGCCCCTTAAAAGGGGCTCCTTAAACTGGTTGCGGGGGCCGGATTTGAACCGACGACCTTCGGGTTATGAGCCCGACGAGCTACCAGACTGCTCCACCCCGCGACAAAGCTGGGGCGGAAGTATACGACCGATCCCCTACAGGGTCAATGTAACCTTCCACCTGCAAGAAAGCCCGCAACAGCGGGCTCTCCTGACTAATTGGTACCGAGAAGGGGACTCGAACCCCTACACCCTATGGGCACAACCACCTCAAGGTTGCGTGTCTACCAATTCCACCACCTCGGCAATACTACGTTTGAAACCCTTCTTACTTCTGCTCTTGAGCTGGAGGTACGTCAGTCGCTGGAGTAGCCGACTTTTGCTCTTGAAGCACCGGGACATCATCAGAAGCCGGTTGTTGCTTTGGAACTTCCAGAACCGCTGGATTTGGGAGACCTACTTGAGTCAGCTGGTGAGCCTTCTCTTTAGCAAAGTAACCTAACCCCAAGCTGGTTATGAAGAAACCTGCGGCAAGTATAGCAGTAAACTTACTAAGAAAGGTAGAGGAACCTTGGCTTCCGAACACAGTATTTGAAGCACCTGCTCCGAAAGACGCGCCAGCGTCCGCACCTTTACCCTGCTGCAGCAAAACCAGAGCTACTACGCCCAATGCACCCAGCAGATGAAAAACGACTACGACTGTTTCCAGCATTTTTTCAGTTTCCCGCGGCGCGACAAATCGCACCGAACTCATCTGCATTCAGGGAAGCCCCACCAATGAGGCCCCCATCGATATCCGGCATGCCGAACAGTTCGACCGCATTGGCCGCCTTCACGCTGCCGCCGTATAGAAGCCGCACACCTTGTGCGACTTCAGAATTCTCTGCCGCCAACTGGGCGCGAATGGCTGCGTGCACATCCTGCGCCTGTTGCGGCGTTGCAGTCAGCCCGGTGCCAATGGCCCAGACCGGCTCGTAAGCGATCACTGCCTTGGCAAAGGCACCGACACCCAGCTCCTCAATGATACTGCCCAGCTGACGCGAGACAACCTCAAGAGTCTTTCCGGCTTCACGCTGCTCAAGGGTTTCCCCTATGCACAACACCGGAATCAAGCCACATGCCTGTGCCGCTGCGAACTTGCGGATCAGCATTCCGTCCTGCTCGCCCATGATCTGGCGGCGTTCGGAGTGCCCGACAAGCACCAGGGAACAACCTGCATCCACCAACTGACTCGGTGCTACTTCACCGGTCAACGCACCTTGCCCGGACTCCACCGCAGAATTCTGCGCACCGACCGAAATCGACTTTCCTTTCAAGCCATCAATCACTTGATTGATATGCAAAAAAGGCGGGAATACCGCGACATCAACATCGCTCGGCAAGGCCAAGTCACGAAGGCCGTTGATCAGCTCAGCGACGCTGGCGCGGGTACCGTGCATCTTCCAGTTACCAGCTACCATAGGGCGACGCATGCTGTACCTCGTCGGTCAAAGTGGGCGCAGATGTTACCCAACACAATCAAGGCTGGCAAGCCGAATTCAGGCAGAAACTTCAGTAACCAGTTTTGCCAGCTCTTCGGCATAGCCGCGAACCAGGGTTTCGTCTTCACCTTCGACCATCACACGCACCAGCGGCTCGGTTCCGGACTTGCGCAAAAGCACACGCCCCCGACCTGCCATGGCCTTGGTCACACGTGCGCTGGCTTCCTTGACCGATGGATGCTCCAGGGGATTTGCACCACCGCCGAAACGCACATTGATCAGCACCTGAGGGCACTTGCGCAGCGCCTGACGAGCCTGCGCCAGACTTTCATCCCGCGCGCGCAGCCCCATCAGCACCTGCAGCGCAGCAATGATTGCATCACCGGTGGTGGTGTGACTGAAGCACACAACGTGTCCGGAGTTTTCACCGCCCACGATCCAGTTGCGCTCCAGCAATTCGGCAATCACATAGCGGTCACCGACATTGGCACGCACGAAGGGAACACCGAGATCAGCCAGGGCCAGCTCCAGCCCCAGGTTACTCATCAGGGTTCCAACGACGCCGCCCTGCAGCTTGTCGCGCTCATGCAGGTCACGGGCAATGATGAACAGCAACTCGTCGCCATCGACCACCGCACCCGTGTGGTCGACCATCTGAACACGATCGCCGTCACCATCGAAGGCGATGCCCAGATCGGCATGCTCAGCCACAACGGCAGCCTGCAGCGGCCCCATGTGAGTCGAACCGCAATTGTCGTTGATGTTCAACCCGTTCGGCTGCGCCGACAGCACGACGACTTCCGCGCCCAGCTCACGGAACACACTCGGCGCCACTTTATAAGTCGCACCGTGAGCGCAATCGATCACGATCTTCATGCCGGTGAAGCTGGTGCCGGTGGGCACACTGCTCTTGCAGAATTCGATATAGCGTCCCGAAGCGTCGTTGATTCGCGATACCTTGCCGATCTTGCTCGACTCCACCACGGTCATTGGCGTATCGAGCAATTCTTCGATCATCAGCTCAACCTCATCCGGAAGCTTGGTGCCTTTGCCGGAGAAGAACTTGATGCCATTGTCATCATGGGGATTGTGCGACGCACTGATCACGATGCCGGCCTCGGCATGAAAGGTGCGCGTCAGGTAGGCAATCGCCGGGGTCGGCATTGGACCCAGGAGCATCACATCGGCACCCGCGGAAGTGAGCCCCGCCTCAAGTGCAGACTCGAACATGTAGCCGGAAATCCGGGTGTCCTTGCCTACCAATACCTTGCAGGCGCCCATCTTGCGGAACGCCATGCCGGCAGCCCAGCCGAGCTTGAGCATGAAATCAGGAGTAATCGGGTACTCGCCGACACGCCCACGAATACCATCGGTGCCAAAATATTTTTTGCTCATAAGTGCTCCATCATTCTTATTCGGCTGATTCCACTGCGGCGATCATCCGCACCACATCCACTGTTTCGGCTACATCATGGACGCGCAATATACGCGCACCTTTCGCCGAAGCCAGCGCCGCGAGCGCCAAACCGCCATACAGCCGGTCTCCCACCGGACGATTCAATGCCTGGCCAATCATGCTCTTTCGCGAAACCCCGACCAACAGGGGGCGCCCCAGGGCATGCAGGGCTTCCATATGTTTGAACAAGCTCAGGTTGTGCTGCAAGGTCTTGGCGAAACCAAAGCCGGGGTCAAGAATGATCCGCTCCGCTGGAATACCCACCAACGAACACTGAACCATGCGCTCGGCGAGAAACTCACCGACTTCCCTTGTAACGTTCTGATACTGCGGATTGTCCTGCATATCGCCTGGCTCGCCCAGCATATGCATCAGACAAACCGGCAGACCAGTGGCCGCCGCCGCATCCAGCGCACCATCGCGACGCAACGAACGCACGTCATTGATCAACCCGGCACCCAGACGCGCCGTTTCACGCATGACGGCTGGCGTCGAGGTGTCGACCGAGATGATGACGTCCAGCTCGCGAGCAATGCGCTCGACAATCGGCGCTACGCGCTCCAGCTCCTCCAGCGGCGACACCGCCCTGGCACCAGGACGCGTGGATTCGCCACCGACATCGATCAGCGTCGCGCCGGCCGCCACCATGGCTTCGGCGTGACGCATGGCCGCGTCGAGCTGGCTGTATTGGCCACCATCGGAGAACGAATCTGGAGTGACATTGAGGATACCCATGACATGCGTCTGGGCCAAATCAAGAACCCGGTTGCCGCAAGGCAACCGGGTCGAGGACTGAACAGAAGTCATTTCAAACCTTATACGTCAGCAGCAGGACCGCCGATCGGTGTTTCCGGACGCTCATCCTGTACCACCGGCGGGGTGCCGGAAGTACCCGTGCCACCCGACCAATCCCGCGGCTCGCGAGGCGTACGACCCGCCATGATGTCGTCGATCTGCTCGGCATCGATGGTTTCGTACTTCATCAAGGCATCAGCCATGGCATCGAGCTTGTCACGGTTGTCGGTGAGAATCTGCTTCGCCGTGCCGTAGCACTGATCGATGATGCTACGCACTTCGGAGTCGATCAGCTTGGCTGTCTCACCGGAGAAGCTTGCATTTTGACCGCCACCGCCGCGACCGAGGAACACTTCACCCTCTTCTTCGGCATACATCAACGGACCGAGTTTTTCCGAAAGACCCCACTTGGTCACCATGTTCCGCGCAATCTGGCTGGCACGCATGATGTCGTTGGAAGCACCGGTGGTCACGCCATCGAAGCCCAGGGTCATTTCTTCAGCGATACGACCGCCATACAACGAGCAGATCTGGCTGATCAATGCACGCTTGGACAGGCTGTAACGATCCTCTTCCGGCAGGAACATGGTCACACCCAACGCACGACCGCGCGGGATGATCGACACCTTGTACACCGGATCATGCTCAGGCACGACGCGCCCCACAATGGCGTGGCCCGCTTCGTGATAAGCCGTGTTCTGCTTTTCTTTCTCGGACATGACCATGGACTTGCGCTCGGCGCCCATCATGATCTTGTCTTTCGCCAGTTCGAATTCTTTCATTTCGACGATGCGCTTGCCGGCACGGGCAGCGAACAGCGACGCCTCGTTCACCAGGTTGGCCAGATCGGCACCGGAGAAGCCCGGGGTACCACGAGCGATCACGGCCGGAGCAACGTCGTCACCCATTGGCACTTTGCGCATGTGAACCTTGAGAATCTGTTCGCGGCCACGAATGTCCGGCAGACCGACCACAACCTGACGGTCGAAACGGCCTGGACGCAGCAACGCAGGGTCCAGCACGTCAGGACGGTTGGTTGCGGCAATGACGATGATGCCATCATTCATTTCGAAGCCGTCCATCTCGACCAGCAACTGGTTGAGCGTCTGCTCGCGTTCGTCGTGACCACCACCCATGCCAGCGCCACGATGGCGACCGACCGCATCGATTTCGTCGATGAAGATGATGCATGGAGCGTGTTTCTTGGCCTGTTCGAACATGTCGCGAACACGGCTGGCGCCCACACCGACGAACATCTCGACGAAGTCGGAACCGGAAATGGTGAAGAAAGGTACTTTGGCTTCGCCGGCGATAGCCTTGGCCAGCAGGGTTTTACCGGTACCCGGAGGACCGACCATCAGCACACCGCGAGGAATGCGGCCACCCAGGCGCTGGAACTTGCCCGGATCGCGCAGGAACTCGACCAGCTCGCCGACCTCTTCCTTGGCTTCGTCGCAACCGGCAACGTCAGCCAGGGTAGTTTTCACCTGATCCTCGGAGAGCAGGCGCGCCTTGCTCTTGCCAAAGCTCATCGGCCCGCCCTTGCCACCGGCACCGCCCTGCATCTGCCGCATGAAGAACATGAACACGGCGATGATCACCAGGATCGGGAAGCTCGCGACCAGGAGTTGGGTCCAGATGCTTTGCTGCTCAGGCTGCTTGCCTTCAACCACGACGTGGTTGTCCACCAGGTCGCCGATCAGGCCGTTGTCCTGGATCGCCGGGCGAATGGTCTTGAAGCTGTCGCCATCGTTGCGCTTGCCGGTAATCACGTAGCCATCAACCGCCACGCGCTCGACCTTGCCATCCTTGACCTGCTGGATGAAGTCGGAATAGTTGAGGGTCTGCGGCTCGTTAGGGCTGGAGAAGTTGTTCATCACCGTCACCAGGACAGCCGCGATGATCAACCACAGGATCAGATTCTTTGCCATATCGTTCAATTAACTACCCTCTGAAGCAAGCTCCGCTACTGGCGCGCGCTTCGCATGATATTCACCGGCCTAACTTACTACATTACCTACAACTTGGCAGGCGCCGTCTGTAACCCTTTGTGAAACACTTCCTACACAATATTCGCTAATTCTGACAAGGCGTAATACAAAAATCCTATCACCCCGATCGAAAATTCACTCATTCCTCACTGCGACCGCGGAAACCGCGACCCAGCAGGTACTGCTCGCGAGAACGGTCGCGCGACGAGGTCGGCTTGCGCATCTGCACCTTCTCGAACTGCTGGCGAACGCTCTTGTGGAACTCGTCGAAACCTTCGCCCTGGAAAATCTTGATCAAAAAATCACCACCGGGCTTGAGCACCCGCATCGACAGATCCAGCGCCAGTTCGCACAGGAACATCGCGCGCGGCATATCAACGGCCGGCAATCCACTCATATTGGGGGCCATGTCGGAAATCACAAGGTCTACTTCTTTATTTCCGACGGCGTCGAGGATCTGGGCCAGCACGGCATCCTCGGTAAAGTCGCCTTGAATGAAGGTGACGTCGGGGATGCTGTCCATTTCAAGAATGTCAGAAGCGATCAGTGTGCCCTGCCCGCCAATCAGACGACTGGTCACCTGCGACCAGCCACCCGGAGCCGCACCCAGGTCGATTACGCTCATGCCAGGGCGGATCAAACGGTCCTTTTCCTGGATCTCCAGCAGCTTGTAGCTGGCGCGGGAACGGTACCCGTCTTTCTGTGCCATTTTGACGAATGGGTCGTTGAAATGTTCTTGCAGCCACTTAAGGCTTGTCTTGGAACGGGCCACGGGATACCTCGGAATTAAAACGGGTCGTGATTAACTGGGCGGTCCCGGACTCGCTCGGGTAAACTGGCCGCCGCTTTTTACAAGATCAGACGCAGGGGTCAGATTATGCCGCTCACTCAAGAGCAGAAGAAACAGTACAAATCCATTGGCCACCATCTGAAACCGGTTTTGATTGTGGCAGACAATGGCTTGACTGAAGGTGTGTTAGCCGAACTCGAACGCGCTTTGGCGGATCACGAGCTGATCAAGATCAAGCTCAACATCCTCGATCGCGAATCGCGCCTGGCGTCCATTGCAGAGCTCTGCAAGGTCGGCAAAGCGGATCTGGTTCAGGTCATCGGCAAGATGGCGCTGATCTACCGCAAGAACTTCAGCGTCAACAAGCAGCTGTCGAACGTCCATCGCTTCAAGTGATGGCAAGGGTCAAGGGTGTGCTTCGCGCACCCTGCCACTCCATCCCGGCACCGGCTGCAACACCAGCACCAGCCCGGAAAAGCCCAGAACAAGATAGCTGAACGCCTGCCAACGCAGCGCATCCGGCCAACCGAAGCGCACCACGAAGTACATCGCGCACGCATACAGTGCCATCAACAGCAGTTGCCCGCGTATATCCCGCCATAGACTGACAAGGCCCTCGGCCTTAATCAGCACCAAAGCCTGAAAAATCAAACACGCCGTAGCGAATCCCACTACCAACGCATTGAGCGTGCCTGCTATTTCGTCGATCAGTAGCGGCGCCAGGCCAATTCGGCCCAGCACCGGCAACAGACCCACTTGTAACAGCCACAAGCCACCGACCCACAACATCTGGGTCAGTTGCCAAAGCATGGCGCCCGCACGAAACGGGCGCCGGCCTTCAGATGTGGCGAACTTCGACAATCTCGTACTCGATAACACCGCCAGGCGTTTTCACGGCGACCACATCCCCCTCTTCCTTGGCAATCAAGGCGCGAGCGATTGGCGAACCGACGGAAATCTTGCCGAGCTTGATGTCAGCCTCGTCCTCACCAACGATCTGGTAAGTCACGCTTTCATCGGTTTCGACGTTGGCGATTTCGACGGTGGTGCCGAAAATCACCTTGCCGGTGTGAGGGATGGTCGTCACATCGATGATCACCGCGTTCTGCATGCGGCCTTCGATGTCACGGATCCGCGCCTCGACCATACCCTGCTGCTCGCGGGCAGCGTGGTATTCGGCGTTTTCCTTCAAGTCACCCAACTCGCGGGCCGTACCGATGTCCTGGCTGAGCTTCGGACGAACGACCTTGGTCAGGTGAGTGTGCTCTTCTTCCAGGGCGCGAGCGCCCTGAACGGTCATTGGGTACTTCGTTATGCTCATGCCTTCAATCCTGCGTGTAGATCCTGCAAGCGGCGCACGGTCTTCTCGGGACCGAACTTCAGCGCTTCGCAGATGGCTTCGCCAGCAGCAATGGTGGTGGTGCAGTAAATCTTGTGCTGCAGGGCATTACGACGAATGGAGTACGAATCAGCGATCGACTGACGACCTTCGGTGGTGTTGATGATCAGCGTGACTTCGTCATTCTTGATCATGTCGACCACGTGCGGACGACCCTCGGTCACCTTGTTCACACGGCGCACTTTCAGGCCTGCAGCCTCGATCAGCTTGGCAGTCCCGGCAGTGGCAACCACTTCGAAGCCCAAGTTGATCAGATCACGGGCCACGCCCGCAACCAGTGGCTTGTCGTCATCACGTACGCTGATGAACGCAGTACCGCCGGTCGGCAACACTTCGCTGGCACCCATCTGGGCCTTGGCGAACGCTTCACCGAAGGTGTCGCCCACGCCCATCACTTCACCGGTCGACTTCATCTCTGGGCCGAGGATCGGGTCAACGCCAGGGAATTTGGCGAACGGGAACACCGCCTCTTTCACGCTGTAGAAGTTCGGGATGATTTCCTTGGTGAAACCCAGTTCTTTCAGGGTTTTACCGGCCATCACGCGTGCTGCGATCATCGCCAGGGAAACACCGATGCACTTGGACACGAACGGTACGGTACGGGAAGCACGCGGGTTGACTTCGATGACGTAGATGTCTTCGCCTTGCAGCGCCAACTGCACGTTCATCAGGCCGACCACGCCCAGTTCCAGGGCCATTTTCTTGACCTGCTCGCGCATCTCGTCCTGGATGTGCGCCGGCAGCGAGTACGGCGGCAGCGAGCACGCGGAGTCACCGGAGTGAACGCCAGCCTGCTCGATGTGCTGCATGATTGCGCCGATCACCACGTCCTTGCCGTCGCAGACCGCATCCACGTCCATCTCGATGGCGCAGTTGAGGAAGTGGTCCAGCAGCACCGGGCTGTCGTTGGACACTTGAACCGCTTCACGCAGGTAGCGCTTGAGTTCTTCTTCTTCGTAGACGATTTCCATCGCACGACCGCCCAGTACGTAGGACGGGCGCACCACCAGCGGGTAACCGATCTTGGCCGCGGCACGAATGGCTTCGTCTTCGCTGCGCACGGTGGCGTTTGGCGGCTGACGCAGGTTCAGGCGCTGGACCATTTGCTGGAAGCGCTCGCGGTCTTCGGCACGGTCGATGGCGTCAGGGCTGGTGCCGATGATCGGCACGCCAGCAGCTTCCAGGGCGCGGGCCAGTTTCAGCGGGGTCTGGCCGCCGTACTGGACGATCACGCCTTTCGGCTTCTCGACGCGAACGATTTCCAGCACGTCTTCCAGGGTCACTGGCTCGAAGTACAGGCGATCGGAGGTGTCGTAGTCGGTGGAAACGGTTTCCGGGTTGCAGTTGACCATGATGGTCTCGTAACCGTCATCGCGCAGGGCCAGTGCCGCGTGTACGCAGCAGTAGTCGAACTCGATGCCCTGGCCGATACGGTTCGGACCGCCACCCAGGATCATGATCTTGTCGCGACCCGATGGCGCCGCTTCGCACTCTTCTTCATACGTCGAGTACAGGTAAGCGGTGTCAGTGGCGAACTCGGCAGCGCAGGTGTCAACGCGCTTGTAGACCGGGAAGATTTCCAGCTTGTGACGGTGAGCACGCAGGGCCTTCTCGGTCACGCCCAGCAGCTTGGCCAGACGCATGTCGGAGAAGCCCTTGCGCTTGAGACGGAACATCAGGTCACGGTCGATGCTGGTCAGACCCAGGGTCTTGACCTTCTCTTCGTCCTTGATCAGGTCTTCCATCTGCACCAGGAACCAAGGATCGATCATGGTCATGCCGAAGATGTCTTCAACACTCATGCCGGCGCGCATGGCGTCCGCCACGTACCAGATACGCTCGGCGCCCGGCACGGTCAGCTCGCGCTTGAGCACGCTCATGCTTTCCGGATTGGCCAGATCAACCTTCTCGTCCAGGCCGCAAACACCAACTTCCAGGCCGCGCAGGGCTTTCTGCAGGGATTCCTGGAAGGTACGGCCGATGGCCATGACTTCACCGACCGACTTCATTTGAGTGGTCAGGCGCGCGTCAGCCTTGGAGAACTTCTCGAAGGCGAAACGTGGCAACTTGGTCACGACGTAGTCGATGGACGGTTCGAAGGACGCCGGGGTCTTGCCGCCGGTGATGTCGTTCGACAGCTCGTCGAGGGTGTAGCCCACAGCCAGCTTGGCCGCGACCTTGGCGATCGGGAAGCCGGTGGCTTTCGAAGCCAGCGCCGAGGAGCGGGATACGCGCGGGTTCATTTCGATCACGACCATGCGGCCGGTGTTCGGGCAGATACCGAACTGAACGTTGGAACCACCGGTTTCCACGCCGATCTCGCGCAGCACCGCCAGGGAGGCGTTACGCAGGATCTGGTATTCCTTGTCGGTCAGGGTCTGTGCCGGAGCCACGGTGATCGAGTCACCGGTGTGCACGCCCATCGGGTCGAAGTTTTCGATGGAGCAGACGATGATGCAGTTGTCCTTCTTATCGCGGACAACCTCCATCTCGTACTCTTTCCAGCCGATCAGCGATTCGTCGATCAGCAGCTCTTTGGTCGGCGACAGGTCCAGACCACGGGCGCAGATTTCTTCGAACTCTTCACGGTTGTAAGCGATACCGCCACCGGTGCCGCCCATGGTGAAGGACGGACGGATGATGCACGGGAAGCCAAGCTTCTCGAGGACCGCGTTGGCCTCTTCCATGCTGTGGGCGATACCGGAACGCGGGCACGCCAGGCCGATGGACTTCATCGCCTTGTCGAAACGCGAACGGTCTTCAGCCTTGTCGATGGTATCGGCGTTGGCACCGATCATCTCTACGCCGAACTTCTCCAGAACGCCTTCGCGCTCCAGGTCCAGGGCGCAGTTCAGGGCGGTCTGGCCACCCATGGTCGGCAGCAGCGCGTCCGGACGCTCTTTCTCGATGATCTTGGCAACGGTCTGCCACTTGATCGGCTCGATGTAGGTGGCGTCGGCCATGGCCGGGTCGGTCATGATGGTGGCCGGGTTGGAGTTCACCAGGATGACGCGGTAACCCTCCTCGCGCAGGGCTTTACAGGCCTGGGCGCCGGAGTAGTCGAATTCGCAGGCCTGGCCGATCACGATCGGGCCAGCGCCGAGAATCAGGATGCTTTTAATGTCTGTACGTTTTGGCATGGGTTTGTCACTCAAATCCGCAGGTCAGTCGGCAAGCCGTCTTGTTCAATCTCTGAAGCCTTGAGGGGGCCGCCGGTGCGGGGCCACCCTCAAGCTTTGCTACATCAAGGCGAGCGATCAGCGTCGCTTGGCCATCTCGTTGATGAAGCGATCGAACAATGGCGCTACGTCGTTCGGGCCAGGGCTGGCTTCCGGGTGCCCCTGGAAGCTGAAGGCGCTCTTGTCGGTACGCTCGATCCCTTGCAGGGTGCCGTCGAACAGCGATTTGTGGATCGCGCGAACGTTGGCTGGCAGGGTGGCTTCGTCCACGGCAAAACCGTGGTTCTGGCTGGTGATCATCACCACACCGGTGTCCAGGTCCTGGACCGGATGGTTCGCACCGTGGTGACCGTGACCCATCTTCAGGGTCTTGGCACCGGAAGCCAGGGCCAGCAGTTGGTGACCGAGGCAGATACCGAAGACCGGGATCTCGGTTTCCAGCACGTCCTTGATCGCCTGGATCGCGTAGTCGCAAGGCTCCGGATCACCAGGGCCGTTGGACAGGAACACGCCGTCCGGCTTCAGCGCCAGCACATCGGCAGCTGGCGTCTGGGCAGGCACCACGGTCACGCGGCAACCGCGCTCGACCAGCATGCGCAGAATGTTCACCTTGACGCCGTAGTCGTAGGCAACCACGTGGTACGGCAGCTCGGACGCGTCGATGGTCGCGTGGCTGTCGGTTTTCAGATCCCAGACAGTCGAACGCCATTCGTAGCTGTCCTTGGTGCTGACAACCTTCGCCAGATCCATGCCTTTCAGGCCAGGAAAACCCTGGGCGGCGGCGATGGCGGCTTCTTCGGAAATGTTGTCACCGGCCATGATGCAGCCGTTCTGCGCGCCTTTTTCACGCAGGATGCGCGTCAGGCGGCGGGTGTCGATACCGGCGATGGCCACAACATTGTTGGCCTTCAGGTAGTCGGACAGGGACATCGTGTTACGCCAGTTGCTCGCCACCAGAGGCAGGTCACGGATGACCAGGCCAGCGGACCAGACGCGGTTGGACTCGGCGTCTTCCGGCGTGGTGCCGGTGTTGCCGATGTGCGGATAAGTCAGGGTAACGATCTGTTGGGCGTAGGAAGGATCGGTAAGGATTTCCTGATAGCCGGTCATTGCGGTGTTGAACACCACCTCACCAACGGTCTGACCGTCGGCTCCAATGGCTTCGCCGCGAAAAATGCTGCCATCAGCAAGGGCGAGTATGGCTGGCTTAGTCAAGAAGACCTCCCGTAAATAAAGCCTGAAAGGGCGATCGCAGGTTGTAAAAAAGCGGAGTGACGTATGGACACGTCACCCCGCTTCTTCACTGAATTATTCTGCGCGCTTTTAGTGGACACACTAAAGCTGTAGCTTACAGAAAAAGGGCTTTTTGGTCTACCGCCAATGAGCCTTAAAGGCTGGAGAATGCGACAGGACGTCGCTTGGCGGAACAAAACCGGGCTCAAACGCGGTGCGCGAGCCCGATTTCGGGTGCATCTTAACGCAGATCGAGCACGTCTTGCATGTCGTAAAGGCCAGGCTCGCGCCCGTCCAGCCACAATGCAGCACGTACCGCACCCTTGGCGAAGGTCATGCGACTGGACGCCTTGTGGGTAATCTCGACACGCTCGCCGTCGGCGGCGAACAGCACGGTGTGATCACCGACGATGTCGCCGGCACGCACAGTGGCGAAACCGATGGTTTCACGATCACGCGCACCGGTCTGGCCTTCACGGCCATACACCGCCACTTTCTTCAGGTCACGACCCAACGCATCGGCAATCACCTCACCCATGCGCACGGCAGTGCCGGACGGCGCGTCGACTTTATGCCGATGGTGAGCCTCGGTGATTTCGATATCGACATCGTCACCCAATACGCGAGCGGCCGTGTCGAGCAGCTTCAGGCACAGGTTGACCCCGACACTGAAGTTGGCCGCGAAGACAATCGGAATGTCCTTGCCCGCTTCCGCCAACAACTGCTTTTCTTCAACACTGAAGCCCGTGGTCCCGATGATCATGGCCTTGCCGTGTTTACGGCAGAAAGCCAGGTTCTTCAGGGTCACCGTCGGGTGCGTAAAGTCGATCAGCACGTCGAACTCGTCGACCACCCGATCCAGATCGCCGGACAGCGGCACGCCGATGCGACCGATAGCCGCCAGCTCACCGGCATCCGCACCGACCAGCGTGCTGTCAGGACGATCCACTGCCGCCGTCAACCCAGCGCCTGGCGCCTGCTGCACTGCTTCAATCAGGGTCTTGCCCATGCGCCCGGCGGCGCCCATCACTGCAATACGTCGCATGCCTGTCTCCTTACAAATCGCCGAAGAAGCGTTTCACGCCTTCGAACCAGCCAGTGGTTTTCGGCGAATGGCTGTTGTCGTCCGCCAGCGAACTGCGGAATTCCTCGAGCATTTCGCGCTGGCGACGGCTCAGGTTGACCGGCGTCTCGACCGCCACACGGCACATCAAGTCGCCCGCACCACCGCCACGCACAGGCGCGACACCCTTGCCACGCACTCGGAACTGCTTGCCGGTCTGGGTGCCCTCGGGGATCTTCAACTTGACCCGACCATCAAGGGTCGGAATTTCCAGCTCGCCACCCAGCGCCGCATCGACGAAGCTGATCGGCACTTCGCAGAACAGGTGCTTGCCATCACGCTGGAAGATCGAGTGCTCGCGCACGTTGATCACCACGTACAGGTCGCCGGTCGGGCCACCCTGGGCACCCGCCTCGCCTTCGCCGGACAGACGAATGCGGTCACCGGTATCGACGCCGGCCGGCACTTTCACCGACAGGGTCTTGTACTCTTCGACGCGACCTTCGCCGTGGCAGGAATCGCACGGATCGGAAATGATCTTGCCCTGGCCATGGCAGCGCGGGCAGGTCTGCTGTACCGAGAAGAAGCCTTGCTGCATGCGCACCTGGCCGATACCGCCGCAGGTCGGGCAAGTCACCGGCGAAGAACCTTTCTTGGCACCGGAGCCATCGCACGGCTTGCAATTGACCAGCGTCGGAACGCGGATATTCACGGTCGTGCCGCGAACCGCTTCTTCCAGGTCCAGTTCCAGGGTGTAGCGCAAGTCACTGCCGCGCTGAGCGCCGCCACGGGAACCGCCGCGACCTCCACCGAAGAAGTCACTGAAGACATCGCCAAAGATGTCGGAGAAGTTCTGGCCACCGAAACCGGCACCGCCGCCACCCATGCTCGGGTCGACACCGGCATGGCCGTACTGGTCGTAGGCCGCGCGCTTGCTGGAATCCGACAGCACTTCGTAGGCCTCGTTGGCCTCCTTGAACATCTCTTCCGACGCTTTGTCATCGGGATTACGGTCCGGGTGGTGCTTCATCGCCAGGCGACGGTAAGCCTTTTTCAGGTCCGCTTCGCTTGAGCCACGCTCAACACCCAACACTTCGTAATAGTCACGCTTTGCCATAAGTCTTTGCACTCTTGAGGACGTCCGGCAAAACCCTCCTGAGTCTGCCGAACTCGTTGAGCCCCAATACAGGCCCGGACCCAACTCACGTCAATTCAACGATCCTGGTCTTTGATTCGATGCGGTACTTTCAGCTCGAAAAGCAGGAGCATTTCCGGCCATACCGCCAGCACGCGAACGCTGTCGCATGCTGTAAAAATTCGCGTATTCCAGATACGCCAACGCGGGAGCAAGCTCCCGCGCGGCGACATCCTACCAGTCACCGCCTAAAGGCAGTCAACCGGCCGACCAACAACTTACTTGTGGTCTTTGACTTCTTCGAACTCGGCATCGACAACGTCGTCAGCCTTCTCAGCCGATTCGCCCTGCGGTGCAGCGCCTTCAGCAGGCTGAGCCTGTTCGGCGTACATCTTCTGCGCCACTGGAGCGGAGACTTTCGACAGCTCTTCAACCTTGGCGTCGATAGCAGCCTTGTCGTCGCCTTTGACGGCGGCTTCCAGGGCAACTACGGCAGCTTCGATTGCAGTCTTCTCTTCTGCAGTCACTTTATCGCCGGCATCGGTCACCATTTTGCGCGTCGAGTGAACCAGCGCGTCGCCCTGGTTACGGGCAGCGGCCAGCTCTTCGAACTTGCGGTCTTCCTCGGCGTTAGCCTCGGCGTCACGCACCATGCGCTCGATTTCCTCGTCGGACAGACCGGAGTTGGCCTTGATCACGATCGACTGAGTCTTGCCGGTGGCCTTGTCCTTCGCACCTACGTGCAGGATGCCGTTGGCGTCGATGTCGAAGGTCACTTCGATCTGAGGCACGCCACGTGGAGCTGGTGGAATGTCGGCCAGGTCGAACTTGCCCAGGGACTTGTTCTGTGCGGCTTGCTTACGCTCACCCTGCAGCACGTGAATGGTCACGGCGCCCTGGTTGTCGTCGGCGGTCGAGAACACTTGCGATTTCTTGGTAGGAATCGTGGTGTTTTTCTCGATCAGCGCAGTCATCACGCCACCCATGGTTTCGATACCCAGGGTCAGCGGGCTGACGTCGAGCAGCAGAACGTCTTTCACGTCACCGGCCAGTACCGCGCCCTGGATGGCAGCACCCATGGCAACCGCTTCGTCCGGGTTGACGTCTTTACGTGCTTCTTTGCCGAAGAACTCGGTGACCAGCTTCTGAACCAGTGGCATACGGGTCTGACCGCCCACCAGAATCACGTCGTTGATCGCGCCAACGTCGATACCAGCATCTTTCATTGCGATGCGGCAAGGTTCGATGGTGCGCTGAACCAGGTCTTCCACCAATGCTTCCAGCTTGGCGCGGGAGATCTTCACGTTCAGGTGCTTAGGACCGGTGGCGTCTGCAGTGATGTACGGCAGGTTCACGTCGGTCGACTGGCTCGAGGACAGTTCGATCTTGGCTTTTTCAGCAGCTTCTTTCAGGCGCTGCATGGCCAGCGGGTCACCCTTGAGGTTCATGCCGCTTTCTTTCTTGAATTCGTCGACGAGGTAGTCGATCAGACGAATGTCGAAGTCTTCACCGCCCAGGAACGTGTCACCGTTGGTGGCCAGTACTTCGAACTGGTGCTCGCCATCGACTTCAGCGATCTCGATCACCGAAACGTCGAAAGTACCACCACCCAGGTCGTAAACGATCACGGTGTGATCGCCCTTGGCCTTGTCCATACCGTAAGCCAGAGCAGCAGCGGTCGGTTCGTTGATGATACGTTTTACGTCCAGACCGGCGATGCGGCCGGCGTCCTTGGTCGCCTGACGCTGGCTGTCGTTGAAGTAGGCCGGAACGGTGATCACCGCTTCAGTCACGGTCTCGCCGAGGTAGTCTTCGGCGGTCTTCTTCATTTTCTTCAGGATTTCAGCCGAGATTTGTGGCGGCGCCATTTTCTGGCCGTTCACTTCAACCCAGGCGTCGCTGTTGTCAGCCTTGACGATCTTGTAAGGGACCATCTGGATGTCTTTCTGCACGACTTCTTCGTCAAAACGACGACCGATCAGACGCTTCACCGCATACAGGGTGTTGTGCGGATTGGTCACAGCCTGACGCTTGGCCGACTGGCCAACCAGGATTTCGCCATCGTTGGCGTAAGCGATGATCGACGGCGTGGTACGCGCGCCTTCAGCGTTTTCAATAACTTTGGCCTTGCCGTTTTCCAGCACGGAGACGCAGGAGTTGGTAGTCCCCAGGTCGATACCGATAATTTTGCCCATGTTCACTCTCCCGAAACTTTGGATTTGGTTGCCGCAGCAGTGGTGGCTAACTGCGGTAGCACTTAAACGCTTGACTTATAAATGGGGGCCTTGCGGCGGATTTCAAGCCTGCTCGTCAATCGAAGGCGAAACCGGCGCAGGCGCCTTGCTGACCACGACCATCGCCGGGCGCAGCAGGCGTCCATTGAGCTGATAGCCCTTCTGGAACACCTTCAGAACGCTGTTCGGCTCGACATCGGCGCTTTCCTGCATGGCCATCGCCTGATGGTGAACGGCGTTGAACGGTTCGCCATGCGGGTCGATCGCTTCAAGCTGATAACGCTTGAGGGTGTCGTGGAACATTTTCAGGGTCAGTTCGATGCCTTCGCGCATCGGACGGATGCTTTCATCATCCGGGCTGGACAGCTCCAGGCCGCGTTCCAGACTGTCGACGATCGGCAGCAGGTCGCCGGCGAATTTTTCCAGCGCGAACTTGTGAGCCTTCTCCACATCCTGCTCGGCGCGACGGCGGACGTTCTGCAGATCGGCGGCTACACGCAAAGCCTGATCCTGAGCGCCTGCCAGTTGCTCTTCGAGCACTTGTACACGAGCCGCCAGGTCTTCACCCGAAGCCTCGGGCGCCTGGTTGGCGTCTGGGTTTTGCGTATCCACTGTCTGTTCGTCAGCCATAGATTTCTCCTTTCAATATCGTCCGCGAGCTCAACTCGCGCTTCTGCCCAGCTATATGGGGCCGCAAAATCCGGCTTCAAGGGGCGCCGATGATTAACCCTACAAAAAACAATCGCATTGTCATGCCGGCTCGCGATAAGGGATTGGTCGGACCGATCGAATCGAGCTAACGAGGGGCATTGTCAGCCAGAAACAAAACACTGTATAAATAACCAGACCTAACACCTGGGAGCGGCCCATATGCTGGTGCACCTGTCCGTACACAACTACGCCATCGTTGAACATCTCGATCTCGAACTCGATCGCGGGATGAGCGTGATCACCGGGGAAACCGGCGCGGGCAAGTCGATCATGCTCGACGCGCTGGGCCTGACCCTGGGCGATCGTGCCGACAGCGGCGTGGTCCGCCCGGGCGCCGACAAGGCCGATATCCTGGCCACCTTCGATCTGGCCGACATTCCGGAAGCCAGCGCCTGGCTGGCAGAACGCGACCTCGAAAACGACGGCCCGTGCATCCTGCGCCGGGTGATCACATCCGAAGGTCGTTCGCGTGGCTACATCAACGGCACGCCCTGCCCGCTTGGCGATCTCAAGGCGCTGGGCGAGCTGCTGATCGACATTCACAGCCAGCACGAACACCAATCCCTGCTCAAGACCGATACCCACCGTCGCCTGCTCGATGAATATGCCGGCGCGACGGATCTGGCCCGCCAGGTTCAACTGGCCGCCCAACGCTGGCGTCAGACCCGCCAGGAACTGGAGCGGCTCTCCAACTCCGGCGACGAGCAACGTGCACGTCATCAACTGCTCAGCTATCAACTCGAAGAACTGGAAAACCTTGGCCTCGGTGACAATGAGCTCGAGCAGCTGGAACAGGAACACAAGAACCTGACCAACGCCGAAACCCTGCTGGGCATTTGCCGGCAAGTCGTCGAACAATGCAGCGAAAGTGATTCCGGGAATGTCCTCAACGCCCTCACCGCCAGCCTCAACCGCCTGTCGAGCGTGAACAGCTCGATCGGCGCCCTGGGCGAAGCCAGCAGTTTGCTGACCAGCGCACAGATCCAGGTTGAGGAGGCCGTGGGCGAACTGAACCGCTTCCTCGACAATTTCGATGCCGATCCATCGCGCCTTCAATACCTCGAAGAACGCCTCGATGCGATCTATACCCTGGCGCGCAAACACCGCATCCAGCCGACTGAAGTGGCCGAGATGCAGCAGAAACTGTTGGATGAAATCGAGACCCTGAACGCCAACGACGAATCCATCGAGCGCCTGAGCGATGAGCTGTCGTCCTATGCCCGGCACTATCAGGAAAAGGCCCGGGAGCTGAGCGATCTAAGGCATCAAGCTTCGAACAGCCTGGCCAGCGCCGTGGAGCAGGAAATCCAGCGACTGGGCATGCCAGGCGGGCGCTTCACCATTGAACTGCGCCCGAACAGCGGCAACGAACTGCTGCCAAACGGGCTCGAACAGGTAGAACTGCTGGTCAGCGCCAACCCCGGCCAGCCGCTGAAGGCCCTGGCGAAAGTGGCATCCGGCGGCGAACTGTCGCGGATCAGCCTGGCGATTCAGGTGATCACCGCACAGACCTCCCGTGTACCGACCCTGGTGTTCGACGAAGTCGACGTCGGCATTGGCGGCCCGACCGCAGAAATCGTCGGCCAGTTACTGCGCAGGCTCGGCGAGCGTGGGCAGGTGCTGACCGTGACCCACCTGCCGCAAGTGGCAGCGCAAGGTCATCAGCATTTATTTGTGCATAAAGTACGCGGCGAAGATGCCACCCGCACGGCGGTTTCCAAACTGAGCAAAAACGAGCGCGTCGAAGAAGTCGCGCGGATGCTGGGCGGCATCGATCTGACCAAGGAATCCCTGGCGCACGCCAAGAAAATGGTCGTCACCGCAAAAATCTGAAGCGAATCCTGTAGGAGCTGCCGCAGGCTGCGATCTTTTGACTTTGCCCTTTCTAAAAGCACAGATCAAAAGATCGCAGCCTGCGGCAGCTCCTACAGGAACCATGCGCACAGCAGAAAGCACGAAGGCGACCCTGGGGTCGCCTTCGCTCGTTTCGCGAACGGATGTTCGCGCGACATGCTTACTTTTTCTTGCGCACGTACAGCACCAGATTGTGATCAACCATCTCGAAGCCATACTTGTCGACGATTGCTTTCTGAAGCCGCTCGATTTCTTCGTCGAAGAATTCGATCACTTCGCTGGTTTCGACGTTGACCATATGGTCGTGATGCTTGCCGTCGTCCAGTTCGAAGACCGCGTGGCCTCCGTCGAAGTTGTGCCGCACCACAAGGCCAGCTGCCTCGAACTGGGTCAGAACACGGTAAACCGTGGCCAGACCGACGTCCTCACCAGCCTCCATAAGGGCCTTGTAGACATCCTCGGCACTCATGTGGCGTTGCTCGGCGGAGTCGAGCATTTGCAGAATTTTGACCCGTGGCAGGGTCACTTTGAGGCCGGCTTTGCGTAGTTCGCTATTTTCAACCATGGTCAGCTTTCTCGCGATGCTGCTTCGCAGCTTCTCTTAATGCGGGTATGATCGGCGTTTACGTTGTCCCAGCCAAGATAGTGGAAGTCGCCCACCGATGCAAAACACCAAGCTCTTGCTAACCAGTTTCACCTTTGTGGGACTGCTCGCACTCGCCGGTTGTTCATTCCCCGGGGTTTACAAAATCGACATCCAGCAGGGCAATGTCGTCACGCAGGACATGATAGACCAGTTACGCCCGGGAATGACCCGCAAGCAAGTACGGTTTATCATGGGCAACCCTCTGCTGACTGACACGTTCCATGCCGATCGCTGGGATTATCTGTACAGCTTGCAACCGGGTGGCGGTGAACGCCAACAGGAACGCATCAGCGTTATCTTCAACCCAAATGATCAGCTTGTCAGCCTCTCTGGTGATTTCATGCCAGGCGTGAGCCGTGACGAAGCCATTCTCGGCAAGGACAGCGGCACGACAGTGGCTGCCCCAGCAGAAAACGTCGAGAAGCCAAAACCGGAAAAGCCGGTCAAGCCAGGTTCGTTGCTGGACCAGATCCAGAAGGACGTCGACGGCGTAGAAACCGTGCCGGTCCCGACGCCGCAACCACTGGACACCTCGCCGCAATAATTTGCGACGCAATAAAAAGCCCGGCATGCCCGGGCTTTTTATTGTCTGGCGTTCAAGCCACTCACTGATTCCGCGCTTTGGCCTCGGCCGCTTTTGCCGCACGCAGTCGGCGTACCTCTTTCGGGTCGGCCAACAGGGGTCGGTAGACCTCGATACGATCTCCTGCCTGAACAGGCCGACGCTCTGGATCGGCTACAACCTTGCCGAAGATCCCTACGGGACAATTGGCCAGATCCAGCTCCGGAAACTCCCCAGCCAGGGCGGACCCAAGCAAGGCTGCCCGCACGCTCGTCCCGACCGGCACCGTCAGCGTCAGCAGCACCTGACGGTCCACGGCCGCGTAGACCACCTCGATTTCAATCATGACCTCAACCATGTATCTGCTTGGCACGCTGGCAGAACGCATCCACCAGGGTGTTGGCCGCCTGATTGAACAGCGGCCCCAAGGTGGCACGAACCAGTGGCCCGGCATAATCGAACGACAGATCGAGGCTGATCTTGCAGGCCTTGTCGGTCAGCGCCTTGAATACCCAGATGCCATGCAATTGGGTGAAAGGGCCCTCTTCGAGGTTCATTTCGATCGACTGCCCGGGAACCAGGGTGTTGCGCGTGACGAAATGCTGGCTGAGGCCGCCCTTGGCCACTCCAACGCTCGCCCGCATATGCTCAAGGGAGCTCTCCAGGACTTCGGCCGACGAGCACCACGGCAGAAACTCCGGGTAGCGCGCCACGTCGTTGACCAGGTCATACAGCGCTTGTGCCGGGTATGGCAGCAAGGCCGAACGTGAAATATGTGTCGTCATGTCAGCGTCACTTCCACAGCTGGGCGGCAAACACTACGAGGATGCCGATGGGCGCCACATAGCGCATCAAGAACAAGGACAGACCAAACAGCGCAGGGTTGCGAATCGACAACTCGTCGCGCACCGCTTCACGCCCCATGATCCAGCCCGCAAACACCACGAAACACAAACCGCCAAGCGGCAACATGAGTCGCGAGGTGAAGAAATCGATCACGCCAAAGAAGTCGAGACCACCGGCTGCTCCCCATTGGTAGAGATGGAACATCCCGCCTTCGTTCACGAAGAACTTGGCCTCCTTCCAGATATTGAAGGAGAACACCGTGCCCAGGCCGACGAACCAGCAGCTGAAAGCCAGCCAGAAGGTGACCCAGGCACGACTCACTTTAGTGCGCTCGACCAGATAGGCCACCATCGGTTCAAGCAGGGAAATCGCCGAACTCCAGGCAGCGACCGCCACCAGCACGAAGAACACCACCCCCATCAACTGCCCGAACGCCACGTTGCCGAAGGCAAACGGCAGGCTGACGAACATCAGCCCCGGCCCTTCGCTCGGGTTCAGGCCCGCCGCGAAAACAATCGGAAACAATGCCAGGCCGGCCACCAGGGAAACGAAGGTGTCGAGCAGCGCCACACCAACGACAGTCCCCGATATCGACGAGCTCTTCGGCATGTAGGCGCCATAGATCATGATCGAGCCGACGCCCACGCTCAGGGAAAAGAACGCATGCCCCATCGCGGGCAACAAGCCGTCCAGAACCTTTTCCGGGTGGAAGTCGAACATGAAATGCACGCCTTCCATGAAATGACCGGTGGTCATGCTGTAGCCCAGCAGCACCAGGACCATCACGAACAACAACGGCATCATGATGCGCAAACTGCGCTCAAGCCCGGCGACCACGCCCTTTGCGATCACCACCGCCGACAGCAGCATGAAAATCGTGTGCCAAAGTGTCAGGCGCCAGGGGTCGGCAATGACATTGCCGAAGTAAGCCCCCACCTGATCCGCCGTCACACCCTGAAAATCGCCACGCCCCATGTCGATGATGTAATCCAGCGACCAGCCGCCCACCACACTGTAGAACGACAGGATCAGCAACGCCGTGATCATTCCGGCAAATGCGCCCCAGGACCATTTGCCCGAGTGCCCCGCCTCGACCGCCAGCGCCTTCAAGGCATTGGCCGGGCTCTGTCGTGCACGCCGGCCGATCAGCGTTTCGGCCAGCATGACCGGCACGCCAATCAGCGCGATGCAGGCCAGGAACATCAGCACGAAGGCACCGCCGCCATAGACGCCGACCATGTACGGGAATTTCCAGATACTACCCAGCCCCACGGCCGAACCGGTCGCGGCGAGTATGAAGACCCAGCGGCTAGCCCAACTGCCGTGGACAGAAACCTTGTCTGTCGACATCGTTATCACGCCCAAGCGTTCAAAAAAGAGGCCGCATTGTCCGGGATTCAATCAACCTGCTCAAGCACGTAGCAACCCCGTAGCCGACTCTGTTGTAACTCCCTATAATGCCGCCCCTATGGCTAAACAGAAGAAACACCCAACAGGGACCATCGCGCAAAATAAAAAGGCGCGACACGATTACTTCATCGAGCACAAGTTCGAGGCTGGTCTGGTCCTGGCCGGCTGGGAAGTAAAAAGTCTGCGGGCAAGCAAGCTGCAACTGGTTGACAGTTATGTCCTGCTCAAGGATGGCGAAGCCTGGCTGCTCGGCAGCCACATTACGCCCCTGACGACCGCCAGCACCCACGTCATCGCCGACCCGGTGCGCAGCCGCAAGCTGCTGCTCAACCGTCGCGAGCTGGACAAGCTGTCCGCTGCGGTGCAGCAAAAGGGTTACGCCTGCGTGTGCCTGTCCTGGTACTGGAGCAAGCACATGGTCAAGTGCGAGATCGCTCTGGGCAAGGGCAAGAAGGAATACGACAAGCGCGATACCGAGCGCGAACGCGACGCGGGTCGCGAGTTGCAGCGTGCGGTGCGCAACAAGGGCAAGGAAGACTGATTTTTCTGCCTGAGTTTCGCGGTGTCAGCGAAAAGATCGCAGCCTTCGGCAGCTCCTACAGGGAACGCATTCCAATGTAGGAGCTGCCGAAGGCTGCGATCTTTTGCTTCAAAAGGTCACATCCCCTTGCGCCGTTCCGCCCGAGCCACACGCTGCACTTCCTGACGCACTTCTTCCAGCACCTCCTGCACGTACAGAATGTGCCGGCTGGAAACTTCCCGCGCCTGCTCCGCGCGCCCTTCGATAATCGCCTGGTACAACTCCCGATGCTGCGTGATCAGCATGTCGCGGGTTTCAGTGCGCTGCTTGTACATGCCGCCGATGTTGGTCACCACGTTGCGCTTGAGCAAGTCGAACAGCCCGCGAATGGTATGCAGCAGCACGGCATTGTGGCTGGCCTCGGCGATCGCCAGGTGAAAGCTTGCGTCCGCGGCCCCCTCTTCGGCACGGCTCACCTCTTCGTGGCGCGAATAGCAGTCCTGCAACTTGTTGAATGCCGCGGTCAGCCGCTCGCGATCCACATCAGTGGCGCGCAACGCCGCGTAGTAGGCGCAGGACGCTTCCAGCGTATGGCGAAACTCGAGCAGGTCGCGCTGCGCCTCGGGGTTGCTTTCCAGCAGCTGCAACAAGGGGTCACTGAAGGTGGTACCCAGTGATTCCACCACATAGTTGCCGCCGCCCTGGCGACTGACCAGCAACCCCTTGGCGGTCAGCTTCTGAATGGCTTCACGCAACGAAGGGCGGGACACGCCAAATTGTTCGGCCAATGCGCGCTCGGCCGGCAAGCGCTCTCCGGCCTTCAGTGTGCCCTCGAGGATCATGCCCTCAAGCTGCTCGACAATATCGTCAGACAAACGGCGCTGACGAATCTGATCAAACCCCATAACTCGATTTCTCCACGATCCGACGACTCGCCGGGGCTCTATTCTGGCCTATCGGCGCCGCGCCAGCACCTGCCACAACGCATTTGGTCATACCAGACGGACGATCTGCGCACTTTGCATTCGACAAAAGTTTTAGGGCGGCAAATTGACACACCACCTACAAGGCTTTTACCCTAGCCAACAGCGATTGTAAATTGGTCTTACCAATTATCCAAGAACGCTGATCAGTGCCTGACCAACAACAATTAGGGGCCACCCCATATGCAAACCTGGCAACAGCTCTATACCCCGCTCGGCAGCCTCGGCCTGTCCGCACTCGCCGCCATCATCCCCATCGTGTTTTTCTTCCTGGCCCTGGCCGTGTTCCGCCTCAAAGGGCACGTGGCCGGCAGCATCACCCTGGCGTTGTCGATCCTGGTGGCGATCTTCGCTTTCCAGATGCCGGTCGATATGGCGCTCGCCGCCGCCGGGTATGGCTTCGCTTATGGCCTGTGGCCGATTGCCTGGATCATCGTGGCAGCGGTATTCCTCTACAAACTGACGGTCAAGAGCGGTCAGTTTGAAGTCATCCGCAGTTCGGTCCTGTCGATCACCGATGACCAGCGCTTGCAGGTGCTGCTGATCGGCTTCTGCTTCGGCGCATTTCTGGAAGGTGCTGCCGGTTTCGGCGCGCCAGTGGCGATTACCGCCGCGCTTCTTGTAGGACTGGGCTTCAACCCGCTGTACGCCGCCGGCTTGTGCCTGATCGCCAACACCGCACCCGTAGCCTTCGGCGCCCTGGGCATTCCGATCATCGTGGCAGGGCAAGTGACCGGTATCGACGCCTTCAAGATCGGCGCCATGACCGGCCGCCAACTGCCGCTGCTGTCGCTGTTCGTGCCGTTCTGGCTGGTGTTCATGATGGACGGCCTGCGCGGCGTGCGGGAAACCTGGCCAGCCGCGCTGGTGGCCGGTTTGAGCTTTGCCGTGACCCAGTACTTCACTTCGAACTTCATCGGCCCGGAACTGCCGGACATCACCTCGGCCCTGGCCGCACTGATCTCCCTGACCCTGTTCCTGAAAGTCTGGCAACCAAAACGCGCCGCCGGCCAACACATCGTCGGTGCTGTTTCGGCCTCCGTGGTGAGCGCCAGCGTCGGTGGTTTCGGCCAGAAGCGCACAACCGTGGCTTCGCCCTACAGCCTTGGGGAAATCTTCAAGGCCTGGTCGCCGTTCCTGATTCTCACCGTACTGGTCACGATCTGGACCCTGAAGCCGTTCAAGGCCATGTTTGCCGCCGGCGGTTCGATGTACAGCTTCGTGCTCAACTTTGCGATCCCGCATCTTGATCAAATGGTGATCAAGGTCGCGCCGATCGTGGCTGCACCAACGGCTATTCCGGCAGTGTTCAAACTCGACCCGATTTCCGCCACCGGTACAGCGATCTTCTTCTCGGCGCTGATCTCGATGCTGGTGCTGAAGATCAACGTCAAAACTGGTCTTACCACTTTGAAGGAGACCTTCTACGAACTGCGCTGGCCGATCCTGTCCATCGGCATGGTGCTGGCGTTCGCCTTCGTCACCAACTACTCGGGTATGTCCTCGACCATGGCCCTGGTACTGGCGGCGACGGGTGCGGCGTTCCCGTTCTTCTCGCCATTCCTCGGCTGGCTGGGCGTGTTCCTCACCGGCTCCGATACTTCGTCCAACGCCCTGTTCAGTTCGCTGCAAGCGACCACCGCGCACCAGATCGGCGTCAACGACACCTTGCTGGTGGCGGCGAACACCAGCGGCGGCGTGACCGGCAAGATGATCTCGCCACAATCGATCGCCGTGGCCTGCGCCGCGACCGGCCTGGTGGGCAAGGAATCGGATCTGTTCCGCTTCACCCTCAAGCACAGCCTATTCTTTGCAACGATTGTCGGCTTGATCACCCTGGCTCAGGCCTACTGGTTCACCGGCATGCTGGTGCACTAAGGACTACAAGCAAAACGGTAAAAACCGACGCCGGGCCACGCCCCCGGCGTCCGCAATTCACACCCCGGTCTGTAAGGCTGCTGAAAGCTTCCGGCTCTATATTCAGCGGCCTCAACAGACGAATAACCGGGACCACCCGGAGACACGCCTGATGAGCGAGCTTTTTTACAACGCTGTGCCGAATGCGACCCGTGTCGCCCCGCCACTGCCCGAGCCTCGGCAATACCCCAGCGAGAAACCGTCACGGGTCTACCTGTTCGGGACCTGCGTGGTCGATTTGTTCTACCCCGAAGCCGGGATGGATGCGATCCACCTGCTGGAACGCGAAGGCATTCGTGTCGAGTACCCGCAAGGGCAAAGCTGCTGCGGACAACCGGCCTACACCTCGGGTTACACCGAACAGGCACGGACCGTGGCGCGCTCACAACTGGCGCTGTTCGCCGGGGATTATCCGGTGGTGGTGCCGTCAGGCTCTTGTGCCGGGATGTTGCGCGAACACTATGCCGACTTGTTCAAGGACGAGCCGCACACGTTGAAACAGGTTCAGGCGCTGGCTGCCAGAACCTATGAACTGGCCGAGTTCCTGCTGTTTGTCTGCAAGGTGCAGTTCAAGGACAGCGGTGAGCCGGTGAAAGTGGCGCTGCACACTTCGTGTTCGGCACGCCGCGAAATGAACACCCACCTGCACGGCCGCGAATTGTTGTCGCAGTTGAGCAATGTGGAGCGGGTCAATCACGATCACGAAAGTGAGTGCTGTGGCTTTGGCGGAACATTCAGCGTCCGTATGCCAGACATTTCCGGCGCGATGGTGGCTGACAAGACCCGGGCGTTGAAGGAATCCGGCGCGCACAAGGTATTGAGTGCCGATTGCGGCTGCTTGATGAACATCAACGGCTCATTGGAAAAACAGCAGGAAGCGTTGCGCGGTCAGCATCTGGCCAGCTTCCTCTGGCAGCGTACCGGAGGTGCGAAATGAGCACCTCGACGATTATTCCTACGGTTGCCGTAGAAGAGGATTTCCGCACCCGCGCCCACAACGCGCTGGGTGACGCGCAATTGCGAGGCAACTTTCGCAAGGCGATGGATTCACTGATGACCAAACGGGCAGCGGCGTTCAGCGATGCCCATGAAAGAGAACACTTGCGCGCACTGGGCAATGCAATCCGTGCCCGCGCGCTCTCCAAGTTGCCCGACCTGCTCGAGCAACTGGAACAGAACCTGACCCGCAACGGTGTGACAGTGCACTGGGCGGAAACGGTGGACGAGGCCAATGGCATCGTCCTCTCGATCATCCGCGCTCACGAGGGGCGGCAAGTGATCAAGGGCAAATCGATGGTCAGCGAAGAAATGGAGATGAACCATTTCCTGGCTGACCGGGGCATTGAATGCCTGGAATCGGACATGGGCGAGTACATCGTCCAGCTCGACCACGAGAAGCCTTCACACATAATCATGCCGGCGATCCACAAGAATGCCGGTCAGGTCGCGTCCTTGTTCCACGACAAACTTGGGGTGGAATACACCAAGGACGTTGACCAACTCATTCAGATCGGTCGCAAGGTCTTGCGGCAGAAATTCTTCGAAGCGGACATCGGCGTCTCCGGCGTCAACTTCGCCGTGGCCGAAACCGGCACCCTGCTGCTGGTGGAAAACGAAGGCAACGGTCGCATGACCACCACCGTACCGCCCGTGCACATCGCCGTTACCGGCATCGAAAAAGTCGTGGAAAACCTGCGCGACGTGGTGCCGTTGCTGTCGCTGCTGACCCGCTCGGCCCTGGGCATCCCGATCACGACCTACGTCAACATGATCTCCGGCCCGCGCAAGGAGCATGAACTCGACGGCCCGCAGGAAGTGCACCTGGTACTGCTCGACAATGGTCGCAGCCAGGCCTTTGCCGACAGCGAATTGCGCCAGACCCTGAACTGCATTCGCTGCGGTGCCTGTATGAATCATTGCCCGGTGTATACCCGAATCGGCGGCCATGCCTATGGGGAGGTTTACCCCGGCCCTATCGGAAAAATCGTCACCCCGCACATGGTCGGCCTGGCGAAAGTCCCGGATCACCCGAGCGCCTCTTCGTTGTGCGGTGCCTGCGGCGAAGTCTGCCCGGTAAAAATCCCGATCCCTGCGTTGCTGCGACGCCTGCGCGAAGAAAACGTCAAGGCCCCGGACAGCCCCCATCAAGTGATGCGCGGCCAGGGCAGCAAGTATTCGCGCAAGGAGCGGTTCCTCTGGAACGCCTGGGCGAAGCTCAACAGTTCGCCAACGCTGTATCGCCTGTTCGGCTTCTTCGCCACCCGTTTGCGCGCCCTCACGCCGAGTAATGTCGGCCCGTGGACGCAAAACCACAGCGCACCGAAACCCGCCGCCCGCTCACTGCATGACATGGCCCGCGAGCACTTGGCCAAACAGGGAGACCGCTGATGAGCGCCAAGCAAAATATCCTCGCCAAACTGCGTAAAAGTCTGACAGGCACCACACCGGTGGCCGACAACTTTGATGTCGATCTGGTGACCCTGCCTTACTCCTACGCGCCAGAGCAACGCATTCCACAACTGCGCAAACTGATGGAAGCGGTGCACACGGAAATCCACCTGACCTCCGGTGAAGACTGGCCGGCGCTGTTAGCGCAATTGCTACGGGATCGCCAGTTGCCGAGCCTGCTGATCGCACCGACAACGCCCCACGGTCAACGCATCACACAGCACTGGGCGAATAATCCCGATCTGCCGACGCTCAAGGCCTACGACCGCCCGGTCGAAGAATGGAAAGCCGAGCTGTTCAACGACACCCCGGCGAGCCTGACCGGCAGCCTCGGCGCCATCGCGGCAACCGGTAGCCTGATCATCTGGCCGACCCGGGAAGAACCGCGCTTGATGAGCCTGGCGCCACCTGTGCATTTCGCCCTGCTCAAGGCCAGCGAAATCCGCGACAACTTCTATCAGGTGCAGCAGGAGTTCGAATGGGCCCAGGGCATGCCGACCAACGCGTTGCTGGTGTCCGGCCCGTCGAAGACCGCCGACATCGAACAAGTGCTGGCGTACGGCGCCCACGGTCCGAAAGACCTGGTGGTGTTGATCCTGGAGGACCAATGAGTCTACCGGCCGCTTTCCTGCGAGATGCACAGCAACTGATTCCACAAGAGCGACGTTTCGACGACCCGCTGTCGACCCTGGCCTTCGGCACCGATGCCAGTTTCTATCGATTGATTCCGCAACTGGTGATCCGCGTCGAGTCCGAAGACGAAGTGGTGGCGCTGCTGCAACTGGCGCAACGCGATCAGGTGCCGGTGACCTTCCGCGCCGCCGGTACCAGTTTGTCCGGCCAGGCGATCAGCGACTCGGTGCTGATCGTGCTGGGGGACAACTGGAACGCGCGCGAGATCCGCGACCAGGGCACGCAAATCCGCCTGCAACCGGGAGTGATCGGCGCACAGGCCAACGCCTGGCTGGCGCCGTTCGGACGCAAGATCGGCCCGGACCCGGCCTCGATCAATGCCTGCAAGATCGGCGGTATCGTCGCCAACAACGCCAGCGGCATGTGCTGTGGCACGGCGCAAAACACCTATCACACTTTGGCCGGCATTCGTCTGGTGCTGGCCGACGGCAGTCGTCTCGACACTGAAGATGCCGCCAGCGTCGCGGCGTTTCGCCAAAGCCATGCCGCGTTGCTGGAGCGCCTGGCGACTCTGGGTCGCGAGACCCGCGCCAACGCTGATCTGGCTGCGAGAATCCGCCACAAATACCGTCTGAAAAATACCACCGGCCTGTCGCTCAATGCCCTGGTGGATTTCGACGAGCCTGTGGATATCTTGAGCCACTTGCTGGTGGGCTCCGAGGGCACGCTCGGGTTCATCAGCGCGGTGACCTACGACACGGTGATCGACCACCCGAACAAGGCCTCGGCCCTGATTGTCTTCCCGGATGTCGAGACCTGCTGCAACGCGGTCACCGTACTGAAAAGCCAACCGGTGTCGGCCGTGGAACTGCTGGACCGGCGCAGCCTGCGCTCAGTGCAGGACAAACCCGGCATGCCGCCTTTCGTACAGCATCTGTCGAACAATGCCTGCGCCTTGCTGATCGAATCCCGCGCCGCCTCGTCCGCCCTGCTGCATGAACAACTGGCGCAGATCATGGCGTCGCTGCAGACGTTCCCGGTGGAAAAACAGGTCGACTTCACCGAGGACCCACGGGAAAACGCCCGTCTCTGGGCCATTCGCAAAGACACCTTCCCCGCCGTCGGCGCGGTGCGCAAGACCGGCACCACGGTGATCATCGAAGACGTCACCTTCCCGGTCGAACAACTGGCCATCGGCGTCAATCGCCTGATCGAGCTATTCGACAAACATCACTACGATGAAGCGATCCTTTTCGGACACGCACTGGAAGGCAATCTGCACTTCGTTTTCACCCAAGGCTTCAACAACACGGAAGAAGTCGCACGCTATCAGGCGTTCATGGACGACGTGGCGCAACTGGTGGCAGTGGAGTTCGGCGGTTCGCTGAAAGCCGAACACGGCACCGGGCGCAACATGGCGCCCTTCGTCGAACTGGAATGGGGCAGCGATGCCTACCAGCTGATGTGGCAACTCAAGCGCCTGCTCGATCCCAACGGGATTCTCAACCCGGACGTGGTGCTCAGCGAAGATCCGCAGATCCACCTCAAGCACCTCAAGCCCTTGCCGGCCGCCGACGAGATTGTGGACAAGTGCATCGAATGCGGCTTCTGCGAACCGGTCTGCCCATCGAAAGGCCTGACCCTGAGCCCACGCCAACGCATCGTGATCTGGCGCGATATTCAGGCAAAAAAACGCGCCGGCATCGATACCACCGAACTCGAAGCCGCGTACGAATACCAAGGCATCGACACCTGCGCCGCCACCGGCCTGTGCGCGCAACGTTGCCCGGTCGGCATCAACACCGGCGAGCTGGTGAAAAAGCTGCGCAGCCGCACGGCCACCCATACGAAAACCGCCAACTGGCTTGAAGGAAATTTCGCCACTGCGCTACAAGGGGCGCGGTTCACCCTGCACGTCGCCAATGGCGCACGGATGTTGTTGGGCGCGCCACGCCTGGCAAAACTCTCGGCGACACTGACGAAGCTGTCCAAAGGTCAGGTCCCGCAATGGACCAACGCCATGCCGCAGCCGGAAAAAGCCATCCGTTTCAGTCCCGCCGTGTCGGACGAACGCCCTCGGGTGGTGTACCTGGCGGCGTGTGTGTCGCGGGTCATGGGGCCAGCGGCGGGGGATAAAGAGCAGGTGTCGTTGTACGACAAAACCCGCGGGCTGCTGGAAAAGGCCGGTTACCAGGTAGTCTTCCCGGACAATCTGGACAACCTCTGCTGCGGCCAGCCATTCGCCTCCAAAGGCTACGCCGAACAAGCCGAACACAAGCGCCAGGAACTGATCGGCGCCTTGCTGCACGCCAGTCGCGGCGGGCTCGACCCGATTTATTGCGACACCAGTCCCTGTACGTTACGGCTCACTCAAGACCTTGGCGACGTTCGACTGGACCTCTACGACCCGGTGCGTTTCATCCGCACGCACCTGATGGATCGCCTCGACTTCACACCACAGGAAGCACCGATTGCGGTGCACGTCACCTGCAGCACCCAGCACCTTGGCGAAAGTCAGGCACTGATCGATCTGGCGCGCAAATGCAGCAAAAACGTGGTCATTCCTGAGGGCATTCACTGCTGCGGCTTCGCCGGCGACAAGGGTTTCACCACACCGCAATTGAATGCCCATTCGCTGCGCACGCTCAAGGATGCGGTGCAACAATGCAGCGAAGGCATCTCCACCAGCCGCACCTGTGAGATCGGTTTGACGCAACATGGCGGCATTGATTACCACGGTCTAGTCTATCTGGTGGACCGCGTTACCCAGGCTAGGGTGCCCTGATAGAAGGACCCAAGGAAGGTGCATAGATGTACCTACTTGCCGGAATCGATAGCTCCACAGTAAAAAACAGAACCCTGAGGTGCCACCGCAGTCCACTGATCAAGTCCCGCCAATGCGGGACTCTCCCAACACTCGGTAGCTCGATTTGATGGCCAGCAATGCCTGGCCCTTCAGCTCAAGGAGATACACATGAATCGTTCTGTGCTGTTAGGTTTGTTTATTACTGCCTCTATGCTCGCCTCCCCCTCGTTTGCCGCAGAAAAAGATCAGTGCGCGGTCAATCTGCAAACCATCGAAAACGCAAAGGCACAGATTCCTCCGGAAATGGTTGACCAGGTAAAAGCCTCCGTCGAGCAAGCCGAAGCCGACCATGCAAAAGGCACCAAGCAGGGCACTGATGATTGCGTCGCCGAGACCAACGACGTCATCAAGGCCCTCACCGACGCGAAAAAAGGCGGGAAGTAATCCGATACGAAGCAAAACAAAACCCGCCAACGGCGGGTTTTTTTGCATCCGGGGTCTGGGAATGTGTAACCGCCCGCATCGAGGGAAAAGCTTGGCACGCTGTCTGAAAAAACCGAATTCTTGCGTTGAATCGTAGTCTTTGAGGTAGGCCCCATCCGTTCAAGGTGATACCCATGAAGCGCACCACACTCGCTGGTCTGTTCATTTCCGCTGCAATGTTGGCCTCTACTGCATTGGCGGCGGACAACAACCTGTGTACGAGCAAGCTGCAAGAGCTCAAAGGCAAAGTGAACGCGCTGCCGGCGACCTCCGGAAGCACCGCCATGGAGATCAAGAGACTGATGTCCAGCGCCGAAGCCTCACAAGCCTCCGGAGACGACACAAAATGCGTCACCGAAGCCACCCAGGCATTGGCACTCGCTGACAGACAGAGCAACCAGCCAAACCCATGATGTGTGGTGGCCTACCTTCGGGTTGGCCTTCTGAGTCGCGTTGACGTACACTGTGCAGGCTTGTTGCTCACTTGATTCACAGAGCACCAGGCTCGGGGCCGTTTAGGATTCGACGCCGGTTGCGAAACTTTAGGTGCATGCCGAGTTGGTAACAGAACTCGTAAATCCACTGTTGCAACTTCCTATAGTTGCCAATGACGAAACCTACGGGGAATACGCTCTCGCTGCGTAAGCAGCCTTAGCCCTTCCCTCCTGGTACCTTCGGGTCCAGCAATCATCAGGGGATGTCTGTAAACCCAAAGTGATTGTCATATAGAACAGAATCGCCGTGCAGTACGTTGTGGACGAAGCGGCTAAAACTTACACAACTCGCCCAAAGCACCCTGCCCGTCGGGTCGCTGAGGGTTAACTTAATAGACACGGCTACGCATGTAGTACCGACAGCGGAGTACTGGCGGACGGGGGTTCAAATCCCCCCGGCTCCACCAACACAACATCTAAAGACGTCCAAGGACGTCTTTTTTTGTGCCTGAAATCCAGTGAATACGGGATTTTCAGGGCTGCGGGGGGGTGCCAGAAAAGCGGCAAAGACGAGTCTGCCGGTCACACCTTTGCAACCGGACACCCAATGCCGTGTTTTTTCGATGATCTCAAGCGCGCGGCTGCCAGCTTCGTACTCAAGCAAAACGACAGCTTCATCGAAGCCAGTCGTTCGCTCGGTGTCGGTTAGTTGGCTTCTTTCACTGCACTGAGAAACGCGCAGGTTCGTTCTTGTTGCGGGTGTTCAAAGATCTGCGCGGGCGTGCCCTGTTCGTGAATCTGCCCCTTGTAAAAGAAGCACACGCGATCGGCAAACTCCCGGGCGAAACCCATCTGGTGCGTGACCATCAGCATGGTCAGGTTGTGTTCAGTGCCGAGCTTGCGGATCACGTTGAGTACTTCGCCGCACAGTTCCGGGTCCAGCGCCGAGGTCACTTCGTCGAATAGCATGACTTTCGGGCGCATTGCCAGTGCCCGGGCAATGGCCACTCGTTGTTGCTGGCCACCGGACAACTGCGAAGGGTAATGCCCGAGTTTACTACCCAGCCCTACCAGTTCCAGCAAGTCCGCTGCACGTTCACGTGCCTCGGCTGGCTTCATGCCGAGGACTTGGACGGGGGCCTCGATGACGTTTTGCAAAGCCGTCATGTGGGGGAACAGGTTAAAGCTCTGGAACACCATGCCGATTTTGCCGCGCACCCGACGGATGTGCCGGTCATTGGCTGGCACCAATACACCGTTGCGATTGGGCATGTGGGTCAGTAAGTCATCCTCAATGCGGATCAACCCATCATCGATGCCTTCGAGCGTCATCAATACTCGCAGCAGGGTGGATTTGCCCGAGCCGCTGGGGCCGATGATCGCGACTTTCTCACCCGGGGTGACGTCCAGATTCAAGTGGTCGAGCACAGTGAAGTTGCCATAGCTCTTGGTGACGTCCTGAAAGCTGACGATCGGCTTGACCGGATTGGGTTTCTGCATGCCTGTAGCCTCCTGCGGGTGCAGTGGGGTCGGGTTGCCGTGCCGGGAAAGGTCGCTGGGTGTCGAGAGTGGAGAAGTCATTAGCGTAGCTCCAGGCGCAATTCAAGGCGCCGTACCAGATATGCCAAAGCGATGCTCAGGGCGAGGAAAAACAGACCGACCATGGTGATCGGTTCCAGGTAGCGGAAGTTCTCGGAGCCGATGTTCTTGGCTTGCTGCATGATCTCGACCACGGTAATGGCCGACAGCACCGGCGTGTCCTTGAGCATTGCCACCAGGTAGTTGCCCAGCGGCGGCAGGATTGGCCGCAGGGCCTGGGGCAGGATGATGTTGCGGTAGGCGCTGTACGGCGCGATGTTCAGCGCCGTAACAGCTTCCCACTGCGCGCGCGGCACGGCGTCGAGGCCGCCGCGATACACTTCGGCGATGTAGCAGGCGTAGTGCACACCGATGCCGATCACCCCCACTTGCATGGCAGTCATGCTCACGCCGTAATTGGGTAGCACGTAATAGAGGAAATACACCTGGATCAGCAGTGGCGTGCTGCGGATGAATTCGATCACCCCGGCGATCGGCCACGATAGCCAGAACAGGCGACTGCGTCGGCCGATGGCCAGAAACAATCCCAGCACAATGGCGATCAGGAACCCGAGCAGGGTAATGCCTACGGTGTTCAGCGATGCCCGGAGCAAATCGGGCAGGATCTGCCAGGCATATGTCCAATCGAACAGGGTCATGACAGACCTCCACGCATCCGGCCGCGAGCCAAACGTCGCTCAACGCTGCGCATGCCGAGGTTGATCGCTTGAGCCAGCACGAAATACATCACCAGCGCCAGGCTGAAGATTTCCAGGGTCTGGAAAGTGGCCTGGTCCAATTGCCGGGCCCGGAAGCTGAGGTCCGACAGGGTGATCAGCGAGACCAGAGAGGTATTTTTCAGCAACTCGATCAGCAGGTTCGTGCCCGGTGGAATGGCCGCCAGCAACGCCTGGGGCAGAATGATTCGCCGAAAGCGCTTGTAGCCGCTGAAGTTGAGTGCTGTGGACGCCTCGTACTGACCCTTGGCAACGGAGCTGATCGCACCACGCATCACCTCCGCACCGTAAGCGCCGATGTGCAAACCGAGGCCGACAATGGCCACGCTGTAGGGGCTCAGTTCGAGGTTGAACGGTGGCAGTGGCAACACGAAAAACAGCCAGAACAATTGCACCAGCAACGACGTGCCGCGGAACACTTCAATGTAGGCGACCGAGAACCAGCTCAGCGGCCGCCACGGCGACATGCGCCCCAGCGCCGCCAGAATGGCCGCGACAATCGCCAGGATCGAACCGAAGAAGGTCACCTGGAGCGTGACCCAGGCGCCTTGTATCAAAAGCGGAAGTAATTCACCCATTGTTCACACCTGCGTGGTTCAACATCCGGAGTCAGCAGGGAAATAGGCATCGCGCCGCAGCGCCATGCCCGCTTCGACTATTGAGCGCAGAGCTCGGCAGCCGTTTTGCTGGTCACGTTGGATTTGTCAAAACCGAACGGGGCGACCGTCTTTAGGTGCTCTTCTGAGCCCAGCCACTTTTTCAGTTCGGCGTTGACCGCATCCCGCAGATCCTTGTCTTCCGGGCGGAATGCGAGGGCGCCGTAACCGGTATGCGACGGGTCATCCTTGAATTCGGTGACTGCTTCGACCTTTTCACCCCCCTTGGCGGCCAGGCCTTTCATGGTCAGCTGGGTGCCGACGGCGGCATCGGCACGTCCGGCGCGCACGGCCTGCAACTGCGCGGTGGTGTCCGGCACCTGGAGGATTTGTGCGTCCTTCATCCCGGAATCCCGCGCGTATTTCAGGTTGACCGTGCCAGCCATGACCGCCAGTTTCACATCCGGGTTTTTGGCGATGTCTTCATAGCTGTGCAGATTCTTCGGGTTGCCTTTGGCGGTCAGGAGTGCGTCGGGCAACTGGTATTGCGGATCGGTGAAGATGACCTGCTTGCAGCGCTCGGGGGTGATGTACATGCCCGCGGCAATCACGTCGAAACGCCCGGCGCGCAGGCCGGGGATCAACGAGCCCCATTCGGTCAGCACACCGTCGACTTTCTTGATGCCCATTTTTTCAAAGATGACCTTGGCGATTTCCGGTGATTCACCGGTGACCCTGCCGTCGGTTTCAGTGAAGGCGAACGGGGTTTCGTTCGCGTAACCGATGCGGATGCTGCTGTTTTTCGTAATGGTTTCCAGCGTCGAGGCGTAGGCGCTGGTGGCCAGGCCGAACAACGCGCAAGCGACAAACAGGTGACGCAAGACATGGGGAGTGCGGGGAATGGAATTGCTCATCGATAAAATCTCCTGTTTCTTGTGGATCCGTCTTTGACGGCTCTGTGGTAGGAGGCAGTGTGACAAGAGCAAAGCGTACGAGGGCTGGTCCACCTGTTGAGCCTAAGCGTGGAGAGGCAGCTCCAGTACAGATCGATTGATTGTTGTGGGCGGCTGGTTCAGCAGCCTGTGCATCGACCTTGTACCGAGCATACAAAAGCACTGTGCAGGATTGCATTGCACTAGGACAATTGCTTTGCATGGATTCTCGCGGGATGCTGTCGGCACTGGCAAACATGTGGGTTCGGCGCCGATGGACAAGTGGAAGGCAGCATTGGAAATCGCCCGCAGCGGTGAGTCGAAATACAAGATTCTGGTCCAGGCGATTGCCGACGATATCGAGCAGGGTGTACTGGCCAATGATCAGCGGCTGCCACCGCAACGTAATGTCGCCGATGCCATGGGCATCAGCGTGCAAACTGTCACCAATGCCTACAAGGAGCTCGAACGCCAGGGCCTGGTGAGGTGCGAGGTCGGGCGCGGCAGTTTTGTCTCGCGGCGAATGAGCGACCGGGTCGCCACTTACATTCTCGACAGCCCTGAACGGGCGCTGGTGGACTTTTCCATCACGCGGATCATGCACACCCGTGAACATGACCAGTTCTGGCGCGAAACCTGTCGCGAACTCAGCACCGAAGAAGATCAGCCCTGGATTCATGCGTTTCGCCCGATTGCCGGTTTCGAGTCGCACCGTGAAGCGGCGATGCACTGGATCGCGCGGCAAGGCCTGCGGGTCGAGCGCGACGACATCCTGATCACCAACGGCGCTGCCCACGCAATCTTTCTGGCCTTGGCATCCCTTGCCGGCCCGGATGATGTGGTGCTTTGCGAAGGGCTGACCGATCACGGTGTGATCGGCAATTCCCAGGTGCTCGGGTTTACCCTCAAGGGTCTAGAGATGGACCGGCATGGTATCGACCCCGAGCATTTCGAGGACATGTGCAGCAACGAGCGCATCACCGCACTGGTCTGTACGCCAAACCTGAATAACCCGACCACCAGCCTGATGCCGGACAGCCGTCGACGGGAAATTGCCGAGATCGCCCGGCGTTTTGGCGTGCACATTATCGAAGACGATGTGTACGGGCCTTTGCTGGACGAGCGCCGGGCGCCGCCGATCAGCCACTATTTGCCGGAACTGTCGTTCTATTGCACCAGCATGACCAAATCGGTGCTCACCGGTTTGCGCGTCGGATATCTGGTGATGCCAAAGCGGCTGGCGTTGCGCACCGAAAGTATTTTGCGGGTCAACAGCTGGATGGCAACACCCATGGTCGCGGAGATTGCCACGCGCTGGATTCGCGACGGGCGCGCCGACACCCTGGTCGACCTGCAACGCAGACTCCTGTCCGGTCGGCAAGCGATGGTTAGCGAGTACCTGGACGAGTACCTGCTCGGCCAGCATCCCTATGCATTGAATGCCTGGATCGGCATTCCCCCTCATTGGGAAGTCGACAGCCTGGTGCGGGCACTACGCCACAAGCACATTGCGGTCACTTCGCCTGACCCGTTTACGGTGCGTGGCACGCCCAGGCCCCGGGCAGTCCGTGTGTGTGTCGGTGCCGAATGCAGCGACGACGAAATGCGCGATGCGTTGATGGGCATGCGCGAAATCTTCGGTCAGTACCCGCAGATCCATGATTTTTGAGCGGGCAACCGGTGCAAAAAAGTTTGTCGACGAAATTGCCCTAGTACATTCATCGCGACAATCCAGCCCTCTTAGACTGCGCCCAACACCTCACTTGGGACGCGGTCATGTCAGTTCTGCTGCTAAACGATATCTACCTCGCCCGCCAACGTATTAAATCGCTGGTCCGGTGCACGCCCATGGAACACTCGCCCAGCCTGTCCCGGCGGTTGGGGGTGCCGGTTTACTTCAAGCTCGAATCCCAGCAAATCACCGGCAGCTTCAAGTTACGCGGCGCGAGCAATGCCGTGGCACAACTCAATGCCGAGCAAAAGGCGTGTGGCGTCGTCGCCGCGTCGACAGGCAATCATGGGCGGGCGCTTGCCTATGCCGCATCGCAGCAAGGCGTGAAGGCGACGATTTGTCTATCGCATCTGGTGCCGGGAAATAAAGTTCAGGCCATTCGCGATCTCGGTGCGCAAGTGCGCATCGTCGGCCAGTCTCAGGACGACGCCCAGCGTGAAGCCGAGCGTATTGCCCGCGAGCAGGGCGCCACTCTGCTGCCTCCATTCGATCACCCTGCCGTCATCGCCGGCCAAGGCACGCTGGGGCTGGAGATCCTTGAACAACTGCCGGATGTCGCCCAAGTGCTGGTGCCATTGTCCGGCGGCGGTCTGTTTGCCGGCGTGGCGCTGGCACTCAAAAGCGCCAACCCGCAGATCGTCACTCATGGCATCAGCATGCAGCGCGGCGCGGCCATGCACGCCAGCCTGGCCGCCGGACATCCCGTGGAAGTCGAAGAACTGCCGACCCTCGCCGACTCCCTCGGCGGCGGCATCGGCCTGGACAACCGTTACACCTTCAACATGACCCGCGACACCTGCGACCACCTGCATCTGCTCAGCGAAGCCTCCATCGCCCATGCCTTGCGCCATGCCTATCGCGAAGAGCGCCTGGTGCTCGAAGGCGCGGCAGCGGTGGGGATCGGCGCTTTGCTTGATGGTTTGATCGAGCCGCGTGGGCCGATCGTGGTGGTGGTCAGCGGTCGCAATGTCGACGTCGATCAGCATCTGCGTGTGCTGGCCGGCGCTGATGCGTGAACTCAATCAAAAATCAGACTGGAGTACCGCGTTGATGAGTGCAATCACCCTGTTGAGCGAAGCGGATCTGCGTGCTTGCGTGGCGCTGGACCTGCCGAGCATCGAAGCCATCGAACAAGCCTTCGTGCTGCTGGCCACGGCCGCGGTGGCAATGCCGCCGATTCTGCGCCTGGACATTCCCGAGCATAACGGCGAAGTGGACGTGAAGACGGCGTACCTGCCAGGTCTGGAACGCTTTGCGATCAAGGTCAGTCCGGGTTTTTTCGACAACCCGAAACTCGGGCTGCCGAGCCTCAACGGCATGATGATGTTGCTGTCGGCACGCACCGGTTTGCTGGACGCCTTGTTGCTCGATAACGGTTACCTGACCGCTGTACGCACGGCGGCGGCGGGCGCAGTGGCTGCTCGCGCTCTGTCACGGGCCGACAGTCGCAGCGTGGCGCTGATCGGAGCCGGCGAGCAGGCGGCGTTACAGCTTCAGGCCTTGCGGCTGGTGCGGCCGATCGACAGCGTACGGGTCTGGGCGCGGGACTACGCCAAGGCCGAAGCCTTCAGTGTCGAACTGGCGCGTCACAGCGGACTGGCGGTCAGGCCGTGCGCAAGTATCGACGAGGCCATGGATGGCGTGGACATCGCCATCACCTGCACGCCGAGCCGCGAGCCGTTGATTGACGCACGGCATCTGCAGCCCGGCCTGCACATCACGGCCATGGGTTCGGATGCCGAACACAAAAACGAAATTGCCCCCAAGGCGCTGGCACAGGTCGATTGCTACGTGGCGGATCGCTTGAGCCAGACCCGCATCCTCGGCGAATTGCATCATGCCCTTGCAGCTGGCGTCGTCAGCGACGAAAGCAACTTCGCAGAGTTGGGGCAGGTGCTGGCCGGGCAGCGTTCCGGTCGCACAAATGAAAAGCAAATCACCCTATGCGACCTCACCGGTACCGGTGCCCAGGACACGGCCATGGCCAACCTGGCATTCGAGCGCGCGCGTTCGGCAGGCAAGGGTTTTCAGTTCGGCAGTTAACCGGTTTTTTCATCCGCGTGTCATTTATCAGAGGGCAGGTGCATGTCTCAGATAGTCGTCAATCTCCCGTTTGAACGGGGGGAATATGCCCAGCGTCTGGCCAAGGTTCGAGCGGCCATGCAGACGCAAGGCATCGAGCTGTTGCTGGTCACCGATCCGTCGAACATGGCCTGGCTGACCGGCTACGACGGTTGGTCGTTTTATGTCCATCAGTGCGTGCTGCTGGCGCTCGACGGCGAGCCCGTGTGGTTCGGTCGCGGTCAGGATGCCAACGGCGCCAAGCGCACGGTGTTCATGCAGCAGGAAAATATCGTCGGTTATCCGGACATCTACGTGCAGTCCCGGGAACGTCACCCGATGGATTACCTGTCGCGGGAAGTCATCAGCGCCCGCGGTTGGGACGCGCTGACCATTGGCGTGGAAATGGACAACTATTACTTCAGCGCCGCCGCTTACCTGTCGCTGAAAAACAACCTGCCGAATGCCACTTTGGTGGACGCGGTCGGCCTGGTGAACTGGCAGCGGGCGATCAAGTCGCCGCAGGAAATCGCCTACATGCGCATCGCCGCGCGAATCGTTGAAAACATGCACGGACGGATCCTCGAACGGATCGAGCCGGGCATGCGCAAGAATGAATTGGTGGCCGAGATCTACAGCAGCGGCATCCTCGGCGCCGACGGTCATGGCGGTGATTACCCGGCCATCGTGCCGCTGTTGCCGACCGGTGCCGACGCCAGCGCGCCGCATCTGACATGGGACGATACGCCGTTCGAAAAGGGCGCCGGCACCTTCTTTGAAATCGCCGGTTGCTACAAGCGTTACCACTGCCCGTTGTCGCGCACCATTTACCTGGGCAAGCCGCCGCAGCACTTTCTCGACGGCGAAAAAGCCGTGGTCGAAGGCATCGCGGCCGGACTGGATGCGGCTAGGCCGGGCAACACCACGGGTGACATTGCCGTGGCGTTTTTCAAAGTGCTGGAGAAGTTTGGCATCCACAAAGACAGCCGCTGCGGCTACCCGATCGGGATCAGTTATCCGCCGGACTGGGGCGAGCGCACCATGAGCCTGCGTCCTGGCGACACCAGCGTGTTGCAACCGGGCATGACTTTTCACTTCATGCCAGGCCTTTGGATGGACGATTGGGGGCTGGAAATCACCGAAAGCATTCTGATCACCGAGACCGGCGTCGAGACGCTGTGCAACGTGCCACGCCAACTGTTCGTGAAGGATTGAGCCATGAGCGACCTGCCTGACAACCCGATCAGCGCCACGGTGGACTTCACCTGCGAAGGCGTGCAGCACGGCTTCCTCAAATTGCCGTACTCCCGAGACGATTCGGCCTGGGGCGCGGTGATGATTCCAGTCACCGTGATTCAGCGCGGTCAGGGGCCGACTGCGCTGCTTACCGGTGGTAACCACGGTGACGAATACGAAGGCCCGGTGGCCCTGAGCAAACTAGCCCAGGGCCTGACGGCCGCCGATGTCACGGGGCGGGTGATTATTGTCCCGTTCATGAATACCCCGGCGTTCCATGCTGGTCGGCGCACGTCGCCGATTGACAAGGGCAACCTCAATCGCAGTTTCCCCGGAAAGCCGGACGGTACGGTGACCGAGAAAATCGCCGACTACTTCAATCGGACGTTATTGCCCCTGGCAGACATCGTGCTGGACATCCACTCCGGTGGTCGCACCCTGGACTTCCTGCCGTTCGCTGCGTGTCATGTGCTGCCCGACAAAAACCAGCAGGCGCAATGCGAAGCCGGAATGCGCGCTTTCAATGCACCTTACAGTATGCGCATGCTGGAGCTGGATGCCGGGGCAATGTACGACACCGCCGCAGAACGTCAGGGCAAAGTCTTTGTCACGACCGAGTTGGGCGGCGGCGGCTCGTCCACGGCGCGCAGTGTGGCGATTGCCGAGCGCGGGGTGCGTAATCTGCTGGTACATGCGGGGATTCTTGAAGGTGAGATCCAGACCACGGAATCAATCATGCTCGACATGCCCGATGCCAATTGCTTTATCGCCAGCGAACATGACGGCTTGCTGGAAATGTGCCGCGATCTGGGCGACAACGTGAGCAAGGGCGAAGTGATCGCCCGCGTTTACGACACGTCCCGCAGCGGCGTCGCCCCGGTGGAGTATTGCGCGGCCCGTAGCGGCCTGCTCGCGGCGCGCCACATTCCGGGCCTGGTGCAGTGCGGCGATACCATTGCAGTCATCGCCGATGTACTGACCTGACCTACCCCCCTGTGGGAGCGAGCTTGCTCGCGAATGCGATGTGTCAGTCACATCTGGGCTGGATGTGCCGCCGTCATCGCGAGCTAGCTCGCTCCCACAGGGTCTCCTAAATATTCACGAGATTGTCACCCATGCACAAACTCGATCGCTATGACCTGAAAATCCTGCGAATCCTCGCTGACGACGGGCGTATCACCAAATCGAGCCTGGCCGAGGCGATCAACCTGTCGGTAACGCCTGCGTGGGAACGGGTGCGCAAACTCGAAAGCCTGGGCTTGATCAAGGGCTACCGAGCGCAGATCGACTGGAACGCTGTGTTCAAAAGCCAGCAGGTGCTGGTGGAAATCACCTTGGCCCGGCACACCGCCCAGGACATGCGGCGGTTCGAACAACGCATGAACGAGGCTGCCGAAGTAGCGTTCTGTTACGCCACCGGTGGCGGCGTTGACTACATGGCGATGATCCAGGCGCCGGACATAGACCATTACCAGCGGTTTATCGACCAGTTGTTGCTCGATGACCTGGGCATCGAGCGCTACTTCACTTACATCGTGACCAAGACCATCAAGACGTCGGGAGCGCTGCCGGCCGAGCTGGCGCAAGAGCCTTGAACCGAGGCAAAACCTTCACCGCAAAAAGCACCTGTTTACCGACGCTCAATCAGAAAAAACCTGTGGTTTCACCCCCCTCAAACGCCAAATCACTTGGGCTGTGCTGCCCTAGCATGGATTCACGCACACGGTTTGGAGTGAACGCCATGACATACAAACATCCGTTGTTGTTCAAAGCACTTTGCTACGTCGATGGGCATTGGGTCCACAGCGAGAGCGGCCACAGCGTCGCCGTGCATAACCCGGCCGATCAGACGTTGATCGGTCATGTACCGTTGCTCGATCAACCGCAGATCATCGCCGCCGTCGATGCCGCACACCGGGCGTTTACCGCTTGGCGTGAGCAAAGCCTGGAGGCCCGCGGGATGATTCTGCGGCGCTGGGCAGCGTTGATCCTTGAACATCAGGAGGACCTGGCGCGGATCCTCAGCCAGGAACAAGGCAAGCCCCTGGCCGAATCCCGCGGCGAAATCGCCTACGCCGCCAGCTTCATTCCCTGGTTTGCCGAAGAAGCGCGGCGTCTTTACGGGCAGAACATCCCCAGCCATATCCCTGGAGCACACCTGGGTACCATCAAGGAACCAGTCGGTGTCTGTGCACTGCTGACCCCATGGAATTTCCCTTCGGCGATGAACACCCGCAAAGCCGCCGCCGCACTGGCTGCCGGTTGCACCGTGGTAATCAAACCGGCCCATGAAACGCCGTTTTCCGCATTGGCCCTGGCGCAACTGGCAGAGGAAGCGGGCTTCCCGGCTGGCGTGTTCAACGTGGTGCTGGGCGAACCGCAAATGACCATGCAAACCCTGGTGCAAGACACTCGTGTGCGTTCAGTCAGCTTCACCGGCTCGACCCGCGTCGGTAAGTTGGTCCTGCAAGCGGCAGCCCAGGATGTGAAGAAGGTATCGCTGGAACTGGGCGGCAACGCGCCATTCATCGTCTGCGCCGATGCCGATCTGGAACTGGCGGTGAAAGTCGCAGTGGAGGCCAAGTTTCAGACCTCCGGCCAGGATTGCTGTGCGGCCAACCGCATCATGGTCGAGCGCTCGATCTATCCGGAATTTCTCAAGCGCTTTACCGCCGCCGTTCGCGCGCTGCGGGTTGGCCCGGCGCTAGCGGGTGATCAGGAGCAAAGCGTCGACATCGGCCCGCTAATGCACCAGGCCGCCTTCGACGTGACGGCCGAGCGCGTGGCTGATGCCCTGCAACTGGGTGCCCAGCGTCTGGTGGGTGGCGAAGCGCATGCCTTGGGCGGGTTGTTTTATCAGCCGACGGTACTGGCCGACGTTACACCGCAGATGCGTATCTACCGCGAAGAGAATTTCGCACCGATCGCCGGCGTCATGCCTTTCGACACCCTCGAGCAAGCTATCGAAATGGCCAATGACACCGAATACGGTCTGGCGGCCTACATTTGTTCCAATCGCCTGGACCTGATCTATCCCCTGATTCGCCGCCTCGACCATGCGATGGTCGCAGTCAACGGCGTCAAGTTCACTGGCCACCCGATCCCGTTCGGTGGCATGAAAGCCTCGGGGTTAGGCCGTGAAGGCGGCACCGAGGGCTTCGAAGCCTTTGTCGAAACCAAATACTTTTGCCTGCACCATCAAGGCCAGTTCTAAGGCCCGTTCTCAGGAGACATGCCATGAACCAAGAACTCGATACGCTGTTCGAACAAGACCGTGCGCACTTCATGCACCCTTCGACTCACGCCCATGACCACGCCAGCGGCACGCTCAAAGGACGCATCATCCAAGGCGGCTCGGGTATCCGCATCCGCGACCACGAAGGCCGTGAACTCATCGACGCCTTCGCCGGACTGTACTGCGTGAACATCGGCTATGGCCGCACCGAAGTAGCCGACGCGATCTACAAGCAAGCCAAGGAACTGGCCTATTACCACACCTACATGGGGCATTCGACCGAAGCGATCATCGAGCTGTCGAGCCGCATCATCGACTGGGCGCCGGAGGGCATGAAGAAGGTCTACTACGGACTCTCCGGTTCCGACGCCAACGAAACCCAGATCAAACTGGTGCGCTATTACAACAACGTGCTGGGTCGCCCGCAGAAGAAGAAAATCATCTCTCGTGATCGCGGTTATCACGGCTCTGGCATCATGACCGGCAGCCTGACCGGCCTGCCGACCTTCCATCAGCATTTCGACCTGCCGGCAGAAGGCGTCAAACATACCGTTTGCCCGCACTGGTACCGCAAGGCACCCGCTGGCATGGATGAAACAGCGTTCGTGCGCTATTGCGCCGACGAACTGGAAAAAATGATTCTGGCCGAAGGACCGGACACCGTGGCTGCGTTCATCGGCGAACCGCTGATGGGCACCGGCGGCATCATCGTTCCGCCAGCCGGTTACTGGGCCGCCATACAAGCGGTGTTGAACAAGTACGATGTGTTGTTGATCGCCGACGAAGTGGTCTGCGCCTTCGGTCGTCTGGGTTCGAAGATGGGTAGTCAACGCTACGGCATGCGCCCGGACTTGATCACCACGGCAAAAGGCTTGACCAGCGCCTACGCGCCTTTGTCGGCAGTGATCGTCGGTGAAAAGGTGTGGGGCGTGATCGAAAAAGCCTCCGAATCCCAAGGCGCCATGGGGCATGGCTGGACTTATTCCGGGCATCCGGTTTGCGCGGCGGCGGCCTTGGCCAACCTCGACATCCTGGAACGGGAAAACCTGACTGCCAACGCCGAAAAGGTTGGCAGCTACCTGAATCGTCGTTTGCGCGAAACCCTGGAAGGCCATCCGCTGGTGGGCGAAGTACGGGGTGATGGAATGCTGGCGGCTGTCGAGTTTATGGCAAATCGTGAGCAACGAACCGCGTTCGATCCGGCCTTGAAGGTCGGGCCGAAGGTATCGGCGGCCTGCCTGGAGCGTGGCATGATTGCGCGGGCGATGCCCCATGGTGACATTCTAGGTTTTGCACCGCCCTTGATCCTGACTGAGGATGAAGCCAACCTGATCGTCGACATCACCAAAAGTGCGATCGACCAAGTGGCCAATGAGGTATTGGGCTAATTCCATCGGGTCTGAACATGTGACCGCCAACAAAGAGCCTGCCCGATCAGTGATCGGGCAGGCTTTTCTCCAGCGGACCTCTTTGCACTTTTCGTAGCCCCAATTGCCTTGTGACAATCTTTATTGTTTCGTCGCATCAGGCACTGATCACCATTGGAAGCCAGCTGGTGAACCTCGACAGTAGCGATGCATTACGTGCTCTGAAAGTCCGCAACGCGGCTCATGGGCAGCCAGGATCAGGTGGTGAGCGTATTTTCAGCACATTTGAGGATAGGGTTTGTAGTGTCCCTGGAGATACAGCGACCAGAACTCCTGATCGAAGCTCTTCCCATAGGCCTTTTGCCCAGGCACCACCTCAGTCATTCGGAAGTCGAGACACCCATAAAGTGCCTGTGCGTCGACAAGACAGCTATAGGTTTCTAACTGCATCTGCTTAAACGAGTGCGTACGCGCATGATCAAGAGCGAGTTTCATCATCGCAGACCCAGCACCTTTACCCCTGTTTCAACTCTGTAGCCGTCACTCGAATCCTCCGTTCTGTTTACGCTGGCTAAATCCAGTTTACGCTGCATTCCACCTCAACTGCGCGATGCATTTGGCTATAGGAACAACTTATACCCGGTATTCACAAGCCGTATTTCAGGCTACGTGAGCGCTCTTTATAAGATATCCGCACAACATCACAATAAAAGGGTATTCCAATGCCTCACGAACACACCCCTTCCTCGCCAGTGCGCGGCCTCTACGAGTCATCCTCATCATTACGCAATGTCTGGTGGAGGTTAATGGACATCCGCGTGGGATTCGTGCCGCTGCCGGTATTGGTCGTGCTTTCAGTCGTGTTGACCCTCACGGCGTCGAGCAGTGAATTGTCTTCGCAACTATCCCCCATGATCGCGCTGCTGGGCATCTGCAGCTGTGTGTGCTTCGAGATTGGCAATCGTATTCCGGTGTTTCGCAGTATCGGCGGGCCGGTGATCATGGCGATGTTCCTGCCGTCCTACCTTGTCTTTGCCAAGATTCTTCCGGAGTCGGTAGTTACGCCCATCGTAACTTTTTGGAAAACCACGAATTTTCTCTATCTTTTCATTCCTTGCATCATCGTTGGCAGCATCCTCAGCATGGATCGAACGATTCTACTGGCTGGATTCTTTCGCCTGTTCGTTCCCTTGGCTGCAGGCTCCATCGCGGCAGGGCTTGTTGGCACGGCTGTCGGTGTCTCCTTGGGGATGAGTGTTTTTCATACCGTGTTTTTTGTTGTTATTCCGGTGATGTCTGGCGGCCTCGGTGAAGGGGTTATCCCTCTCACGGTCGGCTATTCGAGCATTCTTGGTCAGCCTCATGGCGATCTGCTTGCTCAAGCGTTGCCCGCTGTAATGATGGGTAATGTCTGCGCAATCGTGTTCTCGGCGCTGCTCAATACCGCTGGCAAACGCTGGCCGCAATACACTGGCAACGGAACACTGATGAAAAGTGCAGCCGGCAATTTGGATCATGGCAACGCCGAGTCACAGCCTTACAACTTCGATGTGAAGCATGTGGCGGCTGCAGGCATGGTTGCTGTGTGCCTCTATGCTGTTGGCATGTACGCCGATCACACCTTCGGGCTGCCCGGCCCTGTAGTGATGCTGGCGTTGGCAGTGCTGGGTAAGGTTGCCTTTGTCTTCAGTCCGTCAATTGAGCAAGGGGCGGGTACGGTTTATCGCTTCTTTGCCACTGCCGTCACCTACCCATTACTGTTCGCCATCGGCATCGTGGTAACGCCATGGCAGAAAGTGGCCGACGCCTTTAACTTTCCAACCATCATGACCATTGTCGCTACCGTTGCGACGCTGATGACTGTGGCCTTTTTCGTAGGTCGTAAAGTCAATATGTACCCTATCGAAGCAGCCATTGTAGTGGGCACCCATAGCGGGATGGGCGGCACTGGCGACGTAGCCATTCTGACGGCATCCAATCGCATGCAACTGATGCCCTTTGCCCAAATTGCAACGCGCATAGGTGGTGCCATTACCATCTCGGGTGCACTACTGGTGATGTCCTGGATTTACTGATTTCGCCCCACCGTCCGCGTGACCTCATTGATTGTGAACAATAAGGGATCCAGAACCATGGATAACAAACATATGCCTGCACGTCCGCTGGATGGCATCACGGTGGTCAGCCTGGAGCACGCCATTGCTGCACCATTCTGTAGCCGGCAACTGGCTGATCTGGGCGCCCGTGTCATCAAGATCGAACGGCCAGCTGTTGGCGATTTTGCACGAGCCTATGACGCTCGCACGAATGGTTTGGCTTCACATTTTGTATGGGCAAACCGTTCCAAGGAAAGCTTGACCCTGGATGTAAAAAAACCAGGGGGCGATGCGGTTCTTGAGGCGTTGCTATCCAAGGCAGACGTGCTGATCCAGAACCTCGCGCCCGGAGCGGCAGCGCGTATGGGTCTGTCGTTCCAGGCTTTGCACGAGCGTTACCCGCAGTTGATCGTCTGCGATATCTCGGGTTACGGCACAGGTGGGCCATACGAGCATAAAAAAGCCTATGACCTGCTGATTCAGAGTGAGGGCGGCTTTCTTTCTGTTACCGGAGGGGCTGGCGAGGATGAATTGGCCAAAGCAGGCTGCTCCATCGCCGATATATCTGCCGGCATGTATGCGTACAGCGGCATACTTTCGGCATTGTTGCTGCGTGGCAAAACCGGACAGGGCAGTCACGTGGAAGTCAGCATGCTGGAAAGCCTCGTAGAATGGATGGGTTATCCGCTGTACTACGCATATGAAGGTGCGCCACCTCCTCCACGTGCAGGCGCAGCACACTCCACGATCTACCCCTATGGACCCTTCCCGGCCAGTGAAGGTGACGTGGTCATGCTCGGTTTACAGAACGAGCGCGAGTGGGCGCTGTTTTGTAATTGTGTACTGGAGCAACCGCACTTGCTGGAAGATGAACGCTTCAGCTCCAACGCTCAACGCTCTACCCATCGCCAGGCGCTGCGGCAAATAATTGTTGAAGCCTTCGCCAGACTGGGGACCGCCGAGGTCATCGCCCGGCTTGATGCCGCGCCTATCGCTAATGCCAAGGTCAATGACATGCAAGCGGTCTGGCGGCATCCGCAATTACAGGCACGCCAGCGCTGGGTACAAGTGGGAAGTCCAAACGGTAACTTGCCGGCGCTCCTTCCACCCGCTGCGAACAGTGCGTTCACCCCCCGCATGGATCCGATTCCCGGTTTGGGGGAGCACAACGAGACGATACTCACCGAGCTTGGGTATTCGGATTCCGGTATCGACGAGCTGAGGGCGTGGGGGGCGATATGAAGATGAACGAGCTACCTTCGGTTAAAAGTGCACTGTTTGTTCCTGGCAATCGTCCCGAGCGCTTTAGTAAAGCCTTCGCGACGGGCGCGGATCGAATCATTGTCGACTTCGAGGACGCTGTAGAAGAAGGACTCAAGCGTCAGGCCAGACACAATCTGCAAGCGTGGCTTGAGCTGAATCCGACTGCCCGGCTGATGGTGCGTATCAATGCGTTCGACCATCCTGAGTTTTGCGCAGACCTGGACTTTTGCAACGCACACTCGGGGGTGGTTGCCGTCCTATTGCCCAAGACCGAGAGCCGCGAGCAGATCGAACAGGTGACGGCCCGGGGCATGCACGTCTGGCCGTTGATTGAAAGCGCCAAGGGAATGGAAGCGATCGCCGAGATCGCCCAGGCTACGAACGTCGAACGTCTTACCTTTGGAGCGCTGGATTTGGGCCTGGATCTGGGCCTGCGTAGCAACACCGCCGGAGCAACGCGAATGTTGGATCAGGTGCGCTACAAATTGCTGTTGCATACCTCGCTAGCCTCTCTGGCGCGGCCAGTGGAAACCGTTTATCCCACCATCGACGACCTTGAGGGGCTAGAGGCGTTTGCCAGCAGCGCGTTGCAGATGGGCTTTGGAGGCATGCTGTGCATTCATCCAAGTCAGGTCAGTATTGCTGATCGTATTTTCAGCCCAACAGATCACGAGATTGAGTGGGCACGAAAAGTACTGGCCGCGACACAGCAGAATAGTGGTGCATTCCGGCTGGATGGGCGGATGGTTGATGCTCCGGTATTGTCGCAAGCACGCAGGTTGCTCAGCGGTGTACGCTAGACGTTCGGATTTTTACGGAACCGCTTTCTATGGACGTGCGCCATCTAAAATATTTCGTCGCGATCGTAGAGTGCGGGAGCCTTTCCAAGGCTGCAAGGCAGTTGTTTGTCTCGCAGCCCTCCCTGAGCCAACATCTTTCCAACCTTGAGAGCGAGCTCGACACCGCCTTGCTACTGCGAAGTCCGCTGGGGGTGAGACCGACCGAAGCCGGCACGCTGCTTTACCGGGATGCGCAACAAATACTGCGACAAATGGACGATCTGCGTCGGCAGGTCACCACGGGCGTTAAAACCGTTTCCGGCTCGGTAACCATCGGTTTGCCTACAACGATCGCCGCCGTGCTGGCCGCCCCTTTGTTCGAGCGTACTCTCGCCCTATATCCGGGTATACGCTTGCATATCATCGAAAGCATGAGTGGGTACATTAGTGAGCTGTTGGCCAATAGCCGGGTGGATTTGGCGGTACTGTTTCGCGACACCGAAACCCGCGGCGTGTCGGTTCAGCCATTGTTTGACGAAGACCTCTATGTGATTGGCAGTGCCGGTCTTACCTTGAGTGCCGAACAGCTTGACTGCCCTCTGGTCGAGCTGGCTGGTGTGCCATTGGTGGCGCCTGGTGGCGGGGTGGGGTTAAGACTGCTGATCGAGCGTACATTTGCGAGGGAAGATATTGCGTTGAACATTATCGCCGATGTCGACTCACTGCCGACCATGATCGAAATAGCGCGTCGTGGTAGTGCCTGCACCATCCTGCCGGCCTCATCTCTGATGACCAAAGCCCGGGACTCGTGGCCGCTCGTACGTAAAATCAGCAAGCCAGGCATCACCAGACCCGCTAGCCTTTGCTGGCCCACATCGCTGCCCACAACCGCCGCCAACCTGGCAATCAGACAATTGATTCCCACGCTGATAACGCAGCTGCAGACCAGCGGTGAATGGATCGGCATTACTTTGCGTGAAGCGCCTTGACCCTGGGGAAATTGCAAAACACTCAGCCGATCTAATGCTCAGCCAGAGTATTGGAAAAACTACCAAACGCGCCCCCGTCGTGTTCGGTCTCTCCAAAAACATACGCCTTCACTCATTTAACGAGGGGGCCGGCCTGAACGATCTCCGCTCAGGCCGTTAGACACGGGTTCAATTTGGTCACGGCTCAGGTTGACCGGTGTTTAGATTCGGAGATTCTCGTAATCCACTGGAGCCTTACAGAACAGGGACTGCAAGGTCTTTCAGCAAACAACCATAGGTAAGGATTTAAAAGCGTATATCGATGAGTGCCAGGCTGTATCGGCAGTCCAAACCTCTGCTGCATAGGACCAAAATCTACATCGCGACTGACAGCAATCGGCCAATTCTGTTGAAAAAGTCGGTCTGCCCAAATCGGTGATCGCCCTCCTGAATGCGCTACTCCTGGGGCTTGATGTAGCGCTTAATCCAGGCATAGAGGCTGTGCACGGACACACCCAATCGCGCATCCACCTCCGAGACAGAAAGCTGCTTTTCGGTCACTTGGTTGACCGCCTGGATTTTGAATTCTTCGGGATAACGCTGAGTGCTCATGGCACCTCCTGATGGGCCTCATTTTAAGGCTTGGAGGTATCTACGAAACCAGGGGCGATTCAGGGGGCGGAAGCGGCCCATTGCAAAAGAGCCAGCAAGAAATTGAATGTTTCGCCTTGGCTATTCCTATCCTGCGCGAGAAAAGCAAAAAGCGGCGGATAACCCGCCGCTTTTATACCGCTAGATGCGTACTTTATTCGGCGGGTGGTGCATCGAAATAGTCAGCACGTACAGCAGCGCCGATCAGGTTAACGATCAATCGTCCTGCCGTGATGGACGTAATATTATTGACATCCAGAGACGGTGTGATCTCAACAATGTCCATACCCACTACGCGCCCTTTCTTTACCAATCCATGAATGAGCTGACGCATCTGAACGTAAGTGATTCCACCCAGCGCCGGTCCTGCTACACCCGGCGCAATCGAAGGATCCAGGCCGTCAGCATCAATGGTCAGATAGTAACGGCCACCGTCATTGATGCGATCCAGCACCGATTGCATCCCTTTTTCATGTACCTCATAGGCGGGGATCAAGTTCGAGCCGTAGGCAACCGCAGCGTCATAGTCAGTCTGGCGACCGCTTCCCTGAGCACGAAGTCCGATCTGGAAAATCTCGCCGATATGATCCATTTCAGATGCACGGCGAATTGTGCTGGACAAGCCTTCACGTACACCATTGACCTCTTCACGCCAGTCCAGATGAGCGTCGATGTGAATGAGAGTAATAGGCCCCTCCTCACCGTCGTAGGCCCGCAGTACCGGAATCGGGATTGCATGATCTCCACCCAGGATAATGGGCATCGCCCCAGCCTTTAGAATCTTGCGCACAGCCAATTCGGAGCGTGGGCCGTGCGTACTGAGATCACGTGGGTCGGCAGGCACGTTTCCGCAATCAACCACTTTAAGGGCACGGTTGTCGTAAATTGGGCCGCCTACGTCGAAGTCATAGTGATGTAATGCGCGGCAGATACGATCGCTCATCGCACGAATCGCGTCAGGTGCTTTGCTCTGGTCATTGCTAATGTGTTCTGCAGTGTAAGCCTGGCCAAAAGGAATACCTAGAATTGCCACATGCGCATCTAGCTGATCAAGGTCAGTACAAATCGGCGACCATAGAAAACTTTGATGTTTTTTGGAAGGTGGAACTGTAAGAGGAAAGCTCATTTTCTACTCCTTTCGCGCAGCAAAGCACTTTGAAATATCTTAATGATACTTCGTTGTTTAATTAAGGAATTTTACTTGGTTCGTTCTTCGACGGCATGTGCAAACACATCCGGCTTTATAGGACCCAGTATAAATACGTAGATCAAACAGCCCAAAAGAGCGACGGCCGACGCGGACAATAATCCAGGCGCGAACGACCCCGTTTGATCTTTGAGATAACCAATAACTACAGGGCTAGCGATTCCCGCAAAGTTTGCGATGCTGTTTTGAAAACCAGCGATAGTCCCGACAATCGACTTAGAACCCGACGGAGACATATCAGCTGGTAAAGCCAACATGCTAGATGTTGCCGCTGATACACCGAAGAAAGCCAGAGACAGTAAGGCGAGAGCCAGCCAAGCCTGAGCGGCAAAACCTGCCAAGCCGATAGACGCACCCAGTACCATGCCAACCACGATGCAGACCTTACGGCCAACGCTGACGCCATAGCCGCTATTGGCGATTTTGTCCGATGCCCAGCCGCCGACAAATGAGCCGATCAACCCTGCGATTCCTGGCAGCACGCCGAAGAATCCAAGCTGAAGCAGAGAGAACCCCCTCTCGTTGACGAGGTAAGTCGGATACCACGTTATGAAAAAGTAGATCACATAGCTCTGGCATGCCAAGCCCAGTGCCATAGCCCAGATTTGACGCGTTTTCAGCAGCGCTCCCCAGCGGACTCGAACGGTTGAGATCCGCTCATCTTTCGCACCACCAAGGATATGCTCAACTTCGGCTTGGTTAACATTTTTGCTCTGCGATGGATATTCGGTGGCGGCAAATTTCCAGACGACAACCCAAATGATCCCAATTAGACCCGTCACGATAAAGGATGCTTGCCAGCCCCAGGCACCAATGATTGCGGTACAAAGTGGAAGTGCGATCAGGGTTCCTCCCCGCGCCCCGCTGTCATAGATACCGGTGGCTGTACCTCGCTCGGACCGAGGAAACCAACGCTCAACAAATTTGGTTGCGGCAGGAAATGCACCAGCTTCTCCAACGCCCAACATCAACCGGAGTCCCAAAAGCCCTGCCCCGGTTCGTACCATGCTCGTTGCTATGGTGAATGCAGACCACCAAACTACCGCAACACCTAGAACTACTTTCGCTCCAAAGCGATCGACAAGCATACCGGCAGGAATCTGAAAAAATGCATAGGTCCAAAAAAAGGCACCCAATATAAACCCGGCTTCTGAAGAAGATAAATTCAGGTCCGCTTTCATATAGGGCAGAGCAATTGACAGGTTTGCCCTGTCCATGTAGTTGGTAATGATAGCCAGAAAAGCCAAGGTAACCAAAAACCATCTGTAGCGAGTTGGCTTTTCAGTTGTTGATGCTGCTAATAGGGTAGAACTCATCGCGCCTCCTATACTTCTTTGTTTTTAGTGAGATCAGGCTGACGTTTGTCTTTTTAATTCTGGGCAGACGTTCCAGATGTTTCCGTCGATTGAGCGCGTAGTTTTCCCTTACTTCACACCACAGCGTGGAATATGAACTACTCTATCCCCATAAAAACCAGGTTAAAACTACCAAATTCTGAAACCATGATTGCAGAAACTGAAACCACCATGTCTGATATAGAAGAGTCACTGGTAGAGAAAGACCTCAAGGGATTGCGGATATTTCGCGTTGCCGCGGAGGCCGGAGGCTTCGGTGCCGCTGAACAGCGCCTGCGCATGAGTCGGGCGACTATAAGCAGGCGGATCAAAGACGTGGAGTCCAAGCTAGGTACACCACTTTGCACGCGAGGTCCCCAGGGTTTCGAGTTGACGGAGGCAGGACGAGCGGTCCTGGGATTAACAGCGGAAGCGCTCGATGCTTTAGATCGTATCAAGCCTCACGTCGACGCGTTGAAAGGCTTGATCACCGGCGATCTGGCGATAGGGATCACCGATAATGCTTTCAGTAACCCCAATTGCCGAGTGGGTGAGGCTCTCCGACAACTTGGTCAGACGGCAAGCGGCTTACACCTGGAAATCCATACACTCACTCTCACCGAGCTTACCCGTGCTTTGGTAGACCGGCGCATTCATGTGGCAATCCAGGGCACTCATGAACGCTCCCCCTCACTACGGTACGTCGAGCTTTTCGAAGAAGTCCATTTGATATATGCCTCGGGTGCGACACTCGATACCGGAGTCTCAATGCCGCTGGTCAACCGTCTGGGACAGCCTTTTGTTTCTCAGGCATTGGCAAACCATAATTTCAGCCGAGGGCCCGATGCATTTGGGCTCGATTCCGTAGCTTTGCTCATCCGATCTGGTCAATTCTGTGGGATTCTTCCCCGACACTATGCCGAGCTATTGCCGCAGAGCTGGGATTTTCGGGCCGTTCCTGATACTCAGAGCTACTCTGTCAAGTTCTGTGCAGTGACTGACACAACCCGTCCATTACCGCCAAGCGGCACGCGATTCCTTGATCTTTTGAAGATTTTGCATTGCAAGTAGGACATGTGAATCGTCCCGAGTTTTATAGAAAACGAACGACCACATTTTGCCGACTTCCCGCCTTTCTCGAGTGTCTATTTTTGATTGATTGTGTTGAAAAAATCGGTCCTTCCAGGCTGCCCGCGTACTGACTGCTGAAAACGCTTTTTTTTGCGCGCAGCGACGCGAAATCAGAGCCCGGAATCCCCTGCTCAAAGTAAAGATTTCAATCTCAGGCGCGTACTTTTCTGCCGTGAAATCCATGGCAGACTTTTTCAACAGAATCGGTTGAAAGCGGCTCCTAGTAAAAGTCCGCTTTTGGCTGTCAAAACAGGTCGATTTGGGTCGTTTTTGGCCCCTCATGAGCTACCGCTTTTGTCTGTAGCTAATGCACAACAGCACAGAAAGCCTCGAAACCCAGCAACAATGCATTTGAACGATCAAGTGCAATACAACTACGTAGCGCCTCACCAAGAGATGACCTCCCATCTCCAGAAACACACCGGGGACCCTGGCATTTTGGGTGAGGGACGGGTGCGAAGACTCGCGCAAATTCGTTAGCGGCACCCCGCCAAAGTTAGTTAACTGGTTAACTCGGTTGGTTAACTAAGCTGAAAGCCTTGCAGGTCGTGGCTTGTAGCCCGGTTAACTAAGCATTTTGGCTGGTTAACTCGGCTATCCGTCCATTCGCCTGAGAGCCAAGCGGGCCGTGGCTTTCAGGGCGGTTAACTAAGGAGTTAACCGACTAAATTACTCGGTTAACTGGTTAACTGCTAAAGCTGCTCGGCAAAGTCGGCTGATAGCCAAGCGGGCTGGGGCTTTCAGGCAGTTAACCTAGGAGTTAACCGACTAATTTACTCAGTTAACTACTAGGTTAACTGGTTAACTCGGTTAGTTAACTGGGCTGAACGCCCTATGGCCCATGGCTTGCAGACCGGTTCACTCAGTATTTGACCTTGTTAACTCGACTATCCGCCAGTGCTTTCCGGTGATAGCTCGCGCTCGCTCCCGCGTTTTGAGCGCGGTGGTGATCTGTCATTTCATCGCAACCTATACAACGGGATATTTTTTTTGGGGGGGGGGCATTCCTCAAAACGACACCCATCAACAGCGGCGGCTGCGCCGTTTGGTCTTCTGATCAGCTCCTTTCTCAGTCGGTCTTTCTGCCGATCTGGCTGTTGCTGTTCCCCCTAAAAAACACTGGGGTACAAGTTCCCCCGCTCAAGCCCCCGGAAACATTGGCTGTTCCCACTGTTCCCCCGTTCCCCCGTTTTTTGAAATCAGTCACACATTGGATGACGGACAATAGCGACAGATAGGTATGGTGGATTGGTGCCTGTAGCGAGGTACTCCCAGCAATCAGTAATAGAAAGCTCATTTGTAGATCTAGGTCTTGTAACGGCATTACGCCATACTCCCTTGAACATAGCGCAACGTTTTCAGGCCAAGGGAAGGGAAGTATGAAAAAAAAGTTCATGCATGTGCTGATGGCGATAAGTGCATCACTCACCATCGTGGGGTGTGCCAGTGGCTACAAACAATTCTATACCCCCACTCCTGGCGCAACCCCGGAAGCTATCGCGTCCACTCGCGCATCAGCTGCGCCGCAGACACCCGCTATTGAACGATCAGCATTTGGAAACACAGATCAGCTCCTGGCAGGGTATGCAAAGCGCGGTTATTTGATTATTGGTGAATCGAGTTTCAACAGCGGTGAAAGCGTCTCAGATGATGACGCAATCGAGCAGGGGCAGGCCGTCGGAGCAGATTTGGTACTAGTTTTTGTACCGCAATACACGGGATCGGTTACCTCAAACGTGCCATTCACGACACCAACGACAAACACTTCGTACACCACCGCCAATGCCACCGCGTACGGGCCAGGTGGACCGGTTTCGGCCTACGGTAACGCCACAACCACGACCTACGGGAGCAACACGACGTATATCCCCGTCACAGTCAACCGATCTGATTACGGCGCTATTTACTTTGTGAAAGGTCGGTTCCGAATTGGCGCATTCGTTCGCAATCTGAACGACGCCGAGCGTCAGCAATTACAAACGAATCAAGGCGTAGTAGTCACTAATATCGTCGATGACAGTCCGGCTTACAAAGCGGATGTCCTACCCGGCGACATGATCATAGCGATAGATGGGGAAAGAGTTTCCAATCAAGAGGGTTTCACCCGCATGGCCTCTGAAAGGAAGGGACGATCCATTAATTTGTCATTGGTTCGACAGGGACACGCCATCGAAAAAAACCTGCAGGTGGGAAATTAATACGCTCCTGGGAAGAGCCAGGCTTCAACGCGCTGTATCCCCTGCTGTATCCCTTTAAAAATTGAAGTCAGAAAATCCCAATGATTACTGGGCTTTTTCAGGCAAGTTCAAACGACCCTGGCTCCACCAATTGAGACACCAACAAAGCCCACCCTGTGTGGGCTTTGTTGTTTCTGGCTGTATCGCAGGTCCTACAACAGTCTTAAACAGGACCCACGCCAACGATCAGTACTTGATGTCCCGGGCTGTGCGACGAGTATCCTGCTTGGTGCTGCGCTTGTCCTGACGACATTCCACGTTACTCTTGTCACTGCCCTTTCTGCAGGCATCCTTGGTTTGCCGAGCAGTGGAGCGCCCTTCCTGCCTGGTATCGCGAGCTTCACGCCGTTGTTCACCCTGCTCGGTCGCGTAGACAGGTAGCATCACCCACTGCACACCAGCGGCGATGAGTAGCGTCGCCAGGGCTTTCAAATAGCGCTTGGGAATCATGATGTTTCTCCAACTCCATTCCGCTCAGTCGCTTCGTTCACTCAAGCGGGAATTCAGCAAGAACCTGTATTGCATCGTACGCTCCCAACTCACAAAAGCACTTTGTGGCAGGTGAAATCTGACGAGAGGGTTACATAGACGTTCACGCAAGGCCGCTAAGTGCAGGAGGCGCCCAGCGAGACCATCCACAATATTTTGCATCCACTACCCCCCCTATCACTGCCATTCCCTCGGAGAAACCCATGCGCCAAGCCCTCCTGATCATCGACGTACAACCCAGCTTCGCCCCACCGCAGTGGCTGGTCGACGGTATCCAGGCACTCATCGGCACCCTGCCCAGTGTCGCCACGGTCGAGCGTCACGACGAGTCCATAACCCCCTTCGAAAAACAACTTGGCTGGCACCCCGCGCCGGACGATGACAGCCTGATCCCCGCCGACCGCATTTTCATCAAGCACGGCTACGCGCCCACGCCGCAAACCATCGACTACCTGAAAAGCCTGAACGTCGAGCGCGTGCTGGTGTGCGGCCTGCAGACCGAAACCTGCTGCCTGGCGGCGGGGTTTGCGCTGTTTGATGCGGGCTTGCAGCCAACCTTGATTACGGATTTGACGGTGGGGTCGTCGCTGGACCGGACGGGAGGGTTGGGGGTGAGGCTTTGGGAGCATCATTTCAAGCACACGGTGAAATCGAGCGACCTGTGACTTCACCGCGTCCTAGGACATTTCCCGCAAAACGCATCGCCTTTCATGAACTGGCGGACGCTGCTTCTCGACGATAGCCTTCTTGGGTCGCTGCAAATCAGCGATCGGCTTTGACAGGCTGAAGAGCAATCTTCCACTCCTCCTGATAAAACGGCATGCTTCCGCGCGTTCTGTCTTTATGGTGGCTGTGCGTGGGGCATCTTCGGATGCACCGGTTTTGTGCTCTCCGGTCTGTCAACCCGCGTACAGCTGCCACCCACATCTGATTGACAGCAGATAGTTGGCAGCTCCTTCAACCAAAGACGGAGCACAATCTTGAAAAAACATAGCCCTAACCCGCCAGACACTTCATCAGACTCAACAACCGAATCACCCGACTTATCCAACCTCTCCAACACCACCGAACCCGCCATCAGCGCCCGCCTGCGCAACCCCAATCACCTCGACCCCGTCAGCCACGTCTTCACCATCCGCCCCGACATAGACACGCCGTCCCTGCTCACCCACGCCAGCGAAACCCTCGCCTCGCTCAACGTCATGAGTACCGACCTTGCCTGCGAGCTTGAGAGTTCGCGTCGCAACATCGCCCTGGCGATCCAGCAGTTGGCCGTGCTGGCGCAATTGCTGGTGAACCGGGCACTGGACAACATCGCGCCACTCGACGAAGCAGAGGCTTGAGAGGGATCGAGACATGCCGATGCCTGACAGACAGGTCAGTCACCGGGCAAACACTTCGGATGAACCCGCAAAGCCCTTCTACACTCCATTCGCAAACGCCCTACAACACCCGTCGAATAGGCCCCCATGACCACCCTCACCGACCGTTTTAAGCAAGGCAAGGATGCACGCAAGAAGTGCTCGCGCAGTTCGCAAGCGTCCCTGGGCAATGTCGACCGCGACCCGATTCCGCTGATCAAGGCGTCTAGTGAGGGACGCGTCAAATCGCTGGTGGAGTTGCGCTACGGGCGCATGCTGGTGTCGCCGTTCACCTTCTATCGCGGCAATGCGCTGCTGCAGGCCCATGACCTGGCGGGCACTTCGAACATGGGGCTGGTTTCGCCGATTTGTGGCGATAGCCACTTGATGAACTTCGGCGGCTTCGCAACCCCTGAACGCAACTTGCTGTTCAGCGTCAACGACTTCGACGAAGCCCATCCCGGGCCGTGGGAGTGGGACTTGAAACGCCTGGTGGCGAGTTTTCTGGTGGCCGCCCGCGACTTGCGCCATGGCGAGTCGGTTGAAGAAAGCATCTGCCATGAGGTGGTGAGTGCCTATCAGAAAACCATGCTCGAATGCGCCGAACAAAGTTCGCTGGAAACCTGGTACGAATCCATCAGCTATGACGACCTGCTGGCGCAGGCCAACAAAAGCACTCTGGAGCACGTGGAACGCGCCATCGAAAAAGCCGAGCGTCGCACTCATGCCGAACTGCTGCCAAAAATCAGCGAACGCGACGCCCATGGGCGTCTGATCATTCGCGATGACCTGCCGGAAATTTTCCACCTGCACAAGAACACCACATTGCTGGACGCCGATGATGACTGGTTGCGCCTCTCGGACTGGCGTCCGCTCTACGACACCTTCATGCGTGACTATCGCGGCACCCTGCAAGCGGACCGCCGTGATCTGCTGTCGCGTTTTCATGTGCAGGACATGGCGTTCAAGGTGGTGGGCGTCGGCAGTGTCGGCACCCGTTGCCTGGTGGCGTTGCTGACCGACGATCAGCAGTTCCCGTTGTTCCTGCAATTCAAGGAAGCGCGGCGTTCGGTGCTCGCTGGCTACGTGAAGGCCAGGTCGCGGGTGCGGCATGAAGGGCAGCGGGTGGTCGAGGGTCAACGCTTGATGCAATCGGCCAGCGACCTGTTCCTCGGCTGGACCACCGGTCCCAGCGGGCGGCATTTCTATGTGCGGCAATTGCGCGACATGAAAATTTCCGCCGAACTCGAAACCTTCGATGGCGATGCCTTCGCGGCCTATGGCCGGCTTTGCGGCCGGGCCCTGGCTCGCGCCCATGCCAAGGCTTCCGGGCACGCGGCGGTGATCAGCGGCTACATCGGCAAGAGCGAGGCATTGGCCGATGCGCTTTACAAATACGCCAAGGGCTATACCGAGCAGAACGAGCGCGATTTCGAGCGCTTCCAGCAAGCCTGCCGCAAGGGCCGTTTACGTGCACGGTCGGAAGCCGACTTTGCTGCGGACCATTTGCCGTAGCGGTGTCGCAGGCTCTGGTGCGGGGCTTTTATCGAGATGAATTTTTCTTCACCCCACCCTCTCGCGCCAGCCTGTACATTTCGCTCGCTCATTCAAGAAACTACGGTTTGCCCGCCCTCCCGCGGGCTTTTTTTTTGGTTGTTCCGGGGAGCATACCTATCCATTTCTGCGGTAACGGCCGCCTATGGTTGCGCTTTTACAGCACCGCGAGGCGAACTAACGCTCGACCTCATTGTTTGGTGGTGCACGTTCCCCTGTAGGAGCTGCCGAAGGCTGCGATCTTTTGATTTTGCGATCTGGAGATTGCTGAAGATCAAGATCAAAAGATCGCAGCCTTCGGCAGCTCCTACAGATATTTCGTTATCTGTTTTCCCTTGGGATTCCCCCAAGCCGAGGCGCCTGTGCGCCGCGGTGCAGTTGTTACGCCCACTCAATTCACTGGCTGAGTCTGAGCCACCGGCACCGGTTGTTGCGCTTTGGAGAGCACCGGCTGTTCCAGCCTCGCTCGCCCGTAGAACGCCAGCGCCGTCAGCAAACACGCCAGCCACACGAAGATCCCGGCCCAAAAGGTGTGGGACATGTAGTGCCAGCCTTGCAGCACCCGCGTTGTGCCGTAGATGAAACCGAGGGTCAGCGAGCCGTACATGATCGCCTTGGAATAGCGCCAGCGATAACGGCGAGCCACGAAGTACAACGCCAGCATGGTGAAACCGCCCGAGGCATGTCCGCCCGGCCAGCAGCGCCCTTCACCGGCGACTTTCAGCAGGTCGAAATTCTCGTACCACTCGACGTGCTCCATTTTGCCGCCGTACAGGGTGGTCTCGATCGGGCAATACACGCTGGTGTGGCCCTTGAGGTAGTGAATCACACCGGTGCTGATGGAGAACGCGAACACCACGTAGAGAAAATCGCGACGGTGGCGGGTGGCAAAGCGCAGCACCGGTGCGACTTTGATTTTTTCCAGGAAGGCGATGATTTTCGAATGCTTTTCAGCCTTCAGGCGCGGCCAGAGAAACGACAGCAAGGCACCGATAATCGCAATTTCGCCGGTCCAGTTCGGGATGATACGCGCCCATTTATGCGTGATTTTTTCGAACAGGTGGACCTGGTCCAGCGGGTACGTCTGCGTCACCGGGTCAAAAAAATAGTTGTTGAAGGCGATGTCGATGCTGGTCATGTCGAACATCAGGAACACCACGACCGCGCAGGCCAGCGGAATACCGAAATTCACCCAGTAAAAGCGGTAGCGAGAGGGGGTCAGCATTGTGAATCCTGATTCAGAAAGAGGATGGAAAAACTCAATGAGTGCTCACCGAGCTCCAGTCGGAAGCTTCGATGAAGCCAAGCATGCGCGGAGTCTGCGGGGTTTCGGCGGAAATAAACAGTGAAGCGCCATAACCCAGGGTCGAAGGCGGTAAATTGAGCTCTTTTTCCAGTTGCTCCATGCACTCGCTGTGGGTCACCAGAACCAGGTTACGCCCGGCCACTTTATGCGCAAGCGCGTCACGCAGCATGGTGCCCTTGCAACTGATCAGCCAGTCCTCTCCCGTGCCAACCTTGTTGAACATGAAGTTGGCCGTCTGAGCCGTACGCAGGATCGGGCTGTGATAGATGTCGGCCTTGCCCAGGCCAAGGTGTTTGAACTGCGCCCCGAGGCTCTCGGCAATGCTGCGAGAGCGCTCGGTAATGCCGTCATTGCCAACCAGGCAAGGCGCCGTGGAGTGATCGCAACGCTCGACGTGGCGCACCAGCACGATCACGTCGCCCTTGGCCCATCCAGTCATCAAAGCCTGCGCACCGGCCACATTGCCGTGAGCCAGGTCCGGTGCAGTGGCGGGACGCAGCAAAAAAAAGGTCAACGGAATCACCAGCAGCGCCGAGGCCAACACCACCGCAGCGTTGCGATAGCGGGCGAAGCGCTTCAGATCGATCGAGCGTTTTATCCCGAAAAGACTCAGTCTCAATTCCACATCAAGCCGCCTCGCCGGCACGCACCACCTCATTAGATCCCGGAAGGTTAAAGAAGCGTGCGTCGGTGGCAGGTGAAACACATGTGAAAAAAAGCTTAAAAGCACTGTAAAAATCTTGTTACAGAATCCGTTTGGAAAAATCCTTTCAGCTCCCGCCATTGCTGCCGATACATCCTGCTTACACAGCTTGGCGGCCCCCAAAAAAAACAATCTTCCAGCCAACCGACAACAAAGAAGCACTACGTTCCTGGAGGAATTTGATGAATAGCTGGTTCGGCAACATCAGCGTAAACCTGAAACTGGGCCTTGGATTTGGCCTCGTGCTGGCACTGACCTGCGTCCTCGCCCTGACTGGCTGGACCAGCCTGGGCGGGTTGATCGACCGCAGCAACTGGATGAGCGACATCACCCAGCTCAACGCCGGCCTGACCAAGCTGCGTGTGGTCCGCCTGCAATACATGCTGACCAACGGCGACGAAACCGCCGCGCAGGGCGTGCAGACCACCCTCGACGCCTTCTCGGCCCAACAACAGGCCCTGCTGGCGAAGTTCAAGAGCCCGGAAAACCTCAAGCTGCTCCGGGAACAGGGCACCGTGATTGAGGCCTACAGGACATCCCTGGGCAAGATGCGCAACGCTTATCGCGCCGGCAACAGCGCCCGCGACGCCATGAGCGTCAACGCCGAAACCGCCAACTCGCTGATCAATGACATCAACACCCGCGTGCAGCAAATGCCCCTGAGCGACCAGCGCTTCGAACAGTTCCAGGCCATTACAGCGGCCAAGGAAGCGTTCCTGTTGGCGCGTTACGAAGTACGTGGTTACACCGCCACCACCAATACCGAAACCGAGCAAAAAGCGGTCGGCCAACTGGACACCGCCATCGCCAGCCTGAAACCGCTGAATGCGCATTTCGCCGACACCCAGCAAGACGCCCTGCGTCAGCTGGAAACCGCGCTGGGCAACTATCGCAGTGCCTTGCAGGCCTACAAGGCCGCCAGTAACGACGCGGTGCAGGCGCGCAAGGAAATGACCGACCAGGGCGCCGCCATCGTGTCCCAGAGTGATCAGCTGTATCAGATCCAGCTCGACCGCCGGGACGCCGAAAGCGCCCAGGCACGCACGCTGCAACTGATCAGCACATTGCTGGCATTGTTGGTGGGCATCATTGCCGCCGTGGTCATCACGCGCCAGATCACCCGTCCATTGCGCGAAACCCTGGCGGTGGTCGACCGCATCGCCAGCGGTGACCTGTCCCAGAACGTGCTGGTCACCCGTCGTGACGAACTCGGCGTGTTGCAACAAGGCATCGCACGCATGGGCGTGACCCTGCGCGACTTGATCAGCGGCATCCGCGACGGCGTGACCCAGATCGCCAGCGCCGCCGAGGAACTGTCGGCCGTGACCGAACAGACCAGCGCCGGGGTCAACAGCCAGAAAGTCGAGACCGATCAGGTCGCGACCGCCATGCACGAGATGACCGCCACCGTGCAGGAAGTCGCGCGCAACGCCGAAGAAGCTTCGCAAGCCGCTGCGGCGGCGGACGGCGAAGCCCGTGAAGGCGACAAAGTGGTCAACGAAGCCATCGCCCAGATCGAGCGCCTGGCCAGCGAAGTGGTGCGTTCCACCGAGGCCATGAGCGTGCTGCAACAGGAAAGCGACAAGATCGGCAGCGTCATGGACGTGATCAAGGCCGTGGCCGAGCAGACCAACCTGCTGGCGCTCAACGCCGCCATCGAAGCGGCCCGCGCCGGTGAAGCCGGTCGTGGTTTTGCCGTGGTGGCCGACGAGGTTCGCGGCCTGGCCCAGCGCACGCAGAAATCCACCGAGGAAATCGAAGGCCTGGTGGCCGGCCTGCAGAACGGCACGCAACAAGTGTCCGCCGTGATGAACAACAGCCGCGTCCTCACCGACAGCAGCGTGGCCCTGACCCGCAAGGCCGGCGAGTCACTGGAGAGCATCACCCGCACGGTGTCCAACATTCAGTCGATGAACCAGCAAATCGCCGCGGCGGCCGAACAGCAAAGCGCCGTGGCCGAGGAGATCAGCCGCAGCATCATCAACGTGCGCGATGTGTCGGAGCAGACGGCGGCGGCGAGCGATGAGACCGCCAAGTCCAGCGTTGAACTGGCGCGGTTGGGTGGTCAATTGCAGCAGATGGTGAGCCACTTCCGCGTTTGACCTTCGCCTTGCGGTGAATGAAATATCCCTTCGCGGGCAAGCCACGCTCCCACAGGGTGTTGGGTCGTTCACAGAATCTGTGTTCGACAACTTACCTGTGGGAGCAGCTGTCAGACTTGCCCCCGAATGCGATCTGAAGGACAAGTGTCGAACCTAGAATCTGGCTGCCCTACTTCAGCGCGAAGGCAGATCCAATTCGACTCCACCATTAATGCTGAACCGTTTGTGGATTCGAGTCCCCAAGCCGTCAGTACATTTGCTCTGCTCCAGCGCTTTGCTCAAAATCAGACACGCTTGATCTTCAATGGAAAGACCGTTGATGTCTGCCGCTACTCGCAGTGCTTCATAGAGCTGACGGTCAATATTGTTGATGGTCAAACTCACCACAATGCCCTCCGATGTAACGGCAGTTGAAGCGACGAGGCTACCATGACTGCTCGTCAATCGAATGCTGGATTAGGTTGTGCCGACTGAGTGATCCGCGCGTTGGCGAGGGCACTGCTCTCGCCATTTTTGCGTGGTTTGCGACACTCACCGCGTCCCACGCTGGCGCAATGCCGACGGCATGAAGTACGCGTCTTCCGGCACCGGTTGGGTGAAGTCCACGGTGCCCTGCTCTTCGTTATCCAGGTTCTGCACGTAGTAACGACGCGCCTGCAGGTCATGGAATACGTCCAGCGCGCTCCAGGTGGTGGGCAGGTCGTAGAAGTTTTTCAGGTAGGCCATCGACACCCGCCACAGCTCCCCTCGCCCGTCGTATTGATCGACCAATGCGGCACCCCAACTGTCCTCGTCGAGAAACAGCACACGCTTGGAATAGATATGCCGCGCACCCGGCTTGAGCGTGCCTTCGACCACCCAGACCCGGTGCAGCTCATAACGGGTGTATTGCGGGTTGAGGTGGCCCGGTGTGAGCAGCTGCGCGTACTTCACCTCGGGGCTGCCGACTTTGTAGTTGTTGTAGGGAATGTAGACCTCTTGCTTGCCCTTGAGCTTCCAGTCGTAGCGGTCCGGCGAGCCGTTGAACAGGTCGGTATCGTCCGCCGTGCGCAGGCCGTCGGACGAGGCGATCGGGGTGTCATAGGCGAGGTTCGGCGCCCGCCGCACACGGCGTTGGCCCGCATCGTAGACCCAGGCCTGACGCGGGTCCTTGAGCTGGTCCAGTGTCTCGTGAACCAAGGCCGCACCACCCGCCAGGCGGGCCGGGCTCTTCACGAACGCCAGGTAGTAGAACAGGATGTTTTTCAGGTCGGCGAATTGCCCGCCCGGGCGGTAATAGTTGAAGAGCCCCTCCTGCTGCGAGGTCACAAGCGCGAAGCTGCCGTTGCGTTGCACCGGCGCTTCGGAGGCACGACGGACCACATAGATGCCGCGATAGCGGGTGATGTGGTTCCACAGCACCTCGACCCCGTCCTTGGGCACCGGGAACGGCACACCGCCATAGGCATCGGCAAAACCGCTGCCGCCGTCGAGCAGCTTGGTCGCGGTGGCATTCTTCAAAGTGTTGTCATACAGCCACTGCGGCGCCGAGCCAGAGCGGCGTGAAGGATAGACCGGCATCTGGAAGGTGTCGGGGTAGCTGTTGAACAGGGCGATCTGACCCGGGCTGAGGTGGGCCTTGTACTGTTCAAGGTTGGCCTTGGTAATGGTGAACAGCGGCTTGTCCGCCGCATACGGGTCCGGGTGATGCTGGCCAGGCTTGTAGCCCGCGGGCGCCTGGGTGATGCCGCCGGTCCAGGCCGGAATGGTCCCGGCGGCGTTGCCGGCACGCTCGGCGCCCATTGGGGTCAGGGTGGTTTTCAGTTGTTCGGCCAGTTGGGGCGTGACCGCGGCCAGCGCGCTGCCGGCGGCCAGGCTCAGGAACAGCGCCAGGGTGGTCTTGGTCAGTCGTGGTAAGTCAAACATGGACGTTCTCCGAAATACACAAAAGATCCAATGTGGGAGCGGGCTTGCTCGCGAAGAGGGCGGCACATCCAGCACAGGTGTCACCTGATACACCGCTTTCGCGAGCAAGCCCGCTCCCACAAGGGGGGTGTGCGCAACAATCAAAGGAAATACTTGAGGTTGAAGCCGATGTTGTCGCGGTCACGCAGGCCGTTGTCCTGCCCGCCGCCATAGAACTCGGTGTATTGCAGCTCGGCCTCCAGCCTGTTCTGGTAGTTGGCCTTGATCCCCAGGGTGTAGGCCTTGCGGCCCTCGATGACGTTGCCCGCCTGATAGCTGTTGCCCTCGAAGTCATCCTTGTAGACGACATAAGGCGAGACGTTGACCCCGGCATACACGTCGTTCCAGGTGCCGTTGAGCATCGCGGTGTAGCTGTAGGAGTTGCGGTTGACCTGGTCGTCGCGCTCGCCACCGGACACATAGGAAAAGTTGCCGGTGCCCGCGTAGTAACGGTTACTGCCGTCATAAGCGGTGTATTGCAGGTTGCTGCCGCGCAGGTGCTCGGACGCCAGCTCGAATACGCCGAACATCGAGTCGAACGACAGGCTCGGGCCAAAGTTGTAGATGGTGCCCAGGGACGTGTTGAACGCCTCCACCCGCTCAGCGTTATTGATCTGGCTGTCGAGCGTGACCTGCTGCCCGCCGATGTTGATGGTCTGGCCGCCCGCCGCTGCGGCGGCACCGTTGGCCAGGTCGCCGATCAGATCGTTGGTGGCGGCGACCCCGATGGGCAGGTTCGGCCGATACGCCACTTCACCGAACACCGACGCCTGGCCCAGGGTGGTGTTGAAACTGAAGCCGTACATGCGGATGTCTTCGGCGTAGCGCCGATGCGCCTGAATATTGCCCAGCACATCCACGGTCGCCAGGCCGTTGGCCAACTGCCCCGCCTGACTGCCGGCGACACCGGTCAACAGGTTGGTCAGGGCATTCATGTCGATGCCCTGGTACCCGCCCAGATCGGCGGATATGGTCGGTTCCTTGGCGTGGTAGTTGACCATGTACAACCCGAACTCGGTGCTGTTGAGCGCTTCTGCGATGTAGCGAAAAGCGAAGCCGAACTGGCCGTCGTTGCGCGCGTTGAAATCCTTGCCGACCGTGGCCACCTTGACGGTGTTGCCAAAGGTCGGGGTGACCCCGTTGGCGTACAGGCCGGTGGTGCTCAGGGCCTGGTTGAGCAGCGGGTTGTTGCCCAGTGCGCTGTACAGATCGATCACGTTGCCGAAGCCTGGCACCGGGGTGTCCAGGGCGGTACCGCTGAAGTTGTTGTAGGCGGTGTTGCCGCCGTCGGCGAACAGGTCAGTCTGCGAGTAGAACGTGCCGACCGGGTCGATGCGGGTTTCCTTCCAGTTGGTCTGGTAAAAGCTTTCCATGGTCAGGCTATCGGTCAGGCCGATGTTGAAGCTGAGCGCTTCCACCGGGACCAGCACTTCCTTGACTTCGGCCCCGGGCAATCGGTACTTGGCCGCATCCACCGGGTTGGTGGTGTTGATCCCGCCACGGTAGAAAATCCCCTCGCCCCAGTTGAACACCTGGCGCCCGATACGTGCGGTGACCGGCATCTGCGCCACGTCCCAATTGCCATAGAGGTAGGCGTCGAGCAACTCCACCCGGCTGCCGGCGATATCGCGGGTCTGGCTGGTGAAATGGTCGTCCTGCGGGTAACTCTGACTGGGTTGCGACGGGTTGTTGTTGTCGTAGTAATCGTTGCGCTTGTCCATCAGTTGGGTGTCGTAGAACGCGGTACCGCGCACGAACATCCCGTAGTTCTGATAGTTGGCTTCGAGCTCCGAGGTGATCTTGTACACCTCGGAAACCAGCCCGGTGTCGAAGTTGCGATTGCCGTCGTTGGTGTTGACGTCGTCGTTGTTCTTGTCCCGGCCCTGGACCCGCCACAAGCGGCCATAAGACAAGGTACTGTCGAATGAACCGGTGACCTGGTTGTCCAGCACGCTGAACTCCTCGGCCTGCACGCCGTCGACCGCGCACAGTTGCAGCAGCCCTGCCAGGCCCACGCCGGGAAGCGCCGCGCCAGACAGGCGAAATCGAGTGCTCATGATCTGTTCCTCTTTCCCTGGATTTATTGTTGTTGTGTGCGTTACTGCGATGGCTGGGGCGACAATCCCGCACCGGCATAAATCCGGCTGTGCGCGCCGAAATGTCCCAGCAGTTTGAACAGCTGTCGGTTAAGTGCCGGATGGTCGAAGTCTTCGCGCTGCAGCTGATTACCGCGGCTGAAATCGCCGGTGATCGGTGCTGTGTCCAACCATTGGCCGATGGCTTCATCGAACGCTGCGGACTCGTCGACGGACTCGGCACTCACCACTTCGCGCAGGTAGTCCACCGAGTACGGCGGGTAACGGGCGTCCTGGGCGGAATCGGCATAGGCGTCGAGCATCGGATGGGGCTGGCCCGTGCGCAGCAAACGACGCAACCAGCTCGACTGATACTTCTCCACTTCCATGTGCCGGGTCGCAACACGTTCGATGGACGCCTGCTTGTCGGCCGCGAAACCGGCCAGTGCCTTGCCTTCCAGCAGAAGCAGACTGGCGAGGTCGACACCGGGCAGTGGCTTGGCGTGATAAGGCTGGGTCAGGTCCTGAATGTGGTGCAGGCCCCAGCCGAGAAAGCGATAACCCCAATATGGATGGCCGGTGGCAAAGGCCAGTCGCGCCAATCCCATGTATTGATAGGCGCGCCAGTCGGGCCAACTGCGCTCGAGAAATCCGGCAGCGGCGTACACCACCGGGCTCTCATGGAAGAACCCCATGTGGAACGGAGCCTGGGAGCTGTACTGAAACCGCGCATCACCGAACGGCTGCGGGCCGAAGCCGTACAGCGCGCCGACATCGCCGGGGTTGTCGCTGAACAGGTTGATGTCGTGGCCGTAGTCAGGCTCATCGGCGGCGCTGGCCAATACGGCCAGGGGCGCGACTTGTTCGTGGTCCGCTACAACGATGAAGCGCTGGCGATTCCACGGCGAGAGGGTTTGCTCGACCATGACCTGCTCGGCCTTGAGGTGTTCACGCTCGGGTTGATCCTTGCCCGGCATCGGCTGAATGACCATCGCCAAATGAATCCCGGGATTGATGCGCAGTGCGGTGAGGAAGTCGTGGCGCAGATTGTCCCCAGGCACGGCTGGCAATCCCAGGTTGTCGGGGCGCGGCGGGTACTGGGCGAAGTGCTCGTGGGCGAAGCGCTCCTGCTCGTCGAGCAACGCGCTCACGGCCTCGTATTGTTGCGAGAGAAACTGCTCCAAAGGCTCGACCTCGACCTGCGGTGCGTCGCGCAAGGCCGGCAGGTCCTGCAACGCCAGGTAGCTGCCCACCGTATGGTTGGACCAGCCCCACGCCATCGGCGCCGTTCCACAAAGCAGCAACAGGAGGAATGTCAGCTTCATTGCCTGGTTCTTATTGGATGTGCAGTGAGGGTTGAGCCTAACAACCGACCCTGCCCCTGACACTGTCCAATCTCACCAGAAAAGTTCTCCGATAGCGCCACGTGCACGCGGTCTATAGGTTCCCCTGTAGGAGCTGCCGAAGGCTGCGATCTTTTGATCTTGCTTTTAAAAGATCAAAAGATCGCAGCCTTCGGCAGCTCCTACAGGGGGGTGTTCTTTCAGGCGGGGTAACCGGTGATTTTGCGGATGCTCTGGTACAACGGCTTGAGCTGTCGATACATGCGCAGGTAGACCTCTTTGTACAGTCGCTCATAGACCTGCTGCGCCTCGGGTTGCGGCATGAAAACTGCACCGACCCGCGTCATGGCAGCCATCGCCGTGGGGAAGTCCGCGTGCAGTCCCAGCCCCACCGCGCAGCAAATGGCCGCGCCCAGGCCGGAGGCTTCGTAGACATGCGGACGCTCGGCCGGCAGGCCGAAAATGTTCGCCGTGAGTTGCATCGCGGCATCACTCTGGGAGCCTCCACCGGCGACGCGCAAGCGCGTGATGGAGACCCCCGAACGTTTCTCGATCTTCTCCATGCCCTGGCGCAAGGCATACGCCAGGCCTTCGAGGATGGCCCGGTAAATGTGCGCGCGGGTATGCACGTCGCCGAAGCCGATCATCGCGCCCTTGGCTTCCACACCCGGCTCGCGGATGCCGGGCGACCAGTAGGGTTGCAGCATCAACCCCATGGAGCCCGGCGGCACAGCCTCGACCAGCGCATCGAAGAGTTGCTCGGGCTCCACGCCCTGGGCTTTGGCCTGCTGCATTTCCCGCAGGCCGAACTCGTTCTTGAACCAGCTGACCATCCAGTAGCCGCGATAGATCATCACCTCGCAGTTGAATTGATCCGGCACCGCCGAGGGGTAAGGCGGAATCAACGGGACGATTTCCAGGTAGCGCGAGCGGGTGCTGGTGATCGTCGCCGTGGTGCCGTAGGACAGGCACACGGTGCTGGCGTCGACGACGCCGGAACCCACGACTTCGCAGGCCTTGTCGGCCCCCGCGGCAATCAGCGGCAGCCCCTCGGGGATGCCGGTGTGGCGACTGGCCTCGGCGCTGATGTAGCCGAGGGTTTCACCGGGCTTGTGCAGGCTCGGCAGTTGCTCGGGACGCACCGCCAGCGCCTGCCATTTCCAGTCGGTGGGTGCGGCCCATTTCAGGCGTTTGAAGTCGAAGGGCAAGTAACCGACGCAACAGCCCACGGAATCGACAAAGCGCCCACAAAGACGATGGGTGAGAAACCCAGAGAGCAGCAGGAACTTGTCGGTCGCTGCCCACACCTCAGGCTGGTGGCGGGCGATCCAGTTGGCCTCGGCCTGGGCGCGGAAGTAGTCCACCGTGGCTTGCGCGCCGACCAGTTTGAACAACCACCCCCACGGTCCCTTGATACCGCCTTCGACTTCGCTCTGACGCTGATCGAGCCACAAAATGGCCGGGCGCAACGGCTTGCCCTGGGCATCGACGTTGATCACCGTGCCGCGCTGGGTGGTCAGGGACACACCGGCAATCTGCGAGCGATCGATCCCGGTTTGCTGCCACACCTGCTGGCAGGCTTCACCCAATTTTTCCCAGTAATATTCCGGGTCCTGCTCGGCCCACCCCGGTTGTGCCGAGTAATAGGCCTGCAACTCGACCTTGCCTTTGCCCAGCAGATTGCCCTGCAGGTCGAAGAGCAGCGCGCGCACGCTCTGGGTGCCATTGTCGATGGCCAACAGGTAACGCTTGTTCGGGTGGTTATCCATGGAGCTCTCTTCAATGGGCATCAATGCGTGGCATCCGGCAATCCGTGATGGCGTTGCCACAACGCCCGATAACGCTGTATCTCCTGCTGCCAACGCTCATCGTCCCAGCCCAGTCGTGGCTGGCAGAGTTGGCGAATGGCCGCGAAACAATCCTCACCGCCACGCGGCAGCAGCAGGCCCAGGCGGGTGCGACGCAGTAGCAGGTCATCGAGATGCAGAACCATTTCCGCCTCGCAGGCAACGGCCAGTTCCGCCCACAAGGTGTCCGTGCTGCCTACCGTTTCATGGCCCAATCGGGCGATCAGTCGCGCCAGCCTCGGCAGGTCACGACCATGCCGCCCGGCCAGGCGCCGCCACTGGCTGGCGCTGAGCCCCGGTATCGCCAGCGGCGGCACGACGGCGAAAACCGGCGCGGCATCATCGTTGAAGGGCTGCTCGAGCATGCTCGCGCAGGCCCTGAGCACTTCGATCGCCTGCGGGCGAAAGGTGGTCAGCTTGCCGCCGGCCAGGGTCACGCAACCCGGTTCCTGCCACAGCACATGCTCACGGGTTTCACTCGACGGCTTGAGTTCACCCGCCAGGCTGCCCACCACCGGGCGCACGCCCGACCAGGTCGACAGCACATCGGCTGCGACCACTTCGGCACCGGGAAATTGTTGAGCGCACGCCGCCAGCAGATAGTCGAGCTCCTCAGCGCTGATACTCGCGCTTTGATCCAGATCCTCGCGATGATCGAGGTCCGTGGTGCCGACCACCGTGGCACCCTCCCAGGGGAAAACGAACACCGGTCGACGGTCACGCTCATGCAGGAAGGTGAAGGCTTGCGCCACGGGCAGGCGCCAGCCCGGCAACAGCAGATGACTGCCACGCAACGGGCGCAACTGGCGAGGCGCGTCGGGCAGGCGCAAACGCTCGGCCCACGCGCCGGTGGCCACGGCCAACACCCCACAACGCACTGTCAGTGATCCGCCCCCCTCGCAGTCTTCGACCTGAACCCCGCAAACGCGTCCCTCCTCACGCAGCAATTGCTGCACGCGCACGCCGTTGAGCACCACGGCGCCGTCGGCCCGGGCCTCGCCCAGAACGCGCATCACCAGGCGGGCATCATCGGTCAGCGCATCGACAAAACAGGTGCCGCCCAGCAGGTCATCTTCCTTCACCCCAGGGGCCAGATACCGCAGTTGCTGCGCGTCATGAAAGCGATGGCTGCGCCGCCCGGCCAACGCGTCATAGATGGACAGCAAACCACCCAGCACCCGCGGTCCGGGAAAACCGCCACGGTAATGCGGCATCATGAAACTCATCGGCTCGACCAGCCCCGGCGCTTCGTCCAGCAGCCTCTGGCGTTCACGCACCGAATCGCGGGTCAGGCGCCACTGGCCCTTGGCGATGTAACGCAAGCCGCCATGGACCATTTTCGAAGAGCGGCTGGAGGTGCCCCAGGCGAAATCGCGCTGCTCCAGCAGCAGGCAACGCCACCCTCGGCGCGCGGCTTCGCGCAGGATGCCGGCGCCGCTGATGCCGCCGCCAATGACGATCAGGTCCCAGGTTTCAGCCGCCAGCGTCGGCAGCACCTGCTGACGCCACGTCGCGTTCCAGTCCAGGCTCATGGCCGTCACTCCTGCAACAGCGTGCCAGGGTTCAGTCGCCCGGCCGGATCGAAGTGCCGACTCAATGCCTGCAGGGTGTCCATCGCCAGCGCGCCCTTCTCGCGCAGCAGGTACGGTGCGTGGTCCTTGCCCACGCCATGCTGGTGACTGATGGTGCCGTGGTTGTCGACGATGGTCTGGCTGGCCGCCTGCTTGAGTGCCTGCCAGCGCGCCAGGGTGGCGGGGTAATCCGCCGCCGGGCGAAACACATAGGTGGTGTAGATGCTCGATCCTTCGCCGTAGACGTGAGACAGGTGGGTGAACACGTGGACCCGTTCACCCTCCGCCGCCAAGGCATCACGCAGGCTGTTTTCGATCAGCGTGAGCAGGTTATCGACGTTGCTCCAGTCGGTGGCCGTTTCCAGGGTGTCAACCACGTAACCGGCGTTCCACAGGTTCTCGCGCAGGTAGGGAAAACGGAAGCGGTTCTGCGCCCACTTCTTGCCGAGCAAGGTGCCGGTAAATACCCCGCCGAACGCCTTGAGGTGCTGCCGGGCCTGACGCAGGGACAGCGCATTTTGCCGACGGTTGCCGGTCACGCCGAACGTCAGCAGGCATTTGCCCTCACCGGCGCCGCGCAGGGCCAGGTACTTTTCCAGCCAGGCGATCTGCTGCGGGTGACCGGCCAGCGCCAGCTGGGTTTCGGTTTCCACCGCGTTGGACAGGCGCAGCATCGACAGAGGCACGCGCGCCTGGGCCAGCTGGCGGATGGCTTGCAGCGCCTTGGGCCAATCGGGCAGGAACACTCCATAGAAACGTTCATCGGCGGGCAGTGCGCTGACCCGTACCTTCACCTCGGAAATGATCCCGAAACGGCCCTCACAGCCCAACACCACTTCGCGCAGATCGGGGCCGGCCGCCGACGCCGGAAAGGAGGGAATGTCCAAAGGTCCGGCAAAGGTTTCCAGGGTTCCGCCGGCAAACAGTTGCTCGATCCGCCCATAACGCAATGACTGCTGGCCACTGGAGCGGCTGGCGACCCAACCGCCCAGGGTCGACAGCTCCCATGACTGCGGGAAGTGCCCCAGGGTGTAACCACGGGCGCGCAACTGACTTTCCACCTGCGGTCCACTGGTGCCGGGGCCGAAGGTGGCCAGCAGGCTCTCTTCGTCGAGGTCCAACAGGCGACTCATGCGGGCCAGGGAAACCGTCACCACCGGCCGCGCGGAACTCGGCGGGTTGATGTGACCGGCCACCGAAGTGCCGCCGCCATAGGGAATCAGGCACAGGTCCTGTTCATGGGCGAGCAGCAGTAAACGGCGGATCTGTTCAGCGCTCGTGGGATAGGCCACGGCGTCGGGATAATTGCCCAGCTCGCCCTCACGCAACGCCAGCCAGTCCGGCAGGCTCTGGCCGCGAGCATGCAGCAAACGATCATGGGCATCCACGCTGTACAGGAAGTGTTGCTGCAACCGCGACGGGGGCACGCGGGCCAATGCCGTCTCAAGCGTCGCGTCGGGCAGCGCTCGACCGTCACCTACCCGCCGGGCGAGAAAGCTCGCGCCCTGGGCCGGCAGCTCGACCACCGTGGTTGCATCTCCCCAGCCGTTCCAGCGTCGCATGCGTGTGTCCTTTTGCGGTTCTTATCAGTGATATTTCAGGCCCCCATACTAGTCAGCCGCCGGAAAGTGTCACGGTCGCATCGGGCCAGTTCGAGTAGCCAATTGAGTCAAACGTCGCGCAGGCGTCAGCCATTTACTTTAGCCGTGGTTTCAAATTACCTTTCAGGGCATTCATCCGCGCACGCGGGCCTTGATCAAAGGAATACGATCATGCAATCCCTGGGCTTCACTTCCGTTCCGCCGCTGCTCAAATACTTGCGTCATGCCGAGCAACTGGGCATGGCCATCGAGCCTGCGTTGGCGGCTGCCGGGTTGCAGGCACAGCAGTTGAGCGACAACAGCCTGCGGTTGCCCGGTGAAGCCCATGAACGGCTGCTCGATTATTTCTGCGAACACTCGGGCGATCCGTTGTTCGGTCTCAACGCCGCGCGCTTTGTGTTGCCCAACTCCTGGAGCGTGCTGGGTTACATCACCATGAACTGCGCGACACTGGGCGATGCGATGAGCCGAATCATGCCGTTCGAGAAACTGGTGGGAGACATGGGTATCAGCCGCGCCGAGGTGCAAGGCAGCGACGTGCACCTGATCTGGACCTGCCGCCATCAACGCCCGCGAATTCGCCGGCACCTGGTGGAAAACGTGCTCGGCTCCTGGCTGCAATACGCGCGCTGGATCGCCGACACGCAACTGTCGCCGGCCGCCGTCTGGCTGGAACATGCCTGCCCGGCCGACACGACGTTGGCAGAGTACGAGCAGTTCTTCGACTGCCCGGTACTGTTCGACCAGCCTTATTCGGCGCTGATTGTGCCGTTGCCGTATTTGCAGTTGCCATTGCGCCAGGCCGATGCGCAATTGCTGCGCACCCTGGAAGAACATGCCCAGGGGTTGATGGCCACACTGGAGGACGCGTCGCTGGAACAGCGGGTCAAAAGCATCCTGCGCCAGCTGCTCAAGGAGGGCCTGCCACGCAAGGAGCAGGTGGCCGAGCATCTCGCCGTGTCCGTGCGCACGCTGCAACGCCAGCTGCATCAAGCCGGTACGTCGTACCAGCAGATCCTCGATGACCTGCGCCAGGAACTGGCCGAGCATTACCTGCTCAACAGCGCCTTGCCGATCCAGGACATCGCCCAATACCTGGGCTTCACCGAACCCCGCTCGTTTCACCGCACCTTCAAAAGCCGGCGCGGGATGCCGCCCGGCGAGTTTCGCCAAACCCACCGGGTGCCGAACGAAGGCTGAAGGCTCAGGGGTTATAGGCTCAGAGACTGATCGCGTTGGTGAACACCAGCCGATTGCCGAACGGGTCGGCGATGGTCATGTCCTGGCTGCCCCAGGGCATGGCCTGAATCTGTGGATGGGAAAACCTGTATTCCCTGGCCAACAGTTGCTGTTGAAACTGCTCCAGCTCATCCGTCTCGATCCGCAGCGCAGAACCCGGCGTGCTGTCGCCATGGTGTTCGGACAAGTGCAGCACACAATCGCCACGGGAGATTTGCAGGTACAGCGGGAAATCCGCTTCAAGTCGATGTTGCCAGTCGATCTTGAAACCGAGGAAGTCGACGTAGAACTCCACTGCCTTGGCTTCGTCGAAAATACGCAGGACCGGAGTGGTTTTGCCGAAGCTCATCGGATTGCTCCCAGACAATGAAAGACCTGTAGGAGCGAGCTTGCTCGCGATGGTCGTTAACGATGACGCGTCTCTACTGGATAAACGCGGCGCTCTTTTGTCCATCGCGAGCAAGCTCGTTCCTACAAAATACGTAACCGCCGAACCGCAATGATGGCCGGGCTTGATGTCAGCAATTCGGCTGGGTGGGGGGATTCTTTAATTGCACATTGCCACTATGTGATGCAGGTCAAAAGATCGCAGCCTTCGGCAGCTCCTACAGGGAGCGATCTTTTCGTCCCGACTCAATCAATGAAACCCGTCACGCAAATCCCCTTGCCGCGCCAAAAACCGCCCTTCCCTGCGCCCGTTGGCCTGGCCATCGCGGTAACTCAACACGCCATTGACCCATACGCCCTCGATACCTTGTGCCGCCCGCTGCGGATCGTTGAAGTCGGCAACATCCCGGATGGTCGCCGGATCGAACAACACCAGGTCGGCCCAATGGCCTTCGCGGATTTCACCGCGTTCCTTCAAACCGAAACGCGCCGCCGACAGCCCGGTCATCTTGTGCACGGCGGTGTGCAGCGGGAACAGTCCTACGTCACGGCTGAAATGTCCGAGCACCCTGGGGAATGCGCCCCACAGGCGTGGGTGTGGGAACGGGTCTTCCGGCAAGCCGTCGGAGCCGACCATCGACAGCGGATGCGCGAGGATCCGGCGCACATCCGCCTCATCCATGCCGTAGTACACCGCACCGGCCGGTTGCAGTTGGCGGGCGGCATCGAGCAATGACAGGTTCCATTCGGCGGCGATGTCCATCAGGTCGCGGCCGCCCATCTCCGGGTGCGGCGTCGACCAGGTGATGGTGATGCGGTGGGCATCGGTCACCTGCTTGAGGTCCAGGGTCGATGAGCTCGCGGCATAGGGATAGCAATCGCAGCCCACGGGGTGCGATTTCGCTGCCTCTTCCAGGGACGCCAGCAGTTGCGGACTGCGCCCCCAGTTACCGGCTCCGGCGCATTTGAGGTGGGAAATGATCACCGGGCTCTGCGCATGGCGACCGATCCGGAACGCCTCGTCCATGGCCTCCAGCACCGGTTCGAATTCACTGCGCAAATGGGTGGTGTAGACCGCGCCGAACGCGGTCAACTCTTCGGTCAGTTGCATCACTTCATCGGTCGATGCCGAGAAAGCGCTGGCATAGGCAAGGCCGGTGGACAGGCCCAAGGCGCCAGCCTCAAGGCTCTCGTGCAGCTGCTCGCGCATCGCGGCGATTTCTTCGGTTGTGGCGGTGCGCAACAGATCGTCGAGGTGGTTGCTGCGCAACGCGGTATGACCCACCAAAGCGGCGACGTTCAGCGTGGTGTTCGCCGCTTCGACCGCCGCCCGATAGTCGCGGAAGGTCGGATAAACGAATGCAGCGGCCGTGCCGAGCAGGTTCATCGGATCCGGCGGATCACCGCGCAAACTCACCGGTGAAGCACTGATCCCACAGTTGCCGACGATCACCGTGGTCACGCCCTGGCTGAGCTTGGGCAGCATCTGCGGTTGGCGAATGACCACGGTGTCGTCATGGGTGTGCACGTCGATGAAACCCGGCGCCAGCACATGGCCCTGTGCGTCGATTTCTTCGTTGGCACGGGCATCACGCAAGTCGCCGATACGCTCGATGCGCCCGTTGAGAATGGCCACGTCGGCGGGGTAACCGGGGCTGTTGCTGCCGTCGATGATCAGGGCGTTGCGAATCAGCGTGTCGTACTGCATGTCAGTCTCCCAGCGGCAAGTGATCGTCGCCGCCGCGGTATTCGTCGAGGGCGAGTTTGATCCGCCGCAGACGTTCTTGATTGTCTTCAGGGTTGGCCAGGGCCAGCTCGGTGGCGAGCACATCGATGGCCAGCAGCATGCCGTAGCGCGCCGCCGTGGGTTTGTAGATGAACGAGGTTTCGGCGCTTTGCAGCGGCAGGACGATGTCGGCCAGTTGCGCCAGCGGCGAGTCGCCGCGAGTGATGGCCAGAATGCGCGCGCCGTAGTTGCGCGCCAGCTCCACCGTTTCAATCAGTTCCGGGGTGATCCCGGTCAGCGAGCAGACAATCACCACCTGTTCGGCGCTGAGGCTGGCGGCGGTGACGCGCATCATCACCGCATCGTGGCACGCCGTGATCGGATAGCCCAGGCGCACCAGGCGCACTTGCAGTTCATCGCTGCACAGGGTCGAGCAGCCGCCCATGCCGAAGGCGTGGATCATCCGCGCCTTGCCCAGCAGTTTTACCGCATCGGCGAAACGCGACTCATCGAATGCCGCCAGGTGCTGGCGCAAGGTCGATTCGATGTCACCGACGATCTGCCCGTAGAACGCCGACTGCTCGGGGGTGCCCGCCGGGTCGAGAAACCGGCTGCCGACACCGCTGGCCTGGGCCAGCTGCAAACGCAAGTCGCGCAAATCCTTGCAGCCGACCGTACGGGCGAAACGCGACAGCGTGGCGCTGCTGACCTCTGCCCGCAGCGCCAGTTCATCGAGGCTGGCGGAGGCGGCGAAGCCTACGTCGTCGAGCATCAGGCGGGCGATGCGTCCTTCACCGGCGCTGAAGGAATCCTGGCGGGCGCGGATCTGGTAGAGGATGTCCATGCAAGTGGCTCCGGCTAAATCAGGTAGGAAAGGCCAACGGTCAGTCCGAAGGCAATGACCGAGATCAACGTCTCGAGCACGGTCCAGGTCTTGAAGGTTTGGGCAACGGTCATGTTGAAGTATTCCTTGATCAACCAGAAACCGCCGTCATTAACGTGGGAAAAGATAACCGACCCGGCGCCCGTCGCCAGCACCAGCAGCTCCGGATGGGGATAACCCAGACCAATGGCCACCGGTGCGACCACGCCTGAGGCAGTGGTCATGGCCACAGTGGCAGAACCGGTGGCGATGCGCATCAGCGCAGCAAACAGCCAGCCCATCAACAGCGGCGACAGGTGAAACTCGTGGGCCAGGCCGACAATTTGATCGGTGACGCCGGCGTCCACCAGAATCCGGTTCAGGCCACCACCGGCGCCCACCAGCAGGGTGATGCTCGCGGTCGGCGCCAGGCATTCGTTGGTGAACTTGAGGATCGATTCGCGGTTGAAGCCCTGGGCCAGGCCGAGGGTCCAGAAGCTCAGCAAGGTGGCCAGCAAGAGCGCGATTACCGAGTTACCGATGAACAGCAGGAACTGGTTGAAACCACTGCCCGGCGTGGAAATCAGATTGGCCCAGCCGCCGATCAGCATCAGCACCACCGGCAGCAGGATGGTCGCCATGGTGATGCCGAAGCCCGGCAGGCTGTCGCGCGGTTCACGCTCGAGGAACTGGCGCTCCAGCGGGTTTTCCGCCGGCAGCTGAATGCGCGGCACGATGAACCTGGCGTACAGGGGACCGGCAATGATCGCGGTCGGAATGCCGATCAGGATCGCGTACATCAACGTCTGCCCCACCGACGCCTGATACACCTGTACCGCCAGCATCGCCGCCGGGTGTGGCGGCACCAGCGCATGCACCACCGAGAGCCCGGCGACCATCGGCAAGCCGACCATCAGGATCGACACGCCCACGCGCCGCGCCACGGTAAAGGCAATCGGCACCAGCAAGACGAAACCGACTTCGAAGAACAGCGGCAGCCCGACCAGAAACGCGATGGTCACCATCGCCCAATGTGCGTTCCTCTCGCCAAAGCGGTCGATCAAGGTCCGCGCCACCTGCTCGGCGCCGCCGGACTCGGCCATCATCTTGCCGAGCATGGTGCCCAGCGCCACCACCAGTGCAATGTGCCCCAGGGTTTTGCCGACACCGGCCTCGTACGCCCCCACCACGCCGGACGGAGGCATCCCGGCGACCAGCGCCAGGCCAAGGGAAATCAGGGTGATGACAATGAACGGATTGAGCCGGTAACGGGCGATCAGAACGATCAGCGCGATGATGGCAACGGCGGCATACACCAGCAGCCAATAGCCGAAGGACAGGGTCATGCGGTACTCCTCGAGAGGGTCACGTCGAAATATTTGTGAAACTCTTAAAACATTTCGGCAGGTGATTTTCAAACGAGGTGAAAGTAATTTTCGTGAAGGGGTAAGGGATGTCGCACAGAGGCATGGCGTGTCGCGAATTATGAAAGTCGGCTGTACGAATTTTCATCGCCGACAGGCCGATCTTTCCCCGCTCAGCGTGGGAAAGATCGAATGACTGACCTCAGTCGTGCTGCATCCGGGCGCGCTTGAGCAATTTCTTGCAGCGCTCGGACAAGTGCAGCACTCGCAAGTGCTTGCCGGCCTTGGCGTAGCGCTCGCGCAAGGTACCCAGCGCGGCGATGGCCGAGTAGTCGACAAAGCTCAGGTGCTGGCAATCCAGGGTCACTTGCGCCGGGTCGTTGGCCGGATCGAACTGATTGAGAAAGGGTGTGGTCGAGGCGAAGAACAGCGTGCCATGCACCCGGTACAGCTTGCTGCCGTCGTTCTCCAGATGACTGTCGGCATACAGCTGGCGGGCCTGCTGCCAGGCAAAGTTCAGCGCCGCAATGATGATGCCGCAGAGCACCGCGGTGGCCAGGTCGGTGAATACGGTAATCACCGTTACCGCGATGATCACCAGCACGTCGTTGAGCGGCACCTTGTTCAGCACCCGCAAGGAGGCCCAGGCGAAGGTCTGTTGCGACACCACGAACATCACCCCGACCAGCGCGGCCAATGGAATGCGCTCGATCAGCGGCGACAGAAACAGGATGAACAGCAGGATCGACACCCCGGCCACCACCCCGGACAAGCGCCCGCGGCCGCCGGAACTGAGGTTGATCACGGTCTGGCCGATCATGGCGCAACCGCCCATGCCGCCGAATGCACCGGACACCACATTCGCCGCCCCCAGCGCCACACACTCGCGGTCCGGATAGCCACGGCTCTCGGTGATTTCGTCGGTGAGGTTGAGGGTCAACAGGGTTTCCAGCAACCCGACCAGCGCCATCAGGATCGCGTAGGGCGCGATAATGCGCAGGGTGTCCAGATTCCACGCAATGTCCGGCAGCGCCAGCGTCGGCAAGCCACCGGCAATGTGCGCCATATCGCCCAGGGTGCGGGTTGGCAAGCCAAGCAGATACACCGCCAGGCCCACGCCAAGAATCGCCACCAGCGCCGGCGGAACGCTGCGGGTCAGGCGCGGCAGTACGTAGACAACGGCCATGGTCACCGCGACCAGGCCAAGCATCATGTACAGCGGCGTGCCGCTCAACCAGGCCTCACCGTCCTTGAAGTGCTCCAGTTGCGCCAGGGCAATGATGATCGCCAGGCCGTTGACGAAGCCGAGCATCACCGGGTGCGGCACCATGCGCACCAGTTTGCCGAGCTTGAGCAGCCCGAACGCCATCATGATCAGCCCGCCCAGCAACACCGTGGCCAGCAAGTACTGCACACCGTGTTGTACCACCAGCGCGACGATCACCACGGCCATCGAGCCGGCCGCGCCGGACACCATGCCCGGCCGCCCGCCGAACAGCGCGGTCAGGGTGCAGATGATGAACGCGCCATAGAGCCCCATCAGCGGATTGAGGTGCGCCACCAGCGCGAAAGCGATGCACTCGGGCAACAGGGCGAAGGACGTGGTAAGCCCGGCCAGGACATCGGCGCGTAGACGTTTTGCTTTCATGGGGGGAGACCGCACACAGGGAGAGACGAAAAAGAGTGTGCGGATGTTACGGAATCGAGGGCCGACCGGCCATCATCTGTGTCATCGAAAATGCCATCGCGGGCAAGCCCGCTCCCACAGGTTTTGTTTCGTTCACAAAATGAGCGAACAACACAAAACCTGTGGGAGCGTGGCTTGCCCGCGATGAACGATGACGCGGTCTAACGCGAACTCAAACCATCTCGTCGCGAATCCACTCAACCACCGAAGTCCTCTTCGGCACCCACCCCAACAATTCCCGCGCATGCTTGCCGCGCACCCGACTGTTGGAACCCAGACCATAGTTGGCCATTTCGTAGCCCCACTCGGCTTCGGCATCCTTGAGCGGCCAGTCCTGCGGCTCGCCCAGGTTCAGCGCCCGGGCCATCGCCGTGGTCATGTCGATGAACGACGCTTCACCGCTTTCAACGAAGTAGAACGTGCCCGGTACATTTTTGGTCAGCGCCAGCAGGTACAGCGCAACCACGTCTTCGATATGCACGTTGGACCAGATGTTGCGGCCCGTGCCGACATGGCGCACCACGCCGCTTTTGCGCGCCTGTTTGAGCAGGCGCGGCAGCTGCACGCTGTCGCGATGGACGCCCAGGCTGTGGCCGTAGATCAAGGTGTTGCAGATCACTGCCGAGTTCACACCTTCCATGGCTGCCGCCAGGATCAGCTTATCGATGGCCACGCGCGCCGCCTTGTCGACGGTCGGTTCCGGCAGGTCGTCTTCGAAGTAGATGACATCACTGGATTGGCCGCCCGAGGCATCACCGACAATGCTCGAACCGCTGGTGTGCAGGAACACCTTGCCAGAGCCGCGCAAGGCATCGAGCAAGGCTTCCACCGCGCCACGATGATCACTGCTGGCCGCGTTGATCACTGCATCGGCAGCGAGCGCCTGATCGGTCAACAGGTCACGGTCGTCCAGACTGCCCACCACCGCAGAAATGCCCAGTGCACGCAGCTCATCGGCCTGTTCGGCGCTGCGCACCAGACCGGTGACAGCGTGGCCGGCCTGGACCAGGCCCGTGGCGATGGAACCACCGATAAATCCGGCAGCGCCGGTAACGAATACGTTCATGGAGAAACTCCCTGCGTGGATAAGTGATGCAAGGAGTATCCGGTAGCGATCACTGCCGAAAAATGCCCTCTGACCCAATTCACTTTTGCGCAGGAGTCACGAATCAGCCTTTGAAATCCGCGCTCGCATAATCCGCCAACTTGCCCTGGATAAAATCCAGGAAGCATTGAATCCGCAAGGCCAGCTGCGAGTTGCGGTAGTACACCGCATTGATCGGCTGGCGGTAGCCGCTGTTGAATTCGGCCAGCAACACTTTCAAGCGTCCGGCACGAATGTCCTCGATGGTCATGAAGTGCGACAGGCTGGCGATGCCCTGCCCGTCCAGTGCCAGATGGCGGATGGTCTCGCCGCTGGAGGCGCTGATCGACGCCTGGATCGGCCAGCGATCGCCATGCACGTAACGCAGCGGCCATTGGTTGAGGCCTTCGTTCTGGGTGAACCCCAGCAGCGTATGGTTGGCCAGGTCAGCCACGGCTTGCGGTGTGCCGTGCTTTTCCAGGTAGGCCGGGCTGGCGACGATGTGCAGCGGGCTGCAACCCAGGGAGCGGGCATGCAGTGTCGAGTCGGTCAGGGTGCCGATGCGAATGGCGATGTCGGTGCTCTGTTCCAGCAGGTCGATGATCAAGTCATTGCTGTTGAGTTCGAGCTGGATGTCCGGGTAGAGCCTGCGGAACTCATCGATGTAGGGCACGATAGCGTGCAGCATGAAGGGGGATGCCGCGTTGATCCGCAGGCGCCCGGACGGCGTTTGCTGGCGTGAGGACAGGCGCTCTTCGAGCTCGTCCATCTGATCGAGAATGCGCTTGGCGTGTTCGAAGAAGTACTTGCCCTCCTCGGTCAGGTCCATGCGTCGCGTGGTGCGATTGATCAAGGTGGTGTCGAGCTTGGCCTCCAGCCGCGACAGCGTGCGGCTGACCGCCGAAGGCGTTTGCCCGACCTGCTCGGCTGCCGCGGAAATCGACCCGCATTCAATCACGCAGACGAAAATCTGCAATTCATCGGATCTGGCTTTCACGTGTGTCCCTTATCGATAGTCCTGCGCCGTTCTTCTGGGTACAGAGAAACCATTGTGGCGAGGGGGCTTGCCCCCGTTGGTCCGCGAAGCGGCCCCACAACCCACTAACGCGGTGGTTCAGGAAGTCGCGCGTCAACTGACTTTACGACGGCTTCGCCGCCGAACGGGGGCAAGCCCCCTCGCCACAAAAGCTCCTTCGCCACAGAAACTGTGCCTGACTCAAACAATCGATAGTAGCCCGAAACGGTTACGCCGACAGGCCAAACACCTCAATCAAATGCTGCTCATAACGCGCCACATCACCCTCGATGTTCGGGCGCTTCATCACGTCTACACAGAGGAACGTCGGCAGACCGGTCATGCCAAGGAACTCGTTGGCCTTGTGGAACGGGAAGTACACCGCGTCCACACCTTTGGCTTCGAAGAAATCGGTCGGGTCGTCGAAGGCTTGCTGCGGGGCATTCCACGTCAGCGACAGCATGTACTGCTTGCCGTGGATCAGGCCGCCGCTGCCGTATTTTTGCGAGGCGTCGGAACGAGTGCGGCCGTCGCTGGCGTAAAGGCTGCCATGACCTTCGGTGAAGACTTCATCGATGTACTTCTTCACGGTCCACGGCGCGCCCATCCACCAGCCGGGCATCTGGTAAATGATCACATCGGCCCAGAGAAACTTGGCCACTTCTTCGGCGACGTCGTAGCCCTCGTCGATGAAGGTGGTTTTGATATCCACACCACCGCGATCCAGCACGCTCAACGCGGCTTCATGCAAGGTGGTGTTGTAGCGGCCGTCGGAGTGCGCAAATTGTTTGCCGCCGTTGAGCAACAGGACTTTTTTCATGGAGGGTCTCGGGAAGGGTCGGGAATTCGATGGCGGCAGAGTACCGGTCGGCCTCGCGCGGAATAAGCGTCGATTTGGCAAAATTCATTTGACCCACAAGCACGAATCCACAGCCGATTGTTGCCTTAGACTGGCGCCCATTCTGACCTGAGGAGAGATGTAGATGAGTGAAATCCAGGGCTTCATCCTGCACGCCAAGACCCGTCCGGAAAAATCCGACGCCTTCGAAGCGTTTTTCAGCGGCTACGTGCAAGCAAGCCGCGCCGAACCCGGTTGCATCGAATACCACATGCTGCGCGACAAACAGGACCCGACCCTGTTCATCTTCTACGAGATCTGGCAGTCCCAGGCCCATCTGGACGTGCACTCGAACCTGCCGCACATGAAGCAATTCCTCGAGCAGCGCGATGAGTATCTGGAACGGGACTTCGAAATCCGCGCCATCGACATGATCAGCCCGTCGTCCGCTAGCCGCTGATCAGCAAATGGCCGCCGAGCACACCCAGGCCAACGAAAAACACGCGCTTGAACCACAGGGCGCTGATCCGCTGGCGCAGCGATTGCCCCAGCCACATGCCGAGCATGGCCGGGATCAGCGCCAGCAGCGACGCGCTCAACTCGCCCCCGCCGAGCGCGCCGCGCCATAACAAGCCACCGGCCAGGGCCAGGGTCGAGACGGTGAACGACAGGCCCAGCGCCTGCACCAGCTCGTCCCGGCTCAAACCCAGCGCTTGCAAGTAGGGCACCGCCGGAATCACGAACACGCCAGTGGCCGACGTGATGACGCCGGTCAGAAGGCCGCACAGTGGACCGAGCCAGCGTTCGCTGCGCCGCCCCACGCGCAAGGTCGGCAGGCACAATCCGCTCAGCGCATACAGCAACAACGCAGCGCCCAACCCTCGCACCACCCAATGGCCACCGCTCATGCCGATCCACAGCGTGCCTGCCCCGGTGCCGATGAAGATCGCCAGCAACATCGGCCACAGTCGTTTGACCAACCCGGACAAATGCCCGCCGAATGCCAGTTGCCAGACGTTGGTGAGCGTTGCCGGAATGATCAATAGTGCGGCTGCCTGTGACGGGGCCATAGCCAGCCCCAGCAGTCCCATGGCAACCGTTGGCAAGCCGAGGCCGATCACGCCCTTGATCATGCCGGCCAGCACAAAGGTGCCTATCACCAGCAGGGAAAGGGCCAATCCGAGGTTCTGGTAAAACGCCGAGAGTGTGTTCATGGGGCTATGGTGGGCCCGCGGGGGTTGATTGAAAATCTGCCATATACTGAGGTTGCCTCTTGCTTTGACAGAGGCTGAGAATTTCGCTGAAGCGACTGGCCCCTTCGCGGGCAAGCCCGCTCCCACAGTGGTTACGTGTCGTTCACAAATCCCCTGTGGGAGCGGGCTTGCTCGCGAAGGGGCCAGTCCAGACAGCAAATAAACCGGGGATGACAATGCACTTCGACCTGACCGACCTGCGCCTGTACCTGAACATCCTCGACACCGGCAACATCACCGCCGGCGCCGCACGCAGTCATCTGTCACTCGCAGCGGCCAGCGCACGAATTCGCGCCATGGAGGCCTCACTGGGCGTCGAGTTTCTTCAGCGCAACCGTCGCGGGGTCAGCCCGACGCCGGCCGGCGATGCCCTCGCCCGGCACGCCCGGGTTCTGCTGCAACAGGCCGAACGCCTGCAACAGGAACTGGCCGAATACGCCAAGGGCGTCAAAGGCCAGGTGCGGCTGCTGTGCAATACCACGGCGATCACCGAGTACCTGCCGGAGTTGCTCGCGGACTTCCTGCACAGCCACCCCAACCTCGACATCGACCTGCAGGAACTGCCCAGCACCCGCATCACCCACGCCTTGCGCCAGGGCGCGGCAGACCTGGGCATCGTTTCCGACGCGGTGGACACCGATGACTTGCAGACCCGAGCGTTCCGCGATGATCCGCTGGTGCTGATCATGCCCCGCGAACATCCCCTGGCACAGGCAACCTCGGTGGTTTTCACCGACACGCTGCATCACGACTACGTCGGCCTGAATGCCAACAGCGCGCTGGCGGTGTATCTCGAAGAACAGGCGCTGCACGCCGGCCTGCGCATGCAGATCCGCATCCGTGCCGATGGCTTCGATGGCGTGATGCGCATGGTCGCCCGTGGCGCGGGCCTGGCGATTGTGCCGCTGGCCGCAGTCGAGCGCGGGTCAGGCGGCCTGCCCTTCAAGAGCCTCGCCCTGCAGGAAGCCTGGGGCCAACGCAAATTGCTGCTCTGTGCACGGGACTTCGCCGCATTGCCCGGCTATGCCAAGGCCCTGCTGCACGCCTTGACTCTCCCCTGAGGGGCAGACTTTATCCTTGAGGTTTGATCTTCGAGGACAGCGATGATGGGTAAACGAATACTGGTGATCCTCGGGCATCCGTCCAGCAAGAGCTTCTGCGCCGCCCTTGCCGAGCGTTACTCGCAGTCGGCCGTGCGCGCCGGGCATGAGGTGCGTCAGTTGTTTCTCGGCACCCTGGATTTTGACCCGGTGCTGCGCGAAGGCTACCAGAAGGTCCAGCCGCTGGAGGCCGACTTGCGTAACGCCCAGGCCGACATCCTGTGGGCAGAACAGCTGACCCTGGTTTATCCGATCTGGTGGGGCGGCGTTCCAGCCTTGCTCAAGGGCTTTTTCGACCGGGTGTTCTTGCCGGGTTTTGCCTTCAAGTATCGCCAGGGCAAAGCCTTCCCCGACAAACTCCTGCACGGCCGAACCGCCCACCTGCTGGTGACCATGGACACGCCGCCCTGGTACTACCGCTGGATCTACCGCATGCCCGGTTTGCATCAGGTCCGTAAAACCACACTGGAATTCTGTGGCATCAAGCCAACTCGCACCCTGACCTTCGGGCCCATTCTCGGCGCCAGCGCAGACCGGCATGCGGCCTGGTTACGCCAGGCCGAAGCTATCGCCAGCGCTTGAGTCGGTCGATAATGCGCCGAGCTTTATCTTCGGAGAAAAGGACCTTCCCATGTACATCGGCCAAGCCGCGCAACGTTCCGGAACCACTGTCAAAAGCATCCGTCACTACGAGTCGATTGGCCTGTTGCCTGCCGCCCGACGCCAGGGCAAGTACCGCATCTATGACCAGCACAGTGTCGATCTGCTGATCTTCATCAAATGTGCCCAGCAGCTGGGTTTCAGGCTCAAGGAATTGCAGTCAGCCTTCGCCGGACATCAGGGCCCGCAGTTGCCATGGGAACGGGCCCATCGGGTCATCGCCAGCAAAAAACAGGAAATCGCCGAACGGATAGCGGTGTTGTCGCAACAGCACGCGCAATTGGTCGAGTTCGAAAGCAGTCTCGAACAATCCAGGCTCGACTGCCCGTTGACCCATCTCTGAGGGCTGTGCGTTTCTGGACAGCTCAGTGTCGAGCACAGACAACTGACCCGCGGACAGGCGCTATAGGGTGCGACTTCAGTTCTTGAGCCCACTGCCCGGAGTCATCATGACCGCACCGATTACCGTTCTTCGCGACACCCACCCGCTGCCCGTGCTCGACGCCTGCAAATGGGAAAAACTCGAAGGCGACCCGCACACCGTCAACCTCAACGCTTACACCAGTGAAGACGGCAGCAAGATCATGGGTACCTGGATCTGCACGCCCGGCAAGTGGTACGTGGAATACGTGAAGTGGGAGTACTGCCATTTCCAGGAAGGCTACTGCATCATCACCCCGGAAGGCATGGCGCCGATCCACCTGCGCGCGGGTGACATTTTTGTCATCGAGCCCGGGATGAAAGGCACCTGGGAAGTGGTGGAAACCGTGCGCAAATATTTCGTGTTTGCCTGATGCAAAAAAACCGGGGGATCACCCGACGTGATCTCCCGGTCAAAAGTCTTTAGGTAAGCGCCGTACCCTGTGGGAGCGAGCTTGCTCGCGATAGCGGTGGGTCAGTCACCATCAATGTCGACTGTAACGACCTCATCGCGAGCAAGCTCGCTCCCACAGTTTTTGTTATTGCGGCTTGCGGTAGCTATTGATGATCGCCGAGAAGTCGTTGCCACCCTCCCCACGCAAACTCATCGCCTGATACAACTGCTGGGCCACCGCGCCAAGCACCACCGGCTGGTGCGCCTGACGCGCCGCTTCAGTGGCCAGCCCCAGATCCTTGAGCATCAGTTCGGCCCCGAAGCCACCGGTGTAGCCGCGCGACGCCGGTGCTGTTTCGACGATGCCCGGCCACGGGTTGTACATCTCCGAACTCCAGCAACGCCCGGTGGAGCTGTTGATGATGCCTGCCAGCACCTTGGTGTCGATGCCCAGCGCATCACCCAGCGCCATGGCTTCGCTGACGCCGACCATGGAAATCCCCAGCAGCAGGTTGTTGCAGATTTTAGCGATTTGCCCGGTGCCGACCTCACCACAATGGACGATGTTGCGGCCCATCTGCGCCAGTACCGGCTGCAGGGTGGCGAACAGTTCAGGCGTGGCGCCGACCATGAAGGTCAGGGTCCCGGCGGCTGCACCACCGGTACCGCCAGAGACCGGCGCATCGGCCATGGTCACGCCCTGTCTGGCAGCGGCGGCGGCCACGTCCCGCGCGGTCTGCGGATCGATGGTGCTGCAATCGACGGCCGGTACGCCTTTACCGATACCGGCGAGCACGCCGTCTTCACCCAGCCACACACTGCGCACATGCACCGCGGCAGGCAGCATGGTGATCACCAGTTCGGCGCCCTCCGCCGCTTCACGGGCCGATGCGCTGATACTGCCGCCCAACTGCTCCAGCTCCGCCAGCACAGCCTTGTTCAGGTCCACCAGGCGCAGCGCATGGCCGGCCTTGATCAGGTTGCGCGCCATCGGCGCGCCCATGTTGCCCAGACCGATAAAAGCGATTTTCATGTCCGGCTCCTTATCGCAAGTTGATCGTGGTGTTCACACCGTCGTTGACGCTGTTGTCATCGAACCAGCGACTGGTGACGGTCTTGGTCTGAGTGTAGAACTGCACCACTTGCTTGCCGTACGGACCGAGGTCACCGAGCTTGGAGCCGCGCGAACCGGTGAAGCTGAAGAACGGGACCGGCACCGGGATCGGGATGTTGATGCCGACCTGGCCGACATCGATCTCGCTCTGGAATTTACGTGCCGCCGCACCGCTCTGGGTGAACAGGCCCGTGCCGTTGCCGAACGGGTTGGCGTTGACCAGGGCGATGGCCTCGTCGAGGGTGGCGACTTCCAGCACCACCAGCACCGGGCCGAAGATTTCCTGGGTGTAGATCTGCATGTCGGGGGTCACGCCGGAAAACAGGGTCGGGCCGACAAAGTTGCCCTTCTCGTAACCCGGAACCGAAATCTCGCGACCGTCCAGCTCCAGTTTGGCGCCTTCCTTGATGCCGCTTTCGATCAGGTCGAGAATCCGGGCCTTGGCTTTTTTCGAAATCACCGGACCGACATCAGTGCCCGGCTCGCTGCCGGCATTGACCTTGAGTTTTTGCGCCAGCGCCTTGAGGTCCGGCAGCCATTGCTTGGCCGCACCCACCAGCACCACTACAGAAGTAGCCATGCAGCGTTGACCGGCAGCACCGAAGCCGGCACCGACCAGCGCATTCAACGCTTGTTCGCGATTGGCGTCCGGCAGCACCACGGCGTGGTTCTTGGCGCCCATCATCGATTGCACGCGCTTGCCGTGTTTACCGGCCAGGTCATAGACATGAGTACCGACGGCGGTTGAACCGACGAAGGAAACCGCCTTGATGTCCTTGTGGGTGCAGAGCCCGTCCACCACATCCTTGCCGCCATGCACGACGTTGAGCACGCCGGCCGGAATGCCCGCCTCGATCGCCAGCTCCACCAGCAGCATGGTCGACATCGGGTCCTGTTCCGACGGTTTGAGCACGAAGGTGTTACCGCAGGCGATGGCCATCGGGAACATCCACAGCGGAATCATCGCCGGGAAGTTGAACGGGGTAATGCCCGCGCACACGCCGATCGGCTGGCGCAGGGTGTAGGTGTCGACGCCACCGGCGACGTTCTCAGCGAATTCGCCCATTTGCAGGCTGCCGATGGAGCAGGCGTGCTCGACCACTTCCAGGCCACGGAAAATGTCGCCTTCGGCATCGGCAATGGTCTTGCCCTGCTCGGCGCTCAGGACCGCGGCGATGCGCTTGGAGTGCTCGCGAATCAGCGCCTGGAGCTTGAGCATGATGCGCATCCGCGCGCCGATGGGCGTCAGCTTCCAGGTCTGGAACGCGCGATGAGCGGCGCTGATGGCGGCATCGACTTCTTCGGCGGTGGCAAACGGCACTTTGGCCAGCACTTGCTGGGTCGCCGGGTTGACGATGTCGTGCCATTCGGTGGACTTGGACTCGACCCACTCGCCGTCGATCAACAGTTTGACCTTTTGCACGGTGGTGTCATTGGGCGTGAGCGATGCGTTCATGTGAGTCTCCGGATCTTTGTTGTTATCTTGGGAGCCAGGGCGAAAGGGTCGCCCTGAGATGAGCTGTTTGTCGCGAATTGGTTCTCGGACTGTTTTTGGAGTATAGATGTGCAAACTTCTGATAAGAACGCACATAAAAACCGGTCCAACATGCAAAAAAACATCACCTCCCTCGGATCTCTGAACTGGGATGACCTCAAGTTTTTCCTTGAAGTCGCCCGCACCCGCAAGGCCAGCACCGCGGCCAAGCGCCTGGCGGTGGACTACACCACGGTGTCGCGACGCATCAGTTCGCTGGAAACGGCGCTGGGCACCTTGCTGTTCGAGAAGTCCCGGACCAACGGCTTTGTCCTGACCGCCGAAGGCCAGCGGTTGATGGGGTATGCCGAATCGATCGAAAGCACCTTGCACATGGCGTGCGAGCAGGTTTCCGGGTCCGGCGTGGCGCTGTCCGGTCATGTGCGCATGGGCTGCACCGAAGGTTTCGGCAGCTTTTTCATCACGCCGCAGTTGAGCCACTTCGTCGACACCTACCCGGCGATCTCGGTGGACATCCTGCCGCTGCCGCACTTCATCAGCCTGTCCAAGCGCGAGGCCGACATCGTCATCGCCCTGGAGCGTCCGGAGCATGGCCCGTACGTCTGCTGCAAACTGTGCGACTACCGGTTGCAGCTGTACGCGACCCAGGATTATCTCGACAACCACCCGGCCATCCACCGCCCGGCCGACCTGGCGAAACATTCGTTCATCAGTTACGTCGACGACCTGGCGTTCAGCTCGGAGCTGTTGTACCTGGCCAATGTACTGCCCGGCGCCAGCGCCAACCTGCGCAGCACCAGCGTGATCGCGCAGTTCGTGGCAGCGCAGCAGGGGCGCTCACTGGCGATCCTGCCGTGCTTCCTCGCCACACAGGACCCGCGCCTGCTGCCGGTGTTGCCGCAGGAAATCAACATCACCCGACAGTTCTGGATGTACTGCCGCGAAGACCTGAGGAAGCTCAAGCGGATCACCCTGTTGTGGGATTACATCCGCCAGGTCACCGAGCAGAATCAGGGCCTGCTGATGGGGGAAAGTCGGGAGATGTTGTTTGCCGACTGACAGTTTTTCAAGGGATCAGGTGGCGGAATCGTAACGAGGTCAGCAGGTCTTTTCCAACGGTTTGTAACAGGTGTTGGTACTCAACTTGTAACACCTCGACGTCGACATTCAGAGACGCACAGACATGGGATAAAGACTACGCTAGGGCTCCCATGGCGGGGATGCCTACACATAACTGTATCGAGGTGATGATTCAGATTTTTCTGCCAGACGCTCAAGGAGTTGCTCTGCGTTTTGCCTCAAGGCCAGCAAGCATGACTATTGCGGACGCCGTTAAATGCAACCCATACGCGACAATCTCTGGCTCTACAGTTCTGATCTCCTCCCCTTGACCGTGTCCACCGTTCTTGTTTCTCAACGTAGGTATTCCGCTAATCAGAACGTTCTCCAACGACGTGAGATGGGACTCGTTATAGGACGGCATGAGCCCAGCCTTTGAGCACGCCAAAACCAATTTGGAAGCGGTATCAAGCGCGCCATAGGTTTTTCCGTTGGCAGTCAGTATGACCTTCATTGTGCTTTCAAAGGCCTTGAGTGCATCGACTAATGCTTCTTCAAGGTTCCCATGACGGTAATGCTCATACGCCCCCAAGTACTCATCTCGTGGACCTGCGAACTCTTCACCATTAAGGAACGCAATGGCAGGCTTTACGATTTCCGAATGAAGAAGCTGCGAGTCAATGCGAATAATTTTTCCGTCGATTAGCTCGTAGCCACATCCTGCCTCTTTAAATCGCTCATTCAGCTCCTGTAGACACTCAGTAACATGAGCATCGGCACCATTCTTACCCATATAAGAATGCTTTCGTGCAAAACTGTCACCAACTGAATAACATAATTCTACCGCATCAAGACAGCGTTCAATGTCCTGTTCAAGAAGAAGAAAATCGTGCAACTCCTCAAATGCATCGTCGTGATAATACTTATTTAACCCAGGAGTTAACGCTTGCTGCCCATATTCTTTCTTTAAAATCTTGACGATCTCATTGTAAACTCGTTTTGGCTGGTCGTATTGACGATAGTGTTTCGCATCACCCAGAAGCTCTTTGATCATGTGTGAAAATTGAACTCGGAGCGTAGCGGGAAAAATGTCATATACATATACGTCTACAACCTCGCCACGCAGTCGCTTTTGACGCTTTGAATACAAATCGAATACTCCCATTTTACCGCTCCAAGCCTGATTCATCGTGCCATCATCATACATCTATCTCACAAGGTCACTCAGCACATCCACCGAGTAGAAAGCTGATGACATCCCAAGACCTTCGACCAAAGGACCACGTGAGCAGCTCCCCGAGTGATAAGGAGTAGACCAAGAAAACGGTAGGTGACACGATGGATAGCTAAACTGCGGAGTGCAGTGACACACAGGTCTTCACACACCACGTAGTCATCATCGTGAATGTATAGACCAGTGCGAGCACTTCTGATCAGCTGACCCGTTTCTCCCTGAATCCAAGCACGCTCTAGGCGGGCTCATTACAGTGTTCTGACACCACACACAAAGAGAACCAGCATGAAGACAGCAGGGATAGTGGCGACGTTGGCACTACTCGGTGCATTAGCCTCACCATGCAATGCAGCAACAGGACCTCAACTGATAAACAATGGCAACACCCTTCTGACTGCCTGCAAATCATTTCTCGACATCGCAGACGGGAAGCCCAGTGACGCAGACAACCTCTTGGAAATGGGGCAGTGCATAGGGATAGTCGGTGGCGTAAAGACGACCATGGCAAGCCTCAACGGATCGCTCAACGAACCCATGAAGACGTGTTTCCCAGTGACTGAGATCAAGGTCGGCCCACAAGTACGAACCGTGGTTAACTACTTGAATGCACATCCAGAGGCACTTGCTCTCGACAGCAGCATGCTAACTATGCTGGCCTTCCATACGGCATACCCTTGCAAGAAATGATAAAGGTCGTTCTCCACACAAAATCCAATTTCCCGCAAGAAATTTTCAGCATCATCTTTTATAAGTTTGGATTTTCGCACTGAAACATAAGCTGGGGCTTTTCCCCTGAACAACTGCCGTTAGGGCGAGAACACCACAGAGCGTGGTGGTATTCCTTTTGATGCTCCTATATGTGGATAGCCCTCCGAGCAGATTAATATAATTGCAGTATCTAAATCCCTTGGATAGACTCGGACTGAATCTAACCTCAAAAGGTGAAACATGAAAACTTACAGCTACAGACCCTACTACCAAGGGCCAACCCCAGCTAACCCAATGCGGGATGAGCTTTCTGTAGATGAGCAAGAGCAGAAGCTTGAGGCATTCTATGCAGACGTTGTAACCCACTTTGAAGATGTAGGCTGCACTGTGGGGAGGAACAGCGTTGGATTAGTGAGTGTGGCAACGGATATGCCTGAGCAGCAATGCCATGATATTGTGAAAAAGCTGCTGATTAGTCTAGACCTGCGTGCTGATAGGCTTTAAGGGTGTCAAGAAATGAAGCGTGTAGCACTGGAAACCAGCACCAAAAAGCACAGCTTGGTAATCAAGAACTGGGCACCTATCGCTATCGTTGTGCTAATAGTTTGCACAGTGGTAGTGATAGCCCCTTGGCTCTGGCAATTCTCTGCATCCAGCTTTAGCACCGACCCTAACAATTGGGGTGTGTTCGGTGACTACTTCGGGGGCGTGCTATCAACTGTAATCTCTGCCCTTGGGTTCATCGGCATCATAGCCACCATCAAAACTCAATCAGACACCATTTCTGCACAGCTCTCTGGCATTGCTCAGGAAAAGGAAATCCGAGACGATGAGGTGTATAGCAAACAATCTCTTGAGTGCTTGAATGAAGCCCTAGAAAAGCTCAAAAGTCCGATAGATAGCAAACTGTATAGAAGTCGCCTCGCGTGGCTGGAGTCTGCACGCCTGATTGTCACTGCACAGAATCTGGCTGAGAGAATCAAAAGCGACAGCATGCAGCACACCTACAAGGCAGCAGAAAAGGTGATTCGCTCCAGATTCAGCACTCTACTCAACCCTGACAAAAGCCCTGAGACTATGCAGCCCAGCTACTTCTATCATATGGAATGGGATCGTTGGATTACAGGTCAAAGGCAAGAGCCAATACACGAAACCTCAGCTTATGTAATCTATAAATTTGCCAGCTGGCAGAGCGATAGGCTTGATGAGCTGGACGCTGTGGGGAAGATTGATTTCCACCATGTCAGTGAAAGGTACTTTGGTGCCCGTCAGTTCCTTGAACATAGCAAGGGTGAAAAGTAGTGTAAAACCCTGCCCCGCGCCGTGGGAAACGGCCTCATGTTTATGAAGTTTGGCTTTTCGGCCTAAAAAGTAATACAGGGCGATTGACGTTTGGAAAACAGGCTTCAAGCGAGACGTGCTTAACGCTATGCGACCCGCCAAAAGGCAATCGTTCGTAATTTTTAAATAAGGCGAGCGCCCCTGTAAGCTTCTACAACCTCAGACAACCTTGGTCCAATGACGTTTGACTGTAGCAATACCGATCTTGAGGTCTGCTGCTACTTCGGCTTGTGTCATGTCCCTTGCCTTGAGGCGTTGCACATCGGCTGTTGTGTCGAGAGCTTCAGGGCGCCCCAGCTTCTTACCCTCTGACTTGGCCCGTGCTAACCCTGCTTGGGTACGCTCGATCAGCAAATCACGTTCAAACTCTGCTACAGCGCCCAATACTTGCATTGTCATCTTGCCTGCTGCACTGGTGAGGTCTACGCCGCCAAGGGCGAGAACGCGGATACCATTTGATTCCAGATGTTCAACTGTATCGCGTACATCCATAGCGTTACGTCCCAGCCGGTCAAGCTTGGTAACGATCAACACGTCTCCAGATTCCATACGATAAAGCAGCTTCTGAAAGCCGGGGCGTTCCTTGGCTGCAATGCTGCCTGATATGGTTTCTTCCACTACACGGCCCGCTTGTACATCGAATCCGGCAAATTTCACTTCCTGCAACTGGTTCTCTGTGAACTGATTGGATGTGGACACTCGTGCATAAAGGAAGGTGCGTGACATGGCGGGTAGCTCCAAGGATCATTTAACGCAGCATCACTGCATCTTGATATCAACAAACTGCTACGTCTAATTTGATGATTCCTTATGCCTGCTGCCGAGAGCGTATCGTTTAACGGTCGTTTGATGAGTCCCTGTTATCATCGTCATGATCAGGCGTTTGGCATACAGGGGGCAGGGAATGGGCATTGATCTTGAAACGCTTCGACCAACTGGCAAGTCGATGATCATTGACTGTGTGCAGAGCGCAGGTATAGACGTCTCTGAATGGAGTTTTAGAAAATCGGACGGCCGATCAGTAAGCCGGCCTCAATCAAATGGCGGCTACTGTTACGAATGGTCTTTTCGGAGCGCCGACATAAGCACACTGCTGTTGTGTGTTTGGTGGGAGGGATTACATGTCGACAGTCAAGGGCGGGTCTGCTTTTCAGAAAATCTGAGAGCATATGCCGATGCCTTGATACAGCAACTTGAAAAATACCCCAAGAATCGAAATCGAACGATCAAAGACCCACGCATCAATCGTGCACAGCATTTCAGCACTACAGTCCACCTAGCCGCCATGAACACGACTCCTGTTCGGGTAGTCATCGTGACAGGACCTGTTCGGGAGCGTGAGACGGAAGATGAAAGAGCAAAGCATGATCGAGCGACTGGACGCCAATTGGATGATCAGCCGTGGTTCGTCGAGTCGATCGAAGATGATGGGGCATTTTTACTAGTTCGAGGTAACCCAAATCCATCGAGCATCGTTGCTGAAACGACTGATGTTGAAGAAATTCCTATGCAGTTGGAAATCGCTGTGGTGAGCGATCCTCCCGTTGTAGATCAGTTTGCTACGAATGAGCGGCCGGACACATATATCTATAACGGCGTACAACGTTACCGTGATCCAAGCGTCCGTCGGCGGGTGTTGGAGCGTTCAGGAGGTGTCTGTGAGCTAACGGAGGTTCCAGGTTTTCTGATGGCGAATGGTGGCGTCTATTTGGAAACCCATCACATCATTCCACTTTCAGAGGGCGGTGCTGATACGGTTGAGAACGTCATAGCCTTAACTGCGGACGCCCATCGCCAAGCCCATTTAGGCGTTGACCGCGATGAGATACGAACACGCTGTTTTGAGATCGTTGCAGGGCGAATTAGTCGATGGGATGAGCTATCGCAGAGGACTCTTCGTTGTTAGCAAAGCCGGGAGATGTTGTTTGCCGATTAGTCGGAGCTGACGACGATGGCGACCCGGCGATTCTCCGTGCGGCCACTGGAGGTGGTGTTAGTGGCCACCGGTACGCTGCTGCCCAAGCCACGCAACTGGATATTTTCCGGTTGCATGCCGACCGTGTTGAGCACCCTGGCAACGCTTTTCGCCCGGCGCACGGACAGTTGCTCGTTGTAGGCCTCTTTGCCCGATGCGTCGGTGTGGCCATCGACCCGCACTCGTTCGATCCCCACTCCGAGCAGTGCCTTGCCGATACGCTCGACGATCTCGGTGCTTTGTTTGTTCAGGCTGTCATCGTCGCTGCCGAACAACACCTTGCCGGACAAACCGAAGGCCCAGCCATCGTCGGTCAGCTCGAAACCCTGCTGTTTCAGCACGGCGATCTGCGCCGGGGTCAGGCCTTTTGGCGGGGTGGTCTGGCAACCGGTCAGGCTCAGCAGGGCCACGAGCAAGGTCATGGTGAAAAAACGCAGGGAACGCGGGTTGAAAGTGAACACGGACATCAGCTCCTGTTTTGAACATCGGCGGCAGGGTGCTCCGACCCTGCCGTGTACTGTGCGCCTCGGGACAGGCGCTTGGCCTGGTACATCGCACTATCGGCGGCGTTGAGCAGGGCACCCGGCGTTGCGCCATGATCCGGGTACACCGCGACGCCGATACTGAGTGAGGTCAACACCTGGGTACTGCCCGGCAATGGAATCGGCATGTCCATGCTGGCCAGGATCTTGTCGGCAATTCGTTCGGCGTCTGCGGTCTTGTGCAGCGGTGTCAGCAGCACGGCAAACTCATCGCCACCCAAGCGCGCCACCAGGTCCTCTTCCCGCAGTTGCGCGCGAACCCGGTTGGCCACGGCCACCAACACCGCATCCCCCGCTGCATGGCCGAAACTGTCGTTGATCTCCTTGAAGCGATCGCTGTCGAGAAACAACACCGCCACTCGCTCGCCGAGCTTGTCGGCGTTGCGCAGCGCGCGCATCAGGCGACCTTCGAAAAACGCCCGGTTGGGCAATCCGGTGAGGCTGTCGTGACTGGCCTGGTGCGCCAGGGATTCGTTTTCGCTTTGCAGGTGCGATTGCCAGGCTTCGAGCTCATCGAGCAGGGCATTGAAGTCGTTGCCGAAATCATCGAGCTCGGCAATGTCGGCGGGCGGCACGCGCTTGTCGAAGGCCCGTTCACTGCGCGCGGCGTGGGCGACGGTGGCGAGGTTGCGCAGGGGCTTGATGATCCCGCGAAGTTGTCGGCGCGCCAGAAAGAGCGCAACCCAGGCACTGACGGCCGTGCACAAGAGGATGCCCACCAGGCCACTGAGCAAAAAGCGCATCAGGCTGGCGCCATGACCGGTGAGCCGGATGCTGCCGACTTCCCGCCCTTGATGGAGGATCGGCATGCTCATCGGTTCTTCGAGAAACGCTTTGGCGAGGTGCAATTCGAGATCGGAGACCCATCCCGTTTCCGGTCGCTGCCAACGGGCAAGCAACTCTCCCTGCCGGTCGAACACCTGGGCATCAGCCACTTCTTCGATGGACGCAATCAACGCCAGCGCCTCGGTAGCAGCGGGTTTATCGTTGAACACCACCGCGGCTTCCACGGTGTAGGTGATCGAGCGCGCGATCAGGTGCAGGTTGTGATCGGCGTACACACGCAAGGCCAGCACGCCGAGCAACGTCAGCGAAACACTGGCCATGGCGACGCCCACCAACGCGACGAGCAAGTTGCCGCGACCGATGACCGAATGCAGAGTCGGGCGACTGCCCGGAGTCAGTAGCTTCATGGCGCCGCCGGCTTGCGGCGCGAGAGTTGCAGCACGCTCGGATGGATGCGTACACCGCTGCGAGCGACGGAGTCGAGATTGACCTCGAACGACACCTGCTCGTCGCTGACCCGCAAGCAAAACAGGCTGCCGACCGCGCACTGCTCGTCACTCTCGCTAATGCTCAATACCGGATGCCCGATCAACGCGGCAAACAATCGGCTGCGTTCTTCGCCAGTGAGCTTGCCGATGTAAACAGCATCGCAGTCACTGACAATCGAAGGGTTGTCGGCCAACAAGCGTCGCACGGCAACAGGTCGACCGGTCGCCTGGGTCGTGCCTTTGACCAGGTCGTCGGTGTATTCGGTAGGGCCGACCAGGCACAGGCGCAGCAGCAAAGGCTCAACGGGCCAGCGGGCGTAGCTGAGGATTCCGAGGACCACCTGGGTAACCGCTTTGGCGCGTTGGTCCGCCATGCCCACCGGGGGCTGCGATTGAGCGAAAGCGACGCTGGCCAGCAGACAAAGAAGGATGGCAAGCAGCGCTTTCTTACAGCCAACGACGCGCTCTGTCGTCCTGACAGCCACCTTCATGCAGGGATACTCTTGGACCGGAGCAAAATGATGCCGCAACGATAGCACAGCGAGGAAATGCCAGCGAGGCCACGTACTACGCTGCTTCGGACAATTTCCTACAATCGCTCACGGACCTTTCAGTCTGCCGGCTCGCTGCCGTCCTTTAGCTCCAGCATCAGCCCGCTCAAGCGCTTGACCCTGCGTTTCACCGCCTCCTCGAACACGCCTGCGCGCGATTCGATCAGGGTGAACCAGTCCTTGGCCCGGGTTATCCCGGTGTAGATCAATTCCTTGGTGAGGACCGGATTCAAGGCGTCAGGAAGAATCAACGCGGTGTGCGCGAACTCCGAGCCCTGGGATTTATGCACGGTCATGGCGTACACGGTTTCGACATCATTCAGGCGGCTTGGCAGGACAAATCGCACGCCGCCCTGACCGTCATTGCGTGGGAACGCCACACGCAAAACCTGTTTTCCGTGGCCCTCCTGCTCCGGGAGCTTGAGAGCGATGCCAATATCGCCATTCATCAAACCCAGCCCGTAATCGTTGCGGGTCATCAGCACGGGGCGACCTTCGTACCACTGCTGGTCGCTGTCGATCAGGCGTGCCCTGAGCAAGGCCTCGGTCACTCGCTGGTTCAAGCCCTCCACACCCCACGGCCCCTTGCGCACGGCACATAACAGCTGGAACGCATCGAAGGCTTGCAACACTTCCCGGGCCCAGTCGGTCCAGCGTGAATCTTCCAGTGGGCTGTCGAGTGGCGGTCGCTGTTTGCGCAGCAAGGCCAGGTAATGCCGATAACCCTGCGGACCCTCACCATGGCCTTCGAGCAGCAAACGCTCCAGGGTCCGGTCCTGCTCCCCTTTGAGGGACAAGCCATACACATCGTCATGGCTTCGCGCGGACAACAACTTGCGTGCTTCTTCCGGTTGCTGCTGGTTGACCCAACGAGCGAGCTGACCAATACCGCTGCCCTCACCGAATCGCCGGGAATGGCGCAACATCACCACCTGTTGGGCCAGTGGATGAGTGCCCTGCGTATCCTCCTGCAATCCGCCGGCCTGCAGGCTTTCGCCACTGACGGCTTCCAGCCACTGGCGTGTCTGCGGGCTGTACCAGCCAGCCTCCGCGTCGCGACACAAATCCCCCAGTACCGCACCGGCTTCTACCGAAGCCAGCTGGTCCTTGTCCCCCAACAGCACGAGGCGCGCATGGGCCGGCAAGGCGTCGAGCAGATTGGCCATCATTTCCAGGTCGATCATCGAGGCCTCGTCCACCACCAGCACATCCAGCGGCAGGCGATTGCCCGCGTGGTGCCGGAAATGACGTGTCCCGGGCCGACTGCCCAGCAGACGGTGAACGGTGGTGACATCGGACGGGATCTTCTCGCGTATGGCTTCGCTGACTTTCAAGGTCCGGACTTGCTGGCTGATGGACTCTGTCAGACGCGCCGCGGCCTTGCCGGTCGGGGCGGCGAGGCGAATGCGCAAAGGCATGCCGGCCTCGACCGCCGGCGCCTGGAGCAACGCCAGCAAACGCACAACAGTGGTGGTCTTGCCGGTTCCCGGCCCCCCCGTCACGATGCTGAAGGCGCTGCGCGTCGCCAGGGCGCAGGCGAGCTTCTGCCAGTCGATCACTTCACCCGGCCGGGCAGGCCCAAACAAGCCGGTGAGGCGCTGGAGCAAGTCGTTCGGTGTGGACTCGTGCTCCGTCAGGCGCTCGCGCAACGAAAGGTCGATCCGCCGCTCGTAGGCCCAATAGCGGCGCAGGTACAAGCGTTTGCCCGATAACACCAAAGGTCGGTCACGCACGTTGTCACGGCTGTCAGCGGCCAGGGCGACCAGGTTGCTGGCGGCCAGCACCTTGCACCAATGAGCACCGTCCAGCGATCCGAGCAATTGCGACGGCAACAGCATGGCGCCGCCTTGAACGTCACCTTCGGGTGGTAATGACAGGGCGAAGTCCGGTTCTTTCAGCGTTTCGAACAGGTCGAGGCAGACATGCCCGTGGCCCAATTGGTGGCTGGTCAACGCGGCTGCCAGCAAGACCAACGGATCATCCTCCGGGGCCAGCTCATGCAGAAACGCCACAAAGGCTTTGTCCAGCGCGCGCAGCCAGCCACGTTCGACCCAGCGCGTGAGCAGCAACAGCAAGTCGTCGGCACGGCTCAGCGGCGCGAGTTCAACCAGGCTTTCGGCTGCCAGCGATGTCGGCAGCAAATCGGCGAATGAGCGATTCATAACAGTACTCCCTGTTCCCAGGCGGGCTCGGCCTTGGGCTCTGGCTTGCCCTGGAACAGCCGGTCCAGACGCTCGATCAGTTCTCTTGGCGGACGGGTGAAAAACACCCCCTGGCTGGCCGCACGCGAGCCCCGCAGGAACAGGTACAACGCACCGCCGACATGCCGGTCGTAGTCGTAATCGGCGAGCCGCGCCTTGAGCTGGCGATGCAGGGCCAACAGGTACAACACGTATTGCAGGTCATAGCGGTTGTCGAGAATCGACTGCTCCATGGCCGGCAAGGTGTAGGCCGCATCATCGGCGCCAAGCCAGTTGGATTTGTAGTCGGCAACGTAATAGCGGCCGTCGTGCTCGAACGTCAGGTCGATGAAGCCCTTGAACATGCCGTTGAGCAGCACCGGTTCGGCGGCCACCCGGGCCACGCCGTCATGGGTGTACTGGCACACCAGCGCATCGAGCTTGAGTACATCGACCTTGTGGCTGGCGAACCAGAACTCCATCTCGACCTGGTATTGCCTCAACTGCGCGAATATCACTGGCGCCTGATCGGCACCCAGTTGCAACGGCGACTTGAGCAGATGCTGCAGCCAGTCACTCAGCGTGGTGATCCAGCCCTCCCAGCCTCGGCGATTGCAGCGACGGGCAATGGCGTCGATCACCTCCTGGGGTGCCGCGGAAAACCCTTCGCCCCCCGCCCATTCGAGCAGACCATGGAGGAAGGTGCCGGGGTTCGGGCCGCGCGGGAAGCGATGGATATCGCCGCCACTGGCCACCACTTCCCTGGGAGCCTGCGGGTCGAGACGCTCGTCATCGAACAGTTTTTGCGCCTGGGGACTCTCCGGCGCCTCGTCCGTGCCGACACTCAGGGTGTCGCCAATGCGCAATGCGCTGTAAGAGGCGATCCACCAGTTTTCACTGGCCTTGCGTTTCGGGATCAGCGGAGCCAGCAGCGCCGCGTCGTTTTGCGGAGGCTGGTAATGCTCTGTTGTCGCATCAGGCATCTGGGCATACGCCAGCGCCGGGCAGTCCTGTTGCAGGTCGCGCAACCACTGCTGCAACGCCGGGGAGTCGGCCAATGGCGCACCGCCCCCCAACAGATAACCCAGCGCCGACAGATGCAGCACCGAACCATTGTTGTTACCGCGCTTGAGGTCAGCCACCCCCAGCCAGCAGGCGTGCTGCGCCCGGGTCAGGGCGACATAGAGCAAGCGCAGATCCTCGGCCAGACGCTCATCGTCGGCCAGGGCAATCAATTCTGCCGTCGGCCTCAACGTGACCTGGGCATTGCCTGATTCATCGTGGTAGTGCAACGGCAGGCGGCTGCCGTCCACCGGCTTCGCCGAGCAGATGAACGGCAGGAACACCAAGGGGTATTCAAGGCCTTTGGACTTGTGGATGGTCACGACCTTGACCAGTTGCTCATCACTTTCCAGACGCAGGATCTGCTCCTCGCCCGCCTGCCCGGACAACGCCAGATGCTCGGACAGATGCCGGATCAGCGCTTGTTCGCCGTCGAGTTCGGCGGCGGCCTGTTGCAGCAATTCGGACAGGTGCAGGAGGTTCGTCAAGACCCGCTCGCCATCACTGCGGGCGATCAACGCCTGGGGCAGACGGAAGTCGTGCAGCAAACGACGCAGCATCGGCAGCACACCCTGCTTGCGCCAGACTTCGCGATAGCCACGGAACTGCATGACCCGGGACTCCCAGGCCAACTCGTCCTGATTCAGCCGCTCCAGCTCGGTCAACGAAAGGTTCAAGGTGATGCTGGCCAACGCGGCCCGCAGCGGGCGCTCGACATCCGGCTCGGCGCAGGCCTTGAGCCAGGTCAGTACGTCATGCGCCTCCTGGGCGGCGAACACCGAGTCCTTGTCCGACAGGTAGACACTGCGCACGCCCCGCGCAGCCAATTCGCCGCGCACCGCCTGCGCTTCCTTGCCATCGCGTACCAGGATGGCGATGTCCGCCGGCAGCAGGCCCCTGAAGGCTTTGCCGTCCTGGGTGAACCCCGCTTGCCCCTGCTGTCCGCCATTGAGCAATGCCGTGATTTCACTGGCGCAGGCCGCCGCCAGATGTTGCCGGTACACAGCGCCGGACAACGGTTGTTCGGCCGGCAAGTGCCAGATGTTCAAGGCCGGAACTGCCTGATCATTGATATGCAGGACTTCTTTGCGACCCTGGGAGGCCACCGGCATGAACGGAACCGGGTTATTGCCATTCGGCTCACGAAAGAGGAATGCGCCCCGTCCCGACGCCCGGGCTTCGGCACGCTCGAACACATGGTTCACCGCGTTGACCATGCCATGGCTTGAGCGGAAGTTGGTGCCCAGGGTGTGCAGGCGGCCGGTGGTGGCCTGACGGGCGCGCAGGTAGGTGTGGATGTCGGCCCCGCGAAAAGCGTAGATCGCCTGTTTCGGGTCGCCGATCAGGAACAGGCCGCACTCGGGGCTGTTCTCTTCAATCCGGTAGATGCTCTCGAAGATCCGGTACTGCACCGGGTCGGTGTCCTGGAACTCATCGATCAGGGCGACCGGAAACTGTTCACGAATCAGGGTGGCCAGGCGCTCGCCGCCATCGGACTGCAAGGCCGCATCAAGGCGCAGCAACATGTCGTCGAAACCCATTTCCGCACGACGGCGTTTCTCTTCCTCGAATCGCGCCCCGACCCAGCGGGCGGCATGTTGCAGTACGGCAGCATCGGGCGTTGGCAACCCGTCGAGACAGGCCTTGAGGCCGGCCATCGCATCGAGCCCCGGATGTCGAGGCGCTTCGCCCTTCCAGGCTTCGGCCATGCCGTCAGGGGTCAGGCGCGTGAAGCCGGTGCCGATATCCAGTTGCTCGAGGGATTCGTCCTCGGCCCAGGCTTTGATTTTTTCGAACCAGGGCTCGAAATAGCGTGCCTGCATCTTGCGACCGTCGACACTCTTGCTCTCGACACCCTGGTGACAGATCGCAGCCAATTCGTCCGCCCACTGTGGCCAGGGCTTCTTGAGCTCGATCAAGGCAGCCCGTCGCTCTTGTAAGCATTGCGAAATGATCTCGGCGGGCTCTTTCCCTTGAAGCGTATCGCGCTCACTGGCGAACAGCGCACGAATCCGCGGCAGCAACGCCGCCGGACCGCCCCAATTGCTGCGCACCCAATTCAGCGCATCACCTTGCATCGGGTAGCAGAACAGCCGCCAGTAATCGCGCAGGACTTCCCCCAGCAAATCGCTGTGGTCGGTTTCCAGGGTCTGGGTAAACAGGCTGCCGCTGTCGAAGGCGTGCTCGCGCAACATGCGCTGGCACCAACTGTGGATAGTCGACACCGCCGCCTCGTCCATCCACTGGGCGGCGATATCCAGGCGGTTTGCGCACCCGGGCCATTGCTCGGGCAAGTACTGGTCACGCAGCTCGGCGATCAGGCTGTCGGGGGCCGGCGTTTCATCGCGGAAAAAGCGTGCGGCCTCGGCGAGTCGCGTGCGAATGCGTTCGCGCAACTCTTTAGTGGCGGCGTCGGTGAAGGTCACGACGAGGATTTGCGGCGGCAACAGATCACGTCCGAAGCCGCTGCGCTCTCCACCACCATGCTCGCCACCATTGCCCAGCACCAGGCGCAGGTACAGCGCGGAAATGGTGAAGGTCTTGCCGGTCCCGGCGCTGGCTTCGATCAGTTGACTGCCACGCAGCGGGAAGGCCAGGGCCAGCGGTGTCTTCGTACTCATCAACGCGACTCCTCGCTGGACAGTGAACGCCAGGGTGCTTCAAGCAGCGGGCGATAGAGCGCATCACACCAGTCGGGGAAGGTTTCATCGGCGGTCAGGGCATCGTAATCGGCGAATTGGCGAGCGAGTGCCGGACTTTCGCGTCGCTCTCCGTCCGTCGTCTGCCCGTCGCCTTCATAGGCCTTGCGCGCAGCAGCCGCGGCTTTGACCGGGTCGGTTTGCCCCAGCCAAGCGAAGGCGGTCTTGACCGCGATCGGCAGAGGCTGGCGCATACCCGACTGCCAGGCCATCAGCAGATCGCCGAGAATTTTCCGAGCCGTGGACTCGTCCATCGGTGCGAGCAACAGGCTGTCGTCACTGGCCACCAGTGCAGTGGTCAACGCCATGCCACTGGCACAGGCCACCAGATGCGTGAGCCACGGGCGCGTCAGTCGATGCCATTTGCGCGATTTGATCGAGCCGATACTGTTGGGGATCGTGGTGACAGACAGCAAACCACCATCAGCGCGCTGATGCAGGCCGCTGAGCCAGCCCTCGATGTGCAGGCCTTGCAGTTCAAGATTGACGGGCAACGCACTGCTGAGCGGTGTCGGCCACAAAGCCAGGAGCTGTTGGTGACGTTGCAGCAAGTCGGGCAGTGGTTCGATCAATTCACGTTGCAGGCACTCACCGAAGCCGGCCATGGGCAGCAGCCCGCTGTTTTGCAGGCGTTTGGCCTGATCCTCCAGTGCCTGTCCGGTATGTTCCGGATCTGCCAGCGCCGCTTCGAGCAAACGGTCGCTGAGGCTGTAACGCTGCAACGCATCCAGGACAAAAGGCTCTTCATCGGCCAACGGCACCTCAGCCGCCTCGAAGAAGACTTTCAGTCGCTGGCTGAAAAAGTGCCGTACCGGATTGCGCAGGAAATCCTGCAGCTGACCGAGGCTGAGGGGTTCGTCCTGAACGTGAGGCCCGAGCACTTCGGCGCTCGCCTGTTGCTCTGCCGCTTGATGAAGGACCTGCCATTCGGTGGCGTAGCTGAACGACTCATCCCCTTCGTGAAAGTAGCGGGCGCTGAAAGGTTGCAAGGGGTGTTCCCGGGTCATGGCTTCAAGCAGATCCTCGCCACTTTGTGCCAATCGCCAGCCGCTGGCCAGGTGGTCACGCAACTGGCCGATCAATACCGATGCGGGCCTCTCGCTGTTGTCGCGGATGCTGCGGCCCACCCAACTGATGTAGAGCTGATCACGCGCCGACAGCAAGGCTTCCAGTAGCAGGTAACGGTCATCTTCGCGCCGGGAGCGATCGCCTGGCCGGTAATCACTGCCCATCAGATCGAAATCCAGCGGCGGTTGCGCACGCGGATAATCGCCGTCATTCATGCCCAACAGGCAGACCAGTTTGAACGGGATAGCGCGCATGGGCATCAAGGTGCAGAAGTTGACCGCACCGGCCAGGAAGCGTTGGGACAAACGCCCCTGATCCAGGCCTGCAAGCCAGGCTTCACGAACGACCGTCAGCGGCAATTCGTCCTGCAAGCCGACGGACTCGCAGGTCTCGAGCCAGGTCTCGCGCAGCTCTTCGAGCTGGGCCAGCAAATAGTCATCGTGTTCGTTGCTGGCGAGGAAGAACAACTGCACCAACGCCTGCAAGCGCAAGCCCCATTGCCGCGGCGGTGCAGGCTGAGAGAGTTCGTGGTGAGCCACTTCCAGCGCGTCCAGCAGAGCAACCAGCGGACCAATGAGCGCAGCGTCCAGACCACCGATTTCGTCGTAGGGCTCGATACCCTCATAGGCATCGGCGCTGCCAACGGCATAACCGAGCAACATCCGTCGCAAGCCGAAACGCCAGCTGTTTTGCTCCAGTTCATTGGGCAGCCCGAGTCCGGCGCGTTGCTCGGCATTCATGCCCCAGCGAATGCCGGCACCTTCGATCCAGCGGTGCAGGGTCGGCAGGTCACGCTCCTCGACACCAAAGCGGGCGCGCAGTGCAGGGACGTCCAGCAGGTCGAGAATCTCACTGACGGGGAATCGGCTGTCAGGCAGCTTGAGCAGGTGCTCGACCGCAATCAGCAGTGGATCGCGACCACGCTGGCCCTGGTCCGCCAGCGTAAACGGAATGAAGCGCGGGTCCTGACGGTCGAGCTGGCCAAACACGGCACGAATGTGCGGGGCGTAGCTGTCGATGTCCGGGACCATGACGATGATGTCCCGAGGGCGCAATGCCGGATCGGCACTGAAGCGCGCGAGCAATTGATCGTGAAGAATCTCGACTTCTCGCTGGGCGCTGTGGGCAATGTGAAAACGGATCGATTCGTCCGTGTGCAGATCGATGGCTGGCCAGCGCTCCCGAGTCTCGTTGAGGGGACGCAACTCGAGGATGTCATCCTGCAACTGGTTGAGCACATTCAGCGGCTGACCGTCACTGAACAGGTCGATGCGCCCGTCACGGAATGCCGAGCGATAGCTGTTGGGATCGTCGTAACTGTCGAGCAGGTTGATGTAGTCCCGCCCCTGTTTACCCCAGGCAGCCAGCAGCGGGTGAGCATGCTGGTGCAGGGTTTGCGGATCGATCACTACCGGCATGCCGCTCTTGCGGGCCTGACGCTTGTATTGATGCCGCAACAGATCTTTATCGGCGACGATGTCCGCCCAATGGTGACGACACGGGTTGTGTACGCACAGCAGGACCTGGCTGAATCGTGCCAGCCCCGCCAGTGCTTCCAGGGCTTGGGCAGGCAGCGAAGAAATCCCGAAAACGATCACTCGCGAGGGCAATCCCTGGGGAGCTGTTTCGAGGTTGTTGATGCGCTCGACGAATCGCTGATGGACCCCGGCACGGCTTTGCGCCATGCCTTGCTCTCCGACATCCAGCAAGAGTGCACGCCATAACTCTGCCTGCCAGCAATTGGCCGGCGTCAGGGCCTTGGCCTCGCCCCTGGCGCTTCTTGTCTGATGTCGACCTTCTGCCCAGTCTTCTAGCCAGTCAGCCCGATAGACCTGGTACTGGTCGAACAGGTCCGCCAGACGCTCAGCCAATTGATAGCGTTTGCGCAGATCGGTGTCATGGGTCAGGAAGCGCTGCAGCGGCTCGAAGTGTGGCTGGTTGATCAACTGCGGCAGCAGACGCATCAATCGCCAGGTCAGCGGGGCTTTATCGAGCAGGGACTTGGCCGGAATTTCATCGCGCCCCAGGACCATGCGATAGAGCTGCCACATGAAACTGCCGGGCAACTGCACGTCGATGGCGGCGGCAATGCCGCAGCCGCCCATGTCGTCTTCTTCGGCATCTTCCGCCAAGGCCAGCTTCAGCCATTGGGCAATGCCGTTGCTTTGCACCAACGCGATTTCATTCTCCAGGGGAGCCAGCGGGTAGCGCCGCATCCAGCTGACCACCAGGCTGCGCAACTCGTCCAGGCGGTTGCCGTGAACCACCATGAATCCAGCACTGAGGGACGTTGCGTCCGGCATAAGGCTTCCTTGGAAAACACAAATTCGAGGGACGACTTTAGCATTTGTAGGAGCGAGCTCGCTCGCGAAGGTCGTCAACGATGACGGGGGTTGTCTGGGGTAATGCGGTGCCCTGAAGTTCTTCGTCGGAACGCCGCCCGGAGCAGGCTCGCTCCTACAGGGAACAGCGTTTGAGGTGTATGGAGGCGCAAAAACAAAACCCCAACTGCTTTCGCAATTGGGGTTTCGGAATTTAATCTTGACGATGACCTACTCTCACATGGGGAAACCCCACACTACCATCGGCGATGCATCGTTTCACTTCTGAGTTCGGGATGGGATCAGGTGGTTCCAACGCTCTATGGTCGTCAAGAAATTCGGGTACCGAGTCGTGGCCAGAGGGCCTCGCTTCAGCAAATTGGGTATGTGACAGCTGGTGTTTTGTGAGCATCTCGAACTTTCGGTTCGTTTCGTCTTCACACACCGCAATCTGGTGCCTTTTCAGGTCAGCAAATTGCTTGGGTGTTATATGGTCAAGCCTCACGGGCAATTAGTATTGGTTAGCTCAACGCCTCACAGCGCTTACACACCCAACCTATCAACGTCGTAGTCTTCGACGGCCCTTCAGGGGACTCAAGGTCCCAGTGAGATCTCATCTTGAGGCAAGTTTCCCGCTTAGATGCTTTCAGCGGTTATCTTTTCCGAACATAGCTACCCGGCAATGCCACTGGCGTGACAACCGGAACACCAGAGGTTCGTCCACTCCGGTCCTCTCGTACTAGGAGCAGCCCCTCTCAAATCTCAAACGTCCACGGCAGATAGGGACCGAACTGTCTCACGACGTTCTAAACCCAGCTCGCGTACCACTTTAAATGGCGAACAGCCATACCCTTGGGACCGGCTTCAGCCCCAGGATGTGATGAGCCGACATCGAGGTGCCAAACACCGCCGTCGATATGAACTCTTGGGCGGTATCAGCCTGTTATCCCCGGAGTACCTTTTATCCGTTGAGCGATGGCCCTTCCATACAGAACCACCGGATCACTAAGACCTACTTTCGTACCTGCTCGACGTGTCTGTCTCGCAGTCAAGCGCGCTTTTGCCTTTATACTCTACGACCGATTTCCGACCGGTCTGAGCGCACCTTCGTACTCCTCCGTTACTCTTTAGGAGGAGACCGCCCCAGTCAAACTACCCACCATACACTGTCCTCGATCCGGATAACGGACCTGAGTTAGAACCTCAAAGTTGCCAGGGTGGTATTTCAAGGATGGCTCCACGCGAACTGGCGTCCACGCTTCAAAGCCTCCCACCTATCCTACACAAGCAAATTCAAAGTCCAGTGCAAAGCTATAGTAAAGGTTCACGGGGTCTTTCCGTCTAGCCGCGGATACACTGCATCTTCACAGCGATTTCAATTTCACTGAGTCTCGGGTGGAGACAGCGCCGCCATCGTTACGCCATTCGTGCAGGTCGGAACTTACCCGACAAGGAATTTCGCTACCTTAGGACCGTTATAGTTACGGCCGCCGTTTACCGGGGCTTCGATCAAGAGCTTCGCGTTAGCTAACCCCATCAATTAACCTTCCGGCACCGGGCAGGCGTCACACCCTATACGTCCACTTTCGTGTTTGCAGAGTGCTGTGTTTTTAATAAACAGTCGCAGCGGCCTGGTATCTTCGACCGGCGTGGGCTTACGGAGCAAGTCCTTCACCCTCACCGGCGCACCTTCTCCCGAAGTTACGGTGCCATTTTGCCTAGTTCCTTCACCCGAGTTCTCTCAAGCGCCTTGGTATTCTCTACCCAACCACCTGTGTCGGTTTGGGGTACGGTTCCTGGTTATCTGAAGCTTAGAAGCTTTTCTTGGAAGCATGGCATCAACCACTTCGTCACCCAAAGGGTAACTCGTCATCAGCTCTCGGCCTTAAGATCCCGGATTTACCTAAGATCTCAGCCTACCACCTTAAACTTGGACAACCAACGCCAAGCTGGCCTAGCCTTCTCCGTCCCTCCATCGCAATAACCAGAAGTACAGGAATATTAACCTGTTTTCCATCGACTACGCTTTTCAGCCTCGCCTTAGGGACCGACTAACCCTGCGTCGATTAACGTTGCGCAGGAAACCTTGGTCTTTCGGCGTGGGTGTTTTTCACACCCATTGTCGTTACTCATGTCAGCATTCGCACTTCTGATACCTCCAGCAAGCTTCTCAACTCACCTTCACAGGCTTACAGAACGCTCCTCTACCGCATCACCCGAAGGTGATACCCGTAGCTTCGGTGTATGGTTTGAGCCCCGTTACATCTTCCGCGCAGGCCGACTCGACTAGTGAGCTATTACGCTTTCTTTAAAGGGTGGCTGCTTCTAAGCCAACCTCCTAGCTGTCTAAGCCTTCCCACATCGTTTCCCACTTAACCATAACTTTGGGACCTTAGCTGACGGTCTGGGTTGTTTCCCTTTTCACGACGGACGTTAGCACCCGCCGTGTGTCTCCCATGCTCGGCACTTGTAGGTATTCGGAGTTTGCATCGGTTTGGTAAGTCGGGATGACCCCTAGCCGAAACAGTGCTCTACCCCCTACAGTGATACATGAGGCGCTACCTAAATAGCTTTCGAGGAGAACCAGCTATCTCCGAGCTTGATTAGCCTTTCACTCCGATCCACAGGTCATCCGCTAACTTTTCAACGGTAGTCGGTTCGGTCCTCCAGTCAGTGTTACCTAACCTTCAACCTGCCCATGGATAGATCGCCCGGTTTCGGGTCTATTCCCAGCGACTAGACGCCCTATTAAGACTCGCTTTCGCTACGCCTCCCCTATTCGGTTAAGCTCGCCACTGAAAATAAGTCGCTGACCCATTATACAAAAGGTACGCAGTCACCCAACAAAGTGGGCTCCCACTGCTTGTACGCATACGGTTTCAGGATCTATTTCACTCCCCTCTCCGGGGTTCTTTTCGCCTTTCCCTCACGGTACTAGTTCACTATCGGTCAGTCAGTAGTATTTAGCCTTGGAGGATGGTCCCCCCATATTCAGACAAAGTTTCTCGTGCTCCGTCCTACTCGATTTCATGACTAAGAGATTTTCGCGTACAGGGCTATCACCCACTATGGCCGCACTTTCCAGAGCGTTCCGCTAATCTCAAAGCCACTTAAGGGCTAGTCCCCGTTCGCTCGCCACTACTAAGGGAATCTCGGTTGATTTCTTTTCCTCAGGGTACTTAGATGTTTCAGTTCCCCTGGTTCGCCTCTTGCACCTATGTATTCAGTACAAGATAACCATCTTATGATGGCTGGGTTCCCCCATTCAGACATCTCCGGATCAAAGTCTGTTTGCCGACTCCCCGAAGCTTTTCGCAGGCTACCACGTCTTTCATCGCCTCTGACTGCCAAGGCATCCACCGTATGCGCTTCTTCACTTGACCATATAACCCCAAGCAATCTAGTTATACTGTGAAGACGACATTCGCCGAAAATTCGCGATTAAACTCACAAATTTTACCTTAGCCTGAATAAACACCAGTGAAAGTGCTATCCAGTCTATCTTTCTATCACATACCCAAATTTTTAAAGAACGATCTAATCAAAAGACTAGAAATCAATATTCATTGCAGAATATTCATTTCTAAACTCTCAAACTTTCGAAGCAGTTAATGGTGGAGCCAAACGGGATCGAACCGTTGACCTCCTGCGTGCAAGGCAGGCGCTCTCCCAGCTGAGCTATGGCCCCATACAAAATTGGTGGGTCTGGGCAGATTCGAACTGCCGACCTCACCCTTATCAGGGGTGCGCTCTAACCAACTGAGCTACAGACCCAATTTCGAGCGCGTAACTGTTAGCGTTGAGCTATCAGCTTGGAGCTTAAAGCTGCTTCTATCGTCTTCTTCAATGAATCAAGCAATTCGTGTGGGAACTTATGGAGCAGCTGAGTCGTCGATTAAGGAGGTGATCCAGCCGCAGGTTCCCCTACGGCTACCTTGTTACGACTTCACCCCAGTCATGAATCACACCGTGGTAACCGTCCTCCCGAAGGTTAGACTAGCTACTTCTGGTGCAACCCACTCCCATGGTGTGACGGGCGGTGTGTACAAGGCCCGGGAACGTATTCACCGCGACATTCTGATTCGCGATTACTAGCGATTCCGACTTCACGCAGTCGAGTTGCAGACTGCGATCCGGACTACGATCGGTTTTGTGGGATTAGCTCCACCTCGCGGCTTGGCAACCCTCTGTACCGACCATTGTAGCACGTGTGTAGCCCAGGCCGTAAGGGCCATGATGACTTGACGTCATCCCCACCTTCCTCCGGTTTGTCACCGGCAGTCTCCTTAGAGTGCCCACCATAACGTGCTGGTAACTAAGGACAAGGGTTGCGCTCGTTACGGGACTTAACCCAACATCTCACGACACGAGCTGACGACAGCCATGCAGCACCTGTCTCAATGTTCCCGAAGGCACCAATCCATCTCTGGAAAGTTCATTGGATGTCAAGGCCTGGTAAGGTTCTTCGCGTTGCTTCGAATTAAACCACATGCTCCACCGCTTGTGCGGGCCCCCGTCAATTCATTTGAGTTTTAACCTTGCGGCCGTACTCCCCAGGCGGTCAACTTAATGCGTTAGCTGCGCCACTAAGAGCTCAAGGCTCCCAACGGCTAGTTGACATCGTTTACGGCGTGGACTACCAGGGTATCTAATCCTGTTTGCTCCCCACGCTTTCGCACCTCAGTGTCAGTATCAGTCCAGGTGGTCGCCTTCGCCACTGGTGTTCCTTCCTATATCTACGCATTTCACCGCTACACAGGAAATTCCACCACCCTCTACCATACTCTAGCTCGTCAGTTTTGAATGCAGTTCCCAGGTTGAGCCCGGGGCTTTCACATCCAACTTAACGAACCACCTACGCGCGCTTTACGCCCAGTAATTCCGATTAACGCTTGCACCCTCTGTATTACCGCGGCTGCTGGCACAGAGTTAGCCGGTGCTTATTCTGTCGGTAACGTCAAAACACTAACGTATTAGGTTAATGCCCTTCCTCCCAACTTAAAGTGCTTTACAATCCGAAGACCTTCTTCACACACGCGGCATGGCTGGATCAGGCTTTCGCCCATTGTCCAATATTCCCCACTGCTGCCTCCCGTAGGAGTCTGGACCGTGTCTCAGTTCCAGTGTGACTGATCATCCTCTCAGACCAGTTACGGATCGTCGCCTTGGTGAGCCATTACCTCACCAACTAGCTAATCCGACCTAGGCTCATCTGATAGCGCAAGGCCCGAAGGTCCCCTGCTTTCTCCCGTAGGACGTATGCGGTATTAGCGTTCCTTTCGAAACGTTGTCCCCCACTACCAGGCAGATTCCTAGGCATTACTCACCCGTCCGCCGCTGAATTCAGGAGCAAGCTCCTGTCATCCGCTCGACTTGCATGTGTTAGGCCTGCCGCCAGCGTTCAATCTGAGCCATGATCAAACTCTTCAGTTCAAACATCTTTGGGTTTTGAGAAAACCCTAAACTTGGCTCAGCAATCGTTGGTTACATCTTTGATTTCTCGCGGAGTAACTTGCGATGCTGATAATCTGTTGACTAGCAGTCTGACTCCACAAGCACCCACACGAATTGCTTGATTCAGTTGTTAAAGAGCGGTTGGTTAAGATCTTTCGTCTCAACCGAGGCGCGCATTCTACAGCAGCCTCACTTGCTGTCAAGTGATTTTTTTTAGAAGCTTTCAAGGAATCCTTAACAACTTCAACCACTTGCGCCTTCGATCTCTCGTCAGCGGGAGGCGAATTCTACAGCGTTACACGCTGCTGTCAACACCTCTTTTTCAACTTCCTTGGCGCTTCGATGACCTGAAGCAACCTGCTGTCGAAAACTGCGTAACTCTTTGTTTACCAAGGAGTTTTTCGTTTCGACTGCGCCGGAAGTGGGGCGAATTATAGGCCTCCAGAATCTGCCGTCAAGCACTGTTTTTCACAAATCTGTCATATAGGTCAAAAAAGCCTCTAAAACAAAAAGGCCGACCCAATGGGTCGGCCTTCTACGCCCTTCTACTTACAAGCTAGGGAACGCGAACTGCGAAGCTTCATGGCTCGCACGCTGCGGCCAGCGCTGGGTGATGGCCTTGCGGCGGGTGTAGAAACGCACGCCATCCGGGCCGTAGGCATGCAGGTCGCCGAACAGCGAACGCTTCCAGCCGCCGAAGCTGTGATAGGCGACCGGCACCGGCAACGGTACGTTGACGCCGACCATGCCGACTTCGATCTCGTCGCAGAACAACCGCGCCGCTTCGCCGTCACGGGTGAAGATGCAGGTGCCGTTGCCATACTCGTGATCGTTGATCAGTTGCATGGCTTCTTCCAGGCTGTTGACCCGAACAACGCACAACACCGGCCCGAAGATCTCTTCTTTATAGATACGCATCTCTGGCGTGACGTTGTCGAACAGGCAACCACCCAGGAAGAAGCCTTCTTCATGACCGGCCACGGTCAGGCCACGACCATCCACCACCAGCGTCGCGCCGGCGGCTACGCCGTCTTCTACATAACCGCTGACTTTGTCGCGAGCCTGGCCAGTCACCAGTGGGCCCATGTCCAGACCGCAGGAAGTACCGGCACCGATTTTCAGCGCCTGGATTTGCGGAACCAGTTTGGCCACCAGGGCGTCTGCGACCTGGTCACCGACACACACGGCCACGGAGATCGCCATGCAGCGCTCACCGCAAGAACCGTAAGCCGCGCCCATCAGTGCGCTGACAGCGTTGTCCAGATCCGCATCCGGCATCAGCACGGCGTGGTTCTTCGCACCACCCAGGGCCTGAACGCGCTTGCCGCGCTTGGTGCCTTCGGAGTAGATGTATTCGGCAATCGGCGTCGAACCGACAAAGCTCAGCGCCTTGACTTCCGGCGCTTCGATCAACGCATCCACCGCCGTCTTGTCGCCGTGCACCACGCTCAGTACGCCTTTAGGCAAGCCGGCTTCCAGCAGCAACTGGGCAATCAGCAGCGTCGAGCTCGGGTCACGCTCGGACGGCTTGAGGATGAAGCAGTTGCCGCAGACGATCGCCAGCGGGTACATCCACAGCGGCACCATGGCCGGGAAGTTGAACGGCGTGATACCGGCGACAACGCCCAACGGCTGGAAGTCAGACCAGGCATCGATGTTCGGGCCGACGTTGCGGCTGTACTCGCCCTTGAGGATTTCCGGAGCCGCGCAAGCGAACTCGACGTTCTCGATGCCGCGCTTCAGTTCACCGGCAGCATCTTCCAGGGTCTTGCCGTGCTCTTCGCTGATCAGTTGCGAGATGCGAGCCTCGTTCTGCTCCAGCAGTTGCTTGAAGCGGAACATCACCTGGGCACGCTTGGCCGGCGGCGTGTTGCGCCAGGCCGGGAATGCAGCCTTGGCCGCGTCGATGGCGCTCTGGATGGTTTCGCGGGTCGCCAGCGGCAACTTGTGAATAGCCTGGCCGGTAGACGGGTTGAACACATCAACCGCGCGACCGTTCTCGGTCACCAGTTCGCCATTGATCAAATGCGGAATAACGCTCATGGAAGCTCCTGAAAAGTTGTCCACAGGCGCCCGTTCCCGAGCGCCCGTTGTTTATAGGTATATAGAAGGAGAAATCAGTCGATCTTGCTCAGCACTTCGCCGACCGCGTCGAACAGACGATCCAGGTCCTGCGGCTTGCTGTTGAAGGTTGGGCCGAACTGCAGGGTGTCGCCGCCGAAGCGGACGTAGAACCCGGCTTTCCACAGCGCCATGCCGGCTTCGAACGGACGCACGATCGCATCGCCGTCACGTGGTGCGATCTGGATCGCACCGGCCAGGCCGAAGTTGCGGATGTCGATAATGTTCTTGGTGCCTTTGAGGCCATGCAGCGCGTTTTCGAAATGCGGTGCGACTTCAGCCACGCTCTGTACCAGGCTTTCCTTTTGCAGCAGGTCGAGTGCTGCCAGGCCCGCCGCGCAAGCCACCGGGTGTGCCGAATAGGTGTAACCATGAGGGAACTCAACCGCGTATTCAGGCGTCGGCTGATTCATGAAGGTCTGGTAGATCTCGGAGCTGGCAATCACCGCGCCCATCGGGATCGCGCCGTTGGTGACTTGCTTGGCAATGCACATCAGGTCCGGGGTCACGCCGAAGGTGGTGGCGCCGAACATGGTGCCGGTACGGCCGAAACCGGTGATCACTTCGTCGAACACCAGCAGGATGTTGTGCTGGTCGCAGATTTCCCGCAGACGCTTGAGGTAACCCTGTGGTGGAACCAGCACGCCAGCGGAACCGGCCAATGGCTCGACGAATACCGCCGCGATGTTCGACGCATCGTGCAGTTCGATCAGCTTGAGCAGTTCGTCAGCCAGGGCGATGCCACCCTGCTCCGGCATGCCACGGGAGTAGGCGTTGCTTGCCAGCAGAGTGTGCGGCAGGTGGTCGACGTCCATCATCGCCTGACCGAACAGTTTGCGGTTGCCGTTCACGCCGCCGAGGCTGGTGCCGGCGATGTTCACACCGTGGTAGCCACGGGCACGGCCGATCATTTTGGTCTTGGTCGACTGGCCTTTCAGGCGCCAGTAGGCACGGACCATCTTCACCGCGGTGTCAGCGCACTCGGAGCCCGAGTCGGTGAAGAACACGTGGTTCAGGTTGCCCGGGGTCAGGTCGGTGATTTTTTCGGCCAACTGGAACGACAGCGGATGACCGTACTGGAAAGCTGGCGAGTAATCGAGGGTGCCCAGTTGCTTGGCGACCGCTTCCTGGATTTCCTTGCGGGTGTGGCCGGCGCCACAGGTCCACAGACCCGACAGCGAGTCATACACCTTGCGGCCCTTGTCGTCGATCAGCCAGCTGCCTTCGGCGCCAACGATCAGGCGCGGGTCGCGCTGGAAGTTACGGTTGGCGGTGTAAGGCATCCAGTGAGCATCGAGCTTGAGCTGGCTGGCCAGCGAAGTCGGGGCGTTTTCAGGCAAGTTCATGGGCAAAACCTCGCAAGGCAATAAGCGGCGTAATGATTGAAAACCGTTGTTGCAGCTAAATTGCCACGGGGATAAAGTCGGTGAAATGCAACTCTTCTAATGTTCAGTCAGACAATCACTAAACTTTCGAGTAACCCGCATGAGCACTCGCCGTCCCGATCCGCTGGCCCAGGTCAGCGACTTTGATATTCGCCTGCTGAGGATCTTTCGCAGCGTGGTGGAATGCGGCGGCTTCTCCGCGGCGGAAACCGTGCTGGGCATTGGTCGTTCAGCGATCAGCCAGCAGATGAGCGATCTGGAGCAACGCCTCGGCCTGCGCCTGTGCCAACGTGGACGCGCCGGTTTTTCCCTGACCGAGGAAGGTCGCGAGGTCTATCAATCGGCGTTGCAACTGTTGAGTGCGCTGGAAAGCTTCCGTACCGAGGTCAACGGCCTGCACCAGCACTTGCGTGGCGAATTGATCATCGGTCTGACGGACAACCTGGTCACCCTGCCCCACATGCGCATCACCCATGCCCTCGCGCAGTTGAAAGAGCGCGGCCCGGACGTGCAGATCCAGATCCGCATGATCGCGCCCAACGAAGTCGAACAAGGAGTACTCGACGGCCGCCTGCACGTCGGCGTGGTGCCGCAGGCCAGCGCGCTTTCCGGACTGGAATATCAACCGCTGTATAGCGAGCGATCGCTGTTGTACTGCGCGGTCGGCCATCCGCTGTTTTATGTCGACGACAAACAACTGGACGACGAGCGCCTGAACAGTCAGGACGCCATCGCCCCCACCTTCCGCTTGCCCGCGGAGATCCAGGCTCACTACCAGGCGCTCAATTGCACCGCCAGCGCCTCGGACCGCGAGGGTATGGCGTTCCTGATCCTGACCGGGCGCTATATCGGTTATCTGCCGGATCACTATGCGAGTCTTTGGGTGCAGCAGGGCCGGTTGCGAGCGTTGAAAGCAAACACGCGCTTCTATGACCTGAGCCTGGCGTCGGTCACACGCAAGGGCCGTCGCCCGCATCTGGTGCTGGAGAGTTTTCTCGAGAGCCTGGCCGCGACACGTTGAACAATCACGCCCCCTGTAGGAGCTGCCGAAGGCTGCGATCCTTTGATCCTTGAAATCAAGATCAAAAGATCGCAGCCTTCGGCAGCTCCTACAGGGTTGTGGCGGTTTCGGTTTTACGCTATCAACGCACTGGCTGCACCCACCTACCTGTTCGGAAGTGCCTATGACCTTTGAAGTCCCAGCCCACGGCGGAAAACCCGTCAGCCGCATTCGTCAGAAGAACGAAGAGACCATCATCAAAGCCGCCGAAGACGAGTTCGCCCGTCACGGGTACAAAGGCACGAGCATGAACACCATCGCCCAGAATGCCGGGCTGCCCAAGGCAAACCTGCATTACTACTTCACCAACAAGCTCGGTTTGTACGTGGCGGTGCTGAGCAACATCATCGAGTTGTGGGACAGCACCTTCAACACCCTCACCGCCGAGGATGATCCGACCGAGGCCTTGACCCGTTACATTCGCGCCAAAATGGAGTTCTCCCGCCGCCAGCCGCAAGCCTCGCGGATTTTCGCCATGGAAGTCATCAGTGGCGGTGAATGCCTGACCGAGTATTTCAACCAGGACTATCGCGCCTGGTTCCAGGGCCGTGCGGGCGTGTTCCAGGCCTGGATCGACGCCGGTAAAATGGACCCGGTCGACCCGGTGCACCTGATCTTCCTGTTGTGGGGCAGCACCCAGCATTACGCCGACTTCGCCACGCAGATCTGCCGCGTCACCGGGCGCACCAAGTTGACCAAGCAAGACATGGAAGACGCCGGGGACAACCTGATCCGCATCATTCTCAAGGGCTGCGGCCTGAAACCTGCCATCTAAATACATATGCCTTTTACCCTCAGCGGTTTTTGCGAATACCGCGAAGAGATTCGCAAGAGCCGCTTCATTACCTTCGCCGCGCCGATCTCCAGCCCGGCCGAGGCCCAGGCGTTCATTGAACAGCACAGTGACTTGAATGCCTCGCACAACTGCTGGGCGTGGAAGCTCGGCGATCAATATCGCAGCACCGATGATGGCGAGCCCGGTGGCACGGCAGGTCGGCCGATTCTGGCGGCGATCGAGGCGCAGGATTGCGATCAGGTCGCGGTGCTGGTGATTCGCTGGTACGGCGGCATCCAACTGGGCACCGGTGGTCTCGCCCGGGCCTATGGCGGCGGTGCGAACAAATGCCTGCAAGCGGCGCCAAAGGTTGAGTTGATCAGCCGGGTGCCGTTGCGTTGCGCTTGCGGGTTTGCCGAGCTGGCGTTGGTCAAGCTGCGGGTGGCGGAGGCAGGTGGACTGGTTGTGGATGAAAGCTTCACCGCCAATGGGGTCGAGTTGCGGTTGGCGGTGGGCGACGCGCAGATCGATACCTTGCAGTCACAGCTGGCCGATTTGAGTCGTGGACGTATTCTTTTGCAGCGCTGAAAACAAGGGCAAAAGATCGCAGCCTTCGGCAGCTCCTACAGGGGATCGTGCTGCGATCTTTTGGGGCACGCCGCTTTTCCACTTATTCCATATTTGCCCACATCTGCTGTGCACCCGGCTGTGGATAACCTGAGCACATACCGCTGTAACCCTTCTGTCATGCGGCTTTGCGGACTTTGCTCAATTTTCGTCCAATCTGCCATCAAGCGCATCAAATTCAAGTAAAAACAAACAGTTACAACGATTTATCACCTTTAGAAGAAAGCCACCCAGTGCTTATGCCCATGCCTTGAGCTTGCGCACAAATACTGTGGAGCAATCTGTGGATAACCCGTTCATGGCCGTCTCGGCACCCTGCACGGTATGGCTTGTGGTCGATTGATCATTTTTTAAGCAAAAGCCTACGAGCAAAATCGGGGCTTGATTTGCACCCTTGCCCCCATCTGGTGCCGGGTTCTGCGTGGCTCATTTGAAAGCCGCGGGCTCAACACCTCGGCTCACAGGACTTGAAAATTTTCCTGACCTGATGGCCAGAAAATTGCTTTATCCACAGGCACAAGTCCAACAGCACCGAGCCTGTCATGCCCAATCACGCTCCAATCCCGGATCCGGTTCCGCGCCTGCAACTGCGCGCAATCACAAAACGCTACCCCGGTTGCCTGGCCAACGATGCCATCGACCTGACCATTGCCCCTGGCGAGATCCATGCCCTGCTTGGCGAAAACGGCGCGGGCAAAAGCACGCTGATGAAAATCATCTACGGCGTCACACAGGCCGATTCGGGCGAGGTGATCTGGCAGGGGCAGCGGGTGAGCCTGCGCAACCCGGCCCAGGCGCGAGGCCTGGGCATTGGCATGGTGTTCCAGCACTTCTCGCTGTTCGAAACCTTGAGCGTGGCGCAGAACATCGCCCTGGCCATGGGCGCGGCGGCAGGCACACCCAGACAACTTGAGCCGAAGATTCGCGAGGTGTCGCGACGCTATGGCATGGCGCTGGAACCGGAGCGACTTGTCCACAGCCTATCGATCGGGGAACGGCAACGGGTGGAAATCATTCACTGCCTGATGCAGGACATCCGCCTGCTGATTCTCGATGAACCGACTTCGGTGCTGACGCCGCAAGAGGCCGACGACTTGTTCGTCACCCTGCGCCGGCTCGCCGCCGAGGGCTGCAGCATTTTGTTCATCAGCCACAAGCTCGGGGAAGTCCGCGCGTTGTGCCAGAGCGCGACGGTACTGCGCGGCGGGCGCGTGACCGGACATTGCGTGCCAGCCGACTGTACGGATCAGCAACTGGCGCGCCTGATGGTCGGTGAGGCGGCCGAGCTGAACGCAAACTATCCGAAGGTGACCGGGGGTGATGCGTTCCTTGAGGTACATGGATTGTCCTGGCACAACCCGGACCCGTTCGGGTGCTCGCTCAAGGACATCAATCTTGAAGTGCGCAGCGGTGAAATCGTCGGCATCGCCGGGGTCGCGGGCAATGGCCAGGACGAGCTGCTGGCCCTGCTCAGCGGCGAACAACGCCTCAATCGCAACGAAGGCGCAACCCTGCGCTTTGGCCAGGAACCGGTTGCCCATTTATACCCCGATGCACGTCGCAGACTGGGCCTGAGCTTTGTCCCTGCCGAACGCCTGGGCCATGGTGCGGTGCCAGAGTTGAACCTGGCAGACAACGTGCTGTTGACCGCTTTCCAGCAAGGACTGGTGAGCAAGGGTCTGATCCGGCGCAGCAGAGTCGAAACGCTGGCCGAGGAAATCATCCGCCGTTTCGGGGTCAAGACACCCGATAGCCAGACCCCGGCCCGCAGCCTGTCCGGCGGCAACCTGCAGAAATTCATCCTCGGCCGGGAAATTCTTCAGCAACCCAGGCTGCTGGTCGCCGCGCACCCGACCTGGGGGGTGGACGTCGGCGCCGCCGCCACCATTCACCGCGCCTTGATTGCCTTGCGCGATGCCGGCGCGGCGATCCTGGTGATTTCCGAAGACCTCGACGAACTGTTCCAGATCAGCGACCGCCTCGGCGCCCTGTGCGACGGTCGCCTGTCGGCGCTCCACGCCACGGTCGATACGCGCCTGAGCGATGTCGGCGGCTGGATGGCCGGTCAGTTCGCAGCCCCTCAATCACTCGCATCCGCCACGCGCTAACGGAGTGTCACATGCCGCTTTCTCTTGAACCCCGTGGCCAGCAATCGCGGCTGATGCTGTGGTGCTCGCCGTTGCTGGCGGCTGCGCTGACCCTGGGCTGTGGATCGTTGTTGTTCATCGCGCTCGGGCATGACCCGCTGCTGACCTTGCACACGCTGCTGATCGCTCCGGTCAGCGACCTGTATGGCGTCTCTGAATTGTTGGTCAAAGCCCTGCCGATCCTGCTGTGCGCATTGGGCCTGGCCGTCGCCTACCAGGCGCGCATCTGGAACATCGGTGCCGAGGGTCAGCTGCTGCTCGGTGCATTGGCCGGCAGTGCGCTGGCGGTCAATATCATCGATATGCAAAGCCGCTGGGCGCTGGTGGCGATTCTGCTCACCGGCACCCTGGCCGGTGCCGCCTGGGCCGGCCTGACCGCATGGTTGCGCACGCGCTTCAACGCCAATGAAATCCTGACCAGCATCATGCTCAACTACATCGCGCTGAACCTGTTGCTGTTTTGCGTTCACGGTCCGTTGAAGGATCCCGCCGGGTTCAATTTCCCCGAGTCAGCGATGTTCGGGGATGCCAGCCGCTTGCCGCTCCTGATGGAGGATGGACGGGTTCATGCCGGGGTGTATTTCGCCCTGCTCGCCTTGGTGGCGGTGTGGGTGCTGTTGCAGAAAAGCTTCATCGGTTTCCAGATCAAGGTGCTCGGGCTGGACAAGCGGGCCGCCGGATTCGTCGGCTTTCGCGAGAAACGTTTGATCTGGCTCGCGCTGTTGATCAGCGGCGGTCTGGCCGGCCTTGCCGGTGTGTGCGAAGTCACCGGGCCGATCGGTCAGTTGGTGCCGCAGGTCTCGCCGGGCTACGGCTATGCGGCGATCACCGTAGCGTTTCTCGGGCGCCTGAATCCGCTTGGCATCCTGTTTTCCAGCCTGTTGATGGCGCTGCTGTACATCGGCGGCGAAAGTGCACAAATGAGCCTGAACCTGCCGCAAGCGATCACCCAATTGTTCCAGGGCATGATGCTGTTTTTCCTGCTGGCCAGCGATGTGCTGATTCTCTACCGGCCGCGCCTGAACCTGCGCTGGACCCGCCGTGCCCAAGCCACCGCCGTACACGCAGGAGCGTTGTGATGGATATCGATCTGCTGAGCAATATTTTCTACGCCATGGTCCGCTGCGGTACGCCGTTGCTGTTGGTGGCGCTGGGGGAACTGATCTGCGAGAAAAGCGGCGTCCTCAATCTGGGCCAGGAAGGCATGATGCTGTTTGGCGCGGTGATCGGTTTCATCGTCGCGTTCAACACCGGGAACCTGTGGCTCGGCGTAGTGCTGGCGATGTTCGCCGGGATGCTGCTGTCATCGCTGTTTGCGCTGGTGGCGCTGGTGTTCAATGCCAATCAGGTGGCCACCGGTCTGGCCCTGACGATTTTCGGCGTGGGCCTGTCGACTTTTGTCGGGGCGGCCTGGGTCGGCAAGCCGCTGGCGGGTTTCGAACCCTTGGCGATTCCCTATCTGAGCGAGATCCCGCTAATCGGGCGGATGCTGTTTGCCCAGGACCTGTTGGTCTATCTGTCGTTCACACTGTTTGCGCTGGTGGCCTGGGTCATTCTGAAAAGCCGTGTCGGGCTGATCATTCAAGCCGTCGGGGAAAATCCCGCGGCCGCCAGTGCCATGGGTTTGCCGGTGTTGTCAGTACGTACGTTGGCGGTGTTGTTTGGTGGCGCCATGGCCGGATTGGCCGGGGCCTATCTGTCCCTGGCGTACACGCCGATGTGGGCGGAAAACATGAGCGCCGGGCGCGGCTGGATTGCCCTGGCGCTTGTGGTGTTCGCCAGTTGGCGGGTGTGGCGCCTGCTGCTCGGCGCGTACCTGTTCGGGCTCGCCAGCATCCTGCACCTGGTGGCGCAGGGATTGGGGCTGGCGATTCCGTCGAGCCTGCTGGCGATGCTGCCGTATGTCGCGACCATTGTGGTATTGGTGCTGTTGTCACGGGATGCGCTGCGGACACGGTTGTATGCGCCGGTGTCGTTGGGGCAGCCGTGGCAGGCCGGGCATTAGGTGGTGACCGGGCCGTCCCCTTCGCGGGCAAGCCCGCTGCCACAGGGAGTTGGCGTGAACTCGGTCAAATGTGGGAGCGGGCTTGCCCGCGAAGGCGTCCGAACAGGCAACACTTGAGCAATGCCCCAAACCAATTCAAACACCAGAAAAACCACCAGAATCGAACTCGCCCCCTGGATCAGGGCATAAGCCTGCCAGGCCGAGAACAGGAATCTGGCCACGGCGTCATACCGCCCGAAAACCTGCTGCGGATCACGAATCCGCAGCACCGCCCATACGCAGACGATCGAGCCCAACAGATTCGCCATCAACATGTGCAGCGGTTCGAACGGTGGCAACTCACCCGGCAAACTCAACGCCTGGCTCAGCGCAGTCAAAACCCCATGCAACGCTGCAAAACTCCACGGCGTGACAAACGCCATCGTCACCAACAAGTCATACCAGGCACTGCCTTGCACCAACCGGCGATATTGCGCTGTAGTCCACATCGTCATTGCTCCATCAATTCAGGGAGCAACAAGGCTAAAGCCTGGAGTATGCTCCAGGGTCAAGCCCCTTCGAGACGTCATGATGCGCATCGGTGAATTAGCCCGGGCCAGCGCCGTCAGCCGCGACACGTTGCGCTTCTACGAGCAACGCGGATTGATCGCGGCGCAACGCAGCGCCAACGGGTATCGCGACTATCCGCCAGACATGGTGCAACTGGTGCAGTACATCAAGACCGCTCAACGGCTGGGCTTTACCCTCGGCGAGATCGGCAACAGCGTCACGGCAATCTGGCAGTCGCCCGATCCGGACAGCGCCGTCACGCAACTGCTGCAAGACAAACTCAAACTGATCGAAGCCCGCATGGCCGAACTCGGCGCGCTACGCGAAGAGTTGCAACAACGGCTCGGGCAACAGTGTCCATTGAATCCACGATCCTGAACTCTCAAGGAAGCCACTCATGTCCAAGGCAAAAACCGCGCTCATCATCGGCGCCTCCCGAGGGCTCGGCCTCGGGCTGGTGAAAACCCTGCTGGCCGATGGCTGGCAAGTCACTGCCACCGTGCGCGACCCGCAAAAGGCCGAGGCCTTGCAGGCCCTGGGCAAGGTGCGGATCGAAAAGCTCGACATGGACGATCAGCCCGCGGTGTCCGCCCTGAGCCAACAACTCAAGGGCGAGGTGTTTGACCTGTTGTTCGTCAATGCCGGGGTCAAGGGGCCAGATGTCCAGACACCCAACGGTGGCGCGACGATGGCCGACGTCGGACAGCTGTTTTTCACCAACGCCGTGGCGCCGATCAACCTGGCCCAGCGTTTTGTCGAGCAGATCCGCCCGGACAGCGGCGTGCTGGCGTTCATGAGTTCCGTGCTGGGCAGCGTGACCATGCCCGATGCGCCGGAGCTGGCGCTGTACAAGGCCAGCAAGGCGGCACTGAATTCCATGACCAACAGCTTCGTCACTCAGTTGGGCGACACAACGCTCACTGTGCTGTCGCTGCACCCGGGCTGGGTGAAGACCGACATGGGCGGTGAAGGCGCGGACATCGATGTCGAAACCAGCACCCGTGGCCTGGTTGATCAGGTGAATGCGTACGTCGGCAAGGGCGGGCATCACTTCATCAATTACCGGGGTGAGACCATTCCCTGGTAACCCCTCAGATCAAAATGTGGGAGCGGGCTTGCTCGCGAAAGCGTAGTGTCAGCCAACATCAACGTTGCAGTTACACCGTCTTCGCGAGCAAGCCCGCTCCCACAGTATTACTCTTCGTCTGGTCGGGTTGGGCTTGCCCGCCAGAGCGTTTTGATCGAAACTGCCCACCTCGCCTCCCCGGCGAACCTGGATCAGCAGACAGGGCAACACTGAGCTGGCAACCCTGAACCCAATTTTCAGAGGAGCCGGCCAACATGCCTGCGACCCGTACCTGGTTAAAAAATCCCCTCGCCATTTTCACCTCCAACGGTCTCGATGCCCGAGGCGGCCTGGTGCTGCAAGACGGTTTGATCGTCGAAGTGCTAGGCGCAGGCCAGCAACCATCCGCGCCGTGCAATGAAGTGTTCGATGCCCGCGAGCATGTGATCCTGCCGGGCCTGATCAACACCCATCACCATTTCTATCAAACCCTGACCCGCGCCTGGGCACCGGTGGTCAATCAGCCGCTGTTCCCGTGGCTGAAAACCCTGTACCCGGTCTGGGCACGCCTGACCCCGGAAAAGCTCGCCCTCGCCACCAAGGTCGCACTGGCCGAATTGCTGCTGTCCGGCTGCACCACCGCCGCCGACCATCACTACCTGTTCCCGGAAGGTCTGGAAAATGCCATCGACGTGCAAGTCGAGAGCGTTCGCGAACTGGGCATGCGCGCCATGCTCACCCGCGGCTCCATGAGCCTCGGTGAAAAGGACGGTGGCCTGCCGCCGCAACAGACCGTGCAGGAAGGCGAAGTGATCCTCGCCGACAGCCAGCGGCTGATCGCCGAATACCACGAGCGCGGTGATGGCGCGCAAATCCAGATCGCCCTGGCACCCTGCTCGCCGTTCTCGGTGACCCCGGAAATCATGTCGGCCAGTGCCGAACTGGCGAACACACTCGACGTGCGCCTGCACACCCACCTCGCAGAAACCCTCGACGAAGAAGATTTCTGCCTGCAACGCTTCGGCCTGCGCACCGTGGATTATCTGGACAGCGTCGGCTGGCTCGGCCCACGCACCTGGCTGGCCCATGGCATCCACTTCAACCCGGACGAGATCGCCCGCCTCGGCGCCGCCGGAACCGGTATCTGCCATTGCCCGAGTTCGAACATGCGCCTGGCCTCGGGCATCTGCCCGAGCATCGAATTGACTGACGCCGGCGCCCTGCTGGGCCTGGGCGTGGACGGTTCGGCCTCCAACGATGCCTCGAACATGATGCTCGAAGCGCGCCAGGCCCTGTACATCCAGCGCCTGCGCTACGGCGCCGAGAAAATCACCCCGGAACGCGTGCTCGGCTGGGCGACCAAAGGTTCGGCCAGTCTGTTGGGACGTACCGATATCGGCGAGTTGGCAGTAGGCAAGCAGGCCGACCTGGCGCTGTTCAAGCTGGATGAACTGCGCTTCTCCGGCAGCCATGATCCGGTCTCGGCCCTGCTGCTATGCGGCGCCGATCGCGCGGACCGGGTGATGGTCGGCGGTAAGTGGCGAGTGATTGACGGGCAGGTCGAGGGGCTGGACCTGAAGGGCTTGATTGCCGATCACAGCCAGGCGGCGCGACAGTTGATCAGCGGCGTCTGATCGGACGCTATCGCCGGCAAGCCGGCTCCTACAGGTTTGCGGTCGACGCATAATCTGTAGGAGCCGGCTTGCCGGCGATGCTTTTTTACAGGCCCAACAAAGACAACATGATAAACGTCGCAAACAACACGAAATGGGTCATGCCTTCGATGGCGTTGGTTTCGCCGTCGTTGAGATTGATCGCGCTGACGATCAGGGTCAGAAACACCATCACGGTCTGCACCGGGGTCATGGCCATCTGGAATGGCTGGCCGGTATAGAGCGCCATCGCCTCCATCACCGGCACCGTCAGGATCACCGTCGACAATGACGCGCCCAAGGCGATGTTGACCACCGACTGCATGCGGTTGGCCAGTGCCGCGCGTAATGCGGTCAAGATCTCCGGCGCCGCAGAGATCGCCGCCACCAGGATCGCCGTAATCACCGGCGGTGCCCCCGTTCCTTCCAGCCCCAGATCAAGGGTCCTGGACATCACTTCGGCCAGTGCGCCAATCACCACCACCCCGAACACCAGGGTGCCGATACTCAGCACCAGATTGACCGACTGCGGTTCCGCGCCGGGCTCCTTCCGGCGGCGCTTGTCCGGGTAGCTGTAGCTGAAAAAATAACTGTGCGGCCCGACCTGCATGCGCAGGAACAAGGCGTAGAGCACCACCATGGTGCCGATGGTAAAGGCCGAATAGAGCTTCCATCGCGCTTCGGGAATGAACTCCGGCACCACCATCGAGACCCCCATGGCGGTGAGAATCATCACGCTGTAACTGCGCGCCGAATCGTCGTTATAGGACTGTTCGCCATGCTTGAGCCCGCCCATCAACGCCGCGAGGCCAAGGATGCCATTGATGTCGAGCATCACCGCCGAGTAGATCGTATCGCGCACCAGCGTGGCCGAGGCTTCGTTGCTCATCATGATCGCCAGGATCACCACTTCCACCAGCACGGCGGCCAGGGTCAGGATCATCGTGCCGTAGGGATCACCGACCTTCTCCGCCAGCAACTCGGCCTGATGGGCAACGCGCATGGAAGCGGCGACGATGAAGGCGATCAGCACCAACCCGCTGATCAATGCGATGCCCTGGCCGCTGTGCAGCATCCAGTGCTCCAGCGGATAGGCCACGCACGCGGCGATCAACGCCAACAGCAGGAAGCCTTCTTGCTTGAGGGTGGTGAGCATGGCGAGCCTTTTTGCCGAGTGGTGCCGATGAGCTACTGACTGCGGGGTGACGTTAACGTTTCGTTTTACCTTAGCGCACCATGGGCAGGCAGGAAGGTGCATTGGCGCACCGGAGTGTGTCATCGCTGGCAAGCCAGCTCCTACAGGGGAACGGTGATCCGGCTTTTGTAGGAGCTGGCTTGCCAGCGATAGCGCACTCACAACCGCCGCAAAACCTTCAGCCTTTAATTTTGTTGTCCGGTTGGTCAGCCATTTGCATTGCCCCTGCCAACCACAGAACAAAATGGAGCTCCAATTCATGCACAACCGTCCGTTGAAGAAGCTGCTTTGCGCCATTACCGCCGCCATCGGCCTCGGCGCCAGCCTGAGTGCCAGTGCCAACGACCCGCTGAAAGTCGGCTTCGTTTACATCGGCCCGATCGGCGACCACGGCTGGACCTATCAGCATGAACAGGGACGCAAGGAGCTCGCGGCAAAATTCGGCCCGCAGATCACCACCAACTACGTGGAGAACGTCGCCGAAGGTGCCGACGCCGAGCGGGTGATCCGCAACATGGCCAAGGACAAATACGACCTGATCTTCACCACGTCCTTCGGCTACATGAACCCGACCGTGAAAGTCGCCAGGCAGTTTCCCCAGGTGACCTTCGAACACGCCACCGGCTACAAGCAGGACAAGAACCTCGGCACCTATCTGGCACGCACCTATGAAGGTCGCTACGTCGGTGGCTTCCTCGCGGCGAAGATGACCAAGACCAAAAAAATCGGCTATGTCGCCTCGTTCCCGATCCCGGAGGTGATCCGCGACATCAACGCCATCCAGCTGGCCCTGAACAAGTACAACCCTGGCACTGAGATCAAGGTGGTGTGGGTCAACTCCTGGTTCGATCCGGGCAAGGAAGCGGATGCCGCCAATGCGCTGATCGACCAGGGCGTGGACGTGGTGTTCCAGCACACCGACAGCCCGGCGCCGATCCAGGCCGCCGAACGTCGCGGCGTGTATGCGGTGGGCTACGCTTCGGACATGGCGCACTTCGGGCCGAAGGCGGTGCTGACCTCCATCGTCAACGACTGGGGGCCGCACTACATTCAGGCAGCCCAAAGCCTGATCGACCATGACTGGAAGTCCCAGGACTACTGGGGCGGCTTGAAAGAGGGCACGGTTGAGCTGCCGATCAGCGACCTGGTGCCGGCAGCGGTGAAAAGCGAAGCCGAACAGCTCATCGCCAATATCAAGAGCGGTACGCTGCAGCCGTTCACCGGGCCGATCAAGGATCAGGCCGGCGTCGAAAAAATCCCGGCGGGCGTGAGCGCGACCACGGCGGAACTGGCGTCGATGAACTACTACGTGGAAGGCATGAAGGCGGAAATACCGAAGTAACACACATCCCCTGTAGGAGCTGCCGCAGGCTGCGATCTTTTGATCTTGCTTTTAAAAGATCGCAGCCTGCGGCAGCTCCTACATCGGAAATTCAGCGTTTTCAAGGATTGCGCATGACCAGCCTCCCCATCATCGACATCGCCCCGCTCTACAGCGACGACCAGAACGCCTGGCCAGCCGTGGCCGCACACATCGACCACGCCTGCCGCGAGTGGGGTTTCTTCTACATCAAGGGCCATCCAATCAGTGCCGTCCGCATCGACGCCCTGCTCGACCACGCCAGACGCTTCTTCGCCCAACCCACCGCCGAAAAACTCAAGATCGACATCACCCAGAGCCATCATCATCGCGGCTACGGCGCCATCGCCACCGAACAGCTGGACCCGAGCAAGCCCAGCGACCTCAAGGAAACCTTTGACATGGGCCTGCACCTGCCGGCCGACCACCCTGACGTACTGGCGGAAAAACCCTTGCGCGGCCCCAATCGCCATCCGTCCCTGCCCGGTTGGGAAGCGCTGATGGAGCAACACTACGTCGACATGCAGGCCCTCGCACAAACGCTGTTGCGGGCAATGACCATTGCGCTGGGGATCGAGCGCGACTTCTTCGACACTCGCTTCAATGACCCGGTCAGTGTGTTGCGCCTGATCCACTACCCACCGCGTCACACGGCCAGCTCCACCGAGCAGCAAGGCGCCGGCGCCCATACCGACTACGGCTGCATCACCCTGCTCTATCAGGACGCCGCCGGTGGCTTGCAGGTACGCAACGTCAAAGGCGAATGGATCGACGCGCCCCCCATCGACGGTACGTTCGTGGTCAACCTCGGCGACATGATGGCGCGCTGGAGCAACGATCGTTACCTGTCGACGCCGCACCGGGTGATCAGCCCGCTCGGCGTGGATCGCTATTCGATGCCGTTCTTCGCCGAGCCGCACCCGGATACCCGCATCGAATGCCTGCCCGGTTGTCAGGATGCATTGCACCCGGCGAAATACCCGGCCACCACCTGCGCCGGGTTCCTGCTCTCGCGCTTCGCCGATACCTACGCTTATCGACGGGAACAGGAAGCGGTGTGATGAACCGCCTGGTCAGGTTTTACCAATTGTTGCGGCAACCCTCTGTAGAATGGCGACCATTGCACCTGATGAGAAAAGAATCATGTATGACTGGCTGAACGCCCTGCCCAAGGCAGAATTGCACCTGCACCTGGAAGGTTCGCTGGAACCCGAGCTGTTGTTCGCCCTGGCCGAGCGCAACAAGATTGCCTTGCCATGGAGCGACGTCGAAACCTTGCGCAAGGCGTATGCCTTCAACAACCTGCAGGAGTTCCTCGACCTGTATTACCGGGGTGCCGACGTACTGCGCACCTCCCAGGATTTCTATGACCTGACCTGGGCATACCTGCTGCGCTGCAAAGAGCAGAACGTGATTCACACCGAACCGTTCTTCGACCCGCAGACCCACACCGACCGTGGCATCCCGTTCGAGGTGGTGCTCAATGGTATCGCCGCCGCGCTGAAGGATGGCGAGCAGCAGCTGGGCATCACCAGCGGTTTGATCCTGAGCTTCCTGCGCCATCTGAGCGAAAATGAAGCGCAGAAAACCCTCGACCAGGCACTGCCGTTCCGCGATGCGTTCGTCGCCGTGGGTCTGGACAGTTCCGAGATGGGCCACCCGCCGAGCAAGTTCCAGCGCGTGTTCGACCGTGCCCGTCACGAAGGCTTCCTGACCGTCGCCCACGCCGGTGAAGAAGGCCCGCCCGAGTACATCTGGGAAGCCATCGACCTGCTGAAAATCCAGCGCATCGACCATGGCGTACGCGCCATCGAAGACGAGCGCCTGATGCAGCGGATCATTGACGAGCAGATCCCGCTGACCGTGTGCCCTCTGTCGAACACCAAACTGTGTGTGTTCGATCACATGTCGCAGCACAACATTCTCGACATGCTGGAACGCGGTGTGAAAGTGACCGTGAACTCCGATGACCCGGCGTACTTCGGCGGTTATGTCACGGAGAACTTCCATGCCCTGCACACTCACCTGGGCATGACCCAGGACCAGGCCAGACGCCTGGCGCAGAACAGTCTCGATGCGCGGTTGGTGAAACCCTAGGGGCAAACGCAAACCGTGTAGGAGCTGGCTTGCCAGCGATGCTGGATGGGAGGCCGCCATCACTGGCAAGCCGGCGCCTACAACGCCATTTCCAGCTCGGTTTCCAGGGCAAAGCGATGAATTTCGCGTTGCCCGGAGGCCGTCACTTGCAAGGCCCGGGAATCGTTGGGCAGGCTCAGCCACCCCGACTGCATGAACAGCTGCAACAAGGCCGCCCCCAGCGAGCCGCCCATGTGCGGGCGTCTTTCGCTCCAGTCAGGGCACGCGCAGGCAACCCTGCCGTTGTGATGGGCCAGCGCCTGGATGAACACTCCCCGTGCCGCCAACTCCGTCGCGCCCTTGAGCGTGACCGTGACCCGCTGATCCGTATGTTCGATCCAGCCCGCTTCCAGCAGTCGCTGATACAGGTCGGCGGACAGGGTACCCCCCAAGTGATCGTCGCACAGCCGGGCACTCAGCAGTGACGAGCGCACAGCCCGAGGTTTGACGAGTGGCGCATTGCGCTTGAACACCTCCGGAATATCCTGGGGCGCGCTGGCGAAGGTCGCGCTGGCCAGCGCCTCGATAGCCGCCCCGACCTCGGGGGCAGCCAGGCGGAAGAAGCGTTTGCGGCCACGGTTTTCAACCCTTAACAGACCTCCAGCGGACAAACGTCCCAGGTGTGCACTGGCCGAAGACGGTGACAGGCCGGCCAGCAATGCCAACTCTTCGGTTGCTCGCGCCGAACCATCCATCAAGGCCCACATCATTGCGCTGCGCTTTGGGTCAGCCAGCAAAGTGGCGATCTGGCTGATGCAAGGTGCATGTTCCATGTATTCACTCCCTGTTGAATCGTTTCGTCTTCTGACCAGAAACATCTTGACCAGTAATGTGTCGTCGGCCAATCCGCGGAAACTGCCAAGAATCCGGCAACGCCTTGCTCACCCATCAGCGCTGCCTGGCCGATACCGCGAAGGCCAGAAGGATGACCGTGCTGCCGGGCCGACTCGAACGTGGACCCGCCATGGGGGGGATCGACGCTACTGACATGATGAGGGCGCTAGTATATGCGGGTTGGTCGGCGGATCCTGTCCTCCGCCCGGCATAGGTGGTGATCGTTCCTGAGGGAAATTTCTCTTTTTTTGTGCGACTAATCAGCGATATCCGAAAAACCCGAAAATTGACTGCTCAACAGGGCGCATCGGCTGACAAGCATTTCGCGCAACAGGTTCACCGGCTTACTCAATTGTGCGCGATGGGCGCACAACAGATTCAACGGTGCGCGCTCGCAGAGCAGTTCCGGCATCAGCACCTTCAAGCGGCCGGCCAGTACATCGGCGGCGACATCGAGCCAGGATTTGTAGGCGATCCCGGCACCGGCAACGGCCCAAAGCCGAACGACATCGGCATCGTCACTGAAGCGATCGCCGCTGACGGTCAGGCTGACTTCGCGTTTGCCGTCGTGAAAACTCCAGTGATCGTGGACCCTGCTGCCGAGCATGTACAACAGGCAATTGTGCTGTGCCAGTTGCTCAAGGTGCCGCGGTTCGCCGTGGCGAGCCAGATAGTCGGGAGCGGCGCACAACACCCGGCGGTTCTGCGGGGCGATGGGCAGCGCCACCAGGCTGGAGTCTTCCGGTTCACCGTAGCGCAGGGCAATGTCTACCGGCTGGCGGAACAGGTCGGCGATGCGATCCCCCAGCAGCAGGCGCACGGTCAGTTTCGGATGCTCGCGCTGAAACTGGTCAAGCCAGGGCAACAGCAGATGGCGGCCAAAGTCCGACGGCGCCGACAGTTGCAGAACCCCGCTGACCTGGTCCTGACCGCTGGCCAGTAATCGCCGGCCCTCGTCGAGATTGCTCAGGGCCGCGCGGGCATATTCGAGAAAGCCCTCGCCTTCGGCGGTCAGGCGCAAGCTGCGGGTCGAACGGGCCAATAGACGGGCGCCGAGTTGCCGTTCGATGCGCTTGAGCGCTGCACTGGCCACCGCCGCCGACATGTCCATACCCCGCGCGGCGGCGGACAGACTGCCCAGGTCAGCCGCCCGGACAAACAACTGCAAGTCATCGAAACGCAGCATCAAGAGCACCGATTATCAAAAAAACATTGAAAGAGACTGCTCTTTTAGCCGGTTTTATCTTCAGGAGAAATAGCCAATCATCTCCCCCATCGAATCACTTCTTTTATTAGTGTTCAGGAGTCGCCCATGAAAGCCATTGCCTACTACGCCTCGTTACCGATCAGTGACGACAAAGCCCTGCAAGACATCGAGCTGCCGGAGCCGGTTGCCGGACCTCGCGACTTGCTGGTGGAAGTCAAAGCCATCTCGGTCAACCCGGTGGACACCAAGGTGCGCCAGAACGTCCAGCCCGAAGGCGGTGCGGCCAAGGTGCTGGGCTGGGACGTGGCTGGCGTGGTCAAGGCCGTGGGCAGTGACGTGACGCTGTTCTCGGTCGGCGACAAGGTGTTTTACGCCGGTTCCATCGCCCGGGCGGGCGGCAACAGCGAATTGCATGTGGTGGACGAACGCATCGTCGGCCACATGCCCAAGACCCTTGGTTTCGCCGAGGCCGCCGCCCTGCCGCTCACCGCGATCACGGCCTGGGAACTGTTGTTCGAACGCCTGCAAGTGCGCGAAAGCAAAACCGACGAGGGCCAGAGCCTGTTGATCGTCGGCGCGGCAGGTGGCGTGGGCTCGATTCTTACGCAACTGGCTCACCAGCTGACGGCCCTGAAAGTCATCGGCACCGCTTCGCGTGCGCAGACCCAAAGCTGGGTGAAGGAGCTGGGTGCCGACCTGGTGATCGACCACGGCCAGCCACTGAGCGAAGCACTCAAGCGCGCCGGTGTGGATCAGGTCACTCACGTCGCCAGCCTGACCCAGACCGACCAGCACCTGGACCAACTGGTCGAGGCGTTGGCGCCCCAAGGCAAACTGGCGCTGATCGATGACCCCAAGTCGCTGGACGTGACCAAGCTCAAGCGCAAGAGCCTGTCACTGCACTGGGAGTTCATGTACACCCGTTCGCTGTTTGAAACCGCGGACATGATCGAGCAGCACAACCTGCTCAATCGCGTCGCCTGGCTGATCGATGCCGGGACACTGAAAACCACAGTGGGCGAACACTTCGGCACGATCAACGCGGCCAATTTGCGCCGTGCCCATGCCCTGCTGGAAAGCGGTAAGGCCAAGGGCAAGATCGTTCTGGAAGGGTTTTGAAACGCTGAAAAAAACCCTTTGCGGTTTCATCGTTTCTGCGTTTTTTCGTCTGCGACCGGAACATCCCGGTCGCAGACAACCCCTTTGGAGCGCCTCGAAAAGTCGTGTTTTTTTTAGTTACAAACCGTCAGTCCGACAGTTGATCCTTGTCACAATGCTGCTCGTATTCAGGACTACAATCGAATCTCCTGCGAGGCAGTCTTTTGCGTAACGTCTTTTACGAGAGGTGATCCGCTGTGAAGATCCTGATAAAAGAACTGGCAAAATCCCAGTGGCAAGTCCGTCTAGACCAGCATGCGGTGACGTTCCGCAGCGAAGCAGAAGCTCGCGCTTTCACGCGTACCCTCGAAGCCCGCATCCAGGCTCCTCACCAGATTCCCATCCTCCACCCGCAGCGTGCTGCCGGCTGATTCCGGCCTCAAGCCTGGGCTTGCGCCAGCGCCCGGGCATTTTGCAAACGCCGGGTGAGCACTGCAGCGCTCACCACCAGAATTCCGCACAGGCTGATGACCATGGCCATCGGCACGGCGCTGCCATCGTGCAAAACGCCCACCAGCGCGGAGGCGCCGGCCGCCACACTGAACTGCAGGCAACCGAGCAGCGCCGACGCGCTGCCGGCCCGTGCGCCCTGTCCGCTCATCGCACAGGCGGCGGCGTTGGGGCTGATGCAACCGAGGCTGGAAATACAGATGAACAATGGAATCAGCAGCGGCCACAGTTGGGCCGGATGCAGAGCGCTGACAGCGAGCAGGGTCAGACCGGCCGCGAGATAAACCCACACCGCGCGCGCCAGCAAGAAGGTCGGGCCACGTTTGGCCAGCAGCCGCGCGTTGACCTGCGCCACCAGAATGAAGCCCGCCGCATTGGTGCCGAACAACCAGCCGAAATGCTCGGCCGGAACGCCGTAGAGCTTGATGATGATGAAGGGTGAACCGGCGATGTAGGCAAACATCCCGGCGATGGCGATGCCCCCGGTCAAGGCGTGGCCAAGAAATATCGGGTCGGCCAGCAGCCGACCGTACTGGCGCAGCGCGCCCGACAGCGGTTGGCGCGGTATGTGGGCCGGCAAGCTTTCCGGCAATCCCGTCGCCACCGCCAACCCCGCCAACGCACTGAACCCGGTCAAGGCCAGGAAGATCGACTGCCAGCCAGTGGTGTTGACCAGCAACCCACCCAGCAAGGGCGCGAGGATAGGCGCGAGCCCCATCACCAGCATCAACTGGGAAAAGACTTTCGCCGAGCCCACCGCATCACATTTGTCGCTGACCACCGCCCGGGAAATCACCATGCCCGCGCAGCCACCCAACGCCTGGACGAAACGCGCACCGATCAGCCACTCCAGGTTCGGCGCATAGGCGCACGCCACGGAGGCGGCGGTGAACAGGCCGACACCGGTGAGCAACGGAATGCGTCGCCCGAAACGATCCGCCACCGGGCCATAGGCCAACTGACCGATGGACAAGCCGAGGAAGTAGGCCGCCAACGTCATCTGGACGTGATTTTCGTCCGTGCCGAAAGCCAGCGCCATGGCCGGGAAGGCCGGCAGGTAGAAATCGATCGCCAGCGGACCGAAAGCGCTCAAGGCGCCGAGAATCAGAATGGTACGGAAGTTCATCAGGCATCCAGTGAGGCAGGAGTCGGCAGCCCGACAGTCTAGCCGCGCATGGACGCCTTGAACATTCCGGTAGCTCGCTAACTATCAAAATCAGGCCAGTTTGACGCCATACCCCTCTTCACTGATCGCCTCGATCACTTGCTGGGCAGTCAGCGCACTTTCGACACCGACTTCTTTAGCCGCCAGATCGACCCGCACACTGGCTGCCGGGTCCCTGGCCTGCACGGCCTGAGTGATGGCCTTGACGCAGTGGCCACAAGACATGCCTTCAACGTTGAACACTTGCATGGGATGACTCCTTTTCCGAGGGTTGAGTCCAGTTTCGAGCTTGCCACCATGGCAAGGTCAAGTTCTGAAGTTAGCTGCCGGGCTGGCAATCGGCGCTACGCTCGGCCAAGCTGCGTCCATCAATGACTCGAACTCAGGAGATTCAGCCATGCGCTGGTCGGTTTTCAGCCTGTTTGGCTTTCTCAGCCTTTTCGCCGCCGTGCCTTCGGTCAATGCTGCCGGTCAGGATTATGGCGTGCTGATCATTTCCCGCGAGCGCCTGGAAGTCGCGACCAGCTGCGAGATCGGTGTGTACATCCAGGACCAATTGGCGGCGCGGCTGTTTCAGGAGCAGAGCACCTCGTTCAACCTGCCGCCCGGCGTTGTCTCGCTGCGCCTCAAGTTACTCCCGGGGCAGATGCCGGGTTGCAATCCGGGCATGCTCGCGCCGGGGTCGCAGGATATCCAGCTCAAGGCCGGCGATGTGCTCAAGTACCGGATCGCGATGACGCAGGAGGGCATGTACCTGAAACGCGCCGGTCTCGGCTACTGACACACCGTCCCTGTAGGAGCGAGCTTGCTCGCGATGAACGCCAACGGTAACGCTGGGTTTCTGAATGTACGCGTTGTCTGGACGTTCATCGCGAGCAAGCTCGCTCCTACAGGGGATCAGCGGTGGGTATAAGATTGGCACTTGACCTTGCCAGCATGGCAAGGTTGATCCTGTGGTCATCTACTACAGGGAGTGCGACCGATGTCCGAATCCACCACGTTCGACCTGCCGATTGCCGGCATGACCTGCGCCAGTTGCGCCGGGCGTGTCGAGCGCGCCTTGAGCAAAGTCATGGGCGCCAGTGCCGTCAGCGTCAACCTCGCCACTGAACAGGCCCGGGTCCAGGCACCCAGCGACAGCCTGCCGGCCCTGATGGATGCCGTGGCCAAGGCCGGCTACAGCGTGCCGCAGCAAAGCCTGGAACTGAGCATCGACGGCATGACCTGCGCGTCCTGCGTCGGTCGGGTCGAGCGGGCGCTGGGCAAGGTGGCGGGCGTGAAAAGCGTCAGCGTCAACCTGGCCAACGAACGCGCCCATCTTGAACTGCTCGGCCAGGTCGATCCGCAAACCTTGATCGCGGCCGTGACCAAGGCCGGTTACGCCGCCAGCGTATGGGAAGCCGAACACCCGCCGGCCGACAATCAGCAACAGCGCCTGCATCGCGAACGCCTGGCCTTGATCATGGCCATCGTCCTCGCCTTGCCGCTGGTCCTGCCGATGTTGCTGCAACCGTTCGGCGTGCACTGGATGCTCCCGGCCTGGGCGCAATTCACCTTGGCCACGCCGGTGCAATTCATCTTCGGTGCACGGTTTTACGTCGCGGCCTGGAAAGCCGTACGCGCCGGAGCCGGCAACATGGATTTGCTGGTGGCCCTGGGCACCAGCGCCGGTTATGGCTTGAGTGTGTATGAATGGGCCACCGCCGCCGGGCGCATGCCGCACCTGTATTTCGAAGCCTCGGCGGTGGTGATCGCCTTGGTGTTGCTGGGCAAGTACCTGGAAAGCCGCGCCAAGCGCCAGACCGCCAGCGCCATCCGCGCCCTCGAAGCCTTGCGCCCGGAACGAGCGATTCAGGTGCTCGATGGCCGCGAGCAGGAAGTCGCCATCAGCGCCCTGCGCCTCAATGACCTGGTGATGGTCAAACCCGGAGAGCGCTTCCCGGTCGATGGCGAAGTGATAGAAGGCCAGAGCCACGCCGATGAAGCCCTGATCAGTGGCGAGAGCCTGCCGGTGCCCAAACAGCCCGGCGACAAAGTCACGGGCGGCGCGATCAACGGTGAAGGACGGTTGCTGGTGCGGACCCAGGCCCTCGGTGCGGAAACCGTACTGGCACGGATCATCCGCCTGGTGGAAGACGCCCAGGCCGCAAAGGCGCCGATCCAGAAACTGGTGGATAAAGTCAGCCAGGTGTTCGTGCCCACCGTGCTGTTGATTGCCCTGGCAACCCTGATCGGCTGGTGGCTGTATGGCGCGCCGATGGAAACCGCGCTGATCAACGCCGTGGCGGTGCTGGTGATCGCCTGCCCTTGCGCACTGGGCCTGGCCACGCCGACGGCGATCATGGCCGGCACCGGCGTGGCGGCACGCTACGGGATTCTGATCAAGGACGCCGAAGCCCTGGAGCGCGCCCATGAAGTCAGCTCGGTGGTGTTCGACAAGACCGGCACCCTGACCTCCGGCGCCCCGCGCATTGCTCATCTGAGTGCCATCGACGGCAATGAAGCGAGTCTGCTGCAACTGGCCGGCGCCCTGCAACGCGGCAGTGAGCATCCGTTGGCCAAAGCTGTTCTGGATGTCTGCGCCGAACGCCACTTGAAGGTGGCCGACATCAGCGACAGCCAATCCCTGACCGGCCGCGGCATTGCCGGCACACTGGAGGGGCGTCGCCTGGCCCTGGGCAATCGTCGCCTGCTGGAAGACAGCGGCTTGAACGCCGGACCGTTGGCCGACTCGGCGATCGCGTGGGAACAAGAAGGCCGGACCTTGTCCTGGCTGATCGAACAATCCCCCGATCCCCAGGTGCTGGGCCTGTTCGCCTTCGGTGACACTCTCAAGCCCGGCGCGCTGCAAGCGGTGCAGCAACTGAGCGCACGGAACATCAGCAGCCACCTGCTGACGGGCGATAATCGCGGCAGCGCCAAGGTGGTGGCCGAGGCGTTGGGCATCACGGATGTGCATGCCGAAGTACTGCCGGCGGACAAAGCCGCCACCGTCGCCGCACTGAAAGAAACCGGCGTGGTGGCGATGGTCGGCGACGGCATCAATGACGCCCCGGCACTGGCCGCCGCCGACATCGGCATCGCCATGGGTGGCGGCACCGACGTCGCCATGCACGCGGCCGGTATCACCCTTATGCGCGGCGATCCGCGACTGGTACCGGCTGCATTGGAGATCAGTCGCAAGACCTACGCCAAGATTCGGCAGAACCTGTTCTGGGCCTTCGTCTATAACCTGATCGGCATTCCGCTGGCGGCGTTTGGATTCCTCAATCCAGTGCTGGCCGGTGCAGCCATGGCGTTGTCGAGCGTCAGCGTGGTGAGCAATGCGCTACTGTTGAAAACCTGGAAACCCAAGGACCTGGAGGACAACCGATGAACATCGGCCAAGCGGCCCGCCACAGCGGCCTGAGCGCAAAGATGATCCGTTACTACGAATCCATCGGCCTGCTCAAGGCCGCCCATCGCACCGACAGCGGTTATCGGGTGTATGGCGATGACGACCTGCACACGCTGGCGTTCATCAAGCGCTCGCGGGACCTGGGGTTTTCCCTGGAGGAAGTCGGCAAGTTGCTGACACTCTGGCAAGACCGCCAGCGCGCCAGCGCCGATGTGAAGGCTTTGGCCCGTCAGCATATCGATGAGCTGAACCGGAAGATCCGTGAACTGGGGCAGTTGCGCGATACGTTGCAGGATCTGGTTGAGCACTGCCATGGCGACCATCGGCCGGATTGCCCGATCCTCAAGAATCTGGAATCCGGCTGCTGCACTCCCACCCTGTAGGAGCTGCCGCAGGCTGCGATCTCTTGATCTTGCTTCTAAAAAACAAAATCAAAAGATCGCAGCCTGCGGCAGCTCCTACAGGAGGTACAAAAAACCCGGCCGAAGCCGGGTTTTTCTTTAGCCGATCACTGCATCCACGGTGGAGGCGGTTCTTCGGTCTTGCCCGGCGGTGCATCGTCCGCCGCGCGTGCCGCTTGCTTGCGCTCTTCATCCAGGCGTGCGGCCTCGATTTCGCGCATGATGCCGCCCACGTCGGCCAGCTCCTCCGTGTCGGCGAACTCGCCGGTCAGGACGCTGGCCGGGTGCAAGGTGCCAGCCTCGTACAAGGCCCACATTTCCTTGGCGTATTTGGTCTTTTTCAATTCCGGCGCAAACCGACCGAAGTAGGACGCCATGTTGCCCACGTCGCGCTCCAGCATGCTGAACGCATGGTTGTTGCCCGCCGCATCCACCGCTTGTGGCAGGTCGATGATCACCGGGCCGGTCGGCGTCAGCAGCACGTTGAACTCGGACAGGTCGCCGTGCACCAGACCGGTACACAACATCAGCACGATTTGCGAAATCAGGAACGCGTGATATTCCCGTGCCTGGTCCGGTTCCAGCACCACATCGTTCAGACGCGGCGCGGCATCACCGTACTCGTCGGCCACCAGCTCCATGAGCAGCACGCCTTCGAGGAAGTCGAACGGCTTGGGCACCCGCACACCGGCATTGGCCAGACGGAACAGCGCCGCCACTTCGGCGTTCTGCCAGGCGTCTTCGGTTTCCTTGCGGCCAAACTTGGAGCCCTTGGCCATCGCCCGGGCCTGACGGCTGTTGCGCACCTTGCGGCCTTCCTGATACTCGGCCGCCTGACGGAAACTGCGTTTATTCGCCTCCTTGTAGACTTTCGCGCAACGTAACTGGTTACCGCAGCGCACCACATAAACAGCTGCTTCTTTACCACTCATGAGTGGGCGCAGCACCTCGTCGACCAGACCGTCCTCGATCAGGGGTTCAATGCGTTTTGGAGTCTTCATCAGCTTTTATTGTGGGTCCTTTATTACCAAACACGCGAAAGTCATTCGTTATACGGCAATCCACTCACGGGGGGGAGGGGTTGCCGACTTATGAACATTGCACAAGCACACAATGTGCCGATTTCCACAGGTAAAACCGACGACCGCCACGGGCCGCTCCGGATCATAGCCGAGCCTGCGCCACTTGTTGTGCAAGGACATTGAGGGCAATTGCGACAGAAGCTGACACCACCTCTCAAGCCTTCCGTAGGATTTTTCTCAACAGGCCTCAATTTCCGCCGACAACAGCCGAAGTCCTTAGTGACAAAGTGATTTGTCCGACAATCGCTGCCACAACAAAAGCGATGCCGCACTCAAGGACCCGGGTTGACCAAGAACGATTACGGCTGCCAATAAACCGCGAGTCATCTGCACTGCGTGGGCCTACAAGAAAATCTGGAGCGCGGATGAACATCAAACAAAAGTTGACCTGGGCGTTTGCAATCATCGCCTGCCTGCCCGTGGTGCTGGTCGCCACCCTCGTTGTGCTGAACCTGCGCAGTGATGCCAGAGACGAATTTATCGACGGCAGTGCCCGAGAGATTCGTCAGGTCAGCAACGCCATGCAATTGTTTTTTGACGGCATCAGCCAGAACGTCGATTACCTGGCCAAGCAGCCGCTGATCCGAAACTCGGACGACAGCCTCAAGACTTACATGGCTGCCAACGCCGAGAGCGTTCCCCAGGGCGAGATGGACAAGAAAGTCTTCACCCTGCTCCAGGACCTGGGCAACAGCCACCCGTCCTACGCCTATGCCATCCTCGGCACGGCGGCGGGCGGCTACGTGTCGTGGCCGGATGATCCGAAACTGAGCAACTACGACCCGCGCCAGCGCCCCTGGTACAAGGCCGCCCAGGCCAAACCGGGCAAGCCGTTCCGCACCGAGGCCTACTACTGGGCCCAGGACGACGCGACCTACGTCAGCACCGTGCGCACCATCGACAACAAGCTGGGCACCAACGGTGGCGTGGTCAGCATCGACGTGACGCTCAAGCAGCTCACCGAAATCGTCAAACAGATCAAGCTCGGCGAAACCGGCTACCTGATGCTGCTGGAAAACACCGGCACGGTCCTGGTGGATCCGAAACAACCGGAACACAACTTCAAACCGCTGAACAGCCTGGGCGAGGGCTACGCGCAACTGGCCAAGGCCGGCAAGGGCCTGGTGGAAGTGGAGTTGAACGGCGAGCGCTACATGGCCAACGTCTGGCCGTCGGAGCAACTGGGCTGGACCTTCATCGGCCTGATCAAACAGAACGACGTGATGAGCTCCGCGACCCAGTTGACCTGGTTGATCGCCATCATCGCCGCCGTCCTGGCCGTCATCTTCGCCATCGTCGGCGCCAGTTTTGCCAGCCTCATCGTGCGTCCGATCCGCAGCGTGGCCAGCGGCCTGGAAGGCATCGCCCAAGGTGAAGGCGACCTGACCCAGAACCTGCAAATCCGTGGCAACGACGAAACCGCGCAGTTGGCCAACTGGTTTAACCAGTTCCTGACCGCGATTCGCAACCTGATCCAGAACATCGGCGGCGCAGCGGGCAAGATCCTCGCCACGTCCAAGAGTTCGACCCAGGTCTCCAGCGACATGGCCGAAGCCGCCGGACGCCAGCGTGAAGCGGTGGACATGGTGTCCACGGCGTTCCACGAAATGGTCGCCACCGCCAACGAAGTCGCGCGCTCTTGCAGCCAGGCCGCGGAATCCGCCGACAGTGGCCAGCGCCAGGCGCGCGAAGGTCAGCAACAGATCGATGCGGCCGTGAACAGCGTGGATCGCCTGAGCCAGGAAATCGAACAGTCGGCCCAGTCGATGCAACAACTGGAGCGCGACAGCAATGACATTCAGTCGATTCTCGGGACCATCCGTTCGATCGCCGAACAGACCAACCTGCTGGCGCTGAACGCCGCGATCGAAGCGGCACGGGCCGGTGAACAGGGTCGCGGCTTTGCCGTGGTGGCCGACGAAGTACGGGCCCTGGCCAAGCGCACGGCCGACTCCACGGCGGAAATCGACGGGCTGCTGGGCAACCTGGCCAAACGCACCAGCCAGGTGACCCAACAGATGCACGCCAGCCTGGAAGTGTCCCAGCAATCGGTGACGCGCATCGGTGAGGCGCGCAACAGCTTCGGGCAGATTCGCGAGTCGGTGGACGTGATCCGCGACATGAACACCCAGATCGCCACGGCGGCGGAACAACAGCATCAAGTGGCCGAAGACATCAACCGGCACATCAGCCAGATCCATGGCGATGCGCAACTGGTGGCGGAACTGGCCAACTCGGCACGCCTGGATTCCCAGAGCCTGGCCGGGCTGTCGAGCGAGCTGGACGGGCTGGTGCGCAGGTTCCGCACCTGAAAATCAAAAGATAAAAGATCGCAGCCTTCGGCAGCTCCTACAGGGTAGGTGTAGGAGCTGCCGCAGGCTGCGATCTTTTGTGCATCAACGCTCGATAATCGCTGTAACCCCCTGCCCGCCCGCCGCACAAATCGAAATCAGTCCCCGCCCCTTGCCCGCCGCATCCAGCAACTTCGCCAGGTTGGCGACGATGCGCCCACCGGTGGCGGCAAACGGATGCCCCGCCGCCAATGAACTGCCCTTGACGTTGAGCCGACTGCGGTCAATCGAGCCCAAGGGTGCATCGAGCCCGAGACGGGTCTTGCAGTACTGCGGATCCTCCCAGGCCTTCAATGTGCACAGCACCTGCGCGGCGAAGGCTTCGTGGATTTCGTAGTAGTCGAAGTCCTGCAGGGTCAGGCCATTGCGCGCGAGCAAGCGCGGCACGGCGTAGACCGGCGCCATCAACAACCCTTCGGCACCGTTGACGAAATCCACCGCCGCCGCCTCGCCGTCACGCCAGTAGGCAAGAATCGGCAACCCTCGCGCCTGCGCCCATTCCTCGCTGCCCAGCAGCACCAGTGACGCCCCGTCGGTCAGCGGCGTGGAGTTGCCCGCCGTCAGGGTGCCCTTGGCGCTTTTCTCGTAGGCCGGCTTGAGTGCGGCGAGCTTTTCCAGGGTCGAATCCGGGCGCAGGTTGTTGTCTCGAGTGAGTCCCAGGAACGGCGTCATCAGGTCGTTGTGCCAGCCTTCGGCGTAGGACGCCGCCAGCTTCTGATGGCTCTCAAGCGCCAATTGATCCTGGGCTTCGCGAGGGATGTTCCAGGTCTGGGCCATCAGTTCGCAGTGCTGCCCCATGGACAACCCCGTGCGCGGCTCACCGTTGCGCGGGAACTCGGGGATCAGATGTTTGGGACGCAATTGCAGGAAGGTCTTCAGTTTGTCGCCGGTGGTTTTCGCGCGGTTGGCTTGCAGGAGGATTTTGCGCAGCCCTTCGCTGACGCTGATCGGTGCATCCGAGGTGGTGTCCACGCCACCGGCGATGCCGCAGTCGATTTGGCCCAGGGCAATCTTGTTCGCCACCAGCAACGCCGCTTCCAGCCCGGTGCCGCACGCCTGCTGGATGTCGTAGGCCGGGGTGGCGGGCGACAACCGCGAGCCGAGTACGCACTCGCGTGTGAGGTTCATGTCCCGCGCCAACTTGAGCACGGCCCCGGCGACCACTTCGCCGATGCGCTGGCCATGCAGGTTGTAACGCTCGATCAGGCCTTCGAGGGCAGCGGTGAGCATCACCTGGTTACTGGCCGTGGCGTAGGGGCCGTTGGAGCGGGCGAAAGGAATCCGGTTACCGCCGATGATCGCGACGCGGCGCAGCTGGGTCATAAGAACTCCTGATGAAAAAGGAAACTGAAACTACCCCTGTAGGAGCTGCCGAAGGCTGCGATCTTTTGACTTGGCTTTTGGAATCAAGATCAAAAGATCGCAGCCTTCGGCAGCTCCTACAATGACCAAGCGTAGGCCTTATCTCGTGGATCGAACGACTGATCACCATTCATGGTCCACACTTTGAACCCCAGCTTTCGGAGCGCGTTCCATGTCTGACCGCTATATCGACTTCGCCAATTCGTCCATCGGCCATCGCCTGGTCGGTGCCCTGGGGTTGCCGACACCGACTCGACTGGAGCGCTGGCAGGCAGGCCGGCTGCGGCCCGTGGAAGGTGCGCTGCTGATCGGCGGCGGGCCATTGGCGGAACACGTCAGCGCTTTCGCCAACCGCCTGACCGACGCGATCTACAGCTACGGCACCGAGCCTTCGATGGCCACGGCCTGGATTCCCGGCCACGGACCGAAACTCAAGGCCGTGGTGTTCGACGCCAGTGACCTGCTGCACACCGATCAGCTCAAGCAACTGCGCGAGTTCTTCCAACCGTTGATGAAGAACCTCGATCACTGTGCGCACCTGGTGATTCTCGGACGCGATCCACAAACCCTGCGTGACCCCTTCGCCGCCAGCGCGCAGCGTGCCCTGGAAGGTTTCAGCCGTTCCCTGGCCAAGGAATTGCGCAGCGGTGGCACCCTGCAATTGATCTACGTCGGCGAAGGGGCCGAGGCGCAACTGGAAGGCCCGCTGCGATTTTTCCTCTCGCCGAAAAGCGCCTTCGTGTCCGGGCAGGTCATTCGCCTGAATCCGTGCTCGACGCCCGTCAGCGACTGGACGCGCCCGCTCGCCGGGCGCAAGGCACTGGTTACCGGCGCAGCACGCGGCATTGGCGCAGCCATCGCCGAGACCCTGGCCCGCGACGGTGCCGACGTCATCCTGCTCGATGTGCCGGCGGCCAAAACCGACCTCGAAGCCCTCGCCGCACGCCTCGGCGGACGCAGCATCAGCCTCGACATCTGCGCCGAAGACGCCGCCGCGCAGTTGATCGAACAATTGCCCGAAGGCCTCGACATCGTGGTGCACAACGCCGGCATCACCCGCGATAAAACCCTGGCCAACATGACCCCGGACTTCTGGGACGCCGTACTGGCCGTCAACCTCAACGCACCGCAAGTGCTGACCAAAGCCCTGCTCGATAGCGGCGCCCTGCACGACAACGCCCGGGTGATTCTGCTGGCCTCTATCAGCGGCATCGCCGGCAATCGCGGGCAAACCAACTACGCAGCGAGCAAGGCCGGGCTCATAGGCCTGGCACAAGCCTGGGCGCCGCTGCTCACCGAACGCGGCATCAGCATCAATGCCGTGGCACCCGGATTCATCGAAACGCAAATGACCGCGCACATCCCCTTCGGCCTGCGCGAAGCCGGACGGCGCATGAGCTCTCTCGGCCAGGGCGGCCTGCCACAGGACGTCGCCGAAGCCGTGGCCTGGCTCGCGCAACCGGGTACCGGCGCATTCACCGGGCAAGCGTTGCGCGTATGCGGGCAAAGCGCTCTGGGGGCTTGAGGATGATCACCGACTGGCACACTCTCAACCGCGAACCCAGCCTCCCGGGGTTGTACGCACGAGCGGCGACACGGCGAAAAATCACCGGCACCGCCCTGCCCGATTCGGGTTTGCGCTGCTGGGTCGACGTCGATCCCGAACGCCTGGCAGCCTATCGCAAGGTCTGTGGCTTCGCCGACAACGGCCTGCTGCCGCCGACCTATCCGCATATCCTCGGCTTTGCCTTGCAGATGCAATTGCTCACGGCCAGGGACTTCCCGTTCCCGCTGCTGGGGCTGATTCACCTGAGCAATCGAATTCGTCTGCTACGCCCCATGGGCGGGGTGAATCGGGCGCGTGTCAGCGTACAGGTGCAGAACCTGCAACCCCACGCCAAAGGCGCGACGTTCGATTTGCTGACCACCCTCGACGATCAACTGGGACCGCTGTGGGAGGCACAAAGCCGGATGCTCTGCCGCGGCGTCAAACTCGAGGGTGAACCGCTTGAGGAGAACCTGGTAACGAGTCTGGACATGAACCAAGTCGAGCACTGGAAAGCGCCCTCGGACATCGGTCGGCAATACGCCAAGGTGTCCGGCGACTACAACCCGATCCACCTGAGCGCGGCCAGCGCCCGACTCTTCGGTTTCCCGACCGCCATCGCCCATGGATTGTGGAACAAGGCGCGCACACTGGCGGCACTGGCCGGGCATCTGCCTGTGGCGAACGTCGAGATCGCGGTGCAGTTCAAGAAGCCGGTACGGCTGCCCAGTGAGGTGACGTTGCTGGCCAGCGAGGCGGGGGCGAGCGGGGACTTTCAGTTGGTGGGTGTCGGAGAGCTGGAGCACATGGTCGGGCATTGGCGGCCGGTGGCCTGATAAGCTTGCTCCTACCTTTGATTTTGACAATGTCGAAAGGGTGGAAGATCAAGATCAAAAGATCGCAGCCTGCGGCAGCTCCTACAGGCCGAGCGTTAGCTCGCCTGCCGCTCTTGATCTTGATCCACCCGCCCCCTCGGCAGGCTGAGCGGAGGTGTTCATCCGGGGATGGGCGCGCAGCGCCGTTCGACGCAGTCGAACTCATTGCATGTAGGTCGAAGCGAAGCCGACCGGAGGGCAATGCCCCCGGATGAATACCGGAGCGAAGGAACCCCGAGCCTCAGCGAGGGGCCGTACGTAAGGGGCGAGACTTTTTGGTTCCTTTTGTGTCGTTTGACAAAAGGGACTCGCCGTAAGGGCGAAACCATAAGTCGCCGTTACCTAAGAACCGGATATGTACTCAACCCAGAGGTCACCCAATCACCCCTTGACCAAATAAACCTGCGGCAACGGAAACAGATTATTCAACGTCTCCAACAACCGCACGTGATAAATCGGCTTGCGAAAAAGATCCAGCACCTGCAAGCGCAACATATCACTGACATCATCCATGCCCGCATGCCCCGACATCACAATCACCGGCAAATGTTCGCGAGACGTATGCTCGCGCAACCGTCTGATCAACGACATGCCGCTCTCCTCCGGCATGCGCAAGTCAGTGATCACCAAAGCGATATCGGGGTGCCGGGTCAGATGCTGCAGCGCAAGCTTGACCGAAGTGGCGGTAAAACAATTGAACCCCTCACCCTCCAGCAACTCCGCCAACTCAAGCAATGCGTCCTCTTCGTCATCCACCAGAAGCAGCTGTTGGCGTGGCTGTGCGTGAGCGTTCATGAGGTGACACCTGCAAGGGACGAAGCGCTGACGTTAGAAACCCTGTGAAGCGACAGCAAATTATCGACTTCCTCGTCAAAGCGCCGCTTGAATAGTGTTGAACGTGGCCGTGATGGCGCTCTGGACACCCGGGCTGAAACCGGCGAGCACCACCGCGACCATGGCGGCAATGATCGCGTACTCGATACCGGACGCACCCTCGGTATCCCTTGCCAGGCCCTTGTAAAAAACGATCCCGGATTTGACCTTCTCAACAAGCTTGGAAAAAGACATGACATTTCTCCTGGACGACGACGGGTGTTGCACGGACGCAACATGATTCCCCAGTGCCAGCACCAGCATTGTCGGCATTCCCCGGCCCAACAACTGTAAATACGCATTAACACTAAAGTATTAACCGTTTCGTTGACGTCAAAAACGGGTCGTTTTATCGCAACTTTGCACTTTCGTTAGATATTTCCCCCCGCGCTAATGGCATTTTGCTCTACCTGCGCTACGGTCAAATAGCGAAATAGTTCCATGTTCATAGCTGCCTGATTGCGAAGTTGTCTCGTCGGACTTGACGGGGTTTGCGCAGCAGGAAAGGGAGAGCCTTCATGAACAGCCGTGTCACTCTGGGTCTCGCCGGATTGTTTCTGGTCGGTGCCATCATTACCGGTTACTGGGGACTCACATTGAGTCGTCAACCGGCCCCCGAGGTCGTTGCCCAATCCACCGTCAATGCACCGCCGGCCATCCCACAGGGGCCACTGTCGACAAATGACCCGACCCGCCATCCCGTGGTCGTGCTGGTCAACGATGTCGCGCCCTATACGCCGATCACCGCCGCCGATGTCGTGTTGGAACAGTTGCACACCGCCCCGGCCGGCAGCCTGACCAGCCTCGACCAGGCGATTGGCCGCAGCCCTTGGCGCGCCCTCAGCGCCGGCAGCTGGCTCAACGACGAAAGCTTCGAAGCCGGCAGCAAGCTGTCGCGGATGATCCGCCCCAATGAACGCGCCCTGGCGGTCGCCACGGACGAAGTGGTCATTGTCGGCGGGCAACTGACGCCGGGCGACTATGTCGATGTGCTGCTGTTCCTGCGCATGGACACCCTCAATCCTCAGCCAACGGCCCAACTCGTGGTGCCGGCCTTGCGGGTGCTCGGGGTCGGCGAACAGTTGGGGTTGACCAACGACGGCCAGCCTTCCAGCCCGGCACGCAACGCCGAGGAAAAACTCAAACAGGATCAATCGCGCGCCGCAGCCCGGACCGTGTTGCTCGCGGTTCCTGAACAACTGGTGAGCCGCCTGATGCTCGCGACCCAGGCCGGCGTGCTGCGCCTGGCCGTGCGCAGCGCCGATGAGAAACGCCTGGCGCGCTACTGGGCCGGCGAAAGCAACTCTGCCGCCAACCTGGCCAATGCCAACCGCGAGTTATTGCAATTCAGCCAGCTGGCCATGACCGGGCCACCCAAACCTGTCACCACCAGCCCTGGCGCCGCGCCGCGCAAGCAGAGCGTGGAAGTCATTCGCGGTAACGAGATCACTCAACAAACACCCTGAGTCGAGCAAGGATGCCTTTCCATGCGCAGACCTTTTACGCCATTGTTCAACGGCTTGATCCGGGCCACTTTGCCCGGCGGCCTGCCGGCAAGTGCGATATCACGTAGCGAGTTATCGCAATGAGCCAGAACCTGAGTCAAACCTTCCTCGCGATCACGCGTAACAGCACCGACCTGGAATGGCTGCAAGGCGCCCTTGCGCCCTTGGGCCAGGTGGTCAGCGCCGGTGGCGGCAGCCTTGACGAACTGTTGGCACTGGTGGACGTGACCTGCGCCAGCCTGGTGTTCATCGGCCTGGACCGCGACCACGTGGTCACCCAAAGCGCGCTGATCGAAGGCGCGCTGGAAGCCAAGCCGATGCTGGCGATCGTCGCGCTGGGGGACGGCATGGACAACCAGCTTGTACTCAATGCGATGCGCGCCGGGGCCAGGGATTTCGTGGCCTATGGCTCACGCTCAAGTGAAGTCGCAGGCCTGGTGCGACGCCTGAGCAAACGCCTGCCCGCTGTCGCGCCGAATACGCACCTGGGCCGCCTGACCGTGCTGTATGGCGTGCAGAGCAGCGCCGACGGCGCGTTGCTGGCCATGCACATGGCGCAAGTGGTGCAAAAAAGCGGACAACACACGCTGCTGCTGGACCTTGGACTGCCCCGAGGCGATAGCCTGGCGCTGCTGGGCCTGGAAAGCTCGTTTCATTTCGGCGATGCATTGCGCCACTTGCGACGCCTGGACGCGACACTGATCGACAGCGCCTTCACCAGTTGCGAAGCCGGGCTGCGCATCCTCGCCTACGCCACTGGCGATGAACCGCTGGAGCACACCAGTGCCGCCGAGCTGTACATGTTGCTCAGTGCCCTGCGTCAACACTTCCAGCACATCGTGGTAAACCTCACCGGCCAACCCGACAGTGAAGCGCTGCGCACCTTCGTCAGCCATTGCGACAAACTGCTGTGGTACACCGATCAGAACGTGCTTGACTGCCGCCGCAACCTCACGGTGCTCAACTTGTGGCGCGAAAAAGGCATGAAGCTCGATCACGCCAAATTGCTCGTGGACCGCTACCTGCGCAACGTCGCACCGGACTCCGATACCCTGGGCAAGACGTTTGGCCTGGAGATCATCGCCACCCTCGCCTACAGCCCGGAAGTGCGGCTCAACGCCAAGAACCAGGGCCTGACCTTGTTCGAACTGGCCCCGCGCGAGGGCCTCACCCAGAGTCTGCGCGCACTCGGCGAGCGCCTGGCCAGGCACTCCGAAGGCCTGGTCAAACCCAAGACCGGCTGGTTCAACCGCTTGAGGGGCGCACAATGAGCAGTGAAAAACTCTTCGGCTCCCCCCATCGCGGCGCGGTCGGCAATACCGACCACGAAGGCCTGAAACTGGTGCTGCACCGCTACATCATCGACGCTATCGAAGAGTCGGGGAAAAACCTGCTGGAGGGCACGCGCCAGGCGCTGTCGCAATTCGTGATCGACAAGGTGGCCGAGTACATCGCGCGCCTGCACCTTGCGATTTCCCGCTATGAGATGGAGCGTCTGGCCGAGGAGATCGTCGACGAGCTCACCGGTTTCGGCCCGTTGGAAGTACTGCTGCGCGACCCGGCAGTGACCGAGATTCTGGTCAACGGTCCACACCGGGTATTTGTCGAACGCGAAGGCTTGCTGCATCTGAGTGACTTGCGTTTTATCGATTCGCACCACGTCGAACGTGTCATGCAACGAATTCTCGCGCCCCTGGGCCGACGGCTCGACGAGTCCTCGCCCATGGTCGACGCGCGCCTGCCGGACGGCAGCCGGGTCAACGCCATCATTCCGCCGATAGCCCTCGATGGCCCGTGCCTGTCGATCCGCAAATTCCGCCAGGACATGCTCAAAAGCTCTGACCTGGTGGCGATGCAAACCATCGATCACGCGATCTTCGAATTCATTCAGGAAGCCGTGGGCAAACGCTGCAACATCCTGATCAGCGGCGGCACCGGCACCGGCAAGACCACGCTGCTGAACATTCTCAGCCAGTTGATCAACCCTCAGGAACGCCTGGTCACCATCGAAGACGTCGCCGAACTGCAACTGGGCCACCCTCACGTCGTGCGCCTGGAAACCCGTCCACCGAATGCCGAAGGCCATGGCGAAGTAAAAGCCAGCGACCTTATTCGCAACGCCCTGCGGATGCGCCCGGACCGGATCATCCTCGGCGAGATTCGCGGCGTCGAAGTGGTCGATGTGTTGACGGCGATGAACACTGGCCACGATGGCTCGATGAGTACCGTACACGCCAACAACGCCCAGGATGCGTTGCTGCGCCTGGAGACCCTGGTGGGCCTGACCGGCCGCAGCATCGCCGAGCGCACCCTGCGGCAGATGATCTGCGCGGCGCTCGACGTGGTCATCCAGCTCACGCGCATGCCCGACGGCCGCCGCTGCGTCAGCGAAGTGGTGGAAGTCGTGGGTGTGCGCGACGACGTGTATGTCACCAACACGCTGTTCCGTTTCGACCGCCACACCGGGTTCGGTTTCCTGCGCGAAGCCCTGAACCCGGCTGGCGACAAATTGCGCCGGGACTCGGCGCTGTCTCCCTCGGCATACTGAGGCCACGGCATGCTCAAACCGGCGCTGCTCATCCTCGTTTGCCTGATCTTTCTCGGCCTGGCGCTGCGCCTGCTCTATAACGGCTTGCGCCAGACGGGCAACGAACGGATTCTGGGACGCCTGAGCCAGGGGCAACCCCTGCGGGTCGAGCAGAAGTCGTCATGGGCGGGCCTTGAGCGCGCGTTCCTGCGGGCCGGACTCGGACGTCCCACCGAACGCCTGGGTCGATGGCTGGTGTTCTGGATACTCGGGGTGCTGCTGGGAATTGCCCTGGGTGGCTGGATCGGCGCGCTGCTGGTGCTGCTGGTGCCTCCGGTGGCGTTACGACTGTTCGTCAGCTGGCGTTACCAGCGTCGCCTCAGTCGCATGATCGAACAGCTGCCGATGTTGCTCGACCATGCCGTGCGCAGCCTGAAGTCCGGGCGGACCCTGGCCGATGCCGTGCTCGGCGCCATCGATGCGGCCGAAGACCCGCTGAAAAATGCCATGGGCCGGATTCAACGCAATGTGCAACTGGGGGTCAACCTGGCAGACGCCGCTTCGGACTTCGCCGAGTTGTACGAGAAAGACGAACTGCGCTTGCTCGCACTCGGCTTGAAGGTCAACCACCGCTACGGCGGCAACGCCAGTGAGTTGCTGGAAAACCTGATCAAGATGATCCGCGAACGCGAGCAAGCGGCACGCCAGTTGAAGGCCATGACCGGCGAAACCCGTATCACTGCCGTGGTCCTGGCCCTGCTGCCGGTCTCGGTCGCAGGCTATTTCCTACTCACCAATCCGACCTACCTGCTTTCCATGTGGCACGACAGCTCGGGGCAAACCATGCTGGCGAGTGCCTTCGGATTTCAGGTGATCGGTTGCCTGGCGCTTTGGCGCATGTTGCGTAGCCTATGACTATGAAGATGCTCTTGCTGGTGAGCGCGCTGCTGCTTTTCGGGGCTGCGCTGTTGTTGCTCAGCGCTTTGCTGGAGCAAAGCCGACGGGCACGCCAGGTGGCCCAGCGACTGGATGGCAAGGCGTCGGGTGATAGCCACCTCACCCAACTGCTGCAAGCCCTGGGTGCCAGCCGCCTGGGGCAACAGTCGGTCAAAATGGACAACGAAACCCAGACCCTGCTCAACCGCCTGGGCTGGCGCAGTGTACGCCAACGCTCACTGTTCGCCGCCTTGCAGGTGGGCGTGCCGGTGCTGGCGCTGTCCTTGTGCCTGTTGATCCAGGGGCTGTTCTACCCGAATGTGGAGAACCACTGGATCGCCCCGATGCTCGCCACCAGCATGGGCTACCTGTTGCCCAAGCGCTGGCTGGCCGCCGCGGCACAGCGTCGGCAAAAACAACTGGCCACTGAAACCTCGACCTTCATTGCACTGCTGCGCACCCTGTTCGAATCGGGCATGGCGGTGGAGCAATCCCTGCGAGTGCTGAGCCAGGAGGGCAGACAGTTGTTGCCCGCCCTGACCCATGAACTGCGCCTGATTCTGACCCGCGTCGATTCAGGCCTGGAACTGGGCGAAGAGCTGAACAAGACCACCCGCTTGCTTGCGGTAGACGAGTTCACCGACACCTGCGTGATCCTTCAACAATTGATCCATCAGGGTGGCGGCGCGATGAAGTCCCTGCTGGCGCTCAAACAGTTGCTCGACGACCGGCGCCTGACGCGCCTGCAGGAATACATCTCCAAGATGTCCGCCAAAATGTCCGTCGTGATGATGCTGTTTCTCTTCCCGGCGTTGTTGATCGTCCTGGCCGGACCGGGCTTCACCGCCCTGGGTCGGGCCTTTGTCCACTAATCCTGCGGATCGAGATTATCCAGCGCCCGATTCACCTCCGCTCCCACAGGACAGGTTGGAGGGGCTGACTTGACCTGATACCCCCCTGTGGCGAGGGAGCTTGCTCCCGCTGGGCTGCGAAGCGGCCCCGACTCCGGCAAATGCTTTTTTCCTGACTCACCGTATTGGCTGGTTTTGCGGGTGCTGCGCACCCGAGCGGGAGCAAGCTCCCTCGCCACAAAAGCTCCGTTGTTCAGTCTTGCGGATCGAGATTATCCAGCGCCCGATTCACCGCCAGCTCACCCAGCATGATCACCTGCGCAATCCCCAGCATCGTATTGCGCTGCGAGCCCTGCAGAAACCCCGCGAAATCACTCGCCATCACACTCGCCGACGCCAGTGATTCACAGGCGTGGGCCAGCAGGGTTTCGGTGTTGATGTCCGGAGCGATGACGAACATCGTGCCGGGTTTGCGGGGGACAGGTTGTTTGGGGGGATTTGGGGTGGGTTTGATCATCGTTGCACCTCTGGGATGAAATGGAGCCACGTCCAAATTGCCGCGAAACAAATTGGGGTGGCAGCTGTACGCGGGTTCGCGGACCGATCCCAGAGGCAGCTCGGCATACCCGAAGGTATCCCGCGCACAGTCGCCATGACACAGAACAACAGACACACGAAAGTGTTGTCGTCAGGTGGAGCGATTATGCCTTAGGAATCGAGCCGCGACGCCCGGACGCTGAATTTTCAGCGACCGACAAATGCTAGAGATCGCGCTTCCGACGGACAACCTGAAAAGCGTGTCGGAGATTTCCCGGGGATTTGAGGAAAACTACACGGGAATGTGTTGGCTGGAAGGACGTCATCGCGAGCAAGCCCGCTCCCACAGGGTCGAGGTACATCCGCCAGATTCAGGTCGGCCGGCAGGCCGCCTTCGCGAGCAGGCTCGCTCCCACAGAAGAGAAAAGGCAGATCGGCGTACACCCCCGCTCTTCACCACTCATCAGGCCGAGCGTTAGCTCGCCTGCAGCTCTTGATCCACCCGCCCCCTCGGAAGGCTGAGTGGAGGTGTTCATCAGGGGGCAGGCGCGCAGCGCCGTTCGACGAAGTCGAACACATCGAGAGGAGGTCGTCGCGAAGCAGACCGGAGGCGATGCGCCCTGATGAATACCGGAGCGAAGGAACCCCGAGCCTCAGCGAGGGGCCGTACGTAAGGGGCGAGACCTTTTGGTTACTTTTGGCTGGGCCGGCACTCCGGGCGTTTGCCAAAAGTGACCCGCTGTAAGAGCGGAACCGTAAGCAGCCGTTACCGCAGCAACGGATATGTACTCCATCCAAAAAAGTTCAGTGCGCCGTAACCCGTTGCCGCCCCCCGGAACCATTGGGCGACAAAGCCAACGCCAACTGCGTCCGATTATGCATATGCGTCAACCGCAAAACCTGCGACACATACAACTTCACCGTGTTCTCGGTAATCCCCAACTCACAGGCAATCTGATAATTGGTCTGCCCCTTGCCCACCAACCGCGCCACTTCCAGTTGCCGCGGAGACAGCTGATTGAAAATCGCCGGAACCTCCACCGCATCAGCTTCAGCGACACCCCGACCACCCGCGTCTGCCGCCTGCGGCCCGCGCCGAACCTTGTCCAGGTCCTGGTACAGATCATCGATCGACTCGGACAAATACTGAAGCTTCTGGTTCAAATGCCCCAACTGCAGGTTCTTGTGCCTTTCCTGCAAGGCCACTTCCTGGCGCTGCAAACCTTCGAACAACTCATTCAGATCGATCGGTTTCTGGTAATAGTCAGACACGCCGGCGCGCAGGGCCTTGATCACATCCTGCTTGTCGGCACACCCGGTGAGCATGATCGCCTCGAACACCCGGTGCTTGCCCGACAGCCGTTGCAATTCCTGCATCAGCTCGATGCCGTCCATGCCGGGCATGTGAAAGTCCAGCAGCACCAGGCCGATATCGAGGTCTTCACTGAAACGCTTGATCGCCTGATAGCCCGATTCGCAGGGAACACAGCGGTAACCTTTGCCCTCCAGAAATTCGCAAAGCTCTTCAACGATCAATGGCGCATCGTCGACCACAAGGACTTTTACTGCCGAAGTAAACTTGCTCACGAGTAACTCCCTGTCAGGTCAAAGGTTGACCCGTCCCACACCGACAGCCAGCGGCTGTACAACGTCTGTCTGAAAAGTAGACGCAGTTTCCGGCTATGTACACAAAAGGGTCGACTAGTGGAGCCAGGCCAATGTCAGCATCAGCCCCGCCAGCACAAAGGGTGCAAATGGCTGCCTCTTTGACATTTCAGGCGCCATATAAAAAAGATGGGTTCTAAGCCCTTGACTCATATGGAGCCAGACTCTTGGCGCCAGCAGCAGCCAGAAAACACTGGCCAAACCGGCGCCAATAAACGTGCCGAGCACGTGCATACCGTCCGTCGCAAGACCCAGGGCGGCCATGAGTTTCACGTCCCCGCCGCCCATTCGCTTCATGGCGTAACCCGGTAGCGTGAAGCCCACGGCCAACAAAAAAGCCCAGCCGCCCTGTTGCGCCTCGGCCCCCAGCCAGGTCGTGCCGTTCCACAGCAACCACGCCAGGGCCAGGGCGCCGGCGCCCAGGGTCAGGCCATTGGCGATGTGCCGTTGCCGGGCATCCTGTGCGGCGCAAAGCGCCAGCCAGATCAATAGGACAAAGCTCTGCATTCGGTAAAAAACGTCCGTTTTGGCTGAATGATTCTATGCTGACATTACTCAGTGTTGGTCAGGGTAGACGCACTCATGAAAGCCAGCCTCCCCCACAAACAAAAAGGTGCCGCCGCGATTGAGTTCGGCCTGGTGTTCATCATTTTTTTTGGCGTGTTCTACGGCATCGTCAGCTATAGCCTGCCGCTGCTGTTGATGCAGTCATTCAACCAGTCGACCGCCGAAGCCGTGCGCCGCAGCGTAGCGCTGGACCCGGCCACCCCCGGCTACAGCGCCGCGCTGATTGCCCGCGCCACGACGGAGCTGACCACGCAAACGGCCTGGATTGCGCCGGCCCTGAACTTCAATGTCGCCACCGACGCCAACATCACTTATGTGGGCGGGCTGCTGACAGTCCGCATCAGTTACCCCACCAATAAAATCAGCGCCGTCATTCCGTTCCTGAATCTGCCCGGGATCGGTCGGGTACCCAATCTGCCGGCCACCCTCACGGCCAGTGCGAGCCTGCAATTTTGAGTGCCGGGGATAAACTGTTCGGGCGCCTGCTGCATCGCCACCCGCCGCCCCCACCGGAGCCGCCGGAGGCACTGCAGGTGCACAGCTTCGGATTGCAGATGCAGCTCAATCCCGATGGGCGTGTCGTTCAATTGAGCGGTCCACTGCGCCACTTGCTGGCCCAGCAAACCCCAGGCGCACAGGCACCGCACCTGCTCGATTTCCTGTTGCCCCACAGCGGCCTCGTCATCGAAGGCGCGCCGGCGCAATGGCAGGGACAAACCCTGGACCTGGACTTCTACAGTCTCAATGGTCCGCCCCTGCATTTGCGCGGCTGGGTGCAACCCTTGGCCGATGCCTGGTTGTTGCAGATGCTCGACATCGGCGACTTGTTGCTCGAGCGCCGGCAATCGCGCAACCGCGAGCAATGTCAGGTGTTGGCGCTGCATATCGCCGAACAGTTGCGCCTGTGCAGCCTGACACGCCTGCCCGAGATGCTGGGCGAACAACTGCAAAGCCTGGCCCAGCGCTTTCAGATCCCCTGCATTGCCCTGGCCTTGCTCGATGAGCAGGAACAGGGTTGGCAGATTCACCAGCACTACACGGCTTTCGATGCACCGCAGCTATGGCAAAACGAACAGCGCCTGGGCACGGGGCTGGACAGTTTGAGCGGCTCGGCACCTCAGTACCTGACCCCGCGCGAACACCCGCGCCTGCAAGGCACGTTCGGCAATACCGATGGCTTCGCCGTGCCCTACCACGATGCGCAAGGGGTGGTCGCCTGGTTACTGTGCGGTTTCTACACGCCACAACAACGCGCCCCCGATGTCACCGAACGCGACTGGCTGCAAATCACCGCCGCGCTCGCCAGCCCCTTGCTCGAGCGCCTGCGCGAGCACCGGCATCACCTGCAACTGGAACGCCTGGAGTCGCTGCAAGCGTTGCTGGGCACAGGCTGGTGGGAAGTCTTCAGCGACAGCGAAGAGGTGCAGTTGGCACCTTCGCTGGCGACAACCCTGAACCTTGGAGCATCGCGTTTATCCGTACAGGACTGGCTCAACCAGGTGTATCCCGCCGACCGTGAAGAGCTGCGCATCCGCCTGCAGGACTTGCAGGCGTCGGGCATGCCGCTGCTGTTGTGCGTGCGCCTGTATCGTCCCGACGATGCACTCGAACCCGTCTGGTACCGCCTGCAAGGCCAGGCGCTGGGCGTGGGCAAAAACCGTCGGCTGGTGGGCTTCATGCACGACATCAGCGACATCAAGAATCAGCAGCAGAGCGCCGCCGCCGCCCATGCACGCCTGGACAATCTGATCGCCAGTTCACCGGCGGTGATTTATGTACAGCACTATGACGAAGGCGCTCTGCAACCGGTGTTCTTCAGCGACAGCCTGTTCCCGTTGCTCGGCTGGACCCTGGCCGACTGCGCACCCGGAACACTGGTGGAGCGGGTGCATCCCGACGACCGCCTGCAGTATTTCGAGCGCACACGGCTGTTGCTGCGTGAAGGCTCGGTGCGCGCCCGCTATCGGTTGCGCGACAGTCACGGTGACTATCACTGGCTGCTCGATGAAGCGAAGTTGCTGCGCGACGACCTCGGCTTGCCGGTGGAAGCCGTGGGCCTGTGGCTGGACGTCACCGAAGCGACCCTGGCGACCGAGCAGGTCAGGCAGAGTGAGGAACGCTACCGGATTCTGGTGGAAGACTCGCCGGCGATGATCTGCCGCTACCAGCCAGACCTGACCCTGACCTTCGGCAACCGCCCGCTGGCCACCTATCTGGAATTGGCGCCCGAGCAATTGCCGGGGGTGAATCTGGGCAACTGGATGTCCGGGGAACAGCGCGAGGCATTCACCCGGCGGCTGAACCAGTTGAGCCCGGAGTTTCCGGTGAGCACCGCCGAGATCAACCTGCAACTGCCCGGGCGCGAACACGCCTGGTGGGTCTGGTCCGATCGCGGGGTGTTCGACGAACAGGGCCGTTTGCTCGAGGTCCAGGCCGTGGGGCGCGACAACACCGAGGTACGACGCTCGCAGCAGCAGCTCACACAAAGCGCGAAAATGGCCACCCTCGGTGAAATGGCCACCGGCCTGGCCCATGAGATCAACCAGCCGCTGAACGTGATGCGCATGGCCATCGTCAATGTCCTCAAGCGCCTCAACAACGGCGACGTACAGGTCGATTACCTGATCGACAAGCTCAGCCGTATCGACACCCAGGTGCAACGCGCCGCGCGGGTGGTGGACCACATGCGGGTGTTCGGCCGTCGCTCGGAAATCGAGCAGCAACCGTTCAACCCGGCCCAGGCCATCGAAGGCACACTGGCGCTGTTGTCCGAAGGGATGCGCGGCAAAGGTGTCGACCTGCGCATCAGCGAGACCGGTTTTGAAGTGCTGGTGCGCGGCTACGTCGATCAGCTTGAGCAGGTGCTGATCAACCTGATGGTCAACGCCCGGGATGCATTGCTCGGCAAGCGCGAGGCCAACCCCGATTTCAAACCGTGGATTTCGGTGTACGCCGAACGGGATACACACGCGGTACGCCTGTGGGTCGAGGACAACGGCGGCGGTATCGACCCGCGTTTGCTGGAGCGGATTTTCGAGCCGTTCTTCACCACCAAACCGGTGGGTGTCGGCACCGGTCTGGGGCTCTCGGTGAGCTATGGCATCGTCGAGAACATGGGCGGAAAACTGAGCGTGCAAAACGCCACCGAGGGTGCGCGTTTCTGCATTGAACTGCCGATCGTGACGCCGGACTAGATCACCAGCGCCGCTCGTCCCGAGTGACAACTGAGGTTGGCGCCCACCTCGACTTTGTTCAGGTCGATCCCCAGACTCGCCAGCAACGTATTGATCAGCGTATCCAGTAACGGACTGAGTACCGTATTGATCGCATTGACCAATGCAGTCGTCACCTCACTCAAAATACTGCCCAGGCCACCGACGATACTGCCCGACGGCCCATACATGTTCACGCCCAGGTTACTCACGGTGGTGCTCAGGCTGTTGACGATGTTGGTCGTGGTGTAGGCGTAGTAAAACGGTGGCTGATTGATCTCCGGCAGGTTGGTGGCCGCCGGCGCGGAATAGACGTGAGGCATGTTGGCATTCTGGGCAACCGCGGTGTTGACCATGATATCGACGCTTCCGCCAACGCCAGGCTTATGGTTGTAACAGGTTGGCGGCAAGATCAGCAGCCGCTGGCAGGTCTTCACGCCGATATCGATGACCTTCAAGGGATTGACGGTGTTGCTGGGTGGGACAGTGGGCGAGCCAAACACATCGGCAGGGTTGATCTGCCCGATCTTCAATCCGATCAGTGTGGTGGTGGTGTTGGTCGTCAGGCTTTTGTTCGTCGCACTCACACAACTGTAAGCCGTGACATAACTCCAGGCCCCGGCGGCCTCCAGCGCCACGTCGATGCGTATCGGAGGTGGCAAGAGCTTGATGTCCGGCGTGTCGCACGGCACGAGCAACGCGCAGGTCAATGAGTTGACGACGCCCACCAGGTCCAGATCAAGCAAAGCGTTCAAAGTGTTGGCCAAGGGCGCAGCGAGATCGATGACGGCGTTGACCAGAGGCGTGATGGCGTCCAGCACGGGCAGGTTGATCGACAACAATGTCTTGACCTGGGCCGTGCGTACATAGATGCGGTTGGGTCCCAAAGGGGCCAACGCCGCGTTTTTCGGATTGCCGATGGCCGACAGTTGCGGCGGCTCCATCACCTGCACCCGTGCAGTGATCTGCGCCAGGCCCGCGAGGTTGATCGGCAAAGTCGCGACCAAGGCATTTTTCTTGTTGGCCAGCTGCACAAACCCCTCAATCAGATCGAAGGCCTTGAGATTCACGGCAAGGGTCGAGATGTCGGTGCCACTTTCAACATGCAACATATTTCCCAGCACAACGGACGTCGTACCCGCTGCCACCTTCAACGCTTGCAGGCTGACAATGGTTGCGGAGGCTCCCAGTGTGCCGTTGGGGTCCAGTACGTTGATGGCGGTCTGGATCAACTGGCTGACATTGACCGTACTCCCGAGCACCTGGTCGTAGCCGCCAGCGATCAGGCCGAGGTCAACTTTCAACCGATTGAGGTAGCTGAGCAGGCTGATGTCGGTGTTGACCAAGCCGTTCCAGCCCGCCGCACTGATACTGACATTGCCGCCCAGCAAGCCCCCGAACAGCAGACTGGTAATGGCCGCCTTGCTGGTATCGAAAGTCAGGGTGGCACTGCGGATCGTCAATGAAGCCACGGGGGGCGGCAGCGCAGCGACCGCCGTAGCGCTCAGCGTCAGCGTCGAGCCCGCCGGTGCACCGCCGGCCAAGGCGCCGATGCCACCGGCAATGCTCTGTTGCACGACATGGCTGGCGATAACCCGGATAGCCTCGCTTTTGCTTGGGTCTGCACCGAATACCCGAAGGTTGTTGGCATCCAGGGTCAGCGTACCGCAGGCCACCGCCAGTGCGCGTCCTGTGGAGGGAATGGCGAAACCATTTCGTTGCGCGCTGGCCGTGGCATAGGTGTTCGCGGTTGATCCGGCGGAACAGTCTCCCCCCCTTGTGGCCGCCTCAAGGGCAGCCATGTCAGCCACGCGCTGCAAACTGCGTTTTTCCAGGTACAGCCTGCCGGTATCGACCACCAACAACATGAATGCCAAAGCCAAGGTCAGGGTCAAAGCGGCCATCAAGCCGATCGCCCCCCGTTGCCGGACCGGGCCGCGAAACTGCATGCGGGGAGACATGGCGCACTCCTTTGCCGGCGCACTGCCGGGCGCGACCTCCGTTGGTGAAAAGCAGTGTAGACAAGGGTGGCGAAGACTGCTGGCAACTCGCCAGCGCAGGCAATAAAAAACCCCTGTGAGGCACAGGGGTTGAGAGACTGGCTGATTCTAGGAGGCGTGCGGTGGATAGTTGGCCAATATCCGCGTGACTGTTTCCAGGATGGCATCACGACGATCCGACGGGTTCGGTGTGCGGCTCAGTATCTGTTCGTCACTGCCGCGCCACACCAGTTTGCCGTCCTTGCCGTCCAGCAGGTCGATCTGGATGGTGGCGACCTTGTAGCTGACGTTGCGGGTTTCGTTATACATGGGCGCGCCGTAGTAGCCATACCACGGGTACCCCCACCCGCCGCCGTAGTTGGTGGTCACCTGCTGTTGCCGCTCTTCGACAATCAGGTAGGTCTGCACATTCAAGTCACCCTTGGCACCCGCGGCGGCCGGGCGCAGACCGCGCTGGTCCAGTTGATCGGCAACCGCCTGACGGATGCGCTGGTCGGTCAGGTCGCTCTTGATCCGTGGATCATCGGGACGATATTGCACGGCGGGTTCTTTCCACGCCCAACTGCGATAGGCAGCAAAATCGCGGCTGGCGTCAAAATCATGATTGACCTGGTTGGCGGCGCAGGCACTGAGCAGCGCGACCATGGCCAGTAGAATGAAACGGCGGAACATGATGGTTCTCCTGCGAAATGCTTCTTATCTACAGAAGCTAACTGGGAGGATACGCCGACATCGCCTTTTCCACAGCCTCCCGTATGGCATCGGCGCGCTCGCTTTCGCTGCCCCGGTTGCCGGTTTCAGCGCTGGAGCTCCATATCGGCTGACCGCTTTTGGCGTCATACATATCCACCTGAACCACCACGACCTGTTCCTGATAGGTCCGGATGATCGGCACGGTGGCGTATGCGCCATATCCAGGGCCGTAGCCGTTGTAGCCGCCATAACCGCCGCCGTAATAGTCGTCCTGAACCTGACGCAAGCGGGTTTCCATCCGCAGGTCTGCGCTGACAAACAGGTCCGCTGGACGATTGTCGTGTAGCGGACGCAAACCCCGCTGATCCAGCGCATTGCTGACCGCTTCGGCAATCTGTGCGGAATCAGCCCAGGCCGTGCCCGGTGGCAGGTGCCCGTCGAGCCAGGCCCAACTGCGGTAGCGCCCATAGTCACGGGGTGCTGCCGGGTAAGCGCTGCGATCGAAGGTCTTGGCGGCCTGGGGCGGTGCCGGCGGCAAGGGGTTGGACGTGGCGACATAGGGATTGCTGCCCTGACAGGCCGCCAGCCCCAGGCAGAACAGCAGTACACCTGAATGACTTTTCATTGCGTGCTCCGATCAGACAGGCCGACAGATCCAGTGCAAGTAACGCCCAAGCCCGGCATAGGCTGGATGACGGCGGTGGGCCAGTTCCATTTCCAACAGGTCCACCAGCTCGGCGCGGGCCTGGAATTCCACCGGCATGTAATCGTGAAAAACCCGCACGCCACTCTGGGTTTCGACCCGCCACAGACCTTCAAGTTGCGCCGCCAGTTCACGCGGATCAAGGGGCTGCTGCGGGGTCAGGCTCTGCTTTTCACCGGCCATGTCGTTCTTGCGCATCTTGCGGAAATGGCCCTTGAGCAAGTTGCGGTAGATCAGCGCATCACGGTTATAGAACGCCAGGGACAGCCAGCCGTCCGCCTTGGTCAGCTGATGCAGCACCGGCAGGATGGCGTGGGGTTCGGCCAGCCATTCCAGCACGGCGTGGCACAGCACCAGGTCGTAAGGCTCGGTGAGCTGCCCGAGCAGTTCCTGCCAGGGTGCCTGAATGAAGGTGGCGCTCTGCCCGGCTTCGGCAAAACGTTGGCGGGCGCCTTCGAGCATCGGTTCGGCAGGTTCGGCGAGGGTCACCTGATGGCCGCGCTGGGCCAGCCACAACGACATGTGGCCAAGGCCCGCGCCGATGTCCAGCACGCGCAGCGGGCGATCGGGCAAGGCTTCGGCCAGATCGGCCTGCAACACCGCCAGACGGATCGCACCCTTGGCACCGCCGTAGATTTTTTCGGCGAAACGGGTCGCCAGTTGATCGAAATGACGGTCGCTCATCAGCTGAACCTCCGCTCGCTGTCCGCCAGTTTGCTGCGCACCACGGCCTCCATGTCCAGGCCCAGCTCGCTGCACAACAGCAACAGATAAAGCACGATGTCACCGACTTCCTGCCCGGCATGGGCGAGTTTGTCCGCCGGCAACTGGCGTGACTGGTCTTCGGTCAGCCACTGGAAAATCTCCACCAGCTCGGACATTTCCACGCTCGCGGCCATGGCGAGGTTTTTCGGGCTGTGAAATTGCCGCCAGTCATTGCGGTCACGGATGGCGTGCAGGCGTTCGGTCAGTTCAACAAGGTTCATCGGGCTCTCCTGAAGGCGTATAGCTTCGGGGGGATGACCGAGGATGGCAAGTGACAACGGTTGAGTGCCGTGCAGGTTTTTTGTGGGAGCGGGCTTGCTCACGAATGCGGCGGCACATCCAACATTGATGTGTCTGATCCAATGCCTTCGCGAGCAAGCCCGCTCCCACAGTTGCGGTGCAACCCTCTATGCTTGTGGGAACTCGGCAGCATGATCGACAGCCCAAGGCTCAATTCTCTTTAATCAGGACGTTCACTCCATGCAGGTAGAAGGTTTTTCCGAATGGCTCGGCCAGGTACTCGGCTCGATCATCCGCTTCATCGTTGATGGCCTCAGTGGGCTGTTCAATCTGTTGAGCAACGCCAGCAGCAATTTTGTCGAAGGCTTGTCCCAGACGCTGGGCATGGAGACTTCGGTCGTCAGCATCCTGACCTTGATCCTCGGGCTGATCCTGCTGTGGTCGGCTATCCGCGCCTTTCTCAATGCATCCTTCATCATGGGGATCATCTGGTTGATGCTGGGGCTTTGGCTGCTCAGCTGGATCATCCACTGACACCACCGGACACTGTGGGAGCGGGCTTGCTCGCGAAGACGGAGTGTCAGTCGAATCATTATTGACTGGACGACCGCATTCGCGAGCAAGCCCGCTCCCACAATTGATCAAGGCATGCTCTGAATGTGCCGCTACAATGCCCGCTCCCCAAGGAGCCTGCATGTCCAACCTGACCGCCGACTGGCGCGACCGCCCTACCCATCGCCGGGTCTGGGCACTCGCCGCGCCGATGATTCTTTCGAACATTTCCGTACCGTTGGTGGCACTGGTCGACAGCACCGTCATCGGTCACCTGCCCCATGCCCATCAACTTGGCGCCGTCGCGGTCGGGGCCAGTCTGTATACCTTCCTTGCCTGGGCCATGGGTTTTCTGCGCATGGGTTCCACCGGGTTCGCCGCCCAGGCGGCCGGGCGCGGGGATGGTGCGGCCTTGCGGCAGATTCTGTTGCAAGGCCTGTTGCTCGCCTTTGGCCTGGCCCTGGTCCTGGGTGCGGTGGGCGTGCCATTGAGTACGGTGGCGCTGCACTTCATGCAACCCTCGGCGGAGCTTGACCAGCTGACCCGCGAGTTTTTCCACACCCGTCTGTTCGGGCTGCCCGCGGCGCTGGCCAGTTATGCACTGGTCGGCTGGTTTCTCGGCACCCAGAATGCCCGGGCGCCGCTGGCGATTCTGCTGAGTACCAACCTGATCAATATCGCCCTGAACCTGTGGTTCGTCCTCGGCCTCGAATGGGGCGTGGTCGGTGCGGCCCGGGCCTCGGTTATTGCCGAATGGACAGGGGCGCTGATCGGTTTGCTGATGACCCGCAAGGCCCTGCGCGCCTATCCCGGGCATATCGTCTGGGCGGCATTGGCGCTGTGGCACAGTTGGCGGCCATTGCTGGCGGTCAACCGCGACATCTTCATCCGCAGCCTGGCGCTGCAATCGGTGTTTTTCCTGATCACGGTGCAGGGCGCGCGGCTGGGCGACGCCACGGTCGCGGCCAATGCCCTGCTGCTCAACGGTTTGCTGCTGACCGCCCACGCCCTCGATGGCCTGGCCCACGCCGTGGAAGCGCTGTGCGGGCATGCCCTCGGCGCCCGCGACCGTGATGCCCTGCGACGTTCACTGGTGGTGGCGGGCGGCTGGTCGTTGTTGGCAAGCCTGGGCTTTGCCGCGCTGTTTCTGTTCGCCGGGCATTTGTTCATCGAGATGCAGACCGACATTCAAAGTGTGCGCGACACCGCGTTCATCTACCTGCCCTACCTCGCCGTGCTGCCGCTGATTGCCGTCTGGAGCTACCTGCTCGACGGCCTTTTCATCGGCGCCACCCGCGCCAGGGAAATGCGCAACGGCATGGTGCTTACCGTGGTGCTGGTGCTGCCTTTCGGCTGGGCACTGCAAGGCTGGGGCAACCATGGCCTGTGGATAACCTTTTTGTTGTTCATGCTGCTGCGCAGCCTGACCCTCGGCGTGATCGCCTGGCGCCTGCGCCGTCACGATGGCTGGTTTGCCGGCAGCACTCACTGAGCGGATCGAGCTCATGGCCAGGGGCGGTCGTTCTGCCACAGGTGGCGCAGGCTATCGAGGCGTTCCTGCTGCGTCCTGCCCGGCAATGGCTGCACGGGCACGGCGTCGGGATACTGCAAACGTAGCCATATCCAGCCATCAAGCACCGGGCGCTCGCTGAAACCCAGCGTCAACCCTTCCTGCACATGGACCCACAGGCGGGAGAAATCGGCACCGGTGGATCGGTTCCAGCGCCAAGCATGTTGTTCGAGCAGGCAGGTTTGCAGTTTTCCCTGTTGCCCGACACTGAGGCTCTCCTCGACGGCCAAAGGGCTGACCGCCAACCCGGGGCTGGACAAGCGCTGCCACCCCTCACATCCCGTTGCCCGATCGGCCCAACTGCCGCCGAACCAACGCAACTGCTGGATGGGCCCTAGCCAGCGACTCAGTTCAGCGGCATCGCAGGCATCGAAAAAATAGCTGGCCGTGATCGGGTTGTAGTAGTTCAAAAGGGCCCGGTGCAAGCCAAGCGTCACCGTGAGCATGCGCCGTAAATGCGCGAGCAACGATGCAGCGTCGGCCTCGCTGACCATCAGCAATCCGGGCCAGCGTTGGCCGTCGACGATGCACAGATCGGCCAGTGCCGGGCAGGTGCGCAGATCGACCAGGAGCGGTCCCTGCTCACGCAGCGCATGCCACTCCGTACCTTCGAACAACTTGTACCACCGGGCTTGTGCAAACATCTGCCGAAGCATGACACCCGCCTGCGGCGTGCCCGGCACATCCAGCAACAACCACTGCGGGGGCGCCTCGGGCGTACGTGTGGCGATCATGCTCCAGAGCTCTGGCCAAGCTGCGTCGCCAGACGACAGGTGCACAACGCCTGTGCGCAATGATTGAAACTGCCACCGCCGGGCAGCAGGCACAGCATCAGCAGCGGCTCTGCCGAGTGCAACCATTGCTCCAGGCCCTCATCAGGGGTGCAAATGGCCTGGGGAGTGTCCGCGTTGGTCTCCTCGATCGTTGCCGGCGCATGCAGCACTCCGGTTATCTGCGGCTGGTCGGGATCACCTTCGATGAAACTCACGACCAACTCGGTTCCTTCGCGCAATGGCGAGCATGTCTCGGCCTGCAACGGCCCGGCCAATGGCAGCCAACAGTGACTGGGCGCTGCCCCTTCGCCCTGATAGAGCCAGTCGAATTGCACCGGGACCGGCCTTGCCGGATCGGGGGTTTGCTCATCGACCTCCACGACCCACGCCCGCTGCAGGCTGTGCATCTGTGGTTTGCTCGTCGCACTGGGTGGGTCGAAGCGGGTCGGCCATTGCAGGGCACGGGCCTGGTTGTGGTACGGCGTCGCCGTATCCTGGCAGCCCCAATGTTCAACGTGGGTCACCAGCCAGAGCCGATTGCAATCGGCAACCGGATGACCGGACAGCGGCATCACCCGACCGCTGCGCAAGGTCGCCAGGTCTGTCCGGCATTCGACACTTTGCGCCGCTGTCGCAGCGCTACGCTGGCGTTCGAGCTGCCGCACTCCCGGCTGATCGCCCTCGCAGCGCAAAACCGCAGGCTCTGCGGTTCGAAAATGTTGCTGATCGTCGCTGAACACCACGCAGTGCCCCCCGACGCGGTTTTCGAAGTGGTAATGCAATCCTTCCTGGGCGCACAGTCGCTGGACAAATTGCAGGTCCGACTCTCGATATTGCGTGCAGAAATCCCGGGGCGGGTGGTCGCCGCTCAGCGCCAGGCGTCGATCTTTACCAGTAATGCCGTGCTCCTTGAGCACCTGATCGAGAATTTGCGGCACCGAACGGGCGCTGAAAATTCGTTGGCTGAAGCGCTGGGCCAGACAAGCCAGTCCTGGTCCCAGGCGCACCTGGCAGAGTCGGGGCCCCGAGGCATGATCACGCTGGACGAGTTCATGCAATTGCCCATGCACATGGTTTCCGGCTGGCCCGAAATGCAAAGAGGCCGGGCGGTACAGCAAACTGGCAAGGTCAAGCACCGGGTCATCGATCAGCAGCTCCAGGTCGAACACGAACGGCTCGCTGATGGCTTCTCTACCGGTAAAGGCCAGGACCTCAAGGGAGTCGGGCAAACCTGCAACATCCAGACGAAATGGCGGTTCGCTGACTGGGTTGAACATCGGCGTTTCTCTACGGGAGGGGCGGCCGGGGATTCTCGCTGAGAGACATGGCCGAGTAGAGTGCCGAAATACAAATTAGGAAATAACCTACGCGAAAAGAAGACCAAATGCGTTGGGTAGTCGAAAAGGCAGGGAGTTTCCCGTGGAATAGGAGAATTGCCGCACCAGGTCATCTGAAAATTCCGAGGCAAAAGGAAAATTTTCAGACAACCTGATGAGCGTGGTGCTTACCTCAGGAAGACAGGTAAGACGAACGGGTCAGCCCCAGACGCAAGGCATCGAGGAACTGCGTGCGCTCGGTTGCACTGATACGGGCACTGGCGCACTTGTCGCGGTAGTGAGTCATCAGTTCCTCCGGCGACAAGTGCACGTAACGCAGCATGTCTTCGATGGTGTCGTGGGTTTCGATACCGGCGTGGTACACGCTGCCGTCGGCGTTCTGGTAGATGTTCACCGAGTCGGTGTCACCGAACAGGTTGTGCATGTCGCCAAGAATTTCCTGGTAGGCACCGACCAGGAACACACCCAGCAAGTAGTCTTCACCTTCGTTCAGCGCGTGCACCGGCAAACTGGTTTCGATGCTCTGCTCGTCGACGTACTGGTTGATCTTGCCGTCGGAGTCACAGGTCAGGTCTTGCAGCACCGCACGACGCAGCGGCTCTTCGTCGAGGCGGTGCAGCGGGATGATCGGCAGGACCTGGTCGATGGCCCAGGTGTCCGGCAGGCTCTGGAACACCGAGAAGTTGCAGATGTACTTGTCGGCCAGTTTGTCGTTGAGTTCGTCCAGCACCTGACGGTGGGAACGTTGGCGCGCCTTCAGCGAGTTGTGCAGGCGACGGCATACCGCGAAGTAGCATTGCTCGGCCAGGGCTTTCTCGGCCAGGGTCAGCTTGCCGTCGGCGTACTGGGAGGCAACGTCACTCATGTAGTGCGTGGCGCGCCAGTAGGTTTCGGTGACCATCTCGATATCGGTCGGGCCCAGCAGGTCCACCAGCCACTGTACGGTTTCCGGCAGTGCTTCCTTGTTCTCGATCTGTGGCACGTCGTCGTTGTGCTTCTCGACGTCGGTCACCTGGATCACCAGCATGGCGTGGTGCGCGGTCAGGGAGCGGCCGCTTTCGGAGAAGATGTTCGGGTGCGGCAGGCTCTGCGCATCGCAGAACTCCTTGAGCATCCCGACCACGACGCCGGCGTAATCGTCCATGTCGTAGTTGATCGAACTGGCGTTACGCGAGTGCGTGCCGTCGTAGTCCACGCCCAGGCCGCCACCGACATCGATGTGGTCCACCGGCAGGCCGAGGTTGCGCAACTCGCCGTAGTAACGGATCGCTTCCTTGAAGCCGTGCTGGTAGTCCGCCAGGTTGGCGATCTGCGAGCCCATGTGGAAGTGCAGCAGGCGGATGCCCTGGTCCAGGCCGGCCGCGCGGAAACGCTCGACCACCGACAGCAGTTGCGCCGCCGACAGGCCGAACTTGGATTTCTCGCCGCCGGTGTCTGCCCACTTGCTCGACGCCAGGGACGACAGGCGCACGCGCAGGCCGACCTGGGGCTTGACCTTGAGCGAGGTCGCTTCTTCGATCACCAGGCCGACTTCGGATTCTTTCTCGATCACGATGAACACGTTGTGGCCGAGCTTCTGGCCCATCAGCGCCAGGCGGATGAACTCACGGTCCTTGTAACCGTTGCAGACGATGGTGCCGCCCTTCGGCGCGAGTGCCAGCACCGCCAGCAGTTCGGGCTTGGACCCGGCTTCCAGACCGATGGAAACGTTCTGGGTGGCGATGATGTTTTCGATCACCGCTTCCTGCTGGTTCACCTTGATCGGATACAGCGCAGTGTACTTGCTCTGGTATTCCAGACGCTCGATGTTGGCATCGAACGCGCCCGTCAGCTGACGCACGCGGTCTTGCAGAATGTCCGGGAAACGGACCAGCAACGGCAAGGACAGGCCGCTTTTGCGCAGCTGGTCGACTTGCTCGAACAGGTCGATAGGCGAGCTGCTCGGACCGTTCGGACGAACTTCGACGCGACCGGCGTCATTGATCGCGAAATACCCGGCCCCCCAATGGCGAATCCCGTAAACACTGCGGCTGTCCGCAACTGTCCATTGGCTGCCATCGTCTTTGCGTGTGCGTCGTACGGACATCGAAGTCCCCTATAAAGAAGTCATAGTGCGTCGCCTGGGTTCAGGCCGGCGCAGTCTAAAGAATGAAAATGACGGTTCGTCAACGAGGCAATAGACCCCGCCGACCGCAGTGAGTTTAGAAACCGGTCATGAACAGGCTCTGTGAAAACCATGTGGACGGCGCCAGACCTGAATGCCATCAGGACCGGGTCAAGCCGAGGGTGGTTTTCACAGAGGCTGCTAGCCGCCGGACTTCTTCGCCTTGAAACCGAGCTTGATCAGTTCTGCCAAGAGTAGCTCGACATGATCGCCCTGGATTTCGATGACACCGTCTTTCAACGCCCCACCGGTACCGCAACGCTTCTTCAACGTCGTGGCCAGGTCCTTGAGCGCCTCTTCAGCCAACGGCACGCCGGTGATGGTGGTCACCGTCTTGCCGCCACGGCCCTTGCTTTCGCGACGCACGCGCGCAATGCCGTCGCCGGCCGGGATAACGGTCTGTTTGCAGATGCAGGCGTCCACCGGTTTACTGCATTCCGGGCAATGACGACCTGCGTCGGTGGAAAATACCAGGCCGCCCAGGGCGGCGAAGGATGCGGCTTTTTTGGCCACCGGCAATCCTCTTCGGAGGACAAAGACTGGTCGCAGCACTTGGGAAGGCTATCGACCGCGAAGCCCCACTCAGGCAGGGGCAGCGCTACTGAAACGGCAGAGCTTTTTCGAAACACGCTAACGTCCATCGGACAAAACGCATCTTCTATGTAGGAGCGAGCTTGCTCGCGATGAACTCAAGGACGACGCGTTCATTCTGGATGCCCGCGTTATCGTTGACGTCCATCGCGAGCAAGCTCGCTCCTACAGTTACAGCGATACCGTTACAGTTTAAAAAGGTCGCGCAGTGTAACGGCAAAAACGCCGATTGCTAAGAGCCAATCGGCGCCAATTTATAGCTGTTTTGCGACGTTGCTTTGTTGAGCCTTCAGATAGCGCTTCAACGCTGCCAGAGAGTCCGGGCAGTAAGGCTTTTGCTCGATCTCCTGCATGACCTGATCGATGGGGATAAAGCGGGCTTCGAGCACCTCTTCCGGTTGCAGGGTCAACGGGCCATCCCACACCGCCGAGAACGCCGAGCACCACAGGCGATTGCCCGTGTCCTCGAAGAAGAAATGGTCATGGGCGGTCAGCTCCACGCCACTCACGCCCAGTTCTTCTTCCAGTTCCCGGGCTGCCGATTCGGCGTAGGTTTCGGTAGCGAGCACCATGCCCCCCGCTGCCACGTCCCAGTAACCGGGATAGATCGCCTTGCTCAGGGTGCGGCGATGCACGCACAGCTCGCCAGCGGAATTGAACAACATGATGTAGGTACCGCGCCCGATCAGCCCGCGCTCGCGCAAATCGGAACGGACCAGGGCGCCCAGCAGGTTGTCCTGCTCGTCGACCCAGGCGATGTGTTCGGCATCGGAAGCCGCACGGTGTGCGGCTTCCCTGGTGTTTTCGACCATGACTCAGCCCTGATTGAGCAGTTGACGCAAATCGATCACCGCGGCGTTGGCCCGGGAAATGTAGTTGGCCATGACCAGCGAGTGGTTGGCCAATACGCCGAAGCCACTGCCGTTAAGAATCATCGGGCTCCATACCGGCTCCTGCGATGCTTCCAGCTCACGAATGATCTGGCGCACGCTGACCGTGGCGTTTTTCTTGGCCAGCACATCGGCGAAGTCGACTTCGATGGCGCGCAACAGGTGCGACAGCGCCCAGGCCTGGCCGCGGGCTTCGTAGAACACGTTGTCGATCTGCATCCACGGTGTCTCGACGATTTCCTCGTCGACCTGCGGCACTTCGCCCGGTGCCACGACTTCGGTTTTCAATGCGGTATTGAGCTTGACCCGACCCACACTGGCCGACAGCCGTTGCGACAGCGAACCCAGGCGGGTACCGACATCACCCAGCCAGTTGTTCAGGTTGTCGGCACGAGCATAGAACAGCGCGCTCTTCTGGTTCGGATCGGACAGGCGTGCCTGATAGCGACTCAGGGAGTTGATGCCTTCCTGGTACTCGGACTCACTGGACGGCAGCACCCAGCTCTTGTTGTCGAAGTTGAAACGCGGCTCGGCCTTGGCCAGGTCGGCGTCTTCGGCGGACTGCGACTGCGAACGGGCGAAGTCTTTGCGCAACGCCCGGCTCAGGTCGCGGACCTGCACCAGCACGCCATATTCCCAGCTCGGCATGTTGTCCATCCACAGGCCTGGCGGGAAACGGTCGTTGGATATATAGCCGCCCGGCTTGGTCAGCAAGGTGCCGGCGACGGTCTTGAGGGTTTCCACCGTGGTGTAGCCGACGACCATCTGCTTGCCTTCTTTCTCGGCCGCCAGTTGTGCGGTTTGCTGGACCGGGAAGAGCGCCGGCTCCTGGCTCCAGTACCAGCCCAGGACACTCGCCACCAACAGGTAGATGCCCAGTAGAGTGGCCAGCGCCCGGCTGAACAACAGACCCCCCAGGTAACTGCGGGCCTCCGACTTCGGTTCAGCGGTACGTTCAGGCGCACTGCCTGTGCGGTTCTTCCAGTCCAGCATGGCGGTATCCTTTCAATCTCTTGAGTTCAACGATTCGACCACAACCATACAACAACGTGCCTTGGCCCGGCACCCGCCATTGCATCAATGGGGGAAATTACCGGGCTTGTGGATGAAAAGTGTTTCTACCCACGCAACGATGCGGCGGCCGTCGAAATCCCCCTGAGGGTTTGCATTGTCCTCTCTAAGGGAATCCCTGATCCCCTGAAGCCAAAGAAAACAGCCAGATCAGCACGGGCCAAAGATCATGAATGATCAACTATCAGTCACGCGCCAATTGCCGGCCCGCGCCCACCAAGTGCCCTGAATAAAGCACTTCACCCCCACACACCGCGACTTTAAAGGCCCGAACCGGACTACCCGGTCACAAACTGAATAGGGTCGCATTGCAGATTATTGACGTACAGCACTCGTGTAATGGGAAAGTGATGCTAGCATAGAGCCACCAGTCGACCTCAGTGTGCACCCTAACTAGTAGTCAGGATATGACCGAGCCAGAAGACCCGAGCCGCGAGCGCCTCAAGCACCACTTTGCCCAGCGGGTAATTCATCAGGCTCGTCAGATTCTTGAGATATGGCAGCGCCTGCAACGCAGCGAGTGGTCCACCGCCGACCTGTCGGAACTGAGCGAGGCCAATCTGCGCCTGCTGCGTTTCGCCGAGCGCTTCGAGCAACCGGAACACACGCAGCTGGCGCGTCATATCGGTCAATCCCTGGAGGCGGTCGACGCCAACCGCGGACGCCTGAGCAGCGGCCTGATCACCGACCTCAATCGCTTGATGCAGCGTCTGTCACGCACCGGCCTGCGCCATGGCGACCAACTCGATCAAACCTTCCTGCCGCCACTGCGCAAGCCCATCTATGTGATGCTGCAGGATCACGACCGCGCCGAGCGCCTGGCCAAACAACTGGAATTCTTCGGGCTCAGCGCCCAGTCGCTGGACAGCGTAGACGCGTTTCGCTCGTCGATGGTCGAGCGCCTGCCGGCGGCGATTGTCATGGACGTGGACTTCAGCGGCCCCGGTGTCGGCCTGAAGCTGGCCGCCGAAGCCCAGGAAGGCCTGGACCATCGCTTGCCGCTGCTGTTCTTCAGCCTGCACGAAACCGACACACCAACCCGCCTCGCCGCCGTGCGTGCCGGCGGCCAGGAGTTCCTCACCGGCACCCTCGAAGCGTCGAGCCTGCTGGAGAAAATCGAAGTCCTGACCTGCGTCGCCCAATACGAACCTTATAAAGTGTTGATCATCGACGACTCCCGCGCCCAGGCCCTGCACACCGAGCGCCTGCTCAACAGTGCCGGGATCGTCACCCGGACGTTGATCGAGCCGATCCAGGCCATGGCCGAACTGGCGGACTTCCAGCCGGACCTGATCATCCTCGACATGTACATGCCGGCCTGCACCGGTACGGAACTGGCCAAGGTGATCCGTCACAACGACCGTTATGTCAGCGTGCCGATCATTTACCTGTCGGCCGAAGACGACCTGGACAAGCAACTCGACGCCATGAGCGAGGGCGGCGATGACTTCCTGACCAAACCGATCAAGCCCCGGCACCTGATCACCACTGTGCGCAACCGTGCAGCAAGGGCCCGCAACCTCAAGGCACGGATGGTCCGCGACAGCCTCACCGGCCTGTACAACCACACGCACATCCTGCAATTGCTCGAAGACTGCTCGTTCCGTGCCCGCCGCGAGAACAAGCCGCTGAGTTTTGCCATGCTCGACATCGACCACTTCAAACGGGTCAACGACAGCCACGGCCACCCCATGGGCGACCGGGTGATCAAGAGCCTGGCGCTGTTTCTCAAGCAACGCCTGCGCAAAACCGACTTCATCGGCCGCTACGGTGGCGAAGAGTTCGCCATCGTCATGCCGGACACCGATATCGAAGCGGCCTACAACGTTCTCGATGAAATCCGCCAGCGTTTTGCCGAGATTCATTACCCAGCCCAACCCCAGGACCTATGGTGCACCTTCAGTGCCGGGGTGGTGGAGTTCTGCGAAAGCTCCGATAGCCTGATGATGGCCAGCCTGGCAGACGAGGCGCTGTACCGTGCCAAGGGCGGCGGACGCAATCGCGTACAGGCCGCTCGCACATCAAAGCAAAGTGCCACTTTTTCATCGGAATCGACCGATACAGTCATAACCCTGTAACAGAAACGCAATAACTTCAGGCGCTTACCATTTCTGCCGTTGGTAGTCCTTAATGCGCCTGAAGCTGCTGACCAATCTCAACACCCTCCTTTTGGTGGCCGTGTGCGTGGCCCTCGGCGCCACGCTGTGGTGGTCGCAAAAAGCCCTTGAGCGTCCGTACTTATTAATGGAGCGCTACCTGGGCCTGTCGCAGCAGTTTCAGCATGAAGTCGCCCGCAGCGTCGAGGATTACCTTGGCAGCGGCGATGCCCTGCGCTTGAGCAGTGCCGCCCAAGGCATCGACAGCCTGCAAAAACAACTCGGCGAATTGCCACCCGCCCTGGCCGAGACCTTGCGCCCGAGCCTGTCGACCCTTGAAGAGTTCAGCAAGACCGACCTGCTGGCAGCCGGCAAACTGGCCGGCGATCCGCAGGCCCTGCTGTTGCAGGCCGAACGGGAATTGGGCGCCAGTCTCGATCAGCTCAGCCAGTACGCCAGTGGCAATGCCGCCTATCTGACGCCACTGCTCAGCGCATCGCAGCACCTGGGCAAATTGTCCCTGGCGCGGGAAAAGCTGGTCAGCAGCGGCCGCAGCGAGCTGGCCGCCGACGTCGAACGTGAAGTGAACAACATCCGCACCCAGGCAGAGAAACTCGATGCCCTGCCCTTGCTGGGCGTGACCTCCAGCAGCGAATCGAACACCGATGATTTCGCCGCGATGATGGGCCTTGAGAACAAGGAGAAAACCGTCGCCGAAGATGCCGGCGTCGGCCTCAAGCGTGAGCTCAACAGCCTGCTCACCCGCTACCCGGCCGAGCTCGCGCGCACCCGCGAGCAAATCGGCAAACGCGCTGAGCTGAGTACCGCGACTCACCTGAAAATCGCCGACGTGCAACAGGCCATTGCCGGGCTGGAGCCGGTGGTACGCGCCCAGCACGGGCAGATCCAGGGTGAAGTGCGGCTGATGCAAGGCGTGATGATCGGCTTGATCCTGTTGATCGCGCTGCTGATCGACACCCTGCAGCGCAAACTGGCCCGGACCCTGACCAACCTCGCCCCGGCCCTGTCGACCTGGGCCGAAGGCGACTTCAGCCGCGACATTCAACTGGGCAACACCAACCGCGAACTGCATGACATTGAAGCCTCGCTCAACCGCCTGCGCGCTTATCTGGTGGACCTGGTGGGGACCATTCGCCTCAATGCCGAGCAAGTGGCCGGCAGCAGCCGCACCCTGGCCGACCTGAGCAACGATTTGCATGACGGTGCGCAACATCAGGCCGGCGATACGGCACTGATCCGCGACTCCCTCAGCGAGCTGGAAGCGACCATTCAGCAAGTCGCCGGCGATGCCAGCCAGGCTGCCGACGCCAGCCGCCACGCCGGCCTGGCCGTGGAGCACGGACAGAAAGTCATCGGTCTGAGCCTCACCGGCCTGCACGCGTTGGTGGATGAAGTGCAAGGCAATGCGCAAATGATCGAACACCTGGCCGAGGAGTCGGCCACCATCGGCGGCGTGTTGACGGTGATCCGCTCGATCGCCGACCAGACCAACCTGCTGGCCTTGAACGCCGCCATCGAGGCGGCCCGGGCTGGGGAAATGGGCCGCGGCTTTGCCGTGGTGGCCGAAGAGGTGCGCTCACTGGCGCAACGTACCGCCGGGGCCACGGCAGAAATCCAGACGCTGATCGCCGGGCTGCAAACCGCCGCGCGGCAGTCGGTGGAAGGCATGCGTGCCCAGGTCGAACACGCCGAAGCTACGGCCAGCCAGGCCCAGGCCGCCGATGGCGCGCTGGATAAAATCGTCGGGGCGATCCAGACCATTTCCGACACGGCGGTGCGCATCGCCGATGTCACCGCCCAGCAAAGCGGCGCGGTCAGCGAGATTCGTGATCACAGCGAGCGGATTCATCAGTTGGGTGGGGATAACTTGCTGCGCATTGGCGAAGGCCGTGAGCAGGGAGAAAACCTGCTGGTGCTGGGTGGACGACTTCACACCGCCGTTCAAGCCTTCCGCGTCTGACCAACCACCCTGTAGGAGCTGCCGAAGGCTGCGATCTTTTGACTTTGATTTTAAAGATCAAGATCAAAAGATCGCAGCCTGCGGCAGCTCCAACAGGGGGGGCAGATGCGGAAGGCGGGTCGGCGTTGTAGTGCGCTCTCAGCTATCATCCCCCCAATTCCGATACGCGAGATTGTCATGCGCCGTTTGCTCTGCCTGCTGCTTTTAGTCTTCGCCCTGCCGGCCAGCGCCACCGGCTTGCTGGAAAATCGTCCCAGCGCCAGCCTGGGCTCGATCAACAACAGCGCCGACTTCCTGCCCGTGCGCGAAGCTTTCCAGTTGAGCCTGGTAGAAAGCACGCCGCAATCGATCAAGCTGCGCTTCGTCGCCACTGAAGGCTATTACCTCTACCGTCACCGCTTCCAGTTTCGCGCCGATCCGGCCGAAGTCGTGCTCGGCGCGGCGAAACTGCCCGATGGCCAGAAAAAGCACGACGAGTACTTCGGCGACGTCGAGGTCTACCACGGCATTCTCGACGTCGAACTACCGCGCACCGATCAGCGGGCCTTCACCCTGGCCGTGACCTATCAGGGTTGCGCCGATAAAGGCCTGTGCTACCCGCCCGAGACCGAGCGCCTGAGCATCGACGGCAGTGGCGTGGCGACGACGGCAACGGCATCTCAATGGAGCTGGCGCGAGCTGGCATTGTTTTTCCTCGCGGGCCTGGGCCTGACCTTCACACCCTGCGTGCTGCCCATGCTGCCGATCCTGTCCGGGGTGGTACTGCGCGGCCAGGTCGGCGGCTGGCGCGGCTTCAATCTGTCACTGGCCTATGTGCTGCCGATGGCCGCGTGCTTTGCCCTGCTCGGTGCGCTGATGGGCCTGTTCGGTGCCCAGCTCAATCTGCAGGCGCGGCTGCAATCGGCCTGGGTGCTGGTGCCTTTTGCGATGTTTTTTGCGCTGTTCGCACTGGCGATGTTCGGCGTCTTCGAACTGAAACTGCCGCACGCCATCAGCAGTCGCCTGGACCGCATCGCCGGCCGCACCGAAGGCGGATCACTGTGGGGCGCGGCGGTGTTGGGCGTGGTCTCCAGCTTGCTGGTTTCACCCTGTGTTTCGGCACCACTGGCCGGCGCGTTGCTGTACATCAGCGCCAGTGGCGATGCGCTGGGCGGCGGCCTGAAACTGTTCATGCTCGGCCTCGGCATGGGGGCACCGCTATTGCTGGTGGCCACCGGTGGCGCAGCCTGGTTGCCAAAAAGCGGTCCGTGGCTGGTCTACGTGAAAAACGCAATTGGCGTGTTGTTGCTCGGCCTGGCCGTCGGCCTGCTCAGCCGCGTCCTGCCGGGCCAGGTCACCTTGCTGCTGATCGGCTTGCTGGCCGGCGGCGTCGGCCTGTTCATGGGAGCGCTGGAATTCGTCTATAAACCACCACGCAAACGTCTCGGACAGTTGCTCGGCATGTTCCTGGTGTTTTACGCGCTGGCCTGCTGGTACGGCGCGTTCAGCGGCCAGACCGACCCGTTCAACCCGATAGGCCAGCCTCGCATCGTCGACAACCGCGGCCAGGAGCAAATCACCAGCGCCTGGCAAACCGTCAGCACGCCGGCCGATCTGGACCGCGCACTCGCCGACGCACGCTCCTCCGGCACACCGCTGCTGCTCGACTGGTATGCCGACTGGTGCATCAGCTGCAAAGTCATTGAGCGTGAGGTGCTGGAGGACCCTGTCGTCATCGAACGCCTCAAGGGTTACCGACTGATCCGCTTCGACATCACCGCCAGCAACGCCGAGCAACGCGCCCTGCTCGACCGCTACCAGTTGTTCGGCCCCCCGGCCCTGATGTTTTTCGGCAAGGACGGTGTCGAACGCACCGATGTGCGGGTGATCGGCGAGATCAACGCCAAAGACTTCGCCGAACGTGTTGCCAGGGCGAATGACCACATTTAATCAAGCAGTCATATATTTCGCGCAAACATCGGTCATCGTGCTGCCTATTGCAGAGAACTGGACAGTCACAAAGGCTTTGCGGCATAGTCGCCGGGTTCTGACAATTGCTCACGGAAAATAAAGGAACAGCCGATGGCGACCCTACTGGTTCTGCACGGACCCAACCTGAACTTGCTCGGCACTCGTGAACCGGGCACCTACGGCGCGACGACGCTGGCGCAGATCAACCAGGACCTGGAACGCCGTGCCCGCGAAGCCGGTCACCACCTGCTGCACCTGCAAAGCAATGCCGAGTACGAATTGATCGACCGTATTCACGCTGCCCGCAGCGAAGGCGTGGACTTCATTTTGATTAACCCGGCAGCTTTTACACATACAAGTGTCGCATTACGTGACGCGCTGCTGGCGGTGAGCATCCCATTCATCGAAGTGCATTTGTCCAACGTGCACAAACGCGAACCTTTCCGCCATCACTCTTACTTCTCCGACGTAGCGGTGGGAGTGATCTGCGGCCTTGGCGCCAGCGGTTACCGACTGGCCCTGGAGGCCGCCCTGGAACAGCTTGAACAACAAGTTAACCGCCCCTGACCGACCCTTGGGAGTTGATGATTCATGGATATCCGTAAAGTTAAGAAACTGATCGAATTGCTGGAAGAGTCCGGCATCGACGAGCTCGAGATCAAGGAAGGCGAAGAGTCCGTACGCATCAGCCGTCATAGCAAGACTCCGGCTCAGCAGTACTACGCACCGGCTCCAATGCCTGCTCCGGCTGCCGCGCCTGTCGCTGCCGCCGCTCCGGCTGCCGCTGCCGCACCTGCTGCTGCCGCCGCACCAGCGCTGAACGGCACCGTTGCCCGTTCGCCGATGGTCGGTACGTTCTACCGCAAGTCTTCGCCAACCTCGCCGTCCTTCGTTGAAGTCGGCCAGACCGTGAAGAAAGGCGACACCCTGTGCATCGTTGAAGCCATGAAGATGATGAACCACATCGAAGCTGAAACCAGCGGTGTGATCGAATCCATCCTCGTCGAAGACGGCCAGCCGGTTGAGTACGACCAACCGCTGTTCACCATCGTTTGAACCGCGGAGAGCCTTTGATGACTGCGAAGTTGGAAAAAGTTCTGATCGCCAACCGCGGTGAGATCGCCCTGCGGATCCTGCGCGCCTGCAAAGAGATGGGCATCAAGACCGTCGCCGTTTACTCCAAGGCTGACAAGGAACTGATGCACCTGGGCCTGGCAGACGAATCCGTCTGCATCGGACCGGCATCGGCCGCCCACTCCTACCTGCACATTCCGGCAATCATTGCCGCAGCTGAAGTGACGGGCGCCACCGCCATTCACCCGGGCTACGGCTTCCTTGCGGAAAACGCCGACTTCGCCGAGCAGGTCGAGAACTCCGGCTTTGCGTTCATTGGCCCGAAAGCCGAAACCATTCGCCTGATGGGCGACAAGGTATCGGCCAAGCACGCCATGATCGCAGCGGGCGTACCGACCGTTCCGGGTTCTGACGGCCCGCTGCCGGAAGACGAAGAAACCGCTCTGCGCATTGGTCGCGAAGTGGGTTACCCGGTGATCATCAAGGCCGCTGGCGGCGGTGGTGGTCGCGGCATGCGCGTTGTGCACAAGGAAGAAGACCTGATTTCCTCGGCGAAACTGACCCGCTCCGAAGCCGGCGCGGCGTTTGGCAACCCGATGGTCTATCTGGAAAAATTCCTGACCAACCCACGCCACGTGGAAGTCCAGGTTCTTTCCGATGGCCAGGGCCAGGCTATCCATCTGGGCGACCGCGATTGCTCGCTGCAACGTCGTCACCAGAAGGTTCTGGAAGAAGCGCCGGCACCGGGCATCGACGAACAGGCCCGCCAGGAAGTTTTGGCTCGCTGCGTCAAGGCGTGCATCGACATCGGTTACCGTGGCGCGGGCACTTTCGAGTTCCTGTACGAAAACGGTCGTTTCTACTTCATCGAGATGAACACTCGTGTCCAGGTAGAGCACCCGGTTTCGGAAATGGTCACCGGCATCGACATCGTCAAGGAGATGCTCAGCATCGCCGCCGGCAACAAGCTGTCGTTCACCCAGGATGACGTGGTCATCCGCGGTCACGCGCTGGAATGCCGGATCAACGCCGAAGACCCGAAAACCTTCATGCCGAGCCCTGGCACGGTCAAGCATTTCCACGCTCCAGGCGGCAACGGCGTTCGCGTCGACTCGCACCTGTACAGTGGTTATGCCGTTCCGCCGAACTACGATTCGTTGATCGGCAAGCTGATCACCTACGGCGCAACCCGTGACGAAGCCATGGCGCGCATGCGCAATGCGCTGGACGAGATCGTGGTTGACGGGATCAAGACCAACATCCCGCTGCACCGCGACCTGACCCGCGACGAAGGCTTCTGCAAAGGGGGCGTGAACATTCACTACCTCGAGCACAAGCTGGCTGGCGAGAAGCACTAAGCTTCAGCTGGTACACGACAAAGCCGCCTTCGGGCGGTTTTGTTGTATCTGGGCATGTCATCAGATAGGTGGCCTTGCACAATCCCTGTGGGAGCGGGCTTGCCCGCGAAGACGTCGGCACATCCGACATCAATGCGACAGACAGTACGCATTCGCGAGCAAGCCCGCTCCCACAGGCACAGCGGACTCCCACAAAACCCCCGCTCTCGCGTAAACTTGCGTCCTTCTCGCAGCCCGCCAGGCTGCAATCAACATTTTTCAAAGGTGCCCGCCATGCCTTGGCTGCAAGTACGTCTCGCCATCAGCCCAGAACAAGCCGAAACCTATGAAGACGCTTTCCTTGAAGTGGGCGCCGTATCGGTGACCTTCATGGACGCCGAAGACCAGCCGATCTTCGAGCCGGAACTCAATACCACGCCACTGTGGTCGCACACGCACCTGCTGGCCCTGTTCGAAGGTGGCACCGAGCCCGGCCCGGTACTGGCCCACCTGGAGCTGCTGACCGGCAGCCCGCTGCCTGAACACCACAGCGAAGTCATCGAAGACCAGGATTGGGAACGCAGCTGGATGGACGGATTCCAGCCGATGCGTTTCGGCCAGCGCCTGTGGATCGTGCCGAGCTGGCACGCCGCACCGGAACCTGACGCAGTGAACCTGTTGCTTGATCCGGGCCTGGCGTTCGGCACCGGCACCCACCCGACCACCGCACTGTGCCTGGAATGGCTGGACGGTCAGGACCTGAAGGACTGCAACGTGCTGGACTTCGGCTGCGGCTCGGGGATCCTGGCGATCGCCGCGCTGTTGCTGGGCGCCAGGGAAGCCGTGGGCACCGACATCGACGTGCAGGCGCTGGAAGCCTCCCGCGACAACGCCGGGCGCAACAACATCGCCGATCACCTGTTCCCGCTGTACCTGCCGCAAGACCTGCCACAAGTGCAGGCCGACGTGCTGGTGGCCAATATCCTCGCCGGCCCGCTGGTTTCCCTGGCGCCGCAGCTGTCCGGTCTGGTCAAGTCGGGCGGTCGCCTGGCGCTGTCGGGCATCCTCGCCGAACAAGGCGACGAAGTCGCTGCCGCCTACGCCAAGGACTTCGATCTGGATCCGATCGCCAATCGCGATGGCTGGGTGCGCATCACTGGCCGTCGGCGCTAGAATGGCCGCCTGCATAATCCGGAACGCCGCATGACCGATAGCTTCGTCACTCAGTGCCCGCATTGCCAAACCAGCTTCCGCGTCAGCCATGCCCAATTGAGCGTGGCTCGCGGCGTGGTTCGCTGCGGCTCCTGCCTGCAGGTGTTCAATGCCGCCAGGCAGTTGCTTGAGCAGGCCGGCAAGGAGCCACCGGTAGCGGCGCCGCTACCGCCTGTGCAGCCTGCCGAACCGCTTGAGGCATCGGCACCGCGCGCCATCAGCCAAAAGCAATGGAGCGCGACCGAACTGGACCTGGACAGTCTCGACCTCGACGAAGAACTCGCCCGGCTCGAACAGCGGGAAATCCAGCCCGCCACCGAACTCGGCCGCCATCGCGACGACTCGCTGAGCGCCCGTCGCGACAGCACCGGGCAGGATGACGAGGAGCCGTGGTCCGACAGTCTGTTCAGTGAGTCGGCGGCCGATCGTGCGCAAGTCGACGAACCGTTCGACCACCTAGAAACGCCAGAGCCGACGGTCGAACCGGGCAAAGCCTCGCGCACCGAACCTTCGCTGACCCTGGAACCGGTCGATCTCGACGACGAACTGCAACCACCCCAGTTGCGCTTGCACGACCCACTCGATGCGCCGCTGCACCACGAACGCCTTTCGGCCGCCGACGAGAACGAACTCGACGACAACCTGCCCTCGATCGAACCGCTGCGCAAGCGCCGCGAGACGGGCCCGCGTGCCGAAGTGCTGCAAGACCTGACCGACGACCCGCTGCAACTGGACTGGCAAAAACGCCGCTCTCCCTGGGGCCGACGGCTGTTGTGGTTGCTGCTGGTGCTGATCGCCGCTGGCGCGCTCGCCGGCCAGTACATCGCCTACCATTTCGACGAACTGGCGCGACAGGATCAATATCGCCCGTGGTTCCAGCAACTGTGCCCGCAAATCGGCTGCACCGTGCCCTCCAAGGTCGACATTGCAAAAATCAAAAGCAGCAACCTGGTGGTGCGCAGCCATCCCGAATTCAATGGCGCGCTGGTGGTCGATGCGATCATCTATAACCGCGCACCCTTTTCCCAGCCCTTCCCGCTGCTGGAATTGCGCTTCGCCGACCTCAATGGCCATCTGATCGCCAGTCGCCGCTTCAAGCCCGGCGAGTACCTCAATGGCGATCTCGAAGGCATGGCGGAAATGCCTCCGCAGACGCCGATCCACATCGCCCTGGACATTCTCGACCCCGGCGCCAAGGCCGTGAACTACAGTCTGAGCTTCCACTCTCCGGAGTGAAACACTTCATCGCTCCCCGATTGAAGTCGGCTTTCTGACTCCCCCTGGCCAACCAAACCACGGGTAATAACAGAATAACTGTTCAGATTTTGTTCAATTCAGCCTTTATCCAGTCATCGAGAGCGGGTATCATGCCAACCCTTTTTCGAACTCTCATGATCCGGCCCCACAACAGGGAAGTCCTATGTCGGCGGTACGCATCGGCCCATACACATTACATAACAGCTTGATTCTCGCCCCCATGGCGGGTGTCACCGACCAGCCCTTTCGTCAGCTGTGCAAGCGTTTGGGCGCGGGACTGGTCGTCTCGGAAATGGTCACCAGCGACATGAGTCTGTGGAACACCCGCAAGTCGCGCATGCGCATGATCCATACAGGTGATCCCGAGCCACGCTCGGTACAGATCGCCGGTGGGGATGCACAGATGCTGGCGGACGCGGCCCGTGCCAATGTTGAAATGGGCGCGCAGATTATTGACATCAACATGGGCTGCCCGGCCAAGAAAGTCTGCAACAAGGCTGCCGGTTCTGCACTGTTGAAGGATGAAACCCTGGTAACCGAGATCCTGCAGGCCGTCGTGGCTGCGGTCGATGTGCCGGTTACCCTGAAGATCCGGACCGGCTGGGACCGGGACAACAAGAACGGCCTGACGGTGGCGAAGATCGCCGAGCAGGCAGGCATTACGGCGCTGGCAGTGCATGGCCGCACCCGTGCCGACCTGTATACCGGTGAGGCCGAGTACGACACCATCGCCGCGATCAAGCAGGCGGTGTCGATCCCGGTCTTCGCCAATGGCGATATCGATTCGCCGGAAAAAGCCCGGTACGTGCTCGACGCGACCGGTGCCGATGGTTTGTTGATTGGCCGGGCTGCCCAGGGGCGGCCATGGATTTTTCGCGAGATCGACCATTTCCTGCGTACCGGCGAGAAACTCCCGGCGCTGGAACTGATCGAGGTGGAACGCATCCTGCTAGAGCATCTGGCTGCCCTGCACGCCTTTTATGGCGATGTCATGGGTGTACGCATTGCTCGAAAGCATGTGGGCTGGTATCTCGCAACCCTGCCGGGCGCCAGGGAGTTTCGCGCCCACTTCAATCGTTTGGATGGTACGGATACACAATGCGCCAACGTTCGGGCGTTTTTCGCCGAGCGTTACAAGAGCCTGACAGGGGACGGAGAGTGGGTGGCCGCATGACGATGATGACCGAGACTTTAGTGAGTGGAACAACACCCGTGAGCGACAACGTGAATTTGAAACAGCACCTCAATACACCGAGCGAAGAGGGCCAGACCCTTCGCGGGAGTGTCGAGAAGGCGCTGCACAATTATTTCGCCCACCTTGAGGGCGCTGCCGTCACTGATGTGTACAACCTGGTGCTCTCCGAAGTCGAGGCTCCCCTGCTCGAGTGCGTGATGAACTACGTCAAGGGCAACCAGACCAAGGCCAGCGAGATGCTCGGACTGAACCGGGGCACGCTGCGCAAGAAACTCAAGCAGTACGATTTGCTGTAAGCATTCAATCAAACCAGAAAGGCGCCCGCGTAAAACCGGTCGCCTTTTTTGCTGACTTCCTTTGCTTTTGATGGAAATTGAGATGACCGACCAGACTACCCGCCTGCCGATCCGCCGCGCCTTGATCAGCGTTTCCGACAAGACCGGGATCCTCGAATTCGCCAAGGAGCTTGAAGCCCTGGGCGTCGAGATCCTCTCCACCGGCGGGACGTTCAAGCTGCTGCAGGACAACGGCGTTGCCGCAGTGGAAGTCGCGGATTACACCGGTTTCGCCGAAATGATGGACGGCCGGGTGAAAACCCTGCACCCGAAAATCCACGGCGGGATCCTCGGTCGTCGCGGTATCGACGACGCGATCATGAACGAACACGGCATCAAGCCGATCGACCTGGTCGCGGTCAACCTGTACCCGTTCGAAGCCACCATCAACAAGCCAGGCTGCGACCTGCCGACCGCCATCGAGAACATCGACATCGGCGGCCCGACCATGGTTCGTTCGGCCGCGAAAAACCATAAAGACGTAGCGATCGTGGTCAATGCCAGCGATTACGCCAGCGTCCTGGAAAACCTCAAGGCCGGCGGCCTGACCTACGCTCAGCGCTTCGACCTGATGCTCAAGGCATTCGAACACACCGCCGCCTACGACGGCATGATCGCCAACTACATGGGCACCGTGAACCAGGCGGCCGACATCTTGAGCACAGAAGGCCGCAGCGAATTCCCGCGCACCTTCAACAGCCAGTTCATCAAGGCCCAGGAAATGCGCTACGGCGAGAACCCGCACCAGAGTGCGGCGTTCTACGTGGAAGCCAAGCCAGCCGAAGTCGGCATCGCCACTGCAACCCAGCTGCAAGGCAAGGAACTGTCGTACAACAACGTGGCCGATACCGACGCCGCGCTGGAATGCGTGAAGAGCTTCGTCAAGCCGGCTTGCGTGATCGTCAAGCACGCCAACCCGTGCGGCGTGGCTGTCAGCCCTGACGCCGAAGGCGGCATCCGCAAGGCCTACGACCTGGCCTATGCCACCGACACCGAATCCGCCTTCGGCGGGATCATCGCCTTCAACCGCGAACTGGACGCCGAGACCGCCAAGGCCATCGTCGAGCGCCAGTTCGTCGAAGTGATCATTGCCCCGAGCGTCAGCGAAGAAGCCCGCGCCATTGTCGCCGCCAAAGCCAACGTACGCCTGCTGGCCTGCGGCGAGTGGTCGGCTGATCGCGCCGCTGCCTGGGACTACAAACGCGTCAACGGTGGCCTGCTGGTGCAGAGCCGCGACATCGGCATGATCGGCGCCGACGACCTGAAAGTGGTGACCAAGCGCGCACCGACCGAACAGGAAATCAACGACCTGATCTTCGCCTGGAAAGTCGCCAAGTACGTGAAATCCAACGCCATCGTCTACGCCAAGAATCGCCAGACCATCGGTGTCGGCGCCGGCCAGATGAGCCGCGTGAACTCCGCGCGCATCGCTGCCATCAAGGCTGAACATGCCGGTTTGCAGGTGCAGGGTGCGGTCATGGCCTCGGACGCGTTCTTCCCGTTCCGCGACGGCATCGACAACGCAGCCAAGGTCGGCATCACTGCGGTGATCCAGCCTGGCGGCTCGATGCGTGACAACGAAGTGATTGCAGCCGCTGACGAAGCCGGTATCGCCATGGTCTTCACCGGCATGCGCCACTTCCGTCACTGATACGACGATCAACTGTGGGAGCGGGCTTGCTCGCGAAGACGGCGGCACATTCAATATTGATGTGACTGAAGCACCGCTTTCGCGAGCAAGCCCGCTCCCACATAAGAGCATCCCAGCGGTGCTATCAAGAATTAGCGTCATCCGAGGTTTTTGAAATGAATGTTTTGATCATTGGCAGCGGTGGCCGTGAACACGCCCTGGCCTGGAAAGTGGCTCAGGATCCGCGCGTGCAGAAAGTGTTCGTGGCGCCGGGCAACGCCGGTACCGCCATCGAAGCCAAGTGCGAGAACGTCGCCATCGACATACTGGCGCTTGAGCAACTGGCGGATTTTGCCGAGAAAAACGTTTCCCTGACCATCGTCGGCCCTGAAGTGCCGCTGGTTGCCGGTGTTGTGGACCTGTTCCGCAGCCGCGGCCTCGACTGCTTCGGCCCGACCGCTGGCGCTGCGCAGCTGGAAGGTTCGAAAGCCTTCACCAAGGACTTCCTGGCTCGCCACAAGATCCCGACTGCCGACTACCAGAACTTCACCGAAATCGAGCCGGCCCTCGCCTACCTGCGTGAAAAAGGCGCTCCGATCGTGATCAAGGCCGACGGCCTGGCCGCCGGTAAAGGCGTGATCGTCGCCATGACCCTGGCCGAAGCCGAAGACGCCGTGCGCGACATGCTGGCGGGCAATGCCTTTGGCGATGCGGGTTCGCGCGTGGTCATCGAAGAGTTCCTGGACGGCGAAGAAGCCAGCTTCATCGTCATGGTCGACGGCAAGAACGTACTGCCGATGGCCACCAGCCAGGACCACAAACGCGTCGGTGACGGCGACACCGGTCCGAACACCGGCGGCATGGGTGCTTACTCCCCGGCGCCAGTGGTCACCGCCGACGTGCACAAGCGCGTCATGGACCTGGTGATCTGGCCGACCGTGCGCGGCATGGCCGAGGAAGGCAACGTCTACACTGGCTTCCTGTACGCCGGCCTGATGATCGACAAGGCTGGTAACCCAAAAGTCATCGAATTCAACTGCCGTTTCGGCGACCCTGAAACCCAGCCGGTGATGCTGCGCCTGCAGTCGAGCCTGGTGTTGCTGGTCGAAGCCGCCCTGGCCCAGGCGCTGGATAAAGTGGAAGCGCAATGGGATCCACGTCCGAGCGTCGGCATCGTTCTGGCCGCTGGCGGCTATCCTGGTGACTACGCCAAGGGCACAGCCATCAAGGGGCTGGATGCAGCTGCCGCACTGGAAGGCAAGGTTTTCCACGCAGGTACCGCGCTCAAGGACGGTCAGGTAGTCACCGCCGGTGGTCGTGTGTTGTGCGCCACAGCCATGGGTGCCAGCGTCGACGCTGCACAGCAGCAGGCCTACAAGCTGGCGGCAACGATTGACTGGGAAGGCTGTTTCTATCGCAAGGACATTGGCTACCGCGCCATTGCCCGCGAGCGTGGCGAAAGCCAGGAATAAGGTAGACACCGCACCAGGCAATGAACACGGTTCATTGCCTGGCTATTCCGGCGCCGCGCATCGTTATATTCTGGCATCAACCTAACGAAGGGATTTCGCCGTGCGCTGGCTCAGGATTGCCATAAGCTTAACCGTCACATTGCTGACCCTGCTCTGCATGCTACCGGCCCAGGCCGCGCAAGGCAGTGGCTGGGCGGTATTGCTCGACGAACAGGGCGACCTGCAACTGAGCGACATCCGTTCCGCACGCTACACCAATCAATTCAGCCCCATCGAACTCGACCGCATTACCGCGGCTGAACCCGATGGCGCGCTATGGTTGCGATTCAAGCTTGCACCGGGCAAGCACGAACAGGTGCTGCGATTGTTCGCGCCTGACCTGCGCCAGTTCAACATGTACGTACTGGACGGCGACAAGCTGATCGACCAATCCAGCACAGGCAACGAACAACCCCAATCCGAGCGTCCATTGCCCAGCAGCGACTTCATGCTGCCCCTGCCGCAAAGCGACAGCCCTCTGGACATCTACCTGCGACTGGCCTCCGATCACCAGTTACGCCCCTACATCACTCTGCAATCGGCGGTCATCGCGGCTGCCAACCAGAACCAGACGCTGATCTATGGCCTGCTGTTCGGTTGCATCGCCATGCTGATCCTGCACAACCTCATCCGCTACGCCTACACCCGCTCGCACAGCGCCCTCTGGCTGGCAGCGTGCGAAGGGCTGTTGATGCTCAGCCTGCTGCTGTTGCTGAACCTCGCTGGCCCCTGGCTACCGGACTGGCACGCACTGCAAACACCGGGGGCTTACCTGGCATTGCTGCTGACGGCGCCCTGCGGCCTGATGCTTGCCTATCGCTTCTTCTCCCCGCTCGGGCCGCACCCGCTGAACCGGTTGCTGCTCGGCGAGGTCCTGCTGATCACCGCCTGCGGCCTGATGCTGCTGTTCGTCAATACCTTGCCGCTGAACTTCATTACCTACGGCCTGGTAGCCCTGGCTGGTCTGACCATGCTGTTCATCAGCGCCTATCACTGGCAAAAAGGCTATCGCCCGGCTCGTCTCTTCGTGGCGGCCATGGTGGTGTTCAACCTCGGCACCCTCGTCATCCTGCCTGCGCTGTTGGGGCTGACCCTGGTCGAACCCCATGGCCTGATCACCACCTTGCTGGTGTTCATCTGCATCAGCGGCCTGCTGATGAGCATCGCGTTGAGCGAGCGCCAGCGCCGCATCACCGAAGACCGCTTCAGCATCAGCCGCGACCTGGCGGCCAGCAATGCCGAGATCAATGCCAAGGCCGAGTTCCTGGCGAAGATCAGCCATGAAATCCGCACCCCGATGAACGGCGTTCTCGGCATGACCGAGCTGCTGTTGGGCACACCGCTGTCGGTCAAGCAACGCGACTATGTGCAGACGATCCACAGCGCCGGTAACGAGTTGCTGACACTGATCAACGAAATCCTCGACATTTCCAAACTCGAATCCGGGCAGATCGAGCTGGACGATGTGCAGTTCGACCTCAACGCGCTGATCGAAGACTGCCTGAGCATCTTCCGCGCCAAGGCCGAGCAGCAAAACGTCGAGTTGATCAGCTTCATCCAGCCGCAAGTGCCTCGAGTGATCAGCGGTGACCCGACACGCCTGCGCCAGACCCTGTTGAGCCTGCTCGAAAACGCCCTGAAAAAAACCGATGAAGGCGAAATCCTGATCGTCGTGGCGCTCGACGAACGCAACGCCAAACCGCGCCTGCGTATCGCCGTGCAGGACAGCGGCGAGCCGATGGACGCCGAAGAACGCGACGCCCTGATGCATGCCGAACTGCACAGCCGGCATTTTCTGTCGGCCACCCACCTGGGCGGCAACCTGGGCCTGGTGATTGCCCGGCAACTGATACGCTTGATGCAAGGGGAATTCGGCATCAAGAGTGGCAGCAACCAGGGCAGCACCCTGTGGCTGACCCTGCCGCTGGATCCGGATCGCCTCGAGCACCCGACCTCCGACCTCGACGGCCCGCTGCAAGGTGCACGGGTATTGGTGGTGGACGACAACGACACCTGTCGCAAGGTGCTGGTGCAGCAATGCAGCGCCTGGGGCCTGAACGTCAGCGCTGCGCCTTCCGGCAAGGAAGCGCTGGCACTGCTGCGCACCAAGGCGCATTTGCGCGATTACTTCGATGTGGTCCTGCTGGACCAGAACATGCCCGGCATGACCGGCATGCAACTGGCGGCCAAGATCAAGGAAGACCCGAGCCTGAACCATGACATCCTGCTGATCATGCTCACCGGCATCAGCAATGCGCCGAGCAAGATCATTGCGCGCAACTCCGGGATCAAGCGCATCCTCGCCAAACCGGTGGCCGGCTACACCCTCAAGACCACCCTGGCCGACGAACTGACCCAACGCAACAAAGGCCAGGTCGTCACGCAATCACTGCCAAGCGGCCCGCCCCCGCCGGTCAAGGTCCCCAGCGATTTCCGCATTCTGGTGGCCGAAGACAACAGCATTTCGACCAAGGTGATCCGCGGCATGCTGAGCAAGCTCAACCTGCAACCGGATACCGCCTGCAACGGCGAAGAAGCCTTGCAGGCGATGAAAGCCCAGCGTTACGACCTGGTGCTGATGGACTGCGAAATGCCGATCCTCGACGGCTTCTCGGCCACCCAGCAATTGCGTGCCTGGGAAGTCGGCAACCAGCGGGTCCGCACCCCCGTGGTGGCATTGACCGCCCACATCCTGGCCGAACACAAAGAGCGTGCGCGCCAGGCCGGCATGGACGGACACATGGCCAAACCGGTCGAACTGTCGCAACTGCGTGAGTTGATCGAACACTGGGTCGCCCAGCGTGACCAGCAGAATCGCGCAACGACCCAAACGTCCTGAGCCGACAGACTGCACAACCCCTGATAGACTCCCCCTCGACTTCCCTCGCCAGTGAGCCCGGCACCATGCTCCATGTGTTGTTCAGCGTTTACCTGAAGATGCTGGTGCTCTACAGCCCATTCTTCGTATTGTCCTGCTTCATCAGCCTGACCCGTGGTTATTCGCGCAAGGAACAGCGACGACTGGCCTGGAAAGTGGCGGTCGCCACACTGGTCTCCAGTGTGCTGCTGTACTTGTTCGGCCGAGTGATTTTCAGTGTTTTCGGCATTACCGTGGACGCATTCCGCATCGGCGCCGGTAGCGTCCTGTTCATCTCGGCACTGGGGATGGCACAAGGCAAATCGGCGGTACAGACCGACAACGTGCAGCAGGATGTGACCATCGTCCCGCTGACCATTCCACTGACCGTCGGCCCCGGCACCATCGGTGCGTTACTGGTGATGGGCGTAAGTCAGCCGCATTGGGACGACAAACTCACCGCCATTGTCGGCATTGCCATGGCCAGTTTTACCGTGGGCGTGGTGCTGTTTTTGTCCGGTCGAATCGAGCGCATTCTCGGTGATCAGGGATTACAGATCGTCAGCCGTTTGATGGGGCTTTTCGTTTGCGCACTGGCGGCGCAGATCATCTTCACCGGGGTGAGAGGCTACCTGGTGCCGTGAAGCGGCGGCTTGTCCAACCCCGAAAACAAGGCCCTGTGCATCAATCACAGGGCCTTGTCTTTTATTACATGCGCAGCCTTTGAGTCAGGACTGGAGTTTGCGCACGAAGACCTTGTTTGAATAAGCTTCGATTTTTTCGTGGACCCGTTTACGGTAGTTTTCAAACGCCCGTCGGTCGAACACAAACACCCCGCCACCGGGAATGATCGCCAGCTCTCGATCGAACTCGCTCCACAGGAAAAAGTCACTTTCAATCACGGTCGCGCTGTAGCGCAAGCCCAGCAGACAGACGACCACTTCACCCGAGGCGAGCCGCTCGCAAGGTGCGCACTTGAGGATACCCGAACCGCCATTGGCAACATTGCCGCGAAAGAAGTCCCAGGCAAACTCATCCAGCCGCAATGCCTGATAGGTGTCCTCGAGAAGCTGGCTCAAACGCTCCACGCCCAAGTGGCCGATCACGCTGTAACTGGCACCGAGCAATTGTCGGACACTCGTGACCCGGATCGGATCGGCTGGAATGATGGTCTTGAGCCTGTATCCCGCCTTGATCAATCGCCCTTGAAAATAATCGAACCAGGCCTTCCTCGACACCTGGCCAGGGTATTTCTCATTGGCCGCCAGTTCCGCGTACAACAGGCAATCCTGTATATCCTCCTGATCTTGCGAACTTACCTGCTGGGTAAAGGACAACAGGCAACCACCCACGACGACAGCATTAACAGACGCCGGCATATTCACCCCATACAGTCAGTGCTTTAATCGGTTAAATTGATCAAAGCCAGCCCGACTTATTGACCTGTCAATTGTTTGAAAAGACCATCGGCAAATTGGTCGTTATAGGCATATACCATGTTCTTCTTCCGCTCGAATGCACGTCGATTAAACTTGCGCACGCCGGCGCCCTGGAAAACCTGCAAACCTTGAGTCTTGTAAGTCACGAATAAAAAGTTGCCGTTGTATTCCTTGTCCACCAAGTCCAAGCCCCCCATCAACATGGACATGCCACCGCCTGGCGTCGTAATGCAAGGCACAGCCTTGAAGCTGATGACGTCGTTTTTCTTGCTGCCAGCATCGACAATCTTCAATGCATCCTTATCGCCTTTGAGCGTGCTGAAACCCGACGCCACCAGGTTCAGGACGCTGCTTGCCCCACCGGAAACAACAGTCTCAAGCACTTGCAAAATGGCTTCATTCATCGTGATGGTGAGCTTTTTGCTGACGTATTTCTTGTAGGTGAAGCTTTCCGTCACCCAGCCCACCGCCAACAATGCCTCGTTGTACTTCTTGTAGCGGTCTTCGTTACTGGTTTCGTTGGGCAGGCGCCGGACCACCGCTTCGGCAAACTGCTGGCAGTCCAGTGCATCCTGCCTGTCCTCCTCCGAAAGCGCCTGGTCGAACACCACCAGCGAGGGGCCTACTACCGAAGCCCCTAAACCTTGCGCTGACGAGTCACTCGATACTGCGCCCTGGGTCGAGGTGGAACGCCTGGTTCGCGCCCGTGGCACGACGTTTTCAAGTTCTGCCGCAATGCCTTCGAAATACTTATCCTGCAAGGCATCATCAAATGCGACCTGAGCCACTGAATAATTTTTTATATCGACCATTTAAATCTCCATTTAATCAATAAGCCGCTTCATGCGGCCCGCTGAAAACTAAAGCGAAGAATTGAGTCGGTCAAAGTAAAAACACTCAGGACTTATTTCAGGCGTTATTAGAAAACAAAAAGGCCCGCGACAACTTTCGTCAATCGCAGGCCTTATCGTTAGTTATTGCCTTGAACATCAGCGACTTTGAACAAAGCCGCTTTCACTCAGGTGGTTGGCTTGCTTGGGTACCAGCGCGGCGTGTACACCCAATCACCGCCGCCGACCCGCGGAAAAACACAGGTCAGGGATGAGCCGATCAATACCATCGTGCGCATATCGACCTGGTCGGGGGTCAATTGGCCGAGAGTCGTGACGCGCAGTGTCTGACCCGGCCGGCCAATGTCCCGCCCCAATACGACAGGGGTTTGCGGCATACGGTGCCGGGCGACGATTTCAAGCGCCTGGCCCAGTTGCCATGGCCGCGAACGGGAAATCGGGTTGTAGAACGCCAGGGCCAGATCGGCTTGAGCGGCCAGGTCCAGGCGTTTTTCGATGATTGCCCAAGGCTTGAGGTTATCCGACAGGGACAGCACGCAGAAATCATGACCCAGCGGTGCGCCGGCCTGGGCGGCCGTCGCCAGCGAGGCGGAGACCCCCGGCAGAATCTCGAGATCAACGTTATGCCAATGGACGTCGGTGGCTTCATGCAGCGCTTCCAGCACCGCCGCAGCCATGGCAAAAACCCCCGGATCCCCCGAAGAAACCACCACCACCGAACGCCCTTGGGCTGCCAGTTCGAAGGCGTGGCGGGCGCGTTGCATCTCTTCGCGGTTGTCGGTGCAATGCAGCACCTGATCGGCACGAAACGGCCCGGCCATGCGCACATAGGTTTCGTAACCCAGCACGTCGGTTGCGCGGGCCAGTTCCGCCTTCACTGCCGGCACCATCAACTCAGCGGCGCCCGGCCCGAGGCCGATCACTGCCAGCCGTCCACGCGGGCGGCCGATCTGCAACGGGTCCAGTGGCTGCTCTGCCACCGCAATGGCAACGGTGTCGCTACCCAGCATGGAAACAGGTTGGCCTATGGCAGTACTCAGACGTTCGCCAAGCACCTTCTCAGCGCTGGCAAAACGCAGCGGCACGCCCAATTCAAGCGCCGTTTCGCGCAACCCCGGGAAAGCCATTTCGGTGTCGGGAGCCAACAGGCAGGCCAGCGACTGCACGGCGATTTTTGCCTGATGCAATGCCTCGCGCACCGCCCCCGCGACGTTCACCAGCCCAGCATCCACAGCGACCACCACATTGCGCGGGTAGATCAACAATTCGTTGGTCGCGGGTGTCCGTTCGACATGACTGACATGCACCGCCAAGCGGGCCTGTGCATCTTCAGGCAACTGCGCCTGCGCCAGCCACGGGGCCTCACCCTCGATGCGCAGCGTTTCACCGGCGAGCAAATCGGAAACGAATCGCTTGCCCAGTTCCAGATCGCCAAGGGCATAACCGCTGGGCGGGTTGAGCAGGCAAGTGCCAAAACGCAACTCGCCGCTGGTGGTGATCGCCGCAGCGACTTCAAGCGCAGCGGCAATCTCCCGCGCCATCACATTCACCCCGCCGAGACCACCCAGCAGTGGAACCACGGCGCTGCCGTCCTCGGCCACCGCCAATACCGGTGGCTCGGCGCCCTTTTCCAGCAACAACGGCGCCAGCGTGCGGATCACGATCCCGGCGGCGCACAGGGCAATCACCGGTGTGCCCTGTTGATAGAGCTCGCGCAGGGTCGCACCGAATTCGTGATAGACCCGGTCCGCGCCGTCAACCCGTTCAGCCAGGCCGTGGATCAGCGCATCGGGATAAAGTTGTTGAATCCTGCGCGCGGTCGCGAGGCTGCCATTGCCGAGAATGACAATCGCCGGAACTGGTCGGGTCATCAGCCTTGCCACCTTTCACCGGGAACGATGATCAACGAGAAGTACGGCGAAGACATCGGCTCGACCTGGTCCAGCGGCACGATCTTCTGATTGGCCATGGTCGCGCGTTCGATGTACAGCGCACGCTCGGCCAGGCCGAGCTCTGCCAGCACCTGGCGGACCTTGGGAAAGTTGCGTCCCAGTTTCATGATCACCGCCGCATCGGCATCGGCCAGGCGACGCTTAAGTTCATCGTGCGGCAGCACACCGGACAACACCGACAGACTCTGATTGCGATACACCAGCGGCGCACCGAGCACCGAGGCACCACCGAGCATCGAGCACACGCCAGGCACGACTTCAGCCTGATAACGCTGGGCGAGCCGGTCGTGCAGGTACATGTAGGAGCCGTAGAAGAACGGGTCGCCCTCGCAGATCACCGCTACGTCGCGGCCGGCGTCGAGATGCGCGGCCAGTTCTGCGGCAGCGTCATCGTAGAAGTCGCTGATCACTTGCTCGTAGGACAACGGCGCCGGCAAGGCTTCGGTGGTCACCGGGTACACCAGTGGCAACAAATTCTGTGCGTCCTGCAGGTGGGCTTCGATGATACCGAAGGCGTTGCCCTTCTTGCCCTTGGCGACGAAGTACGCCACTACAGGCGACTCGCGCAGCAACCGCAGTGCCTTGACAGTAATCAGTTCCGGATCACCGGGACCGACACCGAGGCCGATCAAACGTCCAGGTTGCTGCATCATTCGATCTCCGTGGCGAGGGCATTGACGGCGGCGGCGGCCATGGCACTACCGCCCAGGCGACCCTGCATGATGACAAACGGCACGCCACGGCTGTCAGCCGCCAGCGCTGCCTTGGATTCGGCGGCGCCGACGAAACCCACAGGGAACCCGAGGATCAGCGCCGGTTTCGGCGCACCGGCGTCGAGCATCTCCAGCAAATAGAACAGCGCCGTCGGGGCGTTGCCGATGACCACCACGCTACCTTCCAGATGGGGACGCCACAGTTCCAGCGCAGCCGCTGAGCGGGTGTTGCCCAATTCACGGGCCAGTTCCGGAACGCTTTCGTCGCGCAGGGTGCAGATCACCGGATTGTTTGCCGGCAACCGCGCGCGGGTCACGCCTTCGGAGACCATTCGCGCATCGCACAAAATCGGCGCGCCGGCCGCCAGCGCATCACGCCCGGCCTTGCCCGCCCCTTCGGAAAACTGCAAACCGTCGATGGCCTCGACCATGCCGCAGGCGTGGATCACACGGACTGCGAGTTTCTCCAGATCGGCCGGAATTCGGTCGAGGTTGGCCTCGGCGCGAATGATCGCGAAGGAGTTGCGATAGATCTCCTGACCGTCGCGGATGTAATCAAGCATCAAGGGGGCTCCGTGAGTGGGCGTCGAGCAAGGCCGCGACCGCTTCAATAGTAAGGTTGTGTGCTTGCAGCGCGCCGAAACCCGGCTGCGCTGCATCGCGAAAATAGAGATCGTAGTGACCGGGGGCGACGGCCAGCAAGGTGACGGGCGCCGTATGCGCGGCGGCACAGGAACGCACGCACCCGCTCAAATGCACGCTCGGCGTTTGCCCGTGATGTTGCAGCAATGTAGCCAGTTGCAGGGCATCGCCCTTGGTCTCGGCCAGGCCTTTACCGCAGCCGTTTGAACCGGTGCAGGCGATCAACCGGGACAATGGCTGATCGGCATCGCACTGCAAGCCCAGACAGTGCAACTGCCGAATGACCTCGGCGGCGTCTTCCGCGCGGATATTGGGCAATAGCAGGCTTTGCCAAGGCGTGAAGCGCAGACTGGCATCACCGAACTCCCGTGCCAGTTGTGCCGCCCCCCGCAGCATCGCCGGATCGAGCCGCCCCAATGGCGGGACAGCCCCGACATAGACAACACCGGATTCGGCCTGGGGATACGCACCGATGTGCAAATCACTGCGCCCCCCAACCCGCTGCCAACCGACAACCGCTTGCATCGGTACTCGCTCAGCCAGCCGAAGCAAAACATCCTCGACCGAATACTCGGCCAGCAAATGACGCATCCGCGTCTGCTCGGGGCGCGCCAGTTCAAGAAACAACTCAAGGACAGCGACCACCAGCGCGTGCCCGTCAGCGAGTGCAACCGAACCGGCGGGTCTGTCCGTCGGGCATCCCGCCAAACCGAACGCCAACCGTTGCTCGCCGTCCTGATCAAACGCCGAGAGCCACAGGTCATGAGGATGTTCGAGCATCGCAAGGTCTTCACCGCCATCAAGCTGTACGGCGAACTTGGCACTGAGGTCGTGAAAAGCTTCGTGGCTTTGCAATGTGGCGAGGATCTGCCCGGCCAGCGGCCGAGTGTCGAACAGCATGCGCCGATCGATCCCGGCGCCGGGGCTGAGCATCAGGTTGCGCACATCGTCGCCAGCCGCCGTTCGCGGTCCCAGACCGGCAGCCAGCAGGCTGTCGATCAACGCCGATTGCTCGTTGCCAATTCCGCGGATCTGCAGGTTGGCCCGGTTGGTCGCCTCGATCGCTCCGCTGGCGTAACGCTCGGCTGCAGACGCCACGGCCTCGGCCTGGACGCTGTTGATCGAACCACCGTTCAACTTGATCCGACAGATGCCGCCATCCAGCGCCGGCACAATACGCAGCAACCCCGGGCAAGCCGAGGGGCGTAAGGCAGCGGACAGCGGACGTTCGTTCAAGGCGGACCCGTTCAGGTGGCGAGGCGATTCACGGCGAAAGTGCGCGGTATTATGCCTGCTTTACTTCGCCGCATGAAAAGACTCCGGTCGGGAAGAGAAGGCAGTCAGCTCAAGGAACCCGCGCTATCATGCCGCCCAACAATGTTGAACGCGTGATTGAGGAACGGCATGACACCCTGGCTGACGGTAGTAGGCATCGGCGAAGACGGTTTCAAGGGCCTGGGCAAGAACGCCCGGCATGCGCTGTTGCGCGCCGCGAAAATCTTCGGCGGCCAGCGGCATCTGGATTTGCTCCCGCCGTGCATACGCGGCGAGCGCCAGCCGTGGCCGAGCCCCTTCTGCCTTGAGTCGCTGCTGTCGCACCGTGGCGAACCCGTTTGTGTCCTGGCCAGTGGCGATCCGATGTTCTTCGGCGTCGGCGCCAGCCTGGCCAGGCAACTCCCCGCCGCCGAGATACTGACGCTTCCCGCGCCCTCCTCCTGCTCGCTCGCCGCAGCGCGAATGGGTTGGCCCTTGCAAGACGTGGTTACCCTTTCGGTGGTGGCCCGGCCGCTCGCTGCACTCAACGCCCAGTTGTCCAGCGGTGTGCGCTTGCTGGTATTGAGCAACGATGGCCGCAGCCCAGCCGCCATCGCTGCACTGTTGCGCGAACGAGGCTTTGGTCCCAGTCGACTCACCGTGCTGGAACACCTGGGCGGCGAAGCCGAGCGGCGTATCGACGGTATCGCCAGCGACTGGAACGATTCACCGATTGCCGACCTGAACCTGGTCGCCATCGAATGCATCGCTGAACCGAATACACCTCGCCTGTCGCGATTGGCCGGACTGCCGGACTCCGCTTTCAAACACGACGGCCAACTGACCAAACGCGATGTGCGCGCCATCACCCTCGCACGTCTGGCCCCGATCCCCGGCGAACTGTTGTGGGATGTCGGTGCCGGCAGCGGCTCGATCGGCATCGAATGGATGCGCACCCACCCCGGTTGTCGCGCACTGGCCATCGAGGCGGATGACGGCCGCCAGGCGTTGATCGAACACAACCGCGATGCCCTTGGCGTTCCCGGCCTGCAGCTGGTTCGTGGCAGTGCGCCGCAGGCCTTGGCCGGCCTGGAGCGACCGGACGCGATTTTCATCGGCGGCGGTGTCACCCGTGACGGCGTGCTGGATGCATGTTGGGCCGAACTCAAGCCCGGTGGCCGGCTGATTGCCAATGCGGTCACCCTGCAAAGTGAAATGACCCTGATGGCCTGGCGCGAGCAACACGGCGGAGAGCTGACGCGGATTCATATCGCGCAAGCTCAGCCGCTGGGCGATTTCGACACCTGGCGCCAGGCCCTGCCGATTACCTTGCTGGACGTGACGAAGCCTTTCGATGCGTGACGAAACCGCCGAACAACCCGCCCCGCTGCGCAGTGGCCTGACCACCGGCAGTTGCGCCACCGCTACCAGCCTCGCTGCCGCACGTCTGCTGTTGGCCGGTGTAACAGCCGACGCGGTGGACATCGTGCTGCCCAAAGGCAAGCACGTGCAGATGCGCCTGGAGTTCTGCCGCCTCACCGAGGACGGCGCCGAAGCGGGAACCCTCAAGGACGCCGGAGACGATCCCGACGTGACCCATGGCGCCCTGCTCTACTCGCAGGTGCGCCTGAGCGCCGAGCCGGGGATTCGCTTCCATGCCGGTCGCGGCGTCGGCACCGTGACCCGGCCCGGGCTGGTGCTGGGGGTCGGCGAACCGGCGATCAATCCGGTGCCACGCAAAATGATCGGCGATCACCTGGCGGGACTGGCCGACGAGCTCGGTTATGCCGGCGGTTTCGACGTGACGGTCAATGTCGAGAATGGCGAGGCACTGGCACTGAAAACCATGAACCCGCGCCTGGGCATTCTTGGTGGACTATCGATCCTCGGCACCAGCGGCATCGTCCGGCCGTTTTCATGCGCGGCCTACATTGCCTCGATCCACCAGGGCATCGACGTGGCGAAAACCAACGGTTACCTGCACATCGCCGCCTGTACCGGCAACGCCAGCGAAGACACCATGCGCCAGGTCTACAACCTGCCGGAAATTGCCCTGATCGAAATGGGCGACTTCGTCGGTGCCGTACTCAAGCACCTGCGCAAAGTGCCCGTGGACAGGCTCAGCCTGTGCGGTGGATTCGGCAAGATCAGCAAACTGGCGGCCGGGCATATGGATTTGCACAGTCGTCATTCGAGCATCGACCTGCCGCAACTGGCGCTATGGGCCGCACAGGTCGGCGCCGATACGGCATTGCAGCAAAGTATCCGCGAGGCCAACACCAGTCAGCAGGCACTGGCCATGGCCGCCGCAGCCGGGGTTGCCCTGGGTGATGCAGTCTGCCAGCACGCCCTGGACTTTGCCCGCAGCGTGGTGCCGGCGCAGGTTCAGGTGGAAGTCTTTGCCATCGATCGCCAGGGCGGGATTGTCGGCCATGCAGGCGCGTTCCAATGAAGCGCATCCTGTTGCTCGGCGGTGTGACCGAAGCCCTGGTCATTGCCCGCACGCTGGGGCCGCAGCACATTTACAGCCTGGCCGGTATCGGCCGGGTGCCGACGGACCTGCAATGTCAGATCCGCGTGGGCGGTTACGGCGGTGCCGAAGGTCTGGCGCAATTCATTCGCGATGAAGGTATCGAACTGCTGGTCGACGCCACTCACCCCTACGCCGCCCAGATCAGCCAGAACGCTGCGACCGCCGCGCGCTTGAGCGGTATTCCCTGCTGGGCGCTACGGCGTCCGGCCTGGCGAGCCCAGGCGGGTGATGACTGGCGGGAAGTCAGCGATTGGGCCGAACTGATCGAAGCCCTGAAACCCTTCCGCCGACCGCTGTTCACCCTCGGTCGCGAGCCCCTGCAACACCTGGATGAAATTCCTGCGGAGCAATTCTGGACCCTGCGTGCGCTGGACGTGTATCCGGGCAACCAGCGCTGCGAAGTGATCGGCGCACGGGGGCCATTCCTGATCGACGATGAACGAGCGTTGTTCGAACGGCGAAACATCGACGTGCTGATCAGCAAGAACAGCGGCAGCACAGCGACCGAGCCGAAGCTGGAAGTGGCGCGTGAGCGTGGGGTGCCGGTGATTGTTTTGAAGCGGCCGGTGTTGCCGGGGGTTGAGCGGGAGTTCCTGACGCTTGAGGAAATACTTGGCGCGTTGTCGGTCTTCGCCCGATAGATCAGGATCATTGGCTTGCATGATAAGTAACCTATTTGTTACCTTCAGAGCCGCCTGTGATCACACTCGAAGAATACGTTCAGGACAACGACAAAAGCCCCTTTGGCCGCTGGTTTTCCACCCTGGATGCGCAGGCAGCGCTTAAGGTATCCAGTGCGCTGCTTCGCCTGGAACTGGGAAACACATCAAACATCAAGTGGTTCGATGGTCTCGGCGAGTACCGGATCAATTGGGGGCCTGGCTACAGAATCTATCTTGTCCAAGAGGGGAAACGCCTGATCATCCTTTTTGGTGGTGGTGACAAGTCCACACAAAAAACTGACATCAAACAGGCGAAAACACTGATAGCCGAGTTTCGATCCCGAAAAAAGACTGAACGGCACCGGAGATAACGTCATGGCGCTCACCCGAAACTACAAACACACCATCGCCGAGCGTGCCCAACGTGATCCCGAGTTCGCCCAGGCATTGTTGGACGAGGCTGCTACTCTGTTTCTTAACGGCGAACCTGAAATGGCCCGTATCATCCTGCGCGACCTGATCAACGCCACCGTAGGTTTTGAAGAACTGGCAAAGGAAACGGCAAAGCCCAGCAAAAGCCTCCATCGCATGCTGTCTGCCAAAGGCAATCCGAGCATGGACAACCTGGCTGCAATATTCGCCGTAATTCGCGCTACGCTAGGAGTAGAAATACAAGTACATGCGGTACGTGCACACTGAGTCAGTGTCTTTTTACTGCGACACCAAACCGCACGCCACGTTTTTACTTATCGGCCCTGATCAGGCTAAATAGCCCGCGCCTGATCGCCCACCCAAACGGATTTTGCCCCATGTCCCGACAACGGCTCGCAATTGCCTGGATAGCCTGCTTCGCAGTGCTGTTCAATTTGCTCGCCATGCCGATGTCCGGAGCGATGGCGCAAACGTCGAAGTCACCTGCCGAACAGTTGTTGTGGGGCAGCTTCTGCAGCGCCAGCGGCACCAGGATGGTGGCGATCTCCATCGGCGACCTTGAACAGAAGGCCCCGCAAAACGACGATCATTCCAACATGCAGCATTGCTGGTGCTGCTCGGGTTCTGCGCCATTGATGGCGTTGCCGGGGCATTCGCCACAGCTGTATTTCGCGCACTTCGAATCCAACCGAAGCCTGCCTGCCACCTCGCTCACCAGCCCGTCACCGCGCCAGCAATGGCCGAGTCTCAACCCCCGCGCGTCCCCTCTGGTGTGATTTTTTCTCGCAATTGACCTGCGTTTAAATCGTTCCGGAGAACTGCCATGTTGAACAAACTCATCGTTCTGGCTGCGTTGCTGCTGCCTGCCTGCTTTGCCAATGCCCACGAATACAAGGTCGGCACGCTGGAAATCGCCCATCCGTGGTCCCAGGAGTTGCCACCCAATGCGCCCACCGTTGCGGCGTATTTCGTGATCGACAATGAAGGCAAGACCGCCGACCGCCTGCTCAGCGTCGACACCCCCATCGCCGGCGAAGCGCAATTGCATGAGCACGTGATGCAAGGCGACATGATGAAAATGCAGCACGTACCGAGCGTGGAAGTGCCCGCCGGTGGCGAGGTCACTTTCGCACCGATGGCCTATCACGTGATGTTGCTGGGCCTCAAGGACCGCAGCCTGCTGGTTGACGGCAAGCGCTTTCCCATGACGCTGCACTTCGAGAAGGCCGGTGACGTGACGGTCGAAGTCGCGGTGCAGAAGCAGGCGCCGGACGGCATGCAGGCGCACGCGCACAATCCATAATCGCCTGAGCTGAAAACGCCCATGCGCCCGCCTAGCGCCAGGTCATCCAGGCCACGCAGTCAGGTATTGAGCCTGACACGCGGCAGCTGGATCAGCCTGTTCGCCATGCTGATGATTTTTATCGGTCCGCTGATTTCCCAGTCGATGCCGATGGATTCGCGCGCCATGTCGATGAGCATGCCGGCGGGTATGAGCATGGACATGTCGATAGGCATGGACATGTCGGCAATGGAGCATGCCGACCACGGCAAGCAAACCTCCGCCGAGCATTGCCCGCCTGCCCCGGGGCACCGTGTGCTGTGGGAAAAGTGCGGCTATTGCAGCCTGCTGTTCAATTGCCCGGCGCTGACCGGCGGCGTGTCCTTCGCCAACTTCGTCATTCCACCCGTCAACACCTTCACCACGCCTTCTCCGCGCCTGGGCCACGCCCGGCAAACCTTCTTCCCCGGCGCCCGCACCCGCGCCCCGCCTGCCGTCGCGTAAACACCCACCTCCGATCTCACACGGTCCGCAAGACAACCCAAGCATCCGGTGGGAGCGGGCTTGCTCGCGAAGAGAGAGTGTCAGTCAACGCAGATGTCGCCTGGCACACCGCTTTCGCGAGCAAGCCCGCTCCCACAGGGACAGCTTCAGGCTGCCGGCCGTGTCGTTTACGACTGTTCGATGGAAATTTCATGTCCAGGTTTTCTGCTGACACAGGCTTGAGTCCAACCCAAGTCTCCATAACCCAAAACGAATCCGGCATTCGTTTCAGGCACGCCACTGCGATTTTGTGCAGTGCATTGCTGGCGCCTTCCGCGCTGGCCGATGAACACGCCGGTCACACTGAAGAACTGAGCCCGACGGTGATTACCGCCGTTGCTCCCAGCTCGCCATTGACCATCGTCACCAACCCCAAGGAGCCGCGCCAACCGGTGCCGGCCAGCGACGGCTCGGATTATCTGAAAACCATTCCCGGTTTCGCCCAAGTGCGCAACGGCGGCACCAACGGCGACCCGGTGCTGCGCGGCATGTTCGGCTCGCGGCTGAACATCCTCACCAACGGCGGCATGATGCTCGGCGCCTGCCCGGGCCGGATGGACGCGCCGACCTCCTACATTTCGCCGGAAACCTATGACCAACTGACCGTGATCAAAGGCCCACAAACCGTGCTGTGGGGACCGGGCGCTTCGGCCGGCACCATCCTGTTCGACCGCGAGCCGGAACACTTCGGCGAGCTCGGCACACGGGTCAACGCCAGCGTGCTGGCCGGCTCCAACGGGCGCTTCGACAAACTGGTGGACGCTGCTGCCGGCGGGCCACTGGGCTACGTACGGGTGATCGGCAACACCGCACATTCAGACGACTATCAGGATGGCAACAACGACACCGTCCCATCGCGCTACGACAAATGGAACGGCGACGTCGCATTCGGCTGGACCCCGGATGCCGATACCTTGCTGGAGCTGACCGCCGGCAAAGGTGACGGTGAAGCGCGCTACGCCGGGCGCAGCATGGACGGTTCGCAGTTCCTGCGTGAAAGCCTCGGCCTGCGCTTCGAGAAATCCAGCATCGGCGATGTGCTGGATACGATCGAGGCGCAGGTCTACTACAACTACGCCGACCACGTGATGGACAACTACACCCTGCGCACGCCGTCCGGTACCGGCATGATGGCCGGCCCCATGGCCTCCAACGTCGACCGCCGCACCCTCGGCGCACGGGTCAAGGCCACCTGGCGCTGGGCTGATGTGCAACTGATCAGCGGCATCGACGCACAGACCAACGAACATCGCCAGCGCAGCGCCATGGGCATCGACACCTACAAGGACCTGCCCTATACCAAGGATGCCGACTTCCATAACTACGGTGTGTTCGGCGAACTGACCTGGTACGCCGCCGACCGTGACCGTTTGATCAGCGGCGCACGCCTGGACCGCGCCTCGGCCAAGGACTATCGGCAGACCATCGGCTCGGGAATGATGACCCGCCCCAATCCAACAGCCGACGACACCCGCGCCGACACCCTGCCAAGCGGCTTCATCCGCTACGAGCATGACCTGGCCGACAGCCCGACCACCTTGTACGCGGGCCTCGGTCACACCCAGCGGTTCCCGGATTACTGGGAGCTGTTTTCACCCAAGTCGGGCCCCGCCGGTTCGGTGAATGCCTTCGACTCGATCAAGCCGGAAAAAACCACCCAGCTCGATTTCGGCCTGCAATACAAGACCGAAACACTCGAAGCCTGGGCCTCGGGTTACGTCGGGCAGGTGCGCGATTACATCCTGTTCAACTACACCCCGACGATGATGGGCACGACCTCGCAAGCCGAGAACATCGACGCACGAATCATGGGCGGCGAACTGGGCGCCGCGTACAGCCTCACTGAACACTGGAAAGCCGACGCGACCCTGGCCTACGCCTGGGGCAAGAACAGCAGCGATGGCTCTGCATTGCCGCAGATGCCGCCGCTGGACACCCGTTTCGGCCTGACCTACAGCGAAGACAACTGGAGTGCCGGCGCACTGTGGAGAGTGGTCGCCGCACAAAACCGCATCGACCAGAACAAGGGCAACGTGGTCGGCAAGGACTTCGGCAAGACGCCAGGGTTTGGCGTCTTCTCCCTCAACGGTGCCTATCGGATCAACAGCCACTGGAAGGTCAGCAGCGGCGTCGACAACCTGTTCGGCAAGGCTTACGCCGAGCACTTGAACCTGGCCGGCAACGCAGGTTTCGGCTATCCGGCCAATGACCCGCAAGCCATCAAGGAGCCGGGGCGCACGCTCTGGACCCGGGTGGATATGAGTTTCTGACAACAAGATCAAAAGATCGCAGGCTTCGCCAGCTCCTACAGGGAATGCGTACTGCGATCTTTTAAAAAAAACAATTGATTCGCCAATGCGGAGCACACGTGATGAAACAGCCCAAAGTGAATTTCTACAACCTGGCCTGGCGCTGGCATTTCTATGCCGGATTGTTCGTTGCGCCATTCATGGTGATGCTGGCCCTGACCGGCACCCTTTACCTGTTCAAGCCGCAACTCGATTCACTGATGTACAGCAGCCTGCTCAACGTACCGGCCGGTCATCACACTGTCCCGGCCGACGATCTGCTCAAGCGGGTAAAAGATGCGTATCCCCAAGCGACGATCAAACAGTACCTGCCACCGGTCAATGCCGAACGCAGCGCTCAGTTTGTCGTGCTCAACGACGGCAACGAGCTGAACGTTTTTGTCGATCCGTACCAAGGCGACATCCTCGGCGAGCAAGACGCCAAGAAGAACCTGCAAGCCATTGCGCGCGCGATTCACGGTGAGCTGATGATCGGCACCGTCGGCGATCGGCTGATCGAACTGGCCGCCGGCTGGGGTGTGGTGCTGGTGGTGTCCGGGGTATTCCTGTGGTGGCCGCGCGGTCAGGCCGCCGGCATTCTGTGGCCACGCCTGAGCAGTCGCGGGCGGGTGCTATGGCGTGACTTGCATGCCGTCACCGGATTCTGGGGCGCCTCCCTGCTGCTGGTGATGCTGCTCAGCGGCATGACCTGGACCGGCTTCTGGGGCCAGCAATACGCGGCCGTGTGGAACGTGTTTCCGGCGGCAATGTGGGACAACGTACCGAAGTCCGACGTCGAAGCGCGCAGCCTCAACAGCGCCACCCGCCAGACCGTGCCCTGGGCCATGGAAAACACGCCGATGCCCATGTCCGGCGAACACGCCGAACACATGGCCCACGATGGCGCGCAGGCCGGCCCGGCCGCACCGACCATCAGCCTGCAGGACGTGCAAAACATCGCCACCCAAAGCAAGGTCGAGCCTGGCTACAGCATCACCTTGCCAACGACCGCCACCGGTGTGTTCACCATCGCCGTGTTCGCCGATGACCCGCGCAATGACGCCACGTTGCACATCGACCAGTACACCGGCAAGGTCCTTGCCGATGTGCGTTACGAGCAATATGGCACCGTGGCCCGCGCCACGGAAATCGGCGTGATGTTGCACGAAGGCAAGATGTTCGGCACGTTCAATCAGATCATCGTGTTGCTGATCTGCCTGATGATCCTGCTCAGCGCGGTCAGCGGCGTGGTGATCTGGTGGAAGCGTCGTCCGCAAGGAAAACTCGGCGTACCGCCGCTGCGTCACGACCTGCCGAAATGGAAAACCGCCATGGTGATCATGTTCGTCCTCGCGGTGGCCTTCCCGTTGGTGGGCGCTTCGCTGGTGGTGGTGTGGGTGCTGGATCGTGTGCTGCTGTCGCGTTTTACCCGGCAGACTGAGAGCGCCTCATCTTCATCATGAAACAGCTGAGATGCGCGGGGCGCAAGGGGCTGTAAACTGCCCCGCGCGTCACCCTCTCGTATTCAGGGTGTCCTTTCGGGCCTCTTCGCGAGCAAGCCCGCTCCCACAGGATTTGCACATACCTGTGGGAGCGGGCTTGCTCGCGAAGAGGCCATCAGCTTCACCTCAAGAGTAACGGCATGACCTCGCTGCACCTCACCAACCTCACCTGGTACCCACTGGGCCACGGCCATTGCCACCATCAATTCCAGCTACGTGATGCCTCCGTTCACGTCGCCGCGGGTGAATTCGTCGGGTTGATCGGCCCCAACGGCAGTGGCAAGACCAGCCTGTTGCGTTGTGCCTGGCGCTTCAGTAAACCGGAGCACGGCGAGGTCAGGCTCGATCACCAGAATGTCTGGAAACAGTCTTCGCGCTGGTGTGCACAACGCATCGCCGTGGTCTTGCAGGAGTTCCCCGACGCCTTCGGCCTGACCGTCGAGGAAGTGGTCGCCATGGGCCGCACGCCGCACAAAGGTCTGTTCGATGGCGACACGCTCGAAGACTCGACACTCATTCATCAGGCGCTGGAGTCCGTCGGCCTCGAGGGCTTCGATGACCATGAGTTCGCCACCCTCTCAGGCGGTGAAAAACAGCGGGTAATCCTCGCCCGCGCCCTGGCCCAGCAACCGCAACTGCTGATCCTCGACGAGCCGACCAACCACCTCGACCCACGCTATCAGCTTGAGCTGTTGAAGTTGGTCAGGCGCTTGAACATCGGCACCCTGGCGAGCATCCACGACCTCAACCTGGCGGCGGCTTTTTGTGATCGGCTGTACGTGATCAACCATGGTCGCATCGTCGCCAGCGGCACACCGCAAGAGGTGCTCACCGCCGCCCTGCTGCGCAACGTGTTTGGCGTCGAAGCGCTTATCGATGACCATCCGCTGCACGGCTACCCACGAATCACCTGGATAACCCAACCATGAATTTGCGTTCCCTGCTGCGCTCCGGCCTCTGCCTCGTGATGCTGTCGATCAACGCCCAGGCCTTGGCCGAAGCCACCCATTACCCGCTGACAGTCAAAAGCTGCAACCGCGAAGTGACCTTCACGCAAGCACCGCAACACGCCCTCAGCCACGACATCAACATGACCCAGATGATGCTCGCCCTCGGCCTCAAGCCACGGATGGCCGGCTACAGCGGCGTCAGTGGCTGGAAGGCCGTGACTCCCGACATGCAGTCGCTGCTCGACGGTCTGCCGGAACTGGCGGCCAAGTACCCGTCGGTGGAAACCCTGCTCGATGCCAACGTCGATTTCCTCTTCGCCGGTTGGGACTACGGCATGCGCGTCGGCGGCGATCTCACTCCGCAGACCTTGCAACCGCTGGGCATCAATGTGTATGAGCTGAGCGAATCCTGCGCCTTCGTGATGAAGCGCCCACCGGCCAGCCTCGAAGACACCTACAACGACCTGCGCAACCTCGGCAGGATCTTCGACGTGCAGGACCGCGCCAACGCCCTGGTCGCCCACATGCAGGCACAAGTGGCGGACATTCGCAAAACCCTGCCCGCGCAAAGACCGCGGGTCTTCCTGTACGACAGCGGCGAAGACCGGGCCATGACCTCAGGCCGCCTGGGCATGCCGCAAGCACTGATCGACGCCGCTGGCGGGCGCAACATCCTGGAGGATGTCGATGCAAGCTGGACCCGGGTCAACTGGGAAAGCGTGGTCGAACACAACCCGCAGGTGATCGTGATCGTCGACTACAGCGAAATCACCGCCGAACAGAAGATTCAGTTCCTGCTGGCCAACAAGGCCCTGCAATCGGTGGAAGCGATCAAGCAGCGGCGCTTCATCGTCATTCCGTACGTGCAGGCCACGCCGGGGATCGATAACGTGCTGGCGGTCGCTACACTGGCCAAGGGTTTCCACGGCGAATGATCAACCGTCGCTACGCCTTGTTGCTGATCGCCCTCGGTGCCCTGTTGCTGGTGTCTTGCGTAGTGTCCCTGGGTTTCGGCCCGGCACGGGTACCGCTGGACGTGGTGTGGCGCATCCTGCTGCACAAACTGTTCGGCTTCGGTGTGCCGGACTGGAGCCCCGGGCAGGAGCATATCGTCTGGCTGATCCGCGTCCCGCGCATGTTGCTCGGCGCACTGGTGGGCGCCGGGTTGGCTTTGATCGGCGCGGTGCTGCAAGCGGTGACGCGCAATCCGCTGGCTGATCCGCATTTACTCGGCGTCACCTCCGGCGCGACGTTGGGCGCGGTGATCGTGGTGTTGCATGTCGGAGAAATCGTTGGCCTGCTGACCTTGCCGATCGCCGCCTTCATCGGTGCATTGCTGAGCATGCTGGTGGTGCTGATGATCGCCAGCCGCCACGGTCGCCTCGACAGTGACCGTCTGCTGTTGTGCGGCGTGGCGGTGTCGTTCGTGATGATGGCGATCGCCAATTTGTTGCTGTTCCTGGGCGACCATCGAGCCAGTTCGGCGGTGATGTTCTGGATGCTCGGCGGACTTGGGCTGGCGCGCTGGGAATTGCTGGCGGTACCGACCGCCAGTGTGTTGTTCGGGCTGGTGTTGCTGCTGGGCATGGCGCGACCGTTGAATGCGCTGATGGCCGGCGAGCAGACGGCAGTGACCCTGGGCCTGAATGCGCGCACCGTGCGCTTGCGGGTATTTCTGATTGCATCGCTGATGACCGGGGTGCTGGTGTCGATCAGCGGCTCGATCGGTTTTGTCGGGCTGATGGTGCCGCACATCGCGCGGCGTCTGGTCGGGGCTGAACACCGAAGAGTGCTGCCGGTGTGCGTGTTGCTTGGCAGCGTGTTTCTGGTCTGGGTCGACGTTGCTGCCCGGACGATGATCGCGCCCGAAGACTTGCCCATCGGGGTGGCCACGGCGGCGATTGGCGGGTTGTTCTTCATCGGCTTGATGCGACGTCGTTAACGCCATGTTTAATTAAAACAAACTTCAAAACTGCAGGTATGCCTGGAAAAACCTCGTATTGAGTTCGCACTTAACAAATCCATTACCACGCTCATACTCCGCTCCCGCGAGTTGAATAATAAAAAATACTCGCGCACTTCAATGACGATTATTCCTACATCTTAATCGTCACAACTCTTACAAGAGCGGAAAGAGGTAAGCATGTTCAAAAAACTCATCATATCCATCGCACTTGTCTCAACGCCTGCATGGGCCACCAACCCCCCCTTTACTGGCGTTGACTACAGCGGCCGATATCAATGCACCGGAATGGACAGCCATATCGGTGCGTTTGAAGGTGTGGTCGACATGAAATTCAATGCCGAACAAAGTACCGGCGAACATGGCGCCTACGGTATTACCCTGACGTTGCCCGACAACTCCCGGTATGACGGCTTTGCCGCCGCCAACTCGAGTTCCCTGGCGATTTACTTTGCCCATACGGATCCGTCGCTCAAGGATTACGGTGTCGGAATTGCGAACTTCGCTTCCACGCCCGACGGGAAAACTTCATTCACCAAGTACTACTACGGCCCGGAGTACAAAGGTGGCGGACATGGTTTTGAAACCTGCATCAAAAGCTGATCTGATGCGCCGCTGACTTTGTGGGAGCGGGCTTGCTCGCGAAGAGGGTGTGTCAGACAACATAAATGGCAACTGAAACACCGCTTTCGCGAGCAAGCCCGCTCCCACAATTGATCGATGCTACCCGCCCCAATCTGGCGCAACTCCTCGCACCAAAACGCCTGCCGCGATCCTTCCTGGTGCGCCATCAAACCGCACAACCGCTCTAAAACGCCATTCCCGTACCTTTCCCCGACCGGGCACAGCCCTTGCTAAAGACCCTTCAGTAGTCCGCATCTGCCAACCAAGAAAATTCATAAGTTCATGGAGATCGCACAATGAAGCGTCGCAGTTTGATCAAGGCTTTCACTCTCTCGGCATCCATTGCCGCAATGGGCATGACCTGGACCGTCCAGGCCGCCGAGACCATCAAGGTCGGTATTCTGCATTCGTTGTCCGGGACCATGGCGATCTCCGAAACGTCGTTGAAAGACATGGCGCTGATGACCATCGACGAGATCAACGCCAAGGGCGGCGTGAACGGCAAGATGCTGGAACCGGTGGTGGTCGACCCGGCGTCGAACTGGCCGCTGTTCGCCGAAAAGGGTCGCCAGCTGCTGACCCAGGACAAGGTCGCCGTGGTGTTCGGTTGCTGGACTTCGGTGTCGCGCAAATCGGTACTGCCGGTGTTCGAAGAGCTCAATGGCCTGCTGTTCTACCCGGTGCAGTACGAAGGCGAAGAAATGTCGCCGAACGTGTTCTACACCGGCGCCGCCCCGAACCAGCAGGCGATCCCTGCCGTTGAATACCTGATGAGCGAAGAAGGCGGCAGCGCCAAGCGCTACTTCCTGCTCGGCACCGACTACGTCTACCCGCGCACCACCAACAAGATCCTGCGTTCGTTCCTGCACTCCAAAGGTGTGGCCGACAAGGACATCGAAGAGGTCTACACCCCCTTCGGTCACAGCGACTACCAGACCATCGTCGCCAACATCAAGAAGTTCTCGGCGGGCGGCAAGACCGCCGTCATCTCCACCGTCAACGGCGACTCCAACGTGCCGTTCTACAAAGAGCTGGCCAACCAGGGCCTGAAAGCCACCGACGTTCCGGTCGTGGCGTTCTCGGTGGGCGAAGAGGAACTGCGTGGCATCGACACCAAACCGCTGGTGGGTAACCTGGCGGCGTGGAACTACTTCGAATCGGTCGAAAACCCGGTGAACAAGAAGTTCGTCGATGACTGGAAGGCCTACGCGAAGAAACACAACCTGCCGGGCGCCGACAAAGCGGTGACCAACGACCCGATGGAAGCCACCTACGTCGGCATCCACATGTGGGCCCAAGCCGCGGAAAAAGCCAAGTCCACCGATGTCGACAAAGTCCGCGAAGCCCTGGCCGGCCAGACCTTTGCCGCGCCGTCCGGTTACACACTGACCATGGACAAGACCAATCACCACCTGCACAAGCCGGTGATGATCGGTGAGATCCAGTCTGACGGTCAGTTCAACGTGGTGTGGCAGACCGAAGGACCGATCCGCGCCCAACCGTGGAGCCCGTTCATCCAGGGCAACGACAAGAAGCCGGAGTATGCGGTGAAGAGCAACTAAAGCCACAGGATGTCGGCCCCGGGCACTTTGTCTCAGGCCGACACAAATCCCTGTGGGAGCGGGCTTGCTCGCGAAGACGGCGGCACATCCAACAACTATGTGACAGACACACCGCTTTCGCGAGCAAGCCCGCTCCCACATTTAGTCCGAGCAAGGCGACTCTCTATGCCCACTGCCCTCTACCGCTTCATCCTCGCCCTCGCGCTGCTATTGCCGATGGCCACCCACGCCGATGACGCCGAAGACTTCGTCGCCGCCAATCCCGTGCAGCAAGCCAAACTCCTGGAAGCCTGGGCCGCGCAGCCCGATCCGGCCCGTATCGAATTGATCAATGCCCTGCAACAAGGCGAACTGACCATCGACGGGCAACCGAAAACCCTGCGCCTGAACAACCGCCTGCGGGGTCTGATCGACTCGGCCCTGGCCAGTCATCAGTTGCTCGCCGCCGACGCCAAAATCCGTCTGGCCGCCGCGCAGCAATTGCAGAAGAGTGCCAAACCGGCGCAGTTGAAATTCCTCGACCGGCAACTGGCGGGCGAAACGAATGAAGGCGTCCACGCCGCCCTCAGCCTGGCCCTGGCCAATCTGCAACTGGTCGACGGCGATCCGGCCGTGCGCCTCGCCGCGGTGCGCTTGCTCGGCGAGACCGGTGACCCGCTGGCCCGCACCCGCCTCGAAAGCCTGCTGGAGCCGGGCGTCGAAACCGACACGAATGTGCGCACCGCCGCTGAAACCAGCCTCGCCCAGGTCAAGCGCAAACTGCTGGTCGGCGAGATGCTGGGCCAGGCGTTCAGCGGCATGTCCCTCGGTTCGATCCTGCTGCTCGCGGCATTGGGCCTTGCGATCACCTTCGGCCTGCTCGGCGTGATCAACATGGCCCACGGCGAGATGCTGATGCTCGGCGCCTACTCGACCTATGTGGTGCAACTGATGTTTCAGCGATTCGCACCGCAGGCCATCGAGTTCTATCCGCTGATTGCACTGCCGGTGGCTTTTTTTGTCACCGCCGCCATCGGCATGGCGCTGGAGCGCACGGTGATTCGCCACCTCTATGGTCGCCCGCTGGAAACCCTGCTCGCCACCTGGGGCATCAGCCTGATGCTGATTCAGCTTGTTCGGTTGCTGTTCGGCGCGCAGAACGTCGAAGTGGCCAATCCGGCCTGGCTGTCGGGCGGGATTCAGGTGCTGCCCAATCTTGTGCTGCCCTACAACCGCATCGTCATCATTGCCTTTGCGCTGTTTGTGGTGGTGCTGACCTGGCTGCTGCTGAACAAGACGCGCCTCGGCCTGAACGTGCGAGCGGTCACCCAGAATCGCAACATGGCCGCCTGCTGCGGCGTGCCCACCGGACGCGTGGACATGCTCGCCTTCGGTCTTGGCTCGGGCATCGCCGGCCTCGGTGGCGTGGCCCTGAGCCAGATCGGCAACGTCGGCCCGGACCTCGGCCAGAGCTACATCATCGACTCGTTCCTGGTGGTAGTGCTCGGTGGTGTCGGCCAGTTGGCCGGTAGCGTGCTGGCGGCTTTCGGCTTAGGGATAGCCAACAAGATTCTCGAACCGCAGATCGGTGCGGTGCTCGGCAAGATCCTCATCCTCGCGCTGATCATTCTGTTTATCCAGAAACGTCCGCAAGGCCTCTTCGCACTCAAAGGACGGGTGATCGACTGATGAACCAGCCCCTGCTCGTTACCGCGACCCAAAAAGCCGGCCCCAAAGTCTCGATTGCCATTGGCGCAGTGATCCTCATTGTGCTGCTGGCGTTACCGCTGCTGTCGTTGTTACCAGTGGACAGCACGCTGCATGTTTCAGCCTATACGCTGACGCTGGTGGGCAAGATTCTCTGCTACGCCATCGTCGCCCTGGCGCTCGATCTGGTCTGGGGCTACGCCGGCCTGCTGTCCCTCGGGCACGGCCTGTTCTTCGCCCTCGGCGGCTATGCCATGGGCATGTACCTGATGCGCCAGGCCTCGGGCGATGGCTTGCCGGCGTTCATGACCTTCCTGTCGTGGACTGAAATGCCGTGGTTCTGGACCGGCACCAGCAGCTTCCTCTGGACCCTGTGCCTGGTGGTATTGGCGCCGGGGTTGCTGGCGTTGGTGTTCGGTTTCTTCGCCTTCCGTTCGCGGATCAAGGGCGTGTATTTCTCGATCATGACCCAGGCCCTTACCTTCGCCGGCATGTTGCTGTTTTTCCGCAACGAAACCGGTTTTGGCGGCAACAACGGCTTCACCAACTTCCGCACCATTCTCGGCTTTGGCATCACCGAACCGGGCACCCGCGCGGTGCTTTTTTTCGCCACGGTGTTGTTGCTGGTAGCGAGCCTTTACATCGGCTGGCGCCTGGCACAGAGCAAGTTCGGCCGGGTGCTGACCGCGTTGCGCGATGCGGAAAACCGCCTGATGTTCTGCGGCTACGATCCGCGCGGGTTCAAGTTGTTTGTCTGGGTGCTGAGCGCGGTGTTGTGTGGCCTGGCCGGTGCGCTGTACGTGCCGCAAGTCGGCATCATCAACCCGAGCGAGATGTCGCCGACCAACTCGATCGAAGCCGCCGTATGGGTCGCCCTCGGCGGGCGCGGCACGCTGATCGGTCCGTTGCTCGGTGCTGGCGTGGTCAACGGCATGAAGAGCTGGTTCACCGTGGCCTTCCCCGAATACTGGCTGTTCTTCCTCGGCGCGCTGTTCATCGTCGTGACCCTGTACCTGCCCAAAGGCGTGATCGGTCTGCTGAAGAAAAGAGGTGAATCATGAGAGTCACGGCAACCGCTGAATTCATGCTCGAACCGGCGTTTTTCCCCGTAGAACCCAACAAGGACGCTGGCAGCAGCCGGGACGCCATCGGTCTCGGCCAGCGCGCCGGCAAAGGCCTGAATACGCGCCACGGCACCATCCTGACCCTGGAAGACATCAGCGTCAGCTTCGACGGTTTCAAGGCGCTGAACGATTTGAACCTGTACATCGGCGTCGGCGAACTGCGCTGCATCATCGGCCCCAATGGCGCGGGCAAGACCACGCTGATGGACGTGATCACCGGCAAGACCCGACCCAGCCACGGCAAGGCCTGGTTCGGCGAAACCCTGGACCTGACGCAGATGAGCGAAGTGCAGATCGCCCAGGCCGGCATCGGGCGCAAGTTCCAGAAGCCGACGGTGTTCGAAGCCTTGAGCGTGTTCGAGAACCTGGAACTGGCGCAGAAAACCGACAAGTCGGTGTGGGCCAGCCTGCGGGCGCGCTTGAATGGCGAGCAGAAAGACCGCATCGCCGAGGTGCTGGAGACCATTCGCTTGACCAGCTCGGTCAATCGCCCGGCCGGCCTGCTGTCCCACGGCCAGAAGCAGTTCCTCGAGATCGGCATGCTACTGATGCAGGACCCGCAATTGCTGCTGCTCGATGAACCGGTGGCGGGCATGACCGACGCCGAGACCGAATTTACCGCCGAGCTGTTCAAACGCCTGGCCGGCAAGCATTCGCTTATGGTGGTGGAACACGACATGGGCTTCGTCGGCTCGATTGCCGACCACGTCACCGTGTTGCATCAGGGCAGCGTGCTGGCCGAGGGCTCACTGGAACAGGTGCAGGACAACGAGCGGGTGATCGAGGTGTATCTCGGTCGCTGACGCGACAGCTACAAGCTTTCAGCTACAAGCGGCAAGTTAAGAGCGAAAAGCGGTCCGGCTTTTTCTTGCAGCTTGTAGCTTGCCGCTTACAACTGCCCGGAGGGCCCTATGCTCCAAGTCGAAAAACTGCACCAGTACTACGGCGGAAGCCACATCCTGCGCGGCCTGACGTTTGACGTGAAGGTCGGCGAAGTCACCTGTCTGCTCGGGCGCAACGGCGTGGGCAAGACCACCCTGCTCAAATGCCTGATGGGCCTGCTGCCGGCCAAAGAAGGCGCGGTCAATTGGGAGGGCACGCCGATCACCACATTCAAACCGCATCAGCGCGTGCATGCCGGCATTGCCTATGTCCCGCAGGGCCGGGAGATCTTCGGCCGCCTGACCGTCGAGGAAAACCTGCTGATGGGCCTTTCGCGTTTTCCCGGCAGCGAAGCGAAGGAAGTGCCTGCGTTTATCTACGAGCTGTTCCCGGTGCTGCTGCAAATGAAACAACGCCGGGGGGGCGACCTGTCCGGCGGCCAGCAACAGCAACTGGCCATCGGTCGCGCGCTGGCCAGCCGCCCTCGCCTGCTGATCCTCGACGAGCCCACCGAAGGCATCCAGCCGTCGGTGATCAAGGAGATCGGTGCCGTGATCAAGAAACTCGCAGCCCGGGGCGACATGGCCATTTTGCTGGTGGAGCAGTTCTACGATTTCGCCGCCGAACTGGCTGACCAATACCTGGTGATGTCCCGGGGCGAGATCGTGCAACAGGGGCGCGGTGAAAATATGGAAGCCGAGGGCGTGCGCGGGCTGGTTACGATCTGAGCAGTGAACTGTCAGCGCTCATTCAGAATCCGGGGTGATGGGGTTTGACCCTGCATAAGGCAGCCAATCAGAACCCACCACGCCGCCAACATCCCAGAGCGGGCTGCTTTTTTCGACCGTCAGTACGCCCGTTACTGCAACACTCAAGACAAAATCCTTGGCGCTCAAATGCCCACCCAGCAAGAGCTTATCGATGTTGACGCCCATCGCCCCTTCAGTCTTGATAACCCAGGCTTCGGCTTCGGAAAACGTGCTGTGGTACTTCAGCAATGCACCGCCCGGGGTCTGGCGGAATACCGAATAACCCAAGGAGGAGTCCACCAATGCTGATCCCCGAGCCTGCAGGACACTGAATACCAATGACTGGGGTGAGAAAAACTGCTGATACAGATCAGCCTCATTTTCCGGTAGTAACGTCGCCAGCAACTCGGGTCCCAGGTACACACCTGCCAGCGTCTGATTTTCCGGTAACAGAAAACCGCCTGGCGTCGCGGGGAATGCCTGCTCGATTGCCAACAATCCATCAGGTCGGTGGAACGGCAATGTCGCGACATATTCGTCACGGTCGCGATGCTTGAGGATAAAACCCACACGCTGATGCCCTGCTGTCGCTGACACGCGACTCAAGGCATCGTTTAACGCCGAGGCCGGGTCTTCAAAAACACCCGTAAAAAACGGCTGGAGTTTGGGAGGCCCGGGTGTGACCGGTTGGTAGGGAATCCATTCAGCCGTGATCGGGCCGCGCAGGCCACCCCACAGGGTGCCGGGTTCCAGGACACGCATGTGACCGATGACCGCGATTCTCCTGACCATGTCTTCGGGGGTGCGGCCCATTCGGTAGACAGGACTGTAGTCTGAGTCCGGTGGATTAATGGAGTAAGCCACCAGAGAACCCGAGGGACCTGAAACATAACAATGTTTAAAAAAGTCCCGATGCCTGAACGCACCATGGACATCAGGCCTCGAAGGCAGCGCGTTGAACAACTTGACCTGATCATCGCTGAAGGATGGGTTCGCCTTGGCAATCCCCTCGGGAATGTCCGGATGGCTATGCCATTTGCCAACACAAAGGTACCCGGCCGGATGGCTGATCGTCAGGGTCTGCCGGTCGTAGTTCAGCAAACGCTCCATATCAAACGAAGTCGCCTTGTCCTGGATAGGTGTTGTCGCGACAAACTTGCCATCCGGGCGCTGCAAAATGAGTGCGCCGTACTCTCTGTCGCTCACGCGATCATGTTGATGAATCCAATACGCGGCATCGTCTTCGCAAATAAAGGACTGGCTGACAGGTGGCAACACCGGCGCGGTCGCCGGTGCAGGTTGTAAAGGCTCATAAGAAGTGGTCATCAAGAAACTCCAGAATGTTCGGTCGCCCCGCCGGAGGGGGGGAGCGTGCGATTGCATCCTGGGTTCTTCCTGACCGCCGATGGCGGTAGATATATATGTCTACACAGGCGCGAAGCACCAATTGGTTGCACGATGCTTCATGGCTCGCCCCTTAGTGGTGCATCAGCACAATCAATAGTCGCCTCCTGCCTGCAAATCCTTGCGGCACAGCCTTTGCAAACATCCTGATGACCTCTCGACAAGCATTGACTATGACTCTTCCGGCTTCAGGCGTTTTGTTCACCCCCAGTTGGCACGCCGAACTGGAGCTGGGCTATGCCCGATTCGACAACACCACACGCCCGGTCCAGCGCCGGCACAAAGGTCCGCTGCGGGTACAAAAACACCTGTATGCCGAAGGGCCGGAAGTCTGCCAGCACATCATCGTCCACCCACCCGGCGGAATTGCCGGCGGCGATCGTCTGGATATTTCGGTCAGCGTCGAGGGCGACGCCTGGGCGCAAATCACCAGCCCCGGCGCGGCCAAGTGGTATCGCGCCGCGGGTCCCGCCTATCAGCATCTGAATCTGAAGGTGGCGGCCGGTGCGACACTGGAATGGCTGCCCCAGGAGACGATCATTTTCAGTGCGGCCCAGGCTGAACTCAGCACCGCCATCGACCTTGAAGGCGATGCGCGCCTGTTCTACTGGGACGTCGTGGCCGTGGGCCGTCCGGCCAGTGGCGAGCGCTTCGACCTTGGGCATTTCCAGGCACGACTGGATGTGCGCCGCGACGGCCAGTTGCTCTGGCATGAACGTCAGCGCATTGTCGGAGCGGACGGTTTACTTGATTCGCCCATCGGGCTCGACGGGCAACCGGTGTTTGCCACGTTATTGGTGACGGGTGAAATCGATAGCGAACTGCTGGAGCGCTGCCGCTCGCTGCCCAACGACGTGCGCGGGGATTTGACCCAATTGCCGGGGTTGCTGGTTGCTAGGTGCCTGGCGAGTGAGGCGTTGTTGGCGCGGGGCTGGCTGATTGATCTGTGGCGATTGCTCAGGCCAGCATTGCTTGGTCGCGAAGCAGTCCCCCCAAGAATATGGAGCACCTGAATATGCATCCCCTGTAGGAGCTGCCGAAGGCTGCGATCTTTTGATCTTGATCTTCAGCGATACGGGAAAAAGATCGCAGCCTTCGGCAGCTCCTACAGTGGTATGGGTTGCAAGATTTAACCTTTTAAACTGCCGATTATGGATGTCTACGATGGACCTGACCCCACGCGAAAAAGACAAGCTGCTGATCTTCACCGCAGGCCTGGTGGCCGAGCGGCGTTTGGCGCGCGGCGTGAAACTCAATTACCCGGAAGCCATGGCCTACATCTCCGCGGCCCTGCTCGAAGGCGCCCGTGACGGCCAGACCGTGGCCGACCTGATGCACTTCGGCACCACCCTGCTGACCCGCGAACAAGTGATGGAAGGCATCCCGGAAATGATCCCGGAAATCCAGGTCGAGGCCACCTTCCCCGACGGCACCAAACTGGTCACCGTCCACCAACCCATCGCCTGAGGCCGCGCCATGACTTACCACATCCGCGATGCCGTGCCTGCCGACTTGCCGGCCATCTGTGACATCTACAACGACGCCGTGCTCAACACCACGGCGATCTGGAACGAGCAAGCGGTCGACCTCGACAACCGCCAGGCCTGGTTCAGCGCCCGGCAATCCCAGGCTTACCCGATTCTGGTGATCGTCGATGGTGAAAATTCGGTACTGGGCTATGCCTCATTCGGTGACTGGCGCCCCTTCGACGGTTTCCGCCACACCGTCGAGCACTCGGTCTACGTACGCAACGACCAGCGCGGCAACGGCCTCGGCCCACAACTGATGAAAGCGCTGGTCGAACGCGCCAAAGACTGCGGCAAACACGTGATGGTCGCCGCCATCGAAAGCGGTAACGCCGCCTCCATTCGCTTGCATGAGCGCATCGGTTTCATCACCACCGGGCAAATGCCTCAGGTGGGCACCAAATTCGGCCGCTGGCTGGACCTGACCTTCATGCAACTGACCCTCAATCCCGGCGCGCAACCGCCGAGCGTCAACCAGGAGTAACGCCCGATGAACGCCGCCCAACTGCGACGCGTCAACGTTGAAAGCTTTGCGCACTATCGTCAGGGATTGATTGAGCTGCTGCTCGATGCCGTCGGCTATGGCGCCAGTGTCGGCTTCATGGCCGACCTCGATGCGACCCAGGCCCACGCCTATTTCGATGAAGTCCAGGACAACCTGAACAAGGGCAATCTGTTGCTGTGGGTGGTGGTCAAGGACGAACAGGTGCAGGCCAGCGTGCAGTTGGGCTTGTGCCAGAAAGCCAACGGCCTGAATCGCGCCGAAGTGCAAAAGCTGCTGGTGCGTGAACATGCCCGGCGCCGCGGTCTGGGCCAGCAACTGATGAGCGCCCTCGAGGCCGCCGCCCTGCAGCACAAGCGCGGCATGCTGTACCTCGACACCGAGGCCGGTTCGCCCGCCGAAGCCTTCTATCAATCGCTGGGCTATACCCGCGCCGGTGAAATCCCCGACTACGCCTGCGACCCGAGCGGCCGCTACAAACCGACCGCCCTTTATTACAAGATTCTCCAAGGAGCCCATTGATGATTCCCGGTGAATACCAGATCCAGCCCGGCGACATCGAACTCAACGTCGGCCGCCGCACGATCAGCCTGAAGGTGGCCAACAGCGGTGACCGGCCGATCCAGGTCGGCTCGCATTATCACTTTTTCGAAACCAACGACGCCCTGGCGTTCGACCGTGCCGCCAGTCGCGGCATGCGCCTGAACATCCCGGCCGGCACGGCGGTGCGTTTCGAACCGGGGCAGAGTCGGGAAGTCGAGCTTGTCGAACTGGTGGGGTTGCGTCGGGTTTTTGGGTTTGCGGGAAGAATCATGGGCGACTTATAGATCGACTTCAGCAGCAAGTTACAAGCTTCAAGCTGCAAGGAAGAGCAGTTTGCGGCTCCCCCTATCTGCTTTTACTTGAGGCTTGCAGCTTGAAGCTTGCAGCTCAATTACGAGGAACGAGTAATTGAAGATTTCCCGTCAAGCCTACGCCGACATGTTCGGCCCCACCGTTGGTGACAAGGTGCGCCTGGCCGATACCGAGTTGTGGATCGAAGTGGAACAGGACTTCACCACCTACGGCGAAGAAGTGAAATTCGGTGGCGGCAAAGTCATTCGTGACGGCCAGGGTCAGAGCCAGTTGCTGGCCGCCGACGTGGTCGACACTCTCATCACCAACGCGCTGATCATCGATCACTGGGGTATCGTCAAGGCCGACGTCGGCCTCAAGGACGGGCGCATCGCGGCGATCGGCAAGGCTGGCAACCCGGACATCCAGCCCAACGTCAACATCGCCATTGGCGCCAGCACCGAAGTCATCGCCGGTGAAGGCATGATCCTCACCGCCGGCGGCATCGACACCCATATCCACTTCATCTGCCCGCAGCAGATCGAAGAGGCATTGATGAGCGGTGTCACCACCATGATCGGTGGCGGCACCGGCCCGGCTACCGGCACCAATGCGACCACCTGCACCTCCGGGCCCTGGCACCTGGCGCGCATGCTCCAGGCCGCCGATGCCTTCCCGATGAACATCGGCCTCACCGGCAAGGGCAACGCCAGCTTGCCGGAGCCGTTGATCGAACAGGTCAAGGCCGGTGCCATCGGCCTCAAGTTGCATGAGGACTGGGGCACTACGCCCGCAAGCATCGACAACTGCCTGAGCGTGGCCGACCGGTTCGACGTGCAGGTGGCGATCCACACCGACACCCTCAACGAATCCGGTTTCGTCGAGACCACCCTCGCCGCCTTCAAGGGCCGCACCATTCACACCTATCACACCGAAGGTGCCGGTGGCGGTCACGCACCGGACATCATCAAGGCCTGCGGTTTTGCCAACGTGCTGCCGAGTTCGACCAACCCGACCCGGCCGTTCACCCGCAACACCATCGACGAACACCTCGACATGCTGATGGTCTGCCATCATCTCGACCCGAGCATTGCCGAGGATGTGGCCTTCGCCGAAAGCCGCATCCGCCGCGAGACGATTGCCGCCGAAGACATCCTCCACGACCTCGGTGCGTTCTCGATGATCAGCTCCGACAGCCAGGCCATGGGGCGGGTCGGTGAAGTCATCACCCGCACCTGGCAGACTGCCGACAAGATGAAAAAACAGCGCGGCCCGTTACCGGGTGATGGCGCCGGCAACGACAACTTCCGCGCCAAGCGCTACATCGCCAAATACACCATCAACCCGGCGATCACCCACGGCATCAGCCATGAAGTGGGTTCGGTCGAAGTGGGCAAATGGGCAGACCTGGTGCTCTGGCGTCCGGCGTTTTTCGGCGTGAAGCCGACGCTGATTCTCAAGGGCGGCGCCATCGCGGCCAGCCTGATGGGCGACGCCAATGCCTCGATCCCGACACCGCAACCTGTGCACTACCGCCCGATGTTCGCCAGCTTCGGCGGTTCACTGCACGCCACCAGCCTGACCTTCATCAGTCAGGCGGCGCAGGAGGCAGGCTTGCCTGAAGCGCTGGGCTTGAAGAAGAAAATCGCGGTGGTCAAAGGTTGCCGCGACGTGCAGAAAACCGACCTGATCCACAACGACTACCTGCCGAAAATCGACGTCGATCCGCAGACCTATCAGGTCAAGGCCGATGGGGTTTTGCTGTGGTGTGAACCGGCTGAAACATTGCCGATGGCCCAGCGTTACTTCCTGTTCTGAACCGGCAACCACGACACGAGCAAAGGCCTCGCACACCCTGTGTCGAGGCCTTTGTTTTTTCCGTGACTACTGAACGGATTCAATCCGCAGCCGATCCAGCTTGGCCCGAATCATCGCTTCCCGTGTCAGTTTTTTCAGCAACTGCGTAATCTGCAGATCGATATCATCCAAGGCTTGAACATATTCCTCGTCAGTCATCAGCTTGCCGTTCGCAAAGTCAGTTTCACTTTTGCCCAACTCACTGCACAACCCCTTGATTTCCGCCTCCACCGCCGCCTTTCCCTCGGCGGTGAGCCGCGTCCCTTCGGCCCGGCGCTGTAAGGCATCCTGCAAATCGGTGGTGGCATCGATCCGGCGCTTCAAGCCGTTCAATTCTTCGCGGTAAGTAGACTCCAGCCAGGTTCGCCAGAGCGGTTGCTCGAAGAGGCGATCGATCAGCAGATCACCTTCCTCCAGCGCCTTGATCCGCTGGAACGCTGCTTCGATCATCTCCTTGCTCACACCGGCGATGTTGCGAAACTGCATGCCCCGCGCCTGCCACGGCAAATCCAGACGCTCCGCCAGATCGGTCATGTAGGCCAGGTGCACTTCCACTTCATCGATAGTGCCGATCACATCGCCATTGGCGTCGTAGCGACGGAACCGTTCGCCGTTAGCCAACCGCGCAGACACCCGCTGACGGGCAATGGCACCGAGTTCATCGAGCCGGGACTTGCCCAGGGCCAGTTCCAGCAATTGCGCCTCGATCAGGTCCGCACGCACCAGGGCGTAGGCTTCATGCACCATCACCTGCACGCCCATGGCATTGAACAGTTGCGTGCCGCCATCCACGCACTCGGTGGGCGTTGCCGCCTCGTTGAACAGCTTGATTCGCAGTTCGCTGTCGCTGGCCATGGCTTCGAGCATGCGCCAGACCTTGGTCGTCAGTTCCGTCTGATAGTCACCGCCGGCCTTGAAGTCGGCGGACTGGGTGAGCTTGCGCAGTTCATTGAAAAACGGCACCGAACCAAACTCGTCTTCGACCTCGTTCCAGACTTCCTGCTTTTCCTGCCACTGCCGCTCGGTCATGCCCATATCCCAATCCGCGCTGTCCAGTACGCCTCGGGGTGGATAAGGACGCTCCGGGTCCATTCCGACCGACTCGATGTAAGACTTGAGGATCTCGAGATTCTCCGACGATATCCAACGCGGGCCCCGGCTGATTACGGTGCGCGCCAGTAGCTCTGCGCGAAATGAACCGGGTGCGACCTCGGGTATCCGACTGATCGGGTTGCCGCTCAAGTCAAGGTAGATACTGCGCGGTCGCGATTGCGAAAACAGCCCGACGGGCCAGCTGTCCAGTCCGGTTTCGCCCAGCAACAACACCTGCAAATGCGGCATTCGGCTGATGTTCGGAATGAGCTTGAGCGGGTTGCCGCGCAAGCGCAGGAATGTCATGCGCGTCAGGTTTTTCAGGTGATCGAGCGCCAATGCATCCAGTTCAATGTTATTGCCGTCAAGAAACAGGTGAGTGAGATGACGCATGTCTTTCACTGCCTGCGGAAGCGTCGTCAGCAGATTGTCTTGCAGATTGAGGTAGCGCACCTGATGGAACGGGTCGAGGAACGACAGGTTCCCGGAACGCAACTGCCCACCGCGCAGGCTCAGGCTGGTGACATGATCGAAGTTGGCCTCCAGTTTCGGCAGGGTTTCCAGCAGTCGGCTCAGCCTGGGAATGTTGTCCAGACTCAACGCCTGCGGCCGCACGATCCCGTAAGCCTCGATGCCCTCCGGCCCGGTGCGCTGCCAGCATTGCCTGAGCGTTTTGTAGATGTTGTTTCGCGCATGCCACTCCGCCACGCCCGCCGGGGTAAACCGAGCGGATTGCGTCGGCGAATTCATCCAGCGTTGCAGGGTGCGGTTCAACTGGTTGAACTCGGCCTCCAGCAAGGTCAGCCGCGCATGCACCGCCCCTTCGCCCTGACCGAAACCCGCCAGCAGTGTCTCCACTTCCTCCGAGGTAAAATCCGGATACAGTGCATGAGCCCGTTGTCGCAGCCCCACGCCTTGCGGTGCTTGTCTGGCATAGCCACGCATGCCGCCACGCAAGCGCATGACGCTCGGGTCGTAAGCCGGCCTGGTGATCGGGTGGTCCCGCAGAATCAGCTCAAACCGGGATCGATCCAGCGGCTGCGCCCTGACCGCTTGCTCAAGGCGTGAAGACTCATGGATTTCAAAGCCAAGCGCTGTGCGCTCAGCGTCGGGCAAGGCATGCAGCACCGCCGCGTAAAGATTGTCCGCACCGTGCAGATGTTGATCGCTGCCGTCCCGCGCCTCGTATTGGCCATCCTCACCCAGGACCAGCACTTTGCGGGTCGTCGCGTCGACGGGGCCGAGACTGTCGGTCAGTGATCCCGTGAATGAATACTCACGGATTTCCAGACGCAGATCCGCCGGCCAGCCCGGCAATGCGGCCAGCGAGTGCAGCTCCAAGCGTGCGGTATCGCGATTGTGCAGTCCGTCGAGGTACAGGCCTTCATAAGCCCGTGTCACACGCAGTTGTTCCGCTGCCTCCCGAGCTTGTTGAGCCAGTCTCAACGGAACACGTTTTTTTTCGTTCAAATGCTGCACATCCGAGGGATGCGCTTCACTCAGCAACTCCTGCGCCTGACTGACAGAGATATCAGCCCCATCATCCTTGAGCATGTTCACCAACGGATCGTCCGACCGGGTACGGCGCTTGTACAACAGGTCGAACAACTGACTTTTGCGCTGACGCGCCAGCGCCGCCCATTGATCACAAAGTGCCTGTGCACGTTTCGCTTGGTCACCGGAATACCCTTCTCCAAGCAGTTCGCGTAGCGCTGTTTCGTCAAGGAAACCGACCACCCGTTCAGGCAACTCACCCGCAAGCAGTTCAGACCAGGTCATCTGCAAGGTATTGGTCTTTGACGCATTGGCATAGCCTTCCTTGATCGATACACCGGTCAGGCCCGGTCCCTGGAAGACTTCAATGGCCTTGTCGCCGGGCCAGCCGCGCAATTCCGTCATGAGTCGAAGCGAGTAATCCGCCCAATCGTTACTGATCCGATGGGCCAGAATCTGTTGCGCACCGGCTTCGGCATCGGCATCGGCCTCGAAGCGCTTGAGGGTATCGACCAATAACGCGGGCGGGGTTTCATGTTCGACATGAAGTCGGCGTAACACGTTTTCATGCACGCCGCTGGCAGTCAAAACCTGCTCCAGGGTCTCATCGGACAGCCCCTGCACCGAAGCGCCCAGACGCCTGAGCACTGCACGCCGATCCCATTCGAGCGGTCGATCGAGTTCGGTCTTCCAGCTGCCGGCACCGTTGTGCTCCAATAGCGGCTGATAGGCTTCGGCGCGAGTCGGGTGTTGCAGCCGGTGCTGGCCGGTTTCCGGGTCTTGCCTGACGGCATAGCATTTGTCGTCTAGCCGCAGCAGGTCCTGTTCCTGATGACGGTACAGCCCTGTGTCACCGGCCTTCGCCCCATCGGGCAATGTTATCGATTGCTCATAAGGCGCGAGGTCAGGGTTCCACAACCGCTCCTTGCCGCCGACTTCCACTGGCTTGAGCCCCTCGACAAATGGCGACACCTTGATCGGTGCGACAGTAGTGCCGGGCAACACATGTCCGGCGCCCATCAGTGCCAGTTGCGCGAAGTTGATCAAGACCCCGTTGAAGTACGCCGAAGCCTGTTCCTTGTCACCCTTGCTCCAGTCCTCTACACCTTCGGCAACCTCGGCGAGCATTTGCGCGACCATGATGCCGAGCATGGCTTCGCCCAGCCCCGGCACCAGCATTGCGGCGAAATTGAAAACATTCCAGCCGATCGACAGGTAACCGCTCAGGCGCTTGAAGCGTGCGTTGGCATCCTCGTCACCGGTCGGTACAGCGATCAGCCGGGCATCGGCGATGGCCTTGTTACGCCGTTCCACAAACAGGGTGATCCACAGATCATCCGCGATCTGGTTGGTCACCGGTTCCGCATCGGGATTTTCGACCGCCGTTTCACGCCACCATGGGCCCATGTCCAGCGGTTCGCGCTCGTGCCAGGTGTAGGTCGTGAGACGTTCTTTGACCCGGGCGAAAAACAGTCCCTTGTCCTTCTGCGCCACGAACCGGCTGAAAAACGCCTGGTAATCGGTACTTCTCAACTGCCCCAGGAGCACCTTCATGAACGCGGTCAGCGAGGGATACTCTTTCAACGGATGGTCAGGATCATCGGGCACATAGGCGATCAACGGACCGCTTACACGACTCTGTTGATAGATATCGTCGCGGCGCAACAGTTCATCGCTCAACCCCTGCGGCCCATTGGCGAAGAAGGCTTGCAGCAGTTTGAATTGATCGTATTCCCGGCCCGGCAGAACAGGAATGCGGCGCGACCAGTCGATCCAGAATTTCAACAGGGCCGGTGTCAACGCTTCAATTTCGCGCTTTATTTGCGATGGCTCGCTGACCGCGCTGAACAACACGATGCCGGTCAAGCGAAAGCCCATCAGCGACAATCGATGACTCTGCAACGGCCGGTCGTAGAGCGTGATGTTTGCCTGCCTCTCACGCACCTGGCCCAGTTTGACGTAGGCATGGTCACTGATATCGCCCTTCAAACGGGCAATCAGTGCGGCCACATGAAAGGCCGCCTGTTCACTGGCCACCGAGTCTTGTTGCAAGGTTCGCTGTGCTTGCGGGGTATCGGGCAACAGGACGGACTTGATGTGCCGCTGGTATTGCCCGCCGATGTCCAGGCTGCGGCACAACGCGGCAAAATCCGGCAGGGCAATGGCCGATTCCAGGCGCAGACTGCCCCGGTTGTCCTTGCGGTAAATACCGGAACTGTCTCGGAACGCCCCTTTGACGGTCTCGGACTCTTCGAAGTTGTGAAGTGCCGCCTCCAGCAAGGTCGACTGACGGACGCGACTGGCGCCGGTGTCGATGCCGAAGATGATCGTACTGGGCACCTCGAGCTGCACGCTGAGTTCGTCGGCGCGTTCTACCGAGTTGAAATTCGCCTGCAACCTCTCCCTGAGCAGCGGTTCGGCGAAGGCCTCGATGTCGTGCTGCAAGCTGCCCAGGGTTTTGTCCAGTACGCCCTGCGCGCGCCAGCGCTCCTCGATCAACTGCTTCAGGTACTGGCGGTCCATGGCCCGTGCGCCGCTGTACCACTCGGGCATCGCCGGCTTCAGGGTTTCAAGGGATTTGAGCCTTGCAGGCGGGGCATTTTTCAGGGCGCCCGGTATCCCGTCGAATACGCGACGGTAATGCACGCCCTGGTGTTCGACACCTGTGGTTTCAATCGTTTGCTGTGAATGGCTTCCATGCAATTCAGACACTGTTACATCACCTTGATGGCTGGATTTGAACCCACAGCTTCGCCAACCCGCCCGCCAAACAAAAGTCCAAATAACCGTTGGGCCGCCCCTGGAAAAAGGCCTCCACCGTTCGAAATTCAAAGAGCCTTCAATACATAAGTACCGCCATAGAGACCTGGACTTATGCCACCGAACGAGCGGTCGTGTTTTTTCCGGTAAAGGGACTACTATTCGATTCGCTGCCCCCCCGATTCATGCTCAGGTAACCACCATGCGTCTTTCCGAATTCATCGTGCTACAGGTTGATCGCATCGTCGATGAGTGGGAGCAGTTCGCCAAAACCATCACCCCGGCCGCCGAATCCATGGACAGCGCCGCCTTGCGCGACCATGCCCGGTCGATCCTGCTGGCCGCGGCCCGGGACATGTGCAAACCCCAGACACCCGCCGAACAAGCGGCCAAGGCACGCGGCGAAGGCCCGGAGAAAACCCCGAGCCTCGACGAGGCCGGTGCCAGCCATGGCGAGTTGCGCCATACCGTGGGTTTTGACCTGGTGCAGATGACCAGTGAATTCCGTCATTTGCGCGCCTGTGTCATCCGCCTGTGGGTCAACAGCCTGCAATCGCCTGACCTGGCCTACTTCCAGGACATGATCCGCTTCAACGAAGCCATCGACGAAGCCCTGGCCGAATCCACCGCCGCCTATGCCGAAATGGTCAACCGCTCCCGGGACATTTTCCTCGCGATCCTCGGTCATGACCTGCGCGCGCCCCTGCAGGCGGTGAGCATGTCCACCGAAATCCTGCTGCGCAAAGCCGCACTGGAAGGTGATGCGCTCAAGTGCGCGATCAATATCCAGCGCAGCTCCGGACATCTGGCGGTGATGGTCGGGGATTTACTGGAACTGGTGCGCAGTCGCCTGGGCAAGCACCTGCCGATCGAACCGGCGCCCATGGACCTGGCCGAAGCGGCACGGGAGGCGATTGCGCGGGCCTGTGCCGGTCAACCGGAGTGCGATCCGACCCTGACCGTGCAGGGTGACACCCGCGGTACCTGGGACCCGCGCAGGCTCGATCAGATGCTGCAAAACCTGATCGGCAATGCCTTGCAGCATGGCTCAAGCAAGCGTGAAGTGACCTTGACCCTCAAGGGCGAGGCCGACAGCGTTCGGCTGACGGTGCAGAACGACGGAGTCCCCATCCCCGGCGATGCGATCCCGACCATTTTCGACCCACTGGTGCGCAGTGCCAGCGAAGAACTCGGCGAGCCCACTACCAGCCTTGGGTTGGGGTTGTTTATCGTCAAGGAAGTGGTCGACGCCCATCAGGGGACGATTGAAGTCAGCTCCAGTGAGAGGGATGGCACGACCTTCACCGTGGTATTGCCACGCAAAACCTGAAGCCCCCCCGTGTAGGAGCTGCCGAAGGCTGCGATCTTTTGCTTTTGAAGCTTTGCATCAGCAGGAGCAATGAAACACAAGATCAAAAGATCGCAGCCTGCGGCAGCTCCTACTCGACCAGCAACCGTCCCAAGCGCTGCTTGAGCATGCGGTTCTCGGCGCGCAGCTGCTGCACTTCTTCAAGCAGGTCCAGCGCCAGGGCGACGCCTTCCCACTCCAGGTCAAGGTCGCGCCGCAGCTTGGCGGCGCGCTTGGCCAGGGTCAGCTCATAGTCGTTGAAAAGCCAGTCCTTGGGCTGAGCGCCCTGAGGTTCGAGGATGCCGTGCTCGACGATTTCGATCACGTAGACGTCCGACAGCTCGGTCGCCTCACAGAATTCTGCCATGTCCAGTTGAACGATCAGGGGACTGCTCATTGTCAGTGACTCCTTGGTTCTAAGGGATCAAAAATGCTCTCGCGGGTCGAATGCGGCTTTTTTCGCCAGTTCCTGCCACAGGGCCTTGATGTCATCGTCGGATTTCTTCGGCATCACGGCCTTCAATTGCACGAACAGGTAACCGCGCTCACCGGTCTTGTTCATCAGGCCATGGCCCTTGGCGCGCATGCGCTGGCCGTTCTGGCTGCCGGCCGGCACCTTGAGGTTGATCTTGCCGGTCAGGGTCGGCACGGCGACTTCGGCCCCCAGCGCCAGCTCCCACGGAGCCAGTGGCAAGGTGATGATCAGGTTATCGCCTTCGACGTCGAATTTCGGGTGCGGTGCGAAACGGATCGTCAGGTACAGGTCGCCATTGGCGCCGCCACCCACGCCCGGAGCGCCCTGCCCCTTGAGGCGAATGCGCTCGCCGTCGGCCACACCGGCCGGAATCTTCACGTTCAGGCTTTTGCTGGTGTTGCTCACATGCTGGCCGGCCGCGTTGTACTGCGGTACCTGGAAGGTGACCTTCTTCGATTCGGTCGACAGTGTTTCTTCGAGAAAAACCCCAAGCTCCATTTCCACGTCTTGCCCTCGACGTCCGGTGCTGCGACGCGACTGTCCACCGCCACTGAAACCCGGCCCACGGTTGCCGAAGATCGAACTGAAGAAGTCCGAGAAATCGCCCGTGTCCTGGCCACCGCCACCGAAACCGCCACGGCTCTGCCAGCCCGGCGGTCCCTGGAACGGCTGGCCGTGCTGGCCATAGCGGCGCAGATCATCGTATTCGGCGCGTTTGTCGGCGCTTTTCAGCGCTTCATAGGCTTCCGAGGCGTCCTTGAACTTGGCCTCGGCGTCCTTTTCCTTGCTGACGTCAGGGTGGTATTTGCGCGCCAGCTTGCGATAGGCGGCCTTGATCGCCTTATCGTCTGCGGTCGGCTCCACACCGAGAATCTTGTAATAGTCTTTGAAGTCCATCGCGGGAATCACCATCCGTTATCAAATCGCGCCACGGGCCACAGCATGCGCTTGTTTGCAGCCGTTGGTTTGACCGATCTCAAAATTGTGACCGGGCGGCGCAGCAGAAGTTTATCGGCAGCCGGCGGGGCTTCTTGCGAGCACGCCCGCCGCTGTCCGGTTGATGCAGGGTAGTTTGGGGGGGATGCCCCATCTTTCAAGGCATTGTTTGCGAAGAATTAGCAGATAACCGGCCTTCGAATCTGGCGCGCACTGGCATACACTGCGCGGCCGTTTTTTAACCGGAACCTGAAAGACATGAACAACGCATCTCCAGCCCGTGCCGTGGGTATCGACTTTGGCACGTCCAACTCCACCGTCGGCTGGCTGCGCCCCGGCGTGGAAACGCTGATCGCGCTGGAGGACGACAAGATCACCCTGCCGTCAGTGGTCTTCTTCAATATCGAAGAACGTCGCCCGGTGTACGGCCGGCTGGCGCTGCACGAATACCTGGAAGGCTACGAAGGCCGCCTGATGCGCTCGCTCAAGAGCCTGCTGGGCTCCAAGCTGATCAAGCACGACACCAGCGTCCTCGGCACGGCCATGCCGTTCAAGGACCTGCTCGGGCTGTTCATTGGCCAGCTCAAGAGCCGTGCCGAAGCCGCCGCCGGTCGGGAATTCGAAGAAGTGGTGCTGGGTCGCCCGGTGTTCTTCGTCGATGACGACCCGATGGCCGACAAGGAAGCCGAAGACACCCTGGTCGACGTGGCGCGCAAGATCGGCTTCAAGGAAGTCTCGTTCCAGTTCGAACCGATTGCCGCGGCATTCGACTACGAGTCGACCATCGAGAAAGAAGAGCTGGTACTGATCGTCGACATCGGCGGGGGTACGTCCGACTTCTCCCTGGTACGTCTGTCGCCGGAGCGGCGTGCTGTGGATAACCGCCAGGACGACATCCTCGCCACCGGCGGCGTGCACATCGGCGGCACCGACTTCGACAAGCAACTCTCGCTGGCCGGCCTGATGCCGCTGTTCGGCTACGGCAGCCGGATGAAGAGCGGCGCCTACATGCCCACCAGCCATCACATGAACCTGGCGACCTGGCACACGATCAACTCGGTGTACTCGCAAAAATCGCAACTGGCCCTGGGCAGCATGCGCTACGACATCGAGGACACCGGCGGCATCGATCGCCTGTTCAAGCTGATCGAACAGCGCGCTGGCCACTGGCTGGCGATGGAAGTGGAAGAAACCAAGATCCAGCTGACCCACGCCGACAACCGCCACGTGCCGCTGGACCGCATTGAAGCGGGCCTGAGCGTGGACTTGAGCCGTGCCCTGTTCGAGTCGGCCATCGACAACCTGCTGGAGCGGGTACGCAACAGCGTCACTCAATTGCTGACAGACGCCGACGTTCGGGTCGATCAGGTCGACACGGTGTTCTTCACCGGCGGTTCGAGCGGCATTCCGGCGCTGCGCAACAGTGTTTCGGCGATGCTGCCGAAGGCGCGGCATGTGGAAGGGAACATCTTTGGCAGTATCGGCAGCGGTCTGGCGATCGAGGCTGCGAAACGTTACGGTTGAAAAGCAGCTGTGAGCTTCAAGCTGCAAGCTTCAAGTAGGAGCAGGTGCGGTGTTCGCTCCTGGCTTTGACTTGCAGCTTGAAGCTTGAGGCTCGTAGCTGCTCTTAAACCATCCCCACCTGCTTCAACTCACTCTTCAGATACGCGTAGTAAATCGGCCCCGCCACCACCCCCGGCAGGCCGAACGCGGCCTCGAACACCAGCATCGCCAGCAGCAACTCCCACGACTTGGCACTGATCTGCCCGCCGACGATGCGCGCGTTGAGGAAGTATTCGAGCTTGTGGATAAAAATCAGGTACCCAAGCGCCGCGACGGCGACCCAGATCGACAGCGACAGACCGACGATGGTGATCAGGGTGTTGGACATCAGGTTGCCGATCACCGGCAGCAGGCCGAGGAGGAACGTCAGCACGATCAGGGTTTTGGTCAGCGGCAGCTTGATGCCGAACATCGGCAGGATCACCGCCAGGAAAATCCCGGTGAAGAAGGTGTTGAGCAGAGAAATCTTGATCTGGGCGAACACGATGTTGCGAAACGCCTGGACCAGCAGGTGCAGTCGATCAAACAGCGCCGCCGCCAGCGGTTTGCGCTTGGTCAGATCCGGCACACGCTGCAACGCAATGATCGCGCCCAGCACCATGCCGATCAGCAGGGTCACGAACATGTGTGCCGCGTCCTTGCCTACCAGCTGCAATTCGCTCAGGTGCTTGCTGACCCACTCGCCAATGGCCACACGAAACTCGGCGGCACTGGCCGGCAGATAGGCGTCGATGAACGGCGGCAGTTGCCCGCGTGCGCGGTCGACCACCCCCATGAATTTGTCGAGGGAAGCGCCAGGGTTTTCCGCCTCATGCAGCAGGAAGCTGAAGGCACCGGCAAAGATCAGCGACAGTACGCTGACAATCAGAGTCCCCAGCAATGCCACCGCCAGCCAGCGCGCACGCCGGCCTTCGATCAGCCGTTGCAGTTGCGGGGTGAGCATGTTGACCAGTTCGAACACCAGCAACCCGGCGAGCAGGCTCGGCAGCAACCGCAGCGGCAGGACCAGCAGCAGCCCGCCAAAAATGATGACCCAGCTGATGACCAGCAAAATTTGACGCTGAGAAAACGTTGGCATACAGCCTCAAAAACGAACGGCGTAAAAAGGATTGGCAGTCTGCCAGCGATCCGGTGCGAGCACTAGGATTGTGTGGGTCGACCTTAGTGGGATGGCAGCTCGAGTGCGGGTCCCATCGCGGATCGTCGTACACATATCTGAAAATCGCCATCAATCAGATGTGGGAGCGGGCTTGCTCGCGAAGGCGTCGTGTCAGTCAACTTCAATGCTGTTTGAAGCACCGCCTTCGCGAGCAAGCCCGCTCCCACACTCGACTGAGTTGATCCCTGTGAATTATTTTTTCTTCAGGCAATCACTCATGAACGCCTTGCGCTCATCACCCTTGAGGGCTTTGGTGGCGGCGTCGGCGTTGCAGGTTTTCATTTTCTCCTGCTGCGGCGTCAAGGCCTTGCCGGCATCGTTTGCCGCCGGAGTAGCCTTCAGGCAAGTGCTCATGAAAGCTTTGCGCTCGTCGCCCTTGAGGCTCTTGGCCGTGGCGTCGGCATTGCAGGTAGTCATCTTTTCCTGTTGGGCTGTGGCGGCGAAGCCCTGGGAGCAGAGCAGCAAACCGATCATCAACAACGGGACACGCAAATTCTTCATGGAGTTTTCTCCTTGTTGCCACACCGAGGGGCGCGGCCTCGTACTGAAGTGTAGACAACCCCTGTTACACCTTCCTGTTCTCCAGATGGCTGCGCCGATACTGCTCCGGCGTACACCCGGCCTGGCGCTGGAACATCGCGATAAACGCCGAGCCGGTGCTGTAGCCCATGTCGAAAGCGATTTCCTGAATGCTGCGCGGGCTGTCCAGCGCTTCGATCGCCGCCAGAAAACGCAGGCGCTGGCGCCACTCACCGAAGCTCATGCCCAGCTCCCGCACGAACTGCCGCGCCAGGGTGCGTTCGCTGACATGGATGCGTGCGGCCCATTCCGCCAGCGGCCGGTTATCCCCAGGGTCGGCCTGCAATGCTTCCAGTATCCCCAGCAATCCGGGGCTGCTGGCGTAGGGCAAGTAGCACTCGTGCACCGGGGCCTGTTGCAGTTGATCCACCAATACTTGGGCCAGACGCTGGTCGGCGGCCTGCTCGGGAATTTGCACATCCCGGGCGGCGAAGTCCTTGAGGATCGCCTTGAGGATGTCGCTGATGGCCAGGGTACAGGCTCGCGACGGCAGATCGGCGCACACCTTGGGCGCCAGGCACACGGCGCGGTAGTTGACCGGTTGGTGGCTATAGAAACTGTGCTCGATCTGTGGCGGCACCCACACCGCGTATTGCGGAGGCGACATGAAGCGGCTGCCCTCGACGTCCATGTGCAGTACGCCGTGGGCTGCATATTCCAGCGTGCCCCAGGGATGTCGGTGGGGGGCGGCGTATTCGTGGGCGTCAAAGTCGGCGTAGCGGAAGTACACCGCCGACGGCAGTTCGCTGAAATCCAGCAGGTCGATGTGTTTACTGCTCATGCTGTCCGTCATCAGGGGCGACTTGTCTGGATTGAAGTATAGGCTTGCATCCAGACAAGCGGATAATTGCACTTCATTAACGTTCTGGTTTTTCCCGATGCAATACGCTTATCCCCTGCTGGCCATTTTCATCTGGGCCGGCAACACCGTGATCACCAAAATGTCGGCCGGGGCGATCTTCCCCGCCGAAATCGGTTTCTACCGCTGGCTGCTGGCCGGGTTGCTGTTCACGCCCTTCATGCTCAAGCCGGTGCTCACCCATTGGCCGCTGATCCGCCCGAAACTGGGCAAGATCTTTGTCCTCGGTGTTCTTGGCATGGCGGTCTATCAAAGCCTGGCGTACTTCGCCGCGAGCCTGACCTCGGCCACCAACATGGGCATCATCCTGTCGCTGATGCCACTGATGTCGCTCGCGATGGCGATCATCAGCCTCGGCCAGCGCCTGACCATGGGTGCCCTGGCCGGTGCGGTGCTGTCGTTCGCCGGCGTCTTGGTGGTGGTGTCGTCCGGCAGCCTGGGCGCATTGCTCGAACACGGGGTCAACCTGGGCGACGCAATGATGCTGATCGCCACCCTGGCCTACGCGGTCTACAGCACCCTGTTGAAAAAATGGCAGCTGAAACTGCCGCCGCTGGTGCTCTTGTATCTGCAGGTGCTGGTGGCCGTGGTGGTGCTGTTTCCGCTGTTCCTCGCCTCACCGAAAGTCGGCCCGACCCTGCAGAACATTCCGCTGGTGCTGTACGCCTGCCTGCTGGCTTCGATGGTCGCGCCGTTGGCGTGGATGCAGGCGGTGGTACGTTTGGGGCCGAGCCGGACCACGCAGTTCTTCAATTTGCTGCCGTTGATTACCGCCTTGATTGGAGCGGTGGTGCTGCATGAACAACTGGCGATGTACCACCTGGTGGGCGGGGTGTTGACCCTGGGTGGGGTGATTGTTTCCGAGCGCTGGACGACAGTGTTGGGGCGTAAGGTCGGTGTTGCCTGATTGAAAAGATCGCAGCCTTCGGCAGCTCCTACAGTTGGAATGCGTTCCCCTGTAGGAGCTGCCGCAGGCTGCGATCTTTTGATCTTATAAACCCGCCGCCTGCAGTCGCGCCGCATGCTCGACAAACAACCGCACCGGCGTGGCCCCCTTGCCCACCAGCCCCAGCGACTGGTTGACGATATCGAAGTGATCCAGCGGATACTCATCGCCAATCACCGTGCCCAGGTGCGAGCTGTAGCGCCCGACCATGCCGTCGCAATGCCCGGCTTCACGGACGAAGGTTTTGGCGAATAACCGGCAACTGCGGTTGGTACCGTCCAGCAGATTGCGCCCGCGATCGGTGATGCCCGGCTGCAACGTGCCGGACCAGGAGTAATAGCGCACGCCATTGACCTCTTCCGGCCCGTGACCGCCCCAGGTTTCAGGCAAGCCCTGTGGATAACGCTGGTTGAACAGCGCGACGCCAGCGCTGGTGAGGGAGAGATGGGACGCATGGATATCCACCGGCAGCTTCGGCCCGCGGTAACCGGTATCCAGCAACCCCATCAGCGCGCTGACCATCCGCAGCAAAAAACACAGCAGGTGACCACGGACGCTGTCATGGGGGTAATGCTTGTGCAGATAATCGGCAAGCTCCGAACCATGGTTCGGCCCCGCCACCGAGGTCACCGATGCCACCAGGTCCGGGCGTTTGGCCGCGGCGTAACGGGCGGTCAGCGAGCCCTGGCTATGACCGATCAGGTTGACCTTGTCGGCCCCGGTTTCCCGCAGGATTTCGTCGATGCGCGCCAGCAATTGCTCGCCGCGTACTTCGTTCGAATTAAGCGGCGAGACCTGCACGGCGAACACCACGGCCCCACCACGGCGCAGCGCCTCGACGATCCCGTACCAGTACGGATAAAGCACCAGGCGGATGAACCCGAGCATTCCCGGGACCAGCACCAGCGGGTAGCGCGGGGTAGAACCTTGCGACATGGGTGGACATCCTTGTGGTCGGGTGGTGACGCAAGCGCAATGCAAGACATCCGCCAAGCTACGCCTGCGAAGATGACAACTCGACGACAAGTCTATGTCATCCGCCCTACTTCAACCCCGCCACGCCCGCCACGATCAGCCCGACCGAGACCAGCTTGATCACGCTCAGGCTTTCCCCCAGCAGCGCGACCCCGAGAAACACCGTGCCCAGCGAACCGATGGCGGTCCAGATCGGGTACGCGATGCTCACGGGTAACTCGCGCATGGCCAGGGTCAGGAAGTAGATCCCACCCACAGCGGCCACCACCGTGATCAGCGAAGGCCAGAGCCGGGTGAAGCCCTCGGCGTACTTCATGCCCATGGCGAAGATGACTTCGAACCCGGCGGCGACCAGCAGAAACACCCAAGCCATCTAGAACTCCCCGGCCAGCGCCAGCAAGCGCTGCTCAGCCTCGGCGGCAGAGATCTCAAAGCTGCGCTCGGCGGACTCCTCGCCCTCGGCAGCGACCACCGTGACATCGCTGATGCCGATGAAGCCGAGCACCGTACGCAATAGTGTATCGGCATGGTTCATGGCTTCCAGCTCGCCGCCCGGACCAAAACCGAAGCCGCCACGGCTGGTGATGATCAGGGCTTTTTTGCCTTGCACCAACGGTTGGTACTGGGCCACGCCATTGTCCAGGGTGTGATCGAAGGTCAGACCCACCCGCACGATCTGATCGATCCAGGCCTTCAAGCCGCTGGGTACGCTGAAGTTGTGCATCGGTGTGGAAATCACCAGCACATCATGGCCAAGCAGTTCGCCGACCAATTCGTCGCTGAACGCCAAGTCGGCCTGCATCGACAGTGGCCGTGCGTCGGGCTCGGGGTAAAACGCGGCGGCCACGAATGCCTCGTTGACCGGAGGGATCAGCGCCCGACCGACTTCGCGCCGGGTCAGTGACGAGTGTGGATGACGGGCCTGCCAGGTCGACAGAAACACTTCGGCCAAACGCCGGGAGTGCGAACGATCGCCACGGGGGCTGGCATGAACGGCAAGAATTTTACTCATCTGTCTCTCCTCAGGGCTAAACTCAAACGGCTTGTGGCTTGCAGCTTGAAGCTCGTAGCTGCGCCCCTTCAAATGAGTAAAAATCAGCCAAGGTGAATCTATTTCACCTGTGGAGCTTCCGATGTTCGCCTCGCTGCCCTTGACCGCCCTGCGCGCCTTCGAATCCGCCTCACGCCTGTTGAGTTTCAAGGCCGCCGCCGAAGAACTGTCCGTCACCCCGACGGCGGTGTCCCATCAGATCCGTTCCCTGGAGAGCTGGCTCGGCGTGCCGCTGTTCGAACGCCTGCCACGCCAGGTGCGCCTGACCGAATGCGGCGAACGGCTGTTCCAGAGCCTGCACGGGGCTTTCCTCGAAGTGGCGCAAAGTGTCGATACCCTGCGCCCGCAACGCAGCGGCGCCAACCTGACGGTCTCCACCACCGCAGCCTTCGCCGCACTGTGGCTGGTACCTCGGTTGGGACGCTTCTACGCCCGGCACCCGAACATCAACGTGCGCCTCGACACCCACTGCGAAGTCATCGATTTGCATCAGGACGCCAGTGTCGATCTGGTGCTGCGCTACAGCCTCGACGACTACCCCAACCTGTATGGCCAGTGCCTGTTCGATGAGTCCTTCGGTGTCTACGGTTCGCCCGAACAAGTGGCGCTGGCGTTGAACCGGGCCCCGACGCTGATCAGCGTGCGCTGGCACAACTCGAAACTCTATGCCCACGGCTGGGAGGCCTGGTGCGCGCAATCGGGCGAAACCTGGCTGAGCGGTCGGCCAGCGGTGCGCGAATACGACGAAGAGCATTACGCCCTGCAAGCGGCGATTGCCGGGCAGGGCCTGGTACTGGCCAGCAATATTCTGGTGTCGGAAAGCGTGGCCAGTGGTCTGTTGTTGCCGTACCGGGGAGACATCCAGGTCGATGGCGCCGGCTACAGCGCACTGTGCGTGCCGGGACGCGAACGCCATCCACCGGTTCGGGCGTTTTTTGCGTGGCTGCGTGAAGAGGCCTTGGCGTCGGGACATGCTCTGGCGTGAGAATGGTTGCGCCTGTCAGGCCGCCATCGCGAGCAAGCTCACTCCCACATTGGTTCTGCATACTCAGATCATTGTGGGAGATTCTATGGTTGAGGGAAAGCCCTCAACTGGCTTTTTGGTTGATATTCGCTTTGCCCTTTCAGCAAGGCGAATACCACCCGAGCAAGCTTGCGAGCCAGCATCACCAACGCCTGAGTGGTGCTGAACCCCCGAGTTCTTTGTTCTTCGTAATACCCTTTCCAGGCTTTCGTACGGCTAGCCGACATCGCTGCATTGTGCAGAAGTCGGCGGGCCTCGGGGTCACCGCGCTTGGTCAAACTGCGGCGAGCGTCTTTCTGTCCTGATTTCGCCACCCGTAAATCCATGCCCAGGAAGGCGATAAATGCATCCGCGTTTCTAAAATCCCCTCGCTGAAATGCGGTTATCAAGCGGGCCCCAGTCAAAAAACCAATACCCTCAACTTTCAGGCAGCGCTTCAATTGACCGAGCAAACCGGCTTCTTTGAGCTGATCGTTGATCGTCTTTTCGATCAGCGTCTCAAGCTGCTGCATGGACTTCACTTGCTCGGCAAAAGCCGCCTTGAGCAGCGGCTCATTCGACCAGCTCTGCACCAGGCCGACCCTGGCCTGGACCAAGGCTGCGCGACGGCGGAAAAGGCTCAGGAGCTGGCGGTACAGCGGTGAGGGCGGGGTCCAAGGACGCAACTCCTCGGCTTCGTTCTTCAGGTAACGAGCCAGTAGCTTGGCATCCAGCGCGTCGGTTTTGGCGCGGATTTTCACGCCTTCGCGATAATGTTTGAGTTCATAGCCTCCCACCATGTAAATCGTGCAACCGGCCTCATAGGCCAGATCAGCGAAGTCCAGGTGGTAGATGTTGGTCGCCTCAATGGCAATAGCCACCGTCCCCGACAACGCCTTCAGCCACTGCTTGATGGATGTTTTGGTGTTGGCAATCTCTTCAAGAAAATCACCATCAGACTGATAAATCACCAGTTCATTCTTGGCGACATCCACACCCACGATCGGTTTTGATAGAGAGACCGGCATTGCCACAGGATTTCCTCCGGGATAAGGTTTGAGCACTTGAAGGGCTCACCCAGAGGCGCAGGCTTGTTCCTATCGTCGGTCTAGCCAGATGCATTCTTTATCGGCGCTTGGGTGAAAGGAGGAGGGGCGATATCTCCCACGGTCTGTACTGCGTCAACAGTCAGAATCGAGCCTTGTCCCTCCTCCTCCCTTCAAGTCCTACCATACAAGCGAGCCTGCTCGCGAAGGGGCCCCTAAAGACGCCCAATCATTTGCCTGGCTTGACGGTGACAGGCGCCTTGCCCGACTTCATCTGCTCCAGCAACGGTGCGCATTGATTCGGCTCACCGCCACTCGGTGCCACCAGCGCCAGCAATCCTGCCGCCGGTGCGGCGATCACGCCCAGCGCCACCATTCCCGCGCCACGCAGCATCAACGGCACGGCCTTGACCCCGGCATCGGGTTTGATGAACTTGCCGCGCACATACAGCGGCGAACGCAATGAAATCAGGCGCCAGCCCTTGGATTCCGGGGTGATGGTCAGGTCCAGTTGTTCCGTCGCCATGTTAGCGGTGCCGTCGATGTAGACGATGGCGTTCTCGGTGTCGAACACGAACAACCGGGTGGTTGCCAGTCCGGACTGGATACCGAAGTCGGCGGCCGCGCAGTTGATCCTCACTTCCTTGTCGCCAAAGATCTTGCCAACCACATAGTTGCCGACGTTCAGGCCCGCCAGCTCCATCAGTTCGCGACTGATGGCCCCATCGTTGATCAGCATCTTCAGATCGCCATTGGCGCTGCCCAGCAGCCTGGCCACCGAATTACCGCGCCCGCTGATATCAGCATCGCCATTGAGTTCGCCAAAACTGGTCTTCATCGGTTCAAAGCCGGGGAACAACTGTTTGAGCTTGAACCCCCGCGCCGTGAGCCTGGCGTGGCCTTCCAGGGGATCGGTGTGGCCGTTCAGGCGAATCTGCGCGTCCAGCTTGCCGCCGGCCACGCCGAAGCGCAGCGGTTCGAGGCTGAGCACGCCATCGGTGAGCACCAGATGGGTATAGAGGTCGTTGAATGGCAATTTTTCGCTGTGCACGATGCGCTTGCCGGTGAACTCGACATCGGCGTCCATATCGCGCCAGCGGTCGGTCTTGAACTCTTCGACCGGCAGCACCTTGTCCGCCGGTTGTTTGCTGTCACCGCCACGGGCCTTCTGTTTGGCGTTGGAATCGGCGCCGATCAGCGGCGCTAGGTCAGCGAACAGCAATTGATTGGACAACAGCGCGCCGCTGAGTTTTGGCCGTGGCTGGCTGGCGACGTAAGTCAGACTGCCGTGGATGTCACTCTCGCCGATCTTGCCGTTGAATTCTTCATAGCGGAACACCGCGCCACCCGGCTCGTGCAACTTGGCGATCAGGTGGCCGTCGGTGGCATAGGGTGGCGTGTCCGGCAGGATCACGCCGGTCAGCGGGTAGAGGTTGCCCAGGCTGGTGCCGGCCAGTTTCAGGCGCAGGTCCAGGGCGCCGAGATTCAGCGGATCGGTCAGGGTGCCTGCCAGTTCGACGCTGGAATCGGCAATCTTCACCTGTGCCTGCAGCGGAAACGGGCGCGCCGCATCCTGCAACGCCAACAGCCCGCCAATCTTGCCCTGGCCCGCGAGTTTCTGACCGTGGTACTGGCCGTTGACCTTGAGAGCGAACGCATAATCCTGGGGGGACGAGCCCTTTTCCTGCGCGGCTTTCGCCGCTTTGTCGCCGACGATATCGCTGAACGGAATCGGCTTGCCCAACGGATCGATCAGCACGTCGAGCTGCGTCTTCAGGCTCTGGTCGTCGAGGGTGACGTGGCCCTTGTCGAAGCCGATCGCACCGATATCCAGCACCCAACTGGAAGGCTCGGCGTTCGGGTCTTTGGGGTCGAACTTGAACGTCCAGTTGGCGCGCCCGTCGGCCAGGCGTTGCAGCTGCGCATTCGGCTCGGCGAGGTCGATACGCGGGATCACCACCCGCTGTGCCAGCAAAGCCAGTGGTGAGATGCGCAACTCGACACGCTTGAGAGTGGCCATCTGCAGTTGCTTCGACCAGTCCGGGTTACCCAGGCTGAGGTCCTCGGCCACAACATGGGGCCACGGCACCCAGGCGCGCCAGCCGCTTTCATCGGGCTCGGTCTGCCAGACCACCGACAGATTGCCGTTGATGGCAAAAGCGCGGTGCAGTTCTTCGGAAACCTTGGCATTGAGCGGCGGTTTGATCCGGTTCCAGTCGAAGAACACGATGATCAGCACCAGCAACGCCAACAGGGTAAGGAAAGTGGATAGGGTCCAGACAAACGTCTTTTGGGTGCGCGTCATTGCACAGAGCTCCTGATACGACTGAGCGCCCCGACTGCGACGCACAGGTGAAACGGTGAGCCGGAAGCGGCTCGCCATGAAGTCTACGACTGATAAAAACCCGGCAGGTTTAATCGATAGGCCGATTTCACCGAATTCAGCCAGTCCAATACTGACCCATCAGTCGAACAGCGTTACCGACCCCGCACTTTTACACTTCAGATATGGGTCGAAAATACCCAAACCGGTGCAAGACAACTCGCCGGAAACGCCCGTCCTAGAGCCTCCCCAGCAAACAATCAATTCCGTTGATTATTACCATTGCGTTTATGAACTTTTATATCGATTTATCGAGAGTAGCATTGCCCTCGTACCCACTTTTTCGCACCCCCGAGGAGCACAACAATCATGAAACGCCAATTACTGCTTAGCCTTTCACTCTCGATGCTGGCCAGCACTGCTTTTGCCCTGCCAGCAGCTGACCAGGCCACCCCACAAGTGAAACAAGACCACTCGGTGTTCAGCCAGACCGTCGCCGCCGATGGCTCCGACCGTACTCCTCAGGGTCAAACCCTTGCCGAAGGCGGTAATGATCGCCTGAAAGAAAAAGGCCTGATCACTCAAGATGGCTCTGACCGTACTCCACAAGGCCAGACCCTCGCCGCTGACGGTTCGGATCGCACCCCACAAGGCCAGACCCTCGCCGCTGACGGTTCGGACCGCACCCCACAAGGTCAAACCCTTGCTGCTGACGGCTCGGATCGCACCCCACAAGGCCAGACCCTCGCCGCTGACGGTTCGGACCGCACCCCACAAGGTCAAACCCTCGCTGCCGACGGTTCGGATCGCACTCCACAAGGTCAAACCCTCGCTGAAGGCGGTGGTGACCGTGTGATCGAACGCAACAGCACTCTGAGCTAAGCCCCATGGCCGCCCAGAAAAAAAGCCCAATCCCCGGATTGGGCTTTTGACTTTTCAGCACCCCCGCTTGATAACTGCCGCACTTCCCCGCTTGATCCCTCACAGTCGTTCGACGCCGGCAAAGCCGATTTGCTAGAGTGCGCCGCGTCCCTGTCCAGAAAACGCCCTTGCGATGCTGCCCCGCGCCGAACAGAAACAACAGACCCGTAATGCCCTGATGGACGCTGCCCGGCGCCTGATGGACGGCGGCCGAGGATTCGGCAGCCTGAGCCTGCGTGAAGTCGCGAAAACCGCCGGCATCGTACCGACCGGTTTCTACCGCCATTTCGCCGACATGGATGAACTGGGCCTGGTGCTGGTCAGCGAAGTCGGCCAGACCTTCCGCGAAACCATTCGCCTGGTACGGCACAACGAATTCGTGATGGGCGGCATCATCGATGCCTCGGTGCGGATCTTTCTCGACGTGGTCAGCGCCAACCGCTCGCAGTTCCTGTTTCTCGCCCGCGAGCAATACGGCGGTTCGCTGCCGGTGCGCCAGGCCATTGGCCGTCTGCGTGAAGGCATCAGTTCGGACCTGGCGGCGGATTTGTCACTGATGCCGAAACTGCAGCACCTGGACATCGCCGACCTGAGCGTCATGGCGGACCTGATCGTCAAAAGCGTGTTCGCCACCCTGCCGGACATCATCGATCCGCCCGCCGAGGCCTTGCCTGAGCACCTGACGCCCCAGGCCAAGATCACCCAGCAACTGCGCTTCATCTTTATCGGCCTCAAGCATTGGCAAGGGCTCGGCAGCACCGAGTAACCTCTTGAGGAAGCCCATATCCCTGTGGGAGCGGGCTTGCTCGCGAAAGCGCCGGCACATTCAACATTGATGTGACAGGTACACCGCCTTCGCGAGCAAGCCCGCTCCCACAATGAACTTGCATCGCTTCAACTTGGTGCGTAACTCAAAAACAACGCACCAACTTCAACCAAAAAGCCCACTCAATCGATACCCCTCCTACGCCTCCGTCAGCCATTTCCTACGCATCCTGTCGATTGGCAAGCCCCTTGCTCTAGCCTGAGCATCGTCCATTGCTGGAAGCCTTCCGATGCTGGTGATTCATCGCAGAATCGACCCCCGACCCGTTTGGGCCGCTGAACTGCACCTGACGTTCGAAGCCCGCAGCAAAAGCCGTTTGCGCTGTTTCAGTGCCGAGGGCGAAGACGTCGGGTTGTTTTTGGAGCGTGGCCAACCGCCCCTGCATGACGGCGAATGCCTGCAAGCCGAAGACGGGCGGATCGTGCGTGTCTGCGCCCGCCCCGAGCAACTGCTGCACGTCACCTGCGCCAATGCCTTCGAACTGACTCGCGCGGCCTATCACCTGGGCAACCGCCATGTCGCCCTGCAAGTCGGCGACGGCTGGTTGCGACTGCTCGACGACTACGTGCTCAAGGCCATGCTCGAACAACTCGGTGCCATGGCCTCGAACATCGAAGCGCCGTTCCAGCCGGAACATGGCGCCTACGGCGGTGGCCATCATCATTCGCGCCACGGTGATGAAGACTTCAACTACGCGCCGAAACTGCACCAGTTCGGCGTACGCCCATGAGCCCGGCCTGGGCGCTGCTGCGCCTGGCCAGCCCGCAATTGCCGATTGGCGGCTACAGCTACTCCCAAGGGCTGGAAATGGCTGTGGATAACGGCCGGGTAAACGACCCCGACAGTGCGCGACGCTGGATCAGCGATCAGTTGCTGTTGAATCTGGCACGTTTCGAAGCACCCTTGTTGCTTGCTCATTGCGTGGCCGCCAACGAGGACAACTGGAGCCAATTGCTGCAACGCTGCGAGGAACATCGCGCCAGTCGCGAAACCCGCGAGCTGCATCAGGAAAGCCGGCAGATGGGTTACTCGTTGCAGCAATTGCTCAACGGCTTGCCGGAACTCGACTCAGCCGCACGCACCTTCCTCGAACAACGCAGCGAGCCCCATCTGGCCCTGGGATGGGCCTTGGCCGCACGCGCCTGGCAGATCAGCCCGCAGGACGCATTGGCTGCGTGGCTATGGAGCTGGCTGGAAAACCAGTTGGCGGTGCTGATGAAGACCTTGCCACTGGGTCAGCAAGCCGCCCAACGCCTGACCAGCGAACTGTTGCCGCTACTTCAACAGGCTCAACAGAACGCCACCCGAATCGATCCCGATCACTACGGCAGCGCCGCTTTCGGCCTGTCCCTGGCGTGTATGGCCCATGAGCGCCAGTACAGCCGTCTGTTCCGTTCCTAGGGCCTGTTATTTTGGAGAATCACATGAACACACAACCCCTGCGCGTGGGCATCGGCGGCCCGGTCGGTTCCGGCAAAACCGCCCTGACCCTGGCCCTGTGCCTGGCCCTGCGCGAGCGCTATAACCTGGCCGTGGTGACCAACGACATCTATACCCGCGAAGACGCCGACTTCCTGGTGCGCAACGAAGCCCTGGCACCGGAACGCATCATCGGCGTGGAAACCGGCGGCTGCCCGCACACGGCCATCCGCGAAGACGCCTCGATCAACCTTGAAGCCGTGGATCAACTCAATCGCCGTTTTCCGGGGTTGGACCTGATTCTCGTGGAGTCCGGAGGCGACAACCTCTCCGCGACCTTCAGCCCGGAACTGTCCGACCTGACGATCTACGTGATCGACGTCTCCGCTGGCGACAAGCTGCCGCGCAAGGGTGGACCGGGGATCTGCAAATCCGACCTGCTGGTGATCAACAAGATCGACCTGGCGCCGCTCGTCGGTGCCTCGCTGGAGATGATGAACAGCGACACCCAGCGCATGCGCAACGGCAAGCCATTTGTCTTCAGCAACCAGAAAACCGGCCAGGGTCTGGAACAGATTATCGCCTTCATCGAACGCCAGGGCTTGCTGACCGCGGCCTGATCACCCCTTCAACAAGGAAGCTTATCCATGACACTGAAACGCATTCTGGGCGCCCTGGCCCTGCTGCTGACGCCAGCCCTTGCCCTCGCCCATCCGGGGCACGGCGACAATGGCTTGATCGCCGGTATCAGCCATCCCCTTGGCGGTCTCGATCACCTGCTGGCGATGCTCGCGGTCGGCCTGTGGGCCGCACAGCAGCAAGGTGCTGCGCGCTGGGCGCTGCCATGCACCTTCGTCGGGACCCTGCTGATTGGCGGGATGCTGGGCTTTGAAGGAATGAACCTGCCCGCACTGGAGAGCGGGATTGCCGCTTCCCTATTGGCCTTGGGGTTGGCGGTGGCGCTGGCTGTGCGTCCACCGTTGGTGATGGCGGTAGGTGCGACAGCGTTGTTTGCGCTGTTTCATGGTGTGGCGCATGGGCTGGAACTGCCGGACATGTCGAGTCCATGGACCTATGCCGCAGGCTTTGTCGCCGCGACGGCGGTGCTGCATGCGGTAGGTTATGCGCTGGTGCGGACCTTGCCGCTGGCGGCAGCACCACTGGTTCGACTGGCGGGCGCGGCTTCGGCGGCGACCGGGGTGTGGTTGCTGGCGGGTTGATTCTCTAGTGCCTGAACTGGCCTCTTCGCGGGCAAGCCCGCTCCCACAGGGTTCCTGGTGTGAATGCTATCTAAGTCACACAGCAAACTACTGTGGGAGCGGGCTTGCCCGCGAAGGCGGCCTGACAGACACAGCCTCTCTCAAGTCAGCCTCTCTGCTAACATGTCGCGCAATCGCCCCTGCCGTGACGACGCCAGCCAATGCCACCTGTTCCCCGCTCCGCCTCCCAGCCTGAATTGACCGCCCTGTTCGCCTCGGTGCAACAGCATTTCCTGAACGTCATCGTGCCGCTCTGGCAAGGTCCGGGCTGGAATGCCGACATGGCGTTGCCCTACGAGGCGCTGGATGCCGAACACCAGCCGCTGCCACCGCAACGCTACCGGGCCATGGCCTGTGCGCGGCAGCTGTATCTGTTTGCCAGCCTGATCGGTCAGGTGCCGGGCGCCGAAGAGCGCGCCGCCGCGTTGTTCCGCTCGTTGCAGCGGCACTTCCACGATGCCGAGCACGGTGGCTGGTTCTACAGCGTCGATGCACAAGGGGCGCCGCTGGATCAGCGCAAGGACCTCTACACCCACGCGTTCATCCTGTTCGCCTGCGCCCATTACTGGGACAAGGTCCGCGAGCCATTGGTCGAGTCGGTACTCAACGCCTCGCTGGAAGTGATCGCGCAGCGTTTCGCCACGGACGACGGTCTGTATGAAGCCACGCTCGACCTCGACTGGGCATCGCTGGGCAGCGGCCCCTTGCAAAACCCGCTGATGCACCTGGCCGAAGCATTCCTCGCCACCCTGTCGGTGCGTGAAGATCTCGACGTGCAACACGCACTCATCGAGTTATGCACAGCCATGCACGCGCGCTTCATCGATCCGCAGCACGGCGTGTTGATGGAAAAGCCGCTGGGGTCTGTGGATAACTGGTTTGAACCGGGGCATCAGTTCGAATGGTATTTCCTGCTGGAGTCCTCGGCGCTGCTGCGCACTTCAACCCTGCATGCCGATCTGGAAAGGGCCTTCGCCTTTACCGAGCAGTTGGGCGTCGATCAACAGACCGGTGCGGTGCGGGCCATGCTCGACCTCGAGCCAGGTAGCGGCGTCCGGGACGCCACGCAGCGCATCTGGGCCCAGGCCGAATACCTGCGCGCCCTGACGCTGCGTCCGGACAGCGAAGCGGATGTAATGCGTCAATTGCAGGCGTTGCAGCAGCGTTCGCTGCATGCAGGAGGCTGGTTTGAGTGTCGTGATGAGCACGGTGAAGTCAGCCGCCGCGACATGCCGTCGACCACGCCTTATCACCTGGCGACCTGTTATCGCGGGCTGGCTGAATATCTGGCTTGACCATGTGGAGTGCAATCACTCAATCCACTTGCGATCCCCGGTAAAGCTGATGGTCAGCCATCGTGCGGCATCCGGCTCGCCAAGCTTCGCGGAAATGTCCTCGCGCAAGCTGTCCAGCTGCCCCACGCCGTCCAGCCAGTAATCCTTCGGCAATACGATGTGGATCTCGATAAAACACGCCCTGCCGTGCTTCTGCACATAGGAAATGTAGTCGTCGAAACCATGCTCGACCTTCGCCACCTCCATCACCTGACGCACCTTGTCGTCCAGTTGATCCGGGACGATCCCCAACACATCGCGCAAGGCCGGTCCGAGGATTTTCAGCGCCGGGGGGAGCATGCCCAAGGCCAGCAGAATCAGGATCATCGGGTCGACGTACACCGCCCACTTGTCGTAACCCTGCGTCTTGAGCAGCAGCGCGATGAGGAAACTCACCAGCAGGCCCGCCGACAGCATCGCGTCCACCAGCCAACTGATGTTGTCGAACTGGATCAAAGATGAGTTGAGCGTGCGGTTGCGATGGCGGACGTAGAAAAAGTAAATGAGCTCAACGACAGTGAAGAACGCCGCGTAGAAGATCACCAGCCCCAATTCGACCTCGCGGCCTCCGCTGATGATGCCGAACACGCCGTTGAGAAAGGCGTAAATGGCGACCAGGAAAATGAAGCAGCCCTCGATCACCAGCACCATGGGTTCCAGATGCCAGGAACCGAACTGGAAGCGCTGGTTGCTTTCCTTGGCGATCAGCCTGGCGGTGATCAGCATCAGGACCTTGATGAAGGCCGCGATCAACGAAAAGAAGCCATCGAACAGGATGGATTGGGCGCCCGACACAAAACCGGTGATGATCCCGGCGAATGTCACGGCGAGCATCAGGAAGGTCGATTGTTTGAGCAGCGACTGCTCGCCTCGATTACTCACTGGATCTCCTCTGGAACTCTAGCCCGCCGGGTGTGGCGGGGTTGTTGGGTGAGGAGTCTAGCTGATGTCCTGATTTGTCTGTTCCGGCCCCTTCGCGAGCAAGCCCGCTCCCACAGGGATCACATGAAACCTGTGGGAGCGGGCTTGCTCGCGAAGAACGATGACTCGGTATTAAGCCTTGCCACCACTGCGATCAATAGCAAACCCAGCCCAGGTCTGGCTCACCGGCATCAGCTCCAGGCTGTTGATGTTGATGTGCGCAGGCGCATTGAGTACCCAGAAAATGGTCTCGGCGATGTCTTGCGGCTGGATCGGCTCGGCGCCGGCGTAGGTGGCGTTGTAGCGCTCCTGGTCACCGGCAAAACGCACCAGCGAGAACTCGCTCTCGCACAGGCCCGGCTCGATGTTGCTGACCCGTACGCCTGTGCCCTGCAGGTCGCAGCGCAGGTTCAGCGAGAACTGTTTGACGAACGCCTTGGTCGCGCCATACACGTGGCTGCCCGGGTACGGGTAGTTGCCGGCGATGGACCCCAGGTTGACGATACCGGCGCCACGACCGTGGGCGATCAGGCGCGGCAACAGCAGACGGGTGCTGTACATCAGGCCTTTGACGTTGGTATCGACCATGGTGTCCCAATCATCCAGGTCGCACTTGGGTGCCGGATCGACGCCTAGGGCCAGCCCGGCGTTGTTGATCAACCCACGCAGCTTGGCAAAGGACGGCGGCAGATTGGCAATCGCCTCCTCCATAGCCTTGCGATCACGCACATCGAGCACCAGGCCATGGACTTCGGTCTGCTTCGACAGCTCGGCGCACAGCGCATTGAGGCGCTCTTCACGACGGCCTGTCAGCACCAATTTCCAGCCTGCGTCGGCAAAACGACGGGCACAGGCTTCACCAAAACCGGAGGTCGCGCCGGTAATAAACAGGGTGTTGGACATCGTGTTCTCCTTGCTTCGGCTGATCGCCAGCCATTGGAATGGTAAATCAGCAGGCAGAATGCCCGGCCTTGCCCATAGCGGCAACCGCACTTTCTGTACAAAAAACGATCAACCCTCGCAATCCCTTGGCCAGCCTGGCTTGCAGCCATGTGCGCGCACGTTATCCACAGGCCGGTCCACAGTCTTTGGGGGCAAGTGGAAAAGCTGCAAGCCGCTGTCCACAAGGCTTTGCGCGGTTTCTTGAAACTTTTTTGCTTGACCCTCAATAGCCTGCCGTGTAGCCCCTGGGGATTTTCATGACTGACGGGTCAAACCAGCGATGGCGCCAAGCCAGTAACCACGGCCTTCAGCCGGGTCTTTCCAGAGTTTAATCACAGACTTATCCACAGGCTTGTCCACGCTGATTCCACCCACTTTCATCTCGAACAAAAAGGTTGACAAAGCGCTCTCCAAGTTGCGCAAAAACACTTGATCAAAAACTGAACATACCTCTGCAGGCCACGGTTTAAAAGGCCTGCAGCCAGCTACTCCCACGTTATTCACAGCCGGCTCCACAGCAAACGGGGACAAGTCAAAACCGTGACAAAACAACTATTTGCAGCGGCTTTATGTCGCGCTTCGGGAGCTCTTGAATATTGTTTTCCACAATTTCCTTTACCTCACACCGCCGCTCTTGTAGGAGCTGCCGCAGGCTGCGATCTTTTGATTCTGAAGCATGGAACAAAGTCAAAAGATCGCAGCCTGCGGCAGCGCCTACAGCGCACATAAAAAAACGCCCTGACGTTGAGAGCGTCAGGGCGTTTTTTTGAACGTTGAGAATCAGTGCCCGCCGAGATAAGCGTTACGCACATCCTCGTTGACCAGCAGCTCCTTGCCGGTACCGGTCATGCGGATTTCGCCGTTGACCATCACGTACGCCCGGTCCGACAACCGCAGGGCGTGGTTGGCGTTCTGTTCCACCAGGAAGATGGTCATGCCGGTCTTGGCCAGTTCTCGCAGGGTCGCGAAGATCTGTTTCACCACGATCGGCGCCAGGCCCAGGCTCGGCTCATCGAGCAGCAACAACTTGGGCCGGCTCATCAGGGCGCGGGCGATGGCCAGCATCTGCTGCTCGCCACCGGACATGGTCATCGCCCGCTGGGTACGCCGCTCTTCAAGCCGCGGGAACAGCTCGAACATGCGTTGCATGTCTTCCTTGGCGTACTTGTCACCGATAGGGATGGTGCCCATCAGCAGGTTTTCCTCGACTGTCATGTCAGGGAACACCCGCCGCCCTTCCGGCGACTGCGCGATGCCGTTGGAGGCGATGTAGTGGGAAGACTTGTGGGTAATGTCCACGCCCTGATAAAGGATCTGCCCGTCGGCGGCCCGTGGCTGGCCGAAGATCGACATCAGCAGGGTCGATTTGCCGGCGCCGTTGGAGCCGATGAGGCTCACTGTCTCCCCTTCGTTGATGTGCAGCGAGACGCCTTTGAGGGCCTGGATCGGGCCGTAGAACACGTCCAGGTCCTTGAGTTCGAGGATGGGTTTGCTCATACCACCTCCTCTTCGTCGGCGCCCAGGTACGCGGCAATCACTTTCGGGTCGTTGCGGATGTCGTCGGGACCACCCTCGGCGATGACGATGCCGTGGTCCAGCACCACGATGTGGTCGGAAATGCTCATTACCATGCCCATGTCGTGTTCGATCAGCACCACGGTCAGATCGTGCTCATCGCGCAGCAGCCGGATCATCGCGCTCAGCGCTTCGGTTTCCTGAGGGTTGAGGCCGGCAGCCGGTTCGTCGAGGCAGATGATCTGCGGACGGGTGCACATGGCGCGGGCGATTTCCAGGCGGCGCTGCTGGCCGTAGGACAGTTCACCGGCCAGGCGGTTGGCGCAGTCCACCAGGTCCACCACTTCCAGCCAGTAGAAGGCATGGTCCAGCGCATCGCTTTCAGCCTTGCGATAGCCCTTGGTGTTGAGGATGCCGGCCAGCATGTTGCGGTTGACCCACATGTGCTGGGCGACCAGCAGGTTTTCCAGCACCGACATTTCCTTGAACAGGCGAATGTTCTGGAACGTCCGCGCCAGGCCGGCACGGTTTACCAGGTGGGTGCCGCCGAACATCTTGTAGCGCAGCCGGGTGATGAAGCTTTTTGGCGAAACGAAATCGGTCGGCTTGAACGATTCGCCCAGCAACTGGATGACGTTGGTCTTTTGCCCGCGCACGTTCAGCTCGATCTTGCCGCCGGAGGCCTTGTAGAACCCGGTCAGGCAGTTGAACACCGTGGTCTTGCCGGCGCCGTTGGGGCCGATCAGGGCGAAGATCGAGTTGCGCTTGACCTTCAGGCTCACATCATTCAATGCCTTGATGCCGCCGAAGTGCATCATCAGCTTCTCTACGGAGAGTACGACTTCGCTCATGGCGCTACTCCTTTACGCGGCGTCACACCGGTACGGCTGATCCGAATCAGGCCGCGCGGTCGCCAGATCATCATCAACACCATCAGGATGCCGAACAGCAGCACGCGATACTCGGCGAAGCCACGCAGCAGTTCCGGGGCGACGGTCAGCACGAAGGCTGCAATCACCACGCCGATGGTCGAACCCATGCCGCCCAGTACCACGATGGCGAGGATCAACGCCGATTCGAAGAAGGTGAACGAGGTCGGGTTGACGAAGCCCTGGTAAGTGGCGAAGAACACCCCGGCCAGACCGGCCGTCGAGGCACCGATGGTGAATGCCGAGAGCTTGACCAGTACGTGGTTCAGGCCCATGGAGCGGCAGGCGATTTCGTCTTCGCGCAGGGCTTCCCAGGCGCGGCCGACCGGCATGCGGGTCAGGCGATGCTTGATGTACAGCACAGCCAGCACCACCAGGAACAGCACCGCGTAGATGAAGTAGTACTTCACGTCTGGGTTGTAGGCGATGCCGAAGAACTCATGGAACGGCACGCCGCCGTCCTTGGCTCGCTTGCCGAACTCCAGGCCGAAGAAAGTCGGCAGCGGTGCCGGCATGCCGTTCGGGCCGCCAGTGAGCGACAACCAGTTGTTGAGGATCAGGCGGATGATTTCACCGAAGCCCAGGGTCACGATCGCCAGGTAGTCGCCGTGCAGGCGCAGCACCGGAAAACCGAGGATGCAACCGGCCAGGCCGGCGGTGATCGCCGCCAGCGGCAACACCGTCCAGAAGCCCAGCCCGAGGTATTGGTAGCCGAGTGCCAGGCCGTAGGCGCCGATGGCGTAGAACGCCACGTAACCGAGGTCGAGCAGGCCGGCCAGGCCGACCACGATGTTCAGCCCCAGCCCCAGCAGTACGTAGATCAGCCCGAGGATGACCACGCCCAGCAGGTAGGAGTTGGAGAAAAACGGCAGTGCCACGGCGATGACGATCATCAGCGGGATGATCCAGCGCAGCCGCGACTTGTAGTCCGGCGCCAGCACATGCACCCCGGAGCCTGTCGTTTCAAAGCCTTCGAGGATTTTCAGGCCCTTGGCTGTCTGCAGGAACAGGCTCAGGGCAAAACGTCCGGCCATGACGATCGCCACGATCCACGCCACCCGGGTGGTTTCAAGGTTGAAGCCATAGCCATCGAGAACGACGCCGACAATCGGCCCGAACACAATCAGGGCAATGAGGCCGGCAAGAATCGCGTCAACCAGACTTTTTTTGATATCAATGGTTTTTTTAGTGGTTGAAGACATCGCTTACACCTTCGACACAAGAGGACGGCCGAGCAGGCCTTGAGGCCGAAAGACCAGAACGAGGACCAACAGCGAGAAGCTGAAAACGTCTTTGTAGTCCGAGTTCACCAGACCGGAAAACAGCGACTCGGAAATCCCGAGAATGATCCCGCCGAGCATCGCGCCTGGCAGTGAGCCAATCCCGCCGAGCACCGCGGCGGTGAACGCCTTGATCCCGATGATGAAGCCGGCATAGAAGTCGAATGTGCCGTAGTTCATGGTGATCAGCACGCCGGCCAGGGCCGCCATCGCTGCACCGATGATGAACACGTAGGAAATCACCCGGTCGGTGTTGATCCCCAGGATCGAAGCCATCTTGCGGTCTTGCTGGGTTGCACGGCACATGCGGCCGAGCTTGGTGTACTTGATGACGTAGGTCAGCAGGCCCATCCCGACGAACGCGGCGACCAGAATGAAGACCTTGGTGTAGGTCAACTGAACGAAACCGCTACCGATATCAACGCGCCAGGCACCCGTGAGCAAAGTCGGAACGCCTTGTTGCTTCGCGCCCTGGGAGATCTGTGCGTAGTTTTGCAGGATCAGGGAGATACCGATCGCACTGATCAGCGGTGCGAGTCGAGTGGAGTTGCGCAGGGGTTTGTAGGCGACACGCTCGATGACCCAGCCATACACCGCCGTGACGACGATGGTGAAGATCAGTGTGCCAAGCATCAGCAGCGGGAAGGATTCGATACCGAAGTAAGCCAGCAGAGCCAGACTGATTGCCGCGAGGTAAGCGGAAATCATGTAAACCTCGCCGTGGGCGAAGTTGATCATGCCGATGATGCCATAGACCATTGTGTAGCCGATGGCGATCAGGCCATAGACCGACCCGAGGGTCAGGCCGTTGACCAGTTGCTGCAGGAAAATACCATCCATAACGCAATCTCACGCAATGAGAACCTGCACATGTGGCTGTGCGGTTCTTCTAAGGAAAATACAGATATACGTCGGAGCAATGACAACCACGATCAGGCTGGCCACCACCGCCCCCTGTAGGAGCGAGCCTGCTCGCGAAGAACCTGAGGACAACGCGCTGAACCAGCAAGCACGCGTTATCGTTGACGTTTTTCGCGAGCAGGCTCGCTCCTACAAGGGGTCAGTGGGGTTCAGGTGATCGAGTCAGCCCTTACTTCTGTTTTTCCAGCTGGTGGTATTTGCCGTCCTTGTCCCACTGGTAAACCACGTAGTCGGAGACTTTCAGGTCGCCCTTGCTGTCCCAGGTCTTCTCGCCCATGACGGTCTTGACCGGGTTCTTCTTCAGCCATGCGGCCGCTTCTTCGCCCTTGTTGGACTTGGCGCCGTTGAAGGCTGCCGCCAGGGCCTGGACCGAAGCGTAGGCGTACAGGGTGTAGCCTTCAGGCTCGGTACCGGCCTTGCGGAAGGCGTCTACCACGGTCTTGCTGTCTGGCAGCAGGCGTGGGTCGGCGCCGAAGGTCATCAGCACGCCGTCAACAAATTGCGGACCACCAGCGGTGGTCACCAGTTCGTCGGTCACGATGCCGTCGTCGGACATGAACTTGACGTCTTTCAGGCCCTGTTCACGCAGTTGACGCACCAGAGGACCGGCTTCCGGGTGCAGGCCACCGAAGTAGACGACGTCAGCGCCAGCGCCGCGGATCTTGGTCACGATGGTGCTGAAGTCTTTCTCGCCGCGGGTCAGGCCTTCATACAGCACAGGCTTCACGCCACGCTTCTCAAGTTGAGCCTTGGTGGCATCCGCCAGGCCCTGACCGTAGGTGTCCTTGTCGTGCAGCACGACCACTTTCTTGCCTTTGAGCACGTCGACGATGTAGTCGCCGGCCACGATGCCTTGCTGGTCGTCACGCCCGCACATACGGAACATGGCGCTCAGGCCGCGCTCGGTCACAGCCGGGTTGGTGGAGCCAGGCGTGATGGCGATGATGCCTGCTTCGTCGTAGATCTCGGAGGCCGGGATGGTCGACGAAGAGCAGAAGTGACCGACCACGCCGGCGACTTTCTGGTTGGTCAGGTCCTTGGCAACCGTCACAGCCTGCTTCGGTTCGCAGGCGTCATCGCCCTTGACCAGTACGATTTTTTCCCCGTTGACGCCGCCCGACGCGTTGACCGCATCGGCCGCCGCCTGTGCACCCTTCATGTACTGTTCGCCAAATGCCGCGTTGGCGCCTGTCATTGGTCCCGCTACGCCGATCTTGATGTCAGCCTGAGCAAACGCAGAAACACCCAGCGCAGTTGCCACTGCGAGGGCCAGAAAGCCTTTCTTGTAAAACGTCTGGGACATGAGGTGGTGCTCCATGGTTTTTTTTAATTGGCACTGCGACTTCACTGAATGCTCAGAGCAAGGGCCGTGCCATCGGTTTTTTATTCTTAAAAAAGTCGCTGCTTTCTTGTTATTTCGACTGTTTCGGACCCATTTTCATTGGGCGTGCAACCGTCTAAACCGCGGAAGGTAAAACCATTATTTTTTTGAGGCGCAACCCGCCTGCGCCATCATTGCAACCGCGGCTTTAAACGACGTGCAACCAGCCTGTAACAACGTGCGTCACCGAAGTGCACACTGCTGGTGCGAGACTGCTACAACCCGCACCACTACAGGCTAGCTGCAGATCGAAAAAGCGCCGCTTGCGCCCTGCAAAAATCAACATTCAGATCACGATCCGCAGGCACTGGCCTGCGTGATACAGCGAGAATCCCGCCTCGTACAGACAGCTGCGCAACCCCACGCCGGCCAATGGCTGCATGGGCGCGAAAGGAATCGGTAGCGCTTGAGGATTTCCGTTACACAGGTAATCGGCAAAGGCCTTGCCGACCACCGTACCCGTGGTCACGCCCCGCCCGTTGTAACCGGTGACGGCCACTAAACCGGGCGCTGGCTCGAACAGGCGCATCAAATGATCGGGGGTGAAGGCGATGCGACCGGTCCAGGTGCACTCCCATTCCACCGGTTTGAGGTATGGGAAATAGTGCTGCTGCACGCGGTCGGCCCAGGCCTTGAGGAACCAGGTCGGCTTCTGATTGCCATTGCCCAGGCTGCCAAGCAACAGGCGACCGTCTTTATCCCGGCGGATGCTGCTGAGTACCTGTCGAGTGTCCCAGGAGCCCTGGCCACCGGGCAGAATTTGCCGGGCGGCTTCTTCGGTTAGCGGCACCGAGGCCACCTGATAGTAATAACCGGGGAAGAAATTGCGCCGCAGTTCCGTCCAGTCGCCTTCGGTGTAGGCATTGGAGGCAATCACCACTTTCTCGGCCATCACCGAACCCTGGGCGGTTTGCACCGACCAGCGCTGGCCCTGGCGTTCGAGCCGGGTGACCGGGGAATGATCGAACAATTGACCGCCCAGGCCGATGGCCGCCTTGGCCAGCCCGGTGGTGTAGGCCATCGGGTTGAGCGTGCCGGCGCGGCGATCGAGCAATGCTGCGGCAATCTTTTTCGTGCCGGTGGCTTGCTCGCAGGCCTGACCGGTGAGCAGCTCTACCGGCGCACCGCGACGCTTCCATTGTTCTTCACGACTGCGCAAGTCGGCTTCGCCACGGCCGTTGTGCGCCATGTGCAGCGTGCCTTCGCGGCGCAACTGGCAATCGATGTTGTACTTGTCCACAAGGCTGAACACCAGGGATGGCGCCGCCCCCAGCATGCGGTTGAGCTGGCTGCCGACCTCAGTGCCGAACCCTGCTTCGATCTCGTCCGGGGGAATCCACATCCCGGCATTGACCAGCCCGACGTTGCGCCCCGAACCACCATGGCCGGCACGATGGGCCTCCAGCACACAAACGGTCTTGCCTTGCTCCAGCAGATGCACCGCCGCCGACAAACCGGTAAACCCGGCGCCGATGACGCAGACATCCACCGTGACCTCACCCTTGAGGGCCGAATTGTCCGGCCTCTGTGGCGTCAGTTTTTCCCACAGACACTCTTCGCGTAACGGCATTGCCAGACTCCAACAGAAACCTAACCAACACACAAATCACTGTAGGAGCGAGCTTGCTCGCGAAAAACGTCATGGCAACGCGTTTAAACAGCAAGCCCGCGTTATCGTTGACGATCATCGCGAGCAAGCTCGCTCCTACAATCAATCGAACGTGATGCCCTGCGCCAACGGCAACTCCAGCGAATAGTTCACGGTGTTGGTCTGGCGGCGCATGTAGCCGCGCCATGCATCGGAGCCGGACTCGCGACCGCCACCGGTTTCTTTCTCGCCGCCAAACGCGCCACCAATTTCCGCGCCGCTCGGGCCGATGTTGACGTTGGCGATGCCGCAGTCGCTGCCCACCGCCGACATGAACTGCTCGGCTTCACGCACGTCGGTGGTGAAGATGCACGAGGACAGGCCTTGTGGCACGGCGTTGTTCAGGCGCAGCGCTTCCTGGAAGTCGGTGTAGCCGACCACGTACAGGATCGGGGCGAAGGTTTCGTGGCACACGACGTCGCTCTGCTCAGGCATTTCGACGATGGCCGGCGAAACGTAGTAAGCGTTCGGGAACTGGTCTTCCAGCTGACGCTTGCCGCCAAAGACTTTGCCGCCTTCGCTCAACGCCTGCTCCAGCGAATCCTGCATATTGTCGAAGCTTTGCTTGTCGATCAGCGGGCCGACCAGGTTGCCTTCCAGCGGATGGCCGATACGTACTTTCGAGTACGCGGCTTTCAGGCGGGTGACGATTTCTTCTTTCACCGATTCATGAGCGATCAGTCGACGCAGGGTGGTGCAGCGCTGACCGGCGGTGCCGACGGCGCTGAACAGGATCGCACGAACAGCCATGTCCAGGTCGGCGCTCGGGCCGAGGATCATGGCGTTGTTACCGCCCAGTTCGAGAATGCTGCGGGCAAAGCGCGCGGCCACTTTCGGTGCCACTTCGCGGCCCATGCGGGTGCTGCCGGTGGCGCTGATCAGGGCTACGCGCGGGTCGTCCACCAAGGCTTCGCCGGCATCGCGGCCACCGATCACTACCTGGCACAAATTCGCAGGCGCATCGCTGAAGTTCTTCACGACGCGGTCGAACAGCGCCTGGCAGGCCAGCGCGGTGAGCGGGGTCTTTTCCGACGGTTTCCACACCACCGGGTTGCCGCACACCAGTGCCAGCGTGGTGTTCCAGGCCCAGACCGCGACCGGGAAGTTGAACGCACTGATCACCCCGACGACGCCCAGCGGGTGCCAGGTTTCACGCATATGGTGGCCAGGGCGCTCGGAAGCGATGGTCAAACCGTACAGTTGACGGGACAGGCCGACGGCGAAGTCGCAGATGTCGATCATTTCCTGAACTTCACCCAGGCCTTCCTGAGTGATCTTGCCGGCTTCCCAGGACACCAGTTCGCCGAGGTCGGCCTTGTATTCGCGCAGCACTTCACCGAATTGACGCACCAACTCACCACGGCGCGGTGCCGGAACCTTGCGCCACAGTTCGAACGCATGATCTGCGCGACTGATGTGCTGCTCGACCTCAGCCGCGCCTTCCCAGTTCACGGCGGCGATCCTGCTGCCATCGACCGGCGAATGCACCGGCACTTTGCCGTTCTGGTACAGGGCCGGGTTCACACCTAGACGATCAAGCAATGCGGCAACCATGGGTCACTCCTCAAGCAAAAGACAGAACACGTGCAGCCGGAAAATCGCGGCTGATCAGAGCTGTAGTTTTAGCTGCCCGGAGGTTACTCAACAAACGACCTTTAAGAGAGATATCATTCCGTTTATTCATGCTGTGCATTGCTGGCAATAAGAAACAAGAACCAAGGACCGCCCATGCTGAATAAACGCTACCTGCCATCGATCGCTGCGTTGCAGTGCTTCGAAGCCGTCACCCGGCACTTGAGCTTCACCCGGGCTGCCGAAGAGCTGAACCTGACCCAGAGCGCCGTGAGCAAACAGGTCGCGCAACTCGAAGAGCTGTTGCAGCACCTGCTGTTCCGCCGGGTGCGTCGCCGCCTGCAGATGACGCCGGCCGGCGATCTGTACCTGGTCGAGGTGCGAAAGATCCTCACTCAGGTCGAGATGTCGACCCACTACCTGCGCTCCTACGGTGGCGAAACCGAAGTCCTGCGGGTTTCGACGCCGCCCACCTTCGGCGCCCGCTGGCTGGTACCCCGCCTGAAAGGCTGGCGCCTGCGGCATCCGTCGATCCATCTGGACCTGTGCAGCGAACAGGAAGCCGACGACCTTCTGCAAGGTCGCAGCGACCTGGCGTTCTACTTCGGCCAGGGCTCGCGGCCCGGCACCGAATGCCTGAAGCTGTTCGGCGAAGAGCTGGTGCCAGTGTGCGCCCCGGGTAGCCTGCCGGATACGCCATTCACCGACCCGACGCAACTGACCGACCTGGTCCTGCTGCAAAACGCCTCCCGCCCCCAGGCCTGGCATGACTGGTTCGACCACCAGGGCTACCACACCGAGCACAGCTACCACGGTCCGCGTTTCGAAACCTTTTATATGTGCATCCGCGCCGCCCAGGTTGGCTGCGGCGTGGCGCTGCTACCGCGCTTTCTGGTGGAAGAGGAACTGGCGGACGGTAAGTTGGTCATTCCCTGGCAGCATGCAATGCCCAGCAGCGATGCCTATTACCTTGCGTACCCGGAGCACTCGGCGGAAGTGCCCAAGGTGCGGGACTTTGTGAAGTGGATGCTGGAGCAAGTCGATAGCCCCGCAACCACCGATTGATTGCTTGTGTAGGAGCTGCCGAAGGCTGCGATCTTTTGATTTGGTTTTTCACGATCAAAAGATCGCAGCCTGCGGCAGCTCCTACAAAAAGCAAATCCGGGCGCCAGGTAAAAAATGCTGGCAATCCGAGCCACCGATATGCGCCACTAGCGCCATTGATCAATACCGCTGCAACGCTGGAGAACCCCCGTTATGAGCGAGAGTGTGTTTGCCGATCGCATCGTGCAGAACCTGCTCGACACCGACTTCTACAAACTGACGATGATGCAGGCGGTGCTGCACAACTACCCCAACGTCGAAGTCGAATGGGAGTTTCGTTGCCGTAACGGCGAGGATTTGCGCCCCTACCTGGCGGAAATCCGTTTCCAGATCGAACGCCTGGCCGAACTGAGCCTGAGCGCCGATCAATTGAGCTTTCTGGAACGCATCAGCTTCCTGAAGCCGGATTTCCTGCGCTTTCTCGGCTTGTTTCGCTTCAACCTGCGCTACCTTCACACCGGTATCGAAAACGGCGAGCTGGTCATCCGCCTGCGCGGCCCCTGGCTGCATGTGATCCTGTTCGAAGTGCCGCTGCTGGCGCTGGTCAGCGAGGTACGCAATCGTTATCGCTACCGCGAAGTCGTGCTGGAGCAGGCCCGCGAGCAGCTCTACCGCAAGTTCGACTGGCTGAGCGCCAACGCCAGCAGCGATGAATTGTCCGAGTTGCAGGTGGCCGATTTCGGCACGCGCCGCCGCTTCTCGTATCGCGTACAGGAAGAAGTGGTGAATGTGCTCAAGCACGACTTCCCCGGACGCTTTGTCGGCACCAGCAACGTGCACCTGTCCCGGGAGCTGGACATGAAACCGCTGGGCACCATGGCCCACGAATGGATCATGGCCCACCAGCAGCTCGGCCCGCGGCTGATCGACAGCCAGATCGCCGCACTCGATTGCTGGGTCCGCGAATACCGTGGCCTGCTGGGAATTGCCCTGACCGACTGCATCACCATGGATGCCTTCCTCGGCGATTTCGATCTGTTTTTCGCCAAGCTTTTCGACGGTTTGCGCCATGACTCGGGCGATCCGGTGGTCTGGGCGGAAAAAGCCATCGCCCACTATCACAAGCTCGGCATCGACCCGATGAGCAAGACGCTGACCTTCTCCGACAGCCTGACCCTGCCCAGGGCCCTGGAGATATTCCGGGCGCTGCGCGGTCGGATCAATGTCAGCTTCGGCATCGGCACCAACCTGACCTGTGACATTCCGGGTGTCGAACCGATGAGCATCGTGCTTAAAATGGCCGCCTGCAACGGCCAGCCGGTGGCGAAGATCTCCGACGAGCCCGGCAAGACGCACTGCAAAGACCCGAATTTCGTCGCGTACTTGCGACACGTTTTCCAAGTACCTGCCGCCCTTTCAAGTCCATCAAGCAAGGAGTGAATTCATGCAAGCCGTACAGCGTGAGATTGCTGAACAGCTCAAGGTCCAGCCGCCATTCGCCGACGAAGCCGCCCTTGAGGCCGAAGTCGCCCGGCGGGTGACCTTCATTCAGGACTGCCTGGTCAACTCCGGGCTCAAGACCCTGGTCCTGGGCATCAGTGGCGGTGTCGACTCCCTGACCGCCGGCCTGCTGGCCCAACGGGCCGTGCGTGAACTGCGCCAGCGCAGCGGTGATGCCGCGTACAAATTCATTGCCGTGCGCCTGCCCTACGAAACCCAGTTCGATGAACACGACGCCCAGGCTTCGGTGGATTTCATCAAGCCGGACGAGCGCCACACCGTGAACATCGGCCCGGCGGTCAAATCCCTGGCCAATGAAGTCGCAGCCTTCGAAGGCAAACATGCGGTGTCGGTGGACTTCGTGCTCGGCAACACCAAGGCACGCATGCGCATGGTCGCCCAGTACACCATCGCCGGTGCGGCCCATGGCCTGGTGATCGGCACCGATCACGCGGCGGAAGCGGTGATGGGGTTCTTCACCAAGTTCGGTGACGGCGCCTGCGACCTGGCGCCACTGAGCGGCCTGGTGAAAAACCAGGTCCGCGCCATCGCCCGCAGCTTCGGCGCGCCGGAATCGCTGGTGGAAAAAGTCCCGACGGCGGACCTGGAAGACCTGTCGCCCGGCAAACCGGACGAAGCCTCCCACGGCGTGACCTATGCCGAGATCGACGCGTTCCTGCACGGTCATCCGGTGCGTGAAGAGGCGTTCAAGATCATTGTTGATACCTACAACAAGACCCATCACAAGCGTGTAATGCCGTTTGCGCCTTGAAGCGTGAGTGAATGAAAAAGCCCGCTGAAGTGTTGAGCTTCAGCGGGCTTTTTCTTTGGCCAAAACATATGTCGATGCTTCTGGCCCCTTCGCGAGCAAGCCCGCTCCCACATTTGAACGTGGTCTAAATGTGGGAGCGGGCTTGCTCGCGAAGAACGATAACGCGGTGTGCCTGATTACTTCAGGGTAACCGTGCCTTTCATCATCGAGATGTGGCCCGGGAACGAGCAGAAGAACCCGTACTTTTCACCGGCCGCGAGCTTGGAAACGTCGAAGGTCACCGAATCGGTTTCGTTGGCGCCGATGACCTTGGTGTGGGCAATCACACGGGCGTCGCCTTCTTTCAGGTAGTTCTTGTCGATGCCGGCGCTCAGGCCGTCGGTGGCGATCGGCTGCATGTCGGCTTCTTTACTCAGCACCCAGTTATGGCCCATGACGTTCTTCGGCAAGCTGCCGGAGTGCTTGAGTTCCACGGTAAACGTCTTGCAGCTCTTGTCGATTTCAATGGCCTTCGTGTCGAAAGACATCTGGTCGGTGGAGTCGACAGTGACTTTGCACTCGGCAGCCATCAGTTGGCTGCTGGCCAGTGTCAACAGGGATACCGCAACAAGTTTGGCAAACATGGTGAATCTCCAAGGCAGGGTTAGCGAAATCGCGAATAAACAGAAGACTGCCTGAAAACTTCGCAAGTTCATATGACTTGAATCAAAAATTGTATACAACTTTCGCGCTATGGCACCGATACGAAATATCTACCGGCCAAGTGTCTGGCCCGGGCCTATCATCAGGCCGTCCCCCTTCAAATGGAATGCCTGTCATGTCGATCAACAGCCTGTTGTGCAGTTTGCTGGCCGCCTACGCCTGCGGCGCCAGCGGTACGTACGAAACGCCAAAACACCAAGTCTAGTCCTTGGAGTACCACGCGCCTGCCTTTACTCTGTGGCCCTGATCGACCATGGAGCAAGGCATGTCTTTAACATCCGTTTGTGTATTTTGTGGCGCCAGCACCGGCACCCACCCGGCTTACCGCGAAGCCGCCGTGGCCCTTGGCCGGGCTCTGGCCGAACGCAAGCTGACCCTGGTGTATGGCGGTGGCGCCGTGGGGCTGATGGGCATAGTCGCTGATGCGGCCCTGGCAGCCGGCGGTGAAGTAATCGGCATCATCCCGCAAAGCCTCAAGGACAAGGAAATCGGCCACAGCGGCCTGACCCGCCTGGAAGTTGTCGATGGCATGCACGCACGCAAGGCGCGGATGGCCGAACTCAGCGATGCCTTTATCGCGTTGCCCGGTGGCCTTGGCACCCTCGAAGAACTGTTCGAAGTCTGGACCTGGGGCCAGCTCGGCTACCACGGCAAACCGCTGGGATTGCTGGAAGTGAACGGTTTCTACAGCAAATTGACGTCTTTTCTTGATCACATCGTCGGCGAAGGCTTCGTTCGCGGGCAGCACCGTGACATGCTGCAGGTGAGCGAATCGCCGCAAAACCTGCTCGATGCGCTGGATGCCTGGCAACCGTCCGTAGCGCCAAAGTGGGCCGAGCAAAAACCCAGCTAACGGCTCGGCACCGATACAGGGCAGAATATGCGCCGCTCAACCTCACCTTCGACCCCAGAGGATCGCCCATGGCTAAACCTAATTATTCCTTCGCCAAACGTCAGAGAGACTTGGCCAAGGAGCAGAAGAAAGAGGAAAAGCTTCAGCGCAAGAAAGCTACAGCTGAAGAAGCGGCACTGAACCCTGAGGGTGAAGTGGCGGCAGAAGACGATGTTGATGCACCGAAAGACTCGGCGCCCGACGCCTGAGAACCTCCGGGCCGGTTGATCTGATCTGGCCCACCGGATCTGTGTAATGGATTGGCAGCTTGGCTGCCGATCCTCACAGGCCGATCTGAAATACCCCTCTCCAGACTCGCTATACATACGCCCCTTGTAGGAGCTGCCGCAGGCTGCGATCTTTTGACTTTGATTTTTAAAAAAACAGATCAAAAGATCGCAGCCTGCGGCAGCTCCTACAAGGATCGGCGGGGGCTATTCCAGTGGCATCACGGTTACCCGAACTTCCGGGTCGTGGTTCCCTCCTCCCAGAATTACCCCCCGCAACGGCGACACATCGGAAAAATCCCGACCCCAGGCCAGGGTGATGTGCTCCAGCGCCGGCTGCACATTGTTGGTCGGATCGAAATCCACCCACCCCGACACCGGGCAAAACACCGATATCCAGGCGTGGGACGCATCGGCACCGATCAGCCGTGGCTGGCCCGGTGGTGGCTGGGTCAGCAGGTAGCCGCTGATATAACGCGCGGCCAATCCACGGGAACGCACGCAAGCGAGCATCAGGTGAGCAAAGTCCTGACAGACCCCGCGTCGGCGCTCCAGCACTTCCACCAGCGGCGTCGCCACCTGGGTAGCTTCGGCATCGAAGGTGAACTCGTTGAAGATTTTCTCCATCAGCGCCTGCACGCCGAGCAACAACGGTCGACAGGGTGGAAAACAGCTTTGCGAGAACTCGACGAAGTTTTTCTTCAAATGCACATACGGCGATTCGAACCGGTATCGACAGGCTTCGAGCAATTCCGGCGACAACGGTTGGCTGCTGTAGGTCAGCGCGCTTCGTGTGTGCTCCCACGCCGCAGACCGGCTGAAGTCCGGCACAGGTCGGGGCAACACTTCGATGGTGAGACTGGCGTTGACCAGCAACTCATCGTGGGGACGCTCGAATGCCAGCCGGGTCAGCGGATTGCCGAATACATCCAGCTCATCGCGACGCGAGGTCGGCTGCGGACTGATCTGCAATTGCCGGTCGGTGCAGCGCTGCCAGGCACAAGGCCGCGGCCACAAATGCGCCAGTTGCTGGGCCAGGGACACCGGGCTGTCGTAGTGATAATGGGTGTCGTGGAAAATCTGGTAACGGGCGCTCATCAGACGGACACCGTGCGCTGGCTGACATCGTCGACATGGGCGAAATGCCGCAGCGCCAGGCGATCGGAGACTTGCCCGCTGGCGTCGGCGATCTCCTGCAACAGTGCGGCCAGCCCTTCGATGGCGGCGCGAACACTGGCGTCGCCGAACAACGGGTTTTCCAGGCACCCCAGATCGAATCGCGCCAGACGCTCGACCAATTGCGGCAGAACAGTTTCACGCGGTACGCCAAAGTCGTCGTTGAGGCGCTTGAGGGTGCGCGTCACCAGTTTCAACTGGAACAACACGGCGTGTGGGTTCTGCTCGTCGAGCAACAACAGGTCGAGCACCGGGATCAATTGCGCGACCGCCAGATAGCGCGACCGGTAGGTGATGCTGCTGTTGCCCAGTTCCAGCAACCACTCCAGCCCGGCCTGATCGAAGGCCCCGGCGCCCCGCAGGAACGCCGCCAGGCTGCCGCTGAGAAATTGCAGGCGTTCGATCCGCCGGCCAGTCATCAGGAAACGCCAGCCCTCGTCCCGGGTCATGTCGTCCAGGGCAAAGCCGGACAGCGCCGCCAGGGACATCACCAGACGGTTGAGAAAATCCAGCAACTCGCCGAAATCCGACTCTTCGGTTTCCAGCTCCATGGCTTCGCGCTGCAACTCCACCAGCGCCTGCCAGTTTTCCCGCGAGAGCTTGCCGCGCACTTGCGAAGCGGCCCACTGCAAGCGTTGCAGGTTGGACCGCAGACTGAACGGCCAATCGTCACCGAGCAATGCTGCCAACAGGCGTTCAGGCAATTCGCCCTCATCGGGCAGCAGCATCAACCGTTCGCCGAGATCGACTGCGGCCTGCAAGGCTTGCGGGTCGTCGCCGTCGACATAGCGCGCAAGCACGATGCGCAGCAAACGGGCACTGTCGTCGCAACGTTCGCAGTAACGACCAAACCAGAACAGGTTTTCCACCACCCGCGATGGCAGATACGGATCGCGCCGCACCAGATCATGCACGCCGATGTTGCGTTGGGCCTTCCATTGCTCGCCGCTGGGCGCACGATCGCCCAGTACCCAAGTGTCCTTGCTAGCGCCACCGCGCTGCATCGACACCACTTCGGCATCGGCTTGCGCGGCGACCCGGGTCAGGCCACCGGGCAACACCCGATATCCCTCGCGGCTGGCCACCGCATAGACGCGCATGCCGATGGCCCGGGGTTGCAGTTGACCGTCTTCGGCTTGCCAGATCGGCGCCTGGGACAATTGCGCAAGTTCTTGCGCGACATAAGCGTATGGCCGTGCCTGCATGCGCTCGGCGAGCTCATGGCGCTGTTTTTCACTCAAGTCGCGGCCAAATACCGGTGCAAAGCTCTGGGACGGAAACGCCGGCTTGATCAGCAGCTCCGGCAGTTTTTCCAGGGCCTGGGCCAATACCGGCGCTTCGCCGCACCACCAGGTGGCGATGGACGGCAGGATCAGCTCTTCGCCGAACAGGAACTGATTGATCTTCGGCAGGAAACCCAGCAAGCCCGGCGACTCCAGCACACCACTGCCGAGCGCGTTGGCCACCAGCACCCGCCCCTGCCGCACCGCTTCCAGCAGGCCCGGCACACCGAGGGCCGAATCGGTGCGCAGTTCCAGGGGGTCGCAGAAGTCATCGTCGAGCCGACGCATGATCGCGTGCACCCGGCGCAGTCCACTAAGGGTCTTCAGGTAGACCGTGGCATCGCGCACCGTCAGGTCGCCGCCCTCCACCAGTGGATAACCGAGCTGGCGGGCCAGGTACAAATGTTCGAAATAGCTTTCGTTGAAACGCCCGGGTGTCAGCAGCACCACCAAGGGTGCGTCCTCGTCACTCGGAGCCTGACGAGCCAGTGTTTCCTGCAAGGTACGGAAGAACCCGGCCAGGTGTTGCACCTTCAAATCACGGTACAACTCGGGGAAGGCCCGGGACACGATCGTGCGGTTTTCCAGCGCATACCCGGCACCCGAAGGCGCCTGGGTACGGTCCGCCGTGACCCACCAGCGGCCATCGGGTGTGCGCGCCAGATCCACGGCATACAGATGCAGAAAGGCTCCGTCAGGCGGGCTGATGCCCTGACAGGGCCAAAGGAAATTGTTGTGACCGAACACCAGCTCGGCAGGCAGCAGCCCCTCGGCAATCAGCCGTTGCGGACCGTAGAGGTCAGCCAGCACAGCATTGAGCAAACGCGCCCGCTGCGCGATGCCGGCCGACAACTGCTGCCACTCATCGGCAGCGATGACGTGGGGCAGCAGGTCCAGCTCCCACGGCCGGTCAGCGCCCTTGGGATCGGCATAGACGTTATAGGTAACGCCGTTTTCCTGGATTTGCCGGGTCAGCAGGGCCTGACGCTGCACCAATTGCGCCGGCGTGCTGCGTTGCAACTGCTCGAACAGCCGGCGCCAGTGCGGGCGCACGGCGCCACTGTCGTCGAGCAGTTCGTGATAGGTGCCCGCCGTCAGCGGGTAGCGGTCTAGCAGGTCAGGCATGGAAAGCTCGGCAGACAGCAATGATCGGTCAGACTAGCGCAGGCTCGTGACGCCCGGATATACGAAAAATCCGAGCGTCGCGGACGGTTTAGAAACGTCGCAAATCGAGCGTCATCGGTAGCTCATCGTTAATGTCCAGCTGGGGTACAGGCAGTTTCCCCGGCGTGTGCCCGATGCGGAAGAAGCGCGCCATCCGCCGGCTCTCGGCCTCGTTGGCATTGACCGGCAAGCTGTCGTAATTGCGCCCGCCCGGGTGGGCGACGTGGTACTGGCAGCCGCCCAGCGAACGCTGCATCCAGGTATCGAGCAGGTCAAATACCAGCGGCGCGTGGACCGGGATGGTCGGCTGCAGGCAGTTGGCCGGTTGCCAGGCACGAAAACGCACACCCGCGACGAACTCGCCGACCCGCCCCGTGGGTTGCAATGGCACCGGGACGCCATTGCAGGTCAACAGGTAACGCTGGGGCGGCAAGCCGCTGAGCTTGACCTGCAAACGCTCCAGCGACGAATCCACGTAACGCACCGTGCCGCCCATGGCGCCCTCTTCGCCCAGCACGTGCCAGGGCTCGAGCGCCTGGCGCAGTTCCAGGGCAATACCACTGACGGCGTAATCGCCCACCTTGGGAAAACGGAACTCCAGATGCGCGGCGAACCATTCGGCCCGCACCGGATAGCCGGCGGCGTTGAGGTCGACAATGACATCGGCAAAATCCTGCTCGATAAAGTGCGGCAACAGGAAGCGATCGTGCAGCTCCGTGCCCCACCGCGCCAGCTTCGGCGGTGCATAGGGCTCGCGCCAGAACCGCGCGACCAGCGCCCGCAGCAACAATTGTTGCGCCAGGCTCATGCGCGCGTGGGGTGGCATCTCGAACGCACGCAGCTCCAGCAATCCGAGGCGCCCGGTGGCACCGTCCGGCGAATAGAGTTTGTCGATGCAGAACTCGGCGCGGTGGGTGTTGCCGGTCACATCGATCAGCAGATTGCGCAGCAGCCGATCCACCAACCATGGCGGACACTCCTCACCCGGTGAGGGCATTTGCGCAAAAGCGATTTCCAGTTCGTACAAGGCATCGTTGCGTGCTTCGTCGACGCGGGGCGCCTGGGACGTCGGGCCGATGAACAATCCGGAAAACAGGTAGGACAAGGACGGGTGGTTGTGCCAGTAGCTGATCAGGCTGCGCAGCAGATCCGGGCGACGCAGAAACGGCGAGTCCCCCGGGGTCGCGCCACCCAGCACGAAATGGTTACCGCCGCCCGTACCGGTGTGTCGGCCGTCAATCATGAATTTCTCGGTGGTCAGGCGAGTCTGGCGCGCTTCTTCATAGAGGAACTCGGTGCGCTCGACCAATTCATCCCAGGTCGCGGACGGCTGCACGTTGACCTCGATCACCCCCGGGTCCGGGGTGATGCGGAAGTTGCTCAGGCGCGGATCGTTCGGCGGCTCATAGCCCTCCAGCAATACCGGGCACATCAGTTCTTCAGCGGTGGCTTCGATGGCAGCGACCAGTTCAAGGTAGTCCTCGACCCGTTCCAGCGGCGGCATGAACAGGTACAACCGGCCTTCCCGCGCCTCGGCACAGAAGGCCGTGCGGGTCAGCCAGTCGGCGGACTCGTCGATTTTGGGCGCGCGCTCTTCTGTGACGGCTGCGCCCTGGCTCTGAAGCTGGCCGCTGTCAGGCAGCGGCGGGAACACCTGATTCGGGTCTTGCGCATGAATGAATGGATATTCCGCCGCTTTCACCCAGGGTTGCGACCCCAGCGGCAAGCGATAGCCCAGCGGCGAGTCCCCCGGCACCAGTCGGCAGTGCTCGTCGCGCAGATACCAGCGACCGCTCTGCCACTGATCGCCCTTGGCGGTGCGCGCCAGCGGAAGGACCTGGCCAATCACCTTGTCCAACCCCTGGTTGAACACTTTGCGCAGACGCGCCCGCTCCAGCGGTTCCTCCAGACGCGAATCTTCGGCGCTGACGTTTTGCGGCAGCATCCCTTCGCGCCAGAGGTAATAGAAGTTGTCTTCGTAGGCTGGAAAAACGAAGCGTGTCGGAATGTTCAGGCGTTCGGCGACACTCGCCAGAAAACGTCCGGCCAGCGCGCCATCGGCACCGTAGTCTTGTTGTTCGTCGGCAATCAGCGCGCTGTTGCGCCAGATCGGCACACCGTCGCGGCGCCAATAACAATTGAGCGACCAGCGCGGCAGTTGCTCGCCGGGGTACCACTTGCCCTGCCCGAAATGCACCAGTCCATTGGGCGCGTAGTGTTTACGCATGCGCTGGAACAATTCGGCGGACAACCGCCGCTTATCCGGCCCCAGTGCCGCGGTATTCCACTCGGCGCCGTCGGGGTCATCGATGGACACAAAGGTCGGGTCGCCGCCCATGGTCAGGCGCACATCGCCTTCCAGCAAGTCGGCATCGATCTGTCGGCCCAGGGCTTGAATCGCCAGCCACTGGTCGTCGGTGTAGGGCTTGGTGACCCGCGACGCTTCCCAAATCCGCTCCACGGACATTTCGTGGCTGAATTCGCACTCGCAGGGTTCCACCAGGCCACTGATCGGCGCCGCAGAAGAAGGATCGGGACTACAGGCCAACGGAATATGTCCTTCGCCGGCAAACAGCCCGGAGGTAGCGTCCAGGCCGATCCAGCCGGCACCGGGCAAGTACACCTCGCACCAGGCGTGCAGGTCGGTGAAATCCACTTCGGTGCCCGACGGGCCGTCGAGACTTTTCACGTCGGCGGTGAGCTGAATCAGGTAACCCGACACAAAGCGCGCCGCCAGTCCGAGGTTGCGCAGCAGTTGCACCAACAACCATGCCGAGTCGCGGCAGGAACCGGAGGCGTGTTCGAGGGTGTGTTCCGGCGTCTGCACGCCGGGCTCCATGCGAATCAGGTAGTCGATGTCTTCGCTCAGGCGTTGGTTGAGGGCGACGAGGAAGTCCACGGCGGGCAATGGTGTGCGGTCGATGCCGTCCAGATAGGCCTTGAACTTCGGCGTCAGGGGCAGGGTTTCCAGGTACGGCGCCAGTTCCTTGCGCTCATCTGCGGCATAGGTGAAGGGGATCTTTTCCGCGTAGGGTTCGAGGAAGAAGTCGAACGGATTGAAGATCGCCATTTCTGCCAGCAGATCGACCTCAATCCGCAGTTCTTCGGTTTTCTCCGGGAACACCAGCCGCGCCAAGTAATTGCCCTGAGGGTCCTGCTGCCAGTTGATGAAGTGCTGCTCGGGCGAGACTTTCAGCGCATAAGACAGAATCCGCGTGCGGCTATGGGCGGCGGGACGCAGGCGAACAATCTGCGGACCCAGCTCGACAGCGCGGTCATAGCGGTAATGCGTGACATGGTGCAATGCGACATGAATCGACACGGCGTGCCTCCTGCGAGCCTTGAGCGTATTGGAAAGCGCGCAAGACTTATGCCATCGCGCATTGCTGGCGCTTTCTTCGATTACTGGAGGCAGTACAGCACCAAAACCGGGCGAGGCAGGAAATTGATTGAAGGCGATTGCACGTATATGTGGCAGCCAGCTACGAAGTCGTCGCCTGAGCCGGCCTCTTCGCGGGCAAGCCCGCTCCCACAGGTTTAGAGGCGTTCGCAAAATTTGTATTCAACTCGGACACTGTGGGAGCGGGCTTGCCCGCGAAGAGGCCAGCAGCCCTCGCATACCTTTCAAGCCCGGAATGCAAAACGCCAACCCGAAGGTTGGCGTTCTGTTCAGCGCAGGCGCGGCTTAGCGTGGTACGACGGGTTTGCGAGCCGGCTTCGGCCCCTTGCCCTTGGCCGCGTCCTTGCGTTCCTTGGCCGCCTGCTGGTTGCGGGCGAACGCCGCCGCCTTGGCCTGTTCGCGCTTGTCCCACGGGTTGCCGCCATCGCTGGCGCGCGGTGGCAGGCCAGTGTGCTGGGTGAGGATCTTGGTGGTTTTTTCCTTGGCCACCTTATGGCTGCCAGCTGGCGTCGAGTTCTTGCGACGGGCGCTCTGGTAGCTGTCGGTCGACGGCTGGTGCAAAGGAATCAACTGGTTCTTGCCCGGCCCGATCAGGTCGGCGCGGCCCATGCGGGTCAGTGCTTCACGCAGCATCGGCCAGCCTTTCGGGTCGTGATAACGCAAGAACGCCTTGTGCAGACGACGCTGCTCTTCGCTCTTGACGATGGTCACCGCGTCACTCTTGTAGGTGACCTTGCGCAGCGGGTTCTTGCCCGAGTGGTACATCGCGGTGGCGGTGGCCATCGGCGACGGGTAGAACGCCTGCACCTGGTCGGCACGGAAACCGTTGCCCTTGAGCCACAGGGCCAGGTTCATCATGTCTTCATCGGTGGTGCCCGGGTGGGCGGCGATGAAGTACGGAATCAGGTACTGCTCCTTGCCCGCTTCCTTGGAGTACTTCTCGAACATGCGCTTGAACTTGTCATAGCTGCCAATGCCCGGTTTCATCATCTGGTTGAGCGGACCTTCCTCGGTGTGTTCCGGGGCGATCTTCAGGTAACCACCGACGTGGTGGGTCACCAGCTCTTTAACGTATTCCGGCGACTCGACCGCGAGGTCATAACGCAGGCCGGAAGCGATCAGGATCTTCTTCACACCCGGCAATTCACGGGCACTGCGATACAGCTTGATCAGCGCCGAGTGGTCGGTGTTCAGGTTCGGGCAAATACCCGGGAACACGCAGGATGGCTTGCGGCACGCGGATTCGATTTCCGGGCTCTTGCAGGCGATGCGGTACATGTTCGCGGTCGGGCCGCCTAGGTCGGAGATCACGCCGGTAAAACCCGGGACCTTGTCACGAATCTCTTCGATTTCGCGAATGATCGACTCGTGGGAACGGTTCTGGATGATCCGCCCTTCGTGCTCGGTGATCGAGCAGAAGGTGCAGCCGCCGAAGCAGCCACGCATGATGTTGACCGAGAAACGGATCATGTCGTAGGCCGGGATTTTCTCCTTGCCATACGCCGGGTGCGGAATGCGGGCGTAAGGCATGCCGAACACGTAGTCCATTTCTTCGGTGGTCATCGGAATCGGTGGCGGGTTGAACCAGACGTCGACTTCGCCGTGCTTCTGGACCAAGGCGCGGGCGTTGCCCGGGTTGGTTTCCAGGTGCAGCACACGGTTGGCGTGGGCGTAGAGCACCGCGTCGTTGCGGACCTTTTCCACCGACGGCAGACGGATCACAGTCTTGTCGCGGGTCATGCGCGGGCTGGCGAGGATCTGCACGACTTTAGCTTCTTGCGGATCCTCAACCGGACCTTTTTCCTGCTCGATAGCGCAGGCCTGGGTGTCCTGGGTGTTCACATACGGGTTGATGATCTTGTCGATCTTGCCCGGACGGTCGATGCGCGTGGAATCGACTTCGTACCAGCCTTGCGGCGTATCACGACGGATGAACGCGGTCCCGCGCACGTCGGTGATGTCTTCGATCTTGTGACCGTAGGACAGACGCTGGGCGACCTCGACGATCGCGCGCTCGGCGTTGCCGTAGAGCAGGATGTCGGCGCTGGCGTCGATCAGGATCGAGTTGCGCACGCGGTCCTGCCAGTAGTCGTAATGCGCGATGCGCCGCAGCGACGCTTCGATGCCGCCGAGCACGATCGGCACGTGCTTGTAGGCTTCCTTGCAGCGCTGGCTGTAGACCAGGCTCGCGCGGTCCGGACGCTTGCCCGCCAGGCCACCCGGCGTGTAGGCATCGTCGGAACGGATTTTCTTGTCCGCGGTGTAGCGGTTGATCATCGAGTCCATGTTGCCGGCCGCGACACCGAAGAACAGGTTCGGCTCGCCGAGCTTCATGAAGTCGTCTTTGGACTGCCAGTTCGGCTGGGCAATGATCCCGACGCGGAAGCCCTGGGACTCCAGCAGCCGGCCGATGATCGCCATGCCGAACGACGGGTGATCGACATAGGCATCACCGGTGACGATGATGATGTCGCAGGAATCCCAGCCGAGCTGATCCATCTCCTCCCTGCTCATGGGCAGGAACGGCGCTGGCCCGAAACATTCGGCCCAGTACTTGGGATAGTCAAATAACGGCTTGGCTGCTTGCATGTCGATAACCGGTGTTGGCTTTCATTGAATTTCGCGGGCGCGGAATATAGCACAAATTTTGACCAATTCCGACGGCTGTGGTCGGAAATTGGTGGGAGCTACTCTAGCGTGGCCCCCCTAGCAACACACAACCCTTGTGGCGAGGGGGCCCTGCGTCAACAGTTACTCGTCGTCGTCGAAGTTGTAGCTACCCGGCGCCAGGTTCTCGAATCGGGTGTACTTACCGATAAAGGCCAGGCGGATAAAGCCGATCGGCCCGTTCCGCTGCTTGCCGATGATGATTTCGGCGATGCCCTTGTGCTCGGTTTCCGGGTGATACACCTCGTCGCGATACACGAACATGATCACGTCGGCGTCCTGCTCGATCGCTCCGGATTCCCGCAAGTCGGAGTTCACCGGGCGCTTGTTCGGCCGTTGTTCCAGGGAACGGTTGAGCTGCGAGAGCGCCACCACCGGGCAGTTGAATTCCTTGGCCAGGGCTTTCAGGGATCGGGAGATCTCGGAAATCTCGTTGGTCCGGTTGTCACCGCTGGAACCCGGGATCTGCATCAGTTGCAGGTAGTCGATCATGATCAGGCCGACATCGCCGTGTTCGCGCACCAGACGGCGGGTCCGGGCGCGCATTTCCGACGGGCTGATGCCCGCGGTATCGTCGATGAACAGCTTGCGGTCGTTGAGCAGGTTGACCGCCGAGGTCAGGCGCGGCCAGTCGTCGTCTTCCAGCTGACCGGAACGCACCTTGGTCTGGTCGATGCGGCCGAGGGAAGACAGCATACGCATGATCAGCGATTCACCTGGCATCTCGAGGGAGTACACCAGGACAGCCTTCTCGCTGCGCAGCACGGCGTTTTCCACCAGGTTCATCGCAAAGGTGGTTTTACCCATGGACGGACGGCCGGCGACGATGATCAGGTCGGCCGGTTGCAGGCCGCTGGTTTTCTCGTCGAGGTCGGTGTAGCCGGTGGACAGGCCGGTGATGGCGTTGTCGGTGTTGAACAGGGTGTCGATGCGGTCGATGGCTTTGGTCAGCAACTCGTTCACACCCACCGGGCCGCCGGTTTTTGGCCGGGCCTCGGCGATCTGGAAGATCTGCCGCTCAGCTTCATCGAGGATTTCTTCTGCCGTGCGCCCTTCAGGGTTGAAGGCGCTATCGGCGATTTCGGTGCTGATGCCGATTAATTGACGCAGGGTCGCGCGCTGGCGAACGATCTGCGCATAGGCCTTGATGTTGGCGACGGACGGTGTGTTTTTCGCCAGCTCGCCGAGGTATCCGAGACCACCGACTTGCGAGGTCTGACCTTCCTTGTCCAATTGCTCGGCAAGGGTCACGACGTCGATCGGCGAGTTCTGATCGGCCAGTTTGGCGATCGCACGGAAAATCAGGCGGTGGTCATGTCGATAGAAATCGCCGTCGGAGACTTGATCGAGCACGCGCTCCCAGGCGTTGTTGTCCAGCATCAGACCACCGAGCACGGCCTGTTCGGCCTCGATGGAATGCGGCGGCACCTTCAGCGCGGCGGTTTGCAGGTCGTATTGCTCGGGAGCTAAGATTTCGTTCATGGCCACTTGGTTTTTTTTTGGAAAACAGGAATGTAAAAACTGGGATGCCAGAAAGACAAAGGGCACGACCTGTAAACAGGATCGTGCCCGATGTTACCGGCAAGCACCCGAGGGTGCCAGCCGACAAGTGCTGCTTAAGCTGCTACCACGACAACGCGTACGGTGGCTTCAACTTCGGCGTGCAGGTGCACGGCTACGTCGAATTCGCCTACGTTGCGGATGGTGCCGTTCGGCAGACGAACTTCGCTCTTCTGCACTTCAACGCCGGAGGCGGTCAGTGCGTCAGCGATGTCGTGAGTACCGATCGAACCGAACAGCTTGCCTTCGTCGCCAGCGGTGGCAGTGATGGTCACTTCCAGCTCGGCCAGTTGGGCAGCGCGGCTTTCAGCCGATGCTTTGCGATCTGCTGCAGCTTTTTCCAGCTCAGCACGACGCTCTTCGAACGCAGCCAGGTTGGCTGGGGTCGCAGCGGTAGCTTTGCCGTAAGGCAGCAGGTAGTTACGACCGTAACCAGCCTTAACGTTCACTTTGTCACCCAGGTTGCCCAGGTTGGTGACTTTTTCCAGAAGGATCAGTTGCATGTGAAAATCCTCTTAACTTTTAACCTTCACCGTTCGCGTTATCGGCATCTTTCGGCGCCGAACGACCGCGAAAATCAATCAGGCTGTCGACGATGGCCAGGACCACCAGCAACGGATAGATCAGTTGCATGAACAGCAACAGCGTCACGTACAACCCCACCAGCCAGAACCTGGCCAGTCGCTTCTGCGCCACCAGCCCGTGAATCAGGGCCAGCCCGGCGAACACCAGCGGTACACTGCACAACGGCGTCAACATGGCCATCTGTGAACCGAGATTCGGCCCCAGAAGCATGCACGCCAGCAGCAACATCGCCGGCAACAGCGGGAAGCGGATGGCGCGAAACTCGCGACCAAAACCGCCCGGGTTGTACAACAACGCCTGCCAGTAGCGCCCGACAAGCAGGCTCAGCAAGCTGACGATTTGCAACAATGCCGCAATCAGGCCGGTCAGGACCGGTGCAATCAGGGACGCGAAACGCGCTTGTTCGTCTACCGACAACTTCTGGTAGACATCGCCGAGTAGCGACGGCATGACTTTGATCAAAGCCTGCGCCAGCATCTCGATCTGGGGAGCAAAAGCTGTCCCCAACACCACTGAAAACACCACTCCCATCGCTATGCTGACCAGCAGCACGCGGTTCCAGGACTCGCTTGCGCGCAAAACCAACGCAAGGCTCGCAGACCCCAGCAGCACCAGAAGTGCCCGTGGGTCGTCGGAGTAAAGCCACCAGGCCAATGCCGGCAGCAGTCCCAGAGCAAGAACGCCCAGGGCGTCCCTCAATCCGCGCCGCAGGAGCACAAGGCATCCGGCGGCAGCACCCAACCAATACAACAACGGCAATGCCGCGCATCCAGCCACTACCAGAGTGGCCTGCATACGGCCGCGCATGATGAACTCAGCTATGGCCCGCATGCATTCAATCCTTTGCTACGTGTCGACTGCCCGGTCTCAGCGGCCGTGGCTGTCGGTGTAGGCCAGCAGGGCCAGGAAGCGGGCGCGCTTGATAGCGGTGGCCAGCTGACGCTGATAACGAGCTTTGGTACCGGTGATGCGGCTTGGAACAATTTTGCCGGTCTCGGATACGTAGGCTTTCAGAGTGTTGAGATCTTTGTAATCGATCTCTTTCACGTCTTCAGCGGTGAAGCGGCAGAATTTACGACGACGGAAGAAACGTGCCATTTGATAGGCTCCTTAAAAGGTCCGTGGATTACTCGTCAGCGTTATCGCTGTTGTCGCTGTCATCACTGTCAGCGCTTTCAACGCCTTCGTGCTCAGGACGGTCGCGACGCTCACGGCGCTCACTGCGGTTTTCTTCAGCCTTGAGCATCTCGGACTGGCCGGTAACGGCTTCGTCGCGACGGATGACCAGGTTACGGATCACTGCATCGTTGTAGCGGAAGTTGTCTTCCAGCTCGGCCAGGGCCTTGCCAGTGCACTCAACGTTCAGCATCACGTAGTGAGCCTTGTGAACATTGTTGATTGCGTAGGCCAGTTGACGACGGCCCCAATCTTCCAGACGGTGGATTTTGCCGCCGTCTTCTTCGATCAGCTTGGTGTAACGCTCAACCATGCCGCCGACTTGCTCGCTTTGATCCGGGTGGACCAAAAAGATGATTTCGTAATGACGCATGAATGCTCCTTACGGGTTGTAGCCTGCCGCTCAAAAGCGGTCAGACAAGGAGTGAATGACACTTATGGACTTGCGGACGCTAGACACGTTGGTGCCTGCCATCACAGCAAGGGGCGCAATTGTAGAGAAGGGATGAGGGAGGCGCAAGGCAATTGGTGATTATTTGAACAGCCACACATTCATGCCACACCACAAAACACTGTGGGAGCGGGCTTGCTCGCGAATGCGGTACGACATTCAACATCTTTGCTGAATGTTACTCCGCTTTCGCGAGCAAGCCCGCTCCCACAGGGACTGCAACTGGATCAGGACTTCTTGGCAGCAGCCTTGGCTTTGACGCTGCGCTGGCGCTGCGCTTCGAACAGGCAAACGCCTGTCGCCACGGAAACGTTGAGGCTGCTGACGCTACCGGCCATCGGCAGGTTCACCAGATAATCGCAATGCTCGCGGGTCAGGCGGCGCATGCCCTTGCCTTCGGCGCCCATGATGAGGATGGTCGGGCCGGTGAGATCCTGATCATACAGACTGACCTCAGCCTCGCCGGCCGTACCGACAACCCACAAGCCACGCTGCTGGAGTTTTTCCAGGGTGCGTGCCAGGTTGGTCACGGCAACCAGCGGAATCACTTCGGCGGCACCGCAGGCGATTTTCCGTACGACCGGGGTCAGGGTCGCCGACTTGTCCTTCGGCACGATCACTGCCAGCGCGCCCGCCGCATCGGCGGAGCGCAGGCAGGCGCCGAGGTTGTGCGGATCGGTCACGCCGTCGAGCACCAGCAACAACGGCGCGCCGTCGGTGCGATCGAGCAGTTCGTCGAGCATTGCCTCGCCCCAGACCTGGCTCGGACTCACGTCCGCGACCACGCCCTGGTGCACGCCCTCAACCCAGGCGTCCATTTCGCGGCGCTCGGCCTGGCCGACCTGGACCCGGTTTTCGTTGGCCAGCTCAATCAGCGTCTGGACCCGAGGATCATTGCGGCCTTCAGCCAGCCAGATCTGCTTGACGCGTTTCGGGTGGTGACGCAACAACGCTTCTACGGCATGGACGCCGTAGATCTTTTCCAACTGACTCATGGCTTGGCCTTAGGTTTACGCGCCCCGCCACTCTTGGCTGGAGCCGAGCCCGCTTTTGGCGGGCCTTTACGATGTTTGCTCGGTTTGGCTGGCTTGCCGCCGACGGCCTTGTCAGGCGCCGACCGGCTGGTCTTTCCCCCAGACGCCGCTTTACCGCCGCTTTTCGCACCGGCCAGCAACGCCTGTTTCATTTCACGACTTTTGCGCACTTCGGCGTTTTTCGCCGCGGCATCGCTCGGGCGATAGGCTTCCACAGCCTTTTCCTTGGCAGGACGGCGACCGGTTTTCGCCGGGGCCGGTTCTGCGACTGTTTTTGTAGAGAGGGCTGCAGGTGCTGCCGCTTCCGTACCGCGCTTTTTACGGCCAATCGGCGCGCTGATGGTTTTTTCAGCCATCTCGAAGTCGATCTTGCGCTCGTCGAGGTCGACGCGCATGACTCGCACTTCCACGGTGTCGCCCAGGCGGAAACTGCGACCGGTACGCTCACCGGCCAGGCGGTGGTGCACAGGATCGAAGTGGTAGTAATCGCCCGGCAGCGCGGTGACATGCACCAAGCCTTCGACGTAGATATCGGTCAGCTCGACGAACAGACCAAAACCGGTCACGGCGGTGATCACACCCGGGAACGATTCGCCCACGCGATCTTTCATGAACTCGCACTTGAGCCAGTTCACCACGTCGCGGGTCGCTTCGTCGGCACGGCGCTCGCTCATCGAGCACTGCTCGCCGAGTTGCTCCAGGGCCGCTTCGTCGTACGGATAGATGCGCGCCTTCGGAATGGTCATCGCACCGGCACGGCGAACGTGCGGGGTGTCTTGCTTGGAGTGGATCACGCTGCGGATTGCGCGGTGCGTGAGCAAATCCGGGTAGCGGCGGATCGGCGAGGTGAAGTGGGTATAGGCTTCGTAATTCAGGCCGAAGTGGCCCTGGTTATCGGCGCTGTACACCGCCTGGCTCAACGAACGCAGCATGACGGTCTGGATCAGGTGGAAATCCGGACGATCCTTGATACCAGCCAGCAATGCCTGGTAATCCTTCGGCGACGGACCGTCCTTGCCTTTGTGCAGGGACAGGCCGAGCTCGCCGAGGAAAGCGCGCAGTTTTTCCAGACGCTCCGGTGGCGGACCATCGTGAACACGGTACAACGCAGGAATTTCGTGCTTTTTCAGGAATTCGGCAGTGGCCACGTTGGCCGCCAGCATGCATTCCTCGATCAGCTTGTGTGCATCGTTGCGCACGGTCGGACGGATTTCGGCGATTTTGCGCTCGGAACCGAAGATGATCCGGGTTTCCTGGGTCTCGAAATCGATCGCGCCACGAACGTGACGGGCCGCCAGCAACACCTTGTAAAGCGAGTACAGCTGCTTGAGGTGCGGCACGACGTCGGTGTATTCGCCACGCAGTTTGCGCGCCTCGGTGGCTTTCGGCGTTTCGAGCATGGCGCTGACTTTGTTGTAGGTCAGGCGCGCATGGGAGTGGATCACCGCTTCGTAGAAGCAGTAGTCGGTCATTTCGCCGGATTTGGAGATGGTCATCTCGCAAACCATGGCCAGACGATCGACTTGCGGGTTCAGCGAGCACAGGCCGTTGGACAGCTGCTCGGGCAGCATCGGGATCACGCGCTCGGGGAAGTACACCGAGTTGCCGCGAACCTGGGCTTCGGCATCCAGCGCCGAACCAAGCTTCACGTAGCTGGATACGTCGGCAATCGCCACGTACAGCTTCCAGCCGCCCGAAAACAGACGCAGCTTGCCCGGACGGGCTTCGCAATAGACCGCATCGTCGAAGTCGCGGGCATCTTCGCCGTCGATGGTGACGAACGGCAGATGACGCAGGTCGATGCGCTTCTCTTTGTCTTTCTCTTCGACCTCCGGCTTGAGCTTGCCGGCTTCCTTGAGCACGGCGTCAGGCCAGACGTGAGGGATGTCATAGGTACGCAGGGCGACGTCGATTTCCATGCCCGGCGCCATGTAGTTGCCCACGACTTCAACCACGTCGCCTTGCGGCTGGAAGCGTGGCGTCGGCCAGTGAGTGATCTTCACTTCGACGAACTGACCGATCTGCGCGTTGGCATTACGGCCCGGCGTCACCAGCACTTCCTGCTGGATCTTCGGGTTATCCGCGACGACGAAACCGATACCGCCCTCTTCGAAGTAGCGACCGACGATGCTTTCGTGAGCACGGGATACCACTTCGACGATCATGCCTTCGCGGCGACCACGACGATCCAGACCGGAAACACGCGCCAGGGCACGGTCACCGTCGAACACCAGACGCATCTGCGCCGGGCTCATGAACAGATCGTCACTGCCGTCGTCCGGCACCAGGAAGCCGAAGCCGTCGCGGTGACCGCTGATGCGGCCCAGGATCAGGTCAAGCTTGTCCACCGGCGCATAAGTGCCGCGTCGGGTATAGATGAGTTGAGCATCGCGCTCCATGGCGCGCAGGCGGCGGCGCAGGGCTTCGATCTGGTCTTCTGTGGTCAGACCAAACTCTTCGACCAGTTGCTCGCGGTTAGCAGGCGAACCACGATCAGCAAGATGCTGAAGGATCAGTTCGCGGCTAGGAATAGGGTTTTCATATTTTTCCGCTTCACGAGCGGCCTCGGGATCGAGGGACTGCCAATCGGCCATTAGAGAGTTTTCACCTTGTCTATATGCGGGTTAGTTTGGCATAGGCGTAATGAAACGGGAAATTTCAGGCTAAGACGACCCATCTAAAGCCCTGTATCGACACCGCAAAGCTGTTTTGAAGACCGCTGGCGAAATTTTCCAGGTTTTTTTGATGCCGGGGGTTTACAGTTAAAAAGACGCTCCGTATAGTGCGCGCCATCGACGACGGAGACGTTGCCGATACTGCCCAGATGGTGAAATTGGTAGACACGCCAGCTTCAGGTGCTGGTGACCGCAAGGTCGTGGAAGTTCGAGTCTTCTTCTGGGCACCAATTTCGAGCTTGAGATTAGATCAATTTCAAGGCTCACACAAAAACCCGCGAAAGCGGGTTTTTGCATTCTGGAACACTGGTTTATTAATTTTTAAAATCAGGGGTTTACAGATCAAAATGCTCTCCGTATAGTGCGCCACATCAACAGCGGCAACGCTGAAGATGAATGCCCAGATGGTGAAATTGGTAGACACGCCAGCTTCAGGTGCTGGTGACCTTACGGTCGTGGAAGTTCGAGTCTTCTTCTGGGCACCAATTCAAATTCAAGGTTACGGCCTTGAATTTCACAAAAACCCGCGAAAGCGGGTTTTTGCGTTTCTGGCATTCGAAAATATCCGCATGACCGGTGTAGGAGCTGCCGAAGGCTGCGATCTTTTGATCTTGGTCTTTAAAATCAAAAGCAAAAGATCGCAGCCTTCGGCAGCTCCTACAGGATTGTGTGTCGCTCCGGTAAACCCGAGGCGCATTTGAGAAACAATATCGTTTATCATTGTTGCAAGTTTTTGCAATGCGACAGTGAGGAACCCTGCGAATGATGTTTCGAAATACCCTGCGCCGCGGCTTGACCATCACCCTGCTCGGTCTGGCTCTCGCCACTCCCCTCACCCAAGCCGCCGACCCGGTTTCCCTGACGCTCTACAACGGCCAACACAAAGAAGTCGGCGAGGCGGTCGCCAAAGCCTTCGAAGCCAAGACCGGGATCCACGTCAACGTACGTAAAGGCAGCAGCAACCAGCTCGCCAGCCAGGTCGTCGAAGAGGGCGATCGCTCCCCTGCCGACGTGATCTACACCGAAGAATCGCCGCCACTGAACAAACTTGGCGAACAAGGTCTGCTGGCCAAGGCGGATGACGCCACGCTGGCGGTTCTGCCCAAGGAATACGTCGCCAGCAATGGCACCTGGATTGGCGTGACTGCCCGAGTGCGCGTCGTCGCCTACAACCCCAAGCTGATTGATGAAAAAGACCTGCCGACCTCGGTGATGGACTTCTCCGATCCAAAATGGCAAGGCAAGGTCGGCTTCGTGCCCACCAGCGGCGCCTTCCAGGAACAAGCCGTCGCCATCATCAAAGTGCACGGCATGGACGCCGCCGAAGAATGGCTGACCGGGCTGCGCGCATTCGGCAAGACCTACAGCAACAACATGGTCGCGCTCAAGGCCGTGGAAAATGGCGAAGTGGCCACCGTGCTGGTCAACAACTACTACTGGTTCGCCTTGCAGCGTGAAAAAGGCCAGCTCGATTCGAAACTGCACTACTTCACCGGCGGCGACGTCGGCGGGCTGATCACCGTGTCCAGCGCAGCCGTCCTGAAATCCAGCAAACACCCCAAAGAAGCACAACAATTGCTCGCCTACATGGCCAGCGAGGAAGGCCAGCGCGTGATCACCCAGACCACCGCCGAATACCCGCTGCACAAAGGCATGGAGTCTGATCGCGGGCTCAAGCCATTCAGCGAGCTGCAAGCACCGAAAGTCACGCCAGCCGACCTGGGCAACGCCGAAGAAGCCCTGGATCTGGAACGTGATGTTGGCCTGAACTGATGAGCGCATCGCTTTCCGCGCATGGCGGGTACATGCCACGGCGCAAGCGGCCGTCGATCTGGCTGGTCCTGCCGGTTTTGCTACTGGTGGTGCTCAGCCTGCTGCCGCTGGCCTATGTCGGACTCAAGGCCTGGCAAGCAGGCTGGGCCGAGGCGCTGCATTTGCTGTGGCGCCCCTATGTGTTCGGACTGCTCCGCAATACCCTGGCGCTGATGATCGGCGTGACGCTGGCCTGCGGCGTGATTGGCCTGTCGCTGGCGTGGCTGCTGGAGCGCAGCAGTCTGCCGGGGCGACGACTGTGGGGCGTGATCCTCTGCCTGCCCTTCGCCGTGCCGGCGTTTGTCAGCAGTTTCACCTGGGTTTCATTGAGCGCTCATTTCGAGGGACTCGGCGGGGCGATTCTGGTGATGACGCTCTCTAAATACCCGCTGATTTTCCTGCCGGTGGCGGCGACCCTGCGCAACCTCGACCCATCCCTGGAAGAGTCGGCGCGCACCCTGGGACAGAACCGCTGGGGCGTGTTCTTCAAGGTCACCCTGCCCCTGCTCTGGCCGTCGCTGCTCGCCGGTTCCTTGCTGATTGCCCTGCACATGCTGGTGGAGTTCGGCGCGCTGTCGATCATCGGCCTGCAAACCTTCACCACGGCGATCTACCAGCAGTTCGAATTGGAGTTCAGCAATGCCAACGCGGCGATGCTCTCCGCCGTACTGCTGATGCTGTGCCTGGTGCTGTTGTGGCTGGAGCTGCGCGTGCGCGGCAAGGGTCGACACGTACGCACTGGTCAGGGTGCGGCACGACGCGCGGAACAGGTTCACCTGGGACGCTGGGCTGTGGCAGGACAGCTTTATTGCCTGCTGCTGGCAATCGTCGGCAGCGGGATTCCGCTGGGGATGCTGGCTTACTGGCTGGCAGTCGGATCATCGGCAGCATTTCCAATGGCAGCCATCGGCGAAGCATTGCTGTCATCCCTCGCGCTGTCGCTGGGTGGCGCTGCGTTTTGCCTGGTGCTGGCGGTGCCGGTCGGTCTGCTGGTCGTGCGCTACAAGGGCCAACTGGCGATCTGGGCCGAGCGCTTGCCGTATCTGCTGCACGCCCTGCCGGGACTGGTCATTGCCCTGACCCTGGTGTATTTCGCCCTGCACTACGTACCGATGCTTTACCAGACTTCGGCATTGCTGCTGATCGCGTACGCCCTGCTGTTTCTGCCGCTGGCCCAGGCGCCGATCCGCACCGCCCTGAACAAGGCGGCACCGCAGCTTGAAGAAGCGGCACGCACGCTGGGCGCCTCGTCTTTCAGCGCTTTCTGCCAAGTGACACTGCCGATCATTTTCCCGGCACTGGGCGCGGCGTTTGCCCTGGTGTTCCTGGATGCGATGAAGGAGCTGACGGCGACCTTGCTGCTGAGTCCGACGGGGCTCAATACATTGGCAACGGAAGTCTGGGCACACACCGCGAATGTGGAATTTGCCGCGGCGGCGCCTTATGCGGCGTTGTTGATCGTGGTATCGGGGTTGCCGGTTTATCTACTGACGACGCGGATGTATTTGAGCCGCTGACAAAGCAAAAGATCGCGGCCTGCGGCAGCTCCTACATGGAAATATGCGTTTTCCTGTAGGAGCTGCCGCAGGCTGCGATCTTTTGATCTTAAGCCCTGAACTGCCCCAGGCTCGCCTTCAACTGCGCCGCCAACCCATCCAGCACCTTGCCGCTGGCCGTGGTCTCCACCACCGCCTGAGCCGCTTTCTCGGCCTGGGCATGAATGGTCTCGACCCGACCACGCACCGCCTGCGCCCCCTGCGCCTGATGCGCCGCGGCCTGGGTCGCCAGACCGATCGCTGCATGCACCTGCTCGACCGACGCCTGCACCGACTGCTGCAACCGTGCACTGTCACGCAGCACCACCAAACCTTCGTTGGCCTGGCGTCCGGCCTGACCGATTGCCGCGACCGCCTCGCGCGCGCCCTGCTGCAACGCCACGATGTGCGCCTGGATATCGCCGGTGGAGCTCTGCGTCTTGCTCGCCAGCGCCCGCACCTCATCTGCCACCACCGCAAACCCGCGCCCGGTCTCGCCGGCACGCGCCGCCTCAATCGCCGCGTTCAGCGCCAGCAGGTTGGTCTGTTCGGCGATGCCGTGAATCACCGTCAGCACCACCTCAATCTGTTCGCTTTGCTGCGCCAGACGCTCAATCACCTGAGCGCCGGTATTGACCTGCCCCGCCAGCTCCTCGATCAGGCTGCCGACTTTCGCCGAGGTCCGGGTGTTTTCATCGGTGGCCTGACGAATCTCCACCACCTGCTTCAGCGCCGCCTGCATGGCGTGGCTTTCCGACTGCGCCTCATCCGCCATTTGCGACAGGGCACGCAAACTCTCCGCCACTTCGTCGCGCTGCATGCCAGCCGCTGCGTCCGCACCCGCGTTGCGCAGGGTCATGGCACCAATCTCGACGCCGGTCCGCTGAGCCACATCGCCCGCCTCGCGCACGATCGGCTGCAACTTATCCACAAAGCGATTGACCGCCGAGGCCATGTCGCCGATTTCGTCCTTGCTGTTGATCTGCACACGCTTGGTCAGGTCGCCCTCGCCCGCTGCCAGGTCATCCATGGCAACGATCAGCATTTTCAGGCGATTGACCACTCGACGACCGAGCACCACCGCCAGCAACAGCAGGACACCAAAGCCCACGACTGCCAGACACACGCCGATACGCCAGCGCAATGTTGCAGCCGCTTCCTGTACGGTGCTGGTGGTGTTGGCTTTCATTTCAGCCGCTGTGGACTGCGCCGACTGCAGACGCGCGCGCATCGCCGTTGCGCTGTCGGCAGCGGCGCCTTTGAGGCTGTCACCGACCAGTTGATCGCTGCTGGCGATCAAGGCCGAGAAACGCTTGTCGAGGGCTGCGAGATCCGTCTCCACCGACGCAGTCGAGACCCCCATCAGGACCTTGCCGATTTCCACGCCATTGGGGTTGATCGAGGCCTCGATGTAGAAGACCGAAGGATCGTTCTTCGCTGCATCCAGCACCTTGTCGAGCGCCCGCTCGCCCTGGCCTTTTTCCAGCAGCGCCTTGTTGATCGGGTTTTCTCGATTAAGGTAGCGCGTCAGGTGCTGACCGGTAGCGTCGTCATACACCACGAACAGCACATTGGGATTGCGCTGGGCCCGGCGGGCGAATTCGGACAGCGTCGGAACGTCGTTGTCCCACATGGCGCGGGGCGCGACCGAAGCCAGAAGCTGCGCCATATCGTTGGCGGAGTCCTTCAGGTCCTTTTCCAGGGTCGAACGCAGTTGCGCCTGCTCTTCCTCAAGACGCGAGGACAAACCGGCCGTGAGGCGCTGACGTGTACTGGTAGAAAGGCTGTCCAGACTGGACGTGACTTCACGCCCGGCTTGCTCGAGCTCGGCGGAAAGTTTTTGACTGTCCGCGCCCAGGCGTGTGCCGAGATCGGCTTCGAGCGCGGTCACCGTGCTCCGGGTCAGAGCAACAGCCACCAGCACCTGCACCAAAAGGGCGATACCCAGGGTAACGAACACAGGCCGCAACAAACGGCTTTGTAACAGTGAGAGAACGGCCGACACTGTGAATCCCTCTACTTGGACGCCATTAATTTGATGGCATTCTTTTGAAGATATTTACAGCAAAGGTCATGCCGTCCTACAGGCAAATACGACAAAGGCCCCGATTAAGGAGCCTTTGTGTTTTACATCAACGACTTATCAAGCAAACGGATGACGCAGAACGATGGTTTCGTTGCGGTCCGGGCCCGTCGAAATAATGTCGATCGGTGCGCCGATCAGCTCTTCAACGCGCTTGATGTAGGCACGGGCGTTAGCTGGCAGCTCTTCCAGGGTCTTGGCACCCACGGTCGACTCGGTCCAGCCCGGCACTTCTTCGTACACAGGCTGCAGGCCCACGTAGCTGTCGGCATCAGTCGGGGCAACGGCCTTGCCTTCTGCGTCTTTGTAGCCGACGCAGATGTTGATGGTTTCCAGACCGTCGAGCACGTCCAGCTTGGTCAGGCAGATGCCCGAGATGCTGTTCACATCGATAGCGCGACGCAGGATAACAGCGTCGAACCAGCCACAACGACGAGCACGGCCGGTAGTCGCGCCGAACTCGTGACCTTGTTTGGCCAGGTGCGCACCGACTTCGTCGAACAGCTCCGTCGGGAATGGACCCGAACCTACACGCGTGGTGTACGCCTTGGTGATGCCCAGGATGTAGTCCAGGAACATAGGGCCGACACCCGAACCGGTAGCAACGCCGCCAGCGGTGGTGTTGGAGCTGGTCACGTACGGGTAGGTACCGTGGTCGATGTCCAGCAGGGAGCCTTGGGCGCCTTCGAACATGATGTCTTTGCCAGCGCGACGCAGGTCGTGCAGCTCGGCCGTCACGTCCAGCATCAGCGGCTTGAGCAGCTCAGCGTATTCCTTGCACTCGGCCAGGGTCTTGTCGAAGTCGATGGCCGGCTCTTTGTAGTAACCCACCAGCATGAAGTTGTGGTAATCCACCAGTTCACGCAGCTTGTCTTCAAAGCGCGGCATGTTGAGCAGGTCGCCCACACGCAGGCCACGACGTGCAACCTTGTCTTCGTAGGCCGGGCCGATGCCGCGACCGGTGGTACCGATCTTCAGCTCGCCACGGGCCTTTTCACGGGCCTGGTCCAGCGCAACGTGGAAGGACAGGATCAGCGGGCAGGACGGGCTGATACGCAGGCGCTCGCGCACCGGCACACCTTTTTCTTCCAGCTTGGTGATCTCGCGCAGCAGGGCGTCAGGTGCAACCACCACGCCGTTGCCGATCAGGCACTGTACGCCTTCGCGCAGCACGCCCGACGGGATCAGGTGCAAGACGGTTTTTTCGCCATCGATCACCAGAGTGTGACCCGCGTTGTGGCCACCCTGGTAGCGCACTACGGCGGCAGCATGTTCGGTCAGCAGATCAACGATCTTGCCTTTGCCCTCATCACCCCATTGGGTGCCCAGGACTACGACATTCTTACCCATAACACTTGTCCTCATTCGCGCAAACTTGGTGCCGGCGGCAGCCGGCGGGAAAACTCAAGAAGCCAGTGGCGATACTTGCCAAAGCCCGTTCTGCTGAATCAATTGCCGGTCGCAGTCCGCTTCACGGGCGGCGGCCAAAGGTTGTCCAGGCAAAGCCTGAACGACACGCTGACCCTCACTGCGCAACTGGCAAACCTGCTGCCAGAGTGCCGCATCCGTACTGTCAGGCATCCAGATACCGCCAGACGGTAGCTCGATCTCAGCACGCCCCAGGGTCACCAGGGTTTTCAAATCGGTGGAAAAGCCGGTCGCCGGACGGGCACGACCGAAGTCGGCGCCGATGTCGTCGTAACGACCGCCCTGGGCAATGGACTGGCCAACACCCGGCACGAACACGGCGAACACCACACCGGTGTGGTAGTGGTAGCCACGCAGTTCGCCCAGGTCGAAATACAGCGGCAGCTCAGGGAAACGCACGGACAACCGCTCGGCAATTGCCAGCAAGTCGTCCAGCGCCGCCAGAACCGGGGCAGGCGCCTTGGCCAGACGCTCGCGGGCCGCAGCCAGCACTTCACGACCGCCACACAGGTCGACCAACGCCCGCAGCATGCCCGACAGATCGGCAGGCAAGCCTTCGGTCAAGGTAATGACCTCGTCGATGGCCTTGCGTTGCAAGGCATCGAACAACTGCTGCTCGACTTCACCGGACAAACCGGCTGCGCGGGCCAGGCCGCGATAGATGCCGACATGACCGAGGTCCATGTGCACATCCGGCACATCGGCCAGTTGCAGCATGGCCAGCATCAGGCTGATGACTTCGACGTCGCTGCTCGGGCTGCCGTCGCCGTACAACTCGGCACCCAGTTGAATCGGGCTGCGCGAGGACGACAAGGCACGCGGCTGAGCATGCAGCACGCTGCCGGCATAGCACAGGCGGCTCGGGCCTTCACGACGCAGGGTATGCGCATCGATGCGCGCCACTTGCGGCGTGATGTCGGCACGGAAACCCATCTGGCGGCCCGATTGCGGGTCGATGACCTTGAAGGTGCGCAGATCCAGGTCCTGGCCCGCGCCGGTCAGCAGGGATTCCAGGTACTCGATATGGGGAGTCACGACAAACTCGTAACCCCAGCTCTGGAACAGATCCAACACCTGACGACGCGCGACTTCAATACGCGCAGCTTCCGGTGGCAGTACTTCTTCGATGCCATCTGGCAGAAGCCAGCGGTCTACCGTTGCCATTACGCCTTCCCCTATCTCCGGGCGACCAGCCTGTCGGCGAGCCTTGAGTGAAGCAGAAAATGATCGGCTTGCGCACAAACCACGCGCATGAGCGACGGAGCGAAAAGCCCTTCTACCGGCTTCGCCAACCACTTTCCTCGAAAAACTGTCGAGCCAATCGGCCCGGCATCTGCTTTAAAACAGCAATCAAACATGCAGACGCAAAAAAGCCGGGAATTTCCCGGCTGCCGCATCATACACACGTTTTCCCAAAGGATCACCCCGCCAGAGGTTTTAGCCGCCCGGCGGGGGGATAATTCAGGTCAACGCCGTATCAAGGCTTGGCTTTTTCCAGGTAGTGGAAGAAGTCGCTGCTTGGGTCGAGGACCATGACGTCGGATTTGTTCGCGAAGCTTTCACGGTAGGCACGCAGGCTACGGTAGAACGCGTAGAACTCCTGATCCTGGCCGTAGGCCTTGGAGTAGATCGCAGCGGCCTGGGCATCGCCGTCACCGCGAACCTCTTCGGATTCACGATAGGCTTCAGCCAGCAGCACGCGGCGTTGACGATCGGCGTCGGCACGGATGCCTTCGGCCAGCTCGTTACCCTTGGCGCGGTGCTCGCGAGCTTCACGCTCACGCTCGGTGCTCATGCGTTCGAACACGCTGCGGTTCACTTCTTTCGGCAGGTCGATGGTCTTGACCCGGACATCGACCACTTCGATGCCCAGTTCTTTTTCAGCCATCTTGTTCAGCGAAGCCGTAATGTCCGCCATCAACGCATCGCGCTCACCGGAGACCACTTCGTGCAAGGTGCGCTTACCGAACTGGTCACGCAGGCCCGATTCGAGACGACGGGACAGACGCTCGTCGGCGATCTGCTTGAGGCCGGAAGTCGCGGTGTAGTAACGCTCTGCGTCCTTCACGCGCCACTTGGCGTAGGCATCGACCATCACGGCTTTCTTTTCCAGCGTCAGGAAGCGTTGTGTCGGTGCATCCAGCGTCATCAGGCGTGCGTCGAATTTACGCACCTGGTTAACGTAAGGCACTTTCACATGCAGGCCTGGCTGAACATCGGTCTGGACCACGCGACCGAACTGCAGCAACACCGCACGCTCGGTCTGAGCCACGATGTAGAAGCAGTTCCAGGCAGCGATCGCCACGACGACGCCGACAATAAGGGCGATCAGCGATTTATTGCTCATCAGCGACTCTCCCTGGTACGTGCTTGCTGTTGCTGCAGATCAGCTGCCGCACGCGCATTCGCTTCATTGCTGGTGGCTGCCGCACTGGTCACCGGAGTGCTGGTGTTGCGACCACTTTCGACCATCTTGTCCAGCGGCAGGTACAACAGGTTGCTCTGGCCATTCTTGTTGCCGGTCACGAGTACCTTGCTGGTGTTGCTGAAGACTTCCTGCATGGTGTCCAGGTACAGACGCTGGCGGGTAACTTCAGGCGCCTTGCGGTACTCGGCGACCAGCTTGGTGAAGCGATCGGCCTCACCCTTGGCGCGCGAGACGGTCTCGTCACGGTAACCATTGGCATCCTCGAGGATGCGCTGGGCCTGACCACGGGCTTCCGGCACGACGCCGTTGGCATAGGTTTCGGCCTGGTTGCGCGAACGCTGCTCGTCTTCCCGGGCACGGATCACGTCATCGAAGGCTTCCTGGACTTCGCGCGGTGCCGCTGCGCTCTGAACGTTGACCTGGGTAACGGTGATACCGGTGCGATAGGTGTCCATGAAGCGTTGCAGACGCTCCTTGATTTCGCTGGCCATCAACTCACGACCTTCGGTCAGTACCTGGTCCATTGCGGTGGAACCCACCACATGGCGCAAGGCGCTGTCGGTCGCGTGCTGCAGGCTGATTTCCGGCTGATCGACGCTCAGCACGAAGTCCTGCAGGTTGCTGATCTTGTACTGCACGGTCAGCGGCACTTCGACGATGTTCTCGTCTTCGGTCAGCATCTGGCCCTGCTTGGTGTAGGCACGCTCACGCGTGACGTTTTCCATGTACTTCTTGTCGATCGGCGGGAAATAGATATTCAGGCCCGGACCCACGGTTTCGTAGTACTTGCCGAAGCGCAGCACCACGGCTTGCTCCTGCTCGTCGACGACATAAACCGCGCTGTACAGCCAAACGGCGGCCAACACGACCAGGCCGATGCCGAGAAGGCCGCCAAAGCCGCCACTCTTGCCCGGACCACCGCCGTCGTCGCCACCACGTTTCTTACCACCACCGAACAAACCGTTCAGGCTTTCCTGCAGCTTTCGGAAGGCCTCGTCGAGATCCGGTGGCCCCTTGCGGTCGCCGTTGTTACGACGCTTGCCACCCCAAGGATCCTGATTATTCGAGTTGCCACCCGGCTCATTCCAAGCCATAGCGCTCTCCATCTGATAAAGCAAAGACGCACCCACGGCGCGCCGACCAATGCTACAGAATGCCTGTCACCACGGCACAACCGCTTTCTCAGGCTTTTATTGCAAAGTGTGTTGCTCGATAAACTCCGTCGGCACAACGCCTTCACGGCTGACCAGTCGATTGAGCTCCGAGCGCGGCAATCGAACGGCCAGCAAGCTGACACCTTCTTCGTCGTATTCTTCTTTCTGTACCGCGCCCAGCTCGAAAAACTGTGCACGCAGACGCGCAAAGCGCTGAGGCAAGCGCAAGGTACCGACAAACAAATCACTGCCCAGCAACTCGGCAATGGCTTGCTCAAGCAATTCCAGACCTGTGCCATCACGCGCCGAGAGCCAGACCCGCTGGGGCCTGCCGTTTTCGTCGCGCTGGATTTGTGGCTCAACGCCTTCAAGCAAATCGAGTTTGTTATAGACCTCGAGGATCGGCAAGTCCTGGGCACCAATCTCGCCCAGCACCACCATCACCTGCTCGATCTGCAACATGCGATCCGGTTCGGCCGCATCGATCACGTGCAACAGCAGGTCGGAGTTGCTCGACTCTTCGAGCGTAGACCGAAATGCCTCGACCAGCTTGTGCGGCAAGTGGCGAATGAAACCCACAGTGTCGGCCAGGACAATCGGCCCCAGGTCGTCCAGTTCCAGACGGCGCAAGGTCGGGTCCAGCGTGGCAAACAACTGGTCAGCCGCGTACACGTCGGATTTCGTCACGTTATTGAAGAGCGTGGATTTGCCGGCGTTGGTATAGCCCACCAGGGACACGGTAGGAATATCCGCACGGGAACGGCCGCGTCGCGACTGTTCGCGCTGACTGCGCACTTTTTCCAGGCGGCCCTTGATCTGCCGCAGGCGAACCCGGAGCAGACGACGGTCGGTTTCCAGCTGGGTTTCACCCGGGCCACGCATGCCGATGCCGCCACCCTGACGCTCAAGGTGGGTCCAGCCACGAACCAGCCGGGTACTCATGTGGTCAAGCTGGGCCAGTTCTACCTGGAGCTTGCCTTCATGGGTGCGGGCGCGTTGGGCGAAAATATCGAGAATCAGACCGGTGCGGTCGATCACGCGACACTCGAAGACACGTTCGAGGTTACGTTCCTGACTGGGTGTGAGGACGTGATTGAAGATGACCAGGTCTGCTTCTTCGGCATGGACCAGATCGCGTAGCTCCTCGACCTTGCCGCTGCCAATCAGAAATTTGGCGGTTGGCCGATGACGCGGCACGTTAAAAAACGCAACGGTCTCGGCGCCGGCCGAATTAGCCAATTCCTGAAACTCCTGCGGATCTTCGCGCGCCTCAGGGTCCTGTCCATCCAAGTGAACGAGGATCACTCGCTCACCACCACCGTGGCGCTCAAAGAACAAAGGAGACTCCTATCAGGCGTTACCTGGCTCAGCGTCACCTGCATCGGATTCGGTTGCGCTAGGCAGACGAATTGGACGAACCGGTACCACTGTAGAGATAGCGTGCTTGTAGACCATCTGGCTTACGGTGTTTTTCAGCAGGATGACGAACTGGTCGAACGACTCGATCGTTCCTTGCAGTTTGATACCGTTGACCAGGTAGATGGACACCCCAACTTTCTCTTTACGTAAAGTATTCAAGTAAGGGTCTTGTAGCGAATGCCCTTTTGACATGTGCCGCACTCCTTTAAGGATTCAATATAAAAAATAGGTAAACAGATGGCTTTAGCCGCCACACCCCCAAGGATAGACGGCAATTGCAAGGACTCAGCTCAATATGGAGATGGTCCCAAGGTATTTCAAGGCGCGCGGCAGATTGTCGCAATCCAGACTGTCCAGCCAATGCAGGTCAGTCCAACTGCGCAGCCAGGTGAACTGGCGTTTCGCCAATTGGCGCGTGGCAATGATTCCACGCTCCTGCATCTCGGCTGACGTCAGCTTGCCATCCAGGTAGTCCCAGACTTGGCGATAGCCTACTGCACGTATAGACGGCATCCCGGCATGCAGGTCACCTCTATTACGCAGGGCTACGACCTCGTCAATGAATCCCTGTTCCAACATTAAAGTGAATCTTTGTTTAATTCGCTCGTGCAGTACCTGGCGATTTGCCGGGGCAATAGCCAAGTTCGCGACAGTATAGGGCAATTGTTGCTGTCCCGAAGCGGCTGCTTCGGTACTTTGCACAGATTGTTGCAAGCGTAGCGCAGTCATGCTCTGACCGCTTACCCGATAAACTTCCAGCGCTCGACTCAGACGCTGCGGATCGTTCGGATGAATACGCGCGGCAGAAACCGGGTCGATCACCGCCAACTGGTCGTGCAGGGCTTGCCAGCCAAGGCGTGCAGCCTCTTCTTCGATCTGTGCACGCACTTGCGGGTCGGCGGCCGGCATCTCCGCCAGGCCTTCAAGCAAAGCCTTGTAATAGAGCATCGTGCCGCCTACCAGCAGCGGAATTTTTCCGCGCGCGGTGATCTCGGCCATGGCTTCCAGGGCGTCACGGCGGAAATCCGCAGCCGAATAGCTCTCGGCCGGGTCGAGAATATCGATCAGACGGTGCGGATATTGCGCCAGCAGCTCTTTGGAAGGCTTGGCGGTGCCGATGTCCATGCCACGGTAGACCAGTGCCGAATCGACGCTGATCAACTCGCAAGGCAGGACTTTGGTGAGTTCGATGGCCAGGTCGGTCTTGCCGGCGGCGGTCGGGCCCATCAGGAAAATCGCAGGTGGGAGCTGGCTCATCAACGACCGCGCAAGAACAGTTTGTCCAGATCGTCCAGGCCCAGTTGGGTCCAGGTCGGTCGGCCATGGTTGCATTGACCGCTGCGTTCGGTGTTTTCCATGTCACGCAGCAGGGCATTCATTTCCGGCAGGGCCAGACGCCGGTTCGCCCGAACCGCACCGTGGCAGGCCATGGTCCCGAGCAACTCGTTCAGGTGCGCCTGAATGCGGTCGCTGGTGCCGAATTCCATCAGATCCGCCAGGACGTCCGCCACCAGCCGGTTGGCTTCGGCCTGCTTGAGCAGTGCCGGGATCTGTCGGATGGCCAGGGTTTCCGGGCCCAGGCGCTGTAACTCAAAGCCCAGTCGCTGGAACCAGGCGACATGTTCCTCGGCGCAATCGGCTTCACGCTGGCTGACGGCCAGGGACTCCGGCACCAGCAACGGCTGGCCACTCAGGCCCTCGCTGGCCATCGCCACCTTCAGGCGCTCATACATGATCCGCTCGTGGGCGGCGTGCATGTCCACCAGCACCAGGCCCTGGGCGTTTTCCGAAAGGATGTAGATGCCCTTGAGTTGTGCCAGCGCATAACCCAGCGGCGGGATGTCGTCCTGCCCGGCCGGCAGCGCGACGGCATTGGCCTCGGGCAGCGGCGCAAAAAACTCGCGGTAGGCGGCCTGCGCTTCGGCGACAGGCACACCGGACTGCGGGCGCGGCGTGTATTGATACTGATAACCCGCGCCAGCACCCGAGCCTGCCGGCGCATTGAACGACGGCTGGGCCTGAGGCTGTTCCAGCAGCGCATTGGCGGCCAGGCGCATTTCGCCCTGGGGTCCGAATTCACCGGCCTCGAGACCGGTAGGCCGGACGATGGCCGTGGCAACCGGTGCCGCCAGATGATCGTCCGGTCGCACATCGCCCAAGGCACGGTGCAAGGTGCCGTAGAGGAAATCGTGGACCATGCGTCCTTCGCGGAAGCGCACTTCGTGTTTGGTCGGGTGCACGTTGACGTCGACCCCGGTCGGATCGACCTCGAAAAACAGTACGAAGGTCGGGTGCCGACCGTTGAACAGCACGTCGCGATAGGCCTGGCGTACCGCGTGGGCCACCAGCTTGTCGCGCACGGCACGGCCATTGACGAAGAAATACTGCAAATCGGCCTGGCTGCGATTGAAGGTCGGCAGGCCGACCCAGCCCCATAGATGCAGGCCGTTGCGCTCGATTTCGATCGGCAGGGCCTGTTCCAGGAAGCCCGGCCCGCAAATCGCCGCCACGCGCCGGGCACGGGCCGCATCGTCATGGGCCTCGTGCAGACTGAGGATGGTCTTGCCGTTGTGGCGCAGATGGAACGCCACATCGAAGCGCGCCAGGGCCAGACGCCGGATCACTTCCTGCAGGTGATCGAATTCGGTTTTTTCGGTCTTGAGAAACTTGCGTCGTGCCGGCGTGTTGAAGAACAGGTCGCGCACTTCAACCGAAGTGCCCACCGGATGCGCCGCAGGCTGCACGCGCGGCGCCATGTCACGGCCTTCGGTCTCGACCTGCCAGGCCTGATCGGCGTCGCGGGTGCGGGAGGTCAGGGTCAAGCGCGCGACGGAGCTGATCGATGCCAGGGCCTCACCGCGAAAGCCCAGGCTCATGACCTGTTCGAGGTCTTCCAGGTTGCGGATCTTGCTGGTGGCGTGGCGGGCCAGCGCCAGCGGCAGGTCATCGGCGGAAATGCCGCTACCGTCGTCGCGCACCCGTAGCAACTTGACGCCGCCCTGCTCCACATCGACGTCGATGCGTTTGGCACCGGAGTCGAGGCTGTTTTCCAGCAGCTCCTTGATCACCGAAGCCGGGCGCTCAACCACCTCACCGGCGGCAATCTGGTTCGCCAGTCGCGGGCTGAGCAGCTCGATACGAGCGCCGCTGGTCACGACCTGATTCATTCTTTGGCCGCCAGTTCAGTGCCCGGAATGGTCAGGTGCTGACCGATCTTGAGCTCATCGCTCGACAGGTTGTTGGCACTGCGCAGGGTCGCGGGCGACACCTGATAGCGCACGGCAATCATCGCCAGGGTCTCGCCCGGGTTGACGCGGTGGTCACGTGGCCCCTGCACAATCTTGCCGGAGTCGCGCAGCCAGGCAATGTAAGTGCCTGGCGGCGGGTTTTGCTGGAAGAACTGGCGCACGCCGCTGCTGATCGAACGCGCCAGTGCCTGCTGGTGGTTCGATGCCGCGAGTTTCGAGGCTTCGTTGGCGTTGGAGATGAACCCGGTTTCCACCAGGATCGACGGAATATCCGGCGACTTCAGCACCATGAACCCGGCCTGTTCGACCCGCTGCTTGTGCAGAGGCGTGACCCGGCCAATGTTGCTCAGCACCTTCTGGCCAACGTTCAGGCTGGACGTCAGGGATGCCGTCATCGACAGATCGAGCAGCACGCCGGCGAGCATGCGGTCCTTGTCATCGAGGCTGACGTTGCCGGCCCCCCCGATCAGGTCGGAACGGTTTTCGCTGTCAGCCAGCCAGCGGGCCGTCTCCGAGGTCGCACCGCGATCGGACAGGGCAAATACCGAGGCACCGAAAGCGGCGGCAGAAGGCGCGGCGTCGGCGTGGATCGAGACGAACAGGTCGGCGCCTTTCTTGCGGGCAATTTCGGTACGGCCGCGCAACGGAATGAAGTAATCGCCGGTTCGGGTCAGTTCGGCGCGGAAACCTTTCATGCCGTTGATCTGGCGCTGCAATTCACGGGCGATCTGCAACACCACGTCTTTCTCACGCTGACCGCGAGAACCCGATGCGCCCGGGTCTTCGCCACCGTGTCCGGCGTCGATCACCACAATGATGTCGCGCTTGCCGGCCGGGGCCGGCGGCAACTTGATCGCAGGCTCCACAGGCGTGACCGGCACGGCGGGCATCGTGGCGACCGACGGTGTCGGCGCTGGGGGAGGCGCGGCATCCGCGGCGTTATCGAACAGATCGACCACCAAGCGGTTGCCGTACTGGGCGTTCGGCGCCAGGGAGAAGCTTTTTGGTGTCACCGCCTTTTTCAGGTCGATGACCACCCGCAGGTCGGTCGGCGTGCGTTGAGCCGAGCGCATGGCGGTAATCGGGGTGTTCGACGTGTTGACGTTGAGTGGCGCACCGAGGGTCGCGCCATTGATGTCGATGACCAGGCGATCCGGCGCGGTCAGGGTAAAGACGCTGTGTTGCACCGGGCCGGTCAGGTCAAACACCAGACGTGTGTTGTCCGGTGCCCGCCACAGACGAACACTGTTGACCTTCGAATCGGCCACAGCGTCGACGGTCACCGCCAGAAACAACACCCCTACGGCAGCAACCAACGCGCGAAAGCGCATACCTAACCCCATCATTTATTTGGATTCCAATGCCAAAGCGGCACACCAGGCCTCGCCACGCGAGCCCTGGGATAAAATTTTCAGCGAACGCCCGCTGTCTTGCGGGCTAATGGTAATGGTCAGGTCCGGCTTTGGCAAAAAGCCTGCACCTTTGTCGGGCCACTCGATCAGACACAGGGCGTCGTCTTCGAAATAGTCGCGAATACCGAGGAACTCCAGTTCTTCCGGATCGACCAGACGGTACAAATCGAAATGGAAGGCGCGAATGTCGCCAATCTCGTAGGGTTCAACCAAAGTGAAGGTCGGACTTTTTACCGCCCCGACATGCCCCAGGCCACGGATGATGCCTCGGGACAACGTGGTTTTGCCCATCCCCAGGTTACCCTCGAGGAAGATCAGGCCATGGCCTTGGGTGATTCGGGCAATGCGTGCGCCAAAGTCGCTCATGGCCTGCTCATCGGCCAGGTACAGGGTTACTTCAGACACGGTGCTTGCTCCTCCAACAACTGACGAATGGCTGGGATCAGATCACTGGCCGCCAGCCCACGGCCGAATTTTCCTTGTTGCTCGCCGGCATTGGCGTGCAGCCAGACCGCCAGGCAGGCCGCGTCGAAGGGTTCCATGCCCTGGGCCAGCAATGCGCCGAGCAAGCCGGCCAGTACATCGCCCAAACCGGCAGTAGCCATCGCCGGGTGGCCCTGATGACAGACGGCCAGCCGCCCGGCGGGACAGGCAACCAGGCTCCCGGCCCCCTTGAGCACCACGACCGCCGAATATTTTTTGCTCAATGCATGGGCCGCTGCCGGTCGGTCGGCTTGAACCTGCGCCGTACTCATTCCGAGCAAACGCGCCGCTTCGCCCGGATGCGGGGTGATCACGCAATCCCTGGGCAAACTCACACGTTCCTCGGCCAACAGGTTCAGCGCATCGGCGTCCCAGACTTGCGGCAACGCTGCATTAGCCGCAGCCGACAACAAGCTGCGCCCCCAACCCGCCTGCCCCAGCCCCGGACCGACAACCAACACGGAAACCTTTTGCAGCAAATCCATCAACTGATTGGCCGAGGAAGTGCCCAGCACCATCGCCTCGGGGATCCGCGCCAGCGCGGCCGCGACATGTTCGCTGCGGGTCGCCACCGACACCATGCCCGCCCCGCTGCGTAGCGCACTTTGCGCGCTCAGCAGGATGGCGCCACCCAACCCGCGGTCGCCGCCAATCAGCAACACATGGCCGAACCTGCCTTTGTGGGAAGCCGGTGCCCGCGCCGCTGGACGCGGCAGGTTAGCCGCAGTCAGGCGACGGGCGGTGAAAGCAGCGCTTTCTATCAACCGGGGGTCTGCATGCAAGTCGTTGAACAGCAGTTCGCCGACCACATCCGCCGCCTCGCCGGTGAACAATCCCAATTTCAAGCCGATGAACGTCACTGTCAGGTCGGCCTGCACCGCCACGCCGAGGATACGACCGGTATCGGCGCACAGTCCTGAAGGAATATCCACTGCCGCGACCGGCAGCCCGCTCACATTGATCGCGGTGATCGCACCGACATAAGGCTCACGCACCTCGCCACTCAGGCCGGTGCCGAGCAAAGCATCCAGGACGATGCCGCGCAATCCGGATTGTGCCGTCCAGGGCTCGATGAGCACGTTTTCAGAAACCGCCTCGGCATGGGCCAAGGCCGCGTCCCCCAGCAGACGCTGCGGATCTGCCACCGCCAACACCCGGACGGACCATCCTGCACGCTGGGCCAACACGGCCACCAGATACCCGTCCCCTGCGTTGTTGCCATGGCCGGTGAGTACAGTCAGTTCGTTCGCTGTCGGCCAATGCCGCACCAGCGCCCGCCACGTCGCCCGCGCCGCGCGCTGCATCAATTCGAAGCCCGGTGTGCCGGCGGCGATCAGGCTCGCGTCGAGTGCTCGCACTTGCGAGGCACTGTACAGCGCGTCGGGTAATTCATCTTTAGTGTGCGGCATGCGTCTTCGGGCTCCGATGTCTGGCAGAATTATACGCACCTCAGCTCCGGTTTCTCTCGCCTCATGCCTGCTATTACCACAGACCTGCCTGCCCTCGCCCAATCCATCAAGGACTGGGGCCGCGAGCTGGGCTTTCAGCAAGTCGGCATCAGCGGCCTCGACCTGGGCGAGCACGAGCAACATCTGGAGCGCTGGCTCGCCGCCGGCTACCACGGCGAGATGGACTACATGGGCGCACATGGCAGTAAACGCTCACACCCGGAGGAACTGGTGCCCGGCACTTTGCGCGTGGTTTCGCTGCGCATGGACTACCTGGCGGGCGACACCCACATGGCGAAAATGCTCGCCCAACCGGAAAAAGCCTACGTCTCGCGTTATGCCCTGGGTCGCGATTACCACAAGTTGATCCGCAAGCGCGTGCAACAACTGGCGGACAAGATTCAGGCAGAAATCGGCCCGTTTGGTTTCCGTGCCTTTGTCGACAGTGCACCGGTGCTGGAAAAAGCCATCGCCGAACAGGCCGGACTGGGCTGGATTGGCAAAAACACCCTGGTGTTGAATCGCAAGGCAGGCAGTTATTTCTTCCTCGCCGAGCTGTTCGTTGACTTGCCGCTGCCGGTAGACCCACCCCACGCCACCGAACACTGCGGTCGGTGCAGTGCCTGCCTCGACATCTGCCCAACCAATGCTTTCGTCGGCCCTTATGTGCTGGATGCCCGGCGCTGCATTTCCTACCTCACCATCGAACTCAAAGGTGCGATCCCGCAAGACCTGCGGCCGCTGATCGGCAATCGGGTGTTCGGTTGCGATGATTGCCAGATTGTCTGCCCCTGGAACCGCTTCGCCCGCCCGTCCGGTGAAGGCGATTTCAAGCCGCGGCACAACCTGGACAACGCCGAACTGGCGGAACTGTTCATGTGGGATGAGGAGAAATTCCTGAGCAGTACCGAAGGCTCGCCGTTGCGTCGGACCGGTTACGAAAACTGGTTGCGCAACCTGGCGGTAGGCCTGGGCAATGCGCCTTCGACGATTCCGGTGCTGGAGGCGTTGAAAGCGCGGCGCGAGCATCCGTCCGAACTGGTCCGCGAACACGTCGAATGGGCCCTGAAACAACACGGCCTCATGTAGGAGCTGCCGCAGGGGATCGCGGTGTCAGGCCTCGTCGTTGTAGACGAACTTGGGCATTTCCCAGTGGAAACGAATCGCCAGCAAGCGCAACAGGAAACCGCCGAACAGGGTGATCAGAATCGCCTGTTCCCCTGGCAAGTTCAGGTATAGACAGAGCATGTAGCACCACGCTGCCGCAAACGAGACGCTGGCATACAGCTCACGCCGGAAGATCAGCGGAATATCGTTGCAGAAAATGTCCCGCAGGATGCCGCCGAAGACGCCGGTGATTACGCCGCTGACCGACGCGACCAACATGCCATGGCCCATTTCCAGGGCGGTGATGCAGCCGATCAGGGTGAAGGCCACCAGCCCCATGGCATCGAGCACCAGAAACAGTGAGCGCAAATGCCGCATCCAGCGCGCCGTGAACACGGTAATCATCGCCGCAGCCGTGGTCAGCACCAGGTATTCCGGGTGTTTGACCCACGTCAACGGGTAATGCCCGAGCAGCACATCGCGCACCGAGCCGCCCCCCAGCGCCGTGACGCAAGCGATCAGCACCACGCCAAACCAGTCCATGCCACGACGCCCGGCAGACAGGGCGCCGGTCATGGCTTCGGCGGTAATGGCGATCAGGTAGAGCATCAGCAACATGGTGGCGGTCCTTGCGAAAAGGCGCGCAGTCTACCCACTTCACCAAAGCCCACAACCCCCTGTAGGAGCTGCCGCAGGCTGCGATCTTTTGACTTTGGCATTCAAGATCAAGAGATCGCAGCCTGCGGCAGCTCCTACAGGGGAATCCGGTCAGGACTTGATGAAATGCTTGCGGTAGTGCTGCAACTCGGCGATGGACTCGCGGATGTCGTCCAGCGCCAGGTGAGTGCTGCCCTTCTTGAAGCTGTCACGCACGTCCGGTGCCCAGCGCGCCGCCAGCTCTTTGAGCGTGGACACGTCGAGGTTGCGGTAGTGGAAATAGCTTTCCAGGGATTTCATGTGGGTATAAAGGAAGCGACGGTCCTGGCAGATGCTGTTGCCGCAGATCGGCGATTTGCCCTTCGGCACCCACTTTTCCAGGAAGGCGATGGTTTCGGCTTCGGCTTCGGCCATGCTGATACGGCTGTCGCGAACCCGCTGGGTCAGCCCGGAACCGCCATGCTGACGGGTGTTCCACTCGTCCATGCCGGCGAGGATTTCGTCGCTGTGGTGAATGGCGATCACCGGGCCTTCGGCCAGGGTGTTCAGGTCACTGTCGGTGACGATGGTGGCCATTTCGATAATGACGTCGGTATCAGGGTTCAGACCGGTCATTTCCAGGTCGATCCAGATCAGGTTCTGCGGATTTTGCATGTTCGGCTCCTAAGCAATGCTGCGCAGTTTAGCCTAGGCCGGTGGCCGGGCGTGCTAAACTCGCGGCCGTTTTACCTAATCGCTGCATTCTTTATACGGAACACCCATGGCCAAACGCCAACTCAATCGCCGCCAAAACTGGCGCATCGAAAAGATTCAGGGCGAACGCGCTGCCCGCGCCGCCAAACGCGAGTCCTCGGCTGTCGAGGCACTTGAGGGCGGCGACCTGGGCCCGGAACAGCACGGTCTGGTGATCGCGCACTTCGGTGTGCAGGTCGAGGTCGAGGCTCGCGACGGCGAACTGGCCGGCCAGGTGTTCCGTTGCCACCTGCGCGCGAACCTGCCGGCGCTGGTGACCGGTGATCAGGTGGTGTGGCGCGCCGGCAACCAGGGCATCGGCGTGATCGTGGCGCAACTGCCGCGCAACACCGAGCTGTGCCGCCCGGACAGCCGTGGTCAGCTCAAGCCGGTGGCGGCCAACGTCGACATGATCGTCATCGTGTTTGCACCGCTGCCCGAGCCCCACGCCAACCTGATCGACCGCTACCTGGTGGCGGCCGAACATGCGGGCATCAAGCCGCTGCTGCTGTTGAACAAATTCGACCTGATCGACGAAAACAACGCCCCTGCGCTGAATGCCTTGCTCGCCGTATACCGCACCCTCGGTTACCCGGTGCTGGAAGTGTCGGCGCATCACGGTAACGGGATGGAGCAGTTGCAGACGCAACTGGACGGACGCATCAGCGTGTTCGTCGGCCAGTCCGGCGTCGGCAAGTCGTCGCTGGTCAACAGCCTGCTGCCGGATGTCGAAACCCGCGTCGGCCCGCTGTCCGAGCTGTCCGGCCAGGGTACCCACACCACCACTACCGCGCGGTTGTTCCACTTCCCCGGCGGCGGTGAGTTGATCGACTCCCCGGGCATCCGCGAATTCGGCCTGGGCCACGTCAGCCGTGCCGACGTCGAAGCCGGCTTCATCGAGTTCAACGACCTGCTGGGTACCTGCCGCTTCCGCGACTGCAAGCATGACCGCGAACCCGGTTGCGCCCTGCTCAAGGCCCTTGAAGATGGCCGCGTGCAGCAGCAACGGATGAACAGCTACCGCTCGATCATCGCCAGCCTGCCGGAAAACGGCTACTAAACAGAGGTGCCGACCACCCGGCTTTACGCGGGGTGGTCGGCGGCTGGATCTTCCCCCGCTTAAACATCAGACCTTTCTGTAAGACGTGCGCACGCTCGCCTGTAGGGCATTTCTCTTTCCGCGCCGACCTCTTGTAGCCGCCCTGTAATCGCCTAGTTTCAAACCCTCTTCGCACTCCAGCGACACCGAGGGACACCCATGCAAACCTACCATCTGTTCATCAGCCACTCGTGGAACTACTCCGACGCCCACGACAATCTCGTGCGCCTGCTCAACGCCAAGCCCGGTTTCACCTACAAGAATTTTTCGGTGCCACCGGACAACCCGATTGTCGGCGCGAAAACCGACAAACAACTCGAGGAGGCCATCGAAAACAAGATCCGTCCATGTTCGGCGGTATTGATCATGGCCGGGATGTATTCCACCTACAGCAAGTGGATCAACAAGGAAATCGAGATCGCCAAGCGCATGGGCAAAGTGATCATTGCGATCAAACCGTTCGGCGCCGAGCGGATTTCCACGGTGGTACGTGAGGCGGCACATGCCGAGTGTGCCTGGAACACCAACAGCATCATCAGCGCCATTCGCCAGCATACGGCGGTGTAACCATGCGCAAAGGACTGTTTATCGGCATCAACGACTACACCCACGTTTCGCGGCTGAGCGGTTGCAGCAATGACGCCATGGCCATGGCTTCCGTGCTCAAGACCGACGCCAATGGCGATCCGAACTTCAAGAATATCGTGCTGACCTCCGCCGAGGACTACCTGAGCAGGGAAAAGCTCGAAGACCAGATCCGCGAGCTGTTTTCCGGGGACTGCAATGTCGCGCTGCTGTATTTCGCCGGCCACGGCAGCTTCGACACCGACACCGACGAAGGCATGTTGATCCCGCAGGATTACAAGAGCGCCAAGGACGGGATACGCCTCAGCGACATTCTCAACTGGGCGAGCAAGGCCACGAAGATCAAAAACAAAGTGATCATCCTCGATTGCTGCCAGAGCGGCTCGGCCGGCGAACTGCGCGCCTTGCGCAGTGAGGGCAGCGTGGTCGGCGAAGGCATGACCATTCTGACCGCCTGCAAAAAGGAAGAGCCGGCGATGGAGGGCGGGCAACACGGCGTATTCACCGGACTTTTGCTCCAGGCCCTGCACGGCGGAGCAGCAAACATCCTGGGCAAGATCACACCTGGCAGCCTCTATTCGTTTGTCGACAACGCCCTCGATGCCTGGGAACAGCGCCCGGTGTTCAAGACCAACGTCTCGCAGTTCATTTCCCTGCGCGAAGTGTCGCCGCTGATCCCCAAGGAGATCCTGCGCAAACTCCCCGAATGGTTTGCCGAAGCGGAGTCGGTGTACCCCCTCGCCCCCAGCTTTGAGCCCACCGAGCCAGAATTCAACCCGGAGCACGGCGACGTCTTCGCCCAGTTGCAAAAGTGCAATCGCCACAGCCTGGTCGAACCGGTGGACGCCGAGCATATGTACTACGCCGCCATCCACTCCACCGGCTGCCGCCTCACCGCCCTCGGCGCCTATTACCGCGAACTCGCGATCAAGGGACATTTCTGATGCCAGTGTTTATCAGCTACCGCCACATGGACCGCGCCCACGCGGTCAAGATCAACGCGCGCCTGATCCAGGCCAACATCAAGACCTACCTCGATGTGCTGGATGCCGAATCCCAGACCACCGACGACATCACCGGGGTGATTACCCGCAACATCAGCGAATGCACGCACCTGCTGGCGGTGGTCTCGGAGAAAACCGCGCTGTCCTGGTGGGTGCCGTTCGAAATCGGCGAGGCGACCATCACCCACCGACGCATCTGCTCGTTCAAGACCGGCCCGACCGAGCTGCCACTGTACCTGGACAAATGGCCGAAGCTGACCAGCGACCGGGACATCGAGTTCTTTATCGATGCCTATCGCAACGAAGCGACGCTCAAACGCTCGATGTCACTGGAATCGGTGACCGGCAGCGAGTCGGTGCGCAGCGTGAACAAGTCCAATGCGGATCGCTTTCACGCCGAGCTCAAGACGCGGATCATTCGTGGTTTCTGACCTCACTCTGCTCCCCGATCCTTCCTCGTGACCGGTCGGGGTTTCTCCCACCCATCATCTGTAGGAGCCAGCTTGCTGGCGATGGACTCCAGTACGCCGAGTGGATTCAGTCAGCACGCGTTATCGTTGACGACCATCGCCAGCAAGCTGGCTCCTACAGGGGATCGCCCCTGATGGCCTCCAAACCAGTGAAAGCGCACAAAAAAGCCGACATCGCTGTCGGCTTTTTTGTACGTCACGGCTTGGGTGGTTCAGCCGGTTTCGGTGCCGGATCATCAAACAGATTCAAACGCTCGCGCAGTTCATGGGCCGGCAGCGGTTCCTTGTCCGCCGGCAATGCGTTCGGGTCGACCGGCGCGATCGGTGCTGCGCCTGGTGCAGCCGAACCTTGCGGAACATCGGGAGCAGGCTCTGCGCCTTGCGAACCTTCGATGGCCCGCTGGGCTTTCTTGGTCAGCACCACGATGTCGATACGGCGGTTGACCGGGTTGAACGGATGCTCACGATCGAACAACGCCGACGAGGCATAACCGACCACGCGCGCCACCTGTGCATCCGGATAGCTGCCCGCCACCAGCGCACGCCGTGCGGCGTTGGCACGGTTGGCCGAGAGCTCCCAGTTACCGAAATCACCGGTGCCGGTGTACGGCTTGGCATCGGTGTGGCCGCTGATGCTGATCTTGTTCGGCACCGCCTTGATGGTGTCGGCCATGGCCAGCAGGATGTCTTCGAAATACGGCTTCAAGCGAGCTGAGCCTGAATCGAACATCGGGCGGTTTTCCGCGTCCATGATCTGGATACGCAGGCCGTCCGGGGTGATTTCGAACAGGATCTGGTCCTTGAACTTCTGCAGCTGCGGGTTCTCATCAACCTTGTTCTGCAGTTCCTGCAGCAACAGTTCGAGGCGTTCCTTTTCGACCTGCTCGGCCATGCCTTCGACCTGGTCGGTATCCACAGTGACCTTGTCCGGCTGCGGCTGGGACTTGACCTCGGGGTTGAGGGTGTTTTCCGGCGCCAGGGTCGGCGTGCCGCCCAGATCGATGATGTACGGCGTGCCGCTTTCGGAAAAGCCGATCGGGTCCTTGAAGTAACCGGCGATGGCGATCTTCTGTTCCGGCGTGGCGGTGGACAGCAGCCACAACACCAGGAAGAACGCCATCATCGCCGTGGCGAAGTCGGCGAAGGCGATTTTCCACGCCCCGCCGTGATGCCCGCCGGCGTAGCGCTTGACGCGCTTGATGATTATCGGCTGATTATTTTCCATGGCTTAACGACCGCGAACCGCTTGTTCCAGCTCGGCGAAGCTTGGACGGTGCGCCGGGTACAGAACCTTGCGCCCGAACTCGACGGCCAGCGATGGCGGCATGCCGGAGGCCGAAGCCACCAGCGAGGCCTTGATGGCTTCGTAGACATTCAGCTCTTCCTTGGCATCGTGGGCCAGGGAATGGGCCAGCGGGCCGAAGAAACCGTAGGCGGCGAGAATACCGAAGAAGGTACCGACCAGTGCCGCACCGACGTGCAGGCCGATGGACTTCTGGTCGCCCTCACCCAGCGAAGCCATGGTCACCACGATCCCCAGTACCGCCGCGACGATACCGAAACCTGGCATGGCGTCGGCGATGCCGTTGACCGCGTGGGAGGGGTGTTCCAGGTCTTCCTTGAGGCTGAACAGCTCCATGTCGAACAGGCCTTCCAGCTCGTGCGGGGCCATGTTGCCGGAGGACATGATGCGCAGGTAATCACAGATGAACGCGGTCATGCGCTCGTCCTTGAGGACCGTCGGGTACTTGGCGAAGATCGGGCTCGCGGCGGCATCTTCGATGTCGCCTTCGATGGCCATCATGCCTTCGCGGCGGCTCTTGTTGAGGATCTCGTAGATCAGGCCCAACACCTCAAGGTAAAAGGCGTGGTTGAAACGCGAACTGAACATGCCCAGGGATTTCTTGAGCACGTGCATCGTCATGTAGCCGGGGTTGGCCTGCAAGAATGCGCCGAGGGCTGCACCGCCAATAATCATGACCTCGAAAGGCTGGATCAGGGCGGCAATCTTGCCGTGGGAAAGCACGTATCCGCCGAGCACGCTCGCGAATACGACGATGATGCCGATAATTTTAGCCATAGGTTAGGAGAGCACTTACTGAGTCGGGTTCAAGGTCATATTCGGAAGTTAAAAAATCTCTTCTTCTACTTATCGGCAAAACTGCGCCAGACTATAGCCAGTTCAGGCGAAAAGCTAATTTGACCCCTTCCGGGCACAGGTATTGTTGACGATGATCGCCTCCCACCATGGTTAACGAAACGAACGTTCCAACCCCAAAACCGACGACGCTCGAAGGCTGGGTCAAGCTGCTCGACGGCGTACGCCTTCCCGTCCCGCAAGCCAACCACGACCGGGTCTGCAAGGCCATCCGCGACAATCGCAGCTCGCTGCGCGATATCGCCGACCTCATGCAAGGCAGCCCCGCCCTGGCCTTGAGCGTGATTCGCGAAGCCAACCGACACACTCACGGTGGCATGACCGAGCCGGCGGAAAACCTTGAGGTTGCGATCAATCGCCTCGGCCTCAAACGCACCGAAGAATTGCTCGCGCGCCTGCCCGCCAAACCCCAGTCCGAGATCCCCAAAGCCCTGCGTCAGCTGCAGATGATCAGCCAGCACGCCACGCAACAGGCCAATGGTTTTTTTGCCAGTCGCCTGGCGCGCCTGTGGCAGGACATCCACTGGGGCAGCCTGCTGTTTCTTTCACCCCTGTGGCCTTTGGCGCTGACCCATCCAAAACTGCTCGAAGACTGGGAACTGCGGGTCATCCATAAAGGTGAGTCGGCACGTAAAGTCGAAATGCAACTGTTTGGCGTACGCCTGCTGGACATCGGCCAGGCGCTGGTGGAGGTCTGGCGCTTGCCGATCTGGGTGCAACAGGGCTATCGACTGTTGCTCACCGAGCAGCGGGAGCTGGTGAAAGTCCTGCGCATCGCCCGTGACAGCGAGCACCCGTTGCGCCAGCAGAACCGCCTCGATGACGATCCGACCCTGCGCCGCTGGCTCAATCAACCGGCCAATACCGTGCTGCTGGCCAACGGGTTGGCGCTGTCGGCACAACACGCCTGGGACAGCCCGCACAGTGAACGCTGGCAGTACCTGACCAGCCTTTACCTGCAAATGCCGATGGATGAGGTACAACAACAACTGCACCAGCAAGCCGCCAACAGCGCACGCCATCACGCCATGCCCGACCTCTGGCACCCCGCCGAATCGCTGATCTGGCCGTGGGGCATGAACCGTATCCACTCAGGTTTGCTACCGGCCGCGGCACCCACCGCCGAAGATCTGGCGAAATGGCGCAAGCAATGCGCCGAATTGCTGGTCGAGCCGAGTCGGTTCACCAACGCCATGCACCTGACCATTGCCGCCCGTGATGCTCTGGTGGCCTGCGGCATGCGTCGGGTGATGATCCTGATGGCCGACCGTACCCACGCCAACCTGCGTGTGCACCAGACGGCCGGCTTGGCGAAGGAAGCAGCCGGGATGAACTTCGTGGTCAGCCAGAGCAACGTCTTGCAACGCCTGCTCGCGCAACAGGCCCAGGTCCGCCTGACGCCGGCCAACAACGCGCAATTCTCGGCCCTGCTGCCCAACAGCCTGCGCTCGCAGTTCAGCGGCGAACACCTGCTGTTGCGCTCGCTGGTCAATAATGGCCGGGTGATCATGATCGTCGTGGCGGATCAGGGCGGCGGGCCGTTTTCGGAAATTTCCGTACAGGCCTTCGGTAAAACCGCGCAGTGCATCGAGAAAGCCCTGCACAGCTTTAGCCACCGTGGCCAATAAGGCTGCGCTACAATCCTCCCTTTTGTGCTCTGGAGACCTCACATGTCTGACTTCTCTGGCTTGCCGCTGGTGATCGAGCCGAGCGACTTGCTCCCTCGCCTCGACGCTCGCGAACTGATTCTGGTGGACTTGACCAGTGCCGCCCGCTACGCCGAGGGACACATTCCCGGCGCGCGCTTTGTCGATCCGAAACGCACGCAACTGGGGCAGGCACCCGCCCCGGGACTGATGCCCCCGCAGGCAGCGCTCGAAACGCTGTTTGGCGAGCTGGGACACAATCCCGATGCGGTCTATGTCGTGTATGACGATGAAGGCGGCGGTTGGGCCGGGCGCTTTATCTGGCTGCTGGACGTCATCGGCCACAGCAAGTACCACTATGTCGACGGCGGCCTGACGGCCTGGCTGGCGGAAGGCTTGCCCATGTCAATCCAGATCCCGCCAGCCGTGGGCGGCCCGGTTTCACTGACCTTGCACGACGAACCCACCGCCACCCGTGAGTACCTGCAAAGCCGCCTCGGCGCCGCCGACCTGGCGATCTGGGACGCACGCGGACCGCTGGAGTATTCCGGCGAGAAGGTCCTGGCAGCCAAGGGCGGGCACATTCCCGGTGCGGTCAATTTCGAATGGACCGCCGGCATGGATCAGTCGCGCCAACTGCGCATCCGCACCGACATGCCGCAGATCCTCGAACAACTCGGGATCAGCAAAGACAAAGAAGTGATTACCCACTGCCAGACCCACCACCGTTCTGGCTTCACCTATCTGGTGGCCAAGGCTCTCGGTTATCCGCGGGTCAAGGGCTACGCCGGCTCCTGGGGCGAATGGGGCAACCATCCCGATACCCCGGTAGAAATTCAAGATTTTTAAGGACTGTTAATGAACAAGCGTCTGTTTCTCCTCGGCCAGTACCTGCTGCCCCACAACTTGCTATCGCGATTGGCCGGCTGCATCGCCGAATGCCGCGTGCGCTGGTTCAAGAATGCCTTTACCGCCTGGTTCGCCAAGCGCTATCAGGTGGACATGTCCCAGGCGCTGGTCGAAGACCTGACTGCCTACGAGCACTTCAACGCGTTCTTCACCCGCGCACTGAAAGACGGTGCCCGTCCGCTGGACGAAACGCCGGGCGCGATCCTCAGCCCGGCCGACGGCGCGATCAGCCAGCTCGGCCCGATCGAGCACGGTCGTATTTTCCAGGCCAAGGGCCACAGCTTCAGCGTGCTGGAACTGTTGGGTGGCGATGCGGCGAATGCTGCGCCGTTCATGGGCGGTGACTTCGCGACCATCTACCTGTCGCCGAAGGACTACCACCGCGTGCACATGCCGCTGGCCGGCACCCTGCGCGAGATGGTCTACATCCCGGGTCGTCTGTTCTCGGTCAACCAGACCACCGCTGAAAACGTTCCGGAACTGTTCGCCCGCAACGAGCGTGTGGCGTGCATTTTCGACACCGAGCGCGGCCCGATGGCCGTGGTGCTGGTGGGCGCGATGATCGTGGCCTCGATTGAAACCGTCTGGGCCGGCCTGGTCACACCGCCGAAACGCGAACTGAAAACCTTCCGCTACGACGAAACCGCTCGCGCGCCGATCCATCTGGAAAAAGGTGCGGAACTGGGCCGCTTCAAGCTGGGTTCGACCGCCGTCGTGCTGTTCGGGCCGGATCAGGTGAAGTGGGCTGAGGAGATGACTGCGGGTACAGCGGTACAGATGGGTCAGGGCATGGGCTCACCAAAAGCCTGATCAACGCACATCCCTGTAGGAGCGAGCTTGCTCGCGATGGTCGCCAACGATGACGCGGGCTTCCTGAATGCCCGCGTTGTTCTCAGGTTCATCGCGAGCAAGCTCGCTCCTACAGGTGTTTTGCGGTGTTACAGCTGGCCGTCGCGATCGCGGAAGCCCAGCAGGTACAGCACGCCATCCAGGCCCAGCGTCGAAATGGCCTGTTTGGCCGACTGCTTGACCAGCGGCTTGGCGCGGAACGCCACGCCCAACCCGGCAATCGCCAGCATCGGCAAGTCATTGGCACCGTCGCCGACCGCAATGGTCTGCTCCAGGCGCAAGCCTTCCTTGTGTGCCAGTTCCCTCAGCAAATCCGCCTTGCGCTGCGCATCGACAATTGGCTCGATCGCCACGCCGGTGACTTTGCCGTCGACCACTTCCAGTTCGTTGGCAAACACATAGTCGATACCCAGCTTGGCCTGCAATTGCTTGGCGAAGTAGGTGAAGCCGCCCGACAGGATCGCGGTCTTGTAACCCAGGCGCTTGAGTTCGGCGAACAGGGTTTCCGCCCCTTCGGTCAGGCGCAACGAAGCACCGATGGAGTCCAGCACGCCAACGTCCAGACCTTTGAGCAAGGCCAGGCGTTCCTTGAAGCTGGCGCGAAAATCCAGTTCACCGGCCATTGCCCGCTCGGTGATTTCCGAAACCTTGTCACCCACGCCAGCCGCCTTGGCCAACTCGTCGATCACTTCGGCTTCGATCAGGGTCGAGTCCATGTCGAACACCGCCAGGCGACGGTTACGACGGAACAGCGAATCTTCCTGGAAGGCGATGTCGACGTTCAGTTCCTGGGCGACGCTGAGGAATTCGGCCCGCAGTGCCTGCGGATCAGCCGCCTCGCCACGCACGGAAAACTCGATGCAGCCCTTGCCCTTGTCGGCCGGGGTGTCCAGCGGCATGCGCCCGGACAGACGATCGATGTGATCGATGTTCAGGCCATACTTGGCGGTGATCGAACTCACGGCCTGCAACTGCCCGGCTGTCACCTTGCGGGTCAACAGGGTAACGATGTGGCGCTTTTTGCCCTGGTTGCCGACCCACTGCTGGTAATCCTGTTCGGACACCGGCGTGAAACGCACCTGTTGATCGAGCTCGTAGCCCTTGAACAGGATGTCCTTGAGCACGGACTTGCCTTGTTCGGTATCGGGAATTTCAACCAGGATGCCGAACGACAAGGTGTCGTGGATCACCGCCTGACCGATGTCGAGAATGTTCACACCACCCTGGGCCAGAACGCCGGTAATGGCCGCAGTCAGACCCGGACGGTCGACTCCCGTGATGTTTATCAGGACGATTTCGCGCAAGGCGCACCCCCGCAGGTGGAAAAAAACCGCATTCTACCCACTTTCAGTGACCATCGGGCACCGTGAGCGCTTTGACGGTCTAGGGCCTGTCGCTATACTGCGCGTCAACTTCACGGACAAAAGAGCCGAGCTCAAGTGAACCGGCCCACGCCAGTAAAAACCGATAACTTCTTCCTGCTGATCTTCCGGGCACTGCGCCACCGCCGTGTACCGATTGCATTGCGCATCGCCAGCCATAACGTGATCCTGGTCGCCCTGGCCCTGGTCATCTATGCCGGTGTGATGGGCCTTCAGTTCAAGCAGGCCATGCACGAGCAGGCGGATGCGCTGGGCGAAAGCCTGACGACGCAGACGGCCACTTCGGCCACGGAGCTGTTGGTGTCCAACGACATCCTCAGCCTCAATGTGCTGCTCAATAACCTGACCAAGAACAAGCTGGTGGCCCACGCCGCCATCTACAGTCCGGACAACCGCATCCTTGCCGAATCCGGCCAACGTCCCAAGCATGGCCTGCTGGGCGAAGCCGAAGGCATGTACCAGAGCAAGATCACCTTCCAGGACGTGACCGCCGGGCAATTGCGCATCAGCCTGGACATGGACCAGTTTCAGCAGCCGATGACCATCAGCCTGCAAAGCATGGGCATCCTCAGCGCCATCCTGCTGGCCCTGTCCCTGGCCCTGAGCCTGCGCATGGGGCGTTATCTCTCGACGCCCCTGCTGCAATTGCGGGTGTGGCTGCGCAATATCGATGAATACACCCCGGCCACCGACCGCCAGGACGAAATCGGCGACCTGGCGCGCCAGCTGCACGCCAACTTCGCCCCGGAGCCAGCCCCTGTGCCGGAACCGGAGCCGGAATTCGACGACGCCGATGACGAGGCCGACCCGACCTTCGAAGTCCGCAACCTGCGCGATCCGAGTTTCGACGAGAGCCGCCCGGTAGCGGCGCTCAAGCCAGCGCCACGACAGATCGTCAGCACCGTCGAAGACGACGATGACGAAGACCCGTTCGCCGATCTGCGCGACGAGTCGCTGGACAGCACCCCGCAACCGGTGATTCGCAAGGCCACGCCGAGCGTGCCGCAACACAGCGCGGTACTGGCGGTGCAACTAGGTTCCCAGGAGCAACTGCGACGCCTGCCGCGGGCGCGACTTGAAGAACTGCTGGAGCGCTATCGCGATTGCCTCGACCAGGCCGCATCGCTGTATCAAGGCGAAGTGGAGACCTTGAACGATGGCAGCACGCTGATGCTGTTCCACACCGAAGACAGCGGCGACGATTACCTGACCAACGCCATTTGCTGTGGTGAGCTGCTGCGAGCCCTGGGCCACCAGCTGCAGATCGAAGTCGCGGACAGCGGCATCACCCTGCAATTGCAGCTGGGCCTGACCCTGGGCGACGAACTGTTCGGCCTGAGCCAGATCGACCTGTTGCTGACCGACCCTGCCCAGGACGCCCTGGCCCTGTCGCAGCACAGCCGCAACCTGCTGCTGGTGGAGCGCAAGATCAGTGACGACGCGTTGATCCGCCAGCGCGCACGGATCCGCCCGATTGCCAGCCCTGAAGGTGCATGCTGCGTGGAGCGGTTGATGGAGCCGTATCCATCGATGCTTGAACGGCAACTGGCGCGCATGCACGAACGCCGGGCGTAAACCTTAGGCCCGGCCACAATGAAGCCCGCAGATGAGTGATCGTCTGCGGGCTTTTTTGTTGTCTGTGCTGACGCCTTCGCGGGCAAGCCCGCTCCCACAGGTTCAAGGGCGTTCACATAATTTGTGTACGACGCGGACACTGTGGGAGCTGGCTTGCCAGCGAAGAGGCCGGAACTGACGCCAGATATCCCCAGCCGGCAGAAACAATAAAGCCCGCACAAGGCGGGCTTTATTGGGGGAACAGCTTGAGTCGAAGCTTAGAAGCGGAACACTTCCATATCCGTACGAATAGGCGCAGCCATCGGGATCTTCGGCTGCTTTTCCTGTTCTACCGCAGGTGCTGGCGCCTTGGCTGGCGCTTTACGCGGGGCTTCGGCGATCGGCGGCTGATTGGCCAGCGGCTTGAGCGCCACCGACAATTGCTCGGCCAGGCGTTGCAGCAACACGCCCTGCGCCTGTACCTGAGCCGCCGTACTACCGGCATGCTGTTCCTGCAAATGGATGATGCGGTTGTCGCGGACCTGCCCGCGACGGTCGATCAGGCGCCATTGGGCATCGAGGATCGCCGGTTGCTTTGCACCCGAATCCAGGCGCGTGATGGTCAGCAGCACCTGAACGTCCGGGGTGAACCCCAATGTTGCCGGGGCCAGCACTACGCGCTGGCTGTCCAGGTGACCTGCGACCTGACGCAGCAGCAACTGATCGATATCCGACGAAAGGCTGCCGGCCCAACGACCGTCGGTCGATGCTTGCAAGCTGCCATCCGGCTGACGCTGCAACAGGGTTTCGCGCTGCAGGTAGTCGGCCACGGTAACCGGGCCCAACAATACCGCCATGCCCGCGTTCTGTGCAGGCTGAACCGGGGTTCCAGCGTCCAGCTGATACAACGACACCGGTTGGTGAACGCTGCAACCCGCCAGGCCAAGAATGCCGGCGAGCATAAGAATAAAAGGAAGGCGCAGAGCAGTCATCGTCCCATCCAGGTGATCGCTAAAAGGCTGATCACAGTGAAAATACTCAACAAATATGAAGAACGCGCGGCAGTGCCGGCGCTTGAAAGGCCATATCATCCGTGAATATTCGTTCCGACTCCAGCGCAAAGCGCCGAACTACGGGTTAAATCGTAGTTCGGCGCTTCTAAGTCGCCTAATTGAGGTTTTCGACGAGCAGCGCATCTACCCGCTGGAAGCCACGCGGCAGCTTGTTGCCGCGACGGCCACGTTCACCCTTGTAGTGTTCGAGGTCGTCCGCTTTCAGTGACAAGGTACGTTTCCCGGCCTGCAACACCAGTGTTGCACCGTCCGGCAATACGGCGATGTCCGTCACATACTCTTCGCGACTGGCCACTCGCTCACCGGGAATCCCGATGATCTTGTTGCCTTTGCCTTTTCCTAATTGTGGCAGGTCGCTGATCTTGAAGATCAACAGGCGACCTTCGGTCGTCACCGACGCCAGCCAGTTCTGTTCACGATCGGCCACAGGGCGCGGCAGCATGACCTTGGCGTTGTTCGGCAGGCTCAGCAGGGCCTTGCCCGCCTTGTTCTTGGCTTGCAGGTCCTCGCCCTTGACCACGAAACCGTAGCCGGCGTCGGAGGCGATCACGTACAACGCGTCATCTTCCGGCATCAGAACGCATTCGAAACTCGCTCCAGGCGGCGGCGTCAGGCGGCCGGTCAGCGGTTCGCCCTGGCCACGGGCCGACGGCAAGGTATGGGCGGCCACCGAATAACTGCGGCCGGTGGAGTCGATAAACACGGCAAACTGGTTGGAACGCCCGGCGGCCAGCGCCTTGAAACCGTCCCCGGCCTTGTAGGAAAGCCCGGTGGCATCGATCTCGTGGCCTTTGGCGGAACGAATCCAGCCTTTTTCCGACAATACGACCGTCACTTTCTCGTTCGGCAGCAGATCGTGCTCGGTCAGGGCCTTGGCTTCGGCGCGCTCTACGATAGGCGACCGGCGGTCGTCACCGTAGGTTTCGGCGTCCTTGATCAGCTCGGTGCGCACCAGCTTTTTCAGCTTGGCTTCGCTGCTCAGCAGGGCTTGCAGCTTGGCTTGTTCCTTGAGCAGTTCATCCTGCTCGGCACGCAGTTTCATTTCTTCCAGTCGCGCCAACTGACGCAAACGGGTATCGAGGATGTAGTCGGCCTGGATCTCGCTCAGGGCGAAGCGTTCGATCAGTTTGGCCCGTGGATGCTCCTCGGTACGGATGATGTGGATCACTTCATCCAGATTGAGGTAGGCAATCAGCAAACCGTCCAACAGGTGCAGGCGACGCTCGACCTTGTCGAGGCGGAATTGCAGGCGACGACGCACGGTCTGCACCCGGAACTCCAGCCATTCGACCAGCAACGCGCGCAGGTTTTTCAGCTGCGGCTTGCCGTCCAGGCCGATGATGTTGATGTTGACCCGGTAGCTCGACTCCAGCTCGGTGCTGGCGAACAGGTGTTGCATCAGCGCATCGTGGTCGAAGTTCTTGCGCGCCCCCGGAATGATCACGATCCGGCACGGGTTTTCATGGTCGGATTCGTCGCGCAGGTCGGCGATTTGCGGGGCCTTGGACGGCTTGGCCTGCATCATCGCGGCGATCTGTTCCAGCACCTTGGCGCCCGAGACCTGATGCGGCAACGCGGTGACGATGATGTCGCCGTCTTCGATGTGATACACGGCACGCATGCGCACCGAACCGCGACCGGTTTCGTAGATTTTCAGCAGGTCGGCGCGCGGGGTGATGATTTCCGCTTCGGTCGGGTAGTCCGGGCCCTGGATGTGTTCACAGAGCTGTTCGACCGTGGCCTTGGGCTCATCGAGCAAACGCACGCACGCCGTGGCGACTTCGCGCAGGTTGTGCGGCGGCACGTCGGTGGCCATGCCCACGGCGATGCCGGTGGTGCCGTTGAGCAGGATGTTCGGCAAACGGGCCGGCAGGACCAGCGGCTCGTCCAGCGTGCCGTCGAAGTTCGGCCCCCAGTCCGCCGTGCCTTGGCCCAGCTCGCTGAGCAGCACTTCGGAATAACGCGACAGCCGCGCTTCGGTGTAACGCATGGCGGCGAAGGACTTGGGATCATCCGGCGCACCCCAGTTGCCCTGGCCATCGACCAGCGTGTAGCGATAGCTGAACGGCTGGGCCATCAGGACCATGGCTTCGTAGCAGGCCGAGTCGCCGTGGGGGTGGAATTTACCGAGCACGTCACCGACGGTACGCGCCGATTTCTTGTGCTTGGAATCGGCATCCAGCCCCAGCTCGCTCATGGCGTAGACGATACGCCGCTGTACCGGTTTCAGACCGTCGCCGATATGCGGCAGGGCACGGTCCATGATCACGTACATGGAGTAGTTGAGGTAGGCATTTTCGGTGAAGTCAGCCAATGACCGGCGTTCTACACCGTCCAGGCTGAGATCAAGGGAGTCGCTCATGCGGGCCTCATCGGTTCGTTGTCTGGCGCAGCAGCATGGTGCCACCGCGCTGGGTAAATTCAAGTTTGTTCAGTGCGCTCATGCCGAGCAGCACCTGATCGCCGTGCAGCCCCGGAGCCACCAGTGCGCGCACATCCCGCAGCACGATGTCGCCCAGTTGCAGCCGTTCAATACGGGTGCGATAGCCCTGGCTCAGGCCATTGGCCGTACTCAGGGTCACGCCGAATCCTTCTTCGAGCTTCAAACGCTTGGCCAGGTCCGCCGGAATCGACACATCGGTCGCCCCGGTATCGAGCATGAAGTCCACCGGCTGGCCGTTGATCTGACCGCTGGCAACGAAATGCCCCTGCACATTGCTGACCAGTTTCACCTCGATGAAACCTTCGCCCTGCTCCGAGCTGACTACCACGTTCGGATTTTGCTGTCGTGCTTCCCACTGGCCGAAAAACCGCGTGGCCAGAAACAGCGCTGCGCACCAGGCCAGCACCATGAACACCCGGCCGATGCGCTGCCCCGGCGTTTGTCGGCTCATGGCTTGGCACTCCAGCCACCTTCCGGCGCAGCGAAACGCCAGACCACCGGACGCACTTCGCCATCGACACGGGCGCCAAAATTGTTGTCAACGCCAATCCAGGCGCCATCGGCATCCACGATCAACGCCTCTTCCAACCCGTAGTTCTGTGGATAACGACGGTTTTCCTGCAACAACTCCGCGGCATAGGACCAGCAGCGCTCGACCCTGGCCGTTTGCGGATCCCGGCGACAAATCTGATAGGCGTTGCGTTCAAGGGTGAACAGCTTGCCGTTGAACAGCGACAGGTCAGAGAAATCCTGCGAGACAGCTTTGGCGTGGGGAAACTGCTCGGGTTGCATTTCCATGCCCGCCTCGCTCAGCAGCACGCAGCCACCGTCGCAATCCCACAACGTCTGTTTGCGCTTGACCATCAACAGCCCGCGACCTTGACGCTCGGCAGCGAGCCACATCTGATCGCCCGCCGGATTGATCGCCAGCCCTTCGAACAGCGCATTGAATTGCAGCAACAGACCTCTGGCCCGCGCCTCGCGAACCATCATCGGCGAAATTTTCAACCAGGTAGCAGGCCCCGTTGGCGGCACTTGCAAGACAGCGGCATGCCCTTCGCTGACGATGTAGCGATTGCCGGCGCTGTCGCAGGTGATGCCTTCGAAGTCCAGATCGCCGCCACGCACGAACGAAGCCCCCCAGACACTAGACTTCAACCCCCAGGGCAAGCCGCTGTCGGGCACCGGCGGCACGTCAATGTGCACCGCTTCGGCCTGCCAGGCAGGTCCGCGGGTATCGAGGCGATAGATCTGGTCATCGTCGCGGTCGGAAACTGCCCACAGGTCATTGCCGCACTGCGCCAGCCCGGACAGGTTGCCGCCACGCATACTGTCGACGACATGCCCGGACAACAGGCGCAGCTGTGGCGCCGGCTCGGCAGATACCGTAATCGACGTCAGCAGCAACGCACAGGCCAGGGCAAAGCCCAGACGCATCAGCCCAGTACCTCGGCCAGGTTGCCCTTGGACTCCAGCCAGGTCTTGCGATCACCGGCGCGTTTCTTCGCCAGCAGCATGTCCATCATTTCCGAGGTCGCCTCGAAATCTTCCAGGGTCAACTGCACCAGACGCCGAGTGTTCGGGTCCATGGTGGTTTCACGCAACTGCGGCGGGTTCATTTCACCCAGGCCTTTGAATCGGGTGACCTGCGGCTTGCCGCGCTTCTTCTCGGCTACCAAACGATCAAGGATGCCATCGCGTTCGGCTTCATCCAGGGCGTAGTAGATTTCCTTGCCCAGGTCGATGCGGTACAGCGGCGGCATGGCCACGTAGACGTGACCGGCATCAACCAGCGGGCGGAAATGCTGGACAAACAAGGCACACAGCAAGGTCGCGATGTGCAGACCGTCGGAGTCGGCGTCGGCGAGGATGCAGATCTTGCCGTAGCGCAGTTGGCTCATGTCGGCAGCGCCCGGGTCGACACCGATCGCGACGGCGATGTTGTGCACTTCCTGGCTGGCCAGCACTTCGCTGCCGTCGACTTCCCAGGTGTTGAGGATCTTGCCGCGCAACGGCAGGATCGCCTGGAATTCTTTGTCCCGCGCCTGCTTGGCCGAGCCGCCGGCGGAATCACCTTCCACCAGGAACAGCTCGGAACGCATCGGGTCCTGTCCGGCACAGTCGGCCAGCTTGCCCGGCAGCGCCGGGCCCTGGGTAATGCGTTTGCGCTCGACCTTCTTGCTGGCCTTGAGGCGACGGCCGGCGTTGTTGATCGCCAGTTCCGCCAGCAGCATGCCGGTTTCCGGGTGAGCATTGAGCCACAGGCTGAACGCATCCTTGACCACACCGGAGACGAACGCCGCCGCTTCGCGGGACGACAGGCGCTCCTTTGTCTGGCCGGAAAATTGCGGCTCCTGCATCTTCATCGACAGTACGAAGGCAATGCGTTCCCAGACGTCTTCCGGCGCCAGCTTCACGCCGCGCGGCAACAGGCTGCGGAATTCGCAGAACTCGCGCATGGCGTCGAGCAGGCCTTGGCGCAAGCCGTTGACGTGGGTACCGCCCTGGGCGGTCGGGATCAGGTTGACGTAGCTTTCCTGTACCGCGTCGCCACCTTCAGGCAGCCACAGCAGCGCCCAATCCACCGCTTCCTTATTACCGGCCAGGCTGCCGCAGAACGGCTCGTCCGGCAGGCGCTCGAATTCGCTGACCGCGTCCACCAGGTAGGAACGCAGGCCGTCTTCGTAATGCCATTCGACTTTTTCGCCGGTGGCCTTGTCTTCAAAACTGACCAGCAGCCCCGGGCACAACACGGCCTTGGCCTTGAGCACGTGCTTGAGGCGGCTGATGGAGAATTTCGGGGAGTCGAAGTATTTCGGATCCGGTGCGAAGAACACACTGGTGCCGGTGTTGCGTTTGCCGACAGTGCCGACGATCTCCAGTTCGGTGGCCTTGTAGCCATCCTTGAAGGTCATCTGGTACTCGTTGCCGTCACGCTTGACCCGCACCCGCACTTCGGTGGACAAGGCGTTGACCACGGAAATACCCACCCCGTGCAAACCGCCGGAGAACTGGTAGTTCTTGTTGGAAAACTTGCCACCAGCATGAAGCTTGGTGAGGATCAACTCGACGCCCGAAACGCCTTCCTCAGGGTGAATGTCCACCGGCATGCCACGGCCGTCATCGCTGACTTCCAGGGAATGGTCGGCATGCAGGATCACCTGTACCGATGAGGCATGTCCGGCCAAGGCTTCGTCGACACTGTTGTCGATGACTTCCTGGGCAAGGTGGTTCGGCCGACTGGTGTCGGTGTACATGCCGGGGCGTTTGCGCACCGGGTCGAGGCCCGAGAGGACTTCGATGGCGTCGGCGTTATAAGAGCTAGCGCTGGGAGTGGCCATGGGGTCTCGTCGTCAGTGTTCGGTGAAAAAAGAATTCATGGGGCTATCGCTCACAATGCGCTGAAATCGATTGCCTGATACAAATCGGCGCCGATGCCGGCAAAACTCAACATGGCCGGCAGTCGCGTGGCAAAACCCTGGAAACTGTGGTCGCCACCGGCCTGGATACGCAAGGCGCATGCCCGGTAATACTGCTGGGCGAGACGATAGTCCAACGTTTCGTCAGCTGTCTGCAACCATACCTGATAACGCTGCGGATCCCGGGGTGCCGGCACTTCCAGCTCGGCCAGGGCCGTCACGTGGTCGTGGGTCAATTCCCAGGCCTCTTCGGTATACAGGTTTTTCTGCGTCCCCAGATAGCCGTCGAACATCCGGTGAGGGCTGACGGCAGGGTTGATCAACAGGGCTTTCAAGCCATGGCGCTCGGCCAGGTGAGTGGCATAGTAGCCGCCGAGGGAGCTGCCGACCAGCAGTGGCCGCCCCAGTTCGGCGATCGCCTGCTCCAGCTGGGCAATCGCCTGGCGCGGGTGATGGTGCAATGCCGGAACGCGCAACTGTTCACTCAGGCCCAGACGTTCCATCACCTCGATCAACTGGCAGGCCTTCTTCGACAACGGCGAGCTGTTGAAGCCGTGGATATAAAGGATCGAACCGGACATTTGAGTTCCCTGTACGTCGGTAAAAAGGCGCAGTTTACAGGGACTCGGACGCGTTGGGTGCCGATGAAATGCGATCCCTGTAGGAGCTGCCGCAGGCTGCGATCTTTTGATTTTGATTTTTCAAGATCAAGAGATCGCAGCCTCGTTGCACTCGACAGCTCCTACAAGGGATGTATCAGTAGCCGTTGGAGCCGTAATCCACGGTGAAATCGAACCCGGTGACCCGCTCTACCCCGGTTTCCAGCCCCCCATCGGGCAGCAGTCGCAACCAGCGATACCCCGGTGCCTGTTCCCCGACCTTGAAATCCTCGCTGCCCGGCTCGAACTGGATGCAGGTCGAGGGTGAGGCGATCAAACGTACACCGTTGCGCCTCTGATCGATTTCCTGGTGCACATGCCCCCACAACACCGCGCGCACCTGCTCGAATCGGTCCAGCACGGCGAACAACGCCTCGGGATTGCGCAAGCCAATCGGTTCCATCCAGGCACAACCGATGGACACCGGGTGATGGTGGAAGCACACCAGATGATGGCGTTCCGGCGCTTCGCTCAGCGAGCGGGCGAGCAACTGCAGCTGTTCATCCTGCAAATATCCCGGCACCGAGCCCGGCACCGCCGAATCGAGCATCGTGACCCGCCAGTTGCCGATATCCACCACCGGCTCGAGCAAAGCGCTCTGCACCGCCGCCTCGGCCATGATCTGCGGCTCATCGTGATTGCCGGGAATCCAGCGTGCCGGCGCATCGAGCTGGCGCGTCATCTCGCGAAATTGTCGGTAGGACGCCAGCGTCCCGTCCTGGGACAGATCACCCGTGGCCAGGATCAAATCGATCCGCGGCTGTTGCGCGCGCACCAGTTCGATGACCTTTTGCAGGCTGTCGCAGGTATTCATGCCCAGCAACGCACCGTCCGCTTCGGCAAACAGATGGCTGTCGGAGAGTTGCACCAGCAACGCCGGATCGGCGGTGGTCAATGTGGATACGCTCGGCAAGGCGTTCTCCCAGGGCGTGATCACGGGGATGGGTAAGTGCCGCAATTATGCTGGGGGACGATCGAAAGGGGAAATCCGTGAACCTGACGCAGTTCACAACTGCGCTTCACGGTTAACGTACGACTTCGTACTCATGCCCCAGCGCCAGGCAATGGCTCAGCCATTCGCCCAGAAACATGTTCAGCTGGGCCTTTTCGTCCGGCTGGTGCATCGAGGCGTTCGGGTAAGGATAGATGCCGCGAAAGCGTCGTGCATGTTCGGCGCTGACCACTTCGGCCATGCGCGCGTCGTGATAGACCTGCACTTCCAGTTGCGGCACCGGCAGCCACGGCAGGCTGTGCTCCTGGCGCACTTGCAGGGTCGTGGTGTAAGGACAGGTCAGCAATACCTCCAGGGCCAGCACGCCGAGCATCTGGTCGCCATGGGTCACGGCGATGCGCCGCGCGGCAGGCTCGCTGCGCATGTCCGGCAGCAGTCGCATCAGGCGCGCGTAGTTCGCCTCGCAGGACGCTTGCAGCCCCACCAGATCTACCCGATAGCGATCGCGCAGCTTGTTTACGACCATAACCCCCTCACTTCAACGCGGTTCAAAGCCAGCCATTGCAAGGCAATGATGCTCGCCGCGTTGGCAATACGCCCGTCGCGCACGGCTTGCAGGGCATCTTCGAAAGCCCAGACCGTGACGCGGATGTCTTCTGCCTCTTCCTCCAGCCCATGCAGGCCGCCAACCCCGGTAGTGTCACAACGCCCCAGGTACAAATGCACGAATTCGTTACTGCCGCCCGGCGATGGAAAATATTTGAGCATCGGCCAGAGCGCCCCGATTTCCAGCCCAGCTTCCTCCTGCGCTTCGCGGTGAGCAACTGCTTCCGGCACTTCATCCTTGTCGATCAGACCAGCGACCAGTTCGATCAGCCAAGGGTTGTCGGCCTTGCCCATGGCGCCGACGCGAAACTGCTCGATCAGCACCACTTCATCGCGCTGCGGATCGTAAGGCAACATGCAGACCGCATCATGGCGAACGAACACTTCACGATTGATCTCACGGCTCATGCCCCCGGCGAACAATTCGTGGCGCAAGTGCACGCGTTCGAGCTTGTAGAAGCCCTCGTAGCATTTTTCGCGCCGCACGATATCAACGGCGGTCGGAATGGCGCTGGCAAAATCCGTCATGACAATCCTCGTGACTGCGAATCCTGAACGAGGCTCCTTCTTCCTGGGCCTCGACTTCGCGCCATCCTAACGCGCCCGTGATGTTTGATGCAGCCCCTTTCCCGTCAGCGGGATGGACGGTGAAGGCGAAACCCTCTCTAATTAGCTTAGTGGCGAACTGATTGCTTTGTTGAGAGTCGAAGCCGGTAACTTTTTGCCTTCCCCTGTTTCAGAAAGGACGCCCATGTCGCTTTTCAAAATCGCCTCCGTGGCCGCCATCGCCTTGACCCTGGGCGCTTGCGCGAGCCTGTTCCAGCCCAACTACCGGACGCCGCTGGAAACCACCCGCGACGCTTCCGAGCAACTCAAGCCCGGTTGCAGCAACCCGGAATGCCCGCTGGTCAACATCGACACCCTGCACTTTCCGGACGAGCCTGCCCTGGACGGCATCATCGAAAAACGGCTGCTGCAAATGACCCGCACCTCGCCCGACGCGCCGGTCGCCCCGACCCTGGCAGCCTATCGCGAAGAGTTTTTGCGCACCGCCGGCCCGCGCAACAGCAGCTATCTGCAAGCGAAGGTACGTGAGCAGCATGACGGCTTGGTGATCATCGAATTGTCCAGCTACCTGGACACCGGCGGTGCCCATGGCACGCCGGGGCGGGGTTTCATCAACTACTCGCGCCAGCAGCATAAAGTGCTGACGTTGTCCGACATGTTGGTGCCGGGACAGGAAGACGCGTTCTGGAAAGCCGCGCAAGTGGCGCACAACAGCTGGCTGATCAGCACCAAGCTCGATCAGGAACCGGAGTTCGTCAAGAGCTGGCCGTTCCAGAAAACCCAGAACGTGGCGCTGACCTACGGCGGGGTGATCCTCAAGTACGAAACCAGCACCATTGCGCCTTACGCGCTGGGCCATGTCGAACTGAAGATCCCCTACCCTCGCCTGAACGGCATCATCAAGCCCGAGCTGTTTCCCGGCCGTAACTGAAGGCCCGGCCCAGTACCAGCTGCAGCAACCCTGCCAGGACCAGCGCCGGCAGGGTCGCACCCACGTCCGGATACAGGTTGGCGAGCAGATGGTAAGTGCTGATCCCACCCAGCCAGGCCAGCAGCGCCGGCCAGCGCAAAGCGGCTGAAGCCACCTGGCCACTGCGCTTGCGCAGGATGAAGTGGTCCACCAGCACTACGCCGAACAACGGCGCAAACACCGAACCGATCAGCAGCAGGAAGTTCTGGTACTGGGCCAATGGCGCCAGCAGGGCAATCAGCGTGCAGATAACGCCGATGGCCAGGGCCAGATGCTCGACTTTGGCACGCAACAGAATCCCGCTGGACACCGCCGCCGAGTGAATATCGGCAAAGGCGTTTTCCGATTCATCCAGAAGAATCAGCAGCAGCGGAATCCCCAGGCCGGCCCCGGCCAGCGCCAGCAGCAAGGCATTGACTTCACCGCTCGGCGCGAATGCCAGGGTGTAGGCCACGCCCAGGCTCATCAGCCAGAAGTTACCGATGAAGAATCCGATGGCGGTGCCACCGAAGACGTTTTTCGCCCGTTTGCCGAACCGCGAGTAATCGGCGATCAGCGGCAGCCAGGAAAGCGGCATGGCAATGGCGATGTCGAAACCCACGGCGAACGGCATCGAACCGTCACCGGCCTGGGCCCACAATGCAGCCAGGTCAGCCTTGGCGAACAGGTTCCAGGTCAGCCAGATGCACGCGGCCAGCAGCAGCCAGATACCCCACTTGCGCAGGATCTGCCGGACGAAAGTCAGCGGGCCACTGACCGCCAACAGGGTCGCCAGGGCGCCGAAGAACAGGGTCCAGAGCAGCGGATTGGACAGCAGGCTGCCTTCGCTGAAGGCCTTCGCGCCCAACAGGCTGGCGGCATCGCGCATGACAATGATTTCGAACGAACCCCAACCGATCAGTTGCAGCAGGTTCAGCACTGCCGGCAGGCTCGCCCCCTTGGCACCGAGGCTGAGCTTGAGCGCGGCCATCGACGACAGGCCGGTGTCACTGCCAATCACCCCGACCGCCGCCAGCAGCAGAACGCCGACCAGGGTGCCGAGGAAAATCGCCAGCAACGAACCAGACAGGCCCAGGCCCGGCGCGAGCAACGCGCCGGTCTGCAACACCATCAGGCCGATGCCGAGGGAGAACCACAGGGAAAACAGATCGCGACCGCCGAACACACGTTTGTCGGTTGGCACCGCGATGTCGGGGGAGTAAGTGCTGGGTTGAATGCTCAAGGGTGTTATCTCAGAGGGACATTTGTTGTTGTGTTGATCAATCGCCAGCAGGCTGGCTCCCACACGGAACTGTAGGAGCTGCCGCAGGCTGCGATCTTTTGATCTTCAAGACAAAGTCAAAAGATCGCAGCCTGCGGCAGCTCCTACAGGGAGGGCGTGTTCACAAATCCACGGTGGGGCTCAGATCAAACCTTCTTGTACAGCTGACTGCCTTCCTGCTTGAAGCGCTCGGCCTGTTCGGCCATGCCTTGGGCGACGTCCACGTCGACCGCTTCGATCCGTTGGTTGGCCGCATACTCGCGCACTTCCTGGGTGATTTTCATCGAGCAAAACTTCGGCCCGCACATCGAGCAGAAGTGCGCGACCTTGGCCGAATCCTTCGGCAGGGTTTCGTCGTGATACGAGCGCGCGGTGTCCGGATCGAGGCCCAGGTTGAACTGATCTTCCCAGCGGAACTCGAAACGCGCCTTGCTCAAGGCATTGTCGCGGATCTGTGCGCCCGGGTGCCCCTTCGCCAGATCGGCGGCGTGCGCGGCGATCTTGTAGGTGATGATGCCGGTCTTCACGTCATCCTTGTTCGGCAGCCCCAGGTGCTCCTTCGGCGTCACGTAGCAGAGCATGGCGCAACCGAACCAGCCGATCATCGCCGCACCGATGCCCGAGGTGATGTGGTCGTAGCCCGGCGCGATGTCAGTGGTCAGCGGACCGAGGGTGTAGAACGGCGCCTCGTCGCAGCACTCCAGCTGCTTGTCCATGTTCTCCTTGATCAACTGCATCGGCACGTGGCCCGGACCTTCGATCATGCACTGCACGTCGTGTTTCCAGGCAATCTTGGTCAGCTCGCCGAGGGTTTCCAGTTCGCCGAACTGCGCTTCGTCGTTGGCGTCGGCAATCGAACCCGGACGCAGGCCGTCGCCCAGCGAGAAGCTGACGTCGTAGGCCTTCATGATTTCGCAGATTTCGTCGAAGTGGGTGTAGAGGAAGTTCTCTTTGTGGTGCGCCAGGCACCACTTGGCCATGATCGAACCGCCACGGGACACGATGCCGGTCACGCGCTTGGCGGTCATCGGTACGTAGCGCAGCAACACGCCGGCGTGGATGGTGAAGTAGTCGACGCCCTGCTCGGCCTGCTCGATCAGCGTGTCGCGGAACAGCTCCCAGGTCAGGTCTTCGGCCACGCCGTTGACCTTCTCCAGCGCCTGGTAGATCGGTACCGTACCGATCGGTACCGGCGAGTTGCGGATGATCCACTCACGGGTTTCGTGGATGTGCTTGCCGGTGGACAGATCCATGACCGTGTCCGAACCCCAGCGAATGCCCCAGGTCAGTTTCGCCACTTCTTCTTCGATGGACGAACCCAGGGCGCTGTTGCCGATGTTGCCGTTGATCTTCACCAGGAAGTTACGGCCGATGATCATCGGTTCCAGTTCGGTGTGGTTGATGTTGGCCGGGATGATCGCGCGGCCGCGGGCGATTTCTTCGCGGACGAATTCAGGGGTGATTTCTTTCGGGATGCTCGCGCCGAAACTGTGGCCGGCGTGCTGTTGCTTCAACAGACCGGCGGCGCGGGCCTCTTGCAGCTTCATGTTTTCGCGGATGGCGACGTATTCCATCTCGGCAGTGATGATGCCTTTGCGCGCATAGTGCATCTGGCTGACGTTGGCCCCGGCCTTGGCGCGGCGCGGGTTGTTCACGTGGGCAAAGCGCAGTTTGGTCAGCTCAGGATCGGCAAGGCGCTCCTGACCGAAGTTCGAGCTCAGGCCACTCAGGCGTTCGGTGTCACCACGGTCGTCGATCCACGCCGAACGCACGTCGCCCAGGCCTTTACGCACGTCAATCACAACGTTGGGATCGGTGTAGGGACCCGAGGTATCGTAGACAGTCACCGGGGCGTTGATTTCGCCACCGAAGTCAGTCGGCGTCACGTCCAGGGTGATTTCGCGCATCGGCACGCGGATGTCCGGACGAGAGCCCTGGACGTAGATTTTTTGCGAACGGGTAAAGGGTTGAACCGACTGCTCATCGACCTTGGCCGACTCACTGAGGTTGATCGCGTTTTTTGCTTTTATGGTCATCACGGGCTCTCCAGACAGCATCCAGGCAGTGGATTGTCGGAGCAGAACCTGAAAGGCACGGACGCACCAGGACTGGTGCTGTGCGTCGTCACACGGGGAGCGTTCGATTGTCGAACAATTTCCCGGACGAAGCACAAGAGGACTCGCCGGGTGACGAGAAATCTTGTTCCCTACGCAGGCGCTAACCTGATCAGGTTCAACGGGATCCGAAATTATTCGATCTCAGCCTCATAGCAAGGCACCCCGACAAGAACCCGGCCAGTCTAGACACAACTGGCAAAGAACGCCAACCCCCCGGCAAATACCATGATGAATGGCGTATTAACACGCAGTATCAGGATTGTTGCCACCCCAATGCGCAACTACACTCGCTACGCTGAGCCGCGCATTGACGCTGTCGAAGCAGAGCCTTAGCCTTGGCGCTCAAATTACCTTTGTAATATCAATTCTAGGGATCGTCTATGCTGCGCAAACTCTCACTGGCCCTTGCCGTGTCTTGTGCGTCCAACGGATTGGCCTGGGCAGCAGATGCGCCCTTATCGAACAAGACGGACCTTGTCAGCGTTTATCAGGAAGCCGTCAACAACAACGCCGATCTGGCGGCCGCCATCGCCCAATACGGCGCGCAGAAGGAAGTCGTGCCCCAGGCCCGCGCCGGGCTGTTGCCGAACCTCTCGGGCGGCGCGAATGTTTCCGAGGTGCGTACCTCGCTCGATCAACCTTCGGGCACGACCAACCGCGATGCTCATTCCTACCAGGCCACTTTGGCGCAGCCGCTGTTCCGGGCTGACCGCTGGTTCCAGTTCCAGGCCGCCAAGGAAGTCAACGAACAGGCCGCCCTGCAACTCTCGGCGACCGAGCAGAACCTGATCCTGCAAACCGCCGACAGCTATTTCAACGTGCTGCGCACCCAGGACAACCTGGCCTCGACCAAGGCCGAAGAAGCGGCGTTCAAGCGCCAGCTCGATCAATCCAACGAACGATTCGATGTCGGCCTCTCGGACAAGACCGACGTATTGAACTCACAGGCCAGCTACGACACCGCACGCGCCAACCGCATCGTTGCGCAGCGCCAGGTGGACGACGCCTTTGAAGCATTGATCACCCTGACCAACCGTCAGTACAACTCGATCTGGGGCATCAGCCATAACCTGCCGATCCTGCCGCCGGTACCGAACGACGCCAAGGCCTGGGTCGAAACCGCGGGCAGGCAGAACCTCAATCTACTGGCCAGCAACTATGCCGTCAGCGCCGCCGAGCAAACCCTCAAGCAACGCAAGTCCGGGCACTTGCCAACGGTTGATGCGATCGCCAAGTACGAGAAAGGCGACAACGACGCACTGGGCTTCAGCAACCCGAACAACCTGCCCCAGGCGTACGGTGGCGACGTCGATCAAACCACCGTCGGCCTGCAACTGAACATCCCGATCTACAGCGGCGGCCTGATCAACTCCCAGGTGCGTCAGTCGTATGCACAACTGGACCAGACCGAGCAGCAACGCGAAGCCCTGCGCCGCAGCATCGTGGAAAACACCCGCGACCTGCACCGCGCGGTGAACACCGATGTCGAGCAGGTACAGGCGCGCAAGCAATCGATCATCTCCAACCAGAGCGCGGTGGAAGCGACTGAAATCGGCTATCAGGTGGGTACGCGAAACATCGTCGACGTGCTGGATGCGCAGCGCTCGCTCTACAACTCGGTGCGCGACTACAACAACACCCGCTACGACTACATCCTCGACAACCTGCGCCTGAAGCAACAGGCCGGCACGTTGAATCCGGGGGACCTGCAAAACCTCGCACGCTGGCTCAATCCCAACTACAACCCGGACAAGGATTTCCTGCCACCGGATCTGGCCAAGGCGGCAGCGGAGCAGTTGAAAGCGCGGCCGGAGCAATAAAGCAAAAGATCGCAGCCTGCTGTAGGAGCTGCCGCAGGCTGCGATCTTTTTCTGCCAGACGACTCGGTCTACCGCTCGATCAACCGCCCCAACCCGTCCAGCAAGCGCTGCAACGCCCCCTGGTTGGCGCGCATCACCTTCAACCCGGCCTCTGCCATGCGCTGTGCATCACGCGGCAGTTCGAACAGCCGCTGCACCGCCACCGCCAACCCTTCGGCATCCTCCACTTCCTGCAACGCCCCGGCACTGCGCAACTGCGCAGCGATTTCGAGGAAGTTGAAAAGATGCGGCCCGCTCAGCACCGGTTTGGCGAGGGCCGCCGGCTCCAGCAGGTTATGCCCGCCATTCGGCACCAGGCTGCCGCCGACGAAAGCACTGTCAGCCAGGGCGTAGAGAAACAACAACTCGCCCATGGTGTCGCCCAGCAGCACTGAAGTATCGGCACTGACCGCGTCGCCACTGGAGCGCCGGACAGTGGCAAACCCTTGTTGCTGGCACAGCCCGTAAACCGAATTGAAGCGTTCCGGATGACGCGGCACCAGAATCAGCAACGCATCGGGGTGACTGGCCAGCAACTGACGATGAGCCGCCAGCACGACCTCGTCTTCGCCATCATGGGTACTGGCCGCGATCCACACCGGTCGCTCCAGCGCCTGCCATTGCCCGCGCAACTGGCTGGCGCGCTCGAGCAGTTGCGGGTCGATGGTCAGGTCGAACTTGATCGAACCGGTGACCTCGACGGTTTCCGGTCGCGCACCCAGATCACGGAAGCGCTGGGCTTCGGCCTCGGTCTGCACCGCGAACAGGCTCATCTCGGCCAGCATCGGCTGGGTCAATTTACGGAAGCGACCATAGCCCCTGGCCGAACGCTCGGACAGTCGTGCATTGGCCAGCGCTACGGGAATCCCGCGTTTGGCACATTGATGGATATGGTTGGGCCACAGCTCGGTTTCCATGATCACCGCCAGTTTTGGCCGGACCCGATCGAGGAAGCGCCGGGCGGCGCACGGCAAATCGTAAGGCAGATAGCAGTGCTGGATGCGCGGCTCATTGGCAAACAGCGCCAGGATGCGCTCCGAACCGGTCGGCGTCATGCAGGTCACGGTGATCGGCAGATTCGGGTAACGCGCCAGCAAGGCGCGGATCATCGGCGCGGCGGCAATGCTTTCGCCCACCGACACGGCATGCACCCAGATCCCGCCCGGTTTCATCGTCGGCATCCCGCAGGAGAAGCGCTCGCCGATGCGCCTGGCATACGCCGGCGCCTTGCGCGCGCGCAGCCAAAGCCGAATCGCTACCAATGGCAGCCCCAGATAAAACAGCGCGGTGTAGAGAGTTCTATTCATGGCGGCGGAGTTTATCGGCTTTTTTCGCCAATCGTCTGCAAGTGCACGGCAAAACGTTCGGCGAGCCAGCGCGCGGCCGGACCAAGCGGCTCGTCCCGGCGCCATACCAACTCCACCACCAGGGCCGGCGGGGTCCATTCGCTGACCAGTTCGACCATTTGGTTCTGATAGGTCGGGTATTGCACCACGTGGCGCGGCAACCACGCCCAGCCGAGGCCGCGCACCAGCCATTCGGCCATTACATAGAAACTGTCGGCGCGCCAGACTTGCGGGCTGGCGGGATCACTGCCGGGATAAATGCTCGACTCCGTGGACATCAGCAACTGCCGATGCTGCGCCAATTGCTGGCCGTCCACCGTGCCTTTGCCCGCCAACGGATGATCCTTGCCGCACACCGTGACCATTTCCACGCTGCCCAGCACACGACGCTCAAGCGCCTCGGGAATCTGATCGTGGAAGAACAGCAACCCCAGATCGGCGCGCCGCTCCACCAGCTTGCGCGCGACATCACCCTGGGCGGCACTGGTCAGTTGCACTTCAAGGCTGGGGAATTTTTCCGCCAGGGCCTCGAAGCTTTCGATGATCGGCTGATAAGGCATCGCCTCATCCTGCGCCACACGCAGTCGGGCCTCCTGACCGCGCATCATCGCCAACGCCCGGCCATTGAGTCGCTCACACTGACGCAACACTTCCCGTGCTTCCTCCAGCAACGCGGTACCGGCTTCAGTGAGCTTCGGCTGACGGCCGCTGCTGCGGTCGAACAGGCTGACGCCAAGGTCATCCTCCAGCAACGCTATCGCACTGCTGACCGCCGACTGCGCCTTGCGCTGATCCCGCGCCACGGCAGAAAACGATCGCTGCTCCGCTACGCTGACAAACAACCGCAGTTGCTCCAGATTCCACTGCATGCTCATGGCTCAACCCATCTTCAAAACAGATAGGTAATGACTTTACCGCATCTGGCGAATCACTAGAATGCCGACCTCAGAGAGCAACACTTCACACGAGGATTGACCCATGACCGCTTACTACTACCTGGCCATTGCCATCTGCGCCGAAGTGATTGCCACTGTTTCGATGAAAGCGGTCAAAGGCCTCAGCACCCCGCTGCCACTGGTGCTGGTCATCCTTGGCTACGGCATTGCCTTCTGGATGCTGACCCTGGTGGTGCGCAGCGTTCCGGTGGGTGTGGCGTATGCCGTGTGGGCCGGCATGGGGATCGTGATGGTCAGCGTCGCGGCGCTGTTTATCTACGGGCAGAAGCTGGATGTGCCGGCGATGCTGGGGATGGCGTTGATTGTGCTGGGGGTTGTGGTGATTCAACTCTTTTCCAAAACCGCGGGGCACTGAAAGAAAAGATCGCAGCCTTCGGCAGCTCCTACAGGAGCACGCTGCCGAAGGCTGCGATCTTTTTTCCCGTCTCAGCTCTGTATACTGCGCCCTCGTCTTGAACACAGAGGTCGCTGCATGCCATCCGTTATTTCCACCGACGTTCTGATTGTCGGCGCTGGTGTCGCCGGCCTCTGGCTGAACGCGCGCCTGCGCCGCCAGGGTTTTTCGACCGTGCTGGTGGAAAGCGCCAGCCTCGGCGGCGGACAGACCGTGAAGTCCCAGGGCATTATCCACGGTGGTGCCAAGTACGCATTGCACGGAGCCCTGACCGGCGCTTCGGAAGCCATCGCCGATATGCCGCGCCGCTGGCGTGAAGCCCTGGCCGGTGACGGCGAGCTGGACCTGTCGGGTGTGCGCCTGCTCTCCGAAGCCCATTACCTGTGGTCCCCCGGCACCCTTGCCGGCAACCTGACCAGCTTCTTCGCCAGCAAGGCCGTGCGCGGTCGCGTCGATCAGGTCAAGGGCGACCAGTTACCGCCCGCGTTGCAGGACAAGCGCTTCAAGGGCAAGGTCTATCGCCTGGCGGAACTGGTGATCGATGTGCCGAGCCTGATCCAGCGCCTCGCCGACCTCGCCGGTGACGGCTTGCTCGCCGGGCAGAAGATCGAACCGCTGCTGGAGGGTGGCAAGCTGGTCGGCCTGATCGTCGATGAGCGCGAGATCCGCGCCCAGCGCATCGTCTTGAGCGCCGGCGCGGGCACAGCGCAACTGCTCGAAGCACTGGGCCTCAGCGAGCCGGCGATGCAGCGTCGACCGCTGCACATGATCATCGCCAAGGGGCCGAGCCTCAAACCGCTGTACGCCCACTGCCTGGGCGGCGGCACCAAACCGCGCATTACCGTCACCACCCACCCGGCCGCCGACGGTCAATGGGTCTGGTACATGGGTGGCGACATCGCCGAAAGCGAAGGCGTGCTCCGTGAGCCTGCTGAGCAAATCGCCACCGCACAGAAAGAACTCGGCCAGTTGCTGCCGTGGATCGACTTGAGCACGGTGCAGTGGGCCACCCTGCGCGTTGATCGCGCCGAACCTCTGCAATCGGGCCTGACCCGCCCCGACAATGCGTTTCTCGCAGAAGAAGGCCGGCTGCTGGTGGGCTGGCCAACCAAACTCGCCCTGGCGCCGGACTTCGCTGACCGCGTGATCGCCAGCCTGACCCGCGACGGTATCCAGCCAGGCCACCCGGCAGCGCTGCCTGTACTGCCGAAGCCGCCGATGGGCATACCGGCCTGGGAGCAACTGTTGCCATGAGCCAACCGACCCTGCATGACTTGCATCGCCCCCTGGGCAGCAGCGGCCTGCTGGTTTCACCCCTGGGCCTGGGCACGGTGAAACTGGGCCGCGACCAAGGGGTGAAATACCCCAGCGGCTTCCGGATTCCCGATGACGATGAAGCGCGCATGCTGCTCAAGCTTGCCCGCGACCTGGGCATCAACCTGATCGACACGGCCCCGGCCTATGGCCGCAGCGAAGAACGCCTCGGCCCGTTGCTGCGCGGCCAGCGTCAGGATTGGGTGATTGTCAGCAAGGTGGGTGAAGAATTTGCCGACGGCCAGTCCCGTCACGATTTCAGCGCGGCACACACGCGCATGTCGGTAGAGCGCAGCCTGCAACGCCTGGAAACGGACTTCATCGATCTGGTGCTGGTGCACTCCGATGGCAACGACCTGGCGATCCTCAATGACTGCGAAGTCTACGAAACCCTCGCCGAACTCAAGGCCGAAGGCAAGATTGGCGGCTTCGGGTTTTCCGGCAAGACCGTCGAAGGCGGATTGAAGGCGCTGGAGCAAGGCGACTGCGCGATGGTCACCTACAATCTGAACGAACAAAACGAGAAGGCCGTCATTGACTATGCTGCTGCACACGGCAAAGCCATTCTGGTCAAGAAAGCCCTCGCCAGCGGTCACGTATGCCTGAGTCCTGGCGTGGACCCGGTGCGCGCCAGTTTCGAGTTGCTGTTTGAATATCCGGGCGTTGCCAGTGCTATTGTCGGTACCATCAATCCGCTGCACCTCGCCCACAATGTCGCGACCGTTGCCCAGGTCCTACGTAGCCACTGACGCCGCTCACGCGGCCTTAAGCAGGAGCCGAAATGTCGCGCACGCTCATCAGAAAGAACCCGAGCAACTTCAAGACCCTGCCGTTATTCGTCGAAGCGACTCCTGAAGGCCTGAGCTACCAGAGCGTCGGCAGGCCGCTGAATTTCTCCCAGACACTGCAACGTCGTCGGCCGGTCACGGTGGGCGACAGCGAACGATTTGCCCTGGAACTGGCCAATCTCGGGGTCTCGGTGCGCCTGACCCTGCATTGGCAGAATCGCGACTACTGGGTGCTGGTGCGTCAGCGTCGGCAGGACCGTGGCGACGTGGTGCTCAAGCTGATCTCCGGTTACGTGCCGGCCCACGAACTGAACCTCCCCCTGCACACGGCGATCCAGGAGATTGCCGAGGAATGCCTGCTGGAAACTCCGGAAGGCTGGCTCGGTGGCCGGTTCAATGACACCTGGCTGCCGGCGCCCTACTCGGCCGCCCTGCATTACCGCGAAGCCCTGCCGTTTCGCTTGTCGCCACTGTCCGGTTCGGCGCGGCCGGTGCGTTGCGCCAACCTGACGTTGATGGAGCGTCCGCGGGCTTACGTGCATTTGCCGACGGCGTCGCTGCAACTGATTTACGACCTGCGCCTGGACGTTCCCAAGGAAGCCAAATCCCTGAGCCTGTTCCATGTCGATGAAAGGCTGGAAGGCGATCAACTCGTCGCCCGTCTCGATCGCAAGCGCCCCGACCTGTACTTGATGCCCTTGCAGGACGGCCACCCGATGGCTGAGCTCTACACCTTGAAAAAGGATCAACTGCACCCGGCCAGCACGCGCGGCCTGTACCTGGCCGAGAGTTTTGCCCGACAGGAAGGCTGGCTGGTGCGCGATGAACGAATCCGCTGGAAGGACTGGGTGAGGCAGCAGGGGTTGACCCCGCCGGGGAAGGATTCGGGTTTGGCGCGGTTACGCGGGAAGGCCAAGCTGCTGCTGAAGAAGATTGTACCGCGCAAGAAGGTCAGCTCTTAAAAGCAAAAGATCGCAGCCTGCGGCAGCTCCTACACAGGTATACATATAACCCTGTAGGAGCTGCCGCAGGCTGCGATCTTTTACGGCTTCATTCGGACTTGCGGATCTTCTCGACAATCGCCGTGGTCGAGCTGTTTTCCACCAGCCCCAACACTTTCACGGTACCGCCGTAGGCCGTCACGATGTCCGCGCCAACCACCTGGTCGATTCCGTAGTCGCCACCCTTGACCAGCACGTCCGGCTTGATCGCGCTCAGCAGGTTTTCCGGGGTGCCTTCCGGGAAACTGATGACCCAGTCCACCGCGCCCAACCCGGCCAGCACCGCCATGCGCCGGTCGACACTGTTGATCGGACGGCCCGGCCCTTTCAGGCGGCTGACCGATGCATCGTCGTTGATCGCGACGATCAGACGATCGCCCTGGGCCCGCGCCTGTTCCAGATAGGTCACGTGGCCGGCATGCAGGATGTCGAAGCAACCGTTGGTGAACACGATCCGCTCGTTATGCGCACGCGCATCATCGACCGCCAGCAACAGCTGCTCAAGACCCAGCACACCGCGCTCGGAGCCCTCCGCGCGCTGAATCGCGCGACGCAGTTCCGGAGCACTGATGGCCGCCGTACCGAGCTTGCCGACCACGATACCGGCCGCCAGGTTGGCCAGGGCCACGGCGTGAGGCAGCTCTTCACCGGCGGCAATCGCCGCTGCCAGGGTGGAAATCACTGTATCGCCGGCACCGGTCACGTCGAACACTTCACGGGCACGGGCCGGCAAGTGCAGCGCCGGATGATCCGGACGCAGCAAAGTCATGCCGTGTTCGCCACGGGTCACCAGCAAGGCACCGAGGTCCAGGTCGTGCATCAGCTGCGCGCCCTTGTTGACCAGCTCGTGTTCATCGGCGCAACCACCGACGATGGTTTCGAATTCGCTGAGGTTCGGCGTGATCAGGCTGGCGCCACGGTAGATCGAAAAGTCCTTGCCCTTTGGATCGGCCAGCACCGGAATGCCACGGGCCCGGGCGGCCTGGATCAGCGCCTGGTGATTTTTCAGTGCGCCTTTGCCGTAGTCGGACAGCACCAGCACCTTGATGCCTTCGAGCAACTCGTCGACCTGCGCGGCCAGCGCCAGCGCGTCGGTGGCGAAGGGTTCTTCGAAATCGATCCGCAGCAGTTGCTGGTGACGACTCATGACCCGCAGCTTGACGATGGTCGGCTGGTGCGCAATGCGCTGGAAGATGGCGCGCACGCCAGCGCCCTTGAGGCTGTTGACCAGGCTATTGGCGGCTTCATCGTCACCGGTTACACCGACCAGCGAAGCCGGAGCCCCCAGGGCGGCAATGTTCAAGGCAACGTTGGCAGCGCCACCCGGACGGTCCTCGATGTGATCGACCTTGACCACCGGCACCGGCGCCTCAGGGGAAATCCGTGAGGTACCACCATGCCAGTAACGGTCGAGCATGACATCGCCGACCACCAAGACAGGGGCTTGATCGAATCGCGGCATGGACAACTTCATGGTGCAACCCACATACAGAATGAACAGGGGCGCGATATTAACACAGGGTTGGTGTCGGCTTGTGCGGTGGCTGCAACGGGATGATTTGCCGGGTGTTTTTGCTCATTTTTTGAGCAAAAGAGCCGCCAGGCAACGACACCCGCGCGAAAGGGCGAGCCAGGCTCGCCCTTTCGGGGTCAGGCGATGTCTTCGGCCGGGGCGTCGAGGCCCATCGCGTTGAGGCGCGAGTAGTAGCCGTTTTGCGCCAGCAGTTGCTCGTGGGTGCCACGCTCGACGATTTTCCCCTGATCCATGACCAGGATCAGGTCGGCCTTCTCGATGGTCGACAAACGGTGAGCGATCACCAGTGTGGTGCGACCTTTCATGACCTGATCCAGGGCAGCCTGGATATGCCGCTCGGACTCGGTGTCGAGTGCCGAAGTCGCCTCGTCGAGAATCAGCAGCGGGGCATTCTTCAACAGCGCCCGGGCAATCGCCAGGCGCTGACGCTGGCCACCGGACAACAGCACGCCGTTTTCCCCGACCTGGGTATCCAGGCCTTCGGGCAGTTGAGCAATGAAGTCCATTGCGTAGGCATCTTTCGCCGCTTTTTCGATGTCTTCACGGGGCGCCCCGGCCAGGTCGCCATAGGCGATGTTGTTGGCCACCGTGTCGCTGAACAGAGTCACGTGCTGAGTCACCTGGGCGATATGCCGACGCAGGTTCAACAGCTTGTACTGTTCCACTTCGACGCCATCGATGAGGATTTCGCCCTTGTCGTGGTGATAGAAACGCGGAATCAGGTTGGCCAGGGTCGACTTGCCGCTGCCCGAACGCCCCACCAGCGCCACCATTTGCCCGGGTTCGACCGAGAAACTGATGTCATTGAGCACCTGACGCTCGGTGTCAGGGTAGGTAAAGCTGAGGTTGCGCACGTCCAGGCGGCCGTTGACGACATCACGCTCGACGGTGCCGGTATCGACTTCAGGCTCGACATCCAGTTGCTCGAAGATACTTTCAGCACCGGCCACACCTTTCTGGATGGTCGAGCTCACTTCGGACAGCTGGCGAATCGGCTTGGGCAGCAGGCCGGCCAGGGTGATGTAGGCCACCATGTCGCCGGCGGACGCATCGCCACGCAGGAACAGCACCAGGAACATCAGCACGGCCATGGCGGTGTAGATCACCAGTTGCAGCAGCGGCGTATAGATGGCGCCGGTGCGGGTCATGCGCAATTGCTTGTCGGTATTGCCCTGGCTGGCGTCGAAGAAGCGTTTCTCTTCGTACTTTTCACCGCCGAAGCTGCGCACCACGCGATAGCCCTGGATCGTTTCGGACGCCACGTGCGTCACGTCTCCCATGGCCAGCTGGATTTTCTTGCTCTGCTTGCGGAATTTCTTGCTGGCCGTGCGCACCATGATGGCAATCAGCGGCAGGATGGCGACCATCACCAGCGTCAGGCGCCAATTCATGAACAAGAGTGAGGCAAACAGGAAGATCACTGTCATGCCTTCACGAATTACGACCTTGATCGCATCTGTTGCCGCCCCCGTGACCATGGTCACGTTGAAGGTGATGCGTGAAATCAGGTGCCCCGAGTTATGCTTGTCGAAATAACGGTTCGGCAACACCAGCAGGTTGTTGAACAGCTGGACCCGCAAGTCATGGACCAGGCCCAGGGAAACCTTGGCCAGGAAGTAGTTGCCCAGGTACGACCCCAGCCCCTGCCATGCGGCGATCAGGATGATCAGCAACGGCACCGCCTGCAGCAGTTGCAGGTCGCGCAGGTAGGGCACTGTTGGAAACAGCGCCGCTTCAGGATTGGATAGACCGTCGACGAAGTACTTGAGGATGTAGCCCAGCATTGGCTGCGTCGAAGCGAAAATCAGAAAACCGACGATGCTGATCAGGAACAGGCTGATATACGGCCGGACATAGCCGAGCAGACGGAAGTAGATTTTCAAGCTCGATGGGCTTGCGGAGAGACTGGAGTCGGTCATATCACGCGAATGTCGATGAAAAGGACGCTGACTTTAGCACAGCTTCCCCAGGGTTCTGGCAATCGCATACAGTCTGTGTATTGTGGCGCGTCAAATAGCCACCCGCTGTCCCTGCCTGGGTACGGTCGCTCAATTCAGGAATAAGTTACTCAGCATGCAATTAAACGCTTTGAACAGCACGTCCAATAGAACCTTCGATTTCATTTGTTTGTGGATCCTTCCACTCGGTTACTTATTGCTGCTTTGCGCCCTGTTTTTCCTGCCCGGGCGCAGCGTGCTCCACAAGCTCTACTATGGCCTGTTCAGCATTCCGGCACTGATTGCGCTGTGCTTGCGTCCGCGGCTCGCCAAGGAACTGCTGCACGAACCGATTGTCATCGCAGTCCTGCTGTTTGTCGCTTGGGCGATGCTCAGCCTGGGCTGGGGCCCGGGCGACGAAATCGACTTCGGTCAGTTCAAACCGCCATTGCATACCCTGATGCTGTTCGTTGGCTGCTGCCTGCTGGTGCGCTATCGCAGCGAAATCATCCAGCCGCTGCTGTTCTGCGCCGCAACGGTGGCGCTGATCACCTCTGTCTACAACCTGTACCGGTTCGGCCTGATCTACCAGCCGGAAATGCGCATGATCGGTGTCGGCGCGTTCGACAATCCACTGCTCAGCTCCCACGTCTTCGGCTTTTTCTGTACCTATTGGCTGAGCCTGAGCATGACCTGCAAGCGACGCCAGGTACTCTGGTTGAGCATACCGGCGATGGCGATCATGTTCGCCGCCGTGCTGGCCACCGGCTCCAGGACCCCATTGGTTGCATTGACGCTGGCGGCGCTATGGCTCTGCCTCATCTCCTGGAACCGACGCTCGGTCGTTCTGCTTGGCTCCATGTTCATTGCCGGAACGGCGACGTTCGCGCTGTTTGCGGACAAAATCATTGAGCGAGGCAGCTCCTTCCGTATCGAACTCTGGCAAATGACCCTCGGCAGGATCGCTGAACATCCGTGGATCGGACATGGCTACAACGCCGAGCTGGCCCTGGACCCAGGCGTCGGCTACACCCTTGAGGAGCCCCATAGCTTTGCCCTCGGCGTGCTTTACTATGTCGGCATTATCGGTCTGCTGCCATGGCTGTTTTTCCACGCGTGGGGCCTCATCAGAAGCTGGCGTCATCGCGTGCAACCGCTGTTCATCATCGCCTCGGCCTGGCTGGCCTTCGGCATCGGCGCGGGCCTGACTGAAGGTGGCGGGATTATCTCGCGCCCCAAAGAGCACTGGTTCCTGCTGTGGATCCCCCTGGCGCTGGTTGCCGCATTGAGCATCAATCAGCGCGCCAGACGCCTGTTGGAAACACCGATCAAGGTCGTGACGCCGAGCGCCCTGCAGCAGCTGATTGCCGATGCCAGGGTCATCGAAGAAGACGGTTTGGGCCCCAAAGTCCTGCGCCTGACCGACGGCAGCTTTCTCAAGCTGTTCCGCCGTCGTCGCTGGTATACCTCGGGCAGTTTCACGCCCTATTCCGATCGTTTTGCCGTCAACAGCGTGCAACTGCGCGGCATGGGCATCCCGACCCCGCAAATCCTCGATCTCTACCGGTTCGAAGACGGCAGCACTGCGGTGCACTACTCGCCGTTGTCGGGCAACACGCTGCGCCAGATCCTGCAAGGCATCACCGCCCCGGCGGTGCGCCAGGCTCTGGTGGAACGCTTCGGCAAATTCATGGCTCAACTGCACCAGAAAGGGGTCTACTTCCGCTCCCTGCACCTGGGCAATGTGCTGGTACTGGAGGATGGCGAGTTCGGCCTGATCGACTTGGCCGACCTGCGAATCTACCCTTCTTCATTGAGCCCTTCCCTGCGTCGGCGTAATCTGCGCCACATGCAGCGCTACGCAGAAGATCGGCGTTGGCTGTTCGAAGACCACTTCGAAGCGCTACTGCAGGGATACGCCGCGGCGGCCTCGAAAGCCGACGTGGATAATTTGCACAGGCAAGTGCTGGCAGGGAGTCCTCCGGCCCAGGCTCACTGATGACAGAAACCAACCCGCTTATCGCGATGACGGGCTATCTGCTTGCCATCGCGACCGCTGCGCTTGTGCTGCGCACGGTGCCAGGATTCACCCGACAGTTGGAGCATGGCGGTGAAAGCCGCTTTGCCAGCATCGACGGCTTGCGCGGGTACCTGGCTTTCGGCGTGTTCGTGCACCACTCGGTCATTACCTGGATCTTTCTGCGAACCGGCGTGATCGATTTTCCGCCGAGCAATTTCTACTCGCAGCTCGGCCAGGGCAGTGTTGCCCTCTTCTTCATGATCACCGGCTTTCTGTTCTGGGACCGCTTGCTCACCCACGGGAGGCAACACGACTGGCTGGCATTTGCGGTATCGCGGCTGTTTCGCCTCTACCCGCTCTACCTGCCGCTGATGTTGACCGTGTTTGTCTGCGTGTTCTATCTGCAGGACTGGGAACTCAAGGACTCTGGTATCCAGCTTATCGGCCAGACCCTTGCCTGGCTGACCTTCGACCGGCCAGACGTCAACCAATACCACCAGACGGGCATGCTGATCTCCAATGTCACCTGGACGCTGGCGTACGAGGTTTTTTTCTACCTGGCCCTGCCACTGGCCGCCATGGTGTTCATTTATCGCGGTGGCTGGATGCAGACGGTGCTGTGCCTGATCGGCATCTACGCCCTGTACCAGGTGCTCGGCTGGGAACACTCGCTGAAGAAGCACTTCCTGGCCAGCTTCCTCGGTGGCATCGCAGCGGCGTACTGGATTCGCCGACCACAATGGGTCGCCTGGAGCCTGACTCCACTGGCGGGCGTCATCGCCCTGCTCGCCCTGGCCATCGCCTTTACGGTGTTCAGCCGTGCATTCAACCTGGGGGCGCTGCTGCTGCTGTCACTGTTTTTTGTGATCGTGGCATCCGGCAATACCCTCTTCGGCGCCCTGAAGCCACGCAGCATTCGCTGGCTGGGGGAAATCAGCTACAGCACGTATTTGCTGCACGGTTTCGTGCTCTGGATTCTGCTGCAGCGACTGCCGCCGTTGTTGCATCTTGACGCCCGGCAAGCCTGGGTCTTCCTGCCGTTGCTGGCCGTGTGCAGTTGCCTGCTGATCATCATCAGCAGCCTGACTTACCAGTACATCGAAAAGCCCGGTATCAATGCCGGCAAGAAAACCCTGCACTGGTTGCGCCAGAACAGGAAGACCGGGGAAGAACTGGAGAAGACGGCTCAACAACGCTGAGTATTCCCCCCTTCCCCCCTGCCTCAGCCTTTCTCCAGCCGTGAGAAATACATCCGCCCCAACCCGCGCCAGGTTTTCTTGTTCCAGGCCTTGAAGGGAATCTGCGCCAGCAACTCACGGGCCAGCTTGCGATCACGGTTGGCGGTCTTGAGGAACATGGAATTGAGAAACTTGTAGCGCACCTCGTCATACAGCGGGTGATCGCTGAAGAGCGCGTAGGTGCGCAGGATGCTGTCGATCATGAAGCGGTGATTCTTGTAGGAGTTGGTGGCGTGCTTGCGATAGCGCGCCATCAATACGTTCAGACCATCGATGAAGTAACCGGCATGGGTCACCTTCAACTCGATCAGCAAATCTTCCAGGCGAATGGTCGGGTCGAAACCGCCCACCTTCTCCAGCGCTTCGCGCCGGATCATCAGGGTGGGTGCCGGAGGATAGGGCTTGCGCTCCAGGAACATGTCATCGAAGTCCAGGCGACGGAACGGCACATCCCGGCGCTGGCGCTTCTCCGGGTAGAGGTTGCCGTCGGCATCGATCAGCTCGATGTTGCCGGCGCAAATGCCGACCTCGGGCTTGCCGTCCATATGCGCGACCTGGATGGCGATTCGCTCCGGCAACATGATGTCATCCGAACCGAACGGCACGATCAGGCTGCCCTTTGCCCGGGCAATCGCACCATTGAGGGTGTTGGTCAGCCCCTGGTTTTCCTGGACCCGAAAGTCGAAACCATGGGTGGCCTGCAACGCCTTGATCCGCTCGACGCTGTCATCCTTCGACCCATCGTCGACCACCAGCAACTCAATATTCTGGTAGGTCTGATTGAGGACGCTGAGAATGCTCTGCTCGATGTAGGGGCCGTGGTTGTACGACGCGATAATGACCGTGACGATGGGTTGCGCGTCGTTCATGGCTGTTCCTTGCGGGCCTGTTCCAGGCCGGAGTCGATCAGATTGAGGTATTCACGACGGAACTCCTCGATGTCATGGTGTTGTTGCAGATAACGGAAAGCCTGCTCGCCCTTGGCCTTGAGTTCGTCATCCGACAGCCCGAGGTAAGTGTCCAGCGCAGCCTGCAGCGTCGGCACATCCTTGGGTGTAATCGCCAGGCCACCGGCCCCCTCGATGAGCGGCAACATGGCTGGCACGTTGGAGGCAATCACCGGCAAATGCCCGCTCATGCCTTCCAGCAGCGCCAACCCGAGGCCCTCGGCCAGGGACGGCATGGTCCAGATGTCGAAAGCGCGAATGTACTGCAGGGCAATTTCCTTGAACCCCAGCAAATGGGCGCGACCGCCGAGGCCGAGACGGTCGATTTCCGCGGCCAGGCGCGACTCTTCGCGGCCGGCACCGATGATCGCCAGCTGGGTATTCGGGTATTTGTCCTTGAGCGCGGCAAAGGCCTGCAGCAAATAGATATGGCCCTTGACCGGCACCAGCCGCCCCAGTGCACCGATCAGCCGTACCGACGGATCGATGCCGAGCATTTCACGGGCTTTCTCGCGGCTGTGCTGCAAAGCCTCGGCCTGCTCGATGTCGATGGCGTTGGTGATGGCATAGGTATTCTGGTCGGTGAAGCCACAGTCGCAGTCCAGCAGATACTGCTTGACCGCTGGCGACACGCCGACGAAACGCCAGTGACGATCGATCAGGCGCTGGGTCTGGCGGCGCCGGTAAAAACGGTCGTACTCGCCAAAGCCATGGGAAATGCCGATGCACAGCGGCACTTTCAACCAGCGGTTGAGCGCCAGCATCATGTTCACCGGCTTGAAGCGGTTGCAGATCACCACATCGAATTTTTCCCGGCGGCAGAACTTGTACAACTGCCACATCGCCCGCAGGCGCATGCCCTTGAGGGACTTGTCGGAAAACTCGAAGTACACCGAACGATCGGCCCGGCTCACCGCTTCGCCCGGCCCGGGTTTGCCCCGCAGAAACGCGGCGGTCACTTCATATCGATCGGTGGGCAGGGCCTTGACGATTTGCTCCGCGAGGTCGGCGAAATCATGGGCTTTGACGTTGTAGTCAGGCTGCAGTTGCAGGACCTTTGACCGCTGACTCATAACTCTCCCCGCTGAGAAACATTGCCTGGTGTGTGCTTGATCGACCACAAAAGCTCGTGGCGCCGGACGGCCTTGCGAAAGAATTCGTTCTCGCCATAGGTGGGCGGCACCCGGCCAGCCAACAACCGCTGGATCAAGCGACGCAGGCGGCGCTTGAACGGCATCGGCGGCTGCAGGTCGTGCATCATGCCCAACGCCATGGCCTTGTCCCGCTGTTGCTCCAGCGGCATCGGCAGGCAATAGGGCTGCATCGGCTGGACGGAATCGAAGGCCGGCGGCAAGGCGATGCCGTCACCGCTATCGCCCATCGGCCAACGGTCGTTGTCGTGCAAGTGGTTGGCGTATCCCAACAGCGTGGTCGGTTGCCAGTCCAGGCCTTGCAAGGCCTCGAGGACTGCGGCTTGGGCGCAGATATGATCGGGGTGCGGATCCAGGGTCGGATGCGGCAGCACGATGACCTCGGGCCGGGCCCGCAGCAGCAATTCGCGCAGATCGGCCAGCAGATTGTTCCAGGTCGGTGCGCCATCGGCATCGCCTGGCAGTGCGAAAGGATTCAGCTGGCGAAATAGTCGGGTGTCGCTCAGGTCGGCTTCCCGCGATCCCGCCGGCACGCCAGGCGCGGCCTGCATGCTCGCCAGTTGCAGGCAGAAATAACCCAGCTGTACACAGCGAGCCTCGGGCACACCGGCCCAACGCGGTACGGCAATGCTGTCCCAGGTGCGCAGGCGGCCTTTCAAGCGGGCCGCATCGACCTTGTTCAGGCCCATCTGCCGGTAGTGTTCGGCTTCGATTTCACCGGCAGTCAGCGTGACGATCCAGGTTTCGTCGGCCTGGCTGTACAAACCGTAAGCCGCCAGCTCGGCGTCATCGGCGTGGGGCGCGATGACCATCACTCGCTGACGCCGGTAATCCGGATGTTCCAGCGCCCACAGCACCGGCTCGCCGAACACTCGACAGAAACGCCCGCGCAAGCGCAGGTCACCACGGGACAGCGCCTGAGCCTGACCACTGAGATTGAGGTAACGCAGGCCGTTTACGCCCCGCTCGAAGGTTTGTCGGTCAGGGTTTTCGCCCCCCGCCAACTCGACCACCGGATCGAAAAAACGACCCAGCCAGCTGCTTTTTACCCGCAGGGCCAGCACCAGCGTGGCATCGTCGACCAGCATCACGCCCTCGTCCAGCCGCAAATGCTCACCGCTCAGGTGCACCTTGGGCTGTGGCGTGTACGGGGGAAAGCTGTACTGGTAATCGTCTTTCGGCGAGTAGAACAGATGGTCGGCAAACCAGGCTTCGTGGGCCATCCAGCCCAGAACCGCGAGCACCAGCGGCAACCACCAGGCCACCAGCACACCGATGACGATCAACAGCACCAGCGCAATCAACAGGCCGATACGTTTAGTGCGCCGATGGCGCTTGAGCAGTTGCTGTTTGCGACTCATGGCTTGGCTCATACGGTGAAGACCGGCACAGGGTTGCACCAGCGATCCTTGTATTCACGGTCGGCGCGACCGAAAGAAAAACGCAACGGTTTGTCCTGCGCCCGGGCATGTTCCCAAGCGCTTTGCGTATTGAGGAAACTCAGCACACTGCCAGGGCTGAACTCGCGAGTCTCGGGATCGACCCCACCGTTGATGTACTCGACGCTGATCCACTGCGGGGTTTCGACGCGGTACACCAATTGAATCGCAATCGGCGCGTCGTTGAGAAAAATCACCGAACCGATCAGCAACTCGCGCAGCAACTCGATGACCTCGGCCATGCGTTCGGCTCCCGTCGCCGGGAAACCCCAGCGGCGTTGGAACAGGTCGCAATAAATCGCCGCCAGCTCAGCGCTGGAAAATTCGGACACCGGCCGCACCACGCCGCCGGCCTCTTCCAGCAGACGCAATTCACGGCGCTGGTTGTAGCGAAACTTTTTCGATAGTTCTTCCGGTGTGCGGGCCATCGCCAATTGTTCGGTCTGCAACCGGATGCCGGTGAAGCGCCCCTCGTTCAACGCCGACAGATAGCGCCCGCGATGGCGCAAAGGCGCCTGGGCATCGGCCGCGGCAGGCAGGATGATCTCGGCGTTGCCCAGGTCGAACAGGCCTTTCTTGCCGCGACGCTTGAGCACGTCCTTGGACAAGGCCAGGTCGCGACCCCAGGTCGGGATCGCCGCCTTGATCTCGTCACCCTGCATCCAGGCCAGGTAACGCACCGGGATGTCGGCCAGTTGCGCCAGGCGCTCGACCACCATGGGATGAGTTGCGACGCTGCCGCCATAACGCTGCCAGGTTTCGGCGTAAGTCGAGGCGTCGACTACCGCCCAGCCACGCTCGCGCCAGCCTTGAAATCGGTTGAGCATCAGCCCCTCTGTGCCAGTTCGGTAACGTGCGGCAAGTGCCAGAAAGCATCGCGCACTGCGCGGTCGGAAAAGCGTTCGCGCAAGCGCTCGAGCATCATCTCGGCACACTGTCGGCGTTGCTGATCATCCATGGCAGCCAGGTGTTGCAGGCCCTGGGCCAGATGTCCGGCATCGCCCAACGGGAACAGGATGCCCACGCCTTCGACCACTTCCTTCGCGCCGCCGCACGCCGTGGCGAGCAAGGGCACGCCGGCGGCCATGGCCTCCAGCAGCACCATGCCGAACGGTTCGTGATCGGAACTCAGGGCGAACACGTCGAAGGCGCGGAAATAGTTGCGCGCATCCGGCACCTGGCCGAGGAACAGCACCCGGTCGCCGATACCCAGCTCGCGGGCCTGAGCCTTGAGGTCTTCCTCCAGGCGCCCCTTGCCGAGAATCACCAACTGGCTGTTGGCCGGCAACTGCGGCAATGCCTCGGCGAAACCATCGAGCAGCGTGGCCTGGTCCTTGTCCGGATGCAGGCGTCCGACGTTGCCGACAATCCAGGCATCCGCCGCCAGCCCGAGGGTTTCCCGGGCCTCGCGAGCCGACACCTGGGTGGCTTGCAAGGCATCGACGTCGATGCGGTTGTACAACGTCTGAATTCGCGAGGCCGGCCACTTCGGCAGGCAACTGCGCATGTCGTCGCGCACCGCGTCGGACACGCCGAGCAGGCTCAAACGCTTGCGGAATATATGGGCGAACAGTTTGCGGCTGCCGCGCTTGTAGTCTTCAAACCCGTGGTGCACGCCAATGACCGGCAACGACGTACCGAGCAGAGCGATATAGATAGGCTTGAAGCGATGAGCGATGCAGAAACTGAAGTTGCGCGACGCGGCGATCTTGCGCAGATCGCCGATGGCGCCCAGTTTCAGGCCACGAATGGCCTTGGAACTGTACTCCATGAACAGCACCTCGTCGGAGGCGCAGCCCGCGGCGACTTCGGCATCGGCAACCCCGGTGAGAAACACCGTGGTCACGCGATAGCCAGTCCCCGCGAACAGGCTGGCGTACTGCCGTGCGCAGTCCAGGAACGGCCCGTCATAGCCGTGGCAGAACTGCAGCACATGACGTTCAGCCGAACGTGTCATAGGCGTTTGCGCCCTCTTTGACCACCAGGATGTCTTCCATGATCAGATACTGTAGATCCGAACCGAAGAACATGTTCAACGCGTCAGTCGGCGAGCAGATCATCGGTTCGCCGCGACGGTTGAGCGAGGTGTTGAGCGACACGCCGTTGCCGGTGAGCACTTCCAGCGCTTTCATCATGTCGTAGTAGCGCGGGTTGTATTCGCGCTTGAGCACCTGGGCACGGGAGGTGCCGTCTTCGTGGACAACTTCCGGCACGCGGGTCTTCCATTCTTCCGCCACTTCGAAGGTGAAGGTCATGAACGGAGCCGGGTGATCGATCTTGATCATCTGCGGCGCCACGGTGTCGAGCATCGACGGGCAGAAAGGCCTCCAGCGCTCGCGGAACTTGATCTGGTGGTTGATGCGATCGGCCACGCCGGGCACGCTCGGGCAACCGATGATCGAACGACCACCCAGTGCACGCGGACCGAACTCCATGCGGCCCTGGAACCAGGCCACCGGGTTGCCATCGACCATGATTTTGGCGATCTGCTCCGGCATGTTGTCGAGCTTGCGCCACGTCGGCTTGTTGGCGTGACGGGCGCAGGCCGCGATCACGTCTTCGTTGCTGTACGACGGGCCGAGGTAGACGTGTTCCATCTTCTCGACCGGTACGCCACGGGCGTGGGACACATAGGCTGCCGCGCCCACTGCAGTACCGGCGTCACCAGACGCCGGCTGTACGAACAGCTCCTTGACGTCGTCGCGAGCGATGATTTTCTGGTTGAGCTTGACGTTCAACGCACAGCCACCGGCGTAAGCCAGCTTGCCGGTTTCCTTGAGCACGTCGCCCAGGTAGTAGTCGATCATCTGCAGCGCAATTTTCTCGAACAGCGCTTGAATGCTGGCGGCGTAGTGGATGTAAGGCTCGTCGGCGATGTCGCCTTCGCGCTTGGGCCCCAGCCACTCGATCAGCTTCGGCGAGAAGTAGTAACCCTTGCCCTTCTCTTTATAGCGACGCAGGCCGATGACGTTGGCGTAGTCGGTGTTGATCACCAGTTCGCCGTTTTCGAACGAAGCCAGGCGCGAGAAATCGTATTTGCTGGCGTCGCCGTACGGCGCCATGCCCATGACCTTGAACTCACCGTCGAGCATGTCGAAACCGAGGAACTCGGTGATCGCGCCGTACAGGCCGCCGAGGGAGTCCGGATCGAAGAATTCCTTGATCTTGTGGATCTTGCCGTTTTCGCCGTAACCGAAGAAGGTCGTGGCGTACTCGCCCTTGCCGTCGATGCCCAGGATTGCGGTTTTTTCCTTGAAGCCGGAGCAGTGGTAGGCGCTGGAGGCGTGGGCCAGGTGATGCTCGACCGGCTCGATCTTGATCTTCTTCGGATCAAAGCCCAGTTGCTCCAGGCACCAGACGATCTTGTTGCGATAGCGCTTGTAGCGACGGTTGCCCATCAGGATCGCGTCGAGTGCACGGTCCGGGGCGTACCAGTAACGCTTGGCGTACTGCCAGCGAGCCTTGCCGAAAATGCTGATCGGGGCGAACGGGATCGCTACCACGTCAACGTCGGACGGCTTGATACCGGCCTGTTCCAGGCAGAATTTCGCCGATTCGTAGGGCATGCGGTTCTTTGCATGTTTATCGCGTACGAAGCGCTCCTCTTCAGCCGCCGCGACCAGCTTGCCGTCGATGTACAGGGCTGCGGAAGGATCATGGCTAAGGGCGCCGGACAGGCCAAGAATCGTCAATGCCACAGGGGTCTAGCCTCTTTAGTCTGCATGCAGGCGCAAGCGCCTCAAAAATTAATGTGCCCTCGCAAGGGGCGAGAGACAGCTAAAGGGCGGGATTATAGCGTAAAAGCGGCGGCTAGCCTCTAGCCGCAAGCGGCGAGCAACTGCAGCGGGGACCTCAGGGTATTTTCAGCCGCTCGAAGGCCGCCAGTAGACAAGGATATTGCCGTCCACGCTTTGCCGGTAAATCGTGTAGGGCAAGGCGGCGGTGTCCAGTGCGCCGGACAGGGCCAGGTCGAGCAAAATGAGCGGTACGAGGATCCCCGTGGGATCGGGCGGTGCGTTCAGTACGCAGAAGTCATAAGCGAGGCCGCTATAGACCCGGGGAATGGATTGACAATAGGTTTTTTGCCTGCGCAGCCCGTGCGCTGCATCGGCTTCATCCTGGAGGACCGTAGCGGCGGTCCCGCAGCCCATTAACGACACGGATAAAACGCCTGATGAAACTGCCATTTTGATCGACACAGCCTGCCCTCCGAGAACGTCAGGCAAACTAGCATCGGGGCAATTTCGGCCACAGTTCATGGCTTCCCAAGATCGCGTAGGACGGTTCACAAGAACCTGTCTGCTTTCTCGGTTGGCTGTTACGGCCCCTTCGCGAGCAAGCCCGCTCCCACAGAGGTTCCGGTCACTCAGAAATCCCTGTGGGAGCGGGCTTGCCCGCGAAAGGACCGAAGGTCCGATTCAGGCCGCGCTGGAGATATCTTTGGGAAGACGCTGATCGATGACCTGATAAAGGGCACTGCCTTCAGGCCAATTACGCATGAACCGCGCCCGATCCCGCGCATATGCCGGTGCATAACTGCCGAGCGAGCCGTGCTGGCACATCGAATCGAGGTCGATCAACGCCCAGCGATCCTGCTGCCAGAACAGGTTATGGCCCTTGAAATCGCCATGACTGATACGCAAACGAATCAGCTCGGCAAACAGATGATCCAGCGCCGCCAGTTCGGCCTGCGGTGCATCACCGCTTTCAACGTAGGGCGCAAAACGCTCGATGATGTCCGGCCCCGGCAGATACTCGGTGATCAGGTACGCCCGGCTGCGCAGCCACAGGAAACGCTTCTCCAGCAACGCCAGCGGCCTGGGCGTGGCAATCCCGAGGAACGCCAGGCGATTGCCTTCGCGCCATGAATGCCAGGCCCGGCTCGGGCGCCAGAAACGCTTGAGCCAGTGGGCAAAACCCTTGATGTTGTAGCGCTTGATCACCAGCGTGCGGCCATCCACTTCGACCTTGCCAACACTCGCCGCGCCGCCGGTCTTGTACAGATGCCCCTGATCGAGCAAGGCATCGGCCTGCTCCAGCACCGGCACCATCGACGCCTCTTCCTCGCGGCGAATCGCCCGCAGTCCGAAGGCCCCGCGCTGGACGCTGAACAGCGTGCACTCGCGGCCGACCTTGATCAGGTAGTCCTTGAGGCGCCAGTTGCGGACCTTGTCGATCTGCTTCTGCAGCGCCTCCATGGGCAAGGCATGCTCGCCGTTGCTGAGCAGGTAATACACCAGCAACTCTTCAATGAAGGGCTCGATCGACTTCGGCAACTGGGCGAAGAACACCCCGAGGTTTTCCAGGACTTTCTGCCGCGACAGCGGCTGGCCAGGCGTCTCACTGCAGATACCGGCACCATCGATCAGGTACAGGCGGCCGCCCTGGCGCAGTAGATTGTCCAGGTGCAGGTCTTCCTGCCACAGGCCCTTGCGATGCATCTGACCGATCGCGCCCAACGCCTCGGCCAGCACCGCACCTTGTCCATCGGACAGTACGGGTTGCTGCTCAACCTGCTTCCAGGTGTCGCCCAGGCTTTCGGCATGCTCAAGGAAATCAAACAGCAGCCAGCCACCCTCGCCGTCTTTCAGGCCGTCGGCCAACAACTGCGGCGTGGTCAGGCCCTGGTCGGAGAGCAGGCGCACGCCGTCCAGTTCACGCTGAAAATGCCGTGCAGCCTTGCTGCCGACCAGCAACTTGGCCAACACCGGCCGGCCACGCCAGACACCGGCACCGACATAACGCTGCCCCGGCAATACCCGCAACAGGCTCAACAGTTGCAAATCGGCGGGGCCGGCGGCATCGGCCAACGAAACGCTCAGCGGCAACGCCGGATGGCGGCCAGCGGATTTCAAGTCGGACAAACGCATCAACGTGGCCCCTTTTGGCTGCGCCGGGCGGTCAAGCGCTGCAGCCAGCTGTCGATCAGCGAGCTGTCCTGCGGCTGATCCAGATAGGCCGCCAGCAATTGCCGCAGCTGCGATTCGCCCCACTCGGGCGCGCGGCGCGTCAGCGGTTCCAGGTCCTTGATGCGGTCACGCTGCCCGTACAGCAGCGGCCGGGTCTTTTCCAGGTCGATCAATTGAGCCTGGTAGCCGTGGCCGGTGGCACGCATGAAAATGTGCTTGGGATAGAAACACCCGTGCACCTGGCGTGCAGCGTGCAGTTGCCGGGCCAGTTCGCCACTGGCCTTGAGGATCTCCGAGTGCTGCTCAGGACTCAATTCAGCCCAGCGCTGCAACAGCGAGTCGAGGTCGTCCCAACCGTCCAGGGCGCGGGTCAGCAGGATCGCGCGGACTTCGCCATTGACCTTGCGCTGCCCGTAGAACACCGCTTCCAGCGCTGGAATGCCCATCTTCCGATAACGGGAGATGTTGCGAAACTCGCGGGCGAAACTCGGCTCGCCGAACGGCGCGCGCAAGGTGCGGGTCAGGTAGTTGCTTTGCCGCTTGAGGTAGTAACCATGACCTTCCAGATCCAGTCGAAACACGCTGCTCCAGCCGCCGCGACCGGTGTTGGGTTCGTCCACCGCATCGAGCTGTTTGGCCCAGAGCGCCTCGAACGTGCCGAGACCATGGCGCTCAAGCAGCGCACGGTCCTCAGCGGCCAGAAAATCAGTCATTCGCGTCCCTCGAAAAATCTCACCACGTGCCGGATGCGTTTCTTGTCCGCGGCGTTGAGCCGGGTCCGGTTGCGGTATTGCAGGTAAAAGCGCAGGCGCTGGGTAGCCGACAATTGATACTTGGCGACCTTGTCCAGGCACGCCAGATCCTTGGTGATGCGGTACTTGAGCCAGAAACCGCGCCAGAAATCGCCGTTGGGGCAATCGATCAGAAACAGTCGCGCCTGATCGTCGATCAGCAGGTTGCGCCACTTCAGATCATTATGGGTAAAACGGTGGTCGTGCATGGTCCGGGTGTACTGGGCCAACTGACGACTGACGGCATCGACCCAGGCGCGATCCGACAATTTCGGATCGCGGCGCTCGGCCAGTGCCGACAAGTCTTCGGTACGCGGCAGTTCCCGGGTAATCATCGCGCCGCGAGCGTAGGCCGCACCGCGCCGCTCCAGCCCCCAGGCCACCACCTCGGCCGTGGGAATGCCCCACTTGGCAAAGCGCTTGAGGTTCTGCCACTCCATCTTCACCCGAGGCTTGCCGAGGTAACGCCGCAAGCCTTTGCCGGCACCCACGTAGCGTTTGACGTAATAGTTGACGCCATTGCGCTGAACGCGAATGACCTCGGAGAGCAGGTCCTTGGTCAACTGCTCGCCCTGAAGTGCAAACACCGCCTCCAGGCTGCCGAAGTCCTCTGCCAGATCGCTGTAGGCCGGCTCCAGTTTCCAACCCGACATCAGAGCGCATCCCCGTATCGCTGTTTACGCTCGTAGAGCTTGTTGGCCTTGCCATCGAGCCAGCTCAGCAGCCCGGCTTCTTCGCTCAGGATCTGCCGCAGCGGCTGCTGGAAATAGCCTTTGAGAAAACGCAATTTGTCGCGGCGGGTCAGGCCGATGTCCAGGGCGGAAAAGTACAGGGCGGCCAGATCCTTGTTGCGCCAGCGCGAGGTGATCGCCGGACGGGTCTGGGCGCGGTGCAGGTCGATCACTGAAAGCTTGAAGTCGTCAGCGGTCACCGGTTTGTCGGTGTGCAGCAGGAAATGACAGATGTAGCAGTCGCGGTGGTTGACCCCGGCGCGGTGCATCATGCCGGTCATGCGTGCGACTTCGGCGATCAGCGCGCGCTTGAGTTTTGGCTCGGGCGGCTGCTTGACCCAGTTGACGCTGAAGTCTTCGAGGCTGACGGTGGGCGCCAACTCTTCGGTAACGATGAACGAGTGCTGGTCGGCCGGGTTACTGCCCTTCTCGCCATACGCGACGGCGGTCATGGTCGGCACGCCGGCTTCCTGCAGGCGCTGAATGGCCTTCCACTCCTGACCGGCACCCAGTACCGGGAGCTTGGCAGTGAGCAGGTTCTTGAAGATTTCGCCCCAGCCGATGCCACGGTGGATTTTCACGAAAAACCCGTTGCCGTCGACTTCCGTGCGCAATGTCCGGCGTGCTTCCAGCTCGCGGTAAACCTCGCCCTTGAGCCCCTCGACTTCGGCGAACGGGTCGCGTCCGGCCCAGAGGCTCTTGAACGGTTCAGCCAGCATCAACTTCATTTAGCGTGCTCCGCCAGAATCACATCGGCCGCGTGTTGCGGCATGCTGTAGAGGTCGGCCGTTTCGGCGAAGGCCAGACCATTGCGGCTCCAGGCCGCCCTTGCTTGAGCGTCGTTCAACATGCCGGTCAGGTATTGCGTCAGCTGTGCCTGATCGAAGGGTTCGTCCAACACCAGGCCCGCATCGGCCTCGGCGATGTAATGGGCGTAACCGCACACCGCGCTCACCAACACCGGCAAGCCGGCCACCAGTGCTTCGAGCAGCACGGTGCCGGTATTTTCGTTGTACGCCGGGTGGATCAACAGATCGGCACCCAACAGGAAACGCGGGATATCGCTGCGCCCCTTGAGGAACGTGACGTTGTCGCCCAACCCCAATGTCGCGCTCTGCATCTGGAATAACTTGGGGTCATCCTGGCCAATTACAAACAGCCGGGTGCGCTTCCTCAGCTCGGCAGGCAATGCCGCCAGTGCCTTGAGGCTGCGGTCCACACCCTTGGTCTTGAATCCGGAGCCGATCTGCACCAGCAGCAGTTCGTCGTCCTTGAGGTCGAATTCGGCACGGAACCCGGCGCGAATGTCATCGGCATCAGCCGGCCGGCGACGGTCCTGGGCGATACCCGGTGGCAGCAGGTGGAAACGCTCCAGCGGCGTGTCGTAATGCTTGATGAACAGTGGCTGCTGGACCTCGGAAATCATCAGCACTTCGGTCTTGGCGTCCTTGGCGAACACCGCGCGTTCGTATTCGGCGAAGTGGCGATAGCGGCCCCAACGGCGATACAGCGAGTTGCGCAGGTTCTGCGCCTTGTCTTCGAAGCAGCCGTCGGCGGCGTAGTAGACGTCCAGGCCCGGCATTTTGTTGAAGCCGATCAGGCGGTCGACCGGGCGCCTGGCCAGGTCGGCTTCCATCCATTCGCTGAGTTTTTCGTTGCGTCGATGGTTGAAGAACGCCTTGACCGGCGCCACCAGCACTTCGAAACCCGGCGGTACGTCGCCCTCCCAGATCAGCGTGTAGACGCGAATCTGATGGCCGCGCTTCTGGCACTCCAGGGCAATCCGCATGAAATCGCGCTGCAAGCCACCGAACGGAAAATATTTGTACAGGACAAATGCCAATTGCATCAGCGCAGCTCCTCAGCCATTAACAACGTGCTCAGTCGGCTGGCGACACGCTCGGGGTTCAGACGCGTGAAGCACAGGGGCCACTCGCGTTTCAGGTCAAACTGACGGGCATCTTCGGCCGTCGGTTGATAGGTGCATTTCTTTTGCAGGCACGGCGCACACGGGAAGTCGCTGGCCAGGTGAATCTGCACCTTGCCGTAGGCGCCGGTCAGGCCCGGATTGGTCGGGCCGAACAGCGACAGCGTCGGCACATCCAGCGCGGCGGCCAGGTGGCCCAGGCCGGTATCCACGGCCACGCAGGCTTGCGCGCCGGCCAATACCTTGCCGACACCGGCCAGGTTCAATTTGGGCAACACTTCGGCGTGTTTGAAACCGGCGGCGATGCGCTCGGCCCGGGCTTTCTCCTGCGCATTGCCCCAAGGCAACTTGACCCCGACGCCAAGGTAGCCGACCCGTTCGGTCAGCTCCCGCCAGTAAGCTTCAGGCCAGTGCTTGGTGTCCCAGGTCGTGCCATGCAGAAACACCACGTACGGGTTCTTGCGCGGCAACTCCACCAGGCGCTCGACATTCAGACCGTAGTCGCCCATGCCTTTTGGCAAGTCATAGCCCAAGGCGATGGCGAACAACTGACGCACTCGCTCCACCGCGTGCTGCCCACGGGCAACGGCCAGACGCCGATTGTAAAAACGCGCAGCGATGGGCTCGCGCGCCGAGCTTTTATCGAGGCCGGCCACCGGTGCCTTGACGTAGCGGGTCAGCCAGGCGCTTTTAAGCAAGCCCTGGGCGTCGATCACCAAGTCGTATTTCGTGGCGCGCACGCTTTGCTTGAAGCGCTTCCACTCACCGCTCTTGATGGTCTGCCAGAGGTTTTTGCGCCAGCGACGGATCGCCACCGGAATCACCTTGCCCACCGCCGGATGCCAGGTCGGGATTTCGGCAAAGCCTTCTTCCACCACCCAGTCGAATTTGATGCCGGGAATCGCCCGCGCCGCGTCGGTCAACGCCGGCAACGCATGAATGACGTCGCCCAGCGAAGATGTCTTGATCAACAGAACCCGCAAGCTATTTGACCTCGACCACAGTGCCTTGCAACCGCTGCAAGGCTTCGTTCACGGCTTGCGGCATGAGCTGGCGCAAGCAGTTGTAATGGCCGAAACGGCAGGTGCGATCGAAGCACGGGCTGCACTCGATGCCCAGGCGTACGATTTCCACGTGCTCGGCCAACGGTGGCGTGAAACCCGGCGACGTCGAGCCGTAGACCGCAACCAGCGGGCGGTTCAGCGCGGCAGCGACGTGCATCAGGCCGGAATCGTTGGACACCACCGAGTCGGCACAGGACAGCAGGTCGATGGCTTCGGCCAGCGAGGTGCCGCCGCTGAGATTGACCGATTCTTCGCGCAGGCCGGGAATCAGCCGCGCGCGGATGTCTTCGCCGACGGCGTGGTCGTTTTTCGAACCGAACAGCCAGACTTGCCAGCCTTCACGGATCTTGGTTTCGGCGACCTTGGCGTAATGCTCGGACGGCCAGCGCTTGGACTCGCCAAACTCGGCGCCGGGGCACAGGGCCAACACCGGACGGTCGAGGGCCAGGCCGAACTTGGCCAGCGCCGCCTCGCGGGTGACCGGGTCGATCTGCAGCGTCGGACGCGGATAGGGTTTCGGCAACTCGACTCCTGGCTCGTAGGCCAGGGCCATGAAGCGCTCGATCATCAGCGGATAACGATCCTTATCCAGCGTGCGCACGTCATTGAGCAGGCCATAGCGGAATTCGCCACGCCAGCCGGTGCGTTTCGGGATGCCGGCAAAAAACGGCACCAGCGCCGACTTCAGGGAATTGGGCAACAGGATCGCCTGGTCGTACTGGCCGGCCAGGGATTTGCCGATGCGCCGGCGCGTCGCCAACTCCAGCACGCCATGACCGAGCGGAAAGCTCAAGGCCTGGCGAACTTCGGGCATGCGCTCAAGAATCGGCCGGCTCCACTCGGGGGCCAGCACGTCGATTTCGCACTGCGGGTGGCGTTGCTTGAGACACTGGAAAAGTGTCTGCGCCATCACCATGTCACCGACCCAACTGGGCCCAACGATCAGAATTTTCATGTGGTTTCCATAAACGAACCGGGGAGGCCTACGCCTCCCCGCCTCGAGAATCTCTGCGGGAGCATGCTGGCTTGCGATGGGTCATCACCTTCAACATTGCTGTCGACTGTCACTCCGCTATCGCGAGCAGGCTCGCTCCCACATTGGGTATTGGTGTACTTCGATCGGCATGACACTGCAGATCGACTGTGGGAGCGGGCTTGCCCGCGAAGGGGCCATCACATCCAATATCTCTATCGACTGACACTCCGCCTTCGCGAGCAAGCCCGCTCCCACCTTTGAATCCTGTCGCTGCGACTGACGCGTTTCAGCGTAGCCCCAGCTCACGCCAGATCCGCATGACCTGCTGCCGTTCGTCCGCGAACTGGTCGGCCGGTATCACCCCCGGGTTCTTCTGCAGAGCCTGTCGGTGGGCGGCGGAACGGTATGCTTTATACGCTTCACGCAACAGGCTGGCATCTTCGACGGGCATCAGCCCTTCGTGCTCCAGTTCTTCCAGAATGCGGATGTTATCGGTCCAGCGCAGCAATGGCGGGTGTGTTTCGGACCACGCCAGGGCCGCGTATTGCACCATAAATTCAATATCGACGATACCTCCGGCGTCCTGCTTGATATCGAACGGCGCCGTGGCTTCGAAGGCATTTGCCCCGGTGCCGGCCGCCGTGCTCTTGCTGCCGAGGTTATCGCGCATCTTGGCGCGCATCTCGCTGACCTCCTGGCGCAGGGTCGGCAAATCACGCGCCTTGCCCAATATCGCGGCGCGGACTTTCTCGAAGGCCTGGCCGACATCCTGACTGCCCACCAGCACGCGCGCCCGCACCAGTGCCTGATGCTCCCAGGTCCAGGCTTCGTTCTCCTGATAACGGGCAAACGCCCCCAAAGAACTCACCAGCAACCCCGACGCACCGGACGGCCGCAGGCGCATGTCCACTTCATACAACTGCCCGGAGTTGGTCTGCGCCGTCAGCAGGTGAATGATCCGCTGCCCCAGCCGGGTGAAAAATTGCGCGCCGTCGATGGGTTTGAGCCCATCGGTTTCAGCTTGCGGATCACCGTCGTGGATGAACACCAGGTCCAGGTCCGAACCATGCCCGAGTTCCAGGCCGCCGACTTTCCCATAACCGACAATGATGAAGCCGGGATCGCACAAGGTGCCATCGGTGCGTAGCGGCGTGCCGTACTTGGCCACGGTCTGGCGCCAGGCCAGTGCGAGCACCTGTTCAAGAATCGCTTCGGCGAGCCAGGTCAGGTAGTCGCTGACTTTCATCAGCGGCAGGCTGCCGGCGATTTCCGACGCAGCCACCCGCAAGCGGTGCGCCAACTTGAAGTGACGCAGCGCTTCCATTTGCTGTTCGAGGTCGTCCTCGGGAATCCGCGTCAGGCGCTCACGCAACTCGGCTGCCAGTTCTGGCGCCAGTGGCGGCTTGAACAGTCGGCCTTCGTTGAGCAATTCGTCGAGCAGCAGCGGGAAACGGGTGATTTGCTCGGCGATCCACGGGCTCGCGGCGCACAGCGTCAGCAAACGCCGCAAGGCGCCAGGGTTCTCGGTCAGCAGCACCAGATATGCGGAGCGACGGGCCACGGCTTCGACCAGCGGCAACACGCGTTCCAGCACCAGATCCGGATTGGCATGCTCCACGGCCTGCGCCAGCAAACGCGGAATAAACGCATCGAGACGTTCGCGCCCCAGACGCTGCATAGCCCGCAATTGCGGACTGCTGCGCAAGCCGGCCAAGGCTTTCAGGGCCTTGGGCGCGTCCTTGAAACCACCCTCTTCCAGTTGGCGGCAAGCGGCCTCATCGTCCTGAGCCTCTTCCCACAGCGGCAACCACTCGCCGCCGACCACCACTTCGCTTTCGGCACCCTGCTCTTCGTCGGGATCGGCGATCACCTGCCCGAAGTGCCAGGCTACCCGGCCACGCCAGTACATCAGTTGTTCGTGGAACGCCGTCCAGTTGGCAAAGCCCAGCATAAAGGCAATGCGCGCCTGATCCTGCTCGCCATCGGGCAACATTTGCGTCTGGCGGTCAGCGATCGCCTGAATCGCGTGTTCGGTGTAACGCAGGAACTCGTAGCCTTCACGCAGCTCGCTGATCACGGCCGGCGGCAGATAACCCTGACCTTCCAGAGTGCTCAGCACCTTTAATAGTGGGCGCTGCTGCAAGCTCAGGTCGCGGCCGCCGTGGATCAGCTGGAACGCCTGGGCAATGAACTCGACTTCACGAATACCGCCAGAGCCGAGCTTGATGTTGTCGGCCATGCCCTTGCGCCGCACTTCCTGCTGGATCAACTGCTTCATGGTGCGCAGCGCTTCGATGGCCGAGAAGTCCAGGTAACGCCGGTAAACGAACGGCCGCAGCATCTCTTGCAGTTGCGCGCCAGCCACCTGGTCGCCGGCCACCACCCGCGACTTGATCATCGCGTAGCGTTCCCAGTCGCGACCCTGGTCCTGGTAATACTGCTCCAGCGCATTGAAGCTCAGCACCAGCGCGCCCGCCGAACCGTAGGGGCGCAAGCGCATGTCGACGCGGAACACAAAGCCGTCGACGGTCATCGGGTCCAGGGCCTTGATCAGCCGCTGGCCCAGACGAATGAAGAACTCCTGGTTATCCAGCGCGCGTTTCACACCGACGGTTTCGCCGCCCTCCGGATAGGCGAAAATCAGGTCGATGTCCGACGACAGGTTCAACTCCACGGCACCGAGCTTGCCCATGCCGAGGATGACCATCTGCTGCGGCTCACCGCTGCGCCGCCCGGTTGGCACGCCGAATTGCTGGCAATGCCGCACGTACAACCATTGATAGGCCTTATCGATGCTGGCATCGGCCATGTCCGAGAGGTCGCGGCAGGTCTGGATCAAATCGGCCTGGCGGGTCAGGTCGCGCCAGATGATCCGCACCTGATGGCGCGCGCGCTGGCGGCGCAGGGCACGGCCAAGCTGATCTTCGGTCTCGGCCGTGCTCACGGCGGCCGCGATCTGCGCGCACAATTCACCGGGCGCGTAGCTGCGGTCCAGCTCACCGGACTGCACCAGCTGCAGCAACATCAAAGGGTCACGAACAGACTGTTCAATCACGAAATCGCTGGCGGCGGTGACGCGGGCAAATTGCGCCCAGCGCTCCGGCGACCAGGCAGACAGCCCGTGATCATCGTCCAGAGTGGCGACGGCAGCCCGGAACGACTGCTCGGCACGGGTGACAAACGGCTGGAGAATGGCGGGCAGTTCGGCAAGCGAAGGGAGGCTCATGGTCTATCCTTGATCGGCGTACAACGGACTGCATGTAGTGGTTTTCGAAAACCCACTACCTGAGGGAGTGTCGAACAAAAGTTAGAAATAGCTGAAATTTCTTTTATTTTGGCAGCCAGCATCAAGCTTTTACCTTTTGTAGTTGGAAAAAGACCAACCTTAACGATTATTCTCACAACGCAGCCGGGGGCCACAAGCCGCTCATCTGTAGTTTTACTACTCGTATATACATTAGACGGGCTGAAATGCCGGAAGATTTGTAGTAAAACTACACGCCGCCGGAACAACCTGTCGGCAATCCAAGAATTCATAACGTCTGCCCACAAGGCCAGTCGCTAACTCAGGCAACCGATTCTGGTAGCCTTTCCGCCCTGGAGCAAGCCATGCAAGACCTCGATCCCGTCGAAACCCAGGAATGGCTGGACGCCCTGGAATCGGTTCTCGACAAAGAAGGCGAAGACCGTGCTCACTATCTGATGACCCGTATGGGTGAACTGGCGACCCGCAGCGGTTCGCAGTTGCCTTACGCCATCACCACGCCTTACCGCAACACGATCCCCGTTACCCACGAAGCACGCATGCCTGGCGACCTGTTCATGGAACGCCGCATTCGCTCGCTGGTACGCTGGAACGCGATGGCCATGGTGATGCGTACGAACCTGAAGGATTCTGACCTCGGCGGTCACATCTCCAGCTTCGCTTCCAGTGCGACCCTGTATGACATCGGCTTCAACTACTTCTTCCAGGCCCCGACCGACGAACACGGCGGCGACCTGATCTACTTCCAGGGCCACACCTCGCCAGGCGTTTACGCCCGCGCATTCATGGAAGGCCGCATCACCGAAGACCAGATGAACAACTTCCGCCAGGAAGTCGACGGTCAGGGCCTGTCGTCCTACCCGCACCCTTGGCTGATGCCTGACTTCTGGCAGTTCCCGACCGTTTCCATGGGTCTGGGCCCGATCCAGGCGATCTACCAGGCACGCTTCATGAAGTACCTGGAACACCGCGGCTTCATCCAGCCAGGCAAACAGAAAGTCTGGTGCTTCCTGGGCGACGGCGAGTGCGACGAGCCGGAATCCCTGGGCGCGATCTCCCTGGCCGGCCGCGAGAAGCTGGACAACCTGATCTTCGTCATCAACTGCAACCTGCAGCGCCTCGACGGCCCGGTTCGCGGCAACGGCAAGATCATCCAGGAACTCGAAGGCGTGTTCCGCGGTGCTCAGTGGAACGTGACCAAAGTCATCTGGGGCCGTTTCTGGGACCCACTGCTGGCCAAGGACGTCGACGGCATCCTGCAACGCCGCATGGACGAAGTCATCGACGGCGAGTACCAGAACTACAAAGCCAAAGACGGCGCGTTCGTGCGTGAACACTTCTTCAACACGCCGGAACTCAAGGCGATGGTTGAAGACCTGTCCGACGACGAGATCTGGAAACTCAACCGTGGCGGCCACGACCCGTACAAGGTCTACGCGGCGTACCACGAAGCGGTCAACCACAAGGAACAACCGACCGTCATCCTGGCCAAGACCATCAAGGGTTATGGCACCGGTGCCGGCGAAGCGAAGAACACCGCGCACAACACCAAGAAAGTCGACGTCGAAAGCCTGAAGTTGTTCCGCGATCGCTTCGACATCCCGGTCAAGGACGACGAGCTGGAAAACCTGCCGTTCTTCAAACCGGAAGAAGGCAGCGCCGAAGCCCGTTACCTGAGCGAGCGCCGTACCGCACTGGGCGGTTTCGTGCCACAGCGTCGCGCTCACAGCTTCAACATCCCGACTCCGCCACTGGATACCCTCAAGGCGATCCTGGACGGTTCGGGCGACCGTGAAATCTCCACCACCATGGCCTTCGTGCGGATCCTCGCGCAACTGGTCAAGGACAAGGAAATCGGTCCGCGCATCGTGCCGATCATCCCGGACGAAGCCCGTACCTTCGGTATGGAAGGCATGTTCCGTCAGTTGGGCATCTACTCCTCCGTCGGCCAGCTCTACGAGCCAGTCGATAAAGACCAGGTGATGTTCTACAAGGAAGACCAGAAGGGCCAGATCCTCGAAGAAGGCATCAACGAAGCGGGCGCCATGAGCTCCTTCATCGCTGCCGGTACTTCGTACTCCAGCCACAACCAGCCGATGCTGCCGTTCTACATCTTCTATTCGATGTTCGGCTTCCAGCGTATCGGTGACCTGGCCTGGGCCGCTGGCGACAGTCGCACCCGTGGCTTCCTGATCGGCGGCACCGCCGGCCGTACCACCCTGAACGGTGAAGGCCTGCAACACGAAGACGGTCACAGCCACCTGCTGGCTGCCACCATCCCGAACTGCCGCACCTATGATCCAACCTACGGCTACGAGCTGGCGGTGATCATTCAGGACGGCATGAAGAAGATGACCGAAGAGCAACAGGACGTCTTCTACTACATCACCGTGATGAACGAGTCGTACCAGCAGCCAGCCATGCCGGCCGGTGCCGAAGAAGGCATCAAGAAAGGCATGTACCTGCTCGAGGAAGACAACCGCGAAGCGGCGCACCACGTTCAGCTGATGGGCTCCGGCACCATCCTGCGTGAAGTCCGTGAGGCGGCGAAGATCCTGCGTGAAGAGTTCAACGTCGGCGCCGACGTGTGGAGTGTTACCAGCTTCAACGAACTGCGTCGCGACGGCCTGGCCGTTGAGCGCAGCAACCGTCTGCACCCTGGCCAGAAGCCTAAGCTGAGCTATGTCGAAGAGTGCCTGAACGGCCGTAAAGGTCCGGTCATTGCCTCTACCGACTACATGAAACTGTTCGCCGAGCAGATCCGTCAGTGGGTACCGTCCAAGGAATTCAAAGTCCTGGGCACCGACGGTTTCGGCCGCAGCGACAGCCGCAAGAAACTGCGTCATTTCTTCGAAGTCGACCGTCAATTCGTGGTGTTGGCAGCCCTGGAAGCACTGGCTGACCGTGGTGACATCGAACCTAAGGTTGTGGCCGAGGCCATCGCCAAGTTCGGTATCAACCCGGAAAAACGCAACCCACTGGACTGCTGAGGAGAGATTCTGTGAGCGAACTCATTCGCGTACCTGACATCGGCAGCGGTGAAGGTGAAGTAATTGAACTGTTTGTGAAGGTCGGCGACCGTATCGAAGCCGACCAGAGCATCCTGACACTTGAGTCGGACAAGGCGAGCATGGAAGTGCCTGCGCCGAAGGCCGGCATCATCAAGAGCCTGAAAGTGAAGCTGGGCGATCGCCTGAAAGAAGGCGACGAACTGCTGGAGCTGGAAGTCGAAGGTGCTGCTGCGCCAGCCCCTGCGGCTGCCGCTGCGCCGGCTGCCAAGGCTGAAGCCAAACCGGCTGCTGCCCCTGCCGCCGCTCCTGCTGCTGCGCCGGCTGCCGCCAGCGTTCAGCAAGTGCACGTGCCGGACATCGGTTCGTCGGGCAAGGCCCAGATCATCGAGATCCAGGTCAAGGTCGGCGACACCGTCGCGGCTGATCAGTCGCTGATCACCCTGGAATCCGACAAGGCGAGCATGGAAATCCCGTCGCCTGCCGCTGGCGTGGTCAAGGCCATCAGCGTCAAGCTCAACGACGAAGTCGGCACCGGCGACCTGATCCTGGATCTGGAAGTGGCAGGTGCTGCCGCAGCGCCTGCCGCCCCGGCCCAGGCTGCCGCACCAGCTGCTGCCGCAGCGCCTGCACCTGCACCCGCAGCAGCTCCGGCTGCACCGGTTGCCGACAGCGTCCAGGACATCCACGTTCCGGACATCGGTTCGGCGGGCAAGGCCAAGATCATCGAAGTCCTGGTCAAGGCCGGCGACACCGTTGAGGCCGACCAGTCGCTGATCACCCTGGAATCCGACAAGGCCAGCATGGAAATTCCATCGCCAGCCGCTGGCGTGGTGGAAAGTGTTTCCATCAAGCTCGATGACGAAGTCGGTACTGGCGACCTGATCCTCAAGTTGAAAGTCAAAGGCGCTGCACCGGCTGCTGCACCGGCACCTGCCGCTGCTGCTCCGAGCGCTCCTGCTTCGGCTCCAGCCGCTGCTGCACCGGCCGCCGCACCTGCTGCCCCGGTTGCCGCTCCAGCCAAGCCGGGCGCAAAAGTTCACGCCGGCCCTGCCGTGCGTCAACTGGCCCGCGAGTTCGGCGTCGAGCTGAGCGCCGTCGGCGCCAGCGGTCCGCACGGTCGCATCCTGAAAGAAGACGTGCAGGTTTACGTCAAGGCCATGATGCAGAAGGCCAAGGAAGCACCGGCCGCTGCTGCCGGCGCAACCGGTGGCGCGGGCATCCCGCCGATTCCGGTCGTGGACTTCAGCCGCTTCGGTGAAATCGAAGAAGTGCCGATGACCCGCCTGATGCAGGTCGGTGCTGCCAACCTGCACCGCAGCTGGCTGAACGTGCCGCACGTGACGCAATTCGATTCGGCGGATATCACCGAACTCGAAGCGTTCCGTGTTGCCCAGAAAGCCGTTGCAGAGAAGGCCGGCGTCAAGCTGACCGTCCTGCCGTTGCTGCTCAAGTCCTGCGCACACCTGCTCAAGGAACTGCCGGACTTCAACAGCTCGCTGGCACCAAGCGGCAAGGCGATCATCCGCAAGAAATACGTGAACATCGGCTTCGCCGTCGACACCCCGGATGGCCTGCTGGTACCGGTCATCAAGAACGTCGACCAGAAGAGCCTGCTGCAACTGGCTGCCGAAGCCGCTTCCCTGGCTGAAAAAGCCCGGACCAAGAAGCTCTCGTCGGACGAGATGCAAGGCGCCTGCTTCACCATTTCCAGCCTCGGCCACATTGGCGGCACCGGCTTCACGCCGATCGTCAACGCGCCGGAAGTGGCGATCCTCGGTGTTTCCAAGGCCACCATCCAGCCAGTCTGGGACGGCAAAGCCTTCCAGCCGAAACTGATGCTGCCACTGTCGTTGTCCTACGATCACCGTGTGATCAACGGCGCCGCTGCTGCACGCTTCACCAAGCGTCTGAGCGACCTGCTGGGCGACATCCGCACCATGCTCCTGTAATACCGACCGGCCCTCCTTCACCGGAGGGCCGATCGCGTTCCACGTTTCCGAGCGCCACGCTCGTACCTCAACCCCGCCAATTTGGCGGGGCTTTTTTTTGGCTCATCACATCATTCCGGGAAACTGCAGGAGCTGCCGGTCGACGCTCGACCTCGTTGTTTGGTGGTGCACGCGTTCCCCTGTAGGAGCTGCCGAAGGCTGCGATCTTTTGATCTTCAGCAATCTGCAGATCGCAAAAGCAAGATCAAAAGATCGCAGCCTTCGGCAGCTCCTACAGATGCTCCGTAAAGTATCTTTTTTGCCTGAAGTTCTTGTTTAAACACCTTCCTACATTTGTGGCTGATATCGCCCACAACTTGAATCCATTTCTGCCAGGTATTTATTCAGGCCAAATAATTAGTCTTGGCTGAATACCTATTAGATCCGAAACAAGCAACTTCCTGATTAACTGGCAGCGAATGGACTCAAACATGCTCAAACCCACTGTCGGCCCGATTATTGGCCATACAACAACTGATCACGCGCGTATTTTCGTGCGCGGCGAAGCGCAAAACAATGCCCCCGTATTTGCCGGCATTCGTTATCGGCAGTCCGGGCAAGAACAATGGCTTGACCGTGTCTTTGCAAGGCTGACAAACCTGTATGACATGTCCGATGTCATCGTTCTCAAAAACCTGGCAGCCGATACCGAGTACGAATACCAGGCCGGCTGGTTCAGCACCCGGAGTGCCGAACACACCGCGGATTCGCTGCGGGAACTGCCGCTGCAATGGCCGCAAGAGCTCTATCGCTTGCGCACCCGGTCCGGCGCGGCCAGTACCCCACGAGCCTATTTTGTCGGTTCATGCCGTTACCTGCGGATGACCGCCGGCATCCCGTCGGCACCCCAACAGGGTGACCGGATATTTGCCTCGATGGCTCAACTGGCAAGGCAAGCCAAGCCACCGGTCAGCGCCATGCTGATGACGGGCGACCAGATCTATGTCGACGACTTGAATTTTTTTGCACCTGATCGCGAATATCAGCAAATACTCGCAAAGTACCGTGCCGCTTTCTCCCAGCCGCATATTTCCAGGTTAATGGCCAACATATCGACTTACATGATCCTCGACGATCATGAAATTGAAGATAACTGGCCGAACAAGAAAAAATCGACCGATGAGGCGCTATACAAAAACGCCATCACTGCATATGAGTTATATCAAGCCAGCCACAGCCCGGTATTTGAACTACTTGACGATGGCCGGATCGGCCGGATTCCGAATCACTACTGGTATCAGTTCGCCGATGGCGATATCGAATGGTTCGTCACCGACAGTCGCACCCGGCGCAACTTGTCCGCCGAGGATCGACGCATGCTTGATGTCGAACAGGAACATGCCTTGTGCCGATGGCTGATCCACAGCCCTGCCCGGGTCAAGCTGGTGGTTACCAGCGTGATGTTCTTTCCCGACGCCAAACAGGATGGGAATGACGCCTGGGCCGGTTTCCCCGGGCAACGGCTGCGGTTGCTGGAGACCATTCGTTCGCACCGACTGAAGAATGTCATTTTCGTGTCCGGTGACGTCCACGCCTCCTTGACCAGTCGACTGACCCACAGCGAAGACCCGGACTTCGAAGTGCACACCATTGTGTCGTCACCTTTGTGCAATACCAAACTGCTGCCCTATGCCAGTCAATCCAGCTTTATCCTCGACCGGCCGCTGGCACGGAACGCTGCTGGCGAATATCGCCAGGAATTGACCGGCAAAGTCATCAGTCAGGATAACTTCGCGCACCTGGTCATCGATGCACAACGCATTCAGGTGAATTACCACGATCGGGACGGCAAGTGGCTGCAATCGACAGGCATTAATTTGCGTTGATGGCAAAAAATCACAGCCTTCGAGACGCCCCCTCAAGGCTGCGATCTGATCAATAGCCATACTTTTTCCGGAAACTGCAGAAATCTTCGAGCCTGCCGACATATTCTTATAGCACTTAGCCTTCATCTCTCTTGTCAGTCGGTGTCGCAATGATGCAACCTTGCCGCAGGCAACAGTAAAGAGGGCGTGAGCCCAGCGCGTTCAGCATATTCGAAGCGAGTTTCCCTCCATGAAAAGCCAACCCGATGCCGCCAGCCGTATGGTGGCCGAGGTAGTGACGCAGTTGCCTGTGCCCTCGCGGCTCGGCATGCTGCGTTTCGAACGGCTTAATGAACCCAGCTGGGCGCTCCTGTTTCTCGACCCCAATTGCGAACGCCAGTTCGGCCTGCCCGCCGTGGAGCTGTGTGCACTGGTAGGTTCGCCCTACGCCAGCCTGATGGAGCCGGAAGCGCGCTATCAACTTCATGACGCGGTCCAGCACCAGCTGACTCAAAGCACGCACTACCTGATCCGCTACACCCTGCATACGGCCTCCGGCTCCCTGAATCTGCTGGAATTGGGCGAAGCCTACAAACAACACAATCGCCACCTGTTGCGCGGCTACCTGTTGGTCATTGACGGCCTGTTCGAGGATGACCCGCTGCAACCGGCCCTGGATCTGGAAACCCAGAACTCGCGCCTGCAAATCGCCCTGGAGCTCAATCAGCGCGCCCAACAGGAGCAACTGCTGCATCTGGACCGGGTGCGTGCCCAGCAGGACCTGATCCTGCTGCTTACCCGTCAGCGCTACAGCAGCAACAACTCCTTGCGCGAAGCCGCCGAGTTGATCACCCGCAGCGCCTGCGACATTTACCAAATCGACTGCGCCAGCCTGTGGAGCCTCGAAGGTTCGATGCTGGTGCCGATCTCGGCCTATCACCGCACGAATCAGGAATACCTGCTGCCGCAGCCGATCGACGTCAGCGTGTTCCCCGACTACCTCGACGCCCTGCACACAGGCCGTGCCATCGACGCCCATAACGCCATGCACGACCCGCGCACCCGGGAGATGGCCGAAAGCCTGCGCCCGCGCGACGTCAACGCGATGCTCGACGCCAGCATCCGTGTCGATGGCCAGGTGGTTGGCGTTTTGTGCCTGGAACAAATCGGTGCGACCCGTGCCTGGCAGTCCGATGAAATCGCCTTCGCCGGAGAACTGGCCGACCAGTTCGCCCAGGTCATCAGCAACCACAACCGGCGCACCGCAACCAGCGCCCTGCACCTGTTCCAGCGTGCGGTCGAGCAAAGTGCCAACGCCTTTCTGCTGGTCAACTGCGATGGCGTGGTGGAGTACGTCAACCCGAGTTTCACCGCCATCACCCAGTACTCCACCGAAGAAGTGCACGGTCAGCGCCTGTCGGAATTGCCGGCCCTGGAGAACCTCAGCGAACTGCTGTTCGACGCGCCTTCGGCACTGGCCAAGAGCAACAGTTGGCAGGGCGAATTCAAGAGCCGCCGGAAAAACCTCGAACCCTACTGGGGCCAGTTGTCGATCTCCAAGGTGTACGGCGACAACCGCGAGCTGACCCACTACATCGGCATCTACGAAGACATCACCCAGACCAAGCTCGCTCAGCAGCGCATCGAGCGCCTGGCCTACACCGACAACCTGACCAATCTCGGCAACCGCCCGGCGTTCATCCGCAACCTCGATGAACGCTTCGCCCGCGACAGCGACGCGCCGATCAGCCTGTTGCTGGTGGACATCGACAACTTCAAGCGGATCAACGACAGCCTCGGCCACCAGACTGGCGACAAATTGCTGATCAGTCTGGCCCGACGCCTGCGCAACAGCCTGATCCCGAGCGGCAGCCTGGCGCGATTCGCCAGTAACGAATTCGCCGTGTTGCTGGACAACAGTGACCTCACGACGGGTCAGCAAGTGGCCAATCAGTTGCTGGCGACCCTCGACAAACCGATGTTCGTCGACAACCAGTTGATCAGTGTCACGGGGTCCGTGGGCCTGGCGTGCGCGCCACTGCACGGGCGCGACCCGCAAACCCTGATGCGCAACGCCGGGCTGGCGCTGCACAAGGCCAAGGCCAATGGCAAACATCAGGTGCAAGTGTTCACCGAAGCATTGAACGCCGAGGCCAGCTACAAGCTGTTCGTCGAAAACAACCTGCGCCGGGCCCTGACCCAGAACGAACTCGACGTGTTCTACCAGCCCAAGCTGTGCCTGCGCAGTGGTCGCTTGCTGGGCATGGAAGCACTGCTGCGCTGGGATCATCCGGAAAAGGGCATGATCCGCCCGGATCAGTTCATCAGCGTCGCCGAAGAAACCGGGCTGATCATCCCGATCGGTAAATGGATCGCCCGCCAGGCTTGCCGCATGAGCAAAGCGCTGACCGCCGCCGGCCTGGGCAACCTGCAAGTGGCGATCAACCTGTCGCCCAAGCAATTCTCCGACCCGGACCTGGTGGCCTCCATCGCCACCATCCTCAAGGAAGAAGCCCTGCCCGCGCATTTGCTGGAGCTGGAGCTGACCGAAGGCCTGCTGCTGGAGGCCACCGAAGACACCCACTTGCAACTCGACCAGCTCAAGCGCCTGGGCCTGACCCTGGCCATGGACGACTTCGGCACCGGTTACTCGTCGCTCAGTTACTTGAAAAAATTCCCCATCGACATCATCAAGATCGATCGAAGCTTCATCCACGAAATCCCTGACAACCAGGACGACATGGAAATCACCTCCGCGGTGATCGCCATGGCCCACAACCTGAAACTCAAGGTCGTGGCTGAAGGCATCGAAACCGCCGATCAGCTGTCGTTCCTGCGCCGTCACCGCTGCGACGTCGGCCAGGGCTACCTGTTCGACCGTCCGATCCCGGGCAATGAGTTGATCGAAAAGCTCAAACGCTACCCGCGTGGCCCAATCGCCTGACCCTGTGGGAGCGGGCTTGCTCGCGAAAGCGGTAGATCAGGCAACATTGATGTCGACTGTCCCAACGTCTTCGCGAGCAAGCCCGCTCCCACCTTGATAGTGCTTAACCGGCAGTATTTGGGCACACTGACGGTCTGCTTATTTACAACCCATCCTGACTGAGAGGACTGATCATGGTTCTGCGCTCGGAAATTCTGGTGAACAAAAACGTGCTCCCTACTAAAGAACAAGCTCTGCCCGGTCGCGAAACCGCAATGACCCTGCCTGAAAAGCACTTTGTGTTTAAAGACACCCCCTTGCTTGGCCCGTTCTTCGAAGACGTCGACTTCGCGATCTTCGGCCTCGGCTGCTTCTGGGGAGCGGAACGCCGCTTCTGGCAGCGCGACGGCGTGGTCAGCACGGTTGTGGGTTACGCTGGCGGCTTCACGCCGAACCCGACCTACGAAGAAGTCTGCTCGGGCCTCACCGGCCACGCCGAAGTGGTACTGGTGGTGTATGACAAGGCCAAGGTCAGCTACCAGGAACTGCTGGCGATGTTCTGGGAACTGCACAACCCGACTCAGGGCATGCGTCAGGGCAACGACATCGGCACCCAGTACCGCTCGGTGATCTACGCCACCTCGCCTGAACAACTGGACGCAGCGCTCAAGAGTAAAGAAGCGTACCAGGCTGAGCTGTCCAAGGCCGGCCTCGGTGAAATCAGCACCGAAATCGACCAGGCCCCGACCGTCTACTTTGCAGAGACGTATCACCAGCAGTACCTGGCCAAGAATCCGGAAGGCTACTGCGGGATCGGCGGTACAGGCGTGACTTGCCCGATCTGACACAGATCACTCGTAGGAGCCGGCTTGCCGGCGATAGCGGCAGTGGGTCCAGCGGTGACCTCTAGGCCGCCATCGCCGGCAAGCCGGCTCCTACAGGCCGAGCATTACTCGGCAATCAACCAATCCATCCGCCACCCACCCTGGGTCTGCCCAAGCTTCTCGGACAACCACGGCAGCAGCTCACGCAACTCCTCCTCCAGCCCCCACGGCGGATTGGCAATCGCCAGCCCGGAGCCGTTCAGGCTGTTCGGCGTATCCAGCGGATGCACCAGCAACTCCACCCGCAACAACTTCGGCGCACCGGTACCGGCCAGGTCCTGGTAGAAACGACGCAGCGCGCGCTGATCCTTCACCGGGTACCAGATCGCCGCCACAGTCTGGCGCATCCGGCCAATCGCTTCCTTGAGCGACGCGGCACAACGCTGCATCTCGTCGAGCTTCTCGAACGGCGGATCGATCAACATCACCGCACGCTTCTCCGGCACCGGCAACAAGGCCCGCGACACATGCCAGCCTTCGCCCAGGTGCACCTTGACCCGACGATCACCGGCCATGTTGTCCTTGAGTAAAACGCCATCTTCCGGGTGCTTCTCGTTGAGCAACACGCGGTCCTGCGGGCGGGTCAAACGTCGCGCCAACTCTGGCGACCCCGGGTAATAGCGCAACTGGCCATCCGGGTTCATCTCGTGCAGCACCTGCATGTAATCGGCGGTCAGGATCGGCAGATCCGGCTGATCCCACAAACGCGCAATGCCTTCCAGGTACTCGCCGGTACGGTTGGCCTGATCACCCTGAAGGTCATACAGACCGATGCCGGCGTGAGTGTCGAGATAGGCAAACGGCTGCTCCTTGCGCGACATCAGGGCGATGAGGCGGGTCAAGGTCAGGTGTTTGAACACATCGGCGTGATTGCCGGCATGGAAGGCGTGACGATAATTCATGGTTGCTCCTGCGAAGGCCGGGAAGTTTACCTTTTACCGGCCGGCAAGTCAGGGGTTGGCGACTGAGCGGACACTTCAAGCATTCATAGCGGCAACAAGCACGCACCATCACTCGACAAATTCACAAACGCCTCACAACAGGAAGACTCCCGAACCTGCAAACCGGTGTGATAGCGTTCTTTGTCGAAAAAGGCAAAGGACGCACAAATGACCATTCGCTACGCAAAGATTGCAATGACCCTGGCGCTCGCCGCATTCGCCTTCATGACCGTGTTCAACAACATCACCGACTACGGTTCCAACTTCAACTTCGTCCGGCATGTGCTGAGCATGGATACCACCTTCCCTGACAACGCCGCCCGGTATCGCGCAATTGATCTGCCTTGGGTGTGGCATGGGGCTTACTGGCTGATCATCCTTGGCGAAGCCATTACCTGTGGACTTCTTGGTTACGGCGCACTACAGCTCTGGCGCTCACGATCAGCCGGTGGGCATGAGTTCAGACAGGCCAGGAAGTGGGCCGTAGCGGGTTTGACGACCGGGTTTTTCGTGTGGTTTTTCGGCTTCATGGTTGTTGGAGGTGAGTGGTTTCTGATGTGGCAATCCGATATTTGGAATGGTCAGGACGCAGCCTTCAGGTTCTACATGGCAATACTGGGCGTGCTGATCTTTCTGAATCAGCCTGATGCCGATCTTGACTGATCCCCAATAAAAAACGGCCCGCACCAAAAGCTGCGAGCCGCTCTTTTAACAGGGATGGGAAGCGCTCCCCCCATCACTCATCACTTGTTCAGACGATAATCATTCTCTGCAGCCGCAAAACGCTGGAACATGCCGGCAGTCGGCGTGCCCATTTTGCTGACGATGTAGATCGCCAGGCTGGCGAAGATGAAGCCCGGGATGATTTCGTACAGGCCCAGCAGTTCGAAGTGTTTCCAGACGATCACAGTGATCGCGCCGACCAGGATGCCGGCCAGTGCGCCGTTGCGGGTCATGTCTTTCCAGATCACGGAGATCAGTACAACCGGACCGAATGCGGCACCGAAACCGGCCCAGGCGTAGCTCACCAGGCCCAGTACACGGTTTTCCGGGTTGGCTGCCAGTGCGATAGCAATCAGGGCGACCAACAGGACCATGGCACGACCGACCCAGACCAGTTCCAGCTGCGAAGCGGATTTACGCAGGAAGGTCTTGTAGAAGTCTTCGGTCAGGGCGCTCGAGCACACCAGCAACTGGCAGCTCAGGGTGCTCATCACCGCAGCCAGAATGGCCGACAGCAGGACACCGGCGATCCATGGGTTGAAAAGGATCTTGGCCAGCTCGATGAACACACGTTCGTGGTTCTCGGAGACCGCGCCAGCCACGTCCGGGTGCGCCGAGAAGTAGGCAATACCGAAGAAGCCCACAGCCACGGTGCCGCCCAGGCACAGGATCATCCAGGTCATGGAGATGCGTCGGGCCTTGGCAATCGATTTCACCGAATCAGCCGCCATGAAACGCGCGAGGATGTGCGGCTGACCGAAGTAGCCCAGACCCCAGCCCATCAGCGAGATGATGCCGATGAAAGTGGTGCCCTTGAGCATGTCGAAGTTACTTGGATCTTGCGCTTCGATGGCCAGGAAGGTGGTGTCGACACCACCGGTGGCCAGCAGCACGATGACCGGCGTCAGGATCAACGCGAAGATCATCAGGGTGGCCTGTACGGTATCGGTCCAGCTTACGGCCAGGAATCCGCCGATAAAGGTGTAGGCAATCGTCGCCGCAGCACCGGCCCACAGCGCCGTCTCGTAGGACATGCCGAAGGTGCTTTCGAACAGACGGGCACCGGCCACGATGCCGGAAGCGCAGTAGATGGTGAAGAACACCAGGATCACGACCGCAGAGATGATCCGCAGCAGGCCGCTCTTGTCTTCGAAACGGCTGGCGAAGTAGTCCGGCAGGGTCAGTGCATCACCGTTGTGCTCGGTCTGTACACGCAGACGGCCGGCGACGAACAGCCAGTTCAGGTAGGCGCCGACGATCAGGCCGATGGCGATCCAGCTTTCGGAAAGACCGGACATGTAGATTGCACCGGGCAAGCCCATCAACAACCAGCCGCTCATGTCGGAGGCACCGGCAGACAGTGCAGTCACGACGCTGCCCAGGCTGCGACCGCCCAGGATGTAGTCGGAAAGGTTGTTGGTGGAGCGATAGGCCATCAAGCCGATCAGCACCATTGCTGCGATGTAGATCACGAACGTGATCAGGGTTGGATTGCTTACGCTCATTAAGTTACGCCCTGGCTTTGTTTTTATGTAGCGGCGGCTGGTGAACCGCTCGCAAACGCATACGTTTGACAGACGATCCGGATTCCCGCGCATTTATGACTGATGTTTCCCCAGGAAAGCCATCAGCCGGAGCACCCGGATTTTTCCGGGTTGCACCTTGGGCGCGAATGCTATTCAACAAAGCAAATAAGGTGCAACCTGTTTCGCGAGAATAAGTTGCACCTAGTCGGAAATAAATAGTAAACACCGGTTTTTGCTCCTTTTCGGAGCAAGAAACAGAGCCAACCGCGTGAAAAAGCACCAAGCAGATACGGCACACCCGTACCAGAATTTATTTCCTGACGAGCTGCTTAATATTCCGACAAAAAAAGGGTTGCACCCGGTTGCACCTCAACAGTCGCACGGCTAATCTTGCCGCCAGCTGATGCCACGCAGTCGTGGCAAACATGAGGATAAAAACATGGCTACCACCACCCTTGGGGTCAAACTTGACGACCCGACCCGCGAACGCCTCAAGGCCGCCGCGACCTCGATTGATCGCACGCCGCACTGGTTGATCAAGCAGGCAATCTTCAATTACCTGGAAAAACTCGAGGGTGGTGCAACCCTGACCGAGCTGAGCGGTTTGACCAAGGACTCCGACGACAGCGTCGACGCGCCTCTGGATCACGCCCACCAGTGCTTCCTCGAATTCGCCGAAAGCATCCTGCCGCAGTCGGTACTGCGCGCCTCGATCACCGCCGCCTACCGCCGCCCTGAGCCGGAAGTCGTGCCGATGCTGATCGAGCAGGCTCGCCTGCCGGCACCGATGGCCGAAGCCACCAACAAGCTTGCCGCCTCGATTGCTGAAAAACTGCGCAATCAGAAGAGCGCTGGCGGCCGTGCCGGCATCGTTCAGGGCCTGCTGCAGGAATTCTCCCTGTCGTCCCAGGAAGGCGTGGCGCTGATGTGCCTGGCCGAAGCGCTGCTGCGCATCCCGGACAAAGGCACCCGTGACGCCCTGATCCGCGACAAGATCAGCACCGGCAACTGGCAGCCGCACTTGGGCAACAGCCCGTCGCTGTTCGTCAACGCTGCCACCTGGGGCCTGCTGCTGACCGGCAAGCTGGTGTCGACCCACAACGAAGCCGGCCTGACTTCGTCCCTGAGCCGCATCATCGGCAAGAGCGGCGAGCCGATGATCCGCAAGGGCGTCGACATGGCCATGCGCCTGATGGGCGAGCAGTTCGTGACCGGCGAAACCATCGCCGAAGCCCTGGCCAACGCCAGCAAGTTCGAAGCCAAGGGCTTCCGCTATTCCTACGACATGCTGGGTGAAGCCGCACTCACCGAGCACGACGCACAGAAGTACCTGGCCTCGTACGAACAAGCCATCCACTCGATCGGCAAGGCGTCCCACGGTCGCGGGATTTATGAAGGCCCGGGCATTTCCATCAAGCTGTCCGCCCTGCACCCGCGCTACAGCCGCGCTCAGTACGAGCGTGTGATGGATGAGCTGTACCCGCGCCTGCTGTCGCTGACCCTGTTGGCCAAGCAATACGACATCGGCCTGAACATCGACGCCGAAGAAGCCGACCGCCTGGAGCTCTCGCTGGATCTGCTCGAGCGCCTGTGCTTCGAGCCGCAACTGACCGGCTGGAACGGCATCGGTTTCGTGATCCAGGCTTATCAGAAGCGTTGCCCGTACGTGATCGACTACGTGATCGACCTGGCTCGTCGCAGCCGTCATCGCCTGATGATCCGTTTGGTAAAAGGCGCGTACTGGGACAGCGAAATCAAGCGCGCCCAGGTCGAAGGCCTGGAAGGCTACCCGGTCTATACCCGCAAGGTGTACACCGACGTGTCCTACATCGCTTGCGCGCGCAAGCTGCTGTCGGTGCCGGAAGTCATCTACCCGCAGTTCGCCACGCACAACGCCCACACCCTGTCGGCCATTTATCACATCGCCGGTCAGAACTATTACCCGGGCCAGTACGAGTTCCAATGCCTGCACGGCATGGGTGAACCGCTGTACGAACAGGTTGTAGGTAAAGTCTCCGAAGGCAAGCTGAACCGTCCGTGCCGCGTGTACGCACCGGTCGGTACCCACGAAACCCTGCTGGCTTACCTGGTGCGTCGCCTGCTGGAAAACGGCGCGAACACCTCGTTCGTGAACCGTATCGCCGACCAATCGATTTCGATCCAGGAACTGGTAGCCGATCCGGTAGCCAGCATCGAGCAGATGGCGACCGTGGAAGGTGGTTTCGGCCTGCCGCACCCGCGCATTCCGCTGCCGCGTGACCTGTATGGCGCCGAGCGCGCCAACTCCAGCGGCATCGACATGGCCAACGAACATCGTTTGGCGTCGCTGTCCTGCGCACTTCTCGCTACCGCGCACAACCACTGGAAAGCCGCACCGATACTCGGCTGCGCGTCCAGCAACGAAGCCCCGGCTCCCGTGCTGAACCCGTCCGATCTGCGTGACGTGGTCGGCCATGTACAGGAAGCGACCGTCGAAGACGTCGACAACGCGATCCAGTGCGCCCTCAACGCTGCGCCGATCTGGCAGGCCACGCCGCCCGCCGAACGCGCCGCGATCCTGGAACGTGCCGCCGACCTGATGGAAGCCGAGATCCAGCCGCTGATGGGCCTGCTGGCCCGCGAAGCCGGCAAGACCTTTGCCAACGCCATCGCTGAAGTGCGTGAAGCCGTGGACTTCCTGCGTTACTACGCGGTGCAGGCACGCAACGACTTCACCAACGACGCTCACCGCCCACTGGGCCCAGTCGTGTGCATCAGCCCGTGGAACTTCCCGCTGGCGATCTTCAGTGGCCAGGTGGCTGCTGCATTGGCCGCCGGTAACCCGGTACTGGCCAAACCTGCGGAACAGACACCGCTGGTCGCCGCTCAAGCCGTGCGCCTGCTGCTCGAAGCCGGCATTCCCGAGGGCGTACTGCAATTGCTGCCGGGTCGCGGTGAAACCGTCGGTGCCGGTCTGGTCGGCGACGATCGCGTCAAAGGCGTGATGTTCACCGGTTCCACCGAAGTCGCGCGCTTGCTGCAACGCAACATCGCCGGCCGCCTGGACAGCCAGGGCCGTCCGATCCCGCTGATCGCCGAAACCGGTGGCCAGAACGCGATGATCGTCGACTCTTCGGCACTGACCGAACAAGTGGTGATCGACGTGGTTTCGTCGGCATTCGACAGTGCCGGCCAGCGTTGCTCGGCCCTGCGCGTCCTGTGCCTGCAGGAAGATTCCGCTGATCGCGTCATCGAAATGCTCAAGGGCGCGATGGCTGAAAGCCGTCTCGGCAACCCTGAGCGTTTGTCCGTGGACATCGGCCCGGTGATCGACGCCGAAGCCAAGGCTGGCATCGAGAAGCACATCCAGGCCATGCGCGACAAAGGTCGCAGCGTGTACCAGGTGGCCATCGCCGACGCCGAAGAAGTCAAACGCGGCACCTTCGTGATGCCGACCCTGATCGAACTGGAAAGCTTCGACGAACTGCAGCGGGAGATCTTCGGCCCGGTGCTGCACGTGGTTCGCTACAAGCGCAAGGACATCGATCAACTGATCGGCCAGATCAACGCTTCCGGCTACGGCCTGACCCTGGGCGTGCACACCCGCATCGACGAAACCATCGCCAAGGTGATCGACAACGTCAATGCCGGTAACGTCTACGTCAACCGCAACATCGTCGGTGCCGTGGTCGGCGTGCAGCCATTCGGCGGCGAAGGCCTGTCGGGTACCGGCCCGAAAGCCGGTGGCCCGCTGTACCTGTACCGCCTGCTGTCGACCCGCCCTGCGGATGCGATCGAACAATCCTTCGCTCGTGGCGATGCCGCCGCAGCACCGGACGTTCGTCTGCGCGACGCCATGAGCAAGCCGCTGACCGCTCTGAAAGCCTGGGCCGACAGTAACAAGTTTGCCGACCTGAGCACCCTGTGCGTGCAGTTCGCCGCACAATCGCAAAGCGGGATCACCCGCGTTCTGGCCGGCCCGACCGGCGAGCGCAACAGCTACGCGATCCTGCCACGGGAACACGTGCTGTGCCTGGCGGAAGTCGAAGGCGACCTGCTGACTCAACTGGCGGCGGTACTGGCTGTCGGCGGTTCGGCAGTGTGGCCGGAAGGTGAATTGACCAAGGCGCTGTTCGCACGCCTGCCGAAGGAGATTCAGGCGCGCATCAAGCTGGTTTCCGACTGGAACAAGGACGAAGTGGTGTTTGACGCGGTTGTGCATCACGGCCACTCCGACCAGTTGCGTGCGGTTTGCCAGCAGGTTGCCAAGCGTGCCGGTGCGATTGTCGGGGTTCAGGGCCTGTCGCAGGGCGAGACCAACATTGCGCTGGAGCGTTTGGTGATCGAGCGTGCGTTGAGCGTCAACACGGCGGCGGCGGGTGGTAATGCCAGCTTGATGACGATTGGCTAAGCCGTAACAGGACCGGGCAGCTGCGGCTGCCCGAGCTTTAAAGCAAGATCAAAAGATCGCAGCCTTCGGCAGCTCCTACATTTGGAATGCGTTTTCCTGTAGGAGCTGCCGAAGGCTGCGATCTTTTGCTTCTCCATCACCAAGATCAATCATCCTGTTCAGCCTCTATTCCCAACCTTAGACTCGGCCCATCCCAATAAAAGGTAGGCCGCCATGTCCGAGACGCTGCTCAGTTCCCGCAATCTGGCTTTCGAGCTGTATGAAGTCCTCGATGCCGAGGGCCTGACCCAGCGTGAGCGTTTCGCCGAGCACAATCGCGAAACCTTCGATGCGGCCATTGGCACCGCCCGCAGTATCGCCGAGAAGTTCTTCGCCCCGCACAACCGCAAGGGCGACGAGAACGAGCCGCGCTACGAAAACGGTCAGGCGATTCTGATTCCGGAAGTGAAACCGGCGGTGGATGCTTTCCTCGAAGCCGGCTTCCTCAACGCCGCGCGCAGTTTCGACGCCGGCGGCATGCAACTTCCTACGCTGCTGTCCCAGGCCTGCTTTTCGCACTTCCAGTCGGCCAACGCCGCCTCGACCTCTTATCCGTTCCTGACCATGGGCGCGGCCAACCTGATCGAAAGCTTCGGTACCGAGGAGCAGAAGCGCCGCTTCCTGCAACCGATGATCGACGGCCGCTTCTTCGGCACCATGGCCCTGACCGAACCCCACGCGGGCTCGTCGCTGTCAGATATTCGTACCCGCGCCGAGCCTGCGTCCGACGGCACTTATCGCCTCAAGGGCAACAAGATCTTCATCTCCGGCGGCGATCATCCGCTGTCGGAAAACATCGTGCACATGGTGCTGGCCAAGCTGCCGGACGCACCGGCCGGTGTGAAAGGCATTTCGCTGTTCATCGTGCCCAAGTTCCTGGTCAACGACGACGGCAGCCTCGGCCGGCGCAACGACGTGCTGCTGGCCGGGCTGTTCCACAAGATGGGCTGGCGTGGCACCACCTCCACCGCGCTGAACTTCGGCGATAACGGCGATTGTGTCGGCTATCTGGTGGGCAAGCCGCACCAGGGCTTGAGCTACATGTTCCAGATGATGAACGAGGCGCGGATCGGCGTCGGCATGGGCGCGGTGATGCTCGGCTACGCCGGCTACCTGTATTCGCTGGAATACGCCCGTGAACGTCCGCAAGGCCGCGTGCCGGACAGCAAGGACCCGAATACCGCGCCGGTGGCGATCATTCAGCACGCCGACGTCAAACGCATGCTGCTGACACAAAAGGCCTACGTTGAAGGCTCGTTCGACCTCGGCCTGTACGCGGCGCGACTGTTCGACGACACCACGACGCTGGAGACCGAAGCCGAGCGCAAGCAGGCCCACGAACTGCTGGACCTGCTGACGCCGATCGTCAAATCCTGGCCGTCGGAGTTCTGCCTGAAGGCCAACGAACTGGCGATCCAGATCCTCGGTGGCCACGGTTATACCCGTGAATACCCGGTGGAGCAGTACTATCGCGACAACCGCCTGAACCCGATCCACGAAGGCACCCACGGCATTCAATCGCTGGACCTTTTGGGCCGCAAACTGGCGCAGAACGGTGGCGCGGGGCTCAAGCAACTGATCCGCCTGATCGCCGACACCGCCGAACGTGCCCAGGCGTTCGAGTCGCTGACGCCGCTGCGCGAGCCGCTGGAGAAACTGGTGGCGCGCCTGCAAACCGTGACAATCGGCCTGCTGACCGACCTGGCCCAGGGCAAGGTCAACAGCAGCCTGGCGAACTCGGCGCTGTACCTGAAGGTGTTCGGGCACACCGTCATTGGCTGGCGCTGGCTGGAACAGGCCATTCGTGCCGAGGAAGGTCTGGCCAAGGGCAATGCAGCGGATGTGAGCTTCTATAAAGGCAAGTTGCAGGCAGCCCGCTACTTCCTGACATGGGAAGTGCCGGGGTGCCACCATGAGCTGGCGATTCTTGAGGCGCGGGACGATGCGTGCCTAGGCATGCAGGATGAGTGGTTTTGATCCCCGACGGCGGGTGAGCGGGTCATTGACCTCCTATTAAAATTTTTCCCACACCTGTCATCTTTGACAGGTGTGGAAAACAATGATGCAAGATAAGGTGTTTTCGCCTGACATGTAGTTTGCCCGGCAAGTAGGACTCGAGGTCCACCTCTTACATCCGAACGAGCGAATCACCATGCGCAAACACACTTTCGAAGAGCGATCCATAAAGCTTTCCGGGCTTGTCACACAAGATTACTGCATCCTAGCCTCTGTCTCATCCACACCTTTACGACGTGGCACTGTCTGGACGAATATAGATTCAACACTGTCCACTGTTCTCAGCAAAAACCATCACCGTCTTACTGATGAAAAAACACGGATCATCATCACGACATCGAACAACATAGAATTAAGTGTAGAAACCACTTCTACGACAATGTTTGAGGTCACGTCGGTAGACGATCATTACCTGAGCACCCACCGTGTCACTTTCAAAGACTTCACGCGTATCGGCCCCGATCAATGGAATGCAACAGTTTATGGCACGCCATTAAGGGGCAAGAAGTCAAAAACACTTATAGATCCTTATGTAATGCTAACCGACTCTCAGTTTTACAAGTCGGCCAGAGTCAACGATGTTGTAAAGGATCAAGGCAACGTACGTATCAGCGAAAAAAGATACAGAAAAGTTAGCAACAACCTTTACCTTAACGAAATTATAACTCCCACAGATACTTACACTAATCCTGTAGCGTTCACACAAGACGACATGTTCAGAACGCTAGCGGCGGATGACATCTATATTGATGAGCAATTTGTAGAATGGATAGTTAAGGAAAAACAGGTTTTTTATTTGCAAACCACCGGTGGAGTTCACTTCTATGGGCGGGAAATATTGCTGATAAAGGTATAGTTCTTCACCTTGCAGACGCGCCCTTATCGGCGCGTCTTATTATTAAAACTATCAGCTCAACCGAAACCCACCCATCTGCCGCGCCAGGTCATCCGCCAACCGCTGCAACGTCTGGCAATCCTCACGGCAAGCCCTGACCTCCCCCGCCGTCGCCCGCGCCAGATCGGAAATGCCCTGCACGTTGCGATTGATTTCCTCGGTGACTGCCGACTGCTCTTCCGTCGCCGTCGCCACCTGATGGTTCATGTCGCTGATGCGCTCCACTTGCCCGGTAATCGCGGTCAACGAGGTGCCGGTACGCTGGCTCGATTCGACACCCGTGCCCGTCGCAGCTTGCCCGGAATGCATCGACGACACCGCGTTCTCCGCACCTTGCTTGAGGCTGCCGATCATCTGCTGGATTTCATCGGTGGACGATTGCGTACGCCGCGCCAGGGTGCGCACTTCATCGGCCACCACGGCGAACCCACGCCCCATGTCGCCAGCGCGCGCCGCTTCGATAGCCGCGTTGAGCGCCAGCAGGTTGGTCTGCTCGGAAATCCCGCGAATCACCGCCAGCACCTGATCGATGGATGCCACTTGATGAGCCAGCTCGGCCACCGCCGTGGCCGCTACACCGATTTCCCGGGACATGCTTTCAATGTGGCGGATAGAACCACCCACCACTTCCCGCGCCTGCAGCGCTTCATCACGGGCGGTTTGTGAGGCGAACGCCGCGTTGCCGGCATTCTGCGCAATGTCCTGCACGGTCAGGCCCATTTCGTGAACAGCGGTGGCGACCATGTCGGTCATTTCCTGCTGACGACCAGAGCGTTCGGCGGTGTTGTCCACCACCCGCGCCACCTGGCCGACAGCGGTGCGCAGGCGCTCGCTGGTGGTCAGTACTTCACCGATCATGTCGCGCTGGCTATCCAGGAAGCGATTGAAGCCACGCGCCAGATCACCCAGCTCATCGGCGCGGCTGGCATCCAGCCGCTGGGTCAAATCTCCACCACCGCTACCGATGGCCACCAGCGCCGCTGTTACCTGGCGAATCGGCCGCACCAGCCCACGGGCCAGCAACACCACCAGCAACAGGCACACAATCGCCACCGCCAGGCCAATGCCGCTGCTCATCCACATGGCGCGGCGGGCTTCAGCGTAGATCTGCGATTGCGGCACTTCGGCCACCAGGCTCCAGCCGAGATCGCGCAGCGGCAAGCTCAAGGCGAGGAAGTCTTCGCCGTCGCGCTGGAAGTCGCTGCTGGTGGCGGCTTTTTGACTCATCAGCGTTTGCGCTGCCGTAGCGCCGATCTGCTCGGTCAAGGTGCGTTTGCCGCTGAATTGCGCCTCGGGATGGACCTGGATCAAACCGTCGGAACGCACGAGATAGACCTTGCCGCGCTCCCCGAAGCTGAAATTGTGGATCAGCTCCGACAGCTCTTTCATGCTCAGGCCAAGCCCCGCAACGCCCACGACTTTACCGGCCTGTTCGACCTTGAGATCGATGAACAGCGCCAATTCTCCGGTGGCTGTGTCGTTATCGATATTGAGGGTGCGCGGCTGATTGCTGTCGAGGAACGCGTAGAACCAGGCATCTTTCGGATTGGATCGGCTGAGGGTGCGGTCCAGGCCTTTTTCGGTGAAGTAGTGGTTGGTCGCGGTGCCGACAATCAGCGCGGTAAAGGCTTTGTGCTCGGCGCGAATGCCTTCGAGATAGGTAGTAAACGTGCCGGCCTGGGCACTGTCTTCACCCCCGGCCAACCAGTCGCGCACCATACTGTTGCTGGCGATGTCCTTGGCGGCGGTGAGGGGTTGGACAAGGATCCGCTCGATGTCGTTGCGCATCGCTTCGATGCTCGACGGCAAGGCTTGCTCGACCAGATAGCTCTGGGCGAGACGATTGACCACGAGGGTATAAATGCCAACCACGATCAGGATACTGACCAGAAGGGCGGTGCCCATGCTCAGGATCAACTGCCATTGAATACTGCGTCGCCAGAACTGCATGGAGCACCCCCAAAGAATAAGAGGCTGAAACACTGCAACAGCCGTGCCGATTGTATACAAACCAACCGACAATCTATTCTTTGGTTGTGCGCAAAGCCGATCAGGCCTGATTGATCGTCTTGGAGATCACTTCAACCGTGGCGCTGACTTGCTCTTGGTAACGGTCGAGTTCGAGCTTGTGCTGTTTCTGCATTTCAATCTGCTGGGAGCACAGATTCATCGCCGCCAGCACCAGCAGTCGGTCACCGATCAGCGTCGGGTACTTCCTCTTGGTTTCGGCCAGGGCTGCCTTCAACATCATCGCGGCGTCCAGCAGGGTTTGTTCTTCCCCGGCCGGTGCCTTGATCGAATAGTCCTCCCCCAGGATCGAGACGACTTTTACCCCTGCGGCGTTGTAACTCATGCGCTGACAGGGCCTGCGCTGACGCGCTCAACCAGGGCCTGGATGCGAGCCGCCGTGGCGCCTTGTTTCTCTTCCTGCTCCATCAGGCTCAGTTGCAGGCTTTCGTTTTCATCCTTGGCCTGGGCCAGTTCTGCAGTCAGGGTCTGGTTGGTGCCGAGCAGCGTCTGGTTCTGCTGCACCAGGTCGCTGACCAGTTGTTCCAATTGGCTTAGGGATGCTTCCAACATTTTGATATTCCGGGCTTTTTCAAAGGGCGCGTACGATAAAGAAAAGTCACTGTGGATGCCAGGGTTATACAGGCGCAAAGCCTTGATTTTGCTGACGGGCGACCTTCCTCGCGAGTTTTAAAGACTGCGGCAGGCCGATCTGGTTCCTGCACTTCGTCGCCGAGTCGTTTGCTCTGATGCCGAAAAGATCGCAGCCTGCGGCAGCTCCTACATGTAACGCGGGTCTGTGTAGGAGCTGCCGCAGGCTGCGATCTTTTGCTCTGCAAAAGCTTTTTGACAGCATCACATTTCAACAGGTTAGAATCGCTGGCACGCAGACTGCATGGTCAGTTTGTGCCCGCCTTTCAGCTTTCTGGAGTACTGCCTTTGAATGCGACGACCATCAACAGCCTGTTCTTGATCGGCGCGTTGCTGGTAGGTGCGAGCATTCTGGTGAGTTCCCTTTCGTCCCGCCTCGGCATCCCGATTCTGGTGATCATCCTGGCCGTCGGCATGGCGGCCGGCGTCGATGGCGGCGGCATTATCTTCGACAACTACCCCACGGCTTACCTGGTCGGCAACCTCGCACTGGCGGTGATCCTGCTCGACGGCGGCTTGCGCACCCGGGTCTCGAGCTTCCGCGTGGCGTTATGGCCGGCGCTCTCATTGGCCACGGTCGGGGTGCTGATTACCACCGGCCTGACCGGCATGGCGGCCGCCTGGCTGTTCGACCTGAACCTGATCCAGGGCCTGCTGATCGGCGCCATCGTCGGCTCCACCGACGCCGCGGCGGTGTTCTCGCTATTGGGTGGCAAAGGCCTGAACGAACGGGTAACCGCCAGCCTGGAAATCGAATCCGGCAGCAACGACCCGATGGCGGTGTTCCTCACCGTCACCCTGATCGACATGCTCGCCAGCGGCCAGACCGGCCTGCACTGGAGCCTGCTGACCCATCTGCTGCGCGAATTCGGCATCGGTGGCGTCATTGGCCTGGGCGGTGGCTGGCTCATGCTGCAACTGGTCAACCGCATCAACCTGGCCACCGGCCTGTATCCGATCCTGGTCATTGCCGGTGGCCTGGTGGTGTTTGCCCTGACCAACGCCCTGCACGGCAGCGGCTTCCTTGCCGTGTACCTGTGCGGCCTGGTGATCGGCAACCGTCCGGTGCGCAGCCGCCACGGCATTTTGCACATGCTCGACGGCATGGCCTGGCTGGCGCAGATCGGCATGTTCCTGGTGCTGGGGCTGTTGGTGACACCTCACGACCTGCTGCCTATTGCCTTGCCGGCGCTGGCACTGGCGCTGTGGATGATTCTGTTTGCCCGGCCACTGTCGGTGGTGGTCGGCCTGCTGCCGTTCAAGGCATTCCATGGTCGTGAGAAAGCGTTCATTTCCTGGGTCGGCTTGCGCGGCGCGGTCCCGATCATTCTCGCGGTGTTCCCGCTGATGGCCGGCCTGCCCAACGCCCAGCTGTATTTCAATCTCGCCTTCTTTATCGTGCTGGTGTCGCTGCTGGTTCAGGGCACGAGCCTGCCTTGGGTCGCCAAGCTGCTGAAGGTGACGGTACCTCCGGAGCCTGCACCCATCTCGCGCTCGGCCCTGGAGGTGCATGTCACCAGCGAGTGGGAGCTGTTCGTTTATCGCCTCGGCGCGGAAAAATGGTGCATCGGTTCGCCCCTGCGCGAGCTGAAAATGCCCGAAGGCACCCGTATTGCCGCCCTGTTTCGTGGTCAACAATTGCTCCATCCGTCGGGTAGTACGGTGCTGGAAGTCGATGATTTGCTGTGTGTTATCGGCCACGAACACAACCTGCCGGCCCTCGGAAAACTCTTCAGCCAGGCGCCACAACGGGGCCTCGACCTGCGCTTCTTCGGCGACTTCGTACTCGAAGGAGACGCCCAGCTGGCCGCGGTTGCGGCCCTGTATGGCCTTAAGTTCGAAGGCATCGATCCGGACATGTCCCTGGGCCGCTTCATTGCCCAGAAAGTCGGCGGCGCGCCGGTGGTGGGTGACCAGGTGGAATGGAACAACACCATCTGGACCGTGGCGGTCATGGACGGGAACAAGATCGGCAAAGTGGGCGTCAGATTCCCCGAAGGAAGTCGCCCGGGTCCCGGACTCTTCCTCTAAACTGCTTCCACTCTCACTTGCTTGACCGGTCTTTATGCCTAACCTGCGCTCCTTTTTCGCCATTGCCCTTCTGGGCTTGAGTCTCTCTGTCGGCCCCCTTGGTTTTTCACAAGCGGCGCAAGCGGCCGAACCGCCCTCCAGCGAAGCCGTGCAAGCGAGCCTGGACAAGATCGCCGACCGCAAACTGCCGGAAGCCGATCAGAAGGCCCTGCAAACCGTCCTGCAAAACACGTTGACCCAACTCAACAACAAGCGTGATTACGAGCAGAAGCTGGCCGAACTCAAGCAAACGTTGAGTTCGGCACCCAAGCAGACGGTGGAAAACCAGCGTGAACTGACCCGCCTCAAGGCCAGCGCCGTGGTGCCGGTGGCGCAGCGCTTCGCCAAGGAAACGATCCAGCAGCTGGAGCAAATGCTCACTGAGCGCTCCACCCAGCAAAGCGACCTGCAAAAAGCCCTGGGCGATGCCAACAGCCTGATCATCACTGCCCAGACCCGCCCCGAGCGCGCCCAGGCGGAGATATCCAGCAGCCAGACACGCATTCAGCAGATCAACAATATCCTCAAGAACGGCAAGGACGCCGGCAAGACCCTGAGCGCCGAGCAGCGCGACCAGCTCAATGCCGAACTGGCGGCACTGAACGCCCTGATCCCGCTGCGCCGCCAGGAACTGGCCGGCAATACCCAATTGCAAGACCTCGGCAACAGCCAGCATGACCTGTTGTCGGAGCGATCCGACCGCCTGGACAAGGAAATCCAGGACCTGCAAACCCTGATCAATCAGAAGCGTCTGGCGTTGTCCCAGGAGACGGTCACCCAGCAATCCATCGAAGCGCAAAAGGCTGGCGGCAGCAGCCTGCTGGCCACCGAAAGCGCGGCCAACCTGAAGCTCTCGGACTACCTGCTCAAAAGCACCGACCGCCTCAACGAAGTCACCCAGCAGAATCTGCAGACCAAGCAACAGCTGGATAGCCTGACCCAGAGCGATGCGGCGCTGGACGAGCAAATCAACGTGCTCAAAGGCAGCCTGCTGCTCTCGAAGATTCTCTACAAACAGAAACAGGCCTTGCCGCGCCTGCGGCTCGACCGCAACCTGGCAGACCAGATCGCTGACATTCGCCTGTATCAGTTCGAAGTCAGCCAGCAACGGGAACTGCTGAGCAACCCGACCACCTACGTTGAAAACCTGCTGTCGACCCAGCCCCCCGAGCAAGTCACGCCGCAGTTGCGCAAAAGCCTGATGGAACTGGCCACCACCCGCGCCGACCTGCTGGAGCGGCTCAATCGCGAACTGAGTGCGGTGCTCAATGAATCCATCACCCTGCAACTGAACCAGAAGCAACTGCTCAGCACCGCGCAAAGCCTGCGGGCGACGCTCGATGAACAGATGTTCTGGATTCCCAGCAACAAGCCGCTGGACCTGGAGTGGATTCACAGCGTGCCGGACCGCCTCCAGCGGCAACTCGATTCGCTGCCGGTACTGTCAAGCCTGAGCGAATTGACCGATGGCCTGACCCAGCGCCCGCTGCTGTTCCTGCCATTGGCGCTGCTGATCGGTGCGCTGCTGTGGCGGCGCAAGAGTCTGTACGCACGACTGAACAAGGTTCACCAGGACATCGGTCACTTCAAGCGCGATAGCCAGTGGCACACCCCGCAGGCGATTCTGATCAACGTCCTGCTGGCGATGCCGGTTTCCCTGGGCCTCGCCTTGTGCGGGCTGGCCCTGCAAATCGACGCCCGTGGGCAGAACGCCAACATGGGCGCGGCGCTGCTGCAAATGGCCGGGGCCTGGCTGGTGTTCTACACCGCCTACCGGATCCTCGCGCCGGGTGGCGTGGCAGAACTGCATTTCCGCTGGGAAAAGCCCCAGGTGGAGTTCCTGCGCAGATGGATCCGCCGCCTCGGCATCGTGGTCATGGCCCTGGTGACCGTAGTGGCCGTTGCCGAACTGCAACCGGCGGCACTGGCCGATGACGTGCTCGGCATGCCGGTGGTGCTGATCTGCTACGCCTTGATGACCTTGCTGCTCAGCCGCTTGCTCATCAGCAGCCCGACCCACGAGAACGCCTCGCTGTTCCGCAAACTGGTGGGGATCCTGTTCACCGCCCTGCCCGTCGCGCTGTTCGTGGCGGTGTGCTTCGGCTACTACTACACCGCACTGAAGCTCAGCGACCGCTTGATCAACACCCTGTACCTGCTGATGTTCTGGCTGGTGATCGAAGCCACCTTCGTGCGCGGCCTCAGCGTGGCGGCCCGGCGTCTAGCCTACCAGCGCGCCCTGGCCAAGCGCCTGGCCGCCAAAGAGGCCGGCGACGGCGAAGCGGTGATCGAAGAACCGACCATGGACATCGAGAAGGTCAACGAACAGTCCCTGCGCCTGATCCGCCTGGCGCTGCTCGGCGGCTTCATGGCGGCGCTGTACTGGGTCTGGGCCGACCTGATCACCGTGTTCTCGTACCTGGACAACATCACCCTCTACGAATACACCAGCGGCACCGGCGCCAACATGAGCATGGTGCCGATCAGCATCGGCGACATGCTCGGTGCGCTGATCATCATCGGCATCACCTTCGCCCTGGCGCGCAACTTGCCCGGCCTGCTGGAAGTCTTCGTGCTGTCCAAGCTCAACCTGGCCCAGGGCAGCGCCTACGCGACCACCACGCTGCTCTCGTACGTGATCGCCGGCGTCGGCTTCGTCTCGACCCTGTCGACCCTGGGCGTGAGCTGGGACAAGTTGCAATGGCTGGTGGCGGCGCTGTCGGTCGGCCTCGGTTTCGGCATGCAGGAAATCTTCGCCAACTTCATTTCCGGCATCATGATCCTGTTCGAACGTCCGGTGCGGATCGGTGACACCATCACCATCGGCAACCTGTCGGGTACGGTGAGCAAGATCCGCATCCGTGCCACGACCATCACCGACTTCGACCGCAAGGACATCATCGTCCCGAACAAGACGTTCATTACCGGGCAACTGATCAACTGGTCGCTGACCGACACCATCACCCGGGTGACCCTCAAGCTCGGCGTCGACTACGGCTCGGACCTGGACCTGGTGAAAGAACTGCTGCTCAAGGCTGCACGGGACAACCCGCGCGTCCTGAAAGACCCGGAGCCGCATGTGTACTTCCTGAATTTCGGCGAAAGCACCCTCGACCACGAGTTGCGCATGCACGTGCGCGACCTCGGCGACCGCAACCCGGTGCTCGACGAGGTCAACCGCTTCATCAACCGCGAGTTCAAGAAGCAGCACATCAACATCTCGTTCCGGCAGATGGAGGTCTACCTCAAGAACCTGCACGGCCAGGAATACAAGATGGTGCCGATCGAGCCGGAAGCGAAAACCATCGTGCCGATCGTCGACGGCAAGCCGGCGCAAGAACCGCCCGCCGCCAAACTCGACTAACCGGCCTTTCCCCAGCAGAATGCTCGGACATTCTGCTGGAGCCGGCCCTTGAAAGCCCTCGACGAACTCACCTTCGATAATCGCTTCGACCGCCTGGGCGACGCGTTTTCCGCCCATGTGCTGCCCGAGCCCATCGACAATCCGCGCCTGGTCGTGGCCAGCCCCGCCGCCATGGCCCTGCTGGACCTCGACCCGGCCGAGGCCGAAACCCCGGAGTTCGCCGAACTGTTCAGCGGCCACAAGCTCTGGGCCGATGCGATTCCGAGGGCGATGGTCTATTCCGGACACCAGTTCGGCTCCTACAACCCGCAACTGGGCGACGGTCGCGGCCTGTTGCTCGGCGAGGTGTACAACGAAGCCGGCGAACACTGGGACCTGCACCTCAAGGGTGCCGGCCAGACGCCGTTTTCACGCATGGGCGATGGCCGGGCGGTCCTGCGTTCGTCGATCCGCGAGTTTCTCGCGTCCGAAGCCCTGAATGCCCTGAACATCCCGACCACCCGCGCCCTGTGCGTGATCGGCTCCGACACCCCGGTGTGGCGCGAAAAGCAGGAGCGCGCGGCCATGGTCCTGCGCCTGGCGCCAAGCCATGTGCGCTTCGGTCACTTCGAATATTTCTACTACACCAAACGCCCCGAGCAGCAGAAAGTGCTGGGTGACCACGTGCTGGCCATGCACTTCCCCGAGTGCCTGGAACAACCGGAACCGTACCTGGCGATGTTCCGCGAAGTGGTCGAACGCAATGCCGAACTGATCGCCAAATGGCAGGCCTATGGCTTCTGCCACGGAGTGATGAATACCGACAACATGTCGATCCTGGGCATCACCTTCGATTTCGGCCCGTTCGCCTTCCTCGACGACTTCGACGCCAACTTCATCTGCAACCACTCCGACGACCAGGGTCGTTATTCCTTCAGCAACCAGGTGCCGATTGGCCAGTGGAACCTCAGCGCGTTGGCGCAGGCCCTGACGCCGTTCATCAGCGTCGAAGCCCTGCGCGAAACCCTCGGCCTCTACCTGCCGCTGTTCCAGGCCCATTACCTGGACCTGATGCGCCGTCGTCTCGGCCTGACCACGGCGGAGGATGACGACCAGAAACTGCTGGAGAACCTGCTGCAACTGATGCAGAACAGCGGCGTCGACTACAGCCTGTTCTTCCGCCGCTTGGGTGATGAAGCACCGGAACAGGCGATCACCCGCTTGCGCGACGACTTCGTCGACCTCAAGGGCTTTGATGCCTGGGGCGAACTCTACGTCGCCCGGGTCGCCCGTGAAGGCACGCTGGATCAAGCGCAGCGCCGCCAGCGGATGCACGCGGTCAACCCGCTGTACATCCTGCGCAATTATCTGGCGCAAAAGGCCATCGATGCGGCAGAGAGCGGCGACTATTCAGAAGTTCGACGACTGCACGCAGTGCTGAGCAACCCGTTCGAGGAACAACCGGGGATGGAAAGCTACGCCGAGAGGCCGCCGGAATGGGGCAAGCATCTGGAGATCAGTTGTTCGTCGTGAGGCGCTACACAATTGAAAATCTGGAGACCTGTCTCCAGATAAGGATCATTCGATTTCGACTGGACTACTTGTCATGACCGACCCACTCCTCATCCCCTGCCCCCATTGCAACGGCCTCAACCGCATCCCCGCCGAGCGTCTCAACGACCACCCGAAATGCGGACGCTGCAAGGCCGACGTCCTGCTGAACAAGCCGTTTGAATTGAAACAAGGCGATTACGCCAGCCAGATCAAGGGCGATCTGCCGCTGCTGGTGGACGTGTGGGCGGACTGGTGCGGGCCGTGCAAGTCGTTTGCACCGGTGTTCGAGCAGGCGGCCGGGCAACTGGAGGGCAAGTGCCGGTTGGCCAAGCTGGACAGCGAGGCGAACCAGCAGTTGTCGGCGCAGTTGGGGATTCGCTCGATCCCGAGCCTGATCCTGTTCAAGAACGGTCGGGAAGTCGCGCGGCAGAGCGGGGCTTTCCCGTTGCCGCAGTTGATGGGCTGGTTGCGTAGTCAGGGGGTGTGAAGCCGCATTGAAAAGATCGCAGCCTGCGGCAGCTCCTACGGTGTCCGTGTAGGAGCTGCCGCAGGCTGCGATCTTTTTATCTTCACGCGTTTTCCAGCAGGCTGTGCAATTCGACAAACTGCTGGGTCAGCTTGTGCCGCGGGTCGAGATGGATCAGCGGCGTGTTGGCCTGGTGGGATTCGCGCATGCGTACCGAGCTGGCCAGGTACACCGGCAGCACCGGCAGACCTTCGGCGATCAGTTCGTCGAGGATTTGCTGGGGCAGGCTGGCGCGGGCCTGGAACTGGTTGACGACGATGCCTTCGACTTCCAGGCCTTCGTTATGGTCGTCCTTCAACTCTTCGATTTCCGCCATCAGGCCGTAGAGTGCCTGGCGTGAAAAACTATCGCAATCGAAGGGAATCAACACACGATCGGCGGCAATCAATGCAGAAACCGCATAGAAATTCAGCGCCGGCGGGGTATCGAGGTAAATCCGGTCGTAGTCTTCGCTCAGTTCCTCAAGCAACTTACGTAGCTTGTTGATCTTGTGCTTGGCTTCAAGCTTTGGCTGCAAGTCCGCCAGTTCGGCGGTGGCGGTAATGACGTGGAGGTTATCGAAGGGGGTTTCGTAGATGTCGACCTGATTCTTTTTGGAGAACGGCCCGGAAGACAGCGTCTGCTTGAAGAAATCGGCGATGCCCATCGGGATGTCGCTACCCGTGAGCCCCGTCAGGTACTGAGTGGAGTTGGCCTGGGCATCGAGATCCACCAACAAGGTGCGAAAACCCTCGCTGGCACTGACCGCCGCCAGATTGCAGGCAATGCTGGACTTGCCAACACCACCCTTCTGATTGAACACCACGCGCCGCATGTCAAAACCCCCGTGTATCAAAGAATGACCGAGTGTAGTGGTGCACGGCGTTGCTTCGCTACCTTGTCGACACAGGGACTACACAGTCAGTTGCCTTCTCCTGCTTGAAAAGCCTTGAACGTCCCGAAGGTTTGACGCAGGAGCCGACAGACGGAGCAGTGATTGTGTGAATAATTACCAATCACTCAGTTTTTGCGAGCCAGTCGCCGCATCTTGTTGAGCAAAATGTAACCAGCATTTGCTACAGGTTCCCGGCACCGGGATAATGCGCGCCACTCGGCGGCAAACGCCGCGCTGGGTGAGTCTCGGCTCTCGGCCACTCCCCGCGTCAAGTAAGCCCGAGAGGGCGGGATGAATGTCTGTGATCAACTTCAACATCGCCCAATGGCGCGCCTGGGCCCCGGGGCTTGAGAGCGTGAGCGACTGGCAGGCCTGGAGCCGACAACCTGTCGTGCTGCCGGACAGCGATGCCGCTCCCGACGTTTCCTTTCTACCGGCCATGCAGCGCCGCAGGCTCAGCCGCCTGGCACGGATGGCATTCAGTGTCGGCTGGCCATTGGCCGAAGGCCGGCAGGATCTGCCATTGGTCTTTGTTTCCCGTCACGGCGAAACGCCGCGCACCGTCGACATTCTGAGTGATCTGGCCGCCGAGCAGCCGCTGTCGCCGACCCGGTTCAGCTTGTCTGTACATAACGCGATTATTGGCTTGTGGTCGATCATGCGCGGCGAAACCAGCGAAATGACGGCCCTGGCCGCCGCAGGCGACGGCCTGGAGCATGGCATGCTCGAAGCGGCCGCGCTGCTGGCCGAAGGCGCTGGCGCGGTACTGCTGGTGGTCACCGAAGAGCGGCCGCCCGAGGCTTACACGACCTGGATCGACGACGTGCCGTTCCCTTATGCCGTCGGCCTGCTGGTTACTCCCGGTACCGACTGGCAGTTGTCCCTGAACAGCCCGTCGGATGCGTTGTCCAAGTCCCGCTGGCCACACGCGCTGAATCTGTTGCGCATGCTGCTCGGCCAGCAAACCACCTGCCAACATGCCTGGAAAAATCGTGTATGGACCTGGCAACGCAACCCGTGACCGAGAAAAACCGCGACGCCTATTACTGGCGCTTGCTGGCCACCGCCGCGAGCTTTGCCCTGTTCGGGTTGGGCGGCCTGTGCCTGCGCCTGGTGATTTTCCCTGTGCTGAACTGCCTGCCCGGCGACGCCCGCACCCATCGGCTGCGGGCCCGGCGAACCGTCAGCCGCTGTTTCTGGATTTTTGTGCGCTTCATGGCCCGTACCGGGGTGCTGACCTACGACATTGAAGGCGCGGAAAAACTTGGTCGCCCCGGGCAAATGATCCTTGCCAATCACCCCTCGCTGATCGACGTGGTGTTTCTGATCGGCCTGGTGCGTCACGCCAATTGCGTGGTCAAGCAAAGCCTCTGGGAAAACCCGTTCACCCGCGGTCCGCTGCGCTGCACCGAATACATCAGCAACGACGGCAGCATGGACATGCTCGACGCCGCTGCCGACGCGCTGAAAGACGGCCAGACCCTGATCATTTTCCCCGAAGGTACGCGCACCCAACCCGGCCAGGCACCGGCCTTTCATCGGGGCGGTGCGGCAATCGCCCTGCGGGGTGCGAAAATCCTCACCCCGGTCATTATCAAGGTCAGCCCGACCACATTGACCAAGGCCGAGCCCTGGTATCGCATCCCCAAGCGGCGCGTGCACTTCAGTTTCCGGGTCGGGGCCGATATAGACCCACAGGCCTTCGCTTCGCTGGGGCCGGCTCCGCAGGCCTCGCGCAAGCTCAACGATTATCTACATTCTTACTTTATTAAGGAGCTCGCCGAAGATGAGCGATCTGCACCGTGATATCAAAATGCTTATCATCGACGCCCTTGGCCTGGAAGACATCAGCGCCGAAGACATCGGCAACGAGCAGACGCTGTTCGGCGAAGGCCTGGGCCTGGACTCGGTGGACGCCCTGGAACTGGGCCTGGCCATCCAGAAAAAGTACGGCATCAAAATCGATGCCGATGCCAAAGACACCCGTAACCACTTCAGTAACGTGGCGAGCCTTGCGGCGTTCGTCACTGCAAAACAGGCAGCTTGAGACCGGACCATGCAAACTCGTGACGACATTTTCAACACCCTGCGCGATGCCCTGGTCGAGCTCTTCGAACTGGACCCCGGGCGTGTGAGCCTGGAATCCAACCTGTATCAGGACCTGGAAATCGACAGCATCGACGCGGTCGACCTGATCGATCACATCAAACGCCAGACGGGCAAGAAAATCGCCGCCGAAGAATTCAAATCGGTGCGTACCGTCAGTGACGTGGTCGAGGCGGTCTACCGTCTGGTTCAACCGGCCGCATGAGTCGACTGATCGGCCTCGGCCTGCTGCTGGCAGGCCTTTTGTATCCCTTTGCGGTGTATTTCGGCATGGAGCACTTCGCCCCCTGGCAGTTCGGCCTGCTGCTGGGCGGACTGTGGCTGGCCCGGGCGCTGACCGGCAAACGTCGGCCCGGCAGCCTGTGGATGGCGACGGTGGCCATGGTGTTCTGCCTGTTGCTGGCACTGTTCGACAGCCCGGCGCTGTTGCGCTGGTATCCGGTATTGATCAGCGCCTTCATGTTGGTGCTGTTCGGCTCGAGCCTGACGTTCGGCCCACCGATCGTCGAACGCCTGGCCCGGGTGCGCGAACCGCAATTGCCGGCCGAGGGCATTCGCTATACCCGCCAGGTGACCGTCGCCTGGAGCGTCTTTTTTCTATGCAACGGTGTATGCGCCGCCGCCCTGACCCTTTGGGCGCCGCTGAGCTGGTGGACGCTGTACACCGGCCTGATCTCCTACGGATTGATAGGCCTGATGTTTGCCATTGAATGGCTGATACGACTGAGGGTACGAGGCCACCCATGAATTGGATAAAACTTGAGCACCTGCTGCTCAAGGCCCGGCCGGACCGCGCCATCACGACCGGTCCGGCACTGGATCACGCCCGACTGTGCGAGCTGGCGCTGAGCCTGGCCGCCGGCCTGCAAGCCCGGGGTATACGGCAGATGGCTGTGCACCTTGAGGATGCCGCCGACCTGGCGATTGCCCTGCTCGGTGCCTGGCGTGCCGGGGTCAGTGTGCTGCTGCCGTCCGACCTGCAACCGCAGACCCGCCAACGCTGGTCAGGCGAAGTTGATCTGTGGCTGACCGATCTGCCCGACGACACGCACTTTGGCGATTTCCAACAGTCACCGCTCAGCGCCGCCGCACTGGACCTGGATAACTGCCGACTCAGCCTGTGCACATCCGGTTCCAGTGGCGAGCCCAAGCGCATCGAAAAAAACCTGCGTCAACTGGCCAATGAAGTCGAGGCCCTGGAACAGCTATGGGGACCTGGCCTGGGCCCGGCGTGCATCATTGGCAGCGTCGCCACCCAGCACATCTATGGTTTGTTGTTTCGGGTCCTGTGGCCGTTGTGCGCTGGGCGTCCGTTCGTACGCAAGCAACTGGCGTTCCCGGAAGACCTGCAACGTGCCAGCCGCGAGCACCCGGCCTTCGCCTGGGTGGCCAGCCCGGCGCTGCTCAAGCGCATGGGTGACAACCTCGACTGGCCGGCCTTGAGCTGCGTTCGCCGGGTGTTTTCCTCCGGCGGCGCATTGCCGGTCGAGGCCGCACAGAGCCTGCATGAGCGTCTCGGGCAATGGCCAACGGAAATTTTCGGCAGCTCGGAAACCGGCGGCATCGCCTGGCGTCAGGGCGCTGAACTCTGGCAGCCATTTGCCGATGTCACGCTGACTCAAGACAGTGAAGGGGCGCTGCTGATCGCTTCGCCCTACTTGCCTGACGGTCATGTCGAACAGACTGCCGATTCAGCACGCATCGCCGTCGATGGTCGCTTCGAATTGCTCGGGCGACTGGACCGGATTGTCAAACTGGAAGAAAAACGCATCTCGCTGCCGATGCTGGAACAGGCGCTAATGGCCCATGACTGGGTCAGCGAGGCGCGGCTCGGCGTGGTTCGGGAAAACCGCGCTTCCCTGGGGGCGTTGTTGGTCCCGAGCGAAGCCGGTTTGCATGCTCTGCGTAATCTGGGCCGACGCAGCCTCACCGAGCACCTGCGCCAACACCTGAGCCAACACTGCGAAACCCTGGCCCTGCCGAGACGCTGGCGCCTGCTGCGACAACTGCCGCTGAACGCTCAGGGCAAACTGCCCCAGGCCGACGTCGACGCCCTGCTGTTGGCGCCGCGTCCCAAAACCCCGGAGGTGCTGGAGCAAGTCGAAAGCGATGGCGAGTGGAGCCTGCAACTGGCCGTGCCAGCGGACCTGGCCTATTTCAGCGGTCATTTCCCCAAGGCGCCGGTATTGCCTGGCGTGGTGCAGGTGGACTGGGCGCTGAGCCTGGGCCGGCAACTGATGAACCTGCCGGAGAAATTCGCCGGCATGGAAGTCTTGAAGTTCCAGCAACTGGTGCGCCCGGGCGATGAAATCCAGCTGCACCTGCGCTTCGACCCGGTGCGCGGCAAATTGTATTTCGCCTACCGCAACGAAACTGCCACCTGCTCCAGCGGGCGGATCTTGCTGGAGGTGGCGCATGTGTAAGTTTGGTGAGTGCTGCGCACTCATTCGCGAGCAAGCCCGCTCCCACACTGGATTTGTGAGCGCCGTGGACCCCATGTGGGAGCGGGCTTGCTCGCGAAGCAGACACCTCGGTCTTTCAGGTGTACACCAACATGCATAGCCCCTGCGCTGTCGTCCCGGTGTACAACCACGAAGGCGCCATCACCACAGTGGTCGATGCGCTGATCGCCAGCCATCTGCCGTGCATCCTGGTGGACGATGCCAGCAGCCCGCGCTGCGCCCGGGTACTGGACCGCCTGGCCCAACGTGAAATGGTTTACCTGATCCGCCTCGCCGAAAACCAGGGCAAGGGCGGCGCGGTCATGACCGGCTTGCGCGAAGCTTCACGCCTGGGCTTCAGCCATGCCTTGCAGGTGGATGCCGATGGCCAGCATGACCTGCAGGACGTCAAACGCTTCATCGAACAATCACGCCGCTACCCACAGGCGGTGATCTGCGGTTATCCGCAATATGACGCCAGCGTGCCGAAAGGCCGTTTGTATGCGCGCTACCTCACCCACGTCATGGTCTGGATCAACACCCTGTCGTTGCAGATTCGCGACTCCATGTGCGGTTTCCGGGTCTACCCGTTGCCACCGGTTCTGGCGTTGATCGAGTCGGCGAAAATCGGCAAGCGCATGGACTTCGACTCGGACATCCTGGTGCGCCTGGCCTGGCGCAATCAGCCGATGTTATGGCTGCAAACCAAAGTCCGTTACCCGCTGGACGGCGTTTCGCATTTTCGGATGTTCCACGACAACGTACTGATTTCCAGCATGCACACGCGGCTGTTCTTCGGCATGTTGCTGCGCTCACCCATGATCCTCTGGCGACGGTGGCGGTCATGAGTGCCGACAAACAACACTGGGCCGACCGCGAGGAGCGCGGCAGTTTCTGGCTGATGAAGCTCACCGCAATCGGTGCCAAAGTGCTGGGCCGTCGAGTACTGAGTCCGGTGTTGTACGGCATCGTCCTGTACTTCTTCCTGTTCGGTCGCAGTGCCCGACACAGCGCCTGGCAATACCAGCAACGCCTGGCCGACTGGAGCGGGCGCAACGAACTGCGCCCGAGCCATTGGCGGGTATTCGGCCAGTTCATGGCGTTCGCCGACTCCATGCTCGACAAACTCGACGTCTGGAACGGCAGGCTGAGCATCGAGCAAATCGAAATCATCGACCCGGCGCTGCTGCGCGAGCAGTTGCGCGCTGCCCGCGGCCAGATGCTGGTGGGCGCACACTTGGGCAATCTGGAAGTCTGCCGCGCACTGGCGGAAATCGGCGAAAAGGTCACGATGAACGTGCTGGTGCACACCAAGCACGCCGAACAGTTCAACCGTTTGCTGGGCGAAGCCGGGGCGACCAACTTGCGCCTGATTCAGGTCAGCGAACTGGACCCCGGGATCATGCTGCAATTGAGCGAGCGCCTGGAGCGTGGCGAGTGGCTGGCAATTGCCGGCGACCGCGTGCCGCTGCATGGCGGGCGCAGCGTGACCGTGGATTTTCTCGGCCATCCGGCCAGATTCCCTCAAGGCCCGTGGTTGCTGGCCGGCCTGCTGAAATGCCCGATCAATCTGCTGCTGTGCCTGAAAAAGCCCGACGGCGACTATCGACTGACCATTGAACCCTTCGCTGAGGCAATCACCTGGATACGCAGCGACCGTGAACAGGTCATTCATCAGTGGGCGTCCCGCTACGCCGAGCGCCTGAGTCACTATTGCCTCGAAGCGCCCCAACAATGGTTCAACTTTTACCCTTTCTGGAAGACCGATGACGACGCCAACGCTTGAGCCGGTAACCTTCGGCGAACGCCCTCTGCGCATTGAAGATGTGCTGGCACTGGCCAACCGCAAGGTGCCGACGCAGTTGCAAAGCGATCCCGCCTACCGCGAGCGCATCGCCAAGGGTGCGCGTTTTCTCGACTCGCTGCTGGACAAGGAAGGCGTGATCTACGGCGTGACCACCGGTTATGGCGATTCCTGCGTGGTCGCGGTGCCGCTGCATCACGTCGAAGCGCTGCCACAGCATCTGTACACCTTCCACGGCTGCGGGCTGGGCAGACTGCTCGACGCCCAGGCCACCCGCGCGGTATTGGCGGCGCGTCTGCAGTCGCTGTGCCACGGTGTTTCCGGGGTACGCGTGGAGCTGCTGGAACGCCTGCAGGCGTTCCTTGAACACGACATCCTGCCGCTGATTCCGGAGGAAGGTTCGGTCGGCGCCAGCGGTGACCTGACGCCGCTTTCGTACGTTGCCGCCACGCTGTCCGGTGAACGCGAAGTGATGTTCCGCGGCGAACGCCGGCAGGCTGCCGAGGTGCACCGCGAACTCGGCTGGCAGCCGCTGGTGTTGCGGCCGAAAGAAGCCCTGGCGCTGATGAACGGCACTGCCGTAATGACCGGCCTCGCCTGCCTGGCATTCGCCCGCGCCGATTACCTGCTGCAACTGGCCACCCGCATCACCGCGCTGAACGTGGTCGCCCTGCAGGGCAACCCGGAGCACTTCGACGAGCGCCTGTTCGCCGCCAAGCCACATCCGGGGCAGATGCAGGTCGCCGCGTGGCTGCGCAAGGACCTGGCCATCGACGCGCCGACCGCCCCCTTGCATCGCCTGCAAGACCGCTATTCCCTGCGCTGCGCGCCCCATGTGCTGGGCGTACTGGCCGACAGCCTGAACTGGCTGCGTTCGTTCATCGAAATCGAACTCAACAGCGCCAACGACAACCCGATCATCGACGCCGAAGCCGAGCGCGTGCTGCACGGCGGGCACTTCTACGGCGGGCACATCGCGTTCGCCATGGACAGCCTGAAAAACCTCGTGGCCAATGTCGCCGACCTGTTGGACCGGCAACTCGCGCTGCTGGTGGACGAGCGCTACAACCATGGCTTGCCGAGCAACCTGTCCGGCGCCACGGCTGACCGCGCCATGCTCAACCACGGCTTCAAGGCCGTGCAGATCGGCACCAGCGCCTGGACCGCCGAAGCGCTGAAAAACACCATGCCGGCCAGCGTCTTCTCGCGCTCCACCGAATGCCACAACCAGGACAAAGTCAGCATGGGCACCATCGCCGCCCGGGATGCGATCCGCGTATTGGAACTCACCGAACAAGTGGCCGCCGCCACCCTGTTGGCGGCCAATCAGGGCGTCTGGCTGCGCGGCCAGGCCGAAGATGCGCGACCGCTGCCACCCGCACTGGCCGCCATGCACGAAGCCTTGGCCGGGGACTTCCCACCGGTCATCGAAGACCGCGCGCTGGAAGGCGAGTTGCGCCTGTGCCTGCAGCGCATCGCCGAACAACACTGGAGGCTGCATGCGTAGCAAGGGACTTCTGCACACCGACACGGAAATCGTCGTACCGTTCTTTGACGTCGACAGCATGCACGTGGTCTGGCACGGCCATTACGTCAAATACCTGGAAGTCGCTCGCTGCGCGCTGCTGGACCAGATCGGCCACAACTACACGGCGATGAATGAATCCGGCTACGCGTGGCCGGTGATCGACCTGCAATTGCGCTACGTGCGCGGCGCGGTGTTCGGCCAGAAACTGAACGTGCGCGCCAACCTGGTGGAGTGGGAGAACCGCTTGAAGATCAACTACCTGATCAGCGATCTGCAGACCGGTGAGCGCCTGACCCGGGCCATGACGGTACAGGTCGCCGTCGACCTCGCCAGCCGCGAGATGCAACTGGCCTCGCCGAAGGTCTTCACCGACGCCGTTGAAAGGGCCCTGCCATGATTTTCTGCCACCCACGTTCCCCTGTGGGAGCGGGCTTGCCCGCGATGGTCGTTAACGATGATGCTGGGAACCTGACACCCCGCGGTGCTCTCAGGCTTTTCGCGAGCAAGCTCGCTCCTACAGTGTTCTGCGTGTTACTGGGCATTCCAGGGCTGGCCAACGCCTTCGACCTGCAACAACTCAGCGAGCAACTGGCCAAACCCGAGGTGATCCACGGCAACTTCATCCAGGAGAAACACCTGCGCGCCCTGCCCCAGCCGCTGACCAGCAAGGGCTCGTTCGTGCTGGCAAAAAACCATGGCTTGCTGTGGCTGCTGAAAACACCGTTGCAGCAGGACTATCGCATCACTGCCAAAGGCATTGCCCGGCGTGACGGCATTGTTTGGCAAATGCTGCCGGGCAAAAGCGCCGGTGCCGAGCAGAACCGATTGTTCCTCGCCGTGCTGCAAGGCGACAGCAGCGGACTGCAGCGGGATTTCGAATTGTCCCTGAGCGGCGACGCACAGAACTGGAAGCTCACACTGGTGCCGCGCTCGATGCTGCTCAAGCAGGTCTTCAACCAGATCAACATTACCGGCGCAGCACTGGTGCAGAGCATCGAACTGCTCGAAACCCAGGGCGACAGTACGTTGTTGCGCATGCAGGACAGCACCAGCGCCCAACCGTTGAGCGACGCGGAGCAACATGACTTTGCCGAGTGAACGGTGGTTGCCACGGCTGTTTCTGATCCTGCTGCTGGCAGTACTGGCGCTCGCGGGTTGGCAATGGCGTGACGGCGCGCCACTGTCGGCGAACCTGATGGAACTGGTGCCCGGCACGGCGCCCGACGCCCTGGAACTGCGCGCCGAACAACGCATGCAAGAACCGCTGAACCGCGAAATGCTGGTGCTGGTCGGCCACGCCGATCGCCAGCAAGCCGTCGCCATGGCGCAAACCCTCGGCGAGCAATGGCAGGCCAGCGGACTGTTCGAAAAGGTCCAGTGGACCCTGCAGGCCGACTTGCCGGCGCTGCGCACGCAATTGCTGCAAGGTCGCCTGGCGATGCTCTCGGCGGTGGACCGACAGCTGCTGATCGAGCACCCCGACACCTTTATCCAGCAACGCGTGCAAGCCTTGTTCGATCCGTTCAACGGTTACAGCCTGGTGCCGAGCCAGGATGACTGGCTGGGGCTGACCGGGCGTATCCAGAACAGCCAGCCGCAACGCGGTTCGGTGCAACTGGACATCGGCAGTGGCACCCTGATCGCCGATGCCGATGGCAAAAGCTGGGTGCTGCTGCGTGCGCGCACCACCGGCAACGCCTTCGACATGAACCTGCCGCTGCAAGTGGCCGACCTGCTTGAGCACAGCCGCGAACAAGCTGCGCAGTACGAGGTGCAACTGCTCGCCGCCAGCGGCTTGCTGTATGCGGCCCACGGGCAACAACAGGCCGCCCGGGAGATGACCTGGGTCGGTGGCGGTGCCACCGTGGGGATTCTGTTGCTGCTGCTGTTGGCCTTCCGGCGCTGGCGCGTGTTGCTGGCGTTCGTGCCGGTGCTGGTGGGCATGCTCTTCGGAGCGGTGGCCTGCGTGGCGCTGTTCGGCCATATGCATGTGATGACCCTGGTACTGGGTTCGAGTCTGATCGGTGTGGCGGTCGACTACCCGCTGCACTACCTGTCCAAAAGCTGGAGCCTGAAACCCTGGCACAGCTGGCCGGCCCTGCACCTGACCCTGCCAGGGTTGACCCTGAGCCTGATCACCAGCGGAATCGGCTACCTGGCCCTGGCCTGGACACCCTTCCCGGCGCTGACCCAGATTGCCGTGTTCTCTGCCGCCGGTTTGCTCGGCGCCTATTTGTCCGCCGTGGGTCTGCTGCCAGCCTTGCTCAAGGGCGTGGAGCTGCGTCCGGCGCAGTGGCCATTACGCGTTTGCGAGCTGTTGCTGGGCTGTCGAGAAGCGCTGCTCAATCAGGTGAAAACGCCAGTCCTGCTGGCGCTGCTGATCGCCTTTTGCGTGGGCGGGCTGTTGCAGCTGAGCAGCAAAAACGACATCCGCCAGTGGATCAGCGCACCACAAAATCTGACCGACGAAGCCCGGACCATTGCACGGATCACCGGCTATCAACCCACCAGCCAGTTTTTCCTGATACGCGCCGCCAATCAGCAGCAACTGCTTGAACGCCAGACCGCCCTGAGCGAACGACTGGATCAATTGATTGGCCTGGAAAAACTCCAGGGGTATCTGTCGCTCAATCAGCTGGTCAGCCCGCCGAACGCACAGCAGCAGGTGCGCGAAGCGTTGAGCAGACTGCCGGCGCTCTGGCAGCCGTTGCTCGACATCGGTGTACCGGCCGAGGCGCTGCAAGCCGAGCTGACGAAGCTACAGGCACTGCCGGCCGTGGACATTGACGCAGCGCTCAGTGGCCCGCTGGCAGAACCCTACCGGCCCCTGTGGCTGGGGCAGACCGATGACGGCGTGGCCGCGATGGTCAGCCTGCAAGGCATCAACAACCCGGCCCTGCTGCGGCTCCAGGGCGAGGACCTACCCGGCGTGACACTGGTGGATCGACTGGGTGAATTGAACACTGTTTTCGCCGCCACCCAAATCAGCGCCGCTGAACTGAAACTCGCCTCCTGCGTGCTGATCGTACTGGTGCTGATCCTGCCGTTCGGTCTCGGCGGTGCATTGCGCATCGTCTCCCTGCCGCTGCTGGCGGCGTTGTGCAGCCTGGCCAGCCTCGGTTGGCTGGGGCAGCCGTTGACTCTGTTCAGCCTGTTCGGCCTGCTGCTGGTGACGGCGATCAGCGTCGATTACGCGATCCTGATGCGCGAACAGGTCGGCGGCGCGGCCGTGAGCCTGTTGGGCACCCTGCTGGCGGCGTTGACTACCTGGTTGTCGTTCGGTCTGCTGGCGGTGTCGAGCACCCCGGCGGTGAGCAACTTCGGATTGTCGGTGAGCCTCGGCCTGGTCTTCAGCTTCCTGCTGGCACCCTGGGCCGGTCGACAGGTGCACGAGCCCACGGCCGCGGAGCATGCAACGTGATGATCGTTCTGTTCTGGGCGATGGCCCTGGCGTTGTTCGCGCTGGCGACCCGTGTCGGCCGGCATTTTGGCCTGATTCCCATCGTCAGCCAGTTGTTGCTGGCAACCCTCGGTCTGCCGCTGCTGATGTATTTCTGGATCGAGCCGCAATGGCAGCTGAGCGGTGCGCAACTGGTGTCGCCCGGCTGGCTGAAGAACCTCTACAGCCTGAGTTTTGCCCTGTTGTTGGGCTACATCCTCAGCGATGTGATCGACCTGCAACTGGAGCGCCAGAGCCTGAAAATCGCCCTGCCGAGCTTTTGCATTCCGTTTGCCTGCGGCCTGGCCACGGCGGTCTGGCTGTTGCCACCGCAACCCTGGATCAGCTCGCTGGCCGTCGGCCTGTTGTTCGCCATCACCGCGATTCCGGTGCTGTACCTGTACCTGCGACACATCGATTACCCGCCCGCCGCCACCCGGCGTCTGGTGCAAACCGCGATCCTCATCGACCTCGCCTGCTGGACTGTGTTCGGCCTCGCCCAGGGCAGCCTGCACCTGAGCAGCCTGTTGCTGCCACTGGCCGGCGCCTGTCTGCCGGTACTGCTGCGGCTGCTTGGCTTGCGCCAGACGTGGCTCTACAGCTTGTGTTTTTTCGCCCTGCTGATCGTCGCCGAGCACTACAAGCTCAATGCGCTGATTTTCGGCATCGGCTATGTGTTGATCATGGCCGCCTTGAAAGCGCCGCTGGTGCTGCCGCTGCCGGCCATCTGGATGAGTCGTTTGCAGACGTACATCGCCATCCCGTTGATCCTCACGTTCGGCATCGTGCAGATCAACGTGCACAGCGCGATGGACAGCCTCGGCTGGGTGCAACTGGTCGCCCTGCTGCTGTTGCCGATGCTGAGCAAACTGCTGGGCAACTGGCTCGGCCTCGGCTGGGCCGGGGCCTCGTTCAAGGGCGCCAACCGCTGGCGGGAAAGTGTGCTGCTGAACATCCGCGGCTTGAGCGAGATCGTCTTTCTCAACCTGTTGCTGCAACAGCAACTCATCAGCCCGCCGCTGTACTTTGCCCTGATGCTGATGGGCCTGATCGCTACACTGCTGCCAGCCCTGACCGGTATGCACCGAATTCCCCTGAAAACCGCTGTCCCGGCAAGGAGCCCTCATGCCAACCGTTGAAATGGAATGCCGCCAGGTCGTGGTCATCGGCGCCGGTCCTTCGGGGGCCATCGCCGCCGCGTTGCTCAAGCGCAAGGGACACGATGTGCTGGTGATCGAGCGTCAGCATTTTCCACGTTTTTCCATTGGTGAAAGCCTGTTGGCCCATTGCCTGGATTTCGTCGAAGAGGCGGGCATGCTCGACGCCGTCAACGCGGCCGGCTTCCAGGTGAAAACGGGCGCTGCCTTTGCGTGGGGTGAGCGTTACAGCGCGTTCGATTTCGGCGAGACGTTCAGCCACGGCAAATCAACGACATTTCAGGTCCAGCGCGCCGATTTCGACAAGCTGCTGGCCGATCAGGCCACGCTGCAAGGCGTGGAGATCCGCTATGGCGAAACCATCGTCAGCGTCGACATCGCCCCGGAAAAACCGCAGCTCGGCGTGCGCCGCGAAGACGGCAGCGAGTACCGCATCGAGGCCGGTTTCATGCTCGATGCCAGTGGCTACGGCCGCGTGCTGCCGCGCTTGCTCGACCTCGAGGCGCCGTCGAACTTCCCGGTGCGCCAGGCCGTGTTCACCCATATCGAAGATCGTATCGACCACCCGGCCTTCGACCGCAGCAAGATCCTCGTGACCACTCATCCGACCCAGCGAGACCTTTGGTTCTGGACCATCCCGTTCAGCAACGGACGCTGCTCGGTCGGCGTGGTTGCCGCCGAGGAACATTTCGCCGGCCGCAGCGACAATCTGGACGAGTGCCTGCGCGGCTTTATCGGCGAGACGCCAAGCCTGGCTGGCGTGTTGCAAAATGCGCAGTGGGACACCGCGGCCCGAACCATTGGCGGTTACTCGGCCAACGTCAAAACCCTGCACGGTCCGGGCTTCGCACTGCTGGGCAATGCCGCGGAATTCCTCGACCCGGTGTTTTCCTCCGGGGTGACCATCGCCATGCGTTCGGCGAGCATGGCGGCCGGGGTGTTGCACCGCCAGCTGCAAGGCGAAGCCGTCGACTGGCAAACCGAATTCGCCGAGCCGCTCAAGCGCGGCGTCGACACCTTCCGTTGCTACGTCGAAGGCTGGTACGCCGGGACCTTCCAGGATGTGATTTTCCATGAGAGCAGCTCGCCGGAAATTCGCGGAATGATCAGCTCCATCCTTGCAGGGTATGCCTGGGACCCACGCAACCCGTTCGTCAGCGAAGCCCGGCGCCGGTTGAAGGTGATATCGGAGTTCTGTGCAGGGGCTGCGTCATGAACCACTTGAGCGATAACTACGTCGAAGAAACCCGTTTCGGTTTGTGGTTCCTGCGCAGTCGGATCTGGCAACACTATGTGCTGCGGCTGGCGGTCAACGATTTGCGCGGCCTGTTCAGCGAAGCGCCGCCTGCCGACCCGGTACTGCTGGATGCCGGCTGTGGTCAGGGCAAGTCATTCGCGCTGCTGCGCCAGGCCTTTGTGCCCGCTCGCCTAATCGGCATCGATGCCGACCCGCAGAGCCTCACCCAGAGCGCCGAAGAAGCGGCCCGCCAGGGCATGGACGTGGAGCTGATCGGCAGCGACTGCGCGAGCCTCAAGCTGGCGGACGCCAGTATCGACCTGCTGTTCTGTCACCAGACCTTCCATCACCTGGTGCAGCAGGAACAAGCCCTGGCCGAGTTCTACCGTGTGCTCAAGCCGGGCGGTTATCTGCTGTTCGCCGAGTCCACCGAGGCCTACATTGATACTTGGGTGATCCGCTGGTTGTTCCGCCACCCGATGCACGTGCAGAAAAGCGCGGCGCAGTATCTGCAAATGATCCGACAACAGGGTTTCGAATTTACCGCGCAAAACGTGTCTTATCCGTACCTGTGGTGGAGTCGCGCCAAGGATTTCGGCCTGCTCGAATACTTGGGTGTGTGCAAGCCAAAACCCTTTGGCCAACGGGAAGAAACCCTGGTCAATGTAGTGGCGCGCAAACCTTTTGAAGGAACTGTGTGATGTCGATTACCCGTCGCCTGAAATACTCAACCTGTGGGAGCGGGCTTGCTCGCGAAAGCGGTGGGTCAGCCAGCGGATATGTCGGATGTACTGCCGCTTTCGCGAGCAAGCCCGCTCCCACAGGGGTCGCCAGTGTGTTGCGATTTCTGTTGGTCGCCGCGGCACTGCTTCTGAGCGCCTGCACCAGCCGGGCGCCATTGCCCGAGAAAAATCCGGATCTGCCGTTGCCGCTGCAACTGCATATCCAGCTATTGAAACCCGACGACCGCCTGGACTGGGTAGTGGTGATCCAGCGCGAAGAAGCGGGCATTCGCTGGTCGATGATGGACCTGCTGGGCATTCCCCAGGCCCGCCAGCTATTGAACGATAAAACCTGGCACGCCGACGGCCTGTTGCCACCCAACCCGCAAGCCCGGGAACTGTTCGCAGCACTGCTGTTTGCGCTGACGCCGGATGATGAACTGGCGGCCAACTATCCCGGCGCCTGGCAGCACGGCAGACAACGGTCCCTGCCAGAGCGCTGGGACGTCCGCTACACACAACCGCAGAATTTTGAATTGATGATTACGAAAGGTGCGACCTATCAAGTCACGCCCCTGAGCGGTGAAGCACCATGACGGCTTACCTCAATGCCCTCGGGCTGGTCTGCGCGCTGGGCCGCGACAAGCAGGAGGTTGCCCGCCACCTGTTTGCCGGCGACTGCGGCGGCATGCGCGAGCAAGCCGGGTGGGTGCCGCAACGCACGCTGCCGGTCGGCGCGGTCCAGGGCAACCTGGCAACCCTTCCAGCCGACATGTCGCGCCATCACAGTCGCAACAATCAGCTGTTGCTGGAAGCCACGCTGCAAATCCGCCCGGACATCGACAGCGCCATCCAGACTTACGGCCGCGATCGCATCGGCGTCGTGCTCGGCACCAGCACTTCGGGCATCGACGAGGCCAGCCAGGGCCTGGCGCACTACCTGCGCGAAAAGCAGTTCCCGCCCGAGTACGACTACCAGCAACAGGAGCTGGGTGCGCCGGCAAACTTCCTCGCCGAATGGCTACAACTGAGCGGGCCGGCCTATGTCATTTCCACGGCTTGCACCTCCAGCGCCCGAGCCCTGATGAGCGCCCAGCGCCTGTTGGACCTGGGCATCTGCGACGCGGTGCTGTGTGGCGGTGTCGATACCCTGTGCAAGCTGACCCTCAACGGTTTCTCGGCGCTGGAAGCGGTCTCTGAACAACGTTGCAATCCGTTTTCAGTGAACCGCAACGGCATCAACATTGGCGAAGCGGCGGTGCTGTTCCTGATGACCAGACACGCAGGCGACAACCCGCCGATTGCCTTGCTCGGCAGCGGCGCCAGCTCCGATGCACACCACATTTCCGCCCCCGAGCCGACGGGTCGAGGCGCCCTGCAGGCCATGCGCAAAGCCTTGGGCCGCGCCAACCTGCAACCGGAGCAGATCGCTTACCTGAACCTGCACGGTACTGCCACCCAGCACAACGACGCCATGGAAAGCCTGGCCGTGGCAACGCTGTTCCCGGCCGGCGTGCCCTGTTCGTCGAGCAAACCCATGACCGGCCACACCCTCGGTGCCGCCGGGGCGCTGGAAGCGGCGTTCTGCTGGTTGAGCCTGAGTGCCGACAATCGCGGGCATGCCCTGCCGCCGCACGTCTGGGACGGACAGCCTGATCCCGAACTGCCGCCACTGCAATGGGTGACCCCAGCCACTCGCCTGACGTCCATTGCACCCCGTTACCTGATGAGCAATTCCTTTGCCTTCGGTGGCAATAACGTCAGCCTGATTATCGGAGACGCCCCATGATTGACTGGCCGCTCGCCGAACTGCTGCCCCACGCTGGCGACATGATCCTGATCGATCAGGTCCTGGCGTTCGATGAAGAGCAGATTCACACCCGCCTGACCGTCAAGCCCGATGGCCTGTTCAACCTCCCCGACGGCAGCCTGCCGGCCTGGGTCGGCATCGAACTGATGGCGCAGAGCGTGGCCGCCTTTGCCGGTTGCCATGCGCGTCAGCGCGGCGATGCGGTGGAGTTGGGCTTTCTGCTCGGCAGCCGCAAATTCGAATGCAACGTTGAAAGCTTCCCGGCCGGCACCGAGTTGACCCTCCACGGGATTCGCTCCCTGGAGGACGACAACGGCATGGGCGTGTTCGAGTGCCACATCAACGGCAACGGTATCCACGCCACAGCCCGTCTGAACGTGTTCCGCCCACCTCAGGCCGCTCAATATCTCCATGAACCCGAAGGAGTCCAGTCATGACTGAATCCGTACTGGTCACCGGTTCCAGCCGTGGCATCGGCCGCGCCATCGCCTTGCGCCTGGCCCAGGCCGGGCACGACATCGTGCTGCATTGCCGTAGCGGCCTGGCCGACGCCGAAACCGTCAAGGCCGAAGTCGAGGGCTTGGGTCGCCGTGCGCGCATCCTGCAATTCGACGTGGCCGACCGCGCCCGTTGCAAGGAGATTCTCGAAGCCGACGTGGAAACCCACGGCGCCTATTACGGCGTGGTGCTCAATGCCGGCCTGACCCGCGACGGTGCCTTTCCGGCCCTGAGCGAGGACGATTGGGATGTGGTGATGCGCACCAATCTCGATGGTTTCTACAACGTGCTGCACCCGGTAATGATGCCGATGATCCGTCGTCGCGCCGCCGGGCGGATTGTCTGTATCACCTCGGTGTCCGGGCTGATCGGCAACCGTGGCCAGGTCAACTACAGCGCTTCCAAGGCCGGGCTGATCGGCGCGGCCAAGGCATTGGCGATCGAGCTGGGCAAGCGCAAAATCACCGTTAACTGTGTCGCCCCCGGCCTGATCGACACAGCCATGCTCGACGAAAACGTGCCGGTGGAAGAACTGATGAAAATGATCCCCGCACAACGCATGGGCACCCCTGAAGAGGTGGCTGGCGCGGTGAATTTCCTGATGTCGGCGGAAGCCTCGTACATCACCCGGCAGGTTCTGGCCGTCAACGGAGGCCTGTGCTGATGAAGCGCGTCGTCGTCACCGGCATGGCCGGCATCACCTCACTGGGCAGCGACTGGGACACCATCGCCGGCAACTTCGCGGCCAACCGCAGCGGCATCCGGCGGATGGACGAGTGGGATCGTTTTACCGAACTCAACACACGCCTGGCAGCCCCCATCGATGACTTCACAGTGCCAAGCCACTGGACCCGCAAGCAACTGCGCAGCATGGGCCGGGTCTCGCGGCTGGCTGTGGGCGCGGCGGAGATGGCCCTGGCCGATGCCGGCCTGTTGGGCGACGAATCGATCAAGGACGGGCGCATGGGCGTCGCCTGCGGTTCCTCGACCGGCAGCACCGACGAGATCAAGGCGTTCGGCAACATGCTGCTCAACTCGGTGGCCGAAGGCCTGAACGCCAATTCCTACGTGCGCATGATGCCGCACACCACCGCGGCGAACATCAGCATCTTCTTCGGCCTCACCGGCCGCCTGATTCCCACCTCCAGCGCCTGCACCAGCGGCAGCCAGGGCATCGGCTATGCCTACGAGGCCATCAAGTTCGGCCGCCTGCCGCTGATGCTCGCCGGCGGTGCCGAGGAACTGTGCCCGACCGAAGCCATGGTCTTCGACGCGCTCTACGCCACCAGCCTGAAAAACGAAACCCCACAACGCAGCCCGCGCCCTTACGACACCGCTCGCGACGGCCTGGTGATCGGCGAAGGCGGCGGCATGCTGGTGCTCGAAGAACTGGAGCACGCCCTGGCCCGTGGCGCCCGCATCCACGCCGAGATCGTCGGTTTCGGCAGCAACGCCGACGGCCAGCACACCACCCGTCCGGAGCAAATCACCATGCGCCGGGCCATGGAACTGGCCCTGGAAGACGCCGGGCTGAAACCTTCGGACATCGGCTACGTCAACGGCCACGGCACCGCCACCGAACAGGGCGACATCGCCGAAACCCTGGCCACCAGCAGCCTGTTCGGCGAACACATGCCCATCAGCTCGCAGAAGAGCTTCCTCGGCCACACCCTCGGCGCCTGCGGTGCACTGGAATCCTGGTTCAGCATCGAAATGATGAACCGCGACCTCTACGCCCACACCTTCAACCTCGACGAAGTCGACCCGCATTGCGGCAAGCTCGACTACCTGCGCGGCGAGTTTCGGCAGATGAGCAACCGGTATGTGATGAACAATAACTTTGCGTTTGGCGGGGTGAATACTTCGCTGATTTTCAAGCGCTGGTCGTAAGCAACGTCAAAAGATCGCAGCCTTCGGCAGCTCCTACAGGTTCCTTGTAGGAGCTGCCGAAGGCTGCGATCTTTTTGATGTGCGATGTAGTTATCAGGGCGGATCAAGATTATCCAACACCCGATTCACCGCCATTTCCCCCAACATGATCGACTGCTGAATCCCCAGCAGGGTGTGGCCCTGCGATCCCTTCAAGTCTCTGGCGAAGTCACTCGCCATGACGCTTGCCGAGGCCAGCGACACGCAGGCGTATTCCAGCAGGGTGCGGTTGTCGATGTCGGGGGCGATGAGGAAGATTGTACTGGTCATGATTCAGCGTCCTGAAAATGGGCGGCCACGCCGAATCGTTGCTGATCATAAGGGTGGCAGCTGTACGCAGGTTAGCAGACCGGACGAAGTAAACCGGCGCGCCCTAAGGCGCCCTGCGCACAGCCACCGTCAAGGGCAGGTATGGACATACCTGCCTATCAGGAGCGCAAATGCGCTTACTTCGATACGGGCTGCTAAACCCGATCACTGACAATCAGTGACGCGAATCAAGTTAGCGATGCCCCTCAAAGCGCACAAGCCGGCGGATTCTGGAGTAGTTGTAGGCAACGCCGCAAGGCGCTGTAGCCGTTGCGAAGGTTTTCGGAAATGTCCTACAGAAGGTGGTAAAGCATTCCGAAGGGGATGATACATCCTCATCTCAAAATGCTGGTTTTTTAGTATTCTTGCAGGCGCTTTTAGCGAGCAATTACTTTCGCGGCGAGTTCCAACAGATGAGTATCCAGTAAAACAGGAACAACAACTTTGCATATGGCAATGCGAGCAACTATCTAATTATCACACCGAGTTCGCATCCGCATTAGTCAGAATCAAGAAAATCCTAATGGTCGGATCATTCCGCAATCTTTGTAATACAATTCCGAGAGTACATTTACCCCATTGAGCGCTTTTTCCTGTTCATATTTAATTACCAAGGAGTCCAAATAAAGAACTCAGAAACTACATATCAATACCGAACAAGGATGTAGGTAATGACTCAAAATGGAATCAATTTGCCCGCCACAGATGTTATTGGAACATGGAGAGGATCATCAGGTGGATATTGGTCTACAGACGGAATCATCATTGATGGCACTTACGTTCTTCCACCACCTCAACCCGAGGTGGTTACTGAAGAAAACAAATTCTACAATATCGATATGATAAAGCGTCAAACAGGGCTTGATGAATTTACTTTCAACTTAAAAATTCTAGACAAAGCAATAAACAAAAACGATGCATATGGCGCAATAAAAGATATCTGGCGTATCGTGGAAAGCGATCGTGGGTGGGTAGATCCACACTGGAGAATCAACGATGATCTTTTCAAAAATAAAATTGTAAATTTTAGCTTGGCTGACGCCCTACAAAAAAGCGGTTTCAGTGCAAGAGAAGCTATTATTGCAGTCGCCAGTTCCAGGCATGCAGACAGCACTTCATACAAGCTGGAAACCCCAAAACTTTCTGGAGGTACATTCAGTCCTGTCAAGGCACTTGGGCATTACCTATGGGGTAATGGACAAAAGCTCGAGGTCGACATCAATACCATTGGGCTTAATATTCAAGAGCACAAACTACCCTTATTAAGACAGGCTATTGAACATACAAAATCACCTGGCACATATAATCTTATCGACCCGCGTGTTGGATACAATACATATGATGACAGCAATATAACCGGCCCTTATCTTGGCAGAATTACTTTGAGCATGGCCGGCGATTTTACACGCAGCTATGATGGGTCCTGGCGATTCATTGGTGTAATAAAGGCTTACCATGACATATACGATTTCGACAAGAGTGACAGACCACCTGCATTAGAAGAGTTAACTACTGCTGGCCGGGCACTTCCAGGAACACGTTACGAAATTGACATTTCAGGCGAACACAAAATACATCTGATAGGCAAAGGCTACCAACCTCAGCTTTTCTAACTTTCATCAAGGCAGCCAGATCATACCTGACTGCCTTCTCAATAGAACACCATGACTATGATCAACAAAAAAACTCGAACACTGTACCTCACAACATTGCTGATCTCTTCATTCACAAACTGCCATATAATCTATTTAAATTATGCAGATGAGATTTATCCCAGCACACAAGACACAATAGCAATTCCCTTGATTTCCATAATCGGAGTAATGACTATACTCCTAACACTATCCGTCGTCCAAAATCCGTTCTACAAGCAACAACGCAACAAAAAGACAACCAACATCATATCGACTATTCTTGCATTATTTGCCACAACAGCCTCCTCAATACTTCTCATTGAAAGCATTTATTACTGGCTAGCCCCGAATCACCTAGTTGTTTCTACACTCTACTTCATCGTACTTCTCACCTATTTGATTCACCAATTCAACCTTTATAAAAAAACCGTCTTTTGAACAAAGCAATCAACATACAGGGGACGTCTTTTGTGATGACCAAACGCCTCTAGCATTTAAACTAAGTAATTATCATAAAAATATCGTTATGCTTTGGACTCAACCTTCCTAGTCAACAACTCCACAAACGCCCTAGCCATCGCCGACTTCTGATCATTGCGCTGCACCAACCACACCGCCGACACCGCCGCCGGATCCAGCAACGGCCGATAGACCACACCATCAATACGCATCCGCTGATAAGACGCCGGCAACACCGACACACCGAGCCCCGCCGCCACCAACCCGATGATGGTCATCGCCTCGCCGGCCTCCTGGGCGAAGTGCGGGCTGAAACCGGAATCCCGGGCCAGGCTGAGCAGTTGTGCATACAGGCCACTGCCATAGCTGCGTGGAAAAAACACAAAGGGCTCAAGCGCCAGGGCTGACAGAAACAGGCCCTCTTCGCTCCCCTCTACCAACGGGTGCTTGGAACTGAGCACCGCGACCAGCGGCTCACGCATCAGTTCGACCACGCTGAGGCAGTCCGGCAGCCCGAGCGGGCGCATGATGCCGACCTCAATCGACTCGTCCACCAAAGCATCGGCCACCTGGGTGCTACTCATTTCCCGCAGGTTCAGATGCACCGCCGGGAAGCGCTGGCGAAAAGAGAAAATCGCCTGGGGAATGGTCGAGTTGAACGGGGCCGACGAGGTGAAGCCAATCTTCAATTCACCCAACTCACCCAGTTGCGCCCGTCGCGCGACATCCGCCGCTTTGTCGACCTGCGCCAGCACCAGCCGCGCCTCTTCCAGGAACAGCCGACCAGCCTCGCTCAGCTCGACCCGACGATTGGTACGCTCGAACAGCCGCGCGCCGACTTCCTGTTCCAGGGCCTGGATCTGCTGGCTCAGCGGCGGCTGGGAGATGCCCAGCACCTGTGCGGCGCGGCCGAAGTGCAGTTCTTCGGCGACGGCGATGAAGTAGCGCAGATGACGCAATTCCATGGAAACCCCATTAGGTCGTAAAAGCTATCAAACAGGTCGAACAATATATTGGATTGAATCATTAGCCAGCTATATGCTTTTTTCATTGCCTGACCGGCTGCGTCCTCCGAGGTCCCCCGTGAAAACTGCTGTCGCCCCACTCGCCCATGAAGTTCCTCCCGCCGCAAAGGACGATATCGCCGTCGAGCTGGCGGAGATCTACATCGAAAAAGGCACGCCAGCGTTCATGCGCACGGTGCTGGCACTGTTCTGCGGCGGCTTCGCGACCTTCGCCCTGCTGTATTGCGTGCAACCGATGATGCCGCTGCTGTCCCACGAATACTCCATCAACGCGGCGCAAAGCAGCCTGATCCTCTCTGTCGCCACCGGCATGCTCGCTTTCGGCCTGCTGATCACCGGCCCCATCTCCGACCGCGTCGGGCGCAAACCGGTGATGGTTGCCGCGCTGTTCGCCGCCGCCCTGTGCACCCTTGCCAGCGCGATGCTGCCGAGCTGGCACGCGGTGCTGGCGATGCGGGCGCTGGTGGGCCTGTCATTGAGCGGGCTGGCGGCGGTCGCCATGACCTATCTGAGCGAAGAGATCCATCCGCAGCACATCGGCCTGGCGATGGGCCTGTATATCGGCGGCAACGCGATTGGCGGGATGAGCGGGCGCTTGATCACCGGGGTACTGATCGACTTCGTCAGTTGGCACACGGCAATGCTGGTGATCGGTGGCCTGGCCCTGATTGCGGCGGCGGTGTTCTGGAAAATCCTCCCCGAATCACGCAACTTCCGTTCGCGCTCGCTGCACCCGCGCAGCTTGCTCGACGGCTTCACCATGCACTTTCGCGACGCCGGCTTGCCGCTGCTGTTCCTCGAAGCCTTTGTGCTGATGGGGGCGTTCGTCACGCTGTTCAACTACATCGGCTATCGCCTGCTGGCCGAGCCGTATCACATGGAACAGGCGTTCGTCGGGATGCTTTCGGTGGTGTACCTGTCGGGTATCTACAGCTCGGCGAAAATCGGTGCCCTGGCCGACAAGCTCGGTCGACGCAAAATGCTCTGGAGCACCATTGCGCTGATGATCGCCGGCCTGGCGCTGACGATGTTCACACCGCTGCCGCTGGTGATCATCGGCATGCTGGTGTTCACCTTCGGTTTCTTCGGCGCCCACTCGGTGGCCAGCAGCTGGATCGGCCGCCGCGCCACCAAGGCCAAGGGCCAGGCGTCGTCGCTGTACCTGTTCAGCTACTACGCCGGGTCGAGCATTGCCGGCACGGCGGGTGGCGTGTTCTGGCATCTGGGTGGCTGGAACGGGATCGGGCTGTTCATCGGCACGCTGCTGGTGATTGCGCTGCTGATCGCGTTGAAGCTGGCGAAGTTGCCGCTGCTGCCGGGTACAGCGCAGGTTTAGCCACAACTGCACCCTAGCGGTAATCGCGAGCCAAGGTACACTGACGGCATTCGTCAGTCTTGGTAAAGGGAAGCCAGAATGCGCCTGGACCGTCTCCACATTCAGAATTTTCGTTGCTACGAAGATGCCACTTTCGACTTTCAGCCGGGTTTCAATCTGGTGGTAGGGGTTAATGGGAGCGGGAAGACTTCGTTGTTGCAGGCGGTGGCCGTTTCGTTCATTGAATATGCGAATTCGATAAAACCTCAGCCAATCGGCCTAGACCAAAACGACGTGCGCTTTGTCATCAACAAATTTGAAAGTCGTAGCCGCTTCGAAAGAGAGTTCCCGCTTCTGCTTGTAGCTAAGGGGGATATCTTAGGAGTCAATAAATGGGAAACCACTCAAGCGGGTGACCATCTCCCACCTCTGGCAGACCTCGATTTAATGCTCGCAACAGATAAAGAGCTCGCAAGGTTCGATCTCGGAGAAAGTGTCGAGCTACCTGTTCTCGCTTTCTATCGATCTAATCGTCAATGGAAAGGCGCAAATATTTCGGCCGAGTTTGCGGCACAACAAAAAATCTCCCGCCTGGATGGTTACACGAACTGGTTTGATGCAGTTACCGACTTAAAAGACTTCGAAAGTTGGCTGATCGGCAAGACGCTCGAACGCATGCAAAATTTGCTGGATTCAAAAACGCTAACATCGACATTCGATGACGAACTGGCGTTGGTCAATCAAGCAATCGAGATCGCTCTGCCGAATGCAAAAGACCTTCGTTACGACCTCAGACTTCAAAGCCTACTGATCGATGTTGAAGGTGGTACAACCATTCCCTTCAACAACCTCAGTGACGGCCAGCGAGGCATGGTCGCCCTCTTCGCCGACATCGCCCGCCGCATGTGCATCCTCAACCCTCACATGGGCAAGGACGTCCTGAAAAACACTTCAGGCATAGTCATCATCGACGAGTTGGACATCCATCTTCACCCAGCCTGGCAACGCAACATCGTGCCTGCGCTGAAACAAGCTTTCCCGAAAGTCCAGTTCATCGCCGCCAGCCACTCCCCTCAAATCATCGGCAGCCTCCAACCCGAAGAAGTCATCGTTCTGCACAACGGCGATCCGTCCCACCCTCGGGTCACCTATGGTCTGGACTCCAGCAGCGTGCTGGAGGAAGTCATGGGGGTTACACAACGCGAACCCGAAATTGAAAAATTGCTCTCGGAACTGTTTTCAACACTGGAAGACAACGACCTGAAGAAAGCCAAGGCGCAACTCAAGGCACTGAAGCTGAGAGCCCCTGATCTTCCGGAGTTCGCTGGAGCAGAGGCGCTGATCAGGCGCAAGGAGATCCTCGGAAAATGAAACGAGTGCTCAAAGGAATTGAACCCGTTTCATTTACAAGATGGAAAAGCTCGGCAAACGAAGAGTGGAGTACTACTTATCCAACACTGCAAAATCCGCAAAAGCGTGATTTGCACAACAGTTTGCTGCAAGAACAAGGTTTCCTCTGTTGCTACTGCGGTAGAGAGATAGATGCTGCCAGCAGTCATATCGAACACTTCAGACCTCAAGAACACTATGAGGCGTTGGCATTGGAGTACCACAACCTCCACGCCTCCTGCCTGCGGGAGACAACACCTGGCAATCCATTGCACTGTGGTCATCGCAAAGGCAACTGGTTTGACGAGGCGCAGCACATATCTCCAATGGATGAGCATTGCGAACACCGTTTCCGTTATCTGCAAACCGGCGAAATTCAAGCCACCAAGCGGGACGATCTGCCGGCCACGAAAATGATTGAAGTACTGGCACTCGATATTGCCTACCTCAACAATCGCCGGCAGAGCACACTCCGTGGCCTGTTCGATGACGAGTTCATCACACAGGCCAGCGAGGAAGATCTGACCCGCCTCGTTGATGCAATTCGCTCTAACAGCGCTCTTGAGCAACAAGCTTTCGATCATGTGATCGCGCGCTACGCCGAACAGCTAATCGGACACTGAAAGTCTGCACAATGAAAAGCGCCCAGCATAAGCCGGGCGTTTTTTATTGAAAGGAAGTGCAACTACCTGAGCACCAGCTGCGCCTCCAAAGCATCGTCACGTTTTTCCAGGGTCAGCGACTGCAACGCGACACCGTTGCGCTCCATAGCGTCGAGCCACTGTATCAACGGCTGCGCGTTGCCATTGAGGGTCAGGCGCAGCAGCTCGCTGTCGCTCTCCATCTGACGGATTTCCAGCCCCGCTGCCGCTGCGCTCTCACTGATGCGCAGCGATAGCGGTTGACCGGTGTCGGCGGGGACATGGTTGCGCGGTGACGCCCGCTGCAGTTGCGCGGCCAGCCCCGCCTGCCGTTGATACTGGCGCTCGACAGTTTCCAGGCGCTGCCGGTTCGGTTGCCAGATCAGGCTGAAAGCCACAACCGCCAACAGAAAAGCGCCCAACACCTGCAACAGCCGTTGTTCGCGCACAGAAATGCGCCGCCATGCCTGGATCATGCCTCGTCCTCCACGGTGAGGGTGGCGTGCACCCGGTCTGCTGCTTTGTTCGCACTATCGAGCCGGATAGGTATGCCTTGTTGGCGTCCGCGCTCACGCAATTGCTCCAGCTCGGCAAAGCCGCTGGCGGTCAGCTGGATTTTCCAGCCTTCACCGGCCCTGAATTCGATGCGCCGGACCTCGACCGGGCTGGCGCCGATCACCTGCTCAATCAATTGGACCAGCCCCGCCATGCGGGTGTTTTGCGATTCGACAGGCTGGCTTTGCAGGGCCTTGAGTTGCGCTGCCATGTCGACGATGCGGTCTTGCTCCGGGTAAAGCGCCTTGAATCGCAGTTCATTTTGGCTGGCGAGGTGGCGGGCCTCGCTGTCGATGAAGCGAATGCGCGTCTCGCTGGCCCCCCAGGTCAACAGCGCCAGCGTCACCATCACCCACCCGCCAGCACGCCAGGGTAGACGCTTGCCGCGCGGGGCGAATGCGCCTTGCAACAGGTTGATGGCCCGAGTCGGGCGGTGGGTCAGGCATTGGTCGATGACAGCGGGGTCCTCACGTTCGTCCAGCCATTGCATGTCCTTGGGCAATAACGGGGTGAGCAACGCCAGGTGGTCTTGCAACAACGCCATGCGTGCCGAGAGGCTTCCACCCAACAGCCAGCGACCGAACCACCACGCACCGCACGGTTGAGCGCCGGACAACACATCGGCATCGACGAACACCCCACGCACCGCGATACCCGCCTCGCGCAGCAGGGCGAGCACGGCGGCCAAGCGTTCCCGGCCGATGACCATGGCCGGGTAGCAGCCGTCGCGATCACGAGCGCCAACACCCAGATGCACAACATCCAGCGCCTCGCTCAGTTGATCTTCCACGGCGAAGGCTATGGCCTGGGCCTCGGGTTGACGCCGCGCCGGCCAGGGCTCGCTGCGTACCCAACTGCACATTTCCATGGGCAGCAGCACATCGACCGACTTTCCCTGCAATGCCGAGGCCGCCTGACTCAGTGGCATCGGCTGGCGTTGACCGGTGGGGGACCACAGCACGCAAGGCCAGAGTGCGGATGGCGCATCCCGGCCCTCGGCGGTCAGGTAAAGCCAAGTATTCATCGCGGTTTCTCGTGGCTACTGGTAGGAAGAAAACGTCGTTGCAGCACCGTCAGCCGCTGAGTCTTGGGGTCGTACCCGACATCCGTGGCCAGATGCAATTGGCGCCCGTCCCGGATCACCTGCACGCCGATCCGATACCAGCGGCTATGGGTGCCAAGGCCGTGACTGCTCAAGCCCTGCCCGGAGAGCAAGGGGTCCTGGGTAAACGCCTGGACACTCGCCCAGGGCGCGGTTGCGGCCTGAAGCGCCAGCGCATCGGCGGTCGCGGCGTCCACCTCGCCGAGCGTTCTCAACACCAGCGTCGGTGCGGTGTTGATGTTCAAGGTGACGTCGGTGGGCAGCAGTGCCACCCAGGGCTCCAGTGTTTGCAGCAGGCGAGCGTCAATGCCGGGAAGCAAGCGCAGCTGGCTCAGTTCCCGCAGCGGCCCGACCTGGCTCAGTTGCACTGGAGGAAGCTCGAGCAGCTCGAGCAGGCGCGCCCAACGGTTGAGGGTGACCTGGTCCACCTGGCCCTGGCGTAACAAAGCGTTGAGATTGAAGCGCCCGGAGAGGTCATCGATATCGATGCGGATCTGTGCATCCTCAACCTCGAAACCCGGCGCCATGGCCCTCCAGCCCTGAATCCGCTCGACGGGTTTTTCCCTGTCCTGTAACGCGTCGCGCAACAGCAGCAACGCCCAGCTTTCCCCGCCCGATGCGAGTTGGCGCAGGTGTATCTGCTGCAACTGCTGCCCGCTGCTTTGCAGCGACAGGTGATGGCTGCGCAACAAGCCAGCGGTGATCAGCAACGCCAGGCTCAGGACCAGCAAAACACTGATCAACGCCATGCCGCGTTGATGCCCGTTCATGGCAATGCACGCGGCATCGGCAACACCCGACGAATCGATTCGAAGCGACCGACCGAGACCTGCACCTCCAGCGCCAGGGGCGCCTTCGCGTCCTGCCCGGGCGACCATTGAGCGACCCAGCCGGACTGGCTGTCGAACAGGCGCCAGTTCAACTCGCGAACGTCCTCCAGCAGTTTTTGCCGCTGCACGAGTTCTGTGCCTTCGCCCTGGCTCTCGCGCCACAGCACGTCGCCGTCGAGTCGATAGATCAGCGCTTGAAGCTCACTGCGCGGCTGGTCCAGCGGATTGCGCCAGTGACTGCGCTGGAATTGCAAAAGCGGCGGTGCGAGCACCATCGGCTGCGCAGTGACATGCAGCAGATCCCGCTCGATCACCGCCACCGCACGCTGCAGGCTCCTGAGTTCTCGCTCGTGGGTCGTCACGCCCCGTTGCACCCGCACCACGCTATCGAACAAGCCCCAACTGGCCAGCCCCAGCACGGTGAAGATCGCCAGGGCGATGACCAGCTCCAGCAAGGTGAACCCGCGCTGCTTATTCATCAACCGCGAGTATCCAGCCGCTGGCACGATGCAAGGCGTGCGTACTGTTTGCGGGGCTGACTTGAATGTCGACCTGGAGCAAACGCGGATCACCGGTGGCGCTGATGTGTTGCTGCAACACCCAGTCGCGCTGATCCATGGACACCACCTGTTGTTGCTGCCCAACCGCCAACCCGGGTTGCAGGCGCAATTCGTTCAACCGGTTGTCCGCCAGCCACGCCGCGAACAGTCGCGCCTCAACGGCGCCACGCTGTTTGACCACGTATTGACTGGCCGACAGCACGGCAGCCGCCAGTGTCGCGAAGACCGCCAGGGCCACCATGATTTCCAGCAGTGTGAAACCGCCAATGGCGGATCGGGATCGCGAGCTAGCCATCGATCGCCACCTCGCCAAGGCCATCGCCGGACAGACTCAGCCAGGTCCGGTTGCCGGACTCGAATGTCAGGGTGAAGACGCTGGTCTCATCGTTGCTGAATATCAACAACTGCGGCGGTCCTTCATCAGCGTCCAGGTCTACCGCATAGCCGTCTTGCCGAAAATGCACCCGCACGCTCAGGGGCCAATCAGTAAGCTCCGCCACCGATTCCCATCCGTGAACACCCTGGCGCATCGGCCGGTGGCCATCGGTACTCAGCCGCAAGCCATAGTCCTGCCCCTCGAATACCGCTCGCTCGCGCAATTGATGGATCGCCTGCACCATCGCCTCAGCCTCCTGCCTGACCTCGCGCGCGGGATTGCCCCCACCGGCAAGGCTCACCATGCCCAGCAAAAAGCCGACCATGACAATCACGATCATCAACTCCAACAACGTAAATCCCCGGCAACGGTAGCCCACGGCTCAATGACCCCAATTGCCGATTTCCGCTGCAAACCCTTCACCGCCGGCTACGCCATCGGCCCCCAGGGAATACAGGTCGTACGTGCCATCCGTCGATCTCACACCCGGATTGAGGTACTGATAAGGCGTGTTCCACGGGTCGACCGGCATGCTCTTGAGGTAGCCCTGAGGGTTCCAGCCGCGCGGCGTGGGCAATCCCGAGGGACGTTTGACCAAGGCTTCCAGGCCTTGCTGGGTCGAGGGGTAATGGGCATTGTCGAGGCGATACATTTCCAGGGCGGTGGCGATGGCCTGGATATCGATTCTGGCGGCGGTGACCTTGGCCTGATCGGGACGGCTCATGAACTGCGGCACCACAATGGCCCCCAGCACGCCGATGATGACCACCACCACCATGATTTCGATCAGGGTAAAACCGCGTTGCACGCGGGAAAAGCTTTTGCGGGCAGGTTGCATGGATCAATTCACCAATTGGTTGAGGCTGAGAATCGGGAGCAGGATGGCCATGACGATCAGCAGCACAACGCCGCCCATCAGCACCAGCATGGCCGGCTCGAACAGGCTCACCACCAGCGCAATGCGCGCGGCGAGGCTGTTTTCCTGTTGTTCGGCGGCGCGGGCCAACATGCGGTCGAGTTCGCCGGCACGTTCACCGCTGGCGATCATGTGCAGCATCATCGGCGGGATGTCGCCGCTCAGTTCCAGGCCGCGGGTGAGCGTTCCGCCTTCGCGCACGGAACGGGCGACATCGACCATCCGCGCGCGAATGCTCAGGTTGCCGATGACCGCGGCGGAAATTTCCAGTGCGTCCACCAAGGGCACGGCACTTTTGCCGAGGATCGCCAGGGTGCTGGCAAACCGCGCGGCTTCCATGGCCCGCAGTACTTCACCGATGACGGGCGCACTCAGCAGCCAACGATGCCAGCGCAGACGCCATTGCGGCTGCTGCCAGCTCCAGCGCCACAGGCCGAACAGCGTCACCAGCACGCCTGTCAGCAACAGGAAATGGTTGCGCAGGCCGTTGCTCACGCCGATCAGTGCCTGGGTCAGCCAGGGCAACGGCTGGCCGCTGTCGACGAAGATCTTCACCACATCCGGCACCACGTAGCCGAGCAGAAAACCGACGATTGCCACGCTGGCCAGCATCAGGATCAAGGGATACACCAGGGCCATCTGGATCTTTTGCCGCGAGGCCTGGCGGGCCTGCGTGTAGGCCGCCAGTTGCTCCAGCACATGGCCCAGATGCCCCGAGCGCTCGCCGGCGGCCACGGTGGCGCGGAACAACTCGGGGAAGGCCCTGGGAAATTGTCCCAGGGCCGAGGCCAGGGCGTGGCCTTCCATCACCCGGCTCCTGACCGCCGAGAGCAGGCCTGCGACCTTGCGCTTCGAGCTCTGTTTCGTCACCGCCTCGAGTGCCTCTTCCAGAGGCAGCCCGGCCTGAACCAGCGTTGCCAGCTGCAAGGTCAACAACGCCAGATCAGCCGCGCTCAGGCCTGCGCCGCGAGGTTGCTTGCCTGTATCGCTGCCGACCCGGACCTCGATCAACACACGCGGCCACACGCCACGCTCGCGCAACAGTTGTCGCGCATGACGAGGTCCATCGGCCTCCAGGCGTCCCTTGCAGGATCGGCCTTGGGCATCAAGGGCGCGGTAGTCGAAGGTGGGCATCCGTCAGTGCTCCTGGGTCACGCGCAGCAACTCATCGAGGCTGGTCAAGCCTTCCAGCACCCGCTGACGCCCGTCCTGGAACAGGCTGCGCGAGACCTTGCGCGTTGCGTCGACGAGGATTTGCTCACTGGCGCCCTGATGGATCAGCGCCGAGAAGGCGGGCGTCACGCTGATCAGTTCGTAGATGCCGATGCGCCCGCGATAGCCGTGCTGGCACTGCGCGCAGCGCGAGGCTTTGCACAGGGTGTGCGACATGGCCGGGTCGAGCCCCAGGCGCTCACAGGCCGCCGCATCGGCGGTGTACGAAACCTTGCAATGGGGGCACAGGGTGCGCAGCAGGCGCTGGGCCAGAATGCCCACCAGCGAGGACGCCAGCAGGTAGGCATCGACGCCCATGTCGACCAGCCGCGTGACGGCGCCGACCGCACTGTTGGTGTGCAAGGTCGACAGCACCAGATGCCCGGTCAAAGACGCCTGCACGGCGATCTCGGCGGTTTCGCGGTCGCGGATTTCGCCGACCATCACCACGTCCGGGTCCTGGCGCAGAATCGCCCGCAGGCCGCGGGCAAAGGTCATGTCGACTTTCGGGTTGACCGGCATCTGGCCCACACCCGGCAGGTGATACTCGATCGGGTCTTCGACCGTGAGAATGTTGCGCGTCTGGTCATTCAGACTGCTCAACGCCGCGTACAGGCTGGTGGTCTTGCCGGACCCGGTCGGCCCGGTCACCAGCAGGATGCCGTGGGGTTTACCCAACAACTGGCGCAGAGCCGCGAGGGTATCGTCCGGCATGCCCAGCCGATGCAGGTCCAGGCGTCCGGCCTGCTTGTCGAGCAGGCGCAGCACCACCCGTTCACCGTGGGCCGAAGGCAGCGTCGAGACCCGCACATCGACTTCATGCCCGGCCAGACGCAAGGCCATTCGCCCATCCTGGGGCACGCGTTTTTCCGCGATGTCCAGGCGCGCCATGACCTTGATCCGCGACACCAGCAACGTCGCCAGTTCGCGCTTGGGCCTGAGCATTTCACGCAGTTGACCGTCCACCCGCATGCGCACCGACAGGTACTGCTCGAAGGTTTCCAAGTGCACGTCCGAGGCGTGCTCGCGCACGGCCTCACCGAGCAGTGCGTTGATCAGGCGAATGATCGGCGCATCGCCCTGTTGCTCCAGCAGGTCGGCGGTCTGCGGCACCTGATCGACCAGGCTGAGCAAGTCCAGCTCTTCGTCCAGCCCTTGGGCGACCTGCTCCACCGCGCTTTGCCCCTTGCGATAGGCAGCCGCCAGCCGTGAGGCATATTCGTCGGCGTCGACGATGACGAACGGCAGCGTCGACCCGCACACCCGGCGCGCCTCTGACAGTGCGCTGAGTGGTGCATCGCTGCGCAGGGCAAGGCGCAGATCGTCGCCGTCACGCTCCAGCAACACACCAAAACGCCGGGCGAAGCCGAAGGGCAACTGCTCACTGAATTCGCCCATGGGTTACTGCGCCTTGCCGCGCAAGTCGAACACTGGCGCGTCGCTGGCCGGTTCAAACAACCCGCGTGCCTCGGATGGCAGCAACAACGAGTTGTTTTCCCCCGCTCCTGACTTGCTCAGGTCACGCAGTGCGTTGTAACGCTGCTGGCTGACCTGGGACAGGTCCTCCTTGCTGCGCACGATGGTCGGGCGCAAGAACACCATCAGATTGCTTTTGGTCTGGGTGTCGCGGCTCCAGCGGAACAACGCGCCGAGGTAGGGAATGTCTCGCAGCAGCGGCACGCCGCTTTTCTGGGTGCGCACGCTGTCGCGGATCAGGCCGCCGATCACGATGATTTCGCCATCGTCGGCGAGGATGGTGCTTTTGAGCGCGCGCTTGTTGGTGATCAGGTCCGAGGAGTCGATGCCCGACACCGAGGGGGCGATGTCCGACACCTCCTGCTCGACCTCCAGGCGCAACGTCGAGCCTTCGTTGATGTAAGGCTTGATCTTCAGGCTGATGCCGACGTCCTTGCGCTCGACGGTGGTGAACGGATTCTCCGCGCCGTTGCTGTTGGTGGCGTAGGAACCGGTCTTGAACGGCACGTTCTGGCCGACGATGATTTCCGCTTCCTGATTGTCCAGGGTCAACAGGCTCGGGGTAGACAGCAGGTTGCTGTGGGTGTTGCTGGCCAGGGCCGAAATCAGCGCACCGAAGCGGTCGCTGCCCAGTTGCACGATCGCCCCTTCCGGCGCCGATCGTTTCTCGTCGAACTTCAGCCCGCCGACAATCGGAATGTCGGTGCCGGGAAAGTTGATGAAGCCCTTGGCGTCGCCGGTGTTGAGGTTCCACTGCACTCCGACGGCCTCGGCGATGTCGCCGGAGATTTCGACGATGGCGGCATGGATCAACACCTGGGCCCGCGGCTGGTCCAGCTGGCGCACGATGCTTTCGATGGTCCGCACCTGTGCCGGCTCGGCAATCAGCACCAGTGCGTTCTGGCTTTCGTCGGCCTTGATCATGAAGGCTGCGCCGCCCGACATGTCCTTGGCGCTGCCGGTGGCGGACGTCTGTTTCCTGCCCTGCCCCATCGACTCCAGAATCTCGGCCAACTGCTTGGCATCGCTGTGGCGCAGGCGAATCACCCGGGCGTTGTCGAGGGTCGTGGTGGCCGGTGTATCGAGCCCGCGGGCCAGTTCGATCAAACGCTGGCGAACGACCGGCGGGCCAATGAAAATCAGGCGATTGGTCCGGGTGTCAGCCAGTACCTGTATCGCCGACTCGGCATTGCGCTTGCCCATGGAGGCCTCGATCACCGGCGCGACATCCCCCGCCTGGGCATGCTTGAGCTGAAGCACCGCGTGCAGGTTGTTCTGCCCGGAGTCCAGTTCACGGATCACCCGGGCGATGCGCTTCACATTGGCGGCCGTATCGGTCAGCACCAACGCGTTGGCCGACACCGAGGGGCCGACATAACCGTTGGCAGAAACCAACGGCCGCACCAGCCCGGCGATATCGGTGGCGCTACCGGTGTTCAACCCGATGACTTCGGTCACGAACTGCGACGCCGTGGTGGTTTTTACCGTGCCCTGACCGGCCCGGGTCCTGGCCTCGGCAACCGGGGTGATGAGAATCCGGTCGCCCTCATCGATCACCGTAAAATTGTGGGCGTCGAGCACTGAATAGAACAACCGGCGCACCCCTTCACGATCGAGGGCCTGCCGGGACATGACGGTGATACGACCGGAGACCTTGGGGTCCAGCACTACCGTGGTCCCGAGAATGCTGGAGATCTCTTCGACGATGTCGCGCAGCTCTGCGTTGTTCATCGCCAGTTGCCATTTTTCTTCGGCGCCTCGAAGCGTGTCCGGGAAGGCTGCAGCCGCCAGAACGGCAAGCAAAAGCATGGAACGCAACCAATGCGCGCCGACGAAGCTGTTCATGAAATTCATCACTCTGGCTGCCCGGAGAGCGGGCGTAAAAAATGCGTGGTCGTGGTGACCGATTGAGCATCGGCGGATGATTCGAGTCCCGTCAGGAACCGTGCGCCAGAGGGGACGAGCGTTAGCAGCTCTTCCCGGCCCTTGTTCCACAGCACAACCTGGTGGGTCTCGATACGACGCAGGACACTGCCGCCGGGCAAACGCTCGCCCACCTGATAGAGACGAGAACCTTGAGCATTGGCCAGCAGTGCCTTGGATAGTCCGCTGCTGACAAAGCTCGCTTGCAGGGTCAGCGGTTCGGCGCTGGGCCGCGGTGTGGCCTCCGTCGTCAGGCCGAACACAATGGCAATCGATGTTGTTTCGAGCGGTTCACGTGCCGGCACCGTCTCCAGAGCTGCGATGTCGGGCAACGGTGAAACCAGATGCTCGCGAAACGTCCGTTCCTGCCACGCCAGAAACACCGCCGCGCCCGCTGGCAACGCGAGCCAGCAAATGCTGCTCAGGCATGCCCGAAAGCGTTGTCCGGAAAAATTCGAAACCTTCATTTTCAACTCGGTACTCAGCAGAAGTGCCTGGCTTCAGGCGACCTTTTTTGAGGTCGCCTGAAGCCAGTTGCGGGGACTTACAACTTGTCCCACGCCATGTGCGAGTGAGCACCGACACCTGGCTCGAAGCCGCTGGCGGTAGGGGTGTACTGCTTGCAATAACCCGACGCAGGGAACGGCTTGCACTCGAAGACTTCGTCGGTCTTCGGTTGCAGCACCTTGGTGCCGGCGGTGTAGTCGCTGAGGCCTTCAGGGAATACGAAGTCGTATTCGATGACCGCGCCTTCACCGGTCAGTTGGGTGGTCTTGGTGTCCTGACGGGTGGTGCGGCCATCCAGGGTGGTGCCGACCAGGGTCAGCGTGTGCGCACCAGGATTGCTGCGCACATCCAGGGACAACGAGGTGGAGCCGGTGGCCACTTGTGCCGATGTGGTGCCGACCGGTTTGTTGTTCTGATCGAACAAGGTCGCTTCGACGTCCATCGCGCGGTTCGCAGTCATGCTGAATTCGACTTTGGCCCGGCCTTTATCCAGGACGTATTCGGCTTGCTGAGAGGTCACCGCCATGTGCGCAGCGGCGTCTTCCTTCATGTCCAACTGCACTTCATAGCGGACTACGCCGCTTTCTTTTTGCACGTAGAGGCGATTGGTGCCTTTGACCGGGACAACATTGCCACTCTCGTCGCGGATACCGGCGCGAACCAGGGTGTGGGTCTGGTTGATTTTTTCCGCCAGCTTGTACGACCAGTCTTGCGGTGTGCCTTCTTCAGCGTTATCGATACTGATTTCCACGCTGTATTGCGCACTCTCGCCCTTGGCGGTAAACGCGCGGGCCTTGACCTTGTCACCCACCAGCAACGGGGTCGATGACGCAATGCTGCCTACTGGCGACCAGCCGCCCGGCAAGTCGGGTTCGGCGAGGATGTTCACGTCTGCGACGTTGTAAAACGCGGCGTCGGTGTCACCGACAGTCCAGATGGCCAGGATGACGTGGTGGCCGGATTTGTCAGACGGGAGGGTGCAACTGTGCCTGGCACCCGACACAGGCAACTGGTTGCCGCCATCGATGGTGCAGAACGGCGTGCTTTCGAAGGTGGCGCGCTTGAGCGACTCGTTCGGGTTCCAGCCGTCACTGGAGATGAAATACTCGTGCTTGGTCGCCGGGTGGACGGCGGTGTAACGCCATTGGAAATCGATGTTGCGATCCTTGATTTCCGTCAGGTGCCAGCGGGTGGCGGACTGTGCGTCCAGTGCGGAGAACAGCGCGTGACCGCCGCTGGCGATCTTGCCATCCACCGGCCCCTGCAAGGGGGCACCGCCGACACCTGCCGGAAAGCCCTTGAAGGTTTCACCGACGCTCTGCGGCTCGTACTGCGCGCCGCCACAATTGGTGTTCAAACCTTTCTGGCAGGCCAGTGCGCGTGACGGCGGCACATCCAGATAGCCATGGGCAGAAACGGTTTGAGAGGCCAGCATTGCCGATAACAGGATCATCGAAGAGGTGCAGGCCGTTAATGCACTTCTTTTATCAAATGTAATTTTCATGATGTGTTCCAGACTGCTTATCGAAAACAAGGCGCCTTGCAGGCGGCGATGTTTGCTTCGTTACCGTTCAGCGTTGTGCTGAACAGGGGGTCTGGAACCTTACGGGGATGACGAGGAATTCTATGTAGGAGTAATCATCGAGCCGGGCAGGAATGGTCTGCTCATTCGAATTTCAATCAGGAAAGAAAATACCCTGCCAACAGAAACGCTACATCCGGAGATGTATTTCTGCAGGGCATAAAAAAGGTTCTTCACGGAATCCCGGGGGAACACAGAAAACGAAATATCTGTAGGAGCTGCCGAAGGCTGCGATCTTTTGATTTTGATCTTCAGCTATCTCCAGATAGCAAAATCAAGATCAAAAGATCGCAGCCTTCGGCAGCTCCTACAGGGGAACACGTGCACCACCAAACAGTTATCGGTGCTCCCCGGCATGGCGTGAACAACCATAAAAAAACCTGTCCGGCACGAGGCGGGACAGGTTTCTGGAAAACGGTGCTGGCCGTTACTCGTGATATTGCGCCGACAATTCATGCACGGCGCGCAGGAATGCACCGGCGTGTTCCGGATCGACTTCCGGCGTAATGCCATGACCGAGGTTGAACACGTGGCCGCTGCCCTTGCCGTAGCTGGCGAGAATGCGCCCGACTTCAGCGCGAATGGCTTCCGGTTTGGCGTAGAGCACGGTCGGGTCCATGTTGCCTTGCAGTGCGACCTTGTCGCCAACACGGGCACGGGCATTGCCGATGTCGCAGGTCCAGTCCAGGCCCAATGCATCAGCACCGGCATCGGCGATGCTTTCCAGCCACAGGCCGCCGTTCTTGGTGAACAGGATGACCGGCACCTTGCGGCCTTCGTGCTCGCGGATCAGGCCGCTGACGATTTTGCGCATGTAGGCCAGGGAGAACTCCTGGTACGCCGCTGCCGACAGGTTGCCGCCCCAGGTGTCGAAGATCTGCACCGCTTGTGCACCGGCCATGATCTGGCCGTTGAGGTAGCTGGTGACCGACTGCGCAAGCTTGTCCAGCAACAGGTGCATGGCTTGCGGGTTGTCGTAGAGCATGGCCTTGGTCTTGCGGAAGTCTTTCGACGAGCCGCCTTCGACCATGTAGGTCGCCAGGGTCCATGGGCTGCCGGAGAAACCGATCAACGGCACACGACCGTTCAGTTCGCGGCGGATGGTGCTGACCGCGTCCATCACGTAGCCCAGGTCTTTCTGCGGGTCGGGAATCGGCAGGGCTTCGATGTCGGCCAGGGTGCTGACGACTTTCTTGAATCGCGGACCTTCGCCGGTTTCGAAGTACAGGCCCTGGCCCATGGCATCGGGGATGGTCAGGATGTCGGAAAAGAGGATCGCCGCGTCCAGTTGCGGATAGCGGTCGAGCGGTTGCATCGTGACTTCGCAAGCGAACGCCGGGTTCATGCACAGGCTCATGAAATCGCCGGCCTTGGCGCGGCTGGCGCGGTATTCAGGCAGGTAGCGACCGGCCTGACGCATCATCCACACGGGGGTGACGTCTACGGGTTGCTTGAGCAGGGCGCGCAGGAAACGGTCGTTCTTCAGGGCAGTCATGTCGGCATCCGGAAAAAAAGTGAGGGCATTTTCTCAGAGCCGGACGCAAAAGGCACGGCAAGAGCGGAGGCTTTTGTCTATCGGGTCAATTTGTCGCAATGAAATACAGAGTTTAGCAACACCAAGAAACAACTGTGGGAGCGGGCTTGCTCGCGAATGCGGTTTGTCAGGCAACAAAACTGTCGACTGACACTCCCTCTTCGCGAGCAAGCCCGCTCCCACACTTTTACTGCATTTCAAGGCTGGATCGGGTGCTTAGACGCCCAGGTAATCCAGGATCCCTTCAGCCGCATTACGGCCTTCGAAGATCGCCGTCACCACCAGATCCGAACCGCGCACCATGTCGCCACCGGCGAAGATTTTCGGGTTGCTGGTCTGGTGCTTGTACTGACCCTGCTCCGGAGCCACAACGCGGCCCTGGCTGTCGGTCTGGATCTCGAACTGCTCGAACCACGGCGCCGGGCTAGGACGGAAACCGAACGCGATGACCACGGCGTCGGCCGGGATGATCTCTTCGGAACCCGGGATCGGCTCGGGGCTGCGACGGCCACGGGCGTCCGGTTCGCCGAGACGGGTCTCGACCACTTTCACGCCTTCGACCTTGTCTTCACCAACAATCGCAATCGGCTGGCGGTTGTAGAGGAATTTCACGCCTTCTTCCTTGGCGTTCTTCACCTCTTTGCGCGAGCCCGGCATGTTCGCTTCGTCACGACGATAGGCGCAGGTCACCGACTTGGCGCCCTGGCGGATCGACGTACGGTTGCAGTCCATCGCCGTGTCGCCACCGCCCAGTACCACGACCTTCTTGCCTTTCATGTCGACGAAATCTTCCGGCGACTTTTCAAAGCCCAGGTTGCGGTTGACGTTGGCGATCAGGAAGTCCAGCGCGTCGTACACGCCCGGCAGGTCCTCACCGGCAAAGCCGCCCTTCATGTAGGTGTAGGTGCCCATGCCCATGAATACCGCATCGTATTCTTCGAGCAGCTGCTCCATGGTCACGTCCTTGCCCACCTCGGTGTTGAGGCGGAACTCGATGCCCATGCCGGTGAAGACTTCGCGGCGATTGCTGAGCACGGTCTTTTCCAGCTTGAACTCGGGAATGCCGAAGGTCAGCAGACCGCCGATTTCCGGGTTCTTGTCGAACACCACCGGGGTCACGCCGCCGCGCACCAGCACGTCGGCACAGCCCAGGCCCGCAGGCCCGGCACCGATGATCGCGACACGCTTGCCGGTCGGCTTGACCTTGGACATGTCCGGGCGCCAGCCCATGGCGAACGCGGTGTCGGTGATGTACTTCTCAACCGAACCGATGGTTACCGCGCCGAAGCCGTCGTTGAGGGTGCACGCACCTTCGCACAGACGGTCCTGCGGGCACACGCGGCCGCAGACTTCCGGCAGGGTGTTGGTCTGGTGCGACAACTCGGCGGCCTGGAGGATGTTGCCCTCGGCCACCAGCTTCAGCCAGTTGGGAATGAAGTTGTGCACCGGGCACTTCCATTCGCAATACGGGTTACCGCAACCCAGGCAGCGGTGGGCCTGGTCGGCCGACTGCTGGGGTTTGAAGGGTTCGTAGATTTCCACGAACTCTTTCTTGCGTTGACGCAACAGTTTCTTCTTCGGATCCTTGCGCCCGACCTCGATGAATTGGAAGTCGTTGCTGAGACGTTCGCCCATCTTCAAAACCTCTTACACGACAGCTTCAAGCTACAAGCTTCAAGCTGCAAGACAATCACGGTGGCAGGCACAACGCGCTCTGCTGTTAACTTGCGGCTTGAAGCTTGCCGCTTGCAGCTGCGTCGTTACTGCGGATTCGCACGAGTACTGGAGAGCAGAGATTTCAAGCTCGCCGCCTTAGGTTTGACCAGCCAGAAACGACGCAAGTAATCATCGAGGTTCTCGGCGAGCTCACGACCCCACTCGCTGTCGGTTTCCTCGACGTACTCGTTCAGCACGCGTTGCAGGTGGCTACGGTAGGCTTCCATCGCCTCGCCGCTGATCCGCTGGATTTCCACCAGTTCGTGGTTGACCCGGTCAACGAAGGTGTTGTCCTGGTCGAGCACATAGGCGAAACCGCCGGTCATGCCAGAGCCGAAGTTGTAACCGGTCTTGCCCAATACGCAGACGAAACCACCGGTCATGTACTCGCAGCAGTGATCGCCAGTGCCTTCCACCACGGTGTGGGCACCGGAGTTACGCACGGCGAAGCGCTCGCCCGCGGTGCCGGCGGCGAACAGCTTGCCGCCCGTGGCGCCGTACAGGCAGGTGTTGCCGATGATGGCACTGTCCTGGGTGCGGTAGACGCTACCCTTCGGCGGAACGATCACCAGCTTGCCGCCGGTCATGCCCTTGCCGACGTAGTCGTTGGCGTCGCCTTCCAGGTACATGTTCAGGCCGCCGGCGTTCCACACACCAAAGCTCTGGCCCGCAGTGCCCTTGAAGCGGAAGGTGATCGGCGCATTGGCCATGCCCTGGTTGCCGTGCTTGCGCGCGATTTCGCCGGAGATCCGTGCACCGATGGAACGGTCGCAGTTGCAGATATCCAGGGCGAATTCAGCGCCGCTCAGGTCGTTGATCGCCGAGGTGGCCATGTCGACCATCTTCTCGGCCAGCAGGCCTTTGTCGAACGGCGGGTTGCGGTCTACGCCACAGAACTGCGGTTTGTCCGCCGGCACGTGGTCGCTGCCCAGCAACGGAGTCAGGTCCAGGTGATGCTGCTTGGCGGTCTGGCCTTCGAGGACCTCCAGCAGATCGGTACGGCCGATCAGTTCCTCGAGGGAACGCACGCCCAGCTTGGCCAGCCACTCACGGGTTTCTTCGGCGACGTAGGTGAAGAAGTTCACCACCATGTCGACGGTGCCGATGTAGTGGTCCTTGCGCAGCTTCTCGTTCTGGGTCGCAACGCCGGTGGCGCAGTTGTTCAGGTGGCAGATGCGCAGGTATTTGCAGCCCAGGGCGATCATCGGCGCGGTGCCGAAGCCAAAGCTTTCAGCGCCGAGGATGGCCGCCTTGATCACGTCAAGGCCGGTTTTCAGGCCGCCGTCGGTCTGTACCCGGACTTTGCCGCGCAAGTCGTTGCCACGCAGGGTCTGGTGGGTTTCGGCCAGGCCGAGTTCCCACGGCGCGCCCGCGTATTTGATCGAGGTCAGCGGCGATGCACCGGTGCCGCCGTCGTAGCCGGAGATGGTGATCAAGTCCGCGTAGGCCTTGGCCACACCGGCGGCGATGGTGCCGACGCCGGCTTCCGCTACCAGCTTCACCGAAACCAGCGCCTTCGGGTTGACTTGTTTCAGGTCGAAAATCAGCTGCGACAAGTCTTCGATCGAGTAGATGTCGTGGTGCGGCGGTGGCGAGATCAAGGTCACGCCCGGCACTGCGTAACGCAGCTTGGCGATCAGACCGTTCACTTTACCGCCCGGCAGTTGACCGCCCTCGCCCGGCTTGGCGCCCTGGGCGACCTTGATCTGCAGCACTTCGGCGTTGACCAGGTACTCCGGGGTCACACCGAAGCGGCCAGTCGCAACCTGCTTGATTTTCGAGCTCTTGATGGTGCCGTAGCGCGCCGGGTCTTCGCCGCCTTCGCCGGAGTTGGAACGCGCACCGAGGCGGTTCATGGCTTCGGCCAGGGCTTCGTGAGCTTCCGGCGACAGGGCGCCCAGGGAGATACCGGCGGAGTCGAAGCGCTTGAGCACCGATTCCAGCGGTTCGATCTCGCTCATGTCTAAAGGAGTGTCGAGGGTTTTGACTTTCAGCAGGTCGCGGATCATCGACACCGGGCGGTTATCCACCAGCGAGGTGTATTCCTTGAACTTGCTGTAGTCGCCCTGCTGCACCGCAGCCTGCAGGGTGTTGACCACGTCCGGGTTGTACGCGTGATATTCGCCACCGTGGACGAACTTCAGCAGGCCGCCTTGCTGGATCGGCTTGCGCGGACTCCAGGCTTCGGTGGCCAGGGCTTTCTGCTCGGCTTCGATGTCGACGAAACGCGCACCCTTGATGCGGCTCGGCACGCCACGGAAGCTCAGGTTGCAGACTTCCTCGGACAGGCCGATGGCCTCGAACAACTGTGCACCACGGTACGAAGTGATGGTCGAGATGCCCATCTTCGACAGGATCTTGAGCAGGCCCTTGGTGATGCCTTTGCGGTAGTTCTTGAACACCTCGTAGAGGTCGCCCAGCACTTCACCGGTACGGATCAGGTCACCCAGCACTTCGTAAGCCAGGAACGGATAAACGGCAGAGGCGCCGAAACCGATCAACACGGCGAAGTGATGCGGATCGCGAGCGGTCGCGGTTTCCACCAGGATATTGGAATCGCAACGCAGGCCTTTTTCGGTCAGGCGGTGGTGCACCGCGCCGGTAGCCAGAGACGCGTGGATTGGCAACTTGCCCGGGGCGATGTGACGGTCACTCAGCACGACCTGGGTACGACCGGCGCGCACGGCTTCTTCGGCCTGATCGGCAACGTTGCGGATGGCCGCTTCGAGGCCGACGCTTTCGTCGTAGTTCAGGTCGATGATCGCGCGCTCGAAGCCCGGACGATCGAGGTTCATCAGCGAGCGCCACTTGGCCGGGGAAATGACCGGCGAGCTGAGGATCACGCGCGAGGCGTGTTCCGGCGACTCCTGGAAAATGTTGCGCTCGGCACCGAGGCAGATCTCCAGCGACATGACGATGGCTTCACGCAGCGGGTCGATCGGCGGGTTGGTGACCTGCGCGAACTGCTGGCGGAAATAGTCGTACGGCGTGCGCACTCGCTGGGAAAGCACGGCCATCGGCGTATCGTCGCCCATCGAGCCCACGGCTTCGTAGCCCTGTTCACCGAGCGGACGCAGCACCTGGTCGCGCTCTTCGAACGTGACCTGGTACATCTTCATGTATTGCTTGAGCTGATCGACGTCGTAGAACGCAGAGCCGTGGTCGTTGTCTTCCATAGTCGCCTGGATGCGCAGGGCATTCTTGCGCAGCCATTGCTTGTACGGATGACGCGACTTCAAACGGTTGTCGATGGCATCGGTGTCGAGGATCTGACCGGTCTCGGTGTCCACGGCAAAGATCTGCCCCGGGCCTACGCGGCCCTTGGCGATCACGTCTTCAGGCTGGTAGTTCCAGACACCGATTTCCGAGGCCAGGGTGATGAAACCGTTCTTGGTGGTGACCCAACGCGCCGGACGCAGTCCGTTACGGTCGAGCAGGCACACCGCGTAGCGACCGTCGGTCATTACCACGCCGGCCGGGCCGTCCCACGGTTCCATGTGCATCGAGTTGTATTCGTAGAACGCGCGCAGATCCGGGTCCATGGTCTCGACGTTCTGCCACGCTGGCGGAATGATCATCCGCACGCCACGGAACAGGTCGATGCCGCCGGTGACCATCAGCTCCAGCATGTTGTCCATGCTCGAGGAGTCGGAACCCACACGGTTGACCAGCGGGCCGAGTTCTTCCAGATCCATCAGGTCGTTGGTGAACTTGGTGCGACGGGCCACGGCCCAGTTGCGGTTGCCGGTGATGGTGTTGATCTCGCCGTTGTGCGCCAGGAAGCGGAACGGTTGAGCCAGCGGCCATTTCGGCAGGGTGTTGGTGGAGAAGCGCTGGTGGAACACGCAAATCGACGTTTGCAGGCGCTCATCGCTCAGGTCCGGATAGAAGGCGGTCAAGTCCGCCGGCATCATCAGGCCTTTGTAAATGATGGTCTTGTGCGAAAAGCTGCAGACGTAGTGGTCGGTGTCGGCGGCGTTGGCCACGGACGAGCGACGACGGGAGGTGAACAGCTTGACGGCCATGTCCTGGTCGCTCAGGCCTTCACCACCGATGAACACTTGCTCGATCTGCGGCAGGCGCTCAAGGGCCAGACGGCCGAGGACGCTGGTGTCGATCGGCACTTTGCGCCAGCCGACCAGTTGCAGGCCAGCGGCCAGGATCTCGCGGTTCATGTTCTCGCGAGCGGCTTCGGCTTTGACCGGGTCCTGGTTGAAGAAGACCATGCCCACCGCATATTGCTTGGGCATTTCGACGCCGAAGGTTTCCTGGGCGATGGCTCGCAGGAACACGTCCGGCTTTTGAATCAGCAGACCGCAACCGTCACCGGTCTTGCCGTCGGCATTAATCCCACCGCGGTGGGTCATGCAGGTCAGGGCCTCGATGGCCGTTTGCAAAAGGGTATGACTGGGCTCGCCCTGCATATGGGCTATCAGGCCGAAACCACAGTTATCCTTGAATTCATCTGGTTGGTACAGACCTGCTTTCATAGACACTTTCTCACCAGGCTGCCTCTGTACGAGGCAAATTTCTTTTCAATTCAACCACTTGCCATCCGCGCCGAACGTACGCCAGCTTTGCGGGGACAAAAGGGAGGTCATTGTACACACCGACACTTGGCCTCACAAATTTGACGACGAAATGTCGCAAATCCATGTCGCATTTGTGAAAGGTTTAAAGGGATCTGCTGTGCTAGTCAAAACTTTTTTAATTTTGACCGCAACGACTCAAAGACTACTGTGACGCAGACACCACAAGGCACGCAGCCCGAAAGGTTGCGCGCACTTGTAGAAATTTTGAGGTGCTTGGAGAGGCGGCCTGGGTAAGGCCGCCGAATCTTCAGCGAGTTGTTGCCAGTTCCTGTTGGACGCTGGCGACAGTGCGAGGCCAAGGTTTACCAGCCTGAACCTTCGCTGGCAAGGCCTTGATGGCGGAAACGGCTGCATCACGATTGGCGAAGTTGCCGTAGGTGATCACGTAGAGCGGCTTGCCATTGAGGACTTTCTTGAAATAACGGTACTCGCCGCCCTGCTCTTTGACGAAGCTTTGTGCGGCAGTCTCGGAGCTGGTGCCGAGGATTTGCACCACGTAGTTGCCCGGAGCCTGACCGGCGTACCAGGTGCCGCCAGCAGCCTTGGCTGCCGGAGCCGGTTTCTCGGCAGGCTTGGTCGCCGCCGCAACGGCTGGCTTGGCTGGCGCTGGAGCAGGCTTGGCCACTGGAGCTGGCGCTGGCTTGGCCGTGGCGACCTGAGTCGGCGCAGGTGCAGGCTTGGCCGCTGGTGTCGGCGCAGGGCCGGCAGGAACGCCCACAGGCGGCGCCGTAGTGGTCACCGTCGGCGGTGTGGCGCTGGAGCCTTCAACCGGAACGCCGTCGTCGCCTTCGGTGATGCCGCCTGCAGCCTCAGCCAGCGGGGCGCGCATGACCGGTTGCGAGTTACCGACCAACGGCAATGGCATCGGCTGCGTGTTGCCGGCGAATTCGACGGCCGGAGCACCGCCATTTGCGGTTGGCTGGCCCTGGCCAAGCGGCAGTTGCGCCTGTTCATTGGCCGGCGCACCGGTGGTCGGTGCCTTGTTGCGACCCGGCATCATCCAGGCGGCAGCTACCGCAACCACGACAACGGCGGAAATCGCCAATACGTGTTTCTTCGGCATATTGAACCCCATTTTTGGACGCTTGACCGCAGAGCGGCTGGCGATCATGGCTTCGATCATTGCATCGCGAGCGACCTGATTGATGCTGCCAGGCCAGCCTTCGGAGCTTTCGTGAATATCAGAGATCTGATTCGCGGTGAAAAGTTCGATGCCGCGGCCAGCGCCCTCGAGCCGCTGCTCCAGATACTCGCGGGTTTCGTCCTCGGTATAGGGCTGCAGTTCGATGACGTGGAATCGCTCCTCCTCGAGATGCAAAGCCTCAAGCTGAGCGATCAGCGAGGTTTCACCGAACAGGAACACATGCGGGCGACCTTCAGGCGCACCGGCCCCCAGGACCATCAGAACCTCAAGGCCGGACTCATCGAGCTGTTCGGCGTCATCGACCAGCAAATAGACTTCCTGGCCGGTGAGCGCAAGCTGCACCACCTGGGCCAGGATAGCGTCGGCATCCGCCTGGGCGACATTCAGCGCCTGGGCCACCTGACGCAGCACACCGGCCGCATCGCCGGCGCCACGGGCGGACACCACCACGCTTTGTACCGACTGCTTGTTGGTGCTGGCGACCAGGGCCTGACGCAACAGGGTCTTGCCGCTGCCCTCGGGGCCAGTGACCACCAGCAGCAACTGACTGTAGCGGGCCAGGTGATGCAACTGTCCCAGCACGGGTTTGCGCTGGGCCGGGAAAAATTTGAAGCCAGGCACCCGTGGAGCGAAAGGGTCGTGACTCAACTGGTAATGGCCGAGGAAAGCCTCGTCGGCATGCAAACTAGTCATCGTGTTCTTATTAACCTTTAAGCTGAGCCAGGGCGCGGTAGTCTGCCCCCAGCGTGGCCTGTAGAACCTCTTTCGGATAATCGTCGGTCACCACCGCTTCACCCATGTGGCGCAGCAGCACCAGGCGCAAACGACCGTCGATCACTTTTTTATCAATGGACATATGTTCGAGGAAATCGGCTTCTGTCATCTCTTCTGGCGGAATGACCGGCAGCCCTGCTCGCTGGAACAGACGAATGCCGCGATCACGCTCCTGCTCGCTGATCCAGCCCAGTCGCGCGGACATTTCCAGCGCCATTACAGTGCCAGCAGCCACCGCTTCTCCATGTAGCCAGACACCATAGCCCATGTGGGTTTCGATGGCGTGGCCAAACGTGTGGCCCAGGTTCAACGTGGCACGAACGCCCGTCTCTTTCTCATCGGCACCGACCACCGCGGCCTTGGCCGCGCAGGAGCGCTCGATGGCATAGGTCAGGGCTTGCTGGTCCAGGTTGCGCAGACGGTCGACGTTGTCTTCGAGCCAGGTCAGGAACGGCTCATCACAGATCAGCCCGTACTTGATGACTTCCGCCAGACCGGCGGACAGTTCGCGCGCCGGCAGGGTATTGAGGCTGGCGGTATCGATCAGCACCACGTTCGGCTGATAGAAGGCGCCGACCATGTTCTTGCCCAGCGGATGGTTGATCCCGGTCTTGCCGCCCACCGAGGAGTCGACCTGCGACAGCAGCGTGGTCGGGACCTGGATGAAATCGACGCCGCGCTGGTAGCAGGCGGCGGCAAAGCCGGCCATGTCACCGATCACACCGCCACCGAGGGCGATCACCGTTGTACGGCGATCATGCCGCGCGGTCAGCAGACCGTCGAAAATCAGTTGCAGGGTTTCCCAGGTCTTGAAGGCTTCACCGTCGGGCAGCACCACGGAAATCACCGAGAACTGCGCCAGGCTGCGGGTCAGACGCTCGAGATAGAGCGGTGCAACAGTCTCGTTGGAGATGATCGCCACTTGCCGCCCGCGAATGTGCGGGGCCAGCAGCTCAGGCTGATCCAACAAACCTTCGCCAATATGAATCGGGTAGCTGCGCTCGCCTAGATCGACCTTGAGTGTCTGCATGTGTCCCCACAGTGAAGATGAATCAGGCGTCCTGCCTTGAGTTAACGAATATCCACGGCATCTGCTGGTGTGACGCCGTTCGGTAGCCATCCGCCACAACCTTGAGCGGTCATGGCGAGACGCCGAGGATAGCGCATTTCGCGCGGCGCTTTAACGGGGTGGCAACTGCTGCAGGCGCTCTAGAATGTCGAGTACGACCATTCGCGGTGGTCGCTCATCGGTTTCGACCACCAGGTCGGCAATTTCCCGGTAAAGCGGATCGCGGATCGCCAACAGGTCCCGAAGGGTCTTGGCCGGATCGGCGGTACGCAACAATGGCCGATTGCGGTCACGGGCCGTGCGGCCGACCTGCTGCTCGACCGAGGCATGCAGATAAACCACCCGCCCACCGGCATGCAGTGCCCGACGATTGGCTTCGCGCATGACCGCGCCCCCACCTGTCGCCAGCACCACACCGTCGTAGTCGCACAGCTCGGCAATCATTGCCTGCTCGCGATCACGAAAGCCCGGTTCGCCTTCTTTATCGAAGATCCAAGGGATATTGGCGCCCGTGCGCAATTCAATTTCCTTATCGGAATCTTTGAATGGCAGGCGCAGCTCTTTGGCCAGCAACCGGCCGATGGTGCTTTTTCCAGCACCCATCGGTCCTACAAGAATCAAATTTCGCACAGAATCAATGACTCACAGCAATCGCCTGATTATTCATGATACGCGGAGTGAGGAATACCAACAGCTCGGATTTTTTCTCCGAAACCACATCACGCCGGAAAAGGCGGCCAAGATACGGCACATCGCCAAGAAATGGCACCTTATCTACGACCTTGCTCTGAGTATTTGAGAAAACACCGCCAATGACGATGGTCTCGCCATCGTTGACCAGGACCTTGGCGTTGACTTCGTTTTTCTTGATGGGTGGTACATCCTGGACCTTGTTCAGGTAGTCCGGCTCGTCCTTGGTCACCTTCACTTCCATGATGATCCGGTTGTCGGGCGTGATCTGCGGCGTCACCTCCAACGACAGCGAAGCCTCCTTGAACGACACCGAAGTCGCGCCACTGGAACTGGCCTCCTGATAGGGAATCTCGGTGCCCTTGAGGATCTTGGCGGTTTCCTTGTCGGACGTGACCACCTTGGGTTGCGAGACGATTTCGCCGTTGCCGGTTTTCTCCATGGCTGTCAGCTCCAGGTCCAGCAAGACGTTATCGGTGATGAACGCGATGCCGATTCCCGAGGTGTTGTTGGCGACGCCCATGTCGACGAACGGTGAGTTGGTGCTGGTACTGCCGGGCGTGCCGATGGTCGATGACCCGTTGAGTCCATTGCTCACACCGGAGGTGTTCCAGTTGCCCCTGTTCTGTATCGATCCGCCCCAGCGCACCCCGAGGCTTTTGTCATAGTCGACGTTGGCTTCGACAATCCGCGCCTCGATCATGACCTGACGCACAGGGATATCCAGCTGCGTGACGATCCTGCGCAGCTCATCAAGCCGCTCCTGGGTCTGGTAGGCAATGATGTTGTTGGTGCGCTCGTCGACAGTGATCGACCCCCGTTCGTCGGGTTTCGCTTCGGCACTGGTCACCGACTGGAAGAGCTTGGCGATGTCCGCCGCCTTGGCGTAATTCACCTGCAACAGCTCCCGGCGCAACGGCGCCAGATCGGCAATCTGCTTTTGTGATTCCAGTTCCTGACGCTCACGGGCAGCAATTTCATCGGCCGGCGCAACAAGCAGGACATTGCCGACCTTGCGCTTGTCCAGCCCCTTGGTTTTCAGCACCAGATCCAGCGCCTGATCCCACGGCACGTTCTGCAGGCGCAACGTGATGCCACCCTGCACCGTGTCGCTGGCCACCAGATTGAGGTTGGTGAAATCGGCGATCAATTGCAGCACCGAACGCACATCGATGTCCTGGAAATTCAGCGAAAGCTTCTCGCCGCTGTAAGCCTGTAGCCCGGCATTGCGCTTTTGCAGGTCGTCGACCGTCGCCGGGCGAACGCTGACCGTGAGCTTGCTGTCGGTCTGATAGGTCGAGTAGTCGAACGCACCACCGGGCTCGATGCTGATGATTGCTCGATCGCCGCTTGCGCTGGCATTGACGAACTGCACAGGCGTGGCGAAATCCTTCACATCCAGACGCACGCGCAGCGGCTCGGGCAATCGGGTTTTGGCAAACCCGACAATAATCTTGCCCTCGCGCTGCTGTATGTCGGGAGCAATCGATGGATCCGACAAGTCGATCACCACGTTGCCCTCGCCCTGCGTGCCTCGCTGAAAATCCACACCCCGAATGGCCTTGCCCGGCGTCGCAGCGGCGCGTACCGGCATTGCCGGGGCCGCCGACCTGAGTGTCGACGGTTTGACACCCTGCCCGACTACCACCAGCAAATTGTTGCCTTCAATTCGCGAGTCGTACGGGGCCGACTGAGCCAGGTTGATGATCAATCGCGTACGGTCCCCGGCCTCCACCACCGTTGCACTACGGGCATTTCCACTGCCGAGATCGCGCGTCTTGCTGGCCAGTTGACTGGTGACACCCGGCAAATCCAGCGCAATCCGGGCCGGCGACTCCGTCATGTAGCCCTGAGGCAACGGGGGCGGTGCATCGAACGACAACTTCAACTCGACCCGGTCTCCCGGCAGCGCAGCGACATCCAGCGCCTTGAGATTGGCCGCTTGTACCATCGGCGACAACATCGCTATCCATAGCGAAAGGCCGAAGGCGGAGAAAATCCTGTTCATTATGCGGGTTCCACTATGAGTGCTCTTTCAAAGGGATGGTCCGGGGACGCTCCAGCCACGCACCCTGACCATCAGGGACAATTTCAACCACATCGACTTGCGAACCACTGATCGCAACGATTCGTCCGTCGTTACGCCCCAGGTAATCACCGACCTTCAGGCGGTGCACGCCACCCGCCCCGCGCAACAGGGCAAAAGAGCCCTTTGCATTGGAAAGGGTGCCGACCATTTCAAACTGCTCGATGTTGAAACCTTCGAGGTATTGCCTGACCCGGTCAGGGTCGGGTTTGACGTTGCGCGAACCCCGCCGATGGGCCGCCAGATCAGTGCTGAGCTGTGGTGAAAACGGACTGCGCAGGTTCGCTGCGTCGTAGATGAATGTCGGGTAAGACCGGAATACCGGCGTTGGTTCAATACTGCCCGGGCCGCGCAGGCGTATTTCGCTCAGGTAGGCGTCCAGATCGCTGTAGTCATCGCCAGCGCCACAGCCGGACAGAACAGACAGCAACAGCACCATCGAAAAACAACGCGCCGGGGTCATTGATGTCGCCCCGTTTCGCTGTAGCGGTAGGTCTTGGCGAGGATACTCAAGCGCAGTTTCGGAGCACCCTGGGGACTGACGGGGGCAAGGTCGAAATCGTGCAAGGTGACGATTCGCGGCAACCCGGCCACACCACTGACGAAGGTCGCCAGGTCGTGGTAACCGCCGGTGACCGTGATCTGGATCGGCAACTCGATGTAGAACGGCTGGGCGACTTCCGGCAGCAGCTTGATCTCCTCGAACTCCAGGCCACTACCCAGACCTGTACGCGTGATGTCTTCCAGCAAGCCGGGCACTTCGGTGTCGCCGGGCAGTTGCCGCAACAGCACGCCGAAAGCGTTCTCCATCTCTTTCAACTGCTGGGTGTAGAGATCGAGATTCGCCGCCATGCGGGCTTTGCCGGCGAACTGTTCCTTGAGCGCCGACTCTTCCTCACGCTTCAGATCGAGCTGGCTCTCGAGGTCGCGAGTGGAAAAGTTGTAACCCAAGGTCAGCACCACAAGCATGAGCAAACCGGCCACCAGACACTTGATCGCCGGTGGCCAGGCCCCCATGTTTCCGGTGTCCAGATCGTTGAAGTCGATCTTGCGCAACCCTTCGAACCATTCGGACAGCCTCATTTGCCGCCCTCCGGTGCTGCGGGTTGAGTCTGGCGAACGGTCAACTGGAAGATGTTGGCCTGCGCCACCTGACCGGCAGCCGCGGCCTTGACTTCAGTCAGGCTCGGCGCATCGAACCAGTCTGATGCTTCGAGGTTGCGCATCAAGTCTGAAACACGGCTATTGGATTGCGCGGCACCGGTGATGGACAAGGTCTTTGCGGCCATTCTCACGTCGGTGAAATACACGCCGTCAGGCAGTGCTCGCGCCAACTGGTCAAATATTCGCCCGCTGATTTGGCGGTTGTCTTGCAGGCCCTGGATGATGCGCATGCGCTCGACCAGTTGCTGGCGGCGCTCCTTGAGATCATTGATCTGTGTGATCCGCTCATCGACCACGGCGATTTGCCTGCCGATGTAATCGTTACGGGCGATTTGCCGGTCGATGGCACGACTGATGGCCTGGTTGGCAACCAGCACTGCGCCCATAGTGCCCGCCATAGCAACCACCAGGACCAGCAGGAAACGTTTGCGGCGAACTTCACGCCGCTCCTCGCGCCAGGGTAAAAGGTTGATCCGCGCCATCAGTCGAAGCTCCTGAGGGCCAGACCACAGGCGATCATCAACGCCGGGGCATGACTCGCCAGGGCAGCACCGTTGACCTTGCTGCCCAGCGTCATTGCGGAAAAAGGGTTCGCGATCAGGGTCGGCGTACCCAATTGCCGCTCGACCAAACAGTCCAGCCCCGGGACCGACGCGGTACCGCCGGCCAGCAGGATATGGTCGACGGCGCTGTACTGGCCGGCGGCAAAGAAGAATTGCAACGAGCGCGACACCTGCTGCACCAGTGCCTGTTGAAAGGGCTGCAAGACCTCACCGGCATAGTCATCCGGCAGGCCGCCCTTCCTTTGCGCCAGACTCGCCTGCTCCAGCGTCAGGCCATAGCGACGCTGGATTTCCCCGGTCAACTGCCGACCGCCGAACAGTTGCTCGCGGGTGTAGATAATTCGCCCGTCGTGCAGCACGCTCAGTGTGGTCATGGTGGCGCCGATATCCACTACTGCGACCGTCAACGGTTTCTCGGAGACCGCTAGCCGACCGGCCAGCAACCCGAATGAGCGCTCCAGTGCATAGGCCTCGACATCGACTACGCGGGCAGTCAGCCCGGCCAGGGCCAGGGCGGCCTCGCGGACCTCGAGGTTTTCCTTGCGGCAAGCCGCGAGCAGCACGTTGACGCGCTCCGGGTTGCGCGCGGAGGAACCCTGGACTTCAAAGTCGATCGCGACTTCATCCAGGGGATAAGGGATGTATTGATCCGCCTCGATCTTCAGCTGGCTTTCCAACTCGTCTTCGGAAAGAGCGGCATCCATTTCGATGATCTTGGTGATCACTGCCGAGCCTGCCACAGCCACGACCACGCCCTTGAGGCCGGTTCTGGCCCTGGTCAGCGCGCGCGAAAGGGCCAGCCCCACGCCTTCGAGGTCAGCAATGTTCTTTTCGATCACCGCGCCGACCGGCAACGGCTCGACCGCATAAGCCTCGACCCGGTAGCGTTCGCCCTGGCGGCTCAATTCCAGAAGCTTTACCGAGGTAGAGCTGATATCGATTCCCAGGAGCGTACTGGATTTTTTGTTGAAGAGTCCTGGCACTACCAATTCCCTATGACTTTCCGTGAGTTACGGACTCTGCAATGTCCATTGCGTTCAATCCGCCCGTCTTGACAGCAGCGCCAACCGCGCTCCCGATCAGAAAAATGCTTATAATGCCCAGCGTTTTTTTCCGCATTTGCTCAAGCGCGGGTCGTTCTCATTTAGCCTGAACCCTGTTGCCCAATTCATTTTTGCCCTGGATATCCAAAAGCCTTGATTCGTCTGCTGAAATTTTTCGGTTGGTCCATCGTCGCGGTTTTCTGCGGACTCCTTCTGGGTCTGAGCGGGGCGTACCTCTACCTTAGTCCCGGGCTGCCGTCCGTGGAGGCGCTGAGAAGCATCCAGTTGCAGATTCCTTTGCGGGTCTACAGCAGCGATAACAAGTTGATCGCAGAATTCGGCGAAATGCGCCGTACACCGATCCGTTTCGCCGACATTCCCCCCAATTTCATTAATGCGTTACTAAGTGCTGAAGACGACAATTTCGCCAACCACTACGGCGTCGATCCCAGCAGCCTGATGCGTGCCGCGACCCAACTGGTCAAAAGCGGACACATCCAGTCCGGTGGCAGCACGATCACCATGCAGGTGGCGAAGAACTTCTTCCTGACCAGCGAACGCAGCTTTTCGCGCAAGACCACCGAGATCCTGCTGGCCCTGCAGATCGAACGTCAGCTGACCAAGGACGAAATCCTCGAGCTGTACGTCAACAAGATCTATCTGGGTAACCGTGCCTACGGCATCGAAGCGGCGGCGCAGGTCTATTACGGCAAATCGATCCGCGATGTCAGCCTGGCGCAGATGGCAATGATTGCCGGCCTGCCCAAGGCGCCGTCGCGCTTCAACCCGCTGGCCAACCCCGCGCGCAGCAAGGAGCGTCGCGACTGGATCCTGGGGCGCATGTACAAGCTCGGCAAAATCAGCGAGGCCGACTACACCGCCGCGATCAACGAGCCGCTGAACGCCAGCTATCACGTACCGACTCCGGAAGTGAACGCTCCCTACATCGCCGAAATGGCCCGCGCCGAAATGGTCGGGCGTTATGGCAGCGACGCGTATACCGAAGGTTTCCGCGTCACCACCACGGTGCCGAGCGACCTCCAGGAACTGGCCAACACCGCAGTTCACGAAGGCCTGATGACCTACGATCAGCGCCACGGCTATCGCGGCCCCGAGTCGCGGCTTCCGGGCAAGACGCGTGAAGCCTGGGTAACCGAACTGACCAAGCAACGCACCATCAGCGGCCTGGAACCGGCCATCGTGACCCAGGTCGACAAGAGCGGCCTGCAGGTGCTGACCCGCACCGGCCAGGAACACGTCAACTGGGACACCATGAAGTGGGCCCGTCCATTCCTGAACACCAACAGCATGGGCGCCAACCCGAAGCAGCCTTCGGACGTGGCCCAGGTCGGTGACCTGATTCGCGTGCAGCGTCAGCCGGACAACTCGCTGAAGTTCAGCCAGATCCCGCTGGCCCAGGGCGCGCTGGTGTCCCTGGACCCACAGAACGGTGCCATTCGCGCCCTGGTTGGTGGCTTCGCCTTTGAACAGAGCAACTACAACCGCGCACTGCAGGCCAAACGCCAGCCGGGTTCGAGCTTCAAACCGTTCGTCTACGCCGCCGCACTGGATAACGGCTACACCGCCTCCAGCCTGGTGAACGACGCCCCGATTGTGTTCGTCGACGAGTACCTGGACAAGGTCTGGCGGCCGAAAAACGACACCAACACGTTCCTCGGCCCGATCCGCCTGCGTGAAGCGCTCTATAAGTCGCGCAACCTGGTGTCGATCCGTTTGCTGCAGGCGATGGGTGTTGGCAAGACCATCGACTACATCGCTCGCTTCGGCTTCAACAAACAGGACCTGCCACCCAACCTGTCCCTGGCGCTGGGCACCGCGACCCTGACGCCAATGGAGATCGCCACCGGCTGGAGCACCTTCGCCAACGGCGGCTACAAGATCACCCCGTACATCATCGACAGGATTGAAAGCCGCAACGGCGACACGCTGTTCGTCGCCAATCCGCCGAGCGTGCCTCAGGGCGGCGCTGCCAGCGATGGCATTGCCGCACCCGCGCCTCAAGCCTTCACGGTCAATGCAACGCCGGGCGAAGTCCCTGGTGCTGCTGCGTCGACACCACAGGCACCCGCCGTAGCCGAACGCATCGTTGACGGGCGCACCACGTACATCCTCAACAGCATGCTTGAGGACGTGATCAAGCTCGGTACCGGTCGCCGCGCGCTGGCCCTGGGCCGCCCTGACATTGCCGGCAAGACCGGTACGACCAACGAATCCAAGGACGCCTGGTTCTCCGGCTACAACGCCGATTACGTGACCACCGTATGGACCGGCTTCGACCAGCCGGAAAGCCTGGGCCGCAAGGAATTCGGCGGCACCGTCGCGCTGCCGATCTGGATGAACTACATGGGCGCTGCACTCAAAGGCAAGCCGCCGCATACGCAGCCGGAGCCGGAAGGCCTCCTCAGCCTGCGAGTCGATCCGGTCAGTGGCCGTGCGGCCAGCCCGGGCACGCCAGGCGCCTACTTCGAGCTGTTCAAGGCCGAAGATACGCCACCGTCGGCCAACGAGCTCGGCAATGGCAATGCGCCGGGCAGCCCATTGCCAGCGGATGAAGCAGCGCCGATCGATTTGTTCTGATTACAGCAATATTGAAAAGCCCCGCCTTCGAAAGAAGAGCGGGGCTTTTTTTCAGGGCAAGATCAAGAGATCGCAGCCTTCGGCAGCTCCTACAGAGGTCTGCAACCTGCGATCTTCTGTCCCATAAAAAAACCCGGCCAGTGGCCGGGTTTTTTATGGAGCGACTACTTAGCCGTTGAACACATCATCCACGCTTTTCAGCGGGTAGTTCTTCGGATACGGCAGGGTCGCCACGCCGGTCTCGATGGCGGCTTTGGCCACGGCATCGGAGATCAGGGTGATCAGACGGGCATCCATTGGCTTCGGAATGATGTACTCACGGCCGAATTCCAGCTTGATGCCGCCGTAGGCGTCGCACACTTCCTGAGGCACTGGCAGCTTGGCCAGTTCACGCAGGGCGTTGGCCGCGGCTACTTTCATCTCTTCGTTGATGCGCTTGGCGCGAACGTCCAGGGCACCACGGAAGATGAACGGGAAGCCCAGTACGTTGTTGACCTGGTTCGGGTAGTCGGAACGACCGGTGGCCATGATCACGTCGCTACGGGTGGCGTGTGCCAGCTCCGGAGAGATTTCCGGATCAGGGTTGGAGCACGCGAACACGATCGGGTTGGCCGCCATGGACAGCAGGCCTTCAGGGCTCAGCAGGTTCGGGCCGGACAGGCCTACGAACACGTCAGCGCCTTGCAGGGCGTCAGCCAGGGTGCGCTTGTCGGTCGCGTGAGCGAACACAGCCTTGTACTGGTTCAGGTCGTCACGGCCGGAGTGGATCACGCCGGTACGGTCGACCATGTAGATGTTTTCGATGTTGGCGCCCATGCTCACCAGCAACTTCATGCAGGAGATGGCGGCGGCGCCGGCACCCAGGCAGACGATCTTGGCTTCCGACAGGGTTTTGCCAGCGATTTCCAGGGCGTTGATCATGCCGGCCGCGGTCACGATAGCGGTGCCGTGCTGGTCATCGTGGAATACCGGAATATCGCACTGCTCGATCAGAGCGCGTTCGATTTCAAAGCACTCGGGTGCCTTGATGTCTTCCAGGTTGATGCCACCGAAGGTGATGGAGATGCGCTTGACGGTGTCGATGAAGGCCTGCGGGCTTTCGGAGTCGACTTCGATGTCGAAAACGTCGATGCCGGCGAAGCGCTTGAACAGTACGCCTTTACCTTCCATCACTGGCTTGGAAGCCAATGGGCCGAGGTTACCCAGGCCGAGAATCGCGGTGCCATCGGAAATGACTGCAACCAGGTTGCCTTTGCCGGTGTACTTGTAGGCCAGCTCGGGATCGCGGGCGATCTCGCGTACTGGCTCGGCTACGCCCGGGCTGTAGGCCAGCGACAGGTCGCGAGCGGTAGCAGTGGCCTTGGTGAGCTCGACACTCAGCTTCCCTGGACGAGGATTGGCGTGATATTCGAGAGCGGCAGTTTTCAGATCAGACATTTTGGCATTCCGCTTTTTACTGTTGGACAGACTGGTCAGCGAGGATACGCGCCTCGCAAAGTCCCCACAAGACTGACTGGTCACCCCTGTCAAGCGCCCGCCCCTACGACTTTGGGCCAAGAGCCACGGCTCACAAGGGCTGGACTGTTCACAATCGACAGAAAAAATGTCTACAATTTTTTATCACTGCACCGCTTGAAGCATCGCCGGGTCGGACAAGGGCAACATCCAGCGCGCCTGCCCCTCTTTCAGTCCGCCACGTCGCGAACGATCCAGCACCCAGCCACGCGCCTCGATCTGCTTGCCCTTGAGGCTTTCCAGCGAGTTCACATCGAAACGCGCCAGCAGATTGGGTGCAACGCGCAATACAACCGAGTCCTGCAACTCGATCCAAACCCCACCTCGATTGCGCTGCACCTTGCTCACGCGACCGCTGAGCACGGCAAAACCGGAAGAGCTGATCTGTTCCGCTTTCAGTACAGGCGACTGGCGCCACACACCGAGCCCGGCCTGTCGAGCATTGCGCTCTGCGGCTTGTTGACAGGCAACCAGATCGACATTCGGCGCCACGGCCACCTGGAAACCCAGGCCCTCGGCGAGCATTTGCGCTTCGAGGTTGGCGCCATCTGCACCGTAGACATGGGCCAGCGTGCGGCCGTAATGGTCCTTGCTTTCTTTGCCAGGCACCAACCCGACCCGCCCGTCACTGGCCGCCACCAATGCCTCAAGGCGTTTGCGCGCGGCCACGGCGAAGGGCTCGTCGGAACGGCCTTGCTTGCCCAGCTCCGGCGTATTCAAGCCGATCATGCGCACATTGCGGCCATCGCTCAGGCGCAGGGTGTCGCCATCCACTACCCGCTGCACCGCGACGGGCGTCAGGCCGCCTGGCGTCGGACAAAAGGCCTGCGCGCCAGACAGCCAAATCGCGGACACAAAAAAGGCGCCCGCGAGGGACGCCTTTTTCATCAGCATGGAAAAACCGCAGCGGCTTCCCAAGTTGATCGGCCTTAGGCCTTTTTCGCGCCGAAAGCACCGAAACGGTCGGCGAACTTCTGTACGCGACCACCGGTGTCCAGAGTCTTTTGCTTACCGGTGTAGAACGGGTGGCATTCGTTGCAAACGTCGATCGCCAGGGCTTTGCCGAAGGTCGAACGGGTTTCGAACTTGTTGCCGCAGCTGCAGGTAACAGCAACTGCCGGGTATTCTGGATGGATATCAGCTTTCATGGTGTTTTCCTCGGGCTAGCGTGCCGCCACCCAACACTATTGTTGAATACCGCACGTAATTAGGCCGCGGATTCTACCAGACAATCCCGTTCACGCAAGCTGTCGCTCAAACCAGTCGTCTGCTAGGCTCCCGGCCCAATACGCGATCCCCTGTGGGAGCGGGCTTGCTCGCGAAAGCGGTGTGTCAGACGACTTGAATGCCGACTGGCACACTGCATTCGCGAGCAAGCCCGCTCCCACAAGTTATGTGCCAAACCCCATATTGCCTGTTTATCGAGATCCCCCCGCGTGCCCGACGCCATTCTGCGCCTCGCCCTGCCTTCGCCGCTGCGCCGCCTGTTCGACTACCGCGCTCCGGCCGGTGTCCTGCGTGCCCAACTGCACCCCGGCATGCGCCTGCGGGTACCGTTCGGCCGGCGCGAGATGATCGGAATCCTGGTGGAAATCACCGACACCAGCGAAGTACCGGCCGAGAAACTCAAGCCGGCCCTGGCCCTGCTCGACGCTACGCCACCGCTGCCGCCCGCGCTGTTCAAGCTGTGCCTGTGGACCTCTCAGTACTATCAACACAGCCTCGGCGACACCTTGAGCTGGGCGTTGCCGGTGCTGCTGCGCCAGGGTGAGCTGGCCGAAGCGCGCCAGGAACGCTTCTGGTCTGCCGCGCCAGGCGCCAGCCTCGATGATCCGCGCATCGCCCGCGCCCCGCGCCAGCGCGAAGCCCTGGCCACGCTGGCCCAGCATCCCCACGGCGTCGCCCATCAGTTGCTGAGCAAGCTGATGCTGAGCAAGGACAGCCTGGACTTGCTGCTGGCCAAGGAACTGGTGCAGGTCGAGATCCGTCGCCACGCCCCCGGTGCACGCCACGAACACTGGCTGGCGCAACCTGAACTGCCGCTGAACCCGGAGCAGCGCGCCGCCTATGAGGCCATTCGCGCCGGCTTCGACAGTTACCACGCGTTCCTGCTGGCCGGCGTCACCGGCAGCGGCAAGACCGAAGTCTATCTGCAGTTGATCCGCGAAACTCTGGAGGCCGGCAAGCAGGCACTGGTGCTGATCCCGGAAATCAACCTCGGCCCGCAGACCCTGGCGCGCTTCGAACAGCGCTTCAATGCCCGCATCGCGCTGATCCACTCGGCGGTCAATGACCGCGAGCGCCTCGATGCCTGGCTGGCCGCCCGGGACGGTGAGGCTGACATCATTATCGGCACGCGTTCGGCTCTGTTCACGCCGATGAAGAACCCCGGCCTGATCATCATCGACGAAGAGCACGACGGCTCCTATAAACAGCAGGAAGGTTTGCGCTACCACGCCCGCGATCTGGCGCTGGTGCGGGCGCGACAGGAAAACATCCCGATCGTCCTCGGCTCCGCCACCCCTTCGCTGGAAAGCCTGCACAACGCCTACACCGGCCGCTACGGACTGCTGCGCCTGAATGAGCGCGCCGGTGGGGCCAAGCAGCCGCGCTTCCTGCGCCTGGACGTGAAAAGCCGCCCGCTGGACAGCGGCATTTCCGGGCCGATGCAGCAAGCCATTGGTCAGACCCTGGCTGCCGGGCAGCAGGTACTGGTGTTCCTCAACCGCCGCGGCTTCGCCCCGACCCTGCTGTGTCACGATTGCGGCTGGATGTCCGAGTGTCAGCGCTGCGATGCGCGAATGACCGTGCATCAGCGTTACGGCGAGTTGCGCTGCCACCATTGCGGCTACGTCGAACGCGTGCCGCGCCAGTGCCCGAAGTGCAACAAGGTCGATCTGCGCCCCGTTGGTGCAGGCACCGAGCGGGCCGAGGAGCGCCTGGCGATTCTGTTCCCGGACTATCCGGTGCTGCGGGTCGACCGCGACAGCACATCGCGCAAGGATGCGATGAACCAGCTGTTCGCGACTATTCAGAAAGGCCAGCCGTGCATCCTGATCGGTACGCAAATGCTCGCCAAAGGCCACCACTTCCCACGAGTAACACTGGTGTCGATCCTCGACGCCGACGGCGGCCTGTTCTCCGGCGACTTCCGCGCCAGCGAACGCATGGCGCAATTGATCGTCCAGGTCGCCGGCCGTGCAGGCCGGGCCGAAGAGCCGGGCAAAGTGATTATCCAGACGCACCTGGCCGACCACCCGCTGCTGGTGCAACTGACCGAACAAGGCTATTTCGCCTTCGCCGAACAGGCCCTGAGCGAACGCCGCGCGGCTGGCTTGCCGCCGTTTGCGCATTTGGCGTTGTTGCGGGCCGAAGCGCATAAACCGGGCCAGGCCGAAGGTTTTCTCGATGAGGCGTGCAGCGAGGCCGAGCGCTTGCTGGCAGAACAGGGTTTGACCGGGATCGAACTGTTGGGGCCGGTGCCGGCGCCAATGGAGCGGCGGGCCGGGCGTTATCGTGCGCAGTTGTTGTTGCAGGCTACGGCGCGGGCGCCGTTGCATCGGTTGTTGGCCAGTTGGCTGTTGGTGCTGGAGCAGATGCCGAGTGGGCGGGCGGTGCGCTGGTCTTTGGATGTCGATCCTGTCGATTTGTATTGAGATCAAAAGATCGCAGCCTTCGGCAGCTCCTACAGGGATTTTGTGAAACGCCTGGGCTGCGATCTTTGCTTCTTTTGTCACCACACATCCACAAGCTGCCTGCTAAGGTTGGCAAGCCCGTCTTCGCAACGGATAATGCCCAGTTTTTCCACCAGCGCATGATGCGCCGCCGCGCCTGCGGTCGAAAGAGAAGACCATGAAAGACACCATTCGCCAGCTGATCCAACAAGCCATCACCCAACTCGTCAACGAAGGTGTGTTGCCTGAAGGCCTGACGCCGGCGATCCAGGTGGAAAACTCCCGCGACAAGAAGAACGGCGACTTCGCCAGCAACATCGCCATGATGCTGGCCAAGCCTGCGGGCATGAAGCCCCGCGATCTGGCGGAAAAAATCATCGCCGCGCTGCCGGCTGACGAAAATGTTTCCAAGACCGAAATCGCAGGTCCCGGCTTCCTGAACTTCTTCCAGAACACCGACGCCCTGGCGACCCGCCTGGACGCCGCCCTGGCCGATGACCACATCGGCGTGCGCAAGGCCGGCCCGGTACAGCGCACCGTGGTCGACCTGTCGGCACCGAACCTGGCCAAGGAGATGCACGTCGGCCACCTGCGGTCGACCATCATCGGCGACGGCGTGGCCCGCGTTCTCGAATTCCTCGGCGACACCGTGATCCGTCAGAACCACGTCGGCGACTGGGGCACCCAGTTCGGCATGCTGATGGCGTACCTGCAGGAAAACCCGATCACCAGCGACGAGCTGTCGGACCTGGAGAACTTCTACCGCGCCGCCAAGCAGCGCTTCGACGAATCCGAAGAGTTCGCCGACCGCGCACGTGGCCTGGTGGTCAAGCTGCAGGCCGGCGATGCCGACTGCCTGGCACTGTGGACCAAGTTCAAGGACATCTCGCTGTCCCACTGCCAGAAGATCTACGAACTGCTCAACGTCAAACTGACCATGGCCGACGTGATGGGCGAAAGCGCCTACAACGACGACCTGATCAACGTGGTCAACGATTTGAAGGCCGCTGGCATGCTGGTCGAGAGCAACGGCGCCCAGTGCGTGTTCCTCGACGAGTTCAAGAACGCCGACGGCGACCCGCTGCCGGTGATCATCGTCAAGGCGGACGGCGGTTACCTCTACGCCACCACCGACCTGGCGGCCGTGCGCTACCGCAGTGGCAAGCTCAAGGCCGATCGCGCGCTGTACTTCGTCGACCAGCGTCAGGCCCTGCACTTCCAGCAAGTGTTTGCCGTGGCGCGCAAGGCCGGTTTCGTGACCCATCCGATGGAAATGGAACACATGGGCTTCGGCACCATGAACGGCGCTGACGGCCGTCCGTTCAAGACCCGTGATGGCGGCACCGTGAAGCTGATCGACCTGCTGACCGAAGCCCAGGAACGTGCCTACACCCTGGTCAAGGACAAGAACCCGGAGCTGGCCGAGGCCGAGTTGCGCAACATCGCCAAGGTGGTGGGCATCGGCGCAGTGAAATACGCCGACCTGTCCAAGCACCGCACCAGCGACTACAGCTTCAACTTCGACCTGATGCTCAACTTCGAAGGCAACACCGCGCCGTACCTGCTGTACGCCTACACCCGCGTGGCCGGTGTGTTCCGCAAACTCGGCAAGGACTTCAGCGAAGTCGACGGCCAGATCGTCCTCGAAGCGACGCACGAAATCGAACTGGCAGCGAAGCTCGCGCAGTTTGGCGAGATCCTGAACAACGTGTCCGAAAAAGGCACCCCGCACATCCTCTGCACTTACCTGTACGACGTCGCCGGCCTGTTCTCCAGCTTCTACGAGAACTGCCCGATCCTCGCCGCCGACACCCCGGCACAAATGCAGAGCCGCCTGCGCCTCGCCGCGCTGACCGGACGCACCCTCAAGCAAGGCCTGGAACTCTTGGGCCTGGAAACTCTGGAGCGTATGTAAGTTGGCTGCCAAGAAAAAACCTGCACCCAAGCGTGGCGCCAGCCGTTACCAAGCTCCTGCAAAGCAACCGATCCCGGGCTGGCTGTGGATGGCCATCGGCCTGACGGTCGGCGCGTTCATCGTGTTCCTGATGAAGCTGGAACCGGGCAAGGGCAGCGACACGGTCAAGCGTGAAAAGGTCGAGCAACAGCAACAGCAGAAAGCCAGCAAGATCGCCGAGGCCAACAAGACCCCGCCGAGCCCGACGCAACCGGTGAAGCCGAAGTACGACTTCTACACCTTGCTGCCGGAATCGGAAGTCATCGTGCCGCCGGATGCCGTGCCGGAAAAAACCCTGCCGACGCCGCAAGTGCCGGCCATCCCGACTACGCCGGTCACCCCGGCCGAAGCGGCGAAGATCGACACGGCTCGCGCCCAGGCTGCATTGGCCGGGATCACGCCGCCGCCAGCGCCACCGGTCAAGGCGGCGCCTGTGACGAAGTTTTTCCTGCAGGCTGGCTCGTTCCGCAAAGAGACCGATGCGGACAAGGTTCGGGCGCAGATCATTCTGCTGGGCCAGGCTGTGGCGGTTGAATCCGGGACGGTGAAGGACGAAACCTGGTATCGGGTGCTGGTCGGACCGTTCAGCAACCGCGAACAACTGACGACCGCCCAGAAACAACTGGCCGGCGCCGGCTTCAGCAATCTGTTGTTACAACAACGCCAGAGCCGCTGATTACCTGTCTGCCCGGAAGTCACCGCCCCCTGTAGGAGCTGCCGCAGGCTGCGATCTTTTGATCTTGCAAAAAACAAAGTCAAAAGATCGCAGCCTTCGGCAGCTCCTACGCGCCTCGCACCACTCGTCCCCTCTCCCGTCCTACAGTTGAAATCCACTCCAGCACCCCCATATGAATGGGCATAAGGCATTTTCGCCCCGCTGCGTGGAGACTCTTCCCTTGACCACCATCGTTTCAGTTCGCCGCCACGGCAAAGTCGTCATGGGCGGCGACGGCCAGGTTTCCCTTGGTAATACCGTGATGAAAGGCAACGCGAAAAAAGTTCGCCGCCTGTACCACGGCCAGGTCATTGCCGGTTTTGCCGGTGCCACCGCCGACGCCTTTACCCTCTTCGAACGTTTCGAAGGCCAGCTTGAAAAACACCAGGGACACCTGGTGCGCGCCGCTGTCGAACTCGCCAAAGAATGGCGCACCGACCGCTCCCTGAGCCGCCTTGAAGCCATGCTCGCGGTCGCCAACAAGGACGCCTCCCTGATCATTACCGGCAACGGTGACGTGGTTGAACCCGAAGACGGCCTGATCGCCATGGGTTCCGGTGGCGCATACGCCCAGGCCGCGGCCAGCGCGCTGCTGAAAAAGACCGACCTGTCAGCCCGGGAAATCGTCGAAACCGCCCTCGGCATCGCCGGCGACATCTGCGTATTCACCAACCACACCCAGACCATTGAGGAGCAGGACTGCGCCGAGTAAGTCCGTGCAGCCACCGCACCACGGCTCATTCTTGCTTGAGGTCCACTGAATATTATGTCCATGACTCCCCGTGAAATCGTCCACGAACTCAACCGCCACATCATCGGCCAGGACGATGCCAAGCGCGCCGTCGCCATTGCCCTGCGCAACCGCTGGCGCCGCATGCAGCTGCCTGAAGAGCTGCGTGTTGAAGTCACACCAAAGAACATCCTGATGATCGGCCCGACCGGCGTCGGTAAAACCGAGATCGCCCGTCGCCTGGCGAAACTGGCCAATGCGCCGTTCATCAAGGTCGAAGCGACCAAGTTCACCGAAGTCGGCTATGTCGGCCGCGACGTCGAGTCGATCATTCGTGACCTGGCCGATGCCGCGATCAAGCTGCTGCGCGAGCAGGAAATCGTCAAGGTTCGCCACCGCGCCGAAGACGCCGCCGAAGAGCGCATCCTCGACGCCCTGCTGCCACCGGCGCGCATGGGCTTCAGCAACGATGATGCCCCGACTGCCGATTCCAACACCCGCCAGTTGTTCCGCAAGCGCCTGCGCGAAGGTCAGCTGGACGACAAGGAGATCGAAATCGAAGTCGCCGAAATGGCCGGCGTCGACATCTCCGCGCCACCGGGCATGGAAGAAATGACCAACCAACTGCAAAGCCTGTTTGCCAACATGGGCAAGGGCAAGAAAAAAGCTCGCAAGCTCAAGGTCAAAGAAGCGCTGAAGATGGTGCGCGACGAAGAAGCCAGCCGCCTGGTCAACGATGAAGAGTTGAAGGCCAAGGCCCTGGAAGCCGTCGAGCAGCACGGCATCGTGTTCATCGACGAAATCGACAAGGTCGCCAAGCGTGGCAATTCCGGTGGCGTCGATGTATCCCGCGAAGGCGTGCAGCGCGACTTGCTGCCGCTGATCGAAGGCTGCACCGTCAACACCAAGCTGGGCATGGTCAAGACCGACCACATCCTGTTCATTGCTTCCGGTGCGTTCCACCTGAGCAAGCCAAGCGATCTGGTGCCCGAGCTGCAAGGCCGTCTGCCGATCCGTGTCGAACTCAAGGCTCTGAGCCCGGAAGACTTCGAACGCATCCTCAGCGAACCGCACGCCTCGCTCACCGAGCAATACTGCGCGCTGCTGAAAACCGAAGGCCTGGGCATCGAGTTCCAGCCGAGCGGCATCAAGCGCATCGCGGAGATCGCCTGGCAGGTCAACGAAAAAACCGAAAACATCGGTGCCCGTCGCCTGCACACCCTGCTCGAGCGCCTGCTCGAAGAGGTGTCGTTCAGCGCCGGCGACCTGGCCAGCACCCATGACGGCAAGGTAATCCAGATCGACGCCGACTACGTCAACAGCCACCTGGGCGAATTGGCGCAGAACGAAGACCTGTCCCGTTATATCCTGTAGGTCAACTGTTCCCCTGTGAAACGCTACACCTGTAGGAGCTGCCGAAGGCTGCGATCTCTTGATCCTGAAAAGCAACATCAAAAGATCGCAGCCTCCGGCAGCTCCTACAGGGCATTTCACGCATACGGATGACTGTCATGACCCAACTCCCCACCGACATCAAACTGCACAAAGCCTCGAAAACCCTGTCGCTGAAATACGCGTCCGGCGAGGAATACACCCTGCCCGCCGAGTTCCTGCGCGTGCACTCTCCTTCCGCCGAGGTCCAGGGCCACGGCAAACCCATCCTGCAATTTGGCAAGATCAACGTCGGCCTGACCAAGGTAGAACCGGCCGGTCAGTACGCACTGAAACTGACCTTCGATGACGGTCACGACAGCGGCCTGTTCACCTGGGAATACCTCTACGAACTGGCGCGACGTTATGACGCACTGTGGGAAGATTATCTGGCCGAACTCAAAGCGGCCGGAAAAACCCGCGACCCGAACGAATCCGTCGTCAAGCTGATGCTCTAATTCGAGCCTCTTGCTCTTTAGAGGGCATTTTCTAATTTCATCTGTTTGAATGCTCCGCTCCAGGGCCGTCGATTGGCCTGCTTGCGAAAAAAATTAAACTCGGGTAACCAATGGAACTGGCAAGTTCCCTGCAGTGCTCACTGCGAACAAAAGCAGCGATGCAGTATTAACGGTCACCCGAGCAGCAGTACCTGGAATTGGTTGTGTGACTGCACAGCAGGCCCCGGGTACTCGTCTCAGGACATTGGAGCGTCGTAGATGAGTAACAAGAATAACGATGACTTGAAGCAGCAAGCCTCCGAAAACACCTTGGGGCTGAATCCTGTCGTTGGATTGCGTGGAAAAGATCTACTGGCTTCTGCTCGCATGGTGCTCAGGCAGGCCATCAAACAACCGATTCACAGCGCCAAGCATGTCGCTCATTTCGGTCTTGAACTCAAGAACGTACTGCTAGGCAAATCCGAGCTTCTTCCGAATGGCGATGACCGTCGCTTCGCCGATCCGGCCTGGAGCCAGAACCCGCTCTACAAACGTTATTTGCAAACCTACCTGGCGTGGCGCAAGGAACTCCACGACTGGATCGATGACAGCAACCTGCCGGCCAAGGATGTCAGCCGCGGGCACTTCGTGATCAACCTCATGACCGAGGCCTTGGCCCCGACCAACACGGCGGCCAACCCGGCGGCGGTCAAGCGTTTCTTCGAGACCGGCGGTAAAAGCCTGCTCGACGGCCTCTCGCATCTGGCCAAGGACCTGGTACACAACGGCGGCATGCCGAGCCAGGTCAACATGGGGGCATTCGAGGTCGGCAAGACACTGGCCGTGACCGAAGGTGCAGTGGTGTTTCGCAACGACGTGCTGGAGCTGATCCAGTACAAGCCCACCACCGAACAGGTGCACGAGCGCCCTTTGCTGGTGGTGCCACCGCAAATCAACAAATTCTACGTTTTCGACCTCAGCCCGGAGAAAAGCCTGGCGCGGTTCTGCCTGCGCAGCAACGTGCAAACCTTCATCGTCAGCTGGCGCAATCCGACCAAGGAGCAGCGTGAGTGGGGCCTGTCGACTTACATCGAAGCGCTCAAGGAAGCGGTCGACGTGGTCACCGCGATCACCGGCAGCAAGGACGTGAACATGCTCGGTGCCTGCTCCGGCGGCATCACCTGCACCGCGCTGCTGGGCCATTACGCAGCGATTGGCGAGAACAAGGTCAACGCCCTCACCCTGCTGGTCAGTGTGCTCGACACCACCCTGGACAGCGATGTGGCGCTGTTCGTCGATGAACAAACCCTCGAAAGCGCCAAGCGCCACTCCTATCAGGCTGGCGTGCTGGAAGGCCGCGACATGGCGAAAGTCTTTGCCTGGATGCGCCCCAACGACCTGATCTGGAACTACTGGGTCAACAACTACCTGCTGGGCAACGAGCCACCGGTATTCGACATCCTGTTCTGGAACAACGACACCACCCGCTTACCGGCTGCGTTCCACGGCGACCTGATTGAAATGTTCAAAAGCAATCCATTGATTCGCCCGAATGCACTGGAAGTGTGCGGCACCCCGATCGACCTGAAGCAGGTCACCGCCGATATCTTTTCCCTGGCCGGGACCAGCGACCACATCACCCCGTGGCGCTCCTGCTACAAGTCGGCGCAACTGTTCGGCGGCAATGTTGAATTCGTGCTGTCCAGCAGCGGGCATATCCAGAGCATCCTGAACCCGCCGGGCAATCCGAAATCGCGTTACATGACCAGCACTGAAATGCCCGCCAATGCCGATGACTGGCAGGAAGAGTCGACCAAGCACGCCGATTCGTGGTGGCTGCATTGGCAGGCCTGGCAGGCACAGCGCTCGGGCAACCTGAAAAAAGCTCCGCTGAAACTGGGCAACAAGGCGTACCCGGCGGGCGAAGCCGCACCGGGCACTTATGTACACGAGCGGTAACTGACACACCCGCCCCACACTGTGGGAGCGAGCTTTTGTGGCGAGGGGGCTTGCCCCCGTTGGTGCGCGAAGCGCACCTGAAACCAATCAGTGCGGTCTGGTATCAGAACGCGGTGACTGATTGACGACTGCTTCGCAGTCGAACGGGGGCAAGCCCCCTCGCCACAAAGCCCGCGCCCACAAGGGGATCGGGAAGAATTCGAAAGAACGACCCACAGGGCCTGAAGCATGCCGCAACCCTTCATATTCCGTACCGTCGACCTGGATGGCCAGACGCTCCGCACGGCGGTACGCCCCGGCAAGCCTCACTTGACGCCCCTGCTGATTTTCAACGGCATCGGCGCCAACCTGGAGCTGGTGTTCCCGTTCATTGCCGCGCTGGACCCGGACCTGGAAGTCATTGCCTTCGACGTCCCCGGAGTCGGCGGTTCGTCGACGCCAAACCGGCCGTATCGTTTTCCGGGGCTGGCCAAGCTCACGGCGCGGATGCTCGACTATCTCGACTACGGGCAGGTCAACGTCATCGGCGTGTCCTGGGGTGGCGCCCTGGCCCAGCAGTTCGCTTATGACTATCCGGAGCGCTGCAAGAAACTCGTGCTGGCCGCCACGGCGGCGGGTGCGGTGATGGTACCGGGCAAACCGAAAGTGTTGTGGATGATGGCCAGCCCGCGACGCTACATCCAGCCGTCCCACGTGATCCGCATTGCGCCGATGATCTACGGTGGTGCGTTCCGTCGCGACCCGACGCTGGCCGCCAGCCATGCGGCCAAGGTGCGCTCGGCGGGCAAGCTCGGTTACTACTGGCAACTGTTCGCCGGCCTCGGCTGGACCAGCATCCACTGGTTGCACAAGATCCGTCAGCCGACCCTGGTGCTGGCCGGCGACGATGACCCGTTGATCCCGTTGGTCAACATGCGCTTGCTGGCCTGGCGGATTCCCAACGCCCAGTTGCACATCATCGATGACGGACATCTGTTCCTGATTACCCGGGCCGAAGCGGTGGCCCCGATCATCATGAAATTCCTCGAGGAGGAGCGCCAGCGCGCGGTGATGCATCCGCGTCCGGCGCCACTGGGCAGTTAAAGCGCTGCCTCAGCGGTCGGCAGGACGCCACGCCGCGCAACAACCCGTTACAGCGTCTATGGTGTTCTGGTTCAGTGTGTTTGTTTTTGGCCTGAAGACGAAGGAGTGTTGAATCATGCGCGAGAAACCAGCGAGGGAGTCCTTGGCGACTCCCGCCGCGTTCATCAATGCACAGAGTGCGATTACCGGCCTGCGCGGCCGGGATCTGCTGTCGACCCTGCGCAGTGTGGCCGCCCATGGCTTGCGCAACCCACTGCACAGCGCCCGGCATGCCCTCAAACTCGGCGGTCAGCTTGGCCGTGTGCTGCTGGGCGAGACCCTGCACCCGACCAACCCGCAGGACGCTCGCTTCGCCGACCCGGCGTGGAGTCTCAACCCGTTTTATCGCCGTAGCCTGCAGGCCTACCTGAGCTGGCAGAAGCAGGTCAAAAGCTGGATCGACGAGAGCAACATGAGCCCGGACGACCGCGCCCGCGCCCACTTCGCCTTCACCTTGCTCAACGACGCCGTATCGCCCTCCAACTCCCTGCTCAACCCTCTGGCGGTCAAGGAGCTGTTCAATTCCGGCGGTAACAGCCTGGTGCGGGGCATCAGCCATCTGGTGGACGATCTGCTGCATAACGACGGCCTGCCCCGGCAAGTCACCAAGCAAGCGTTCGAGGTCGGCAGGACGGTCGCCACTACCACCGGAGCCGTGGTGTTTCGCAACGAGCTGCTGGAGTTGATCCAGTACAAGCCGATGAGCGAAAAGCAGTATTCCAAGCCCCTGTTGGTGGTGCCGCCGCAAATCAACAAGTACTACATTTTCGACCTGAGCCCGCACAACAGTTTCGTCCAGTACGCCCTGAAAAACGGCCTGCAGACCTTCATGATCAGCTGGCGCAACCCGGATGTGCGTCACCGCGAATGGGGGCTTTCGACCTACGTCGAAGCCGTGGAAGAAGCGATGAATGTCTGCCGGGCGATCACCGGCGCACGCGAGGTCAACCTGATGGGCGCCTGCGCCGGCGGGCTGACCATTGCCGCGCTGCAAGGTCATTTGCAGGCCAAGCGGCAGCTGCGCAGGGTGTCCAGCGCGACGTATCTGGTGAGCCTGCTCGACAGTCAGCTGGACAGCCCCGCTACGCTGTTCGCCGACGAGCAGACGCTGGAGGCTGCCAAGCGCCGCTCCTATCAGAAAGGTGTGCTGGACGGACGTGACATGGCCAAGGTCTTCGCCTGGATGCGCCCCAACGACTTGATCTGGAGCTACTTCGTCAATAACTACCTGCTGGGCAAGGAGCCACCGGCGTTCGACATCCTCTACTGGAACAACGACAACACGCGCCTGCCGGCGGCCCTGCATGGCGACCTGCTGGACTTCTTCAAGCACAACCCGCTGACACACCCGGGCGGGCTGGAAGTGTGTGGCACGCCGATCGATTTGCAGAAAGTCACCGTCGACAGCTTCAGCGTCGCCGGCATCAACGATCACATCACACCGTGGGACGCTGTGTATCGCTCGACGCTGTTGCTTGGCGGCGAGCGACGCTTCGTGCTGTCCAACAGCGGTCATGTGCAGAGCATCCTCAACCCGCCGAGCAACCCGAAAGCCAACTACGTCGAGAACGGCAAACTGAGCAGCGACCCCCGCGCCTGGTATTACGACGCCAAACATGTCGACGGCAGTTGGTGGACCCAATGGCTGGGCTGGATTCAGGAACGCTCCGGCGCGCAGAAGGAAACCCACATGGCCCTCGGCAACCAGAACTACCCACCGATGGAGGCAGCACCCGGTACTTACGTGCGCGTGCGCTGACGTTCAACGCGCCACGGCCGCTGCCGGCCGTGGCAAGACCCGATCATTAAGAAGACTGGATGAAAACCCGCGACCGGATCCTCGAATGTGCCCTGCAGTTGTTCAATCAGAAGGGCGAACCGAATGTCTCCACCATGGAAGTTGCCAATGAAATGGGCATCAGCCCGGGCAACCTCTACTACCACTTTCACGGTAAGGAACCGCTGATACTCGGGCTATTCGAGCGCTTTCAATGTGAACTGCAACCGCTGCTCGACCCACCGTCCGACGTCGAATTGGGCCCCGAAGATTACTGGTTGTTCCTGCATCTGATCGTCGAGCGCCTGTCCCACTACCGGTTTCTGTTCCAGGACCTGTCGAACCTCGCCGGACGCCTGCCGAAACTGGCCAAGGGCATTCGCAATCTGCTCAATGCACTCAAGCGCACACTGGCTTCGTTGCTCGCACGATTGAAGGCTCAAGGGCAATTGGTCAGCGACACTCAGGCGTTAGGGCAACTGGTGGAACAGATCACCATGACCCTGCTGTTTTCACTGGATTACCAGCGGATTCTCGATCGCGAAGGCGAGGTACGGCTGGTGGTTTACCAGATCATGATGCTGGTGGCGCCGCACTTGCTGCCGGCGATGAAGGCTGCGACCGAACAGATGGCGATGGCGTACCTGGAAGAGCATTAAGATCAAAAGATCGCAGCCTTCGGCAGCTCCTACAGGTAAACGCGATCCCATGTAGGAGCTGCCGAAGGCTGCGATCTTTTTTCTATACCCAAACAAAAACGCCCGACCTTGGCAGGCCGGGCGTTTTCTTGAGTCCTGAAAATCAGGACTGACTGGTTGGCGTCGATGGAGCTGGCGCGGCAGTCGGGGTGACAGCAGGGGTTGGCGCGGTCGCGGAGTTCGAGGCGCTGACCGGAGCGGCTGCCGGGGTTGCCGGGGTTGCCGGCTTGGCAGCTGCTACTGCTGGTTTTGGCGCGGCGGCTTTTGGAGCTGCCGGCTTCTTCACTGCTGGCTTTTTCGCAGCAGCAGGTTTGGCTGCCGGCTTGGCGGCGGCGGGTTTTGCTGCAGCCGTTTTAGCCGCAGGCTTGGCCGCTGCTGGCTTGGCAGCCGGTTTGGCGACAGCTTTCGCCGCAGCCGGTTTGGCCGCTGCAGGTTTGGCGGCTGCAGTTTTTGCGGCAGGCTTGGCAGCAGGTTTAGCCGCTGCTTTTGCCAGAGGCTTGGCGGCGGTTTTCGCGGCTGGCTTGGCGGCGGCAGTCTTGGCAGCAGGCTTGGCCGCCGCGGTTTTCGCCGCAACAGGCGCAACCTTGGCACCGGTCAGTTTTTCGATTTGCTTGGTCAGGGTCTCGACCTTGCTGTGCAGTGCCTTGACTTCGTTGCGGCTCGGTACGCCCAGACGCGAGATGGCGCTGTTCAGACGCTTGTCGAAAGCACCTTCGAGCTCATCCCACTTGCCCAGTGCACGATCTTTCACGCCGCTGATGCGCGATTTGGCCGAAGAAGCGGAGTCCTTGGCGGCGTCGACTGTCTTGCCAACAGCGCTCTTGGTGAGCTTCTCGGCTTTCTCGCCGTCCTTAACCAATGCATCGAAGAGTTTGCTGCCGTCAGTGTCGATCTTCGAGTACACGCCTAAACCAGCCAGCCAGATTTTTCGGGAGTAATCTTCAACCTTCCCGATCCACGAGCTGCCTTCTTTTTCGGTTTTCTTTTTAACAGCCATCCCGTTCTCCTTAAGATTTACGCGCGACACGTTCGAGCAATGCCGTCAGCTCATCGAGCTTAGCAGAGAGTGTCTCAACGTCATGTTTAGACGGAATGCCGATACGATTCAAGGCACTTGCGACACGCGTGTCGAACGCCTTCTCGACCTTGTCGAGTTGAACTTCGACACGGCCTTTGAAAGTGCTGACTTCACTCTTGACTTCATCGATCTCGGCATTGGCCGCTTCAAGTTTCTCAGCGACTACCTTTTTGCCTTTCTTTTCAACAACCTGACCAGCCTTGATCAGCTCTTGAAAGTATTCGCTGCCCTCTTGGCCGACCTTGGCGTAGGCGCCCAGGCCTGCCAGCCAGATCTTGCGGGCATAGGATTTGACGTCGCCCAGCGTGCTGGTCGATGCGTCGATTTTTTTCTTCAAAATAACTTTGGCCATGGTGCACCTCACGCGCAGAAGGTTTGAGGAACTGCCCGGATAAGTGTCGGGCTCTGGCACAAAGTAGGGAGAAAAATTAGAAACGGCACCCTAACAACTGACATAAAAGGCCGGGCGCACCACAAAACAAATGTGGGAGCGGGCTTGCTCGCGAAGGCGGTGGGTCAGTTGATAAAAATTTCACTGACACACCGTCTTCGCGAGCAAGCCCGCTCCCACAGGGGATCTCATTTCAACCAGAAAATCAGACCAGGGCTTTATCCAGCGCCTTTTCGATTTCCGCTTTGATCATGCCGCTCATGGCCGACATCATCAGGCCCAGTTCCACATCGACCTTGATCGAATCTTCACTGACATGCACCGCACCCTTCACGCCCGAACGCTTGAGGTTCAAGGTGTCGCCGGACCACTGCGGCTCCAGGCCATACTGATCGGAAAGTTTCTGCGCCAGCTTGTCGGCCTTCTCGCGAGCCGCTTCCTTACCCAGGCCGTGGGCACGTTCAACACTAATACGGGCCATCGAATGACTCCTGCTTTATGGATGCTTTCCCGGGGCATCTTGACCTCTGCTGCGTCAAAACGTCCCGATGGTTGCCCATCTTACCTTCAGCCTTGCCAAGACAAAGCATGCCTTGGGGATTAGAATGTCGCGCATTCTCTTTTGGTGACAGCGATATGACTGATCAGCGCAAAGGCAGCGATGCCGAACCCACCACTCACTTCGGCTTCAAAAACGTTCCGGAAAGCCAGAAAGCGGAAAAAGTCGCTGAGGTTTTCCATTCGGTAGCCGCCAAGTACGACCTGATGAACGACCTTCTGTCGGGCGGCATGCACCGTCTGTGGAAGCGTTTCGCGATCGAACTGTCGGGCGTTCGTGCCGGCAATCGCGTGCTCGACATTGCCGGTGGCACCGGCGACCTGACCAGGAAGTTCTCGCACCTGGTAGGCCCGACCGGTCAGGTCGTACTGGCCGACATCAACGAGTCCATGCTCAAGGTCGGCCGTGACCGCCTGCTGGACCTGGGTGTGGCCGGCAACGTCGAATTCGTCCAGGCCGATGCGGAAAAACTGCCGTTCCCGGACAACCATTTCGACTGCGTGACCATCGCCTTCGGCCTGCGCAACGTGACCCACAAGGAAGACGCCCTGCGCTCGATGCTGCGCGTGCTCAAGCCGGGTGGCCGTTTGCTGGTGCTGGAGTTCTCCAAGCCGACCAACGCGCTGATGTCCAAGGCCTACGACGCCTACTCGTTCGCCTTCATGCCGCTGATGGGCAAGCTGATCACCAACGACTCGGAAAGCTATCGCTACCTGGCCGAATCGATCCGCATGCACCCGAACCAGGAAACCCTGAAGTCGATGATGGTCGAGGCCGGTTTCGACCGCGTGACCTATCACAACATGACCGCAGGCATCGTGGCCCTGCACCGCGGCATCAAGCCCTGATGCTGCTCGCCGGCCTGCTCGCCAGCGTTGAACTCGGCCTGAACCGGGTGCTGCGCCTCGACAGCACGGCGCTGCCGCGGCTGGCACATCTGACCGGCAAAGTGATAGCCGTCGATTGCCGCAGCCCGGCGCTGCACCTGTTCATCCTGCCCAGCGACGAAGGCCTGATGCTCGCCTCCCAGTGGGAAACCGGCGCTGACTGCACCTTGCGTGCACCGGCTTCGAGCCTGTTGAAACTGGCCATGAGCAAGGACAAGACCTCGAGCCTGCACAGCCCGGAAGTCGAACTCGACGGCGACAGCGGCGTGCTGCTGGAACTGGCGGCGATCCTTCAGGACCTCGAGCTGGACTGGGAGTACGAGCTCTCGCGCTGGCTCGGCCCGGTCGCCACACAACTGGTCGGCGGCCACCTGCGCAGTCGCGCCCGCTGGTACCAGCAAGGCTTTGCCAGCCTGGGCCAGAACCTGGGCGAATACCTGGCCGAAGAATCGCGCACCCTTGTCGGTCAGCGCGAAGCCGAAGCCCGATTCAGTGAACTGGACCAGATCAAGCTCGATCTGGAACGTCTCGAGGCGCGTTTCGAGCGCCTTTCCCGATCCCTCGACCCAAGCGATAACGCATGAAGCTGCTTGCCGTCCGCCGTTTGTTGCGCATCCAGCGCGTCGTGATCCGCTACCGCCTCGATGACCTGCTGTTCGCCCTGCCGTTGCCCTGGTTTCTGCGGGCGCTGCGCTACGCCTTGCCGTGGCGCTGGTTCCCGCGCAAGACCCTCGATCTGAGCCGTGGCGCGCGCCTGCGCCTGGCGTTGCAGGACCTGGGGCCGATTTTCATCAAGTTCGGGCAGATCCTGTCCACACGCCGCGACCTGCTGCCAGAAGACATCGCCGATGAGCTGATGAAGCTGCAGGACCGCGTGCCGCCGTTCGACTCGCAAGTGTCGGTCAAGCTGATCGAAGAACAGCTGGGCAAGAAAATCAGCGACGTGTTCAGCCGTTTCGATGTCGAGCCGCTGGCCTCGGCTTCGGTGGCGCAGGTGCATGCCGCGCAACTGAAAACCGGTGAAGAAGTGGTGGTCAAGGTGATCCGCCCCGGTCTCAAACCGGTGATCGCCCAGGACCTGGCATGGCTGTTCATCCTCGCCCGCGCCGCCGAAAAACTCTCCGCCGATGCGCGCCTGCTGCACCCGGTGGACGTGGTCAGCGATTACGAAAAAACCATCTACGACGAACTCGACCTGCTGCGCGAGGCGGCCAATGCCAGCCAGTTGAAGCGCAACTTCGACGGCTCGCCGCTGCTGTACGTGCCGCAAGTCTATTGGGACTGGTGTCGGCCGAAAGTACTGGTGATGGAGCGCATCTACGGGATCCAGGTCACCGATCTGGCGACCCTGGCCGACCAGCGCACCGACATGAAAATGCTCGCCGAGCGTGGCGTGGAGATTTTCTTCACCCAGGTGTTCCGCGACAGCTTCTTCCACGCCGACATGCACCCCGGCAACATCTTCGTCAGCACCGTGAATCCGTGGAGCCCGCAGTACATTGCGATCGACTGCGGCATCGTCGGCAGCCTGACCCCGGAAGACCAGGATTACCTGGCGCGCAACCTGTTCGCCTTCTTCAAGCGCGATTACCGGCGCGTGGCGCAGTTGCACATCGATTCGGGCTGGGTGCCGGCGGAAACCAAGCTCAACGAATTCGAAGCGGCGATCCGTACCGTGTGCGAGCCGATCTTCGAAAAACCGTTAAAGGATATTTCCTTCGGTCAGGTGCTGATGCGCCTGTTCCAGACCGCTCGGCGATTCAACATGGAGGTTCAACCGCAGTTGGTTTTGCTGCAAAAAACCTTGTTGAACATCGAAGGTCTGGGCCGCCAGCTGTACCCGGACCTCGATCTGTGGAACACCGCGCAGCCGTTCCTCGAACGCTGGATGCGCGAGCGGGTCAGCCCCAAAGCCCTGCTCGGCAACGTGCAGAGCCAGTTCGAACAGATCCCGCACCTGGCGAACATGGCCCGCGACCTGCTCGAACGCATGTCCCAGCCCCACGCCTACGATCCGCCGCCACCGTGGCATCGACGCCGGGACGACTGGTTCCTGCGCCTGCTCGGTACAGCCCATCTGGCCGGTGGCGCCATCCTTGCCGCTGGCGGGCCTCTGAATCAGTTGGATTACTGGCCGGCCGGCATCATGATGGCCGTCGGTTTGTATCTGGTCGTGCGTCGATAGCATGAATCAGCTGCAAGTTATAAGCTGCAAGCTTCAAGCGATGTTCGTAGCACTCATGTTTAATTCACGCCTGTAGATATGCGTTGCACAATACGAAGGATCGAAGCGCACTGGCTTTTACTTGCGGCTTGAAGCTTAAGGCTTGGGGCTGCTTCAGGAACTGAAGATGAAAAACTGGCTGGACGAGATCAAGTGGGACGCTGATGGCCTCGTGCCGGCTATTGCCCAGGATCACAAGACCGGGCGCGTCCTGATGATGGCCTGGATGAACCGCGAAGCACTGGAACTGACCGCTGCCGAGAACCGCGCCATTTACTGGTCGCGCTCCCGTGGCAAGCTGTGGCGCAAGGGCGAAGAGTCCGGCCACGTGCAAACCCTGCACGAGATGCGCCTGGACTGTGACGCCGACGTCATCATCCTGATGGTCGAGCAGATCGGCGACATCGCCTGTCATACCGGCCGCCAGAGCTGCTTCTACCGCGTCTACGAGAACGGCGACTGGACAACGGTCGACCCGGTCCTGAAAGATCCGCATGCCATCTATTCCGCAGGGCACAAACATGAGTGACACGCTGACCCGTCTGGCCGAGGTACTGGAGGAGCGCAAGGGCGCTGCCGCCGACAGCTCGTATGTCGCCAGCCTGTACCACAAGGGCTTGAACAAGATTCTGGAAAAAGTCGGCGAAGAGTCGGTCGAGACCATCATTGCCGCCAAGGACGCCGCCGTCAGCGGCGACTGCAGCGATGTGATCTACGAAACCGCCGATTTATGGTTCCACAGCATGGTCATGCTCGCCCAATTGGGGCAGCATCCACAGGCTGTACTCGATGAACTGGACCGTCGTTTCGGTCTCTCCGGACACGCCGAGAAAGCCTCGCGCCCGTCCGCCTGAATAACTATTAGAGAGGAGCAGCAGCATGGGCATTTTTGACTGGAAACACTGGATCGTCATCCTGGTTGTCGTGGTACTGGTATTCGGCACCAAGAAACTGAAAAACCTCGGCACTGACGTCGGCGAATCGATCAAGGGCTTCAAGAAAGCCATGAACGACGACGAAAAACCGGCCGACCCGAATGCGACCCCGGCCCAACCGGTTCCGCCGGTACAGCCTCAGGCCTCTGTGAACCAGCCGCACACCATCGACGTGCAGGCGCAGAAAGTCGAAGAGCCGATCCGCAAAGACGTGTGAGCGCAGACTAATGTTTGGTATCAGCTTCTCTGAACTGCTGCTCGTCGGCCTCGTTGCCCTGCTGGTGCTGGGCCCCGAGCGCTTGCCGGGCGCTGCGCGCACCGCTGGCCTGTGGGTCGGGCGCCTGAAGCGCAGCTTCAACGCGATCAAACAGGAAGTTGAACGTGAAATCGGTGCCGACGAGATTCGTCGGCAACTGCACAACGAACACATCCTGTCGCTTGAGCAGGAGGCGCGGAAAATCTTCACGCCGACCCAGCAGGAGCCGACGCCGGTCGAGCATGTGGGTGCGCAGACGATTCAAGCGCCTGCCGCTACTGTCGACTCGACACCTGCTCCCGTTGTAGCGCCTGTCGAACCTGCGCCCGTTGTCGCAGCCGCTCCGGTTGAACCCGCTGCGCCTGTTGCGCCAGCCCCTCATGACCCAACATTGCCGCCGCGAGCCCCATGAGCGATCTCCCAGAAAACGACCAGCACATGCCGCTGGTTTCGCACCTCACCGAGTTGCGTACCCGACTGCTGCGCTGCGTAGCGGCGATTTTCATCATCTTCGCCGGCCTGTTTGCCTTTACCCAGCAGATCTACACCTTCGTCTCGACTCCGCTACGTGCGTACCTGCCCGCTGGCGCGACGATGATTGCCACCGACGTGTCGTCGCCGTTCCTGACGCCGCTGAAGCTGACGATGATGGTCTCGCTGTTCCTGGCGATTCCGGTGATCCTGCACCAGATCTGGGGTTTCATCGCCCCCGGCCTGTACAAGCATGAAAAGCGTATTGCCGTGCCTTTGCTGGTCTCCAGCATCTTTCTGTTCTACGCCGGCATGGCCTTCGCCTACTTCCTGGTGTTCCCGCTGATCTTCAAGTTCTTCGCCGCCGCCACCCCGGCCGGTGTGGAAATGATGACCGACATCACCAGCTACCTCGATTTCGTCATGACGCTGTTCTTCGCCTTTGGCGTGGCGTTCGAAATTCCGGTGGCCGTGGTGCTGCTGGTGTGGATCGGCGTGGTCGACGTCAAATACCTGAAGAAGATCCGCCCGTACGTGATCATCGGCTGTTTCGTGGTCGGCATGATCCTGACGCCGCCGGACATCTTCTCGCAGACCCTGCTGGCCGTGCCGATGTGGCTGTTGTTCGAGATCGGCATTCTGTTTGGCAGCCTGATCAGCAAGCGTGGCGACCATCCGGAAGACCAACCGGCTGACGATCACAACGACCAGCCGCCAGCGACCCAAGCGTGAACCTGCTGCTCCTGGAAGAGGCCGACTTCATTGCGGCCGACCGGGTGATCCTGCGTGATCGCCGGCTGACCCACATGCAGGAAGTCCACCGCTGTGAAGTGGGTGACAGTATGCGCGTCGGGCGGATCGGCGGACTGATGGGTTCGGCCGAAGTGCTGCGCCTGGACGCCGACGAAGCGGAATTGCGCGTCACCCTCGACCAGCCGCCACCGGCCAAGCTGCCCTTGACCCTGGTATTGGCCCTGCCACGCCCCAAGATGCTGCGCAGGGTGTTCCAGACCGTGGCGGCAATGGGTGTGCCACGTATCGTGCTGGTCAACAGCTATCGCGTCGAGAAGAGCTTCTGGCAGACCCCATTCCTGGAGCCCGAGGCCATTCGCGAGCAATTGATCCTCGGCCTCGAACAGGCCCGGGACAGCGTGCTGCCGGAAGTGGTCATCGAGAAGCGCTTCAAGCCGTTCGTCGAGGACCGTTTGCCGGCGATCACCGACGGCACCCTCGGCCTGGTGGGGCATCCCGGCAATTACCCGCCCTGCCCTCGCGCACTCAGCGAACCGGTGACCCTGGCCATCGGCCCCGAGGGTGGCTGGATTCCCTACGAAATCGACCTGCTGGGCAAATCCGGCCTGCAACCGGTGCAACTGGGCGAGCGCATCCTGCGCGTTGAAACTGCCGTGACCGCGCTACTGGCCCGCCTCTTCTAACACTGCTCCCCTGTAGGAGCTGCCGCAGGCTGCGATCTTTTGACCTGAAAAATCAAAATCAAAAGATCGCAGCCTTCGGCAGCTCCTACAGAATCTCTGCGCGCCGCCGATACAGCCCCCATAAAACCAAATTGTGGTCCGGGGAGATTCAGCATGTACCAATGGCTAGCCGAGAATCTGGGAAACGTCAGCGTCAAACGCAAACTGGGGATCGGCTTCGGTCTGGTGCTGTTACTGACCCTGCTGATCACCTTCACCGGCTGGACCGGCCTGAGCGGCGTCACCAGCCGTGGCGATAAACTGGGGTTCATCGCCAGCCTCAACGACCTGACCAAGGATCTGCGCATCGCACGCCTGGATTACGAGATGCGTCGCGGGGAACAAGGCCCCGGTGCCGTCAACGATCTGCTGGGCAAACTCGAAAGCGGCCTGCAGACCGCCCGCGGCCTGATCGAACAACCGGCAGACACGGCCATGGTCGATCAACAACTGGCCGCTGTCGCCGAATACCGTCGTGCCTTCAACGACATGACCCAGGCGGGTGCCCAGCGTGAAGATGCCCGCAGCAAACTCGGCGCCACCGCCGACAACGCCGTGGCCCGCGTCGCCGAAGTGGAAAAATCCATGCTGCAAGGTGACAGCGTTGCAGCATTCAATAGCGTGATCGACCTGAGCAAACTGATCCAGCAAGCGCGCTTCCAGGTTCGCGGCTACACCTACAGCGGCAAGAGCGAAGCCGAACAGCCAGCCCTCGACGCGATCGACAACGCCCTGAAGAATCTCGAGAGCCTGCCGGCCAAACTGCCTGGAGAACACATCGCCAACCTGCAACAGGCGACTGACTCACTGAAGGCCTACCGCGCCGCCGTCAGCCAGTTCCGCGACTCCCAGGTGGCCAGCGCCAAGGCTCTGGTGCGCATGTCTAGCCAGGGTGAAATCCTGTTGGACATGAGCCAGAAACTCACTGTCTCGCAAACCGTCGTGCGTGACAACGATGCCGCCCACGCCAAGAACATGCTGACCCTAGCCACCGTTCTGGCCATCGCCTTCGGCCTGCTGGCCGCCTGGGCGATCACCCGGCAGATCATCATTCCGTTGAACCAGACCCTGGCCGTCGCTGAACGCGTTGCCAGCGGCGACCTGACCCACAACCTGACGTCCCAGCGTCGCGACGAACTCGGCCAGTTGCAACGCGCCATGCAGAGCATGACCCAAGGCCTGCGCGAACTGATCGGCGGCATCAGCGATGGCGTCACACAGATCGCCAGCGCCGCTGAAGAGCTGTCCGCGGTCACCGAGCAGACCAGCGCCGGGGTCAACAGCCAGAAAGTCGAGACCGATCAGGTCGCCACCGCCATGAATGAAATGGCCGCCACCGTGCAGGAAGTGGCGCGCAACGCCGAAGAGGCCTCCGAAGCGGCCGTCGCCGCCGACCAGCAGGCCCGTGAGGGCGACAAAGTGGTGGCTGAAGCCATCGCCCAGATCGAGCGCCTGGCCGCGGAAGTCGGCCACTCCACCGAGGCCATGGGCGAGCTCAAGCGCGAAAGCGACAAGATCGGCAGCGTGCTCGATGTGATCAAGTCCGTGGCCCAGCAAACCAACCTGTTGGCGCTCAACGCCGCGATTGAAGCCGCCCGTGCCGGTGAAGCCGGACGGGGTTTTGCCGTGGTCGCGGACGAAGTCCGTAGCTTGGCCCAGCGCACCCAGAAATCCACCGAAGAGATCGAAGAGCTGATCGTCGGCCTGCAAAGCGGCACGCAGCAAGTGGCGACCATCATGGACAACAGCCGCACCCTGACCGACAGCAGTGTCGAACTGACCCGTCGCGCCGGTGGCTCACTGGAAAGCATCACCCGCACCGTCTCGGCGATTCAGGCGATGAACCAGCAGATCGCCGCTGCCGCCGAACAGCAAAGCGCCGTGGCCGAAGAGATCAACCGCAGCGTGCTGAACGTGCGGGATGTGTCGGATCAGACCTCGGCAGCCAGTGAAGAGACCGCAGCCTCCAGCGTTGAGCTGGCACGACTGGGGACGCATTTGCAGATGCTGGTGGGCAAGTTCAGGGTTTGAGGTGATCTGCATACCTCGGCTCACTCAGGACCGAGGTGATGCCTTCGCGGGCAAGCCCGCTCCCACAGGTATTTTCGGTGTTCACACAATGTGTGCCTCACCTTGAACCCTGTGGGAGCGGGCTTGCCCGCGAAAGCGATCGACCAGACACCGCAGTTACAGAATCTGCTGCAAGCTCAAGAACAAACTTCAAGCCATAAAAAAACCCGCTTTCGCGGGTTTTTTTATCATGCCAACTGAGGCTGTTCGCTCATCGGCTTGAGCGGCAGCAACGGAGCATGGGGGTCGGCCTGGACCGACTTGCGCCATGCGCCCAGCCACTCGGCATGCCCTTCGCTCCAGACCTGCTCGTGCAAGCGGGCCAAGGCTACCGGGTCGCTCAACAACTGCACTCGCTCGTTGTTGGTCAGGCCTTCAGGACCCACCTTCATCGCGTGCCGCACCCGCTCGATCCGCAACCACTCGATCGGCTCAGCCTGATTGTGCCGCGAGGTCGCCAGCGAGCACGCCAGGGCGTTCTGCTGTGGATCGACCACCGAACGGACGAAGCCGTCGTTCAGCGCGTGCCAGCGGTTTTCATGGGTGTACTGGTCAGTGGCCAGCAAGGCCTGCGGCGGATTGTATTCCTCAGGGATCAGGAACAGGCTCTCGTCACGGGACTTCAGGCCCAGGCCGACGCGGCTGGAGATCACCGACACCGGGATCGACAGCATCAACGAACCGACGATCGGCACCAGCCACCACAGGAAGCTCGGGTTCAGCCAGATCACCAGCATGGCCCAGAAAAAGCCCAGCAGGGTTTGCGGACCATGGCGCTTGATCGCTTCGCTCCACGGGGTGGAGTCGTCGTCACGCTGCGGCGAGTTCCAGGTCGCGGCCCAGCCGAGGAACGCGGCGAGGACGAAACGGGTGTGGAAGATCATCCGCACCGGTGCCAACAGCATGGAGAACAGCATCTCCAGCAGCATCGACAGGGTCACCTTGAACTTGCCACCGAACTCTTTCGCACCCTTGGCCCAGATCAGGATGATGCTCAGCAGCTTCGGCAGGAACAGCAGCACGATGGTGGTCGAGAACAGCGCAATCGCCTTGTCCGGGTGCCATTGTGGCCACAGCGGATAGAGCTGGCGCGGCTCGAGGAAGTACTGCGGCTCCATCAGCGTGTTGACCGCCAGCAGCGCGGTCGACAGCACCAGGAAGAAGAACCACAACGGCGCCGACAGGTAGGACATCACGCCGGTCAGGAACACCGCGCGGTGCACCGGGTGCATGCCCTTCACCAGGAACAGGCGGAAGTTCATCAGGTTGCCGTGGCACCAGCGACGGTCACGCTTGAGTTCGTCCAGCAGGTTCGGCGGCAGTTCTTCATAGCTGCCCGGCAAGTCGTAGGCAATCCACACGCCCCAACCGGCACGGCGCATCAGCGCGGCTTCAACGAAGTCGTGGGACAGGATCGAGCCGGAGAACGCGCCTTTACCGGGCAATGGCGCCAGGGCGCAGTGGTCGATGAACGGCTTCATGCGGATGATCGCGTTGTGGCCCCAGTAGTGCGACTCGCCCAGTTGCCAGAAGTGCAGGCCGGCGGTGAACAGCGGGCCATACACGCGGGTGGCGAACTGCTGCATGCGCGCATACAGGGTGTCCATGCCCGACGCACGTGGCGCGGTCTGGATGATCCCGGCATCCGGCGTGGCTTCCATCAGGCGCACCAGACTGGTCAGGCACTCACCGCTCATCACCGAGTCGGCGTCGAGTACGACCATGTACTTGTAGTCACCGCCCCAACGACGGCAGAAGTCGTCGAGGTTGCCGCTCTTGCGTTTTACGCGACGACGGCGGCGGCGATAGAAGATCTTGCCGAAGCCACCGGCTTCGCGGCAGACGTCCAGCCAGGCCTGTTGCTCGGCCACACAGATATCGGCGTCGTTACTGTCGCTGAGGACGAAGAAATCGAAGCGGTCCAGGTCACCCGTGGCCGCAACCGACTCGAAGGTCGCCCGCAGACCGGCGAATACCCGAGGCACGTCTTCGTTGCAGATCGGCATCACCAGTGCGGTGCGCGCATCCTTTGGAATCGGCTCGTTACCGGCACTTTTACCGGAGATACGGTATTTATCGTGGCCGGTCAGCAATTCGAGGAAGCCCATCAGCGCGGTCCAGAAACCGGCCGATACCCAGCAGAACAGAATCCCGAACAGGATCAGGATGCTGGTCTGCAAGGCGTACGGCAGCACTTGCGTGGCGGTTTGCAGCAGCGGTTGGTGCAGCACTTCGTTGAGGTCGACGAACGACCAGCCCTGGTACGGCATGATGCCTTTCATGTACCAGCCGGCGACGATGGTCTGACCGAGCATCAGCAGCAACAGAATGTAGCGACGGATCGAACCGACGGTCCGCCAGCGCGCAGCCGGCAGCACACGCTCGTCCTTCGGCGGCTTCGGCGGGTTGGTACGACCGGTCATCCGCCGCCAGCCACGCACCAGAATATTGGTGCGCCACGGCTCCGGCACGACCTTGGTCCGCCGGATCGGCGGGGTCGCCTTGAGGCAGACCCGGCCGTTGGCGTCGAGCACCAGCATTTCCGCGTCCTGCAGCTCTTCGGCAGTGCTCAGGGTCAGGCGTTTGCCGACCGAAGCCTGGGCGGCTTCGGTCGGGGCGTCGAACGTCGAAGACGACAGGCGTTCGTGCAATTCGCTGAAAGACTGGCAGCCCGCGAGTTCCGCGCGCTGCTCGTCGGTCATCGGCAGATGCGCCAGATACTCGGAAAGAGTTTCTGGCCGTACTTGAGAGTTACTCATCGGCAGGCAACTGATAGCTCCAGGTCTCGGTCAGGACTTCTTCAGTCGGCGCCGATTCCGGTGTGGCTGGGGCCGCGTCGGCAGCGACGGGCTGCTTGGCGTCTTTATTGGCCTTGTCCTTGGCATCTGCAACAGGCTTGGCTTCAGCCTGCTTGGCCTCCGCTTGCTTGGCTTCCTTGTCCGCTTTCTCTTGTTGCTTGGCGGCAACCTTGTCGGCCTTGGCAACCGACGAGTTGGACGACGGAATCGAGGTCTTGGCCAGGTCTGCCGGCACGATGTTCTGCACCAGCGCGGCACGCATCTCGGTGGCCTTGCCCGGGTCCTTGATCTTCATCCGCAGGGTCAGGCGCCAGCCCTTGGTTTCAGGGTTGTAGCGCACGCTGTTTTCCACCAGCTCGGCGTTGTCGCCGACGCTGACCTGGCTGCGAACCTCGGCATCGACCGGCAATGCCGCCAGGGACGGGCCTTCGAAGTCTACCAGGTAGGCAACGCTGCCATCGGGCTGACGAATCAGGTTGGATTGCTTGACGTCACCGGTCGAACGCAGGGTCTGCTTGACCCAGGCGCTGTCCGGCGCGTGAATCGCCGCTTCGTCCATGGTCCAGTGCATACGATAAGCGACATCGAGCGGCTGGCCAGGTTCCGGCAATTTTTCCGGGTTCCAGAAGGCCACGATGTTGTCGTTGGTTTCGTCGGCGGTCGGAATCTCGACCAGGTCGACGGTACCCTTGCCCCAGTCACCCTTCGGCTCGATCCAGGCGCTTGGACGTTTGTCGTAGCGGTCGTCGAGGTCTTCGTAGTGACTGAAGTCGCGGCCACGTTGCAACAGACCGAAGCCACGCGGGTTTTCCACGCTGAAGTTGCTCACGGCAAGGTGTTTCGGGTTGTTCAGCGGACGCCAGATCCACTCGCCGTTGCCGGCATGGATCGCCAGGCCGCTGGAATCATGCAATTCACGACGATAGTTCAGCACTTTCGACGGCTGGTTGGCGCCGAACAGGTACATGCTGGTCAACGGGGCAATACCCAGTTTGCCGACCTTGTCGCGCAGGAACATCTGCGCCTTGACGTCGACGATGGTGTCGCTGCCCGGACGCAGGGTCAGGCGATAGGCGCCGGTCGCACGCGGAGAGTCCAGCAGGGCGAAGATCACCAGGTGCTTGTCGCCCGGCTTGGGCTGTTGAATCCAGAACTCGCGAAAACGCGGGAATTCTTCACCGGACGGCAAGGCGGTATCGATGGCCATGCCGCGAGCGGACAAGCCATAGACGTGACCCTTACCGACGACGCGGAAGTAGCTCGCGCCAAGCATGGTCATGATTTCGTCTTGCTTGTCGGCCTTGTTGATCGGGTACAGCACACGGAAACCGGCATAACCCAGCTGTTCGGTGGCCTTCGGATCGAACTGCATGTCGCCGAAGTCAAAACGACTCGGGTCGTATTTGATCTCTTCGACGGTGTTCGCAGTGATTTCGTTGATTTTCACCGGCGTATCGAAATGCATGCCCTGGTGATAGAAGGACAGCTTGAACGGCGTCTTCTGATCGGCCCATTCGGCTTTTTCCGTCAGAAAACGAATTTTCTGATAGTCCGCGAACTTCATGTCACGGAACTCGTTCGGCAGGTTACTGCGCGGCGCTTCGTATTTCTGCGCGGCCAGCTCTTTTGCCTTGGCCGATACATCGTCCAGACTGAATGCCCAAAGCTGGCCGGCGCTGAGCAGGCAGAGCAGTGCAGAGCCCGCTACCAGGGCGCTGCGTAACCGTTTGGCAGACAATTTTGGTGCGTTACAGGGACTAACAATCACGAGCAACCCTCGCCGAAAACAGATCAAAAAACCAACGGCCAGTTAAAGGGTCTGCACGGTGTACGGTATGAAAAAACCGCCCTTGCAAACCACTCTTGCCAAGTTGGCGAGCATTGTTCCGACTCCGCTGGGGCGAAATGATTCCCCAATCGGATCCAGACAAGTCTCTACCTAAGTCAAAATGGACCAACGAACGCTGATCCCCGTAGCGCGCGATTATCTAGTAGGCCGCGTTACAACGCATCAGGGGTAACAAAGTATTTATCGCGATAAAGCCCTGTTTTCAGTCGAAATGAGCTTAAAAACTTGTTTCAAGCGCTTTCAGGTCTGTAACAGGAAGGTTACCGGGCCATCATTGACCAGATGCACCTGCATATCCGCGCCGAATCTACCTGATGCCACAGTGCCATGCACCTGTTTCGCTTTGCTTAATAGATAGTCGAACAGTTCCTCGCCCAGGGCCGGAGGGGCCGCAGTCGAGAAACCCGGACGCAGCCCGCTTCGGGTATCGGCAGCCAGGGTGAACTGAGAGACCAGCAGCAGCCCGCCGCCCACATCCGCCAAGGACAGGTTCATCTTGCCCTCAGCGTCACTGAACACCCGATAGTTAAGCAGCTTATTAAGAAGTTTGTCGGCGCTGGCCCGCGTATCGTCTGGCTCAACGGCCACCAGGACCAGCAGTCCCTGATCAACGGCACCCACGACTTCGCCGGCAACCTCGACTCGTGCGCCACGCACCCGTTGCAGCAGGCCCTTCATGCCTCGTCAGGCGCCAGGTCGAGCAGACGCCGGGCCATCTGATCGGCGGCACGGACCAGCGCGTCGGTGATGCCCGGTTCGGAAGCGGCATGACCGGCATCGCGGATGACCTGCAGTTCGCTGTTCGGCCAGGCTTGATGCAATTCCCAGGCGTTATCCAGCGGGCAGATCACGTCATAGCGGCCATGGATGATCACGCCAGGCAAATGGGCGATCTTGCCCATGTCGCGGATCAACTGGTTCGGTTCCAGGAACGCATGGTTGCTGAAGTAGTGGCATTCGATGCGGGCAATCGACAATGCACGCTGTGGCTCGGAGAAGCGATCGACCACCAGCGGGTTCGGACGCAGGGTCGCAGTACGGCCCTCCCAGGTGGACCAGGCCTTGGCCGCGTGCATCTGGGCAATCTGGTCGTTGCCGACCAGACGCTTGTGGAACGCGGTGAGCAAATCGCCGCGCTCGTCCAGCGGGATCGGCGCGATGTAGTCCTGCCAGTAATCGGGGAACAGACGGCTGGCGCCGGCCTGGTAGAACCATTCGATTTCCTGCGGGCGGCACAGAAAAATCCCGCGCAGGATCAGACCGTGTACGCGCTCAGGATGGGTTTGCGCATAGGCCAGCGCCAGGGTCGAACCCCAGGAGCCGCCAAACAGCACCCATTTGTCGATGCCCAGGTGCTGGCGAATCCGCTCCAGGTCGGCGACCAGATCCCAGGTGGTGTTGTTTTCCAGGCTGGCGTGGGGAGTGGAGCGGCCACAGCCGCGCTGGTCGAAGGTAACAATGCGATACAGATTGGGATCGAAGAAGCAACGACTCTGGGCATCACATCCGGCACCAGGGCCGCCGTGGATGAACACCACCGGCAAACCTTCCGGTGAACCGCTTTCGTCGACATACAGCGTGTGGGTCTCGTCGACGGCCAGATCGTGCCGGGCGTAGGGTTTGATCTGCGGGTACAAAGTCTGCATTGCGCACTCCGTAAGGGGTCGAGGTCATCCCTGGGGGGACTTCTATTATTCTGCCGTCCGGCATCATAAACCCGAATTACGTCAATGAGCATGCCCGTGCGGAGTCAGATTCTTGCCGCCAGGTATCCGAACAGGGCCTGGTACAGCTCATCGACCTCGGCCACCTGCCCGCGGGCCCGCAAACAGCCATGAACCAGGCCCTCGCCGACATACAGCGTGGCAGCCCCGCCCGCAGCGTTCAGGCGCTCGGCATACCGCACGCCGTCATCACGCAACGGGTCGAACTGCGCCACGGCGATCCAGGCCGGTGGCAATCCCCTGAAATCCGTGGCGAGCAATGGCATGGCGTAGGCGCTCGGATGGCGGGTGCCCCGCAGGTAAAGGGCGTGATAGCAATCGACGTCACTGCTGCTGAGTAACGGCGCGTCGACGCACTCACTGCGCGATGGCAGCCGGTGATCGCCGCCCAACCCCGGATAGATCAGAACCTGCGCGCACGGCAACGGCTCGCCGGCATCGCGCAGTGCCAGGCACAACGCTGCTGCGAGATTGCCGCCGGCACTGTCACCGGCCACCAGCATGCGCTCCGGATCGAGTTGAAACGGTCCGGTGCGCAGCGCTCGCCAGACCTTCAGGCAATCATCGAAAGCAGCGGGAAACGGATGCTCCGGTGCCCGGCGATAATCGACGGCGATCACCAGCACACCGAGGGTCGAGGCCAGTTCGGCGCAGATGAAATCGTGGGAATCCAGGTCCCCCACCACCCAGCCGCCGCCATGCAGATAAACGATGCACGACGTACCACTGACCGGTGGCTGATAGGAGCGGACAGCAACGCCGGACAACACGAAGTCGACCACATACAACCCGGCGGGACGTGCCGGAGTAAACGCCCGGCACATCTCGCTGTAGGCCAGGCGCAATCCGGCGAGGCTGCTGTCGGTGCTGTTGAAACTGACGGTTTTCTCGACGAATGCCGTCATCTCTTTGGAAAGCGGGTAAGAAGCCATGAGCCGGGTGTCAGCCTTTTCAGAGGTGCACGGGGGACCAGGTTCCTGTGGGAGCGGGCTTGCTCGCGAAGAGGCCGGCACATTCAACCTCTATGTCGACTGTCAACCCGCCTTCGCGAGCAAGCCCGCTCCCAAAGGTTTTGGGGTCAGTTCTTCAGGCTGGCCTGAACCGTGGCCACGCCGTCCTTGCCATCGAAACTGCTGACCCCCGCCAGCCAGCGCTGCAGGTCTTCGGGATGCTCGCGCAGCCATTTTCTGGCCACATCCTGAGCCGTCTGGCGCTCCATGATCGGCACCATCAGCTGACTTTCCTGGGCAGCGGTGAACGTCAGGTTCTCCAGCAACCGATTGACGTTCGGGCAGCGCTCGGCGTAATCCGGGGCGGTGACGGTGGATACGGTCGCCGCACCTTCGTTCGGCCCGTAAACGTCTTCGCTGCCGGTCAGGTAGGCGATCTTCATGTTGATGTTCATCGGGTGCGGGGTCCAGCCGACGAATACCACGAACTCCTTGCGATTCACCGCCCGCTGCACGGCCGCCAGCATCCCGGCCTCTCCGGACTCGATCAGTTTGAAGTCCTTCAGGCCGAAGTGATTGGTCTCGATCATCGTCTTGATCGTGGTGTTGGCACCACTGCCCGGCTCGATGCCGTAGATCTTGCCGCCGAGCTGGTCTTTGAACCTGGCGATGTCGGCGAAGGTTTTCAGGCCCGCCGCTGCCACATAGTCAGGGACCGCGAGGGTGGCCTGGGCATCGGCCAGGCTCGGCTTGTCCATGACCTTGACCTGATTGGCAGCGACGAAGGGGGCGATGTTCTTGTCCATCGCCGGTTTCCAGTAACCAAGGAAGATATCGAGGCGCTTGTCACGGATGCCGGCAAAGATGATTTGCTGCACGGCGCTGGTTTGCTTGCTTTCGTAGCCCAGACCGTTGAGCAGCACATCGGCCATGCCACTGGTGGCAATCACATCGGTCCAGTTGACCACGCCCATGCGCACGGCCTTGCAGGAGGGATCGTCCGCGGCCAGGGCGCTGGTGCTCAGGAGAGCGGTGCCGCAGAGGATTGAGAGACAGCGGGCGAACAGACCTTTGGGGCTTGTCATAGAGAGTATTCTCGTGCGGCAGCGGATTATTGTCGGGCCGGTGTCTTTGTGCACCGTGGCCAGAACAATACGCAGCAGACGAGCGGTAAAAGCGACCTGTGGCGACCGTGTTTTGCACGGTGGCGACAAAAAAGATCGCAGCCTTCGGCAGCTCTTACAGGGTTTTGCGAACACCCGTAGGAGCTGCCGAAGGCTGCGATCTTTTGATCTTCAGCCCTTGTAGTGCTGCTGCCCCCAGGCCAGCAGCCCTTGCAGCAACTCCTTCAACACCATCCGCGTAGGCTCCGCCAGATCCGCCCGATAACGGAACGGCTCGAACTCTTCCATGTACGTGCACTGCCCGAGTTCCAGTTGCACAGCGTGGATGTTCTCGCCCGGGTTGCCGTAATGACGGGTGATGTGGCCGCCCTTGAAGCGTCCGTTCAGCACGTGGGTGTAATTGTCGTGACGCGCGCAGATCGCTTCCAGCTGACTGGCCAACTGTGGATCGCAACTGGCGCCATTGAAGGTGCCGAGGTTGAAGTCCGGCAGCTTGCCGTCGAACAGGTGCGGGATGATCGAGCGGATCGAGTGTGCGTCGAACAGCAGCGCGTAGCCAAACTCGGCCTTCAGTCGCGCCAGTTCCTGCTGCAGGGTGCTGTGGTACGGCGTCCAGATCTTTTCCAGATAGGTCGCACGCTCTTCTTTCGAAGGCTCCAGCCCTTCACGGAACAACGGCACGCCGTCGAACAGCGTGGCCGGATACAGGCCGGTGGTCGCGCCCACATACAGCGGCTTGTCGTCGGACGGACGGTTCAGGTCGATGACGAACCGCGAGTATTCAGCGGCCAGGGTGCTGGCGCCCAGTTCGCTGGCGAAGTCATAGAGTTGAGGGATGTGCCAGTCGGTGTCCGGCAGGCTTTTCGCGTCGGGGATCAATCCAGCCTCGACCGCAGGCGTCAGACGTACGCCAGCGTGAGGCATGCTGATCAGCAGCGGTACGCGGCCTTGTTTGAAGTTAAGTACCTTATCCACAACGGCTCTCCTACAGATGTGTCTCGACGCCGTGGCGCACGACGCGTTTTTCCAGGTCGCCGCCCAGCCAGTACGACAGGTCGGCCGGACGATCGATTTGCCAGGCGACGAAATCCGCGACCTTGCCGGCTTCCAGCGAGCCGTGGGTATCGGCCATGCCCAGCGCGGTAGCGGCGTGAATCGTGGCACCCGCCAAGGCTTCTTCCGGGGTCATGCGGAAGCAGGTGCAGGCCATGTTCAGCATCAGGCGCAACGACAGTCCCGGTGAGGTGCCCGGGTTGAGGTCGCTGGCGATGGCGATTTTCACGCCGTGCTTGCGCAGGGCATCCATCGGCGGCAATTGGGTTTCGCGCAGGAAGTAAAAGGCCCCGGGCAACAACACCGCGACGGTACCGGACTCGGCCATGGCGATGGCGTCGTCTTCGGTCATGAACTCCAGGTGATCGGCGGACAACGCGTGGTAACGCGCCGCCAGGCTCGAGCCGTGCAGCGACGACAATTGTTCGGCGTGCAGCTTCACCGGCAAACCCAGTTCCCGGGCGGTGATGAATACGCGCTCGACCTGCGCCGGCGAGAACGCCAGGTATTCACAGAATGCATCCACCGCGTCGACCAGCCCTTCGGCCGCCAGGGCCGGGAGCATGTCAGCGCAGATGTGATCGATGTAGTCGTCGGCGCGATCGGTGTATTCCGGCGGCAAGGCGTGAGCCGCCAGACAGGTGCTGCGCACGCTGACGGGCAGTTCGGCGCCGAGGCGACGGGCCACGCGCAGAATCTTGCGCTCGTTGGCCAGGTCCAGGCCGTAGCCGGACTTGATTTCGATGCTGGTGACGCCATCGCGCATCAGGCTTTTCAGGCGCTTGGCGGCACTGACGAACAGTTCGTCTTCGCTGGCCGCGCGGGTGGCGCGCACGGTGCTGGCGATGCCACCACCGCTGGCGGCGATTTCCGCGTAGCTGACGCCTTGCAGGCGCTTTTCGAATTCACCGCTGCGGTTACCGCCGAACACCGTATGGGTGTGGCAGTCGATCAGTCCCGGGGTGACCCAGGCGCCTTCGAGATCATTGACGGCCGGGTAATCCCCCGCCGGCAGTTCAGCGCGCGGGCCGATCCACTCAATGAGCGCGCCTGACGTCACGATGGCCGCATCCTCGATGATCGAGTAGACGCCTTGCGCCATGGTTGCGACGTGACAGTGTTGCCAGAGCGTTTTCATCCTTGGCCTCCGTTAGGTTATCGATGAGAAAAAGTCGGGTCCGGCGTCACCAGGGCAGCCTGGCCTGCCGCCGGTTTCACCCAGGTCAGGTAGGCCAGCACCAGCAGCACGATCCACACCACGCCGACTATCAAGGCCGCCTGGGTGTCCGGGAAGTAGCCCAACACGCCGAAGACGAACAGCATGAAGGCAATTGCCGCTATCGGTGCATAAGGCCAGAACGGTACCGGGAATTTCAATTGTGCGACCTGCTCGGCGCTCATGGAACGACGCATGGCCACCTGGGTAAACAGAATCATCAGCCAGACCCAAACCGTGGCAAAGGTCGCGATGGAGGCGATCAGCAGAAACACGTTTTCCGGGATCAGGTAGTTCAGCAACACGCCCAGCAACAGCGCGGCGCTCATCACCACAACGGTCATCCATGGCACGCCGTTGCGCGACAACCGCGCGAAGCCCTTGGGTGCGTGGCCCTGCTGAGCCAGGCCGTACATCATGCGGCCAGCACCGAAGATGTCACTGTTGATGGCCGAGATCGCCGCCGAGATCACCACGATATTGAGGATGGTCGCCGCCGAGCTGATGCCCAGATTGTCAAAAATCTGCACGAACGGGCTGCCCTGGCTGCCGATCTGCTGCCATGGAAAGATCGACATCAGCACCAGCATCGTCAGGACGTAGAACAACAGGATCCGCAACGGCACGGCATTGATCGCCCGGGGCAGCACATGCTGCGGGTCTTTGGCTTCACCGGCGGTCACACCGATGATTTCAATCCCGCCGAACGCGAACATCACCACCGCGAACGAGGCGATCAGACCGCCCACGCCATTGGGCATGAAGCCGCCATGGCTCCAGAGATTGCTGATGTCGGTCGCCTGGGCGCCGGGCGCCGTGCTGATGCCGAACAACATGATGCCGAAGCCACCCAGGATCATCGCGACAATGGCCCCGACCTTGAGCAGCGACAGCCAGAACTCCATTTCACCGAAGACCTTGACGTTGCACAGGTTCAGGCCGCCTACCACCGAGACGATGCCCAGCACCCAGATCCAGCGGGAAACTTCCGGGAACCAGAAGCCCATGTAGATACCGAATGCAGTGACGTCGGCCATGCCGACGATGACCATTTCGAATGCGTAGGTCCAACCGAGGATGAAGCCCGCCATCGGCCCCAGATAGGTGCTGGCGTACTGGCCGAAAGACCCGGCCACCGGATTGTGCACCGCCATCTCACCGAGGGCGCGCATGACCATGAACACCGCCGCGCCACCAATCAGGTACGCGAGCAGCACCGCAGGCCCGGCCATTTGAATGGCCGAGGCAGAACCGTAAAACAGCCCGGTGCCGATTGCCGACCCCAGCGCCATGAAGCGAATATGTCGGGCAGAGAGCCCGCGTTTCAAACCCTTTGCTGGCTGTTGCATTGCTCGTCCTTAATTGTTGTTATTCGACGCAAAATCGAATCGCCTCCTGTAGGAGCTGTCGAGTGAAACGAGGCTGCGATCTTTTAAAAGCAAGATCAAAAGATCGCAGCCTGCGGCAGCTCCTACAGAGAAGACCGCAGCCCCCCTGTAGGAGCTGTCGAGTGCAACGAGGCTGCGATCTTTTAAAAAGCAGGATCAAAAGATCGCAGCCTGCGGCAGCTCCTACAGAGAAGACCGCAGCCCCCCTGTAGGAGCTGTCGAGTGCAACGAGGCTGCGATCTTTTAAAAGCAAGATCAAAAGATCGCAGCCTGCGGCAGCTCCTACAGAGAAGACCGCAGCCCCCCCCCTGTAGGAGCTGTCGAGTGCAACGAGGCTGCGATCTTTTAAAAAGCAAGATCAAAAGATCGCAGCCTGCGGCAGCTCCTACAGAGAAGACTGAAGCCCCCCTGTAGGAGCTGTCGAGTGCAACGAGGCTGCGATCTTTTAAAAAGCAAGATCAAAAGATCGCAGCCTGCGGCAGCTCCTACATTGGAGCCCTTACAGGCTCGGCAGCAACTTCGCCGAAACCAGCTCGTTCAGGCAACGTGAAGCCAACAGCTCGGTGGCGGCGTTGATGTCCGGTGCAAAGAAGCGGTCCTTCTCATAGAACGGCACCTCGTTGCGCAGGATGGCGCGGGCCTTTTCCAGCTTCGGCGAAGTCTTCAGGCCATTGCGCAGGTCCAGGCCCTGGACTGCCGCGAGCCATTCCACCGCGAGAATCCCACGGGTGTTTTCAGCCATTTCCCACAGACGCTTGCCAGCCGCCGGCGCCATGGACACGTGGTCTTCCTGGTTGGCGGAGGTCGGCAGGCTGTCCACCGAATGCGGATGGGACAGCGCCTTGTTCTCGCTGGCCAGTGCCGCGGCGGTCACCTGGGCGATCATGAAGCCGGAGTTCACGCCGCCGTTGGCCACCAGGAACGGCGGCAGTTGCGACATGTGCTTGTCCATCATCAGCGAGATGCGACGCTCGCTCAGCGAGCCGATTTCGGCGATGGCCAGGGCCATGTTGTCGGCGGCCATGGCCACCGGCTCGGCGTGGAAGTTGCCACCGGAGATCACGTCACCTTCAGCAGCGAACACCAATGGGTTGTCGGAGACGGCGTTGGCCTCGATCGCCAACACTTCGGCGGCCTGACGGAACTGGGTCAGGCAGGCGCCCATGACTTGCGGCTGGCAACGCAGGGAGTACGGGTCCTGGACCTTCTCGCAGTTCTCGTGGGAATCGGAGACTTCGCTGCGCTCACCCAGCAGATCGCGATAAGCGGCGGCCGCGTCGATCTGGCCTTTCTGGCCACGGGCCGCGTGGATGCGGGCGTCGAACGGCGAGCGCGAGCCCAGTACCGCTTCCACGGTCAGGCCGCCCAGTGCCAGGGCACCAGCGAACAGGTCTTCACCTTCGAACAGGCCGCGCAGGGCAAAAGCGGTGGACACTTGGGTGCCGTTGAGCAGCGCCAGGCCTTCTTTCGCGGCCAGGGTCAGCGGGGTCAGGCCGGCGACTTTCAGCGCTTCGGTGGCTTCCATCCACTCGCCCTTGTAGCGCGCCTTGCCTTCGCCCAGCAGCACCAGCGACATGTGGGCCAGAGGCGCGAGGTCACCGGAGGCACCCACCGAACCTTTCAGTGGAATGTGCGGGTACACCTCGGCGTTGATCAGGGCGATCAGCGCGTCGATCACCACGCGGCGGATGCCGGAGAAACCACGGCTCAGGCTGTTGACCTTGAGTACCATGATCAGGCGCACCAGCTCATCGCTGATCGGCTGGCCGACACCGGCGGCGTGGGACAGCACCAGCGAGCGCTGCAGGTTTTCCAGGTCTTCGCTGGCGATACGGGTCGAGGCCAGCAGGCCGAAACCGGTGTTGATGCCGTAGGCGGTGCGGTTCTCGGCGAGGATCTGCTCCACGCAGGCCACGCTGGCTTCGATCTGCGCTGCAGCGCTGTGATCGAGGGTGATTTTGACCGGTTGCTGATAGACATCACGCAGTTGGGCAAGGCTCAGTTGGCCGGGAATCAAATTAAGCGCAGTCATGTTCATTCTCCTTTTGAGAGTTTGTTGTTAACTACCAGACGCTCCGGAAATATCCGTTGTCCGTCGCTTCCCCCTTTTTAAGGGGGCTGGCGCCTTGGCACGCTGGTCTTGTTTGGAAATCAGTTCAGGTTCGGTAAGGTTTTTTGCAGCAAAGCAGGGTCTTTCAGAACGCCGGCAGCGGCAGCGATGTCCGGCGCCAGCCAGCGATCCTGGTCATAGGCAGGAACGTGCTCACGCAGCAGACGCCAAGCGGCATCGGTGCCCGCGCCGAAGCGTTGTTCTTTCAAGAATTCGAACGCCTGGGCCGCCAACAGGTACTCGATGGCGAGGATCTGCGTGCAGTTTTCCAGTGCGCGATGCAGCTTCAGCGCAGCGTTGGTGCCCAGGCTCAGGTGGTCTTCCTGCAGGCCCGACGTCACGTAGTTATCCAGCACCGCCGGTTGTGCCAGCTGACGGTTTTCCGCACACAGGGACGCGGCCACGTATTGCACGATCATCATCCCGGAGTTCACCCCCGGGTTGGCCACCAGGAACGCCGGCAAGCCGCTGACGTGCGGGTTGATCAAGCGGTCCAGGCGACGTTCGGCAATGGAGCCGATTTCCGCCATGGCAATCGCCAGCAGGTCCGCGGCCATGGCCACGGATTGGCCGTGGGGGTTGGCCTGGGACACCACGCGGTAGTTGTCCGCAGTGCCCAGCACCAGCGGGTTGTCGGTGGCGCCGTTGAGTTCGGTTTCGATCTGTTTGGTCGCGTGCACCAGTTGATCGCGCGCAGCGCCGTGCACTTGCGGGATCGAGCGAATGCTCAGCGCATCTTGCGTGCGAATGCCTTTGCTCTGGGCAATCACTTCGCTGCCGTCGAGCAAGGCACGCAGGTTGATCCCGACCTGTTGCATGCCAGGGTGCGGCTTGAGCGCGATGATCTCGGCATCGAACGCGTCGATCTGCCCGCGCTGGGCTTCGAAGCTCATGGCGCCGATCACGTCGGCCCACTCCAGCAGGCGCGTAGCGTCGGCAATGGCCAGGCAGCTCAGACCGGTCATGCACGGTGTGCCGTTGACCAGGCACAAACCATCTTTCGCCCCTAGCTTGACCGGTTGCAGGCCTTCTTCGGCCAGCGCTTGCTGCGCGGAAACGATCTGCCCGCGATAGCTGACATTGCCCACGCCCAGCAACGCGATGCCGATGTGCGCCATGTGGGTCAGGTAGCCCACGGAACCCTGGGACGGCACCTGCGGGGTGATGCCACGGTTGAGCAGCGCCAGCAGCGCTTCGACGACCTGACGGTGCAGGCCGGATTTGCCGTGGCTGTAGTTGACGATGGCGGCACACATGATCGAACGGGTCTGCTCGTCGGCCAGGGGTGCACCAACGCCGCAGGCGTGGCTGAGCAAGGTATTGCGCGACAATTGGCTGAGTTGTTCGTCCTGCAGCGAGACGTTGCACAGCGCGCCCAGGCCGGTGTTGATGCCGTAGGCACGTTCGCCGCTGGTGACGATGCGCTGGACGATGGCCTGGGCGTTTTCGATGCGCGCCCAGATCGGCGCCGACAGCTCAAGCTGCGCGCCATGACGAGCGACGGCGACCACATCCTGCCAGGTGACCTGCGCTTGGGTGATAACGATTTTTTCAGCCTGGGACATCTTCAACCTCATCCAAATAACAGTCAAAAGATCGCAGCCTTCGGCAGCTCCTACAGAAGCCCCGCAGGCTGCGATCTTTCAGAGCCTTAAACCACCGCCGCCCGACGCTGCACAAAGCGGTCGACATACTCATCCGCCGGCGAGTGCAGGATCTCCCTCGGCGTGCCGACCTGGATCAGGCGGCCGTCCTTGAGGATCGCGATGCGGTTGCCGATGCGCACGGCCTCGTCGAGGTCGTGGGTGATGAAGACGATGGTCTTGTGCAGGGTCTTTTGCAGTTCCAGCAACTGGTCCTGCATCTCCGCACGAATCAGCGGGTCGAGGGCACTGAAGGCTTCGTCCATCAGGATGATGTCAGTGTCCGCCGCCAGGGCGCGGGCCAGGCCCACACGCTGGCGCATGCCGCCGGAAAGCTGATGCGGGTATTTGTTTTCGTAACCCTTGAGGCCCACGGTGTTGATCCAGTGCAGCGCACGCTCGGCGCACATGGCTTTGCTTTCGCCACGGATTTTCAGGCCGTAGGCGACGTTGTCCAGCACGCTCTTGTGCGGCAACAGGCCGAAGCTCTGGAATACCATGCTGATCTTGCGCCGGCGAAATTCGCGCAGGGCTTCCATGTCGTATTGCAGGATGTCCACGCCGTCCACCAGGATCGCGCCGCTGGTCGGATCGATCAGGCGGTTGAAGTGGCGTACCAGGGTCGACTTGCCGGAACCCGACAGGCCCATGATCACGAAAATCTCGCCGCTGCCGATGCTCAGCGACAGGTCGTTCACGCCGACCACGCAGCCGGTTTCGGCCAGCACCTGATCCTTGGTCTTGCCCTGGCCGACCATGGCCAGCGCGTCCTTGGCACGGTTACCGAAAATCTTGAAGACGTTCTTGACTTCGATCTTGCTCACGGTTGCGTTGTTCATTTGCTCACCTCATGCCGTGCACGACCGTACGCCTGTGTAATGCGGTCGATCACCACAGCCAGAATCACGATCGCCAGACCAGCTTCGAGGCCACGTCCGACGTTCAGGGTCTGAATCCCCACCAGTACGTCTTCACCCAGGCCACGGGCACCGATCATCGAGGCGATCACGACCATCGACAGGGCCATCATGGTGGTCTGGTTGATGCCCGCCATGATGCTCGGCAGGGCCAGCGGCAGTTGCACTCCGAACAGTTGCTGCCAGCGGTTGGCACCGAAGGCGTTGATCGCTTCCATCACTTCGCCGTCGACCTGGCGAATGCCCAGATCGGTCAGGCGGATCAACGGCGGCGCGGCGTAGATCACGGTGGCGAAAATCGCCGGGACCTTGCCCAGGCCAAACAGCATCAGCACCGGGATCAGGTACACGAAGCTCGGCATGGTCTGCATGATGTCCAGCAACGGCATCAGCACCGAACGCAGGCGATTGCTGCGTGCCGAGAGAATGCCCAGCGGAATGCCGATCAACACCGAAATGATCGTCGCCACCATCATCAGCGCCAGGGTCTGCATCAGCTTGTCCCAGAGGCCGACCGCACCCACCAGGAACAGCAGGCCGACGATCACTGACGTGGTCACGACTTTACGGGTCGCGTGCCAGGCCACGCCCGCCACGATCGCCAGCATCAGCCACCAGGGCGCTGCACGCAGCAGGCTTTCAAGATTGACGATGGCCCACAGCAGCGTATCGGAGATGTGCCGGAACACGTCGCCGTAGTTGGTGACCAGCGAATCGACCCAACCGTTGACCCAGTCGGCGATGGAAAAGGTAAAGCTTTCGGGAAACATAAGAGACTCTCAATCAAGGGGTTGCGATCAAGCGTCCGACTGCCGTTGCCGGCAGTCGGAAAAGCCCAACCTACAAGGCCGCGTCGATTTTCTTGGCTGCGTCTTCGCTCACCCACGCGTGCCAGACTTCAGGATGTTCCTTCAAGAAGATCTTGGCCAGTTTTGGCGACTCGATCCGCTCTTTGGTCATGCGTCCCAGGTTCTGGTTCAGCAGGTCGATCGGCACGTTGACCTTTTCCAGTACGGACACCAGTTCCGGCGCTTCGTCGTGGAAAGTCTTGGACAGGCCGACCTTGATGGTCACAGTCTTGTTCACGCCTGGTTTTTCTTCGAGTTTCACCACGTCGACCTGGCCCATCAGCGGGGTTGGCGACCAGTAGTAGAACAGGATCGGCTCGCCACGCTTGTAGCTCGACAGCACGGCGGCATCCAGCGCCGGGCCGGTGCCCGGGCGGAAGTTGGTGTAGGTGCTTTCCAGGCCGTAGCTTTTCAGCATTTCGCTGTTGTCGAGTTCACAGGTCCAGCCGGCCGGGCAGTTGTAGAAACGCCCCTTGGATGGCTCTTCGGCGTCCTTGAAGATCGCCGAGTATTTGCCCAGGTCAGCAATGTTCTTCAGGTCTGGCGCCTTGGCTTCCAGCTTGCGCTTGGCGTCGCCTTCGATCACGTAGCGCGGCACGTACCAGCCTTCGATAGCACCCACCACCGGCGCGCCGACACCGACGACCTTGCCGGCCTTCTCAGCCTTGTTCCAGACTTCGCTGCGGCCGACCCACTCTTCGGCAAACACTTGAATATCGTTGCTGCTCAGGGCGTTTTCCATGGTGATGGAGTTGCCCGGCAGGCTGTCGGTCTTGCAGTCGTAGCCTTTCTCCAACACGACTTGCATCACGTCGGTCAGCAGCATGGCGCTTTCCCAGTTCAAACCGGCGAATTTCACCGGTTTGCCCGACTCGCACCAACCCGCCGCCTGAGTGGCGCCAGCGCTGGCCAGCAGGCCCATGGAAAGCAATGTGGTCAGCAGGGTCTTGTTCGATTTCATTGTTGTGACGCTCCTAATCATGAATTGGCTTACGGCAGTCAAGAGGCATCCAGCCCTGTCCACGTCCAATCAGGCCTGCGCCGCAGCGCGACCGACATTCAGCTTTTGTTCGGTGACCGCGTCCTGCTCGACCGGCAGGATCAAACGATCAGGCACTGTGCCGTGCCATTTTTTCGCACACAGGTAATACAGGGCTGCGGGAATCACCAGACCGATGATCCAGGAAATATCCACATCACCCAGGGCCGCCACCAGCGGACCGGTATAGAACTTGGTGGAGATGAACGGCAGTTGAACCAACACGCCGAACACATAGACGCTGATACCGAGAAGGTTCCAACGACCGTAGCGACCTTTCGGATCGGCCAGCGCCGGCACGTCATAGCGCTCGCGAGTGATGCAGTAGTAGTCCACCAGATTGATCGCACTCCATGGCGTGAAGAACGCCAGCAGGAACAGGATGAAGGACTTGAACGCACCGAGGAACGAGTGCTGGCCGAGCAACGCCATCAGGGTCGCAGCACCGACGATGACCAGCACGAACACCAGACGCTGCAAGCGCGTGACCTTCAGGTCTCCACGGAAACCGCTGATGATGGTCGCGATGCACATGAAGCTGCCATAGGAGTTCAGTGTGGAAATGGTGACCTTGCCGAACGCGATGCTGAAGTACAGCAGCGCAGCGGTGGCACCGGTACCACCCAGACCCACGATGTACGCCACTTCGTGGCCAGCGAATTGCCCGTTGGCCGAAGCGGCAGCGAACACCCCGAGGACCATCGCCACCTGTGCACCAATGACCGAACCTGCACCTGCGGCGAAAAAGGTTTTCACCGAGGAAATCTTGCTCGGCAGGTAGCGAGAATAGTCAGCCACATAAGGGCCGAAGGCGATCTGCCAGGACGCCGCGAGCGACACCGCGAGCAAGAAACTGCTCCAGCTGAAGTGGCGGATTTGCAACAGAGCGCCAACGTCAACCTGGCTCATCAGACGGCTGAACAGATAAACAAAGGCAATCACGCCAATGACGCTGGCCACACGGCCGATCCAATGGATCACCCGATAACCGAGCACCGTGACCAGCACGATGACACTGGCGAAAAGGAGGATACCGACGGTGTCGCTGACGCCAAACAACTGGCCCAGCGCCTGGCCGGATAACACGGTTCCCGTAGCGGTGAAGCCCAGGTACATCAAGCAGACCAGCACGATCGGGATGGCCGCACCGTACACGCCGAACTGTACCCGGCTGGAAATCATCTGCGGCAGGCCAAGCTTGGGGCCTTGCGCCGCATGCAGTGCCATCACGCCGCCACCGAGCAATTGCCCGATCAGCAGGCCGATCAGCGACCAGAACACATCACCGCCCAGCACCACGGCGAGTGCCCCGGTGACAATCGCGGTGATTTGCAGGTTGGCACCCATCCACAGGGTGAATTGGCTAAACAGACGACCGTGTCTTTCCGCTTCCGGGATGTAGTCGATCGAGCGTTTCTCGATCACCGGTTTACTGCCTGCACGCTCGCTGTTGACAGCCATGGTTCAACCTCTATGGATTGTTATTCTTGGTTAACTCGATCCCTGTAGGAGCTGTCGAGTGAAACGAGGCTGCGATCTTTTCAAAGATCAAGATCAAAAGATCGCAGCCTGCGGCAGCTCCTACAGGGCAAGCATTACTTGCCAGTAATCATCGGCAGGTTCAGCCCTTGTTCCTTGGCGCAGTCGATGGCGATCTGGTAACCGGCATCGGCGTGACGCATAACGCCAGTGGCCGGGTCGTTGTGCAGCACGCGAGCGATACGCTCGGCCGCTTCGTCAGTACCGTCGCAGACGATCACCATGCCCGAGTGCTGGGAGAAGCCCATGCCGACGCCGCCGCCGTGGTGCAGGGACACCCAGGTCGCGCCACTCGCGGTGTTGAGCAGGGCGTTGAGCAGCGGCCAGTCGGACACGGCGTCGGAACCGTCTTGCATCGATTCGGTTTCGCGGTTCGGGCTCGATACCGAGCCGGAGTCCAGGTGGTCACGACCGATCACGATCGGCGCCGACAGCTCACCGCTGCGCACCATTTCGTTGAACGCCAGGCCCAGCTTGGCGCGCAGGCCCAGGCCAACCCAGCAGATACGTGCCGGCAGGCCCTGGAAGCTGATGCGTTCGCGCGCCATGTCCAGCCAGTTGTGCAGGTGGGCGTCGTCCGGGATCAGCTCTTTGACTTTAGCGTCGGTCTTGTAGATGTCTTCAGCGTTGCCCGACAGCGCAGCCCAACGGAACGGGCCGATACCGCGGCAGAACAGCGGACGGATGTAGGCCGGTACGAAGCCTGGGAAGTCGAATGCGTTTTCCACGCCTTCTTCCTGGGCCATCTGACGGATGTTGTTGCCGTAGTCGAAGGTCGGCACGCCCATTTTCTGGAAGTCCAGCATCGCCTTGACGTGCACGGCCATCGATTGCTTGGCGGCCTTGATCACAGCGGCAGGTTCAGTCTTGGCACGTGCGCGGTACTGGTCCCAGGTCCAGCCGGCAGGCAGGTAACCGTTGAGCGGGTCGTGGGCGCTGGTCTGGTCGGTGACCATGTCCGGACGCACACCGCGCTTGACCAGTTCCGGCAGGATTTCAGCCGCGTTACCCAGCAGCGCGATGGAGATCGCCTTGCCTTCTTTGGTGTACTTGTCGATACGCGCCAGCGCGTCGTCGAGGTCTTTGGCTTGCTCATCGACATAGCGGCTTTTCAGACGGAAATCGATGCTGACCTGCTGGCATTCGATGTTCAGCGAGCAAGCACCGGCCAGGGTTGCCGCCAGAGGCTGGGCACCGCCCATGCCGCCGAGACCAGCGGTCAGGACCCACTTGCCCTTGAGGTTGTCGTTGTAGTGCTGGCGACCGGCTTCGACGAAGGTTTCGTAGGTGCCCTGGACGATGCCCTGGCTGCCGATGTAGATCCAGCTGCCGGCGGTCATCTGGCCGTACATGGCCAGGCCTTTGGCGTCGAGTTCGTTGAAGTGTTCCCAGCTCGCCCAGTGCGGTACCAGGTTGGAGTTGGCGATCAGCACGCGCGGCGCGTTGGCGTGGGTCTTGAACACGCCAACCGGCTTGCCGGATTGCACCAGCAGGGTCTCGTCGTCGTTGAGGTTGGTCAGGCTTTCGACGATCTTGTCGTAGCATTCCCAGTTACGGGCAGCGCGACCGATACCACCGTAAACCACCAGTTCCTTAGGGTTCTCGGCGACTTCCGGGTCGAGGTTGTTCATCAGCATGCGCAGCGGCGCTTCGGTCAGCCAGCTCTTGGCGGTCAGCTTGTTACCGCGGGCAGCGCGGATTTCAACGTCACGAAATTTAGTCACGAAAAGAACTCCTCAGCAATCAATCCAAAACCAACCCAGGCAGTGGGCGAGCAAGCCAATGGGCATCAGTGCACACCGGCGAATCAGTGGACGATGGTTGAGTCCTCGTGACTCATACGCATACGTCTTTACTTGTACATACAAGCATATGCAATCAAGCGGCCAACTTGTTGGATGAGCATTCAAGAAAAACGCTGAAACGGCTGGAGAGCCATTGGAACAAGGGTTCTGGGGAAGATGAAATATTTTTCGGGGAGTTTTTGTGGCGAGGGGACTTTGTTACTTGAGCGGGGTTTTGCGCCACGCTGGGGCGTTCGGTAACAACATGGTGCGCTTTCGGGAACGCTCAAAAGCAAAAGATCGCAGCCTGCGGCAGCTCCTACAGGGGATGGTGTGCACCCTGTAGGAGCTGCCGAAGGCTGCGATCTTTTGAAAACCCGGAATCAGTGTGCGGCCAGCTCAATCACACAGCATGGGCCGTTGGCGGAGATTTCCAGCAGGCCAGTGTTACCGTCGAATTGCAGACAATCATGCCGGCCAAGCCGGGAAGTGCTGTTACCGACTTTCACTTCCAGTGTTTCGCTGATGCTGAACACCAACACCGTGCCCGCCGAACTGAAAAACCGCTGCTCGCCCGACAACCACTGCAACCGCGCGCTGTAACGCTGCGGCGCGTAAATCAGGTTGAAATCGCGGATCGGACCACCGAGCAAGGTGCAGGACACCTTGCTTTCACCACTGAAGGCAAACGGGTCCAGCGGTAACAGTGGTCGTGTGTTCTGGCCGTCCACCGTCAGGGTCATGCCGTCGCCCTGCAGCACGGTGATGATCCGCTCGTAACCGGCAAAAGTGGAAAACCCGCCCGACTCGCCAATGTCGGCAATCGACAGGCGCCAGCCGAAGCCATCCAGCCCAGTGCCGGCATCGCGGGTGATTTCTTCGGTGCTGCCGCCGCCGTTTTTCCACGGCATGCGCGGGTAATCCTTGGCGCGTAAAACCTTTGCGTTACTCATTTATGGCTCTCTATTTATGAAACCGACCTTCCAGGCGATGACGGGAACCGGGGTGGATCAAGCGAGCGGCGGTCACCGGCTGGCGGCCGGACCAGGTGCGGCGACGGATCAGCAGGCACGGCTCGCCTTTTTCAATCTGTAGCAATTTGCATTCGGACGGCTCGGCCAGGATCGCCTCGACCACGTGCTCGCCTTCGGTCAGCGGCGCGACCTGGTTCAGGTAGGCGTAGGGCGTTTGCAGGGTGAAGTCCTGCTTGAGGTAATCCGGCGCCACCAGCGCGTTGACGAAACGGTCTTCGATCTGTACCGGAATATCGTTTTCGAAATGCACGATCAGCGAATGGAACACCTTCTGCCCTTCGCGCATGTCCAGCGCCAGGGCGCGCTCGGAGCCGGCGGCCTCTTCTTCAAGGGTGATGACCTTGCAGGTGTGGCGATGACCGCGGGAAGCGATTTCGTCGGCGATGTTGTGCACTTCGAACAGCGCGGACTGGCTTTTCGGCTCGGCGACGAAGGTGCCGACGCCTTGCATGCGCACCAGCAGACCGTCGGCAGTCATCTCGCGCAGTGCGCGGTTGATGGTCATGCGGCTGAAGCCCAACTGGTTGACCAGCTCGCTTTCCGACGGAACGCGGTAGTGCGGCGGCCAGTTTCCACTGTCGATTTGCTGGGTGATCATTTGTTTGACGCGGGCGTACAAGGGCGCCGGACTGTCGCCCATGTTCGCGGCCAACGGAGAGACTGGAGGCGGAGTCGGCACGGTTAATCCTTGGTCGTTTAGTTGATGTCGCTAGCTTGCCGGAGTTTACCGGGCAGGCAAACGTCTGTATATGTATATACAAATAACACACGATGGGGTGCTTAACCATGTCCGCCTTCTTTGCCGAACGCGCGCTGCTGCCTAGTGGATGGGCCAACAATGTACGTCTTGAGGTCAGCGCCGATGGCGTATTGACCCATATCCAGGCCGATTCTCATGCAGATGGCGCCGAACGGTTGAGCGGTCCGCTGCTGCCTGGCATGCCGAATCTGCACTCCCACGCCTTCCAGCGGGCCATGGCCGGGCTGGCGGAAGTGGCGGGCAATCCGAACGACAGTTTCTGGACCTGGCGCGACCTGATGTACCGCCTCGTCGGAAAAATCAGCCCGGAGCAACTTGGCGTCATCGCCCGTCAGCTGTACATCGAAATGCTCAAGGCCGGTTACACCTCGGTGGCGGAATTTCATTACGTACACCATGACATCAGCGGCCAGCCTTATGCCGACCCGGCTGAACTGGCCCTGCGTATCAGCCAGGCAGCAGGTTCCGCGGGCATCGGTTTGACCCTGCTGCCGGTGCTCTACAGCCACTCCGGTTTCGGTGGCCAGACCCCGAACGAAGGCCAGCGCCGCTTCATCAACAGCACCGAAAACTACCTCAAGCTGCAGTCACGCCTGCAACCGGTCCTTGCGCAGCAACCGGCGCAAGCCCTGGGCCTGTGTTTCCACTCGCTGCGCGCGGTCACACCGCAGCAGATCAGCGAAGTGCTGGCAGCCAGCGACAAGCAGTGCCCGGTGCACATCCACATCGCCGAGCAGCAGAAGGAAGTCGACGACTGCCTGACCTGGAGTGGTCGTCGTCCGCTGCAATGGCTGTACGAGAACGTCGACGTCGATCAACGCTGGTGCCTGGTCCACGCGACCCACGCCAACCCGGAAGAAGTCACGTCGATGGCCAAGAGTCGCGCCATCGCCGGCCTGTGCCTGACCACCGAAGCCAACCTCGGCGACGGGATCTTCCCGGCGGTGGACTTCCTCGCCCAGGGCGGCCGCATGGGCATTGGTTCCGACAGCCATGTGTCGTTGAGCGTGGTGGAAGAATTGCGCTGGCTGGAGTACGGCCAGCGACTGCGTGACCAACGGCGTAATCGTTTGTATGGCGCGGAGCAGCCGATGGTCGGCCGCACGCTGTTTGATGCCGCGCTGGATGGCGGCGCTCAGGCACTGGGTCAGCCGATTGGTGCGCTGGAAGTTGGCAAGCGCGCTGACTGGCTGGTACTGGATGGCAGCGATCCGTACCTGGCAACGGCCAGCGGCGACGGGATTCTCAACCGTTGGCTGTTTGCCGGTGGCGATCGTCAGGTGCGGGATGTGCTGGTCAATGGCCAGTGGGTGGTGCGTGACGGGCGCCATGCCGGCGAAGAGGAAAGTAGCCGCGCCTTCACCCAAGTCCTGCGCGAATTGCTCGGTTAAAAAGCAAAGATCGCAGCCTTCGGCAGCTCCTACAGGGTGAACATCAATCCCCTGTAGGAGCTGCCGCAGGCTGCGATCTTTTTTTCAGTTCGAGGTCTTGGCCATCTGCTGTTCCGACGCCCGCCAGATCAACCGGGTGGTGTCATAACCCTGCTGACGCGCCTTGCTCAGCAACTCCTCACGCACCACTCCATTCACGGTCGGCGTGCGCGACAACAGCCACAAATATTTCCGGCTCGGATCACCGACGATGGCGGTCTTGTAGTCATCGCTGACGTACAGCACCCAGTACTCGCCCTTCGCCGTACCCGGGATCAGCCTGGAAAACCAGGTATCGAACTCGACCTTCAGCTTGTCGTTCTTGCCGGGCACCTCCGGATAAGCCGTGCCCTTGACCTCTTCCCATTGCCACTGCGCTGTCAGGCAGCGGTTCAATACCGCGACGTTGCCATCGGGTTTTAGCGTGTAATGGGCTTCGGATTGCGCGCAGTCGCGCTGGAAGTACATCGGCAGACGGGCCAACTCGTACCAGGTGCCCTGGTAGCGCTTGAGGTTGACGCTGTTGGCCGTCTTGGGCGCCAAAGGGTCCTGGCCAGACGTGGCACAGCCAGCCAACACCAGGCCGGCAAAAAGGATGATCAATAACCGCTTCATTATTTTTCTCCCGTGGGCGATCGCCCCGGTTTACTTCAGGCCTTGGCCGGAAAACATCAGCACTTTGTCACCGGCGAACTGCACGCTGATAAAGCTGTTCTTGTCGCCCCAGGTGCAACTGGACATGCCGAGCGCGCCTGAACAATCGGCGGGTTTGCCCAACAGGGTTTCCACATCGGCCTTGGCCATGCCGGCCGAGAGCTTCGAGTAGTTTTCCTGATTGACCTTGCTGCAGGCAGCGAGCAATACGCAGAACGAAAGCAGGGCGATGGAACGCAGCGACATGGTGAAACTCCGGGGGGCGTAGGGGATTGGCATGGCTGCCAAGCTGAAGCTTAGAAGAGAAAACCCCTGTGAGGTTCCGTGCCCGGCAGGCTATTTATCGGGCCACTCGTCTGCCTTTTGCGGAAAATCAACCACTTTCCTCGTTCACCGGGCATTTCATCGTTTTTCAGCAAAATCCGCCTAATCTTTGGCGCCGCTCAGTCGACATAAATGCAACGCAATGCCGCGTCGGTGGCATTTGCTCCCCCATTTTGTAGAACAGCCCCTCTGCGGTAGCTCATCCCATGACCAGAAACATGAAGTTCAGCCACAAGATCTTGCTGGCTGCCGCCCTCGTGGTGGCCGTCGCATTCGCTTGTTTCATCCTGTTCAACGACTATCGCCAGCGCGAAACCCTGCGCAACAGTACCGAAGCCTCGATGCAGGAACTCGGCAGCCTGACCACCAGCAACATCCAGACCTGGCTGGAAAGCCGCATGCAGTTGCTGCAATCGATGGCCCAACAGGTCAGCGCCGATGGCAATGCCCCCGCCGGCCTGAAACGGATCATCGACCTGCCCGCCTACACCGGCAACTTCCAGCTGAGCTACTTCGGTGGCGCCGACGGCGTGATGTTCTCGGTCCCGGCCGGCAACCGCGCGGCGGACTACGACCCACGTGCCCGTGGCTGGTACAAGGCGGCCAATAGCGCACAACAGACCATCGTCACCGAACCGTATATCGCTGCGTCCTCCGGCAAGCTGGTGATCACCGTGGCCACCCCGGTAAGGCACCAGGGCCAGATGATTGGCGTCGCCGGCGCCGATATCGATCTGTCCAGTGTCAGCGCGATCATCAACTCGCTGAACTTCGGTGGCCACGGTCATGCGTTCATCGTCGGCGCCGACGGCAAGATCCTGATTCACCCGGACAGCAAGCTGGTTCTCAAGAGCCTGGCCGAGGCCTATCCGAGCGACACGCCGAAAGTCAGCCCGGGCCTGAAAGAAGTCGAGATCGACGGCAAGCGCCAGTTCATCTCCTTCACCCACGTCAACGGCGTGCCATCGGCGGACTGGTACGTGGCACTGGTGCTCGACCAGGAAACGGCGTTCTCGATGCTCAGCGAATTCCGCACCTCGGCGATCATCGCCATGGTGATCGCCGTAGTGATCATCATCGCCCTGCTGGGCATGCTGATCAGCCTGCTGATGCAGCCGCTGCTGACCATGGGTCGCGCCATGCACGACATCGCCGAAGGCGAAGGTGACCTGACCAAACGCCTGACCATTCACGGTCACGACGAATTCGGCGCGCTGGGGCTGTCGTTCAACCGCTTCGTCGAACGCATTCACACCTCGATCATCGAAGTGGCCTCGGCCACCGGGCAGGTCAATGAAGTAGCGCTACGGGTAGTGGCTGCGTCGAACTCGTCGATGTACAACTCCGACCAGCAAGCCTCGCGCACCAGCAGCGTGGCCGCGGCGATCAACCAGCTCGGCGCCGCCGCCCAGGAAATCGCGCAGAACGCCGCCCTCGCCTCGCAGCACTCCAGCGACGCCCGCAGCCTGGCCGAAGACGGCCAACAGGTGGTGGATAAAACCATCGCGGCGATGCAGCAGTTGTCGGCGAAGATCAGCGACTCGTGCGGCAACATCGAAACCCTCAACAGCAACACGGTCAACATCGGGCAGATCCTGGAAGTGATCACCAGCATCTCCCAGCAGACCAACCTGCTGGCGCTCAACGCCGCCATCGAAGCGGCCCGCGCCGGTGAGGCCGGTCGCGGTTTTGCCGTAGTGGCCGATGAGGTACGCAACCTCGCTCACCGCACCCAGGACTCAGCGCAGCAAGTGCAGACGATGATCGAAGAGCTGCAAGTCGGCGCCCGCGCAGCGGTGGGCATCATGACCGACAGCCAGCGCCAGAGCGAAAGCAGCGTCGGCATCGCCAACCAGGCCGGCGAACGCCTGGGCAGCGTGACCCAGCGCATTGGTGAGATCGATGGGATGAACCAGTCCGTGGCGACAGCGACCGAAGAGCAGACCGCCGTGGTGGAGTCGATCAACGTCGACATCACCGAGATCAACACGCTGAACCAGGAAGGCGTGGAGAACCTGCAGGCGACCTTGCGTGCGTGTGCCGATCTTGAGCAGCAAGCGGCGCGATTGAAGCAGTTGGTGGGAAGCTTCCGCATCTGAAAATCAAAAGATCGCAGCCTTCGGCAGCTCCTACAGGGAAATGAGTTCTCCTGTAGGAGCTACACCGAAGGCTGCGATCTTTTCGGTGGCACTAAAACCGTGACCCAGGCTTCGACAGAAACGCCAGCTCCTCAGCCGTAGACGCCCTTCCCAACACCGCATTGCGATGCGGAAACCGCCCAAACTGCGCAATCACTTGCTGATGCCGCTCGGCATAGTCCAGGTAATCGCTGAACAGTGCCCGATCGCTCTCCGGCTGCTGCGCCACCAATTCGATATAGCGCGAGACGCCTTCGTTCTGCACCGCCAGGTTCTCGCTGTGCTCGAACACCAGGTAGATGAACACCCGCTGAATCGGCTGCAACTGCCGGTCGAAATCCGCGGCAATGCCTTGTGCCACCAGTGTCTGAGCCCTGATGTCACCGGAAAAAGCCTTGGGAGAATCGCGAAAGATCATTCGCGGGAGTTGATCGAGCAACAGCACCAGGGCCAGCCAACCTTCGGGACGTTGCATCCACTCGGTCAATCCGCCGGCCAGTGCCTGCTCGACCCAGTCCCCGAAACGCTCACGCGCTTCGAGGTCCTGGCTGTCGCGCTTGCCGAACCATAACCTGCCCTTCTGCGCCGCCACTTCGCTCGCCGATCCGGAACTTCCGAACCACCAATCAAGCAACGGCTGCCAGGGCGCGGTCATGGTTTATTCCTTGTGGTAAGCCGTGACGCGGGCCACTTCTTCTTTCGAACCGAGGAACACCGCCACACGCTGGTGCAGGCCTTCCGGCTGGATGTCGAGGATACGCTGGTGGCCGTCGGTGGACGCGCCGCCCGCCTGCTCCACCAGGAACGACATCGGGTTGGCTTCGTACATCAGGCGCAGCTTGCCCGGCTTGGACGGCTCGCGGCTGTCACGTGGGTACATGAACAGACCGCCGCGGGTCAGGATGCGGTGCACGTCGGCTACCATCGCGGCGACCCAGCGCATGTTGTAGTTCTTTTTCAGCGGGCCTTCATCGCCGGCCAGCAATTCGCTGACATAGCGCTGTACCGGTGCTTCCCAGTGACGCTGGTTGGACGCGTTGATGGCAAATTCCTGGGTGGCTTCAGGAATGGTGATGTTCTCGTGGGTCAGCACGAAGCTGCCCATTTCACGGTCCAGGGTGAAGCCTTTCACGCCGTCGCCCAGGGTCAGGATCAGCATGGTCTGTGGACCGTAGATCGCGTAACCGGCGGCCACTTGCTGGGTGCCTGGCTGCAGGAAGGCCTTTTCATTCAAAGGTTCGTTCTGGCTCAGGTATTCGTTCGGGCAACGCAGTACCGAGAAGATGGTGCCGACCGGGGCGTTGATGTCGATGTTCGACGAACCGTCCAGCGGGTCGAATACCAGCAGGTACGCGCCTTTCGGGTATTTGCCCGGGATCTGGTAGGCGTTGTCCATTTCTTCGGACGCCATGCCGGCCAGGTGACCGCCCCATTCGTTGGCTTCGAGCAGGATCTCGTTGGAGATCACGTCGAGCTTCTTTTGCACTTCGCCCTGGACGTTTTCAGTGCCCATGCTGCCCAGTACACCACCCAGGGCGCCTTTGGACACGGCGTGGTTGATCTCCTTGCAGGCACGCGCCACCACTTCGATCAGGAAGCGCAGATCGGCAGGAGTGTTGTTGCTGCGGGTCTGCTCAATCAAATAGCGACTCAAGGTAACGCGGGACATGGAAGGCTCCGGTGGAATGGGGGGGCTAAAAACCCGCGCAGTTTAACGCGAGTCGGGGCGCATTTCCTCCTATCAGACGTGATCCGCCGAAGAGAGTTCATGCGCGGGGTTGAGCGTAGATGGAAATGGGCGGGGTGTGAGCTGGAAAGTAGCGCTCATCTCAGCATTTTTATTGACTGATATACCGCTATCGCGAGCAAGCTCGCTCCCACAGGGACAGCGCAATACCTGTGGGAGCGGGCTTGCTCGCGAATGGCGCGTAGCGCCAGCCATTCTCAGGATTTGGCAGAAGGCTTGCGCAGCAGACTGAACGCCATCGCCGCCAGAAACACCACGCAGACCAACAACACCGCCCACAACCCGAATTTCTTCCAGCCGGTGTCGATCGGCGCCGACGAGGTGACTGCCGAAGGCTGTGCAGCCACCGTCCCGACATTCACCATGGCCCGGCCCAGGGTCGCCAGCTTCTGCGGGCTGTAATCCGGAATCAGCGTCGACAGCGGCAAGTTCGCCGCCTTCGCCGTCGAGCTCCCCACCGCCAGCGTGTAAGGCCCCGGCCCACGTGCCAGAAACACCAGTTGCGTGGCGCGCATGGCAAACTTCAGCGTCGGCGCCTGATCACCCAGGCCGCCGCCGCGTTCGTCCACGGTCAGTTTCAATTGCTGGACGATTTGCCCGGACAACTGCAATTGGTTTTGCACCACCTCCTGACCATTCTGCGTCAGGCGATAGAGCAAACCACTGCCCAACGGCTGCCATGGCAGGCTGCTGTCGCGCCGACCGGCCAGACTCACCGGCGCCAGGCTGTTGGGCTGGCTCAACCCGACCTGAACCCGCTCGACATTCAGCCCCATCGGCAACTGCCAGGTGTATACACCCGCCTTCTCGGTGCTGCCGGTCAACGCCTGGGACCAGACCAACGGCAGCGGCAGGTTGCGGGTATTGGCGCTTTGCAGTTGCGCCGAAGTCAGTGTCGGCGCCGAATGCGGGGTGATCCATAGCAACCGCAGATAGCGCGCCGACTGTCCCGGCAGGTTGACCTCATGCTGTTCGACCCGCTCGTCGGAAAAGGTCAGGCGCGCCACCTGCCCTTCGCCCCAGGACTGCCAATGCTGCAGATCATCGCTGGCTTCAACGGTGAAACGCTGGAAGCCGTCGCGTTCGCTGGTCCAGTCGAGAATCAATTGCTGCAATGGCGCCTTGATCGAGGAAGCGTCGAGCAACCAGCCGCGCAGCTCCTCCTCACCCGGCTCCAGCTGACTGGAGGGCTGCACCTCGACCAAGGTGCCATTGGCGCTCGATTGCACCCGCACGCTTGGTGCGGTTTCAGTGGCGTCCTCCGAGTTGTACAGCGCAAACCGCTTCACCTCGGTCAGGGTGCGCGTTTCACTGCTCTGCGCAGACTCCCGGGCCAGGGCGTACGCCTGAACATCACCGACGGCATTGAACACCCGCAGGTCGCTCAGGTCGGCCTGGCGCGCACTCAGTTGCACGCTCAACGGCAGTTCAAGGCGATACCAAGGGCCTTCGCCCGCGACCGACAAAGGCACTTGGGTGGTGAAGTCCGCCGGTTTTTCCTGGGCGACCGCCGACAACACCACACCCATGGCAACAATACCCAGCCAACCCAGGTTCAGCTTCTGACTCAAGACGACACTCCTTGTGATTCCGGGACTGGTTTGCCGGTATCCGGCACAGCTTCGGCGCGCTTGGGCGGTAGCGGAGCGAAATACCCCACTACCAGCAACAGCACGCCGACACCGATAAACGAAACGATCCGCGCCAGCCCGCCGCGATTGCTCAACTCGACAAAAAACAGCTTGGCCACGACCACGCCAATCAAGGCCGCACCGATCAGCCAGACTTCGCGACGGCGACGCAAATGGCCGCCGATCATCAGGCTCAGGGCCATCAAGGTCCAGACAATGGACAGGCCGGCTTGCACCCGCATCGACTCCAGCAACGGATCCAGCTCGAACGGCACTCCGCTCCAATGGTGCGCCGTGCGCATCACCAAGGCCGTAAAGAATGCGAACAGCGAGGCACCTGCGAGCCCTTGCGTGGCGATGGCGGCGTAATCCTTGCGGACAGCCAGTTGGGGCATGGCGCTGCGGGACCAGACATAGACGCCGAACAACGCAAACAACAGGCCCAGCTCCAGCGGGTTGATCAATGGCACATAAGGCAGTGGCTCGGCGTTGCCCTCACTGGCGACATTCGCCAGCCAGAACCAGCCGAGCATCAGCAAGGCCAGCGGCGCAGCGGCGTACACGCGGTATTCCCGAGGATAGGCCGACACCGGCCAAGGCCATGCGCGAGGTGCTGCCATCAACACCAGATACAGGCTTGGCAGAATCGCCCAGCCCAACCAGCGCCAGGCGTTGTATTGCTCGGACAACACCAGCAAGGCGTAACGCAGTTCCAGCGCCAGCACGCCCATCAACAGCCAGCAGCCGAGCACATGGGCGACGCTCAACACGGGCGCTGGCAGCATGGGCGCCAGGCGTCGCAGGGAGATGAAATGCACGACGAACACGGCGGCCCACGCCAGCCAGCCGAAGTTGGCCGCCGGGTGATAACGCGAGTGCCAGGCCGCGAGCAGCACCAGCGCCGCAGCGGGAATCAACACCGTGCCGAGCCCCGCCAGTGACGGCCATTTCAGGCGCAGCGCCAATACCGTCCACAGCGCAACACTCACGGCAGTGATGCCCAACAACAAAGTCGCCTGCATCGACTGCGGCGCAAAATGCAGCACTTCGATAACCCAGGCCAGCGCCCACCAACCCGCGCCCCATACCAGCAACGCCTGGGACAATCGCAACAGACTCAGCCCTTTGAACGCGGTGAACGAATGGCCGATCTGCAAACGCCAGGCCCCGACCATCGCGGCCAGCCCCAGCACCAGCGGCGCCCAGAACCCGCCATGGGCCAGGGGCTGCAGACCGTCACTGAACTGCGGCCCTGCCGTCAGGAACAGCGCGCCACCCAACAATTGCACAGCGAGCGCGGTGAATACGAACGTGCGCGATTGCAGGTGCAAGCCAACAAACAGCGTGAGCGCCCCGGCCAAGGCCCAACTGATCACCGTGCCGTGGCTGAAGAAAAACAAGGGTGCCAGCAAATAGAGAAACGCCAGCCCGAGACAAGCCAATACCGGCAGGCCTTTGAGCTCCCATGGCCTTATCTGCTCCGGCAAGGCTTTACGCAATTGGTAGAAGCTGAACAGCAATGCGACGCCCAGCAACAGCGCGCCCAGCGGTACACCACCGAGCAGGCTGCTCTCGCTGTCGTGCAGCTCGCTGAGAAACGCCAGCGCCGCCCCCAATTGCAGCAGCAAGGCAAAGGCCCGGCCCAGGGGCCTTTGTTGGCGCAGACCGAGCCAGAAGATCCCCGCGCCTTCCACCGCCCATGCCGCCGTCGTCCAGCGCGCATCGAGCCCCAGCGGTATCGCCAGGCTGGCGAAGATCACGCCCAGCGCCAGGCAGGTTTCCCCCAACAACAGCGTGCGCCCGACCATCAGCCAACGGGCAAGCCCCATGTAAATCATGCCCATTGCCAAGGCACTGAATGCAGCAGCGAACTCCAGATGCTGCACCAGCGCGAACTGCAAACCGAAACCCGCCAATGGCGGGCCGAACAGCAGTGTGCCGTCGACGTAGTCACCCTTGCGCGCCGACCAGCGCAGCAGTGCTTCGCGACTGCCGTCTGCGGGTGTATCGCCCATCTCCATCAATCGGCGCCGGGCGAACAGCAGACCAATGGCCAGGTACATCAGGAAAAACAAAATCAGAAACGGCTCGGTGCTCCACAACAGCTCCGGCGAGTAGGAGCGCAGGCCCCAGGCAAACCCGATGCCGAAGGTGCCGGTGAAGCCGATGACATTCAACAGCCGCCAGGCCTTGAACCAGGCGATGGCGAAGATGCCGGCGTTGAGCAGGGTAAAGTAGCTGAACAGTGCGACATGGCTGCCGGCGCCGGTGGAGGCCAGAATGGGCGCGGCGAATCCGCCCAGTGCAGCCGCGGCGGCCAGCCCCAGGGAATCCTGGGCAATGGCGAGAATCGCCGAACAGACTGTCACCGCCACCAGCAGGCCAAATCCCGCCGAGGGATCGAGCAGCGGATGCAGGCGCATCGCGGCAAACACCGTCAGGTACAACACGGCGATCCCGGCGCCCTGCAGGATCAAGGCGTAACTGCTGTTGCGGGCCCTCAACCACCAGCCCAGCCCGAGCAACCCCAGTGCAGCCGCCGCAACGCCTGCGTAGCGCAACTCAAGCGGCACCACCATGCCTTCGGTGGCGTAACGCAGCAGAAAGGCCAGGCCGAGGAACAGCAACACCACGCCGACGCGCAACACGGTATTGCCACCGAACAACCAGGCGCGGGCACGACTGATGGCACGCTCGATGAGATTCGGGCCACGGGGGGAGGCCGGCGTTTGTGCTTCGCGAACGGTAGGCTCGGGCTTCCAGGCATCGGCGGCCGGACGACCGATTTCGCTGGCCGCGGCCTGGATTGGCTCGAGTTCGGGCGGCAGTTCCCAGACCAATTCCGTGGCTGCGGCAGGGGCTTCATCAAGGACGGTTTCAGGTGAGACAAGCGGTTCGCGGGTTTCCGGCACCTTGACGCCCGATGCTTCGAGCAGCGCCAGCCGTTGCTCGACCGCTTGCAGGGCTGCCTGCGCCTGAGCCAGCAAACGCTGCTGCTCCACAGCCTGCGAGTCCATGCGGGCCAAGCGAAGGGCCTGGCCGATACCCAGCCCGAGTAACGCGCCCAGCAGCGCATCGCTGAATGACTCGTCGAGTATCCAGCCGAGCACCAGCCCTATCAGCATGAACATCCATTGCATGGTCGATATCCCTAAGCGCAATCCAGAAAGATTAGCGTAACCAGCGCCCAAAAGATCGCAGCCTTCGGCAGCTCCTACAGGATGGGTGTAGGAGCTGCCGAAGGCTGCGATCTTTTCCGGCGTGCCAGTATATCCACCCGCCTGAAGACTTACTCCAGCGCCTTCCAGATTTCCGTGGCGTACTCGCGAATGGTCCGGTCCGACGAGAACCAGCCCATCCGCGCCGTGTTCAACACCGCTGAACGCCACCACTCCTTCGAGTCGTGCCAATGGGCTTCGACACGCATCTGCGCGTGCCAGTAGGAATCGAAGTCGGCACAGACCAGGAAGCGGTCGTAATCCACCAGCGAATCGATCAACCCGGTGTAACGGGACGGATCATCCGGCGAGAACACCCCGCCACGAATCGCTTGCAGCACATCGCTCAGGCGATGGGACGCGGCGATGTCCGGTACGGCGCTGAACTCATGGTTCTGCTTGCGCGCCTCCACCTGCTGCGCGCTGAGGCCGAAGATGAACATGTGCTCGGCACCGATGCGGTCGCACATTTCCACGTTGGCCCCGTCCAGGGTGCCGATGGTCAGCGCGCCGTTCAGGCCGAACTTCATGTTGCTGGTGCCTGACGCTTCGAAACCGGCGGTGGAAATCTGCTCGGACAAATCCGCCGCCGGAATGATGCTCTCCGCCAGGCTGACGTTGTAGTTGGGCAGGAACACCACTTTGAGCAAGCCGCGCACGGTCGGGTCGTTGTTCACCACCCGGGCGATGTCGTTGGTCAGCTTGATGATCAGTTTGGCCTGGTGATAACTCGCGGCTGCCTTGCCGGCGAAGATTTTCACCCGTGGTACCCAGTCGATTTCAGGTTCGGCGCGGATCGCCTGGTACAACGCCACGGTGTGCATCAGGTTGAGCAACTGGCGTTTGTATTCGTGGATACGCTTGACCTGCACGTCGAACATCGCCGCCGGGTTGACCGCCACGCCCAAGCGCTCATGAATCAGGTACGCCAGGGCTTTCTTGCTGTGCAGGCGTTGCTCGGCGAATGCCTTGCGGAACGCGCTTTTCTCGGCGAACGGCTCGAGGGCGAGCAAACGCTCTTCCGGGTTGTCCAGTACCTCGGGGCCCAGGGCATCGACCAGCATCGAGGTCAGCTCGGGGTTGGCCTGGTACAGCCAGCGGCGGAAGGTAATGCCATTGGTCTTGTTGTTGATTCGCTCCGGGTACAGCTTGTGCAGTTCGGAGAACACTGTCTTGCGCATCAGTTGCGTGTGCAAACCGGACACGCCGTTGACGCTGTGGGAGCCGAGAAACGCCAGGTTGCCCATGCGCACCCGACGACCGTTGTCTTCCTCGATCAGCGACACCGCGCGCAGCACGTCGAAGTCGTGGATGCCTTTGGCCCGCAGGGAGTCGATATGGTGGGCGTTGATCAGGTAAATGATCTGCATGTGCCGCGGCAACATGCGCTCCATCAAGCCGACCGGCCAGGTTTCCAGCGCTTCGGGCAACAAAGTGTGGTTGGTGTAGGACAGTGTATCGACGGTGACCTGCCACGCTGCATCCCATGCCACGTCATAGACGTCGACCAGTTGCCGCATCAGTTCAGCCACGGCAATCGAGGGGTGGGTGTCGTTGAGCTGGATCGAGGCGTGATCGCCCAGGGTCAGCACCGAGGTGTGCATGTTGCGATGGCGGCGCAACAGATCCTGCAACGAGGCGGCGACGAAGAAATACTCCTGGCGCAGGCGCAACTCCTGGCCGGCCTCGGTGCTGTCCGCCGGGTACAGCACCCGGGAGATACTCTCGGCCCGGGCCACTTCAGCCACGGCGCCCAAGTGGTCGCCGGCGTTGAAACGCTCCAGGTGCAGATCTTCCATGGCCCGGGCGCGCCACAGGCGCAATGTGTTGACGCTCGCCCCGCGCCAGCCGACCACCGGCGTGTCGTAGGCAATCGCCCGCACGGTTTCCGCCGGGGACCAGACTTGTCGGGACTTGCCGGTGTCGTCGGTCAGAGTCTCGACACTGCCGCCGAAACCGATGGTGTAGACCACTTCCGGCCGCTCGAACTCCCAGGGGTTACCGAAATCCAGCCAGTGCTCGGTCTGCTCCTGCTGCCAGCCATCGACAATCGCCTGGCGGAACAACCCGTGCTCATAGCGGATGCCGTAACCATGACCGGCGATGCCGAGGGTCGACATGCTTTCCAGGAAACACGCCGCCAGACGCCCGAGGCCGCCGTTGCCCAGGGCCGCGTCAGGCTCCAGCAGACGGATGCGCTCAAGGTCGACGCCGAGTTCGGTCAGGGCTTCACGCGCCACGTCGAGCAGGCCGAGGTTGCTCAGGCTGTCGAACAGCAGCCGGCCGATGAGGAATTCGAGGGAAAGGTAATAAACGCGCTTCTGGCCTTTGCGGTAGATCTGCCGCGTGTGGTCCATCCAGTGCTCGACCATGTGATCCCGCGCGGCCAGGGCGATGGCTTCGAACCAGTCATGGTCGAAGGCGTGATCCGGGTCTTTACCCACTGCATAAGTGAGCTTGGTCAAGACGGCGTCGCGGAATGCGGCCACCTCTGCTTCGCGAACAAGTGGTTCTTGAGTCATCGATAGGACCTCGAGCGAGCTTGGAGTTGTCTGAGCCTAGACGGTCTGACAGGCGGTAGAGGCTCTGGTTCGGCAGTTTTTCCTGTAAGTGCGAATCGGGTCGGCAATACATTGTCGAGTACCTGATTCAATGCAGGGGCCGTGCCGGGTTAGCGGTTTATTGGCCGGCAGTGAAAAAATCTGGCGAAAGGTTGTTCAAAAATCCACCAGTCCCGGTATGATCGCGCGCCCTGATGCACACGCTGGTAACAAACGATGATGAAGCCGAACCTGATCGCTGCCGCAGAGATCGACCGCCTCGATACCTGGGCCAAGTACTCTGCCCCGATGTGCGGCTCGTGCATGTCCAGCTGCTGCACCCTGCCCGTCGAGGTCAAGATCAAGGACCTGATCCGTATCGGCGTGGTCGACGAGTTCGAGCTGGGCGATCCACCGAAGAACATCGCCAAGCGCCTGCAAAAGGAAGGTCTGGTCGAGCGTTTCAACCAGAAGTCGGGAATCTTTACCCTCCAGCGCATGAGCAACAACGATTGCCTGTATCTGGATCGTAAGAGCCGTCTGTGCACTATTTATGATAAGCGCCCGGATACTTGCCGCAATCACCCGAAAATCGGCCCGCGGCCGGGGTATTGCGCGTACAAGCCCAAGGAAGTGGAGCGTGAAACCAGCAGCCGTCGGACTTTAGAAAAGTTTTAAACCTGAAAAGATCGCAGCCTTCGGCAGCTCCTACAGAGACGCGCACGACCGAGCCTTTGTAGGAGCTGCCGAAGGCTGCGATCTTTTGATCTTTACATCCCACACAAACAAAAACGCCCCCGGCCTTTCGACCGGGGGCGTTTTCGTTCAGCCGGGGCTAAATCTTATGCCTTGGCTTTCTTGGCAGCGCGGGTACGCTCGCTTTCGTCCAGGATCTTCTTGCGAAGACGGATGGACTTAGGCGTCACTTCACACAGCTCGTCGTCCTGGATGAATTCCAGAGCCTGTTCCAGGGTGAAGCGAACAGGTGGAACCAGGGCGATGGTTTCGTCTTTACCCGAAGCACGCATGTTGTCGAGCTTCTTGCCCTTGGTAGGGTTGACGCCCAGGTCGTTGTCACGGCTGTTCAGACCAACGATCTGACCGTTGTAGATTTCCTGACCGTGTTCTACGAACAGCTTGCCACGCGCCTGCAGGGTTTCCAGGGAGTAGGTCAGCGCCTTGCCGGTTTCAACCGAAACCAGAACGCCGTTCTGACGGCCGGACATGTCGCCGGACTTCATCACGTCGTAACGGTCGAAGATCGAGGTCAGGATGCCAGCGCCGTTGGTCAGGGTCAGGAACTGGTTACGGAAACCGATCAGACCACGAGCAGGGATGTTGTATTCCAGACGTACACGGCCCTTGCCATCCGGCACCATGTTGGTCAGGTCGCCCTTACGCAGGCCCATCTCTTCCATCACCTTGCCCTGGGATTCTTCCGGCAGGTCGATGGTGACGTTTTCGAACGGTTCGTGCTTCACGCCGTCAACCAGACGGATGATCACTTCCGGACGGCCTACAGCCATTTCGAAGCCTTCGCGACGCATGGTTTCGATCAGTACCGAGAGGTGCAGTTCGCCACGGCCGGAAACCTTGAACTTGTCAGCCGAGTCGCCTTCTTCAACGCGCAGTGCAACGTTGTACAGCAGCTCTTTGTCCAGACGTTCCTTGATGTTACGGGAAGTCACGAACTTGCCTTCTTTACCGCAGAATGGCGAGTCGTTTACCTGGAAGGTCATGGAAACGGTTGGCTCGTCGACGGTCAACGGCTTCATCGCTTCAACGGTGTCCGGGTGGCACAGGGTGTCGGAGATGAACAGCGAGTCCATACCGCTGATGCACACGATGTCGCCTGCAGCCGCTTCTTCAACGTCTACACGGTGCAGACCGTGGTGACCCATCAGCTTCAGGATACGACCGTTACGCTTCTTGCCGTCGGCGCCGATAGCCACAACCGGGGTGTTCGGCTTGACGCGACCGCGAGCGATACGGCCAACGCCGATAACACCCAGGAAGCTGTTGTAGTCCAGTGCGGAGATCTGCATCTGGAACGGACCGTCACGGTCGACTTTCGGCGCAGGTACGTTGTCGACGATCGACTGGTACAGCGGGGTCATGTCTTCAGCCATTTCGGTGTGGTCCAGACCGGCAATACCGTTCAGGGCCGAGGCGTAGACGACTTTGAAGTCCAGCTGTTCTTCGGTGGCGCCCAGGTTGTCGAACAGATCGAAGATCTGGTCCAGAACCCAGTCCGGACGCGCGCCTGGACGGTCAACCTTGTTGATGCACACGATCGGACGCAGGCCGGCTTCGAAAGCCTTCTTGGTCACGAAACGGGTTTGCGGCATAGGGCCGTCTTGAGCGTCAACCAGCAGCAGAACGGAGTCGACCATCGACATTACGCGTTCAACTTCGCCGCCGAAGTCGGCGTGGCCCGGGGTGTCCACGATGTTGATGTGGTAGCCGTTCCAGTTGATGGCGGTGTTTTTCGCCAGAATGGTAATACCGCGCTCTTTTTCCTGGTCGTTGGAGTCCATCACGCGCTCGTCGTTGAGCTCGTTGCGCTCCAGGGTGCCGGATTGACGCAGGAGTTTGTCTACCAGGGTGGTTTTACCATGGTCAACGTGGGCAATGATGGCGATGTTGCGTAGATTTTCGATCACTTGTGTATCTCGATCAGAGGATTCGGTGTGCTGACAAGTCTTGGCAGCGATTAACAGTAGCGTCCGTGAAAGCCGTTACAGCTTGACGGTGGCGTCGGGGGGCCGGTGACGCAGGCCACAGGCAAACAGCCCCGGGCACTTAGCTCGGTCGATAAACGCGCACATTGGCATGCCCCTCACTGAGCAAATGGTGGGCATGCAGGCGACTCATCACGCCTTTGTCGCAATACAGCAGGTACTGGCGAGTAGGGTCCAGTTCCTTGAAACGAGCGTTCACTGCATAAAACGGCATCGTTTGTACCTCGACGCCAGCGAGTTCCAGCGGGTCGTCTTCAGCGGCATCCGGGTGACGGATATCGATGACGATCTGACCGGCCAGCGCTTCGCTGACTTCTTCAATCTGCAAGTCCTGGCCCAATTCGTCGATCACGCGATCGATCGGCACCAGCTTGGCGTTTTCGAGCGCACGCTCGAGCACCGCCATATCGAATTCTTTCTCTTCGTGCTCGACGCGATAGCGCTTGGCCGCGGTCTTCGGATTGACCGAGATGACGCCGCAGTATTCCGGCATGTGCCGGGCGAAATCGGCGGTGCCGATCTCGTTGGCCGTGTCGATGATGTCCTGCTTGTGCGCGACGATCAGTGGACGCAAGACCAGCTTGTCGGTCACGCAATCGATCACCGACAGGTTCGGCAACGTCTGGCTCGACACCTGGGAGATCGCCTCACCGGTGACGAGGGCCTCGATGTGCAGTCGATCGGCAATCCGGGACGAAGCGCGCAACATCATACGCTTCAATACTACGCCCATATGACTGTTATCGACTTTGCCGAGAATTTCGCCCAGCACTTCCTCGAACGGCACACTGACAAATAGCACGCGTTGGGAGCTGCCGTACTTCTTCCAGATGAAATGCGCGACTTCCATGACGCCCAGTTCGTGGGCACGTCCGCCCAGGTTGAAGAAGCAGAAATGCGCCATCAGGCCGCGGCGCATGATCTGGTAGGCCGCCACGGTGGAGTCGAAGCCACCGGACATCAGCACCAGCGTCTGCTCCAGGGCGCCCAGCGGATATCCGCCGATGCCGTTGTGCTGGCTGTGGATCACGAACAACCGTTGGTCGCGAACTTCAATGCGGACTTCGATTTCAGGCTTTTTCAGGTCGATCCCGGCGGCACCACACTGACGGCGCAACTGGCTGCCGACATATTTCTCGATATCGATCGAGCTGAACGGGTGCTTGCCGGCACGCTTGCAGCGCACCGAGAAGATCTTGCCGGCCAGTGCATCGCCGTAGTGCTGCTTGCACTTCTCAACGATGTCGTCGAAATCGCCCAGCGGGTACTCGTCGATCTGCAGGAAGTGCGCGACGCCGGGCATGCAGCTCAGGCGCTCGCCCATCTCCTTCAGGGCCTTGGGGTCGCTGACGCGGGTTTCCAGCTCGAGGTTGTCCCACACGCCGTTCACCACCACAGCCGGGTCCAGATCGCGGAGCACGGCACGGATGTTCTTGGCCAATTGGCGGATGAAACGCATCCGTACCGGGCGGCTCTTGATGGTGATCTCAGGGAAGACTTTTACGATTAATTTCATGGAAACAGCGCGCGCAGGGCCTGCCGAAAAAGGGGGGCGCGGATTATAGCGGAAATTGCTCAAGGTTTAACCAGTTAATGTGCAGAAGGTTTTGCACGCACCAAAACGGGTCACTTATTCATTTTGACGCCACATTACGGGGCGGTATTTTCGCCTTTGAAGCGCATTAATGGCTGATAAGCGTGTTTTTGGGGCAAAAAACCCATGCTGGGGCACTGGCATGCAATTTGCTCCCTTGTGAGGCAGGTTGCCTTGGCAGAGTATTCGCGCCGGCATCACCCACATTTAAGGGCATCCACTACTAGCCCGAAGCCACCCGGAGGACACTATGTCGAAGTCGGTTCAACTCATCAAAGATCATGACGTCAAATGGATTGATCTGCGCTTCACGGACACCAAAGGCACTCAGCACCACGTGACCATGCCGGCTCGCGATGCGCTGGATGACGACTTCTTCGAAGTCGGCAAAATGTTCGACGGTTCCTCCATCGCTGGCTGGAAAGGCATCGAAGCCTCCGACATGATCCTGATGCCGGACGACTCCACCGCCGTTCTCGATCCGTTCACCGAAGAACCGACCCTGATCCTGGTCTGCGACATCATCGAGCCTTCGAGCATGCAAGGCTACGACCGCGACCCACGTGCGATCGCCAAGCGCGCCGAAGAGCACCTGAAAGCCACCGGTATCGGTGACACCGTATTCGCAGGTCCAGAGCCAGAGTTCTTCATCTTTGACCAGGTGAAGTTCAAGTCCGACATTTCCGGTTCCATGTTCAAGATCTACTCCGAACAAGGTTCCTGGATGTCCGACCAGGACATCGAAGGCGGCAACAAGGGCCACCGTCCAGGCGTCAAAGGCGGCTACTTCCCGGTTCCACCGTTCGACCACGACCACGAAATCCGTACCTCCATGTGCAACGCACTGGAAGAAATGGGCCTGACCGTCGAAGTTCACCACCACGAAGTGGCAACTGCCGGCCAGAACGAAATCGGCGTCAAGTTCAACACTCTGGTGAAGAAAGCCGACGAAACCCAAACCCTGAAGTACGTCGTGCACAACGTTGCCGATGCCTACGGCCGCACCGCGACCTTCATGCCTAAGCCGCTGTACGGCGACAACGGCTCGGGCATGCACGTGCACATGTCCATCTGGAAAGATGGCAAGAACACCTTCGCAGGCGAAGGCTATGCCGGCCTGTCCGACACCGCCCTGTACTTCATCGGCGGCATCATCAAGCACGGTAAGGCCCTGAACGGCTTCACCAACCCGGCGACCAACTCCTACAAGCGTCTGGTTCCAGGCTTCGAAGCACCAGTGATGCTGGCCTACTCGGCTCGCAACCGTTCCGCTTCGATCCGTATTCCTTACGTGTCGAGCCCGAAAGCCCGCCGTATCGAAGCACGCTTCCCAGATCCGGCTGCCAACCCGTACCTGTGCTTCGCCGCACTGTTGATGGCTGGCCTGGACGGCATCCAGAACAAGATCCACCCTGGCGACGCGGCTGACAAAAACCTGTACGACCTGCCGCCTGAAGAGGCGAAAGAGATTCCACAAGTTTGCGGCAGCCTGAAGGAAGCCCTGGAAGAGCTGGACAAAGGTCGTGCGTTCCTGACCAAAGGCGGCGTTTTCAGCGATGACTTCATCGACGCTTACATCGCCCTGAAAAGCGAAGAAGAAATCAAGGTACGTACCTTCGTACACCCACTGGAATACGAGCTGTACTACAGCTGCTGATCCGGTAGCGCTGCTGCACGCGGCGTGACAAAAGAGGCCTCCTTCGGGAGGCCTTTTTTATTGCCAGCGATTCAACGGCTGACGCACATCCCTGTGGGAGCGGGCTTGCCCGCGAAGGCGTCAGTACACTCAACATCTGCTTATCAGACAGACCGCTTTCGCGAGCAAGCCCGCTCCCACCGGGATTTGTAGCGCCTTGGAATATCTCGCAAACCATACCCAGATGTTTAGCGGCCTGGTTCAAACATACCGCCTGACCTATGCTGCAACCCAACGCTTTCGCTTCCGGTCGATTCCATGGGTCGTGGTTTTCTGTTCATCCTGCTGCTGATCGCCCTGCCCGCCATGGCGCAGATCTACAAATACACAGACGCCAACGGCGCCACTGCGTACAGCAATCAACCGCCTGACGGCACCAGCGCCCAACCGGTCCACTTGCCGCCCCTCAACAGCATTGAGCGCCAGCCTACCGGCGAAGCCATGCCTGTTACTGAAGCCGCCCGAAATGAGCAGCCCCAAAAGCCCTATGAAGTGCTGGAGCTGACCGGCCTGCCCAATACCGAAGCTCTGCGCGCCAACAATGGCACCTTCACGATAAACGTACTGATCAAGCCGCGCCTGCAAGCCCCCCACCTGCTGCGCCTGCTGCTGGACGATCAACCCTACGGCCAACCAGTCAACGTGCCCATCCTGCAACTGGTGAATATCGATCGCGGCGAGCATCGCCTCGCCGTGCAAGTGATCGATGGCGAAAACGTTGTGCAGCAGAGCCCTACCGCAACCTTCACCTTGCAACGAGTGCACACACGCTGAAGGCCTGGCTGTTGATTGCCGGCTTCATCGCACTGCTTATGTCGGCACGAAAAACCCCTTTCCTGCGACTTTTCTAACCTCATTCAGGTTTGCGCACTATATTGGTGCAACTGCTTGCACCGTACTCACATTCCAACCCATTTTGGTTCGAAATTACCCGTGAACGCCGGCAGAACGCCAAGCAAGCGAGCTTCATACGCCCGTTTCAGGCCTTTGGCGCTTCTTTTCGGAGCCTTGGTTTGGTTTTTGCATTTTCCCTGTATCAACGCTTGTTTCTTGCGCATGCTCCGCCCCAAAAGAGGTCCCGATGACCATTAGCGACGCACTCCACCGTTTGCTACTCGACAACCTCACCACCGCCACCATTCTGCTCGATGCCGAACTACGCCTCGAGTACATGAACCCGGCGGCGGAGATGCTGCTGGCCATCAGCGGCCAGCGCAGCCATGGGCAGTTCATCAGTGAACTGTTTACCGAATCGACTGAAGCGCTGAACTCCTTGCGCCAGGCTGTCGAACAGGCCCACCCGTTCACCAAGCGCGAAGCCATGCTCACCGCCCTGACCGGCCAGACCCTGACCGTCGACTACGCGGTAACGCCGATTCTGAGCAATGGCGACACGATGTTGCTGCTGGAAGTCCACCCGCGTGACCGTTTGCTGCGAATCACCAAGGAAGAAGCACAGCTTTCCAAGCAGGAGACCAGCAAGATGCTGGTGCGCGGGCTCGCCCATGAAATCAAGAACCCCTTGGGCGGGATTCGTGGCGCGGCGCAATTGCTGGCCCGGGAACTGCCGGAAGAAAGCCTGCGCGACTACACCAACGTCATCATCGAAGAAGCCGACCGCCTGCGTAACCTGGTCGATCGCATGCTCGGCTCCAACAAGCTGCCGTCACTGGCCCTGTGCAATGTCCACGAAGTGCTGGAGCGCGTCTGCCAACTGGTGGAAGCCGAAAGCCAGGGTTGCATCACCCTGGTGCGCGACTACGACCCAAGCATTCCCGACGTATTGATCGACCGCGAACAGATGATCCAGGCAGTACTGAACATCGTGCGCAACGCGATGCAGGCCATCAGCAGCCAGAACGAGCTGCGCCTGGGCCGGATCAGCCTGCGCACCCGTACCATGCGCCAGTTCACCATCGGCCATGTGCGCCATCGCCTGGTGACCAAGATCGAGATCATCGACAACGGTCCGGGCATCCCTGCGGAACTTCAGGAAACCATCTTCTTTCCCATGGTCAGCGGTCGCCCCGACGGTACCGGGCTCGGCCTGGCCATTACCCAGAACATCATCAGCCAGCACCAGGGCCTGATCGAATGTGACAGCCACCCCGGCCACACCACCTTCTCGATCTTTCTGCCACTGGAACAAGGAGCCCCATCGACATGAGCCGTAGTGAAACCGTGTGGATCGTCGATGACGACCGTTCTATCCGTTGGGTCCTGGAAAAAGCCTTGCAACAGGAAGGCATGACCACGCAAAGCTTCGACAGCGCCGATGGCGTGATGAGCCGCCTGGCACGCCAGCAACCGGACGTGATCATTTCCGACATCCGCATGCCCGGTGCCAGCGGCCTGGACCTTCTGGCGCGGATTCGCGAGCAGCATCCACGGCTGCCGGTCATCATCATGACCGCTCATTCCGATCTGGACAGCGCTGTCGCGTCCTATCAGGGCGGCGCCTTCGAATACCTGCCCAAGCCGTTCGATGTCGACGAAGCGGTTTCCCTGGTCAAGCGCGCCAACCAGCACGCCCAGGAGCAGCAGGGCCTGGAAGTCGCCCCGGCGCTGACCCGCACCCCGGAAATCATCGGCGAGGCGCCGGCGATGCAGGAGGTGTTTCGCGCCATCGGCCGCCTGAGCCACTCCAACATCACCGTGCTGATCAACGGCGAGTCCGGTACCGGTAAAGAGCTGGTGGCCCACGCCCTGCACCGTCACAGCCCGCGCGCCGCTTCGCCATTCATCGCGTTGAACATGGCGGCGATCCCCAAGGACCTGATGGAATCCGAACTGTTCGGCCACGAAAAAGGCGCGTTCACCGGCGCGGCCAACCTGCGTCGCGGGCGCTTTGAACAGGCGGACGGCGGCACGCTGTTCCTCGATGAAATCGGCGACATGCCGGCCGATACCCAGACCCGTTTGCTGCGGGTGCTGGCCGATGGCGAGTTTTACCGCGTCGGCGGTCATGTGCCGGTGAAGGTCGATGTGCGCATCATTGCCGCGACTCACCAGAACCTGGAAACCCTGGTGCACGCCGGGAAATTCCGCGAGGACTTGTTCCATCGCCTCAACGTGATCCGCATCCATATCCCGCGCCTGTCGGATCGTCGCGAAGACATCCCGACCCTGGCCAAGCACTTCCTCAGCCGCGCAGCCCAGGAGCTAGCAGTCGAGCCCAAGCTGCTGAAAAGCGAAACCGAGGAATACCTGAAGAACCTGCCGTGGCCGGGCAACGTGCGCCAACTGGAGAACACCTGCCGCTGGATCACGGTGATGGCTTCGGGTCGCGAAGTGCACATCGGCGACCTGCCGCCGGAGCTGCTGAGCCTGCCGCAGGATTCGGCACCGGTCACCAACTGGGAGCAAGCCCTGCGCCAATGGGCCGACCAGGCGCTGGCCCGTGGTCAATCGAGCCTGCTCGACAGCGCCGTGCCGGCCTTCGAGCGGATCATGATCGAGACCGCCCTCAAACACACCGCCGGTCGCCGCCGCGATGCCGCCGTCTTGCTGGGTTGGGGGCGTAATACCCTGACGCGCAAGATCAAGGAGTTGGGGATGAAGGTGGATGGTGGGGACGATGATGAGGGGGATGAAGGTTAAGTTCGGCTTCGGTATTTAGTCGTCGGCGAAAAGATCGCAGCCTTCGGCAGCTCCTACAGGCGTACGCAAGACCCTGTAGGAGCTGCCGAAGGCTGCGATCTTTTTTACCCGGCGTGCACCGACTGGATGCACCGTGAACCGCAATCGCGCACGGCAACCGATCCGAAACCCTGCGTGCGTTCACAATCGAACCCCTATCGAAAAAACACGAAAGCCCCGGATTACGGGGCTTTCGACGTTTATACGCGGGTTTCTGTTTCAACTTGTTAAAACCTGGCACGCCCCCTGCAATAACCTTTTCAAGTGATTCAGATCACCGACTCGGTTTCGGGGACCTTGGTACAGGCAGGCCGGGGATTCCCCTCTTTACACCGGGCTCACAGCGCAGCCGCGACGAGCCCAGCCGTTTTGGGGCCCTTGATACAGGCAGGTCAGGGGTTCCTTCTTTACACCAGGCTCACACCGCACTCGCGACGAGCCTCCCGTTTCGGGAACCTTGGTACAGGCAGGCCGGGGATTCCCTCTTTTATTGCTCCCGGAGATGGATCTCCAGCCGCCAGCGGTCATCGACCTCGCTACCGGCCCACTCGCCCTGCAGTGGCCGGGCCGCCACCAACGTCAGCAGCAACCCTCCTTCGCTCAAACGTACCCGCCAGTTCACATCCTTGCCGCCAAGCTTGAGCTGGCCTTTCTGCACCTGGCCCTCGGCGCCAAACAGCAGCGCGACACTGCCGTCGACGATTTCGCCATGGACCTTGGGTTCGTTGTTGAACCACACCACCAGCCCGTCGCCCGTCACCTCAACCTGCTGCAGCTGACTCGGGTCTGGCGTGGTCAGGCGACCGATCATCAGACCGATCATCATCCCGACAATCGCCAGCGAGCCCATCACCTGCAGGAATAGTTTCGAACGCACGCCTGCTTGCGGCGTAGAATGCGCGTCATCTTTACCTTCGGAGCCGTGCATGTTTCACGTCATCCTTTTCCAACCAGAAATTCCGCCGAATACCGGCAACGTTATCAGGCTGTGCGCCAACAGTGGCTGCCACCTGCATTTGATCGAGCCGCTGGGCTTCGAGATGGACGACAAGCGCCTGCGCCGCGCCGGCCTCGACTACCACGAGTATGCCACCCTGCAACGTCACGCCGACCTCGCCAGCTGCCTGGAAAGCCTCGGTCATCCACGGCTGTTCGCCTTCACCACCAAGGGCTCGCGGCCATTCCACGATGCCAGCTTCGCCCCAGGCGATGCGTTCCTGTTCGGCCCGGAAAGCCGGGGTTTGCCCGCCGAGGTCCTGGACGCCCTGCCCCCTGAGCAACGCCTGCGCCTGCCGATGCGCGAAGGCTGCCGCAGCCTGAACCTGTCGAACACCGTGGCGGTGGCCGTGTACGAAGCCTGGCGCCAGAACGACTTCAAGTAACACCACGACCCAATGTAGGAGCTGCCGAAGGCTGCGATCTTTTGATCTTGATTTTTAAGATCAAAAGATCGCAGCCTTCGGCAGCTCCTACAGGGGGCAGGCATCCAGCGGTTTCGTTTGCTCCATGAAAAAAGCGCCTTCAGAGGCGCTTTTTTCATGGAGCAAACGAAGCTTTTATTGAACGGTCGGCGTCTCGCCGGCAGCCTGCATGCGTTGCAGCTCTTGTGCGTACAGCGCATCGAAGTTCACCGGGGCCAGCATCAGTGCCGGGAACGAACCGCGGGTCACCAGGCTGTCCAGGGTTTCGCGAGCGTACGGGAACAGGATGTTCGGGCAGAACGCACCCAGGGTGTGGCTCATCGAAGCATCGTCCAGGTTCTTGATCAGGAAGATACCGGCCTGCTGCACTTCAGCGATGAACGCCACTTCGTCACCGTTTTTCACGGTAACCGACAGGGTCAGCACGACTTCGTGGAAGTCCGACTCCAGTGTCTTTTGACGGGTGTTCAGATCCAGGGCGACGCTCGGCTCCCACTGCTGGCGGAAGATCGCCGGGCTTTTTGGAGCTTCGAAGGACAGGTCACGCACATAAATGCGCTGCAAGGAGAATTGCGGTGCAGTTTCTTCTTCGTTCGCAGCAGTGTTCTGTTGGTCAGTCATCGCAGATCCTTCTTGATCCAGGGTTCTTTTAGGTTTGCTTGTTTGGGGTATTGCCGTCAGGCCCTGAGCAGCGCGTCGAGCTTGCCGGCGCGCTCCAGGGCGAACAAATCATCACAACCGCCCACGTGGGTGCTGCCGATCCAGATTTGCGGCACGGACGTACGTCCGGCCTTCTGGGCCATCGCGGCGCGCACCTGCGGCTTGCCATCGACCTTGATCTCTTCGAAGGCCACGCCTTTGTTCTCGAGCAGGTATTTGGCTCGCGAGCAGTAAGGGCAGTAATCGCTGGAATAGACGACGACGTTGCTCATATCACTTCACCAGCGGCAGATTGTCGGCTTTCCAGCTGGAGATACCGCCGGACAGCTTGGCGGCGGTGAAGCCGGATTTCATCAATTCGCGGGCGTGAGTGCCGGCGGTCTGGCCCATGGCATCGACCAGGATGATGGTCTTGGCCTTGTGCTTTTCCAGCTCGCCAACGCGGGCGATCAGTTTGTCCTGGGGAATGTTAAGCGCGCCGACAATGTGACCGGCGGCGAAATCCTTGGTTGGACGAATGTCGATCACCACGCCTGCGTCCTTGTTGACCAGGCCGGTCAGTTCGCCAGTGCTCAGGCTACGGCCGCCGCCCTGCATTTGATAGGCAATCAGCAACGCCAGCAGTACGACGAAGATACCGACGAGAATGTAGTGGTTAGTGGCGAATTCAATCAGGTGAGCAACCATCGAAGGAGGTTCCAGGGCGTTAAAATGTCGGCCAGTATACACAGCCACTATGGTGGGCCAAACCCCGTCCGGCGGTGACGTGGCCGGAACTTCGCTTTAAACTGCGACTCCCTTTTCCATCGCCCCTTTTTACTTGAGCCAGAGCGAATTCCATGACTACCACGCCTAAACCTTTGGTCCTGATGATTCTCGACGGCTTCGGTCACAGCGACAACCCCGAATCCAACGCCATTTTCGCGGCGAAGAAGCCTGTACTGGACCGCCTGTGGGCCACCGTGCCGAACGGCCTGATCTCGGGCAGTGGCATGGACGTCGGCCTTCCGGATGGCCAGATGGGCAACTCCGAAGTCGGTCACATGAACCTCGGCGCCGGTCGCGTGGTGTATCAGGACTTCACTCGCGTCACCAAATCGATCCGCGACGGCGAGTTCTTCGAGAACCCAACCATCTGCGCCGCCGTGGATAAAGCCGTCGCCGCCGGCAAAGCCGTGCATTTCATGGGCCTGCTGTCCGACGGCGGCGTGCATAGCCACCAGGACCACCTGGTCGCCATGGCCGAACTGGCCTTCAAGCGCGGCGCTCAAGACATCTACCTGCACGCCTTCCTCGATGGCCGCGACACGCCACCGAAAAGCGCTGAGTCCTCCATCGAACTGCTCGACGCGACCTTCCAGGCCCTGGGCAAAGGCCGGATCGCAAGCCTGATCGGCCGTTACTACGCCATGGACCGCGACAACCGTTGGGACCGTGTGTCCCAGGCCTACAACCTGATTGTCGATGGCCAGGGCGAATTCAACGCCGCCACCGCCCAGGAAGGCCTGCAGGCAGCCTACGAGCGCGGCGAGAGCGACGAATTCGTCAAAGCCACCTCCATCGGTGAGCCGGTAAAAGTCGAAGACGGCGATGCCGTGGTGTTCATGAACTTCCGCGCCGACCGCGCCCGCGAGCTGACTCGCGTGTTCGTCGAAGACAACTTCACTGAGTTCGAGCGTGCCCGCCAGCCGAAACTGGCCGGTTTCGTCATGCTGACCCAATACGCCGCGAGCATCCCTGCTCCATCGGCCTTCGCTGCCGGCAGCCTGGAAAACGTGCTGGGCGACTACCTGGCGAAAAACGGCAAGACCCAGCTGCGCATCGCCGAAACCGAAAAATACGCCCACGTGACCTTCTTCTTCTCCGGCGGTCGCGAAGAACCGTTCCCGGGCGAAGAACGCATCCTGATTCCGTCGCCGAAAGTCGCCACCTATGACTTGCAGCCGGAAATGAGTGCGCCGGAAGTCACCGACCGCATCGTCGACGCCATCGAAAACCAGCGTTACGACGTGATCGTGGTCAACTACGCCAACGGCGACATGGTCGGCCACAGCGGCGTGTTCGAAGCGGCGGTCAAGGCCGTCGAATGCCTTGACCAGTGTGTGGGCCGCATCGTCGATGCCCTGGAAAAAGTCGGTGGCGAAGCCTTGATCACCGCCGACCATGGCAACGTCGAGCAAATGTCCGATGAAACCACTGGCCAGGCGCACACTGCACACACCACCGAGCCGGTGCCGTTCATCTATGTCGGCAAGCGCGACCTGAAGGTCCGCGAAGGCGGCGTGCTGGCGGACGTGGCACCGACCATGCTGAAGCTGCTGGGCCTTGAGCAACCGGCGGAAATGACCGGGACTTCGATTCTGGTCTGATCAGATCTCCAAAACGCCACAAACCCTGTGGGAGCGGGCTTGCTCGCGAAGGCATTGTGCCAGTCGACATTAAAGTTGCCTGACACACCGCTTTCGCGAGCAAGCCCGCTCCCACATTGGTTTTGGGGTGTTTTCAGGGGCAACTTCGCTCCAGTCATCACACAGTCAGAAATGGGCATTTTTTTTGCCGCCCATGGCGGGCATACTAGGCCGTCCCTTTCCCTGGTGCCGCCCGCCCCTATGCTTCGCGTCCTGATAGCCCTAGCTCTGACTTGCCTGCTCCAACCGGCCTTTGCTGACGAGCGCGCAGATACCCAACAACAGTTGGACGCCACGCGTCAGGACATTGCCGAGCTGAAGAAGCTGCTGGGCAAGCTGCAGGAAGAAAAATCCGGCGTGCAGAAAGAGCTCAAGGGCACCGAAACCGAAATGGGCAAGCTCGAGAAGCAGGTCGAAGCCCTGCAAAAAGAGCTGAAGAAAAGCGAAGCCGAGTTGCAGCGACTCGATGCAGAGAAAAAAAAACTCCAGAGCGCGCGCATTGAACAGCAACGACTGATCGCCATTCAGGCCCGGGCGGCCTACCAGAACGGTCGCCAGGAATACCTCAAGCTGCTGCTCAACCAGCAGAATCCGGAAAGATTCGCCCGTACCCTCACCTATTACGACTACCTGAGCCAGGCTCGCCTGGAGCAGTTGAAGAATTTCAACGAAACCCTGCGCCAACTGTCCAATGTCGAGAAAGACATCGCCATGCAGCAGGCGCAACTGCTGGTGCAGCAAAGCAGCCTCGACACCCAGCGTGACGAGCTCGAGAAAGTCCGCAAGGAGCGCCAGCAAGTCCTGGCCAAGCTCAATGACGACGTAAAGGCTCGCGATCAGAAACTGGCGGCGCGCGAGCAGGATCAGGCAGACCTGTCTAAAGTCCTTAAAACCATTGAAGAAACCCTGGCCCGCCAGGCCCGTGAGGCAGAAGAAGCGCGACAGAAAGCGCTGATTGCCCAGCAGGAAGCCGAAAAAAAGCGTTTACGTGAGGCCCAGGCGCAGGCAGATGCCAGCGACGATGCCCCACGCAAACCGGTCAAGTCGACTCCCGGCGCACTGGTTTCCAGTTCCGGCGAGACCTTTGGTGGCCCGTTTGCGTCAACCCGCGGCAAACTTCCCTGGCCTGTCGATGGTCGACTGCTGGCGCGCTACGGTGAAAGCCGTGGCGACGATGCCCGGACCAAGTGGGATGGCGTGATGATCGGCGCGTCTGCCGGCAGCACCGTGCATGCGGTGCATGGTGGTCGCGTAGTGTTTGCCGACTGGCTGCGAGGCGCCGGGTTGCTGGTGATCCTCGACCACGGCAACGGTTTTTTGAGTCTTTATGGTCACAACCAGACGCTGCTCAAGTCTGCGGGTGATGTGGTTAAAGCCGGCGAGTCCATCTCCACTGTCGGCAACAGTGGCGGGCAGGACACGCCAGCGCTGTATTTTGCTATTCGTCAGCAGGGTCACCCGAGTGATCCGGCGCAATGGTGCCGCGCGCAAGGATAAGCGCGTTACCTAATTCAGGAGTTCGTTCGACATGCTGCATTTGTCCCGCCTTACCTCGCTGGCCCTGACGATCGCCCTGGTGATCGGCGCGCCTCTGGCGTTTGCCGCTCAACCAGCCCCGGCGGTTGCGCCTGCGGGCACTGCTGCGACCACCAAGGCGCCACTGCCGCTGGATGAGTTGCGCACCTTTGCCGAGGTGATGGACCGGATCAAGGCCGCTTATGTCGAACCGGTGGACGACAAGACCCTGCTGGAAAACGCCATCAAGGGCATGCTCAGCAACCTCGACCCCCATTCGGCTTACCTCGGCCCTGAAGATTTCGCCGAGTTGCAGGAAAGCACCAGCGGCGAATTCGGCGGCCTGGGCATCGAAGTCGGCGCCGAAGACGGCTTCATCAAGGTGGTGTCGCCGATTGACGACACCCCGGCTTCCAAGGCCGGTATTCAGGCCGGCGACTTCATCGTCAAGATCAACGGCCAGCCCACCCGCGGCCAGAGCATGACCGAAGCCGTCGACAAGATGCGCGGCAAGATCGGCCAGAAAATCACCCTGACCCTGGTGCGCGACGGCGGCACGCCGTTCGACGTGACCCTGTCCCGCGCCGTCATCCAGGTCAAGAGCGTGAAGAGCCAGCTGCTGGAATCGGGCTACGGCTACATCCGCATCACCCAGTTCCAGGTCAAGACCGGTGAAGAGGTTTCCAAGGCGCTGGCCAAGCTGCGCAAGGAGAACGGCAAGAAGCTCAACGGCATCATCCTCGACCTGCGCAACAATCCGGGCGGTGTGTTGCAGGCGGCGGTGGAAGTGGTCGACCACTTCATCACCAAAGGCCTGATCGTCTACACCAAGGGCCGCATCGCCAACTCCGAGCTGCGTTTCTCTGCCACCGGCAAGGACGAAAGCGAAGCCGTGCCAATGGTCGTGCTGATCAACGGCGGCAGCGCCTCGGCTTCGGAAATTGTCGCCGGCGCCCTGCAGGACCAGAAACGCGCCGTGGTGATGGGCACCACCAGTTTCGGCAAGGGCTCGGTGCAAACCGTGCTGCCGCTGAACAATGACCGCGCATTGAAGATCACCACGGCGCTGTATTACACGCCGAACGGCCGCTCCATCCAGGCCCAGGGCATCGTCCCGGACATCGAAGTGCGCAAGGCCAAGATCACCAGCGAGCAGGACAACGACTACTTCAAGGAAGCCGACTTGCAGGGTCACCTGGGCAACGGCAACGGCGGTGCGGACAAACCGTCCGGCTCCAGCAAGGCCAAGCCGATGCCACAGGACGATGATTACCAACTGGCCCAGGCCCTGAGCCTGCTCAAAGGGCTGAGCATCACGTCCGGCCGTTGAGGATGCGCCTGCGGTACATTCTCGGTCTGCTTTGCTGTCTGGCGGGTGTTGTTCACGCAACGCCCGCCTCGACCACCCCGCAAAAAGCCTACCTGACGCTGATCATCGATGACCTGGGGCAGAACCTGCCCCGGGATCGCCGCGTGTTGGCGCTGCCCGGCCCGGTGACCACGGCGATCATGCCCGACACGCCTCACGCCACCGAATTCGCCCGCGAAGCCCATCGCGCTGGCAAGATCGTCATTCTGCACATGCCCATGGATCCGGCCACCGGACCGTTCGCCTGGCATCCGGAATTGCCTGTCGAAGAGCTGGAAAAGCGCCTGAACGCTGCGTTCAAAAGGGTCCCGTACACCAGCGGCATCAACAATCACATGGGCAGCCGCATGACCGCACAACCCGCGGCCATGGCCTGGTTGATGGCAGACTTGCAACAACGGCACAAATTCTTCGTCGACAGCCGCACCAGCGCCCAGACCGTAGCCGCGGCCGAAGCGCAGAAGATCGGCCTGGCCAGCGTTTCGCGGGATGTGTTTCTCGACGATGAACGCACCGAAGCAGCGATCTTCAGCCAGTTGCAGTCAGCGATCAGCCTCGCGCGCAAGCAGGGTTCGGCGGTGATGATCGGGCATCCATATCCACAGACGCTCGCGGTGCTGGAGCGGGAGTTGCCGAAGCTGAAGGCTCAGGGCATTGAGTGGATTGATATCCGGCAGATGATCAGTGTGCGCGGGAATCGGGCGACTGCGGCGCATGGGAAGGATGGGGTGTACCGCTAGTAGCTACACCGCAGAACCCCTGTGGGAGCGGGCTTGCTCGCGAAGGCGGCTTGCCAGACGCCATTAATATCGACTGACACGACGCCTTCGCGAGCAAGCCCGCTCCCACATTTGAGCACTGGGTGTTAGAGGTACCGCGCCATGATCTCGTCGACCTTGCCTTCCTTGCGCATCTGGTCCAGCGCCGCCTGGAGCTTGGCCACCGTCTCGTCGGGCACGTCCTTGTTCAGTGCCAGGTACAGCTCGGCACTGTTGAAACGCAGTACGGTTTTCAACCCGTTGACCCCTTCCTGACGCGCCAGGTAGCGCCCGGCCGGGTCACCGGTGGCCCACAGCTCGATCTGCCCGTTGACCAGTTTTTTCGCGTTGTCCTGATCGCGCAGTACAACAATCGGATTGAGCCCCTGCTTGGCCAGCGTCTCGGCAATCGCGTCGCCCTTGTAGGCGCCGATCTTGTACTTGCGCGCGTCATTCAAGGTTTCGAGGGTGATCTTGCTGTCAGCCTTGGCCAGCATGATCCAGTCGTCCGGGCCGATTGGGCCGACCCATTTGAACAGCTTCTCGCGATCCGGCAACCGCGCCATGACGAACACGCCATAGCCGGGTTTTTCCAGGGTGAGTTTGTAGATTCGCTCCCAAGGGAAACGCAGCGTCAGGCTGTAGGTAATGTTGGCGCGCTTGAATATCTCGCGGACGATATCGGTGGCGATGCCATCGATGTTCTCGTCCTGAGCGAAGTTCTTGCCATTCTTCGCCATGTTGTAGGGCGGGAAGTTTTCAGTCAGCAACACCATGTCGGTATCGGGGCTGTCTTTTGCGTGTGCTCCGTTGATGAACAACAGAGAAGCGCTGGCAAGGACGAGAAGAAAGCGTTTAAGCATGTCTGGCTACCGAAATCCATGGCGTACCCAAGAGTGCCTTGGGCACGCCATGATGTCCACTGGCCTGCATTGGTTTATTCAGCGCATCACAATTCCGCGATGGGCCATATAAGCCTTGGCTTCCTGCACGGTGTATTCGCCGAAGTGGAAAATACTCGCCGCCAGAACCGCGCTGGCATGACCTTCGATAATGCCGTCGGCCAGGTGTTGCAGGTTGCCGACGCCGCCGGAAGCGATCACCGGAATGCCCAGCGCATCGCTGATGGCGCGGGTGACGCCCAGGTCGAAACCGTTTTTCATGCCGTCCTGGTCCATGCTGGTCAGCAGGATCTCACCGGCACCCAGGCCTTCCATTTTCTTTGCCCACTCAACGGCGTCGAGGCCAGTTGGCTTGCGACCGCCATGGGTGAAGATTTCCCAGCGCGGGGTTTCGCCAGGTCCGGAAACCTTCTTCGCGTCGATCGCGACCACGATGCATTGCGAACCGAAATGCTGCGCGGCTTCGCCGACGAACTCAGGGTTGAACACCGCTGCAGTGTTGATCGAAACCTTGTCCGCGCCGGCATTGAGCAGGTTGCGGATGTCCTGCACGGTGCGTACGCCACCGCCCACCGTGAGCGGGATGAACACCTGGCTGGCCATGCGCTCGACGGTGTGCAGCGTGGTGTCGCGGCCATCGACGCTGGCGGTGATGTCGAGAAAGGTAATCTCGTCGGCGCCCTGCTCGTCATAGCGACGGGCGATTTCCACCGGGTCGCCGGCGTCGCGGATGTTTTCGAATTTCACACCCTTGACCACCCGGCCGTTGTCCACGTCCAGGCAAGGGATGATGCGTTTGGCCAGCGCCATGATCAGTCCTCAGCCTTTGTACGAATCGCAGAAAGCTTGCGCTTCGGCGACATCGAGGGTGCCTTCGTAAATCGCACGGCCGGTGATTGCGCCGATGATGCCCGGCGCCTTGGCGTCGAGCAGGGTCTTGATGTCGCCCAGGTTGTGGATACCGCCGGAAGCGATCACCGGGATCTTCGTGGCAGCAGCCAGCGCAGCGGTGAACGGTACGTTGCAGCCCTGCATCATGCCGTCTTTGGCGATGTCGGTATAAACGATCGCGGAAACGCCGTCGGCTTCGAACTGCTTGGCCAGGTCGATGACCTGAATGGTGCTGATTTCAGCCCAGCCGTCGGTGGCGACGAAGCCGTCCTTCGCGTCCAGACCGACAATCACCTTGCCCGGGAACGCGCGGCAGGCTTCGGCAACGAAGGCCGGATCTTTCACAGCCTTGGTGCCGATGATCACGTAGCTGACGCCCGCTTTCACGTAGTGCTCAATGGTTTCCAGGGAGCGGATACCGCCGCCGATCTGGATCGGCAGGTTCGGATAACGCTTGGCGATGGCGGTGACCACTTCACCGTTGACCGGCTGGCCTTCGAAGGCGCCGTTCAGGTCGACCAGATGCAGACGGCGGCAACCGCCCTCTACCCACTTGGCAGCCATGCTCACCGGGTCATCGGAGAACACTGTGGAATCTTCCATGCGGCCCTGGCGCAGACGAACACAGGCACCGTCTTTAAGATCGATAGCGGGAATAATGAGCATGCTTTTTCCTTCGTCAAAAGAGCTGCAAGCTGCAAGCTATAAGCTGCAAGCAGGCACGCGTACTAATTCTTGCAGCTTGAAGCTTGTAGCTTTCAGCTGCTCTTTTCGAGCGCCCACAGGTCGCTTTCGATGCTTTCGAACCTCTCTTTGAGGTGCGCCTGCACATCGAAAATCGCCCTGTTGTAATAGTGCGGAGCAATTTCACGGGTAAACAGCTCAAGAATCTCCGCCGCCTCGAACGAGCCGAGGTCGAGTTCGAAGCGGTCTTCCATGAAACGCTTGATCTTGCGATTGGCCTCGCTCTCCTGCTCGGGAGTGAGGGTCAGAATCGGCGGTTTCTTCTTGACGGCCATTTACCAGCGACCGTCCCACGCAGCGAAGTTCTGCAGCAACTGCAGGCCATGGGTATGGCTTTTCTCCGGGTGGAACTGCACGGCGAAACGCGAGCCTTCGGCCAGCGCCGCAGCGAAATCGACACCGTAGTGACCGCCACCCACCACCTGCCGCGCGTTGGCGGCGGCGATGTAGTAGCTGTGCACGAAGTAGAAACGCGCCAGGTCCGGAATGTCGTGCCACAGCGGGTGACTGACCTTCTGCTTCACTTCGTTCCAGCCCATGTGCGGGACTTTCAGGTGTTCGCCGTCTTCGACCAGATCCTTGCCGAAGAACTTCACCGCGCCCGGGAACAGGCCGATGCAGTCGACGCCATCGTTCTCTTCGCTGGTGTCGAGCAAGGCTTGCATGCCTACACAGATGCCGAGGAACGGACGGTCCTGGCTGACTTCACGCACCAGCGAATCGAAACCGAGGCGACGGATCTCCGCCATGCAATCGCGAATCGCGCCAACGCCAGGGAAAACCACCCGGTCGGCTTCGCGAATCACGTTGGCATCGCTGGTGATCAGCACCTTGCCGGCACCGACGTGCTCGAGGGCCTTGGCCACCGAGTGCAGGTTGCCCATGCCGTAATCGATAACCGCGACTGTCTGCATTACAGGACGCCCTTGGTCGAAGGCATTTGCCCGGCCATGCGGTCATCGAGTTCGACGGCCATGCGCAGGGCGCGACCGAAAGCCTTGAACACGGTTTCGATCTGGTGGTGGGTGTTGTGCCCACGCAGATTGTCGATGTGCAAGGTGACGTTGGCGTGGTTGACGAAGCCCTGGAAGAATTCCTGGAACAGGTCAACGTCGAAGCCACCGACGGTGGCACGGGTGTAGGGAACATGCATCTGCAGGCCTGGACGGCCGGAGAAATCGATCACCACGCGCGACAGCGCTTCATCGAGCGGCACGTAGGCGTGACCGTAGCGACGGATGCCTTTCTTGTCGCCGATGGCTTTGGTGAAGGCCTGGCCGAGAGTGATACCGACGTCTTCCACGGTGTGGTGGTCATCGATATGCAGGTCGCCCTTGCTGACAATATCCAGGTCGATCAGCCCGTGACGGGCGATCTGGTCCAGCATGTGCTCAAGAAAAGGTACACCGATATCGAATCGGGCCTTTCCGGTGCCATCGAGGTTGATCGAGGCTTTGATCTGGGTTTCCAGAGTGTCGCGCTCGACAGACGCCTTACGTTCGGCCATCACCAGCTCCGCAAAATCATTGGGCGAAAAAGGCAGCCATTATAGGCGTGCGGGCGCCAAACAGAAACATCAGAGGTGATATGGCTGACGGAGTGAATCCAATGCAGCCGGGGGTGTACCTGTCATGACAAGCAAAAGATCGCAGCCTCCGGCAGCTCCTACAGGGATATGTGTACACCTGTAGGAGCTGCCGAAGGCTGCGATCTTTTATGGCATGAGCCAATACTCTTAGTGGAACAGCACCGCCGTTTTCTGCAAGGTCACCCACACACCCCACGCCAACGGAATGCCCACCACCAGCCACGCCGCCACTGCCAGCGGCTTGGTGCCAGGCGCGGCTTTCCACTCCAGCACGGTGCTGCTGTCAGCGCCTTTGTCATGGCCCAGCGCCTGTTCGGCGGCCAGTTCGGCGTCGGTCATGAAGTACTTGTCGGCCACCGGGCGCACCAGCAGATTGCACAGGAAACCCAGCACCAGCAGGCCGGCGAGGATGTACAGCGTGATGTCGTACGCGGCTGCACGCTCGACACCGATGCTCAACTGATACTCACGCAGGTAGTTCACCAGCACGGGACCGAGCACGCCGGCAGCCGCCCACGCCGTCAGCAGACGACCGTGAATCGCACCGACCATTTGCGTACCGAACAGGTCCGCCAGATACGCCGGAACAGTCGCGAAACCACCGCCGTACATCGAAAGGATGACGCAGAACGCCGCCACGAACAGCGCGATGCTGCCCAGGTGACCGAGGTTCGGAATCAGCCCGTACAGGGCAAAGCCCAAGGCGAAAAACACGAAGTAGGTGTTTTTGCGACCCAGGTAATCCGAGAACGAAGCCCAGAAGAAACGTCCGCCGATGTTGAACAGGCTCAGCAAACCGGTGAAACCGGCCGCGATGGCGGCGATCGAAGCCAGTTGCGAAGCGTCGAGTTGGCCGAACGCCAGGTCATTGCCCAGCAACTTGCCACCGAACACCTCCTGCAGCAGCGGCGACGCCATGCCGAGGATGCCGATACCGGCCGATACGTTCAGGCACAGCACCAGCCACACCAGACGGAACTGCGGGGTCTTCCAGGCTACATTCACGTGAACATGACGATGAGTAATCATCGCGTTGGAGGCTTTTTTCGCCGGGGCGGTCCAGCCTTCAGGCTTCCAGCCGGTTGGCGGAACGCGGTAGGACAGCGCGCCACCGATCATGAACACGAAGTAGATCGCGGCCATGACCAGGAAGCTCTGCCACACGCCGACGCTGGTGGGCGAAGCGAAATGCCCCATCAGCGCCGCCGCCAGCGGAGCACCGACCATCGCACCACCGCCGAAGCCCATGATCGCCATGCCGGTGGCCATGCCGCGCTTGTCCGGGAACCACTTGATCAGGGTCGAGACCGGCGAAATGTAGCCCAGGCCCAGGCCGATACCACCAATGACCCCGGAGCCGATCCACATCAGCCAGATCTGGTGGGTATACACGCCCAGCGCCGAAATCAGCAGACCGCCGCACCAGCACAGCGCCGATACAACCCCTGCCTTGCGTGGCCCAGCCAGCCACCCCAGATGGCGGCCGAGCAACCCAGGAAGATGAAGAACAGGGTGTAGATCCAGCCGAGCATCGAGATCGGCCAGTCACACTGGGACGAAAAGACCTGTGCGATAAAACCCGTGTCCGGTGCGCAAGCCACTGGCGCCGTGATGCCCAGCGCCTTGGACAGCGGCAACCAGAACACCGAAAAGCCGTAGGCCATGCCGATGCACAAGTGGATGGCCAGCGCGGCCGGCGGCACCAGCCAACGGTTGAAGCCGGGCTTGGCGATGATCCGCTCCTTGGACAGGAACGCGGGCTGGTCGGCGCCGAGGCCGTCCGCCGTGATGCTCGTGGTCATTGTAATTCCCCCAATTATTAGTAGGGTTCGCCAGCCACGCTCCCGGCCTTTATGCACGCAGACATGACCGTTTTTTGCTGGAGCGCGTTGTTGTGCGACAACAGGTCGCAGAAGGACGGGCGAACGGGCAAAGGTTACCATCTGCCAGTAACGGAAAAACCAAACTGACATCACCTTTTGTACGTCGTCTGATCTCCATAGCTTCATGACCCCACAGGAATCACCATGCCGATCATTGTCGAGCCGCTCAACCAAGCCACGTCCCAGGATCGGCAGGATCTGCAGAAGATCTACCGCGACGCTCCAGACTGGTTGTTCGCCCCGTTTTCCGGCGAAGCGCAGCTGATCGAGGACTGCTTGCGCGACGGCACACTGCTCGCCGGACGCTTCAACGATCGCCTGCTGGGCGCGGCCCGCTTGCAAAGGCACCAAGACGCCTGGCATTTGTCACAAATATGTGTGCGAAAAATTACCCGTCGCCGTGGTGTTGCCGAGCGACTGGTGGCCGAAGCGCAAAAAATGGCCGCTCAATCGGGCATGACGCTACGCCTGCTGGCGCCTGCCGGGCACCTGGAGGCGCAGGCGCTGGCCGCCAAGCTGAAACTGCCGCTGGATGTGCTGCCGGAGTGATCGCTGACCGGTCGTCCGTTCCGGGGCGCTATACTCCCCGGCTAAATTTTGAATTCGACTAATTACAAGGACTCGCCCATGAAAGCGTTCGGCAAAATCCTGGGTCTGGTACTTCTCGGGCTGTTGCTGATCATTGTGGCGCTGGGCTTTGCCCTGACCCACCTCTTCGATCCCAACGACTACAAAGACGAGATTCGCCAGATTGCCCGCGACAAAGCCCACATCGAGCTGACGCTCAATGGCGATATCGGCTGGAGCCTGTTCCCGTGGCTGGGCCTGGAGCTGCACGACGCCAGTGTCGCGACCATGGTCAAACCGACCGAACCGTACGCCGACTTGCAGATGCTCGGCCTGTCGGTGCGCGTACTGCCGCTGCTGCGCCGTGAAGTGCAGATGAGCGACGTACGCGTCGAAGGCCTGAACCTGCGCCTGACCCGCGACAAGGAGGGTCATGGCAACTGGGAGGACATCGGCAAGCTGCCTGCAACGGCCGGCACCGACGCGACCGGCACCCCGCCAGCCGCTACCGAGCCCGCGCCCGAAACCGGCACCGTGGCGGAAAAACCGCCTCAGCCGATCCGCCTGGACATCGACAGCCTGACCGTGAACAACGCACGCGTCGAATACACCGACGAACGAACCGGCAAGACCTTCAGTGCCGAAAGCATTCAGTTGAGCACCGGCGCGGTCCATGACTCCGTCAACATTCCGCTCAAGCTCACGGCTTTCCTGTCAGCCAACCAGCCGGCACTGCGGGTGCGTACCGAACTCAACGGTGAGTTGCGCATCGCACGTGCCCTGCAGCGCTATCAGTTCGAAGACATGAGGCTGTCGGGTGAAGTGACCGGCGACCCCTTGCAAGGCAAGGCCGTGACGTTCTCCGCCCAGGGCCAGTTGGTGCTGGACAAGGCCGCCAACGTGGCCGAGTGGACCGGCATCAAGGTCTCTGCCAACCAGTTGCGGGCACTGGGTGAACTGAAGGTCAACGATCTGGACAAGACCCCACAGATCAGCGGCGGCATCTCGATTGCCCAGTTCGACCTGGCTAAATTCGTCGACAGCATCGGCCAGAAACTCCCGGCCATGGCCGAAGGCAGCCTGAGCAAAGTCGAGCTGGTCAGCCGGTTGGCCGCGACACCGACCAGCCTGGCGCTCGACGACCTCAACCTGAAAGTCGACGACAGCACCTTCAGCGGCCGCATCGCGGTGGAAGACTTCGCCAAGCAATCGCTGCGCGCTGTGCTCAAGGCCGACACCTTCAACGTCGACCGTTACCTGCCGCCGAAATCCACCGAGGCCAATAGCGCGACACAAGTGCGTCAGGCCGAAGTCGCCAGCACCGAAGCCGATGCGATGGCCGGCGCCGGCAGCACACCGTTGCCACCCGCGCCGACCAAGGACGCGTGGAGCAGCGAGCGCCTGCTGCCAGTGGAACGCTTGAGCAAGCTCGATGTGGACGCCGACCTGACCTTTGGCCAGTTGACCCTGCAAAAACTGCCGATCCATAACGCTGCGCTCAAGGCCACTGGCCAGGGCGGCCTGCTGACACTGGCCAACCTGCGCGGCGACCTGTACGAGGGCAACTTTGAAACCACCGGCACGCTCGATGTGCGCCAGCCAGTGCCGGCGCTGAACCTACAGACGAAGATCAGCCGGGTACCGGCGGAAAAAATCCTCGAAAGCCAGGGCAAGAATCCACCGGTCAAGGGCCTGGTCACGCTCAACAGCAACCTGACCGGCAACGGCAACAGCCAGAAGGCGTTGATCGAAACCCTCAACGGCAACGCCAGTTTCGTCATCAACAATGGCGTGCTGCTCAACGCCAACCTCGAGCAACAGCTGTGCAAAGGCATCGCTACGCTCAACCGCAAAACCCTCAGCGGCGAGCCACGCGGCAAGGACACCCCGTTCCAGGAGCTCAAGGGCAACCTGACCTTGCGTAACGGTGTCGCCAGCAATCCGGACCTGAAAGTGCGCATCCCGGGCATGACCGTCAACGGTGACGGTGACATCGATCTGCGCGTGTTGGGCATGGACTACCGCGTCGGCATCATCGTCGAGGGCGATACCAGCGCCATGCCGGACCCGGCCTGTCAGGTCGGCGACAAGTTTGTCGGCATCGAGTGGCCACTGCGCTGCCGTGGCCCACTGGAGCTGGGTGCCAAGGCCTGCCGTGTGGATAACGAACGCATGAGCCAGGTCGCGGCCAAACTGGCCGGCGAGAGAATCAGCGAAAAGATCGACGAGAAACTGGGCGACAAGGTCAACCCGCAACTCAAGGACGCGCTCAAGGGGCTGTTCAAGCGATGAGAGCCGAGCAGTTTTCAACGGCGGTGCTGGACTGGTTCGACCGCCACGGCCGTCACGATTTACCCTGGCAGCAGGACATCAACCCGTATCGGGTATGGGTCTCGGAAATCATGCTGCAGCAGACCCAGGTCAGCACCGTGCTGAACTACTTCGACCGCTTCATGGCCTCATTGCCAACGGTCGAAGCCCTGGCCGCAGCACCTGAAGACGAAGTGCTGCACCTGTGGACCGGCCTGGGTTACTACACCCGCGCGCGCAATTTGCAGAAAACCGCGAAGATCGTCGTCGAGCAGTACGGCGGCGAATTTCCCCGGGACGTGGAAAAGCTCACGGACCTGCCCGGGATCGGCCTGTCCACCGCCGGTGCCATTGCCAGCATCAGCATGGGCCTGCGCGCGCCGATCCTCGACGGCAACGTCAAGCGCGTCCTGGCGCGCTTTACCGCGCAAGAGGGCTACCCGGGCGAGCCGAAGGTCGCCAAGCAGCTCTGGGCCAACGCTGAGCGCTTTACGCCGCACGACCGGGTCAACGCCTACACCCAGGCGATGATGGACCTTGGAGCCACGCTCTGCACTCGCAGCAAACCGAGCTGCCTGCTGTGCCCGCTGGAAAAAGGCTGCGAGGCGCACCTGCTCGGCCTGGAAACCCGTTACCCGATCCCCAAGCCGCGCAAGGCCATCCCACAGAAGCGTACGCTGATGCCGATGCTGGCCAACGCCGAAGGTGCCATCCTGCTTTACCGTCGCCCCTCTACGGGCCTCTGGGGCGGCTTGTGGAGCTTGCCGGAACTCGACGACCTCGACGACCTGTCACACCTGGCCGAGCAGCACTCGCTGGAACTGGGCACCCAACAGGCATTGCCGAGCCTGGTGCACACCTTCAGCCATTTTCAGTTATCCATCGAACCCTGGCTGGTTCAGGTCCAGGAGACCGGCCACCACGTGGCCGAGGCCGACTGGCTCTGGTATAACCTCGCCACCCCGCCGCGCCTGGGCCTTGCCGCCCCGGTCAAAACCTTGCTCGAACGCGCGGCCGCCGTATTGAACGCAGGAGAGTCGTCATGACCCGCACCATCATGTGCCGCAAGTACAAAGAAGAATTGCCAGGCCTGGAGCGCGCTCCCTTCCCGGGCGCCAAAGGCCAGGACATTTTTGACCACGTCTCGGCCAAGGCCTGGGCCGACTGGCAAAAACACCAGACCCTGCTGATCAATGAAAAACGCCTGAACATGATGAACGCCGAAGATCGCAAATATCTTCAGGGCGAAATGGACAAGTACTTCTCCGGCGAGGATTACGCCAAGGCCGAAGGCTACGTACCGCCGTCGGAATAACCCCGATATTTCGGGGGTCGGAACGTAAGCGACGGTAATAATTAAAATTTTTTTGAAAACTTGCTTGACGCCCCCCTGAAAAACCCGTTTAATGCGCCCCGTTGCCCAGATAGCTCAGTCGGTAGAGCAGGGGATTGAAAATCCCCGTGTCGGCGGTTCGATTCCGTCTCTGGGCACCAAAATACCGAAAAACCCCAAGCGAAGATGATTCCTTGGGGTTTTTTATTGCCTGCGATTTGATGGTCGCCGGACCACCTCCAGACCAAGTCACTCTCCACCCCCGCCTTAACTCCCCCACCCGATACGCCCGACGAATGATGGCAATTTGACGCCATCGTTTTGCGCTGTAAACTGCCAGCCACTTCCGTTTTCTTTGCATAAAAGGAATTTGCAATGCCAACCCTGGGCGAAATCCGCGTCAACACTACGACTGGCAAAAACTCCGAGCCCTCCCTCACGGCTCTGAAGGACGGTGGTTACATCGTGGCGTGGAGCGATCAGGGAACAAGCTTTACCGATTACATCTATACCCAGCGCTATAACGCCAGCGGCGTGAAGGTCGGCGGGCCAGCCCTGGTCAACAAAGTGACCAACAGCGCACAGGAAGATCCCACCATCATCGCATTGGCCAACGGTGGCTACGTGGTCGCCTGGAAGTCGGATACCTTCGACGACATGGCCGACATCGCCGCCCAGGTCTACAACGCCAATGGCGTCAAGGTTGGAAGCGAGTTCATCGTCAACACAACCAGAATCGGCACGCAGGACAGCCCGGAGATCACCTCGCTGAAGGACGGCGGTTTCGTGGTGACCTGGGCTTCGTTCGGCCAGGACGGCAGCGGTTGGGGCGGTTACTTGCAGCGCTATGACGCCAGCGGGGCGAAGGTCGGGGTGGAGACTCGCGTCGCTACCACCACTCTGTCCGACCAGGATGGCCCTACTGTCACCGACCTTGCCGATGGCGGCATCATGGTGGTTTGGGAGGGCAACGGAAAAGACGATGCATACGGCATCTTCGGCCAACGATTCAAGGCCGACGGCAGCAAGTCGGGCGCAGAGGTCCGCATCAGCACCAGGGTTGCCGACGAGCAGACAGACCCTGTCGTGAAGGTCCTGAGTAACGGTAACTACGTCGTCACCTGGCAATCGGCCCCCGATGATGGCGATGGCAACGACGAAACCGATGCACCGGGCGATATCTACGCGCAGCTTTTCAATGCCGCTGGCGTAAAAGTGGGCGTGGAAACCCGGGTGAACACCACCACCGCAGGCAATCAGGAAGAGCCTAATGTCACCGCCATGACGGATGGCGGTTATCTGGTGACCTGGGCAGGCCAGGGCACCGGTGATGTCAATGGCATCTTCTGCCAGCGCTTCAATGGCAGCGGCGTCAAGGTGGGCACAGAAACCCGCATCAACACCACGACAACCGACAATCAATTGTTCTCCCAGGTGACTGCATTGGCCGATGGCGGCTACGTGGTTGCCTGGGAGTCCTCGAAGGCGAGCGGGCAAGTTGACGTTTACAGCCAGCGCTTTGACGCGAACGGCAACAAGGTTTCCAGCCTGTCAGGCGATGCCCTGGCCAACACCCTGACCTGGACCGGTGCCGGCAGCGTGATCATCGACAGCGGCGCGGGCAATGACACGCTTACAGGTGGCCGCGCCAACGACCATCTGAACGGCGGTGCAGGCAATGACTCGCTCGATGGCGGCGCCGGGGCCGACCGCCTGATCGGCGGCGATGGCTCGGACCGCTACTACGTCGACAATGCCGGCGACATCGTCAGCGAAGCCAATGCCACGGCCAGCACCGGCGGCACCGATAGCGTCTACAGCTTCCTCGGCGCCTACACCTTGGGCGACAACGTCGAGAACCTGCGCCTGCTGGCGACCGGCAATGCCAACGGCACCGGCAACAGCCTCAACAACATCATCGATGCCGGGGCCGGCAACAACATCCTCAATGGCGGCGCCGGTATCGATACCGCGTCCTATGCCTATGCCACGGCGGCGGTAACGGCCAGCCTGAGCCTGACCACCGCGCAAGCCACCGGTGGCTCCGGCACAGACACCCTGTTGAACTTCGAAAACCTCACGGGCAGCGCCTATCACGACACCCTGACCGGTAATGCGCTTGCCAACACCCTCACGGGTGGTGCCGGCAACGACATTCTCAATGGCGTTGCCGGTGCCGACCGCATGGTCGGTGGCGATGGCTCGGACCGCTACTACGTCGACAATGCCGGCGATATCGTCAGCGAGACCAACGCCACGGCCAGCACCGGCGGCACCGATAGCGTCTACAGCTTCCTCGGCGCCTACACCCTGGGCGACAACGTCGAGAACCTGCGCCTGCTGGCGACCGGCAATGCCAATGGCACCGGTAACAGCCTCAACAACGTCATCGACGCCGGGGCCGGCAATAACATCCTCAATGGTGGCGCCGGTATCGACACTTTGTCCTATGCCTACGCCACGGCGGCGGTGACGGTCAATCTGGGCCTGACCACCGCGCAAGCCACCGGCGGCTCTGGCTCCGACACCCTGTTGAACTTCGAAAACCTCACGGGCAGCGCCTATCACGACACCCTGACCGGCAATGCGCTCGCCAACACCCTCACCGGCGGTGCCGGCAACGACACGCTCACCGGTGGAGCCGGCAACGACCTGCTGATCGGCGGCACGGGCCTGGACAAGCTTTATGGCGGCGCCGGGGCCGACACATTCGACTTCAACGCCTTGAGTGAAATGGGCCTGGGCGCCGCCCTGCGCGATGTCATTGGTGATTTCAAGGCCAGCGAAGGCGACAAGATCGACCTGTCGACCCTGGACGCCAACCTGGCGACTGTGACCAACGATGCGTTCAGCTTCATCGGCTCCAACGCGTTCAGCAGCAATGCCACGGGGCAGCTACGGTTCGCCGACGGCATTCTCTACGGCAGCACCGACGCCGACACCGCCGCGGAGTTCGAAATTCAGTTGCTTGGGGTAAGCAACCTGCAAACTGCCGATCTGATTGCCTGATAGAGGGTGGTTGTGCCGGCATAACACCCGCACCCAATACCGAAACCCTGAGTCGCAGGATTCAGGGTTTTTTATGCCCGGGATTTGATGAGGCACCGCTCCAGATACCCTCGAAACGCCGGGCGAAGCATCAATTCCCCCTCCGCCCTATCGCCCTATCGCCATGCCAGCAAGCGCCTGTAACGCTTGCCGGGGTTGAGGCCCAGATGCGTCAGGTATTTATGTTCGGCCATTCCTGGCAGTCTCTCGGGTCTGTCGGAACGCTCCGTATGCTGTAACGGAAACGGATGACATACGCTGACCCAGGAATCGGCCATGATCATCAATAACATCCGGGCACTGCACTGTCGCGATGTCATCAGAGACAACAGACGGGTCTTGGTTCGTATTTTCGGACTTTCAAAATTTTCTACCCCCATCGTTGTTTCAGAGGACCCGTTAGTGCTGCAGGGCTGATTCCTTATGTGATCAGGCTGTTGAACGACCCGTCATGTGATGACCGGCCAATAACCATAAAGAGAGAATGCAATGTCCTTGGATGTAATTGGCATGTTGGCGCTCGTCGCTTTTTGCGCTGGCTTTTTTGATGCGATTGCTGGTGGGGGCGGTTTGATCACCCTGCCTGCATTGTTTCTGGCAGGTGTAGATCCGATCAGTGCAATTGCAACGAACAAGTTCCAGGCAGCTTCGGCCACTGTTTCGGCAACGGTGACCTTCGCTCGCAAAGGAATGATCGAGTGGCGCGAAGGCCGTTTCCTGGTTATTTGCGGATTTATTGGTGGCGCCAGTGGTGCCTTGCTGGTCAGCTCTATTGATAAACACTACCTGGAAGTTTGCGTGCCTATCATGCTGATTCTGGTAGCCATCTATTTTGCGTTTTCTCCAAAGCTGGCCAACGAAGATCGACGCAAGAGAATTGGTGTTCTGTTCTTTTCCTTTACCGTGGCGCCGATCCTGGGTTTTTACGACGGTATATTTGGCCCCGGCGTGGGCTCTTTCTTCATTGTCGGATTTGTACTGCTCTGCGGCCTGGGCATGATGCGGACCATGAGTTTTACCAAGCTTGCCAACGCCTCTTGCAATCTCGGCTCTCTGTCGGTCTTTATCACCAAAGGTGTGATTATCTGGCCGGTAGCCATAGCCATGGCTTTGGCGGCCTTCATCGGCGCTCAATTGGGTGCACGGGCCGCTGTTCGGGTCGGACCACGGCTGATCAAACCCATGTTGATCGTGGTCTGCTGCGCCTTGGCCATCAAGCTGCTGAGCGTAGAAACCAACCCTTTGCGCGTTGCTCTCCTCCAAGCGTACGCGGGCGTTAATAACGAAAAACCCTGAGTCGCAGGACTCAGGGCTTAGAGCCTCTCGCTAACTCGCATCATTCCAGTGAAAAACCAGGTTACGGGCTGCACCACTGCCAACATCGGCAACGTCCTGCCGGGTTTCGCCCTTGCGCGTCGCAATGACCGTGTATTTACCGGCAGGCAGCTTCACGTAAACCAGCGGACCGGCGTCATTGAGCATCAGCACGGTTTGCCCCGGGGCTTTCTGGATGACCACGCTCACGTCAGGAATGTATTCATTTCCCGTCCCGACAGAGAACGTCATGTGCAGGTTATAGCCGGTGGTCTGCTGGATGGCCCTGGACTCATCCTCGCCGATACCGCCGGACAGGTAGGCGATGCCGTTTTGCTCCTGGCGCTGCACCTGTACGCCAGTACTGTCGACTGGATCAAGGCTGGCGGCGGGTGATATCGATGGAAACATCAGCACGCCGACGGCGGTGAGTGGTAACAGGAGTGAATGGAGGTACTTCATGATGACGACTCCCGGGTTCTGCCGAACCCAATCGTTACACTCTTTGGATTTCCAGTCGCAGGGAGGTGTTTTAGATTGATTTGACCTGAGTACGAAACGTACTACGCCATTTGCTCCTCAGCCCTCGCCTGCCCTCCGACACGTCCTGCCAGTGAATCCGGTTTTCCCTGCCTGTTTTTCAGTCACTCCCGGCAGCTTCGAAGGGGGTTCACTGGTCATTCTCTTTCGCTTATCCAATCTGCGGCGGAAGACCTCATGACAGCCCTCACACCCAACGACACTCACGATCCCTATCTGGTTTCACTGCTTGGAAACCTTGGCAAATCGATCCATCAGGCACGTCAGAAGGTGCTTCGGGCGGTCGATACCGTTCAGGTGCAAACCTGTTGGCAGATCGGGCGACATATCGTCGAGCTCGAGCAGGAAGGCGCTCGGCGGGTAAGGTATGGCAAAGAGTTACTGTCGACCCTGGCAAACAGGCTTACTGCAGAATTCGGGAAAGGCTTTGACGAAACCAATCTGCGGAAAATGCGCCAGTTTTATCAGGCGTTTCCAATTCGCAACGCACTGCGTCACGAATTGAGCTGGACCCACTATCTGCACCTGCTTCGGGTCGACAACGACAGTGCCCGTCTCTGGTACATGAACGAATCAGCCACCCAAAAGTGGTCAAGCCGCGCCCTGGAACGCCAGATCAATACGCTGTACTACGAACGCCTGCTGGCGAGCCGCGATCGCGGCAGTGTCAAGCAGGAGGCCGCCACCAACATTCAAAACATGAAGGCCAGCCCTCGGGACTTCATCCGTGATCCGGTGGTCCTGGCGTTTCTGGGTTTGCCCAATGCCGGCAAACTTCAGGAAAGCGAGATCGAACAGGCGCTGATCGAACAACTGCAAGGCTTCTTGCGGGAGCTGGACAAGGGCTTCGCGTTCATAGCCCGCCAGCAACGCATCAGTACCGACAGCAAAGACTTCTACATCGACCTGGTGTTCTACAACTACTTGCTCAAGTGCTTCGTCATCTTCGATATCAAGCGCGGTGAACTGAGCCATCAGGATGTGGGGCAGATGGACATGTACGTGCGCATGTACGACGACCTGAAACGCGGCGTGGAAGACGGCCCCACTGTCGGCATCATTCTCCGGGCGCAAAAAGATGAATCCGTGGTGCGCTACTCAATGCAGGAAGGAAGCGAACAACTGCTCGCCAGCAAGTACAAGCTCGTCCTGCCGAGTGAAGAGGAGCTCCGTAACGAACTGGATCGGGAATGGGCGGCTCTTGAAAAACGCCTGCTCGATCAATCACTGCGTTGAGGCCAATGGATTGTTCATCAACGCCATCAAGACTATCGTTGGCAGCTACCCGCAAAGGTCCGACGCCGATGAATTTGCAGGACACGCCTTCACTCGCTCCAACTCAAATCGAGTTGCCATTGCAATGCGTCGCGTCCGGCGAACCATTCAAGGAAACCGCTGCAGACGGCTTTGTCCTCGGTGGCTTCACCTGGCGACACCCTTCTCACGATGCCGCTCGTCCGGTCGTGATCATCAATGCCGCCACCTCGGTTCGTTGTCGTCATTACTCGCGCTTCGCCGACTATCTGTCCGATCATGGCTTCGATGTCATCACCTATGACTACCGTGGCATCGGCGAGTCGCGGCCGGCATCGCTCAAAGGCCTGAAGGCTTCATGGACCGATTGGGGAGCGCTGGATTTCGAGGCGATGCTCAAGCGCGCACAGCGTGAGTTCCCCGGACAGCCTGTCGATGTGGTCGGCCACAGCTTTGGCGGCTGTGCAGCGGGCCTGGGGGCCTCCGGGCACCTGATCCGGCGTCTGGTGACGGTCGGAGCGCAATTCGCCTACTGGCGCGACTATGCGCCCGCCCATCGCTGGCGGATGTTTGCCAAGTGGCATGTGCTGATGCCACTGGTGACGATGATCTACGGTTACTTCCCGGGCAAACGCCTCGGATGGCTCGAGGACACACCCGCCGGCGTGGTCCGTGACTGGAGCCTGTCCACTGCCCGTTACGAGAAACGCTCCAGCGGCCGCGCGATCAGCACAACAAGCGGGCAACTGCCCTTTGCCGATGTCACCGCACAAACCCTGGCCATCAGCATCAGCGACGATCCCTACGGCACGGTCCCGGCCATCGAACGCCTGCTCGGCTACTTCACCGGCAGCACAAACTCCCACCTGCGTATCCATCCCGAAGACATCGGCGAAGAAGAAGTCGGACATTTCGCCTTTTTTCGCAGCCCATACCAAGCCACACTATGGCCCATTGCATTGGCCTGGCTGCAAAACGGCGAACTGGCCCCCGATACCCCCGGGCGGCGAGTGCCGCGCAGCTAAGTCAGTTGCCCTTTCAACGAATACGGAACGACACCCATGGCCTCCGCCAACAAGCAGCACAAACGCGCCTCCCGCGCCAAGGCCAAGGCCAAGCAGAACCGCACCCAGCGGGCCGCCGCGCCGGTCGAACTGGACCCGAACGACGATCGCATCGACTTCGAGTCGGTGGATCTGACCGAACTGTTCAAGAAAATGATCGACGCCGAAAAGATCAGCCAGCAAGCCATGTGCACGGCCTTCCTCGAAGACCCGTTGCTGGAACTGGTGTACGAGCAGGAAGGCGAAGAAGGCGCGATGGACTTCATCCTCGCCGCGCTGATCGAATATCGCCAATGGTCGGCCGAAACAGACGAAGCCGGCGCCCTGGCGTGGATCGAATCACCGGCCTTCCAGGCCGACTACGTGGCGGCGTCCGACGCCATTGCCGCGCAAACCCAACAGAAACCGAACTGAGTTCCCATGGCCTCCCTGAACAAGCAACAGAAACGCGCCAAGCGTGCAAAAGCCAAAGCCAAGCAGATCCGCATGGTCGGCAGAAAATCCATCGTGGATCAGGACCTGCCCGATTTCCCCGAGCCGATCCCGGAATACACCCTGGCGATGTTCAGCAAAATGCGCGACGCCGAAGCCGTCAGCCGCAGCGAAATGCTCTCGGTCCTGCTGACGAATCTCGCCTTTATCATCGTCGACCACCCAGAACTGCTGGACATGGAAAACGCCGACGACGAAGGCATGGCCGCCACCCACCTGGCCGCCGACATGCTGATCGACTACCGTATGTGGGCCGACGGCATGGACCGCGACGCCGCCCAGGCATGGCTGAGCGAGCCGCAGTTCATTACTGACTTCGGCACCGCGTTGGACGCCTACCGCGAGTCGCAGGAAACGCCGGAAGAAAAAGCCGAGTAAGAGTTACGGCGCAAACACAAACGGCCGCTTGTCATCACAGACAGCGGCCTTTTTTTGCTCCGAATTGGGCACTTTCCTTCCGTCAGGCACCACGTATATCCCATTGACATATCCAACACAAAACCTATCCTTTTGACTCAAAGCGCCAGCAACGGTGCAGGAGGTCCAAATGGAACAGACAACCCTTTTCATGAGCAATCGAAGCCAGGCCGTTCGCCTGCCAAAAGCCGTGGCCATGCCAAGCGACGTGAAACGGGTCGACGTCGTCGCCGTCGGCAGAAGCCGCATCATCACGCCCGCGGGTGAAACCTGGGACAGTTGGTTCGATGGCGAAAGCGTCACTGCAGACTTCATGACCGATCGCGAGCAACCTGCCGAGCAGGAGCGTGAGTCGTTCTGATGATCAAGTACATGCTCGATACCAACATCTGCATCTTCACCATCAAGAACAAACCACAGGCGGTACGGGAGGCGTTCAACCGTCATCACGGCCAACTGTGCATCAGTGCGATAACGCTGATGGAACTGATCTACGGAGCGGAAAAGTCAGCAGCACCCGAAAAAAACCTGGCGGTCATCGAGGGCTTTGCTGCCCGACTTGAAGTCCTGCCCTTCGACAACGAAGCAGCAGCGCACACCGGAATGATTCGATCCGAACTGGCAAAGACCGGCACCCCCATAGGCCCGTACGACCAAATGATTGCCGGGCACGCACGCTCACGCGGATTTATCGTGGTCACCAACAATCTGCGGGAGTTTGAGCGCGTTCCGGGGTTACGCGTGGAAGACTGGGTTCATGTCGAATGAACACAGAGCAATCGCCAGAAACAAAAACGGCCGCTTGTCATCACTGACAGCGGCCGTTTTGCGTTACGCGATATGGATCAGTTCAGCACTACCGCGCCACGCTTTTCCAGTTTGCGACGGCGAGCCACCAGCAAGCCGGCCGCTACCACCAGGGCGCTGAGCAAGCCGGTCGCGAGGATTTCCACGCGATGGGCATCCTGGAACAGCATGATGGTCAGGGCCGCAACGATGAAGACGATCACCGCGTAGGTCAGGCCCGGGAACAGCCACATGCTGAAGACGATTTTCTCACCACGGGCCATACGCTGCTTGCGCATGCGCAGTTGCGAAATCGCGATCACCAGGTACACCAGCAACGCGATGGCGCCGGAGCTGGCCAGCAGGAATTCGAACACGGCAGCCGGGGCCACGTAGTTGGCGAATGTTGCCAGGAACGCAGCGCCGGTGGACAACATCACCGCCCAGTAAGGCGTGCCACTTTTGTTGGTGCGCGTGGACATGGCCGGTGCATCACCGCGTTTGCCCAGGGAGAACAGCATCCGCGACGAGGTGTAGAGCGCCGAGTTCAGGCAGCTGGTCACAGCAACCAGTACCACGATGTCGACAATCATCTTGGCGTTCGGGATGCCCATGCGCTCAAGCACGGTCTGGTAGGAGCCCAGGCTTGCCAGTACCGGGTCGTTCCATGGCACCAGGGCCACAACGATGAAGATCGACACGAGGTAGAACAAGCCGATCCGCCAGATCACCGAGTTGGTGGCCTTGGAGATTTGCTTGCCAGGGTTTTTCGATTCCGCGGCCGCGATGGTCACGATCTCGGTGCCCATGAAGGAGAACATGGTGGTCAGGATCGCGCCCAGTACCGCGCCCATGCCGTTTGGCAGGAAGCCCTGGGTGTCGAACAAGTGCGATACGCCGCTGACCTGGCTGTTCGGCAGGAAGCCGAAGATCGCCGCTACGCCGAGAATGATGAAACCGATGATGGCCAACACTTTGATCAGGGCGAACCAGAACTCGAATTCACCGTAGTTCTTCACGCTGAACAGGTTGGTCACGGTCAACAGCATCGTGATGACCAGGGCGAAGGCCCAGATGTCCACGCCTGGGAACCAGGCATGCAGGATGGTCGCGGCAGCGTTGGCTTCCAACGGGATCACCAGAACCCAGAACCACCAGTACAACCAGCCGATGGTGAAGCCGGCCCAGTGACCGATCGCGCGGTCGGCGTAAGTCGAGAACGAACCGGTGTCCGGCGAGGCAACGGCCATTTCGCCGAGCATGCGCATCACCAACACCACCAACATGCCGGCGGCGGCGTAAGCCAACAGAACAGCCGGACCTGCAGCGGCGATGGCGTGACCCGAGCCGACGAACAAGCCGGCGCCGATAACCCCGGCAATCGACAGCATGGTCACATGACGCGGTTTGAGCCCCTGTTCGAGGCCGTTAGAGCTTTGGGTACTGCTCATTGAAACTACCTTTGTAAGGAAAAGCGAATGCGTGCATCCCGTTCAGCGATCCTTCTCGTAAAAAGAAGCCAACGGGGCGTTCTGGATTCTGCACGCAATAATTGCGCCAAAATGTTTCAAATCCCTCTAGCCCGGTGATCTCACTTCGACCGGACGGTCATCGCAACCCATTGAATTTAATGGCACTTTGCCAGAACGTTACTCTGCGACCCACTTTGCGGGGCAAATTCGCGCACCGGAAACACTCCTGAAAATGGCCCGGCGCACATTAAAAGTGCACAACCGCTGCATTTGGCCGGATAGCGCTTCCAACACCCCGTCAAAGCTGGCAACATCGCGCCTTTTTTTGCGACAGCCACCGCGCTTTTTACCCACAGGCAAGGTTCAAACAGCTGTTCGGTTGTTGATGGGGCGACAGTCTGCTGCGCCGATGCGACAACCTGCCACACGCCAGCCGTTTACCGTCCGTAGCGCTGTTGGCTGCCATTGAAACGCTATGCTAGGTTGGCCGCCTCGCCAGGAAGGCCACCAACAGCAGGAGCGCAACATATATGAGGAACGCACATGGCTGAGGCCACGCCCGCGCTTGAAATCCGCAACTTGCACAAACGCTACGGTTCGCTGGAGGTGCTCAAAGGCATCTCGCTGACCGCCCGCGACGGCGATGTGATCTCGATCCTGGGTTCCTCCGGCTCCGGCAAGTCCACGTTCCTGCGCTGCATCAACCTGCTGGAAAACCCGCACCAGGGCCAGATCCTGGTCGCCGGCGAAGAACTCAAGCTCAAGGCTGCGAAGAACGGCGAACTGGTGGCCGCCGACGGCAAGCAGATCAATCGCCTGCGCAGCGAAATCGGTTTTGTGTTTCAAAACTTTAATCTGTGGCCGCACATGAGCGTGCTCGACAACATCATCGAAGCCCCGCGCCGCGTGCTCGGCCAGAGCAAGGCCGAAGCCATCGAAGTCGCCGAAGCCCTGCTGGCCAAGGTCGGCATCGCCGACAAGCGCCACGCCTACCCGGCGCAATTGTCCGGCGGCCAGCAACAACGCGCGGCCATCGCCCGCACCCTGGCCATGCAGCCCAAGGTCATCCTGTTCGACGAGCCCACCTCCGCGCTTGACCCGGAAATGGTCCAGGAAGTACTTAATGTCATCCGCGCGCTGGCCGAAGAAGGCCGCACCATGCTGCTCGTGACCCACGAAATGGGCTTCGCCCGTCAGGTGTCCAGCGAAGTGGTGTTCCTCCACCAGGGCCTGGTAGAAGAGCAAGGATCGCCACAGCAGGTGTTTGAAAACCCGCTTTCGGCGCGCTGCAAACAATTCATGTCCAGCAACCGCTAACGGAGCTACCCACATGCAGAACTACAAAAAGGTCTTCCTGGCTGCCGCCGTCACCCTGGCGTTCAGCGCCGGTGCCATGGCCGAGACCCTGAAGATGGGCATCGAAGCGGCCTACCCGCCGTTCAACAACAAAGATGCCAGTGGCAATGTCGTCGGCTTCGACAAAGAGATCGGCGACGCCCTGTGCGCCAAGATGAAAGTCGAGTGCACCGTCGTGACCTCCGACTGGGACGGCATCATCCCGGCCCTGAACGCCAAGAAGTTCGACTTCCTGATCTCCTCGATGTCGATCACCGACGAGCGCAAGCAAGCGGTGGACTTCACCGACCCGTACTACTCCAACAAGCTGCAGTTCATCGCCAAGAAAGACGTCGACTTCAAGACCGACAAGGCCTCGGTCAAAGGCAAGATCATCGGCGCCCAGCGCGCGACCCTGGCCGGCACCTTCCTGGAAGACAACTATGGTGACGACATCACCATCAAGCTCTACGACACCCAGGAAAACGCCTACCTCGACCTGACTTCCGGCCGTCTGGACGGCATCCTGGCCGACAAGTACGTCAACTACGAGTGGCTGAAAAGCGACGCTGGCCGTGCCTACGAGTTCAAGGGCGACCCGGTGGAAGAAAGCGACAAGATCGGTATTGCCGTGCGTAAAAACGATCCGATCCGCGCGAAGCTGAACACCGCGCTGAAAGAAATCGTCGCTGACGGCACCTACAAGAAAATCAACGACAAGTACTTCCCGTTCAGCATCTATTGATTCTGACCTGCCTGACCGGCGCCTGATGGCGCCGGTTCTCGGCCTTGCCTGCCGCGATTTGAAAAGAAATCCATGATTATCGACCTCTACGGATTCGGCCCGGCGCTCGCCGCTGGCGCGCTGATGACTGTGAAACTGGCACTCTCGGCCCTGTGCCTGGGGCTGGTGCTCGGTCTGCTCGGCGCCTTGGCCAAGACTTCCCCGTACAAGCCGCTGCAATGGCTTGGCGGTACTTATTCGACCCTGGTTCGCGGCATCCCGGAATTGCTCTGGGTGCTGTTGATCTACTTCGGCACGGTCAACCTGATGCGTGCCCTGGGCGAGTTCTTCGGCAACCCCGACCTAGAACTCAATGCCTTCGCCGCTGGCGTGATTGCGCTGGGCCTGTGCTTCGGCGCCTACGCCACGGAAGTGTTTCGCGGCGCGATCATCGCCATCCCCAAAGGCCATCGTGAAGCCGGCGTGGCCCTGGGCCTGTCGAAATGGCGCATCTTCACCAAACTGATCATGCCGCAGATGTGGCGCATCGCCCTGCCCGGCCTGGGCAACCTGTTCATGATCCTGATGAAAGACACTGCGCTGGTGTCGGTGATCGGCCTGGAAGAAATCATGCGTCACGCGCAAATCGGCGTGACCGTATCCAAACAGCCGTTCACCTTCTATATGGTCGCCGCCTTCATGTACCTGGGCCTGACGGTGCTGGCGATGACCGGCATGCACTTCCTGGAAAAACGCGCCGCCCGCGGCTTCGCGAGGAGCACCCAATGAACTGGGAAGTCATCATCAAGTGGCTGCCGAAACTGGCCCAGGGCGCGACCCTGACCCTGGAACTGGTGGCCATCGCCGTCATCGCCGGTTTGCTGCTGGCCATTCCGCTGGGCATCGCCCGCTCGTCGCGCCTGTGGTGGGTGCGGGCCTTTCCCTACGGCTACATCTTCTTTTTCCGGGGCACGCCGCTGCTGGTTCAACTGTTCCTGGTCTATTACGGCCTGGCGCAGTTCGACGTGATCCGTAACAGTTCGATGTGGCCCTATCTGCGCGATCCCTTCTGGTGCGCCACGGCGACCATGACCCTGCACACGGCGGCCTACATTGCGGAAATCCTGCGCGGCGCCATTCAGGCGATTCCACCGGGCGAGATCGAAGCGGCACGGGCTCTGGGCATGTCCAGGCCAAAAGCGCTGTTCTTCATCATGCTGCCGCGCGCGGCACGCATCGGCCTGCCCGCCTACAGCAACGAAGTGATCCTGATGCTCAAGGCCAGCGCCCTGGCCAGCACCGTGACCTTGCTGGAACTGACCGGCATGGCCCGCACCATCATTGCCCGGACCTACCTGCCGGTGGAGATCTTCTTCGCCGCGGGCATGTTCTACCTGGTGATGGCTTACGTGCTGGTGCGCGGCTTCAAGCTGCTGGAGCGCTGGTTGCGCGTCGATGCCTGCCAAGGGCGTTGATACAGACGTGTTGACGGGCGAGGCCCTGCTCGCCCGCTTCACCGCGCTGGATGCGTTTCTGACAGAGCACCAGGCACTGTGGAAACCTCGGCCGTTTACTCATCTGCAGCTTCCCTGGGAAGCGTCCTACCCAGCGTTGGCCGCATGGCTACGCGAACGGTCACTGGAAGACGCGGAAAACGCCCACAATCAACCTGCCCTCCTGAATGCGCCGGAACCCTTTGCTTCCTTGGCATCGATGTCCGTTGCATTGAGTGCTGTGGATGAATTGCCTGCACACGCACTCGAAGCGGCCGGCCATCGACTGAACGTCGATGTTCCGGGGCGTAAATGGCAGCAGATCGAAGCCTTCGCCAGTCGATTGCAGTTCTGCGAAACACCGAAGCATTGGCTGGACTGGTGCTCGGGCAAGGGACACTTGGGGCGCCGTCTGCTGCAACCGGGGCAACAACTGACTTGCCTGGAATACGACCCGGCACTGGTAACCAGCGGCCAGACACTCAGCCAGCGTCATCACCTGCATGCGCTGCATATTCAACAGGATGTGCTCGCGGCAGACGCCGCTACTTTCCTGAGTGCGCACCACACGCCCGTCGCGCTTCACGCCTGCGGTGATTTGCATGTGCGGCTGATTCAACTCGCCAGCGCGACTGGCTGCAAACAACTCGCCATTGCGCCGTGCTGCTACAACCGGATCAGTCTTGCCCATTACTCGCCGATTTCCTCGGCCGCCCAAGGCTCCGGCCTGCAGCTTTCCCTCGACGACCTCGCGTTGCCCATGAGCGAAACCGTCACCGCTGGCGCCCGCGTGCGCCGTCAACGCGACACCTCCATGGCCCGGCGCCTGGGTTTCGACTTGCTGCAACGGCAACTGCGCGGCATTGACGAGTACCTGCCAACCCCTTCGCTGCCCAGCGCCTGGCTGGACAAGCCCTTCGCCGATTACTGCCATCACCTGGCCGCACTCAAAGAGTTATCCACAGTCGGCCCGCAAGATTGGCCAGCGCTTGAAGTTGCCGGTTGGCAGCGTCTGGCCGAGGTGCGCAACCTTGAGCTGCTACGCGGACTTTTCCGGCGTCCGCTGGAGCTTTGGCTGGTTCTCGACCGGGCACTTTTCCTCGCCGAACAGGGCTACAGGGTCCGCGTCGGTACCTTCTGCGAAACCCCGCTCACGCCGCGTAATTTCCTGCTCCTGGCCGAACGCGCTCAAACACCCCCAACCTGTGGATAACTCTGTTGATGAAATAATCGTGGATCCAATATCCACGCCTGTTTCAGGGTCGAAACCTTCTGTTCATATTTTGTACATCTGCATAAAAAATCGAAAAAACAGGTATTTGCGGACAAATGAGAACAGATCCACAAATTTGGCCTAAACCCGGTGCGCTGCCAACGCCATTGTGCATAAGCATTTAATCAAAACGACATAAACGCCTAATCCCGGACCGCAGACAGGGGAAATTGCACCCTTTCCCTTCTCTTGATATACACACACGCAAGGCAGCCCGTAGCGCGGCCACGAACAAGAAAATTCTTTCGACAGGATGCGCCCGTGACGTTCATTTCTTACGCACAGAATTTCGAAGACATACGCCTGTGGCGCGCCCTCAAAACCGTCGAGAACGGCTTCTACATCGACGTCGGGGCAAACGATCCCACCCATGACTCGGTCACCAAGGCGTTCTACGACAACGGCTGGACCGGTATCAACGTCGAACCGATGCCCAACTACCACGAAGCCTTGTGCCAGCAACGCCCCAAGGACACCAACCTGCAATGCGTGGCCGGCGAAAGCGCCGACAGCCTGACCTTCTACGGCATCGCCGACACCGGCCTCTCGACCGCCGACCCGGCCATGGCGCAGATGCACAAAGACGCCGGCATGGACGTGCGCAGCCAAACCGTCCAATCGCGCACCCTGACATCCATCTGCGAAGAACACGCCCAGGGCCGCGCTATCCACTTCCTGAAAATCGATGTCGAAGGCCACGAAGAGACCGTCCTGCGCGGCATGGACTTCACCCAGTGGCGGCCGTGGGTCATCCTCATCGAAACCCCGTGGGAGCGCGACCAGACCTGGGAAACCCTCGTCACCGACGCTGGCTATCAGTCCATCCTGTTCGACGGCATCAACACCTACTACCTCGCCGATGAACACCTGAACCTCAAACCCGCCTTCGACATCCCGCCGTGCAACCTGGACGAGTTCCAGTTCTGCAAAGGCCACAACTTCAGCCACCCCGTCAGCGACACCGAAAACCAGCTCGCCGCCGCCCTGCACCGCGCCGAACAGGCCGAAGCACAGCTGCGCGCAATGCAAAACAGTCGAACCTGGAAAGCCATTCAGAAACTCAAGAAAACCCTGCTGCGCGCCTGACCCGAAGCCCGCGTAAAAATAGTCAGAATTCAGGGGTTTACAGAACCTATCCAATCGCTATAATCGTCGCCCTGACACGCCGGTATAGCTCAGATGGTAGAGCAACTGACTTGTAATCAGTAGGTCCCGGGTTCGATTCCTGGTGCCGGCACCATACAAAACAAAGCCCCTGCAGAAATGCAGGGGCTTTGTTGTTTCCGGGGATCACTAAAAGCGCTTTTAGTGGCCCGCGCTCTGACCACCGTCCACGTGCAGGATTTCGCCAGTAACAAACTTGGCGCCGTCCAAATACACGACCGCTTGCGCAATATCATCGACCTCGCCCATGTGCCCGACCGGGTGCAGATTGCCCAGTGCTTCATGAGTTTCTGCGCCGTGCATCGGGGTCTTGATGATGCCCGGGCTGACCGCGTTCACCCGAATCCCGCGCTTGGCGTACTCGATGGCCAGGGATTTGGTGGCCGCGTTGAGGCCGCCCTTGGTCAGCGAAGCCAATACCGATGGCACGCCGTCGATGGCGTGGTCCACCAGGCTGGTGGTGATGTTGACGACGTGGCCGCTGCCCTGCTTTTCCATTTCGGCGATGGCGAGCTGGGTGATGTAGAAGAAGCCATTGACGTTCACCGACAGCACATTGGCATAGTCTTCTGCGGTGTACGCGGTGAACGGCTTGGCGATGAAGATCCCGGCGTTGTTGACCAGGGTATCGATGCGACCGAAACGGGACATCGCTTCACGGATGACGCGCCGGGCGGTTTCCGGCTCGCCGATGTCGCCGGCCACGGTGAGAATGTCCGGATCGGTGGACGGTTTGATCGAACGCGAAGTGGCGACGATCCTATAACCGAGTTCACGAAAGGCTTTGACCATACCGTCGCCGAGACCTTGGGATGCGCCGGTGATTACGATGACTTTTTTCGAAATGCTCATGATGAAGACCTCTAATTAAAAGTGGGTAGAAAATCTGTAATCAGGCGTCGGCATGTGCCTTGGCCATTTCTCTCAACATCTGTTCGTAGTACTCGACCGATTGCGAACCGGACACCAGGTGGCGACCGTTCAGCACCATGGCCGGGACCGAATTGATGCCGCGCTGCTGGTAGTACACTTCAAGCTCCCGCACCTCAGCGGCGAACGCACCGGACGCCAGCACCTCTTGTGCAACTGCCCCGTCCAGCCCCGCTTCAGTCGCCAGACTCACCAGCGCCTGGTGATCACTCGGGTTCTGGCCCTCACTGAAATAGCCCCGCAGCAGCACCTTCTTCAGCTCGACTTGCCGGCCTTCCTGCAACGCCCACAGCAACAAGCGGTGTGCATCGAAGGTGTTGTAGAAGTGCGTGCGCTTCTCCAGATCGAATTTGAAGCCGATGGCCTCGCCGCGAGCGATCTGCATGGCCTTGCCGGCAGCGACGTCTTCAGCAGTGCGCCCGTATTTGCGCATCAAGTGCTCGACCGCTGGCTCACCTTCGGCCGGCATGTTCGGGTTCAATTCGAACGGCTTGTAGGTCAGCTCGACCGAGACTTCCCCGGCCACGTTCTCGATCGCCTGCTCCAGCGCCGTCGCCCCCAGCGCGCACCAGGGGCACACCACATCGGAGATGAAATCGATGGTGACGGAGGACGTCATGACTGCCCCTCCGCCTCAGCCAGTTGCTTGCGGTACTGGGTGGTGGTGATACCGGCGTAACCCCAGTTATCGGTGTCGACTTCCTCGATCACGATGTGGGTCAGGTCAGGGCGCTTGTTGAGGACGCGTTCCAGTGTTTCAGTGATTTCGGCGATCACCTGAGCTTTCTGCTCAGTGGTAACGCCATCGCGGGTGATGCGTACGGTTACGAAAGGCATGAGGGCAACTCCAGTGACCTTCCCGTCGAGATGATGGGAGAGGCGTTGGAGGTGAATGTATGGGGTTGGCGGGAGGGGATAAAGGTGGGGGCGGGAACTTCATTCGTTACGTGGTGTAATGAATTAAAGAGAGGACGTGCAAAGTACTCGCGCCCATCGAGAGACTTGGCAACTTTCTCAATTTCGGCGATGTGTCGAGAAGAGAGTTTGGCTTCTTAGCTAAATCGCTTGAAGGTCAAGTAAGGCCTCTGGATGCTGACTCGCCACACGCAGAAGCGTTTGTGCGGCTCCCGTCGGTTGCCGTCGCCCTTGCTCCCAGTCCTGTAGCGTACGCAAACTGACTCCAATCAGCTTGGCGAATGCACTTTGAGACACACCTACTTTGGCCCGTGCTTCAGCTGCCGCAGATAGCGGCACCTCTGTCACGCGAGCGGCTTTGCCTGCTTTCATTTGACGCACAGAGTCCAGCAAGTCCTGCTGGAATTGCTCCAGTTCATTGGCCATTGCTGATTTCCTCCTTCAGCTGTTTAAGGAAGGCTGCGGGCAAATTATCGAACTTCGCCTTGGTATAGGCGATTAACAACCAGATTGAGCCTTCAGAAAGCGTGTTGTAGTAAATGACACGAGTACCGCCTCGTTTGCCCATCCCGCTACGGGACCAACGAACCTTGCGCAGACCACCGCTACCAGGAACCACATCGCCGGCCAACGGATTAGCCGCCAGCCAGGTAATGAATTCATGACGTTCGCCATCGTCCCAGATGGACTCAGCATAACGCTTGAAAATTTCGGTTTCGACAATCGTGAACATGGGCCGAACTATACGGCATTGCCGTATACACGAGCAATCGGTTCGAAGTGCCAAGACATGTCGCCGCGGACGACACGTTCGCAAGACGTGTTACCGAAATCGAGTTTTGACGACATGAGCATATCAACAGCACAAAAAAGCCCCGAACCAGTCGGGGCTTCTTCTTTTTTCTCAGCCTCTGATCAGGCCTCGATACCACACCCCATCATCAGAAGATATTGATCGGGTAATCCACAAACACACGCACTTCATTGCCGCTGACGTTGTACTCGCTCGACTTCTGCGACACACGCAGGACCGAGCTGCGCAGTTTCACGCTGAGGTCTTTGGCAGGGCCGCTTTGGACGACGTATTTGATCTGGTTGAAGATCTCGCGCTCGGTGCCGCCTTCGCTGGTGGAGGTGGTGATGTTGTCACCGCGTACGTAGGCGAAGTTGTAGCTCAGGCCCGGTACACCGAAGGTGCTGAAGTCCAGGCCGTAGCCCAGTTGCCAGCTGCGCTCGTCTTCGGCGTTGAAGTCGGACCAGTAGGAGTTCGCCAGGTAGATGGTGTTGCCACCGTCGCCGATGCGACCTTGATCTTTCTGGTAGCCGCCGTAGGCGTAGCCCAGGTTGCTGTCGCCGGTACTGCGCTGGTGCGCGAGGGTGAACGAGTGCGGGCCGGTGATGAAGGTGGCCGCCAGGCTCCAGATTTTGTTGTCGTCGCCGGTGATACCGTTTTCGCGGACGTAGGAGTCGTCCAGCTTGGTGCGGTAGCCGTTGAAGTCCAGGGTCAGGGACTGATCCTTGTCGATCGGGAACACGTAGTTGGCGTTCACGTATTGCTTCTTCAGCACGTCTTCGACGTCGGAAGCGTACAGCGCGGCCTTGAATTGTTCGGTGAACTGGTAGCTACCGCCCAATACGTTGATCGACTTCAAGCCACCGCTGTCACGGCCTTCGGCGCTTTTACGCGATTCGGCGGTGAAGCGCCCGGCGTCCAGTTGCAGGCCTTTGATCTCCCTGGAGGTGATCAAGGTGCCGGTGTAGCTTTCCGGCAGCAGGCGCGAGTTGTCGTAGTTCAGCACCGGCAGGGCCGGCATCTGGTCGCCGTAGGTCAGGGTGGTGCTGGACAGGCGGAACTTGATCGCTGCGCCGCCCTTGGACAGGTCGTCAGCCGGCTGGCCGCTGTCGCCCTTTTTGAAGAAATCGATGCCTTGCGCACCGCTACGGTCTTCGCTGCGCTCCAGGTTCAATGCGTACAGGCCGAAAGCGTCCACACCCACACCCACGGTGCCTTGGGTGAAGCCGGACGAGAACGTGCCGATGGCCGCCTGGCCCCACTCGGACTTATCCGGGTTGCCGTCTTTGTAGTCACGGTTGATGTAGGCGTTGCGCAGTAGCACTTTGAGGCTGCTGTCTTCAACGAAACCCTTGGATTCGGCCTGGTCGTTCGCCATGGCCTGTGTAGCGCTCAACATCCCCAGAGCGATCAGGCTGATTCGCTTGTTCAACATTTTGTTTTTTCCTTGATGCGGTTGATACGCGCTGTGTCGAACGGCCGAAACGGCGCTATTGCGCTCTTATTTCGAGGCGAAAACAAAAAGGCCCGCACACGATTTCTCGCGGCGGGCCTTTTATTGTTTTTGAGTCGTGGCGGTCGGCCACAGGCGTTGGGCCGAATCGTAGCTGCGCCCTTAACGACGTGTCAATTTCATGAATCTTCTAGAAATAGGCGAAAAACGTCTAAGAAACTGCTTTACGCGGCAGAAATATTCAATCATCGCAGCCTTCGAGACCACAGGCTGCTACGGAATGGGATGAGTCCTGCTCCGGCAGCGACTGTCCCAGCCACTGCGCAAATGCCTGGGGTTTGCCCAGCCAAGGCCCGATATCGATCAGGGTGAATTGACCATTGTGCTCAAGCACCAGGGTCGGAAAACCCTGCCCGCCCACCTTGGCCAGCAAAGCCCGGCTGTCCTTGATATGGCCTTCGGTGTCGGCCGCCCCGAAGGCCCTTTCGAAGGCTTGAGGCTCCAACCCCATACCGTGGGCCAGTTCAAACAGCACCGATTCGTCGGCGATGCGGCGCCCTTCCACGTAGTGAGCACTTTGCAAACGCCCCAGCAACTCCAGCCCGCGACCTGCCATTTGTTCGGCAGCCAGCACCGCAGCGATGGGTGGGGCCGAGTCGAACACGGCGCTGTGATCTCGCAGCAAACCTTCGAAATAGGCTTCACCGAACGGCTGCCCGCTGTATTCGGCAATGCGCCGCTCATGGGGCATGACGTAACTGCGCAGTTGTGGCGAAACCCTTTGCCGATTGGCCCCCGTCATCATGCCGCCACCGTGGGCAAGCACGGGCAGCACAGCCTGGGCGGCTTGAACCAGCGGTTTGGCGCCGTAGCACCAACCGCACAACGGGTCGTAGATGTAATGCAGGATCATGGGAAAGCTCCGACAGAAATTCAGGAAAATTCAATGTCGGCAGATTAGTGTCGCCGCAACTCCGAAAAAACGCCGGATCTGCTTTCAGTCTGTTGCATGAATCGGTCGAATGACTGCGTAAACCCTTTGTATCGACTCAGAAATAATTCGAAACAATCAAATGAGACAAGTTATCAATAACAACTAACAGAAGTAAATGACAAGCATTACTATTCGCGCCCTCGCCTGTTTCAACCTGAAACTCCTACGGATGCGCTCTTCAATGCCTGCCCCTTTTCGCCTTGCGCCCTGCAGCCTTGGGCTCTCTGCCTTGTTGTCTGCCGGTTTTTCCTTCGCTGCACCGACCACCCTGCCTGCCACATCGATCAGCGCCGAAGCTGAAGCCGACGACCCGCGCGTGACACAAACCAACACGGCGACCCGGACCGCCACCCCGGTGCGCTACGTGCCACAAGCCATCGACTCGATCAAAACCTCGAACGTGATGGATTACGGCACCAACGATCTGGGCACGGCGCTCAGTGGCATCCCCAACGTCAGCAGCGGCGCCGACACACGCTTCGACAGCCTGCGCATCCGCGGTTTCGACGCCAGCAACGATTTCTATCTCGATGGCATCCGCGACGACAGTCAGTACGTGCGAGACTTGCACAACATCGAACGCATCGACGTCCTGAAAGGCCCTGCCGCCGTGTTGTATGGCCGTGGCAGCCAGGGCGGGATCGTCAACCGGGTGAGCAAACTGCCCGAGTTCGGTCGCCGCTCGACCCTTGAAGCCCAGGGCGGTAGCGAGGACTTGCGCAGCCTGTATGCAGACCTCAGTACCGATCCTTCCGAAAACATCAGCCTGCGCCTGAATATGGGCAACATGGACGAGAACAGCTTTCGCGATGGCGTGAGTGGCAATCGCCAGCTGTTCGCACCCTCGATGAGCTGGCAGCTGACACCCGACCTGAACTGGTTGGTGCAGTACGAATACAGCCGCTACAACCGCACGCCGGATCGTGGCATTCCCGGTGTAGACGGTCGCCCGGCCGACGTAGGACGCGATACCACCTACGGCAGTGAAAACGATTTCATCGACGACAAGGCGCAATCCCTGCGCTCGAAACTCACTTATGAACTGAGCGACAACTGGCAACTGCGCCAGACCCTGGGCGTGTTCAAGCTCGACAGCGATTTCGACAATACTTACTTGAGCGGCTATGTCCCGGCCACCAACAAGGTCACGCGCCAGCACTGGCAGCAGGACCTGAATACCCGCAACGTCTACAACAACGTCGAGCTGGAAGGTGGCTTCGATACTTTCGGCCTGGAGCACCGCTTGCTCACCGGCATCGAGATCGGCAGCCAGCGCCGCGACCCGCTGCTGTACACCGCCGCCACTTCCGGGCCGGGCAGCTCCCCGGTGCCGGCGCTGGACCTGTACGCCCCCGACCGCAATTTGCGTCATACCGGGCGCATGGTAGTGTCGAGCAACACCCACACCGAGGTCGAAAGCCGGGCGGTGTATGTGCAGGATCAACTGCGCCTGAACGATCAATGGCAGTTGCTCGCCGGCCTGCGTTACGACACGTTCGATATCGAGTCGACCAACAAGGTGCGCAACATTTCCGAAGACCGCGACAGCCATAGCACCAGCCCTCGCGTTGGCGTCGTCTGGACGCCGCTGCAAAATCACTCCTTCTACGCGTCCTGGAGCAAGACGTTCTCGCCGGTCGGTGGTGGCTTGATCGGCATCACTCCGGGCGCTGCGGGCAACAGCAATGACCTGAGCCCCGAGCTGACCAGGCAGAAGGAAATCGGGGTCAAGAGTGACTGGCTCGATGACCGCCTGAGCACCACGCTGGCCATCTACGAGCTGGAGCTCTACAACCGCCGCACCAGCGATCCGAACAACCCGACCATTACCCTGCTCTCCGGGCTGCAACGTTCACGCGGGATCGAGCTGACCGCTGCCGGCAGGATTACCGGCAACTGGTACGTGCGCGGTGGCGTGGGTCTGCAGGACGCAACCATCGAAAAGGACAACAACGGCCTGGAAGGCAAGCGCATCAACAACGTGGCCAAGCACAACGGCAGCCTGTTCCTGACCTGGAAACCGGAAATGGGCTGGTACGCCGAAACCGGCCTGACCCTGGTTGGCGACCGCTATGCCGACAACCTCAACACCGTCGTGTTGCCGGGTTATGGCCGCTGGGACGCCTTGGCGGGTTTCCGTCAGAAAGATTGGGATTTGCGCGCGGCGCTGAACAACATCAGCGACAAGACGTATTACTCGTCGGCGACCAGTGCATTCCAGATTCAGCCGGGGGCACCGCGTAGCCTGGTGGTGACGGGCACCTACAGCTTCTAGACACCACAAAAACTGTGGGAGCGGGCTTGCTCGCGAAGGCGTCGTTTCAGCCGATGACAACGTTGCTGACACACCGCTTTCGCGAGCAAGCCCGCTCCCACAGGGTTCAGCGTGTTGAAAAAAAAAGCGCTGCCATCCCGGCAGCGCTTTTTCTTGATCAATCCGTTGTTGTTCTTCTTATCCTTCCATTACATCCCACAACGCATCCAGTTCCGCCTCGCTGAATAAACCAGCAGGGTAACGCTCGATCATCGTCCGGCGCGGATCAGTTTCGCTGATCTGACGCATTCCATTGGACTTGAACCAGTGCGCCAGAATCTGGAGCGATTCGCTGTTTACGGCCAGGGGATGCAACGCCTTGTCGCTCACTACGTTCACTTCGGCGTTCATTTCAGCGCTCTCTCCCGGTTTGTGAGCGGCTAACTTATCCAAGGTTTATGACAGAACATCGAAGTCCTCCCCCTCCCCGAGTTACAACCGCAGAGATACAAGAGCTGTGCCAAGGTGTCTGAAGTGTGGCCCTGCAGATACAAAAAAGCCCGCAACCCTGAAGGGCTGCGGGCTCTGTGCATGGCGGGAAGCCGATTTACAGCTTGAGAAATTTCGCAATCAACTCAAGATGTTACAACCTCACTCACTCCTTGTGCGGCGCGGGTTGCTGCTGGGTAAGGCAGTGAATATTGCCGCCCCCCAGTAACAGTTCGCGACCAGGCACCATCACCACTTCATGCTGCGGGAACAGGTTCTGCAGGATTTCCTTTGCCGGGCCATCCTGGGGGTCGTCAAAGCACGGCGCGATGATGCCGCCATTGACGATCAGGAAGTTCACATAGGAACCGGCCAGACGCACAGTCGGGTTACGTTCCTGAGTACCGTCCACCGGATCGACGCCGGCACATTCTTCCTCGGTCGCAAACAGCGGGCCCGGGATCGGCATTTTGTGCACCGTGAACGGGCGACCCTTGGCATCGGTGCTGCTTTGCAGCACGTTCATCGCCGCCTGGCAGCGCGGGTAGTTCGGGTCCTGCGGATCATCGGTCCAGGCCAGCAGCACTTCACCCGGACGCACGTAGCAGCAGAAGTTATCCACATGGCCGTCGGTTTCGTCGTTGAACAAGCCATCCGGCAGCCAGATGATTTTATCCACAGCCAGGTTCGCACTCAGGACCGCTTCGATTTCTTCGCGGTTCAGGTGCGGGTTGCGATTGCGGTTGAGCAGGCACTCTTCGGTGGTGATCAGCGTGCCTTCGCCGTCGACGTGAATCGAACCGCCTTCAAGTACGAAGCCTTCGGTGCGGTAACGCGGGCTGCGTTCGATCTCGAGGATCTTGCCGCCGACCTGCGAATCACGGTTCCACGGCGAATACAGGCCGCCGTCAAAACCGCCCCAGGCATTGAAGTCCCAGTTCACGCCACGGACTTCGCCACTGTTATTGATGACGAAAGTCGGGCCGGAGTCGCGAACCCAGGCGTCGTCACTGGACATTTCCACTACGCGAATATTCGGCACGTCCAGACGGGCACGGGCGTTTTCGTACTGGCCGGCGGAAACCGCCACGGTGACCGGTTCGAAACGGGCGATGGCCTTGGCCACGGCCACGTGGGCGGCCTGTGCCGGTTTGCCACCCAGGCGCCAGTTGTCCGGCCGCTCGGGCCAGATCATCCAGGTCTGGGTTTGGGGTGCCCATTCGGCTGGCATGTAGAAGCCGTCGGCGCGAGGGGTGCTGTTCAACGTGGTCATGACTCAGGACTCCGGAGTGGCGTTGATGCCTGACAGAAAAGAAAGCGCATGGGTACACGCCGTGGACTGGTCACTTTATATCCGATAAATATCGGCTTTTAAAGCACCGTCAATCCAAAGTTACAAAAATAACCGACAGAAAGCCGATATCAATCGAATTAACACCACCCTTCCTGTGGGAGCGGGCTTGCTCGCGAAGAGGCCGGTACATCCGACGCAAATATTGAGCCTTGAATGCCGCTTTCGCGAGCAAGCCCGCTCCCACAGTGGCCCGCATTTACAGGGGGATGTGTTTACAAGCCTTCCGCCAGCACCTTCGACAGCATGTCCACGAAGAAATCCACGCTCTGGCGCGAAGTAACCATCGGCGGCTTGATCTTGAGGATGTTCAGGTAATCGCCGGTCGGCTGCATGAAGATCCCCAGCTCGCGCAAACGATCACACAGTGCGGTGGTTTCTTCAGTGGCCGGCTCCAGTGTGTCGCGGTTGCGGATCAACTCGACGCCCAGGTAAAAACCGGAACCGTGCACCGCGCCCACTAACGGATGAATATCGATCAACGCTTCGAGGCGTTGCTTGAAGTGTCCGCCCACGACCTGGGCGTTCTCCCAGAGTTTTTCTTCTTCCATCACATCCAGCACAGCCATGCCGACCTGGCAGCTGACCGGGCTACCACCGGCGGACGAGAAGAAATAACCCTCGGCCTCCAGCGCCTCGGCGATTTCCCGGCGGGTGATGACCGCGCCCAATGGCTGGCCGTTGCCCATGCCTTTGGCCATGGTGATGATGTCCGGTACCACGCCTTGCTCTTCGAAGCCCCAGAAGAAATCGCCCATACGTCCGTAGCCGACCTGCACTTCGTCGGCAATGCACACGCCGCCCTGGGCCCGGACCATGCCATAGACTTGCTTCAAATAGCCCGGTGGCAGCGAGATACCGCCGGCATTGCCGTACACCGGTTCGCAGATGAAGCCCGCCAGTTGGCGTTTCTGCTCGGCGATTTTCGCCAGGTTGTGCTCGACGCTGCGCACATAATCCGGCGCACTGTCGGGGCCACGGAACTCACCGCGATAGGTGTTTGGCGCGGTCACCGGGTGTACCCAGTCCGGGCGGCTGCTCAAGGCCTTGGGGTTGTCGGCGATCGAGGTCGAGACCGAGTCGGCACCCACCGTCCAGCCGTGATAGGCCTCCAGCACGCTGAGCATGTCGCGGCCGCCGCTGTAGGCCCACGCCAGGCGAATCGCCAGGTCATTGGCCTCGCTGCCGCTGTTGACCAGGAACACGCGGTCCATGCCATCAGGGGACAGTTTCAGCAAGCGTTCGGAGAACTCGGCCACGGCCGCGTAATTGAAACGCGAGTTGGTGTTGAGCAACGACCACTGGCGGCTGGCAACTGCCGCCATGCGCGGATGACCGTGGCCCAATACCGCGACGTTGTTGAGCATGTCGAGGTAGGAGCGCCCCTGCATGTCGATCAAATGGTTGCGCCAGCCACGCTCGATGCGCGGCGGGTCGACGTAATAATGTTTTTGCGTGCGGGCGAAACTGGCATCACGCCGGGCCAGCAAGGTCGCGCCGTCGAGTTCTGCTTCGGCATCACAGGCCAGCCCCAGCAGTGCCGCGGGTGATGGGCACAGTGCCTGCCAGGCAGCGGCGCGCGATGGCGTGCAGAACAACGGCGCATCGATCGACGCGCCACGGCTCAACTGCACGATCAATGGCCCGCTGACCGAACCCAGCACCTGGCCTTTGACCAGCGCCGCGCCACTGTGCAGCGACGGCGTGACACCCCAAAGCCGCACACTCAATTGCGGGCCGTCCAGTTGCAGCACGCCCGCCGACGGCTGATGCACCACACCGGCAAACGGTGCTTCGACCGTCGTGCCCTGAGGTACACGCAGTTCAACGTGCAAGGGGCAAGTGTCCGGTTCAGTGGCGCTGTCCGGGCGGGTGTGGGACAGGCGGTATTGTCCATAGCGACTGGCTGCCAGGCCATGAGCCGCGGCCGCTTCATCCAGCAGGCGCTGGTCGACACCCTGCTGCTCCCAGTTCCCGGCCTCGAAATGCGGGCTAAGCACCCCCAAGTCGATCAAGGCGAACTCTCGCCCCACCAGGCTTGGCAACAGCGGTGCAAAGCCTTCACTGCCGATGGTGGGCAGGTTCTGGCCGACGGCAGTGAGGATCGCCGCTTCCATCAATGCCAACGGCACCGACGTGGCCACCCGGAAGATTTCCCATTCATGGACCAGGTTATCGCGACTGTAGGCATTGCCCGGATCGATGCTGACCTGCTGTTCGCCACTGAGCACCAGCACCGCCGCACGGGCGACGATCAGCGGCCACAGCGCCAGCAGCTCTTCGTGTTGCAAGGGGTTGACCGCGTGGTAAGCCTGGATTGCCGGCAAAATGCAGAACGGATCGCCCTCGCCATGATGCAGCAGCGCGGCGCAGGTGACCGACAGATCGGTAATGCGCCAGGTACGCACCAGGTCACCGAAATCGATCACGCCTTGCAGTTGCCAATGGCGTTGCGCATCGCGCTGCCACACCACGTTGTCGTCGGTGATGTCCATATGAATGGCCTGCACCGGCAGCTTGGCTTCCAGCGGCTGCAAATGCCGCTCGGCTTGTGCGGATGCTTCGACGATCAGTTTGCGCTGGGCTTCATCCTTGATCACCGGCAGCAAGTGCGCGATCAGGGCGTGAGCGTGGCGGGCATCCCATTGCAGGGTTCGCACCAGGCCCGGATGGTCGAAATCCGCCAGGGCCAGGTCCATTTCACCGCACAGGCGACCGAAACCGGACACCACCGTCGGGTTGAAATGGCCAAGGCTCGTCAGCGGCTGGCCTTCGATGTAGTCGAGCAGGCGAACGTGCACTGCCTGGCCACCCACGTCCAGAGATAGCAGGTCCGCACCGTTTTTCGCCGCGATAACGCGCGGCACATGGACATCGGGGTGCTCGCCCAGGTGCTTGAGCCCGGCATGCTGTGCCTGAAGCTCAATGATCGAGTAGTCACCACGGCAGATTTTCAGGACGAAACGTCCCCGCTCGCTGTCGACGCGGTAGTTCAGGTCTTGCTGGCTGCCGAGGGGCTGCAGTCTGCCGCTGAACCCGTAATGTTCTTCCAGCAGCTCTAGCGCTTGCTCCGCAGACACCTGCGGGCTGGGCAAACTGGCGCGATGAATCAACGTGGCGAGCGGCATACAACAACCCCTGAAATTTTATTAGGCGCCTATATCGCCACTGCTTCGGGCGATACGCAACCCCCCGCAAGCCGGTATGGGTGTTCTGGGACTCGCCTCCAATAGCACTTTGCGCAAGAATGGCGACCATTAAACGCATGCAACTGGAGAGCCCACCATGAACGTAGTGACCACCGACCTGCCCGGTGTTCTGATCCTCGAACCCAAGGTCTTTGGTGACGAGCGTGGTTTCTTCTACGAGAGTTTCAACGCCAGGGCCTTCAAAGAGGCCACCGGGCTGGACACTGAATTCGTTCAAGACAATCACTCCCGTTCGCAGAAGGGTGTGCTGCGCGGCCTGCATTACCAGCTGGAAAATACCCAGGGCAAACTGGTCCGCGTCACAGTCGGTGAAGTGCTGGACGTCGCCGTGGACATTCGTCGCAGCTCGCCGCACTTCGGCAAATGGGTCGCCGTGCGGCTGTCCTCCGCCAATCATCGGCAGCTCTGGGTCCCGGAAGGTTTTGCCCACGGGTTCGTCGTACTGAGCGAATTTGCCGAGTTCCTGTACAAAACCACCGACTACTACACGCCATCGGCCGAACGCAGCATTCGCTGGGACGACCCGGACCTGGCCATCGACTGGCAACTGGAAGGCACACCGCAACTGTCGGCCAAAGATCAGGCCGGCGTGTTTTTCAAGGACGCCGACGTCTTTGCCTGAAAGGCCGGCGCAAGCTCGGCTATCAAGATGCCGCTGACCCAAGGCGGGCAAGCCTAGGCATAATGCGCCTGTACCCACAGGCGCATGCTGCTCATGAAACCGACTCTTCCCCCCAGACCCCGTTGGCGCAGCCTGGCTCTGCTGGCACTGTGCCTGGCGCCGTTGCTGTGGCCGCTGGAGCACCTGGCCGAGCGCTATTACCGCAGCGAACTGGCCAGTCAGAATCGTCAGACCCTCGACCTCTATGTCGCCAACCTGCTGGGCACCCTGCACCGCTATGAAGTGTTGCCGCAAATCCTCGGTGACCTGCCGGCCTTGCGCGCTGTTGTCGGCGCGCCGGACGATGGCGTCACCCAGGGCAATGCCAACCGCCTGCTGAAAAATATCGCCACCCAGACCGGTGCCGAAGTCATGTACCTGATGGACGCCACCGGCAAGACGCTGGCCGCCTCCAACTGGGACAAGCACGACAGTTTCGTCGGGCGCAATTTTTCCTTCCGGCCGTATTTCAGTGAAGCCATGGCCGGGCGGCTCGGGCGCTTCTTTGGTTTGGGTACCACCTCCGCCAAGCGCGGCTACTTCTTCGCCGCCAGCGTGCGCGACGGCGAAAAAATCGTCGGTGTGCTGGTGGTCAAGGTCGACCTTGACCACACCGAAAGCCTCTGGGGCAAAACCCCGGAACAACTGCTGCTGACCGACCACAATGGCGTGGTCATTCTCACCTCGCGACCGGAGTGGCGATTCCGCTCGACCCGTCCGTTGAGCGAGGCCGAAAGCAAGGCCATCACCGCGATCCAACCCTATCCAACCCGCGAGCCCAAACCGCTGGAGCTCAATCCCAATGCCTGGCTGACCCAGACCCAGCAGATCGCCGAAACCGGCTGGAATGTCAGCATCCTCGCCCCGCGCACCTTGATCGACCGCCCGGTGCGCACGGTGGTGGCCATCGGCGGTGCAACGCTGCTGGTGTTGATGCTGTTGCTTGGCCTGATGATGCAGCGCCGCCGCCATTACCTGGAACGCATTGCTTTCGAAGCCAAGGCCCGCCGCGAACTGGAAGGTCGGGTTGCCGAGCGCACCAGCGATCTCGAAGGCCTGAACCGACGCCTCAAACAAGAAGTGCTGGAGCGCGAGCAGGCTCAGCAGGAGCTGGTCCGCGCCCAGGACGATCTGGTGCAGGCCGGCAAACTGTCGGCACTGGGCACCATGTCCGCGAGCATCAGCCATGAACTCAATCAGCCGCTGGCTGCCATTCGCAGTTATGCGGAAAACGCCGAGATATTGCTCGACCACCAGCGTACCGACGACGCCCGCGGCAATCTCAAACTGATCAGCGAACTGACCGGTCGCATGGCCTCGATCATCGCCCACCTGCGCGCCTTTGCCCGGCGCGACCGGCATGCCCCGGAAAGCGTGGCCCTGCAACCGGCGCTGGATGATGCCCTGGCCTTGTTGGCCAAGCGCCGACGCAGCATGGACGTCGAGCTGATCCGTGATCTGCCCGCCGCCACCCTGTGGGTCGAGGCCGGGGAAACCCGCCTGCGCCAGGTACTCGGCAACCTGCTGGCCAACGCCCTGGATGCCCTGACGGAAAAAGGCCCGCCACGTAAACTCTGGCTGAGTGCCCAATCCACGGCCGATGGCGTCAACCTGTACATTCGCGACAACGGCCCGGGCTTTTGCATGGAGGCCCTTGGACGCGCCAGCGAGCCGTTCTACACCACCAAGACCCGAACCCAGGGCCTGGGCTTGGGGCTGGCGATTTGCGAAACGCTGATGCGCGCCTTCGGTGGTGAACTGTCGTTCGCCAACCACAAGGAAGGCGGCGCCCTGATTACCCTGAAGCTGCGCGCAGGCGCACCAGGCGTGAGCCTGCAACCGTCCGAGGACCGAAGTGCATGACCATCGACAACCGCATTCAGGTCGTGTTGATCGACGACGATCCCCACTTGCGCCAGGCCTTGAGCCAGACGCTGGATCTGGCCGGTCTGAAGATCCTGCCGCTGGCCGAAGCCAAGGGCCTGGCCGCGCAACTGGAGCGCGACTGGCCAGGTGTGGTGGTCAGCGACATCCGCATGCCCGGCATGGACGGTCTGGAACTGCTGACCGAACTGCACGCCCAGGACCCTGAATTGCCGGTGCTGCTGATCACCGGCCACGGCGATGTGCCGCTGGCGGTGCAGGCCATGCGCGCCGGGGCCTATGACTTTCTCGAGAAGCCGTTCGCCAGCGACGCCCTGCTCGACAGCGTGCGCCGCGCGTTGGCCCTGCGCCGCTTGGTGCTGGACAACCGCAGCCTGCGGTTGGCCTTGAGCGACCGCAATGAGCTGAGCACCCGCCTGGTGGGCCACTCACCTTCGATGCTGCGCCTGCGCGAGCAGATTGGCGCCCTGGCGGCGACCAGGGCCGACGTGCTGATCCTCGGCGAAACCGGCGCCGGCAAAGAAGTCGTGGCCCGGGCACTGCACGATCTATCGGGCCGTCGCAACGGTCCTTTCGTGGCGATCAATGCCGGTGCCCTGGCCGAATCAGTGGTCGAAAGCGAGCTGTTCGGCCACGAGCCCGGCGCCTTCACCGGCGCGCAGAAACGCCGCATCGGCAAGTTCGAATTCGCCAATGGCGGCACCTTGTTCCTCGATGAAATCGAAAGCATGAGCCTGGATGTGCAGGTCAAATTGCTGCGTTTGCTGCAGGAGCGCGTGGTCGAACGCCTGGGCGGCAATCAACAGATCCCCCTGGACATCCGCATCATCGCCGCGACCAAGGAAGACCTGCGCCAGGCAGCGGATCAAGGGCGCTTCCGTGCCGACTTGTATTACCGCCTGAACGTCGCGCCGCTGCGGATTCCACCGCTGCGCGAACGGGGCGAAGATGCGCTGATGCTGTTCCAGCATTTCGCCGACGAAGCCAGTGCCCGCCACGGCTTGCCGCCCCATGAACTGCAACCGGGACAACGTGCCTTGCTGCTGCGCCACACCTGGCCCGGCAACGTGCGCGAGCTGCAAAATGCGGCCGAGCGTTTTGCCCTCGGGCTGGAGCTGGCCCTCGACAACAGCACGCCGGAAGGCGGCGCTGGCAATAGCGTCGAAATGGTCAGCGGCGGTTTGAGCGAGCAAGTGGAGAACTTCGAAAAAACTCTCATCGCCGCCGAACTGGCGCGCTCGCACAGCTCCGTACGCAGCGTCGCCGAGGCCCTCGGCATTCCGCGTAAGACCCTGCACGACAAACTGCGCAAGCACGGTTTGAGCTTCTCGGACAGCGGCGCTTCGGCCCACCCCGACGACCTCGACTGAGCTAACGTCCAATCATCCAATTCAAACAAGAGGCCCCTGAATGAGCCGCGACAGTCGACAACTGGAATCAGTCCTCCATCACGACATTCCCCTCACCCGGGACATGGGCCTCAGAGTGCTCGACTGGCATGACCAGCAACTGCGCCTGCACTTGCCGCTGGACGCCAACGTCAACCACAAGAGCACCATGTTCGGCGGCAGTCTGTATTGCGGCGCGGTCCTGGCCGGTTGGGGCTGGCTGCATCTGCGCCTCAAGGAAGAAGGCATCACGGACGGGCACATCGTGATTCAGGAAGGGCAGATCAGCTATCCGCTGCCGGTGACGGGCGATGCCAACGCCATTTGCCAGGCGCCGGATCCGGTGATCTGGAAGAAATTTCTGACCACGTTCCAGCGGTACAGCCGAGCGCGGTTGACGCTGCATACGCGGGTCGTCAATGAAGGCCGTGATGAGGATGCGGTGAGGTTTGTCGGGCAGTACGTGTTGCACCGCTGAACCCGCTGACACAACACCTGTGGCGAGGGGGCTTGCCCCCGTTCGACTGCGCAGCAGTCGCAATTCAGGCAATGAGGTTTAGCTGAAAATGCGCAACGGCCGAGTTTGGGGCCGCTACGCTGCCCAACGGGGGCAAGCCCCCTCGCCACAAAGTCAGGGCAACCTCAGGACCGGGCCAATTCCAGCAATTTCTCCCGCCACGCCGCCTTCGCTGGCAGCGCCAGAAAGAACGCATTCAACAGCGACTCCCGCGCCGGATAGCTGAACGGCTCTCCGCTCAACTCCAGCACCTCACCGCCCGCACCTTCCAGTACGCCTTGGGCTGCCGCCGTGTCCCACTGCGAAGTCGGTGCCAGGCGCGGATAACAATCCGCGGCCCCTTCAGCCAGCAAACAGAATTTCAGCGAACTGCCGATGTTGGCCAGTTGCAGCTCGCCAAGACTGGCGCTCAACCCGGCCAGCAAACGCTCCTGCTCCGGGCTCGAATGGCGACGGCTGGCCACCACGGTGAACGACTCTCCGGGCGCTAATGCATCACGCACCTTGATCGCCACGGGCGTGCCACCTTTATCGCCACGCCAGGCACCGAGACCGGCGCCACCAACGTAAAAACGCCCGTTGGTCGGCATCGACACCACACCGAACACCACCCGACCGTTTTCGATCAGGGCGATATTGACGGTGAACTCTTCGCTGCCGCTGATGAATTCCTTGGTACCGTCCAGCGGATCGACCAGCCACCAGCGCTGCCATCCGGCCCGCACGCTTTGCGCAATGTTGGCGTCCTCTTCGGAGAGCACCGGGATGCCCGGATCCAGCGCCGTCAGCCCGGCCAGAATCAGGTGGTGCGCGGCCAGGTCGGCAGCGGTCACCGGCGAATCATCAGCCTTCGCCGTGACGGCCGTGCCTGTACGCCAGAACGGCAGGATCGCTTCGCCGGCCTGCAAAGCCAGCTCAATGACCGGAGCCATCAACGGATGCGGGAAATTCATGACTGGAACGCTCCGCGCTGAGTCAACAGGTCTCGGGCCAGGTACAGCGCCGCCAAGGCACGGCCTTCGGTAAATTGCGGGTTTTGCGCCAGCGCCGAGAGTTCACGCAGATTGACCTTGTCCACCCGCATCGGCTCCGGTTCGTCGCCTTCCAGGCGCGCTTCGTAGAGGTCGGTGGCCAGCACCACCTGAATCTTCTGGCTCATGTAACCGGGGGACAGCGACAACTCGGTCAGGTGCTCCAGCTGTCGCGCGCCGAACCCGGCCTCTTCCTTGAGCTCACGCTCGGCCGCCGCCAACACGTCTTCGCCCGGCTCGATCAAACCCTTGGGCAAAGACATTTCGTATTCATCGGTGCCGCCGCAATACTCCTCGACCAGCACCGCATGCTCGGCATCGAGCATCGCCACGATCATGACCGCGCCGTACCCGGCCCCTTTGCCAACCAGGCGCTCATACGTACGCTCCACGCCATTGGAAAAGCGCAGCTTCAGCTCCTCCACGCAGAACAATCGACTGGTGGCGACAATTTCGCGGGCGAGTATGGTGGGTTTCTGGCGCATGCAAAGCTCCTTGGCGTGAACGCGCTACTATAACGCGGCTTTCCCGTTTGTTTACGCCAGAAATCTATCTACTGCCCGAGACGTTGCCATGCCTTCATTACCCTGGTCCGACATCGATACCGTTCTGCTGGACATGGACGGCACGTTGCTGGACCTGCATTTCGACAACCACTTCTGGATGGAGCACCTGCCCCAGCGTTACGCCGAATTGCACGGGGTCAGCCGGGCCATGGCCGAGATGGAATTGCAGCCGTTGTTCGAGCGCAATGCCGGCCAGCTGCAGTGGTACTGCCTGGACTTCTGGAGTGCCGAACTGAAGCTGTCGGTGCGCGACCTGAAACTGGAAACCGCGCACCTGATCGCCCTGCGCCCGGATGCCGACACCTTTCTGGCGGCCATCAAACGGGCCGGCAAACGCGTGGTGCTGATCACCAATGCCCATCGGGATGCGCTGTCGTTGAAGCTGGAAAAAATCGAACTGGCGCCCTACTTCGAGCGCCTGATCAGTTCCCATGACTACGGTTTCCCCAAGGAAAACCCGCAGTTCTGGGATGCGCTGCAAGCCGACATCGATTTCGATCCGGCGCGCAGCCTGTTCATCGACGACACCTTGCCGATCCTGCGCAGTGCGCGGGATTTTGGTGTGGCGCATTTGCTGGCCGTGCGCGAGCCGGATAGTCGCAAGGGGCCGAAGGACACGGCGGAGTTTGCGGCGGTCGGGGATTATCGGGAGCTTATTAACGGCCTCTGATTTCCTGTAGGAGCTGCCGCAGGCTGCGATCTTTTGATCTTGATCTTCGTTTGATTCAATACCGCCAGGATCAAAAGATCGCAGCCTGCGGCAGCTCCTACGGGCCTCGTGTTACTCGGGAATCCGCAACGACTGCCCCGGGTAGATTTTGTCCGGGTGCGACAGCATCGGTTTGTTGGCTTCGAAAATCTTGTTGTACTTGTTGGCATCGCCGTACACGCGCTTGGAAATCGCGCTGAGGGTGTCGCCCTTCACGACGGTGACAAATACAGCGGCCTTCACCACCGGCCCGGTCACGGTAATCTGATCATCCACACTGCCAACCCCGGCAATATTGCCCACGGCCAACAGAATTTTTTCCTTCTCTTCCTGGCTTGCCACCTCACCGGTCACGGTCACCTTGTCACCATCGACCGTCGCTTGCACATTCGGGTTGCCCAGGCCGACCTTGCTGATGTGCTCCTTCAACTGCTCACTGGCATTGGCGTTGCCTGGCGTCAGCAGATCCAGCAGTTTTTCGCCTGCTTCCTTCACAAAGCTCAAAAGACTCATGGTGCACTCTCCTTGGGTTTGGGGTTCCAGACGCAAAAGCCTAGACCACGGCCGTCAGTTGCGAATCCAACCCGACCAATGACCCCGCTTGCGATAGAATCCGCCCCTTCCCGCGCCCAGGAGCGAAGATGGACATCAAGCAGCTGAAATTCCTCATCGCGCTCGACGAAACCCGCCATTTCGGCCAGGCCGCCGCACGCTGCCACATCACCCAGCCGACCCTGTCCATGCGCCTGCGCAGCCTCGAAGAAGAACTCGACCTGCCGCTGGTCAATCGCGGCCAGCGCTTCGAAGGCTTCACCGCGCCGGGCGAGCGGGTGCTGGCCTGGGCGCGCACGGTGTTGGCGGCCTATGACGGCTTGTATGCCGAGGCCGCCGCCTGTCGCGGCAATCTGGTCGGCACGTTGCGCCTGGGCATGGTGCCGTTGTCGAGCTTCGATCCGCTGCCGCTGCTGCAACGCCTGCACGCCGAACACCCGAACCTGCGCTTCGAGCTTTCAGCGTTGAGTTCGGAGCAGATCCTCGAACAACTGGCGAACAATCGCCTGGATCTCGGTGTTTCCTACCTGGAACGCCTGGACGCCGAACATTTCGACTCCCTGGCCTTCAGCGAAACCCGCATGGGCCTGCTCTACGACCAACGCTTCTTCACCTTTGGCGAGGCGCCGCTGAGCTGGGAATCATTGATCGAGCTGCCACTGGGCATGCTCACCAGCGGTATGCACTTTCGCCAGTCCATCGACCATAACTTCCATAGTCGCGGCCTCACCCCGCAACCCTTGCTGCAAACCGACGCCGTCCATCAACTGCTTCAAGCCGTGCACGGCGGCCTGTGTTGCGCCGTGATGCCCTTGGACGGTGGCCTCGAAGGGCTGACCGACCACTTGCGCCTGCAACCGATCGAGAACGCCCAGACCCTTGGCCGCCTGGGGCTGATCATGCGTCGCAGCGCGCCCCGCTCGGCCCTGGCGGAAGCCTGTTTCGCGATTTATCAGCAATCACTGACGAGCGCTTGATCGACGGCATCTATCGGTAGATCAGTATTAGCGATTAGACGCGACAGTTTGCCGCGCCTAGTCTTAAAGCTGATCAAACCGTGGGTGATGCCATGAACACCAAGCGCCCTGCCTGCGCGGCGCCTGCCCTCGAAACGCCCGCGCCCGCCGCCAGCCAGACGTACAGCTACAGCAACTTCCGCCCCACCGAAACGGAAAGCGTCGAATCGGACAGCACCGCGCTGGCCGAGGAAGTCGCGTTGGCGATTGCCTATAACGGCATCAGCCAGGCGGTCATGCTGGTAACGCCGACGGATCTGGAAGACTTCATTGTCGGCTTCAGCCTGGGCAGCGGCATCATCCAGGACGCCACGGACATCTACGACCTGCAACTGACCGGCTCGGGCTCGGCGCAATACGCGCAAGTGACCATCGCCAATCGCGCCTTCTGGAACCTCAAGCAGCAGCGTCGGCAACTGGCCGGCACCAGCGGTTGCGGGCTGTGCGGCGTGGAAGCGGTCGAGCAGGCCTTGCCGGACCTTCAAGTATTGCCCGGCACCCCGCTGCCACCCGTTGAATGGCTCGATGGCCTGCGCCAGCGCATCGGCGCCTTCCAGCCGTTGGGCCAGCATTGCGGTGCGGTGCACGCAGCGGTGTTCATGAACGATCAGGGCGAGTTGCTGATGGGCCGCGAAGACATAGGCCGACACAACGCCCTCGACAAGCTGATCGGTGCCCTTGTCCGCCAGAACATCCCGACCGCCGGCGGGCTGGCGATTGTCACCAGCCGCTGCAGTCTCGAATTGATCCAGAAGGTCCTGCGCGCCGGCATCCAGACCCTGGTCAGCCTGTCGTCGCCCACGGGCCTTGCCGTGCAATGGGCTCGGCGTCACAACCTCAACCTCATCCATTTGCCACAGAAGAATGCGCCGCGGGTGTACAGCCCAACGTTGGAGAATCAAGCGTGAGTCAACACCGTCAAGCCGACCAGACCCCCATCCCTCGCTACAAGCCCTACAAAGGTCCTGCCGGTGGCTGGGGTGCTCTGATCAGTGTGGCCCAGGCCTGGCTGACCAGCGACAACGCACTGAAAAACCTGCGCATCATGCTCAAGACCAACCAGAACGGCGGCTTCGATTGCCCGGGTTGCGCTTGGGGCGATTCTCCGGAAAAGGGCATGGTGATGTTCTGCGAGAACGGCGCCAAGGCAGTGAACTGGGAAGCGACCAAGCGCCGTGTCGACGCCAAATTCTTCGCCAGACACAGCGTCACTTCCTTGCTGGAGCAGAGCGACTACTGGCTCGAATACCAGGGTCGCCTGACCGAGCCGATGAGCTACGACGCCGAAACGGACCGCTATAAACCGATCAGTTGGGACGACGCTTTCGCACTGATCGCCAAACACCTGAACGGCTTGTCGAGCCCGGACCAGGCCGAGTTCTACACCTCGGGCCGTGCCAGCAACGAAGCGGCTTATTTGTACCAGCTGTTCGTGCGCGCCTACGGCACCAACAACTTCCCTGACTGTTCGAACATGTGCCACGAGGCCAGCGGTGTGGCGCTGTCGCAAAGTGTCGGCGTCGGCAAAGGCACCGTGACGTTCGACGACTTCGAACACGCCGATGCGATTTTCGTCTGGGGCCAGAACCCCGGCACCAACCACCCACGCATGCTCGAACCGCTGCGTGAAGCGGTGAAACGCGGTGCGCAAGTGGTGTGCATCAACCCCCTCAAGGAACGCGGCCTGGAACGTTTCCAGCACCCGCAACACGCGATCGAAATGCTCACCAACGGCGACAAGCCGACCAATACCGCGTTCTTCCGCCCAGCCCTGGGCGGTGACATGGCGATCATGCGCGGCATGGCGAAATTTCTCTTGCTGTGGGAACGCGACGCACAGAAAACCGGCGCACCCGCAGTGTTCGACCATGACTTCCTCAATGAGCACAGCGCCAATGTGCTGGAGTACCTGGCAGTCATCGACGACACCCCGTGGGAGCAGATCGTCGAGCAGTCCGGCCTGACCCTGGTCGAGATCGAGCAAGCGGCGCGCATGTACGCCAAGGGCAAGAACGTCATCATGTGCTGGGCCATGGGTATCACCCAGCATCGCCATTCGGTGGCGACCATCCAGGAGATCGCCAACCTGATGCTGCTGCGCGGCAACGTTGGCCGCCCGGGCGCCGGCCTGTGCCCGGTGCGGGGTCACAGCAACGTGCAGGGCGACCGGACCATGGGCATCAACGAACGTCCGCCGGCAGCCTTTCTCGATGCCCTGGAGCGCCGCTTCCAGTTCAAGGTGCCACGCCACAACGGCCACAACGTGGTCGAGGCGATTCATGCCATGGCCGAAGGCCGGGCGAAAGTCTTCATCGGCCTGGGCGGCAACTTCGCCCAGGCCACGCCAGACAGCCCGCGCACGTTCCAGGCGTTGCAAAGCTGTGACCTGACCGTGCAGATCAGCACCAAGCTCAACCGCAGCCATTTGACCCATGGCAAGGACGCGTTGATCCTGCCGTGCCTGGGCCGCACCGACATCGATATCCAGAACGAAGGCCCACAAGCGATCACCGTCGAAGACTCGTTCAGCATGGTCCACGCCTCCAATGGCCAGTTGCAGCCGCTGTCAAACCAGATGCGCTCGGAACCGGCGATCCTGGCCGGCATCGCTGCCGCGACCCTGGGCAGCCACCCGGTGGACTGGAACTGGCTGGTGGCCGACTACAGCCGCATCCGCGACCTGATCGCCGAGACCATTCCCGGTTTCACGGACTTCAACGAGAAGGTCAAGAATCCCGGCGGTTTCTACCTGGGCAACAGTGCCGGCGCACGCAAGTGGAGCACCGCCTCGGGCCGGGCCAACTTCCGCCCGAACGCACTGCCCAAAGACCTGGTGCACGAACGCACCCGCGCCACCGGTGTGCTGCCGGACCTGATCATGCAATCGATGCGCTCCCACGATCAGTACAACACCACGATCTACGGCCTGAATGACCGCTATCGCGGGGTGAAGGGACAACGCGACGTGTTGTTCGTCAACGAGGCCGACATCATTCGCCTGGGCTTCAAACCGGGGCAGAAGGCTGACATCGTTTCGCTCTGGGACGATGGTGTTGAACGTCGGGTGAAAGGCTTCACATTGCTGGCATTCGACATCCCGGCCGGGCAAGCGGCGGCGTACTACCCGGAAGTGAATCCGCTGGTGCCGCTGGAAAGCACCGGCGATGGCAGCCATACCCCGACATCGAAGTTCGTGGCAATCCGGTTGGAAGCGGCGAGCGAGACCGGGTTGATCATGGCCAGGTCTGCTTAACGCTTCGCCTGAACCGGCCTCTTCGCGAGCAAGCCCGCTCCCACATTGAATCCCTGTCGCGCACAAAGTTTGTGCTCGCTGAAGATCCAATGTGGGAGCGGGCTTGCTCGCGAATACGGTAGATCAAGCAACAATTTTTCCGGATCCAGCACTTTTCAATCGCCCACAAAAAAGGCCGTTCCCTCATGAAAACGGCCTTTGCGAAGTAGTAAAAGACCAGCAAAAAAACGTTAAGTTCCGCCCAAAAAACAGTAACTTGCAATATTGTATACACGTCGTGTTATTCGTCGGATTTCGATTGTCACGCCCATTCCAGAGCCTCAGGATCGCGCCGTCATCCCCTTGAGGTTCCTCCATGAAGTTCTCCTCGATTCTCTTGTTGTCCCTTGGCCTGGTCAGCGGTTTCGCGTCTGCTGGCGGCACCACCGAAGCCGGTGTAGGCGGCGCATTGGGCGGGGTTCTAGGCTCGGTCGTCGGTCAGTCGTTAGGCGGCAGTACAGGTTCCACCATCGGCGCGGCCCTGGGCGGCGCGGGTGGTAGTGCCGTCGGCGCAAACAAGCACAGCCGTGGCGAAGCGGCCATTGGCGGTGCGTTGGGTGCTGCGGGCGGTAACGTGGTCGGCCGCAGCGTGGGCGGCACCACCGGCAGCCTGATCGGCGCCGCAGCAGGCGGCGGCGCCGGTGGCGCGCTGGGTAACTACATGGGCAAAGAGTACGATAATGATGACGACGATCGTGGTTCGTATCGCGGCCATGGTGATCGTCGTTACTACCGTGACGGCCATCCAGGCCGCGGCCATGCCTATGGCCATCGCAAGCACCACCACAGGTACTACCGCGACTAAGGCCTCGAGCGCCTCGCTGATCAGTACAACAAAAAACGCAGCCCAAGGGCTGCGATTTTTTTTGCCTTACTGAACCACCAGACGCTCCAGCGCCCCGCGTAACCCGGCAGGAATCGCCACGGGTTGATTCGACGCACGATCGACAGACACATGCACAAAGCGCCCTGCCGCACAGGCTTCATCCTCGCCTTGCTTGAACACGGCCAGTTCGTACTGCACCGAACTGTTGCCCAACTTGCCCACGCGTAGACCGATCTCGATACGGTCCGGGAACGCGATGGAAGCAAAGTAATCACAGGAGGAGCTCACCACGAATCCCACCACCTCGCCGTCATGGATATCCAGGCCGCCGACTTCGATCAGGTAAGTGTTCACCGCTGTATCGAAGAAGCTGTAATAGGTGACGTTGTTGACGTGACCGTAGGCGTCGTTGTCGTGCCAGCGGGTGGTGATGGGCTGGAAGTGCGGATAGTCGGTGCGTTGGGGCATTGGCGTTGATTCCTGGAATGGGTTCACCAAGTCTAAGGCGAAAACCGCGTTATCGTTCTTCGCGAGCAAGCCCGCTCCCACAATTGATCTTCGGTGAACACAGATTTTGTGTACGACCGATATCCAGTGTGGGAGCGGGCTTGCTCGCGAAGGCACCCTTGCAGGCGCTACATCAATCACTGGTCAGCAAAGCCCTTGCCCGCCACCGCCAATTCACCAATCAACCGCGCCGGGTTCCAGTGATCGCCCTGACGCGTCTCAAGGTCGATCAGGCGCCGATGGATATCCGCCAGCCCTTGTTGATCCGCCCAGGCCATCGGCCCGCCCTTGTCCGCCGGGAAACCGTAGCCATTGAGGTAGACCAAGTCGATATCCCGAGCCGATCCGGCAATGCCTTCCTGCAGGATCTTCGCGCCTTCATTGACCAGTGCCAGCAAGCAGCGCTCGAGAATCTCCTCCGGGCCGATCTCGCGACGCTGAAACCCCAGTTCTTCACTGACTTGAAGCACCAGTGCATCGACCTGCGGATCGTGCTCGGCCTGCCGGCTGCCCGGTTCATAGTGGTAAAAACCGTTGCCACTCTTTTGGCCAAAACGCTCCATCTCGCACAGTCGGTTATCCACCTGAACTTCAGGCGCGTCCTGCCCGACACCGGACAGTTGCCGCGCGCGCCACTGCAGGTCAACGCCCACCACGTCGAACATGCGGAACGGCCCCATGGCGAAACCGAACCCTTGCAGCGCTGCGTCCACCTGGTAGGGATAAGCCCCTTCCAGCAGCATTTTCCGCGCCTCGAGCACATAGGTATTGAGCATGCGGTTGCCGATGAAACCGTCACAATTGCCTGCCACCACACTGACCTTGCCCATGCGCTGGCCGAGCGCCAGCGCCGCGTCGAGGACTGCCGGAGCAGTCTGCGCGCCACGGACGATTTCCAGCAGCTTCATGATGTGCGCCGGGCTGAAGAAATGCAGGCCCAGCACTTGCTGTGGCCGGCGTGTGGCTGCCGCGATAGCGTCGATATCCAGCGCCGAAGTATTGCTCGCCAGAATCGCCTCAGGCTTGAGCAGGCCATCGAGTTCACGGAAGATTTTCTGCTTGAGCTCAAGGTTTTCGTACACCGCTTCGATGACCAGGTCGACATCGCGGATGGCCACATAACCATCGGCCGCCGTTACGCGCGCGATACGGACGTCGGCTTCTGCCTGATCAATGCGGCCCTGACGCACACTGTGGGCATAGGTGTCCGCCACGGTTGCCATGGCCTGTTCCAGCATTTGCGGATTGTTGTCGACCCACTGCACGGCCACCCCGGCGTTGGCCAGGCACATGACAATGCCACGGCCCATGGTGCCCGCGCCGATGACGGCGGCGCGCTGAATATTCGACGGTGTCTGGCTCATGTTTTGTTCTCTTGTTGGCGATCCGAAGACAGCCATCACCATAGTCAGCCACCGCGTTTTTTTGAAATTTATTCCTGTGATGAGCAACATTCAGCGGATGGATGAGCCCTGTAGGAGCTGCCGAAGGCTGCGATCTTTTGATCTTTAACGTGAAGATCAAGATCAAAAGATCGCAGCCTTCGGCAGCTCCTACGGTTTAACGGGTTAGAGGTGCGCTTCGGCCCACCCGCGTACCTCGGCGTACGGATAATCTTCCAGCACCGCAAATCCGGGAATCGCCCGCACCTTGAGTTTGGTGAACAGCGGCACGCTGATCCCGCACAGAAACCGCGTCACGCGTTCAGCCGAAGGCACGTTGCCCGTGTGCTGCCCGTGCCTGTGGATAAAATCGCCACACAACGCCTCGAAATTTTTATCCACAAGCGCCGGCAATTCCGGTGGTGCCGGTAGCCGCACCACTTGCCCATGACACACCGAACAATGGCCACATTGCTGCGGAGCATTGTGGTCGCCGAAATACTCGGCCAGGCGATAGCCCAGACAACGGTCGGTGGCGAACAGATCCAGCATCGCGTGAATCCGCGCGATCTCGGTGTGTTCATGCCGAGTGAAATAATGGTGCAGCTCTTCGCTCAACGCGGCGCTGTCGAAGCCGCTTTGCAGCACGCTGTAGACCTCGGTCATCTGCTTGCTTTCGAGCTCCACCCAACCCTTCTCCTGGAAGTAGTCCAGCGCCTTGACCACCCGACTGCGCTCGGCCTGATGCTGCTCGTGCAACGTCTCGAAATTCACCGTGGCCCAGGTCCGGGCGCGGCTGGAGGTCTGGATGATCGCAGCGACAAAATCCCTGCGCTCGCCTTCAAAACGCGCCAACAGCGCCTCGGGCTCCTCCAGATACTTGAAGCGATACTCGGCGTAGTAGGCGTAACGCGGGGCGATCAACCCGCGCAATTCAAGTTGCACCAGCAAGGTCTTGAGCGGCAATTGGCGAATATTGCTCTGATCCGCCAACGGCCCCAGCAGAAACTCCCACTGCCCTTCGGGTGCTGCGGCCAGCATCTCGTCCAGCACGCAACGGATGCCATCGAGCTCGGGGGTGTCGCCGTAGACGAAGTTTTCCAGCACGTTGAGGCTGTCGCGGTTGGCCAACACCAGGCAGTCCGACGGCTGCCCGTCACGCCCGGCGCGACCGATTTCCTGGCTGTAGTTTTCGATGGATTTGGGCAGGTCGAAATGCACCACATTGCGGATGTCGCTTTTGTCGATGCCCATGCCGAAAGCGATGGTGGCGACGATGCAACTGGACTGCCCGCCCATGAAGCGACGCTGGATCGCTTCCCGTTGTTCATGGGGCAAGCCGGCGTGATAAGCCTCGGCCTGGATGCCGTTGCGGTTCAGGTGTTCGGCGATGTGTTCCGCCGTTTTCTGCAGGGTGACGTAGACGATGCTCGGCTGGTCCGCACGCTGGCTCATCCACTCGACGAGGCGTCGGCGCTTGTCCACTCCACGAACCGGCTCCACCAGCAAATTGAGGTTCGGGCGATAGAAACCGGTGGTCACCACATCGTCGGCGGCGATGGCGAATTTCGCCTGCATGTCGGCGATGACCTTGGGTGTCGCCGTTGCGGTCAGCAGCAGCACCTGAGGGATATTGAACTGGCGTTGATAATCGGGAAGCTTGAGGTAGTCCGGGCGAAAGTTGTGCCCCCATTCGGAGATGCAATGCGCCTCGTCCACCACCAGCAGCGAGATCGGTACTTGCTGCAGAAAATGCCGGAAGCGCTCGTTCTTCAGGCGTTCCACCGAGATCATCAGAATCTTCAGTTCGCCGGATTTTGCCCGAGCCATGACATCGCTCGCGTCTTCGCGGCTCTGGGCCGAATCGATACTGCCCGCCGAGATGCCGTGGCGTTGCAGGAATGCCAGTTGATCCTGCATCAACGCCAGCAACGGCGAGACCACCAGCGTCAGGTGCGGCAGCAACAGCGCCGGCAATTGGTAACAAAGGGACTTGCCGGAACCGGTGGGAAATATCGCCGCCGCCGAACGCCCGGCCAACACGGCACTGACGGCCGCCTCCTGACCGGGTCGAAACTGTGGATAACCGAAAACCTGTTCCAGGGTGTTGTGCATAAGCTGTCACTCCATTGACCGCTGCGGAATCAAAAGCCTAGCCGGCGATTGCAGCGAGTCGAGAAAAGGTCGGGGGCGAAAACGATACGGGATGATACAGCGTCCCAACCCACCGATCCCTGGCCATAGGTTGAAACACAGGAGGCACTTTGCCCACTGATCTCGGCCTTCGGTCAACAGGTATGGTTTACCGCCATCAACTTCCGCCAGGTGTCCATCATGCAGGAAGCCTGAGATACGCGGATCTTTATCAAGGAACGACCATGTCCCAAAGACACTTTATTCCGCTTGCCTGCTCGCTCGCACTCCCCCTTCTTTTGAACGGATGCCTGACTGTCCCGCAACAGCCTTCCCTGGACACGGCAGCATTTGAAACGGCGGAGTATCAGGCCCAAAAAGGTCTGGCGATTGTCAACGCATCAAGTCTTTATGCTCGCGGCGGCACCGGCCAGGGTGTGGCTGTCGCACTGATCGATTCGGGCCTGAACAGCGGCCTGCCGGCGTTTCGAGGAAGGCTCCGTGATCCGGGTTTTGACCATGTCGAGAATCAGGTCGGCACTTTTGATCGGGTCGGCCACGGCACCCAGATGGCCGGCATCCTCGCAGCCAACAAGGATGATCAGGGCATGCACGGCGTCGCATTCAATGCGCAGCTGATCCCCTATCGCTTCGGCGACGATAACGAACCCTTTTTCTTCGATGATGAAATCGCTCGGTCCTGGCAAGCAGGTTTCGACAAGGGCGCGCGCATCCTTAACAACTCGTGGGCCAACGCCATTCCTGCGACCGAAATCAACGAGGCGCGTTACAAGCAAGTCATGCCGCAATCACTGGTGACCGCGCGCAAACTGGTGGAGGACGGCGCCGTCTTTGTTTTCCCTACCGGCAATGAACTGAAACGAGAACCCTTGGCTGAACCCGGCTTGCCTGTCGCCTTACCCGAACTGGAAAAAGGCTGGATCGCGGTGGTTGCGTTGAAAAACGACGGCAGCGCCATCAATGCCAAATCCAACTATTGTGGCGTGGCGGCAGCCTGGTGCATTGCTGTACCGGGTGGCGACTCCGGTGCAGGGCAAGGCCTGCTGACCACCAACAAGGATGGCACCTACACCCAGACGGCTGGCACCTCGCCTGCTGCCGCGCTGGTCAGCGGAGCATTGGCGGCACTGCAAAGTCGTTACCCCGAGCTCACTGCGCAGCAAGTGCGCGAGCATCTGCTGGCGACGGCGAACCGGACTGGCCTCTATGCCAACAGTGAAGCGTACGGTAGAGGCTTGATGGATCTGGAAGCAGCCTCGCGCCAAGCGCCAGAGGTCATGGCCGAGTAAGTCTGTATGGGTCGTTCGGCAGCGTCGAGACAACCTCGCCAGTCTGAACCACCCACACGGTTCAGGCCCTTTGTGGAGGCGGGTTTGCTTGGGAAGAGACCAGCACAATCACTGTAAAACTCGAAACACCCGACATCGTCCGAGGCACCCTCTACCGAGATTTACGGCGAAACGACTGAGAATGCTGTAGGCATTTTTACCTCTCGCCATTTCACGTTGAAAACCCACCCACAACCTGTAGTCCCCTTCCTCCAAATATGACAAAACCCTTACAAAGCCTGTCGATCTCAGCCGTCTTGTCCACCAACGCCATCCCCTCCTATAGTTTCCAGCGCGGCTGAAAACAGTGTCTCGGCCTGCCCGGAACACTTGCCGATTTCGCACAGGACCACTCAATGAAAAACCCCGACTCACTGACAGCCCGCTACCACCCGCTCAAGACCCGCTACAGCGAAACCCCGGTGCTGGTCATCGATACCGAGGCCGATCCCTACGAGATCCTCGACGCCGCCCGACAACGCATCCGCGCCGCCAGCGACCTGCTCGAAACCCTTTATTGCACCTGCTTCAAACAGGCCGAAGCGGGCGACATCCCCAATATCGTCAGCGCCCTGTACCTGCTGACCCAGGACGGCAACGACCTGCTCGACATCGCCCGCCAGCGCTTGCCGAAACACGTTGCCAGTCCCACCACAACTCCCTGTGGGAGCGGGCTTGCTCGCGAAAAACGATAACGCGGTCCACTGTGGATAACGCCGTCAGCAACGACCTATGAAAGCTTCGGCAAGGTCCTACAAAACAAGACACCTTGTCGGCTATCGATGACCAGTCACTCAATCCTATAGTCCAGAGTGTCGCTGCCAAATCAGCGACTCGGGTTTGGTCACCTGAAAATGAGAGAAAACTAATGCATGCGCTTGTATGCTGCCGACATCTTTTTGTCGGCACGCTTTATGGCGGCTGTGTTTGGGACGCTTCGGCGTACCCGGGTTATCTCTCCCTGGTTTGACCAACCTGAACACAGTCCGCCTCCCATCGCTTGGTCACGATAGCGGCGGTTCATCGGCTACTAAAAGAGAAAATCCCTATGAACAAATGGAACCCGTTCACCAACGAACGCTATCTCCCACTCCACACCAACCTCACCGATTCCCCGCCCCTGATCATCGACACAGAAGCCAACCCCCAAGACATCCTCGAAGCCGCCCTCCAGCGCATTCGGGCCTCCAGCGAGCTGCTGCAAACCCTGCACTGCCAAAGCTTTAAGGACGGCGATGTCGAAGACATCCCACATATCACCCATGCGCTCTACCTGCTGACCCAGGACGGCTGCGACCTGCTCAAAGTCGCCCAGCAACGAATGCTCAACTGGAAAGCCCTGGTCTGACGTTGCGTGAAGATCAGTTCCCATGTTCTGCATGGGAACGATCAAAACAACAAAATCTGATCCAACGGACAGAAAGCATGGAAAGCCGACATCGAGCGCAGGAGATAACCATGAGCAAGTTTTTTAATGAGCTAATGGAAAGCGTGCAACAGATGAACGAGATCCTGCGGGATGAACGTCAGCCTTCCCCGCGACCTGAAAACATTGCCCCCAGGAACGATCAAGTCAGTCGCGCCTTCCTCTCGCGATCGGCAACCCATAAGATCCGCCCAAGCCCAACCGGACACCCCGCAATGAACCTCGCTCCCAACTTCCCGGACGACCACACCATGCAACTGCTCATGCAGTTGCTGCACGAAGAAATCGGTCTGCCCGAACGCAAAACCATTAGCCTCAACACCTCGATCAACTTTGATCTGGGCTGCGATGGCGCTGATGCCCTGCACCTGATGGAAGCACTGGAAGAACAGTTCGCCATCGACTTAGTCGACTACGATGCCTATTGCTACTTCCAGCCTGAAGGTTTTGATGTGTTTCTCAAGCGACGGGCGAAGGGGCGTGGCGATAAGGTTCCACTGACTATCGAAATGCTTTACCAAGCGATAAAAGCGCAACGTTGGGATACGCGAAAGCTGGAAGGGATCGATTGAACGCGTAAGTACCATTATTCTGGCCGTTTGAAGCTTTTTCAGCTGGAATAATGCTAGCTGCGCCTCACATCCTCCGAATCGCACCCACAAAAAAGCCGCCCCGAAGGGCGGCTTTTTCGTTAGCTCAATCCAACACTTACAACTTCGGACCCGCAGCCTTGATCGCGTCGCTCACTTCGAACTTCTTGAAGTTCTCGATGAACAGGCCGGCCAGTGCTTTGGCGGCTTCGTCGTAGGCGGCTTTGTCGGCCCAGGTGTTGCGTGGGTTCAGCAGGCCAGTCTCAACGCCCGGTACGGCCACTGGCACGTCGAGGTTGATGGTGTCCAGGTGCTCGGTCTCGGTACCGATCAGCGCGCCGCTCTGGATCGCTGCGATCACGGCACGGGTGGTCGGGATGTTGAAGCGTTTGCCGACACCGTAGCCACCGCCGGTCCAGCCTGTGTTGACCAAGTAGACCTTGGAGCCGAAGCCGCGGATGCGCTTGATCAGCAGCTCAGCGTATTCGCCGGCCGGACGCGGGAAGAACGGTGCGCCGAAGCAGGTGGAGAAGGTCGACTTGATGCCGCTGCCCGAACCCATTTCAGTCGAGCCCACCAGTGCGGTGTAGCCGGACAGGAAGTGGTAGGCCGCTTGTTCTTCGTTGAGGATCGACACTGGCGGCAGCACGCCGGTCAGGTCGCAGGTCAGGAAGATCACAGCATTCGGCTCGCCACCGAGGTTCTTCTCGGAACGCTTGGCAACGTGCTCCAGCGGGTAGGCGGCGCGGCTGTTCTGGGTCAGGCTGACATCGGCGTAGTCGGCGTGCTTGGCGTCGTCGATAACGACGTTTTCCAATACCGCGCCGTGCTTGATGGCTTTCCAGATAACCGGCTCGTTCTTCTCGGACAGGTCGATGCACTTGGCATAGCAACCGCCTTCGATGTTGAACACCACGCCTTCGCCCCAGCCGTGTTCGTCGTCACCGATCAGGTAACGGCTTTCGTCGGCGGACAGGGTGGTCTTGCCGGTACCGGACAGACCGAAGAACAGGGTCACGTCGCCCTCTTCGCCGATGTTGGCGGCGCAGTGCATTGGCAGTACGTCGGAAGCCGGCAGCAGGAAGTTCTGCACCGAGAACATGGCTTTCTTCATTTCACCGGCGTAACGCATGCCGGCGATCAGCACTTTCTTCTGTGCGAAGTTGATGATCACGCAGCCGTCGGAGTTGGTGCCGTCACGCTCTGGCACGCACTCGAAGTTGGCAACGTTGAGGACCTGCCACTCGTCACGACCCGCCGGGTTGTACTGAGCCGGGTTGATGAACAGGCAACGGCCGAACAGGTTCTGCCAGGCAGTCTGGGTGGTCATCTTCACGGCCAGGTAGTGCTCGGAAGCCGCACCTACATGCACGTGGGAAACGAAATGCTCTTGCGCGTTGTTGAAAGCCTCAACACGGTCCCACAAGGCGTCGAACTTGTCGGCCGGGAACTTGCGGTTGATCGGGCCCCAGGCGATGGCGCCTGTGGTGCTCGGCTCATCAACGATAAAACGATCGACTGGCGAACGGCCGGTACGGTGACCGGTACGAACAACCAGTGCGCCGGTATCGGCAAGCTCGCCTTCACCGCGATTGAGGGCTTCTTTAACCAGATCATCAACACTCAGATCGGTGTACACGGCATTGTTGGCTTGCGTCATGAGGTTCCCCGTCGGCCAGTGGCCGAGTGCTCCAAACGTTTTTGTAGTAGAAAGTCGTGCACTACTACCGCGAAAAAAGTGGGCCGGATTATGCCAGAAAAGCCCAAAAAAAGTAGGCCCCTCCTGTCGTAACGGCGTTAATCCGGCGGTAGCCAGTGAATTTACCTGCGCTGAACCGTTTTAGTGACGGGTATCTGACGGCGTCTCGACACCCGCGCCGGCGAACAATTGGGTGACATCGGCGGCATCGAATAGGTAGCGCTGGTTACAGAACTGGCAATCGATTTCGATGTTGCCACCGTGCTCGACCACCAATTGCTGCGCATCTTCCACACCCAGACTGACCAGCGCATTGGCCGAACGTTCGCGCGAGCAGCTGCAACGGAAGCGCAACTTCTGTACATCGAACAGACGCACCTGCTCGTCGTGGTACAGGCGATGCAACACGGTTTCGTTGTCCAGGCCCAGCAGTTCATCGGCGGTCAGCGTGCCGCCCAGGGTAGTGAGGTGCTGCCAGCTGGCGGCGCGCTCGTCTTCGTCCTTCAAACGGTCGGCAGGCAGCTGTTGCAGCAACAGGCCACGGGCGCGACGGCCGTCGGCGTACAGCCAGAAACGCGTGCCGACTTGCTGTGACATGACGAAATAGTTGGTGAAGCATTCCGACAGGGTGGCGCCGTCGAGGTCGACGATACCCTGGTAACGCTGGCCCTGAGTCGGGTCGATGGTCAATGCCAGCACGCCGTCCGGCATCAGGTCGGCCAGGGTCGCGTCAGGTGCGATACGGTCCGCTTCGTAACGGGCCAGGCCTCGGATCTCGCGCTCGCTGGAGCACTCGATCATCAGCAGCGGGATCGGGCCTTCGGAACGGGCCTGCAGAATCAGCAAGCCATCGAACTTCATCGCGCCGACCAGCAACGATGCAGCCGCCATCAGCTCGCCGAGCAGTTGCGCGACCGGCTGCGGGTAGGCGTGTTTGGCCAGGACTTCGGCGTAGCTGAGCTCCAGCGAGACCAGCTCGCCACGGGTGTCGCTGTCATCGAAGATGAAGCGTTGGGTGAAGTCGTTATCCGGTAGGTCAGTCATTAGTCTGGGTATCTGAATGGGTAGCAATGGGTTACAACGGTGAAAATCGCGCGTTGGCAGCACCGTTGGGTGCGCAAGCTCAGTCATGTCCGGCATTTTAGGAGCAATCCGCGGTTTGCTCCAAGCAAGGGGGGCGATGCGCAATCCTTGCCCGCTGATGCTACCGGCCTTTTGGTTATGGCCTATGGATCAGAGGCTGTGGTGATTTTCGACGAGTGGCTGTTCAACCGCTCGATGTGCCGCTGGCGAATCACCCGATATGGTTGCTAACCAGGGCAATTGCAAGTGCCTTTAAAAGATCGCAGCCTTCGGCAGCTCCTACATGGGTTTGTGCGGATCCCTGTAGGAGCTGCCGCAGGCTGCGATCTTTTAGCCATCGTTGCTGCTGCCACGAAACTTGAACAGATCCCTTCGCTGTTTCTTGCTCGGCTTGCCATCGGTGCTCACGCCCAGGGCGCCTGCCTTGCGCTCGGCGGCGGCGTTTTCGCGCTTGGCGATGCTGGCTTCCGTTTCGGCGTACAGCATCTGCGCCTCAGGTGCGCCACGGCGCACGATCGACAACGCCTGGACCACCACCGTGCGCTCCTCGAAACCGGTGCGGATCACAAACTCGTCGCCGACCCGTGGCTCTTTACCCGGCTTGCAGCGTTCGCCCCGGCAGTGCACCTTGCCGCTTTCAATCGCCGCCTTCGCCAGGGCACGGGTTTTATAGAATCGTGCAGCCCACAACCATTTATCGAGGCGGACTTTGTCGTCCTCTTCGTTTTTTTGTGCCATGGGATTTCCTCATTCTGAAATATTGGTGAACTGTACTACCGTTTCTGACGTACCAAGAATTTCACCGGCTCGGATTACAATACCGACATTCCATAACCTCCTTGCGAGGCTGGAAATCCGGGCCGTAGATATCTGTCGCCTTTTAATCATTATTCTGCGTGAATACCGCGAATCCGGCCGCATGCGGCCCGAGCGGTTACTACCGGTTGAGCACTTTTGAAGACATTTGACCATTTGACCGTTGTCGGTCTGCGCGAGTGGGTGGCGCTCCCGGATTTGGGAGTCGCCGGCCTTCGGGCAAAAATCGACACCGGTGCCAGCACCTCAAGCCTCCACGCCACCGACATCGAGCTGTTCGAGCGCGATGGTGAGCAGTGGGTGCGTTTTACCGCCCACCTGGGCTCCGTCGTACAACTGCGCCACCGACGCTGCGAAGCACCGTTGGTGACGATGAAAACCATTAAAAGCTCAAACGGTCACGCGCAGGTGCGATACGTGATCAGCACTACCCTGGCCCTCGGTGATCGGGTCTGGCGAGTCGAGTTCACGCTCGCCTGCCGCAAGTCCATGCGTTATCGCCTGCTGCTCGGCTCCAAAGCCCTGATCCACGGCCAGTTGGTGGTCAATCCGGGCATCAAGTATGTACAAGACAAGCCGGTGTTCCCGGTATCTACCTCCTCCACAGGTGTTGCATGAAGATCGCTGTGCTGTCGCGGAACCCGCGTCTGTATTCCACCCGCCGCCTGGTTGAAGCCGGTACTGAACGCGGCCATGAAATGGTGGTGGTCGACACCCTGCGCGCCTACATGAACATCGCCAGCCACAAGCCGCAGATCCACTACCGCGGCAAGCCGCTGGAAGGTTTCGATGCGGTGATTCCACGGATCGGAGCGTCCGTGACCTTTTATGGCTGCGCCGTGCTGCGCCAGTTCGAAATGATGGGGGTGTTCCCGCTCAACGAATCGGTGGCCATTGCCCGCTCGCGGGACAAGTTGCGTTCGCTGCAATTGCTGTCCCGTCGCGGGATCGGCTTGCCGGTGACCGGGTTTGCCCACTCCCCCGATGACATCCCCGACCTGATCGAAATGGTCAACGGCGCGCCGCTGGTGATCAAGGTGCTGGAAGGCACTCAAGGCATCGGCGTGGTGCTGTGCGAAACCGCGACCGCCGCTGAATCGGTGATCGAGGCGTTCATGGGCCTCAAGCAGAACATCATGGTTCAGGAGTACATCAAGGAAGCCGGTGGTGCAGACATTCGCTGCTTCGTCGTCGGGGACAAGGTGATTGCGGCGATGAAGCGCCAGGCCAAACCCGGCGAGTTTCGCTCCAACCTGCATCGCGGCGGCAGCGCGAGCCTGATCAAGATCACGCCGGAAGAGCGCATGACGGCGTTGCGTGCAGCCAAGGTCATGGGGCTGGCGGTGGCGGGTGTGGACATCCTGCGCTCCAATCACGGGCCGCTGGTGATGGAAGTGAACTCGTCACCAGGGTTGGAAGGGATCGAGACCACCACTGGCAAGAATGTCGCGGGGATCATCATTGAGCATCTGGAGAAGAATGGCGGGCCGAATATGACGCGGACCAAAGGCAAGGGGTAAAAGCAAAAGATCGCAGCCACGGCAGCTCCTACAGGGTACGCATTCCCATGTAGGAGCTGCCGAAGGCTGCGATCTTTTCAGCCGTTAAACCGCATCCCTCGGCAACATCAACCCCAACGGCAAGCGCACCCGCGCTTCCAGTCCACCGCCCGAGCGGTTGCGCAGTTCAACATTCCCGCCATGCATCGAAGCAATCCGCTTCACGATCGCCAGCCCCAACCCGGTGCCCTTCCCGCCCCGGGCACGATCACCGCGGGTGAACGGGTTGAAGATCGCTTCCAGTTCCGACGGATCGATCCCGGCACCACGGTCCATGACGCTCAGCACCACATACGGCGCGCTGGTGTCCCCGGACACGTAGGCCGCCACCTCCACGCCACTGCCGGCATGATGCAGCGCATTGCCGATCAGGTTGTTCAACAGTCGTTTCATCGACACACGACGCAACGGAAACGGCTGAATCGGCTCCAGGCGCAGCCGCACTTTTTCTTCGGTCTGGTTATACGGCGCAGCGACTTCGCGGACCAGGTCGCTCAGGTCAACCTCCTCCACCGACTCGTCGCGCCCGTCACGAATGAACGCCAGGAACTGATCGAGAATCGCGTCCATGTCTTCGATATCGCGCACCATGTCGTCGGTCAGGTCGGTGCGATCGCCCATCAACTCCAGGGACAGACGCAAACGGGTCAAGGGTGTGCGCAAATCATGGGAAACCCCGGCCAGCATCAGCTCACGCTCGCGACCGGCCTGCTCGACGTCTTCGGCCATCTGGTTGAAGGCGCGGTAAACCTCGGTCATCTCACTCGGCGTATCGCTGATCGGCAGACGCACGCTGCGTCCCTGGCCCAGTTGCCGCGCGGCATACACCAGACGTTTCAAAGGTTGATTGAGCTGGCTGACGAAGATCCACGCAGACGCCGTGGACAGCAGACCGATAGCAAGGAACCAGCCGAGCACATTCCAGATTTTCTGGCCACGCAACGGGTGCGGATATAACGGCACTTTCAGCCAACCTTCACCCAGGCTCGGCGCACGAACCCACAATGCCGGGGGAGAATGCATGCGTAGTCGCACTTCGGTGTCCGGCCCCAGCTCGGTCTGCATCTGTCGCTGGTAAATCTCACTGTAAGGCCAATGTTGCTCGCCTTCCGGGACACCGGCGCCCACTACCCGAATCAGGGGTGCACTATCGGCGATCTTGGCGCGGTTCTCTTCATCAGCCGCCCAGTAGGCACGCAGTACCAGGGCGACACCGTGGCTGTACTGGCGGTCCACCAGCACATCTTCGTTCATCAGCAGATAAACCAGGGTCAGCGCCTTGGAGAAGAGAACGACGATGAGCACCAGCCAAAGGGTGCGGGAGAAGAAGCTCTGGGGGAACCAAACGGGGGTTTTCATGGATAACCGTTAAACACTTGCAGGAGAGAGCGATGCTCGCATATTGCGGTTTGCGAGTCTGCGGACAGGATCGAATGATCCGATGTCCGCACGACCCGCTCCTACAAATCGCCAATCACTTGGTGGCGGTACCATCCGGAACAAACACATAACCCACGCCCCAGACGGTCTGGATGTAACGCGGTTTGGACGGATCGGGCTCGATCATCCGGCGCAGACGGGAAATCTGCACATCGATGGAACGCTCCAGGGCATCCCACTCGCGGCCACGGGCCAGGTTCATCAGTTTGTCGCGGGTCAGCGGCTGACGCGCGTTCATCACCAGGGCCTTGAGTACCGCGAACTCGCCGGTGGTGAGCATGTGCACTTCTTCGCCACGCTTGAGCTCGCGGGTGGCCAGGGACAACTCGTAGTCACCGAAGGTCACGCTTTCGTCTTCGCTGCCCGGGGCGCCTGGCACCGGGGCCGACTGGCGACGCAATACCGCCTTGACGCGAGCCATCAGCTCATCCGGGTTGAACGGCTTGGCCAGGTAATCGTCGGCACCCAGTTCCAGGCCCTTGATGCGGCTCAGCTCGTCGCCCTTGGCGGTGAGCATGATGATTGGAATCTGGTTGTTCGCGTTGCGCAGGCGGCGGCAGGCGGTCAGGCCGTCTTCGCCGGGCAGCATCAGGTCGAGGACAACCAGGTTGAACACTTCGCGCGCCAGCAGGCGATCCATTTGCTCGGTGTTCGGTACGGCGCGGGCGCGGTAGCCCTTGCTGACGAAAAAACGTTCCAGCAGGCTGCTCAGCCCCGGATCGTCGTCAACGATAAGAATTTTCTCGCCTTCAGCAGTTTGTGCAGTGCTGCTCATTGGATGCTCCTTTGATCTCGGCGCGCATTATGGCGTAGCTGCCGTTATACGCACCGTGTGCATTGTTAGCAGATTTTTCCTTTAGTGCCAGGAAACCGGCCATTGCACCGGCAATCCATGATGTCCCCGAACGACAGATCGCTGGTTATAATGCGCGGCCTTTTGTGTCAGGCAACATCAGACAGGTACTACAGGCAGACGCCATTTATTTTCATGGCGTCGGCAGTAATTGTTCGATTTCACGGGTCAACGGGATACCTTTTGATCCAGGTAGCGGCGCAGGCCAGGCCGCTCAACCAGACTCGCCGAGCCCTTATCCTTGAGCCTGCGAGCCTGCTTTCACAATTTGTCAGGTGGTTTTATGGACAGCATCAACAGCCGCATCGCCGAGGAACTCGGTGTACGCCCACAACAGGTCGAAGCGGCCGTCGCGCTACTCGATGAAGGCTCTACCGTTCCCTTCATCGCCCGTTACCGGAAAGAAGTGACCGGCAGCCTCGACGATACGCAATTGCGTCATCTGGAAGAGCGCCTGCGCTACCTGCGAGAACTCGACGAACGGCGCATCAGCATCCTTGCCAGCATCGAAGAGCAAGGCAAGCTGACCCCACAACTTGAACGCGACATCAAGCTCGCCGACACCAAGACCCGTCTCGAAGACTTGTACCTGCCGTACAAGCAGAAGCGCCGCACCAAGGGCCAGATCGCCCTGGAAGCCGGCCTCGGCGAACTGGCCGACGGCTTGTTCAACGACCCGTCCCTGAGCCCGGAAACCGAAGCCGCCCGTTTCATCGACGCCGAAAAAGGCGTGGCCGATGTGAAGGCAGCCCTCGAAGGTGCCAAGTACATCCTCATGGAGCGCTTCGCCGAAGACGCCGGCCTGCTGGACAAGCTACGCAACTACCTCAAGCAGGAAGCCACCCTCAGTGCCCGCGTGATTGCCGGCAAGGAGGAGGAAGGCGCCAAGTTCCGCGACTACTTCGAGCACGACGAACCACTGAAAAGCATGCCGTCGCACCGCGCGCTGGCGATTTTCCGTGGCCGCAACGAAGGCATCCTCAGTTCCGCGCTGAAAGTCGGCGACGAACTGCCGGGCACCATGCACCCGTGCGAAGGCATGATCGGCCAGCATGTCGGCATCCAGAACCAGAACCGCGCCGCCGACAAATGGCTGGGCGAAGTGGTGCGCTGGACCTGGAAGGTCAAGCTCTACACCCATCTGGAAACCGACCTGCTGGGCGAGCTGCGCGATGGCGCGGAAACCGAAGCGATCAACGTGTTCGCCCACAACCTGCACGACCTGCTGCTGTCGGCCCCGGCCGGCCCGCGCGCGACGCTGGGCCTCGACCCGGGCCTGCGCACCGGCTGCAAGGTGGCGGTGGTTGATTCCACTGGCAAGCTGCTGGATCACGCCACGGTTTACCCGCACGTGCCGCACAACAAGTGGGACCAGACCATCGCCGTACTCGCCGCCCTGTGCGCCAAGCACTCGGTGGACCTGATCGCCATCGGCAACGGTACCGCCAGCCGCGAGACCGATAAGCTCGCCGCCGAGCTGATCAAAAAATACCCAGCGATGAAAATGACCAAGGTCATGGTCTCCGAGGCCGGTGCATCGGTTTACTCGGCGTCGGAGCTGGCTTCCAAAGAATTCCCGGACCTCGACGTATCGATCCGTGGCGCCGTATCGATTGCCCGTCGCCTGCAAGACCCGTTGGCCGAGCTGGTGAAGATCGATCCAAAATCCATCGGTGTCGGCCAGTACCAGCACGACGTGTCGCAGCTGAAACTGGCCCGTGGCCTGGATGCAGTGGTCGAGGACTGCGTGAACGCCGTCGGCGTGGATGTGAACACCGCGTCCGTGGCGCTGCTGGCGCGCATCTCCGGTCTCAACGCGACCCTGGCGCAGAACATCGTCAGCCACCGCGACGAGCACGGTGCGTTCAAGACCCGCGCAGCGCTGAAGAAAGTCGCGCGCCTGGGTGAAAAAACCTTCGAACAGGCGGCCGGATTCCTGCGCGTGATGAACGGAGACAACCCCCTGGATGCCTCCGCGGTGCACCCGGAAGCCTACCCGCTCGTGCAGCGTATCGCCGCCGAGACTGATCGCGATATCCGTTCGCTGATTGGCGACAGTGGTTTCCTCAAGCGCCTGGACCCGAAAAAATTCACCGACGAAACCTTCGGTCTGCCAACGGTCACCGACATCCTTCAGGAACTGGACAAGCCCGGCCGCGACCCACGCCCCGAGTTCAAGACCGCCGAGTTCCAGGAAGGCGTCGAAGACCTCAAGGACCTGCAACTGGGTATGATCCTCGAAGGCGTAGTGACCAACGTGACCAACTTCGGTGCCTTCGTCGATATCGGCGTGCATCAGGACGGTTTGGTGCATATCTCCGCACTTTCGGAGAAGTTCATCAAGGATCCGCGTGAAGCGGTGAAGGCCGGTGACGTGGTGAAAGTGAAGGTCATGGAAGTCGACATCCCGCGTAAACGCGTGGGCCTGTCGATGCGCATGAGCGACACCCCGGGCGAGAAAATCGACGGCGCTCGCGGTGCGCGTCCGGGGTCGGCGCCACGCCAATCCCAGAACACTGCACCGCGCAAGGAAACCACGGCAGCCGCGCCGAGCAACAACGCCATGGCTTCACTGTTCGCCAATGCCAAGCAGTTGAAGAAACGCTGATGGACATTCCCGCCGGGCTGACCGAAAGCGCGTTTTTCAAGCTGCTCGGCTGCCGCTTGCACAGCCTGGAAACCGGGGTGGCGCAAGTCGCCCTGGCGCTGGAGCCCGAACTGCGCAATCGCGGCGGCAAGCTGCACGGCGGGGCCTTGTTCAGCCTGGTGGACATTGCCATGGGGCTGGCCTGCTCCAGCACCCACGGCTTTGACCAGCAGAGCGCGACCATCGAGTGCAAGATCAACTATATCCGCGCCGTCTCTGACGGCGAGGTGATGTGCACGGCGCGGGTGATCCACCCGGGTCGCCGCACATTGGTGGTCGAGGCTGATGTGATGCAGGGCGACAAACTGGTCGCAAAAGCACAAGGCACGTTCGCTGTCCTGTAGCTAGATGTCATCGATTTGAGTTAATTTCAGCGCAACGCAACTTGTGGGAGCGGGCTTGCCCGCGATGGCGGTGTGTCAGACCACATAAATGGTGACTGACACTCCCTCATCGCGGGCAAGCCCGCTCCCACAGGGAACGTGCAGTTCTTGAAAATCGGCATATGGCCTGTCAGGCTCAAAAACCAGGCGAAAACGCCAGTTTTAACTTCACCCTTGTAGACCGTCTTGCCCACCCCCATATTGGGGCGACTGACGCGTGAAGGAATCCAACTTGAGCGAACTTCTCAACCGCCGCCTGGCCCTGCTCGGCGAGCGCGCTAACCTCTCTCTGCTCGAACAGTGCCTTCACGGCATCGAACGTGAATGCCTGCGCGTGACCGGCGAAGGTCGCCTGGCGCAAACGCCGCACCCGGAAGAATTGGGTTCCGCGCTGACCAACGAACAGATCACCACCGACTACTCCGAGTCGCTGCTGGAGTTCATCACGCCGGCCCTGCCAGACCCGGCGGACACCTTGGCGAGCCTGGACAGCATTCACCGTTTTGCCTACAGCAAGCTCGGCAACGAGTATCTGTGGAGCCCATCGATGCCGTGCCCGTTGCCGGCCGAGGAAGACATCCCGATCGCCTATTACGGCACGTCCAACATCGGGCAGCTCAAGTACGTGTACCGCAAGGGCCTGGCCCTGCGTTACGGCAAGACCATGCAATGCATTGCCGGCATCCACTACAACTTTTCCCTGCCGGAAAAACTCTGGCCGCTGCTCAGGCAGGCCGAAGGTTTTGTCGGCACCGACCGCGATTTCCAGTCGTCGTCCTATATCGCGCTGATCCGCAACTTCCGCCGCTACAGCTGGCTATTGATGTACCTGTTCGGTGCGTCGCCAGCGCTGGACGCCGGTTTCCTGCGCGGCCGTTCGCACCAGTTGGAACAACTGGACCCGCACACCCTGTACCTGCCGTACGCCACCAGCCTGCGTATGAGCGACCTGGGTTACCAGAGCAACGCCCAGGCCGGCCTGACGCCCTGCTACAACGATCTGGCCAGCTACACCGACAGCCTGCGCAAAGCGGTGGCCACGCCGTATGCGCCGTACGTCGAAGTCGGCACCCACCAGGATGGCGAGTGGGTGCAGCTCAACACCAACATCCTGCAGATCGAAAACGAGTACTACTCCAACATCCGCCCGAAACGCGTGACCTACACCGGCGAGCGGCCGATCCAGGCGCTGATGGCCCGGGGCATCCAGTACGTCGAAGTACGCTGCCTGGACATCAACCCCTTCCTGCCGATGGGCATCGACCTTACCGAGTCGCGCTTCCTCGATGCGTTCCTGCTGTACTGCGCGCTCAACGACAGCCCGCTGCTGACCAACACCAGCTGCGGCAACGCGACCTCGAACTTCCTCAGCGTGGTCAAGGAAGGTCGTCGTCCAGGCCTGCAACTGCAACGTGACGCTCAGCCGGTTGATCTGAAGGAATGGGCCGGTGAGCTGCTGGAAAAAATCGCTCCGCTGGCGGCAATGCTCGACCAGAGCCATGGCGGCGATGCCCACAGCAAGGCGCTGGACGCCCAGATGGCCAAGGTCCGGGACCCGTCCCTGACGCCGTCGGCCCAGGTGTTGGCGGCCATGGCCGAGCACAAGGAGAGCTTTGCCCAGTTCTCCCTGCGCCAAAGCCAGGCGCACGCCGAGTTCTTCCGCAGCGAGCCGTTGGCGGCTGAGGAACAAGCGCAGTTTGAAGAGCGGGCGCGTTCATCGCTGGCTCAACAGGCTGAGCTGGAACAGAACGAAGTCGGTGATTTCGATGTGTTTGTCGGGGCGTACCAGGCGAGCATTCTGGCGATCAGTAATTAATCATCGCCTGTAAAAAGATCGCAGCCTTCGGCAGCTCCTACACGGAGTCCCGCAGGTTGCGATTTTTTTTGGCCGTACGCTGCCTCCGTAGGAGCTGCCGAAGGCTGCGATCTTTTGACCCTTTAACATTGCCCGCTCATAAGCTAATTCGAAAAAGTTATTTATTTTCGAATTCTTAGATCATTTAGTCTCTTTCTCACGCCGACATTCGGTCGCCTGACAAGGAGCTTTCTGATGAAACTGACTTTCCCTCTACGCTTGCTGGCGGCCGCAACCCTGGCTACCGCGACTTTCTTTGCCCAGGCGGCCGACGTCACCGTCGCCTACCAGACCACCGTTGACCCGGCGAAAGTCGCCCAGGCCGACGGCGCTTACGAAAAGGCCACCAAGGCCGATATCAGCTGGCGCAAATTCGACAACGGTGCCGATATCATCGCCGCCATCGCCTCCGGCGACGTGCAGATCGGCTACCTCGGTTCCAGCCCGCTGACCGCTGCCATCACTCGTAAAGTCCCGGTGGAAACCTTCCTCATCGCCACCCAGATCGGCGCCGCCGAAGCCTTGGTCGCCCGCGACGGCTCCGGGATCAAGACCCCGCAAGACCTGATCGGCAAGAAAATCGCCGTGCCGTTTGTTTCCACCGGCCACTACAGCCTGCTCGCTGCGCTGAAGCACTGGAACATCGATCCCTCGAAAGTCACCGTTCTCAACCTGGCGCCACCGGCGATCATCGCCGCCTGGAAACGCGGTGACATCGACGCCACCTACGTGTGGGACCCGGCTCTGGGCGTGGCCAAGGAAAACGGCAAGGTACTGATCACCTCCGGTGAACTGGCCAAGTTCGGTGCTCCGACCTTCGATGCCTGGATCGTGCGCAAGGATTTCGCCGAGAAGCATCCGGAGATCGTCACCGCGTTCGCCAAAGTGACCCTCGACGCCTACGCCGACTACCGCAAAGACCCACAAGCCTGGCTCGCCAACCAGGGCAACGTCGACAAGCTGGTAAAACTGTCCGGCGCCAAGGCCAGCGATATCCCACTGCTGCTGCAAGGCAACGTTTACCCGCTGGCGGCTGACCAGGTGCTTACCCTCGGCGCGCCGACCACCAAAGCCATCACCGACACCGCGGCGTTCCTCAAGGAACAAGGCAAGGTCGAGGCCGTGCTGCCGGACTACGCGCCGTACGTCAGCGCCAAGTTCATCACCAATTGATCGGGAGTTGACTGCGATGGCTTTGCTACAGCTGGAGCGCATCAGCGCACAGTACCCCGGCAACCCGGAACCGGTGTTGGCGGATATCTCCCTGAGCCTGGGGCCACGGCAATTGCTGGTCGCCCTCGGCCCGTCCGGCAGTGGCAAGACCTCGCTGTTGAACCTGATTGCCGGTTTCGTCGAACCCAGCGCCGGGCGGATCACCCTCGACGGCGTGCCCGTCAAAGGCCCGAGCGCCGAGCGCGGCGTGGTGTTCCAGGACGATGCGCTGCTGCCCTGGCAGGACGTACTGGCCAATGTCGGCTTCGGCCTGGAGCTGGCCGGTATTGCCCGGGACAAACGCGAAGCGCGTGCCCGGGAAATGCTCGCCCTGGTCGATCTTTCCGGCTTTGACCAGCGCCGCATCTGGCAGCTCTCGGGCGGCCAGAAGCAGCGTGTCGGCCTCGCCCGCGCGCTCGCTGCCGACCCGCGCGTGTTGCTGATGGACGAACCTTTCGGCGCCCTGGATGCCTTCACCCGCGAGCAGATGCAGGAGCTGTTGCTGCAAGTCTGGCAGCGCACCGCCAAGCCGGTGTTCCTGATTACCCACGACATCGAAGAAGCCGTGTTCCTCGCCACCGACCTGATTCTGTTGGCACCGAACCCCGGGCAAATCGTCGAGCGCCTGAGCCTCGACTTCGGTCAGCGTTATGCCGCCGGTGAGTCGGCCCGCTCGATCAAATCCGATCCGCGTTTTATCGAAACCCGCGAACACGTACTCGCCAAAGTGTTCTCCCAACGCAGCGCCGCCCAGCGGCAGGAGCGCGCATGAGCAGTTACGAAATTCCCGTCGCCGCGATAAAGCCAGGCACTCCTGTGCCTGCCGCACGTCGCCGCTTGAGCACTCGCTGGATCAGCGTGCTGACACTGGCCGCGCTCATTGTCATTTGGTGGGCCGTGACCGCGACCGGCTTGATCGAGCCGTTGTTCCTGCCGCCGCCCTCCGCCGTGCTGCAAAAAGGCTGGCTGCTGGCGACCTCGGGTTACATGGACTCAACCCTGTGGCAGCACCTCGGCGCGAGCCTGAACCGCATCGGCCTGGGCCTCGGCTTTGCGATTCTCACCGCCGTGCCGGTGGGCATCGCCATCGGTGTCAACCGTATCGCCCGTGGCGTGCTCGACCCGCTGATCGAGTTCTACCGCCCCATTCCACCGCTGGCCTACCTGCCGCTGATCGTGATCTGGTGCGGCATCGGCGAACTGTCGAAAGTGCTGCTGATCTACCTGGCGATCTTCGCCCCGATTGCCATCGCCACCGCCACCGGCGTGCGCACGGTCGACCCGGCCAAATTGCGTGCCGCGCAGTCGTTGGGTGCCACTCGCGCACAGTTGATCCGCCACGTGATTTTGCCGAGTGCCTTGCCGGACATTCTGACCGGGGTGCGCATTGGCCTCGGTGTCGGTTGGTCGACCCTGGTCGCTGCCGAATTGATCGCCGCCACCAGCGGTCTTGGCTTTATGGTGCAGTCCGCCGCGCAGTTCCTGGTCACCGATGTGGTGGTGTTGGGGATTCTGGTGATCGCACTGATCGCCTTCGCCATGGAAATGGGCCTGCGCGCCCTGCAACGCAAATTGGTGCCATGGCACGGCCAGGCCCACTGAAGCCTTTTCAGCCAGGAACAACCCCCTTTTTCAAATCACCCCCTGTAGGAGCTGCCGAAGGCTGCGATCTTTTGACCTTTCGGTTGAAGGGCAAGATCAAAAGATCGCAGCCTTCGGCAGCTCCTACAGGGGCGATGTTGTTCACGATAGTATTGAAGAGAAAGACCATGAGCCAGTTGACCATCGTCCCTTTGAGTTCTGCCCTCGGTGCGCAAATCAGCGGCGTCGACATCAGCCAGCCGCTGAGCGCGGAACAACGCGACGCCATCGAGCAGACCCTGCTCAAGCATCAGGTGCTGTTCTTTCGCGACCAGCCGATCACGCCACAGCAACAGGCGCGATTCGCCGCGAATTTCGGCGACCTGCACATTCACCCGATCTACCCCAATGTGCCGGAACAGCCGGAAGTGCTGATCCTCGACACCGCCGTCACCGACGTGCGCGATAACGCGATCTGGCACACCGACGTGACCTTCCTGCCGACCCCGGCCATGGGCGCGGTGCTCAGCGCCAAGCTGCTGCCGGAGTTTGGCGGCGACACCTTGTGGGCCAGTGGAATTGCCGCGTATGAAGCCCTGTTGGCACCGATGAAAACTTTGCTCGAAGGCTTGACCGCCACCCACGATTTCACCCGTTCGTTCCCACTGGAGCGTTATGGCAACACGCCCGAAGCGTTAGTCCAGTGGGAAGAAGCACGGCGCAAGAATCCGCCGCTGTCACACCCGGTGATCCGCACCCACCCGGTGAGCGGGCGGCGTTCGCTGTTCGTCAACGAAGGCTTCACCTCGAAGATCAACGAACTGTCGGAAACCGAAAGCGAGGCGATTCTGAAGTTTCTGTTTGCCCACGCCACGCGGCCTGAATTCACTATTCGCTGGCGCTGGCAGCAGGACGACATTGCGTTCTGGGACAACCGCGTGACCCAGCATTACGCGGTGGATGATTACCGGCCGGCGCGGCGGGTGATGCAGCGGGCGACGGTGTTGGGGGATGTGCCGTTTTTTTAGGATCAAAAGATCGCAGCCTGCGGCAGCTCCTACATGGATACGGGATCCCCTGTAGGAGCTGCCGCAGGCTGCGATCTTTTGCTTTTAAGCCTACTCCGCAGTCGAAGGCTTCTCCCAAAGATTGATCCCGCCCTCCTGGGCAAACCGGTCAATCTCCGCCAGCTCCTCTGCACTGAAGCTCAGGTTCTTCAACGCCCCGACGTTCTCGATGATCTGCTCCGGCCGGCTCGCGCCAATCAATGCCGAAGTGACCCGTGGATCACGCAGGGTCCAGGCCAGCGCCAGTTGCGCCAGGCTCTGGCCACGACGCCTGGCGATTTCGTTGAGTGCGCGCACCTGGGCGATGTTGGCCTCGGACAAGTGCGACGCCTGCAACGAACCACCCCCCGGACGATTGACCCGCGCATCCGCCGGCACGCCGTTGAGGTACTTGTCGGTCAGCAATCCCTGCGCCAACGGCGTGAACGCAATCACGCCCGTACCGAGTTCGTCAGTGGTGTCCAGCAGGTCTTTTTCCACCCAGCGATTGAGCAGGTTGTAGGCCGGTTGGTGGATCAGCAGCGGGACCTTCCACTCTTTGAGCAAGCCCGCCATTTCGCGGGTTTTCACCCCGGAATAAGACGAGATGCCGATGTACAACGCCTTGCCCTGCTGCACCGCGGTGGCCAGCGCGCTGGCGGTTTCTTCCAGTGGCGTGTCCGGGTCGAAACGGTGGGAATAGAAGATGTCGACATAGTCCACGCCCAGGCGCTGCAGGCTCTGGTCGAGGCTGGCCAGTACGTACTTGCGCGAACCGCCGCCCTGACCGTAAGGCCCCGGCCACATGTCCCAACCGGCCTTGCTGGAAATGATCAGTTCGTCGCGGTACTGCTTGAAGTCTTCACGCAGCAAACGGCCGAAGTTGATTTCGGCGCTGCCATAGGGCGGGCCGTAGTTGTTGGCCAGGTCGAAATGGTTGATCCCCAGGTCGAATGCCGTGCGCAACAACGCGCGCTGGGTATCGATCGGCGTGCTGTCGCCGAAGTTGTGCCACAGGCCCAACGACAGCGCAGGCAGCACCAGGCCGCTGCGGCCCACGCGGCGGTAAGGGATGGAGTCGTAGCGGTTTTCGGCAGCGGTGTAAGTCATCGAATCCTCTCTTGTCGGTCTTGAATCTGGTATCGACTGCTTCGCCAGTCGCCCAGCATACGCCCGGATCAACGCCAGAAAACCCGGGATTCGACTAAATGCTGAAACGTTTCACAGAAATTCATTCTGCCCGCACAATTGAACAGAACAGTGACAGGCTTGCGTGATCCGGGTCGACAGGAACACAGTCGCCAAAGCAACGAAGACGCGATAACGATCGCAAGGACGGAAGAAGCCATGCACACCACCATCATCATCACCTTCGGCCTGGTCCTGCTCGCGATGATGCTGTTCATCGGCGAGAAACTCGGCTTCAGCCGCCAGACACTCACCTACAGTTTCGTGATCCTGTGGCTGGCGCTGACAGTGATCAACGGCGCCATCGGCGTGGTGACCGCCGGCCAGTCGTTGAGTACGGAACTGGGGATCGGCACGATGGTGTTCAGCATTCCGGTGGCGGCGCTGGTGTTGTTCATGGTGCTGAGCGCCGAGAGCTGAAAAGCCCCGGCGCCCTGCCCGTGATCAACGCACCAGATGCAGGAACTGCATGTGCCGCTCGTACTGGTCGAGGATGTCGTTGATGATCTGTTCCTTGGTGTAGCCCACCAGGTCGTAGTCCTGGCTGCCCTCGCTCAAATGCACTTCGGCCCGGTAGTAACGGCGATTGTTGAGTTGCTTGGAACCCATGCCGCCACGGGCAAACGAAGGCGTGAAATAGCCGCGCATCTGCACCTGATAAACGAACGGATGCTGATCGCCGTGGCCGATTTCCAGGCTGACGCTGTCATGGGCCGGGTCCGGGTGCATGACCACGTGCAGCCCCTTTTCGCGGAACACCGCCGACACTTCCTCAATGGCCGGTCGCACCGTCGTATCGAGGAAGCGATAAACCTCGTCCCGCGACGGAAAATGCACGGCCTGGCTCAGGCGTTGACGCCAGCCGCCGCGTCGTGACCCGGACACAGGCGCCAACGAATGCATCTGCGCAATCTGCTTCTGCGACTCCAGATAAAACGCCTTGTGCAGCCCCCACATCATCAACAGCAAGATCAGTGAGAACGGCAACGACGTCAGGACCACCGCCGACTTCAACGCATCGATGCTGCCGGAAAACAGCAGCGCGCTGGTCACCAGTGCGGTCATTGCGCCCCAGAACACCCGCAGCCATTTCGGCCCGTCTTCATCGGGATTGCCGCCCTTGGCGGACAGCGTCGACAGCACCACCGTGCCAGAGTCGGCGGAGGTGACGAAGAACACAAAGCTGATGAACACCGTCACCGCGATGACGGTTTTGCTCCACGGGTAGGTTTCCAGCAGCAGGTAGAGCGTCATCGACGGATTGTCGATAGCCGACATGCCGAGCGCGCTCATGCCGTGGTTGAGCACTTGATCGATGGCGCTGTTGCCGAAGATCGACATCCACGCCAAGGTGAAGCCCAGCGGAATCAGCAGTACGCCGAAGACGAATTCACGGATGGTGCGGCCACGGGAAATCCGCGCGATGAACAAGCCCACGAACGGCGACCATGCGATCCACCAGGCCCAATAAAACACCGTCCAGCCGCCCAGCCAGTCGCTGGGTTTGTCGTAGGCGTAGAGGTCGAAACTCTTCATCGGCAAGGCGCCGAGGTAATCGCCGAGGTTCTGGATCAGGGTGTTGAGCAAGTGCTGCGTGGGGCCGGCAAACAACACGAACAGCAATAGCGCACAGGCCAGCAGCATGTTGATGTCGGACATGACCCGCACGCCCTTGTCGACGCCCGACACCGCAACGATGATCGCCGCGCCCATCATCAGGGTGATCAGGCCGACCTGAACCCACTGGGTGTGGGCGATGCCGAACAGGTAATCCAGACCCGAGTTGAGGTGCAGCACACCAAAGCCCATGTCCGCGCCGAGGCCGAACACCGTGGCGATGATGCCGAAGCCATCCACCGCGTAGCCGATGGGACCATTGATGCGCTTGCCGATCAGCGGATACAGCGCCGAGCGCAGGGCCAGCGGCAGGTTGTGGCGATAGGCGAAATAGGCCAGCGCCATACCGACAAAGGCGAACACGCCCCAGCCATGCAAACCCCAGTGCAAAAACAGAATCTGCATCGCCTGACGCGCCGCGTCCGCCGTGCCGGCCTCGCCTTGCGGCGGCTGCAACATGTGGGTCAACGGTTCGGACACACAGAAGAAAAACAGGGTGATGCTGATCCCCGCGGCGAACAGCATGCCGGCCCATGACAAATAGCTGAATTCGGGCTCGTCGTGGTCGGCACCGAGCTTGATCTTGCCGTAGCCGGACAAGGCGGTGACCACCACGAAGACCAGATACAGGGTCATCGCCAGCAGGTAATACCAGCCGACCGTGTTGGCCGCCCAGTTTTGCGCCGCCAGCAACCAGGCACCGGCCTGCTCGGGCATGGCGATGACAACGACACCAAACAACAGAATGAAACTCGCCGAGAACCAGAACACCGGCGGATTCATGCGGACCAGGCCGCTTGGAGGGATGGACGATGCACTCATGTACGGTGCACCTCGAAGGGGTAAAACGTGGCTGTAGAAATCGGACTCAGCAAAGGCAAGCCTCCTGTTGTGAGCGGGCAGCGAACCGCCGGTTTAACTTGAATGAACGTTCAAGTTAAACATGGATAGGGGGCTAAGGACTAATCGCAGGGCTCGGCGGTAGTGGTTGTACGCTAGCTCAAGGGAGGGAAAAACGCGGGATTTACGGGGTTCTGTAGGCGCTGTAAGAGCTGTAGGAGCTGTCGAGTGCAACGAGGCTGCGATCTTTTCCAATGCACCGAAAAATCAAAATCAAAAGATCGCAGCCTCGTTGCACTCGACAGCTCCTACACGTCCTACAGGTCATACAGGTCCTACAACAGGGATCTTATTTTTGCGCCCCGTCTTCATGCTGCAGATTCGCCTGGGTCAGGTTGCTGCCCGCCGGCACGCTGCGGGTCAGCCAGACGTTGCCGCCAATGGTCGAACCCTGGCCGATGGTGATCCGCCCCAGGATCGTCGCCCCGGCATAAATCACCACGTCATCCTCGACAATCGGATGCCGCGGCTGGCCTTTCTGCAACTGACCGTCTTCGTCCGCCGGGAAGCGCTTGGCACCCAGGGTCACGGCCTGATAAATCCGCACGCGCTCGCCGATGATCGCGGTTTCGCCGATCACCACGCCGGTACCGTGGTCGATGAAGAAACTGCGGCCGATCTGCGCGCCGGGGTGAATGTCTATGCCCGTGGCCGAATGGGCGATTTCCGCGCTGATCCGCGCCAGCAACGGCAGCCCGGCACGGTACAAATGGTGAGCCAGCCGATGGTGAATCACCGCCAGGATCCCCGGATAGCACAACAGCACTTCATCGACACTGCGCGCCGCCGGGTCGCCGTGATAGGCCGCCAGTACGTCGGTGTCCAACAGGCTGCGCAACCCTGGCAGGGCGAGGGCGAAGTCCTGGATGATCTGGATGGTCTTGGCTTCGACTTCGGTATCGGCCTGGGCACTGTGGCGCGCGGCATAGCGCAGTTCGAGTCGCGCCTGGGCCAACAGCGCATTCAACGCCACATCCAGCGTGTGGCCGACGTAGAAGTCTTCACTCTCTTCGCGCAGGTCAACCGGCCCCAGGCGCATCGGGAACAGCGCACCGCACAAGGCTTCGAGAATCTCTGCCATGGCCGCCCGGGAGGGCAACTCGCGACCGCCCTGCTCGGTACTGGCCCGGCCATTTTGCGCTCGCCACTGCTCACGCGCGGTGCGCAGCTGGCTGACGATGGTCTGCAATTGCCAATGGCTGGAACGCTCACTCACGGTAAAAACTCCTCACGGGCGACCGGACTGTCTGGCCGCACTGACGGCGATTACTTTACGGCAAGGGCAGCGGGGCAAATTAAGAACCAATAATGCTGTGCTCATTACGATTGGCTATAAGCAATTGACGGTTGCCCAGCCTTTTTCGCGTGCCTATAGTCCTGAGATCTTCCACGGCCAGTACGGACCCATGATCAAACAACAGCTCGCCCGCTTTAACCGCCTCGACCTGCTCGGTCAACCCACCGCCCTGGAAAAACTCGAACGCCTGTCGACCTGGCTGGGTCGCGACCTGTACGTCAAACGCGATGACCTGACGCCACTGGCAATGGGCGGCAACAAGCTGCGCAAACTCGAATACCTGGCCGCCGATGCACTGGCCCAGGGCGCCGACACCTTGATCACCGCCGGCGCGCTGCAATCGAACCACGTGCGCCAGACGGCCGCCATTGCGGCGAAACTGGGTCTGGGCTGCGTAGCCCTTCTGGAAAACCCCCTCGACACCGATGACAACAATTACACCGGCAACGGCAACCGCCTGCTGCTCGACCTGTTCGATGCCAAGGTCGAACTGGTGGAAAACCTCGACAACGCCGACGAACAACTGCAAGCCCTGGCCGGCCGACTGCGCAGCAATGGCAAGAAGCCGTACCTGGTGCCGATCGGAGGCTCCAACGCGCTGGGCGCACTCGGTTATGTACGTGCCGGGCTGGAACTGGCCGAACAGATCAAGGACACCGGCCTGACGTTCGCCGCCGTGGTCCTGGCCTCGGGCAGTGCCGGTACCCACAGCGGTCTGGCACTGGCCTTGAGTGAAGCACTGCCGGATCTGCCAGTGATCGGCGTGACGGTCTCGCGCAGCGATGAAGACCAGCGGCCAAAGGTTCAAGGCCTGGCCGAGCGCACTGCCGAGCTGCTGGGTGTGAGCTTGCCGGATGCTTTCAAGGTCGAGTTGTGGGACGAATACTTCGCCCCGCGTTATGGCGAGCCGAATGCCGGAACACTGGCGGCGGTGAAGCTGCTGGCGAGTCAGGAAGGCTTGCTGCTGGACCCGGTCTACACTGGCAAGGCCATGGCAGGCTTGCTGGACGGGATCGGGCGTCAGCGTTTCGACGAGGGTCCGATTATCTTCCTGCACACTGGCGGGGCGCCGGCGTTGTTTGCCTATAGGGATTTTCTGTAGGCGATTCAGAAGATCAAGAGATCGCAGCCTCCGGCAGCTCCTACAGGTGCATGCCAATCCATGTAGGAGCTGCCGAAGGCTGCGATCTTTTCTCACAACCGCCACATATTCATTTAACGCATAACAAAAAGAATATTTATTATTTTCCTATCTAACGGCGGCGTCTTATATTCACGCCGCAGGCGAATTTGCAGCGAGACGCATAAGCTGCATTAGGGCAGGATATCGCAGTCGTCCGAATCCCGAATTTGCCAACTTTCCTAAAGCGTCTTCCATAAGAAAACACAGGGGCTTGTCATGAATTTTTCCGCACTACGTCGCAATCTGCTGGTGGGCTCGCTGGGCCTGGCACTGAGCGCCGGCCTGATTGGCCAAGCCGTTGCCGGTGAGCAACTGCAAAAAATCAAAGACGCCGGCGTGATCAACGTTGGCCTGGAAGGCACTTACCCACCGTTCAGTTTCGTCGATGCCGACGGCAAACTGACCGGCTTCGAAGTCGAGTTCTCCGAAGCCCTGGCCAAAGAGCTGGGCGTCAAGGTCAAACTGCAACCGACCAAATGGGACGGCATCCTCGCAGCCCTGGAATCCAAGCGCCTGGACGCAGTGATCAACCAGGTGACCATCTCCGAAGAGCGCAAGAAGAAGTATGACTTCTCCGAGCCGTACACCGTTTCCGGTATCCAGGCACTGGTGCTGACCAAGAAGGCCCCCGAGCTGAACATCAAGACCGCTGCCGACCTGGGTGGCAAGAAAGTCGGCGTAGGCCTGGGCACCAACTACGAAGAGTGGGTGAAAACCAACGTGCCGACCGCTGACATCCGCACTTACGAAGATGATCCGACCAAGTTCCAGGACCTGCGTGTCGGCCGTATCGACGCCATTCTGATCGACCGTCTGGCTGCACTGGAATACGCCAAGAAGGCCAAAGACACCACCGCCGCCGGTGACGCATTCTCCCGTCAGGAAGCCGGCATTGCCCTGCGTAAAGGCGAGCCTGAACTGCTGGCCGCAGTGAACAAGGCGATCGACAAGCTGCGCGCCGATGGCACCCTGAAAAAGCTCTCGGAAAAATACTTCAACGCTGACGTCACTCAATAATGGAAGAAGCTTTCCAACTCGCACTGGACTCCGCGCCCTTCCTGCTCAAGGGCGCGTACTACACGGTCATCCTCAGCCTGGGCGGGATGTTCTTCGGCCTGGTGATGGGGTTCGGCCTGGCGCTGATGCGCCTGTCGCGCTTCAAGCTGGTGAGCTGGATCGCCCGCATCTACGTGTCGTTCTTTCGCGGCACGCCGTTGCTGGTGCAACTGTTCGTGATCTATTACGGCTTGCCGCAATTGGGTCTGGAACTTGATCCGCTGCCGGCGGCCCTGATCGGCTTCTCGCTGAACATGGCCGCCTACGCTTGCGAAATCCTGCGTGCCGCGATCAGCTCCATCGAGCGCGGCCAGTGGGAAGCCGCTGCCAGTATCGGCATGACCCGCGCGCAAACCCTGCGCCGGGCCATCCTGCCGCAGGCCATGCGCACCGCATTGCCGCCACTGGGCAACAGCTTCATCTCGCTGGTCAAGGACACGGCGTTGGCCGCTACCATCCAGGTGCCGGAGCTGTTCCGACAGGCGCAACTGATCACAGCCCGTACTTTCGAAATCTTCACCATGTATCTTGCCGCCGCACTGATCTACTGGGTCCTGGCCACGGTGCTGTCGCACCTGCAGAACCAGTTGGAAGCGCGGGTCAATCGGCACGACCAGGAGTCCTGACCCAATGATTGTCGTGGAAAAACTGACAAAGCAGTTCAAGGGTCAAGTCGTGCTCAATGGCATCGATCTTGAGGTCAAGGAAGGCGAGGTGGTCGCGATCATCGGCCCTAGCGGTTCGGGCAAGACCACCTTCCTGCGCTGCCTGAATTTCCTGGAAGAACCCACCAGCGGCCGGATCAAGGTCGGCGATATCGAGATCGATACCAGCCGTCCCCTGAACCAGCAGCAGAGCCTGGTGCGACGTTTGCGCCAGCACGTGGGCTTCGTGTTCCAGAACTTCAACCTGTTCCCCCATCGCACCGCCCTGGAAAACGTCATCGAAGGCCCGATCGTGGTCAAGAAGACCCCGCACGCCGACGCCGTAGCCCTGGGTAAAAAACTCTTGGCCAAGGTCGGTCTGGCGGGCAAGGAGGACGCTTACCCGCGTCGCCTCTCCGGTGGCCAGCAACAGCGCGTGGCAATTGCACGGGCGCTGGCGATGGAGCCCGAAGTGATCCTGTTCGATGAGCCGACCTCGGCCCTCGACCCGGAACTGGTGGGCGAGGTATTGGCGACCATCCGCGGCCTGGCTGAAGAAAAACGCACCATGGTGATCGTCACCCACGAAATGGGTTTTGCCCGGGACGTGGCCAACCGTGTGGTGTTTTTCGACAAGGGCGTAATCGTCGAACAAGGCGAAGCGAAGGCGTTGTTTGCCAACCCGAAAGAAGAACGAACCCGGCAGTTCCTGAGCAAGTTCCTGAATAACGCTCATAACTAACAGCCCAGCGCAACAACGGTAAACTTCCATGGATGGAAGTGACACCCCTTCGAAAGACCTTTCATTAATACCAAACAAAACTCACCCATTAAACATGCATATCCTGTACGCGTGCACGGCACAAATATATGCTTCACGATCATTAAGCAATGCCAATTCAACCAGATCCTCCGCCGTAGGACGGCGCCCACGACTTGCACCAATCCGCCCGTATTCACCCACTTTCAGCAGAAAACTTCGACGCACAGGCACGGTTTAATTACTTGGAACCGTAGGAACTTTCTGAATAGCTCCACACAACCACCATAACTAACAAATCTTATTGACAGCGGATCCCCCTGACTCTTATCTAGTCTCCAGCCAGCGACACTCATCACATTAAACTCATTATTCCCGCTCAAAGTAATTAATGGTTTAGCTGTTCGATTATTGGTTTTTGATATTCCAGAAACGGACTTCGTTGCAAGACTTCAAGGAGACTTCATGAATAGCACCTCGAACAAATCCGGGCTTGCAGCCCCGACCCTGGCGCAATCGAACAAGGCCGGCATCAACGTCACCTGCGCAGCGCACCTGCTGATCGATGTGGCACCCTACCCCGCCATGGACGCAGGAGACCTGGTCGAACTGTTCTGGGACAACTGCTACGTGGCTTCCCGCGTGCTGACGGCCAGCGATGTCGGCCGACCGGTGCAGTTGCGGGTGCCTGAGAGTTTTGTCGCCAACGGTACCTCGCGCATTCACTACCGGGTCATGCAGATTGGCCGGGGCCCGGCGGTATCGGCCAGTCAAAACGTGCAGATCAAACTCGACTGTCCTGGCGGCCAACCCTCGGCGCTTTGCGGCGATGAAAACCAGTGCCTGGCACCGGTGAGCATTCCCGAGGCGATTCGCCGTCAGGGGGTGAATCCGAGCCAGGTCAAACGCGGTGTTCCCTTGACCATCGAGCCGTACCTGAACATGGCCGTCGACGACGAGATCACCCTGCGCTGGGGCGATGTGCGCATGGATCTGCCACCGCTCAAGTCCGCCGATATAGGCCAGCCGATCCAGGTCTGGATACCACCGGCCATCATCCTCGAAGCCGGTGAAGATCTGCGGCTGGAAGTGACGTACTGCATTCTCGACAGGGTGGGCAACAACTCCCGCTGGGCACCGGCCCGCACGCTGAAGATCGGTTGCTCCAATCCTTATCTGAGAGTCCCGAAGAAACAGCACCTCAAGGCTGCCGAGACTCACAGACGATGATGTCGTTACGGTAAAAATTCAAAAGATCGCAGCCTTCGGCAGCTCCTACAGGGTTAAGGCATAAACCCCTGTAGGAGCTGCCGAAGGCTGCGATCTTGGCGACAGCGGCATTGCCACCCTTCTATCTATATTCCTAAAAGTTAGTTCATAAAATATTTATACACGTTTAGGGTATATACACCGGACCACCGGACATTCTTGTTTTCATGCGCGGCCACAAGCGGCGCTTCCATGAGATGTGAGGTAGGTATGGTCCGGAACACAATCACCCCAGTGCAGATCGCCAGGGCATTGCGAGCAGCCAAGGAGTGGCACTGATGTCCAGTCTGGCAGATGCAATCGTCCAGAGTGACCTGGACATCGCCCCGTTGTTGTTGCCCGCACAAATCTTGCGCAATGACGCCCAAGCCATCAAGGCAGCCCACGAACTGGCGCACGTCGCACGCCTGCAAGCGGCCAAACGCGACCAGTTGCGCAAGCTCCCATGGTCTGAAATCGAACTGTTCACCCGCAGCGGCCTGGGCAGCATTTCCATCCCCCGCGAGTACGGTGGCCCGCAGGTTTCATTCGTCACTCTGGCCGAGGTCTTCGCGATCATTTCCGCCGCCGACCCGGCGCTTGGGCAGATCCCGCAAAACCAGTTCGGCATTCTTAACCTGATCCTCGGGAGCGCCACCGAAGCGCAGAAAAGGCAACTGTTCAAAAGCGTCCTGGATGGCTGGCGCATCGGCAATGCCGGGCCGGAACGCGGCACCAAAAACACTCTGGAACTGAAGGCACGCCTCACCGCCGACGGTGTTCTCAACGGCCAGAAGTTCTACTCCACCGGTGCACTGTTCGCCCATTGGGTTGCGGTCAAGGCATTGAACGACGACGGCAAACAAGTGCTGGCGTTCATCCGTCGCGGCACGCCGGGACTGCGCATCGTCGATGACTGGTCCGGCTTTGGTCAGCGCACCACCGCCAGCGGCACGATTTTGCTCAACAACGTGCAGGTCGATCCCGAACTGGTGGTGGATAACTGGCGGATCAACGACACGCCGAACATCCAGGGCGCCGTCTCCCAACTGATCCAGGCGGCCATCGACGCCGGTATCGCCCGGGGCGCCATCGACGACGCCATCGACTTCGTGAAAACCCGCGCCCGGCCGTGGATCGACGCCAAGGTCGAGCGGGCCAGCGATGACCTGTACGTGATCGCCGATATCGGCAAGCTGAAAATCGAACTGCACGCCGCCGAAGCGCTGCTGCGCAAGGCCGGGCAGGTGCTCGATGAAGTCAGCGCCGCACCGCTCACCGCCGAGTCCGCCGCCCGCGCCTCGATTGCCGTGGCCGAAGCCAAAGTGCTGACCAACGAGATTTCGTTGCAGGCCAGCGAAAAGCTGTTCGAACTGGCCGGCAGCCGCGCCACCCTCGCCGAATTCAACCTCGACCGCCACTGGCGCAATGCCCGGGTGCACACGCTGCACGATCCGGTGCGCTGGAAGTATCACGCCATCGGCGCCTATCGCCTCAACGGCACGCTGCCTAATCGTCATTCCTGGATTTAACGACCAGACATCTGGAGAAGCACATGAGCATTTCTCAACACGTCGCGGTCATCACCAGCGATGAGCAAGCCCTGATTGTCGCCAGCGATCTGGCCGAAGATTTCAAACGTGACAGCGCCACACGCGACCGTGAACGCCGTCTTCCACACCCGGAACTGGAGGTGTTTTCCCGCTCGGGCCTGTGGGGCATCAGCGTGCCCAAGGAATATGGCGGCGCCGGTGTTTCCAACGTCACCCTGGCCAAGGTCATCGCCCTGATCGCCCAGGCCGACGGCTCGCTGGGGCAAATTCCGCAGAACCATTTTTATGCCCTCGAAGTGCTGCGCGTGAACGGCAGCCATGAGCAGAAAAATCGTCTTTATGCCGAAGTGCTGACCGGCCAGCGCTTCGGCAATGCCCTCGCCGAACTCGGCACCAAAACCGCCCACGATCGCATCACCAGCCTGACCCGCGACGGCAGCGGCTATCGCATCAATGGCCGCAAGTTCTACGCCACCGGTGCGATTTACGCCCAGCGCATTCCCACCTCGGTGGTGGATGAAAACGGCGTGCAGCAACTGGCGTTCGTCCCGCGCAACAGCAAGGGCCTCACCGTAATTGACGACTGGAGCGGCTTCGGCCAGCGCACCACCGGCAGCGGTTCGGTGGTGTTCGAAGATGTCTACGTCGCGGCCGAAGACGTCATCCCCTTTCAAAGCGCCTTCGAGCGCCCGACCCCGGTCGGCCCGCTGGCGCAGATTCTCCATGCCGCCATCGACACCGGCATCGCCCGCGCTGCGTATGAGGACGCGCTGCACTTCGTGCGCAGCAAAACCCGGCCATGGATCGACGCCACCCACGAAAAAGCCACGGACGACCCACTGACCCTCAAGAGCTTCGGCCACCTGAGCACTCGCCTGCACGCCGCCGAGGCACTGCTGGAGCGTGCCGGCGAATACCTCGACAAAACCCAGGCCGACACCCAGGCCGAGACCGTCGCAGCCGCATCGATTGCCGTCGCCGAAGCCCGTGCCCTCAGTACCGAAATCTCCCTGGCCGCCGGCAGCACGCTGTTCGAACTGGCCGGCAGTCAGGCGACCTTGATCGAACACGGTCTCGACCGCCACTGGCGCAACGCCCGGGTGCACACCCTGCACGATCCGGTGCGCTGGAAGTACCACGCCGTGGGCAACTACTACCTCAACGATGAAAACCCGCCACTGCGGGGGACCATCTGAATGGCTAAAAAGAAGATCCTGCTCAATGCCTTCAACATGAACTGCATCGGGCACATCAACCACGGTTTGTGGACGCACCCGCGCGACACATCCACCCGTTACAACAGGATCGAATACTGGACCGAACTGGCGCAATTGCTCGAGCGCGGGCTGTTCGACGGCCTGTTCATCGCCGACATCGTCGGGGTCTACGACGTCTACCAGAACTCGGTGGACGTGCCGCTAAAAGAGTCGATCCAGCTGCCGGTCAACGACCCGCTGTTGCTGGTGTCGGCCATGGCCGCGGTGACGAAAAGCCTCGGTTTCGGCCTGACCGCCAACCTCACCTACGAAGCGCCGTACCTGTTCGCCCGACGCCTGTCGACGCTGGATCACCTCAGCCGTGGCCGAGTCGGCTGGAACATCGTCACCGGCTATCTCGACAGCGCCGCCAAGGCCATGGGCCTGAGCGAACAGGTCGAGCATGACCGTCGTTATGACCAGGCCGACGAGTACCTGGAGGTGCTCTACAAACTGCTGGAAGGCAGCTGGGAAAACGGCGCGGTACTGAACGATCCACAGCAGCGGATCTATGCGCAGCCTGAGAAGGTGCACAAGGTCGAGCACAAGGGCGAGTTCTATCAGGTCGAGGGTTATCACCTCTGCGAACCCTCGCCACAACGCACGCCGGTGCTGTTCCAGGCCGGCAGTTCGGATCGCGGCTTGCTGTTCGCCGGGCGGCATGCCGAGTGCGTGTTCATCAGCGGCCAGACCAAGGCATCGACCAAGGCCCAGGTGGACAAGGTCCGTGCCAGTGCCGTCGAAGCCGGGCGCAATCCCGAGGACATCAAGGTGTTCATGGGCCTGAACGTGATCGTCGGCGCCACCGAAGCGCTGGCCTGGGCCAAGCATGCCGAATACCTGAGCTACGCCAGTGCCGAGGCCGGCGTGGCGCACTTTTCGGCATCCACCGGGATCGATTTTTCCCAATATGAAATCGACGAGCCGATCCAGTACGTGAAGAGCAACGCGATCCAGTCCGCCACCAAACACCTGCAAAACAACGACTGGACCCGCCGCAAATTGCTGGAGCAACACGCCCTCGGTGGCCGCTACATCACCGTGGTCGGTTCACCGCAGCAAGTGGCGGATGAACTGGAGTCGTGGATCGTCGAAACCGGGCTGGATGGCTTCAACCTGACCCGCGTCGTCACCCCGGAAAGCTATGAGGATTTCATCGAACTGGTGATTCCCGAGTTGCAGCGACGGGGGTCGTACAAGACCGCTTATGACGATGGGACCTTGCGCGAAAAGCTGTTTCAGCAGGAGGCGCATCTGCCTGAGCAACATACCGGCTCAACTTACCGACGCTAAGAGCATCGCTGGCAAGCCAGCTCCTACAAGGGTTCGCGATCCCCTGTAGGAGCTGGCTTGCCAGCGATGAGGCCCGACCAAACAACACAAACCTTATGCACTGACTGGATTACTCATCATGAAAAAGCACTCCCTCTCCCACCCAGTCAAAGCACTGGCCCTGGCCCTCGGCCTGTTCAGCTCTGCGGTTTTCGCCGCCGACGCGCCGCTGAAAATCGGCACCACCGCTGCGTTCGCCATTCCCCTTGAAGCCGCCGTCGAAGAGGCTTCCAGACAAGGCCTGAAAGTCGAGCTGGTGGAGTTCACCGACTGGATCGCGCCGAACGTCAGCCTCGCCGCCGGCGACATCGACGTGAACTACTTCCAGCACATCCCGTTCCTGGAAAACGCCAAGGCCGCCTCGGGTTTCGACCTGGTGCCGTTCGCGCCGGGGATCATCAACAACGTTGGCCTCTATTCGAAGAAATACAAAAGCTTCGACGAACTGCCGCAAGGCGCCAGCGTGGCCATCGCCAACGACCCGATCAACAGCGGTCGAGGCTTGCAACTGCTGGCCAAGGCCGGCCTGATCACCCTCAAGCCCGGCGTCGGCTACAAGGCCACCGAAGAAGACATCATCGCCAACCCGAAGAACATCAAGATCCTCCAGGTCGAAGCCGTGCAACTGGTACGCGCCTATGACGATGCCGATCTGGTGCAGGGCTACCCGGCCTACATTCGCTTGTCGAAAACCTTCGATGCGGGCTCTGCGTTGCTATTCGACGGCCTCGATCACAAGGAGTACGTGATTCAATTCGTGATCCAGCCGAAGAGCAAAACCGACCCGCGCCTGATCAAGTTCGTCGACATCTACCAGCACTCACCCGCGGTGCGCGCCGCACTGGATAAGGCTCACGGCAAGCTCTACCAAGCCGGTTGGGAAAGCTGAGCATGACCGCCGCCATCCAACGGCGACTGGAGACTCCAGAGCCGCACAGCGCCGAGCGCACCGAGCTGCATCCCGAACTCAACCATGCTCATGTGCGCTTCATCGGTCTGGGCAAAACCTACAACGGCCAGCAAGGCCCGGTGGCCGCGTTGCACGGCATCGACCTGGCGATCCAGCGCGGCGAGGTGTTCGGCATCATCGGCCGCAGCGGCGCCGGCAAGTCGTCGCTGATTCGCACCATCAACCGCCTGGAGCAACCAAGCAGCGGTCGGGTACTGATCGATCAGGTCGACATCGGCGAATTCGACGAAGACCGCCTGGTGGCGCTGCGTCGGCGCATCGGCATGATCTTCCAGCACTTCAACCTGATGTCGGCCAAGACCGTTTGGCAGAACGTCGAGCTGCCGCTGAAAGTCGCCGGCGTGCCCAAGGAACAACGCGATCAGAAAGTCCGTGAGCTGCTGGAACTGGTCGGTTTGCAGGCCAAACACAAGGCTTACCCGGCGCAGTTGTCCGGCGGGCAGAAACAGCGCGTGGGCATTGCCCGGGCGCTGGTGCATGACCCGCAAATCCTGCTGTGCGACGAAGCCACCTCAGCACTGGACCCGGAGACCACACAATCGATCCTCGGCCTGCTGCGCGAGATCAATCAACGCCTGGGCCTGACCATTGTGCTGATCACCCACGAGATGGCGGTGATCCGCGAGATCTGTGATCGCGTAGTCGTCCTCGAACACGGGCGCATCGTCGAGCAAGGGCCGGTGTGGGAAGTCTTCGGCAATCCACAGCATGAGGTCAGCAAGACACTGCTGGCGCCCTTGCAACACGCATTGCCGGAGGAGCTGCAAAGCCGTCTGCAGCCGCAATCGAACGCCCCGGATGCAGCCGTGGTCCTGCGCTTGCAGTTCACCGGCAACCAACGCGACGAGCCGGACCTGGCGGCACTCTTCAGTGCCCTCGGTGGCCGCGTGCGATTGCTGCAAGGCCGCGTGGAACGGATCCAGGGCCATGCACTTGGGCAACTGCTGCTGGCGGTGACGGGCTCACCCCTCGGTGCCGAAGAATTGCGTCAACGCGCCAACCATTGGGCGCAACAGGTGGAGGTGCTGGGTTATGTGGTTTGATCGCTTGCTGCAGGGCTTTATCGACACGTTCCTGATGGTCGGCGTGTCGTCGCTCATCGCGCTGTTGGCGGGCATTCCGCTGGCGGTGATCCTGGTCACCAGCTCCAAGGGTGGCATCTACGAAGCACCGGCGCTGAACCGCGTGTTGGGTGCGTTCGTGAACCTGTTTCGCTCGGTTCCATTCCTGATTTTGATGGTGGCGTTGATTCCATTCACCCGGCTCATCGTCGGCACCACTTATGGCGTCTGGGCGGCCGTGGTGCCGTTGACCATCGCAGCCACGCCGTTCTTTGCGCGCATTGCCGAAGTCAGTTTGCGTGAGGTCGATCATGGGTTGATCGAAGCGGCGCAAGCCATGGGCTGCCGGCGCTGGCACATCGTCTGGCATGTGTTGCTGCCTGAGGCGCTGCCGGGGATTGTCGGCGGGTTCACGATTACGCTGGTGACGATGATCAACTCCTCGGCCATGGCCGGGGCGATTGGCGCGGGCGGGTTGGGGGATATTGCCTATCGGTATGGGTATCAGCGGTTTGATAGCCAGATCATGTTGACGGTGATTGTGTTACTGGTGGCGTTGGTGGCGGTGATTCAGTTGGGTGGGGATCGGTTGGCTCGGGGGTTGAACAAGCGTTAAGCAAAAATCAAAAAATCGCAACGGACCTATCTATCGATATTTTGGGTATGGTACGCCGACGACCATGAGTGGGTGGCGGGTTTACCAGCGCCCCCACTTACGAGCCGATGGGCGTGTTTGCTTTACGTTTAGCCATGGCCTGCCTGAAAACATCGTTCAACACGTAGGCCGAACGTGCAACCACATCGGCGGTATTCGAAAGCATCTCAGAGCGTACCTTTGGTTGGCTATTGAATACCGCCACCGCCCCGACCAACTCATGCTTTCCTCCCGCCAACTCAATGACCCTCCTCACAAAATTAAGTTCTGTCTCTTTTGGCCATGACTTAAAACTATCCGCACTTAATTTTCCCAGTGCGATTTCATTCGCGGAACTGGCTTGCTGCTTATGGTCCTTCGTTAAATATAGATAATCTTTAGTTAAAGGGCCCTCAACAGAAAATCCAGACACAGCACCAATATGACTAATTTCATGAGCCAAGAAAAAACCAAACACAGCATCTTTTTTGAGTTTGTTCCCCTGAACAAAAATGCGTCCATGAGTGTCGCCACTCACAACCAAGCCAAAAACATTTGAATTGAATGGATTATCGACCCTAACGAGCTTATCCAGCCCTGCCGAAGTCTGATAAAACTTAGCCAATTCAGCAATTTTTCCCCATGCGCTAACGACACGATCGAAATGAATGCCATCGTCACCTGTCATTTTTGTAACGACCTGCTTGGCAATAGCTGGCGCTTTTTGCGCCATCCCAAAAGCATTACCAAATATCTTTTCGGTTATCGAAAGCGCGTCAATAACGGTTGTTCGCTCCTCTTCCGAAAATCCGGAAATTCCGCGGTCGCTCATGTTGTAGCCTAACGACTTAACTCGGTGTTCGACTTCATCATCCTTCCCTTCATAGACTCGCCCATCAATATCTTTTCTTGATATTGCACCATTGGAGACAAACCCATATAAATTCAGACCATTTACTGGCCCTGCGGGATCCGCACTTATCCAGCGTTGTAACCACGGCGCATAATAGCGATACCCGTAGTAGTAAAGCCCGGTCGCATCCCGCTCCTTACCTGAATACCGAATGGTTTTGTACTGCGCCACCAACGCACTTTTCCCCGCCCAGCACGCCGTGCCGCCAAAGGGGTAATAGTGTTCCCGGGTCAGCACGCCTGCCTCATGGTCAAGTTCCAGGGTGCTGGAGCCGAGGTGATCGCTGAGGCCGTAGCGCAGTTGATCGTCGTGAGCACCCGCGGGCCAATGCAATGCCCGCACATTGCTGCGCCCGGCTTCGACACTGATGACGTGATGTTCTTCACCATCGGCCTGGCGATGGATTTCCAGATTGGGGAGGTAACGGACCTCGGTGCGCAGGGTGCGACCGCTGCTTTGGGTGAATCCCACTTTGCGCAAGCGATGGCCAGGGCGGTCGTAGCGGTAGCTTTCGTAGTCGTCGGGCTCGGTTTCGCGTTGGACCAGCGTGACGCGGCTCAACTGATTACGGATATCCCAGTCCATGGCTTGGCCGCGCTGCAGCTCCCGTTGATTGCCACAGGCATCGAAACCCAATGCAATATCACCCTCTCCCGGCAGGGAACCGTCGCCGCGTTGCGCGAGGCTTCGATCACTCAGCGCCGAGGTGAACATCGAAAACCTCGGCGTATCACTGTGCTGGCGAGTGATCAAATTCCCGCCTCGGTCGTACTCGAAGCGTTGCGTGTAATTACGCCGCTGGTTGGGGTCCAGCGGCGTAGGCAGCAGTACTGGCAGGGCCGGGCCATGGCTCGGCTGGCTGACCTCCCAGCCTCGGGCTTCGACCAGTTGATACAGGCTGTCGTAGCGATAGCGGTTGATCGGGTCGATGCGCTGGTTGTTGAAATGGGTCACCGGTTGGGCCAGGTCTTGCAGCTCGACGATGTTGCCCGCCGCGTCGTAGAGGTAGTTCAGGTCCTGCAAGGGGGGCTGGTTGCCGACCGCCGCCGTCAGCCGGTTCAACCGGCCGTCATCGGCCGCGTACTCGGCGTGGGTCAACACACCATTGCCGGCGGTTTCGCTTTCGACCTGATCCTGGGCGTTGTAGCGGATGGCGCTGACCAGGCGATTCGGCGGTTTTCCAGAGTCAGCCATTTGCAACCAGGCCCCACTCAATTTGCCGGCCACGTTGAAGCCAAAGGTGCGAACGTTACCCATCGCATCGATTTGTCGCTGAAGCTCACCACCGGGATTGAAGGTGTGGCGGGTGATGAACGATTGAGCTTCCAGCCATGTCTCGCGTTCTTCGATGTCCAAGGGCCAATCAGGTGTGTCCAGATCAGCGAGAAAGCGTCGATCTTCCACCAACACGGCGCCGCCAAGCCCATAGGCGGGGAAGGTTTGAACACCGGCCGGATCGTCATGCCGGATCAACTGCCCGCACTGGTTGTGCTCGGCCAAACCAGGACCGGAATCTCCGTAGGTCAAGCGCTCGACCACGCGCGCAGTCTCTCCTACCGCCTGCTCCACCACCGCGAGAGGACGCCGCTGAGGGTCATATTCAATGTGCCGCTGACTACCGCGCGCATCCCAGAACGAACAGGGCGAACCCGCCTGATCGAGCAAGCTCAACTGCCATCCGCCATCGACGCTGTCTGTCAGCAACGGCTGACCACTCAAGCCGTAGACCGTGGTCAGGTTCGGCTTCGAGGTGCCCCACAACCGCGGGTCCCAGGACTCGGCCAAACGCCCTGCCGCGTCGAAGCGTTGTCGGGTAATGCGCGGATCAATCAACGGGCTGTCCGGGTGACGGCAATAACCGACGCTGCGCACTGCCAGGGCGCGCGGGTCGATGACCGATAGCATCGGTGTCGCGGTGTGGAGGTGAGGGTTCACGGTATTGACGGTCCTTCGCTTTGACTGAGGACAGACTGGGTCTTTTTTCGCCGAACCGAAACTCTAAGAAGTAACAGGTGACGTACTTCATTGAATGGTTTTAGGGCCGCTTCGCGACCCAACGGGGCGGGGCGGCAGTCCAACAAGCCCCCTCGCCACAGTTCATCATTGGCTTTTGGAAGGAAGTTTTCATAAAGGGAAATCAGCGTTTTACCGAGGAGACAGCAATGACTCTTGGCTGGAGAATGACTGGCAAATCAGCCCACGCCTAAAGTGAGCTACGCCGTCTCACTCCACTACTATTTAGAGATCTGGCTTCACTTTTCGAAGCTCTAAAGCTCTCAAGCTCCAGCCAAACACTTGACCGGCGTAACCCGGCAGCAGGTTTCACATGTACTAAAAAATCGGGTTGTGATGGATATGCTTTGCCTAGAATGACAATCGCAGGCTGGTCAATTCGCTCAACTTTCCAAGGAGTCATTCCAAATACATCAACAATTCTTTTCGTAGATTTACCATTTTCAGTTTTATCAAGAAATACATCCATCATCTCCTTCGACCCATTCTTCAAATTTTCCGTAAGCTTTATAGTGTTTTCATTCGTTACAGCAGCACGCCTGATAACAGAAGGCAGATGACCAAAAAATCCATTATGCTTCGACACTGCTGAGTACTGATACTTAACCACATCGGCCGCATAGTACTCTTTCGCCTTGGAGGGCCGCTTATTACGAATAAAGTTCCACTCATCCTTGGTATAGAGATTATAAAACTCGTCATTGGAAATTTTTGAGTTGGCCCTCCCGCTCTCAATGGAACTAAGATCATGCTTTAAAGCAGACGAAACAAATTCATAGCGAGCACCATCCTCACCTGTAACATTCAGCCGTGCTTCCAATCTCTTCTCTACAAAATCCTGATAATCCAGCTCCCATCTATTAACAATAGATTCATTGATTAATCCCTCGCTATCATAAAAGACTACAGGGTTATTTTTTACCATCTGATATCGATTTGATCCCGCGACGTCCCCAGCCGGATCCGAGCTTAACCACCGCTGCAACCACGGTGCGTAATAGCGATACCCGTAGTAATAAAGCCCCGTCACATCCAGTTCTTTTCCCGAGTACCGAATAGTCTTGTACTTCGCCACCAGCGCACTTTTCCCCGCCCAGCACGCCGTGCCACCAAAGGGGTAATAGTGTTCCCGGGTCAGCACGCCCGCCTCGTCGTCCAGTTCCAAAGTACCGGAACCCAGATGATCGCTGAGGCTGTAGCGCAGTTGGCCATCATGACCACCTTCGGGCCAATGCAGTGCCCGTACGTTGCTACGGCCCGCTTCGACGCTGATGACATGTCGCTCTTCGCCGCTGGTCTCGTGATGGATTTCAAGGCCGGGCAGGTAACGGACTTCAGCACGAAGGGTCCGGTGACTGGTTTGACTGAAATGCACTTTGCGCAAGCGATGGCCAGGACGGTCGTAGACATAACACTCGTAGTCGTCAGGTTCGCTTTCTCGCTTGACCAAGGTCACCCGGTCCAGCTGATTGCGGATGCCCCAGACCATGGCCAGTCCGCGTTGCAGCTCCAATTGGTTTCCGCAGGCATCGAAACCCAATGCAAAATCACCCTCTCCCGGCAGCGAACCATCGCCACGTTGCGCCAGACTGCGGTTACTCAGCGCCGAGGTGAACATCGAGAAACCCGGTGTGCCGCTGTGCTGACGGGTGATCAGGTTGCCGCCCCGGTCGTATTCGAAGCGTTGGGTGTAATTGCGCCGCTGGTTGGGGTCCAGCGGTGTGGGCAACAGCGCCGGCAGCGTCGGGCCGTGGCTCGGCGTGCTGACTTCCCACCCCCGGGCTTCGACCAGTTGGTACAGGCTGTCGTAGCGGTAGCGGTTGATAGGGTCGATACGCTGGTTGTTGAAATGGGTCACTGGTTGGGACAGGTCTTGCAGTTCAACGATGTTACCCACAGGGTCGTAGACATAGTTCAGATCTTGCAAGGGCTGCTGGTTCCCCAACGCCGCCGTCAGCCGGATCAACCGGCCGTCATCGGCCGCGTACTCGACGTGGTTCAGCACACCATTGCCGGCGGTTTCCCGTTCGACCTGATCCTGGGCGTTGTAACGGATGTCGCTGACCAAGCGTTGCGACGGTTTTCCAGAGTCAGCCATTTGCAACCAGACCTCATCCGGTTTGCCCGCGAGGTTGTAACCGAAAGTGCGGAGATTGCCCATGGCGTCGGTCTGATGCCGTAGCTCGTCCGTGGGATTGAAGGTGTGGCAGGTGATGAACGATTGGGGTTCCAGAAGCTCGTCCCGGGCATCAGGCTCGAGAGGCCAATCAGGAATTTCAAGCTCGGCGAGAAAGCGCCGCTCTTCGCGCAACACCGCAGCGGCCATTCCATACTCGGGATAGATCTGACTGCCGGCCGGATCGTCATGACGGATCAACTGCCCGCACTGGTTGTGCTCGGCGAAAGCAGGACTGGAATCTCCATAGGTCAAGCGCTCCACTACGCATGGCAGCTCTCCCAAAGCCTGTTCGGTGACGGTGAACGGCCGCTGTTGTTTGTCGAACTCGGTGTGGCGCTGGCTCCCGCGCGCACCCCAGAATGAACAGGGCGAACCCGCGTGATCTGGCAAACTCAGTTGCCATCCGCCATCGACGCTGTCTGTCAGCAGCGGCTGACCACTCAAGCCGTAGACCGTGGTCAGGTTCGGCTTCGAAGTGACCCACAATCGCGGGTCCCAGGACTCGGCCAAACGCCCTGCCGTGTCGAAGCGTTGCCGGGTGATGCGTGGATCAATCAACGGGCTGTCCGGGTGGCGGCAATAACCGACGCTGCGCACTGCCAGGGTACGCGGGTCGATGACCGATAGCGTGGGTGTCGCGGCATGAGGGTTCATGACGTTAACGGTCCTTCGCTTTGATTGAGGACAGACTGGGCCTTTTTTCGCCGGACCGAAACTGTAAGAAGTTACAGCTCGGTGTCCGTGAAATGGCCATCGCGAGCAGGCTCGCTCCCACAATGATCGCGCCGAATGGATATCCGTGGTTTGTCAGCACTTTCATGTTGACGATGATTGGGCTGCTGGTGGCGGCGAGGGAGCTTGCTCCCGCTGGGCTGCGACGCAGCCCCAGTGCGGTGTGTCAGTGAAAATCGGATGTGAGATTTTTTCGCGCATCCAACTCAGCTATTTATCAACCTATGAAATTCCAAACTATCGGCTAATCGAGCATTCAGCTCCATCGCTGAAAATATAATGCTATCTGCATTTTCAGATGCGATTTTTGCCCTGACACCTGGGCGTCCATTAAACAATTCAACCGCAGATTTTATATCCAATACTGAAGCGGATCGACCTTTATATTCCGCCATCGCACTAATAAAATTCGTCCTAACTTTATCATAAGCAGCACCCGACGGGAATATATACCTCCCAGGAAGTCTCCCATGCACCAAGTGTTCTGAATGGGTTCGCGAAGAAGTTGGATGCAAGTAAAAATAATCTTTTGTTCCAGCCCCAGCGGCATTAAAACCGCTTACATTGGTCAAATGCGAAAGTTCATGCCCAAGCCAACGGACTATCGTACTTACCTCTATATTAACAGCATTAATAAAAAGACGCCCAAGGCCATCACCACGAACAACCGAGACTTTAACTTTTTTATCGGAAAAATCAATACCTACAAACTTATCTCCCCCTCCGACCCTTTGATACTCTTTTGCTAATTCCCTTCCTCGCACGAATGCATCCAACACTTTGTTTTCTACAGTTTTGTACTCTTGACCAAAATAACTCTGCAATATTTTCGCATGATCAACAAACTCTGAACCAACAGCCTCTACTGCGCCAGCATACACCTGTTCTACTTCATTCAGTCCCGCCCGGATGGTATTCGCTAAATCCGATGGAAACTGTTCTAATCCTCGCGCAATAATTACACCCCGCGACGAAGCAAAATTTTCATATTGATCATTTTTCCCTTCATAAACTCTCCCATCCACGTCTTTGAAATTTACTGGATTATTCGAAACGAAGAGAAAAATATTCAAGCCATTAATGGGACCCGCCGGGTCTGCACTTACCCATCGCTGCAACCATGGTGCGTAGTACCGATAACCGTAGTAATAAAGTCCCGTCGCATCCCGTTCCTTGCCCGAATAGCGAATAGTCTTGTACTTGGCCACCAAGGCACTTTTCCCCGCCCAGCAAGCCGTGCCGCCAAAGGGGTAATAGTGTTCCCGGGTCAGCACGCCTGCTTCGTCGTCCAGTTCCAGGGTGCTGGAGCCGAGGTGATCACTGAGGCTGTAACGCAGTTGGTCACTGTGCTCACCCTGGAGCCAGTGCAATGCCCGCACATTGCTGCGCCCGGCTTCGACACTGATGACGTGATGTTCTTCGCCATCGGCCTGCCGGTGGATTTCCAGACTGGGGAGGTAACGGACTTCGGTGCGCAGGGTGCGGCTACTGCTTTGGTTGAATCCCACTTTGCGCAAACGATGGCCGGGGCGATCGTAGCGGTAACATTCGTAGTCGTCGGGGTCGGTCTGACGCTGGACCAAGGTGACTTGACTTAGCTGGTTGCGCAGGTCCCAGGTCATGGCTTGACCACGCTGCAGTTCCCGTTGATTGCCGCAGGCATCGAATCCCAAAGCGATTTCAGGCTCGCCTGGCAGCGAGCCGTCGTCCCGTTGCGCGAGGCTTCGATTGCTCAGCCCCGAGGTGAACATCGAGAAACACGGCGCCCCACTGTGCTGACGGGTGATCAGGTTGCCACCCCGGTCATACTCGAAGCATTGGGTGTAGTTACGCCGCTGGTTGGGGTCCAGCGGCGTAGGCAGCAGTACTGGCAGTGCCGGACCATGCCTCGGCTGGCTGACCTCCCAGCCCTGGGCTTCGACCAGTTGATACAGGCTGTCGTAGCGGTAGCGGTTGATCGGGTCGATACGCTGGTTGTTGAAATGGGTCACCGGTTGGGCCAGGTCTTGCAACTCGACGATGTTGCCCACCGGATCGTAGACATAGTTCAGATCCTGCAACGGCTTTTGACTGCCGAGCGCGGCCTGCAACCTGAGCAAGCGACCGTCATCCGCGGCATATTCGACACGGGTCACCACGCCATTCCCAGCGGTTTCACTTTCGACCTGATCGAGGGCGTTGTAGCGGATGGCGCTGACCAATCGTTTTGGCGGCTTCCCCTCCCCGGCCATTTTCAACCAGGCCTCATCCGGTTTGCCCGCGAGGTCGTAACCGAAAGTGCGCAGATTGCCCATGGCGTCGGTCTGATGCCGTAGGTCGCCCGTGGGATTGAAGGTGTAGCGGGTGATGAACGGGCGGGTTTCCAGCAACCCATCGCGGGCCTCAGGTTCGAGCGGCCAGTCAGGGATTTCAAGCTCGGCGAGAAAGCGCCGCTCTTCCTGCAACACCCCTGCAGCCATTCCATACTCGGGATAGATCTGACTGCCGGCCGGGTCGTCATGACGGATCAACTGCCCGCATTGGTTGTGCTCGGCGAAAGCAGGGCCGCAATCTCCATAGGTCAAGCGCTCGACTACGCGTGGCAGCTCTCCCGCAGCCTGCTCGGTGACGGTGATCGGCCGCTGTTGTTTGTCGAACTCGGTGTGGCGCTGACTGCCGCGAGCATCCCAGAACGAACAGGGCGAACCCGCCTGATCGAGCAAGCTCAACTGCCATCCGCCGTCGACGCTGTCCGTCAGCAACGGCTGATCACTCAAGCCGTAGACCGTGGTCAGGTTCGGCTTCGAGGTGCCCCACAACCGCGGGTCCCACGACTCGATCAAGTGACCCGCCGCGTCGAAGCGTTGCCGGGTGATGCGTGGATCAATCAACGGGCTGTCCGGGTGACGGCAATAACCGACGCTGCGCACTGCCAGGGCGCGCGGGTCGATGACCGATAGTGTCGGTGTCGCGGTGTGGGGGTGAGAGTTCACGGTATTGACGGTCCTTCGCTTTGACTGAGGACAGACTGGGTCTTTTTTGGCCGGACCGAAACTCTAAGAAGTAACAGGTGACGTACTTCATTGAATGGTTTCAGGACTGCTGCGCAGTCGAACGGGGGCAAGCCCCCTCGCCACAAAAGCTCACTTGCCAAAGGTCATCATTGGCCTTCGGAGGGAAGTTTTCGTACAGGGAAATCAGCGATTTTGCAGGCTCGTTCCCTTTCCTTTGCAGGACATTTCCTAGATCATTTCGCTCGCTTGCGCCTGCCAATTTCCGTGGCTAGTCTCGGTCCGTCACTGCTCATCAGTGATCGGGTTTAGTCGCCCGGATACCATCGGGCGCACAGCGCCACCTTTCTCAGGTGTTTTTTATTGCCTGAATTTTATGGTGGCTGTGCGCAGGGCACCTTAGGGTGCGCCGGTATTGCCTGATGGCCGGTCGACTAACCTGTGTGCAGCCGCCACCCCTATTCGTTTAGTCGCGATGACGGTTGGCTCCTACTAATATCAGGAGTTTTACCGATGAAAAAATCCGTTCCCGATCCGCCCCCCGAAACCTCCACCGACGACCCACTCAGGGACCGCTCAGCGCTCTACCGCGCCATCGATTTCCACCTCACCGGCAAGCAACCCGCACCACCCGATGAAATGCGCTTCTACAACGTCAGCAAGGACGTGAGCTTCGAAGACACCCAACTCTATGTCGCCGACCTTCTGCGCTGCGCTTCGGTCACGGCGTTTCAATGTGGCGACCAGCTCAAGGGGGCCGACCGGGCGATGGTGTATTCGATCTGGCATTTGCTGGAGATTGCCAAGGCGATGGTGGATCACTCCATTGAGTGTTTGGGGATGAAGCAAGACTAAAAGATCGCAGCCTGCGGCAGCTCCTACAGGGTTTACGTCAGGCTCAGGTTCTGTAGGAGCTGCCGCAGGCTGCGATCTTTCAAAGCGCGAAAGCGCTTATAGTCAACACATCTCCTTTTTCCTGCGCAGCCGACCATGAAGCAAACACCCATCGACCTCGAACAGATCACCACCACGACCCTGGGCCACTACAACGCGGTGGCCGAAAGTTTCCGTGAAGGGACGCGCGATCACGACGTCAGCCAGAACATCGATGCCCTGTTGCGGCACATTCAGGGTCAGGCGCCTTTCGACATTCTCGACTTTGGCTGCGGACCCGGTCGTGATCTGCAAACCTTCACCCGCATGGGCCACACAGCCGTCGGCCTCGACGGTTCGGAAAAATTCGCGCAGATGGCCCGAGACGACAGCGGTTGCGAGGTGTGGCAACAGGACTTCCTGAAGCTTGATCTGCCGGCCGAGCGTTTCGACGGGATCTTTGCCAATGCGGTGCTGTTTCATGTTCCGCGTCAGGAGTTGCCACGGGTGTTGAAGCAGTTGTGGGGAACGCTGAAACCGGGTGGGGTGTTGTTCAGTTCCAATCCCCGGGGCGAGAATCAGGAAGGCTGGAACGGGCCACGTTATGGGTCGTATCACGACCTGGCGGCCTGGCAGCAATTGTTGACCGAGGCGGGGTTTGAGGAGCTTGAGCATTACTACCGGCCGGCCGGGCTGCCGCGGGAGCAGCAGCCTTGGTTGGCGAGTGTCTGGCGCCGCGTTGAATAGCAAAAGATCGCAGCCTGCGGCAGCTCCTACAGGGGCAACGGTGTAGGAGCTGCCGCAGGCTGCGATCTTTTGACTTTATTGCACCTCTTTCTTCGGCTCGCGAATCTTGTACCAGGCCACATACAGCGCCGGCAAAAACAGCAGCGTCAGCAAGGTGGCGATGACGATCCCGCCGATCATCGCGTAAGCCATCGGCCCCCAGAACACTTCCCGGGCAATCGGGATCATCCCCATGCTCGCCGCCGCCGCGGTCAGCAGGATCGGCCGACGTCGATGCTCTGTGGCCTGTACCACCGCATCCCACGGCGCATAACCCTTCTGCTCGTACTCCTCGATCTGGGTCACCAGGATCACCGAGTTACGGATAATGATACCGATCAACGCCAGAATCCCGAGGATTGCCACGAAGCCCATGGGCGTGCCTGTCGGCACCAGCGCGATCACCACGCCGATCAGCCCCAGCGGCGCGACGCTGGCCACCAGGAACAGCTTCTGCACGCTGTGCAGCTGGATCATCAGGAAGGTCGCCATCAGGAACAGCATCAGCGGCACAACCTTGGCAATCGGGCCCTGGGCCTTGCCGCTTTCCTCCACCGTACCACCGGTGGCGACCTTGTAGCCCGCCGGCAGTTTGGCTGCGAACGCGTCGATGGACGGCTTGAGGATTTTCACCAGGTCTGTCGGCTGGATCTCGTCGCGGATCGCCGCCTTGATGGTGATGGTCGGCAGGCGGTCGCGACGCCACACCAGCGGTTGCTCCAGTTCGTAGCGCACCGTGGCGAACGCCAGCAGCGGAATCGACGTGCCGTTCGGCGTGACGATTTGCAGGTTCTGCAGGGTTTCCGGCGTTCCACGCTCGGAATCCACCGCACGACCGACCACGTTGATCAGGTAAATGTCGTCATCGACCTGGGTCACCGACTGGCCGCTGACGATGCCGTTCATCAGGTTGGCCACATCCTCGGAAGACAGCCCCAACTGCCGCGCCTTGTCCTGGGCAATGTCGATGCGCAGCACTTTGCCCGGTTCGTTCCAGTCGTAGATGATCTCGCCGATGTGCGGGTTCTTGTCCAGCTCCGTGGCCAGGTCGATGGCATGTCGGCGCACCTGGTCGATGTCCTTGCCGCTGATCCGGTACTGGATCGGACGCCCTACCGGCGGGCCCATTTCCAGTGCCTGGACATAACTGCCGATGCCGACGAAGTCGTTGCGCAAGCGCTCGCGAAGCTTGTGCATCATGGCCTCACGGGTATGGCCTTTGCTGACGATCACCAACTGTGCGTAGAAGGGGTTCTGCAGTTGCTGGTCCAGTGGCAGATAGAAGCGGATGGCGCCCTGCCCGATGTAAGTGCTCCAGCGCTCGATGTCCGGATCGTCCTTGAGCGTGGCTTCGAGGCGATCGACAGCCCGGCGGGTTTCGTCGATCGAGGCGTTTTGCGGCAGGTTCAGGTCCACCAGGATTTCCGGGCGGTCCGAAGACGGGAAGAACTGGTTCTGCACGAAGCGCATGCAAAACAGCGCCAGCACAAAACACAGCACCGTAATGCCGATGGCCCACCAGCGATTGCGCATGCACCACAGCAGCCCGCCGTTGAACGCCTTGCCGATGCGCCCGGGTTCGCCTTCATGGGGTTTCACCTTGGTGCTGAGAATGTGCACGCCGATCACCGGCGCAAACAGAACCGCCACCACCCACGACACCAGCATCGCACAGGCGATCACCGCAAACAGGGTGTAGGTGTATTCACCGGCCGAGCTGGCGTTCAAGCCGATCGGCACGAACCCCGCCACCGTCACCAGCGTACCGGTGAGCATCGGGAACGCCGTGGAGGTGTAGGCGAAGGTTGCTGCCTGCTCCTTGGTCTCGCCCAATTCCAGGCGCGTGACCATCATCTCCACGGTGATCATCGCATCGTCCACCAGCAGGCCGAGGGCGATGATCAGTGCACCGAGGGAAATCCGCTGCATGGTGATGCCGCTGTACTCCATGAATACAAACACCATCGCCAGCACCAGCGGGATCGAGCAGGCCACCACCAGGCCGGCGCGCACACCAAGGCTGACGAAGCTGACCAGCAGCACGATCACCACCGCCTCGAACAGCGCGCTGGTAAAGCCGCCGACGGCCTCTTCGACCACCACGGCCTGGTCGGACACGTTGTAAATGCCGACGCCCACCGGCAAGTCGGCGGTCAACTCGTCAATACGGGCGTGCAAGGCCTTGCCGAACGCCTGGACGTTGCCACCCTTCTGCATGGCAATCGCCAGGCCGATGGCCGGTTTGCCGTTGAAACGGAATTCCGGCGAGGCCGGATCGACGTAGCCGCGGCTGATTTCGGCAATATCGGCCAGACGATAGTAACGGTCGTTGAGCTTGAGGTTGACCTCGGCCAGGTCTTTTTCCGAGGCGAACTTGCCTGACGTGCGCACCGAAATCCGCTCCGGCCCGGCCTCGATGACACCCGCCGGGGTCACGGCGTTCTGGGATTGCAGGCTCTGCACCACCTGACGTTCATCGATGCCCAGCGCGGCGAGTTTGCGCGTGGAGAAGTTCAGGTACAGCACTTCGTCCTGCTGGCCGACCATTTCGATCTTGCCCAGGCCCGGCACACCGCGAATCTCCATGCGCGCCTGTTCCACGTAGTCGCGCAACTGACGCAGGGTCAGGCCGTCGGCGGTGAAGGCGTAGATCGACCCGAAGACGTCACCGAACTCGTCGTTGAACGACGGCCCCTGTATGCCCTGCGGGAACTGGTATCTGATGTCGTTGATCTTCTTGCGCACCTGGTACCAGATTTCCGGGATGTCCTTGGCACTGGTGGTGTCGCGCAGGTACACGTACACCGTCGATTCGCCGGGGCGCGTGTAGCTTTTCACGTAGTCGAGGGAGTCGAGCTCTTCGAGCTTTTTCTCGATCCTGTCGGTGATCTGCTTGAGGGTTTCCTCCTGGGTCGCCCCCGGCCATTTGCTCTGGATCACCATGGTTTTGATGGTGAACGACGGGTCTTCTTCGCGCCCCAGGTTGAAATACGAGAACACACCCATCAGCAACGCGACGAACATCAGATACCAGATGAACGACTGATGCTTGAGGGCCCATTCCGAGAGGTTGAAAGGCCCTTTCATTGACTGTCCTCGTCGATTTTCACTTGCTGCCCCGGTTTGAGGCTGTTAACACCGGCACTGACCACCCGCTCGCCGTTCTTCACGCCGCCGGCCAGCACCACGGTGCTGTCGGTGCGGCTGATCACGGTGATGTCACGGGGGGAGACGGTTTTAGTCTGTGCATCGATCACCCAGATGCGCGGCTTGCCATCGACCTCCTGCAGCGCGGTGACCGGCAACTCGATGCGCGGCTTGACCGCCGAGCTCAGGGTGACGCTGATGGCCGTGCCCAAGCGGAAGCCCTGTGGCGTTTCGGTCAGGGTCAGGCGGGCGCGACGGGTGCGTGTCGCGCTTTGGGCCTGGGGTTCGATTTCACGGATGATGGCGGTGGTGTTGATGCTCGGATCCAGTTGTGCTGTGACCTGAAACACCACATCGCTGGGCAACTGGTCAACGAGGGTATCGGGCAAGTCGATCACCGCTTCCTTGATGTCCGGTTGCGCCAGGGTCACCACTTGCTGACCCGCCGTCACCACTTGCCCGGCCTCGGCGCTCCACGCGGTGACCACGGCTTTATGGTCGGCACGCAGTTCGGTGTAGCCCAATTGGTCTTTGCTCTGGCTGAGGGCCGCCCGGGCCTGATCGAGGGAGGCCTGGGTGGTTTTCAGGTCCGTGTTGGCCGCGTCGAGTTGCGCTTGTGCGCCGACCCCGCGATCGAACAGGGCTTGTTGACGCTGGGCACTGGCCTTGGCATTGATCAGTTGCGCCTGGATCTTCGCCAGGTCGCCCTGGGCCGAACGCAATTGGTTCTGCTGATCGGAAGGATCGAGGGTGGCGAGCAGTGTCCCCTTTTCCACCTCGGTGCCGACATCGACGTTACGGCTGGCGATCCGCCCGCCCACACGGAAGCCGGTATTGCTTTCATAACGCGCCTGGATGCTGCCGGCGAAGCGGCCCAGGTCTTCTTCGTTCAAGGTCTGGACCTTGATCGACAACACCGGTCGTACCGGTACTGGCGGTGGTTCGCTTTTGGAACAGGCGCTCAGCACCAGCCCGATGGACAACGCCCATAAAGGCTTCATGGCTTGGCTCCCCACGTCAGATCCTTGTAAGTGTTTTCGGCAATCTCGACTTCCATGTCAGGGTGCAAGAGTTGCCCGCCCGCGATGATGACTTTGTCGCCGTCTTTCAACCCGCCGCTGATGATGACCTTGCCGGTCAGGTAGCGGCCGACAGTGACCGAATGCAACTGGGCCTTGCCCTTGTCGTCGACAATCCACACAGCGGGTTCACTGATGTTTTTGGTCAGCGCCGACCACGGCAACTCGATGACCGACTTGCCCGATCCCTTGGCCGTGGCACTCACCACCGAACCCAATTGCATGCCGTCGGGCAGACTGTTGAGGCCGACCTTGACCTGCACGGTACCGGATTGCGCCGACACCGCCGGGGTGATTTCGCGCACGGTGCCGGTGGTTTTGATCGCCGGGTTGTCGAGCAGGCTCAGGACAATGGTGTCATCGCTGGGTTTCTCGGCGAGCAGGGATTCATAAACGTTGAACACCGCATCGCGGTCGCCGTCACGGGCCAGGCTGAAGATCGGCATCGTCGCCTGAACCACCTGGCCGACCTCCGCCTGGCGCTCGGTAATGATCCCGGGCGCATCGGCGATCAGCGCCGTATAGCTCAACTGATCCTTGGCATTGGCCAACTGCGCCTGGGCGGCACTCAGGGCGCTCTGGCTGCTGTTCAAGGCGGCCTGGGCCGAGTCATATTCACTCTGGCTGGTATAACCCTTGGGCAGGAGTTTTTGCTGGCGTACGAATGCCGCCGCGTTCTGCTTCACCCGCGCCTGTTCGGCGGCCACTTGGGCCTGGGCCGAGTCGACGTTGCTCTGCAAGTCCTTGGGGTCGAGCCGGGCCAGCACTTGCTTGGCGTTCACTCGATCGCCGACGTCAACCGAACGCTGGATGATCTTGCCTCCCACACGGAAAGACAGCTCCGTCTGTATCCGTGCCTGAATATCACCCGTGAGGGTAACCGGGGCCGCGTAATCCGCCGGCTTGACGACTTGCACGAACACCCGTGGCAGGAATTCCTGCACGGGTTTTTTCTGGTCGCAAGCCGTCAGCAGGGTGACGACACTCAAGGCCATGACTACTTTGAATCCGGGAACCACCATGCAAACTCCTTGGCCTTTTTCATGTACAGCACGACAGAGAGCTTAGAACAGGATCGCAACCTTGCACGAGCGTCTTATGAAGAAAAAATTCACCCTGCCTTACGTCCAGAACACTTGCGCTAGACACCTGCCCGTAACGGACAATGGGCCTCGCTCGACCCCGCCACAGGAACCCACATGCTCAACACGCTCGCGGTAGCCAACTACCGCTCGATCAACAAACTGGTGATCCCGCTGGGCCGACTGAATCTGATCACCGGCCCCAACGGCAGCGGCAAGTCCAACCTGTACCGTGCGCTGCGCCTGCTGGCGGAAACCGCCCACGGCGGCGTGGTCAATGCCCTGGCCCGTGAAGGCGGGCTGGATTCAACCTTCTGGGCCGGCCCGGAAACCCTCTCCCGGCGCATGCGCACCGGCGAAGTCGCCATCGAGCCCACCGTGCGCCAAGGCGTCAAGCGCCTGCGCCTGGGGTTTGCGGGAGAGGATTTCGGCTACTCGATCAGCCTCGGCCTTCCCGATTCCAATGGCCATTTCATGCTGCCCGGGCACAGCTCGCCGATCCCGTCCTATTTCAGCCTCGACCCGCAGATCAAACGTGAATGCCTGTGGGCAGGCGCGTTCTACCGCCCGGCCAGTCTGCTGGTCGATCGTGACGGCCCGATGATCCGTGCCCGCTCCGAGCGCAAGTGGGATGTACTGGCGCAGCACACGCCGACGTTCGACAGCCTGTTCGATCAGGTCGGCAGCCTGCGCGGTTCACCGGAAGTGCTGGAGATGCGCGAGTTCATTCGCCGTTGGCGCTTTTACGATCATTTTCGCAGCGATGCCGATGCCCCGGCGCGTCAACCGCAACTGGGCACTCGCACACCAGTGCTGCATCACGACGGACGCGATCTGGCGGCGGCCTTGCAGACGATCATCGAAATCGGCGATCCCGGCGCCTTGCGGGCGGCGATCAGCGACGCCTTCCCCGGCGCTCGGTTGAATATCGACCCTCTGCCCGGTGGACGCTTCGCCATCGAGTTCTTTCAGGAAGGTTTGTTGCGGCCGCTGTCAGCCGCCGAGCTGTCGGACGGAACCTTGCGTTACCTGCTGCTGGTCGCCGCGCTGCTGACGCCACGGCCGCCGACACTGATGGTGCTGAACGAACCGGAAACCAGCCTGCATCCGGACCTGCTGCCGGCGCTGGCACGCTTGATCATCCGTGCCTCGGCGCAGTGCCAGGTGTGGGTGGTGTCCCATGCCCGGCGCTTGATTTCGGCGTTGCAGGAGGACCCGGACTGCAACTGCATCGTGCTGGAGAAAAATCTTGGCCAGACCGGGATCGTGGGCCAGCGCATGCTGGATGAGCCGGCATGGTATTGGCCGGATTGAGCGCATAAAACCAAAAAAGATCGCAGCCTTCGGCAGCTCCTACAGGGAAACGCATTCCAATGTAGGAGCTGCCGAAGGCTGCGATCTTTTGATCTTCAGTCGTAAAAAAAACGCCGACGCTAAATCAGCCGTCGGCGTTTGAAACCGTGAAGGGGTTTGCTTCGCGAATCAGAACGCTGGCAATACCGCGCCGCTGTACTTCTTCTCGATGAAGGCTTTCACTTCCGGGCTGGTCAGGGCCTTGGCCAGTTTCTGGATGGCAACGCTGTCCTTGTTGTCCGGACGGGCTACCAGGAAGTTCACGTAAGGCGAGTCGGCACCTTCGATCACCAGCGCGTCTTTAGCCGGGTTCAGACCCGCTTCCAGCGCGTAGTTGGTGTTGATCATGTCCAGGTCGACCTGATCCAGCACACGCGGCAGCATGGCCGACTCAAGCTCCTTGAACTTGAAGTTGTGCGGGTTCTTGGCGATGTCTTTCGGGGTGGCCAGGGCGTTTTTCGGGTCTTTCAACTCGATCAGGCCTGCCTTCTGCAGCAGGATCAGGGCACGGCCGCTGTTGCTGCCTTCGTTCGGGATGGCAATGGTCGCGCCGTCTTTCAACTCAGCCAGGGTTTTGACTTTCTTCGAGTAGCCACCGAAAGGTTCGACGTGCACACCGATCACGGTCTCCAGGTGAGTGCCTTTGCCTTCGTTGAAGCTCTTGAGGTACGGCAGGGTCTGGAAGTAGTTGGCGTCCAGACGCTTCTGGTCGACCTGCACGTTCGGCTGAACGTAGTCGGTGAAGACTTTGATTTCCAGGTCCACGCCTTCTTTGGCGAGGGTTGGCTTGATCAGCTCGAGAATCTCGGCGTGTGGAACCGGGGTCGCGGCAACCACCAGTTTCTCGCCAGCCTGGGCCAGGCCCGCGGTCAGGGCAGCCGCCAGTGCGGTGAACAACAGAACCTTTTTCATGCAGTGTCCTTATCGAAAATCACAGTCGCTTGTGGCGACGGCTTGAAGATGAGAGTGCCAGTGAAGTGCTATCGCTGGCGTGAAGCGGACAATACCGGGATTTTTTATTCCCGAACAATAACGTTTATTCAGCTTCATATTCCATTTTGTTCATACAACCCTGTAGGAGCTGCCGCAGGCTGCAATCTTTTGCTCTTGATCTTTGGCGGCCCGAATTTGCGAGGATCAAAAGATCGCAGCCTTCGGCAGCACCTACAAAAGCCGGGCATCTTGCAGGAGGTTTTTCAGGGCTGCTTGTTCGGCGGCTGATCCATTGGCGAGAATCTGCTTGATCTGACTGTCGATCTGCGCCAGCGGATCAGGCAAATTCAAATGCTCCGGCAAAATCTCGTCGCCCGTACTCACCAGCAGCGCAAAGTGAATGATGTTTTCCAGCTCCCGGGTATTGCCCGGCCAACTGTGGCGTTCCAGCACAAGCTGCGCCGCTTCGCTGATCAGCGGCACCGGCAGGTCGAGGCGCTGGCTGTAGATGCCGAGGAAGTATTCGGCCAGCGGCAGGATGTCTCCCGTACGCTCGCGCAGTGCCGGCAGTTCGAGCGGGCCCTCGCTGAGGTAGTGATAGAGCCGCTCATGGAATTTCCCGGCAGCCACCGCCTGGGCCAGATCGATGCTGGTGGCCGCCACAAGCCGCACATCCACCGGGCTCGGCTGCTGCGCGCCGACGCGGGTGACTTCATGGTTCTCCAGGGCGGCGAGCAGCTTGATCTGGATCGGCAGCGGCAGGTCACCGATTTCGTCCAGGTACAGCGTGCCGCCGTTGGCCGAGCCGAACCAGCCGGCACGACTGCTCGCCGAACCGCTGTAGCTGCCCGCCGCATAGCCGAACAGCTCGGCGTCGGCGTAGGTCGGGCTGATGGCGCCGCAGTTGACCGACACGAACAACCCGCCGCGATCACTGGCGCGGTGGATATGACGGGCCAGCAACTCCTTGCCGGTGCCGGTTTCGCCACGGATCAGCACCGAGACTGAACGCGTGGCCAATTGCTCAAGGTCTTCACGTAATTGCCGCGAACGCGGATCGACAAACACCAGCGCCTTGGCGCGGATGCTCAGGGGACTTTTTTCGGCGTCGGGAAAGGTCAGCAGCGGCTGACCGAAGGTTTCAAAGCTCATGGCAGACTCCCGCCCAAAACCGCCGGGAGACGGGGGCGTTAAATAAAGAAAGTGTTCAAGCGCGGCGCAGGGCGTGATGTTCCATGCGGTTTTGCAGGCGATAGAGATAGGCAAAACCCTGCTCCCAACGCTGGTGACCGGACTTCACGTTGATATGCCCCGCCCCCGCCAGAATCCCCGCCTCGGCACCCCAGTTGCGCGCCAGCTCCAGGGCTCGCGGCGCACTGACGGCGCTGTCGTTGTCAGAGCTGACGACCTGGCTGGGGAACGGCAGCAGGTCCGTCGGGATCGGCGCGAAGTTGCGCAAGGCCGGTGCACAAGCCGGGCGTTCGACATCCGCCGGGGCGACCAGCAGAGCACCGCGCACCTGACGCAGGAACTGCACAGGCGCGGTGGCCGCCCAATGGGCGACGGTGATGCAACCCAGGCTGTGGGCGATCAGGATGACCGGCGTGCTGTCGGCGGCAATCGCCTCGGCCAGCGCCGCGACCCAGTCTTCACGTCGCGGCGTCAGCCAGTCGGCCTGCTCCACCCGTGCGCTGTTCGGCAGGCTGTTCTGCCAGTGGCTTTGCCAATGATCTTCTGGCGATCCTTGCCAGCCCGGCACAATCAGGTAGCGAATTGATTCGTTGCGCATGGGGGAGCTCTCCTGCTGCGTGTCTGTTCCCGGTCGAGTATAGGGAGGAGAGTTATATTCGTTAAGGAATAAGAAGCTATTTATTAAGACCTACATCGAATATCAATCCCCCCTGTAGGAGCTGCCGAAGGCTGCGATCTTTTGATCTTGATACGCAAAATCAAAAGATCGCAGCCTTCGGCAGCTCCTACAGGCTTGGTGTTTTGCACCGGAATAAAAAAGGGGCCGCACCCTGCCAAGGAGACGGCCCCGGAAAACGAAAATCCGTTAACGCGCAGTAATCACCGACAACTTGGTAATCCCTGCCCGTTCAATCGATGCCATGGCCCGCGCCACCTCGCCGTAATTCACACCATCGTCCGCCTGCAACTGCACGCGCACCTCGGGGTCCTTGGCCTTCGCCGACTTGAGGTTGAACTCCAGCAAGTCCGGCTGTATCTCGTCCTTGTTGATGAACAGTTTGCCGGCACCGTCGATGCTCACCACCAACGGGTCCTTCTGCTCCACCGGCGCTACTGCCTCCGTCTTGGGCAGGTTGATCGGAATGGCGTTGGTCAGCAGCGGTGCGGTGACGATGAACACCACCAGCAACACCAGCATCACATCCACCAGCGGCGTCACGTTGATCTCGCTGAGCACCTCATCGGTGTCTTGCGTGGAGAAGGCCATCTCAGGACGCCTCCTTCACTTTCTGCGCGTTGCCCTGGGCTGCCACCTTGTGCGCCGTCGGGTGGATCAGCACGCGGAACGAACTCTTCTGCGCCAGGCTGTAGAAGTCGTGGGCGAAGTCATCCAGATCCGCCGCCGTCAGTTTCAAGCGACGCAAAAAGTAGTTGTAAACCAGCACCGCCGGCACCGCGACGGCGATCCCCACACCCGTGGCGACCAGTGCCGCGCCAATCGGTCCGGCGACCGTTTCAAGGCTTGCCGAGCCCGCCGCGCTGATGCCTTTCAACGCTTCCATGATTCCCCACACCGTGCCGAACAAGCCAATGAACGGCGAGGTACTGCCAATACTGGCGAGCACGGCCAACCCGGTTTCCAGCGACCGGCGCTCGCGCACGATCTGCTGGCGCAAGGCTCGCTCCAGACGATCCTGATGGTTGATCGCCTGGCTCAAGTCCGCCGCCTGTGGCGTCTCGCCCACCTGGATGGCCGCATAACCGGCCTGCGCCACCCGGGCGGCCGCGCCGGGCCGGGTTTCGCTCAGTTCGGCCGCCGAGTCGAGACTCGAAGCGGCCCAGAACTGCTGATGAAACTTTCGATCCTGTGCCTTCAGGCGACCGAACTGCACGCCCTTGAGCAATGCCAGGCCCCAGGTCGCGACGGAAAAAACCACCAGCAGCCAGATCACCGCGCTTTCGATGGATTCAAGTGGAGAGGCCAGTAACGTCATGATGTATTCCTCGTGTAAACGTTTCGCGCGAAATTGGTTTCTGTTTAATGAATCTTGAAATCGATGGGCACGCTGACCCAGCCGTCCTGGGCGACATCACCTTGCTTGGCCGGCACGAAACTCCAGCGCTTCACCGCGTTCAGCGCGGCGTCGTCCAGCGCATCGCGACCGCTGCTTTTCTGGATCTGAATTTCGCCGGGCTTGCCGCTGGCCAACACATGCACGCGCAACAACACCGTGCCTTCCCAGCCGCGACGCTGGGCCAGCGACGGGTATTCCGGCGCCGGGTTTTTCAAGTAGCCGGCGGTGGCGGAGGCCGGTGTTACGGGCGCTGGGGCCGACGGTGCAGGTGGTGCCGGGGCCGCGACGGGTGCTGCCGGTTGTGGCGGCGCCGGTGGCTGCTCAACGGCTTTTGGCGCCGGTTTCGGTAGCGGTTTGGCGACCGGCTTGGGCTTGGGAACCGGCTTCGGTGGAGGCGGCTTCACCGCCAGCTCATCCTCCACAGGCGGTGGCGGCTCAATCACGGGTGGCACAGGTTGCGGTGGCGGCGGCTCGACCACCGCAGGCGCCGGACGCGAAAACTCGATGGTCATGGGCGGGACTTCTGGCGGCACGATCGGCAGCACCGGGGTCGGTTGCTGATTGACCCAATAGATCACCGCGCCATGCACCAGCAACGCCAGCACGCCCAGCACAATTGCTTCACGCCGGCGAAGGACGCCTTTGGGGGCTCGCTGCAAACGCAACTGCCCCAAGGGCACCCGGTGCGGTCGGCCGAGGTCGACCAATTCGCCACCGGGTGCCTGGCGCCAAAGCACCTCATGTGCACCGGCGGCGATCTGGACATTGCCCATTGTTTAACTCCCTGCGGTCTCTTTGCGGATAACCGGAACGTCGTGCTGAACATCCCCCGACGACGCCCCGGTAGAGCAATCATTGGCTTGAACGCTTAGCTCTTAAAGTAATGTTTAAACTTATATTTAGACTTAAAACGAATAACCAGAACCCCCAACCCACCGCCAGAGCCCGCCGTTCAAGGGCTCTGGCGCAGCGGAAAAAATCCGATGCTTTGCGGGCATTGAAAGTATTCATTCGAAGCATGCGTTTTCGCCGTCAGAAGTCGTATCGACCGGTCACGCCGAGCGTGCGTGGCGTACCGAGCAGGCCTTCATAACCACCATTGGCGGCCGTCCACAGCGTCGTGTAGTAGGTTTTGTCGAAGGCGTTTTTCAGCCACAACGAAACGTCCCACTGCCCCTGGTTGAAGTCGCCGCGCAAACCGGTGGACAGGTTGACCACCGCATAACTCGGGATCTGCCCGAAGTCGGAGTCTTCCACCGTGCCCACCGCTTTGGAGCGGAACGCATAACTGGCGGTGACGTACTCCTCGAAACCGTTGCTCAGGTTCCATTTGTATTCGCCGTTGGCGTTGCCGATCCATTTCGAGGCGCCGACCACTTGATGGCCAGTGAGGTCGCAAGACGCCGGAGCGCCCGGCGCCAGGCTGACTTCCGGCGGGCACGGCGCATCCTTGTAGGAGAGGTAGCTGACGTCGTTGTACGAACCGTTGATGTTCAGCGTCAGGCCACGCAGCGGGATCAGGGTGCTTTCGAACTCCACGCCACGGGAGCGCACGGAACCGGCGTTGGTCAGGTACTGCACGCGATTGATTTCGTCATAGGCATTGGTCTGGTACCCGTTGACCTGGGTCCAGAACAGGTTGGCGTTGAGTTGCAGGCGACGATCCCACAGGGTGCTCTTGAAACCGAGCTCCGCGTTGTTGGCGCGCTCGGTGCCGATCAGCAACGAGTCGGCACCGGCCACAGGCGCCATACCGACGGCCAGGTTGACCCCACCGGATTTTTCGCCGTGGGACAAGGTGGCGTAGGTGAGCAGGTCGTCGGTGAGGTGGTAGCTGAGGTTCAACAGCCCCGACGGACTGGAGCTGTACTGGTTCAGATCGCCGGAATCGTAGGCCCCCGCACGAGCGCGTCGTGCCGCGGCCGCCGCGCCGGTGACTGCGGCACCACCGGCGGGTGCATTGCGGGTCACCCAGGCGTTTTTCTCTTCATAGGTGCCGCGCAGGCCGGCAGTGAAATCCAGGCGTTCGGTCAGGTGCCAGGTGCCCTGCGCAAACAGCGCGAAGCTGTTGGTTTCGATATGACCGTTGCCGACACTGTCGATGTTGTTCAGCGCACCGTTGGGCGTGCCACTCCAGATGTCTGCTTGCGGCCCGTAAAAGGTGAAGGATTTGTTGTCCAGGTCGGAGCCGAAGTAATAAGCGCCGAGCACGTAATCGAAGAACCCGCCGGTAGGCGACGCCAGGCGAAACTCCTGGGAATACTGCTTGTCCTCCACCGACACCCCGGCGTTGTAGAAGACGGTGGCGTTCAGGCCGTCATCATTGCGCGGGGTGAAATTCCACCAGCGATAGGCGCTGATGGACGTCAGGGTGAAGTCGCTCGGCAGCGTCCAGTTGGCCTCCACCGACGTGCCGCCCTGATGCACGGTGACATGTTGGTCGTTGTTCAGGTTGACCTTGCGGTGGGTGCCGTCGACCAGTGTCGCGCCCGTGGCATTGGCCCGGGTCTGGTAAAGGTTGGTGCCATTGATGGTCGGCCCGGTGTTGAACAACATGCGGGTGCCGGCGCTGGAATCTTCTTCGTTGTAGTCGCCGATCCAGCGCAGGTTGAACGATTCGTTCGGCTTGAACAGCAACTGGCCACGGAAGCCATCGCGCGAGCCGCCGTTCAAATCGTGGCCGTCGAATTCGTTCTTGATATCGCCGTCGCTGCGGGTGCGATACGCAGAAAAGCGCCCGGCGAGCTGGTCATTCAGCGGGCCGGAAATCGTGCCCTTGGTCTGGAAGTAGCCATCCTCGCCCACCGAAGATTCGATGCTGCGTTCCGGGGTGAAGGTCGGCGCGCGGGTGCTGATGTTGATCACACCGGCCGTGGTGTTCTTGCCGAACAAGGTGCCTTGCGGACCGCGCAGCACTTCGAGCTGCTCGATGTCCATCAGGTCGAACACCGCCATGCCTGGCCGGCCGAGGTAAACGTTGTCGAGGTACAGGCCGACACTGCCTTCCAGGCCATCGCTGGCCGGGTTGTTGCCCAGGCCACGAATCGACACGCTGGACTGGCGCGCATGCATGTAGGCGACGTTGACGCTGGGCACCAGTTGCTGCAAATCCTGGAGGCGATAGACCCGCTGGGCTTCCAGGGTCTGGCCGCTGACCACGCTCATCGGGGTCGGTACGTCCTGCGAGCTTTCTTCGCGGCGGCGAGTCGTGACCGTCACGGTTGCCAGTTGGGTATTGTCGGCCGTGGCGGTTTTTGCCGGGGTGGTTTCAGGGGTGGCGCTTTCGGCCGCATAGCCTTGGGTCCAGCCGGCGCTGCCTGCCAGTAGCAGAGCCAGGGGTAGGCGTTTGAGCCGTTGTGGAGAGTGGGTTGGGGCGAAATGCAACGGACTCATAAGGCGGGTTCCCGATCAAAAAAAGTTCTTTGTTGCTTGCCAGGCCGCCTTCGCGAGCAAGCCCGCTCCCACACTGACCGTGTGAACACTGGAGATCCCCTGTGGGAGCGGGCTTGCCCGCGAAGGCGTCGGCTCAGACGCCGCCGATATCCGGCCCTTTCACGGTCTGGCTGACCTGCCCGTTCACACCCACCGGCACTTCACCCTTGAGCGTCACACGGCGCACGATCCGGTCCTGGGTCCCGTAGTCATCCACCGCATAATGCTGGGTGGAGCGGTTGTCCCAGATCGCCACGTCACCGGCCTTCCAGCGCCAGCGCACGATGTTTTCCTGGCGGATCACATGGCTTTGCAGCAACCCGAACAGGTGCGCCGAATCGGCCTGGGAGTAGCCCTTGATGCGTTTGACGAAATGCCCCAGCAACAGGCTCTTCTCGCCGCTGATCGGGTGCACGCGCACCACCGGGTGTTCGGTCTCGTAAACCGTCGAGGTGAAGACCTTGCGATAACGCTCCAGCTTCTCCGCCGAAACGTCCGGCCGGGTCCCGGCGTAGTCGTATTCGTTGCTGTGCACGGCGACCAGTTTGTCGGCCAGCTCACGCAGCTCCTCCGACAACCCGTTGTAGGCGGTGGCGGTGTTGGCCCACAGGGTGTCGCCACCGAAGGCCGGGGCCACCACCGAGCGCAGGATCGAGGCTTTGGGGTAGGCCTCGACGAAGGTCACGTCGGTGTGCCAGGAGCTGGCTCGCTGGCCCTCGGCACCGTCCAGTTCCAGCAGAAAACGCGTGCCTTCACGCACCGGCACGGTCGGGTGGGCCACCGGTTCGCCGAGCAGGTGGGCGAACGCCTCCTGGCGCTGATCGTCGAGTTGGGTCTGCTCGCGGAAGAAGATCACTTTGTATTGCAGCAGCGCCTGTTGAATGGCTTCAACAGTGGCGGCATCCAGCTCGCCGGAAAGCTGTACGCCACGGATTTCGGCGCCGATGCGACCGGCCACCGGATGGATTTCAAGCGCGTGAACAGCGGGTTGTACTGCGAAAGCGGCATTGCTCATGGGTAGACCCTCATCAGACTGCTTGCGGTTGAACCGGCCGCGAAACACTGCTCTATCTATATTCCTTTTAGATCTAATAGATATCTACATGCTTCGTTGACGGAATAAGAGGTTGCATTTAAAACCTCAGTCAACCCTCGTCGCAAATGCCTTCGAGCTATTTTTAGGATGCCGGAAAAGCATATGGATCTTCGCCAGTTGCGTTACTTCATCGCCCTCGACGAACACCGCAGTTTCGTGCGCGCGGCCGAGGCCATGGGCATTACCCAACCGGCCTTCAGCCGCAGCATCCAGGGGCTGGAGCAAGAGTTCGGCTGCGTGTTGGTGGACCGTGGCAACAAGGATTTGCGCCCCACCCCCGAGGGCCTGGTGGTGCTGCAACATGCCCGCAGCCTGGTTCAGGGTGCGGCGCTGCTCAGCTCGGAAGTGACGCAGATGACCAAGCTCGATGCCGGTGAACTGCGTTTCGGTTGCGGCCCGGCACCAGCGGTAAAACTGGTGCCGGATGCGGTGGCACAATTCATCAATGCACACCCGAAAGTGCGCACCTGTTTCGAGGTGGATAACTGGGAAAAACTCAGCCGCGCCCTGAGCCGTGAGGAGATCGAATTCTTCATCGCCGACATCCGCCACTTCGAGTCCGACCCGAACTTCCAGACCCAGGCGCTGACGCCCAAGCGCGGTGTGTTTTTCTGCCGTCCCGGGCATCCACTGCTGGCCAAGGAGAGCCTGTCGACCAACGACATGTTCGATTACCCGCTGGCGACCACGAAGATCCCGCCAGGCATTCGCAAACTGCTGGCGAATCTCAGTGGGCGGGTGGATTTTTCGCCGACCCTCGAGACCGAACATTTTCCGGCGCTGGTGAAGGTGGTGCTGCAATCGAATGCGATTGGCGTGGGGACTGAAGAGGCCTTTGTTGAAGACATTGCCCAAGGTGCGCTGGTGCTGCTGCACTGGCGTAATTTGCCGCAGAACATCGAGAGCATGAATGCGCGGTGCGGGATTGTCAGCCGCACCGGGTTCCGGTTGTCGCCGGCGGCGCGGGCGATGATCGAGACGTTGGTGGCGGTGGACAGGCAGCAGATCAGCGTCGCGGTTTAGGGCCTCTTCGCGAGCAAGCCCGCTCCCACATTGGATTTCCAGCGAACACAAAATTTGTGTACGACGCAGAACCAGTGTGGGAGCGGGCTTGCTCGCGAAAGCGTCCGAATTGACGCTAGAGATTCAAAGTTTTGCCGCAGCCAACTCCGGCGCCACCCAATCCGCCACCTTGAACGACTTGCGAATCAGCTTCTGCTGCGACGCCAGGTCCACCGCATCCTGCAATTTGCCAAGGAACACCGGATCAAGTGTCGACGGGAATACCTCGCTCAATTTCTGATCCTTCAGATCCTGGCTGAGAATCACCGGCGGGTAGCTCGCCAACCCCGACACCAACTGAACGTAAGCGTCCTTGTTGCTGTCCTGGGTCAGCCACGCCACCGCTTGCTGTTGAGCCTTGAGCAGTGTGGCGACCGCCTCGGGGTGCTCGTCGACGAACTTCCCGGTCCCCACCAACACGGCCTGCACACTGCCGGCGCCGCCCAGGTCCTTGGTGGTCAGAGGCAACTCAGCCAGTCCCTTGGCTTGTAACGCGGTGAGCCCGGAACCACCCCACGAGGCATCGATCTGCTTCGCCGCCAGCGCCGCCACCGCCGCGTTGAAGTCGAGGTTGATGACTTTCACATCCTTCTCGCTCAACCCCTGACTGGCCAGCGCCGCATCGAAGGACAACTGGCTGGCCGTGCCACGGAAGATCGCCACGCGTTTGCCCTTGAGGTCTTGCAGGGTCTTGATCCCCGAACCCGGTACCACGCCGAGGTAGTGCTTGACCCCGCGCGCCGAGGCGCTGAGCAATCGCGTATCCAGACCATTGGACTTGCCGATGATGGCTGCCAGGTCGCCGAGGTAGGCCAGGTCCACCTGACCGTTGGCGAACGCCTCGTTGATCACCGGGCCTGCGCCCTTGAAGAAGCTCCACTGAATCTTGATGCCTTGATCGGCAAAGGCCTTTTCGAAGATCTGTTGATCGCGCAACACATCCACTACACCGCCACCGCTGTGCTGGGTACCGGCACTCAGGTCCGGCACGGCGATGCGGATTTCCTTGAGCTCACCGGCGTTGGCCGTGAAAGCCAGCAGACCCGCCAGGGCCGGTGCGGCGAACAGGTTGATGACACGTTTGAAGGGAAGGTTCATGGGTGCGGCTCCTTGGGGCAACGGGCGTTGAGGAGCCGAAAGTAGGCCGATTCAGAACCAACACTTAAATACTATAAATTCACATTTTTAGATCATATAGATCTATATCAACACCGGCGGACCTCTCCGCCGGGTATGCCTTGGCAGCATTGAAAATATTCTTGGAATGCATTGGATGCAGCGGCTGATGGAGGCCTTAAATGGTCTCGCTTATCTCTCAATAGCATTGACTTGAATTTTTATAGATCAATTTCGCATACACCTTAACCCCCTGTGGGAGCGAGCTTGCTCGCGATAGCGGTGTGTCATCCAGCACATAAGTCGCCTGACACACCCTCATCGCGAGCAAGCTCGCTCCCACAAAAAACAGGCTTGCATTGCAACCCGACAACGGAGGTCACCCATGGCCCGTGTTTCCCTTCTGAGCCTGCCGCTGGCCGCACCTCGGCTTGATGGTCGACGACATTGGCCGACGCTGAGCCAGCGGCTCTTGCCCTGGCTATTACCCTTCAGCCTGTGTGCCCTCTGGTGGCTCGCCAGCCGCAACCACTGGATGAGCGAGCAGATCCTGCCGGCGCCGACCCTGGTCTGGAGCAGTGCCGTTGAATTGTCCCAAGGCGAGCTGTGGAGCCATTTGTGGATCAGCCTGCAACGTTTGTCCTGGGGCCTGCTCGCGGGGATCAGTGTCGGTGCGGTATTGGGCGCGGCGCTGGGTTTCAGTCGTACGCTCGAACGCCTGGTGTTCCCCACCTTCGCCGGGTTGGCGCAAGTCCCGACCCTGGCCTGGATTCCCTTGTTCATGGTGTTTTTCGGCATCGGTGAAGTGCTGAAACTGGTGGTGCTGATCAAGGCCATCATGGTGCCGGTGACCCTGCACACACTGGTCGGCGTGCGCGATGCGCAACCCAGGCTGCGCGAAGCCGCCGCCGTGTTGCGCCTGCCCAGGCAACTGTTGATCCGCCGCCTGGTGCTGCCCGCCGCACTGCCGGCCTTCATGGCCGGTGTGCGCCTTGCGCTGGCCGCCGGATGGACCTCGCTGCTCGCTGTCGAACTGCTCGCGTCCAGCGAAGGCATCGGCTACCTGATGGTCTGGGCACGCCAGTTGTTCATGCTCGACATCGTCTTCGTGTGCATCGTGGTGATCGGCTTGATCGGCGTGGCGATGGACCGCGGCATCGGCCTGCTGGACAGGAAGCTGGTGCACTGGCCGCACCCGGCCACTGCCGAAATCCGTCGCGGGCCGCGTTATCAAGGCTGGCAACGGCTGCAACCGTGGCTGCTGCCACTGGCGCTGCTGGCGGTGTGGCAATTGAGCTCGGATCAGCAGTGGATTGACCCGAACATTCTGGTCAGCCCGCTGGCCGTCCTGCACACCACCTGGCATGGCCTGCTCGACGGCACGCTGGTTGGCGGCATGGCCCTGAGCCTGGGCCGAACCCTTGGCGGATTACTGCTCGGTGGCGGGCTCGGCTTTGCTCTGGGCCTACTGCTTGGACTGTCGCACACCAGTGAACGCGTGCTCGGCCCGACCCTCGCCGCCCTCCGCCAGATCGCCATATTCGCCTGGGTGCCGCTGCTCACCGCTTGGTTCGGCCTGGGGGAATTGGCCAAGTGGGTGTTCGTCGCCCTCGCCGCGTTTTTCCCGCTGTTCATCGCCACCCAACGCAGCGTCGCCAATCTCTCGCCACAACTCAACGAGGCTGCCCAAGTGTTGCGCCTGAATCTGCGCCAGCGCCTGCGTCGGTTGGTGTTGCCGGGGGCGGCGCCGGGAATTTTCGCAGGCCTTCGTCTGAGCCTGATCTACGCCTGGCTCGGCACCATCGGCGCCGAATATTTCATGCCGTCCAACGGCGGCATCGGCAGCCAGATGATCGGCGCCCAGCAACTGCTGCGCATGGACCTGATCATGGCCGGCATGCTGCTGGTGGGCCTGACCGGCGTCCTGCTCAACCTCATTGGCCAACGCCTGGAAATCCGCGCCACTCGCTGGAGACACGCATGAACGCACCGATTGTCAGCTTCAATCACGTGGGCAAGACCTTCGACGTCGACGGCTTCGAACTGGAGGCCATTCGCGAATTCAACCTGGAAATCGCCGAGGGCGAGTTCGTCGCCATCGTCGGCTCCAGCGGTTGCGGAAAATCCACTTTACTGCGGCTGTTGGTGGGCCTGGATACGCAATTTCGCGGGCAAATCACCGTGGACGGAAAAGCCGTCAGCGGCATCGGTGGCGAGCGCGGCATCGTCTTTCAGGAACACCGTTTGTTCCCATGGCTGAGCGTGGCCGACAACATCGGCCTGGGCCTGGTCAACGAGCCATTGAGCGCCGCGCAAAAGCACCGGCGTATCCATGACTTCATCGAGCTGGTGGGCCTGGGCGACTTCGCCCGCGCCTATCCGCACCAGCTCTCCGGCGGCATGGCGCAGCGCGTGGCCATCGCCCGCGGCCTGGTGGCCAGCCCACGGATTCTGTTGCTGGACGAGCCCTTCGGTGCTCTCGACGCACTGACCCGCCAGCAGATGCAGGACGAACTGCTGGCGATCCGCGCGCGGGCAAAAATCACCACAGTGCTGGTCACCCACGATGTCGAGGAAGCGATCTTCCTCGCCGACCGCGTGGTGGTGATGGAGCCGCGTCCGGGGCGGATCAAGCAAGTGGTCGACATTGCCCTGCCCCATCCACGCCAGCGCAGCAGTTTCGACTTCCACCAATTGCGCGAAGAACTGCTTCACGAACTCACCAGCGACGGTCACTACCAGCCTCCCGTGCCGGTGCAGGTCCGCGATCTGCCGCTGTCCTTCATTGCCTACTGAAAAAGGAAATTTTTGATGCCGCAACGTCCCAACTTTTTAGTGATCCTGGCCGATGACCTGGGCTTTTCCGACCTCGGCGCCTTCGGTGGCGAAATCAATACACCAAACCTCGATGCCCTGGCCAACAATGGCCTGCGCCTGACCGATTTCCACACCGCACCAACCTGCTCGCCGACCCGTTCGATGCTGCTCACCGGCACCGATCACCACATCGCCGGCATCGGCACCATGGCCGAAGCCTTGACCCCGGACCTGATCGGCAAACCGGGTTATGAAGGGCACTTGAACGACCGCGTGGTCGCCCTGCCCGAGCTACTGCGCGAGGCGGGTTACCAGACGTTGATGAGCGGCAAATGGCACCTGGGCCTGACCGCCGAATTGGCACCCCACGCCCGAGGTTTCGAGCGTTCGTTTTCGCTGTTGCCCGGTGCGGCCAACCATTACGGCTTCGAGCCGACCTACGATGAAACGACGCCACGGCTGCTGAAATCCACGCCGGCGCTGTATATCGAAGACGACCGGTTCATCGACGAACTGCCGAAGGATTTTTATTCTTCCGATGCCTTTGGCGACAAGCTGCTGCAATACCTCAAGGAGCGCGACCAGACCCGGCCGTTCTTCGCCTACCTGCCCTTTTCCGCACCGCACTGGCCGTTGCAGGCACCGGCCGAGGTGGTGGAAAAATACCGTGGGCGCTATGACGCCGGCCCTGAAGTGCTGCGCCTGGAACGTCTGGAAAAACTCAAGAAGCTGGGATTGATCGAGGCCGATGTCGAGCCGCATCCGCTGATCCAGTTGACTGCACAGTGGGATGCCCTGAGCGACGAGCAACGGCAGATTTCTGCGCGGGCCATGGAGGTTTACGCGGCGATGGTCGAGCGCATGGACTGGAACATCGGGCGTGTCGTCGATTACTTGCGCCAGCAGGGACAACTGGACAACACCTTCATCCTGTTCATGTCCGACAACGGTGCCGAAGGGGCATTGCTGGAGGCTTTCCCGAAATTCGGTCCGCAGTTGCTGACCTATCTCAACCAGCACTACGACAACAGCCTGGACAACATCGGCCGGGCCAATTCCTACGTCTGGTACGGGCCGAACTGGGCGCAAGTGGCGACCGCGCCGTCGCGACTGTTCAAGGCCTTCACCACCGAAGGCGGGATTCGCGTGCCGGCGCTGGTGCATTACCCGCAGTTGCCGCTCAAGGGCCAGATCAGCCATGGGTTTGGCACGGTGATGGACATCACGCCGACCATTCTCGACCTGGCCGGCGTGCGCCATCCGGGCAAGCAATGGCACGGCAAACCCGTGGCGCAAGTTCGCGGAAAGTCGTGGCTGGGGTTCCTGTCGGGCGAGACGGCGCAGGTACATGACGAGCACACCGTGACCGGGTGGGAATTGTTCGGTCGGCGGGCGATTCGACAGGGGCAATGGAAGGCGGTGTACATCCCGGGACCGGTGGGGCCGGCGACCTGGCAGCTGTATGACCTGGGCAGTGATCCGGGGGAGATTCATGACCTGGCGTCGACCCAGCCGCAGCGGCTCAGTGCCTTGATCGAGCATTGGCAGCGGTATGTGGATGAGACTGGGGTGATCTTGAGTGAGTCGCCGTTTCAGCCGGATTGATGGTGTCTGATACAACGCTTTCGCGAGCAAGCCCGCTCCCACATTTGATCTTCAGTGAACACATTACTTGTGAACACCCGAGATCCCTTGTGGGAGCGGGCTTGCTCGCGAAGAGGCCCTTACAGACAACCCTTAAGCCTGAGCCGTACGCCCCTTTTCCGCGACCAACTCTTCCCTGCGCTCAAACCGATTCGCCCGCGCAAACGTACCGAAATCATTGAACCGCACACCCATCTCGCGCATCACCTTGTGCGCCACCGGTACGGTCAACTGGCGGATGTAGAAGGGTTCCTTCACCACGAAGTGATGGATCCCGTGGCTGCTGCCGAAGTTGAAGCAGAACGCCTGCAGCGGCCACAGCCAAGGGGCATTGAGCACCTGGCACTGCTGCATCACGTTGCCCGGCTCCACGTCACCGTAGTAATGCATGTTCGAACTGATGAAGTGCAGGCAGAAGGTGCGCAACACGTTCGGGCCGATGATCACGACGGCTGCAATGTCGATCACCTGCATCACCGACAACGTCGTCGCCGACCACTCGATCGGTGCGCCCATCAGATGCGCAACGCCATTCGCTGCATGGAAACCGAGAAACACGTACCACGCGCCCCAGTGCATCAGCGCCAGCGGTGCATAGACCTTCAGCGTGCGTTTGATGATGCTGAACTTCATCGCCCAGGTTTTGGCGCGCAGCATGCGGATGACCGAGGACATGATGTTGTCGCCGATCATCAACAGCCGCGCAAAACCCCAGGGTTCGCCATTGGTGATGGCGCGCTCTTCCGTGTCGGTCTCAGAGCCCGACACCTTGTGGTGATTGAGGTGCAGATGGCGGCGAATCCACGGGTTGATGGTGCTTGGGCGCGCCAGCCACACCAATCCCATCATCAGGTTGTGCGGCACCTTCTGCTTGCGGAAGTACATGCTGTGGATCAGGTCGTGTTCCAGCTCATGGGTCAGCGAGGCGAAAAAAGCGTTGAGCAGCAGGCACGCCCACCAGGCCATGTGCCCGGTCATATAGAGCGCCGCCGAACCGACCATACCGGCGATGGCGAAGGTCAGAATGCCTGCGCCGAGGGCGTCCTGATGCTTGAGAATCGGGTATTTCTCACGCAATTCGACACCTCTGGCCAGCACCACTTCACGGATATGGGCTGAACGTTGGGCTGCATTCAGTCGTTGGGGGCTTGCAGAAGTACGGTCCATGCTTCCATCCTCTGGTTATTGATGGTTGCATCCTGCCTTGCGGAACCTCGCAATGCGGTAGCCGTGAACGCCAACCTGTTGACTGGAAGCGCCAATCAGCATGACTGAACCGACCTCCCTCGCCAGCTGGACCCGCGCCCTGCGCAAGCAGCTCGATGCCCTGGGCATTGACAGCACCGCCCTGTGCCAGCAATCGGGCCTCGACCCGCAACTGATGGACGACCCGAACGCGCGCTATCCCCTGTCGGGCACCACACACCTGTGGAATCTGGCAGTGCAGGCCAGCGGTGACCCGGCGATCGGTTTGCGGGTTTCGCGTTTCGTCAGCCCGACCACCTTCCATGCTCTGGGTTATGCACTGGTGGCCAGCGGCAGCCTGCGGGAAGTGTTCGAGCGTATCGTGCGCTATCACCAGGTGGTCAGCGATGCCCTCGAACTGGAACTGACCCGCGCCGAGGATCGCTACCGTTTCCGTCTGAAAATCCCCTCTGGCAATCCGGCCCCGGCCTTCGAAGCCATCGATGCGTTCATGGCGATTTACGTGCGCACCTGCCGCAATCGCCTGGGCCGCGACTACGCACCGCTGGAGACTTACCTGCGCCGCCCGGAGCCGGCAGACGCGCACCAATGGCATAAAGTCTTTCGCTCGCCCGTGCACTTCGGCGCCGACGAAGACCGACTGGAATTCGCCCTCGTCGATTTCGACAGCCATCTGGATGACGCGAATCCGGAACTGGCCGAACACAACGAAACCGTGCTCAAGCGCACCCTGGCGCAACTCAAGCCGCTGACGTGGGAGCGCAAGGTCCGCGACGCCATTGAAGAACAACTGCCCGAAGGCGAGCCCAGCGCCGAGCACATCGCCAAGGCCCTGCACCTTAGCCTGCGCAGCCTGCAACGGCACCTGGCGGACGAGGGCTGCCGGTTCGATACGCTGCTCAACGAAAGCCGCGAAAACCTCGCGCTGCTGCACCTGCGGGACCCGCAGGTGTCGCTGAGCGAAATCAGTTATCTGCTCGGGTTTGCCGATACCAGCAGCTTCAGTCGTGCATTCAAGCGTTGGACAGGGATGACACCGGGGCAGTTTCGGGATGGGTTGCGCTGATTGATTCGGAAGGTGAGTTGGCTGGTCTGGCCCCATCGTCGGAGCGCCGCCCGGAGCAAGCCCGCTCCCACAGGTTTTTCGGTGACCACAAATCTCTGATTCACCCAGCCCCCTGTGGGAGCGAGCTTGCTCGCGATAGCGGACTTTCAGTCGACATACCTGGAGACTGACACACCGTCATCGCGAGCAAGCTCGCTCCCACAAGGGATATGCGTCGAGTTTCAGATTGTGGCCAGTGTCCGCAACCGCTCGGCATCGAGGATTTCGATCTCGCCGTAACTCAGTCCGATAACCCCCTGCCCCTGCAACTCCTTGAGAATCTGGTTGGTGGTCTGGCGCGACAGCGACAGCATGGCGGCAAGCTGTTCCTGGGGCAGTTGCAGGACGCGCCGCGGCGGGGTGGTCTCGCCATAGCCTTCGGCGATCATCAGCAAGCGGTGCGCCAGCCGCGCGGGGGCCGGCAACAGGCTCAGCTGTTCGAGGTTAATGAAGGTCATGCGCAGTTTCTGGCTCATCAGCAATGCCAGTTGCCGCCAGTGCTGCGGATGCTCGTCGAGCAACGTGAGCAAGGTGTTCTGGGGAATGTGCAGCAGTGTGCACTGGCCCACGCCGTAGGCATCGTGGGTACGTGGCTGGCCATCGAACAGGCAGATCTCGCCGAACCAGTGCGGCGGCTCCACCAGGCTCAGCAAGGCTTCCTTGCCCTGCTCGCTCACGGCACCGACGCGTACCGCGCCTTCAAGCACCGCGTACAGGCCGCAGGGCGGATCGCCACGCTTGAACAGCCGCTGGCCCGGCGACAGCCGCCGCAGTCTGGCCGCCGACAGCAGGCTATCCTGTAGGGAAACAGGCAAATGGCTGAACCACTGACCGCTCATCAGGCGTGGACGCCAGACCTGCATATCCATGAAAACTCCTAGAGATTGTCGCCTGGCTGACAGAGCGGGAAGTGACCCCGGGGCATGATCAATCACCCCACAGGAGAACAACAATGAAAAGCCTCGTCGACCACCTCAGTCAATACGCCGCCTACCACCGTGACCCGCGCAACATTGCATCGCACTTTATCGGCATTCCGCTGATCGTGGTTGCCGTCGCGGTGTTGCTGTCCCGGCCGCAGTGGTCGCTGGGTGGCGTGTGGCTGTCACCGGCGGTGCTCGTTTCGCTGGCATCGGCGTGGTTTTACCTGCGCCTGGAATTGCGCCTGGGCGTGTTGATGACCCTGTTGCTCGGGCTGAGCGTCTGGGCCGGTCATGCGCTGGCACAGCAAAGCACGCTGGTCTGGCTGGGCAGCGGCGTGGCGATGTTCGTGATCGGTTGGGCGATCCAGTTTGTCGGCCATCACTACGAAGGGCGCAAACCGGCCTTCGTCGATGACGTGACCGGGTTGATTGTCGGACCGTTGTTTGTGGTGACGGAACTGGCGTTCATGCTGGGGATGCGGCGTGAGCTCAAAGAGCAGATTGAGGCGCGAGCGGGTGAAGTGCGGGTCAATCCGAAGCGTGCTGCTGTCTAGATAGCAATCGCGAGCAAGCTCGCTCCCACAGTGGATCAGGGTCGAACACAATAGTTGTGGCCAACCCAAATCCCTGTGGGAGCGAGCTTGCTCGCGATGCTTTTGCTTTAGATGTTGGCAACCTTCTGCCAGACCTTCGGCTTGAAGAACAACGTCTCCCCCTTCGCCAACCCGATCAGGCTGTCGTGATCCTTGACCACTTCGGCCTCAATCAGATCGCTCTGCCCTTCGACCTTCAGCGTTACCCGCGTTGTCGCGCCCAGCGGACGAATATCGCGCACTTCGGCCGCGTGGTGATCTTCCAGTTCATGGCGCGACAGCGACACTTCGTGCGGACGGAACAGCACGTGGTGGTCTTCGCCCAGGTGCAGGCGGTTCGAATCACCAAGGAAGTGATAGACGAAGTCGCTGGCCGGGTTTTCGTAGACGTCGCCCGGTGAGCCGATCTGCTCGATCACACCCTTGTTCATCACCACGATACGGTCGGCGACTTCCATCGCTTCTTCCTGGTCGTGGGTCACGAACACCGAGGTCAGGTTGATGTCTTCGTGCAGACGCGCCAGCCAACGGCGCAGTTCCTTGCGAACCTTGGCGTCGAGGGCGCCGAAAGGTTCGTCGAGCAGCAGCACTTTCGGCTCCACCGCCAGCGCCCGGGCCAAGGCAATGCGCTGACGCTGACCTCCGGAGAGTTGCTCCGGGTAGCGATCCGACAACCAGTCCAGTTGCACCATGTTCAACAGTTCGTGAACCTTGGTTGCGATCTGGCTTTCGCTCGGGCGCTGGTTTTTCGGCTTCATGCGCAGGCCGAACGCGACGTTGTCGAACACCGTCATGTGGCGGAACAGGGCGTAGTGCTGGAACACGAAACCGACGTTGCGATCACGCACGTCGTGACCGGAAACGTCTTCGCCGTGGAACACGATGTTGCCTTTGTCCGGGGTTTCCAGGCCGGCGATGATCCGCAGCAGCGTGGTCTTGCCGCAGCCCGACGGGCCGAGCAACGCAACGAGTTCGCCGCTCTGGATGTCCAGGCTGATGTTGTCCAGCGCCTTGAACGCGTTGAAATTCTTGCTGACGTTACGCACTTCGATCGACATGAATTATTCCTCCGCGGCGCTGGCGCGCAGGCGGTTAATACGGTTTTCGCTCCACTGCTTGAGCAGCAGGATGAAGAGCGCCAGGATCAGCAACAGGCTCGCCACGGCGAACGCGGCCACGTGGTTGTATTCGTTGTAGAGGATCTCGACGTGCAGCGGCAGGGTGTTGGTCACCCCGCGAATGTGCCCGGAAACCACCGATACTGCACCGAATTCCCCCATGGCCCGCGCAGTGCACAACACCACGCCGTAGATCAGGCCCCATTTGATGTTGGGTACGGTGACGTGCCAGAACATCTGCCAGCCGTTGGCGCCCAGCAGACGCGCGGCCTCCTCTTCCTGAGTGCCTTGTTCCTGCATCAGCGGGATCAGTTCACGGGCCACGAACGGCACGGTGACGAAAATCGTCGCCAGCACGATGCCCGGCAGGGCGAAGACGATCTGGATGTCGTGATCCTGCAGCCATGGGCCAAACAGGCCCTGGGCGCCGAACATCAGCACATAGACCAGGCCGGCGATTACCGGCGACACAGAGAACGGCAGGTCGATCAGCGTCACCAGCATGCTCTTGCCGCGGAACGAGTACTTGCTCACGCACCAGGCGGCGCTGACGCCGAATACCAGGTTCAGCGGCACCGAAATCAGTACGGCGATGACCGTGAGTTTCAGTGCCGACAGCGCGTCCGGCTCAAAGATCGCGGTGAAGAACGCACCGAGGCCAAGCTTCAGGCCCTGGGACACCACGATGAACAGCGGCAGCAACAGGAACAGGGCAAAAATCAGCCAGCCAAGGCCGATCAGGATTCGCCGCGAAGTCGCGCTGCCACGACGGGCAGCGTTCGAGGAAGCGGCAGCAATAGACGATTGGGACATGGGTGCGCCTCCTTATGGGGTTTCGATGCGCCGCTGCAACAAGTTGATCAGCAGCAACAGGACGAAGGAAACCACCAGCATCAGTACACCAATGGAGGTAGCGCCGGTGTAATCGTATTGGTCGAGTTTGACCATGATCAGCAGCGGCAGAATCTCGGTTTTCATCGGCATGTTGCCGGCGATGAAAATCACCGAACCGTACTCGCCGACCCCGCGGGCAAAGGCCAGTGCGAAACCGGTCAGCCATGCAGGCAGCAGTGCCGGCAGCAGGATATGGCGGAAAACCTGCAATGGCTTAGCCCCCAGGCACGCCGCTGCTTCTTCGACTTCACGAGGAATGTCCGCCAATACTGGCTGTACGGTACGTACTACGAATGGAAGTGTCACAAAAGTGAGGGCAAGGGTGATGCCCAGGGGGGTGTAGGCGATCTTGAAACCCAGATCCGCTGCAAACTGACCAACCAGGCCGGTAGGGGTGTACAGCGCCGTCAGTGCAATACCGGCCACCGCCGTGGGCAATGCGAACGGCAAGTCGATCATTGCATCGATCACTTTTCGTCCAGGGAAGGTATAGCGCACTAATACCCAGGCCAGCAGCGTGCCGATGATGCCGTTGATGATGGCGGCACACAGGGCAGTGCCGAAGCTGAGCTTGAGCGCCGCCAGCACCCGTGGCGCCGAGATGATTGCCCAGAACTGATCCCAGGTGAGTTGAGCGGCATGCACGAACATCGCCGCCAGTGGTATGAGCACAATCAGGCTGAGGTACACCAAGGTGTAGCCCAGCGTCAGCCCGAAGCCGGGTATGACGGGGGAGATACGACGCGACATAAAAGTCCTTGGTTAAAAAGCGATCAACTAAACCCATCCTTGTGGGAGCGGGCTTGCTCGCGAAAGCAGTGTGTCAGTCAACATTAATGCCGCCTGATACACCGCCTTCGCGAGCAAGCCCGCTCCCACATGTTATGCAGCTTAAGCCAGGTTATTGCGCCTGGTAGATCTGGTCGAACACGCCCCCGTCATTGAAGAATTTCGGCTGTGCGCTTTTCCAGCCGCCGAAGTCCTTGTCGATGCTCACCAGTTCCAGTTTCGGGAACTGCTGGGCGTACTTGGCGGCCACGTCCTTGTCACGCGGGCGATAGAAGTTCTTCGCCGCGATTTCCTGGCCGGCCGGGCTGTACAGGTGCTTGAGGTAGGCTTCGGCGATCTGCTCGTTGCCCTTTTTCTCGGCATTCTTGTCGACCACCGCCACCGGTGGCTCGGCGAGAATCGACAGCGAAGGCACGACGATGTCGAATTTGTCAGCGCCGCCCTCTTCTTTCAGGGCCAGGAAGGCTTCGTTTTCCCAGGCCAGCAACACATCGCCCTGACCGTTGTTGACGAAAGTAATGGTCGAGCCGCGGGCGCCGGTGTCCAGCACGGGCACGTGCTTGAACAGGGTTTGCACGTATTCCTTGGCCTTGGCTTCGTCACCGCCATTGGCTTTGAGGCCATAGGCCCAGGCCGCGAGGAAGTTCCAGCGCGCACCGCCGGAGGTTTTCGGGTTCGGCGTGATCACCGAAACGTCATTCTTGACCAGGTCACCCCAATCCTTGATGCCTTTAGGGTTGCCCTTGCGCACCAGGAACACGATGGTCGAAGTGTAAGGCGTGCTTGCGTCCGGCAGGCGCTTTTGCCAGTCCGCCGGCAGGGTCTTGCCGAGCTTGGCGATTTCGTCGATGTCACCGGCCAGGGCCAGGGTAACGACGTCGGCGCGCAGGCCATCGATCACCGCCCGGCCTTGCTTGCCCGAGCCACCATGGGATTGCTGGATTTTCACGGTGTCGCCGGCATGTTCCTTTTGCCAGAACTTCACGAATTCGGCGTTGTAGTCCTGGTACAGCTCGCGGGTCGGGTCGTACGACACGTTGAGCAGTTCGTAGTCCTTGGCAACTGCAGAACCGGCAAAAAGGGCGCTGGCCAGGGCGGCCAAAGCGAAATGACGAATCGACGACATGGTGAAAGCTCCTGGGATTCTTGGTATTGGCTTTTTATGATCTGGAATCTGGTTGCCCGCTCAAAGATCGCAGCCTTCGGCAGCTCCTACACAGTTCCCGTAGGAGCTGCCGCAGGCTGCGATCTTTTGATCTTTCGACTCAGCCCGGCTTGTTGCCTGGCTGCTGCAAACGGAATTTTTCTTTGCGTTCGATCTGCACCACCTGCGCGTTGTGCACAGTGATTTCCACGGCACCAAACCGCAGGTCGCGCAGGGCGCTCTGGATTTCACGCAGGATGGTGGCTTCGTCTTGACCGTCGACGCTACGCAGGGATGCGCTCATATTGCTGCTCCTTCAACTGAGAGATTGCCTCGCAGTGTCGGCACTGCTTGCGGCTTGGGAGCAATACTAGTGAGGTCTTGATATTCTTAAAAAGACTATTTAAGAATGTTTATATAACCAGAAAACATTAATTGAAGGGACAAGGGCTTGAGGCGAATCACCCTCTTTACAAGCGCACCAAAAACCTGTGGGAGCGGGCTTGCTCGCGAAGAGGCCGGCACATTCAACATCCCTGTTGCCAGACAGTCCGCCTTCGCGAGCAAGCCCGCTCCCACAGGTTTTGTGTATCAGCAAGGCGGTGAGGTAACTGCTCCGATCACCGGCACATGCATCCAATCCAGCTGCGCCGCCGGCACCGGCCACCCGAACCAGTAGCCCTGCCCCAGATCACAGCCCTGTTCGAGGAGGAAAGCCGCCTGTTCGACCTGCTCGATCCCTTCGGCATGAACCTGCATGCCCATGCTTTGGGCCAGGGCGATGATCACTCGCGAGATCGCCGCATCATCCTCGTCCCACGGCAATCCGGCGACGAAGCCCTGGTCGATTTTCAGTTTTTGCACCGGCAGGCGCTTGAGCCGCAACAGCGATGAGTAACCCGTGCCGAAGTCGTCGATGGCCAGGCGCACACCCAACTCGCGCAGGCGGTGCATCTGCTCCAGCGCGACTTCCGGATCGTCCATCACCGCGCTTTCGGTCACTTCCAGTTCCAGACAGGCCGGTTCCAGCCCGGTTTCGTGCAGCACCTGCGCCACCTGCTGATACAACTCGCGACGGGCGAACAGACGCGAAGAAACGTTGACCGCCACAAACGACAGCACCACCCCGTCCTGCTGCCACTGACACATCTGCCGGCACGCCTGTGCCATGACCCAGGCATCGATTTCGGCGATCAGACCGGTTCGTTCGGCGACTGGAATGAATTCCGCCGGTGACACCAGCCCCCGCTGCGGGTGCTGCCAACGCACAAGCGCCTCGACACCTATCAGGCGGCTGGTCTTGAGGTCGTGTACCGGCTGGTAATAAACCTGCAGTTCCTGCTGGTCCAGGGCACGGCGCAATTCGAAGGCGATCTCGACGCGTTGTTGGGCATGGGCGGTCAATTCTTCGGTGTAGAGCGCGTAGTCATTTCGACCGGTGCTTTTGGCCTTGAACAGCGCCGAATCGGCGTTACGCAACAATTGTTCAACGCTCAAGGCATCGCTGGGGAACAGGCTGATGCCAATGCTGGTGTTGATGAACAGCTGATGCCCGTCGATAGCAAACGGCTCTTTCAGTCCGTTGATGATCCGTTGCGCCAGCGCAGCCGCCTGGACCAACTGCGGACAGCATTCGGCCAGCACGGCAAACTCGTCGCCGCCCAGCCGAGCCAAGGTAATACCGGGGTCGAACATGCCTTTCAGGCGCCCGGCTACGGCCTTGAGCAAATGATCCCCAATGGTGTGCCCGAGGCTGTCGTTGATCATCTTGAAGTGGTCCAGATCGATCATCAGCAAAGCGCAGCCACGCTTGTGGATCTGCGCCGATGTCAGGGCCTGCTCGACTCGGTCGGTGAACAGCAGCCGATTGGGCAGATCGGTCAGCGGATCATGGTGAGCCAGGTGCATCAGCTCATGCTCGGAGTCCTTGATCGCACTGATGTCGGAAAAAACCGCCACGTATTGGTTACGTCGCCCATGATCGTCGCGAATGACGCGGATAGTCTGCCATTGCGGGTAGATTTCACCGCTTTTACGGCGGTTCCAGATCTCCCCGCTCCACTCTCCCACACTGTCGAGTGTGGCGAACATGGCCCGGTAGAAATCCGCTGGATGACGGCCAGACTTGAACAGACTGGGGCGCTGACCCAGGACTTCTTCACTTTGATAGCCGGTGATTTCCATGAACGCCCGGTTGACATGGATAATCAAGCCTTCGCAATTGGTGACCAACACCCCTTCGCGAGTGCAGTCGAACACAGCGGCGGCTTGACGCAAACGCTCGCGATCTTCGCTGCGCTCACGCAGTTTGGCGCCGACCCCGAGGCAACGAAGCAGTCGCGCACGGGCGATGAAGATCAACCCGGCGCTTAGCACCACCCAGGCATAACCGTTGATCAGTTGCCACCGCAATAGCTCTTCCGAGCTATCGAAGAAACTGTTTAATAAATAGCCACTGATCTGCAGCCAAACCACAGAAAGCAACAGATAGAGCAGCGCTGCACGCAAGGCATCGCGATAGGTGGCAGGCATCCGGCAATCCATGTCCATACGAAAAGGTTGGAATTATAGTTTAAAGACACATCCAGCCACTCTTATCTGAAAGGGCGACTGGTTTTCTGTGTGGGCTTAGTGATAATGCAACGGCTGTTTTTTTCTTTATCGAGGGCCCTACAGCCTATGTGGTACGAAGGTTTACTTGGCTTGTCGGCCTGGTCACTGGTAGCAGTCACCCTGCTGATGACCCACGTCACGATCATCGCCGTTACGGTCTATCTGCATCGTTACTCGGCCCACCGCTCCCTGGAGCTGAATGGGGGCCTCAAGCATTTCTTCCGTTTCTGGCTGTGGCTGACCACGGCGCAGAACACCCGCGAGTGGACGGCCATCCACCGTAAGCATCACGCCAAATGCGAAACCGTCGATGACCCGCACAGCCCGGTTATCAAGGGGCTGTCCACGGTACTGCGCAAAGGCGCCGAGCTGTACCGCGCCGAAGCGGAAAACCCCGAGACGCTGCGCATCTACGGCAAGAACTGCCCCGAAGACTGGATCGAGCGCAACCTCTACAGCCGCTTCCCGCTGCTGGGTGTGGCGATCATGGCCGTTATCGACCTGCTGTTGTTCGGCACCATCGGCATCACCATCTGGGCCATCCAGATGATGTGGATCCCGGTGTGGGCCGCCGGCGTGGTCAATGGCCTGGGCCATGCCATCGGCTACCGCAACTTCGAATGCCGCGATGCGGCCACCAACCTGGTGCCGTGGGGCATCCTGATTGGCGGCGAAGAACTGCATAACAACCATCACACCTACCCTAATTCGGCAAAACTGTCGGTGAAGAAGTGGGAATTCGACCTGGGCTGGGCATGGATCAAAGTCTTCAGCTTCCTGCGCCTGGCCAAGGTTCAACGGGTTGCGCCGATTGCCCATCGTGTCGAAGGCAAGGGCAACCTGGACATGGACACCGCCATGGCGATCCTCAACAACCGCTTCCAGATCATGGCCCAGTACCGCAAATTGGTGATCGGCCCACTGGTCAAGCAAGAGCTGGAAAAGGTCGATCACTCGGTACGTCACCAGTTCCGCCGGGCCAAACGCCTGCTTTCACGAGAGACCAGCCTGCTGGATGACAAACACCATGTACGCATCCAGAACATGCTCGAGCACAGTCAGGCACTGAAGGTAATCTACGAGAAACGCCTGGCCCTGCAGCAGATCTGGGTCAAGACCAGCTCAAATGGCCACGACATGCTGGCGGCGATCAAGGACTGGGTGCACGAAGCCGAAGCCAGCGGGATTCAATCCCTGCGCGACTTCGCCGATCAGTTGAAAACCTACTCCCTGCGCCCTGCCGCCGTCTGAAAAACCTGTGGGAGCGGGCTTGCTCGCGAATGCGGTGTGTCAGTCGACATAAAAGGTGACTGACACACCGCATTCGCGAGCAAGCCCGCTCCCACATGGATTTGTGGCCGCAAAAACGCGTCGCCAGTACCGCCCGGCGGGAGCAAGCTCCCTCGCCACAAAAGGCGGGAACTTCATCTTGAAACCCTTATCTCAAAGACACTTCGCCATCCCCGGCGGGCTTGGTGTTGGCCGCATGCCCTTTGAGATTTGTGTCGATGGCCCAAAAGAACCTGCAAGACTCATCTTCGTCACATTGCCCCGAGACCGCGCAGACCCTGATGGCGCTGATGCACGCCCAAGGCGAAGTCGCACGCCTGAGCGAACGGGAACATTTGCTCAACACCTTGCTGGCAAGCGTCAACGCGGTGCTGTGGGCATTCGATTGGGAAACTCGCCGGGTGCTTTACGTCAGCCCGGCCTATGAACGGATTTTTGGCCGTTCAGCCGACCACTTGCTGGCCGACTGCAATCAATGGCGCGATAGCATTCACCCTGACGACCTCGACTATGCCGAACGCAGCCTGGCCGAAGTGCTGGACAAAGGCGCCGTCGAAGACCGCGAGTATCGAATCATTGCCGCCGACGGCCAGGTGCGCTGGCTCAGCGACAAATGCTTCATCAATCGCCAGGCCGAGCCTGGGCAACCGGTGATCATCGTCGGCATTGCCGAAGACATCACCCACAAGAAGCAAGTGGAAACCGAACTGCATCGCCTGGCCACCACCGATGCCCTGACCCAGAGCAGCAATCGTCATCATTTCTTCGAATGCGCTCACCGCGCGTTCGCACACGCCCGGCAACAGGGCGAGCCGTTGTCGTTTCTGATGCTGGATATTGATGACTTCAAGACAATCAACGACACCTACGGTCACCAGGAAGGCGACAACGTGCTGCAACGCATTGCCGAAAGCGGCCGCGCAGCGTTGCGCCGTCGCGACCTGTTCGGGCGTATTGGCGGTGAGGAATTTGCTGCGGTGTTTCCCGGGTGCACGCCACAAATGGCCCTGCAAGTGGCTGAACGCCTGCATCGGCAGATTCAGCAGTTGAGTTTCAACCATGAAGGCCGGACGTTCGGCATCACTGTCAGCCAGGGCCTGACCAGCCTGAGCGCCTCGGACGAAAACGTGGAGGACCTGTTTTCCCGGGCGGATGCCGCGATGTATCAGGCCAAGCGCGAGGGCAAAAACAGGATTGTCACTGCCTGAGATTTCGCTGGTAGCACTGAATACCTGTGGCGAGGGGGCTTGCCCCCGTTCGGTTGCGCAGCAACCGCAAAACCAGCGAATGCGGTATTCCTGATAAATCCCGACTGCACTTCTGGGGCTGCTTCGCAGCCCGACGGGGGCAAGCCCCCTCGCCACAAAAGTCGGCTCCCACAGGGTTGGGTGGTGGTTTTACTTCTTGCGCAACCGCATCAACTCCGGCAAGCCGATCTTGAGCAACCGCGCCGTCCGGCTCTTGGCCAGCTCCTCGATGCCCTCATGCTCGGTCAGGCGCGCCATCTGCGCCGCCATGTTCATCACCAGCGCTTCGCGGGAGTAAACCCCGCCACCGAGCTGGTAGGCCGCCGCAATCAGCTCCCGCAACTCCAGCGGCAGGCGCCAGCGTGTACGCAGGGCCGAGCCATAGGCTGCGCCATATTCAACCAGCGCTTCCCCCACCTCTTCCCACTCGTCCAGTGTGCCGCCGGCCTGTTGCCATTCCTGCAGACAGCGCAGCAACGCCAGATCACCGAGACAATGCAACATGCCGGCGCAATAGCAACGCTCCTGATCCAGATCGAGCAAGCGTGCCAGGGTTCGCGCGTACTCGGCGGTGTGCAGTGACAGATCCCAGTAGCGCTCGGCATAGTCGGCCAATTGCGGATCGCTGAGCCGGGCACTGCGCTTGAGCGCCAGGCCGAGAATCAGGTTCATGCTCTGTCCGGTGCCCAGGCGATGCAGCGCCTGGGACAGGGTTTGCACACCCGCGCCGCGGTGCTGGGCCGCGCTGTTGGCAGCGGCAATCAGCACCGCCGTGACCTGCGGATCGGTGCGGATTTCGTCTTCCAGCACCGTCAGGTCGAGGCCATTGGGATTGAGGCTGCGTTTGACCGCCACTTGCACGTCGGTCATCAGCGGCGCGCCGTCGGCCAACTCCCGTCGACGCTCCAGAAACACCGACAACGTCATGCCCGGCGCCAGCGCCGGCACTTCGCACGAGACTTCTTCCCCAGCGTGCAGCAGCAACCCCTGCAACCGATGGGTCAGGCTTTCCATATTCAGGGGTTTGGTCAGGTACGCGGCCGGCGCGAGCGGCAAGGCCTCGCGCACGCTGGCACTGTCGTTGCGACTGCTCATGAGGATGAAGGGCAGCGGCGGGTTGCGTTTGCGCTGGCGGACGTTGCGCAGGACATTCAGGCCATCGACACCTGGCAACTCCCAATCGGCGATGACCAGGTCATAGGGGTTGGCAGCCAATAGCTCCAACGCCTGCTGGCCATCGGCGCACAAATCCAGCCGCGCATCGCAGCGTACGTTCAACAACACTTCCTTGAGCAGATCCCGGGACCAGGGGTCGGCCTCGGCAATCAGTACTCTCGGAACCGCGGGTAAAATGACAGTTGTCATACAGCTCTCCCTGGCAATGCAGGAACCTTAGCCAATGCAGGCCATTCGATACAACGTTAATGCGCAGGATGTGTTTCCAGAGGCATGAAAAAACCCGCCGAAGCGGGTTTTTTTGTCGATCAGGTCACACTAAGTGATCACAGCTCGGCGAAGCACTCTTCGATGATCGCCAGGCCTTTGTCCAGTTGCTCGTCCGGCGAGGTCAGCGGTACCAGGACGCGCAGAACGTTGCCGTAGGTGCCGCAGGACAGCAGGATCAGGCCCTTGTCGCGAGCCTTGGCCACAACCGATGCCACAGCGGCGGCGTTCGGCTTGTGGCTGTCGCCGTTTTCGAACAGCTCGACAGCGATCATCGCACCCAGGGCACGGACTTCGCCGATCACCGGGTACTTGGCCTGGATGGCCTTCAGGCCGGTTACCAGACGCTCGCCAACAGCCTTGCAACGATCCAGCAGGTGCTCTTCTTCGAACACTTCCATCACGGCCAGGGCCGCGGCGCAAGCGATCGGGCTACCGGCGTAGGTGCCGCCCAGGCCGCCTGGAGCGATGGCGTCCATGTACTCGGCCTTGCCGCACACACCGGCCAGCGGGAAGCCGCCAGCGATGGATTTGGCGAAAGTGGTCAGGTCGGCAGCAACGCCCATCTGTTCCATGGCGAAGAAAGTACCGGTACGGCCAGCGCCAGTCTGTACTTCGTCAGCGATCAGCAGGATGCCGTGCTGGTCGCACAGGGCACGCAGACGCTTCATGAATTCTTTCGGAGCGACGTAGAAACCACCTTCACCCTGAACCGGCTCGATGATGATCGCAGCGATGTCTTTCGGCTCGGCGTCGTTCTTGAAGATGCGTTCGATGGAAGCGATCGAGTCGTCGATGCTCACACCGTGCAGTTCGTTCGGGTACAGCGCGCGGAAGATGCCGCCTGGCATCAGGCCCATGCCGGCCGAGTAAGGCACGACTTTACCGGTCAGGCCCAGGGTCATCATGGTGCGACCGTGGTAAGCGCCAGTGAAGGCGATCACGCCGGCACGGCCAGTGGCGGCACGAGCGATCTTGATCGAGTTTTCCACGGCTTCGGAACCGGTGGTCACCAGCAGGGTTTTCTTGGCGAAATCACCTGGCACCTTGGCGTTGATTTTTTCGCACACTTCTACGTACGGCTCGTAGGCCAGCACCTGGAAGCAGGTGTGGGTCAGCTTGTTCAGCTGCTCGGTCACGGCCGCGATGATTTTCGGGTGCACGTGGCCGGTGTTCAGCACGGCGATACCGCCGGCGAAGTCGATGAACTCACGACCTTCAACGTCGGTCACGGTCGCGTTCTTCGCGGACTCGGCGAAGATCGGGTGAATCTGGCCAACACCACGTGGAACTGCATTGGTACGGCGGGCCATCAAAGAAGCGTTAGTCTTGCTCATTACATTCCTCATTCGCCGCTCATCGGTCGGCGTGGTTCAAGGATTAAGCGGTGGGGAGGTAACTAAGGCAGCATGCGATGATCGACTGCCACAGCGTTCCCGACCACAGAGAAAATTCCGGTTTGAAGCGGCGCAAAGGGACAGCGCTCTCGTGCCCTTTGCGCTTGAAGCAATACTCTTGCGGGATTAGATGCCCAGGCAGAGGTATTTGATTTCCAGGTAATCCTCGATGCCGTACTTGGAGCCTTCACGGCCCAGGCCCGAAGCCTTGATGCCGCCGAACGGCGCGACTTCGTTGGAGATCAACCCGGTGTTGACGCCGACCATGCCGTATTCCAGGGCTTCAGCCACACGGAACACACGACCCAGGTCGCGAGCATAGAAGTACGAGGCCAGACCGAACTCGGTGTCGTTGGACATCGCGATCACATCGGCTTCGTCTTTGAAACGGAACAGTGGAGCCAATGGACCGAAGGTTTCTTCCTTGGCCACGGCCGCGTTGTTCGGCACGTTGGTCAGGATGGTCGGTTCGAAGAAATTACCTTCCATCGACTTGCCGCCGGACAGCACGGTGGCGCCTTTGGAAATGGCGTCAGCGATGTGTTCTTGCACCTTGGCCACGGCTTTTTCGTCGATCAGCGGGCCAGTGGTGGTGCCGTCTTCCAGACCGTTACCGATCTTGAGCTTGGCCACAGCCACTTTCAGCTTCTCGGCGAAGGCGTCGTAGACCGAATCCTGAATGTACAGGCGGTTGGCGCAGACGCAGGTCTGACCGTTGTTGCGGTATTTGGAAATGATCGCGCCTTCGACGGCCTTATCCAGGTCCGCGTCGTCGAACACGATGAACGGCGCGTTGCCGCCCAGTTCCAGGGACACTTTCTTGATGTCCTTGGCGCATTCCGACATCAGTTGACGACCGATTTCGGTCGAACCGGTGAAGGACAGCTTGCGTACGATCGGGTTGCTGGTCAGTTCGCTGCCGATGTCGCCGGCGCTGCCGGAAACAACGCTGAACACGCCAGCCGGGATGCCGGCACGCTGGGCCAGTTCGGCCAGGGCGAAAGCGGAGAACGGGGTTTGCGAAGCAGGCTTGAGCACCATGGTGCAACCGGCGGCCAGGGCCGGGCCGGCTTTACGGGTGATCATGGCAGCCGGGAAGTTCCACGGGGTGATGGCAGCGGTCACGCCGATTGGCTGCTTGATCACGATCAGGCGCTTGTCTGGCTGGTGGCCCGGAATCACGTCACCGTAGATGCGCTTGGCTTCTTCGGCGAACCATTCGATGAAGGACGCGGCGTAGACGATTTCGCCCTTGGCTTCGGCCAATGGCTTGCCCTGTTCCAGGGTCATCAGGCGAGCCAGGTCGTCCTGGTTCTCGATGATCAGTTCGAACCAGCGACGCAGCTTGGTCGCACGTTCTTTGGCGGTCAGTGCACGCCAGGCCGGCAGCGCTTTGTCAGCAGCTTCGATTGCACGGCGGGTTTCGGCAGCACCCATTTTCGGCACAGTGCCCAGAATTTCGCCCGTTGCCGGGTTGTTGACCTTGATCGTCTGACCATTGTCCGCATCGACCCACGCGCCATCGATGAAGGCTTGCTGGCGGAACAACTGGGTGTCTTTAAGCTGCATGTCGGCTTTCCTTAACAGCACCGCGCACGCGCGGAGCAAATTATGATTGTAGAAAGGCGCCTCGATAGGCTGCCGTCAGGGAAATCATTCACCGGGCTGAAGCACATAAATAGCGCACTGATTGAACTCGTGCGGTTCAGCACCCAGACAAGAGCGTTTGAAATCTCAAACGAATCCTAGGATCAAAGGGGGTAAAGGACAATAGGCTGTTCGAAAAAAAGAACGAAAACGACGCTTTTGCCTGTATTTTCTGATCAACGTAGCAAACGCGCGTTACAGCTTTAAAAAAACGCAGGCGATTCAGCAGCATGGACGCCCGCAGTGCATATGAGTATCATGGCGCCCGCTGCACCAGTAGCTCAGCTGGATAGAGTACTGCCCTCCGAAGGCAGGGGTCGTGGGTTCGAATCCCGCCTGGTGCACCATACGTTGTGACGAGAAAGCCTCAGAACTTAGGTTCTGGGGCTTTTTTGTGGGTGTATGGAGGTTTGGCGCCTAATGATCAATGCTGTTTTTACAAACAGCCGGCCGATATCTCTCGCACTGTGCAGTACGCGTTCGACCTTGATCCCGTCGTCCATCAGACAGTAGAAAATCAGGTATCGGCCATGGGGAAGCATTCGCAATCCCTTGGCGCAATCGTCCCTTGAAGCACCCAGGTCCGGTTGTTCGACCAATCGTGTGCACTGCCTGCGTAGCTCGCCCACAATCGTCCGGGCCCGTTCAGGGTTGTCCCGGGCAATAAAACGAGCGACTTGCAGCAGATCGTCCCGTGCCATTGCAGTGAAAAGCAATTGCCTCATGAACGGCCTTGCTCGGCTGCCACCTCGTCAATCAGCGCATCAAGCTCGGCAAACACGGTATCGGCAGCAATGGCCGGACGCGGATCGTTGCGGCTGGCCGCAATGGCTTCACGAAGTTCGGCAGCCTGCAGCCGATCCAGCAGTTGTTGATAGGCCGCGTGCGGTAAAAGATAGGCAGCTGGGCGATTGTGGTTGAGCACGGCAACAGGCTCGGAACCCGCTTGCTCGATGACAGTGCTCGGGCTGCGCTTGAGCTCGGTGATGCTGACCGAGCGGCTGGCAAGTAGCTGCTCCATGACGGCTCCAAAGGTACGAAAAAAAGTACCTTATAGTGTTCCATTCCCTGGATAAGGGTCAACGAATCTCCGACCGGTGCTGTTCTGGCTCACAAAAAAACCGCCGAAGCGGTTTTTTCATTCTGTCGTCCAGTCGAACTCGTCGTACTCATCATCGTCCTCGTCGTCCTCGAAAAACTCCTCTTCAAGGTCGTCGTCTTCAACAACATCCTCTTCCGGCTGGTTCAGCAGAAAATCCTTGCGACTCTCGGTAATCGCTCGCCGCAGTTCTTCACCCTTTTGCGGGCAGTTGAGCATTTGGGCGATGCGGTCGATTTTTTTTGCCACGGCATCCTCCAACGCATCGGCTATGGCCTGATAGTGCGCGCTTTCGGGGGCGGATGCCAAATCCCCGCCATGCTGCGCACTTCAGTTTTCTGCAAATCAGCCTTTAGCGGTGATAGCGCCTTACCACGCTGCTGTTTCTCAGGACGTGGCCTTTGATTTTTTCCAGCAGCTGCGCACGGGTCAGGCCGGCGGGCAAGGCGTCCGGCGCCAGGTCCAGGGCGTAGATCTGGATGATGTAGTGGTGCGCGCTGTCGCCAACGGGCGGGCAAGGGCCGATGTAGCCGGTGGTGTTTTTGCTGTTGGTACCGCCAACGCCCTCGAGGCCGGGTTTGCTCCCGGCACCGGCCGGGATCTGGTGGGTGCCGGCCTTGATGCCGTAATGCACCCACTGATCGATACCCTGGCCTTTCTGGCCGTCCGGGTCGTGCATGACGATGGCGTAGCTTTGGGTGGCGGCCGGGCCGGTGTTCCAGTTCAATGCCGGGGAAATGTTGTGTCCGCCACAGCCCGCGGCATCGCTCGCAGCGGCCGACGTGAACAGACGGTCATCGGAGACTCCGGGAATATTCAGGGTGAAGCGTTCCTGGGCTTGCGCCGGGAACTGCACGCAAAGGGCGACAGCGGCGGCTGCGAGCCAAGCGTTGATTGAGGTCAATCGGGTCATACCGGAGCACCTTGTGCGTGTTGGGCCGTCGTCGGCGTGCAAACTATAGCCGGACCGTTCACGCCGTGGCAGGGGGGAATTGGCTGAACCTCGCGATAAGCACCAGACTCATAAGTAAACGTCTGTCTGGAGAGCAATCATGACTCTGCATTGCGTTGCGCGTGTCACCAATGTGCCCGAAGACCGGGGTCTGGAAGTGCAAGTCCAGGGCAGCAAGATTCTCCTGTTGCGGGCCGGTGAGCAACTTCGCGCTTATCAGGCCGAGTGCCCGCATGCCGGCGCCCCGCTGGCTGATGGTGCGGTATGCAACGGTCGCCTGACCTGTCCGTGGCACAAGGCGCAATTTAGGATCGAGGATGGCGGCCTGTGCGAACCGCCAGCCCTGGACAGTCTCAAGCGCTATCCCCTCGAAATCCGTGACGGCGAAATCTGGGTCGGCGACCAGCCATTATCGGACGCCCACACGCCACCGTCCGACGATCCACGAACCTTCATCATTATCGGCGCTGGCGCGGCAGGTACGGCGGCAGCGGCGGCGTTACGCGAGAAAGGTTTCGGTGGCCGGGTGCTGTTGATCGACCGCGAAGCCGATGCCGGATACGACCGCACCGCGCTGAGCAAATACGTGATCGCCGGGGAAATGCCGCCGCAGGGAGTCCCGCCGCTGCGCGACGAGGCGTTTTACCGCGAGCAGCGGATCGAGCGCCTGCAGGGCGAAGTGGCCAGCCTGGACGCATCAAACCGCACACTGCGGCTGACTGACGGCCAATCACTGACCTACGACGCCGCGCTGCTGGCCACCGGCGGCATACCCAAGCTGTTGACGCTGCCCGGCGCCGACTTGCCGCAGGTGTTCGTTTTACGCTCCAGAGCCCATGCGCAGCAGATTCTGCACAGCGCCAGCGCCGGCCAACGGGTGGTGATCATCGGCGACAGTTTCATTGCCATGGAGTCCGCCTCGTCCCTGCGCCAGCTTGGCCTGGACGTGACTGTGCTGGCCCGCCACGCAGTGCCTTTTGCCAAACAGTTCGGCGAAACGGTCGGCAAGGCTATCCGCGCGCGGCATGAAGCCCATGGCGTGATGTTTCATACCCAGGGCAATGCGGCGCAGATCGAAGGAACCAACAAGGTCGAAGCCGTGCGTCTGGACAACGGCCAACGCCTGGCGGCCGATCTGGTGCGTCGGCATTGGCGTCACGCCAGCCACCGCCGCCTTCACCGGGTTGGCGAAAGAGCAGGATCAGTCGCTGCGTGTCGACGGCGCAATGCGCGTGGCCGACAGCCTCTGGGCGGCTGGCGATATCGCCACCTTCCCGCTGAACAACCAATACGTGCGCATCGAACACTGGCGACTGGCCCAACAGCAGGCGCGGATCGCAGCGGCCAATATGCTGGGCGGGGACGAGCATTACCTCGACGTGCCGTTTTTCTGGACCTGGCATTTCGGCAAGACCTACGACTACCTCGGACACGCCGAGGGCTGGGATGAAGTCGAGTTCAAGGGCGACCCCTACGATCCGCCCTTCATAGGCCTGTTCGGAAAAAATGGCGTGGTGTCCGCAGCGCTAGCCTGCGAGATGGACCGGGTCATGGCAATGCTTGCCGAGCGGATGAAACAACCCTTGCCCTGGGAAGAGGCATGGCGCCTGATCCGTGACACCCCCTAGGGACAGCAAAACGCCCGGCACCTGCGCGATGCAGGGGCCGGGCGTTTCCGGGTAAACGGCCGCCGTTATTCGGTGGCGCCAGTATCCGCAAACTTGCTCATGACAAAACCGGCAAACTCTTCGACGGTCATTTTCTGGCCGTTGAAGTCCACCTGATTGTTGGCGTAACGCAAGTTGGTGACGATGTTGTTGCCGTCCAGTTTTGCCAGTTGGCTGCCGACCGCCATGCTGCTGAACATGTCTGCGGTGGCGGTGGCCTGATCGGCAATCAGCTTGGCGTCGGTCTGACCGTCGATTTGCGATTGCACGGTGAGCACGTCGACCAGCATGGGTTTGGACACTAGCAGTTTGAAGTCCAGCAATGCGATCAACTGCCTGACCAACTGATCGGTCGGCAGATCGATGGCTTGTGGCTTGGTCAGGTCGAGCACCATGTTGGCGCGGCTCTCGCCGTTGGCGGTGTTGAACGACAGGTTTTCCAGAGCCACTTGCGGCCCGGCCGCCAGCAGTTTTTCCAGGCTGGACTTGAGCAGCGCTTCTTCGGCTTCGGTGAGTTTCAGCTCCGGTGCCGGCAGGCCCGCTGCCGTCGCTTCGGCCGCCGCGCGCTCATACGGTTGCAGTTTGCTCTGGTAGACCTGCATCAACGACATCGTGGCCGGAATGTCGAGGTTCTTCACGCTCATGGCCAGCGCACCGGAACCGATGGCCTTGCCATTCAGGGATACTTCGCCAACTTTGTAATCGGCACGCCCGGAAGCGTTGCTGCCCTTTTCTTCCGTCAGGTTTTTCATCTCGAATTTCTTGAAGTCCAGCACCGACTGCTTGACGCCAAAAGTCGATTTGCCGCTGGCCAGTTCAAGGACGTTCTCGCCGACATAGAAACCGTAGGTACTTTTGGTCAGGTTGCTGGCCAGGGTCAGGCCGTTCAACTCAACCTGAACCGGTGCCTGGTCTTCGGAAACGGTGGTCACTTTCAGGCTGTCCATGTAGCCGTTGGCCTTGACCTTCTGCGCCTTGGCGCTGGCATCGACGTCCATGCTCAGGCCAGAGAATTTCATGCTCGACTTGTCATCCAGCGCCATTTCCAGCGGCTGCAACTCGAAGGTGCCATTGGTGGCGTTGTCATAGCCGATGTTGACCACGCCGGTCAGTGGGGATTTGTCCTTGGCGGCGGCAAACCACTTCTCGGTGAGCGGGGTCTTTTCCAGTTCGTAGTGACTGGTCGCCAGGACTGGCAACCACTTCAGCGACATCAGCCGCGAGAACGGCAACGGGCCGTGTTCGATGTGATCGACAAACAGCAACTCGACCGGTGCTTCGCCGAACATTTCACCTTCGCCCTTGAGACGATAGTGCGCGGTGCTGCTGAATACATGACGCTCCAGCGATACCAGCTCCAGCGACGCGGTGCCGTTGGAACCGACCATGGCCGCTTGCAGCTCCTTGTTGGCATCGGCAATCGAGGTATTGAGCACACCTTCGAGCCTGGTGCCGGTGAACCAGGCTCCGCCTGCGCTGATGGCACCGATTGCGACAACAATTCCCAGTAGCACGCCTGCTGATTTGTTCATGTATGACCCGTTCAATGTCCGTTGTTGAAAGTGTGGTCGTCTTCCCTGAACCCATGACGGGTTGCGGCTAGACTGCGCTGAAAGTGGAATGCAGATTAGCATCAGGCGCGACGAACGGCCCAATGATTAAAGGTGAAAGAGTGTCTTGGTGGGGGCGCAGGGTTCGAAATTTTCGCTGTGCATTCAATCGCCTTCGCGGGCAAGCCCGCTCCCACATTGGAATGCGTACTCCTGTGGGAGCGGGCTTGCTCGCGAAGGCGTCAGTCTTGCCAACACAGAATCAGGAATACTGGACTTCGATCTCGTCCAGCTGATGATCAAAGCTTTTAAGCCGCGCCGTCCAGGTGTACACCAGCACTTCGAAGTCGCGGTTGATCACCGCTCCGCCCGTCACTTCCGCGCGTGGGTCGCAGACGTCCAGTTGATAGCGTTCGCGAGCCATGGCCGTGGCGACATCGGCCAGCTCCCGGGCATTGCTGAGCCAGTGCCGACCGTCGTCAGCCACTTGCCGATCCAGCGCCAGGCATTGTTTTTTCAGGGTTTCGAGGCTTTTTTCCAGCGGCGTGCCGGTCAATTCGCCCATGACTTCCTGAAACGTGCGCCCCGGTTGCCAGTAACTGCCCCAGAAATAACGGTCGAACACCGTTTCGACACGACGCAACGCCACCTTGGTATCCCAGATCAGGACCAGGGTCTTGCCTTGTTCGAGTTGTCTTTTTTTGATGCGCTGATTCTGGACCGATGCCCAGGCCACCACCGCAACGGACATCACGGCTATCAACGCGACGGCACTGTCGAGGAACGCCAGAGCCTTGTCGATCTGGTGGGCCAGCATGACGCCGTAGAAATAGGTGGCCGACAGCAGCACCAACGCCACGATGGCGCACCAGAAGCCGAGAGCATAAGGGTTTTTCATTGTTGGTTTCCCCCTGACCTGCGCGAGCCTTGTGCGAAGAAAGGGCGCTTTGCACGAGGCGCCCTTCCAACACTTCAAAGCATAGCAACGGCCTCAGGGTTTGCCGGAGTTCGACGCTTGCGTTCGTCCGCTTTCCCATCCGCCGCCCAACGCCAGGAACAAATCGATCTGGCTGGCGGCAACCTGGGTGTTGGCAGCGGCCAATTGCGCGGTGACATCCGTGTAGGTGCGGGTCGCTTGCAGGTCCGCCAGGAATGATTCGCGGCCGGCCTGGAAGAAGCGATGGGTCTGTTCAGCCGCCAGTTTGGCCGATTGCTCGGCATCGGCCAGGGCGTCGCGGCGTTGCAGCAAGGCCGTGTATTGGGCAAGGCTGGTCTGGGTTTCACGAATCGCGTTGAGCACCACCCCATCGAAATGCGCCAGCGTCGCCTGGGTCACTGCTTCGGCTTCGCGGATACGCGCCCGGGCGCCGTTGGTCGGCACCTTCCAGGTCAGCGACGGGCCGAAGCCCCAGCGGTTGGTCGACGGGTCGCCGAGATCGTCGAGGATACCGACGGTACCGATGGTCGCGCCGATGCTGATATTCGGGTACAGCTCACCCGTGGCGACACCGATACCGGCCGTCGCGGCCGCCAGTCGCCGCTCGGCCTGCCGCACATCCGGACGACGCTTGAGCAGTGCGGCGCCATCGCCCACCGGGACCAATTGCGCGATTTTCGGCAGCTCGTCGCAGGTGGCGGTGCCGGCCGGCAGTTGATCCACCGGCTTGGCCAGCAACATCGACAGGCGATACAGCCCGGCCTGACGTGAGGCCTCATAGCGCGGCATGTCGGCGCGCAGGGATTTGAATTGGGTTTGCGAGCGGGTGACCTGGGTTTCATCACCACGCCCGGCATCGCGCAGGCGCTGGATCAGTGTGGTGCTTTGCGCTTGCAGGTCGAGGGAGTGCTGGGCGATTTCCCGCTCTTCATTGGCCGCGCACACCTGGGTGTAGGCCCGTACCACGTCGGCCACCACGGTGATGCGTGCCGTATCGGCGGCGGCCTGCGTCGCATCGGCATTGGCCTTGGCCGCTTCGATACCGCGTTGCAAGGTACCGAACAGGTCGAACTGGTAGGAGGCGCTGATGCCGATGTCGCCAATGTTGGCCACCGGCACTTTTTCCGGTATCAGGAACGCCTGGCCGGACTCCTGCAAGCGCTGGGCGCCCATCTGCACGCCGCCGCTCCAGCCACCTGCCGCTTCGGCCTCATCCACCTGAGCGCGAGACCGCGACAGGCTGGCCGCCGCCACGCGCAAATCGGTGTTGGAGGCCATGGCCTGCTGTACCAGCTGGTCGAGTCGCGGGTCCTTGTACAGGCGCCACCAATCGGCCGGCACCGGTGCGGACACCACCGTTTTGCCGTCGACCGCCAGATCGCCCTGGATATCTGGACGATGGACAGCCGCCTCTTCGGGCAAGTGATAATCCGGCCCGACCATCTGACACGCCGACAGCAGCAAACCCAAACCGGCGACCGCCAAACCCGAGGCCTTGCTCATTGCGCCGGCTCCCGTGGCTGATCGTCGATGATCGATACCGTGGCGGTGCGCCCGGCGATCATGCGGAAATCGTTCGGCACGTCATCGAAAGCGATGCGCACCGGAATCCGTTGGGCCAGGCGCACCCAACTGAAGGCCGGGTTGACGTTGGGCAGCAGGTTGTTGCCGCTGGTGCGATCGCGGTCTTCGATACCCGCAACGATGCTTTCCACGTGCCCGCGCAAGCGCGCATTGTCGCCGATCACCCGGATGTCGACGCTCTGGCCGATATGGATGCCGTTCAGTTTGGTTTCTTCGAAATAGCCGTCGATGTGGAACGAATTGCTGTCGACCACTGACAACACCGGGCGCCCGGCGCTGACGAACTCCTGGGTCCGTGGCGCACGGTCGTTGACGTAGCCGTCCACCGGGCTGCGGATCACCGAGCGGTCGAGGTTCAGCTGCGCGCTGTCCACCGCCACTTGGGCCTCCATCAAGGCCACTTGGGCGCGGGCCACTTTCGACTGGCTTTCTTCCAGTTGCTCAGCCGGCACCAGGTTACCGAGACCTTTGTTTCGCTTGGCCTCGCGCTGGGCCTGGGCCAGGGTTTCTTCGCGGTCGGCGACAGCCGCTTTCGCTTGGCGCAGTGCCAGCTTGAAGCGGTCCGGATCGATGCTGAACAGCACCTGGCCGCGCTTGACCAACTGGTTGTCGCGTACCTCCACTTGCTGGATCAGCCCGGATACATCCGGCGCGATTTGCACGATGTCGGCACGGATGTGCCCATCGCGGGTCCAGGGCGCGAACATGTAATACATCACCATGCGCCAGACCACGACTACGGCGAAGCTCACGATTAGCAGGGTCAACACCACGCGACCAAGGGTTAGAAAGGGTTTTTTCATGTCATCAGGTATCGACTGAGTGAGTCCACGGCACCAAGCAGCAGGGCGTAGAGGGCCACGTTGAACAATGCCCGGTGCCAGACCAGACGGTAAAAGTGCAGGCGCGTCAGCACCCCGTGCACCAACAGGTACAACACATAGGTAATGCCCATCAGCACCAGCAGCGTGGGCAGAAACACCCCGCTGAGATCCAGGTCACCGATCATAAAGGCGCTCCATCAATGCCATGGGGAAGCGGTTCTTCGGGCTCGGCGGCACCGACGAATTCGACGCCGGGCAACAGTGCCAGGCGCAGGCCGCTCAGGGCGTGCAGCAGATGCCGGCGGGTTTCGTCATCGCCGGCACCGCTGAGGGCACGACGCGTGCGGTCGAGGGTCATCAGCAGCGGGCTCGGTGCCGGCAAGCGCTCACCGGCCTTGAGACAGGCCTTGAAGTACTCGCCAACCTCGGCCACCACCTGGCGCAGCAGCACCTGCGGCACACCGAGGACCCGCGGCGTATGGGCGAGCAGGTCCAACAGATTCAGCGCCACCCGCACTTCCCGCAGGGCCACGCCGGAGTCCTGGCCGGTCATGGCCAGGCGCGGCAGGTGCTGCATCAGCCGATCGAGCATCTTTATGCCCAGCAGCCGATGTTCGGACAATGTGGCCGGCTCGGAGAGGCCGACAATGTCACGCCAGCTGAAACGGGTCAGGCGCTTGGCTGCCAGCTCGGCCCCGAACGGCCGGGCGATCAGGGTCCAGATGAACGCGAACAGCAGCCCCATGGGACCGGCGAGGTTGGAGTTGGCGAAACTGAGGAAGTCGGCGTCGTAAGCACCCTGGATGCTGATGAAAGACGAGGTGTTGACCAGGGTCAGCAGCATGCCCAGGTAAAACTGCGGCTTGACCGTCAGGGTGCCGACGCAAATGAACGGCACGGCAAACGCCAGCACCAGCATCGGAAAGTCATGCAGGTTGGGCAGCACCAGGAACAGATAAAGGCTGGCGAACACCACCGACATCGCCGTCCAGAAAAAGAACCGGTAAATCTGCGGCGCCGGGTCGTCCATCGAGGCGAAGAAGCTACACGCCACCGCCGCCAGGATCACGGCGCTGCCGCCATCGGTCCAGCCGAGCAGAATCCACAACACCGAGGCCACGATGATCGCGGTGACGGTGGAAGCCGCGGAATACAACATCAGGCCGCGATCCAGAAACGGCGATAGCCGCCCCAGCCGCCAGTGCCGATACACTGCGCGCCAGCTGTCCTGGCTTTCGCACTGGATGGCGTACTGCAGGCTGCGGCAGTCCTGCCACAAATCGATCCACTCGCCGAGACGATAAATCGCATTGGAGAACAGCAGCTGCTTGCGGTCATCCAGCGCTTCGGGGGCGGGTTGCAGGGCTTCCAGTTGATCCTTGAGTGCTTGCCAGCGGTCGAGGTCGGCATCCTTGTGCTCGAGCCATTCGGTGGTGGCCGTCAGCAACGGCGCGAACTTGTCCACAAGCTCGGGCGTACGTCGTTCCAGGGCATAAAGCGCATCGTCGAGGGCATCGACTACCGGCAGCAGATGAATCATCCGTCCACGCAACTCCTTGGTATTGCGCACCGTCTGCGGACGCGAACCTTCGTGGGGTAACTGACCGATCATCAACTCCAGGGAGTTGAACGTAGCGACCATCGATGCGCGCAACGCACTGACTTCTTCCGGCTGCACGTTGCGGCTGAGGAAACGCAGGCTGTACGTCGATGCATCGGTAAACCATTTGCTCACCGAGTCATTGAACACCGGCGCCAGGCGCCGCGGCCAGAACATGGCACCGACCACCGCCGCCACGGCGATGCCGAGAAAGATTTCTTCGGTCCGCGCTTCGGCCACGTCCCACACCCCCAGCGGGTTGTTCACCACCGGCAGGGCGATCAACGGCAAGGTGTAACCGGCGAGCATCAAGGCGTAGTTGTTCGCGGTGCGCAAATGCAGGGACAGAAACAGCAGCGTGCCGGTCCACAGTGCAATCACCACCACCAACACGTAGGGGCTCTGCACGAACATCGGCACGAACAGAACCGCCGCCGCCGCGCCGATAAAGGTGCCGACTGCCCGGTACAACGCCTTGGAACTGGTAGGGCCGAGAAACGGGCTGGAAACGATGTACACCGTGGCCATTGCCCAGTACGGACGCGGCATTTGCATGAGCAGGGCGATGTACAGCGCGATCATCGATGCGGCGAAGGTGCGAACCCCGTAGAACCAGTCTCGCGCCGGGGGCATGCCTGCGAAAAATCCGTTCAAGAGTTGGCCACCGATGGCGGCGTGGCCGCTTCAAAAGCTCTCAGTACCCGCAGCGTAGCTTCCAGATCACTCTGGTCAATGCCTTCCAGGACTTCCTGGCGCAAGCGCACCAGCTCCACTTCGACCGCCTGCACCAGCTCCCGGCCGGTTTCGGTCAGGCTCAGGCATTTGGCGCGGCGGTCCTGCGCATCTTCGGTCCGGCAGACGTAACCGGAATGGCACAGTTGATCCAGCAGGCGCACCAGCGATGGGCTCTCCATCCCTGCGGCTTGCGCCACCGTCACCTGGCGCACGCCCTCGCCCAGGCGCCCGATCATCAACAGCGGAACGGCGCAGGCTTCGGAGATTCCATAGTTGACCAGCGTGGTCTGGCAGATTTTGCGCCAATGCCTGGCGGCCACCACCATGGCGCTGCTGATGTTCATCTGGAGAACGTCGAGGTTGTTCGGCACGAGGGAAAATACACACTGTTAGTTTGCTAACTATCAATATTGCATTGGAGAGGATTTTCCGTCAAGTTTTGAAACATATTGGCTGCCATCCGTCGCGAAGCCATAGGGGTGAACCAGCCAACGTACTGAAGATGTATATACTTTGTCATTACGAAAACCGAGAAGGCAGCCATGTCGAAACAAGCCGTTTTTACGATGAAACTTGAATCTGAATTGCGTGAACAGTTCATGGCAGAAGCGGACGCCGCTCATCGCCCCGCCTCGCAAATCGTCCGGGAAATGATGCGTCAGTTTGTTCAAACCCAACGGGAGGCTCGCGAGTACGAAGCATTCCTGCAGCGCAAGGTCGACACCGCACGTGCTTCGATGCGCGCCGGCGACGGGCTGACAAATGATGAAATCGAGGCAGAGTTCGCTGCCAGGCGCAGGCGGGCCGAGCGACAAGAATGAAAATAATATGGACGAAAGAAGCAGCACAGGACCGTGCAGACATTTGGGATTACCTGCATGACGTTAACCCGAAGGCAGCCATCGACATGGACAACCGGTTCAGTGTTGCACTATCCCGACTGGCCCAACACCCGGAAAGCGGCCCTGCCGGGATCATTTCAGGCACTCGCGAGCTGATTCCACATCAGAGTTACCGCATTGTTTATGAACAGGGACTGGACGCCATCTGGATACTCGCCCTGGTCCATACCTCCCGGCAGTGGCCGCCCGGACGATGACGGCTCACACCCCCCGCCCCTTCCTCAACATCACATCCAGTTGATCCACCACCTCCGCCCAATCCGCGTCATCGAGAATCTCGTCTCGCAGAAGCTCCGCCTGGCTCGGGCTCCAGAAAAATGCATCCGCAAGGTGCAGTTCCGGTTTGAGCGGTGAATGGGTGGCGATGAATTTATCGATGCTTTCGGCGTCGTCCGGTAGGCCGAGTTGTTTGAACAGGGATGGCAGGTTGTGGGTCGGGCTTTCCATGTTGAACTCCGGTGAGTTTATTAGGGGACCGCTGCGCGGTCATCGCGAGCAAGCCCGCTCCCACAAGTATCTGTGTCGATCACAAAACCTGTGGGAGCGAGCCTGCTCGCGAAGACGTCAGCATTGACGAAACAAAACTCAATGACTCAACTCCCGCACCTCCGCATGCGGCACCATTTTCAGGAACTCGGGCATGTCCATGCGCACCAGGTTGACGTGGTTGCCCGCCTCCAGATAGATGTCTTTTTGCCGGGTCAGCAGCGGGTCGATGATCACCTCCAACCCATAGGACTCACCCAGCGCCGGTACGGCACCGCGTTCGCAATCGTCGAACAGGTGCGCCAGGTTGCTTTCCCGGGAAACCTGCCACTCACCGCTGCTGCGGACCTTGCTCAGGTCAAGGTGACGGCTGGCGGGCAGCACGGCCATCAGGTAGTGCCCATGGTGATCGTCGAGGATCACCGATTTGGCCACCCGTTCGGCAGGAATACCGGCGACCCGCGCCGTTTCGAGGCTGCTGGCCGAGTGGGGGTGGCTGACGATGTCATATTCGCATTGAGCCTTTTCCAGGCTTCGCTGCACGGTTCTTGCCATACGCATGATGCACCTCGGTGTCCGCCGTGATCGCTGGCAGACGATGGTTAACGCGTTGCTTGCGTAGTAAAAGTCTAGGCCCGCCGGCGTGATCCGGCGGGAAATCCGCCCATCGGCCGACGACGACAATTGAGCAAAATTCATACAGGCCGAGGCTCAACTAAACTGTACTCAGAGCCACTCCACGACTCTCCCGGAGGGTCAAGTGAACACGCGTTGTTGTGCAGTTGCGTTGCTGTTGGCGTTGAGCGGATCGATCTTCGCTGCCGACACGGTGGTGTTGCTGGTGCCCAACCCCGTGGGGATCTGGCTGATCACCTTCGGCATCGCGTTCCTGATCGCCGAGGCGGCCCTGCCCAATTACGGCGTGATCGGCCTGGGCGGCATCGTGATGTTCGTGATCGGCGCGGTGATCCTGTCCAACACCGAAGTGCCCGTGCCGTTGATGATCGGCCTGGCAGTGGTCAGCGCGCTGCTACTGATCTACCTGGTGATTCACGCCTTGAAAACCCGACCCCGCCACACGGTCAGCGGTGATGCCGGGCTGCTCGGCAGCGTGACGGCAGTGACGTCATTGCAGGCCGGCAACGCCTATGGCGGCTGGGTGCATCTGCAAGGAGAACAATGGCAGGTACTCAGCGCGACGCCGCTGCAACCCGGGCAACGGGTGCGGGTGGTGGGGCGCAAGGGCTTGCTGCTGCAAGTGGCCGCGGCTGACGCGGCGCCGGGCGGAGAATAGTCATGGGTTTGCAATTGGGTCTTGTCGCGCTGCTGCTGTTGCTCATCGCACTGGCGGGGTCGACGTTCCGCATCCTGCGCGAGTACGAGCGCGGGGTGGTATTCCAGCTCGGACGCTTCTGGCAGGTCAAGGGCCCCGGCCTGATCCTGCTGATTCCGGTGGTCCAGCAAATGGTCAGGGTCGACTTGAGGACCGTGGTGCTGGACGTGCCGCCGCAAGACGTGATCACCCGCGACAACGTGTCGGTCAAGGTCAACGCGGTGCTGTATTTCCGCGTGCTCGATCCGCAGAAGGCCATCATCCAGGTCGAGGATTTCCTGGCCGCCACCAGCCAATTGGCGCAAACCACGTTGCGGGCGGTGCTGGGCAAACACGAACTGGACGAACTGCTGGCCGAACGCGAACGGTTGAACCTGGACATCCAGCAAGTGCTCGACGCCCAGACCGACGCCTGGGGCATCAAGGTCGCCAACGTCGAGATCAAGCACGTGGACCTCAACGAATCGATGGTCCGTGCCATCGCCAAGCAGGCCGAAGCCGAGCGGGAACGGCGCGCCAAGGTGATCCACGCCGAAGGCGAATTGCAGGCCTCGGAAAAACTCATGCAGGCCGCCGAAATGCTGGGCCGCCAACCGGGGGCCATGCAACTGCGCTACATGCAGACCCTGAGTTCGATTGCCGGCGACAAGAGCTCGACCATCGTCTTTCCGTTGCCGATCGAGTTGCTCAAGGGCATGGCTGACTTGTCGCCAAAACCCTGAACGCCGATCGGTCAGGACCTGGGCAGCACTTCGGATTCAGCGAGCCAGGTCAGCAGTCGATCAAGGCAGGCCTCGACCGTTTGTACCCCGGTGTCGAGCACCAGCGCCGCATCGACCGGCGCCTGATACGGCGCAGAGACCCCGGTAAAGCCGGTCAACTCACCCCGTCGGGCACGGGCATAGTGACCTTTCGGATCGCGTTGCTCGCACACCGCCAGGGCCGCGCTGCACCAGACTTCCCGGTAGTCGTCACCGAGTCGCCGGGCGAACACATCACGCAACTCCACCAAGGGCGCGATCATCGCCAGGATCACGATGTGTCCGTTCTCCACCAGCAACGATGCCAGTTCGCTGGCGCGGCGGATGTTCTCTTGACGATCGCTGTCGCCAAAGCCCAGGTCTCGGTTGAGCCCCACCCGCAGCCCGTCACCATCGAGCACCACGCTTTGCAGTCCGCGAGCAAACAACTCGGCGTGCAGCGCTTGCGCAAGGGTCGACTTGCCTGCCGCCGGCAGGCCGGTCAGCAGGATCGCCGCGCCGCGATGACCGTTGCGTCGCTCTCGCTGAGCCCGGCTGACGCTGGCGGTCGGGGCCTTCACGTCAGCGCACCGGGGCATGCGTCACCGGCACCGTAATATCACCTGCCGCCCAGGCCGCTTCGCGGTTGGCCAGGGCCGTGGCGATGGACTGGACTTGTGTCGATTGCACTTGATCCGGCAGCGGGTCGAGACCGGCGCTGGCGAAAATCTGCCCATAGGCGTTGCGCAGGTCAGCGTAAGACAGGTCACGACGCAGATCGGCCTGCAAGGTGTTGAGTTCCCCCTGGATCAGATCGAGCTCGCCGATACCGTCCGCCTGGTGACGATTGCGCAACTGACCGACGATTTGCCCGTCGATGTCCGACAATTGCTGATTGGTCTTGAACTGGCGCAAGGCCTCGCGGTAGTTGGCATTGGCCACATACAGCTGCGCCAGCACCGCAATCGACATCGCCTGACGGCGCGCCGTGGCGACTTCTTCACCAGCCTTGGCTACGTCGATCGCCGCTGGAGCCGAGATCACGTTGAACAGGTTCCAGGTGACCTTGACGCCATAATCGGCCCAGCCTTGCTCCACCAGGAACGAGTTGCTGTCGTAATGCCCGCCGGCGGAGAATTCCAGGCCCGGCAGCAGGCGCAGCATGGCCTTGCGGGTTTCGGCCGCGCTGATGCGGGTCTGATAGTCCTGTTCACGCAGTTCCGGACGGCTGGTCAGGGCTTCCTGTTCGAGACTGGCCAGGTCGACCTTGAGCTCGGGAATCTCATAACCGTTATCGGTCGCCAGGGTCAGCTCCGTGCCCATCGGCAGGTTGATCAGGGTTGCCAGTTCGGTCTTGGCCAGTGACAACGCACGGCGCTGCTCTTCCAGTTGCCGGGTCGCCTCGATCAGCGAGCGCTGATAACCGAGGGCCTGTACCGGGTCGCCAATGCGCTGCTGGCTCATGCTCTGGCTGTTGTTGCGCGCGGTTTCAACCCGCGCCATCAGGCTGTCGATCTGTGTGAGCAGGCGTTCGGCAGCCATCGCCCGCCAGTACGCCGAACGCACGTCCTGGACGATGGTGTTGATCACCTTGCGCCGACGCTCCTGAACGATCAGGCGCTGGTCGCCCTGCTGCTTGGCGCTGATGTAGCTGACACCAAAATCGAGCACGTTCCAGACCATGGTCAGGTCCGCTACATCACGGTCGCGGTCCTGGGAGGTCGAAGGTTCCAGGGACTGCGTGCCGGTGCGCACACTCTGGCTGCTGGAGGCGTTGACGTTGTTGCGCCCCACGTATCCGGCGTCCAGCGCCATGCGCGGCAGCATGTCGAAACTGGCGAGGTCGAGCTGACGCTTGGCCAGGGCCTCTTCCATGATTTTCAACCGGCCTTCGAGGTTGTACTTCACCGCTCGGGCCATGGCCTGGTGCAGGGTCAACGGGCCGCCAAGGGGCTCCTGCCCCTTGTACATGGCTTGCAGGTCACTTTTGGCCCGCTGCTCACTGACACTGCGTTCGATCGGCTCACTGGTGACTGCGCATCCGCTGATCGCCAGTGCCAGCAGGCTGGCGCCGAACAACTTATGACTTTTTTTCATCCTTGCATCGCCCCTGGGTGCCGCATCAAAAGTGAAAGTTTTCATCAGGCCTGCATTTCGCTGATGCCGGCCAGCTTCAGAGCGGCGGCCAGCTTGTCGACCTGCTGCTGCTCGTTGTCTTTGAGTTGTTGCAATTGCTGACCCAGGGTCGGCGCGCCAAATACCCCGCGCAGGCCTTGGGAAACATCGCCGGACTTGATCGACTGACTGCCAAAGGCGTTCAACGAATCGCGCTCTGCACTGCTGTCCTGATTGAACAGGCTCGACAGCGTGCTGGTGCTGAATACGCCGCCATCGCCGCCACCGAAACCGAGGAAACCATGCCCCGAACCATCGCCACCGCTGTCATTGCTGCTGAAAACCTGCGCGATGAAACTCGGGGTCAATGCGCCGTGGTTCATGAAAATATCGCCCAACGGCCGGATGCCGTTGCCGATCACCCGTTGCTCGAACAACGGTTGGAAGGTCAGCGGTGAAGCGAGATTGCCCACCGGTGGCGTGAAAACGAACGGTTGCAGCGGCACGTTGGGCACATCGGGCAATGTCACCGGGGTGCTGGTGCGGAACGCCGGGTCTGGTGAAACGACCACGACCGACGAGGTCGGCACCGTGTTGATGACAAAATTGTCGGACTGGCTCACGCCGCTGCCACTGTTGCCGGCCATGTCGCTGATACCGGCGCGGTTGATGATGATCGCGTTGCTGGCGATATTGACGTTGGCGGTCGGCGTCAGCATCGCCGTCCAGGTCTTGCCGCCGTCGCTGCTGCTCAGATCGGACAAGGTGCCGTTGGCAATACTGATGTCGGACAAATCAAAACCGCTGACTGCTTCGCTGAAGGTGATGGTCACCTGCGAGGTCTGGCCCACACCCAGGTCTGGATTGGCGACTACCACGGTGGCGGTCGGCAGCTCGCTGTCGAGTGTGTAATTGTTCGACACCGCGACCGTGTTGCCGGTATTGCCCACCAGATCGGTGACGTTGCCGGTGTCCAGCGCGATGAAGTTGCTTGGGTCGGTGACATTGGCCGTCGGCGTGAACGTCGCGGTCCAGGTCTTGCCGCCATCGCTGCTGGCGAGATTGCTCAGGTCGCCGTTGGTCACGCTCAAATCAGTCAGATCGAAGTTGCTGACGGCCTCGCTGAAGGTGAAGGTCACCGTAGTGGTCTGACCGATACCGAGGTTCGGGTTGGCAACCACGATGTTCACCGTCGGCCGGGTCGCATCGAGCGCGTAGTTGTTGGAGATGGCGATACTTGCGCCGAGGTTGCCGGCGGCATCCTGCACGCGACCGGTGTCGAGCACGATCAGGTTGGTTGCATCGCTGACATTGGCGGTCGGCGTCAGGGTCGCGGTCCAGGTCACGCCGCCATCGCGGCTGCTCAGGTTCGACAGCGTGCCATTGGCAACACTGATGTCCGACAGGTCGAAACCGCTCACCGCTTCGCTGAAGGTGATGGTCACAGTGGTCGTTTCGCCGATGCCGAGCTGCGTGTCGGCGACCACGATGGTCGCTGTCGGCAGCACGGTATCGATGGCGAAGTTGTTCGAGTCGGTGGTGCCCGCTCCCGTATTGCCCGACGCATTGGCCACGCCGCTATTGTCGAGCGTGATCAGGTTGCTGGCGTCGGTCACGTTCGAGGCTGGCGTAAAGGCTGCCGTCCAGGTGATACCGCCGTCACTGCTGCTGACATTGCTTAATGTACCGTTGGCGACGCTCAGGTCCGCATTGCTGAAACCGTTGACTGCCTCGCTGAAGGTGATGGTCACCAGGGTCGTTTCGCCGGCCTTGAGCGACGTGTCGGCGATCACGATGTTGGCGGTCGGCACACTGGTTTGCACCAGGTAATTCGCCGAGTTGGTCACCCCGCTCCCGGCGTTGCCTGCCGCGTCGGTGACACCGGTGTTGTCCAGGGTAATGAGGTTGGTGGTGTCGGTGATGCTGGCGGTCGGCGTGAACGTCGCGGTCCAGGTAACACCACCGTCGCTGCTGCTCAACCCGCTCAAGGTACCGTTGGCGACGCTCAGATCTGAACTGTCCAGACCGCTGACCGCTTCGCTGAAGGTGATGGTCACCAGGGTCGTTTCGCCGGGTCGCAGGTCGGTGTCGGCCATGATGATGGTCGCGGTCGGGCGCTGACTGTCGATGGCGTAGTTGTTCGAGTCCGTGGTGCCGCTGCCGGTGTTGCCCGCCGCATCCTGAACACCGCTGTTATCGAGCTGGATGAGGTTGCTGGTGTCGGTGATAGCCGCCAACGGTGTCAGGGTGGCCGTCCAGGTGATGCCGCCGTCGCTGCTGCTCACCGCGCTCAGGGTGCCATTGTCGATGGTCAGGTCGGCGTTGCTGAAACCGCTGACCGCTTCGCTGAAGGTGATGGTCACCAGCGAGGTTTCGCCGACGTTCAGAGCAGTGTCGGCGACCACGATAGTGGCGGTCGGGCGCTGGGTGTCGATGGCGTAGTTGTTCGAATCGGTGCTGCCGCTGCCCGCATTGCCGGAAGCGTTCTGCACGCCGCTGTTGTCCAGGATGATCAGGTTGCTGGCGTCGGTGATGTTGGCAGTGGGTGTAAAGGTCGCCGTCCAGGTGATGCCGCCATCGCTGCTGCTCACCGCGCTCAAGGTGCCATTGGCAATGCTCAGGTCGGCATTGCTGAAGCCGCTGACCGCTTCGCTGAAGGTGATGGTCACCAGCGAGGTTTCGCCGACGTTCAGGGCAGTGTCGGCGACCACGATGGTAGCCGTCGGCAACACGGTATCGATGGTGAAATTCGCGGAGTTGGTCGTGCCGTTGCCGGCATTGCCTGCCAGGTCGACGACCCCAGTGTTGTCCAGGGTGATCAGGTTGGACGTGTCGTTGATCCCGACGTTCGGCGTGAAGGTCGCCGTCCAGGTGATGCCGCCATCGCTGCTGCTGACCGCGCTCAAGGTGCCGTTTGGAACAGACAGGTCCGCGTTGGTGAAACCGCTCACCGGTTCGCTGAAAGTAATGGTCACCAGGGTGGTTTCACCGGCGCTCAGGGTCGGGTCGGCGACCACGATAGTCGCGGTTGGACGCTGAGTGTCGATGCTGAAATTATTCGAATCGGTGGTGCCGCTGCCGGCGTTACCCGCCAGGTCGGCGATCCCGCTGTTGTCCAGGGTGATCAGGTTGGACGTGTCGTTGATCGCGGTGTTCGGCGTGAAGGTTACCGTCCAGGTGATGCCGCCATCGCTGCTGCTCAAGCCGCTCAAGGTGCCATTGGCCACGGTCAGGTCGGCGGTCGTGAAACCCGTCACCGCTTCATTGAACGTGATTGTCACCAGCGAGGTTTCACCGATGGCCAGTGTGTTGTCGGCCACGACTATGGTCGCAGTCGGACGCTGGGTGTCGATGGCGTAGTTGTTGGAATCGGTGGTGCCGCTGCCGGCGTTGCCGGAGGCGTTCTGCACACCACTGTTGTCCAGGGTGATCAGGTTGCTTGCGTCGGTGATGTTGGCGATCGGCGTGAAGGTTGCCGTCCAGGTAATGCCGCCATCGCTGCTGCTCACCGCACTCAACGTGCCGTTGGCGATGCTCAGGTCGGCGTTGGTGAAACCGGTCACCGCTTCGCTGAACGTGATGGTCACTACCGTACTTTCGCCAATGTTCAGGGCGTTGTCGGCGACCACGATGGTGGCCGTCGGCAACACGGTGTCGATGGTGAAATTGGCGGAGTTGGTCGTACCGGTGCCAGCGTTGCCCGCCAGGTCGGCGATGCCGGTGTTGTCCAGGGCGATGAGGTTGGACGTGTCGTTGATCGCGGCGTTCGGTGTGAAGGTCGCCGTCCAGGTGATGCCGCCGTCGCTGCTGCTCACGGCGCTCAACGTGCCGTTGGGCACAGACAGGTCAGCGTTGGTGAAACCGCTCACCGACTCACTGAAGGTAATAGTCACCAGGGTCGTTTCACCGGCGCTCAGCGTCGGGTCCGCCATGACAATGGTCGCGGTCGGACGCAGGGTATCAACGGTGTAGTTGTTCGAGTCGGTGGTACCGCTACCGGCGTTGCCCGCCAGATCAGCGATCCCGCTGTTGTCCAGTGTGATGACGTTGCTGGTATCAGTGATGCTGGCGCTCGGCGTAAAGGTCGCTGTCCAGGTGATGCCGTCTCCAGTGCTCAAGCCGCTCAAAGTGCCATTGGCCACGGTCAGGTCGGCGGTCGTGAAACCCGTCACCGCTTCATCGAACGTGATCGTCACCAGCGAGGTTTCACCAATGGCCAGTGCGGTGTCGGCCACGACGATGGTCGCCGTCGGGCGCACGGTATCGATGGCGTAGTTGTTGGAATCGGTGGTGCCGCTGCCGGCGTTGCCGGAGGCGTTCTGCACGCCGCTGTTGTCCAGGGTGATCAGGTTGCTGGCGTCGGTGATGTTGGCGGTGGGTGTAAAGGTCGCCGTCCAGGTAATGCCGCCATCACTGCTGCTCACCGCACTCAAGGTGCCGTTGGCGATGCTCAGGTCGGCATTGCTGAAGCCGGTCACCGCTTCGCTGAAGGTGATGGTCACCAGCGAGGTTTCGCCGACGGCCAGGCCAGTGTCGGCGACCACGATGGTGGCGGTCGGCAGCACGGTGTCGATCGTGAAGTTGGCGGAGTTGGTGCTACCGCTGCCCGTATTGCCCGCGATGTCGGTGATCCCGGCGTTGTTCAGGGAGATCAGGTTGGTCAAATCAACGATCCCTACGGTCGGCGTGTAGGTCGCCGTCCAGGTGATGCCGCCGTCACTGCTGCTCACTGCACTCAACGTGCCGTTGGGAACGGACAGGTCGGCGTTGTCGAAACCGCTCACCGCCTCGGAGAAGGTGATGGTTACCAACGAGGTTTCACCGGCGCTCAGCGTCGGGTCGGCCATGACAATGGTCGCGGTCGGGCGCTGGCTGTCGACGGCGTAATTGTTCGAGTCCGTGGTGCCGCTACCGCTGTTGCCCGCCCCGTCGGTCACACCAGTGTTGTCCAGGGTAATCAAGTTGCTGGTGTCGGTGATGCCCGCCACCGGAGTCAATGTCGCGGTATAGGTGATGTTGTCCGATGTGGACAAGCCGCTGAGCGTGCCGTTGCTTACTGTCAGATCGGCCAGGGTTAAACCGGTCACTGCTTCGCTGAACGTGATGGTGACCGTGGTTGTCTGGCCCACGCCCAGAGCAGCGTCGGTGACCACGATGGTCGCCGTAGGGCGCACGGTGTCGATGGCGTAGTTGTTGGAATCGGTGGTGCCGCTGCCGGCGTTGCCCGAGGCGTTCTGCACGCCGCTGTTATCCAGTGTGATCAGGTTGGTGGCGTCGGTGATCGCGTTACTCGGCGTAAAGGTGGCCGTCCAGGTGATACCGCCATCGCTGCTGCTCACCGCGCTCAAGGTGCCATTGGCGATGCTCAGGTCGGCATTGCTGAAACCGGTCACCGCTTCGCTGAAGGTGATGGTCACTACCGTGCTTTCGCCAATGTTCAGGGCGTTGTCGGCGACCACGATGGTGGCCGTCGGCAACACGGTGTCGATGGTGAAATTGGCGGAGTTGGTCGTGCCGGTGCCGGCGTTGCCAGCCAGGTCGGCGATGCCGGTGTTGTCCAGGGTGATCAGGTTGGTCGAATCAGCGATCCCGACACTCGGCGTGTAGGTCGCCGTCCAGGTGATGCCGCCGTCGCTGCTGCTCACGGCGCTCAACGTGCCGTTGGGCACGGACAGGTCAGCGTTGGTGAAACCGGTCACTGCCTCGGAGAAGGTGATGGTCACCAACGAAGTTTCACCGGCACTCAGGGTCGAGTCGGCGACCACGATGGTCGCGGTTGGACGCAGGGTGTCGATGCTGTAATTGTTCGAATCGGTGGTGCCGCTGCCCGCATTGCCCGACAGGTCGGCAATACCGGTGTTGTCCAGGGTGATCAGGTTGGACGTGTCGTTGATCGCGGCGTTCGGTGTGAAGGTCGCCGTCCAGGTGGTGCCACCGTCGCTGCTGCTCACCGCGCTCAGGGCGCCGTTGGCGATGGTCAGGTCGGCGTTGGTGAAACCACTCACCGCTTCGCTGAAGGTGACGGTCACCAGCGAGGTTTCACCGACGACCAGCGTGTTGTCGGCCACGACTATGGTCGCCGTGGGACGCACGGTGTCGACGGCGTAGTTGTTCGAGTCAGTGGTTCCGCTGCCGATGTTGCCCGACAGATCAGCGACACCGGTGTTGTCCAGTGTGATGACGTTGGTGGCGTCGGTGATGCTCGCGCTCGGGGTGAACGTCGCCGTCCAGGTGATGCCGCCGTCGCTGCTGCTCAGGCCGGTCACGGTGCCGTTGGCCACGCTCAGGTCGGCCGTGGTGAAGCCGGTCACCGCTTCGTTGAAGGTGATGGTGACCAGTGAGGTCTCACCGATTTTCAGCGCAGTGTCGGCCACCACGATGGTGGCGGTCGGGCGCCGGGTGTCGATGGCGTAGTTGTTCGAATCAGTGGTGCCGCTGCCGAAGTTGCCCGACAGGTCAGCGACTCCGGTGTTGTCCAGTGTGATGACGTTGGTGGTGTCGGTGATGTTGGCGGTCGGCGTGAACGTCGCCGTCCAGGTGATGCCGCCGTCGCCGCTACTCAGGCCGGTTACGGTGCCGTTGGCTACCGTCAGGTCGGCGGTAGTGAATGCAGTCACAGCCTCATTGAACGTGATCGTCACCAACGACGTTTCGCCCACAGACAGCGCAGTGTCGGCCACAACGATCGTCGCCGTCGCACGCAGCGTGTCGATGGCGAAGTTGTTCGAGTCGGTCGTGCCGGAGCCCGCGTTACCTGCCGCATCACTGACGCCGGTGTTGTCCAGGGTGATCAGGTTGCTGGTGTCAGTGATGCTGGCGGTCGGTGTGAAGGTTGCCGTCCAGGTAATGCCACCGTTGCTGGAGGCGACATTGCTCAGGGTGCCATTGGCAATGGTGAGGTCGGCATTGGTGAAGCCTGTCACGGCCTCGCTGAAGGTGATGGTCACCAGCGACGTTTCGTCGGCTTTGAGCGCGGTGTCGGTCACGGCAATGGTGGCGGTCGGACGCAGGGTGTCGATGGCGTAGTTATTGGAGTCGGTGGTGCCGACGCCCGCTACGCTGCCTGTGACCGTTTGTACGCCGGTGTTGTCCAGGGTGATGATGTTGGTGGTGTCGCTGATGGAGGCACTTGGCGTGAACGTCGCGGTCCAGGTGACGCCGCCGTCACTGCTGCTCACCGTGCTCAGGGTGCCGTTGGCGATGCTCAGGTCGGCATTGGTGAAGCCGGTCACCGCGGCACTGAAGGTAATGGTCACCAGCGAGGTCTCGCCAATGCTCAGTGCCGTGTCGGCGACCACGATGGTGGCGGTGGGTGGTTCGACGTAATCGTTGATGAGAATGCTGTCGTTGCGCAGGTTGGTGACGGCTGTCGGGCTGCCGCCACTGAAGCCACCACCCGCCGCGCTGCCCGCCGTGCCGCTGGCGCCGACGTTGCCGCTCAAGGCCGCGAAATTCGCCGCTGTCATTACCAGCGTGCCCTTGTTCCAGATCCCGCCGATGCCCTGGCCAGCAGCACCGCCGTTATCCACAGAGCCACCGTAGCCGGCATTCCCGCCACCGCCACCACCGCCGCCACCGGCAGCAATATTGCCACTGATATGCGAAGTGCCGATGACAGTCAGGGTGCCGGAGTTGTAGATACCGCCTGCGGCCGAACCGCCGATGCCACCGACCTTGTTAAAACCGGAGCCGCCGCCGCCGCCCCCGACGGCAATCGTGCCATTGCTTGCCGAACCACCGGCACCCCCAACGCTGTAACCCGTTATGGCCGGAGCGATGCTGCCGGCACCACCACTGCCGTCAAGATTGCCACCACGGCCATTGAGGTGGATGTTGTCATAACTGCCACCCGCCCCGCCCCTGCCTGAACCGCCCACGCCACCGGCATAGGTAGGTACCGCGTAGATCGAATGCGCACTGCCGCCAGAGCCGCCTCCCGAACCGCCGACCCCGCCGCCACCACCGCCGCCGCCGCCCGCATAAACCGGTGTCACACCGCCACCGCCACCACCGCCAGACGCGGCGTTGGCGGTCACACTGACATTTTTCAGGGTCAGGTTGCCGGCGTTCAGGATGCCACCACCCAAGGCATCTGCGGCGGCGAAACCACCGTTGCCACCGTCTCCGGCGGCCAGGCCTTTGGTGATGACCAGCCCATCAAGTTGCACGGTGCTGCCCGCTGCAACCTCGATGACACGGGTCTTGTATTGGCCACTGAGGGTGATGTCGGCCACGCCGTCGTTGTTCAGGTCGCCATCGACGGTAATGTTCTTGTTGATCAACAACTCGGTGTTCAAACCAATGGTCGTGCCGGTCAGACTGGAGTTGAAGGTGACGAGGTCGCCGTTCTGCGCCTTCACCAGTTCCCCGCGCAACGAACCTACGCCCGAATCGAAGTTGTTGGTGGCTGTCCAGGTGGCCAGGCCCCATTGGTAATCACTCATGGCCTGCGCCGACAGCACGCTGGCGCTTTCGATGTTGCCGGTGGCGATTTCCAGATCCCAGTCACCGCCCACTCCGGTGCGGTTGTTCGAAGCTGCCACATCGCGGCCGGTCATTTGCGCCAGCGAATCGACGAAGCTCAGGCCACGCTCGCCTTCGGCGGTGTAGCAGCCGTAGATCAGGATGTCGCCGCCGATGTTGATGTCCTTACCGATTTCCGCCAACACCGCACTGCGGGCGGCGACGTTGTCGGCCGACAGATAGCTGTCGCCAAGCCACAGGTCGCCGGCGTTGCCGTGGGCGATGATCTGCACCGAGCTGATGCCCTGATGCTGATCCAGGTATTGGGCAATCTGTTGCAGCCCATCCTTGCCCGCGTCCAGTTTCACAACCTGGGTCCCGGGGGCGATGCCTGTGAGCAGGCTGTCGGCATCTTTCACCCGGGAGTCGACGAACACCACGCTCTGCCCCGGCACCGCAACGGGACTGGCCGCCGGCGTGGCATCGGCCTGGCCGTGGGTATCCTTGCTCGCCGTCGGGTGATCGGCAGTCGGTGCCTTGGTGGTATCGGCTGTGGAATGGTTGTCCGCCTGGGCGGCGGTATCGGCCACGGTGGCGGCAACAGCACCGTCGAACAACATGCGCGGTTCCAGGGACATGATCATGGGCGCCGCTGGCGTCCGCTGGCCTTCGGTTACCCGTGACTTTGCCTTTGCTCCGCCAAAAATGCTCCACCACATGCTGCTCACCCGAATTCGAACGAATGTACGTAACGCATCAATGAAAAACGCCGCGATCAAATGTTCGCGGCGTCGGACTTCATACGAATGACATTGGCGGCGCTGGCAGAGCCATCGAGCCAAAAGGACAAGTCTGAGTATTGCTTGAACAGATCCGGCGGCAGGATGGTGCGCCGGGCCTGTGCGGCAACCTTGGGTTTGACCTTGTGCAGGCCGGTTACCCCGAGGGCTTGATCGAATTCCGGGGCGTCGTACGCCAGGTGCTCGAAGTCGTGTTCGAACCAGGGTTCGTCGATGAATTCGTAGACCAGCCGCATCACTCGATCAGGCGCTTGCGTCAGCAGGTCATAGTCGATAATCAACAGGGAATCGGCATGCTCGCCGTAATAGGCTTCCTTGAGCGCCGCCCAGGCAAAACCCACCAGGCGATTGCGCTGGGCCAGGGTTTCGCAACGACTGTAGACGGTGTTGCGCTCGACGGCATCGCCGAAGAGCTTGGTGTTTTCATAGGGATTGGCGCGGTAAAGACGCTCGATGCTGTCCATGATCCAGGCGACGTTGCGCACACAGGCAATCACCTTGGCCTTGGGAAACAGGTCGTTGATGGCCGGCAGGCGCGAGCTCCAAAACCGATTGGTGTCGAACACCACCGGTGTGTCGGCCTTGTCGGCATAGAAGGAATCAAACAGACCGCGCAACAGGCGGCGGCGCATGTCGGTGTCGATCACCGCGCCGAACTCGCTGCCAGCGCTGCACTGGTCCAGAACACCGGAAAACAGGGAACCCACGGGGCTGGTCATTCCGGCGTGGAAACGCGGGTTCTGCAAAAGAATGGCAGAAAGCAGCGTCGAGCCTGAGCGCGGCAAGCCGGAGATAAAATGAAACTGATGCAATCCCTTCACCATTAGCCGCAAGTCCCTTTTGTAGGACAAAGCGTAACCGAAGGTAAAGTCCGCGCCTAGTGGTGTTTTGATATCAATTCGGAGTCAAATCCACTGGAAACCGGCTATTTAATCTCCATCGAATGGCTGAACCGTTTTAGCCTCGACGCTGCTTATTTCCCAGCCAACGGGGACACATACAGCCTGGCGACAACGCCACCGGCCTTGACCTGTCGGTCCAGCCGCCATTGCGCCGGCACGGGGGCAAACTCATCCGGCACGTCGGCGGTGCTGATCAACCAGATTCGCCGGGTGCCCTTGGGCAAATCGCCGAGGCTGTCGAGGTACTCGTCCGGTTCCGTCAGGGTGCCGAAACCATAGTCATTCGGACGGCCCGAGGTTCCGTCGGCATGTGGCGGGGTGTACAGCAGCGGCTTGGCACCGGTACGGTTGTAGTAGACGTAGCTCAAGTACCAGAGCATGTCGCTGGTGACGATTTGATCGCCGGGCTGGAAGTGCTGGTTGACGTCATCGACCAGGACATTGATCTGGTCATGGATGTCGACCGTGGCGTTGTTGTTCAAGCCCACCAGTTCGACACCGACAAACAGCACCAGCACCGTCAACGCCACCACGCGGGAGCCGCTGTACAGGCGGTCGATCGCCAACGCCGCCAGCATCGGCAGGCCCAGGGCATAGGCGGTGAGATAACGTTCGATGAACATCGGTGAAATGAACGACACCGCAAACACCAGCAATATCGGAACCAGGGTGTAGACCGCCAGCAACGCGCTGCCCCGGAACACGCTTCGGTCCCGCACCAGCGCCACCCCCGCCAATATCGGCAAGGCCAGCGGCAGGGCGGCAAACACCAGTGGCGGCAGGTTTTCGCCATCGTCCTGGATCAATAGCGACCACACCATGGACGGCAGGGAGTCGAAAGTGACCGGTGTTTCCCAGCCGACATCCCCGTTGGCCTTGAGTTGATCGATGTGCTTCAACAGATCGACCAGCCCCGGTATCCACGGCAGGTAAAGCGCGACAATGGCCAGGTTCGCCAGCCACCAGTCGCCACGCTGGATGCATCGCAGGCGATACCCCGGCTGCACGCGGATGATGCCCAGGTACAACCAATGACAAAGCACGCACAGTGCAGTGAAGTAATGGGTGTAGAACGCCGCACTCATGAGCAGGACGTAAATCGCCAGATAACGTCGGCGGTGCGGTTTGCGGATCCAGTACACCAGGGCAATCGTCGCCCCCAGTAACCACATCCCCAACAGCGAATACATGCGCACTTCCTGGCTGTAGCGAACCGCCGTGGGCAGCAGCGCCAGCAGAAAGCCGGCGAGTATCGCGGCGCGGCGGGTAGCCAGTCGATCCACCAGCCACACGCCGAGCCCGACCGAGGCGATGCCCGGCAGGGCGCTGAGACAGCGGATCGAAAATATGCCGTCGCCGAAGACGGCCATCCAACTGTGCAGCAGCATGAAATACAGCGGCGGATGCACGTCGTAGGCAGCGTGAAGCCAGATGTCCGGCAATGAATAACGCGCCAGCAACAGGCTGGAACCCTCGTCGCCCCAGATCGCAGCCGCCGTCAGATCGTAGAAGCGCACCAGCGCCGCCAGGACCAGGATCGGCACCAGCCAATGCTCCCGCGCCCAGCGAATAATCAGTTGCGCCCCCCTGGCGAAACCAGGATTTGCGCGTGGCCCCTGCGTGTCGCCCATCGGCGTCTCTCTGCGCGCCTCCATCGCCTCCCCTTGCAACGCTCAGTGACAGGTTACTCGCGATTCACTTTAGACCTTCAGCCCGAGCATCGTCGATGCTGGCCCGCAGACCAAACGACCTGCGGCGAGGAGAGCCGGTCGAGCTAAAATCCGCTTTCCCTGACACCCAGCGCCGCCAGCCGTCGCCAGGCAACGCCCAGCACCGACTCACCACGGCCTTGCAACACCGCCACGCCGCGTAACGGCTGCACGGGCGCCGGGGCCGGATCGAGCGGCGTCAAGCGCGCGCCGTACTGCGCCTGTACCGGCTCGGCCCGTTGAGACTGATCGCGGCGCACGGCAATCGGCCCGTGGTGATCGGATGTCAGCGCTTCCTGATCGACAAACGCCGCACCATTGGTATCGATTTCGCTCAGTTGCACGGCAATCGCCGGGTGCATCGGATCATCCGCGATAAACCGCCCGGTGGCACCCGGTGCCACGCGCCAGAGCTCCGCCTCGGCCAGATAGCCGCGCAAGCGCACACCCCGCTCGACAACCCGAGCCAGCGGCTCCCGGGTCGACAGCCAGCGCCCCACCGCCCATTGCGGCAGCAGGTCGCGCACCGTGCCGGCATGGGGGGCGCGCAATAGCAAACGCTCGCGCTGAGCCGCCAGCCCCCGGTATTGCGCGACCGCTTCGGCCAGGCGCTGCTCGACGATCCCGGCATCGGAAGCCGTTTCGCTGCGGCCGGCCTGACGACGCATCTGCAACTGCTGAATCTCGATCTCACGGCGCGCGATGGCCTGGCGCGAATCGAGATCAGGAGACTCCAGTTCGATCAGGACATCGCCCTGGGCCACCGACTGCCCGTCCTGCACATTCACCGTTTTGATCCGTGCCGCCACTGGCGCATGCAAGGTGCTGACCCGCCCCGCTTCGAGCATGGCCGGCACCTCGACGGCACTGCGCCACGGCAGGATCAGCAGCAACAACAGCACGAGCACCGCCAGACTGCTGAGCAGTACCCGCGGCCCATGCGCCTGCTCGCGGCGGCTCCACCACTGGCGCCATTCACTCATGATGGGCAGAAAGATGAACCACACCAGTTCCACCAGCATCAGGAATATCCCCAACACCTTGAAGAACAGGTGGTAGACCGCCAGAGCGATCCCGAAAAACAATGCCGCGCGCCATAACCACGAGCCATACCCCCAGATCAGCAAACGCCGTTGCATTGTCGGCGACCAAGGCTCCGGCGCGGTGGCACCGTAGCCGAACAAAAACTCGCGAAGGCGCCAGCGACACAAGGCAAACGCCCGACCTTGCAGGTTATCGACCTGCCAGAAATCGCTGAGCAAAAAATAACCGTCAAAGCGCATGAACGGGTTGAGGTTGACCACCAGCGTCGTGATCCACGTAGCACTGGCGAGCATGAACGCCGCGGTGCGAGCCGGCCCGTCGGGCAGCAACGACCACGCCAGCAAGGCCACGCACGCCAACAGCAACTCGGCCAGCACCCCGCCCGCGCCAATCAGCAACCGGGCCTTGCGATCATTGACCCGCCAGGCATCGCTGACATCGGTATAGAACATCGGCAGCAGCACCATGAACGCCACGCCCATGCTCTGTACCCGGCACCCGGCGCGCTTGGCCATGAACGCATGACCGAATTCGTGGCAGAGCTTGGCGAAGAACAGGGCCACGCCAAACGCCAATGCGCCGCCAAGGCTGAACAAATGCGGAAAGGTCGCGATAAACCGCTGCCAGTCCCGCGACACCAGAAACACCCCCAACCCCAGCACAGTGGGCAAGCCGTAGCGCAGCACCCGCGGGCCAAAGCGCTCCAGCCATGGCCAGGCACGGTTGAGAAAACGCTCGGGACGCCACAGCGGAATACGAAAAAACAGGTATTGATGCAGCAACTGCTGCCACAGGCTCTGGTGTTGCGCAGCCGCTTTAAGGCTGTAACTGGCCCGCTGCTGGGGATCGAGGGCGGTAATCAGGTCGTGGCTGCGCAAGAACACCAGCAACTGCTCAAGATCCGCAGCACCCAGCGCCAGTCCCGGCTCACGATTGGCCGCTTGCAGGACTTGCTCGGGTTCACCCAGCGACCAGTGACGCAACAATCGCATGGCCGTGGTACCGAGCTTGAAGTAACGCCCCCGCACCGGGTCGGCCAGCGTCCAGCAGGGTGCGCCGTCCAGCGCCGGCGCTGCAGGGGATAATTGCAGGTCGGCACGCAGGCCGGGCAGGCTCATTTACAGGCCCACGCTCTGACGCAAACCGGCCAGCGGCCGACGCAGCAGGTACAACGCCAGCGGCGCCCGGTCACCGAAGATTTTCGCCGTACCGCGCAAACCGATGCGCGGGGGTGCCGCGTCGAAATTCGCATCCAGGCGATAGGCCAACTGCCCGCCTGCCGTGGGCTGCGCTTCATAAGCCGAACGTTCGAGCCTGGCCAGATGCCGTTGCAGCGGGTCACTGTCGAGGAACAAGGCGACCTCGGCGCCGGGCTCCAGGGAAATCGCATCGCCCACGGCCAGTTCGATACGCAATTGCGCCTGAGCCGGATCGGCGATTTCCATCAGTCGCTCGCCCGTCTGCACGGGCTTGCCGGTCCAGCGCTCGGCATCGGCAAATACCGCGATGCCATCGCGCTCGGCGCGCACTTCGCTGCGTTTGAGCAGCTCACGGGCGTAGTCACGCTCGGCGCGTTTCTGTTCGACCCGGGCGGCCAGCAAATCCAGTTTCGAGCTGGACTCGGCATCGGCGAACGAGCGCTGGGAGTTGGCCTTGAGTTCCGCCTCGGCAACCCCGAGGGCGCGTTCGGCAACATCGGCCTGAGCCTTGAGCGTGGTGCTTTCGAAGCGCAGCAGCAGATCGCCGGTCTTCACCGTCTGGTTGGGTTTGACCAGGAATTCGGCAATCACACCGTCCAGCGGCGCCGCCACCACCCGACCGCCCAGCGGCACCACTTCGGCCGGTGCCAAAACGGATTGGCGCACCGGGATCAACAGCCCGAGCAATACCATTGCCACCAGCAATGCCTGGCGTTTGCGCGTCCAGCGCAGGCGCCACGGCTTGCGCGGTTGCAACGCCAGCCAGGCGTGGCTGTAGGTATCGCCCAATTGCGACAGCAGCACTTGTTCGGCAGGGTTCCACGGAACATCCCGGGCCAGCCACAACCCGCCGAACACTTCGCCTTGGCGATCGATCAGCGGTAGCCAGAACACCTGCGCCGCCGACAGGCTTTGCCATTCCGCCTGCAGCGATTCGCTGATGACATCGGCGGCAATGACCCGCGCCTGCTGCAACTGCTCGCCCTTGAACAACTGCGCCACCGCCTGCTCGACGAACGCGACAAACGGCGAATTCGGCTCCACCGCGCTGACACCGGTCACGGCCTGCACCTTCCCGGCGATCAACAGGGCCGCATGGCGAAAGCCAAACAGTGCCTGGCCATCATTGACCAGGCTGTAGGCCAATTGGGCGGGCGTTCGGGCTGCGCGGGTCTGGCGCTCCAGATCTAGAAAGCGTGCGAACACCTGTTCGGCACCGCCGCTCACCGGCGCGTTCACTTGAACTCCGCGAAATGCGCCGTGCCGCTCATGCCCGCCAGCAACCCGCTGGCATCGGGCACGCTGGCCACCAGCAGCAAGGTCTGACTGCCTTCATCGATGCGCGCGCCCAGGCGCTTGACCGTCGCGTCCAACGGCTTTCCGGTTTCATCGGGAACAAAACTGAAGGTCTGGCCGGGCTTGAGTCGGGCCATCCAGCGCGAGGGCACCAGCAGATGGATTTCCAGGGTGCGATTATCGACCACGTCCAGCAATGGCGCGCCGGCAGGAACGCTTTCATAGCGCTGTACCTTGCGCTCGACGACCTGGCCATCGAACGGCGCCAGCACGCTGCAACGCTTGACCTGCACTTGATACACCTGGGACTGCGCCTGGGTTTCACTGACCTTGGCCTCGGCACGTGCCACTTCGAAACGCCCGACCGAATTCAGCGCGGCCAGTTGCCGGTTGTGCGCCAGTTCTTCACCTGCGCCACGGCTGGCCGCTTGAGCGGCATTGAGCTGCGCCTGATAGGCCGAGCAGTCGAACCGCGCCAGGGTATCGCCCTTCTTGAACGATTCCCCCTCGCTGAACGGCAATTCGACAATCCGCCCGGGGACCTCACTGGCCAGTACGGCCTGGTCCCTGGCGCGCAATACACCACGGGCCTCGGTGCTGGTTGCAGCACTGGCGCTCGCATCCATTTGCGCAAGCGGGTCGTCTGCCCCGGGCGTTTGCGCCAGGACAACGCTCGCAACGAAGAAAAAACCCAACCCCAACACACAGAAACACCGCATGACCGTTCTCCCTTTCGGATCAACGGAGTCTACGGCAGCGGCGATGAGCGTCAAGCAGATGGCCACCATTACCTGTGTATCAGCGCTGCGCCGTCTCGGCCAACGGATAGACCGACTCCCAACCCCCACCCAACGCCTTGTACAACCCGACGGCCGCCAGCGACACGCCGGTCGAGCTCTCGACCCACTGCTCCTGCGTGGCCAGCAACGCCCCTTGCACGGTGAGTACGGTGACGAAATCCACCACGCCCTCCACGTACTGCTGTTGCGCGGTGTCCAGCGCAATGCGGTTCTGCCGCACGGCTCCGGCCAGGCTGTCGCGGCGTAACTGGCTGGCGTTGTAGGCGGTCAGTTGGTCATCGATTTCATGCCAGGCGCGCAACACGGTTTGCTGATAGGCAATGGCCGCTTCCTGTTGTTGTGCTTCGCGCAATTGGAGTACGCCGCGCAAACGGCCACCGTCGAACAACGGCAAGCTGAACTGCGGGCCGATCCCGAACGAACGCGAACCCCAGGAGCCGAAATCGCTCAGCTGCATGGCCTGGGACCCGATGTTCCCCGACAGGGTGATTCGCGGATAGAAATCCCTCTTGGCCACGCCAATGCTGGCCGTGGCGGCATGCAGTCGCGCTTCGGCCTGGCGAATGTCCGGTCGACGCTCAGCCAGTTGCGAGGGCAAGCCAATGGCGACCTGGCGCGGCGTTTGTGGCACCGGGGCGTCTGTGGATAACTGCGCCGCCAATGCCTGGGGCGCTTCGCCCATCAACAGGCTCAAGGCATTGATCAGTTGCCACTGGCGCTGCTCCAGCGCGGGCAGGCGCGATTCGATGGCCGACACCTGCGCGGCGGCTTCGGCGACATCCAGATCCGTCGCGACGCCGTCGGCCAGGCGCAGTTGCGAGAGCTTCAGGCTATGGCGGGCGACGTCGAGGTTCTGTTCGGTGACAAGCCGGGTGTTCTGCACACCGCGCAATTGAATGTAGTCCTGGGCGGTTTCGGCCAGCACCGACAGCAGCACACCACGCCGGTCGTTCTCGGCGACCTCCAAAGTGGCGTCGGCCGCTTCGGTTTCCCGACGCACGCGGCCCCAGAAGTCCAGCTCCCAGGAAGCGGAGAAGCCGGCATTCCACAGGTTGAAAGCTGACTGGCCATTGTGTCCTGACGGGTCGTTCAATCCTTCAGCGCTGTTGCGATTGCGCCCGTAACTGCCACTGACGGCCGTGTTGGGGTAGCGGTTGGCAGTAATCACCTGGCGCACCGCACGACTTTGCTGCAAGCGGCTGCCGGCCAGCTTCAGGTCGAGGTTGTCGGTCAGGGCGCGCTGGCTCAAGGCCGAGAGTTTCGGGTCATGGAACACTTCCCACCAGCGCTCGGCCATTGTTTCGGCGATGGCCTGGCTGGTGGCTGCCTTTGATGGTTTTGCCCATTCGGTGATCTGCTGTGCATCAGGCTTCTGGAAGTCCGGGCCAACGGTGCAGGCTGACAGGCTCAGCACAAGCAAGGCAGAAAAAGTCAGGCGAGGCTGATGACCTCTTCGCGAGCAAGCCCGCTCCCACAGGGGAATGCGGTCAACTGTGGGAGCGGGCTTGCTCGCGAAGGCGCCAGCGCGATCAACGAAAATCTTCATCGCTGAACAACCTCTTTCGCCTTGGCGATGGCCGTATCGATACTCGCCTCCACCGACATCCCCACCCGCAAGCGCTCGGCCAGCGGTTGTCCCGGCTCCAGCACGATCTTCACCGGTATCCGCTGCACCACCTTGGTGAAGTTGCCAGTGGCATTGTCCGGTTTGATCGCGGCAAACGTCACCCCGGTGGCCGGTGCGATGCTTTCGACACGACCGTTGAGTGCCGCACCGCCCAGGCTGTCGACGCGCACTTGCACCGCCTGCCCCGGCTGCACATCCGTCAGTTGCGTTTCCTGGAAATTGGCCATCACATAAGCCTGCGCCAGCGGCACCACGGCGAGGATCTTGCTGCCCGGCGTGACGTAGGCGCCGACCCGCACCGCGCGTTCTCCGACCATACCGTCCTGTGGCGCCACGATCCTTGTATAGGACAATTCGTAGCTGGCCATTTCCAGCTTCGCTTGCGCCCGTTTCAGCCCGCCCTCGGCTGCATCGCGCTGGGCCGTCAGGATCTCCACCTGCTTGCGCTCCGCCGCCAGTACCGCCGTGGCATTGGCCAGCCGCGCGCCAGCCTGGTCGATACGCGATTGCGCCTGTTGCGCATTTTGTACCGTGCCGGCGCCCACCCCGGCGAGGTGCTTGTAGCGGTTCAACTCATGCTCGGCAAAGGCCATTTCCGCCTTGGCCGAAACCACCGAAGATTGCGCCTGGGCAATCACCGATGCCTGGCGCTCCAGGGTCGCCCGGGCATTTTGCAGTTGCGCCCTGGCCACCAGCGTTTCGGCGTCGGCGGCCTGGGCGGCGGCGCGCAAATCCCGGTCGTCGATCAGCGCCAGCAACTGCCCTGCCTTGACCTGCTGGTTGTCCTCGACCAGCACTTCCTTGATAAACCCGGCGACCCGCGGCACGACCAGGGTGAAATCCGCCGAGACGTAAGCATCGTTGGTGTTCTGCTGGGTACGCTTGCCGAACAGGCCGGGCATTGCCAGGTACAGCGCCCCACCGACGGCCAATGCGACGGCCACGGCCACCGCGACTTTCTGCTTTGCTTGGGTGTTCATAAAAACCTTCTGTTTCAGTGGAGCATTCAGGTCGGTGTGCGCGGCGGATAGATCCGCGTCGGCAGCCAGAAAATCAGCAGGATCAAGGTCACGGCGAGACCGGCCATGCACAGGTAAAGATCAGAGGACGTGAGCACCAGCGCTTGCTCATGCAGACGATGAGCGAGACTTGCGCTGTCGCGCTCGGCCAGCGGCGAGTTGCCGAGACGATCGACCAGCATGGTCGAGTGAAAATGCAGACGGGCCGTAGTCAGCGCTTCGATCACCCCGGTGGCGATGACTGCCGACAGGCCTTTGACGGTGTTGAACCAGGCCGATGCGAACGGCCCTTCCATTGGGTTGATGCTACCAGTGGACAACATCAGCAGCGGCAATACCGCCATGGGCTGACCGAAAATCTGCAGCCATTGCAGCACATAGAAATCGTCGCGAATCCACGCGGACGTCAGTTGTGAGCCGCCGACGCACGACAACGCCAGCATGCCCAGGCCGATACCCAACACCCAGCGGCAATCAACCCAGCGAAAGTTGCACAGGGCCGCCACCAACGGCAGTGCGATCAATTGCGGCAGCGCCGCCAGCAGCATGATCGGTGCGGTCTGTACCGGGCGATAACCCTGGACCTGCGCCAGGTAGCTGGACGGAATGATGATCACCGCCTGCAACACCACCAGCACACCCGCCAGGGTCAGCAGGGCGAAAGACAGGTTACGGATGCCGAGCATCTGCATCTTGAAAAACGGCATCGGCTGCGACCACTCGCCGCCCAAAAACAGCACCAGCAGCAACAGCCCGCCACCGAGCAATCCGCAGATCAGGTTCGACTCGAACCAGTCCAGGCGGTTGCCCTGCAGGATGCCGATCACCAGCATGCAGATGGCGGGAAAGCCCAACAGCAATCCGCGCCAGTTGAAGGATTTGAAGCGCTCCAGGCGCAGCGGGTCCTGGGGCAAGCCGTACGCTACCGCGGCCATGGCAATCAGGCACGGTGCGATGATTTGCCAGAAGGTCCATTGCCAGCCGACGTATTCGGTCCACAGCCCGGCCAATGGAGTACCCAGGCCCGGACCGAATGTCGCCGTCAGGGCATAACCGGCCAGACCATACAACTTCACGTTGGCGGGCAGAAACCGCAGGGCCACGGTCATCAACATGGGGGGCAGTGCGCCGCCCGCCAGGCCTTGCAAGGTGCGCAGCAACAGCAGGCTTTCGTAATTCGGGGCGAAGGGGCACAACACACCCAACAGGGTGAACAGGCTGATGGCGCACAGGGTGAAGCGCCGCAACGAGAACGTCACCGCACACCAGGGCGCAAACGCCATGGCCGCCACCGACGTCGCGGTGTAACAGGCGACCAGCCAGGTGCCTTCGTCGTAGCCGATGGCCAATGCACCGCGAATGTCGGCGAGCGCGACCTTGGTCACCATCTCGTTCAGGCCCGACACCAGCACCGCCAGCAGAACGCCCACCAGACCGATGATGATCCGTGGGCCGAAGACCGGCGGTGCGGCTGCAGCGACAGGTGCCGTGACCGTAAGGGAAGTCATGTACTGCGAGCTCCGGCGTGGAAAGACCGAAGCATTTTAAAAAGCGTGATGCCTTACGAAAATCAACTTATCGGCAGGTTATAAGTGCGCCAGACGCAACAATACAAAACCCCTTGTGGGAGCGGCGGTGCGGCGATCCGACTTGCTCGCGAATGCGGTTCATCATTCAACATTGATACTGGCTGACCCAACGCCTTCGCGAGCAAGCCCGCTCCCACAGGGGTTCAGCGGTGACTTTCAGGTTGAGCCGCCAGCCACGTTTCATCGCAGCAGGTTTTCAGGGTTTCACGCAGCCAGCGGTGCGCCGGGTCCTTGTCGAAGCGCGGGTGCCAGGCCTGGGTCAGCATCAGGGTCGGCAACGGAATCGGCAGGTTGAACGAGCGCAGTTTCAACCCCAGCCGCCGCACACTCAGCAAGGCTTCCTTGGGCACCGGCAGGATCAGGTCGGAATCGGGCAAGGCAAACATCGCCGCATGAAAACTTGGCGCGATCACCGCCACCCTCCGCTCCAGGCCCAGGGCATTGAGCGCGGTATCGATCGGCCCCCGGGCAATGCCGCGCCGGGACATGCTGATATGGGAATAACCGGCATAGCGCTCTGCCGTGATCTCTTCGTCCAGCAGCGGATGATCCTCGCGCACCAGGCCGACGAAGTGGGTGGAAAACAGGTTCTGAACCTTCACTTCCGGGGTCAGCGGCCGTGTGTTGCTGACGCTCAGATCGATCCGCCCTTCGCGCAAGGCCTCATCATCGCCATCGCCTTCCGGGACGAAACGCAATTCGCAGTGCGGCGCCTGCCGGTCGAGGGTGTCGAACAACCTGCCGCCGTAGACACCGACAAAAAAGTCGTTGGCCCGAATACTGAACCGCCGCCGCAGCGAACTCAGCTCCACCGCATCGGCCGACCGAAACAGCAACCCGGCCTGTTCCACCACGCTGCGCACTTGCTCGCGCAATTCCAGCGCCTTGGGGGTCGGCACCAGGCCACGGCCGGCGCGCACCAGGATCGGGTCGCCAATGGCTTCGCGGATGCGCGTCAACGTCCGGCTCATGGCCGCCGGGCTCAGGTTCATCCGCCGCGCCGCCCCCACCACACTGCCCTCGTCGAGCAAGGCGTCGAGGGCGACCAGCAGGTTCATGTCCGGGAGTTGCATGCAGGGCACTCATGGCCGATCAGGATTGATCCAGGTGCAATGCTAGCAGATCAAAAGATCGCAGCCTTCGGCAGCTCCTACAGAGGCATGGGATCTTTTGATTTGCGATCAGCGCTGCATGCCCCAGCGCTTCACCGTCACCCGCTCCAACGAATCAAACACCAGGTTCTCCACCAGCAACCCAATCAGAATCACCACCGCCAGGCCGGCAAACACCTTGTCGGTGTACAGCTCATTGCGATTCTGAAAGATGTACCACCCCAACCCACCCTTGCCGCTGGTCGCGCCAAACACCAACTCGGCAGCAATCAACGTCCGCCAGGCAAAAGCCCAGCCGATTTTCAACCCGGCGAGGATCGACGGCAGCGCCGCCGGGATCAGGATGAACAGCACAAAACGCATGCCCTTGAGGCCATAGTTGCGCCCGGCCATGCGCAGTGTTTCCGAGACGCCGAGAAACCCGGCGTAGGTATTCAGCGCCAAGGCCCAAAGCACCGAGTGCACCAGTACGAAAATCAGGCTGTTCTGCCCCAGGCCGAACCACAACAGTGCCAGCGGCAATAGCGCGATGGCGGGCAACGGGTTGAACATCGAAGTCAGGGTACTGAGCAAGTCGCGGCCGAATTGCGTCGACACCGCCAGCGTCGTCAGGCCAAACGCCAGAACGATGCCGATCAGGTAACCCTTGAGCAACACCACCAACGAGATCCACACCTTGCCCAGCAGCTCGCCACTGAGCAGGCCGTCGTACAGCGCGTGAGCGGTCTGCAAGAAGCTCGGCAGCAGCAGGTCGTTGTTCTGATAGCGCGCAACGGCTTCCCAGAGCACGGCGAGCAACACCAGGATCAGGCTTTTACGCAACCAGCCCTGTTGCCACAGGCGTTGGCCAAGGGGTAGTTCACGTTCCAGCGCCACGCTGGTCAGTGGTTGCAAAACCGTTTCGAACGCTTCACGCGGGGATGATAAATGGCTCATCGGGTCCTCCTCTCAACTGGCTCAATAAGCAATGCGGATATCAGCGAAATCCAGCTCATGCTCGGCTTGCGGCGATTGACCTTCGTCGAACAACAGCCGGTGAATGCGGCGCGCCGATTCCTGAAACGCCACACCGCCGAGGCTGTGCAAATCGTATTGGTGGCTGTGCACTTCCGCCCGCACTCGCCCCGGGTGCGGTGACAGCAACAGAATGCGGTTACCCACCACCAGCGCCTCTTCGATGGAGTGCGTGACGAACAGCAGCGTGAAGCGCACTTCCTCCCAGAGCAGCAGCAGCTCCTCCTGCATCTTGCGTCGGGTCAGCGCGTCGAGGGCGGCGAAGGGTTCGTCCATCAGGAGGATTTTCGGCTGCATCGCCAGCGCCCGGGCGATGGCAACCCGAGCCTTCATGCCACCGGACAAGGTGTGCGGATAGGCATCGGCAAACGCCGCCAGACCGACCTTCTCCAGATAGTGCAACGCCCGCGCTTCAGCCTCTTTACGCTTGAGGGTTTTCGAGGCCAGCAGCGGAAACATCACGTTCTGTTTGACGGTTTTCCACGGCGGCAGTTGATCGAACTCCTGGAACACCACGATCCGGTCCGGCCCGGGCGCATCAACGCGCTGGCCTTGCAGACGGATCTCGCCTTCCACAGGCTGGATGAAGCCGGCAGCGGCCTTGAGCAAGGTCGACTTACCGCAACCGGACGGCCCGAGCAGGACAAAACGGTCCGCCGGGTCGATCTCGAAGCTGACTTGATGGGTCGCCCGCACCACCCGCTGCGGCGTGCGGTATTCGAGGCTGACGTTATCGACCGAGAGCAGCGCCTGGGCTGCCGCGATCGGATTGCTGACCGTGTGGCCTTGCAAAGGGGCGTTCATTTCGGTCAGCTCCCTTGCAGCGGCTTGGCGTCCTGGAAGAAATAATCCTTCCACGAGTCCGGTTTGTTTTTGATCGCGCCGACACGGTAGAGAAACTCGGCCAACGGGTAAGTGTTTTTCGGCGTGACGCTGAATTCGAATTGCGGGTTATCGATGATTTTCAGCAACGCAGCGCGGTCGATTTTGGCCTTGGTCACGCGGATGTAAGTGTCCGCCGCCGCGCCTTTATCGTTCTGTGCGAACTGTGCGGCTTCGGTCAGCGCTTCGATGAAGGCTTTGTAGGTTTTCGGGTTCTCGTTGCGGAACTTCTCGGTGGCGAACAGCACGGTCGGCGAGTTCGGGCCGAGCAGGTCATAGGTGTTCAGCACCACGTGGACATTGGGATTTTCCAGCGCCTGGTCCTGGAATGGTGGGTTGGAAAAGTGCCCGGTCAACTCGGTGCCACCGGCTACCAGCGCCGCTGTCGCGTCGGGGTGCGGAACAGCGATGGTGTACTTGTCGAGGCGATTGAATTCCTTGTCACCCCACTGCCTGGCGGCCGCGTATTGCAGGAAGCGTGACTGCACCGAAACCCCCACGGCCGGCACCGCGATGCGGTCCTTCTCGGTGAAATCGGCAATGGTCTTGACCTTAGGGTTGTTGCTCACCAGGTAGTACGGGAAATTACCGAGGGAAGCCACGGCCTTGACGTTCTGCTTGCCATGGGTGCGGTCCCAGATGGTCAGCAGCGGGCCGACACCGGCACCGGCGATGTCGATCGAGCCGGACAGCAGCGCATCGTTGACCGCCGCGCCACCGGAGAGCTGGGTCCAGTCGACCTTGATGTCGATACCTTCCTGCTTGCCGTACTTCTCGATCAGGTTCTGATCACGCACCACGTTGAGCAGCAGGTAGACGATGCCGAACTGTTCGGCGATGCGGATTTCACCTTCGGCGTGGGCCACGGTTGGCGCCACCAGGCTGCCGGCGATCAGGCTGAAACCCAGGCCGATGGCGGCGGCCAGGGGTGCAAAGGGCAGACGTTTGGACATGATCAAATCTCCGGCAATTCAGAAAGGCGCGTCGCCCTGGATGGTGGTGCGATACAGCTTGCGGCGCAGATGGCTGGGGCAGCCGGCGGCGAGGTGGATCAGCGAACGGTTGTCCCAGAACACCAGGTCATGGGGCTGCCATTGATGGCGGTAGATGTTTTGCGGCAGCACGCTGTGGGCGTAGAGCTCGGCCAACAGTTGCTGGCTCTCGTCCTCCGGCAGGCCAACGATGCGGGTGGTGAAACCCTCGCTGACGAACAACGCCTTGCGGCCGTTTTCCGGGTGGGTACGCACGACCGGGTGGACGACTTCGGCGACCTGGGCCAGTTGCTCCGGGGTCAGGGTCGGGCGCCAGTTGCCTTCGAATTTGGTCTCGCTGTAACGCGCCGTGTAGGAGTGCGCGGCCGAGCGGCCTTCCACCGCTTTGCGCAGCGCCTCGGGCAGGTTGTCCCAGGCCTTGTGCATGTCGGCGAACAAGGTGTCGCCGCCTTCCGCTGGCAGCTCCTGGGCGTGCAGCATCGAGCCCAGGCTCGGCAGTTGTTTGTAGGAGAGATCGGAATGCCAGAACTTGCCGGCATCACCCAGGCCGATGTTCTGGCCGTTTTCGACGATGTTGGAAACGATGAGGATTTCCGGATGCCCTGCCAGCAGGAACTGCTTGAGCACGTGAATCTGCAACACGCCAAAACGACGGCTGAAGTCGATGTGCTGTTGCGGGGTGATGCGCTGGTCGCGGAACACCACCACATGATGGTCCAGGTGCGCGCGGTGAATGCGGGCAAAGTCCTGATCATTGATCGGGCGGGACAAATCGAGGCCGAGGATTTCGGCGCCCACCGCTCCGCTGAAAGGGCGGATTTCAAAGAATTGTGGCGCGATGCTTGGCGAAGCTGAGGCTGCAGACATAAATCACTCCCACGCACGGCACGCTCAATGGCGCGCGCGTCGATCAGAAACTCACGGAGGTCCCGTGTTGGTTCGTGTCGTGCGGCGCGCCGATTGGTCGGCAGGTACGCAGGAGATTGACTTTATAGATATAAGAATTGAAATTTAAATACCGTTAATGAATAACGATATGGCGATTGAAAAGGGACTGCATGGATTGCGGAGTGACGTTATTTGTCACTTTCTGACAGGGTTGTGGTGTTTTGACTGACCCCATCGCGGGCAAGCCCGGCTCCCACAAGGTTCTTTGTTGAAACACGATCATGTGTTTGACACAAAAACCTGTGGGAGCCGGGCTTGCCCGCGATGGGGCCAGTGAATCCACTAAAGATCTAGAGATCTAGAGATCTAGAGATCTAGCGCTCGTGCAGTGCCTCGGCCCGCGCGCGGATGATCGGCTTGAGCAAGTAGCTGAGGATGGTCTTCTTGCCGGTAATGATGTCCACGGAAGCCACCATCCCCGGAATGATCAACAAGGGCTTTTCGTCGGTGCCCAAGTGGCTGCGTTCTGTGCGCAGCTTGATGATGTAGTAGGTGGTTTTCTTGTCATCGTCGGTAATGGTGTCGGCACCGATCTGTTCCAGCTTGGCCTTCAGCCCACCGTAGATGGTGTAGTCATAGGCGGTGAATTTCACCGTCGCTTCCTGCCCCGGGTGCAGGAACGCGATGTCCTGCGGGCGGATCTTCGCCTCGACCAGCAAGGTGTCGTCCAGTGGCACGATTTCCACCAGGTCGCTGCCTGGCTGGATAACCCCGCCGATGGTATTGACCAGCAACTTGTTGACGATACCCCGCACCGGCGAGGTGACCAGTGTCCGGCTGACCCGGTCTTCCAGGGCCTTGCCAGTGGCTTGGGCCTTGTTCAGATCGGTGCGTGCTTCATTGAGCTGGGTCAGGGCTTCGCTACGGAACTTGCCGCGAGTTTCGTCAATTTTGCGCTGTACTTCCTTGATCGCCGACTCGGCTCGCGGAATAGCCAGGGTGGTGGCGTCGAGCTGGCCACGGGTCTCCGCTTCGGCACGCCTGAGTCGCAGGACTTCCACCGGCGATACCGCGCCCTGGGCCACCAATGGCTCGGACATGCTGATTTCCTGACGCTGGAAGCCCAATTGCTGGCGGTACTGCGCCTGCTTGGAGGTGAATTCGCGCAGCTCTTGCTGGCGCTGGATCAACTGCTCCTGCAAGCCGCCAATCTCGTCGAGCAACTGCTGGCGGCGACTCATATAGAGCGACTCTTCGTTCTTGGCCTGACCCGGCACGGCCTTGAGTACATCCTCGGGGAAGTTCAGGGGACGATCTTCGAGCTCGGCGCTCAGACGCTCGACCCGCAACACCATCGACAACCGATCGGCTTCGGTTTCACCGACGTTAGAGGCAAATCGCGTGTCGTCCAGGCGAAGCAGCGGGGCACCGGCGTCGACGATCTGGCCTTCCTTGACGAACAGCTCGGAAACGATACCGCCCTCAAGGTTCTGGATTTTCTGGATCTTCGACGACGGAATCGCCTTGCCATCACCCTTGGTCACTTCGTCGATGACCGCGAAGTTGGCCCAGAGCATCAGGAATACGAAGAACGAGATGATCGCCCAGATCGTCAGCCGCACCACACGCGGCGCGTCTTCGATCAACGCCTTGTTGACCTCCGGCAGCGGCTGGCCCTGAAGCGAAGCAGAGCCTTTGAAGTAGCGAAGGATCGAACCCTTACCCGACTTAAGCAACACTGATCTGCCCCTTCTTCAACGCTTCCATCACCGCGGCTTTCGGGCCGTCGGCGAGTATCTGCCCGCGGTCGATCACGATCAGCCGATCCACCAGCGACAACAGCGATGCCCGGTGAGTCACCAGCACCACGGTCTTGTTTTCGATCACGGCTGCCAGGCGCTGCTTGAGGCGCTCTTCACCGGTGTTATCCATGGCACTGGTCGGTTCGTCGAGCAGCAGGATCGGCGGATTGAGCAGTAATGCACGGGCCAGGGCCACGTTTTGCCGTTGGCCGCCGGAGAGGTTCTGCCCGCGTTCGCCCACTTGCAGCTCATAACCCTGCGGATGCAGGCGCGCATATTCGTGGACACCGGCCAGCTCAGCCGCTTGCAACACCAGTTCATCCTCGACATAACGCGCACCGGAAACCAGGTTGTCGCGCAAGGTACCGGCGAGCAGCTGAATGTCCTGGGGCACGTAGCCGATGTTGTAGCGCAACTCGCTGACGTCGATCTGGCGGATATCCACGCCATCGACCAACAACGAGCCGTCATCCGGCTGATAGAGCCCTACCAGCAGTTTTGCCAGCGAGCTCTTGCCCGAGCCGCTTCGGCCAATGATGCCGATCTTCTCGCCGGGACGAATCACCAGATTGATGTTCTTCAGCGCCAGGTTCTGCTGTTGGGGGTACGTGAAATTGAGCTGGCGGCATTCAATGGCGCCCTGCAGCACCTTGCGGCTGAGCGGGCGCTCTTCGAAATTGCGCTCCTGGGGCAGCTCCATCATTTGATCGACCGACGTCATGGTCACCCGTGCCTGCTGATAGCGCGTCAGCAACCCGGAGAGCGACGCCAGCGGGCTGAGCGCACGGCCACTGAGCATATAGCAGGCAATCAGGCCACCCATGCTCAGGTGACCGTCGATGATCTGGTACACACCGAAGACAATCATGATCACCCCGGCCAGTTGCTGGATCAGCAAGGTGATGTTCATCGCCAGGCCGGACAGCATCTTCACCCGCAACTCAAGGCGACTGAGGGTGCCGATGGTCTGTTCCCACTGATACTGGCGTTCGCTTTCGGCGTTGTTGACCTTTACCGCATCCAGCCCGGCCAGGGTTTCGATCAGGCTCGACTGACGCTCGGCTCCCAGCGCCATGGTCCGCTCCATGGTCGCTACCAGGGGTTTCTGCAACGCATAACCGATGGCCAGGGCGATCGGGAAGGCCAGCACCGGTATCCACACCAGATGGCCGCCGAGGATCGCGATAACCATGAAAATCAGCAGGGTGAACGGCAGGTCGATCAGGCTGGTAAGGGTCAGCGAGGCGAGGAAATCGCGCAGACTCTGAAATTCATGGATGTTCTGGGCAAAACTGCCGACCCGTGCCGGCCGGTACTTCATGGTCATGCCGACGATGCGCTCGAACAGCGTGGCCGAGATGATCAGGTCGGTTTTCTTGCCGGCCAGGTCCAGGCACAGGCTGCGCAGGCTTTTCAGGATCAGGTCGAAGAGGTAGGCGCCAGAGATGCCGACAGCCAGCACCCATAGCGTCGCTTCGGCCTGGTTTGGCACGACACGGTCGTAGACGTTCATCACGAACAACGGCGCGGCCATGGCAATGATGTTGATCAGGAAACTGGCGGCGATGGCGTCGGCGTACAACCAGCGCGAACGCTTGAGGGTGTCACGGAACCACGAGCGCGCACGCGGAATCAGCGTGCCGTGATTGACGTCGAATTTGTGCTGCGGCTGGGCAAAAAAGACTTTACCGGTGTAATCGTCAGCCAGTAGCTCGCGGCTGACCAGGGACTCACCGCCATCGCTTTCGCTGAGCAGCACCCGCACCTGATCTTCGCCTTGCCAGCCAAGCAGGACGGCGCTGCGACCGTCCTTGAGCAGCAACAATGCCGGCATGGCAATCGCCGGAATGTCCCCCAGCTTGCGCTGCAACACCCGACCTTGCAGCCCCGCACGAGCCGCCGCACGTGGCAGCAGCTCGACACTCAAACGCTGCTCGGGCAGTGGCAGGCCGGTGGTGAGCATGGCCGCGCTGGCCGGTTTCTGGTGCAGCATGCAAAGAGCGAGCAGACCATCCAGCAACGGATCGTCATGCAACGCGCGCGGATCATGAATGAGTTGAACCCGACTGACTTCTGATTCCACGCTCGGCACTCTTGGCTAACAATTGAACAATGAAGGTCCTGCTCAATTCATACCGGGCAATTGGACCTTCGGCTTCACGTCGTTCTGCACAACGGATGCCAATGGTGCGACCACTCCCTGGCTCTTGAGCAACTCGCCCATGGTCGCCTTGATTCGGTACTGAGTAAATAACTGAATGTTCTTGATCTCCACCAGACGGTGAGAAGAGGTGAACAACTCGTTCTCGCTGTCGAGCAAATCGAGCAGAGTGCGCTCGCCGAGGCTGAACTGACGCTGGTAAGCGGTTCGCACGGCGGTGCTGTGATCAACGTACTGCTGGGCGATCGGCACCTGGGCATTGGCGTTGTTCAGGGCGTTCCAGGCCAGGCCAAGTTCTTCATTCAATTGGCGCAGGGCGTTGTTGCGGATGTCCAGCGCCTGGTTCGACAGGTAGGCCTTGGATTCCAGGTCGGCCTTGTTGCTGCCGCCGGCATACAGGTTGAAGCGCATGCGCAGCATGGCCTGCCATTCGTTGTTATGGCCGTTCTGACCATCGATATCGTTGTCTGCGGTGCGACCCAGTTCAGCATCGAAGCGCGGGTAGAAGGTCGACTTGGCCGTGTCGTACTGCTTTTCGGCGGCGGCGATGTCGGATTCGGCCGAGCGCAGGATCGGGCTGTTTTCCAGCATCTGCGCGCGGGCTTCATTCAGGTTGGCCGGCATCAGCGCCAGGAAACTCGCCGGGCGCTCCAGTTGATCGGGCATCTGGCCGACAGCGGACAGGTAGTTGGTTTCGGCATCAGCCAGGTTGGTCTGCTCGGTGATCAGGTTGTTGCGCGCCTGGGCCATCCGCGCCTCTGCCTGATCGAGGTCGGCGCCGCTGCCGACGCCACGCTGGGTGCGCAGCTGGATCTGGTCGTAAATGCGTTGGTGGCTCTTGAGGTTGTCCTCGGCCAGGCGCACGAATTCGCGACGGGTCAGCACGTCGAGATAGACCTGGGCCACGGTCAGCCCGGTACGCTCGGAAGTACTCAGCAGCGAATAGGCGCGGGAGTTGACGGTGGCTTGTTGACGCCCTACTTCGCTGGTCGTCGCAAAACCGTCAAAAACCATTTGGGTCAGTCGCAAGCTCGATTCACTGCGGTTCAGATTTTCCCAGTGGTTGTTGCTGCCGTCCCCGCGTGTGGTGACGCTGTCAGTGCCTTCGCGGCCATAACCACCCAGCAAGTCCACCCGTGGGAGGTATCCCCCTTGCGCTGCCTTTAACTGATAGTCCGCAGCCAAACGACTGTTTACCCCTGCCTGGACTTCCGGATGGACATCCAATGCCTGTTGCATGGCTTCGGGTAAGGATTGCGCTTGTACGAAAGACGCGGCGAGCGCGAAGGGTATAGCCATGAACAAAGGCGAACGCATTGTAGGAATTTCCCAGGACTTCTTGTCTTGAATCACGACTGAAAAACGCGCCGTGTCGGAAGATGGCGAGCGGAATGACCGTATGTCGGAAAGTTCGAAAGCGGAACTGGATCACATACCAAGGACAGGTCACAGCTCAAATATCAATGTGACATTACTGGGGCGATTGTTTAGGATGGCTCCAAGAAGGTCAATAGTTTGGCATAAAGTTAATAGCGAAAAAATATAGCCAAAATATTGACGAATTGAAGCGTCAAACTTGTGCATCTATTTTGCAATGTAACGTCCAGACTGGTCGGCGCAGACGCCATCAGGTCTATGGAAGTCAACTGAACGTGACACCCCGGAGAGTCTTCAATGAGCAGTGTTGTTGCCATCGTCAAAAGCATTGTCGGTCAAGTTTTCGTGGTGTCCCCAGAGGGCATCCGCCGCGTTCTCGTTGAAGGCGACAAACTGTTCGCCGGGGACCAGATCGACACTGGCCTGTCCGGTGCCGTGTCCCTGGAACTGGCCGATGGCCGCACCCTCGACCTGGGCCGCGACACTCAGTGGAGTGCTGAAGCGCCGGACTCCAGTGCTGACCTGGCAGCGGCCACCGCACAAGCCGCGCCGTCCGTTGAAGAGCTGCAACAAGCCATTGCCGCCGGTGCCGACCCGACCAAAGACCTTGAAGCCACCGCCGCGGGCCCGACCGCCTCAGGTTCGGGTGGTGCCGCCGGGGGCGGTCACAGCTTCGTGATGCTCGACGCCACGGCAGGCCGCGTCGACCCGACCATCGGCTTCCCAACCGCCGGTCCTGAATCCACGGCCACTCCCACTACACTCGATACTGGCAACCAGAACACCACGACCATCACGACCCTCAACGCTCCGAGCGTATTGACCGCGGATACGGGCACTCTGGCCGAAGACAGCGTCGCGACGGGCAACGTACTGAACAACGATAGCGATGCCGAGACACCGCTCAGCGTCGCCAGCTTCACCATCGCCGGCGTCACCGGCAGTTTCAGCGCAGGCCAGACAGCGACCATCGTCGGTGTCGGTACGTTGACCATCGGCGCCAATGGCAACTACACCTTTACTCCGGACGCCAACTACAACGGTGCCGTACCGCAAATCACGTACACCACCAGCACCGGCTCGAGCAGCACTCTGGATCTCACCGTGACCGCGGTCGATGATCCGAGCGTTTTGACTGCCGACACCCAAACCATTGCTGAAGACACCGCCGCGATCGGCAACGTGCTGAACAATGACAGCGACATCGATAACGCCCTGAGCGTGGTCACCTTCACCATCGACGGTGTTCCTGGCACCTTCACCGCGGGCCAGACGGCGACCATCGCCAACGTCGGCACCCTGGTCATCGGGGCCGACGGCGCCTACACCTTCACACCGGCCGAGAATTACAACGGCACAGTGCCAACCGTGAGCTACACCGTCACCGACGGTTCCACCTCGACGCTGAACATCGGTGTTACGCCGGTTGATGACAGCTTTATCGATGCCAGCGAAAGCGTGACCACCGCTGAAGATGCCCCGGTGACCGGCAGCGTCCTCACCGGCACTTCGAGCGTCGATGGCCCGGTCAGCGTGGTGAACTTCACCATTGGTGATACCACCTACGTCGCCGGCCAGACCGCGACCATCGCCAACGTCGGCACCCTGGTGATCGGGGCCAACGGCGCCTACACCTTTACGCCGGACGCCAATTACAACGGCAGCGTGCCAACGGTGAGCTACACCGTCACCGACGGTTCCGGCACGGACGTCACCTCGACCCTGAACATCAGCGTCACCCCGGTCGACGACAGCTTCACCGACCTCAGCGAAAACGTGACCACCGCTGAAGACACCGCCGTGACTGGCAGCGTCCTCACCGGCACCTCAAGCGTCGACGGTCCGGTCAGCGTGGTCAACTTCACCATCGGTGATACCACCTACGCCGCCGGCAGCACCGCGACCATCGCCAATGTCGGCACCCTGGTGATCGGGGCCAACGGCACCTACACCTTTACCCCGGACGCCAATTACAACGGCAGCGTGCCAACCGTGAGCTACACCGTCACCGATGGCTCCGGCAGCAATGTCACCTCGACCCTGACCATCGACGTGACCCCGGTCGACGACAGCTTCACCGACCTCAGTGAAAACGTGACCACCGCTGAAGATGCCCCGGTGACCGGCAGTGTGTTGACGGGCACTTCGAGCGTCGACGGCCCGGTCAGCGTGGTGAACTTCACCATTGGTGATACCACCTACGTCGCCGGCCAGACCGCGACCATCGCCAACGTCGGCACCCTGGTGATCGGGGCCAACGGCGCCTACACCTTTACTCCGGACGCCAATTACAACGGCAGCGTGCCAACGGTGAGCTACACCGTCACCGACGGTTCCGGCAGCAATGTCACCTCGACCCTGAACATCAGCGTGACCCCGGTCGACGACAGCTTCACCGACCTCAGCGAAACGGTCTCCACTCAAGAAGACACCGCCGTGACTGGCAGCGTCCTCACCGGCACTTCGAGCGTCGATGGCCCGGTCAGCGTGGTGAACTTCACCATCGGTGATACCACCTACGTCGCCGGCCAGACCGCGACCATCGCCAATGTCGGCACCCTGGTGATCGGGGCCAACGGCACCTACACCTTTACCCCGGACGCCAATTACAACGGCAGCGTGCCAACCGTGAGCTACACCGTCACCGATGGCTCCGGCAGCAATGTCACCTCGACCCTGACCATCGACGTGACCCCGGTCGACGACAGCTTCACCGACCTCAGTGAAAACGTGACCACCGCTGAAGATGCCCCGGTGACCGGCAGTGTGTTGACGGGCACTTCGAGCGTCGACGGCCCGGTCAGCGTGGTGAACTTCACCATTGGTGATACCACCTACGTCGCCGGCCAGACCGCGACCATCGCCAACGTCGGCACCCTGGTGATCGGGGCCAACGGCGCCTACACCTTTACTCCGGACGCCAATTACAACGGCAGCGTGCCAACGGTGAGCTACACCGTCACCGACGGTTCCGGCAGCAATGTCACCTCGACCCTGAACATCAGCGTGACCCCGGTCGACGACAGCTTCACCGACCTCAGCGAAACGGTCTCCACTCAAGAAGACACCGCCGTGACTGGCAGCGTCCTCACCGGCACTTCGAGCGTCGATGGCCCGGTCAGCGTGGTGAACTTCACCATCGGTGATACCACCTACGTCGCCGGCCAGACCGCGACCATCGCCAATGTCGGCACCCTGGTGATCGGGGCCAACGGCACCTACACCTTTACCCCGGACGCCAATTACAACGGCAGCGTGCCAACCGTGAGCTACACCGTCACCGATGGCTCCGGCAGCAATGTCACCTCGACCCTGACCATCGACGTGACCCCGGTCGACGACAGCTTCACCGACCTCAGTGAAAACGTGACCACCGCTGAAGATGCCCCGGTGACCGGCAGTGTGTTGACGGGCACTTCGAGCGTCGACGGCCCGGTCAGCGTGGTGAACTTCACCATTGGTGATACCACCTACGTCGCCGGCCAGACCGCGACCATCGCCAACGTCGGTACCCTGGTGATCGGGGCCAACGGCACCTACACCTTCACTCCGGATGCCAACTACAACGGCAGCGTGCCAACGGTGAGCTACACCGTCACCGATGGCTCCGGCACGGACGTCACCTCGACCCTGAACATCAGCGTCACCCCGGTTGACGACAGCTTCACCGACCTCAGCGAAACGGTCTCCACTCAAGAAGACACCGCCGTGACTGGCAGCGTCCTCACCGGCACTTCGAGCGTCGATGGCCCGGTCAGCGTGGTGAACTTCACCATTGGTGATACCACCTACGTCGCCGGCCAGACCGCGACCATCGCCAACGTCGGTACCCTGGTGATCGGGGCCAACGGCACCTACACCTTCACTCCGGATGCCAACTACAACGGCAGCGTGCCAACGGTGAGCTACACCGTCACCGATGGCTCCGGCAGCAATGTCACCTCGACCCTGAACATCGACGTGACCCCGGTCGACGACAGCTTCACCGACCTCAGCGAAAGTGTGACCACCACTGAAGATGCCCCGGTGACCGGTAGCGTCCTTACTGGCACAAGCAGCGTCGACGGCCCGGTCAGCGTGGTGAACTTCACCATCGGTGATACCACCTACGTCGCCGGCCAGACCGCGACCATCGCCAACGTCGGCACCCTGGTGATCGGCGCCAACGGCGCCTACACCTTTACTCCGGACGCCAATTACAACGGCAGCGTGCCAACGGTGAGCTACACCGTCACCGACGGTTCCGGCACGGACGTCACCTCGACCCTGAACATCAGCGTCACCCCGGTTGACGACAGCTTCACCGACCTCAGCGAAAACGTGACCACCGCTGAAGACACCGCCGTGACCGGCAGCGTCCTTACTGGCACGAGCAGCGTCGACGGCCCGGTCAGCGTGCTTAACTTCACCATCGGTGAAACCACCTACGCCGCCGGCAGCACCGCAACCATCGCCAACGTTGGCACCCTGGTGATCGGGGCCAATGGCGCCTACACCTTCACCCCGGCCGATAACTACAACGGCGCGGTGCCGACCGTCAGCTACACCGTCACTGACGGCTCCGGCAGCAATGTCACCTCGACCCTGACCATCAACGTCACCCCGGTCGACGACAACTTCACCGACGCGAGCGAAAACGTGACCACCGCTGAGGACACCGCCGTCACCGGCAGCGTCCTCACCGGTACCTCGAGCGTCGACGGTCCGGTCAGCGTGGTGAGTTTCGCCATCGACGGCGTTCCTGGCACTTTCAACGCCGGCCAGACCGCAACCATCGCCAATGTCGGCACCCTGGTGATCGGCGCCAATGGCGCCTACATCTTCACCCCGGCCGATAACTACAACGGCGCGGTGCCGACCGTCAGCTACACCGTCACCGATGGCTCCGGCAGCGATGTCACCTCGACCCTGGCCATCAACGTGACGCCGGTCGACGACAGCTTTATCGATGCCAGCGAAAGTGTGACCACCACTGAAGATGCCCCGGTGACCGGTAGCCTTCTCACTGGCACCTCGAGCGTCGACGGCCCGGTCAGCGTGGTCAATTTCACCATTGGTGATACCACCTACGTCGCCGGCCAGACCGCGACCATCGCCAATGTCGGTACCCTGGTGATCGGGGCCAACGGCGCCTACACCTTTACCCCGGACGCCAACTACAACGGCACAGTGCCAACCGTGAGCTACACCGTCACCGACGGTTCCGGCACGGACGTCACTTCGACCCTGAACATCAGCGTCACCCCGGTCGACGACAGCTTCACCGACCTCAGCGAAAACGTGACCACCGCTGAAGACACCGCCGTGACTGGCAGCGTCCTCACCGGCACCTCGAGCGTCGACGGCCCGGTCAGCGTGGTGAACTTCACCATCGGTGATACCACCTACGTCGCCGGCCAGACCGCGACCATCGCCAACGTCGGCACCCTGGTGATCGGCGCCAACGGCGCCTACACCTTTACTCCGGACGCCAATTACAACGGCAGCGTGCCAACGGTGAGCTACACCGTCACCGACGGTTCCGGCACGGACGTCACCTCGACCCTGAACATCAGCGTCACCCCGGTTGACGACAGCTTCACCGACCTCAGCGAAAACGTGACCACCGCTGAAGACACCGCCGTCACTGGCAGCGTCCTCACCGGCACCTCAAGCGTCGACGGTCCGGTCAGCGTGGTCAACTTCACCATCGGTGATACCACCTACGCCGCCGGCAGCACCGCGACCATCGCCAATGTCGGCACCCTGGTGATCGGGGCCAACGGCACCTACACCTTTACCCCGGACGCCAATTACAACGGCAGCGTGCCAACCGTGAGCTACACCGTCACCGATGGCTCCGGCAGCAATGTCACCTCGACCCTGACCATCGACGTGACCCCGGTCGACGACAGCTTCACCGACCTCAGCGAAACGGTCTCTACCCAGGAAGACACTGCCGTCAGCGGCAGCGTCCTCACTGGCACGAGCAGCGTCGACGGTCCTGTCAGCGTGGTTAATTTCTCCATCGACGGCGTTCCTGGCACTTTCAACGCCGGCCAGACCGCGACCATCGCCAATGTCGGCACCCTGGTGATCGGGGCAAATGGCGCCTACACCTTCACCCCGGCCGATAACTACAATGGCGCGGTGCCAACCGTCAGCTACACCGTCACTGACGGTTCCGGCACGGACGTCACCTCGACCCTGACCATCAACGTCACCCCGGTCGACGACAGCTTCACCGACCTCAGCGAAAACGTGACCACCACTGAAGACACCGCCGTCACCGGCAGCGTCCTCACCGGCACCTCGAGCGTCGACGGCCCGGTCAGCGTGGTGAATTTCACCATCGGTGAGACCACCTACGTCGCCGGCCAGACCGCAACCATCGCCAACGTCGGCACCCTGGTCATCGGGGCCAACGGCGCCTACGCCTTCACCCCGGCCGCCAATTACAACGGCACGGTACCCACGGTCAGCTACACCGTCACCGACGGTTCCGGCAGCAATGTCACCTCGACCCTGAATATCAGCGTCACCCCGGTCGATGACCCGAGCGTCCTGATTGCAGATACCAAGACCGTCGATGAAGACCACGCGGCAACGGGCAACGTGCTTGGCAATGACATCGATGTCGACAACACTCTGAGTGTCGCGACATTCACCATACAAGGCGTTCCCGGTTCCTTTACCGCGGGTCAAGTCGCGACTATCACCGGCGTCGGTACTGTGACTATCGCCACCAACGGCGATTACAGTTTCACCCCTGCAGCGAACTGGAACGGAACGGTTCCACAGATCAGCTACACCACCAACACCAACTCCACCAGCACGCTGGACATCACGGTCAATCCGGTCAACGACGCTCCGACCGTTAACACCACCTCGGCCAGTGGTGATGAAGATCATTTGATCGCCGTGCAACTCGGCGGCAATGACATTGACGGCAGCGTCAATCACTTCACCCTGACCAGCCTGCCGGCCAATGGCAAGTTTTACGCAGACGCCGCCGGGACCATCGAGCTGACCACCAGCAGCGTAATCTCCGCAACGGCCAATGGTGCAACGGTTTACTTCAAACCCACCGGCGACTGGAGTGGCACCACCAATTTCACCTACAGCGCGACCGACAACGGTGGCATGCCTTCTGCCATTTCGGCGACCGGCACCATCGTCGTCGCGCCAGTCACCGATACCCCGAGCCTGTCGCTGACCGGTGGCGGTATCGTTGCCTCGACCGACTTCCAGGAAGTCGCTACGAGTATCGACGTCGATGTCAGCAAGCTCGGCAACGGCGCCTGGCACACTGACAACCGCGGGGGCATGGTCGAAATCGGCAAAGCCAGCGTCTACGGTGCCGGCGGCGATAACCAGGTCATCGAACTCGAGCGCAATACCGGTGATGCGAGCAACCTCTACACCACTATCGATGCGAAGGCCGGCACCACGTACAACGTATCGTTCGACTATGCACCGCGCGCCGGTGTAGATAATTCGCTCATCAACGTGTACTGGGGCGGTCAACTCATTGGCTCCCTGAACACCTCGACCACGGGCATGCAGCACTACAGCTTCGACATTCCGGTCACTGCCGATGGCAACCAGAAACTCGAGTTCCGTGCTGGGGACAGCAACAGCCTGGGCGGCCTGCTGGACAACATCAATGTCACTCAGGTGCTCAACTCGGGCCTTGAAGACAACGCGATCCTGTTGTCCACCATCCAGGCCCACACCAATGACGCCGACGGCTCGGAAACGCTCGCCCTCACACTGAGCGGCTTGCCAGCGGGCTCCAGCCTCTCCGATGGCACCCACACCTTCAATGCTGCCAACGGCTCGACGTCGGTGGACATTACGGGCTGGAACCTGTCTACGCTCAAGCTGACACCGCCGACGAACTTCAATGGCGACATCCCCCTGACCGTAACGGCCACCGCCAAAGACGGCGATGCCCCAAGCGCGAGCACCTCGCTGCCACTGGTAGTGCACGTGGCTGCCGTCGATGACGCCAGCGTGCTGCAGTCGGACCAGATCACCGTCGAAGAGGATCACAACGCGATCGGCAACGTGCTGACCAACGACCACGATGTCGATAATGCCCTGAGCGTCGCAAGCTTCAGTGTGAACGGGGTCAACGGCAGTTTCACGGCGGGCCAGACCGCAACCATCACGGGTGTCGGTACGCTGATCATTTCCAGCAACGGCGACTACACCTTCAAGCCGGCTGCCGACTGGAATGGCAACGTTCCACAGGTGACATACACCACCAATACTGGCTCGAGCAGTACGCTGAACATCAGCGTTACGCCGGTCAACGACAACTTCACCGATGCCAACGAAACGCTGTCCACCCCGGAAGACACCGCCTTGACCGGCAGCGTCCTCTCCGGCACGAGCAGCGTCGACGGCCCGGTCAGCGTGGTCAACTTCACCATCGGTGATACCACCTACGCCGCGGGCAGCACGGCGACCATCGCCAACGTCGGTACCCTGGTGATCGGTGCCAATGGGGCTTACACCTTCACCCCGGCCGCCAACTACAATGGTACGGTACCGACCGTCACCTATACCGTCACTGACGGTTCGGGACCCAACGACACCTCGACCCTGAACATCAGTGTTACGCCGGTCAACGACAACTTCACCGACGCCAGCGAAACGGTCTCGACCCTGGAAGACACTGCCCTCAGCGGCAGCGTGCTCACCGGCACGAGCAGCGTTGACGGTCCGGTCAGCGTGGTCAACTTCACCATTGGTTCGACCACTTACACGGCCGGCACCACGGCGACCATCGCCAACGTCGGTACCCTGGTGATCGCGGCGAACGGGACCTACACCTTCACCCCGGCCGCCAACTACAACGGCACCGTGCCAACCGTTACCTACACCGTCACCGACGGTTTGGGACCTAACGACACTTCCACCCTGAACATCAGCGTCACGCCGGTCGACGACAGCTTCACCGACGCCAACGAATCAGTCTCCACCCTGGAAGACACTGCCTTGACCGGCAGCGTCCTCTCCGGCACGAGCAGCGTCGACGGCCCGGTCAGCGTGGTCAACTTCAGCATCGACGGCGTGACGGGTACTTTCAACGCCGGCCAGAGCGCGACCATCGCCAACGTCGGCACCCTGGTGATTGGTGCCAATGGGGCTTACACCTTCACCCCGGCCGCCAACTACAACGGCACAGTGCCGACTGTTACCTACACCGTCACCGACGGTTCGGGAACAAACGACACTTCGACCCTGAACATCAGCGTCACACCGGTCAACGACAGCTTCACCGACGCCAACGAAAGCGTGACCACCGCTGAAGACACCGCCCTCAACGGCAGCGTCCTCACTGGCACGAGCAGCGTCGATGGCCCGGTCAGCGTGGTCAATTTCACCATCGGTGATACCACCTACGCCGCCGGCAGCACGGCGACCATCGCCAACGTCGGTACCCTGGTGATTGGTGCCAACGGTGCCTACACCTTCACCCCGGCCGCCAACTACAACGGCACGGTGCCGACCGTCACCTACACCGTCACCGACGGTTCCGGCACAGACGACACTTCGACCCTGAACATCAGCGTCACGCCGGTCAACGACAACTTCACCGACGCCAGCGAAACGGTCTCGACCCTGGAAGACACCGCCCTCACGGGCAGCGTCCTCACTGGCACGAGCAGCGTCGACGGCCCGGTCAGCGTGGTCAACTTCAGCATCGACGGCGTGACTGGCACCTTCAACGCCGGCCAGACCGCGACCATCGCTAACGTCGGTACCCTGGTGATCGCCGCGAACGGGGCTTACACCTTCACTCCGGCTGCCAACTACAACGGCACGGTGCCGACGGTTACCTATACCGTCACCGACGGTTCGGGCCCCAACGACACTTCGACCCTGAACATCAGCGTTACGCCGGTCAACGACAACTTCACCGACGCCAACGAAAGCGTGACCACCGCTGAAGACACCACCCTCACCGGCAGCGTCCTCAGTGGCACGAGCAGCGTCGATGGCCCGGTCAGTGTGGTCAACTTCACCATCGGTGATACCACCTACGCCGCGGGCAGCACGGCGACCATCGCCAACGTCGGTACCCTGGTGATTGGTGCCAACGGGGCTTACACCTTCACTCCGGCTGCCAACTACAACGGCACGGTGCCAACGGTCACCTACACCGTCACCGACGGTTCCGGCACAGACGACACTTCGACCCTGAACATCAGCGTTACGCCGGTCGACGACAGTTTCACCGACGCCAACGAAACGGTCTCGACCCTGGAAGACACCGCCCTGACCGGCAGCGTCCTCAGCGGCACCTCGAGCGTCGATGGTCCAGTCAGTGTGGTCAACTTCACCATTGGTTCGACCACTTACACGGCCGGCAGCACGGCGACCATTGCCAATGTCGGTACCCTGGTGATTGCGGCGAACGGCGCATACACCTTCACCCCGGCTGCCAACTACAACGGCACGGTGCCGACCGTCACCTACACCGTCACTGACGGTTCGGGAACCAACGACACTTCGACCCTGAACATCAGCGTCACGCCGGTCGACGACAGCTTCACCGATGCCAACGAAACGGTCTCGACCCTGGAAGACACGACCATGACCGGTAGCGTCCTCTCCGGCACGAGCAGCGTCGACGGCCCGGTCAACGTGGTCAACTTCAGCATCGACGGTGTGACTGGCACCTTCAACGCCGGCCAGACCGCGACCATCGCTAACGTCGGCACCCTGGTGATCGGCGCCAACGGCGCTTACACCTTCACCCCGGCCGCCAACTACAACGGCACGGTGCCGACCGTCACCTACACCGTCACTGACGGTTCGGGAACCAACGACACTTCGACCCTGAACATCAGCGTCACGCCGGTCGACGACAGCTTCACCGACGCCAACGAAACGGTCTCGACCCTGGAAGACACCGCCCTGACCGGCAGCGTCCTCTCCGGCACCTCGAGCGTCGATGGCGCGGTCAGCGTGGTCAACTTCACCATTGGTTCGACCACTTACACGGCCGGCAGCACGGCGACCATCGCCAACGTCGGCACCCTGGTGATCGCAGCGAACGGTGCTTACACCTTCACCCCGGCCGCCAACTACAACGGCGCTGTGCCGACCGTCACCTACACCGTCACCGACGGCTCGGGAACCAACGACACTTCGACCCTGAACATCAGTGTCACGCCGGTCGACGACAGCTTCACCGATGCCAACGAAACGGTCTCGACCCTGGAAGACACTGGCCTGACCGGCAGCGTCCTCTCCGGCACCTCGAGCGTCGATGGCGCGGTCAGCGTGGTCAACTTCACCATTGGTTCGACCACCTACACGGCCGGCAGCACGGCGACCATCGCCAATGTCGGTACCCTGGTGATTGCGGCGAACGGCGCTTACACCTTCACCCCGGCCGCCAACTACAACGGCACCGTGCCAACGGTCACCTACACCGTCACCGACGGTTCGGGACCTAACGACACTTCGACCCTGAACATCAGCGTCACGCCGGTCGACGACAGCTTCACCGATGCCAATGAAACGGTCTCGACCCTGGAAGACACTGCCTTGACCGGCAGCGTCCTCAGCGGCACGAGCAGCGTCGACGGCCCGGTCAGCGTGGTCAACTTCAGCATCGACGGCGTTACGGGCACTTTCAACGCCGGCCAGACCGCGACCATCGCCAACGTCGGTACCCTGTTCATCGGGGCCAACGGTGCTTACACCTTCACCCCGGCCGCCAACTACAACGGCACCGTGCCAACCGTCACCTACACCGTCACTGACGGTTCGGGAACCAACGACACTTCGACCCTGAACATCAGCGTTACGCCGGTCAACGACAGCTTCACAGACGCCAGCGAAACGGTCTCTACCCTGGAAGACACCGCCCTCAGCGGCAGCGTGCTCACCGGCACGAGCAGCGTCGATGGTCCGGTCAACGTGGTCAACTTCACCATCGGTTCGACCACTTACACGGCCGGCAGCACGGCGACCATCGCCAATGTCGGTACCCTGGTGATCGCAGCCAGTGGGGCCTACACCTTCACCCCGGCCGCCAACTACAACGGCACAGTGCCAACCGTCACCTACACCGTCACCGACGGTTCGGGACCCAACGTCACCTCGACCCTGAATATCGGCGTCACGCCAGTCGATGACCCGAGTGTGCTGGCTGCGGACCTCAAAACCACCCTTGAAGACCAGGTCGCCACCGGTAACGTGCTGACCAACGACCGTGATGTGGACAACGCTCTGAGCGTGACCAAGTTCACTATCGGTGGCATCGAGTACAACGCGGGGGGGACTGCCACCATCGCAAACGTGGGCAGGCTGACAGTCGCTGCCAGCGGTGACTACAGCTTTACCCCTGCCGACAATTGGAGTGGCAAGGTTCCGACTGTGACCTACACCACCAATACCGGTTCAAGCACCACGCTGGACATCAGTGTGACCGCGGTCGCGGATACACCGATCGTGACCGCCACCACGTCTCAGGTGGCCGAGAACAGCAGCATCGCGTTGGGCTTGAAGGTAACGTCGGTGGATACTGATGGCTCTGAAACCCAGACCATTACCTCCATCGGTGGAATCCCGGCGGGTGCGACCCTGACCGATGGCACGCACACCTTTACCGGCACAACCGGTAACGGCGTCGTCAACCTCAGTGGGTGGGATGTGAGCAAGTTGAGCTACACCCCGGCACCGTACGCCACCGGCACCAACACGCTGACCGTGACGGCAGTCTCGACCGAGAGCCAGGGTGATTCGGCCAGCAATACGACGCAGATACCGATCACGATCAATCCAGCGGTCTATAACCCGCTCACTGCCACCGCCGGTAACGACACCGTCACCGGCACCAGTGGCAATGACATCGTGGTGTCGGATATCGGCGGGCTGACGGTCGCACCAGGTCAGAACTACAATATCGCCTTCATGGTCGACAGCTCGGGCAGTATGGGCGACGCCTCCATGTCGGCGGCGAAGAAGTCTCTGGAGGCGGTGTTTACTTCGCTGATCGCCAGTGCGACTTCGAAAGACGCGAATCCGGGTACTGTGAAAGTGTTCCTCGTGGACTTCGACACGACGGTCAAACAGTCGATTTCGATCGACCTGTCCAGCAAGGATGCCCTGGCGAACTTGAAGTCGGTTCTCGACGGCATGAAATCGGGCGGATACACCAACTACGAGGACGTGTTCAAGACCACCGCCAACTGGTTCTACAGTGCTGATGCGAAGAGCAACCCTAATGCGATCAATCTCACCTACTTCATTACCGACGGTGAACCAACCGCTTACACCAGCAATGAACAGACCAACCCGGTCGTCGTCAACTTCAAGTCAAGCAGCTCCCCGGACCTGACCCTGGACAGCCTGTTGAAACTGGGTGACTACAGGCCTGGCACTGCTTTCACCACAGTGATCGGCGGCGCAACTCGTACGTTGGTCGATGCCAATGGCGCCGTTTACAAATGGAGTGAGGACAGCAAGGGTAACTGGAGCTCTTCAAAATACAGTGGCCTGACACTCCATGCGCAGGGTGACGGCACTTATGAGTTGTCGGCCAACGATGGCGATGGCTATGTCGACAGCACCAGCGCCACCAATGCCGCAGCGGCATTTGCCCTGTTGGCGGCGGCCCACTCCACCGTGCAAGCCATCGGCCTGAACGGCGACGTCAAGGAAAGCGACCTGGCGCCGTACAACACCACCGACGGCAAGCCGCTGGCCAATATCAACCCTTCGGATCTGGCCAACGCGATTCTCGGCCACAGCGAGGCCACGCTACCGGGTCACGACACCGTCAACAGCGGTGATGGCAATGACATCATCTTCGGCGACCTGGTGAGCTTCAATAGCGTCACCGGCGAAGGTTACGCTTCGCTGCAGGCTTTTGTAGGCCTGCAAACCGGGGTCGAGACCAATCTGGTCACACCAAGCAATGTGCACCAGTACATCACCGAGCACTACAACGTGTTCGATGTGTCTGGGGCTCAGGATGGTGCCGATACGCTGCTCGGCGCCGCCGGCAATGACATCATCTTTGGCCAGGGTGGCGACGACAAACTCTACGGCGGCACCGGCAATGACATTCTGCTCGGCGGTACCGGAAACGACTTGCTGGACGGTGGCGACGGCAATGACATTCTCTTGGGCGGCAAGGGCAATGACACCCTGACTGGCGGTTTGGGCGGCGACACCTTCGTCTGGAAAGCGGGCGACACCGGCAACGACGTGATCAAGGACTTCAAGGCCAGCGAAGGCGACCGGATCGACCTGCGCGATCTGTTGCAGGGCGAAACCGGGAGCACCATCGACAACTTCCTGAAGATCACCACGGTCGATGGCGTGTCGTCGCTGCAAGTCAGCTCGACCGGTCAGTTCAACTCTGGCAATGCCGCAGCCGCCACGCCGGACGTGACGATCAAGCTGGAGGGCAACAACTGGTCAAGCGCCAACCTGCACAACCTGATTGCCGGTAGCGATCCGACCATCAAAATCGATCACAACAACAGCTGATGCATGAAAACGGCCGCCCCTTCCGGGGCGGTCGTCACGTTTGTGTCCACTGCCCGGTGACGATTTCGTCGCTGCGCCACATACTGGCGCGCAGTTGACCTATGCTGCTGACAGCATGACGCTGGTTCAATTCTGAGGGATGCTCAATGTTTTACGTGCAACGCGATGCGCAGGGCCTGTTGGTACGCGTGGAACCCGCCGCCTATGCCGAGGCCACGGAAACGCTGCCGGCCGACAATCATGAAATCCAGGCCTGGTTTGCCAATGCGGCGGTGGAGAACAGCCTCAAACAGCTCAAGCAAAGCGACTTGGAAATGATCCGGGTACTCGATGACTTAATTCAGGTGCTGACCCAGAAAGGCGTGATCCGCGTCACCGACCTGCCGACGGCGGCCCAGGCCAAACTCATGGACCGAAACCAGGCCCGTGAAGCCTTGGGTGGCTTGAGCCAATTGATCGATGATGAAGAGACCGGGCTGATCTGACGCCCCCTCCGATCACTCCCGCGCCCTGCGTGGGAGCGATCGAATCAGCGCCAGGGCTTGGGCTCGCCGAACAACTGGCCCTGCACACCGTATAGCCCCATCTCGCGAATCACCGACAACTCGCCTTCCGTCTCGACCCGCTCGGCAATCAGCGGCAAATCAATGCTGTGTGCCGCTCGCTGGATCGCCTCGATGAACAGGCGTTTGTCACTCTCCAGGTCAATCGAGCGAATGTAGCTGCCATCGATCTTGAGGTACGCCAGCCCCAGCCGCGCCAGGTTGCCGATCATGCTGAAGCGTCCGCCAAAACGTTGCAGGCTCAGTGAGAAGCCGAGTTCGCGCAGGCGCCGGGTCAACTGCTCCAACACGGCCTGATCAGGCAGTTGCTCTTCGCCAATCTCCAGGGTCAGACGCGGGCCAAGGTTGGAGTGCGCACGCAGTAGCTCGAAGATTTTGTTTTGCGCCTGCGGGTCGCCCAGGGTCGCCGACGACAGATTCAGCGCCAGCGACTCCTCATGTTCGCTCATTTGCGCCAACACTCGTTCGAGCATCAGCCGGTCCAGGCGCGCGGTCCAGCCGAAGCGCTCCAGCCAAGGCAGAAAACGCCCGGCGGGGATGGTCTGGCCGCGCTCGTCGAGCAGTCGCGACAGCACTTTGTAATGCAGTACCAGTTGCGTGTCCTGGGCGGCCACTACCGGCTGGAAATACAGCTCGAAGCGCCGCTGTGTCAGCGCCTGGTCGAGCATCTGATGCCAGGCGTGGTGATCGTCGCCGACACTGGCCGAGAGGCTGTGTTCGAGGCAGGCCCAATTCTGCTCGCCCTGACCTTCGGCCTGGGCCAGCGCCTGATCACCGAGGCTGAGCACGGCTTGCGGCGAGTCACCGTGAGCAAAAGGCGCCAGGCCGATAGACGCCACGGCAGCCACATCAGTGGCGCCGGTAGCGTGCAGACTGGCCAGGGCGCCGTCGAGATTTTGCGCCAATTGCAGCGCTTCTTCGCGCACCAGCCCCGGCGCCAGCACGGCAAATTCGCCACCACGAATACGGGTCACCAGGTTCTGGGTTTCCGGGTACTTGGCGCACTCGCGAGTCAGTTGCTCACCGACGGCCTTGAGCACTTCATCGGTGCGCTGGCCACCGAGGCGCTGGTTGAGGCCGGCCAGATCCTTGACCCGCAACAGCAGCAGATAACCGGAGCTGGCCTGCTCCGGGTTGCTCACCCGGGCATTCAGTTGCATCTCGAAATAGCGCCGGTTGGCCAACCCGGTCAACGAATCCTGATAGGACTCGACCCGCAGTTTTTCACTACGCTCGGCCTGTTCCTGGAACAGCGCCTTGAGCTTCTCGACCATCTGGTTCATGGCCTGCACGACCCGGCGAAGCTCGGGAGTGCGCGGCAGTTCCGGCAGGCTGAGGAACTCCCGTCGGGCGATGGCGTGGGATTGCTTGACCATGTAATCCAGCGGTCGCAATTGCTGGCGCAGCAACAGCGCGCCGAGCACCGCACTGACGGCGCCGCATAGCAGCAACCAGCCCAGGCTGCCCAAGGCGCTTTGCCACAACTTGGCCAGCGCGAACATCGGATGGCTGACGACCTCGACCCGGGCAGCCTGCTCCCAGCCGCGGCTGACGATCGCATCACCACCGGCGGGCTCCAGACCGATCAGTTTGACGAACCAGTCCGGAACGTTGTTGACCGCCGGAATGCCCGTGCGCTCAACCAGGGGCTGATCGGTCTTCAGATCGACCACGCGGATACTCGCGTAGTAGCCACTGTCGAAGATCGAGCTGACCAGCAACTCGACCATCGCCGGGTCGTCGATATTCGGGGTCAGGGAAAGCGCCAGCGCGGTCGCAGCGTCCTGGGCATGGGAGCGCAACTGGTTGACGTACTGAGTGCGCGAGCTCTCCAGGCTGACCATGAAACTGCCGGTGAAGGCGACCACCAGGAACAGACAGATAGCAATCAACAGCTGTTTGAACAAAGACATCTGAGCACGTGCTCCTAGTTAGTCGTCTCGACCGGGAATCCTTCGGCCTGCATTTTCTTCAACACATCCTGCCAGCGCGACAGACGCTTGGTATCGCCGACCTTTTTGTTGCCTTTGGCACCCGGCAACCACAATCCCTCTGCGTTGAAAGAGTAGACCGGCAGCAAATCCTTTCGTTGGCTGGCCGGCTTGATTGCATCGATCAGGCTGTCGAGCACCAGGGGCTCGGCCTCCGGACTCGAGTAGTAGGTCAGCACCATGTGCGCGCGGTTCTGGGTCAGTGCCTTGACGTAGGTAATACGCAGCTTTTCACTGGCTACACCGAGGTGACGCAGGCTGAAGTACTTGGCAATAGCGTAGTCCTCACAGTCGCCGGCGCCTTTCCACAGGGCTTCGATCGGGGTTTCCCAGTAATCGACTTCATGCCAAAGGTCGATGTCTTCAACGTATCGCACCTGCTTGTTGAAGAAGCGATTGACCACATTGAGTTGTTCCGACTCGCTGATCTGCTTCTGACTGGCCAACAAGTATTGCCAATCATTAATGCGTTGCTGGCCCTCTCCCAAAGGTCCGTACAATGCCTGCGCCCGCCGGCTGATCAGGGAGAAGTCCCAATCGGCACTCAAGCTGCCCAGCATCACGCCAGCCAGCAGCAATGCGCTGCACAGCCAGCGTAAAATCCGGGGGATCGTTAAACATGCCGCCAATGCGAGGCATCCTGGGTAGGCAGGAGAGAATTGTTCGAATGGTGAAGGTTAGTCCGGAAAAAGACAATGGCACGGTGAGATCACTGGTGGCGCGCTAAACTGAAACAAAGGCATTCGTTCACTTGTTTGACAAGCTGTCAGGCAGTCACTAGTGTCATTTGGATCCAAAAAATTCATTATTCAGGGTGCGTTTAGTGACACAAAAGCCCAACCCTCTGAGCAGTATCAAGGTCAACGGGCCGATTCCCGCACATCTGGCTCGCTCGGTGATCGAAGAAACCCTGCGCGCGGCGATACTTGACGGGCGCATCCCTTGCGGCGCGGCCCTGCGCCAGCAGGACCTCGCCGATCTGTTCGGCGTCAGCCGCATGCCCGTACGGGAAGCCTTGCGCCAGCTCGAAGCACAGTCGTTGCTCAACGTGGTGGCCCATAAAGGCGCCGTGGTCGCGCCGCTGGTCCAGGGAGACGCCGTTGAAACCTACGCGCTGCGCATCCTGCTGGAGTCCGAGGCCCTGCGTCTCTCGGTGCCATTGCTCCAGGACGAAGATCTCGAGCAGGCTGCCCGCTACATCGACGAACTCGAAACGCAAAGCGACTACAGCGAAATCGGCCGGCTCAACCGCTTGTTCCACATGACGCTTTACTGCCGAGCACCCAATCGCCGGCTGTTGAAACTGGTTGAAGACGGCCTGAATGAGGAAGAGCGGTTCCTGCGTTTCAACCTGGAAGCCATGGGCCTGGGCAAACTGTCCCAGGACGACCACCAGGCACTGTTGCGCGCCGCCAAGGACCGGGACGTGGGACACTCCGTGAAGTTGCTCGAGCATCACCTGAACCGAGCGGTCGAGGTCATTACGCGCTACCTCAACAGCCCTGAAGTCCAGACCAGAAACACACCGAAGTAACCCCCCAGCGGCAAGTACAAGACGTGAGAAAGCCCGTTGTGGAGAGACTCCACAACGGGCTTTTCAGTACCCCTGAAACGACAAAACCCCTGTCTGCGTTAGCAGACAGGGGTTTTGGAATTCAATCTTGACGATGACCTACTCTCACATGGGGAAACCCCACACTACCATCGGCGATGCATCGTTTCACTTCTGAGTTCGGGATGGGATCAGGTGGTTCCAACGCTCTATGGTCGTCAAGAAATTCTGTGACCAGCCCGTTAGAACATCAACGTGCCGGTGAAAATGGGTGACTTCTACTAAAAACAAAACCCCAACTGCTTTCGCAATTGGGGTTTCGGAATTTAATCTTGACGATGACCTACTCTCACATGGGGAAACCCCACACTACCATCGGCGATGCATCGTTTCACTTCTGAGTTCGGGATGGGATCAGGTGGTTCCAACGCTCTATGGTCGTCAAGAAATTCGGGTACCGAGTCGTGGCCAGTTGGCCTCGCTTCAGCAAATTGGGTATGTGACAGCGGGTGTTTTGTGAGTCTCTCGAACTTTCGGTTCGTTTCGTCTTCACACACCGCAATCTGGTGCCTTTTCAGGTCAGCAAATTGCTTGGGTGTTATATGGTCAAGCCTCACGGGCAATTAGTATTGGTTAGCTCAACGCCTCACAGCGCTTACACACCCAACCTATCAACGTCGTAGTCTTCGACGGCCCTTCAGGGGACTCAAGGTCCCAGTGAGATCTCATCTTGAGGCAAGTTTCCCGCTTAGATGCTTTCAGCGGTTATCTTTTCCGAACATAGCTACCCGGCAATGCCACTGGCGTGACAACCGGAACACCAGAGGTTCGTCCACTCCGGTCCTCTCGTACTAGGAGCAGCCCCTCTCAAATCTCAAACGTCCACGGCAGATAGGGACCGAACTGTCTCACGACGTTCTAAACCCAGCTCGCGTACCACTTTAAATGGCGAACAGCCATACCCTTGGGACCGGCTTCAGCCCCAGGATGTGATGAGCCGACATCGAGGTGCCAAACACCGCCGTCGATATGAACTCTTGGGCGGTATCAGCCTGTTATCCCCGGAGTACCTTTTATCCGTTGAGCGATGGCCCTTCCATACAGAACCACCGGATCACTAAGACCTACTTTCGTACCTGCTCGACGTGTCTGTCTCGCAGTCAAGCGCGCTTTTGCCTTTATACTCTACGACCGATTTCCGACCGGTCTGAGCGCACCTTCGTACTCCTCCGTTACTCTTTAGGAGGAGACCGCCCCAGTCAAACTACCCACCATACACTGTCCTCGATCCGGATAACGGACCTGAGTTAGAACCTCAAAGTTGCCAGGGTGGTATTTCAAGGATGGCTCCACGCGAACTGGCGTCCACGCTTCAAAGCCTCCCACCTATCCTACACAAGCAAATTCAAAGTCCAGTGCAAAGCTATAGTAAAGGTTCACGGGGTCTTTCCGTCTAGCCGCGGATACACTGCATCTTCACAGCGATTTCAATTTCACTGAGTCTCGGGTGGAGACAGCGCCGCCATCGTTACGCCATTCGTGCAGGTCGGAACTTACCCGACAAGGAATTTCGCTACCTTAGGACCGTTATAGTTACGGCCGCCGTTTACCGGGGCTTCGATCAAGAGCTTCGCGTTAGCTAACCCCATCAATTAACCTTCCGGCACCGGGCAGGCGTCACACCCTATACGTCCACTTTCGTGTTTGCAGAGTGCTGTGTTTTTAATAAACAGTCGCAGCGGCCTGGTATCTTCGACCGGCGTGGGCTTACGGAGCAAGTCCTTCACCCTCACCGGCGCACCTTCTCCCGAAGTTACGGTGCCATTTTGCCTAGTTCCTTCACCCGAGTTCTCTCAAGCGCCTTGGTATTCTCTACCCAACCACCTGTGTCGGTTTGGGGTACGGTTCCTGGTTATCTGAAGCTTAGAAGCTTTTCTTGGAAGCATGGCATCAACCACTTCGTCACCCAAAGGGTAACTCGTCATCAGCTCTCGGCCTTAGAATCCCGGATTTACCTAAGATTCCAGCCTACCACCTTAAACTTGGACAACCAACGCCAAGCTGGCCTAGCCTTCTCCGTCCCTCCATCGCAATAACCAGAAGTACAGGAATATTAACCTGTTTTCCATCGACTACGCTTTTCAGCCTCGCCTTAGGGACCGACTAACCCTGCGTCGATTAACGTTGCGCAGGAAACCTTGGTCTTTCGGCGTGGGTGTTTTTCACACCCATTGTCGTTACTCATGTCAGCATTCGCACTTCTGATACCTCCAGCAAGCTTCTCAACTCACCTTCACAGGCTTACAGAACGCTCCTCTACCGCATCACCCGAAGGTGATACCCGTAGCTTCGGTGTATGGTTTGAGCCCCGTTACATCTTCCGCGCAGGCCGACTCGACTAGTGAGCTATTACGCTTTCTTTAAAGGGTGGCTGCTTCTAAGCCAACCTCCTAGCTGTCTAAGCCTTCCCACATCGTTTCCCACTTAACCATAACTTTGGGACCTTAGCTGACGGTCTGGGTTGTTTCCCTTTTCACGACGGACGTTAGCACCCGCCGTGTGTCTCCCATGCTCGGCACTTGTAGGTATTCGGAGTTTGCATCGGTTTGGTAAGTCGGGATGACCCCCTAGCCGAAACAGTGCTCTACCCCCTACAGTGATACATGAGGCGCTACCTAAATAGCTTTCGAGGAGAACCAGCTATCTCCGAGCTTGATTAGCCTTTCACTCCGATCCACAGGTCATCCGCTAACTTTTCAACGGTAGTCGGTTCGGTCCTCCAGTCAGTGTTACCTAACCTTCAACCTGCCCATGGATAGATCGCCCGGTTTCGGGTCTATTCCCAGCGACTAGACGCCCTATTAAGACTCGCTTTCGCTACGCCTCCCCTATTCGGTTAAGCTCGCCACTGAAAATAAGTCGCTGACCCATTATACAAAAGGTACGCAGTCACCCAACAAAGTGGGCTCCCACTGCTTGTACGCATACGGTTTCAGGATCTATTTCACTCCCCTCTCCGGGGTTCTTTTCGCCTTTCCCTCACGGTACTAGTTCACTATCGGTCAGTCAGTAGTATTTAGCCTTGGAGGATGGTCCCCCCATATTCAGACAAAGTTTCTCGTGCTCCGTCCTACTCGATTTCATGACTAAGAGATTTTCGCGTACAGGGCTATCACCCACTATGGCCGCACTTTCCAGAGCGTTCCGCTAATCTCAAAGCCACTTAAGGGCTAGTCCCCGTTCGCTCGCCACTACTAAGGGAATCTCGGTTGATTTCTTTTCCTCAGGGTACTTAGATGTTTCAGTTCCCCTGGTTCGCCTCTTGCACCTATGTATTCAGTACAAGATAACCATCTTATGATGGCTGGGTTCCCCCATTCAGACATCTCCGGATCAAAGTCTGTTTGCCGACTCCCCGAAGCTTTTCGCAGGCTACCACGTCTTTCATCGCCTCTGACTGCCAAGGCATCCACCGTATGCGCTTCTTCACTTGACCATATAACCCCAAGCAATCTGGTTATACTA